>NZ_FUZQ01000001.1 GCF_900167525.1 Krasilnikoviella flava | reverse complement strand
AAGACTGTCGGAGCTGACCGGTACTAATAAGCCAACAACTTCACACACACATCAACACTGTTGATCAATACATGCTACGCGTCCACTGTGCGGTTCCCGAGAAACGGGCACCACCCCCACCCCCGCGCACCACCAGTGCGCGGGCAAACCAGGGGGACCAACCCGAAAACTCGATACTGTTACGGCGGTCATAGCGTGGGGGAAACGCCCGGTCCCATTCCGAACCCGGAAGCTTAGCCCTTCAGCGCCGATGGTACTGCCCTCGAGAGGGGGTGGGAGAGTAGGACGCCGCCGGACACCCATTCACGAAAGGCCCACCCCCCCGGGGTGGGCCTTTCGCATACCCTCACACACGCACCACTCGTGTTCGGGCACCAGAAGCGCAGAGGCTGGCGCGACACGTCCGGACCGGGCTCGGCGGGACCAGCTTCGGCAGGACTGCGTTTCGGTGGCCGACGTGGCGGACGCGGCGGACCTTGACGTGCAGGGTTGGACCGACGGTTCGATTCTCTGGCCCACCGAGCCGCAGACCGCGGCCCTGTACGAGGCTTTGACCCCACCGTGCGTCGGACCGGGGAGCGGGGCCCCGGACCGGGCCGATAGGCTCCTCGGGTGACCGGAACCCCGCACCTTCCTGCCGCCGGGCCCACGTCGTCGTGGCGCGCGGCGCACTTCGTCAGCCTGCTCGACTTCGCCCGACCCTCCCTCGACGCCGACGGCGCCGCCGGGTGGCTGGACGACGAGGGCACCGTGGACCCGACGCAGCCCGCGCACCTGTGGATCACCTGCCGGATGACGCATACCTTCGGCCTCGGGCACCTCCTGGGCGTCGAGGACGCAGGGGCACTTCTCGAGCGGGGGATCGGCGGTCTGTCGCGCGCGCTCGCCGATGCCGAGCACGGGGGATGGCTCGCCTCGCGCGGTCCGGGCGCGGACCTCGACGGCCTCAAGCAGGCGTACGGGCACGCGTTCGTCGTGCTTGCCGGCTCGACCGGCACCGTGGCGCGCACGCCGGGGGCCATCACGCTGCTGGAGGCCGCGCTCTCGGTGCTGGACGAGCGCTTCTGGGAGGCGGATCGGCAGCTGCACCTCGACGAGCGGTCCCGTGACTGGGACACCGTGGACCCCTATCGCGGCGTCAACGCGAACATGCACTCGGTCGAGGCCCTTCTTGCGGCGCACGACGCCACGGGTGAGCGCCGCTGGCTCGACCGTGCTGCGACTGTCGCCGACCGCGTGATCGAGTGGGCGTCCGGCAACGGGTGGCGCATCCCGGAGCACTTCGACACCTCGTGGCAGCCCCAGCTGGAGTACAACGCCGACCGCCCGCACGACCCCTTCAAGCCGTACGGGGCGACGCCCGGCCACGGGCTGGAGTGGGCGCGGCTGCTGCTGCAGGTCGACGTCGCTGCCGGGACCGCCGGCCGGCGCACCGACGCGGCACGCCAGCTCTTCGAGCGCGCCGTGGCGGACGGCTGGGACGGGCCCCAGGGCGGGTTCGTGTACACCACCGACTGGTCCGGCAAGCCCGTCGAGGCCCGCCGGTTCCACTGGGTGGCTGCCGAGGCCGCGGCAGCCGCCGACGTCCTGCACCGGACGACGGGCGAGGCGCGCTTCGGCGAACTCGCCGACCAGTGGTGGGGATGGATCGACGTGCACCTGGTGGACCACGACCGCGGCTCCTGGTTCCACGAGCTCGACGCCGACAACGTCCCCTCCGGCCGGACGTGGATCGGCAAGCCGGACGTGTACCACGCGGCCCAGGCGGTCATCCTGCCGGACCTGCCGCTGACGGGGTCCTTCGCGGCATCGGCGCGAGAGGCCGGGCCGCTGCTCGCGGGTGCGCGCCTGGGTGCGGCGGAGGCAGCGCGTCGATGAGGATCTCCGCGAAGGCCGACTACGCGGTGCGGGCCGCCGCGGAGCTCGCGGCGTCCGACGACGGCCCCGTCCCGGCCGAGTCCCTCGCCCGCGCGCAGGAGGTGCCGCACCGATTCCTCGAGGCGATCCTCAGCGATCTGCGGCGCGAGGGCATCGTCGCGAGCCGACGCGGTGCCGGCGGCGGCTATGTGCTCGCCCGGCCTGCCGACAAGGTGACCGTGGCCGACGTCGTCCGGGCCGTGGACGGGCCGCTCGTGTTCGTGCGTGACGCCCGCCCGTCCGACCTCGAATACGCCGGGGCGGCGGCCTCGCTGCTGCACGTGTGGGTCGCGCTGCGCGTCAACGTGCGTGCGGTGCTCGAGCAGGTGACCCTGGCCGACCTCGCGGCCGGGAACATCCCCGACGTCGTACGCCGGCTCACCGAGCAGGAATCAGCGTGGATCAACCCGTGACGGAGGCCGCGGTCGCCTGACCGTCGGCGGACGCGTGCCCGTCCGCCGGCCCCCCGCCGTCGCCCGGCCGCCCCCCGACGCATCTCGCCATGCGGGCAAAACCCTGAGACCGTTGAATCCGATGGGACCGATCGGGTAACTTTGAATCCGTCGCGGCGGACCAGCTGCCGCGCCGAAACGGAGGGAACCCCCGTGCGGACACTTGTCCTCCTTGCCCTCGTGGGCCTCGGTGCGCAGCTCGTCGACGGCAGCCTCGGCATGGCCTACGGCGTGACCTCGACGACCCTGCTGCTCGCGATCGGTACCAACCCGGCGGCCGCGTCCGCGACCGTCCACCTTGCCGAGGTCGGCACGACGCTCGCTTCCGGCGCGTCGCACTGGCGCTTCGGAAACGTGGACTGGAAGGTCGTCATCAAGATCGGGATCCCCGGCGCGATCGGTGCGTTCGCCGGCGCGACGTTCCTGTCCTGGCTGTCGACCGAGATCGCCAAGCCTCTGATGTCCATCCTGCTGCTCGCCCTCGGCCTCTACGTGCTGCTGCGGTTCACGCTGCGCGGCCTGCGCACGGACCGTCTCGGGCAGCCGCTGCGCAAGCGGTTCCTCACGCCGCTCGGCCTGGTCGCCGGGTTCATGGACGCCACGGGCGGCGGCGGTTGGGGCCCGGTCGGCACCCCCGCCATCCTCGCGAGCGGCCGTATGGAGCCGCGCAAGGTGATCGGCTCGATCGACACCAGCGAGTTCTTCGTGGCCGTGGCCGCCAGCCTCGGCTTCCTCTTCGGCCTCGGCACCGCGGGCATCAACCCGACCTGGGCGCTGGCGCTGCTCATCGGCGGGCTCATCGCGGCGCCGATCGCCGCGTGGCTCGTGCGCCTGGTGCCGCCGCGCGTCCTGGGTTCCGCCGTCGGCGGCATCATCGTGCTCACCAACGTGCGGACCCTGCTGAGCCTCGACTCGTTCCCGGTGAGCGACGGGGTGCGCGCCCTGGTGCTCGGGATCATCGCGATCGGCTGGGCGGCCGCCGTCGTGTACTCGTTCCGCCAGCACCGCAAGGCCGTGGCGGCCGAGAAGGCCGAGACGGTGGGCGAGCCGGAGGCGGCAGCGGCGACCGCCGTCTGACCCCGCCCCGAACCCCACGCGCGCCGGAGCGGGTGGAATCACGGCTCGCTCCTTGACCGGGGCGGCGGCCAGGATTCCACCCGCTCGGCCTGCGTCGTGGGGTGGCGGTGTCGCGCCGTCCCGGTACCGTGGTGGAGCCAGGAGAACTGCACGCCGGACCCAGCTGCAGCGCACTGGGAGGTGAGCCCGATGCCCAGCACGCCGAACGACTCCCCGCGCCGCGAGCTCGTCGCTCTCGCGGAGCTGTTGGGCGCCGGAAGCCAGCTGCTCGTGGGCCAGTACCGGGTCGACGTCGCCACGGGGAAGTGGTGGTGGTCGGACGAGGTCTACCGCATCTTCGGGCGCGAGCCGGGGACCGTCGAGCCCGGGCCCGAGGTGCTGCGTGCCCACCTGCACCCGGACGACCGCGACCGGCTCTCCCGCACGGCGTCCGTCGCCCTCGGGGCGGGCCGGCCCTTCTCGGGCGCGCACCGCGTCGTCGACGACCACGGGCGCACCCACACCGTCGTCGTGACCGGGCAGGCGCGCCACGGCGCCGACGGCGCGTCGTCCCAGATCGTCGGCTACGTCATCGACGCGAGCCCCGTGGTGCGCGACGTGCTCGACCGCGAGGCGCAGCGTGCAGTGTCCCGCGCCTTCGTCTCGGCGGCGGCCGGGGAGCAGGCGAAGGGCGCCATCATGGCCGTCTGCGGGGTCGACGAGTCCGTCGCCACCGAGGTGCTCTCGGACGTCGGCGCCCAGGTAGGCGTCTCCGCCCAGTCCGCGGGCGAGCAGGTGATGAAGGCGCTCGCGAGGCCCGTGGGCGAGCGGGACGCCGCACTCACGGCCGCGGAGGTAGTGCGGGCGGCGCCGCCCGCGAAGGACGCGGCGGAGCGCCTCAGCCAGGCGCTCGCCACCGTGCGGCCCGTGGACCGGCCGCACGGCCACGATGCCCAGCTGGCGCGCCGTCGCCCCCGCGCTAGCCGCTGACAGGTCTCGACAGGCTCGACCGACGGAGACAGGCTCGACCGACGGAGACAGACCCCGGGCCGACCCGGCCCGGGGCGGTCAGCGGCCGGGGACGAAGCGGGCAGCCGCGCGCACCGCGCCACGGCGGGCGAGGCGCTTGGCCAGCACCGCGACGCCGCCCGAGACCGCGGCGAAGGTGACGGCCTGGATGATCGACAGCTCGTCGTCGTCCACGTTGGTGGGCGCCACGTTGCCCGTCGCCTTCTCCCACACGACCCCGACGAGCTTCTGCGCGGCCCATCCGGCGGCGATCGTCAGCACCACCGTGCCGACCTTCACGCCCAGCGGCTGCTCGGTGTCCGTCACGTGCTCTCCCTCGGTCGGTCCCGGCGCGGCCAGACATGGCCGGCGCGTCGTACGGCGTCCACGGCTCTCGGGCGGCGTCACGGCACGTCAGGCACGTCACACCCCGGAGTCGAGGACGGCACCACGGTAGCGCGGCCGTGATGTGTAGGCTCGTGGTGATACGACAGGGGAGCGCTCACCGGCGCTGAGAGTGCGGACCGCCGCAGACCCTCGAACCTGACCCGGTTAGCACCGGTGGAGGAAGTCGGGAATCTCGTTCCCTGCGGGAGGCCGCACCACGACGGTGCCGGACGCCCGCAGGACCCCCTTCTCGCACCTCGAGGAGGACAGCATGAACCTGAGGATCACGGCCGCGGCCGCGGGAGCCGTCGCCTTGCTGCCGCTGCTGGCGGCCTGCGGCGGCGGGACGTCGTCGGACGGCACGAGCGGCGAGGGGTCGAGCACCGTGACGCTCGTGACGCACGACTCGTTCGCCGTCTCGGACGAGGTGCTGGCCGCGTTCGAGAAGGAGTCCGGGCTCACCGTGGAGCAGGTGGCGCCCGGCGACGCGGGCACGTTGGTGAACCAGCTGGTGCTCACCAAGGACGCGCCGCTCGGTGACGCCGTCTTCGGGGTGGACAACACGTACGCGTCGCGCGCCGTCGACGCGGGGGTCTTCGAGGAGTATCAGCCGGCGGACCTCGACCCGCAGGTCGCCGCCTACGCGCCTGACGACCTGGCAGGCGTGCTCACGCCGGTCGACCGGGGCGACGTGTGCCTCAACCTCGACGACGGCTGGTTCGAGGAGCACGACGTCACGCCGCCGGCGACGCTCGAGGACCTCACGAAGCCGGCGTACCGGGACCTGACCGTGGTCACCAACCCCGCGACGTCGTCCCCGGGCCTCGCGTTCCTGCTCGCGACGATCGGCGCCTTCGGCACCGACGGCTGGGAGGGCTACTGGGCCGGCCTGCGCGACAACGGCGTGAAGGTGGCGGAGAGCTGGGAGGACGCGTACTACGTGGACTTCTCCGGGGCCGGCGAGGGCGGGCAACGGCCGATCGCGCTGTCGTACGCGACGTCGCCCGCGTTCACGGTGAGCGAGGACGGGACGACCTCCACCACCAGCGCGATGCTCGACACGTGCTTCCGGCAGGTCGAGTACGCGGGCGTGCTCGCGGGTGCGGAGAACCCGGACGGCGCGAAGCAGCTCGTCGACTTCCTCACCTCCGCGGAGTTCCAGGCCGACGTCCCCGGCCAGATGTACATGTACCCGGCCGACCCCGAGGTGGAGCTGCCCGCCGACTGGCAGCAGTTCGCGCCGCTGGCCGACGAGCCGTTCGAGGTGGCGCCGGCGGACGTCGCCGCGCACCGTGACGAGTGGATCGAGCAGTGGACGGCCACGGTCGTCGGCTGAGGCGCCCGACGACGCCGCGCTGGGGCGCGTGGCTCGGCTGGGGCGCCGCCGTCGCGCTCCCGCTGGGGTTCCTCGCGGTCTTCTTCGCCTGGCCGGTGGTGTCGCTCGTCCTGCAGGGGTTCTTCGCCGAGACGCCCACGGGGCGGGAGCTCGACCTGTCCGGGTTCGCCGAGGTGCTGTCCCAGGACCGCACGTGGCGGATCGTCGGCCAGACGCTCGCGCAGGCGCTCACCGGCACGGTGCTGTCGGTGCTGCTCGGCCTGCCGGGCGCGTACGTGCTGTACCGGTGCCGGTTCCCCGGCCGCACCCTGGTGCGCGGCCTGGTGACCGTGCCGTTCGTGCTGCCGAGCGTCGTCGTCGGTGTCGCGTTCCGCGCGCTCTTCGCGCCGGGCGGTGTGCTCGGCTGGGCCGGGCTCGAGGAGAGCTTCGCCGGCATCGTGCTGGCCCTGGTGTTCTTCAACTACGCGGTGGTGGTGCGCACGGTCGGCGGGATGTGGGAGCGGTTGGACCCGCGCGCCGAGCAGGCTGCCCGGGCGCTCGGTGCCACGCCGTGGCGCGCGTTCCGCACGGTGACGCTCCCCGCGCTCGGCCCCGCGATCGCGTCGGCCGCGGCGGTGGTGTTCCTGTTCTGCGCGACGGCGTTCGGCGTCGTGCTGGTGCTCGGCGGCCTGCGCTACGGCACCATCGAGACGGAGATCTGGACGCGCACCACCCAGTTCCTCGACCTGCGCTCGGCGGCGGTGCTGTCGGTGCTGCAGCTCGTCGTGGTGGGCGCCGCCCTGCTGGTCAGCTCCCGCGCCCGTGCGCGCCGGGAGCGGGCCCTGCACCTCACGAGCGACCGGGTGTCCGCGCACCGGCTGCGGCTGCGTGACGGCGCCGACCTCGCGCCCGCGCTCGTCACCCTCGTCGTCGTGGCGGGTCTGCTCGTGCTGCCCATGGCAGGGCTCGTCACGCGCTCGCTGCGGGCGCCCGACGGTTCCTGGGGTCTCGACAACTACGTGGCGCTCGGCACCACCGGCGGACGCAACGCGCTCACGGTGACGGTGTGGGAGGCGCTGGGCAACTCGCTGCGCACCGCGGCGTGGGCCGCGCTGATCGCCGTCGTCGTGGGCGGGCTCGTGGCCCTCGTCGTCTCGCGCCGCCCGCGCCGGGCGGGGCTGCGGCACGCCGTCGGTGCGCTCGACGCCGCGTTCATGCTGCCGCTCGGCGTCTCCGCGGTGACGGTGGGGTTCGGCTTCCTCATCACGTTGGACCGGCCGCTGGGCCTCGACGTCGACCTGCGCACCTCGGGGGCGCTGGTGCCGATCGCGCAGGCCGTGGTGGCGATCCCGCTCGTGGTGCGCACGATGCTGCCGGTGCTGCGCGCCATCGACCCGCGCCTGCGCGAGGCCGCCGCCACCCTCGGCGCCGCGCCCGGGCGGGTGCTGCGCACGGTGGACGGGCCCTTGGGTACGCGGTCGCTCGGGCTGGCGATCGGGTTCGCGTTCGCCGTCTCGCTCGGGGAGTTCGGCGCGACGTCGTTCCTCGCCCGCCCCGACACGGCCACGCTGCCCGTGGTCATCTACCGGCTCATCGGGCGGCCCGGGGCCGAGAACTACGGGATGGCGCTCGCGGCGTCCGTGGTGCTGGCGCTGCTGACCGCGACCGTCATGATGGTGGCCGAGCGCCTGCGGGGCGACCGGCCCGGAGGGGAGTTCTGATGGAGCAGGCCCGCGAGACGGCGGGGCTCGCCGTGCGTGACGCCGTCGTCCGGTACGGGGCGACCCGTCGCCGGCCGGGGTCCGTCGCGGTGGACGGCGTGTCGCTCGACGTCGCCGCCGGCGAGATCGTCGCGCTGCTGGGGCCGAGCGGATGCGGCAAGTCGTCGCTGCTGCGCGCGGTCGCGGGGCTGGAGCCGCTCGCGTCCGGCACCGTCGCCTTCGACGGCGACGACCTGGCGGGCGTGCCCGTGCACCGACGGAACTTCGGGCTGCTCTTCCAGGACGGCCAGCTCTTCCCCCACCGCGACGTCGGCCGCAACGTCGCGTACGGGCTCGAGACGCAGGGCGTGCCGCGCGCGGAGCGCGCCGCGCGGGTCGCCGCGCTGCTCGCCGACGTCGGCCTGGCCGGTTACGAGGGCCGGTCCGTCGCGACCCTGTCCGGCGGCGAGAAGCAGCGCGTCGCGCTGGCTCGCGCGCTCGCGCCGCGCCCGCGCCTGCTGCTGCTCGACGAGCCGCTGTCCGCCCTCGACCGTCGGCTGCGCGAGCGCCTCGCCGTGGACGTCCGCGACGCGCTGCGGGCCACCGGCACCACGGCCGTCTTCGTCACGCACGACCACGACGAAGCGTTCACCGTCGCCGACCGCGTGGCCGTCATGGACGCCGGGCGGCTGCTGCAGGTGGATGCCCCGGACGTGTTGCTGTGCGCGCCTGCGAACACCCGGGTCGCGGAGTTCCTGGGGCTCGCGGCACCTGACGCGCCCGGCGCGCGCGACACGTCCCGTGCAAGGACGGCGGCGGCGGCGACATCGACGGGGCATGACCTCTGACGACGAGCCCACGGGCAGGGCGCGGCGGCCGCTCGCGGCGTGGGCGCTGCCCTGCCTTGCGGTGCTGGGAGGGCGCGCCCTCGGTCCAGGAGGGTCCCCCGCGAGCACGGGTGAGGAGCGGTCACGGCAGCGGAGCCGCAGGACTGCGAGGGGTGGGCGCTCGTCGAGGGCTGAGCCTCAGGCCTCGCCGGCGTCGTGCACCAGCAGGGCGACCTGGGTGCGGTTCTCCAGCCCCAGCTTCTCGAGCACGCTCGACACGTGCGCCTTCACGGTCGGCACGCTGAGGTAGAGCCGGGCGGCGATGTCGGCGTTCGACGCCCCGCGGCCCAGCTCGACCGCGACGTCGCGCTCGCGCGCCGTGAGGACGCCCAGCGCGGCCCGGGCGCGGTCGCGCGAGCCGTCCGTCCCGGCGACGGCGTCCATGAGCCGCCGCGCGACGTCCGGCGCCAGCACGGGCTCGCCCGCGGCCGCCGCCCGCACGGCGGTGGCGATCCGGTCGGGCGCCATGTCCTTGAGCAGGTAGCCGGCGGCCCCGGCGCGCAGCGCGCCACCCACCTCCTCCGCGGTGTCGAAGGTGGTGAGCACGACGACAGCCGGTGGCGACGGGCGGGCCCGCACCCGCCGCGTGGCGGCGATGCCGTCCGTGCCCGGCATCCGCAGGTCCATGAGCACGACGTCGGCGGGGTGCGCGTCCAGGACGCCGGGGACCTCCGCGCCGTCGGCCGCCTCCGCCACGACCCGGATCCCGTGCGCGCCGTCGAGCATGAGCCGCAGACCTGCGCGCACCAGCGCGTCGTCGTCCACGAGGACGAGGCGGACGAGAGTCGCGTCCGGAGCGCCGGTATCTGTCGTGGGGCCGGGTCCCGGCGTCGTCGTCACGCGTCCCACGGTAGCCAGGCCTCCACGCCGAACCCGCGCGACGCGTCGGGCCCGGGCGCCGGGCCGGAGGTGAGCGTGCCACCCAGCAGCGTGGCGCGCTCGCGCAGCCCGACCAGGCCCGTGCCCGTGCCCGTCCCCGCACCTTCCGGCGGGGCGCTGCCCGGGCGGGCGCCGTCGTCGGCCACCCGCACGCGGACCTCGCCCGGAGCGGTCGCGACGGTCACGCGCACGGCGGCACCGGGTGCGTGCCGGCGGGCGTTGGTCAGCCCCTCCTGGACCACCCGGAACACCGCGGTCGCGACGGCGGCCGGGGGCGTGTCGTCGCCCGTGCGCTCGTAGCCCACGTCGTTCCCGGCGGCGCGGGCGTCGTCGACGAGGCGGCGCACGTCGTCCAGGCCGGGCACGGGACCGAGGTCGTCGGGGCCCGCGCGGAGCAGGCGGATCACCTGGCGCAGGTCCTCCAGGGCGTCGCTCACGCCGGCGCGGACGCGGCCCGCGGCCGCGGCGAGCGCGGTCGGGTCGGCGTCCGGCCGGTACTCCATGGCGCCCGCCGTCGCCGCGAGGAGGGAGAGCCGGTGGGCGAGGGTGTCGTGCATCTCCCGGGCGATGCGGGTGCGCTCGGCCGTGCGCGCCTCCGCGACGCGCCGCTCCTGCTCGGCCTCGGCGCGGCGCGCCCGGTCGCGCAGGGACCACAGCACGAGGGCGCGCTCGCGGCCGTAGGCGCCCCAGCCGAAGAGCGCGGCGTGCACCGCCACGTCGCACAGCAGCCACCAGCCCAGGGGCAGGCTCACCGGCCGCCACAGCGCCTGCACGGCGTGCCCCAGCACCCCCGCGCCCGCCACCCATGCCGCCGTGCGGACCGGGTACCAGCGCGCCACCTGCAGCGTGCCCACCGTCGCGGCGGGCGTCGCCGCGCCCGAGACGGCGGCCAGCACCGCGAGGCCGACGGCGGCCGCGACGCTGCGGCGGGTGAAGAGCAGCGGCACCAGGGCGACCGCCGCGACGGCGACGCTGATGTCGACGGCGGCCGGCACCTGCGGCGTCGTGCCGACGACCGCCCCGGGCACCGGGGTGGCCGTGATGACGGCGGCCGTCGCGGCCACGGTCAGGACGGCGACGAGCACCCAGGAGCTCACGAGGACGCCGCGCGGCACTCGCGGCGGGCCCGGGGCGGGCGGTGGGCACGGAGCGTCGGCGGCCCACGCGCCGCGGGCCTCGGCGGCGGGGTGCAGGGTGCCGGTGGATGTCATGACCGGGACGCTACGGCGGGCCGCCGCGGCGCGACACCGACGAAAGTCGGGGGTGCCGCCTCCCCCTGGCGCGGGACGGACCGACCGCGGCAGGGAGCGGGCCCGCCGGCGCCCGCGGGAGGGTCGTCGTGCCGGCAGGGTGCCGGCACCGAGGAGGGGACGACATGGACACGACAGAAAACCTGACCGGCGGCCGCGCGACGCGGGGCTCCGCACCGGACGTGCCGCCCCGGAGCTCCTGGTGGAACCGCCCGCGGACGGTCGTGGTGGGCGCGGTCCTGACCGGCGCGCTCGTCTTCAGGATCGGCACGGCGCTCGGCGTCGACCCGCAGGTGCGGGCGGGGTCGGGCACGCTCGAGGTCACCATCTCGGCGGTGATCGCCGCGAGCCTCACGGCGGCGCTGGCCGGGTGGGGCGTCCGGGCGCTCCTGCTCCGGCGGAGGAACGGCGGGCGGGCGGCCTGGCTGGTGCTGAGCGGCGCCGTCCTGCTCGTGTCGCTGCTGGGCCCGCTGGGGGCCGCGACCGCCGGCGCGATCCTGCTGCTCCTCCTGGAGCACCTGGCCGTGGGCGCGGTGATCGCGCTGGGCCTCAGCGGGGCGGCGCCTCGGGCCGCCACAGCGGCGTGAAGACGCCCCGGGCCGCCAGCATGAGCGCCAGGAGGGGGCCGCGCTGCCGCTCGAACGCGGCGCGGTCCACCAAGCCGCGGTCGAGGCGGCGGTGCAGCATCGCGAGCTCGGTCGCCGCCTGCTGGTAGTCGCGCATCGCGCGGGCGGGCCCCGGGCCGGCGGCGGCCCGGACCTGCGCGCGGGCGCGCCGGCGTCGCGCCAGCGAGGTGAGCATCACGACGTCCGGCAGGGCGACGACGCCCAGCGGCCCGTACTGCGGCAGGTGCTGCCCGATGAGCGCGACGATGCGTGCGCGGTCGGCGCGCACGACGACGAGCAGCCCGACCACGATCCCCAGGCCCAGCAGGTACACGGCGAGGACGGGCACGATGCCGAACGACGGGGCGGCGTTCCACAGCGCGTGGTACGTCATCGCGCCGAGCAGGCCGAGCAGCACCGGCCAGACCCGCGCCCAGCCCCGCGGCGCGAGCGCCGCCGTCGCGATCCCGAGGCCGGTCAGGGAGGTGCACAGCGGGTGGACCAGCGGCGACAGGAGGCCGCGTGCCACGAACGTCACGGCCAGACCGTCGGGGCCCGCCGTCGTGTAGTAGTGGATGTTCTCCACCGTGGCGAAGCCCAGGCCCACCATCGAGCCGTAGATGATGCCGTCGGTGGGCCCGTTCAGCTCGTGCCGGCGGAACCAGAGCATCCCCACGAGCACCAGCGCCTTGAGGGTCTCCTCGACGACGGGGGCGGTGAGCACCGCCGTCGCGACGAAGCCCTCCTCCTGGCCGAGCAGCGGCGTCCACAGCAGCGTGAGCCCGGCGGTGTTGATGCCCATCGCGACCAGCACGGAGATCCCCGCGCCCCAGAGGAACGCCAGGACCAGCGCGTCCGGCGGCTCGGGCTCGAGCCGGTCGAGGGCGAGCACCCCGGCCAGCAGCAGCGGGAGGGGAAGGAGGGCGAGGAGCAGCCCTTCGAGGAACGTCGGCCCCTCCGCCGAGGTCATCACGAGCGCCACGAGCAGGCACACCGACGAGACCGCGATCGCCACGATGACGCCCACCGACGGGCGGCCCGTGGGGCGCGCGTCGAGGATCGCACGGGGGTCCAGGGCGGGCATGGCCCCTGATCCTAGGTGCGGCCGCCGCGCGCCGCGCCGATGATTTCCTCAGCGACGGACGGTCGTCCCCGTCAGCACCCTCTCGGGAGCCGCTCGGCGCCCGCTCGGAAAGGACCTCCCATGGCCACGGTCGTCTCGACCCTCTTCATCTCGCTCGACGGCGTCGCCGAGATCGACCCCGCCTGGCACTTCCCGTACTTCGACGACCACATGTCGCGCGCCGTCGACGACGACTACGCCGGTACCGACGTGCTGTTGATCGGCCGGGTCACCTACGAGAGCTTCGCCGGCGCCTGGCCCGAGCGGGAGGACGCCGGTGAGGAGGACGCCGCCTTCGCGAAGCGGCTCGGGAACATGCGCAAGGTGGTGGCGACCCGCTCCGACGGCGATCTCGGCTGGCGCAACGTCGAACGCCTCGACGGCGACCTCGCGGCCGCCGTCGAGGCGCTGAAGGCCGAGGACGGCGTGGACAAGGTCCTCGTGCCCGGCTCCCTGTCGATCGTCCGCCAGCTCCTCGCCGCCGGCCTGCTCGACGAGCTCCGCCTGCTGGTGCACCCCGTCGCCGCGCGCCACGGCGAGCGGCTCTTCGACGAGGGGGAGCCGATCTACCCGCTCACCCTGCTGCGGTCGGAGGCCTTCCCGACCGGCGTCGTCCGCCTGGTCTACACGCCGAGCGAGCTGCCGAACCAGGCGGAGTACGACGACGTCAAGGGCCAGGTGCCCGGCGGCGAGTGACGCTCAGGCGCGGTGCTCGCGGTAGTAGCGGATGAGCGCCTGGGTGGAGGAGTCCTGCGCGGCCAGCGCGGCGTCGTCGCCCGAGACCGCGGGAGCGACCTCCAGGGCGAGCTTCTTGCCGAGCTCGACACCCCACTGGTCGAAGCTGTCGATGCCCCACACCACGCCCTGCACGAAGGTGATGTGCTCGTACAGCGCGACGAGCTGACCGAGCACCGACGGCGTGAGCGCCGGGGCGATGATCGACGTCGTCGGCCGGTTCCCGGAGAAGACGCGCGCGGGCACGATCTCCTCGGGCGTGCCCTCGGCGCGCACCTCGTCCGCCGTCTTGCCGAAGGCGAGCGCCTTGGTCTGGGCGAAGAAGTTCGCGAGGAACAGCTCGTGCACGTCGGCACCCGCGGCCACGGCCTTGCCGTCCCCGGTCCCGTCGGTGAGGGGGTAGGCGGGGGTGGCGAGGGCGATGAAGTCCGCCGGGATGAGGCGCGTGCCCTGGTGGATGAGCTGGTAGAAGGCGTGCTGGCCGTTGGTGCCCGGCTCGCCCCAGAAGACCTCGCCCGTCTGCGTGGTGACGGGGGAACCGTCCCAGCGCACCGACTTGCCGTTGGACTCCATCGTGAGCTGCTGCAGGTACGCGGGGAAGCGGTGCAGCTGCTGCGCGTACGGCAGCACCGCGTGCGTGTGGGCGCCGAGGAAGTTGACGTACCAGACGTTCAGCATGCCCATGAGGACGGGCACGTTGGCCTCGAACGGGGCGGAACGGAAGTGCTCGTCGACCGCGCGGAAGCCGGCCAGCAGGTCGCGGAAGACGGCGGGGCCGAAGGCGATCGCCAGCGACGTGCCGATCGCGGAGTCCACGGAGTAGCGACCGCCTACCCAGTCCCAGAACCCGAACGCGTTGGCGGGGTCGATGCCGAAGTCGGCCACCTTGTCGAGGGCGGTCGAGACGGCCACGAAGTGCGCCTTGACGGCGGCCTGCTTCGCGTCGGGGTCGTCCTCGATGACGCCCGCGGCGATGAGACGCTCCCACAGCCACGCCCGGGCGAGGCGCGCGTTGGTCAGCGTCTCCAGCGTGCCGAACGTCTTGGAGGCCACGATGAACAGCGTGGTCTCCGGATCGAGGTCCGCCGTCTTCTGCGCGACGTCGGTGGGGTCGATGTTGGAGACGAACCGGACCTCGAGGTCCGGCCGCCCGTACGGCTTGAGCGCCTCGTAGACCATGACCGGGCCGAGGTCGGAGCCGCCGATGCCGATGTTCACGACCGTGCGCACGGGCTTGCCGGTGACACCCGTCCACGACCCGTCGCGGACCTGGTCGGCGAAGGCGCTCAGCTTGTCGAGCTCGGACTGCACGTCGGCGTCGACGTCCTGCCCGTCGACGACCAGCGGCGGCTGCGTGCCGGGCGCGCGGCGCAGCGCGGTGTGCAGGACGGCGCGGTCCTCCGTGGCGTTGATGTGCTCGCCGGTGAACATCGCCTCGATGCGCTCGGGCAGGCGCACCTCCTGGGCGAGGCGGACCAGCAGGCCCAGCGTCTCGTCGGTCGCGAGGTTCTTGGAGAGGTCCACGTGCAGGTCGCCCGCGACGTGGGTCATGCGCTCGGCACGGCCCGGGTCGGCGGCGAACCAGGCACGCAGGTCGCCCCGGAACTCCTGGTAGTGGGCGTACAGGTCGCCCCAGGAGGTCGTGGTGGTGGGATCGACGGGGGAGGAGGTCATGGTCCCCACGGTACTGACCGCCCGGTCCGGTTGCGCGGCCTGCCCACGCTGCCAGGATGACGACCAGCCGGGAACGGGCCCGGCCTCTGGAGGGAGCGACGCATGGCGAATTTCACGGTCTGGAAGTTCGAGGACCCGGGCGCGGCCGACCGCGCCTTCAAGGCCGTCAAGGGCGGCGAGGCGGACGGTCTGGTGAAGATCATCGACCACGCGGTCGTGAGCTGGCCCGAGGGCGCGAAGAAGCCGAGCACCCAAGGGGACCACGACGACACGGCGAAGGCGTCGGGGTGGGGTGCGTTCTGGGGCCTGCTCCTGGGCGCCCTGTTCTTCCTGCCGATCCTGGGCGCCGCCGCGGGCGCCGCCATCGCCGGCATCTCGAAGTCCCTGTCCGACGTGGGCATCACCGCGAAGGACCTCGAGACGATGAAGAAGGAGATCGTGCCCGGCACGTCGGCGCTGTTCGTCGTGACCGAGCCGATCGACCCCGACCGCCTGGCAGAGCGCCTCCACGGCGTCCAGGCGACGCTCGTGAGCACCAACCTGACCGACGCCGAGCGCCGGAACCTGCTGGAGGCCTTCGGTCAGTGAGTCGCCGGTCGAGCCTCTCGGGACCCGAGGTCTCGACGGGCTCGACCGACGGGGCGTCGTCAGGCGGGCTGCCAGCGATTGCCCCACCGGCGCGTGAGGGTGCCGCCGAAGGTGTCGGCGAGCGCGTCGACCCGGTCGTGGACGGCGTCCGCCACGCGGTGCGCGGCGGCGTCGTCGTCCGCGGTGAAGCGGACCGTGATCCGTGCCCGGCCCCGCACCACGCCGACGTCGTACGCCTCGACGGTGACCAGCTCGCGCGCCGCGTCGGCGGCGGCCGGCAGCACGTCGGCGGGGTCGACGCCCGGCTGCAGCAGGCCGACGGCGAGGCTCACGCGGTACGAGGGCACCCGGCGATCCTGCCACCCCCGACGGGCACGGTCCCGTCACAGGTCACCCCGGTCGTGGACACGTCCGCCCCCGTAGACTCGCCGCCGTGACTGCCGACCCCTCGACAGACCCCGTCCCCGAGCCTGTTCAGGCGCCCGCCGCCCCCGCCCAGCGGGGTGTGGCCCTCGAGATCGCCGTGCAGGACGTCGCGGGGGCGCACGCCGCGGTTGCCGGCGGCGCCGACCGCCTCGAGCTGTGCGCCGCCCTCGCCGGGACGGGCGGGCTCACGCCGTCGACCGGGATGGTCGCCGCCGTCGCCGACGCGCTGCGCGGCACGGGCGTCGGCGTGCACGTCCTGGTGCGCCCGCGGGCCGGCGGCTTCGCGTTCACGGAGGCCGAGATCGACGTGCAGGTGCGCGACGTGCGCGCCGTCCTCGAGGCCGGGGCGGACGGCGTCGTCGTCGGTGCCATGACGGCCGCGGGCGAGGTCGACGCCGCGGCGCTGGCCGCGTTCGTGGCCGCGGCCGGCGGCGGCGACGTCACGTTCCACCGCGCGATCGACCAGGTCGCCGAGCCCGTCGCCGTCCTCGACACCCTCGCGGCTGCAGGTGTGCGCCGCGTGCTCACCTCCGGCGGCGCGCCCCGCGCCGGGGAGGCCCTCGACGTGCTCGGGGCGCTCGCCGGTCGTGGCCGGGAGCTCGGTGTCGAGATCATGGCCGGCGGCGGCGTCCGTGTGCAGGACGTGCCCGCTCTCGTCGGCGCCGGCGTGCACGCCGTCCACCTGTCGGCCAGGCGCACCGTGGTCGCCGACGGCGGCCCCGGGGGAGGCGGAACCAGCGGATACGACGTCACCGACGCCGACCTGGTGGCCGCGACCCGCGCCGCGCTCGACGCCGGGACGACCCCGTGACCCCGCTGGCGGCGCTCGCCGCGTCGGCGACGGACCCCGCCGAGGGCTACGACGGCTTCATCGGCTGGGTGCTGGGCCTGATGACCACGCTCGGCGAGGTCGGCGTGGGCGCCGCGGTGCTCGTCGAGACCTTCGTCCCGCCCATCCCGTCGGAGGCCGTGCTGCCGGCGGCCGGCTTCCTCGCCTACGACGGGCAGATGAACGCCTGGCTGGCGATCCTCGCCGCCACCATCGGTGCCGTCGTCGGCGCGTGGGTCTGGTGGTTCCTGGGGTTCCTGCTCGGGCGTGACCGCACCCGCGCGATCGTCGACGCCATCCCGCTGATGGACGGCTCCGACTTCGACAAGGCAGAGGCGTTCTTCGCGAAGTGGGGCCGCGTCGCCGTGCTCGTGGGGCGGTGCGTGCCGCTGGTGCGCAGCTTCATCTCCATCCCCGCCGGCATCGAGCGCATGCCGTTCTGGTCGTTCACGCTGTACACCGCCATCGGCTCCGGCGTGTGGAACGGCATCTGGGTGGGCCTCGGCTACGCCTTCGGACCCGCCATCGAACCCGTGCTGGAGCAGTGGAGCGGCATCATCTCCGACGCCGTCCTCGTCGTCATCGGCCTGCTCGTGCTGTGGTTCGTCGTGGTGCGGCTGCGCCAGCGCTACCTGGCCCGCCGCGGCCCTCGCGAGCCCGAGCGCCGGCACGGTCGCGCGCGCTGACCTTCCGCCGAGGTCGTGCGAACCCGCGCGAGGTAGTTCGAACTACCTCGCGGTGACCCGAACTACCTCGCGGTGACCCGAACTACCTCGCCGGGATCCTGACTACCTCGCCGGGATCCGAACTATCTCGGCGGGGGCGCGGTGGAGGCGCGGACGACGAGCGAGGTCGGCAGACGGAGGTGGCGCTCGCGGGCGGTGCCGTCGAGGAGGTCGAGCACCATGCGCAGTGCCTCGGCACCCATGCGGTGCAGGGGCTGCGCGACCGTCGTCAACGGGGGAGCGCTGCCCCACGACTCGGGGATGTTGTCGAAGCCGACGACGGACAGGTCCTCGGGCACCCGCAGGCCGAGCTCGGTGGCCACCTCGAGCACGTGGATGGCGGACAGGTCGTTCGCGGCGAAGACCGCGGTGGGCCGGTCGGGCCGGTCGAGCAGCGTCCGGACGGGCGCGTCGGCCAGGTCGGGGCGGTAGCCGCCCACCTTGATGAGCAACGGGTCGACGGCGATGCCGGCGCCCTCGAGCGCCTGCCGGTAGCCGAGCTCGCGCAGGCGCGCGGACTCCAGGTCGGCGCGGCCGCCGAGGTGCGCGACACGACGGTGGCCGAGCGCGATGAGGTGCTCCACGGCCTCGCGGGCGCCGGTCGTGTTGTCGGAGTCGACGGTGGGGGTGCCCTCGGGCCCGGTGTGCGGGTCGACGGCGACCACGGGGACGGGGGAGTCGGACGACAGCACCATCGTGGGGGTCACGACGATCGCCGCGTCGACGAGGGTGCCGGCGAGCCGGGACAGCGACCGCCGCTCCCAGCCGGTCTGCGCGCCGCCGTCCGTGCGGCCGGCGTAGGCGAGGAGCTCGTAGCCGGTGCCGTCGACCGCGGCCGAGATGCCCTTGAGCAGCTCGGTGGAGTACGGCTCGAACTCGGCGACGAGCACCCCGATGACGTTGGTGCTGGTGCGGCGCAGGCTGCGGGCCACCAGGGAGGACTCGTAGCCGAGCTCCTCGACCACGGCCAGGACCCGCTCGGAGGTGCCGGCGGCGACGCCGTAGCGGTTGTTCACCACCTTCGACACGGTGGCCACCGAGACCCCGGCGACGCGCGCGACGTCGGAGATGGTGACGCGCCCGACGGGGGCGGAGGGTCCCGCGGCGGGCGGGTCGGCGGCGGTGCTCACGAGTCGACAGTATGCGGCATCCCCGAGCGGGACACGCGGCCACGACGGTGCAGCGGGTGAGATGTCGAAATCGTTATCGACAACGATTGACGACCGGGTGGCCCGCCTGTCACTCTCGTGCTCAGGCACTCACCCCGCGGCAGCGTCGCTGCCGTGCCCGTCGACGAGGACAAGGGATCGATGATGACGAGGACGAGGATCATGCGCGGCGCCACCGCGGTCGCGCTCGGGACCACCGTGGCGCTCCTGGGCGCCGCCTGCGCGGGCCAGGGGACCGGCTCGCAGGGCGGCGGCGACGAGAGCAGCGCTGACACCGGCACGATCACGTGGTGGCACAACTCCAACACCGGCGAGGGCAAGGAGTACTACGACCAGGTCGCCGCCGACTTCGAGAAGGACCACCCCGGCACCACCGTCGAGGTCAGCGCCATGGCCCACGAGGACATGCTCACCAAGCTCGACGCCGCCTTCCAGAGCGGCGACGCGCCCGACGTGTTCATGGAGCGCGGCGGCGGCGAGCTCGCCGACCACGTCGAGGCGGGCCTGCTCAAGGACCTCTCCGAGCCGGCGGCCGACACGGTCGACACGCTGGGCGCGTACATGCCCGGCTTCCAGGTGGACGGCGCGTCCTACGCGCTGCCGTTCTCCATCGGCGTCGTCGGCTTCTGGTACAACAAGTCGCTCTTCGAGGAGGCCGGGATCACCGAGACCCCCACCACGATGGACGAGCTGTACGACGTCGTCGACAAGCTCAAGGCCGCCGGCATCACGCCCGCCTCCGTGGGCGCCGGCGACAAGTGGCCCGCCGCGCACTACTGGTACTACAACGTGGTCCGGCAGTGCGCCGCGGACACGCTCGACGCCGCCATCGCGGACGTCGACTACTCCGACCCGTGCTTCGTCAAGGCGGGCGAGACGCTCGACGACACGCTCGCCACCGAGCCCTTCAACAAGGGCTTCCTCACCACCGCGTCGCAGACCGGCCCGACGTCGGCCTCCGGCCTGCTCGCCTCCGGCAAGGTCGCGATGGAGCTCGCCGGCCACTGGGAGCCCGGTGTCATGCAGGGGCTCACGGAGGACGGCGAGGGCCTGGGCGAGGACACCGGCTGGTTCCCGTACCCGTCGATCGACGGCCAGCAGGGCACCGAGGGCGCCCAGATGGGCGGCGGCGACGCATGGGCCGTCTCGCAGGACGCGCCCGACGTCGCGGTCGAGTTCGCCCAGTACCTCCTGAGCGACGAGGTCCAGCAGGGCTTCGCCGAGAGGGACATGGGCCTGCCGACCAACCCGACGGCGTCCGCGTCGGTCTCCGACCCGTCGCTGGCCGAGCTGCTCGAGGTGCGCGACAGCGCTCCGGAGATCCAGCTCTACCTCGACACGCTGCTCGGAGCCTCCGTCGGCGGTGCGATGAACGACGCGATCGCCCTGCAGTTCGCCGGCAAGGCGACCCCGCAGGACGTCGTCGACGCGGTGCAGTCCGCCGCCGAAGCGGACCAGTGACGGACACCGTCGTCCGGTCCGCCGACCGTGCCCGGGCACGGTCGGCGGACCGCCGTCCGGAGGGGCGCCGCGGCCGGGCCGGGGTGTGGCGCCAGCGGGCGGAGATCGCCCTGTTCGTGACGCCGGCCCTCGCGCTCCTCGTGGCGTTCATCGTCGTCCCGATCGCGACCGCCGTGCAGATGTCGCTGTACCGGTGGAAGGGCTTCGGCCCGATGGTCGACTTCGTCGGCCTGCGCAACTACGTCTCCGTGCTGACCAACGAGGTCTTCACCGACGCCGTCGTGCACAACCTGATCATCGTGGCCGGGTCGATCCTGCTGCAGCTGCCCCTCGGGCTCGCGATCGCCCTGCTGCTCAACCGCAAGATGTGGGGCCAGGGCCTGCTGCGCACCATCATCTTCGTGCCGTACGTGCTGGCGGAGGTCATCGCCGGCGTCGTCTGGTTCCAGCTGCTGCAGCCGCAGTACGGCGTGATCGACACGATGCTGGCCGGCGTCGGGCTGCACGGGCCGGAGCAGGGCTTCCTCGGCACGCCCGAGTACGCGCTGTGGACCGTGCTCGTGGTGCTCACCTGGAAGTACCTCGGCCTGGCCGTGATCCTGTTCCTCGCCGGCCTGCAGGGCGTGCCCGACGAGCTGTACGAGGCGGCCCAGCTCGACGGCGCCACCTGGTGGCAGGTGCAGCGGCGCATCACCATCCCGCTGCTGGGACCGACGATGCGCACCTGGGGCTTCCTGTCGATGATCGGCTCGCTCCAGCTCTTCGACATGGTCTGGATCCTCACGGGCGGCGGCCCCGCGAACGCCACGACGACCATGGCCACGTTCCTCGTCAACGAGGGCACCAAGCGGCAGAACTTCGGGATCGCCGGTGCGGCGTCGGTGGTGCTGTTCGTCATCGCCCTGGTGCTCGCGCTCGCGTACCAGAAGTTCATCCTGAGCCGCGACAGCAAGGAGGGCGGCCGATGAGCGCCGACATGGACACGGCCGCCGGTCGAGCTCGTCGAGACCAGGCTTCCGACAGGCCCGACCAGCGGCCGGCGCGGAAGAGGACGTTCTCGGGCGGGAGCCCCCTGGTCTACGCGATCGCCCTCGTCGTGGTCGCGGTGACCCTCGGGCCCGTGATGTACGGCGTGCTCGGCGGGTTCCGCACCAACGCCCAGCTCGCCGAGGACCCGTCCGGGCTGCCGAGCCCCTGGGTGTGGTCCAACTACGCGGGCGTGCTCGCGGCGGACTCGCCGTTCTGGGGCTACTTCCTCAACTCCACGATCATCGCCGTCGTCACGACCGCCGTCGTCGTGGTGTTCGGGATCATGGCCGCCTACCCCCTCGCGCGATACCGCTTCAGGGGGCGCGAGGCGCTGTTCATGGTGTTCGTGATCGGGTTGCTCTTCCCCGCCACGGTGGCGATCATCCCGCTGTTCATCCTGATCACGCAGAACTATCAGATGGGCAACACCTGGTGGGGCGTGGCGCTGCCGCAGGCGGCGTTCGCGCTGCCGATGACGGTCGTCATCCTGCGGCCGTTCCTCATGGCGCTGCCCACCGAGCTCGAGGAGGCGGCGCAGCTCGACGGCACCAGCCGCATCGGGTTCTTCTGGCGGATCCTGCTGCCCCTGTCGGGGCCCGGGATGGTGACGGTCGGCGTGCTCGCGTTCGTCGGCTCCTGGAACGCCTACCTCCTGCCGCTGCTGCTGCTGCAGGGCGACATGCGGACGCTGCCCCTCGGCGTCGCCGACTTCTCCTCGGAGCACTCGGCCGACACCGCGGGCGTGTTCGCCTTCACGACGCTGGCGATGATCCCTGCGCTGGTGTTCTTCCTCGCGATGCAGAAGCGCATCGTGAACGGCCTGCAGGGAGCCGTGAAGGGATGACCGAAGGAGAATCCGTGACCCACGCCCCCGCGACACCCCCTGCGACGTCCCCGGTGCAGCCCGCGATCCCGGCCATGCCGGTGGTGTCCGAGCGCGTCCGCGCGCTGCACGCCCGGATGACGCTCGACGAGAAGCTCGCGCAGCTGGTCGGCTACTGGCTCGACCAGGGCGGCGAGGTGGTGGCGCCGATGCAGGGCGAGATGGCCGCCGGCGACGAGGGCCGGCTCGAGGAGGTCACGCGGCACGGCATCGGCCACTACACCCGCGTGTACGGCACCCGGCCGGTGGACCCCGCCGAGCGGGCCGCCTGGCTGTGGACGGAGCAGCAGCGGCTGCGTCGCGAGACGCGGCTCGGCATCCCCGCCCTCGTGCACGAGGAGTGCCTCACCGGGCTGTCCGCGTGGAAGGCCGCGACGTTCCCGACGCCGCTCGCCTGGGGGGCGTCGTTCGACCCCGACCTCGTGGCCGAGATGGGCCGCGTGATCGGCGGCTCGATGCGCGAGCTCGGCATCCACCAGGGGCTCGCCCCGGTGCTCGACGTCGTGCGCGACCCGCGCTGGGGCCGCGTCGACGAGTGCATCGGCGAGGACCCGTACCTCGTCGGCACGGTCGGCACCGCGTACGTGCGGGGGCTGCAGGACGCCGGCGTGCACGCCACGCTCAAGCACTTCGTCGGCTACTCGGCGTCGCGCGCCGGGCGCAACCACGCGCCGGTGGCGGCCGGCCCGCGCGAGATGGCCGACGTCTTCCTCCCGCCGTTCGAGATGGCGGTGCGCGACGGCGGCGTCCGCTCCGTCATGGCGTCGTACGTCGACGTGGACGGCGTGCCCATGCACGCCAGCGCGGAGTACCTCACCGGGATCCTGCGCGACCGGTGGGGCTTCGACGGCACGGTGGTCGCGGACTACTTCGGCGTCGCGTTCCTCGAGGTGATGCACCGGGTCGCCGCGGACCGCGGCCAGGCCGCGGCGCAGGCGCTCGAGGCCGGGCTCGACGTCGAGCTGCCGTCGGGCAACGCGTTCCTCGAGCCGCTCGCGGAGCTGGTCCGCGCGGGCACGGTGGACGAGCGGTACGTGGACCGCGCCGTGCTGCGTGCCCTGGCGCAGAAGGAGGAGCTGGGGCTGCTCGACGACGGCGCCTTCGCCGGCGAGCCGCCCGCGGTCGTCGACCTCGACTCGCCCGCGCACCGCGACGTGGCCCGCCGCCTCGCCGAGGAGTCCCTCGTCCTGCTCAGCAACGACGACCTGCTGCCGCTGGCCCGGTGGACCGCCGCCCCGGCGCGCGTCGCCGTCGTCGGGCCCAACGCGCACCGCAGCGACGCCCTCATGGGCTGCTACTCGTTCGCCAACCACGTGCTGGCGCACCACCCCGAGGTGTCCAAGGGCTTCCACATCCCCACCGTGTTCGAGTCGCTCGGCGGCGCGTTCCGCTCCGCCGGGCTGCCGCAGCCCGAGCTGGTGCACGCCGCGGGCTGCGACGTCGAGGGCGAGGACACCTCCGGCTTCGCGGAGGCGGTCGCCGCGGCCTCGTCCGCCGACGTGGCGGTCGTCGTCGTGGGTGACCACGCGGGCCTGTTCGGCCGCGGCACCGTGGGCGAGGGCAACGACGCGGAGTCGTTGGAGCTTCCGGGCGTGCAGCGCGGGCTCGTGGAGGCCGTGCTGGCCACCGGCACGCCCGTCGTCATGGTGGTGCTCAGCGGGAGGCCCTACGCGATCGACTGGGCGCTCGACGGCGACCGCCGTCCCGGCGCGGTGCTGCAGGCGTTCTTCCCCGGCGAGGAGGGCGGCACGGCCCTCGCGGAGGCGATCGCCGGCGCGGTGAACCCGTCGGGCCGCCTTCCCGTGTCGCTGCCGCGGTCGGCGGGGGCGCAGCCCTACTCGTACCTGCACCCCGTGCTGGGCGGGCCGTCGGACGTCACCTCCACGGACTCGACGCCGCTGCGGCCGTTCGGCTTCGGCCTGTCGTACACCACGTTCGCGTACACCGACCTGGCCGTCGACACGGAGGTCGCGGCCGACGGCACGTTCGCGGCGTCGGTGCGCGTCACCAACACGGGGGCCGTCGCCGGGGCCGACGTCGTGCAGCTCTACGGGCGCGACGTGCTCGGGTCCGTCACCCGGCCGGTGGCGCAGCTGCTGGCCTACCGGCGGGTCGCCCTGGAGCCGGGGGAGTCGGCCGTCGTGACGTTCTCCGTGCCCACCACGCGACTCGCGTTCGCCGACCGCCGCCTGGTGCGCGTCGTCGAGCCGGGCGACGTCGAGGTGTGGGTCGGGTCGCACGTGGCCGCCACCCCCGACACCGACGCCGAGGACGTGCAGCACACCACCGGTGGCGCCATCACCAGCGCCAGGCGCTCGGAGAAGCGCGACCTGCCGGGCACGGCGACGCCGCGCGCGACGCTCGTCGTCACCGGCGACACCTACGAGGTCACCGTCGCCGACCCGCGGGTGGTGACGTCGACCGTCGTCTAGCGGGTCGCGCCGCGGTGCGGAGGTGTCCCGGTCAGGATGGGGCAATGGCCCGTGTGCTGCACGTCGTCCGGTCCGTCGTCGCCCCCGTGACGCGCACGCGCGCGTTCCGGGCGGTGGCGCCGGTGGTGCTGCCGCCCGTGGAGCGCGCGCTGGCGTGGGCGACGCGCGGGCGGTTCCAGCTCAGCGCGGTGCTGGTGCCGTCGCTGGTGCTGCACAGCACCGGGGCCCGGTCGGGGCAGCCTCGCGACACGTCCCTCATGTACACGCCCGTCGGTGGGTGGCGGCTGGTCGTGGCGGGCACGTCCTTCGCGCGCGAGCGGCACCCGGCGTGGACGTACAACCTGCTCGCCCACCCGGACGCGGCGGTGAGCATCCGCGGCCGGCGGTTCGACGTCCGCGCCACGCTCGTCACCGGTGCCGCCGAACGGGACGCGCTGTGGGCGCGCATCGAGGCGCAGTGGCCGGGGTATCGCACCTACGAGCGGGAGTCGGGCCGCGTGGTGCGGCTGTTCCTGCTCGCGCGCGCGGGCGGCTGAGCGGCGGTCAGGCCCCCCTCGACCGGTACGCGGTGGGCGACGTGCCGTGCGTACGGGCGAACCGGCGGGAGAAGTACAGCGGGTCGTCGTAGCCGCACGCCTGCGCGACGGCCGCGACGGGCAGGTCCGTGGCGTCGAGGAGCTCGCGGGCCCGGGCCAGGCGCAGCCCGGTCTGGTACTGCAGCGGCGACGTACCGACCTGCGCCCGGAACAGCGCGCCGAGCTGTGAGGTGCTGAGGCCGACCATCGCCGCGAGGGCGGTGACGGAGGTGCGGCGCGGGGTCGTGGCACGCAGGTGCTCGACGGCGCGCTCCACGGGGTCCGGCGCGGGGCCGGGGGAGCGTCGCCCCGTCGCGACCACGTCGGCGAGGGCGTGCCACGCCGCCCCGGCGGCCCGGACGAGGCCGCCCGCCGTGCCGTCGTCGAGGGCGTCGATGACCTGGGAGACGAGGCTGGCGACGGCCGCCGGGTCGCGCAGGTGCGAGACGGGGCCGCCGGCGGCGTCCCGGGCGGCGCCGGCGAGCTCGTCGGCGTCCCGGCCGGCCACGTGCAGCCACCAGAGGGTCCAGGGGGCGCGCTCGTGGGCGGCGTACTCGTGCGGCGTGGCCGCGGGCACCAGCACCACGTCGCCCGGGCGGACGTCGAACCGTCCGTCCGGGGTGCGGCACCAGCCGGACCCGTCGGTGCAGACCAGCAGGACGTGCTCCCGGGCGCCGTCCGGCCGCCACCGTCCGTGCCGTGCGGCGTGCGGGAAGAAGCCCGCGTCCGTCACCACGAGGCGGCCCGTCACCGGCCGCGTCAGGGCCGCGCGGACCGTCGGGCGCGGGACCACGACCATGCGCTGACCGGCGAAGCCCTCCCGGAGCGCACCACCTGCCTCGACCGTCGTTTCGTCCATGCGGCCCAGGGAATCGCCCATCGTCCGGCGTCGTCAAGCCGCCTAGGTTCGTCCCATGCCAGGAGAAGAGTCGCGGATCGTCCTGCCGCCCGTCCCGGACAGCCTCGCCGACCGTGCCGTGCGCGGCTGGCGGGAGCCGGTGTCCATCGACACCTACGACATCGGCGAGCCGGACCGGTACCCGGCCTACCTGGACCAGCGCGTCTACCAGGGATCGTCCGGCGGGGTGTACCCGATGCCGTTCGTCGACCGGGTCGAGCAGGTGAAGCGGCCGCGCCTCTGGGACGCCGTCCACCTGGAGAACGCGTACGTCCGCCTCATGGTCCTGCCCGAGCTGGGCGGGCGCATCCACGTGGGCGTCGACCGCACGCGGGGGTACGACTTCTTCTACCGCAACGACGTCATCAAGCCGGCGCTGGTCGGGCTGCTCGGACCGTGGGTCTCCGGCGGCGTCGAGCTCAACTGGCCGCAGCACCACCGGCCGGGCACCTTCCTGCCGACCGAGTCGTGGATCGAGGTCGAGCCCGACGGCGCGGTCACCGTCTGGTGCTCCGACCACGACCCGTTCGCGCGGATGCAGGGCCTGCACGGCGTGCGGCTGCGCCCGGACAGCGCGCTCGTCGAGCTGCGGGTCCGCCTCGTCAACCGGACCGACGACGTGCAGACGTTCCTGTGGTGGGCCAACGTCGCCGCGGCGGTGCACGACGACTACCAGGCCTTCTTCCCCACCGACGTCACGGTCGTCGCCGACCACGCCAAGCGGGCCGTCACGACGTTCCCCGCGGCGTCGGGCCGCTACTACGGCGTCGACTACCCGGCGCAGCGCACCGCGGAACGCCCGGACGGGGACCGCCTGGACCGCTACCGGAACATCCCCGTGCCGACGTCGTACATGTGCCTCGGCTCGCAGGACGACTTCTTCGGCGGGTACGACCACGCCGCCCGCGCCGGCTTCGTGCACTGGGCGGACCACCGCATCTCGCCGGGAAAGAAGATGTGGACGTGGGGCAACGCGCCGTTCGGCTGGGCGTGGGACCGGCACCTCACCGACACGAACGGCCCGTACGTGGAGCTCATGGCGGGTGTCTTCACCGACAACCAGCCCGACTTCTCGTTCCTGCGCCCCGGGGAGACGACGGCCTTCTCGCAGTACTGGTACCCGATCCAGGACGTCGGCCCGGTGCACCAGGCGACGCGCGACGCGGCCGTGCGGCTCGACGTCGAGCCCGGGCCGGGCGGCGGACCCGCCACGGTGCGTGTCGGTGTCGCCGCGACGTCCCCGCGGCCGGGGGCGCGGGTCGTGCTGCGCGCCGGCGACGCCGTCCTGCTGGACGAGCGGGTCGACGTCGCGCCGGGGTCCCCGCTGGTGCGGGATCTGACCGGCCCGGCCGGCATCGACGCCACCGCGTACGAGATCGTCGTGGAGCACGACGGAACGGCGCTCGTCACCTGGCGGCCCCGGCCCGGGAAGGACGCCGACGCCCCGCTGCCGGAGCCGGCCACCGAGCCACCCGCCCCGGCCGACCTCGGTTCCGTGGACGAGCTGTACGTGACCGGACTGCACCTGGACCAGTACCGGCACGCGACGCGGTCGCCCGAGCCGTACTGGGCCGAGGCGCTGCGCCGGGACCCGGGAGACGCGCGCTGCGCCACGGCGCTCGCCGCCCGCCGCGCGCGCCAGGGCCGCCTCGAGGACGCCGAGCGCCTGCTGCGCACCGCGACCGCGCGCCTCACGGTGCGCAACCCCAACCCCCGCGACGGCGAGACGCACTACCGGCTGGGGGTCGTCCTCGCCCGGCAGGGACGGACGACCGAGGCGCGTGAGGCGCTGGGCACGGCGTCGTGGGACCAGGCGTGGCGGGACGCGGCGGCCGTCGCGACGGCGCGGCTCGACCTTGCGGACGGTCGCGTCGCCGACGCCGCGGAACAGCTCGACGCGCTGCTGCGCCGCAGCCCCGAGCACGTCCAGGGGCGCAACCTCGCCGCCGTCGCCGCGCAGCGGGCAGGGGACGTGGACGGGGCCCGCGACCTGGTGCGCGGGACGCTCGCCGTCGACCCGCTCGACGCGTGGGCGCGCGACCTCGCGGTGCGGCTGGACGCCGGCACCGGGGCCGGTCCGACGACGGACCCGGCCGTCGCGCTCGACGTCGCGCTGGAGCACGCGTCGGCGGGGGAGACGACGGCGGCGGTCGAGCTGCTCGAGGACGTCGCGACGCGCCCGTCGCCGCGCGGGCAGCGGGACGTGCGGGTCCTCGCCCTGCTGCACCGCGCGGACCTGGAGCTGGCCCGCGGGGACCGGGCGGCCGCGGCCGACGCGCTCGCCCGGGCCCGACGCGCCCCGCGGGACCGGGCGTTCCCGGCAGGCACCGACGACGACGCGCTGTCCCGCCTGCGCAGGGCCTGGCCGCAGGACTCGCTCGTGGCGGGCCTGGCGGGCCACCGCCTGTACGCGGCGGGGCGGCAGGAGGAGGCGATCGCGGCCTGGGAGGTCGCGGCGTCGGGCGACGGG
This sequence comes from Krasilnikoviella flava, assembly GCF_900167525.1. Taxonomy (GTDB): domain Bacteria; phylum Actinomycetota; class Actinomycetes; order Actinomycetales; family Cellulomonadaceae; genus Isoptericola; species Isoptericola flavus. The sequence continues at coordinate 1,025,468 of NZ_FUZQ01000001.1, read as the reverse complement.
ACCGACCCCGTGGTGCTGCGGAACCTGGGCGTCGCGGCCCACAACGTGCGGGGCGACGCGGACGCGGCGGCCGGCTGGTACGCCCGGGCGCGGGCCGTCGCGCCGGACGACGCGCGCCTGCTGTACGAGGCCGACCAGCTGGAGGCGCGGCGCGGTGCCGTCCCCGAGCGGCGTCTCGCGACGCTGCTCGAGCGGCCGGACCTCGTCGCGGCCCGCGACGACCTGTCCGTCCAGCTCGCCGAGCTCCGCACGGCCACCGGGCACGCCACCGAGGCGCTCGACGTCCTGGCGGGCCGGTCCTTCCAACCGTGGGAGGGGGGCGAGGGCCGCGTGCTCGCGGCCTGGGACGCCGCGCACCTCGCTCTCGGCCGGCGCGCCCTGGACGACGGCGACGCCGCGGCCGCCCTCGCGCACGCCACGGCGGCGCTCGACCCGCCCGAGTCCCTCGGGGAGGCCCGGCACCCGCTCGCCAACACCGCCGACCTGCACCTGCTGCTCGGCGACGCGCTCGCGGCCCGCGCCGACGAGGCCGGTACCGACGAGGATCTGGCCGAGGAGGCCCGCGCCGCGTGGCGCACCGCCGCCGCGCAGCAGGGCGACTTCGAGGGCATGGCCGTCCAGGAGTTCTCGGAGCGGACCGCGGCCTCGGTCCTCGCCCTGCGCCGGCTGGGCCGCGACGACGAGGCGCAGCTGCTGCGCGACGGGCTCGCCCGGCACGTCGAGGCGGAGGCCGGCCGGCGTGCGGCCGTCGACTACTTCGCGACGTCGCTGCCCACGATGCTGCTGTTCACCCACGACGCGCAGCAGGACCACGACGACCGAGTCCGCGCCCTGCGGGCCCAGCTCGCCGACCTCGACACCCTCGACGACCAGCACGTCGCCGCCACCACGCCGGCCTGACCGGCCCCGTCCACGCTTCTCGAAGGAGAGAACATGCCTGACGCCCTTGCGAGCCGGCAGCCCGCCACGCACCGCGTGCGCGCCGACCGCCCGGCGCCGCCGCGTCGCGACCACCTCGAGCTGGGCGACCCGCCCGGGACGCCGGACGCCGTGGAGGTGACCAGCCGCTACCTCGAACGCGCGGGGCGACCGTGGTTCCCGGTGACCGGCGAGGTGCACTACTCACGCATCCCGCGCGAGCGCTGGTCGGAGGTCCTGGGGCACGCCCGGGCCGGCGGGCTGGACTCCGTGGCCACGTACGTCTTCTGGCAGGCCCACGAGCCCGCGCCCGGCGACTTCCGCTGGGACGGCAACCTGGACCTGCGGGCGTTCGTCGAGCTCGCCGGGCGCCACGGCCTGGACGTCGTGGTGCGCATGGGCCCGTGGGGGCACGGCGAGGCGCGCTACGGCGGCTTCCCGGACTGGCTCGTCGCCCGCGGTCTGGCCACCCGGACGAACGACCCGGCCTACCTCGAGCTCGTGCGCGCGTTCTCTGCGCAGACGATCGCGCAGCTCGACGGGCTCACGCACGTCGAGGGCGGGCCCGTCGTCGGCGCGCAGATGGACAACGAGCTGTACGACCAGCCGGAGCACCTCGCCACCCTGCGCACCGTGGCGGAGGAGCGGGGGCTGCGCGTGCCGCTCTGGACCGCCACCGGGTGGGGCGGCGCCCAGGTGCCGGCCACGCTGCTGCCCCTGTACAGCGCGTACGCGGACGGGTTCTGGGAGGACACCGACACCGAGTGGCCCGCGTTCTCGCCCGTGCACTTCCGGTACAGCACGGTGCGCGACGACCTGTCGGTGGGCGCCGACCTGCGCGAGGCCCTCGACGGCATCGTCGTGGCACCCGGCGCGGTGCCCCTCAAGGACGACGACGCCCTGCCGTACGCGACCTGCGAGCTGGGCGGCGGGATGCATGTCGCCTACCACCGGCGGCCGCTCGTCACGCCCGACGACGTGGCCGCGCTCGCGCTCGCGAAGCTCGGCAGCGGCTCCGTCTGGCAGGGGTACTACATGTACGCCGGCGGCACCCAGCGCGTCGGGCCGCACGGCACCGAGCAGGAGTCGCACGCCACCGGGTACCCGAACGACGTGCCCGCCCGCACCTACGACTTCGGCGCCCCGGTCGGCGAGCACGGCCAGGTGCGACGCCACCACCACCTGCTGCGCCGCCAGCACCTGTGGCTCCAGGAGGACGGCGCGGCGCTCGCGGCCATGACGACGACGGTGGGCGGTGGCAGCGAGGACCCGTCGGAGCTGCGCTGGTCGGTGCGCGCGGACGGGCGTCGCGGTTACGTCTTCGCCACCACCTATCAGCCCGCGCGCCGCCCGTTGTCGGTGCAGCCGGGCGTCCAGGTCGAGGTCGAGCTCGACGACGCGACTGTCGTCGTCCCCTCGCGCCCTGTCGACCTGCCGGCCGGCGTCTCGGTCGCGTGGCCGCTGCGCTACCCGCTCGCCGACGGTCTGGTGCTGCGCAGCGCGACGGCGCAGCTGCTCACACGGATCGACGGCGCCGACGGCCCCGACGCGGACGGCGGCGAGGTCGTCGTGCTCGTCGCGACCGACGGCGTGCCCGTCGAGCTCGTGCTGGAGGGCGACGTCGACGCGACCGGCCCGGTGGAGGCGCGCGCCGAGGACGGCGCGACCGTCCTCGACCTGGCCGCGGAGCCCGGCGCCGACACGGTCGTGGGCCTGCCCGGCGCCCGCGTCCTCGTGCTCGACGAGGCGACGGCGAACCGGCTCTACCGCCTCGACGTGGGCGGTCGCGAGCGCCTGGTGCTCTCCGACGTCCCGGTGCAGGCGCTCGACGGTGCGCTGGTCGTGCACACCGAGGCCCCGCACGCGACGGTGTCGCTGCTGCCCGCACCGGCTTCGCTCGTGGTGTCGACGAGCGACGGCACCGACGCTGCCTACAGCGATGCTGCCTCGGTCGACCCGGTCGGCGGGAACGGGCTCTGGACCTCGTGGACGCTGTCGGTCCCCGGGGCCGGGCGCCGCCAGGTCGCGGCGGACCTGCACCCGACGGCCCCCGCCCCGCCGGAGCCCGCGCGCGGCGGACCGATGGACCGGCTCAGCGCGCCGACCGACTTCTCCGGCGCCGCACGCGTGCACCTGGACGTGCCCGCCGACGCGCTCGCCGGCGTCGACCGCGCGCTGCTGCGCGTCGCGTGGACGGGGGACGTCAGCCGGGCGCTGGTGGGAGGGGAGGTCGTGAGCGACCACTTCTGGCACGGCCGCGACTGGGACGTCGACCTCACGCCGTGGCGCGACGACGTCGTCCGCGACGGCCTGACGCTCGAGCTGCTGCCGTGGAGCGCCGCGACCGGTGTCTGGGTGGACCCGTCCGTGCGCGACGTGCCGGACGGGATCACCGTGGCGTCGGTGGACGTCGTGCGCGTGGCGCGCGTGGTGCTGACCGCGGGCGAGGAGCCGTCGTGGACCTGAACCGACGCGACCTGCTGCGGCTGCTCGGCGTCGCGGGCCTCGGCGCCGCGGGCGGCGGGATCCTCTCGGGCTGCTCGACCGCGACCGCGGTCGCCCCGGTCCGCTCCGGCGCGGCGTCCCTCGGCCTGTGGACGCACGACCCGGGCTACGCGAGCTACTTCACGCAGGCGGCGACGGACGCCGCCGTCGTGGGCGGCAGCGCGTGGACCTTCGGCGTCGACGTGACGTCCGTGGCGCCGGCCGACATCGTCTCGCGCCTGGTGACGCAGGCGGTCGCGCAGCGGCCGCTGCCGGACCTGGCCGGCCTGGTGATCGACCAGTTCCCGCGGGTCATGCGGGCGGGGATCGCGGAGAACCTGTTCGTCGACCTCACGGCGCTGACAGCGCCGCTGGGCGACCGGCTGCTGAAGACCCAGCCGTACACGGTGGACGGCAAGGTGTACGCGCTGGAGTCGGACAACTCCATCTCGGTGATGTTCTACCGGGCCGACCTCTTCGACGAGCTGGGGATCCCGGCGGACGTCGGCACCTGGGAGGAGCTGCTCGAGATCGGGGCCGAGGTGGCCGCGGACACCGGGCAGGCGATCGGCATGGTGGCCAACGGCGACAACGGGTCCATCGTCAACGGGTTCACGCAGCTGCTGCTGCAGCGGGGCGGGAACCTCTACGACGCCGAGGGGAACCTCGCCGTGCTGTCGGACGAGGCCGTCGAGGTGCTGGAGCTCATGGCCGAGGGCGTCCGGACCGGCGCGTTCGTCGCCCTGGCGGACCCGTACGGCGGCGCCGCCGCGGCGGCCCTCAAAGGGAGCCGGCTCGTCGCGACCGTCATGCCGAACTGGTACGAGGTGTACGGCCTCCAGGCCAACGCCCCCGACCAGGAGGGGCTGTGGCGGGCGCGCACGATCCCGCGGTTCGCGGGCGGCGGGCACGTCGCGTCCACGATGGGCGGCACCGCGTTCGCCGTGCTCAAGGACCAGCCGCTGACCGACGCGGCGACCGACTTCCTCCACCGGTCGTACCTCACCGAGGAGGGGCAGCTCGCCCGGTACTTCGCGGGCGCCTACATGCCCACCCTGGTCGACCTCTACGACGCGCCCGAGTTCCAGGAGATCACCGACCCCTACCTCGGCGGCCAGCGCGTCTTCGAGGTCTTCTCCGCCGCCGCGGCCGACATGCCGCTCTTCTACCAGTCCGCAGGCGCCTCGGTGCTGCGCGACAGCCTCGGCGGCCCCGTCCTTCGCGCCATCACCGGGCAGGTCGGCGCCGAGGAGGCGCTGCGGGCCGGGGTGCGTACGTACGAGAGGCAGGTGCAGCCGTGAGCACCATGACCAAACCGTCGCCGACGACGGACGCATTGCGCACCCCGGGCATTCCCCGACGACGTGACCAGCGGCAGTGGGCGCCGTACCTCTTCATCTCCCCGTTCTTCCTGCTGTTCACGGTCTTCATGGTCGTGCCGGTCGGCGCGGGGATCTACCTGAGCCTCACCGACTGGGCCGGCCTGGGCAGCCCGGAGTACGTGGGGCTGGCGAACTACTCCCGCCTGCTGCGCGACGCGAGCTTCGGCGCCGCCCTGGCGAACACCGCCTTCTACACCGTCTTCGCGATGGTCGTGGTGCTGCCGCTCGCGCTGCTGATCGCGCTGGCCCTCGACGCCAAGGGGCTGCGGCTGCGGGACTTCTTCCGGCTCACGTACTTCATGCCGGTGGTCCTGTCGCCGATCGTCATCGCCCTGATCTTCGGCCTGGTCTTCGACGGGGAGTATGGCCTGCTGAATGCCACGCTCGAGGCCCTCTTCGGCGTCGGCGGCGTCTCCTGGCTGACCGACCCGTGGTGGGCCCGCGTGGTCGTGGTCGTGCTGGTGCTGTGGCGCTGGACGGGGTATCTCACGATCTTCTTCCTCGCCGGCCTGCAGAACATCCCCCGCGAGCTGCACGAGGCCGCCGAGCTCGACGGCGCGGGCGTGGTGCGGCGCTTCTTCGCCGTCACCGTGCCGCAGCTCAAGCCGGTCACGGCCTTCATCGCCGTGACGATGCTCGTCAACACCGCACAGATCTTCGAGGAGCCGTTCCTGCTCACGCAGGGCGGCCCCGGCGAGGCGACCCTGTCGGTCTCGATGTTCGTCTACCGGGCCGGCTTCCAGCGCCAGGAGCTCGGCTATGCCGCGGCCGCCGGCGTCGTCATGTTCGTCATCGTCTTCGTGCTGGGCCGGCTCGGCACCCGCGCGTTCGGCGTCGGGAGGAACCGATGAGCACTCCGACCCTCGCGCGGGCGCCCCGCGCCGGCGGGCCCGCGACCGTCCCGGTGGCCCGCACGCACCGACGCCTCCGTCCCGGCCGCGTCGCGCTGTACGCGGTGCTCGGGCTCCTGACCGTGGTCTACGTGGCGCCGCTGCTGTGGGCGGTGTCGTCGTCGTTCAAGGACCGCAGCGACATCTTCGCGTTCCCGCCGGCGCTCGTCCCGGACCCGGCCACGCTGGACAACTACGTGAACCTGCTGGCCACGCAGCCGTTCTGGCGGTGGATGCTCATGAGCACGGTCGTCGCCGTGGTCAGTACCGTCGCGACCGTCTTCCTGTGCTCCCTGGCCGGCTTCGGGTTCGCCAAGTACGAGTTCCGCGGCAAGCGGGTGCTGTTCGACGTGATGTTCTCGTCGCTGGCCATCCCGTTCGCGGTGATCGTCGTGCCGCTGTTCGTCCTCGTCGCGAAGCTGGGGCTGGCGAACCCGTTCTTCGCGCTCGTGGTCCCGTGGGTGGCGCCGGCGTTCGGGATCTTCATGATGCGCCAGTACACCGAGCAGTCGGTGCCGGACGAGATCCTCGACGCGGCCCGCATCGACGGGTGCTCCGAGCTGCGGACGTTTCTGTCCGTCGTCATGCCGCTGCTGCGGCCGGCGGTCGGGGCGCTGGCGGTGTGGAGCTTCCTCAACTCGTACAACACGCTGCTGTGGCCGCTGGTGATCATCGCCGAGCCCGAGTTCTACACGGTGCCGCTCGGGCTCCAGGCGCTGTTCGGCGCGGAGGGACGGCAGTACGACCTCGTGATGGCAGGGTCGGTGCTCGCCGCGGTCCCCGCGCTGATCGTGTTCTTCGTGCTGCGCAAGCAGCTCGTCAACGGCCTGACGGCAGGAGCGGTGAAGGGATGAGACGCATGACGGACCCCCGGATGGTCACGGGAGCGGCGGCAACGACGGGCGGAGCCTCCGCGGGGGTGCCCGCGCACCTGCCACGCCGGCTGGCGATCACGCTGTGGGACTTCTCCTGGTACGTGCGCACCGGGCCGGGGGAGCCCTTCGAGGACCTCGACGCCGCGTTCGCCCGCGCCGCCGAGCTCGGGTACAACGCCGTGCGCGTCTGCGCGATGCCGTTCCTGCTGTTCCGCTCCGGGATCGACACGACGGCGCTGCGGCTGGGGCCGATCGGGGGCGGCTACGCGTCGCGGGTGCGCTGGTACGACGTGCGCGAGCCGACGACGATCGACGCCCGCGCCCACCTGCTGGAGCTGTTCCGCGGCGCCGACCGGCACGGGCTGACCGTGATCGCGTCGTCGTGGGAGTACCAGCAGAGCCCGGCCTTCGCGGTCGACCGCGCCTGGTACGACGCCCTGGACGCCGTGGACCCCGAGGAGCGGCTGACGGTGCTCGGCGAGGCGATGGCCGACCTCGTGGACCTGCTGCGGGACGAGGGTCTCGACCACGTCCTCGCGTACGTCGAGCCGCACAACGAGGTCCAGGCCGGGCATCTCACCGCCGGCCTGCCCGGCGTCGAGGACCCGGTGGTGGAGCTGCGAAACCGCCTCGAGCGCGGCATCGCCGCCTTCTCCGCGCGCCACCCGGACGTGCTCTGCGGCCCGAACTACGCCGCCGTCCCGGTCACCGCGATGCGCGGCCTGCCGCGCAACGCCCAGGTGCTCGGCGTCCACCCCTACGTGTACGGCGTGCTGGACGACCTCGTGCTCGAGTTCGCGCTGCGCGGCGAGGCCGCCGACTTTCCGCAGGAGCGGGCGGACGCCGAGCTGCTGCGGCCGGGCGCGCCCCGGCTCGGGGAGTGGGCCCCGCCGGCCGACGAGGAGTGGAAGCGGCACGCGTCGATCGTCGGCCACACCGAGATCTACGTGCACGACTGGTGCGACCCGGAGGCCGTGGACCGGTGGCTGTACGAGCGTTACGGCGCGCACCGCATCGCCATGGCGGAGCGGCTGCGCGAGTGGATCGGCGTCGCCGCCGACCATGCCGCACGGCTCGGGATCCCGCTGGTGCTCGGGGAGGGCTGGGTGGGCTACACCCCGCGAGACACCCGCTTCGAGGAAGGGCCGGTCGGGGCGCAGATCTGCCGCGATGCCGTGCGGCACGCCACCGACGTCGGGGCGTGGGGGTCCGTCGTGTGCTCCAACGCGGCGCCGCAGCACGCCATGTGGCTCGACGCGGACCTGCAGCGCGAGTGCACGGCGGTGCTGCGCGGGAGAGACGACCCTCGATGAGCCGCGACTGCGTCAGGTCACGCCGCACCACCGGAGGGTCCGCCGCCTCCTGACGTGCCGAGCCCCGTGACCACCGCGTGGACGGTCGCGGCGACCAGCGCCCGGTCCAGCGGGGCGTCGTCGAACGCGCGGTGCATGGGCCAGCCCTCGACGAGCGCGTCGAGGGCTCGGCACGTGGGCTCGGGGAAGTGCAGGCCGAGGCTCTCGCGGCTGCGCAGGAGCCAGGCGCGCATCGTCACGCCCACCTCGGGGTGGTGGTTGGCGTACGCGTACATCTCGAACAGGAGCGTCACCTCGCGCGTCGTGGCGTACGCGGGCCCGCAGATGAGCTCGACGACGGCGTCCTCTGCCTCGGCGGGCGACGCGGCGTCGGCCAGGGTGCGGCGGTAGAGGACGGACATGGTGTCGGCGAGGCGGCCGAACGCCTGGGCGAGCAGGTCGTCCATGCCGTTGAAGTAGTAGGTGACGGACCCGAGGGGCACCTCCGCGCGGGCGGCGATGCGGCGGTGCGTGGTGCGGTGCACGCCCACGTCGGCGACGACGTCCAGCGCGGCGTCGAGGATGCGCCCGGCGCGCCCGGGATCGTTGGGGACCTCTCGCCGCGTGCCGCTCACGCGCCCATGATCCCCGACGTCGGGCCCGCCACCAAGTGTGTACGCTTGTACAGCCCTGCATCGCCTTGCCCAGCACGTCCCCAGGAGCCCCACCCCCGTGACCGCCAGCCTTCGCGCGCGCCGCAACGCGCTGTTCGCGCTCTTCTTCCTCAACGGCATCGCCATCTCCTCCTGGGTCACGCGCACCCCGGACGTGCGCGACCTCGTCGGCGCCTCCACCGGGCAGATGGGGCTCATCCTGTTCGGCCTCTCCGTCGGGTCGATGATCGGCATCGTGGTGTCGGGGCCGTTCGTGTCGCGGTGGGGAACCCGGCCCGTCATGGGGGTCGGGGTCGCCACGATGGCGGTCGGCGTCGCCGTCGTCGGCGTGGGTGCGGCGCTCGGTTCAGGCCCGCTGGTCGCCCTGGGGCTCGGCCTCGTGGGCTGCGGCATGGGCGGCGGCGAGATCGCGCTGAACATCGAGGGCGCCGAGGTGGAACGGCTCCTGGGCCGCTCCGAGATGCCCGCGATGCACGGCTTCTTCAGCCTCGGCACCGTCGTCGGCGCCGTCGCGGGGATGGTGCTCACCGCCGTCGCTTTCCCGGTCGTCGCACACCTGCTGATCGCCGCCGTGGTGATGCTCGCCGGGCTGGCGGTCGCGATCCGGTCGGTCCCGGCGGGGGTCGGACGGCGCGTGGCGGCCGGCGGGGTCGCCGCCGGCCCGGCCGAGGTCGAGAAGGCGCCCGCGGTCTGGAAGGACACGCGGCTGCTGCTCATCGGCGGCATCATCCTGGCGCTCGCGATGGCGGAGGGCACGGCCAACGACTGGCTGCCGCTGGTCATGGTGGACGGGCACGGCTTCGACGCCGCCCTCGGCTCCGCCGTGTACGCGGTGTTCGCGGCCTCGATGACGATCGGCCGGTTCGTCGGCGGCCGGTTCGTGGACCGGTACGGGCGCGCCGCCGTGCTGTGCGCGAGCGCGCTCGTCAGCGCCGCGGGCCTCGCGCTCGTCATCTTCGTCGACCACCAGTGGGTGGCCGCGGGCGCCGCCGTGCTGTGGGGCCTGGGCGCCTCGCTCGGGTTCCCGGTCGCGATCTCGGCGGCGGGCGACTCGGGCGAGAACCCCGCCGCCCGCGTGTCCCTCGCCGCCACCCTCGGCTACGTCGCGTTCCTCGTGGGGCCGCCGGTGCTGGGCTTCCTCGGCGAGCACTACGGGCTCCGGTCCGCGCTGATCGTCGTCCTCGTGCTGGTCGCCGCCGCGGCGTTCCTGGCCCCCGCGGCCCGCACGCTCCCCAGGCCGGCGGAGAAGGTCGCCGAGCAGGTCTGAGCCCGCCGCGTCGCCGGGACGTCCTTCTAGGGTGGGGCCATGGCCGACGCGAACGAACCGTACGAGCTCGTCCCCACCGCGCCTGACGTCGACGCGTACCTGCGGCTGCGCCGCGACTCGGGCCTGAGCCCGAAGACGTCCGAGCAGGCCGGGTTCGCTGTCGCGAACAGCTGGGTGTTCACCCATGTGCGCCACCGGGAGTCCGGCGAGGCCGTCGCGATGGGACGGGTGCTCGGAGACGGCGGCTGGTACTTCCACCTCGCTGACATGGCGACGCTGCCGGCGCACCAGGGGCGGGGGCTGGGCCGTCGGGTGCTGGAATGGCTGCTCGCCCAGATCGACGAGCGGGCACCCGCCGACCCGTACGTCACGCTCATGGCCGACGCGCCCGGGCGGCCGCTGTACCGCAGCGTCGGCTTCGTCGAGTCCGCGCCGCAGAGCGTCGGGATGGTCCGGGCGGCCCGGTAGCGAGAGGATCGACGTCGGACGTCGTGGAGCGCTACCTCGAATGGTCACCCACCGGCCGGCCGGCTCAGCGCCCGACGAGCCCCAGGTGGTGCGCGTTGTAGCGGTCGCCGTGCACGCCCACGGTGGTGGCGAGCGCGTCGAGGTCGGCGCGCTCGTCCGCGGACAGGCCCACTGTGGTGGCGGCAGCGTTCTCCTCGACCCGCTCGATCCGGCGGGTGCCGGGAATGGGTACGACCCACGGGCGCTGCGCGAGCAGCCAGGCGAGCGCGACCTGCCCGGGCGTGACGCCCTTCCCTGCGGCGAGCTCCTTCACGTGGTCGACGAGGGCCTGGTTGGCGGCGAGGTTCTCCGCCTCGAAGCGGGGGACGCGACGCCGGATGTCGCCGTCGGCGAAGGTGGTGGAGGTGTCGACCGTGCCGGTGAGGAACCCCTTGCCCAGCGGGCTGAAGGCCACGAGGCCGATGCCGAGCTCGGCGAGGGCGGGCAGCACCTCCGCCTCGGGGTCGCGGGTCCACAACGAGTACTCGCTCTGCACGGCGGTCACGGGGTGCGCCGCGTGCGCGCGGCGGATCGTCGTCGCCGAGGCCTCCGAGAGGCCGAGGTGGCGCACCTTGCCCTCCGCGACCAGCTCGCCGACCGTGCCGGCGACGTCCTCGATCGGCACGTCGGGGTCCACGCGGTGCTGGTAGAACAGGTCGATCCTGTCGGTGCGCAGCCGCCGCAAGGACGCGTCGGCGACGCGGCGGATCTGCTCCGGCCGGCTGTCCAGACCGCCCTGGCCGCCGGCGATGTCGAACCCGAACTTGGTGGCGATCACCACCTGGTCGCGGACGGGCTCGAGGGCCTCGCCCACGAGCTCCTCGTTGACGTACGGGCCGTACACCTCGGCCGTGTCGACGAAGGTCACGCCGCGGTCGACGGCGCCGCGCAGGACGTCGATCATGTCGTCGCGGCTGCCGGGGTTGGGGCCGTAGGACTGGGACATGCCCATGGCCCCGAGGCCGATCGCCGAGACCTCGAGCCCCTGTCCGAGGGTGCGGGTGTGCATGGTGCTGTCTCCTGGTCTGCCGGTGGTCTGCCGGTGGTCTGCTGGTGGTCTGCCGGTGGTCGGCGTAGTCCGCCGCGAAGTCGGTGACCGCCACGTCGACGCGGTCGCTGTGGCCGAGATAGGCGGCGATGGCGACGCGGTCGCCGGAGCGGGCGTGCGCCCGCGGTCACGACCGATGACGCCGGAAGGTCAGCGCGGATCCACCCGCAGGGTGGTCGACGTCGCGGCGGGGGTGGTGATCGACCGCACGGCCGAGCCGTCGCCGTACTTGGCGTGGTACGCGAGGTCGATCGCGTCGTCGTGGGCGTCGTCGCGCGTGAACGTCACCTCGGTGTGGATGCCGCCGGCGTCGATCGTGCCGGTGCCGGTGCGCTGCACGCCTCGGTACCAGGCACCTTCCGCGCCCCGGACCGAGCGCACGTACAGGGCGCCGTCGACGACGACGTGCCACACGATGCGGGGCGTGCGCAGCGTGCCGTCGGGCCGGTGCGCGGCGACGCGCAGCTCGCCGTCGCCGTCGATCGCGGCGAGGTCGTCGGGGTTCCAGCCGGTCATGACTCCTCCTCGGGGGTGGGCGGCGCGACGTCGTCGAGGGCGCGCAGCGCGTTCAGCGTGCGCGGGTACCCGACGACAGGCAACAGCTGGGTGAGGACCGCGAGGAGCGTCGCGCGGTCGTTGCCGACGTTGAGGTTCGCCCGGACGTGGCCGGCGACCTGCGGGTCCGCACCGCCGAGCGCGACGAGCATCGCCAGGGTGAGCAGCTCGCGGGTCGGCACGTCCAGGCCGCCGCGGGTGTAGTGGTCGCCGAAGCAGTGCGCGGACAGGTAGCGCTGCACGTGCTGCTCGTCGGCCGGGGCGTTCGCGTACATCGCGTCGACGACGTCCGCGTCCACGATGCGCTTCTGGACGGCGAGCCCGTCGGTGGCCCGGGTCGCGCGGGTCACCGTCGCCTGCCCGGGCAGGGGCAGCTCGACCTCATGGTCGGCGAGGAGCTCGTTCGCCACGACCAGGACGTCGACCGCGCGCCCGAGCCCGACGTACGGCACAGCCTGGTACAGCAGCTCCTTCAGCTCGACGGGCGTCACCCCCGCCGCGAGCGCGTCGTCGAGCTCGACCCGCAGGGCGGCTGTGCCGCCCGTCGCGACGAGCGCGGCGAGGCGGACCAGCGCCCGGGGCCGGGCGTCGAGCGGCGCGTCGCGCGGCACGTCCTCGGCTGCGAAGCGGTCGACGACGGCGACGAGCTCGGGGTCGGTGGTGGCGAGCGTGGTGGCGCTGAGGGGCATCGGTCAGGCCTCCGGGATGTCGCGGCCGAAGGTCTCCAGCGTGATGTCCTCCGGCTCGGGGCCGCCGCGCACGCCGGTGTCGAGGCCGTCGATCGCGGTGAGCTCGTCGCCGGAGAGCTCGAAGTCGAGCACGTCGAAGTTCTCGGCGATGCGGTGCGGGGTGACGGACTTGGGGATCGCCGAGCGGCCCTGCTGCAGGTGCCAGCGCAGCATCACCTGGGCGGCGGTCTTGCCGTGCTTCTCGCCGATGCCGAGGATCGTGGGGTCCTGCAGGGTGCTGGTGTGCTCGCCGTCGCGGTAGAACGTGATGCCGCCGATGGGCGACCACGCCTGGGTGAGGATGCCGTGGGCGGCGTCGGCGGCGAGCACGTCGGGCTGGCGGAAGTAGGGGTGCACCTCGACCTGGTTGACGGCGGGCACGACGGTGGTCCTGGCCTGCAGCTCGTCCAGGTGCTCGGGCATGAAGTTGCTGACGCCGATCGCGCGGACCTTCCCGTCGGCCAGGAGGGTCTCGAGGGCCTTGTAGGCGTCGACGGTGAGGTCGAAGCGGCTGGGCAGGGCCTGGTGCAGGATCAGCAGGTCGATGGTCTCGACGCCGAGCTTGCCCGCGGACTTGTCGAACGCGTGCAGGGTGGCGTCGTAGCCGTAGTCGCTGATCCAGACCTTCGTCTCGAGGAAGACGTCGTCGCGCGGGACGCCGGAGCGGCGCAGCGCCTCGCCGACCTCGCGCTCGTTGCCGTACGCGGCGGCGGTGTCGATGTGCCGGTAGCCGACGCGCAGCGCCTCGGCGGTGGCCGCGACCGTCTCGTCCGGCGGGGTCTGGAAGACGCCGTACCCGAGGGCGGGCAGCTCGACGCCGTTGTTCAGGGTGAGGGTGGGGACGGAGTTCGTCATGCCCTCCACGCTACGAACGCGTCGCCGGTCCTGGGAGACCCTGCTGGTACCCCGCTGAATCCGCCCCCTGTCGACCGGGGGAAGGCGCTTCGGTGCGAGCAACGAGCCAGATGCTGCGAAACCACGAGAAAGGTGGTGCGTATCCACGGGAAGGACGTCGTCTCCTGGGCATGGCGAGGGTCTCCCGGAACGTGCAACCGTCAGCTGGGATGGTCCGGGCAGGCGGCACGGATCAGTCACTCACCGGGGGGGACGCGCGGACCGTTCGGCGACCGGGTCAGCGCCGTGCCCGTGGACGGGCTCTGGACGGCATGACCGCATCACGTCCGGCGACGAGCGGGCTCACGCACCTGAGCGTCGGCGTGCCGAGGGCAGCACGAGGAGGACGGCGGCGGCGAGCGCGGCCAGCAGCAGCACCGCGCCGGCGGTCATGGCTGCGGCGTACGTGCTGGTCAGCGCCAGCACCAGGCTCATGCCCAGCGCCCCGCCGAGCTGGTGCACGGAGTTCACGACGCCCGACGCGGCACCCGCCAGAGACGGCTCCACCCCGGCGATCCCGGACGCGGTGAGCGGACCGAAGGCGAGTCCCTGCCCGGCACCGATCAGCATCATGGGCAGGGCGATCCCGGCGACGTAGGAGGCCGACGCGTCGATCGACCCCAGCCACGCCATGCCGGCCACGGCGAGCACGAGCCCGGCCACGAGCAGCACCGGGCCGCTGGTGCGGCGCTGCAGCCGCGGGACGGCGAGCGCCACCACGAAGTTCACGGCCGTCATCGGGAAGTAGGCGAACCCGGCGGCCAGCGCACTGAACCCGCGCTCGTCCTGCAGGTACTGGCTGGTGAAGAGGAAGAAGCCCATCATCGCGCCGATGAACAGCAGCCGGGCGACGTAGGCGCCCACCCGCTCGCGGCTCGCGAAGAGGCCCAGCGGGAGCACGGGCTGGGCGGCCCGGCGCTCGACGACGACCAGCGTGACCAGGAGCCCGACGCCGAGGCCGAGCGCGGCCGCCGTCCCGGCGTCCGCCCACCCGGCCCCGCCCGCGCGGACGAACCCGTACACGAGCGCCGTCGGGCCGAGGGTCGCGAGCAGCGCCCCCGCGACGTCGAACCGGCCGGGGGTGCGCGGCGTCTCGGGCAGCACCCGCAGCCCGGCGACCAGCATGACGACGCCGACCGGCAGGTTGACGAGGAAGCCGGCCCGCCACGAGACCAGGTCGGCGAGGAGGCCGCCGACGACCAGCCCGACGCTCGCGCCGATGCCGGCGACGGCGCCGTAGGCGGCCGTCGCGCGGGTGCGCTCGGGGCCCTCCGGGAAGCTCGCCGTGAGCAGCGCGAGGGTCGACGGCGCGAGCACCGCCGCCCCCACGCCCTGCACCGCGCGGGCCGCGACCAGCAGCCCGCCCGTCGGCGCGAGGCCCACCGCGACGGAGGCGAGCGTGAACACCGCCAGGCCCGCGACGAACATGCGGCGCCGCCCCAGGACGTCGCCGGCGCGGGCGCCGAGCAGCAGCAGCCCGCCGAACGCGAGCAGGTACGCGTCCTGCACCCAGGCGAGCGCCGTCGACGTCATGCCGAGCTCGTCCTGGATGTGCGGCAGCCCGGTGATCACGATCGAGTTGTCCAGGATCACCATGAAGTAGCCGACGAGGATGATCGCCAGGATCGCGGTGGTGCTGCGACGCGCGGTCGGGGCCGGGGTCGGCGGCGCCGTGGTGGGCGTCGCCGCGGGAGCGAGGGGTGTGCTGGTCATGGGGACCATCAGACGGCGGCCCGCGCGGACGGGGGAGTCCTGGGCGTCCCCGGTAACGCCAGTACCTCCCGCGCCCGACGGCGCCGACGTACCGTCGGGGGCATGGACCTGAAAGCCGAGACGCGCGAGTTCCTGGCCACCCGCCGGGCGCGGATCACCCCGGACAAGGCCGGTCTGCCGGCGTACGGCGGCAACCGCCGGGTGCCGGGGCTGCGCCGTGAGGAGGTGGCGATGCTCGCCGGCGTGAGCGTCGACTACTACACGAGGCTGGAGCGCGGGAACCTCGGGGGCGTGTCCGAGGAGGTGCTCGAGGCGCTCGCGGAGGCGCTGCAGCTCGACGACGCCGAGCGTGCCCACCTGTTCGACCTCGCGCGGGCCGCGAACGCGTCCGGCGCGGCCCGTTCGCGCGCCCGCAGCGCCCCGGCGCCGGCGCTGCGCCCGGCGGTCCAGCGCGTCCTCGACGCGATGGAAGGGGTGCCCGCGTTCGTGCGCAACGGCCGTCTCGACGTGCTCGGCTCCAACCTGCTGGGCCGCGCGCTGTACGCGCCGCTGTACGACTCGCCCGAGCGGATCGCGAACCAGCCGGTCAACAGCGCGCGCTTCCACTTCCTCGACCCGGACGCGGCCCGGAGGTTCTGGGGCGAGCGGGCCGAGCGGATCGCGCACGACGCCGTCGCGATCCTGCGGGCCGAGGCCGGGAAGAACCCGTACGACAAGAAGCTCACCGCCCTGGTGGGCGAGCTCTCCACGCGCAGCGAGGACTTCCGGCGGATGTGGGCGTCGCACGACGTGCGGTTCCACCGCTCCGGCACCAAGGCCTTCCATCACCCCGGCGTCGGGTTCCTGGAGCTCGACTACGAGGCCTTCGAGCTTCCCGCGGACCCCGGCCTGCAGATGAACGTGTACACGGCCGTGCCCGGCTCGCCGTCCGACGACGGGCTCAAGCTGCTCGCGTCGTGGGCGGCCACGACGCTCGCCGCGGAGCCCGAGCGCAGCTCCGGCAGCGGGCGGACGAGCGGCTGAGACGGCGTCGAACAGCGCGGTGAGGATCAGCGCCAGCGCCGGGTTGAGGAACGCGTGCTGCAGGCCCCACAGCAGGGCGGGAGTGGAGACCAGGAGGTGCTGTCGCATCGCCGCGACGGGAGGACGGGCGGCGCGACCCCGGGAGGTACTGCCAGTACCCGGGACGTCCGTCACTCCCACGAACGGCGAGCCCGGTGTGGACTCGGAGGCATGACGACGACCAGCCCACCGAGCCGCAGGGCCCTGCTGCGAGCCGGGCTCGCCGGCGCCGCGGTCCTCACGGCGGCGTGCGCGAGCCCGGAGACGTCGAGCCCGGACAGATCCGTGGCGTCGACGCCCGAGACGTCGGAGGGCCGGACCCCGGCGAACGTGCTGCTGGTCTACTTCTCCCGGGCGGGGGAGAACTACTACCAGGGGGGCCGCCGGGACCTCGAGGTCGGCAACACCGCGGTCCTGGCCGGGATGATCGCCGACCGGATCGGATGCGACGTCGTCGAGATCGAGGCGGCGGACCCGTACCCGGAGGCCTACGACCCGACGGTCGAGCGCAACCGCCGCGAGCAGCAGGCCGACGCCCGCCCAGAGATCGCCGGCGAGCTGCCGGACGTGTCCGGCTACGACGTCGTGCTGCTCGGCAGCCCGGTGTGGAACGTGCGGGCGCCGATGATCATGTCCAGGCTCGTCGAGTCCGTGGATCTGCGCGGCAAGACCGTCCTGCCGTTCGTCACGTACGCCGTCTCGGGCCTGGCCGGCATCGACGAGGACTACCGCGACGCGCTGCGGGGCTCCGACGTCGGCACCGGGCTCGCGGTCCGGGGCGAGGACGTCGCGGACGCGGGCGCGGAGCTCGACGCCTGGCTGGCCGGCACCGGCCTGACCGGGACGAACACCCAGGACGAGGGAGCACGATGAACGAGAACACGTCACGCGTCGCGGTGTGATCACCGGGGCGTCGTCGACGTGCTGGTGAACAACGCCGGCACCATGCTGCTGGGCCCGTTCTCCGCCGAGCAGCGCGCCGACTACCGCGCCATGATCGAGGTGAACCTGCGATCGAGCCCGGGGTCGTGGACACCGAGCTGCCGTCCCACATCACCCACGAGGCCACCCGTGAGGCGGTGCAGCAGGGCTACGGCCAGGCCACCGTGCAGCCCGAGGAGGTCGCGGAGATCATCGCCTTCGCCCTCGCCCGCCCTCGCCACCTGGCGATCAACGAGATCCTGCTGCGCCCCGCCGACCAGCGGGGCTGAGCCGAGGAAGGACCACCATGAAGAAGCTCCCCCGCCCCGCGACCACCAAGAACCCGCCGGAGATGTTTGCCGGCGACGTGTGGCTCGACCCCATCGCCGCCCCGCAGGATCCCGGCCAGCGCATGGTCGTCGCGCTCGTGCGGTTCGCGCCCGCCGCCCGCACCGCCTGGCACTCGCACGCCCGCGGCCAGACGCTGCACGTGGTCTCCGGGGTGGCGCTGGTCGGCACGCGCGACGGCGTCGTCGTCGAGGCCCGTCCGGGCGAGACGGTGTACTGCCCGCCGGGGGAGGAGCACTGGCACGGTGCCTCGCCGGACGACTTCATGGAGCACCTGGCGATGCTGGAGAACGCCGACGACCCGGCCACCACCACCACCTGGCTGGAGCACGTCACGGACGCGGAGTACGCCGCCGCGCCGTGGCTGGACGTCTGAGACCCGCTCAGATCAGCAGCGGCGCCAGCCCGAAGCCGACGGCGACGGCGGTCGCGACGGACACCAGCCCCGGCACCATGAACGAGTGGTTGAACAGGTACTTCCCGATGCGGGTGGTGCCGGTGTCGTCGAGCTCGATGGCGGCGACGACGGTGGTGTAGGTGGGCAGCAGGAACAGGCCGGTGACGGCGGGGAACGACGCGACCAGCGTCGTCGCGGCCACGCCCATGCCGGCGGCGACGGGCATGAGGGCGATCGTCGTCGCGGCCTGCGAGTAGAGGAGCGCGGAGGCGAGCAGCAGCACGACGGCGAGCATCCACGGGTAGCGCTGGATGATGTCGCCGCCCAGCTCCTCGATCTGGGCGGTGTGCCCCTGCACGAACGTGTTGCCGAGCCATGCGACGCCGATAATGCAGACGGCGGCGCTCATGCCGCTGCGGAACGTCTGCTGCGTGATGACCGTGCTGACGTCGATCTTGCAGAAGACGGCGATGAGCAGGCCCGCCAGCAGCATGAACGTCATGATGGCGCCGCTGCGGGTGATGGTCGGGTCCTCGATGAGGCCCACCGAGTCGGACACCGCGGTCGAGTAGAGCACGACGACGAGCAGCGCAGCGGCGAAGATGACCAGCGACAGCAGCGCCCGCGGCTTCGCGACGAACCCGGCGCGCTCCTCGCGCCGCTTGACCAGCCCCTTGGCGAGCCGCTCCTGGTACACCGGGTCGTCCTGCAGTTCCACGCCCTGCCGGGACGCGACGACCGCGCCGACCATGCAGCCCACCAGCGTCGAGACGCCGGCCACGGTGAGCAGCGTGAGGTAGTCGACGCCCAGCGGCTCCACGACGGCCGCCATCGCCACGACGGCCGCGGAGATGGGCGACGCGGCGATCGCCATCTGCGACGCGACCACCGCGATGGACAGCGGCCGTGACGGCCGCACGTCCGACTCCTTCGCCACCTCCGCGATCACCGGCAGGGTGGAGAACGCGACCTGGCCCGTGCCGGCGAACACGGTCATGAAGTACGTGACCAGCGGCGCGAGGAACGTGATGTTGCGGGGGCGCGCGCGCAGCACCACCTCCGTCTTCGCCACGAGGTAGTCCAGACCGCCGGCGGCCTGCATCGCGGCGATGGCCGCGATGACGCACATGATGATGCCCAGCACGTCCCACGGGACGCCCGTCGCCGGGTCGACCTCCAGGCCCAGCAGCCCGAGGACGATGACGCCGGCGCCGCCCGCCAGCCCGATCCCGATCCCGCCGAGACGAGCACCGATGAAGACGAAGACCAGGACGACGACGAACTGGACGACGATCACCGGGCGGCCTCACCCGGTCCGTCGTCGTGCTCGTCGACGTGGTCGTCGTCGTGCTCGTGCTGCGGGTCCGACGGCGCCCCGGTCGCGTCGTCGGACTCCACGACGTGCGACGACCCGCCCTCCTCGCCCAGCGGGGGGATGCCGCGCTCGTCCGGCGGGTAGAAGCGGCCGCTGTAGCGCGGGTGCAGGAAGTTCTCCGTGGTGAGGATGGTGTCCACCTCCTCGGCGGTGAGCAGGCCGCGCGCGACGACGACGTCCCGCACCGACGCGCCGGTGCGGGCGGCCTCCTTGCCCACGAGGTCGCCGTTGTGGTGGCCGATCACCTCGTTGAGGTACGTGACGATGCCGATGGAGCCGAGCACGTGCTGCCGCATCACCTCGGCGTTCGCGGTGATCCCGACGACGCACTTGGTGCGCAGCGCGTCGCACGCGTTGGTCAGCAGGCGGATCGACTCGAACATCGACTCCGCCAGCACGGGCTCCATGACGTTGAGCTGCAGCTGCCCCGCCTCGGCGGCGTGCGTGATGGTCACGTCGTTGCCCATCACCTTGAAGCAGACCTGGTTCACCACCTCGGGGATCACCGGGTTCACCTTGGCGGGCATGATCGACGAGCCGGCCTGCAGCTCGGGCAGGTTGATCTCGTTGAGCCCCGCGCGCGGCCCCGAGGACAGCAGGCGCAGGTCGTTGCAGATCTTCGACAGCTTGGCCGCCAGCCGCTTCACCGCGGAGTGCACGGCCAGGTAGGCGCCGTTGTCGTACGTGGCCTCGACGAGGTTCTCCGCCGGCACGGTGGCGAGCCCGGACACCTCCGCGAGCCGCCGTGCCGCCACCTTCGGGTAGCCCGGCGGGGTGTTGAGGCCCGTGCCGATCGCCGTCGCGCCCAGGTTCACCTCGAGCAGCAGGTCGGCCGCGATGCGGAGGCGCTTGACCTCCTCGGCGACGTTCACGGAGAAGCCCGCGAACTCCTGGCCCAGGCTCATCGGCACCGCGTCCTGCAGCTGGGTGCGACCCATCTTGGGCAGGTTCGCGAACTCCGACGCCTTCTCGTCCAGCGACCGCGACAGGCGGCGCACGGCGACGACCAGCGCGTCGACGAGGGCGTGCACGGCCAGGCGGAAGCCCGTGGGGTAGGCGTCGTTGGTGGACTGCGACTTGTTGACGTGGTCGTTCGGGTTGATGACGTCGTAACGGCCCTTGGGGAAGCCGGACAGCTCCAGCGCGAGGTTCGCCACCACCTCGTTGGTGTTCATGTTGACGCTGGTGCCGGCACCGCCCTGGAACACGTCGATGGGGAACTGGTCGAGGCACCGGCCCTTGACCAGCACCTCGTCGCACGCACCGATGATGGCGTCCGCGACGTCCCGCTGGATGGCGCGCAGCTCCCGGTTCGCGAGCGCCGCCGCCTTCTTCACCATCACCATGCCGCGGATCATCTCCGGCACGTCGTTGATGGTCGTCCCGGAGATCGGGAAGTTCGCGATCGCCCGGACGGTGTGGATCCCGTAGTACGCCTGCGCAGGGACTTCTTGCGGTCCGAGCAGGTCTTCCTCGACGCGCACGTCGGCCTGGGGTTCAGCCATGGGGCAGACGCTAGCAACGGGGCCGCCCCGACACCTGCCGGGCGTCCCCAGCGCGCGCCTGCGCCGACCTGCCCGCGCAGAATGGGAGAGGCCTGCCGACGTCCGCCGTCGGGCCTTCGGTCACCGAAGGAGCAGGGAGTCACCATGACGCACCAGATCGGCTACATCGTCGGGAGCCTCGCCAGGGGGTCGATCAACCGGACGCTGTCGCAGGCGCTCGTCCGGCTGGCACCGGCGGACCTCGAGTTCACGGAGATCCCCATCGGCAACCTCCCGCTCTACAGCTGGGACTATGACGCCGACTACCCGCCCGAGGGCCGGAGCTTCAAGGCGGCGGTCGAGGCGTCCGACGGGCTGCTCATCGTCTCCCCGGAGTACAACCGGTCCATCCCGGGGGCACTGAAGAACGCGATCGACTGGGGCTCGCGGCCCTGGGGACAGAACTCCTTCGCGCGCAAGCCCGTCGGCATCATCGGCGCCTCGCCGGGCGGCATCGGCACCGCGGTGATGCAGTCGTCGATGCGCGCCGTCCTCAGCTTCCTCGACGCCCCGCAGCTCAACTCCCCGGAGGCGTACATCACCTACGTCGCCGACGACTTCGGCGTGGACGGCGAGGTCAGCAACGACAGCACCGCCGGGTTCCTGCGGCACTACATGGACGAGTACTGCGCGTTCGTGCAGCGCGTGCTCGCCGTCACCGCGCCCGGGCACATCGGCGACAGCGACCCGGCGTCGGCCAAGTAGCCGGTCGGAGCCGGGGCGCCCCGTGAGAGGCTGACGTCGTGCGCGTGGACGTGTGGCTGTGGGCGGTGCGGCTCTTCAAGAGCCGGTCGTCGTCCGCCGCGCTGCTCCGGGCGGGGCGGGTGCGGGTGAACGGCACGGTCGCGAAGCCCGCGACGTCGGTCGCGGTGGGCGACACGATCACCTGGCGCGACCCGCTGCGTGACCGCAAGGTGGTCGTCGTCGAGCTGCTGCCCAAGCGTGTGGGCGCGCCGCTGGCGGTGAAGGCGTACCGCGACGAGAGCCCGCCCGCGCCCACGCGGCAGGAGCGGGAGGCCGTGGGCGTCCGCGACCGCGGGGCCGGCCGGCCCACCAAGCGCGAGCGGCGCGAGATCGACCGGTTGCGCGGCGACCGCCGCGGCTGACGGGCGCGCTGCCCGGCGGGCGGCGGGAGGTCAGGCCTGGCGGCCGACGGACCGCAGGTACTCCTCGCGGTGCAGCGGGTCGGCGCCACGGCGCCGCCGGACGGGCGCCTCGCCCCGCACGGGGCGGTAGCGGGCGAACACCGAGTCGAGCACGCCCTCGCCGCGCGTGGCCCCCGGCAGCTGCTGGTGCAGGCGGTGCAGGCGCGCCGCCGGTACGTCGCCCTCCACCACGGCGCGGTCGCCGCGCGTCACGGTCGACAGGGGGACGGCGTCGGACCGGGCCAGCAGGGGCAGCACCGCGGTGAGGGTGTCGTGCGGGACGTCCAGCGTGAACCCGTGGACCGGCTCGAGCACCGTGGTGCGGGCGCGGCGGAGCGCCGTCAGGAGCACCAGCGGCGTCAGGCGGCGGAAGTCGCTCGCCGAGCTCGAGTACACGCTCCACCCGTACGGGGGCGGCGGCACGTACCCGGACTCGGTGAGGACGACCGTGCAGTCCGCGACCTGCCACCCGCGCAGCCCTTGCTGCAGCGTGCAGAGCACGGTCTCCTCGACCGCGCGCCGGAACGCCAGCGTCAGCGAGCCGGGCTCGATGCCGAGCCGGAAGCGCACGCCCGACCCGACCGGGGCCGGCTCCACGCGCAGGCCGACGGTGGCGTTGAACGGGTTGACGTCGTCGCCCATGCGCTCGACCGCGGACCCGACGCCGACCGGCCGTTCCACGTGGAACGTCGTCGTCTCCCGGAACGACACGGCGACGCCGAACTCCTCGGCGAGCGTCGCCCCGACCACCTCCTTCTGCACCTCACCGTAGAGCGAGAGGGCCGCGTCGCCGGTGTCGTCGAGCCGCAGCCCGATGAGCGGGTCCTGCTCGGCGAGCTGCGTGAGCGCGGCGTGCAGCGCGCCCCGTTCGGTCGGCTCGTCCGGCACGACGACCGTCTCCAGCACGGGCGGGGAGAACCGGAACCGGTCGCCGTCGTGCGGCTCGCCCAGGTCGTCGCCGACCCGGACGCCCGCGAGCCCCCACAGCTGCGCGACCTGGCCGGCGCGCGCCTCCGTGCGCTCCACCGCGCTCCCGCGACGCACGACGCGCACCGCGGTGACCTTGTCCGCGCCCACCTGGTCCCGCTCGCGCAGCGTGCCGGACCAGAGCCGCGCGTACGCGACGCGCTCGCCGGCGGGGCCGCGCTCCACCTTGAACACCCGGCCCGACAGCGGCCCGTCGGGGTCGCCGTCGGCCGCGGGCAGCAGCTCGGGCAGCGCCGCGAGCAGCTGGTCCACCCCGGCACCGGTGATCGCCGAGCCGCCCAGCACGGGGAGCACGAGCCCGCGCCGCGACAGGTCCGCGACGGACGCACGCAGGCGCTCGGCACCCACGGCGCCGGTGCGGACGTATTCGGCGAGCACGCCGTCGTCGTGGTCGGCGACGACGTCGAGCGCGCGGTCGGCGTCGAGCCGCGGCCGCCAGGCGGCTGCCGGAGTGCCTGCGGCCTCGACGACTCCCAGCGGGACCAGGGGGAGGCCGTCGAGCTCCAGGTCGGCGCGGGCCCCCGGCCGGTCGATCTTGTTGACGAACACCACCGTGGGGATGCGCGACCGGCGCAGGGCGCGCACGAGGACGCGGGTCTGTGCCTGGACGCCCTCGACGGCGGAGACCACGAGGACCGCACCGTCGAGCACGCCGAGGGCGCGCTCGACCTCGGCGACGAAGTCGGGGTGACCGGGTGTGTCGACGACGTTGACGGTGGTGTCGCCCACCGCGAACGAGGCGACCGCCGAGCGGATGGTGATGCCGCGGCGTCGCTCCAGGGCGAGGGTGTCGGTCTGGGTGCTGCCGGCGTCGACGCTGCCGACGGCGTCGATGGCTCCGGCGGTGTGCAGGAGCCGCTCCGTGAGGCTGGTCTTACCGGCGTCGACGTGCGCGAGGATCCCGAGGTTGAGCGTGCGTGCCAAGCGTCCTGTCCTTTGCGTGGGTGGGTGCGTCGATGTGCGGGGACATGACGGCTGCACGCATCGGAGGGCTCCTTCGCTCGGTCTGCTCGGACGGGGTCGACACCCATTGCACCAGGGCAGCGCCAGGGCGCCAAGGGTTTTCCGGTCGGTAGGGTCGCGACATGACGACCGAGCAGACCGACAGGATCGCCGCCCTCCTGCGCGAGCACCCCGTCTGGGACGGGCACAACGACCTCCCGTGGGAGGCGCGCGACCAGGTCGCGTACGACTGGTCGCGACTGGACGTCGAGGCCGGTACCGAGGGCCGCACGCACACCGACGTGCCGCGCCTGCGGGCCGGGGGAGTGGGCGCCCAGTTCTGGTCGGTCTACGTGCCGTCCAACCTGCCGGGCAGCGCTGCGGTCACGGCGACCCTGGAGCAGGTGGACGCCGTGCGCCGCATGGTGGCGCGCTGGCCGGAGCACTTCCGGCTCGCGCTGACCGCGGACGACGTCGTCGCCGCGTGGGCCGAGGGTCGGATCGCGTCGCTCATGGGTGCGGAGGGCGGGCAGTCGATCGACTCGTCGATGGGCGCGCTGCGCATGCTCCACGAGGTCGGTGTGCGCTACATGACGCTCACGCACAACCACCACAACCCCTGGGCGGAGTCCGCGACCGACGCCCCGGCCGCCGACGGCCGGTTCGAACGGGGCGGGCTGACCGCGTTCGGGCGCGAGGTGGTGCGCGAGATGAACCGGCTCGGCATGCTCGTCGACCTGTCGCACGTCTCGGCGGGCACGATGCGCGCGGCGCTCGACGTCTCCGAGGCGCCGGTGATCTTCTCGCACAGCTCCGCGCGCGCCGTCTGCGACGTGCCGCGCAACGTGCCCGACGACGTCCTCGCCCGCCTCGCCGACAACGGCGGCGTCTGCATGGTGACGTTCGTGCCGAGCTTCGTCACCCCGGCGATCGGGGAGTGGCGCGCGCAGACCGGTGAGGCCGCGAAGGCGGCCGGGATCGCGCCGAACGACCATGCCGAGTTCGACCGGTTCGCCACCGCCTGGGCCGAGACACACCCCAAGCCCCCCACGACGCTCGACGACGTCGTCGCGCACGTCGAGCACGTGCGGGAGGTCGCGGGGGCGGCGCACGTCGGGCTCGGGGGCGACTACGACGGGGCCGGCGGCTTCGCCGACGAGCTGCGCGACGTCTCCGGCTACCCGAGCCTGCTCGCGGCGCTCGCGGACCGCGGTTGGTCCGACGCCGACCTGGGCGGCCTCACCAGCGGCAACGTGCTGCGCACGATCCGCGCGGCCGAGGACGTCGCCGCGCGGCTGCAGTCCGAGCGGGAGCCGAGCGTCGCGCGCCTCCGGGACCTGGACGGCTGATCACCGCGCCGTCACCGCTCACGACGCGCCCCGGGGGTCTAGCGTGAGGTCATGACCGGCGCGCCCGTGCGGGTGTTCCTCGTCGACGACCACGAGGTGGTGCGCCGCGGCGTCGCCGACCTGCTCGGGATGGAGGACGACCTCGAGGTCGTCGGCACGGCAGCGACGGCGGCCGAGGCCCTCGCCCGGGTGCCTTCCGTGCGGCCGGACGTCGTCGTCCTCGACGTGCGCCTGCCCGACGGCGACGGCGTCACGGTGTGCCGGGAGCTGCGGTCGCGCACGGATGCCGCGGTCCTCATGCTCACGTCGTTCGACGACGACGAGTCGCTGTTCGACGCGATCCTCGCCGGCGCGTCGGGCTACGTGCTCAAGCAGGTGCGCGGCAGCGACCTCGTGTCCGGGATCCGGACGGTGGCGGCGGGCGGATCCATGCTCGACCCGCGCGCCGCGAGCCGGGTGATGGCGCGCCTGCGCCACCAGGGCGAGGACCACGACCCGCTCGGCGACCTCACACCGCAGGAGCGGCGCATCCTCGGGCTGGTCGGCGAGGGCATGACGAACCGGCAGATCGGGACCGAGCTGATCCTGGCGGAGAAGACCGTGAAGAACTACGTGTCGAGCCTGCTGGCGAAGCTCGGGCTCGAGCGTCGGGTGCAGGCCGCCGTGCTCGCCGCGCGGCTCGAGCAGACCGCCCGGCCCGGCGAGGCGGACCACTCGTCGCCCCCGTCCTGACCCACCGCTCTGACACGCCGGGACGGCACCGTCAGGACATCTTCGGCAGCGGCACCCGCCAGTGCACCGTGGTGCCCCCGGCGGGGCCCGGGCCGACCTCGAACGAGCCGCCGAGCTCCGTGGCCCGTCGGGAGAGGTTGGCGAGCCCGCTGCGCGGCGCGTCGGGGGAGGTCCCCGAGCCGTCGTCCGTCACGGTGAGCACCAGGTCGTCGGCAACACGCAGCCGCACGTGGACCCGCTTGGCCCGCGCGTGCCGTGCGGTGTTCGACAACGTCTCGCGCAGCACCGCGACGAGGTGCGCCGTCGTCGTCGAGGGCACCTGGGCGTCGATCGGCCCCTCGAACCGGACGGTCGGGGTGAAGCCGAGGGAGTGCGCCGCCGCCTCCACCTCGGCGAGCAGCAGCGAACGGGTGGCGACCCGGCGCGGGGCGTCGCTCCCCGGGTCGCGGAGATCGCGGATGGTGGTGCGGATCAGGACGATCGTCTCGTCGATCTGGTCGATCGCCTCGCTCACGCGCGACCCCAGGTCCTGCCGCCCGTCCGGGTCGAGGGGCCGAGGGTCCGCGAGGCGGCGGTCGATCGACTGCAGGGACAGACCCGTCGCATACAGCCGCTGGACGGCCAGGTCGTGCAGGTCGCGAGCGATGCGGTCCCGGTCGCGCACCACGGCCAGCCGGGCTGCGTCCGCGCGCCGCTCTGCCAGCTCGAGCGCCACCGCGGCCTGGTTGGCGAACGCGCCGAGCGCCTCGATCACGACGTCGCGGAACGGTTCGGCACCCCGGACCCTCCCGACGGCCAGGACGCCGAGCACGCGGCGTCCTCGCCCGACGAGCGGGAAGACGGCGAGCGGGCCGACGGTGCCGTCAGGGTGCATGACGAGCTGTGCCCGGTCGTCCGCCGACGCGTCCGGGGAGACGATGGGCCGACCCTCGACGAACGCCCTCGCGAGGAAGGACCCGGCGCTGCGCAGCGCCCTGCCGCGCAGCGCCTCCGCCCGGATCCCGACCGCCGCCCGGATGGTGAGGGTCGGGACACCACCGGCCGGGCCGTCGTCCGAGGGGACCGCGATCCCTGCGGTGTCGGCTGCCGCGACGGTGGTCGCCCCCGTGGTGACGAGGTCGAGCACCGCGTCGGGTTCCTCCCCGGCGAGCAACCGGCGGGCGATCTCGTCGTCCGCCCGCGACCATCGTTCGCGCAGCCGCGCCTCCTCGTACAGGCGGGCGTTCTCGACGGCCACGCTCGCGGCCGACGCGAACGCCTCCAGGAGCCGCTGGTCGTCCTCCGTGAACTCTCCGCCGCCGCGCTTCTCGGTGAGGTAGAGGTTGCCGAAGGGCTTCCCGTGGACCTGGAGCGGCATGCCCAGGAAGCTGTGCATCGGGGGATGGTTCGGCGGGTAGCCGACGGAGCGGGGATGGGCGGCGACGTCCGGCAGGCGCAACGGTCGCCGGTGGCGGATGACGTCGCCCAGGATCCCGTGCCCGGTCGGGCGGGGTCCCACCGCCTCGACCTCGGCCGCCGTCATCCCGACGGTGAGGAAGCGGGCGATGCGCTCGTCGTCGCCGAGGATGCCCAGGGCCGCGTAGCGGGCGTCGACGACCGTGGCGGCGGCCCGCACGACCTGCTGCAGCGTCGTCTCCAGCTCGAGGCCCCGGCCCACCGACACGACCGCGTCCAGCAGGACGTCGATGTCCTGGTCCGCGCGTGGCCGCCGCGAGCTCACCCTCTCACCGTAGTCCTCGACGGCCCCGAAGGTCCCGATCGGGACCTTCGGCCCGGGGGCGAGGGCCGACCGGACCGCGGCAGGAGGCGTTCGGCACTTCCGAGCGCGAGGGGTGCGGTGGCTCACTGTTGTCCTCGGGAAGGAGCGCGATGGATCTCAGCAGCAGGAGCGGGCGCGTGAGGACCGTGGTGGTCGGCGTGGACGGCTCGGAGGGTGGCAACCACGCCATGATGTGGGCGGCCGGCGAGGCGGCCCGGCTGGCGGCCGCGCTCGTCGTGATTCACGCGTACGCGGTCCCCGTCGGCGTGGGTGCCTGGGCGACCGCGTCGTGGTCTCCCGACCCGCGGGCCGACGCGGAGGACCTGCTCGCGCGGGCGCGGGCGCGGTTCGACCGCACGGCGCGGGTCGGCGCGCACTCGGCGGACAGCGCGGACGTCGGATTCGCGACGGTGCGCGGGGACGCGAGCGCCGTCCTCGTGCACGAGGCCCGCCACGGGGCGGTCGTCGTCGTGGGAAGACGTGGCGTCGGCACGTTCGACCGGGTCCACATGGGTTCGGTCTCGTCCTCGGTGGCGGGGGTGGCCCCGGGGACCGTGGTCGTCGTCCCGCGCGCAGCCCGCGTCCAGCCCCCGCGCCGCGTGGTCGTCGCCGTCGACCCGCGCGACGCGTCGGAGCGCGTGCTCGAGACCGGGTTCGACGCGGCCGACCGGGCCGGCGTCCCGTTGGTGGCGGCGCACGCGGTCGACGAGGGGATGTTCGTGGGCGTCACCGAGGGCGACCTGGCATGGCTCGGACGGCTCCGGGCCGAGGCCCGGGCCGACCTGGAGGCGCAGGCCTCGCGCTGGGGGGAGAAGTACCCCGCGGTCCGCTGGTCGGTCGAGTCGCGCGGCGGAGCCGTCCCCGGCGCCCTGCTGTCGGTGCTGCGCTCGGACGACCTCGTGGTGACGGGCGGGCACGAGCGCGCGCGCCGGGTCGGCCGGGTCCGCGGCTCCGTGCCCGACCGTCTCGTGCGGCACGCGCCGTGCGCCGTGACGGTGGTGCACGAGTAGGACTTGCGGCCGCGTGCCCGTCGACTCCCCCGGCGGGCGCGCGGCCTCAGGACACGCGCGCGGCCTCAGGACACGGTCGAGGCGGCCCGGCGTCAAGCGCTGAGGGATCGCTGCGACCAGCTCGCCCCGAGGGCGCGCAGCACGGCCTGCGGGTCGCGCCGGGTGGCGTCGGTGTACGCGCGCAGGGACATCACCGACGCGGTCAGCATGGTGGTGATGACCTCGCGCGCGAGGCGCGGGTCGCCGCTGGCCTCGTCGAGCAGCTCCTGCACCACCCGCGCGCGGATGCCGAGGTCGGGCTCGGAGCACGCGGTCAGCAGGGCGATCGTCATCGACCCGGCGTCCGTGACCTGACGGACGCCGCCGCCGGTGCCCTCGTCAGTGCTCTCGTCAGTGCTCATGGCGTCCCCCTCCGCGGCCCGACGGTCACCGGTCTACCGCACGCGGCGGCGTCGCGCACGCGGACGGGCGCTTGCGACGCCCGGACGGCGCACGCAAAGATGCGCGCGTGACCCCCCTGCCTGCGCGCCGCCGTCGCGCCGCGCCCACCGCCGCGCTGCCCACCGTGCTGGGCGCCGGCCTCGTCGCGGCGCTGCTGCTCGCAGGCCCGGCCGCCGTCGCCGACGAAGGGCTCACGGAGGAGTCGCACAGCCGCTACGTGCTGCGGGCGAAGGACACCGAGGTGCGGGCGACCATGACCACCACCATCGGCAACGTCACGCCCGACCGCGGGCTGACGTACTACTACTACACGAGCTACGCGGTGCCGGTCCCGGCCGGAGCCCAGGACGTGCGCGCCACCAGCGGCGGGGCGTCGCTGCCCGTGCGGCTGGAGGGGACCGACGACCCGAGCACCCGGTACGCCGTGGCGACGTTCGCGCCGCTGCGGTACGGGAGCACCCGCACCATCGAGTGGAGCTTCGTCGTCCCGGGCGAGCCGGTGCGGTCGGAGGACTACACGCGGGTGGGGGACGGGTTCGCGACGTTCGCGACGCCGGGCGTGGGCGACGCCGGGCGCACGACGGTCGAGGTGGTGCTGCCTGCGTCGATGACGTTCGACGCGACGTCCGACGTGTTCACGCACGAGCGGTCCGGCAAGACCGTCACGTACACGGCCACGGAGAACACCGACAAGGACGGCATCTGGGCGGTCGTGTCGGCGCGCGACCCGAAGAAGGCGGACGAGAAGGCCGTCGAGGTGGGGGACACCACCCTCACGCTGCAGAGCTTCCCGGGGGACGAGCGGTGGACCCGGTTCG
The DNA here is from genome assembly GCF_900167525.1 of Krasilnikoviella flava. GTDB lineage: Bacteria > Actinomycetota > Actinomycetes > Actinomycetales > Cellulomonadaceae > Isoptericola > Isoptericola flavus. The sequence goes on along the minus strand of NZ_FUZQ01000001.1, from coordinate 995,411 downwards.
TCGCGAAGCGCCTGACCACGGGGCTGCCCGTGCTGGAGGACCTCGTGGGGCGGCCGTGGCCCGGCGGCCTCGACACGATTCGCGAGGACGTGTCGCCCAAGGTGCTCGGCTACGCGTGGTTCGACCCGGACAACGACGAGATCGTCATCCCGGAGGACCTGGACGAGGCCACGCTGTACCACGAGCTCGGGCACGCCTGGCTGAACCCGGACCGCCTGAAGGAGCGCTGGCTGTCCGAGGGGATGACGGAGGTGGTCGCGCACCGTGTCGTGGCCCTGACGGGCGGGAAGTCCGACCCGTGGGACGCGCCCGACCGCGACGCCGACGTGGCCGTGCCCCTGTCGGCGTGGGACGCGAGGCCCGGGGAGCTCGACGAGGACGCCGAGGCGTACGGGTACGCGGCGTCGTACACGGTGGTGCAGAAGCTGCTGGGCAACCTGGACGACGACACGTTCACCGCGGTGGTCTCGGCGGCCCAGGCGGGCCAGAGCGCGTACGAGCGGCCCGGGTCGACGGACGAGAACTGGGGCCGCACCGACTGGCGCCGGTTCCTCGACCTGGTCGAGACGCGCGGCGAGGTCGCCGGCGCGCCGAAGGTGCTGCGCACGTGGGTGCTCGATGCCGACCAGCGGTCCGCGCTGAAGCCCCGGGCCGCCGCGCGCGACGCCTACGCGGCCCTCGACGACGCCGACGGTGCGTGGTCCCCGCCGCTCGGGCTGCGCACCGCCATGACCGACTGGGAGTTCGGCGACGCGAAGGACGTGCGGGGCGCGCTCGACGGCGCCGCGCAGGACGCCGGCGCCGTGCAGGCCGCGGCCGAGGCCGCCGGGCTCGACGTGCCGGCGCCGGTGCGCGCGGCGTACGAAGGGGCGTCCGGCGCGGACGACTACGCGGGGCTCGCCACCCTGCTGCCCCGGGCGGCCGCCGTCATGACCCGGGTCGGCGAGGCCGGCCGCGCCGCGGCGGCCGACCGCGACCCCGTGTCCGGGCTCGGGGCGCTCGTCCTCGGCGTCGACCGGGCGTCGGCGCGGGCGCAGGCCGACCTCGCCGCGGGCGACCTGGACGCGGCCGCCTCCCGGGCCGACGCCGCCGCGGGGCGCGCGGACGCGGCGCCCTGGGTGGGCGCCGGGCTCGTCGTGCTGGTGCTCGGCGCCGCCGGCGGGGTGGCCGCGCTCGTCGTGCGGAGGCGACGGCGGGCCGGGTCGGCCGCCGGCGCGTCAGTCGTCGTGGAGGATGCGCTGGAAGAGGGCGTGGTCCTGCCAGCGGCCGGCGATCCGGAGGTACCGCGGAGCGGTGCCGATGCGGTCGAACCCGGTCCGCGCCAGCACCTTCTGTGACGCCCCGTTGTGCAGCAGCGTCGCCGCTTGGACGCGGTGCAGCCCCAGGTCGTCGCGGGCGTGCGCGCACGCGGCCGCCACGGCTGCGGTCATGACGCCCCGCCCTGCGAGCTCGCCGTCCACCCAGTAGCCCAGGTGGGTGTTGCAGAACGCCCCGCGCACGATGTCGGAGAGGTTCGCGCGCCCGACGATCGCGCTGTCGCGCTCCAGGACCAGGGGCACGGACCGGCCGGCCTCGTGCGAGCTCAGCTCCGTGGCGGCCAGCTGGGTCTGCCGCTCCGCCTCGTAGAACTCCGCCGGCCGCACGGGCTCCCACGGCTCCAGGTGGGCGCGGTTGCGGGCGTACGCGGCGGCGAGCGCTGGGCCGTCGTCGTGGCGCAGCATGCGCAGCGCGACCCCGTCGGGCAGTGCGGTGGTGGGGGGCGTGGTCTCCGGCACGACGGCGAGCCTAGCGGCGGGTCAGGCCGGCCGGTCCTCGTCGCGCAGGCGCGGCTCGGTGCGCAGGGCGGGTCGCAGGCCCGCCTTGTCGGCGTAGAACGCGCGGATGACGTCCATGTCGGCGCGCACGTCGCCGGTGAGGTGGACCGTCGGCCCGAGCCCGGTGGTCATGGTGGTGCGGTCCACGTACCCGAGCGTCACGGGCAGGTCCGCGGCCCGGGCGATGCGGTAGAACCCCGACTTCCACCCGTCGCCCGAGCGCGTGCCCTCGGGCGTGACGACGAGGTGGAACACCTCGCCGGCGCGGACGTGCGCGAGGACGTCCTCGACCACGCGGCTGGGGTCGCGCCGGTCGACGGGGATGCCGCCGAGGGCGCGCATGATCGGGCCGCGCCAGCCGGAGAACAGGGTGTGCTTGCCGAGCCACCGCACGTCCAGGCCGAGCTGCCACGAGATGGCGAGCATGAGCACGAAGTCCCAGTTGGACGTGTGCGGTGCGCCGACCAGCACGCCCGCCTGCGGCGGGACGGGCTCGCTCCGGAGGGACCAGCGGCTGAGCCGCCAGTACGTGCCGGCGAGCGCTCGCCGCAGGTTCTTGAGCATCGGGCGAGCCTACCGGCCCCGCTGGTCAGGAGGCTGTCGGAGGGCCGCGGGATGCTGCCGGGATGAGCGAGCACGCGCACGGCGTCCACCACACCATCGACTACCTCGAGCTGCCGGTGACCGACCTCGCGGCGGCGCAGGAGTTCTACGCCGCGGCCTTCGGCTGGGAGTTCGTCCCGTACGGCCCCGCGTACGCGGGCATCCGCACGGCGGCGGAGCAGGCGCCTGCCGAGGCGGGCGGCCTGCGCCTCGCCGAGGCCTCCGACATCTCCCGCGGCGGCCCGTTCGTCCTGCTGTACTCGGACGACCTCGACGCGACGCGCGACGCGGTCACCGCAGCGGGCGGGCGCGTCGTCGACGGGCCGTACGAGTTCCCCGGCGGCCGCCGCTTCCACTTCCTCGACCCGAGCGGGAACGAGCTGGGGGTGTGGGCCACGGCCTGACGGTGCCCGGGTCTGGCAGGCTCACGTCGTGACCGCAGCGCAGCCCCCTCGTGCCCCCGGCCCGCTGCGCATCGCCCTGCTGGGTTCCGGCGCGGGCAGCACGGCCGCGCACGTCCTCGCGTCCGGCGCCGTCGACGTGCGCGCGGTGGTCGGCAACAACAGCCGGTCGGGGATCTTCGACGTCGCGCGACGCCACGGCGTCCCCACGGCCCACCTGAGCGGCGCGACACATCCCGACCCGGGAGCCCTCGACGCCGCGATCCTGGACGCGCTCGTCGTCGCTGACGTCGACGTCGTGGTCCTCGCCGGGTACATGAAGAGGCTCGGCCCGCGGGTCCTCGCCAGGTACGACGGCCGGGTCGTCAACACCCATCCCGCCCTGCTGCCGGAGTTCGGCGGCGTCGGCATGTTCGGGGACCACGTCCATGCCGCGGTCCTGGCGGCGGGCCGGACGGCGTCAGGAGCGACGGCGCACGTCGTGACCGCGGACTACGACGAGGGACCCGTCCTCGCCCAGGTCCAGGTCCCGGTGCTCCCGGACGACGACGTCCCCGCCCTGCGCGCGCGGGTGCAGGCGGCAGAGAAGGAGCTGCTGGTCGACGTGCTCCGGACCTGGCGGCCATGAGGCCGGGCGTCAGCCTCCGACCACGAGCGCGAGGATGCCGGCGCCGACCGCGAGCGGGGCGACCACGACGCCCTGCACGACGGCCCGGCGCACCAGGCCGCCCGGCGCGGAGAACGTGTGGCGGCGGTACTGCTGCAGCCACAGCAGCGTGGCGAGCGACGCCCAGGGCGTGACCAGCGGCCCGGCGTCGACGCCGACGAGCAGCGCCGCCAGGCGCGTGTCGTCGCCTGCCACGGTCGGGGCGAGCGCCAGGTAGGCGGGCAGGTTGTTGACCGCGTTCGCCGACGCGGCACCCACGGCCGCCACCTGGGCGAGGCTGCCGGCGTCGTCGCCCGTGCCCACGAGCGGGGCGAGGACGTCGGTGAGCCCGTGCGCGTGCCAGGTCCCGACGACGGCGAACAGGCCCGCGGTCACCACGACCGTGCGCCACGGCACCATCTCCCGCACCGGGACGAGCAGCGGCGCGCGGCGCCACGCCGTCGCCGTGCCGAGGGCGACGACGGCGGCCAGGGCCACGAGCAGCACCGGGAGCCCGGCGGCGAAGCCGGCGCCCATGAGGACCACGACGACCGCCGCCACCCGCAGGAGCACCGGGTCGGCGGCCCGGCGGCGCTCCGGCACGGCGTACGCGCCGCGCAACGCCGGCGCGTGCAGGACGGCGAGCGCGGCGACCACGACGACGACCACCGCGGCGGCGGGCGCGGCCATCACGCCGAGATAGCCGCCGTCGAACGAGGGCGCCGCCATGAGGTTGGTGAGGTTGGAGACGGGCAGCAGGAGCGACGCCGTGTTGGCGAGCGCGAGCACGGTGAGCGCCAGGGGGAGCGGGTCGCGGCCCACGCGGCGCGCGACCGCCACGACGGCTGGGGTGAGCAGCACCGCGGTCGTGTCGAGGGACAGCACCACGGTGCACGCCGTCGCGACGGCGGCGACGAGGAACCACAGCGCCACCGCTCGCCCGCGCGCGAGCCGGGCGGCGCCGTCCGCGACGGCGTCGAACAGTCCCGCGCCGGCGCAGAGCTCCGCGACCACGGTGAGCAGCACGACGAACCCGAGCACCGGGGCGGTCAGCGCGGCGAGGGATCGTGCCTCGTCCGCGGGCAGTGCGCCCGTGAGCGGCAGGATCACGACGAGCAGCAGCGCAGGGACCCACAGGGGCGGCAGCAAGGCCTTCGCCGGACGGCGGCCCGAGCCGGTCACGGCCGGCTCGCGGGGCGTGTCACGGTGCGAGCGTAGACGGCGGGTCGCGGGTCGGAGGTAGCGATCGGGACGCTGCCGGCAACTCAGAGGTATGAGCACTCGACGTCGGCGTCCCGGGGACGCCTCAGCGGCCGTGATCTTCGCCCTCGTGGCGCTCGGCTGCATGAGCACGTGGGGGGTGTGGGCCGCCGTGCTCGTGCTCGTGGACCCCGAGGGCTCGCGGGCTGTCGGCTGGGCCTGGACGGTGACGGCGCTCGCGGTGCTGGTCGCCGTCGCGCTGCTGGTGGCGTCGCTGCTGCGGGGCCCGACGCGCATCGTGGCGCACGACGCCTCCGGCGCGCGCTGGTCGCTGCGCGCGGCCCCGCTGCCGCTGCGGCTGGCGAGCTCGGCGCCCCTGGCGCCGGGCTCGCGGGGCGAGGCCCTCGCCGCCCAGGTGGTGCGGGCCGCCACCCGAGCCGGGACCGCGCACCGCGTCGACCAGGCGCGGGCGGTGCTGGTGCTGCAGCAGATCCTCGAGACCGAGCAGGGCCCGTCGGGCGGGCCGGGCTCGTCCGGCGGGGACGCCGAGTGGGCCCGGGTGCGCGCGGCAGTCGTCGACCTGACGCTGCGGGCGTCCGACCACCCGCCGCACCCCGTGACGCTGCTGCCGTGGGAGGAGCACCTCGCCGCCCCGCGGTGAGCTATCCGCGGGCGTCGGCCAGCACCTCCGCGACTCGGCGGTGTCCTTCCGCCTCGAACGCCTCGTCGCCCACCTGGTACGCCCACACCGCGGTGCCGATCGCCTCGCGCACCCGGGAGCGGAACCAGGCCTCCGCTCGCGCGGGTCGTGCCCGTACCCGGCGAGGAACGCCTCCTCCGTCCCCGGGTACCGGCGGAACTCCCGCGCGGCGAGCCGGTCGAGGTCGCTCATGGCCGGCCGCAGCTCGGCGCGACCCAGGTCGATCACGCGCACCGTGCCGGCGTCGTCCACGAGCCAGTTGCGCCCCTGCCAGTCGCCGTGCGTCGGGACGAGCACGGCCGGCGGCGCGGGCCAGGAGCGGATCAGGGCGCGCAGCCGCTCGACGTCACCGGCGGCGATGCGGTGCTCCTGCGCCAGGCGTCGTTCCGCGTTCGCGTCGGCGCGGGCCTCGTGCCCGGCGTCCTCGACGGCGAGCTGCGCGTGCAGGGCGGCGAGCAGGCGGCCGGCCTGCTCGTACGTGGCCGGGTCCGCCGCCGCGGGGTCGTCCTGCACCAGGCGGCCCGGCTGGTAGGTCGTGACCAGCACCCGGGCGTCGACGTCCGCGTGCACGAGGCGCCCGACCCGGTCCTCGTCGGGCCCGGCGGCGGGCGCGCCCGCGAGCCACGGCGCCGTCCACTCCCGGTGCGCCCGCACCTCCCGCGCGATGTGGTGGTCGCGTGCGCCCCCGGCCTTGACGACGAACGTCCGGCCGCCCGACGCGACCTTCAGCACCGTCGTCTCGACCAGCCCCCAGCTCATGTCCGCGTCCACGGCCAGGTCCGGGAACCACGAGGTCAGCACGTCGCGCTGGCGGTCGGAGAGCGAGCCGGGGCCCGGGGCGTGGTCAGGCATCCGGGCAGGGTAGCGCTACGCGGAACGTCCCCAGCGGGTGCGGGCCTCCGCCACCGCGGTGACGCCGGCCGGGTAGGGGAGGTCCCGGGCGAGGTCGCCCGCCTCGTCGAGCACCGCGTCGCCGCGCGCCGGTTCGCCCGTGCCGTGCAGGGCGGCCGCGTGCGCGACCTGCGCGTCGACCTCCGCGAGGCGCTCCCCGGCCGCACGGGCGCGCGCGACCCCGGCCGCAGAGACCTCGAGCGCGCGCCCGGGGTCGCCGGCGCCCAGCGCGCACCAGGCGGTCAGGGCCGGTGCGCCGGCACCGGCGTCCTCCAGCGCGCGCAGCGCGTCCGCGGGCCGGCCGGCGCGCAGGACGGCCTCGGCCAGCGCGATGCTCGCCTCCTGCTGGGCCTGTCGGTCGGCGAGCCGGGCTGCGGACTCGACGGCGCGGTGGAGCAGGTGCTCGGCGTCCTCGACCTCGCCGGTCGCGGTCTGCACCCGCCCGAGCGCGGCGAGGGCGTAGGGCAGGACCCAGGTCGCCTCGCCCTCCGCGCCGGCCGCCGCCTCCTGCGCCAGTCCGCGGGCCTCGTCGACCTCGCCCAGCAGCAGGTGGATCTCGGCGAGGTTGGCGCGCTCGAACGCCGTCAGGACAGGGTCGCCGGACTGCGCGACGAGGTCGAGCGCGCGGCGGCCGATGCCGACCGCTTCCCGCAGCCGCCCGCCGCGCCGGGCGTTCTCGCGCTGGGTCGACAGGATGCTGCCCAGCAGGGTCGGGTCCCCGTAGGCCTCGGCGTGGGGGAGCGCGGCGGCCGCCGCCGCGGCCGCCTCGCCGATGCGGCCCGCCATCCCGAAGTGGGTCGCGCGCAGCGCGTGCGCGCGGGCGACAAGGCCCTGCCCCGTCGCCCCGCCCACGCGGCCCGCCTCGGCCAGGGCTCGGTCCGCGGCCGCGAGCCCGTCGTCGTGCCGACCCTGCATTCTGAGCAGCGCGGACCAGGCCACGTGGTGGGCGGCGGCCTGCTCTGGCGACGTGCTGTCGTCGGGCGGGTGTGCGCGCAGCAGCTCGGCGCCGCGGCCGGGGTCACCGGTGCGTACCAGCATCTCGGCGAGGCGGGCGGCGGCGAGCACGGCGTGTTCGTGGTCCCCCCGGCGGACGAACTCGCCGAGCGCAGGCCGCAGCACGGCGGCCGCCTCCTCGAACTGGCCCATGCGGCGCAGCACCTGGCCGTGGTCGAGCCTGGCCCGCGCCGCGTCCACGTCGAGCCGGGCGACGAGGTCGCGGTAGTACTGGTCGGCGGAGTCGTTGGCGTACAGGGCGGCGGCGCGCTCGGCGGCCCGGCGCAGGTACTCCGCGGCGCGCGGGTCGTCGGTGCGGGCGAAGTGGGAGGCAAGCACGTCCACGGCCTCGGGCCGGCGGCGCAGCACGGTCTGCGCGAATGCGACATGCAGCCGGCCGCGGCGGACGCCGCTCAGCCGGTCGTAGCAGGTGAGGCGCACCAGCGGGTGCCGGAAGGCCAGCCCCGTCTCGGCGCGTCCGTCGACCACGACGGTGCGTTCCTCGACGAGCGACGCCGCGAGCGCGCGCTCGACGGCGTCGGCGGCTTCCGCCCCCGCGAGCGGCGGGTTCAGGCCGGTCGCGGCGACGTCGAGCAGCTCGGTCAGCGGGGCTTCCCCGCCGGCGGCCGAGAGCGCCTCGATGACGCGGCGCGTGTCGTCGTCGAGCCGCCCCAGGCGCTCCGCGACGAGCTGGCGCACGCCGTGAGGCGCGACGTCGCCGCCGCGCAGGACGTCGGGACGACCGGGCTCGTCGGGGCTCCCGGCGTCGGCGGGGGCGTCGCCGAGGCCGCGGGCGAGCTCGGCGGCGAACAGCGGGTTGCCGAGGGAGAGCTCCCAGACCCGCCGGAGCCGGTCGGCGCCGGCGGCGTCCCCGGCGGCGTCCGCCGCGACGGCGAGACAGGCGTCGCGGTCGAGGCGTTCCACCTCCTCGCGGACGGCGAGCCCGCCGCGCTCCAGCGACGTCAGCCCGACCCGGCGGGGGTCCCCCTCGGGCAGCTCCTCCGGTCGCAGCGTCACGAGGAACCGGAGCGGTACGCCGGCGCGGGCGGTACGGCGCGCCAGGTGGCCGAGCAGCTGGAACGACCCGGCGTCGGCCGCATGCAGGTCGTCGAGCACGAGGACGACGGGGCGGGCCGCGGCGAGGTCCCCGAGCAGCGCGGCCGTGGCACGGAAGAGCCGGTCCCGCTCCTCCTCGGGGCTGCGTCCGTGGGTGTCCGCCCGCCCGAGCGAGGGCAGGAACGCGACCAGGTCGGGGTGCTCCGCGCCGACGCGCGCCCGGGAGTCGGCGTCCTGCTCCGCCAGCCAGCCGTCGAGGGCCTCGGCGAACGCGCCGTACGGGGTGTGGCCCTCGGCATCGTGCCCGCCGCCCCACAGCACCGCGGCGCCGTCGGCCGCGGCCCGCCACGCGACCTCCGCGACCAGCCGCGTCTTGCCGATGCCCGCCTCGCCGGTGAGCAGGTGCACCGGCGGGCCGCCGTCCGACCCGATGCCGCCGAGGAGCCGCCCCAGCTCGGCGTCCCGGCCGCGCAGCGGCGTGGCCGCCGGGATGCGCAGCGGTGCCGGGAGGGCGGCCCCGGTGGGCGTGCTGCCCGAGGAGACGTCCAGCGCGAGCTGATGCAGGCGTTCGGTCTCGTGGCCGGGCCGGACGCCGAGCTCGGTGTCGAGCGCCTCGCGGCACGCGTGGTACTGGTACACGGCACGCCGCCGCAGGCCCTGGCGGAGGAACGCCTCGATGAGGACGCGGTGCGCGAGCTCCTCCGCGGGGCTGTCGGCGAGCACGTCCTCGGCCGTGGCGACGGCGTCCGCGACGTCGCCCGCCGCGAGATGGGCCGCCGCGAGCGCGAGCCGCACGCGGTCGCGCAGGGCGCCCGTCCGCTCCCGGCGGGACTGCGCCCAGGCGGCGAAGCGGTCCTCGGGCAGGAGCTCGCCCGTGAACAGGCCGAGGGCGGCGGCGAGGTCGGACCGTGCGCCCGAGGCGAGCGCTTCCCGTGCGGCGGCCTCGGCGTGGTCGGCGTCGATCCACACGGTCGCCGGGTCGAGCTGCAGCATGGCGCCGTCCGACACGAGGTACGACGACGCCGCCCGCGACGGGAGCTCCGGTTCGAGGGCGTGGCGGGCGGCGTGCAGCGCCACCCGCAGGCTGCCGACCGCGGCGGAGGGATCGGCGTCGGGCCAGCAGACGTCCGTCGCCTGCTCGCGGTGCAGCCGGTGGTCGCCCGCGACGGCGAGCAGCTTCACGAGCGTGCGGGCGCTGGGACGCGGCCAGCGCTCGGGGAGCTCGGGACCGCCGTCGCGGGTCACCCGGAACCCGCCGAGGAGATGCAGCCGCAGCAGGGGTGCGGTCATGGGGTCGAACTGTAATCGAGGGACGACGAAGGACCCCCCGACCCGGGGAGTGGGTCGAGGGGTCCGGTTCAGTGGCGCCTCAGGAGAGCTTGAACGTGGTCATCTGGTGGGTGTCGTCGTCCAGCGACAGCACCCGGCTGCCCAGCTCCTGGGCCATGCGGTCGTACCCGTGGTGGTCGAAGCCGAGCGAGATCATCTCCTCCGCGCCGTCCCCGTCCAGGTCGACGGCGAGGTAGTTCCGCCCGCCGAGGGAGGAACCGCTGCCGACGCCGTACTGGAACGCCCAGCCGGTGGTCAGCACCGACGGGTCCCAGGCGCCGACGCCGCCCTCGGTCCCGCCGGCCAGCAGCCGGCGACCCCCCGGTCCGGTGATGAACTGCACGCCGCGCAGCGGCTGGATCACCGAGCTGGAGGTGTCGGCGCCGTCGGCGCCGAAGCCCCGGAAGGTGCCGAAGCTGAGCGCGTACAGCGGGTCGCCCGGGCCGTCGATGAAGAAGTTGTCGTGCGACCACGGGCCGCCGGTCGGCTGCTGGAGCAGCAGCTCGCCCGTCCGCCCGTCGCGGATCTCGACGACGACCCTCGGGGTGGCGACGGCCGACTCGTCGGCCGTGTTCGGCGCGATGCTCGCGATCCAGGTGTAGGCGACGGCGTGACCGTCGGCGTACGGGATGTTCGGCGACGCGAACACGGCGTTGCGCAGCAGCGCGCCGTGCAGCTTGCCATCGGCGGCGCCGGCCGGCGCGACGGGGTCGGCGGTCCAGTTCTCGGCACCGGTCCTCCCGTCCAGGGCGACGCCGTTCTCCACGGCGTCCGGGAGGCTGAGCGCGCCGGCGCTCGCGTACTGGGCGTACACCTGGCCGTCGCCGGTGACCGCGTCGGAGAAGACCACGTCGCCGGCGGCCGCGGGCGCCGCGTAGGCCCACACCTCCCGGCCGCGAGCGTCGTACGCGCGCAGCGCGTCGGTCGGGACGACGACCTCGTCCTTGCCGTCGCCGTTCACGTCGGCCACGGTGACGGAACGGATGTACTGCCCGCCACCGTCGATGGTCGTGAGGACGGTGCCGGTGGCCCCGTCGAGGACGACCGTCGCGGTGTCCGCCGCGACGATCACCTCGGGCTTGCCGTCGCCGTTCACGTCACCGGTCTCGACGTCGTGCACCTCACCGGGGACGGTCGCGCGCCACAGCTCCTTCGGCGTGCCCGTGACCAGGGAGCGCCCGGTCCAGGCCCACACGCCGTGCGAGCTGCCGCCGGCGACGACGTCGTCCTTCCCGTCGCCGTCGAGGTCCGCCGCCTGGGCGAAGCTGAGGTCGCCCTGCAGCGGCGTGAGGCCCTTCTCCTTGCCCCTGGCCACCGTGTAGGTGCGGACGTTCTGCCCCTGGTCGACCACCCGGACGTAGTCCGTGCCGCCCGACCGGTAGACCTGCTGGAACATGGGCGACGCGGCGACGCCGTCCCGGCGCCACGTCGTCTTGCCGGCGCTCGTGTACGCGGTGAGCGCGCCGTAGCGCAGCCCGCCCGGGTTGTCGGCCGTCGATATACCGGCGTCGTCCTGGGCCGACGCGACCAGCAGGCCGCCCGCGACGTCGAGGGTCCAGACGCTCGGGGCGTCGCCGTGGTTGTCGGCGTCGCGCTTGGTCGTCGACGTCCAGCGGACGGTGGTGCCGTCCTTGCCGCTCAGCACCCGGATCGTGGCGGCGTTGACGTAGCGGTTCGCGTCGAGCGTGGACTCGCTGACCACGTACTCGGTCCCGCCGCCGGCCGCGGCGTCACCCACGGTCATCGCCGTCGCCAGCGCGTTGACCCGCGTGCCGAGCACGGTGCGCTCGCCCGTGGCGAGGTCGTACGACACGACCGAGTACGACACGGCGTCGGAGGTGTCGGGCTGCTCGAGGGCGACCAGCCGGCCGCGCGCGGCGTCCAGGTGCAGCTGGCGGCCGTAGAGGTCGCCGTCCGCCTGCCACGCCACGGACCCGTCGGCGGCGCCCAGCACGAGGGTGTGACCCCGCGGGGCGGCCGCGTCCGTCTTGCGCTGGTTCCACGAGACGGCGACGCGCCCGTCGCCCAGGTCGGCGATCCCTCCCCAGGTGGCGGCCGCCGTCTGCGCCGTGTCGAAGGTCCATGTCTCCGACGGCGTGAGCACGCCGTCCGCGGCGGTGAAGCGGATTCCGGTCAGCGTCGCCGTCTCGGCCGCGGGGGCGTACTGGTTGTTCCGGGGCGCGTTCGCGACGAGCAGCGTGCCGTCGACGACCTCGACCATCGAGGCGTACGAGTACACCGACGACCATGCCGTGGCACCGGTCGCGCCGTCCAGCACGGTGACCAGCGTGCCGGCCTTCATCGTCGTGCCGGGGATGGTGGCCCCGACCGGCGGGTTCATGCCGACCGCCGCCGAGAAGACCAGGTCGGGGGTCCCGTCGCCGGTCAGGTCGGCGGTGTCGTATCCCGCGTCGGAGGCCGGCGAGAACGGGCTCACGGCGTTGTAGCCCATGAGCACGTTCGGCGGGTACATGGTCTTCTCCCACACCCGCGCGGGCTTGACGCCCCAGTCCGCGTACAGCGACGCGTTGGTGCGCTGCCAGACCGTGCTGCCGTCCGGCTGGTGGAGCTGGACGTTGCCCAGGCTGTGCAGCGTGAAGTACTGCTGCCCCTTCGCGGGGAGGGTGACGCCGAGGCCGCGCACGCCCTCGAGCGACGACGTGGCGGTGAACGTCACGGGGGTCGTCGGGTCGACGTCCGCCTCGGGGGCGGCCTCCGCACCGGCTTCGGCGGCCCCGGCGCCGGCCTCGGCGTCGACGGACGTCCCGTCCTCGGTGTCCGACGTGCCGTCGTCCGCGGCGTCGCCGTACAGCCCGGCGCCCATGCGGTCGGCGAGCTCCTGCGCCTGGTCGGCGGTGAGGGTCATGGCGTCGTCGCCGTCGGCGGCGAGCGCCTGCGGCGCCGCGGACAGGACGAGCCCGGCCGCGAGGAGGGTGGAGGCGAGCCGGGTGGCTCGCCGGTGGTCGGTGAGTCGCATGGTCAGTCTCCCTGCGCGAAGCGGATCGCCGAGCCGGCCGCGAGGACGGGCTGGTCGAACGAGTACTGGAGGGCGTCCGAGCCGGCCTGGTTCTCGAGGCCGACGGTCGCCGAGGCGCCGCCGTCGGGCACGGACTGGTACTGGAAGGTGACGTCGCCCGTGGCCTCGTCGAAGAGGACCTCGAAGGTGACGCGGCTCCCGTCGGAGGCGAGCTTGGCCTTGTTCCAGACGACGGCGAACGTGCGCTTGCCGGCCTTGCCCTTCGTGGCCGTCTGCACGCTGGACCTCTTGTCCAGGGTCAGGTCGTCCCAGAACGGGGCGACGATGCCGTTGGGCGCACCGGCCTCCGGAAGGGCGGTGTTCTCGTAGTCGCCCAGCCGGGGCCCGAGCACGTTGATCAGGCCGTTCGTCGTGACCGACGCGCTGGAGTAGTCGACGCCGTACAGGCTGACCCAGAACGGCAGCGCGATCGTCGCCGCGTCCTCGTCGCCGCTGAGGGCCACAGTGTCGGTGCCCTTGACCCACGAGTACGCCGCAGGCACGCAGCTGGTGCCGGAGGCGTCCGTGCGTGCCGGGAGCCGGACCGTGCGGGTCTCGACGCCGTCCACCGTCAGGTCGCTGCGCGAGACCCCGTTGCACAGGACGGGCTCGGCGGGCGAGACCGTCAGCGTGTAGTCGCCCTCGGCGACCGCCGGCAGGGTGAACGAGCCGTCGGTGGCGGTGGTGACCGCCTCGACCGGCGTGCCCGTGACCTCGACGGTGGCCCCGGCCAGCGGGGCGCCGGCGACGTCCAGGACGGAGCCGGTGACCGGGTGCGCGGCGGTGGCGGCGAGCGTGACGTCCTGCGTCAGCTCCTGGCCGTCGGCGAGCTCGACGTCGGCGACCGTCGCGGTGCCGTACCCGTAACCGCTGAACGCGAAGTCGTACGTGCCCGGCAGCAGCGCGATCCGGTAGGTGCCCCTCGAGCCGGTGGTGACCGTGCGGGTGCCGGTGGTCGCGTTCGTCACCGTGACGACGACGTTCGGCAGCGCCGCGCCCGTCGTCTCGTCCGTGACCGTGCCGGTGACCGTCGCCGCGGTGTGCGGGGCCTGGTCGACCGACGCGAGGATGTCGAGCTTGCCCTCGCCCCACACGTTGTTCGCGTCGACGGTGCCGCCGCAGTGCGTGTCGTCGACGTCGCGGGCTCCGGCGGCGAGCGCCTCGCGCGTGCCGGCGATGTCACCGATGAGCGACGGCGCCGCCGACCACAGGAGCGCCACGGAGCCGGCGACGTGCGGCGCCGCCATCGAGGTGCCCGAGATCGTGTTGTACTCCGAGCCGGGCCAGGTCGAGCGGACGTCGACGCCCGGCGCCGTGATGCTCGGCACGGCGGACCCGTCGATCAGCGAGGGCCCGAACCCGGAGAAGCCGGCGATCGTGCCGGTCGCGTCGTACGCGCCGACGCCGTAGACGGACGCCTGCGCGCCGGGCGCCTCCGCCGTCGAGCAGGTGACGCCGTCGCCGGAGTTGCCGGCCGAGAACGTCGCGAAGATGCCCGCCGCGTCCCACGCCGCGATCGTGTCCGCGTAGAAGGTGGTGTAGCCGCCGCCCCACGAGTTGTTCACGATGTTCGGCGCCAGCTCCGGGCGGGGGTTCTCGCCGTTCGCGTCGGTGGGAGCCAGGATCCACTGCCCCGCCTTGAGCAGCGACTCTTCCGAGCATTCGCGGGCCTCGCAGCCCTTCGCGGCGATCCACGTCGCGTTCGGCGCCACGCCGATGCCGTTCTCGGCGACCATCGTGCCCATCGTGTGGGTGCCGTGGCCGTTGTTGTCGCACGGGGCGCCGTCGGTGCAGGTGCCCGTCGCGTCGTAGAAGTTGTAGTCGTTCGTGAACGTGCCGTCGCCGTTGTTGCCGCGGTAGCTGCCGACGAGGTCCGGGTGGTCGTACTGCACGCCCGAGTCGACGTTGGCGATGACGATGCCCTCGCCGCGGTCCTCGTAGCTCGTCCACACGTCGTCCGCGTTGATGTCCGCGACCCCCCACTCGGGTGCCCCGTCGGCCTCGGTGGTGTCCGCCACGCCGACGGCGCTCACGGTGCTGTCGAGCTGGTACGTCCGTTCCTTGACGATGGTGGCGACGTCGGAGCGCTCCGCCAGCTGCGCGACCAGGTCGGCGTCGCCGGTGACCTGGACGGTGTTGGCGATCCAGTAGTCCTGGTGCCCGACCTTCTGCGCGTCGAGGAACGCCGTGAGCGAGCGCTGGCTCGTCTCCGCGTGGCTCTTCAGCTCGGTGTAGGTGGCCTTGGCCCGCGCGGCGTGGGACTTCTTCGCGCGGGGCGCGGCGAGGTCGGCCTGGTCCTTCAGGACGACGAAGAAGGTGGCGTCCTTGCCACCCTTGACGGCGCTGGCGAGCGCCGTGTCGACCTTCGGGCTGTCGCCGGCCGTCGGGTCCGGGTCGGCGGTGGCGGACAGCGGGCTGGCGAGCAGGGCGACCGCGGTGAGCGAGGCCGCCGCCCACACGGCGTGTCGGCGCCGGGTTCGTCGGGGCAGGTGCATCGGAGCACTCCTCAGGGACAGGGGCAAGGTCCCTGCACGCTAGGAAGGCGCCGTTACTGCGGCATTACCGGGTGAAAGATGCGCGTCCCGCCGGGGGCGGTCAGGAGGACTCGGGCCCCTCGTGGCGCGAGCCGTCCTCGAGGTACCAGACCAGTCGTGCCTCGTCCCAGGCGGCCTCGCCCACGGTGGTGCTCCAGGCGACCCAGTACCCGTCGGCCAGCTCGGCCGGGATCACGGTGCCGTCCTCTGTCTCCAGCTCGACGCTCGCGACGTCGTCGCCCGCGAAGCCCGTCAGCATCCGGGCGCGGTCCGTCGAGCCGCCGACGTATGCCGCCGCCACGTCGCGCGCCGGCGCGGAGTCGGCCGGGCCGCTCGTCGTGTTCCAGGAGTCGTAGGGCGGTTGCGCGTCCTGGATGCACACGACCACCTCGCGCCGGTCGTTCATCATGGCGGTGAGCCCGAGGTCGTCGTACCGCTTCTCGATCAACGGCCGCAGCCCGGGAACGTCCGAGTCGTCGGTGCACGCCCGCCGACGCTGCTCGGTGAGCGCGGTGGCGGACTCTCCGTCCTCGAGCCAGGCGCTGTCCAGCGCCAGGGACCGCTCGGTGCCGTAGGCCGTCCAGACGAGCGAGACGCGAGCGTCGGGCGGCACCTCGTCGCCGGGCAGGAACACCGACCAGCCGTCGCCGTCCAGGACGGCGTCGACGATGCGCGTGGAACTGTCTGAACGGTCGTCGTCGTCCGGCTCCACCTGGAGCCGGACCGCACGGGCCCCCGGCCCGACGGGTCCCCAGGCGACGTACCACTCGTCGTGCACCGTTCCCCCGAGCGAGACCTCCCCGTGCAACGGCGCGGGCGCGGCATCGGTCCACAGGGTGCTCGTCGAGGTCGAGCCCCCGGCATCCGTCGCGTCCGAGCAGAAGCCAGTCATACCCGTGGCGGGCGACCGGAGCAGCGTCAGGTCGGTACCGTCGATGTGCTCCTGGGCGAGCAGGCTCCAGGCCGGGTCGAGGTCGAACTCTTCGGGGACCGCCGACGCCGTGAGGCTCGCGGCGCACGAGGCCTCGGTCGTGGAGGCAGGTCCTGCCGCGGGGCTCGGCGCCAGCACCAGCCCGACGGCCACGACGCCGACGACGCCGGCAGCGGCGGCGCCGAGCTGCACGCGCTGCCGGCGGCGCTCGCGAGCGGTGCGGCCGCGGCGCAGCGGGACGACGACCGCGTCGTCGAGCGCCGGGTGCGGGGCGCCGTCGTCGAGGCCGGGTCGCGCGGCGTCGAGGTCCAGCACGTGCGCGCCACCGACCCACCGGCTACGGGTCGGGCCCGTCCCGTCGTCGGTGCCGTCGAGCGCGCGGTCGAGGGCGGCGCGGGCGGCGTCGAGCCGCTCCGGGTCGGGGGAGGTGGTGGGGGCGAGTCGGGCGAGCCGCTCGTCCACGTCTGCGCGGCGGTCTGCGGTGCTCATGCCGTCCTCCTCGAGGGCGCGGGGGAGCGCGGGGCGCCGGGCCGGTCGGCGGGGTTGTCGGCGAGCGCGGCCAGCCGCCGCCGGGCGCGGTGCAGGCGCACGTGGAACGTGGCGGTGCTGCAGCCGGCGACGTCGGCGGCGTCGGCCGGCGTGAGGCCGTCCCACGCGACCAGGAGGATCGCCTCCCGCTCGCGCTCGCCGAGGCGGGCGAGGCCGCGCAGCAGGGCGTCGCGCTCGACGGCGAGCGCCTCGGGGGCGGCCTCCGGCAGCGGCGCGGAGGCTTCGAGGGCGGCGAGCTCGTCGTCGAGCGTTCGCCGCCGCCGGGCGGCACGGTGCGCGTTGCGCACGAGGTTGCGGGCCACGACGAGCAGCCACGGCAGAGCGGGGTCGGGGACGTCGTCGAGGCGGCGCCACGCCACCAGGAAGGTCTCCGACAGCACGTCCTGCGCCGTGTCCGGGTCGGTGCGCCGCCACAGGTACGCCTGGACGCGGACGGCGTGCGCGCTCCACAGCGCGGACAGTCGTTCGCGCCGCTCGGCGGCGTCGTCGGGGGTGCTCACACGACGTAGTGTCCCGGGCGGACCTGTTCTTACGCTCCGATCGGCGGTCGAGTCCCGGGGTCTCGACAGGCTCGACCGCCGAGCAGCGTCAGGCGGGGCGCTCCCCGGGCTTCACGGCGAGCACGGGGCACTCGGCGGTGAGCAGGATGCGCTGCGCGACGGAGCCCATGAGCAGCTTGCCCACGGGGCTGCGGTGCCGCAGGCCCACGACGACGAGGCGCGCGGACAGCTCCGCGGCGACGTCGAGCACCTGCTCCGCGACGTCGCGCCCCATCTCCTGCCGCACGACGTGCGGCAGGCCGGTGCCCCGCAGCCGCTCGGCCAGGTCGGCCAGCCCGGCGGGGGCGGCGAACCGCTCGTCCACGAGGGCGTCGCCGCGGGTGCCGTTGACCACGGCCACGCCGCGGCCGCCCTCGCGGGCCCAGGCGATCCCGTGCTCCAGCGCGGCGTCGCCGAACTCGTCGGGCGTCCACGCCACCACCACCCAGCCGTCGGCCGGGGGCGGGGTCTGCTCCTGATCCTGCTCGCTCATCGCGCGCTCCCTTCCGTCACGGCCTCGGTCTCGGCCTCGGCGACGATCCGCGACTCCGTCCGCGACCGCCACCGCGACAGCAGCGGCCGGGTCACCAGCACCAGGAGCAGCACCGCGTAGATGGCGACGGCCAGCGGCTCGCTCCACAGGATGGCGGGGTCGCCGCCGGAGATGGTGAGCGCCTCGCGCAGCTTGGTCTCCATGAGCGGGCCCAGGATGACGCCGAGGATGAGCGGCAGCACCGGCAGGCCGAACCGTCGCATCGCCATCCCGAGCAGGCCGAACACGAGCAGCAGCGCGATGTCGAACGGGTCGAGGTTGGTGGCGTAGGCGCCGAGGCAGGCGAAGAACAGGATGCCGGCGTACAGCTGGGGCCGCGGGATGCGCAGCAGCCGCGCCCACAGGGGCGCCAGCGGCAGGTTGAGCACCAGCAGCAGCAGGTTGCCGACCAGCAGGCTCGCCAGCAGCGTCCACACCATGTCGGCGTGCTCGGTCATGAGCTGCGGGCCGGGCTGGATGCCGTACCCCTGCAGCGCGGACAGCATCACGGACGCCGTCGCCGTCACGGGCAGGCCGAGGGCCAGCATCGGCACGAGCATGCCCGCGGCCGACGCGTTGTTGGCGGCCTCCGGGCCCGCCACGCCCTCGATGGCGCCCCGGCCGAACTCGTCCTCGTCCTCGGTGCCCCGGCCCTTCGTGGCCGAGCGCTTCGCCAACCGGCGCTCGGTGACGTACGACAGGAAGGTCGGCAGCTCGGCGCCGCCCGCGGGCAGTGCGCCGAACGGGAACCCGAACGCGGTGCCGCGCAGCCACGGCCGCCACGAGCGGCGCAGGTCCTCGCGGCCCAGCCACGGCTGCCCGACCGGCACGACGCGCGCGGGCTTGCGGCGCAGGTGCGCCGCCACCCACAGGGCCTCGCCGAGGGCGAAGATGCCCACCGCCACGACCACGATGTCGAGGCGGTCCACGAGCTGCGTGACGCCGAACGTCAGCCGTGGCTGGCCGGTGTTGAGGTCGAGCCCCACGAGGCCGATCGTCAGGCCCACGAACAGGGAGAGCAGGCCGCGCAGCGGGCTCGCGCCCAGCACGGTCGCGGTCATCACCAGCGCCAGCACCATCAGCGCGAAGTAGGACGGCGCGCCGATCTCGACGGCGACGTCGGCCAGCGCGGGCGCGAACATCGCGACCAGCAGCGTGCCGATCGTGCCGGCGACGAACGACCCGACGGCAGCCGTCGCCAGCGCCTGCGCGCCCCGCCCGGCCCGCGCCATGCGGTTGCCCTCGAGCGCCGTCATCACGGACGCCGACTCGCCGGGGGTGTTGAGCAGGATCGACGTCGTCGACCCGCCGTACATGCCGCCGTAGTACAGCCCGGCGAACATGATGAACGCCTGGGTGGGCTCGAGCCCGAACGTCACGGGCAGCAGCAGCGCGATCGCCATCGCCGGCCCGATGCCGGGCAGCACGCCGACGAACGTGCCGAGCAGCACGCCCACCGCGGCGTACAGGAGGTTCATGGGGGTGAGGGCGGCGCCGAGGCCGTCCCACAGCAGTCCGAGGTTCTCCATCAGTCCTGCCGCCTCAGAGGATTCCGTCGAGGACGCCGGGGGTGAGCGGGATGCCCAGCCCGACGACGAAGCCGTACCAGCTGCCCACCGCGAGCACGAGGCCCACCAGGACGTCGCGGACCACCGTGCGGCTGCCGAGCGCCCACGCCGCGCCGGCGAACAGGATCGCGCCCGCGAGCGCCCAGCCGAGCCAGGTGACGGTCGCGATGGTCAGCAGGATGACGCCGACCAGCTTCAGCACCGTGCGCCAGTCGGCGGGGGTGGTGACGTCGACGTCCTCGCCCGCCTCCGGCTCGGGCCGCGAGCCGCGCGCCGTCGCCACGGCCAGCAGGACGCTCGTCACGACCAGCCCCGCGCCGATGACGAACGGGAAGATGCGCGGCCCCACGGGGTCGGCGAACCCGACCTCGAGGGTCGCGGCGTCGACCACGGTGTACGCACCGACGACGAGCAGCACCGCCGCCAGCCCGTACTGGGCGGCGTCGACGCGTCGGGTGCCGGGCCCGCCCGGGCCCTCGCCCGCGGCCCCCGCGGCGGGGGTCTCCACCTCGGTGCTCACAGCAGGTTCAGCTCCTTCAGGGTGGTCGACACCCGCTCGTCCTGCTCGCGCAGGAACTGCTCGAAGTCGTCGCCGGTGGTGAAGGCGTCGGTCCAGCCGTTGTCGGCCAGCGCCTGCTCCCACTCGGGCGAGTCGTGCATGCGGGTGAGGTCGTCGATGAGCCGGTCGCGCGCCTCGTCGCTGATGCCGGGCGGGGCGACGACGCCGCGCCAGTTCGTGAACACGAGGTCGATGCCGGACTCGGTGAGGGTGGGGACGTCGGCGAGGACGTCGCCGGCCACGCGCTCCTCGCCGGAGACGGCGAGCACGCGCAGCTCGCCCGCCGCGATCTGGCCCTCGAACTCGGCGAGGCCGGAGAACCCGACCTGGATCTTGTGCCCCAGCAGGGCGCTGGTCAGCGGGCCGCCGCCGTCGTACGACACGTACCGCACGTCCTTCGGGTCGACGCCCGTCGCCTTGGCGAGCTGCATGGGGAACAGGTGGTCGGGGCCGCCGGGC
Source organism: Krasilnikoviella flava (assembly GCF_900167525.1). Classification (GTDB taxonomy): domain Bacteria; phylum Actinomycetota; class Actinomycetes; order Actinomycetales; family Cellulomonadaceae; genus Isoptericola; species Isoptericola flavus. Next base: position 975,091 of record NZ_FUZQ01000001.1, on the reverse strand, counting down.
GAGGACCCGCCGCCCACGACGACCGACCCCGGGTCCTTCTTCCACGCGGCGACCAGGTCGTCGATCGTCTCGAAGGGGGAGTCGGCCGGGACGAGCACGCCCTCCTGCTCTTCGATGAGCTGCGCGAGCGGGGTCGCGTCGTGCGGGCGGGCGTCCACGCCGAACGAGTACGTGGACCCGACCACCCCGAGCCCGAGCGTCATCATGAGCCGCTCGTTGCCCTCCTCGCCCATGAGCCGCGACATGGCGACCGAGCCGCCCGCGCCCAGGATGTTGGTGACCTGGATGTCGCCGCCGGTGATGTCGTCGCGGTCCAGCACGCCGACGGCCGCACGGCCCGTCTGGTCGTAGCCGCCGCCCGGGCTGTTCGGGATCCACATGTCGATGTCCGCGGAGTCGTCCCCGCGCGTGACGCCGCAGGCGGCGGTGACGGCGACCAGGGCGGTCGCCAGGGCCGCGGCGACGGCGGCGCGCACGCCGCGTCGTCGGCGGGATGTCGTCGTCGACACCGTGTACTCCAGACTGTCGGTGCTGCGGGGCGGCTGTGCCCCGGGTGAGATCGTCACAGGTGATCCCGGGTCGCGTCATCATTGGACAACCAAAGGAGGTTGTGGAACTTGCGGTCACGGGGTTCACAGGGGACACGGCGAGGGCGCGGGCACCTCACGCTCGGCGGGCAGGTGCTGGCGCTGCAGCTCGCCGTGCTGCTGGTGGTGGTCGCCGCGGCCGCCGTCGTCTTCCTGGGACAGGCCGACGCCGCGTTCCGCGACGACCGTGCCGACCGGCTCGAGGTGGCGGCCGAGGGGCTGGCGGGCATCCCGGCCGTGCAGGCGACGCTCGCCGCGGACGCGCCCGACACCCGGGCGCTCGCGTTCTACCTGCAGTCGCGGGCCGCGTACGTCGACGCGACCAACGCCTACCTCACGGACCTGGACGGCGTCATCGTGGTGGCGACGGACCCCACGCGCACGGGCGAGCACCTGGACCTGCCCGCCGACGCCGGCTCGGTGGCCGGCAGCGGCGACGTGACCGACGTCGACGGCCGGTCCATCGCCGCCTGGGTGCCGGTCTACGGGGGCCCGACGCCGCACCCGGTGGCCGTCGTCGTGCTGGCCGACCCGTACCCGCCGCTGACCGAGCGGCTCTCGAGCGCCGGCGGCGACGTGCTCGTGGTGCTCGGCATCGGCACCGCGCTCGCGGCCGCCGGGTCGTGGCTGCTGTCGCGCCTGGTCAGGCGGCGCACGCGCGGCCTGGAGCCGGCGCAGATCGCGGCGCTCGCGGACCACCGGGAGGGGGTGCTGCGCTCGATCCGCGAGGGCGTCGTCGTGGTGGGCGACGACGGCCGCGTGAGCCTGATGAGCGACAGCGCCCGCGAGCTGCTGGGCCTGGCGCCGGCCACCGACCCGGCCGCCCCCGACCCGGCCGGCCGGCGGCTGGACGACCTGGGGCTCGACCCCGCCGTCCTCGACCTGCTGCGCGGCACGGACGAGGTGCACGACGCCGTGCTCGTGGCCGAGGACACGGTGCTGGTGCTCAACCGCCGCCGCGTGCTGCACGACGGCCGCCCGGCCGGCACGGTGACGACGCTGCGCGACCGCACGGAGCTGCTGGCGCTGCAGAGCGAGCTGCACGCCCGCGAGAGCGTCACCGAGACGCTGCGCGCGCAGACGCACGAGTTCAGCAACCAGCTGCACACCGTCTCGGGGCTCATCGAGCTGGGCGAGTACGACGAGGTGGGCCGCTTCGTGGACCGGCTCACGCGGCGGCGCGCCGACCTCAGCGACGTCGTCACGACGCGGGTCGCCGACCCGGCGGTCGCCGCGCTGCTCATCGCGAAGGCGACCCTCGCCGACGAGCGGCACGTGGAGCTCCTCGTCGACCCGGCCAGCGCGCTGCCGCGTCTGGACCCGGACCTGTCCGCCGACGTCGGCACCGTCCTCGGCAACCTCGTCGACAACGCGGTCGACGCCGCGGCGTGGGCCGCCGGGCCCGACGCGCGGGGTGCCGCGGGGCCGGCCGTCCCGGCGATGGTCCGGGTGCGCCTGGCCGTGGACGGGCCCGCGCACGACGTCGTCGTCGAGGTCGCGGACAGCGGGCGCGGAGTGCCGCCCGAGCAGGCCGCCGCCATCTTCCGGCGCGGGTGGAGCACCAAGCCGCACGGCCCGACCGGCCGGGGGGTGGGCCTCGCCCTGGTGCACGTGCTGGCGCAGCGCCGCGGCGGGGCGGTGACGGTGCACAATGGCGACGCCCGCGCCGGGGAGGGCGGCGCCGTGTTCATCGCGCGGCTGCCGCAGGCCGTGGTGGGCGCCGGTCCGGCGGCACGGTCGACCGGCGACGCGGACGAGCAGGGGGTGCAGCAGGCGTGAGCCTCGACGTGCTGGTGGTGGAGGACGACTTCATGGTCGCGTCCATCCACCGCCGCTTCGTGGAGCGGGTGCCGGGGTTCCGGGTGGTCGGCGAGGCGCACTCCGGCGCGGACGCGCTCGCCGCCGTCGAGGCCCTGCGCCCCGACCTCGTGCTGCTCGACGTGCACCTGCCCGACATGAGCGGCATCGAGGTGCTGCGGCGCCTGCGGGCCGCGGGCCACGACCTCGGCGTCGTCGTCATCACCGCCGCCCGCGAGGCGGACACCGTGCGCGCCGCCGCGGCGGGCGGGGCGGCGCACTACCTCGTCAAGCCGTTCGCGTCGGACGACCTGAGGGCGCGGCTCGAGGCGTTCCGTCGCGCGCACGAGGCGCTCGACGGGCTCGACCGTCCGGGCGGCGCCGGGCAGGCCGAGATCGACGCGCTGCTCGCGCCGCAGCCCTCGCGCCACGGCTCGGCGGAGCGCCCCGCGCTCCCCAAGGGCCTGAGCCAGGAGACGGCGGACGCCGTGCTGGCGGCGCTCGCCGGCGGCGCCGAGCACAGCGCCGCCGAGTGCGCCGACGCCGTCGGTGTCAGCCGGGTCAGCGCCCGCCGGTACCTGGAGCACTTCGCGACGACGGGGCGCGCCGCGGTGCGCCTCAACTACGGCACCGCGGGGCGCCCCGAGCGCCGCTACCGGCTGCGCTGAGCCGGTAGCGGCGCCGCCGTGCCGCTGCCGTGGTCAGTCGGCCGCGCTCGGGCCGTACACGGTCACCTTGACGGTGCCGCCGAGGAAGACGTCCACCCGGGCGCACTCGGCCGACTCGTCGGCCATGTCCGTCGTCGGGACCTCGACGTCGAACGGCGCGACTGCCTCGTCGACGACCGCACCCGCGGCGTCGAGGAAGAGGCACCCGTCCACGACCTGGTCCCGGAGAGCGTCGATCATTGCGTCGGCCTCAGGGGTCGACAGGGCCTGGTACGGGTCGTCCGATGGAGAGACGGTGACCGTGCGCTCACCGACGTTGATTTCGACGGTCGAGCACGACGGCGAGGTCCCGCCGGCCTCCTGCGGGATGACCGTCCAGTCCTGGAGACCGAGCCGGTCGATCTCCCCCTGCGCCCAGGCGGCGCCCTCGGCGACGGAGCGACACTCGCTCCAGCCGCCGTCCACCGGATCGATGACGCTCCGCTGCAGCTCGACGACGCCGGACTCGACCGCCTGTGGTCCCTCCAGGCGCTGCACGCCCTCGGGCACCTGGTCGGCGGGGGCCACGATCGTCTGGCCGTCCCACGCGAAGGCGACGGGGTCCTCGATCGGGGGCAGCCCTTCGTCGGCGAGCAGGGTGGCGCAGTCGGCGTACGGGTCGCCGGTGATCCAGGAGCCGGTGGCGTCGATGTCCAGCCCCTCCGCGGTGTCCTCGTTCCAGGCGTGCACGCAGGTGACGCCTTCGCCGCTGGACCCCTGGAACATCTGGATCGCCGCGTACGCCACGCCGCCCCCGGTGAGGACGGCGGCCAGGCCGATCGCCACCGAGCCACGGCGTCCGAGGCGGCGTCGCCGGCGGACCGGGTCGCCGTCGGCGGGGAGGGCCGGCGCGGTCGCGCCGCGGGTGCTGGTCATGGTGATCTCCTCGCGCAGGGCGGCGAACGCCGCGCCGTCGACGGAGTCGAGGTCCGCCCGGCGGGCGGGGTCTGCGGCGCTCAGCCGCTTCATCAGGTCGCTCATCACGCCTCCTCGGTTCCGGGGCGGGCCGGTGCCCACCCGCTGATCACGTGTCCGGTCGGGACGACCCGTTGCACCCGAGGCACGTCGTCCGCCGCGGCGAGGGCGGCCAGCTGGTCGGCGAGCCGCCGCCGGGCACGGTGCAGCCGGACGCGGACCGTGGCCCGCGAGACGCCGAGCACCAGCGCGATCTCGTCCCGCGCCAGCTGCTCCCACGCGACCAGGCGCAGCAGCTCCTGGTCCTCGTCGCCGAGGCGCGCGAGCGCCTGCTCGATGTCGCCGGCGTCGCGGTCGGGCGGTGGCGCCGTCTCGACGACCTCGGCCCGCAGGCGGTCCGCGAGGGCGAGGCGGCGCCGGCTCCCACGGTGGTGGTTCGCCAGGACGCGGCGCGCCACCCCGAACATCCACGGTCGCGCGTCCGTGCCGGCGGGGACGTCCTCGATGCGCCGCCAGGCGACGAGGAACGCCTCCGCGACGACGTCGGCGGCGTCGCCGGGGTCGGCCACGCGCCGCACCGCGTAGGCGAGCAGGGGGCGGTGCGTGCTCTCGAAGAGCGCGGTGAAGCGCGCCTCGTGGTCGGGAGGTTCGGGGACTGGCATCGGTGGCCCTTCGACAGGGAGACGGTGACGACAGTGCCATGTCCGGCTCGGGTCAGAGCGTTGCAGCCCGGTCCGAGGACCGGCCCTCGCCCAGCACGCGGGCCGTGATCCGCGGCAGCGCCTCGGTCAGCGCGGCGGGCTGCGGCGTCCGGGTGACGAGCGTGATCCGCACCGCGCCGGGCACCGGCGAGGGCACGATGCGGTCGCCCGGCGCGGCGTACCAGCGCGCCGTGAGCTCGGGCATGAGCGCCGGGCAGCCCAGCTCGCGCGCGATGCGGAGGGTCGCCTCGGTGGTGGGGCCGCGGCGCGGGACGGCGCCCAGCGCGGACAGCCGCCGGTGCGTCGCCTCGCCGGCCAGGTCGATCAGGCTGTAGACGACGGTGCGGCCCGCGAAGGGGCGGCTCCCGCCGGCGAGCGGGGGAGCGCCGTCCGGCAGCACGACGACGCGCGGCGACTCGCCCAGCGGCGTGCGCTGCAGGCCGCGGGGGATCGCCATCTGCTCCGCGACGGTGACGATCGCGGCGTCCAGGGTGCCGTCGTGCACCTGACGCACCAGGACCGGGCCGTGGTCGACCTCCGGCAGGATCGTGACGCCGTCCAGCTCGAGCTCGACGGCGGTCAGCACCATGGGGCTCAGCGCCTGGATGGTGCCGACCGACAGGGACGGCGCGTCGACGGCGGCGAGCACCTGGTCGGGCAGGGCGTCCAGGTCTCCCAGGAGCCGCGCGGCCAGGCGGGCGAGCTCGCGCCCCGCCGGGGTCGGTCGGGCGCCGGTGGTGTCGCGGTCGAACAGGGGCGTGCCGAGGCGGCGCTCCAGGGTGGCGAGGCGGCGGCTCGCGGACGGCTGCGCGACGAGCAGCTCGCGCGCCGCCGCGCCCACCGAGCCGTGCCGCGCGACCGCCTCGGCGAGCTGCAGGTCATCGACCGTGAGACGGGAGGCCATGCCCTCAGCGTATGAGCGCTGCCGCTCCTCGGGCGGCTACCGGCGCCGCCGGCCGCCGCCGAGGATCGAGGGCATGCGCCGCGCCCTGCTGACCCTCACCGCCATCACGTTCCTCACCTGGGTGGGCGCCCGGGTCACCGCCGTCGCGCTGCCGCTCGTCGCCCTCGCCGAGACGGGCGAGGCCTGGGCCACCGGCCTCGTGGGCGGCATGTCCGGGCTGCCGCTGCTGACGGTCGGCTGGTGGGGGCGCGGGCTGCGCGAGCGGCTGGTGAGCGGCCGGGCGCTCGCCGTCGTGATGCTCGTGCAGGCCGCCGGGCTCGCGATCGTCCCGGTCGCGGCGCTCCTGGGTCAGGTGGGGGCGGTCAGCCTGTGCGCGTCGGGCCTCGTCACCGGCGTGGCGGGGGCGCTGCTCGGCCCGGCGGAACGCGCGCTCGTCGCCGACCTCGCGGACGCCGGCGGTCCCGCGGCGGGCGGGACGTCGGCCCGCTGGCTCGCGTGGCAGGACCTGGCCCACCGGGTATCGATGATCTTCGCGCCGCCGCTGGGGGCGTGGCTCGTGGTGGCGTGGGGCGCGGAGCCGCTGCTGTGGTGCCAGACGGTCGTCGCGCTGGCCGCCGCGGTGGCCATGCTCGGGGTCCCCCGGGCGGACGGCCGCGCGACAGGGCGGGGCGAGGCGGGCCCGGCGGTCCGGGTGCTCGCCGTCCTGCGGGCCCACCCGCAGGTCGCCGTCGCGATCGCGACGGCCGGCGTCGGCGGCCTGTGCTGGTTCGGCTTCAGCCTGGGGCTGGCCGTCCTCGGTGTCGAGCACGGGATGCCCGGCGCCCTGGTCGCCGCCGGGATGAGCGGCTACGGCGCGGCGTCCGTGGCCGCATCCCTGGTGGCGCCGCTGCTGGTCGACCGGCTGCCGCGGCTCGCGACGGCCGTCGGCACCTGGGCGGTGCTCGGCCTGGCGTTCGTGGCGCTGCCCGCCGTCGTGCCGAACCTCCTCGCCGTCGCCCTCGTGTCGGCGGTGGGCGGTGCGGCGACGCCGTGGGGGATCGCGGCGCTCAACGCGCTGATCAGCGAGCGCACGTCGGGGGCCGCGCGACGGGCCGCGTTCACTGCCGAGACCGTGCTGCACTCGGGCGGCGCGTCGCTGGGGCTGCTCCTGGGCGGCGCACTCATCGGGTGGGCGGGCGCCGGCCCGGTGCTCGTCGCCGCCGGGGCGGTGCAGGTGGTGGCCGCCGTCGTGGGGCTGCTGGCGGCCTGGCGGCTGACGGCGCGGCGTCCCGGGGCGCGCGGGCGGGTCGCGCCGCGCCCGGCGGTCGTCCGAGCGGGCGGCGATGCCGCAGGCTAGGACCATGCGTCTCCTCCTGCTGCGGCACGGCCAGACCCCCTCCAACGTGGCGGGGCTGCTCGACACCGGCGCCCCCGGCCCCCGGCTGACCCCGCTGGGGGAGCAGCAGGCCGGCGCCGTGCCCGACGCGCTGCAGGGGCGGCGGATCGACGCACTGGCGGTCTCGTCGCTCGTGCGGACGTCGCTCACCGCGGGTCCGCTGGCCGCCGACCGAGCCCTGCGCCCGACGGTGCTCGACGGGCTGCGCGAGATCGAGGCGGGCTCGCTCGAGATGTCCGCCGAGCTCGCCGACCACCACACCTACCTCGAGACCGTGTTCGCCTGGTCGCGCGGCGACCGGTCGCGTCGCATGCCCGGCGGGCCCGACGGCGACGCGTTCCTCACCCGCTTCGACGACGCGGTCGCGGCGCTCGCGGTGCGCGACCACGGCGTCGTCCTCGCGGTCTCCCACGGCGCGGCGATCCGCTCGTGGTCCGGTGCGCGGGTCCGTGGCCTCGACGTCGAGGAGCTGGCGCACACCCCGCTCGCCAACACCGGCCTCATCGAGGTCGAGGGCGACCCGGCGTCAGGCTGGCGGCTGGTGGACTGGCAGCGCGAGCCGGTGGGCGGCGAGCGGCTCGACGCCGTCGTCGCGAACGACCCCACCGGGGAGCCCGTCGACGACTGACCAGCCCCTGTGCGGTGCGCGGGCAGCGCGTCGGGGAGGTGCGGGGAGTCCGGGGCCAGACCGTCGCTGACCGAGGCTGCCCTGGACGTCGCCGACCCGGGCGACGGCGGCACCACGACCGCGGACAACTTGGCCCACCTGTGCCGCCATCACCACGTGCTCGAGCATCAGGCCCGGTGGCGCGTCGCCCGCGCACCCGACGGCGTCCTGACCTGGACCTCACCTACCGGCCGCACCCGGCGCCGGCCGGAGGCCGCCGTGTCCGAGCCGGTGCCACCCGGACCGCGATCACCAGTCCGGGCGCCCGTACCACCCGACCCTGGGCCACCACCGTTCTGATCCGCGACGCTGATGCGGAGGCCGACGGCGACCGTTGGACGCGTGGCCGGTCGCCTCGTCGCGACCGTCCTGCTCGTGGCCGCCGACGTGCCACGATGTCGCCCGTGACGGCTCTGTGGATCGGTGGCTTCCTGTTCCTTGTCGGACTCGCGTTCACCTTCATGGGGAGCGACGGGGTCCTGATGATCCCGGGTGGCCTGCTCTTCCTGGTCGGGCTGATCCTGCAGTCGCAGGAGCGCACCCGCCGGGAGATCGCGCTCCTGCGGCGTCAGCTCGAGGCGACGGATGGTCGGCGGCCGGCCGACGACGGCCCGCCGGCAGCCTGACCCGCCCGCCCCGTCGGTTCGAGGGGCGACGGAGCTCAGCTCGCGACGTGCTCCGGACCTACCTCGCCGCCCACGGCGGCGGCGAGGTGCTCGGCGACGAACGTGGCGTTGGCAGACAGCACGTCCTCCGGGACGTCCGGGAGGTTCTCCGCCCAGTCGAGCAGCGGAGACCCCCGGAACTGCAGCACCCGCGCCGGCCGGCCGAGGAACGCCAGGTGCAGGTGGGCTCCGCCGTCGCCCCACTTGGCGAGCTGCACGCGCCCGACGCTCGGCAGCGCCTCGACCGCCGCCGAGATCGCGACGATCAGCTGCCCCATCTCCGCGGCGAGGTCCGGCGGCGCCGTGGGCAGGTCGCAGTGCGTGGCGACCGGCACCAGCGTGAGGAACACCGGCAGGCTCTGCGCGAGGTCGGCGGTGAGCACCCATCGCTCGTTGCGCCAGACGAAGCCTTCGAGGTGCTCGGGCAGCGCGTTCGCCGGCCCTTCGGCGACGGAGGCGCACCAGCATTCCGCGGGGTCCTCGCCGCGGCGAGGAGGCTCGGAGCCCGCCAGCGGGAGCAGCGGCTTCAGTCGCAGCGACTCGACCTCGTACGGGTAGATGTCCCAGCCGGGCATCTCTTCGACGGCGACCGCCAGCCGGCCCTCGGGGCCGAGGTGGGAGGCGATGCGGGCGTAGTACGCCTCGGGGGACTCGGGGAGCATGTGCCGATCCCATCACAGGCTGGCGGTGCGGCCGGGCGGTCGCGGTGGCGGTGAACGTGCCCGGTCACGGCCGTGGGACGGCGAAGCGAGCGATCGCGCGCACCAGCTCGTTGACCGAGTCGGTCCCGCCGTGTCCGTCGCCGAGGACGACGAGCTCGCTCCCGGGCCACGCGCGATGCACTCGCCAGGCCGTCACGACGGGGCTCGAGACGTCGCGACGACCGTGGATCAGCACGCCCGGCACGCCTGCGAGCCGGTCCATGCGGCCGAGGATCTCGTCGCCCCCGAAGCCGGAATGGGACGCCACCCGGGCCCCAGGGAGACGTGCACGTCCTCCCACATTCCCCAGGCCTCCGCCGCGCTCGCCCGGACCTCGGCCGCGGGGTCGCGCAGCGCGCGGGCGTACGCATCCACGACGCGCTCGCCGGGTGTGCGACCGACGGCGGCGGTGAACCGGTCCCACTCCTCAGGGAAGACCCGGCCCATGGCCTCGGTGATCCGCTCGACCTCGGCGGTCGAGGTGCTGGTGACGGCGAACAGCGCGATGCCGGTCACGCGCTCTGGATGTGCCTGGGGGTAGGCGAGGGCCAGAACGTCGCGCGGCCGGTCCCTGCCGCCGGCCTCCGGATCCTCGCTCGCTCGGTGCCCGCCGAGGCCGCCCGGGCCCCGTTCGTCCGCCGGCCTGTGCCAGCATGCCCGCATGACGACGGTGACGCTGCGCCCGATGACCCCGGCCGAGTTCGACGAGTGGCAGACCGCGCTCGCCGAGGACTACGCGGCGGAGCAGGTCGCGTCGGGCCGGTGGCCGTGGGAAGGGGCGGTGCGGCGCGCCCGCGACGAGTCCGCGCAGCTCCTCCCGCAGGGTCCCGACACCGAGCGGATGCTCGTCCGGCTCGCCGTGGGCGCCGACGGGGAGCCGGTGGGCCGCTCCTGGGTGGCGCTGGAGCCGCCGCACTGCCTGCCGGGGATCGCGTTCCTCTACGACATCGAGGTGCTCGAGCCGCGGCGCGGACAGGGCCTCGGGCGCGCGCTCCTCACGGCGACGGAGGACGCCGCCCGGCAGGCGGGTGCCACCGCGCTCGAGCTGAACGTCTTCGGGCGCAACGCCGCCGCCGTCGCGCTGTACGACTCCGCCGGGTACGCCGTCGTCACCCAGCAGATGCGCAAGGCGCTCTGACCGTCCCGCCGACGTGCACGGCTAGACCCCGGTCTGCCCGTCCACGAGCTCGCGCACGACGTCGAGGTGGCCGTTGTGGCGGGACGTCTCCTCGATGAGGTGGAGCATCACCCAGCGGAGGTCGGCGTGGCGGCCGTCGCCGAGGGGGCGCGCGGCCGGCGCGTCGAGATCGGTCTCGGCGACCAGACGGCGGTAGCGGGCGCTCTGCTCCTCGTAGTCGGCGAGCAGGGTGGGCAGCGGGACGTCGACGGCGAGCCGCATCTCGGGGTCGGGGTCGTCGTCCGTGGCCAGGGTGAGCGGCCCCTCGGGCTCGTCTCCCAGGAACATCACCTGGAACCAGTGGTGCTCCACCCATCGCAGGTGGCTGATCAACCCGCACAGGGTCATCAGGGGGGAGCCCGGGAGCGGGGCCCTGCGGGCGTCGTTCGGCGACGCTCCCTCGCACTTGGCCCGCGCGGTGTCGCGGGCGTAGTCGAGGTACGTGGCCAGCTGGGTGCGTTCGTCCCAGGTCGGGGGCGTGTCGGTGCGCGTCGTCACCGGGGGAGTGTTCCGCACCGCGAGGGCCGGTGTCGCCTCGATTCCCCGGCCCCCCGGACGGAGACGGGGCGCGGCAGGCTTCCGGACACACCGTCCGCTGATCTGTCGGGGACACTGGGAGACAGCAATGTCTGGCAAGACGAGGAGTAACAAGGTGCCCCAGGGAACTGTCCGATGGTTCGACGCCGACCGAGGGTTCGGCTTCATCGACCTCGGGAACGAGGCCGAGGACCTGTTCGTACATGCGTCCGAGATCGTCGGCGACGACGGACCGAAGCTGCTCCGCGAGGGGCAGGTCGTCGAGTTCGAGGTGGGCGAGGGCGACCGTGGCCCGCAGGCTCGCCGCGTCCGTGTCACGGGCGACCGGGCCGCCGACGCGCCCGTGGGCGTGCTCGGCACCGTCACCTGGTACGAGCCGGCCAAGGGGTACGGCTTCGTCACGCCCGAGGACGGTGGCGCCGAGATCTTCGTGCACAGCTCGGCCATCGTCGGCGGCGGTGTGATCTCGGAGGGGCAGCGGGTGGCGTTCCTCGTCGTCGACGGGGAGAAGGGGCCGCAGGCGGACCACCTGCTGCCGCTCGGTGCGGAGGTGGCACGGCCGGCGTCCGACGGCGCGGACGGCACGGTGGCCTGGTACGACGACACCAAGGGCTTCGGGTTCGTCACCCCTGACTCGGGTGGCGAGGACATCTTCGTCCACGTCCGTGCGCTCGGCTCAGGGTTGAGCGAGCTCGCCGAGGGTGCGCGCGTGACGTACGACGTCGTCGACGGCGACAAGGGCCCGAACGCCCGCAACGTGCAGCTCGTGCGCGGCTCCGGGAGCCCGCGCGCGGCCACCGACCGCGGTCGGACGAGCCGTCCCGCGGCGTCCGGAGGGCCGGTGCGCGGAGGCGAGGGCACCGTCGCGCGCTACGACGCGGACCGCGGGTTCGGCTTCATCACGCCCGACGGCGGGGGCGCGGACCTGTTCGTGCACGTGTCGGTCGTGCGGGGCGTCGAGTTCCTGGAGGAGGGCGACCGGGTCCGGTTCAAGGTGCGCCAGAGCGACCGCGGCCCGCAGGCCGACGGCGTCGAGCTGGCGTGAGCGGCGCCCCCGCCGGGCCGTCGGTGTGACGGTCGGGGCGCGCCTGGCCTCACGACGAGGGCTCGGCGCGCCCCTCGACCCCGTGGAGCACGGTGCGGACGATCTCGTCGAGCTCTGCTCCGGTCGGAGCCTCCCCGCCGCGGACGACGACGCGGAACCGGACGGCCCCGGCGAGGAGATCCATGACGGTGCGAAGGTCGACGTCCGCGACGGGGTCGCCCCTCTGGGCCGCCCGCTCGAGCACGGGCTGCTCGCGCACGAGGCGGTCGCCGAAGAAGGCGCGTGACACCGCGGCGAGTTCGGGTCGTTCGACGCCGGCGGACAGCAGTGCCGCGGCGATCGGCGCCGTCACCGGATCGGTCAGCAGCTCGGCGACCCGACCCGTGAGCGCACGCAGGTCTCCCTGCAGGGACCCGGTGTCGGGCACACCGCCTCCATGGCGAGGCCCTCGTACCCGCGCTCGACGAGCAGGTCGAGTGCCGCCCGAAAGATGTCGTGCACCCGTCGCGGGACGCCTGACCTCGACTCACCGGACCTCGACTTGCCTGACCGCCCGCACGGTGTCCCGCGGTGGCGATCGACCTCCCCGGCCATGGCGCGCACCGCGGGCAGAGGTTCTCGTTCGAGGCGGCCGGGGACCTGCTGCGCGACGAGATCGACCGCGTCGGTGGGCGGGCCGTCGTCGCCGGCCACTCGCTCGGCGGGTACGCGGCGATGGTGTACGCCGCGCGCGAGCCCGAGCGGGTCGCGGGTCTCGTCGTCGCCGGTGCCACGTGCGTGCCGACGTCGGGCGCGACCGCCCCGTTCCTGGTCGCGCACCGTGTCCTCTCGAGCTGGGCGGACGGCGGGGAACGGGTGAGCGCCCGCGTCCTGCGCGCCACGCTTCCCCGGCGCACGGCCGGCGAGGTCGCGCGCGCCGGCATCGCGTCGGAGGTGATCCCTGACGTCGTCGCCGCCCTGCGCGCGTCGCGGCCGCTCGACCACGTCGCGGCCACTACCTGCCCATGACGCGGCCGCGATCCTTCGCGCGCGAGCTCGACGTGTTCGCCTCTGTGGCATGACCCGGCCGGGCGACGCAGCGTTCGCTCACGGCGAACGGCTGGGCCTGCCTGCGGGAATGCCGGCGCCCCGAGCAATGTTGAGCCATACAGACTCAACTTTGGCGCCCGCGGTTTGCGAGGCGGGGACGCCGAGATTTACGTTGAGTGCAGTTGACTCAACCTCGGGCGCACAGGCGTCCGGACGTACGCATGGAGGCAGCACACATGGCTCGAGCAGTCGGTATCGACCTGGGCACCACCAACTCGGTGGTCACCGTCCTGGAGGGCGGGGAGCCCACCGTCATCGCGAACGCGGAGGGGTCGCGCACGACGCCGTCCGTCGTCGCCTTCTCCAAGACCGGCGAGGTCCTCGTCGGTGAGGTGGCCAAGCGTCAGGCGGTCACCAACGTCGACCGCACCATCTCGTCGGTCAAGCGCCACATGGGCACCGACTGGTCGGTCGAGATCGACGACAAGAAGTACACCGCGCAGGAGATCTCCGCGCGCGTGCTCGGCAAGCTCAAGCGCGACGCCGAGGAGTACCTGGGCGAGCCCGTCACCGACGCGGTCATCACCGTCCCGGCGTACTTCAACGACGCCGAGCGCCAGGCGACCAAGGACGCGGGCCAGATCGCGGGCCTCAACGTGACGCGCATCGTCAACGAGCCCACCGCGGCGGCCCTCGCCTACGGCCTGGAGAAGGGCAAGGAGGACGAGCTCATCCTGGTCTTCGACCTGGGCGGCGGCACGTTCGACGTCTCGCTCCTCGAGGTCGGCAAGGACGAGGACGACTTCTCCACCATCCAGGTCCGCGCGACCTCCGGCGACAACCGCCTCGGCGGCGACGACTGGGACCAGCGCATCGTGGAGCACCTCATCAAGCAGGTGAAGAACAGCGCGGGCGTCGACCTGTCCAAGGACAAGATCGCCCTGCAGCGTCTGCGCGAGGCGGCCGAGCAGGCCAAGAAGGAGCTCTCGTCCGCGACGAGCACCAACATCTCGATGCAGTACCTGTCGATGAGCGAGAACGGCCCCGTCCACCTGGACGAGAAGCTCACGCGGGCGCAGTTCCAGCAGATGACGCAGGACCTCATCGACCGCACCAAGGCGCCGTTCCACGCGGTCATCCGCGACGCCGGCATCTCGGTCTCCGACATCGACCACGTCGTGCTCGTGGGTGGCTCCACCCGTATGCCGGCCGTGTCCGAGGTCGTCAAGGAGCTCACGGGCGGCCGGGACGCCAACAAGGGCGTCAACCCCGACGAGGTCGTGGCCGTGGGCGCCGCGCTGCAGGCCGGCGTCATCGGCGGCGAGCGCAAGGACGTGCTGCTCATCGACGTCACCCCCCTGTCCCTCGGTATCGAGACCAAGGGCGGCGTGATGACCAAGCTCATCGAGCGCAACACGGCCATCCCGACCAAGCGCAGCGAGATCTTCTCCACGGCGGAGGACAACCAGCCGTCCGTGGCGATCCAGGTCTTCCAGGGCGAGCGCGAGTTCACCCGCGACAACAAGCCGCTGGGCACGTTCGAGCTCACCGGCATCGCCCCGGCGCCGCGCGGCGTCCCGCAGATCGAGGTCACCTTCGACATCGACGCGAACGGCATCGTGCACGTGTCCGCCAAGGACCGCGGCACGGGGACCGAGCAGTCGATGAAGATCACCGGCGGGTCGGCCCTCCCCAAGGAGGACATCGACCGCATGGTGAAGGACGCCGAGGAGCACGCCGCCGAGGACAAGAAGCGTCGTGAGGAGGCCGAGACCCGCAACCAGGCCGAGTCGTTCGCGTACTCGATGGAGAAGCAGATCGCGGACAACCGCGACAAGCTCCCCGCCGAGGTCGTGACCGAGGTCGAGGCCGACATCGCCGGCGTCAAGACCGCCCTGGAGGGCGAGGACGCCGACGCCGTCAAGGCCTCGTACGAGAAGCTCGGCGCGTCCTCGCAGAAGATCGGCCAGGCGCTCTACGCCACGGCCGAGCAGGAGCAGGCCGCGGGCAACCCCGAGGCCGCGGCCGACGACGCCGCCTCTGCGGCCGGTGCGTCCTCCGCGCCGGACGAGGACGTCGTGGACGCCGAGATCGTCGACGACGAGGACGACAAGAAGTGACGGACCAGAACCCGCAGGGGAACCCCGAGCCCACCGAGCCGGAGAACGACGCGGCGGGCTCGGGGGAGACCCCGTTCCAGTTCACCGACAAGCGCAAGGTCGACCCGACGTCGGGCGAGGCCCGTCCGGGCGAGCCGGCCGGCACCTCGGACGACCCGCTGGCGGCGCTCGACTTCGAGCCCGAGGGCGAGGCCGCCGAGAGCGCCGAGGTCCTGGCGGCCAAGGCCCAGGCGGCCGAGCACCTGGACGCGCTGCAGCGCGAGCGGGCGTCGTTCACGAACTACCGCAACCGGTCGCTGCGCGACCAGGAGGCGGCGCGGACCCAGGGCACGCAGGACGTGCTCGCCGCGCTGCTGCCGGTGCTCGACGACATCGAGCGCGCCAAGCAGCACGCTGAGCTGTCCGGGCCCATGGCGGCCATCGCGGAGAAGCTCGACGCGTCGCTGGCGAAGTTCGGCATCGAGCGGTTCGGCCAGGTCGGGGAGGAGTTCGACCCGACCGTGCACGAGGCGCTCATGCACAACGTCGACGCGGAGGCCACCTCCGCCACCGTCAGCCTGGTCGTGGAGCCCGGCTACCGCATCGGTGACAAGGTCGTCCGGGCCGCCCGCGTGGGCGTCGTCGGCCCCGAGTAGGCCCACCCGCCGCCGGTCGAGCCTGTCGAGACCCGGTCTCGGCAGGCTCGACCGGCGGGGCATCGCTCAACCAGCACCCGCACGACGAGGATGATGAGATCACGAGCATGACCAGGAAGGGGGCGTCGTGACAGGCCAGGACTGGATCGAGAAGGACTTCTACTCCGCTCTCGGCGTCCCCAAGGACGCGGACGACGCGGCCGTCAAGAAGGCGTACCGCAAGCTGGCCCGCAGGTACCACCCGGACCAGAACCCGGGTGACGCGGCGGCCGAGGCGAAGTTCAAGGAGATCGGCGAGGCGTACGCGGTCCTCTCCGACGCCGAGCAGCGCCAGCAGTACGACGCCGTGCGCGCCATGGCCGGCGGAGGTGCCCGCTTCGCGGCGGGCCCCGGCGGCGGGGGCAACGGCTTCGAGGACGTCTTCGGCTCGATGTTCGGAGGCGGCGGCGCCGGTCCGAACGTGCGGTACCAGCAGTACCCGCAGGGCGGCGCGGGCGGCGGCGGCTTCGAGGACATCCTCAGCTCGATGCTCGGCGGCCAGGGCGGGCAGGGCGGCTTCCGTAGCGGCGGTCGGCGCGCCGGCTTCACGACGCCGCAGAAGGGGGCGGACGTCGCGGCAGAGACCACGCTGCCGTTCCGCACCGCGGTCGAGGGGGCCACGGTGGAGTTCACGGTGGACGGCCGCAAGGTCAAGACCAAGATCCCGGCGGGCGTCAACGACGGCAGCAAGCTGCGCATCCGCGGCAAGGGCCGCCCCGGCTCGGGCGGCGGCGACGCCGGCGACCTCGTGGTCACGGTGCACGTCGCGCCGCACCCGGTGTTCACGCTCGACGGCGCCAACCTGCGCATGAGCGTGCCCGTCACGTTCGCGGAGGTGGCGCTCGGGACGACGGTGGAGGTGCCGACGCTGGACGGGCACACGGTGCGGCTCAAGGTGCCGGCCGGGACCCCGTCGGGCCGCGTGCTGCGGGTCAAGGGCCGGGGCGTGAAGACGGCCAAGGCGCAGGGCGACCTGCTGGTCACCGTCCAGGTGACCGTGCCGCAGAAGCTCAGCAAGAAGGCGAAGGAGGCGCTCGAGGCGTTCGCCGCCGAGAGCGACCACGAGGACGTCCGGGCGGGTCTCGCGCAACGCGCGGCGGAGTGACGCCGCGGACCGATGTCGGCAGGAGAGAGCGAGCGATGGTCACCGAGGACGCACCGGTGCTGACCGTGTCGCAGGCGGCCCGGCTCGCCGGGATGCACCCGCAGACGCTGCGCCAGTACGACCGGCTCGGGCTGGTCACGCCGCGCCGCACCGCCGGCCGGGGCCGCCGCTACTCCCAGCGCGACGTGTCGCGCCTGCTCGAGGTGCAGCGCCTCGCCCAGGTGGAGGGCATCAACCTCGCCGGCATCCGGCGGATCCTCGACCTGCAGGAGCACGTCGCCCAGCTCGAGAGCCGGCTCGCGGCGCTCGCGATGCAGCCGGGCGGCCGGGTGTTCGCCGCGGGCTCGTCGGGCGACGTCGTCGTCGTGCGGCGCGGCCAGCGCGTGCGCCGGGCCGACCGGGCCGAGCTGGAGGCGGAGGAGGGCGCGCTCGTGCTCTGGCGGCCCCTGCCCCGCCGCGACTGACGTCTTTCCGCAACGCAATTCTTCGCTAATTCGCGGAGCATTGGGTAAGGCATTCCTTATTTGATGCACGGGATATTCGACGGCGCATTCGCTGTGCATTTTCGTGCGAGAGGAATATCGTGGTCGAAGGCGGCGAGAGCCGACGTCGAGCGGCGAGGAGCGCACGATGAGCACCCTGATGGAGATGCCCGAGGTGACGGAGTGCACCGTCGAGGGCTGCGGTTACAACCACCACCACGACTGCCACGCGGGCGCCGTGACGATCGCCGGGCACAGCGGCGACGCGGCGTGCGCCACGTTCATCCCGCTGAGCGCCAAGGGCGGCCTCGAGAAGGTCGTCGCCCATGTGGGCGCCTGCCAGCGCGGTGACTGCATCCACAACACCGACCTCGAGTGCGCGGCGTCGGCCATCCGCGTCGGGCCCGGCATGGACGACGAGAGCCACGCCGACTGCCTGACCTACGCGCAGCACTGAGCCTTCGCCGGGCGAGTCTTTCTCCGGTCGAGCCTGTCGGACCTCAGCGCGCCAGCTGGCTCAGCAGCTCGACCGCGGCGCCGTGCGACGTCGGGAGGCGCTCCACCCACACCCGGGTGGGGCGCCTCAGTGCGTCCGCGAGCCCCATGAGCGCGGCGTTGCGCTCCACGACGCTGCGGGTGGCCTTGGCCAGGTCGGGCACCCCGGTCTCGCGCAGCGCGAGGACGGCGAAGACGCCGTCGGTGAGGGCGGCCATCGGGTGCCCCTCGCCGAAGACCTGCTCCAGGGCGCGCCCCACGGTCGCGGACCGTGCCGCGCGGTCCCAGGGGGCGAGCCCGTCGACCGCGACGTCGACGACGACGAGGCAGTGGGTGGTCGGCACGTCCCGGTCGGCGCCGACGGCGGCGCCGTAGGTCTCCCGCAGCCGCTCGGCCAGGTACTCGCGGGTCGGCAGGCCGGTGCCGGGATCGCGCACGGCGCCCAGCGTGGGCTCCGCGTCGCGCCCGCGCACCCAGCCGACGGACACCGCGCGGATCGCCTCGGGGTCGGGGTCGCGCTGGGCTGCGCGGTACAGGCACTCGACGTCGTCCAGCGTCTCCCCGAGCCCGACGCCGGCACGTCCGCGCGCGGCGCCGAGGCGGTGCGCCGCGGCGTGGGGGGAACGGCCCTCGTGAAGGGCCTCGACGAGAGCGTCGACGGCGGGGTGGTACCAGTCGTCCGGGCGCAGCCACACCTCGGCGAGGCTCGTCGCGCGCCAGCGGTCGATCACGTCCGCCGGGTGCTCGGGCGCGTCGGGAGGGCCGCTCGTGGACCGGTTCATGATGAAGAGACCGCCATGGACAGCCATCATGACGCAGTTGTGCGGCAATGACGCCGACGAATTGTTTCCGGAGAGCCCTCTCCGCTGCCCGGGGCACGAAAAACTGCGGAAATCCTAGGCTGATCCTAGGGAATTTCACCCCTGAGCCTGTGGTCGGGAGCACGTACAGTACGTGAGTCTGCGCGGTTCGACGCGCAACGCAGTCAGAGCGAGGTCGGCCATGACGGACGTCTACGTGGGATCGGACGACTCGGCGCGCAGCGACGCCGAGCTGATCCTCGACGTGCGCGGTGGTGACCTCGAGGCGTTCGGCGCCCTCTACACGCGGCACGTGCCCGCCGCCCGCGCCGTGGCCCGCCAGTACGTGCGCTCCCCCTCCGACGCGGACGACCTCGTGTCCGAGGCGTTCCACCGGGTGCTCGAGGTGCTGCAGCACGGCGGCGGCCCTGACGCGACGTTCCGTGCCTACCTGCTGACGGTCGTCCGACGGCTGGCGGCCGACCTGGCGCGCGGCGTGAAGCGCACCCGCCCGACGGCCGACGACGGCACGTTCGAGGCCGCGCTCGGCCTGGTGGACCCCACCGACGTCTCCACGTTCGAGGGCTTCGAGCACTCCGTGGTGAAGAACGCCTACCAGGCGCTCCCGGAGCGTTGGCAGGCCGTGCTCTGGTACACGGAGATCGAGGGCCGTACGCCGGCCGAGGTGGCGCCGGTCCTCGGCCTGACGCCCAACGGCGTCTCGGCCCTCGCGTACCGCGCCCGCGAAGGGCTGCGGGTCGGGTACCTGCAGGAGCACCTGACGCACGCGCCGACCGACGGGTGCCGCGGCGTGAACTCACTCCTCGGTGCGTACGTGCGCGGCGGCCTCGCCCGGCGCGAGATCGCGAAGGTCGACGCGCACCTCGAGTCGTGCGGCGAGTGCCGGTCCCTCGTGCTGGAGCTCGGGGACATCGCGCACGGCATGCGGGCGGTCGTGGCCCCGCTGATCGTGGGGCTCGCGGGCCTCGCCGTGGTGGGAGCGCTACCCCTCGGTGGCGCGCTCGGCGGCGCGGGAGGCGTCGCCGGGGCAGGTGCCGGAGCCGCGGTCGGCGCGGGCAGCACCGCGGGTACGGGCGGCGCCGTCGGCGCCGGCGGTGCGTCCGTCGGCACGGTGACGGGCACCAGCACCGCCGCGACCGGCACGGTCGGCGCCACGGCCGCAGGCGGCGCGAGCATCACGACCGGGGCGACGGCGGGCACGACAGCGGCCGCCTCGGGCGCCGCCGCGACGGGCGCCACGACCGGCGCGACGTCGCTGGCGGTCTCGGGCGTCGCGACAGGGTCGGCGGCGACCGCCGCCACGGCGGGCACCGCGGCCGCCGCGAGCGCCGTCGTCGGCACGGCGAGCGTCGCGGCGGCGGCGAGCGCGGTCGCGGTCGCGACGGTCGGGGTCGTCACCGTGCTCAACGCCCTCGGGTCCGGCGACGAGCCGCCGGTGGCCTCCCCGCCCGCTCCCGTGACGATCCAGGGCAACCCGTGGGTCCCGCCGGGGGAGCAGCCCGGCGACGGCGCCGTCGAGCCGGCCGACAAGGACGTCACTCCGTCCGACCCGACCGTCGACCCCACGAGCCCGGTCAACCTGCTCGTCACCCCGTTCGCGCCGGTCGCCGACCTCGTGGTCTCGACCGCCGCGGCCCCGCTCGAGCCGCGCACGACGGCGCCCCTGGTCCTCACCGTCGCCAACACGGGCGAGGCGACGGCCAGCGAGACCGTCATCGAGGTCGCGCTCCCGGACGGGGTCGACCTGGCGCTGCCGGACGCGACGGTCGGGGCCGCGGTCGGCGGTACCTTCGGCGCCGACGCGCTCCCGTGCACGGCCGGGGACGCCGACGGGCGGACGGCGCGGTGCACGATCGGCACGCTCGAGCCGGGTCAGTCCCGGTCCGGGTCGGTGCCGGTGCGCGCGCACGCCGGCGGCAGCTATCTGATCGGGGGGTCGGTCTGGGCGGACGGCGTCGCGCCGCGGACGCTCGCCCTGCCGCCCACCACGGTGCTGTCCTACGGCGCCGAGCTCACGGCCTCCACCGGCGACGCCGTCCCTGTCTCGAACCCCGGCGCGGCCTGGGTGCCGGTCACGGTGCGGAACACGGGCGACCAGGCCGCGACGGCCTGGTCGGTGCAGCTGAGCGTGCCTGCGGGTCTGCGGCCGGTGACCTCCGACGGTGACCTCACGTGCGTGCCCGGCGGCGGGTCGGACGGCGCCGGCGCCGTCTGGACGTGCGTCGCCGTGCCCGGCGCCGCTCCGTTGGCGCCCGGCGAGCAGCGGTCGGTACGGCTGCGGGTCGTGGCCGACGGCTCCGCCGCCCCCGGGCCGGTGTCGGTCGCCGCGGCCCCGCAGCTGCCCGGCTCCGAGCACGCCGTGGGCGGAAGCACCGCGGTGACGGTCGCGCAGCCGTGGGCGGGTGCCGCCGCCGGGACGCAGGCGGTCCAGGCCCGCTGCACCGTCGTCGGTGGCGTCAGCAGCGCGTCCGCCGTCGTCGAGGGCACGTACGTCAACCTCACCGACCAGACCCTGGCGGTGCGGCTCGACGCCGCCGGGGGCTCCGCGACGGCGTCGCGGGACGTCGCGCCGGGGGAGTCGGTCACCGTGCGGGTGCCCGACGGGCTCCGGGTGCCTGCGGGCACGGCGACCTGGGACGTGGCCACGACCCTCGGCGGTCAGACGTACCGCACCAGCGTCCCCGCCGGGCCGCACCGGGCGGCGGAGTGCTACGACCCGCGCTGGGACGTCTCGACGTCGGCCGAGACGACGAACGTCGACGGCCGCCTGCAGGTGCGCGGCACGCTGACCAATACCAGCGACGAGGCCATGCGGGTCGGGATGACGGCCGCCGGCGTCACCGTCGACCAGAAGCGGCTCGCGCCGGGGGAGAGCACCACGTTCGTCGCCGCGACCGACCGCACCTCGCTCGGTGCGGGCGCCGCCGAGTTCCACCTGTACCGCTGGGTGGCCGACGGCGACGGCGACGAGCCCGCGCAGGGCGTCGTGCCGGCTGTCGCGCCGACCGCCCCCTACGCGGCGGCGACGCTCGCCCCCGCCGCGGGCGGGCCGGTGACCCTCACCGCGGCCGAGTGCCGGTTCGACGCCTCCGCCGACACGTCGTGGCGCACCGTGACCGTCCCGCTGGACAACACCGCCTCCACGCACGCGGTGCGGTTCGCCGTGCCGGGCGACGCCGCGGTGGTCGGGGCCGGGGCGACGGGGACGCTGACGGTGTCCGTGCCCTGGGGCAAGCGCAGCCTGGCGGTCACCGCCGACGGCCGCGACCTCACGACGGTGGACGTGCCCGGCTTCGAGAGCTGCGCCACCGCGACGTGGCCCGGTGCGGTGGACCTGGACGTTGCCACCCGGTGCGTCGACGACCGCGCCCAGGTGGTGGTCGACGTGCGCAACGGCGGTGCGGTCCCGTGGAGGGCCCGGCTCGCGGGCAGCGGCGACGGGTCCGTCGTCGAGCCCGGCTCCGACGCCGCGCTCACGACGACGGTCGGCGGCGTCCAGGCGGACGCGGGCTCGGTGACCGTGCGGCTCGCGCGGACGGTCGAGGGCAAGGAGCTCTCCGTCGAGCGGACCGTCGACCACGACGCGGTCTCGTGCGTCGTCATCGACCCGCAGGCGCAGCTCGACCCGGGCGCCGTGGAGGTGGAGAAGCGCCGATGGCGCTCGACGTCCACCCGGCCCGTGACGGTCGTGCTGGACAACACCGGCTCGTCGGTGCCGCAGGAGTTCACGGTGGAGGGCACGAACGGCGCGTCCGTCGCGACGACCGTGCCCGCGCGGCAGAGCGTGCGCGCCGACGTCGGCACCGCGCGCGGGCGCGACGGCGCCACCTACACGGTGCGTGCCGGCGACTGGTCCGCCGAGCTCGCCGTCGAGCCCTTCACCGGCACCCCCGGCTGGTGCGCCGACCGGTTCCGGTGGGGCGGCCAGTACGAGGTCGGCGACGTCGCGTCGTGGCGCGGCGCGAACCACCGGTACGTGGGCCGCGACGCCGGGTCGGACGACCCGGGCCGCGGGGCGGGCAACGGTCGTTGGTCCGGCCACCACGGGCGCAGCGCGTGGGAGCGGGTCGGGGACTGCGAGTACCGCTGACCCCGCCGGACGACGCTCGGACGCTGCTCAGACGATGCCGTACAGCCGGTCCCCGGCGTCGCCGAGACCCGGCACGATGTACTTCTGGTCGTTGAGGCGCTCGTCGACGGCGGCCACGACGATCTGCACGTCGACCCGTTCCCCGATGGACTCCTCGAGCACCTTCAGCCCCTCGGGCGTGGCCAGGAGGCAGACGGCGGTCACGTCGCGCGCGCCGCGCTCCAGCACGTAGTCGATCGCCGCGACCAGGGTGCCGCCGGTCGCGAGCATCGGGTCGAGCAGGAACACCTGCCGGTCGGTGAGGTCGTCGGGCAGGCGGTTGGCGTACGTGACGGCCTCGTAGGTGGTCTCGTCGCGCTGCAGGCCGAGGAAGCCGACCTCCGCCGTCGGGATCATGCGGGTCATGCCCTCGAGCATCCCGAGCCCGGCGCGCAGGATGGGGATGACGATGGGGCTCGGGTCGCTCAGCCGCACGCCCGTGGTCGTGGTGACCGGGGTGCGGATCTCCTTCGGTTCGGTGCGCACGTGCCGCGTCGCCTCGTAGGCGAGCAGGGTCACGAGCTCGTCGACGAGGAGACGGAACGTCGCCGACGGGGTGTTCTCATCACGCAGGACGGTGAGCTTGTGGTCCACCAGCGGGTGGTCGGCGACGTGCAGGCGCATGGGCCCCACGGTACCGGCGCGAGGGCCCGCGGCACCTCCCCGCCGTTAGCCTGGGCCTGTGACGTCCGACGCCGAGCCCGGCCGCGCAGCATCCGGCCTCGCCCTGCCGTGGGCCGACGGCGAGTTCCCCCCGCCCACGGTCAGCGGCCGGCGGCAGGTGTGGGACGCGCTCATGGGGATGGCGCTGCACGAGGCGTCGCACGCGCTGGCCAGCGACGACGTGCCCGTGGGGGCGCTCGTCGTCGACGCGGACGGCCGGCTCGTCGGGCTCGGCCGCAACCGCCGCGAGGAGGCCGGCGACCCGACGGCGCACGCCGAGGTGCTCGCGCTGCGGCAGGCCGCCCTGACCCGGGGCGAGTGGCGGCTCGAGGGCTGCACGCTCGTCGTCACCCTCGAGCCGTGCGTGATGTGCGCGGGCGCGCTCGTGGCCGCGCGGGTGCGGCGGCTCGTGCTCGGGGCCTGGGACCCGAAGGCCGGCGCCACCGGCTCCGTCTGGGACCTGGTGCGCGACCAGCGCGCCAACCACGCCGTCGAGGTGGTCGGCGGGGTCCGCGAGGACGAGTGTGGGCGGATCCTGCGAGACTTCTTCGAGTCCCGCCGCTGACGACGACGTGCGTGCGGGCCGATGAGCCCGGACGACGACGGAGGTCACCACGGCATGGACGCGACAGCACGCACGACGGCGAGCACGGCGGCACCGACGTTGGCCGACTACGCCCGGCACAGCGCGTACTCCGACCCCGGCCCGCACGCTGACCTGCTCGCCGCCGTCGCGCCCGACCGGGCCGAGATCGGCCGGGCCGCGTGCGCGACGATCGTGCACTACCGCGCCGGCGGGGTGCCGCTGCGTGACGAGCAGCGCGCGGACATCGACCGCTGGTGGCTGGCGTCGACCCTCGACGCCGCCACCGAGCGCCGCCCCGGACCGTTGACGGAGGGTCGGGCGCCGGGCCAGATGGTCGCGGGCTGCTGCCGCGACCACACCCTGTTCTCCCTCGCCGTGCTGCGCCAGCACGGCGTGCCGGCCCGGTCGCGGATCGGGTTCGCCGCGTACTTCGAGCCGCCGTTCTTCCACGACCACGTCGTCGTCGAGCACTGGGACGCGGCGGGGGAGCGGTGGGTGCGCTGGGACCCGGAGCTGACCCCCGACGGGTCCTGGGAGTTCGACGTGCGCGACATGCCCACCGGGCCCGCGTCGCCGTTCCCCACCGCCGCCGAGGTGTGGCGCGCGATCCGCGCGGGCGAGGTGGACCCGGCGTCGTACGGCGTCGGGCCGGAGCTGCCCGAGCTGTGCGGCAAGGACTTCGTGCGCGGCTACGTGATGCTCGAGCTGGCGCACCGGATGCGCGACGAGGTGCTGCTGTGGGACGTGTGGGGCGTCGTGCCCGACGACGTCCCGGGCGTCGCGGCGCTCTGGGCACAGGCGCGCGAGGACGGTCCCGAGCCGTCGTCGGCCTCGGCGCCCGAGCCGACCTCGGAGGAGCTGGACGCGCTCGCCGACGAGCTCGCCGCGCTGCTGGTCGCCGCCGACGCCGGTGACCCCGCGGCGGAGGCGGCGCTCGCGGCCCGCTACGCCGGCCGGTGGGCCGCACGCGGGCTGGTCACGACGCTCTCGCCGACCGGGCGGGTCGGGATCACCGACCTGCGCGGGCGCGCGACCACGTGGGCCTGACGGGGGCTGACGAGAGCCGGCGGGCGTCAGAGGGCCGCGACGCGGATCCCGAAGACGTCGCGCAGCGCGCGGCGGGCCGCGTGCCACCCGCCCATCCCGTGCACGCCGGGGCCGGGCGGCGCCGACGCGGAGCAGAGGTACACGCCGCCGGCCATGCGGTACGGGTCCGGGCGCAGGGTGGGACGGGCCAGCATCTGCCACATCGTCGCGGCGCCGGCGGAGATGTCCCCGCCGACGTAGTTCTCGTTGTGCTCCGCCATCCGGGTGGCGGGGATGCCGCGCACGCCGACGACGAGGTCGCGGAACCCCGGCGCGAACCGCTCGATCTGGGCGGTGACGGTCTCGGTGACGTCCACGTCGGAGCCCGCGGGCACGTGCGTGTACGTCCACAGGGGGCGCAGCTCGCCGTCGGGCGTGGTGCGCCGGCGCGAGGTGTCGACGACCGTCGGGTCGCTGACCAGGCAGACGGGCCGTGGCGCGTGCCGGCCCGCGGCGACCTCGTTCTCGGCCCGCGCCATCTCGGCGCGCGTGCCGCCCACGTGCACCGTGCCGGCACGGCCGACCGCCGGGTCGGCCCACGGCACCGGGCCGGAGAGCACGTAGTCCACCTTGGCGGCGGCGTTGCCGTACCGGAACCCCTCGAGCGCGCGCCGCAGACCGGGCGGGACGGCGGGGCCGAGCACGTCGAGCAGGGTGCGGGGCGTCGTGTCGAACAGGACGACGCGCGCGGCGGGCAGGTCCGCCGGGCTGAGCACCCGGTGCCCCGTGACGACCGTGCCGCCGTGGGCCTCCAGGTCGGCGACGAGCGCGGCCGTGATCGCCCCGGACCCGCCACGGGGGATCGCCCACCCGCCGTCGAACCCGCGAGGTCGAGGCGAGCGCCCGAGGTCGAGGTCCGGGACATCGACCTCGGGCTCCCCGCCTCGATCTCGGCGTGCCGGGGCCGCGTGCGCGAGCGCGCCGAGCAGCAGCGAGGTGCCCGCCGCGGACAGCGACGGCAGCCGGACGATCGTGTGCGCGGCGATGCCGCTGAGGAGTGCGGGCGCCGCCTCGAGGGTGAACCGCGCGTCCCACGCACGGGTGCCCTGCTCCGCGAGGCCCAGACCGAACCGGGCGGCTGCCAGCACGGCGCGCGCCGGGTCGGCGCCGTCGAGCACGCCGGGAGGCACGGAGCGCCGGTCACCCAGCGCGACGGCCACGACCGCCTCCCACTGCTCGGCGAGCGGGCCCAGCAGCGCGCGCCACGCGGCGCCGTCCGGGCCGAGCCGCTCCGCCGTGCGCTCCAGCGAGCGGTAGGCGACGCCCGCGGGGCCGTCCGGCAGCGGCTGCGCGTACGACGCCTCGGGGGTGAGCAGCTCGACGCCGTACGCCGGCAGGTCGAAGGCGCGGAAGAACGGCGACGCCCACGCCATGGGGTGCCCGGCGGAGCAGACGTCGTGCACGACGCCCTCCGGCAGGCCGGCGAGCAGGTCGCCGTCGTCCCCGGGCGCCAGGGTGCGGGCCCCGCCGCCGGGCGTCGCGTTGGCCTCCAGCACCGTCACCGAGAGCCCGGCCCGGGCCAGGGTGACGGCCGCCGCGAGCCCGTTGGGGCCCGACCCGACCACGACGGCATCAAGCATGTCGCCTCCTTCCGGCCGTCGTCCCGGGACCCCGGCGGCGTGGGATTTCCCTACCGTGACGACGTGGGTGCGCGGACTGTCCGGCCGATACGCCGCAGCCTAGTCTCGAGAGCATGACCAGCACGGACGCTCCCGGCCGCAGGGTCGACGCCGCCCCGGCCCTGACCTCCCGGGCCGGGCTGCTGCGCGCGCCCGTGGACCCGGCGACGGGCCGCGCGGTCGCGCAGCTCGCCGTCGGCACGGTGTGGCTCGCGAGCGCCGGCGTCGTCGTGTGGGTGCTCGTCGTGGTGTCGTCCGCCCTCGTCCCCGCCCTCGGGCTGGGGCTGCTCGCCCTCGGGGTCACCCTCTCCGCGGCCCGGTGGTTCGCCGCCCTCGAGCGGGCGCGGCTCGCCGCCCAGACCGGCGTCGTGGTGCCCGGACCGCGCCCGGCCGCGGCCGGGCTGCCCCGGTCGTGGGCCTCCCTCCGGGCGAGGCTGCGCGACGGGCGGGCGTGGGCGGCCGCGGGGTACGCGTTCGTCGCCATGCCGGTGTCGGCCGCCTTCCTCGCCGCCGTGGTCGGGCTCGTCGCGGGCGCGATCGCGTTCGTCGTCGTCATGGCGCGTGGCGGGATCGGCGCCCTCGGCGGCGAGGCAGGGCTCGCGTGGCCGGTCGCGCTGGTCGGCGGCGCCCTCGGCGCCGCCCTCCTGCTGTGGCTCGGGGCGGCGGTCGCCCAGGCCGGCACCACGCTCGTGCTGTGGCTGGCGCAGGCGTGCCTCGGGCCGTCCGCCGCGGACCTCGCCCGGGAGCGGGCGCGCGACGCCGAGCACGCGGCGACGGCGGCGCGGGAGCGCGCCGTCGTCCTCAGCGAGACCCGGTCGCAGGCCGTCGCCGCGGCCGACGCCGAACGCCGCCGCATCGAGCGCGACCTGCACGACGGCGCCCAGCAGCGGCTCGTCGCGCTGGGCGTGGAGCTCGGCGTCGCCCGCCGGCTCGCCGAGCGCGACCCGGCCGCGTCCGCCGCGGCCCTCGAGCATGCGCACGACGAGGTCAAGGCGACGCTCGCCGAGCTGCGCGACCTCGTGCGCGGCATCCACCCCGCCGTCCTGTCCGACCGCGGTCTGGACGCGGCCCTGTCCGCGCTGGCGGCCCGCAGCCCCGTGCCGGTGCGGGTCGAGTCGTCGCCCGACGTCTCCCGGGCAGGTTCGGCCGCGCAGGCGGCGGCCTACTTCGTCGTCGCCGAGGCGCTCACCAACGTGGCCAAGCACGCCGCAGCCGACACCGTCCGGGTGCGCGCCGACGTCACGGACGACGGCGCCCGCCTGCGCGTCGTCGTGGAGGACGACGGGCGCGGCGGCGCGGAGCCGTCGCCCGGCAGCGGACTCGCCGGTCTGCGGGGGCGCGTCGCCGCGCTCGACGGGGCCTTCGCGCTCGACAGCCCGCCCGGCGCGGGCACCCGACTCACCGTGGAGGTGCCGTGCGCATCGTGATCACCGAGGACTCCGTGCTCCTCCTGGACGGCCTCACCCGGCTGCTGGCCGCCGAGGGCCACACGGTGACGGGCCACCGCACCGCCGACGAGCTGGTCGCCGCCCTCTCGCGGCCTGATGTCGGGCTGCCCGACCTGCTGGTCACGGACGTCCGGATGCCGCCGTCGCACACCGACGAAGGGCTGCGCGCCGCGCTGCACCTGCGCAGCCTGCACCCCGAGCTGCCCGTGCTGGTGCTCTCGCAGTACGTGGAGCAGCGTTACGCCGCCGAGCTGTTCGCCCGCGGCGCCCGCGGGCTCGGGTACGTGCTCAAGGACCGGGTGGCCGACGTCGACGCCTTCCTCGACGCCGTCGACCGGGTCGCCGCCGGCGGCACCGTCATCGACCCCGAGGTGGTCTCGCAGGTCATCGCCCGCAGTCGCCGCTCCGACCTCGACCAGCTCACCCGGCGCGAGCGCGAGGTGCTCGCGCTCATGGCCGAGGGCCGCTCCAACACGGCCATCGCGGACCGTCTCGTCGTCGGGATGCCCGCCGTCGAGAAGCACGTCACCAGCATCCTCACCAAGCTCGGGCTGCCGCCCGACGCCGACGACAACCGCCGCGTCCTCGCCGTCCTGCGGTGGCTCGACGAGAACGGAGCCCGACCATGACCGCGACCGGACCCGCCCCCGTGCCCGCCCCGCCGGAGCCGCACCGCAGCCCCGTGGCGCGCGCGCTGCTCGTCACCGGCGCCGCCGTCGCCGTCCTGGCCGTGCTGTGGGGCGCGGTGTTCCTCGTCGACCGCGCGATGGCGAGCACGACGACGCAGCACGAGACGTACGGGTCCGTCCCCACGGTCGAGCTGGTCGCCGACGGGGACGTGACCGTCAAGGCCACCGACGGCGGCCAGGTCGAGGTCGACCGGATCGCACGCCACGGCCTCACCAGCCCCACCTACCGGGCCGACGAGGGCGCGGACCGGCTCGTCGTGACCCACGAGTGCCAGCGCTGGCAGTGGATCGCCAGCCGCTGCGCCGGGGACCTCGCCGTCACCCTCCCCGCCGACACCGCGCTGGTCGTGCGCACGTCCAACGGCGACGTCGTCGCGTCCGGCGTCGTGGGCGGCGCCGAGCTGCGGTCGAGCAACGGCGACGTCCAGGTCGCGGGCGCGGGCGGCGGGCTCGACGCCGGCTCCAGCAACGGCGACGTCGTCGTGGACGAGGCGGTCGGCGACGTCGTCGCGACGTCGTCGAACGGGTCGATCGAGGTGACGGGCGTCGACGGCTCCCTCGAGGCGGACACGAGCAACGGCCGGGTGGAGGTCGCCGGCGTGACCGGGGACGTCCGGGCCGAGTCCAGCAACGGCGACGTCACCGTCGTCGGCGACGGCGAGCCCGTGCGGCTCACGATCGAGACGTCGAACGGCGGGCAGACCACCGAGGGGCCGACCGACCCCGGCGCGGACCGCAGCGTGGAGGTCCGGTCGTCCAACGGGGACGTGGCGTACCTGCTGCCCTGAGGCCGCGCCGCGGCCGTCAGAGCCGGTCGGCCAGCGCGACGAGCGTCTCGGTGACGCCGTCGTCGACCTTGATCGTGGCGAGCGGGTCCCCGCGCGTCTCGCCGCGATTGACGATGACGACCGGCTTGTCCGCCTTCGCCGCGTGCCGCACGAACCGCAGCCCGCTCATCACGGTGAGCGACGTGCCCGCCACCAGCAGCGCGTCGGCGTCGTCGACCAGGGCGTACGCGCGCTGCACCCGCTCGCGCGGCACGTTCTCGCCGAAGTACACGATCTCCGGCTTGAGCACCCCGCCGCAGAACTCGCACGGCGCCGGCACGAAGTGGCTGGTCTGCTCGATGACGGCGTCCGCGTCCGGCGCGGTCTCGATGTCCGCGACGGTCGCGCCGTCGTCGAGCACGGACTCGACGAAGCCCGGGTTGAGCGCGTCCAGCCGCTCGGCCAGGTGCGCGCGGGAGATCACGCGCCCGCACTGCAGGCAGATCACCCGGTCGTAGCGGCCGTGCAGGTCGATGACGTGCCGTGAGCCTGCGTCCTCGTGCAGCAGGTCCACGTTCTGCGTGATGACGCCGCGCAGCACACGGCGGTCCTCCAGCCGGGCGAGCGCGCGGTGCCCCGCGTTCGGCTCCGTGCGGTGCACCACCTGCCAGCCCACGTGGTTGCGCGCCCAGTAGTGGCGGCGGAACGCCTCGTCGGCCACGAACTGCTGGTACGTCATCGGCGCGCGCTTCGGTGAGTCCGGGCTGCGGTAGTCCGGGATGCCCGAGTCCGTCGACACGCCCGCACCCGTCAGCGCCGTGACCGTGCGTCCTGTCAGCAGGCGGACGGCGTCGTCGATCGTGCCGTGGTGCACCACGGCGTCGGGCGGGAGCTCCCACCGCCGGTCCTGGTACGTCGGGGCGAGCGGCCGGGGCACGGGTTGCACGCCTCCGAGCGTACGTCGCGGGACGGGAGGCCACCCGTCCCGCCGAGGTAGTCCGGATCCTGCCGAGGTAGTCCATCTCTCCGCGAGGTAGTTCAGATCCTGCCGAGGTAGTTCGAACTACCTCGGCAGGACCTGAACTACCTCGGCAGGATCTGAACTACCTCGCGATCAGCTCGTGGTGGTGGACGACGACTGGTCGGCCTGGGTGCTCTGGTCGGTCGAGTCGTCCTGGGTGCCCGGCCGGCCCTGGCCGCCGCCGGGGCCGCCCATGCCTCCTGCGGGGGCCTCGCCCGCGGTGGCGGTGCCGATCTCCTCGCCGTCGGCGGTGAGCGTGTACGTGTCGCCGTCGGTGATCTCGGGGCCGCTGTAGACGACGGACTGGGCCGTCCTGGCGAGCGTGATCGTGGCGACCTCGGTGCCGTCGGCGTCCACGACCGCCACCTCGGTGCCGGCCTCGAGCGTCGAGTCGGCGGTGAGCGCCACCCAGCCCTGCGACGAGTCGTCGCCGGGGGCCTCGGCCATGCCCGACGAGCCGACCGCGAGCACCGTGCCGCCCGAGACGGTGAGGCCGCCGGCGGAGTCGAGCGCGCCGTTGCCGCCGTTCGTCGGGCCCTCGACGACGACGTCGCCGCCGCTGATCTCCGCGACGCCGTTGGAGTCCAGCCCGTCGCCCTCGGCGTCCACGTGCAGCGTGCCGCCCGTGATCGTCAGCGACGCGCCGTCCTGGACCTCGCCCATCCCGCCGCCCTGCGGCACCTGGCCGTCGGTGGGTGCCTGGCCGTCCGTCGGCGGCTCGCCGGCCGGCATCTCACCGGCCGGCATCTCGCCGTCGGCGGGCGGCTCCGGCGCAGTGCCCTGGTCCTGCGCCTGCTGGTCATCGGTTGAGCCCGTCGTCGAGTCGGTCGAGTCGTCGCTCGCGTCGTCGGCGGCGGTGTCGTCCTCCGCCTCCTTGACCGTCGCGTTGAGGCCGTCGTCGGTGGAGGTGATGTCGACGTCGCCGCCGGAGAGGGCGATGGTCGCGGCCTCGATGCCCTCCTCGGAGCCGGTGACGGCGAGCGTGCCGTCCGTGATCGCGACGTCGGTGAAGCCCTGCACGCCGTCGGAGCCGGCGTCCACGGTGAGCTCGCCGCCGGTGAGCGCGACGTACCCGGCGGTGGCGTCGTCGTCGGCGTCGGACTTCAGCCCGTCGCCGCCGGCGGTGACGTCGATCGTGCCGCCGGAGACGACGAGGTAGTCCTTGCCGCGGATCGCGTCGTCGGCGGCGTCGACGGAGATGCTGCCGCTCGCGATGACGAGCCCGTCCTTGCCGGTGATGCCGTCGCCTCCGTTGCCGACCACCTCGAGGGAGCCGTCGCCGGAGATCGCCAGGTCCGCGGTCGAGTAGAGGGCGGCGCTGGCCGCGTTGTCCGACGTCGTGTCGGCGTACTCCTGCGCGTCCTCCAGACGGTTCGTGGAGCCGTCGGCGAGCACGACGGACACCTGGTCGGCGTCCTGGACGTCGATCGCGGCGCCGGTGGAGCTGGTGACGTCCGCGCCGTCGAGCACGAGACGCACGACGCCGTCGGTCGACGAGTCGACCACGACCTGGCCGTCATCGAGGGTGCCGGAGAGCCGGTAGGTGCCGGGCTCGGTGATGGTGACGGTCGACCCGTCGACGGTGACGCCGTCGCCGGAGGCCGACGCGGTGTCGCCGTCGAGCGAGACGGCGACCTCGTCGGCCGCGTCCCAGGTCGCGTCGGCCAGGGCTGCCGTCTCGTCGGACGACAGGTTCTCCGCGAGGACGTCCTGCGCGGACCGGCCGGAGTTGTCCGTCGCAGAGATCTCGGCGGTGGTGCCGGAGCCGTCGGTCGTCGCGGACGTGGCGGAGCCGGCGTCGCACGCGGCGAGCGCGCCGACGGTCAGGGTGCCGGCGGCGGCGAGCGCCAGGGTGCGGGTCCAGAGGGTCTTCTTCGGGCGGGGGATGCGCATGGTTCGGTCCTCTCGGGGTGGGGAGGTCAGGCGACGCCGAGCCGCTCGCGCCGCAGGCGGCGCCAGGGGTGGTCGGGCAGGTCGGGCCGCAGGGTGGCGAGCCCGGTCGCGTACTTGGAGATGCGGTCGGGGCGGTGGCCGGCGCGCCACAGGGCGCGGTCGGCGGACGACGGCGCGGTGCCGGCCTTGGTCTCGACGACCACGAGGTCGCCGACGTCGGCCGTGCGGTCGCGGTGCGGGTCGGTGTCCGGGCCGGTGCCCGGGCCGGTGGACGCGAGCCGCCAGAGCAGGCCGGTGTCGAGCGTCATGCGGGCGTCGGGCAGCAGCACGGTGGTGCGCCGGTAGGCGGAGCGCAGCACGGGGGCGAGCTGCGCGGACGGGGGAGCGTCGAGGCGGGCGGCCGCGAGCCGGTCGTCGACGAACGCGAGGCCCGCCCCGTCCAGCGGGGCGGCGAGCTCCCACGGGCAGCGCTCCTTGACGGTGACGCCGCGTGCGGCGCGGGTCTTGACCTCCAGGAACGTCGTGTTCCCGGTGTCGACGTAGGTGCGGGTGCGCACCTTGAACCGGCGGCGACGGCGCCGGGCCGCCATCCGGAAGGTCAGCAGGTCGGCCGTGTCGTAGTAGGTGGAGTCGTACGTGAACGCGCGCTCGCCGTCGATCTCCAGCACGCGCGGGCATGCCCGCCCGGCGAGGGTGGCCAGCAGCGCGGCCACCTCGCCGGTGGTGAGCACGTACTTGCGGTCCACGCGCGTCTGCAGCGCGGCGGCGTCGTCGAGCTCCTCGAGGGTGACGGCGTCGCAGCCGGCCAGGCCCTGCGCGACGGCGGCCTCCGAGGCGCCCAGGGTGGTCGCCGTCATCGGGCCGCCGCCATCGCGCGCTGCTCGGGCTCGGCCTGCGCGGCCGAGGGCCGGGACCCCTCGCGGGGCAGCTCGTAGCGGACCTCGACGCGCGTGGTGTCGTCCGCGAGGTCGAGCTCCTGGACGTTGACGGACGTCACGCGGGCGCCGAGCAGCGCCTCGAGGTGGGCGGTGAGCTCGTCACGGTCGGCCACGGCGCGGTCCAGGACGATCGTCTGGCTGGCGTGGCGGGAGAGCAGCCGCGGGTGGTCGGCCACGGCCATGACCAGCAGGATGAGGCCCGTGCCGGCGAGGCTCATCCAGCCGCCCGACGTGCCGAGCCCGCCCAGCAGCCCCAGGGCCAGCGCCGCGAAGTAGTACGCCACCTCTCGCTGCGACAGCTCGTTGGACCGCAGCCGGATGATCGACAGCACGCCGAACAGGCCCAGCCCGAGACCGGCGGCGATCGAGCTCGACGCCAGCACGGCCGAGACCGCCAGCACCCCGACGTTGACCCCGAGGTACGCGACCACGAGGTCGCGGCGGCGGTGCCGGGGGAAGTAGAGGGCGAACGTCAGGATCGACACGGCGACGAGGTCGACGGCGTACAGGGCTGCGGGAGGCATGCGGGCTCCGGGGTCGTGGGGACCGTTCACGGTCAGTCGGTGGGGACGTCACCCAGTGGACACCGCCCGCTGAGGGAAGTGCTGGGCCCGGCCTGGGAGCGGACTGCGAGCGATGGGCGACGGCTGGGAACGCGCCTGAGCAGGCCCGACGTGCGGGCACTCGCGGGTCGTGCTGATCGTCCAGGCGTGACGAGGTCGACGGGACGACGGCGGGTCGCGGCGGGTGTGGTCGCCCTCGCCGTCGTGCCGCCCGACGCGGCGTCGTCGGACCGGCACCTCTACGCCCTCGTCGCCGGAGGTGCTCGCCGGCCACCCGCAGGAGCTCCTGGACGGACAGCTCCCGCACGAGCAGCCCTGACACCACGCAGGTGCCCGGGTACCGGGTGCCGCGCTGCTGGACATCCGGCCCGCGGCGCCCGCCGAAGGGTCGCCGCACGGACGATGGTGCAGGCCTCGGCGAGATGGTCGCCACTCGAGCGCGGGGAGCCTGCCTCCGACCCTGCCCCCGACCCCGCCGCTGTCCTCCCGTGGCGAAGGACGCTACGGTCGGGGTGAGTCATGAGGCGGCTTGATCTCCAGCGGCGTGAGCCACGACGGGAGGATCCACATGACCGACACCACATCATGGGACATCGAGGGCACCCTGGCCCTCGGCACCAGCCATCCGGTGGGCCGGTACCGGCACGATCTCGCCACGGGCACGTGGTGGTGGTCGGACGAGACGTACCGCATCCACGGCTTCGAGCCGGGCGACGTCGTCCCGACCACCGAGCTCATCCTGGCGCACAAGCACCCTGACGACCGGGACCGGGTCAGCCAGGTGCTGCGACGTGCCTGCGCCACCGGCGAGCCCTTCAGCAGCGTGCACCGCATCATGGACGCCCACGGCGAGGAGCGGACCCTGGCGGTCGTGGGGGAGGGGCACACCGACGCCGCGGGCGCCGTCTGCGAGCTGGTCGGCTACTTCACCGACGTCACCCCCGCGGTCACGCGCATCGCCGACGTACGGGCGACCCGGAGCATCCGGGCGTCGGCCGAGAGCCGTGCCACGATCGAGCAGGCCAAGGGTGTCGTCATGTGCGCGGTCCGCACCGATATCGAGGGCGCGTTCGAGTGGCTCAAGGAGGCCTCGAACCACTCGAACGTGCCGCTGCGCGAGATCTCGTCGCGGATCGTGGAGCTCGCCGCCGCCGGCAACGGGGACATGCGCCAGATCGCCGTCGAGCTGGCGGACCTCCTCACGAACCGGTCGGAGACCCCGGGCCCGCGCTGAGCGGCCTCACCCCGCCGTCCCGGGCACGTGCCGTGGCTCGCGCATGGCCTGTGCGACGTGGCCGCCCAGGTAC
This sequence comes from Krasilnikoviella flava, assembly GCF_900167525.1. GTDB lineage: Bacteria > Actinomycetota > Actinomycetes > Actinomycetales > Cellulomonadaceae > Isoptericola > Isoptericola flavus. The sequence goes on along the minus strand of NZ_FUZQ01000001.1, from coordinate 939,878 downwards.
CCGGCCGCCCCGACCACGCCCATGCCCGCGAGGGTCAACACGCTGCCGAGACCGTCGTGGCCGCTGCGCCGGGCACGCCACGACGCGAGCGCCAGGACGGTGCCGATCCCGTTGCACGTCGCGTGCACCGCGGCCACGCGGCGGGCGGGCTCGCTGAGCGCCCGGTAGTCGGCGAGGCCGGTGAGCGCCGTCGGCGGGGCGGCGAGCAGCCCCAGCCCGACGAGACGACGGGCGGCGGTGGCGTGCCCGTCCGGCCGGGTGACGTCGAGCGCGAGGGCGCTCGTCCACAGCCCGATCGGCAGGTCGGTGAGCACGCTGTGCACGGGGTGGCCGACGGAGCGGCCGCGGAGCTCGTCGTGCACCCGGCCCGGTGACGGCACCACGGTGCGGGAGATCCGGTCGTACAGGCCCGCCAACGGGTCGAGGCGCGTCGCGCGTTCGAGCGCCGCGGCAAGGCGCGGCAGCGGCCGGTCGGTGGGCGGTGGTGCGGGCTGGTGCGCGGGCATCGTGCCTCCTCGGGGCGACGGCGGCAGGGCCGGGCGGTCGCGGGGGTCGGCCGGGGCGCCCCTCCTTGACGCCGTCCCTCGACCGTAGGGCGCGTGCCCGGTGCTCGCCCTCCCGGGTCCGGGTGCGGGGTGCGCGCACCCGGCCCAGGGTGGGACGACGCGTCATGCACCCCCGCGAATGCCGCGTGACGTTGCCCGAAGGTCCTGACACCCTGTTCCCGAGAGCTGAGGAGAAGCCCATGAGCGAGCACCCCACCGAGCGCGACCGCCCGGACGAGGACGACCCGCGCCACCAGGCCGAGCGCGAGCGAGCCGTGCACGACGGCGACGCCGGCCAGGCTGCCGACGTCGGGGCCGTGCCCGGCGAGAAGCCGAAGGACGACCCCGACGAGGAGGGCGAGGACCGCTTCGACGCCGGGTGAGGACGGCGAGGTGGCCGTCCCCGGGCGGTGGCGCTAGCGTGGGAGGCCGGCGTCAGGAAGCGGCACCGACCCTCCCCATTCGGAGGTCACGATGACGACAACCTCACCTGCCGACACCGACCAGCTCGCCTCGGCGCTCGCCGTCGGCACCCATCTGCTGACCGGCTCCTACCGGGCCGAGGCAGGGACCGGGCGCTGGTCGTGGTCCGACGAGGTCGATGCGATGCTCGGCCAGCAGCCGGGCGCGATCGAGCCCGGCCCGGAGGCCCTCGAGTCCCGGCTCCATCCCGACGACCGCGACCGTGTGGTGCACGACGCCGTCCGCGTGCTGAGCACCGGCGGCCCCGTGGTCACGGCGCGCCGGGTGGTGGACTCCCACGGCCGCACGCGGACCCTGCTGGTCACGGCCCAGGCGCGGCGGACCCGCGACGGCGAGCCGCCCGAGGTGGCGGGCTACGTGGTGGACGTGACGCCGGTGCAGCGCGAGGCGGTGCAGCGCGACGTCCGCCGCGCCCTCGACAGCGCGTTCGTGTCGGCGGCCGCCATCGAGCGGGCCAAGGGCGTGCTCATGGCCGTGCACGGCGTGGACGAGGGGGCTGCGGAGAGCCTGCTCACGGAGGCGGCCGGCGCGACCGGCGCCACGCTGCGCGAGGCGGCCACCCAGATGATGGCGCACCTGGCGGACGGCGAAGGCTTCGGCCGCGGTGCCAAGGAGGCGGTGCGCGACGCGCTCGCCGCCGTGAAGCCCGCCAAGCGCCCGCACGTGCACGAGGCGCAGCTCGCGCGCCGTCGCGCGGCGTGACGCCCGCCCCTGACCCGACCCGCACGACCGAGGAGGACAGCTTGGCCGACGATCAGCAGTCGTTCCCCGCCCAGCAGCAGGAACCGCCCGGGCTCACCGGCGCGATGACCCCCACCCCCGACCACGGCGAGCAGAGCTACCGCGGGTCGGGGCGGCTCGACGGGCTGCGCGCCCTCGTGACCGGCGGTGACTCCGGCATCGGACGGGCCGTGGCGATCGCGTTCGCACGCGAGGGCGCCGACGTCGCGATCGGGTACCTGCCCGAGGAGGAGGAGGACGCTCAGGAGACCGCGAGGTGGATCCGCGAGGCGGGGCGCAGGGCGGCCCTGGTGCCGGGCGACCTCACCGACGAGGCGACGGCGCGCGGTCTGCCGGACCGGGCGGTGCAGGAGCTCGGCGGCCTCGACGTCCTGGTGAACAACGCGGGGTTCCAGATGGCGCGTCGCGACTCGGTCGAGGACGTCACGACCGACGAGCTCGACCGCGTGCTCAAGACCAACCTCTACGCGCTGGTGTGGGTCACGCAGTCGGCGCTGAAGCACCTGGGCGAGGGGGCGAGCATCATCAACAACTCGTCCATCCAGGCGTACGAGCCGTCGTCGTCGCTGCTCGACTACGCGTCGACCAAGGCCGCGATCAACAACCTCACGGTGAACCTGGCCGGCGAGCTCGGAGCGCGCGGCATCCGCGTGAACGCCGTCGCCCCCGGGCCGATCTGGACTCCGCTGCAGCCCGCCACCCAGCCGGAGGAGAAGGTGCAGAAGTTCGGGCAGGACACCCCGCTCGGGCGTGCGGGGCAGCCGGCCGAGGTGGCGCCCGCGTTCGTGTTCCTCGCCTCCCCGCGGGACGCGAGCTACGTCTCGGCGACCGTGGTCGGCGTCACGGGCGGCAAGCCGGTGTTCTGACCGCCGCGCCCGACGGCGCGACCGACCGTGTCGAGGAGGCGGACGTGGCGCTGCACGTGCCGGGCGGCCCCATCACGCTCGACGACGTCCCCCGCCTGCGGGCCCTGGGGGACGTCGTCGAGCTGCTCGCCGTCGCGACGCCGCTGTACGTGCGGTTCAGCGCGGGGCCGCTCGCCGACTCCTCGGCCGAGAGCCGCGACCACGAGAGCGGTTGCCTGCTGCCCGGGCTGAGCGTGAACCCGCTGGACCCGGAGCCGTGGTGGGACCGCCCCGTGGAGCACTGGGTGGCGCGGCAGCTGTGCCAGTACGCGCACCTCATGACGCCCGAGCGGTTCCCGTGGGCGCTCACGGGCGACGTCGCCGGGCGCGGGCCGGACTGCGAGCCGCTCCTCGTGGCGACCGTGCCGCTGGCGTCGATCGACGCCACCGTGGTGAGCGAGGCCGCGGCGCTCTATCCGCGGGTCTTCGACGCCGGAAACGACGGCACCTGACACCGCCGGTCGAGCCTGTCGAGATCGACGTCGGCAGGCTCGACCGGCGTGGCCTCAGCGCGAGACCGGGTCGAACTGCAGGTAGTCGAGGTTCCAGTTCTGGTACGCGTCGTCGGGAAGGCTCACGCGCACCGTGTGCGTGCCCTTCGTGAGGCGCTGCACCACGCCGCTGGCCTGCAGCTCCTGCTTGTTGTGGCTCGTGGTGCTCAGCACGGCGACACGCTCGCTCTCCGTGCCGCCGTCGAACGACACGGTGTACGCGCCGGCGGGCGTGTACGGGGAGGAGACGCGCGCGGACAGCTCGTAGCGGCCGGTGCGTGGCACGTCGACCTCGTACGTCAGCCACTCGCCGCCGCGCAGCCACGACACGCGCACGTTCCCGTCGGCGTCGGAGATGTCGACGTCCTCCCCAGGGCGCATGTCGAGCCCGCCGCGGTTGCCGGCGTCGACGTCGTGGTAGGCGACTCCCTCGCCGCCGGGGGCGAAGTCCTCGGCCTGCACGCGCACGCTGCCGCGCGGGGCACGATCTCCCTCGCCGGTGCGCAGCCAGCGTTCGAGGGCGACGACGTCGTCCGTCTGGATCATCGATGCGCGGAACGTGGTGACGAGGGACTCCCAGCCGCGGCTCGGGTCGATCAGCGACGCCTCGTCGGTGAGGTGGTCGGCGAGGCCGTTCCACATCGAGTTGATCCAGACCCGGGACCCGCCGGCGAGGCGCTCGAGGAACGGCGCCCGGGCGACGGCATCTTGCTCCGTGCCGAACACGACCTCGTAGCCGACGGGCTGGTCGTCGCCGAACTCGTCGAACGACGCGAGGTTGGCGTCGCTGATCATGTGCAGGTAGAGCGCGCCCGGGTGCGCCTCGCGGAACGCCTCGACCTCCGCGACCGGCGCGTCCGACTTGAACAGCCCGTTGCGCACCGTGCCGGTGTCGGCCAGGACGTCCCAGATCTCCTCGCGCGCCGGCCAGCCCTTGTCGAGGTTGACGAGGCCACGGTCGGCGGCGACCTCCATGGCCTCCGCGAGGGTGGGGACGCGCTCGTCGGTGAGGGCGGTCTGCGCCCCGCCGAGGTGCTCCTTGAGCCGCAGCTCGCGGATCTCGGCCAGGGTGAACGACGAGACCGCGCCGCTGCCGTCGGTGGTGCGGTCGACGGTCTCGTCGTGCATGAGGACGGGGACGCCGTCAGAGGTGAGCCGCACGTCGAGCTCGACGATCTCCGCGCCGTCGTCGAACGCCGCCTCGATGGCGGGCAGCGAGTTCTCGGGGGCGTCGCGCCACTGGCCGCGGTGCGCGGCGGTGAGGATCTTGGCGTCGTCGTCGTGGTCCAGCAGGTCGCGGTACGCGCGCTCGGCGTCCGTCCTCCCGCCGTGACCCTTGCCGCCGAACGCGAGGGCGGGGGAGGAGGCGGGCGTCGTCGTGACGCGCGTCTCGGCCGTCGTCTCGGCCGTGCTGGCGGCGTCGGTGCCGTGGGTGACGGCCGTCGTGCCGCCCACCGCAGCGGCGGCGGTGAGCGCGACGGCGAGGGCGGACGTGGCAGTGCGTCGAAGGCGTGTGGAGGGCATGTCCGCGACGCTAGGGTCCGCGGGCTACCCGGCGCGGGACCGCCGGGCGACGCCTGGGTGAAGACTGGACGAACTCGGCCGCCGCGGGACGATTTCGGGTCTGCGGTTCCGTTGGGTATCCTCGGACGGCCGGTTCTTCCGGCGAGGTAGCGTGTCCGAGCGGCCTAAGGAGCACGCCTCGAAAGCGTGTGTGGGTGAAAGTCCACCGTGGGTTCAAATCCCACCGCTACCGCCACCCGAAGGGCCCCACCCGCGAGATTCTGCGGCTGTGGGGTCCTTCGTCGTTCCCCGTACTCCTTTTTCACTCCGTTTTCCCTTCCGGGAGAGAACCCGTCGATGCCGTGGCGCCACCGGGACGGAGCCCGTGAATCGCCACGACGGTCGCCTCTCCGAGTCGCTTCAGCGAGCCCGCCGTGACCAGCACGAGGCGATCCCCAGGAGCCGTTGCTTCCCACTCCTTGAGCACGATGGGGTACAAACGGGCAACGGCCACCTCTCCTGCTGCCACGGCAGTTCGGCTAGCGAGGATGAGCGGGGCTTCCCTGACGTCGCGGTACAGCAGGGCGTCCGGATATCGCAGGCCATCCCATTGCGCGCGGTATCCGGACTGGATCGGCCGAGGGTGCGCGTCGCCAGCTCTGCCCGCCATGCGGAGTTCGACGTCGACGGTCACCGAGTGTCTGACCAGGCGTGACCAGCCGAAGTCGGTCGGTTCGGCCATCACGGTGCCGCCCCCTTCGGTGCATCGTCCGTCGCGGATGCCGAAGCCTGAGTGACCAGCTGATCGATCACTTCTCGCAGGTCCGGCGCCACGTGGGTCCGCTTCACATAGTGCCGCACGGGTGGTGCCCTCGTCGGCGTGGCCAAGCAAGGCGGTCGCGTTGGCGATGGTGGTCGAGTTGGCGACCTGGGTGGCGACGGTGCGGCGGAAGTCGTGCGGCGTGACCTTGGTGCCGATGGCGGCCTGGGCGTCGCGGAGCTGGTCGCGGATCCGGCTCGGTGCGCGCGGCGTGGCGTTGGTCGACGGGAACACGAGGTCGTCCGGCCCGCCGTCGAGCCCGAGGTCCAGCGCCTCGGTGATGGCGGCGACGACGAAGGCCGGCAGCGTGATGGTGCGCCGCGACGTGTCCGACTTGGGCTTGGACTGCCGCAGCAGCCGGCCCTCGACTCGAACGATGGTGCCCGTGACGGTGAGCGTCGGGACCGGCGCGTCGAGGTCGAGGTCCGCCTCCCGTAGCGCCAGGCACTCACCGATCCGCAGGCCGGTGCCGAGCATCGTGTCCACGATCTGCGGCAGCAGCGTGATATTCCGGCGACCTCGAGGAAGCGCGGGACGGTCCTCCCACTCGCGCACGGCCTTGCGCAGCAGGGCGATGTCCTCCAGCCCGAGGGCACGGACCTCGTCGCGTCGCGGCTTGCGCACCGTCACGGCGTCTCGCACCGGGTTGAACGGCGCGGCCCCGTACCGGACGCACATCATCATCACCTGCGACAGCACGTTGCGGGCCTGCCGGGCGGTGTCGAACTTCCGCGCCGCGCTCAGCGCCATGAGCACCCGGTTCACAGCGACCGGGGTGACCTCGCGCACCCGTAGCGCGCCGAACGCCGGACGCAGGTCCCGCTCCAGCACGCCGAGATACGTCGCGAGCGACTGCGGCGTGATCTGACCCTCGACCTGCTTCTCTGACACCCACTGGTCGAAGACGACCGTCATCCGGGACTCCGGCGTGATCGTGGCACCGCCGCCGCTCGTGCCGTCCGTGCTCGCACGGTGCAGCCTGTCCTCCAGGCGACGCTGCGCTGCGGCACCGGACGGTCCACGGGACTCGTACTTGTGGAGCACGCCCGTGAAGTCGCGGTAGAGCGCCTGCGCCCGCCAGACGCCGGGGGAGATCTCACGGCGGCGGATCTGCCCCCAACGTCCCGGCTCGATGGGCTTGCGAGGCATCGGTCAGCCAACCGCGCGGTCGTCGGTGACGCGATCGAGCCACGCCTCGACGTCGTCGGGCCGATAACGCAGCCGGGCGCCGACGCGGACCACGTTCGGCCCACCGCCGCGGCTCGACCATGCGTAGACGCAGTGCAGGCTCACGCCCAGGTACTCGGCCAGCTCGTCCGGCGTCATCAGGCGCCGACGGGTGGTCGTCCGGTCGATCTGGCTCACGCTCGTGGTGCTCATGGTTCTTCCTCCTACGCCGTCGTGGTGGACCTGCAGATCACTTCTTCGAATGCCTTAGCTCGGGTCTGGACCGGTGAGCTAGCGTCATGCCAGCCCGCCCAAGGCGCGCCCAAGAGGTAAAGGCGCGTCCTGCCCGCAGTTGGAGAGGGTGGCTGCCCGTTCGAGCCGGGCCGGGTCCAGGAGTCCCTCATGCTGCGGGCGTGATCGGGACTTCACCGCCGCGGGTGCGCGCCTTCCACTGTGCGTACTCGCGAGCACGCGCGGCTGCGGCGTCGGCGAGAGCCTTGTCTCCGGGGTTGGTCCAGCCGGTGCCGGCGTAGGTCCAGTGCCCGATGACGAGCGTGGTGTCTTCGTCGTCGGCGAGGAGGCGGTTCTCGAGGTCGGCGGTGTCCATCGGGGTGCCGTCGCGGTCGGCGTCGGCCTTGAGCTTCTGGAACCGGGCGCGAGCCCGGCGGAGGTGACCGAGCGGGATCGAGTAGCGCTGGGACTTGCTGGAGAAGTGGCCGCGGAAGCCGAGCATGTGGGCCCACTTGGCGAGCAGACGGTATGGGCTGTCGGCGCAGTGGCCGCAGAGGCAGCCGTCGTCGTCCTCGGGGTCCGGGCCTGCGAGCCCACGGCACGCGGTGCGGGCGCGTTCGGCGAGCCAGCGGCAGGTGCGGATGAGGCGCTGGTGGTGCGGTCGCGGCGCGGACGGGTCGGTGCCGGTGCCCTTGGTGGAGTACTTGGCGAGGTAACCGGCTACCTGTTCGGGGCGCAGGTCGTCGGTGCCATCGTCGTTGTCCGGCACGCCGGAGCGCACGCACCGCACGTCGAGCTGCTTGCCGAAGCGCAGCACGCGCGGGACGTCGCCGCCGTCCACCGGGGGAGCGGTGACGACAACGGCCTGGGCGGCTTCCTTGGCGGCTTGCGCCAGGGCCTCGCCGTCGAGGGGTGCGGGGGAGCCGGGGCCGTCGGGTCCGTCGAGGCGGATGAGGGCGTGGAAGTGCACGAGGCCGCGCACCTGGTACTCGGCGACCTTGGCGAACTGCACCGACGCGACGTCGCGCAGGGCGGATTCGCGGACTCCGAGCAGGTCTGCCACGTGGCGGCGCAGGGCGATGGTGAAGCGGCGCCACAGCTCGGGGGCGTGCCACTGCCACACGACGGCGGAGTGCCAGTCGTAGCAGGCGTCGCACAGCGGCCCACCCACGATGGGGTCGGTGTCGGAGTGCTGGGCGGTGCACGAGCGCGGACGGCCGTGGGCGCAGATGCCGGTGCCGTGGGGTCGGCATCGTCCGCCGCGGTGCTTGCCTCCGGTGCCGTGGACGTGGCCGAACGAGGGCGCTGTGAGGGTGGCGAACACGAGCGGGTTGTCCGCGACGGTGTCGGGGACGCTCTTGCCGCCGAGCAGGCCGGCGCGGATCATCTCGAACGTGTCGCGGGCGTAGACGCGGGAGCAGGCGGGGCAGACGGACTCGCGCCGGTTGCCGCACGCCCGGTACAGGGTGCCGAGCGGGGCTTCGATGGAGCTGAACTGCGACAGCACCTCACCCGTCGCCGCGTCGATCGTGGTCGAGGTGCCCTGCAGCCGGATGGGGTGGGAGCAGTAGCCGGTGCGGGCAGCCGCTTCGGCGAAGGCGCCCGCCGTGCGGTCGCGCAGGCGGGCCACGATTCCAGCAGCCTGCGCGACCGTGAGGTCGGCCAGGTCGAGGGGGACCTCGGGGGAGTGCCCCCAGAAGCCCTAAGCCGTCGCCGTGGCTGCGTTCATCAGGCGACCTCGGCGTCCTGCTCGACGGTCGACCTGCGGGGGGACCGCTTGCGCGGCGTGCGCGGACGCGGCGCTTTCTCGACCGGCTCGCCGGGAGCCTCAGCCGGGAGGTCGTCGCCCGCAGGGGAGTCCGTCTCGGCTTCGGTAGGCAGCGGGGGCGCAGGCGGTGCCGGGTAGGTGGCAGCGACCATGCGGATGAAGTCGTCGGCCCAGTAGTCCGTGCGCACGCGCTCGACATGTCCGTCGTCCCCGACGAGGTACCCGGCGCCGGGCATCGTGGTCGCGACGTGGTGGGCGGGCGCGGCGGAGGCCATGCCCTCTCCGAGAACCATGCGCGTCTCGGACGCGGACGCCAGGCGCAGCGCGATGGTCTGGGTGAACAGATCCCGCATGCCCACGGTCTCCTTGCGCGGGTCCTGCACGAACGCGACGACCATGACCCCGAACGCGCGCCCCTGGGTCAGGATCAGCTTCAACAGCGTCGCCGCCTCGTTGACGACGTCCTTGGAGGCGTAGGCGGTCAGCACGGCGAGCTCGTCGATCATCAGCACGTGCACGGGGTCACCCGGCGTCGGGGTGAACGTGCGCGACAGGCCACGCATGACGCTCTGCCGGTGGACGATCACGCGGTGCAGGTCGCCGAGGAGCCGGACGGCGTCTGGCTCGTTCATGGCGACGTGGGAGAACATCGGCGCCCCAACCGAGACCTCAACGCCGCCCTTCAGGTCGACGCCCCACAGCTGGACCATCCCGGCGTGTGAGGCCGGAGCGAGGTTCCCAGCGATGCCCCAGAAGATCGACCCCTTCCCTGATCCGGAGCGGCCGACGACGAGGGTGTGCCGGGCTGTGAGATCGAGGTGCCAGGGTGATCCGTCCGAGGTGCGCCCGAGGGTGACCGCGCCAGTCTCGATCGCGGACGGGATGACCGGCAGGGTCGGCACGTGCAGCAGCTCGCGCATCGTCAAGACCAGCTCGAGCCACCCGCCGCCGATCCGGCGAGTCTCGACCGCCTCGGCACCGACCGACGTCGCAATGGCTTCGGCCGCGGCGGCGACGTCGTCGACGGTGTGCCCGACGCGGGCCCGGACCCGGAAGGTGAGCGTGTTCGCCGAGGTGCGCACACGGCGCAGGCGGGGGATCACCCGTGCCCCGTCGTCGGAGTCCGAGGTCGCCAGGCCGCAGCGGTCGGCAATCGTCGACCATCGCTTGCGCAGGTGACGTCGCCATCCGCGACGCCGGATCGGCCCACCGAGCACCGCCTCGTAGGTCAGCGGGTGCACGACGGACCAGACCGCGCGCAGCAGGCAGAACGCCGGGACGCACCAGATGACCGCGTAGCCGGCGAGGCGCTGGTCGAGGATGAGCAGGACGTTGCCCAGCACGACGCAGGCCAGCAGCAGCCGCCAGGACCGCAGCGTCCACCAGACCAGGTGCCACGCCGCCCCGGCGGCCGTCCGGGTGATGGCCCACGCCGTGCCGAGCGCGTCCATCACGCCGCCTCCGCCTCATCAGACGGGCGGTCGTCGAGGTCGTCCCACCACGGCTCGGTCGGAGGGAAAGCGCGCACCGGGCGGACGAGCTCGCCGGCGTAGTGCACCGCGAATCGCGGCTCGATCCCGGACATCGAGGACCAGACCGTGAACCCTCGGGCGTGGTCCTCGGGCGGGTACTCGGTCACCTCGCCCAGGGACAGCAGGCGGGCCAGGTGCTCGGCGTCTGCCTGGGAGTCGACGTGCACGCTCACGCACGTGCGCCCCAACGCGAGATAGCCGACCCGGCCGCCGACCCACTCGACCAGGTCTCCGGCTACCTGCAGCAGCTCCGCGGGAGCGAGCCCGCCAGTGGGCGCGGACATCAGGCCGCAGCCTTCGCCGTGGGCGGCTTCGCGTCCGTGAGGTCCTGTCCGGGAGCGACCATGCCCGACGCCCGGAACGACCAGGACAGGCGCGGGCGCGGACCGGAGTCGTCGATCCAGGGCAGCGCGGTCAGGCCGGTGAACTCCACGGGCGTCCACGGCAGGGGAGAGGTGTTCTTCGGCGGGACCGGCTGGACCTCGGCCGCGAACTTCACGCTCACGCCGATGTCCTTGCGGTTCGCGTCGTCGTCGGCATCGATGACCGTGCACTGCCACAGAGGCAGTCCGGTCTTCTTGTCCCGCTGCTGCGGGCGGGAGCCGTCGGCCCGCTTCTCGCCGTTGAAGTCCGCGACCGGCTCCACGTAGCCGCGCAGGAACGCCCCGTTGGGGAAGACCATCGCGTGAGCGATGGGGAAACGCTTGGCAATCGCCATGACTGCTCTCCTTCGATGCGTGCCCGTCCGGGCGACCCCTCCCGATTAGAGGTGGCTCTAATTGGACGGTAGCACTCAGGCTGCGATAGAACCACCTCTAACAGCAGATCGTGCGCCACCAGTGCGGATACCGCTAGCCTTAACGGTCAGGAGGTGGCGACTTGGCCCACGGCTACAAGGAACTCGCGGCGGTACTGCGCGACGGCATCCAGAGCGGGCAGTACCTACCGGGCGCGACGCTGCCCAAGCAGGCCGACCTGGCCGACGAGTACGGCGTCAACATCAAGACCGTCCGCAACGCCGTGGCACTGCTCGAATCAGAGGGGCTGGTCACGCCGGTCCGGCGACGCGGGACGGTCGTGAGGTCACGCCCGCCGATGCGACGCCTCGGCTCCGAGAGGTACGCCAAGAGCAATTGGAAGTTCGGCGACCGGGTCGCGTTCGTGGCCGACCGTGAGGCCAGCGGCCAGACCTGGAAGCCGACCGACCAGACGCAGACCGTCGAGCGCACCACCGCACCTGCCCAAGTCGCCGAGGCGCTCGGCATCGAGCCGGGGGACGAGGTGTACGTCCGCGCCCGCACCGTCCGGCAGGGCGGCGAACCCACCCACACACTCACGAGCTACTACCGGATACAGGACGTGCAGGGCACCCCGCTCGTCGACCCCAGCCCCGGCCCGGCCGGACCTGGTGGAGGCTTCGCCGTGCTCACGCTGCAAGGGCTCGAGCCAGACCACGTCACCGAGACCCTGACAGCGCGCATGCCCACGCCCGATGAAGCACAGGCACTAGACCTGCCAGCTGGTGAGCCCGTGGTGATCCTGCACCGCGTCACGCGGACGAAGGACGGGCGGGTGGTTGAGTACGCGGAGGGCGTGCACGCTGCGTCGCGATTCGCCTGGACCTACTCATTCAAGATGCCCGACTGACGGACGGAGCCTCATGAGCGTGATGGACGATGCCCAGATCCTCTGGGACTACCACCAGCTGCACCACGAGCCCCGCAACACCGACATCGGCATCGGTCTCGGAAGCCATGACATCGGCGTCGCCGAGCATGCCGCGGAACTCTGGCACAAGGGACGCTTCCCGCTGATCGTCTTCACCGGTGCCAACGCGCCGACGACCGTCCAGGTCTTTCCCCACGGCGAGGCCGTGCACTACGCCGAACGGGCACGCGAGCTCGGAGTGCCAGCCGACGCGATCCTGACCGAGACGCGGGCGACCAACACCGGCGAGAACTTCACCCTTACGCGTGAGCTGCTGGACGCCCTAGGGATCCATCCAGCATCAGCCACGATCATAAGCAGGCCGTACCAGCAGCGCCGCGCCTACGCGACGGCCCGCAAACTCTGGCCCGAACTCGACTTCGTATGTTCGGCCCGCGCGCAGTCGCTCGACGGCTACATCGCCGCCATCGGCGACGTCGACCGCGTCCTCAACATGCTCGTAGGCGACACCCAGCGCATCTGGGTCTATGCCGACGCTGGATTCGCCGAGAAGCAAGCGATCGATGAGCGGACAGTTAGCGCCTACGACCGACTTCGAGGCCGTGGCTATACTTCTCGAATCATCCCGGATCTGCCGATTGATCCAGCTTCGATGTGAAGAGCAAATTGCGTCTATCGGTCAAACCACCGAAGCCCACCCGGGTGTAAACGGGAAGAGCGTGCGATTTCCGCCTGTGAATGGACTCGTGTCGGCAGGGCGCAGCGGGAGTTCGCGTGCCTCTACCTGGTATCGATCGTCATTTGAAGAAAGCTGCTTGGCGACATCCTTGTCGACGCGCACCATGTTCAGCCGATACCTGGCAGGCTCGAGTCCCTTCCCCCAAGGCGCTGTGCGGTCCGCCTTCCTGTGAAGGGCCACGCGCATTCCGCGCGCGACGTTCCTCTTGCCCGCGACGCCCACAAGGAATGCTTCATCGACCAACTGGGGATGAAGCGAGTACAGGTGTCCTTTTCGGGCAATGTATCGGCGTCGCGCAGCTGTCCAAAGATTGTGCACCGCGATGGCGACGAGCTGGACGATCAGGAAGTCTGACTCAATATCGACGATGTCGGTCTGCGCTGCCCAAGCCTTGCTCGGATACTCGCGCAAGAGGTAGGTGACCCCGCGGCCCTCCGCGACGTCCAACGATGGACCGCCTTCGCTTGACATACTCCACTTCGCCACTTCCCCTGGCACGCCAACAAGGCCATGCTTCGCCGCGTTGTAAAGCGACGCCTGCTCCAGGATGCGCTCGGAGGTTCGGCGCACCAGTTCTTTGAGCGCATCGACCGACTGCGCCCACTCGTCCTCGCTCATCGCAACACCAGAGGTCCCAAGGTCGCTCCCGCCCAAGAAGACCTCTTCAATTTGGGCCGGACGCCACACGTGAGTCGCCTTGGCGTACTCGGCGGCCTTCGACTTGACCTCCCGAAAATCCAGTTTGGCCACCTTTAGCCAAGGGCAATCAGACTTCTCCGAGTGCGCAATGAAGAGTCTTAGCAAGCTCTCGCTAGCATGATGAACTAGCATCGTACTTTCGAGAGCGATTGCCTGCTCTCGCTCCTCGCGACTAAACGTATAGGAGTGCCCGGATTCTAACAATCCATACGCCCAGGGCGTCGACTCGGTCGATTCGTCGTCTTGATTGTGCATTGTTACGAGAGTGTGAAGTCTGAAGCGCAGGTATGTGGCGGGGTCCGACTCGTAGAGCGTTGCGTTCAGTTCCGGAAATTGCTCGCTCGCTAGTGTCGCATGAGGGGCTGAGTTCTGATTCGCTCCGCCCTGTGCCTTTCGTGTAATGATTGCCACCAACTTCCCTCGATGTGTTGAAGCGCCCCTCTGCGCGGCCTTATGCGAGATTCGCGGACATCTATGGAACGGCCGCGGGCGGAGGCGCCTGCGGTGGCGGCCATGGCATGCGATAGGTAGCCGTGGCTTGACCTATTGCTTCGGCCATTCGGTTGACGGCAGCCGCGGCTTCGGGATGTCCTTGGCTGTCCCGATCCGCACGCTGGAGTATGTACGCGACGATGTCCGCAAGCTGCACGCCTGAGCTGTGTATTGACTCTACAAAGTGCATCGAGTCGATGATCGTGTTGAGGCGCTCTCCTGGAACAACTCCCACACTCCACTCTTGGAGGTCCGCAACCATTTTAATCGCGCGAACTCGCTCTTGTTTGGCTTCGTCGGCTATTAGTACGCGGAAGGGTCGGGGCGGCGTCCATGGCCATCGGTCGAGTTTTTCGAGCATGAACTGAAGTGCGAGGCGATAGGCTTCGCTGTCGTAATGCCCATCGTATTTGTCCCGCAAGGCCTCCTTGTTGATCGTGGCGTGGACGACAGATAATTCTAGTTCTGCAAGCAGGCCGATCAGCGCCTCGAGGGTTCCGAGAAGTTCTGTGGGAGATTTTGAGTGCCAGTGTGACCGCCCGTGCCAAACGTCCACTCCGTGGAATTCGAACTCCGCGGGCCGCCAGCCAAGGTGGGTCATTGCGATTTCGTACATGCGTTGGGCCAGAGGTCGCACCATGGACTCGTCAACGACGACGGCGACTAGCCGCAGGTAGGGCTGCTCCTTGGCGCCCTTACCTACTGAGCCTGTTTCGTCTATGTACACCAACTCGGCCACAGGGAGAGCCTGTCACAGATGGCTGGTCGCAGTCGGGTGAAGTCGACGGTACCTGGCCGGTTCGGTCTCGGGCGCCGGAGACCAGTGACCAACTTCCGAATCGAGGCCCGCACGCGTCGAAGGAGTGCACGACGCTTTGCGATCTACGAGTCGGGCGGGTGCCCCTTGCGCGCGGTGTTGAAGTGGACTGGTGTCGTGAAGAGTTTCCTTACTGACTCAAGCGCGCGGCTCCGCCGCGGGCCGGCCTCCCGGGCGGGGCCCCGCGCTCCGGCGCTTCGCGCCTCCGCGCACCCCACCCGTCCGGCCGGCCTGGACGACGAAGGCGGCCCCAGTCGCCCCGGTGCCGCCCTCTTCGCATGATTCCGAATCGCCCGATCCGCCAATGGCCGATGTCCGCTGCTACAGCCCGTCGATCGCGCCGCCCAGGTCGCGGCCGTACGAGCCCCAGCAGATCACCGCACCGCGGGCGTCGGTCTGTCCCATGTACCAGTCATCGTCGTCCCGTACGAGGACCAGACCCCCAACCTTGACGATCGCCGAGGGCTGGAGGTGGACGCGGATACTGCCGTCGTCGAAGTGCGCGTCCCGGTCGAGCGACAGCTCGGTCGCGGTTGGGTCGTTCGCGTAGTCGCGCACCCGTTCGATGGTCCAGCCGTCCCCGAGTTCAGAGCTCATCTGGGAATTGTGCCGCCCGCTGCACCGTCTCACGGTCCGTCTCCGCACCGACAGCCGAGCATCCGGCCGGCTCCGGACCGCGTCAAGGGCGCCTACGGCGCCGCTACGCGATGGCCTGCGGCCACCCTTGACCCGGACCTCCGCCGACCTCTGGTGCTCCGCTATCGGTACGGCGCCTCCGAGTGTCCCCACCCGCCGAGGTGCCGACAGGTCGCCGGATTGCCTCCGTTTTGGAGGGCGGATCGGTGCTGGCGGGAGCAAACCGATCCAACGGGCG
This sequence comes from Krasilnikoviella flava, assembly GCF_900167525.1. Lineage (GTDB taxonomy): Bacteria > Actinomycetota > Actinomycetes > Actinomycetales > Cellulomonadaceae > Isoptericola > Isoptericola flavus. The sequence continues at coordinate 924,403 of NZ_FUZQ01000001.1, read as the reverse complement.
GCGCCGTAAAAGACCAGGTCAGATGCCAGAACGACCCGGGCGAGCAGGGTGGGCCAACGCGCCGTTTTGAAGCCCACCGCTACCGCTCCGAGACAATGGCCCCTGACAGTCAGCGTGCCGGTCGGGGACCCTTCGTCGTTCCCGCGCGTTCACTCCGCGCGGGCGGCTTCCGTCCCGAGGGTCGGGCGGCGCTGGGACCGTGGCGTCCACCGACGCGGCCAGAGAGCGTGGGCGCAGAAGAAGGCCAGCAGGAGCCATCCCACGAGGAGTAGCACACCGTGCGGCTGGTAGACGGCGAGCTCGATGCCGTCGGCGTCCACGGTGTCCGGGTGGCCCAGCACGAATGCCGTGACGATCAGCGCGGCGCCGAGGAGTGCGCCGAGCAGCATGAGCTCACCGTTGCCCCGCCACCATGCACGGAGGCGCGGGACGAGCCGGAGCGGTACCCCGACCGCGAGGGCGCAGCCCGTGGTGACCAGGGCGATGACGGCGCTCCAGAACAGCCACCCGACCACGGACAGCAAGTCCTCGTACGGGCCGGAGAGCACCGCGACCACGAGTCCGGTCGTGAACATGAGGGCGAACGTCGCGACGGCCTGCGCGCCGGCAACGGCTACTGCCGACAGCACCCCGCGAGCCCGCGTCCAGTCCTTCGACGGCACGGTGGGGGCGGACAGCTGCGGACGCGGCCCAGGCGCCCCTTGGTGCTCCACGGCGGCGAGCATAGCGCTGGCGCGGTCCACGTCAGTGCGCCGGCGTCGCCACTTCCAACGGCTGCCACTCCCGCCTGAGCAGCCCGAAGACCCACGAGTCGGAGACGTCGCCGTTCACGACACAGTCCTCGCGCAGCGTTCCTTCACGCACGAACCCGAGCTTCTGCAGGACGCGGGCGGAGGCCGCGTTGCGGGTGTCGGTCTCGGACTGGACCCGGTTGAGGTCGAGCGTGTCGAAGGCCCACCGCAGCAGGGCATGGGCGGCCTCCGTCGCGTAACCGTGACCCCACGTCGCCTCGCCGAGGCAGTAGCCCAACGTCGCGGAGCGGAAGTCCGGGTACCAGTCGAACAGGCCGCACCAGCCGACGAAGGCGCCGTCGGAGGCCCGGTCGATGGCCACCCGGGCCCCGGTCCCGTCCTCCTCGATCTTTCGGCACATCGCGACGAAGCGGTCGGCGCGTGCCCGGTCGGTCCAGGGCGGGGAGTCCCAGTAGCGCAGCACGTGGGCGCTGCTGTGCAGCGCGAACAGGTCGTCGCCGTCGGCCTCGGTGAAGGGTCGCAGTCGCAGACGAGCGGTGGGCAGCGTGGGGGTGGCCAACGACATGCGCACCATCCTGGGCTTCGGCGACGCGGGGGAACAGCGAATACCCGGTCCGGCCGCTCCGCACCGCGGCGATGAGTCTCCGACCGCGGCCCCGTCTGCATGATGTCCGTCGAACCGAGAGGCGCGCCATGAAGCTCTTGCTCACGTCCGCAGGCGTCCGGAACCCGAGCATCCGGGCCGCGCTGGACGACCTGCTCGGGCGGCCGGTCGCCGACTGCACCGCCCTGTGCATCCCGACCGCGCTGTACGGGCACCCGTGGGTCGGACCCGGGCTCAACGCCTGGAACTTCATCACCGGGACCACCGACCACATGACCGGCATCGGCTGGAAGTCCGTCGGCGTGCTCGAGCTGACCGCGCTGCCGAGCATCCCGCAGGAGCGCTGGGTGCCGCTGGTGCGGGAGACCGACGTCCTGCTGGCCGCGGGCGGCGACGCCCTCTACCTCGCGTACTGGATGCGCCGTTCCGGCCTGGCGGACCTGCTGCCCTCGCTCGACGACAGCGTGTACGTGGGGATGAGCGGCGGCAGCATGGTGATGACGCCGCGGGTCGGGGAGGAGTTCGTCGGCTGGACGGCGCCGGACGGCGACGACGTCACCACGCTCGGCGTCGTCGACTTCTCGATGTTCCCCCACCTCGACAACCCGGAGCTCCCGGACAACACGCAGGCCGCGGCCGAGCGGTGGGCCGCCCGCCTGGGCGGGCCCGCGTACGCGGTCGACGACGAGACGGCGTTCGTGGTCGACGGCGGCGTCGTCGACGTCGTGTCCGAGGGGACGTGGCGGAAGCTGGCCTGAGCCGCAGCCGCGGGGCGCTGTACCTTGGCCTGCGGCCCCCGACGCGGGTCGGCCGGACCCTCGATCCCAGGAGAGCACCACCGCATGGCGACGGACCAGCACGGATACCACGACGGGCAGGGCCCGGACCCGCTCCGTGCAGCAGCGGTGATCGGCGTCGCCCTCATCCAGGCCGGGCTCGCGGGGCTGTTCGTGACCACGTGGTGGCGACACGCCCAGAACATCGTCGCGTCGCCCGAGGTGGGGTCGGCGCTGTGGCGGGTGCTGTCCGCCGTCCTGTTCGTCTGGGTCGTCGTCGCGGAGGTCCGTGGGCTGGTACGGGGCCGCAGGTCGCCGTTGCTGGTGGTCTCGCTCGCCGCGGCCGCGACGGTCGTCGTGGTGCTGCTCGAGGTGCTCGCGCCGCGCTGACGCGGTGCCCGCGGGCAGAAACAACCTGACGGCGCGGGCGCGCACCACGGATGCTGGGCCCGTGCTCCCGACGCTCGCTCCCGACACCACCGCGGCCGAGGCGCGCGCCGCCCTCGACGAAGCAGGCTGGCGGGAGGTCGGCACCGGCGACTGGGCATGGGTGCTCGCCTCCCCCGACGACCGGCTCGCCGCGCGCGTCACCCCGTTCGACCCGGCGTTCCGGATGTTCGCGGACTCGTGCCTCACGGGGCGACCGAACCCGTTCCTCGTGCGCATCGACGACGTCGTGCCGCTGCGCCGCAAGGGCTACGTCGTCGTCATGGAACGCCTGCACCCGGCCGACGAGGCGCAGGCGAAGGGGCTCGTCGCGTCCCTCGGCATCGCCACCTCGACGGACCCGGCGCCGGACGACGGCGAGTCCGCGGCCCTCGCCGACCACCCCGACGTCGTCGACCTGCGGCGCCGGATCCAGGAGCTCCTCGCCGAGGGCGCGCGCCGCTTCCGGCTCTGGGGCGGCGCCGACGTGAAGCCCGGCAACGTGCTGCAGACCGCGGACGGCCGCCTGCGGCTCACCGACCCCGTGTTCGTGCGCGGGTTCGACATGTTCCGGGCCATCCGGGACGGCCGCGGCGACCTGCTCGGCGACTTCTCCCGCGCCGACCTGGAGGACTTCCTGACGATCCCGGTCTTCGAGCCCGGCCCGGAGACCGACGCCCTGCGCCGCACGGTGGCCGGCCTCGCGCTGGGCGACGCTCAGCGCATTACGTCGTAGACGACGTGCACCGCCGTCGTCGACGGCGTCACCGTCCGCTGCACGAGTGTGTGCCCGCGACCCCCGACGAACAGCGGCGTCCCGTCACCGAGGACGACGGGGGAGAGGTGCAGGCTCAGGACGTCGAGCAGGCCCGCGTCCAGCGCGGAGCCGACGGTCGCGCCGCCGCCCATGAGGACGACGTCCCGGTCGCCACCGCCGGCCTCGGCCGCGTCGCGCGCCTGGGATACGGCGTCGCGCAGCCCCATGGTGACGAAGGTCCAGAACGACAGGCGGGTGCGGGCGGGCGGGTCGCTCGTGACGACGAAGAACGGCGGCCGCCCGACCTCGCGCGCGCCGTACCCCACCTCGTCGTCCCAGCCCTGCGGCCCGTCGACGACGTCGAACAGGTGCCGCCCCAGGACGACGGCGCCGCTGCTCGCCGTGGCCGTGCGCAGCTGCTCCCGGTCGACCGGGTCGTCGCTGAACGCCCACGCGTGCAGCGCCTCGCCGCCGTCGCCCAGGCCGTTCTCGGGCCCAGGGTTCGGGCCGGTGACGAACCCGTCCAGCGAGATCGAGATGTCGCCCACCACTCTGGTCATGGGTGGTGGACCCCCGCGGCGGCCGGAACTCGTCGCCGGCACGCGTGCCTCAGCGAGCGCCGGCCAGGAAGACGTCGACGTCGTCGCGCGACCGCAGCCGGCGGAACTCGAGGTGCGCGTGCGCGGGGTCGGCCATCGCGGCTCCGTACCGCCCGGGGTAGCGGTCCAGCTGCTCCCACGACCAGCGGACGATGGAGCTCTTGCGCCACGGCGCGAGGACGTCGCGCCAGGGCTGCCGGTTGCCGGTGCCCGGCCACAGCTCCGTGCGGTCCAGCGCTCGCGCCAGCGTGCGGCGGTACACCTGCGTCATGACGGCCCACCGCGGCGGGTCGAGCCAGACGACGGCGTCGGCGCGGGCCCAGACCTCCTCCTGCAGGCGCGAGTAGTTGCCGTCGATCACCCAAGCGTCCGAGGCGATCGCGGCCCGGGCGTCGGCCTCGAAGTCGTCGCGCGGCCGCGGCGTCCAGTCCCGGCCCCAGAACATCGCGTCCAGCTCGACGTGCGGCGTCCCGAGCCTGTCCGCCAGGCGCCGTCCGAGGGTGGACTTCCCCGATCCGGCCGCCCCGACCACCGACACCCTGCGCATCGCGGCAACCTAGCAGCCCGTCTCGGTCCAGGGTGGCCGGCTCAGCCGACGACGTCGACGGCCGCGAACGGGTCGGGCGCACACGATGCGCTGGGGTCGATCTCGCAGAGTGTCTTGGCGCCCTGGAGGTCGACGGAGATCCGCGCCTCGCCGACGGGCATGTCGTCCGGCACGCGGACGGTGGCCTCTGCGGCACCCGCGTCGTCGGGGTCGAGGACCACGAGGCCGGCGGAGTAGTAGCGGCTGCCGCGGTCGTCGTTGCCGGTCCCGTCCACCCGCGAGCCGATCGAGATCTCGTACCGAGCACGGCCCGGTAGCGTCGAGGAGCACTCGGGATGGTGCCCGACCCCGCTGATCATGACCTGGACCGCGTCGCCAGCGGTGACGCTCGTCGGAGTCACGACAGGGTCCTCCGGGGAACAGTAGGCGGTGGGGCGCAATGCATCCGCGACGCTGCCGCACCCGGCGAGCGTCGCCGCCGCGGCGACGAGGGCGACGGCGCGCCCGTGCGGACGTCTTCTTCGGCTCGACATGGCCCGAACGTAGCGGGACGAACCCGTCCGTGGGGATCCTGGGGAGGAGCCACGCCGACGGCGCCTCGCGAGAGCGCGCCGTCGTACGATCCGTGAGCCCCCACGAGCCCGCGGAGCCCCTGATGAAGCCACGACCGTCGTCGTCCGTGTCCGTCCCCGCACCGCGGTCGGAGGATGACGCGTGGGCGCGGTGGGGCACGTGGTGGCTACCGCTCGGGCCGGTGCTGGTGGCGTCCTACGCGACGGTCATGGTGCTGACGATCCTCGTGCTGGAGCCGCTGGCGGCGATGCCCGGCATGACGCCGGCGCAGATCTCCGCGGCGCTGGCGGCGGAGGGGATGACGGTGGCGGGCAAGGTGCCGTTCCTGGTCGGGTGGGCGGTGCTGGGCGTCGCGCTGTCGGTCGCGGCGTGCGCCGTCGCGCTCCGACGTCGGGTGGCGCCCGACACGGCGGTCGCGCTCCAGCTCGCCGTGCTCGCCCTGGGCGCCCCGGCATTCTTCTGGGGTGGGTTCGACATGGGCATGGACCTGGCAGACACGTTCGGCATCGTGGGCGGCTACCACTCCGCCGTCCCGCCGCCCCTGTATGCGATCAGCGGCTGGGCGCTCGCGGCACTGGTCGTGCTGCAGGTGCCGCGCGTCGTCAGGCTGCTGCGGGCCGGGCGCGGCTGAGACGGGTCAGCTTTCGGCGAGCAGGCGCGCGATGCGGGCGTGCAGGGCGAAGGACTGGTTCATCCGCCGGTAGGCGTGGAAGTTCAGCACCACGTGGGCGTCCTGCCGCGGGTAGAAGAACATGTGGGTGGCGAAGTGCCCGAGCCCGCCGACGGGCTCGGGCAGGCCGCGCAGGAACGGCGGCGTGAACTCGCCGAACCGGACGGTGACGATCCCCGCGCCGTAGTGGATGCCGCGTCGGCGCCGCCGCCGCGGCGTCGTCATCCAGCGGAGGGTGTCGCGGGAGATCAGGCGCCCGCCGTGCAGGGCCTGCTGGAAGCGCACGAGGTCGGCGGGCGGGGCGACGATGCCGCCGCCGGCCCAGTCGAGGCTCATGCTGAGCGCGTGGCTGAGCTCGTGCCGGCCGAGCCAGAAGGGCGCGACGTCGAGGCCGTCGAGGTCGGCGGGGGTGCGCGCGTCGCCGTACGGGGTGGAGCTGCGCTCCATGCCGCTGGGCCCGAGGACCCGGTCGCGCAGGGCGGCGTCGAACGGCTCGCCCGTCGCCTCCTCGACGATGCGGCCCATCAGCACGTACACGGTGTCGCCGTAGCGGAACCGCTCGCCCGGACGTCCGACGGCGGGCAGGCGGCGCGCCTCGTCGAGCAGCGCGGCCGGCGACCAGTAGCGGTCGGGGTCGGCGGCGGCGGTCCGGACGGACACGCCGGTGCTGGTGCCCCGCGGCGGCTCGAAGTAGTCCGGCAGCCCGCTGGTGTGCGTGAGGAGGTGCTCGAGGGTGACGTCGGTGCGGACGTCGACGCCGGGCGCGACGGGCAGGCCGTCGAGGTCGGCCCCGGGGAGCAGCTTCCCGACGGGCGTGCCGAAGCGGAACCGGCCCTGCTCGACGAGCGTCGCGACGAGCGTCGCCGTCATCACCTTGCCGACGCTCGCCGCATGGAAGGGCTGCGCTCCGCCGGACTCGAGCTCGAGCCTGGGCGACACCACCAGCACCTGGGGCGGAGGCATCGAGGACCGTCGTCGAGCGCCGCGCTCCAGCGACGCCCGCAGCCGTTCGACCGCGTCCTGCCGTGTCATGGGGAACCCCTTCGTCGCGGGAATATCTCTCATAGACATGTCTACTAGACAGGTCTATGAGGGTCAACGGTTTAGGGTCGGCTCATGGCGCACGTGATCCTCGGTCTGCTCCTGATCCGCCCGCAGAGCCTGTACGACCTCGTCAAGGGGTTCGAGGCCGGGGTCTCGCTCTTCTACAGCGCGAGCTCCGGCAGCATCCGGCGCGCGCTCGAGACGCTGCTGGGCGGCGGGCTCATCGAGGTGGACGGTCCCGGCGCCCGCGGCCGCAAGACCTACCGCGTGACCGACGCGGGGCGGGCGGAGTTCCACGCCTGGATGACCGGCCCCGTCACCGGGCCGGACGCGGAGGCCGCCGCCCTTCCGCGGCTGTTCTTCCTCGGCCTGCTGGAGCCCGGCGAGCGGGCGCAGGTGCTGCCGCACCTCACCGCGCGGATCGAGCGGGACGTCGCCCGCCTCGAGGTGGTCGAGGAACAGCTCGACGCGCAGGAGGTGCCCGACGAGCTCCGCGACGTCTTCACCTACCAGCGGGCCACGCTCGACTACGGCCTCGCTTCCGGCCGCTTCGCCGTCGACTGGTTCCGCCGCTACGCCGAGGAGCGCGGGGCCCCGGCGCCGTGAGCGACCCGCGGTGCGCTTGCTAGAGTCGTGCCGCCGGTCAAGCAGTGGCCGGTCCGCTCTGAGCAGTGTCGGAGGCGACCTTGCCCACAGGCACCACCGTGTCCGCTGAGCCTTCGGGCCTCCGCTCGCCACGCCTGGTGGGCTCCTACCGCCTCGACCTCGCGTCCGGTCTGTGGACCTGGTCCGACGCGGTCTACCTGCTGCACGGCTTCGAGCCGCACGAGGTGGTGCCCACCACCGACCTCGTCCTCGCTCACACGCACCCGGAGGACCGGGACGACGTGCGGGTTGCCCTCACGGCGGCGCGGGCCGGCGGCGCGTTCTCGAGCGTGCACCGCGTCGTGACCGCCAGGCGGCGCGAGCTCACGGTCGCCCTCGTCGGCAGCGTGCGCACGGGGGCCGAGACCGGCCCCGACGAGGCGACCGGCTTCTTCCTGGACCTGACGGCCGCCGTCGCGGAGCGGGCGCGAGACCGCGCAGCCGCGGACATCCGTGCCGCGGCCACGAGCCGCGGCGTGATCGAGCAGGCGAAGGGCGTGCTCTCCGTCGTGTACGACGTCGAGATCGACGGCGCCTTCGAGCTGATGCGCACCGCCTCGAACGACCACAACGTGGCGGTACGGGAGCTGTCGCGGGTGATCGTCGACGTCGCGCACCGACGCGACGTCGACCGTCGCGCCGCGCTCGACCTCGTCCTGGGCGGGGGCCGGGGCTGACCGACCGCAGGGGGTCGCTCAGCCCTCCTCGGACCGGCGGGTCTCGACCGCGCCGGCGTCGTCCGCGAAGCTGAGGCGCCGCGCGACCACGTCCTCGGCGACCTCCTCGAGGGTGCTGCCCCGGCCGAACGCGTGCGCGCGCAGGACGGCGAGGGCGTCCGTCGGCTGCACGCGGAGCTGCGCGGACACCATGCCCGTGGCCTGGTCCACCCGCGCCCGCGCCGTCCAGCCGAGGCGGTCGATCTCCCCGAGCACGGCGGTGCCGATCGCGTCCGCGAGGAACTGCGCCTCCTCGGCGTCCCGGGTCAGCTCGTGCCCGGGCCCGACGACGAGGCCCAGCACGCCCACCGGTTGCCCGCCGACCCGCATCGGGACGCCGAACCAGACGCCGCTGCCGGCGGCCTCGCCGGCCAGCTGGGAGAACAGGGGGAACGGGTCGTCTCCCAGCGTGGCGCCCAGGGGTGCGGAGACGATCCGGTCGTCGTCGAACGCCCGGCGCCCGGGTCCCTCGCCGAGCACCTCCTGGATGCTCTCGACCCGTGCCGCGGAGGCGTTCGTGCTGGTCACGGTCACCTGCTCGCCCGGCAGGGTCGCGAGGGTCAGGCTGCCGCCCCGCGCGCCGAGGATCGTCGTGCACGCCCGGCACATCCGCGACGCGACGGACGCTTCGGCGTCGAGGCCCGCGAGGGTCCGCGCGAGCAGGCCCAGCAGCTCGGAGGTGTTCACCGATCGCTCCGTCCTGTCGCTTCCGGCCCAGTTTTCCACCGATGTCCGATGCACGACACGGCGCGGAGGAAGTGGTGGTCGATCAGCGGTCGAGGTCCCCGATGGTGTCGCCCGCGCTGCCGAGGACCAAGGTCCGGACGATCGCCTCGGCGACCTCCCGCTCGCTGAGCCCCCGACGGTCCGCCGCCGCCCGCAGCGTGCCGCGGGCCTCCTCCTCGGGACAGTCGTTCGACGCCATGATCGCGCCCACCGCCTGCTCCACCGCCGCCCGGTCGGACATGGTGCGGTACAGGCCGGCGACGGCGTCCCCGAGGTCCGCGAACTGGAGCTGCAGGCGCACGGCATCCGCCGCGAGCCCGGCGTGGCCCACGGCGGCGTCGACGAGCCCGGCCGGCCAGTCGCCGGCCGCGCGGCTGTACACGTTGATCGCCACGCGTACGCCGGGGCCGACCTCGGCCGGGACGGCGAGCGCCTGGACGAAGCCCTCGGCCTCGGCCGCCGCGCGCCACGCCTGCCACCCGGGCACGTCGTGCGGGACCGCGGTGGTCAGCACCGTGCCCTGCCGCATCGCGTCGATGCACGGGCCGGTGTCGGCTCGCGCCTCGGCCTGGTCGCACCGGCCCGCGCCCGGGGTGCTGCTGCCGGCGCGCAGCGAGATGCCGTGCTCGCGCAGGCTGATGCTCGCCTCCACGCCGTGGCCCAGCACGGTCGCGGCGCGCATCGCGCACTCGTCGAGGTAGTGGGACAGGGCCATGGACCTCACGCTACCCGGGCCCCGCGCCGTCGCGCCCGAGCTGCGCGATCCGCCACACGGCGCCGACGAGCAGCACCACGAGCGCCAGGTTGCGCAGCGCCTCGATCACGACCATCGCGGGCTCGCCGGCGAGGAACTCGCCGTACGCCACCGGGTAGACGACCTGCGTGCCGAGCGCGGCCAGCAGCACCCCGACGGCGGGCGGCCCCCACATCCGCCGCGTGCCCGGTCCGGCGAGCGCGAGCGCGGCGGCCAGCGGCGGCCCGATCCACGCGACGAACTGCGGGGACCCCACCTTGTTGAACACGATGAGGGCGAGCAGCAGGGCGGCGGTGCTGAGCAGCAGGACGTCGCCCGCGTGGTCGGGTCGGTGCCGCGCCGTCCACCACGTGAGGGCGGCGATCAGCAGCACCGCGACGGGCAGCAGCCAGTCGAGGGTGGAGGCGACCTGACGGGCGGCGTCGCCCTGCACCTCGTAGGTGAAGATCACGTCGTTGTAGTCGATCCGTACCGACGGGTCCCACAGCCGCGCCACGCTGAACCAGGTGGCGAACACCGACTCCGCCTGCAGGGTGCGGGCCTCCTGCTGGCCGAACACGCTGAACGCGCGCTGCCCGGCGCCGCCGGCGAGGGCGAGCCCGACGACGACCGCGCTGACCACGGCGCCCGGCACGACGACCTGCCGCAGCAGGTCGCGCCAGCGGGCCCGCGTGGCGGCGAGCGCCACGACCACCGCTCCCGGGGCGATCTTGATCCACGCACCCGCCGTCGCGACCGCGGTCGCCAGCGTCGGGCGGCGGGCCGCCACCACCAGGGAGACGAGGATGAGCGGTGCGACGACGCCGTCCAGGCGCCCGAGGAAGATCGGCCCCAGGCAGAGGAGGAATGCGAACCACCACCAGGCGCCGAGCACCCCGCGGGGGGTGGAGCGCACCAGGACGACGGTGGCGACGGCGTCGAGCGCCACGACCATCGCCGTCCAGGCGATCTCGTACCCGAGCAGGCCGTGGGTCACGAGCGCGGGCAGGGTCACGGGGACGAGCGCCCCGACGGGGTACACCCAGTCGTAGTCGAGCACGGGCCACTGCCCGGTGCTCAGGCCGTTCCGGGCCCACCACTCGTAGAGGGTGACGTCGCCGTAGATCGTGTAGCCCCAGGTGATGGCCTGCTTCACCACCCACGCGTGCACGGCGACGAAACCGAGCGCCAGCAGCCACCGGGAGCGCAGCGCGGCACCGAGAGGGCCGGGGGCTCGCCGCGCGGGGGTGGTCTGCGTGGATGGCACGCCCGACATGGTGACAGACCGACCTCCGCGCCGCCCCGGGAGGCCCAGGGGGGATGCGCGATGCGGCTATCGACGTCTATGGTTTCGGGTATCCGAAAACCGGCCGACCTGGAGGAGACCCCGTGAGCCGACCGAACCTCGCGCGCACCGCCGAGGCCCCGCCCGACGACGCTCCGCCGACCCGGCGCAGGGCGTCGCGGGGCGGCGCGCGCCAGGCCCGGCTGGTGACCCTGCTCGGCCCGGCGTTCGTCGCCGCCATCGCGTACGTGGACCCGGGGAACGTGGCGGCCAACCTCACCGCGGGGGCGCGGTTCGGGTACCTGCTGGTGTGGGTGCTGGTGGCTGCGAACGTCATGGCGGTGCTGGTGCAGTATCTGTCGGCCAAGCTCGGGGTCGTGACGGGGCGCTCGCTGCCCGAGGTGCTCGGTGAGCGGCTCTCCCGTCGAGGCCGTATCGCGTACTGGGTGCAGGCCGAGGTGGTCGCGATGGCCACCGACGTCGCCGAGGTGATCGGCGGCGCCATCGCGCTGCACCTGCTGTTCGGCGTGCCGCTGGTGCTGGGCGGGATCATCACGGGCGTCGTGTCGATGCTGGTGCTGACCGTGCAGCAGCGCCGCGGGCAGCGCGTGTTCGAGACGGTCGTGACGTCGATGCTCGCGGTGCTCACCGTCGGGTTCTGCGCCGGCCTGTTCTTCGCGCCGCCGGACCTGGGCGCGGTGCTCGGCGGCCTCGTGCCGAGGCTCGACGGCCCGGAGTCGGTGCTGCTGGCCGCGTCGATGCTCGGTGCCACGGTCATGCCGCACGCGATCTACCTGCACTCCTCGCTCGCCCGCGACCGCGTGCGGCACGACGCGCGGGTGCAGCGGCGGCACGCCCTCGCGGCCGGGGCGGGGGAGGGGGAAGGCGACGAGGCCGTGCCCGCGACGCCGTCCCCGCCCGTGGTCCGCCGCCTGCTCCTGGCCACGCGGTGGGACGTCGTCGCCGCACTGGTGCTGGCGGGCGGCGTGAACATCGCCATGCTCCTGCTCGCCGCCGCCAACCTGCCGGGCCGCACCGGCACCGACTCGATCGAGGGCGCGCACGCGGCCATCGAGTCCTCGCTCGGCCCGGCCGTGGCCGTGCTGTTCGGGGTGGGGCTGCTCGCGTCGGGGCTGGCGTCCACGTCGGTGGGCGCCTATGCGGGCGCCGAGATCATGTCCGGCCTGCTGCACGTGCGCGTCTCGCTGCTGACCCGCCGGCTCGTCACCCTGGTGCCCGCGATCCTGCTGCTCGCGACCAGCATCTCGCCCACGTGGCTGCTCGTCGTGAGCCAGGTGGTGCTGAGCTTCGGCATCCCGTTCGCGATGATCCCGCTGGTGCGGATCACCCGCGACGCCGGCCTGCTCGGTAGCTTCCGCAACGGCCTCGCCACCCAGGTCGCGTCGTGGGCCGTGGCCGCCGTGATCGTCGCGCTCAACGTCGCGCTGCTCTGGCTGACCTTCACCGGCTGACGTCCGCCGACCGACACGGTCCGCACCGTGCCGAGGTAGTTCAGCCCTCCGCGAGGTAGTTCCGGGCTCCGTGAGGTAGTTCAGAACTCCGCGAGGTAGTTCCGGGGCTAGCGGCCGAGCGCGGCCTCGAGCCGGTCGACGAGCGCGGCCTGGGCGCTGACGACGAGGCGCCGCGCGTCGTCTGGCCCGAACCATGCGACGCGGTCGATCTCGGGGACCTCGATCCGGCGACCGGACCGCGGCGGCCACTCGATCTCGACGGTGTTGCTACGGGCGGTGTCCAGGTCGGGCCACGGGGACGGCCACTCGCGGGCCCAGGCGAGGACGCGCTTGCCCGACTTCTGCCGCACCTCGCCCAGGTCGACGTCGGGGGACGACGGCGCGGGGAGCGGGAGCCCGAGCTCCTCCGCCGCCTCGCGCAGCGCGGCCGCGCGCGGCTCCTCGCCCGTCTCGAGCTCGCCCTTGAGGACGGTCCACGCGCCCTCGTCCTTGCGTGCCCAGAACGGGCCGCCCATGTGCCCGATCAGCACCTCGATGCCGCCGTCGGTCGTGGAGCGGTACAGCAGGAGGCCTGCGCTGGTCGTCGCCATGGCCACAGTGTGGCCCGGGCCCGGACTACCTCGCGAGGATTTCGAACTACCTCGCCGAGGTCTGAACTACCTCGCGGCAGGCCGTGCTACCTCGGCAACATCGTTGAGACGGAGTATCGCTTGACGTGAGACGCCGTCGCGAGTGACGATGGGGGCAGATCGGCGTCGTCAATCCACCAGCCTTGGCGACGCCGATCATCCTTCTCACCGGGCCCGCACGGACCCCCGCGCAGAGAGAGGTCGTCGATGACCCGCCCCACCCCCGTCATGCCCGGCGTGACCGCCCCCGACTACGACCTGTCGCAGCCGCTCGACCTCGACTACGTCGGCGCCTTCGCCGACGTCGCCCCTGACGAGCGTGCGCACCAGCTCGCCGTCCGCGCCTTCGTCCAGGCCGAGGTGCTGCCCGTCATCGACGGCTACTGGGAGCGCGCCGAGGTCCCGTTCGACCTCGTCAAGAAGCTCGCCGAGCAGGACTTCCTGCGCGACGGCGTCGACGTGCCCGGCCGGCCGAAGATCTCCTTCATGGCCGAGGGCCTGGCCAGCATGGAGATGTCGCGGGGAGACGGCTCGGTCGCCACGATCTGCGGTGTCCAGGGCGGTCTCGCGCTGCGCTCGATCGTCATGCACGGCTCGCCGGAGCAGGTCGAGCGGTACGCCGGGCCGATGGCGCGCGGGGAGATCCTCGGCGCGTTCGCGCTCACCGAGCCCACCCACGGCTCGGACTCGGTCTCGCTCGAGACCACCGCCCGCAAGGAGACGCGCGACGGCGTCGAGGGCTACGTCATCGACGGCGAGAAGAAGTGGATCGGCTTCGGCTCCTGCGGCGACATCACCGTCGTGTGGGCGCGCCTCGTCGGCGAGGACGGCGACAACCAGGTGCACGGCTTCGTCGTCCCGCAGGACGCTCCCGGCTACACCGGCACGACGATCGAGGGCAAGCTCTCGCTGCGCGCGATCTGGCAGGCGCACATCGCGCTCGACGACGTGTTCGTGCCCGCCGACGCGGCGCTGCCCGGCGCCACGTCGTTCAAGGCGACCGCCGCCGTGCTGTTCGCGACACGCCTCGCCGTGGCCTGGTCCGCCGTCGGGCACGCGGTCGCCTGCTACGAGGCGGCCGTCGCGTACGCGAAGCAGCGCATCCAGTTCGGCAAGCCGCTCGCCGCCAAGCAGATGGTCCAGGAGCGGCTGACGCACATGCTGTCGCTGGTCACGCAGATGCAGCTGCTCGTCGCCCAGACGACGCGTCTCGCCGACGCCGGGCAGCTCTCCGGCGAGCAGGCGTCGCTCGCCAAGTACACGACGACGCGGCAGGCCCGCGAGGTGGCGTCGATCGCCCGCGACATGCTCGGCGGCAACGGCATCCTGCTCGGCAACCGCGTGGCCCGGCACTTCGCCGACATCGAGGCCCTGCACACCTACGAGGGCACCGAGTCCATGCAGGCGCTCATCGTCGGTCGCGACATCACCGGGGTCTCCGCCTTCGCCTGACACCCGGCTCTCGACGGGGCCCGCGCGGTGCGCGGGCCCCGTCGTCGTGTCCGGGGTCAGCGGTCGAGATCGACCGTGACGACGTCGGGGAGCCGCAGCCCGCCCCAGGACGCGCCGGCGGGCGCGCCCGGGGCGACGCGACCGACAGCGACGAGCCACGCCGTCAGCAGCATGCCGTGCGTGGCGCCGACCAGGTCATGGCCCGCGGCGTGCACCTAGGGTCGAGGCGTGACCGACGACCTCGCCCGCGCGGGCGCCCGCTGGGACGACGACCCGAGCGCGGGGGAGTGGATCCTGCCCCTCCTGGGCGGGTTCGGGCCCACCGTCGACGCCATCGTCCCGTCGGTCTACGACGCGTACGCCGTGGTGCCGTTTCCGGCCGACCAGGACGAGCCCGATGAGCGTGACATCGACCCCGCCGGTGCGGCCGAGCGCCTCGAGGCGCTGCTGGACCTGCTGGCGCCACCCACCGGCGACCAGCCGGTCCACGTGGGCCTGTGGGAAGGGTGGGGTGTCCTGTACGACCACGGGGACGACCCAGGCACCGCCCCCGGGATGGGCGTGCACCTGGCGGTCGAGGACCGGCCCCGCTGGTGGCAGCGAGGGCGTCGGGCGCGCGCCGCGCGAACGGAGCTGCGGCAGGCTCTGGCGGACGCGCGTGCCGAGCTGGCAGACCGACGCGCGGAGCGCCCCGCGGCTGCTCCGCTCGACTATCCCCACCGCGCTCGCTACCTGTGGACGGGGCCGCTGCACGCAGCCACGGCCCTGGCTCGCCTGGACCTGCTGCCGTCCGTCGTCTGGCCGCACGACCGGTCGTGGTTCGTCGGCATCCCCGAGTACACGCGCGAGGTAGTGATCGGCGGCCCACCGGGCCTGGTGGGTGCCGTGCTGGCGGACCCGGGCCTCGACGCTCGACCGGCGGCGCCGACGACCGTGCTCGACATCGACGACTGAACCGGCGTCAGGCCGCGACCGTCGACTCCGCGCCCGCCTGCTCACGACGGTGGATGCGCCACCAGACGAAGAACCCGGTCAGGGTGAAGACGCCGTAGAACACGTACATCAGCGCCGTGGCGTAGTACCCCGCCGACCAGAGCAGCGGGACGCCGACGACGTCCACCGCGACCCAGACCAGCCAGAACTCGACCCAGCCCTTGGCCATGCCGTACGTGGCGATGAGGGAGCCCATGAAGATCCACGCGTCCGACCACACGGGCTCGTAGGAGCCGAGGGCACGGAACAGCGGGGTGAGGAGCAGGGTGCCGGCGACCATCACCACGACGATGCCGACGCGCTGCCGCCACGACGCCCAGTGGGGGTGCACCGCGGAGCCGCCCTCGGCGGGGATCCTGCCGTCGGCGCGCACCTCGAGGTCCGCGCGCTGCGTCCGGCGCCACTGCACCCAGCCGTAGATCGACACGATCAGGAACATCACCTGACGGCCGGCCTGGCCGAGCATGTCGGAGCGGCTGGTGTCCCCGAACCAGGAGCCCATGAAGACGGTGAACAGGACGAGGTTGCCGACGATGCCGACGGGCCACGCCCACACCCTGCGGCGCATGCCGCCCAGCGCGGAGGCGAGGCCGAACAGGTTGCCGACGATCTCGCGCCAGAGCAGCGACTGGTCGCCGATGGTCAGCGTGGCGTTGAAGAACGCGTTGATCGCGTCCATCGTTCACTCTCCCGGTCCGTGGTGCGGCGTCCGGGGGTGAGGGTCGGCGCTCGCCGAGCGCGGCCGCGGGGGCCGTCGTCGGCGACACGACGCCCGGCGGCACCCGCCCCTGAGGGCGCGTGCCGCACGTGCTTCCTCCCATCCGGACTTTGACCGTCGGCCCTGGAGTTCCACCAGATCAACCGACCTCCCGAGGGAGGCCGGGTCGCGGGCTGTCACCGCCGGCTCGGAATTTCACCGACCCCGGAGCACGTACGTGCGTGTCGTTCCACCGCCGGAGGTCCCGGCGGCGTCCTGCACAACTCAGGATGCCACAGGCGCATTCCCTGCCGCCGGAGTCGGGCGTCAGGACAGCGCGTCGCGGACGGCGCGGGCGACGTCGTCGGGCCCCGCGCCGGGCTCCAGCACCGTGACGACGACGCGCTTCCCGTCGCCGCCCGACGTGACGGTCCTGCTCCCGTCGCCGTCGTCGATCGTGAGGGCCGACGAGGACGCGGGCTCGTCGTCGGTGTGCGCGAACGGGGCGACGGCGGCGCGGCGGAGATCGGCGAACGCCTCCTCCAGCTCGGGCCGCAGGTCGAGGTGGGGGTTGCGCAGCCAGCGGCGCAGGATCGCGTTGTGCACCGCGACGACGGACGCCGCGAACGCGATCGACATCGTGGTCGTGGAGCGGTCCGGCGGCAGGGTGTCGCGCAGGTACGCGGTGAAGGCGCGCTCGTACCGGTGCGTCGTGACGAGCTCGCGGTCGCGCAGCGCCGGCACCTGCTGCAGCAGCTGGTGCCGGGCGATCGACGTCTCGCGCTGTCCCACGTGATGGTCGAAGACCAGCCGTGCGGCGCGGCACACCTCGAGGTACGGGTCGGTGGCCGGGTCCCACGCCCGCTCGGGCGCGCGGCCGGACTCCTCGCTGGCGCGCGCCTCGGGCCGCGTCTCGGCGAGCATCACCACGACCTCCTCGAGCAACAGCTCGTGGTCGGCGAAGACCACGTCATCCTTGGAGCGGAAGCGGCGGAAGAACGTGGCCCGGCTGACGCGTGCCGCGTCGGCGATCTCCTCGACGGTGGTCTGCTCGTAGCCCTGCCGGGAGAAGAGGTCGATCGCGGCGTCGACGGCCTGGGCGTGGGTGTGCGTCCGGACGGCAGTCATGCCTGGGAGATTACTCCGGCAACCCGTCCTCACCCGCCATCGTCCGCCCGCCCTCGGGTCCGAGGAGGAGGCGGTAGAAGCGGAAGAAGCCGAAGTCGTCCACGGGCAGCACCTCGACCCCGGTGAAGCCCGCCTCGAGGGCGTACCGGCGGAGGGTGGCGGGGCGCATCACCGTGCCCGTCGCGGCGGACGGCCACGACGACAGGCTGTCCGGCAGGCACACGAAGAGGCTGTAGCCGTACATGATCCGATCGACGTCGTCGGCCGGGGCCTGGAACTCGTCGGCCACGGCCTCGTCCATGACCACGACGACGCCGTCGGGTCGCATCGACTTCCGGATCGCCTCCAGCACGGCGACCGGTCGGGGCATGTCGTGCAGGCACTCGAACGCGAACGCCGCGTCGAAGGGCTCGGCCGTGCGCAGCTCCGCGGCGTCTGACAGGTGGAAGGTGACCCGTTCCTCGAGCCCGCGCTGAGCGGCGGCCACCCGCGCGGCCTCCACCGACGGCCGGTCGAGGTCGACGCCGTGCAGCTCCGCGGTGGGGAACGCCCGCGCGAGCGCGAGCGTGGACCAGCCGAACCCGCAGCCGATGTCGACCACCCGGGCGCCCGGACGGCTCAGCACCGCCCGCACGGGCTCGATGGCCGCGAGCACCGATGCGAGCCGGTGGTCGAACCACGGTCGGTTCACGTCGGCCTGAGCGTGTCGGGCGTCGTCGCCGAGCTGGTCCCACGACACCCCGCCGCCTGTCCGGTACGAGTGGAGCAGACGGGGGAGCTGTGGCCCGACAGCGCCGACGAACCGTGCCAGCGGCGCGAGGTAGCTGAGCGACTCCGGGTCGGCCAGGACCTCCGCGTGCGCCTCGGGCAGCTCGAACCTCCGGGCTGCGGATCGGGCCGCCGGGCTCCCGTCGGTCGACGGGTCGGGCTCGTGGGCCAGGAGGATCCCCGCCGCGGCCTGCTGCTCGAGCCACTCGCGCGCGTAGCGCTCCGCGGTGCCCGTGGCCGCGGCCAGCTCCGCGGCGGTCACGGGTCCGTACTCGTCCAGCGCGCGGTACCAGCCGAGCGCGTCCCCGACGTAGACCGCCAGCGTGTCGATCGCGCCGAGCGTCGCGCCCAGCAGCCGGTCGGCGAAGTCCTCCGCGGACGCCGGGGGAGGGCCGGTCTCCCCGGGTCCCGTGATCCTGGTGGTGGTACCGGTGGACCGGTTCACGTCACTCATACGCCGCCTCCGTCTGGGCCCGCGGCCCCGCGCGGGCACCCCGTGGGCGTCGGTCGGGAGCGGCGCCTCCCACGACGCTAGCCTCGGGACTCCGCCCGCGTCGATGCCCGGAGCGGGTGACTCCTCGGAGGGTCAGGTGCCCGGGTCAGCGGCGCCGGCGCCCGCGGCCGTCGTCCGGCTCGCCGCGGCGGCGCTCGTCGAACCCGGCGTCGGCGGGCCGTCTGTCGCGCTGCAGGTACCGGATCTCGCGCACCGCGACGCCGGCGGCGAGGAAGAACGGGATCCACGCCCACACCTTGCCGCGCAGCACGACCCCCAGCATCGCGAGCGCGACGACGCACGCCCCGAGGACCGTCCACACGCTCGCCCACCGCACCTTGCGCACGAGCCGAGGCTACCGGTGCCTCGTCGCGCCGAACACGTGCCCGCGGCATGGGTAGGGTGGCGGGCGTGACTTCCGGGACCACCACCGCGCCTGAGACCACGCCCGCCACCGCCTCCGCCGTCGTGCCCGAGGTCGACGTCTACGTCGACCCGCTGTGTCCGTTCGCCTGGATCACGTCGCGCTGGGCGCTCGAGGTCGCGCAGCACCGGGACGTCCGGCTCACGTTCCGCCTGATGAGCCTGTACCTGCTCAACTCCGGCCGGGACATCCCGGCGGACTACCGGGCGCGGATCGAGGCGTCGCGCGGCATCGGCCGCGTCGCCGCCGCGGTGCAGACCGAGCACGGCCCCGAGGCGTTCAGCGCCTTCTACACCGCCGCCGGCACGCGCATCCACCCCGGCGGCCGCCGTGACGACCTCGAGGCCGTCGCCGTCGAGGCGCTCGCGGAGGCCGGCCTGCCCGCCTCGCTGGCCGACGTCGCGACGTCCGACGCCTACGACGCCGCCCTCGCCGTCTCCCACGAGGAGGGCATGAAGCCCGTGGGCGAGGACGTCGGCACGCCGACGATCCACGTCGACGGCGTCGCGTTCTTCGGCCCGGTCCTCACGCGGATCCCGCGTGGCGAGGACGCGGTGCGGATCTTCGACGGCGCCGTCGCGCTCGCGTCGTTCCCGGACTTCTTCGAGCTCAAGCGGTCACGTACCAGCTCGCCCACCTTCGACTGACCGTCGTCGCCCCCTGCCGTCACCTCCCGCGCCCCGGCGCGGGCGCCCCACCCGAGAGGCGAACCCCATGACCCTGGACCTGCGCGTCTTCACCGAGCCCCAGCAGGGCGCGTCGTACGACGACCTGCTCGCCGTCGCGAAGGCGACCGAGGACCTCGGCTACAGCGCCTTCTTCCGCTCCGACCACTACCTGACGATGGGCGGCGACGGCCTGCCCGGCCCCACCGACGCCTGGACGACGCTGGCCGGCCTGGCCCGCGACACGTCCACGGTCCGCCTCGGCACCCTCGTCACCTCGGCCACGTTCCGCCACCCCGGCGTGCTCGCGATCCAGGTGGCGCAGGTGGACCAGATGTCCGGCGGCCGCGTCGAGATCGGCCTCGGTGCCGGCTGGTTCGCGCGCGAGCACGAGGCGTACGGCATCCCGTTCCCGGCCAAGCGATTCGGCCTGCTGGAGGAGCAGCTCGAGATCCTCACCGGCCTGTGGGGCACGCCCGTCGGCGGGTCGTACTCGTTCGACGGCGAGCACTACACGCTCACCGACTCGCCGGCGCTGCCCAAGCCTGCGCAGGCCAAGATCCCCGTCATCGTCGGCGGCGGCGGCCCGAAGCGCACCCCGGCGCTCGCCGCGCGATTCGGCGACGAGTACAACCAGGCGTTCCCCGAGCTGGACACGGTCGCGCCGCGCATCGGCGTGATCAACGAGGCGCTGGCAGAGGCGGGCCGCACCCCCGACTCGATCGTGCAGTCCGTCGCGCTGGTGCTCGCCGTCGGCAAGGACGAGGCAGAGTTCGCGCGCCGCGCCGCCGCGATCGGTCGGGAGCCCGCCGAGCTGCGCGAGCACGGCGTCGCCGGCACCGTGTCGGAGGCCGTCGACCTGCTCGGCTCCCTGCGCGACCGGGGCGTGCGGCGCGTGTACCTGCAGGTCCTCGACCTGCACGACCTCGACCACCTCGACCTGGTGGCGCGCGAGGTCGCGACGCAGCTCTGACGACCCGACCCGCCGAGGTAGTTCAGCTCTCCGCGAGGTAGTTCGCACGGCCGCGAGGTAGTTCGCACGGCCGCGAGGTAGTTCGCACGGCCGCGAGGTAGTTCGCGCCCCGCGACCCCAGGACTGATGGCGCTCTCTTCGAACTACCTCGCGAGGATCTGGACTACCTCACGGCCGTCCGAACTACCTCGCGAGGATCTGGACTACCTCACGGCCGTCCGAACTACCTCGCGAGGATCTGGACTACCTCGGCGCGACCTGGACTACCTCGGCGAGGTGGTCTCCCTGCCGTGACCACAACGTTGCAGACAGCCTGTTGACGGGTGAAGTGCTGACCTCTACGGTGAATCCATTCAACGCAGGGAAACGCTTTCCTCTGCCGGGTCGACGGTGTCGTCGTCCCGGAGGCTGACCGGGCCGACGACGTGTCCGGACATCGACGGAGATGGGACCTGGCCATGGCGCACGAGGGCACCGCACGGGCGGACGTCTCCGCCGCGGCACGTCCCGACGGCGGTGCCCGGCTCGAGCGCTGGTTCGGGTGGGTCGACACGCTGGCCTTCCTCGGCCTGGTCAACCTCTTGATCCTCGCGGGCACCCTCGCCGGGGGAGCGGTGCTCGGCGTCGCGCCCGCACTGGCCGCGGCGACCACCGTCAGCCGCGCCCGGCTGCGCGGCGACGCCCAGCGCACGGTGCAGGTGTTCGCCCGCACCTGGGCGTCCGGGTTCGGCCGCGCCAACCTCGTCGCGGCGCCCGGTCTGGGCGCGGCGGCCCTCACGGGCATCAGCCTCCTCGCGCTCGACGACGCCCCGACGGCGCTGCGTGTCGCGCTCGCCGTCGTCGCGGGCCTCGGCCTCGTGCACCTGTTGCTCGCGCTGACGATGGACGCCCACTACGACCTGTGCCGGCGCGACGTCCCGCGCCTGGCCTGGGCGTTCCTGCTGCGCTTCCCCGGCGCGCCCCTCCTGCTCGCGGCGACGACGGCGTTGGTCGGCGTCGTCACCGCGTTCGTGCCCGGACTCCTGCCCGTCGTCTCGATCGGCGCGTGGGCGTACCTGTGCACGGCCCTCTGTCTGTCCTTCTACGCCGCCAACGACCGCCACCTCGGCGACCACCCGGCGGCCACCGACCCCCTCGACGAGTGAACGACGACGTGCACTCCGACGAAAGGAAGACCATGCGCACACGACGGCTGGCCCCCTTGGCCCTGCTCGCGGTGGGGAGCCTCGCGCTCGCGGCCTGCGGCAGCGGCGGCTCCGGCGACGGCGACGGCGGCGGTGGCGGTGAGGCGCTCGACTCGCTGTCGATCATGGCGCCGTACTTCTCGACGACGCCGCCGGAGGACGACGACCCGGTGGGCGCCAAGCTCGAGGAGGTCGCGGGCCTGGGCCTGGACATGCAGTGGGTGCCGAACGCCGAGTACGGCGACCGCACCAACGTGGTGCTCGCCGGCGATGACATCCCCGACGTGATGGTGATCCAGCAGAAGAGCCAGGGCTTCGTGCAGACGGCGGAGGCGGGCGGCTTCTGGGACCTCACGGAGTACCTGGCCTCGGGTGACTACCCGAACCTCGTCACGGAGAACCCGGAGGTGCAGGAGGCGTCGAGCGTCAACGGCACCGTCTACGGCGTCTACCGCGCCCGCGACGTCGTGCGCACCTCCCTCACGATCCGCAAGGACTGGCTGAAGAACCTCGGCCTCGAGGAGCCCACGAACACCGACGAGCTGATGGCGCTCGCCAAGGCGTTCACGGAGGACGACCCCGACGGCAACGGCAAGGACGACACCTACGGGATGATCATCCCCGCCTGGGGCGCGTCGATCGGCACGGGGAGCCCCTACGACGCCATCGAGGCGTGGTTCGGCGCGGGGAACGTCTGGAAGGACGACGGCGGTCAGCTGATCCCGTCGTTCACGACGCCGGAGTGGAAGCAGGCCCTCGACTACGAGAAGCAGCTCATCGCGAACGGCTACGTCAACAAGGACTACGCCACGATGGACGGCTCCACGCAGTGGAACGAGCCGTTCCTCAACGGCAAGGGCGGCATCATCATCGACGTCCAGTCGCGGGCGACCCAGCTGGCGGGCCTGTTCAAGGACAAGGACCCCAAGACGTACGACCAGTACGTCGCGCTCCAGGGCAACATCGCCGGCCCGAACGGCGACTTCGCCCTCCCGACGCCGGGCTACAGCGGCTTCCTCGCCGTGCCGAAGGCGTCGGTGCAGACCGAGGACCAGCTGAAGCAGGTGCTGACCGCGCTCGACAAGCTGAGCTCCAAGGACGCGCAGATCCTGGAGAACAACGGCATCGAGGGCGACAACTTCACCGTCGACGGCGGCTTCGCCGACTTTGACGAGTCGAAGCAGGAGTACACGGACCTCGTCTCGGGCTCGTGGGCGCAGATCGGCACCAACGTCGCCGGCTACGAAGCGTACAAGCCCAAGCCGGACACGGAGTACGACGCCGAGCTCGAGCAGGAGCGCGTGGACCTGCAGGCGACGGACCTGGAGAAGGCCGTGTTCAACCCGGGCGCGGCTCTCGTCTCCGAGACGTACATGTCCAACGGCGTGCAGCTCGACCAGGTCATCGCCGACGCCCGTATCCAGTACATCAGCGGGCAGATCGACGAGGCGGGCCTCGACGCCGCGATCAAGCAGTGGGGAGCGAGCGGCGGCGACGCCGTGACGGCCGAGATGAACGAGCTCTACGGCCAGCTCGGCTGACGTCCTTCCGGCGTGGGGCCGGTCCTGACGGCCCTGTCCGCACGGGCCACCGGCCCGGCCCCGCGCCCCGTCCGAGATGGAGGCTGCGATGACCGCTGTCGTCGACGTCGAGCAGGCCGGCGCTCCCGCGCCGGCCGCCCCGCCCGCGCCCCGGCGCCCCCACCGAAGGTGGGCGCGAGTGGTGCGGTTCCGGTGGCTGCTGGTGATGCTGCTGCCGGGCATCGCGTACTTCGTGCTGTTCCGCATCTGGCCGATGTGGGGCGCACAGATCGCGTTCAAGAACTATGTGCCGTTCCTGGGTATCCAGGGCAGCGAGTGGGTGGGCTGGGAGCACTTCGCCGACTTCTTCTCCAACCCGGACTTCCCGCGCCTGCTGGGCAACACCCTGATCCTGGCCGCGCTGAGCCTGTTCGTCGCGTTCCCGCTGACGATCGTCCTGGCGCTGCTGCTCAACGAGGTCCGCCTGTCGGTGCTCAAGCGCACGGTGCAGACGCTGGTGTACATCCCGCACTTCCTGTCGTGGACCGTGGTGGTGTCGCTGACCGCGCTGCTGTTCGCGATCGGCACGGGTCCGCTGTCGTCCTTCCTGGACGGGCTGACCGGGACCGAGACGAACTACCTGGCCGACCCGGACTGGTTCAGGCCCCTGATCCTGCTGCAGACGGTCTGGAAGTCCACCGGGTGGGGCACGATCATCTTCCTGGCGGCGCTGGCCAGCGTGGACCAGGAGCAGTACGAGGCCGCCGTGATCGACGGAGCGGGCCGCTGGCAGCGCACCTGGCACATCACGCTGCCCGCGATCCGGCCCACGATCATCGTGATGCTGATCCTGCAGACCGGGGAGATCCTCAACACCGGGTTCGAGCAGATCTACCTGATGTCCAACGCGCTGAACCGCACCGTCGCGGACGTGTTCGACACGTACGTGTACTTCACCGGGATCCAGCAGGGCGCGTACTCGTACTCCACCGCGGTGGGCCTGTCGAAGGCGATCGTCGGGCTGGTGCTCATCTTCGGCACCAACTGGCTCGCCAAGCGCTTCAACCAGCAGGGGATCTTCTGATGGCCACGACCGAGACCGTTGTCCCGACGCCCGCGCTGCGGCGCGCCTCCAAGCCGTCCACGCAGCACCAGCGGTTCAACACGCGCGCCGGGCGGGCGTTCGATGTCGTGAACGTCGTGCTGCTCGTCGCGGTCGGGCTGCTCGCGCTGCTGCCGTTCCTCTACGTGCTGGCGGGGTCGTTCGCGACCGAGCTCGAGATCACCACGCGCCCGTTCTTCCTGTGGCCGCGGGAGTTCACGACCGACTCCTACGCGTCGATCCTGTCCTCCGAGGCGTTCGTGCGGGCGTTCGTCACGACGATCGTCGTCACCCTGGTCGGCACCCTGGTCCAGCTCGCCCTGACCGCGCTGATGGCCTATCCGTTGTCGAAGGTCGAGCTGCCCGGGCGGCGGACGATCATGACGGTCGTCGTGTTCACGATGGTGTTCTCCGCGGGCATGATCCCCACGTTCCTCGTGGTCAAGCAGCTCGGCCTGCTGGACTCGTACTGGGCGCTGATCCTGCCGATGGCGATCAACCCGTTCAGCCTGATCATCATCAAGAACTTCTTCCAGCAGCTGCCGCAGGAGCTGGAGGAGTCCGCGAAGATCGACGGCGCGCACGAGCTGCAGATCCTGCGCCACGTCGTGGTGCCGCTGTCCAAGCCGGTGCTGGCGACGTTCGCGCTGTTCTACGCCGTCGGCATCTGGAACGACTACATGTCCCCGCTGCTCTACCTCAACGACCAGGACATGTGGACGCTGCAGATGTTCCTGCGCCAGGTCACCGCGTCGGCCTCGATGTCCGCGCAGGACATGGGCACCGACCTGCCGCCGCCCGCGCAGGGCATCAAGTTCGCGGTGGTCATCGTGGCCACCATCCCCGTGCTGCTGGCCTACCCGTTCCTCCAGAAGCACTTCGCCAAGGGCATGCTGATCGGGAGCGTGAAGGGCTGACATGACCATCCACCTCGCGGGTGACTCGACGGTCGCCCCCACCGACTCCGGCGCCACGTCGGGGCACGCCGCGATCCCCCTCCTGGGCTGGGGCGACGAGCTCGCAGCCTGGACCGAGGAGGCCGTGCGCAACCACGCGATCGGCGGCGCCACCACCGCGTCGTTCCGCGCGGAGGGTCGCTGGGACGCGCTGCTCGCCGAGCTGCGCCCCGGCGACACGGTGGTGATCCAGTTCGGGCACAACGACCAGAAGGAGCCCGACGAGCTCGCCGCCGAGGGCGGGTACACCGAGCGGCTCGCGCGCTTCGTGGGCGAGGCGCGCACGAACGGGGCGCGTCCCGTGCTGGCCACGAGCGTCGAGCGGCGCCTGTTCGACGACGGCAGGCTGCGGTGGTCGCACGGCCCCTACCCGGCGGCGGTCCGGGCGCTGGGGCACGAGCTCGACGTGCCCGTCCTCGAGCTGACGGTCTTCACGCGCTGGCTGTACACGTGGCTCGGGGAGCCGGCGTCGGCCGCGCTGTTCCCCCACGGCGCGGCCGCGGAGGCCGGGCTGCCCGTGGACGGCGCGCTCGTCAAGGACAACACGCACTTCACGACGGCGGGCGCCCGCGCGGTCGCGCGGTACGTCGCGGAGGCGCTGGCGTCGCTCGACGGCGTCCACGACGCGCAGGCGCCGCTGGGGGCGTGGGTGATGCAGCCGTGACGGCGGCCCCCACCGTGACGGCCGTCTACCGCAACCCGCTGGCCTCGCCCGCGGCCCTCGACGGCTGGGTCGCCGAGGGCCCGGTCGGCATCGAGCACACGGACGACGGCGTCGTGCTGCGCAGCGCGGCCGACGAGGCCGCGCTCGTGGCCGACGGCCACGGCGACCACGCGCACTTCACGTTCTGGTGCCCCGAGGTCTTCGGTGCGGACGTGGAGATCGCGTGGGACTTCCGGCCGCTGGCCGGCGACGGCCTGGCGATGCTGTTCCTCGCCGCGACGGGCACCGACGGGCGGGACCTGTTCGACCCGTCGCTCGCGCCGCGCTCGGGCTACTACCCGCAGTACCACTCGGGCGACGTGTCGACGCTCCACGTGTCCTACCTGCGCCGCAAGTGGGCGACCGAGAAGCGCTTCCGCACCTGCAACCTGCGCAAGAGCCCCGGCTTCCGCCTCGTCGCTCAGGGCGCCGACCCGCTGCCCGGCCCCGACGACGCCGACGGCCACTACCGGGTGCGCGTCACCAAGCGCGGCGCGGACGTCGCCTTCGCGATCGACGACCTCACCCTGTTCACGTTCCACGACGACGCGCCGCTGGGCGCCGGCCGGATCGGGTTCCGGCAGATGGCCCCGCTCGTCGCCCACTACCGCAACCTCGAGGTGACCCCCCTGTCATGACGCACACCACGCCGGTCTCGCCGGTCGAGCTTGTCGAGACCACGCCCGCCCAACCCGCACCCGCCGCCGTCGACGTCCCGCTGCGCTGGCTCGACGACGTCGCTCCCGACCTCACGGTCGGCGGCGTCACCTGCGGCGTCCCGTTCCGCCCGGGGGCGGTGCGTGACGCCGCGTCGCTCGCCGTCGTCGACGCCTGGGGCCGCGCCGTCCCGGCACAGACCTGGCCGCTGGCGACCTGGCCCGACGGCAGCGTGAAGTGGTCCGGCGTCGCGCTGGGCGCGGCGACGCCGCCCAGCGCGTCGTACCGCGTGGTCGCCGCTCCGTCGGTTGAGCTCGTCGAAACCAAGGACGTGGTCTCGACAGGCTCGAACGACGGGGTCGTGACAGTCGTCGAGCGGGACGACGAGGTGGTCGTGGACACCGGGGCGTGCGTCGTCGTGGTGGGCCGGTCCGGGCCGGACGTCGTGAGGTCCGTCCGGGTGGGCGACGTCGAGGTGGCGCGCTCCGGCCGGCTGATGTCCAGCCGGCAGGACCGCCCGGAGCCCGATCACCGGTCGCGCCGCGAGTCGGTGGGCGTGGTGCGCGACGTCGTCGTCGAGCAGGCGGGCCCGGTGCGGGCGGTGGTCCGGGTATCGGGCCTGCACCGCGACGTCGACCGGGCCTACGAGGACGGCGCCACGGGCTGGCTGCCGTTCACGCTGCGCCTGGTGCTCGCCGCCGGGGCGCCCACGTTCCGGCTGGTGCACTCCTTCGTGTGGGACGGCGACCCCGAGCGGGACTTCCTGTCGTCGCTCGGCCTGCGCTTCGACGTCCCGCTGCGCGCCGCCCCCTTCGACCGGCACGTGCGCCTGGCCGGGGCGGACGGCGGGCTGGTGCGCGAGGCGGTGCAGGGCGTCACCGGGCTGCGTCGCGACCCGGGCGCCGAGGTGCGGGCCGCGCAGGTCGAGGGCCGGCCGACGCCCTCGCTCGACCGGTGGGACGCGAGCGTGTCGGGCCGGCTGCGGTGGGTGCCGACCTGGGAGGCCTGGTCGCTGCGCCAGCCGACCGCCCACGGCTTCACCGTGCACAAGCGCACCGCGCCCGACCGGCCGTGGATCGACGTCGCGCAGGGGACCAGGTCCGACGGCCTGGGCTACCTGGGCGACACGGGCGGCGGGCTCGCCGTGGGGCTCACCGGGTTCTGGCAGTCGCACCCCACGGGGATCGACGTCGAGCGCGCGTCGTCGGACGTCGGCTCCCTCACGATGTGGCTCTGGTCGCCGGAGGCCGCGCCGATGGACCTGCGCTTCTACCACGACGGCCTGGGACAGGACACGTACGACGACCAGCTCGACGCCCTCGAGATCACCTACGAGGACTACGAGCCGGGCTTCGGGGACGCGCACGGCATCGGCCGCACGCACGAGCTCACCGTGACCGCGTTCGCGGCGACGCCCGACGCCCCCGCGCTGGCCCGCCTCGCCGCGGGCACCGCCGTCCGGCCCCAGCTCGTGCCCACCCCGGAGGCGCTGCACGACGCGCGGGTGCTCGGCGACTGGGACCTCGTGGACCGCGGCACCCCCGAGCGGGCCGCGCTCGAGGACCGCCTCGCCACGATGCTCGACTTCTACGTGGGCCAGGTCGACCAGCGGTCCTGGTACGGCTTCTGGAACTTCGGCGACGTCATGCACGCCTACGACCCCGACCGGCACGTGTGGCGCTACGACGTGGGCGGCTACGCCTGGGACAACTCCGAGCTGTCGCCGGACCTGTGGCTGTGGACGTCGTTCCTGCGCACCGGACGGGCCGACGTCTTCCGTCTCGCCGAGCGGATGACGCGGCACACGGGCGACGTCGACGTCTATCACGCCGGCCCCTGGCAGGGGCTGGGCAGCCGGCACAACGTGCAGCACTGGGGGTGCAGCGCCAAGCAGGTGCGCATCTCGACGCCCGCGTACCGGCGGCCGCACTACTTCCTCACCGGCGACGAGCACACGCGCGACCTCATGCTCGAGCTGCGCGACTCCGACCGGAACTTCCTCGGGCTCGACCCGACGCGCAAGGTGCGGCCCGACGCCGCCACCTACGAGCCGCGCCGCGACGCCCTCGCCGTCGGGCTCGGCACCGACTGGAGCGCCCTGGCCGCCACCTGGCTCGCGGACTGGGAGACCACCGGGAACGAGCGCTCGCGCGACCGCCTGGTCGGCACGATGACGGACATCGGCGCGCTGCGGCACGGCTTCTTCACCGGCGAGGCGCTCTACGACCTGGACACCGGCCGGTTCGCCACCGACCGCGACCGGGTGACCGTCTCGCACCTGTCCGCCGTCTTCGGGCTGGTGGAGATCTGCTCGGAGCTCGTGTCCCTGGTCGATGCAGGCCTGGTCGACGCCCCAGGGTTCGCCGACGCCTGGTCGCAGTACTGCCGCCTGTACCTCGCCACGCCCGCCGAGCAGGAGGCCGAGCTCGGCGTCGCGCCGTCGGGCACGAACCTCGAGCAGGCGCACTCCCGCCTCGCCGCGTACGCGGCCCGGCGGCTCGGCGACGACGGCCTGGCTGACGTCGCGTGGCGCGCCTACTTCCGGGGCGGCGAGTTCATGGGGGAGGAGGCCTTCCACCCCGTGCCGGTGCTGCCGCCGGAGACGCTGGTGCCGATCGACGAGGCCCGCACGCTCTCGACCAACGACGCCGCCCAGTGCAGCCTCGCCACGATCCAGAACCTCGCGCTCGTGGGGCACCGTCTCCCGCCGAGGTAGTTCCCCCCGCGCCGAGGTAGTTCGATCTGCGCCGAGGTAGTTCGTGACGCGATGTCATGAACTACCTCGGCGCGATTCGAACTACCTCGGCGCCGGGCCAGTACGCTGTGCGGCGGCAATCTTCACCGGACGTTCACGGGCGAGCGGCAGCGGTGAGCACGGCGGCCCGTTCGCGGGCCCGACGGACGGAGCACCATGACCCTCGGCTGGACCACGCACGGCGACGGCAGGCACGTCGCCCCGGGCGACGTCGTCGCCCCCGACGAGCGGCTGAGCTGGCCGCGCACCATCGGCATCGGCATGCAGCACGTGGTGGCGATGTTCGGCTCCACGTTCATCGTGCCGCTGATCACGGGGTTCTCGCCCGCGACGACGCTGTTCTTCTCCGCGATCGGCACGGTGCTGTTCCTGCTGATCACGCGGAACCGGCTGCCCAGCTACCTGGGGTCCAGCTTCGCGTTCATCGCGCCCATCACGGCGGCGACGGCGTCCCACGGGGAGTCGGTGGCGGTGGGCGGCATCCTCGTCACGGGCCTCGTGCTCGCGGCGATCGGCGCGCTCGTGCACTTCGCCGGCGCCCGGTGGATCGACGTGGTGATGCCGCCCGTCGTGACCGGCACGATCGTGGCGCTCATCGGCCTCAACCTCGCGCCGGCGGCCTGGGGCACGTGCACCGAGTCCGTCGTCGACGGCGAGATCGTGCAGGCCTGCGACAGCGGGTTCCGCGCCGCGCCGCTCACGGCGACGATCACCCTGGTCGCGATCATCCTCGTGACGGTGCTGTTCAAGGGCATCCTCGGGCGCCTGTCGATCCTGGTCGGCGTGCTGATCGGCTATGTCGCCGCCATGATCCAGGGCGAGGTGAGCTTCGCCGAGGTCGCCAAGGCCGACTGGTTCGGCTTCCCGCACTTCGTCACGCCGTCGTTCGACCCGGCGGTGCTGGGCCTCTTCGTCCCGGTCGTGCTGGTGCTCGTCGCGGAGAACGTGGGCCACGTGAAGTCGGTGGCGGCGATGACCGGCAAGAACCTGGACGACGTCGCGGGCCGGGCGCTGTTCGCCGACGGCATCGCGACCACGTTCGCGGGCGTCGGCGGAGGCTCCGGCACCACGACGTACGCGGAGAACATCGGCGTCATGGCCGCCACCCGCGTGTACTCCACGGCGGCGTACTGGGTGGCCGCGGCGACGGCCCTGGTGCTGTCGATGTCGCCCAAGTTCGGCGAGCTCGTCGCGACCATCCCCGCGGGCGTGCTCGGCGGGGCGACGACGATGCTCTACGGCATGATCGGCATCCTCGGCGCGCGCATCTGGGTGCAGGGCAAGGTGGACTTCGGCAACCCCGTGAACCTCACGACGGCCGCCGTCCCGCTGATCATCGGCATCGCGAACTTCACGTTCTCCGCCGGCGACCTCACCTTCGAGGGCATCGCGCTCGGCACCGCGTCCGCGCTGGTGATCTACCACGGCATGCGGGCGATCGCGCGGTGGCGCGGCACCAGCCAGGAGCCGGCGTCCCCGGCGTCGGCGCCCGCGGCGGCCGAGTCCGCCGACTGACGCGGCGGCCCGGGTGGCTCAGCCCTTCTTCTGGGGCAGGGTCACCTGGGCGATCGGCGTGATCTCGTCGGCGGGCATGCAGCCCTCGGCGTCCTTCATCGGGGTCTCGGCGTCGAGCAGCACGCGGTCCGTGCTCAGCGGCGGGCTGTACTGCTCGCCGACGAGGAGGTCGACCTTGCTGCCCTTGCGGTCGTCGAGGACGAGGCGGACGTCGGGGTACTGGGCCGCGAGGGTGTAGGCGCGGGTGATGCCCTTGGCGCCGAACCGCACCTCGGACTGCCCGAGCTTCTCCACCCAGTTCCCGGTGTCGACGACGTCGAAGCCGCGCTCGGCGAGCACGTCCTCGTTGGCACTCGCGAGGGGCTCGCTGCCGTCGGCGGCGTTGTAGACCCGCACCTGGACGTCGGGGTACGGCACCGGCAGGGCGCCGTCGGGCTGGCCCTCGACCTGCGGCAGGCACGGCTCGGGCTGCGGCGCCTCGGCGACGGGCGTGTAGATGGGTCGGGAGAACGGCGAGCTGAACGCGCCCGTGTACATCGCGGCGGCCGCCAGACCGACGATCAGCAGGAACGCGATGATGAGCCCGAAGACGACGGCCTGCCGCTCGTGCTCGCGCTTGCGGCGCGTCTCGCGGACCGGGTCAGGGGCAGGTGATGTCACGCGAAGAAACTACCTGAGTTCGCGGGATCGTTCGCGGGCGCGCCATGGGTCACGACGCGCGTCACAGAGGCGTTCACCGCAGCACGAGGACCCGGGCGTGCAGCACCGGCCGCTGCTGGAGCGCGGCGCGCACGGCACGGTGCAGCCCGTCCTCCAGGTACAGCACGCTCTGGTACTCCACGACGTGGGCGAAGAGGTCGCCGAAGAACGTCGAGTCCTCGGCGAGCAGGTGGTCGAGGTCGAGCGTGCGCTTGGTGGTGACGAGCTCGTCGAGGCGCACCTGGCGCGGCGGCACGTCCACCCAGTCCTTGGCGGTGACGTGCCCGTGGTCGGGGTAGGGACGGCCGTCCCCCACGGCCTTGAAGATCATGGCTGCCATCGTAGGGGCGGGTCCGCGGCCGGCCGTCTCGTTGCCTCGCGATACGGACACGATGTCGTCACGATCCCGTCACCGACGGGTGGCGGAGGTCGTGCGGACCACCCGCTGCCCGCCCTGGGGCGAGCTACCGGCGCAGCTCGACCAGGTGGCGCGCCGAGTGGGCGACGAACGGGCCGTCCGCGCGGATGCGCTCGTCGAGCTCCCGCAGCTCGCCGCGGTACGCGTCGGACGTGAAGCCCGGCACCATCCACACGACCTTGCGCAGGAACCACACCACGGCGCCGACGTCGTGGAACTCGATCCGCAGGCGCTCCGCGCGCAGGTCGACCAGCTCGAGCCCGGCCTCCCGCGCGGCGGCCACCTCGTCCTCCGGGTCGCGGCCCCGCCGGCCCTCCTCGGGCTGGGGCCCGAGGAAGTACTCGACGAGCTCGAAGACGCTCGCGGGGCCCACGTGCTGCGCCAGGTAGGTGCCGCCCGGTCGCAGCACGCGCGCGATCTCCGCCCAGCGGGGGACGACGGGATGCCGGCTCGTGACGAGGTCGAACGCGGCGTCGGCGAAGGGCAGCGGGACGGCGGCGCCGTCGTCGTGCGCGACGACGGCGACCCCGCGCGGGTGCAGGCGGGCCGACGCGGCGGCCACGTTCGGCGGCCACCCCTCGGTGGCGACCAGCAGCGGGGGGAGCGACGGCGCGGCGGCGAGCACCTCGCCGCCGCCGGTCTGCAGGTCGAGCGCCGCGTCGACCGTGCCGAGCCGGTCGTGCAGCAGCCGCGAGTAGCGCCAGCTCGGGCGCTCCTCCGTGGCGCGGCCCTCGAGCCAGGAGAAGTCCCAGCCGGCCATCGGTGCGGCGTCGGCCTCGGCGACGAGCTCGTCGAACGTGCGGTGCATGCCGCCCATCCTGCCCACCCGCGACCGGCCGGTGCACGGGCATTTGCCGTGCCGTCGCCGAGGTCAGGCCCGGGCGGCCACCGATGCCGGCAGGTCGTCGGTCTCGGCCTGTCGGTCGTACCGCGTACGGGCCACCGCGATCTCGCGCTGGTGCTCCTCCGTCCAGGTGACGAGCGCCTTGATCGTGGAGTGCAGGCTGGCTCCCAGCGGGGTCAGGTCGTAGTCCACGCGGGGCGGCACGACGGGGTACACGGTGCGCCGCACGAGCCCGTCCCGCTCCAGGTGCCGCAGCGTCTGGGTGAGCATGCGCTGGCTGATGCCGTCGATCTCCCGCTTGAGCTCGGTGAACCGCAGGGTGCGGCGCTCGAGCAGCGCGATCACGAGCAGCGACCACTTGTCGGCGACCCGGTCGAGGATCTGCCGCACCTCGCAGTCCTCCCGCGAGTCCCAGTTCATGACGTCGAACTCGTCGTCGGTTCCCTCGCAGGAACCGGGTGCGGGAAAAGTGCCTTCTTCCATGCCTGGCGATGCTGCCGCAAGGTGGGGCCAGTTACAAGAGGGAACCGACAGGTCGAACGGGAACCGAACCCTCGAAGAGAACGGAGCCGCCCATGTCACGACCCGCCACGGCCGCCGCCGCGAGCCGCCCGGCGTCAGCCGCGGCCGCCCGCCCCCCGGGCCGACCCGCCCCCCGCGAGCTCGCGGTGCTGGTGGTCGTCAGCGGCGCGATCTTCCTCGAGGGGTCCGACATCGGCATGCTCAACGTGGCCCTGCCGGCGATCCGCGCGGACCTCGGCCTGTCCACGGCGGCCCTCAGCGGCATCGTCAGCGCGTACGTGCTCGGCTACGGCGGGTTCATGCTCCTCGGCGGGCGCGCGGCGGACCTGCTGGGCCGACGACGGATGTTCCTCGCGTGGCTCGCCGTCTTCCTCGTGTTCTCCGGGCTGGGCGGGTTCGCGGACGACGGCGGCGTGCTGCTGCTGGCCCGGTTCGTCACCGGCGTCGCGGCGGCGTTCCTCACCCCCGCCGGGCTGTCGATCCTCACGACCACCTTCCCCGAGGGGCCCCGCCGCGACCGGGCGGTGCTCGTCTACTCCGGGATCGCGGCGGGCGGGTTCTCGCTCGGGGTCGTGGCCGGCGGGCTGCTCGCGGCCGTCGGGTGGCGGTGGGTGTTCTTCGCCCCCGTCGTGCTCGCGGCCTTGCTGCTCGTCGCGGCCGTCCGGGTCCTTCCCCGCGACGCCGCGCGCACCGCGACCCGCTCCGGCTTCGACCTGACCGGCGCCGTGACGATCACGGCAGGCATGCTCCTGGTCGTCTACGGCGTCGTCCGCCTGGAGCACCCGCGCGACGGCGTCCTCACGACCGTCGGCGTCCTCGCGGGCGGCGCCGCGCTGCTCGCGGTCTTCGTCGCCGTCGAGCGCCGGTCGACGGCGCCGCTGGTGCGGCTCGGGATCCTGCGCTCGTCGGCCCTGGTCCGGGCGAACCTGGGCGCGGCGCTGCTGACGGCGGCGTTCTTCGGCTTCCAGTTCGTCGTGACGCTCTACCTGCAGGAGCTGCGCGGCTGGAGCAGCCTGGAGACCGGCCTCGCCCTCCTGGTGCTCGGGGCGGACGTCGTCCTGGCGCCCTTGCTCACCCCGGTGCTGGTGCGGCGGTTCGGCAACGTGCGGGTCGTGGCGGGAGGGTTCGTCATCGCCGCGGTGGCCTACGTGATCTTCCTGGGTGTCGGGGCCGACTGGCCGTACGCGGCCATGCTCCCGAGCTTCGCGCTGGTCGCGCTGGCCATCGGGCTCACCTACGGCCCGCTGGTCAGCGCGGCGACGGACGGCGTCCGCGCCGAGGAGCAAGGGCTGGCGGGAGGGCTCGTGAACACGTCGTTCCAGCTCGGGGCGGCGCTCGGCATCTCCGGCGTGACGGCGGTGCAGGTGGCCGCGCTCGGCTCGGCCACGTCGTCTGATGCGCTCCTGGAGTCCTACCGTGCCGCGCTCGTCGTGCCAGCGGCGGCCGCGGCGCTCGGCGTCGTCGTCGCCGTGGTGGGGGTCCGGGCGGCGAGGGCCCGGTGACGACGACCGCGGTCGAGGCGGAGGGTGCGTGAACGACGACGGGGCCCGCACCGTGTGGTGCGGGCCCCGTCGGTCGGCGGAGGATGGGGGATTCGAACCCCCGAGGGCGTGAACCCAACACGCTTTCCAAGCGTGCGCCATAGGCCGCTAGGCGAATCCTCCTGGCTGCCGACCTGCGTCCTGCGCAGGCAGCCCCAGAAGGATAGCCGACACCCCGGGGTGGCTCCGAATCCGGCAAGGGTGACGACGGTCTCGGTCGCTCCCGACCCGCGGCGGGCGCCGTCGCCGTCGCCGGTTTCGGGACCGGGCCGGGTCTCGGTTAGGCTGTCTGCAGACCCCTCGTGCGGCACCATCTCGCCGAACTCCCCCAGGGCCGGAAGGCAGCAAGGGTAAGTGAGCTCTGGTGGGTGTGCGAGGGGTCCTTCATGTCCCGGCCGCGACGCGGCCCGACCCGCCCTCGCAGCGCGGCGAGAGTGCCCCGGGTCACAGAATCCATGATGCGGACACATATTCGTCCGCTTCTTGAGATTTTCTCCGGATCGGCTTGGTGAACGGCCCGGTGGGTGGTCACGCTGATGTCATGTCCCGCATCGCTCCCGCAGCACCCTCGACCGCGCGCACCTGCCGTCGCGGCGAGATGTGCCGCCGCGCGACGACGACGGATCGCACGACCACATGCCGAATGTGCGAGCTCGACTGACGCCCCACCGGCATCGCGACTGACGACGTCCGCCGTCGTCGCCCCTCCCCGGCCCGCCGGGGACCCGCTCCTCGCCGCCTCGAGCTGATGGCCGTGGCCGCCGCACCCACCCCGCCTCCTCGGCGCCGCACCCGGCGCCCGCCCGGAAGGACCACCATGTCCCGGACCACCCGCACCCGTCTCGTCACCGTCACCGCGATCGCCGCGGCCGCCACGTTCACCCTGACCGCCTGCGGCGGCGGGTCCGGCAACGCCGAGGGCGACGGCACGCTCCGCATCGGCGTCGTCGGTGCCTCCGACGACAAGTGGGCCGTCTTCCAGGAGCAGGCCGAGGCCGAGGGCCTCACGATCGAGCTCGTCGACCTGCAGGACTACACGCAGGCCAACCCCTCCCTCTCGCAGGGCGAGCTGGACGCGAACCAGTTCCAGCACCTGCAGTTCCTCGCCGGCTACAACGTCGACGCCGACGACGACCTGACGCCGATCGGCGCCACCGCCGTCTACCCGCTGGGGCTGTACTCGGAGAAGCACGACTCCCTCGAGCAGATCCCCGCCGGCGGCGAGGTCGCCGTCCCGAACGACCCGACCAACCTGGCCCGCGCGCTCCTCGTGCTCCAGGACGCCGGCCTCATCGAGCTCAAGGACGGCGGCAGCGCCGTCTCCACCGAGGCCGACGTGCTGCCCAGCTCCAAGGTCACCGTGACCCCGGTCGCGGCGGAGCAGACGCCGATCCAGCTGAAGTCGGTGGACGCGTCCATCGTCAACAACGACTTCCTCGCCGACTCCGGGCTCGACCCCGACTCGGCCCTGTTCCAGGACGACCCCGACTCCAAGGCCGCCGAGCCGTACATCAACGTGTGGGTGGCGCGGGCCGAGGACTCCGACGACCCGGACCTGAAGAAGCTCGTCGAGATCTCGCACTCCGACGAGGTCGTGGCTGCCGAGAAGAAGCAGTCCGGCGGCACCGCCGTCATCAAGGACAACTCGCCCGAGGAGCTCCAGGAGATCCTCTCCGGGCTCGAGGACGACATCCGCTCGGCCTCCTGACCCCCGACGGCGGCCGGGGACCGCGGGCCAGCCCGCGCGCCCCGGCCGCCGTGCTGCGCAGGATGGACACGGGCACGGAGAGGACGGACAGGTGAGTGAGACCGTGAGCGAGAGCACGGCCGGGGCCACGGCAGGGACGCCCGCGATCGAGCTGCGCGGGGTGTCGAAGACGTTCGGCGACGGTGACCGCGCGGTGCGGGCCGTCGACGACGTGTCGCTCACGGTCCGCGCAGGCGAGATCTTCGGCGTCATCGGCTACTCCGGCGCGGGCAAGTCCACGCTGGTGCGCCTCGTCAACGCGCTGGAGACCGTCACCGCGGGGTCCGTGGTCGTCGAGGGCACCGACCTCACCGGGCTGCCGGAGCGCAAGATCCGCGGGATCCGCGCGCGCATCGGCATGATCTTCCAGCAGTTCAACCTGCTGAACTCGCGCACCGTCGCGGGCAACGTCGCCTACCCGCTGAAGGTGGCGCGCTGGCCCAAGGAGGAGCGCGCGGCCCGCGTCGCCGAGCTGCTCGACTTCGTCGGGCTCGCCGACAAGGCGAGGGCGTACCCGCGGCAGCTCTCCGGCGGGCAGAAGCAGCGCGTCGGCATCGCCCGCGCCCTCGCGACGTCGCCCACCATCCTGCTCGCCGACGAGGCGACGTCCGCCCTCGACCCCGAGACCACGCGCGACGTGCTGGCGCTGCTGCGCCGCGTCAACGCCGAGCTCGGCCTCACCATCGTCGTCATCACGCACGAGATGGACGTCGTGCGCTCGCTGTGCGACCGGGTGGCGGTCATGGAGCACGGCAAGGTCGTGGAGGTCGGCGACGTGTACGACGTCTTCTCCGCGCCGAGTGCCGACGCCGCCCAGCGCTTCGTCGGCACGTCCATGCACGACCGGCCCTCGCCCGACGCGCTCGCCCGGCTGCGCGAGCGCCACCCCGGCCGCCTCGTCACCGTCGGCGTGCGGGAGGGCGCGAGCTCCGGCACCGAGCTCTTCCGCCTGCTGCGCGAGCACGAGGTGGACGGCTCGGTCGTCTTCGGCGGCATCAGCGAGGTGGGGGAGCGGCCGTTCGGGTCGATCACGGTGGAGCTCGTCGCCCCCGACGAGCGCATCGCGGCCTTCCTCGCGGCGCTGCGCACCCGCGCCGACGTCGTCGACCTCGGCACCGCCGAGCGCCCGGTCGACGACCCGCGATCCCTGCTCACCGAGGGAGGCGACCGATGAACCGCGACTGGTCCACCCTGTGGCCGCTGCTGTGGGAGGCGTTCGGCCAGACCCTGCAGATGGTCACGATCGCCCTGCTCACCGGTGGCATCGCCGGCCTGGCGCTGGGGCTCGCGCTCTACGTCACCCGGCCGGGCAACCTGCTGGCGAACAAGGCGGTGTTCGGCGTCCTCAACGTGGTCGTCAACATCGTGCGCCCGATCCCGTTCATCATCTTCGTGACCCTGCTCGGGCCGGTGACGCTGCAGGTCGTCGGCACGACGCTCGGCACGGAGGCGTTCATCTTCCCGCTGTCGGTCATGACGGCGTTCGGCACCTCGCGCATCGTGGAGCAGAACCTCGTCGGGATCGACCCGGGCGTGGTGGAGGCGGCCCGCGCGATGGGGGCGTCGTCGTGGCGCATCATCACGACCGTCCTCGTGCCCGAGGCCCTCGCCCCGCTGATCCTCGGCTACACGTTCCTGTTCATCGCCGTGCTCGACATGTCCGCGATCGCCGGCCTCATCGGCGGCGGCGGGCTCGGTGACTTCGCCCTGCGGTACGGCTACCAGCGCTACAACTGGATGGTCGTGCTGGTCACCGTCGCCGTGATCATCGTGATCGTGCAGGTCGTGCAGTGGCTGGGGAACCTCCTGGCCCGCAGGGTGCTGCACCGCTGAGCCCTCGATGTCGGGGGCAGATGGCACCGTCACACGTCGGTGAGGCGCCGCCACTGGACGACGACGAGGGCCGCGCCGACCGGCGCGACGGCCGCGGTGATCGCCACCGCGGCCCCGCCGACATCGGCCGCGGCGTCCGGCCCGCCCGTGCCGGTCCACAGCGACGGGACGGCGTAGGGGAACCACGCGCCGGCGCCGACCAGCACCACGACCTGGGTCAGTCCGACGACGCCGATCAGTGCCCCGACGGTGGCGAGCGGGCTGCGGGTGGCCGTGGCGACGGCGGCGAACGGCAGCGCGAGGCCCGCGGCGAGCAGGCCTGCCGCGAGGGCGCGGCCCGCCGCGGCCCACGCGGCCGGGCCGAACGGTGCGTCGGTCGTCGCGGCGACGGCCGCCGACGCCCCGACCGTCACGGCTACGGCACCCGCGACGCACGCCGCGGCCCAGCCGAGCACGACGAGCCCGCGCGCGAACGCGAGCGTGCCGCGGGGCGTCGTGAGGCCGAAGTACGCGCCCGCGCGGCCGTCCGCGAGCGGCTGGCCGAACGTCGCGGCGACGGCGAAGCCGCCCGCCATGAGGACGGCGACGGAGAGGATCTGGCCCGCCGCGACGAGGTGCGTGGTCGCGGGGTCGCCCGCGGCGTAGTCGGCGAGCTTGGCGGCGCCGGCCCCGCCGACGGCGCCCGACCGGGCGAGCGTCGTCAACCCGATCGATGCGACCGGGACCAGCGCGATCAGCAGCGGCGTCGCCAGCCGCTGCACGGTCGAGCGGCGCCAGGCGATCGCCTCGACGCGCAGAGCGGTGCGCAGGACGGTCATGCGGACCTCCGGCTTCCCGCAGGGAGTGCCGCCGTGTCGGCGGCCAGGACGAGGTCGAAGAACCGGCGCTCGAGCTCCGCCTCGTCCGGAGTCAGCGACCCGACCACCCGGCCGCCGTGCACGGCCAGCACGCGGTCGGCGACGCGCGCCACCTCGTCGAGGTGATGGCTCGAGACCAGCACGGCCGCGCCGGCGGCCGCGCGCTCCCGCACGAGCTCGCGCACGAGGACGACGCCGCGCGGGTCGAGCGCGGACGTGGGCTCGTCGAGGACGAACGCTGCGGGGGAGTGCACGACCGCGCACGCGACCCCGAGCCGCTGGGCGTTGCCGAGGGACAGCGCGCGGGCGCGCGCGTGCGCCCAGGGGACGAGGTCGAGGCGCTCGGCGACGGCGGAGGCCGCGGCTCCCGCACCGGCATGCGCCACGCCGTGCAGCTCGGCCGCGACGCGCAGGTTCTCGGTCACCGTGAGCGCCGGGTCGACCAGGGCGGCCCCGACCACGTGCCCGAAGCGGAGGGCGGCGCCGGCCGGGAGCCGTGCCGGGTCGTGGCCCAGCACGCGCGCGGTGCCCGAGGTCGGGCGCAGGCGTCCGGTGAGCACGCGCAGTGCCGTCGTCTTGCCCGCGCCGTTGAGGCCGATCATCGCGACCACCTCGCCGGGCGCCACGGCCAGGGACATCCCGGACAGCGCCGGGCGGGCATCCGGTCGGTGGCCGCCGAAGGCGTGGTGGACGTCGTCGAGCAGCAGGGCGCTATCCACGGAGCACCTCCAGGGCGCGGGTGACGGTGTCGGCGAGCGACGTCGCTGCGTCGGTGCGCGCCAGGAGGGCGGCGGTGCAGGCGCCGAGGCAAGCGGCGGCAGCGACGGTCGCGTCGAAGCGCGCCACGCCGTCGGCGACCAGACGGTCCGCGATCGCGCGCTCGGTCGCGGCGGTCGCGGTGACGACGGCGGCGCGCAGCCGCGGGTTCGCGGCGACGAGGGCGACCCGGCGGTGGGCCGTGGTGTCCTCCGTGGGCGTGACGTCGGCCAGCGCGGCGAGCATTCCGCGCCGGACGCGCTCCAGGGGCGCGAGGTCGCGGGCCTGCGTGCCGACGGCGTCCGCGATCAGCGGGTCGTACGGGTCGCTGACGAGCACGGCGTCCTTGGTGGGGAAGTGGCGGAAGAACGTCATCTGCGTGATGCCGGCGGCGGCGGCCACCTGCGCGACCGTCGTCGCGTCGTAGCCGCGCGTCTCGAAGAGGTCGAGCGCCGCGTCGAGGATGCGGGCCCGGGTGCGGAGCGCGCGGGGCGAGGTGAGGGTGGCCACGCCGCCAGCGTAGACCGAATGTGAGTCACTCACTTTTCTGGAGGTGGCCGGGCTCTGGCAGATCGTCCTCTGGCACGGAATGATCCGTGCGTGCTCTTCGACGAGGAGAAGGACGGTGGCGCGCGCGCCGAGCGGCGCCCCAGCAGCGTGGCGGCTCGCGTCGCATGGGGAGCTCTGTGGACCGTGCTGGCCCTCGTCGCCCTGGTGGTCGTGGTGGTGGCGTGGTGGGCCCACGACGTGACCACGCCCGACGGCGGCGACGGGTACGCGGACGAGCTCGCCGAGCGCACGGCGATCGGGATCGCCGACGACGTCGAGGGGCACTACGCAGAGCCCCTCGACGCGGAGACCCTCGCGCAGTCAGCAGTGACGGACCCGCGGCTGGCCGGAGGGGACGACGCGGAGTACGAGTTCCAGGTGCTCGGCTGGCAGGGGTCTTCGGGCGATGCTGACGGAGCCCGGATCGACCTGGCCATCTCCGTCGACGTGGCTGCCTGGTCGAGCGGCGCGATCTTCGGCGACAGCCGCACGGCCGGTCGGACGACGTCGTGCTGGCACCTGGTCGTCCGTGCCTACGAGTACGACGACGCGGCGGACCTCGAGTGGTTCCGTTGTCCTGACGACGTCGTCGGGGCGACGCCCCACCCCACGGCGCCGCCTTCGCTGGGGCCCGACGCGGAGGCGACGGTGCTGGACGTCATGGACCGGCTGCCCGTCGCCGTCGATCCTGCGTCGGCGGAGTCCGCCCTGCGGTACGAGTTCCCGTCGTCCGTCGACGTGTCCGTCGTGTGGGACGGCCGGGAGCTGGTGGCGGCCGTGGGCGTGGCCGAGGCACGAGACTGCATCGTTGCCGTGCGCCGCGACCGCTCCACCTCGCGGTACACGGACTTCGACCGGATCCTGCTCGAACCGGGCGAGCTCGGCTGCGTGCCCAGCCTCTACACCAGCCCCGTCACGACGCACTGACGCGCGTCGTCCACCGCCTGAGCAGCGGCCTCGTCGGTGTCGGCCGCGGCGTCTAGGGTTGGCGGGGTGACCACCGCTCTGTACCGCCGCTACCGGCCCGAGACGTTCGCCGAGGTGATCGGCCAGGAGCACGTCACCGCACCGCTCATGCAGGCCCTGCGCAGCGGGCGCGTCAACCACGCCTACCTCTTCTCCGGTCCGCGCGGCTGCGGCAAGACGACGTCCGCCCGCATCCTCGCGCGGACGCTCAACTGCGCGCGCAACACGCCGGAGACCCCGATCGACACGCCCTGCGGGGAGTGCGACTCGTGCGTCGAGCTGGCCCGCGGCGGCCCCGGCTCGCTCGACGTCGTCGAGATCGACGCGGCCAGCCACAACGGCGTCGACGACGCGCGCGACCTGCGCGAGCGCGCCACGTTCGCGCCCGCCCGCGACCGGTACAAGATCTTCATCCTCGACGAGGCGCACATGGTGACGCCGCAGGGCTTCAACGCGCTGCTCAAGATCGTCGAGGAGCCGCCGCCGCACGTGAAGTTCGTCTTCGCGACGACAGAGCCGGACAAGGTGATCGGCACCATCCGGTCGCGCACCCACCACTACCCGTTCCGGCTCGTGCCGCCGGACGTGCTGGGCCCGTACCTCGAGCAGCTCACCGCGGCCGAGGGGATCGAGCTCGGCGGGGGCGTGGTGCCGCTGGTGACCCGCGCGGGCGGCGGGTCCGTGCGCGACAGCCTCTCCGTGCTCGACCAGCTCATCGCGGGCGCGACCGGCGGGGTCGTCGAGTACGACACCGCCGTCGGCCTGCTCGG
Source organism: Krasilnikoviella flava (assembly GCF_900167525.1). Lineage (GTDB taxonomy): Bacteria > Actinomycetota > Actinomycetes > Actinomycetales > Cellulomonadaceae > Isoptericola > Isoptericola flavus. Next base: position 881,962 of record NZ_FUZQ01000001.1, on the reverse strand, counting down.
CTTCACCCACGCCACCCTGCTCGACGACGTCGTCGACGCCCTCGCGGCGCGCGACGGGGCCTCGATCTTCCGCGTCGTGGACCAGGTGATCGCCACCGGTCACGAGCCGCGACGGTTCGTCGAGGACGTCCTGGAGCGCCTGCGCGACCTCATCGTCATCGCGGTCTCCGGCGACGCGGCGGAGGCCGTGCTGCGCGGCCTGCCCGCCGACCAGCTCGAGCGCATGCGCACCCAGGCGGGGCGCCTCGGTGTGTCGGAGCTGTCGCGGGCGGCCGACCTCGTCAACGCCGCGCTCACCGAGATGACCGGCGCCACCTCGCCCCGGCTGCACCTCGAGCTGCTCTGCGCGCGCCTGCTGCTCCCCGGCGCCGACGATGGCACGGAGGGCCTCGCCGCGCGCATCGACCGCCTCGAGCGCGGCGTCATCACCGGGGGTGGCGCGCCCGCGCAGGCCGCCGCACCCGTCGACGGCGCTCCCGTGCCGGCGAGCGCTCCTGTGTCATCGAGCGCTGCCGCACCGTCGGGCGGCCCGTCCGGCGGGTTGAGCGGCGCGGCCGTCGCCCGTGCAGCCCTGCAGGCGAGCCGGCGCCCGGCGTCCGAGCCTGTGGGGTCGACGGAGCCCGCGGTGTCCGAGCCTGTGGGGTCGACGGAGCCCGCAGTGTCCGAGCCCGCTCCCGCGCCTCCGGCTCCGGAGCCCGTGGCCGAGCCGACCGCTGCTGCCGACCCGACGGCGGGGCCCTCGGCGCCCGTGCCCGACGTCGAGACGGTCGTCAGCCAGCCCGCCCTGACTGTGCGCCCCGAGCCCGAGCCCGGGCCCGAGTCCTCGGAGCCCGAATCCGCCGAGCCCGAGCCCGAGCCCGAGCCTGCCGAGCCCGAGCCCGAGGACGACGGGCCGGTGGACGACTTCCCGGTCGACGGACCGGACGACGCGGAGCCGGCGGACCTCGGGCCCGCGGGCGCGTCGGACATCGACAGCACTCCGCTCGAGACGGCACCCGCGCCGCCCGCACCCGCGCCGGTGGCAGCGCCGGCGGCCGGCGGAGGTGCGGAAGCGACGGCGGAGATGGTTCGTCGCCGCTGGGACGAGGTGGTCGCGAACATCGGCAGCCCCGTGACGCGCGCGCTGGTCGGCCCGAACGCGCAGGTCGTCTCCCTCGAGGGCGGGCTGCTGCGCCTCGGCTTCGCCGCGGCCGGCATGGCCCGCACGTTCTCGCAGCCGCGGCACGTGGACGCCGTGAGCGAGTCGGTCTACCAGACCCTCGGCGTGCAGGTGCGGGTCGAAGCCACCCTCGACGAGGGGCGGTCCGGCGGCGGCACCTCCCCCTCCGGCAGCACCCCGCCCTCCGGTGGCGACCAGGGCGGCCCGCCGAGCCCGACGCCGTCGAACGGGGCCTCGCCCACCGCGCCGCAGACCACGACGCCCCTGGACAGGGCAGCGCCGTCGGCCCCGTCCGACGACCGCCCTGCCGGCGGCACCGGTGCCGGGCCCACCCCGCCGCCCGGGCCGGCGGCCGGCTCGTCCGCGCCGACCCCGGTCGCGACGGTCTCCGCCGCCACCGCGCCGCCCGCAGGCCCCCGGGCGTCGGCCGCCGTCTCCCGCCCGTCGGGCGGCGTCGCGCTCGCCGAGCGGCCGCCCGCCCCCGAGCGCTCCGCGGCGGAGGACGCCGACGCGGCCTGGCTCGCCGGAGCGTCTACCGCGGCGGCGCCGCCCGAGCCCGCCAGGCCCGACCCGGCGTCCGTCGGCGGGCCCACCCGTGCACCTGCCGGCCCGCAGGCCGACGTCCCGCCCCCGTGGGCGCAGGAGCCCGAGCCCGCCGCGCCACCCGGCGAGCCCGCGACGCCACCGAGCACACCGGGTCCCACTGCCGGCCCGAGCGTTCCGGTCGCGGGCGCCCCGGCCGGACCGGCCGTCCGCGAGACACCGCGCCAGGCGGCGGAGCGACGGGTGCGCGAGGCGGAGCAGACGAAGGACCGGTCGTCCTGGGCGTCGTCGGGCCCGGGCGCGGTCGACGACGAGCCGTCCGCCGACGACCCCGACATCACGTCGGCCGGGCTGGTCGGCGTGCAGCTGGTGGTCCAGGTGCTCGACGGCAAGGTCATCGAGGAGATCGCGGAGCAGCCCTGACATGACCCGCGACACCACGGCACGGACCGTGACCACGCTCCACATCGTCGCGGCCGTCATCGTGCGCGACGACGGCCGCGCGCTGCTCGTGCGCAAGCGCGGCACCACCGCGTTCATGCAGGTGGGCGGCAAGATCGAACCGGGGGAGGATCCGGTGGCCGCGCTCGTGCGCGAGTGCGCCGAGGAGATCGGGCTCGTCGTCGACCCGGCCGCCGTCCGCCCGCTCGGGCGCCGCAGCGCCGTCGCAGCCAACGAGCCGGACCACCACGTGGACGCGCACGTCTTCGAGGTCGCCCTGCCCGCCCGGTTCGACGTCGAGACGCGCGCCGAGCTCGAAGAACATGTCTGGGTCGACCCCGGCGCGCCGGTCGCGCCGCATCCGCTGGCACCGTTGTCCGCCGACCTCATGGCGGACGTCGCCGCCGGACGATGACGAACCTCCCGCCCCGGGGCGCGGTCCACCACGTCGAGCTGTGGGTGCCGGATCTCCAGCGTTCCGAGCGTTCGTGGGGCTGGCTGCTCGGCGAGCTCGGCTACCGGCCGCACCAGTCGTGGGACCACGGTCGGTCGTGGCTGCTCGGCGATGCCTACGTCGTGGTCGAGCAGAGCCCGGCCCTGAGCGCCGTCACCCACGATCGCCGTCGTCCCGGGCTCAATCACCTCGCCCTGCACGCCGGCACCCGCAAGCAGCTCGACACGCTCGTCGACGCCGCGCCTGCGCACGGCTGGGTGCTCCTCTTCACCGACCGGCACCCGTTCGCCGGCGGCCCGGAACACTATGCCGCCTACCTCGAGGACGCAGACGGCTTCGAGGCCGAGCTCGTCGCCGTCTGACGACCTGGCTCGAACTACCTCGGCGCGGCTCGAACTACCTCGGCGCGGCTTGAACTACCTCGGCGGCGAGGCGCGCAGGTCGTCGAGCCAGCCGGCGAGGTTGGCCACGCTGTCGGGCATGAACGGCAGCTCGTCGATCATCGCGAGCAGGCGCGCGGGCGAGACCCAGGCGCCCCAGGCGACCTCCTCGGGCTGCCAGGTCACGGGGCCGTCGTAGGTGCACTCGTAGAGGAACTCGCGCATGCGGGTGCGGGAGTCGGCGTAGTCGGCCGCCCCGAGGGGCACCAGGTCCACCCCGGTGACGCCGAGCTCCTCGGCCAGCTCCCGGCGCGCGGACTCGAGCGGGTCCTCGCCGGCGCGCAGCACGCCGCCCGCGCAGAAGTCGTAGCGGCCCGGGTACAGGTCCTTCGACTCCGTGCGGCGGTGCACGTAGACGTCTCCGGCGCCGTTGCGCACCACGACGGCGGTGGCCGCGTGCCGCAGGTTCTCCGCGCGCACCCGCGCCCGCGACGCCGTGCCGCAGGGCCGCCCCGCGTCGTCGTACAGCGCCACGACCTCGGACCCGGGCGTCTCGTCCATCAGAGCATCCTGCCGCAGCCGGGCCCGGCATGACGGATGTCACGGGAGTCCCGTGCACCCGTCACGAAAGCCGGTGAGAGGCGGCACTACCTGCGCCGATGTCCCGCGGCGAGGGTGGAGGCATGACTGCGGAACCCATCGTCCACGTCCGCGGGGCACGCCGCCGGTACGGCACGTTCGAAGCCGTGCGCGGCGTCGACCTCGACGTCCACCGCGGAGAGCTCGTCGCCCTGCTCGGCACCAACGGGGCGGGCAAGACGTCGTTCGTGGAGCTCGTCGAGGGGCTCGCGCCCGCCGACGGCGGCACGGTCCGGGTGCTCGGTCGTGACCCGTACCGCGAGCGGCGGCAGGTCGTCGGCTCCCTCGGGATCATGCTGCAGAGCGCCGGGTTCTCCGGCGACCTCACCGTCGCCGAGACGGCCCGCACCTGGGCGGGCACGCTGACCCGCGCGCGCCCGCCGGCCGACGTGCTCGGTGCCGTCGGGCTCGACCACCGCGCCGACGTGCGCGTGGCCAGCCTGTCGGGCGGGGAGAAGCGGCGCCTCGACCTCGCGCTCGCCACGATGGGCGACCCCGAGGTGCTCTTCCTCGACGAGCCCACGACCGGGCTCGACCCGGAGAGCCGGCGCGCCACCTGGGGGCTCGTGCAGGGGATGCTCGACGCCGGCACCACGGTGCTGCTCACCACCCATTACCTGGAGGAGGCGGAGCAGCTCGCCGACCGCATCGCGATCATGAAGGCGGGCAGGGTCGTGCGCTCGGGGTCGGTCGCGGACGTCGTCGCCACCGAGCCGGCCGTCGTCGAGCTCGTCGTGCGCAACGACGGCGGCCGCCAGGTGACGCCCACGGCCGCGGACCTGCCCGCCCTGGCCGGCGTGGTCGGCACCCCCGACGTCGACCGCACCGGCCGGGTGCGGTTGCGCACCACCCGGCTGCAGGACGACCTGTTCACCCTGCTGCAGTGGGCCGACGCCCGGCACCTGCGGCTCGACGACCTGGACGCCCGGTCGGCGTCGCTCGAGCAGGCGTTCCTCGCCCTCGACGCCGCCCCCGGCGACACCGACGACGGCACCCGCACCCGCGCCGAGGAGGCCGCAGCATGAGCACCGTCCCCACCTCCGCGACCCCGGTCGCCCGGCGTCGTCCGGCCCCCGCCGCGGGCGGGCGCGGCAGCGTGCGGCGCGTCTCGGCGCTGGCGCGCGCCGAGCTGCAGCTGCTCGTGCGCAACCGCACCGCCCTGTTCAACGCCCTTGCCCTGCCGCCGATGACGGTCGGGCTGTTCGCCACGATCGGCGGCATCGGCGACGAGGCCGCCGCCACGACGGGCGCCGTGCTGCTGAACCTGCTGACGTTCATGGCGCTCGCGTTCGTCGTCTACTACAACCTGACCGTCGCGTTCGTGGCGCGGCGCGAGGAGCTGGTGCTGAAGCGGTACCTCGTGGGGGAGTGCTCCCGGGCGGAGATCCTCACGGGCACCGCCGTCCCGGCGGTCGCGGTCGCGCTGGCGCAGACGGTGCTCGGCATCGTCGCGGTGTCGGTGTTCCTCGAACCGCCCGCCTTCGTCAACCCGCTGCTGATGGTGGTCGCGGTGCTCGGCGGTGCCCTCATGCTCACCGTGCTTGCGGGCGCCACGTCGGGGCTGTCCCGCACGGTCGAGTCGGCGCAGCTCACGACGTTGCCGCTGCTGATCGTCGCGATCCCGTTCGCCGGGCTGTTCGGCGGTCCGGGCGCGACGACGGGCGTGCTCGGCACGATCGGCACGTTCACGCCGTTGCGCCCGATCACGGACCTCATGCTGCTCGGCGCGGGCGGGCTCGACGGCGAGGGCCAGGTCCTGTCGTTCGCCGAGACGTTCGGCGCCGCCGTGGTGCCGGTGGCCGTGCTCGCGGCATGGACGGCGCTCGGCGTGCTCGCCTGCCGGCGCTGGATGCGGTGGGAGCCGCGTCGGTGACCCACCCGGACGCCCCCGCCCGTGCGGGCCGTGGCAGGCTGGCACCCGTGACGCCCGACCTGTCGCCCGCCACGGCCCGCATCGGGGGTGCGCGCGGGGTCGAGCTGTACACCCGCGTGAGCCTCTACCTCTTCGTGCTCTTCGAGCCGTTCTTCTACCTCTACGCGGTGGCGGCGCTCTCCCGGCTCGAGGTGGCTCCGTCCGGCGCTGGCGGGACGCTGCTCGTCGTCGCCGCGCTGGTGCACACGAGCCTCTGCCTGGCCACCGTGCACGCCGGGTTCGACGGCCCGCTGTGGTCCGGGTGGCGGCCCCGCCCCGTGGTGCTCGCCCTGCTGGTCGCGACGGCGGCCCTCGTGGTGGTGACGGTGGCGACGCTGCCGGTGTCCGCGGACGGAGGCATGCTCGACGACCCGCGCAGCGTGATGGTCGCCGTCGGCGGCGCGGCGACGTGCGGCGCCCTCGCCGTCGCCTCCCCGCCCTGGCGGGTCGCCGGGTGCGGGGTCGTCGTCGCCGTCACGGTCGCGACCCTGCGCGCGACCGCCGGCATCGAGCCGACCGCAGCCGCCGTGCTCGCCGGGCTCCTGGCCCTCGTGTTCACGCTCTTCTGGGCCGGGACCGTGCGGATGTCGATGTGGATGGTCGAGGTGGTCCGCCGGCTCGACGACGCCCGCGGGGTGGCCGCGCGCCTCGCCGTCGCCGAGGAGCGGCTGCGCATCGCCCGCGACATGCACGACGTCGTCGGGCGCGCTCTGTCGGCGGTGGCCGTGAAGTCCGAGCTCGCCGCGGCGCTGGCCCGCCGGGGCGACCTGCGCGGCGCCGACCAGATGGACGAGGTGCGCACCCTGGCGCAGGAGTCGTTGCGCGAGGTGCGCGGCGTGGTCGCGGGCTACCGCGCCGCCGACCTGGCCACCGAGCTCGACGGCGCCCGGTCGGTGCTGCGCGCCGCCGGCGTGACCGTGCGGGTCGTCGGCGACGTGCCGCACCTCGCCGCCCCGCAGGTCGAGGCACTGGCGTGGGTGGTGCGCGAGGGCGTCACCAACATCGTGCGCCACTCGGACGCCCGCGAGTGCCGGATCGACCTCACCGAGAGCGCGGGCGACGACGCCCGGGTCCTGGCGCTCACCGTGACCAACGACGGGGTCCGCGGCCGTACAGGTTCGCCGGGCGGGGGCGCGGGGCTGGTCGGTCTGCGCGAGCGGCTCGCCGCCGTCGGCGGGTCGCTCGACACGGCGACCCGTGGCGACCGTTTCGTCCTCACCGCCTGCGTGCCCGCCCCCGGGACCCACGACCTGACGAAGGAGGCCGCCGCATGATCCGTGTCGTGCTCGCCGATGACGAGACCCTGATCCGCGACGCCGTCGCCCAGCTCCTCGACCTCGAGGACGACCTGGAGGTCGTGGCGGTGGCGGGCACGGGCCCGGAGGCCGTCGCCGCGATCGAGCGGCACCGGCCCGACGTCGCGGTGCTCGACCTGCAGATGCCCGGCGCCGACGGCATCGAGGTCGCCGAGCGGGTGCGCTCCGCCGTCCCCGGGTGCGCGGTCGCGATCGTCACCAGCCACGGTCGCCCCGGCTACCTCAAGAAGGCGCTCGCCGTCGGGGTGCGGGCGTTCCTGCCCAAGTCGGCGTCCGCCGCGGTGCTGGCCGCCGCGGTGCGGCAGGTGGCCGCCGGCGGCCGGTACGTGGACCCGGAGCTCGCCGCCGACGCCATCTCCGCGGGCGACTCGCCGCTGACCGCCCGGGAGGCGGACGTGCTCGAGCTGGCGGCCGACGGCGCGCCCGTCGAGGAGATCGCCGAGCGCGCGGCGCTCGCGCCGGGCACCGTGCGCAACTACCTCTCGTCGGCGGTCGCGAAGCTGGGCGTCGCGAACCGGCACGAGGCGGCTCGCCTGGCGCGGGCGAACGGCTGGGTCTGATCGGTCCGCTACGGTGCAGTGTCGGAAATGGCACGAGAAGGTGGGACGACGTGGAGACCTGGGCACCGATCATCCTCGGTGGCGTGTTCCTGATCGCGGCCGCGGTCATGCTCACCGTCGCGAGCAGGCAGCGTGCGCGACGGCGCGAGGAGACGCAGCAGCGGCAGACGCGCGGCGAGGTGGTGACCGGCACGGTGGCCGGCAGCATCCGCAACCGCCGCTCGGAGAGCAACGCGTCCTTCACGTCGGTGTCGTTCCGCGACCGGGACGGGCAGGAGCGCAAGGCCCGCTCGAGCGTCAAGACGATCTTCCCGCCGCGCAAGGGCAGCCCGATGCAGGTCTGGTACGACCCCGCCGACGACACCGCGACGCCTGTCCTCGTCGGCGACTGGCGCGACGGGCTCACGTCCGGCGTGCTCCTCGGGGTCGGGATCCTCTTCGGGCTGGTCGGCCTGGGCGTCCTGATCGGCGGGCTCGCGGGCTGACCCGCCCGGGCGGCCCCGGCGGGTTCCGCCCGGCCCGGTGGGCCCCGGCTGTGGGCGGCGGGTCGTAGGCTGGACCCTCGTGTACGAGGGCGCAGTCCAGGACCTGATCGACGAGCTCGGCCGCCTCCCCGGCGTCGGGCCCAAGAGCGCGCAGCGCATCGCGTTCCACCTGCTCGCGGCGGACGCCGCCGACGTGCGCCGGCTCGCCGACGCGCTCACCGAGGTGAAGGCGCGCGTGCAGTTCTGCGAGACGTGCGGCAACGTCGCGGAATCCCCGACGTGCCGCATCTGCACCGACCCGCGCCGTTCCGACGACGTGATCTGCGTGGTCGAGGAGCCGAAGGACGTCGTCGCGATCGAGCGCACCCGCGAGTTCCGCGGCAAGTACCACGTGCTCGGCGGCGCCATCAACCCGATCGAGAACGTCGGCCCCGACGACCTGCGCATCAGCCAGCTCATGACGCGCCTGGCCGACCGCACGGTCACCGAGGTCATCCTCGCCACCGACCCGAACATCGAGGGCGAGGCCACGGCCACCTACCTGTCGCGGCTCATCGCCCCGATGGGCGTCACCGTGTCCCGCCTCGCGTCGGGGCTGCCCGTCGGGGGAGACTTGGAGTACGCGGACGAGGTGACCCTGGGACGCGCGTTCGAGGGCCGGCGGGTGGTCGGCGGCTGACCGGCCGCCGTCCGGCACGGTAGGAGGGAGCAGGTCGTGGGGGAGATCGAGGCTGGATCCGAGTTCCGGGACGTCGCCGAGCAGATGTCGGCGCAGGCACGCGTGTTCCTGTCGACGACGACGCAGGTCGCGTCCGGCGCGGCGCCGGGAGCCGAGCTCTCGCTGCTCATCCTCGCCACGTCGGACCTGCTGGCCGCCGGCGCGCGGCTCGCCGCGATCGTCGACGTCGTCCCCGCCGAGCGGTGGGAGCCCGACGCCGGCCCGGAGACGGACGTCGACCCGCTGCGCGACGCGCTCGCGAAGATGTTCGACGGTTTCGACGACTACGTCGAGGTGTCCGACCCGGCGCTGAGCGCCGACGTCGCGCCCGCCACCCTGTCCGGCGACCTGGCGTGCGTCGCCGAGGAGATCGCGAAGGGCCTGCAGCATTTCGACGACGGGCACGAGCTCGAGGGGCTGTGGTGGTGGCAGTTCAGCTACCTGTCCTCGTGGGGCGAGCGTGCGTCGTCGGCGCTGCGCGTGCTGCAGGGCGTGCTCGCGCACCTGCGCCTCGACGTCGAGGACGATGTCGCCGCCGAGGCGGAGTACGACGCGCTGCACTCCTGAGCGGTCACGCCCCGGCGCCCGCCGCCCGGGCGTAGTGCTCGCGCTGTGCCGGGTAGTACGACTCCCACTCCACCGTGTCCGCCGGACGCCCTGAGCGCACCGCGACGAGCCGGTCGAGGTAGTACTCCCAGCCGGGCCCGATCGAGGCGGCGTCGTCGTCCGGGCCGAGCAGGTGCCGGAACGTCAGGGTCGTCGCCCCGCCGGACTCCGCGAGCTCGACCGCCAAGTGCCAGACCCCGACCGCCGTCGCCGTCTCGACCGTGTACCCGTGCGGCGGCTCGCACCGCAGGATGGTGCAGTCTCCCGGCTCGGCGTCCGCGCTCTCCGCGGTCATGAAGAACTGGACCCGGCCCGTCGCCGGGTCGCCCTCCCACCGGCCGATCCACCGTTCGAGCGGGGCCGGCTCGGTGAGGCTCGCCCACACGTCCGGCGCGGCGGCACCGAACACCCGGGTGAGCACGAGCTCCGGCCCGCCCGCCCCGTGCTCGACCGTGCCGGTCGCCGCGACGCCGGGGCGGTCCTGGTCGGTCCTGCTTCCCAGGGTGGCACGGCACCGCCGGCGACGGGAGGTGGGGCGGGCAGGGGCCGCGGTCGGCATGACAAGATCTCCGGCGTGCCCGACCTCGACACCCTCACCATCGTGCTGCTCGTCCTCGCCGGGCTCACCGCCGGCTGGGTCGACGCCGTCGTGGGCGGCGGTGGGCTGATCCAGCTCCCCGCGCTGCTGCTGGTGCCGGGCATCTCGCCGGTGCAGGCGCTGGCCACCAACAAGCTGGGCTCGATCATGGGCACGTCGACCAGCGCGATCACCTACTACCGGCGGGTGGGCCCGGACCTCACGACGGCCGGCCCCATGGCGGTCGCGGCGCTGGTCGGGGCGTTCGGCGGCGCCGCGCTCGCGAGCCGCATCCCCGCCGAGCTGTTCAAACCGATCATCCTCGTGGTGCTCATCGGCGTGGCGACCTACACCGTCCTGAAGCCCAAGCTCGGCGCGCACGACAACCTGCGCTGGGAGGGCAACCGGCACCGCTGGACGGCCGCCGGCATCGGCCTCGTCATCGGCGCCTACGACGGCCTGCTCGGCCCGGGCACGGGCACGTTCCTCGTCATCGCGCTGGTGAGCGTGCTGGGCTACGCGTTCCTGCCGGCGTCGGCGCTGGCGAAGATCACGAACTTCGCCACCAACCTCGGCGCGCTGCTGTTCTTCGTGCCGCACGGCGCCGTGCTGTGGGGCCTGGGGCTCATGATCGGCGCGGCCAACCTCGTGGGCGCCTACATCGGTGCGCGGATGGCGGTCGCCAAGGGCAGCGCCTTCGTGCGGGTCATCTTCGTCGTCGTGGTGGGCGCCCTCATCGTCAAGCTCGGCTACGACGTCTGGCACGACTGGCGGTCCTGAGCCGCCGCCCGCGGCGAAGGCCGCCGGGGCGACGGCGGGGGGGGTCAGCGCGCGAGCAGGTCGCGCAGCGCGGCCAGGATCTCCTCGGGCGCGCTCTCGGCCATGAAGTGGCCGGCGGCGGTCGAGCGGTGGTCGAGGTCGGGGGCCCACGCGCGCCACAGGCCGGCGGCGTCGTAGCCGAGCATCGAGCCCCAGTCCTGCTGCACGACGGTCACCGGCATGGCCAGGCGTCGTCCCGCGTCGCGGTCGGCGCGGTCGTGCCCGACGTCGATCCCGGCCGACGCGCGATAGTCGGCGACGATCGATCGACGGCACCGCCTCCCCCGACCGGCGCACCGGAACGCACCCGGTCGCGCCTGCTGGCCGTGCTCGCCACGGAGCTGCGCGGCTCGCCGGGGAGCGCCGGGCCCGCGGCGGCCGACGAGTCGGTGGCGCTGGCGCGCCGCACGGGCGACCCGGCGACGCTCGCGCGCGCCCTCGGCGCGGCGACCCTGCACGCCTGCGGGCGCGCCGGGCTCGCGCCGATGCGGGACGCCGTCGGCGCCGAGCTCGTCGACGTGGCCGCGAGGGCCGGGCTGGCCACGGACGAGATCCTCGGCCACCTGGTGCGGGTGCAGGCCCGGTCGGCGCTCGGGGACACGGCCGGGGCGGCCGGGCACGCCGGGTCCGCACGGCGGCTCGCGGCCGACCACGAGCGCCCCCTGGTCGAGGTGCTCACGTCGTGGTCCGACACGGTGGGCGCCGCGGTCGAGGGGGCGCCCGACGCCGAGGTCGAGGCCGCCGTACGCGCGGCGACGGCCGGGCTGGAGGGCACCGGCATGGCCGGCCTCGAGACCGGGTTGGAGACACTGGCGCTGCTGTGCCTGCGGGTGGGTCGGGGGCGCGCGGACGCGGGCGCGGGGCTGGCGCCGGGCGACGCGGGGTCGTACGCCTCCTGGGCCGCCCCATGGACGCTGCTCGCCGCCGGTCGGGACGACGCCGCCGCCCGACGGGCGCTCGCCCGCGTGCCGGACCCGCCGCCGGGGCTGCTGATCGAGGCGCTGTGGGTGCTGGCGGGACGGGCCGCGGTCCACCTGGGCGACAGGCGGGTCGCGGAGCGGGCGCGCGCGGCGCTGGCTCCTGCCGCGGGCGAGCTCGCCGCGGGCAGCGGGCTCGTCGCCGCCGGCCCCGTCTCCGACCACCTGGAGGTGCTGGACGCGTTCCTCGCCCAGGGCCGGGGCGCCACGACCTGAGACGGCCCTCGTCCGAGCCGCGGACGCCGACTACCATCGACGGGCAAGCACCAGCCCCGGCGGACCGTTGAGAGAGACGGAGGCCGGCCAGCAGAAGGTTGTGACATGGCACTTGTCGTGCAGAAGTACGGCGGATCATCCGTCTCCGACGCCCACAGCATCAAGCGTGTGGCGAAGCGGATCGCAGCGGCCAAGCGAGCGGGGAACGACGTCGTCGTCGTGGTGAGCGCCATGGGCGACACCACGGACGAGCTCCTCGACCTGGCCGGGCAGATCACCCCGCTGCCCCCGCAGCGCGAGCTCGACATCCTCCTCACCTCCGGTGAGCGCATCTCGATGTCCCTGCTCGCGATGGCGATCACCAACCTCGGGGTCAAGGCGAAGTCCTTCACCGGTCAGCAGGCCGGCCTCATCACCGACGCGGTGCACGGCCGCGCGCGCCTCGTGGACGTGGTGCCGCACCGCATCCGCGAGACGGTGGAGAAGGGGCAGGTCGCGATCGTCGCAGGCTTCCAGGGCGTGAGCTCCAGCAACGACGTCACGACGCTCGGTCGTGGCGGCTCGGACACGACGGCGGTCGCGCTCGCGGCCGGCCTCGACGCCGACGTCTGCGAGATCTACACCGACGTCGACGGCGTGTTCACCGCCGACCCGCGCATCGTCCCGAGCGCCCGCAAGATCGACCGCGTCACCTACGAGGAGATGCTCGAGCTCGCCGCGTCGGGCGCGAAGGTCCTGGCCCTGCGCGCGGTGGAGTACGCGCGCCGCTACGACGTGCCCGTGCACGTGCGCAGCTCGTTCAGCAACACCACCGGCACCCTCGTCACCGGCACGCACGGCGACGCGATCGACCCGAACGCCCCCGCGGGCGACCAGGAGGAAGCAGAGATGGAAGCCCCGATCATCTCCGGCGTCGCGCACGACCGCAGCGAGGCCAAGATCACCGTCGTCGGCGTGCCGGACAAGCCCGGCACCGCCGCCCGCATCTTCGAGGTCGTGGCCGGCACCGGCGCGAACATCGACATGATCGTGCAGAACGTCTCGGCCGCGCACACCGGGCTCACGGACATCTCGTTCACGCTGCCGCACGCCGACAGCCCCAGCACCCTGGCCGCGCTCAACGCGCTGCAGGAGGAGCTCGGCTTCGCGTCGCTGCAGTACGACGACCAGATCGGGAAGCTGTCCCTGGTCGGCGCCGGCATGAAGTCGCACCCCGGCGTGTCCGCGCGGCTGTTCGGCGCGCTGCGGGACGCCGGCATCAACATCGAGATGATCTCCACCTCCGAGATCCGCATCTCGGTGGTCACCCGGGAGGACGCCCTGGACGACGCCGTGCGCGCCATCCACACCGCGTTCGACCTGGACTCCGCCGACGGCGAGGCCGTCGTCTACGCCGGCTCGGGGCGGTGACGCGCTGATGGCTCAGATCAACGACTCCGGCGTGAACGTCGCCGTCGTCGGCGCCACCGGCCAGGTCGGCGGCGTCCTACGGCGCCTGCTGGCGGAGCGCGCCTTCCCGGTGAAGGAGCTGCGGTTCTTCGCCTCCGCCCGCTCGGCGGGCAGCACGCTGCCGTTCGAGGGCGTGGACGTCGTCGTGGAGGACGTCGCGGCCACGGCCACCGATGACCTCGCGGACGTGGACGTCGCCATCTTCTCGGCCGGCGGCGGTACGTCACGCGAGCACGCCCCGCGGTTCGCCGAGGCGGGCGCCGTCGTCATCGACAACTCGTCCGCCTGGCGGCTCGACCCGGAGGTGCCGCTGGTCGTCTCCGAGGTGAACCCCGAGGCGATCGGCGACGCCGTCAAGGGCATCGTCGCGAACCCGAACTGCACCACGATGGCCGCGATGCCGGTGCTCAAGCCGCTGGCCGACGAGGCCGGGCTGGAACGCCTGCGCGTCGCGACCTACCAGGCGGTGTCCGGCTCCGGCGTCGGCGGGGTCAAGGAGCTCGCCGACCAGGCGCGCGCCGCCGTGGCCGGCGACCTCGAAGGGCTGGCGCACTCCGGTGCGGCGGTCGACTTCCCCCAGCCGGAGAAGTACGTCGCGCCGATCGCGTTCGACGTGCTGCCGCTGGCGGGCAACCTCGTGGACGACGGGTCGGGCGAGACCGACGAGGAGCAGAAGCTCCGCAACGAGTCGCGCAAGATCCTCGGCCTGCCCGACCTCGCCGTGGCCGGCACCTGCGTGCGCGTGCCGGTGTTCACCGGGCACTCGCTGGCCATCCACGCCGAGTTCGGCGCCGCGATCACCCCGGAGCGGGCGCGGGAGCTGCTGGCCTCCGCGCCGGGGGTCGAGCTCGCGGACGTCCCGACCCCGCTGCGCGCGGCCGGCGCGGACCCGTCCTTCGTGGGGCGGATCCGTACCGACCAGTCCGTGCCCGGCGGACGCGGGCTCGTGCTGTTCGTGTCGAACGACAACCTGCGCAAGGGCGCGGCGCTCAACGCCGTGCAGATCGCCGAGATCGTCGCCGCCGACCTGGCCGAGCTGGCCGCGCTCGACGACGTCGATGCGGCTGCCGCTGGTTGAGCCTGTCGAAACCCGCAACGCACGACGGACCACGGGGCACGGCGACGAGCGATCGTCGCCGTGCCCCGTGCTTTCCGGCCCGCGCTGTCCCGCCTGTGCTGTCCGGGCCGTGCCGGCGGAGGCGCCGCGGGGGAGCCGGCCTCAGGCGGCGCCGTCGAGGACCAGCCGGGTGGCGCCCTGCGGGTCCTCGAGCATGGCCACGTGCCCGACCCCGGCCAGGTACGCGACCCTGGCGCCGGGCACGGCCTCGTACCGGTGCGCCGACGCCGGGTCCCAGCGCGGGTCCGCGTCACCGAAGACCACCAGCAGCGGCGCGCCGACCGCGGTGAGACGCTCGGGCAGGCTCCGAGCCGCGAGGTAGTCCTCGTAGCCGGCCATGATCTGCCGGAAGTCGCGGTACCGCGTGCGGCGCACGTCGGCGAGGAAGTCGTCGGGCACGTCGACCGGTCGCGCGGCCACCGAGCGGATCCCGCGGCGCAGCATCCCCGGGGTGCGCAGCGGCCAGAGCAGCGGCCCGAACGGCCGCCCCACGAGGAAGCGGACGACCGCCGCCTCCGGAAGCTTCGCGTCCGGGGCAGGCCCGGTGCTCAGCAGGACCAGCGAGCCGACCAGGTCCGGACGACGCTCGGCGAGCGCCGTCGCGACGTACCCGCCGCTGGAGTGACCGACCACCCGCAGACGGGGCATGCCCAGCTCGTCGACGAGCCCCGCGACCCGGTCCGCCTGCGCGGGCACGTCGTACGCGGGCGCAGGCGCCGAGCGCCCGCACCCGGGCAGGTCGATCGCGACGACGCGGTGCACCGCGTCGAGGCCCGGCACCATCGGCGACCAGCTGGCCGCCGTCGCGCCCGAGCCGTGCACGAGCAGCAGCGGCAGAGCGTCGGGCGGCCCGTCGACGACGACGTGGATGCCGCGGACGATCGCGTCGCGGTGGGCCCCCGGCGCGGAATCCCTCACGCTCCCAGCATCCACGGTTCCGTTCCGCTCGCCGGGCGGTGCTCGGTCGCCCTCCCTCTCCAGGACAGGCGTCGGACCGGTCCGGGCGCGCCGTCGGCACTTCCCCCGGAGCGTGCCACGGGGCGGATCAGGCCGGCTCGGCCTCCGGCTCGCCGACGTCGTCCAGCACGGCGGCAAGGTCCGCCCCGGCCCGCAGCAGCGCCACCGACCGGGTCGCGATCTGGTCCAGCCGCGACTGCAGGGCGTGCTCGGCGTCCGGGCTCCGGCCCAGTCCCCGCCACGTCGCGACGACGCGGTGCAGCGCGGGGATGCCGTACCCCGCCGACCGGAGCACGGCGACCACGCGGGCCGTGGCGACGGTGCGCCTGTCGTAGACGCGGGCGCGGAGGGAGCCGACCCGTTCCGGGGCCAGGAGTCCCTCGGACTCCCAGTGGCGCAGGGTCGAGGTGCGCACCCCGAGGGCGTCGGCCAGCTCGGTGATCGTCAGCATGCCGCCGGCCGAGGGGGCGGTCGGCTCCGCCCGGATCGCGTCGAGCGCGTCGAGCGCCTGGAGGGTCTGGGCACGCTCGGCGGCGAGCCCTGCGTGGAGCTGGGTGACCGCGGCCGCGGCGTCCGCGACGGCTGCACCCTGGAGCGCGGTCATCGTCCGACGCGCGACGGCGGGCCCGACAGCGGCGGCGAGGCCCCGGTAGGCGCGGACGGCCCGGACATGGCGGGCGTCGTAGGTGCGGTACCCGTTCGGCGCGCGGACGGCGGGCGGGACGACGCCGAGCCGCTCGAGGTCACGCACCTGCTGCACGGAGTAGTCGGTCGCCCGCGCGACGTCCACGGTCCGCAGCGGACGGTCCATCCTCACACCCCACAGAAGCACTTGAAGGTCACGCTTGAACCATGAGCAACGACACGAGTATGGGTCAGATCATCGCGGCCGTGCGAGACCTCGAGGGGGTGCTCGTCCTCGAACCGCGCCCCGGTGACGGCACGCCGGAGATCGCGTGGGGCGACGCGTTCTTCTACTACGCGCCCGACGGGCAGGTGCCGACCACCGGGCAGCCGTACGGCACGGTCGTCACCAAGAACTACCCGGACGACGTCGGCTGCGACCTCGACCGGCCCGACCGGTGGCGGGTCAACGTTCACGTCGGCCGCGACCGGTTGTCCGAGCTCGTGCAGGGCCGGGCGCCGGAGGGCGCCGTCGTCCTCGACGCCTTCCTCCCGCACCCGCTGTACGGGGACCTGGGGTGGGTGTGCGTCGTGAACCCGGGAGCGAGCACGACCGGGGCGGTCCTGGACCTGCTGCGCGAGGCGCACGACGCGGCCCGGGGGCGTGCCGAGCGCCGGCGGTCGCTCGGGTGACGGACCTGAACTACCTCGCCGGGACCTGAACTACCTCGCCGGGATCTCAACTACCTCGCGGGGGTTGCGCGCGAGCGTGGGTCTATGGTTCATTAGTCGAGTAATGAACCCCAGAACTACTGAACCTGCGTGAGGAGGCCCGCGTGTTCGACGGTCCCGAACCGATCTACGTGCAGATCGCCCGCATGATCCGTGCGCAGGTGCTCGCCGGTGAGCTCGCCGAGGAGGAGCAGGTCATGTCCACCACCCAGTTCGCCACGACGTTCCGCATCAACCCCGCCACCGCCGCCAAGGCCTTCACCGGCCTGGTGGACGAGGGCGTCCTGTACAAGCGCCGCGGACTGGGCATGTTCGTCGCCCCCGGGGCGCGCGAGCGGCTGCTGGACGAGCACCGCAAGGCCTACTTCGACGAGGTGCTCGCCCCGGCGCTCGCACAGGCCGACCTGCTCGGCATCTCGACCGACGAGCTCGTCTCCTACGTCCTCGGCACCAACGGCCACCGGCCCACGACCACCACGGAGGAGTCATGACCCCCGCACCCTTCGGCGCCCGTCTCGACGACGTCGTCGTCCGGTTCGGAGCGCAGCGCCGCCTGACGGCGGAAGGCAGCACCATCAAGGACGAGGGCGGCACGGCGCTGGACGGCGTCACGCTCGACCTGCGCCCCGGCGTCATCACCGGCATCCTCGGCCGCAACGGCGCCGGGAAGTCCACGCTGCTCTCGCTCCTCGCGGCGTTCAACCGGCCCACGGAGGGCACCGTCCGTGTCGGCGCGGGCGACCTCCTGGAGGAGCCCTGGGAGAACCCGTGGGTCACCGCCAACGTGCAGTTCGTGCGCGAGAGCGGCGACCTCATGGACGACGAGCGCGTGTCCGAGACGTTCAAGTACTACGCGGACCTGCGCCCCTACTGGGACGCCGACCTCGCCGGCCGGCTGCTCGACACGTTCGAGATCCAGCCCCGCAAGAAGCCGACGCAGCTCTCGCGCGGCAAGCGGTCCGCCGTCGGCGCCACCATCGGCCTCGCGGCCCGCGCGCCGCTGACGATCCTCGACGAGGTCTACCTCGGCATGGACGCCCCCACCCGGTACGCGTTCTACGACGAGATCCTCGCCGACTACGCCGAGCACCCCCGCACCATCCTGCTGTCCAGCCACCTGGTGGAGGAGGTCGAGCGCCTCTTCGAGGACGTCGTCGTCCTGCACCGCGGCCGGGTGCTCCTGGCCGAGCCGGCCGAGGAGATGCAGTCCCGCGGGTTCAGCCTCACCGGCCCGGTCGCGGCCGTGGACGAGCTGGCCCGCGGCCGGCGCGAGCTGCACCGGCAGCGCCTCGGCGCCACCGTGCAGGTCACCCTCGAGGGCGCGCCCGACGACGGCGCGACGGCCGGGGCGCGCGCCGCCGGCGTCGAGATCGGGTCGCTGCCGCTGCAGGACCTGTTCGTCCGCCTCACCCAGGACGGCGGGTCCGGCGCGTCCTCCACCGCCGCGGAGGCGGGCACGAGCGCGAGGGAGGGCCGGCGATGAGCGCGTCCGTCGTGACCCGCGCCGACCGCGACGCGTTCGTGGCCCGGGCACGGTCCCGCGCCACCCGTCGGGTCGCGCGCTCCGTGGGCTCGGCGACGCTCGTCATCGGCGGGATCTTCTGGAGCATCTTCCTCGTGGTCACCGTGGCGGTGCCGCTGATCGTCCGCCAGGCCGGCGGCGTGATGGGCGGCGGCGTCATGACGGGCGCCGAGTACGCCGCGCCCTGGTTCGGGCTCTCGCTCGGCATGATCGCCCTCGCGTCGCTCGTGGTCCCACACGTCGCCGCGGGCGGCACCAGGAGGTCGCTGTTCGTCGGCGGGCTCGTCGCGGCGCTGGTCGCCGGCGTCGCGTACGGGGCGGTCTACGGGCTGCTGCTGCTCGTCGAGCGGGGCGTCTTCGGGGCGCTCGGCTGGGAGTGGGCCCAGCTCGGCAGCGGCCTGACCGGCGGGCCGTGGGCCGTCGTGAGCGCCGCCGCGGGGGCGATCGCGGTCGCCGTGTACATGCTCGTCGGGATGGCCGCCCAGGCCGCGTACCGCACCTTCGGGGTCTGGCAGGGCACCCTGCTGCTCCTGCCCGGCCTGGCGCTGCTCGTCCTCGTCGACCACGCCACGCGCAGCGGCGCGTTCGCCGACGCGTTCGGCGGCCTCGGCCTGGGCCCCGACGACCTGCCCGCCGCCCTCGGTCTCCTGCAGGCCCTGGTCGCGCTGGCCCTGGCGGCCGGCTGGCTGTGGTGGCAGCTGCGGATCCTTCGCCTGAGGCCGACCCGGTGAGCGCCGTGACCGCGACGACCTCCACCGGGCCGGAGGCGCCCGCCCGCGTCCGCCAGCGCGCCGCGACCCGGGCCGCCCGCCGGAGGTTCCTCCGCACGCTGCTGGTCGCCGGCGCCTGGTTCTGGGCGTGCTGGGCCCTGCTGGTGCTCAGCCTCCCGCTGATCGTCGAGCGCTGGGGCGGCGAGGCGGACGGCCTCACCTACGACGCCGCCGGAGGGCCGGTGCGCTGGGTGGCGTTCGCCGTCGGCGTCATCGTCACGGTGGGCACGCTCACCGTGCACGTCGCCGCCGGCGGCACCCGCCGGTCGTTCGTCGAGGGCGGGCTGCGGGCCGCCGCGATCACCGGGCCGGTGCTCGGCGCCCTGGCCGTGGCCCTCACGTTTGCCGAGCGTGCCGTCTACGCGGACCTCGACCGGTACTGGCAGGGGCCCGCCGCGCCCTTGGGCATCGACTCCCCGACGGGCGTCGTGGTCCAGGTGGTGGGGGAGGCGCTCGTCGTCGTGACCTACCTGCTCGTCGGGATCGCGGTCGTCGCCGGCTACCGGCGGGCGGGGGCGTGGCGCGGCTCCCTGCTCGTCGTCCCGCTGCTCGTCCCCTGCGCGCTGGCCGACCTCGCCACCCGCACCGGCCTGTTCGGCATCCCGCTGCGCGGCGGGTACGACGACGTCGCGCTCGGCGTCGTCGGGGCCGTCGGCGGCACGCTCGTCGCCGCGGCCCTGGCCGCGGTCGTCGCCTCCCGGATGCTCCGGCAGGTCCCGTGCCGCCCCTGAGCCCCACCGACCGCACGACCCCGCACCACCCACCTATCCGCACCAGCGAAGGAGGCCCGTGATGGCCGAACCCATCGTGGAGGTCAGAAACCTCCGCAAGACGTACGGACCGAAGGTCGCCGTCGACGACGTGTCGTTCGCGGTCGAGCGCGGCGAGATCTTCGGCATCCTCGGCCCCAACGGGGCCGGCAAGACCACGACCGTCGAGACGCTGGCCGGCCTGCGGCAGGCCGACGGCGGCACCGTGCGCGTGCGCGGCGTCGACACCCAGCGCGACCCGGCAGCCGTCCGCGACGTCCTGGGCGTGCAGCTCCAGGAGGCGGCGCTGCACGACAAGATCACCGTGAGCGAGGCGCTGAACCTGTTCGCCGGGTTCTACGCCGATCCCGCGGACCCGGACGAGCTCTTGGCGATGCTCGACCTCACACCGCACGCCGACCGCCGGTTCGCCAAGCTGTCCGGCGGGCAGAAGCAGCGCCTGTCGATCGCGCTCGCGCTGATCGGCAACCCGGAGATCGCCATCCTCGACGAGCTCACCACCGGCCTCGACCCGCAGGCCCGGCGCACCACCTGGGAGCTCGTGGAGCGCGTGCGGGCCACGGGCGTCACCATCCTGCTCGTCACGCACTTCATGGAGGAGGCCGAGCGCCTCTGCGACCGGCTCGTCATCATCGACGCCGGGAACGTCGTCGCCGAGGGCACGCCCCAGGAGCTGATCGACGGCCTCGAGGGCGGGCGCACCGTCGTCGTGCGGTTCGCCCCGCAGGACGTCGAGCGCGGGCGCCGTGAGCTCGCCGTCCTCGCCGACCGGGACGCCGAGGTCGAGGGCGTGGCTCCGGTCGACGGGTCCGACACGGAGATCGCCGTGACGGGCACGCGCCGGGTGCTGTTCTCCCTGGTCCCGGCGCTCGCCGCCGCCGACCTCGTGCCCGACGACGTCCGTACCGTCACCCGGTCGCTCGAGGACGTGTTCCTCGCCCACACGGGGCGCGCCTACCTCCCAGGGGCCGACGACGCCGGCGCGCCCACCGACACCACCCTGATCACCGAAGGAGCCCGGTCATGACCGCCGCCACCGTCACCACCGCCCCCACGCGGGTGCGACCGTCCGGCGCCGGGTGGCGCGGGTTCGGGCGCCTGCTGCGCACCGAGGCCACGGTCTGGTTGCGTGACTCGGCGTCCGTGTTCTTCGGGATCCTCTTCCCCACGGTGCTCCTCGTCGGCGTCGGGTTCGGCATCCCGGGGATGCGGGAGCCGATGACCGACGACGTCCCGCCGGACTCGATCTGGTACGGCGTGACGCCGATCGCGACGTATCTGCCCACCGTGCTCGCCATGGCGGTCGGCACGCTCGCGATCCTGTCGCTGCCGGTCACCTTCGCGACCTTCCGCGACAAGGGCGTGCTGCGTCGGCTGTCCACGACGCCGATGCGGCCGCAGGCGATCATCGTGGCGCACCTGGTCATCAACGTCGCCACCACGTTCGTCGGGGTGGCGCTGGCCCTCACGGTGGCGCAGCTGGCGTTCGGCATCGTGCGGCCCGAGCAGCTCGGCGTCGTCGTCGGCGCGTTCCTGCTGGGGATGCTCTCGCTGTTCTCGCTGGGCATGCTCCTGTCCGCGGTGGTGAACAAGCCCTCGACGGCGAACGCCGTCGCCTCCCTCGTCTACTTCCCGCTGCTGTTCCTCGCGGGGCTGTGGACGCCGGGCCCGATCATGCCGGACGTCGTGCGGCAGATCGGCCAGTTCACCCCGATGGGCGCCGCCGCGCAGGCGATGGACACCGGCTGGTTCGGCGAGGGGTTCCCGATGCTGCAGTTCGTCGTGATGGCGGCGTGGACGGTGGTGCTGCTGCCCCTGTCGGTGCGGCTGTTCCGCTGGGCGTGACCACCCCGGTGGTCGAGCCGCTACCCGGCGGTTGAGCCTGTCGAAACCCCGACGTCGGGGTTTCGACAGGCTCAACCGCCGGCGTGGGGGTTCGACGGGCTCAACCCCGGGCGCGCGGGGGTAGGGTCCCTGCCCATGCGCAGAGTTGCAGAGCTCGTGGGTCAGTGGTTCGCCGTGCTCGTCCTGCTCGGAGCGGTCGCCGGGCTCGTCGCGCCGGACACGTTCGCGCCGCTGGCGGCGCACGTCCCGCTGCTGCTGGGCATCATCATGTTCGGCATGGGGCTGACCCTGACGGGTCAGGACTTCGCGCTCGTCGCCAAGCGCCCCGGGGCCGTCGTCATCGGGGTCGTCGCCCAGTACACGATCATGCCCGCTCTGGCGTGGGCGATCGGGCACCTGTTCGGGCTCGAGGGCGAGGCGATGATCGGGATGATCCTCGTCGGCGCCGCGCCCGGCGGCACGGCGTCGAACGTCATCGTCTACCTCGCCAAGGGCGACACCGCCCTGTCCGTCGCGCTCACGACGGTCTCGACCCTCCTGGCGCCCTTGCTCACCCCCGCCCTCGTGCTGTGGCTGGCGGGCACCGACCTGGACGTCACCTACGGCTCCCTCGTGACCTCGATCGCCCAGGTGGTGCTGTTCCCCGTGATCGCCGGGCTCCTGGTGCGCACGTTCGCAGGGCGGCTCGTCGAGCGCTACATGCTGCCGTACCTGCCCCTGGTGTCCGTGCTCGGGATCGTCGTGGTCGTGGCCGGGATCGTCGGGGCGAACGCCGACGCCGTCCTGAGCACCGGCCTGCTGGTCGCCCTCGCCGTCATCGTGCACAACTGCGCCGGGCTGCTGCTCGGGTACGGCGCGGCCGCCGCCGTCCGGTTCGACGAGCCCGCACGCCGCGCGGTGAGCGTCGAGGTGGGGATGCAGAACTCCGGCCTGGCGGCCAGCCTCGCCACCACGTACTTCAGCCCGGCCGCCGCGCTGCCCGCCGCGCTGTTCTCGGTGTGGCACAACGTCTCGGGCTCGGTGCTCGCGTCGTACTGGGCTCGCCGCCCCGTCGTGGCGGACGACCGGCGGGCCGCCGAAGGCGCGTCTACCCTGCAGCCGTGAGGCCGTTCCTCTTCCTCGGTACCCGCGCGGAGGACGTCGCGGCCGACGGCGAGTACGACGCCGTGCTGCGCTACTCCGGGCTGGCCGCCACGTCCCTGCGGCGCGTGCGCCTCGAGCGCGAGCCGCTGCCGCGCGTCGACCCGGACGAGCTGTCCGGGGTGATCGTCGGCGGCGGGCCGTTCAACTCCAGCGACCCCGAGGACGAGAAGTCCGCCGTCCAGCACCGCGTGGAGCGGGAGATGGCGGCCCTGCTCGACGACCTGGTGGACCGCGACTTCCCGTTCCTCGGCGCCTGCTACGGCGTCGGCACGCTCGGCACCCACCAGGGCGGCGTGGTCGACCGCACGTACTCCGAGCCGGTCGGGCCGGCCGAGATCGAGCTGACCCCCGAGGGCCTCGCCGACCCGCTGCTGGCCGGGGTCCCGGCCCGGTTCACGGCGTACCTGGGCCACAAGGAGGCCGTGCGCGAGCTGCCGCCGTCGGCCACCCTGCTCGCCCGCTCCGCCGACGCGCCGGTGCAGATGTTCCGCGTGCGCCGGAACCTGTACGCCACGCAGTTCCACCCGGAGCTGGACCTGGCCGGCATCGAGCTGCGGGTCGAGGTGTACCGGACGTACGGGTACTTCCCGCCCGAGGAGGGCGACCGCATCGTCGCCCGGTCCCGCGAGCACCGGGTCACCGCGCCGATGCGCATCCTGCGGAACTTCGTGGACCGCTACACCCGCTGACCCCGGACGCCGGTCGAGCCTGTCGAAACCGGGTTTCGACAGGCTCGACCAGCGGTGGTTCCGACAGGCTCCCCGGCGGAGGGTGGTCAGCCCTTCGTGCGGGGCGTGGTGACGTCCACCGTCATCACGCCGTTCTTGCCGTTCACGGCCTTCACGGCGATCTTCGTGCCCGTGCCGCCGACGACGACCGACCCGCCCGGGTTGGACTCGTCGTAGTACGCGTACGGGTCCTTGTCGTTGAAGACGTTCTCCGCCTTCTCCTTCCACGTCCGCAGCGTCGTCATGCCCGCCGCCGTCTCCCGGTGCAGGGTGAACGCGTCGGACTTGCCGAGGCCGAACGTCGCGTCGAACGCCTGGATGCGGTTGCGGGCGAGCGTGCCGTCCGACCACCGCAGCGCCTGCGCGTTCGCGTCCACCGGCAGGGCCTGACCGCCGCCCGGGTGCCTGGACGTGTTGTTGTCGCCGTAGAAGCTGTTCGCGTACCAGACCAGCAGGCCGTCCTGGTACGGGTAGTGCTCCACGGTGTTCGGCTTCGTGGCGGTCCAGCCGAAGTTGTACGGCCCGGTCTTCAGGGTCGCGTCGTAGCCGGCGTACTGCCGGTTCTCGGCCACGTAGTAGTGCGAGAACTCGACCTCGTACGTGCCGTCCGCCCCGATGAGGCTGAAGCCGTCGTTGGTCCAGCCCTCGAAGCCGTCGGCGAAGTCCTCCGTGAGGACGTCACCCACGGCGACGTCGTCGACGACGAAGCCGGTCTCGTTGACGCCGCCGTCGCTCGCGTAGCGGAACCGGACCTGGGCCTCCTGGCCGGCGTGGTCGGTCAGGTCGGCCGTGAGGTCGACCCAGCCGTCGGAGGTCCCCGAGATGCCGCCCTTCGCGTCGGCGTCCGACAGGTTGGTCGGCAGCACCGCCCACGACGACCCGCCGTCCGTGGAGATCTCCGCGTACGCGTAGTCGTAGTCGAGCTCGATGTCGTACCAGGCCTTCGCGGTGAGCGACGCGCCGTCCGGCACTGTGAACGCCGGGGAGGTCAGGGTCGAGCTGAGGTTGTTGCCCGTGCCCGAGTACGCGAACTCGCCGTCCTGCGGGTCGATACCGAGGTCGACGTCCTTGACGCCGTCCGGCAGGTTGACCACCACGGCCTGCGGATTGGTGGTGGCGTGGAACGACGGGCCGAGCTTGACCGTGGCCCGCTCGCCCGGCTCGACGGTCTCGTAGTCGAGCCAGCCCAGGAACATCTTCTCCGTGGCGCCCATGTGGTTCGGCGTGGTGCCGATGGTCCCGTCGCCGTGACCCAGCCAGGAGCCGGAGCTCATGAGGTTCCAGAACCCGGTGCCGTTCTCTCCGCCCGCGGTGTCGTAGTAGTCGGGCAGGCCGAGGTCGTGGCCGAACTCGTGCGCGAAGACGCCGAGGCCGCCGTTCTCCGGCTCCGTGGTGTAGTCCCGGATCCAGAGGTCGGAGTCGCCGATCTTGATGCCGCCCACCTTCGGGAAGCCGGCGGGGCCGTCGGTGCCCTCGCCGGCCTGGTTGACCGCCCACCGGTGCGACCAGATGGCCGACTCCGGCGCGCCGGCCTCCTCGCCCTCGCCGGCGTGGATCGCCTGGAAGTGGTCGATGTAGCCGTCGGCCTCGTCGAAGACGCCGTCGCCGTCCAGGTCGTAGCGGTCCCAGACGTCGAACGACTGCAGGTACTCGGTGATCTCCTCCGCCGTCTTGCCCTGGGCGACCTGGTCCGCGTACCAGGCGTCGGCGGAGTCCTGGATGAACCGCGTCATGTCCTTCTGGGACTCGCCCAGGTCCTCGCCCGTCTCCGGGTCCTTCGCGTTGGAGCCGTAGCTCGCCCCGTTGTGGGGCACCGTCACCCAGTCGGACACGTCGCCCTGCAGGTCGAACCTGCCGGAGGACATCTCGTCGTAGACGCCGGCGAACGACTCGCCGTTCTGGTCCTCCAGCCCGGTGAAGAACATCTCCTCGAAGTGCCGCTGGGAGAAGTCCTCCTCCCAGTACGTGGAGTTGTCGCTGCGCGTGGGCTCCGGGATCTCGTTGTGCACCGGCCCGTCGGGCGCGTCGGGGTAGCGGGTGTCCGGCTCGTCGCCGAACTCGACCAGGAACGTCAGCAGCTGCGCCGTCTGCTCGGTCTCGTACTCGACCCACTGGTTCTTGCCGACCTTGACGGACTTCGACGTGTTGTCGCCGGTGCCCCGGGTCGTGACCTGCGCGTCGCCCATGGCGACGCGGTCGACGGCCTCCTGCTTCAGCGCGGTGCGCTTCTCAGCCAGCGGGTCCGGGCGCAGGTCCTCCTTGACGTGCGCCGCGGGGTCGTTCGGTGGGGCGTCGGCCGCGGGCGCCGAGGACGCCGAGGCGGCGATGCCGGGCGCGAGGACGGCAGCGGTCAACAGTGCTCCCGCTACGCCGAACGCGCTGGTAGTGCGTGCTCTCACGGTTTTTCCTCCAGGGGTGTCGGAGCGACCCGGCCCTCGTGGCCGGGCACCGTCGTGCCCGGTGCGCGTCGGTGCGTCCGGGCAAACTGTGGCGGGGCACACATAACCACTTCCAGGTTTCACCCGCGCGACGAACAGGCGACGCGCCGGGTGCCGGGAGGCGCGGCTCAGCCCGCGGCGTCGTACGCCTCCCGCACCCAGGCGGCGACCTGGTCGTCCAGCTCGTCCGGGTCGTGCACCTCGACGTGGTGCGTCCACGCGCTCGACGTCGGGTGCGCGACCTGCTTCACGCGGGGGGAGCGGTCCTCCCGGTCGAGGACGAACGAGACGACGGCGGGCACGTCGACGTGGTCGCGCAGGCCCGCCCACGGGGGCCAGACGAACGCGAACCCGCGGCGACGGCGGAACGCGACCTGCGTCTTCGTGGTGCGCGTCTCGACGTCGTCCCCCGTGACCTCGGCGACGAGGTCCGCGAACGCCCGGCAGACCGCCAGGCCCGCGGGGGAGTGGGCGAACAGCTCCTCGGGGGTGGAGGGCGTGGCGGGGGTCGGCACGGGCGTTCTCCTCTCGGGGCGGTCAGCGCACGAAGAACGGGGAGCCGGAGCCGGCGGCCAGCCAGCCGAGGGCGTGGCCGACGCGCTCGGCCGAGGACGGCGCCAGGTCGGGCGGCACGTCGTCGGGCGCGAACCACGCGACGTCGGTGGACTCGTCGTCGGCGACGTGCGCCCTCGCGGCGGACTCCGGGCTCGCGGCCCGGCACAGGAAGCACAGGTCGAGGTACTGCGACCGGTCCCCGTTCGGGTACTCGACGGGCGAGGTGACGGTCACGGCCACGAGCGCGTCGACGACGACGTCGACGCCCGTCTCCTCGAGCACCTCGCGCGCCAGCCCGACGGCGGGGTCCTCGCCCGGTTCGAGGATGCCGGACACCACCGCCCACAAGCCGTTGTCGGCGCGGCGGCCGAGCAGCAGGCGGCCGTCGTCGTCGAGCACGACGGCGGACACACCCGGCAGCCACAGCAGGTCGTGGCCGACGTGGGAGCGCAGGGCGGCGACGAAGCCGGGGACGGGCATGCGTCGACACTACGAGGGTCCGCCCGATGCCGCCGGACCGGATGCTGGACGGGAGTGGACGGATGCGGGGAGCGGGACGTACCGTCGTGGCCGTGAACATCCGTTGGTATTGGCGCTTTACGCCGGCTCCGGTAGGAGCTCGGCGGGCTGACGCCTGACCGACACCCACTCCGGAGCCAGCACAGGGCCTGGGACGCTGCATGCGTCCGGGCCCTTCGTCGTCAGACGGGCCGCTCCGGTCGGGCATGGACCACGGTTCGACGACGACGCCGAGCCTCCACCCGACCGCCCCGCCGCCGACACCCTCCAGGAGCCACCGATGACCACCGCCGCCACCCCCCGTACCGCGCCGTCCGAACCCGCCCGGCCGCATACTGACCTGATGGCAGAGACCTCCGACCTGCGCGTCCGTGCGCTCGACCCGTTGCCCGCCCCCGGCGCGATGCGGGCCGAGCTGCCGCTCGGCACCCCGCGCAGCGACCTCGTCACGACCTCCCGCCGCGAGGTGCGCGACGTCTTGCGCGGCGAGGACGACCGCCTGCTCGTCATCGTCGGCCCCTGCTCGGTGCACGACCCGGCGGCCGCGCTCGACTACGCCCGCCGCCTGGCCCCGGTCGCGCGGGAGCTGTCGGACGACCTGGTCGTCGTGATGCGGGTGTACTTCGAGAAGCCGCGCACCACGGTGGGCTGGAAGGGTCTCATCAACGACCCGCACCTGGACGGCTCGCACGACGTGCACCACGGGCTCCGCCTGGCCCGCGAGGTGCTGCTGGGCGTGCTCGACGCGGGCGTGCCCGCCGCGTGCGAGTTCCTCGAGCCCACCAGCCCGCAGTACATCGCCGACGCCGTGACCTGGGGCGCGATCGGCGCGCGCAACGCGGAGTCGCAGGTGCACCGGCAGCTCGCGTCCGGCCTGTCCATGCCCGTGGGCTTCAAGAACGCGACCGACGGCGACATCCAGATCGCGGTCGACGGCTGCATCACCGCGGCGAGCGAGCACACCTTCTTCGGGGCGGACGCCGAGGGGCGCGCGGCCGCCGTCGAGACGACCGGCAACCCGGACTGCCACGTCATCCTGCGCGGCGGGCGTGGTGGCCCGAACTACTCCGAGAAGGACGTGGCGGACGCCCTGGCGGTGGCGCGCACGTCCGGGCTCGGCGGGGCCGTGGAGGCGGGCGTCGTGGTGGACGCGTCGCACGGCAACTCCGGCAAGGACCATGTGCGCCAGGCCGAGGTGGTGCGCGAGCTCGCCGCGCGCCTGGCCGACGGCGACCGGGACGTCACCGGGCTGATGATGGAGAGCTTCCTCGTCGCCGGGGCGCAGAAGCCCGGCCCGCTCGACGGGCTCGTCTACGGGCAGTCCGTCACCGACAAGTGCCTCGACTGGGACACCACGGCCGACCTCCTCGGCACCCTCGCCGCCGCCGTCCGCGCCCGCCGCGAGGCCTGAAGCCCGCGAGCGTCGTACTTCGTCGTCCTCCCGGCTCCGGAAGGCGACGAAGTACGACGCTCGTCAAGCCAACCGGAAGACGGCGCCGGGCGGCAGCGGGTTCGGCCGCCAGCCGGCGGCGCGGAGCAGGTCGGCCACCTCGAGCCCGACACGACCGAGCCACGCGTCGCGCCCGGTGAACCGGCGGACGACCGTGCGGCGGGTGACGATCCGGTTCTGCCGGTCCCTGTCGCCGTAGACCGCGGTGGGGGTCGAGTGCACGTCCCTGCCGTCGACCTCGACCAGCAGGGCAGCGCCGTCGGGCAGGCGCCACGCCAGGTCGACGCGGGCGAACGCTCGGCCGTCGCGGCCGGCCACCGCGAGCTGCAGCGTGTCGGGCGGGAAGCCGACGGCGGTGCACGACAGGCGCGCCCAGGTCTCGGCCGGCGACTCGGACCGGCCGTCGGCCTCGGCCCACCAGTCGTGAGTGCGATCGACGCCACGGTGCGTGCGGGCCCGGTCGTGGGCCTCGGAGAGCTCGTCGAGGCCGAGGTCGCGCCGGTGGAGCGCCGAGTCCATGAGCGCGACGGCATGACGGCGGTCGAGTCCGGGCACCGCCTGGGCGAGCGCGTCCGGGACGGTCGCGCACGCGAGCCCGTCGACGTCGACCCACCGCTCGAGGGGGGTCCGTCTCAGTCGGACGGGTGGGTTGTCCCTCCTCGACGTCCCGTCGGGGAACGTGACTTCCGGCCGCACGACCTGCGGTGCCCCCTGGACGCCGTGCAGCACGAGGGCGCACGTCCCGGTGGCGACCGCGCCAGGGTGGGCGAGCAGTCCGAGGACGGCGGCGCGGCGCCGCCGGTGGTCGAGAGGATGACGGCCCGTCGACAGCTGACCCGTGTCGTAGACGGCGCGGGCCACCCTCTCCCAGTCCTTCCGCCGGACGTGGATCGCGACCTGCGCGGGGGTGACGCCGTGCTCCCGGCACTGGCTCGCCGACACGAGCCCCTCTTGTCGTGCGGCGGCATGCAGCAGCCCCGCGGGGACGGGAGGGGGCAGCCGGGGCACCGTCCGAGCCCACCAGACGGACGGGAGGGAACTGCGCCGTCATCCACAGGCGCCGGTGCGCCCGACCGCGGTGCGCGCTCGAGCGATGCACCTGGTCGTTCTCCCGCCGCCGGAAGACGATGGACTCCATCGTTCGCGGGGAGTGACGGGCGGCACACGCGCCGCGCCCATCCGGACCGGCTCCCGCGTCGAACCCTTGTCGTCCCGGACCGTCCGGGACCGGACACGCGAGGAGCCGATGGCGATCGATCCGGCCGGGCCCATACGGCAGACTGACCGGGTGCCGCCCGCCATGCCGACCCCGGGGTCCGCCGACTCGGCCCTCGTGGCGTGCGTCGGCGCGGACCCCTCGGTCTTCGGGCCGGTCTACGACGCGCTCGCCCCTGTCGCGTACGGGACGTCGCTCGGCGTGCTCCGGGACCCGGACCATGCCGCGGAGGTGACCCAGGAGGTGATGGTCGAGGTGTGGCAGACCGCAGCCCGGTTCGACCCGGCGCGCGCCTCCGCGCGCACCTGGGTCGCGACGCTCGCCCGCCGGCGGGCGGTGGACCGCGTCCGCGCGGAGCAGTCCCGGCGGGACCGGGACCAGCGCGACCTCGACGCCTCGACCGGAGGCCCCGCCCACGACGTCGTCGCCGAGGACGTCGAGCGGCGGCTCGAGGGCGCGGCCGTGCGCCGCTGCCTCGACTCGCTCACGACGACCCAGCGCGAGGCGGTGGTCGAGGCGTACTACGGCGGCCGCACCTACCGCGAGGTCGCGGAGCGTCTCGGCGCGGCGCTGCCTACCGTCAAGAGCCGGATCCGGGACGGCCTCGGCCGCCTGCGCGACTGCCTGGGGGTGGCCCGTGGCTGACGACGACATGACGCGCGACGCCTGGGACCTGCTCCCCGCCTACGCGCTCGACGCGGTCGACGACCTCGAGCGCCGGGCGGTGGAACGGCTCCTCGCGTCCGACGCCGACGCCCGGCGCGCCCTCGACGAGTACCGGGACGTCGTGGCGGCGTTCGCGGTGGAGGCGGACCCGCCCGCGCAGATGCGCGACGCCGTGCTGGCCCGCCTGGCCGGCACGCCGCAGCTCGCGCCACCTCCGCAGGCTGCCCGGCAGACCGGGGGTGCCCCCGCGCCGGCACCGTCGGCGGACCGGCCGCGCCGGCGCCGATGGGGGCTGGTCGCCGCCGCGGCGGCCGCGGTGGTCGCGGTCGCCGTGCCGACCACGATCGCCGTCCAGGAGCACCGCGAGGCGGTCCGGTGGGAGGCGCAGGCGGACCGCGTGGCCCAGATGCTCGCCGACCCGGAGGCGCGCCTCGTCACGGCGCCGGTCGAGGGTGGCGGCGAGGCGACCGCCCTGGTCTCGGGCGACGACGTCCTGGTGTCCGCGGAGGGGATGCCCGATGCCGGGGAGGGGCACGACTGGCAGCTGTGGGTCGTGGCCGACGACGCTCCCGTGTCGGCCGGTCTGATGCCGGCGGCGACCGGCGGCGTGTCGCGCGCGCTCGTCGAGGGCGGCGCCGGGCACGTCGTGGCGGTGACGCTGGAGCCGGCGGGCGGCTCGGATCAGCCGACCACCGATCCCGTGCTGGCGATCGAGTCCTGACCCGGCGCGCCGGCCCGTCTCGACGTCCACCGCACGCCGATCCGCGCACGCCGAGGGCCGCCGCACCCCCTGCGTGCGGCGGCCCTACGAGCTCCGTGGGCGGACGACCGGTTCCCCGGTGCGTCGTCACATCGGCGGCATCAGCACCGAGTCGACGAGGTAGACGGTCGCGTTCTGCGTCATGACGCCACCGCAGACGACGTTCGCGTCGTTGACCTTCATCTCGTCGCCCTCGCCGGTCACCTCGACGGTGTCGCCCTGGACGGTCTCGTGCTCGCCGGCGATGTCCTCCGGCAGGATCTGGCCCGGCACCACGTGGTACGTGAGCACCGTGGTCAGCAGGTCGGCGTCGGTGGAGAGGGTGTCGAGCGTCTCCTTGTCCACCTTGCCGAACGCGTCGTCGACCGGGGCGAAGACGGTGAACTCGTCGCCGTTGAGCGTGTCGACCAGGTTGACGTCGGGGTTGAGCTCGCCGCTCACGGCCTGCGTGAGGGTCGTCAGCATCGGGTTGTTCGAGGCGGCCACGGCGACAGGGTCGGTCGACATGCCGGTGATGGAGCCGGCGCCGTCGGGCACCTGCTCGGCGTAGTCCTCGCAGCCCGGGCCGACGAGGTTCGCGGCCGGGTCGGCGGACATGTCGTCGCTCATGTCGTCCGACGGCTCGTCGGTCGCCATGGGCGACTCCTCCGTCATCGTCTCCTCGGAGGAGGACCCGGCGTCGGAACCGGAGTCGGACGAACAGGCGGCGAGCCCCAGCAGGGCCAGGGTGGCGAAGCCGGCGGCGGCGGTGCGGGTGCGGGTGCGGACGTTCATCGGTCTCTCTCCTTGCGTCGTCGCCCCTCCGGTCCCGGGGCGCTCGACCAGGGTTCGGAGTGGGCGCCCCACCGGATGGGTGTCGGGCGAGATCCCATCCGGCGGGCTCTCCGTTCCGAACGACGGGCATGGAGACTCTGGTCCTGATCGGCCTGCTCGGTGGCCTCATCACCGGCATCTCGCCGTGCATCCTGCCCATGCTGCCGGTGATCTTCTTCGCCGGCGGGGTGCAGGGCGCGCGCGACCCGGTGCTGCGGTTCGACGGGCCGACGGCGGTGCGCACGGGTGCGGGCGGGCAGGTCGAGAAGGGCGTCGCGCCGGTGGCCGGGGGAGCCGCCGTCGACCTGGCGGACCGTCCCGCCGGCCGCCGCGCGCGGTCGTGGCGCCCCTACCTCGTGATCGCCGGGCTGGTGCTGAGCTTCAGCGTCATGACGTTGCTGGGCTCGCTCGTCCTGGGCGCGCTGGGGCTGCCGCAGGACCTGCTGCGCTGGGTCGGGATCGTGCTGCTCGCGGCCCTCGGCGTCGGCATGGTCGTGCCGCGGTTCGAGGAGGTGCTGGAGCGGCCGTTCCTCCGGCTGGCCTCGCTCGGCTCCCGCCGGACCAAGGGCCGGGACAGGGGCGCGTTCCTGCTGGGCCTGGGGCTCGGGGTGCTCTACGTGCCGTGCGCGGGGCCCGTCCTGGCGGCGATCACCGTCGCCGGCGCGACGGGCGAGATCGGGCCGGGGACGGTCGTCCTCACGGTGTCGTTCGCCGTCGGGGCGGCCGTCCCGCTGCTCGTCTTCGCGCTCGCGGGCCGCCGGGTCGCCGAGCGGGTCGCGGCCTTCAGGCGCCACCAGCGCGGGATCCGCGTGACCGGGGGCGTCGTCGTCATCCTGCTCGCGGCGGCGCTGGCGCTGAACCTGCCCCAGCAGCTGCAGCGAGCCCTGCCCGACTACACGGGCGCGCTGCAGCAGCAGGTCGACGAGAACGCGTCGGTGCAGGACGCGCTCGACCTGGGCGGGATCGTCACCGACGCCAACCGGGAGCTGTCGAACTGCGCCAACGGGTCGACCGAGCTGGCCGACTGCGGCACCGCTCCGCCGCTCACCGGCATCACCCGGTGGCTCAACACCCCGGACGGCAGCGCCCTGGACCTCGCTGACCTGCGCGGCAAGGTCGTGCTGATCGACTTCTGGACGTACTCCTGCATCAACTGCCAGCGCGCCCTCCCGCACGTCACGGCCTGGTACGACGCGTACGAGGACGCCGGGCTCGAGGTGATCGGCGTGCACACGCCGGAGTTCGCGTTCGAGCGGGAGACCCGCAACGTCGTCGCCGGGGCGCGCGACCTCGGTGTGGACTACCCGATCGCGCAGGACAACTCCTACTCCACGTGGACGACGTACCGGAACCGCTACTGGCCGGCCGAGTACCTGATCGACGCGGAGGGGACCGTCCGGTACATCAAGCACGGCGAGGGCGGCTACGACGTCACCGAGCAGCACGTCCGCGACCTGCTGCGCGCCGCCGACCCCGCCGTCGAGCTCCCGCCTCCCACGGACGTCGTCGACACGACGCCGGGCGGGGAGACGACGCCCGAGACCTACCTCGCGCTGAACAAGGTGTTCAACTACTCCGGCACCCCGGAGTACGGGTCGGGCCGGGAGGCGTACGCGCACCCGGGGCGGCAGCCGCGGGACACGTTCTCGCTCGGCGGGGTCTGGGACGCCGACTTCCAGGGGGCGACGGCGGCCTCCGACGACGCCACGGTGCGGCTGGCGTACCGGTCGACCGACGTCTTCGCGGTGCTCGGGGGAGAGGGCACCGTGACCGCGCGGGTGCTCGCCCCCGACGGCGGCGTGCGCGAGGAGCACGAGGTCGACGTCAGCGGGAACCCGACCCTGTACGACGTGCTGCGCGGGGACGGTCCGACGGACGGCACCGTGGAGCTCGAGGTGCCGCAGGGCGTCTCGGTCTACACGTTCACCTTCGGCTGACGGTCGGCAGCGCGCGCGAGCGTCTCCGTCGGTCGGGAATCACCCGCGGAACCCTGACCGACAGGGACGCTCACGGCGTGCTGGGGGCCTATGCTCGCCGCGTGCGCGACGACGGGCGTCCTGGGGAGTGGCGGGTTCGACGCTCGAGCGTGCTGATCGCCGGGGTCCTGGTCCTCCTGGCCGCCGCCCTTGCCGGGTGGTGGGGGTTGTCGGCGAGCGCCGAGGTGCAGTCGGGCTCGTTCCAGTCGGGAAGCACGGGCCACCCGGACGAGTGCGCGTTCCCCGACGACGACTTCTGGGCGCTCTTCGCCCGGGACGAGGAGGTCGTCGCCATGCTGACGGTCCGCAGCGACTCCCGGTGGCCGGTCGAGGTGACGAGCCTGCGGCCGGAGGCCTTCCGGTTCGACCGTCGCGTCGTCGGGCCCGAGGACGGCTTCACGTTCCACGACCCGTCCGACGGGCCGCCGCCCGAGGCGGAGACCGCGGAGCGGGTCGTCATCCCGCCCGGGAGCGAGGCCGCGCTGTGGATCGTCTCGCCGCTGGACGACGTCCTTGCCGGGGCGGACGGCCGCGTCGGCGTGAGCCAGGCGCCGGTGCGGATCCGGTCGCTCGGGATCGCGCGAGACACGACGATCGACTTCGACCGGAGCCTCTGGATCAGCGGGCTCGACAGCGACTCCGCCGAGTTCCAGCACCAGGTCGAGGGGCTCTGCGCGAGCTGACGGTGCGGGCCGCCCTCACGACCAGCCCTCGGCCCTCTGCACCCACGGGCCGACGCGCACCTCGGCGCCGTCGAGCACGTCCAGCCCGGCGGTGTCGCCGGTGTCCGGGGACGTCGGTGTCAGCGGCACGGGGTCCGCGCCGGGGACCGGGACGACGGCGACGGTGGTCGTGACGTCCGGGTCGTTCGTGGTCGACATGGCCCGCCACTGCACGGTGGCCAGCGACCGCTCGCCGGCGGGCACGACGACGCGGCCCGGCACGACGCCGGGTGCCGACGGCTCGAGGGTCACGTCGGGCTGCGCCTCGCCGTCCGCGTTCCGGAACTCGAGCCCGGGCACCCCCTCGAGCGCGCACGGCCCCCCGGACACGTTCTCGGCCTGCACGGCCAGGTACCGGCTGCCGGCCGCGGCGTCCGGCGTGCCGAGCGACAGGCGCAGGTCGTCGCCCGTGCACGCGGGGGCGTCGTCGTCGGGCCAGGGTGCGACGTCGGCCGGCAGGGGCACGGTGTGCTCCTGCGGCGCGGGCGGCTCGGACCCCGCCACCCAGCCGGCGAGGCTCGTGGCGTAGCCGGGCTCCCACAGGGTGTAGGCGAGGGGCACGTCGTCGGCCGTCCGCCGGGGGTCGTCCAGCCAGCGGGTCAGGGCGTCCGTCTCGGGCGACGTCGAGGGCACGGCCAGGTGGACCTGGAGGGCCAGGACCACGCCGCCGGACACGACCACGCCCTCCGGGACCTGCGCACCCACGGACACGGACGCGACGCCCGGCCGGGCTGCCGCCTCGACCGCGAGCTGCGCCACCGGCGCGTCGGGCACCCGCCCGGACGTGTCGTACTGCACGGTGCCGTCGGCCGTGCGCAGCGACGCGGCGATCTCCTGCTCGGCGGCGGTCTGCGCGAGCCGGACGAGCCCGTCCCTGTCGGGCGCGTCGGCGCTGGGGCCGCTGACCCGCGTCGCGCCCGCCCGCCACAGCACGAAGGCGTCGGCGACGGCGGTCGCGTCACCGTCCTCGGTCACCGAGGCCGTCAGGGGGTACACCTCGACGCCGTGCACGGTCCGCGGGGCGCCGGCGTGGACCGTCGTGGTGCGGGACAGCGTGCGCACCCCGTCGACCTGCGCCGCCGCGAGAGCGTCGTCCGCCTGGGCGGCGGCTGCGCTCGCGGCCTCGGGGACGAGACCGTCGTCGAGCTCGACGCCGACGCTCGCGCGCGCGACGTCGCCGTCCTTCGCGTCGCGCAGCGTCACCTCGTAGCCCGTCACCTCCGCGGAGACGACGCCGGGGACGTCGGAGGCCTGCCGGACGGCCGCCCGCAGCTCGTCCGGGACGGGGTCCCACGGGCGCCAGAGGACGACGAGAGCCGTGAGCGCCGCCGCCACGGTCAGTGCGGCCACCAGCGCGAACGCGCGTCGTCGGGTCACGACGGGAGCGTGCCAGACGCGCGGAGGGGGCGAGCGGCGGACCTGGGCGTGCTCTGTGCAGATGCTGCGCCCTTCCGGATGAGAACCCCCTCATGGTCGCCTCATCCGTGACTCAGGCAACCTCCGCAGGGTTGCCAGGGTGCGACAGATATCAGCAGTCGAACCCGATCGTCCGGCCCCGCGCCGGGTCGCGTTCTACTCCCACGACACGCAGGGTCTCGGCCATGTGCGCCGGACGTCGCTCCTGGCGCGCGCGGTGGTGGAGGCCGACCCGGACACCGACGTCCTCCTCCTCTCCGGGGCCCGGGAGGCGACGAGCCTGCCCCTGCCGGAGCGCACGGAGGTCGTGACGCTGCCTCGCGTCGGCAAGCACCCCGAGCACGGGTACGGCCCGCGCACCTGGAGCGGCACGCTGGAGGACGTCGTCCACGTCCGCGCGGGCGTGCTCGACGGGGCGCTCGCGGCCTTCCGGCCCGACGTGCTGGTGGTGGACAAGGTGCCGCTCGGTGTCGGCGGCGAGCTGCTGCCCGCGCTGCGGCGGTTGCGTGCCCAGGGCGGCACCGCGTGCGTGCTGGGCCTGCGCGACGTGCTCGACACCCCGGAGGTCGCCGTCCGCGAGTGGCGTGAGCAGCGCAGCACGTCCGTGATCGAGCAGTTCTTCGACGAGGTCTGGGTGTACGGCGACGCGCACGTCTACGACCCGCTCACCGAGTACGCGCTGCCCGGCCACGTCGCCGCCCGCACCGTGTTCACGGGGTACCTCGGTCGCGGTCGCACCACGGCGGCCCCGGCCCCGCGGACCGACCCTGCTGAGCCCTACGTCCTCTGCCTGGTCGGCGGCGGCCAGGACGGCGCGGCGCTCGCGGAGGCATTCGCCGCCGCGACGCTGCCCGCCGGTCACCGGGGCGTGCTCGTCACCGGGCCGTACCTGCCCGAGGCGACGCGTGACCAGCTGCACGACCTGGCCGCCCGCCGCGACGACCTCGAGGTGCACGCCTTCGTGCGCGACGTCGTCCCCCTCGTCGAGGGTGCCGCGGCCGTCGTGACCATGGGCGGCTACAACTCCGTGTGCGAGCTGCTGGCGTCCGGTCGCCCCGGCCTCGTCGTGCCGCGCACCCACCCGCGCGCCGAGCAGCTCGTCCGGGCCTGCCGGCTCGCCGACCTGGGGCTGCTCGACGTCCTCGTCGGCACGATCACCCCCGAGCGGGTCGGCGCCTGGCTCGCCCGCACCGCCGCGGGCGGCGGCGTGCTCCGCCGCGCCGAGGCCGACGTCGACCTGGACGGGCTGTCCCGCGTCCCGGCCCTCGTCGACCGGCTCGTGGCCGTCGCCCGCGAGACCACGACCGTCCCGACCCCGTCGCGGGTCCAGCAGGAGGAGGAGCACCGTGCCACGGCCTGACATCACCCTGACGACGAGCTCGACAAGCGCATGCCCGCGCGTCGGCTACGTGACCAAGATGTACCCGCGCTTCTCGGAGACGTTCATCGTCAACGAGGTCCGTGGTCTGGAGCGCCGCGGCGTGGAGATCGAGATCTTCTCCCTGCGCGCGCCGGTCGACACCCGGTTCCACGCGGCCCTCGCGGACGTCGCCGCACCGGTGCGGTACGTGCCGCGGGCCACGCGGACGGCGGACGCCTGGTCGGCGCTCGCGTCCGCGCACGAGCGGCTGGACCTGCGGGCGCTGCCCGCCGCGACGCTCGCGGATCTGCTCGCCGCCGACCCGGAGGACGCCGTGCAGGCGCTGTGGGTGGCCACGGCTGCGCACGACGCCGGACTGACGCACCTGCACGCGCACTTCGGGTCCGTCGCGACGACGGTCGCGCGCCTCGCCGCGGCCGTGCTCGGCATCGGGTTCACGTTCACCGCGCACGCGAAGGACATCTTCCACGAGTCGGTGGACCCCGCCGACCTGCGGGTCAAGCTCGCCGACGCGCGCGCCGTCGTCACCGTGAGCGACCACAACCTGCGCTACCTGCACGACACGTACGGCCCCGACGCGGACGCCGTCGTGCGCGTGTACAACGGCCTCGACCTCGACGAGTACGCCCGCGCTGCGGCGCCGCGGCTGCCCGGGCGGGTGTGCGCGGTCGGGCGCCTCGTGGAGAAGAAGGGCTTCGGCGACCTGCTCGACGCGCTCGCCCTCCTCGTGGCGGACGGCCGCGACGTGCATCTCGACCTCGTCGGGTCCGGGCCGCAGGAGGCCGACCTGCGCGGGCGCGCCGCCGCGCTGGGCCTCCTGCGGGACGGCGCGGAGCGCGTGACGTTCCACGGCCCGCTGCCGCAGGACCGGGTGCGCGACGTCGTGGCGCGGGCCGCCGTCTTCGCCGCCCCGTGCGTGCTCGGCGCCGACGGCAACCGCGACGGCCTGCCCACCGTGCTGCTGGAGGCCATGGCCCTCGGCACGCCCGTGGTCTCCACGCCCGTGACCGGGATCCCCGAGGCGGTGCGCGACGGCGCGACCGGCCGGCTCGTGCCGCCCGGCGACGTCCCCGCCCTCGCCGCCGCGGTCGGGGCGCTGCTCGACGACGAGCAGGACGCGGCGCGGCTCGCCGACGGTGCCCGCGCCCTGATCGAGGCGGAGTTCGACGTCGTCGGCACCTCCCGGCGGCTGCTGGACGTGCTGGAGAGCGCGGCGGCCCCCGCCGCGGAGGGGAGGGCGGCATGAGGGTCGCGTACGTGAGCTCCGACCCGGGCGTCCCGGTGTTCGGGCGCAAGGGGTCGTCCGTGCACGTGCAGGCGGTGCTGCGCGAGCTGGTGCGCGCGGGCGCCGAGGTGCACGTCGTCACCACCCGACCCGGCGCCGACACCCCCGACGACCTCGCGGACGTCGTCGTGCACCGCATCCTTGTGGCGCCCACCGGCTCGACGGCGGCGCGCGAGGTCGCGTTGCGGGAGGCCGATGCACAGGTGGGCGGGATCCTCTCGGGGATCGCCGCCGGCGAGAGCTTCGACCTCGTCTACGAGCGCTACTCCCTCTGGGGGTCCGCCGCCACGGCGTGGGCGCGCGAGGCGGACGTGCCGAGCGTGCTCGAGGTGAACGCGCCCCTCGTCGCCGAGCAGCGCACCCACCGCGAGCTGGTCGACGAGGCCGGCGCGGAGCGCTGCGCCCGTGCGGCGATCGGTGCGGCGACCGCGGTCGTCGCCGTGAGTGGTCCGGTCGCGGCCTGGGCGGCCGAGCGCGCCGGGGCACACCCGCAGAAGGTGCACGTGCTGGCCAACGGGGTGGACACCACCCGGATCACCCCGGTACCGGAGGGGGTCGGGGGCCGCCGCGCCCTGCCGGACTCTTCGCGCGGACGCGTTCACGGGCGCCAGGGCGCCCTCCACTTCGGGAGGGATACGTCCGCGCGAAGAGCCCGGCAGGGCGCGACGGCGTTCACCGTGCTCTTCGTCGGCACCCTCAAGCCGTGGCACGGGCTGGACGTGCTGGTCGATGCGTTCGCCGGGCTGCGTGCCCGCGTGCCCGACGCGCGGCTGCTGCTGGTCGGCGACGGCCCCGAGCGGGAGGCGGTGCTCGCGAGGGCGGACGCCCTCGGGACGGCGGACGCCGTGGAGCACGCGGGTGCCGTCGCGCCGTCGGAGGTGCCGGCGTTGCTGCACCGCGCGGACGTCGCCGTCGCCCCGTACCCGCCGCTGGAGCACTTCTACTTCTCGCCGCTGAAGGTCTACGAGTACCTCGCCGCGGGGCTGCCCGTCGTCGCCAGCGCCGTCGGGGAGCTGCCGGACGCCCTCGAGCACGGTGGCGCGGGCGTGCTCGTCCCGCCCGGCGACGCGGCCGCGCTCGCCGACGCCCTCGTCGGCCTCGCGCACGACCCGGACCGCCGCGCCGCGCTCGGCGCCAGGGCCCGCGCCGTCGCCGTGGAGCGGCACGACTGGTCCGTCGTCGTACGGCGCGCGCTGGGCTTCGCGGGCGTCCCGCTGGTCGAGGCGGTGCCGTCGGCCGAGCCCGTCGAGGCCACGGACCGGGTCGCGACCGGCCCTGCCACCGGGGGAGGCCGCCGTGGCTGACACCCGAGCCGGCGCCGGGGGCGTCGGCGCCGCGAACCGGTACAAGCCCCGCTCGATGCGGGACGCGGGCCGCTCGTTCCGCCGCTTCTGGCCGCACCTGCGACACCACGTGCGGCCCGAGCGCCGGCTGTTCGTGCTGGGCAGCCTGGCGATGCTCGCCGAGGTGGGCATGCGGCTGCTGGAGCCGTGGCCGCTGAAGTACGTGGTGGACGGCATCGTCGCGGCCACGGGCTCGACGGCGGCCGGCCCCGTGCCGGCGAACCTGCCCGCGGTGATCCTGCTCGCCGCGGGCTCGCTGCTCGTGATCGTGCTGCTGCGCGCGGCCGCGGCGTACGCGTCGACGGTGTGCTTCTCGCTGGCGGGCAACCGCGTGCTCACGGGGGTGCGCGCCGACGTCTTCGAGCACCTGCAGCGCCTGTCCCTGCGGTTCCACGACGGGTCGACGACCGGCGACCTCGTCACGCGGCTCACCAGCGACGTCACCCGCCTCAAGGAGGTGTCGGTGACCGCGATGCTGCCGATGATCGGCAACGTCGTGACGCTCGTCGGCATGGTGGTCGTGGTCGCGGTGCTCGACCCGCTGCTGGCGCTGGTCATGGTGGTGGTGCTGCCCGTCTTCCTGCTCACCAGCTCGCGGCTGTCACGCCGCATCCGCCACGTCTCGCGCGACCAGCGCAAGGCCGAGGGCCAGCTCGCGTCGCTCGCCACGGAGACGCTCGGCGCCGTGAAGGTCGTCCAGGCGTACGCGCTCGAGGACCGGATGGGCGGGCGCTTCGAGCGCTCCAACTCGTCGTCGCTGCGCGAGGGCGTGCGCGCCAAGCGCCTGTCCGCCGGGCTCGAGCGTTCCACGGACGTCCTCGTGGGCGTCGCCACCGCCGTCGTGCTGTTCGTCGGCGCGCAGCGCGTGCTCGACGGCGCGCTGACCCCGGGCGAGCTCA
This sequence comes from Krasilnikoviella flava, assembly GCF_900167525.1. Lineage (GTDB taxonomy): Bacteria > Actinomycetota > Actinomycetes > Actinomycetales > Cellulomonadaceae > Isoptericola > Isoptericola flavus. The sequence continues at coordinate 841,064 of NZ_FUZQ01000001.1, read as the reverse complement.
CCGTGTTCCTCACCTACCTCAAGGCCGCGTTCAAGCCGATGCGCGACATCGCCAAGTACACCGGCCGCATCGCGCAGGCCGGCGCGTCGGGGGAGCGCGTCGTCGAGGTGCTGGAGAGCCGGCCCGAGGTGACCGACGCGAGCTGGGCGCGGCCGATCGGCCGGGCGAGGGGCGACGTGCGGTTCGAGGGCGTGTGGTTCTCCTACGTGCCGGGCCACCCGGTGCTGCGGGGCCTCGACCTGACCGTGCGGCCGGGCGAGCGGGTCGCCGTCGTGGGGGCGTCGGGGGCCGGCAAGTCGAGCCTGGTCTCCCTGATCTCGCGCCTGCGGGACCCGGACGAGGGCGCGGTGCGGCTCGACGGCCACGACCTGCGCAACCTCACGCTGGAGAGCGTGCGCCGGTCGGTCGCCGTGGTGCTGCAGGAGAGCGTGCTGTTCCACGGCACCGTCCGCGAGAACATCACCGCGGCCGTGCCCGACGCCACCGACGCGCAGGTGGAGCGCGCCGCCCGCGTCGCCGGGGCGCACGACTTCGTCACCGCCCTGCCCGACGGCTACGACACCGTCGTGGGGGAGCGGGGCGGCACGCTGTCGGGCGGCCAGCGGCAGCGCGTCGCCATCGCGCGCGCCGCGATGCTCGACGCCCCCGTGGTCGTGCTCGACGAGGCGCTCACGGGCCTGGACGAGCAGACCGAGCACGAGGTCGTCGACGCGCTCGGCCGCCTCACGCGCGGTCGCACCACGTTCGTGATCACGCACGACCTGGACGCCGCCCGCGGCTGCGAGCGGGTGGTGCGGCTCGACGGCGGCCGCGTCGTCGCGTCCGGCCCGCCCGAGGTCGTGCTCGGCGACGGCGCCGACCTGCCGCCCGTCCCGCTCGTCGGCGACGCCGGAGACCCGAAGGAGGTGGCGTCCCGTGGCGCCTGACCTGGCGTTCGACCGTGCCCGACCCGGCGCGGCCGCGCCCACGACCGTGCGGGACGTCGCCGCGGGCGACCCCGCGATCCCCGCGCTGGCGGACGTCCTCGACCTCGAGCGGCTGACGGCTCTCCTCGCCGCCACCACCGGCACGCCGGGAGAGGTCTCGCGCCCGTACCTGCGGCACAAGCCGGGCACCAGCGTCGTCCTGTCGTGCCGGTGGACGCCGCGGGGGCCCGACGGCGCGCCCGGCACGTCGCGCGACCTGCTGGTGCGCGGGTACGCCGACGGGGCCCGGAGCAAGCTGGACAAGGGGCTCGACCCGCGACGGCCGCACGAGGTGCTGCTCCTCGACCGCGACGCCGGGCTGGTCGTCACGGACTGGACCGCCGATCGGCAGCTCCCCGCGGCTCGGGACGTGGCCGCCGTCGCGGCGGCCACGGTCGGCGGAACGGACGCCCCTGGGGCCCGGTGGCGGCTGCTGCGCCACAACCCCGAGCGGCGCGCGGTCGTGCACGCCGCCGGGCCGGACGGCGAGGTGGTGGTGCGGCTGGTGCGGCCCGCCGCCGTGGCGCGCGCCGCCGCGGGGTACGCGCTGCTGGGCGCGGTCTCGGACGGAGGCACGGGCACGTCCCCCGTGCGGGCGCCGCGACTGCGGGCCGTCGACGCCGACCGCGGGGTGCTCGTCACGGACTGGGTGCCGGGAGACCCGCTCGACCGGCTCGACGACGACGACGCGCTCGACGACGCCGCGTTCCGCGAGGTGGGCGCGCTGGCCGCCGCCCTGCACGGGGCGCCGCTCGTCGGGGACGCCGCACCAGTGCGCCCGTCCGGCACCGTCCCCGTGCACGGCGACCTCTCGCTGGACCAGGTGGTGCGGGCGATGGACGGCGAGCTCTGGCTCGTCGACGGCGACGCCGCCCGCTGGGGCCGGCCGGCGGACGACCTCGGGTCGTTCGCGGCGGCGCTCGTGCGGGCGCACGACGACCCCGAGGCCGCTGCGGTGCGGCTCGCGGCGGTCCTCGACGGGTACGCGGAGCACGGCGACGCCGTCGACGTGCCGGAGCTGCGCGCTGCCGTCGCGGAGCACCTGCGGCGCCGGGCCACCGAGCCGTTCCGGCGCCTGGAGGCAGGTTGGGCCGGGACGTCCCGCGCGCTCGCGGTCCTGGCCGACGAGGTCGCCGACGGCTGGGGCGGCGCGCTGGGCGACGCGCTCGCGGGTGCCGGGCGGAGCGGCGGATCTCGCCGCACCGCGGTCCGTCGCGGTGTGTCGCGGAGCGGCGGACCGACGACGTCTCGACCGTGGCGACCCGCCGCCGCGCCCGCCGCCGTGCCGGCCCCCCGCATCCGCACGGCGCCCGTCGCCGCGGCCCTGGCCGACGCGTTCGCGGCGCAGGGGCACGTGCTGCGCGCCGTCCTGCCACGGTCGGCCGACCGGCTGCTCGTGGTCGGCGCCGCCCGCGACGGTGCCGTCCTGGCCGGGCGCTGGGACGCCGCGCCGGCCGCCCGGGCCGACCGCCGTGCCGGCGCCCGCACCGGCGGCGCCGGGCACGCCGTGCGGCCGGGGGCGGTGCCGACCGCGGGCGGCGGCCTCGTCCTGCAGCCCGGCGGGGCGGACCCTCGCCTCCCGGGCCTGGCCGACCGGGTGCGGCGGGGCGCTGTGCTCGTCGCGCACCGTGCCGGGCGCCGGGGCGTCGTGCGCGACCCCGCCGGCACCTACACCAAGGTGACCCGACCGGGCCGCGAGCCCGGCGACGTCGTCGTCCCGCCCGCGGCGTTCGCCACCCCGGTCGTCGTCGGACGGGGGGAGGGGTGGGTCACGACCACCGCCCTGCCCGGCCGCACCCTGCACGTGCTGCTGAGGGACGCGAGCACGCCCGCGGGTGTGCTCGACGCGGCGGGCCGGGCCGTGGGGCGCGGGCTGCGACGGCTGCAGGACGCACCCGCTCCGGCCCGTGTCACGCAGCACGACGCCGCGGCGGAGACCGCGGTCGTGGCCCGCTTCTGGGGGCTGGCCGTCGCCCACGGGGCGACGACGACGGCGGACGCCGACGCCGTCGTCCGGCGGGTGCGCGATGCGCTCGAGGGCGCCCCCGTCCGCCGCCCGGTGCTCACCCACCGGGACCTGCACGACAAGCAGCTGCTGGTCGACGGCTACGGCGGCGACGGCGTGCGCGTGGGCCTGCTCGACCTGGACCTCGCGGCCGTCGCGCACCCCGCGCTCGACCTGGCGAACCTGCTCGTGCACCTCGAGCTCCGCGTCCACCAGGGCGTGTGCCCGCCGGCGCGCGCCGCCCGCGTGGCCCGCGCCGTCATCGACGGCTACGGCACCGGGCCCGACCGCGACGGCATCGTGCCCGACGGTCCGGGCCCGGACGCGCTGCGCGCCTGGGCCGTCGCCGCGCGCGCCCGGCTGGCCGCGGTGTACGCCTTCCGACCCGCGCCCCGGGACGTCCCCGGCGCGCTCCTGGCCGGCCTGGACCGGCTTCCGACGTTCGACGACCCCACCCTGCTCACCCACCTGGAGGACCGATGACGCACCGCCACGACACGACCCCGCCCGACGTCACGACGCACGACGCGCCGGAGCCCATCCGCGTCACCGTCGTCGGCACCGGCTACCTGGGTGCCACGCACGCCGCGTGCCTGGCAGAGCTGGGCTACGACGTCCTGGGCCTGGACTCCGACCCGGCCAAGATCGCCGACCTCGCGGCGGGGCGGCTGCCGTTCTACGAGCCGGGGCTCGCGGAGCTGGTCGAGCGGCACACCGCCTCCGGCCGGCTGCGGTTCACGACCGACCCCGCGGAGGCGGCGGCGTTCGGCGACCTGCACTTCGTGTGTGTCGGGACGCCGCAACGCCGGGACTCGATGGCTGCCGACACGAGCCACGTGGAGGCCGCCGTGGCCGCGCTGGTGCCGCACCTGCGCGGCGACGCCCTGCTCGTCGGCAAGTCGACCGTCCCCGTCGGCACCGCCGCCGGGCTGCAGCAGCTCGCCGACGAGCTCGCCCCCGCGGGCGTGGAGGTGGGCGTCGCCTGGAACCCGGAGTTCCTGCGGGAGGGCCGCGCCGTCGACGACACGCTGCGCCCCGACCGGGTCGTCGTCGGCGTCACCGACCCGCGGCACGAGAAGGCGCTGCGCGAGCTGTACGCACCGGTCGTCGATGCGGGCGTGCCGTTCCTCGTCACCGACCTGGCCACGTCCGAGCTGGTCAAGGTGGCCGCGAACGCGTTCCTCGCCACGAAGATCTCGTTCGCCAACGCGATCGCCGAGCTGTGCGACGCGGCCGGCGGCGACGTCGTCGCGCTCACCGACGCGATCGGGCACGACGCGCGCATCGGCCACCAGTTCCTCAGCGCCGGGCTCGGGTTCGGCGGCGGCTGCCTGCCCAAGGACATCCGCGCGCTCATGGCGCGCGCCGGCGAGCTCGGCGTCGACGAGGCGCTGACCTTCCTGCGCGAGGTGGACGCCATCAACATGCGGCGCCGGTCGCGCACCGTCGCGCTGGCGGTCCAGGAGTGCGGCGGCAGCGTGCTCGGGCGTCGCATCGCCGTGCTGGGCGCGGCGTTCAAGCCCGGCACCGACGACGTGCGCGACTCGCCGGCCCTCAACGTCGCCGCCCAGCTGCAGCTGCAGGGCGCGCACGTGCGGGTGCACGACCCGCGCGCGAACGCCACCGCGGCACGCATGTTCCCCACGCTCGGCTACGCGGACACCGTGGAGGACGCCGTCACCGGCGCCGACCTGGTGCTGCACCTCACCGAGTGGGAGGAGTTCCGCGCCCTCGACCCGGCGCTGCTGGCGCCCGCGCGGCGCGTCGTCGTGGACGGCCGGAACGCGCTCGACGCCGATCGGTGGGCGGCCGCGGGCTGGCGCGTGCGCGCCCTCGGCCGCCCCGCCGTCGGCCCGCTCGCGACGGTCAGCCCGTGAACGCCTCGAGCTCGGCGCGCGGCACCTGGCGGCGGGAGCGGATCAGCTCCTCCACGTCGTCCATGCGGTCCCACACGTTGACGGCCATGCCGGCCTGCACCTCGCCGTCGCGGAGCCAGAACGCGACGAGCTCCCGGTCGTCCGTCGACCCGCTGACCACCAGGTCGGCGCCCCCGGCGCGCAGGTCGACGAAGCCCTTGTACTCCATCCCGACGTCGTACTGGTCGCTGAAGAAGTAGGGCAGGACGTCATAGGTGGCGTCGTCGCCGAGCATCGCGCGGCCGGCGTGCGTGCCCGTGTCCTGCGCCACGGCCCAGTGCTCCACACGCAGCGGGCGGCCGTAGTGCGGCGACGGGACGGACGCGATGTCGCCGGCGGCGAAGACGTCGGGGGCGGACGTGCGCAGCGTGCCGTCCACCGCGATGCCGCCGCCGAGGTCGCGGGAACGCATCTCGATCCCCGCGGCCGACGCGATGCCGACGTTGGGCGTCACGCCCACGCCCATCACCACGAGGTCGGCCTCCAGGTGCGTGCCGTCGGCCAGCTCGACGCCCTTGACCCGGCCCGACTCCCCGGTGAACTCGACGACGTCACCACGGTGCCGGGCGACGCCCCGATCCTCGTGCAGCCGCCCGTACAGGGAGCCGAGCTCCGGCCCGAGCGTCGGCTCCAACGGGTGCTCGGTCTGGCCGACGAGGCACACGTCCAGGCCGAGCATCCGCGCGGACGCCGCGACCTCGGTGCCGATCCAGCCGTCCCCGACGACGACGACCTTGCCCTCACCCTCGAGCGACGCGGGCAGGAGGATGCCGGCGAGGAGGTCGGCGTCGTCGACCGTCCGCAGGGTGTGCACGCCGATGAGGCTGCGGCCCGGCACCTGGAGCGCCCGGGGCGTGGAGCCGGTCGCGAGCAGCAGCCGGGAGTAGCCGAGCGTGGAGCCGTCGGCGAACGTGACCTCGTGGTCGCCGGGGGCGAGGTCCACGACCGTGGTGAGCGTGCGCAGGTCGATGGCATGGTCGTCCCACCAGCCGGCCCTGAGCGGGTAGATCACGTCGGGCTCCGCCTGGCCGCGCAGGTAGGCCTTCGACAGCGGCGGACGCTCGTAGGGGCGGTGCCCCTCGGAGGTGACGACGACGACGTCGACGTCGTCGTCCTGTTCCCGCACGGCTTCCACGGCCCTGGCGGCCGCCAGGCCCCCTCCGACGACAAGGACAGGTGCGGTGGACGGCGCGGGCATGGTGGACTCCTGACCAGCGGGGACGAGGGCTGCCGTGGCCGACGGTGCCACAGTTCCCCGTTGCTGGCGACCGTCTCGCCGTCGTCCGCCCGATGATTTCTCCGCGCCGTGCTGGTCTGACCCCGAAACGACTCGCGAGAGGCAGACGCCATGCGCAGACTCACCTTCGCCATGAACGTGAGCGTGGACGGCTACGTCGCCGCGCCCGGGGACGACCTCGGGTGGGGCGTCCCCAGCGACGAGCTGTTCCAGTTCTGGTCCGACCGGGTCGGCGCGACAGGCCTGGCGCTGTACGGACGCAGGCTGTGGGAGAACATGAGCTCCCACTGGCCGACCGCCGATCAACAGCCCGGCGCCACCCCGGCGCACATCGAGTTCGCCCGACGCTGGCGGGACGTGCCGAAGGTGGTGTTCTCCTCGACGAGCAGCACGGTCGACTGGAACGCGCGCGTGTTCACCGGCGACGCGGTCGCCGAGATCACCCGGCTCAAGGCCGAGGACGGCGAACCCCTGGACATCGGCGGCGCCACACTCGCCGGGGCTGCCGTCCGGGCCGGGCTGGTCGACGAGTACACGCTGGTCACGGCACCGACCTTGGTGGGCAGTGGCAAGCCGTTCTTCCCGGCCCTGGACCGCTGGGTGAACCTGGACCTGGTGGAGACCCGGACGTTCCCCGGTGGCGTGCTCCTGACCCGGTACGAGACCAGGCGCTGACCGGCCACGACGCGACCGGGAGCATCGGACTTCGCCCGTCCTGCCTGACTTGACGTTACGTCGGTACGATGTCGCGGATGGGTACCCAGAAGGAGATCGCGCGCCGCGCCGGAGTCTCGGTTTCCGTGGTGTCCGCTGTCGTCAACGGCACCGAGCACACGCGGATGAGCGACGACACGCGTGCTCGGGTCGAGGCCGTCATCGAGGAGCTGGGGTACGTCCCGAACAATGCCGCACGGGCTCTGCGCCGTCAGCGCTCCGGGACGATCGCCGTCGTCGTCGAGAAGCTCGAGAACCCGATCTACCGCGACATGTTTCACGGTATCTACGACGCCGCGGAGTCGCACGGGTGGGCGGTCGTGCTGGGCGACGCGCGCTGGATGCGCTCCGGCAGCCACTTCCTCGCGCACCTCCTGGGGCAGGGTTCGATCGACGGCATCATCTTGCGGAGCGAGGGCCTCATCGACGACGAGGTGCTGGCCCACCTGCGAGCCCGACCGACCCCGGTGATCCTGATCGAGGGACGCCACGGCCTGGACGGGCGATGGCTCGCGATCGACGATGCCGCGGCGGGCCGGGTGGCGACGCAGCACCTGCTCGGCCTCGGTCACCGGGACATCGAGTACGTGGGCGGCGAGCGGTGGGTCCCGTCGCTGGAGCGACACCGGGGCTACGCCGACGCGATGCTCGACGCCGGCCTCGAGGCGCGCGACGCCATCCCGACCGGTTACGGGTCCCAGTCGGGCGCTGCGGCTCTCCGGGAGGTCATCGACTCCGGCCGCCGGCCGACGGCGCTCGTGGTCGACAACGTGCTCTCGGGCATCGGCATCCACGCGGCGGCTCACGAGGCAGGTATCTCGATCCCGGGCGACCTGTCCGTGATCGCGATCCACGACGCGGACATCGCCGGTGACGTCCGCCCCGCGCTCACGACCGTGCGCATGCCGATGGCCGAGCTCGGCGCGCGCGCCGTCGAGTCGATCGCGGCGATCCTGGAAGGCTCGCCGACACGGTTCGGCCTCGTCGACGAGCCGGCACCGGTGCTGATCACGCGCGAGAGCACGGCGCCGTTGCAGGTTTCGCCGCGCCCCTGGTAGCGCACCCGACGCATTCGTCCCCGTCATGACGAGGTGACGAACCATTGACGTGACGATGCGTCACTCGCTACCGTGACGCAACGAAACGTCAGCGACGTCCAGCGAGGGGCGCCGCGGGATCGCGGTGAAGACGCCGCGCTACGGAAGGACAACGTTGACCTCCACGACCAGCCCGCCCCGCTCCGTGCTCCTGCGCTCGTCCTGGGCGAACGCGAACATCGGCGACGTCGCCCACTCGCCCGGCCTCATCACTGCCCTGCTCGACTCCGAGCCAGATGCCCGCATCACGCTGTGGCCGATGCGCCTCGGCGAGCGCGAGGAGGCGATGATCCGCCGGGCGGTCCCGACCGTCACGATCGTGCGGGGCGGGTTGGACGAGGCCGGTGTGCCGACGACGCTGGAGCTCGCCACGGTGTGGGACTCCGCGGACGTCCTCGTGCACGGCTCGGCGGCGAGCGCCTCGCTCGTGCCGGAGCTGGCAGCATGGCGCGAGCAGAGCGACCGCCCGTACGGCTACGCCGGCGTCACGGTCGACCCGCTGTTCCCGCGCGCATGGGGCTCGCTCGAGCGGTTGCGCGTCATGACGCGGGCGCTTCCGGCGACGTTCCTCGAGGACGACGCCCGCGCGATCATCGACGACGCCGAGTTCCTGTTCGCACGGGACTCGATCAGCCTCGAGTTCCTGCGTGCCCAGGGGGCCGGCCCCCAGGTGCTGGAGTTCGGTCCCGACGGCACGTTCGCCTATCGCTACCGCGACGACACCGCGGGCGACGTCGTCCTGGGATCGCTGGGGCTGGCGGCGGGGGAGTTCGGGTGCTTCGTGCCCCGGCTGCGCTACACGCCGTACCCCGACATCTACGGCACGGAACGCACCCGGGAGTTCGACCGCCTGTACGCGATCAACGCCGGCACCGTCGGGTTCGACCTCGACACCCTGACGGCCGCGATCGCCACCTGGGTCCGCTCGACGGGCCAGCCGGCCGTCGTCGTGCCGGAGATGAGCTACGCGGTGGAGCTGGCACGCGACGAGCTGCTGCCGCGCATCCCGGCCGACGTCCGGGACCGGGTCCTGGTCCTCGACCGGTACTGGACGCTCGAGGAGGCGAGCTCCGTGTACGCCCGCGCCCGCGCCGTCGTGAGCATGGAGTGCCACTCGCCGATCCTCGCGTCCGTCCATGGCACGCCGACGATCTACGTGCGTCAGCCCACCGAGACCATCAAGGGGCAGATGCACGCCGATCTCGGAGGGGCGGACGTCGTCGTGGAGGTCGAGCCGGGCGGCCCGGACGGCGCGGCCGCGGCCGTCGAGGCGCTGCTGTCGGACGAGGCGGCGTCCCGAGCGACGTCGTCGGCCATGAACGCCGCTGCCGTCGGCCGCCTGAAGGAGGTGGCCCGCACCGTCCTGTTCGGCGAGGGGGCATCCGAGTACACGTCACGGGCCCAGGAGGCAGACCTTGTCCCAGCTCGTTGACCGGCCGCGACGGACGTCCGCGCAGAAGGACCCGTCGCCGGGCGCGACCACTCGCCCGCCGCGACTCTCCCGCCAGACCCTCGCCCGATGGCGGCGCGACCGGCTCCTGCTGCTGCTGGCCGCCCCGGGCCTGGTGGTGGTGCTGCTGTTCCACTACGTCCCGCTGCTGGGCAACGTCGTCGCGTTCAAGGAATATCTCCCGTTCCTGACGATCGCCGAGAGCCCCTGGGTCGGCTGGGAGAACTTCCGGGTGATCTTCTCCGGCGACCCGCTGTTCGTGAACGCGTTGACGAACACGTTGATCATCACGCTGATCCAGGTCCTGTTTGTGTTCCCGTTGCCGCTCGCGCTGGCCCTGCTCCTGAACGAGGTCATCTCCGAGCGGCTCAAGCGGACCGTGCAGTCGATCCTCTACCTGCCGCACTTCCTGTCCTGGGTGATCGTGGTCGCGCTGTTCCAGCAGATCCTCGGGAACGCGGGGATGGTGAACACGTTCCTTCGAGGGCACGACCTGCCGACCTTCTCCATCATCGGCGTGCCGGAGCTGTTCGAGGTCCTGATCTCCAGCCAGGTGATCTGGAAGGACACCGGGTGGGGCACGATCATCTTCCTGGCAGCCATCTCCCGGGTCGACACCTCGCTGTACGAGGCGGCCGCGATGGACGGAGCCGGCGCCGCGCGGCGGCTGTGGCACGTGACGCTCCCGGCGATCCGCTCGGTGTTCGTCCTGCTGCTGATCCTTCGGCTCGGGGACGCCCTCACCGTCGGCTTCGAGCAGATCATCCTGCAGCAGGGCGCGGTCGGCGTGACGGCGAGCGAGGTGCTCGACACCTACGTCTACAACCACGGAATCGTCGGCGGCAACTGGGGCCAGGCTGCCGCCGTCGGCCTGACGAAGGGCGTCATCTCGGTGCTCCTGGTACTCGGCGCAAACAAGCTCGCGCACAGGTTCGGCGAGCGGGGGGTGTATCACAAGTGACCACGACCTCTCCCTTGGGGCTCGCGAACAGACCGCGGAAGGCGCGGCCCTCGACGCCGGGCGGCCGTCCGGCCTGGATGGGGCGACCCCACCCGGTGATCACGGCCTTGCGCGGCCTGATCCTGGCGATCGGCTGTGCCGCCGTCATCCTCCCCTTCCTGGCCGTCGTCTCGACCTCGCTCGCGACGCAGGAGGAGGTGACCGCCAACGGCGGCTTCGTGCTGCTCGTCCGCGACCCGACGTTCGCCTCCTACCAGGCGATCCTGTCCGGCGGCGTGGTCACCCGCGCACTGGTGATCAGCATCCTCGTGACGGCCGTCGGCACGCTGCTGTCGTTGGCGTGCACGGTCGCGCTCGCGTACTCGCTGTCACGGCCCGGGTCGCTCGGCTCGCACCCGATCCTGCTGGCGGTGCTCTTCACGATGCTGTTCAGCCCCGGCATGATCCCGATGTACCTCGTGGTCAAGCAGCTCGGTCTGCTCGACAACCTGCTCGCGCTGATCCTCCCGGTGCTCATCAACGCCTTCAACGTCATCGTCATGCGGGAGTTCTTCCTCGATATCCCAGGCGAGCTCCTGGAGAGCGCCCGCGTCGACGGCGCGAACGACCTGACGATCCTCGCGCGCATCGTGCTGCCCCTGTCCAGGGCCGTGATCGCCGTCGTCGGGCTGTTCTACGCCGTCGGCTACTGGAACGCGTTCTTCAACGGCCTGCTGTACATCAGCTCGCCGGAGAAATGGCCGCTGCAGCTCGTCCTGCGGACCTACGTGGTCAACGAGACGCCGATGGGTGTCGACGAGATCTCCGCAGGGTCCGAGAGCCTGCCGCCGCAGCTGTCCATCCAGATGGCGGTCCTCGTCCTCTCGATCATCCCCATCCTGCTCGTCTACCCGTTCCTCCAGAAGCACTTCACCAAGGGCCTCATGATCGGCGCCGTCAAGGGCTGATCACCGGTTCCGTCTCCCCGTCCTCGATGTTGCGGAAGGTTCCTCATGACTGGCACTGTCTCTCGTCGTCGTTTCCTGGGCATCACCGGCACCCTGGGGGCGATGGGCCTGGTGGCGGCCTGCTCACCCACGCCGGGTGGCTCGCCGCCTCGTCCGGCAGCCACCGGTGGCGGTGGTGCTGCGCTGCTGCCGACGTACCAGCCCTTCGACACGTTCCCGCCCGACCTCACCTCGGGCAACCCGGGCGTGTCCCCGGGCTACTTCACCTATCCGGACCCGCCCACGGCGGTGACCAGCAGGGTTCCGGCATCCGGCGGTCCGATCCGGGCGCTGACCTTCACCTATGACCCTGTCGCCCCCGAGATGAGCAACAACGCGCTGTGGCAGAGCATCAACGAGGCGCTGGGTACCGACCTGGACCTGGAGTACACCCCCGCGGCGGAGTACGACGCCCGGTTCGCGACCACGATCGCCGGCAACGACCTGCCCGACGTGGTGGCGGTCAAGGGCCAGCAGCAGCAGATGCCGAAGATGCTGGCGGCGAAGTTCTCCGACCTCACCGAGCTCCTCTCGGGTGACGCCGTGCTGGACTACCCCCACCTCGCCGCACTGCCGACGCCCTCCTGGCGGAGCACGGTCTATGACGGCCGGATCTGGGGCGTGCCGGTTCCGCGCTCGCTGATCGGCACCGTGCTGTACACCCGCGCGGACATCCTCGAGCGAGCGGGGCTGTCCTTGCAGCCGGGGTCGCTCGAGGAGTTCACCGAGATGGCGAAGGCGCTGACGGACGAACGCGAGGGCCGCTGGGCCTTCGGTCAGACGCCCCTGACCGTGCTGCTCGAGACGAACGGCGTCGCGAACACCTGGTCGGTCGACGACGCCGGCGTCTTCACCTTCAACGGCAGGCTGCCGGGATACGAGCAGGCGCTGGCGGACGCGGTCGCCCTCAACGACCTGGGTGTCGTGCACCCCGACGGCAACGCCGCCCAGAACACCCAGCGCAACGAGTGGATGATGGCGGGCACGACCGCGTTCCAGATCGGCAACTACGCAGGATGGCCCAAGTTCTATCTGCAGGGGGCCGGCATCGACGGGTTCCGCCTCACGGGCATGCTCTCTCCCGCACGGGAGGAGGGCGGGACGATGGTGCGCACCGCCGGCCCGGCGGCCTCGCACTTCTCGGCCGTCGCCGCGCAGGACGACCCGGAGCGTCTCGCCGAGATCCTGCGGGTGCTCGACTGGCTGGCCGCGCCGTTCGGCAGCACCGAGTACATCACCCGCCGGTTCGGCAAGGAGGGCGAGACCTTCACCCTCGACGGCCCGGACCCGGTGCTCACGCCCGAGGGCGTCAACCAGGCGACGTTGCCCGTGCGGTACATCACCGAGAACTCTCCGGTGATCTTCGAGTCGCAGAACGAACGGGCCGTACGGGACCAGTTCGACCACCAGGAGGCCGGTCTGGAGCTCACCGTGCCCAACCCGACGGAGGGGCTCTACTCCGAGGCCGCCGCCAGCGAGGGGGCGAGCGCACTGCAGGCGCTGACCGCGACCGAGCAGGAGATCCTCCTCGGGAACCAGCCGGTCGCCGACTGGGCAGCCGCGGTCGAGTCCTACATGTCCGCCGTCGGCAACAAGATCAAGGCCGAGTACGAGGAGGCCTGGGCTCAGCTCGACGGCTGAGGCGACGACGCTCGCGCCGCCGTCGAGGCACTGGTCGAACACCTTCACCGAAGAGGAGTCACGGAGATGGAACGGAGCTTGTCCCGGCGGAGATTCCGCCGTCGTGCCCATGCGATGTCCGCCGCTGCAGTCGCGCTCGCGGTGGTGGCGACGGGTCTGTCGCCGGTGACAGCCGCCGCGTCGGACATGTCGGATCTCGGCGAGCTGCTCGACTTGGCGCGTCCGGAGCTCGCCGACGTCGCGGCGGAGCTCGCGGCCGGCGACGAGGCGGGCGCCGCCGAGGAGCTCAAGGCGTACTACTCGGGTCGCACGGGCGTCGAGTACCCGACAGCGGGAGACGGGGGAGCGCACGACGCCACCGCCGACGAGCTCGCGGCCGGGATCTTCCGGTTCGGCGCCGAAACCCGTGACTTCTACGACGACGCCGCGCAGAGGATCGATGTCGACTGGCAGGACCTCTGGGGTGGGACGGAGAGCGCCCCGGGCAGCGCGCAGGTCCTCATGAGCGACCTCACGTTTATGTCGACGCTGACGAACGCCTACCTGAAGGAGAGCGACCCGGGGAAGCGCGCAGCCTATGCGAGGGCGTGGATGGACATCTCGCTGGACTTCTTCGCGGACAACCCCAGCTGGCCGCAGGTTCGCAACCTGTCGGCCGGCAAGCGGCTGGCCCAGCTCGTCAGCGCGTTCTCCGTGTTCCGGACGGAGCCGACCACCGAGGCCGGCGACCTGGTGGCGTACCTGTCCGGCGTGCACGAGACGACCGACCTCCTCACGCAGGTGCTGCAGATACATGTCGGGAACAACTGGTACATGTCGATGGCTCGATCGATCTACTCCGCGGCGGTGTACCTGCCCGAGTTCAGGTCGTCCCTCGGCTGGGAGTCGTTCGCGGTGCGGTCCGTCGAGCGGTTCCTGCGCGCGTACATGCAGAGCGACGGCGTGTACCGCGAGCCGACGTTCAACTACCAGGCCTACGTGGCGGACCTGATCAACACCATGATCCGCGTCGCCGATGCCAACGGGCGGAACCTTCCCGACGCGATCATCCAATCGGCGGACTGGATCGCGGACGTGCTGTTCGCGACGCGGAAGCCGGATCTCGAGGCCGCGCTGATCGGCGACACACCGAACGTCGACGCGGGCAGGAACGCCATCCGGGCGGCCGGTGAGCGCCACTCGTGGTCCGACTTCACCTGGGTCGCCTCCGGGCGCACGGAGGGCACGCCCCCGACGCTGGGGTCCACCCTGTATCCGATCAGCTTCGCCGTTCAGCGCTCGGGGTGGGACGCCGACGCGCAGTACATGCTGATCAACAACCACAACTCCAGCTACACCGCCTCGCACCGGCATCCGGACGACCTCAGCCTGGTGATGTCGGCGTACGGCCGTCCGCTGATCGTCGACTCCGGGGTGGGCGACTACAGCGCGACCCCGACGAACGACTGGATGCGCAGGACGACCGAGGCGCACAACACGATCGAGGTCGACGGAAAGGCGCAGGCCGCCGGAGTCACGCGCGCGATGTCGCTCTGGCGGTCGAGCGCGGGTCTCGACGTCTATCGCGGTCAGGCGATGGGCTACCGGCCGGTCGCGCACGACCGGGTCGTCTACTTCGTCAAGCCCGGCTTCTGGGTGGTCTCCGACGACCTCACCGGTGACACCGCCGGGCACGACTACCGGCAGCTGTGGCACTTCCCTGGCGATCCGGTCACCGTCGACCAGGCCACGGGCGTCGCCACGGTCGGGTTCGACGCCGTCCCCGGCGCCACGTCGACGGCCGGGGTGCAGCTCGTTCCCGTGGCCCCGGCCGGCGTCGACGTTACGGCCAGCGTCCACGAGGACGGCGCCGTGCGCGTGGGCGAGGAGGTGCGCACGGACGTCGACTTCCTGTCGTACGACTGGTCCGCCACCGGTGACACGGGGCTCGACACCGTCGTCTTTCCCGGCGAGGCCGGCCGAGCGCCTGCTGTGACGTCGACGCGCATCGAGCTGCCCGGGGTGGATCACTCCGTGGCGACCGCGATGGAGATCGACCTGCCGGACGCGACCGGCCGCTTCTACCTCTCGCGAGAGGCGACGCCGTCGTCGCGGGAGTTCGGGGTCGCCGCGACCGACGCCGAGACCGCGTACCTCGAGCGTTCCACGGGCGGCGGGCTCTCGCGGTACGCGCTGACCCGGGGGACGTCGTTGGTGGACGACGGGGACACGGTCGTCGACGCGTCCGGAACGGTGTCCGACGTCAGCGTGGAGCTGCGGGGCGCGACCGCCCGGATCTCGCTCGGCGACCCGTTCACCGGCACGCTCACGATCCGCGCTCCGAAGGCGAAGGCGGTGAAGGTGAACGGCACGCCGACCGCCTTCACTCGTGCCGGTGACCTCGTCACCGTGTCGGTCGAGCCGGCCTTCGCGCCCACGCCGGTGCTCGACGAGGAGTTCGAGGACGCGAGCCTGGGCCGCAGCGTCTACGGCTTCTACGGTGGGCTCGAGGGCTGGACGCCGGTGCTGGGCGCCTGGGCGCTCGGCGGTGACCCGTCGAACGGCACGCTGGCGCAGACCTCGAGCGCGGACGTGCAGTCGTTCGCCATGCTGCAGAGCGTGCCGGACGACGTGATCGTGTCCGCGGACATCGATCCCGGGAAGGCGCACCAGATCACCGCCCGGACCGGCCTGGCGTTCCGCTACCACGATTCCCGCAACTACTACCGGGCCAACGTCCTCAACTCGTCGACCGGTGCGACGCTGCAGCTCGTGAAGGTCTACAACGGGACGTCGACGCTCCTTGCGGAGACCGAGCTGGAGCTGAACGCCAACGCAGCGCACACGCTGACCGTCTCCGCGGTCGGGCGCGAGCTGGTCGCCGCCGTCGGCGACACGTCGATCTCCGCCACCGACAGCCAGCTGCCGACCGGCGGGGTCGCGGTCTACACGCACCGGCGGGCCGCGACCTTCGACGACATCACCGTCACAGAGGCACTCGATCAGACGAGTTGGCGCGCCATCCGGGGCCAGGCCTCCGTGAGCTCCGGTCGACTGACCCTCACGCCCGTTGACGCCCGCGCGCACGTGCTCGCCGAATCGACGCTGCCGGCCCGGTTCTCCGAACAGTGCGACTTCGTCGCGGAGACCACGGTCACGATCCACGGCGTCGGCAACGCGGGTGTCTCGTTGCGCGACACCACGGACTCCTATGGGTATCGCGTCCACGTCGGCAGGACGAACCAGGGAACCTCGTACGCGAGCATCGTCCGCGAGGCCGACCGGTCGGGCCCGGTCACGGTGGACACGGTCGCCCTCAGCGACCCCCTCGACGGTCCCGTCCGGCTGGGCGCGGCCGTTCAGGGCGACCGCATCACCGCGACGCTGAACGGGGTACAGATCCTGGAGGGCCGCGACACCGTCGTGCGAAGCGGGGGCGTCGGGCTCACCGCAACCACGCAGAGCACGTTCGACGACCTCACGGTCGCCCGGTCCTGCGAGCGCGGGCGCACCCGTCCCCAGGTTCCCGGCGGCGGGAACGGCTCGAGCCACGGGCCCTCGGACTGACCGGCGACGCAGAACCGTCAACTCCACAGGAGCATGGATGACCTCACGTGACACCGCTGTCGACCTGCCCTCTCCGACAACGCCCGCGGACATCGCGGCGCTCCTCAGACCGAACCACCCGCGCCTCATGGTCGACGACGCGGCGCTCGCCGGGATCGCCTACCGCATCACGAGCCACGACCTCACCGCAGAGCTGTACGACGAGCTCCTGGCGCACGCGGACGCGCTGCTCGCCATGCCGGTCTCCCGGTACGAGCTGCCGGACGGGCGCACGCTGCTTGTCGTGACCCGGGAGGTCCAGCGTCGCCTCTACGTGCTGGCTATGGCGTACCGGCTCGCGGAGGACGAGCGGTACGCGGGACGCGCCGCCGAGGAGATGGCGGCCGTCGCCGCGTTCCCGGACTGGAACCCGGAGAGCTTCCTGTCCGTCGCGGAGCTCCTGCACGCCTTCGCGGTGGGCTACGACTGGCTGCACGAGTACCTCGACGACGCGCAGCGCCAGGTCGTGCGGGACGCGATCGTCACGCTCGGGCTCGAGCCCGCGATCGCGCAGCACGAGTCCGGCGCGAGGTGGACCACGAGCTCGAACAACTGGAACATCGTCTGCAACGGCGGCACGATCATGGCGGCGCTCGCCATCGGCGACGAGGTGCCGGAGGTCGCGAACGAGGCCATGCATCACGCGATCGGCTCGCTCCCCGTGGCGCTCGCGGAGTACGGGCCTGACGGCGGGTTCCCCGAGGGTGTCACGTACTGGGGCTACGCGACGCGGTTCCTGGTCCCGACGATGGCATCGCTCGAGACAGCCATCGGTGACGACTTCGGCATCGCGGAGACCTCGGGGCTCGACCGCACGGTCGACTTCGCGATCTACATGACCGGCCCTGCCGGCCAGCAGTTCAACTACTCCGACGCCTCGATCAGCGGGCACCCCGGGGGTACTGCCGCGCACTGGCTCGCCGCGCACTACGGCGAGCCCGTGCACGCATGGTGGGCCGAGCAGGGAGCCCCACGGCCGTCGCGCCCGCTTCCCCCGTTGCACCTGATGTGGCAGGGGCTGATCGACGCCGTGCCCCCGGACGAGGCCGACCTGCCTCTGGACCGCGAGTTCCGCGCAGTCTCCGCCTTCCTGTCGCGCAGCGCGTGGAACAGGCCGACCGCGAACTTCTTCGGGTTCAAGGCGGGGGACAACGCGGCCAGCCACGGTGACCTCGACCTGGGCACGTTCGTGATCGACGCGCTCGGTGTTCGCTGGGCCACGGAGCTCGGGTCGGAGAGCTACGCCCTGCCTGGGTACTGGTCGGCCGGCCCGGACGGGCGGCGCTGGACTTACTACCGCAAGCGTCCCGAGGGGCAGAACACCCTCGTCATCAATCCCGACGCGACGCCCGGCCAGGCCGTCGACGCGAAGGGAGACCTGGTGGCGACCGGGTCCGGCCCTGCCGCGAGCTTCGCCGTCGCCGACCTGTCGGAGGCCTACGCGGCCCAGGGAGTGACGAGCTGGCGCCGCGGGGTGGCGCTGATCGACGGCCGGAGCCGGTTCGTCGTCCAGGACGAGTTCACCGCGTCCGCTCCGGTCGAGGCGTGGTGGTTCATGCACACGACGGCCGCCGTCGACGTGGAGGCGAACGGCCGGTCGGCCATGCTCTCGCTCGACGGTCGGCAGCTGCGTGCCGCCCTGCTGGACGCGCCGGACGGCGCCCGGTTCTCGGTGATGGACGCCGTGCCGCTGCCGACGTCGCCGAACCCGGACGGCCAGACGCCGAACACCGGCGTCAGCAAGCTCGTCGTCACGGGCCCCCAGGCGTCGCAGTTCCGGCTGAGCGTGCTGCTCGAGCCATTGCCCTCGGGCGTCCCCGGGCCGGAGCCCGCCGTGACGGACCTCGCGGACTGGGCTGTGGCGCCCCCAGCCGATGACGTCTGACCGCCGCCCGTCGCCAATGACGGCGGCTTTCCCGGGGGAGGGGGCCGGGGGCGGCCAGGACGATCGATGTCAGGAACCTGGGACCTCTTCGTAGGTTGATCCGTCGACCCGCGGCAGGCCCCCAGGACCGGACGTAGCGCATGCAAGAGGCCCCCTGCCCAGCGTTTCCGCTGTTCAGAGGGCCTCTCGGCTGGTCGGGGTGACAGGATTTGAACCTGCGACCTCTTCGTCCCGAACGAAGCGCGCTACCAAGCTGCGCCACACCCCGAAGGACTTGCCCCCACGCACGGAGAACACCGTTCTCCTGTGGAAGCCTGCCTAGAATAGCCGACGATCCGGCCTGGACGAAAACGAGATCCGTCTACCGGGCGGTGAACGTGAGCAAGGTCGCCTCGGGGCGGCACGCGAAGCGCACGGGCGCGTACGGAGACGTGCCCGCGCCCGCGGAGACGTGGAGCCACGTGGAGCCGTTCCCGCCGGTCTCGTCCGGCCGTGGGCCTGGCCAGCCGTGCAGGCCGCTGGCCCGCCGGCGGTCGATGTCGCAGTTGGTGACGAGCGCGCCGTACCCCGGCAGTCGCAGCTGCCCGCCGTGCGTGTGGCCGGCGAGGACGACGTCCGCGCCGTCGGCGTGCATCCGGTCCAGCACGCGCCGGTACGGGGCGTGCGTGACGCCCAGGTGCAGCACCGCGTCGGTGTCCGGGCCCGGCGACGAGGGGGGGAACTCGTCGCGGTCCAGGTGCGGGTCGTCGACGCCCACCAGCGACAGCAGGCGGCCGTCCGCCTCGACCGTGTCGCGACGGTTGGTGAGGTCCCGCCAGCCGGCGGCGACCATCGCGCCGGCGAGCTCGTCGGACGGCAGCTCGGCCGGCCGCGTGTGCACGACGCGGGTGTCGCGGCGCAGGTAGCGCGCCGGGTTCTTCGGCACGGGCGCGTAGTAGTCGTTCGAGCCCATGACGAACGCGCCGGGCGCCGTCGTGAGCAGGGGGGTGAGCGCGTGCAGAAGCGGACCGAGCGCGTCGTGGTGGGCCAGATTGTCACCCGTGTTCACCACCAGGTGCGGCTCCAGCGCGGCCAGCGACCGTACCCACGCGATCTTGCGGCCCTGCGACGGCGTGAGGTGCAGGTCGGACACGTGCAGCACGCGCAGGTCCGGCTCACCTGCCGGCAGCACGGGCACCGTGATCCGGCGCACCGTGAAGAGCTTGGTCTCCAGGTGGGCGTAGCCGAGGCCCGCGAGGCCGACCGCGGCGACGCCGCCCGCCACCTGCCATCCGGCGGTCAGTTGTCGCCCCACGCGTCGCCGAGCGCGTCCCAGTCGCCGTTCGTCACGGCGTCCCAGGCAGCCTCGGCGTCGTTGCGGCCGTTGCCGTTGCCGCCGCGGTCGTTGCCCTCGTCGCCCTTGCCCTCGTCGCCGCCGTTGTCCCCGTCACCCTCGTCGGACGAGTCGTCGCCGCCGTCGTCCGGCGTGGACGGCTGGATCGCCCCGACACCGACCAGGTCCGGGTCGGCGTTGCCGAAGTCCTCGACGGGCATGCCGTCGACGGCCTGGTCCATGTACTGCTTCCAGGCCGGTGCGGCGATCGTCGAGCCGTAGAGGATGCGGTGGTACTGGCCGTTCACCACGTTGCCGCTGGTGTGGTCCTCGTTCGGCTTGTCGGCGTTGCCCACCCACACGGACGTGGACAGGTTCGGCGTGAACCCGGTGAACCACGTCTGCGCGGACAGCTGCGACGTCCCCGTCTTGCCCGCCACCGGGCGGCCGTCGGAGAGACCACCGAGGGCGCGCGCGGTACCCGTGCCGGAGAACACCTTCTCCATGGCGTACACGACGGTGTTGGCGACGTTCTCCGGGAGCGCGTCCTTGTCGCAGTTCGCGTCCGGGACGTCGTAGTCCTTGCCGCCCGGGCCGGTGACGCTCGTGATGGCGATCGGCGAGCAGTAGGTGCCGCCGGAGGCGAGCGTCGCGTAGGCCGCGGCCTGGTACAGCGGCGTCGACTCCTGCGTACCGATGATCATCGGCGCCTGGATGTCGATGTCCGTCTCCTCGGGCGCCGTCACGACGCGCCCGCCGTCCTGGACTGACCGGGTGGGGCGGAAGCCCATGTCCCAGGCGGTGGTGCGCAGGTCGCACAGGTTGAGCTGGTAACCCATGGCCGCGTAGGCGGTGTTGACCGACTCGTACGTCGCCTCCAGGGCGGAGATGTAGCCGACCTCGACGCCCTCCGAGTTGGCCGGCGCCCACGGCTCCGCCGCGGCCAGGTTGCCCACGCACGGCGTCTGGAAGTTCTGCGGCCAGCGCGCCGTCTTCGTCGCGTTCACGCGCTCGCTCAGCGTGTGGCCCTCCTTGAGCCACTCCGCCAGCACGAACGGCTTGAAGTTCGAGCCCACCTGGAAACCGCCGGAGGCGCCGTGCGTCGGGTCGGCCGAGTAGTTGACGCGCGTGGTGTTCTTGCCGCCCTCCGACGGGGTGTACGGGATGTTCTGCGCCATCGCGAGAATCTTGCCCGTGCCCGGCTCCACCGAGACGATCGCCGACTGCAGGCCGCTCGCGTCCCCGGGGTTCACGGCGTCCTCGACGGACTGCGCGGCCGCCTTCTGCTTCTTCGGGTCCAGCGTGGTGTGGATCTCGAGGCCTCCGCGGTACAGCAGCTGCTGCCGCTCCGACTTCGTCTCGCCGAACACCGGGTTGTTGACGATCTCCTTGGTGACGTAGTCGCAGAAGAACGCGGAGTCGCCGGCGGCGCTGCAGCCGATCTCGGTCGGGTTCACGTCGAGAGACTTCTTGATCGACGTCGCCTTGGCCTCGTCGCGCTCCTCGGTGGAGATGTACCCGAGCTTCCACATGTTCTGCAGCACGATGTCGCGCCGCTCCTTGGCGTCCTTCGGGTTGACCGTGGGGTCGAAGCGGCTCGGCGACTTCGTGATGCCGGCGATGGTGGCGGCCTCGACGACGTTCAGCTCCGAGGCGTGCTTGTCGAAGTAGTAGCGGGCCGCCGCCTCGACGCCGTAGATGCTGCGCGAGCCGAACTGGGCGGCGTTGAGGTAGCCCTGCAGCACCTCGTCCTTGCTCATCGTCTTCTCGAGGGAGATGGCCATCTTCGCCTCGGTGAGCTTGCGGGAGATCGAGTCCTCGCTCGCCTGGATGACGGCGAACTGGTCGCCGTCCTGCAGCGCCTGGTCGATGAGCATGTTCTTCACGTACTGCTGCGTCAGCGTCGAGGCGCCCTGCGTGGCGTGGCCGGCCACGTTGTTGGCCAGCGCGCGCGTCATGCCCTGCACGTCGATGCCGCCGTGCTCGTAGAAGCGCTCGTCCTCGATGGCGATCACCGCGTGCTGCATCGACTCCGAGATCTCGTCGATCGGCACCACGACCCGGTTCTGCGCGTAGAACGTGGCGAGCAGCTTGCCGTTGGCCGCGTAGATGCGCGACTGCTGCGACATCGGCCGCGGCTCCAGCTCCGCGGGCACCTCGTCGTAGATCGCGACCGTGCTGTCCGCCGCGGCGTTGGCCCCGGCCACCATCGGGATGACCAGGCCGGCGGCGAGGACGCCGCCGACACCGGCCGCGAGGACGAACGCGAGCAGCAGCGCGACGAGCTGCGTCGCCGGCATCGTGCGCGTGATGCGGCGAGGGTCGGATTTGGCCATGCCCACCAGGGTAAGGGCTGACCCTGTCTCGGCACGGCCAGGCGGCGACGACCCGCTGTGCAGGTTCTGTGGACCGGTCGTGGGAGCGTCGGGACGTCGGCCGATGGTTACGATCGCGGCATGGCTACCACGTGGGAGTACGCGACCATCCCCCTGCTGATCCACAACACGAAGGCGATCCTCGACCAATGGGGGGCCGACGGGTGGGAGCTCGTCCAGGTCGTCCCCGGCCCCGACAGCACCAACCTGGTCGCCTACCTCAAGCGCCCCTCCGGCGGGCAGTGATGAGCACCACCGCCGGCGCCTCGCCCGAGGCCCGCCTCGCCGAGCTCGGCATCTCCCTGCCCGACGTCGCCCCGCCCGTCGCGAGCTACGTGCCCGCCGTCCGCTCCGGGAACTACGTCTACACGGCCGGCCAGCTGCCGTTCGTCGACGGGGCGCTGCCGGTGACGGGCAAGGTGGGGGAGGGCGACGGCCTCGTCGCCCCCGACACCGCCGCCGACCTGGCGCGCACCTGCGCGCTCAACGCCCTCGCGGCGGTGCGCTCGCTCGTGGGGACCCTCGACGGCGCCCGGGTCGTGAAGGTGACGGGCTTCGTCGCCTCGGATCCGTCGTTCACCGGTCAGCCCGGCGTCATCAACGGCGCGTCGAACGTGCTCGGTGAGATCTTCGGCGACGCGGGCGTGCATGCGCGTTCTGCCGTCGGGGTTGCGGCGCTTCCCCTGGACGCGCCTGTCGAGGTCGAGCTGATCGTGGAGCTCACTTCCTGACCGAGGTGCTCTCGTCGCTGGTCCCGCGGGTGGGGACGAGGTCCGTCGCAGGACCTCGTCCCCACCCGCAGCCGCGTCCCCACCCGCAGCCGCGTCCCCACCCGCAGCCGCGTCACCGCCCGTTCCGCCGGGCGCCGTCGCGCACCAGGACGCCGGTCGCGACGGCGCCCGCCACGCACACGCCGGTGGCGGCCCACAGCGTGAGGTGCCAGACGTCGGTGAGGTGGGCGGCGAGGGTGTCGGCACCCGCCGCCGGGACGTTGCCCGTCACCACCCGTCCGGCGAGCTCCGATGAACCCAGCCGGGCGGAGAGGAGCCCGACGAGCGCAGCGCCGAAGAGGGCCAGGACGAGCGCGTTGGCGGCCGCTCGCACCGTGTTGAGCATCCCGGCCGCCATGCCCACGTGGTCCTCGTCGATCTGGTCCATGGCCTGCGCATCGATGGTCCCGGACGCGAGTCCGACGCCCGCGCCGACGGCCAGGAGCGGGCCGGCGAGCGTTGCGAGGCCGACGTCGGGTGCGAGGACGGTGAGCCATGCGTTGCCCGCGGCCAGCAGCAGGAGCGCGCCGGTGACGAGCGCCCCCGGGCTCGCGCCGCGGTTGATCGCGGCGGCGGCGAGCGGCGGCAGGCCCACCATCGGGATGGTCGGCAGCAGCATCACCGCGCCGGCCGCGGTAGCGCTGTACCCGGCGGGGGACTGGAGGTAGCTGGGCAGGAAGGACAGCACTCCGCCGAACCCCAGCGCCATCGTGCCCGCCGCGAGCAGCCAGCCCATGAACCGGCGACGGCGCAGCAGCCGAAGCTCCAGCACGGGGTGCGGCACCCGCCTCTCGACGGCGACGGCGAGGCCGATCCCGAGGACGCCGACGGCGGCGGCGCCGAGGACGAGGGGGTCCGTCCAGCCGCGACCGGGTCCCTGGGAGACGGCGAGCAGGGTGCCCGCGAGGCCGGACGCGATCAGCGCGGCCCCGGCCCAGTCGACGCGCGGCCGGGTCGCGGCGCGGCTCTCGGGCAGCGCCCAGGTCCCCGCCACCAGGCCGAGGCCCGCCAGAGCGAAGACGGCGAACCCGAGGCGCCAGCCGAGCGCGTCCACGAGCCATCCCGATACGGGCGGGCCCAGTGCCAGCCCCAGGCCCGCCGTCGTGCCCACCGCCGCGAACGCCCGGGTGCGGGCCCTGCCCGAGAACGTCGCGGCGACCAGGGCCCCGCCGGCCGCCATCACGCCCGCGGCCCCGGCACCGGTGAGCACCCGGGCGGCGAGCAGCACGCCGATCCCCGGTGCGAGGGCCGCGGCGAGGCTGCCGGTCGCGTAGGCCACGGCGCCGGCCCGGTACACCCTTCGCCGCCCGACGGCGTCGGCCAGCGACCCGGAGATCAGCATGAGCGCGGAGGCGGTGAGGAAGTATGCCGTCACCACCCACTGCGCGGCCGCGCCACCGGTGCCCAGGCCGGCGGCGATCCGGGGGATCGCGACGCTCGCGCCCGACATCGACATCGGCAGGGCGAGGAAGCCCGCGAGCACGACCAGCAGCGTCGCGCGCGCGGACGTCGCCCGGCGGGCGCCCGGTGCCGGCCGCGAGGCGGCCGGGGCCATCAGCGCGCGCCCGCCAGGGCGCGCACCGGAGCCAGGGCCCGGCTCCACGTCACGAGCTCGTCGAGCAGCTGGGCGAGGTCGTCGGTGTGCCGTCCGGCCGGCGAGAACAGCCCGGTGACCGTGGGGTCCGTGACGTCCAGGCCGGTGTAGTCGAAGTCGGTGTAGGTGTTGAGCACGACCTGGGTGCGCACGTCGGCGAGCTTGAGCTCGGCCGCGGTCTGGCGCAGCTGTTCGACGGCACGGACGCCGCCGTTGACGCCGTAGCTGACGAAGCCGGCGGCCTTGTCGTTCCACTCGTAGAAGAGGTAGTCGACGGCGTTCTTCAGCACGCCGGGGACGCCGTGGTTGTACTCCGGCGTCACGAAGACGTACCCGTCGAAGCCGGCGACCGCCTCGGACCACCGGCGGGTGTGATCGTGGGCGACGAGTCCCCACGCCGCGGGCGCGGGTTCGTCGAGCACCGGGAGCCCGAACGCTGCGAGGTCGAGCGCTTCGAACGTCGCGTCGACGGGGCCGACCCGGCGCGCGGTCTCGAGGGTCCAGTCGGCCACCGCCTTGCCGCGTCGGTGCGTCCGGGTGCTTGCCGTGAGGATGGCGATGCGGGTCATCTCATGCTCCTGACTCATCGGTAAAGTACAACGAGCACTTTACATGCTAGTCTCGGCCACGCCAGCGAGCGGCAGGAGGAGAGCCATGGGCGACGACGGCGACCGGCCCGCGAGCGGGCGGCTGCGTGCGGACAAGCGGGCGGCGATCGTCGCAGGGGCGCTCGAGGTGTTCGCGTCCGACGGGTACGTCCGCGCCAGCATCGGCGCGATCGCCGAGGCCTCCGGGGTGTCGACCCGGACGATCTACAAGCACTTCGCCGACAAGTCGGCGCTGTTCGACGCCGTCGTCGCGGCCTCGGCCGGCCGCGTCGCCGAGGCGGAGGTCGAGCTGGTGAAACGACACCTCGACGGAGTCGCGGGCGCCGCGGAGATCGAGCCGGCGCTGGTCGGCTTCGCCGTCGCGTGGCTGCGGGGGAGTGCGGAGTCCGCGGCCCACCGGGCCCTCATCGGCCAGGTGCGGGCCGAGGCGGCGCACCTCGGGCCGGACGTCGTCGCGGCGTGGTGGGAGGCGGGGCCCGTGCGGGTGCAACGCGCCCTGGCCGACCGGCTCGCGCAGTGGTCCGACGCGGGCTGGCTGCGGATCGACGACGCCGATCGCGCCGCCGTCCACCTCGGCAGGCTCGTCTCGGCGACGCCCGGCCCGCCGGGGGCGGCGCTGCCCGAACGCGACACGTGGATCGTGGCCGGCGTGGGCGTCTTCGTGCGTGGCTACCGCCCCTGACCGTCAGCCGTCCGGCCGGACGTCGCAGCCCGTGGACCCGGCGGCACCCGAGTCATGGCCCGGGCGCGAACCGCGGGGTGAGGGGGCGACGGGAAGGGGCGCCCTTCGCCCAGGTCGTAGCGTTCCGGAAGCCGGGCGCCCCAGAGGCGCATGAACGCGACCGGGCGAAGAGCGCCCCTTCCGTCTGCGGCGGCACGGCGCCGCGGGCCCACGCGGTCAGCGCGCCCGGCGCTCCAGGCGGTCGATGTCGAGCAGGACGACGGCGCGACCCTCGCGGCGGACCCAGCCGCGGGTGGCGAAGTCGGCCAGCGCCTTGTTGACGGTCTCGCGGGAGGCGCCGACGAGCTGGGCGAGCTCCTCCTGCGTGAGGTCGTGCGCCACGCGGATGCCGTCGTCGTTGGGCTCGCCGAAGCGGGCGGAGAGGTCGAGGAGGGCCTTGGCGACGCGGCCGGGGACATCGGAGAAGACGAGGTCGGCCAGGGTCTCGTTGGTGCGGCGCAGGCGACGGGCCAGGGCGCCGAGCAGCGTGGTGGCGACACTGGGGTGCGCGGCGATCCACTGCACGAGGGCCTGGTGGCGCAGCTCGTAGACGAGCGCGTCGGACACGGACGAGGCCGTCGCGGTGCGGGGTCCCGGGTCGAACAGCGAGAGCTCGCCGAACATCTCGCCGGGGCCGAGGATCGACAGCAGGTTCTCCCGGCCGTCGCTCGACCGACGGCCGAGCTTGATCTTCCCCTGCGCGATGACGTAGAGCCGGTCGCCGGGCTCGCCCTCGCGGAAGAGGACGTCTCCGCGGGTCAGCTCGACCGGGATCATGGACTCGAAGAGCGCCTTCGTCTCCTCGGATTCCATGTCCGCGAAGAGAGGGGCGGAGAGCACGACGGTGTCGTCCACAGGATTCCTCACGTGGTTCGGGGGCGGCCTCCCCGGGTGGGGTGCGGTCGTCCGGGGGTTGTCAAGTGGGTGTGTTCCGGTTCTCAGTCTGCCTCACCTCACCAAATCGCGGCACGACGAAGCGCCGGGAGGCGGTGTCGGCGGGCGTCGCTAGGCTCGCCACGTGCCGACGACGCCAGCCTCCGCGACCTCAGCCGACGCGACGCCCACCGGGGAGTCGCACGTCGCGCTGGTGCGCCGCGCGCGCCGCATCGACCGCGAGCTCGCGGTCACGTACCCGGACGCCCGCGCGGAGCTGGACTTCACGACGCCGCTCGAACTGCTGGTCGCCACCGTGCTGTCGGCGCAGACCACGGACGTGCGGGTCAACGCCACGACCCCGGCGATCTTCGCCCGGTACCCGGACGCCGCCGCGTACGCGGGCGCCGACCCGGCCGAGATGGAGGAGCTGTTCAAGCCGCTCGGCTTCTTCCGCGCCAAGACGCGCTCGATCATCGGGCTGGGGCAGGCGCTCGTCGAACGGTTCGACGGCGAGGTCCCGGCTCGCCTGGAGGACCTGGTGACGCTGCCGGGCGTGGGCCGCAAGACGGCGAACGTGGTGCTGGGCAACGCGTTCGGCGTCCCGGGGATCACGGTGGACACGCACTTCGGCCGCCTCGCGCGCCGCTTCGGCTGGACCGACCAGGAGGACCCGGTCAAGGTCGAGCACGAGGTCGGGGCGCTTTTCCCGAAGAAGGACTGGACGATGCTCAGCCATCACCTGGTGTGGCACGGGCGGCGCCGGTGCCATGCGCGGCGGCCGGCCTGCGGGGCGTGCCCGGTGGCGCGGTGGTGCCCGTCGTTCGGGATCGGCGAGACGGACCCGGTCGCGGCCGCGAAGCTCGTGAAGCCGGGGCCGCGGGGCTGACGTCGGTGGCGGTCTCGACAGGCTCGACCGGCGGGGTGGTCGCGGCTCAGCCGGCGAGGGCGTGGTCGAGCCAGTCGACGAGCAGCTTGCCGACCTCGTCGGGCGCCTCCTCGGGTAGGAAGTGCCCGGCGCCGTCGACGGTCTCGTAGCGGAAGTCGCGGGCGAGCGCCGCACCGTCGACGGGGGCGTTCCGCGGGTCGAGGAAGCCGTCCAGCGTGCCGTGCACCTGCAGCACGGGCACGTCGACCGGCTGGCGCAGCGCCGCGAGGTAGCGGCGCCCGTCGGGCCGCGGCGTCGAGCGCACCATCCAGCGCAGCGACTCCATCACGGTGTGGGCCGCGAACGGGATCCGCATCACGGTGCGGTAGAGCTCGAAGGCGTCCGTGCCGAGCGGCCGCGCCGCGCCGTCGCGCAGCACGCGCGCCACCTGGTCGCCGCCCGTGAGGCGACGCTCGGGCAGCGTGGGCAGCTGGTAGGCGGCGAGCTGGCGGCGGGCCAGCGGGGTGAGCAGCTGCCGGCCCGACACGTGCAGCCGGCCCGGATGCGGCGCCGAGACGGCGGCCACGGCCGCGGTCACCGCCGGCTGCAGCCGCGCCATCGACCACGCGGTCATGCCGCCCGTGCCGTGCCCGACGACGACCGCCCGGTCGTGGCCGAGCGAACGCACCACGCCTGCAACGTCCTGGGTGCCGGTCGGGACGTCGTAGCCGGACGGCGGCTTGTCGGAGGCGCCGACGCCGCGCAGGTCCATCGCCGCCACCCGGTACCCGGCGTCCGCGAGCTGACCGATCTGGTGCCGCCACGCCCACCAGAACTGGGGGAAGCCGTGCAGCAGGACGACGAGCGGGCTGCGGCCGCCGTTCGTCCGGTCGGGACCGGCCAGCGCCACGTGGAAGCGGGCACCGTTGGCGGGCACGAGCTCGTGCCGCCAGGGCCCCTCGACCAGGGCGCTGGAGAAATCGCTGGAGTCCGACATCGCGGTCACCGGTCGAACCTACCCGCTGCGAAGAGCCGTGGCCTGTGCGGGGGCGGCGTCAGCGGGCCGGGGCCGTGCGCCCGGCCGTGCCCTTGCCCTCCGCCGTCGCGCCGCCCGGCTCCTCGCCCTCGACCGGCCGCGGCTCCTTCGGCGGGTCGAACCGGTAGCCCACGTTGCGGACGGTGCCGATGAGCTGCTCGTGCTCGGGGCCGAGCTTGGCGCGCAGGCGCCGCACGTGCACGTCCACGGTGCGGGTGCCCCCGTAGTAGTCGTAGCCCCACACCTCCTGCAGCAGCTGCGCGCGGGTGAACACGCGGCCGGGGTGCTGCACCAGGTACTTGAGGAGCTCGAACTCCTTGTAGGTGAGGTCGATGGGACGCCCGCGCAGCCGCGCGGTGTAGCCGCCCGCGTCGATCGCGAGGTCGCCGGCGGCGATCTCCTGCGGGCCGTCGTCGACGGGGCCGCGCGCGGACTTCTCCACGACGAGCCGCAGCCGCGCCTCGACCTCGGCGGGCGACGCCGTCTCGAGCAGCAGGTCGGCGGCACCCCACTCGTGCGTGACGACGGTGAGGCCGCCCTCGGTGAGCACGAGCACGAGGGGCACGGTGAGTCCGGTGGCGTGCAGCAGCCGGCACGTGGTGCGGGCGGCGACGAGGTCGCGGCGCGCGTCCAGCAGCACGACGTCGGAGTCCGGGGCGTCGACCAGGGCCGAAGGCTCCATGGGCAGCACCCGGACCCGGTGGTTCAGCAGGCCCAGTGCGGGCAGTACCTCGACGGATCCGCCTGACGCGGGCGTGAGGATCAGCAGCTCGGCCACCGGCACCTCCTCCCGGTCGTCGGACGGTCCGTTCGACAGCGTCCGACAGGTGCGTCCGCCAACGTACCGCGGCTGCGGTGTTGGTCACACCGCACCCGTCCCGGTCTACCGACCAGTCCCCGCAGTGTGCCCCGAACCGTGTTGCGGGCGCGTTTCCGTTCGTTGACCGGACTGTGTCGGGGGTGTCCTGGAGGTGCTCGGGACGTTGCCGGCGGGGGGTCGGTCGCGCCGCACGGTCTGCCACACTCGTCGTCGTGACCGTGACCACCCGTGCCGTCTGGACGGCCGTCCTCTCCGCCGTCGTCGCGGCCGCCGCGGCCCTCGACGCCTACGGCGACCTGCCCCTGACGGCGGTGGCCGGGGCCCTCGTGCTGCTCCTCGCGACCGGATGGGCGCCGCTGCTGCGGCTCCCGGCGCAGGGCGGGACGACCGTGGTCGTGGCGCTCGCGGGGCTCGGGGCGGTCGCGGTGGCGTGGGCGACCGAGGGCGAGCCGGTGCTGCGCAACGTGCCGCTGGTCCTCGCGATGGCGCTGGTGCTGGCCTTCGTCGCGGAGATGCTGCGCCGCGGCGGGCGGCCCCGGCTCGTGGAGTCCGTGAGCGGCACGGTGACCGGCGCGGTCGTGGCCGTGTGCTGCTCGGGCTGGGTGGCCGCGGGCCGTTCCGAGGCGGGGGCGTCGCTGGTCGTCGTGAGCGCCCTCGGCCTCGCGGTGGCGGCGGCGGTGTCCGCGACGCCCGTCGCGCGCGGCTGGGTGGGATCGCTCGTGGGCGTGGCGCTGGGCGCCGTCGTGGCGGGCGGGGCGGCGACGCTCCTGCCGTCGATCGACCCGGTGAGCGGCCTGGTCGCCGGCGCCGTGACCGGCCTGGTGGTCGCCGTGCTGCGCCTGCTGTTCGAGCGTCAGCCCGCGCTGACGAGCCGCCGGGCGGTGCTGGCCGCCGTCACGGCGCCGGTCGCCGTCGGCGGCATCCTCGTGTTCGTCGTCGGGCGCCTGGTCCTCGCGTAAGCCCCGACGGGCCGGGCCGTGACCCGGCTCAGATCGCCGGTGCGGGCTCCGGGGCGGCCTGCCGGATAGCCTCGCCCGCGAGCTCGATGCGCACCGTCTTGGCGACGAGCACGCCGCCCGCCTCGAGGGCGACGTTCCAGGTGAGGCCGTACTTCTCCCGCTCGAAGTCCGCCACGGCGTTGAAGCCGAAGATGTCGTTGCCGAACGGGTCCTGCCGTGCGCCGCCGAACTCCGCGTTCAGCGCGATCGGGTGGGTCACGCCGCGGATCGTGAGGTTGCCGTGCAGCAGGAACTTCGCGGACGTGCGCATCGCCTGCTGCGGAGCGGGGGTGCGACCGGGCGCGCGGCCCTTCAGCCGCGCCCAGGAGAACATCGGGTCCTCCTGGGTGGTGCGCCACTCGATCCCGGTGCTGCGGAACTCGATCGTCGGGTGGTTCTCGACGTCGAGGAAGTCGGGGCTGCGCAGGTGGGCGTCGCGGTCCGGGTTGTGCGTGGTGATCGTCGCCGTCTCGAGCGTCGCGGACACCGACGACCGCAGGGGGTCCTCGGCGACGTGGATGGCCGCCGTGCCCACCGGGAACTCACCGCGCACGGGGCTGACCATCATGTGCATCGCGAGGAAGCCCAGGCGCTTGTGCGCCTCGTCGAGCAGGTACGTCCCCGCTGCCGGGATGACGAGGTCGTTCCAGGTCCGGGTGGGCGAGGTCATGGGGCGGTTCTCCGGGATCAGGACGTCGGTGGGCCGGCGCCCGCCGGGGGCGGGGGCGGCCTCGTGGAGTGCGCTCCGCGGCCTCGGCGCAGGGGCGGGGCGGGGCGGCGCGGTGCTTCAAACTTCAATCTACGACACCGGACGCGCCCGGCGGGAGGGTCTGCGGGCACCAGGTGGCGCGCCTCACACGCGCCGGCCCGACGGTCAGTAGACGAGCGCCTGCGCGCCGGGCCGCAGCACCTCCTCGGCGAAGACGGCGGCGCCGGCGATGCGGATGCCGGGGAGCACGTCGTCGGGACCGATCCCGCGGCGGGCGGCGCACTGCGTGCAGAGGGTGACCGAGCCGGCGGCGAGGACGGCGGCCAGCAGGTCGGTGGCGGGCGCCGCGTGCTCGAGGGCGAGCTCCGCGACGCGGCCGGGAACCGCGAACCACGCGGACTCCCCGGTGAGCCACAGGCTCACCTCCGCGCCCGCGGCGACGGCCGCCGCCGCGACGGTGAGGGCCTGGTTCGCGGCCTCCGCTCGCTCGGTCCCGGACGTGGTCTTGATCACGAGCGAGCGCGCGGGCGTCGCAGCGGTGGGGGTGCTCATGGGCGGCGACCTTACTCACACCGGACACTCCCGGCGCACCCCCGCGCTGACCGACGCCGGGGCGGCTGGGTAGGATCGCGGCATGTCGATCCATGCTCTCGAGGCAGTGTTCACCGGTCTGCTGGTCGTCGTGTCGATCACGATCGTCTGGTTCGCCGGATACGTCGTCTACAAGCTGTTCCAGGGCCAGCGCTGATGCCCTTCGCCTTCCCCGAGGGCCTCGCGCCCGAGACCTACCCGCTCGCGTGGCTCGTGGGCCGCTGGCGGGGCGAGGGCGTGATCGAGTACACCGGCATCGACGAGACGCCGTTCGTGCACGACCTCGTCTTCGACCACGACGGCGGCCCCTACCTGCGCTTCGAGTCCACGCTGCGCGTGCGCTCCGCCGCCGCTGCCGACGGTGAGGGGGCGGGCGACGACGAGCCCGACACGGTCTGGTCGACGGAGACCGGCTACTGGCGCGTGTCCAGCGACCGCCCGGAGGGGCTCGAGGACGACCGGCACGCGCTCGAGGTGCTCGTGACCGACGCGTCGGGCCGGCTGTCCCTGTTCCTGGGCGTGGTCGGCAACGGCCGCGTCGACCTCGCCACCGACTTCGTGGCCCGCACGTCGACCGCCGCCGAGGTCACCGCCGCGAAGCGGCTGTACGGCCTGGTCGAGGGGCGGCTCATGTGGGTCGAGGAGCTCGCCGCGTTCGGGCACCCGCTCGGCTCCTACGCCTCCGCACAGCTGGACCGGGTCGAGGCCGACTGATGGCCGCCTCCCCGCTCCTGTCCCGGCACGGTGCCGTCGCGGCCACGGGCGCCGACGAGGGCGTCGCCTGGCACTACGGCGACCCGGTGGCCGAGCAGCGCGCCCTCGCGCGCGGCGGTGCCGTCGTCGACCAGTCGCACCTGGGCGTCGTGCGCGTCGCCGGGCCCGACCGGCTGACCTGGTTGCACTCGATCACCTCGCAGGACGTGCAGGCACTGGGGCCGCGCACCTCCACCGAGCTGTTCGTCCTGTCCCCGCAGGGCCACGTCGAGCACGCCGCGGGCGTCGTCGACGACGGCGAGGCCACGTGGCTGGTCACCGAGGGGGACCACGCCGCGCCCCTCGCCGCCTGGCTCGAGCGCATGAAGTTCATGATGCGGGTCGAGATCGAGGACCTCTCGGACGAGTACGCGGCGCTCGGCGAGCCTGTCGCGGCGGAGGGTGCCGAGGGCGAGCCCGTGACCTGGTGGGACACCTGGCCGCGCGTCGCCCAGGGCGGCACCCGGTACGGCCCGCCGGAGAACGAGCACCCCGGGGCCGACCGTCCCTGGAGGCTGGTCCTCGTGCCGCGCGCCGACCTGGAGCGTGCCGTCGCCGAGCGCGAGGCGGCCGGGTGGCGGCTCGCCGGCACCTGGGCCACCGAGGCGCTGCGCGTCGAGGCGTGGCGGCCGCGGCTCGCCCACGAGGTCGACCACCGCAGCGTGCCGCACGAGCTCGACTGGCTGCGCACCGCCGTCCACCTGCACAAGGGCTGCTACCGCGGGCAGGAGACGATCGCGCGGGTGCACAACCTGGGCCGCCCGCCGCGTCGTCTCGTGCTGCTGCACCTCGACGGCTCCCAGCACGTGGTCCCCGAGGCGGGGGCCGAGGTGCGGCTGGGCGGTGCCGAGGGGCGCGCCGTCGGGGCCGTGACCACGGTCGCGCGGCACCACGAGCTCGGGCCGGTGGCGCTCGCTGTCGTCAAGCGCTCGGTGCCCGAGGACGCCGAGCTCACCGTGGTGGGCGAGGTCGGCGGCCAGGAGCTGCACGTCGCGGCGGCGCAGGAGGTGGTGGTCCCCGGCGACGGGGTCTCCGCGGACCGGCCCGAGGCGCACGGGCCTCTCGCACGCGGGCTCACCCCGCGGGGACCGGACGCGCCCCAGAGCCTGCTGTGAGCGGGTGCCCGTGAGCGACGAGCCGGCGGCCCGTCCTGCGGGCGGCATCCCCGTGTCCCGTCGCGCGGGCGACGTCGCGCGGGCGGCGCTGCGCACCCTGCCCCGCCGCATCCGTGTGCGGCAGGGCATCTCGCGGGTCCGCGTCTCCTTCTGGCCGGTCGTGCAGGCCGCGCTGGCCGCGGGCGTCGCCTATGGGCTCGCCACGGTCGTGCTCGGGCACACGCAGCCGTTCTTCGCCGCCATCGCGGCGTGGGTGTGCCTGGGGTTCAGCTTCGACCGCGAGCTGCGCAAGGTGGCCGAGGTCGCCACCGGCGTCGCGCTCGGCGTCGCGCTGGGCGACCTCATGGTGCACGTCATCGGGTCGGGCTGGTGGCAGATCGCCGTCGTCATGGGCGTCTCGGCGCTCATCGCCCGGTTCGTCGACCGGGGGCCCCTCCTGACGATCCAGGCGGGCGTCCAGGCGGGCGTCGTCGTCGGCCTGCCCGCGTCGGTGGCGGCCAACGGGGCGTTCGGGCGCTGGACGGACGCGCTGGTCGGGGGCGGCGTCGCGCTGCTGGTCGCCCTGCTCACCCCCGGGGACCCGCGCCGTCGCATCCGCGCGCTGGCGCAGGAGGCGACGCGGGAGCTGGCGCTGACCCTGGAGTCCGTGGCGCGCGGCCTGCGCGACGGCGACCCCGACGAGCTGGCCGCCGCGCTGGTGCGGGGCCGCGCCGCCGAGAAGGTGCTCGAGGACTGGCACGACGTCGCGACGAAGTCGGACGAGATCGCGCGGGTGAGCGTCAACCGGGTGCTGCGCGCGGAGATCACCCGGCTGGCCGCCCAGGCCGTGCTCGTCGACCGGGCCATGCGCACCGTGCGGGTCCTCGCGCGCCGCACCCCCGCGACGCTCCGGTCGCTCGGCATGCTGGAGGACGACGGCGACCACCGGGTGGCGGCCGTCTCGCTCTCCGGCAACCTCCCGCCCCCGCCCACCGTCGATCCCGTGGCCGACCCGGTGGCGGACCTCGTCGTCCGGCTGGCGCACGGCGTGCGCCTCCTCGCCGCGGCCCTCGGCACGGGGACCGGGATGGCGCAGGCGCGCGACGCGCTGCTCGAGGTCGCCCGGGACACCGACCCGCGCACCCTCGGCGCGGGGCACTGGCAGGTGCAGTCGCTGGTGCTGCTGCTGCGCTCGCCCGTCGTCGACCTCCTCGAGGCTGCCGGTCTGCCGCCCGAGGAGGCGCGCGACGCCCTCCCCGAGATGTGACACCGAGGTAGTCCGAACCGTGCCGAGGTAGTTCGGGCTCAGCGCGTCTCGACGACGTCCGTGTCGTCGGCGAGCAGCGCGTGCGTCAGGTGCTCCACGAGCTCGTCGACCTCGGGCTCGTCCCCGCCCGGCCACTCGGCGACGTACTGGCGCAGCCGCTGCCGTTCCGACTCCCTGATCGCCTCCGCCGCGACGTCGCCGTCCGGCGTGGCCAGCACGGCGTCGCCGTCCACCTCGACGAGGCCCCGCGCCTCGAGCGCCTCCGCGACCCGGCGCACCGTCTCGGGGGACACCTCCGTGCGCTCGGCCATGAGCTGGACGGACCGCTTCCGCTTGAGCGAGACCCGCGTGACCATCCAGGCCTCCTCGGCCGAGAGTTCGTTGTCGCGCTCGATCAGCTCGTAGACCCGCAGCGGGTCGAGCTTGCCCACCCGGCGCCACAGGATCAGCCGCAGCTCGTCGAGCGACGTGCGGGCGGACCCCAGCCCGAACGACTCGCCGGCCGCCTGCCCCGCGCTGCCCGGCCCGTCCCCGCGGGTGGCGCTGCGCAGCTCGACCTCGGGCAACAGCCAGCTGAGCGCGAACGCGAGCACGGCCACGGGCACGGCCCAGAGGAAGACGACGTGCAGCGCGCCGGCGTACGCGTCGAGGAACCAGTCCTGCACCTCGGGCGGGCACTGCGCGAGCGTCTGCGTGGTGGCGGCCAGCGCGTCGGGTGCGCACGGCCCCTGCGCGGTCGACGGGACGGCGGTGACCAGCTCGCCCGCGAGCCGGTTGGCGAAGATCGTGCCGAAGACGGCGACGCCGACGGACGAGCCGATGGTGCGGAAGTACGTGGCGCCCGACGTCGCGGTGCCGAGGTCCTTGTAGCTGACGGCGTTCTGCACGGCGATGACGAGCACCTGGGTGACCATGCCCAGGCCGGCGCCGAGGACGAACATGCTCAGGCCCGCCTGCAGCGTCGTCGTGTCACGACCCATGAGCGACAGCAGGTAGAGCCCGCACGACGTGATCGCCGTCCCCAGGATCGGATAGATCTTGTACCGCCCGGTGCGGGAGATGAGCTGCCCGGACCCGATGGACGTGAGCAGCATGCCGAGCATCATCGGCGTCATCTCGAGCCCGGACTCGGTGGGCGTGGACCCCTTGACCGTCTGCAGGTACAGCGGGAGGTAGGTGATCGCGCCGAACATGGCGAAGCCGACGACGAAGCCGACGGCGGCGGCGACGGAGAACACCTTGCTGCGGAACAGGTGCAGGGGCAGCACCGGTTCGGGGGCGCGCTGCTCGACGACGACGAAGCCGATCAGGGACGCGACGGCGAGCGCGACCATCCCGTAGACCGGCCACGACTGCCACTCCCAGGTGGTGCCGCCGAGGCTGGTGACCAGCACGATCGACGTCGAGACGAGGCCGAGCAGGATGATGCCGGCGTAGTCGATGCGGGGCTTCTTGCCGGCCTCGATGTGGGGGAGCACGGCCGCGACGACCAGCAGCGCGACGATCCCGATGGGGATGTTGATGTAGAAGACCCAGCGCCAGTCCAGGTTGTCCACGAAGAAGCCGCCGAGCAGCGGCCCGGCGACGGACGAGACGCCGAAGACGGCGCCGAAGAAACCCTGGTACTTGCCGCGCTCCCGGGGCGGGACGACGTCGCCGATGATCGCCTGCGACAGCACCATGAGCCCGCCGCCGCCCACGCCCTGCACGGCACGCCACGCGATGAGCTGGCCCATGGTCTGGGAGGTGCCGGCCAGGATCGACCCGACGAGGAAGATCAGGATGCAGGCGATGAACAGGGCCTTGCGGCCGTAGAGGTCGCCGAGCTTGCCCCACAGCACCGTGGTGGCCGTGCTGGCGAGCATGTACGCCGTCACGACCCACGACAGGTGCTCCGCGCCGCCGAGGTCGGAGACGATGGTGGGCAGCGCCGTCGCGACGATCGTCTGGTCGAGGGCGGCGAGCAGCATCGCGAGCATGAGCCCGCCGAAGATGGCCAGCACGCGGCGCTGAGGCAGCGCCTCCGGCTCGGCGGGCGGTGCGCTCGGTGCGGAAGCCATCGGCAGCCCTTCCTGTCACGGGCGGGCGGCGCCGTCGTCGGTGGTTGAGCCTGTCGGAACCCGTCCCGCTTGGCAGGCTCGCACGGTCTCCGGCAGACGGCGCGGCGAACTACCTCGGCGGGATCCGAACTACCTCGGCGGGCTCAGGTTGTCGGTGCCCGTCCAGAACCCGTTGTCGTCGAGTAGTTGATGAGATACAGTACCTGTCGTGATGCAGCGTGCTGAGACTTCGACGGCGGACGACGCGTTCTCCGCCGACCTGCTGCGTGGCCACACCGACACGATCGTGCTCGCGACGCTCCGTCGCGGGGACCGCTACGGCTTCGAGATCTACAAGACGATCCGCGACGCCACGGGCGGTGCGCACGAGATCAAGGAAGCCACGCTCTACGCGACGTACCGCCGTCTGACCAAGGACGGCCTGGTCGAGGCCTATTGGGGCGACGAGTCCCAGGGCGGGCGCCGCAAGTACTACCGGATCACGGACGCCGGGCGTGCCGTGTACCGGAGCAACGTCGACGCGTGGGTCGCCACCCGCGACGTCATCGACTCCCTCCTCCGTACCGACGGCTCCAGCACAGACAAGGACACCCCCCGATGACCACCGTCCACCGCCTCCTCGACGAGGCGTTCGCCGGCGTCGAGCCGAGCCTTGAGGTCCAGGACCTCAAGGAGGAGATCCGGGCGAACCTCGAGGCCCGGGCCGCCGAGCTGCAGGCCGGCGGTGCCGCCCCGGACGAGGCCGCCCGGCGCGCTTTCGACGAGCTGGGCGACCTGAGCGGGCTGGTCGCGGACGCCGCCGGCGCGCCCCACGAGCCGGACGCCCCGCGGTCGGGCCGTGCGCCCCGGTCGGTGTCGCCGGCCGGCTACGCGACGACGGCGCAGGCGATGCTCGCCCACAAGGTGCGCCCGAAGCCGGGCTTCGTGCTCGGCGTCGTGATCGCGGCGCTGGTGCTCGCCGGTCTGCTCGCCGTCGCGGCCCTCGACGCGGCGGGCGTCCTTGCCCTGCCCGACCTCGCGGTCGCCGGGATCCTGCTGACGGCGGCCAGCGCGGCCGGCTTCGTGGTGGGGCTTTCGCTCTCGCAGGAGACGACGACGAACCACCCGCTGCCGTCCCGCCGAGCCGGCGGCTACTACCTGGCCACCGGGCTCGCCGTGTTCGGGCTGCTGCTCGCACTCTTCACGGTCCTCGGCACGTTCCCCTCGTGGGTATACGCCTTCGCGGGGGTCGCGGTCGTGCCGGGCGCGATCCTGTTCGTCGGGCTCGGCGTCACGCAGACCAACCGCAAGAAGGCGTGGTTCCGTGAGGTCGCCCGGGAGCATGGTGCGGTCGGCGACCGGTTCGAACGGGACCCCGACGCGGCTGCCCGGTTCGGCATCTTCACGTCCGTGATCTGGATGACCTCGTTCGTCGTCTTCGCCGTCCTGGGCTTCACGGTCGGGTGGTCGTGGTCGTGGCTCGCCCTCGTCGCCGGCTGGATCGTCTTCATGCTCCTGCTGGCGAAGATGCTCTTCGGCGAGCGGAAGGACGAGGAGAAGCCCTCAGCGCAGCAGTGAGCACGAGAACGGTCCCGGGCGACTGCCATCGCCCGGGACCGGTGGCTCGGGTCCGGTGCACGACCGCACCTCGAGACGCACTCCCACCCTAGGGCGTGCGCCGGACCCTCCGATTTCCCCTGGAGGAGACATGTCCGCACACCCGACCACGTCCGACGTCGCGATCGACGTCGCCGGCCTGACCAAGACCTACGGCTCCGGCCGCGGTCCCGGCCGCGCCGCCCGCTCCGTGCGGGCGCTCGACGGCCTCGACCTGGCCGCCGCGCAAGGCAGCGTGCTCGGCCTGCTCGGCCCCAACGGCGCCGGGAAGTCCACCACAGTGAAGATCCTCGCGACGCTCTCCGCGCCGGACGGCGGGACCGCGCGCGTCGCGGGCCACGACGTCGTGCGGGAACCGGCGGCCGTCCGCCGGGCGATCGGCTACGTGGCGCAGCGCCCCGTGACCGACCCCATGGGCACGGGGCGCGAGAACCTCGTGCTGGCCGGCCGGCTCCAGGGCCTGCGGGCCGGCGAGGCCCGGGGGCGCGCCGACGAGCTGCTCGAGCGCTTCGGCGTCGCGCACGCCGCCGACCGCCTGGTGAAGACCTGGTCCGGCGGGATGGCGCGCAAGCTCGACGTCGCCGTCGGACTCGTGCACCGGCCGCAGGTGCTGTTCCTCGACGAGCCCACCACGGGCCTCGACCCCGAGGCGCGCGCCGCGGTGTGGGCCGAGATCGAGCGCATGGCGGCCGGCGACGGCATGACGATCCTGCTCACGACGCACTACCTGGAGGAGGCCGACCGCCTCGCCGACCAGGTCGCCATCGTGGACGCCGGCCGGGTCGTCACCGCGGGCACGCCCGACGCGCTGAAGGACGAGCTGCGCGGCGACGGCGTCACCGTCGATCTCGACGACGGCGCCACCGCGGCGGCCGCCGTCCCGGTGGCGGGTCGCGTGCCCGGCGTCGTCGACGTCGCGGCCGACGGAAGCGTGCTGCGGGCGCGCGCCGACGCCGGGGCCACCGCGCTCCCGGCGCTGCTCGCGGCGCTCGACGCCGCGGGGATCGGCGTGCGGGCGGCGGGGCTGTCCCGGCCCACGCTCGACGACGTCTACCTGCGGCACACGGGCCGCAGCCTGGAGGCGGCCCACCGGGCCGCGGGCACGAGCGCCGGGACCGCCGGCACCGAGGCCACGGAGGTGGCGGCATGAGCACCCTGACGACCGACCCGACGACCACCCTCCGCGCGCCGCGCCGTACGGGCGCGCTGACGCAGGCGGCCCTCCTGACGGGGCGCCAGGCCCGCCAGGGCATGCGCGTCCCCGTGTTCATGGTGATGAACCTGCTGCAGCCGATGATCTGGCTCCTGCTGTTCGGGCAGCTCTTCCGGTCCGTCATCGAGATCCCGGGGTTCGCGGGTGGCGCCGAGGTCAGCTACCTCGAGTACCTCACCCCGGGCGTCGTCATGATGACGGCGATGGGCGGCGCCGCCTGGGCCGGCACCACGTTCGTGCAGGACATGGACCGCGGCGTCATGGACCGCTTCCTCGCCTCGCCGACGAGCCGCGGCGCGCTGCTGTCCGCCTCGATGGCCTGGTACGCGCTGCTCGCGTGCGCCCAGGCCCTGGTGGTCGTGGGCGTGGCGTGGCTCGACGGCGCGCGGTTCCCCGGCGGCGTCCCCGGCGTGCTCGTCATGCTGGTCGCCGTGGCGCTGCTGAGCTGCCTGTTCGCCGCGCTCTCCGGCGCCGTCGCGCTGCTCACGCGGCAGCAGGAGGCGCTCATCGGCGTCTCGCAGCTGCTGACGATCCCGCTGATGTTCCTGTCGTCGGCCGTGATGGACCCGGCACTCGCGCCCGGCTGGATCGCCACGGCAGCGCGGTTCAACCCGTTCGACTGGGCGGTGGTCGTGGCGCGCGACGCCCTGCAGGGCTTCGCCGACCCGGGCGCCGTGTGGCTGCACCTGGGCCTGCTCGCCGCCGCGGTCGCCGTCATGGGCGGGCTGGCGTCGCTGGCGTTCCGCGCCTACCGCCGCGCCATCTGACGCCCGTGCCGAGGTAGTTCGGGAATCGCCGAGGTAGTCCGAATCCTGCCGAGGTAGTTCGTGACGCGGTGTCACGAACTACCTCGGCGATTCGCGGACCACCTCGGCGGGCGGTGTCTGTTCGGCGCAGGGCCGGGACGGTACGGTCGTCGGTCATGGAGGTCTCCGTCAGCGCGCTGCGCGCCGAGCTGAAGTCGTGGATCGAGAAGGCACGGGCGGGCGAGGAGGTCGTCATCACCGACCGCGGGGTACCCGTCGCCCGCCTGTCGGGGGTGCAGACGGCGGACCTCGTCGCCGGGCTGGTGCGCGACGGCCTGCTCAC
Source organism: Krasilnikoviella flava (assembly GCF_900167525.1). GTDB lineage: Bacteria > Actinomycetota > Actinomycetes > Actinomycetales > Cellulomonadaceae > Isoptericola > Isoptericola flavus. The sequence goes on along the minus strand of NZ_FUZQ01000001.1, from coordinate 800,275 downwards.
GCCCGCCGAGACGGAGCGACCCGTGCACGCGCTGCCCGACGACGCGGCCGCGGTCGCGCGTCCCGCCGCCCGCCCGGCGTCGCGGCCCGCGTCGCGCATGTCCGACCTCGTGCGGCGCATCCGGCGCTGACGTGGTCTCGACAGAGTCGACCGCCAGGAACGAGAACGGAGCAGGATGGCCCTCGTCTACTTCGACGCCAGCGCGCTGGTGAAGCTGTGCGTGCACGAGCCCGGGTCCGGGCTCGCGAGCGCGTTGTGGAACCGCGCCGACGTCGCGGTCACGTCGCGCATCTCCGACGCCGAGGTGCGGGCGGCGCTCGCGGCCGGCGAGCGGGCCGGGGTGCTCGACCCGCTCGCGCGACGCCGCGGTACGGCGCTGTGGGAGGAGCTGAGCGCCGGGCTGCACACCCTCGAGGTGTCGCCCGACGTCTCCGAGCGCGCGGCCGAGCTGCTGGCGTCCTGCCCCGTGCCGCTGCGCGGCGCGGACGCCCTGCACGTGGCGAGCGCGCTCGCCGTCGCGCACGAGGACACGGTGGTCGCCGCCTGGGACGAGCACGTCGCCGGCGCCGCGCGCTCCCGCCGCATGCGCGTGCTCCCGTAGGCTCGGGCGAGTGATCTCCGCCGCCTTCGGGTCCCTCCAGTACTACCTGCTCGTCGCGCTCGCGGTCGTGGTGTTCGTGGTGCAGCTCGTCGCGTTCCTCGACGCCGTGCGCCGCCCCGCCCGCGCCTACGTGTCCGAGGGGAAGCTGAAGAAGAACATCTGGCTGCTGATCCTCGGCATCGCCGCGCTGATCGGGTTGTTCGGGCTGCCGCCGATGCTCATGACGGCGGGATCGTTCTTCAACGTCATCGCCGTGACGCCAGCGATCATCTACTGGGTGGACGTGCGGCCCCGGATCCAGCCGTACGGTACGGGCGGAGGGCGCCGCCCGCAGGGCCCGACGGGCGGCTGGTGACGTGGCGGGCGAGGTGACGGCGCAGGGCGCACGCGTGCCCGTCGCGCCCGTGGCGCAGGGCGCGGTGCCGTTGGCCGAGGTGGTGCGCGGGGATCTCGTCGAGTCGGTGCACCTGGGGCACCTGGTGGTGCTCGGTCCCGACGGCGACGTGCAGCTCGCCCTGGGCGACCCGGCGACGACGATCTGGCCGCGCTCCTCGGTGAAGCCGCTGCAGGCCCTCGCGATGCTGCGCTCGGGCCTCGACCTGCCGGCCCCGTTGCTCGCGCTCGCCGCCGCCAGCCACAGCGGTGCTCCCGAGCACCTGGCCGGGGTGCGTGAGATCCTCGCCGGTGCCGGGCTCGACGAGTCCGCGCTGCGCAACACGCCCGACCTGCCGCTCGGCCGGGCCGAGGCGCGCACCTGGCAGGAGGCCGGGCACGGGCCCGCACGGATCGCGCAGAACTGCTCCGGCAAGCACGCCGCGATGCTCGCCACCTGCGTCGCGGCCGGGTGGGACACGGCCACCTACCTCGACCCCGCGCACCCGCTGCAGGGGGCGGTGCGGGCCGCCGTCGTCGCGCTGACGGGCGACGACGACCCGCACATGACCGTGGACGGTTGCGGCGCGCCGCTGTTCTCCACGTCGGTGCTCGGCCTGGCACGGTCGTTCGGCCGGCTCGCCGGCGCGGGTTCGCGCTCGACGCCGGGTGCGGACGCCGACGCCGCACGCGTGGCGCGCGCGATGGCCGCCCACCCCGAGATGGTCGCCGGCCGTGGGCGGGAGGACACGCTGGTCATGACCGCGGTGCCGGGCGCGATCGCGAAGATCGGGGCTGACGGCGTGTGCGCGGCGGGCCTGCCCGACGGGTCGGCGGTGGCGTTCAAGATCCTCGACGGCGGCGACCGGCCGCGGCCGGCCATCCTCGCGGCGGCCCTGCGCGCGGCGGGGGCGGCGGAGGTCGCCGGGGCGGACCTCGCGGCCCTCGACGCCGTCGGCGTCACCTCCGTGCTGGGCGGCGGGGTGCCGGTGGGCGCGGTGCGCCCGGCGTTCCCGGTGGCCGCCGCGTGAGGGCGGTCGTGCAGCGGGTCACCCGCGCCAGCGTCACGGTGGACGGCGAGGTGGTCGGTGCGATCGACCGGCCCGGCCTGGTCGCGCTCGTCGGGGTGACGCACGACGACGGCCCGGCCGACGTGGCGACCGTCGCGCGCAAGATCGCGGAGCTGCGCATCCTGCGCGACGAGCGGTCGGCGGCGGACGAGGGCGCCCCGGTGCTGGTGGTCAGCCAGTTCACGCTGTACGGCGACGCGCGCAAGGGGCGCCGCCCCACTTGGAACGCGGCCGCGCCCGGCCCGGTGGCGGAGCCGTTGGTGGACGCGGTCGTGGCCGACCTGCGCGGGCGCGGGCTCGAGGTCGCGACCGGGAGGTTCGGGGCGGACATGGCCGTCGAGCTGGTGAACGACGGCCCGGTGACCATCGTGGTGGAGACCTGACGCGTCGCCGACCTGCGCAATCGCGCTCGATCGTGCTCAGTGCTCAGTGCTCAGTGCTCAGTGCTCAGTGCTCAGTGCTCAGTGCTCAGTGGTCGGTGCGGCGGCGTCGCGCGACGGTGACGGCGACACTGCCCGCGGCCACCAGTGCGGCGGACGCGGCGACGAGCCCGGCGACGCCCGCACCCGTCTGCGGCAGGAAGCCCGCCGCGGGCGTGGCGGGCGGGGCGCCGTCCGCGGGCGGCGCGCCGTCGGCGGGCGCCGCGGCGGGGACGGTCGTGCCGGGGGTCGGGTCGCCCTCCTCGGGCGGGGTCGTCCCGGGAGGATCCGTCGCGCAGCCCGGGGAGGACGGCGGGTAGGCGGCGGTCATGGTGAGCTCGGGGTTCACCTCGAGCTTCACGTCCACGGACGGGCGCACCCAGTCGAACTCGTCGCCCTCCACCCACACCCCGCCCTCGAGGCGCCAGCCGGGCCAGTCGAGCGGGGCGCCCGACGCGTCCACGACGGCCCCGGGCCACAGCACCCGGCCGCTCATCGGCAGTCCGGCCTGGACGACGTCGTCGCCCGAGGGGTTGATCCACGTGATCGTCACCGTGGTGTTCTCGGTGCCCGTGGCGATGACGGCGTAGCGCAGGTAGGGCACGTCGCCGTCGCACTCGGGCTGGAAGATCTGCGCGGTGAGCGTCGGCTCCTCGGGCGGCGGGTAGTCCGTGGTGCTCGGGCTGCTGCTCGGGTTCGGGCCGACGCTCGGGTCGGTGCCCGCGGTCGCGGGCATGGCGGCCGCGAGCACGGCGGCGCCGCTCAGGAGCAGACCGGCGGCGACGCCGGCGGCGGTGCGTGCGTGGGCCATCTCGACTCCTCGGGGCGGTGCTCGCGGGGCGACCTCGGGCGCTCACGCTATCGGCGCGCAGGCCGCCGCGGCCCCGTCTCACCCGGGTGAAACCGCAGGCGGAGCGCGCATTCACCCGCACACGGGCGCCTCGACGTCGAGCAGCCCGCCGGCCGTCGTCGTCGGCGTCGACCAGACCTCGAGCCGGCCGGACGGCGTCCCGCCGGCCCCCGGCCCCGAGCCCGGGCCGGCCGGGACGGTGAGCCGCAGCGTGGTGTCCTCGCCGGGGCGGAGCACCACCGTGACCGACTGCGTGGCGCGCCCGTGCGTGGTGCGGGCCTCGCCGCCCACCGCCGTCCCGTCCCGCTCGACGCGCGGTGTCGCGCCGTCGCGCGGACCGGACACGGTGACGCCGAGCCGGAGCGTGCCGGGCGGGCTCGCGCCCCCGGGCACCCCCGCGACGTACGACGGGAGCGCGGTCGCCGCGTCGGCGGGCGCCGTGGAGGCCAGGGTCAGCTCCAGCGTGGCCACCCGGCCGGCGTCGGTGCACTCCGTGCCGACGACGCGCAGCGACGAGTCCAGGTAGGCCGACATCTTTCCCGCCACGTGGTCGGTGAGGAACACGCCGAGCGCGTCCGCGGCACGCGGCGCGGCGAACGACCCGGCGATCAGCGTGCCGGTCAGCCGCGCCTGCTCCGCCGGGTCGGCCGACCAGACGCGCACCCGATGCTCCCCGGCCCCGTGCTGCAACCCGGCGAGCAGCACGGCCGGCGAGACGTCGTCGGCCGTGGCCCGGGCGAGGACGGCGGCGGCGGCCTCGGCGAAGAACACGTCGGCGGTGTCGGGGTCGAGGACGTCGTAGACGCGCCGCAGCAGCACGTCGACGGCGTTCTCGGCCGTCAGCTCCACCGTGTCGCGACCGAGGGCGCGCGCGACCTGCGGCGACACGGGCACCTGCACCGGGCCGGTCGCGGCGAGGAGGCCGCCGAGCGCGACGGGGTCGGTGGCCAGGACGCCGTCGACCTCCTCGCCCTGGGCGCGCGCCCACATCGCGGCGGCCAGCGCCGCCGACGTCGGGAAGTCCGGGGTGGCGGTGACGTCCTGCACGAACATGCCGAGCCGGCCCGTGTACGCGGCCTCGTCGTCGGCGGACAGGGGGAGCACGGGGGCGCGGAACGGCCCGACCTCGGACGCCGCGACCTGGCGCACCACCTCGACGCGGCCGCCGTCGACGCGCAGCAGGATGATGGCGCCCGGGATGCCGCCGCCCTGGCGCAGCTCCGCCGTGCTCATGCTCAGCATCAGGTAGGTGCGCGGCCCGTCCGCGCCGAGCATCGCGGGCCCGAGGGCGGCCGCGCGGTCGCCGGTCGCGACGGCGCCGGCGAGCTCGTCGACCCGGTCGCGCAGCGTCGCCACGGGCTGTGCCAGCTGGGGCACGAGGGCGTCCGGGTCGACGGCGTCGAGCCGGGCCCGCGAGGCGGTGATCGACTGCTGCGCCGCGGCCATGCCCGGTGCGGCCGCGCGCAGGGGGGCGAGGTCGAGGCCGCCGTCCGGCGCGCGGCTCGTGGCGGCCACGGCGTCGGCGAGGTCGGCGAGGGCGGGCAGCACGTCGTCGGTCACGTCGTCGAGCACGACGGCGACGTCGGCCGCAGCGCCCGCCGAGGGACCGATGACAGGGGTGCGCGCGGCGAGCCACCACAGCGGCCCGTCGGTCGACTCGCGGGCGATCGTGGTCTGGAGGCGCAGCTCGGCCAGGGCGGGAGACGCGGCCAGGCGCGCCGGTGCCGACCCGTCGGCCTCGGGCCGGACGCCGGCGCGCAGCTCCTCCGACACGGCGGGGACCTGCGCAGCGGCCCGGGTCAGCGCGGTGCGCGCGGCGAGCGCGTCGCGGACGAGCAGCACGCCGCAGACGGCGGCGACCAGCACCACCCCGAGCACGCCGAGCAGCACCCACCGCGAGGCGCGCCGCCGGCGGACCGTCGGCGTGGTGGGGTCCGTCCCGGGGGGCGCCGTGCCCGTGTCGACGGTCATCCCCGCACCGTAGGTCCGCCCGTCGACGGCGGAGGGATGAATCTGCGGGTGATCTCGGCGCGCGCGGGTGCAAGTCCCCGGGGTACGGCGACACAGTCGCGTCGAAGGGTGGCGCGCGTGCCCGCGCGCCCAGGACCGCAGGAGGCCCGGTGGACCCGGACGTGACCGTCCCCGACGACGTCGACGACGCGACGTGGTTCGACGAGCTCTTCGCCGCGCACGCCGTGGCGGTGCACCGCTACCTCGTGCGCCGGCTCCCGGCGGGGGGCGCGGACGCGGAGGACCTCGCCGCCGACGTGCTGGCCACCGCGTGGCGTCGGCGCGCGGACGTGCCGCGTGGGGCCGAGCTGCCGTGGCTCTACCGGACGGCGGGCTTCGTCCTGGCCAACCACCGGCGCAAGGCCCGGCCGACGCCCGTCGCCGTGGTGCCCGAGGTGCCCGACGACGTCGACCCGGCCGGGCTCGCCGTCGACGACGACCAGGTGCGCGCCGTCCTCGCCCGGCTCACGCCGCGGGACCGGCGCATCCTCCTGCTCGTCGCATGGGAGGGGCTGGGTGGCGCCGAGCTGGCGCAGGTGCTCGGCGTCTCGCGCGGGGGAGCCGACGCCGCGCTGTCCCGCGCGAGGGCACGGCTGCGCTCGGCGTGGGACGCCCACGACGCGCAAGTCGACGCGGGCTGAGCACACAGACGAGGACGAGGGCGCCCGCCGCGACGGCGGGGCCGCAGGGCCGGGGAGGCGCGATGAACGACGACGAGCGAGCAGGCGACGGGGCGGCGCCGGACGACGAGCCGCTGGCGCGCCTGCGTGCGGCGGACCCGGCGGCCGGGGTCGGGTCGTCGCCGGGCGTGCTGCGGGCGAAGGTCGACGCGCGCCTGGCGGAGGACGGCGACCCGCTCGTCGCGCAGGTCGAGACCGCTCCGGACGGCGACGAGCTGGCCGCTCGCCGACGCCGTCGGACACCGTGGCTGGCGGTCGCGGGGGTCGCCGCGCTCGCCGTCGTCGGCGGGGGCGGGTACCTGCTGGGCGGGGCGTCGGCGCAAGGAGCCGGGAGCGCCGACGCCGCCGGGGGTGCCGCCGCGCCGATCGTGCTGAACGGTGGCCCGCAGGGCGACCGCGCGGCCGCCGGGGCGGAGGGCTCCGCAGCCGCGGGGGCGGCGGAGGACCGCGCCGCAGGGGGCGACGACGCCGCCGCGTCGACGGCGGCGGGCGACGCGACCCTGCCGAGCTGGTACTCGTCGGGGCGCGCGCTGTTCCACGCGGACGGACTGTCCACGGAAGGCGGCACGGCCGCGGCTTATGCCTTCGACGCGACCGACGCCGCCACCCGCGAGGGCGCAGCCCGGGTCGCGAAGGCGCTCGACGTCGACGGCGAGCCGCGCTGGGACTACGGCTGGTCCGTGGGTCCGCGGGACGGCGACGGCCCGACGCTCTGGCTGTCCGCCGACGGCAGCGCGACGTTCGGCTACAGCGACCCCGGCGCCGACCCGTGGCGGTGCGAGGGCGCCGTCGCCCGCGACGCCGAGGAGGGGGCCGAGCCCGACTGCGAGCAGCCGGCCACCTCCACGGTCGGCGACCGGGAGGCGCGCGACGCGCTCGCCGACGCCATGCGGAGCCTCGGCGTCGACCCCGACGGCTTCGAGATCGAGGTGGGTGAGAAGGCCGAGGGCGAGCCAGGCCGCTGGGTCACCGCCTACCAGGTGGTGGACGGCACCCGCACCGGTGCGCAGTGGAGCGCGACGGTGGGGGAGAAGGGCGTCGCCTGGCTGGACGGCTTCCTCGCCGCGACCGTCGATCTCGGGGAGTACCCGGTGATCAGCCCGGCCGAAGCCGTCGAGCGGCTCGGCGACCCGCGGTTCTCCGGCTCCGCCTGGCCGGTCGCGTACGCCGACGAGGAGGGGATGTGGGCGGAGGCCGAGACCGAGGGCGGGCTGGACGAGCCGTCCCCCGCGCCCGCCCCGCCCGCGGCCGGCGACCCGGTCGACTGGCCGGTCTCCGACGTCGAGATCACCGACGCCCGGCTCGGCCTGGCGCAGCAGACGCAGGACGACGGCTCGGTGGTCCTCGTTCCCGCCTACGAGCTGTCCGACGCCGACGGCAACGCCTGGTCCGTCGTCGCCGTCGCCGACGACGGCATGGACTTCTCGGCGCCCCGGTGAGCCGGGCGGTGGGCGGGCCCGTCGCTGCCGTCCTGCTGGCGGCGACGCTCGCCGCGTGCGCGTCGCCGACCGACGTCGCGTCGCCCGGTGGCGTGGTGATCGCCATGGCGGAGGAGAGCTTTCCGAGCACGACGGCCGCGGACTGGGTGACGTACGCCGACCATGTGGTCGTCGTGACGGCCGTGGACGAGGACGAGGTGCTGATGGCACGGGAGGACGACGACGGGAACCCGCCGGGCGAGCGCTCGTTCCGGCGTGACATGACCCTGCAGGTCGACGACCTGGTCTGGTCGGCCCCCGAGCCACGGCACCGGGCTCCCTCCGGGAGCTTCGTGACGGGGGCGCCGTGGACGACGGTCCGGGCCGGGGTCCGCACGCGCGTCGCGATCGAGGACACGCCGCGGATCGAGGTGGGGCACACGTATGTGGTGGCGCTGGTCTGGCGTCCCGCCGTCGAGGACCCGACCGCGCCCAGCGCCGCGCACTGGGCCTGGCTCGGCATGGACGCCCTGCTGCCGTACGACGACGCGATCGGCGTCGGCGAGCTCGAGGGCACGGTGCGCACGGAACCGTTGCGCGTGGCCGAGGACGACCCCCAGTACTCGTTCGAGGACGCCATGGCCGGCCGGTCGGTGGCCGACCTCGTCGCCGTGCTCACGGGGACGAACCCGGTGGAGCGCGAGGAGTACGGGTGACACCGCCGCCCGCCGCCCGGACGTGACCGCCACCACCTGGAAGGTCGCTGTCGCCCGGTGCGGGTGCGGGTTACGGTCGTCGTGACCTGTCCCGGAGCACGAAGGAGAACTCCCTATGTCCACCCGTACCGCACGCACCGCCTGGAACGGCGACATCCAGAGCGGCGCCGGCAAGGTCGAGCTCGCCAGCTCCGGCGTCGGGGCGTTCGACGTCTCGTTCCCCCGCCGCACGGCGGACGCCGCGGAGGGCGTCACCAGCCCGGAGGAGCTCATCGCGGCCGCGCACTCGTCGTGCTACGCGATGGCGTTCTCGCTCGAGGTCGCGAACGCGGGCGGCACGCCCGGCGCGACGGACGTGACCGCCGACGTCACGCTGACCCCGGCGGCCGGCGGTGGCCTCGAGATCTCGAAGATCCACCTCACCGTGGTGGGCTCGGCGTCCGGCATCGACGCGGACGCCTACCGCACCGCCGCCGAGGCCGCGAAGGCCGGCTGCCCGGTCTCGAAGGCGCTCGCGGGCGTCGGCGAGATCACGCTCGACGTCACCTTCAACGGCTGAGCGCGAGGTAGTTCGCAACTCGCCGAGGTAGTTCAGAGCCCCGCGAGGTAGTTCGCGCAGCGGCGAGGTAGTCCGTACGACGGCGAGGTAGTCCGTGTGCGGACTACCTCGCCGTCCGTCTGAACTACCTCGGCGAGGTCAGCGGGCCGCGAGGGCCCTGCCGGCGGCGACGGCGTCCTCCTCGGCCTGCTTGGCCATGACGGCGGCGGCGTCGGCGAACTGGTCCAGGGCGGGGTTCACGCCCACCAGGGTGAACTCGCGCTCGACGACGGTGAGGTCGGCCCGCCACAGGTCCTCGAGGATGCGCCGCAGGTAGTCGGTGTTGTGGTCCCAGCCGGCGCGCGGGCTGCCCTCGCCGTACGAGCCGCCGCGCGTGGTGACGAGCACGGTGGGCTTGCCCTCCAGCACGGGGACTCCGGTGCCCGCCCCGGTGGTGACGAGGTCGATCCAGGCCTTGGCGTGCTGCGAGACGCCGTAGTTGTACAGCGGCAGGGCGAGGACGAGGGCGTCCGCGGCCCGGACCTCGTCGGTCAGGACGGCGGCGAGGTCGAGGGCGGCACGCTGCTCGGGGGTGCGCTCCTCCTCCGCGACGAACCCGGCCATGGTCGCCTGCGCCCAGGCGTCGGCGGGCAGCGGGTCCCGGCCCAGGTGCCGGATGACGACGGTCGTGCCCGGGCGGGCGGCCGTGGCCTCGGCGACGACGGTGTCCGCGAGGGCGGAGCTCGCGGACAGGTCGCCCTGGATGCTGGCGTCGAGACGAAGAAGCGTCATGGGTGGTCCTCCGGTGCGGGGAGTCGAGGTCCTGGTGCGGACGCGCGATCTTGAATGTTCAAGACGGACCGTACCCACAGCCGTGTTGATCGTTCAAGTCGCTTTAGGATGAGGTATGCCGTCCGCATCGACCGACGCCCCGGCGCGGCTCAGCGAGGACCAGCAGCGGAGCTGGTCGTCGGTGGCCACGCTCCTCATGACCCTGCCCGCCACGCTCGACGCGCAGCTGCGCACCGACGCCGGGCTCAACCTGTTCGAGTACCACGTGCTGGTCGCCCTCGGCGAGGCCCCCGACCGCACCCTCGGCATGTCCGACCTGGCCGCGCTGTCCCGCGGGTCCCTGTCGCGCCTGTCGCACGCCGTCGGGCGGCTCGAGCGCGCGGGGCTGGTCGAGCGCAGCGCGTGCTCGAGCGGCCGGCGGCGCATGGAGGCCCGGCTCACCGGCGCGGGCTGGGACAAGCTCGTCGCGACCGCCCCGGGGCACGTCCGGGAGGTGCGGCGGCTGGTGGTGGACGCGCTCGACGACCGCCAGCTCGAGGCGCTCGGCGTCGCGGCCGACGTCGTGGTCCGGGCGATCGACCCGGCGCTCGCGTGCGGTGAGCGCGTCAGCGGCTGCGGACCGCTGGCCGCGTCGGGGGCGTCGGGCGCGGTGGAGTCAGCCCAGCAGGGGCGGTGAGCCGGCGCCGGTGCCGGCGATGACGCCCTCCACGGTCTCGCGCAGCACGTCGCGCGGGTCGTGGGTGGGCGCCCAGTGCAGCAGCTCGCGGGCGCGCGAGGCGTCGAGGACGACGTCGGCGCGCGCCATGTCGAACCAGCCCACGTCGATCGGGGCGAGCCGCAGCCGGGAGGCGACCGACAGGCCGGTCCGCGCGAGGCCGGGGGAGGCGGCGACGGCGCGGCCCCCGGAGAGCACGTCGGCGAGGTCGGCCGAGGTCAGCCAGCCCTCGGGGGCGAGGTTGAACGCCCCGGGGTGGCGGCCGACGACGACGGCGCGGTAGGCGTCGGCGGCGTCGTCGGTGTGCATCACCTGCAGGCGGAGCCCGTCGAGCGCGGGCACGGCGGGCAGCAGCGCGCCCTCCGGGGCGCGTCTGGCGGCGAGCCGCAGCGCGCGGGTGCCGAGCGGCCCGAGGAAGTAGCGTCCGAGCTCGGCGCCCGCCTCCCGCTGCAGCATGAGCGCGGGGCGCACCCGCGTCACGACGAGCCGCGGGTGGGTCTCGGCCACCTCGTCGAGCATCCGCTCGACGGCGGCCTTCTGTACCGAGTAGGACGAGGTGCGCACGCCGCGGCGCGGCCAGTCCTCCCGCACGAGCCCGCCGTCCAAAGGGCCGGGGGAGTACACGCCCGAGGTGGAGCCGAGCACCAGGTGGCGCACGCCGTTGCGCACGACGGCGTCGGCGACGGCGCGCGAGCCGTCGAGGTTGAGGCGGCGTGCCCGCCCGGAGTCGCGGGCCGAGGGCGCCGCCCAGGCGAGGTGGACGACGGCGTCGGCGCCGAGGAAGGCCTCGTCGAGACCGCGCACCACGGCGTCCGCGGTGTCGGTGAGGTCGACGCGGACCCACTCCGCGGCGGAGTGGGGGAATGCCACGGTGCTGCTGCCGTCGGCGCGCGGCACCCTCCGGGCGACCCCGACGATCGAGGTCACCGCGGGCTCGCGGGCCAGTGCTCGCAGCACGGCCGTCCCGACGTTCCCGCTGGCTCCCACGACGACGACGCGCACGGTCCGACCGTATCCGGGGCTGCGCCGTGGCGCGCGTGCAGCGCGGGCGTGTATCCGAGACACGGTGTGTATAGCCAACACGACGTGTATGCCGTACGCTCGTGTATGCCATACACAGACCGACCAGAGGGGAACGGCCATGAACGACCCGATGATCGCGGTACGGGGGCTGCGCAAGTCCTACGGACGCACCGCCGTGCTGCGCGGCGTCGACCTCACCGTCCGACGCGGCGAGATCTTCGCGCTGCTCGGGCCGAACGGTGCGGGCAAGACCACCACCGTCAACATCCTCACCACGCTCGTCCGGCCGGACGGCGGGACGGCGACCATCGCCGGCGCGGACGTCGTCAGGCAGTCCGCGGCCGTGCGCCGCAGCATCGCGCTGACCGGCCAGTACGCGAGCGTCGACGAGTTCCAGACCGGCGAGGAGAACCTCGTCATGATGGCCGACCTCGCGCACCTGCCGAAGCGGGCCGTGCGCCGCCGCGCGCACGAGCTCCTCGAGCGCTTCGGTCTCACCGAGGCCGCGGGCCGCAAGGTGGCCACCTACTCGGGCGGCATGCGCCGCCGCCTCGACCTCGCCATCAGCCTCGTCGCCGACCCGGCCGTGCTGGTGCTCGACGAGCCCACCACCGGCCTCGACCCGGCGTCGCGCTCCCAGCTGTGGGAGGTCGTGCGCGGGCTCGCGGCCGACGGCACCACGATCCTGCTCACGACGCAGTACCTCGAGGAGGCGGACCGGCTCGCTGACACGATCGCCGTCCTCGCCGAGGGCGCCATCGCCGCCCGCGGCACCGCCGAGGAGCTCAAGGCCCTCGTCTCGGGCGACCACGTGCGTGTCACCTTCGACGACGCCGCGAGCCTCGCCACCGCGCGCGAGCTCGGCGTCGCCGGCCTCGACGCCGCGGAGGAGGACCTGAAGGCCCTCGCCCTGACCTTCCCGAGCGCGGAGCCCGTGCGCGCGATCCGCGACGTGCTGGACCGGGCGGAGTCGAGCGGTCTCGCCGTCGCGGGCGTCAGCGTGGTCAAGCCGACCCTCGGCGACGTCTTCCTGGCGCTCACCGGCAGCCCGGCCGCCGACCGCGCGACCTCCATCACCGACAGCCCCGCCCCCGAGGAGGCCCTGCGATGACCACCACCCTGGCCCCGGCCGCGCGCACCGCGTCCGGACCGGTCCGCTCGGCGGCCGTGCGCGCGCCGCTGCGCGACATCGCCACCATGACCCGGCGCGAGGCCCGCCGCTCCATGCGCTCGATCGACGGGCTCATCACCGCGTTCGCGCTGCCCGTCCTCATCATGTCGGCGTTCGTGATCGTCTTCGGCGGGGCCATCTCCGGTGGCACCGGGGGCGACTACATCGACTACGTCGTGCCCGGCGTGCTCGTCATGTGCCTGGGCATGAACTCGGCCACGGCCGCCACGGGCGTCGCCCAGGACATGACCACGGGCACGATCGACCGGTTCAAGACGCTGCCGATCTTCTCCTCGTCGGCGCTGTGGGGCCACGTCATCGCGAGCGTCGTCCGCAACCTGGCGTCGGTGGTCGTGGTGATGCTCGTGTCGGTCGCGTACGGGTTCCGGCCCGACGCGGACCTCGGCCAGTGGCTGGGCTTCGTGGGGTTCGCGGTGCTCGCCGTCGTGACGTTCACCTGGCTCTGCGTCGTGTTCGGGCTGGTGATGAGCGTCGAGGCGTCGATGTCCGTGAGCATGATCTTCCTCTTCGTCCCGTACCTCAGCTCCGGCTTCGTGCCGGTCGACACCATGCCGGACTGGCTGCACGGCTTCGCCGAGAACCAGCCGTTCACCCCGATCATCGAGACGGTGCGCGGCCTGCTGGCCGGCACGCCCGACGCCGGCACGATCGTCACGGCGTGCGTCTGGCTGGTGGGCTTCCTTGCGGCGAGCGTCGTCGTCGGGAGCGTCCTGTACCGCCGTCGGACGGCACGCTGAGCGGCGCACCGTCGGTCGAGCCCGTCGAGACCCCCGGTGGTCGAGCCTGTCGAGACCCCGGCATGGTCTCGACAGGCTCGACCCGCGGGAGGTTCGGGGATGATGAACCCATGACGGACACGCCGGAGACGGACCTGCCGGAGACCGACCTGCCCGGGACGGACGTGCCCGACCTCCCGCCGCGCCTGGCGCTCGCGTGGGGCGTGGCCGAGCGGCCGGAACGGGTGCCGCGCCGCGAGCTCAGCATCGAGCGCATCGTCGAGGCCGCCGTCGAGATCGCCGATGCGGAGGGGCTCGCGGGCGTCTCCATGGCGCGCGTGGCCAAGAGCCTCGGCTTCACGACGATGTCGCTGTACCGGTACGTCACCAGCAAGGACGACCTGCTGCTGCTCATGCAGGAGGTCGTGCTCGACCTGGAGTTCCCGCCCCTGCACGACCCGGCGGACTGGCGCGCCGAGCTGCGCGAGTGGGCGCTGTTCACCTTCGAGCTGTTCCGCCGCCACTCGTGGGTGCTCGACGTCCCCGTCACGGGCGCCCCGGTCACCCCTGCGAGCCTGCGCGCCCTCGACGCCGGGCTGCGCGCCCTGCGCTCCACCGCGCTCGACGACGGCGAGAAGATCGCGACGATCCTGCTGCTCAACGGCTATACGCGGAACGCCGCGATCCTCGACCGCGACCTGGAGCGGGCCAACACCGCCGGCACCGACACGGCCGCGTCGGTCGGCCCCGGGCTCGCGGACACGCTCCGCGTCCTCGTCGACGAGGTCCGTTTCCCGTACCTGCGGCCCATCGTGGAGCGCGGCACGTATGCCGCGTACGGGACGAGCACCTTCGACGACGAGGAGGACGTCGGGTGGGGGCTCGAGCGCACGCTCGACGGCGTGGCCGTCTACGTCGCCGCGCGCGAGCAGGCGCGCGACGCCGAGCCCGAGGAGCAGCCCGGGAGCGTGCCGGAGGACGCGGGCGTGGCCGAGGCGCTCGCCCTCGCGCAGCGCTACACCTCCGACCCGAAGGTCAAGAAGGCCGCCGCCAGGCGCAAGGACGTCGAGCGGCGGCTGCGCGAGGAGCAGAAGAAGGTCCGTGAGCGCGGGAAGGCGCTGCGTGAGGCACGCAAGGCCGAGGCAGAGGCCGTGCGGGCGGCGCAGGAGAAGGCCGAGCGCAGCTGACCCGGTGGTCGACCCTGTCAACCACCGGGGGTTTTCGCCCCGGTGGCGTGGACGCGTCGGCGTCCCGCGGGCACCGATGGCAGAATCGGCGCGTGCCAGCCGAGACCCCGACGACCCCGACCCCGGACGGCGGCGCGGAGGTCGCGCCCACCCGTGACGAGGTGGAGAGCGCGGCCCGACGGGCGGCCGACGATGCCCGCGAGGCCGTCGTCTCCGCGCTGCGGACCGTCATCGCCGGCGACGTCGACGCCGGCTCCCGGCGGCGGGCCGAGTACTCCACGGACGCGTCGAACTACCGCGTGGTTCCCGACGTCGTCGCCTTCCCGCGCAGCTCGCGCGACGTGGTGCGCGGCCTCGAGGTGCTGCGGGAGCTCTCCATCCCGGTGACGGCGCGCGGCGCGGGCACCTCGGTGGCCGGCAACGCCGTCGGCACGGGCGCGGTGCTCGACTTCTCCCGGCACCTGGACCAGGTGGTCTCCGTGGACCCGGAGGCGGGCACGGCCGTCGTCGAGCCGGGCACGGTGATGTCGACCCTGCAGCGTGCCGGCGCCGCCCACGGCCTGCGGTTCGGCCCGGACCCGTCCACGCAGAACCGCGCGACCCTCGGCGGGATGATCGGCAACAACGCGTGCGGCCCGCACGCCGTGGCCTACGGCCGCACGGCCGACAACGTGGTGGAGCTCGACGTCGTCGACGGGCGCGGGCGGCGCTTCACCGCGGGGCGGGGCGACGCGACGTTCGCCCAGGTGCCGGGGCTGGCGGAGCTGGTGCGCGAGAACCTCGCGCTCATCCGCACGCAGTTCGGCCGGTTCGGCAGGCAGGTCTCGGGGTACTCCCTGGAGCACCTGCTGCCGGAGAACGGCTCCGACCTCGCCAAGGCGCTGGTGGGCACCGAGGGCACGCTGGTCACGGTGCTCGGCGCCACGCTGCGGATGGTGCCCGTGCCGACCGCGCCTACGCTCGTCGTGCTCGGCTATCCCGACATGCCGTCGGCCGCGGACGACGTGCCGCACCTGCTGGGCCACAAGCCGCTGGCGATCGAAGGGCTCGACGCGCGGCTGGTCGACGTCGTGCGACGGGCCAAGGGCGAGGCGTCCGTGCCGGCCCTGCCCGAGGGCGCGGGCTGGCTGATGATCGAGGTCGGCGGCGCGAGCCAGGAGGACGCCAGCGCCCGGGCCGCGGCCGTCGTGACGTCGTCGTCCGCCCTGTCGTCCCTGGTGCTGCCCGCCGGCCCCGACGCCACCAAGATGTGGCAGATCCGCGCCGACGGCGCCGGCCTCGCGGGCCGCACGCCCGCGGGCGAGCAGGCGTGGCCGGGCTGGGAGGACTCCGCCGTCCCGCCCGAGCGCCTGGGGGCCTACCTGCGCGACCTCGAGGCGCTCATGGAGCGGTACGGCGTCGACGGGCTGCCGTACGGGCACTTCGGCGACGGCTGCGTGCACCTGCGCATCGACATCCCGATGGAGAAGTCCGGCTCGGTGCTGCGCACGTTCATGACCGACGCCGCGCGGCTCGTCGCCTACCACGGGGGCTCGCTGTCCGGTGAGCACGGCGACGGCCGCGCTCGTTCCGAGCTGCTGCCGCTGATGTACTCGACCGACGCGATCCGGCTCATGGAGCGGTTCAAGGCGTTGTTCGACCCGGACGACCTGCTCAACCCGGGCGTCGTCGTGCGTCCCGCCGCGGTCGACGCCGACCTGCGCCGCCCGGCGGCGAAGCCGGTGCTCTCGACGGTGCCCGTGGGGGAGCGGGGCCTCGCCGGCTCGGGACCGCTGCACGGCATCGCGAAGAAGACCGGGCACATCGGCTTCTCCTTCGCGCACGACCACCACGACCTCACGACGGCGGTGCACCGCTGCGTCGGCGTGGGCAAGTGCCGGGCCGACAACCACGCCTCCGGCGGGTTCATGTGCCCCAGCTACCAGGCGACCAAGGACGAGAAGGACGTCACCCGCGGGCGGGCGCGGGTGCTGCAGGAGGCGGTCAACGGCACGCTCGTGGGCGGGCTGACCGCGCCGGAGGTGCGCGAGTCGCTCGACCTGTGCCTGAGCTGCAAGGCCTGCTCGTCGGACTGCCCCGCGGGCGTCGACATGGCGCAGTACAAGTCCGAGGTGCTGCACCGGACGTACAAGGGGAAGCTGCGCCCCGTGGACCACTACGCGCTCGGCTGGCTGCCGCGCTGGGCGCGGCTCGCCGGCGGGATGCCGCGGTTCGTCAACGCGGTGCTCGGCGTCCCGTGGATCGCCAAGGCCGTGCTCTGGGCGGGCGGTATGGACACGCGGCGCCAGGTGCCGCAGTTCGCCGAGATCCCGTTCCGCACCTGGTGGAAGCGGGGCTGGGCGTCGCACGGCGTGCCGGGCCTGGGCGCCGGCCAGACGCCGCACGACCGGCCCGCCGGGGCGCGGCCCAAGGTGGTGCTCTGGGCGGACTCGTTCAGCGACGCCCTCGCGCCGTCCGTGCCGCAGGCCGCGGTGAAGGTGCTCACCGAGGCGGGGTACGACGTCGTCGTGCCCGACCAGCAGGCGTGCTGCGGCCTCACGTGGATCTCGACGGGCCAGCTGGACGGCGCCCGGCGCCGGCTCTCGCAGCTGCTGTCCGTGCTCGGCCCGTACGCCGTCAACGGCATCCCCATCCTCGGGCTGGAGCCGTCGTGCACCGCGGTGCTGCGCTCCGACCTGCTGGACCTGTTCCCGGACGACCCGCGCGCCCAGGCCGTCGCGGACGCCACCCGCACCCTCGCGGAGCTGCTCACCTCGCCGGAGACCGCTCCGCCCGCCGGGTCGGGCTGGGAGATGCCTGACCTGTCCGACCTCACCGCGGTCGTGCAGCCGCACTGCCACCAGCACTCGGTGATGGGCTTCGACGCCGACGAGGCGCTGCTGCGCGCCGCGGGCGCCGAGATCACCGTGCTGGCCGGCTGCTGCGGCCTGGCCGGCAACTTCGGCATGCAGAAGGGCCACTACGACGTGTCCGTCGCGGTCGCCGAGAACGCGCTGCTGCCGGCCCTGCGCGACGCCGCGCCGGGGACCGAGTACGTGGCCGACGGGTTCTCCTGCCGCACCCAGGCCGTCCAGCTCGAGGGCACGCAGGGCAAGGCCCTGGTGGAAGTCATCGCCGAGCGGCTCTGACGCCGTCCGCTGGTTGAGCCTGTTGACGACCGGGACCGGGTTTCGACAGGGTCAACCAGCGGTGGGGGTGCTGCGCACGATGGCGAGGACGCCGGAGCGCGCGGGCTCGGGAAGCTCCGGGACGAGGACGACGAGGGACTGGAGCAGCAGGCGCTCGAGCTCGTCGCGCGTGATGCCGCTGCCGCCCAGCCAGGCGGCGGTGACGTTCTCGACCAGCGCGACCCACCCCTGCGCGAGGAGCTGCAGCCGCCCGCTGGGCGTGAAGCCGATGACGCCCGCCGTCGTCGTCATGCGTGCGACGAGCGCCGTCCGCACGCGCTGCAGCGCGTCCTCGGTGACGTCGTCGCCGGACAGCGCGCCGCGCCAGATGTCCTCCCAGACGCGCCGGTGCGCCGTGACGGAGCCGAGGAACAGCGTCATCGCGTGCGCCGGGCGGTCGGCGAGGGGACGATCGTCGGGTGCCAGCAGCGTCTGCTCCAGGTCGGACACCGCCTCGAGCGCGACCGCGCGCCGCAACCCCGCCGTCGACCCGAAGTAGTGGAACACCAGCGCCTTCGACGCCCCCGCGCGGGAGCCGACCGTCGCCGGGGTCAGGGCGTCCAGGCCGTCGTCCGCGGCCGTCGCGGTGGCCGCGGCGAGCAGCTGACGACGGCGGTCCGAGGGCTCGTGGCGCGTCCGGGCGCGCGGGGCGGCGGGGGTCATGGCCACAGTTGTACGACGTTATTGACCTCCAGTCAACACCGGCCGTACAGTTGTTGATCGCAAGTCAACAGTGGGTCGGGGGACGGGGAGCAGGGTGCAGATCACGCTGAGCGGGGTGCGGGTCGAAGGGCGTCGCGAGCCGATGCTGGAGGCCACGGACCTCGACTGGTCGACGGGGGAGTGCCTGCTCGTCGCCGGCGAGCCGGGGCACGGGCACACCGCCCTCGCCCTCGTCGCGACCGGGCGGTTCGTCCCGTCGTCCGGCACCGTGCGCCTCGACGGCGCCGCCGTCTCCCCGTCCGCGCTGCGCGCCCGCACCGCCGTGGTCGACGTGCCGGGCATCAGCGAGCCCGACGACGCGCTGTCCCTGGCCGACGTCGTCGCCGAGGGCCTCGCCCTCGCGGGGCGCCGGTCCCTGCCGCGGGACGTGTCGCGGTGGCTCGACGAGCGCGCGCTCACCGAGGAGCGGGGGCGCCGGGTGGACCAGCTGCCCGGCGTCGTGCGGACCGCCGTGCTCGCGGCGCTGGCCGCCGAGAACCCGGACGTGCGGTTCGTCGTGCTGACGCTGCCCGACCGGCACGGCGGTGAGCCGTCCGGCTGGTGGGAGACGGCGCGCACGCTCGCCGCGTCCGGCCTCGGCGTGCTCGTGCAGTGCACGAGGTCGTCCGCCCGCGACCTGGGCGTCGACCTGCCGCCCGCGCGCGGCGCGACGCTGCACGAGCCGCCGCAGGTCGTGCTGCGCGAGACGCCGGTCCTCCCGGTCGAGCCTGTCCCGTCGGTCGAGCCTGCCCAGGCGACGGACGAGGTTTCGACAGGCTCAACCGGCGACGTCGAGCCTCCGGAGCCCGAGGAACCGTCCGACGAGCTGGAGCCGTCCGCCGATCCGGACCCGCGCGCGGAGGAGGAGATCGACGACCCGCTCGACACCCCGATCCACGACACCTTGGTCGCAGCGCCGGCCGACGACACGCAGGAGGAGGTCCGATGACCGCGGTCCGGCTCGCCCTGTCCGAGCTGCGCCGGCTCGCCGCCGGGCGCCTCCCGAAGCTGGCCATCGTCGCGATGGCGCTGATCCCCACGCTGTACGCGGGGCTGTACCTGTTCGCCAACCACGACCCGTACGGGCAGCTCGAGCAGGTGCCGGCGGCCGTCGTCGTGCAGGACGAAGGCACGACGACCACGGACGCGGAGACGGGGGAGGAGACCGAGCGCGACTTCGGTCGCGACGTCGCCGACCAGCTGCTCGACGACGGCGGGTTCGGCTGGGTCGAGACGTCCCAGGCGGACGCGGAGGCGGGCGTGCGCTCCGGCCGCTACGACGCCGCGCTGATCATCGGCCCGACGTTCTCCGCCGACCTCGCGTCGGCGGGCGAGTTCGAGCCGCAGCAGGCCAGCCTGACGCTGATCACGAACGACGCGAACAACTACCTCGCGGGCACGATCTCCGACACGATCGTCGGGAAGGTGCGCGACTCCATCGCGGAGGAGGTCGGCACGGAGGCGGCCGACACGTTCCTGCGCGGGTTCGCGTCGATCCACACGAACCTGGCGGACGCGGTGGACGGCGCGAACCAGCTGTTGAAGGGGGCGACGAGCCTGGACGACGGTCTCGCCGACGCGGACGAGGGTGCGCACACGCTCGCCGACGGCGCGGCGCAGGCGGCTGACGGCGCCGCGACCCTGGACGGCAAGGTCGGCACGCTCGCGTCGGCGGTCGGTCAGCTCGACGACGGTGCGGGGCAGCTCGCGTCCGGGCTCGGGGAGCTGCGGTCGAAGACGGCGGACCTGCCCGCCCAGACGAAGCAGCTCGCCGACGGCGCGGCCCAGGTGGCCGACGGCAACGCGCAGGTGGCGCAGTACGGCCGGGAGGCCGCGGACGCGGCGGGGCAGGTGCTGCCGACGCTCGACGGCGCGCGCTCCGACGCAGCGGACGCCCTCGACCAGGGCCGGTCGGACCTCGACCAACAGCTCTCCGACCTCTGCGCGCAGGTGCCGGACGACGCCACCGACCTCGCGGCGCAGTGCGAAGACCTGCGGGCCCAGGCGCTCGACCGGCTCGACACGACGCGCGCCGACGTCGACGGTGCCCTCGACGCCCAGCGCACCGACGTGCAGCAGGCCGTGACGACCGTCGAGGGTGCGTCGACGAAGCTCGACCAGCTCGCCGACGGGTCCCGCCAGGTGGCCGACGGCGCGTCCACGCTGGCCGGCGCGACGCCGCAGCTCACCGCCGGCATCGCGTCCGCGGCGGACGGCGCGGACCGGCTGGCCGACGGCACCGGGCAGCTCGCCGATGCCACGCCCGCGCTCGTCGACGGCGTGCACCGGCTGGCCGACGGCACCGGCCAGGTGTCCGACGGGGCCGCCGAGCTCGCCGCCGGCACCACGAAGCTCGCGGACGGGTCCGGGGAGCTGAAGAGCGGCACCCAGGACCTGCGCGACGGGCTGGCCGAGGGGCTGGGCCAGATCCCCGACCTCGACGACCAGACGCGTGAGGACACGGCGTCGACCATCGGCAACCCGCTGGAGGTGCGCAACGACTCCCTGTCGTCGGCGGGCACGTACGGCGCCGGCCTCGCCCCGTTCTTCCTGTCGCTCGCCACGTGGATCGGCGCGTACGTGTTGTTCCTGCTGGTGCGGCCGCTGTCGACGCGGGCGCTCGCGGCGGGCCGGTCGGCGCTCGCCACCGCGCTGGGCGGCTGGGCCACCCCGGCCGCGATCGGCGTCGTGCAGGTGGCGGCGATGTTCGCGGTGACGAAGTTCGCGCTCGACATCCAGCCGTCCTACGGGCTGCTCACGGCGCTGTTCCTGGTGCTCGTCTCGGGCACGTTCGTCGCGGTGCTGCAGGCGCTCAACGTGTGGCTCGGCGCGGCCGGGCAGTTCCTGGGGCTGGTGCTCATGCTGGTGCAGCTCGTCACCGCGGGCGGCACGTTCCCGTGGCAGACCATCCCGCAGCCGCTCAAGGCGATGCACCAGTTCATGCCCATGACGTACGCCGTCGAGGGCCTGCGCCAGCTGCTGTACGGCGGCAACCTCGCGACCGTCACGCGCGACGTCGTCGTGCTGCTCGGCGTGCTCGTCGTCGCGCTGGGGCTGACGACGCTCGCCGCCCGCCGCCAGCGCGTGTGGACGGTGACCAAGCTGCAGCCCGAGCTCGTGCTCTGACCGCCCCGGAGCCCGGTTCCCACATCGAGCGTGCTGAATTGATCCTCAAACGGCCACTTTGAGGATCAATCCAGCACGCACGATGCCGAGCACGGCGGCGGCGGGCGGCAGGATGGGCGCGTGGAGTTCCAGGACGTGGTGCGCAGACGGCGGATGGTGCGGCGGTTCACGGACGAGCCCGTGACGCCCGAGACGGTGGACCGGCTGGTGCACAACGCGGTACGCGCGCCCAGCGCGGGGTTCTCGCAGGGCTGGTCGTTCCTCGTGCTCACCGAGCCGGAGGACCGCGAGCGGTTCTGGACGGCGGCGACGCCCGGCTCGTCGCAGCGCGACATGTCCGCGTGGCTGGCGGGCATGCGCACCGCCCCGGTGCTCGTCGTCGCGCTGTGCTCGAAGGACGCGTACCTCGGCCGGTACGCCGAGGCCGACAAGGGCTGGACCGACCGCGACGAGGCGCGCTGGCCGGTGCCGTACTGGCACGTGGACGCCGGGATGGCGTCGCTGCTCATGCTGCAGACGGCGGTCGACGAGGGCCTCGGGGCGTGCTTCTTCGGCATCGGCGCGGGCGAGATGCCGGCGTTCCGGGAGGCGTTCGGCGTCCCCGACGCGTGGGTCCAGACCGGCGTCGTCGCGGTCGGCCACCCCGCCGACGGCGGTGCGAAGGGCTCGCCCGCGCGGCGCCGGCGCAAACCGCTGGAGGATGTCGTGCACCGCGGGCGGTGGTGACTCAGATCCCGACGGACCGCAGGGTCGCGGCGAGCCCTGCCACGGCCTCGCCCACGCGCGCGTCGGCGAGGTTGCCGTACCCGACGACGAGCGCCTCGTCGGGTGTACCGGGGAGGGGCGCCGCGGCGACGCGGTAGCGCCGCAGGTCGGCGACGGCGACGTCGCGCGCGGCGGCCGCGCGGACGACGGCGGCGGCCGCGACGCCGTCGGGCAGGCCGAGCACGACGTGCAGGCCCGCCGCCAGACCGGTCACCGGCAGGCCGGGCAGGGTGGCCGCGAGAGCGTCGAGCAGCCCGGCGCGGCGCCGGCGGAACCGGCCGCGCGCGGCCCGCAGGTGCCGCTCGTAGCCCCCGTCGGTGAGGAACCGGGCGAGCGCGAGCTGGTCGAGCGTCGACGGCGCCGGCCCGCCCGCCTGTGGTCCGAGGCGCTCCCGCCAGCGCGGGGGCAGCACGAGCCAGCCGAGCCCGAAGGCGGGGGAGACCGTCTTGCTGAGCGACCCGAGCAGCGCCACGCGGCCGGGGTCGTGCCCCTGCAGCGCCGCGACCGGTCGTCGGTCGTAGCGGAACTCGGCGTCGTAGTCGTCCTCGATCACCAGGCCGTCGGAGGCGCGCGCCCACGACACGAGCGCGTCCCGGCGCTCGGGCGCGAGGGCCACGCCGGTGGGGAACTGGTGCGCGGGCGCGACCAGCGCGGCCCGGGCCCCGGTGCGCGCGGCGGCCGCGACGAGGGCGTCCACGTCGACCCCGCGGGCGTCGACGGGCACGGGCACGGGGACCAGGCCGGCGTCCCGTGCGACGTCGCGCAGCCGCGCCCAGCTCGGGTCCTCGACCAGGAGGGCCCGGTGCCCGGCCGACCGCAGCGCGCGGGAGAGCCGCGCCATCCCGTCGGTGGCGCCGTGCGTCACCAGCAGGTCGTCGGGGCTCGCGCAGGTCGAGCGGGCGCGCGCCAGGTACTCGACGACGGCGGCGCGCGCCGCCAGGTGCCCGGCCGGGTCGGGGGCGCCCAGGTCGGCGTCGGGGGCATCGGCCAGGGCGTCGCGCAGCGCCCGCAGCCACGCCGCCCGCGGCACGTGCCGCAGGTCCGGCACGCCGGGGGCCAGGTCGAGCCGCGCACGGCCCGCGGGGCCGGGGGACGTCGACGTCGCGCGCTTCGGCGCGGCGTGCGCGGCGGCGCCCGCCGCGATCCGCGTGCCCGAGCCGATGCGCGCCTCGCAGAACCCCTCCGCGACGAGCTGTCCGTAGACCTCCGTCACGACCCACCGCGACACGCCCAGCGTCTCCGCGAGCGCGCGTGACGGCGGCAGCGCCGCCCCGGCGGGAACGCGGCCGGCGTGCACGGCGTCGCGCACGGCGCGCTCGAGGCGCGCGACCAGGGGCGCGTCGTCGGTCCCGAGGTCGAGCACCGTGTCCCACGCGAGCCGCGGATCGGCCGGGCGGACGGAATTGGTCTGGCTGAGGGCCATGGGATTGGACGGTACACCCGGGCCGATCTGCTCCTAGCGTCGGGGGTATCGGCCGGCGGGCTGTCCGCCGGCCCCACGGACAGGAGCACCCATGCGCTACCGCACGATCGGCGACGGCACCACCTCCTTCGACGTCAGCACCCTGTGCCTCGGCACCATGTGGTTCGGCACCCGGACCGACGAGGAGACGTCCTTCGCGATCCTCGACCGCTTCGTCGAGGCGGGCGGCACGTTCCTCGACACCGCGAACAACTACAACGGGTGGGGTGGCGGGCACGGCCGCGACAGCGAGGACGTCCTCGGCCGCTGGCTGGCCGACCGGGGCCTGCGCGACCAGCTGCGCATCGCCACCAAGGTGGGCGCCGCCAAGAAGGACCCGAACCTGCCGTTGCAGCAGGTGCCGCCCACGAACTACCAGGGCCTCGGCGCCGAGACCGTCGCCTGGGAGGCGCGCGAGAGCCTGCGGCACCTCGGCATCGACCACATCGACGCGTACTACGGGCACGTCGACGACTACGACACCCCGCTCGCCGAGACCATCGGCGCGTTCGGCAAGCTCCAGGCCGAGGGGCTCGTCGGGATCGGCGGCATCTCCAACGTCGCGCTGCACCGCGTGGTCGAGGCACGGGAGGAGGCCCGCCGCCAGGGCGTCGCGCCCTACGGCCTGGTGCAGCAGCAGCTCACCTACCCCTACCCGCGGCCCGACGTCGGCCGCCACAACTGGGCGTCGTACGAGCTGCTCGACTACGCCCGCGCGTCGTCCGAGGCGGGCAGCCCGCTCGCCGTCGTCGCGTACTCCCCGCTCATGCAGGGTGCACTGGTGCGCGACGACAAGCCGCTGTGGGACAGCTTCGACCACCCGACGACGCACGAGCGGCTGCGCGTGCTGCGCGAGGTGGCCGCCGAGATCGGAGCCACGCCGAACCAGGTGGTGCTCGCCTGGCTCCTGGGCGGCGACGTGCCGGTCGTGCCGGTCATCGGGGCGAGCAGCGTCGCGCAGCTCGACGAGCTGCTCGGTGCCGCCGAGCTCGACCTCGACCCCGGGCTGCGGGCGCGCCTCGACACGGTCTGAGCAGGTGTGAGCCGGCCTACTCCAGCCACTCCGTGACGAACCGGTCGTTGGCGTGCACGTGCAGCGCCTCGTAGACCTCGGGGCCGATCACGGTGAACTTGTGCGGCGTCCCGGCGGGGGCGACGAGGATCTGGCCTCCCACGGCGACCACCTCGTCGTCCCCCACCCGGAACAGCGCCCGCCCCGAGCGGAGGACGAACGTCTCCGTGTAGGGGTGGCGGTGCAGGCGGGGTCCGACGCCGTCGCGGTCGAACCGCTCGAACATCACCGACACGGTGGACCCGTGCAGGTAACCCTCGAAGTCCGCGCCCGGCAGCGTGTCCTGCTCGATCAGCTCGATGCTCGACTCGGTGCTCATGCCGGGATGGACCGAGGCCGGGCGCGGAACTGAGCGGTGCGGGCGGCGCCGCCGAGACCGCCGCCCTCGACCCTGACACCGACGTCAGGTCCGACGACGTCCCGGGCGCGACGCCGCTTCCACCGTGATCGCCGGGAGCCCGAACCCTCACGGGAGGGGGAGGTCGAGCCCGTGCCGCAGCCGGTCGCGGACGGCGCGGGGCAGCTCGCCCCAGTCGTCCACGGTGTCGAGGTCGACGGCGGTGCCCGGGCGGCGCACGACGACGGGCCGGAGCCCGGCGCGCTCGGCCTCGGCGACGTGCGCCGCCCGCGACCCCTCGCCGAAGCGGAAGGCGAAAGGTGCGTCCCCGGGCGGGCGGGTCGGCAGCACGAGCAGGTTCGTGCCCGCGAGGTGCCGGTCGGTGGCGACGACGACCGGCGCCGGAGCGTCGCCCGCCGCCCCCGCGGCGAGCAGTGCCACGACGTCGTCGGGCGCGAGCAGCGGCAGGTCGGCGTGGGCGACGAGCAGGCGCGCGGCCCCGCGCTCGAGCGCGGCCTCCCGTCCGACGTCGAGCGCCGCGTTCAGGCCCGGCCGGTCCGGCGGCTGCTGGACCACCTCGACGCGCGCACTGCCGCCTCGAGCGCGCAGACCGAGGGTGTCGACGGCGAAGGGCACGTCGGCCGTGACGACGAGCACGCCGTCGACGCCGTCCGAGGCCAGCAGGACGGCGACGACGTGCCGCGCCAGCGCCGCGACGAGCCG
The DNA here is from genome assembly GCF_900167525.1 of Krasilnikoviella flava. GTDB lineage: Bacteria > Actinomycetota > Actinomycetes > Actinomycetales > Cellulomonadaceae > Isoptericola > Isoptericola flavus. The sequence continues at coordinate 774,622 of NZ_FUZQ01000001.1, read as the reverse complement.
CCGCCGGGCGGCCGGGTCGAGCGCGGCCGCGAGCCTCGACTTGCCCGAGACGCCGCCGCGCAGGGGCACCACCGCGACGGTGCCTGGCCCGTCGCCGGGGGGCGGTGCGCTCATCCCAGGGCGAGCAGGTCGCGGGCCAGGCGCTCGCGGCCGGCGGGGCCGCCCATGATCGTGTCCGTGACGACGACGTCGAACCCGAGGTCCCGGATGGGTCCGGCGAGGGCGGCGTCGGCGTCGTCCACGACCATGACGTCCACGAGGTCCGCGTACAGCCGGGCCACGCCCAGCGCCGACACCTCGTGCCCCAGCGTCTCCAGGATCTGCGCCGCGGGGCCCTTGATCGCCTGCCCGCCCACGATCGGGCTCACCGCCACGCGCCGCGCCGGCGACGCGAGCACGGCGTCGCGCACACCGGGCACCGCCAGCACGGGCTCCACCGACAGGAACGGGTTGGACGGCGCGACGACGAGCAGGTCCGCGCCCGAGACGGCGTCGAGCACGCCGGGAGCCGGTCGGGCGGCGTCGGCACCGTCGAGCTCGATGCCGAGCACCGCGTCGGCGTGCTGCCGGTGCACGAAGTACTCCTGGAACGCGACCCGGCCGGACGGCGTGTCGACGAGCGTGCGCAGCCGGTCGTCCGTGACCGGCAGCAGCCGTGCCCGCACGCCCAGCGCCTCCGTGAGCCGCGCCGTCACCGCGTGGAGCGGGCGCCCCTCGCGCAGGGCCGCGGTCCGCACGACGTGCGTCGCGAGGTCCCGGTCGCCCAGCGTGAACCACGTGTCCTCGCCGAGGCGGGCCAGCTGGTCGAGGGTCGTGTACGTCTCGTCGGTCAGCCCCCAGCCCCGGGTCTCGTCGTTCAGCCCGGCGAGCGTGTACATGACGGTGTCGAGGTCGGGGGAGACCAGCAGCCCGTGCCGCTCGGTGTCGTCGCCGACGTTGACGACGACGGTCAGGCCGCCGTCCGGCGTCGGGGCGCCGCCGTCGGGCAGGGCGAGGGTCAGGCCGTGCGCCAGGCGGGCGCCGCCGACCCCGCCGGCGAGAAGGGTGACGCGTGTGCTCACCCGACGAGCCTACGGTTTCTCCTCCGCTGGTTGAGCCTGTCGAAACCACGGACCGGGTTTCGACAGGCTCCACCAGCGAGAGAGGATGCGGGCAGAATGAGCCGCATGGCCGTCTTCGCTTTCTCCGTCGCCCCGCTCGGCGCGGGCGAGTCCGTGGCGGACTCCGTCGCCGCCGCCGTCCGCATCGTCCGCGAGTCGGGGCTCCCGACCCGTACGACCGCGATGTTCACCGAGATCGAGGGGGACTGGGACGAGGTGATGCCGGTGATCCAGCGCGCCACGGAGGCCGTCGGCGCAGGCGGGCACCGCGTGTCGCTGGTGATCAAGGCGGACATCCGGCCCGGGTACACGGGGCAGCTCGACGCGAAGGTCGCGCGCGTCGAGGAGCGGCTCGCGGACGACGGCGGCGCCGGGCACGCGTAGCCCGTCGGGCGGAGTCGGACCGCCGGCAGGGCTCGCGCGCGCCGACGCGCGCCTGGAAGGTTGCTGTGGTACACGCCACCCCACGGGGGCCTTAGGCTTGGCCCGGGATCCGGCCGCCGGGGTCGGGTCCGAGCCAGGAGTGGTGTGCAATGCCCCTGTTCGAGGTCGATGCCCAGAGGCCCCTCCTCGTCCAGCCCGACCGATCGCCCGCAGCAAGCGCCCAGGGCGTCGGGACCACCGCCCACCGGGTGGTGGACAGTCACATCGACGGCCTGCTCGGTGAGCAGATCTTCCCGGTCAGCCCGGGCGTCGGCCCCGACGAGCCGCACCTTCTCGCCCTCGACGCCACCGGGTCGCCCGTCGTCGTCGAGCTCGTCGCCGACCTCGACCGCGCCGCCCTGACCCGCGCCCTCGACCATGCCGGTGCCGCCGGCCGGCTGACCCGCGGCGCCCTGGCCGAGCGGTACCACGGGGGGCCGTCGGCCTTCCACCGCGACGTGGCGGCGTTCTACGACAGCGTGCCGATCACCCGCTCGCAGCCGGGGCGCAGCAGCGCGCGGCTCATCGTCATCTGCCAGGAGGCGAGCGAGGAGATCCTCAACGCCGTCGACTTCCTGCGCCAGCCCACCATGCCCGTCGAGGTGCTCAAGATGGGCGTGGTGCACAGCGCGGACGGGCGCCGCTTCGTGGACGTCTCGCCCCTGGTGATCCACCCTGCGTCCGCACCGTCGGCCCCGAGCCTGTCCGCCCCCGCGAGCGGCGCCGTGCCCGCGCTCGGCGTCCCGGCGACCGACGACGTCGCGCCCGTGCCGCGCGCCGCCGAGCCGCCCGCGGGGGTCGACCCCGAGACCTTCGCGGAGGGCGTCGCCGTCGGCCTCGCGCTGGGCGGCAAGGTGCCCGCCACGGTCCAGCCGCCGCGCGACCGGGCCGACGGGGCCGTGCCGCCCACCCGGACCCGGCGCCGCGCGGCACGGCCGCGCTCGGCAGAGGCCGGCCCGTCCGCCGACGCACTCCCGGGTGGGCCGCTGCCCGTCCCGGCGACGCCGGCCCCCGTGCCTCCGGCGCCCGTGGCGCCGATGCCGGTCCCCGTGCCCCCGGCGCCCGTGCCGGCTCCGCGGCCCGGCACGGGCCTCGACGACGACCTCGACGCGACGCTCGAGCGGCTGCCGCGTCCCGCGGCCGGCCCTCGCGCCGGAGGGCCGGCGGCCCCGCGTCGCCGCTCCCGCTCGGACCGCTTCTCGTCGCGGCCGGAGCTCGACGAGGCCGGCTCGTCGACCGACCGCGCCGACCTCGGCCAGGCCTTCGCCGAGGTCGCCGCCCCGGCGTTCGAGCTGCCGGTGCCGGAGCCGCGCTGGTCCGGCGTCGAGGACGACCTGCCCCGCCTGCAGGTGCCGCCGCTCGAGCCGCCGCGCCTGCGCACCCCGCCGGCGGACCCCCTCGAGCCCGGCTGGTCGCCGGCGCCGCACCACCACGGCTACGACCCGCTGACGTCGCCTGTGCCGCCGGAGCCGGAGCCCGCGCCGTGGGCGCCGCCGCCCGCAGCGGGCGACGACGAGGTGGACTCCGACCTCGTCGCCCTGGCGCGCACGTTGGTGCACCCGACGACGATCGTGTGGTCGCGCCCGCGCCGCCGCCAGTACTTCGAGGCCGTGCTGCACCAGGACGGCGCGATCCAGCTCGCCGACGGCTCCCGGTACTGGCACCCGGACCACGCGGCGTCCGCCGCCTCGGGGTCGCCCACCGCCGACGGGTGGAGCGTGTGGCGCCTCGGCGCCGAGGGGCCCACGCTCCTGGACGCGTACCGGCACCGCTTCGCCTGACCCGGCCGGTCGGTCGAGTTTGTCGAGACCCAACCGTCGGTCGAGCCTGTCGAGACCACGAATCGGGTTTCGACAGGCTCGCCCAGCGACGGAGGTCGCGACCGGCGCGAGGGTCAGGGCAGGACGACGATCTTGCCCGTCTGCTCGCCGGCGGCCAGACGGGCCACGCCGTCGCGCACGCGCGCGAGCGGCACTGCGGAGTCGATGACGGGCCGCACGCCGGTACGGGCGACGAACCGCACGAGCGCGGCCAGGTCGTCCCGCGACCCCATCGTGACGCCCTGCACGCGGATCTCGTTGAAGAAGACGCGGGACAGCTCCGCCGGCGGCGCGTCGCCCGACGTCGCCCCGCACACCACGACGGTGCCGCCGGGCCGCACGGACCGCACCGAGTGCGCCCACGTGGCCTGGCCGACGGACTCGATCACCGCGTCCACGCGGTCGGGCACGCGGGCGCCCGTCTCCACCGCGTGCGCGGCGCCCAGCGCCAGGGCGCGTTCCCGGCGCTCCGCCGAGCGGGACGTCACCGTCACCTCGAGGCCGGCCGCGGCGCCCAGCACGATCGCGGCGGTCGCGACGCCGCCGCCCGCGCCCTGCACCAGCACGCGGTCGCCCGGGGCCAGGCCGGCGGCGCCGAACAGCATCCGGTAGGCGGTGAGCCAGGCCGTGGGCAGGCAGGCGGCCTCCTCGAACGGCAGGTCGTCGGGGAGCGGCACCAGGTTGTGGATCGGCACCGCCACGAGCTCCGCGAGCGTGCCCGGGTACTTCTCCGACAGCAGCGTGCGGCGCTCGTCCGGACCGACGCCGTGCCCGTCGGCGCCGATCACGCCGTGCACCAGCACGGGCGCCCCGTCGGCGGCGACCCCGGCGGCGTCGGTGCCGAGGATCATCGGGAGCTGCTCGGCCCGCAGGCCGACCCCACGGAGCGACCAGAGGTCGTGGTGGTTGAGGCTCGCGGCCCGCACCCGGACGGTGGTCCAGTTCTCCCGGGGCTCCGGTTCGGGCCGTTCGCCCACCTCCAGGCCGTCGAGCGGGGAGTCGGGCGAGAACCGGGCGACGGTGGCGGCGAGCATGCGTCCAACCTACTGTCCGGGACCTGCCGGGTCCGGCCAGGTTGTCCGCCATGCCTGCCGGCGGGGTCGGGGAGGAGCTGACGGCCGCGCGCCTGGAGTCGTTGAGCCTCGCGCGGGTGCGGGCGGGCCTGCGGGGCGACCGCGCGCCGCGGCACGACGCCGGGCTGGCCGCGCTCGGCGACGTGCCGGCGCGGTGGCACGCCGCGCTCGCGGCGATGTCCGCCCGGCGGGAGACCCTGCTCGTCGGCTGACCGTGCGGGTCAGCCGACGGTCAGGGCGCGCCGACGTCGAACATCCAGGTGATGCCGTACCGGTCGGTCACCTGGCCGTAGAAGTCGCCCCAGGGCGCCTTGTCGAACGGCATCGCGTCGGTGCCGCCCTCGGCGAGCTTCGCGTACGCGCTCGCGACGTAGTCGTAGTCCTCGTGGCCGCCGGTCAGCGCGACGGTGACGCCGCTGGTGGGAGCGACGTACGGCATCATCGAGCCGGTGTCGGCGGCCATGAGGGTGAGGCCGGACGGCGTGTCGAGCTGGCCGTGCATCAGGAGGTCCTTGTCGGCGTCCTCGATCGGCATGCCCGAGTCCGCCGGCATGTCGCCGAACCGGCTGAGGTCGAGCTCGCCGCCGAGCACCGACCGGTAGAACTCCAGGGCCTCGGCGGCCTGGTTCTTGAAGCTGAGATACGGGGTGAGCCGGACCATGGGGCGCCTCCTGCGACGCTGCGGGGTGGCTGGCCGCACGGGTCGGCGGCCGCGCACCACGCTAGGCACGGCCTCCGACACCCGCACCGCGATGGCCCCGGCCAGGCCGAGGTTCACCCGTCACCCGAGCCCGTCAGCCGAGCTCGTCCTCCTCGACGCTCGCGCCCGCGAGGAAGTCGGCGACGATCGGCCCGAGCTGGTCGAACTCGATGAGGAAGCCGTCGTGGCCGAAGTCGGACGTGACGATCCGCAGCGGCTCCGCACCGGGCAGCCATGCCGCGATGCGGCTCGCCTGCTCGGGCGGGAACAGCCGGTCGGAGTCCACCGCCACCACCAGCGCGCGGGCGGTGACCTGCGACAGCGCCGACTCGACGCCGCCGCGGTCGCGGCCCAGGTCGTGGCTCAGCATCGACTCCGTGAGCACCAGGTAGGAGTTGGCGTCGAACCGGCGGGCCAGCTTGTCCCCGTGATGGTCGAGGTACGACTGGACGGCGTACCGGCCGTCCCCCAGCGGGTCCTCGCCGCCCTGCGGCAGGCGCCCGAACCGCACGTCGAGCTCGGCGGCCGTCCGGTAGGTGGTGTGCGCGATCTGCCGCGCGATGGCGAGGCCGGCGTCCGGCCCGTCGCCGTCGGCCGCGTCGTAGTAGTCGCCTCCCCGCCAGCGGGGGTCGGCGCGGATCGCGCCGAGCTGCGGGTGCGCCCAGGCGATCTGGTCGCCCGACGTCTGCGCCGTCGTCGCGATCGCGGCGATGCCGTCCACCGCGATCCCCGCGTCGGGGCCGAGCAGCGCCCACTCCAGCACCCGCAGCCCGCCCATCGACGCCCCGACGACGAGCGACCAGCGCTCGACGCCGAGCTGCCGGGCGAGCTCGATCTCCGCGGCCACCTGGTCGCGCGTGGTGATGCGGGGGAACCGGCCGCCCCACGGGTGACCGTCGGGGGCGGTGGACGCCGGCCCGGTGGTGCCCTGACAGCCGCCCAGCACGTTGGGCGCGACGACGAAGTACCGGTCGGTGTCGATCGGCGCGCCGGGGCCGATCATGTCGGTCCACCAGCCCGCGGTCGGCTGGCCCGGCCCGGCGTCGCCGGTCACGTGGGCGTCGCCGGTGAGGGCGTGCAGCACGAGGACGGCGTTGGAGCCGTCCGCGTCCAGCTCGCCCCATGTCTCGTAGGCGACCCGCACGTCGGGCAGCACGCCGCCCGCCTCCAGCTCGACGGCCCCGACGTCGGCGAACCGGCGGGCGCCCGCGGGGTCGCCCTCCCGCCAGGCGCCGGTGGCGGGCACGGCCGGCTTGACCTGCGCCCGGGAGACGGGCGTCGGACGGACCGACGGGGCGGTGCCGGCGTTGCGCCCGCCCACCGACCGCACGGTAGGGGCGACGCCCCCGCCGTGCCGCGTCGTGTGGTGGCCGGGCACGGTCACGCCGCCGCCTCGCCGTCGTCCGTGGAGCCCGTCGTCGAGGCCGCGACGACGCGGGCGGCCTCCGCGAAGCCGAGGTCGAGGTCGGCCAGGATGTCCTCGATCCCCTCGAGCCCGACCGCGAGCCGCACCAGCGCCGGCGTCACGCCGGACCGGGCCTGCTCGGCCGCGGTGAGCTGCGAGTGCGTGGTCGACGCCGGGTGGATGACGAGCGAGCGCACGTCGCCGATGTTGGCCACGTGCGAGTGCAGCTCCAGCGCCGAGACGAAGGCGCGGCCCGCGGCGGACGCCAGCTCCGGGTCGTCGACGGCGAGCTCGAACGCGACGACGGCGCCGGCGCCCTTCGGCGCGTACGTCCGGGCGTTCTCGTGCCACGGCGACGACGGGAGCCCGGCGTAGTGCACCAGGCGGACGTCGTCGCGCTCCTCGAGCCGCTCGGCCACCTGCTGCGCGTTCGCGACGTGCCGCTCCACCCGCAGCGACAGCGTCTCGAGGCCCTGCGCGAGCAGGAAGGCGTTGAACGGCGCGATGGCGGGGCCCAGGTCGCGCAGCAGCTGGACGCGCGCCTTGAGCACGAAGGCGAGGTTGGCGCCGAGCGCGGATCCGACGCCGAGGTCGCGGGCGTAGACGAGGCCGTGGTAGCTGGCGTCCGGCTCGTTGAAGCCGGGGAAGCGCTCCGGGTCCGCGGCGTAGTCGAACCTGCCGCCGTCCACGATGACGCCGCCGATCGCCGCGCCGTGGCCGCCGAGGTACTTGGTGGCCGAGTGCACGACGACGTCCGCGCCGTGCTCGATCGGCCGCACCAGGTACGGCGTCGCCACGGTGTTGTCCACGATGAGCGGCACCCCGACCTCGTGCGCGACCGACGCGACGCCGGCGATGTCGAGCACGTCGGCGCGGGGGTTGGGGATGGTCTCGCCGAAGAACGCCTTGGTGTTCGGCCGGGCGGCAGCGCGCCAGGAGTCGAGGTCGTGCGGGTCGTCGACGAACGTCGTGGTGATGCCGAGCCGGGGCAGCGTGTGGTGCAGCAGGTTGTACGTGCCGCCGTAGAGGCTCGGGCTGGCCACGATGTGGTCGCCGGCCTGCGCGACGTTGAGGATGGCGAGCGTCTCCGCTGCCTGGCCGGACGCGACGAGGAGCGCGCCGACGCCGCCCTCGAGGTCGGCGATCCGCGCTTCGACGGCCTCCTGCGTGGGGTTGCCGATGCGCGTGTAGATGGGGCCGAGGTCGGCGAGCGCGAAGCGGTCGGCGGCGACGTCGGCGCTGGGGAACTCGAACGAGGTGGTCTGGTAGATCGGCAGCGCGCGGGCCCCGGTCACGGGGTCGGGGCTCTGGCCGGCGTGGATCTGGCGGGTCTCGAAGGTCCAGCTGGAGGTCATGACGTGCTCCTGGGGGCTCGGAGAGGGCTCGGTCGGCGGTGATCGGGCCGCGGCGGGAGCCAGGAGGCCTGCGCGTCTGGGGCGGGCCGCGGCGGTCGGCTGCGCACGCGGAGCGGATGGCTGGGTCGACGAGCGGCCGCAGGCAGGCGAACGTGCGCGGTGGTCAGCGGCACATTCGACGGGTCATGCGGACGACGGTAGCCCGGCGGCGTAGCGGGCGACACCCGTGTCTCGTCATTCGGGACCAGAATATGGACGGCGTGTCGCCTTGCTCCGCGCGTCGAGATCGCACTCTCGGGTGGCGGTCCTGTTCGCCCGGGGTGAGTCTGGGCGAGGTTGCCCGGAGCGCGTCTGCCCAAGGGGAGGAGCAGAACATGCCTCGCACCCACCGCACCAGCAGGGTCATGTCGTGGCTCGCCGTCGCGCTGCTCGGCGGCGCGCCCGTCGTCACCGGGGGCGTCGCGTGGGCGGAGCCGCCGTCCGACGACGACGTCGCCGCCGCGCACGCCGCGGCGGACGCCGCCGCCCTCGACGTCGACGGCGCCCAGTCGCGGCTGGACGCGATCCGCGCCGAGCTCGCCCGCGCCGAGGCCGCCGTCCAGACCGCCGCCGAGGACTACGCGGAGGCGCGCGAGGCGCTCGCCGCGGCGCAGGAGGAGACGCAGAAGGCGCGCGACCGCGCCGACCGCGCCCAGGACGCCGAGGCGCGGGCGCGCTCCTCGCTCGCGGAGGCGTACCGCACCACGGCGCGCGCGAACGAGAACGGCCTCGGGCCGCTCGACGTCGTCACCGGGGCGCGCGACGTCGGTGACGTCGTGTCGACCGAGGCCGCGCAGCGCGCCGTCGACCGGAAGATCGCGGGGGCGCTCGCACGGCAGGCCGACCTGCGCTCGTCGGCGCGCAACGCCGACGCCCGCTGGCAGGCGGCCCGCACCGCGCAGCAGGAGGCCAGCGAGGCGGCCGAGTCCGCGTTCGCCACCGCGCGGCGCACCGCCGACGACCTCGCCGCCCGCACCGCCGCGGCCGAGCACGAGCGCGACCGCCTGTTCGCGCGCCTCGCCGACCTGCGCAGCACCAGCGTGGCGCTCGAGCGCCAGCGCGAGGCCGACCGCCAGGAGAGGGTCGCCGCCGCGCGCGAGGCCGACGCGCGGGAACGCGCCGAGGACGCCGCGGCGTCGAGCGCCACGTCGTCGGGTGCCACGGAGCCCCGTGGCGCGCCGGGCTCGTCCGCCGAGCCGCAGGCCGACCGACCTGACGGCGCGACGGCCGACGGGGACCGGGCCGACGACACCGCGTCGGGCAGCGAGGAACAGGCGGCCGCGCCGGACCCGCAGCCGACGCGGACGCGAGAGCCCGCGCCGGACCCGGCGCCGCGGCCCGACCCGAAGCCCGACCCGAAGCCGGACCCGCCGCCGGTGAGCGGCGTCGGCCAGGGCACCGCCGCCCAGGGCCGCGAGGCGCTGGCGTGGGCGCGGTCCAAGATCGGCGTCGCCTACCAGTGGGGCGGCGACGGCGACCCGGGCTACGACTGCTCGGGCCTGACCGCGGGGGCGTGGAACGCGGCGGGCGTGTGGATCACCCGCACGTCGCGGTCGCAGTACCTCACCGTCGGCAAGGTCTCCTACGGCGCGATGCGTCCGGGCGACCTCATCTTCTACGCCAACGACACGTCCGACCCGTCGACCATCCGGCACGTCGCGATCTACGCCGGCGGCGGGATGATGGTCGAGGCCCCGCGCCCGGGGATCGACGTCCGCGAGGCCCCGGTCCGCTGGGACGAGGTCATGCCGTACGCCGGCCGCCCCTGAATCGCGCTCACAGCTCGTCGATGGACGACCTGGGTCGTGAGGACCGACGACCTGCGGGCGACGCGGCCGGCCCGCGCTGCCCACGACGCTGACGGGCATGACCTCACGCACCCGTCTCGTCCTGGCCCTCGCTTCCTGCACCGCGGCGCTGCTCGCCGGCCTGCTGCACCTGCGCGGGGCGCCGCCCACCGGCTATTCGGCGATCTTCGCCCCGCGCGGGGTGGTGCCCGTCGCCGCGGCGCTGGCCCTGGTCGCGCTCGGGCTGTGCGCCCGGCGGTCGCGGGCCGGCGTGGCGCTCGGGTGGCCGGCGGTCGTGCTCCTGTTCTGGGGGTCGGGCGGTCTGGCGCTCGAGGGCTTCCGGGCGTTCTTCGCCGTCACGGGCATCCCCGCGGGCGAGTTCGCGGAGGTCGACGTGCCCGGCATGGTCACCCGGGCGCTGGCCGCGCTCGCCGCCGTGACGACCGTCCTGACCACCTGGGACGCCGCGCGGGCGGCCCGCCCGGTCGCCGCGCCGGGGCGGCGGTGGCCGCGGTACGTTGCCCTGGCGATGTGCGTCCCGTACCCGTCGCTCAAGCTCTACTGGTGGCTCGGCGGCACGTTCGGGCGCCCCGGTGGCCACGCGGAGGGAGTGCCCTGGATGGAGGTCGCGCTGTTCGCCACCGGGGCGCTGGTCGTGCTCGGCCTGACGGGCCCGTGGGCCACCGGCCGACTGCGTCCCCTGCTGCTCGCGGCGGGCTGGCTGGGCTCGACGGCTGCGCTGACGATGGGTGCGCTCATGCTGTTCGGCACCCTCGGCCAGCTCCTCGGGCTGACCGCGGGGCCGGTGGACCTGGACGCCGGCGCCATCACCGGGCTCGTGGCCCTGACGTACGGCAGCTGGCTCCTCGTCGGCGTGGCGCTGCTCGCGGCGACCCTGCAGGCGCAGGACGCGCGCCGACCGGTCGGCCCGGCCCGGCTCGCGGTGGTAGGAGCCGGATGACGCCCGTGCCCGCCCGCGGCGACGTCGTCCTCGCCGCGGTCGCCGCCGTGGCGCTCCTGCCGGCCACAGCCGTGATCGTGTACCGGTCCCTGCCCGCGGGGACGGCGACGGCGCTGGTGGCGCTGGCCGCGGTGGCGCACCTCGCGACCGCCTGGCGCCGCGCGGCCCCGGTCACCTCGCACCTGCTGGTGCTCGCGGCGCTCGCGGGCCAGCTCGCGCTGACCGGGCTGTTCCTGCTGCTGCCGTCGGCGCTGCTCGTCTGGCTGTCGGTGGCCGCGTGCGCGGCGTGGTCGGCACGGCCGTGGCTGCCCGCGGCGACGGGCGTCGTCGGGGTGGCCGCGGCCGTGCTGCGGTACGCGGGCGACCCCGCGGTCCGCGACTCCGGCTTCGGCCCGGCCCCGTGGCTCCTCGGCCTGCTGCTGCTCGCGCTGCTCGCGGCGTCCTGGACGGCGGGCCTGCTGCGTCGTGCGCAGGACGCCGCGCGGCGGGCGACGGAGGAGCGGCACGCCGCGGCGGTCGCCGAGCAGGACGTCCGGGCCGAGCGCGCCGCCCTCGCCGAGCGGGCGCGCATCGCCCGCGAGATGCACGACGTCGTCGCGCACTCCCTGGCGGTCGTGGTCGCGCAGGCGCGGCTCGGGCAGGCGGCGCCGGCACGCGCGCAGGAGGCGCTGGCGGCGGTCGAGGAGGCGGGGAGGTCGGCGTCCAGGGAGCTGCGTAGCCTGCTGCACGTGCTGCGCACCGGGCCCGACGCCGACGCCGGGGGCGACCGCCCGGCGCCCGGCCTGGACGACCTGCCCGCCCTCGTGGCGCGGGTGCGCGCGGCCGGCCGGGCGGTCGACCTCGACGTCGCGGGGGAGTCCCGGCCCCTGGGGCCCGCCGCGCAGCTCGCCGTGTACCGCGTGGTGCAGGAATCGCTCACCAACACCGCGCGGCACGCCGGCGCGGGCGCGGCGTCGCGGGTGGCACTGACCTGGGGAGACGACGGGCTGGAGGTCGTGGTGGCGGACGACGGCGGCACGCCCGCGCCGAGCACGGCCCACGAGGGAGCGGGGACGGGGCTGCACGGCATGCGCGAGCGCGTGGAGTCGGTGGGTGGGCGGCTCGACGTGCGGCGCGACGGCGGATGGGCGGTCGTGGCGACCCTGCCGGCCGGCCCGGAGCCCGTCAGCGGGGAGGCGTCGTGATCCGCGTGCTGGTGGCCGACGACCAGGACCTCGTGCGCGCGGGGGCCGTGGCGGTGGTGGATGCCGCCCCGGACCTGGAGGTCGTGGCGGAGGCCGCCGACGGCGCCGCCGCGGTCGAGGCCCAGCGCCGGCACCACGCCGACGTCGTGCTCATGGACGTGCGCATGCCCGTGCTCGACGGCATCGAGGCGACCCGGCGGCTCGTCGTGGGCGCCGCGGACGGGTCCCTGCCGCCGTGCCGCGTCGTCGTCCTCACGACGTTCGACCTGGACGAGTACGTCTACGGCGCCCTGCGGGCCGGGGCCAGCGGGTTCCTGCTCAAGGACGCGCCCACGCACGACCTGCTCGCCGCCGTCCGCACCGCGCACCGGGGTGACGCCGTCGTCGCGCCGTCCGCCACCCGGCGCTTGCTGGCGCAGGTCGTGCCGCGCCTGCCCGACGTCGCCGCTCGCGAGGCCGCGGCCGCCGCGCTGTCGGAGCGGGAGCGCGCCGTCGTGCGGCTGCTGGCCGAGGGGCTGTCGAACGCAGAGATCGGCGCGCGGATCTTCGTCTCCGAGGCGACGGTCAAGACGTACGTCGGCCGGATCCTCGCCAAGCTGGACCTGCGTGACCGCGTCCAGGTGGTGGTCTGGGCGTTCCGCATCGGCCTCGCAGAGGCGTGACCGGTCAGTCCTGGTCCGGGGCCGGCCAGACCATCGTCAGCTGGTGCGCCCGCCCGCCGTCCGCGAGCCGCAGCCCCGGCACGGCGGGAGCCTCCCCGTACGGCACGAAGCCGGACCGGGCGAAGAACGTCGCGGCCCGCTCGTTCTCGACCAGCGTCTGGAGGTAGGCGCCCGGCACGCCGGAGTCGCGCACGTGCTCCTGGAAGGCGGCCATCAGACCCTGGGCGAGCCCGGTGCCGCGCGCCTCGGGCGCCACGTTGACGTGCAGGTGGGCGGGCCACCGCGCGTCCTCGATCTCGCCCGCCGCGGGCTCGCCGGCCCGCTTGTCGCGGACGCCGTCCACGATGCTGCGGGCGAAGAACGGCATCGAGCGGGGGCGCAGCACCACCAGGTACCGCGAGATCGCCCGCACCATGCGGTCCTCCTCGCTCGGCACCGCCCCGCTCCCGAGCGACCCCGCGAGGTAGCCGACCAGCGCGCCGTCGGCAATGGCGACGAAGACCGACCCCGGCTCGTGGTCGAGGTACGGCGTGAGGTAGATCGCGGCCTCGGACGGCGTGTGCCGCCACAGCGTGCCGGTGGGGGAGCCGTCGCCGGCGCGGGCGAACAGCGTCAGCAGCTCGTCGCGGTCGGCGGGCGTGTACCGGCGGACGGCGCCCCCGGACGTCACGGCCGGACCAGCACCTTGGTGGCGCGGCGCTCGTCCATCGCGGCGTACGCCTCGGCGACGTCGGCGAGCGGCAGCTCCAGGTCGAAGACCTTGCCGGGCACGATCGCGCCGGACAGGACGTCGGGCAGCAGCGTCTCCATGTAGCGCCGGGCGGACGCCATGCCGCCACCGATGGTGATGTTGCGGTCGAACAGGCGCCGCACGCTCAGGTCGGGGCCGTGCGGCACCCCGACGAACCCGACGCGCCCGCCGCCGCGCACCACGCTCAGGGCGGTGTCCATCGACTGCTCGGTGCCGACGCACTCCAGCGCGGCGTCGGCGAGGTCGCCGTCGAGCAGGTCGCGCACGGCGGCGAGGCCCTCCTCGCCGCGCTCGGCGACGACGTCCGTGGCGCCGAACTCGCGGGCCAGCGCCGCGCGGTCGTCGTGGCGGCTCATCGCGATCACGCGATCGGCGCCGAGCAGGCGGGCGCCGAGGACGCCGGACAGCCCGACGGCGCCGTCCCCGACCACGACCACGGTGTCGCCGGCGGACACCCCGGCCGAGAACGCCGCGTGGTACCCGGTCGACATGACGTCGGCGAGGGATAGCAGGTGCGGCACCAGGCCCGCGGCCTCGAGCTCGGCCTCCGAGCGCCCCACCGGGAACAAGGAGTGCTGCGCGAGCGGGATGCGGACGCGCTCGCCCTGCGCGCCGTCGACGGGGTTCCCCCAGCGGTCCGTGGAGCCGAAGCCCGTGACGAGGTCGCACGCCGCGGGGTAGCCGGCCCGGCACGCCTGGCACTCGCCGCAGCTCATGGTGAACGGGAGGATCACGAAGTCGCCCACCCGCGTCGACGTCACGTCGGCGCCCAGCGCCTCGACCACGCCCACCAGCTCGTGCCCGATGGGGCGCGGCTTCTTCACGGCGGACACGCCGCGGTAGGGCCACAGGTCGGAGCCGCAGACGCAGGCGGCGACGACGCGGACCACCGCGTCGCCCGGGGTGAGGATCTTGGGGTCCGGACGGTCCTCGACGCGCACGTCGCGGGGTCCGTGGATGACGGCAGCTCGCATGCGCCCACGGTAGACGGCTCTGACGTCCCTCGGCTGCCCGGCGACGTTCATCCACAGGTCGCTGGTCCCCGAGCCCGCGTGCCGCTACCTTTCAGCCAACAACGAGAGAACGGGCTGCTCATGCACGGTGCACGACGTCGGGCGGTCGCGACGGTCACGACGTGGCTCGTCGCCCTGGGACTGGTCGTGACGGGTGCGCTGGCACCCGCGGCGGCCGTCGCGGAGGGGGAGTCGTCCACGACGGTCTCGGTGCCGCACGCGCGGTGGTGGCTGGGCGAGGAGGTCACGGCCGACGTCGTCGTCCTCCACGACGGGGCGGACGCCGAGGGCTACCTCGTCGCGAGGGTCGACGGCCACCTGGCGGGCGACGCGGTGGCCCTCGCAGGGGGACACGGGACCGTGACCCTCCCGGTGCGGGGCATCGAGGTCGGCGAGCACCTGCTGGAGGTCACGCACCGCCAGCTCGGCAACCCGGAGCCACTGTCCGTGGGCTCCGTCGCCTTTCGCGTGGACCCGCCCGCGCGTCCGGTGATCCCGGGGTCGCGCGTCTACGGAGACCCGGCGGACGTCCGGGTAGACCTGACCGGGACGGACCGGCCCCGGTCGGGCGAGATCACGCTGGCCTCCGAGACAGGGCTGGTCCTCGGGGCGGCGGCTCTGGTCGACGGCGTCGCGGACGTCCGCGTCCCCGGCACGGGGCTCGCGCCGGGGCGCACGTACCGGATGACCCACCGTGACGCACCGGGCGGGACGGTGGTCGGGACCTGGGTCGTCGACGCGAACGTCACGAAGCGGCCTGCGACGCTCACCGTCCAGACGTCGTCGACGTGGCGGGTCGGTCAGACCGCGACCGTGACGGTGAAGGCGACCACAGACCTCGGGCCGGCCACCGGGAGGGTCGACGTCCGACGGTGGATGGCGGGCGGCAGCACGGGCTCCCTCGGAGCGGTGACGCTGCGGGACGACGGTACGGCGACGGTGAAGGTCGACCCCGACCGCCTGGGCATCGGCACCGACCGGCCGGTCTTCGTCGTCCTCGACAGCGCGGGGTGGACGGCACCGACGGTGCGGCGTGACGTGTCGGTGAAGCCGCGCTACCAGACGTGGATCGACGTCGACACCCGGGAATACATCGTCCCGTGGCGGTATGGGACGGCCCGGCGGGTGTACTTCTCGGTGGCCTCGGAGACCGGCGCGCGGCTCGACGGGAAGGTCACGCTCGCCAAGGGCGCCCGGCTGCTCGGCACGGCGCAGGTCGTGGACGGCAAGGGCTCGGTCCTGGTGGGAAGCACCGTGCTTCCTCCGGGCCGGCACAGCCTGGACGCCGACTTCACGCCCACGTCCACCAAGTACGACACGAGTTGGTACGGCACGAGCGTCCGCGTGGACAAGGCGAAGCCGAGCGTTCGGCTGTCGATGGACCACACGTGGTACCGGGTGAAGGCGGACCTGGGGTCGTACGAGGCGGGGACGGTGCGGGTCTCGACGGCGGGGATGCCGGAGCGGGGGCGGCTGGTGCTGGAGACCCGCAGCCCGCGGGCGTCGATCTCCGGCTGGCGCACCCGGTGGAGCACGGACTGGGCGCTGACCAGCGGTGACAAGGGGGTGCAGCGGGTGCGGGTGCCCGCGAAGTACCTGAGGACGGCAGACGGGCGGCCGGGCAAGGTCTACCTGCGGTTCCGGTACGTGCCGTCGGACCCGGCGCACGTGTCCACGGCCCTGTCCCCGGCGGTGACGATCACCCGCTACTGACGTCGGGGTGAAACGGTCCGTCCCGGTGTCGTGCGGTGCGCGGGCGGCGTAGCGTCGGCAGTTCGGTGGGACAGGACCGACCTGCGCGGCGCCGATGCCGGCGCGCTCCGCCATGGCCTCGAGGGGGCGGCATGGACACGACCGCGCGTGCCCGACGGCGGACGGGCAGCCTCCTGCTGGCCGTGGCCGCGGTGGTCGGCGGGGGCATCGTCGCGGCACCGGCGGCGGTCGCCGAGCCGGAGTGCCTGGGCCCGAGCTACGACTTCGACGGCGACCGTGTGCCGGACGCCGTGGTCGGCGCCCCGGGGGGCTCGGGGCGTGCGGGCACGGTCGAGGTGCGCCTCACCGGCGACGGCGAGCCGCGCACGGTGGTGCTCCGCGGACCGGTCGGGTTCGGCACGGCCGTGGCCCAGCTGCGCTCGTACGAGCAGGAGGGCGACGACCGGTTCTGCAGCCAGCTCGTCGTGGGCAGCCCGGAGGAGACGGTGTTCGGCATGCCGCGCGCGGGGGCCGTCTACCTCTACGAGTACGACCCCGTGGCGGCGACGTTCGTGCGGCGCGAGCGGATCACGGCCGACTCGGAGAGCGTGCTCGGCACGCCCCAGGCGGGTGCCCGGTTCGGGGCGGCGCTCGCCTCCGCCTCGGCGCCGGAGGAGACCATCGACCCGAAGCCGCAGCTGCTGTGGGTGGGGTCGCCCGGGCACGACGCCACGAGCGCGCCCGACTCCGGCCGCGTGACGTCGTTCGTCGTCGGCGCGACCGACACGACGACGCGCGGGGGCGAGGTGTTCGACCTCGCGGACCTCGGCGTGCGCGGTACCGCCGCCGCCGGCGCGGCGCTGGGGTCGTCGCTGAGCGTGCGCGGACAGGTCATGGCAGCCGGTGCGCCCGGCCTGCGGGTCGGTGGCCTGGCCGGGGCCGGCGGTACGGCGCTCTGGTTCGCGCCGCCCGGCGACCCGGGCGGTCTGCCCCCGGAGCCTGGCACGCAGCACCCGCCCGTGCTTGTGCACCAGGGCCTCACGCGCGTGCAGGGAGAGGCGGAGGCGGGCGACCGTTTCGGCGCCGCCGTGCACCTGTTCCCCGTGGTCGGCGACCCGCAGGTGGTGGACCTCGCCGTGGGGTCGCCCGGCGAGGACCTGGGGGGCGACGTCGACGCCGGCATGGTGTCGATCGGCCGGGTGCACCCGGGGCTGACGCAGCCGCTGCTCGACTTCCGCAGTCGGCACCAGGACTCGTCCGGCGCGGCGGGTACGGCGGAGGACGGCGACCGGTTCGGCAGCGCCGTCTCGGGGGCGTTCCTGCGCGGGGCGTGGCGGGTGGTCGTGGGCACGCCCGGGGAGGACGTCGGGACTGTGCGCGACGCGGGGATGGTCCAGGCGCTCGGCACCTGGCAGGGCTGGTCGCAGGACTCGCCCGCGGTGCCCGGCGGTGCCGAGACCGGCGACCTCATGGGCGCGACGCTCGGCGCGGACCCGGAGATCGTGCCCGGCCGCGCCCCGGACGTCGGCGTCCCGGGCGAGAACGGCGGCACCGGGGCGGTGCTGACCGGGCTCCTGGCCGAGGGATCGGTGGTGCGGCTCGACCTCGGCGCGGCGCCCGGCGCGCGCTACGGGCGCGCGATCGCGCCCTGACGTCCCCGGCCCGGCGCCACCTCGTCCGAGGACGACGACGGCGCCGCACCCGGTGGGGTGCGGCGCCGTCGTCGTGGTGCGGGCGGCTCAGTGGCCGTCGTAGTAGCCGGTGTCCTTCGCCCGCTGGAACGAGCGCTCGATCTCGGCCTCGGCGTCGGAGCGGCCCACCCAGTGAGCGCCCTCGACGGACTTGCCGGGCTCGAGGTCCTTGTAGACCTCGAAGAAGTGCTGGATCTCCAGGCGGTGGAAGTCGGAGACGTCGTCGATGTCCTGGCGCCACGCGGCGCGCTGGTCGCCCAGGGGGACGCACAGCACCTTGTCGTCGCCGCCCGCCTCGTCGCGCATGCGGAACATGCCGAGGGCGCGGCAGCGGATCAGGCAGCCGGGGAACGTCGGCTCCTCGAGCAGCACGAGCGCGTCCAGCGGGTCGCCGTCCTCGCCGAGGGTGCCCTCGATGAACCCGTAGTCGTCCGGGTAGCGCGTCGAGGTGAAGAGCATGCGGTCGAGGCGGATGCGACCGGTCTCGTGGTCGACCTCGTACTTGTTGCGCTGGCCCTTCGGGATCTCGATCGTGACGTCGAACTCCACTGTTCCTCCATGCTTCAGGACCTGCTTCGAGAGATGCTTCGGACATGCTCGGTGCGGGCATGCTCGGTGCGGACGCCCTGTCAAAGTGTGCCATGTGCTCCCGCGCCCTCCTGGTGCGGTGCGGCGGCACGGACCCGCCGGCGGACGTGGGAAGATACGCACGGAGCGCGCCACGGGATCCGGGCTGTGACGATGCTCACGGACCGGGGAGGACGAGATGGGGTGGCGGGCCAGCGTCGGCGCCACCGTCACGACCGTGGTCGTGCTCTTCGGCGGCTACCTCGTGGCGGACGCCTACGACGTGGTCCCGGGCATGCTCACCACCGCACCGCCGCCCGCCCCGGCGGCCCCCTTCCCGACGGCGCCCGGCGCCACCGCGGGACCCACGCCCGAGCGGTCGCTGCCCGACCTGCCGTCCGACGCGCCCGAGCCGGCGGCCTCCGCCGTCGGCAAGCTCGTGACCGGGCTGGCCAAGGACGACCGGCTGGGCAAGCGCGTCGGCGCACTTGTGGTCGACGGCGCGACGGGGGAGACGCTCGGCTCGGCCGCTCCCGACCGGCCGATGGTGCCGGCCTCCACCCAGAAGCTGTTCACGGCCGTGGCCGCGCTGGCCGGACCGGGCGGCGACACGACGCTCCCCACGACGGCGGTGCTCGACGGCGACGCGCACGTCGTGCTCGTGGGCGGCGGCGACATGATGCTCGCGGCCGGCGGCGGCGACCCCGACGCCGTGAACGGGCGCGCGGGCCTCGGCGACCTCGCGGACCAGGTGGCCGGGCAGGTCGGGCTCACGGGGGCCACGGTGACGCTCAGCGTGGACGACACGCTGTTCGCGGGGCCGGCGGTGCCTGCCGATGTGCCCGCCGCCGACGTCAAGGACGGCTACACGGCCCCGGTGGCCGCGCTCGCCGTCGACGTCGCCCGCACCACGGACGAGGAGTACGCGCCCCGGGAGAAGGACCCGGCGATGGCCGCCGCCCGCACGTTCGCGAAGGCCCTCGAGGAGCGCGGCGTCACCGTGCGGGGCGAGGTCTCCCGTGCCACGGCGCCGTCGTCGGCGCGCGAGGTCGCCCGCGTCGAGTCCGCGCCGCTGCGCGACGTCGTCGGCGACCTGCTGCGCCGGTCCGACAACACGATCACGGAGGTCGTGGGCCGCATCGTGGCGATCGACGCCGGCCTGCCCGGCACCGGGGAGGACGCGATCCGGGCCGTGACGGCGCAGGTCGAGGACCTCGGCGTGGACATGGACGGCGCGACGCTCGTGGACCTGTCGGGGCTCGGCCGCGGCTCGAAGGCCACGCCGCGACAGCTGGGCGACCTGCTGACCCTCGCCGTCGACCCCGACCACCCGGAGCTGCGCGACGTCGCCGACGGCCTCGCGGTCGCGGGGCTGAACGGCACCTTGCACGACCGCTACCCGAAGCCGAACCCCGGACGGGGGTACGTCAACGGCAAGACCGGCAGCCTCCCGAAGGTCACCGGTCTGGCCGGCACCGTGGTCACGGCCGACGACCGGCTCCTCGTCTTCGTCACGATCGCGGACAAGGTGCCCGACGGCGGCGGTTACGGCGCGCGGGTCATCTTCGACAACTTCGCGGGCCGCCTCGCCGACTGCGGCTGCCGGCCCGCTGGTTGAGCCTGCCCGAGCCCGGGTCCGTGGCCACGACGAGCTCGGCCGACGGCGGTCGTGGTTACCGTGGTCCCGTGACCACGCCAGCTCCCGCCGCCGAGCCCTTGCTGGACTGGACGGCGGCGGCGCAGATCGCCGCACGGCTCGCGCGTCCCGGAGCCACGGCCCCCCGCGACGAGCTCGACGCGCTCGTCGCCGGGCTGCGCGCCGCGGCCGGGGACGCCGTCGGGCACGTGCTGGAGGTCACGGGCATGGAGCCCGCCGCCGCGCGCGCGGCGGGCGGCGGGTTCGGGGACGTGCACGTGGTGGACCGGGCCGGCTGGACCCGCGCCAACGCCCAGTCGATGCGGGCGATGACCGACCCGGTGATGACGGCGATCGCGACGGACGTGCCCGCCACCTCGGCGGCCGCGCGGCTGGCCGGCGCGGCGGAGGTCGGGGGGCTGCTGGCGCTGCTCTCGGGACGGGTGCTCGGCCAGTTCGACCCGTACGGTGCCGACCACGCGCCCGGCTACGGCCGGCTGCTGCTCGTGGCGCCCAACGTGCTGCAGGTGGAGCGGGCCCTCGGGCTGCGACCCCGCGACTTCCGGCTGTGGGTCTGCCTGCACGAGCAGACGCACGCCCTGCAGTTCGCCACCGCGCCGTGGCTCGCCGACCACCTGGTGGGGCGCATCGGCGACCTCCTGCACGGCGTGACGGCGAGCGCGACGGCGATGACGCGGGCACCGCTGCGGCAGAAGGTCGCGGTGGTCGGCCGCACCGTGCTGCGCGCCGCTCGCGGCGAGCTCGTCACGCCGCTCGACGGCGTCCTCGGGCCCGAGCAGCGCCGTGAGCTCGAGGAGGTCACCGCCGTCATGGCCCTGCTCGAGGGGCACGCCGACGTGATGATGGACGCCGTCGGGCCGCGCGTCGTGCGCTCCGTGCGCACGATCCGCGCGCGCTTCGAGAAGCGGCGCGACGGCGAGGGCGCGCCCGCGCTGGACGTCGTGCTGCGCCGGGTGCTCGGCATGGACGCCAAGCTTGCGCAGTACCGCGACGGGGCGGCGTTCGTGCGCGCCGTGGAGGAGCGGGTGGGCCGCGACGGGCTGAACGCCGTCTGGTCCGCGCCCGGGCACCTGCCGTCCGCCCGCGAGATCGCCGACCCGCGCGCCTGGGTGCGCCGCGTGCACGGCTGAGGTCGGCACCGTGGCCCGCGTGGACCCGGCGCTCGCGGCGGCCCGCGCGGCCGTCCGGGCCGAGCTCGCGGACCTCGCCCGCGGAGCGCCCTCGAGGCTCGAGGGGCTGACGGCGGGCGGGCTCGTGCTGGTCGCCTGCTCGGGCGGCGCGGACAGCCTCGCGCTGGCGGCGGCGACCGCCCTCGAGGCGCCGCGCGTGGGCCGGTCGGTGCGCTCGCCGGGGTTCGCGGTGCGGGCCGGGGCGGTCGTCGTGGACCACGGCATGCAGGCGGGATCGGCGGACGTGGCGGCGACGGCGGCCGCGCGGTGCCGCGACCTCGGTCTCGATCCGGTGCTGGTGCTGCGGGTGCGGGTGGACGACGCCCCCGGCGCGGGCGGTCCGGAGGGCGCGGCCCGCGACGCCCGGTACACCGCGCTCGAGGGGGCCGCCGCGCAGGCGGGCGCCGCGGCCGTGCTGCTCGGGCACACCCTCGACGACCAGGCGGAGTCCGTGCTGCTCGGACTGGCGCGGGGGAGCGGGGCCCGCTCCCTGGCGGGCATGCCGCGTCGTCGCGGGCTCTACCGGCGGCCGTTCCTCGGCCTGCGTCGCGCGCAGACCGAGGCTGCGTGCGCCGCCGTCGGCGTCGACTTCTGGACCGACCCGACGAACCTCCTGCCAGACGAGCGTCGTACTTCGTCGCCGTCCGACGAAGGGAAGGCGACGATGTACGACGCTCGCGACGCGCCGGTGCCGGCCCGGACCCGTGTGCGGGGGGCCGTCGTGCCCGTGCTGGAGGACGCGCTCGGGCCGGGCGTCGTCGAGGCGCTCGCGCGCACCGCCGATCAGCTGCGCGACGACGCCGACGCACTGGACGCCCTGGCCGCCGACCTGCTCGCGGCCGCCAAAATCCCGCCGGCCGAGCCCGGTCCCGGGGTTGAGCCTGTCGAAACCTGTCCCTCGGTCTCGACAGGCTCGACCGGCGGGGAAGGGGTCCCGACAGGCTCGACCGGCGAGGTCGTGCTGGACGCCGAGCCGCTCGCGGCAGCCCCCGCCGCGCTGCGACGTCGTGCCCTGCGGGCGGCGGCGCTCGCGGTCGGCTGCTCGCCCGGGGCGACGACGACCCGCCACGTCGATGCCCTCGACGCGCTCGTCGTCTCGTGGCATGGGCAGGGAAGCGTCCACCTGCCGGGCGACGCTCGCGCGCTCCGCGCGTGTGGCAGGCTCTACCTGCGACCCCCCGTGCCCCGCCCGGCCCGGCCCGCGAACCTCCAGCCCCAACCCCGTTCCCTCGAGGAGTGACCGTGGACCAGTCGGACGTCTCAGGCGACCTCGCCAACATCCTGCTCACCGAGGAGCAGATCGGCACCAAGCTCGACGAGATCGCCACGCAGATCGACGCCGACTACGCGGGCAAGGACCTGCTCCTGGTCGGGGTGCTCAAGGGCGCCGTCATGGTCATGGCGGACCTCGCGCGCCGGCTGCACCACCCGGTGCAGATGGACTGGATGGCCGTGTCCTCGTACGGCTCGGGCACCAAGTCGTCCGGCGTCGTGCGCATCCTCAAGGACCTGGACGCCGACCTCACCGGACGCAACGTCCTGATCGTCGAGGACGTCATCGACTCCGGTCTCACGCTCTCGTGGCTCGTCGCGAACCTGCGGTCCCGCGGCCCCGAGTCGGTGGAGATCGCGACGATGCTGCGCAAGCCCGACGCCGCGAAGGTGGACGTGGACGTGCGCTACGTCGGCTTCGACATCCCCAACGAGTTCGTGGTCGGCTACGGCCTCGACTACGCCGAGAAGTACCGCAACCTGCCGTTCGTCGGCACGCTCGCGCCCCACGTCTACTCCTGACCAGCGCCGTCGCGCCCTGGGCGAACACCCACGGTTCGTCCACACTCGGCGTGTAGCGTCGTGAACCACACGTTGCCCGACGGAAGGGAAGCGGGGAGCCGTCCCCGTCGCCGATGAACATCAAGAAGATCCTGAGCGGCCCGATCATCTGGATCGTGGTCGGCCTGCTGCTCGTCTCGCTGGCCTTCAGCGCGTTCAACACCGACCGAGTGTCGCGGATCGAGACCTCGCAGGGTCTCGAGCTGCTCTCCGGCGACACCGTCGACCATGCCCTGATCGTGGACGGGGAGCAGCGCGTCGAGCTGGAGCTGAGCGAGAAGTACGTCACGGGCGAGGGCACCGAGAGCGAGCAGGACCACGGCACGAAGGTCGAGTTCTTCTACGTCGAGCCCCAGGGCGACGCAGTGGCGACGGCCGTCGACGGTGCCGACCTGAAGGACGGCTTCAACTCCGAGGTGCCGCAGCCGAGCTTCTGGAGCTCGATGCTGGGCTTCCTCATCCCGTTCCTCATCATCGGCGTCGTCTTCTGGTTCATCCTGTCGCGCATGCAGGGCGGCGGGCGCAACGGCGTCATGGGCTTCGGCAAGTCCAAGGCCAAGCTCATCAGCAAGGACATGCCGCAGGTGACGTTCGTCGACGTCGCGGGCGTGGACGAGGCGGTCGAGGAGCTCCAGGAGATCAAGGAGTTCCTGGAGGATCCGGCCAAGTTCCAGGCCGTCGGCGCCAAGATCCCCAAGGGCGTGCTGCTGTACGGCCCGCCCGGTACCGGCAAGACCCTCCTCGCGCGCGCCGTCGCGGGCGAGGCGGGGGTGCCGTTCTACTCGATCTCCGGCTCGGACTTCGTCGAGATGTTCGTCGGCGTCGGCGCGTCCCGCGTGCGGGACCTGTTCGAGCAGGCCAAGAACAACTCGCCCGCGATCATCTTCGTCGACGAGATCGACGCCGTCGGCCGCCACCGCGGCGCCGGCATGGGCGGCGGGCACGACGAGCGCGAGCAGACGCTGAACCAGATGCTCGTCGAGATGGACGGCTTCGACGTCAAGACGAACGTCATCCTCATCGCGGCCACCAACCGGCCCGACATCCTCGACCCCGCGTTGCTGCGCCCGGGCCGCTTCGACCGACAGGTCGCCGTCGAGGCCCCGGACCTCAAGGGCCGCGAGCACATCCTCCAGGTGCACGCGCAGGGCAAGCCGATGGTGGAGAGCATCGACCTGGCCGTCGTCGCCCGCCGCACGCCCGGCTTCACCGGTGCGGACCTGGCCAACGTGCTCAACGAGGCGGCGCTGCTCACCGCCCGCAGCGGGGCCCAGCTCATCGACGACCGCGCGCTGGACGAGGCCATCGACCGCGTCATCGCCGGCCCGCAGAAGCGCACCCGCGTGATGCAGGTCAAGGAGCAGAAGATCACCGCGTACCACGAGGGCGGTCACGCCCTGGTGGCGGCGGCGATGCGCTACACGGACCCCGTCACCAAGGTGACGATCCTGCCGCGCGGCCGGGCCCTCGGCTACACGATGGTCATGCCGATGGAGGACAAGTACTCCACCACCCGCAACGAGCTGCTCGACCAGCTCGCGTACGCGATGGGCGGCCGCGTGGCCGAGGAGATCGTCTTCCACGACCCGACCACGGGCGCCAGCAACGACATCGAGAAGGCCACGTCGACCGCCCGCAAGATGGTCACCGAGTTCGGCATGAGCGAGAAGGTCGGCGCGATCAAGCTCGGCAACGGCTCGGGCGAGCCGTTCCTGGGCCGCGACATGGGCCACCAGCGGGACTACTCGGAGGCCGTCGCCGGCACCGTGGACCACGAGGTGCGCAAGCTCATCGAGTCGGCGCACGACGAGGCCTGGGAGGTGCTCACCCAGTACCGCGACGTGCTCGACGACCTGGTGCTGCGTCTGCTCGAGAAGGAGACGCTCAACCAGGCCGAGCTGGCCGAGATCTTCGCCCCCGTGGTGAAGCGGGAGCCCCGCGACGTGTGGCTGTCGAGCGAGCAGCGCACCGTGCACACGCGGGGTCCGATCATGACCGACGGCGAGCGCGCCGCCTTCGACGGCAACGGGCAGTCGGTCGTGCCGCAGGACGAGGCGGCCATCGTGGGCAACGAGAACGACCTGCAGGAGGCCGGCCCCGGTGTCGGCACCGACACCGAACCGCCGGCGGCGGGGGAGCACCGGTGACCGATCCGGTGACGGACCTGGGCATGCGCGCTGCCGCGGACGTGCCGCCGTACGACTCGGCCCGCGCCGAGGCGGCCGTCCGCGAGCTGCTGCTCGCGGTCGGGGAGGACCCCGAGCGCGAGGGTCTCAAGGAGACGCCTGCCCGCGTGGCGCGCGCCTACCAGGAGATCTTCGCGGGGCTCCGCCAGGAGCCCGAGGACGTGCTCACCACCACCTTCGACCTCGGCCACGAGGAGATGGTGCTGGTGCGCGACATCGAGGTGTACTCGACGTGCGAGCACCACCTGGTGCCCTTCCACGGCGTGGCGCACGTCGGCTACATCCCGAGCACGGACGGGCGCATCACGGGCCTGTCCAAGATCGCGCGGCTCGTCGAGGTGTACGCGCGGCGCCCGCAGGTGCAGGAGCGGCTGACCACGCAGATCGCCGACGCGATGGTGCGCATCCTCGAGCCGCGCGGCGTCCTCGTCGTCGTGGAGTGCGAACACCTGTGCATGTCGATGCGCGGGGTCCGCAAGCCGGGGTCGCGCACCGTGACGTCGGCCGTGCGCGGCATTATGCAGAGCGCGACGACCCGCGCCGAGGCCATGAGTCTCGTCATGGGGCGGTGACCTGGGCATGACCGCGCACCCGCGCGACGCGGTGGTCGCCGGGCTGCCGGAGCTGTCCGGCGTCGGCCGCTGCCTCGTCATGGGCGTCGTGAACATCACGCCCGACTCGTTCTCGGACGGCGGCCGGTGGTTCGACGCCGACGCGGGCGTGCAGCACGGCCTCGACCTGATGGGCGAGGGCGCGGAGATCCTCGACGTCGGCGGCGAGTCGACCCGCCCGGGCTCGGCGCGCGTCGACGAGGCGGAGGAGCTGCGCCGGGTGGTGCCCGTCATCGAGCGGCTCGCGGCGCACGGCGCGGTGGTGTCGGTCGACACGACCCGGGCCTCGGTCGCCGAGGCGGCGGTCGCGGCGGGCGCGCGGATCGTCAACGACGTCTCGGGCAGCTACGCCGACCCGCGCATGGGGCACGTCGTGGCGGAGACCGGCGTGGCGTACGTCGCGATGCACTGGCGCGGGCACGCCGACGTCATGGACAGCCTCGAGGTGTACGACGACGTCGTGACGGAGGTGCGCGACGAGCTCGCGGCCCGCATGGACGCGCTCGTCGCGGTCGGCGTGAGCCCGGACCAGATCGTGCTCGACCCGGGCCTCGGGTTCTCGAAGGCCGGTGCGCTGAACTGGCCGATCCTCGCGCACCTGGACGCCCTGCACTCGCTCGGCCGTCCGGTCCTCGTGGGCGCCTCCCGCAAGCGATTCCTGGGCCACCTGCTCGAGGGCACGCGCGGGCTGTCCGCCGACGAGCCCGCGCCGCCGCTGGAGCGCGACGACGCCACTGCCGCGGTCTCCGCGCTGTCCGCCGCCGCCGGGGCGTGGGCGGTGCGGGTGCACGCCGTGCGTGCCAGCGCCGACGCCGTCCGCGTCGCGGACGCCTGGACGGCGGCGTCCCGCGACGTGGAGGATGCCGGGATGACCGCACCGGCGCACCGCACCGAAGCCGTGGGCAGGGCAGGAACCGCCGCCAGCAAGGAGGGCCTCTCGTGACGTTCGCTGCAGCCGTACCGGGACCGGACGGACAGCCGCTCGACCAGATCCGCCTCGCCGGCGTCTCGGCGACGGGCCACCACGGGGTGCTCGCGCACGAGCGCGCCGACGGGCAGGTCTTCAGCGCCGACGTGGTGCTGCACCTGGACACCCGGGCCGCGGCGTCGTCCGACGACCTCGGGCAGACGGTGAGCTACGCCGATGTCGCGCAGGACGTGCACGACGTCCTGGCCGGCTCCCCGGCCGACCTCGTGGAGACCGTCGCCGAGCGGATCGCCGCCGTGGTGCTGGACCACCCCGCGGTGCAGGCCGTCGACGTGCGCGTGCACAAGCCGCAGGCGCCCATCCCGGTGCCTTTCGACGACGTCGAGATCGTGGTGCGCCGCGACCGCGCGCACCCGCCGGTCGTGCCGGTGCCGGGCGTCGTCGAGGAGCCGGTGGCCGAGTCCTACGCCGAGCCCCACGCCGCGGCGCAGGCTGCCGCCGCGGCCCTGATCGACGCGGCCCCGGCCGTGGCCGCCGTGCCCGTCCCGCCGGCACCCGTCGCGGTGCCCGTCCCGCCGACGCCCGACGTGGACGCCGAGCCCGAGCCTGCGCCGGCCGGCGACCCGCTCGACGCGACGCCCGCGGAGCCGGTCGAGGCCGTGCTGGCGCTCGGCGCGAATCTCGGCGACGCGCAGGTCACGCTGCGCCAGGCCGTGACCGACGTCGACCGGCAGCCGGGCGTGCAGGTCATGGAGGTCTCGCCGCTCGCGCGCACGGCCGCGGTCGGCGGGCCCGAGCAGCCGGACTACCTCAACGCGGTGCTCGTCGTGCGGACCACGCTGTCGCCGCGCGACCTGCTGCGCAGCACACAGCAGGTGGAGGCGCAGCACGGCCGGGTCCGCGAGGAGCGGTGGGGGCCGCGCACCCTCGACGTCGACATCGTGCAGTACGGGTCGCTCGTCGCGACGGCGCCCGACCTGGAGCTGCCGCACCCGCGCGCGCAGGAGCGGGCCTTCGTGCTCGTGCCGTGGGCGGAGGTGGCGCCGGACGCGCTGCTCGGCGGTCCCGGCGGCGGCCCCGTCGGGCAGCTCGCGGTGACGGCCCCCGACCGGGGCGGCATCCGCTGGCTCGCGCTCGACTGGCTGACCGGGCCCACGCAGAGCACCGGGCAGGTGTCCGTCGGCGCGTCCGACCCGGCGCCGTCCACGCCGGTGCCGCAGTCCGCCGTCGCGGCCGAGCCCGCCGCCGACGACCCGGAGCCGGCCTCTCCGGGCGAGGCTTACGCACCTGAGGCGTACGCACCCGAGGCGTACGCGCCCGAGACCTACTCGCCCGAGACCTACTCGCCCGAAGCCTTCGCGCCCGAGGCCTACGCCCCGGAGGTCGCCGCAGCCGAGCCGCCCACGGTCGAGCCTCGTGCCGCCGAGCCTCGTGCCGTCGAACCGTCGTCCGACGACGGCCCGGTCGCGGACCCGTACGCGCCGGTGCCGCCGGTCGCCGAGCAGCCCGTCGCCGAGCCGCCGGTCGCCGAGCCGCGCCGCGAGGACCCGCCCGCCGCGGAGCCGCGCGCCGTCGCGCCCGACCCGTTCGGCCCGGACCCGGACCAGCCCGTCATGCCGCGGCCGTTCGCGCCCGTCGGGCCGCCCGCGCCGGCGCCCGCGGATCCCCTGAGCGGTGCGCCGGAGCACTCCCACGCGCCGGTGCCCCCGGCACCGTCGAGCCCGGTGCCGTCCGCCCCCGTGCCGTCGAGCCCGGCGATGCCTCCCGCTGCGCCGTCGTCGTTCGCCCCGGCGACGTCGGCCCCCGGGGCCTACACGCCCGAGCAGTTCTCCCCGCAGCCGCTGGTCGCGGGGCCCGTGCGGCACGAACCGGTGCCGCCGGCCCCCGCGCCGGCCCCGGCGGCCGATCTCCCCACCGCCGACGCGCCGGCCTTCCCCGACCCGTTCGCCCCGCTGCCGGAGGTGCACCCCGGTCAGGCCCGCCCGCAGGAGCGGTACGGGGAGGACGAGCGCTGAGATGCGCCGCACCTCGGTCCGCCTGCTCGCCCTCGTCGCCGCCGTGGTGGCGGTCGGCGGTGCCGGGCTGCTCCGGCTGCTCGAGTCGCGCGGCATCTACCTGCCCTCGGTCGCATGGGTGGAGGACGTCGCGATCCTCGCGCTCGCCGGCGTCATCTTCTGGATGGGCTGGGCGGTGCGCGCCTACCAGAAGGGCGACCGCCCCGGCCTCGACCCTCTGCGCGCGGCCCGCACGTTCGTGCTGGCCAAGGCGGGGGCGCTGACCGGGGCGCTGCTCGCGGGCCGGTACGTCGCGAGCGTGCTGGTGGTGCTGGGACAGCTGCAGATCGAGGCGCGCCGCGACCAGGCGGTCGCGGCCGGCATCGCGGCGGCGTGCGCGGTGGTGCTGTGCGTGGTGGGCCTCGTCGTGGAGCGGTTCTGCCAGCTCCCGCCCTCCGACGACGCCGACGGCGGCGACACCGAGGAGCACGCGGACCCGCTGCCGTCGTGAGCGCGGTCGCCCCGGATGGAAGGATGGGTCCCATGACCAGCATCCCCGCGGGCGCCGACCCGTCGACCACGCGGCAGACCGGTCCCTTCGACCCGCCGGACGTCGCTTGGCAGCGCGTGTCGCCACGGCTCGTGCCGGCGCGCCTGATCTCGACGTCCGCCACCCTGGCCGTGCCGATCGTCACAGGCGTGGTGCTCGCCGTCCTCGTCTCCCCGTGGTTCTGGCTCCTGGCCGGCATCCCGGCTGCGCTGCTGGTGTGGGCGCTGCTGCTCGTGCCGCGCCAGGTGCGCGCGATCGGGTACGCGGAGCGCGACGACGACCTGCTGATCCGCAAGGGCATCATGTTCCGCACGCTCGTCGTCGTCCCGTACGGCCGCATGCAGTACGTGGACGTGGAGGCGGGTCCGTTGGACCGCAAGCTCGGCATCGCGAAGGTGCAGCTGCACACCGCGTCGGCGGGCACCGACGCCGACATCCCCGGCCTCGTGCCCGACGAGGCCGAGCGGCTGCGCGACCGTCTCACCGCGCGCGGTGAGGCGAGGCTGGCCGGCCTGTGAGCGCCTCGACCCCGGAGCCGACCCCGCTGCCGACGCCCGAACCGACGCCCGAACCGACGCCCGAACCGACGCCCGAACCGACGCCCGAACCGACGCCCGAACCGACGCCGGCCGTGCGGCCCGACCTGGACTGGCGCCGCGTGCACCCCGTCACCCCGTTCGTGCGGGGCTGGGCGGCTGTCGTCGCGATCCTCGTCATCGCGAGCCAGCAGGTGCTCGACGACGTGTCGAACGCGATCAAGGCGGCCGACTCGATCCGCAGCCTGTGGTGGGTGGTGCTGCTCGGCGTGGTCGTGCTCGTCGGCATCATCTTCGGGTACGCGGCGCTGGCCTGGCGCATGACGGCGTACGCGGTGGACGACGACGTCGTGCACCTGCGCAAGGGCATCCTGTTCCGGCAGCAACGGCACGCCCGCCTCGACCGGCTGCAGGCCGTCGACGTGCGCCAGCCGCTGCTGGCGCGGCTGTTCGGGCTGGCGGAGCTGCGCCTGGAGGTGGCGGGCGGCTCCGACTCGGGGGTGGCCATCGGCTTCCTCAAGGAGGCGGACGCGCAGCACCTGCGCGCGGACCTGCTGGCGCGCGCGGCGGGCGTCAAGGCCGCCCGCCGCACCGACCGGCCGGCCCCGTCCGTCGGGTCCGGTCCGTCGGTCGGGCCTGTCGGGACCCCGGCATCGTCGGTCGGGCCGGGGTCCTCGGTCGCGCCTGGAGTGCCCGGCCCGTCGGCGGCGTCGCCGGGCTCGGACGACGTCCTCGACGGGCTCGACGACGTCGCCCCGGAGGCACCGGAGCGGCAGGTGTACGAGGTGCCGCCGACGCGCCTGCTCCTGTCGCTGCTGCGGATGCCGGGCGTGTGGCTCGGGGTCCTGGTGCTGGTCGGCGTGGGCGTGGCGGTCGCCGTGACCCGTGAGGTGAGCATCCTGTTCTCCGCGCTGCCCGCGATCCTCGGCGTCGGCGGCTACATCTTCCAGCGGTTCGCGGGCGAGTTCGGGTTCCGCGCCGCGCTGTCCCCGGACGGGATCCGGCTGCGGCACGGTCTGCTGGAGACGCGTGCTCAGACGATCCCGCCGGGCCGCGTGCAGGCGGTGTCGCTCACGCAGGGCCCGCTGTGGCGGGGGCCGGACTGGTGGCGCGTCAAGGTCAACGTGGCCGGGTACGGCGGCGGCGAGGGGCAGCAGCAGGGCGAGCAGCAGCACGTGCTGCTGCCGGTGGGCCCCCGCGAAGAGGCGCTCACCGCCCTGTGGCTGGTGCTGCCGGACCTCGAGGTCGCCGACCCGGACGCCACCCTGGCCCTGCTCGACGAGGCCCTCACCGGCGACGCCCGCACGGACCGCTGGTTCGTCACCAGCCCGCGGAGCGCCCGCCTGCTCGACCCGTGGAGCTGGCGCCGCAACGGGTACGCCGTGACGGGCCGCGCCCTGCTGGCGCGGGGCGGACGGTTCGTGCGACGCCTCGAGGTCGTGCCGCACGAGCGCACGCAGTCCCTGGGACTCACCCAGGGGCCGTGGCAGCGTCGGCGCGGGCTGGCGTCGTTCGCGCTGCACTCCACACCGGGCCCGATCAGCCCGGTCGTCTACCACCTGGCCGAGGACGAGGCGGCACGACTGCTCGGCGAGCAGTCCGCCCGCGCCCGCGCCGCCCGTGCCCACGCCGGGCCGGAGCGCTGGATGGAGGGGCACCGATGAGCGCGCCCGACGACGAGCGCCCGGCCCCGGCGGCCGCACCGGCGTCGGCGCGCCCGGGCCGCCTCGGTGTCGGCGTCGTCGGTGCGGGCCGGGTGGGCGCCGTGCTCGGCAGCGCGCTGCGGGCCGCGGGGCACACCGTCGTCGGGGCGAGCGGCGTCAGCGAGGAGTCGCGGGAACGGATCGCGACCCTGCTGCCCGGCGTCCCGCACCTCGAGGTGGGCGACGTCGTGGAGCGCGCAGAGATGGTGCTGCTGGCGGTGCCCGACGACGCGCTGGCGGAGGTCGTGAGCGGGCTCGCGACGCTCGGCGCGTGGCAGCCCGGGCAGCTCGTGGTGCACACGTCCGGCCGGTACGGCGTGGGCGTGCTCGACCCGGCGCGCCGCGCGGGCGCCATCCCGGTGGCGCTGCACCCGGCGATGACGTTCACGGGCACGTCCCTGGACCTGCACCGCCTGGAGGGCTGCACGTTCGCGGTCACCGCGCCGGCGGCCGTGCAGCCCATCGGGCAGGCGCTCGTCGTGGAGGTGGGCGGTGAACCCGTGATCGTCGCGGAGGAGGCCCGGGGGCTCTACCACGCGGCCCTCGCGCACGGCGCGAACCACCTGGTGGTGCTCGTGGCGCAGGCGGCGCAGGCGCTCGAGGCGGCCGGGGTCGAGCAGCCCGGCAGGGCGCTCGCCCCGCTGCTGTCGGCGGCGCTGGACGGCGCGACGCGCGCCGCGGACGTCGCCGACGGCCCCGGGGCGGTCACGGCCCTCACCGGCCCGGTGTCCCGCGGCGACGTCGGCACGGTGCGCACGCACCTCGACGCCCTGCGGTCGCTGGCCGCGCGGACCGGGGCCACCGACGTGCCCGCGTCGTACACCGAGCTCGCCCGTGGCGCCACGAGCCGCGCGCTCGCCGCCCACCGCATCGGCGACCGTGCGGCGCGCGAGCTGCTCGACGCGCTCGCCCCGCCGGACGCGCCCCACCCCGACGACCCGCCTCGCGACGACCCGCCTCGCGACGACCCGCCCCGGGTCGACCCACCTCAGGAGCCCCGATGAGCGCCGACACCCCCACCCCGCCGCAGGCCGACGACGCCGGGCGCGCCCCCGCCGTCGTGCGCACCCGGGCCGAGCTGCACGACGCGATGGGTGCGTGGACGCTGTCCGGGCCGGAGCCGACCGACCTCCGCGCCGTCGTGATGACGATGGGCGCGCTGCACGACGGCCACCTGCAGCTGGTGCGGCAGGCGCGCGAGACCGCCGGGCCGACCGGCCAGGTGATCGTGACGATCTTCGTCAACCCGCTGCAGTTCGGGGCGGGGGAGGACCTGGACCGTTACCCCCGGGACCTCGACGGGGACGTCGCGAAGCTGGCGAGCGTCGGCGCCGACCTCGTCTTCGCGCCCACGCCCGACGTCGTCTATCCCGACGGGGACCCGATCGTGCGGGTGTCGGCGGGCCGGATCGGCGAGGTGCTGGAGGGCGAGTCGCGGCCCGGGCACCTGGACGGCGTGCTCACCGTGGTGCTCAAGCTCATGCACCTGACCCGGCCGGACGCCGCCCTCTTCGGTGAGAAGGACGCCCAGCAGCTGCTGGCCGTGCGCCGCATGGTGCGCGACCTGGACGTGGACGTCGAGGTGCACGGCGTGCCGATCGTGCGGGACCCGGACGGCCTCGCGATGTCCTCGCGCAACGCCTACCTGTCCGACGACGAGCGGGCCTCCGCCCTGGCCCTGTCGCGCGCGCTGCGGGCGGGCGCGGACGCCGCCGGGGGTGGCGCGCCGGCGGTGCTCGAGGCGGCGTCGGGAATCCTGGAGGCGGCTGCCGGCGTTGAGATCGATTACCTCGCACTCGTCGACCCGACTACCGTGGACCCGGTGCCCGCGGACTTCCGCGGCCCCGCCCTCCTTCTCGTCGCGGCGCGTACGGGCGCCACCCGACTGATCGACAACCAGGCCGTGGACCTCGCCGACAGCGCAGATCCACAGGAGAACGCCAGTGACTGAGCACCTGAACCGCCCCGCCTCCCTGCAGCGCCCGATGATGATCGGCAAGATCCATCGCGCCACGGTGACGCAGGCGGACCTGCACTACGTCGGCTCGATCACCATCGACGCCGACCTGCTCGATGCGGCCGACCTCTACCCCGGCCAGCAGGTCGACGTGGTGGACGTCACCAACGGCGCCCGGCTCACGACCTATGTCATCCCCGGCGAGCGCGGCGGCCGCCAGGTGAGTATCAACGGCGCGGCCGCGCACCTCGTGCACCCCGGGGACACGGTCATCGTCATCGCCTACGGCACGATGTCCGACGCCGACGCGCGCACGTACTCCCCGGCCGTCGTGTTCGTCGACCCGGAGAACCGGATCGTCGAGCTCGACGACGACCCCGGCCAGGTGCCGGACGGCTTCGGCCTGTCCTCCAGCGGCGTCCCCTTCGCGGCCGTCCGGTGACGGCTGGGCGGACGAACAGCGTGCTCGCCCCGTGAACGGGCCGCGGCTCGCCCGCGCCCTCGCCGCCCCCGCTCCCGGCTGGACCACGGCCGCCGACGCGATCGTCGTCGGCACCGGCATCGCCGGGCTGACCGCCGCGCTGGAGCTGCGCACGCGCGTGCCGCGGGTGCTGCTGGTCACCAAGGGCGCGCTGTCGTCGGGCTCCACGGTGTGGGCGCAGGGCGGCATCGCCGCGGCCCTGCACCCCGACGACACCCCGGACGCCCACCTCACGGACACGCTCGCGGCCGGCGGCGGGCTGAGCGACCCGGAGGCCGTGCGGGTGCTGGTCACCGAGGGCCCCGACCGGGTGCGCGAGCTCGTGGCCCGCGGCACGTCGTTCGACGTCGGCCCGGACGGCGACATCGCGCTCACCCGCGAGGGCGGGCACCGCGCGGACCGGATCGCGCACGCCGGCGGTGACGCGACCGGGGCCGAGATCTCCCGCGCCCTCGTCGCACAGATCGAGGCCGTGCGCCACGACCCGGGCATCGAGGTGCTCGAGAACGCGCTGGTGCTCGACGTCCTCACGGGCGCCCCCGACCGCCGGTCGCCCGTCGACGTGCTCGGGGACACCGAGCGGGGCCCGGGCCGCCCCGTCGCCGGGGTCACCCTGCACGTGCGCGGCGCAGGCAGCCGCGACGGCGTCGGGGCCGCGCTGGCGCCGGTCGTGGTGCTCGCGACGGGCGGCATCGGTCAGGTCTTCCGCTCGTCGACCAACCCGCCGGGCGCGACGGGGGACGGCATCGCCGCCGCGCTGCGCGCCGGCGCTGCCGTGGGCGACCTGGAGTTCGTCCAGTTCCACCCGACCGTGCTGTGGCAGGGCATGGGGGCCAAGGGGCAGCTGCCGCTCATCAGCGAGGCCGTGCGCGGCGAGGGCGCGCTGCTGCTCGACGTCAGCGGCCACCGCTTCATGCCGGCCGAGCACGAGCTGGCCGAGCTGGCACCGCGCGACGTCGTCGCGCACGCCATCGTGCGGCGGATGGCCGCGACGAACGCCGACCACGTGCTGTTGGATGCCCGCAACCTCGGTGCCCGCCACCGGGGAGTGGATTATCTGCGCCGCCGGTTCCCGAGCATCACCGCCCGCCTCGTGGCGCAGGGCATCGACTGGACCGAGGAGCCGGTGCCGGTGGCGCCCGCCCAGCACTACCACTCGGGCGGCGTCGTGACCGACGCCCGCGGCCGCACCTCGGTGCCCGGGCTGTACGCCGTCGGGGAGGTGGCGTGCACGGGCGTGCACGGCGCCAACCGGCTGGCGTCCAACTCGTTGCTGGAGGGCCTCGTCTTCGCGCACCGTGCGGCCCGCGACGTCGCGCGGCAGGTCACCGGCTCCGGACCCCGCCGCGCCCCGGAGCCGGAGGACCGCCCCGGCGGGGCGGCGCTCGTCCCGGCCGCCGCCCGTTCGCGCGTGCAGCGGGCGACCTCCGAGGGCGCGGGCCCCGTGCGCTCCGCCGCGTCCCTCGAGCGCGCCGCGGCGGTGCTGGCCGGCGTCCGGACCGACGCCCACCGCGCGCCCGACGTCGTCGCCGACCCGCAGGTCGCCGAGTGGGAGACGACCACCGTGCACCAGGTCGCGAGCACGCTCGTGCACGCCGCCCTGCTGCGCGAGGAGTCCCGCGGCGGCCACTTCCGCACCGACTTCCCCGTGCCGGACCCGGTCTGGCGCCGCCGCGTCACCCTGGCGCTCGACGACGACGGCGCCCTCCGCGAGGCAGCCCTCGTCCCCGCGAGGTAGTTCGCGCTCTGCCGAGGTAGTGCGGATCTCGGCGGGACGGTGCGGCGGCAGGGCCCCGCGGCGCGGGCGGTAGCGTTACGCAGCGTGACCGCCACGCACCGCGACCTGCCCCAGGACCTTCCCGTCCACGACCAGCCGTCCGCCGTCGAGCCAGGGCTGGACGCCGCGTGGGTCGCCCGCACCGTCGAGACCGCGCTGGACGAGGACCTCGGCACCGCCCCGGGTCGCGACGTCACGACGCAGGCCACGGTGCCGACGACGGCGACCGGGACGGCGGACCTCGTCGCCCGGTCGGCGGGCACCGTCGCGGGGCTCGTCGTGGTGGCGGAGACGCTGCGCCAGGTCGCGGGCCGTCTCGGGCTCCCGGCGCCGGTGGTGACGTTCCACGCGCAGGACGGCGACGCCGTCGCCCCCGGACAGGTGCTGGCGGCGCTCGCGGGCCCGGTGCAGGTGCTGCTCGTCGCGGAGCGGACGCTGCTCAACCTCGCGTCCCGGGCGTCCGGCGTCGCGACGGCGACGGCGGCCTGGTCGCGCGAGCTCGCGGGCACGGGCGCGCAGGTGCTCGACACCCGCAAGACGACGCCGGGCCTGCGGGCCCTGGAGAAGTACGCGGTGCGCGCCGGCGGCGGGACCAACAAGCGCATGGGCCTGCACGACGTGGCGATGGTCAAGGACAACCACGTCGTGGCCGCCGGCTCCGTGCGCGGTGCGATCGACGCCGTCCGGCGCACGTTCCCCGACGTCCTGGTGCAGGTCGAGGCCGACACCACGGACCAGGCGTCGGAGGCGCTCGACGCGGGCGCGGACTTCCTGCTGCTCGACAACATGCCCACGCCCGTCCTGGCCGCGACCGTCGCCGCGGTCCGCGCGCGGCAGGGCCGCGACGGCGCGCCCGTGCACGTCGAGCTCGAGGCCACCGGCAACCTCACCCTCGACCGTGCCCGCGAGGTCGCGGCTACCGGCGTCGACTACCTGTCCGTCGGGGCCCTCACGCACTCGGCGCCGATCCTCGACCTCGCGCTCGACCTCCGCCCGGGGTCATAGCACCCGGGGCGGGTGTGGCGTGCGTCGCCCGTAGAATCGACGGGTGACCTCCCCGCAGAACCCCGCCTCCGCCGTGCCCGCCGTCGACCCCGCGGCCACGGACGACCTCCCGGAGCAGATGCGCGTGCGCCGGGAGAAGCGCGACCGGCTGCTGGAGCAGGGCGTGGAGCCCTACCCCGTGGGCCTGCCGGTCACGCACTCGATCGCCGAGGTCCGCGCGGGCTACGAGCACCTCGAGGCGGGCCAGGAGACGGACGACGTCGTCGGCCTGGCCGGCCGCGTCGTCTTCCTGCGCAACACCGGCAAGCTGTGCTTCGTCACGCTGCAGGACGGCGAGGGTCGGCGCCTGCAGGCGATGCTCAGCCTCAAGGAGGTCGGTGAGGAGTCGCTCGCGTCGTTCAAGACCGACGTCGACCTGGGCGACCACCTGTTCGTGCACGGCCGGGTCGGCTCGTCGCGCCGCGGCGAGCTGAGCGTCTTCGCCGACGGGTGGCAGCTGGCGGCGAAGGCGCTGCGCCCGCTGCCGGTGCTGCACAAGGACCTGTCGGAGGAGGCCCGCGTCCGGCAGCGGTACGTCGACCTCATCGCGCGCCCCGCGGCCCGCGAGATGGTCCGTACCCGGGCGGGCGTCGTGCGCTCGCTGCGCGACAACTTCCACGGCCGGGGTTTTCTCGAGATCGAGACCCCGATGCTGCAGACGATCGCGTCCGGCGCCTCGGCGCGCCCGTTCATGACGCACATGAATGCCTACGACATCGACCTGTTCCTGCGCATCGCCCCGGAGCTCTTCCTCAAGCGGGCCGTCGTGGGCGGCGTCGAGAAGGTCTTCGAGATCAATCGCAACTTCCGTAACGAGGGCGCGGACTCCACGCACTCGCCGGAGTTCGCGATGCTCGAGGCCTATGAGGCATACGGCGACTACAACACGATCGGCGCCCTCACCCAGGATCTCGTGCAGACTGCCGCGCGGGAAGTCCTCGGCACCACGGTGGTCACCCTTCCTGACGGCGAGGAGTACGACCTCGGCGGCGAATGGGCGCAGATCACGATGTATGGGTCGCTCTCCGAGGCGGTCGGCGAGGAGATCACTCCCGAGACCACCGTGGAACACCTCCTCGAGCTCGCCGAGAAGGCGGAGATCTCGGTGGACCCGAAGAAGATGAACCACGGCAAGCTGGTCGAGGAGCTGTGGGAGCACCACGTGGGTGACGACCTGTACGCGCCGACGTTCGTGCGCGACTTCCCGGTCGAGACGTCGCCGCTGGTGCGGGCCCACCGCACGGTCCCCGGCCAGGTGGAGAAGTGGGACCTGTACGTGCGCGGCTTCGAGCTGGCCACGGGCTACTCCGAGCTGGTCGACCCGGTCGTGCAGCGTCAGCGGTTCGAGGCGCAGGCCCTGCTGGCCGCCGCGGGTGACGACGAGGCCATGCGCCTCGACGAGGACTTCCTCACCGCGATGGAGCACGCCATGCCGCCGTCGGGCGGCATGGGCATGGGCCTGGACCGGCTCCTCATGGCGCTCACGGGGCACGGTATCCGCGAGACCATCCTTTTCCCGCTCGTCAAGCCGACGGCCTGAACGAAAGACACCCCATGGACACCTTTCTCGCGATCATGAGCGGGCTCGCCCCGTCCGTCGGAGTGGGGCTGCTCTTCTGGCTCGCGATGCGCAAGATCCTGCACGCGGACCGGAACGAGCGGCTCGCGCTCGAGAAGATGGACGCGGAAGAGGCGGCTGCTGCTGCCGCCGCCGAATCAGATTCCCGCTGAGTTTATTCTCCTGATTCGGAATCGCGCAGGAAGTAGATTGACAATCCGGTGCGGACGAAGGCATTCTCGGCGATGACCTAGTTTTCGTGACGGAAGGCATTCACGTGGTTCAGAAGCAGCAGATCGTCCTGATCGACGACATCGACGGGAGTGACGCTGACGAGACCGTCACGTTCGCGCTCGACGGCGTGTCGTACGAGATCGACCTCACGTCCAAGCACGCGGCCGAGCTCCGGGACGCGTTCGCCACGTGGATCGGCCACGGTCGCAAGACCACGACGCGGCTCGGCGGCGGCACACGCACCGCCGCCCGCCGCACCGGCACCGACCGGGCGCAGCTCGCCAAGGTCCGCGAGTGGGCCCGCGAGAACGGCCACAAGGTGAGCGACCGCGGCCGCATCCCCAGCTCTGTCCTCGCCGCCTTCGAGGCCGCGCACTGACCGTCGCGCCGGACGCCGGTCGGGTCGGTCGAGATCCCGCACCGCAGGTCGAGCCTGTCGAGACCCCGCACGGGGTCTCGACAGGCTCGACCGGCGTCTGGGCGGTCCTAGGCTGAGGCCATGACGGAACGCGACGCTCTGACGCAGCTCTGGGTCGGCACCTACCCGAAGCGGGGCGGTGCCGCGGGCAGCGGGGAGAGCATCTGGCGGGTCGCGCTGACGCCGGACGGGGCCGTCGCCTCGGCCGTCCCGGCCGTGGCCGCGACGTCGCCCTCGTTCCTCGCGCTGCACCCGACGGGGCGGACGCTCTACGCGGTCGCGGAGACGCCCGCGGGGACGCTCTCGGCGTTCCG
Source organism: Krasilnikoviella flava (assembly GCF_900167525.1). Lineage (GTDB taxonomy): Bacteria > Actinomycetota > Actinomycetes > Actinomycetales > Cellulomonadaceae > Isoptericola > Isoptericola flavus. The sequence continues at coordinate 735,449 of NZ_FUZQ01000001.1, read as the reverse complement.
CGTCGAGGCCGCCGACGACGGCTCCGACGACGGCGTGCGGCTCGCGCCGTCGGGCGCAGTGGCGTCCGGTGGCGACGAACCGTGCCACGTGCTGTCCCGCGGGGACGCGGTGTGGGTCGCGAACTACGGTGACGGCGTCGCCGCCTCCGTCGACGTCGACCCGGCGACGGGCGACCTGGCCGCCGAAGGGGTCGTCGCGCACCCCGGCGTGGGCACCGGCCCCGTCGTCGAGCGGCAGGCCGGACCGCACGCGCACTTCGTGGCGGACTCCGGCGACGACGTGCTGGTGTGCGACCTCGGCGCGGACGTCGTGCGGCGCTACCCCGCCGCGGGTGCCGAGCCGGGGACCGCGGCCGAGATCGCCGCCGTCCTGCCGCCGGGCACGGGGCCGCGACACCTGGTCATGCTGCCGGACGGGTCGCTCGTCGTGGTCGGCGAGCTCGACGCCCGCGTGCACCTGCTGGTGCGCGACGGCGACGGGTGGTCGCCGGCCGCCGCGGTGCCGGTCTCCCCGGTGGCCGAGGCCGGCCGCGACTACCCCGCGCACGTGACGCTGAGCGCCGACGGCGCGCGCCTGCACGTCGGCCTGCGGGGCGCGGACGTGCTCGCCGTGCTGCGGGTGGTCCCGGCCGAGAGCGGGGCGCCCGTCCTCGAGCACCTCGCGGACGTCCCGCTGGGCGACGGGGCGTGGCCGCGCCATCACGCGGTCCTGTCGTCCGACGGTGCCGACGGGGCGGAGACGGTCGTCGTGGCGCTCCAGGACCGCAGCGAGCTCGCGACCGTGCGCCTCGACCCCGCGACGGGCGCGGGCGAGGTGGTCGCGCGTCACGCGCTGCCGACGCCCCCCGCCTGCGTGCTGGAGTCCTGATGGGCACACCCGGGGACGACGGCGCGCAGCCCGGGCCGCGGGTGGCGATGCTGTCGGTGCACACGTCGCCCCTCGACCAGCCCGGCACCGGCGACGCGGGCGGCATGAACGTCTACGTGCTCGAGCTGGCCCGCGCGCTCGCCCGGCGTGGGGCGGAGATCGAGATCTTCACGCGCGCGACGGCGTCGGCGCAGCCGCGGTGCGTCGACGTCGAGCCCGGCATCCGGGTGGTGCACGTGGCCGCCGGCCCGTTCGAGGGGCTGGACAAGAACGACCTGCCGGGGCAGCTCTGCGCCTTCACCGCGGGAGTGCTGCGCGCCGAGGCGCACCGCCCGCCGCACTGGTACGACGTCGTGCACAGCCACTACTGGCTGTCGGGGCAGGTGGGATGGCTCGCCGCCGAGCGCTGGGACGTCCCCCTGGTGCACACGATGCACACGATGGCGCGCGTGAAGAACGCGGCGCTGGCGCCCGGGGACACGCCGGAGCCCGTGGGCCGGGTCGTGGGGGAGGAGCAGGTCGTGGAGGCCGCCGACGGCCTCGTCGCCTCCACCCGCGAGGAGGCGCAGGACCTCCGGCGCGAGTACCGCGCCGACCCGGACCGGGTGCACGTCGTCGCGCCCGGGGTCGACCTCGACGTCTTCCGCCCGCTCGAGCCCGCCGCCGGGCAGGACGCCGACGAGGCGCGCCGGGTGTTGCGCGAGCGGCTCGGCCTGCCGACGGACCGGAAGATCGTGCTGTTCGCCGGCCGCGTCCAGCTGCTCAAGGGCCCCGACGTGCTGGTCCGCGCCCTCGGGGTGCTGGCCGACCACGCCAGCACCGACGACGCCACCGAGGCGGAGGCGTGGTGCGACGGCGGCGGGTCGCGCGTGCCGACGCTGGTCGTGCTGGGCGGCGCCAGCGGCCGGGCGACGGCGGTGCGCGAGCTCGAGGCGCTCGCGCACCAGGTGGGCGTCACCGACCACCTCGACGTGCGCCCGCCGGTGCCGCGCGAGGAGCTGGTCGACTACCTGCGCGCGGCGGACGTCGTCGCGGTGCCGTCGCACAACGAGTCGTTCGGCCTCGTCGCCGCCGAGGCGCAGGCGGCCGGCACCCCGGTGGTCGCCGCCGCGGTGGGTGGGCTGCAGACGGTCGTCGTGGACGGCGTCTCCGGCGTCCTCGTGCCCGACCACAGCCCTTGGACCTGGGCGCGCGAGCTCGGCGACCTCCTCGCCGACGACGAGCGCCGCGCCCGCCTCGCCGCCGGGGCCCGCCGTGCCAGCGAACGCTTCAGCTGGGACCGTGCCGCCGCCGCGATGCTCGACGTCTACGCCCAGGCGGCGAAGGTGCACCGCGCCCGTTCGCCGAGATAGTCCGGACCCCGCCGAGGTAGTTCGGGTCGCGCCGAGGTAGTTCGGCCCATCCGGGAATGGATCGCGCGAGCGAGGGATTCCACCAGACATGCCGATCACCGGAGAGTACGCACCCAGTCCGTCCGCCCGCGCCGCGACCCAGGTCGAGCAGTACGAGGGCTCGGGCGGCACGAAGGGCACGACCATGCGGGGCATGCCCGTGGTCATCCTCACGACCGTCGGCGCCAAGTCCGGCAAGCTCCGCAAGGCGCCGCTGATGCGCGTGGAGCACGAGGGCACGTATGCCGTCGTCGCGTCGCTGGGCGGCGCCCCGAAGCACCCGGTCTGGTACTTCAACGTCGTCGCGAACCCGCGGGTCGAGCTGCAGGACGGGCCGGCGAAGCACGAGTACGTCGCGCGCGAGGTCACCGGGGACGAGAAGACCCTGTGGTGGGAGCGGTCCGTCGCCGCGTACCCCGACTACGCCGACTACCAGACGAAGACCGACCGCGAGATCCCCGTCTTCGTGCTGGAGCGCGCCGGCTCCTGACGCCCGCACGGGTCCCGGGCCGGGCCGGACGGTATCGGTCCGGGATCCGGCCCGCGGTGCAGCGGGCGCAGGGGAGAAGGCAGGATGGACCCCATGACCTACACCCTCGTGCTGCTCCGCCACGGCGAGAGCGAGTGGAACGCGAAGAACCTCTTCACCGGCTGGGTGGACGTGCCCCTGTCGGAGAAGGGCACCGCGGAGGCGACGCGCGGCGGCGAGCTGCTCAAGGAGTCGGGCGTCACCCCCGACGTCGTGCACACGTCCCTGCTGCGCCGCGCCATCAACACGGCGAACCTGGCGCTCGACGCCGCCGACCGGCACTGGATCCCGGTGAAGCGCAACTGGCGCCTCAACGAGCGCCACTACGGCGACCTGCAGGGCAAGGACAAGAAGCAGGTGCGCGACCAGTACGGCGAGGAGCAGTTCATGCTCTGGCGCCGCTCCTACGACGTACCGCCGCCCGAGATCGCGCTGGGCTCGGAGTTCTCGCAGGACGCCGACGTGCGCTACGCCGGTGAGCCCATCCCGCGTGCGGAGGCCCTCAAGCAGGTGCTCGACCGCGCCCTGCCGTACTGGGACGGCGAGATCGTGCCGGACCTCAGGGCGGGCAAGACCGTCCTCGTGGCCGCGCACGGCAACTCGCTGCGCGCCATCGTCAAGCACCTCGACGGCGTCGACGACCAGACCATCGCCGGGCTCAACATCCCCACAGGCATCCCGCTGGTCTACGAGCTCGACGAGGAGACGCTGAAGCCCACGAACCCGGGCGGCACCTACCTCGACCCGGAGGCCGCGAAGGACGCCATCGCGGCGGTCGCCAACCAGGGCAAGTAACGCCCGGGACGCTCGCGACGACGACGGCGCCGCACCCACCCCGGGTGCGGCGCCGTCGTCGTCCGTGCGGGTCAGCCCAGGCCGGTCCGGAACCCCTCGCGCCAGCTGGCGAACCGAGGTTCCCAGGCGAGCTCGCGCCGCGCCTTGGCGTTGGACGACGCGCGCACGGCCGTCATCATGGCGACGCCGAGCTGGCCGAGCATCGGCCGCGCCAGCCAGGCCGGCAGGCGCATCGGTCGCCGCCCGCCGAGCTGCTCGGCCAGGTAGGGCAGCCACTCGGAGACCGGCGCGGGGTCGTCGTCGACGATGTTGTAGACGCCGGGCACGCCGCGGTCCACCGCCGCGGCGGCCGCCGTCGCGGCGTCGTCGACGTGCATGAAGGACCACATGCCGGTGCCGCCGCCGACGACGGGGAACCGTCCGCGGCGGATCAGGTCGGCCACCGCCCCCGTCCGGGACAGGGCCTGGCCGGGGCCGTAGAAGGCCCCGTACCGCAGGACGAAGCCCTCGATGCCGGGAGTCCCGGTGACCGCTCGCTCGACGTGCTCGATGGCGCGGAGCGACCGGACGGCCTCCTTGCCGGGGTCGTCGGTGAGCGGGTCGTCCTCCGTCTTCACCCGGGCGCCGCGCCGCTCGTTGGGCCACCCGGTGTAGCTCTGCGCCACGAACCGGCGCGTCCCCGCCGCGAGGGCCGCCCCGAGCAGCGCGTCGGTGCCCTCGGTCCGCAGCCGGTTCGTGACGGCGAAGTCCTCGTCGAAGCGGCGGAAGTCGCCGGTGATCGACGACAGGGCGGTGAGCTGGTGGACGACGACGTCCGGCGCGGCCGCCGCCACGACGTCGCGCACCGAGGCCGGGACCAGACCGTCCATGACGGCGCCCTCCGCCCCGGCGGCGCGCACGGGACCGAGACGCGCCTCGCTCCGTGCGGTGCCGGTCACGTCGTGCCCCGCCGACACCAGCAGCGGCACCAGGCGGCTGCCGACGGCTCCCGTGGCTCCGGCGACGAGGACCCTCATGGTGTTCCCCTCTCCTCACCCCGATCGACGGTACAGCGGGGCGTGGTGTGACGCCGGGCTGGCAGCATGGCGGCGTGACCACGGGTATCGGCCTCGCGCGGGCCTACTACGACGACGTCGTCCGGCCGCTGCTGGAGGCATGGCGACCGGGCCTGCCCCACGCCGCGGCCCGCCTCGGCAGCGGGTCCGACGTCCTGGGGCTCGACGACGAGACGTCGCGCGACCACGACTGGGGGCTGCGGCTCACGCTGCTCGTCGACGAGCCCGACGTCGCGACGGTCGACGCGCAGCTGGAAGCCACGCTGCCGGCCGAGCACCGGGGCCTGCCCACCCGGTTCGCGACGACGTGGGAGCCGGTGGTGCGCCACCGGGTGGAGGTCGCGACCCCGCGGGGGTTCGCGCGCTCGCGCCTGGGCCTCGACCCCGTGACGGACCTCGACGCCGCGGGCTGGCTGTCGCTCACCGGGCAGAGCGTGCTGGAGGTGACCGCCGGCGCGGTCTTCCACGACGGCCCGGGGGAGCTCACGGCGATCCGGGAGACGCTGCGCTGGTACCCGCACGACCTGTGGCTGCACGTGCTCGCCGCGGAGTGGGCGCGCGTCGGTCAGGAGCTGCCGTTCGTCGGGCGCACCGGCGTGCGGGGCGACGACGCGGGGTCGCGGGTCCTGACGGCCCGGCTGGCCGGCTCCCTGCTGCGGCTCGGGCTGCTGCTGGAGCGGCGCTGGCCGCCCTACCCCAAGTGGCTCGGGACGGCGTTCGCCGGCACACCCTCGGCGGCGGCCGCGGGACCGCACCTGGACCGGGCGCTCGCTGCCGGGACCTGGCAGGAGCGGGACGCCGCGCTGGGCGACGCGTGCGACGCGCTGCACGAGCGGCAGCGCGACGTCGGGCTGCCCGCCCTCGACGGGCCGGCCACGGAGCCGTTCTTCGGCCGCCCGTCGCGCGGCCTGCGCGGGCTCCCCGAGGTGCTGCGGGACGCCGCCGGTGACGCCGTGCGCGGCCTGCCCGCCGCCGTCGAGCAGTGGGTGGACGCGGTCGACGTCCTGATGGACGGGCGACGTCGCGTCGCGCTCACGCGCGCCGCCGTCGGTGAAGCGCCGTCGGTCGAGCCCGTCGAGACCCCGGAGGTGGTCTCGACGGGCTCGACCGACGAAGCGCCGGGTCAGGCCTCGGCGCGCGCGTGCTCGTCGTCGAAGTTGCCCGTGACGAGGAAGGTGATGCGGCGCGCGACGGAGACGCCGTGGTCGCCGAACCGCTCGTAGTACCGGCCCAGCAGGGTGACGTCGACGGTCTCCTGCGTGGTGCCGGGCCACTCCGGGTCGAGCGTCGCGGCGAACGTGTCCTGGTGCAGGGCGTCGAGGAGGTCGTCGTCCTGCTGCACCTCGGCGGCGAGCGCGACGTCGCGCGTGGCGAGCAGCGCCGTCGTGCGCTGGGCGACGTGCACCGCCGCGCCGTGCATCTTGACGAAGGTCTCGCGCGCGGGCACCGGCACGGCCTGGGCGGGGTAGCGCCCACGGGCGATCTCGGCGACGTGCCGGGCGAGGTCGCCCATGCGCTCGAGCGAGGCGCTGATGCGCAGCGCCGAGATGACGACCCGCAGGTCGGTGGCCACGGGCTGCTGCTGCGCGAGCAGGTACACGCAGCGCTCGTCGAGCTCGCTCTCGAGCCGGTCGATCGCGTGGTCGGAGGCGATGACCTCCTGCGCCAGCTGGTGGTCGGCCTCGAGCAGGGCGTCGCCCGCGCGCCGGATGGCGGACTCGACGAGCCGGCTCATCTCGATGAGGTCGTCACCGACCTGGCGCAGCTCGGCCTCGAAGATCTCTCGCATCGCTGTCCTCTTCCGGTGTTGGGGTCTGTCGTCAGCCTGCCACGCCCCGTGGACGCGCCGGGGGCGCCCAGGTGAACTCCGGGCGGGTCGAAGGTGAACAGTGGGCGACGGCTCGCTGAGCAGTTCCGCTCCGCGACGGATTCCCGGGGCGCCGCGACCTAGGCTGCTGCTGTGGACGGAATCTTCCAGGGCGTGACCGCGGTGGTCGCGGGCATCTTCGGCGTCGTGGTGGGCGTGGTCGCGACCCTCGCCTTCCGCTTCTCCGAGCGTGTGCAGCGCCGGTCGCCCGAGGCAGCCCCCGCCGAGCTGGACGAGGGGCTCGTCCGCGTGCTCGCGGTGCTGCGGTCGGCCGCGGTCGTCCTGGACGAGGAGGACGACGTCGTACGGGCGTCGCCTCCGGCCTACGCGCTGGGGGTGGTGCGCAACGACGCCCTGCAGCACCCGGCGATCATCGACCTGGTGCGCGAGGTGCGTCGTGACGGCGTGATCCGGGAGAAGGAGCTGGAGCTGCCGCGTGGCCCGATCGGCTCGGGCACGGTGCTGCTGCAGGTCCGGGTGGCGCCCGTCGGCCCCGACAAGCTGCTCGTTCTCGCCGAGGACCGCACCGAGGCCCGCCGCGTGGAGGCGATCCGCCGCGACTTCGTCGTCAACGTCTCGCACGAGCTGAAGACGCCGGTCGGGGCGCTCGCCCTGCTGGCGGAGACGGTGCAGGACGCCGCGGACGACCCGGTCGCCGTGCGCCGCTTCGCCGAGCGGATGCAGGCGGAGGCGCAGCGCCTGTCGGCCCTGGTGCACGAGATCATCGAGCTGTCGCGCCTGCAGGTGGCGGGCGCCCTGCAGGAGGTCACGACCATCCCGGTGCGCGACGTCGTCTCGGAGGCGGTCGACCGCGCCCGCACCACCGCGCAGGCGAAGAACATCGCCGTCACGGTGGGCGGCACGGCCGACGTGCTCGTGTTCGGCGACCACAACCTGCTCGTCACCGCGGTGCGCAACCTGCTCGACAACGCGGTCGCCTACTCGCCCGAGAACACCCGCGTCGGGGTGGGGGTGCGCGTCCGGCGCGGCCTGGTCGAGATCGACGTCGTCGACCAGGGCGTGGGCATCGCCGTCGACGAGCAGGACCGCGTCTTCGAGCGCTTCTACCGCGTGGACCCGGCGCGGTCGCGCGACACCGGCGGCACCGGGCTGGGCCTGAGCATCGTCAAGCACGTCGCGGCCGACCACGGCGGCGACGTGCAGATCTGGTCGGAGCCCGGCAAGGGGTCCACGTTCACCCTGCGCATCCCCGCGGCCGACGTGCCGCAGGAGCTCCCGCAGGAGGACCCGCAGCCGCCGAGCACGACCCAGCAGTCCCCTGACCAGCACCACGAGCACACACCCGAGCACACCCATGGCACGACGGACGAGGAGGTAGGTGCGTGACGCGCATCCTGGTGGTCGAGGACGAGGAGTCCTATCGGGACCCCCTGACATATCAGCTCACCCGCGAGGGGTTCGAGGTCGTGGAGGCCTCGAACGGGGTCGACGCGCTGGCCGCCTATGACGACGGCGGCGCGGACCTGGTGCTGCTCGACCTCATGTTGCCCGGCCTGTCCGGCACGGAGGTGTGCCGTGAGCTGCGGCAGCGCGGTGACGTGCCCGTCATCATGCTCACGGCCAAGGACTCGGAGATCGACAAGGTGGTGGGCCTCGAGCTGGGCGCCGACGACTATGTCACGAAGCCGTACTCCTTCCGCGAGCTGCTGGCGCGCATGCGCGCGGTGATGCGCCGGCGCGGCCCGGCAGCGCCCGAGGCGGCCTCGAACGGGCACGACGACGACGGCGAGCCGGTGCTCCAGGTCGGCCCCGTGCGCATGGACGTCGAGCGGCACACCGTGACCGTGGGCGGCGACGCGGTGTCGCTGCCGCTCAAGGAGTTCGACCTGCTGGAGCTGTTGCTGCGCAACGCCGGCCGGGTGCTCACCCGCGGGCAGCTCATCGACCGGGTGTGGGGCGCGGACTACGTGGGTGACACGAAGACGCTCGACGTTCACGTGAAGCGGATCCGCTCCAAGATCGAGACCGACCCGGGCTCGCCGGAGCTCCTGCTGACCGTCCGCGGCCTCGGCTACAAGCTCGCCGACGAACCCGCCTGACCTGTCTCGGCAGGGACCCGCACTGTTCACCCCTCGTTCACCTGCTCCTGGGGCCCGGGCCACCTTGCGTGCCTAGCGTTCCCGACGAACGCCGGTACTTCGCCGGCGCCACCCCGTGTGAACAGGATGGAACGAGACGTGAAGCTCAGCCGATTCACCCGTGCTGGATCCGCCGTGGCGGTCGGCGCGCTGGCCCTGACCCTCGCCGCATGCGGCTCGGACCCGGCCGCGCCGGGCGCGGAGTCGACCGGTGGTTCGCAGGAGGGTGGCTCGACCCTCTCGGGCGAGCTCAGCGGTGGCGGCGCCTCCTCGCAGGAGTCCGCCCAGGAGGCGTGGCGCGCCGGCTTCCAGACGGCCAACCCCGACGTCACCGTCAACTACGACCCCGTCGGCTCCGGCGGCGGCCGCACCGGCTTCACCGACGGCTCGTACGCCTTCGCCGGCTCCGACGCCGCCCTGGACGAGGACGAGATGACGGCGGCCGAGGCCCAGTGCGGCACGGGCGGCGTCATCGAGTTCCCGGGCTACGTGAGCCCGATCGCCGTGGCCTTCAATCTCGAGGGCGTCGACGCGCTGAACCTCAAGCCGGAGGTCATCGCAGGCATCTTCTCGGGCGAGATCACCACCTGGAACGACGACGCGATCGCGGCTGACAACCCGGACGCCGAGCTGCCGGACGCCCCGATCACTGTCGTGCACCGCTCCGACGACTCGGGCACCACCGAGAACTTCCAGGCCTACCTGCACGAGGCCGCCCCCGACGCGTGGGACCACGAGCCCGAGGGCGTGTGGCCGATCGAGGGCCAGGAGTCGGCACAGGGCACCTCCGGCGTGGTCTCCGCCGCGCAGTCCGGCGAGGGCACCATCACCTATGCCGACGCCTCCCAGATCTCCGACCTGGGCACGGTGGCCGTCGGCGTGGGCGACGAGTTCGTGCCGTTCAGCGCCGAGGCGGCCGCCGAGGTCGTCGCGCAGTCGCCGCGGGCCGAGGGCACCGCGGACGGCGTCTACTCGATCGAGCTGAAGCGCGACGTCGCCGGCACCTACCCCGTGGTCCTGGTCTCCTACCTCCTGGCCTGCGGCACCTACGCGGACCAGGCGCAGGCGGACCTGGTCAAGGGCTACATGTCCTACCTCGTGAGCGAGGACGGCCAGCAGGTGGCCGCCGACGCCGCGGGCTCCGCCCCGCTGTCGGCCGACATCCGCGACGCGGTCCTGCCGTCGATCGAGGCGATCACGGCCGGCTGACCCCGCCCGCAGGCCGAGCCTGTCGAGACCCGCTGGTCGAGCCTGTCGGAACCGCATCGCCGGGTTCCGACAGGCTCGGCCGGCGGAGCAACCACAGCAGTCAGACGAGGAGCACGAGTGACCACCACCGTCAGCCCGCCCCCCGAGCGGGCGCCGGGTCGACCACGCCGACGCCGGAGGACCACCGACCGCGGCCTCAACCGGGCCTTCCGCTGGGTCGCCGTCGGCGCCGGCGTCCTGATCCTGGCGGTGCTGGCCGCTGTCGCGGTGTTCCTGCTGCAGCAGGCGTGGCCCGCCCTGACCGCCGGGTCGGACGAGCTGGCGGCGTCGGTGCCGCGCTACCCCGACGACACGTCGCTGCTCGAGTACGTCGGACCGCTGGTGTTCGGCACGCTGCTCGCGGCGGCGCTCGCCCTGGCGCTCGCGACGCCGGTCGCGATGGGGATCGCGCTGTTCATCTCGCACTACGCGCCGCGGCGGCTGGCCCAGGTGCTCGGCTACCTGGTGGACCTGCTGGCGGCCGTCCCGTCGGTCATCTACGGCCTGTGGGGCATCTTCGTGCTCGGCCCCGCCGCCCTGCCCGTGTGGGAGTGGCTGGGCTCGTGGCTCGGCTGGTTCCCGCTCTTCGCCGGGCCCGTCTCGCCGACGTCCCGCGTGCTCGCGACCGTCGCGGTGGTCCTCGCCGTGATGATCCTGCCGATCATCACCGCCGTCGCCCGCGAGGTCTTCCTGCAGACGCCGAAGCTCCACGAGGAGGCCGCGCTCGCGCTGGGCGCCACCCGGTGGGAGATGGTCCGCACCGCCGTCCTGCCGTTCGGCCGGTCCGGCGTGATCTCGGCCGCGATGCTGGGCCTGGGCCGTGCGCTCGGCGAGACGATGGCCGTGCTCATGATCCTGTCGCCCGGGTTCCTGTACTCGTTCAAGATCCTCGACAGCGCCCAGCAGCAGACCATCGCCGCGTACATCGCCCTCGACTTCCCGGAGGCGAGCGGCCTCGCGGTGAACACGCTGATCGCCACCGGCCTCGTGCTGTTCGTCATCACGCTGGCCGTCAACATGGGTGCGCGCGCGATCGTGGCGCGCCGCAAGGAATTCTCGGGGGCCAACTGATGAGCACCACCACCGTCCCGGACCCCGCCGACGCCACCGCCCGCACGCGGGCCGCGCTCACCGGGGCCGACGGCGCCCGGCGCCGCAAGGACCGCACGATGACCGTCCTGATCTGGGGCGCGTTCGTCGTGGCGATGGCGCCGCTCGTCTCGCTCGTCTGGACGGTGCTGAGCAACGGCGCCGGCCGCATCAGCATGGACTTCCTGACCCTGTCGATGCGCAACATCTTCGGCGGCGACCCGAGCGGAGGCATCTACCACGCCATCGCGGGCACGCTGATCATCACGGCCCTGGCCACGGTGATCTCGGTGCCCGTGGGCCTGCTCGCCGCGATCTACCTCGTCGAGTACGGCAAGGGCGCGCTCGCCCGTGCGGTGACGTTCTTCGTCGACGTCATGACGGGCATCCCCTCGATCGTGGCCGGCCTGTTCGCGGTCTCGCTGTTCACCCTGATCCTCGGGCCGGGCGTGCGGATGGGCATCATCGGCGCCGTCGCGCTCTCGGTGCTGATGATCCCCGTGGTGGTCCGCTCCTGCGAGGAGATGCTCAAGCTGGTGCCGCACGAGCTGCGGGAGGCGTCGTACGCGCTGGGCGTGCCCAAGTGGCTGACGATCGTCAAGGTCGTGCTCCGCACGTCGGTCGCCGGCCTGACGACGGGCATCCTGCTCGCCGTGGCCCGCGTCATCGGCGAGACGGCGCCGCTGCTCGTGACCGTCGGCGTCACGGACTCGATCAACTTCGACCCGTTCGAGGGCCGGATGATGACGCTCCCGGTCTTCGCCTACCGTCAGTACAGCCAGGGTCTGGCGACCTGCCCGGGCGGCGAGTCCGCCTCCTGCGTGGCGGACATCGCGATCCAGAACGCGTGGGGCGCGGCGCTCGTGCTGATCGTCCTGGTGCTCGCCCTCAACCTCATCGGCCGGCTGGTGAACCGCTGGTTCTCCCCGAAGCTGCGCTGACGCGTAGCCGCCGCCCGCCGCAGCCCACCAGAAAGAGACAGACGATGGCACAGCGCATCGACGTGAAGGACCTGAACATCTACTACGGCGACTTCCTCGCCGTGCAGGACGTGTCGATGACGATCGACCCGAAGTCGGTGACGGCGTTCATCGGCCCGTCCGGGTGCGGCAAGTCGACCTTCCTGCGCACGCTCAACCGGATGCACGAGGTGATCCCGGGCGCCCGCGTCGAGGGCACCGTGGAGATGGAGGGGGTGGACTTGTACGGGGACGACATCGACCCGGTGGCGGTGCGCCGCAACGTGGGCATGGTGTTCCAGCGCCCCAACCCGTTCCCCACCATGTCCATCCGGGACAACGTGCTCGCGGGCGTGAAGCTCAACAACCACCGCATCAGCAGGTCGGACGCCGACGAGCTGGTCGAGAGCTCGCTGCGCGGGGCCAATCTGTGGAACGAGGTCAAGGACCGTCTGGAGCGCCCGGGCTCGAGCCTCTCGGGCGGGCAGCAGCAGCGCCTGTGCATCGCCCGCGCCATCGCGGTGCGCCCGCAGGTGCTCCTCATGGACGAGCCGTGCTCCGCGCTCGACCCGATCTCGACCCTCGCGATCGAGGACCTCATCGGGGAGCTGAAGCAGGACTACACGATTGTCATCGTGACCCACAACATGCAGCAGGCGGCGCGCGTCAGCGACCGGACGGCGTTCTTCAACATCGCGGGGACGGGCAAGCCGGGCCGGCTCATCGAGATGAACGAGACGTCGACGATCTTCTCGACGCCCGCCGAGCAGGCCACCGAGGACTACGTGTCCGGCCGCTTCGGGTGACGACCCGCTGACGCCGGGGACGACGAAGGGGCGGGCCGCAGCATCACGCTGCGGCCCGCCCCTTCGCGCGTCTCAGAGGGCCGAGGTGTTCGGCACGAAGGCCGCGTACTCGGGGAGCGAGCCGTCCATGACGGGCAGGAAGAAGTCCTCGTCGACGCCCGCGCCGGAGAGGGTGGCGTCGAGGTCGCCGCCCGGGTGGGTGGCGACCGAGCCGAACTGCGCGTCCACGACCTGGTCGCCCTCCTGGTCGGCGCTCAGGTAGACGGTCCCGCCGGCGGGCACGGTGAGCGAGATCGGCTCGGCGCCCTCGGCGGCGAGCACGAAGTCGACGTCCTCGGACGAGCCGTTCGCGAGGGCGCCGAGCACGGCGCCGGGCTCGCCCTCGCCCTCGCTGACGACCATGAGGTTGATCCCGCGCACCTGGTCGGTGAGGTTGACGCGCACACCGTCCGACGGGGCGTACGGCTTGGTGGTGATCGTGGGGGAGCAGGCGGCCAGCAGCAGGGCGCCCGCCATGACGCTGGCAGCGGCGACGGTTCGTGCGGGGCGGGCGGAGCGGAACACGTGCTCTCCTTCGAAGGCGGCGGCTCGCGGGCGCGGGTGGCGCGCGGGCGCGGGGCATCAGGGTCTCTCGTGCCGAGGGCGCGGGAGGGACGGGCCTGCAGAGGGCCCGCAGACATCCTAACGAGGCCTCGTGAGTGCTGCGTCCCTGAGTACGCTCCCAGGCCTCTGACCTGCGGAAACATCGGTCCAGGAGGAGCGGTGAAGGGCGTCGCGAACCCGGAGTGTCGGCCGTCACGTGATAAGATCGTCGACTGGGAAAGGGGACATCTGCAGATGACGTTCACAGTAGGCGAGACGGTTGTCTACCCGCATCACGGCGCCGCGCTGATCGAGGAGATCAAGACGCGGAAGATCCGTGGCGAGGAGAAGATGTACCTCAAGCTCAAGGTTGCCCAGGGCGACTTGACGATCGAGGTCCCGGCGGAGAACGTCGACCTCGTCGGCGTGCGCGACGTGGTCGACCAGCAGGGGCTGGACCGCGTCTTCGAGGTGCTGCGCGCGCCCTACACCGAGGAACCGACCAACTGGTCGCGCCGGTACAAGGCGAACCTCGAGAAGCTCGCGTCCGGCGACGTGATCAAGGTCGGCGAGGTCGTGCGCGACCTGTCGCGCCGCGACGCCGACCGCGGCCTCTCGGCCGGCGAGAAGCGCATGCTCGCGAAGGCTCGCCAGATCCTCGAGTCCGAGGTCGCGCTCGCCGAGGGCGTCGACGAGGAGAAGGCCGGCGCCATCATCGACGAGGTCCTCGCCTCCTGAGGCATCTCACCAGCGCTGCACGACGGCGACCCCCGGCTCCGGCCGAGGGTCGCCGTCGTCGTTCCGGTACCGTGACGCCGTGACGACGCTCGCGATCCTGACCGCCGCGGGGTCCGGCACCCGGCTCGGTCGGGACCTGCCCAAGGCCCTGGTCGAACTGGCCGGTTTCCCCCTCGTGCTCCACGCCGCCCGCCGCCTCGCCTCCTCGGGCGTCGTCGACGCGCTGGTCGTCACGTGCCCTGCCGGCCTCGACACGGCGGTGCGCGACGTCGTCGCGCAGGACCCGCACGTGGACGTGCCGGTGCGCGTCGTCGAAGGCGGTGCCACGCGGCAGGCGTCCGTCGCCACCGGCCTCGCGCTCGCCGGCCCCGACGACGACGTGGTCCTGGTGCACGACGCCGCCCGCCCGCTCGCCCCGCCGCTCCTCGTGCGCCGCGTCGCCGCCGCCGTGCGCGCCGGGCATCGCGCCGTCGTGCCCGGGCTGCCGGTGACGGACACCGTGAAGCAGGTCGCGCCGCCCTCGCCCGCCGGTGCGGGCGCTGCGGGCGGGCCCGACGTCGAGCGCGTCGTCGAGACCCCGGACCGGGCGCTGCTGCGGGCCGTCCAGACCCCGCAGGGCTTCGACCGCGCCCTCCTGGAGCGTGCGCACGCCCAGGGCGCGGTCCGCGCGTCGGCCGAGGGGCTGGCGGCGACGGACGACGCCGGGCTGGTCGAGGCTCTCGGCGAGGCCGTGCACGTCGTCGCGGGCGAAGAGGCGGCGATGAAGATCACCACCGAACGGGACCTGCTCGTGGCCCGCCTGCTGCTCGAGGAGGAGTCGTGACCCCGCTGCCCCGCACCGGCCTCGGTGTCGACGTGCACGCCTACGCCGCCGAGGGCTCGGACCGCGAGCTCTGGCTGGGCGGCCTGCGCTGGCCGGGAGAGCGGCCGCTCGCCGGTCACTCGGATGCCGACGTCGCGGCGCACGCCGCCGCCGACGCGCTCTTCTCCGCAGCAGGGATCGGGGACCTCGGCACGCACTTCGGCACCAGCGACCCCGTGTGGGCCGGTGCCGCCGGCGCGACGCTGCTGGCCGAGGCCGCCCGGCGTGTGCGCGCCGCGGGCTTCGAGATCGGGAACGTCGCCGTGCAGGTGATCGGGAACCGACCCAAGGTCGGGCCGCGACGGGCGGAGGCCGAGGCGGCGCTCACCGCGGCGGCCGGGGCCCCGGTGTCCCTCTCCGCGACGACGACGGACGGGCTGGGGCTGACGGGGCGGGGCGAGGGCGTCGCCGCGATCGCCACGGCGCTCGTGGCGCCGGTCGCCGCCGGTTGAGCCTGCCGGGACCAGGACAATCGGTCTCGGCAGGTCCCAGGCCCCGCGCGCCGCTCACTGCTGCAGCCGCGGGTCCTGCGACGGGTCGACGTAGGGCTCCGGGCAACCGCGGCCGGCCGCGTCCGCGCGCAGCTCGTAGTGCCACGGCTCGTTGCGGTAGACCTGGCACAGCCCGTACGCGGCACCGTGCTCCGCCAGCCACTGGCTGGCGCCCGTCTGCGCCAGGTCGACGGCGTCCCCCGAGACGTGCGACGACGTGTCCGCGGTGGCGACCCAGCGCGCGGCCTCCGCCGCGGAGCCGTACTGGGCGACCGCCTCGCGCAGCAGCTGCTCCTGGTACCCCGGCGATCGCCAGCCGCTGTTCACGAAGAACGTGACCCCGTCGCGCTCGGCGTCCGTCGCGGCCGCCTGCAGCGCGGCGAGCAGCGCGGGGTCGAGGTTCGCGACGGCGGGGAGCTCGTCGGCGAAGACTGTGGTGCCGTCCGGCACGTGGCCGTCGGCCTCCCCGTCCTGTCCGTCGCCCTCGCGCCCGGGCCGGGTGACGGGGGACGCGTCCGGACCGGTGGACGAGGTGGACGGCCCGGTCGACGAGGTGGCCGGCGGGGCGGGCGACGACCTCAGGCAGGCCGCGAGGCCGAGCACGGCGACGACGGCCAGGAGGGCGAGGACGGCGGGCCGGGTCCGGCGGGCCGCCCGGGGAGCGGGTCGGTGGTGGGACATGTGCCCAGTCGACGAGGCGCGGCGTTGCCGGGGCGTATGCGCTCTTCGATACGCGGGCGATAGGTGCCGCTCCGTAGCATCGAGGCATGCGCGTGCTGATCGTCGAGGACGAGCCGTACCTGGCGGAGGCCGTCCGGGACGGGTTGCGCCTCGAGGCGATCGCGGCGGACGTCGCGGGGGATGGCGAGACGGCGATGGACCTGCTGGGCGTGAACTCCTACGACATCGCCGTGCTCGACCGCGACGTCCCCGGGCGGTCGGGTGACGAGATCGCCGCGAGCATCGTGGCCTCCGGCAGCGGCATGCCGATCCTCATGCTCACGGCCGCCGACCGGCTCGACGACAAGGCGTCCGGGTTCGAGCTCGGTGCCGACGACTACCTCACGAAGCCCTTCGCCCTCCGGGAGCTGGTGCTACGGCTGCGGGCCCTCGACCGCCGGCGCGCGCACAGCCGGCCGCCGGTGCGGGAGGTCGCGGGCCTGCGGGTGGACCCGTTCCGCCGCGAGGTCTACCGGGACGGCCGGTACGTGGCGCTGACGCGCAAGCAGTTCGCCGTCCTGGAGGTGCTGGTGGCGGCCGAGGGTGGTGTCGTCAGCGCCGAGGAGCTGCTGGAGCGGGCGTGGGACGAGAACGCCGACCCGTTCACCAACGCCGTGCGCATCACCGTCTCCGCCCTGCGCAAGCGGCTCGGGGCACCGTGGGTGATCGCCACCGTGCCCGGCGTCGGCTACCGGATCGACACCGGACCGGAGGACGGCGGCGGGGCCGGGCGCGACGACGAGGGCCGGCGTGGCTAGGCGGCCCGGGCCGAGCGTCCGGCTGAAGCTCACGCTCAGCTACGCCGGGTTCCTCGTGGTCGCCGGCGTCCTGCTGCTCGCCGTCGTGTGGGTGTTCCTGCTGCGGTACGTACCCGAGTCCGTGGTCTTCGACGCCGTCCCGTCCCGACCCGGTCCCGGGCAGTTCGTCCCCAACCGGTCCGACCTCGAGCGCGCGTTCGCCCCGCGGGTGGCATGGGCGCTGGTCTTCCTCCTGGCGTTCGGGCTGGTGGGCGGGTGGTTCCTCGCCGGCCGGATGCTCGCCCCGCTGACCCGCATCACCGACGCCACCCGGCGCGCCGCCGACGGCTCCCTCTCGCACCGCATCCACCTGCCGGGGCGAAGCGACGAGTTCCGCGAGCTCGCCGACTCCTTCGACGCCATGCTCGGGCGGCTCGAGGCGCAGGTCGCGGAGCAGCGACGGTTCGCCGCGAACGCCTCCCACGAGCTGCGGACCCCGCTGGCCATCACGCAGACCCTGCTCGAGGTGGCGCGCCGGGACCCGGACCGCGACGTCGACGAGCTCCTGGCGCGCCTCGACGTCGTCAACGCGCGGGCGATCGGCCTCACCGAGGCGCTGCTGCTGCTCAGCCGCGCCGAGCGACGGGCCTTCGACCGGGAGCGGGTCGACCTGTCCCTCGTCGCGGAGGAGGCCACCGAGACGCTGCAGCCCCTGGCGGACAAGCACGGCGTCGTCGTGGGCACCTCGGGCGACGTCGCGCCCACCGCCGGGTCGCCCGCCCTCCTGCTGCAGCTGGTGACGAACCTCGTGCACAACGCGATCGTCCACAACCTCCCGGAGGGCGGCGGCGTGCAGGTCACCACCGTCGCCCGGCCGGGCGAGGTCGAGCTGGTCGTCGAGAACACCGGCGAGCGGGTCGCCGCGGAGCTCGCCGGCACGCTCACCGAGCCGTTCCAGCGCGGCGGCGGGCGCACCCACGGCGACCATGCCGGCGTCGGCCTCGGGCTGGCGATCGTCCGGAGCATCACCGAGGCGCACGACGGCGCGCTGGCCGTCGCGGCCCGCCCGGGCGGCGGGCTGCGGGTCGTCGTGCGGCTCCCCGCCGGCTGAACGCGGTCGGGTCCCGGCGAGGTCTCGCCAGGCTCGACCTGCGGTGCCGTCCCGGCGGCTCAGCCGGCGGCGACACCGAGGACGGTGTCGGTATAGGCGTTGCGGAAGACGCTGCCGGGGTCGACGTCGGCGCGCACCCGGGCGACGTCGTCGAGCGGGTAGTGGGCGGCGAGGCCCTCGGCCGTGCGGGTGTGCATCTTGCCCCAGTGGGGCCGCCCGCCGGCCGCGACGAAGATCTGCTCGGCGGCGCTGAAGTAGCGCTGGTGCGGCATCGGCGCGTACTGGTGCACCGCCACGTAGGCGGTCTCGCGGCCACGGGCCGTGGAGAGCCAGACGTCGTCGGCCGCGGCGAAGCGCACCTCGACCGGGAACGGGACGGGCTCGCCGGACGCGCGCAGCCAGGCGTCGAGCTCGTCGAGGACGCCGCGCAGCGCGGCGCGCGGCAGGGCGTACTCCATCTCGACGAAGCGCACCCGGCGGCGGGTGACGAACACGTCGGCCGACGGTGCCACGTACGTCTTGGCGCCGAGCGCCCGCGCGCTGACGGCGTTGAGCCGCGGCACCAGGCCCGGGGCAGCGAACGCCAGCCGGTTCACCACCTCGAAGGCGCCGTTGGACAGCACCTCCTCGTCCAGGAGGGCGCGGGCACGAGCGCCGGCGGTGCGCACGGCGCCGAGACCGCCGGCGCGGGCGGCGGCCCACGCCTCGATCTCGTCCACGGTCGCCCGGTTGTTGCGCTTGGTCAGGGCCCGGCGGGTGCCGGGGAACCAGTAGAACTCCGCGTGGTCGTTGCCGTCGACGTACTCGTCGAGCTCCTCGAGCACCCGGTCCAGCGGCCACGGCTCCTCCTGGGCCCGCAGCCAGAACGCCGGCACCACCTCGAGGGTCACGGCCGACAGCACGCCCGCGGCGCCGAGGCCGAGGCGGGCGAGCTCGAACAGCTCGCGGTCGGGGCTGCCCGGCGCCGCGGCGTCCGACGCGGACCGGACGGCGCCGTCGGCCGCGACCACCCGGACGCCGCGGACCTGCGTCGGGAGCCCGCCCAGGCGCGCGCCGGTGCCGTGCGTACCGGTGGAGATCGCGCCCGCGACCGACTGGCGGTCGATGTCGCCCAGGTTCCGCATCGCGAGGCCCAGCGCGGCGAGCAGCCGGTTGAGGTCGTGCAGCCGGGTGCCGGCGCGCACCGTGACGAGCGAGCTGCCGTCGGGCTGCGGCGCGACGGCCTCGATCCCGCTCAGGTGGTCCAGGCTCAGGTGGACGCCGTCGGTGACGGCCGCGCCGGTGAACGAGTGGCCGGCGCCCATCGCGCGCACGGTAAGGCCCTCGGCGGCGGCATCGGCGACGACGACGCCGAGCTCGCCCTCGTCGCGCGGCGCGACGCGGCGCGCGGGCTGCCAGGAGTGCGTGCCGCCCCAGGTGCGCAGCGGGGCGTCGGGGGTGGCGGGGGCCGGTGTGCGGGCGACGGTGCTCGGGGTCACGCGGCACACTCTGCCACGCACGGCCACCTGCGGGGATCCCCCTCCGGACGGACCTCGTGGGCCCGGGCGGGGCGGCGGCCCGCGGGCCGGACCGGGGGTGGTCGCGCCGGTGTAGCGTGCGGTCATGACCCTGACGGAGCGGCTGGCCGGCGCCACCGCGCACCTGCCGGCGCCCGTGGCCGTGGTCGATCTCGACGCCTTCGACGCCAACGCGGCCGACCTGCGCCGCCGGGCCCGCGACGTGCCGGTCCGGGTGGCGAGCAAGTCGGTCCGCGTGCGCTCGCTGGTCGGCCGCGCGCTCGACGCCGGGTTCCAGGGGGTCATGGCCTTCTCCCTCGCCGAGGCGCTGTGGCTCGTGCAGGAGGGGGTGCGTGACGTCCTCGTCGGCTACCCCACGGTGGACCGCGACGCCCTCGCCCGGCTCGCCGCGGACGCCGGCGCACGGCGCGAGGTCACCCTCATGGTCGACGACGTCGCCCAGCTCGCGCTCCTGGACGGCGCCCTGCGGTCCGCCGGCACGGCAGACCTGCCCGACGTCGCCGTCTGCCTGGACGTCGACGCGTCGTTGCGGCTCGAGGCAGGGCCGCTGCACGTGCACCTGGGCACCCGGCGCTCGCCGCTGCGCACCCCGGACCGCGCCGCGGCCCTCGCCCGCCGGGTCGAGGCCCAGCCCGGTGCGCGGCTGCGCGGCCTGATGTTCTACGAGGCGCAGGTCGCCGGCCTGCCCGACACCAACCCCGCGGTCCGGATCGTCAAGCGGCTGTCGGTGGCCGAGCTGGACCGCCGCCGTGCCGAGGTCGTCGAGGCCGTGCGAGCCGTCGTCGGGCACGGCGTGGAGCTGGTGAACTCCGGCGGGACGGGCTCGCTCGAGACGTCGTCGGCCGGCCCCGCCGTCACCGAGGTCACGGCGGGCTCCGGGCTGTTCGTCCCCGGCCTGTTCGACGGGTACCGCTCCTTCGACCCGCGGCCCGCGGCGTTCTTCGGGCTCGACGTGGCGCGCGTCCCCGCGCCGGGCTGGGCGACGGCCTTCGGCGGCGGGTACGTGGCGTCCGGCCCCGCGGGGCGCTCGCGGCTGCCGCGGGTCGCGACACCCGGCTGGTCGCTCACCGGCACGGAGGGCGCGGGGGAGGTCATGACGCCGCTGCGGCGCCGCCGCGGCGCGCCGCCCCTCGGCGTCGGGGACCGGGTGTGGCTACGGCACGCCAAGGCGGGCGAGCTCATGGAGCGGTTCGACGTGGTCCACCTGGTGCGCGGCGACGAGATCGTCGAGTCCGTCCCCACGTACCGCGGCGAGGGGCGCACCTTCGGCTGAGGGGCCGGCCGGTACGCTGGTCCGGTGAGCCTGCGCCTGTACGACACCGCGACGCGCGACGTGCGCGACTTCGTCCCCGTGACCCCGGGCGAGGTCGGCATCTACCTGTGTGGCGCCACGGTGCAGGCCTCGCCCCACATCGGCCACCTGCGGCCCGTCATCGCGTTCGACGTGCTGCGCCGTTGGCTGGAGCGCTCGGGCCTGCGGGTCACGCTGATCCGCAACGTCACCGACATCGAGGACAAGATCCTCGCCAAGGCCGCCGCGGCGGGCGTCGAGTGGTGGGCCCACGCGGCCACCCACGAGCGGCAGTTCACCCGGGCCTACGACGCCCTCGGCGTCCTGCCGCCGACCTACGAGCCGCGGGCCACCGGCCACGTGCCCGACATGGCGGAGCTCATGCAGCGGCTCGTGGACCGCGGCCACGCCTACGCCACCAGCCCCGGCGACGTCTGGTTCGACGTGCGGTCGTGGCCCGCCTACGGCGAGCTGACACGGCAGCGCCTGGAGGACCTGAACCCGGAGCCGGCCGACGGCGACGTCGCGGCCGCCGCCAAGCACGACCCGCACGACTTCGCACTGTGGAAGGCGCCGAAGCCGGGCGAGCCGGAGACGGCCTCGTGGGACACGCCCTTCGGACGCGGCCGCCCCGGCTGGCACCTCGAGTGCTCCGCCATGGCCCGCCGCTACCTGGGCGACGTC
Source organism: Krasilnikoviella flava (assembly GCF_900167525.1). GTDB lineage: Bacteria > Actinomycetota > Actinomycetes > Actinomycetales > Cellulomonadaceae > Isoptericola > Isoptericola flavus. Next base: position 714,010 of record NZ_FUZQ01000001.1, on the reverse strand, counting down.
TTCGACATCCACGGCGGCGGCCTGGACCTCCGGTTCCCGCACCACGAGAACGAGCAGGCGCAGTCGCGCGCGGCCGGGTACGGCTTCGCGCAGCGCTGGATGCACTGCGCCTGGGTCACCCAGCAGGGCGTCAAGATGAGCAAGTCGCTCGGCAACGGGCTCCTCGTCTCCGAGCTGCTCGCCCAGGCGCCCGCGCCCGTGATCCGCTACGCGCTGGCCGCCGTGCAGTACCGGTCGATGCTCGAATGGTCTCCCGACACCCTCGACGAGGCCCGCACCACCTGGGAGCGCCTGACCGGCTTCGTGGAGCGCGCCACCGAGCGCGTCGGCGGCGTCCCCGCGGACGAGGTCGCGAAGGCCGAGCTGCCGGCGGCGTTCGTCGAGTCCATGGACGACGACCTCAACGTGCCCGCCGCGCTCGCGGTCGTGCACGAGCACCTGCGTGCCGGCAACAGCGCCCTCGCGTCGCGCGACGACGCCGCGGCGCGGGCGGAGCTCGTCGCCCTGCGCGGCATGCTCGACGTCCTGGGCCTCGACCCGCTCGACCCCCGGTGGGCCGCCGGCGCCGACGACTCGAAGGCACGCACCGCCCTGGAGTCGCTCGTCGCCGCGGAGCTCGACGCCCGCGTCGCCGCGCGGGCGGAGAAGAACTGGGCCACCAGCGACGCCATCCGCGACCGCCTCGCGGCGGCCGGCGTCGTCGTGCAGGACTCCGCCGACGGCGCCCGCTGGACGCTGACCGACTGACACCGCCGGTTGAGCCTGTCGGAAGCAGGTCTCGACAGGCTCGACCGACGCTGAGAGAAGAGACACCATGGCAGGCAACACCCGGCGCCCCGGCGCCGTTCGCAAGGCCGGCAGCAAGAAGGGCGCGCAGGTCGGCACCGGCGGCCACAGCCGCAAGGGCCTCGAGGGCAAGGGGCCGACGCCGAAGGCCGAGGACCGCACCTACCACCCGGCGTACAAGCGCAAGGTGGCGGCCGAGAAGCGCGAGACCGTGCAGGCGCAGAAGGGTGCCAGCAAGGGGGTCGTGCGCGGTACCCGGCGTCCCACCGGCGGCGCCGAGGTCGTCGCAGGTCGCAACGCCGTGCTCGAGGCGCTGCGCAACGACGTCCCCGTCACGGCCGTGCACCTCGCCGCCCGCGTCGACCACGACGACCGCACCCGCGAGATCCTCGAGCTCGCCTCCGCGCGCAGCGTGCAGCTGCTCGAGGTGAGCCGCACGGAGCTCGACCACCTCACCGAGGGCTCCGTGCACCAGGGTGTCGCCGCGCAGGTGCCGCCGTACGACTACGCCGACGTCGAGGACCTGCTCGACGCCGCCGCGGCGGCCGGGCAGGCCCCGCTGATCGTCGCGCTCGACGGCGTGACCGACCCCCGGAACCTGGGTGCCGTGCTCCGCTCCGCCGGCGCGTTCGGCGCGCACGGCGTCATGGTGCCGTCGCGCCGCTCCGCGGGCGTCACCGCCTCGGCGTGGAAGGTCTCCGCGGGGGCGGCCGCCCGCGTGCCGGTGGCCAAGGTGACGAACCTGGCTCGCGCGCTCACCGACCTCAAGAAGTCCGGGGCGTTCGTCGTCGGCCTCGACGCCGGCGGCGACACCGCCGTGCGCGACCTGGCCTTCGCCACCGACCCGCTGGTCCTCGTCGTCGGCTCCGAGGGGCACGGGCTCTCCCGACTCGTCCGCGAGACCTGTGACGCCGTGGCGTCCATCCCCATCTCGTCCGACGTCGAGTCGCTCAACGCCGGCGTCGCCGCGGGGATCACTCTGTACGAGGTGGCCCAGGCCCGCGCCGCTGCCGAGTAGTCCGCCCGGTCGGTCGGGCCTGACGAGACCGCGTGCCGGTCTCGACGGGCTCGACCAGCGGCGTGGCCGTCAGGTCGACAGGTGGAAGTGGTCGTCCTCCGGGGCGGAGTCGGGCCCGGCGTCGACGTCGGCGTCGAGGTCCTGCTCACCGGGCGGGGCGCCGAGGATGGCCTTCTCGTCCGGGCGGTGCCGCAGCACGTGCTCGACGTAGGACGCCGTCGCCTCGGGCATCGGGACGTCACGTCCTGCCTGCTCGGAGATGAACCAGCGGTGGTCGAGGATCTCGTGGAACAGCTGCGCCGGCTCGAGCTTGCGGCGCAGGTCGCGGGGGACGGCGCGGATGGTGGGCTGGAAGATGTTCTGCGACCAGTCGTGCGCGACCATCTGCGGGTCGTCCTCCTGGCGGTCCGTCGCGGCCACGTAGGAGTCGAGGTCGTTGAGCAGGCGACGGGCCTGGTTGTCCTGCACGTCGAGCCCGGTGAGGCGGAACAGGCGCCGCGAGTGGTGGCCGGCGTCGACCACCTGCGGCTGGATGCGCACCGTGGTGCCGTCGATGTCGGTGGTGATCGACAGCTCGCCGACGTCGAAGCCCAGGTCGTTGAGCCGGTCGATGCGCGCCGCGACCCGCCAGCGCTCGTCGGAGCCGAACGACTCGACCCCCGTGAGGGCCTCCCACAGCTCCGCGTACCGGGAGACGAGGGCGTCGCCGATCGCCAGCTCGTCCACGTCCTCGTCGAGCAGCTCGCCCGCCGCGAGGTCCATGAGCTCGCCGATGATGTTGGTGCGGGCCAGGTCGACGTCGTACTCGCGCTGCCCGCGGGACAGCTCGCGGTGCAGGTCGCCGGTCTCGGCGTCCACCAGGTAGGCCGCGAACTGGTGCGCGTCGCGCCGGAACAGGGTGTTCGAGAGCGAGACGTCGCCCCAGTAGAAGCCGACCAGGTGCAGGCGGACCAGCAGGACGGCGAGCGCGTCGATGAGGCGGGCCGCCGTGTCGGGGCGCAGGGCCTGGCTGAAGACCGCGCGGTAGGGCAGCGAGAACGCGAGGTGCTCGGTGACGAGCGCCGCCTCGAGCGGCTCGCCGTCGTCGTCCAGGCGACCCGTCACGACGCCCACCGGCCGCACGGCCGGGATCTCGAGCTTGCGCAGCTGGCGCAGCAGGTCGTACTCGCGGAACGCGACGGCCTCGCTGATCTCCTTGATCGCGAGCACCCGCCCGTCGAGACGCACGAACCGCACGACGTGGCGCGAGATGCCGCGCGGGAGCGCGGCGAGCACGTCCGCCGGCCAGTCGGCCAAGGGGGTGCGCCACGGCAGGTCGAGCAGCGCGGAGTCCGGCGCCGCCGAGGTGATCTGCAGCTGTTCCACGTCGCTCCAGGTCTCGAGGGAGAGGGCAGGGGCCCGGTGCGCCAGGTTACGCGACGAGGGGCGGGCCCGGCAGCAGCCGGACCCGCCCCTCGGGCGTTGCGGTGACTCAGCTCAGGCGGTTGCCCGTCGCGGCCGAGAACACGTGCGACTGGCCCGGCTTGATCGTCACGGAGATCGTGTCGCCCTTCATGGGGACGTTCCGCGGGTCGATGCGCACGATGACCTGGTTGTCGCCGGCGCCCGAGCGGACCTCGGCCTCCTCGGCGGCGGGGCCGACCAGCGTGCCGTAGACGAACGCGTCCGAGCCGAGCTCCTCGACCAGGTTCACCGCGACCGGCATCGAGTTCTCGGTGCCCTGGGGCACGACGTCGAGAGCCTCGGGGCGGAACCCGATCGTGATCTTGCCGCCGTCGGCGTCGGTGAGCTGCTCGACGACCGAGCGCTCGAGCGGCACGCGCGCGGCGCCGACGTGCGCCACGCCGTCGTCCACCTTGAAGGTGGCGATGTTCATCGCCGGCGAGCCGATGAAGCCCGCGACGAAGACGTTGGCCGGGGTGTCGTACATCTCGCGCGGGGTGCCGACCTGCTGCAGCAGACCGCCCTTGAGCACCGCGATGCGGTCGCCCATGGTGAGGGCCTCGGTCTGGTCGTGCGTCACGTAGACCGTCGTGACGCCGAGGCGGCGCTGGAGCGACGCGATCTGCGTACGGGTCTGGACGCGGAGCTTGGCGTCGAGGTTCGACAGCGGCTCGTCCATGAGGAACACCTGCGGCTGGCGCACGATGGCGCGGCCCATGGCGACACGCTGACGCTGACCACCGGAGAGCGCCTTCGGCTTGCGGTCGAGGTACTCGGTGAGGTCGAGGATCTTGGCAGCCTCCTCGACACGCTCGCGGATCTCGGCCTTCGGCTTGCCCGCGATCTTCAGGGCGAAGCCCATGTTGTCCGCCACCGACATGTGCGGGTACAGCGCGTAGTTCTGGAACACCATCGCGATGTCGCGGTCCTTCGGCTGGACGTCAGTGACGTCGCGGTCGCCGATGAGGATGCTGCCGCCGTTGACGTCCTCCAGGCCGGCGAGCATGCGCAGCGAGGTGGACTTGCCGCAGCCCGAGGGGCCGACGAGAACGAGGAACTCGCCGTCCTCGACGTGCAGGTTGAGCTGGTCGACAGCCGGGCGCTCGGTGCCCGGGTAGACGCGCGTCGCGTGGTCGAAAGTGACCGTTGCCATGGTTGCTTCCCTCTCCACCGGCAGGTACGTGCCGGACGATCCGTTGTGGGTAGGTGCCGTTGCGCTCTCACGACTGGCGTGTCGGCGGTGACACATTCTGTTGTCGCGCGCACCGGGGGCTGGGCCGGAGGCCTGGCTCGGTGTGCCGGGTCGATCGTACATGCCCGTGACGTGAGTTCTGACACACGGCTGGTCAGGGCCCCGGAGGGGCCGGGAGCTCAGCCGTCGAGGGCGTCCGCGAGCCGTTCCAGGAGGTCCGCGAGCGCGTCCGCATCGGCCACGCGCTCGGTCGCGAGCGTGGACCCGGGGCCCACCTTGACGCCCAGGTCGTCCGGCCCGAGCACCTCGAACGCGGCCTCGTCGGTGGTGTCGTCGCCGGCGTACAGGACGAGCGCCCGGAGGCGGTCGTCGCCCTCCTCCAGCTCCTCGCGCAGCCGCTCGACCGCGATCCCCTTGGACGTGGCCACGACCGCGATCTCGACGACGTCCTTGCCGTGCATGGCATGCAGCCCGAGCCGCGCGGCCACCGCGTCGGCGTCGGCCGCGGCGGCGCGCGCGTCGTCCGCGCCGCAGAGACGCGTGTGCAGGACGGCAGCGCTGGGCTTGTCCTGCACCCACGCGCCGCGACGGCCGTCCACGGCGTCCTGGAGGCCCTCGCGCAGCCGCTCCAGGGCGTCGACCTGCGCGTCCGTGAGGCGCAGCGGCACGGCATCCACGCCGTGCACCGTGACCCGGCCGGTCTCCGCGCCGTGGCTCCCGACCAGGTAGGTGCCGGCAGGCGCCCCGGACCGGGCGGCCAGGTCGGTGAGGTTGCGGCCGGACACGAGCGCGAGCCGCAGCTCGTCGCCGTCCGGCGGCGCAGGCCGGGCCGCGAGCGAGGCGAGCCGGTCGACGGCCGCCCGCGCCGCCGGCGTCATCGTCGAGGCGGACGGGTCGTCGACCAGCGGCGCGAGCGTCCCGTCGAAGTCGAGCGCCACGAGCCGCGCGCAGCGGGCCGGCACGTGGTCCGGCCGGCCGGCGAAGCGGAGCGCCGCGGCCAGCGCCGACGGCGGCACCGCCGGTTCCGCGTCGCTCACCTGTGCCCCGCTCACCCGTGGCTCGAGCGGGGCGGCATGGCGGTGAGCACGCCGAGGAACGTCTCGGACCACTTCGCGACGTCGTCGGCCATCACCTTGCGGCGCAGCCGGCGCATGCGGCGCCGCTGCTCGCGCGGGGGCAGGTTGGCCGCGACGACGATGGCGTCCTTCATCCCGTCGATGTCGTGGGGGTTGACCAGCAGCGGCCCGGGCGCGAGCTCGTCGGCGGCGCCGGTGAACTCGCTGAGCACCAGCACCCCCTGCTCGTCCGACCGTGCCGCGATGTACTCCTTCGCGACGAGGTTCATGCCGTCGCGCAGCGAGGTCACGAGCATGACGTCGGCCGCGAGGTACAGGGCGGCCATCTCGTCGGGCGGGTAGGAGTGGTGCAGGTAGTGGATCGCCGAGTGCCCGAGCTCGCCGTACTCGCCGTTGATGCGGCCCACGAGCCCCTCGACGTGCTCGCGCAGGCTCTGGTACGCCCCGACGTTCTCGCGGCTCGGGCTCGCGACCTGCACCAGCGTGCAGTGCTCGACGTCGAGCCGGCCGTCCTGCAGCAGCTCGCCGTACGCCTTGATGCGGTGCCGGATGCCCTTGGTGTAGTCGAGGCGGTCGACGCCCAGCATCATGATCTTCGGGTCGCCCAGGTCGGTGCGGATCTCCTTGGCGCGGGCCTGCACCTCGGGCCGACGCGCGAGCGCGTCGAAGTGGTGGGAGTCGATCGAGATGGGGAACGCCGCGGCGCGCACGTGCCGCGCGGGTCGACCGTCGTCCTCCGCGACCGTGATGATGGGCCCGCGGGTGGTGTGCTTGGTGAGCCGGCGCACGGAGCGCACGAAGTTCGAGGCGTCGCCGCCGCGCTGGAAGCCGATGAGGTCGGCGCCCAGCAGGCCCTCGACGATCTGCGTGCGCCACGGCAGCTGCTGGAACAGCTCCACCGCGGGGAACGGGATGTGGTCGAAGAACCCGATCCGCAGGTCGGGCCGCAGCTCGCGGAGCATCTTCGGGACCAGCTGGAGCTGATAGTCGTGCACCCACACGACGGCGTTCTCGGCCGCCTGCGCGGCCGCGGCCTCGGCGAACCGGCGGTTGACCCGGCGATACGCGTCCCACCACTGCCGGTGGTACGTCGGGGGCGAGATGACGTCGTGGTACAGGGGCCAGAGGGTGTCGTTGGAGAACCCCTCGTAGTACCGCTCGATGTCGCTCTGGCTCAGGGTGACCGGCACCAGGAGCATCCCGTCGGCCTCGAACGGCTCGTGCTCGAGCTCGGGGGCGCCGGACCAGCCGACCCATGCGCCGTCCGCCTCGCGCATCACCGGCTCGAGGGCGGTGACGAGCCCGCCGGGGGACCGGTGCCAGTCCACCCCGCCGTCGTCGTCGACCGTGAAGTCGACGGGGAGCCGGTTGGCGACGACGACCAGGTCGTACCCGTCGCCCTTCCGGCGGTGGCTGCTTGACGAACCTTTGCCTGTCAAGGGACCTCTCTCCACGAGTTCTGCAGGACTCCGTAGGACAACGTCCTCCCCGGACAGGGTACCGACGCGGCATCAGCCTCGCCCCGGCGGGGGCGGACGTCACCCGTTCGTCGTCCACCCGAACCTGACCTGGACCCTGCTCGCGACCCGTCCGTGACCTGTCCCGGACCCGCGCGGCACGGCGCGCCGGGGGAGTCCTGGACGACTACGGTGTGCCCCATGGGCGAGGTCGACGCGATGCAGGTCCCGGGGCGGACCCCGGTACCGGGCCCGCCGTCGGCCGCGCGCGACGGCGCAGCCCACGACGACGGTGCAGGGCACGAGGACGGCGCAGCGCAGGAGGGTCGCGTGGCGCGCGCGGGCCGGACCGTGCGCGACGGCGGCCTTGCCGAGGGCGCGGAGGTCGGCGGGTACACCGTGGTCCGGCCGCTCGGGAGCGGCGCGATGGGCGCCGTCTATGAGGCGGTCGACGGCGGCGGCGGCCGGGTCGCGCTCAAGGTGCTGCACGCGCACGTCGACGCGGAACCCGCCGGCCGGGAGCGGCTGCGGCGCGAGGCCGCGGCACTCCAACGGCTGCGGCACCCCGCCGTCGCGCAGGTGCTCGACGCCGAGCTCGAGGGCCCGTACGCGTTCGTCGTGACGGAGCTGGTGGACGGCGTCACCCTCGAGGAGGAAGTGGACGAGCGCGGCGCGCTCGACGCCGCCGACGTCTTCTCCCTCGCCGACCAGCTCGCCGCCGCCCTCGAGGCGGTGCACGACGCGGGCGTCGTGCACCGCGACCTCAAGCCCTCCAACGTGATGATCACCGCCCAGGGGCCGGTGCTCATCGACTTCGGCATCGCGCAGGGGCCGGGCGACGCCCGGACCACGTCGGCGGGGTTCGTCATGGGCACGCCCGGCTACATCGCGCCGGAGCTGCTCGACGGCGGCGCCCCCGGCGCGGAGACCGACTGGTGGAGCTGGGCCGCCCTGCTCTCGTTCGCCGCGACCGGCCGCTCGCCCTTCGGCGTCCGGCCCACCGAGCTCGTGCTGCGCCGCTCGCGGGAGGGTCGGCCCGACCTCCACGGCGTGCCGGCCCGCACCGCGCGGGCGCTCGCGGGCGCGCTGCAGGCCGACCCGGCGCTCCGCTGGGGGCCCACCGAGGTGGCGACCGCCCTGCGCCGGGACCTCGACGACGCCCTGGGCGGCGCCCCCGACCCGTGGGCCGGGCCTGACGCCACCCAGCGGATCGCGCAGTCCGCGGAGTCGCAGGCCGCCGAGACCCAGCGGGTGGGGCTGCCCACGCAGGTCGTGGCGGCCGCCGTGCCGGCGTCGTACGCGCCGACCGGCGCCGTCCCCGTCGCCCCCGGCTCGCCGCCGCCCCCGCCCCCCGTCGCTCCGGCGGGGACCGCCCCGTCGGTCGCCCCGGGTGTGCCGACCGGACCCGCCGACCCCGACGACCCCACGCAGACGATGACGGCGCTCGAGCGCGACCGGCTGCAGGCGCAGGACGGCGCGACCCGCGCCATCCCCGTCGGCGACGTCCGCTACAAGGGCTACGACGAGCTGGTCGAGGAGCTGCCGCCGGAGCCCCCCGGGCCGTATGTGCGGCCCGTGCACCCGCGCCGCACCGGGACCGCCGTCGCCGTCGCGCTGCCGCTCGTGGCCCTCGCGGCCACCCGGCCGCTCATCGGGTTCGGCGTGCTCGTGGCGCTCGTCCTCGTGTGCCGCACGGTCGCGACGTCGGGCGACCGGCTGCACACCCGCCGCGAGCACAAGGGCGTCCGCCGCTCCGACGGGCTGGTCGGCACGCTGCTGTTCCCCTGGCACGCGTTCCTGGGCGTCCTCGGGTCGATCCCCGCGGTCCTGGTCGGAGCGTGCGCCGGGCTGCTGACGCTGCTGGCCGGCTGGTGGTTGTTCGGCGCCGGGCACCTCATCCTGCTGCCCCGGGGAGACCTGGAGGCACGCTCCCAGGGCGGGATGAACGAGGACATCGTGTTCAACGGCGTGCTGGCCGGTGTGATGATCGTCGCGCTGCTGGCCACCTGGTTCGGGCCGGCCGGCGGTTCTGCGCGCGAGGGCGGCCGCATCGTCCTGGGGAAGATCGCGCCCGGCCGCATCGGCGCCGCCGTCGTCGTGGTCCTCTGCCTGGTGCTGACGGTGATCCTCGTCGCTCCCGTGCTCACCGAGCCCACGATCGAGTGGTGGCCGACCAGCGGGCCGCCCCAGATCCTCTGAGGGCGCGGCGGCCGGTCGCGCCCGTCGGTACCCGACGCCCAGCCCGACGAACTCCCAGGTGGCTTGGGTAGGCTTCGCCTCGTCCGGCGCCGACGCGCCGTCCCGCCCTCCCGAAGACCTCGAGGACACGATGCCGACGAACAACCCGAACATGTCCAAGGCGCAGCGCCGTGACGCGGCGCGTGCGGAGGCGCTCGCCCTGCGCGAGAAGGAGCAGGCGCGCGACAAGCGCAACCGGATCATCACCCTGTCGGTGCTGGCGGTCGCGCTGGTCGCCCTCGGCGTCGTCGTGTGGATGATCCTGCAGCAGGGCGCGAAGAAGAACGTCGACGACGTCCCCCTGGCGGACGTGACGATGCCCTCGACGGCGCAGGAGAACGGCGGCATCCCCGTCGGCGCCGACGGTGCGGCCGGGACCGAGAACGCCGGTGCGCCCGTCATCGACGTGTACCTCGACTACATGTGCCCCGTGTGCGGCCAGTTCGAGCAGACCAACGCCGCCGACATCGACACGATGGTCGCCGCCGGCGACGCGACCGTCGTCTACCACCCCGTCTCGATCCTCGACCGCCTGTCGGCCGGCACCGAGTACTCGACGCGCTCGGGCGCGGCCGCGGCGTACGTCGCCGACAAGGCGCCCGAGGCGTTCCCCGCGTTCCACGCGGCGCTCTTCACCAACCAGCCGGCGGAGAACTCCGAGGGGCTGACGGACGAGCAGCTCGCGTCGTACGCCGAGGAGGCGGGCGCACCCGCCGAGGTGGCGTCGGCCATCGAGGACGGCACGGCCCGTGAGACCTTCGGCCAGTACGTCTTCTCCGCCACGAACGCGGCGACCGCGGACGAGGCGCTCCAGAACCCGCAGTCGAAGTCGTTCGGCACGCCGACCGTCGTCGTGGACGGCACGCGTTTCGACGGCTGGGGCACCCAGGGGGCCCTCGGCGAGGCCGTCACCGCGGCTGCCGGCAGCTGACCGTCGCGCGGCACGGCCTGCCCGTCCCGGTAGGCTGTGCCGCGCTCCCGCCGCCTTAGCTCAGCTGGTAGAGCTCCCGTCTTGTAAACGGAAGGTCGTCGGTTCGAATCCGACAGGCGGCTCCACTCAGCCCCGCGGCCAGGCCGTGGGCTTGCCCCACTTGGGCTCGCGGCCGTCGCCGCTGGACGTGTGCTTGATGCGCCGCTGCACCCACGGGACCACGTGCGTGCGGGCCCACTGGGTGTTCCTGCGGGCGCGCTCCACGAAGGCCAGCGGCGGCAGCGGGTCGAGCGGGACAGCGAAGTCGGTGTCGTCGGGCTCCAGCCCGAGGCCGACGAGCGCTGCGTCGGCGACGCGCCGGTGGCCCTCGGGGGTCAGATGGATGCGGTCGTCGGACCACATGCGCAGGTCGAAGAGGGGGTTGAGGCCCCACAGGTCCAGCACGTGGGCGCCGTGCCGGCGCGCGATGGACCAGAGGTTCGCGTTGTACTGGCCGACCCGCCCGCGGGTCCAGCTCAGGCCGGCGCCGGCCTTGAAGCCGGTGCCGAGCAGCACGTCGGCTCCGGTCGCGCGGATCTTCGACACACCCTCCTCGAGCTGCGCGGAGAGCACGTCGATGTCGGCCTGGGGCCGCAGGATGTCGTTGCCGCCGCCCACGAACGAGACCAGGTCGGGGGACGCCGCGAGCGCGACGTCGACCTGCTCGTCGAGGATGTGGTGCAGCAGCCGGCCGCGGATCGCGAGGTTCGCGTACTCGAGCGGCGCCGCGCCGGCCGCCGTGCGGCGTGCCGAGAGCGCGTCGGCGAGGCGGTCCGCCCAGCCGCGCTGCTTCGCCGCCGACTCGGTGCCGCCGGGGGCCGGTGAGCCGTCGTCGAGCGGGTAGGGGTCCCACAGCCCCTCCGAGAACGAGTCGCCGATCGCGACGTACCGCGCCCAGGTGGGGGGCGTCGCGTCGGGGGTCGTGCCGTCAGGGGCCGGGGTGGAGTCCTGCGTGGTCACGTCCGCCATTGTGCTCCTCGTCCTGCGATGGGCGCTCGGGACGACGACGCCTGGCCTGTCCGGGGACGGCGCGCGTCGGGCCCGGCGTCAGGGCAGGCGCCAGTCCACGGGGGCGCCGCCCTGCGCCTCGAGGAGGGCGTTGACACGCGAGAACGGGCGAGAGCCGAAGAAGCCGCGGTACGCGGACAGCGGGCTCGGGTGGGCGCTCTCGACGCTCGGGACGTCGCCCAGCCACGGCTTGAGCGATGCCGCGTCGCGGCCCCAGAGGATGGCGACGAGCGGGCCGCCGCGCGCCACGAGCGCCTTGATCGCGGCCTCGGTGACCTGCTCCCAGCCCTTGCCGCGGTGCGACGCCGGGGTCCCCGGCCGCACGGTCAGCACGCGGTTGAGCAGCATGACGCCCTGGTCGGCCCAGGGGCGCAGGTCGCCGTTCGACGGCGTCGGCGCGCCGACGTCCTCCGCGAGCTCGGTGTAGATGTTCACCAGCGACCTGGGCACGGGGCGCACCTGCGGCTGCACCGAGAACGACAGCCCCATCGGGTGCCCGGGCGTGGGGTAGGGGTCCTGCCCGACGACGAGCACGCGCACGTCGGCGAGCGGCCGGGAGAACGCGGCGAAGATGTTCGGCCCCTCCGGCAGGTAGGTGCGGCCGGCCGCGACCTCGTCGCGCAGGAAGTCGCCCATCGCGTGGATCTGCGGCTCGACGTGGACCAGCGCCGCCGCCCAGTCGGACGCCATGACCTGGTCGAGGGGCGGCCGCTCCTGCGTCGTCGCGCCGGGGCTGCTCGTCGTCGGGGTGTCCACGCCGCGACGCTAGCGCACCCCGTCCGCGAGTTGTCAGAGTCGCGTGGGGGTAGAGGGCCACGTGACTCTGACAGGTTCCAGGGTGCGAGAGTTGTCAGAGCCAGGACCTGCTATACCCCCAGGTGGCTCTGACAGGTCGCGGGATCGCGGCGCGCGGGGCGACGTCGTCGGGCACGGCGCGCGAACGCGCCATACTGGGACGCCATGAGCGAGATCCTGGTCCAGGAGGTCCAACCGGACCCGGAGGCGACGGGCACGACGGCGGCCGAGCAGGCTGCGGCGTCGGCCGAGGGCGACCTCTCCGACCGTGACCGCGAGATCCTCGCCTTCGAGCGGCAGTGGTGGAAGTATGCCGGGGCGAAGGAGCAAGCGGTACGCGAGCTGTTCGGCCTCTCCGCGACCCGCTACTACCAGGTGCTGAACGCCCTCATCGACTCGCCGGCCGCCCTGGCGCACGACCCGATGCTCGTGAAGCGGCTGCGGCGGATGCGCTCCACACGCCAGCGGGCCCGCTCGGCGCGGCGCCTCTCCGACGGCCAGGGCTGACGACGCGCCCGTGACCTGGGCGGACCGGCAGGCCATGGGCTTGCGGGAACGGCCTGGACGGGCGGACACCTGGAACGGCTACCCTGTCCGCCGTGAGCAAGAGCCATTACTCCTACCCGCCCGACGAGTTCGACGTCCGCGGGCCCGAGGGCACGCCGGTCGGTGTGCATCGTGAGCCGCGCAGCGGGTGGAGCTCGGTGTGGCCGTTCCTGCTGATCGTCGTCGTGTGCGGCGGCCTCGCGGTCGGCATCGTCTCCTTCCTGTCCGACGACGGCGACCCCGCCACCCCGCCCGCGGCGGAGCAGTCCGCGGGCGCCGGCACCGAGGAGCCGGAGGCGTCCGCCTCCGCCGACGCGGAGGAGCCGCCCGCCGACGGCGAGGCCAGCGAGGCGCCCGCCGACGACGAGCCCAGCGACGACGCGTCCGACGCGGCGACGGAGCTCCCGGGCGACGCGTCGGCCGCGAACCTCGAGGCGTCGGTCGTCGTCTACAACGACGGTGCGGGTTCGGGGCAGGCCGCGGCCGGCCAGGGCGTCCTCACGAGCGACGGCGGGTTCGTCGACGTCGCAGCCACGGACGCCCCGGACACGCTGCAGGGCGCCTACGAGGAGACGACCGTCCTGTACGGCGCGGACCGCGCCGACACGGCCAGCGCCGTCGCGGAGGCGCTCGGCGTCGACCCGGCGAACGTGCAGGAGTCCGACGACGTCACGGCCAGCGAGCAGGCCGTGTGGGTGGTGCTCAAGACGCCCGTCGGCTGACCCCGAGTTGCGGGCCGGCGGCCTCATCCCGGATGCCGACATTCCGGACATCGGTGCTTCCCCCGGCGCGCCCGCCGCTACTAGGCTCCCGTTCACCGCGGGGTGCCTGCCCCGCGGCCGAGCGGCACAAGGAGAGGTACATGGCCCAGGGCACCGTCAAGTGGTTCAACGGGGAGAAGGGGTACGGGTTCATCACCCCGACCGCGGGCGGGCAGGACCTGTTCGTCCACTACAGCGCCATCCAGAGCGACGGGTACCGCACCCTGGACGAGGGTCAGGGTGTCGAGTTCGAGGTCGGGCAGGGGCAGAAGGGGCCGCAGGCCGAGCAGGTCCGACCCCTCTGACCTCCTCGTCGACCACGAAGGCCGGCACGCCAGGACGCACGGACGCGTCGGGGGTGCCGGCCTTCGTCGTGCCGGGAGGGTTGCACGCCCTCGGCGAACGTCTTGCACTCGCCACCCGAGAGTGCCAATAATGGCTTAGCACTCTCGACCTGCGAGTGACAGCCGTCCCCCCGGGACGGGCGTTCTCGCGGGCCGCGGGTGAAGCATTCGGGTCGTTCGGTGAGACCCTCCGCGCGTGCGTGACCTGAACGCCGCGGGGTGGGTCGTCCGTCGCGGGCGCCGGCCGGCCAACTCAGCCACCAGCGGAGGATCAGTCCCCATGGCCAAGATCATCGCGTTCGACGAGGTTGCTCGTCGGAGCATGGAGCGCGGGCTCAACCAGCTCGCCGACACCGTCAAGGTCACGCTCGGCCCCAAGGGTCGCAACGTCGTCCTGGACAAGAAGTGGGGCGCCCCCACGATCACCAACGACGGTGTCTCCATCGCCAAGGAGATCGAGCTCGACGACCCGTACGAGAAGATCGGCGCGGAGCTCGTCAAGGAGGTCGCCAAGAAGACGGACGACGTCGCGGGTGACGGCACCACCACCGCCACCGTGCTCGCCCAGGCGCTCGTCAAGGAGGGCCTGCGGGTCGTCGCCGCCGGCGCCAACCCGATCGCCGTCAAGCGCGGCATCGAGAAGGCCGTCGAGGCGGTCACCGAGCAGCTGCTCAACGCCGCCGTCGACATCGAGACCAAGGAGCAGATCGCCGCCACCGCCGCGATCTCCGCCGGCGACCCCGCGATCGGCGAGCTCATCGCCGAGGCCCTCGACAAGGTGGGCAAGGAGGGCGTCATCACGGTCGAGGAGTCGAACACCTTCGGCCTCGAGCTCGAGCTCACCGAGGGCATGCGTTTCGACAAGGGCTTCCTCGCCCGCTACTTCGAGACGGACGCGGAGCGCCAGGAGGCCGTCCTCGAGGACCCGTACGTCCTCATCGTCGAGTCGAAGATCTCGAACGTCAAGGACATGCTGCCGGTCCTCGACCAGGTCATGAAGTCGGGTCGCTCGCTGCTGATCATCGCCGAGGACGTCGAGGGCGAGGCCCTGGCGACCCTGGTGCTCAACAAGATCCGCGGCACCTTCAAGTCCGTCGCCGTCAAGGCCCCGGGCTTCGGCGACCGCCGCAAGGCCATGCTGCAGGACATCGCGATCCTCACCGGCGGCCAGGTCATCACCGAGACGGTGGGCCTCAAGCTCGAGAACGCGACCCTCGACCTGCTCGGCCAGGCCCGCAAGGTCGTCGTGACCAAGGACGAGACCACCATCGTCGAGGGCTCCGGCGACGCCGAGCTCATCTCGGGCCGCGTCAACCAGATCCGCAGCGAGATCGAGAAGTCGGACTCCGACTACGACCGCGAGAAGCTGCAGGAGCGCCTCGCCAAGCTGGCCGGCGGCGTCGCCGTCATCAAGGCCGGTGCGGCCACCGAGGTGGAGCTCAAGGAGCGCAAGCACCGCATCGAGGACGCCGTCCGCAACGCCAAGGCCGCGGTCGAGGAGGGCATCGTCGCCGGTGGTGGCGTGGCCCTCATCCAGGCCGGTGCCGTCGCGTTCCCGAAGCTCGAGCTCGAGGGCGACGAGGCCATCGGCGCGCAGATCGTCGCCGCGTCGGTCTCCGCCCCGCTGAAGCAGATCGCGATCAACGCCGGCCTCGAGGGCGGCGTCGTGGCGGAGAAGGTCAAGGATCTCCCGGCCGGCCAGGGCCTCAACGCCGCGACCGGCGTGTACGAGGACCTGCTCGCCGCGGGCGTCAACGACCCGGTCAAGGTCACGCGCTCCGCGCTGCAGAACGCCGCGTCGATCGCCGCGCTGTTCCTCACCACCGAGGCCGTCGTGGCCGACAAGCCGGAGCCGGCCGCGGCCGCGCCCGCCGGCGACGGTGGCATGGGCGGCATGGACTTCTGATCCAGAGGTTCGCTGCAGCCATGAGCTGACGCACGACGGCGGCCGGTCACCCTGCGAGGGGTGGCCGGCCGCCGTCGTGCGTCCGGTCAGCGGGTGGCGAAGAGCCGCGTGGCCTGCGCCTCGGCGTCCGCGTAGGTGCGCGACGCCGACGACAGGGCCGCCGTCACGGCGTCGAGCGCCGCCTCGACCTGGACCTGTGTGGCCTGCCACTGGCCCATCACGCCCGCGAACTGCGTCGCCGCGCCGCCGTGCCAGCTGGACTGCAGATCCTGCAGGTGCCGCATCATCGCGCCCACCTCGGAGCGGATCGCCGCCACGGAACCGTTCACCGCCGCGCTCGCCTGCGCGACACGCTCGCTGTCGACCTCGTACCGCACGTGTCCTCCTTCGTCGCCGTGTCCCCCTGCGGGGTTGCCGTGGACGACGCTACGGAGCGTGCGGGAACCGCGGGCACCGTCGTCCACAGGTTGTGGAGAACGGGGCCCGAGGAGACGTCAGGAGGCGGGCTTCTCCTCGAGCAGCCGGCGCTCCTTCGCCAGACGGTGCAGCTCACCGTCGAGGTTCTGTCGCGCCGCCTCCTCCCAGGCCGCGCCCATGGGGCTGAAGTACAGGGAGGAACGCTGCTGCAGCTTCTTCAGCACGCGGATACGGGCGTCGAGGTAGTCGGTCAGCGGGATGTGCGAGTACTCGGCCCGGACATTCGCCATGTACTCCTTGTAGCGCTGCGGCTCCGCCGCCAGCATGGCCAGGTCCGCGTCGTTGAGCACCGCCGAGTCGACGTCGTCCGGCAGCGGCTTGTGCCGGTCGATCGAGTCGACCAGCCGCGCCGTGCGCTCCACCGCGGAGGCGGGCACGCCGAGCTCGGTCAGCTGGGTGCGCGCCAGGTTCGCGCTCACCGTGGTCTGCTCGCCGCCCTGGTTCGCCTGGGCGACCTTGCGCGTCGCGTCGAAGACGGCGCCGTGGTACCACGCCGCGAGGCGCACCAGGTCGGGCTCGTGGGTCTCCTGGGACAGCTCGTCCACGCGGTGCAGGACGTCGGCGAGGTGGCGCAGGTTGTGGAAGTGCCGCTCGGGGGCGGACCAGCGGTCGATGAGGTCCTCCCCGACGGACCGGATCTGCTCCACGTCGGCGGTGGCGCCCGCACCGTGGCAGGTGCGGACGAACGCGGAGAGGAACCACTGGGGCGCGTCGGCGCTCATGACGCCCATCGCAATCAGACCTTCGGTCGTCGGACTCGGACTGTCCTCCTCGTCAGACTACGACCGCGCTGCGACATCGCGCCGCGGGCAGGGTGCGCCTGGCGGTCCGTCGCGTGCGGGCGGGCCGGTCAGGCAGAGGAGGACGACGCGCCATCGTAGCGGTCCGCCGCCGGCAGAAGGACACGCACCGTCATGCCGCCGCCCGGCGTCTCGCTCACCGACACGTGTCCCTGGTGCGCGCCGACGATCGCCGCGACGATCGCCATGCCCAGGCCGGACCCCCCGGACTCGCGGTTCCGCGACGAGTCGGCGCGGTAGAACCGCTCGAACACGCGCTCCGCCTGCTCCGGCGTGATGCCCGCGCCGTGGTCGCGCACCTCCACGACGGCGCTGCCGTCGGGTGACTGGCCCACCGCCACCTCCGCCGGCGAGCCCGTGGGTGTGTGGCGCGCCACGTTCCCCACGAGGTTGGTGAGCACCTGGCGCAGGCGGTCGAGGTCACCCGTGACGGGCACGGCGGCCGGCGCGGGCGCCCCCGGGGCGAGCCCGGTCACGGCGACCTCCCGCGTCGGGTCCAGGGCGTGCAGGTCCTGCGCCGCGTCGCGCGCCATCGCCGCCACGTCGACCCGCTCGTGGCGCATCGGCCGGCCCTCGTCGAGGCGGGCGAGCACCAGCAGGTCGTTGACCAGCGTGCTCATGCGCCGTGCGGAGTCCTCGATGCGCCCCATGGTGTCGTCGACCTTGTCGGGCGTGTCCAGGGCGCCCATCCGGTACAGCTCGCCGTAGCCCTTGACCGTCGCCAGGGGCGTGCGCAGCTCGTGGCTCGCGTCGGAGACGAACCGGCGCATGCGGCGCTCCGACTCCTCCTGGGCGGAGAACGCGCGCTCGATCTGCGCCAGCATCGTGTTCAGCGACGCCGACAGCGAGCCCACCTCGGTCGACGTCGGGCGCTCCGGGACGCGCTGCGAGAGGTCGCCGTCGGCGATCTTCGCCGCCGTCGCCTCGATGCGGCGCAGCGGCCGCAGCGAGCGGTGCACGAGGAGGAAGGAGATCGCACCGCCCACGATGACGATGGCGAGCGCGGAGAACAGCAGGGAGCGCGTGAGGTACGCGACCGTCTGCTGGACGCCCGCGAGGGGCAGGGCGACGTACGCCGACTGTTGCGTGGAAGGGCTGACGAAGCCGACGGCGCGCCACTGCGCCGGGTCGGACCCGCCGGAGGACGCGACCGTGAACGGCACGGCCTTGCGCGCGGCGACCTCGGAGAGGCTCTCGGAGGGAAGATCGGGGGTCCCGTACTTCTCGACGTTGTGCGACCAGGCGTAGGGCTTCCCGTCGACGTTCCCGTCGGCGTCGTGGGTGACGACGTAGTACTCGCTCGGGAACCGAGGCGCGGCCTCGGGCTGCGTCACGGCGAGCTCGGCGACGCTCTTCGCCGACTGGCGGAGCTGGTCGTCCGTCTGCTCGACGAGGTACCCCGAGACGACGGTGCGTGTCACGACCGCCGCGAGGATCAGCCCCGCCGCGAGCACGAGCACGGTGATGGTGACGAGCCGCGTGCGCAGGGGCAGCCGCTCCATCCATGACCAGCGCGGGGACGGGTCGTCCGTGTCCCCGACGGGAGCCGCCGGGGCGGACCGCGGGTCGGCGGGCAGCGCCCGGCCGTCCGCCGTCGTGGTGCCCGCGTTCGTCGGGTCGGCCGTGGTCCCCGGGGCGCCGGGCGCGGGCGTCGTCATCGCGGCGCCTGGGGGGCGCGCAGCAGGTAGCCCACGCCGCGCTTGGTGTGGATCAGCGGCGGCAGCTCGACGTCCTTGCCGTCGGGCCCGGTGACGGTGAGGTTGTCGATCTTGCGGCGCAGGTAGGAGATGTACGACTCGACGATGTTGGCGTCGCCGCCCCAGTCGTACTGCCACACGTGGTCGAGGATCTGCGCCTTGGACAGCACGCGGCCGGCATTGAGCATGAGGTAGCGGAGCAGCTTGAACTCGGTGGGGGAGAGGTCGATCTCGACGTCGGCGCGGCGCACCTCGTGCGAGTCCTCGTCGAGCTCCAGGTCGCCGACGCGCAGGACGGCGTCGTCCTCGGGCTCGCCCGCGTGGGTGCGGCGCAGCACCGCGCGGATGCGGGCCACGACCTCCTCCAGGCTGAACGGCTTGGTGACGTAGTCGTCCCCGCCGACGGTGAGCCCCTGCACCTTGTCCTGCGTGTCGTCGCGGGCGGTGAGGAACAGCACGGGGGTGTGCCGGCCGGTGGAGCGCATGCGGCGGGTCACCGTGAAGCCGTCCATGTCGGGCAGCATCACGTCGAGCACGACCAGGTCTGGCTCGACGTCGCGGACGAGCTGCAGCGCCCCGTTCCCGTCACCGGCGGCGTGCACCTCGAACCCGGCGAAACGCAGGGACGTCGACAGCAGCTCGCGGATGTTGGGCTCGTCGTCCACGACGACGAGACGTGCCTCGGGTGCGCTCATGAACTCAGTGTGCGACCGGGTTCTGAGCGTTGCCTGGGAAGGACCTCGGACGGTCCTGGCGGCCGCGCCGGGCGCACGTGTGGGTGGCCCGGACCATGATGACGGGGTGCGGATCACGGGGGAGCAGCGCCGGCAGCGCCTGGTCGTACGACAGCTCGCGCTCGGGGTCGACGGTCCGCGCGAGCCCGCCGCGACGACGCCGGAGGAGGTGACCCGGCGGCTGGTGGCCCTGCACGCGACGGACGCTCCGAGCGTGCACCTCGCGGTCCTCGCACGGGCGCCGGGCCTCGGGCTCGACGACGTGCGGGACGCGCTCTTCGAGCGGCGCAGCCTCGTCAAGGTGCTGGGGATGCGGCGCACGATGTTCGTGGTCCCGCGCGACATGGTGCCTGTGGTGCACGCGGCGGCGTCGACGGACGTGGCGCGGCGGCTGCGGACGCGGCTGCTCAAAGAGCTCGCGACGCTGCCCACCGACCCGCCCGTCGCCGATCCGGAGTCCCTGCTCGCCGCGGCGCAGGAGCAGGTGCACGCCGCCCTCGTGGAGCACGGCCCGCTCGACGGCGCGCAGCTGTCGCGCGCGGCGCCCCTGCTGCGCACCGCGTTCCTGCCCACCACCGACAAGGCGTGGGACGTGCGCCGCACCATGACGTCCCCGCTGCTGTCCGTGCTCTCCGCCGAGGGCGCCGTCGTGCGGGGCGAGCCGCGCGGGGCGTGGTCGTCCCCGCGGCACGTGTGGTCCCCGATGACCGACTGGTTCCCCGACGGGATCCCGGCACTGGACGAGGACGCCGCGCGTACCGAGCTCGCCCGCGCATGGCTGGAGGCCTTCGGGCCCGCCACCGTGGCGGACCTGAAGTGGTGGACCGGCTGGAACCTCGGACAGGCGCGGCGGGCGGTCGCCGCCCTCGACGTGCGCGAGGTGGAGGTCGAGGCCGGCCCGCCGGGCGGGGACGCCGTCGTCGCGGACGGTGTCATGCTGCGCTCCACCGATCTGGACGTGGACCTCGACCCCGCGCTGGACGACGTCGTCGCCGGCCACGCCGCCCTGCTGCCCACGCTGGACCCCACGACGATGGGCTGGACCGCCCGCGACTGGTACCTCGGCCCGCACCGGCCGCAGCTCTTCGACAGCGCGGGCAACGCGGGCGCGACGGTCTGGTGGCAGGGCCGGGTCGTCGGACTGTGGGTCGTGCGGCCCGACGGCGACGTCGCGTGGCGGCTGCTGGAGGACGTCGGTGCCGACGGGGAGGCCGCCGTCGCCGACGAGGCCGCGCGGCTCGGCGCACTGCTCGCGGGCAGCACCTTCACGCCGGGCTACACGACCCCGGCGTACCGCGAGATGCTCGCCGGGTGAGCGGCCGTCAGAGGTAGCGCAGCGGGTCGAACTCGTCGAGCGGGATGATCCGCACGCGCGGCAGCGGGGCGGTGAACGCGTCGGCGTCGCCCTCGAGGTCGAACATCTCCAGCCCACGTTCGGTGAGCTGCGTGAACTGGCCGTTGACGAACTCGCGGAACGCGAGCAGGCCGACGCGGCGGTCGCTGTCGAGCAGCGACTCGATCTGCGGGAGGAAGTCGCCGTCGTGGCTCGCGAGCAGGACGTCGCCGTCCCGGTCCGCCAGGGCCTCCAGCGTGCGCTGGATACCGACGTCGACCACCTTCTCCGTGCCCGACGACGCCAGCGGGATCGGCTTGTAGCCCATCGCCAGCAGGGCCTGCACGAACGCCATCGGCATCTGCCCGCTGCTGGCGTTGAGGAAGAACAGCGGGACGACGTCCTGGTCCCACAGCTTCTGCGCGAACGTCGAGATGCGGTCCCAGCGCGGACGCTCCTCGGGGTTCGGCCGCCGGCCCAGCACGTTCATGCCCAGCGTGGCGTCGATGTTCTCGCCGTCCACCAGGAGGTACGTGCGGCGCCCGGTGGGGACCACGGGGGCGGGCTCGCTCGCGGGGGCCGGGGCGGTGAAAGCGGGAGACATGCTCCCCAGCGTATCCGCCCCCCTCGCCGAGGTAGTTCCCTGCGCGCCGCGGTAGTCGGATCCTGCCGAGGTAGTCCGCAAGGGAACTACCTCGGCAGGGTCCGGACTACCTCGGCAGGATCCGGACTACCTCGGCGACACGGGTCAGGCCGGGTCGACGGGGCTGATCTGGGGGGCGGGGGACGAGCCGGCCTTGAGGGCCGCGAGACGGGCCTCGAGCTCGATCTCCGCGTCGGACGCCTCCAGCTCGGCGAACTGGGCGTCGAGGGACGAGGCCGCGACCTCCGCCTGACCCATCGCCAGCGCCTCCTCGCGCCGCACGGTCTCCTCGAACCGGGAGATCTCGCTGGTCGGGTCGAGCACGTTGATGGAGCTGATCGCGCCCTGCACCGTCTGCTGCGCCTGCGCCGCCTTCTGGCGGGCGACGAGCTGGTCGCGCCGGGACTTCAGGTCGCCCAGCTTGTCCTTCATCGCGGCGAGGCCGGTCTTGAGCTTCTCGACGGTGACCCGCTGCTGCTCGATCATCGGCTGCGCGGTCCTGACCTCCGACTCGGCGTCGAGCTGCTTGCGCAGCGCCACCTTGGCGAGCCGGTCGAACTTGTCGGCCTCGACGGCGTTGCCCCCGGCGCGGTACTCGTCGGCCTTGCGCGACGCCGCGAGGGCCTTGGTGCCCCACTCGCTCGCCGCGGAGACGTCCTCGTTGTAGTCCTGCTCGGCGAGGCGCAGGTTGCCGATCGTCTGGGCGATCGCCTGCTCGGCCTCGGCGATGCTGTTGGTGTAGTCGCGCACCAGCTGGTCGAGCAACTTCTGCGGGTCCTCGGCGCGGTCCAGCAGTGCGTTGATGTTCGCCTTCGCGAGCTGGCCGATGCGCCCGAGGATGCTCTGCTTCTGCGTCATGGTCGTGCTTCCTTCCGTCGCCCTGCTGAGGTGATGTGTCGTCGTCCCGTGCCTGCCAGAACGCCTGCCGCCCCGGCGCGGTTCCGCGGGTCGTCCCGCTGGTCAGAAACGCCCGCCGCGCGACCTCCCGCCGCGCCCGCCGCTGCTGCGGCCGCCTCCGCCGAACCCGCCGCCGCCCCGGCCGCCGCCGAACCCTCCGCCGAACCCTCCGGCGGAGCCGCCGCGCCGGCGTCCCCCGCCGTAGCCCCGTCCGATACCGCCGCCGATGCCGCCGCCCGAGCCGCGCAGCACGGAGTCGAGGAGGATCCCGCCCAGCACCATGCCGCCGACGTTCGAGCCGCCCTGCCCGCCCTGGTTCGCGCCCCACGACGACGTGTCCTGCTCCGCGAGCTGCGCCGCCTGCTGCGCGTACCGCTCGGCCTGCTGGGCGCGCCCGAGCGCCGCCGTCGGGTCCTGTGCCTGGAGTGCCTGGGCCTCGGCGACGAGGCGCGCGGCCTCGGCCAGCCGGGTCCGGGCCTCGGGACCGACGGCGCCGCGCCGCGTCGCGACGTAGTCCTGCGTGGCGCGGACCTGCGAGTCGGCACGCCCGAGCGTGTCGCGCAGGAGGGCGCGGGCGCGGGCGTCCGACTCGGCCTTCTCGCGGGCCGGTGCGAGGGCGGTGTCCAGGGCGGCCTCGGCCGCGGTGAGGCGCTGCAGCGCCGCGAGCGGGTCGCCGCCGGAGCGGGCGTCGCGCGCCTGGGCGATCGCGGCCTGTGCCTCGGCGAGCGCGGCGGTGACCGCCGTCCGATCGGCCGCGACGTCGGCGGGGGCGCCGGGCGGCGCGAGCCGGGCCGCGTCGGCCACGTCCTGGCCGATCGACGCGAGCCCCTTGTCCAGGTCGGTCCCGGCCGTCGCGAGCCGGGCGCCCGCCTGGTCGACGGCGTCCAGCAGCGTCGCGGCCTGGCCGAGGGCGTTCTGCGCCGCCCGCAGGTGCGCGACGGCGGCCGCGCGGGTGCGGTCGGTGAGCGCGGCGCGGCCCGAGGTCACGGCGTCCCGGGCGTGTGCCACGAGGGCGGTGGCCTGGTCGGGGTTGCCGCCGACCGACGCCAGCGCCGCCGCCGGGTACGACGCCGCGAGCCCGGTCAGCGTCTCGCGCGCCACCGGCACCCGCGCCTCGATCTCGCCGGCGCGCTGCCCGGCCTCGTCCAGCAGCTCGGGGGCCCGCTGCTGCAGCGCGCGCAGCTCGTCGAAGGAGTCCGTCTGCGCGTCCAGCGACGCGCCCGCCCGTTCGCACAGGTCGAGGACGCCGACCAGCAGCTGCCGGCGGCGCGGCTCGTCCTCGGGGACGTCGTCGTCCAGCTCCTGGCGCAGGTGGAACGCCTGCGCGACGTCGGCCTTGGCGGCCTCGAGCGCCGCGGAGAAGTCCTGCGTGGCCCCCAGCCCGAACTCCGCCTGCGCGAAGCCGAGCTCCTGCTCCGACGTGCGCAGGGCGTCGTCGATCTCGACCAGCGCCGTGCCGACGCGGCGCTCGAGCTCCTCGGTCGGGAGGGCCGCGACGTCGTCCGACCCGGCCGGGGCGCCGGCCGCCTTCCTGCGGCGCGACCGGTACCAGAGCCACCCGCCCACTCCGCCCGCCACGGCGACCCCGCCGACGGCGGCGAAAGCGCCCCAGGCGGCGCCACCGGACGACGTCGAACCACCGGTGCGGATCGTGTCCGCGGCGGCGATCGCCGCGCCCGCCCAGTCGTCGTCGCGCAGGTGGTCCTCGACGGTCTCCTCGACCTGGTCGAGCTGGGCGTCCGAGAGCCCGTTGTTGGTGTCCACCGACAGCCCGTACGCGCGGTCCTCGGTGGCGACGGCGAGCAGCAGGTCGTTCACGCCGAGGCCCGCGTCCGTGGCGGTGCGGTTGGCCCAGTCGCGCCCGTCCGTGCCGTCGAACGAGTCCACGTAGACGACGAACAGCTGGTACGGCGTCTGCTCCGCGAGCTCGTCGAGCGAGGCCTGCACCTGCGCCTCGTCACCGTCGAGCACCCCCGACTGGTCGGTGATCTCGCTGTCGAGCTCGGTCAGAGGCGGGACGGCGGAGGCGGTGGGCGCGAGCACGGCCGTGCCGGCGAGCGCCAGCAGGAGGGCCAGCACGCACGCACCGACGGCCGCTGCGACACGGCGCGGCACAGCGGGGACGACACGGGGATTCACGACCTGATCGTGTCGCGCGCGGGCAGACGACGCAATCGCGGTCCGTCCGCGTCCCGCGACGGCGGCAGCGCCGTGTCGGCACGCACGGAGTCCCGGTGCTCGACGAGGCCCGCCTTCGGCTCGGTCGCCACGAGATGGTCGGCGAGCGGGGCCAGGTGCTCCACCGACTGCCGGCCCGGGACGGCCACGCCGATCTCGACCGGGTCGTCATTCTCCCCGGCCCCGAGCCCCAGGGTGAACCGACCGTCCGAGAGCAGCCCGACCGTCGCCGCCTTCTGCGCCACGACCGCCGGGTGGTAGCGCAGGGTCGGGCAGGTCACGTACGTCATGAGCCCTGCGCGTCCAGCCACGGGAAGCAGTGGTCGCGGATGCCCGCACTACCTCGCGGCGTCGGGGGCCTCCAGGTCCTCCGCGTCGACGATGCGGTACGCGTACCCCTGCTCGGCGAGGAACCGCTGGCGGTGGGCGGCGAAGTCCTGGTCCACGGTGTCGCGCGCGACGACGGCGTAGAAGTGCGCCGTCCGGCCGTCGGCCTTGGGCCGCATGACGCGCCCCAGCCGCTGGGCCTCCTCCTGCCGCGACCCGA
The DNA here is from genome assembly GCF_900167525.1 of Krasilnikoviella flava. Lineage (GTDB taxonomy): Bacteria > Actinomycetota > Actinomycetes > Actinomycetales > Cellulomonadaceae > Isoptericola > Isoptericola flavus. The sequence goes on along the minus strand of NZ_FUZQ01000001.1, from coordinate 689,164 downwards.
ACGACCCGGACACCTGGATCGCGACGGACGCCTCGGGCAGGTCGATGGAGAAGTTCGCGACCTTCGACACCACGAGCCGGCTGATCTCCCCGGAGCGGAACGCCTCGAACAGGCGCTGGCGCTCGCGGACCGTCGTCGCGCCCGTGATGAGCGGGGCGTCGAGGTGCGCGCTGAGCTCCTCGAGCTGGTCCAGGTACTGGCCGATGACGAGCACCTGGTCGTCCGGGTGCTGGGCCACGATCTGCTCGACCACGCGGTTCTTGCCCGGCGCGCACGCGGCGAGCCGGTACTTGTCCTCCGGCTCGGCCGTCGCGTACACCATCCGCTCGTGCTCGGGCAGCGTGAGCCGCACCTCGACACAGTCGGCGGGCGCGATGTAGCCCTGCGCCTCGATGTCCTTCCACGGGGCGTCGTAGCGCTTGGGGCCGATGAGGCTGAACACCTCGTCCTCGCGGCCGTCCTCGCGCACGAGCGTGGCGGTGAGGCCGAGGCGGCGGCGCGCCTGCAGGTCCGCCGTCATGCGGAAGATGGGCGCGGGGAGCAGGTGCACCTCGTCGTAGAGGACGAGGCCCCAGTCGCGGGCGTCCAGCAGCTCGAGGTGGCTGTACACGCCCTTCCGCTTGGTGGTGAGCACCTGGTAGGTGGCGATGGTGACGGGCTTGATCTCCTTGCGGGAGCCCGAGTACTCGCCGATCTCGTCCTCGGTGAGGGTGGTGCGCCGCACCAGCTCGTCGCGCCACTGCCGGGCGCTGACGGTGTTGGTGACGAGGATGAGCGTGGTGGTGCCGGACTTCGCCATCGCGCCCGCGCCGACGATCGTCTTGCCCGCGCCGCAGGGCAGCACGACGACGCCGGAGCCGCCGTGCCAGAAGCCGTCCACCGCCTGCGCCTGGTAGGGGCGCATCTCCCACTCCTTGGGCACCTCGGTGGGGGTGCGGGGGTGGGTGGGTGAGGCGAGCGCGATCTCGTGCTTCTCGCCGTCGACGTACCCGGCGAGGTCCTCCGCGGGCCAGCCCAGCTTGACCAGCACCTGCTTGAGGTGGCCGCGCTCGGACGGGTGCACGACGACGGTCTGCTCGTCGACGCGGTCGCCCACCAGGCCCGCGGTGCGCTTGGACTTGAGCACCTCGGCGAGCACGGCGCGGTCCGTCGACTCGAGCACGAGACCGTGCGTGGGATGCGTCGCGAGCGTCAGCCGTCCGTACCTCCCCATCGTCTCCGCGACGTCGATGAGCAGCGCGTGCGGCACGGGGTAGCGGGAGTACTCGATGAGCGTGTTCACGACCTGCTCCGCGTCGTGCCCGGCGGCGCGCGCGTTCCACAGCCCCAGGCTGGTGAGGCGGTAGGTGTGCACGTGCTCCGGCGCCCGCTCGAGCTCCGCGAACGGGGCGATGGCGCGGCGCGCGTCGTCCGCGCGCGGGTGATCCACCTCCAGCAGGACGGACTTGTCGCTCTGCACGATCAGCGGGCCGTCGGTCATGCGGCTCCTTCCGAGGGGTGGTGATCCAGCGTGTCAACGCCGGAGGGGGTCGCCGTTGTTCCGTGCCGGTGGGGGGCCGGCGTCAGCCGTCCGCCGGCTCGACGGCGGCGATGCGGTGCACGGCGACGGTGAGCTCCGCCTCGCGCGCCGGGTCCAGGGCCCGCAGCCGGCCGCCGTCGAGCCGCAGCGGCTTGAGCGCGCGGCGCTCCAGCGTGCCCGACGCGCCGACCATCTCGATCCACACGAGGCGACCGTCGCGCAGCGCGTCGTGCAGGGTGGCCAGCGCGTCGCCCGGCTCGGTGGTGCGCACCCGCCCGGGCGCAGCGCTCCGGCTCCCGTTCGGCGCCCCGGGCGGGCGGGAGCCGTTCGTGCCGTTCGGCGCCCCGGCGGCGCGGTGCGCACCCGCGAGCCGGTCCACGGCCGTGTCGTCCCCGGAGTCCGCGGCCCGCAGCCGGGCCACCAGGTGCGCCCGGGCGTCGTCCGACGTCGTCTCCGGCTCCGCCGCGGGGCCGCGGCGCGCCTCCCTGGCGGTGCGGTCGGGCCGCGGCGGGCGGCGCAGGCGGGCGCTGAGGACCCGGCCGTCGGGGCCCTCGAGGGCGGACAGCAGCCCGCGGGCGCGCAGCGCGTCGTGCAGCTCGACGGCGGGCACGGCCGCGGCGAGCACGGTCGGGGCCAGCCGCACCAGCCCCAGGTGCGCGAGCCGCGGGTCCGCCGCGAGGCCGGCCAGCACCGTCGGGTCGGCGGCCCGCACGTACGACCCGGCCGAGCCCACCCGCAGCGACTCGTGCCGTCGCGCCGTGTCGCGCACCAGGTACTCCAGCGGTTGCGGCACGGGCACCCGCGAACGGTGGGCGAGCGCGTCGAGCAGCTCGTCCGCCGCCGTGCCGTGGTCCAGCGCGCGCGTCACGGACGCGGGCGAGAAGCGCACCGTGGTCGCCGCGCCCCGCGACTCCACGTCGGCCGACCGCTCGAGCAGCATCGCCAGCGCCTGCGACGGCCGGCCCGGCACGATGCCGGTGAGGTCGCCCTGCAGCAGCACCTCGTCCACCTCCGGCGGCAGGGTCGCGCGCAGCGCACCCACGAGGGCGGCGCGGTCCGCGCCCTCCCGGATTGCCGCGCCGGGCCCCGACAGCGCGCCCGCCCCGGTGGCGCCGAGCAGCGCGGCCTCGGCCAGCAGCCCGGCGACGGCCTGCTCCGGCGGCACCGTGCGCGGCGCGTGCCAGCGCAGCACCGTCATCACGGCGCCCGAGTCGAGGGCCGTGCCCTGCTGCGCGGCCAGCACCTCGAGCACCTGACGGCGCAGCCGCGGCACCCAGCCGCGGTGCAGGTCGCCGGACAGCGGTGCCCGCAGGTTGCCCTTCTCGTCGCGCGAGCCCACCAGCCACGGCGTGCGGCGCGAGCCCGCCCACGCGGCGGCGAGCAGGGCCCAGCGCTCCGCGTCGTCCATGCCCTCCCACTGGTCGGCGACGGTCGTGGGCCGGTACGACGGCGGCGCCTCGCCGTCGTCGGCCACCACGCCCGCCGCCGCGGCCAGCTCGACGACGAACGCGGCGTCCACCTCGTCGGTGCCGAGGGCCTGGGCGGTACGGCGCAGGTCGCGCACGCCGAGGCCGCCGCTGCGCAGCACCGCCGGCGCGGCGTCGTCCCACGCGGCCACGAGCAGGTCGACGCGGCGCACGAGCTCGAGGGCGGCGCTCGCGGCCTCCGCGTCGACCACCACCTGCGGCACCGTGCGTCCGTCCGGCCGCGGCGGGGCGAGCTCGGGGGAGCGGTGCGTGCGACCGCCCCGCAGCGCCAGCCCGACGTCGCGCGGCAGTGTCACGTGCCGGCCGTCCGTGCGCAGCAGCAGCCGCGCGTCGACGAGGGCGTCCACCGCCTCGCGCGCGGGCGTGCCCGGGGCGGGGACGAGGCCGATCGGCGGCCCCCACGCGAGCGCGTCCAGCACCTCGCGGCCGCCGCGGGGGAGGTCCTCGGGCAAGAGCTGGTCGGCTCGAGCGCTGTCCTTCGTCGTCTTCCCGGCGTCGGACGGCGACCAAGTACGGCGCTCGGCGGGGCGGGCGGGGCCGAGACCTGCGGGGTGCGGGCCCAGGACGTCGTCCAGCCCGGGCGCGGGGCGCAGGTCCGGGCGGCCGGGCTCGCCCGCGTCCCACAGCAGCGCCGCGGCGAGCGCGTCGGCGAGAGCGCGCTCGACCACGGACCCGGCGTCCTCGGGGCCGTCGGGTGCCGGTCCCAGGTCGGCCGCGACGTCGTCCGCGCCGACCGCGCGCCGCACCTCCCCGGGCGTCACCGGTACCTCGCCGGCGAGCGCGACCACGGCCTCGAGCGCCTGCAGGGTGCGCGCGTCCGCGTGCGCGAGCGCCCGCTCGAGGGCGGTGCGGCTGGACGCGCGGGCCGCGAGGGAGCGCAGCGTGGACGGTGACGGGGTGGCAAGGTCGGGGCGCGCGCGCAGCAGCGTGAGCAGCTCGTCGTCGTCGCGGCCGCGGATCGCCTCGGTGAAGGTGCGGGGCGCGTCCGTGACGCCGGCGCCGTCCGCGACGTCGGCCTCCACCGTGCCCCGGGGCGACGTGCTGGCCATCTGATCGATGCTACGCGCCGCCCCCTCGTCGCCGAACACGCATGGGCGCTCCGAAGACGCCGTCCGGACGCGCGCCACCGCACGTCCGGCAGGGGCGGCGGGGTGGTCAGGGCCGGGCGGTGCGGCGGCAGACCTCGTCCCACGGGGTGGGCTCGATGCCCCAGCGGGCGCGAGCCGCGGAGTCGTCGAGCACGTAGGGCCGCTCCCACTGGTAGATCAGCTCCCGCAGCTCGCGCACCAAGGGGGAGAAGGGCGCGACGGCGGCGAGGGCGGGGCCGCGCAGCGAGCCCACGCGCACGGGCGGGTGGCCGACGGCGGCGAGCACGTCGGTCAGGGCCTGGGCCTGGCTGCGCGGGGCGTTGCTCGGCACGTGCCAGGTGCGGCCGTGGGAGCCCGGGTCCTCCGCGGCGGCGACGAGGGTGCGGGCGACGTCGCCCACGTCGGTGAACGTGTGGGCCAGGTCGGTGCGGCCCATCATCGTGGCGCGGCGGCCGCGCAGCGCCGCGGGGACGACGCGCGAGACGTGCCCGTTGCCGCCCACGCCGGGGCCCATGTAGTCGGAGGCGCGGACCTCGACGGCGCCGCGCAGCCGCCCGTCCTCGAACGCCTGTCGGGCGTCCGCCCACATCCGGGCACGCAGCACGCCCTTGTGGTCGGTGGCGGCGTCGGGCAGGCCCTCGCTCATCGGCCCGTCCACGGGGCCGTAGGGATAGAGGTTCCCGGTGATCGCGTAGACGGCGCCCGAGTGCTCGGCGGCGGCCAGGAACGCGGCCGCGAGCGGGGGCCAGGCGCGCTCCCACTGGGTGTAGTCGCCCGGGTTGGCGCAGTTGTAGAGGACGTCGGCACCGTCGGCCGCGCGGGCCAGGGCGTCGGCGTCGGAGGCGTCGAGGGTGGCGTGCGCGACGCCGGCGATCCCGGTGTCGCGGCCGGTGCGGGTGACGACGGTGATGTCGGAGCCGCGCGCGGCGAGCAGTGCGGCGACGTGCCGGCCGACGGGGCCGGCGCCGACGATCAGGTGACGGTCGGTCATGACGGGTGCTCCAATCCGAGAGCAGTGCTCTCTGTCCGACGATCGTGACACGTCGGGTGCGGCCTGACAAGAGCGGTGCTCTTTTTGGTGATCGCTGCTCTCGCGTGCCAGGCTGAGCCGCATGGCCGACGCCCCCCGCACCGCCCGCGCCCTCGCCCGCGAGACGCTCACCCGCGAGATCCGCGCCGCCGCCCGCGCCCGCCTCGCGACGGACGGGCCCGCCGCCCTGTCCCTGCGCGCCGTCGCCCGCGACGTCGGGATGGTCTCGTCTGCCGTGTACCGGTACGTCCCGAGCCGCGACGCGCTCCTCACCGCCCTGATCGTCGAGTGCTACGACGAGCTGGGCGCCGCCGTCGAGGAGGCCGACGCCGCGGTCGCCGACCGTGACGACGTCGCCGCCCGCTGGCTCGCCGCCTGCCGGGCGCTGCGGTCGTGGGCGGTGGCGCACCCCGCCGAGCTCGGCCTGCTCTACGGCACGCCCGTGCCCGGGTACGCGGCGCCGCGCGACACCGTCGACCCGGCCACCCGGGTGGTGCGCGTGCTGGTGGCGGTCGTGGCGCACGCGTACCGGGCCGGCGCCGTCCCGCGAGCCGCCCCGGCCGGGGCCCCTGACGCGACCGCGCTCGTGGGCCCGGCGCGGGAGTTCGTCGCCGCGCGGGGGATCGTGGCGGACGCTCCGACGGAGGTCGTGGCCCGCGCGCTCATGGCCTGGACCACGCTGTTCGGCACCGTGTCGTTCGAGCTCTTCGGCCACCTCGTCGGCTCCGTCACCGACCCGGGGCAGTGGTACGACGCCGTCGTGCACCGCCTCGCCGCCGACCTCGGCATCGACTGACCCGGCGGAACAGGCGGGTGGCGCTGCGGGGGGTCACCACAGGCGAGAACGCCGTCGGCCGCCAGTTCGGCGCGAGCGGCGGACCCCGGACCCGGACCGATGCGGCACCGGGCCGCACCGGCCGGTAGCCTGAGCCTCTGGCCGCGTGCCGGGCGCGCGCCCGGGCACCGGCCGGACCCGGCTCCGCGCACCGGCGCGGGCCGCAGTCGACGACGAGCACGAAGAGGTCCAGGTGCCCACCGGCAAGGTCAAGTGGTACGACGCGGAGCGCGGTTTCGGCTTCATCGCCAGCGAGGACGGTGGGGAGATCTTCCTGCACGCCTCCGCGCTGCCGACGGACGTGGCGGGCATCAAGCCCGGCGCGCGAGTCGAGTTCGGCGTGGCCGACGGCCGCCGCGGCCCGTCCGCGCTGTCCGTCACGCTGCTCGACCCTGCGCCGTCGGTGGCGAAGGCGAAGCGCAAGGCGCCGTCCGAGATGGCCGGCATCGTCGAGGACCTCATCACGGTGCTCGACCGCGTGGGCGACCAGCTGAAGCGTGGCAAGTACCCGGACGCCACGGCGGGCAAGCGCGTCGCGACGCTGCTGCGCGCGGTCGCGGACGACCTCGACTCCTGACGCTCCGGCCGCCGACCACGCCCGGACCGAGGGCCCGAGACGAGGACATGACGAGTACGAAGAGGACGACGACATGGTGACCGCTGCCGCTGACGCCCCCGCACGCACGACGCGGGTCAGCTCCCGCGCGCGCAAGGACGCCGTGCTGCTCGGCGCGGTCGACCAGGCGCGCGAGGCCGCCCAGGAAGGCGCGTCCTCGCCGTCGGACGTGGGCGAGCACCTGGGGACGGTCGCCGAGGGCGAGCGCCTCATGTCCCACCGGTTCGCCGCGACCATGCCCGGCTACCGCGGCTGGCACTGGACCGTGACGCTGGCGCGCGTGCCGCGCGGGCGGGTCGCCACGGTGTGCGAGGTCGAGCTGCTGCCCGGCGACGACGCGCTGCTCGCCCCGGCCTGGCTGCCGTGGTCGGAGCGCCTGCGCCCCGGCGACGTCGGCCCGGGGGACACGCTGCCCTTCCGCGCCGACGACCCGCGCCTCGAGCCCGGCTGGAAGGCCACGGGCGACGAGGAGCTCGACTCCGTCGCGATCGACGAGCTCGCCCTCGCGCGCGAGCGCGTGCTGTCGCCCCAGGGCCGTGACGAGGCCGCCGAGCGCTGGTACCGCGGGTCGCGCGGCCCGACGGCGCCGGGGGCGGTCGCGTCGCCGGCCGAGTGCACCACCTGCGGCTTCCTGGTGCCGCTGCAGGGTCCGCTCGGCCAGCTCTTCGGCGTCTGCGCCAACGCGTGGTCGCCCGACGACGGCAAGGTCGTGTCGCTGGACCACGGCTGCGGCGCGCACTCCGAGACGGACGCCCCGCACCCGCCGAGCGACTGGCCGGCCGACGCGCCGCTCATCGACGAGCTCCGGGTGGAGGCCGTCACGGTCGAGCCGCGCGGCGCGCGGGCCCGCACGGGTGCCGACGCGACCGACACCGACGCGGCCCGCGCCGGCACGACCGACGCCGCGGAGGCGGACGCCGCTCCCGAGCGCCCCGACGCCGAGTGACGGGCGACGTCTTCGGGACCGCGGCCCTGCGGCACGCGGTCACGGAGGCGTGGCTCGGGTCGGGCACGCGCTTCCGGGAGGACGCGAACGCGGAGGAGGACCACGCCCGCGGTTACTACCGCGACCGCGTGGTCGTCGAGCTCGCCCAGAACGCCGCGGACGCGGCCGCGCGCGCGGGGGAGCCGGGCCGCCTGCTGCTGCGCCTCACCGAGCTCGACGACGACCCGCGCGGCGTCGCGACGCTTGTCGCCGCCAACTCCGGCGCCCCGCTGACGGCGGACGGCGTCGCGTCGCTCTCCTCCCTGCGCGCGTCTGCGAAGGCTGCGCCGGTCGAGCTCGCTGCGCCGGTCGAGCCCATCTCGCCGGTCGAGCCGATCTCGCCGGTCGGGCCTGTCGAGACCCCGGCGCCCGGGGAGGTCGGCCGCTTCGGCGTCGGCTTCGCCGCGGTGCGGTCGGTGGCGGACGAGGTCACGGTGCGCTCGAGCACCGGCGGGGTGCGGTTCTCGCTCGCGGCGACGCGCGACCTGCTCGACGACGTCGCCCCGGACGGCTCCGCGCTGCGCGACGCCGTCGCCGGCCGGGGCGACGACCTGCCGGTGCTGCGCCTGCCGTTCGCGGCACCCGCGCTGGGCGAGGGGCCGGACGGGTCGGACGCCGGGACCGACGCTGCCGGCCTGGACGCGGACGGCTTCGAGACGGTCGTGGAGCTGGTGCTGCGCGACGCCGACGCGGTGGCGTCCGTGCGGGCGCAGCTCGCCGCCGTCGACGACGCGCTGCTGCTCGCGCTGCCGGCCCTGGCCTCGGTCACCGTCGAGGACCTCGGGACGCGGGCGCTCGCCGACGTCGGCGACCGGTGGGCGGTGCTGCGGCGTTCCGGAGCGGTGACCGAGGACGAGACGGCGGACCTCCCGCTCGAGCAGCGTCGTGCACGCTGGTCCGTCGCCTGGGCGGTCCGGCGCGACGAGGCCGCCGAGGTGGGCGAGGCCGGAGTGCTCCGTGCGCCCACGCCGACAGACGTGCCGCTGTCGTTCCCGGCCCTGCTGGTGGCGTCGTTCCCGGTGGACCCGGGGCGCCGTCGCGTGCTGCCCGGGCCGCTCACCGACCGCCTCGCGGTCGAGGCCGGCCGTGCCTACGCCGACCTCCTCACCGCGGTGGCGCCCGCGCGCGGCGCCGACGTCCTCGCCCTCGTGCCCGGCGGGATGCCCACCGGCGACCTCGACGCGGCCGTCCGTGACGCCGCCCTGGACGCCCTGCGGTCGGCGCCGCTGCTCCCCGCCCCGCGCGCGGCGGGGGAGCCCGACGACGAGCCCGTGACGGCCGCCGTCGCGCCGGCCGACGCGACGGTGCTCGTCGGGGCCGCCGGCGACGATCCGCGCCTCGTGGGGGTGCTGGCGGGCGTCGTGCCCGGGCTGGTGGCCCTCACCACCGCTCAGCAGGGCGTCGCGCGGCGGCTGGGCGCGACGCCGACGACCCTGTCCGACGTCGTCGCCGACCTGCCCGGCGGCCTCCCCGCCACGCGCTGGTACGCGCTCTGCGACGCGCTCGAGCCCCACGCCGCCGACCCGGGCGTGCTGGAGGCCCTCGCCGGCGCGCGCGTGCCGCTCGCGGACGGGCGCACGGCGTCCGGGGTGAGGGGGACCGTCGTGCTGCCCGAGGACGACGACGACCCCGCGCTGGCGGCCGTCGCCCGGACGCTCGGCGTGCGCGTCGTGCACCCGGACGCCGCGCACCCGTTGCTGGTGCGGGCGGGCGCGTCGTCCACCAGCCCGCGCGCGCTGCTCGACGACGCGGGGGTGCGCGCGCTCGCGCTGGCGGCGTCGGAGGCGCTGCTCGACGGCGCGCCCGACGTGCCGGAGACCGGCGTGCTCGGGTCGCCCACCCTGGTGGGCCCGGTGGACGAGGGGCCGCGCGAGGTGGTGCAGAACGTGCTCGCGCTGGCGCGGCTCGCCCACGCGGGCGGCGGGCAGGACTTCCCGTTCTGGCTCGGCGAGCTGCCCGTGCCGACCGAGGACGGGTGGCGTCCCGCGCGGGAGGCCGTGCTGCCCGGGTCGTGGGCGGCCGGGGCGATGCCCGGGCTCGCGCCGGTGACGCGTGCCGCCGTCGCCTACTACCCGGCGCCGCTGCTGGTCGCCCTGGGTGTGCGGGCCGACGTGGACACGTACCGCGTGACCGACGTGCTCACCCCCGACCCCGCGGACCCCGAGGGGGAGCACGGGACCGACGACCCCGCCGGCTGGCTGCCCGGCTGGGACGACTACCTGCGGTTCCTCGCCGACCGGGTCGGCCCCGGCGTCGACGTCGCGGACGTGGAGGCGGTCGCGGACCTGGACGCGGTGGACGACGACGCGCCCGACGCGGGCCCCGACGTCGGCCCCGACGGTGAGCGCGACGACACGGTTCACGACGACGCGGTGCGCGAGGACCCGTGGGCCGGGGTGCTCGCCGCCCTCGTCGCGGACCCGGACGCGCGGCGCGCGCTCGTCACCCCCGTGGCCGGCGCGCCGTCGTACACGGCCTGGTGGCTGCGCGACCGGCTCGGCGCTCCGTTCGCCGCGCACGACGGCGTCCCGCTGCTGCCGCCGGCGCCGCCCGCCGTCGCCGCCCTCGACCCCGAGGCGCGCCGCGCGCTGGGCGTGGTCGACGGGCTCGACCGCCTGGACCCGCAGGACTGGCCGGCCGCGCTCGACCGGCTGCCCGGCGTCGGCACCTCCGTGCCGCTGCCCGTCGCGCTCGGCGTGTGGCGAGGCATCGCCGGCCTGGCGGTACGGCTCGCGCCCGCCGCGCGCGCGGCCGCGCTCGACCCCCTGCCCGACCGGCTGCCGGCGCTCGACGCGAGCGACGTCGTCGTGCGCCGGGCCGACGACGTCGAGGTGGCCGGCACGGCGCGCTGGGCCGTGCTCGGCGCGGTGCTGCCCGTGCCGGAGGCGGAGGTCGGTGCCGTGGCAGACCTGCTCGACCTGCCGGTCGTGGGGGAGGACGGGCTGCCCGCCCCGGACGGGCCGGGCCGGGAGCGGCCGCTCGACGAGCGCGTCGCGGCCCTCGACGCGCGGCTGCCGGCGGTGTGGTTCGAGCACGGCCGGCTGTCCGTGGCGGGCAGCCCGGTGCCGTGGTGGGTGGACGCCGACGGTCGCGCGCACGCCACGGACCGTGCGGGGCTCGCCGCCGCCCTCGCAGACGTGCTCGGCAGGCCCGACCGTGCGGCGCTGCTGGCCACGGTGCTCGCGGCGCCGGAGCGGGCCGCCGAGCTGTGGGTCACGACCGCCTGGGGATGATGCTCAGGAGCTGCCGGTTCCGTGGTCGGCGGAACCGGACAGCTGTCCGAGGGCTCAGTCCTCGCCGCGGTACTCGCTGCGGTGCTTGCGCTCCCACAGCAGGCCGGCACCGCCGAGGAGGATGCCGGCCACGCAGGTGACGACGGCCTCCTCCGTCCCGCGGCCCGTCAGGTACACGACCAGCGTCGCGACGAGGGCGACGACCCACAGGCCGATGCCGCCGAGCACCACGCGCCGCAGGTCCACGCGCAGCGGCGGCGGACCGGGCCGGCGTTCCTCGGGGTGGGTGAGCATGCGGACGATCGAGGGCACCGCCCCAGTCTAGGGCCCGGCACCGGGATCGCTGGCCCCCGGCGGCAGTCACCCGGGGCACTCCGTCCATGACGCCCGGGTGCGGCTGAAAATCGGGTGAAACCCCAGGTCAGAGGGTGAAAGTCGGCTCGGGTGAAAGCCGGGGTGAAAGGCCCCCGAAAGCCCTCCGAAGGGCCCCGGACGCTCCTACCTTGGTGACGGCTGCCGCGCACGGGCGCGGCGCCCGCACTGCGGAAGGAGGCAGCCGTGATCACCGTCCCGGACACACGTCAGCCCCTTCGCTCGCGCAACGCCGCCGTCCGCGCCGCGCGCCTCAAGGAGGTGCGGGACTCGTTCCGGGCGGGCTCCTGGCAGGCCGACTACAAGCGTCGCCTGGTGCGCACCGACGTCGTCGTCCTGGTCGTCGCGGCCGTCGTCGCGGCCGTGGTGCGTGGCGTCGTCGTGCAGGACCACGTCACGCCGTGGGTCCTGGGCGACCAGCTCCTGTCCGCCGCGGTGCTGGTGACCGCGTGGCTCGGCAGCCTGTGGGCCGGTCGCGCCTACGACGTGCGCGTCTTCGCGTCCGGGCCGGCCGAGTACCAGCGGGTGTTCGACGCGTCCTGGCGGCTCGTGGCGCCTGTCGCGCTGCTCGCCCTCCTCCTCGCGCGGCCCGGCATCTCCACGTTCCTGCTCGTCGCGGTGCCCACCGGCGTCGTCGCGCTCCTGCTCGGCCGGTGGCTGTGCCGCGGATGGCTGCACCGGCGCCGGAAGGAGGGCGCGTGCGTCACCTTCGTCCTCGCGATCGGGCTGCGCGACCAGGTCGAGCGACTCGTCCACGAGCTCAACGACCGCACCTCCGGTTACCGCGTCGTCGGGGTGTGCGTGCCGACGTCGGACGCCGTGCGGCCCGGCGAGGACATCCTCGGAGTGCCCGTGCTCGGCGACCTGCGCACCGCGGGCACGATGGCGGCCCAGGTGGGCGCCGACTGCGTGGCGGTCAGCGGCTCGGACGCCATCACCGCCGACGTCGTCCGGCGGCTCGGGTGGGAGCTCGAGCCCGTGGGCGTGGACCTCATGCTCACCGCCGAGCTCGCCGACGTCGCCGGGCCGCGCATCACTTTCACCCCCGAGCAGTCGGTGTCGCTGCTGCACGTCGACGCCCCGCGCTTCACCGGCCCGCGATACGTGCTGAAGTCGGTCGTCGACTGGACGGGGGCCGCGCTCATCACCCTGCTCCTGCTGCCCGTGATGGCCGTCGTCGCCGTCGCCGTGAAGATCACGAGCCGCGGGCCGGTGCTGTTCCGACAGGACCGGGTGGGGCGCGACGGCCGCACCTTCGAGATGCTCAAGTTCCGCAGCATGCGCCGGGGCGCGGACCGCGAGCGGATCGTCCTCGCCGGGCCCAGCGACGGCGACGGCGTCCTGTTCAAGCTGCACGACGACCCGCGCGTCACCGCCGTCGGGCGCGTGCTGCGCCGTCTGTCCCTCGACGAGCTGCCGCAGCTGTTCAACGTGCTCGCCGGCCAGATGTCGCTGGTCGGGCCGCGTCCGCCGCTGCCCGCCGAGGTGTCCAGGTACGAGGCGCGTGTACGGCGGCGCCTACGCGTCAAGCCCGGCCTCACCGGGCTGTGGCAGGTGGGCGGCCGGTCCGACCTGTCCTGGGAGGAGGGCGTCCGGCTCGACGTGTTCTACGCCGAGAACTGGACCGTCTTCGGCGACCTGCTCATCCTCGCCCGCACGGCGAAAGCCGTGGTCACCGGGCGCGGGGCGTACTGACAGGACGTCGCCTCGGCGCGCGTCCACGGTGTGAATTCCGCGTCACCACACGGTTTCCGTGCAAGAGTCCTTCACAGGATCTGGCACGATTCTGCCCATGGCGAACCAGACCACCGCGCCGCCGCAGGGCGACCTGAGCGCGATCGACCGCTTCTTCAAGATCACCGAACGAGGCTCCACCATCGGCGCGGAGATCCGCGGCGGTCTGGTGACCTTCTTCGCGATGAGCTACATCATCGTGCTCAACCCGCTGATCATCGGCACGGTGCCCGACGGCACCGGTCAGGTGCTCGGCGGCGGGGCCGAGGCCACGCCCGAGTCGCTCGGCATGGTCGCGGCCGCGACCGCGCTGGTCGCCGGCGTCGCGACGCTCATCATGGGCCTCTTCGCGAACTACCCGCTGGGCCTGGCCGCCGGCCTCGGGCTGAACGCCGTCGTCGCCTACTCGATCGCCAGCATCGAGAACGTCACCTGGGCCGACGCCATGGGCCTCGTGGTGATCGAGGGTGTCATCATCCTGATCCTCGTGCTCACCGGGTTCCGGGAGGCCGTGTTCAAGGCCGTCCCCGTCGAGCTCAAGACGGCGATCAGCGTCGGCATCGGCATGTTCATCGCGCTCGTCGGCCTCGTCAACGCCGGCTTCGTCGTGCCGGGTGAAGGCACCATCGTGGCGCTCGGCAACCTGGGCACCTGGCCGATCCTCGTGTTCGTCGTCGGCCTGGTGCTCACCATCGTCCTGTTCGTCCGCAAGGTGCGTGGCGCGATGCTCATCGCGATCATCACGGCGACGGCGCTCGCCGTCGTGCTGGAGAACTCCCTGCACATCGGTGCGAAGTCGGCGGAGAACCCCGACGGCTTCAACCTCAACGCCCCCACGTTCAGCGGCGTGGTCACGACGCCGGACCTCGGCCTGATCGGTCAGTTCTCCCTGCTCGGTTCGTTCCAGAACATCGCGGCCGTGTCCGTGGTCCTCATCGTCTTCTCGCTGCTCATCGCGGACTTCTTCGACACGATGGGCACGATGGTCGCCGTCGGCGCCGAGGGAAAGCTGCTCGACAAGGAGGGCAACCCGCCGCGCACCCGCGCCATCCTCGTGGCCGACTCGGTCGCCGCGATCGCCGGTGGCGTCGGCAGCACGTCGTCCAACACCGCGTACGTGGAGTCGACGACGGGCGTCGGCGCGGGCGCCCGCACCGGCCTCGCCGCCGTCGTCACCGGTATCGCGTTCCTGGCGGCGACGTTCCTGTCGCCCGTCGTCGCCCTGGTGCCCTACGAGGCCGCCGCGCCGGCCCTCGTCTTCGTGGGCTACCTGATGATGGCGCAGGTCGCCGGGATCTCGTGGCGCAACGTGGAGATCGCGATCCCCGCGTTCCTCACGATCATCATCATGCCGTTCACGTACTCCATCGCCGACGGCATCGGCGCCGGCTTCATCGCGTTCGTCATCATCAAGCTCGCGCTCGGCAAGGTGCGTCAGATCCACGCGCTCATGTGGGTCGCCGCCCTGATGTTCGTCGTGTACTTCACGCTCGAGCCGATCCAGAGCGCTCTCGGCCTCGGCGCCTGAGCCCCTCGCACGCCGTCTCGCGGCCCCGGCAGGTCCTCGCGACCGGCCGGGGCCGCGTTGCGTCCGCCCGGCCGCGACGAGATCTGAGATGCCGGTCCTGACGGCGCACCGTTCCGGAGCAGAGATGGCCGGAGGGTGGACGTCCGGTGTCTTTTCAGGGTGTCCCGCGGCTACCATGGCGCGCGCCTCCCTCGCCCGACGCCGGGCCCGACGCCGGGCCCGGACGGTCGAGGCGGCCCGATCCCTGCCGCCAGAACGAGAAGAGACTTGTCCATGCCGGCCCTCTCCACTTGGCGGTCGCACGTCGCGACCGTCCGGAAGGCCGTGTGGCACCTGCGTCGAGGCGGCGTCCCCCAGCTACGGACCTTCGCGCGCCGACGCCGCACGGACGGCCCGTACGCAGGCCTCCGCGCGCACGTCGAGCCGGACCGGCTGACCTACGATCCCTGGCCGCTCCCGGTGCGGGCCGCGTCCCGGACCGTGCGCGCGGGCGTCGTCCTCGACGACTTCTCGTTCCTCGCTCTGGGGTACGAGTGGGAGCAGGTCCGCCTGACCCCCGAGTCGTGGCGGTCGGAGGTCGCCGACCTCGACCTGTTGTTCGTCGAGTCCGCCTGGCGCGCCAACGGCGGAGCCTGGCAGTACCAGCTCACGGGCCCGTCGGCACCCGGGGACGACGTGCGCGCCCTCGTCGCCGCGTGCCGTGAGCGGGGCATCCCCACGGTCTTCTGGAACAAGGAGGACCCGGTCCACTTCGAGGACTTCGTCGACACGGCGGCCCTGTTCGACCGGGTCTACACGACCGACGTCGGCCGCCTCGACGCCTACCGCGCGCGGCTGGGCCACGACCGCGTGGGCGTGCTCGAGTTCGGCGCGCAGCCGGCGATCCACAACCCGGTGCGGACGCACGGCGACGGCCCGGGGCGCGACGTCGCGTTCGCCGGCACGTGGTTCGCGCACAAGTACCCGGAGCGCCGGGAGCAGGCCGAGATGCTGCTGGGCGGCGCGCTGGACGTGTCGCCGCGCATGACGACCGGGCTGGAGATCTTCTCGCGGTTCCGCGGGCAGGGGGACCGGTACGAGTTCCCGGAGCCGTTCGCGTCGCGCGTCGTCGGGTCGCTCGACTACCCCCGGATGCTGACCGCGTACCGCGACTACAAGGCGTTCCTCAACGTGAACTCGGTGGTGGACTCGCCGAGCATGTGCGCGCGACGGATCTTCGAGATCACCGCCTGCGGCACGCCCGTCGTGACGGCGCCCAGCGCCGCGACGGGGGAGTTCTTTCCCGCGGACGAGGTCTTCGCCGTGACGACGCGCGCCGAGGCCGCCGACACGGTGCGTGCGCTCGTGCGCTCGCCCGAGCTGCGCGACCGCGCCGTCCACCGCGGGCAGCGGCGCATCTGGCGCGAGCACACGTACGGCGCCCGCGTGCAGCGCGTGCTGCACGACGTCGGCCTCGCGCCGTCGGCGACCGTGCCGCGGCCGAGCGTCACGGCCCTCGTGTCGACCAACCGCCCGCACCGGCTCGACGACGTCCTGCGCACGGTCGGCGCGCAGGACGGGGTGCGGGTGCAGCTCGCGCTGCTCACGCACGGGTTCGAGGTCGACGAGGCCGACCTGCGCGTGCGGGCCGAGGAGGCCGGCGTCGACGAACTGCTGCTGCTCCACGCGGGCACCGACGTGCCGCTCGGCGGCTGCCTCAACCGGCTCCTCGACGCCGCCGACGGGGACGTCGTCGCCAAGCTCGACGACGACGACCTGTACGGCCCGCACTACCTCTCCGACCAGCTGGACGCGTTGGCGTACAGCGGCGCCGAGGTCGTGGGCAAGCAGGCGCACTACATGTACCTCGAGGCCCACGACGCCACCGTGCTGCGCTTCGCGGAGCGGGAGCATCGGTTCACCGACTTCGTCATGGGACCGACGATCGTGGCGCGACGGGAGACCGCGGCGCGAGTGCGGTTCGGCGAGACGACGACCGGGGAGGACTCCGCGTTCCTGCGCGGCGTCGTCGACGCCGGGGCCGGGGTCTACTCGGCCGACCGCTTCGGGTTCGTGCAGGTGCGCGGGGGCACCGGGGGGCCGCACACGTGGCAGCTCTCCGACGTCGAGGCCCTGGCGACCGGCCGGGTGCAGTTCTACGGGCGTGCCGACCAGCACGTGCTCGTCTGAGAAGAAGGGTGGAGGTATGACGATCGGCACCGTGGGCGTCGTGGGGCTCGGCTACATCGGCCTCCCCACCGCGGCCATCCTGGCGTCCCAGGGCATCAAGGTCGTCGGCGTGGACGTGAACCCCACGACCGTCGACGCGATCAACCGGGGCGACGTGCCGTTCGTCGAACCGGACCTGGCGGCCTACGTCTCCGGGGCGGTCCAGCGGGGGATGCTGCGCGCGTCCACGACGCCCGAACCCGCCGACGCGTTCATCGTCGCGGTCCCGACCCCCTTCCGAGGTGATCACGAGCCCGACGAGTCGTACATCGAGGCCGCGGCGCGCGCCGTCGCGCCGGTGCTGAACGGCGGCGAGCTCGTGATCCTCGAGTCGACGTCGCCCCCCGGTGCCACGCGCCGGATGGCGGACACGATCCTCGAGGCCCGCCCCGACCTCAGCCTGGACGGCGCCGACGGGCGACCGCAGATCCGCGTCGCGCACTGCCCGGAGCGGGTGCTGCCGGGGCGGGTGATGATCGAGCTGGTCACCAACGACCGCATCGTCGGCGGCCTCACGCCCGAGGCCGCCGAGATGGCGAAGGATCTCTACGCCGTCTTCTGCCAGGGCGAGATCCTGCTGACCGACGCCGTGACCGCCGAGCTGGCGAAGCTGGTCGAGAACTCGTTCCGCGACGTCAACATCGCCTTCGCCAACGAGCTCTCGCTCGTCGCCGACGAGGTCGGCGTCGACGTGTGGGAGCTCATCCGGCTCGCGAACCACCACCCCCGGGTGAACATCCTGCAGCCCGGGCCCGGCGTCGGCGGGCACTGCATCGCGGTCGACCCGTGGTTCATCGTGTCAGCGGTCCCGGAGCACGCGCGGCTCATCCGCACGGCACGCGAGGTGAACGACGCGAAGCCGGGGTGGGTGGTCGACCGGATCGTCGCCGCCGCCGAGGAGTCCGAGGCGGACTCCGTGGCCCTCTTCGGGCTGGCCTTCAAGCCCAACATCGACGACCTGCGCGAGTCGCCGGCCCGGCAGATCGCCGCTGCCGTCGCGGACCGGCTGCCCTGGGTCAGGGTCATGGTCGCGGAACCGCACGTGGACGAGCTGCCGCCCGAGCTGGCCAACCGGCGCAACGTCGAGCTGGTGAGCACCGACGTCGCCGCACGGCACGGCGAGGTCCTCGTGGGCCTCGTCGCGCACGGCGCGTTCCGCGAGTACCGCGAGCAGAACGGTGCCCGGGTGGCCGCCGGCAAGCCCGTGCTCGACTTCACCGGCGCCGCCGCGGTGACCGCGGCGTGACCGCCCCACCCTCACGCGTGACATGGCAAGGACTGGAATGACAGACGCACGCCCCACCCTCCTGACCGTCGTCGTCGAGTCCGACGGACCCGTCGACCGCGAGTCGGAGACCTACCGCCGGATCGTCGCGGCTCGCCTGCGACACGAGAAGTACTTCGCGGTCGAGGTCCTCGAACGACCGCTGACGACGGGCGAGGTCGCGGACCTGTGCGCGCGACTGACCACCACGTACGTGGTGTTCGTGCGGGACACGCACCATGTCCCGAGCTCCTACGTGCCCACGCTGGTCGACCACCTGCGCAAGCGCACCGTGTACCTGGCGGAGCCCCGGGTGTTCACCGGCCCGATCCCCCGGGACGTGACGACGGCCAAGACCGACGACGCCGCCGTCTACGGCCGGGACACGGACGTGTACGGCGTCGTCTTCCACACCCGCCGGCTCGCGGACCTCCTGGACGCCGTGGGCGACGTCGACCGTTCCGCCCTCTATCTCGCGTACCGGCTCTACTGGTCGATCGCGAAGCTCGCCCCGCTCCCGGTCGGCTACTCGGTCGCCTCCGACACGAAGGCGGTCAGCGGTGTGCGCCCCGCCCCGGGGACCACCCGGCTGGTGCCGCTGATCCCCTCGGCGTCGCGGGAGCTGCGCCTCTACCTCCTGCGGTACCTGGTCCTCTTCCTGCGCGGCATGCGCGTGCACAAGGAGGCCGACGTCGGCCTCGACCACCTGCGCGACCTGATCCGCGAGTACGACCTGATGCGCCTCGTCCACGTCGCCGCGGCCCGGGAGCCGCTCGAGGCGGCCGCGATCCGCTGGCTGGACGACCCGTCGACCGAGCGGCACCTGTACAAGCAGCTCACCGGCCGGGACGCCTACCTCGAGTTCCGGGCCGGGGAGCCCGTCGAGGAGCACGTCCCGCTGTACCGGCTGCGCCTCGGCGAGGACGTCGTCTCGATCGGGAAGTCGTACCGGCCGGCCGCGGAGCGGGTCGGCCACGACGACCCCGGCACCTACGACTTCTACAGCCGTCCGATCGGGCCCGGGTCGACGATCCTCTTCTTCGACAGGCCGGGGCAGGCCGACGACAACGCCGAGCACCTCTACGCCTACTTCACCGCGAACCACCCCGAGTACCGCAACGTGTACTTCGCGCTCGGGCGGAAGTCGAAGGACTGGGAGCGGCTCGAGCGGCGCGGGTTCAACCTGGTCCCGATCTTCACCCCGGAGTTCTACGAGCTCTTCCTCGTCTCCGACCTCGTCGTCTCGTCGCAGATCTACCACCTGCAGTACCGCGGCAAGACGCTGGCGAACTCGCGCTTCGTCTATCTCCAGCACGGCGTGCAGCTCAACGACATGACGGACTGGGTGATCGCGAAGCACTTCGACGTGTTCGTCGCCACGGGGGAGCTCGAGGCCGACTACCTCCGGTCGGTCGCCCCCGTCGAGACCCTGAACTCGGGCCTGCCGCGCCTCGAGTCCCTCGCCCGCGTGCCCTCCGGGTCGCGGCACCTGCTGTTCATGCCGACCTGGCGGTTCAACCTCCATCAGGTGTCGACCGAGAGCTTCAAGCAGTCGAGCTACTACCGGGCGATCGACGCGCTCTTCACCGACCGCCGGTTGCTCGACTTCCTCGAGCGCACCGACCGCAGCCTGCACGTCAAGCTGCACCCGAACGTGGAGAAGAGGGCGTCCACCTTCCACTTCTCGGATCGTGTGGTGCGCACGGACCTGAGCTACCGGGAGGCGATCTCCACCGCCGAGATGGTCTTCACCGACTACAGCTCGGCCGTCATCGACGCGGCGTTCATCGGGACCCCGATCGCCTACTACCAGTGGGACGCCGAGGGGTTCTTCGCCGACCAGCCGTACGAGAGCCGCCTGGACTACCGGACCGAGGGGCTGGGCCCGGTGTTCTCCGAGCACCGCGAGGTCGTCGATCACGTGGTGACGGAGCGGTTCGCCCTGCCCGACGACGAGTTCGCGCGTCGCAAGGCGCGGTTCTTCGAGGGCGTGGACCCTGCCAGGATCAACCGGACCGTCGTGGAGAGGATGCTGAGCCTGTGATGAGGATGCGTGCCCCCCGGGCGTCGCTGCGTGCGCGTGCCGCCTCCCTCGTGTACACCGCCCCCGTCCGCGGGGCGCTGCGCCGGGTGATGGAGGCGCCCGCAGGGGCCCCCGTACGCCGGGCCGTCGAGGCCAGGGGTCTCGAGGGGCAGGTGCGCCGCGCGATGTCCGAGCGGCTGCCCGCCGGCTCGTACTACGCCAAGCTGACCGTGGGCGACTGGCAGCGGTACCGGGGCCGCTCCTTCCGGCTGTACCAGGGCGCGGAGGTCGTCTACGGCAACGAGATCGAGCCGCCGGCGCGCGGCTCCGCGCTCGAGTACCGGAACATCGTCGTGACGTCGCCGGACCCGAAGGACTTCCGCCTCGACATCGACGCGCCGTTCTCCCTGAAGATCGGGCACGGCGCGTTCACCACCCCGCAGCAGGTCACCTACGACGCGCAGTACGGCGTCGAGCAGCACGGTGACGTCTTCTACTCGGTGCGGGGCAACACGACGAACCCGACCCGGCTGCTGGTCACGTTCCCCGGCTTCGGGCCCTCGACGTCACGCGTCTCGTATGCGGTGAGCTATCTCAAGGAGCTCACGGACGAGGACCTGGCGAGCACGATGATGATCTGCTTCCAGGACCGCTATCTCGTGTCGGGCTCGTACATGCTGGTCGACAACGGCGGGCGCCCCCTGTACGACCGGGTCCACGCGGTGATCGACGAGGCGGTGCAGCGGCACGGGATCGCGGCGGGCGACGTGATGTTCTTCGGGGCGTCGAAGGGCGGCAGCATCGCGATCAGCTACGCCCGGGAGTTCCCCGCGGCGCGGCTGCTGCTCGCGGTGCCGCAGATGAACCTGCCGTACTACTTCAACAAGCCGTTCTTCAAGGACAGCCTCTTCCGGCACCCCGCCTTCCGCGAGGCGGAGCAGCCGCAGGACCTGCTGCGGCGTTACTTCGCCGAGGGGCGGACGATCGACTACTTCTACACGAACGACGACGAGCTGAGCAATCACTCGCTCGTCGAGCTCGTCCGGGACGTCGAGAACCTCACGAAGTACCGCGTCGGGGGCGTGCACGGCGCGGTGGCCAAGAATGCGCTGCCCGCCATCCTCGGCCTGATCCGGGGGTTCCTCGCGCCGCGCGCGGACCGCTCCCTGACGTGCGGTGGGGTCCGGACGTTCGTCGAGGGAGGGTCCGTCCGGCTGCAGGTCCGGCTCGACGGGCTCGACGAGAAGCTCACGGCGCGCGCGAGCTGGTTCGTGGAGGGCTCTCTCGGTCGCACCCGGTTCCTGCAGATCATGTCCGACCACCGCTATCCGTTCGTGAAGTACATGGACGCGACCCAGCGGCTCTCTCCGGCCTACGACCGCCTGGCAGACATCGACCGCCTCACCGTCGTCCTGCCCTCCGGAGACCGGTACAGCGGCCCGTTGCCGGAGGCGATCGCGGTGGGCGGCTCCGCCGCGGCGGACCTCGAGCTGGACCCGGCGCCGTTGCGCCTCGACAGCGACGCGGCGAGCGCCTATGTGGTGCTGGACGATGACCGTCTCGGCCGGTTCCGCTACCGCAGCCGAGAGGTGGCGGCCGAGGGCGACGCGCTCGAGGTCCGTCTGGTCGCCGGGCCCGTCGACGGCGTGCCGCTCGAGGCGGAGCTGCCCGGTGCGCGCTACGTCGCGGTGGTCGAGTCCTCGGACGACGGCGAGCTCGTCGAGCTGCTGGCCCTCCGCCTCGTGGTCGCGGCGGGGGTCGACACGCTGCGTGTCGTGGTCGACGAGGGCGCGGTGCCCCCCGAGGCGGTGCGACGTGTCGCAGAGCTGGGCTGGGACGACGTCCGAGTGGTGCTCGCGAACGACGACGGCGTCGTCGGGAACGACGCGAGCGAGGAGCTCGCCGGGCTGATCTCCGCGGGCCGTGTCGAGGTGGCGGGGTGAGCACGGTGAGCACCAGGCAGACGATCCGCTCGTACGCGGACGTCGCTGGGATCAGGGACAACGTCGTGCACCTGCGGGAGTCCGCGGGCTCCGCGTTCGACGCCTCGTCGGTGACCTTCGACGGCACAGGGAACGTGCTGGTGGTCGAGGACGGTGCGCGGTTGCGCAACACGCGCCTGCGGTTCATGGGGAACGGGTCCGTGGTCTACCTCCGGCGGTCGGCGCGCTTCACCGAGGTGATCGCCACCGTGTTCCACGAGTCGGTCCTCTATCTCGGGCCCGGGTGCTCGTTCACGTCGCCGGCCCGGTTCCTTCCCACCGAGCGCAAGCACGTGATCGTCGGCGCGGACGCCATGTTCTCGTCGCGCGTGACGTTCCGCACCGCGGACCCGCACCTCGTGTACTCCGTGCACGACCACCGCCGCGTCAACGCGAGCAGGTCGGTGTGGATCGGCGACCACGTCTGGCTGGGGGAGGACTCGCTCTTCCTCAAGGGCGCTCGGGTGGGCTCGGGCAGCATCCTGGGGGCCCGCGCCGTCGTCACGAAGCAGGTGCCGTCGAACGCCTCGGCGGGGGGCGTCCCGGCCAAGGTGATCGGCACGGACGTGTTCTGGACGCGGCCGTCGGTGCACGGCTGGACCCAGGAGCAGACCGACCGTGGCGCGTCGTTCGACGGCGACGACTTCGTGTACGCCCGGGACGACGACGTCGTGGACGCGGAGGCGCTCGAGAAGGAGCTCGACCAGGCGACCTCGGCCGCGGAGCGACGGGCCTGGTGCGAGCGCCTGGACGCGCTGACGGGCAAGAACCGGTTCTACGTCGGTCCGTGACGCGCCGACCGGCCCTGCACGGCGCGCGGCCGGGCGCCGTGCAGGTCAGGCGCGCCGACCCCCTGCGGCCTGGGTCAGGCCCTCGACGTCGGTCCAGTGCGACAGGTCGCGACCGGTGAGCTCCTGGACGAAGTCGATGTCGGCGCGGTAGAGCTCGACCAGGACCCGGACCTCCGCGGCGGAGAGCGGGCTCGCGGTGCGCATCGCCGCGGCGGTGGCGTTCCGGTTGACGGGCGTCGCGAGCGCCTTGTCGCCGGTGCCGCGGTCCGGCGGCGGCGCACCGATGGCGCCCAGGGCCTGGGTCAGGAAGCTGCGGGGGTCGGACAGGAGGTCGTCGAAGAGCAGGACCTTGAGCCGATCGGCTCCCACGGTGCTCGCCCACCGGCGGTAGTGCTGGGCGTAGTTCCCGACGCCGAGGATCCCGCGCGACGTCGCGGCCTCGAAGATCGACGTGCCGGCGGGCACCTTGCCGAGGACGACGGCGTGCCAGTAGGCGGAGACCGCACGGGAGACCGGGTCGCGCAGCGACACGAGCAACGGTGCGTCCTCGGGGAGGTAGTCGCGCACGATCGCGGCGACGTCGTCACGACGAGGGTCGAACCGGTCGCCCTCGCTGGTCCAGAAGTAGAGGAAGGACCGCTGCCCGCGCCACCGGTGGGGGCCGGCGTCGGCGAACTGCTTGAGGTACGCCTCACGGGTCTTCGGGTTCTCGACGCGCTTGCGGCCGGTGAGGATCAGGCCCTGGGACATCGGTGCCATGAAGATGTCCGCATGGGCGCCGAGATGCTGCTCCAGCCACGTGGTGCCGGCGCGCTGGGCTCCCAGCACCAGGAAGTTGGGCCCGCCGTCGAGCTTCTGCGGACGTGAGGTGCCGGCGGAGCGTCGCGCGGGGGCGCCGGTCGTGGTGGTGGCGGTCTGGATGCTCCGACGCTGCACGCTGCCTGTCGGGGCCGACACGGCCGCGTCGGTCGTCGTCCGCCACACGGGGCGTCCAGGTGTGCCGGTGAGCTCCTTGACCACCCGGAGGTACACGTCCTCGGCGTAGTGGAACGGCGCGTCGCCCCACGGGTGGTCGGGGCTGGACGCGACCTCCTCGGGGCGCAGCGAGATCACCTCGGCCCCGAGGGCCTGGCCGGCGACCTGCGCGTACGCGCGGAAGGTGGGGTTCGCCTCCGCGGCGGTGACGCCGAAGCTGTCCGGGGTCGGGCTCCCGGTCTCGGACCTCTCCGCCCACGGGAGGTCGAGCAGCACGACCGCGGCCCGCGGCATGTGGTGGCGGATCAGCTCGCCGACGGCCGCGATGCCCTGGGACCAGTACTGGAAGTGCTGCTCGCTGCCGAACGGCAGGTGCTGGGAGCCGGCGGGCAGCTGCTGCTCAGCACCCGACTGGACGAGCTCGGTCGAGCGCGTGACGACCGAGCCGTCGGGGAGCACGTAGGCGCCGAGGCGCTCGTCGACGAGGTCGATCAGGACGAGGTCGGTGCTCGCCGCTGCCTCGGGGATCGCCGTCTGCAGGCTGGACGCGTAGTCGCCCGACACCATCCGCTGCTGGAAGTGGGACTCGAGCCGCGGCGGCTCGACCAGCGTGACCGGGCGGGTGTAGGCGCTGAGGGCCGACTGGCGGGCGACGTACTGCACCAGCTCGAACTGGTCGGGGTCGAGGTGCTCGAACGTGTCGCGCGAGACGCACGAGCCGTAGATGAAGACGCGGTTCTTGCTCATGGGTGTCCTTCGGTTCCCCAGTCCGCGGGTCGCGGGCCGAGATCGAGCAGGTGGCTGATGGCGGCGACGGCGCGCCCTGCGCTGCGGCCGTCCCCGTACGGGTTGGTCGCAGAGGCCATCGAACGGTAGGAGGCCTCGTCGGTGAGGAGCGCGGTGACCTCGGCGACGATGCGATGCTCGTCGGTGCCGATCAGCCGTACCGTACCGGCGGTCACGGCCTCGGGCCGCTCGGTGTTCTCCCGCATGACGAGCACGGGTTTGCCGAGCGACGGCGCCTCCTCCTGCACGCCGCCGGAGTCGGTGAGCACGACGCTCGCGAGGGACAGCATGCGCGTGAACTCGCCGTAGGCCAGCGGCTCCGTCACCGTGACGTTGTCGAGACCCTCGAGGTGCGGCAGCACCGCCTCGCGGACGACGGGGTTGCGGTGCGCGGGCAGCACCACCTGGACGTCGGGGAACGCGCGGGCGAGGCGGGCCAGGGCGCGCCCGAACCCCTCCATGGCGTCGCCCCAGCTCTCGCGCCGGTGGGTGGTGACCAGGAGGATGCGGCAGCCGGAGTCGGCGAGGTGCTCGAGCTCGGGGTCGCCGAACGTGGTCTTGCGCTCGGCGGAGGCCAGGAGCGCGTCGATCACCGTGTTGCCGGTGACGACGACGTCGTTCGCGTCCGTGCCCTCCCGCAGGAGGTTGTCGCGGTTCGACGCGGTGGGCGCGAGGTGCAGGGCGGTGAGCTGCGACGTGAGCCGGCGGTTCGCCTCTTCCGGGAAGGGGGACGCGATGTCGCCGGAGCGCAGCCCCGCCTCGACGTGCACGACGGGGATGCCCCGGTGGAACGCGGCGAGCGCGGCGGCGGTCGAGGTCGACGTGTCGCCCTGGACGACGACGGCGTCGGGCTGCTCGGCCTCCAGGACCGGGTCGAGACGTTCGAGCACACGGGCGACGATCATCGAGAGCGACGCCCCGTGCTCGAAGATGTCGAGGTCGTGGTCCGGGGCGATCCCGAAGATCGCGTTGACCTGGTCCAGCATCTCGCGGTGCTGGCCGGTGACGACGGTGATCGACTCGAGGGCGTCGCTCGCCTCGAGCGCCTTGATGACCGGCGCGACCTTGATGGCCTCCGGGCGGGTGCCGTACACGGTCATGATGCGTGGCCGCATCGGCTACCGCCCTCCTTTGCTGCGCCGCGACGAGGCGCTCCGGGGCCTCACGTGACGGGAAGTGTATCGGCGCGCCGACCGGGGCTCTTCCACCCGGACCTGCGTCTGCTCGCGCTCGGTGAAGGCGGTCTCGATGATCTGCTTGGCCTCGTCCTGCCGGTCCTTGGCGACCGCCCAGGCCCACTTGCGGTATCGCAGGGCGACGTCCTCGGCGGGACCGTCGAGGACGAGGCGGCCGTGGTTGAGCCAGATGGCCCGCGTGCAGGACTCCTCGATGGTCTGCGCCGCGTGCGAGACGAGGAACACCGTGCCGGCGCTCTTGCGCAGACCCTGCATGCGGGCCTCGCTGCGCTCCTTGAACGCCGCGTCGCCGGTCGCGAGGGCCTCGTCGATGAGCAGGATGTGCGGGTTGGACGCCGTCGCGATGGCGAAGCGGAGGCGGGCGCCCATTCCGGACGAGTACGTCTTCATCGGCAGGTAGATCGACTTGCCGAGGCCGGCGAGCTCCTTGACCTCGGGGACGGCGGCCTCCGCCTGCGCCGGGGTGAGCCCCATGGCGAGGCAGCCGAGGCGGATGTTCTCCTCGCCGGACAGGTCGGGAACCAGGGCGGCGTTGACGCCGATGAGCACCGGCGTGCTCTCGGCGAGCACCCGGCCCTTGGCGGGGTTCTCCAGCCCGGCGATGATCCGCAGCAGGGTGCTCTTGCCGGAGCCGTTCTGCCCCACGAGTCCGATCTGCTCGCCGGACTTCGCCACGAAGGAGATGCCCGACAGGGCACGCACCAGCACCTTGGGGTCGTTGCCCAGCACGGTGCGCGCGGCCTTGACGAGCGGGTTCGTCCGACGACGGCGCTCGGCGGCGTCGGTCGAGGGCACGCGGTACCGGACGCTCACGTCCTGCACGGCCACCGTCGCCTGGGCGAACGGGTCGGCGAAGGACCCGGTGGCTGCGCCGGTGGCGGGCTGGTCGGCGGTCGTCGGGCGGGTGAACTGCTCGGCGACGGCGAGCTCAGGCACGGCCATAGGACTCCTCCGCCCGCCAGAACACGAGGAAGCCGACCACGACGGTACCCACGGCCCAGGCGCCCAGCCCGACCCACGTCGACACGGCGGGCACGACGCCGTAGAGCAGGGTGTCGCGGGCCGCGTCGAGCACCAGGTACATGGGGTTGATCTCCATGATCCCGACGATCCACGGGTAGTTCTCGAACCGTTCGATCGAGAAGAACACCGCCGACCCGTACAGCCAGAACCGCATGAGCACGCTGATGAGCTGGTTGAGGTCGGGCAGGGCGGCGGCGGCGCGGGCCAGCAGCAGCGACAGGCCGGTGACGAACACGACCTGGAGCGCCAGCACGGCCGGGAACAGGGCGGCCGCCGTGGTCCAGTGCTCCTGGTCGGGCAGCACCAGCAGCAGCACGAACATCGCCCCGAGCGTCGGTGCGAGGTTGAGCATGCCGCGCAGCACGACCGAGATCGGGAGCGAGGCCCGCGGGAAGCTGAAGGCCCGGATGAGGTTGCGTCCGCCGGCGATGGACTTGGCCCCACCGGTCACGCACTGCGTCGTGAACTGGAAGAGGAAGACGCCGACGATGAGGTAGCCGAGGAAGTTCTCGATCCCGCCTTTCGCCCCCAGCACCTGCCCGAAGATCAGGTAGTACGCCAAGCCGTTGAGCATGGGGTTGATGACCAGCCACGCCTGCCCGAGCAGCGTCTCGCGCGTGCCGCTGGTGACCTTGGCCCGCGCCTCGGCCCACAGGAAGTGCCGCCGCCTCCACAGCTGTGCGAGGTAGGTGCGGATCGGGGGCCGGGCGCCCACCTGGGAGAGCCGGCCGGTGGAGACGACCTCGAGGGTGGAGGCCTGCTTGCCGAAGAGCTCGGCGTACAGGTCGGCCGGGCGCGTCTCCACGCCCTGTCGAACACCGGCCTCGTACGTCATCGCCCCGCATCCTAGAGTGAGCCGCGGCGTGCTCCTAGGCGCCGTCGTCCCTGCGGACGCCTCGACGAAGGGCATGGAACGTGCAGATCTCGGTCATCGGTCTCGGGTACCTCGGTGCGGTGCACGCCGCGAGCCTGGCGAAGCTCGGGCACGACGTGGTGGGGGTCGACGTCGACCCCGCCCGGGTGGTTGCGCTCGCCGCGGGCAAGGCGCCGTTCTTCGAACCGTGCCTGGACGAACTGTTGTCGCAGGTCACGAGCTCGGGGCGGCTGACGGTGTCGACGGACATGGCGGCGGTGGCCGGGTCGCGGGTGCACTTCGTGTGCGTCGGGACGCCGCAGCGGCCGGACGGCCAGGCGGCCGACCTCTCCTACGTCGATGCCGCCGTCGACGAGCTCGTCGAGCACCTCGGGGCGGGCGAGATCGTGGTCGGAAAGTCCACCGTGCCGGTCGGCACCGCGCAGCGGCTGGCCGACGTCGTCGCGGCCGCCCGGCCGGACGCGACGCTCGCCTGGAACCCGGAGTTCCTGCGCGAGGGGTTCGCGGTGCAGGACACCCTCCACCCCGACCGGCTCGTCTACGGCGTGCCCGGCGACGCCGCGGGGCAGCGGGCGACGACCGTCCTCGACGAGGTGTTCGCCTCGCCGCTGGCGGAGGGCGTGCCGCGCATCGTCACGGACTACCCGACGGCCGAGCTGGTCAAGGTGGCGGCCAACTCGTTCCTCGCCACCAAGATCTCGTTCATCAACGCGATGGCGGAGCTGTGCGAGGTGGCCGGGGGCGACGTCGCCCACCTCGCCGACGCGATCGGCCACGACGCGCGCATCGGCCGCCGCTTCCTCGACGCCGGCCTCGGCTTCGGCGGCGGCTGCCTGCCCAAGGACATCCGCGCCTTCCGCGCACGGGCCGACGAGCTCGGGGCCGGCGACGCCGTCGCCTTCCTCGGCGAGGTGGACGCCATCAACACGCGCCGCCGCACCCGCATGGTGGACCTCGCGTCCGAGGTGCTGGGCGGGATGGTGGAGGGAGCCGAGGTGACGGTGCTTGGCGCCGCGTTCAAGCCCGACAGCGACGACGTGCGCGACTCGCCCGCCCTCGACGTCGCCGCCCGCCTCGCGGAGCTGGGCGCCGTCGTCACCGTGCACGACCCGCAGGCCATCGACAACGCGCGCGCCAAGCGTCCGGAGCTGCGCTACGAGCGCGACCTGGAGGCAGCGCTCGCCGGCGCGGACGCCGTCCTGCTGCTCACGGAGTGGAAGCAGTACCGCGACCTCGACCCCGAGCGGGTCGGCACCCTCGTCGCGCAGCGCACGCTCCTGGACGGCCGCAACGCCCTGAGCCGATCGGCGTGGACCGACGCGGGCTGGCAGTACCGCGCCCTCGGGCGTCGCTGAGCACGTCCTCCTCGCGACCCGCCGGCGCTGGCGTCAGAGCGCCAGTGTCACGCGGCCACGCACCACCCGGTGGTCGGAGCACGCGGGGGCGCGGGGCACCTCGGCGAGCGTGCAGTTGACCGACTCGGGTCCGTAGGTGCTGCTCCAGTACTCGCCGCGCACCCGGTCTGCGGGGACGAACACGAGGTCGATCCGCACCCCGGTGCCGCACGGCCCGTTGTCCCGGTAGGTGTCTGACGTGCCCTGCCCGTACCCGCGGCAGCCGGTGGCGTCGTCGTCGCCCAGCTCCACGTAGTGCCCGGTGTTCCCCGGGTTCGTCGCGACGCGCGAGCCGTCGGCGCGGGTCGCGGTCCGCCGCCCGGCTTCCGGCGTGTACCAGCCGTCGAGCTCACGGAAGTTGGCCCCGGTGTTGAAGTCGCCGGCGACGATCGGGGTCACGCCGGCCCGGACGTAGCGGTCGAGCGTCTCCCGGACGTCGTCGAGCTGTGCCTGCTTGCCGTATGCGGCGGACGAGGCCAGGAACGTGATGTGCGTGACGCAGAATCGCACCGACGGGTAGGGCCGTGGGGTGACGCACGTCAGGCTGCGCGCGTAGGGATCGGTCGCGGCGTCGGGGCTGCCCGCCGGCGCCGCGGGGAGCCGGAAGACCTCCGCGCCGGGGGCCAGCGGGTACCGGGAGAAGATCGCGTTCCCCACCGGTTCGCCGCCGCAGCGCGACCCCGACCCGTCGAGCTCGGTCCACCGGGAGAAGCTCCCGCCCGGGTCGTGCGGCCAACCCCGCTCCGCCAGGCCGCGCCGGACCGCCTGGTACTGCGAGAGGCACATCTCGTTCACGGAGGCGAGATCGTTCCCCTGCGCGGGCGACGAGATCGAGTTGACGACGGTGCGGACGCGTCCGGCGCCCATCGCGTCGCCCGCCTGCGGGCTGATCCCGTAGCCCGACCCGCCCGCGACGTTCCAGTGCCAGACGGTGAATGTCGCGGTCGGCCGGCTCGGCGAAGGGCTCGGCGCCGGGCGCGCGGTTCCCGGCGGCGTGGGCTGCGGGGGCGGTCCGCCGGTCGGCGTGCACGCCGCCAGCAGCACGGCGACGGCGACGAGCACCAACCCGAGCGCGGCCGCACGCACCGCCCGGGTTGCGGGCCTCATGGCGGCGCTCAGCGCTCCCGCCCCCCGACGCGCCGGTAGACGTCGGCGTACCGGGCCACGAGCCGTTCCCACGTCCGCTCGGCGGCCACGCGCCGCCCGGCGGCGACGAGCGGGGCGCGGTGGTCGTCGTCGTCGAGCACGCGCGCGACGGCGGCGGCCCAGGCCTCGACGTCGTCGGGGTCCACGAGCACGCCGGCGGGAGCGCCGCCGTCCAGCGGCGAGAGCACCTCGGCGAGCGCGGGCAGGTCGCTGGCGAGGACGGGGCGGCCCAGGGCCATCGCCTCGACGGGCTTGAGGGGCGTGACGAGCCGCGTGACGCGGTCGGGCCGGCGGGGCACGAGGACGGCGTCGAGCGCGGCGAGGTAGGTGCGCGCGACGTCGCGCGGCACGCGGCCGGGCAGGAGGGCGTGCTCGCCCAGCCCGAGCTCGGCGGCGAGCCGCAGGAGGCGGGGGCGGTCGACGCCGTCGCCCACGATCAGGGCCGACACGTCGACGCCGCGCGAGCGCAGCAGGGCGACCGCGCGCAGCACGGTGTCCAGGCCCTCGTACCCGACGATGCTGCTCACCGTCCCGACGACGAGCGGCGCGGTGCGCAGCCCGAGCGTCGCGCGCGCCTCGGCGGGGGAGGGCGCGGGGCCGAGCAGGGCGGCGTCCACGGCATTCGGCACCACGGTGATGCGCTCGCCGGGCACGCCGCGGCCGACGAGCTCGTCGCGCATGGTCCCGCTGAGGGTGACGACGTGGTCGGCGGTGAGCGCCAGGTCGGTCTCGCGGGCGCGCAGCAGCGCGAACCGCTCCGACGCGGCGGCGCGCTCGCGGCCCTCGGGCGTCGGGTGCGACGCGGCCCACGTCTCCTCGGGCAGCCCCCGCACCTCGTACACCCACGGCAGGCCGAGCCGCGCGGCGGCGGCGCGCGCGGCGTCGCCGGTGGTCCACGGCGTGGTGGCGTGCACGACGGCGGGGCGGGCGTCGTCGAGCGCGCGCACGAGCAGCTCGACGCCGTCCGCGGCCCGGCGCCCGTGGTCGGCGGGCAGCGCCCGCGGCACCAGGCGTCGATAGGGCACGCCATCGACGACGTCCGTGCCGCGGGCGCCGAGCGCGCCGATCATCAGCGGGTAGCCGGCGCGGGTGGTCGCGGTGACCGGGTGCCCGGCGGCGCGCTGCGCGGTGAGGACGGCGTGCGTGCGCAGGGTGTAGCCGCTCTGCGTGTGGGGCAACGAGTTGGTCAGGTGGTGGTGCACCGCGACGGGGTCCGAGGATCCGGGCGAGATCTGCCCCCGTCCGGTGCGCGGCATCTTGTCACCCGCTCGCCTCGGGAAACCATCCGCATCCTGAGACGACCGGGGCGCCTCGGCGGCCTCCAGCACCGCCACCTGACCCAGCAACGACGCCTTGACCCGACGCCCGGCACGCGTCGTCGGGCCCGCGGCGCGCAGGGCCGCCACGTCGCCGGCCTGCCATGCCGCGCGCAGCCGCCCCGCCTCCCCGGAGGTCCCGTCGCCCAGCGCACGCTCCACCCACGGCACGACGACGGCGCTCACCCGCGCCGGCGTGCGGCGCGCCGTCTGCAGCACCAGCCACGCGGGGTCCGTGCGCAGCGCGCCGCCGACGAACGACGCGGCGAAGCGGGCGTTGCGGGCCAGCTCGCGCAGCCGCGTCATCGGGTCCCCTCGCCGCTGGTGGTGGAGCCTGTCGAGATCCGGGACGAGGCCTCGACAGGCTCGACCAGCTCGCGCAGCAGGTCGAGGTACCGGGCGGCGAGGGTGTCGTCGTCGGCGTTCCGGGCCACCCACTGCGCGGCCTGCGGGTCGGCGGCGGGCACGACGCCGGACGCGGCCCAGCCCGACCACAGCTCGGTGAGCGCGGCCACGTCGCCGGGCGGCACGACCGACCCGGCGCCGGAGCGCTGCACCAGCGCGGCGGCCTCGCCCGCGACGCACGCGGTCGCGTACGCGCCGGAGGCCATCACCTCGTACAGCTTGGACGGCACGGTCCACTCCAGCGGCTTCCAGTCGCGCAGCGACACGATCACGGTGTCCGCCCAGGCGTAGTACCGGCGGATCTCGCCCGGGGGCACGGGGCCGACGAACGTCACGGGCGCGTCGAGCTCGGCCACGAGCTGCTCCAGGAACGGCACGCGCGCGCCCGCACCGACGATGCGGACGTCGAGGGGCAGGCCGCGCCGGGCCACGAACGCCGCCGCCCGCACCACGGACTGCAGGTCCTGGGCGCGTCCCACGGTGCCGGCGTACACGGCGCGCAGCGGGCGCGCCCGCCCCGGGTCGGCGTCGTCGGGCAGCGGGGAGGTGATGACCGTGTCGTCGGAGGTGAGCGGCTGGAACGACGTGCCGTTGCGCACGACGGCGACGCGGCGCACGCCGCGCTCGAGCAGCACCTGGGCGAACGTCTCGGTGGTGGTGACGACGGCGTCGGCCCGCGACTGGAGGCGGGTCACCGTGCGGTGCACGAGGGCGCGCGCGCCGGCCAGGAGCCGGGAGGCGACGGAGCGCCGCGCGTCGAGCACGCCGCTCGGCTCGATGAGGTCCGGCCAGGCGTCGCGCATCTCGATCACCAGCCGGGCACGCAGCAGCCGCGCCAGCAGCCACGCGGCGAACATGGACGGGATGCCGGGCACGGTGCCGACCACGACGTCGGGCCGCTCGGCCCCCTGCCGGAAGTACCGCAGGCCGAGCACGACGGCGCTCGCCGCCGCGACCGCCTGGTCGACGGTGCGCGACAGCAGGTCGGCCGCGTGCGGGCGGAACCTCGTGCGGACCACGCGCTCGCCGTGCCGGCCCCGGGACACCGCGCCCGGCCGGTAGGCGGCGCGAGCGTCCTGCAGCTGCCCGCTCGGGTAGTGCGGGGGAGGGGCGAGGACGGCCACGTCGACGCCCGCCTCCATGAGGCGCGGCGTCAGCGTGTCCCAGCGCCGCTGCGGGGCGCCGTGCTCGGGCGGGTAGTGGTGCGTGACGAGCAGGAGGCGGGGGCGCGGCGACGACGACGTCCCCGGGGTGCCGTGCATCGTCAAGCCTCTCGTCTCGCTCGCGGCGCCCCGCGTCCTGTCCGGCGGCGCACCGGGCGAATGCTACGGCGGGAAGCGTCGCGATCGGAACACACGATCTTCGCGGCCAGGGCCGTAGGATCCCGCCCTGTGAGCCGAGCCAACGCCCCGATGTCGTCGCCGCGCCGCCATGCCCGCACCGAGGCCCGCCGCAGCCATCGCGCGCTGGCAGTCGTCGGCGTGCTCGTGCTCCTGCTCGCCGCCGGGGGCTTCGGCGCCGCCTGGTGGTTCCAGCACCAGCTGGACTCCAACATCGAGCGGCTGGGCGACCCGTTCGCCGAGGTCGAGAACAGCCCCGCGCCGGAGGAGGAGACCGAGGCGGTCAACCTTCTCGTGCTGGGCTCGGACAGCCGCATCTCCGCCGGCGACCCTTCGCAGTGGGAAGCGGGCGCGCAGCGCACCGACGCGATCATGCTGGTGCACCTCCCGGCGAACCGGAAGAGCGCCCAGGTGGTCTCGATCCCGCGCGACTCCTGGGTGGACATCCCCGGGCACGGCCAGGCCAAGATCAACGCGGCGTTCTCGTACGGCGGCCCGTCGCTGATGATCCAGACCGTCCAGGACCTCACGGGCGTGAGGATCGACCACTTCGTCGTCACCGACTTCGAGTCGTTCACGGCGATGACGGACGCGCTCGACGGCGTGCGCATCCGCGTGCCGGAGGACATCGGCGACGGCAAGACGGTCTCGTTCCACAAGGGCGTGCACATGATGTCGGGCGAGGAGGCGCTGAAGTACACCCGCCAGCGCCACGGCCTCGTGAACGGCGACTTCGGCCGCGTGCAGCGCCAGCAGAACTGGATGCGCGCCATCCTGGCCAAGGTCAACAACAACCGGAACGACGTCGGCATGATGT
This sequence comes from Krasilnikoviella flava, assembly GCF_900167525.1. GTDB lineage: Bacteria > Actinomycetota > Actinomycetes > Actinomycetales > Cellulomonadaceae > Isoptericola > Isoptericola flavus. Next base: position 655,197 of record NZ_FUZQ01000001.1, on the reverse strand, counting down.
CGGACTTCTTCACCACGGTGAGCAAGTCGGTCGCCGCCGACGACGGGTTCACCATCGACCGGATGCGCAACCTGTACATGAGCGCCCGCGGCCTCAGCACGAACGACGTCGACTTCATGACGGCGCCCTACTCCGGCACCGGTCGCAGCGACGACGGGCAGTCGATCGTCGTGCTCGACCGGGAGCGGTTCGACCCGCTGATGAAGGCGATCGCGAAGGACGAGGCGGGCAGCTACGTGGAGGAGCACACCGACGACCTCGAGGTGCTCCCCGCCACGGTCAAGTAGGAGTCGCGCAGCGCAGGGTGTCCCGGGGGCGACGGCTCGCACCTGCCGCGACCGTCGGGGACGACTCCGGCACCCCGATGCTCGGCGGCTTCACCTCCCGCGCCTGTCGAGACCCGGTCCGCGATCTCGACAGGCCCGACCGGCGATCGTCAGGCGGCGGTGTCCACGGCGACGCGGCCGTCGGTGAACGACATACCCTGCACGACGGTGCCGGGGTGGCGGGCGGCGAGCAGCCGCTGCACGTCGAGCGCGATGCGCGCGTCGGGGCGGATCTGGACGGAGCCGGCGGGCAGGCCCTTGGCGGCCAGGACGGACTCGATGCGGTGCTTCGCGAGCCCGAGCAGCTTGTGCGCGGGCAGGCCGCCCGCGCTCGCGTCGACGGCCAGCACCGCGACTCCGCCGTCGAAGCTCTCGACCCGCAGCCGCGACCGGACGGCGGGCACGAGACGGGTGGCGAGCTTGAGGGGGCCGGGCAGGTTCTTCACCGCGCGGGCGTCGGCCACGACCTCGAGCTCGTCGCCGGCGCCGCCGACGGACGTGACGAAGCGGGGCAGGGTCCGGCCTCCCAGGAGGCCGAGCTCGTTCAGGGTCTCCGCGAGGGACATCTCGGTGCGCACGGCGCTCACCGTACTGGACTCCGTCGACGGCGTGGGACGGGTCACTCCCCGGGCGGGGAATAGAACGATTCGATAGCCTGTTGCCCAGGTCGACGACACCCGAGGAACAGGAGACACGTGCCCCCCGCGAGCGATGCACCGACCGGGGGTCTCGACCGATGAGCGCCACCTTCTCTTCCCTGAAGTACACGAACTACCGCATCTGGTTCGCCGCGGCCCTCGTCGCCAACGTCGGCACGTGGATGCAGCGCATCGCGCAGGACTGGATCGTCCTCACCGACCTCAGCGACGACTCCGGCATCGCCGTCGGCCTCACCACCGCGCTCCAGTTCGTGCCGTTCCTGCTGCTGTCCCCGTGGGCGGGCGTGCTCGCCGACCGGCTGCCGCGCCGTCGCCTCCTCATGGCCACCCAGGGCGGCATGGGAGTCCTGGCGCTCGGGCTCGGCGCTCTCGTGCTGTCCGGGCGGGCGGAGCTGTGGCACGTCTACGTGTTCGCGCTGCTGCTCGGCGTGGTCTCCGCGCTGGACAACCCCGCCCGCCAGACGTTCGTCGCCGACATGGTGCCCCACGACAAGCTGGCCAACGCCGTCGGGCTGAACAGTGCGTCGTTCAACGCCGCCCGACTCATCGGCCCCGGCGTCGCCGGCCTCCTGATCGCGGCCGTCGGTGCCGGCTGGGTGTTCATGATCAACGGCGTCACGTTCGGCGCGACGATCGCCGCGCTGGCCCTGATGCGCGTGCGCGAGCTGCGCCCCCAGCCGGCCGCGCCGCGCGCGAAGGGGCAGATCCGCGAGGGGGTGCGCTACGTGCGCGAGCGCTCCGACATCGTCGTGATCATGGTGGTGATGTTCGTCGTCTCGACGTTCGGGCTGAACTTCCAGCTCACCTCCGCGCTCATGGCGCGCGTCGAGTTCGGGCGCGGGGCGAGCGAGTACGGGATCCTCGGCTCGGTGCTGGCCATCGGCTCCCTCGCGGGGGCCCTGCTGGCCGCCCGTCGCGACCGCCCCCGGGTGCGGCTCGTCATCGGCTCGGCGTTCGCCTTCGCGGTCACGACGGCGGTGCTCGGCCTGATGCCCACGTACTCGTCGTTCGTCGTCGCGTGCATCCCGGTGGGGCTGGCGTCGCTCACGATGATGACGGCGGCGAACAGCGCGCTGCAGGTATCCACCGACCCCGTCATGCGCGGCCGCGTGATGGCGCTCTACATCATGATCTTCCAGGGCGCGACGCCGATCGGGTCGCCGATCGTCGGCTGGATCGGGGAGGCCTGGGGGCCGCGCTGGTCGATCCTGGTCGGCTCGATCGCGACGTTCCTCGTCGCGTCGGCCGCCACCGTGTGGGCCGTGCGGCGCTGGCACCTGCGGGTGCGCTACAGGGTGCTGTCCCGCCCGCACCTGGAGGTCGTCTACCTCGACCGCGAGGTGCTGCAGGGCGTCACCACGCGCGACGGCGTCCGGCGCGAGCTGAGCCGGGCGGACGCGGAGCGGGTGCCGACGACGGCCTGACCGTCGCGGGCACCCCGTCCGGTGCCGAGGTCCAGCGCTGGGGTTCGCTACCGGGGGGTCAGTGCCGAGGTGCGGTCGGCTCGCGCCGGGCGCCGCGCCGCGCGGGCGGCGTGATGCCGGTCCGCTGCCGCTGCATCCGGGCCTCGAACTCCTGCTGGTCGCGCATCTCGTCCTCGTTCGGCCACATCAGGACGACGAAGATCAGCGCGACGGTGAGCGCGGCGATCCCGAGGATGAGGGGTCCGAGCAGGTCGATGGCGGTCGTGCCGCTCGTCGGCACGCCCGCGTTGCCGGTGATCGTCAGCGCGGCCATGCCCGTGTAGTGCATGCCGCTGACCGCGATGCCCATGATGAGCGCCGCGCCCAGGGTCGCGGCACGGCCGCGCACGTTCACACTGAGCCAGAGAGCGGCGGTCGCCGCGACGATCGCGATGAGCACCGAGAGGCCGACGACGGGCAGGGAGAACTCCATGTGGCCCGACATGCGCATGGCGGCGATACCCATGTAATGCATGGCGGCGACGCCCAGGCCGGCGACGACGCCGCCCGAGATCAGCCACAGGGGGCGGTCGCCGCCGAAGCCGACGAGGAACAGCCCGATCGCGACGACCACCACGGCGACGAGCGCGCTGAGGACCGTCTGGGGGATGTCGTAGTTGATCGGCATGTCGGAGACGGTGAAGCCGAGCATGGCGACGAAGTGCATCACCCACACGCCGGTACCGCCGATGGCGACGGAGCCCACGAGGAGCCAGGCCGCTCGGGTCTTCGTGTCCGTCGCGGCGCGGGCACGCGACGTGGCCGACAAGCCGGTGGCGGCGCCCAGGCACGACGCGACGTACGCGAGCAGCGGGGTGATGAGCCCATACGTGAAGTGGTGCATCTCAGGCATTCGGGGCCTCCCGGCGACTTCGCCCGTCCAATGACGAGGCGGCACGTTATCAGCCCGTGACCTAACGGGTGAAAAATGACCGCTGACCTGCGACGACGCGAGGTCCCAGCCGGCGGGCGCCGGGGAGGTGTCAGCCCAGGTGCTCCACCACGTGGTCCACGCACGCCGTGAGGGCGCGCACGTCGTCGGGCTCGACGGCGGGGAAGACGCCCACGCGCAGCTGGTTGCGGCCGAGCTTGCGGTAGGGGAACACGTCGAGGACGCCGTTCTCGCGGAGCACCCGCACGACCTGGGTCGCGTCGATCGCGTCGTCCAGGTCGATGGTCGCCACGACGGTGGAGCGCTCGTCCGGGTCGGCGACGAACGGCGACGCCCAGTCGCGCGCGCCGGCCCAGTCGTACAGGGCCCCGGCGGACTCGGCGCACCGCGCGCTCGACCAGGGGAGCCCGCCCTGCGTCACGAGCCACTCGACCTGCTCGGCCAGCAGCACCAGCGTCGCGACGGCGGGCGTGTTCAGGGTCTGGTCGAGGCGCGAGTTGGCCAGCGCGGTGGTCAGGGAGAGGAACTCCGGCACCCACCGCCCCGTGGCCGTCCCGGCGGTCGCCTCGACGCGCGCGGCCCGCTCGACGGCGGCGGGGGAGCAGACGGCGAGCCACAGGCCGCCGTCGGCCGCGAAGACCTTCTGCGGGCCGAAGTAGTAGACGTCGGTGTCGGCGACGTCGACGGGCAGCGCCCCTGCCCCGGACGTCGCGTCCACGAGGAGCAGGGCCCCGTCCGCGCGGGCGTCCTGCACCTGGCGCACGGGCGCCATCGCGCCGGTCGAGGTCTCGTTGTGCGGGGTCGCGTACACGTCGACGTCGTCCGCGCGCTCGAGGTGCGCCACCGTGCCGGGCGCGGCCTGCACGACGTGCGGGTCGGCGAGGAAGGGCGCGCGCGTGGTCGCCGAGGCGAACTTGCCGCCGAACTCCCCGAACACCGCGTGCTGCGCGCGACGCTCCACGAGGCAGGCCGCGGCCACCTCCCAGAACGCCGACGAGCCACCGTTGCCCAGCGCCACCTCGTAGCCGTCGGGCAGGTCGAACAGGTCGGCGAGGCCGGTGCGGACCCGGCGCACCAGGTCCTTGACCGGGGGCTGGCGGTGCGACGTCCCCAGCACCGGGGCCGCCGGGTCGCCCGCCGTGGCCAGCGCCGCCACCTGGGCGGCCCTGACCTTCGACGGGCCGGACCCGAACCGACCGTCGGCCGGCAGGAGCGACGTGGGGATGACGAGGGTCGGCGCGGTGGGCATCGGGTCTCCGGTTCCGGCGGGGAGCGGCGGTCGTCGGTGGGGCAGGGCAGGATGGCGCGCGGGCACGCACGACGGCGCCGCGCGACCCGCCTGCGCCCACGCGTGCGAATAGACTAGGCCGCGCCGAACGACGGGAGTGGACGTGACCGACCTGATCGACACCACCGAGATGTATCTCAAGACGATCTACGAGCTCGGTGAGGAGGGCATCCCGCCGCTCCGTGCCCGGATCGCGGAGCGTCTGGGGCACTCCGGGCCGACGGTGTCGCAGACGATCGCGCGCATGGAGCGCGACGGGCTCGTCGTCGTGACGGGCGACCGCCACCTCGAGCTCACCTCTGCCGGCCAGGCCAAGGCGACCCGCGTGATGCGCAAGCACCGGCTGGCCGAGCGCCTCCTCACGGACGTGATCAAGCTCGACTGGGAGCACGTGCACACCGAGGCGTGCCGCTGGGAGCACGTGATGAGCGACCTCGTCGAGAAGCGCCTCGTCACCCTGCTCGACCACCCGCACGCGGACCCGTACGGCAACCCGATCCCGGGCCTGTCGGAGCTCGGCGAGCAGTACCAGGACGTGCCGTTCCTCGAGGGCGTGCAGTCGTTGCCCGGGGTGCTCGAGGCGCGTCGGGTGGCCGGTACGGCCGACGGCGACGGCGTGGAGCTGGTGCTCCAGCGGATCGCCGAGCCGCTGCAGGTGGACATCGAGCTGCTGGCCCGCCTCGCGGAGTCCGGTGTCGTGCCCGGGGCGCAGATCACCGCGCGTGCGGCCGGGGACGACGTGTCGGTCGAGGTCGAGGGCTCCGGGGTCGTGCTCGACCTGCCCGAGGAGCTGGCGAAGCACCTGTTCGTCGCGAGCCGCTGACCTGCGGCGCGACCCTGGTGCGGGGGCGGCACGCCAGATCGTGACCGCAGCGTGACATCGCCGGGGGTCTTCCGGTACGGTCGGGGTCGCTCGCCGGAGCTCATCCTGCGGGCGCTCGACCGGACGCCGAACCCTGCCACCGGCCGAGCTCCACGGACATCCGCACGGCAGGAGCGGGGGACCCACTTCGGGCGTCGGTGACGACGTCCTTGGGGTGAAGCCGGACGGCCCGTTCTCGGGCACGGACGGCCGGGTGTTTCTCCCACCCGAACCCGACAGCTGACCTCGCAGGCGACAGGAGAGGTAGACACGTGAGCGCACGCACGAACCACGGCCGGCATCGCGCCGCCCGTCGTCCGATCGCCCTCGCCCCGTCCGGCGTCGCCGGTCGCCGTGCGGCCGTCGTCGCCACCGCCGGTGGCCTCCTGGTCTCGACCTTCGCCGGCGCGAGCGCCGCGCAGGCGGCCCCGGTCGACAGCGACGCCGCCCAGAAGCTCAGCACCGTCGACCTCGGTGCCCTGACCGACCAGGCCCGGGAGGCCCTCGAGGCCGCCCCGGTCGTGACCGTCGACGCCAAGGCGAAGGTCGACGTCGAGAAGGTCACCGCGAAGATCGCGGCGGGCGCCGAGATCACGCCGGCGCCCGAGCCGGAGCCGGAGCCCGTCGTCGAGGAGGTCGTCGCCGACACCTCCGCCGACGACGAGTCGTCGCGCACCACCGACACCGCGTCCCGCTCCGAGGAGCGCACCGCTGTCGAGGCGCCCGCGTCGGCCGCCGGTTCGTCGATCGTCTCCATCGCGATGCGTTACGTCGGCGTCCCCTACGTCTCCGGCGGCACCAGCCCGTCCGGTTTCGACTGCTCGGGCCTGACGCAGTACGTCTACGCGCAGGCCGGCATCAGCCTGCCCCGCACGTCGTCGGCGCAGCGTTACGCCGGCACCGTCGTCTCCGCCTCCGAGGCCCAGCCGGGCGACCTGGTCTGGACCCCGGGCCACGTCGCGATCTACGCCGGCGACGGCATGCAGATCGACGCCCCGAAGCCGGGCGACGTCGTGAAGTACCGCGCGATCTGGCAGTCGAACCCCACCTTCATCCGCGTCGGCTGACACTGTCCGACGCGTCACAGAAGCCCCGCCGCGCCCTCCGCGCGGCGGGGCTTCGTCGTGTCCGGGTAACCGGTTCGACCTGGGCGGATGCGGTCGCGGGAGCGTCGTCCACAGCCGCCGTGATCGAAACGTGACATCGCCGCTCACGTCCGCTACGGTGTCAACCACTCGGCGGTCATCCGCCGGGTCTCGACCGGAACGCCGAGCCCTGCAGCCGGTCGAGGACCTTAACCGCACGCAGGGGCGGGGGACCCAATTTCGGGCGCTGTTGCACACAGCGTCCTTGGGGTGAAGCCGCACGGACCGTGGTCCGTGAGGCCGGGTGTTTCTCCCACCCGAACCCGACAGCTGACCTCGTAGGCGACAGGAGAGGGAACACGTGAACGCACGTACCACGCGCGCCCGGCACCGTGCCGCGCGCCGTCCGCTCGGCGGGCTGGTCCAGAGCGTCAGCTCGACGGTGACCGGTCGTCGGGCCGTCGTCGCCGCTGCTGCCGGCGGCCTGCTCGTCTCGACCTTCGCCAGCGCGGGTGCCGCGCAGGCGGCGCCGGTCGACACCGACTCGGCGAAGAAGCTCAGCACCGTCGACCTGGGCGCCCTGAGCGACCAGGCCCGCGAGGCCCTCGAGGCGGCTCCGGTCGTCACGGTCGAGGCCGGGGCGAAGGTCGACGTCGAGACCATCAACAAGAAGATCGCGGCCAAGGCCGAGATCACCCCGGCTCCCGAGCCGGAGCCGGAGCCGGAGCCCGAGCCCGTCGTCGAGGAGGCCTCGACCACCGAGCGCTCCACGACGGAGACCGCCTCGCGCTCCGCGGAGCGCACCGAGGCCCCGGCAGAGGCCGAGACCTCCTCCAACTCGTCGCTCGGCCAGCAGGCCGTCTCGATCGCGATGCGCTACGTCGGCACCCCGTACGTGGTCGGCGGGGCCAGCCCGTCCGGCTTCGACTGCTCGGGCCTGACCTCCTACGTCTACGGCCAGCTCGGCATCGACCTGCCGCGGACCTCCTCGGATCAGCGCTATGCCGGCCGCCAGATCTCGGCCTCCGAGCTGCAGCCTGGCGACCTCATCTGGAGCCCCGGCCACATCGGCATCTACGCGGGTGACGGCATGGTCGTCGAGGCCTCCCGCCCGATCGGCTGGGAGACCGGCTACCACAAGATGTGGCAGTCGGAGTCGGACTCCGTGTACCTGCGCGTGTTCTGATCCTCCCCGCGGTGACCGCGCCGCACCGTTTCGCCGCCGACCCCCGTGCTCTACGAGCCCGGGGGTCGGCGCGTCACGGGCCCGCTTTGCTGTGCCTTGCGCCATCCTTTCGCTACGCTTGAACGAGGCGCCCTCGACGACGAGGGCGGGCTCCTCGCCAGCGGACAGGAGGCGCAAGATGACACGGCCTGAGGTCGTCCTGGTAGGTGTCGACGGGTCTGCAGCCAGCCTGCACGCCCTCGACTGGGCCGCCGCGTACGCGCGGCGCGTGGGGTGGGGACTGCACGTGGTGTGTTCCTACTCGTTGCCGTCGTTCACGGCCGCCTCGCTCGACGGGGGGTATGCCGCCCTGGACGACACCGCGATCCAGGAGGGTGCCAAGGCGGTGCTCGCCGAGGCGGAGGAGCGCGTGGCCGCCAGCGGCGTCCCCGTGACGGGGACGGTCGCGACCGGGGACGCGGCGGGAGTGCTCGTCGAGATGTCCCGGGAGCACGCCCTCGCGGTCGTGGGCACGCGGGGTAAGGGCGGGTTCACCGAGCGGCTGCTCGGTACCGTCTCGTCCGCGCTTCCGGCGCACGCGCACTGCCCCACGGTGGTGGTGCCGTACCGCGGTACGGACGGCGGCAGCACCGACGTCACGGAGCGGCGCGACGGCGACGTGGTGCACGAGGTACGTCGCATCGTCGTGGGCGTCGACGGGTCGCCGTCGGCGGAGGTCGCGCTGAAGCACGCCGTCGCGCAGGCGAGGGCGTGGGACGCGGAGCTCGTCGCCGTCGCGGGGGTCCCGCTCGGCGGGGGCGCCGGCATCCTGGCGTGGCTGCCGTCGCAGATCGACCACGAGACCGTGCTCGCCGACGTCAAGGCCGGCCTGGACGTCACCGTGGACCGGGCACAGGCCGCGAACCCGGGGGTCACGATCAAGCGGCACGTGCTGGACGGCACCGGCGCCGAGCTGCTCACCGAGTTCTCCACCGGCGCAGACCTCGTCGTCGTCGGCTCCCGCGGCCGCGGTGGGTTCCGGGGGCTGCTCCTCGGGTCGACCAGCCAGGCGGTGCTGCACCACTCCGCCTGCCCGGTGCTCGTCGTGACGCGCAAGTGCGACGAGGAGCTCAGCGAGGACCCCGCCTCCGCCGCCTGACGCGGGTGAGCACGACGGTGGCCCGCTCCCCGCGTGGGGGTGGGCCACCGTCATGCTCGCGGCACCGCGGCTCAGTGGCGGGTGCGGTAGAGGTGCATGGTGATGGGGCCGAAGACGCCGGTGAGGACCACGGAGGCGACGAGCACCCAGACGATCTCGCTGCCGTCGGGCTGCCCGGCCATCAGCCCACGCACGGCGGTGACGAGGTGCGTGACCGGGTTGATTTCGACGAACCGCTGCAGGGCGGCGGGCATGGTCGACGGGTCGACGAAGATGTTCGACGCGAAGGTCAGCGGCATCAGCACCATCATCGACACGCCCATCACGGCGTTCGGCGTCCGCAGCAGCAGGCCCAGGATGGTGAAGATCCAGCTCAGCGAGAACGCGAAGACGAGCAGCAGCAGCACGCCGAGCACGACGCCCACGAACCCGCCCTCGGGGCGGAACCCGAGGATCAGGCCCAGCCCGATCGTCATCACCGACGCGATGGAGTACCGCACGGTGTCGCCCAGCAGGGCTCCGACGATCGGCGCCGGCCGCCAGATCGGCAGGGACCGGAACCGGTCGAAGACGCCCTTGGTGATGTCCGTGTTGAGCGTATAGCCGGTGTACACGGTGACGATCACGATGGTCTGCACCAGGATGCCGGGCAGCAGGAACTGGATGTAGGCGGACGTCGAGCCCGCCAGCGCACCCCCGAACAGGTACGTGAACATCAGCGTGAAGATCACCGGGGAGACCAGCACGTCGAACAGCTGCTCGGGGACGTGCTTGATCTTCAGCAGCGCCCGCCACCCGAAGGTGAGCGTCATCGCGATCGCCGACGGGCGCGCGGGACGCTCGGCGAGCGCCACGGCCTGGCGCAGGGTGGTGGTCGTGATCTCGGCTGGTTCGGCGGACGCGGTCATCGGGACACCTCCTGGGCGTCGGCGGGCTCGGCCTCGTCGTCGGCCGGCAGCGGCTTGCCCGTGATGGTCAGGAACACCTCGTCGAGGCTCGGCTGGCCCAGGGTGAACTCGGGCACGGCGATGCCCGCGTCGCCGAGCGCGGGCAGCAGCTGTGCGACGGCGTCGGCTCCGTCGTCGGGCACCCGGGCGGAGAGGGCATACGGGTCGGTGGCCAGCGTCGGCTCGGTGCCGAGCACCTTCTCGACGACGCTCGCCGCGGCCGACCGCTGGCCGGCGTCGGCCAGCCGCATCGTCACCGCGCCCTGGCCCACGGACCGCTTGAGCTCGGTGGACGTGCCCTGCGCGATGACCTTGCCGTGGTCGATGACCGCGATCCGGTCGGCGAGCTGGTCCGCCTCCTCGAGGTACTGGGTGGTGAGCAGCACGGTGGCGCCGTCGGCGACGAGCACGCGGACGATGTCCCACACCTGGTTGCGGCTGCGTGGGTCGAGCCCGGTGGTGGGCTCGTCGAGGAACAGCACGCGGGGGGCCAGCACGAGCGACGCGGCCAGGTCGATGCGCCGCCGCATGCCGCCGGAGTAGGTCTTGACCTGCCGAGGCCCGGCGTCCGACAGGCTGAACGCGTCGAGCAGCCCCTCGACGCGCCGGCGTGCCGCCGTCCCCGTGAAGCCGTAGAGGCGGGCCAGCATGAGCAGGTTCTCGGTGCCGGTCAGGTCCTCGTCCACGGAGGCGTACTGACCGGTGAGCCCGACGGCGCTGCGGACGGCGTCGGCCTCGCCCACGACGTCGTGCCCGAGGACGCGGGCCGTGCCCGCGTCGGGCCGCAGCAGGGTGGCGAGCATGCGCACGACCGTGGTCTTGCCGGCCCCGTTCGGGCCCAGGAGACCGAAGACGGAGCCGGTCGGGATCTGCAGGTCGACGCCGTCGACGGCCTTGGTGACCTGCTTGCGGGTGGCGAAGTGCTTGACGAGCCCACGGGCGTCGACGGCGAGGTCGTCGCGCGGCGGGCCGGTGTCGGACGCGGACATGTGGTCTCCCGGGTGTCGAGGTGATGTGCGTCACGTCCCAGGCTAGGACGGCCCGCAGACGCCGAACTCATCGCGCGGGCGTGGATGATCCCAACGCCGTGACAGGGTGGCGGCCATGACCTCCCCGCACACCGTCCGCGACCTGCTCGACGTCGACCACCTCGCCGCGTGGGTCGCCACCCAGGCGGGCTTCGCCCGGGTGCCGGGCGTCCAGTACGCGGTCCGCGTGGCCGACGACCTGGTCCTCGAGGGCGCGTGGGGGGTCGCCGACATCACCACCGGCGAGCCGCTGGGCACCGACCACGTGTTCCGCGTGGCCTCGCACTCCAAGACGTTCACCGCGACGGCGGTCGCGCGCCTCGCGGACCGGGGCGAGCTGCGCCTCGACGACCCGTTCGAGATCCACCTCGCGGAGCTCGCGGGCACCGTCGTCGGGCGTGTCACGCTTCGCGAGGCCCTCGGCCACACCGGCGGGGTGCGGCGCGACGGCACCGACGCGGACTTCTGGCAGCTGGGCGGCCCCTTCCCGGGTCGCGACGCCCTGGTGAAGGCCGTGACGACGGACGGGCTGGTCCTCGGGCGCGGCGAGGTCTTCAAGTACTCGAACCTCGCGTACGGGCTGCTCGGGCTCGTGGTGGAGGCCGTCACGGGAGTGCCGTTCGCGCAGCACGTGCTGAGCGACCTCCTCGGCCCGCTCGGTCTGGAGCGCACCGCGCCCGAGCTCGACGACGGCGGCGGCGGCGCGCGGGCCGTCGTCGGGCACTCCGCACTCGGGGTCGCCGACGACGGGCGGCTGCCGGTCGCCCCGGTGCGCACGGGCGCGCTGGCCGCGGCGACGGGCTTCTGCTCGACGGCGTCCGACCTGACGCGCTGGTTCGCGGCGCACGCCGACGGCTCCGACCTGCTGCGGCCGGAGACGCGCCGCCTGCTGCAGCGCGACGAGTCGGTGATCGACCGCCCGCACGCCCGCGTGCGCCGCTACGGGCTGGGGTTCGAGACGCGGGAGATCGAGGGGCGCCGCGTCGTCGGGCACGGCGGCGCGTTCCCGGGGCAGCTCAGCCGCACCTGGGCGGACCCGGCGGGACGCGTCGTCGTGTCCGTGCTGACGAACGCGATCGACGGCCCCGCCGACACGATCGCGACCGGGCTGTTCGCGCTGGTGGCGACCGCCCTCGACGCCGGCGCGCCGACACCGGAGGAGGCTGCCGCCCTCGACCGCCGGACCGGCCGGTTCGCGAGCCTCTGGGGGCTCACCGACGTCGTGCGCCTCGGCAGCCGGCTGTGGCTGATCGACCCGCGACGCGAGGACCCGCTGGCGGGTGCCGCGTGCCTGGACGTGGACGGCGACGTGCTCCGCCTGCCGGTCCACGACGGGTTCGGTGCGCCGGGAGAGCCGGTCGAGGTGCTGACCGGCGACGACGGCCGGCCCGCGGCGATCGTCGTGGGCGGGCTGACGTCGTGGCGGGCCGAGGACTACGAACGCGAGCGGCGGGCGCAGCTCGCGGCCCTCAGGGCTCGGGGAACGTCGGTGTGATCGGGTCGAGGCGGGGCGCGGGGGACGGGCGGGGCTCGTCGAAGGTCTCGACCTCGATGGTCTCGGGCTCGAGCAGGCGGGCGACGGCGTCCTCGAGGTTGGTGCGGATCGCGGCGACGAGTCCGTCCGCGTCGCGCGCCTCGAGCCGTTCCACTAGCTCGACGTGCGACTCGGCGGCGTCCTTGCGGACCGCGTACTCCTCGCTGAGCGTGAAGCTCGCGATGCGGACCTCCACGATGAGCGTCGTCATCCAGCGCAGCAGCCAGGGGTTGCCGCCGGCGGCGACGAGCGACCAGTGCACGTTGAGGTCGGCGTCGCCCACCCGCCGGGCGTCCTCGCTGCGCTCCGCGGCGACGAGGGCGTCGTGCGCGGCGCGGACGGTCGCGACCTGTGCCCCGGTGGCGCGCTCGACGGCGAGGCGGGCGGCGGAGGTCTCGACCGTCGTGCGCGACTCGTACAGCGACCGCACGCGATCGGCGCCGATGCGCACCACGCTGAGGCCCCGGCCGGGGACGGAGCGCAGCAGCCCCTCCTGGACCAGGCGCTGCGCCGCCTCGCGGAACGGCCCGCGGCTGACGCCGAGCTGGCTCGACATCTCGACCTCGCGGATGGGCGACCCCACCGGCAGCGCGCCCGAGTAGACGGCGTTGCGCAGCTCGACGGCGATGAGGTCGACCGTCGACGGACGTGTCACCGGCGACAGGAACGGTGCGCTGCCGACGGGGGCCCGTGACGACGGGGTCATCTGCTCTCCTTCCAGGGGGTCGGGAGCCGTCCGACCGGGACATATCATCCCGCACCGCGGCTCTCCGGCCAGATCGTGACCCTCTTGTGACCATGGCATGACCGCGTTTTCGGACCTGCAGAGCCCGTCCGAAACAGTCGTTCGTCCAGGCGAAGCCGCTCTGACCTGCGACGACGCCGAACGGAGCGCGTCGTGGCGGCGCGCCCTCGCTGATTGTAGACAATCCGACATGTGGATACATAGATTGTCGTAGCGTCGGCATCGCGGCTACGGTGTCGCACCGTCCAGACCAACGGCTCGGCGCGGACTCTCGCCGGGCGACGAAGGGAGACATCGTGTCGTCCACCAGGACCACGAAGCGCCGCCGGGCGTACCTCGCTGCCGGTTCCGTGCTCACCATGACCGCGCTGGCCGCCTGCTCGAGCGTCGACGAGGGCGGATCGGGTGACGGCGCGGGCTCGACGCTCCAGGCGATCCAGGACGCCGGCACCGTCAACGTCGCCTTCAACGGCGAGAAGCCGTACAGCTACATGGACGGCGACGAGCTCACCGGCGCGACGATCGCGCTCGACAAGGAGATCTTCGGCGCGCTCGGTGTCGACGACGTCGAGGGCACCGAGACGCAGTGGGACTCGCTGATCCCGGGGCTGACCGCCAACCGGTATGACACCGTGTCCGCGGGTATGTCGATCCTGCCGGACCGTTGTGCGCAGGCGGCGTTCGCCGAGCCGACCATCATGTACACCACGGCGTTCCTCGTCCCGGAGGGCAACCCTGAGGGCCTGACGGACTGGCAGTCGGTGGAGGGCTCGGACCTGACCATCGCCGTCACGAGCGGCGCGATCGAGGACGGCTACGCCAAGAAGACCGGGGTCAAGACGATCACGGTGGGCGACTCGACCGACGGCCTGAACGCCGTCGTGACGGGCCGAGCCGACGCCTTCGCGCTGACCGGTATCTCGATCCGTGCGCTCGCGGAGAGCACCGACGAGCCCGTCGAGGCCACGGACGCGTTCGTCGCCACGATCGACGGCGTGGCGCAGATCGGCGCCGGCGCCGAGGTGTTCCGCAAGGGGGACACGGAGCTGCTCGAGGCCTACAACGAAGAGCTCGCCAAGATCAACGGCGACAAGGAGAAGTGGCTCGAGATCATGGAGCCGTTCGGCTTCACGGAGGCGGAGTTCCCGCCCGAGGGGCTGACGGCCGAGATGCTCTGCGAGGGTGACCTCGCGGCCATCACGGACGAGCTGGGGCTGGATTCCTGACCGCATGTCAGATGATCTTCAGGCACTGGTCGACCGCCTCCCCAGCCTTGGCGACGCGGTCCTCGTCACCCTCGAGATGACGCTCGGCGGCGCCGTCCTTGCGATGGTCGTCGCGCTCGTGCTGGGCTTCGGCGCGCGCACCCGTTCGCTGTGGGTGCGCGGGCCGTCCCGGGTCGTCATCGAGTTCTTCCGCGGCACGTCGCTGGTGGTCCAGATCTTCTGGATCTTCTACGTGCTGCCGCAGTTCGGCTTCAAGATGGAGGCGCTCGCCGTCGCCATCGTGGCGCTCGGCCTCAACTACGGCGCGTACGCCGCCGAGGTGGTGCGCGGCTCCATCGAGTCGGTGCCGACCGCTCAGTGGGAGGCCGCGACGGCCCTCAACCTCGGTTGGTTCCACAAGGTGCGCCGCGTGGTCTTCCCGCAGGCGTGGGCGCTGATGATCCCGCAGTTGGCGAACCTGCTGATCCAGCTCCTCAAGGGCTCGGCGCTGGCGTTCTACATCACGCTGCACGACGTCTTCTGGTGGATCGACAACCTGCAGCGGGACACCCGCGACACGTTCTTCAGCTACGGCGTCGGGCTCGTCATCTACTTCGTGATCGCCTACGTCCTGACCTGGGGGATGAACTGGGCCGAGGAGCGGGCCAAGCGCCGGCTCGGCCGCGGCACGCGCCCGCGCCTGCGTGACGTGTTCGGCCTCAAGCCGGGCGTCCCGACCGAGATCGCCCGCGTGAAGGGGGGTGTGGCATGAACGAGGAAGGCATCTGGAGCTGGGAGAAGGCCTGGGAGGTCCTGCCCAGCCTGCTGCGCGGCCTGGTGATCACCATCGAGGCGACGGTCGTGGGCATGGTGATCGCCTCGATCCTGGGGCTGCTCATCGCCCTGGCCATGCGTGCGCCGACGCGGTGGGTGCGCGGGCCGTTGCGGCTCGTCGTCGACTTCATCCGGATGACGCCGCTGCTGGTGCAGCTCGTCTTCGCCTGGCTGCTGCTGGTCGACGTGCCGCCGCTCGTCATCGGGTTCGGCGTGCTCGGCGTGCACTACGCCACGTACATGTCCGAGGTGTACCGGGCGGGGATCGAGGCCGTGCCCCCGGGACAGTGGGAGGCCGCCACGGCGCTCAACCTGCCGAAGGGGCGGACTTGGTTCGCGATCATCCTGCCGCAGGCGATCCGCAAGACCCTGCCCGGCCTGGGGAACTACGCCGTCTCGATGTTCAAGGAGACGCCGTTCCTCTTCGCGATCACCGTCGTCGAGATGTACTCGGCCGCCCTGAACTTCGGCGCCAACACGTTCTCGTACATCGAGGCGCTGACGATGGTGGGACTGCTCTTCCTCATCGTGAGCTACCCGACGTCGCTGCTGGTGCGACGGATGGAGATCCGCTTTGCCTGACCCGACGACCTCCGCAGGGAGCCAGACCATGACCACCGCCTCGAACGGCACCCCCGCCATCGAGTTCAAGGACGTCGTCAAGCGCTTCGGCGACAACGTCGTGCTCGACAAGCTGAACTTCAGCGTCGCGCAGGGCGACCGCGTGACGCTGATCGGCCCGTCGGGCTCCGGCAAGACGACGATCCTGCGCCTGCTGATGACCCTCGAGGAGGCGAACGGCGGCCTCATCCTCATCGACGGCGACCCCTACACGCACGAGTACAAGGGCGACAGGTGGGTCGAGATCCCGGAGAAGCGCCGACGCCTGGTGCGCAAGCGGGTGGGGATGGTGTTCCAGCAGTTCAACCTGTTCCCGAACATGACGGTGCTGGAGAACATCACCGAGGCGCCCATCCACGTGCTCGGCAAGTCGAAGAAGGACGCCGTCGAGCGTGCCGAGCAGCTCCTCGAGCAGGTCGGCATGTCCGAGAAGCGGGACTTCAAGACGAACCAGCTGTCCGGCGGCCAGCAGCAGCGTGTGGCCATCGCCCGCGCGCTGGCGATGGACCCGGAGATCCTGCTGCTCGACGAGGTGACCTCGGCGCTCGACCCGGAGATCGTGGCCGACGTGCTCGGCGTGCTCCGCGAGATCGCCAACACCACGGACATCACGATGCTGCTCGTGACGCACGAGATGCAGTTCGCCCGCGAGGTGTCGAACCGCGTGCTGATGTTCGACCACGGGAAGATCGTCGAGGAGGCCGACCCGGAGACGATGTTCACCAACCCGACGCACGAGCGCACGCAGGAGTTCCTCAAGGCCGTGCTCGGCCGCTGACCCTCCCGCACGCGCCGAAGAGGCGGTCGCTCCCTCGGGAGCGACCGCCTCTTCGTGTTCGTCCGGTGGTTCGGTCCGATGTTCGGGTTCGGCCTTCCGGGCGGCTCAGGACGCCGGGGTCGGCGTCGCGGTGCTGCTCGGGTCCTCCTGGGCGGCGCCGCCGGACGACCCGGAGCCCTGCTCTGCGTCGGGGTCGGTGGTGCCGGAGCCCGTCTCTGCCCCGGTGTCCGTGCCGCCGCCCGACCCCGTGTCGGTCCCGGTGTCGCCGCTGGTGCCGGTGTCGGTGCCGTCCCCGGTGTCGGTGCCGTCGCCGGTGCTGCCGCCGGTCGAGCCGTCGGTGTTGTCGCTCCCGTCCGTGCCGTCGCCGGTCGTGCCGTCGGTGGAGCCGTCCGTCGGCGTGTCCGTCCCGGAGTCCGTGCCGGTGGTGCTGTCGGGCGTGGAGCCGTCGGTCGGCCGGTCGGTGCTCCCGTCGGTGGTCCCGGTGGTGGAGTCGTCGTCCGAGCCGCCGGTGCCGTCCCCGGGCACGTTCGTCGGGTCCTCGGCGGGGCTGGTGGGCGTGGGCACCGTGGTGGAGTCGTCGGAGTCGGTGGAGCTGCGGCTGATGCTGGTGCCGGAGCCCTCCTGGCCGCGGACGGCGTCGGAGAGCGGCTTGCCGATGACGAGCTCGACGACCAGCACCACACCCATGACGACGACGAACAGGCCGGCCGCCGTCATGGCGAGCACCTTGCCGGTGCCGTGCTTCTCGACGAAGCGCAGCCAAGCGTTGCGGGGCTCGGGCTCGTCGTCGCTGTCGGGGGCCGGGTCCTCGTCGGACGCCGTGCCGGCGCCGTCGGCGGGGGGCTCGGCGCCCAGGGGCTGCGTCGCGTCGAGCGGCGTGGTGACACCGTTCGGCGGTGTCGCAGAGGTCCCGGCGCCGGCGCGCGCCTCGCTCACGGGCCTGCGCTCGACGGTCGGCGCGTCGCCGGCGGCTGCCGGCACCGTGCCCAGGCCGACTGCGCCCTCGGTGCCGTCCGTGCCGTCGAGGAGGGCGGTGTCCGACGTGCTGACGACGGTCCCGCGCGCCGTCGTGGCCGTGCCGGCGACCCGCATCGCGGCGGTGCGCGAGCGGGTTGTCCCCGGGCCGGTGCGGGCCACGACCTTGGTGACCACGGGCTTGAGCTGCTCGTGGGTCTTCTCGATCGAGCGCGTGTAGAGGAAGTTGCCGATGACCGTGATGACGCTCGCGAGGCCCGCACCGATGATCGTCCCCGCGACGCCGAAGAACGACATCAGCACGGTGGCGCTGACCGCGGCGAGCGCGCTCGCCACGATCTGGGTGAGCGAGAGCCGGGTCTTGGCGGGGGCGGCCTGCGCGTCGTCGTGCGCGTCGTCGTCCGGGTCGCTCGGGGCGGAGGGGCGGGGGGAAGAGGTCACGGAGGGTCGCGTCCAGGTCGGGGTCGTCGGTCCGACGCCCGCCGCACCCGCCGGCACGAGGGCCGCGCGCCGCGGGCTCCGGCGTCTGCCGCGGGCGTCCCCAGCAGCCTAGGCCGGGCGTGTGCAGGTCGCAGCGGGCGGTCGTGACCCGCCCTGTGAGGAAGCGCGAAGATCTTGTGTTTCCGCACGTTGCGGGTGTGACCGTGGCCCCGTCCCGGCGCGCGACGAGGCCACGGTCACATCGACGACGTGGAGGCCGGGGGTCAGGACGCGGTGGCCTCCGCCGCGGCGAGCAGGATGCAGGTGGCGACGCCGTCCATCGCGACCCGCACCTCGTCCAGCGGCGGCATGGTCGGGGCGAGCCGCAGGTTCCGGTCGTCCGGGTCCTGGTGGTAGGGGAACGTGGCGCCCGCGGGGGTCAGGGCGATCCCGGCCTCCTTGGCGAGCTGCACCACGCGCGCCGCCGTACCGGGCACGACGTCGACGGAGACGAAGTACCCGCCGTCGGGCCGCGTCCACGTGGCGACGCCCGAGTCGCCCAGGCGCTCGTCGAGGATGTCGACGACGGCGCGGAACTTCGGCGCGAGGATCTCGCGGTGCTTGCGCATGTGGTTGCGTACGCCCTCGGCGTCGCCGAAGAACGTCGCGTGCCGCAGGTGGTTGATCTTGTCCGGGCCGATGGACCGGATGCCGAGGTGCTTCGTGAACCAGGAGACGTTCGCGGGCGAGGACGCGAAGAACGCGACGCCGGAGCCGGCGAACGTGATCTTCGAGGTGGACGCGTACATCAGCACGCGGTCGGGGTGGCCGGCCTCGGCGGCGAGGTCGAGCGCGTTCGCGGACTTGGCCTCGTGCTCCGTGAGGTGGTGCACGGCGTAGGCGTTGTCCCAGAAGATGCGGAAGTCGGGCGCCGCAGCGGGCATCGAGACGAGGCGACGCGCGACGGCCTCGGAGACCACCGAGCCGTCCGGGTTGGCGTACGTGGGCACGACCCACAGGCCCTTGACCGTCGGGTCGTCGGCGACGAGCGCCGCCACGGCCTCGGCGTCGGGGCCGTCCGGGGTCATGGGCACGGTGACCATGCGGATGCCCAGCTCCTCGCAGATGGCGAAGTGCCGGTCGTACCCGGGCACCGGGCAGACGAACGTGATCTGCTCCTCGCGCGACCACGGCCGCTCCGAGCCCGGCACGCCGAACAGCAGCGCCTGCACCACCGTGTCGTACATGAGGGTGAGCGACGCGTTGCCCTGGGCGAGGAGCTGGTCGACCGGCACCCCGAGCAGCTCGGCGAAGATCCGGCGGAGCTCGGGCAGCCCCGCCAGCCCGCCGTAGTTGCGCGTGTCCGAGCCGTCCTCGGCCGTGTGCGTGCCCGCGCCGGGCAGGGCCAGCAGCGCCTCGGAGAGGTCGAGCTGCTCGGCGGACGGCTTGCCGCGCGTGAGGTCGAGCTTCAGGCCGCGGGCCTGCAGGTCCGCGTACGCGCGGCGCAGGTCGTCGAGCCTGGCGGCGAGATCGGCCGCCCCGGCGGACGGGGTGGTGGACGACGGCGTGGAGGAACCCTCGGTGCTCACCCCACGGACCTTACCGGCCGTCCCGGACGGGCGGCAGCATGTCCCACGGGCCAGTCGACCGGCCGGCGTGCCGGTCGGTATCGCCGGTCAGGAGCGCCGCGCGAGGGCCTGGGCGAGGCGTCCCAGCGAGAGCTGCATGAACCCGCGCAGGGCGAGCCCGACCAGGGGGTCGGTGACGGCGCGGGGGAGCGGGCCGGCGAGGTAGGCCTCCTCCCACCACACGACGCGGCAGCGCCGCTCGTCGAGGGGCACGACGTCGAACCCGGCGTCGCCGAGCAGCACCGGGCCCAGCTTGCGCAGCCGGGTGCGGCCCACCCGCGCGGCGGCCGTGGACGGCCGCTCGAGCTGCTCCACCACCATGCTGTCCATGACCACCAGGCGGCCCAGCCCGCTGCCGGGGGCGCGTCGCGCGCCCGGGCCGCTCGCCATCGTGTAGCGGTCGCCCAGCTCGGGGCCGCGCCCGGCGGTGCCCTCGAGACGGGTCGCCACGATCCACCGCGGGTGCGTGCGCAGGTCCGCCACCCAGGCGAACGCGACCGACGCGTCCACCGGCACGATCCGGGCCACCTCCACGCGACGGGCGCGGCGCGACGACGTCACTGCGGGTCGTCCCCGGGTCGGGCACCGCCGTCGCGGCCCTTGCGGCGGGGCAGCCACCGGCTCGGCGAGGTGCGCCGGGGGGACTCGAGCACCCGCAGCTCGGGGACGTCGGCGCCCGGCTCGAGCACTGCCTCCACGACGCGCGGGAAGTGCTCGGGCGGCGGGCCGAACGCGCGCCGGGACTGCGCGACGACCCCGTGGCCCAGCGCCCGGCCACCGGCGATGCCCACCACGAACCCCACGCCGAACGGCAGCAGGCGGCCCAGCGCGAGCGACCCCTGCTTGGCGACCTGCCGCTTGAGGAACTGGCGGGCGAGAGTGTTGTTGACCCGCTTGATCGTGGTCTGCGGCATGGACGTGAGCAGCACCTTGCCCCAGGCCACCGAGGAGCCGCCGATCGCGTTCTCCACGTCCTTCGCGCCACGGTCGCCCAGCACGGTGGCCAGGAGCAGCGCGCGCCGGCGCGGGACGTCGTCGATCTCGATGCCGTGCACGTCGGCGACGGCCAGCGCGAACGCCGCCGACGAGGCGAAGAACGTCGCCACGTCGCCCGTGGTGAGGGCAGTCGCCGCGGCCGTCCCGACCGAGGGCGCCGCGGCCGCCGCGCCGACGGCCCCGCCGGCCGTGGTGAGCAGCGTGAGGTACTCCTTCTCCAGGATCCGCACGATGCCTGCCGGGTCGGCCTCGGGGTTGCGCGCCCGCAGCCGGTCCACGTGCTTGTGGATCGCCGCCGACGGGATCGTCACCGCCTTGTCGAGCAGCGCGTCCAGCACCGGTGTCGAGCGGTACTGCGCCCACTCCGCGCGGCGCGTGGCCGGGTCCTGGGGCTCGGCGACGTCGTGGGCGTCGTCGCGCCGGACGACCTCGTCCGGCCTCGCGTCGTCGCCCGGGCGCGTGTCGCCACCCGTGCCGTGGTCCCCGTCGGATGCGTTCACGACGCGGCGTCCTCCGCGCCGTCGGCGTCCGCCGGCTGCTCGAACACCGCCGGCGGCACCAGGGCGCCGGCCTTGAGCGTGCGGCCCACCGTGCAGGCGCGGTCGATGGAGCGCTGCGCGAGGAGCAGGGTCTTGTTCCGCGTCGCGTCGTCGAGACCGGACAGGTCGATCTCGAACCGCTCGGTGAGCACCGGGTAGCGGTCCTCGTCCATGTCCTTCGCGTCCTCGACGCGGATCACGGCCTCGTAGGCGTCGCCGAGCACGCGGGCGAACTTCGTGTCGCTGCTCATGCCCGCGCACGCCGCGAGCGCGATCTTGAGCAGCTCGCCCGGCGTGAACACGGCGCCGGCCTCGACAGGGCCGACCTCCACGCTCGCGCCGCGGGCGGAGTGCCCGCGGTACGTCCGGGTCCCGGTGCGCTCCACCCACAGCGGGTCGGTGGGCGACGGCGTCACGGGGGCCGCGGTGTCGGTCTCGCGGCCGGCGGCGGTCTCGGTCGTGGTGCTCTGCTCCGTCATGAGGCGATCCTCCCACTGCTCGGCCCGGGGAGTCCGGGACGTTCCGGGGAGAACGTGCGAGCGGGCTGCTCGATTCCACGACCTGCGCCGGGCGGCGCACGGTGGCGGGCGTCACACCCGTGCCCTGTCACGGAACGCGCGTGGCCATGGTCGAGAGGGTGTCGGGCGGCCGCCGGGGCCGCGCGCCGCAGAGAGGACAGGCTCATGAAGATCGTGGTCGTCGGTGGGACGGGACTGATCGGGACGCAGGTCATCGCGCTGCTCACGCAGGCTGGGCACGAGGCCGCCGCGGCCGCGCCCAGCACCGGTGTGGACACCCTGACCGGCGAGGGGGTGGATGCCGCGCTCGACGGGGCGGACGTCGTCGTCGACGTGTCCAACTCGCCGTCGTTCGCCCCGGACGACGTGCTGCACTTCTTCACCGCGTCGACGCGCACGCTGCTCGACGCGGAGAAGCGGGCCGGCGTGCGGCACCACGTGGTCCTGTCGATCGTCGGGGCCGACCGCAACCCCGACTCGGGGTATCTGCGGGCCAAGGTGGCGCAGGAGGAGCTGGTGCGCGACGGGGGCGTCCCGTGGACCGTGGTGCGGGCCACGCAGTTCTTCGAGTTCGCACCGCGGATCGCCGACGGTGCCGCCATCGACGGGACGGTGCGCATCCCGCCGGTCGCGTTCCAGCCGATCGCCTCGGCGGACGTCGCGCGGTTCGTGGCCGAGGCGGCCATGGGGGAGCCGCGCGACGGCGCGTACGACGTCGCCGGCCCGGACCGGGTCCGGTTCGACGAGTTCATTCGCGGCGCCATCGCCGGCGACCCCCGCGAGGTGGCGGCGGACCCTGCCGCCCCGTACTTCGGGGCGGTGCTCGCCCAGGACTCGATCGTGCCGCAGGGGGACGCCCGGCTCGGCGCGGTGACGTTCGCGGACTTCGTCGCGGGGAGCGCCACGACATGACCGGCCGCGTCACCCGGCCGACCCCTGCCGCGCGGTGCGGGGCGCGCGTACGTTGACCGCATGACGACGCCCCAGCCCGCGCCGGAGCGCCCCCACGTCCTCGACGAGACCGAGGACGCCGGGGCGCTCGACGCGTTCCTCGCGGTGCGGCCGCAGCTGTTCGGCATCGCCTACCGCATGCTCGGCGGCGTGGCGGAGGCGGAGGACGTGGTGCAGGACGCCTGGATCCGGTGGCAGGGCACCGACCGCGCCGTTGTGCGGAACCCGGCGGCGTTCCCCACCACCGTGACGACGCGCCTGGCGATCACCGCGGCGACGTCGGCCCGCGCCCGGCGCGAGACCTATGTGGGGCCGTGGCTCCCCGAGCCGGTCGACACCTCCGGCGACCCGGCGCTCGGCGCGGAGCGGGCGGAGGCCCTCGAGCTGGCGACGCTGCTGCTCATGGAGCGGCTCAGCCCTCTGGAGCGCGCGGTCTACGTGTTGCGGGAGGCGTTCGGCTACCCCTACCGCCGGATCGCGGACATCCTCGACCTCACCGAGGCGCACGCCCGGCAGCTCGCGCGGCGGGCCCGCGACCGGCTCGGCACGCGTGAGGCCGTGCCCGTCGACCCGGGCGAGCACGGGCGTCTGCTCGACGAGCTCGTGGCCGCCGCCCACGAGGGCGACCTCGCCCGCTTCGAGCGCTACCTGGCCGACGACGTCGTCGCGCGGCCGGACGGCGGCGGGCGGGTGCACGCGTCGCGCGTCGAGCTCGTCGGCCTGGCGCGGGTGGCGCTCTTCCTCGACAACGTGTGGCGCAAGTACTGGAACGCCGGCGCCGTGCGGGTGGTGGAGGCGAACGGGCTGCCCGCGATCGTCGTGGACGTCGACGGCGCCCCGTTCGCGCTCGTGGCGCTCGACATCGCCGCCGGGCGGGTCGAGCACGTGTTCGTCCAGGTCAACCCGGACAAGCTGGCGCGCTACGCCGCGGCGTCCTGAGCCTCCTCCGTCCTGGCGTCGCCGGGCGCGGTCGCCTCGGCGAACGCGGCGCGCGGCGTCTGCACCGAGGCCAGGGAGACGACGTCGCGCCCGAACCCGGCAGCGGTCAGCCACACCGCGAGGACGCGCGCCTTGCGCTCCCAGGTCGGGATGGCGAGCACGTGGTACCCGCGGTGCATCAGCCACGCGAGCCGGCCCCGGACCACGAGCCGGTGGAACTGGAAGATCCCGGAACCGAGACCGAGGGTCGCGACCACGCCGAGGCTGCCGTGCACGTACGGGCGGGTCCGGCGGCCGCGGAGGCTCGCGGCGAGGTTGCGCGCCAGGCGTCGCCCCTGCCGGACGGCGTGCTGCGCGTTCGGCACGGCGAGGGCGCCGGGCCGCGGCACCGCGAGGTCGGGCACGGCGGCGCCGTCGCCGGCGGCCCACGCGTCGTCCACCGGCGTGTCGTCGGTGCCCACCCGCAGGTCGGGGCGCACGACGACGTACCCGCGGGTGTCGACCGGCAGGTCGGTGTGCGTCGCGACCACGGGGTTCGCGGCGTTGCCCGCGGTCCACACGAGCAGGCCCGACGCGAACGACTCGCCGCTCGAGAGGGTCACGACGCCGCCCGCGGCGGACGTGAGCGCGGTGCCGAGGTGCACGTGCGCGCCGCGCCGCTCCAGCTGCCGCACCACCCAGCGGCCGGGGCGCTCCGTCACCTCCGGCAGGATGCGGTCGCCGACCTCGACGAGGTGGAACCGCAGCTCGGCGGCGTCGATCTCCGGGTAGCGGGGGAGCAGGTCGTGCGCGAGCGACAACAGCTCGGCGAAACCCTCGACGCCGGAGAACCCGCCGCCGACGAACGTCACCGTGAGCAGCCGCTCCCGCTCCGGACCGCGCGGCAGGCTCGCCGCCCGGTCGAACGACGTCAGCAGCCGGTCGCGGATGGCCACCGCCTCCTCGACGTGCTTCATCCCGATGGCGTGCTCCGCGACGCCGGGTACCGGGAAGACGCGCGTCACCGCGCCCGCGGTGACCACCACGACGTCGTAGCGCAGGCGATACGGGGCGCCCGACCGGGGCCGCACGACGACCGCACGGTCCGCGTGGTCGACCCGCGTCACGGACCCGTCCACCAGGCGCGTGCGGCGCAGGTGACGACGGTGCGACACCGCCGCGTGCCGGGCCTCGACCGACCCCGCCAGCACCTCCGGCAGGAACGGCTGGTAGGTCATGTACGGGCGCGGGTCGACCATGACCAGCTCGACCTCGCCCCGCCGCAGCTCCCGTCGCAGGCGCTTCTCCAGCTCACGGGCCGCCGTGAAGCCCGCGTAGCCACCACCGACGATCACGATGCGTCGCATCATTGCCTCCTGTGCCGCGCCCGTCGAGCGCTCTCACCACGTCGACCACGCGGCGTGCCGCTCCGTGACAGCCGCCGGGTGTGACGTCGGAGACGTCGGCGCGGCGACCGCGTCGCGTCTCGCGTCGCGGGCGTCGGCAGGGTCGTAGGGTGGCCGCATGGCCGCGATCCCCACCCCCTACGAGGACCTCCTGCGCGACGTGCTGGAGCACGGCACGCACAAGGAGGACCGCACCGGGACGGGCACGCGCAGCGTGTTCGGCCGCCAGCTGCGGTACGACCTGCAGCAGGGCTTCCCGCTGGTCACGACGAAGCGGGTGCACCTCAAGTCGATCGCATACGAGCTGCTGTGGTTCCTGCGCGGGGACTCCAACGTGCGCTGGCTGCAGGAGCACGGCGTGACGATCTGGGACGAGTGGGCCTCCCCGGAGGGCGAGCTCGGGCCGGTGTACGGCGTCCAGTGGCGATCGTGGCCGACCCCGGACGGCCAGCACGTGGACCAGATCGCGGGCGTGATCGACCAGATCAAGGTCAACCCGGACTCGCGCCGCCTCATCGTCAGCGCCTGGAACGTGGCCGAGCTGGCCGACATGGCGCTGCCGCCCTGTCACCTGCTCTTCCAGTTCTACGTGGCCGACGGGAAGCTCAGCTGCCAGCTGTACCAGCGCTCCGCCGACCTGTTCCTGGGCGTGCCGTTCAACATCGCCTCGTACGCGCTGCTCACCCACATGGTCGCCGCGCAGACCGGGCTCGAGGTGGGCGACTTCGTCTGGACCGGCGGCGACTGCCACGTCTACGACAACCACACCGCGCAGGTGCGCACCCAGCTGGAGCGCGACCCGTACCCCTACCCGACCCTGCGCCTCGCGCCGCGCGACTCGATCCTCGACTACACGTACGAGGACATCGAGGTGCTCGGCTACCAGCACCACCCGGGCATCAAGGCCCCGGTCGCCGTCTGACGGCGCGGTCGAGCTGACGTGATCGGACTGATCTGGGCCCAGGCGCGCGACGCCGCGGGCCGGCCCGTCATCGGCGCCGCCGGCACCATCCCCTGGCGCGTCCCCGAGGACTTCGCGCACTTCAAGGCGACCACCGCCGGCCACCCCGTGGTCATGGGCCGCCGCACCTGGGAGTCGCTGCCGCGCCGGCCCCTGCCCGGGCGGACCAACGTGGTCGTGACGCGGCGCCCCGGCTGGTCGGACCCTTCGACAAGCTCAGGGGGGACCGGACCGGTGGTGGCCGCGTCCGTCGACGAGGCGCTGGCGCTCGCCGCCGCCGCCCCCGGCGGGGACGAGGTGTGGGTGATGGGCGGCGGCGAGGTCTACGCCGCGACACTTCCGCTCGCCGACCGCCTCGTCGTCACCGAGATCGACCTCGACGTCGAGGGCGACGCGTTCGCCCCCGACATCGACGGCGGCTTGTGGGAGGTCGACGACGACCCTTCGGCGGGCTCCGGAGGGACCGGCGCGTGGGCGACGTCGTCCGGCCCGGGCGGCCTGCGTCACCGCGTGCTGACCTACCGCCCGACGCCGGGGCGCGACCTCACCCGCTGACGGCGACGCGGTCGGGCGCTGCCGTCCGACGGGCCGCGCGCCGACCGCGCAGGTCGGCCACGACCAGCAGCGCGACGGGCACGAGGACGAGGGTGAACCCGCTCCCCGGCCCGACGAGCGCGATGCACAGCGCCACCCAGGCGAGCAGCGCCCACGCGACGTAGCCGGGCAGCAGCGCGCCGCGCCGCGCGGCGCCGACCGCGAGCAGCCCCAGGAGCAGCGTGGCCACGCCGAACCCGGCCGGCTGGGACCAGAAGACGGCCACGGACTCGGCGCTCGCGGACCTGTCGCGGAGCTCGCCGGCGAGCCACCTGGGCCAGTGCCTCATGGTGGTGGCGAGGAGGTGCAGCAGGGAGACGGCGACCAGGAGGAAGCCGCCGGTGCGCGCGAGGCCGGTGCCGGGGGAGCGTGTGGTGTCCATGGCCTCGAGCCTCCGCGAGCGGCCCGCTCCGGCGCCTCCCCGGCACGGGTGAACCGCCTCCTCCGGCCGGGGGAGCAGGCCGTCACGTCACGATCTCGACACCGATCTGTGGAAGGCGCTTGCCGTTGGGCGTACCTGTCCGGTACGTTTCCGAGAAACCGGTTACCGGCGCGTTTCACCAGGAGCGCGGACAGCTCGAGGAAGAGCAGAGGGGCACGCCAATGGTGGTTGTGATGAACGACGAGGGGCTCGCGCGATGAGCGCGGTCACCGCCGCGGAGACCGCGGCACCGACGACGCCGACGACCGGCTCTGCCACGCCGTCGCGCCCGCGCCGGAAGCGGGCGTCGGCGCTGTGGAAGCACAAGGCGCTCTACCTCATGGCCGTGCCGGGGATCCTGTACTTCCTGGCCTTCAAGTACGCGCCCATGGGTGGCCTGGTCATCGCGTTCCAGGACTACATGCCGTTCCTCGGCATCGGCGGCAGCCCGTGGGTCGGCTTCGACCACTTCGTGCGGTTCTTCACCGAGGACACGTTCCTGGTGCTGCTGCGCAACACCGTGGTGATCTCGCTGCTGCTGCTGGTCTTCGCGTTCCCGGTGCCGATCATCCTGGCGCTGCTGCTCAACGAGGTCCGCACCAAGGTCTTCCAGCGCAGCGTGCAGACGGTCATCTACCTGCCGCACTTCATGTCGTGGGTCATCGTGGCGTCGATCTTCTACGTGCTGCTCTCGACCGACGGCGGGGCGGTCAACAACCTCATCGTCGAGTGGGGCGGCCAGCCGATCCCGTTCCTCACCGACCCGGACTGGCTCCGGCCGCTGTACGTGGGGCAGGAGATCTGGAAGGGCGCCGGCTGGGGCACCATCGTCTACCTCGCCGCGATGACGGCGGTGGACACGCAGCTCTACGAGGCCGCGGAGCTCGACGGCGCCGGGCGGATGCGCCAGACCTGGCACATCACGCTCCCGGCCATCCGGCCCACCATCATCGTGATGTTCATCCTCGCCATCGGCGACTTCCTGGAGCTCGGTTTCGAGCACATGTTCCTGGTGATGAACTCGCTCAACCGCTCGGTGGGCGACATCTTCGACACCTACGTGTACACGACGGGTATCGAGAACGGGCAGCTCAGCTACGCCGCCGCGGTGGGGCTCTTCAAGGGCCTGGTCGGCCTGGTCCTGGTGATCATGGCGAACCGCCTCGCGAAGAGGTTCGGCGAAGAGGGCGTCTACTGATGTTCTCCTTCGAGGGCTTCGTCCGGATCAACACGTTCCTGACCGGCGTGTACCGGTTCGCCTACCTCAACGTGCTCTGGATCGCGACGACCGTCCTCGGGCTCGGCCTGTTCGGCGCCGGCCCGGCGTCGTACTCCCTCGCGCGGTACGTGGACGGCTGGTTCCGGCGCGGGGAGACACCGCCGGTCGCGCGGACCTTCGTGGCCGGCGTCCGGGAGCAGCCGTGGCGCGCGATGGTCGTCAGCTGGATCCTCGCGGGCGCGGGCGCCGTCATCGTCACCAACGTCTTCGGCGCCTCCAGCTGGACCGTGCAGGCGCTGAACGTCGTCGCGCTCGTGGTCCTCGGCGTCGCCGCCGCGTACGTGTTCCCGGTGATGGTCGCGACAGACGTCGCACCGGTTCACCGGCAGCTCGCGAGCGCACTGCTGATCGGCTTCGGCTCGCTGCACTGGACGATCCTCGGCTCCACCGCCGTCGCCCTCACCGGGTGGTTGCTGTGGCAGTTCGCGTCGCCGCTCCTCGTCCTCTTCGGGGTGGGGATCCCGGCCTGCGCGGTCGGCGTCGTCACCCGCATCGTCTTCCGTCCCCTGGCGCAGGCCCCGGAGCAGCCGGGCACCCTCGCGCCGCACCGCAGTTCCATCGACGCACCTGCGACGGAGCAGGTGGCATGACACGAAGGAGTCACACCATGAGGACAGGCATGTTCGTCAAGGGCGCGGCGGTGGCGGCGGTCGCCGCCCTCGCCCTGACCGCCTGCGGCAACGGGGGATCCGGCGAGGAGGCCGAGGTCGACGACGGCCCCATCAGCTGGATGGCGATGCTCCACACGCCGACGACGCCGGAGAAGGACGGCGTCATCGAGTCGGCCCTCGAGGAGTACACCGGCCAGGAGTTCGACATGCAGTGGGTGCCGGACGCCTCGAAGGAGGAGAAGATCAACTCCGCCCTGGCGTCGGGCAAGCTCGCCGACATCGTCTCCCTCACGATGGGCGACAGCACGCAGGTGCGCCAGGCGCTCGGTTCCGGCCAGTTCTGGGACGTCGAGAAGTATCTGGCCGACTATCCGAACCTCGCGAAGATCGACCCCGAGACGCTCGAGGCGGCGAAGCTGGACGGCAAGCTCTACGGCGTGCCGTTCCAGAAGATCAAGGCGCGCTACGGCGTGCTGGTCCGCCAGGACTGGCTGGACAAGCTCGGCCTCGAGACCCCGCACACGATCGAGGACCTGACCAAGGTCGCCGAGGCGTTCGCCACGCAGGACCCGGACGGCAACGGCAAGGACGACACCACCGGGTTCATCGACCGGGAGGAGAGCTTCCTGGTCGGCTTCCGGTCGCTCACCGGCTACTTCGGCGCCGGGGACAAGTTCGAGGTCACCGGCGACGGCCAGGTCGTGCCCGCGTTCACCACCGACGCCTTCAAGGAGGCGATGGAGTGGTACCGCGGCGTGTACGAGAAGGGCGCCGTGAACCAGGAGTTCGTCACCGTGCAGAAGACGAACCAGCAGGACGCCATCGCGCAGGGCAAGGGCGGCATCGTCGTCACCGGCCTGTTCGAGGCGAAGAACTACCAGGCCCTCGCCGAGAGCGCGAACCCGAAGACCCCCATGAAGTGGGCGCTGGTCAACGACATGAAGACCGCCGACGTCGACCACCGCATCCTCACGGACACGGGCGGCGGCATGGGCGGCTGGCTCGCCTTCCCCAAGAACGAGGTGAAGTCCGAGGCCGAGCTGAAGAAGGTGCTGACCTTCATCGACAAGCTGATGGACGAGGAGGCCTTCGGCCTCATGACCAACGGCGTCGAGGACACGCACTACACGATCGACGGCGACGGCGTCGTGACGATCACCGACCAGACCGCCTGGGAGCAGGAGGTGCAGCCGTACGCGTCCTCGCGGCCGTCGGAGAAGGTCGTGATGTACAAGAGCACGTCGCCGTACGTCGACGAGGCGAACGAGAAGATGGCGGAGCAGGAGCCCGACGTCGTCATCAACCCGGCCCAGTCGCTGTCCTCGGACACGTTCGACCGGCAGTGGTCGACCATCGAGGAGCAGGTGAACGACGCCTACAACCAGTACATCACCGGGCAGATCGAGATGGCCGACTACGACGCCGTGATCGAAGGGCTCCGCAGCCAGGGCCTCGACCAGATCATCGAGGAGTACACCGCGGCGTACGCCAAGGTGAACGGCTGACCTTCCCCGCCGACCCGCCGGTCGAGCTTGTCGGGACCCGTAGCGGTCTCGACAAGCTCGACCGGCGGACCCGACCGACCCGAGAGGCGACACGTGCACACCCTCGACGACACCCTGGCCACGGCCACCCTGCAGGCCGCGATCGACGACGCCGCGGCGACGGGCGGCGGCACCGTGGTCGTGCCCGCCGGCACCCACCGCACCGGGGCGTTGCGCCTGCGCTCGCACGTGGAGCTGCACCTCGAGGCGGGCGCCGTGCTCCAGTTCGTGCCCGACCCGGCGCTGTACCCGCCGGTCGACGCCCGCTGGGAGGGTGCCCCGGCCACGATCCACTCCCCGTGCCTGTACGCGGCGGGGGAGACGGACGTGGCGATCACCGGGTTCGGCACGATCGACGGCGGCGGCGCCCCTTGGTGGGACACGTTCCGGAACGACCGGGCGTCGCTGGCCCACCCCCGGCCCACGCTGGTGGGCCTGCACGACTGCGAGCGGGTCACGATCCGCGACGTGCGGCTGACCAACTCGCCGAGCTGGACGGTGCACCCCCTGCGGTGCGACGGCGTCACCATCACGAACGTCGTCATCGTCAACCCGCCGGACTCGCCCAACACCGACGGGATCGACCCCGAGTCGTGCCGCAACGTGCGGATCAGCGACTGCCACATCGACGTCGGCGACGACTGTGTCGTCATCAAGGCCGGCACCGAGCACGACCCCGAGCGCATCCCTTGCGAGAACATCGCCATTACCAACTGCACGATGGTGCACGGCCACGGCGGTGTCGTCATCGGCTCGGAGATGAGCGGCGGGGTGCGCGACGTCGTCATCAGCAACTGCGTCTTCGAGGGCACCGACCGCGGCATCCGCATCAAGGCGCGACGCGGTCGCGGCGGGGTGGTCGAGGACGTCCGGGTGACGAACGTCGTGATGCGGGGTGTGATGACCCCGTTCGTGATCAACCCCTACTACTTCTGCGGGCCGGACGGCAAGGAGCCGCACGTCGCCGACCGCAACCCGCACCCGGTGGGCGACACGACGCCGGTCTTCCGCCGCATCCACCTGGCGCACATCACGGCGCGCGACGTGCACGCCGCCGCCGGGCACCTCTACGGGCTGCCCGAGCAGCCGCTGACGGACGTCACGCTCGACGACATCACGATCTCCTACGCCGCCGACGCCGTCCCCGGCGTCCCCGCGATGGCGGACGGCGTCCCCGAGATGCGGCGGGCGGGCCTCCACCTCGGCTTCGTCGTCGACTCCGACCTCTCGCGTGTGCGCATCGAGGGCTGCGAGGGGCCCGGCGTCGTCGTCGAGGAGAGCCCCACGCTGCGGCTGACGGAGGTGAGGGTCGATGGCGACCGTCTCGATGCGTGACCACGGGCAGGGCGTGCGCGCCGGTGCGGTGCGGGCCCGTGCGGACGCCGTGCCCACGATCCGCCGCACCGCAGAGACGTGGCTCGCGGTCGTGGGCATGGTCGCCTCGGCGGTGTTCCTCGGCGGCTTCGCGCTCGTGATGAACCGGACCGACGAGCAGGCGTTCCTCGACACCCTGTACCCCGCGATGACGGACGCGGGCGTCGCGGTCGCGTCCGCCGACGCCTACGACGCCGCCCGCACGCTGGCCGCCTGGTTCGGCCTCACGCTCGTCGTCGTGCTGCTCGTCTCCGCGGCCGGGATCTACGTCGCGCGCCGCCGCCCCGTCCGCCGCTCCACCGGCTGGTGGTTCCTCGGGGCCGGGCTCGTGTGCCTGTTCGGCAGCCAGCTCGTGCTGTACCCGATCGCTTTCCTCTTCTTCGTCGCCGCGGGTCTGTTCGCCCTGCGGCGGCCCGACCCGACCGTCGGCCAGACGCCCGACCCCACGTCCGAGACCGGGAGCACCTCATGAGCAAGACCCTCGCAGCGCCGCGAGCGGACCGCGCCACCCGCGAGCCGAGCCGGATCCACCGCCCCACCACGGGGCAGCGCGTCTTCCGCGTGGTGAACGTGATCGTCCTGACCGGCTTCGCGCTGATCTGCGTGCTGCCGTTCGTCAACGTGCTGGGCAGCTCGCTCGCGACGCCGGGCGAGCTCGCGACCCGCCCGTTCGTGCTGATCCCGCAGACGTTCTCGCTGGACGCCTACCGGTACATCCTGTCGACGTCGACGATCTTCCGGGCCATGGGCGTCTCGGTGTTCGTCACCGCCGTCGGCACGTTCGTCAGCCTGCTGCTGACGTCGCTCATGGCGTACGCGCTGTCGAAGCGGTACCTCCGGGGCCGCCGGGTCATCAACTTCCTCGTGGTGTTCACGATGCTCTTCAGCGGCGGCATGATCCCCACGTTCATCGTGGTGAACAGCCTCGGGCTCATCGACTCGCTGTGGTCGCTGATCCTCCCGGTGGCCATCAACGCGTTCAACTTCGTGATCATGCGCAGCTTCTTCCAGGGCATCCCGGACA
The DNA here is from genome assembly GCF_900167525.1 of Krasilnikoviella flava. Classification (GTDB taxonomy): domain Bacteria; phylum Actinomycetota; class Actinomycetes; order Actinomycetales; family Cellulomonadaceae; genus Isoptericola; species Isoptericola flavus. The sequence goes on along the minus strand of NZ_FUZQ01000001.1, from coordinate 622,447 downwards.
GCCTGGAGGAGGCCGCGAGGATCGACGGCTGCTCCGACCTGGGCGTGTTCGTGCGGATCGTGCTGCCGCTGGCGCTGGCGTCGATCGCCACCATCGGCCTCTTCTACGCCGTCTTCTACTGGAACACGTACCAGAACGCGATCCTCTACATCAACGACTCCACGAAGTGGCCGATCCAGGTGCTGCTGCGCCAGATCGTCATCGTCGCGAGCGGTATGAACGCCGACGAGAGCGCGGTGGACGTCGTGCCGCCGGCACAGTCGGTCAAGATGGCGGTCATCTTCATCGCGACCCTGCCGATGCTGATCGTCTACCCGTTCGTCCAGCGGTTCTTCGTCAAGGGCGCGCTCATCGGATCGGTCAAGGGCTGACGCCCCGGGCACCGCACGCCCACCCACCCCACGACCTGCGACGAGGCAGGTGCGACGAGAGGAGACGCATGATGCGACGAGTCCAGGGACGAGGCACCAGGAGGTCCGGTCGGGCCGGCGCGGTCGGGGCGGTGGTGGTCGCGGCCCTCGCGCTCACCGCCTGCGGCGGCGGGTCGGGCGAGGGAGGCGAGGAGAGCGCCGACGGTCCGATCACCTGGATGGCCACGCTCCACACGCCGACGACGCCGGAGGCGGACGGCCCGATCGAGTCGGCGCTGGAGGAGCACACCGGCGAGGAGCTCGAGGTGAGCTGGGTGCCGGCGGCGTCGTCGGCGGAGAAGCTCAACTCGGCCCTGTCCACGGGCAACCTGGCCGACATCGTGTCGATGGCCCCCGCAGACAGCGCGACCGTGCGCCAGTCGCTGAAGTCGGGGATGTTCTGGGACGTCGAGAAGTACCTGGCGGACTACCCGAACCTGGCGACGATCGACGAGCAGACCGTGGCGTCCGCCCGGATCGACGGCCACCTGTACGGCGTGCCGGTGCAGAAGAACAAGGCGCGCTACGGCGTGCTGGTGCGGCAGGACTGGCTGGACAACCTGGGCCTGGAGGTGCCGCACACGATCGAGGACCTGACCGAGGTGGCCGAGGCGTTCGCCACGCAGGACCCGGACGGGAACGGCAAGGACGACACGACCGGGTTCCTCGACCGTGAGGAGAGCTTCGACCTGGGCTTCCGCTCGCTGAGCGGCTACTTCGGGGCGGGCGACGACTTCACGGTCGACGACGCCGGCCAGGTGCACGCGGTGTTCGCCAGCGACGAGTTCAAGCGCGCGATGGAGTGGTACCGCGGCGTGTACGAGTCCGGCGCCGTGAACCAGGAGTTCGTCACCATGCAGAAGACGAACCAACTGGACGCGATCGCCCAGGGCAAGGGCGGCATCGTCGTCACGGGCCTGTTCGAGGCGAAGGGCTATCTCGCGACCGCGCAGGACAGCGACCCCGAGACGCCGATGAAGTGGGCGCTCGTCAACGACATGACGTCCGCTGACGTGCCGCGCCGCATCCTCACCGACACGGGCGGGGGCATGGGCGGCTGGCTCGCGTTCCCCAAGGAGTACGTGAAGTCCGAGGCGGAGCTGAAGAAGGTGCTCGGGTTCGTCGACAAGCTGCTGGACGAGGAGGCCTACGGCCTCATGACCAACGGCATCGAGGGCACGCACTACGAGGTCGACGGCGACGGCGCCGTCTCCATCACCGACCAGACCCTCTGGGAGCAGGAGGTGCAGCCGTACGCGTCGTCGCGGCCGTCGGAGAAGGTCGTGACGTACAAGAGCTCCGAGCCGTACGTCGACGAGGGGAACGAGAAGATGGCGGAGAACGAGGAGTATTCCGTCGTCAACCCGACGCAGTCGTTGACCTCGGAGACGTACGACCGGCAGTGGACCACGCTCTACGGCGAGGCCAAGGACGCCTACAACCAGTACCTCGTGGGACAGATCGACATGGCGGGGTACGAGGCCGTCATCGACGGGCTGGGCGGCCAGGGGCTCGACCAGATCCTCGAGGAGTTCACCGCGTCTCACGCCGCGGCGAACGGCTGACCGCACCCGACGGCCGGGCCTGTCGAGACCCCGAGCCGGGTCTCGACAGGCTCGACCACCGATCCGAGGGTGGAGCCTGTCGAAACCCCGGCTCAGCCGGCGGCCGGCGCGAAGGCGGCGTGGAACGTCCAGCGCGGTTCGAGCGTCTCGCCGAAGCCCTGCGACTGGACGGCGAGAGTGCCGTCGTCCGCCAGCGCGAGGCGCAGCCGGATCGTGGCCAGCTCGTCGCCGTGCGCGCCCACGCGGACGTCGAGGGTGCCCGGGCCGGACCAGCCCGCGGTGACGATCGCCGGCTCGCCGTGCACGCTCGTGGCGCGCGCGCCCGCCGTGGCGAGCGCGATCGACCAGCCGTCGGACGACGCGATCGTCCCCCCGGCGGCGTCGACGTCGAGGGTGAGCCTGTCCGGGCCGGAGTCGGGGGTGCGCGTAGCCCAGGTGCCGGTCAGGGGGCGCGCGTGCGCGGCGTCGTGCCGCGGCGCGGGCCAGGCGAGATCCGTGACGGTGGGTGCGGCGTTGGCGCGGGCGTCCCGTGCGAGCGCGCGCGCGGGCTCGACGAGGTGGTCGAGGACGAGGTCGAGCAGCTTCTGGTCACCGCTCGCCGCCGCCTGGGAGTCGGCCGTGACGACGACGGTGACCTGCAGCTCCGGGTCGCCGTAGACGATCTGCCCGCCGAGGCCGAACATCAGCCAGCCGCCTGCGGGCGGCAGCCACAGCTGGTATCCGTACGCCGACCGGAAGGGGCCGCCCCACGTCTGGGTGGCCGGGTCGGACTGCGGCGACGTCGCGGCCCCGAGATAGTCCGCCGGGAGCAGCCGCGCGCCGTCGTGCACGCCGCCGTCGTTCAGCAGGCGGGCCAGCCGGGCCAGGTCGTCGGGAGTGCAGATCAGGCCGGAGCCGCCGTGGCTGAAGCCGTCCGGGCCGGGCAGGAAGCGCAGACCGGGGCTGACGCCGATCGGGTCGAGGACCCGCGGGCGCAGGTAGTCGGCGAGAGCGCCGCCGGTGGTCCGCTCCACGAGCGCGGCCAGCGTGTACGACGCGCTGGTGTCGTAGGTGAACAGCGTGCCCGGCGGGTGCGTGGGCGGCACGCGGAAGTACGACTCGAGCCAGCCGCCCTCGCGCACCTTGTACGTCGTCGAGCGGTGCGGGCCCACCATCGCGAGCATGTGGTGCAACGTCGTGGCCTCGAGCCACGGGTGCGCCGGGACGTCCGCGACGAGGTCGGGGAAGTGCCGGACGACCGGGTCGTCGAGGCTCAGCGCGCCCTCGGCCGCGAGCAGGCCGACGGCGAGACCCGTGATCGTCTTGGACACCGAGTACATCCGCTGCGGGACGTCGTGGCCGCGCGTCGTGGCCCCGGCGGCGAGCAGCCGCTCGCCTCCCGCGCGCACGTCGACGGTGTGCACGGCGACGTCGAGCTCGTGCGCGCGGGCGACGACCGTCGCGAGGCCGTCCGCGAGGACGGGGTGGGCGGGCCGCGCCGTGATGGCGGCGCCGGTCATGGGCTCGGCCACCGGCTCAGACCAGGTCGCGGACGGCGGCGTACTGCTGGCGGACGACGGGCCGGGGGTCGGCGTCCAGCGTGGTCGCGATCGTCGTCGACCATGCCGGCGCGGCGGCGCCCGGGTCGCCCGCGGCTGCGAGCACCCACGCCGCCTGGCGCGCGGCGCCGTCGGCCACGTACTCGCCCGGCTCGGGGACGCCGATCGCGAGCCCGAAGACCTGCGTGGCCACCTGCTGCACCGCGGGGGACTGCGCCGCGCCGCCGATGAGCATGACGCGCTCGATCGGCACCCCCTGGGCGCGCAGGGCGTCGAGCCCGTCGGCCAGGCCGCAGAGCATGCCCTCGACGTAGGCGCGGGCCAGGTGCTCGCGGGTCGACGTCGCCAGCCGGACGCCGTGCAGCGTGCCGGTGGCGTCGGGGCGGTTGGGGGTGCGTTCGCCCTCGAGGTACGGCACGAGCACGAGGCCGTCCGAGCCCGGCGGGGCGGCGAGCGCGAGGTCGGCGAGCTCGTGCACGTCGACGTCGAGCACCGCGCGGGCCGCGTCGAGCACGCGGGCGGCGTTGAGGGTGACGGCGAGCATGAGCGCGTTGCCGGTGGCGTCGGCGAAGCCGTTGATCGCGCCCGAGCCGTCGGCCGTGCGCGCCGGCGCCACCGCGGACACCACGCCGGACGTGCCGATCGAGATCGCGATGTCGCCGGGGGTCATGCCGAGCGCGAGCGCGGCCGCGGCGTTGTCGCCGGCCCCCGGGCCGAGCAGGGCGCCGCCGGAGACGTCCGCGCCGGCGACCGACGCGTGGGCGACGCCGCCGGAGTCCGCCGGGCCGAGCACGCGGGGGAGCGCGACGTCGTCGCGCCCCAGGGCCAGCTTCAGCAGGTCGGGCCGGTACGCACCGGCCCCTCCGTCGGCCTCGGCGTCGTAGTACCCGGTGCCGGACGCGTCGGAGCGGTCGGTGAACAGCGCGTCGAGCCGCGGGCCGAGCGGCGACTCGCCCTCGGGTCCGTACCCGGCGATCCGCCAGCTCAGCCAGTCGTGGGGGAGCGCGACGGCGGCGACGCGCGCGGCGTTCTCGGGCTCGGCGTCGCGCAGCCAGCGCAGCTTGGTGACGGTGAGGGAGGCGACGAGCACCGACCCGACGGCGTCGGCCCAGGCCTGGGCACCCGCGGCGCGGCGGTGTCCTGAGCCTGTCGCAGGGTCGCCGTCGCCGAGCTCGTCGATCAGGTCCTCGGCCGCGGCGGCGGAGCGGGTGTCGTTCCACAGGATCGCGTCGCGGATCACGCGCCCCTCGGCGTCGAGCGCGACGAGCCCGTGCTGCTGACCGCCGACGGCGATCACGGCGACGTCGTCGAGGCCGCCGGCCTCCCGCGCCGCGGACCGGAACGCGTCCCACCAGTGCTGCGGGTCGATCGACGTGCCGTCGGGGTGCTTCGCGGTGCCGGAGCGCACCAGGGCGCCGGTCTCGGCGTCGCGCACGACGATCTTGCAGGACTGCGTGGACGTGTCCACGCCGGCGACGAGGGGCATCGTTGCTTCCTTCTCGGTACGGGCTGTCGCCGGTCGAGCCTGTCCGGACCGCGGCGGTCCGGACAGGCTCGACCGGCAGGGTGAGCGCTGTGCTCAGCCGATGAGGTGACGCAGCGCGAGCTGGTGGAGACGCACCAGACCGTAGTCGCGCTCGGCGACCGCGTCGATGTCGACGTCCTCGTAGGCGGAGCGGTCCGCGAGGAAGGTGTCGAACGACTCGCCCTCGGCCAGCGTCGGCTCGCCCAGCTCGAAGATGCCGGCGTGCTCGAACGCCTGCTGCACCTCGGCGTCCTCGCGGTACGCCTTCGCCTTCGCGGCGAGCATGTCGTACGTCTCCATGTTCGCCTTGGCCGACTCCCACACGCCGTCGAGGTACTCGGTGCGGCTCGGCTTGTAGTCGAAGTGGCGCGGGCCCTCGTAGCGCGGGCCGCCGTTCGGGAAGCCGTTCTCGAGCATGTCCACCGTGAAGAAGGCGCTCAGCAGGTCGCCGTGGCCGAAGACGAGGTCCTGGTCGTACTTCGGGCCGTGCTGGCCGTTGAGGTCGATGTGGAACAGCTTGCCCGCGTACAGCGCCAGCGCGAGGCCGTGCGTGTAGTTGAGGCCGGCCATCTGCTCGTGACCCGTCTCCGGGTTGAGGCCCACGATGTCGCCGTGGTCGAGCGTGTCGATGAGGGCGATCGCGTGGCCGATGCTCGGCAGGAAGATGTCGCCGCGGGGCTCGTTCGGCTTGGGCTCCAGCGCGATGCGCAGGTCGTAGCCCTTCTCCTTGATGTAGGCGGCGACGGTGTCGATGCCCTCCGCGTAGCGGGCGTGCGCGGCGTGCAGGTCCTTGGAGTTGTCGTACTCCGTGCCCTCGCGGCCGCCCCACATGACGAACGTCGAGGCGCCCATCTCGGCGGCCAGGTCGGCGTTGCGCAGCACCTTGCGCAGGCCGTAGCGACGGACCTCGCGGTTGTTCGAGGTGAACGCGCCGTCCTTGAAGATCGGGTGCGTGAAGGTGTTGGTGGTGACCATCTCGCAGACGAGGCCGGACTCCTCGGAGGCCTTCTTCACCGAGTCGATGTGCTTCTGGCGGTCTGCACCCTCGGCGCCGAACGGGAAGACGTCGTTGTCGTGGAAGGTGAAGCCCCACGCGCCGAGGTCGGCCAGCTTGCGGATCGAGTCCGCGGGGTCCAGGTCGGGGCGGGTCGCGGTGCCGAACGGGTCGGCGGCCGGCCAGCCGACGGTCCACAGGCCGAACGAGTACTTGATGTCGCTCATGGGGTTCTCCTCGTCGAGTTCGGGTTGCCGGGTCGGGGGCGTCGAGCGTGCCGGGACGGCGTGCGATCGAGCGACACCGCGTCCGTGCGGCGTTTTGTTGTACGGCTGAACTATTGCGCGTCGCTGGTCTAGAGTCAACACGTGCCAGCCATCTCGACGACGACGCCCGCCGCCGCGCCCCGCGTGCCCGACGGCGGGTCCGCGTCGCGCCAGCACACCCTCCGCGAGCGGAACCTGCGCCTCGTCGCCGCGGCCGTCTTCGAGGCCACCGCACCGCCGTCCCGCGCCGACGTCGCCGCCGCCAGCGGCCTCACCCGCGCCACCGTCTCGACCCTCGTCGACCGGCTCGTGGCCGGGGGCCTCGTGGCCGAGCTGCCGCCCGTCGCCGCCCAGCGGGCCGGACGCCCCGCCGTCCCGCTCGTGCCCGCCGGCCGGTCCGTCGTCGGGCTCGGCCTCGAGGTGAACGTCGACTACCTCGGCGTGCGCGCCCTCGACCTCGTGGGCGACGTCGTGGCCGAGCGCGTCGAGACGGGGTCCCTGCACGACTCCGACCCTCGCGAGGTGCTCGCCCGGCTCCGGGCGCTCGCCGCCGAGGCGATCGCGGAGGTCGAGGCCGCCGGCATGCGGGTGGCCGGGGCGCGGCTCGCGCTGCCGGGGCTCGTCGACGCCCGCGGCGCTCGGCTCGAGGTGGCGCCCAACCTGGGCTGGTCGTCGCTCGAGCCCGTACCCGAGCTCGACCTGCGCGCCGGTGACGGGCGGGCGCTCGACGTCGAGGTGGCGAACGAGGCGAAGCTCGCGGCGCTCGCCGAGCTCGCCGGCGACGTGCCACCGTCGTTCCTGTACGTCTCCGGCGACGTCGGAGTGGGCGCGGGGATCGTCGTCGACCGGCAGCTCTTCCTGGGGGAGCGGGGCTGGAACGGCGAGATCGGCCACGTCGTCGTCGACCCCTCCGGGCCGCGCTGCTCCTGCGGCGCCTCCGGCTGCCTCGAGCAGTACGCGGGCAAGGAGGTGCTGCTGCGCGGATCGGGCCTCCCGACGTCCGCGCCGGTGGACGCGGTGGTCGACCTGCTGCGCGCCGGCGACGTCGCCGCGCTCGACACCGTGCGCCGCGGCGGCCGGGCGCTCGGCGCCGCGCTCGCGACCTTCGTCAACCTCGTCGACGTCTCGACGATCGTGCTCGGCGGCGCGTACGTCGAGCTGTACGGGTGGGTCGGCCACGTCGTGGCGGGGGTGGTGGAGGAGCGCGCGCTCGCCGCGCCCTTCGCGCCGGTCGACGTCCGCCCCGCCGCGGCCGGCAAGCACGCCGCGCTCACCGGCGGCGCGCGGGAGGTGCTGCGGTCGGTGGTCGCCGACCCGGCGCGCTGGGTCTGATCAACAGGCTCTCGTCGGGGCGGCACTTTGAGGTCAGGTCGGCAGTTCGAACTGCCGACGCGAACCGAATCTGCCGCGCTGACCGGTCGCGGTCGGGCTCCAGGTGACGATGGAGGAGCCTCGACGCGCGCTACGCTGTGGGTCGCCTTCTTCGTCGAGGCATGCGCTTGTAGCTCAGTGGATAGAGCAACCCTCTCCTAAAGGGTAGGTCGGAGGTTCGAATCCTCTCAGGCGCACTTTGGTCAGGACTTGGTCATATTTCCAGGTCGCGACATCTGATATCACCGCCACACCCGGTGCGGCATACGCTCGCTTCATGCCCCTCTCCGACGTCGAGCCCCGGCTGGACTCTGCGAACTCCTCCGATCAGTTCGTCGCGTACCTCGACTACTACCGGTCGGTCGTGGACCGGAAGCTGGACGGCATGTCCGACGCGCAGCTGCGCACCAGCCTGCTGCCGTCGGGGTGGACCCTTCTGGAGCTGCTGACGCACCTGGTGCACATGGAGCGTCGCTGGTTCGTCTGGGGTTTCCTGGGCGAGCAGGTGGCTCACCCGTGGGGCGACAACGCCGACGACGTCCCGGAGAGCCCCTGGCACGTGCCGGACGACGTCGGCCGGGCGGAGCTGGTGGCGGCGCTGCACGCGGGGGGCGAGCGGACGCGCGACGTCCTGGCGCACCACGACCTCGCCGAGCGGGCGGCGACGGGCGGCCGGTTCGCGCCCGACGACGCGGTGCACGGCACCCCGCCCACGTTGCTGTGGATCTGCTTCCACGTGCTGCAGGAGTATGCCCGGCACGTGGGTCACCTGGACGTGGTGCGAGAGCTCGCGGACGGGGCGACCGGGGAGTAGTCAGTCCGCCTGGGCGTGCGCGATGTGCGCGAGCTGCCGCCACACGAGCACGAGCGTCAGGCCCGCCCCCACGAAGCCGAACCACATGGGCGCGGTGAGCCCCCAGTGCTCGGCGAGCACGCCGCCGATCGCGTTGCCGACGACGATGCCGCCGAACACGCACATCATGTAGACCGACCCGACGCGGCCCTGGAACCGCGTGGGGGTGGCGCGCTGCCGCACCGTGTTGGACACGGTGCCCCACACGAACGAGTACGCGCCGAAGACGAACAGGATCGCCATCGCGGCCCACCCGGTGGTCGCGAGGGCGAGCGCCAGGTGGAACAGCACCTCGAGCGTCAGGCACACCTTCATCAGGGCGGAGAGCGAGTACCGCCGCTCGAGCGTGCCGTAGGTGAACGTGCCGAGGAGGCCACCGACGGCGGCCGCCGTGGTGAGGAGCCCGTACCCGACGGGCCCCATGTGCAGGTAGTCCAGCGAGTACTTCACGAGGATTCCCCACGGCGCGGCCCAGGTGGCGTTGAAGACGAGGATCACCAGGGCGAGGGTGCGCACGGGCGGGTTGGTCCAGATCCAGCGCAGCCCCTCGGCGATGTCGTGCCGCACCTTGCGAGGCGCGGCCCTGGGGTCGGCGCCCTCGGCCGGGGGCACGGGCGTGAGGACCACCTTGCTCACGAGCAGCACGGCGAAGAGCACGGTCAGTACCTGCGCGGCGAACGGCCAGGCGGCCCCGGCGGCGAACAGCGCCGCACCGAGCGGGGGGCCGACGAGCTGGTTCGCGGTGAGGAAGCCGGCCTGCAGCCGCGAGTTGCCGATGCCGAGGTCGGCCGGTCGCACCAGCATGGGCAGCAGGGTCTGGGACGTGGTGTCGGCGAAGACCTCGGCCACGCCCATGAGCAGCATCGCCGCCAGGACGACGCCGATGTTCACGTGCCCGGTCACGATGACCACGCAGAGCGCGGTGACGACGACCGCCCGCAGCAGGTTGGCGACGATGACGAGGCGCCGGCGGTCGATGCGGTCCGCGAGCACGCCGGCCCACAGGCCGAACACCAGCCACGGCAGGCGCTGCAGCATCGCGGCGAGCGCCACGAGCATCGCGGAGCTGGTCTGCGACGCGACCAGGAGCGGCCCGGCCGCCAGGGCGACGCCGTCGCCGATGTTGCTCACCCACGACGCCGACATCAGCCACCGGAACCCGGTGCCCATCCGGGCGGGGGCCACCGCCTCGACCACTCGTTTCACGGTCGACCAGCCTAGGTGCCCCGGGCAGGCGCCCATCCTCAGAACTTCCTCACACCGCTTGCGACGGTTCGCCCCTGTCGCTTATTGACGTCGACCCTGTCGAGCGGCACACTCTCGGGTGACGGCGCGCATCGCCCGCCCCCTGCGCGGTGCGCGCTGTCCCTTGCCGGGCCGAGCCCGGCCCGACGCCCCTTCGGACCCCCCGCCGAGGGGGCGTCTACGTTCCCGCCCTCGGCGGCTTCGGGTGGATTCGACAGGCGCAACCGCCGTAGGTCGGCGTGCCGGTGCTCCCGACGAGCCGCGGCCGTTCTACCGTGCTGGCGTGAGAGCCGCCCGACGACCCACCGCCACGACCGCGGTCGACCCCTCCACCGGGGCACCCGCCGCGCCGGCCACGTCCCCGCGGACGCGTCCGGACGGCGGACCCGCGGCGCAGGCCGACACCCCCGACCCCTCTGGTGCCGAGGACGGCGCACGGCACGACCCCCGACCGTCCGGGGCGTCGTCCGCGGGCTCGGACGGCCGTCGGACCGCGGAGAGCGCGTCGTCCGCGGCAGCCGCCGCGGTCGAGACGGCCACGCGCCGCTGGCGCGCCTCCCTCGTGGAGATGGTGGGCGGCTCGTCCCTGTCCGACGTCGGCCTGCTCGGCGAGGCGATCGTCGACCTGTCGAAGGCGCACCCGAACGGGGTGGCGGGCCTGTTCGCCGGCCGCCCCACCCGCCTGTCGAACCTGGTGCGCGAGGGCGAGGCCCTGCCGGCCGCGCGCCGTCGCGCACGGGCGGTGGCGGCTCGCGCCGCGGAGCACGCGTCCCGCTACGGCGTGGCGCCCACGTACCTGGCGATCGGCGTCGCCACCTGGACGGAGCACGACGACGGCCCGGAGGTCCCGTTCGGCGGCGGCGGCCCGCAGCGGCACGACGTCGCCGCGCTCGCGCGGGTCGCGTCGTCGGGCACCGCCGCCGAGGTTCCCGGTGCCGCGGACGACGGCGACCTCGCCGCAGAGACCGGGGCTGCGGAGGGTGGCGCCACCGACGGCACGGAGACCGCCGGCGACGGAGCCGCTCCGCACGGGGCAGCGGCGCACGGTGCCGGACCGGGCCGGGCCGCGAGCGACGACGGAGATGCCGAGGGCCCCGCGCTGACGACGTCGATCCCCGTCGTGTCGATGGCGTCCCGCGAGCCGGCCGCCGCGCCGCGCGCGACGCCGTCCGACCCCGACGCCGCGGCTCCCGCGGGCCGTGTGGTGCACGCGCCGGTGGTGCTGCGCCCGGTGACGCTCACCCCGCGGGGCGACGGCGGCGCCGACTACGACCTGACGCTCGAGCCGACGGTCGAGATCAACCCGGTGGTGGCGCGCACCCTGCGCGCGCACGGGGCGCTGCTGGACCCGGCGGCGCTCGCCAAGGCGACGTTCACTCTCGCCGGCTTCGACCCGACGGACGTGCTGGCCCGCGTGGCCGCGCTGGGGGAGGCCGTGCTGGACGACTTCCGCCTGGACCGCCGCGTGCTCGTCGGCACGTTCGTCCACCCCGGCCAGGCCCTCGTGGACGACCTCGACCAGCTGGCGCCGTCGCTGCACCGGCACGAGGTGGTGGCGGCCCTGGCCGGCGTGGACGACGCGGCGCAGCGGCTGTCCGCGCTCGAGCTCCCCGCCCTGCGGCGGGGCGACGCCGACCCGACGCGCGAGCGGGGCGTCGGCGACCTCGACCCGCAGCAGCGTTCGGTGCTGGACGCGCTGGCGACCGGCGGGCACCTGTTCGTCGACGCGCCCGTCGGCTCGGACGTCGCGGGCACGCTCGCGGCCGTCGTCGGCGAGGCGACCGCGGCGGGCCGCTCCGTGCTCTACGTGACGGGCCACCGGCGCGCCGCGGACCGGCTGGCGCTCCGCCTGGAGTCCCTCGGCCTGGAGAGCCTGCTGCTCGACGTGCCGCCCCACCCGACGTGGCGCGAGGACGTGACCCGCCGGCTGCTGTCCGCGATGGCGAGCGAGCCCGAGCAGGTCGACGTGGACGGCGCCGCGCGCGTGCGCGACGCGCTGATCGGCACCCGTTCCCAGCTCACGGGCTACATCGAGGCCCTGCACCAGCCGCGCTCGCCGTGGCAGGTGTCCGCCTACGACGCCCTGCAGGCGCTCGCGAGACTCACCTCCGAGCGGCCGGCGCCCTCGACCACCGTGCGGCTGGCGTCGGAGTCGGTGCTCGCGCTGACGCCGGAGCGGCGCCGCGAGATCGCCGCCGGCCTGGAGCGGGCCGCCGCGCTGGGCGCGTTCACGCTGCGTCCGTCGTCGACCCCCTGGTACGGGGCGCACCTCATGTCCGACGACGACGCGCGGCAGGCGCTGCTGCGGGTGGAGCGCCTGCGCGACGTCACGCTGCCGCAGCTGCGCCGCCAGCTCGCCTACACGGGCGAGGTCACCGGCCTGACGACGCCGACGACGGTGCGCGGCTGGGGCGAGCAGCTCACGATGCTCGGCGGCATGCGCAGCACGCTCGACCTGTTCCACCCGATGGTCTTCGAGCGCACGGCGGCCGACCTGGTGCAGGCGACGGCGTCGCGACGCTGGCGGGCCGAGCACGGCATCGAGATGGGCTGGTTCGCGCGCCGCCGGTTGCGCAAGCGCGCCAAGGACATGGTGCGGCCGGGCGTGCGGGTGCCGAACCTGCACGAGGCCCTGGTGCAGGTGCAGGAGCAGCGGGACGTCTGGGCCGAGCACGCGCAGCGCGGCGGCTGGCCGACGCTCCCCGAGGGTCTCGCGTCCATCGAGGACACGTACGAGGCGGTGCGCATCGACCTGGAGGCGCTCGAGCCGGTGCTGGCGCCGACCACCCTGGGCGGCCACCTGCTCGACCTCGACCTGGACGGCCTGGCCGAGCGGCTGCAGCGGCTCGCGGGCGACGCGGACGCGCTGGCCGTGCTGCCGGAGCGCACCAGCCTGCTGCGCGCGGCGCGCACCGCCGGCGTGGGCGACCTCGTGGACGACCTCACCGACCGGCGGGTGCCCGGCGACCTCGTCGCCGCGGAGCTCGAGCTCGCCTGGTGGTCGTCCGTCTTCGAGCAGCTGCTCGCCGCCGACCCGGTGCTCGCCGGGCAGGACGGCATCGGGCTCGACGCTCTCGCCCGCCGCTTCCGCGACCTCGACCGCGAGCACCTCGCCGCCCTGTCCCAGCCCGTGCGGGTCGCCGCGCGGGCGCATCTCGGGGCGGCCATGCGGGAGGACCGCGACTCCGCGGAGGCCCTGTTCACCGAGCTCATCGAGGGCCGGATGACCACGCTTCGCGACCTCGCGGAGCGGCACGGCGACATCCTGCGCCGCCTGCGCCCCGCCCTGGTCGCCACGCCCACGCTGGTGCCGCACCTGCTGCCGGAGCACCGCACGGCCGACGTCGTGATCCTCGACGCCGTGCAGCACGTGCCCACCGAGGTCGTGGTGCCCGCCGTCGCGCGCGGGCGGCAGGTCGTGGTGGTGGGCGACCCGCGGTCGGCGTCCGGCTCCAGCGTGCACGAGCTGTCCGCGCTGCTGCCCACGGTCACGCTCCAGCCGCACGAGCACAGCCGGGACCCGGAGCTGACGCGGGTGCTCGCCGCGCACGGGTACGAGGGTCTGCTGCGGCCGGCGCCGCTGCCGCGGGCCGAGGCGCTCGTGCACCTCGACGTGGTGGAGGGCACCGGCATGCCGGACCCTGTCTCCGGCACGGTCGAGAGCACGCAGGCCGAGGTGGACCGTGTCGTCGAGGTGTCGATCGAGCACGCGCTGACCCGCCCGGAGGAGACGTTCGCGATCGTCACGGTGACAGCCGCGCACGCCGACCGGGTGCGCGAGGCCCTGCTCGCCGAGGTGCGGGCGAACCCCGCGCTGGCGCCCTTCTTCTCCGGCTCGCGGCCCGAGCCGGTCGTGGTCGCGGACATCACCGGCGTGGCGGGGCTGTCGCGCGACACGGTGCTGCTGTCCGTCGGCTTCGGCCGGACGCCGCACGGCCGCGTGCTGCACCGGTTCGGCGTGCTCGGCGAGGCCGGGGGAGAGGCCATGCTGGTGGGCGCGCTCGGCGCCACCCGCAAGCGGCTGCACGTCGTGTCCTGCTTCACGGCCGACGCGCTCGACCCGGAGCGGCTGCGCAGCGCCGGCCCGCGGCTGCTGGTCGAGACCCTGGAGCTGGCCGAGCGCCGCTCCGGTCTCGCCGACCAGGTGCGGCTCGGCAACGGCGTGGACGTCGGCCGCGCGCCCGACCGGCTGCTCGTCGACCTCGGCGAGCGGTTGTGGAAGCTCGGCTACCTGGTGGAGACCGACTACGGCGCCCCGGACGGCGACCGCATCCCGCTGGTCGTCGGGCACCCCGACCTGCCGGGCGAGCTGCTCGTAGCCGTGCTCACCGACGACGCCGCCTACGTCGCGGAACCGTCCGTGCGCGTGCGCGACCGGCAGCTCGCCGAGCGGCTCGAGCGCCTCGGGTGGGTCGTGACGCAGGTCTGGTCCGCGGCCGCGTTCCTCGACCCCGATGGCGAGGCCGACCGCGTGCGCCGCCTCGTGCAACGCGTGCGCGACGAGCGGATCGGCACCGCCGGCGGCGTGGTCCCCCCGCGCGAGGTCGTCGTGCCGGTGCTCCCGGAGGAGGACGAGACGCCGGTGGACCTCGGTGTCGCGTCCGACGTCGTCGAGGCGGTCGCGGAGGAGGCCGAGGTAGTTCCGGACGACGCCGAGGTAGTTCAGCAGGACGGCGAGGTGGTTCCGGACGACGCCGAGGTAGTTCGGGAAGCCGGCGAGGTAGGCCGGCAGGACGACGAAGTCGTACCCGAGGACCGTGAGGTAGTTCCGGAGGATCCCGAGGCGAGCCTTGAGGTCACCCCGACGACGGACGAGGACCCGACGACGGACGAGGACCCGACGACGGAGCCCCGCACGGAGGCGTGAGCCGCTCCCGCCGGTGCCGGTGGGCGACGTGTGGCGGAGAATGGGCGCGTGAGCGAATCCACCGAACCGGCACGCCCGGCGCCCGGCTCCCCGCCGAACGACGCGAGCGCGCGGCGTCCGCGCCGTCGCGTGGTGCGGCAGGGCGCTGAGCAGGAGACCGTGCTCGGCGAGACCGCCGACGACCGCGGCGGGCACGACGACAACGACGACCGGCTGCTGCGGGACGTCCCGCCGCACTGGGGCCGACGCTGACGACGCCGTCGGCCCGCCTGGAGACACGGTCTCGACGGGCAGGGCCGGCGGCGTCGGACGCCTGAACCCGACGACCGGCTCGATCGCGACGACGAGCGGGTGTCGGTACGGCGGGCGTCAGTCAGGCGGGCGTCAGTACGGCGCGCGGCCGGACTGCGCGGCGAGCAGGTCGCGGATCTCCTGCAGCAGCACGGTGTCCTGGGCGAGCGGCGCCGGCTCCTCCTCCTGGCCACGGGCGCGGCGCGCGGCGAGGTGGTTGAGCGGCGCGACCACGATGAAATACAGGGCGGCGGCGACGATGAGGAAGTTCAGGACGGCGTTGAGGAAGACGCCGATACTGAACGTCGAACCGTTGATGGCAAAAGACCAGACCTCGGAGATGTCCGGTTGGCCGAAGATTGCGGCGATGAGCGGGTTGATGATGCCGTCGAGCAGGCCGGTCACGACCGCGGTGAACGCGCCGCCGATGACGATGCCGACCGCGAGGTCGACGACGTTGCCCCGCATGACGAATTCCTTGAACCCTGCGAGCAGGCTCTTCACGTAATCCCCCTGAGTGAGTGGTGCGCCGGGCGCCCCGGCGCGGGCTGACGGTCGCCGATTCTCGCCGGGGAGACGGCACACTGCAAAGCCTGGCGCGGGCGCGTCATCGCACGAGCACCGCTCCGACGGTGCCCCACCCGGACGCGGCGGACACCCCGGGGGCCTCGTCAGCGGCCACGGCGACGAGGGTGACGCCCGTGCCCTCCGGCGACCCGGTCGCGCCACCCAGGAGGCCGCCGGAGGTGGTGCGGTCGGTGCCCGCCGGCCGGGGGAGGACGAGGGCCCGCCGCGCGAGGTAGGCATGGTCGCCCGCCGCGTCGTCGTCGCCGGTGCCGGCTGCCTCGCCCGTCACGACGAGGTCGACACGGTCGCCGGGGCGCAGCCATCCCGCCGCGACGTCGTCGAGGCGCACGGGCACGACGACGGTGCCCTTCGGGGCCCGTGCCACGACGCCCCCGCCGGGCAGCAGCTCGGGGTGGAGCGGGAGCCCGGCGGGCACGACGGTCGCGGGGGTGAGCCCGACGAGGTCGGCGGGGTCGGTGGCGACGCCGTCGGGGGCGAGCTCGGCGGCGACGGGCACGGTGGTGAGGTCCGCGGCCGTCACAGGCTCGCCCGCCGGGAGCGCGTGCGCGGGGACGACGACGTCCACGGTGGGCGGCGGTGCCGGCCGCACGGCCTGGACGACGGCGGCGGCCGCGAGGCCGCAGCACGCGGCGGCGAGCAGGAAGCGGGTGCGCCACAGGAGGGACCGCAGCCGGCGCGCGAGGGGTCGGCGTCCGCCGGGCGCGCCCTCCTCGGGCCGCCGGCCGGGCGGTCCGGAGGACCCGTCGGGGCGACGTCGGGCGGAGGGGCGGGTGAGCGTGTCGGGCAGGGGCATGCCGCGACGCTAGGTCGCGGGGCCGCTCGGCCTCGCAGATTCGGGGACGACTGTGGACGACGCGTGCCTGGGGGCAGCGCTCGTGGCCCGGCATGCCGCGGTCGCGACCTCGCCCGGGCGGTGCTGCCCGGGCGGAGACCCGGTCAGGAGGAGGCGGCCTTGGACGAGCTCGACGACGTCGACGACCCGGACGACGAGCTGCCGGAGCCGCTCGACGTGCCTGGAGAGCTCGAGGAGGAGGTCGACGAGGAACCGGACCCCTTGCCCGACGACGTGGAGCTCGCCGACGTGGTCGAGGCAGAACCCTTGCCGGACCCGGCGCGCGAGTCCGTGCGGTAGAAGCCCGAGCCCTTGAAGGTCACACCCACCGAGCCGTACTGCTTGCGCAGCTGGCCGCCGCACTCGGGGCAGACGGTCAGCGAGTCGTCGGTGAACGACTGGTGGACGTCGAAGGCGTGGCCGCAGTCGGCACACCGGTACGCGTAGGTGGGCACGTGATCTCCTCGGGGCGGACGCCAGGATCCCGCCGCAGCGGCGCGATGCTGGCACTCAGGTGATGCGAGTGCCAAGCATACGCCGGACGGTAGTCTCGCCTGCGTGTCAGCGACCGCCACCCCTGCAGAGCCCGGAAACCCGTCCGACCCCGACCCCTCGGCGGACGTGACGGAGAGGGAGGAGACACCCCCTCGCCGGTCGCGGCTCCGCAGCGCCGTCGTCGGCGTCGCCGTCGTCGTGGTGCTGGCCCTCGTGGCCACGACGGTCTTCACGGTCGTCACCCTGCGCCGGCCCCTGCCGGAGCACGACGGCTCGCAGCAGGTGCCGGGCCTCACCTCCGCCGTCGAGGTGCGGCGCGACGCGCAGGACGTCCCGCAGGTCTACGCGGACACGTCCGAGGACCTGTTCCGCGCCCAGGGCTACCTGCAGGCGCAGGACCGTTTCTTCGAGATGGACTACCGCCGCCACGTGACGGCCGGGCGGCTCGCCGAGCTGGTCGGCGACGTCCCGGCCGCCATCGAGGCGGACAAGGTCACCCGCACGTTCGGGTGGCGTCGCGTGGCCGAGCAGGAGTGGAACCTCATCTCGGACGAGTCGCGCGCCTACCTGCAGGCTTACGCCCAGGGCGTCAACGCCTACCTCGAGAACCGCGACCCGGAGGAGCTCGGCGTCGAGTACACGGTGCTGGGCGCGCGCGTCGACGTCGCCGAGCCCGAGCCGTGGGACCCGGTGGACTCCCTGGCGTGGCTCAAGGCCATGGCCTGGGACCTGCGCGGCAACTACGACAGCGAGCTCGACCGCGCCCTCGCCTACAGCACCCTCGGCGAGACGGATCTCGTCGACGAGCTCTTCCCGGCCTACGACGAGAGCGGAAACCGCCCGGTGCTGCGCAACCGCGACCTGGCGAACGAGCGCCCCGCCACGTCCGGCACGGAGGGCCAGGACGCCGCCGACACGGCGTCCGAGGCCGAGCTGACCTCGGCGCTCACCGGCCGCGCGACGGGCGAGGTCGGGGGCGGCGAGGCGGCCACCGAGGCGCTGGGCACCGCCGTCGACTCCGCCCGCACGGCCCTGGACGCGGTGCCGGTTCTGGTGGGCCGGGGCGACGCGGCGGGCTCCAACTCGTGGGTCGTGTCGGGGGAGCACACGGCGTCGGGCGAGCCGATGCTCGCCAACGACCCGCACCTCGAGCTGTCCGCGCCCGGCATCTGGTCCCAGGTGGGCCTGCACTGCAACGAGGTGAGCGCCGAGTGCCCGTTCGACGTGGCGGGCTTCTCCTTCGCGGGCTTCCCGGGCGTCGTCATCGGGCACAACGGCGACCTGGCGTGGGGCCTGACGAACATGGGCGCCGACGTCACCGACTTCTTCATCGAGCGGGTGCGCGGCGACACGTGGCTGAAGGACGCCGCCGCGGAGCAGTGGGAGCAGCTCGACACGCGCACGGAGACCATCCGGGTCGCGGGCGGCACTCCGGTCGACCTCACGGTGCGCAGCACGGAGCACGGGCCGATCGTCTCGGACGTGCTCGACGTCGGGGACGTGGTGGGCTCGCCCACCCGAGAAGGCACGGAGTTCGGCGAGTACGCCGTCGCCCTGCAGTGGACGGCGCTGCAGCCGGGCCGTACGGCCGACGCGGTGTTCGCGTTCGACACGGCGCAGGACGCCGACGACATCCGTGCCGCGGCCGCGCAGTTCGAGGTGCCGGCGCAGAGCATCGTCTTCGCCACCACGGACGGGCACATCGGGTACCAGGCGCCGGGCCGCATCCCGGTGCGGTCGACGGTGAAGGGTCCGGTGCCGTCCGACGGCACCTGGCCGCGGCCCGGCTGGGACCCGCGCTACGACTGGCAGGGCTGGGTGGACGGCGACGACATGCCGCGTGCCCTCGACCCCGAGGAGGGGTTCGTCGTCGCGGCCAACCAGGCGGTGCTGCGCGACGGGTCGGGCCCGTACCTCGCGGACGACTGGGACTACGGGTACCGGTCGGAGCGCATCCGCACCCTGCTCTCGGACCAGATCGCGGCGGGCCGGCCGTTCACCGCGCAGGACATGAACCGCATCCAGAACGACGACTGGTCGCCGTTCGCCGAGGCGCTCGTCCCCGCGCTGCTGGACATCGACGTGGACGACTCGTTCGGGGCGGCGGGGCAGGAGCTGCTCGCGGACTGGGACTACCGGATGGACGCCGACTCCCCGGCGGCCGCCTACTTCGCGGCCGTGTGGCGCAACCTCCTGCAGGAGGCGTTCTGGGACGACCTGCCGCCGAGCATGCGCCCCGACGGCGGGTCGCAGTGGCTGATGGTCGTGAGGTCGATGCTCGACCGCTCCGAGGACACGTTCTGGGACGACCGCACCACCGCGAACGTCGTCGAGTCCCGCGACGAGATCCTCACGCGGGCCCTGATCAGCGCCCGGCGCGACCTCACCGTCGAGCTGTCGAAGGAGCCGTCCGACTGGGACTGGGGCACGCTGCACACGCTGCGCCTCGAGCACCCGGTGCTCGGCGGCTCGGACGTGCCGAGCCTCGTGCGCGACCTCGTGAACCCGGACCCGGTCAAGATGCCGGGCGGGTCGTCCATCGTCAACGCGACCGGGTGGGACGCCGGCACCGGCAGCTTTGCCGTGACGACAGGTCCGTCCATGCGGATGGTCGTGGACATGGCCGACCTCGACGCGTCGACCTGGGTCACCGTCACCGGGGTGTCCGGTCACCCGGCGTCGAAGCACTACGACGACCAGCTCGACGAGTGGGCCGCGGGGACGACGTTCGACTGGCCGTTCTCCCGGGAGGCGGTCGAGGAGTCGGCGAAGACGCGGGCCACGCTCGTGCCGTGACCGCCGCGCGGTCGCGGGCGGTGGCCTGAGCGTCGACGAGCCCCGGACGTCCTGACGTCCGGGGCTCGTCGCGCTCGCGGTCAGGAGTCCGCCGCGTGTGGTGCTCGATGGCGACGTGCGGCAGCCGGTTGAAGGCCGCGGCGTACCGCGCGCGACGCAAGGCCGGCGCGGACGCTTGAGGCTCAGGCCCCCGGCGCGGGGGTGGGCAGCTCCCGCCAGCCCTCCGGGGTGACGACGGCGTGCACGGGCACGTCGTGCCCCTCGGCCGGCAGGGGGTGGGTCGCCGAGTCGTAGAACTCCTCGGGGAAGACCAGGGCCACGACGGGCACGCCGGGGCGGCGGATCTTCAGCAGCCGGTCGTACCAGCCGCCGCCCTGACCGAGGCGGACGCCGCGGTCGTCGACGGCGAGGGCGGGGGCGACGACGACGTCGGCCTGCGTGATCGCCTCGGCGCCGAGCGCCGGCCCGCTCGGCTCCGGCGGGCGGCCGGGGGCGCGCTCCAGCAGGTCGTCGGCGTCGGCGTACTCCGCCCAGTCGCGGGCCAGGCCGGCGCCGAGCACGGGCAGCAGGACGCGGGCACCGCGCGCGGCGAGCTGCTCCAGGATGACGTGGGTGCCCGGCTCGGTGGGGCGGGAGACGTAGGTCGCCACGACCTGCGCGTCGCGGACGGCGGGCACGGTGGCGAGGACGTCGGCGAAGGCGTGCGCGGCTGCGTCGCGCAACCGCGGGGAGCGCTCGGCGCGATGGGCACGGATGGCCCGCCGGAGCTCCTCCTTGGCGTCCGCGGCCTCCATCCCGGCGACGACGGGGTACGGCTGGTGTGCTCTCGATCCCTTGCGGTCGCCGTGCATGGGGCCATTGTGGCAGGGTCCCGTCCGGGGAGTCCCGGCGCGCGCCGGTGACGCCGAGAACCGGCTCTCGCCCGCGGGCAGGGGCGGGAGCGTCGGGACGGAACGAGGTGGCATGACGCACAAGCTCGCCCGGGGTTGGGTCGTGTCGCGGCCGTGGCCTGTGACGCTGCGCGAGGACGGGCCCTCCGGCACCGTCGTGCTGCGACCGCTGCGCCGCAAGGACGGGCCCGAGTGGCTGCGCCTGCGGTCGGCGAACGCGAGCTGGCTCGAACCCTGGGAGGCGACCTCGCCGGGGGAGCGGCCCTCCGCCTCGACGTTCGGCGACTACCTGCGCGCCCTGTCCACGCAGGCGCGGGCAGGGACCACGCTGCCGTTCGCCGTCGAGCTCGACGGCGCGCTCGTCGGCCAGCTGACCGTCTCCCAGATCGTCCACGGCTCGCTCTGCTCCGCCAGCATCGGGTACTGGGTGTCGCAGGACGTCGCGGGGCGGGGTGTCACCCCGACGGCGGTCGCCATGGCCGGCGACTACTGCATCGCGGTGCTCGGGCTGCACCGCATCGAGATCAACATCCGCCCCGAGAACGCGCCGAGCCTGCGGGTCGTGGCCAAGCTCGGCTTCCGGGACGAGGGCGTGCGGGAGCGCTACCTGCACATCCAGGGGCGGTGGCGCGACCACCGCACCTTCGCCCTCACGACCGAGGACGTGCCGGAGGGGCTGCTCGCGCGCTGGCAGCGGGTCCGCGACGGCGACTGACGGCGAGGACGGCGGGCTCGACCGGCTCCCGGCCGGTCCGACAACGGACACGCCGCGACGGCGTGCGTCGGCGCGGTCGTCGCGTCCCCTACCGTCGTGACGTGGAAACGTCGGCGGCAGGACTCGCAGTGCTCGCGCTGTTCGTCCTGTGGCTGGGCTTCTGGGTGCCGCACCGGCTGCGGCACCGTCAGCAGCTGCTGGACTCGCGGGTGGACGACAGGTTCTCCGGCGGGCTGCGGGTGCTGGCGGTGGCGGCGGACGCGGGCGGCGCGCGCGGGGTGACGACCCCGGTCGGCGGCGGGCTGCCGCTGCTGGTGCCCGGCACGTCGCCGGAGGGCGGACGAGGGGAGCGACCGATGGGTCTGGACGACGACAGGGGCGTGTCACGTGCCCTGACGGCCCCGCACGCCGCGGTGGGAGACCGCCCTCGTGAGTCCCGCCTCGCCCTGCTCGAGCAGCGCGCCGCCCGGGCGCGCCGCCGGCTCCTGCTGACCGTCCTCGTGCTGCTCCTCACGGTGGGCGCCTGGGTCGTCGTCGGCCTCGGCCTCGTGAGCTGGTACGCGGCGGCGGCGCCCACGGCGCTGCTGCTCGTCGTGCTCGTGCTGGGCCGGGTCGCGGTGGTGCAGGCACGGCGCGCCGACGCGCGCTGGACCGCGGAGCGCAAGGCGGCGCGGCAGCAGGCGACGCAGGCGCGAGCCCTCGCGAACGGCGGGCCGCACGCGCCGCGCAACCGCGCACGGGTGACCGGCCACGCCGTGCGCCCGTCGACGACGCACACGCAGATGATCCCGCGGGTGACCGCACAGGGCGTCGACCAGCAGCCCCCGGCGCGGCCCGCCGCTCGGGCGTCGCGCCGCCCGGAGCCCGCGCCGACGGCCCGCGTGAGCGTCCCGGTGGACGGCGCACGCGGCGGGGAGAGCGCGGAGCCCGAGCCGGCCGACGTCCACCGCGCGTCGTCGGAGCGCGTCGTCTTCGACGTCCGCGCCGACGAGCCGGCGGCACTGCCGGACCCGGTCGTGGTCGTGGACCCGGGGGCGGGCGTCCCGGCCGGTCCGCCGCCCGTCGGCAGCGAGCCGTGGGAGCCCGTGCCCGTGCCGCTGCCCACGTACGTCACCAAGCCTGCGGCCCCCCGGCGCGAGCCGCGGCCGCTCCCGGCGTCCGGCACCGGTCGCACCCTGTCGGCGGGGGACACCGCCCGTGGCGCGGCGCTCGCCTCGACCATGCGGGCGGCGCTCGGACCGACGGTCACGCCGGCCGGCGTGACCGGCGCCGACCGGGCTCCGGGCACGGTCGGCGGGGCGTCGTCGGCGGTCGACCTGACCGCCGCGGACGAGCCGCGGCCCCGCACCGAGACGCTCGGTCTGCCGCTGGACGAGATCCTCGCCCGGCGTCGCGCGGCGGGCTGATCCGATTTGGCGACCTGCCCTGACAGGGTGCTAATGTTGGCACCGCTCTCGGGGCTATGGCGCAGTTGGTAGCGCGTCTCGTTCGCAATGAGAAGGTCGGGGGTTCGAATCCCCCTAGCTCCACCGGCTCAGGGCCGCTGACTTCCGGGTCAGCGGCCCTTCTGCTTTCCCGGGGGCCCGACGAAGGGCGCGAACTCCCTCAGCCGACGCGGGCGGTGCGGTCTCGGCGACGCATGGTCCGGAAGGTGACGGTGGTGCGTGAGCGGAGCCTGTCGTCGGGGAGGACGGTCGCCGCGTCCGCGAGGAGGCCGTCGATGCTGCCCGCGAGCTCGGGCAGGTCGGTGGCCGGGTCAACGGTGACGCGAAGGCTCAGCACGAGCTCGGCCCCTTCGTCGTGGAGGGTGGCGGAGGCTCCGTGCACGGACGGGATCTGCTGGGCGGCGTGGGCGGTCGCCTGGGCGACGGCGCTCCGGGAGATGCGGAGGCGCGCGGCGCGCGTGGATCCGGGCAGATCTTGTTCGTGCGCCGAGCGGGTGGGCAGGTGCGCCAACATCCACCACAGGGAAACGACGGCAAGGAGAACGGCGATCGCACCTGTCGCCCAGGGCCACCCCGCCTGGGAGATGGTGTCGGCGGCGGCGGTGGTGTCGATCGAGGCGGGGACGTCGTCGAGGAGTTGCGCGAGGGTTCCGGTGGTCCACAACAGCGCGACGACGCCGACGGTGATCAGGACGAGGCCCGCCACGGCTAGCAGGACGCGGTCGAGCCGCAGGACGGTGCGGTTCATGATCGTTGCCCTTCGCTCGCTCGCACGGTCAGGCGTGGTGGGCGTTCCAGTGCCGACAGCTGGCGGGTGACCTCGTCGTGGACGTCGGTGAGGATGTCCGGGGATCCGGTCGAACGGACCGTGACCCGCACGGCGCGCCGGTTGACCGTCGTGCTGGTGTCAAGGACGCCGGGCACGTCACGGGCGGTGGCGTCCACCCAGCGGGCGATGGCGCGTGACCGGAGGTGGATGCCGCTGGCCGCGAGGATCCGCCGGGTGGTGCGTGGGCGGGGGCGGACGGCCTGCCACAACAGCCAGAGGCCGAGCAGGGCAAGGATCACGCCACAGATCCCGATCCATGCCTCGGGCCGCAGGCCGTCCAGGGCATCCACGGCCGTGGCTATCCAGCTGGTGCCTTGCCCGCGCGCGGCCACGAGGGAGGCTTGTCCGGCGAGGACTGCGACACCCAGCAGCGCCAGCGCCACGACGAAGGCCCACGATGTCAGGGCGAGCCCGGCCCGAGGGGACCTTGCCGGTACCGGGACCTGCTTGCTGCGCTCTGCGCCGGGTGCGCTCATCGGACTCGCTGCTCCCGGGGTGAGCCGGCCGACCGCTCGAGCTCGGACCGGTCCACGATGCGTGCGACGGTGGCGCGGATCTCGTCCACGCTCACTCCGGCGAGCGTCTCGAGCTGGTCGGTCACCGCTTCGCACACTTGTCGGGCGACCTGCGCGGCCGGGTACGGCCACACCAGCGCGATCTCGAGCAGGACGCGGGCGCGGCCGCTGGATCGGGTGCAGACGACCTGCGGATACGTCCTGCCCAGGGCGCGCCCCAGGGTCCCTGCGGTGGCGGCGACCGGCGCGACGCCAGGGACGCCGAGCACGGCGGTGCGGGCGACCTTCTCGACCACACGGTCGTCGATGCGGAGCTCACCCCGGTCCCGGATGTCGACAGGCTCGGCCGCCGAACCCGCCGGTGGGCCGTCGGCCGGTGCCGTCCGGGTGGTCGACGGATCAGACATGGCGTCGGCCCCGGAAGGCGGCGCCGAGGTCGATGCGCCCTTCGATCTGGGCCGCGACGATCCATCCGACGCCCCCGAGCACGACGGCGAGGACGAACCCCCAGAAGCCTCCGAGGATCGCGGCGATGGCCAGCAGGAGGCCCGTGAAGAGACCGATCGTGGACACAGACATGCGCTCTCCTAAGACGATGCGCGCTCGGGGCGCGGACGGTGGGTGGGTGGGGCCTCGACGTCCTCGACATACACGCGCACCGGTCCGGAGACCAGTTCGCGCACGGCCTCGTGGACGTCGCGTGCGACCGACGGAATGGGGTGCCGAGCGGAGACCACGAGATGCACCTCGGTCTCATCGGGGCGTAGTCGCACCCCGGTGACGGCGCGCCCCGGCAGGTAGGTGGCGACCTCGCCGAACACCCCGGCATGCAGCCGCACCACGCCTGGCACGGCGAGCACCGACGCCGCGACCCGATCCGCCAGATCGGCCTGGTCGCGGTCGCCCTCGTCGAGGTCGAGGTCGGGGACACGGCCGGACGACGACGACCCGAAGCCCGTCGGCGGGGTGGTCATCGAACCCGCCCGCCACCGTCGTCGCCGGCCTGCTCGCGCTGCCCCCGTGGGTCGGGGCGCGGCTCGTCGTCGTCGGGCAGGTGGACGTCGTTGACGTTGATGTTGACCTCGGTGACCTCGAGTCCGGTCATGCGCTCGATCGACGTGATGACGTTTCGCCGGACGGCCTGGGCCAGGTCGGCGATCGAGACGCCGTAGTCGGCGACCAGGTCCAGGTCGACGGCAGCCTGACGCTCCCCGACCTCGACGCGGACGCCGGAGGTGGCGTCGCTGCCGCTACCGGGGATGTACTCGCGGATGGCGCCGAACGCCCTGGACATGCTCCCGCCGAGCGAGTAGACGCCATGGACGTTGTGGGTCGCGATGCCCGCGATCTTGGCGACGACCTGGTCGGCGATCGTCGTGCTGCCATGCGCGGAGGTCAGCGCCGACGTGCGCTCCTCGCCCTGGCGCGGCGGATGCGCCGGACCGTTCTCCCGGACCTGTGGTCCGGCCCCGGGCGTCGGTGATCCCGTCGCCGGTGATCCCATCGTGGGCGCGTTGTGCTCGCTCATCCTTGACTCCTCATGCTCAGGATGGCCTCGCCATCCTCCCGGGCGATCTGCAGCGGTCAGCAGTGAGTGCGGCCGCAGCGACCATCCGTCACACCGAGCGAATGTGATCTAGGTCACATCGCGTCGGCCCATGCGGGGCCATGGGGTCGTCGTTACCGTCGAAAGGTGGAAGCCCACGGGGCCGACGCAGGGAGCGTGACCGACCTGGTGCTCGCGCGCAGGGCTGCCCTGCGCGACCGAGAGGCGTTCACCCTGCTCGTCGACCGGCACGGCCCCGCGCTCTACCGGTACATCCTGCGGATGGTCCGGGATCCCGAGGTCGCGGCCGACTGCGTGCAGGACACTCTCGTGGCGGCGTGGACCGGGTTCGCAGGCTTCCGCGGCGAGTCCACCCCGCGCACCTGGCTGTTCGGGATCGCCACCCGCCAGGCGTATCGGCACCGCAGCCGCGCCGCGCACCTGCCGGGCGCTCTGCCGGACGACGTGGTCGAGGCGTCGGCGCGCCAACCCGACCAGGACGCGGCGGATGCCGCGCTCGTCGAAGCCCTCGACATCGCCTTGCTCGGTCTGCCACCGTTGCAGAGGTCGTGCTGGCTGCTGCGCGAGGTCGAAGGGCTGCAGTACGCGGAGATCGCACACATCCTCGGCACGACGCACGGCACGGTGCGCGGACTCCTCCATCGGGCCCGCGCCACCTTGGCCGACGCGATGAAGGGATGGCGATGAGCGACGACGTCGTCCTCGGGCGCGCCATCGGCGCGTTGCGGCGACACACCGACCAGGGGTGGGTCCTCGTACGGGAGAACGTGCTGCTCAAGGCCCTCTCAGCCTTCCGTCCCTCGGCCCCGGTACGTGGGCGCACCGCCACGCCCACCGGGCCGGTCGACTACTTCGTCGTCGCCGACGTCCTGGTCGCGGCCCTGCGCGAGACTCTCGCTGCGGTGCCGCACGTCGAACCCCTCACGATCACCTGTTCGACCGACGACCACGACCGGCTCACGTCGGTCGTGGTCGAGATCGTCGCCGCGTTCGACGAGCCCCTCCTGCCGCTGGCTGCGACTGCACGGAAGGCCGCTGCCGCCCGCCTGACAGCCCTTCTCGGAGACCTTGCGCCCCACGCCGATGCCATTGCCATCGATGTCGCCATCACGGACGTCACCGAGGACACGAGCGACCCCTGGACGTGAGCGAACCCTGGACGTGAGCGGCCTTCGTCGTCTTCCGAGCGCTCGGGTTACGCCGCGCGGCGCGAGAGCAGCGCCGCGGCGAGGAAGCAGGCAGCCCCGAGGAGGGTCCCGGCCTGGTCCCACCAGGCACTGAGGTAGGCGCCCGTGGACGGCTCGACGTACGCCCCGACGGCCGACGCGCCGAACGCCACGGACCCGACCGCGTTGAGCCAGGTGCCGTGCCAGGTGCGCGCGTCCAGGTCCCACAGGTGCCCGCGGTCGCGGGTCGCGACGATCGCGAACGCCGAGGAGACGAGGAACGCGACCGAGCCGTAGGCGTCGGGGCGCCACCCGGCACCGAGGAGCTCCGGGTCGGTGACAGCGGCGGCCAGGGCGGCGCCCGTGCTCACGTTGAAGCACACGGTGCCGACGAGCTGCACCGCGGCGGCCCACCAGTCCCACCGGTCGGCGGGATGCGTGCCGGCGCGGGGTGGCCGGCGGCCGCTCAGGCTCAGCTGGACCACCGCCGCAGCCGTGAAGAACACCGACCCGACCACGAACGTCGTGCCGACGGCCACCGGGCCCACCGTGTCCGCGTAGGGCGGGAGCGCGCCGACGAGGAAGCACAGCGACCCGACGGCGAAGCCCCAGGCCTCCCGGCGCAGGCGGCGGCGGGAGGTCGTGATGGTGTCGGTTCCGCCCCCGTCGGACACCTCTGCAGCGTAGGAACGTGTTCGGGCCGCCCACAACCGACGGATGGCAATTCACCCGGGGCGCCGCGGCGGTGCTGCTCGCCGGCTCACCAGGTGCGCCGCACGGCCGCCTTCCCGCCGGTGACGAGGCTGCGGGGCGGCACGTCGTCGGCGACGACGGAGCCGGCGGCGATCACGGAGTCCCGGCCGATGCTCACGCCGGGCAGGATGGTGGCGCCCGCGCCGATCCACACGTTCTCCGCGACGTCGATGGGGCCGCCCGTCAGCCACACCTTGCGGTCGTCCGTGTCGACGGGGTGGCCCACGGTGATGAAGGTGACCCGCGGCGCCACCATGACGCGCTCGGCCAGCCGGATACCGGCGTAGTCCAGGAACGTGCAGTTCTGGTTGACGAACACCCCCTCGGCGACGTCGAGGTTCAGCCCGTGGTCGGTGTAGAAGGGCGGGTAGACCGTCACGCGCGGGGGCAGCGGGCGGCCCAGGAGCTGCGCGAAGAGCTCCGCCTTGCCTGCCTCGTCGTCGAACGGCAGCACGTTGAGGCGGGAGGTGAGCTCGGTGGCGCGCAGCACCCGCTCCGACATGGCCCGGAACTCGGGGCCGTGGATACGCATGAGGAGGTGGCTCGGCATCCCCCGATCGTGCCGCGCGGGTGCGACATGCCGGCTCAGGGCGCCGTCGGTGCGGCGACCTCCCACGGGAGTCGCGTGGTCACGGGCTCGGGCGCGGGCAGGGGGGCCGCGCCGGCGCTGCGGGCGAGCGGTCGTGGTGGGGGGCCCAGCCGGAGGACGGACGTGCGGTCGCCGACGCGGACGGCGGCGTACGCGCCCTGGGCGGGGACCTGTTCCGGTACCGGGATCGGGTGCCGCCCCGCGGGGAGGTCCCCGTCCCGGAGGACCACGGCGTGCGGGACAGGGTCGGGCGGGACGGGAACGGCCCAGAGCGCGGTGGCCGTGACACGCGCGGGGCCTCGGAGCGTGACGGTCACGGCGCGGGTCCCGGGATCGTGCTCGACGCCGGGGGCGGAACCTCCGAAGAGCTCCTCCACCTGGGCGGCGAGCAGCCGCGCGACCCCGCCCAGCCCGCTGCGGAGCCGCACCTCCGGGTTGCGGCGTAGCAGCGCGGCCTCCAGGTGCTCCCGCTGCGGGGGCGGCACCTGACCCCCGAGGAGGACGAGGTCGAGGTCGCGGGCGTCGTAGTCCTCGAGCACGCGGTCGAACTGGTTGGTCGCGTTCGCCGCGTACCCGCGGGCCCGCAGCAGCGCGACGGTCTCGGTGAGCGCCCGGGTGCTCCTGCCCACGATCAGCACGCGCTTCGTCCTGTCGGTCATCATCTCTCCTTTGTTGGCAGTACCAAGATTGGTGGCACCAACATACACGGATCGTGGGCCCTGCCAACATCCCGATAGGCTCGGGGCATGCGCGAGCACTCCCGTCCCGAACGCACACCCGACCGGCTCAAGGACCGGCCGACGTGGCTGCTCGGCCGGGCCGCGGCGCGGTCGTCCGCGCTGCTCGCCGCCGCGTTCGCCGGGCGCGGTGACGGCCTGCGCGGGTACCACTACCGGCTGCTCGCCGCGCTCGAGCAGTGGGGGCCCGAGAGCCAGGCCGACCTCGGGCGGGACACCGGCATCGACCGGAGCGACGTCACCGGAGCCCTCCACGAGCTCGAGGCGCAGGGGCTGGTGGAGCGGGAGACCGACCCGGTGAACCGGCGTCGCAAGATCGTGTCGATCACGCCTGCCGGCCGCTCGACGCTCCGGCGCCTCGACGCCGTCCTCGACGAGGTCCAGGACGACCTGCTCGCGCCGCTTTCGGCGACCCAGCGGCGGCAGTACGCGGCGATCATGGCGCGTCTCGCCGACTCGTGACGCGGGGGAGCCGGTCGATCATCGCGAGCTTCCTGCGTGTTCGTGAGGAGCTCATGAAGACCGTCGACCAGCACGTCGGGGATGCGCAAAGATGAGGGGCGTGCCCCTCCGGAACGTCCGATTCGTCCTGCCCGTCGCCGTCCTGTGCGGTGCCCTGGTCCTCACGGGCTGCGCGGGGTCGCCGCCCGACGGGACGGCGGGCCCGTCGACGGGGGCGCCGGCCGTCGCCGTGCGCGACCTGTCGACGCACACGGTCCTCCTCGACGCCGACGACCCCGTCGAGCTCGCGCTGACGACGAGCCAGACGGTGTACGCGCGGTCGGAGGTCGTGGTCCTCGCGGACGCCGACGACGAGGCCGCGCGGGAGGCCCTGGCCGCCACGGCGGTGGCGGTGCACGCCCCGGCGCTGCTGGCCGACACGGAGGGCGCCGGGACGGGCATCGCCGAGGAGCTGGAGCGGCTCGGCGCGCGCGCCGCGGTGGTCGTCACGGGCGAGGAGAGGTCCACCGCGGACGACGACGGGACGGACGCCGGGACCCCGGGCGCGGACGACGGGACCACGGACGCGGACGACGAGCCGGGCGCGGCGTCACGGCGGGTCGCGGACGCCGCGGGCGTCCAGGCGCTGGCCGTCACCCCCGACGTCGTCGAGGGGGAGGACGGTGCGGGGCCGGCGCTCGAGGGCGACGACCTGGAGGACCTCGGCTCCCGGCTCGATGCGATGCTCGGCGACGACCCCGCGGTGTCGGCGTCCGCCCCGGGCGGGGCCGAGAGGGACGGCGCGGACGAGCCGAGGTTGCTGCGCGAGGTGCTCGCGCTGGTCGACCCGACCGACGGGCAGGAGGCCGCCATCGCCTCCCTCCGCGCGGCCGGGGCCGTGACGACCGAGGTGCCGGGCGGAGACCTCGGGACCCGGCACGCCGTGCAGACCGTGGACCGCGCGCAGGCGCTCACGGTGGTGGGGGTGGGGAGCTCGTTCGGCGACGCCGCGACCTTCGCGTGGCGCGTGGCGGCCGCCGAGCGGGCCGCCATGCTCCCCACCGGGTCGCAGCACCTGCTGCCGGCGCGGTACGTGGCCGTGGACGCGACGGTCTGGGACGACCCGGCCGCCGCCGTGGCCCGGGCGCAGGCCGCGGCCGCCGCGTACGTGCCGGTCGACGACACGGCCGCCGAGGGCGAGGACGCCGACGCGCCCGAGGGACCCGTGGTGCCGACGCTCGTGCTGCCGGTCAGCGCCACCGCGGGCGGGCCCGGCGAGGACGGCGACTGGGTGACGCAGGAGGACCTGGACGCCCTGGCGCCCCTGGTCTCCGCGGCACGCGACGCCGGGGTGTACGTGCTGCTCGACGTCGGTGCCGGGCCGGCGCCCGCGGTCGAGCAGGTGCGCGCCGCCGAGGCGCTGCTCCGCACGCCGGGCGTCGGCGTCGCGCTGCACCCCGAGTCCAGGGTGGGGGACGGCACGTCGACCACCTCCCACCAGATGTCCGCCGCGGAGCTGGACGAGGTGACCGCGTACCTGGCCGACCTCGTCTCCCGGGAGGGGCTGCCGCCGAGCCTGCTCGTCGTGCACCAGACGCGGCCCGAGTCGGTG
Organism: Krasilnikoviella flava; assembly: GCF_900167525.1. GTDB lineage: Bacteria > Actinomycetota > Actinomycetes > Actinomycetales > Cellulomonadaceae > Isoptericola > Isoptericola flavus. The sequence goes on along the minus strand of NZ_FUZQ01000001.1, from coordinate 591,552 downwards.
CCCGACCGGTCCCGGCTGCGCCCGGTGCCGCAGGTGGAGGTGGCGGTCCTCGCGGACCTGACCGGGGGTGCGACGACGGGCGAGTGGGTGTGGAACCAGGTGAGCGCCGGGTTGCCCGAGGGTGTGCACCTCGGCTGGTCGGGTCCGGCGTCCGGCGTGGCCGGGTCGCTCGTGCCCACCGACCCGGCTCCCGTGCTGATCGCGACGTCCTGACCGGCGCGCGGCGCCGTTGACAGCGGATCGGCGGATTCGGCAGGATCGCTAACGTAACGTTTCGATCGTCCGTCGGCGCCGACCTCCGGTGCTGTCGACACGCACCTGGAGGCCGATCACCGTGCTGCCCCTGATCCCCTGGCCCACCGTCGTCGAGGGGCAGGACGCCGCGCCGCTCGCCCTGGACGTCGCCCACCTCGTCGCGCCGGACGCCGCCCTGGCGTCCGTGGCCGCCGAGCAGCTGACCGCTGTCGGCGTGCGCGTCGTCACGGACGACGACGCCACCCCGGTCGTGCTGCGCCTCGACGCCGCGGCCGGTCCGCACGGCTCCGACAACCCTGAGCGGTACACGCTGCGCGTCACGATGGCCGGCGTCGAGGCCACCGCGCCGGAGCCGGTCGGCCTGCTGCACGCGGTGCGCACGCTGCGCCAGCTGGTCCCCGTCCCGGGCGACCCGGGCCCGCGCGAGGTGCCCGCCGTCGTCGTGCACGATGCCCCCCGGTACCGCTGGCGCGGGCTGTCGTTCGACGTCGTGCGGCACTGGTTCGGGCCCGACGACATCCGTGCCGTGGTGGACCTGGTCGCCGCGTTCAAGCTGCGGGTGCTGCACCTGCACCTCACCGACGACCAGGGCTGGCGGATCGAGACGCCGTCGCGCCCGGAGCTGGAGAAGGCGTCCGACAGCCAGGTGGGCGGCGGCACGGCCGGCTTCCTCACGGTGGACGACTTCCGTGAGCTGCAGGAGTACGCGGCCACCCGGTTCGTGACGATCGTGCCCGAGTTCGACATGCCGGGGCACATCAACGCGGCCACCCAGGTCTACGGTGCGCTGACGAAGGACGGCCTGCCCACCGAGGCCTACGAAGGCATCGAGGTCGGCTTCTCCCGGCTGTGGTTCGACAACCCCGCCACCGAGCCGTTCCTGCGCGACGTGATCGGGGACGTCGCCGGCATGACCCGCGGCGACTGGGTGCACGTCGGCGGCGACGAGGTGCACACGATGGAGGTCGAGGAGTTCGCGAAGTTCGTCGAGCTCGCCGCCCGTATCGTGCGCGAGCACGGCAAGACGCCGATCTTCTGGCAGGAGGGCGCCCGCGGCCCGGTCGAGCCGGGCACGCTGCTGCAGTACTGGGAGCCCAAGGGCGAGGAGTTCGACCGCTTCGTCGCCGCGGCGCACGCAGGGGCGCGCTTCATCATGTCGCCCGGCGACCACGCCTACCTCGATATGAAGTACACGCCCGAGCACGAGCTAGGCCTGCACTGGGCCGGGTACGTCGAGCTGCGCGACTCCTACGACTGGGAGCCCACCACCGTCATCGACGGCCTGCCCGCCGACTCCGTCGAGGGCGTCGAGGCCGCGGTCTGGACCGAGACGCTCACCACCCGCGACGAGCTGTTCTCCATGCTGCTGCCGCGCCTCGGCGCCGTCGCCGAGGTGGCCTGGACGGCGCCGGAGCGCAAGGACTGGGACGCCTTCCGCGCCCGCACCGCCGCCCAGGCCCCCGCCTGGCGCGCCGGAGGCTGGGCCTTCCACGAGACCCCGCAGGTCGACTGGCCCACCGCCTGAGGGCGCGGGGAGGGGCTTGTCGGGCGGCGCGGCCGGGTCCGGCCCGCCCGCGATGAGCCCCTCCGCCGTGCTCAGACCTGCTGCGGGTAGATGATCGCCTTCATCGAACGGGGGTCGGCTGCCGCGATCTCCAGCGCGGTCGCGGTGTCCTTCAGGGGGAAGGAATGCGTCTGGAGGTCGTCGAGGACCACGCGGCCCGAGGCGACCAGGGAGATGCCGAGCGGCCAGGTGTTCTGGTACCGGTTGACGAGCGCGAGGCTGACCTCCTTCTTGTTGAGGAAGGAGACGGGGAGCTCGACCGGCTGCTTCGGCAGGCCGATCATGGCTGCCCGGCCCGCCTCGCGCAGCCGGTCCATCCCGGCGGCGAGCACACCGGGCGCTCCCGAGCACTCCAGCAGCACGTCGAAGGTGTCCGCTCCGGGCTGGTCGCTCCGCTCCACGGCGAAGCCCAGCCCGCGGGCGAGGTCCAGGCGGAAGTCGGACACGTCGGTGACCGTGACCGAGCGCGCGCCGAGCGCCCGCGCGGACTGCGCCGCGAGCACGCCCACGGGCCCTGCACCGGTCACCAGGACGTCGTCGCCGGGACGCAGCGCGGCGCGCTGGCAGGCCCACAGGCCCACCGAGAGCGGTTCGACCATCGCGGCCTGCTCGTACGTCATCCCCTCAGGGATCGGGAAGAGGGTGCGGGCGTCGAGCGCGACGTACTGCATCAGCGCGCCGTCGTACGGGGGCGTGGCCAGGAACTCGAGGTCCGGGCACAGGTGGTACCGGCCGGCCATGCACTGCGCGCAGCCGCGGCACGGGGTGCCGGGTTCGATCGCGACCCGGTCGCCGACGGCGAGGTCGGTGACGCCGTCGCCGACCTGGACCACCTCGCCGGCCGCCTCGTGGCCGAGGACGATGTCTCCGTCGACCACCCAGTCGCCGATGCGTCCGTGCCGGTAGTAGGTGGTGTCGGAGCCGCACACGCCGACCGCGTGCACCTTGACCACAGCCGTTCCTGGGGCGGCCTGCGGCATCGGCCTCTCCTGCAGCTCGATGTGGCCGATCTCGGTCATCACGGCAGCGATGTTCATGTCGTTCGCCTCGTTTCGTGGGTGGGGGCGGGTGGGCTCGGTGCAGGCCGATCAGGGCTTCGTCGCCGTGGGGAGGGAGACGTCGTAGGCCCGCTCATCCGGGCGTGGACCTCACTCGGAGCCGGTCGCCTTCTGGGCGCACGCGCATCGCCTCGAGGGAGGGCACGACGAGGTGTGCGTGCGGGGCGAGCTCGTCACGGCTGAACGTGCCCACGACGCCGACGGCCAGGCAGCCGGCGGCATGGGCGGACCTCAGGCCGGCGATCGTGTCCTCCAGCGCGATCACGGGGCCGTCGCAGCCGCGGTGTCGCAGCTCCTGGAGGCCCTTCGCGAACGGTTCGGGCGCGGGCTTTCCTGTGACCACGTCGTCCCCCGTCACCAGGAACGTCGGGAAGGGCAGGCGGGTGGCGCCGAACCGTGCCCGGGCGACCGGACGTGCGGCCGAGGTGACGATGCCCCACCGTGACGTGGGCAGCGAGGCGATGAGCTCCGGCACCCCCGGCAGCGGATCCAGCAGCTGCCCGTCGCGTGACTCGATCTCGGTGAGCCGGTCCTCCGCCCGGCGGCGGTCGTCGGCAGGGATGCCGAAGGCCGTGACGACCGCCTGCACGGTGAGGCCGTGCGACCCGATGGTCAGCATCGGCACGCCGAACTCGGACGCCAGGATGCGCCAGGCCTCCTCGACCGCCGGGACCGAGTCGACCAGGGTGCCGTCCATGTCGGACAGCACGCCCCCGATCTCGATCTCCCGCCCGGCGGCCAGGTCGGCGGCGAGGACGTCCCGCGTGTCCGTGGGCGGTCGGCCCGTCGTGCTGTGCATGAGGTCGATCTCCATTCCGAGAGCCGTCGCCGCCCCGGTGCCGGGAGGCCGACTTCTCGTGCTCGTCTTCGGTGTCCGAGCAACCTAGGACGGATGCTCTTACGTTGCCTTAGCATGCTCGTATGAGCAGACCGCTCCCCATTGATCAGCAGGTCCTCCACACGTACGTCGCCATGCAGAACCTTGCTCACGGCCGCGCGATCAACGACATCGCCGAGGAGATCGGCAGGTCGCGGTTCGCCACGGCCCGCATGGTGAGGCGCGCGCGGGAGCTGGACCTCATCGAGGTGAGGGCGAAGTTCCCCGACCCCGTGGACGTCGACCTCTCGGCGCGGCTGGTGCAGCGGTACGGGCTGCGCTCGGCGCTCGTCGTGGCGGCGCCCTCCACGAGCATGTCCGAGGCGCGGGAGGCGATCGCCCGGATCACCGCGCGCTACATCGCGGACGACCTCGAGGAGGACGACGTGGTGGGGATCGCACCGGGGCGAACCCTTGTGCTCGCGTCACGTCTCGTCCCGGAGCTGCCCTCGGCCGACATCGTCCAGCTCACCGGCGTGGGCGCTCCGCGGCTGGAGGACGGCGTCGAGGTGATCTCGAACATGGGCCGTGCGAGCGGCGGCGCGACCTACCCCCTGTACCTGCCGGTGCTGCTCATGAAGGACCCGAAGGCGCGGATGTTCCTCCAGCACCCGTCCATCCAGCGGACGCTGCGCCGGATGGACCACCTCGGGAAGGCCTACCTGACGATCGGCGGCTGGCCCGGGGCGTCGCTGCTGGCGCAACAGCTGACGGATCTCGGCGAGCGCGACGCCTTCGAGAAGAAGGGGGTCGTCGCGGAGATCGGGACGGCGCTGCTCGACCGCGACGGCAGCTCGGTGTCGGGACTGGAGGAGCGGTTGGTCGGGATCTCCGAGGAGAGCCTCCGCCGGGTGCCCACCCGCGTCGGCATCGGTGGGGGCGCGGGCAAGGAGCGTGCGGTCATCGCCACCCTGCGGTCCGGGATCTGCCACGTCCTCATCACGGACGTGCGCTGCGCGCAGGCGGCGCTCGAGGCGTGACCGCTGCGGCTCGACGACCGCAGCGGTCACGCCCCAGCGGGGCGGGTCGGTTCAGGCCCGCGCCGTCTGCTCGGCGCTCACCTGCTCGTACCAGGTCCGCGCGAGCTCCGGATCGTCGGAGGTCGTGCCGTCCGCACCCAGCTCGACGGCCCGTCGCATGTCGTCGGTCGTGCGCATCGGCCAGACATGGAGCTCGAGGCCGAGCTCGTGCACGGAGTCGACGATCTCGGGGGTGAGCCCCTCGAGACCGCAGGCGAAGCGCGTGGAGCGGGTGTGGTCCAGCAACGCCCTCCAGCCGCCCTCGAACCGCTCGGCGACGGCGATCGACGTCACGATGATGCACCGGCCGATCGTCGGCATCAGCTCCGCGGCGTGCCGGAGGGCGTCGGGGTCGAAGCCGGTGAGGATCGTGCGTCCGGCGTCGTCAGGGTGCGTCGAGAAGTACGAGGCGAGGTGGGGCACCGTCGCCGGGTCCTTGATCTCCAGCTGGATGAAGGTGCGCGTCGCGGCGTACATCTCGGCGAGCGTGACGACGCCCCGGCCGGAGTCGAGCCGGGCCGCCTGCAGTTGGGCGAGGGTCAGCTCCGCCGCCGGGCCGAGACCGCGGGCGGAGTCGTCCCCCGCGGTGCGGTCGAGGGTGGCGTCGTGCAGCAGGAAGAGCTCCTCGTCCTTGCTCAGGCGCACGTCGAGCTCGATCTCGTCCACGCCGACCTGCTCGGCGAGGGCGTACGACTCGAGGCTGTTCTCGGGCTTGTGGGTCATCGCGCCGCGATGACCGACGATCGACAGTGGCATCTCAGTTCACTCGTTCCTCGAATTGGGGGCGGATCCGGTCGATCGACAGCTCCAGGTTGGACGCCATCGTCGAGAGGCTGGACTCGGGGTCGGCGCCGCCGGAGTACACGGCCTGGATGGCGTTCTTCGCCTCGGGCAGGCACTCCGGCACGTAGCGGCGGACGATGTCGGGGCCCTGGGCCGTCGCGAGCTGGTCGATCGCGACCTGGTAGTTCTGGTTCTCCGCGGCGCGCCGACGGATCTCGTCGGACTCCTTCGCCACCGTGGTGGTCGGCATGTAGCCGGTGCCGACCGTCCAGTCGACGGAGGCGTCACCGGAGGTGAGGAACTTGATCACCTCCCACGCCGCCTTCTTCCGCTCGTCCGAGGCGTAGCGGAGGACGGCCAGACCGCCGCCGCCGGTCGGCACACCGGTCGTGGCCTGCCCGGGCAGGAAGCCGCACCCGACCTCGAACTCGGCGGCCTCGGTGACGCTGGTGAGGGCTCCCGTGGACTCCAGGATCGTCGCCGTCGTCCCCGCGACGAAGTCTCCGGACGGGTCGTTCGAGAGATACCCGGCGCCGTCGTCGTGGATGAAGGCGCGGTCGAACTCCAGCGCCGCCACGGTGGCGTCCGAGGTGAGCCGCATGTCCAGGCCGTCCGAGTAGCCGCCGCCGAACGCCCAGGTCGATCCCTGGAAGTACCAGTCGTCGCCGCCGGTGTAGGCGCGCATCGACACGGCGTGGCCGTCGGCCGAGTAGCCGGCCAGCTCCTTGCCCCATTCCCGGTACTCGTCGTAGGTCTTCGGTGCGCGGTCGGGGAGGCCGACGTCGGCGAAGAGGTCGCGGTTGTAGTAGAAGAGCGGGGTCGAGCGCCCGAACGGCAGCCACCAGACGTCGTCCTTGACGGTCCCCTCGGCGAGGAATCGCTCGTCGAACGCGTCCGTGCCGAAGCTGTCGTCGAAGTATCCGGTGAGGGGCTCGAGGGCGTCGGCGAGGTAGAAGCGGTTCCAGACGACGTCGCTCAGCACCGAGATGTCGGGGACCTGCCGGGCCTGCAGGCTCGCTGCGAGCTTCGCCTCGACCTTGTCGTAGCCCTCGAAGATCTGGATCTCGCAGAAGATGTCGCTCTGCGCCTCGTGGAAGGCGTCGATGTTCCGTTGCAGCACCTCGGCGTTGTGGGACGTCCAGTTGCTCCACAGCACGACGCGCAACCGGTCCGCGAACTTGGCCGGCACGTCACCGCTGGGTTGCTCCATGACGGCGCCTGGGCCCCGTCCGGCGCCGAAGCATCCGGCCAGGACGGGTGCGGTGGCGGCCATCATGCCCGCGGCGAGCACCTGCCGACGGGTGAGCCCGCGAAGCATGCTTCTGTTCCCTCCTGTGTGAGGGCGTCTCTGGGCGTGCATGATCTCCTTCGATCGTCAGGGGATGGGGAGCGCGTCCAGGGTTCAGCGGCCGCTTCCGGCGGCGGCGCCGGTGAGCCCCGTGACGATGTAGCGCTGGGCGAAGAGGAAGACGAGCAGCATCGGGAGCACGACGATGAGCGTCCCCGACATGAGCACGCCCCACGAGACCATGCCGTCGTTGGCCTTGAGGTACATGAGGCCGATGGGCAGCGTGCGCATGTTGACGGAGTTGGTGATGATCAACGGCCAGACGAAGCTGTTCCACTCGTCGATCACCGCGACGAGGGCCACCGTCGCGATGGCGGGGACCGACATCGGCAGCACCATCGAGCCGAGCTTGCGGAGGTGCCCCGCCCCGTCGACCTCGGCGGCCTCGAACACCTCCGTCGGCAGCGACATGAAGTGCTGGCGCAGGAGGAAGGTGCCGAACGCCGAACCGACGCCGGGCAGGATGATGCCGGCGTACGTGTTGATCAGGCCCATGTTGCCGATGGTGATGTAGTTGACCAGGAGGGTCACGTGCCCCGGGACCATGAGGGCACCGAGCATCACGAGGAACAGGACGTTCTTGCCGGGGAACGGCAGGAAGGCGAAGGCGTAGGCCGTGAAGACGGCGAGCACGACCTTGGCGACCGCCCCGACGACCGTGACGATCACCGAGTTCTTGATGAACGCGCCGAACGGTGCGAGCTGCCAGGCGGTCGTGAGGTTGTCCCGGGTGAGGTCGGTGGGAAGGACCTTCGGGGGCCAGGTATAGATGTCGGAGTTCGTCTTGAACGCGGTCGTCACGAGGATGAAGAGCGGGACGACGAACACGAGGGCTGCGGCGGCGAGCAGGAGGATCCCCCACCAGTGGTGGCGGAGGTTCCCGAGGCGCCGGGCGCCGTTCGTCGGCTGCTGCCGTGCGGTGCGGGCCTGCACGGTGCCCTCGTCCCGGGAGGCGGTCGGCCGCGTGGTCGTGGCGGGCATCAGTAGTGCACCTTCCTCTCGACGTACCGGAACTGCAGCATGGTGATGACCATCAGGATCACGAACATCACGGTTCCCGCGGCGGCCGAGTAGCCCACGTTGGAGCGCTGGAAGGCCTGCTCGTAGATGAACCAGCTCAGCGTCGTGGTCGCGGAGGCCGGTCCGCCGCCGGTCATGATGGCGATGATGTCGAAGGCCTGGAAAGCGGCGATCGTCTGCGTGATCACCAGGAAGAAGGTGGTCGGCGACAGCAGCGGCAGGACGATCCGGGTGAAGAGCCGCCAACGGTTCGCGCCGTCCAGGCGCGCGGCCTCGAGCACCTCCGAGGGCAACCCCTGCATCCCGGCCAGATAGACGATCGCCACGAAGCCCACCCCCTTCCAGATCGAGACGATGAGCAGGGCGGGCAGGGCCCAGCTCGCGTCGGTCGTCCAGCTGGGCGAGGTCAGCCCCACGGCTTCGAACAGGGTGCGGGCGAGGCCGTAGTTCGGGTCGAAGATGAACAGCCACACCGCGCCGATCGCTGCCCCGGCGATGACGTGCGGGGCGAAGACGATCCCCGTGACGGCAGCCGTCCCGGGGAGCTTCATCGAGAAGAGCGAGGCGAGCGCGATCCCGAGGACGAGGCTCGCGCCGACGACCACGACGACCCACGTCACCGTGGTCACCATGACGTCGAGGAACGTGGACGACGTGAACAGCTGGGCGTAGTTGCTGAGCCCGATGAAGATCGGCTCCGGCGAGATGAAGTCCCAGTTGGTGAGGCTGAGGTAGAGGTTCTCGAGCACCGGCCAGTAGGCGAAGACCGCGATCAGGGCCAGGTTGGGAAAGGCGAACAGCGCGAAGAGTGCGGCCCCCCTGCGCTGTCGGCGCTGATGAAGGACCGAGTGCCTGCGTGGTGGGCTGGGGTGGGGGGTCCTCTGCACGCCGACGTGTTCTTCGGCCACGGTCGCCATCGCTCGCCGTCCTTTCTCCCGGGTGCCTCTTTGCGTTCGGGCGCCCGACTGCTGTGTCGGAAGCCGCCAAGGTAGCCGCGGCTCTCTCGGGTCCGGCACGGGCGCTCGAATGAGCACAGGCGGCCCGCATCCGAGCGGAGGGTGAAGGGTGGGATCGCGGAAGGGCTGCAGCCGGTGGAGGTGATCGCGCATCGAACCGTTCGTCGGGATCGTCACCGGCACCAGCCTCGTCGAGGCCGAGCTGCTCCTGGCGACCTTCGTGCTGTGCTCCCTCATCGGGGTCGAGCGTCAGCTCCGCCAGAAGGCCGCCGGGTACCGCACCCATGTGCTGGTCGGGCTCGGGTCCTGCGCCTTCACGCTGGTCTCCGCCTACGGCTTCTCCGCCGTGCTCGGCAGCGACGTCAATCTCGACCCCTCGCGCATCGCCGCCCAGATCGTCTCCGGGATCGGCTTCCTGGGTGCCGGCGTGATCTTCAAGGGGCGCAGCGTCGTCCGGGGGCTGACCACGGCGGCCACGATCTGGGTCGCTGCGGCCGTGGGCATGGCCTGCGGTGCCGGGATGCTCTCGCTGGCGATCGCCCTGACCGCGGTCCACCTCGCGACCCTGTTCGTCGTGGCCCCCCTGGTCCGCAGGCTGCCCGACCCTGACCGCAAGCGCACGCTGCGAATCACCTACGCCGACGGTGCCGGTGTGCTCCGCGACGTCCTGTCCGTCGCCACGTCCTCCGGCTTCACGAGCTCGATCGAGCGCAGCCGGCGGATCGCCGCCGGCGGGCGGCGTTTCGTCGTCATGGACATCCGGTTCCACGGCAGCCCACCGGTGCGCGACCTCGTCCCGCAGCTCGTCGAGGTCCGGGGCGTCGACCGGGTGGCCCTCCGGCACGACACCACCGACCTCGACGACGACGTCGACCGCGCCTGAGCGCGCCCGCGAACCACGAGATCGACGAGGTGGAGCACGTTGGCCTCGGGGGGCGTGGAGCGTCCTCGCCCGCGGCGACGTCGTGCGGGCCGAGGCGGCCTAGATCCAGGACTCCAGCCGCATGACGTTCTGCCAGTACGGGTACGGCACCTGCATGCCCGTCCAGAGCGGGTAGAAGACCGCCGACACGGCGAGGATCACGACCAGGACCGCGACGATCGCCGCGACGACCCGGCCGCGCGCGCCCGGCCGCCCCTCGGTGCGTTCCAGCGCCACCACCAGGGGGTAGACGAGCGTGAGCACCACGAACGGCGTGAAGACGATCGAGTAGAACGTGAAGATCGTCCGGTCGCTGAACGGCGGCGCGTAGGCGAACCACGGAAGCCACCCGGCCGCCGTGCCGCTGAGCACGGCGAGCGCACGCCAGTCGCGCAGCCGGATCCCCAGCCAGATCGTCGCGACGATCGCGAACGCGGCGAGCAGCCACAGCAGCGGGTTGCCCAGGGACGTGACGGCGCGGGCGCAGGCGTCGGCGGCGTCGGCGGGACAGGTGCCCTGACCGGGCGCCTCCTTCTCCCAGAAGAACGACGTCGGCCGCCACTGCACGATCCAGCCCAGCGGGTGCGACGCGTAGGGGTGGTCGGAGGAGAGCCCCGTGTGGAAGTCCCACATCTGCCGGTGGTACTCGAGCAGGCTGCGCAGCGGGTCGGGCAGCCAGGTGACGCCCTCGCCGGGATGCTCGACCGCCCACTGCCGCAGGTACGCGCCCTGGTTCGCGAACCACGACCACCACGACGCGAGGTACACGACGAACGCGGTGGGCACGATCGTGAGGAACGCGGGCACGGCGTCGACGACGAGCGAGTCCTCCCACCAGCGTCCGACACCGGCCGCCCGGCGGGCCGTGAGGTCCCACAGGACGGTGAGGATGCCGAAGACGGCGACGAACCACAGCCCGGACCACTTGGTGCCGCAGGCGAGGCCGAGGCTGACACCCGCGGCGAGGCGCCACCAGCGGAAGCCGAGCCGCGGGCCGTAGCGCGCCACGGTGCCGCCGGCGTCGAGGATCTCCGCGACCCTGCCGGCGAGCCGTCGTCGGGCCTGCTCCCGGTCCATGACCAGGCAGCCGAACGCCACCAGCACCCAGAGCATGAGGAACTGGTCGAGCAGGGCCGTGCGCGAGTGCACGATCGCCTCGCCGTCGACGGCGAGCAGCAGCCCCGCGACGATCCCCATCGTGGACGACGCGAACAGCCGCCGCGCGATCCGGATCAGGAGGAAGACGGCGAGGATGCCCACCACCGCGCTGGCCAGACGCCACGCGAAGGAGCTCGTCGCGCCGCCGCCGGCCTCCATGCCGAGCCAGATCATCCACTTGCCGACGGGCGGATGGACGACGTACGCCGCCTTGTCGAGGTAGGTGAGGACGTCGCCGGCCTCGAACGCCGGGTTCGGCTCGTCGGGCCACTGCGCCTCGAAGCCGAGCCGGCCGAGCGTGAACGCGTCCTTGACGTAGTAGGTCTCGTCGAACACGAGCTTGTGCGGCTGGCCCAGCTGCCACAACCGGGCCGCCGCGGCCAGCAGCGTGACCACGATCGTGCCGAACCACCCCCAGAACCGGTCCCGGCGGCGCAGGTCGAGTCGCACCCGCCGGACGCCGAGCAGCCGCTCGAGCAGTCGCGCCTGCGTGGTGCGGCCGTCACCGTCGCGGGGCGTCGGCGGGAGCTCGGGCGTCGGGCTGCCCGGGAACGCCGGCGGCGGCGCCGCCCCGTCGTGCGCGGCCTGGGCGCGGGCCCCGCCGCCCGGCAGTGCGGACGAGTCGTCGTCCGCACGGTGGCGGGCGTGGCTCGGCGGCGTGCCCGCGGGCGCGGGATCGCCGGTGGTGGTGGCGTCGGCGTCGGGGGCGGTCACCGGGTCATCGTAGGGGCCGTGCGACGCTGGTCACCATGACCTCCGAGCCTTCCGCCGCACCCCGTCCCGCCCCGCACGCCGAGGCCGGTGCGGTCGTGCTCGCGGCGACGCCCATCGGGAACACGGAGGACGCGTCGCCGCGGCTGCGCCGGCTGCTCGCGGAGGCGGACGTCGTCGCGGCCGAGGACACGCGCCGCCTGCACGCGCTGGCCGCGCGCCTGGGGGTGACGGTGGCCGGTCGCGTGACGTCGTACCACGAGCACAACGAGGAGGCGCGCGCCGACGAGCTGCTCGACGTCGTCGCCGACGGCGGCACCGTGCTGGTGGTGTCCGACGCCGGCATGCCCGCCGTGTCCGACCCGGGCTACCGCGTCGTGGCCCGCGCCGTCGAGCGGGACCTGCGCGTGACCGCGGCGCCCGGGCCCTCGGCGGTGCTCACCGCGATCGCGCTCTCCGGGCTGCCGACCGACCGCTTCACGTTCGAGGGGTTCGCGCCGCGCAAGGCGGGGGAGCGGTCGCGCTGGCTGGGGGCGCTCGCCGCAGAGCCGCGCACGATGGTGTTCTTCGAGGCGCCGCACCGGATCGCGGAGACCCTGCGCGCGATGGCGGAGGCGTTCGGCGCCGACCGGCCCGCCGCCGTCTGCCGCGAGCTCACCAAGACGTACGAGGAGGTGCTGCGCGGCCCGCTCGCGGACGTCCTCGCGGAGGTCGACGCCCGTGCTGCCGACGGCGACGGTCTGCGCGGCGAGATCTGCGTCGTCGTCGGGGGTGCGCCGGCCGGGGCGGCGCCCCGCGTCGAGGACCTGGTGCCCGAGGTGCTGGCCCGCGTCGAGGCGGGCGAGCGGCTCAAGTCCGCCGTCGCGGACGTCGCGACCGCCGCGGGCGTGCCCAAGCGCGACCTCTATGCCGCGGCCCTCGCCGCCAAGTAGGCGTGTCCTGCCGAGATAGAGCGCACGCCGCGCCGAGATCGTGGTCCGGTCCTCGATCTCGGCGCGGCGCGCGCTCTATCTCGCGACCGAGGGGACCAGCTCGACGCCCGCAGCAGTGAGCTCGGCGCGGGCCTGCTCGCCCTGCTCGGGGGTGACGGGGATGGTGAGGTCGGTGAGGACGCGCGTCTCGAGCCCGAGCCCGACGGCGTCGAGCGCGGTGCGCTTCACGCAGTGCGACTCGACCAGGCCGACGACGTCGACGGCCTCGACGCGGGCGTCGCGCAAGGCCTGCTCCAGGGTGCGGCCGTCGGCGTCCGTGCCCTCGAAGCCCGAGTAGCCATGGGCGTACTGGCCTTTCTTCACGGAGACGTCGGGGCGCAGGTCGGCGAGGGCGGGGTGCAACGCGGCGTTCGGGGTGTCGGCGATGCCGTGCGGCGGCCACGAGCCGACGAAGTCGGGGTGGTCGCTGAAGTGCTCACCGGGGTCGATGTGCCAGTCCTGCGTGGTCACGACGATCTCGTACCGGTCGCGGTGCGCGGCGGCGTAGGCCGCGACGTCCTCGGCGACCTGGTTCCCGCCGTCGACGGCGAGCTCGCCGCCCTCGCAGAACGTGGGCTGGACGTCGACGACGATCAGGGCGCGCACGGACGGCGCGGCGCTCGCGGCAGCACTCATGGTGGCCAGCCTGCCACGGCGCGCGGCGGCTCAGGGTCCGCCGCCGCCGCCGTCGAAGAATCCACCACCGTCCATGTAGCCCATGCCGAACGTGTCCGCCGAGCGGCGGTGGCGCATGTCCATCTTGTCGGGCTCGAGCCGCGGGTCCTCCGCCCAGGAGGGCAGGCGGCGAGCACCGCGGGGCGGCGCTGATCACCCGTGACCTCCGGGCGCCCGCAGGTCCGAGCCGCGGACGACCTCTTGACGCTCCCCGCCCGCCATCGCTAGCGTTCCCGTTCATCGACACAGTAGTCCCGATCATCGGGACAACACGACGAAGTGGGGACGTGGAGATGAGGTCGCTGACGCGACGCGCGGTGCTCCGCGCGCTGGGGGTGGCAGGGGCGACGGCGGCAGTCGCCGGGTGCGCGCCCACGATCGGCACGGCACGGATGCCGCAGGTCGCCGGCACCTACGACGGGCCGCCGGTCACGCTGCGGTTCTGGAACGGGCTCACGGGCGGCGACGGCCCGGTGATGCGCACGTTGATCGAGGAGTTCACCGCCGCGCACCCGAACGTGCGGATCGACATGTACGCCCTGCCGTGGCCGGACTTCTACCAGAAGTTCCCGGCGGCGGTCGTGAGCGGCCTGGCGCCCGACCTCGCGCTGATGCACAACTTCCAGGTGGCGACGAGCGCCGCGCGGAACGTGATCATGCCGGTGGATGAGGTGCTGGGCGCGGTGGGCCTGGCGGAGGCCGACTACCTGCCGGTGGTGTGGGGCTCGGGCGTCTACCGCGGCCAGCGCTGGTCGCTGCCGCTCGACATGTGGCCCGACTCCCTGTTCTACAACCGCCGGGTGCTGGAGAAGGCCGGCCTCGACCCGGACGCCCCGCCGGTCGACCGCGCCGGGTACGAGGCGGCCCTCGACACGCTGGCGTCGAGCGGCGTGCGCGGGCACTGGCTGCCCGCCATCGACCCCCAGGGCGTGGGCCGCGGCTTCGACTCCCTGCTGTGGCAGCTCGGCGGTACCCACTACGACGACGCCGGCCGGTCCGCGACGTGGGCCGGGCCCGAGGGCGTCGAGGCGCTCGCGTGGCAGCAGTCGCTGGTCCGACAGGGGTGGAGCCCGAACGACGTCAGCGGCTCCGACGCCAACGTGGCTTTCAAGAACGACCAGAACGCGTTCCTGTGGGGCGGCCCCGGCGCCCTCATCAACGACCTGGGGCAGGTCGAGAGCCTCGACTGGGACGTCTCGCCGCTGCCGCGCATCGGTACCCAGCGGGCGGCGTTCTCGGGCTCGCACCAGTTCGTCGTCGCGCGGCAGCAGTCGTTCGACGCCGACCGGCTGGCCGCCGTCGTGACGTTCCTCGGCTGGATCCTCGAGAACTCGCTCGGCTGGGCGTCTGCCGGTCCGGTGCCGGCACGGCTGCCCGTGCTGCAGTCCCCGGAGCTGCAGGACCTGCCCGCCCAGGCGCACGTCGCGCAGGGCGTGGAGCACATCCGGTTCTACCCGCTGGTGCCGGGCATCGCGGAGGTGCAGACGACGATCCTCTATCCCGCGGTCGGCGACGCCCTGCTCTCGCTCGGTGACCCGCGGGCCGCGCTCGAGACCGCTGCTGCCCAGGCGTCGTTCCTCCTGACGGAGAACGCTGAGAAGTACGGAGAGGCCTGACATGACCACCGTCTCCGCCGCCGACACCGCCCGCCGCGGGCCGCTGGTGCCCGCCGCGACCACGACAAGGCCGGCCACCGACCGTCGCACCCGTTCGCCGCACCGTCCGCGCTGGTGGACGCCGTACGCGTTCCTCGCGCCGTTCCTGCTGATCTTCGGGACGTTCGTCCTGGTCCCCGCGGTGTCGGGCGTGTGGATGAGCCTGCACAACTGGGACTTCTTCCTCCCGGACCGTCCGTTCGTCGGGCTGCAGAACTACGTCGACCTGTTCACGCCCGGGGCGCTCGTCGCGCAGCAGTTCTGGGAGAGCATGCGCGCCACGGGGATCTTCGTGGTGCTCAGCGTGCCGCTGCTCATGACGATCCCGCTGGCGCTCGCGCTGCTGCTCGACCAGCGCTTCCGCGGTCGCACGTTCTTCCGTGCGGTCTTCTTCGCGCCCTACGTGCTGGGCGTCAGCGTCGTCGGTCTGCTGTGGCAGTACCTGCTCAACGGCAACACGGGGCTCATCAACGGCTACCTCGCGGAGCTCGGCGTCACCGAGGCCGTGCCGTGGCTCACCGCGACCCCGTGGGTCTGGGTCTCCCTCGTCGGCGTCACGCTCTGGTGGACCATGGGCTTCAACTCCGTCGTCTACCTGGCGGGCCTCCAGAGCGTCGACGAGGCGCTGTACGACGCGGCGAAGGTCGACGGCGCCGGCCGGTGGGCCCGGCTGTGGCACGTGACGCTGCCGCAGCTGCGCCCGGTCATCCTCTTCGTCCTCACGATGACGGTGCTGGCGTCGGCGAACATGTTCGGGCAGTCGTACCTGCTCACCGGTGGCAACCCGTCGAACGAGACGCGCACGGCGATCATGTTCATCGCCGAGGTGGGGCTCGAGCAGTTCCGCATGGGCCTCGCCGCCGCGATGAGCTATCTGCTCGCCCTCCTGCTGATCGTGGTCAGCGCCCTGAACTTCCTGTTCCTGCGTCAGAAGGAGAGCTGAGATGGCGACCGCCGTCGAGCACGCGAGCCTTGTCCGCACCCGGGCGACGTCGCCCGCCGGACGCGGGGTGGTCGGCACCCTGCTCCTGTACGCGCTGCTGCTGATCCTGTCGGTCGTCGTCCTGGCGCCGCTGCTGTGGATGCTCTCGACGTCCTTCAAGACGACGGGTGACGCCACGGCGCTGCCGCCGCAGTGGGTGCCGCCGGAGCCCACGCTCGAGGGCTACCGCACCTTGTTCGCCGACGCCCAGGCGCCGCTGCTGCGGTGGTTCGGCAACTCCGTCCTGGTCGGGGTGCTGCACACGCTGCTCGTCCTCGCGACGGCGTCGGCCGCCGCCTACCCCCTCGCCCGCATGCGGTTCCCCGGACGGCGCGTCGTCTTCGCCGTCATCGTCGCGACCCTGTTCGTGCCCGGTTTCGTGTTCCTCATGCCGAACTACCTGATCGTGGACGGGCTGGGCTGGCTCGACACGGTCTGGGCGCTCGTCGTCCCCGGCGCGGCCGGCGCGTTCGGCGTCTTCTTCCTGTGTCAGTTCTTCGCGAGCCTGCCCGCGGCCCTCGAGGAGGCTGCGCTCATCGACGGCGCGAACCGATGGCAGATCTTCGTGCGCGTCGTCCTGCCGCTGTCGAAGGCGCCGCTCGCGACGCTGGGCCTGCTCACCTTCCTCGCCAGCTGGAACGACTTCCTGTGGCCGCTGTACGTGCTGTTCAACCCTTCGCAGCTGACGTTGCCCGCCGGCCTCGCGACGCTGCGCGGCGCGTACGCGACCGACTTCCCGGCCGTCATGGCCGGCGCGGCGGTGGCGAGCGTGCCCGTGCTCGTCCTGTTCGCGTTCGTCCAGCGATACGTCATCGCCGGCGTCGCACGATCGGGGCTCAAGGGATGACGGCGGGATGCGAGGGAGGATGGCGAGGTGAACGCCACCAGCAACGTCAACGCCGCCGAGGGCGGAGCGGCCGGAACTCTCGCCCGCGGCCTCGACATCATCGAGTGGATCGCCGCCTCGCCGGGAGTGACGGTGCAGCAGCTGGCGACGGACCTGGGGCTCAGCCGCAGCGCCGCCTACCGGATCGTGGGGACCCTGCGCGAGCGCGGGTACGTGGTCGGCGAGACGGAGCTGCGGCTCGGGCCGGTCGTGCTGCGGCTCGGGCTGCGCGCGACGGACGGCCTGGACGTGTTCGCCGTCGGCCCGGACCACCTGCGCGACCTGGTCCGGGAGACGGAGGAGACGGCGTTCATCGCCGTCGTCGACGACGACCAGATGTGCTACGTCATGCAGGAGGAAGGGCCGCAGGTGGTGCGGGTGCTGTCGAAGCTCGGCAGCCGCGCCCCGCTGCACGCCTCCGGCCTCGGCAAGGCCTGGTTGTCGGCGCTGCCGCCGGCCGAGGCCGACTCCGTCCTCGCCCGCATCCCGAGGCCGCGGTACACCCCGACGACGCTCACCTCCGTCGCCGACCTGCGCGCCGAGCTCGGCCGCATCCGCGACCAGGGTTGGGCGCTCGACGACGCCGAGCGCGAACCCGGGGTGCGCTGCATCGCCGCAGCGCTGGTCGGCCCGGACGGCCGGCCGGTCGCCGCCGTCAGCGTCGCGGGCCCGCGGGACCGCATCGTCGACGCCCAGGCCGACATCGTGGCGGCCGTGCGTCTCACGGCCGCGAGCATCTCCACGGCGCTCGGCGCCGAGCCGTCGCCCGGTTCCGCCCGGAACCCCGACCTCTGACCGTCCACCACCTGCCTGA
This sequence comes from Krasilnikoviella flava, assembly GCF_900167525.1. Taxonomy (GTDB): domain Bacteria; phylum Actinomycetota; class Actinomycetes; order Actinomycetales; family Cellulomonadaceae; genus Isoptericola; species Isoptericola flavus. The sequence continues at coordinate 573,898 of NZ_FUZQ01000001.1, read as the reverse complement.
AGGGCCTCATGACCTCCGCAGACCCCCGCATCAGCTCTGTCCGCCTCGCCCGTCTCGGGACGCGCTACCCCCGCACCGTGGGGCGCAACGCACGCCTCGGCAGCCACGGCGGGGGACCGGACTCCGACGTCGCGGTGCTCGTCACCGATGACGGGCGCACCGGCTGGGGGCTGGTGGAGGGCCCGCCGGGTGACGTCTCCCGCGTCGTGGGTCGCCGGCTGTCCGAGCTCGTCGACCCTGCGGTGGGCGTGCTCGATCCCTCGGACCGCTGGCTCGACATCGCCCTGCACGACCTGCTCGGCGTCGTGCACGGCGCTCCCGTCCACGCCCTGCTCGGCAGCCGCGGGACCACGGACGTCGAGGTCTACGACGGTGCGCTCTACTTCGACGACCTCGACCCGCAGGAGTCGCCACGCGGGGTCGACGTGCTGCTCGACGAGTGCCGCGCCGACGCGGCCCTCGGGTTCCGCGACTTCAAGCTGAAGATCGGCCGGGGGAACCGGTGGATGGACCGGGCCGCGGGAGACGCGCGCGACGTCGACGTCACGCGCGCGGTCCGTGACGCCTTCCCCGACGCTCGCATCCTCGTCGACGCCAACGACGGCTACGACCTCGACGGCTTCCTCGCCTACCTCGACGCCGTCGTCGACGTCGGTCTCTACTGGGTGGAGGAGCCGTTCCTCGACGACCCGGGCGATCTCAAGGCCCTGCGCGCCTGGCTCGACGAGCGTTCTCCGGGCACGCGTGTCGCCGAGGGAGAGACGTCGCCCGACGTGGACGCCCTGCTGCCGGTCGCTGCCGGCGGGGCGATCGACGTGCTGCTCATGGACGTCATGTCGTTCGGCCTGACCGCCTGGCGCGGCCTCATGCCCCAGCTCGTGGAGGCGGGCGTGCACGCTTCCCCGCACGCGTGGGGCCGCCCGCTCAAGACGCGGTACGCCGCGCACCTCGCCGCCGGCCTCGGCAACGTCGATGTCGTCGAGGGAGTGCCCGGCGAGGTGGCGGGAGTCGACCCGGCGTTGCTGCTGCCCCGGGACGGAGTGCTCCGTCTCGACGACGCCCCCGGCTTCGGCCTGCCGCTGCCCGACGACGCCCACCTGCGCCCGGTCGGCTGAGCCCGGCCGGAAGGGGGCTCGTGCGTCAGCAGTAGCCGCCGCCCGACGAGTCGGGACAGTAGAGCGGCTGGACGGCCATGGTGCCGGCGGCGGGCCGGCCCAGCTCCCGCGTGAGCGAGACCGGTGGCAGGTCGCGCGGCCGTTCGAGCGACGGCAGCTTCGCGGGCCGCCGGGTCAAGCGTCGAAGGCGTTCCGTGATCGACATGGCAGTCTCCTTTGACCGTCTCTTGGGGTGATCATGCCAGTGCCGCGGCGCGCTGTCGACGGTGAGGGTGTCGACGGTGGCGGCCCGGCACAGCAGGATGGGGGCATGTCCCGGCACCTGCTCCGCCGTGCGTCGGTCGCCGCCCCGGCCATGGGCCTCATGATCGTGCTCGCCGCCTGCGGCGGGACCGGCGGCGAGCCCTCGGCGGGGCCCGGGACGTCGGCGACGTCCGGCACGGGCGGCGGCCCGACGGCGACCGTCCCGCCGTCCCCGGCCGCGACGCCGCAGGTCACGGTCGAGACCGTCGTCGACGACCTCGACGTGCCGTGGGGCCTTGCCCCGCTGCCGGACGGGACGCTGCTGATCAGCCTGCGCGACGAGGCCCGGCTGGTGGTCGTGGACCCCGAGGCGGGCACCACCACGGACGTCGGCGGACCGGGCGCGGAGGCTCTGGCGACGCAGACCACCCCGGACGGCGAGGGCGGGCTGCTGGGCGTGGCGCGTGACCCGGCCTCGGGCGACGTCTTCGTGTACCGCACCGGCGCCGACGACAACGCCGTGCTGCGGGGCACGCTGGAGGGGACCGTGCTCGGCGAGCTCACGACCGTCCTCGACGGCATCCCCCGCGCCGGGCACCACGACGGCGGGGGCCTCGCGTTCGGGCCCGACGGGTTCCTCTACGTCGGCACCGGGGACGCGGGCGACGGCGAAGCGTCCCAGGACCCGGCGTCGCTCGCCGGCAAGATCTTGCGCGTCACCCCGGACGGCGAGCCCGCGCCCGCCAACCCCGACCCGGCGTCGCCGGTCTGGACGCTGGGGCACCGCAACGTCCAGGGCCTGGGGTGGGACGCGGCGGGCCGGATGTTCGCGAGCGAGTTCGGGCAGAACACCTGGGACGAGCTCAACCAGATCGAGCCGGGCGGCGACTACGGCTGGCCCGACGTCGAAGGGCCGGACGGCGCGGGCGACGGCACGGTCGCCCCCGTGCGGTGGTGGTCCACGGCGGACGCGTCGCCGTCGGGCCTCGCCGTGACCGACGACGCCGTGTACCTCGCCGGGCTGCGCGGGGAGCGGCTGTGGCGCGTGCCGTTCGGCGGGACCGCGTCCGGCGCCGACGAGGAGGGCGACGAGGCGGGGGGCCCCAGCAAGGGCGCCGTCGACGCCGACGGCAGCGTCCGCCCGCTGGGCGAACCGCGGGCGCTGCTCGAGGGCGAGCTGGGCCGGCTGCGCAACGTGGCGCCCGTCGTGCCCGGGGGCGGCGACGCCGACGGCCTGTGGGTGCTGACCAACAACACCGACGGTCGCGGCTCCCCGCGCGACGGCGACGACCGGCTGGTGCGGGTCACGTTCGGCTGACGCGGCGGGCCCGGTCGGGCCGCGGACGGCTCGGACGCCTCGTCGTGCGGGCCCTAGAATCGCCCGCATGACCCACATCCTCTCGGCCGTGGCGTGGCCCTACGCCAACGGCCCGCGGCACATCGGCCACGTCGCCGGCTTCGGCGTTCCCTCCGACGTCTTCAGCCGGCACATGCGGATGGCGGGTCACGACGTGCTGATGGTCTCCGGCACGGACGAGCACGGGACGCCGATCCTCGTGCAGGCGGAGCAGGAGGGGGTCACCCCGCAGCAGCTCGCGGACCGCTACAACCGCGTGATCGTCGAGGACCTCACGTCGCTCGGGCTGTCCTACGACCTGTTCACCCGCACGACCACGCGCAACCACTACGCCGTCGTGCAGGAGATGTTCCGCACGGTGTACAAGAACGGCTACATGGTCGAGAAGACCACGATGGGCGCGATCTCGCCGTCCACCGGACGCACGCTGCCCGACCGCTTCATCGAGGGCACCTGCCCCATCTGCGGGTACGACGGTGCGCGCGGCGACCAGTGCGACAACTGCGGAAACCAGCTCGACCCGATCGACCTGAAGAACCCGCGCAGCCGGATCAACGGCGAGACGCCCAAGTTCGTCGAGTCGAACCACTTCTTCCTCGACCTGCCCGCGCTCGCGGACGCGCTGGGCGACTGGCTGCGCACGCGCGACGGGTGGCGGCCGAACGTGCTGAACTTCAGCCTCAACCTGCTCGACGACATCCGGCCGCGCGCCATGACGCGTGACATCGACTGGGGTATCCCGGTGCCGCTCGAGGGCTGGGAGGAGAACCCGACCAAGCGTCTGTACGTGTGGTTCGACGCCGTCATCGGCTACCTGTCGGCGTCGATCGAGTGGGCCCGTCGTACCGGCGACCCGGAGGCGTGGCGCGCGTTCTGGAACGAGGAGACGGCCCGCTCCTTCTACTTCATGGGCAAGGACAACATCACGTTCCACTCCCAGATCTGGCCGGCGGAGCTGCTGGCCTACGACGGGAAGGGCTCCCGCGGCGGGGAGCCGGGGCCCTACGGGACGCTGCAGCTGCCCACCGAGGTGGTCAGCTCGGAGTTCCTCAACGTCGAGGGGCAGAAGTTCTCGAGCTCGCGCGGCGTGGTCATCTACGTGCGCGACATGCTGGCCCGTTACCAGCCGGACGCCTTCCGCTATTACGTCGCGGCCGCCGGACCGGAGACGCAGGACGTCGACTTCACGTGGGACAGCTTCCTGCGCCGCACGAACGACGAGCTCGTCGCGGGCTGGGGCAACCTGGTGAACCGCACGGCGAGCATGGTGCACAAGAACTTCGGGCAGGTCCCGACGCCGGGCGAGCTGGCCGACGTCGACCGCGGCGTCCTCAAGGCCACCGGCGCGACGTTCGGCACCGTCGGCGGGCTCATCGAGGCCAACCGACAGCGCGCGGCGATCGCGGAGGCGATGCGCGTGGTCGGCGACGTCAACCGCTACGTGTCGGAGACCGAGCCCTGGAAGCTCAAGACCGACCCGGACCGCCTGGCGACCGTGCTGCACACGGTCACCCAGGCCGTGAGCGACTGCAACACGCTGCTCAGCCCGTTCCTGCCGCACTCGGCGCAGCAGGTGCACGAGACCATGGGCGGCACCGGCACGTTCGCGCCCCAGCCGCGCATCGACGAGGTCACCGACCTCGACGACGAGTCGCGCCGGTACCCGGTGATCACGGGCGACTACGACTTCCCGTCGTGGGAGTCGCGGCCGGTCGTGCCGGGCACCGAGGTCGCCAAGCCCACCCCCGTGTTCACCAAGCTCGACGACTCGATCGTCGAGGAGGAGCTCGAGCGGCTGCGCGAGAAGGCCTGAGGGTGGCGCGCAAGCGCGAGCGGGGCTTCCCGCCGGACCTGGAGCCCCTGCCCGTCCCGGTCGCCGACAACCACACGCACCTCGACGCGATCGCCGGGATCCTCCCGGAGGACCTCGTGCCGCCGACGACCGCGGAGCACCTCGCGCGCGCTGCGGCGGCGGGCGTGGACCGCGTCGTGCAGGTGGGCTGCGACCTGCCCGGCATCGACTGGACCGTCGACCTCCTCGCCGTGGGTCACCCGGGCGTGCTCGCGGCCGTCGCGATCCACCCGAACGAGGCGGTGCTGCACGCGGGCGTCCGCGAGATGGGCCCCGACGGCCTGGAGCCGGCCCCCGACGCCCACCACGACGTCTCGCTCGGCGATGCCCTGGCCCGCGTCGCGGAGGCCGCCGCGCACCCGCGGGTGCGGGCGATCGGCGAGACCGGGATGGACCTGTTCCGCACCGGTCCGCAGGGCGAGGCCGTGCAGCGGGAGGCGTTCCGTGCGCACGTCGCCCTCGCCAAGGAGCTCGGCCTGGCGCTGCAGATCCACGACCGCGACGCGCACGCGCAGGTGATCGACGTCCTGCTCGCCGACGGCGCGCCCGAGCGCACGGTGTTCCACTGCTACTCCGGCGACGAGGAGATGGCCGCGCTGGCGGCGGAGCACGGCTGGTTCCTGTCGTTCGCCGGCCCGGTGACGTACCCGAGGAACGACCACCTGCGCGCCGCGCTGCGCACGGTGCCGCTCGAGCTGGTGCTGGTGGAGACCGACGCCCCGTACCTGCCGCCGCACCCGTACCGGGGGCAGCCGAACGCCCCGTACGTGGCGGCGCACACGGTGCGCGCGATCGCCGACGTGCTCGAGCTCCCGCTGGACGAGGTCTGCCGGACGATCTCGGCGACGTCCGATCGCGTGTACGGCGCCTGGTGAGCGACGAGTGAGCGGGCCGGGGCTTCCGCCCAGGTCACGGTTCCGTTACGGTCTGGTGCTCGTGCGGAGGTCGAGGGCGAAGCAGGCGTCGGACGGGTCGACGGGTCCCTCGTCGTCCACCCCCGAGGGCCCGGTCCGGGCCCCGGTCCAGGACGCCGCCGCGACCCGGTCGCGCCGGTCGGCGAAGGCGGGCCCGCGCCGCGGGCCGCTCGCGGGGCCGGCCCGTCACGTGGTGCACGGCACGGTGGTCCTCGCCCTGGTGGGCGGCACGGTCGCCGTCACGCAGGTGCACAAGACCATGACGATCGACTACGACGGCCACGTCGCGACGGTCGACGCCTACGGGGCGTCGGTGGCCGACGTGCTCCGCTACCACCACATCACTCCGGGCCCGGACGACCTGGTGCAGCCCGCGGTGTCGGCGGCCGCCGCGGACGGCGGCCAGGTGGTCGTCCGCTCGAGCCGCGACGTGACCGTCGAGATCGACGGCGAGGTCACCACCTTCCCGACGACGGCGCACACGGTGGGCGAGCTGCTGGCGGCGCTCGGGCCGCGGGGCACGGACGCGGTGACGTCGGCGTCGCGCACCGCGCCGCTGGACCGCTCGCCGGTGCGGGTGTCGACGACCAAGACGGTGCAGGTGGCCGTGGACGGCCTGGTGCTACCGATCCGCACCGCGCAGTCCACGGTGCGCGACGTGCTGTCCACCGCCGGCATCACGCTCGGGGAGCACGACCGCACCTCGGTGCCGCTCGGCGCGGCCGCGGTGGACGGCATGGTCGTCATGGTCAGCCGGGGCGACACGGACGCCGACCGCAAGACCGAGGTCATCCCGTTCGAGACGGAGCGGGTCGAGTCCGACGAGCTGCCGAAGGGCTACGAGGTGGTGCGCACGGCCGGCGTGCCGGGGGAGCGCGTCACGACCTACGAGATCCGCACCCTCGACGGCGCGGAGGTGGAGCGCACGGTGCTGGATCGCGAGGTGACGCGGAAGCCGGTCGACGAGGTGGTGGTGGTCGGCACGCTCGAGGTGTCGACGGCGAACCCCGATCCGGGCTCCGCGAAGGCGATCGGCAAGGCGATGGCCGCCGAGCGCGGCTGGGGCTCCGACCAGTACGCCTGCCTCGAGCAGCTGTGGGACAAGGAGTCCGGCTGGCGCTGGAACGCGGAGAACCCGTCCAGCGGCGCCTACGGCATCCCCCAGGCCCTGCCGGGCACGAAGATGGCGACCGCGGGGTCGGACTGGCGCACCAACCCGTCGACGCAGATCGAGTGGGGGCTGGGTTACATCTCCGGCCGGTACGGCACCCCGTGCGGGGCGTGGAGCCACTCCGTGTCGGTGGGCTGGTACTGATTTCCTCGCTGGTCGAGCCTGTCGAACCCTGTGAGACGGCTCACGCGTCTTGTCCCGACTTTTCGGACACCGGGGGACAGACGCGGGCATCCTTACCATAGCCGGGCTTGGCCGATGATCACGATCCGGTTACGGTCTTCGGAGCCACCGGATCGACCACGGACCCGACCCCCAGCCGGGACCCCGTCGCCGTGACCGGACCGCACGACGACTGGACCTGTGTGAACTCCTCGAACGAGACTCCCCATCCTTCGGCCGAGTCGATGCCCGAGGCGTCGGACGCCCCCGCGACGACCGCCACGCGCCGTCGCCGTCGGCTCCCGCTCATCGCGGGTCTCGCCGCCGGTGCGCTCGTCCTCGCGGGCGGCGCGGCCACGGCCTACGAGAGCGCGCGCAAGAGCGTGACGCTCGACATCGACGGCGAGACACGGACCGTCCAGACCTTCTCCGGGTCGGTCGCCGGCCTGCTCGACGCCCAGGGCGTCGAGGTGGGCGAGCGTGACGCCGTCACCCCCGGTGCCGACGCCGCGCTGCGCGACGGCTCGCAGATCGTGGTCCGCTCCGGGCACCAGCTCACGGTGGACGTCGACGGCGAGCAGGGCGACGTGTGGGTCACCGCGCTCGACGCCGAGGAGGCGCTGCGCGGCCTCGACGCGCGCGGCTCCGACGTCTCGCTCGTCGCCTCCCGCTCCGGCGACCGCGCGTCGCTGCCGCTGCAGCTCGATGCCGACCAGCCGGTCGCGGTCGTCGCGGACGGCACCACGACGGTGGTCGACGACGGCTCCGTGGGCCTCGACGCGATCCTCCAGGGCCTCGGCCTCACGGTGGACGACGACGACCACGTCTTCGTCGAGAGCCAGGCCGCGAAGGCCGACGGCGACCCCGCGGTGCGCATCGTCATCGAGCGCGTCGAGACCAAGAAGGTCACCAAGAAGGTCGCGGTGGACCACAAGTCGCGCACCGAGCAGGACGCCGACCGCTACGCCGACCTGGGCAGCAAGGTCGCCCAGAAGGGCAAGGAGGGCGAGCGGACGCTCACGTACCGCGTGACGACCGTCGACGGCGACGTCGTCGCCAAGAAGAAGCTCTCGGACAAGGTGACGACCAAGCCGGTCACGGAGGTCGTCGTCGAGGGCACCAAGGAGCGCCCCGAGCCGGAGCCCGAGCCCGCGCCGGAGGAGAGCTCCAGCAGCTCGTCCTCGGACTCCTCGTCGGACTCGTCCTCGGATGACTCGTCCTCGGGCGACTCGTCCGCCGCGACCGGCTCGGCGCCCGCGGGCGTGTGGGCCGACCTCGCCCAGTGCGAGTCGGGCGGCGACCCCGCCACGAACACCGGCAACGGCTACTACGGCCTGTACCAGTTCTCCGCGGAGACCTGGCACGCGATGGGCGGCTCCGGCCTGCCGTCGGAGAACTCGGCCGCCGAGCAGACGCGCCTCGCGCAGAAGCTCCAGGCACAGTCGGGCTGGGGCCAGTGGCCCGGGTGCGCGGCCAAGCTCGGCCTGCTCTGACCTGACGCCACCGCGAGCCCGGTGGTCGAGCTGGTCGGAACCTCGTTCCTGGGTTTCGACGAGCTCGACCACCGGGCTCTCTGGTGCGCGGAGTCGGCCGACCGGGCGCCGCTGTCGGGGCTCGACCACCGGGCCCCTTCGTCGAGTGGGGCTCGTCACGATGGCGCCGGAGGATTAGGTCGCCGATAACGAATCGGTTACGGTCGGGTGTCCCGCGTGCGAACCGTGCTCATCAGGTGTATGCGACGCGGGGCCTGGACCGCCGGATCGGTGGGTCGGTACTCGGCGCCTCCTGGCGCAGGGGCCGGGAGCGAGGCGCGACCGCGCCGCCCCGGTGCGTGACGGGTCGTCGAGGCCCGCCCCGACGACCGTGCCCGGACAGCACGACGACTGGACTCTCGTGACCCGCACACCCCAGACCTCTCCCGTGCCCGCCGTGCCGGACGCCCCCGAGGCGTCGGCCACGACCCGCTCCCGCCGCCGCTGGCCGTTCCTGGCCGCCGCGACCGTCGCCGCGGTCGCCGTCGCCGGTGGCGCCGTCGCCTACGCGGACGCCCGCAAGACCGTCACGCTCGACGTGGACGGCGACGTGAAGACCGTGACCTCCTACTCCGGCTCCGTCGACGACCTGCTCACCTCCCAGGGTGTTGTCGTGGACGACCGTGACCTCGTGACCCCCACCGCCGGCGCCTCCCTCGAGGACGGTGCCGACGTCGTGGTGCGCTCCGGCAAGGAGCTCAGCCTCCAGGTGGACGGCAAGGACACCGACGCCTGGGTCACCGCGCTCGACGCGGCCGAGGCGCTCGACACGCTGACCGCCCGGGGCGGGGACGTGCGCATCGTCGCGTCCCGCGACGGCGAGCGCGCCTCGCTGCCCGTGGACGTCGACACCGACGGACCCGTGGCCGTGGTGCACGACGGCACGACCGACGTGATCGACGGCGCCGACGACGTCGAGGCCGTGCTGGCCGAGGCGGACGTGGAGCTCGGGGCCAAGGACCGGGTGCACGTCACCGACGCCGCGAACGGCGAGGTGAAGAAGCACGTCGCCGCCGCCGTCGCGGACGAGCAGAAGCAGGCCGAGAAGCAGGCGACGAAGGACGGCGCGCAGACCGAGCAGGTCGCCGCGACCGAGGCCGCCGCGCCGCAGGTCGCCGTCGTCGTACAGCGCGTCGAGACCAAGAAGGTCACCACGACCACGTCGATCGACCACGAGACGAAGACCAAGAAGTCGTCCGACCGGTACGCCGACCTCGACCCGAAGGTCGCGAAGAAGGGCAAGGACGGCGAGCGCACGATCGTCCACCAGGTCACGACGATCGACGGCAAGGTCGTGAAGAAGACCAAGGTGTCGGACGACGTCACCACGAAGCCCGTGACGGGGGTGCTGGTGAAGGGCACCAAGGAGCGCCCGGAGCCCGAGCCCGAGACGCCGACCTACTCCGGCTCCACCCGGTCGATCGGCCAGCAGATGGCGGCCGCGCGCGGCTGGTCCGGCTCGGAGTGGACCTGCCTCGAGTCGCTGTGGACCAAGGAGTCGGGCTGGGACGCCTCCGCGGCCAACCCGTCGTCCGGCGCCTACGGCATCCCGCAGTCGCTGCCCGGCTCCAAGATGGCGACGGCCGGCTCCGACTGGCAGACCAACCCCGCCACGCAGATCGAGTGGGGCCTCGGCTACATCGCGGACGTGTACGGCACGCCGTGCGGTGCGTGGGGCCACTCGCAGTCGGTGGGCTGGTACTGAGCCGCCCCGTGGATGTGGGTCGCCCGGCGCGAGCCGCCGAATAGACTCGCCCCCATGACGAACAGCCCTGGCGCCCTGCTCGGCCCTGCGGAGATCCGCGAGCTGGCAGGGCGCCTCGGCGTCCGCCCCACCAAGACGCTGGGACAGAACTTCGTGCACGACGGCGGCACGGTGCGCAAGATCGTCCGTGCGGCCGGGCTGCGGCCGGGGGAGCGCGTCGTCGAGATCGGCCCCGGGCTGGGGTCGCTGACCCTCGGGCTGCTCGAGGCGGGGGCGTCCGTCGTCGCCGTCGAGATCGACCGGGCGCTGGCGGGGCAGATCTCCGAGACCGTCCGGGTGCACGCGCCCGACGCGGACTTCACGGTGGTCGCTGCCGACGCCCTCGAGGTCACCGAGTTGCCGGGCGAGCCGCCGACCGCGCTCGTGGCGAACCTGCCCTACAACGTGGCGGTCCCGGTGCTCCTCACCTTCCTGCAGCGGTTCCCGTCGCTGGAGCGCGTGCTCGTGATGGTGCAGGCCGAGGTGGCCGACCGGCTCGCGGCCGGGCCCGGGTCGCGCACCTACGGCGTGCCGTCCGTGAAGGCGGCCTGGTACGCCGACACCCGCCGGTCGCTCAACGTCAGCCGGCACGTGTTCTGGCCGGAGCCCAACGTGGACTCCGCGCTCGTGGCGCTCGAGAAGCGGGAGCCTCCGGTCACGACCGCGACGCGCGAGCAGGTGTTCGCCGTCGTCGACGCCGCGTTCGCGCAGCGCCGCAAGACGCTGCGGGCCGCCCTGTCCGGCACGTTCGGCTCCGGCGTCGCCGCCGAGGAGGCGCTGCGCGCCGCGGGCGTGGACCCGGGTCTGCGCGGGGAGCGGCTCGAGGTCGCCGACTTCGCGCGCATCGCCGAGCAGCTTCCGGTCGCCGCTGGCACGGTAGACGCGTGACGCATCTCGCCGCCGCCCCGTCGCCGTCGGTCCGCGTGCGCGCGCCGGGCAAGGTCAACCTGTCGTTGCGCGTCGGCGCGGTGCAGGACGACGGGTACCACCCGCTGGCGACGATCTTCCAGGCGGTCGCGCTCTACGAGGAGGTCACCGCCACGCAGGTGCCCGAGGGCGCGGGCGTGACCATCACGGTGGACGGCCCGCAGGCGGACCGGGTGCCGGTGGACGGGACGAACCTCGCCTGGCGGGCGGTCGAAGCCCTGGCCGCGCGGGTCGGGACGGCGCCGGACGTCGCGCTGCACCTGGCCAAGGGCGTGCCCGTGGCCGGCGGCATGGCGGGCGGGTCGGCGGACGCCGCGGCCACGCTGGTCGCCTGCGACGCGCTGTGGCAGACCGGCCTGAGCCGCGAGGACCTCGCGGAGCTCGCCGCGGACCTCGGCTCCGACGTGCCGTTCGCGCTCCTGGGACACACCGCCGTCGGCACCGGGCGCGGGCACCTGCTGACGCCCGCGATGACGCGCGGCGAGTTCCACTGGGTGTTCGCCGCCCAGGCGGAGGGGCTGTCCACGCCCGCCGTCTACGGCCGCTTCGACGAGCTGGGCGGCCCGGGCGACGCGGCGGACGACCCGGGGCTGGCGGAGGACAACGGGCTCATGCAGGCGCTGCGAGCCGGCGACCCGCACGCCTTGGGGCGGGCCCTGCACAACGACCTCGAGCCGGCGGCGCTCTCCCTGCGCCCCGAGCTGGAGCGCACGCTCGTCGTCGCGCGCGACGCGGGCGCCCTCGGCACGATCGTCTCGGGCTCCGGGCCCACGGTCGCGGCGCTCGCCCGGTCGCGCCAGCACGCGCTGGCCCTCGCCGCCTCCTGGACCGCCGAGGGTGCCGCCGACTCCGTGTGGTGCACCGCCGGCCCCGCGCACGGCGCCCGCCTGCTGCCCTGACGCCGAGGTAGTGCGGGTCGCGCCGAGGTAGTTCGAACTACCTCGGCGCGACCCGCACTACCTCGCGGTCAGAGGTGCTTCGCCAGCCAGGAGAGGGCCGGGGCGAAGCGGTAGCCCTGCCCGCCCTCGTGGCGGTTGTAGGGGTAGACGTCGATCGCCTTGTCCGGTGCCGTCTCGCCGAGCGCGCCCCACTGGTTGTAGGCGGCGTACACGGTGGACGGCGGGCAGACGTCGTCGCGCAGGGCGGTCGAGAAGAGCCCGGCCGCGCGGGCGCGACGCGCGAACGACACGCCGTCCAGGTAGGAGAACGTGCGCCAGACGGCGTCCTCGTGCTCGCGGTGCACGGCCAGGTACTGCGTGATCTCGCCGTACGGGAACGCGTCGGAGATCTGCACGGCGCGGCGGTAGTGGCACAGGAACGGCACGTTCGGCACGGCGGCGGCGACGTCGGGCACCAGGCCTGCGACGGCGATCGCGATGCCGCCGCCCTGGCTCGTGCCGGCGACGGCGACGCGCGCGGGGTCGATGCCCTCGACGCGGCGCACGGCGTCCACGGCCCGCACCCCGTCGGTGAAGACGCGGCGGTAGTAGTGCGTCGCGGGGTCGAGGACGCCGCGGGTCATGAAGCCGGGGGAGGCCGGCCCGCTGCCCACAGGGTCGGGGGTGTCGCCGCCGTGGCCCCAGCCCGAGCCCTGGCCACGCGTGTCCATGACGAGGTGTGCGTAGCCCGCGGCGGCGAGGCTCAGGTGGTCGTGCGCCAACCCGCGCCCGCCGCCGTAGCCGACGAACTCGACGACCGCGGGCAGCGGGGCGTCGGCCGCGGCGTCGTGGCGCGCCGGCCGGGTCAGCCACGCCTTGACCGGCTGCCCGTCGAAACCAGGGAAGGTCAGGTCGTCCACGACGAGCTCCGTGAGGCCGGTGTCCGCCCGCTCCAGCGTCGGGGCGGCGTCGTGCGCGCGGCTCTCGACGAGCGTCTGCGACCAGAACGTGTCGAAGTCGGCGGGCTCGTCGATCTCGGGGGCGTAGGCCTCGAGCTCGGGCACGGGCAGGTCGAACTGGGCCATCGGGTTCCTCCGGGACTGCCGGCAGCACTGCGGGGTCGGGCTGCACTGTAGCGGCCCGGAGGATGGCCGTGGAGAACGTTTCCCCGCGCCGGACGTCTACGCTGCAGGCACGTCGGACGGGCGAGGTGAGGACACGGTGCGACGCGGGACCAACCTGCCGCGGGTGGGCGGCTTCAACCAGATGGTGGTGCTCGACCAGGTGCGGCGGTCGCCGGACGGCTCGAGCCGCAGCGAGCTCGCGGCGAGCACCGGGCTGTCGCTCCAGGCGGTGTCGAACATCGTGGCCCGGCTGATCGCGCTGGGGTACGTCGTCGAGGGGGAGCGGCGCGCCGAGGGTCGCGGCAAGCCCCGCACGATGCTCTACCTCGAGGCGCAGGGCGCGTTCGCGCTGGGAGTGCACATCGACCCGGTGGTCGTGACGTCGGTGCTGGTCGACCTCGACGGGCGCACCATGGAGAAGGTCGTCGAGCCGACCCCCGACGGCCCCGGAGCGGTGGCCGACGCCGTCGCCGGAGCGACCGCGGCGATGCTCGACCGGGCGGGCGTCGACCGGTCCGCCGTGCTCGGGCTGGGCGTGGCCGCCCCCGGGCCGGTGGACCTGGCGGCAGGCACGGTGATCCGCCCGCCCCTGCTGGACGGCTGGGACGAGGTGCCCGTGCGCGACCTCCTGGCCGCCGCGACCGGGTTCGACGTCGTGCTCGACAAGGACGTGTCCGCGGCGATGGTGGCCGAGCTGTGGCGCGGCAACCGGATGCTGCGCGGCACCTCCCTCTTCTTCTACACGGGCTTCGGCGTCGCCGTCGCGGTGGCGCACGACGGCGAGCTGCTCGCGGGTTCGTCGCGCAACGCGGGCGAGGTGGGGCACCTGGTGGTCGACAACGACGGCCCGCTGTGCGGCTGCGGCAACCGCGGCTGCATCGGGATCTCCGCGGCGCCGTCGACCCTGGTCGCGGAGGCCGTCGCGGCAGGCGTGCTGCCCCGGGGCACGCCCGCGTCGACGCCGAGCGAGCTCGACGCCGCCCTCACGAAGCTGTGCCGCGCCGCCGCCGACGGGGACGCGGTCGCCTCGGGGATCCTCGCCGTGTCCGCGCGGCGGGTGGCGCGGGGGATCACGGTGGTGGCCGACCTCGTCGACGCGGGAGTCGTGGTGTTCGGCGGGCCGGCGTGGGCACGGCTCGCCCCGCACTACCTGCCCGTGGTGCGGCGCGAGCTCGCGCTGCAGGCGACGCTGCGCGAGGTGCACGCCGTCGAGGTGCTGGGCTCCGCCGTCGGCGAGCACGTCGGTGCCGTGGGCGCGGCGAGCCTGGTGCTGGACGGGCTGTTCACGCCGAGGCCGTCGGGGCTCGTCGGTGGCGTCGCGACGCGCGCCGTCGCCCACCCGTAGCCCACACGTAGCCCGGCCGGAGCAACCCGGGAACCGGACCTCGAGACGTCGCGCGCGGGCCCTTGACACGAATAACTCAATTCGCTTGAGTTATTCCGTCAGCCGGCCCGGCGTCGTCGGGCCACTCATGTGGGCAAAGGAGCACCATGCGACTGGCACGACCCCTCGCCGCAAGCACCGCGGTCACGGCGCTCGTCCTCACCCTCGGAGCCTGCGGCTCGGGGAGCGGCGAGGGCGCCGACGGAGACGCGACGATCAAGATCGCCTACCAGAAGTTCGGGAACTTCACGCAGGCCGACGAGCTGTTCAAGGACGTCAAGGCCGAGTACGAGAAGGAGAACCCGGACGTCACCATCGAGCTCGTGCCGATCGAGGCCAGCCAGAACGACTACTTCACCAAGCTCGCGCTCATGAACCGGGCCCCCGGCACGGCGCCCGACCTCATGTACGAGGACACGTTCATGATCAAGTCGGACGTCGAGGCCGGGTACCTCCTGCCGATGGACGACTACCTCGCCGAGTGGGAGGACTGGGGCCAGTTCGTCGACCAGGCCAAGCAGGCCGGGCTGGGCGACGACGGCAAGACCTACGGCGTCCCCATGGGCACCGACACGCGCGGGCTGTGGTTCAACAAGGAGGTGCTCGCCAAGGCGGGCCTGCCCGAGGACTGGGCGCCGAAGACCTGGGACGAGCTGCTGGAGGCCGCGCGCGCGATCAAGAAGGCCGACCCGGACGTCATCCCGCTCAACGTGTACTCCGGCAAGCCGATGGGCGAGGGCTCCACGATGCAGGGCTTCGAGATGCTGCTGTACGGCACGGGCGGCACGCTCTACGACACCGGGTCGTCGAAGTGGACCGTCGGGTCGCAGGAGTTCGTCGACTCGCTCGACTTCATCAAGACCATCTACACCGAGGGTCTCGCACCGACGCCGCAGCAGGCGCTCGACCCGAACGTCGGCAACACGGTCTCGGCCGAGTGGCTGCCGCAGGGCAAGCTCGGTATCTCCCTGGACGGCTCGTGGATGCCGGGCACCTGGCTCGAGGCGGGCACGGCGCCCTGGCCCGAGTGGACCGACGTCATGGGCACGGCCGCGATGCCCACCCAGGAGGGCCAGGCCCCCGGCGCGGTGAGCATGTCGGGCGGGTGGACGATGGCGATCGGTTCCGGGTCGAAGAACCCCGACGTGGCGTTCGACGTCCTCACGCACGCGCTCGACAAGGAGAACTCGCTGCGGTTCGCGATCGACAACAGCCAGATCGCGGTGCGCACGGACGTCGCCGAGGAGCCGTCGTACTCCGAGGCGAACCCGACGGTGCCGTTCTTCTCCGACCTCGTCGAGGTGACGAACTTCCGCCCCGCCACCTCCGACTACGCCCAGATCTCCAACGCGATCCAGGTCGCGATGGAGTCGGTGATGACCGGCCAGCAGTCGCCCGAGGAGGCGGCCGCCGTCTACGACAAGGCCGTGATCGCCCAGGTCGGCGAAGAGAACACGACGAACGGCTGACGACATGACCACCACCCTCGCCCCCGCTCCCGCCGGGGGGCCGGGGGCGGGGCCGTCGCCGGCGCGCCGCACTCCCGTGCGCCGCACCGCCGGCCGCCTCGTCCCGATGCTGCCCGCCGTCGTCCTGCTCGCGCTGTTCATGCTCGGCCCCGTGGTGTGGTCGTTCTACGGCTCGTTCACCAACGCCGCGCTCACCGGCCCGAACGCCCTCGCGCCCGAGTGGGTCGGGCTCGACAACTACGTCGCGCTGCTCAGCGACCCCGACTTCCCGAAGGCCCTGTGGCTGACGGTCCTGTTCGTCATCGCCTCGGCCGTGATCGGGCAGAACGTGGCCGGGCTCGGCCTGGCCATGCTCATGCGCTCCGCGCGGGGGCCCGTGCGGAGCGTCGTCTCGACGCTGGTCGTGACGGCGTGGGTGCTGCCCGAGATCGTGGCCGCGTTCGCCGCCTACGCGTTCTTCCACGCCGAGGGCACCCTGAACTCCCTGCTGGCGGGCGTCGGGATCACCGGCCCCGACTGGCTGTTCCAGTACCCGATGCTCGCTGTCATCCTCGCCAACATCTGGCGCGGCACGGCGTTCTCGATGATGGTCTACTCCGCAGCGATCGCGGAGGTGCCGCCCGAGATCACCGAGGCCGCGACGGTGGACGGCGCGAACGCCGTGCAGCGCCTGGTGTGGGTCACGCTGCCCACCATCCGGCGCAGCATCTCGACCAACCTCATGCTCACGACCCTGCAGACGCTGTCCGTGTTCACGCTCATCTACGTGATGACCGGCGGCGGCCCCGGCACCGACAGCTCGACGCTGCCGATCCTCGCCTACCAGGAGGCGTTCAAGTTCGCGCAGGTGGGCTACGGCACGGCGATCGCCACGGTGATGCTCGTCATCGGCGCCGTCTTCTCCGTCGTGTACATCCGCAGCCTGAAGCCGGAGGTCGACTGATGGCCCAGACCGTCCCCGCGCCCTCGCCCGTGCCCGACGTCGCCGCCGCGCCGCCCGCACGACGACGGCCCACGCCGTCCGTCGCCGCCCCCGGGCCGCGCGCCGCGCGGGTCCTGTCGAACGCCGTGCTCGTCGTCGTCGGCGTGTGCTTCCTGCTGCCGCTGGGCTGGATCGTGCTCGCGTCGCTCGACGCGAGCGCCACCCTCGCCGTCCGGCTCCCCGACGAGTTCACCCTCGCGAACTACACGGCCGTCATGACGCCCGAGCAGACGTGGGTGCCGCTGGCGAACTCGTTCCTGCTGTCCGCCGGCACCGGCCTCATCACCGTGGTCGCGTCGGTGCTGGCGGCGTACCCCCTGTCGCGCTACCGGATGCGCTTCAACAAGCCGTTCCTGTACGCCGTGCTGTTCGGCACCTGCCTGCCGATCACGGCCATGATGGTGCCGGTCTACTCGCTGTTCGTGCGGCTCAACCTGCTCGACTCGCTGCCGGGCACCACGTTCTTCATGGCCGCGACGTCGCTGCCGATGGCGATCTGGATGACCAAGAACTTCATGGACTCCGTGCCGATCTCCCTCGAGGAGGCGGCGTGGACCGACGGCGCGTCGGCCATGACCACGCTGCGCACCATCGTGCTGCCGCTCATGCGGCCCGGCATCGCCGTCGTCTTCATCTTCGTGTTCATCCAGGCGTGGGGGAACTTCTTCGTCCCCTTCGTGCTGCTGCTGACCCCGGAGAAGCAGCCGGCGGCCGTGAGCATCTTCGCGTTCTTCGGCCAGTACGGCTCGGTGGCGTACGGCCAGCTCGCGGCCTACTCGATGCTCTACGCGCTGCCGGCCGTCGCCCTGTACGTGCTCGTCTCCCGGCTGTCCGGCGGCTCGTTCGCGCTCGCCGGCGCCGTCAAGGGCTGACGCGCCCCCTGTTCCATCTGCCCGACCCCGTCACCAGGAGCCTGATCCATGCACGACACCACCACCCGTACCACCATGCGTCTCGAGCGCTTCGTGAAGGACTGGCTGGAGCCCGCCGTCCTGCGCGAGACCCGGCCGCTCGACGTCGAGGCGTGGACCGTCGGCGGGGAGCCGGTGCCGTTCGCCGAGGCCGTCGCGGCGACCTACGAGCCCTTCGCGCTCGGTACCCCGTGGGGCCGCCCGTGGGACACGACGTGGTTCCACGTGACCGGAACCGTCCCCGCGGAGTGGGCCGGGGACGCCGCTCCCGCCGGGACCCGCGTCGAGCTCGTCGTCGACCTCGGCTTCACCGGCGCCGGCCCCGGCTTCCAGGCCGAGGGCACCGCGTGGACCCCCGACGGCCGGATCGTCAAGGCCGTCGAGCCGCGCAACCAGCACGTGCCGCTCGTCGCCGGGCAGGCGCTCGACGCCGCCGGCCGCGTCGACCTCTACGTCGAGGCCGCCGCCAACCCCGACGTGCCGGGCGGTGCGTGGACGCGGCCCACGCCGATGGGCGCCTGGGAGACCTCGGGGCCCGCACCGATCTACGCGCTGCGCACCATGCACGTGGCCCTCGTCGACCAGACCGCGTGGGAGCTGCTGCAGGACGTGCGCGCCCTGCACGGCCTGGTGCGGGTGCTGCCCGCCACCAGCCCGCGCGCCGCCGAGGTGCTGCGGGCGCTCGAGGACATGCTCGACGCCGTCGACCCCGACGACGTGGCCGGTACCGCCGCGGCGGGGCGCGCGGCGGTCGCGACCGCGCTCGCCGCCCCGGCCACGACGTCGGCCCACCGGGTGCATGCCGTCGGGCACGCCCACATCGACTCCGCGTGGCTGTGGCCCACCCGGGAGACGGTGCGCAAGTGCGCCCGGACGTTCTCCAACGTGCTGTCGCTCATGGACGAGGACCCGGACGTGAAGTTCGCCTGCTCCTCGGCGCAGCAGTACTCGTGGGTGCAGGAGCACTACCCCGAGCTGTTCGAGCGGATCCGCGAGCGGGTGGCCGAGGGCCGGTTCGTGCCGGTGGGCGGCATGTGGGTCGAGTCCGACACCAACATGCCGGGCGGCGAGGCGCTGGCGCGCCAGCTCGTGGCCGGCAAGCGGTACTTCATGGAGGAGCTCGGCGTGGAGCCCCAGGAGGTGTGGCTGCCCGACTCCTTCGGGTACACGGCCGCACTGCCGCAGCTCGCCCGGCTGGCGGGCAGCGACAACTTCCTCACCCAGAAGATCTCGTGGAACGACACCAACCGGATGCCGCACCACACGTTCTGGTGGGAGGGCATCGACGGCAGCCGCGTCTTCACGCACTTCCCGCCCGTGGACACCTACAACTCGGACCTGTCCGCCGAGGAGCTCGCCCGCGCCGAGCGGCAGTACGCCGAGAAGGGCCGCGCCAACACGTCGCTCGTGCCCTTCGGCTACGGCGACGGCGGCGGCGGCCCCACCCGTGAGATGGTCGCGGCCGCGCGGCGCACCCACGACCTCGAGGGCTCGCCGCGGGTGGAGCTGTCCGACTCGCAGTCGTTCTTCGACGCCGCGCGCGCCGAGTACGCCGCGCCCGCCACGTGGACCGGGGAGATGTACCTGGAGTACCACCGCGGCACGTACACCTCGCAGGCCCGCACCAAGCGGGGCAACCGCCGCAGCGAGCACCTGCTGCGCGAGGCGGAGCTGTGGGCCTCGACCGCCGCGGTGCGCACCGGCGCCGAGTACCCGGCCGCGCGGTTGCAGCGCCTGTGGCGCACCGTGCTGCTGCAGCAGTTCCACGACATCCTGCCCGGGTCGTCCATCGCCTGGGTGCACCGCGAGGCGGAGCGCAACTACGCCGACGTGGCGCGCGAGCTCGAGGAGATCATCGACGAGGCGCTGCGCGCGCTGGTCGGCGACGGCGACCGACCGGTCGCCGTCAACGCCGGGCCGTTCGCGCGCGACGGCGTCGCGGCGCTCGGCGCGACGGCCCTCGACGCGGCGCGCGGCGCGGCGACGGTGGCCCCGGTTCCCGGGCCGGACGGCGACGGCTGGGTGCTGGAGAACGACCTGGTGCGCGTCGTCGTGGACGGCGGCGGCCACGTCGTGTCCGCCGTCGACCGCGCGAGCGGCCGCGAGGCGATCCTGCCGGGCACCCGCGCCAACCTGCTGCAGCTGCACCGCGACGTCCCCAACGAGTGGGAGGCGTGGGACATCGACGAGCACTACAGGCACAGCACCACCGACCTGGCCGACGCCGCGAAGGTCGAGGTCGTGGACGGCGCGTCCGGCCCCGCGCTGCGCGTGCTGCGGGAGTTCGGGTCCTCGCGCGTCGAGCAGGACCTCGCGCTCGCGGCCGACGGCCGCGGGCTGCGCATCAGGACCCGCGTCGACTGGCACGAGCGGCAGAAGCTGCTCAAGCTCGCGTTCCCGCTCGACGTCCGCGCCGATCGCGCCACGTCCGAGATCCAGTTCGGGCACGTGCACCGGCCCACGCACGTCAACACGTCGTGGGACCACGCGCGGTTCGAGACCGTCGCGCACCGCTGGGTGCACGTCGGCGAGCCCGGCTTCGGCGTCGCCGTCGCGAACGACTCGACCTACGGGCACGACATCACGCGCACCCGCGCCGACGACGCGACGGACGCCCAGGGCGCGCGCGGCACCACCGTGCGCCTCTCCCTGCTGCGCGCGCCGATGTTCCCCGATCCCGACGCCGACCAGGGCGAGCACGAGCTGACCTGCGAGCTCGTGGTGGGTGCCGGCATCGACGACGCCGTCCACGCGGGCTACGCGCTCAACCTGCCCGAGCGGGTCGTCGCGGGGGACCACGGCGTCGAGCCGCTGGTCGTCGTCGACGACGACGCGGTGGTGGTTGAGGCGGTCAAGCTCGCCGAGGACGGCAGCGGCGACGTCGTCGTGCGGCTGTACGAGAGCCTCGGCGGCCGGGCGCGCGCCCGTGTCACCCCGGCGTTCGCGCACACGGACGTCGAGGTGACCGACCTGCTCGAGCGGCCGGTCGCCACCCCGGAGCGTGACGGTGGCGACGTGCTCCTCGAGCTGACGCCGTTCCAGGTGGTCACGCTGCGCGTGCGCCGCTGAAGTCATCCACCGCGAAGGAGTGCGAGTCTCCGCGAGGTAGTCCGCGGAGACTCGCACTCCCTCGCGAGGCCCGAGCACCACCGAGCAAAGGAGAGAACGATGAGGTTCACCAGAGCAGCCGGGGCGAGAGCGGTCGGGACGGTCGCCGCGCTGGCGTGCGTCCTGGGCGCGGCAGTGCCCGCGTCCGCGGCGGAGGGCGGGAGCGGCACGTCGCCGCGCACGCAGCAGGCCCGGGCCGTGGCCAGCTACGAGGCGATGCAGGAGCACCTGTACACCGGCGACGGGTCGGGGCTCTACCGCGAGCGCTACCCGTCCGGCGCCGAGGACCGCCCCTACTCGTACGAGTGGCCGTTCTCCCAGGCGCACGTCGCGACGCTCGACCTCACGGGGCTGCCCGGGGCCGCGGGCCGGTCGTTCGTCGACGACCTCGCCGACAGGGCGGCGGGCCAGGAGCGGTTCTGGAACGCCGGCGGCGGCACCACCGGGCTCCCGGCGTACGACTCCTACGCGCGCGCGCCGTACGGGGACGGAGGCGACATCTTCTACGACGACAACGAGTGGGTCGCGCTGGCCAAGGTGCAGCAGCACCTGGCCACGGGCGACCGGGCGGCGCTCGAGCGGGCCGAGGAGATCTTCGAGCTCGTCGTCTCCGGCTGGGACACCGACCCGGGTCACCCGGCGCCGGGCGGCGTCTTCTGGACGCAGGCGCCGTGGAGCACCGACCGCAACACCGTGTCCACCATGCCCGGGGCGCAGCTCGCCACGCGCCTGTACATGCTCACCGGCGAGGAGCGCTACCTCGACTGGGCCGAGCGGATGGTCGGCTGGACGGACGAGCACCTGCTCGCGCCGAACGGCCTGTACTGGGACAACGTCAAGCTCGACGGGTCGATCGACCGGACGCAGTGGTCGTACAACCAGGGCGTCCCGCTGGGCACGTACACGCTGCTGTACGAGGCGACGGGCCAGGAGCGGTACCTGGAGAAGGCCGAGGCGATCGCGGCGGCCTCGTACCGCTTCTACGTGACCGAGGGCCGGCTCGCCGGACAGCCGATGTTCTTCAACTCCATCTGGTTCAAGAACCTCCTGCTCCTGGAGTCGGTGACGGGCGGGCACACCTACCGCGACGCGATGGCCGACTACGCGGACACGCAGTGGCGCGAGGCGCGGGACGCCGGGACCGGGCTCTTCAACGCCGGCGACGAGCACACCGAGCTGCTGGAGCAGGCGGCCATGGTGCAGATCTACGCCACCCTCGCGTGGCCGCGCGAGAAGGCGTCGATCCTCTACTGAGCACTCCCTCGGCCGGGCCGGTCGGGACCACCGGGTCCCGACCGGCCCGACCGGAGGGGTCCCCGACAGTGACTACCCTCGTGGAGTGGCACATCTCCTCGGCGCCGACGGCATCGCGCTGACCATCGGCACCCGCACCCTCCTCTCCGGCGTCTCGCTCGGGCTCGACGACGGCGACCGCATCGGCGTCGTCGGGCCCAACGGCGCGGGCAAGTCGACCCTGCTGCGCCTGCTCGCGGGCACGCAGGCGCCGGACGCCGGTCGCGTCACGCGCGTGGGCGGCTCGCGGCTGGGCATGCTCGTCCAGCGCGACGTCGACGACGACGCGGCGACGATCCGCGACCTCGTGCACGGCGACGACGCGACGCACGAGTGGGCGTCCGACGCCCGCATCCGCACCGTGCACGCGGGGCTGCTGGCCGACCTCGACCTCGACCAGCCGGCGACGACGCTCTCGGGCGGGCAGCGCCGCCGCGTCGCGCTCGCGGCGCTGCTCGTCGAGGACCCCGACGTGCTGCTGCTCGACGAGCCCACCAACCACCTCGACGTCGAGGGCGTCGCGTGGCTCGCCGAGCACCTGGCGGCCCGCTACGGCCGGCCCGGTGCCACGGGCGCGCTCGTCGTCGTCACGCACGACCGCTGGTTCCTCGACGCGGTGTGCTCGCGCACCTGGGAGGTGCGGGGCGACGGGACCGGCGGGGTCGACGGGTACGAGGGCGGCTACGCCGCCTACATCCTGGCGCGTGCCGAGCGCGGCCGGCAGGCCGCGACGGCGGCGGAGAAGCGCAACAACCTGTTGCGCAAGGAGCTGGCGTGGCTCAAGCGCGGCGCCCCCGCGCGGACGTCCAAGCCCAAGTTCCGGCTCGACGCCGCCGCCGCGCTCATCGACGACGAGCCGCCGCCGCGCGACAGCCTCGAGCTCACCCAGATGGCCACGCGCCGCCTCGGCAAGGACGTGCTCGACCTCGAGGACGTCACCGTCGCGGTGCCGGCGCGGGACGGGCACGAGGCGGGCCCGCGCGACGCCGGCGGTCGGCGCGTGCTGCTCGACGACGTCACCTGGCGTCTCGGGCCGGGGGACCGGTACGGCGTGGTCGGCGTGAACGGCGCCGGCAAGACCACCCTGCTCGCGCTGCTGGCCGGGCGGCGCGAGCCCGACTCCGGACGGGTCCGTCGGGGCAAGACCGTGCACGTCGCGGAGCTCACCCAGGACGTCGGCGAGCTCGACGACCTCGGCCATCTCACCGCCGTCCAGGTGGTCGATCAGGAGAAGCGCACCGTCGTCGTCGACGGCAAGGAGCTCACCGCCGGGCAGCTCACCGAGCGCCTCGGCTTCACCCGCGAACGCGCCCACACGATCGTGCGCGACCTGTCGGGCGGCGAACGGCGGCGCCTGCAGCTGCTGCGCCTGCTCGTGTCCGAGCCGAACGTGCTGCTGCTCGACGAGCCCACCAACGACCTCGACACGGACACCCTCGCCGCCGTCGAGGACCTGCTCGACGGGTGGCCCGGCACGCTGATCGTCGTCTCGCACGACCGGTACCTGCTGGAGCGGGTGTGCGACCGGCAGTGGGCGCTGCTCGGTGACGGCGCGCTGCGCGACCTGCCGGGCGGGGTGGAGCAGTACCTGGAGCTCCGGCGCGCGGGCGCGGGCGGCGCCCCGCCGGTCGAGCCCGTCACGACCGGTGAGGTCGCTCGACCGGTGGTACCGGAGGTCGGGGCGTCCGCCGCGGAGGTGCGCGCCGCCAAGAAGGAAATCTCACGGATTGAACGTAGGTTGGCTCGAATCGCGGACGAGGAGAACACTCTGCACGAGCAGATCGCCGCCGACCCGACGGACTACTCCGCGGTGGCAGCCCTCGACGAGCGCCTCCGGGGGCTCGGCGCCGAGAAGGAGGAGCTCGAGATGGCCTGGTTGGAGTCCGCAGAGGTGGCGGGATGAGCGACACATGACCGACAACGTGCTGGACGACGTCGACCGCGCCCTCGTGCGCGCGCTGCGCGAGGACGGCCGCGCGACCCTGGCGGCCCTGGCCGGGGTGACGGGGCTGTCGCAGTCCGCCGTGCAGGCGCGGGTGCGCAAGCTCGAGGCGCGCGCGGTGATCACCGGGTACCGCGCCGTCGTCGACCCCGACGCCGTCGGGCTGCCGATCGCGGCATACGTCGAGATCACGCCGCTGGACCAGTCGCAGGCCGACGACGCCCCCGAGCGCCTGCGTGACGTGCCCGGCATCGAGTCGTGCTGGTCGGTGGCCGGCAACGCGAACTACATGCTGCTGGTGCGCGTCGCGTCGCCGAGCGCGCTGGAGGACCTGCTCGGGGTGATCCGCCGCGAGGCGAGCGTGTCCACCCGGTCCACCGTGGTACTCCGGACATACTTCGAAGGGCGCCCGCTCGCCCGATGACCAAACTTCTTCCGGCTGAACTCTGGTTGCGCAGGAAGTTCTCCTCTACCTTCGGGGTATGACCGAGACAATCTCTCAGCGCACGGCCCCCAGCGTCGGCGGCTCGATCGAGGCCACCGCCGTCCTCGAGTCGCTGCGCGAGCACCTGCTCGTGGACGGCTTCGACCTCGTCCTCGACCTCGAACGCTCGCACGGCTCGACCCTCGTCGACGCCCGCGACGGCCGCGAGTGGACCGACCTGTTCACCTTCTTCGCCTCCAACCCCCTGGGCATGAACCACCCGGCCCTGTTCCGCGACCCGCTGTTCCGCGAAGAGCTCACGCGCGCCGCGATCAACAAGCCGTCCAACTCCGACGTCTACACGGTCGAGCTCGCCCGGTTCGTCGACGCCTTCGCCCGCGTGCTCGGCGACCCCGCCCTGCCGCACCTCTTCTTCGTCGACGGCGGCGCCCTCGCCGTCGAGAACGCGCTCAAGGTCGCGTTCGACTGGAAGTCGCGGCACAACGAGGCGCACGGCCGCTCGCCCGAGCTGGGCACGAAGGTGCTGCACCTGCAGCACGCGTTCCACGGCCGCTCCGGCTACACGATGTCCCTCACCAACACCGAGCCGGGCAAGGTCGCCCGCTTCCCCAAGTTCGACTGGCCGCGCATCAGCGCGCCCTACCCCGGGCGCGACGCCGACGGCACGCCGCACGACGTCGAGGCGCTCGAGGCGCAGGCGCTCGCCGAGGCGCGCGCCGCCTTCGAGGCGCACCCGCACGACATCGCGTGCTTCGTCGCCGAACCGATCCAGGGCGAGGGCGGCGACCATCACCTGCGTCCGGAGTTCCTCCAGGCCATGCAGGCGCTGTGCCACGAGCACGACGCCCTGTTCGTGCTCGACGAGGTGCAGACCGGCGTCGGCATGACCGGCACCGCCTGGGCCTACCAGCAGCTCGGCGTCCAGCCCGACGTCGTCGCGTTCGGCAAGAAGGCCCAGGTGTGCGGCGTGATGGCCGGCGGACGCGTCGACGAGATCGACGACAACGTCTTCCGCGTCTCCTCCCGCATCAACTCCACCTGGGGCGGAAACCTCGCCGACATGGTGCGCTCCCGCCGCATCCTCGAGGTGATCGAGGCCGAAGGGCTGATCGAGCGTGCCGCGAGCGTCGGGGCCGGTCTGCTCGCCCGGCTCGAGACGCTGGCCGTCGCCCACCCCGCCGTCGTCACCGACCCGCGCGGACGCGGGCTGATGTGCGCCGTGTCCCTGCCCTCCCGCGCGGCGCGCGACGCCGTCCTCGCCGGGCTGCACGCCGAGGGGTTCCTGATCCTCGGGTGCGGGGAGCGGTCCGTGCGGTTCCGGCCGGCGCTGACGGTCGACGAGTCCGTGCTGGACGACGCCGTCGCCGCGCTGGACCGGGTGGTGGCGCGGGTCGCTGGGTGAGCCTGTCCCGCCGATCCGCCGGTTGAGCCTGTCGAAACCCGGTCACGGTGGACGGCGGGACGGGGAATCGCGCGCACGGTAGCGTTCTCGGGCGCCAGGGCGCCCTCCACTTCGGGTTTGACTACCGTGCGCGCGATTCCCCGACCTGCCGCTTCTTGCCTTCCGGCCGTGGTGGGTCGGGTCGTGACAGGCTCGACCGGTGACTGATCATCGTGTGGTGCTGGACGCCGGCGACCAGGGGCTGGTGCTGACCGTGCTTCCGGGCGTCGGGTACACGGCGCAGGGGCCGGTGCTGGCGCAGCCGGCCGCTGCCCTGCGTGCCGCCGGCTGGACGGTGCGGACCGTCGTCTGGGACGGCGGGCGCCCGGACTTCGACGACGCGCGGCGGGTGTACGCCGACGTGCTGCGAGACGGCGTCGCTGCCGCACCGGCACCGGCCGTGCACCTGGTGCTGGCGAAGTCGCTCGGCACGCTGGCGCTGCCCGTCGCCGTCGAGCTGGGGCTGCCCGGCGCGTGGCTGACGCCGCTGCTCACCGCGGACCGGGCGCCGGAGGTGCGTGCCGCCGTGGCCGGGCTCGGGGCCACGGGCGCACCGGCTCTCCTGGCCGGCGGCACGGCCGACGCGCTCTGGGACGGCGGTCTGGCCGCGACGTCCGGCGCGCGGGTCCTCGAGGTGGACGGCGGCGACCACTCCCTGGAGGTCGACGGCGACCCCGAGCGCACGGCGCGGGTGCTCGACGACGTGACGGCCGCCGTCGTCGACCTCGCCCGTGAGCTGCACGCGGGCCGCGACTGACCACGGCGGCAGTCCGACGGGTGTCAGCTCGCCAGGCGACGGGTGAGCACCAGCCGCGAACGGGTGACCAGCCACGCCGCCGTCACGGCGAGCGAGGGCAGCACGACCAGCGTCGCGCCCAGCACCGGCCAGGGCACCTCGACCGTCCAGCGCGGGTCCGGCTCGGCGTACCGGAACCGTTCGAACAGGACGAACGCCGCCCCCAGCGCGACGCCCGACGCGCCGCCGAGCACGCTGCCGATCACCGCCACCGTGCCCGCCTGGGCGGCCACGATCCGTTTGCGCGTGGTCGGGGCGGCGCCCACCGCGGCCAGTGTGGCCAGGTCCGGGCGCGACTCCGTCGCCGCGAGCGCCGCCACGATCCACGCCGCCGCGAGGGCCAGGATGCCTGCACTGCCGAGGATGAGCAGCGTGCTGAGCCACTGCGGGGACCCGTACGGCTGCGGGTCCGCGCCGACGGACACGCACACCGTGCAGCTCCCCACGTCGGTGCCGGGGAACTCCTCGTCCAGCGCGGCCTGGAGGGTCTGGCGCTCGGCCTCCCCGGGCGGCGTGCCCGGCATCGCGACGAACCCGCCCAGCGCGGGGGAGGTGCCCGTGGCCTGGGCCGCGGACGCCGGAACGACGGGGAAGTTGGCGTTGGAGGGCCCGAGCGGGTCGCCCACGCCGGTCGCCGGGACACGCACGGAGCGGTGACCGGTCGGCTCCTGCGCATCGGTGTCCCACGTGACGACGTCGAGCGCGGCGGTGCCGTCGTCGTCCTCCGTCCCGGCCAGGACGACGGCCCG
Source organism: Krasilnikoviella flava (assembly GCF_900167525.1). Taxonomy (GTDB): domain Bacteria; phylum Actinomycetota; class Actinomycetes; order Actinomycetales; family Cellulomonadaceae; genus Isoptericola; species Isoptericola flavus. Next base: position 546,359 of record NZ_FUZQ01000001.1, on the reverse strand, counting down.
GCCCGCGGCGAGGGCGGCCGCGGCGACGTCGGGCGACGGCAGGCCCAGCAGGGGGACGAGGGTGCCGTCGTCGACGACCGGCCCGACGATCCCCGTCGTGAGCTCGTGGTACCCGCCCTCGGGGGAGCCGGACGCGGCGACGCCGACGCTCGTCGCCGTCGAGCCGTCGTACGGCCCGCGCAGCACGGTCACGGGATAGAGCCGGCCGACGTCGGGCAGGACGTCGTGCACCACGTCCTGCACCCGGTCGCCCTGCTCGCGGGTGAGCTGCGAGTCGGTCTCGGGGTCCGCGGCGCCGATCACCAGGACGTCGGGCGCCGCGACGGGAGCCTGCGAGCGCTGGTCGTGCGCGGTCTGGGAGGACGAGTACACCAGCCCGCCGCTGGCGCCGGCGACGGCGACCAGCACCGCCGCCAGCGCGGGCGCGGTGCGGCCGCGGTGGCGCGCGGCGTCGCGCAGCGCGAAGCGCCAGGTCAGCGGCAGGTGCCGCGCCAGACGGCCGAGAGCGGCGACGATCCCGCCGCACGCGAAGACCAGGCCGAGCTCGCCGACCACGACCCCCGCCGCGACGCCCATGGCCTGGCCCGCGAGACCTGCCGCGAGCGCGCCCGCGAAGCCCACGACGCCCAGTGCGGTGCCGACGACCACCGGCCAGCGCCGGTACGACGTCTCCCCGCGCCGCCCGGCCAGGACCGCGACCACGTCGGCCCGCGACGCCCGCCGCGCCGGCAGCCAGGCGGCCCCCGTGGCCAGGACGACGCCGACGGCGAAGATCGAGGTGATCGGCGCCCACGGGACGGCGAGGGCGGCGTCCGTCCAGCGCACGACGACGAACGCGGCGGCACCGACCCCCACCAGGGTTCCCGCCGCCGAGGCGCCGACGCCGATGACGACCCCGGTGCCCAGCACGACGGCGCGCAGAGACCGGCGGGTGCCCCCGGCCGCCGCGATGAGTGCCAGCGAGCGGGCCGACCGGCGCGCGCCCACCGCGAACGCCGGCCCGATGAGCAGCACCACCTCGAGCAGCGCCACCGCGACGACGGCCGCGAGCGGCGCCCACTGCTGGAGCTGGTCGGACGTGCTCTCCGGCGGTCGGCCGTCGTAGAACTCCACGGCCTCGACGGGTGGCGGGGAGAACAGCACGTCACGGCTCACGACGACCGCGCCGAGCTCGTTGAGAGCGAGCACGTCGTCCCAGGTGACGGGCACGTCGCCGGCGACGAACCACAGCGGCCCGTCGGCGTCGTCGTAGCCGTCCTCGCCCGGCGCGGTGGCGGGCAGGGCGAGCGGGCCGGCCGCCGGGAAGAGGAGATCCGTCTGCTGGGGCGCGGGGTCGTCGAGCAGGCCCGACACGGTGGCCGGCAGCTCGTCGTCCTCCGCCCGCGCGAGCGTGACCCGATCTCCGACGGTGACGTCGAGCTCGCGTGCCTTCGACGCCGACAGCGCGACCTCGCCCTCGGACGGGAGCGCGCCCTCCCGCAGTCGGAACGCGCGTCGGACGTCGGGGTCGGTGAGGTCGCCCTGCAGGACGGCGGGAGTCGAGAGCTGCAGGCCGCCGGCGTGGACGTCGAACCCGGCGTCCTGGGTCCGCAGGAACCGGACGAGCCGGTCCCCGTCGGGCAGCTCCGCGGCCAGGTCGGCCTCGACCGCCGCCACGGGACGTGGCCCGATCACCGCGCCGCCGGTCCCGCCGTGGCTGGTCGCATCCGGCGTCTGCGACATCGGGATCCCCGTCACGGACAGCGCCGCCTGGAAGTCGGGGCCCAGCTCGCGCTGCGCGACGGTCTCCGGCGTGTCGCGCGCCGACCACAGCGCGGTCGTCGCGAACGACCCCGCCGCGACGGGCAGCGCCACCATGATCGCGACGAGCGTCGTCCGGCCGCGGTGGCGGCGCGCGTCGCGCCATCCGTAGCGCAGCGCGACGCGCCACCGTCCGCGCCACCGCGCGACGGGGCCGCTCACGCGCGCACCGCGCGGTGCAGCAGCGAGTCCGGGCCGGCTGCGGCGCCGGTGGAGTCGATGACGACGCCGTCGCGCAGGAAGACGATGCGGTCCGCCCAGGCGGCGTGCCGCGCGTCGTGCGTGACGAGCAGGCCGGCAGCCCCGGCGTCGACGCGCTGGCGCAGCACGCGCATCACGGCCTCGCCGGTGACGGAGTCGAGCGCGCCCGTGGGCTCGTCGGCGAGCACCAGGCGGCGCGGGCCGACGAGGGCGCGGGCGATGGCGACGCGTTGCGCCTGGCCGCCGGACATGTCGTCGGGGAAGCGGTCGGCGAGGTCGTCGAGCCCGACGGTCGCGAGCGCGGCGGTGGCCTTCGCGCGGGCGCGGCGGGCGGACGACCCGTCCAGCTCGAGCGGCAGCGTGACGTTCTCCAGCGCGGTGAGCGCGGGGACGAGGTTGAGGTCCTGGAACACGTAGCCCACGTGCTTGCGGCGCAGCCGGGCGCGCGCCTTCGCGTCGAGGGTGCCGACGTCGTCGCGCCCCACCGTGACCGTGCCGGACGTCGGGGTGTCGAGCCCGCCGGCGAGGTTGAGCAGCGTCGACTTGCCGGATCCCGACGGCCCCATGACGGCGACGAGCTCGCCCATACGCACCTCGAGGTCGACGCCGCGCAGCGCGTGCACCTCGGCGGCCCCCTGCCCGTGCACCCGGGTCACCGACGTCATCCGGAGCATCACCGGGGCATTCATCGCGCACCGCCCCGGACCCGCCGGGCGAGCTGGTCGGGACCGGACCTGCGGGCGTCGGAGGGGGCAGGCTCGACGGGCTCGGTCACCGGAGGGGTGTCGCGTCGTGCAGCGGCCTGGGCGACGGTCGACTCGACGTGGTCCAGCCACCGCACCTCCGCCTCGACGGCGAAGACCAGCGAGTCGAGCACCAGGGACCAGGCGAGACCGTCGGGGTCGTCGCCGGCGTCGCGCTTGAGCAGCGTGTAGTCGCGCAGCGCGCGCAGCGACTCGGTGCGCTGGTGCTGGACGACGGCGGCGACGTCGACGCCGTGGCCCTCCGGCTGCACGGTGACGGCGAGCGCGAGCTTGATCGCGAGCTCGTCGCGGGCCGGTGCCCTGCGCTCCACCGGGCGCAGCCACCAGGCGTCGGCCTCGGCGCGACCGGCGTCGGTGAGTCGGAAGCGCTCCGGTCCCTCGTCGTCGTCGGGCACGGGCGCGACGAGCCCGTCGCGCTGCAGTCGCTGCAGCGTGGTGTACGCCTGGCCGATGTTGAGCGGCCACGTGCCGCCCGTGCGCGCCTCGAACTCCTGCCGGAGCTGATAGCCGTGCATGGGGCGCTCGGACAGCAGCGCGAGGAATCCCTGCCTGACGGACATCCTGACCTCCATGATTACCGAGTAAGCAACTCGTCTGGCGGCATGCTTGCCGAGTAACTAGAGGGCGTCAAGGGCGCGACCCGCAGTCGTGACCAAGCCGTGACAGCGCGCCACGCGACACGCGATCGATCGTTACTGATCCTTAACAGTGATTTTCACCACGGACGGCCATGATGGCGATATGTTCCACGGCAACGTCGTCGTGTGCCCCAGGAGCGGGTCGCGGTCGACGGGCACGACGACGTGAACACGGCATGGCAAGGGCGCCTGGAGCGACCACGACGTGGGGAGAAGCCGGTGACGATGGGGCGAAGGGCCGCGCTGGCGGCCGCGGCGACAGCGGTGACGCTGGTGCTGGCGAGCTGTTCGGGCGGCGGTGGCGGTGACGACGAGGGCGGCGACGGTGCGGACGGCGGCGGGGGGAGCGACGCGGACGCGACGCTCCGGCTGGCGCTCGCGCAGGACGTCGAGACGCTGCTGCCGATGGACTCGAACGTGGGGGACAACATCTCGGTGCTGGACGTCGTGTACGACGGGCTGGTCCGGTACGACCCGGAGACCACGGAGCCGTACAACTACGTCGCCGAGAGCATCGAGAGCGACGACAACACGGTCTGGACCATCAAGCTCAAGCACGACCTGACGTTCCAGAACGGGGAGCCGGTCGATGCGGAAGCGTTCGCGCGGGCGTGGAACTACGCCGCCTACGGCCCGAACGCGATGGCGAACAACTACTTCTTCGAGCGGATCGCCGGCTACGACGAGATGCAGGGCGAGACCGACGACGACGGGAACGTGACCGAGGAGCCCGCCGCCGACACGCTGTCGGGCCTCGAGGTGGTGGACCCGCAGACGCTCGAGGTCACCCTGAACGGCCCGTTCGCCGGGTTCGCCACGATGCTCGGCTACACCGGCTTCTACCCGGTCGCCCAGGCCTGCCTCGACGACGTCGAGGCGTGCGCGGTCAAGCCCATCGGCAACGGGCCCTTCCAGGTCGAGCAGTGGGACCAGGGCGTCAGCCTCACGGCCACCCGGTGGGAGGACTACTCGCTGGAGGAGACGCCCACCTACGGCACCATCGAGTGGACCGAGTACGCGGGCACCGAGAACTGGCCCGACTTCCAGGCGGGCAACCTGGACTTCGCCGTCCCGCCGCCCGCCGAGCTGGCGACCGCGCAGAACGACCCCGACCTGCAGGAGCGGTTCGTCGAGGGGCCGGGCGCGGCGCTCACCTACCTGGCGTTCCCGCTCTACGAGGACGGCCCGTGGACGGACATCGAGTTCCGCAAGGCGATCTCGCTGGCCATCGACCGGCAGGGCATCATCGACGCGCTCCTGCCCGGTGAGCGGGTGCCGGCGGACAGCTGGGTGGTGCCGGACGGCGTCCCCGGCGGCGAAGCGGGCACGTGCCAGTGGTGCGAGTTCGACCCCGCGGCCGCGAAGGCGGCGCTGGAGAAGGCCGGCGGCTGGCCCGACGGCGAGAAGATGACCATCCACCTCGGCCAGGACGAGACGGAGCAGGCCCTCTTCAAGGCGATCGGCGACTCCATCCAGGAGAACCTCGGCATCCCGTACGAGCTGGACCCGACGCCGGACTACTTCGACCGCCGCTCGGCCCGCGACTTCTCGGGTCCGTTCCGCGCGAACTGGTTCCCGGACTACCCGCTGAACGAGAACTACCTGGCCCCGGTGTACGCCAGCGGCGACGCGAAGAACGGCAACACCGAGTTCGGGTACTACAGCGAGGACTTCGAGGCCGCCATCGCGGCGGGCGACGAGGCAGCCACGCTCGAGGAGGCGGTGACGCACTACCAGGAGGCCGAGGCCGTGCTGGCCGAGGACTTCCCGACCGTGCCCGTCGTCTTCTCCGTGAACTCGTACTACTACAGCGAGAACGTCTCGAACGTCGTCCTCGACCCGTTCAGCGGCGAGCCCAAGCTGCGCCTCCTCGAGGTCACGAACGGCATGTGACCTCGCTGATTGAGCTTGTCGAGACCATCGCCGCAGCGGTCTCGACAAGCTCGACCAGCGTTCCTTCCCAGCACCACCCAGAAAGACTGTGAATGGGCCGCTACATCCTCCGCCGCTCTCTGCTGGGAGTGGCCACCCTGCTGCTCGTGATGTTCGTGCTGCACCTGCTCACCACGTTCGCGATCCAGATCAACGGCAACCCCGCGCTCGCCTTCTTCGGCGAGCGGGTGCCGACCGCGGCGCAGCTCGCGGCCGTCGAGACGCGGTTCGGCCTCGACGACCCCTGCTACGACCAGACCGGCAACCCGTGCCTGGGGCCGTTCGTGGAACGCCTGGGCGCCTACGCGCAGGGCGACTTCGGCACCAACCTGCGCGGGCGCGAGGTGACCGACATCGTCGCGACCGCGGCTCCGAACACCCTCAAGCTGTTCCTCGTCGTGACGATCGTGTGGTTCCTGCTCGGCATGGGGCTCGGCACGGTGGCGGCGCGGTGGCGCGGGCGCTCGGCCGACCACGGCATCCGGCTGACGTCGGTGCTGATCGACGCGTTCCCCATCTTCGTGCTGCTGCTGGTGTACCGGTACGTGTTCGCGGTGCCGCTGAACGCCTGGGCGACGGAGACCTTCGGGGCCGACAGCCTGCCCGCGCTGTGGTTCCGGCCGTCGTTCGACGACGACCATTCCTGGGCGACGCTGCTGGTGCCCGGCATCCTGCTGGGCCTCGCGGGGTCGGCGGCGTTCATCCGCCTCGTGCGGGCGAGCCAGCTCGAGTCCTATGCGGGGGACCACGTCCGTACGGCGCGCTCGCGCGGGCTGCACGAGCGGCACGTCGTGCTGCACCACGTGATGCGCAACTCGGCCGTACCCGTCGTGACGGCGGTGGGCCTGACCTTCACGGAGGCGCTCGCGGGCGCCGTCATCACCGAGGGGATGATGAACATCTACGGCATGGGCGGGGTGCTGTGGGAGGCGGTCCGCGGCACGGACGTGGCGCTCGTCCTCGGCGTCGTCACGATCCTCGCGGCCGTGACCGTGGCGGTGATGCTGGTGGTCGACATCGCCTACGCCGCCCTCGACCCGAGGATCCGTTATGCCTGAGCCCACAGCGGCAACCGCCACCCCGGACGCGCCGGGCACGGGCGTGTCGGCGTCGCTCGGCGGGGACGCCTGGCGCCGGCTGCGTCGCCGACCGGACGTCATCGTGTCCGCGCTCGTCGTCGTCTTCTTCACGGTGATGGCGGCGTTCCCGACGCTGTTCACCAGCACCGACCCGCAGCGCTGCATCATCGGGGACTCGAAGACCCGCCCCCAGGGCCTCGGCGCCACCCACCCGCTCGGCACCGACGTGCACGGGTGCGACATGCTCGCGCAGCTGGTGCACGGCGCCCGCCCGTCGCTGCTGCTGGCGTTCGTCGTCGTCGGCGCGTCCGTCGTCATCGGCGTGGTGCTGGGCCTGCTCGCCGGGTACTACCTCGGCTGGGTGGACACGGTGGTGTCGCGGACGATCGAGGTGTTCCTCGTGATCCCGTTGCTGCTCGCGGCCCTGCTGCTGCTGTCCCTCTTCCGGAACGTGAGCGTGGGGAGCGGGGCCTTCGACGTCATCCTGCTGCCTGCGCTCGTGCTCACCCTGTTCGGGTGGATGGGGTACTCGCGGTACGTGCGGGCGAGCACGCTGGAGGCGAAGAATCTCGACTACGTCACGGCGGCCCGCGCGCTGGGCGCTTCCGACCTGCGGATCATGGTGCGGCACGTGCTGCCCAACGCGATCGGCCCCGTCACGGCGCTGGTGCCGACGGCGATCGCCGGCGTGATCAGCGCGGAGGCGGTGCTGGCCTTCCTCGGCATCGGCGTCCGCCCGCCCGCGATCAGCTGGGGGATCATGATCACGAACGGCGCCGAATGGGTGACCGGCGGCTACCCGTACCTGCTGCTCATCCCGCTCGGGTGCCTGATCCTCACGGTCCTGGCGCTCGTCGTCCTCGGAGACGCCCTGCGCGACGCCCTCGACCCGAGGCTCCGGTGAGGGGGATGACGGGGATGGAGATCGACATCAGCGGAGCGTTCGACCCGGCCGGGCCCGACGACGACGCGCAGGGGCAGGTGCCGACCGAGCGGACGGCCGGAGCCACCCTGCTCGAGGTGGACGACCTGGCGGTCGAGTTCCGGTCCGACGACGGCGCGGTGCGCGCCGTCGACGGCCTCAGCTACCGGGTCGAGGCCGGGAGGACGCTGGCCCTGGTCGGTGAGTCCGGCTGCGGCAAGTCCGTGAGCTCGCTCGCGGTGATGGGGCTGCTGCCGCCGACGGCGCGCGTCGTGCGGGGGAGCGCGCGCTACCGCGGCACGGACCTGCTGGCGCTGTCGCCGGCCAAGCACCGCGCGCACGCGGGGACGCACGTCGCGATGGTGTTCCAGGACGCGCTGGCGGCGCTCAACCCGGTGCACACGGTGGGCTACCAGCTCACCGAGGCCCTGCGGGCGCGGTCCGGCCTGTCCCGGCGCGAGGCCCGGAGGCGGGCGATCGAGCTGCTCGACCTCGTCAAGGTGCCGAACGCCGCGGGACGCGTGGACGAGTACCCGCACCAGTTCTCCGGCGGCATGCGTCAGCGCGTGATGATCGCGTCCGCGCTGGCCCTCGACCCGGACGTGCTCATCGCGGACGAGCCGACGACGGCCCTGGACGTCACCGTCCAGGCACAGGTGCTGCGCCTGCTCGCGGAGATCCAGGCGGAGCGGCAGATGGGGCTGGTGCTCATCACGCACGACCTCGGCGTCGTGGCCGGGGTCGCCGACGACGTCACCGTGATGTACGCCGGGCGGGCCGTGGAGCACGCCCCCGTGCGCGACCTGTACGCCGCCCCGGCCCACCCGTACACGCGCGCGCTGCTGCGCTCGGTACCGCGACTGGACGCCGGAGCCGACGGCGACCGGCTCCCCGTCGTCCCGGGGCGCCCGCCCGTGCCGGGCCGGGTGCCCTCGGGCTGCCCCTTCCACCCGCGGTGCGACATGGCCCGCGACGTCTGCCGCACCGACGTCCCGCCGCTCGCGGACGCCGCCCCGGAGCGGTCGTCCGCCTGCTTCTTCGCCGCCGAGCTCCTGGGAGGCGCCCGTGCCTGAGAACCCTGCGACGTCCGACGACGCCGTCCTCGAGGTGCGCGACCTGGCCAAGTCGTACCCGGTGCGGCAGGGGCTCGTGCTCAAGCGCACGACCGGTCACGTGCAGGCGGTCGACGGCGTGTCGCTCGCGCTGCGGCGCGGCCGCACGCTCGGGCTGGTGGGGGAGTCCGGCTCCGGGAAGTCCACGCTGGCGCGCGTGCTGGTCGGGATCGAGAAGCCGACGCGCGGGCAGGTGCTCGTGGACGGCGAGGACGTGTCGACGATGTCGCGCGGCGCCCGCCGCGAGCTGCGCCGGAACGTCCAGATGGTGTTCCAGGACCCGTACACGTCGCTGAACCCCCGGATGTCGGTGGGCGAGATCGTCGCGGAGCCGTACCGCATCCACCCCGACGCCGTCCCGCGGACCGGGCGCCGCAAGGCCGTGGCGGAGCTGCTCGCGCTGGTCGGCCTCGACCCCGACCACGTGCACCGGTACCCGCACCAGTTCTCCGGCGGTCAGCGGCAGCGCATCGGCATCGCGCGGGCGCTCGCCGTCAAGCCGCGGGTCCTCGTGTGCGACGAGCCGGTCTCCGCCCTGGACGTGTCCGTGCAGGGGCAGGTCATCAACCTGCTCGAGGACCTGCAGGACGAGCTGGGCCTGTCGTACCTGTTCATCGCGCACGACCTGGCCGTGGTGCAGCACATCGCCGACGAGGTCGCGGTGATGTACCTCGGCCGGGTCGTCGAGGAGGGTGACCGGCCCGCGGTGTATAAATGCGCGCACCACCCGTACACGCGGGCGCTGCTGTCCGCGGTGCCCGTGCCCGACCCGGCCGCCCGGTCCGCCGGCACCGAGCTGCTGCTCGAGGGCGACCCGCCGTCGCCCGCCGACCCTCCGTCCGGCTGCCGCTTCCACACCCGCTGCTGGCTCGCCCGGCGGCTCGCCGCGGAACAGGGCCTGGCCGGCGACGGCCCCGACGACGTGCCCGAACGGTGCCGCACCGAGGACCCGGTGCTCGTGCCGCTCGGGCGGGGCGACGGCGCCCGCGGCGCGGCCGTGCCGCACGCCGCCGCGTGCCACTTCGCCCACCGGGCGGCCGCGTTCGACGGGCGTCCGGCGGCGGTGGTCCCGGAGGACGCCGGTCCCGACGTGGGGCCCGACATCGAGCCCGACATCGAGCCCGACGCCGGTCTCGACGCCGGTCTCGACGCCGACTTCGACCCCGAGGCGACCCTCGACCCCGCGACCGGGCGCGCCGTCCTGCGCCCCACCCGGCCCGACCATGTGACCGAGACCGTGCCCGACCCCGCCGTCCTCGAGAGCAGGGAGCGCTGACCGTGCCCGACCGCCGACCGACCGTCGTCCTCGTGCAGAACTCGCCGCACAGCGGGCCGGGCCGCCTGCCCGACTGGCTGGACGCGGACGGTGCCACCGCCGTCGTCGTCCAGGGCGCCGACCTCGACTCCCGCGTCCCGGCCCTCGTGGGCGGGGCGTGGTCCGACCTGCCCGACGGACCCGTCGACGGGCTCGTCCTGCTGGGCGGCGGGCTGCTGCCGGACGAGGACGAGAGGGCGCCCTGGCTGGCCCACGAGCGGGCGCTGGTGGCCGAGGCCCTGGACGCGGGCGTCCCCGTGCTGGGCATCTGCCTGGGCGGCCAGGTGCTCGCGCACGTCACCGGCGGCACGGTGACGGGCCGGTCGGGCGAGACGGAGAAGGGCCTGTGCCCCGTGCGGCTGCTCGACGACGCGGCCGACGACGCTCTGCTCGGCCCGGTCGGGGAGCTCGCCGTCGGCGGCGAGGTCCGCATGGTCGAGAGCCACGTCGACTCGATCACCGGACTGCCGCCCCGGGCCGTGCTGCTCGCGACGAGCGACGCGTGCGGCGTGCAGGCGTTCCGCGTCGGCGAGGTCGCGTGGGGGCTGCAGTTCCACCCGGAGGCGGAGCCCGAGCGGATCGGCACCTGGGACGCCGACGAGCTCGCCGAGCTGGGCTTCGACCGGGACGAGCTGCTCGCCGCCGCCCTCGAGCGCGCCCCCGAGAACGAGCGGCAGGCCCGCGCGCTCGCGTCCGCTTTCGCCGCAGTCGTCCACGACCGCCGTGGGCGCGAGACGCGCCCTCGACACGCCGGTGCGCCGGGCCAGGATCGCGCCCACGACGACGCGGGGGCGCGCTGATGCCGGCCACGGGCACGCACTCCGACGGCGTCCCCGTCGTCGCGTACCAGGTGCGCCGCGCGGGCGGCGAGGTGCTCGCGGCGCGCGACGCGGACGCCCCGTTCTACGCGGCGTCGACGGTCAAGCTGGCCGTGCTCGTGGCGGCGGCCCGCGCCCTCGACGCGGGCGCGCTGACGCTCGACCAGGAGGTGGCCAGCACCGACACCTTCCGCTCCCAGGTGCCGGGCGCGCCCGACTACCGCATCGAGCCCGACGACCTCGACCCCGGCATGCCGCCCCCGGGCACGGTGCTGCCCGTGGGGCTGGTGATCGAGCGGATGATCGTCGTGTCCTCCAACGAGGCCACGAACATGGTGATCGACCTCGTGGGCCTCGACGCCTGCAACCGGGCGCTCGCCGACGCCGGCGCGGGCGCGAGCGTCGTCGGGCGCAAGTACAGCGACCTCGCCGCCGAGGCGCGCGGCGACTCGCACCGGACCACGGCGGCAGACCTGGCGGCGCTGATGTCCGCCGTCGTCACCGGGGAGCTCGCCGGGCCGGAGCGCACGCTCTGGATGATCGACCTGCTCGCCCGCCAGAGCGACCGGCAGCTCACCGCCGCCGTGCCCGAGGGTGTGCCGTACGGCTCCAAGTCGGGGTGGGTGGACGGCATCCGGCACGACGTCGCGTTCGTCGGCACGCCCGGCCCGGACGCGCTCGTCGTCGCAGTGTGCACCCGCGGCTACGACGAGGCGCACGCGGAGGAGGCGCTGCGGGCGCTGGGCTCCCTCGCGGTCACGCTTGCCGGGATCCGTTAGGAGGCGGGCCGGGCCGACGCCACCCACATCGCCGTGGCCATCGTGGCGAGCACGCCCGCGACGAGGGCCAGCGGCGTCGTCCACCCGTGGGACGCCTCGTGCACGGCGCCCATCACGGTCGGCGCGAGCACCGCGCACCCGTAGCCTGCCGTCTGCACCACGGCCGACGATCGCCGCGCCACCGCGACGCCCGGGCTGCGCTGGGCCACGAGCGTGAAGATCACCGTGAAGTTGCCGCCCTGCGCGGCGCCCGCGAGGCCCACCCACAGCCACCACAGCCCGGGCGCGAGGAGCAGCCCCAGCGGCAGGGAGATCCACATCGCCGCCATGAGGGCCGCGACCGCGCGCGCCGACAGCCCGCGCGAGAACGCCGCCGGCACCAGGAACGACCCCAGCACCGCGCACAGCTGGAACGGCGCCGCCGCGCTGCCCGCTCCGGCGGCGCTCATTCCGAGCCGGTCGTGCAAGATCTCGGGCAGCCACGCGGTCACCGCGTAGTACCCGAAGGCCTGGCCCGCGAAAGCCACCGACAGCAGCACGACCAGCCGACGCACGGCACCCCGGGCCTGCGGGTCGAGGGCGTCCAGCTCCGCCCGGGCCGACGGCGGCCGGACGCGGGCGCCGCCGGCCCCGCGGGGCGCCTGGGCGCGGCCGCGGGCCGCCAGACGGCGGCCCGCCGGGACCCACGCCGCGAGCGCGACCACCGCGAGCACGCCCCAGCCGGCCAGCGCCCACTGCCACCCGAACGCGGTCGCGAGGGGCACGGTGAGCATCGTGGTGAACGTCGACCCGAGGTTCATCGTCGCGCTGTACGCGCCCGTCACGGCTGCGGCGCGGCGGCGGAAGTCGCGGGTGATGACCACCGGCACCGCCACGTTGCCGATCGTGATCGCGACGCCGAGCACGGCGCTGCCGGCCAGCGCCGCGGGGACCGAGCCCGCCGAGCGCAGCAGCGTGCCGGCGAGGATCCCCGCCATCGAGGCGCCGAGGGCGAGCTCCGGCCCGGCCCGTGCCACCAGCACTGACGCGAGCGGCGTGCACAGCGCGAAGCACAGCACCGGGACGGAGGTGAGCAGGCCGGCCCCCGTGGGGGTGAGGGCAAGGGCGGCGGCGACCTCGTCCACGACCGGCGGCAGCGACGTGATCGGGGCGCGCAGGTTGAGCGCGACGAGCAGCAGGGCCGCCAGGAGCAGGCCGGCGCGCGCGCCGTCGTCCCGGGCGGAGGGGGAGGGGTAGGACGTCACGCGGCGGGCATCTCCGTCGTCACTCGTCGAACTGCGCGACGACGGTGCGCAGCAGCGCCGCGAGCTGGGGGCGCACCGCGGCGGGGAGCGCGTCGAGCACGCGCGCCTCGACGTCGAGCAGGTCGCTCATCGCCGCGTCGACGCGCTGCCGGCCGGCGGCGGTGAGCTGGACGAGCACGCCGCGCCGGTCGGACGGCGCGCGGTGGCGCTCCACCAGCCCGCGCTCCTCGAGCCGGTCGATGCGGTTGGTCATGGTGCCGCTCGTGACGAGCGTCTGCGCCACGAGGACGCCGGGGGACAGGCGGTACGGATCGCCGGCGCGGCGCAGCGCGGACAGCACGTCGAACTCCCAGGTCTCCAGGTCGTGCCGTGCGAACGCGCCGCGCCGTGCGCGGTCCAGGTGCCGTGCGAGCCGGCTGACGCGAGAGAACACCGTCAGCGGCTCGACGTCCAGGTCCGGGCGCTCGCGGCGCCACGCGTCGACGATCCGGTCGACCTCGTCGGACCGTGCCTCCACATCCATGCGCCGAGACTACTCCCGGTCTCTCGACGTCAAGAATCTTGACGAGTGTGATCTCGCACTACCTCGGCTGAGGCTTCGGGCGCAGGGTGATGGCCGCGACGACGGCGACGACGAGGGCGAGCGCCGCGGCGACCAGGTAGGCGGCGTGCACGCCGGAGACGTAGGCGTCCTCGGCGGTGCGCGCGGCGACGGCGTCGAGCCCGGCCGGCACGGAGCCCTGCGCGAGGCCCTGGAGCTCGCCGTCGTCGAGGCCGAGGCCACCGGTGCCGGAGCGCACCTGGGCGGCGACGAGAACGGACATGACGGCGGTGCCGAGCGCGCCGCCGATCTGGATGCAGGTGGACTGGAACCCGCCGGCGACCCCCGCCAGATGCACGGGCGCGGAGCCGACGATCGCCTCGGCGCCCGCGGTGATGGTCATGCCGGTGCCCATCGCCAGGACGACGAACGCGACCGCCATGACCCCGTACGGCGAGGTGGTCGACGAGGTCAGCAGCACCAGCAGGCCCGCGGCGGTCAGGCCGAGGCTCAGCGTTCCGGTGGCGCGGGTGCCGATCCGCGCGACGAGCAGCGCGCCCACCGGGGCCGACACGATCGAGACGGCGGACATCGGCAGCAGCATGAGGCCCGCGTCCAGCGCGGTGGCCCCGCGCAGGTTGATGAAGAACATGGGCAGCACGAACGTGGCGCCCATCAGCACGAAGAAGTTGGCGGCGATCATCAGCCCGCCGATGCCGACCGTCGTGCCGCGGAACAGCGACAGCGGCAGCAGGGCGTCGCCCGTCCGCGCCTCGGTGCGGGCCTCCAGGGCCACGAAACCGACGATCACGAGGATGCCGAGCGCGAGCAGGCCGAGGGTGCGCGCGTCGCCCCAGCCCCAGGTCTCGGACTGCACGATGGCGAACACGGTGGCCACCAGCCCGAGCGCCAGCACGACGACGCCGCGCAGGTCGAAACGGCCCGCGGCCGGGAAGCTGGTGCGGGGGAGCAGGCAGAGCCCGTACGCGAGGCCGACGACGGCGACGGGAACGTTGACGAAGAACACCGACTGCCAGCCGGACGACGCCTCGAGGGCACCGGCCAGCGTGGGGCCGACGGCGATCGCGATCGAGGACACGCCGCCCCAGATCCCGACGGCCATGCCGAACTTCTCGCGCGGGAAGGTGGCGCGCAGCATCGCGAGCGTCTGCGGCATGAGGATGCCCGCCGCGACGCCCTGGACCACGCGGAACGCGATGAGCCCGGTGGCGGTGGTCGACAGCCCGATGGCGACCGACGCGAGGGTGAACAGCACGAGCCCGCCCAGGTACAGCGTGCGGTGGCCGTACCGGTCGCCGAGCTTGCCCGCCAGGATGAGTGTGACGGCCAGCCCGAGCAGGTAGCTGTGCGTCACCCACTGCAGCTGCACGAACGTGGTGCCGACGTCGGCGGCGATCGCGGGGTTGACGATCGAGACGACGGTGGCGTCGAGGCCCACGAGGAAGAGCCCGAAGGCGACGCCGACGAGCGTCAGGGCGGGACGTCCGCGCAGCGGGAGGCGCGCGGGCGGATGCGAGGTCTCGTCAGGGGCGGGGATGGTGGCGGTGCTCACGGGGCTCCTCGGGATCGGGCTGCGGGGCGGAAGACGGCGCCGCCGGCAGAGGAATGCCCGGGGTGGAACCCCGAGCATGAATGATTATGAAACTATAACGATAATGAGCGCCTAGGATCGGGCCATGCCCGACGAGACGATCGTCACGCCCGGCCCGGGCCCCGACCGCCGTCCGCCCGGCGCCTGCGACCTCGCCGACCTCGCCGACGTCGTCGTCGAGCTGGCCCGCCACCTGGACGTCCGCTCCCCGGAGCTGCGCGACATCGTGCCGCTGACCGGGACGGAGGTGGCCGTGATCCGCGAGGTCCACCGGTCCGCCCGCCCGACGCCGTCGCGCATCGCTACCGCGACCGGCCTCGCCCGCAGCAACGTCAGCACCGCGCTGCGCACCCTCGAGGCGCGCGGGCTCGTCGTGCGCGAGCACGCCGACGGGGACCGGCGGACCGTCCGGCTCGTCGCGACCTCGCTGGCGGACGAGCACCTCGCCCGCATCCACGAGTTCTGGGGCCGCCGGCTGGGCGGCGTGCCCGACGACGTGCGTGACGCGGCGCTCGACGCCCTTCCGGCACTCGCGGCGCTCGCGGAGGCCCTCGTCGGGCCCCGCGCGCAGGACGCCTGAACTACCTCGCGGGAATCTGAACTACCTCGCCGAGACCTGAACTACCTCGGCACGGTTCGAACTACCTCGGCACGGATCGGAGTACCGCGGTCAGGCCGGCTCGAGGCGGACGACGACGGCCTTGGACACGGGCGTCCGGCTCGTCTCGGCGGTGGCGCCGAGGGGCACGAGCACGTTCGCCTCGGGGAAGTAGGCCGCGGCACACCCGCGCGCCGTGGGGTACGCGACCACGCGCTGCCCGCGCAGCACCCGGTCGACGCCGTCGTGGTACTCGCCGTGCACGTCGACGGTGGTGCCGTCCGCGATGCCGAGCTCCGCGAGGTCGTCGGGGTTGACGAGCACGACGGCGCGGCCGCCCTTGATGCCGCGGTACCGGTCGTCGCGGCGGTAGATCGTCGTGTTGAACTGGTCGTGCGCGCGGACGGTCTGCAGCAGCAGGCGACCGGGCGGGCACTCGACGTGCGCGAGCTCGTTGACGGTGAGGTGCGCGCGGCCGTCGTCGGTGGGGAAGGTGCGCGAGTCGCGCGGTCCGTGCGGCAGCCGGAACCCGTTCGGCCGCCGCAGCTTGGCGTTGTAGTCCTCGCAGCCCGGCACCACCCGCGCGACGTGCTCGCGGATGACGTCGTAGTCGCGCTCCATCGCCGCCCAGTCCACGGGGCCGGGACCGCCGGGCCGGGCACCGAGCACGGCGCGCGCCATCCGCGTGACGATCGAGACCTCGGACAGCAGCCCCTTCGCCACCGGCTCGACCTTCCCGTGCGACGCGTGCACGGCGCACACGGTGTCCTCCACGGAGACCATCTGCTCGCCCGACGCCTGCCGGTCGACGTCGGTGCGCCCGAGCGTGGGCAGGATGAGCGCCTCGCGGCCGACGACGGCGTGCGAGCGGTTGAGCTTCGTGGAGATCTGCACGGTGAGGTCGGCGCGGCGCACCGCCTCCTCCGCGGCGCCCGTGTCGGAGATCGCCCCGACCAGGTTGCCGCCCAGGGCCACGAGGACCCGGACCCGGCCGGCGGCCATCGCCTCGACCGTGCCGACCGCGTCGAGGCCGTGCTCGCGGGGCGACGTGATGCCGAACTCGGCGTCGAGCGCGTCGAGGAAGCTGTCGGGCATCTGCTCCCAGATGCCCATCGTGCGGTCGCCCTGCACGTTGGAGTGGCCGCGGATCGGCGAGGCGCCCGCGCCGGGCCGGCCGATGTTCCCGCGCAGGAGCAGCAGGTTGACGATCTCCTTGATGGTGGGGACGGCCTTGGTGTGCTGTGTCAGCCCCATCGCCCAGGTGACGATGACGCGCTCGGCCCGGACGTAGCGGTCGGCGAGCTCGTCGATCTCGGCGCTCGTGAGCCCCGTGGCGGCGAGCACGGCGTCCTCGTCGAGGTCCGCCAGGTGGGCGGCGAGCGCCTCGAGCCCCGACGCGTGCTCGGCGAGGAACGCGTGGTCCAGCACCGTGCCGGGCGCCGCGGCCTCGGCGTCGAGCACCCGCTTCGACACCGCCTGCAGCAGCGCCATGTCGCCCCCGAGGCGGATCTGCAGGAACTGGTCGGCGAGCTCCGTGCCCCGCCCGGCCAGCCCGCGCGCCGTCTGCGGGTTCTTGTAGCGCTTGAGCCCGGCCTCGGGCAGAGGGTTCACGGCGACGATGCTCGCCCCGTTCCGTTTCGCCTCCTCCAGGGCCGTGAGCATGCGGGGGTGGTTGGTGCCGGGGTTCTGGCCCATGATCACGATGAGGTCGGCCAGGGCGAAGTCGTCGTAGGTGATCGTCGCCTTCCCGACGCCGATCGTCTCGCCCAGGGCGGCGCCGGTGGACTCGTGGCACATGTTGGAGCAGTCGGGCAGGTTGTTCGTGCCGAAGGCGCGCACGAACAGCTGGTAGACGAACGCGGCCTCGTTGGACGTGCGGCCGCTCGTGTAGAACGACGCCTGGTCGGGCGAGTCGAGGCCGCCGAGCCGGTCGGCGAGGATCGCGAACGCCTCGTCCCAGGAGACCGGCACGTAGTGGTCGGAGCCGGCGGGCTTGTGCACCGGTGCGGCGAGCCGCCCCTGCTGCCCCAGCCAGTGCTCCGTGCGCGTCGCCAGGTCGGAGACCGGGTGCTCCGCCCAGAACTCGGGCCTCACGACGAGCGGCGTCGCCTCCCACGTGACCGCCTTCGCGCCGTTCTCGCAGAACTCCGCGGGCTTGCGCCGGTCCGGGTCCGGCCAGGCGCAGCTCATGCAGTCGAAGCCCTCGCGGTGGTTCATCGCGAGCAGCAGGCGCGCGGTGCGGGCCGGCCCCATGTCGCGCAGCGCCGGCACGAGCGCGTGGACGATGCCGGGTACGCCGGCCGCCCAGTCCTTCGGTGGGCGGACCTCGTCGGGCTGCGTGTCCGCGGGGTCGCCCGGCCGCGTCCCTTCCGGCTGCTGCGTGGTCATGCGGCGTCCCCTCTGCGGTCGCGGTGCCTGTCGCCCTCGTGTCCGCGGCCCTCGTGCTCCGGCGCTGCGGGACGACGCTCCTCCACGACGCGGTGGTCCCCGGCGTAGACGACGAGCGACGGGTCGCGCACGAAGCCGACCAGCGTCAGCCCGGCCTCGTCGGCGAGCTCCGCCGCCAGGGACGACGGCGCGGAGACCGCGGCGAGCACCGGCACGCCCGCCATCACCGCCTTCTGCGTGAGCTCGAAGCTGGCCCGCCCGGACACCATGAGCACGGTGCCGCGCAGCGGCAGCCGCCCGGCCGCCGCGGCCCACCCGACCACCTTGTCGACGGCGTTGTGCCGGCCCACGTCCTCCCGGACCACGAGGGCCTCGCCGGTGCCGGCGTCGAACAGGCCCGCCGCGTGCAGCCCGCCCGTGCGGGCGAACACGTCCTGCGCGTCGCGGAGCCGGTCGGGGAGGGAGGCGAGCACCGCGGCGTCCACCCGGACCGGGTCGCCCGCCACCTCGAACGCGCTGCGCGTGAACACCGCGTCGATCGACGCCTTGCCGCACAGCCCGCACGCGCTGGAGGTGAAGAACTCCCGGGCGAGCGCCGGGTCCGGCGGCCGCACGCCGGCGGCGAGGGTGACGTCGAGCACGTTGTAGGGGTTCTCGGTGCCCGGGCCCCCGGGCGAGCCGGCGCAGTACCGGGCGCCGGCCACCTGCGCGCCGTCGGTCACGACGCCCTCCGAGACGAGGAAGCCGGTGGCGAGCTCGACGTCGTGCCCGGGGGTGCGCATGGTGACCGCCAGCGAGCGGCCGTTCACACGGACCTCGAGGGGCTCCTCGCCCGCGAGCAGGTCCTCGCGGCGCGCGGTGCGCCCGCCGATCGTGACGCGCCTGACGCGGCGTCGGACGGTGACGCGGGTCATACCGCAGGCCTAGCAGACCCTCGCGCCGGGCACAACGGCAGCCCTCGTCGCAAGGTCACCCGCGCCCGACCTGCTTGTGCCGCGCGGGACGTCTACGGTCGGGAGACCGGCTCAGACCGGGCCGGACGTGTTCGAGGAGGAGCACCATGGCAGACACCAACCGCGCGGTCGCGTACCAGGGGCCGGGCGAGGTCGCGGTCATCGACATCGACTTCCCGACGTTCGAGCTCAAGGACGGCCCCGGGGTGAACCCGGCGAACGTCGGCAGACAGGTGCCGCACGGCGTCATCGTCAAGACAATCGCGACCAACATCTGCGGGTCGGACCAGCACATGGTGCGGGGGCGCACGACGGCGCCGGCCGACCTCGTGCTCGGTCACGAGATCACCGGCGAGGTGGTGGAGACCGGCCGGGACGTGGAGTTCGTCAAGGTGGGCGACATCGTCTCGGTGCCGTTCAACATCGCGTGCGGGCGCTGCAGGAACTGCAAGGAACGCAAGACCGGCATCTGCCTGAACGTGAACCCGGACCGGCCGGGCAGCGCGTACGGGTACGTCGACATGGGGGGCTGGGTCGGCGGGCAGGCCAACTACGTGCTGGTGCCGTACGCCGACTGGAACCTGCTGCGGTTCCCGGACCGCGACCAGGCGCTCGAGAAGATCATGGACCTGACGATGCTGTCGGACATCTTCCCGACGGGGTTCCACGGCGCCGTGACCGCCGGGGTGGGCGTCGGCTCCACGGTGTACGTGGCCGGGGCGGGCCCGGTCGGGCTCGCCGCCGCGACCGGGGCGCTGCTGCTCGGCGCCGCCGTCGTGATCGTCGGGGACATGAACGCCGACCGGCTGGCGCAGGCCCGCACGTTCGGCTGCGAGACGGTCGACCTCACGAAGGGCGACCCCGGGGAGCAGATCGAGCAGATCCTCGGCGTGCCCGAGGTCGACTGCGCGATCGACGCCGTCGGCTTCGAGGCCAAGGGGCACGGCGCGGACTCCGGCCACGAGGCACCGGCCACCGTGCTCAACTCGCTGATGGACATCACGGCGGCGGGCGGGGCGCTCGGCATCCCGGGGCTGTACGTCACCGGGGACCCGGGCGGGATCGACGAGGCGGCGAAGAAGGGGTCGCTGTCGCTCAGCCTCGGCACGGGGTGGGCGAAGTCGCTGGCGTTCACCACCGGCCAGTGCCCGGTGATGAAGTACCACCGCGGCCTGATGCAGGCGATCCTGCACGACCGCGTGCAGATCGCGAAGAACGTCAACGCGAAGGCCATCACGCTCGACGAGGCTCCGCGCGGGTACGCCGAGTTCGACGCCGGCGCCGCGACGAAGTACGTCATCAACGCGAACGGCTACCTCGACGGGAAGTGACGGCCGCCGCCGTCGCATCGAGCCGCTCGACGCGACGGCGGTGCCGTGTCAGGCGTCGTCGTGCGCCTGGAGGAACCCGTCGACCAGCGGGAGCACCTGGTCGGGCAGCTGCCACAGGACGCCGTGCCCGCCGCCGGGCACGAGCTCGACGCGGGAGCGGCGTACGTGCTCCGTGATGCGCCGACCGGCGGCGACGGGGTCGCCGATCCTCGTGTCCGCGCCGAAGAACGCCAGGGTGGGGGCGGCGATCGCCCGCAGCCGGTCGTCGGTCAGCGGGCTCGGCCACGGGGTGCGACGGCGGTAGCGCATCGCGGCGAGGGCGAGGGCGCGGTCCTCCTCCGACGCGGGCACGCCGGGCATGAGCCAGTCGTCGAGCCGTGCGAGGTTGCGCGCGGTCGGGAACGCGGCGGCCCGGACCATGCGGGTCAGGACCTTCCGCGACGGCTTGACCAAGGCGGAGATGCCCTCGCCCAGGACGAGGCCTGCGACGCGGTCGGAGGCGCCCCCCAGCAGCGCGGCGAACCAGGCGCCCTCGGAGTACCCGAGGACGTGCGCGCGCTCGAGCCCGAGGCCCTCGAGCAGCTCTGCACCCCAGGAGCCGTAGGCCTCGGGCGTGGTCAGCGGCGCGGTCTGTTCGCTCCGGCCGGCCGTGCCGACGACGTCGGGCGCGTAGACGACGCGGCCCGCGGCCAGGGCGGGCACGACGCCGTGCCAGCTCAGGCCGGTGCCGTTGAGGCCGTGCAGCAGCACCAGGGGGGTGCGGGGGCCGTCGCCGCTCCGGCGCACCTGGGTGGGGCCGTAGGTGGTCTCGACCCGGACGTCGGTCGACGGCAGCGGCCAGCGCTCCTCGAGATCGCGGTACGCCGCCTCGTACGCGGTGCGTGCGGCCTCGCTGGTGAATCGGCCTGTCGACGGCATCGGACCTCCTGGTGCGCGGTTGATGGTATGACCATACCATCAACGTGGTACGGTCATACCATCAACGCCACCGACCAGCACCGACGAAGGGAGCGCCCGTGCCGCGACGGGTCGACCACGAGGAACGCCGCCGCCAGATCACCGACGCGTGCCGCCGCGTCGTCGCGCGCGACGGGCTGGAGGCGGCCACGTTCCAGGCCGTCGCCGCCGAGGCCGGGGTCTCCGTGCGGCTCGTGCAGTACTACTTCGGTCACAAGCACGGGCTGCTCATGGCGACCCACCGTGCGGTGATCGAGGACGCGGCCGGCCGGTTCGGTGGCGGGGAGCCCGCCGCACCGCCCCCGCCCCGCGCGGTCCTGCGCGCCGTCCTGGCGGCCCTGCTGCCGCTCGACGACGCCCGCCGTGCGGACGCCGTCGTGCTCGCGGCGTTCCACGCCGCGGCGCTGACGAACGAGGCGGTCGAGCCGGAGGAGCTGCGCGGCGCCCCGCGGGTGCTCGTCGACGTCGTCGCCGCGCAGGTGCTGCGCGCGCGGGGCGACGACGGTGCGGGCGGGGCCGGCACGGTCCGCCTGGACGCGGAGCTCGTGCTCGCGGCGGCGGCAGGGCTGACCCAGGGGATCGTCGCCGGGCACCTCACCGGCGAGACGGCGCTCGCCGTCGTGGACCGCCTTCTCGACCAGCTCGTCGGGGCGGCGCCGGGAGTCAGCGGGACTTCGTGAGCTCCGGCTTCTTGACCATCCCGGACAGGCCGTTCCACGCGAGGTTGGTGAGGTGCGCGGCCACCTCGGCCTTCTGCGGGCTGCGGGCGTCGAGCCAGTACTGCCCGGTGAGCGCGACCATGCCCACGAGCATCTGCGCGTAGAGCGGCGCCGCTCTGCGGTCCAGGCCGTTCGCCTTGAACTGGTCGCCGAGGATGTGCTCGACCTGGGTGGCGACGTCGCCGATGAGGCTGGAGAACGTGCCCGTGGCCTGGGCGACGGGGGAGTCGCGCACCAGGATGCGGAAGCCGTCCTCCGACGCCTCGATGTACCCCAGCAGGGCCAGCGCCGTGCGCTCCACCAGCACCTTCGGGTGGCCGCCCTGCTCGAGGGCGCCGGTCAGCGCGGAGGTCAGCGCGCGCACCTCGCGGTCCACCACCACGGCGTAGATGCCCTCCTTGCCGCCGAAGTGCTCGTAGACCACCGGCTTGGACACCTCCGCGCGCGCGGCGATCTCCTCGACGCTGGTGCCGTCGAAGCCCTTCTCGGCGAACAGGCCGCGGCTGACCTCGAGCAGCTGCTCGCGTCGCTGGCTGGCCGTCATCCGGGCGCGCGGCGGTCGCTTGGGCGCTCGGGAGTCGGAGGGCATGGAGCCCATTGTGCCCGGGCCCGTGGTCAGGGCGCGACGACGCGGGCCCGGGCGGCCCGCCGCCGGAGGACGGCCGGCAGCGACCAGGTGCCCGCGGCGAAGCGGGCAGCAAGGACGGCGGCAGCCAGGACCGCTATGGCGGGGTGCTGCCAGACGAGCTGGTCGGCGAGCCGGTACGTCGCCGGGTCAAGGTCGACGCGACCCCTCGTGCAGCCACAGCAGGCCGAGGGCCACGCGGGTCGCCCCGGCGAGGACCGGGGCGACGCGCGCGGAGGTGGTGGCGGTGCGGGGCACGGCAGCCGTCACATCAGGGTGGCCGCGCCGAAGACGGCCTCGGCCTTGTCGCAGTGCACGACGACGTCGGTGTAGCCGTCGACGTCCATGTCGTCGAGGGTGAACGTCTGGGACTCCTCGTCGAAGGCGACCGTCCCCAGCTCCGTGCCGGCGGAGACGGCCGCCTCGTCCGTGCCCTTCGCGAGGTAGAGGTGCAGGTCGCGACCCTCGTCGGAGGAGAACCCGGAGAGGGTGACCGTGTCGCCCTCGACCGTGACCGTGCCCTCGACGCTCTTGTCGTTCAGGCCGGCGAACGTGCCGTGCTGGGCCATGGGCTCCGCCGAGGCCATGTCGTCGGACTCCATGTCGTCGGAGCCCATGTCGTCGGAGGACATGGACTCCGTGGCGGTGGGGGCCATGTCGCCGGAGCCGGAGCCGGAGCCGTCGTCCGCGCCGCACGCGGACAGGGTCAGTGCCAGGGCGACGAGCCCGGTGGTGGCGAGTGCCTTCGCACGCATGTGAGACGTCCTGTTCGTCCGGGGCCGGCCCTCCCAGGGGCGACCCGATGGCTGATACGACGACGAGGCAAGCACCGCGCCGCCGGGTCCGGGGCCGTTCTTTCAGTCCCGTAAGGAGCGCCGGCACTCCCGCGGCGGCTGCGTACTGTGCTCGGCATGGGCGGCGGACGGGCGCGGGTGATGGTCGTGGAGGACGACGCGGCGGTGCGCACGGTGGTGGGCGACTACCTGCGAGCGGCGGGGTACGACGTCTCCCTGTACAGCGAGGGCGTCAGCGCCCGGGAGGCGCTGCGGGCCGACCTGCCCGACGTGCTGGTCGTGGACCGGATGCTGCCCGGCGTCACCGGGGACGACCTGTGCCGCGAGGTGCGCCGGTCCTCGGACCTGCCGGTCATCATGCTCACCGCCCTCGGGGCCGTGGAGCAGCGCATCCGTGGCCTGGAGCGCGGTGCGGACGACTACGTCACGAAACCGTTCGCGCTCAAGGAGCTGCGCCTGCGGGTCGACGCCCAGCTGCGGCGGCGCACGCCGGCCTCCCCGGCGGACGCGTTCACCGTGGGGGACTTCCGCATCGACCCGGGCCGCCGGCGCGCGTGGCGCGGCGGCGAGGAGATCGCGCTCACGAGCCGCGAGTACGAGCTGCTGCTGTACTGCGTGCAGCACCCCGACCAGGTGCTGGCCCGCGACGACCTCCTGGGCGAGGTGTGGGGGTGGAGCTTCGGGGACACCTCCACCGTCACGGTGCACGTGCGCCGCCTGCGGGAGAAGGTCGAGCCCGAGCCCCGCTACCCGGTCTACCTGCGCACCGAGTGGGGCGTGGGCTACCGGTTCACGCCGCGAGGAGACGCCTGATGACCGGGATGTTCGACGGGATGCTGGACGCCGGGGACGTCGGCCTGATCGTGCTGACCACGACGGCCTGCACGGCCGTGGTCACGGGGCTCGCCCTGGCCGTGCTGCGCTGGAACCGGCGCGGGCCGGTCGCGTCCCAGGTCGCCGTCGTCGTGGCCGCGGCGGTCGCCTCGATCGTCGCCTCGGTCGTGGCGGTCATGGTCGAGATGTTCATCTCCGCCCACGACCTGGTCGTGCTGAGCACGGTGATCGTCGTGTCCACGGTCATGAGCCTGGCCGCGGCCTGGCTGACCACCGCCCGCGCGGTCCGCCGGTCGGTCGGGACCCTCACCCGCTCCGCGCAGCGGATCGCGGACGGCGGCGTCGTCGCGCCCACGGCGGCCGGCTGGAGGGAGTTCGACGACCTGCACACCCAGCTCGTCGACACCTCGGAGCGCCTCGCCGCCACCCGCCTCGAGATCGACAAGCTCGACGCCGCACGCCGCCAGTTCTTCGCCTGGATCTCCCACGACCTGCGCACCCCGCTGGCCGGCATCCGCGCCATGACCGAGGCGCTCGACGACGACGTCGCCCCCGACCGGGACGCCTACGTGCGCACCATCCGCGCCAAGGTCGACACGGTGACCGCGCTCGTGGACGACCTCTTCGAGCTGTCCACCCTGCAGAGCGGCACCCTGCGCCTGGAGCGCGAGCTCGTCGTCCTGCTGGACCTGGTCTCCGACGCCGTCGTCGACGTCCGCGCCGCCGCGACCCGCCGCGGCGTGCGGATCGTCCAGTCCGGGGTCGAGGGCCACCTGCTGTGGGCCGACCCGCGCGAGCTGACCCGCGCGATCGGCAACCTCCTCGCCAACGCCGTCCGCCATGCCCCAGCCGGCACCGACATCCTCGTCTCCGCACACACCCGCGACGACGACCACCTCGTGATCAGCGTCCTCGACCACGGCAGCGGCGTCGACGTCACCGACCTCGGCCACCTCTTCGACGTCGGCTGGCGCGCCAACGACGCCCGCACCACCGAGCCCCCACCCGACACCGGCCCCGACGCCGGCCCGAGCACCGGGCACGGCGCCGGGCTCGGCCTCGCGATCGTGCGCGGCATCGTCGAGGCCCACGGCGGCGAGGTCGCCGCCGCGCACGTCCCCGACGGCTTCGAGCTCGCCGTGATGCTGCCGCGCGGCCGGGCGCCCGCCGCAGCCCGCTCCTGACCCGGGTGTGGCGCGCGCCACGGCGCCAGCGGTCGCCGAGGGCCGGGACGCGTGCCGAGGCGGTCTGTCGGACCTGGCAGACTGAGGACGGACGCCCGACGGTGCCGCGCCCGCTGGGGCGTGAACCCGGCCCGGGGGACCGATCCGCCTTGGTGTAATCGGCAGCACAGAGGTTTTTGGTGCCTTTGGTCCAGGTTCGAGTCCTGGGGGCGGAGCTCGTGCACCATCGACAGAGCACACCCGAGAGAGACGGAGCACTCGTGGTCTCGACCCTTCGACAGGCTCAGGACAACGCCACCGTGAGGCCGGCGGCCGTCGTCGTCCTCGCCGCCGGGCAGGGGACGCGGATGAGGTCCGCGACGCCGAAGATGCTTCACGGCATCGGCGGGCGCACCCTGCTCGGGCACGTCATGACGGCGGCGCGCGAGCTGGAGCCGCTCAGCGTGGCCGTCGTCGTGCGGCACGAACGGGAGCTCGTCGCGGCGGCGGCCCTCGAGGTGGACCCCGACGTGTTCGTCGTCGACCAGGACGACATCCCCGGCACCGGCCGCGCCGTGCAGTGCGCGCTCGACGCGCTCGACGCCCGCGCGCACGCCGGGCGGGCCGCGCAGCTGGTGCACGACGACGCCGTCGACGACGAGCTGCACGTCGACCACGCCAACGGCGGCGACCACCCGCTGGGCGACGGCCTGGACGGCGCCGTCGTCGTCCTCGCCGGCGACATCCCGCTGCTGGACGGCGCCACGCTGGGCCAGCTGCTGGCCGCGCACCACGCCGACGGCAACGCCGTCACGATCCTCACGACCGAGGTCGCGGACGCCACCGGCTACGGCCGCATCGTGCGCGAGGACGGCACCGGCGACGTGCTGGCGATCGTCGAGCACAAGGACGCGACGCCCGCGCAGCGCGAGATCCGCGAGATCAACAGCTCCGTCTTCGTCTTCGACGCCGCGGTGCTGCGCCGTGGCCTCGCCGGCCTGGGCCGGGACAACGCGCAGGGCGAGGTCTACCTCACCGACGTCGTCGCCTCCGCGCGGGCCGAGGGCGGTGCCGTGCGGGCCGTGCTCAGCGACGACCCGATGCTCGTTGAGGGCGTCAACGACCGCGTGGCGCTCGCCACCCTCGGCGCCGAGCTCAACCGCCGCGTGCTGCTCGAGTGGATGCAGGCCGGCGTCACCGTCGTCGACCCCGCGACCACCTGGGTGGACGTCGACGTCGAGCTCGCCGAGGACGTGACGCTGCTGCCCGGCACCCAGCTGCACGGGGCCACCCAGGTGTCCTCGGGCGCGACGATCGGCCCGGACACCACGCTGACCGACGTCGAGGTGGGCCCGGGCGCCACCGTGGTGCGCACGCACGGCTCGCTGTCGGTGATCGGAGCGGACGCGTCGGTCGGCCCGTTCGCCTACCTGCGCCCCGGCACCGAGCTGGGTACCAAGGGCAAGATCGGCACCTTCGTCGAGACGAAGAACGCGCAGATCGGCGAGGGCTCGAAGGTGCCGCACCTGTCGTACGTCGGCGACGCGACGATCGGCGAGCACACCAACATCGGTGCCGCGTCGGTCACGGTGAACTACGACGGCCAGAAGAAGCACCGCACGGTGATCGGCTCGTTCGCGAAGACGGGCGCCGACAACATGTTCGTCGCGCCGGTGACCGTGGGCGACGGCGCCTACACGGCCGCGGGCTCGATCATCGTCAAGGACGTGCCGGCGGGCGCGCTGGGCGTCGCCCGTGCGCAGCAGCGCAACATCGAGGACTGGGTGGAGCGCCGCTGGCCCGGGACGCCGGCGGCCGAGGCGGCCGAGCGCTCCCGCGCCGAGGCGTCGGCCGGCCGGCTCGGCGCCCAGGCGCAGCAGCAGCTCGCCGCGCACAATGCCCTCACCGGCGCCATCCCGGTGGTGCCGCCCGCCGACCAGGCCTCCACCGACTCCGCCGGCAGTTCCGACCCGACCGAAGGAAGCACGCAGCGATGAACAACTTCATCCCCGGAACCGGTGAGCGCACGCTCGTCCTCGCCACCGGCCGGGCGCACCCGGAGCTCGCGGAGGCCGTGGCGAAGGAGCTCGGCATCGAGCTGCTGCCCGTCTCGGCCTACGACTTCGCGAACAGCGAGACGTACGTGCGGTTCAGCGAGTCGGTGCGCGGCTCGGACATCTTCCTGCTGCAGAGCCACACCGCCCCGGTGAACCAGTGGCTCATGGAGCAGCTGCTCATGGTCGACGCCGCCAAGCGGGGCTCGGCGCGCTCGATCACCGCGGTGGCCCCGTTCTACGCGTACGCGCGCCAGGACAAGAAGAGCCGCGGCCGCGAGCCGATCTCGGCCCGGCTCGTCGCCGACATGCTGAAGACCGCGGGCGCGGACCGCGTCCTCAGCGTCGACCTGCACACCCCGCAGATCCAGGGCTTCTTCGACGGCCCCGTGGACCACCTGTGGGCCATGCCCGTGCTGGTCGACTACGTGCGCACCCGCGTGGACCTGTCCAACGTCGCCGTCGTCTCGCCCGACGCCGGCCGCATCCGCGTCGCCGAGCAGTGGGCCGCCAAGCTGGGCGGCTGCCCGCTCGCCTTCGTGCACAAGACGCGCGACGTCACCCGCCCCAACCAGGCCGTCGCCAACCGCGTCGTCGGCGAGGTCGAGGGCCGCGACTGCGTGCTCGTCGACGACCTCATCGACACCGGCGGCACCATCGCCGAGGCCGTCAAGGTGGTCATGGACGCCGGGGCCCGCTCCGTCACCGTGGCCGCCACGCACGGCGTCCTGTCGGACCCCGCCGCGCAGCGCCTGCAGGAGTGCGGCGCCACCGAGGTCGTCGTCACCGACACGCTGCCGATCACGGCCGACAAGCGGTTCGACAAGCTCACCGTGCTGTCCATCGCCCCGCTCGTCGCTCGCGCCATCCGCGAGGTCTTCGACGACGGCTCCGTCACGAGCCTGTTCGACGGCAACGCCTGAGCGACGTCGCGGCCCGGGGTGACACGTCGCCCCGGGCCGCGTCGTCCGCCGAGGGGAGGGACATGACGGTGGACGTGACCGTGGTGGTCCCCACCTACAACGAGGGGCCGAACGTCGCGGAGCTGGTCCGCCGCCTGGCCGCCGCGCTCGGGCCCGACGGCGGCGGGCAGGTCGTGCCCGGGGGCGTCGAGGTGCTGTTCGTCGACGACTCCCGCGACGACACCCCCGCCGTCATCGAGCAGGTCGCCGCCCGGTCCGCGCTGCCCGTGCGGATGATCCACCGCGAGGTGCCCGACGGCGGGCTCTCGGGGGCGGTCGTCGCCGGCCTGCGGGCCGCGACCGGCGAGCGGGTGGTCGTCATGGACGGCGACCTGCAGCACCCGCCCGAGATGGTGCCCGTGCTCCTCGCCACCGCCCGCGAGACCGGGGCGGACGTCGTCGTTGCCTCCCGGTACACCGGCCGCGGCGACGCCGGCGGCCTCGACGGCCGCTACCGGCGCTGGGTGTCCAAGGCGTCCGGGCTGCTCGCCCGGTCGATGTTCCCTGTCAAGCTGCGCGACGTCTCCGACCCCATGACCGGGTTCTTCGTCGTGCGCCGGGCCGCCGTCGACCTCGCCGCGCTGCGCCCGCGCGGCTTCAAGATCCTGCTCGAGATCCTCGCCCGGCAGCGGCTCGTGGTGGTCGAGGAGCCGTTCGTCTTCGGGGAGCGGTTCGCCGGCCGGTCGAAGGCCACCGTCGCCAACGGGCTGCGCTACGTGCAGCAGCTCACGCTGCTGCGGTTCGGCCGCCTGTCCCCGTTCGCGCTGATCGGCGCGCTCGGCGCCGTGCTGAACCTCGCGATCCTCGCCGGGCTCCAGGCGCTCGGGGTGCACTACCTGCCCGCGGTGGTCTGGGCCAACGTCGTGACGATCGTCATCAACTTCCTGCTGCAGGAGCGGTTCGTCTTCGCCGACCTGCGGGAGGGCGCGCACGGCTTCTGGGGCCGGTTCGTGCGGTCGTTCGCGTTCAACGGCACCGAGGCGGCCGTGCGCACGCTGCTGCTGTGGTGGATCGTCGAGCGCGCCGTGCCGCACCCCGAGCTCGTGCAGGCGGTGCTCATCCTCGTCGCGTTCGTCGTGCGGTTCGTCTTCCAGGCGCAGGTCGTGTACCGCCCGCGGGGCACCTCGCGGGCCCGGGGCCGCACAGGGGACCGCCCCGGCGAGCACGCCCAGCCCTGAGTGAGGCTATACTCGTCCGGTTGCCTCGGCGAGGGACGTCTGACGGGCGCCGGTCACCAGGGTCGTGCAGGTCCAGCACCTGCGACCTGGCCGCCACCCTCAGCGCAGGATCCGTCGGATTTCCGTGATCGACTGGGCGGCTGTCGGTGCACCGCGTTCTGCGGGTGCCCCCACGGCGCGCTCACGATCGCGTCCGTCACGTGTCCCACGCCGACGCAACCGCAAGTTCGCGGGGACCACACTCCTCGTGGACAGCCGACGGCTCCCTCTGGCCGTCGGCACGCACAGACATCCCAGGAGTGATCCACGTGTCCGACATCAAGCTCGCCGCCGAGGCCCGCACCGAGTTCGGCAAGGGCGCCGCCCGCCGCATCCGTCGCGAGAACAAGATCCCCGCCGTCCTGTACGGGCACGGCACCGACCCGCTGCACATCACCCTGCCGGGTCACCAGACGATGCTCGCCACGCGCCACTCCAACGCGCTGTTCACCATCGAGCTGGACGACAAGTCCGAGATGGCCGTCATCAAGGACATCCAGCGCGACGCCGTCCGCGGCACCATCGAGCACATCGACCTGCTGCTGGTGAAGCGCGGCGAGAAGATCGCCGTCGACGTCACCGTGAACGTCGTGGGCGAGTCGGCCCCCGGCACCATCCACTTCGTCGAGGCGCAGACCCTGTCGGTCGAGGCCCTCGCCACGAACCTGCCCGAGTCCGTCGATGTCTCGATCGAGGGCCTCGAGGCCGGCCAGCACGTCACCGCCGGCGAGATCGCCCTGCCCGAGGGCGCCACGCTGCTCACCGACCCGGACGCCGCCGTCGTCGCCGTCGCCGAGCCGCGCGGCGAGGTCGCCGAGGAGGCCGAGGAGGGCGAGGCCGCCGAGGAGACCGCCGAGGCCGCCGAGTCCACCGAGGGCTGACCACACCCCCCGCCGTGAGCGCGATTTTGGCCCACTTCCCCGCGAGGAGGTGGGCCAAAATCATGCTCACAGCGATCCCGGGCAGGCGCAGGAGAGGAACCGACACCCGATGACCGACACCCCGTGGCTCGTCGTGGGGCTGGGCAACCCCGGGCCGAAGTATGCGGCCAACCGGCACAACGTCGGGCAGATGGTGCTCGACCTGCTGGCCGAGCGCACCGGCGCCCGGTTCTCCCGGCACGCGCGCGCCCAGGCCGTCGTCGCCGAGACGCGGCTCGGGGTGCTGCCCGGCGGCCGCCCCGGCCCGCGGGTCGTGCTGGCCAAGCCCACCACGTACATGAACACCTCCGGCGGGCCGGTCGCCGGCCTCGTCAAGTACTACGGCGTGGACCCGGCCCAGGTGGTCGTGGTGCACGACGAGGTCGACATCCCGTTCGACACCGTCAAGCTCAAGTCCGGCGGCGGCGAGGGCGGGCACAACGGCCTGCGCGACATCACCAAGGCCCTCGGCACCAAGGACTACGTCCGCGTCCGCGTCGGCGTCGGCCGGCCTCCGGGTCGTACGGACACCGCCGACCACGTCCTCAAGGACTTCTCCGCCACCGAGCGGAAGGACCTCCCGATCCTCGTCGACGACGCCGCCGACGCCGTCGAGATGGTGCTCGTCGAGGGGCTCCTCGCCGCGCAGGGCAAGTTCCACACCAGGGTGTGAACGGGGCCTGACCGGGCTCTTCACCCGGGTGGAAAGGCCTCCACAGGGCCCATTCCGTGCCCTGGTCTCCTTACGCTCGACGGGCGGTCTCGACCGTCCGCACGAGGAGGAACCATGGGCCCGACGGTGGCACTGGCGCACGACTACCTGACCCAGCGCGGCGGCGCCGAGCGGGTGGCGCTGACGATGGCCCAGGCCTTCCCGTCGGCGCCGCTCTACACGACGCTGTACCACCCGGACGGGACGTTCCCCGAGTTCGCCGAGGTGGACGTGCGTCCGTCGCGACTGGACCGGGTCGGGCCGCTGCGGCGCAACCACCGGCTGGCCCTGCCGCTGCTGCGGGGTGCGGTCGAGAGCCAGCCCGTCGACGCCGACGTGCTGCTCGCCAGCTCGAGCGGCTGGGCGCACCGCTACCGCGGCGCCCGGCGCACCGTCGTGTACTGCTACGCGCCCGCCCGCTGGTTGTACCAGCGGGACAGGTACCTCTCCGGGGCGTCCGGCCGGACGTGGAAGGACCTGTGGCGCACGGGGCTCGCCGGGTCGGCGCTCGACCTCCTCGGCCCCGGCCTGCGGAGGTCCGACGCGGACGCCGCCGCACGAGCGGACGTGTACCTCGCCGTCTCCACGGTGGCCCGACGGGCCGTCCAGGAGGTGTACGGCATCGAGGCCGAGGTGGTCCCGCCCCCGCCCGCGATGGATCCCGACGGCCCTGCCGCCGCCGTGCCCGGTCTGGCCCCGGGCTACCTGCTCTGCGTGGCGCGGCTCCTGCCGTACAAGAACGTCGACGTCGTCGTCGCGGCCGCCCGGCGCCTGCGCCTGCCCCTGGTGGTCGTCGGCGTCGGCCCCGACCGCGAGCGGCTCGAGCGGCTGGCGGGGAACGGCGTGCGGTTCGTCGGCAAGGTCGACGACGCGCAGCTGCGCTGGCTGTACGCCCACGCGTCGCTGCTCGTGGCGACGTCCTACGAGGACTACGGCCTGACGCCGCTGGAGGCTGCGGCGTTCGGCGTGCCCGCGGTGACGCTCGGCACGGGCGGCTACCTCGACACCGTCGTCGACGGCGTGACGGGCCTGTACGTGGAGAGCCCCGAGGCGGCGCCCGTCGCCGAGGGGATCGAGGCCGCGCTGGCGCGCTCCTGGGACCAGGAGGCCATCGGGGTGCACGTGAAGGGGTTCTCCCGGGACGCGTTCGTCGCCCGGCTCCAGGCCGTGGTGGCGCAGGAGGTCGCGGTCGCCGGGGTGTCGGGCACGCACAGGGAGATCGAGGGCCGATGACCGTTCGAGAGTTCCTGCGGGTGATGTGGGAGGGCAAGTACTTCCTCGTCGCCTCGATCGTGCTCGCCCTGGCGGCGGCGACCGTCTACGCGGACCGCAAGCCCGAGGTGTTCGAGGCGACCGCCACCGTCCAGATCAACTCGGTCGACCTGGGCGACAGCACGACCCCGGCGGCCACCACGACCAGCGTCGACACCGACCCCGGCCTCGTCGAGGCCCCCGGCGTGCTCCAGACGGCCGGCAAGGCCGTGGCCGCCGGGGCGGACCCGAAGGCGCTCGCCGCCCAGGTGTCGGGAGTGTTCGACGCCACCACCGGGATCATGACCGTCACCACCACGGCGGGCACCCCGGGCGGCGCGGTCGAGCTGGCCAACGGGGTCGCGTCCGCGTACGTCGACAGCCTGCCCGGCGTCATCGACGACCAGATCACCGAGATCGACGCCCGGCGCGACGCCCTGCGCGACCAGCTCGACACCGTGGACAAGCAGGTGAAGGACGCGCCGAAGGACCCCCTGGCGGGCGCGGAGCGCTCCACGATCATCGACCAGTACCAGACCCTGTCGGCGAGCCGGAGCACCCTGGAGTCGATCGTGACCCCCGCGCAGGTGCTCGTCCCGGCGACGGGCTCGTCGGCCGTGGTCGTCGGGCTGCCCCGGGCCAGCATCGTCCTCCTGGGTGCGCTCGCCGGGCTCGCGATCGGCATCGGGCTCGCCCTGGCACGGCGCGCGCTGGACTCCCGGCTGCGTGGCCGGTCCGACGCCGCCGTCGCCGCGGGCGTGCCCGTGCTCGCCGAGCTCTACGGGGTGACCAAGGCCGCCAGGTCGTACCGCCGCACGCCGGTGCTGCCGATCTCGAGCCGGGTGGCCTCGCCGTTCACCGAGTCGATCCGGGAGCTGCGCACCGCCCTGCACGTGGCGATGCAGGACCGCGAGCACGCCGTGGTCGTCGTGACCGCCACCGACCCGCACGCACCGCGGTCGTTCATCGCCGCCAACCTCGCGGCGTCGTGGGCGATGAGCGGGCGGGCCACCGTCGCGGTGTCGGGCGACCTGCGCCGGCCGGACCTGGAGGGCCTGCTGCCGCGCACGAACGGCCCGGGGACCGACCCGGACGGGCTGCGCCCCACGCAGGTGCCCAACCTGCGCTTCCTCGCGCTCTACGACCCGACGATGGACCCCGCGGACTACCTGGCGACGGACCGGGTCCGCGCGACGGTCGAGGCGGCCCGGGACGCGGCCGAGGTGCTCGTCATCGACGCGCCGCCGGTGCTCGCGGCCGCGGACGCCACGATCCTCGGTGCCTTCGCGGACTGCGTCGTGCTCGTCACGACCGCGGGCCGGACCGCGCGCAGCGTCCTGGCCGAGGCCGCGGAGCGGCTGCGGATCAACGGCGTGCCGCTCACCGGCGTCGCGCTCGCCGGCGTGAAGGGCGACAGCCGGATGGTCTACGCCTCGACCTACGGCGAGCCCCACGAGGGCGACCCGTCCGACACCCACCCGTCCGACACCCACCCGTCCGACACCGCTCCTGCCGACACCGACCCCTCCGACGTCGACCCGTCCGCCGCGAGCAAGGTGGACGACGACGCGTCCCCGGAGCGCCCGGGTGCCCCGGAGGGCGACGCCGCCCCCGAGCGCGTCACCCCTGCGCGGGAGGGCACGACCCCGGCCCGGCCGCCGGTGTTCCCGCCCACGGGGGTCCGGGTGGGGACCGTCGCGTCGCCCGTCCCGACGGCCGCGCAGGACGAGCCGCCGACGCCCGCGCAGGTCGCGCCCACGATCGGCCGGCTCCTGCGCACCGCGCGCCGGCCGTGACCGCCCGCCGGGGCGGCAGGGAGGGGCCCCTGCGCGTGGTCGTCGTCGACCACACCGCGGCGCTGGGCGGCGGGGAGCTGGCGCTGCTCCGGCTCGCCGCGGAGCTCGACCCGCGACGCGTCGAGCTCCGGGCGATCGTGCTGGACGACGGCCCGTTCGTGGCCAGGCTGCGGGCGGCGGGCGTGCGGACCGTGGTGGTCCGGGCGGGGGCGCGGTCGCGCGTCATGGACCGGCACGCGCTCGCCGGCTCCTGGCGAGCCGTGCTCGCGGTGGGTGAGACCGTGCGGCTCGTGGTCCGGGTGGCCGGCGTGCTCCGTCGCGCGGACGCCGACGTGGTGCACACCAACTCGCTGCGCGCCGACGTCGTGGGGCTCCTCGCGGCCCGGTGGTGCCGGGTGCCGGTGGTGTGGCACGTGCACGACCGGGTCGCCCCCGACTACCTTCCCTCGACCGCCGTCCGGCTGCTGCGCGCGCTGGCCCGCCGCGGCCCACGGGCCGTCGTCGCGAACTCGCGGGCGACCGCCGGGACGCTGCCGGGGGTGCGCGACCTGACCGTCGTCCACCCCGGCTACGCGCCCGAGCAGGCGGTCGCCACCTTCGAGGCGCGGGTGCCGCCGGAGCTCCCGGTGGTGGGCCTGGTCGGCCGGATCAGCCCCACCAAGGGCCAGCTGGAGCTGGTCCGCGCGGCGCGCACGGTGCTCGACCGCCGCCCCGACGTGCGCTTCCGCCTGGTCGGGGGAGCGCTCTTCGGCGCCGACGACTACGCGGTGGCCGTCGACGCGGAGATCGGCCGGCTCGGGCTGCGCGGCGCCGTGGACGTGGTCGGGTTCAGCGACGACCCGGCCGCCGAGCTCGACCGGTTGTCGGTGTGCGTGCACGCCTCGCCCGTCCCGGAGCCGTTCGGCCAGGTGGTCGTCGAGGCGATGGTGCGCGGGGTCCCCGTGGTGGCGACCGACGCCGGCGGGGTCCCGGAGATCGTCCGGCCGCTGGGCCGGGACCTGGGCGTGCTCGTGCCGCCGGGCGACCCGGAGGCGCTCGCCGCCGGGCTCCTGACCGTGCTGGACGACCCGGGCGGCGCCGAGCGGCGGGCCCGGGCGGCATACGACGACGCGACCCGCCGGTTTCCCGCCCGCGAGACCGCGCGGGCCGTCACCGAGGTGTGGGAGCGGGTGGCAGGACGGCGTCGACGACGTCGGACATGAGGGCGACCTGGCGCGTCCAGCTGGGGATCGGCTCGGCGCCGGCGTCCTCCGCGGTGGCCGGGGCGGGCGCGGGGACGGTGAGCGCGTCGCGCACGGCGGCGGCGAAGTCCTCCCGCCCGGCGACGGCGACGCGCGGGTCGCTCGTGTCGCGGAAGCCCGCCACCGGGGTCGACACGACGGGCCGCCCCACCGCCCGGTACTCGTAGAGCTTGAGCGGGTCGAGGCTGTCGGTGAACTCGTCGACGACGTGCGGGACGACGAGCGCCTCGGCGTGCTGCAGGTACGC
Organism: Krasilnikoviella flava; assembly: GCF_900167525.1. Classification (GTDB taxonomy): domain Bacteria; phylum Actinomycetota; class Actinomycetes; order Actinomycetales; family Cellulomonadaceae; genus Isoptericola; species Isoptericola flavus. The sequence continues at coordinate 510,840 of NZ_FUZQ01000001.1, read as the reverse complement.
GGGCACCTCGTCGAACGGCCGGGCGCCGAGCACCGCCACGCCCGCGCGGCGCAGCCGGTCGACGTCGGGGCGCTCCAGCGCGACCGGGCCGACGAGCACCAGCGTGCCGACGCCGTCGAGCGCGCGGGCGGTCTCCTCGCACAGCGCGACGTCGAGCCGGTCGGCGTGCAGCGTGCCGACGTAGACGGCCGTGCCGCCGGCCGGCAGGTCCGCCGGGCGGGGGACGGGGCGCCGGTACCGCTCGACGTCGACGCCGTTGGTCACGAGCACGACCGAGCGGGCGTCGGCCTTGCGGGCCGCCAGGGTGGGCGAGCAGACGGTGACGGTGGCGGCGTGCTCCACGAGGTACCGGTCGCCGTCCAGGACGCGTCGCGACTCGGCCGAGCCGCGCGACGCGGCGGTCCAGTCGTCGGTGACGTCGTACAGGGTCGGCCAGCCGCTGACGCGGGCCAGGGTGGCGCCGTAGGGGTCGTTGACCCACAGCACCGGCCGCGCCAGCCCGAGGCGGCGCGCGGCGCGGACGACGACGGCCGCGCGCCGCTCGTCGCCGTGCGGGGCGACCCGCCGGGGGAGCAGCTTGGTCGGCTCGAGGAGCCACAGCCGGCGGGGGCCGACCCCCTCGACGTCGGGGGCGGGCCGCAGCCCCCGCCCGGGCCGCGGCCACGCGCCGCGGGTGATCGCGTGCAGGGGGTCGCCGACCGGCTCGACGAAGAGCACCCGCGCCGACGGGCGCTCGCGCAGGAGCCCCGCGACGAGGTGCTGGTTGCGCCGCCAGACGTGGTCCCACGGCTCGAGCGACACGACGACGAGGTCGGGGCCGACGACGGTCTCCCGGGCCGGGTTCACGGCAGCACGTCCCGGTACACGCGTTCGGTGGCGGCGGCCTGGTGGGCGAGGGAGAACTCGGCCCGCTGCCGGGCCTGCAGGGCGGCGCCGTAGCGGTCGCGCAGCGCGGGGTCCTCGGCGAGGGCACGCAGCCGCCGCCCCGCGTCGTCGGCGTCGCCCGTGGCGTACAGGCCGGGACCCCCGGCGCGGCCGAGCGACTCGACGTGCCCGCCGGAGCCGTCCGCCACCACCGGGACGCCGCTCGCCATCGCCTCGAGCACGCTGAGCCCGAAGTGCTCGCCGGGGGTCGGGGCGAGGAAGATCGACGCGTCGGCCATCAGGGCGGCGACGTCGCTGCGGTGCCCGAGCAGGTCGACGGCGCGGTCGAGCCCGAACCTGGCCACCAGCTCCTTGGTCGCGACCTCGAGCGAGCCCGACCCGGCGATCCGAAGCCGCCAGCCGGCGATGGCGAGGCCCGACGCGGCGAAGGCGCGGACGCCGGCGTCCACGTGCTTCTCCGGCTCGAGGCGGGACGCGACGAGCACCACGGGCGACCTGAGCGCGGAGACGCGCGGGTGGGGCCGCTCCTCGACGCCCGCGACGATCACCTCGCTGGGACCGTCGATCCGCTCCCTCGTGTACCGGCTGATCGCGATCTGCGCGGCCACCGTCCGGCGGATGACGTGCGCGACGGCTCGGCCGGCGAGGCTGCGGCCGCGGACGAGGGCGAAGTGCCGCGTGACGACGAGCGGCACACGCCGTGCGAGCACCGGTGCCCAGAGGCAGGCCGCGGTCTCGGCCGCCGTCATGTGGGCGTGCACGACGTCGGGCCGGGCTCCCTCGGCGAGCGACCGGCGGGCCTCGGCCACGGTGGTGCCCGGCCGGAGCTCGACGGCGTCACCGGCGGCACCGGACATCGAGGCCGCGGCACCGCCGACCACGGCGACGTCGTGCCCCGCGTCGGCCTGGGCCCTGGCGAGCCGGGCGACGTGGGCCTCGACCCCGGCGAACGCGTCGGTCACGACGACGTGGGTGATCCTCATGACGCCTCCGTCTGCAGCGCCGCGTCCGAGCGGGGGCTCGGCACGTTCGGCGGCGGCGCGTCCCCGCCGACCTGTCCGTGCCGGACGTCGCGGGTGCCCGACTGCCTGTCGAGTCCCTCCGCCCCCAGGCACACGCCCACCAGCAGGAACGGCAGGGACACGATGATCGAGACCCAGAACTGGTCGAACTGGCTCGCGACGAGGCGGGACGCGAGCAGCGCGACGGCGAGCGTGCCGAACCGGCGGTCCATCCGCCACGCGACCACCAGGGTGCCCAGCATGAGGACCGCGAACCCCGCGAGGCCGACGACGCCGACGGAGGACAGCACCTCCGCGACCGCGTTGGGCGGCTGGAACCCGGCCACGGGCCCGGAGCTCCACCACCGCAGGCCGGCGCCGAACCACGGGTTCTCCCGCCAGACGTCGAAGCCGCCCGCGATCCCCGCGACGCGGAACGCCGTGGAGTTGAACGGGTCGTCGCCGGAGAGGTCGTCCTGGACCCGGCTCGCGACGAAGATCGCCGCCGGGGCCATGGTGAGCAGCATGAGGATCGGGGACCAGTGGCGGCCGTGGCCCGCGCGCAGCGCGAGGACGATCAGGCCGACGCCGAGGCCGACGATCGCCTGCCGGGACTGCACGGCCATCAGGCCGAGCACGAGCACGTAGAACGCGGGGATGCGGAACCACGCCGGCCAGTGCAGCCAGGGCTGCCGGACGAACGCGACGAGCGCGACCGACATGAAGATCGGGCCCGCGAGGTTCTTGTGCATCGCGAGCGGCCAGTTCGGGTAGACCGGCGACACGTCGCCCTGGGCGAGCTGCACCGCGGCCAGCGCGCAGGCGTTCAGCGCGACCACCAGGGTGGCGAGGGTGAGGAGCGTCAGCCCGAGCGTCGCGCGCCCGGACCGGCCCACCGCCCAGCCGACGACGAGCGCTCCACCGACTAGGACCCAGGCGTGGAACCACTCGACCGTGTTCTGGCGGAAGGGCGTGGCGACGACGGCGAACAGGGAGGCGAGCTGATAGATCGCCGAGAGCCACAGCATCGACCGCAGCGCGGGGGTGAAGGGGCGTGGCGAGAAGAGGAGGGCCACCCAGAACGCGCCGAACAGCGCCACGTCGCTGAGCGTCATGTTCAGGCTGTCGCCGCCGATCCGGTCGGAGACGACGAACGCGGGCATCGCGACCACCGGCACGAGCGACGGGTCGTAGAGGGTGACACCGGCGAGGGCGACGAGGGTCGCGGCGGCCACCCCGAGCGTGAGGTCGTGGGCGAGCACGTACGTGACACCGAGGACGGCGACCACGAGGACGGCCGCCCAGGTGGTGGCGCGGGTCGTCGTCCACAGGCCGGCGCGGAGGCCGGTGGGGAGGGCGACCCGGCGCCCGGCGGCGCTCACGAGGCCGCCACCTCGCGGCCCTCCAGCGCCGTGGGCCCGCCGAGGTAGGTGCGCAGCCGGCGCTGCGCGTGCCGCCGGCCAGGGCCGCGGAGCGCGGCGGACCGCAGCGCCGCGCCCGCGACGAGCGCGGCGCGGGCGGCGGCCCACCCCGCCGCACCGTAGTGCTTGCGCAGGTACCGCTCCTGCGAGGCGTGGAAGTGCAGCTCCCGCACCCGGTCGTCGGTGCTCGTGCCGGCGCCCTCGTGCAGGACCTTCGTGGTCTCCACGACGGCGTGCCGCCAGCCGCGCCGGTCGGCCCGGTAGGCCCAGTCGGTCTCCTCGGCGTAGAGGAAGAACCGCTCGTCGAGGGCGCCCACGCTGCGCAGCGCCTCGGCGCGGACCAGCAGGGCCGACCCGATCACGAAGGAGCGTTCCCCCGGGATCCGGAACCGGCCCAGGCCGGCGGCCTCGAGCCAGGCCCGGGCGGGGGAGGGGAACGGCCAGACCACGCGGCCGGGCCGTCCGTCGCCGTCGACCTGGGCCGGGCCGACGCTCGCGAGGCCGGGGTCCGCGTGCAGGGCGTCGTGGAGCGCCGCGACGGCGTCCGGCCCGACGACGGCGTCCGGGTTGAGCAGGAACACGTCGGCCCCCGGGTCCTGCCGGTGCGCGAGCGCCATGTTGACCGCCGCGGCGAACCCGAGGTTGCGCCCCGGGTCGTGGTAGACGCCGCCGCAGGCCTCGGTGATCGCGCGGTGCCGCGGGTCGGACGAGTTGTCGACGACCGTCAGAGGGAACGTGCCGGCCAGCGGCTCGAGCGCGGCGCGCAGCAGCTCCGGGCGGCCGTAGGCGACGACGACGACCTCGATGCGGGGCGCCGGCCGGTGGTCCGCGCCACCGCGCGCGGTGACGCCGTGGTCGTCCGTCGTCGTGCCGCGGCACGCCGCGTAGACCGCGCGGTACCGCCCGGCGACCTCCGGCCACGAGCACTCCCGGGCCCGGTCGAGCCCGGCCAGGCGCAGCACGCGCGCGGTCTGCGGCCGCGTCGCCTGCCGGATGCCGTCCAGCAGCGCCGCCGGGTCGCCCGGCGCCACGAGGACGCCGGCGCCGGCGACGACGTCCGGGACGGAGCCGACCCGGGTCGCCACCACGGGCGTGCCGCACGCCATCGCCTCCACCACGACCCGGCCGAACTGCTCGGCGAGCCCGGGCGTCTCCACCGACGGCACGACGAGCACGTCCAGCCCGCGGTAGAACGCGGGGAGGTCGTCGGTGTCCAGCGGGCCGAGGAAGGTCACCCGGTCGCCCAGCGGGGCGGCGGCCCGCCGCAGCCGTACCTCCTCCGGGCCGGCGCCCGCCACCACGAGCCCCAGGGACTCGTCCCGGGCGACGGCCGCGAGCAGCACGTCCACCCCCTTCTGGGTGGTGAGGCGCCCCGCGTACCCGACGCGCACCCGGCCCGGTGCCGGGTCGTCGGCCCGCGCCGTCGACGGCGTGAAGCGCGTCGTGTCCAGGCCGAGGGGGATGCGCTGCACCAGGCCCCGGGCCCCCTTGTAGCGCACGATGCGGGCGGCGTCGTGGTTGCACGTGACGACGGCGGCGGCGCCGCGCAGCGCGGCGGCCTCGAGCGCGCGGAACGGCCACGGGTACCGCTTGAGCAGGTTCTGCGCGGAGTAGAGCAGGTAGGGCGCGGGGCGGGCGCGGCGCCCGCGCGCGGCGTCGACGAACCGCCGCACCGCGCGCAGGCCCAGGATCTCGGCGGTGGCGAGCGCGACCGGCTCCTCGTGGATGTCGAGCACGTCCCACGGCTCGCCGAGCACCCGCCACAGCGCCCGCGGGTCGTAGAGGAAGAGGGCGGGGTGGCGGCCGAGGGTCCGTGCGGTCTCGAGCTCCTCGTCGGGCGCCGGCGAGGGGCGGACGTCCCGGCCGCCCTCGTCCCAGACGGCGGCCGTGAGGACGCGGACGTGATCGCCGTGCCGGCGCAGCTCGACCTCGCGGCCGCGCCAGGCGTCGACCACCGCGCTGTGGGAGATGCGCAGGACCCTCATGGTTCCCGATCCTCGCCGCCGGGGTGCGGGCGCGGAACGCCGCAGGCGCGGAATCACCCGGGTGACGAGGCTTTTCACCCCGGGCAACCCTCACGGTGGGAGGCGCCCGCTGGTTAGCGTCGAGGCGGCTGAGAAGCCACCGGCTCGGGGCTCCCCAGCCCGTCGGGCCGGCCGGACGACGACGGGGGACGGACCATGCGAGTGCTCGTCGATGGCGACCGAGGGTACGTGGGCGCGGTGCTGGTGCCGTTCCTGCAGGCGGCAGGCCACGAGGTGGTGGGCCTGGACGCCGGGTGGTACGACGGCTGCGACTTCGGGCCGCCGGTGACGGGGTACGAGCAGCGCACCGGCGACGTCCGGGACGCGCGGCCCGAGGACCTCGCCGGGTTCGACGCCGTGATCCATCTCGCGGCCATCTCCAACGATCCGCTGGGCCACCTCAACCCGCAGGCGACGTTCTCCGTGAACACCGACGGCGCCGTGCGCATGGCCCGCGCGGCGAAGGCGGCGGGGGTGACCCGGTTCCTGTTCTCGTCGTCGTGCTCCCTCTACGGGGCGGCGGGCGACGCGCCCGTGGACGAGGGCGCCGAGTTCCACCCCGTCACCCCCTACGGGGAGTCGAAGATCCAGGCGGAGCGCGGGCTCTCCGCGCTCGCGGACGACGACTTCTCGCCCACGTTCCTGCGCAACGCCACGGCGTACGGCTCGTCGCCGCGGCTGCGGGCCGACATCGTGGTCAACAACCTCACCGGCACGGCGTACACGCGCGGGGAGGTGCGGCTCGCGTCCGACGGCACGCCGTGGCGGCCCCTCGTGCACGTCGAGGACATCGCGCGGGCCTTCCTCGCCGCGCTCGAGGCGCCCCGCGAGGTGGTGCACGACCGGGCCTTCAACGTGGGCCGGGACGAAGACGTCGTGCAGATCCGCACGGTCGCCGAGCAGGTCAGCGAGATCACCGGCGCCCCCGTGACGTTCGCCGCCGGGGCGGGCGCCGACACCCGCAACTACCGGGTGGACTTCACCCGCGTCCGCGCCGAGCTGCCGGCCGCCGCGCCGCACTGGACGGTGCCGGACGGGATCCGGCAGATCTGGGAGGACGTCCACCGGTTCGGCCTCACGGCCGACGACTTCGAGGGCCCCCGCTTCGTGCGCCTGCACCGGGTGAGCGAGCTGGCCGGCACCGGCGCCCTCGACCTCGAGAACCTGCGCACGACGGCGGTGCCGGCATGACCGCCGTGTCGGCGGCCCGCCACGCCGCGCCCGCGGGGTCCGCGTCCGAGGGTTCCGCCGTGTCCGCGCCGTCGTGCCGGCTGTGCGGCGCGCCGCTGACCCGCACGTTCGTGGACCTCGGGATGTCGCCGCCGTGCGAGAGCTACCCGACGGCCGAGCAGGTCGACGGGCCCGAGGTGTTCTACCCCCTGCACGTGCGCGTCTGCGAGCGGTGCCTGCTGGTGCAGCTGCCCGCCTACGTGCCGGCGGAGGACATCTTCGACGACTACGCCTACTTCTCGTCCTACTCCGCGTCGTGGGTGGAGCACGCTCGCCGGTACGTCGACGACGCGGTCGAGCGGCTCGGCCTCACGCCCGAGCGGTCGTTCGTGGTCGAGGTCGCGAGCAACGACGGCTACCTGCTGCAGCACGTCACCGGCCGCGGGATCCGCTGCCTGGGCATCGAGCCGTCCGGGAACGTGGCCGCCGCCGCCGTCGAGCGCGGCATCCCCACGGTCGTCGAGTTCCTCGGCGAGGAGACGGGGCGGCGCGTACGGGACGAGCACGGCCCGGCCGACCTCGTCGTGGCCAACAACGTGTTCGCGCACGTGCCGGACATCCTCGACTTCGCGCGCGGACTGCGGCAGCTCGTCGCCGACGACGGCCGTGTGTCCATCGAGATCCCGCACCTGCTGAGGCTGGTGGAGGGCAACGAGTACGACACGATCTACCACGAGCACTACAGCTACCTGTCGCTGCTCACGACGCAGCGGGTGCTGGCCGCCGCCGGCCTCACCGTGGTGGACGTGGACGAGCTGCCCAGCCACGGCGGGTCGCTGCGCACCTGGTCGGTGCCGACGCCCGACGCCGGGGCGCCGGAGCCGTCGGACGCCGTCGCGCGCGTGCTCGCCGCCGAGGCCGCCGCCGGGCTGCACACCGTGGAGGGGCACGCAGGCTTCGCCGAGCAGGTCGCCGCAGTGCGCGACGACGTGCTGCGCTTCCTGCTCACCGCACGCCGCGAGGGCAAGCGGGTGGTCGCGTACGGGGCGCCCGGCAAGGGGAACACGCTGCTCAACCACTGCGGGGTGCGCTCCGACCTCGTCGAGTTCGCCGTCGACCGCAACCCGTACAAGCACGGCCGGTTCACGCCGGGCATGCACCTGCCGATCCGCCCGCCGGAGGAGCTCGACGCCGCGCGGCCGGACTACGTCGTCGTCATGCCGTGGAACCTGCGGCGGGAGATCTCCGCCCAGCTCGCGCACGTCGCCGACTGGGGTGGCCGCCTGGTGACGTTCCTGCCGCGCCTCGAGGTCTTCGAGCCGGGCACGTGAGCGCCGTCGTTCCCGGGTGGCGCTGCCGGTGGTGCCGTTCCGACCGGGGCACGGTCGTGCTCGACCTGGGCGCCCAGCCCGCGTCCGACCTGTTCCCGGAGCCGGAGGCGCCCGCCCCCGACCCGGTGCACCCCCTGCGGATGGTGATGTGCGACCGGTGCCGCCTCGCCCAGCTCGAGGAGGACCCGACCGGCCCGGAGGTGCCCCGCGGCGTGGAGCCCGCCGCCCTGGTCGCCCAGGCACGGGCGGGAGTGGCCGACCTCGTCGCGGGCGGGCTCCTGGGCCCCGGCACCTGGGCGGCGGAGATGCGCAGCCCGCACGGGGGCTCCTGGCTGGAGCGCGTGCAGGAGATCGTGCCCGACGCGGTGCTGCTGGACGGCCATGGCACGGTGCCGGGGCTCGCGGCCGACCTCGTCGTCGACTCGCTCGGCCTCATGCACGAGGCCGACCAGCGGGCGGCGTGGGACCTGCGGCTCGACTCCCTCGCCCCGGACGGCGTGCTGGCGCTGCACGTGCACCCGCTGTCGGTGATCGTGCGCGACGGCACCTGGAACGCGCTGCGGCACGGGCACTTCGCGTACTACTCGCTCACGGTGCTCGTGGAGATGGCGCGCAGCACCGGCCTCGTCCCGGTGGGGCTGTGGCGGTACCCGCTCTACGGCGGCACGCGCCTGCTCGCGCTGGCGCGGGAGGGCTCGGAGCCCGCCCGGGCGCACGCCGGGTCCGCGGGGGAGCTCGTCGCGACCGAGCTGGCCGCCGAGGCCGCGGCAGGGGCGACGGAGCCGCGCGCGGTGGCGGTGCTCCAGCGGCAGGTGGCCCGGTCGGCGGCGGCGCTGCGGGACTGGCTCGACGAGAGCACGGGGAAGGTCGTCGCCTACGGCGCGGCGTCGCGGGCGGTCGCGCTGTTCGCGCTCGCGGGCGTCACCGCCGACGACGTCCTCGCCGTGGTGGACGCGTCCCCCGCCAAGCGGGGCCGTGCCATGCCCGGCGGGCCCGGGCCGCGCGTGCCGGTGCTCGGGGCGGACATCCTCGCCGAGGTCCGCCCCGACAAGGTGCTCCTGCTGGTGCCGGACCTGCTCGACGAGGTGCGCTCCGCGCACCCCGAGGTCGAGGGGCTCGGGGGCCGCTGGGTGGTCGCGGAGCCCGAGCCCGTCGAGGTCGAGCCGCTCAGCCGCGACCGGGGCCGTCGCCGGTGAGCGTCGCGACCAGCGCCGCCCACGACCCGGCGGCGGCGTCGCGGTCGCTGACGAGCGAGACCGGCAGGGGCCACCCCACCCCCAGGTCGGGGTCGAGGTGGTGCACGGCGACGTCCTCCGCCGGGTCGTGCTCGGCGTCGATGCGGTAGCAGACGTCGGCCGTGTCGGTGAGGGTCTGATGGCCGTGCAGGCAGCCGCGCGGCACGGACAGGACGTGGAAGTCGACGTCGTCGAGCCGGAACGCCTCCCACCGCCCGAACGTGGGGGAGCCGGGCCGCGCGTCGACGACGACGTCGTGCACGGCGCCGTGCGCGACGCGCACCAGCTTGGCCTCCCCGCCGCCCACGCGGCCGTGCAGCCCGCGCACCACGCCGCGGCGCGAGCGGGACTGGCTGTCCTGCACGAAGGCCGCCGGGTCGAGACCGGCGCGCGCCGCGGTGGCGGTGTCGAACGTGCGCGTGAACAGGCCCCGCTCGTCGCGGTGCGGGGTGGGGGCGAGGATCAGCACCCCGTCGAGGGTGGTGGGCAGCACCTGCATGTCCACACCGTACGGACGGGCCGCGGGAGCGGACGGGTGAAGTCGTCCCGGGCGCCGGATGAAAAGGCCCTCGGGCCCTTCAACGCCGCCGGGCCTTCGCCGCAGACTGGCGGCGGGGCCGGCCCCCTGCCGGCCCCACCAGGCTTCACGACCCACCTCCCCACCCGCATCCGGGGGCACCATGACGCAGCTGACGCAGCAGGCTCCACAGCCCGACCCGATGCAGCCCGCCGAGCCCGTCCGGTCCTTCGACCGGTCGACGGCCGCGCAGGCCCGCCTGCACCGACTCGTGCCGGGCGGGGCGCACACGTACGCCCGCGGCGCCGACCAGTACCCCGAGCACATGGCCCCGGTGCTGGTCCGCGGCAGGGGTGCGCACGTGTGGGACGTGGACGGCAACGAGTACGTCGAGTACGGGATGGGGCTGCGCAGCGTCACGCTCGGCCACGGCTTCCGGCCCGTGGTCGACGCCGTCGCGTCGGCGGCCGCCGACGGCGTGAGCTTCTCCCGGCCCAGCACGTGGGAGCTGGAGGCGGCCGAGGCGTTCTGCGCGCAGGTCCCCGGCGCCGACATGGTGAAGTTCGCGAAGAACGGCTCCGACGTCACCACCGCTGCCGTCCGCCTGGCCCGCGCCGCCACCGGGCGCGACCTGGTCGCCGTCTGCGCCGACCACCCGTTCTTCTCCACCGACGACTGGTTCATCGGCACCACCCCGATGGACGCGGGCGTCCCGCGCGCGATCACCGACCTCACGGTCCGCTTCCCCTACGGCGACCTGGCTGCCGTGGCGGCCCTGCTCGCCGCTCACGAGGGCCGGGTCGCCGCCGTCGTCCTCGAGGCCGCGACCGCGCACGCGAGCCCCCCGCCCGGGTACCTGGAAGGGCTGCGCGCCCTGTGCGACAGCACCGGCACGGTGCTCGTGTTCGACGAGATCATCACCGGGATGCGCTGGTCCGCCGGCGGCGCGCAGACCGTGTACGGCGTCGTGCCCGACCTGTCGACCTGGGGCAAGGCGCTCGGCAACGGGTTCGCCGTCTCGGCGCTCGCGGGCCGCCGGGAGCTGATGGAGCTCGGCGGCCTCGCGACCGACGCGCGCCGCGTCTTCCTGCTCTCCACGACGCACGGCGCGGAGACGGCGGGCCTCGCGGCGTGGCTGGCGGTGCACCGCGAGTACGCGGCCCGCGACGTGCCCGCCGTGATGGCCGCCCAGGGGGAGCGGCTGCGCGACGGCGTGCAGCAGGTGGTGGACGCCGCCGGGCTGACCGGCTGGGTGACGGTCTCGGGGCACCCCGCGTGCCTGGTCTTCGGCACCCGCGACCACGCCGGCGAGCCCTCGCAGCCGTACCGCACGCTCTTCCTCGCCGAGCTGCTGCGCCGCGGCGTGCTGGCGCAGTCGTTCGTGATCTCGGCCGCGCACACCGACGCCGACGTCGACCGGACGGTCGAGGCCGTCGCGGGAGTGCTGCCGGTCTACGCCGCCGCGCTCGACGCGGGCGGTACCGACGGGTTCCTCGACGGGAGGCCCGTGGCCCCCGCGCTGCGGGAGCGGGCCGCGCCCCGCCGCATCCATCACACGCCCGACGACGGGCAGGCCCAGGGAGGGACGTCATGAAGGTCGTGCTGTTCTGCGGCGGACTGGGGATGCGGATGCGGTCCGGCCCCGACTCGCTGCCCAAGCCGATGATGCCGATCGGGTCCCGGCCCGTCCTGTGGCACATCATGAAGTACTACGCGCACTACGGGCACACGGAGTTCGTGCTCGCCCTCGGTTACGGCGCGAACGCCGTCAAGGACTACTTCCTGAGCTACTCCGAGACGCACTCCAACGACTTCGTCCTCACCAAGGGCGGCGAGCAGGTGGAGCTGCTGAGCAGCGACATCAGCGAGTGGCGCATCACCTTCGTCGACACCGGGATGGACACGGCGATCGGGGAACGGCTGCGGCGCGTGCGGCGCTACCTCGACGACGACGAGGTCTTCCTCGCCAACTACGGCGACGTGCTCACCGACGCGCCGATGGACCGCATCGTCGACGACTTCCTGGCCACGGACGCCGTCGGCTCGCTGATGGCCGTCTCCCCGCAGGACTCGTTCCACGTGGTGCGCTTCGACCCCGACGGCACGATGCGCGACCTCGAGCCGGTGGCCGACATGAGCATGTGCATCAACGGCGGCTACTTCGTGCTGCGCCAGGGCATCTTCGACTACCTCGGCGAGGGCGAGGACCTCGTCATGGACGCCTGCGTCCGCGCCGCCCGTGCCGGCCGGTTCCGGGTGCACCCGCACACCGGGTTCTGGGCGCCGATGGACACGCTCAAGGAACGGTCCGCGCTGGAGGAGATGAACCGCACGGGCGACCGGCCGTGGGCGGTCTGGGACCGCGCCGCGGCGCGCGAGCCGCGGCGCGTGCCGGTGGTCGAGGTCGGCGAGGTCGTGGGTCGGGCGCGTGCCCGTGCGTGAGGGCGCCGTGCGAGTCGGCCTGCTCGGCCAGTTCGGATACTGCAACTTCGGGAACGAGGCGTCGCTCGACGCCGTCCTCGACCTCCTGCACCGCCACGGCGGGCCCGCGGTCCGGCCGGTGGTCCTCACCGACGCGCCCGACCATGTGCGGGCCGAGCGCGGGATCGAGGCCGTGCCGGCGTCCGACCGGAGCGCCGTGCGGACCGGCTGGAGGCGCGTGGCGGCCAAGCTCGCGGACATCCCTCACGCCTGGCGGGTCGTGGGAGGGCTCGACGCCGTGGTCGTGCCGGGGACGGGGATCCTCGAGGGGCACGCGGTGTCCCCGTTCGGTCCGCCGTTCCAGATCGCCCTGTACGGCGTCGTCGCCCGGGTGCGACGGCGCCCGTACCTGGTGCTCTCGGTCGGCGCGGACCGCCGCGGGGGTCGCGCCCACCGGCTCATGCAGCGCACCGTGGCGCGCACCGCGACCTACCTGAGCGCCCGGGACGCAGGCTCGGCGGACGCGCTCGCGGCCGGCGCGCGCCGGCCACCGGAGGTGCCCGACCTCGTGCTCGGACTGCCTCTGCCGGAGCCCGGCGACGGCCCGGGGCCGGGAGACCGTCCCCTCGTCGCCGTGGGCGTCGTCCGGTACGACTGGTACGCGCCCGCCGACGAGCGCGACGACTACGCGGACCGCACGGCCCGCCTGACCCGGGAGCTGGTCCGCGGCGGTGTCGACGTCGTGCTCGTCGTGGGTGACGGTGCCGACGACTCGACGGCTCAGGACGTGGCGGCGCGGATCGACGCCCCGGACCACGTGCACGTCGCCGCCGTCGGCTCGGTCGCCGAGCTCGAACGTCGTCTCGTCGGCTGCCGCGCGATGGTCGCCGTCCGCTACCACAACCTGGTGGGCGCGATCCGCACCCGCGTCCCGGTCGTCTCGCTCGGGTACGGCCCCAAGCAGCGGTGGCTGCTGGAACGCTTCGGCGACCCGGGGCGGGCGCACGACGTCCGCCGGTTCGACCCGCAGGTCGTGGCCCGCCAGGTGCTGGCCGCCGTCGCGGACGCCGACGCCGACGGGGTGCGCACCGCACGGGCGCTGGCGGCGGCGCAGGCCACGCTGGCCGTCCAGGAGCGCCGGGTGGCCGCGCTGCTGGGGCTCGCCGGGCCGGTCGCGCCCGCCCTGGACGCGGAGGTCCTGGACGCGGAGGACCTGGACGTGGGGGCGGCCCCGCTCGCGGAGGTGACGGAATGATCCCGCTGCGCCTGGACTCCGCCGAGCTGCGGGTCGTGTGCCTCGCGGCCCACCCGGACGACGTCGAGATCGCCTGCGGCGGCACGCTCCTCGCGCTGGCGGAGCGGCCGGGCGCCACGGCCGACTTCCTCACGCTCACCGGCGACCCCCTGCGCGAGGCCGAGGCGGCCGACGCCGCGAAGGCGTTCGTCCCGGCCGCGTCGTCGGTGTTCGCGGGGCTGCCCGACGGGCGTCTTCCCGAGCACTGGGGCGCGACGAAGCGTGCGCTCCACGAGCACGCCGAGCGCCACCCCGCGCCGCACGTGGTGCTGGCCCCGCGTCCCGACGACGCCCACCAGGACCACCGGCTGGTGGGGGAGCTGGCCGCCACCGTGTGGCGGGACGCCCTCGTGCTGCACTACGAGATCCCGAAGTGGGACGGCGACATGGGACGCCCCGCCGCCTACGTGCCCGTGCGGGAGGAGCTGGCGCGGCGCAAGGTCGAGCTGCTCGACCGGAGCTACCCGTCCCAGCGCGGCCACGACTGGTGGGACCCAGAGGTGTTCCTCGGCCTGATGCGGCTGCGGGGCATGGAGTGCCGGGAGCGGTACGCGGAGGCGTACACGGTGCGAAAGGCCGTGGTCCGGTGGTGACGGTGACCGTGGGGGTGCCGGTGCGCAACGGGGAGGAGTTCCTCGAGCGCACGCTGCGCGCCCTTCAGGAGCAGGACCTGGCGGACATCGAGGTGATCGTCGCGGACAACGCGTCCACCGACGGCACCCGGAAGGTCGCCGAGGCGGTGGCCGAGGAGGACCCGCGGTTCACCTACCTGCCCGCCGAGGCGAACGGCGGCATCCCCTGGAACTGGAACCGGACGCTCGCCCGCGCCCGCGCGCCGTACTTCATGTGGAACGCCGCCGACGACATGGTCCGCCCCCGGCACCTGACGGCCTGCGTCGACGCGCTCGAGAGCTGCCCCCGGGCGACGATCGCGTTCTCCCGCGTCCAGTGGTGCGACCCGGACGACCACGTGGTGGACGCGATGAACGACGAGGGCCTCGACTTCCTCCCGCTCGGGCCCGCGGACCGCGTCGGCCTGTTCCTCGGCCGCGGGGTGTGGCAGGCGGTCGGCTGGGGCGGGGTCTTCCGCACGGCGGCGCTGCGGGAGCGCGGCGGGCTGCCCGACTACTGGGGCGGCGACTTCGGGCTCGGGGTCGCGATGGCGATGCGGGCGCCGTGGGTCCAGGTGCCCGAGATCGGGTACCTCGCGCGCCGGCACCCGGGGCAGATGACGAACCTGCAGGCCCGCGACCCGGTGCAGCAGACACGGGCCTACCGGCCGGGCTTCCGCCGCCCGGTCGCCTTCCCTCAGTGGTACATGAACGCCCGGATGCTGGCGGAGGCGGCCCGCGCCCCGGCGCCGGCGGCCGAGCGTGCCCGAGCCGCCCTCGCGGTCGTCCGGCACTGGACGGTGCCCGACGCGCGGTCCCTCGGCAGCGACGTGAAGCGGAGCCTGATCAGGGTGGCGCGAGGGGGGCTCCGGGATGCGACACCCGCATGAGCGGTCGCCTCGGCGAGCTCGCGTGCTGGTGGGGGCCGGCACGGTGGTGGTGGTCGTCCTGGCCGCGTGGGCGGTGCTGAGCATGACGGGCGCCGCGCCGTGGGACGAGGAGCCCCCCGCCGCGGACGCCCCGCTTCGCGAGCTCACGGCAACCCGGGGCGCCGTCGCCACCGGCGGCGAGCCCCAGTGGATCACGGGGATCTCCTCCGACGGCCGCACGTTCGTCGACCAGGGCGGCGACCCGGTCCTCGTGCGCGGCGACGCGCCCTGGTCGCTGCTGACCGACCTGCACCCCGACGAGGCCGAGACCTACCTGGCGACCCGGTCCGCGCAGGGGTTCAACGCGATGCTCGTCTCGCTGGTCGGTGCGGTCGCGAACGGCGCGCCGTCCGACGACGGGGCGACGGTCGACGGGCTGCTGCCGTTCGTGGACGGCGACGTGCTGCGGTGGGAGGAGGAGTACTTCGACCGGGCCCACGAGACGGTGCGGCGGGCGGGCGAGCTGGGGATCACGGCGATGCTGTACCCGATCGACTCGTGGACGCTGGACCACACCTTCGCCGGAGCGTCGCCGCAGACGTGCCGCGCCTTCGGGGAGATGGCGGCCCGCTGGGCCGCCGACCTGCCCGTCCTGTGGATGACCGGTGGCGACTACTCGCGCTCCGCGGAGCGAGACGCGTGCCTCGAGGCGATGCTCGAGGGCATCCGGTCCACGGGGGACGACCGGCCCTTCACCGCCCAGCTGCGGGACGTGTCGTCCGCGGCCGCCGACGACCACTGGCGCGACCGCGTCGACTGGAGCTTCGTGTACACGTACGGGCCGACCCCGCTCGCGGTCGGCGAGGCGTACGCCGCGACCCCCGCCCGGCCGGCGCTGCTGGGCGAGGCGAACTACGAGGGCGAGAACAACACGGGCGGGCCGACGACGACCCCGGAGACGTTGCGCCGCCAGGTGCTCTGGGCGATCACCTCCGGCTCTCCCGGGGACGTGTTCGGGACGGACGACTGGGAGTTCCACGACGGCTGGGAGGCGCGCCTGGAGTCCGAGGGCGCCGAGCAGGTCTCCCGGATCCGGGACGTGGTCGCGTCCCTGGCGTGGTGGACGCTCCGGCCCCAGGAGTCGTTCCTCACCGGCGGGGCCGGCGGGGAGGCGGAGGCGGCCCAGGACGTGCTCGACGCCGACCTCGCGACGGCGGCGGTCGCCCCGGACGGCAGCCTCGCGCTCGTCTACGTGCCGTCCGAGCGCGCGGTCTCCCTGGACCTGTCGCTCCTCGCCCCGGGGGCGGAGGCCGCGTGGGTCGACCCGTCGACGGGCGCGGCGACGGCCGTCGGGCCGGTGTCGGAGCTGTCGGTCACGCCGTCGGGAGAGGTGCCCACGCCGGGGGACAACGCGGCGGGCGCGGGCGACTGGCTGCTCGTGCTGGGCACGGACCTGCCCTTCTGAGCACGTCCCACGGAGCGGGCGGCGACTCGCGTCACGGCCTCGGGCTGCCCGCCGTGCAGGACGACCTCGGCCAGGCCGAGGAGGTTGCCGCGCAGGCGCCCCGCGCGGTCGGGCCGCCCGCGGTCGGCCAGGTGCAGCACGTTCGCGCCCAGGGAGTGCGTCCAGTCGTGCAGCAGCTCGCGGCCGGTCGTCGTGCCCTTGCGCCACAGGTAGAACGGGTTCACGACCTGGACGAACCCGAACGTGCGGCCGTCGACCCGCCCGCTGCCCACGGCCAGGTGCACGGCCACGCAGCCGTGGTAGTGCACTACCCGTCCGTGCCGGCCGCAGCGCACGGAGAAGTCGGTGTCCTCCTGCCACGCGTACTCGCGCAGCCGCTCGTCGAAGGGCACCGCGAGGGCGACGTCGCCCCGCACGGTCATGTTGCACCCGTACGCGGCCCGCACGTCGCGCACGAACGACGTCCCCCGGGCGGAGGCCAGGATCGAGCGGGCGCGTTCGCGGGGGATCTCGCCGCGGGAGGCAGCGCCGTCGGCCGCGACCAGGCCGGTCATGAGCGCGACGTCGGGATGGTCGGCCATGAACGCCCGCATGCGGGCGAAGTAGTCGGGCGCGAGCTCGGCGTCGTCGTCGACGAACGTCACGAGCCCGGGGGCGAACCCGGGCTCCGGCACGAGACTGCGCACCCCCACGTTCCGCTGCACCGACGACCCCCGCGGGGACCGGACGACGCGCACCGACGGGCCCCAGTCGGCGTCCGGCGGGAGGTCGGTGTCCGCGACCACGCTGACCACCACCACGTCCGCGGGCGCCGTCTGTCGCGACAGCGCCTCGACCGTGGCCGCGAGCACCTCCGGCCGTCGCACGCTGCAGATCACCACGGCGTGCACGGTCGTTTCGTCCTTGCTGAGGTCGTCCCTGCCGAGTCGGTCCCTACCGAGATCGTCGTCCCTGTCGAGCACGGCGCGCCCTCCTGTCCGTGGGGTCCCGGGTGCGGTGCTGCCCGCCAGGCTATGCACGGGCGTGGCGGCAGCGTCCGGGTGGGCCCGGGTGAAACCCGCGCCGCCGCGGCTGAAAACTGCCCAGACCCCTCGGAACGAGGCCGTCGGGCGTGAACGATGTCGACTGTGACGAACACCGACGGGCTGTCGCGCGGCGAGCTTCAGGACAAGGCGATCCAGGGTGCGCTCTGGACCCTCGTCCACGTCGCCGTGTCCTTGCCGCTCGCCTTCGCGGTCAACATCGTCATCGCCCGCACGCTGGGCGTGGTCGACTACGGCCGGCTCGCCTACCTGGGCACCGTGATGGTGCTGGTCGGCACGGTCGTCGACCTCGGCGTGGTGAGCGGCGTGGTCCAGTTCGGCGCCAAGGCCCACGCCGCGGGGCGGACCGCGGAGGTCACGCGTCTCCTCAGCGCGTCCAAGGGGTACCGGACGGTCGTCGGGATGCCCCTGATCGCGGTGACCGTGCTCGTGCTCGTCGACGTCGACCCGGGGCTGATGGCCGTCGCCATCGCGTTCGGGGTCGTCCTCCCGTGCCTGCTCGGCGGGGCCGGCGAGGCGCTGGCCATCGAGAGCAAGACCGCGAGGGACGCGCAGGCCTCGATGATCGTCAACCTCGTCGCCCAGGTGCTGGTGGTGATCGCCGCGACCACGGTGGGCACGGCCGACTCGATCTGGGTGGTCCGTCTCGTGGCCGGCGGGCTGGGCACCCTGCTCTTCCTCGTCTTCGTCTCCCGGACGTACCGGCGCGCCATGCTGCGTCCTCGGCTCCGCGGGTTCCCACGGGGCTTCTGGAAGTTCGCGCTCCCGGCCGGGGCCGCCAGCATGGTGGCGGCGTTCGTGCTGTCCCGGAGCGAGGTCCTGGTGCTCACCTGGATGTCCGAGGTCCACGCGGCCGGGGTGTTCGCGCTGGCCATCGGGCTGGCGTCCCACCTCTTCGCCCCCGCGCAGTCGCTCGTCGGCCCGCTGGTGCCGGCGATCTCCGGGCTGCGGGAGGTGGACGTGGACGCCGTCGGGCGCGCGCTCGGCAGGACGCTGCGGGCGTCGTCCACGGTCATGGCGGCGATCGTCGCCGCGGCGATGCCGGCCTTCGCACTCCTGGTCCCGTTGATCTACGGCGAGGAGTTCTCCGACGTGCCCGAGGTGCTGCTCGCCCTCGGGATCGCGGGCGGGCTCCTGGTGATCGCGGAACCGATCAAGGCGTTCGTGGCGGCCCGGCTCAAGGGCATGTGGCTGCTCTGGCTGAACCTCACCACCCTGGTCGTGAGCGTGGGACTCATGGTGCTCCTCATCCCGCCCCTCGGCGTCTGGGGCGCGGTGATCAGCAACCTCTCCTCGGCGCTCGTCCTCGTCACGCTCCTGATCGTCACCGAGGTGCGGGCGGTGGGCACCGGGACCTGGCGGGCCCTGGGGGACATCGCGCCGTACTTCCTCGGCGTGCTCGCCTGCCTCGTCGCGTGGTGGGGCACGGGACGGTTCGGCCTGCCCTCCGTGCCGTCGGCCGTCCTGGCGGGCGTCGTCGGCCTCGGCCTCGTGGTGGGGGCGATGCGGCTGACGCGCCGCGGTCTGACCCCGCAGGACGCCGAGGCCGTGCAGCGGTCGCTGCCTGGGCGGGTGCGACGGGTTCTCCGAGGGCCGCTCCGGCTCATGACGACCGCCCGCGACGACGAGGAGCGGAGCCGGAAGCGCGGGACGACGCCGGTCGACGCCGTCCCCGGGGTGGGGGCACCGTGACCGCGCGGATCGCGCTCCTGGGCGAGGCAGGCATCGCCAACGTCGGCAACGACGCGTCGGTGGCCCAGGTGATCCGGCTGCTCGAGGAGTCGGACCACGACGTCGAGGTGACGCTGGTGGGCCGGGAACCGGGCGGGGCGGAGGCGGCGCTCGGCCGCCCGGCACTGAGCTCGCGAGCACCCTGGGGATATCGGGGCCCGCTGCACGCCTCCGTCCTGGCCAAGGGCCTTCGTACGTTCCTGGACGTGGCCCACCTCGTGCGGCTCGTCGGCCGCTTCGACGTCGTCGTCGTCCCCGGCACCGGGGCCCTCGAAGTGGGCAGGGGAGGGCCCCCGGGAGGGCAGATCCTCTCGCTCCTGCTCACCGGCGCGGCGTGCCGGCTGAGGAGGACGCCGTTCGTGTGGGTGGCGGTCGGCGGGAGCCGGTACTCGCGCCGGCTCACCAGGGCGGCG
Organism: Krasilnikoviella flava; assembly: GCF_900167525.1. Taxonomy (GTDB): domain Bacteria; phylum Actinomycetota; class Actinomycetes; order Actinomycetales; family Cellulomonadaceae; genus Isoptericola; species Isoptericola flavus. The sequence goes on along the minus strand of NZ_FUZQ01000001.1, from coordinate 491,409 downwards.
GTCCGCGCCACCGCCGCGACCGCGACGGTGCGGTCCTACCGTGACCCCGCGACGCTCGAGGCGGTCCGCTCGTGCGGGACCGACACCTCGCGCGACGTGCTCATGGACGACATCGTGACGGCGCGGACCGACACCCCGCGGGCTGCGGCGGACGGCGGGTCGGAGGCCGTCCGGGACACCGTCGTGGTGAGCGTCCTCGACGTGCCGTCCGCCACCGGCGAGGCGCAAGCGACGGCGGCCGAGCGGCAGCGGTACCACGACGAGATGTCCCTCGTCGTCGGCGCCCTGCTCGACCGGGGGACGCCGGTGCGGGTCGTCGTCTCCGACGCGGCGGACGTCCCCGTGGCGCGCCGCATCGTCGACGCGGTCGCGAGGGACCGTCCGGGGCCGAGGCCCGAGGTGCGCGTCCCGCACGACTTCGACGAGCTGTCGGACGACGTCGCCGGGGTCCGCGCCGTGGTCGGCAGCAGGTTCCACGTCCTCGTCGCCTCGGCTCTCAGCAGGGTCCCGTTCGTGACGGTCGAGCACGCGGACAAGGTCAGGATGCTGTCGGACGACGCCAGGGTCGGCGCCTACCGGGTCGACGCATATGCGTTCCGGGCCGACGAGCTCCTCGAGTCGCTCGACGCCCTGCTCGACAAGCGCGAGGCCCTGGCGCTCGACCTGGACGCCTGGGCGGTCGACGCGCGCCGGCGGACCCGGTCCGGGTACGACGAGGTCCTCACCAGGCTCGATGAGATGGGGGTGTTCGCATGTCAGGCAGATCCGGCGCCGCGCCGCGGCTGACGATCGGGGTCCCGGTGTACAACGGGGAGCCCTACCTCGACCACGCCCTGCGGTCCGTCGCGGAGCAGACCGACGGCGACTTCGAGGTGGACGTCGCCGACAACGCGTCGACGGACGCGACCGAGGAGATCGCGCGGGAGTGGGTGGCGCGGGACGCCCGGTTCGCCTACCACCGGCACGAGACGAACATCGGCGGGGCGGTGAACTCCAACGTCCTCCTGGGCCGGTGCCGGAGCCCGTGGTTCAAGTGGGCGTACCACGACGACCTGTGCGACCCCCGGCTCGTGGAGCGCTCGTTCGCCGTCCTCGACGACGCCCCGCCGGGGTCGGTGCTGGCTTACCCTCGCGTCCGCCTCGTCGACGCGGACGGGGCGGTGTTCGGGCAGCACGCGGACGCGGACCTGCGGATGGACGGGCCTGCGCCGGACGAGCGCCTGCGGGTCCTGCTCGCGCGCGTCGTGACGCAGACGCAGTTCGGGATCATGGACACGGCCGTCGCGCGGGCGGCCGGCGGCGTGGTCGTCTCGCCGGCCGGCGAGATGCTCTTCCCGGCGGCGCTCGCGCTGCGCGGGAGGCTGGTGCTGGTGCCCGGCGAGCCTCTCCTGTCGATCCGGTCGCACGCGGACAGGCACGGGGGCTCCCGGGAGTCCGAGATGGCCTGGGTGGACCCGTCCCGGCCACGGACGGCGTTCCCGTACTCGCGGTCCACGCCGATGCTGCTCGGCATCGTCGCGCGGTCGCCCCTGACGCTGCGCGAGAAGCTGCGGAGCGCGGCCGTCGTCCTGCGGTGGTGGACCGTCCCAGGCGTCCGCACGATCGCGGGCGACGTCGTCCGGCTGCCCTCCGACCTCGGGCTGCTCCCGTGGCGGCGGGGCGCCCGCGGGCCGGTGGTCGGCCGGTGAAGGAGGTCCCGACGGTGGAAGCCAGGGCGGTCGCGTTCTACCTGCCGCAGTTCCATCCCATCCCCGAGAACGACGCGTGGTGGGGGCCGGGGTTCACGGAGTGGACCAACGTGGCGCGGGCGCGCCGTCTCTACCCAGGGCACCGGCAGCCGCTGGTGCCCGCCGACCTTGGCTTCTACGACCTGCGGCTGCCCGAGGCACGGGCCGCGCAGTCGGAGCTGGCCGCGCAGTACGGGGTGGAGGCGTTCGCGTACTGGCACTACTGGTTCGGCAACGGGCGGCGCATCCTGGAGCGCCCGTTCTCCGAGGTGCTGGCCTCCGGCGCGCCCGACGTGTCGTTCTGCCTGGCGTGGGCGAACCAGACGTGGAGCGGCATCTGGCACGGCGAGGCCGACCGCGTCCTGGTGCAGCAGCACTACCCAGGCGTGGAGGACTACACCGCCCACTTCGAAGCCGTGCTTCCCGCCTTCCGCGACGCCCGCTACCTGCGCGTGGGCGGTCGGCCCGTCTTCTACGTCTTCCGGCCCGAGGAGCTGCCCGACGCCGGGGACTTCGTCGACCTCTGGCAGTCGCTGGCCCGGAGGGCGGGACTCGAGGGCCTGTACCTCGTGGCCGAGATGAGCGACCTGCTGGGCGGCGGCCCGCGGTACGACCGGGTCAAGGAGGACGGCTTCGACGCCGGCGTGTACATGCGGATGCCGGCCGGGACGTCCCGCGCGGAGACGGCGCGGATGCGCGCCTTCCGCAAGCTCGCCGGCGGGCCGGAGATCTTCCCCTACTCGACCGACTGGACCGGGCAGAACCGCACCGGCGACCTGGTCCAGCCGTGCGTCTACCCCAACTGGGACAACACGCCGCGCTCCGGCCGCGGCGGCGTCGTGCTGCACGGCGCCACCCCGGCAAAGTTCGGCGCCAACGTGCGCCAGGCGGTGGCGTCGATCGCCCACCGCCCCGCCGACGAGCGGCTGCTGTGGGTCAAGTCGTGGAACGAGTGGGCGGAGGGCAACCACCTCGAGCCCGACCTCCGGCACGGCCGCGGCTGGCTCGAGGCGCTCCGGGACGGCCTGCGATGACGACCGCCGCCGGCGCGAGGCCGCTGCGGATCGCGATCGTCTCCTACTACCTGCCCAGCACCAGCAAGCAGGGGATCGGCTACCAGGTGCACGAGCTCGCGACCGAGCTCGCGCGCCGCGGGCACGACGTCACCGTCCTGAGCGACTGCCCGCCGGTGGAGGGTGCCGTGTACGGGCACCGGCACGTGCGGATGACGGGCTCGCTGCGCACGTTCCGGTTCGCGCTCGCGCTGCGTCGCGTGGACCTCTCGTCCTTCGACGTGCTGCACGCCTGGGGCGACGACTACTGGCTGTGGCGCCGGCGCGTGCCGCGGCACGTGCGCACGCTCGCCGGGTCGTGTTTCGAGGAGGCTCGCACGATCAAGGGCGTCAAGGAGAAGGCGCGGATGGTGCTCCTCGGGCTGTCGGAGGTGCTCGCGTCGCTCGTCGCCGACCACACCGTCGTCATCTCGCCCGAGACGCGCCGCTGGTACCCGTGGGTGCGCGACGTCGTGCCCTGCGGCACGGACGTGCGACGCTTCCGGTCCGACGCCGGACAGCGGTCGGCCAGCCCCGTGGTGCTGTTCGTCGGGTACTGGCACGGGCGCAAGCGAGGCGCGGAGCTGGCCCGGCAGTTCCAGGAGACGGTGCTGCCGAAGCACCCCGACGCGGAGCTGTGGATGGTCAGTCAAGACGTCCCGGACGACGCGGGCCCCGGGATCCATGCGCTGGGGCGGCTGTCCGACGACGAGCTGGCGCTCGCCTTCCAGCAGGCGTGGGCGTTCTGCCTGCCGAGCGACTACGAGGGCTTCGGCATCCCGTACGTCGAGGCGATGGCGTCCGGCCTGCCCGTCGTCGCGACCCCCAACCCCGGCGCCCTGTACGTGACCGACGGCGGCCGCACCGCCGTGGTCACGCCGCTGGACGGCATCGGCACGGCGCTCGCCGAGCTCCTCGCCGACGACGCCCGGCGGGAGGCGCTCGCGGAGGCCGCGCTCGAGCGCGTCCAGAAGTTCACGCTCGAGCGCGTCGTCGACCGGTACGAGGCGCTCTACCGCGGCGACGCCTGACCCGCGTCCCGTCAGGTGTCGACACGCGGCGCAGAGTGCACGGACATGTCGCTCGACCTCGCACGAACCGAGCAAGTCGTGAGTGGCGTGCGACGGGGGTTGCCTCCCCAGGGTCGGCGGCCCGGAGGCCGAGGACGCTGAACGGGCGTACGGCACGTGATCGCCGAGCTGGCCGCCACCGTAGCGAAAACCCCCGCCGGAGGTTCTGGGCCGACGGGGGTTTTGAACGACGTTTTTGAGCGGCGTGTCGACGGTGTGTCGAGCCTGACGCTTCGGTGTGTCAGAAACGGTCGGTTCTGACGGGTCGGCTCTTCGCGGCATTACTCGCGCGGCGATGCGGCCGCCGACGGCCGCTCGGGAATCTCGAGGACGCCGCGCGCTGCCGCGGCCGTCGCGTCGTCGCACGCGAACACGCCGGTCCCGGTGACCGGGTGCCGCTGCCCCTGGTCGCCGCCGAAGCTGCCGCCCGCCTCGGTGACGATCAGCGACAGCGGCGCGTAGTCCCATGCCTTGCCGCCCACCTGGACCGCGAGGTCGAGCACGCCGGCAGCGACGAGCAAGGCTCCATGCACCCGCCATCCGGACGGGTCGACCGACGGCTCGACGGCGGTCACGAGCCGGTCCACCTCGGACCGGTGCTGCTGGGGCACCATCGTGACCGGCGGCAGCACCGCCGTCCGGGACGACCCGAGAGACGCCGGCGGCCCGCCGACGCGCAGGGCCCGCTCCCTCGTCACCGTCCCGTCGACGACGTCCGCGACGAAGGCCCCTTGGCCCCGCACCGCGTACCAGACCTCATGCTGCGCCGGCACGATCGCGACGCCGACACTCACCACGCCGTCCTCCTCTAGCGCGATCAGGGTCTGCCACCGGTCGTCGCCCTCGACGAAGACGAGCGTGCCGTCGATGCCGTCGAGGATCCACCGGCGCCGCCCGGCGCCGAACTCGCCCGTCTCCTCGCCGAGGAACGCGTCGTCAGGCCGCTCGGCGAGCAGGACGCGCCGCACCTCTTCCTCGACCGCGAGGTCGGCGCGGGTCACCACGGATCCGTCGAACTTGTGCTCGCGCGCGAGGTCCTGCACGTGCGCGAAGTACTTCAGGCCGAGCGCTCCGCCGGAGAGTGCCGCTCGCAGTGCCAGGTCGAGGTCGTCGGATCGCATGGCCACATGATCCTCCGCACCCGGACATCGACGCCGATACACCGAGCCAGCGAGCCGCCATACCGCCGACCTCATCGTCGCGAGGGTGGTTTCGAAACCTCCAGAACCCGATTCTGGTGCGCTCCAGAATCGGTCAGTTCTGACGCGGCCAGCACGGTTGTGGAGTGCCGACAACCCGCTGGAAGTCGTGGGCTCCTACGATGTCCGGGTGCTCGAGCCCCAGACTCTGACGTCGTCCACGCCAGGCGCGCTGCGCCACCTCACACTCTTCACCGGCTCCTCGGCGGGGCGCGACCCGCGTTATGCCGCGGCCGCGCGCGACCTGGCCAGCACCCTGGCCGACCGCGGAGTCGGCGTCGTCTACGGCGGCGGCAAGGTAGGGCTGATGGGCGAGGTCGCCGACGCCGCGCTGGCGAGCGGCGGGGACGTGCTGGGCGTCATGCCGCAGGCCCTGGTTGACGGCGAGATCGCGCACCCGGGCCTTACCCGCCTGGAGGTGGTGGCCGACATGCACGAGCGCAAGCTGCGCATGAGCGAGCTCGGCGACGGGTTCGTCGCCCTGCCGGGTGGCGCCGGCACCCTGGAGGAGCTGTTCGAGGTGTGGACCTGGCAACAGCTCGGCATCCACGCCAAGCCCGTAGCGCTGTACGACGTGGACGGGTTCTGGCAGCCGCTGCTGAGGATGGTCGACCACATGGTCTCCGAAGGCTTCCTCGCTGCGACCTATCGTGAATCACTCGTCGTCGCCGACTCTCCGCAGGGCCTCCTCGACGTGCTCGGGACGTGGCGGGCGCCCGCCGCTAAGTGGAGCCGCTGACGTTTCCTGTCCGTGAAGGACGTTGCCGAGCCGGCGCGATGCCCGCGGGGCCGCACAGGTTTCGAAACTCTCAGAACCCGATTCTGACGCGCCTCAGAATCGGTCGGTTCTGACCGGCATGTTTGACTCGTGCGCTTAGCGGACATAGTCTCCGCTTGCGTCGATGCGGAGAGCCTCTCCGTTAGATCGGCAGAGGGGCGTTGTGATGCAGGGAATGACGACGGATAAGACTCGCGCTCTGCGGGCCGATGCCCAGCGCAACAGGGACCGGATCCTCGACACGGCGGAGCAGTACTTCTCCGAGCATGGAGTCTCCGGCTCGCTCGATGCGATCGCCAAGCAGGCTGGGATCGGCGCAGGGACCCTCTACCGGCACTTCCCGAATCGGGAGACGTTGCTTGCCGCGTTGCTCACCGCTCGCGACGACGCGCTCGTGGCTCGGCGTGATCACCTCCGGGGCGGATCGGTGAACGCGGCCGATGCACTGGACGGTTGGCTCGACGCGATCACCGCGTGGGCGGGAGCATTCGCCGGCCTGCCTGAGCCTCTGCGGGCCGCGACGACGACCAGCTCATCCCCGCTGTCTGTGACCTGCCAGGGGTTCATCACGACCACCGAGGAGTTCCTGCAAGCCGCGCAGGACGACGGGAGCGCGCGCCGCGACGTCCGGGCCCGCGATCTGTTCCTTGCCGCACTGGCCACCAGCTGGGTACGCGGTGCAGCCCTGGCCGATGACGCGTCTGCCGCCGCTCTGGCCGAACTGACCAGGAACGGGTGGGCGACGACGAGACCCGCTCGCGCCGTCGACGACCGCTAGCGCCGACGACACCACCCGACCGACTCCGACCACCACGACGAACACCCGGACGAACATCAGGAGAGACCATGAATCGCATCGGCATCATCGGTAGCGGAGCCATCGGAAGCGCGGTCGCCCGCCTGGCCGTCGCGACCGACTACGAAGTCCTCATCGCGAACTCACGAGGACCGGAGTCCCTCACCGCCCTGATCGACGAACTCGGTCCCCTCGCACGGGCCGGCGATGCTCGAGCGGCTGCGGACTTCGGCGACATCCCGGTACTGGCCGTGCCTCTGGGCGCCTACCCGAACCTGCCCATCGACGCCCTGTCCGGAAAGACGATCCTCTCGACCGGCAACTACTACCCCCACCGTGACGGCCGCATCGAGCCGCTCGACACGCTTCAGAGCACGACGGCCGAGTACGAGCAGGCACTCCTGCCTGACTCCATCGTCGTCAAGGCCTTCAACAGCATCGTCTCCCACCACATCCCCCACCTCGCTCACTCCCACCCGCGGACTGCACTGCCCGTCGCCGGTGACGACAGCGAGGCGAAGGCACGCGTCTCCCAGATCGTGAGGACGCTCGGTTTCGACACCGTCGACGCCGGGACGCTCGCCGAGTCGTGGCGCTTCGAGCCCGAGTCGGGGGCCTACACCCCGATCTACGCCGCCGACGTCGACGGCTTTGCGAAGAACTACCTCGACGACCCGGGCGCCCCCGTCTCCGCAGCTCGCCTCCGCGAGTTGCTCGCTTCGTCACACCGCCCGGACGTCGCTGCACGGCAATTCTGATCGAGACCAGGCGGGTGCAGCCGACAGCTGAGGTGGTGATCAGGATCACCTCGGCGTCAGACGATCTGGACCCTTGCCGGTTCCGACCGGCAAGGTGTCGTCGTGGCCAGCGCAAGGGTGGGATTCACCCGATGAAGACTTTTTACTTCCATGAACTCAAGAGCCATGGCGTCCTGGGTCGCTCGTCGACTCAATACCTGCTGCCCTCGCGTGCTGTCGTCCGCGCGGACAGTCTCAGCAGTGCCCGGAGGTTCCTGCGGGACGTCGGTCTCAGCGGGAAGTCCTACCGCATTGCGACAGCATCCGAAGCGAGGCTCATCGACGACTTCGAGCCAGGCACCGTCGCCTGGACAACCGCCGACATGACCGAGGGCGAGTGGGTGATCCGGCAGACCGTCGACGAGTACGTGCGCGAGCATCCACGTTGGGCGGACCTCACCTGAATGCGGGTCGACGCGCGCTGACGTGAAGCGATCCGCCATCAGGCGCCGGAGCGGACCGAGCGGATGCCGGCAGCATCCAACGCAGTTCGCACTCTCTGACTGGTAGAGGTGCATGCCCGTGAGGTGCGAGTTCCTGGGACGGCGCGGGCGTCGACCACCGGTCCGTGTGTGAAAGTGGCCGGGTGACGGCACCCGACGAGACCTCTCCGCTCGCACCGGTCCCCGGCCGCGTCCCCGCGCACGAACGCCGGGTCAGCGTGGTCACACACCCGGAGGCGACCCACCATGTCGAGCACGTGGTCGGCGGGCAGTTCGACTCGGTTCTGACGCCACGCGGAGAACGACATGCTGAAGCGATCGCCGCCGCTCTGCACGATCGCATCGACGAATCGGCCCGGGTCGCGATCGCAGCGTCCGATCTGAGGCGTACCCGGCGGACGGCAGAGATCATCGGACAGACCCTGACCGTCGTACCCGCGCTTGACCCGAGGCTCCGTGAGAAGTCGTACGGAGAAGCCGGCGGACGCCCGCAGTCGTGGCTCGACGCGCGGTTCGTGCCGCCGCCGGCGGTCGGCGACCGCCTCCGTCATCATGACGGCCCGGCAGGCTCGGAGACCCGGCTGGACGTGGCACGACGCATCTACGAAGCGATGATGGACCTGCTCACGCTCGAGGTCGACGAGCTTGTCATCGTGACGCACGGCTACACCGCAGGACTGGTTGTCGCCGCCTGGATCGGCATGCCGATCGAGGCGGCCGGGCACGTCGCGTTCCCGGTGCCGTCAGGCAGCATCACGACGCTGCGAGAGGACAGTCGCTTCCACAATCGTGCCGTCGTCACCATCGGCGACATCCGCCATCTGGATTCTTAAGTCCGGCCTGCCCGAACCCGCCCCGAGCCTAGGTTTGGCACGCCCCTTCGGTGCGGCGAGCAGGGCCAACAGGTGTCGAAACCTCCAGAACCCGATTCTGGCGTGCCTCAGAATCGGTCGGTTCTGACACCCGGCGTTGAGTCGCGACCGGCGTGTCACCGGTGGCATGCCTTCGTGGCGAGCGTATGTTCTCGGCCATGACATCGAGACCGTTGCAGGAACCCGCGTTCTTGATCCTGTCGGCGCTGGCCCAGGGGCCGGCGCACGGGTACGGCATCGTCAAGGACGTCGAATTGAGCTCCGAGGGGCGGATCACGTTGCGTGCTGGCACCTTGTACGGCGCGATCGATCGACTTGTCGCGGCGGGCTTGGTCGAGATCGATCACGAAGAGGTGGTGGACTCGCGACTGCGGCGCTACTACCGGCTCACCCCCGAGGGCGGGAACCGGCTAGCGGCCGAGGCCCACCGCGCCGAGGCCCAGGCACGAAGTGCATTGGCCCGCCTTAACGCCCGGGGTTGGGTTGTAGGGACGCCGGGTGGCGCGGGCTCGCGCCTGGACGGGGCGACGGCGTGAACGACGAGAAGGTGCGCGTGCATCCGGTCCTGGTGAGGGACTATCAGCGTCTGTTGTCCCTGTTTCCCTACTCCTACCGGCGTGATCACCAGGCAGAGTTGCTCGGACACCTCGTCGAGGCGTCCGAGCCCGAACAGAGCCGCGTTTCGTCTGGCGAGCGTTTCGATCTGCTGCGCGCGGCCGGGCGAGAGTGGCTTCTGGCCCCGGTCGGGTCCACGGCCCTGCAGCGCAGGCATGGCACCAGCAGCCTGTTGATCTTCCTCCCCATACTGCTGTTCCTCCCGGCAGCTGCCGCGCTCGGCAGCATCGTCGCGACACTGCAGTTTGACGGCAGCCTTCGTCACGCGGTCGAGGGAACACCTCTTGCCCCAGCGTGGCTCCTGTGGTTGGTCGGGTTCGTCGTCCTCGCGCTGGGGTTTCTCCGCACCGCGAGAGCGTTCCTGACGGTCGCCGCGGCGGTGTCGTGGGGCACGCTGATCGTCTTGGGCGGCCGCGGTGAGATGCAGGAGGCGTTCATCGTCGCTGGCTGGGTGCTCGGGCAGACCGCGTGCGCCATGGTCGTCGCTGAGCGCGTGGCATGGAGTCGGACGCTGCAAAGCCCCGTGTGGAAGCGGGTCACGGTCCTGGCCGTTGCGGGCGTCGTCGCGCTCCCGACCGCCTGGATTGTGCAAGGCCTCTCGTACGGGACGGGGCCGTGGGGTTATCGGCCCGGGTTCAGATATGCGCTGGGCACGAACGGAGTCCTTCTCCTGCTAGGGCTTGCGTTGGTGGTGCTGCTTTGCTCCAGACGTACCCGCCAGTCGATCCCGGTCCTCGCGGGAATCGCGACAGCCGTGACCGTTGGGCGCACCGGGATCTTCGGCTCTCGCTTCAGGCCGTTGGACGTCGTCGACTTCGGCAACGTCATCGGTCTCTTCGCGGTCTCCATCGTCGCTATGGCCGGCGTGCGCTGGGTGATCAACCGGATGGACGAGCTCAGTTCCGCGCGTATCCGGCTAAGCAGCACCGCGGCAGGGCTCACGGCGACGGTGGCCGTTCTCGCCGGTGCCCTGCTCGCGCCCAGCTGGACCGGGAACGACCTCGGCCCTCATTGGGTCGCTGGTGTCCTGACCGACGCTCCCGTGAGAACGGAGCCGGAACTCATCGCGTTCCTTCAGTCGGGCGAACCGAAGACAGCCACCGTGGACGCCACCACCGGTGAGCTCGACTCGGTCTTCGTAGATGCCGTGCCGACGGCCAAGGATGAATGGGCCAACTCGAGCTCGCCGACCGGATGGATTTCATCGACCCGCACGACGCCAGACGACGGCAGCGCGCTCTAGAGGGACTGCTGCACGGATAGGTGACACCTGACCTGTGGTGCCGTGAGGCACTGCTGGAAGGTTGCGTCCCGTGCCCAGACCCGATCGTCAGGTCGAGGCGACGGCGCGCCCGCACGGCGCGCCGCACCGCCGGGGTCGGGCGCGCGTCATGTGACGTGGACGCGAGCTCGTCGACCGAAGTTGTCTCTCGACATCAAGGCACGGGCTGCGGCGTGCAGTCGGTCAGCGCGACCTTGAACGTGGTGGGCGTGTCCGGCGTCTCGATCATCGCGCCGTCCTCGTCGCCGACCAGCTCGATCGTGTGGACGTCGCCGGGGGACAGGAACGTGGGCCGCCACGTGTCCGTGCCGCGCTGCCACTCGATGACGAGCACCTCGCCCTCGAGGACGTGGATCCGGCAGCCGTCCGCCCACGACCCCATGTAGGGGTGGATGACCTCGCCGTCGAGGTCGCGCACGGTGCGGGAGTTCGAGCCCTCGCGCACGTTCGTGGAGTAGGCCGCGGACTCGGGCCAGGCGACGGCGCCGCCCACCCACGGCGCCCAGCCGTCGTCCGCGCACGTGGCGTAGGCGTCGCAGTGCCATTGCGCGAGCGTCGAGGTCATCACGACGGCGCCGGCCGGGACGGTCGGAGTCGGAGTCGGTCCCGGGTCCGGGGTCCCTTCACCGGGGGTGTGCACGTAGGTGAACGGCGCGTCGTCGTTCTGCACGGACAGCACCTGGTCGGAGGGCAGGCCTGTGATCGTGTGCTGCTCGCCGGCGGACAGGCGCGCGACGCTGCGGTGCGGCCCGGTGGGCGTCCCGGCGTACAGGGTCGCCGAGCCGGTGACGACGGCGACGGTGTCGCCGTCGGCCGCGGGGGCGGGGAGGTAGACGGCCTCCGACGTCGTGTACCCGTGGCGCGAGGTGATCGCGCCGGACGTCTCGGGCCAGGAGACGGCGTTGCCCGACGTCCTCGAGCCCCAGGGGCACGGGTCGCCCGTGCAGCTCCAGGTGACGGGCCGGGACGCCCCGCCCGGCCCGGGGGTCGGGGTGGGGGTCGGCGTCGGTTCCGGCGTGGGCGTCGGCTCCGGTTCGGGCGGTGTCTCGCCGGCCGGGGTGAACGCGTACGCGAACGCCGCCCCGTCGTTCTGCAGGGACACCACCTCGCCCGCGGCGAGGTCCCCGACCGTGAACGCGTCGCCGGCGGACAGCCCGGCGAGGGAACGGTGCGGGCTGTCGAGCGGGCCCGCCCACACGCCCGCCGATCCCTCGAGGACGGTGATCGTGGCGCCCTCGGCCGCGTCGTCGGGCAGGTAGACCGCCGCCGACGTGGTGTAGCCGTACCGGGACGAGACCGCGCCGGAGCCCTCGGGCCACACGGCGGCGTTGCCGGAGGTGGACCCGCCCCAGGGGCACGGCGAGCCGGTGCAGGTCCAGGTGATGGCCCGGGAGGCCGTGCGCGCCCGCTCCTCGCCGTCCTCGGCCGTGGCCGGGGAGATCGAGCCGGCCGCCAGGGCGAGGGCCGGGGCCAGGAACCGTGCCGCCCGGCGGCGTCGCGTGGTCATACGGCGACGCTATGCCGGACGCCGCGGCCGCAGGGCCGCGACCGGGGTGAACTTGCCGTCGACGGCAGGTGAAAGGGCGCCCGGGGACACGGCGGCGACCGCCGACGCCACCGCCCCGACGAGCAGCAGCGAGCCGAGCACGTCGAACGGCCGGTGGGCGAACGTGACCACGTTGACCACGCAGGCGAGGACGACCGCGGCGAGGGCCGCCTCGCGCACGACGACCGGCCCGACCGAGCCGCGAGAGGGCCAGAGGGCGACGAGCACGAGCGCGAGGGCCGCCGTCGCCGCGACGTGAGTGCTCGGGAACGTGTTGTACGGGTAGCCGAGCAGCACGTCGTGCACCGGACGGGGCAGGACGGCGCCGCGCAGCACGAAGGCCAGGGCCGCCGCCGCGGCGAGGGCGAGGCTGGCCGCCAGCGCCGGCCACCGGCGGTCGCGGAGCGCGCGGACGGCGAGCACCGCGACGACGACGCCCAGCCCGAGCACCAGGACCTCCCGCGCGACGCCCGCGACGTGGCGCAGCGGCGCGCCCGCGCCCGTCAGCACGTTGAACGCCAGCTCGTCGACCCGCTGCCCCCACGGGGCGACGACCCCGGCGACGTAGAGCACGACGAAGCCCACGGCCAGGGCGGCGGCCCGCACGGCGTGGTGGCGACGACTCGTCTCCGGGCGTGACATGCCTTCGATGGTTCTCGTCCGCGGGTCGCCCGGTCGAGGCCGCGACCGGATGAAGTTCCGGCGACCGGGGGCGCCGTCGACGCAGATTCACCCTGGTCCGGCACCTGTTCACCCGGTACGGACGGCCAGCGGGCGCCTCTTCCTGATTAGCGTGGTGGCGTCCCAGAAAGGGAGTGCCGCCGGGGGACGGCGCTGACTCAGCGCTCACAGAACGGTTGCCGACATGCCTCGAGCACTCATCACCGGAATCACAGGCCAGGACGGGCTGTACCTGTCCGAGCTGCTCCTGTCGAAAGGGTACGAGGTCTGGGGACTCATCCGCGGCCAGAACAACCCCAAGCTCGACCTCGTGCGGCGCATCGTGCCGGACGTGCGGCTGGTCACGGGCGACCTGACCGACCTGTCGTCCCTGCTGCGGGCCCTCGCCGCCGCGCGGCCCGACGAGGTCTACAACCTCGGCGCGATCTCCTACGTCGCGTACTCGTGGGAGAACGCGACGCTCACCAGCGAGGTGACCGGCAAGGGCGTGCTCAACATGCTCGAGGCGGTCCGGCTGCACGCGGGCGACAACCCCGGTGCCGTGCGCTTCTACCAGGCGTCGAGCTCGGAGATGTTCGGCAAGGTGCAGGAAGTGCCCCAGCGGGAGTCGACGCTGCTGTGGCCTCGGTCGCCGTACGGCGTCGCGAAGGTGTTCGGGCACTACATGACGATCAACTACCGCGAGTCGTACGGGATGCATGCCTCCAGCGGCATCCTGTTCAACCACGAGTCGCCGCGCCGCGGGCCGGAGTTCGTCACCCGCAAGGTGTCGCAGGCCGTCGCGCGGATCAAGCTCGGCCTGCAGGACTCGCTCACCCTCGGCAACCTGGACGCCCGCCGCGACTGGGGCTTCGCCGGCGACTACGTCGAGGCGATGTGGCGGATGCTGCAGCAGCCCGAGGCCGACGACTACGTGGTCGCGACCGGCGCGACGCACTCCATCCGCGACCTGCTCGACGCCGCCTTCGGGTGCGTGGGTGTCGAGGACTGGTCCGGCTACGTCACGCAGGACCCGCGCTTCATGCGGCCCGCGGAGGTCGACCTCCTCATCGGCGACCCGTCGAAGGCGCGCGAGGTGCTGGGCTGGGAGCCCCGCGTCGACTTCGCGCGGCTCGTCGCGATGATGGTCGAGAACGACCTCGACGAGCAGGCGGAGCAGGCCGGGATGCGCCGGTGACGGTCGCCCTCGTCACGGGAGTCGCCGGGCAGGACGGGTCCTACCTGGCCGAGCGGCTCGTCGCCGAGGGCGCCGAGGTGCACGGGCTGGTCCGCGAGGGCGAGCACCCGGAGGGCCTGCCCCGCGAGGTCGGCCTCTGCGTGGGCGACCTCGGCGACGCCGAGGGGCTGGCGGACCTCGTACGACGCACGAGGCCGGACGAGATCTACAACCTGGGCGGGATCAGCTCGGTCGCGTACTCGTGGCAGCACCCCGTCGAGACGGGCGCGGTGTCAGGGCTCGGCGCCGTGGCCCTCTACGACGCCGCGTGGCGCCTGCAGGAGGACTCGGGCCGCACGGTCCGGGTGCTGCAGGCCTCCAGCGCGGAGATCTTCGGCACGCCCGACCGCACGCCGCAGGACGAGGGCACGACGGTCCGGCCGTCGTCTCCTTACGGCGCCGCCAAGGCGTACGCCCACCAGATGGCCGCGGTGTACCGGGCGCGCGGGCTCGGCGTCTCGGCGTGCGTGCTCTACAACCACGAGTCGCCGCGCCGCCCGGAGACGTTCGTGACCCGCAAGATCACCGCCGCCGCCGCGCGGATCGCGCGCGAGGGCTCGGGCACGCTCGCGCTGGGCAACCTCGACGCCCGCCGCGACTGGGGGTGGGCGCCCGACTACGTCGACGCGATGGTGCGGGCGGTCCGGCACCCGGTCGCGGACGACTTCGTGGTCGCGTCGGGGGCGACCCGCTCGGTGGCCGACTTCGTGGCGGCGGCGTTCGCCGCGGCGGGCGTCGACGACTGGTCCCGGCACGTCACCGTCGACCCCCGGTTCGTGCGCCCCGCCGACCCCGCGGAGCAGGTCGGGGACCCGCGGCGGGCTCGCGAGGAGCTCGGCTGGGGCGGCACGATCGCGTTCGACGAGATCGTCGGCCGCATGGTGCGGCACGACCTGGCCCTGCTCACGGTCTGAGCGCGGTCAGTCCTCGACCAGGAGGCCACGGTCGCGCAGCGCGTCGACGAAGGCCCCGGCGTCCTGCTGCGCGACGTCGGCGGGGATGCCGTACTCGGCGACGAGCGCGTCCGCGAGGTCGTCGGTCGTGCGGTCCTCCTGCAGCAGCTTCGCCGCGAAGGCGCCGGAGCCGTTGGTCGTGAGGTACGTGGACGACGCGAGGTCGAGGATGACCAGCTCGCCGTCGATCTCCTGCCAGGTGACGCCGTCCTCGCGCAGCCTCATCGCCGTGCCTCTCGTCGCGGTTCTCGGGTCGTGCCGCCCCGAGGATAGGCCGATCCGGAGCCCCGGGCGGGGGTGGGACGAAGGTTTCACCCGGCGTCGGGTGAAAGGCCTCGGGGCGCGGGGTGACTTCGGCCGGAAGTGCTTGACCCCTCGTTGCTCGCGGCGCGACGTTGGGCGCGTCCTGCACCAACGAGGAGAGGGGAGTACTCCGATGTACGAAGCACCGCGCATCACCGAGGTGGGCTCGGTCAAGGACGTCACGCTGGAGCAGCAGTTCGCCTTCGACTACGACGGCGACCTGTTCCACAAGGGCAAGGCGTCCTGAACCCCACCCGGGACACGGTGCCGGTCGTTCCGACGTCGGAGCGGCCGGTACCGCCGGCTCCTCGACCGAGCATCTCCGGTCCGAGCAACCCTGCACGTGACAACTCTGCACCGAGCGACCCTGGACCGACGATGACGTCCTCCTACCGCCCGACGGCCTTCGAGGTCGCCGCGTGCTGGCTGCCCGGACTGGTCCCCGCCGACCCGGCGCCCGCGGCGACGCGCCGGACGACGCTCCGGAGGACCGGGGAGCCGCTGGAGGCGATCAAGGGTGCCGTGCGCCGCGCGGCCGCAGGGCGGCCCGTGGCCGTCACCTTCTCCGGCGGGCGGGACTCGTCCGCCGTGCTCGCCGTCGCGACCGCCGTCGCCCGCGAGGACGGCGCCCCCGACCCGGTCCCCGTGACCTTCCGCTACCCCGGCGTCGCGGAGGCGGACGAGTCGGCCTGGCAGGAGTCGGTCGTCCGGCACCTCGGGCTCGCGACGTGGCGGCGGATCGTCGTCGGCGGCGGCGAGAACGACCTGCTCGGCGAGGGGGCGCGGGAGAGCCTGCTGCGCCGCGGGCTGCTGTTCCCGGCGACCATGCACGTCAAGGACGCGATGCTGCGCGAGCTCCGGGGGCACGCCGTGCTCACGGGCGAGGGCGGCGACGAGGTGTTCGGCGACCGCCGGTCCCGGGCGCTGCTGCGGGTCGCGCGCGGGCAGGGGCGGGTGGGCACCCCCCGGCGGGCGGCGCTGGCCTCGCTGCTGCCCGGCCCCGGGCGCCGGTGGCGGGAGCACGCCGCCACGGCGCGCAGCACGGCGGCCCTCACGTGGCTGACGCGCGGCACGACCGCGCGGCTCGCCGACGAGATCGCCCGCGACGCCGCCGCCGAGCCGCTGTCGTACGCCCGCGGGCTGCGCTGGCTGCGACGCCGGCGCGCGAGCCGCGTCTTCCTGGACACGTTCGGGCAGGTGGCCGCCGAGCACGACGTCGCGCTCGCCCACCCGCTGCTGGACGACGGCTTCCTCGGTGCGCTGGGCGCGCGCCACCCGTGGGGGTTCGCGGACCGCACCGCGGGCATGCGCGCCGTCTTCGGCACCCTGCTCCCGGACGCGGTGTGCGCGCGGTCGAGCAAGGCGTCGTTCAACCGCGCCTACCTGGGGGCCGCGACCCGCGACTTCGCCGTCCGGTGGGGCGGGGACGGCGTCGACCCCGCCCTGGTCGACGTCGGCGGGCTCCGCGCCGCCTGGCTGTCGGGCTTCCCGCCCGGGCCGACGAGCCTGCTGCTGCAGCAGGCGTGGCTGGCGTCCGTCGGGGCGGAGGCGGCGCGGTGACCGCGCCCGCGGCGCTCCGCCGGTTGCGCGCCGTCCCGCTGGCGCTGCGGTTCCTCGGGGCCCTGCTGCTGCTCGAGACGCGCCTGCGGCGCTGGGACGTGGCGCGGGTCGCCCGGCGCTACGACCTCGCCCTGCTGGCGTCGCCCGAGCCCGCTGCGGGCGACCTCGACCCGGGCACGCTGGACGACGCCGAGACGCGGGAGCTGCGCGTCCTGCGGCGCGTGCTGCGCCTGCCCGGCGTGAACGGCACGTGCCTGCGCTCGGCGATCCTGGCCGGCCGCGTGCTGCGCGACCGTCGTCCCGCCCTCGTGCTGGGCGTCGCCAAGGCCGGCGGCGTCGTGCGGGCGCACGCCTGGCTGCGCGTCGACGGCCGGGACCTCGACCTGGACCGCGGCACCGGCTTCCGGCCGCTCGTGGTCCCGACCCCAGGAGCGTGACCGTGACGGACCGCCAACAGCTCTACGGCCTCGTGGTCGAGGCGCCCTTCGACCTGCACCAGGACCGGGCGGACGCGGGCGCTGCCCGGGCCGACGTCGTGGTCGCCGCCGGGCCTGGCACGGACCAGCGCACGACTCCCGGCGGGAGGCCGGTCCTGCACCACGAGCTGGCCGGGGACCCCTGGTACAGCGCCTGGGACCTGGGCGCCGACGGCTATCTGCTGCGCTTCCACGACGCGTGCGACTTCGAGGTGTCGGCCGACCTGCGGGACGTCGTGCTGCGGGAGGCCGGCGGTGTCGACCCGGGCCTGAGCCGGGTGCTCACCACCGGCGGCATGCTCGCCTTCCAACTGTACCTGCGGGGCGAGGCCGTGCTGCACGCGAGCGCGGTCGAGGACGACGACGGTGTGGTCGCGTTCGTCGGCTACTCGGGCATGGGCAAGTCGACGATGGCGACGCTGCTGTGCGCGGAGGGGGCCGCCCTCGTCACCGACGACGTGCTGCGCCTGGACCGCACCGACGACGGCTTCGCGGCCCGGCTGGGGGCCACGGAGGTGCGGCTGCGCAAGGGCGCCGACACGCTGGCCGGGCGGTTCGCCGGGCGGGCCCCCGGGCACCGCGTGAGCGCCGACGCCCGGCACGTGCTGCAGCTCGGCGCGGGCGCGCGCGACCGCCGCCCGCTGCGCGCGATCGTCGTGCCGCAGCCCGACAGGGACGGCGGGGAGCTCGTCGTGCGCCGGCGGACCGGCACGGCGGCGCTCCTCGAGCTGCTGCACTACCCCCGGCTGCACGGCTGGCTGGACGAGCGCGTGCAGAGCGTCCACCTGCGCCACCTCGCCGACGTCGCCCGCGCCGTCCCCGTGCTGGTGGCGGACGTCCCGTGGGGGCCGCCGTTCGCGCCGGGGCTGGGCGCTCAGGTCGTCCGGTCGGTGGCCGAGGCCTCGGCGCGCCCGTTGGTCGGTGCCGACGCGCCGTCCAGGTAGGACCGGGCCTGGACCGTGAACATCTCCGCGTAGGCGCCGTCGAGCGCCATCAGCTCGTCGTGGGAGCCCTGCTCCACCACGGCGCCGTCGTCGAGCACCACGATGCGGTCCGCCGACCGCACGGTCGAGAAGCGGTGCGACACGAAGAGCGCCGTCCGCCCGTCGAGCGTGGCCCGCAGCGACGAGAACAGGTCGTGCTCCGCCAGCGGGTCCATGGCGGCGGTCGGCTCGTCGAGGATGACGAGCGCCGCGTCCCGGTAGAACGCGCGGGCGATCGCGACGCGCTGCCACTGGCCGCCGGAGAGCTCGGTGCCGCCGGGGAACATGCGCGACAGCCGTGACTCGTACCCGTCGGGAAGGCCGGCGAGGGCGTCGTCCACCCCCGAGACCCGGGCCGAGCGCCGCACCCGCTTGTGGTCGACCGGGACGTCGGTCCGGCCGAGGGCGATGTTCCACGTGGCCGTGTAGGCGTAGTGGACGAAGTCCTGGAAGATCACCGCCACCTGGGACCGCACGGCCGCGCCGCGCATCCCGGCCAGCGGCCGGTCGCCCCACAGGACGGTGCCCGACGTCGGCTCGTACAGGCCGGCGAGGAGCTTGGCGAGGGTGGTCTTGCCGGAGCCGTTGGCGCCCACGAGGGCGACGACCTCGCCGGGGCGCAGCGCGAGGTCCACGTCGCGCAGCGCCGGGCGCCGGGAGCCCGGATAGGTGAAGGAGACGCCATGGGCGAAGACGCCGGGGAACGCGGCCGGCGGCTCCTCGCTCCCGTCGGCGGCGCGCGCCGCAGCCCGCCCGTCGGTGAGGAACGCGTGCACGTCGTCCAGGAACAGCCCCGACTCGAAGATCTGCTGGACGCCGCCGAAGATGCCCTGGATCTGCCCCTGGAGCATCCGGACCGCGACGACGGCGGCCCCCGCCTCGGAGAACGTCACCTCGCCGCGCGTGATGAGCCAGGCCAGCACCAGCAGCACGCCCGCGAGCACCACGGCCGCGGCGAGGTTGCCCACGCCGTTCGTCAGCGCCCGGCGCCGCACGTGGCGGGCCAGGTCGGCCAGGTAGGTGCCGTACAGCTCGCGGTAGCGCGCCTGCAGCCACGGGGCCGACTGGAAGGCGCGGATCTCCTTGGCCTCGTCCCGGCTGCTCTGCACGTAGTTGGTGTAGATGCGCTCGCGCTCGTTGGTCGTCTGCGCCACCCTGAACGCGAACTCCAGCCTGCCCTCGCGCCGGCCCGTGACCAGCAGCGGCAGGCCGCCGAGCGCGAGCAGGGGGAGCAGCACGGGGTGCAGCGCGACCAGCGCCGCGCCCACGCCGACCGTGGCGATCGACGACCCCAGCAGGTCGAACATCCCCTGCGTCACCTGGAAGGGACGCGAGAGCGCGTTGACGCGGACCCGCTGCAGCCGGTCGTAGAACGTGGCCGACTCGAAGTGCTCGAGCGGCACGCTCGTCGCGACCTCCTGCACCTCCTCGGCCATCAGCCGCGCGACGTGCTCGCCGAGCACCCGGCGCGCCGACGCCTGGAGGCCGCCCGCGACCGTGGCCAGGCCGGTCAGCGCGGCGAGGGCGAGGACCGGCCCGGTGACCGACGCGAGCCCGCCCGACCCCTCGGCCAGCCCGAGCAGCACGTCGAGCAGCGCGGAGACGACCAGCACCTGGCCGGCCAGCGCCCCCGCGACGAGCACCTGGAGCGCCAGCATCGTGAGGAACAAGGGCCGGCTCGCCTGCCAGGACACCCGCAGCGACCCGCCGAGCAGCCGCAGCAGGCGGCGCCCCCGCCGCCCGTCGCTCTCGGGCGTGCCACCCGCCGCGCTGTCTGCCACTGACCGCTCCGTCCTGTGCCGGGGCTCGGCCCGGCCTCACACACGCTAGCCGCGCAGGGGCGGCCGGAGGACGGTCCGGCCGAGAATTCGCCCGCTGCCGACGCCCCACGGTTGCCCGGCGCTCCCTATCCTGCCGGGATGGGGGCACGACCGACGGTGCGCCGCCCGCTGGCGCAGATCCTGCTCGACTCCGTCGCGCCCGCGGGCCGTGCGTCGACCGGGTCGTCGTCCGGATCGCTCGACGGCATCCGGCTCGAGCACCTGGCCGACGCCGCCCAGGACCACCGCGTCCTGCCCGCCGTGGCGAAGCACGTCGCGGGCCGCCCGGACTGCCCGGAGCGGTGGCGAGCGCCGCTGCGCCGCGCGCGCGACGAGCAGGTGGTGCGCCACCTGGGCGCGCTCGCCGAGCTCGCCGTCCTGGGCGCGGCGCTCGACCGCGCCGGCGTGCCGTGGGTGGTCGCCAAGGGGCCGACGGCCGCCGCGCTCTGGCCCGCGCCGGACATGCGGGAGTACTACGACCTCGACCTGTACGTGCCGCGGGCCGGCTTCCGGGCGGCGGTCGAGGCGCTGGATGCGGCAGGCTGCACGGGCGTCGACCGCAACTGGCCCCTCATGGTGCGCGAGCGGCGCGCGGAGTACGCGATGCGCGGGCCCCTCGGCGTCCACCTCGACCTGCACTGGGACTTCGCCGTGCCGCACGCGCTGCGGCGCAGCTTCCGCACCGACCCCGAGGCGATGATCGCCAGGCGCCGCACGGTGGCGCTGGGTGGCGGACGGGTCGTCCCGACGTTCGACCCGGTCGACTCGGTGCTCGTGCTGGCGTTCCACGCCGCGCAGGCGGGCGCCGGGCGGCTCCTGTGGCTCGTGGACGTCGCCGCCGCCGTCGCGGCGTGCGACGGGGCGCGGCAGGAGATCGGCCCGCGTGCCCGAGCCATGCGGATCGAGGCGCCGGTGGCGCTCGTCGTCGACCGCGCCGCGCGGGTGCTCGGCGGCCACGGCGAGGAGTCGCTCGGCGGCACGGGGCTGCGGGTGCCGACCGTGCTGCGGGGCGCCGCCGCCGCGCTGGACCGCCGCCGCGGCTTCCCCGACCTGCCCGGCGACCCGCACCGCGGCGGCCGGCTCTACGCCGGTGCCCGGCCGCGGGCGTGGGGGACGACGACGGCGCTGGTGGGGCACGCCGTCGCGCAGCGCCGGATCGACCGTGCGCTCCGGCGCGGGCTGCCCGACGCCGGGGAGAAGGCGCTGCGCCTCGACGTCCCGGACGAGCGGGCCCGGGAGGGCTACCTCCGGTTCGTCGACTCGGGCGTCGGCTGACCGTCCCGGGAGCCCGGTCGGCTCGCGGGGACCGCCCAGGGCGCGACGATCCCCACCAGGAGCAGCGCCCCCACGACGTCGCTCGGCCGGTGGGCCTGGGTCGCGACGTTGGCCCAGGCGGCCAGGAGCACGGAGGTCGCGAGCGCCGCCGTCGCCCACCCGCCCGGGCGGCGGCCGAGCAGGAGCACCACGGCGACGCACGTGGCCGCGAGCGTCGCCGTGTGGGCGCTCGGGAAGGTGTTGTGGAGGTAGCCGTGGGCTCCCAGGAAGGGCCGGGGCAGGACGATGTCCCGCAGCACGGTCGCGAGGCCCAGGACGACGAGCGGGAGGCCGGCGACGACCAGGGCGCGCCCGCCCGCGCGCCGCCGCACCGCCGCGACGAGGGCCGCCACGAGGACGCCCGCCGCGGCGACGGGCAGCAGCGCGCGCACGAGGCGCGCGGTCCCGGCGAGGAGCGGCTCGGGGGCGGTCAGGAGCGCGAGGCCCGCGACGTCCGCGCGCTGACCCGGCTCGGTCAGCACCGCCAGCGCGAAGAGGGCGACGAACAGGCCGGCCGACGCGGCGGACACGGCGAGCACGACCGGGCCGCGGCGTCGCCTTTCGGTCATCCGGCCCGCCGCCCCGGGGGCGTCACCCGGTGGCCGCCATCGTGCGGTCCAGCTCGGCCTCGACGTGCCGCGCGATCTCCAGCGACGCGGTGGCGGCGGGCGACGGCGCGTTGACGACGTGCACCTGGCGGGGCGCGGTGCGGACGAGGAAGTCGTCGACCAGCGAGCCGTCGCGGTGCAGCGCCTGCGCGCGCACGCCGGCGGGGGCGGGGTGCAGGTCGTCCGCGGTCGTGCCGGGCAGGAGCCGCGCCACGGACGCGGCGAACAGGGTGCGCGACACCGACCGGGCCACCTCCGCGGCGCCCGGGACGAGGTGGCGCCCGGCCAGCCGCCACAGGCCGGGCCACGCGGCGGCGTCGACGACGTCGCGCCACGCGACGTCGCGCCGCCGGTAGCCCTCGCGGGCGAGAGCGAGGACGGCGTTGGGCCCGGCGTGCACCTCGCCGTGCACGCCGCGCGTGAGGTGCACGCCCAGGAACGGGAAGCGCGGGTCGGGCACCGGGTACACGAGGCCGCGCACGCGGTCGGCGGCGCGGGGCGCGAGGTCGAAGTACTCGCCCCGGAACGGCACGATGCGCGCGCCGGGGTCGACGCCGCACGCCAGCGCCAGCCGGTCGGCGTGCAGCCCGCCACACACCACGAGGGCGTCGGCGACGAGCTCGTGCACCGTGCCGGTGCCGACCTCCTCGACGTCGACCCGGACCTGCGTGCCGACCACCCGGGCGCCGCGCAGCGCGCGGCCGAGCAGCACCGTGCCGCCGGCGTCGCCGACCTGCCGGGCGAGGACCGCGCACACGGCGCGGTAGTCGACGACGCCCGTGGTCTCGACGCGCAGCGCGCCCACGCAGGCGATGTCCGGCTCGTGCTCCCGGGCCTCGACCGGGTCGAGCTCGCGCACCGGCACGCCGTTGGCGGTGCCGCGCTCGGCGAGCGTGCGCAGCCGGTCGCGTTCGCCGGCGTCGGTGGCCACCACGAGCTTTCCGGTGGTGGCGACGGGCACACCGTGCTCGGCGGCGAACTGCGTCATGGAGGCGGCCCCCGCGGTGCCGAGCCGGGCCTTGAGGCTGCCGGGCGCGTAGTACAGGCCGGAGTGGATGACGCCGGAGTTGCGGCCCGTCTGGTGACAGGCGAGCTCCGGCTCCTTCTCCAGCACGACGACGTCGTCACCGCGGCGCGCGAGGCGCGCCGCGGTCGCGAGCCCGATGATGCCGCCCCCCACCACGACGACGCGCACGATCCCTCCCCGGGTCCGGTGGCGGACCAGGTCCCTGGCCCGGTCCGCCGCCCTTCACGATGCCGCACCACGGGCCCGTCGTGGAACATCGGGCGGGGTGAACGACCGGGTGAGAAGCGCCCCGCGCCCCGCGTGTCGCCCCGGACCGGGTGAAGTTCCGTGCGCTGCTTGCCCCGGGCAGCCCGGCGGTGCGAATCTTCGGCGTCGACGCGGCCGGCCCGGGCCGTGCGCGGACCGGGAGGACGGTGGCGATGGCCCACGACGACGGCGGCACGCGGCAGCAGGCGGCGCCGGACCCGTTCGCCCCGCCCCACGCGTCTCCGGCCTCCGGCGCATCCGCCCCTGCGTCGACTCCCGACGCCGCGATGCCGTATGCCTCGTCGCCTGACGCCTCGACGCCGTACGCCTCGACCTCGTATGCCTCGACGCCGTACGCCTCGACGCCGTACGCGTCCGTTCCGCAGGCGCCGGCCGGCGGGACGGACGGCGTATCGATCGCGGCCCTGGTCACGGGGGTGCTGTTCCTGGGCGTGGTGCCGTTGGTGCTCGGCATCGTGGGGCTCGCACGCGTGCGGCGCAGCGGACGGCCAGGGGCGGGGCTGGCGGTGGCGGGCATCGTGCTGGGCGCGCTCTCGACCGTGGGCTGGGTGGTGGGCGTCGTCCTCCTCGGGGTCGCGGTGGACGTGCTCGAGGATGAGGGCGTGCTCGACGACCTGGGCACCGGCCTGTCCCGCGCGACGGCGACGGAGTACGGCGACGACCCGTACCTGGACGGCCTCTACGACGACTGCGCGGGGGGCGACGACACCGCGTGCGACGACCTGTACTGGGAGTCGGGCGCAGGCACGGCGTACGAGGAGTTCGCCCTGAGCTGCGGCGGGCGCGAGGACCGGTGCCTCGTCGTGATCGGCGAGGAGTAGGTCGGCCGTCCCCGCCCCTGCGGCGGCGTCCTCCGGCATAGTGGGAGGAACGGGGCGGCCGGGTCCGGCCGTCGCGCCGACGAGGAGGAACGGCCATGAGCCAGGACGACGGCACGCAGCCGAACCCGTACGAGCCGCGACCCGACGCCCCCGGGCCCGACACCCCCAGGGCGGACGGGCCGTCCGGCGGCTCGGAGCCGCCGGCGTCGCCGGACCCGTACCGGCAGCCCACGCCTTCCGAGCCCACGCCCCCCGAGCCCACGCCGCAGCCGGGTGCCGTGCCGCAACCGGGCCCGTCCGAGCAGCCCGGATACCCGCAGCCCGGATACCCGCAGCCCGCGCCGCAGGCCGGCGACCCGGGCCAGCAGTACGCGCAGCAGGGATACCCGCAGCAGCCGTATCCCCAGTCCTCCCCGCAGCAGCCCTACGCCCAGCCCTATGCGCCGTCGGCGGGCACGGACGGCTGGGCGATCGCGGCGCTGGTGACCGGCATCCTCGGCCTGGCGGTCGTGCCGATCGTGCTGGGGATCATCAGCCTCTCGCGGATCAACCGCACGGGGCAGCAGGGCAAGGGCATGGCGATCGCCGGCATCGTGCTGGGCGGAGTGGGCGTCGTCGTGTGGGTCCTGGTCATCATCTTCACGGTCGTGCTGGTCAGCCAGCTCGATCCGAGCGACTTCGAGTCGTTCGACACGTCGATGGCCCTCCTGCTCTCGCAGTAGGCGACGGTTCGTCGGCCGGCGCTCCACCCGCACAGGTGAGGGTGCCGGCCGACGGTCGTGTGGGGGTCCGGCGAAGACGCCGGCCACGGGGTCGGCCACGGCCGCGGGGGTGGGTAGCATCGCGGCTCGGACGGCACGCCGGACCGTCCGGGACGCCGAGGCCGACGACGAGCCGACCAGGAGGACCATGAGTCACCCGCGCGGGTACGACCCCCACGACGCACCGCCCACCCAGGTGTTCACGCCGCAGGAGGACGGCACCACCGTGCTGCCCCCGACCCAGGCGATCCCGCCAGGGTCCGGCGAGAGCACGACGGTGCTGCCGGCCGCGCAGGGATACACCGGGTACGACGACGGCACGGCGGTGCTGCCGGCGGCGCAGGCGTACGGCGGGTACGACGACGGCACGGCGGTGCTGCCGAACGCGGCGCCGCCGCGGCGCACCACCTCGCGGCCGGTCGCATCGCTGTCGGCGCCGGGACAGGCTGCCACGACGCCCGCCCCGCACGCGCCGGCCGCCCGCACGGCGGCGCCGTCCCCCGTCGCGGCGCCGGCCCCGCAGCACACCGCGCAGCCGCCCGCGCAGCGCGCCGCGGCCCCGTCGCCGTGGGGCGCGGCGCCCGCTCAAGGCGCGCCGGCCGGTCCGGGCCGGGCCGCGCCGGAGCCCGCCGGCCGCGGCACGGAGCCCACGGCGGTGGCGGCACTGCTCACCGGCATCGTCGGGTTCGTCGTGCCCCTGCTGGGGGTCCTCGCGATCATCCTGGGCGGGATCGGCCTGGACCGGACCCGCCGCCGGCGCACGGGCGGCCGCGGCATGGCGAAGACCGGCATCGCGTTCGGGTCGATCCAGGTGGTGTTCACCGCGATCGTGGTGATCGCCGGGCTCTGGCTCTGGAACGCCTACGGCGACGACATCCAGCAGGCGCTGGACGAGGCCGAGCAGCTCACGCAGACGGACCTGTCCGTCCCCGACCTGCTGCTCGGCGGCCTCACCGGAGACCTCTCCTTCGGCGACCTGCAGGACCTCGCCGGCACGCTCGGCGACGCGGACCAGCTCCAGGAGCTCGGCGGCCAGTGCCAGGCCGGCGACCCGACGTCCTGCGAGGACCTCCTGAGCCGCCTGCCCGACGGTATCCGCGACCAGCTCCCCGAGGACCTGCGCGGCCAGCTCCCGTCGGGCAGCTGACCGCCGAGGTAGTCCAGATCCCCGCGAGGTAGTTCCCCCCTCGCCGAGGTAGTGGTCCAGTCCACTACCTCGGCGCGACCTGGACTACCTCACGGGGATCTGGACTACCTCACGGGGGTCCGAACTACCTCGACGAGGGGGGAACTACCTCGCGGGGCGGCGTCGGACGGTCGGCGTAGTCTGGTGCGGCACGCCCGGCAACTCGCCGGTCGCACGGTTCCCCGCCACGACGCACGGTCGAGGACGCCGCTCCACAGCGGCGCGTCGCCCGGCGTCCACGGCCCCCGGAGCCCTGTGCGTCCCGGGGAGAGCTGGGCCTGTCGTCGTGCCCGCACACCGGGCCCCGTCCCGACCGCACCGTGCCGCAGACCCCGCCCGAAGGACCCTATGAACCTCACCGGCATCGTCCCCGCCCTCCTCGCCGACCCCGGAGCCGCCGCCGCGCTCGAGCACGTGCCGGCGCGGGGGTTCGCCGACGTCGTCGGGCCGGTCGGCGTACGCGCACCGCTGCTGGCCGCCGCGGCCGAGCGTCGCCCGCTGGTCGTCGTCACCGCGACCGGGCGGGAGGCCGACGAGCTCGCCGCGTCCGTGCGCGCGTACCTGCCCGACGACCGGGCGGACGACGTCGCCGTCCTGCCCTCGTGGGAGACGCTGCCGCACGAGCGGCTCTCGCCGCGCGCCGACACGGTCGCCAAGCGGCTCGCCGTGTTCCGCCGGCTGGCGCACCCGGACCCCGAGCCCGGCCAGACGGGCCCGATCCGGCTGCTCGTCATGCCGGCCCGCGCGCTGCTGCAGCCGGTGGTCGAGGGCCTGGGCGAGCTGGTGCCCGTCGAGCTGCACACCGGCACGACGGCGGACCTCACCGAGGTGGGCGACCGTCTGGTCGCCGCCGCGTACACGCGGGTGGACATGGTGGAGCGGCGCGGCGAGTTCGCCGTCCGCGGCGGCATCCTCGACGTCTTCCCGCCCACCGAGGACCACCCGCTGCGCATCGAGTTCTGGGGCGACGAGGTCACGGAGATCCGGTGGTTCGCCGTCGCCGACCAGCGCTCGCTGGAGATCGCGGAGCACGGGCTGTGGGCGCCGCCGTGCCGCGAGATCCTGCTCACCGACGCGGTGCGGAAGCGTGCCGCGGGCCTGATCGAGCGGCTGCCGGGCGCGATCGAGATGCTCGACAAGCTCGCGGCCGGCGTCGCCGTCGAGGGCATGGAGTCCCTGGCGCCCGCGCTCGTGGACCGGATGGTGCCGGTGCTGGAGCTCGTGCCCGACGACGCGCTGCTCGTCATCGACGAGCCCGAGCGGGTCCGTCGTCGTGCGCACGACCTCGTCGCCACCACCGAGGAGTTCCTCGCCGCCGCGTGGACGGGCGCCGTGGCGGGCGGCGCGGCCCCGATCGACCTGTCCGCGGCGTCGTTCGAGACGTTCGCCGAGGTGCGTGACGTCGCCGCACGCCGCGGGCTGGGCTGGTGGACGCTGTCGTCGTTCGGCCTCGACGCGCCCACCGCGGACGGGTCCGACGACGGGGCCGCGGGCACCGCCGTCGCGCCGACGTCCGAGGTGGACGGCGTCACGACCTTCACGGTGGGCGCGCGCGACGTCGAGTCGTACCGCGGCGACCTGCAGCGTGCGCTGGACGACGTGCAGACGCTGCAGAAGGCCGGCTGGCGCCTCGTGCTCACCACGGAGGGGCACGGCCCGGCCAAGCGCATGGTCGAGCAGCTCTCGGCCGTGGACACGGCGGCCCGGCTGGTCGCCGAGCTGGGGGAGGAGCCCGAGGGCGGCGTCGTCCTCGTCGCCCCCGCGCTGGTGGGCAAGGGCTTTGTCGCCACGGACCTGCAGCTCGCGGTGTTCAGCGAGTCGGACCTCACCGGGCGCCAGGGCTCCACGACCCGCGACATGCGCAAGATGCCGAGCCGCCGGCGCAACGTCGTCGACCCGCTGCAGCTGCGCGGCGGCGACTACGTGGTGCACGAGCAGCACGGCGTGGGCCGGTTCGTCGAGATGGTGCAACGCACGCTCGGCGCGGGCGCGAACGCGGCGACGCGCGAGTACCTGGTCATCGAGTACGCGTCGTCCAAGCGGGGCCAGCCCGGCGACCGGCTCTTCGTGCCGACGGACCAGCTCGACCAGGTCACGAAGTACACGGGCGGCGAGTCGCCGTCGCTGTCGAAGATGGGCGGCGCGGACTGGAAGAACACCAAGGCGCGCGCCCGCAAGCACGTCAAGGAGATCGCGGGCGAGCTGATCCGCCTCTACTCGGCGCGCATGGCCACGCAGGGGCACGCCTTCGGGCCGGACACGCCCTGGCAGCGCGAGCTGGAGGACGCGTTCGCGTACGTCGAGACACCCGACCAGCTCGTCACGATCGACGAGGTCAAGGCCGACATGGAGAAGGCGGTGCCGATGGACCGCCTGGTGTGCGGCGACGTCGGCTACGGCAAGACGGAGATCGCGATCCGCGCCGCGTTCAAGGCGGTGCAGGACGGCAAGCAGGTGGCCATCCTGGTGCCCACCACGCTGCTGGTGCAGCAGCACTTCGACACGTTCTCCGAGCGGTACGCCGGCTTCCCCGTCACGGTCCGCGCGCTGTCGCGGTTCCAGACCGACAAGGAGTCGGCCGAGACGGTCGAGGGGCTCGGCAAGGGCACGGTCGACATCGTCATCGGTACCCACCGCCTGCTCACCGGGTCGGTGCGGTTCAAGGACCTGGGCCTGGTCATCGTGGACGAGGAGCAGCGGTTCGGCGTCGAGCACAAGGAGACGCTCAAGCAGCTGCGCACCAACGTGGACGTGCTGGCCATGTCGGCCACCCCGATCCCGCGCACGCTGGAGATGGCGGTGACCGGCATCCGCGAGATGTCGACCCTCGCCACCCCGCCGGAGGAGCGCCACCCCGTGCTCACGTACGTCGGCGCGTACGAGGAGAAGCAGATCGGCGCGGCGCTGCGCCGCGAGCTGCTGCGCGAGGGCCAGGTCTTCTACGTGCACAACAAGGTGGAGACCATCCAGAAGACGGCGTCGCGGCTGGCGGAGCTCGTCCCCGAGGCCCGCATCGGCGTGGCGCACGGCAAGATGAGCGAGCACCAGCTGGACCAGGTGATCCGCGCCTTCTGGGAGAAGGAGCTGGACGTGCTGGTCTGCACGACGATCATCGAGACCGGCCTGGACATCTCCAACGCCAACACCCTGATCCTGGAGCGCGCGGACGTGCTCGGCCTGTCGCAGCTGCACCAGCTGCGCGGCCGCGTGGGCCGCGGGCGGGAGCGCGCGTACGCCTACTTCCTGTACCCGCCGGAGCGGCCGCTCACCGACACGGCGCACGACCGCCTGGCGACGATGGCCGCGCACACCGACCTGGGCGCGGGCATGCAGATCGCGATGAAGGACCTGGAGATCCGCGGCGCCGGCAACCTGCTGGGCGGCGAGCAGTCGGGCCACATCGCGGGCGTCGGCTTCGACCTGTACGTGCGCATGGTCGGCGAGGCCGTGGCCGCGTTCCGCGGGGAGCGCGAGGAGGAGCAGCCCGAGGTCACCATCGAGCTGCCCGTGGACGCGCACCTGCCCGAGTCGTACATCGCGACCGAGCGGCTGCGGCTCGAGGCGTACAAGAAGATCGCCGCGGCGCAGGACGCGGCCGACCTCGCTGAGGTGCGGGCCGAGCTGGTCGACCGCTACGGCACGCTGCCCGACGTCGCCTCCGCACTGTTCGAGGTGGCGGACTTCCGCAACCACGCACGCCGGGCCGGGCTCGCCGACGTCACCGCACAGGGCAAGTTCGTCCGGTTCGCGCCGGTGGACCTGGCGGAGTCGGCACAGCTGCGCCTCAAGCGGTTGTACCCGGGCACGATCCTCAAGCCCGCGATCCGCGCGTTCCTCGTGCCGTTCCCGACGACGGCGCGCATCGGTGGACGTCCCCTGCGCGGCGCCGAGGTGCTCACCTGGGCGCGGCAGCTCATCGACGCGGTCGTGCTGGGGGAGGTGTCCGCGGCGGCGAGCGTCGGCACGGGCGGTCGCTGACCGCCGCCCGGCGGGCCGTCAGCGGAACGACTGCGCGATCGCGTGCTCGACGTCGACGAGGAACGCGATGCGGTCCTCGCCGCGCGGGTAGTCGGCGCCGGTGTACCCGTGGGAGATCCGGTCGACGACGGCCCAGCCGGTGTCACCGAGGAGCACGCGGTCCACGCGGCCGCGCAGCATCGCCATCTCCCACGGGCGCTCGGTGTGCGCCACCGAGATCGCGACGCGCGGGTCGCGGTCGACGTTGCGCGCCTTCTGCGAGCGTGGGCCGGTGAGGAACGCGAGCCGGGCGCCCTCCCACGCCACCCACAGCGGCACGCTGTGCGGCGAGCCGTCCGGCAGCAGCGTCGCGAGGTGCGCGACGTGCGGTTCGGCGACGAGGGTGCGGGCCAGGTCGGGCAGGTGTGCGGGGCCGGGCAGCGGAGCCCGGCCGTCGGTCGGTGCGGTCGTCATGCCAGGGACGACCGGCGTACTCCATGGAACTGATCGCCGGGCGCTTTCACCTCGTTTCGGCAGGTGGGAACGGGCGCGCGTCCCTAGCATGATCCGGAGGGGGCGCCGTGCGGCACGCCCGCGCCGTCCGTGGCGTGGGGTCCCGGGCGACGGGCGACGGACGGAGACCAGGATGAGCGGGACGACCGACGGCGCTGGCAAGGGTGCCGCGCTGCCCTCGGACGCGGCGGCGCGCCTGGCCGCGCTGGAGCGGGAGAACGCCGAGCTGCGCGCGCGGCTCGCAGCCGGCGGCGGCCAACCCGTCGTCGTGGCCGCGGCGCCGGCGCCCGCCGCACCCCGGGAGCGGCGGCACCGCGGCCGGGCCGCGGCCGCCGTCGTGCTCGTCGTCCTGGGCGCGCTGCTCGCACCCGTCGCCGCGGTCGCGGCCTGGGCGGAGCGCACGCTCACCGACACGGACCGGTACGTCGCGACCGTCGGGCCGCTCGCCTCCGACCCCGCGGTCCAGGGCGCCGTCGCCGGCCGCCTCACCGACGTGGTGATGGAGCAGATCGACGTCGACGCCGTCCTCGGCACCGTCGTCGACGGGCTGGAGCAGCGGGGCGTCGGGCCGCGCGCCACCGACGCGCTGACGCAGCTCTCCGGTCCGCTGACCAGCGGCGTCGAGTCGTTCGTGCGCCGCGCCGCGGACAACGTGGTCAGCAGCAGCGCGTTCGAGGACGCGTGGGTGCAGGCCAACCGGGTGGCGCACGAGCAGCTCGTCGCGACGATGCGGGGCGAGGGCGGCGAGCTGTTGCAGATCGGCCAGGACGGCCAGCTCACCATCCAGCTCTCGGGCATGATCGACCTGCTCAAGCAGCGGCTCGTCGACCGGGGCCTCGGGGTCGCGGCGCAGATCCCGGAGGTGAACGCCACGTTCACCCTCATGCAGACGTCGCAGCTGGTGCAGGTGCAGAACCGGTACGCGCAGGTCGTGGCGCTGGGGACGTGGCTCCCGTGGATCTCGCTCGGCCTGCTCGCCGCCGGGGTGCTGGTGGCGCGGCATCGGTCGCGCGCGCTCGTCGTGGCGGGGCTGGCGCTCGCGGCCGGGATGGTGGTGCTCGCCGTGGGGCTGGCGATCGGGCGCGGCGTCT
Organism: Krasilnikoviella flava; assembly: GCF_900167525.1. Lineage (GTDB taxonomy): Bacteria > Actinomycetota > Actinomycetes > Actinomycetales > Cellulomonadaceae > Isoptericola > Isoptericola flavus. The sequence continues at coordinate 459,695 of NZ_FUZQ01000001.1, read as the reverse complement.
ACCTCGACGCGCTCAAGGACGTGGTGCTCCGCCTCGACGCGGCCGAGGTGCTGTTCGACCAGACCGTCTCCTTCCTGCGGGTCACGCTGCGGACGGTCGGCGTGCTCGGGCTGGTGGTCGCGCTCGTCGCGTACCTGGGCGGGGGCAGCGCGTCCGCGCGGTCCCTGCGCGCGGGCGCGGGTCGCGGGTTCACCCGGCTGCGCGAGTACGGCGACCGGCGCGGCGTCTCGACCGGCCCCGTCGGCGAGTGGCTCGGCCGGTACCGCACGCTCGTCCGGGTGGCGGTGATCGCCGTCGCCGCCCTGGTGCTGCTGCTGGCGGGCAGCCCGACGGCGGGGCTCGTCATCGGCACCGCGCTGGTGGCGGGCGTCGTGATCGTGCTGCTGGAGGTGGTAGCGAGGCCGCCCCGGCCCGGCGCCGACACCGACGCCGACGCCGACGAGGCCGTCGACGCGTCGGTGCCGACGTCGTGACGGTTCGGTGAGCGGTCGTGGCGCGGCGCCGGTCCGGCGGTGCGCACCGCTAGCGTGACGCGGCGTGACCACCACCGACGTCGAGATCACCGCCGACCTCGTCCAGGAGCTGCTGCGCGAGCAGCACCCCGACCTCGCCCACCTGCCGGTGCGCCTCGGCGCCCGCGGCTGGGACAACCAGCTGTGGCGGCTGGGGGACGAGTTCGCCGTCCGGCTGCCGTGGGCCACGGACGGCGCGGACGCCCTGCTGCGCAAAGAGCACGCGTGGCTGCCCGGTCTCGCGCCGCACCTCCCGCTGCCGGTGCCCGTGCCGCAGCGGCTCGGCGAGCCGGGTGCGCTGTTCGGCCGGCCGTGGATCGTCACCACCTGGGTGCCCGGGGAGCCCTCTGACCGCGCCCCCGTCACCCGGCCCGAGGCGGCCGACACCCTTGCCGGCTTCCTGACCGCGCTCCACCGGCCGGCCCCCGACGACGCCCCCACGGGCCGAGGCCGGGGCGGCCCGCTGGAGGACCACTCGGCGGGGTTCGAGCAAGGGCTCGCCGAGGCCGCCGGGCGAGGGCTCGTCCCTGACCCCGAGGGGGTCCTCGCCGTCTGGCGCGACGCCCTCGCCGCCCCCGCGTGGGACGGCCCGCGGGTCTGGCTGCACGCCGACCTGCACCCCGCCAACGTGCTCACCGCGGACGGCGGCCTGTGCGGCGTCATCGACTTCGGCGACCTGTGCGCGGGCGACCCGGCCTACGACCTCGCCGGCGCGTGGCGGCTGCTGCCCGACGGCGCCGTCGACCCCTTCCACGCGGCCTACCGCGGCCCGGACGGGCGGGTCGCGGACGAGGCGACCCGCCGCCGCGCCCGCGGGTGGGCTGCCGGCACGGCGCTGGGCGGCCTCCTCGTCGGCGAGGCCGGAGACCACGGGCGTCCGGGCGGCAAGTCCTCGTGGGGCCCGCCCGCCCGCGCGGCGCTTGCCCGCCTCACCGCGACGCTGCCCTGACCCGCGGGGCCGACCCCGAGGGTGCTGCCGCAGCGTCGTTCACCTTGTCTGGGTGATGTGCCGGCCGGGGCGGCGTCCTAGCGTCAACGGTGCCCGTATCCGAGCCCGACAGGCGGTGGAACCATGCCCCCCGACGCGCACGCCCGCACCATGCTGCCCATCCCCGACCGGCCGGCGCCCGGCCTCACGACCTACGACGCCAAGGACCCGGACACCTCCTTCCCCCCGATCGAGCCGCTGCTGCCGCCCGAGGGCGCCCCGAACGTGCTCGTGGTGCTGCTGGACGACGTCGGGTTCGGTGCGTCGAGCGCGTTCGGGGGCCCGTGCCGGACACCGACGGCGGAGCGCCTCGCGGGGGGCGGGCTGCGGTTCAACCGGTTCCACACCACCGCGCTGTGCGCCCCGACGCGGCAGGCGCTGCTCACCGGCCGCAACCACCACTCGGTGGGGATGGGCAGCATCACCGAGACGGCGACGTCGGCGCCCGGCAACAGCTCGCTGCGCCCCAACACGAAGGCTCCGCTGCCGCTGACGCTCAGGCTCAACGGCTACTCGACGGCGCAGTTCGGCAAGTGTCACGAGGTGCCGGTGTGGCAGACGTCGCCGATGGGCCCGTTCGACGCGTGGCCGACGGGCGGCGGCGGGTTCGAGACGTTCTACGGGTTCATCGGGGGCGAGAACAACCAGTGGGACCCGGCCCTGTACGACGGCACCACGCCCGTGGAGCCGCCCGCCACGGCCGAGGAGGGCTACCACCTCACCGAGGATCTCGTCGACCACGCGTGCGCCTGGGTGCGCCAGCAGAAGGCGCTCATGCCCGACCGGCCGTTCTTCGTCTATCTCGCGCCCGGGGCGACCCACGCGCCGCACCACGTGGCCCCGGAGTGGATCGAGAAGTACCGGGGCATGTTCGACGACGGCTGGGACGTCCAGCGCGAACGGATCTTCGCCCGGCAGCAGGAGCTCGGCGTCGTGCCGGCCGAGGCCGAGCTCACCACCCGGCACGACGAGATCCCCGCCTGGGACGAGATGCCCGACGACCTCAAGCCCGTGCTGGCGCGCGAGATGGAAACCTACGCGGGCTTCCTCGAGCACACCGATGTCCAGGTGGGCCGGCTCGTCGACACGCTCGAGGACCTGGAGGTCCTCGACGACACGCTCGTGATCTACATCATCGGCGACAACGGTGCGTCCGCCGAGGGCACCCTCCAGGGTGCGTTCAACGAGATGGCGAACTTCAACGGCATGGCCGCGCTCGAGACGCCGGAGTTCATGCGCAGCAAGCTGGACGAGTTCGGCTCGCCGAGCTCCTACGGCCATTACGCCGTGGGGTGGGCGTGGGCCATGGACACCCCGTACCAGTGGACCAAGCAGGTCGCCTCGCACTGGGGCGGCACGCGGAACGGCACGATCGTGCACTGGCCCGGAGGGATCGCCGAGCGCGGCGGGTTGCGCTCGCAGTTCGCGCACGTCGTCGACGTCGCGCCCACGGTGCTCGAGGCGGCAGGACTGCCGGAGCCGACCACCGTCAACGGCGTGCTGCAGTCGCCCATGGAGGGCACGTCGATGCTGTACGCGTTCTCGGACGCCGAAGCCTCCGAGCGACACGACCTGCAGTACTTCGAGATGTTCGGCAACCGCGGCGTCTACCACCGCGGCTGGAGCGCCGTGACGAAGCACCGCACGCCGTGGGTCATGGTCGGCGGCGCGGTGCCGGCGTTCGACGACGACGTGTGGGAGCTCTACGACGGGGTGGCGGACTTCAGCCAGGCACACGACCTGGCTGCGGCCCACCCGGACGTCCTCGCGCGGCTGCAGCGGCTGTGGCTCGTCGAGGCGACCAAGTACCAGGTGCTGCCGCTGGACGACCGTGTTGCCGAGCGCATCGACCCTGCCCTCGCCGGCCGGCCGACGCTCGTGCACGGCACGTCCCAGCTGTTCTACCCGGGCATGGGGAGACTCTCGGAGAACAGCGTGGTGAGCGTGAAGAACCGGTCGTTCGCCGTGACGGCGGAGGTTGACGTGACCGGTCCCGAGGCGCGGGGCGTCCTCATCGCTCAGGGTGGCCGGTTCGGCGGGTGGAGCATGTACGTCCACGACGGGCGGCTGAGCTTCACGTACAACGTGCTCGGCATCCACCTGTACCGGGTGACGTCCGACGAGCCCGTCCCCGACGGTACCCACCAGCTGCGGGCGGAGCTCGCGTACGACGGCGGCGGGTTCGGCAAGGGCGGGGACGTGACGCTCTACCAGGACGGCACGCTCGTCGGGTCGGGCCGGGTCGAGGCCACGCAGCCGCTGATCTTCTCCGCCGACGAGACGACGGACGTCGGCTACGAGTCCGGCACCACCGTCTCCCCGGACTATTCGGCCCGCGACAGCCGGTTCACCGGCCGGCTCCACTGGGTCCAGCTCGATGTCGGCACGGAGGACGCCGACCACTTCGTCAGCCCCGAGGAGCGCCTCCGTGTCGCGATGGCCAGGCAATAGCGGCCGAACGTGCGGGCGGCGGAGGACATGCCGCGTGGCGATGCCGTCGTTGAGGCCGCTCTCGACATTGAGCGTGCGGCGCCGTGAGGCCTGGACGGCCGAGCCGGTCGGCCCGGACGCACCAGGCGAAGATCGTGGCGAGCACCGCCGTCAGTGCCGACGCGTCCATCCCGCTCCCCGCCGGGACGGCTCGGCGAGTTCCGACCGCACGTCGTCGCGGATCGGTACCAGCGCGTCCCGGGCGGCGGGCGGAGCCACCCCGAGCAGATGGTCGAGCAGCCGCACCATCCGTCGCAGCACCATCGGGGACGCAGCGGCCACCGGCAGCAGGTCGGCGACCCCGGTGCGGACGACGTCCTCCCACGTCGGCACGACCAGCCGGACCCGCACCACGCCGCGGTCGTCGCGGACCTCGGCGACGTCGAGGTCCCGGGTGATGAGGTGCCGCAGGAGCCCGTCGGTGGCGTCGAGCGCGTCGACGGCGGACGCCGGGTCGTTGACCGCCGGGGACAGTGCCCGCAGGGCGATGTCTGCCAGGAGGCGGAAGGCGAGCAGCGGGTCCTGGTCGAACGACCGTTCTGTGCCGCGGACCACGGCGCGACGCACGACGTCGTCCGGGGGGCCGCTGCCGTCGACCGTCGCGAGCGGCGCTCCCTCGTGCACCGTGTCGCCGACCGCGACCGTCATGGACACGACGGCGTCGGCCTGTGAGGCGGCGACCACCAGGCGGGGCAGGTCGAGCTGTTGCACGACCCCGGACCGACCCGTCCAGACCACCGCGTGGTCCGCCGGCGTGGGCCCCGGAGTGCCTTCGCCGTGAGGGCGTCCCGCGGGAGCGTCTCGCGAAGGTGCGCCGGTGACAGCGCCGGAGCGCGGCGGGTACAGGTGGTCGATGACACGCCTGCCCTGGGCCCCGATCGCCTTGAGGACGTAGGCCAGCTGGATCGAGGCGAACGCGCGCAGCTGCAGCCGGCGGATCAGCCCGACGGCCACCAGCACCCCGAGGATCGCCGCGCCCGGCACGAGGACGGACACCCGGTGCTGGTCGGCGCCGGCCACCGCGGCGACCGTGCAGTACACGAAGACCCCGATCGCGAAGGCGAAGGTCCGCCACACCATCGGGTCGTCGCGGAAGAGTGCCAGCCGCGGGGAGAAGGTGCCGGCCGACCACTGGACCACGCCGAAGAGGAGCGAGTAGACGATGCTGACCACGCCGACCACCCCGACCCCCAGGGTGACCAGGGGCTCGGTCAGGCGGCCGCCGTCCACGAACGGGCCGACGCCGGAGGAGGGCAGCGCGAGCCCCGCGACGACGCCCCCGGCCGCGCAGAGCAGCTGGACGACGCCCGACCGCAGCCGGCGGCGCGCCTGGAGCGGTGCTCGGTCGGGCGGGCGACGGGGGAGCCTCATGGCCGCTCCGGCCCCGGCACCGGAGCGGTCAGCCCATAGCCCTCGTCTTGAGGGCGGCGAACTCCTCGTCGTTGATCGCCCCGGCGTCGTACAGAGCCTTGGCCTCGGTGATCTGCGAGGCGGCGGTGGGGCCCCCGGCGGTGGCGCGGATGTACGCGTCGGTCTCGGCGCGGGCCGTGCTCACCCGTGCCGACTGGCGCTCGGCCATCCCGCGGCCGCGGGCGATCAGGTAGACCAGGGCCGAGACGAACGGCACGACGAGCAGCGCGATGAGCCACAGGGCCTTCCACCAGCCGTTCAGCTCATGGTCGCGGAACAGGTCGCCGATGATGTGGAACAGCACCATGAGGTACATGACGAACGCGAACCACCAGAGCATGAGCCAGAACCAGTCCATGAAGCTGTCCACGGGACTGCCCTCCTTGCCGTCGGGGCGGATGTCCGCAGCGTGCGCCGGGAGGAGCCCGCGCGTCGTCACGCAGAGTGCATGAAGTCCGTGGTCACGACGTCCCGGCCGGCCAGGTTCATGTGATCGGGGTGATGCCGCAGTCCGGCCCGAGCGCGTCAATGGAGGAGCAGGTCGACCCGATGCCGGAGAGGCGGACCCCGTGGACTACATCGACCGACTGCGGAGGTTCGCCGTGAACGACCCGCGCCTCGACGGCGACCTGGAGCTCGAGCCGACGCAGCTCGACCCGAGGGACGTCGCGCTGGCCCGCCTGGCCGCGCTCGTCGCCGTCGGCGGGGCCGAGCCCACTTACGGCAGCCTCGTGGACGAGGCGGTCACGGCGGGCGCGAGGTCGGCCGAGATCGTCGACGTGCTCGCCGCCGTCGTCCCGATCGTGGGCCTGCCCGGAGCCGTCGCGGCGGCCCCGAAGCTCGCGCTGGCGCTCGGGCACGACCTGTTCGGGACGGACGGGGCAGGCTGACCGGACGGACGGGTCAGGAGCCGAGCAACCCCATCGCGGTGGCCCGGGCGACGGCCTCGCCGCGCGAGGAGACCCCCAGCTTGCGGTAGATCGAGCCCACCTGGGAGCTGACGGTGTTGCGGGTCACGAAGAGCCGCCCCCCGATCTCCCGGATCGACAGGTGCGTCTGCAGGTACGGCAGGAGCCGCAGCTCCGCGGGCGTGAGCGGTGGCCGCCCGGGGCTGCCCGGTGGGAGGGGGTGGCCGCCGGTGCCGAGCGCCTTGCGCAGGTCGGCGGCCTCGTCGACCAGCACCCCCAGGGCGGGCCGGTGCAGCAGGACGTCGTCGACCTCGCGGAGCAGGTGGCGGACGGCGGCGACGTCACCCGTCGACCAGCTCGCGCGGGCGAGGTGGAGGCGGACCCGGACGGCGACCGTGGGGAAGGCGTAGGTGCACAGCGCCCGGGCCCGCATACCTTGCGTCAGCCGCCTCCGGGCCGCGGCTACGTCGCCACGGTGCAGCGCGAGGCGCGCCCCGGCGGCGTAGCCGAGGGCGCTGGTCGCGTAGTCGTCCGTCCGGTGCCGCCCGATCGCGCCCAGGGCGATCCCGACGCGCTCCGCGGCCTCGTCCCAGCGGTCGCGGTCCATGTCGAGCTGGGCGAGCAGCGCCGCGCCGAGCACCAGGGTGTCCGCGTTCCCGAGGGCGGACGCCGCCTCGACGGCCTGCTCCAGGCGTCGGACGGCTCCCACGGTGTCCCCGGCGAGCAGGAGGGCGTCGCCGGCCAGGACGAGCGCCGTGTCGCGCCACGCGCTCCAGCCCGGTTCCTCGGCCAGGGCGAGGTCGGCGTCGTCGACCATCTGCTGGGGCCCGCCGGGACAGCGCAGCGCCCGGAACATGGCGCGTGCCGAGGCGAACGAGGCGGTCCCGTCGACGGTCGGGCCCGCGAACGACGCGGCGTCGGCGACGGCGCCCCAGCGCTCCGCCTCCAGGGCGTGCCCCTCGTACACCGCCACGTACCCCGCGAGCACCGCGAGCGGCGGGTGGGCCGCGACGGCGTCCTCGCCGAGGGTGCGCAGCCACCGTTCGACGGTCGCGATGCGCCCGGCCCGGAAGTTCCCCATGACGATCCGCGTGACCAGCCCGACGCACCGGTCGCGCTCGGGCGTGGCGAGCAGCTGCTCGACGGCCCGCTCCGGCGAGCCATGGGCCTCGAACCAGTCCGCGGCGCGCACCCGCAGGGCGTCGGCGAGTCCGGGTTCGGCGTCCACGAGCTCGGCGAGCAGGAACTCCCGGAAGAGGGCGTGGTAGCGGAAGAGCTCGCGCCGCCGGTCGAGGGGGACGAGGAACATGCTCGACGCCTCGAGCCGGCGCAGCAGGCGGTGCGACGACTGCTCGCCGAGGACGGCGTCGCAGAGCGGTGCGGACAGCACGTCCAGCACGGCGGTCCGGCGCAGGAACCGCCGGGTGGTCGAGGACAGGCGCCGGAACGTCTCGCGCTGCAGGTAGTCGGCGATGTACGGGTCGGCCCCGGTGATCGTCACGGCGCGCGGGTCGCCGTGCCGGGCGACGAGGGAGGCGAGGTAGACGCCCGCCGGCCATCCCTCGGTGCGCTCCGTCACCGTGGCGGCGACCTCGTGCGAGACCGGCACGCGCGAGGCCTCGAACACCCGCTCCGTCTCGGGGACGCCCAGGGCCAGGTCGGCCGTGACGATCTCGACGACGTCGCCCGACGCGCGCAGGCGCGGGACGTGCGGCTGCTCGGCCCGGCTCGCGGCGACGACCTGCGACCCGTCGGGGATCCCGGCGACGACGACACCGAGCACGTCGTGGCAGGCGGGCGAGCGCACCTCGTGCAGGTCGTCGAGGACGAGGAGGAACGGGTCGGGGCTCTCGTGCAGGGCCGACGCCAGCCGGGGGGCCGCCCGCCCGAGCACCGACACGTCCGGCCCGACCATCTCCGCCGCCAGGTCGGGGTGGCCCGGGAGGATCCGCGAGAGCGCGGAGGCGAGGACGACGAGCAACGAGAGCGGCTCGTCGTCGAGCCGGTCGAGCGACACCCACGCCACCGCCCGGTCGTCGCGCGACGCCCACTCGGCCAGCAGCGTCGACTTGCCGTACCCGGCGGGCGCCGTGACGCCGACGACCCGCCGGCCGCTCGCCCGGGCGGCGTCGATGAGGCCCGCCCGGCTCACCGAGGCGCGCCATCGGGGCGCGGTCGACCGGGCCTCGAGGAGCAGGCGGTCGAGCTCCGCGGACGCCCGTGCCGTGCCCGGCTCGTGGCTCACCCTCCGACTCTAGGAACGGGCGGGGGCGGGGACAACGGGCACGAGCGTCAATCACCCGCCGGATCTCCTCCGGCGGGTGCCCCACCGCCTGGGCTCGTCGGCGCGACCGCGTACGGTGACGACGTGGACCTCACCGCGGACGCCGTCGTCGCCGACCTGCGTGCGGTCGCCGACCCGGCGGCGCACCCGAACCGGCACTACGCCGGGTCGGGCGAGGTGCTCGGGGTACGGATGGGCACGCTGTTCGACGTCGCGAAGCGGTACACCGCGATGCCGCTGGACGAGGTGCACCGCCTGCTCGACGAGCCCGCCTACGAGCCCCGGCTCGCCGCGTTCTGCGTGCTCGACTTCGCGGTGCGCGCGCCGCGGGTCACCGACGCGGAGCGGGAGGCGCGGTACCGCGCCTACCTCGACCGGCACGACCGCATCGACACCTGGGACATGGTGGACCGGGCCGCGCCGCGCGTCGTGGGGGTGTACCTGCGCGACCGTTCGCGCGAGCCGTTGTTCGAGCTCGCCCGCTCCGACGACCCGCTGCGCCGTCGCACGGCGCTGACGGCGTCGCTGGCGTACACCCGCCCGCCCCACCCTGCGGGGATCGCCGACCTGCTGCGCCTCGTCGAGCTGCTGCACACCGATCCCGCCCGGTGGTCCGCAAGCCCGTCGGCATCGCCCTCAAGCACGCCGGCGGCGCGGACCCGGCGGTGGTGCGCGTCTTCCTCGACCGGATGGGCGACGCCCTCGCCGTCCCGCTGCGGCGCGCGGCGCGGCAGAAGCTGCCGGCCGAGCCCTGACGCTCCGGCCGGCGCCGTGAGGCGAGCGCGTCAGGTGCCGGGCCGGTGGCCGGCGCCGCCCGCGGCGTCGTCGTCCCGGGCGACGTCTCGCGGGACAGGGCCCAGCAGGCCGGCGATGCGCTGCTCGAGCGCGTCGGTGGCGGCGTCGGGCAGCACGACGATCCCCTCGAGCTCCTTCATGGCCCGGCGGTAGGCGGACTGCCGCTCGGCCTGCGACGAGCCCTCGTCGTCGGCCAGGGCCAGGAGCTTCTTGGCCCGGTCGAGGGCCTGCCGCTCGGCGGGGGAGAAGTCCGACGCGCGCCGCCGCTTGGCCTCCCGCTCGGCGACGTCGAACCGCACCTGCATCTCGCGCACGGCGTCGCGGTAGCGGTCGAGGCGGCGGCGGACACGCAGCTCGTCGACGTCGTCGGGGCGCAGGTCCTCGGCCGCCCGGCGCGCGCGGTGGAAGTCGACCGTGACCTGCTCGCGCATGTCCTGCATCAGCGGGTACTCGAGGGCCTTCACCGCGTCGAGCTCGTACTCCAGCCAGCGCCGCTGCGTGTCGTCGTGGGCGGACAGCGTGCGCTCGATCTCGCTGGTCAGTGCCTCGTCGTCGACCTGCGCCGCCTGCGCGTCGGCGTGCTTGAGCCGGTACATCTCGAGCTTGTCCTTGCGCCGTCGCTCGTCCCACACCTGGGCGCCGCGGATCCAGCCGCCGACGATGCCGCTCAGCGGGAACACCAGCCACCAGTAGGAACCGAGGAAGTCCCAGATGCTGTCCACGGTGCCCACGCTAGCGGCGGCGGCGTGACCGGTCCGTGGTCGCGGGCGCTGTGGGTGGAGGGCCGGTCTAGGCTGGGTGCCGTCAACCCAGCACCGTCGCGGGCGTCAGCGGCCCCGGGCACCCTCGCCTGGGCCTTGCCGCGCGGTCGCCCGCGGTCCCCGTCTGAAGGAGCACCCGTGGCAAGCATCGAAGCCGTTGGAGCACGCGAGATCCTCGACTCGCGCGGCAACCCCACCGTCGAGGTGGAGATCGCGCTGGACGACGGCACGTTCGCCCGCGCGGCGGTCCCGTCGGGCGCCTCGACCGGCGCGTTCGAGGCCGTCGAGCGCCGTGACGGCGACAAGGGGCGCTACCTGGGCAAGGGCGTCGAGGGCGCGGTCAACGCCGTCATCGACGACATCGCCCCCGAGCTCATCGGCTACGACGCCGAGGAGCAGCGCATCATCGACCAGACCCTGATCGAGCTGGACGGCACCCCCAACAAGGGCAAGCTGGGCGCCAACGCGATCCTCGGCGTCTCCCTCGCCGTCACGAAGGCCGCCGCGAAGTCGGCCGGCCTCGACCTGTTCCGTTACGTCGGCGGCCCGAACGCGCACGTGCTGCCGGTGCCGATGATGAACATCGTCAACGGCGGCTCGCACGCGGACTCGACCGTCGACTTCCAGGAGTTCATGATCGCGCCGATCGGCGCGGGCACCTTCAAGGAGGCCCTGCGCTCGGGCGCCGAGGTCTACCACGCCCTCAAGGGCGTGCTGAAGGCCAAGGGCTTCTCCACGGGCCTCGGCGACGAGGGCGGCTTCGCCCCCGACCTGCCGTCGAACGTCGCTGCCCTCGACCTCATCATGGAGGCCATCGAGAAGGCCGGCTTCACGCCGGGCACCGACATCGCCATCGCGATGGACGTCGCCGCCACGGAGTTCTTCAAGGACGGCGCGTACCACTTCAAGAACGGCGAGGTGCACTCGACCGCGGACATGATCAAGCTCTACGAGAGCATGGTCGCGAACTACCCGATCGTCTCGATCGAGGACCCGCTGTCCGAGGACGAGTGGAGCGCCTGGACGCAGTTCGTCTCCGAGGTCGGCGACAAGGTGCAGGTCGTCGGCGACGACCTGTTCGTCACCAACCCCGAGCGCCTCGCGCGCGGCATCGAGGAGAAGGCCGCCAACTCGCTGCTGGTCAAGCTCAACCAGATCGGCACCCTCACCGAGACGCTCGACGCCGTCACGCTCGCGCAGCGCAACGGCTTCACCACGATGACGTCGCACCGCTCCGGCGAGACCGAGGACACCACCATCGCCGACCTGTCCGTGGCGACCAACGCCGGCCAGATCAAGACCGGTGCCCCCGCCCGCGGCGAGCGCATCAACAAGTACAACCAGCTCCTGCGCATCGAGGAGGCGCTGGACGACGCCGGCCGCTACGCCGGTCGTTCCGCGTTCCCGCGCTTCCAGGGCTGACACCCGGGACGCTGCTCGTCAACGGCCGGTCGCTCCCCCCGGGGGGCGGCCGGCCGTCGTCGTCCCGCGAGGTAGTCCGAACCGTGCCGAGGTAGTCCGAACCCTGCCGAGGTAGTCCGAACCGTGCCGAGGTAGTCCGAACCCTGCCGAGGTAGTTCCCGAGCCGCCGAGGTAGTCCGAGTCTCCGCGAGGTAGTGGACCGGACCACTACCTCGGCGCGGTTCGAACGACCTCGGGGAGGGGCGTCCTCGCGGGCGCGCCGACGACGGTCCCCGGCCAGGGCGGTGCGGCTCGGCAGAATCGGGGCGTGCCTGCCCGTCGCCCGACCTCGCCCGCCGCCCGCCGTCCGGCGTCGCGGCCACAGGGCGCGCGCGGCGGGTCCGCGCGGCCGACGACGACGGCGAACGGGTCGGTGGGCACCAGGCCCAAGGCCCCTGCGAAGGGCACCGGCAAGGGCGGCACCACGGGCTCGGCGAAGGGTGCGACGAAGGGCACCGGGACGAGTGCGGCGAAGGGTGCGGGCAACGGGTCCGGGAGCACGCGCCGGGGTTCGCGCCGTCCCGCCGGCCCGGCGCGGGAGGACCGGCGCCGCAGCCGTTACGGCCTGGTGCTGCCGGAGGTGCTCACCGTCCGGCTCGTCGTGCTGTCGGTGGTGGTGCTGCTGGCGGTGGTGCTGCTGCTGCCCACGGTGCGGGGCGCGGTGCAGCAGTCCCACGAGCTGGACCGGCTGCGCACGGAGCTGGCGCAGAACCAGACCGAGAGAGACCGCCTCGAGGTGGAGCTCGGCCGCTGGGAGGACCGCTCGTACGTCGAGGAGCAGGCGCGGTCGCGTCTCAGCTTCGTCATGCCGTCCGACAAGGTGTGGCGGGTGGTCGACCCGGACGCGGCGGGGGACGACGACGTCGACCCCGTGACGGGCGAGGCGGTCGACTCCGGGCCGGTGGGCACGTCGACCGGGCCGAGCGTGCCCTGGTATCAGTCGGTCTGGGAGTCGGTGCAGGTCGCCGACGGCCCCGCTGCGGCCACCGACGACGTCCCCGACCCCGGCAGCTCGCCGAGCCCGTCGTCGGGGAACGGCTGACCGCGACCGGGCCGGTCAGCGCCCGGCAGGGCGGTGCCCGAGCCCGGTGGCGACGACGGCGGCGGCGTCGAGCACGACGGGCACCAGCGCCTCCACCCGCGCCGGGGGCATGAACGGGCGCCTCGCTGAGACGCTGACGGCCGCGACGATCCCGCCCGACGCGTCCCGCACCGGAGCCGCCACGCACAGCACCCCCGGTTCGTTCTCCTCGAGGTCGAGGGCGGCGCCCCGCAGCGCCGCCGCCTCCATGACGGCGACGAACTCGTCGGCGGTGAGCACCTCGGCCTCGGGCGCGTCCCCGGACCCGACGCGCCGCTCGGCGAGGAACTGGTCGCGCCAGCGGTCCGGTCGATCGAGCAGCAGCGCCTTGCCGATCCCCGTACGGGTCAGGGGCATGCGGTGCCCGATCCGCGACCGCATCGGCGCCCCGCGGCTGCCGGGGATCTTGTCGAGGTAGAGCACCTGCCCGCGGTCCTCGATCGCGAGGTGCACGGTGTCGGACACCCGCGCGGCGAGGCGCTGCAGGGGATCGGCCGCGACGACCGCCACCGGGTTCTCCTGCAGCGCCTGGTAGCCCAGCTCGATGAGGGCGGGGCCGAGCGCGTGGCGGCCGCCGTCGAGCCGGCGCAGGTAGCCGGCGCCGACCAGCAGCTGCAGCAGCCGGTGGGTGGTGCTGCGGCCGACACCCGTGGCTGCCACGACGTCGCGCAGCCGCTCGTGCCCGCGGGCCACGGCGTCGACGACGGCGAGGCCGCGCGCGAGCGTCTGCGTGCCCTCCGGCGCGGAGCCGGCACGGGTCGCGGGGCGGGGCGTCGTCGGGTCGGGCGAGACGGTCACGTCCGCACGATATCCCGATAGTCGGGACGGGGTTCCCCCGGCCGCGGAGCGGGCCTAGCGTCCCGTGCATGGCCGACGACGCTCCCCGCCGCGACGCCGCGCTGGTCGCCCTCGACTGGGGCACCTCCGCGTTCCGCGGCTGGCTCCTGGACGGGTCCGGGCGCGTGCTCGACGGGGTCCGCTCGGGCGACGGGTCGTTGCGGACCTCGGCGGGGGCCGGGACCGCGGCCGAGCGTGCGGCGGCGTTCGGGCGGGCGTTCGAGCGGCTGTGCGGCGGCTGGCTCGCCGCGCACCCGGGGGCGCCCGTGCTGTGCGCGGGCATGGCGGGCTCCGACCACGGCTGGGCCGAGGCCGGGTACCTCGACGTCCCGGGACCGCTCGACGGGCTGGCCCGGCACCTGACCGCGGTGCCGGCACGCGACGCCGGCGGCGCCGACGTGCGCCTCGTGCCCGGGCTGCGGGTCGCGGGCGAGCTGCCCGACGTCATGCGGGGCGAGGAGGTGCAGCTGCTCGGGGCGCTCGAGGACGGCGAGGACCGGCCCGTCGCGGTGGTGCTGCCCGGCACGCACGCGAAGTGGGTGCGGCTCGACGGCGCGGGGGTGGCCGGGTTCGCCACCGTGATGACCGGCGAGGTCTACGACCTGCTGCGGCGCGACAGCATCCTCGCGCGCCTGGCTCGTGGCGAGCCGGGGCCGGTGCCGTCGGACGCCTTCGTGCGGGGCCTCGACGTCGACGCCGAGCACGGCGACGAGCGCGGCGTCCTGGCGCTGCTCTTCACGGCGCGCACGCTGGTCATGACCGGCCGGCTCGGGCCCGAGGACGTGGCCGACTACGTCTCGGGCCTCCTCGTGGGCTCCGAGGTGCGGCACGGGCTGCGCTCCCTGGCCGACGGCCCGGTCGCGGTCTGCGGTTCGGGCTCGACCACCCCGCGCTACCGGCTCGCGCTCGAGCGGCGCGGGCGGACCGTGCGCGCGGTCCCCGAGGACGTCGCGGCGCGCGGCCTGTGGCGGGTCGCCGTCGACGCCGGTCTCGTCGCCGGGCCGTCCGCACCGACACCGATCCTGGAGGACCAGCCATGACGCAGCGCACCACCGGCCTCGTCGCCATCCTGCGCGGGGTGACACCGGACGACGCGGCCGCCGTCGCGGGGGCGGCGCTCGGCGCCGGCCTCGACGCCGTCGAGGTGCCGCTCAACTCGCCGGACCCGTTCGAGTCGGTGCGTCGGGTCCGCGCCGCCGCCGGACCCGGCGCCCGGGTGGGCGCCGGCACCGTCCTGACCCCCGACGACGTGCGCCGCGCCGCCGATGCGGGCGCCTCGCTCGTCGTGTCCCCGAACACCCGGCCCGACGTGGTCGCCGAGGCCGTGCGGCTCGGCCTCGAGAGCTACCCGGGGGCCGCCACGCCCACCGAGGCGTTCGCCGCCCTCGACGCCGGCGCGACGGCGGTCAAGATCTTCCCGGCCACGACGGTCGGGATCTCCGGGATGCGCGCCTGGGCCAGCGTGCTGCCGGCCGGCGCGCGGCTCGTCCCCGTCGGCGGCGTCGACGAGTCCACCCTGGGGCAGTGGGCGCGCGCCGGGGCGGACGGCGCCGGCATCGGCACGTCCCTCTACCGCCCCGGGGACGCGGCCGCCGAGGTCGGCGCGCGCGCCGCCGCGCTCGCGCGGATCTGGGCCGACCATGTGACACGTAGCTGAGAGGACCCTCGTGAAGATCACGTCGCTGACGACGTTCGTCGTCCCGCCCCGCTGGCTGTTCCTGAAGATCGAGACCGACGAGGGGATCGTCGGCTGGGGAGAGCCGGCCCTGGAGGGGCGGGCCGCCAGCGTGGCGGCCGCCGTCGAGGAGCTGTCCGACTATCTCGTCGGCCAGGACCCGCGCCGGATCGAGGACCACTGGACCGTGCTGTACCGCTCCGGCTTCTACCGGGGTGGCGGTATCCACATGAGCGCGCTCGCCGGCATCGACCAGGCCCTGTGGGACATCAAGGGCCGGGCGCTCGGTGTCCCCGTGCACGAGCTGCTCGGTGGCCGGCTGCGCGACCGCATCAAGGTCTACTCGTGGATCGGCGGCGACCGCCCGGCCGAGACCGCCGCCGCCGCGCGCGACGCCGTCGCGCGCGGGTTCTCCGCCGTGAAGATGAACGGCCCCGAGGAGCTGCAGTACCTGGACACGCGCGACAAGGTGGAGAAGGTCGTCGCCAACGTCGCGGCGGTCCGCGCGGCGGTCGGGCCCGACGTCGGTATCGGCGTCGACTTCCACGGCCGCGTGCACCGCCCGATGGCGCGGGTGCTGCTCGACGCGCTCGAGCCGTACCACCTGATGTTCGTCGAGGAGCCGGTGCTGTCCGAGCACGTCGACGGGATCGCGGACGTGCTGCGCGCCTCGAGCACGCCGATCGCGCTGGGGGAGCGGCTCTACTCGCGCTGGGACTTCAGGCACGTCCTCGAGACCGGCGTCGTGGACGTGATCCAGCCCGACCTGTCGCACGCGGGCGGCATCACCGAGGTGCGCAAGATCGCCGCGATGGCCGAGGCCTACGACGTCGCCGTCGCCCCGCACTGCCCGCTGGGGCCGATCGCGCTCGCCGCGTGCCTGCAGCTCGACGCCGTCGCCTACAACGCGGTGATCCAGGAGCAGAGCCTGGGCATCCACTACAACACCGGCAACGACCTGCTCGACTACGTGGTCGACCCGTCCGTCTTCGCGTACGCGGACGGGATGGTCGACATCCCGCGCGGCCCCGGCCTCGGCATCGAGGTGGACGAGGACTACGTGCGCGAGCGCGCCGCGGTCGGGCACCGGTGGCGCAATCCCGTCTGGCGGCACGCGGACGGGTCGTTCGCGGAGTGGTGACCGGTCGCCGCCGCGGCATCCCCGTGTCCGGGGGAGAATGAGGGCTGCCCCGCCCGCGAACGCCTCGAGGACCCACCGTGACCGACCAGCCCGCCGTGCCCACCGACGACCCGACCGTCCTCACCGACCGTGACCTCGAGGTGCTCGCCGAGCAGCTCGGGCGCGAGCCGCGCGGCGTCGTCGGCATCGCCGCGCGGTGCGTGTGCGGCCGCCCGCTCGTCGTGCGCACCGCACCGCGACTCCCCGACGGCACGCCGTTCCCGACGACGTACTACCTCACCCACCCGGGCGCCGTCGCCGCCGCGTCGCGGCTGGAGGCGCAGGGCGTGATGAGGGAGATGACGGAGCGGCTCGGCGAGGACGAGGAGCTCGCCGCGGCGTACCGCCGGGCGCACGAGCACTACCTCGCGCGGCGCGCCGAGCTCGGGCAGGTCGAGGAGATCGACGGCATCTCCGCCGGCGGGATGCCCACGCGCGTCAAGTGCATCCACGTGCTCATGGGGCACGCGCTCGCCGCCGGGTCGGGCGTCAACCCGCTCGGCGACGAGGCCCTCGCGCTGGTCCGCGACCAGTGGCGCCCCGACCGCTGCTCCTGCTGACACCTCCCGTCGGTCGAGCTCCGGTGGTCGCGCCTGTCGGAACCTGGTCGGGTCCCGACAGGCTCGACCAGCGGTGAGTCGGTGGGTGGTGAGAAGGTAGGGCCCGTGATCCCGAGCTCCACCACGCGCGTCGCTGCGATCGACTGCGGCACCAACTCCATCCGCCTCCTCGTCGCCGACGTCGGCCCTGACGGCACGCTCACCGAGGTCGACCGCCGGCTGCGCATCGTGCGTCTCGGGCAGGGCGTGGACCGCACGGGCGAGCTCGCCCCGGAGGCCCTGGAGCGCACGCTCGAGGCGTCGCGCGAGTACGCGTCGGTGATCGCGGAGACGGGCGCCACGCGCGTCCGGTTCGTGGCGACGTCGGCCACGCGCGACGCGCGCAACCGGCAGGACTTCGCGGACGGCGTCCGAGCGGCCGTCGGCGTCGACCCGGAGGTGGCCTCCGGGCGCGAGGAGGCGGAGCTGTCCTTCCGCGGCGCGACGGCGGGGGTAGCCGCCCAGCACCCCGGGCCGTACCTCGTGGTCGACCTCGGCGGCGGCTCGACCGAACTCGTCCTCGGCACGACGACGCCCGAGGCCGCGCTGTCCCTCGACGTCGGGTCGGTGCGGATGACCGAGCGGCACCTGCACTCCGACCCGCCCACCCCGGCCGAGGAGGAGGCCGCGCGCGCCGACGTGCGCGCCGCGCTCGACCACGCGGCGCAGACGGTCCCGTTCGGGCGGACCACGACGCTGGTGGGCCTCGCGGGCTCGGTGACGTCGGTGACGGCGCACGCCCTCGGCCTGCCGGAGTACCGTCGCGCGGCGGTGCACGGCGCCGTCCTCGGCGTCGACCGGGTGCTCGCCGCCTGCGACGACCTGCTGCACCGCACCCGCGAGCAGCGTCTCGCCCTCGGCTTCATGCACCCGGGCCGTGCCGACGTCATCGGCGCCGGCGCACTGGTGTGGGCGGAGGTCGTGACGCGCGTGCGCGACGACGTCGCGGCCGCGGGCGGCACGCTGGCCGACGTCGTGACCAGCGAGAGCGACATCCTCGACGGGATCGCGCTCTCCCTCGCCTGACCTGCGGCGACGCGGCGGAGGGTCGCAGGTTGGACGGCCCGACTGCGGGGGTCCGGGGCGGTCGTAGAATGGTGATCATGCCTCAGAACGTTCTGTCGTCGGACACCTCTGTCCAGGACGCGCCCGCAGCGGCGCCGCGGCCCCGCAAGGTTCCCCGCATCGTCGTCCTCGGCGGTGGTTCCGTCGGCCTCTATGCGGCGCGTCGACTGCGCCGCAAGCTCGGCAAGCAGGACGCGGCGATCGTGGTCGTCGACCCCCGGCCCTACATGACGTACGCGCCGTTCCTGCCGGAGGCCGGCGCGGGCTCGATCGACGCCCGCGACGTCGTGGCCCCGCACCGCAAGGCGCTCAAGGGCATCGACGTGCTGCAGGGCCTGGTCAACCACATCGACCACGCCGGGCACAAGATCACGATCCACCCCGAGGAGGGGCCGGACTACGAGGTCTCCTACGACCAGCTCGTCATCGGCCTCGGCTCGGTGTCCCGCACGCTGCCCATCCCGGGCCTCGCGGAGAACGCGATCGGCTTCAAGAACGTGGAGGAGGCCATCGCGGTCCGCAACCACGTGCTCAACCGGATGGACGTCGCGTCGTCCACGTGGGACGCGGACGCCCGCAGGCGCATGCTCACGTTCACGTTCGTGGGCGGCGGCTTCGCCGGTATCGAGGCGCTGGCCGAGATCGAGGACATGGCGCGGTACGCCACGCGCAACTACCCGACGATCGACGCCGAGGACCTGCGGTTCGTCATGATCGAGGGCTCGGGCCGCATCCTGCCCGAGGTCTCCGAGCCCATGGGCCTGTGGGCGCTCGACGAGATGAAGAAGCGCGGCATCGAGTTCCACCTCAACACGTTCCTGTCGTCCTGCGTGGACGGCCACGTGGTGACCTCGACCGGCGTCGAGTTCGATACCGAGACGATCGTGTGGACGGCGGGCGTCAAGGCGAACCCGGTCATCAAGGAGGAGTCGGACCTGCCGTTCGACCGGATGGGCCGCGTCATCGTCAAGCCCACCCTGCAGGTCGCGACGGAGGACGGCGAGGTCGTCCCCGACGCCTGGGCCGCGGGCGACTGCGCCGCCGTGCCGGACGTGCTCAACCCGGGTCAGTTCTGCCCCCCGAACGCGCAGCACGCGATCCGCGAGGCGACCAAGCTCGCCGACAACATGGTCGCGGTCCTCAAGGGCGAGCAGCCCGAGGACTACGCGCACAAGAGCGTCGGCGTCGTCGCGTCCCTCGGTCTGTACAAGGGCGTCGCGGAGCTGTTCGGCTTCCTCAAGCTGCGCGGCCCGCTCGCGTGGCTCGCGCACCGCGGCTACCACGTGATGGCGATGCCGACCGGCAACCGCAAGGTGCGCATCCTGATCGGCTGGGTCGGCCAGTTCCTCATGGGTCGCGAGATCGTGTCCCTCGGCTCCCTGCACGACCCGCGCGACGAGTTCCGCAAGGCGTCCGTGCCGCCGAAGCAGCCCGGCGAGAAGGTGGAGCAGAAGGCCGAGTCGTCGGCCGCGCGCGCCGAGAAGGGCTGACGCGACGCCGAGAAAGAGAGCGTGTCACGACGAGATAGAGAGGGACGCACCGTAGCCGGCTACGGTGCGTCCCTCTCTATCTCGTCGTGACACGCTCTCTATCTCGGCACGACGCCCCCGTAGCCCAACTGGTAGAGGCAGCCGGCTTAAACCCGGTCCAGTCCCGGTTCGAACCCGGGCGGGGGCACCAAGCCTGACCTGCAACGACGGTGACCGTGATCGATCGCGTGCGCGTCCTGCGTACACACGCGGTCACCGCTGCCGGCGGACACCTCGTGGGTGCCGTCGATTGCCGGATGTCGGTCAGGCGGGGCGGGAGTGGTTCGCGAGCCAGAGTGCGCTGTCTTCGAGCCGCACTGAGGTCCGGGGTGACGTTGCCATCGAACTCTGTCGATCCGCGGCGCCGCTCAGGGCCGCTGTGACCGGGTCGAACCCGGGCGGGTCACGTCAGCTCATCATCTCGGCCGCGACGTCGGCTCCGGCGCGGCGGAACGCGTCGACCACACGCCGCACGGCGAGCCGCTCGGCGCGGTCGGGGCGCAGCACGGCGGAGACGTGCCGCGCGGACGCGATGCCGGCCAGCTCGCGCAGCACCAGCCGGTCGCCGGTGGGGGTGGTGAAGCGGGGGAGGACGGCGACCTGGTCGCCGGCGGCGACGAGCGCCTCGATGAGGCGGTTGTCGCGCAGCCGCTGGGTGACGTGCAGCTCGGCGCCGGTGGCCTGCTCGACGGCGAGGCGCACGGAGTCGAACGGGTAGCCGAGGGGGACCCCGATCCAGTCGGCGTCCACGAGGTCGCGGGGCCGCACCACCGGCAGCCGCGCGAGGCGGTTCCCGGCGGCCATGGCGATGTCGAGGGGCTCACGGGCCAGCGGCACCACGGTGAGGCCCTCGGTCCCGGCGGGTCGCACGCTGGTCAGGGAGTGCGCGACGACGACGTCGTGGTCGGCGGTGAGCGGGCCGTACTCCGCCTCGGCGATGTCGACGTCGGCGCAGCGCAGCGTGATCGCCGTGCCCGCGAGGTCGGCCATGACGCGCGGCAGCAGGAAGGTGGCGGCGCTGGCGAGCGCGGCGACGGTGACCGTGCCCGAGGGCTCGCCCTGGAACTCGTCCCAGCGGGCCTGCACCTGCTCGAGCGCGGCGGCGACGGACGCCCCGCCCTCGGCGAGCAGGCGACCGGCCTCGGTGAGGCGGAGCCCGCGGCCGGACGGCTCGACGAGCGGGGTGCGCAGCTCGCGCTGCGCGGTGCGCAGCTGCTGGGACACGGCCGACGGCGTGCGGTGGGTGGCGCGCGCGACGGCGGTGACGCTGCCCCGGTCGGCGAGCTCGCGGAGCAGCTCGAGATGCCGGACATCCATGAAGGCAGCCTACAGACAGCATGAAGAAACTTTCGCTTGTCCTTCATGGTGGGTGGGGTGAGGCTGGGCGCATGCCCGCACGCCACCGGTTGCTCGCCGTCCTCGTCGCCCTCCTGTGGGGCCTGAACTTCATCGCCATCGACGCGTCGCTGCAGCACTTCCCGCCGATGTTCCTCGTGGCGCTGCGGTTCGCGCTCATCGCGGTGCCCACGGTGCTGCTCGTGCCGTGGCCCGACGTCCCGGTGCGTTGGGTGGTCGGCTACGGGCTCGGCTTCGGCGCGCTGCAGTTCCTCTTCCTGTACTGGGGGATGGCGGCCGGGATGCCCGCCGGGCTGGCGTCGCTGGTGCTGCAGATGTCCGGTCCGTTCACCGTGCTGCTGGGCGCCACCTTCCTCCGCGAGCGGGTGAGCGGGCGGCAGGTGCTCGGCATCCTCGTGGCGGTCGGCGGGCTCACCCTGGTGGCGTGGCAACAGGCCGCCACGGCCACGGTCGTGCCCTTCCTGCTCACCCTCGCGGGCGCGTTCGGCTGGGCGATCGGCAACATCTGCAACCGGCAGGCCAAGCCCCAGAGCCCGCTGCGCCTCACGCTGTGGATGTCCGTGGTGCCGCCGCTGCCGATGCTCGCCCTGTCTCTGCTGGTCGAGGGGCCCGGCGAGATCGCGCACTCGCTCACGTCGTGGGACGACCCGGGCGCCGTGGGCGCCGTCGTCGGCCTGGTCTACACGGTGCTGGTCGCCACGGTGCTGGGCTCCGGCGTGTGGACGTGGCTCATGGCCCGCCACCCGGCGGGCGTGGTGGCGCCCTTCTCCATGCTCGTGCCGGTGGTGGGCATGTCGGCGGCCTGGCTGCTGCTCGGCGAGCGCGTCACGCCCGGCGAGGGGATCGGCGCGGTACTCGTCGTCGGCGGGGTGCTGTACGGGAGCAGCCGCGCGACGCGGCGCCTTCTGCCGTCAGCAGAACGACCGCCCGCCGTGCCGCTCGCGGAGCCGACGGACGCGGGTCGCGGGTAGCGTCGGCGGCATGACGGCGGACATGCGGTTCGGCAGGTTGGTCGAGGCGGAGCACGTGCGCGAGCCGCTGCTGCGCCATCTGGTCGGCGGCATCCTGCGCCGAACCCGGCTGCGCCAGGGCCGCACCCTGCAGGAGGTGGCGGGCACCGCGCGCATGTCGACGGCCTACCTGTCCGAGGTCGAGCGCGGCCGCAAGGAGGCCTCGTCCGAGGTGCTGGCGGCGGTGTGCGCGGCGCTCGGCATCCGCCTCGTCGACCTCGTCGCGCAGGCCCACGACGCCCTGGCCGCCGGCATCGAGCAGCAGGAGCGCGTGCGGGTGCTCACCTCGGTGCGCGAGCGCCCGTCGTCCTCGGCGCGGCACGTGCGCTCGACGACGACGTCGGACGTCGTCGCCCTCGCCGCCTAGCCGCCTCACGGCTCGCGCTACCGTCGGGCGGCATGGAGTTCTTCTGCTACCACCGAGACCGTGCCGGGTCGCTCGCGCTGCGCGAGGCGCTCAACGACGAGCACCTGGCCTACATGGACCGGTTCGCGAGCGGGATGATCGCGCGCGGCCCGACGACGACGGACGATGGCGCCACGCTGACCGGCAGCGTTCACGTCCTCGACCTGCCCGGGCCCGAGGCCGCCCGGGCGTTCGCGTTCGACGAGCCCAACTACCAGGCCGGTGCCTACCGGGACGTGCTGCTGCGCCGGTGGCGCAACACTCTCGGGCGCACCATGTGGGACTACGCCGGCGGCCCGGAGGGCGACCCCCGGTACCTGGTGCTCGGCCTGGGCTGGCAGGGAGCGGGCGAGCCGGGCGTCCCGTCGGCCGGACAGGACGGCCTCGTCGCGGGCCTCGTCGCGATGGGGCCGCTCCTGTCCGACGACGGCGCCGCCGTCCTCGGCGCCGCCGCGCTGGTCGAGGCCGCCGGCGCGGCCGACGCGCGCCGGGTGCTGGTCGCGGACGACTACGCGGTGGTGGAGGTCCACGACTGGAGCTTCGGCGGGCGCCCGGCGGCCGGCTCCTAGGCCGCGGCGCGGGCCGACAGCTTGCGCGACGTGACGACGGCGTCCGCGACCCCGTACTCCACGGCTGCGTGCGCCGACAGGATGAGGTCGCGGTCGGTGTCGGCCCGCAGCCGCTCGACCGTCTGTCCGGTGTGGCGCGCGAGCAGCTGCTCGGTCTCGGCGCGCAGCCGCAGCACCTCGCGCGCCTGGATGGCGAGGTCGGAGACGGTGCCCTGCCCCTGGGCGGACGGCTGGTGCAGCAGCACGCGCGAGTGCTCCAGCACCGTCCGCCTGCCGGGTGTGCCTGCCGCCAGCAGCACGGCGGCGGCCGACGCAGCCTGGCCCATGCAGGTGGTCGCGACGTCGCAGCGTACGTACTGCATGGTGTCGTAGATGGCCGTCATCGCCGTGGCGGAGCCGCCGGGAGAGTTGATGTACAGGCCGATCTCCTGCTCGGGCGCCTCCGACTCCAGGTGCAGCAGCTGCGCCATCACGACGTTCGCCACGCCGTCGTCGATCTCGGTGCCGAGAAAGATGATGCGGTCCCGCAGCAGCCGGCTGAAGACGTCCGCGTAGCGCTCGCCGAGCGGCGTCCGCTCGACGACGTTCGGGATCGTGTAGCCGCTCATCCGCTCGTCCATCACAGCCCCGCCTTCCGGCCGGCGGCCGTGGGCCGCACGTCCTCGACGGTCTCGACGATCCGGTCGACCATCCCGTACTCGACCGCCTCGGCGGCGGTGAACCAGCGGTCGCGGTCGCTGTCGGCGGCGATCTGCTCCACCGTGCGACCGGTGTGCTGGGCGATGAGCTCGTGCATGACGCGCTTGGTGTGCTCGAGGTTCTCGGCCTGGATGGCGATGTCGACCGCGGTGCCCCCGATGCCGGCGGACGGCTGGTGCATCATCACGCGGGTGTGCGGCAGGGCGTACCGCTTGCCCTTGGTGCCGGTGGCCAGCAGGAACTGGCCCATGCTGGCCGCGAAGCCGAACCCGACCGTCACGACGTCGTTCGGGATCAGCCGCATCGTGTCGTAGATGCCGAGCCCCGCGGTGACGGAGCCGCCGGGGGAGTTGATGTAGAGGGCGACGTCGGACCGCGGGTCCTCCGCCGACAGGAGCAGGAGCTGGGCGACGACGCGGTTGGCGACCGCGTCGTCGATCTCGGTGCCGATCACCACGATGCGCTGGTGCAGCAGCCGCGTGGTGAGCTGGTCGTCGAAGGCGGGCGGGCCGGTAGGTGTCGGTGTGCTCATGGCTGGTGTGCTCATGACCTCACCGTCCGCCGGCGGCAGCCGTCGCGGGAGGTCTCTCTGCCGCCAGCGCATCTGCTCAGGGCAGATCGCCGCCGCCCCGCGGGGTCAGGACCGCGGGAACCAGCGGCGTCGCACGCCCACCAGGGCGAGGCCCAGGAGCACGAGAGCGACCGCCGCCGGCAGGAGCCAGGCGTTGCCGATGCCGGTGTCGGCGAGCGCGCCGGGCAGCGGGGCCTGCTCGCTCCGCGGCGGGTCCGCCTGCGGCGGCTCGGGCCGCTGCTCCGCGCGCCCGGCGCCGTCGTCCTGGCCGGGGGAACCGCCCGTCCCGTCGTCGTCCCCGGCGCTCGGCGGGTCGGACGGCTCGGAGCTCTGGGGCGGGTCGGTCGGCCGGGGGGCCGGGGGATCGGTCGGGTCCGGGTCGGGCGGGTCTGTCGGGTCGGGACCGGGCTCGTCCTCCTGGGCGATGCCGCCGCCGAGCCAGGCCGTGCTCTCCGCGCCCTCGGCGAGCGTGCCGACCTCGCCCTGCGCCTCGACGGGCAGGCTGGCCGCCTCGGTCCGGGCGCTGCGCACCGTGCCGGGCAGCCGGGGGTGGTCCCGCTCGAAGGCCTCGGCGTCCACCGGGTCGCGCGGGGCGTCGGGGAACTCGACGCCGCCCGTGATCTCCAGCCAGTACTCCATGTCGCCGTGCTCGTACTCGTACCGGTACAGCGGCGTCTGCAGGCGCTCCAGGTACTGGTCGTAGACCTCCTGCGGGTCCCACGGGGTGCGCGCGGGCCAGGCGGAGACGTCGCTCGTGCCGATGACGTCGTGGAAGGCCCCGGGACGCTCGGCGTCGCGCTCCTTGATCCACTCCGACGCGACGCGGGCGGTGTACACACGGCGCAGGTCCGCGTACACGGGGTCGGTGTTCACCGCCTCCTCGAGGTACGGCGCGTAGGTGTCGACGATCCGCTGGTTGTTGCGCTCGACGACGTCCTCGGGGGCGCCGGCGCACACGTCCTCGCCCGGCATCTCCCAGTCCACCTCGACCGGCTCGATCTGGGCGCGCAACGGAGCGTCGAGGATGTACAGCTCGCCGTCGTCCTGGCGGACGGTCGCGGGCTTCGGGTCCACCCAGAACCGGTACCAGTCGTAACAGATGACGCCGTCCTCGGTGCGCTCCAGCGAGTCCCAGAAGGTCTTGCCGAGCTCCGTCTCCGGGTTCATGCCGTCGGCGATGGTGCGCTTGAACTCGAGGTCGGCCTGCAGCAGCACGCGGCCGGCGTCGGTGGTGGCGAACTGCTCGTCGATGACGGTCTCGGGGGTGTCGGGGTTGAGGTTGACCCAGAACTGGCTCGGGTCCAGCGCGAGCCAGGTGAACAGCGCGTCCGAGGACAGGTCGAGCGCGGCCTCGCCGCCGAAGCCGGGGTCCGCCTCGCCGTCGTCGGGCAGCTCGTCGGCGGAGAAGGCGTAGCCGTAGTCGTCGTTCCCGGGGTCGTCGGTGACGTACCTGAGCTCGAGCGAGCGCCAGTCGATCCCGCCCGGACGCCTCGCGCCGAAGCCGGGGCGGCGGCTGTCCTGCCCGAGGTCGTTGCGGATCCGCTGCCCCTCGCGGGCCTCGGCCGCGTTGCGCCCGGACCCGTTCGCGACCTGCTTGGCCGGGCCGGCTGTGGTGCGGCAGGCGAGCGTCGAGGGCCGGGCGGACGTCGCGCACCGCGGGTCCATCGCGGTGCTCCCGGGCGGGGACGAGGTCCTCGGCACGGCCGTCGAGCGCAGGTTCGAGTGCTCGATGCCGTACTGCTGCAGGAGGCGGACCTGGCCCGGCCGGGGCTCCTTGCTGAAGATGTAGACGACGCGCCAGCCCTTGGCCCGCAGCGCCTTGTCCGCACGCAGCTGCTCCAGCTTGAGCGGCGAGTCGCCCGACTTGAGCTCGTAGGCGATCTTGAGCTTGCGGTTCACCGAGTCGTACCGACGCTTCGAGTCGAGCCCCTGCTCCTCCCAGAGCTTGCTGTCCTCGCACATCCAGTCGGCCCCGCCGAGCTTGAGGCGCTTCGCGACGTTCCGGTGGTAGCCGTCGCCGCGGTAGTCGTTCGACACCGCGGGGATGTAGGTGTTGCGCCACCGGTCCCACGCGTAGTCGCCCTCGTAGACCTTCCAGCGGCGCAGCATGTGGTCCTCGGTGCCGGGCGTGTAGTCCTCGTAGCTGCCGGTGAGGGCGTCGAGCTCCGCCGTGGTCGGCTCCTGGCGGGGCCGGAGCTTCTCGGCCGGGTTGTCGTACTCGTAGTCGTCGATCGTCTCGGTATAGGCGTCGTCCAGGCCTCCGCCCGGCAGGTCGGCCAGGTCGGCGATGCCCTCGATGCCCTCGATGAGCTCGTCGCACCGGACGTTGAACTTCGGGGCGGACTCGCTCTCCGGTCCGGGGACGAGGACCAGCGAGACGGCGAGCGCGAGCACCGTGGCGACGGCGGAGGCGACCGCGCGCTGCACGCGTCGTCGCCGTCGCTCGTGGGGGCTCGGGTCCGCGGTGGCCTGGGTGCTCACGCCGATCTCCTCTGATCCGGTTCGCAAGACGCTGCGGGTCGCTGGCGCACGGCGTCGCCGCGGGCACCGACCATGACGCTAACCAGGAGCGGCGGGGACCGCGACCGGGACAACCGTTGCCTCGAAGAATCGTTCTGCGGGGGTGGCGCACCCGGGTCAGGCCGGGGGAGTGTCCCGCTTGTAGGCGTCGAGGTCGGCGTTGAGGCGTTCGACGAGGTCGGCGAGCTGGGTGCGGTCCTCGGGCGCCCAGCCGGCAAGCACGGTCGTGTACGTGGTGGCACGACGGCGGCGCTGCGCGCGCAGGGCGTCCCGGCCGCTGGCGGTGGCGGTGACGACGACGGCGCGGCCGTCGTGCGGGTCGCGGGAGCGCCGCACGTGGCCCGCGCGCTCGAGGGCCACGACCTGGCGGGTCACGGTGGAGGCGTCGATCCCGAGCCGGTCGGCGAGGGCCTGCACGCGCTGGGGCCCGTCGTCGCGCAGGGCGTGCAGCAGCAGGTATCCGGAGCGGTCGAGGTCGTGGCCCCCTGTCCGGACGGTGGTCGCCGCGGTGGTGCGCTCGGCGCGGCGCAGCAGCTGGGCGAGGCCGAGCTCGACGCGGGCGATCACCTCCGGGGTCGCGTCGCCCGCGCCCTGGTCGGGGCGCTCGTCCTCCACATTGTTTCCCGGGGAAGCGGTCATAGGTGTATCCTACAAGGAAATTGCCTGCATGATGCAGGCATCTCGCCGCCCGGAGCGGCGCGGGCCGGCGACGACGACGGCGCGGCAACCAGCAGACCGCAGCAAGACGAGCCCGCGGCACCCGTGGGGCAGGAGTGAGGAGTCCGTGGCAGGCACACGCAACGAACCGAACAAGACCGCGATCTACGCCACCGCGCTGACGGCGTTCTTCGCGATCGCCGGCATCGCGGTCGTCGACCCGATCCTCCCGATCATCGGCGAGGAGATCGGCGCCACCACGTGGCAGATCGAGCTGCTCTTCACGGCGTACATCGCGGTGATGGCCGTCGGCATGATCCCCGCCGTGCTGGCCACCGGGAAGTTCGGCTACAAGAAGATCCTCGGCGCTGGCGTCACGCTCGTCGCGATCGCCGCGATCCTCGCCGCGCTGAGCACGTCGATCGGCCAGCTCGCCGCCCTGCGCGGCCTGTGGGGCCTCGGCAACGCCATGTTCTTCGCCACCGCGATGGTGCTGCTCGTCTCGCTCGCCAACGACCGCGAGTGGGTGGTCGGCATCTTCGAGACCTGCGTCGGCCTCGGGTTCGCCGTCGGCCCCCTCATCGGCGGCCTGCTCGGCAGCATCAGCTGGCGCGTGCCGTTCTTCGCGTGCGGCCTGTTCATGATCGTGGCCCTGGCCGTGTCCGTCACCAAGCTCAAGGACCCCGCCGAGAAGCCGGCGCCGCTGCACGTGGGCCAGGTCTTCGGCCTGTTCCGCAAGCCCGCGTTCCTCGCCCTCGCCGTCGTGACCGCCACGTACAACTTCGTGTTCTTCATCATCCTCGGCTACACGCCGATCTTCCTCGGGCTCGACGTCGTCCCCCTCGGCCTGGTGTTCACCGCGTGGGGCCTCGGCCTCGCGTTCGGCATCCTCGTCGTCGGCCACAAGCTGGCCCACACGATCGGCGCCGTGCAGACCCTCGGCATCGCCGTCGCCGGCGTGCTCGTCACGACGCTGCTGCTCGCCCTCGGCCTCCCGACGGCCGCGTCGATCGTCGTGCTCGTCGTCGCGGGCGTGTTCATGGGGATCGCCAACGCGATCCTCACCGACCTGTCGCTGGCCCTCGGGGACCCCGACCGACGCGTCACGACCGGCGCCTTCAACCTCGTGCGCTGGGGCTTCGCCGCCCCGGCTCCCGTGATCGCGGGTCTGCTGCACCCGGTCGGCGCGTCCGCCCCGTACTGGGTCGGCGTCGGGGTGCTGGCCGTGGGCGTCGTCGTCTTCCTGCTCACCGCGCACCAGATGGCCGGGCAGCTCGGCGAGCGCGTCCTGTGGTCGCGGTGGAACCGCGCCGCACGCACCGTCGAGGGCACGCCCGAGGAGGCCATGTCCGAGCTGTGACGGTTCCGCCCCGGACGTCGGACCGGGGCAGGGGCGACGACGGGCGCCGGGCGGACCACCGCCCGGCGCCCGTCCGCCTCGTGCGACCCGCACGACCGTCGGCGGACGTCAGACCTTCGGACGATGTGCCGGGGAACTCGGGACGCGTATCGTCCGTTCAGCCCAAGCGTCACGACAGCGGAGTCGTGCCTCCCATGCCGACCGCCCTCTGGAGTGAGCGTGTTCCGACTTGCCCGCCTGTCCCTGGCGAACCGCGCCGTCGTCGCCCTGGCGACGATCGCGATCTTCGTCTTCGGGGTGATGAGCCTGGGCTCCCTCAAGCAGGAGCTCATCCCGTCCCTCGAGCTCCCTGCGGGCGCGGTCGTCGCGACCTACCCGGGTGCGTCGCCGGAGGTGGTGGAGCAGCGCGTCACCGAACCGCTCGAGGCCGCCGCCCAGTCGGTCGAGGGCGTCGAGTCGATCGGCTCGTCGGCGTCCACCGGCAGCTCGGTCACGACCGTGCAGTTCGAGTACGGCACCGACATGGACGCGGCCACTCAGCGGCTGCAGACCGCCGTCACGCGCGTCCAGTCCCAGCTCCCCGAGGACGTCGAGCCGCAGGTCGTCACCGGCTCGCTCGACGACCTGCCCGTCATCCAGCTCGCGGCCGCCGGCAGCCAGGGTTCGGGCGAGGACGTGGACGCCGCGGCGCTCGCGGACACGGTCGACACCGTCGTCGTGCCGGCGCTCGAGGACCTCGACGGCGTCCGCTCGGTCGCCGTGACCGGCGGCGAGACCGACCAGGTGCTGGTCGACGTCAAGACGAAGAAGCTCGCCGAGGCGGGCCTGACGACGCAGGACGTCGCCGACGTGCTGAAGGACAACGGCGTCGTGCTGCCCGCCGGCACCATCACCGACGACGACGTCACCTACTCCGTGCAGGCCGGCTCCAGCATCGACAGCGTCAAGGAGCTCAAGGCGCTCCCGCTCGTGCCGGACCCGGCCACCGGCGCCGGCGCGACGACGGGCGCGGGCGACGCCACCGGGGGCACCACCGGCGAGGTCGGCGACGGCACGGGCGCTCCGCCCGCGGCCGACGGCTCCGCGCAGGGCTCCGTGCCCGGCGCCACCGACCCTTCCGCCGCGCAGACACCGGCCGCCCCCGAGCCCGTGACGCTCTCCGACGTGGCGACCGTGGAGGTCGTGCCGGTGGAGGCCACCTCCCAGTCCCGGCTCGACGGCGAGTCCTCGCTGGGCGTCGCCATCACCAAGACCCCGGACGGCAACACCGTCGACGTCTCCCACGCCGTCCAGGACGCCATGGACGACCTGCGGCCCCAGCTCGAGGCCGCCGGGGTCACCACCGCCGTCGTGTTCGACCAGGCGCCGTTCATCGAGGAGTCGATCGAGGGCCTCGCCACCGAGGGCGGGCTCGGCCTCGTCTTCGCGGTGATCATCATCCTCGTCTTCCTGATGTCCGTGCGCTCCACGCTCGTGTCGGCCGTGTCGATCCCGCTGTCGCTCGCCGTGACCTTCGTGGTCATGAACGCCACCGGCTACACGCTGAACATCCTCACGCTGGGCGCCCTGACCATCTCGATCGGCCGCGTCGTCGACGACGCCATCGTGGTCATCGAGAACATCAAGAGACACCTGTCGTACGGGGAGGACAAGAAGGCGGCGATCCTCACCGCCGTGCGCGAGGTGGGCGGCGCGATCACCGCGTCCACCATCAGCACGGTCGCCGTCTTCCTCCCGATCGCGCTGGTCGGCGGCATGGTGGGCGAGCTGTTCCGGCCCTTCGCGATGACCGTGGCGATCGCGATGCTCGCGTCGCTGGTCGTCGCCCTGACGATCGTGCCCGTGCTCGCGTACTGGTTCGTCAAGTCGCCGTCCGTGGCCACCGACCCGGCCGAGGCGGAGCGGGTCCGCGAGGCCGCCGAGGCCAAGGAACGCCGCGGCCTGTGGCAGCGTGCGTACGTGCCGAGCCTCGGCGCCGCCCTGCGGCACCCGTGGGTGACGCTCGTCGTCGCGGTCGCCGTGCTGGGCGGCACCCTCGCGCTGGTGCCGCGCCTGGAGACCAACTTCATCGGCGACTCCGGCCAGGACACCGTCACCGTGACGCAGTCGTTCGAGACCGGCGCGTCCTTCGAGGCGCAGGACGCCGCGGCCGCCGAGGTCGAGGACGCCCTGGCCGGCGTGGACGCCGTCGAGAGCGTGCAGACCACGGTCGGCTCGGGCGACGCCGCGATGGCCGCGTTCATGGGCGGGGGCTCCGCCCCGCAGGCGACCTTCGCCATCACCCTCGACCCCGACGCCGACGGCGTCGAGGCGCAGGACGAGATCCGCGACGCCGTCGAGCCGCTGGCCGACAGCGGGGTGACCACCGAGGTCAGCGTCTCGGGCGGGGACTCCGGCTTCGGCTCGACCACCGTGGACCTCGTCGTGCAGGCGAACGACAGCGACGACCTCGAGACCGCCGCCCAGCGGGTCACCGACGCGGTGTCCGACCTGGATGGCGTGGCCGAGGTGACCAACGACCTCGCCGCCGCGCAGCAGGTGGTGCAGGTGTCCGTCGACCGCGAGAAGGCGGCCGAGGCGGGGCTGTCCGAGACCCAGGTCTCCGGGATCGTCGCCGCCGCGATGGAGCCCGAGCAGACCGTGGGCGAGGTCGACCTGGGCGACGGGCCCACCGACGTCGTGGTGCGGACCGGTGACGCGCCGGCCACGCAGGGCGCGATCGAGGACCTCGAGGTCCCCACCGCGGCGGGCATGGTGCCGCTCACCGATGTCGCGACCGTCGAGAAGGTCGACGTGCCCACGTCGATCTCCCGCACGGACGGCGAGCGGTCCGCGACCGTGTCGGTGACGCCCGAGACCCAGGACGTCGGCACGCTCAGCGCCGACATCACCGCCGCGACCGACGACCTCGACCTGCCGGCCGGGGCGACCGTGGAGGTCGGTGGCGTCGCCGCCGACCAGGCGGACGCCTTCGCCGACCTCGGCCTGGCGCTGGTGGCCGCGATCGCCATCGTCTACCTGGTGATGGTCGCGACCTTCGGGTCGCTGGTGCAGCCGCTGATCCTGCTGGTCTCGGTGCCGTTCTCCGCCACGGGCGCGCTGCTGGCGCTGCTCGCCACGGACACCCCGCTGGGCGTCCCGGCGCTCATCGGTGTGCTGATGCTGGTGGGCATCGTGGTGTCGAACGCGATCGTGCTCATCGACCTCATCAACCAGTACCGGGACCCGTCGAGGGAACACCCCCGGGCGCTGGAGGAGGCCGTGCGCGAGGGCGCCCGCAAGCGGTTGCGGCCCATCGTCATGACCGCGCTGGCGACGATCTTCGCGCTGACGCCGATGGCGATCGGCCTCACCGGCGGCGGGTCGTTCATCAGCCAGCCGCTGGCGCTCGTGGTCATCGGCGGCCTCATCTCCTCGACGCTGCTCACGCTGTTCGTGGTGCCCGTGCTCTACGAGCTCATCGAGCGCCGCAAGGAGCGCCGCCGCACGAAGCGCGACTCCCGCGTGGTGCGCCGGGCGGAGAAGGCGGAGCGGGCTGCGGCCCGCGCCGCGGAGAGGGCGGAGCAGGCCGAGGAGGCCGCCGCGGTCGCCCGCCGCGAGGCGGGTACCGACCCCGCCTGACGGGGACCGCCGGCCGTACCCGTCGGCCGAGCCTGCTCGGCCGGCGGCGTGCCGGCCGGGTCAGGCGTCGCGGCGCTTGAGCGTCACGGCCGCGACGACGAGCAGCACCACGGTGTACCCGGCGAGGACGCCGTAGCCGACCCACGGG
Source organism: Krasilnikoviella flava (assembly GCF_900167525.1). Taxonomy (GTDB): domain Bacteria; phylum Actinomycetota; class Actinomycetes; order Actinomycetales; family Cellulomonadaceae; genus Isoptericola; species Isoptericola flavus. The sequence goes on along the minus strand of NZ_FUZQ01000001.1, from coordinate 427,203 downwards.
TCGAGCAGCACGTCGGTCGCGGCGCCGCGCGAGATGACGCGCTCGCCGGCCACGCTGGGCAGCAGCTTGTTGACCCAGTCGGTCCACGCGGCGTCGGTGGCCTGGACGACGATGCTGAAGATCAGCGGCACCACGAAGAAGATCGCGACGATCGTGAAGATCGCGCCCGCGCTGTGCCGCATCAGGGTTCCCACGGCCAGGGCGAACGCGGCCACGGTGGCGAGGTAGAGCACGCAGCCGACCAGCGCGCGCACCTGCTCCGGGTCGGAGAGGTCCACGCTCAGCCCGGCGTCCTCGAGCAAGGGGGCGGTGGCGACGTAGGCGATCGCGAGCGCGACGGCCACCACCACCGCGGTGGTGAGCACGATGACGACCAGCTTGGCCCACAGCACGGGCAGCCGGCGCGGCACGGCCGCGAACGTGGAGCGGACGGTGCCGGTGGAGTACTCGCTGGTGACGATCAGCGTGGCCAGCACGCCCACGGCGAGGGCCCCGAACGAGTAGCCGAACGTGACGATCGTCGTGCCGGTGAGGCCGATCGCCTGCAGCCCCGGGTCCTGGGACATGCCCTCGGACATCTCGGGGGTGTCGGCCGCCACCTGCATGATCGCGGCCATCATGAGCGCCAGGCCCACCATGACGACGGCGGTGATCACCACGGTCCACACGGTCGAGCGCAGGGTGCGGAACTTGATCCACTCGCCGCGCAGCACCCGCGTGAACGTCACCCGCTGCACGGCCGTCGTGCTGCGGGCGGCCTCGGCGGTCGTGGTCGGCGCGGTCATCGGTGGCTCCCTTCCGGGGTGTCGGGACGGGCGGCGCCCGCCAGGGCGTCGGCGGGTCTCTCGGTCTGGTACTCGACGGCGTCGGCCGTCAGCTCGAGATAGGCCTCCTCGAGGGTGGAGGCCACCGGGGTGAGCTCGTGCAGGACGACGCCGCCCACGGCGGCGAGCTCGCCCACCCGCGCCGCGTCGACGCCGGTGACCTCGAGGGCGCCGTCGTCGCCCGGCGCGACGGCGCCGCCCTCCCGCCGCAGCGCCTCCGCCAGGGCGGCGGCCTGCGGGGAGCGCACGCGCACGAGTCGCCGCGAGGCGCCGTCCACCAGCTGCTGCACGGGCATGTCCGCCAGGATGCGGCCGCGTCCGATGACGATGACGTGGTCGGCCGTGAGCGCCACCTCGCTCATGAGATGGCTGGACAGGAACACGGTGCGGCCCTCGCCCGCCACGTAGCGGGCGAGGTTCCGCACCCACAGCACCCCCTCGGGGTCCAGGCCGTTGACGGGCTCGTCGAGGATGAGGGTGCGCGGGTCGCCCAGCAGCGCGACGGCGATGCCGAGGCGCTGCCCCATGCCGAGCGAGAAGCCGCCCACGCGCTTGCGCGCGACGGCGGCCAGGCCGGTGAGCTCGACGACCTCGTCCACGCGCGAGGGCGCGATCCCGTGCGTGGCGGCCAGCGCCAGCAGGTGCTGGCGCGCCGTGCGGCCCGGGTGCGCGGCCTTCGCCTCCAGCAGCGCCCCCACCTCGGCCAGCGGGCGGGTGTGCTGCGCGTACGGGCGCCCGTTCACGGTGACCCGCCCGGCCGTGGGCCGGTCGAGGCCCATGATCATGCGCATCGTCGTGGACTTCCCGGCGCCGTTGGGGCCGAGGAAGCCCGTCACGGTGCCGGGGCGCACGGTGAACGTCACGTCGTCGACCGCCAGCTTCGGGCCGTACCTCTTGGTCAGTCCGTGCGCCTCGATCATGATGCCCCTTGTCCCCCGGAGCGGCTCCGGGAACTCTGCTGACCATGCTCGCTCGAAGAGAGGGAGGTCGCGCGGGAACGTCTGCGTACGTCCGCGCGTTCACTAGCATGGATCGCACGGCCAGCGACCCGGCACTGCGCGCGCGACGACCCGTCGTCGGCACCCGGCAGCCGCGACCAGGAGGAGTTCATGAGCAACCCCGTCTTCTCGAACAGCGACGTCTTCGGCGAGCCCCGCCGCACCGCCGCACGCCGTGGGGCCCGGACCGGTAGCACCGCGACGGCGCAGCCGCAGTACGGGCAGGTCGCCTACGGCGCCGGATCCGCGGGCACCACCGGCGCGCAGGCCGCGGACGCCGCGAGCCTCGACGCCATGTACCAGGCGCCGTCGGCCACCACGGCCGACACGAAGCGCCTCACCTACGACGACGTCGTCATCAAGACGGGCGGCCTGCTCGCGCTGCTCGTCGTGGTGGCGGCGGCGACCTGGACGATGGCGCCGGGCATCTGGCCGATCGGCATGGTCGTCGGCCTCGTGCTGGGCCTGGTGAACGCGTTCAAGCGCAACCCGAGTCCCGTGCTGATCATGCTGTACACGGTGGCGCAGGGTGTCTTCCTCGGTGGCATCTCCGCGTACTACGAGTCGTTCTACGACGGCGTGGTCGGCCAGGCGGTGCTCGCCACGATCTGCACCTTCGGCGCGGCGCTGCTGCTGTTCCGCTCCGGCAAGGTCCGTGTGACCCCGAAGTTCACCCGTTGGCTCCTCATCGCCATGGTGGGCTACCTGGTCTTCTCCCTCGTGAACGTCGTCCTGATCTGGACGAACGTGCTCGACGGCTGGGGCATGCGCGGCGGCACGCTCGGCATCGTCATCGGCCTGTTCGCGGTGGGCCTCGCGGCTGCCTCGCTGATCGTCGACTTCGACTCGATCAAGCGCGGCGTCGAGCAGGGTGTCCCGGCCAAGTTCGCCTGGTCGGCGGCGTTCGGCCTGCTCGTCACCCTGATCTGGCTGTACCTGGAGTTCCTGCGCCTGCTGGCGATCTTCCAGAGCGGCGACTGACGCTCCGGCACGCACCACGGCCGACGGCCGGTCACCCCGCGGGGTGGCCGGCCGTCGTCGTGTCCGTGCTCGTGGGCCGGGAGACGGCCCAGGCCAGCAGCCCGAGGCCGAGGGCGACGAGCACGCCGTGCCCGACCCGCACCGCGGGGGCGCCGAAGAACTGCGGCAGGTAGAGCACCAGCCCGGCGGCGAGGGGGATCCCGACCCACGGCGGACGGAGCCCGCCGCGCCAGGTCGCGACGACCGCGAGGACCCCGGCCGCCGCCACGAGGGCGAGGCCCAGGCCGAAGACCGTCATCGCGGCGGGCTGCTCCCGCAGCACGTCGACCTCGGCGAGCAGCGTGGGGTCGCCGGTGCGCAGCGCGGCCTGGGCGATGGTGCGGATGCCGAAGATCTCGGCGCCGAAGTACAGGGCGCACAGCCCGGCACCCGCCCAGGCGGTGACGACCGCGGCGGTCGCGGCCCCCGTCCGCGCGGCGCGGCCGCGCAGCACCGCGCGCAGCCCGAGAAACGTGGGGGCCAGCAGGCCGAGCCCCGCGATCCCGCAGAGGTGGGCGAGCACCCAGCGGTCCGAGGCGAAAGCCTGGGCGAGCGCGAGGGCCGGGACGGACTCGTCGGGCCACGGCCGGAGCGCCGGGAACAGCAGCAGGAGCACGCCGGCCGCGGAGGCGCCGGCCACGGTCCAGGCCGTGGTGCTCCGGGTGGGGGCGGGCGCCGCCGGACGCGCGGCGGGGGCGGGCGTCGCGCGGGTCACGGCTGCTCCTGAGGGTCGGGCGACGACGGCGCGTCGGCGAGGGCGGTGACGCCGGTGACCAGCATGTCGACCAGGGCGTCGAAGCTGCGGTCCAGGTCCTCCGGCAGCCGGAACCCGCCGCCGAGCTCGAGGACCACGAAGCCGTGCACACCGGCGCGCACCACCCGTACCGCGTCGATCGTGCGGTCGTCCGGGAGGTCGAAGCCGTGCAGCACCGCCCCGACCAGCGCGACGACGCGTGCCGCGGCGGTGCGGTGCTCGGCGTCCTCGGCGGCCTCCGGGTCGGGCGCGAGCTGGACGGCGGCGTACCGGCCGGGGTGCGCGGAGGCGTAGGCCCGCCACGCGTGGGCGAGGGCGCGCAGGGCGTCAGGGCCGGCGCGGCCGACGGTCGCCGCGGCGCTCGCCGTCGTCAGCTCCTCCAGGGCGACCAGCGCGACGTGCCGGCGCAGCGCCGCCAGCGAGCCGACGTGCTTGTACAGGCTCGGGGTGGCCACCCCGGCGGACGCTGCCACCTTGGCGAGCGTGAGGTCGGCGAGACCGGTGGGCCCGCCCGCGTCCACCTGTTCCAGGGCGATGCGGACCACCGCGTCCCGCGACAGCCCGGCCCTAGGCACGGGCGCCCCCCTCGTCGACGCCGTCGTGCCCCGCGGCGGGCAGGCCGGCGAGGAAGTCGAGGACGGCCGGGGTGACGGCCTCTGGCGCCTGGTGCTGCGGGTAGTGGCCGACGCCGGGGACGAGGAGCTCCCGGCCGCCGAGCGCGTCGCGCATCCGGGCGAGCTCCGCGCCCGCGTCCTTGTAGTCGGGGTCGAGCTCGCCGACGACGACCAGCGAGGGTGCCTGCACCCGGCCGACGAGCGGCTCGATCACGGAGTGGTCGAGCGCGACGGCGAGGTCGCGGAACGAGCGCAGGTGCGCCCGGTCCGTCATGCTGCGGCGGATCTGCGCGACGTGCTCGGCGTGCCGGGAGGACTTGCGCCCCTTGGCGAACATCGAGGTGTAGAGCGAGGCCCACGCCGCCGCGCCCCAGGGTCCGGTGAACAGGGCGCGGTACAGCAGGCGGTTGAGGCGCAGCTGGCCGGGGGTGGCGAGCTCGCGCAGGTGCGGGGCGAGCAGCACCAGCCCGCGGACCAGGTCGGGCCGCTCGGCGGCGGCCCACACTGCGGCCGACCCGCCCATGGAGCTGCCGACCAGGACGGCGGGCCCGGCGTCGAGGTGCTCGACCAGCGCGACGAGGTCGGTGCCGGTGGCGACGTCGCCGTGGGTGGTGAACGTCGTGTCGGAGTCGCCGTGGCCGCGCAGGTCCGCGACGACGACCCGGTGGCCGGCGGCCACGAGCGCGGGGACGACGTCGTCGTAGGTGGAGCGCAGGTCGCCCATGCCGGGGACCGCGACGACGAGCGGGCCGCGGCCCGCGTCGGTGTAGGCGAGCCGCCCCTCGGGGCGGGAGAGGAACCGGGTCTGCACGGTCGTGGTCATGTCCATAGCCAACAAGCTAATACTGTTAGCCAACGGTGGCAAGAGGTTCCTCGAAAAAACTTCGGAGCCGATGTCGATCCCGCGGTTTCCCGTTCGACCTGGGGATGAGAAGGTCGCCACGAGGGTGACCGCGATCACGACAAGGAGCAGGACGATGGCCAAGTACATGCTGATCATGCGGGGGACCGACGAGGGCCAGGCCGCCTACGAGGAGATGGACTTCACCGAGGTCATCGCCGCGATGGGCCGCTACAACGAGTCGATGATGAACGCCGGCGTGCTGGCCGCGGGCGAGGGGCTGTCCGACGCGTCCGAGGGCGCGGTCGTCGACTTCAGCACCGACACGCCCGTCGTCACCGACGGGCCCTACGGGGAGACCAAGGAGCTGTTCAACGGCTTCTGGATCGTCGACGTGGCCTCCAAGGAGGAGGCGATCGAGTGGGCCAAGCGCGCTCCGCTGAGCGGCGCCGGCACCAAGCTCGAGGTGCGCCGGGTCAACGGCCCCGAGGACTTCCCGCAGGACGACGAGTGGATCCAGAAGGAGCAGGGGTGGCGCGAGGAGCAGGCCCAGCGGGCCCAGTGACCGCGGTCGTGCCGCACGACGAGGGCCGCGCCGACGACGGCGCGGCCTCTCGTCGCGTCGTCGAGGCGGTCTGGCGCATCGAGTCCAGCCGCATCGTCGGCGCGCTCGCCCGGTACACGAACGACTTCGCGCTCGCGGAGGACGTCGCGTCGGAGGCGCTCGCGGAGGCACTGGTCGCCTGGCCGCGCGACGGGGTCCCGCGCGACCCCGTGGCGTGGCTGCTCGCGACGGGGCGCCGTCGCGCGATCGACGCGTTCCGGCGGAGGTCCGGCCGGGACGACCGGTACGCGGCGCTGGCCCGGGACCTCGGCGAGGGGGGCGCCGTCACCGGCGGGCCGGGAACGGTCGCCGAGGCGGGCGACGACCTGCTGTGGGACCCGGACAAGATCGAGGACGACCGGCTCGCGCTGCTGTTCGTGGCATGCCACCCGGTGCTGTCCAAGGAGGCGCGGGTCGCGCTCACGCTGCGCGTGGTGGCCGGGCTCGGCAGCGAGGAGATCGCCCGCGCGTTCCTCGTGCCCGTGCCCACTGTGCAGGCGCGCATCACCCGCGCGAAGAAGACGCTGACGGCCGCGCGGGTGCCGTTCGAGGTGCCGGCCGCCGAGGACCGCGCGGAGCGGCTCGGCTCCGTGCTGAACGTCGTGTACCTCATCTTCTCGGAGGGCTCCACGGCGTCGGGCGGCGACGACTGGATGCGTCCGGACCTGGCCTACGAGGCCGTCCGGCTCGCCCGGGTGCTCACCCGGCTCTCCCCGGACCCCGAGACCTTCGGGCTGCTCGCCCTGCTGGAGCTCACCGCGGCCCGGTTCCCCGCACGCACCGGCCCGGACGGCGAGCCGGTGCTCCTGGAGCACCAGGACCGGCGCCGGTGGGACCGGTCGGCGATCCGGCGCGGTCGTGACGCGCTCGCCCGGGCGGTCGCCGTCGGCCGGGGCCTCGGGCCGTACGGGCTGCAGGCCGCCATCGCCGAGCAGCACGACGTCGCGGCGTCGGTGGCCGAGACGGACTGGGACCGGATCGTGGTGCTGTACGAGGCGCTGGGCCGCGTGGCGCCGTCGCCCGTCGTCGAGCTCAACCGCGCCGTCGCGGTGGCGATGGCGTCCGGGCCGGCCGCGGGGCTCGGGCTCGTGGACGACCTCGTCGCCCGCGAGGTGCTGTCCGGGTCCTACCTGCTGCCGTCGGTGCGCGGCGAGCTGCTCGCGCGGCTCGGGCGGCGCGACGAGGCGCGGGGCGAGCTGGAGCTCGCCGCCCGCCTGTGCGGCAACGCCCGTGAGCGCGGGGTGCTGGAGGCGAAGGCCGCCGCCCTCTGAGCGGCGACCCGTCAGAACCCCAGGTGTCGTCGTCCCGTCACCTGGCTCTGGCGGCGCGACGGGGAAGGGTCGCGACGGCGACGCCGGCCAGGGCCAGCACGCCGCCCACCAGGACGACGGGCACCGGGACCTCGTCGAGGAGCACCCACGACATGAGCACCACCAGCGGCGGCACGGAGTAGGTCGACGCGGCCGCCCGGCCGGCGCTGACGCGCTTGAGCACGTACGCCCAGGTGCTGAACGCGATGGCCGTCGGGAAGATCCCGAGATAGACGACGCCGAGCAGGGACGACGCCGGCGCGGCCCCGGCCTGCGTCACGAGCGCGGGCAGGAACGGCAGCGCGGCCACGGTGCCGGCCAGACAGCCCAGCCAGGTCATGGTGAGGGCGTCCGCGTGGGGCAGGAGGCGCTTCTGCAGCGTCGCGGCGCCGGCGTACAGCACGGCGGTGGCGAGGCCGAGGAGCACGCCGACGGCGTCGAACCGGCCGGTCGTGGTGGCCACCGCGATCACGACGATCCCGGTGAACGCGATCGCGATCCCCACCAGGAGCCGCCGGGGGAAGCCCTCGCCCAGCAGGAACCCGGCGAGCACGGCCACCAGCATCGGCGCGATGTTGACGAGCAGGGCCGTGGTGCCGGCGTCGAGGTGCTGCTCGGCGGCGTTGAGCGTGAGGTTGTAGGCGCCGAACCACGCGACGCCCCACGCGAGCACGAGGACGAGCACCCGGCCTCGCGGGAGCCGGACGGGCGTGCGCCGGCGGGCGTGCACGACCAGCACCATCACGGTCAGCGCGACGCTCCCCACGGCGACGCGGCCGAGGGTGAGCGCGCCGGCGTCGAGGTCGTGCCCGACGGCGCGGACCCCGACGAACGCCGACGCCCAGAGCACGGCGGTGACGGCCATCGCGAGCAGGGTGAGGGCACCGCGTGTCGCCGGTGCATCGGCGGAGGTCGCCGTCGGCGCCCCGGGCGGGATCGCGGTGGGGGCGTCGGGGCGGGCGGGCGTCGTCATGGGCATGATCCTGCCCGCCGCCGACCCGAAAGCACCAGTTCAGATATCTACCGAATTCTTCAGTGCGGCTGTAGCGTCGTGCGCATGCTCGACGTCCACCGCCTCCGCGTCTTCCGGTCCGTCGTCGCCAGCGGCTCGGTCGCCGCCGCGGCGACCAATCTCGGCTACACGCCGTCCGCCGTGAGCCAGCACGTGTCGGCCCTGCAGCGCGAGACAGGGTTGCAGCTGCTCGCCCGGCACGGCCGCGGGGTGCGCCCCACGGCGGCGGGCAAGGCCCTCGCCGTGCAGGCGGACGGCCTCCTCGCGCGCCTGGGGGAGGTGGAGACGTTCGTCGCCGACCTGCGCTCCGGCCGCTCCGGCAGCCTGTCCGTCGCCTACTTCGCGTCCGTCGGCGCGGCCTGGCTCCCGTCGGTGGTGAGCGCGCTGACCGCCGCGTTCCCGGGCGTGCGCCTCGACCTCGAGCTGACCGAGGAGATCTCGACCGACCCGTCCCGGCGCGCGGACCTGCAGCTCACCGTCGCGCAGCCCGACTTCGTGCCCGCCGCCGGCACCACTGCCCATCACCTGCGCGACGACCCGTACGTCGCCGTCCTGCCCGAGTCCCACCCGCTGGCCGACCGCGGCGAGATCGAGCTCGTCGAGCTCGTCGGGGAGCGCTGGATCGACAACGACTTCGCCCGCGGCTGGTGCCGGCGCAACCTGCTGGAGGCGTGCCGCGCGGCGGGATTCGCGCCCGCGTTCGCCGTCGAGGCGCACGACTACCCGACGGCCGTCGCCTTCGTCGCGGCGGGCATCGGCATCACCGTGCTGCCCGCCCTGGGCGCCGTGCGGCCCACCCCCGGCACGGTCGCGGTGCCGGTGCAGCGGCCGGTCCCCGTGCGGTCCATCTACGCGCTGGTCCAGGACGCCGTCGCCGAGACCCCGCCGGTCCGGACGGCGCTCGCCGCGCTGCGGGCCGTCGCCGGGGAACCGGTGCGCACCTCCGCGTAGGCTGGACGGCGCATCGCCGCCCGGGCTGTCGCCCGGCGGTCCTTCTGGATGACGACGACGAAGACGAGGTACCTCTGTGACCACGCTCCCCACCGCCACCGGCGGCTTCGGCGACAAGCCCGCGATCACGTTCCCGGAGGGCGACGCCCCCGCCGGCCTGCAGGTGCAGGTGCTCGAGGAGGGCACGGGCCCGGTGGTCGACGCCGGCCGCACCATCGTCGTCAACTACCTCGGCCAGACCTGGGCCGGCGGCGTGTTCGACAACTCCTACGACCGCGGCCAGACCATCGACTTCCCGATCGGCGTGGGCGCGGTCATCGGCGGCTGGGACAAGGGCCTGGTCGGCCGCAACGTCGGTGACCGCGTGCTGCTGTCCATCCCGTCCGAGCACGGCTACGGCCAGCGCGGTGTGCCGCAGGCCGGCATCCCCGGCGGCGCGACCCTCGTCTTCGTCGTGGACGTCGTCGACGTCCGCTGACACCGGGTGCGCTGACACCGACGGCGAGGTAGTCCGGTCCGCAGGATCGAGCTACCTCGCCGTTCGTGTCAGCGGCGGCGGGACCGGGTGACCGTGAACTTCGGGTTCTGCATGATGTGCACGGTGGGCCCGACGGCCCGGGTGAGCGCCTGCCGGTAGTGCAGCGCCGTGTTGAACACGCACCACAGCTCGCCGCCCTGGCGCAGCGCGCGCCCCGCCGCGACGAACATCCGGTGCGCGGCGTCCGTGCGCACGGCGGCGCGGTCGTGGAACGGCGGGTTGAGCAGGATCAGGTCGAGGCTCGCGGGCTCCAGGCCCTCGCCGGCGTCACCCCGCACGACGACGACACGCCGGCCGGCGCCGTTGGCCTCGGCCGTGGCCCGCGTCGACGCCACGGCGGCGGCCGACCGGTCCGTCCCGACCACCCGGGCCTCCGGGTAGCGCAGCGCGAGGACGGTGGCGAGCAGCCCGGTGCCGCTGCCGAGGTCCAGCGCGTCGTGCACGCGGTCCGCGGTGGGCCACTTGTCCGCCGTCGTGAGCAGGAACCGGGTGCCGAGGTCCAGCGCGGGGCCGGCGAACGTGCCGCCGTGCGCGGCGACGGTGACGCTCTCCGGCGGTGCCCCGCCCGCGGGGGTCGCGGCGGCCAGGAGCTCGTCGTCCCGCAGGACGGCGCGCGCGGGGAAGGACGCGGCGGCCTCGCGCGCCTCCGGCCGGACGCCGGTCGCCACGAGCACCCGGGACTTCTGGCGCGCGAGGCTGGCGCGGACGTCGGTGAACGACGCGGCCAGCACCTCGTTCATCGAGCGCGTCATGTGCTTGACGCGGCCGCCGGCCAGGACGGTGACGTCGTCCGCGGCTTCCCGGGCGATCGCCTCCGCGATCTCGGTGAGCTCGGCGAGCGACGACGGGAGCTGCAGCAGCACGAGGCGGGCGCCGTCGAACAGCCCGGGCTCGAGGTGGTCGAAGCCCTTGACGTCGACCTCGTCCCGGTCGCCCCGGACGGCGGCCATGAGCGGCTCGCCCAGGTGGTGCCGGAGCGCGGCCTCGGCGGTGACGGCGTCGGTGGACGTGCGGACCTCGCCGGGGCCGAGCGTCAGCGCCCCGAGAGCGAGCGCGCCGAACCGGTCGCCGACGATCACGACGTCGCCCGGGCCCGCCGTGGTGAGGAGGGGGGCGGCCTCGTCGAGCAGCAGCCGGTCGGTGGCGTCGACGGCGACCGGGCCGTCCGGGCGGGAGCCGTCCTCGGGCCAAGGGGTCAGCTCGGCCAGGACCGCCGCCAGTCGTGCGGCGGGGTCGGCGGGAGGCGTGGGATCGGGCGTGGCGTCGGGCTCAGAGGAGTGGTGCACCCGACCAGTGTCCCTGACCCGGGTCACGATCACCCGCCCGGGTCGGGCCCGCGACCTACCCTGGCGCCATGAGCGAAGCCGAAGCCGCGCCCGAGTCGTCCGCGCGGGTGTCGATCACCTACTGCACACAGTGCCGCTGGCTGATGCGTGCGGCATGGGTGGCGCAGGAGCTCCTGCAGACGTTCCGCACCCGGCTCGGCGAGGTGGCCCTGGTGCCGGGCACGGGCGGCGTCTTCCGGGTGGAGCTGGACCCGGGCGACGGCCGACCCGCGGTGCTGCTGTGGGACCGCGCCGTCGAGGGCGGGTTCCCGGAGATCCCGCCGCTCAAGCGCGCGGTCCGCGACGCGGTCGCGCCGGACCTCGCGCTCGGTCACACGGACCGGGCCGCCGCGCGCGACTGAGCGATCGCACGTGACGCGCGTCTCGCGTGACGCGAGCGGCTCAGCGGGAGCGCCGCGACTGGCGTGCGGCCTGCTCCGTCGCCTTGACCTTGACGCGGTCCTCCTCCTCGCGCACCTTGGCGGCGGTCTCCCGCTCGGTGGCCAGCCACGCGGGCGGGTCGTCGCGCAGCTCGTTGATCTGCTCGGTGGTGAGCGGGTCGGTGATGCCGCCGCGCGCGAGGCCGGCGATGGAGATGCCGAGGCGGCCGGCGACCACAGGACGCGGGTGCGGGCCGTTGCGGCGCAGGTCGGCGAGCCATTCCGGCGGGTTGGACTCGAGCTCCTCGAGCTCGGCGCGCGTCACGCCGTGCTCCTGGAACTCGGGCGGGGTGGCGGGCAGGTACACCCCGAGCTTCTTCGCCGCGTTCGTCGGCTTGAGGACCTGCTGGGAGAAGGGGGTTCCGGCCATGGGTACCAGGGTAGTCGCGGCGGGCGGCGCGGCACGCCCACGTAGCCTGGTGCCGTGACCGACCAGCCGGGCGATGCCCTCGACGACGCCGCGGACGACGCCTTCGACGGCGCCCCCGACGAGACCCCCGAGGACGGCGTGCGCCCCGACGACGACCGCCCGGCCTTCCGGCTCGGCTACGTGCCGGGCGCGACGCCGGGCCGGTGGGCGCGCACGTGGCGTGACAGGCTCCCGGACGTCCGCCTCGAGCTGGTGCAGACGGAGGTCGCCGACGCGCCCGCCGCGCTGGCCGGGCGGCGCGTCGACGCCGCGCTCCTGCGCCTGCCGGTGGACGGCGACGTGCTGCACGCCATCCCCCTGTACACGGAGCTGCCGGTCGTCGCCGTCTCGCGCGACCACCTGCTCGCGGCGACCACGGAGGAGGAGGTCGTCACGGCGGACGACCTGGCGGACGACGTCGTGTGGCTGCCGGCGGACGACGTGCTCTACCCGGCGGGCGAGGCCGTGCCCGGCCGGGCGCCCGAGGCGTACGACGACGGCGCGGGCGGCGTCGTCGAGCCGGAGCGGCCGGCGACGGCGGCGGACGCGATCGCGCTGGTGGCCACGGGGGTCGGCGTGACCGTCGTGCCGATGTCGCTCGCACGGCTGCACCACCGCAAGGACGTCACCTACCGGGTGCTCGACGGCGGGCCCAAGGCGCCCGTGGGCCTCGCGTGGCTGGTCGAAGGGCTGCCGGACGACGTGCACGAGCAGGTGGAGGAGATGATCGGCATCGTGCGCGGCCGCACCGTCAACAGCTCGCGCGGGCGTGCCGGGCGCGAGCGCGCCGAGACGGAGGAGGCGCCGCGCGGCGCCGCGGACGCACGCCGTGCCGCGGGGCGGCGGGACGGCGGCCGGGGCGTGGGCAGGACGCCCCGCCCACGTGGCGGTGGGAAGCCGGGGCGCGGACGCCCCCGCGGGGGGCGCGGCCGCCACTGACGCGACGTCGGCGGCGCGGGCGACTCGTCCGAAATTTCACCCTTCCCCGGGAAGGTCCGTCTCGTTAGCATTCGGGCGCGGCCGGAGGGCCGCGCCTTTGTATGTCGCGGTCGATCCCGCCTGCCCTTTGGAGTGCTCGTGCGCCCACCCACCGTCCTCGGAGCGTCGCTCCTGCTCGCCGCCGGACTCACGGCCGGCCTCGCTGCCGGCCCTGCCGTCGCGCTGCCCGCCGGCCACGGAGACTGGAGCGGGACGGGCGACTCGCGCACCGGCGGTTCCTGGGACGGCGGCTCGGCCACTGCGGACGGCGAGCGCTACTCGTGGCCCGAGGACACGCGCACCTGGGACGACAACGTCTGCCCGGACATGGACGAGCCGAAGACGGACGTCGACGGCGAGAAGCAGACGATCACCCTGCACGCGCCCGAGGGCGAGCTCATCTCCGCGTACTGCGTGAAGGCCGGGTCGGCCAAGCGGGGCGAGGGACCCAAGATCGTCGAGCTCGACGTGCCCGTCGCGGAGATCACGATCGCGTACCCGACCGGCGGCAAGTGCCGGGCGATCAGCCACTACGCCGTCGAGTACGTCGACGCCCCGGCGCCGTCACCGACGCCCGAGACGGCGACCACGCCTCCGACCGAGCCCTTGGAGCCCGCGGAGCAGACGACCCCGCCGGCGGACGACGGGAACACGCCCGCCGAGGAGTCGCCGACGCCGACCCCGCAGGCCGCCACGGAGGCGCCGCCCGCGGAGCCGTCCCCGACCGCCTCGGAGACCGCCCCCGCCGCCGTCGCCGAGCAGGGGCCGTCCGACGACGTCCCGGCGGGTGGCGCCGGTGGCGCCGACGACGCGGAGGCCGTCGAGACGCGCGCGCAGACCGGCACGGTCAGCACCGGCCGGGTGAGCGCCGACGTCGAGGCAGCGGCCGCCTCGCAGTCGCTCCCGGTCACAGGTGCACAGGTGCTCGGCCTCGTCATGGCCGCCGTCGCGCTGGTGGGCGCGGGCGTGGGCGCCCTGATCTGGACGCGCCAGCGACGCGCGAGCTGACGAGCCCGACGAGTCAGCCGGCCGCCGGGCCGGGGGCCGCCGCCAGGGCGCGCACGGTGTCGACCGTGTCCGCCTCGGCGGCGGTCTTGTCGTCGCGGTAGCGCACCACGCGCGCGAAGCGCAGCGCCATCCCACCGGGGTAGCGGGTGGAGCGCTGCACGCCGTCGAAAGCGATCTCCACCACCTGCTCGGGGCGCACCGTCACGACGTACGACGAGCCGTCGGCGGGCGACGTCGCGAGCTCGGTGAAGCGTTCCGTCTGCCAGGCGAGCATCTGGTCGGTCATGCCCTTGAACGTCTTGCCCAGCATGACGAAGCCGCCGGTGCCGGGGTCGCGGGCGCCGAGGTGGATGTTGGACAGCCGGCCCTGGCGGCGCCCGGAGCCCCACTCGACGGCGAGCACCACGAGGTCGAGGGTGTGCCGCGGCTTGACCTTCACCCAGCCGGCGCCGCGACGCCCGGCGGCGTAGGGCGCGTCCAGGGCCTTGAGCACCAGGCCTTCCTGCCCGCCGGCGACGGTGTCGGCGAAGAACCGCTCGACCTCGGCGACGTCCGAGGAGACCAGGCGGGGCACCACCACCTCGGGCGGCAGCACCCGGTCGAGCACCTCGAGGCGCTCGGCCGCGGGCGCGTCGACGAGGTCGGTGCCGTCGTGATGCAGCACGTCGAAGAACCGCACGCTGAGCGGCACGGTGGCGCTGCCCGCCTCCGCGTCGTGGCTGCCGGTGCGGGCCGCGGTCTCCTGGAAGGGGCGCGGGCGGCCGGCGTCGTCGAGGGCGATGGCCTCGCCGTCGAGCACCACGGTCCGCACGTCCAGCGCCCGGGCCACGGCGACCACCTCGGGCAGCCGCTCGGTGACGTCGTCGAGCGAGCGCGTGAAGACCACGACGTCGTCGCCGCGGCGGTGCACCTGCACCCGGATGCCGTCGAGCTTGGTGTCGGCGGCGACGGCCGCACCCTCGAAGCGCTCCAGCGCGGCGGCGACGTCGGGCGCGGACGCCGCCAGCATGGGCCGCACCGGGCGGCCGGGCTCGAGGTGGAAGCTCTCCAGGGCCGGCGCACCGCCGTCGAGCGCCGCCCGCGCGATCGGTCCGGTCAGGGCGCTGAACATCGCGGCGCGCCGCACGACCGGCAGCGGCACGTCGGCCGCGGCGGCGATCGCGTCGAGCAGCAGGGAGTCCAGCGCGCCCTGGCGCAGCTCGCCCAGCACGAGGCGCCGCACGAAGTCCTGCTCGTCGGCGGTGGCGCGCGCGAACAGCTCGTCGACGGCCGCCCGCCGGGCAGCTTGTGAGCCCGTGCCCGCGAGGCGCTCGAGGCGGCCGAGGGCGTCGTCGACGTCCGCCGGGCTCAGGCTCGCCACGTCGGCGGGCGGCGGGAGGCTGCCGAGGGTCCTCCAGCCCAGGCCGGTGCGGCGCTGGCGCGGACGCCCCGACAGGAAGGCCGCGGCGACCTCGACCTCGTCGCCCGGCTCTGCGGCGCGCAGGGCGTCCGCGAGCAGCTCCCGCTTGCGCAGCCGCGAACGCGTCGCGGCGACGGCGGCGTGCGTGGTGACCAGCTCGGCGAGCAGCACCCGACGATCGTCGCACCCGCCCCCGACGCTGTCGCGGTGCAGTCGTGCGCACGACCGTGCTGCGGGGAGCGGAACCGCGTGCGTCCCGGTCGCCCGCCTGGGAACGTGACGGCATGGATGTACGGAGGGGTGAGCTGGGCACCGTCGCGGTGCTCTCGGACGTGCACGGCGTGCTGCCCGTGCTCGGGGCGGTGCTGGACGAGCCGGACGTGCGCGCGGCGGACGCCGTCGTCGTGACGGGCGACCATGCCGCGGGACCGCAGCCCGTGGCCGTGCTCGACCGCCTGCGGGCGCTGGACGACCGGGCAGTGCTGGTGCGCGGCAACGCTGACCGCGAGCTCGTGTCGCACGCGCGCGACGGGTCCGGCCCGGTGCCCGACCCGATCACCCCGTGGGCGGCGGCGCAGCTGCGCCCGGAGGACGTGGAGCTCCTCGCCGGCCTGCCCCATCCCGTCGAGCTGCGCGTGCGCGGGTTCGGCCGCGTGCTGGCGTGCCACGGGACGCCGCGCGACGACGAGGAGGTGGTGCTCGTCGACTCCTCGCTCGAGCGGTGGGCCGACGTGCTGGGCGGGCTCGACGACGACGTCACGACCGTGCTGTGCGGGCACACGCACATGCCGTTCGTGCGGCTGGTGGACCGGCGCCTTCTCGTGAACCCGGGCAGCGTCGGGATGCCGTACGGCCGCCCGGGCGGGGCGTGGGCGCTGCTGCGCGACGGACAGGTCGAGCTGCGGCACACCACCGTCGACGTCGACGCCGCGGTGGCGGCCGTGGCGGCCGGCTCGACGTACCCCGACGCGCGGTCGTGGGCGGAGGAGTACCTGCGGTCGTCGGCCAGCGACGCCGACGCGTTGCGCGTCTTCGGCCCGCGGGACGGGCGGTCGGCCCGCCCCGCGGGGGAGCGTCAGAGCTCCTCGTAGACCGCCGGGTCCTGGTCGGCGGTGCGGCCGTCGGGGCGGCCGAGGCCGGTGATGCGGGCCATCTCGTCGTCGGTGAGCGCGAAGGAGAACAGGTCGAGGTTGTCGACCTGCCGCTCGGGGCTGGACGCCTTGGGGATCGGCACCACGCCGAGCTGCACGTGCCAGCGCAGGATGGTGCGGGCGGGGGAGACGCCGTGCGCGGCGGCCACCTCGGCGATCACCGGGTCGGTCAGCATCGCGTTGGCCCGGCCGATCGGGCTCCATGCCTCGGTGACGATGCCGCGCTCGGCGTCGGCGGCGCGCTGCTCGGCCTGCGGGAAGTACGGGTGCAGCTCGACCTGGTTCACGGCCGGCGTCACGCCGGTGGCCTCGATGACGGCGTCGAGGTGCTCGGGCAGGAAGTTGGAGACGCCGACGTGCCGGATCAGGCCGCGCTCGCGGCAGTCGACCAGCGCCTGGTACGCCTCGACGTACTTCCCGATCCGCGGGTTCGGCCAGTGGATGAGGTACAGGTCCAGGTGGTCGAGGCCGCTGCGGTACACCGACTCCTCGACAGTCGCGACGGCGTCGTCGTACGCCTGGCGGCGGCCCGGCAGCTTCGACGTGACCAGCAGCTCCTCGCGCGGCACGGACGACGCGCGGACGGCGCGGCCGACGGTGCCCTCGTTCTCGTAGCTGAAGGCGGAGTCGATGAGCCGGTAGCCGGCGTCGATCGCCCGCGCGATCGCGTCGGCCCCCTCCGAGCCCTTGAGCTTGTAGGTGCCGAAGCCGACGGCGGGGATCGCGGTGCCGTCGGCGGCGGCGTGGGTGGGGGCGGCGGGGGTGGCGTTCTGGTCGCTCATGCCTCCCATTCCACACCCGGGGCCCCGCGGGTCGTCCAGCGGTCGCCCTAGGGTGGCGTCGTGATCACCGTGCCGCCCTCCTTCCGCGCGATGCCGCGGTGGTGGCACGACGACGCCGGGCGCGGCTGGCTGGACGTCTTGCCCGGCGGGGTGGCCGCGCGGTGCGCGGCGTGGGGCCTCGTCGTCGACGGCGAGCCGGCGCACGGCTCGAACGCCCTGGTCGTGCCGGTGCGCCGCGGGGACGAGCGGCTGGCGCTCCGGCTGGCGCCGCCCGGGGACGACGTCGCCGGAGAGGTCCGCGCGCTGCGCGTGTGGGCCGGGCGCGGCACGGTGCTGCTGGTCGACGCCGACGAGGGCGAGGGCGCGACGCTCCTGGAACGTCTCGACGGTGGCCGGTCGCTGGCGGACGAGCCGCTGGACGTCGCGGTCGAGGTGCTGGCCGGGCTCACGCGGACGCTGGCGGTGCCCGCCCCCGACGACGTGCCGTCGACCGCCGCGATCGCCGCCGGTATGGCGGAGTCGTTCCCGCGCGAGTGGGCCGAGCTCGGGGAGCCGCTGCCGTCGCGGCAGCTCGACGTCGCGCTCGACCTCGCCGCCGAGCGCGGGGCCGCCCCGACGTCGTCCCTCGCCGTGGACGGCGACCTGCACCACGACCAGGTGCTGGCCGGCATGCGCGCGCCGTGGCTCGTCGTCGACCCCGTGCTGTGGCGGGGCGACCCGGAGGCCGACCTCGCGCGCGTGCTGTGGACCCGGCTGGACGAGCTGCCGTCCGAGCGGGACGTGGTGGCGGCCTTCGACGCGTTCGTCCGCGCGTCCGGCGTGCCGCGCGACCGGGCACGCGCCTGGGTGGTGCTGCGCGCGACGTCGTACCTGCTGTGGGGGCTCGCACACGGGCTCACCGAGGACCCGGTGCGCTGCCGGCGGCTGCTCGACGTGTTCGTCTGACGCGCCCGGCGAGTCGTCCCGTCCGGTGCCACGATCGGGGGGCTGCCCCCGGACGGCGCGATGCCCGGCGACGCTGTTCGCCGTTCTTCGACGTGCGGCAAGCCGCCGCGGCGTCGTCCTGCTGCCGGCCGTCGCGTCCGCGGCGATGCTCCTCGTCGTCTACGACCTCGGCGTCCGGCGCTGGCGCGTCACGCGGTGGGCGTTCGGCATGCACCAGGGCCGTTGAGATCCGCAGGTCCGCCACCGTCACCGGGAGCGAGCATGGCGCGGACCGTCCACCGCGCGACGGGTGATCACCGCATGGACGACGTACCAGGCGAGCGCGACGACGGCCAGCACGATCACGACGGACTGGTAGCGGCCGATCACGCCCTCGACGGCGTGCCACTGCTCGCCCAGCAGATACCCGACGAGCACGAGCGTGGTGTTCCAGATCGCGCTGCCGATCGCCGTCAGCGTCAGGAACTGGCCCAGGTGCATCCGTTCGACACCGGCGGGCACCGAGATCAGACTCCGCACGATCGGGATCAGACGGCCGAGCAGGACGGCGCGCGCGCCGTGGCGTGCGAACCACGCCTCGGCCGTGCCGAGGTCCTCGACGCGCACCAGGGGCATGCGCTCCACGAGGCGGTACAGGCGCTCCCTCCCGATGGCGGCGCCGACGAGGTAGAGGGCGAGCGCTCCGACCACGGAGCCCGCGGTGGTCCACAGGACCACCGACAGGAGGCCGAGGTCCCCCTGGCTCGCGGTGAATCCGGCGAGCGGCAGGATCACCTCGCTGGGGACGGGCGGGAAGAGGTTCTCGAAGGCGACCGCGAGCCCCGCGCCCGGGGCTCCGAGGGCCTCCATGAGGCCCACGGCCCAGTCCGTGAGGCGGGTGATGATGCCGGGCTCGGCGGTGCTGGCCGCCGCCATCAGGGGTGCTGTGCTCATGCCGTCGACGCTAGGGACGGCGGGGCGGTGGCCACATCGCGGCTTCGCGCACGGATCGCGGCGGGGAACCGCAGGTCAGGGGTGCGGTTCACCGCAGTACCGCGCGCGACGCGCGTGGCTAGGGTGGGCGCGTGGCCATCCCCAGCTCCGCCGCCCGCGCGACGTTCGGGGTCGTGCTGGGGGCCTTCCTCGTCCCGCTCGACGGCGCCGCCCTGGTGATCGCCGGAGGGGCGACGGCGGTCGGCGGCGTCGTCCCGGGCTCCGGCCCGTGGCGCGACCGCGTGCTCGGCGCCGCGGTCCGGGTGCACGAGCGGCGCCTCGAGCGGTGGCTCGACCGGCCGGCCCGCGCCGCCGGGCGCCCGGACCGCCGGGCCCGCTACCTCGCCGTGCGCCTGGTGGTCGGGCTCACCAGCCTCGGGGTCGTGCTGCTCCTCGCCTACGGGGCGCTCGCCGCCGCGCTCATGATCGCGTCGTGGGCGTTCGACGCCAGGGTGCCCGCCCTGTCGAACGACGAGGGGGAGCCCACCACCGGGCTGACGATCCTGTCCGCCGCGGTGCCGGGGATGCTCCTGCTCTACCTGGCCGTCATGGGGCTGATCGGCGCGGCCGCGCTCGAGCGGGCCGCCGCGGCCCGCTACCTGGGGACCGACGATCGGGCGGAGCTGGTGTCGCGCATCGAGTCGCTCGTCGCGTCGCGGGCCGGCATCGTCGCCGCCGTGGAGGCCGAGCGACGGCGGATCGAGCGGGACCTGCACGACGGCGCCCAGCAGCACGTCGTCGCGCTCGGCATGCTCGTGGACCGCGGCCGCCGAGCCACCGACGGCGCCGCCCGCGACGCCCTGCTCGCGCAGGCGGCGGACGAGACGGAACGCCTGCTCACGGCCGTGCGCGACGTCGCCTGGAGCGTGCACCCGACGGCCCTGGACACCCAGGGGCTGCGCCCGGTGCTGGGGAGGCTGGCGGCGCGAGCCGCACCCCCTGCCCGGCTGGACTTCCGCCTCGCGGGCCGACTGGCGCCGGCGGTCGAGGCTTGCGTGTACTACGTCGTCGCCGAGTCCCTCACGAACGTCTCGAAGCACGCCCGCGCCGCACGGGTCGACGTCGTCGTGGCGCCGACCGACGGCGCGACCGGGGCCGTGTCCGTGACGGTCCGGGACGACGGCGTCGGTGGGGCCGGGAACGGTCAGGGCCGCGGTCTCGCCGGGCTGTCGGCCCGAGTGGGCGCGCTGGGCGGCACGGTCGACGTCCAGAGCCCGACGGGCGGGCCGACGACGGTGCGGGCGGTGCTGCCGTGCGCGTGATGATCGCGGAGGACTCCGCCCTGCTGCGCGAGGGCCTGCGCGCCCTTCTCGCCGACGAGGGCGTCGACGTGGACGCCGCGGTCGGCGACGCGGACGAGCTCCTCGCGCTCCTGGGCTGCCGTCCGTCGCCGGACGTCGTGGTAGTGGACGTGCGGATGCCGCCCACGCACACGGACGAGGGCCTCCGAGCCGCGGTCGAGATCCGCCGCCGCTGGCCCTCCGTGGGTGTGCTCGTGCTGTCCCAGTATGTCGAGGGGCAGGCGGCGCGCGAGCTCGTGACGAGTGAGGGAGCGGGAGTCGGCTACCTGCTCAAGGACCGGGTCATGCGGGTGTCCGAGCTGCTCGACGCGCTGCACCGCGTGGCGCGCGGCGACTTCGTGGTCGACCCCGAGGTAGTGCGGCAGCTGTTCGCGGACACCCCACGGGTGGACCCGCTGGCACGCCTCACCCCGCGCGAGCGCGACGTGCTCGGCCTGATGGCGGAGGGCAGGACGAACGCCGGGGTGGCGTCCGCCCTGCACCTGTCGCAGTCCGCCGTGGAGAAGCACGGCAACGCCATCTTCACCAAGCTGGGCCTCGACGCGTCCGACGGCTACAGCCGCCGGGTGCTCGCCGTCCTGCAGTTCCTGCAGGGGTGAGGCCGGTGCTGCGCTACGCGGCGTCGGGGAACGGGACTCCGGTGGTCGCGTGGCAGCGGTAGCCGTGCGGGTTCTTCGCGTCGGACAGGTACTGCTGGTGGTAGTCCTCCGCAAAGAAGAACGGTCCGGCCTCGGCGGCCGGGCGCAGCTCCGTGGTGATCGGGTCGTAACCCTTCGCCGCGAGCACCTCGGAGTACGTCTCGGCCGTCTCACGGACCGCCTTCTCCTGCTCGGGCGTGGTCCAGTAGACCGCGGACCGGTACTGGGTGCCGACGTCGTTGCCCTGCCGGAAGCCCTGCGTGGGGTCGTGCCGCTCCCAGAAGATCTTGAGCAGCTCGGCCTCGGAGACCCGCGCCGGGTCGTAGGCCACAAGCGCGGTCTCGGTGTGCCCGGTGCGGGCCGTGCACACCTCCTCGTACGTCGGGTTCGGCGTCGTGCCGCCCATGTACCCGACGGCCGTGCTCACCACGCCCGGCACCTGCCAGTAGATCTCCTCGGCGCCCCAGAAACAGCCCATCGCCAGGTACACCACGCGCGTGCCCTCGGGCCAGGGCCCGGTGAGCGACGTGCCGAGCACCGTGTGCGGGCGAGCGGCGGGCAGGACGGGCGACTCGCGCCCGGGCAGCGCCTCCTCGGGCGCCACCATCGTGGACCTGCCGGAGCGGCCGAGCAGCTGGTCGAAGATCGAGTTCATCGCCGTACCTCCATTGACCTTCATTGCCCTACAGGGTCGGGACGCAGAGGTCCCGGTAGGCGCAACGACACCGTGGGGGCGCATGTTCCCGCGCTCCGAGGGCGTGGTTGGCGCTACGGTCCCGTCATGGCCGACGACCGCCCTGACCTGTCCGACCAGCTCCTGCTGCCCGACCCCGCGGCGTGGCGCGCCTGGCTCGACGAGCACGAGGGCGACACCCCGGACGGCGCGTGGCTGGTGCTCGCGAAGAAGGGCCGCCCGGCGCCGACGACGCTCACCCACGCCACCGGGCTGGAGGAGGCGCTGTGCAGCGGGTGGATCGACGCCCAGATGCGCAGCCTGGGCGCGGACACGATGCTGCAGCGGTTCTGCCCGCGTCGGCCGCGCAGCCGCTGGTCCGTGCGCAACCAGGAGATCGTGGCCCGGCTGACCGGCGAGGGCCGGATGCGGCCCCGCGGCCAGGCGGAGATCGACGCGGCGAAGGCGGACGGTCGCTGGGAGGCCGCCTACCACGGGCCGGCGCGGGCGGAGGTGCCGGCCGACCTGGCCGCGGCGCTCGCGGCCAGCCCCGCGGCGACGGCGACGTTCGACGTCCTCACGTCGCAGAACCGGTACGCCGTCCTGCACCGCCTCGGTGCCCTCAAGACGGCGGAGGCGCGCGAGCGCAACGTGGCGAAGTACGTCGCGATGCTGGCGCGCGGCGAGACCCCGTACCCGCAGCGGCGGCGCCCGGGCGCCTGACGACGGGCCGGCGCAGGCGCGCGACCTGTGGACGCGCCGT
Source organism: Krasilnikoviella flava (assembly GCF_900167525.1). Taxonomy (GTDB): domain Bacteria; phylum Actinomycetota; class Actinomycetes; order Actinomycetales; family Cellulomonadaceae; genus Isoptericola; species Isoptericola flavus. The sequence continues at coordinate 404,953 of NZ_FUZQ01000001.1, read as the reverse complement.
GAAGATCCTGGTCGACGGCCGGGCCCGTCCCGGCGCGCGGGGCGTGGCCCCCGCGCGACGTGGCCCCGGGCCACCTAGGGTTTCCGCGTGAGCTCGGAACACTCCTCCCCGTCCGGCGCGGACACCGTCCCGCTGAGCGTCCGCGCGGCCGCCTCCTGGTCGTGGCGCGTCCTGCTGATCGCCGCCGCTGTCGCGGCCTTCCTCTGGCTGCTCGCGTCGCTCAAGACGATCGTCGTGCCGGTCGCCATCGCGCTGCTGGTGACGGTCCTGCTGGCGCCCGTGCGCCGGTCCCTCCAGCGGTGGCACCTGAGCAAGGGCCTCGCGACGGCGGTGTCGATCGTCGGCCTGATCGTGCTGGTGGGCGGCCTGGTGACGCTGGCGGGCACGTCCATCGTGAGCGGCTTCCAGGACCTGGCGGACCAGGCCGTCGAGGGCTTCCGCCAGTTCACGACCTGGCTCGCCGAGGGCCCGCTCCAGCTCGACGCCGAGCAGCTGTCCGGGTACGGCCAGCAGCTCCAGAGCTCGTTGGTCGAGAGCTCGGGGATCGTCTCGGGGGCGCTCGGCGCCGCGACCACCGTGGGGCACGTCTTCGTCGGCGCGCTCATCGCCCTGTTCTGCACGATCTTCTTCCTGCTCGACGGCCGCACCATCTGGACGTGGCTCGTCAACCTGCTGCCCGTGCGGGCGCGGGAGAACGTGCACCAGGCGGGCCGCCGCGGGCTCGTCACCCTGTCGGCCTACGTGCGCACCCAGATCCTCGTCGCGTTCGTCGACGCCGTCGGCATCGGCGTCGGGTCGGTCTTCTTCGTGCCGGCCCTCGCGCTGCCCATCGGCATCCTGGTCTTCATCGGATCGTTCGTGCCGATCATCGGCGCGATCGTCACCGGCGCCATCGCCACGGCCGTCGTGCTGGTGGCCAAGGGGTGGATCGCGGCCCTCATCATGCTGGGCATCGTGCTGCTGGTGCAGCAGGCCGAGAGCCACATCCTCCAGCCGTTCCTCATGGGGCACGCCGTGTCGCTGCACCCCGTGGCCGTGGTGCTCGTCGTCGCCGCCGGAAGCCTCGCGGCCGGCATCGTCGGCGCGCTGTTCGCGGTGCCGCTGGCGGCCGTGCTCAACACGGTGCTGCTGTACTTCCACGGCCACGACAAGTTCCCCGAGCTCGGCACGGAGGACCATCTGCCCCTGCTGCGCAAACGCTCGCAGCTGCCCGGTACCCTGCTCTGGTCGGGACGGGGGTCGTCGCAGGGCGCGACGACCACGGGCGGCACCTCGGGCAGCACCATCGACCTGCCCGACGCCCCTGCCTCGCCCGCCACCGACGCGGGCCCGGCAGGAGAGAACAGGTAAGTGGCAGCACACCCCCCGATCGACCGCGTCACCCTCGAGGACGTCCGCACCGCCGCGGCCCTCCTGGACGGCGTCATCACCCGCACCCCGGTGCAGGCGTTCCGCGCGATGTCCGAGGCCGCGGGCGCGCCCGTCGTCCTCAAGTGCGAGAACCTGCAGCGTGCCGGGTCGTTCAAGATCCGCGGCGCGTACACGCGCCTGAGCCGGATGCCCGACGAGGAGAAGGCGCGCGGCGTCGTCGCGGCCAGCGCGGGCAACCACGCGCAGGGCGTCGCGCTCGCGGCCCAGATGCTCGGCATCCACGCCATCGTCTACATGCCCGTGGACGCGTCGGTGCCCAAGCTCGCCGCCACCCGCGGCTACGGGGCCGAGGTGCGCCAGGTCGGCGACAGCGTGGACGAGGCCCTCGTCGCCGCCCGGGCGGAGGCCGCCCGCTCCGGCCGCACCCTCATCCACCCGTTCGACCACCTGGACGTCGTGACCGGCCAGGGCACGGTCGCCCTCGAGATCCTCGAGCAGGTGCCCGACGTCGGCACGGTCGTCGTGCCGCTCGGCGGCGGCGGCCTGGTCGCGGGCATCGCGACCGTCCTCGCCGAGGCGGCCCCGCACGTCAAGGTCGTCGGCGTGCAGGCCGAGAGCGCCGCCGCGTACCCGGAGTCGCTCGCCGCGGGGCGCCCCGTGCCGCGGGCCCTGGGCGCGACGATGGCGGACGGCATCGCCATCGGCACCCCCGGTGACGTGCCGTTCGAGGTGCTGGCGCGCCTCGGCGTCGAGGTGCGCACCGTCTCCGAGGAGGAGATGTCGCGCGCGCTGCTGCTCGTGGCCGAGCGGGGCAAGCAGATCGTGGAGCCCTCGGGCGCCGCCGGGGTCGCGGCCGTGCTCGCCGCCGAGCCGGGCTCGCTGCCGGGCACCATCGTCCCCGTCCTCACCGGCGGCAACATCGACCCGCTGCTGCTGCTGCGCGTCGTGCAGCACGGTCTCGTCGCCGCCGGCCGGTACCTGCAGCTGCGCGTGTGCATCGACGACAAGCCCGGCTCCCTCGCCGAGCTGCTCGAGGTGGTCGCGCGGGCCGGCGCGAGCATCGCGCAGGTGGAGCACACCCGCACCGACACCTCCCTCAGCGTGTCGCAGGTGCTCGTGAACCTGCAGCTCGAGACCAAGGGCCACGACCACTGCGAGGCCGTCGTGGAGAAGCTGCGCGCCGCCGGGTTCGAGGTCGCGTGACGCCGGTGTCCGGCGACCGCGGCCCGGGACCCGCCTGACCGGCGTGCCCACCGCGCTCGCCCAGCTCGTGCGGCGTCGTCCGGCCCCCGATCAGCGCAGCGCGCGTCGGTAGTCCCCGGGCGCGCACCCGCAGATCTGGCGGAACGTGTCGTAGAAGCTGCTCTGCGACGTGAACCCCGCCGCGTGCCCGACCTCCACGGTGGTCGCGTCCGTGGTGATGAGCAGTCGCTGCGCCTCCGCCACACGGCACCGGGCGATGTACGTGCCGAGGGTGGTGCCCACCACCCGCTTGAACAGCGTCATCGCGTGGCTCGGGCTCAGGTGGACGGCCTGCGCGACGTCTGCCGGCGAGATCGGCGACCGGTAGTGCTCCGCGACGAACTGCGCCATGGCCGTGGCGCGGGCGGCCGCGCCCGACGGGCCCGGCGCACCCGCGGCGTCGGCGGCGTCCGGCGCCCCGCCGGGCGCCCCCGGTGCCTCCGCCGTCGTGAGGGTGCGCCGCACGAAGGCCTGCGCCTCCAGCATCACGACGGTGCTGTCGCCGCCCGCGAGGAGGTCGCGGTGCCACGTCGCGAACAGCGCGTCGACGTCGCGGGCGAGCGCGGCGGCGGGCACCACCACCGGGCGCGCCCGGAGCAGCACCGCGATCTGCTCGGCGGGCAGGGCCCAGCTCAGCACCTCCGTGAGCGGGATGTGCACCCAGGAGACGTCCGACGGGACGGCGTCCGGGTCGACGAGCTGGTGCGGCGTGCCGCCCCAGAAGAGTGCGACCTGGCCGGCGTCGACCCGCAGCGTCGACCCGCCGAAGAGGTACTCCAGGCGGCCCGAGTGCACGAGGTTGAGCTCGAGGTCGTCGTGCCGGTGCGGGTGTTCCATCACGGGCGGAGCACCGTGCCGCACCCACAGGGCGGCCTCCTCCCGGCGGACGTCGTCGACGCGGAGTGTCACGAGGCGAGCCTAGGGCGTGTGCCGGCGCCGGGCCGTGAGGGTCGATTCCACGTTGTACTGGTGGGGGTGGTTCGGCTACCGTCCGGGGCGTGCTCACTGGTGAGAACGCCCGGACGACGACGACGACGGCGACGGCGAGGCGCGGCGACTGGCGCTTTCTCTGGCCGTACTTCCGGCGCGAGTCGAGGCGGCTGGGGCTCCTCGGCGCGGTGATGCTCGGCGCGACCGGCGCGACGCTCGCCAGCCCCTTCGTGGTCCGGGAGTTCATCGACGGCGTCGTCACGGGCACGCTGGACGTCGCCGGTTCGACCCGCCTGGTGCTCCTGTTCGGTGTCCTCGGGCTGGCGCGGTACGCGCTGTCGGCCGTGGAGGCGGGCCTCGCCGAGTCGGTGGCCTGGCGCTCGACGAACAGGCTCCGCGAGGACGTGCTGCAGCACGCGATGGACCTCCCGCTGGAGCACCACCACACCGCGACCCCCGGGGAGTGGGTCGAGCGCGTGGACGGCGACATCAGCCTGCTGAGCAACCTGTTCTCCCGCTTCGTCATCACCATCGTCGGCGAGCTGCTGATCGTGGTCGGCGTCATCACCGCGCTGTTCTCCGTCGACTGGCGCATCGGCCTGCTGTTCCTCGTCTGCCTGCTCGTCGGGCTGGTCGGGATCCGCTGGGTCGCCGGCTGGGGCCGCGACGCCTACCGCGGCAGCCGCGGCGCCGTGGCGCGGTTCATGGGATACGTCGAGGAGCGGCTGCGCGGCACCGAGGACCTGCAGGCCCTCGGGGCGGTCGGCCACGCCATGGAGGGGTTGACCGACCGGCACCGAGGGGTCCTGCGCACCGACCTCCGTGCGGCGCTGGTGGGCAGCAGCCTGGTCTGGGCGTCCGCCTCGCTCTTCACGGCGCTCGTGACGGCGCTCGCCCTGGGCCTGGCGGGGTTGCGGTTCGGCCAGGGGGCGCTGACGATCGGCACGGTCTACCTGGTCTTCGCGTTCACCCAGCAGCTCCAGGAGCCCCTGATCCGCCTCTCGCACCAGCTCCAGGACTACCAGCGCGCGATGGCGGGCCTCAGCCGGACCCGCGAGATCCTCGACCTGCCCGTGGAGCCGCGCGGCGGCACGGCCGTGCTCCCGGACGGCCCGCACGACGTGACCCTGGACGGCGTGACCTTCGGCTACGCCCGGGAGCACCCGGTCGTCACCGACCTGGACCTCGAGCTCCCCGCCGGGCAGACGCTCGGGGTCGTCGGCCGGACGGGCGCCGGGAAGTCGACGGTCGCCAAGCTGCTCTCGGGCCTGGTCCGCCCGGACGCCGGGGCCGTCCGCATCGGCGGGGTGGACACCGCCGACGTGAGCGTCACCGACCTGCGGGCCGCGGTCGCCGTGGTCACCCAGGACGTCTTCCTGCTCGACGCCTCCGTGCGCGACAACGTCACCCTGATGGACCCGGACGTGAGCGACGAGCAGCTGGGCGCGGCCCTGGAGGCGCTCGGGCTGACCGAGTGGGTCGGGCGGCTGCCGCACGGGCTGGACACCCGGGTGAGCGAGCACGTGATGTCGGCGGGGGAGGCTCAGCTGCTCGCCCTGACGCGGGTCCTGATCCGCGACCCCGCGCTCGTCATCCTCGACGAGGCGTCGGCGCGACTGGACCCCGAGACCGAGCGACGCCTCGACGCGGCGCTGCGCCCGGCCCTCGCCGGACGGACGGCCGTGGTCATCGCGCACCGCCTCGCGACGCTGGACTCCGTGGACCTCGTCGCCGTCGTCGACGAGGGGCGGATCGTCGAGCTCGGCCCGCGCGACCAGCTCTCCGTCGACCCGGGGTCGCGCTTCGCGACCATGCTGCAGCAGGGGGGATCATGAGGACGCGCCGAGGTCTCGAGCGGCAGGACGTCGGCCGGGTCGGGCTGCTGGCCGGGATGGTCCGGCCCCACCTGCCCCTGTTCGTCGCCGACGTGGTGACGGGGATCGCCTTCTTCCTCTGTGCCGTGGTGCCCGGCCTGGCGCTGCGCGCCTTCCTGGACGAGCTGCCGGACCAGGCCGCCGGCTGGGCCCTGCCCGTGGCGCCGCTGCTGGCCTACCTCGGCTTCAAGGCCGCCGAGGCGGTCGGCGCCGCGGGCTGGATGGCGGTCGACACCGTGTTCCGCTACCGCATCTACCACGACGTCCGCGTCCGGCTCACCGAGCGCCTGCTGCGCCGCCCGGGCGCGTTGCCGCCCCCGGTGCCGACGGGCGACATCCTGTCCCGCTACCGGGACGACACCGTCGAGGTCGCCGAGGTGCTGGGCAAGCGGGGGATCCAGCTGGTCTCCTCCTCGGTCGTGACGAGTGCCGTCACGTTCGGGGTGCTGTTCTCGATCAGCCTGCGGACCACGCTCCTCGCGGTGCTGCCCACGCTGCTGATCGCGGTCATCGCCTTCGCCGCCAGCCGGCGGATCAAGGAGCTGCAGCACCACACCCGGCAGACCGCCGGCGACGTGTCCGCCTTCCTGCGCGACTGCTTCGCGGGGATCGAGGCGATCAAGGTCAACGACGCCGGCCGCCACGTCGTGGACCGCGTGCGGCACATCAACGACCGCCGCCGCCACGCGGCGGTGCTGAACGGGGTGTTCGGCGGCATCCTGGCGTCGAGCCAGAGCATCGTGGTGCTCCTCGGCACCGCCCTGGTGATGTGGACCTCGGCCGCGGGGATCCGCGACGGCAGCTTCAGCGTCGGCGACTTCGCGTACTTCATCTACGCGCTGGGCACGTTCGGCACCCTCGTCAACGCCGTGGGCCAGTTCGTCAGCCGGTTCCAGCGCTTCAGCGTGACCGGCGAGCGCCTGAGGGAGATCCTCCCCGGCCGGCGGCTGCGCGACCTCACCGCGCCGACTCCCGACCCTCCCGCGCCCATGGTGGTCGCCGACCGCGACGCCGGGCCGCGCGGTGGCCTCGAGGACGGGGCGCCCGTCCTCGAGGTCTCCGGGCTCCGGTACGAGCACCCCGGCGGGCGGCCGGGGGTCCGGGACTTCGACCTCACCGCGCGTCCGGGCGAGCTGGTGGTCGTCGCCGGCCCGGTCGGCGTCGGCAAGACCACCCTGCTGCGGGCCATCCAGGGCACCCTGCCCCGCTCCGCGGGCAGCGTGGCGGTGCGGGGCCGGGTGCTGCCGCCGGGCGTGGCGATGGCCCCGCCCCTCATGTCGCTCACGCCGCAGGCGCCGCACGTCTTCAGCGACACGCTCGCGACCAACGTGCTCCTCGGGAGCCCGCCGTCGCTGCTCGCGGACGTGCTCGCGGCGAGCACGCTGGACCACGACGTCGACCGCATCCCCCACGGCACCCAGGCCGAGATCGGGCCCCAGGGGCACCGGCTCTCCGGCGGGCAGCTGCACCGGCTCGCCGCCGCCCGGATGCTGGCGCACCCCGCGGACGTCATGCTCGTGGACGACCTGTCGGCCTCCCTCGACGTCGACACCGAACGGCGCCTGCTGGAGAACCTGCTCGCCACCGCCCGCGACCGCGTCCTCGTCGTGGTGAGCAACCGCCGCCCCATCCGGGACCTGGCCCACCAGACCTACGACCTCGTCGGCGACTAGGACGGCGGCGCGACCGCATCGAAGGATCCCGGAAATCGGGGCGACCGAACCGGAGGATCAACCGCCATCCTCGGGCCTAGCGTCGCTGCATGGCTCATTCCCCGAAGATCACCATCATCGGTGCCGGCGGCTTCGTCTTCCCGTTCCGCCTCATCGGCGACCTGCTCAGCTTCCCCGCCCTGCGCGGCGCCACGCTCAGCCTCATGGACCTCGACGCCGGCCGGCTCGACCGGGTGGCGACCGCCGCCCGCGAGCTCGTCGACCACCACGGCCTGCCGACCGTCGTCGAGCAGACCACCGACCGCCGCGCGGCCCTCGCCGACGCGGACTTCGTCATCATCACCTTCCAGGTGGGCGGCGTGGAGTCCTACCGGCACGACGTCGAGATCCCGCGCCGCTACGGCGTCGACCAGACGGTGGGCGACACCGTCGGCCCCGGCGGCGTCTTCCGCTTCCTGCGCTCCGTGCGGGCCTACCAGGACATCGCCGCCGACGCGCTCGAGGTCTGCCCGGACGCGCAGTTCATCAACTACGCCAACCCCATGGCGATGGCCACCGCCTACCTCAACGCGCTCGGCCTGCGCACCGTCGGCCTGTGCCACAGCGTGCAGGGCACCACGCGCATGCTCGCCCGCACCCTCGGGGTCCCCTACGACGAGGTGTCCTACCGGTGCGCGGGCATCAACCACCAGGCGTGGATCCTCGACTTCCGCCGCGGCACCGAGGATCTGTACCCGCGCCTGCGCCAGGTCATGGCCGAGCGTCACGTCCGTGGCCGGGCGGCCGCCGACCTGCTGGCCGACGACGGCGACCACTCCGACGCGGCGCTCGCGGCCAGCACCTACGAGGGCGGCAACGAGCAGGTGCGCACCACGCTGATGAACCACTTCGGGTACTTCGAGACGGAGTCCAGCCACCACGCGTCGGAGTACGTGCCGTGGTTCCGCAAGGACCCCGCCACGACGCTCGAGTACCTCCCGGAGCGCTGGGACTACTACGAGATCTGCTCCTCGCACGACGAGCAGGGCGACGTGGACGAGCAGCTCGAGCGGCTCAAGGCCGACCTCAGCCCGTCGGTCGAGTACGGCGCGTCGATCGTCAACGCCGTCGTCACGGGCGTGCCGGCCGTCGTCTACGGCAACGTGCCCAACGCGGGCCAGGTCATCACGAACCTGCCCGACGACGCGTGCGTCGAGGTCGCCTGCCTGGTCGACGCCAACGGCGTGCAGCCGACGTCCTTCGGCGACCTGCCCCCGCAGCTCGCGGCGATCAACCGCACCAACGTCAACGTCCAGACGCTCGCCGTCCGCGCCGTCCTCACCGGCGACGTCGAGCACGTGCACCACGCCGTCGCGCTGGACCCGCTGACGTCGGCGCACTGCACGCTCGAGCAGATCCGGTCGATGACCGACGAGCTCCTCGAGGCGCACGCCGCGCTGCTCCCCGCCGCACTGCGGCCCGCGTCGGCATCCGACGCCGCGGCGTCGTCGGGCGCGGACCGGGACCCCGTCCTGGCGCACTGAGCTCACCGGTGCCCCGGGCGACGACGCCCGGGGCGCCGCCACCCGGGGGCCGCCCGTCTCGACGGACCCTCGGCCCACCCTCGACGAAGAGGAGACGACATGCCGACCCCTGTGGTCCCTGGCAGGCGACCGGCCGCGCGCCGGCTGTCCCGCCGGAGCTTCCTGGCGGTCGCCGGGATCAGCGTGGCCGGGGCGCTCGCGGCCTGCTCCGGCGCCCCGACCGGCACGAAGCACCTGCGGCTGTCCTCGTGGAACATCCCGCTGGACCTGGAGTCCTACCAGGCGCTCGCCGACGAGTTCGTGGCCGCCCACCCCGGCACCAGCGTCGCGGTGGAGGTCACGACCGGGCAGTTCCACCAGTGGTTCATCACGCGCCTGGCGGCGGACCTCGCGCCCGACATCATCCGCATCACCCCGCAGCAGATCGGTCGCTACGCCGCCAACGGCAGCCTCGTGGACCTCACCGGGGCGGTGCCCGCCGACTACCAGGACGACTGGTCGAAGCCGTTCTGGGCCATCGGCGCCAAGGCCGACGGCCTGTTCGGCGTCTTCCAGCACACCGACAACTTCATCACCTACTACGACAAGCGGGTGATCGAGCAGATCGGCGTCGACGTGCCGCAGAGCCTCGACGAGGCATGGCAGTGGGACGAGTTCCTCGAGATCGCGGGCGAGGCGCAGAAGATCACCGGCCGGTACGGCTTCGGCTACGGCTGGAGCGGCCCCGAGACGGCGTACCGGTGGATGCCCGTCGTCTACCAGAACGGCGGCGCTTTCCTCGGCGAGGACGGCGAGACGCCGAGCATGGACACCGACGCCGCCGTCGGGGCCCTGGACTTCGGCCGGCGCTGGTACGCCGACGGGCTCGTCTCGCCGGCGAACATGAGCAAGTCCGGCGGCGGCGCCGTCGGCCGCGACCTCTTCACCACGGGCCAGACCGGGCTGCTCCTGGACAACCCTGAGGCGATCGCGGCCCTCGACGAGGCCCGGCCCGACGAGTGGGGCACCACGTACATGATCCGCAACGGCGGCGAGGCGTCCGACCTGGGCGGCAACGCCCTGGCCGTGACCAGGTCCAGCAAGCACCCCGAGCTGGCGGCGGAGCTCGTCGCGTTCCTCACCAGCCGGACGAACGTCGCCGAGTTCTGCCGCCGCGGCAACTGGCTGCCCGCGCGGTCCTCGCTCGATGCGGCAGACATCGGCTACGAGCGGCACGAGGCCACGATGCAGCAGTTCATCGACCAGGCCGCGACCATCCCGCTGTCCATGGTGCGGGCCCAGTCGGGGCCGTACTTCAGCTCGCTCAACTCGGTCTTCGCGGACTACCTCGACCTGTGCTTCCTCGGCGAGCTCACGCCCGCCGAGTGCGGCGCCCAGATGACGGAGGCGATGCGCAGTGTCACCACACGGTGAGACCCTCACGGCCCCGGAGGCGCCGACGGCCGCCACCCCGGCGGCGGACGTCGCGCGCGCGGCGTCCAGGACGGGCGGGCCCGCGGGCCGCCGTCGTGGCCGCTGGGCGCCCTACCTCTTCGTCGGCCCCGCGGGCCTGCTGTTCCTCGCGTTCTCGCTGGTCCCGATCGTCATCGCCGTCGCACTGTCCTTCCAGGACACCGCGACCCTCGGCGACGGGCAGTGGGTCGGCGCCGACAACTACCGGACCATGCTGTCCGACCCGCTGCTGCGCACCGCCCTGCTCAACACGCTGGTCTTCACCGTCGGCACCGTGCCCACCGCGATGGCGATCGGTCTCGCGCTCGCCGTCGCGCTCAACCGGCCGTTGCCGGGTCGGGGCCTGCTGCGCGCGCTGTTCTTCGTGCCGATGGTCGCGGCCGGCGTCGTGGTCGGCGTGATCATGTCGTGGATCTTCAACCCGGACTACGGCGTCGCGAACAACGCGCTGCGGTCGGTCGGTCTCGAGGGGCTGCCCTGGCTGACGTCGCCGCGGACCGCGATGGTGACGCTGGTGCTCGTCGTCGTGTGGACCCGCATCGGCTTCTGCATGGTGATCTATCTCGGGGCGCTGCAGTCGATCCCGTCCGAGCTGCGCGAGGCCGCCGCGATCGACGGCGCGAGCCGCTGGCAGCGGTTCCGGCGGCTGACCGTGCCGATGCTGGCACCGACGACGTCGATCCTGCTCATCCTCAACGTCGTGTTCTCGCTGCAGGCCTTCGACGTCATCTACGTGATGACCGGCGGCGGCCCCGGCTTCTCCACGACCGTCCTCATCCAGTACGTGTTCCGGTCCGCGTTCGCCGACGCCCGCATGGGTTACGCGGCCGCGCTCGGCCTGCTGCTCGTCCTGATCCTGCTGGTCTTCACGCTGCTGCGGCAGCGGGCGACGAAGAAAGCCGAGGAGCTCCTGTGACCACCACCGTCCTCCCCGCGCGCCCCGTCCCGGTACGGGCGGGCCGCTCGCCCCGCGAGCGCCGGTCGCACCGCCGCCGGTGGCTGCTCACGGCGGGTCTCACCGCCGTCGCGATCCTCGTCGTCTTCCCGCTGTACTGGATGGTCGTCTCGGCCCTCACCCCGGGCGGGCAGTCGCAGAGCAGCGAGTTCTACCTGTGGCCCGACGCGCCGACCACCGGCAACTTCACCGAGGTCTTCGCGACGCAGCCGGTCTGGCACTGGCTGGGCAACTCGTTCCTCGTCGCCACGGTCGGCACGGCGCTGTCCGTGTGCGTCTCGCTCGGCGCCGGCTACGCGCTCGCGAAGTACCGCTTCCGCGGCCGCGGCCTGCTGTACGCCCTGTTCCTCGTGACGATCATGATCCCGATCCAGGTGACGCTCGTCCCGGCGTTCCTCGTTGTCGCGCGCCTGGGACTGGTCGACTCGCCCTGGGCCGTCATCCTGCCGACCCTGTTCGACGTCGTCGGGATCTTCATCGCGCGCCAGTTCATGCTCGGCGTGCCCGACGCGCTCATCGAGGCCGCGCGGCTCGACGGCGCGGGGGAGCTGCGCACCTTCTTCCGGGTGGTGCTGCCGTCCTGCGGGCCGCTGGTCGGGGTGCTCGTGATCCTCGGGTTCATGAACCGCTGGAACGACTTCCTGTGGCCCCTGGTGGTGCTGCAGGGCAACGAGAGCCTCACCGTGCCGGTGGGGCTGTCCACCCTGACGTCCAACCCCGCGTTCAGCTCGCCCTGGGGAGCGGTGATGGCCGTCGCCACGGTGGCCGTCGTGCCGTTGCTCGTGGTGTTCCTCGTCTTCCAGCGCACCTTCGTGCAGGGCATCGCGAGCACGGGGATCAAGTAGCCCGTACGAGTTTCTCCCCGGGTGTCGGTCGGGGGCGCTCCCGTTCGTCGTCCTCATGTACACGGCCACCAGGGCCGTGCAGGATGAGGATCCGACCCGAAGGAGAACGTCGTGCGCTACCTGATGCTGGTGCTGTCCACCCCCGAGGACCCGGAGCTGCGGCCCGGGGACGCCGCGGGCGCGCCGCCCATCGAGGGATGGGTCGAGAAGTACTACGGCAGCGGGACCGCCGTGCTGGGGGACCGGCTCCGGCCGCCCGCCGACGCGGTCGGGGTGCGGGTGCGGGGCGGGCGCACGCTCGTCACCGACGGCCCGTTCTCCGAGACGAAGGAGGCGGTCGGCGGCTTCGACGTCATCGACGCCCCGGACCTCGACACGGCGATCACGATCGCCGGCGAGCACCCCATGGCCCACGCGGGCGCCATCGAGCTGCGGCCGTTCTGGCCGCTGGGCCTCGACGACGCCTCCGACGGGGGGCGGGCGTGATGCGGTACCTGCTGCTGGTGATCGAGCCCGACGTGCCCGACCGCGGGCCGGACGCCGACATCGTCGACTGGGTGCGCCGGCACGACGCCGACGGCTCCCGCGTGCTGGGGGAGCGGCTGCGGCCGGCCGCCGACGTGCGGCGCGTCCGGGTGCGCGACGGAAGCACCCTGGTCACGGACGGGCCGTTCACCGAGTCGAAGGAGGTCATCGGGGGCTTCGACCTGATCGAGGCGCCCGACCTCGACGCCGCGCTCGCGATCGCGGCCGAGCACCCCGGCGCCTGGGGCGGGGGCACGGTGGAGGTGCACCCGTTCTGGCCGACGGACGGGGTCGGGCCGGAGTGACCCCGTCCGCCGCCGTCGAGGACGCGTTCCGCAGCGAGTGGGGGCGCGTCCTCGGCGCGGTCGTGCGCTCCACGGGGGACCTCGACCTGGCCGAGGAGTCCGCGCAGGAGGCGTTCGCGACGGCGCTGCGCACGTGGGGGCGCGACGGCGTCCCCGAGCGGCCGGGCGCGTGGCTCACGACGACGGCGCGCCGGCACGCGCTCGACGTGCTGCGCCGTCGCCGGGTCGAGGCGGACAAGAGCGAGGCCGCGGCACGGCGGGGCGAGCGCGTCGACGGGCCCGGCAGGGCGCCCGACGCGGTGCACGACGAGGTCGAGCGCGGTCTGGACGACGAGGCCTGGACTCCCGACGACCCGGACGGCGACCTGCTGCGCCTGCTGTTCACGTGCTGCCACCCCGCCCTGCCGCTCGACGGGCGCGTGACGCTGACCCTGCGCTCTCTGACCGGCATGACGACGGCGCAGGTGGCGCGGGCCTTCCTCGTCCCGGAGGCGACGATGTCGCAGCGCCTCGTGCGGGCCAAGCGCCGCATCCGGGCCACGGGCATCGCGTTCCGGGTGCCGCCCCCCGCGCAGCGGCCCGAGCGCACGTCGTCGGTGCTCGCCGTGCTCTACGTCCTGTTCACCGAGGGGTACGACGCGTGGGCGGAGCCCGCGGACGACGTCGAGGGGTGCGCCGAGCGCCGGGCGCTCGCGGGCGACGCCGTGCGCCTGGCGCGGCTCGTCGCCCGGCTCCTGCCGGACGAGCCCGAGGCCCGCGGCCTGCTCGCGCTCCTGCTGCTGCAGCACGCGCGCCGCGGTGCGCGGACCGGGTCCGACGGTGTCTCGCGGACCCTCGCGGAGCAGGACCGCGCCCGCTGGCGCCGCGACGAGATCACCGAGGGGCTGTCGGTGCTCGACGGCGCGCTCGCGGTGCGTCGTCCGGGGCCCTATCAGGTGCAGGCGGCGATCGCGGCGCTGCACTGCCGGGCCGCGACGGCGGGGGAGACGGACTGGGCCGAGGTGCTGGCCCTCTACGACGTGCTGTTCGAGATGACGCCCACGCCCGTCGTCGCGCTCAACCGCGCGGTCGCGGTGGCCGAGGTGCACGGGGTCGAGGCCGGGCTGTCCGCCGTCGACGCCGTCGCCCGGGACCCGGCGCTGGCGAGCTACCACCTGCTCCCGGCGCTGCGCGCCGACCTGCTGACCCGCGCGGGGCGGCCCGCCGACGCCGTCGTCGAGCTGCGGCGCGCCCTCGACCAGGTCGACCGCGAGGGCGACCGCCGGCTGCTGCGCTCCCGCCTCGCCGCCCTGGGCGGCGCCTCCGCCCCGGACGCGGGCTGAGGCGGGGCCGGACCCGGTGGTCGAGCCTGTCGAGACCTCGTCCCGGGTCTCGACAGGCGCGACCGGCGGGGTCGTCGATCAGACCGCGGCGGGCTCCGGCTCGGCGGTCGGCTCGGTGACGAGCGGGTAGACGCCGTTCTCGTCGTGCACCTCGCGACCCGTGACCGGCGGGTTGAACACGCACACGCACGTGATGTCGGTGCGCGGGCGCACCTTGTGCTTGTCGTGGTCGTTGAGCAGGTACAGCGAGCCCGGCTTCAGCTGGTGCACCTCGCCGGTGCCGAGGTCCTCGATCTCGCCCTCGCCGGACGTGATGAAGACGGCCTCGATGTGGTTGGCGTACCAGAAGAAGCTCTCGGTGCCGGCGTACAGGGTGGTCTCGTGCACGGAGAAGCCCACGCCCTCCTTCGCCAGGATGATGCGCTTCGAGCGCCAGTTCTCGCTCTTGACGTCGGCGTCGGTGTCGGTGATCTCGTCGAGCGTGCGCACGAGCATGGGTGGTACCTCCGGTGGTTCGGGTGCGGTGGGGTGGACGGGGCGGGGTGTCAGTCCAGGACGGCGGCGACCGACTCGCTGATGATCTTCAGGCCGCGCTGCAGCTCGTCGTACGTGATGGTCAGCGGCGGCAGCAGCTTGACGACCTCCCCGTTGGGGCCCGAGGTCTCCATGAGCAGCCCGCGCGAGAACGCCTCGTCGCAGATGCGGGTGGCGGTCTCGCCGTCCGGCGTCTGCAGGCCGCGCGCGAGGCCGCGGCCCTTGGCCACCAGCACATCGTCGCCGTACCGGGCGACCAGGGAGTTGAAGTGCGCCTCGACCAGCGCGCCCTTGTCGATCGTGGAGCGCTCGAGGGTGTCGTCCGACCAGTAGGTGCGGATCGCCTCCGACGCCGTCGCGAACGCGGGCGCGAAGCCGCGGAACGTGCCGTTGTGCTCGCCCGGCTCCCAGATGTCCAGCTCGGGGCGCACCAGGGTGAGCGCCATCGGCAGGCCGTAGCCGGAGATCGACTTCGAGAGGCAGATGATGTCCGGCACGATGCCGGCCTCCTCGAACGAGAAGAACGCGCCCGTGCGGCCGCAGCCCATCTGGATGTCGTCGAGGATCAGCAGGATGTCGTGCCGCTTGCAGAGGTCGGCCAGCCCGCGCAGCCACTCGGCGCGCGCGGCGTTGATGCCGCCCTCGCCCTGCACCGTCTCGACGATGACGGCGGCCGGCGCGTTGAGGCCCGAGCCGCTGTCGTCGAGCAGGCGCTCGAGGTACACGAAGTCGGGCACGTCGCCGTCGAAGTAGTCGTCGTACGGCATGGGGGTGGCGTGCACCAGGGGGATCCCGGCGCCCCCGCGCTTCATGGAGTTGCCCGTCACGGACAGCGCGCCCAGCGTCATGCCGTGGAAGGCGTTGGTGAAGTTGATGACCGACTCGCGGCCCGTCACCTTGCGCGCGAGCTTCAGCGCCGCCTCCACCGCGTTGGCGCCGCCCGGGCCGGGGAACACGACCTTGTGGTCCAGGCCGCGGGGGCGCAGGATCACCTCGCTGAACGTCTCGAGGAACTCGCGCCGCGCCGAGGTGAACATGTCGAGCGTGTGCACCATGCGGTCGTCCGTCAGGTAGTCCAGCAGCACCTGCTTCAGCAGCGGGTTGTTGTGGCCGTAGTTCAGCGTGCCGGCGCCGGCGAAGAAGTCGAGGTACTCGGTGCCGTCCTCGGCGTGCACCGTCGCCCCGGTGGCCCGGTCGAACACGACGGGCCAGGAGCGCGAGTAGCTGCGAACCTCCGACTCGAGGGCGGTGAAGCCCAGCGGGTCGCCGGCGGCGGACGCCTCGGTGGTGGGGACGGTCGGGGTTGTCACGAAGGACACTCCTTGAGGTGGTGCGCGCCGGTGCGAGTCGTGGTGGGTGGGCTGCGTCGTCACCTGCGCGCCGAACCGGCGCAACCCGTGGTCTGTGCTGGACCTGGTCGTGGACCCCGTCAACGAGGAGGGCGGATGCCCTCGATCACCAGCAGCGGCTCGGCCTCGTGGCCGTCCGGGAAGTGGGCGGCCTCGTAGCCCGAGGTCTCGCGGAGCGTCGCGCCGCGCTCGGCGGCCCAGCGCGCGAACACGCGACGCGACGACGTGTTGTCGGTGGTCACGGTGGTGTGCAACCGGGTCACGGGGGGCCCGCCGTCGTCCGCCGCCGCGTCGACGACGGCGTCCAGCAGCCGCCCCGCGACGCGCCGGCCGCGGGCCCGCGGGTCGACGGCGACCTGCCACACGAACAGCGTGGCGGGGTCGGCAGGCAGCCGGTACGCGGACAGGAAGCCCACGGGCGTGCCCTCGGCGCCGTCCCCCGCGGAGCCGTCGCCCAGGAAGGCGAGGCGGCAGGTCGCGGCGAAGTGGTCCGCCAGCAGCAGGTACGCGTAGGAGGAGTTGAGGTCGAGCGAGCCCGAGTCGCGCGCCAGGCGCCACATCGCGGCACCGTCCGCGGTCGTCGGCGGGCGGACCGTGAGGCCTGCGAGGGGCTGCGCGGTGCGGGGCGACGCCGTGGTGCCCGGGGCGCCGGTCGAGCTGTCGTCGGTCGGGTGGTTGGTCGTTGCGGGGTCCGTCGTGTCCATACCGCCATCGACCATAGACGTATCGCGGGGGAAAGTTCACCTCGACCATGACCATTCCTCGACCAGCAGACCGTGCCGGGAGCGCCGAGGATCGTTGCCAGCGCGCCGAAAGGTCGCGATGACCATCGACGGATCATCGACGGATCTATGGAGCGTCATTCGTCTCGGAGTGTGAGACGAACGGGGGCGGGGACCCTGGAGACGACGATGGGCGTGCCCGTGGGGACGGGCACGCCCATCGGCATGCGTCGGGTCCGGGCGTCGCCCGGGAGAGGTCAGCCGGCGAAGGGCGTGGCCTTGAGGATCTCGACGGGGATCTCGCGACCGTTCGGCGCGGTGTACGCCGCCTTCTCGCCGATGCGGTGCCCGTCGATCGCGGCGCCGAGCGGCGACGTCGGCGAGTACACGTCGAGGTCGGTGGTGCCGGCGATCTCGCGGGAACCGAGCAGGAACGTCATCTCGTCCCCGGCGACCACGGCGGTGACGACCATGCCGGCCTCGACGACGCCGTCGTCCGCGGGCGTGCCGACCTGCACGTGCCTCAGCTTCTCGGCGAGCTCGCGGATGCGGGCCTCGTTCTTCGCCTGCTCCTCACGGGCGGCGTGGTAGCCGCCGTTCTCCTTGAGGTCGCCCTCGTCGCGGGCGGCGGCGATGCGCTCGGCGATCTCGGTGCGGGCGGGGCCAGAGAGGTGCTCCAGCTCGGCCTGCAGCCGGTCGTGAGCCTCCTGGGTGAGCCAGGTGACGGTGCTCTCGGTCACGAGGGCTCTCCTTTCGTGGTGCTCGTTGGCCTGTTTCGGCCGTGCGCGGGCAACCGACGGGCGTCGGCACGCGCGTCGGCTGGGGCAGGACTGCGTGTGAATCCCTCAGGATAGCCCGGCGATGCGTCAGAACCCAGGTCTCTGCCCTGGGCGAACAGGGTGACCGTCGGTGGTGGCGTGCCCGGGACGTCCCCGCAGGGGTCAGGAGGGGTCGGGGACGTCGCAGGACTCGACGACCGCCGTGGTGGCCTCTTCGGACGTGCGGAGCGTGACCGTGTACGTGGAGGTCTGCTTGTCGCTGGGGCCGACCGGTACCTCGAGGGTGCCCACCTGGGCGTAGCTCTGCGCCAGCGCCTCGACCTCGCAGACCGCCGTCGTGCCGGGCGGCATGTGCACCTGGAACGTCACGTCCACCTGCTCGGCGTCGCGCACGTCGAAGCCGACGACGTCCACGGTCACGGGGTCGCGACGGTTCTGCTCCACGGAGAACCAGGCGGCCACGGCGACGGCCGCCGCGAGCACGGCGCCGATCGCCACCTTGGCCCCGGTCCCGAGGCCGCGCCGGCCCTGGTGCGTGCCGTACCGGTCGGCGGGGGGAGTGGGGCTGACGGGCTCGCTCATGGTGCACCATTGTCCCTGAACCCTGCTGCCGACCGTCACCCCGGGAGGGACCTTGTCCTCCGCCTCCTCCGCGCCGCCCGCGGCGCCGTCCGAGCCCCTGCGTCTGATGGCGGTGCACGCGCACCCGGACGACGAGTCCAGCAAGGGGGCCGCGACCACCGCGCGGTACGCCGCCGAAGGTGTCGAGGTCCTCGTCGTGACCTGCACCGGGGGCGAGCGGGGCGACGTGCTCAACCCGAGCTTCGAGGTCCCCGCGGGGCACGAGTTCGAGACGATCGAGGGCCGCCGGGCCGTGCGCCGGCTGGAGATGGCTGCCGCGGCCGAGGCGCTCGGCGTGCGTCAGACCTGGCTCGGTTTCGTCGACTCCGGCCTGCCGGAGGGCGACCCGCTGCCGCCCCTGCCCGAGGGGTCGTTCGGCCTCGTGCCGCCCGCCGAGGCGGCCGCGCCGCTGGTGGAGCTCGTGCGCGAGTTCCGGCCGCACGTCATCACGACCTACGACCCGTCCGGCGGGTACCCGCACCCGGACCACATCAAGTGCCACGAGGTGGCCGTCGAGGCGTACCACGCGGCCGGCGACGGCTCCCGGTACGTCGTCGAGGGCGGCGCCGAGCCCTGGGAGCCGCTCAAGCTCTACTACAACCACGGATTCTCGATGGCGCGCATGCGCGCCGTGCACGAGGCGATGCAGGGCGCCGGGCTGGAGTCGCCGTTCGGCGACTGGATCGAGTCGCGAACGGCTCGCGAGATCCCCGAGCGCGAGGCGACCACCCACGTCGCCGTGGCGGACTTCTTCACCCAGCGGGACTCCGCGCTCGTGGCGCACGCGTCGCAGATCGACCCGGACGGGTTCTTCTTCGCCGTGCCGCGCGACCTCGAGGCCGACGTGTGGCCCACCGAGGAGTACGAGCTCGCGGACTCGCGCGTGCCGACGGCGTTGCCCGAGGACGACCTGTTCGCCGGCGTGCGGGAGGGTGACCGATGAGCATCGTCGGGACGCTGCTGCCCGCGCTCGCCGCGGCGCCCAGCCCGAGTCCCAGCCCGAGCCAGGGCCCGGACGAGCTGCAGGTGACGCCGGGCCTGGCGGGCTTCGTCGCGACCTTCGCCGTGGCGGTCGCGTGCGTGCTGCTGTTCCTGTCGCTCACCCGGCACCTGCGCCGCGCCCAGCACAACGCCGAGGAGCAGGGGATCCCGCTCCAGGAGCCCAAGCACCTGGGCTTCCGGCGCCCGGACGACGACGCCGCCTCGCCCGAGAGCCGGCCCGACGACCGGCCCGACGATGGTGACGGGCCGCAGGGCGGGCCGGACGGCGGGACGAGCGACGAGACGGACGGCCGGGCGGGCCGATGAGCGCCACGGTGCGCGTCACGGTCGGCCAGCTCGCGGTCACGGCCGACCACGACGCGAACCGTGAGGCGGTCGCCGAGGCGTTCCTCGCCGCCGGCCGGGTAGGCGCCGACCTGCTGGTGCTGCCCGAGTACTCCTCCGGCTACGACCCGCACGGCGTCGGCGTCGAGCACGCCGAGCCGCTCGACGGCCCGTTCGTCACGGCCCTGCGCCAGCACGCCGCGCGCTACCGCATCGCGGTGGTGGCCGGCACCACCCTGCCCGCGTACGGCGCGCCCGCGGCGGGCACGGGGCAGCACCCGGCCGTGAGCGGCACGTTCCCCGCGGTCACCGGCTCCTTCCCGGCGGTGACCGGTGCGTTCCCGGCGGTCACGGGGTCGCTGCCGGCGATCACCGGGACGACGCCGACGGTCGGCTCGCAGCCGGAGCCCCCGACGCGCGCCTTCAACACGGTCGTCGCCGTCGACGCCACCGGGTCCCTCGTCGGCGCGTACCGCAAGGTGCACCTCTACGACGCGTTCGGCACCCGGGAGTCCGACCGGCTCGAGCCGGGGCCCGCCAACGTGCCGCCGCTCGTGATCCGGCTGGGCGACCTCACGTTCGGGGTCGTCACCTGCTACGACCTGCGCTTCCCGGAGTCGGCGCGCCGCCTCGTGGACGCCGGCGCGGACGTCATCGTCGTACCGGCGGCGTGGGTGGACGGGCCCCTCAAGGCGGACCACTGGCGCACCCTGCTGCGTGCGCGGGCGATCGAGAACACGGCGGTGGTGATCGGCGTCGGGATGTCCGGCCCCGGCCTGGTGGGCCGATCCCTGCTGGCCGGGCCGGACGGCGTGGTCGGTCTCGAGCTCGACGAGTCCCCGCAGGTGCGCACCGTGGACCTCGACCCGGAGCCGCTGGCGCAGGTGCGCCGGCAGAACCCGTCGCTGGCGAACCGGCGCTACCTCGTGGTGCCGGCGACCTGACTCGGGCCGCGGTCACGAGGCCGGGCGGTCACAGGGCCGCCAGGTAGATCGCCACGGTGTGGCACGTGAAGCCGACCACGGTGAGCACGTGGAAGATCTCGTGGAACCCGAACCAGCGGGGCGACGGGTTCGGGCGCTTGGTGCCGTACACGACGGCGCCGAGGATGTACGCCGCGCCGCCCGCGGCGACGAGCCAGGCGACGGCCGGGCCGCCCGAGGCGGAGAACTGCGGGATGTAGCCGACGGCCACGCAGCCGAGCGCGACGTAGACGGGTACGTACAGCCAGCGCGGTGCGCTCATCCACAGCACCCGGGCCACCAGGCCCAGGATCGCGCCGCTCCACACGACGGCGAGCAGCACGGTGGCGGTGTCGCGGGGCAGCAGCATCACGGCCAGCGGCGTGTACGTGCCCGCGATGATGAGGAAGATGTTCGCGTGGTCCAGGCGTCGCAGCACGGCGGCGGTCCGCGGCGACCAGGTGCCGGTGCCGAGGTGGTAGACGGCGCTGGTGCCGAACAGCATGACGGCGGTGAGGCCGAAGACCGCGCACGCGATCTTGTCGGCCGTCGTGTCGGCCAGCACGACGAGCACGATCGCGGCGGCCAGCGCCAGCGGGGTCGTCACGGCGTGGATCCAGCCGCGCAGGTGGGGCTTGAGGAGAGCGGCCTTCCCGGCGGCGGCCGTCGACGCGGTGTGCACGGCGTCGCCCACGACGACCTTCGCCTCGCGGGCCACCTCCGCGACGTCGGAGACGTCGAGGCGGTCGGCCCGGTGGTCGTTCGGCTGGGCAGCAGCTGCCACGGTGGTCTCCTTGCTCCTCGATCAACCTACGCTTGCGTAGGTTACGTCAGCGTAGGGGACGCGCCGGGGCCGGGTCGAACGCACGCTGTGAAGATCATGCGTGGGGGTTGCGGGACGACCCGGCGGGCACGGGAGCGCTGGTCAGGCGGGTGCGGGGGAGCGGTACCGTTGACCCGCTCTCCGTCCGTCCCTGCCCGCCGGGTGCCCGCGCCGTCGCGCGCCCATGGTGCGGCCCGAACCCCCGAGGTCCCGCGTGCACATGCCCCACCTGCTCTACGGCCTGTACGAGCGGCGCCTCGCCGCCTCGCTGCCGACGGCGCAGACCCCCCGGCACGTCGGCGTCATCCTCGACGGCAACCGGCGCTGGGCCCGGTCGTTCGGGGAGGCGGCGGCCACCGGGCACCGCCGGGGCGCGGACAAGATCACGGAGTTCCTGGGCTGGGCCGAGGAGCTGGGCGTCGAGGTCGTCACCCTGTGGATGCTGTCGACCGACAACCTCGCGCGCCCCGCGGGCGAGCTCACCGACCTGCTCGACATCATCCGCGACGCCGTCCAGGACCTCGCCGAGTCGCGGCGGTGGCGGCTGCGGGTCATGGGTCGCCTCGACCTGCTGCCGGCCGAGCTCGCGGACGCCGTCCGCGCCGCCGCAGACGGCACCGCGGACGTCCAGGGGCTGCAGGTGAACGTCGCGATCGGGTACGGCGGCCGGCACGAGATCGCCGACGCCGTCCGCTCCTACCTCACGCAGGAGGCGGCGCACGGTGCCACGCTCGAGGAGCTGGCCGAGCGGATCGACGTCGACGACATCGCCGCCCACCTGTACACCAAGGGCCAGCCGGACCCTGAGCTCGTGATCCGCACGTCGGGGGAGCTCCGCGTGGGCGGCTTCCTCATGTGGCAGAGCGCGCACTCCGAGCTCTACTTCTGCGAGGCGTACTGGCCCGACTTCCGGCGCGTCGACTTCCTGCGCGCCCTGCGCGACTTCTCCCGCCGGGAGCGGCGGCTCGGGCGCTGATCGCCCGGGTCGTCGGTCGTCCGCGTCATCCCTGGGGATGACGTCGAGATCCATGCCCTGATCCGATGTCCGGCGGCGCGCCACGGGACAGGGTCGTGGCATGACCGCACAGACCGCCCCCTCGGGCGAGCCGACCACGACGCTCGTCGCCCGCCTCCGTTCCCTCCTCCCCGTCGAGCGGTGGCAGGCGCTGGGCTTCCCCGGCCGCTGGGTGGGGGGCACCGCCATGGTGCTCGGCCCGCTCCTGATGCTCGCCGGGGCATTGCTGCGGGCCCGTGTCCATTTCTTCTACCCCGACCAGCTCGCGGCGTTCCAGGAGCGCCCGGTGCTGATGTCCGCCGCGTACGGCCTGTTCGCCGCCGGGAACGTGCTGCTGTGGCCGGCCGTCGTCGCGCTCGCGTCCCGCATCGGCACGCGCCGGCCCGGCTGGGCCCTGTGGGGCGGGGTCCTGGCCGTCTCCGGACTGTTCGCCCGGGCGTTCCACGCCGGGGTGGACCACCTGGCGTTCCAGCTCGTGCGTGCCCAGGGCGCCGATGCCGCCACCGCCGCCGTCTCGGCCGGGTACGGCGCCTTCCACGTGTTCTCCGCCCTGAACCTCGCGGTGCTCGCCGGGTGGGTCGTCCTCGCGGTCGGGGCGTGGCGCGCCGGGGTGCTCGGCGCCTGGCGCGCGGTCGCGCTCGGGCTGGCGGCGATGCTGCCCCTGGGCGTCCTCAAGGGCACGACGCCGCTGTCGCTGCTGGCCCTGGCCGGCCTCGGTGTCGCGCTCGTCCCGCTGGGGGTCTCCCTCCTGCGCGCCCGCCCTCGCCCCGGGCGCGCGACGGCGCTGCGGTGGGTGACCACGACGTCGCTGGTCGTCGTGGTGCTCACGCTGCTCGGTCAGGCCGGCTGAGTGGACACGCTCGGCTACGGTCGGGCCATGAGGCCCGAGGCGGGGAGCCGCCCGCTGCTGCTGGTCGACGCCGCGGTCGCGCTCGCCCTGACCGCGGTCTACGTCGTCTTCGTCCGGCTGGGGTCGGACGACGGCCAGGCCAGCTACGCCGGGCCGCTCTGGCTGGGCTACCTGGTCGCCGCCGCGGCGGGCCTGCCGGTCGCGGCACGCCGCCTCCGGCCGGTCCCCGTCCTCGCGACGGTCGTCGCTGCCCTGGTGGTCGCGACGATGCTGGACATGGTCCGCGAGCCCTACGCCGCGGCAGGCCTGGCCGCCTATCTCGTCGCGCTCGCCGAGCCGACGCGGCGCTCGACGGCGGCCCTCGCGGTCGTCCTCCCGGTGGCGGGGGTCGCCGTCTACGTCGGCGGGGCGGTCGTCACCCCGACGGAGGGCCCGCAGGGGGCACTGGGCCTGGTCGCGCTCGTGGTGCTGGTGGTCGGCGGCGCCTGGACGGCCGGCTCCGTGGTGCGCGGCAGGCGCGCCGACGCCGAGCGGCGACGGCGGTACGAGTCCGAGCGGGCGCTCGAGGAGGAACGGCTCCGGATCGCCCGCGAGATGCACGACATCGTCTCCCACCACCTCAGCCTCATCGCAGTCCGGGCAGGCGTGGCCGGCCACGTCGCGGAGGCGGCGCCGGGGGAGACGCGCGCGGCCCTGCACGACATCGAGGAGACCAGCAGGAGCGCGCTCGACGAGATGCGCCGCACGCTCGGGGTGCTACGCAGCGACGGGGCGCCGCGAGGCCCTGCCCCCGGCCTCGGCGGCCTGGACGCGCTGGCGGCCGACGCACGGCGCGCAGGGGTCGACGTGGTCCTCACGGTCGACGGCACGGCCCGTCTCCCCGAGGGGGTGCAGGCCACCGTCCACCGGATCGTCCAGGAGGCGCTGACCAACGTGGTGCGGCACGCCGCGCCGACCCGCTGCACGGTCACGGTCGCCGGTCCCGACGGGTCCGACGAGACCGGTGACGGGAGGACGGGCGAGGTCCGCGTCGACGTCGTGGACGAGGGGCCGCCCCGCGGACGCCGGCACGGGCACCGGACGCTGCCGGGCGGTCACGGGCTGCTCGGGGTGCGGGAGCGGGTCGGGCTCCACGGCGGGACGTTCGCGGCCGGGCCTGGCCCCCGCGGGGGGTTCGCGCTGTCCGCCCGGCTCCCGGTCGGCGACGGGCGTCCCGCATGACCGGCGACGCTCCGGTCCGGGTGCTGGTGGCGGACGACCAGGCCATGGTGCGCGGAAGCTTTCGCCTCCTGGTCTCGCACGCGCCGGGGATGACCGCCGTCGGCGAGGCCGCGACGGGTGCGGAGGCCGTCGAGCTCGCCCGGCGCGAGCTGCCCGACGTCGTCCTGATGGACGTGCGGATGCCGGTGCTCGACGGGATCGAGGCGACCCGCCGGATCAGCGCGGACCCCGCGCTCGCCGGCGTCCGTGTCCTCATGCTCACGACCTTCGACCTGGACGAGTACGTCTACGCCGCCCTGCGCGCCGGTGCGGCCGGGTTCCTCCTGAAGGACTCGCCGCCCACCGACGTCCTGGCCGCCGTGGGGGTGGTGGCCGCCGGCCAGGCGCTCCTCGCACCGTCGGTCACCCGCCGGCTCATCGCCGAGTTCGCCCGTCGCGCCGAGCCGGGCCGGCCTCCCGCCCGATCCCTGGAGGGGGTCACGGACCGTGAGCTGGAGGTGCTGGGCCTGGTCGCGCGCGGGCTGTCGAACACGGAGATCGCGGAGCACCTCCGGGTGAGCCTCGCCACGGTGAAGACCCACATCGGCCACCTGCTCGCCAAGCTGCACGCCCGCGACCGGGCGCAGCTCGTCATCGTCGCCTACGAGACCGGTCTCGTCGGCGACGGGAGACGCACGTGAGGGTGCCGCGCACGACCCGCCGCGACATCGAGCGCGCGTCCGTCGGAGGCCTGCGGCACACTGCCACGGTGACCCCGCCCGAGCCGACGACGACGTCCCCACCCCCGCCCGAGCCCCGGCCCACCGCGGACGTCCGCCTCGCCGCCGAGGCGTGGGAGTCCCTGTTCCGCGCGCAGGTCACGCTGATGCGCCGGTTCCAGGCCGACGACATCTGGCACGACCTCACGATGCGCGAGTACGACGTGCTGTTCACCCTGTCGCGCGCGCCGCAGGGCGAGCTGCGGCTGCGGGACCTCAACGAGGGGATGCTCATCGCGCAGTCGTCGCTGTCACGGATGGTCGAGCGTCTCGAGGCGCGCGGCCTCGTGGCGCGGTCCGTGCCCGCGGACGACGCCCGCGGCACCCTGGTGCGGCTCACCCCCGAGGGAGCGCGGCGGCAGCGCGAGACCGGTCTCGCCCACGTGCGCACGATCGCGGAGTACGTGGCCCCGGGGCTTGCCGCGGACGAGCTGGAACAGCTGCGCGACCTGCTGGACCGGCTGCGGCTGGCCCAGGCGGAGATCCCGGACCGGCCGTCGAGCTGACCCACGGACCGGGTCGCCGGGCCGAGATGACAAGGCGTGCCATCAACGTCACGTCGCAGCACGGGCCTTCTCGGCGGGCCGGGCCGCGCCCTGGTGCGAGGATGGCAGTCATGTCGCTGACCCCCCAGTCGGCCGATGCCGGCCCCTACGACGCCCTGCTCCTGTACTCCTTCGGTGGTCCCAACAAGCCGGAGGACGTGGTCCCGTTCCTCCGCAACGTGACCGCAGGCAAGGGGATCCCCGACGAGCGGCTCGAGGAGGTCGGCGAGCACTACTACGGCTTCGGCGGCAAGAGCCCGATCAACGAGCAGAACCTCGCGCTGAAGGCGGCGCTCGAGGCCGAGCTCGCCGACCGCGGGATCGACCTGCCCGTCGTGTGGGGCAACCGCAACTGGGAGCCCTACACCACCGACGCGATCGACGAGCTCGAGCGGGTGGGGGCGCAGCGCGCCGTCGCGCTCGTGACGTCCGCGTACTCGTCCTACTCCGGCTGCCGCCAGTACCGCGAGGACCTCGCGGTGACGCTGGAGAGGCGCGGCCAGCTCGGCTCCGACGGCTCCACCGGCGTGCAGTTCGACAAGATCCGCTCCTACTTCAATCACCCCGGCTTCGTCGCGGCCAACGCCGAGGCCGTGCTCGAGGGGTACGAGGCACTCGAGGCGAAGGGCGGCGACCCGGCCGCGGCCAAGCTCGTCTTCGTCACGCACTCCATCCCCAACACGATGGAGGAGGCGTCCCGGGTCTCGCACGCCACCTACTCCGCGCAGCACCTCGATGTGGCCGCGGTCATCGCCGCGGTCGTGTCCGAGGTGCGCGGGCACGCCGTCGAGTGGGAGCTCGCGTACTGCTCGCGCTCCGGCCCGCCCTCGCAGCCGTGGCTCGAGCCCGACGTCAACGACCTGCTCACCGAGCGGGCCGGCGAGGGGCTCAAGGACGTCGTCCTGTCCCCGATCGGCTTCGTCTCCGACCACATGGAGGTGGCCTACGACCTCGACACCGAGGCGATGGCCACCGCCACCGAGCTGGGCATGACCGCCGTGCGAGCGGGCACCGTCGGCACCCGGCCGGTGTTCGTGTCCGGCCTGGTGGACCTGCTCCTCGAGCGCGCGGCGATCGCTCGCGGCGAGGAGGTCGCGGAGGAGACGGTCGGCAACCTCCCCGCGTTCCGGTCCGTGTGCGCGCCCGGCTGCTGCCTGCGGCGCGACGGCGAGCCCAGCGGCGTCCCCGCCCTCTGCAGCGTCGACCTGCACTCCTGACCCGCACTCCCCGACCTGCACCTGACCCGCACCGAGAGGACGTCATGACCGACAGCCACATCCACGGCGACACCGGCGAGAGCGTCGACGCCGCCGCGATCAACGGCTCCATCCGGTACGCGATGATCGCGGTCTTCTCCCTCGCGGAGCCCCTGCCGGCCGGCGACGCCGAGCGCGCCGAGGTCGCCGCCGAGGCGGAGGCCGCGCTGTGGGACGGCCAGCCCGACGACGCCCGTGACGCCGCCCGCGCCGAGGGCGACGTCGTCGTGCGCGGCGTGTACGACGTCGCAGGGCTTCGCGCCGACGCCGACCTCATGGTGTGGGTGCACGGCTCGTCCGTCGAGGCGGTGCAGGGTGCCTATCAGCGGCTGCGCGCCTCCCGGCTCGGGTCGGCCCTCGCGCCGGAGTGGTCGGTCGTGGCTCTGCACCGCGCCGCCGAGTTCAACAAGGGCCACGTGCCCGCGTTCCTCGCCGGCGAGCGTCCGCGTGACTACCTGTCGGTGTACCCGTTCGTGCGCTCCTACGACTGGTACCTGCTGCCGGACGCCGAGCGCCGCACCATGCTGCGCGACCACGGCATGGCCGCGGCCGGCTACAAGGACGTGCGCGCCAACACCATGAGCACGTTCGCGCTGAGCGACTACGAGTGGCTGCTGGCGTTCGAGGCCGACGAGCTGCACAGGATCGTGGACCTCATGCGTGACCTGCGGGCCACCGAGGCCCGCCGCCACGTGCGCGACGAGGTGCCGTTCTTCACCGGCCCGCGTGTCACCCTCGCCGACTGGGCGGAGAAGCAGCCCCGCGCCTGAACTACCTCGCCCTCAGGGTGGCGACGACGACCGTGCCGCCGGTGGCGTCGTCGTCGTCCGGGTCCTCGTCCGTGACGACGGCCGCGCGCAGGCCGTGGGCGGTGACCAGCGCCGTCGCACCGGGCACCTGGTCCGTGCCCACCTCGAACAGCAGCGACCCGCCGGGCGCGAGCCAGCCCGGGGCGGCGGCCACGACGCGGCGCAGGACGTCGAGGCCGTCGGTGCCGCCGTCCAGCGCGACCGTCGGCTCGTGGTCGCGCGCCTCTGGCGGCATGGTCGCGATGGCGGCGGTCGGCACGTAGGGCGCGTTGCACAGCAGCAGGTCGACGCGGCCCCGCAGGATGGCGGGGACGGCGCCCAGCAGGTCGCCCTCGTGCACGGCGGCGCCGAGCGGCTCCAGGTTGCGGCGCGTGTGCACCACGGCGGCCGGCTCGACGTCGCTCGCGTGCAGCACGGGCCGTGCCCCGGCGGCCCGCAGGCCGAGCAGCACGGACCCGCCGACCGCGCCGCACCCGCAGCACAGGTCGAGCACCGTGGCCGGCGCGGGCAGCGCCAGCGCGGCCGAGACCATCAGCTCGGTGCGGCGCCGCGGCACGAACACCCCGGGCCCGACCGACCAGCGCCTGCCGGCGAACGCGACCCAGCCCAGCACGTGCTCCAGCGGCTCGCCCGCGACGCGTCTGGCGACGAGCTCCTCGAGGCGCGCGACATCGACGACGTCGGCAGTTCGCGCTCGGGGCAGCAGTTCGAGCTGCCGCCCCGAGCGCGAGCTGCCGCCCCGAGGGGCCGGTACCTGGCTCGTGACGGCGTCGAGCAGCAGCGCCGCCTCGTCCTCGGCGAACACGCAGCCCGCGGCCCGCAACCGCGCGACCAGGAGCTCCCGGTCGCCGGCCGCGGACCGCGGGCTCGGGGTGTCGGTGGTGCTCAGGGGTACAGCCCTCGGATGCGGTGGGCCTCGGCGGTGCGCTGCACGCCGATGACGAGCGCGGCGTCGCGCAGCGACAGGCACTCGCGCCTCGCGAGCGCGGAGACGTCCCCGTACGCGGAGGTCATGCGGTGCTCCAGCTTGTCCGCGATCTCCTGCTCCGACCACCAGTACGTCTGGTTCGCCTGCACCCACTCGAAGTAGGAGACGACGACACCGCCGGCGTTGGCGAGCACGTCCGGCACCACCGTGACGCCGTTCTTCGCGAGGACCCGGTCGCCCTCGGTGGTGGTCGGGCCGTTGGCACCCTCGACGACCCAGCGTGCCCGGACGCGCGCGGCCGTGACGTCGTCGAGCACGCCCTCGACCGCGGCGGGCACGAGGACGTCGACGTCGAGGGCGAGCAGCTCGTCGTTCGACAGCGGGTCCGCGCCGTCGAAGCCGACGACGGAGCCGGTCGCGGCGACGTGCGCGAGCAGGCGGCCCATGTCGAGGCCGGCGTCGTTGCGGAGGCCGCCGTACTGGTCGCTCACCGCCACGACGGTGGCGCCGCGGGCCGCGAAGATCGCGGCGGCGTGCGAGCCGACCTTGCCGAAGCCCTGCACCGCGACGGTGACGCCGTCCAGGGGCACGCCGGCCTCGCCCAGGGCGGCGGCGGTGACGTGCACGATGCCGGCGCTGGTGGCGGTGCCGCGCCCGCGGGAGCCGCCCACGGCCAGCGGCTTGCCGGTCACGACGGCGGGGATCGTGTACCCGCGGTTGACGGAGTAGGTGTCCATGACCCAGGCCATGGTCTGCTCGTCGGTGCCCATGTCGGGGGCCATGACGTCGGTGTCCGGGCCGATCATGGGCATGATCTCCGACGTGTACCGCCGGGTGACGCGCTCCAGCTCGGCCGTCGAGTAGTCGCGCGGGTCGATGGCGATGCCGCCCTTGGCGCCGCCGTACGGGAGGTCGACGATGCCGCACTTCCACGTCATCCACATGGCCAGCGCCCGCACCTCGTCGATGTCGACGCCGGGCGCGTACCGCAGCCCGCCCTTGCCGGGGCCGCGGGAGATGTTGTGCTGCACGCGGAAGCCGTGGAACAGGGCCGTCTCGCCGTCGTCGCGGCCGAGCGGCACGGCCACGTGGATCTCGCGGCGCGGGGTGGCGAGCATCTGGTGCTGGCCCTCGTCGTAGCCGAGCACGGCTACGGCGCTGGCGAGCTGGCTGTGCGCGGTGGCGAGCGGGGAGCCGGCGCGGGGGGCGGGACCGGCGGGACCGGCCGGGGTGTCGGGCAGAGCTGTCGAGGTCATCGACGTCGTCGTCGTCACGGGTCCTCCAGGACACGGTGCCGGTGACCCCGGGTGAGGGCCCGGCAGGGGTGGCGCGGCCCGGGATGGTGGGCCTCGGCGCCCACCGTAGCCCCTCTCGCGCCCGCCTCGGCGGGCGAAACCCGAGGGTTGCGGAGCCGTGTCCGAGCGTTGACCCGGCCATGGCGCTGGTTGAGCTTGTCGACACCGGAAGCCTAGGTTTCGACAAGCTCAACCGGCGGACGACGGGCGGCGGACGACGGTGCCGAGGGTCAGCGCGCGAGCCGCCACGCCGTCGGCAGCAGGGCGGCGGCGAGGGCGGCCTTGAGCGCGTCGCCGGGAAGGAAGACGACGGCGCCGGTGAGCAGGGCGGCGCCCAGGGGCATCCCGGTGCTCACGGCCAGCCACGGCACGCCGACCGCGTACACGGCGAGGGTGCCGAGGGCGTAGGTGCCGACGGTGGACAGCACGCGGCGGTCGGCGCCACGACGTGCGAGCGCGCCGACGATCACGCCGGCCAGGAGGAATCCGACGAGGTAGCCGCCGGACGCGCCGGCGACGGACTGCCAGCCCGCCGTCGCACCGGCGAACACCGGCAGGCCGCCGACGCCGGCGGCGAGGTAGACCCCCTGCGCGGCGGCCCCGCGCCACGGGCCGAGGGCGGCGGCGCCCAGCAGCACGGCGAACGTCTGGCCGGTGAGCGGCACCGGCAGCCCGGGCACCGGGATCACGACCTGGGCCGCCAGCGCGGTGAGGGCGGCCACGGCGACGACGAGCACGGCGTCGCGGGCCAGGGCCCCGGGCAGGAGGTCCGCGAGGACG
This sequence comes from Krasilnikoviella flava, assembly GCF_900167525.1. Classification (GTDB taxonomy): domain Bacteria; phylum Actinomycetota; class Actinomycetes; order Actinomycetales; family Cellulomonadaceae; genus Isoptericola; species Isoptericola flavus. The sequence goes on along the minus strand of NZ_FUZQ01000001.1, from coordinate 374,363 downwards.
CGGTGCGGGCGGGCGGGGGCGAGGGGGAGGGCGGCTGCGGTCATGACGACGACGCTAGGTGCGCGCGGCCGGGCGGGTCACGCAGGAGTGCCTCCCGAGTCCGGGCGCCTCGTTTGTGCAGGTCGTACACACGGTCAGCCGCGAGCGGCGTGCCGGAGCACGATCGTTGTGGGAATCGTGCACGGCGACCGACGGCGTGTCCGGCATGTCGCGGATGGGCGGGAACGGGAAGCCGGTAGCCTCCGGCGACATGGCTGACAAGGACGTCTCACCTCCCGCCCTCGACCACGGCATCGACCACGGCTCCGAAGGGGAGCGCCCACGCTGGCGCATCGTCGGCCCCGGGCTGGTCGTCGCGGCCACGGGCATCGGCGCCGGCGACCTCGTCGCCACGCTCGTCGCCGGCAGCAAGTTCGGATACACGCTGCTGTGGGCGGCGGTGCTGGGCGTCCTCATCAAGATCGTGCTCGTGGAGGGCGCGGGCCGCTGGTCGCTCGCCACCGGCCGCACGATCTTCGACGGCTGGAAGTCGCTCGGGGCGTGGGCGAGCGTCTACTTCGGCATCTACATCGTGGTGTGGGGCTTCAGCTACGGCGCCGCGGCGATGTCGAGCTCGGCGCTGCCGCTCGTGGCGCTGTTCCCGCAGGTGGACCTCTTCTGGTTCGCGGTCGCGATGGGGCTGATCGGCGCGGCCGTCGTGTGGCTCGGCAAGTACAAGATGTTCGAGTACGTCATCGCCGTGCTCGTGGGCGTCATGTTCGTGACGATCGTGGGCTCCGCGGTGCTCACCGTGCCGAACCTCGGGGAGATCGTCGGCGGCCTCGTGCCGCGCATCCCGGAGGGCTCCATCCTCTACACGCTCAGCCTCGCCGGCGGCGTCGGGGGCACCATCACCCTGGCGGCCTACGGCTACTGGCTCAAGGAGAAGGGCTGGCACTCGCCGCGCTGGATGAAGGTCATGCGGATCGACAACGCCATGGCGTACGTGATCTCCGGCGTGTTCGTCGTCTCGATGCTCGTCGTGGGCGCCGAGCTGCTCTACTCCTCCGGCATCACGGTCGCCGACGGCGAGGGCGGCCTGGTCGACCTGGCCGACGTGCTCGCCGAGCGGTACGGCACCTTCATGGCGCCGCTGTTCCTCGTGGGGTTCTGGGCGTCGTCGTTCTCGTCGGTGCTGGGCGTGTGGAACGGCGTGTCCCTGATGTTCGCCGACTTCGTCGCGACCGCGCGAGGCCTGGCCGAGGACGACCCGCGGCGCAAGGCGGGCGGCAGCTACTACAAGGCGTACATCCTGTGGCTCACGTTCCCGCCGATGCTGCTGCTCCTGCTCGACAAGCCGATCGCCCTCGTCGTGGCGTACGGCGCGCTGGGCTCCCTGTTCATGCCGTTCCTCGCGATCACGCTGCTGATCCTCATGAACTCCTCGCGCGTGCCGGCGCGGTGGCGCAACAAGCCGATCACGAACGTGATCCTGGTGCTGGTGGCGGGGATGTTCGTCGTGCTCGGGGTGCAGCAGCTCGTCGAGGCGCTCGCGCCGGTCTTCGGCTGATCGTCGGTCGAGCCTGTCGAGACCACCTCCTGGGTCTCGACGAGCTCGACCACCGGGGCTCAGCCGGCGGCGCGGGCGCGGCGGCGGAACGACGACGGCGTCTCTCCGGTGAGCCGCGCGAACGTGCGCGTGAACGACGGCTGGTCGTAGAAGCCGGCCGCTGCCGCGACCTCGGCCAGCGGCGTCGTCGTCGAGGTCAGCAGGTGCGCCGCGCGGTCCACGCGGGTGCGCAGCACGAGCTGGCGGGGCGAGAGCCCGAAGACCTTGCGCACCCGGCGGTCCAGCACGGCGGGCGTGCTCCTCGACAGCCTCGCCAGGTCGGCCACCGACAGCGGCTGACCGGGGGAGTCGTCGAGGTGCCGCTCGACGGCGGCGACCAGGCGGGCCATCGCGTCCATGGTCGCGTCGTCGGCGTCGCCCGAGCGAAGGTCCTGCGACACGGAGACGAGGCCGACCACCCGGCCGGCGTCGTCGCGCACGGGCAGCTTCGCGGTGAGGAACCAGCCGGGCGTGCCGCCCACGCGGCGGATGAGCTCGAGCTCGTTGCGCAGCGGCCGGCCGGTGCGCAGCACCTCGGCGTCCTGCGCCTCGTAGCGCTCGGCGAGCTCGGGCACGAAGAGGTCGACCGCGCGCCGGCCCAGCACCTGCCGGCGGGAGCGCTCGTTGGTGCGGCGCACAAACACCTGGTTGACGGCGAGGTAGCGCCCGTCGGCGTCCTTGGCGCAGAACATGACGTCGGACAGCTCGTCCATCAGGGACACCATCACGGGGGAGAGCGCCGCCATGAGGGCGGCGGTGCCCGGCACGTCCGGGGGCGTCCGGGAGGGGTCGCCGACGGCGTCTCCCGGAGTGCCGGTGGTGTTGTCGGAATCTGCGCCCATCGCGCGCCCGATCGTACAAGACGGCCGCCCGCACGAGGGCGCACCCTGGGGGCATGAGTACCTCCGTTCCGGCGCACGGCGGCGCCACCTCCTCCGCCCTGCGCAGCGCCGACACCGGCGCAGGTCCCCTGGGTCAGGACGCGCTGGGCGCCGAAGCCCTCGTCGAGGACGCCGTCGCCCTCGCCCACCACTGGATCGCCGTCGCCTCCGGGTCGTCGGCGCAGGCCGGCGCACAGGCCACGCGGGCCGACCGCAAGACCCGCGCCACCGCCGAGCGGCTCGGCTCGCTCGTCTCCGACCCGGCCGGGCTCGAGCTCGCCGTCGGGTTCGTCGACGACGTCGCCCGCCCGCACGACGTCGGCGTCGCCGCCACCGCGCTCGCGCGCCTCGGCCGGGACGCCGGCTCCGCCACGTTCCTCGGCCCCGTCGACCGCGCGCTGTTCAAGGTGGGCGCGGTCGTCGCCCCCGTGCTGCCGTCCGTCGTCGTGCCCGCCGCGCGGGTGCGGCTGCGCCAGCTCGTCGGCCACCTCGTGGCAGACGCCGGCAAGGGCCTCACGCAGCACCTCGCGCGCACCCGGGCCGAGGGCTACACCCTCAACGTCAACCTGCTCGGCGAGGCCGTGCTGGGCGACGACGAGGCCGCCGCGCGGCTGCAGCGCACCATCGACCTGGTGCGCCGCCCCGACGTCGACTACGTCTCGGTCAAGGTGTCCTCCGTGGCGGCGCAGCTCGTCACGTGGGACCTGGACGGCTCGCGCGAGCGCGTCGTCGAGCACCTGCTGCCCCTGTACCGGGCGGCCCGCGACCACGGCGTGTTCCTCAACCTCGACATGGAGGAGTACAAGGACCTCGCGCTGACCGCCGCGGTCTTCACGCAGGTGCTCGATCGCGACGAGTTCCGCGACCTCGAGGCCGGCATCGTCCTCCAGGCCTACCTGCCCGACGCGATGGGCGCGCTCGACGAGCTCACCGCCTTCGCGCAGGAGCGCGTGGCCGCCGGCGGTGCGCGCATCAAGGTGCGCCTCGTCAAGGGCGCCAACCTGGCGATGGAGCACGTCGAGGCCGAGCTGCACGACTGGGCGCAGGCGCCGTACCCGACCAAGCCCGACGTGGACGCGAACTACGTGCGCATCCTCGACCACCACCTGCGCGCCGACCGCACCGCCGCCGTGCGCCTCGGCGTCGCGTCGCACAACCTCTTCCACGTGGCGCTCGCGGTGCTGCTCGCCCGCGGCCGCGGTGTCACCGAGGGCCTCGACATCGAGATGCTGCAGGGCATGGCCCCCATCGAGGCGCGCCTGGTGCGCGACGAGGTGGCCAAGGACGGCGGCCACGTCGTGCTGTACACCCCGGTGGTGCGCGACGAGGACTTCGACGTCGCGATCTCCTACCTGGTGCGCCGGCTCGAGGAGAACGCGGCCGAGCAGAACTTCCTGCACGCCGCCTTCGCGCCCGCCGCCGGGTCCGCGGGCGTCGAGGCCACGGCGATGGAGCGGCAGGAGCTCGCGTTCCGGGCGTCCGTGACGCACGGCGTGCACTACCAGCCGGTGGACGTCGCGCCCCGCCGCCGCGACCGCTTCTCGCGCCCGTCGGTCGAGCCCGTCGAGTCCACGGGTGTCTCAACCCTTCGACAGGCTCAGGACGGCGCAAGCTCGACCGACGAGTTCCGCAACGCCGTCGACACCGACCCGGCGGTCGCCGGGCACCGCGCGTGGGCGCGCGGCATCACCGGGCCGGACTCCGGGTACGTGCCCGTCCAGGCCCCCGAGGTCACCTCCACCGAGACGATCGACGAGGCCGTCGCGCGCGCCGTCGCCGCGCAGCGTGCCTGGGCCGCCGTCGCGCCCGCGGACCGGGCGCGCGTGCTGCGGGCCGCCGCCCGCGAGCTCGAGTCCCGCCGCACCGACCTCGTCACCGCCATGGTGCACGAGCCGGGCAAGACCGTGGCCGAGGCCGACCCCGAGGTCAGCGAGGCCATCGACTTCGCCAACTACTACGCCGCGTCGGCGGAGGCGCTCGAGCAGGTGGACGGCGCCACGTTCACGCCCGGCGGCGTCACCCTCGTCACGCCGCCGTGGAACTTCCCCGTCGCCATCCCGGCGGGCGGCGCGCTCGCGGCGCTCGCGGCCGGGTCGGCCGTGCTCGCCAAGCCCGCCCCGACGACGCCGCGCTGCTACGAGCTGGCGATCGAGGCCGTGCACGCGGCGCTCGACGAGGCCGCGCCCGAGATCGGGCTCGACCCGCAGCTCGCGCGCGACGTCGTGCAGTTCCTGCGGGTGCCCGACGGCGACCTCGGCAAGCACCTGGTGACGCACCCCGACGTGGCGCGCGTCGTCCTCACCGGCTCCATCGAGACGGCCGAGATGTTCGCGTCCTGGCGGCCGGAGCGTCCCCTGCTCGCGGAGACGTCGGGCAAGAACGCGCTGGTCGTGACGCCGTCGGCGGACCTCGACCTCGCCGTCGCCGACCTCGCGAAGAGCGCGTTCGGTCACGCGGGGCAGAAGTGCTCCGCCGCGTCGCTGGTCATCCTGGTGGGCTCCGTGGGCGACCCGGCCACCGAGACCGGCAAGCGGTTCCGCCGCCAGCTCGTCGACGCCGTGCAGTCGCTCTCGGTGGGGTCGCCCACCGAGCTGTCCACCGTGATGGGGCCGCTCACCGAGCCCGCGCAGGGCAAGCTGCTGCGCGCCCTCACGACGCTCGAGCCGGGGGAGTCGTGGCTGGTGCGACCGCGCCGCCTCGACGACGCCGCCCGCGCCGCGGGGCTCGACGAGGACCGGCTCTGGACGCCGGGCCTGCGTGACGGCGTCGCCCCCGGGTCGTTCTTCCACCTCACCGAGGTGTTCGGCCCGGTGCTCGGCGTGATGACCGCGAAGGACCTGGACGAGGCGATCCGCCTGCAGAACCAGGTGGACTTCGGCCTCACCGCCGGCATCCACTCCCTCGACGACGACGAGATCGCGACCTGGCTCGACCGCGTCGAGGCCGGCAACGTGTACGTCAACCGGCACATCACCGGCGCCATCGTGCAGCGCCAGTCGTTCGGCGGCTGGAAGGCGTCGGCGGTGGGCCCCGGTGCCAAGGCGGGCGGCCCCAACTACGTGGCCGAGCTCGGTGGGTGGGCGGACGCCGACGGCGTGCCGTCGCGGACCACCGACCCCGAGGGCTGGCTCGCCGCGGCGCAGGCGTCGGACGACGCCGCGTGGGCGGCCGAGGTCGGCGTCGGGCACGACAGGTCCGGTCTGCAGGTGGAGGAGAACACCTTCCGCTACCGGCCGATCGACCGCCTCACCGTGCGCGTCGGCGACGGCGCCCTGCCGATCGAGGTACGGCGCGTGCTCGCCGCGGCGAAGCGGGCCGGCGTGCCCGCCGTCGTCGTGCCGGACACCGACTCGGGCTGGGGCGTGCCGCACGAGGCGCCGATGTCCCACGAGGACTTCGCCGCCGCCGTCGCTGCGGGCCGGGTCACCGGCCGCGTCCGCGTGATCGGCGGTGCGCCGGGACTGCACGAGGCCGCGGCGACGTGTCTCGGCACCGTGACGGTCCTCGACGCGCCGGTCGTGGTCAGCGGCCGCCGCGAGCTGCTCGCCGTCGTGCGCGAGCAGGCCGTCAGCCGCACCCGGCACCGGTACGGGCACGTGCACGCCTGACGCGACCCTGCCGCAGGCCCGTGCCGTCTCCAGGTGCCCGCCGTGCCGACCCCGGGGGCCCGTGGCACGATCGCGGCCATGACGGTCGCGTTCGTGCTGGGCGGGGGCGGCGTGCGCGGTGCCGTGCACGTGGGCATGCTGCAGGCGCTCTTCGAGGCGGGCGTGGCGCCCGACCTGGTGGTCGGCACGTCGATCGGCGCGATCAACGGCGCCGCGGTGGCCGCCGAGCCGAGCACCGCCGTCGTCGACCGTCTCGCCGCGGCCTGGGCGTCCCCGACGGCGAACGAGGTCTACGGCGAGCCGTGGTATCGGCAGCTGACCCGGCTCGCCCGCTCCCGCACCCACCTGTACGACCCGGCGGCGCTGCGCCGACTCATCGCCGGGACCCTGGGTGAGCACGCGTCGTTCGAGGACCTGGCGGTGCCGTTGGTGGTCGCCGCGGCGAGCATCGAGCGGTCGTCGGAGCACTGGTTCGACTCGGGGCCGCTCGTCGAGGCGGTGCTCGCCTCGGCGTCGGTGCCGGGCGCCCTGCCGCCCACGGAGATCGACGGCGAGCACTTCGTCGACGGCGGCATGGTGAACTCCATCCCGCTCGGCGAGGCCGTGCGGCGCGGCGCCACGACGGTCTACGTCCTGCAGGTGGGCCGGGTCGAGGAGCCCCTGACCGTCCCGACCAAGCCGTCCGACGTCGCCCGCGTGAGCTTCGAGATCGCCCGGCGGCACCGCTACTTCCGGGAGCTGGAGGAGGCGCGCCGGGTGGCGACCGTGCACGTGCTGCCCACCGGCGGCGCGCTGCCGGGGGACGCGAAGCTGGGGGCGTTCCGCAAGCTGGACGTGACCCAGCGGCGCATCGCCCAGTCCTACGCCGCGGCGAGCGCGTACCTGTCCGACGCCGCGACCCGCGGCGCCCCCGGCGACACCTCCGACGGCGCCGGCGGCGACGCGTGATCGCGCCCCCGCCCCGCTGGGTGCGACGGCTGGTGCTGGCGCCGCTGGTCGTGCTGCTCGCGGTGCTGCTGGTGCCGACGTCGATCATGCTGGCCCTGGTCGTGGGCGCCGCGCTGACGTGGCTGCTCCCCGGCAGGCTGCGGGTGCTGCGCCTGCTGTGGATGCTGTCGTTCTACGTGCTGTGGGACGCCGCCGCGCTGGTCGTGCTGTTCGCGCTGTGGGTGGCCTCGGGCTTCGGGCTGGCGATGCGCCGGCCGTGGATGCAGCGGGCGCACGTGGCCGTCGCGCGGTGGGCCCTGGCGGCGCTGTTCTGGCAGGTGCGCTGGACGCTGCGGCTGAAGATCGTCGTCGAGGCCCCGACCGGCGCGAGCGTGCCCGACGTCCCCGTCCTCGTGCTCAGCCGGCACGCTGGTCCGGGCGACTCGTTCATCCTGGTCGACACGCTGCTGGGCCGCGGGCACCGGACCCCGGCCGTCGTCCTCAAGGACACGCTGCAGTGGGACCCGGCGATCGACGTGCTCCTCAACCGCCTGCCCGCAGCCTTCGTGACGCCGTTGTCGCGCCGCAAGCGGGGGCAGCCCGGCGCCACCGAGACGATCGCGCGGATCTCGGCCGGCCTGGGGCCCGACGGCGCGCTCGTGCTGTTCCCGGAAGGGGGCAACGTGACGCCGAGGCGCCGGGCCCGGCGGATCGCGGCGCTGCGGGCCCGCGGCAAGGACGTGCTCGCCGACCGGGCCGAGCGCATGCCGCACGTCATGGCGCCGCACGCGGGCGGGTTCCTGTCCGCGCTCGAGGTCGTCTCGCCCGACGCGGTCGTGCTCGTCGTCGCGCACAGCGGCCTCGAGCGGCTCGTCACCGCGCGCGACATCTGGCGCGAGCTGCCCATGGACAAGGAGATCGTGCTCGGCGGGGAGCTCACCCGGGTCGCCGACCTGCCCACCGACGCGGAGGGCCGCGAGCTGTGGCTCTTCGACCAGTGGGAGCGCGTGGACGCCTGGATCTCGGAGCGCGACGTCGACCGTCCGGTCGTGCGGGCACCCCGGGACCGCTCGCACTGAACGCCCCGTTCACCGATGTCGTAGCGTCGGGTAGGGTCTCCCAGCCGCCGCGTCCCGGTGGTATGGACCACCCAGTAAGGAGCACCACCGTGCAGCTCATGCGGAGGCGCTCGATCGAAGCGACGATCGCAGCGTCCGACGAGCCTCAGCGCCAGCTCAAGCGCACCCTCGGTGCCGGGGACCTCATGGTCCTGGGCATCTCCGTCGTCATCGGCGCCGGCATCTTCTCCAAGGCCGCCCAGGTCTCGGCGACGCAGACGGGACCCTCCGTCGTCGTCTCGTTCGTCATCGCCGGGATCGTCTGCGCGCTGGCCGCGCTCTGCTACGCCGAGTTCGCCTCGTACATGCCCGTGGCCGGGTCCGCGTACACGTTCTCGTACGCGTCGATGGGCGAGCTGCTCGCCTGGATCATCGGCTGGGACCTCATCCTCGAGATGTTCTTCGCCGCGTCGGTGGTCGCGAAGGCGTGGGGCCTGTACTTCGACAACTTCCTCCACGTGTTCGGCCTGGGCGGCGTGGACTCCGACGGTGTCCCGTCGGGCATCCACAACACGGTGCAGCTCGGCGGGGTCTCCTTCGACTGGGGCACCGCGATCCTCATCGCCGTGCTCGCGACGCTGCTCGCCGCCGGGACCAAGCTCTCGACACGCGTCACCGGCGTCCTGACGGCCGTCAAGGTCGCCATCGTGCTGCTCATCATCGTGGTGGGCTTCGCGTTCTTCAGCGCGTCGAACCTCAGCCCGTTCGTGCCCAGCCCGGAGTCGTTCGGCGAGTCCACGACGCACGGCACCACGATGACGCAGACCCTCTTCTCCTGGATGGCCGGCGCCGAGCTCTCGGTGGGCGGCGTCATGGGCATCCTCGCGGGCGCCGGCACGGTGTTCTTCGCGTTCATCGGGTTCGACGTCGTCGCCACGGCGGCCGAGGAGACCAAGAACCCCCGCCGGAACGTCCCGCGCGGCATCCTCGGCGGCCTGGCCATCTGCACCGGCCTCTACATCGCGGTGTCGATCGCGCTGTCCGGCATGGCCACCCCGCAGCAGCTGCGCGACGCCACGCCCGACGGCGGCGCGTCCGCGACGATCATCACCGCGTTCCAGCTGCAGCCGAACGCCCCGGCGTGGGCCACCCAGGTCATCACCGTCGGCATCCTCGTGGGCCTGACCACCGTGGTCATGGTGCTCATGCTCGGCCTGACCCGCATCGTCTTCGCGATGAGCCGCGACGGCCTGCTGCCCCGCGGCATGTCGAAGACGTCGGAGAAGCGCGGCACCCCGGTGATGATCCAGGTCGGCACGGCCGTGCTCCTGGTGATCGTCACCTGCTTCTTCTCCGTCGACGTGCTCGGCAACATGGTGAACATCGGGACCCTGTCCGCGTTCGTGCTGGTGAGCTTCGGCATCCCGATCCTGCGCCGGCGCCAGCTCAAGGCGGGCGGCGGCGAGGCCAAGGCCGACCACTTCAAGGTCCCGTGGTCGCCGGCGCTGCCGATCATCTCGGGCGTGCTGTGCCTGTGGCTGATGCTCCAGCTCGACGTCGAGACCTGGCTGCGGTTCCTCGTGTGGCTCGCCCTCGGGTTCGCGATCTACTTCGGCTACAGCTACCGCAGCTCGCAGCTGGGCAAGAACCCGGACCAGCTCGCCGCCGACTACCGCGAGGCCCTGCAGACGGCCGTCGGCGTGGACGACGACACCCCTCGTCGCGACCGCGACTGATCTCGGCCCGGCCGGTGACCGCACCCGAGTCCGGGGCGGTCACCGGCAGGGTGACGTCGCCGCCGCGTCAGCGGATCGTCGACGTCCGGTAGCTCGTGACCGACCTGGTCGCGTACCCGGTCCGGGAACCGACCACCGTGACGGTCAGGTGCTTGCCCCGCGCCCGCGCGGGGACGACGAACCGCTTGCTCTCCCGCGTCGCGATCCTGACGCCGTCCGCCTTCCACACGTAGGTCACCGACGACGGCGCCGGCGACCACGTCCCGCGGCTGACGGTCAGCGTCCTCCCGACCCGCTTCGTCCCCGTGATCGTCGGCCGCGACGCCGTGAAGGTCCCCCGCACGACGGTCGCGGTCGCGGCGCTCGTCACCGACCTCGTGGTGTAGCCGGCACGCGACCCGGTCACCGTGACCGTCAGCCGCTTGCCCCGCGCGGAGGCGGGCACCACGAACGTGCTCGACGTCCGCGTCGAGATCGTCGTCCCGTTCGCCTTCCACACGTACTTCACCGACGACGGCGCCGGGGACCACGTGCCGCGGCTCACCGTCAGCGTCCTGCCGACCTTGGCGGTGCCCTTCACCGTCGGTCGCGGTGCCGCGAACGTGCCCGGCACGACGGCGGCCGTGGGGGCGCTGGTCACCGACTTCGTCGGGTAGCCCGCGCGCGTACCGGTGACGCGCACGGTGATCCGCTTGCCCACGGCCGAGGCCGGGACCTTGAGCGTCGACGCCGTCGCGCCCGCGATCGTCACTCCGCCCGCCTGCCAGGAGTACGCCACGGTCGACGGAGACGGCGACCAGGTACCGAGCGCGGTGGTGAGCGTGGACCCCACCCGGGCGGTGCCGACGACCGAGGGCGTCGGGGCGACGAAGGCCCTCGCGATGTGCGACCAGGAGACAGGGTCCGCCTCGCTGGGGGAGTGCCAGGCCGATCCCGAGTAGCGCGCGCCGACCGCGAGCACGCCGAGGGGCAGTGCCGCGGCGTCGAGCCGGAACGAGGTGTCGCCCAGTCCTTCGGTGGTCTGCGTGGCGACGTCGGTCCCGTCGACGCTCAGCACGACCTGGGCGGGCCGGCCGAGCTCCTCGCCCGGTCCGTGCACGGCGACGTCGACCTGGACCTTGCCTGCCGCGACGTCCTCCGTCACGCCGGTGACGGTGGTCGTCGTCTCCGCCCGGCGGATGGTGAACTGCAGCGGCGAGGTCTCCGACACGAGCGTCGGCCCCGCGTCGGCCGAGGTGGCGTCGGCCGGCCGCGTACCCTCCCAGCGCACCACCACCTCGTGGTCGCCCGGCGCGAGCCCGAAGGTGTGCGCCGACCCGCTGAGCTCGAGCGACGACGTGGTCGAGCAGCCTTGTGCCACGGGGCCGAGGTCCGTGCCGTCCGTCAGCTCAGCGACCATCGACCCGCACTCGACGGCTGATCCGTCGAGCGTCTCGACGCGCGCCTCGACGTCGATCTGGTTCTCGTAGTGAACGGTCTCGTCGACCAAGGTCGCCGCGATCCTCGTCGCCGACGGCGGGCGGACGGTGACGGGACGGACCACCGGGTCTGACGAGGCCGCCGCGTAGTCCGCGACGTACCGGACCTCGAGCTCGTGCGGGCCGGGCGCCAGGCCCGACACGTCGAGCGAACGATCGGAGCCGTACCCGGTGGTGGACAGGCGCCCGCCGGTGACCCGGTCGACGACCTGGATCGTCCCGGACACGGCAGGGGTCCCGTCGACCGTGCCGACCGTGGTGACGAACGGGACGAAGTCGGTCCCCGTCCGCCACGACTCCGGGCCTTCCACGCCGACCGTCGTACGGGACGGCTCGGGCACCGTGAACGGCCGCTGCACCTCGGCGCCACGGAACGGCGGCCCGTCGAAGCGGACCTCCAGGGTCCGGGCCCCGGGCCAGGTCATCCGCAGCTCCTTCTCGGCGTGCCCCGTACGGTCCAGAGGAAGGTAGTGCTCGGCGTGGAACCCGCCGTCGGCGTCGCGGTACCCGACGCTGGCGGTGCCGCGCGGCGTGACCCCGCTCGACGACGTGACGTCGATGCTGACGGTCGCCGAGGTATCCATGTGCCACGGGTCCGGAACACCCGTCACCGTGATCTCGGTCGGCAGCAGGGGCGCGTCCATGAGCAGCCAGGTCGCCGTCTCGCCGCTCGCCATGGCCCGGTAGGCCCCGTGTGCGTCGGGCACCGCGGGCACGGCCCGTCCGCCGCCCCAGGTGAGCAGCGAGCCGTCGTCGAGCAGGGCCGCCCCGCCGGGCTCGCCGGAGCCGGTGGGCAGGCTGACCTTGCTCGAGGACAGTGCGACGACGGAACGACCGGTCGGCACGACCGGCGGCGTCGGCGCCTCACCGAACGGCACGACCGTGCCGTCGCTGCGGGCCGCGTACCCGTACCGGCGCGCGGTGTCGACCCCGACGAACCGGGTGCCGGCCGCGGGGTTCGTCACCCGGGCCTTCGTGTCGATGCCCTGCAGGCACGAGACCACGGCGCCGTCGGACCGCACGGCCATCCAGCTCACGTTCGTGACGTTGACCGCCTCGTACGCGGTCCCCGTCGGCGGCACGAGCGCCTCGGGGCAGGGCACCGCGATCGACGTCCGCTGCCGCTCGGCTACCAGGGCGCCGTCGGACCGCACGGCCATCGTGATCGTCGTGCCGGAGTCGATCGAGAGGTATCGCATCCCGGCCGGGGGGCCGGTGAACGTCGGCGTCGAGGACGAGCTCCTCCCCGTCCCGACGATCGACCCGTCCGAGCGGAGCAGCGCCGCGGAGGGCTGGCCCATCCCCGAGATGAGCGAGACGCCGGTGTAGCGCAGCCCCGCGGGCAGCTCCGGGATCGGGAGCGGGCCCCAATGCTCGTCGAGCGGGACGGCGGTGACCTGCCCGTCGCTGCGCAGCGCGAGCAGCGAGCTGCCGTCCGCGTCGATCCCGGTGTGCTGCACCCCGTCCGGCAGTTCCCACGGCCGCGACCCGTCAGGTTGCGCGAGCCCCCAGCCGTTGTCCCACGGCACGAGTCGGCCGCCCTGCGCCGCGGGGGTCCCCTCCTGGACGAAGCCCGACGAGACCGCGGCCACGGTGTCGGCACTCGCTGCCGGCGCGACCTGAGCGGGCACCGCACCCGCGGAAGTCGTGGCGAACCCGAGCACGAGCCCGGTCGCGACGAGCGACGCGCACGTCCGCCGGGCGGCAGGAACGAGCCGTCGGAGAGCTGAGGTCGACATCGAACGCTCCAGCTGGAAGGGCGCAGGTCCGTGCGCCAGGACGACAGGTCGCGTGGACTGTATCGGTCGCAACGCCACGATTACGCCGAAATCAGCACCGGTCGCCCTTTTCACCCGGTGCGTCTGGGTGGCCGCTTCCTGGTCTCCTTCAACGCCGGACGCCGCGAGCGCCGCGCCACGAAGGTCCTCGACCCCCTGGCGGCCTGGTCACGGCGCGCTGGCGCCGGGCGCCCAGCACGGTAGCGACGGCTAGGCCGACTCGCCCTCGATCAGGCGCGGCACGAAGATCTGCGGCTCGGCGGGCACGTCGGCCCCGCTGAGCACGTCGAGCAGCGTGGACGTCGCGGAGGTGACCATCTCGACGACGGGCTGCAGCACGGTCGTCAGCCGCGGCGTCGTCCGCTCGGCGCCGAGGGCGTCGAAGCCGACCACGGCGACGTCGTCGGGCACCTGCCGGCCGGCCTCGCGCAGCACCTGCAGGGCGCCGGTGGCCATGAGGTCCGACGCGGCGAACACGCCGTCGACGTCCGGGTGCTGCGCCAGGATCCGCTCCATCGCGGCAGCGCCCCCGGCGACGGTGAAGTCGCCGTTCTCGACGGCGACGGCCGGCAGGTCCGCGTCCTCGAGCGTGTGCTGCCACGCGTCGTGCCGGTCGACGGCGGCCGTCATGTCGAGCGGGCCCGTGATGGTCGCGATGCGCCGGCAGCCCCGGTCGACGAGCCGCTGGGTGGCCGTGCGGCCGCCCGAGGCGTTGTCGACGTCGACGAAGTGCAGCGACTCCGTGTCGAACGGGCGCCCCACGAACACGGAGGGCAGGTGGGACCGCATCAGCTCGGACTCGAGCTGGTCCTCCTTGTGGTGCGAGGCCACGATGACGCCGTCGACGTGCCCCGACCGCAGGTACCGCGCGATGTGGCCCGGCGGCTCGCCGGGGCGCGCGAGCAGGAGGACGAGCTGGAGCTCCGTGCCCGTCAGGCCCTCGCTGACGCCCCGCAGCACGCCCGCGAGGAACGGGTCGGTGAGGATGCGGGCGTCGGGCTCGGGCACGACCAGCGCGATGGAGTCGGTGCGACGGGTGACCAACGAACGGGCCGCACGGTTCGGGGCGTACCCGAGCCGCGCGACCGCGTCGTCGACGGCGGTCTGCGCCTCGGGCGAGACCCGGTCGCCGCCGTTGATGGCGCGTGAGGCCGTGGACCGTGAGACCCCCGCGGTCCGCGCGACGTCGTCCAGCGTGGGGCTGGCATGCTCGATGACCACCTGCGGAGACTACTCCGCGTCCGTGCCGGTCGAGCCGACGTCACCGGTGGCCGCGCCGTGCGCCGGAACGACGCCCGTGCGGGCGACGTCCGCGTACCAGCGGCCGGAGGACTTCACGGTGCGCTCCTGCGTCGCGTAGTCCACGTGGACCAGGCCGAAGCGCTTGGCGTAGCCGAGCGCCCACTCGAAGTTGTCCATCAGCGACCAGGCGAAGTAGCCGCGCACGTCGGCGCCGGCGTCGATCGCGTCGCGGACGGCGCGCAGGTGCGCGTCGACGAACGCGAGGCGCTCGGGGTCGTCGACGCTCCCGTCGGCCTGCACGACGTCGGGGTACGCGGCGCCGTTCTCGGTGATGAACATCGACGTGCCGCGCGGCCCGGTGTAGTCCTGCTGCAGCCGGGTGAGCAGGCGGGTGAGACCCTCCGGCTGCACCTCCCAGCCCATGTCCGTGGTGGGCAGGCCGCGGCCGTGGTGGTAGATGCCGTCGGGCACCGGGTTGGGGGAACGGGTCGCCCACACCGCCGCGTCGGCGCGCTCGCCGCCGGGGTCGGCCGTGCCCGCGGGCGCCTCGCCGGTCGGCCCCTGCGGCCGGGCCGAGACCGCACCCCCGTTGTAGTAGTTGACGCCGAGCACGTCGATCGGCGTGGAGATCACCTCGAGGTCCCCGTCGTGCACGACGTCGGTGAACCCGAGGTGCGCGACGTCGTCGAGCAGGTCCTGCGGGTACGCGCCGCGCAGGATCGGGTCGAGGAAGAACCGGTTGAACATGCCGTCGTCGCGACGCGCGACGTCGACGTCCGCGGGGTCGGACGGGTCGACGGGGTCGGACACGGTGAAGTTGAGCGTCAGCCCGACCACGGACTCCGGGTCGCGCTCGCGCAGGGCCCGGACGGCGCCGCCGTGGGCCAGCATCAGGTGGTGGGCGGCGGCCAGGCCGTCGGCCGGCGACTTGCGGCCGGGGGCGTGCGCGCCGGCGGTGTAGCCCAGGAAGGCCGAGCACCACGGCTCGTTGAGCGTCGTCCAGACCTTCACCCGGTCGCCGAGGGCCTCCTGCATGGTCACGGCGTAGTCGACGAAGCGGGACGCGGTGTCCCGGTTCGGCCAGCCACCGAGCTCCTCGAGCGCCTGCGGCAGGTCCCAGTGGTAGAGCGTCAGCCAGGGCAGGATGTCCGCGCCGAGCAGCTCGTCGACCAGGCGGGAGTAGAAGTCCAGCCCCTCGGCGTTGACGGTCTTCCCGTCGGGGACGACCCGGGCCCACGACGTCGAGAACCGGTACGTGTCGAGGTTCAGGCGCCGCATGAGCGCCACGTCCTCGCGGTAGCGGTGGTAGTGGTCGTCGGCGACCGACCCGTCGTCGCCGTTCCGCACGGCGCCGGGGACACGGCAGAAGGCGTCCCAGATCGAGTCCTCGCGGCCGCCCTCGGCGGACGCGCCCTCGATCTGGAAGGCGGCCGTCGCGGCGCCCCAGAGGAAGCCGTCGGGGAAGGTGACGGCCCCGGTGGCGTGCGGCGAGCTCGTGAGGGGTGCGGTGGGCGTGAACGGCACGGCCGTGCCGGGGGCCGCCCGGCGCGCGCCGGGGGTGGGGAGGGTCATGGATTCGGATCTTTCCATCGGTGGTGGGCCCACGCAGCCGCACGACGGTGCGGCTGCGCGGGCGAGACGACGAGTCGGGATCAGCCCTTGACGGCGCCGGCCATGATGCCTGCGACGAGCTGCTTGCCGACGAAGGCGAAGATCACCAGCAGCGGCAGCGTCACGAGGAAGATGCCCGCCATCACGAGCGAGTAGTCCACGAAGAAGTTGGCCTGCAGCGACTGCACCACGAGGGGCAGGGTCGGGTTCTCGCTGTTCAGCACGATCGACGGCCAGAAGAAGTTGGTCCACTGCTGCACGAACGTGAACAGGCCCAGCATCGCGGCGGCGGGTCGCGCGGCCGGCAGGGCCACGGACCAGAACGTGCGGATCATCGACGCCCCGTCGACGCGGGCCGCCTCGATGAGCTCGTAGGGCAGGGCCTCGGACAGGTACTGCGTCATCCAGAAGACGCCGAACGCAGTGACGAGGGCGGGAACGATGACCGCCTGCAGCTTGCCGATCCAGTCCAGGTCGGTCATGAGGATGTACATCGGGATGACGCCGAGCTGGGTGGGCACGGCCATCGTGGCGATCACGAACACGAGGAGCGGCCCGCGGCCGCGGAAACGCAGCTTGGCGAACGAGTAGCCGGCGAGCGTGGAGAACAGCACCACCGACGCGGACGTGACCACGGCGATGATCACCGAGTTGGTGAGGGCCTTCCAGAAGTTGATCCGTGAGGAGTTGATCACCTCGGCGAACTGCTGGAAGAGGCCCGCGTCGGGCAACCACTGCGGCACCGCGTTCTTCGCGATCGTGACCGGGTCGGAGGACCCGAGCAGCAGCGTGAAGTACAGCGGGAAGATCGAGATCAGCAGCGCGACCCCGAGAAGCGTGTAGGTGAGCCAGCCGGGACGGCGCTGTGCGCTGCGCGTGGCGCGCGAGCCGCGGTTCCGGCGCTTGGCGGCCGCGCGGGCCGCGCCCGGTCCGGCGGTCTGGGCGGTGACGGCGACGGAGCTCATCGGCGGTCCTCCCGGTCGGTGGTCGAGGTGGTCGGGGGGAAGGTGGGCGGTAGCGGCGGCGTGGAGGTCGTGGCCCCGCTAGCAGGGGCGGTCGAACCGGACGCCTGCGCGACCCGAGCCTCCGCCAGAACGCGACGGGCGTGCCGGCGGCTCACCTTGGCCCCCTTCGGGCCGGAGGTCGCGATCCGCTGCGTGATGAGGAAGTTGACCATGCCGATGACGATGATCAGCAGGAAGAGCAGCAGCGCGACCGCCGACGCACGGCCGAGGTTCTTCTGGTTGCCCCACGCGACGTCGTAGAGGTAGACGACCGTGGTCATCCAGTCCTGGTCGGGTCCGCCGAGGCCCTTCGGGTCGTACATGCGGACCTCGTCGAAGATCTGCAGGCCACCGATGGTCGACGTGATGACGACGAAGATGATCGTGGCGCGGATCTGCGGCACGGTGATGGAGAAGAACTGCCGCGCGCGGCCGGCGCCGTCGATGACGGACGCCTCGTAGAGCTCGCGGGGCACGGCCTGCATGGCGGCGAGGAAGATCAGCGCGTTGTAGCCGGTCCAGCGGAAGTTCACCATGCTGGCGATGGCGACATGGCTGGCGACGCGGTCGGTGTGCCAGCCGATCGGGTCGACGCCGACGAACCCGAGCAGCTCGTTGATGAGGCCGTAGTCGTCGGCGAACAGTCGGCCGAAGATCATGGAGACCGCGACCGGCGCGACGACGTAGGGGATCAGCACGCCCATCCGCCAGAAGGTGGCGGCGCGCAGGTTCTGGTCGAGCAGCGCCGCGATCGTGATCGCGAGGATCACCTGCGGGACGCTCGAGAAGACGAAGATCGAGAACGTGTTGACCAGGGACTTCCAGAACAGCGGCTGTGCCAGCACGGCGGCGTAGTTCTGCAGCCCCGTGAACTCGCCCTGGCCGCCGAGCAGGCTCCACTCGTGCAGGGACACGAACGCCGTGTACGCGAGCGGGAACAGGCCGGTGAGCGCGAAGAGCAGGAAGAACGGCGAGATGTACAGGTACGGGGAGACCTTCACGTCCCAGCGGCCGAGGCGCTGGGAGAGACCGACGCGTCGGGGAGGACGGGCGCCGGGGGCACCGTGTCGGTGCGTGGGCTGGGTGGGGGAGAGGACGGCCATCTGCTGCTTCCTGTGCTCGCCGGGCGGGCCTGGCGGACGCTGGTCGAGCCTGTCGAGATCCTGTCTCGACAGGCTCGACCAGCGAGGGTCAGTGACTGGTCAGGGGGTCAGAGCCCGAGCGAGGCGTACTCGTCGAGGGCGCCCTGCCAGCTCTTCTCCGGGTCGTCACCGTTGAGGTCCACGCGGTTCAGCGCGTTCTGCACGGCCGTGTGGATCGCGAAGTAGTTCTTGCCCTTGAACGGGGCACCCTCGATCGCCTGGGCGCGGGCCGAGAAGATCGGGCCGACCGGGGCGTCGTTGAAGAAGTCGTTCGTCGAGTTCTGCACGGCGTCGGAAGCCTGGGCGTCGAGCTGCGACGGGAACGTGTTGGCGTTCTCGTAGGCCTGGATCTGGACCTCCGGCGAGGTCAGCCACGCCGCGAGCTCCTTGGCCGCGGCGGCGTTGTCGCCCGAGGAGGGCACGGTGAGGAACGAGCCGCCCCAGTTGCCACCGCCGCCGGGGAAGACGTCCGCGACGTCCCAGCCCTTGACGCCACCGGCGTTCTGCTCGATGGACGCCGTCATCCACGGCGGGCAGAGCATGGTGGCCCAGGCGTTGTTCTGGAAGCCGGCGGTCCAGTCCTCGCCCCACTGCTCGAGGCCGGCGGACAGTTCGTCGTCCACGGACGCGGTCAGGACCTGGTCGTACAGGTCCTTGATCTCCTGGTTGGTCTTGAGGTCCTTGGGGTCACCGGTCGCGGGGTCCTCGTAGGCGCCCTCGAGCTGGTTCACCATGCCCTGGTAGGTCGGCACGGCCCCGTCGAACCAGGCCGAGTCCGACTTGGCGACGAACGTCTTGCCGAGGTCGAAGTAGTCCTGCCACGTCGCGTCGTCGCCGCCGAGGGCCTCGGCGACCTTCTCGCGGTCGGTCGGCAGGCCGGCCTTCTCGAAGAGGTCGGCGCGGTAGCAGATGGCCTCCGGGCCGATATCCGTGCCGTAGCCGATGAGCTTGCCGTCGGTGGTCGTGGCCTGCTGGACCTTCCAGTCCACCCAGCGGCCATCGAGGGCCGGGTCGGCCAGGTCCTCGAACAGGTCGGGGTACTGCATGAGCTCGGGCAGCCAGTCGACCTCGATGCCCTCGATGTCGGCCAGGCCCTCGCCGCCGGCGGCGAGCTTGGTCGTGAGGTTGTTGCGCGCGTCCTCGGACGTCGCGGCGGTGACCTGCTTGACGGTGACGTTCGGGTGGTCCTCGGTGTAGGAGGCGAGGAGCTCGTCGGTGTAGCCGAACTGGTTGAAGGTGGCGACGGTCAGGGTGATCTTCTCGTCACCGGTGGCGGTGTCGTCGCCGCCGTCGTCCGAGCCGCCGCAGGCGGTCAGGGCGAGGGCGAGGGTCGCGACGCCGGCGGTCGCCGCGACGACGCGGCGGGTTCGGCGGGTGGGTCGGGTGCTGCTGGGCACGGTGACTCCCTTGTCTGGGTCGGGCATGCGAGATGGAGGGTTGGTAGCGCTCCCACCTCCATGGTGGTAGCGCTCCCACAGCCAGGTCATGATGCTGGCTGTCGGTGATGACGAAAGTCAAGCCCGCCGAGGTGTCGATGCCGCACCGTGACCTGGGCGGCGGTGTCGGCGCAGGTCAGAAGAGTGAGTGGCCGCCGCGTGTCCGGATCGTTATCGGTCTTCCCCGGCGGTGGGCGGCGCCGAGAGCCACTCCTGGCCGGCCGCACCCTCGGCCTCGAGGGTCGAGCGGACCGCCCGCGCGGCGGCCTCGGCCACCGCGGCGCCGAACAGGGGCACCGTGGCCCGGACCTCGCCGTCGTACACCTGCCGGGTGCCGCCGTCCGCCGTCGGCTCGAGGCGGACCGTCCCGGTCACGCGCACGGGGGCGCCGGCGATCTCGAGGGCGATGGTCCCGGTGCGGCGGTCGCCGGACGGCGCCTCCCACACCTCCGCCTGGCGCACCTCGAGGTGGTCGCCGACGAACGGCCGTACCTGCGCGGGGATGAGGTCGGTGGGCAGCGTGCGCCGCACCGCGATGGTGAAGCCCTCGGCAGGGCTCCCGGTCACGTCTGCCTGCTCGACGCGGCCGCCCGGGCCGCGCATCGCACGCCAGCGGATGAACGACTCGTCGGCGAGCATCGCCACGACGGCGTCGGCGTCCGCCGCGTACGTCAGCTCCACGGTCAGGTGCACGAGGTCACCCTACCGAGGCCGGAGCGGAGCGGGAGCGCCCGTACTCTGGTGGGCGTGTCCGCCATGAGTGACCTCATCGCCCAGAACACCGACCTCTCCGAGGGGGACGTCGAGTGGTTGCACCTCCTCGTGGGCGACTGGCAGCTCGTGTCAGACCTCGCCTTCGCCGACCTGGTGCTGTGGCTGCCGACCTCCGACGACGGCTTCGTCGCCCTCGCTCAGGCCCGGCCGTCCACGGGCGCCACCGTGCACTACGACGACATCGTCGGGTCGTTCGCCCCCGACGGGCAGCGCCCGCAGCTCGCGGCCGCCATGACGGAGGTGCGGGCGCAGCGCTCGCGCGAGCCGCGCTGGTTCGGCGCGTACGCCGTCCGCGAGGAGGCGGTGCCCGTCGTGCACGAGGGGCGCCCCATCGCCGTCGTCGCCCGCCAGACCAACCTCGGCTCCGGGCGCACGCCCAGCCGCCTCGAGCTCAACTACGTGGAGTCCGCCGACGACATCCTCGCGATGATCGCGCGCGGCGAGTACCCCGCCACGAATGCCGCCACCGGCCCCCGTCGCGGCGCCCCGCGCGTCGGCGACGGGCTGATCCGCCTCAACTCCGAGGGCGAGGTGCTGTACGCCAGCCCGAACGCGCTGTCCTGCTTCCACCGGCTCGGCGTCATCGGGCCGCTGGTCGGGCAGTCGCTGGTCGAGGTGACCGCCGACATCGTGCAGTACCAGGACACGGTGGACGAGTCGCTGCCGCTGGTCGTCATGGGTCGCGCCCCGTGGCGTACCGACATCGAGGCCAAGGGCGTGGCGCTGTCCCTGCGCGCCCTGCCGCTCACGGACCGGGGGCAGCGCATCGGCGCGGTGCTGCTGTGCCGCGACGTGTCGGAGCTGCGTCGTCGCGAGCGCGAGCTCATGACCAAGGACGCGACGATCCGCGAGATCCACCACCGGGTGAAGAACAACCTCGCCACCGTCGCCGCGCTCCTGCGGCTGCAGGCGCGTCGCATGGACGTGCCCGAGGCGCGGGCGGCGCTGGAGGAGGCGATGCGGCGCGTCGCAACCATCTCGATGGTGCACGAGTCCCTGTCGCAGACGCTCGACGAGAACGTGGAGCTCGACGACATGCTGAGCCGCGCCCTGCGTTTGGCGGCCGACGTCGCGTCGACCCGCACGCA
The DNA here is from genome assembly GCF_900167525.1 of Krasilnikoviella flava. GTDB lineage: Bacteria > Actinomycetota > Actinomycetes > Actinomycetales > Cellulomonadaceae > Isoptericola > Isoptericola flavus. Next base: position 353,012 of record NZ_FUZQ01000001.1, on the reverse strand, counting down.
GGTGCGCACCCGCCAGACCGGGTCGTTCGGGCTCGTGCCCGCGCAGGACGCCACGCCCCTCGCGCTGGTGCTCACCGAGCTGGTGACCAACGCCGTCGAGCACGGGTTCCCCGGGCGGGAGTCCGGCACCGTCGAGATCGACGTGCAGCGCGACGGGGCATCGATGCGCATCGTCGTCGCGGACGACGGCGTGGGGATGCCGGAGGGGATCGCCGCGCTGGGGCGGGCGTCGCGCAGCGGCCTGGGTTCGCAGATCGTGCAGACCCTCGTGACGAACGAGCTCGGCGGCACCATCGACTGGGAGGCGCGCGACGGCGGCGGCACGCAGGTCGTGCTCAAGCTGGAGCTGCGCGACGGGCAGTCCTCGGCCCGCTCGGGGTACTGACGGCTAGCTGTGATGCCCAGCCAGGTCGGGGCAACGCCCTGACGAGACAACGAGGGGACGGACAGCCGAGGCGGTCCGTCCCCTCGTCGTCATACGGTGTCGTGCGGGAGCGGTGGCGACCGGTGAGGTCAGCCGGCGCGACGGGCGCGCGCGGTGCGGCGCTTGAGCGCGCGGCGCTCGTCCTCGCTCAGGCCGCCCCAAACGCCGGCGTCCTGGCCGGACTCGATGGCCCACTTGAGGCACGTGTCGACGACGTCGCAGCGACGGCAGACGGCCTTGGCCTCCTCGATCTGCAGGAGGGCGGGGCCGGTGTTGCCGATGGGGAAGAAGAGCTCAGGGTCCTCGTCGAGGCAGGCGGCCTTGTGGCGCCAGTCCATGTCATCTCCTCGGTGCAGGGGAACCCGGTCCGTCATGCGGCCGCATCAGGGCGCGCCAATCCGGGTCCGGTGGGTGGGGGTTGATCTGCCGTCCAGCGTCACACCTCGTGAAGCGCGGCACAAGGGGTTACGCGGAAGTTTCTCGCGCATGAAGCGTGAGTGCTTCATCACACTGTCGTGAAACCGCAGGTCGCACGTATTCTGACGTGTCATGCGCGCTCCTGTCACCCCCTCTTCCGACGCCGACGGCGCTCCCGACAGGTCCCGACCGCCCGGCCTGAAGGTCGTCGCCGTGGGGATCCTGATCGAGGTGGTGCTGCTCGTCGGCGCGGCAGGCATGGTCGGTTTCGAGGTCGTCCGCGGCGCCTCCAACAGCGTAGCCGTGAGCGTGTTCCTCGTGCTCTTCTTCCTCGGGCTCTCCTGGCTGCTCGTCGGGTCCTGCCGCGCCCTGTGGGCCGGCAGGCGCGGCGGCCGCGCGCCGATCGTGGTGTGGCAGATCATGCAGGGCCTCATCGGCATCAGCCTGCTGACCGCCGGCGTGTCCTGGGCGGTGCTCGCGGGCATCGGCCTGTTTCTCGTCGCGGCCTCCGTGCTCGTCGCGGTCATGACGCGCCGGGTCGTCGAGGCGACCTCCGGCTGAGCGCCCGCCCGGCCCCGCGGGCCGCGCCACCTGCACTGCCAGCACCTCGCCCGACTGCACGAGCGCGCCGCGTCCCGCCCGCGCGGGGCCCGGGTCGACCGCGTCCGCGAGCGGCACGCCCAGCAGGTCGTCGGCCCCGCGCTCGCCCGGGTGCAGCACCACGCCGGTGCGCCGGGCGCGCAGCTCGGCGAGCACGCCCCGGTGCGCCAGCGCCGTCCCCGTGGTCGTCGACGACGCCACGACGGCGTGGCCGGGCGCGTCGAGCAGCGCACCGATGCGGTCCGCCTCGAGCGGGTGCTGCTGGGCGAGGGCGTCCAGGTCGTCCACGAGGAGCACCTGCGGGCCCGTCGCCCCGTCGGCCCGCGGGACCGGCAGCCGGTCCAGCATCGCGGCCAGCGCCGACGGGGACGGCCCTGCCGCCGGGGCGTCGCCCGCGTCCCGTCGCAACACGGCGTCGCGCGAGACCACGCCGGCGAGCCGGCCGGCCGCGGCGAGGCGCCGGGCGATCACGCGCAGGACGGTCGTGCGGCCGCTGCCGCGGGGCCCGGTGACCAGCGCGCCCTGTGCGACGTCGAGCCCGACCGGTGCGGCATCGTCGCCCCCGACGCCGATCGGGACGACCAGCTCGTCGCCGGGCGGGACGTCGCGAGCCACCTCGTCGCCGGGCATCCCGGCGACGAGGTGGCGTGGGCGCCGCGTGGCAGGGCGGGGCAGGTCGTCCTCCGCGACGGTCGCGGGGAGCGGACGGACCACCACCGGGGGGACGGCCGGGCTCACCGGGGCCCGGCCGACCGGTGCGTTGACCAGGGCGCCGACCGGGGCGCCGTGCGGGTCGAGCCCGAGGTCGTGTCCCAGGTCGAGGTCTCCCGGCAGCAGGACCTGGCACAGGAGCTGCTCCTGCCCGAGCCATGCCGCACGACCCGGTGGCCCGCCGCGCCCCGCCAGGTCCGACGGCGCGCCGAGGATGACGTCGGCGTGCGCCTCACGCCCGACGAGCACCAGCCGCGACCCGACCCGGGCAGCCAGCCCGCCGAGCATCGCGCCGTCGGACGCGAGGGCGAACGCGACCCCGGGCGTCGCCAGCGCCCGGACCAAGGGGTCCCACGGGTCGGGGCCGGCGAGGGCGGCGCGCAGCTCCTCGACGCCGTCGACCACGACGAGCGTCGGTGCCGGCGCGGGACCCGAACCCAGCAGGCGCAGCAAACGTGCCGCCCGGCGTGGCGACCCGGGTCCGGCCACCGTGCCGAGGCCGGGGTGTCGATCGAGCGGCCCGAACCGGGGGAGCGCGGCGCGCGTGGCGAGCACGTGCACGTGCCACCCCCGGCCCAGGGCGGCGCCCGCCAGCGTCAGCAGCGCCGTCGTCCGGCCGGAGCGGGCGCGACCCACGACCCCCAGGTGTCCTGCGTCCGGGTCCCAGCGCACGACGGTCCGGCGCTGCCGGGCCGGGTCGTCGCCGAGGGCGAGCGGGAGGCCTGCGGCCGCGTCGGGGCCTGCGTGCCCGGGCCGCGTGGTGCAGCCGGCCGGGCCGCCGGGAGAGGCGGCCCTGCCGCGGCCCGCCGGCGGCCCGACAGCACCGACGTCGCCCACCTCGCCGACGTCGCTCACGTCACCCACCAGGACGCGCTCCGGCAACGGGGGCAGCCACGGCGCGGCGCCGGCCCGCAGCCCGCGCTCGGCGGCGGCAGCGCGGCACGCGGCGACGAGCTCGTCGACCGGGTCGGGGCCCGTTCCCGGGCCGGCGGCCGCCGCGGACCCGTCCTGATCGGGAACCGGAAGGGCGGCCGCGGGCGGTGATCCCCAGGCCGGCGCGTGCCGTACCCGGCTGCCGGCCGCCGCAACACGGCCCGCCGCGTGGGCGCACTGGAGCGCCACCGGGGGCTCGGCGCCGCAACGCAGGACGGCGCGCCCGGGGGAGCCCGGGGGGATCCTCGCCGCCGCGGACGTCTCGACCACGTCGAGCGAGTCGGCGGCGTCCACGACCCGCAGCGCGAGCCGCGCCGACACGTTGGCGCGGACGTCGGCGCTCACCGCACCTGCCGGCCGCTGAGTCGCGAGCACGAGGTGCACGCCCAGCGAGCGGCCCTGTGCCGCCACGCGCAGCAGCCCGGGCAGGAAGTCGGGGAGGTCGTCGGCGAGAGCCCGGAACTCGTCCACGACCACGACCAGCCGGGGCGGGGCGTCGGGCAGCCCCGGCGGCAGGGCGGCGAGGTCCGCGGCGCCGTGCGCTGCCAGGACGCGCTCGCGCCGGTGCAGCTCGGCACGGAGGCCGGCCAGGGCGCGCCCCGCGAGCCCTGGGTCCAGGTCGGTGACCTGGCCGACGACGTGCGGCAGCCGCCCGCAGACGCCGAACGACGCGCCGCCCTTGAAGTCGACGAGCGCGAGCGCCAGGTCGCGAGGGGACCGGCGCCCGGCGAGCCCCAGCACCAGGGACTGCAGCAGCTCGGACTTGCCCGCGCCGGTGGTGCCCGCGACGAGCAGGTGGGGCCCGTCCGCCACCAGGTCGAAGGTGACCGCCCGACCGCGGGCGTCGCGCCCGAGCGGCACCGCCCACCCGAGGGCGGAGTCCCACGCCGCACCGGGGTCGCTCACACCGTCCAGCAGGTCCGCCAGCGGGACCGCGTCGGGCAGCCGCGGGTCGGTCGGGTCGCCGTCGTCGCTCCCGGGCCCGCCGACGGGCCCGAGGCCGTCGGCCGAGTCCAGCGTGCCCAACGACCGGCGCAGCCCCGACAGGCCGGCGACGGTCCGCGCGGCCTGCTCCGCCCGGTCGACGTCGACACCGACCAGGGGCCCGGTCGCCGCGGAGCCGTCCGGTGCGGCGCGCCGCACCCGGCCGCCCCGGACCCGCCACGTCGTGCGGCACCAGGAGGGGACGGGTGCGTCGTCGGGGAGGCAGAGCAGCACCGCGCCGCCGCGGGCGAGGACGTCGTCCCGCCGGGCGGGGTCGGAGGCCGTGCCGCGATCCGTCGCGTCGACGGCGTCGACGACCAGCACGGGCGGTCCGCCGCCCGGGATCCAGCGGCACCACGACCATGCCTCGACCGCCCCCACGACGTCCACCGACGCCCCGGCCGCGGCCAGCTCCACCACCACCGACCGTGCGACGGCGAGCACGTCGGCGCGGGGGCCGACCAGGGCCATCGCGCCGTCGGGCACGAGGCCCACGACGGCACGGGCTGCGTCCGCGCCGCCCGACGCGTCCCCGGCCCGCGCCCCGACCGGGAGCGGGCCCGCGTGGCCGACGGAGCGGGTCGCGGCGCGCTGGGTGGCCGCGCGCCACGCCCCGTCGGAGGCCTGGTGGGCGGCGAGGAGCCGCGCCAGCAGCGGACCGGGAGCGTCGCCCGGGGCTCGGGCGGGGGCACCGGGCGCGATGTCGGGAGCGTCCGTGGCGACGCCTGCGGTCGCGCCCGGGGTGGCGCCGCCCGTACCTGCGCGCCGCCGGCGGCGGGCGGCGACGAGCTGGGGCACCAGGGTCGCGAGGCCGAGCAGGGAGAACAGCGCGTAGGCCGGTTGGCGCAGCACGGCCGCGAGCACGAGCGACCCGACGACGGGTAGCGCGGCGGTGGCGAGCATGCCCGCGCCCGGGGACGCGGACCGGCCGTCCTCCGCCGCAGCGCCCGGGCGGGCGTCGAGCCACGTCGCGACCGTCCCCGAACGGTGCAGGGTCCACGAGCCCGGGCCGCGTGGGTCGCCCAGCTCCAGCCGGTGCCCCGGGCGCCAGCGCCGCGGCCACCGCCCGACGCGGCGGGGCCGGCGCCGCGCCGCGCCGTCCGGCGGGACGAGTCGCGGCGAACCCGGTGCGGCTCCGCGGGCCGCTCGACCCAGGAGGGGTCGCACCCGCGTCGCGCCCGCGACCCGGACGCGGACCCGTTCAGGCCGGCGCTGGTCCACGCGCACCACGACGCGGGCCGCGGGACGAGCACCGCCGGGGACGGCGTCGTCGGGCAGCGCGGTGGGGGCGCCGGGCGGGAGCGGGAGGGTCGCGCCGGCGGCCGGGCCGTCGGAGCGGGCGGCGAGCCACGGGCCGCCGAGCACCGCGGACGGTGACGTGTCGTCCGGTGCGCCGTCGAGCGGCGGTGGGGCGGCTCCGCGGCGGCGCCCGGCGCCCGGGGCACGCGCCGCCGCGTGCACCGCGAGCACGACCCCCGGCAGGAGCGGGCGGTCCCCGACGAGGTCGTCGTCCGAGACGGGGAGGCCGTCGGCGCGCAGGGGCGCGTGCCGCAGCTCGGGACGGCGCAGGAGGGCGGCGAGCTCGCCCCGGCACGCGCCGAGCGGTACCCCGGCGGGCAGGAGCGCGTCCTCGCCGGGCCGCACGGTCACCCGGACGTCCCCGCCGCGCACGGCGGGGACCGCGAGGGCGGGCACTCCGGAGGTCGACATGACCTCCAGGGTGCCCGCCCGGGACGGCCGTCTCGGACGGCCTGTGGACAACCTCCCGCTACTCGCTGGCGAGGGCCTCCACCGGCGAGGTCTTCACCGCGGTGCGGGCCGGGGCGACGGACGCCACGAGCCCGGCCACGGCAGCCACGACGAGCATCAGCAGCACGTCGCGCCACGGGACCACGATGACGGGCGTGCCCGCCCAGCCGAGCGCCGCCGCGGCGCCGGCCCAGCCGTACACCAGGCCGAGCAGCACGCCGAGCGCGGCGCCCACGAGCGCGATGAGCAGGCCCTCGACCGCGAGCATGCCGCGCAGCTGGCCCTTCGACAGCCCGATCGCCCGCAGGGTCGCGGACTCCCGACGCCGCTCGATGACCGACAGGGACAGCGTGTTCGCCACGCCGATCAGCGCGATCACGACGGCCGCCGCGAGCAGCCCCACGACGATCCCCAGCGCGGTGTCGATCACCTGCTGGAAGCCGGCGCGCTCGACCGCCGCGCCCATGACGTCGGCCGGCGCCTCGGTGTCGGCCACCGCGTCCTGGATCGTGGGCACGACGCTCGCGGCGTCGCCCGGGTCGTCGAGACCCACCCACAGGCTGGTCACCGGGGCGTCGGCGTCCAGGGAGGCCAGGTCGTCCGGCACCACGAGGAGGCCGCTGTCCGCGAGGTCGGTGACCGCGGCCGTGACCTCGAGCGACCCGTCCGGGCCGGTGAGCGTGAGCGTCTGCCCGTCGCTGATGTTCCACACCTCGGAGAGCTCCTCCGGCACGACGGCCGTGCCTGCCGCGAGCGGGGCGACCATCTCGGTGCTGCGCAGCACCGACCCGGCGTCCGCGGGATCGACGGCGCGGACCGTCATGGCGAGCCCGTCGTCGACGCCGTCCCCGGCGACCTGGGCGGCTGTGGCCGGCGACTCGACCACCGTGGCGACGCCGGCGACGTCGCGCACCGTCCCGGCCAGGGTGCCGGGCACCGCCGGCACGGCGGCGTCGCCCGCGGCGACGCTCACCGGGTCGCTCGACAGGTCGGTCGAGACGGTGACGTCCACCGGGTAGCGGGAGTCGAGCTCGGCGTCCATCGTCACGCGGGCGCTGGCGGCACCCGTCGACATCATGCCCACGAGGGTCACGCCGATGAGCAGCGCCGTGGACGTCGCCGCGGTGCGGCGCGGGTTGCGCAGCGTGTTCGCGGCCGCGAGCCGCGCCGTCGGGCCGGACATGCCGACCAGACGCCCGGCGAGCGCCACCACGCGGGGCAGCCAGAACACCGCGCCCACGAGCACGCCGAGGAAGGACAGCACCCCGCCCGCGACGCCGACCATGAGGCCGAGGCTCGGCTCGCCGCCCACGGTGCTGACGGCGACGCCGCCGCCCAGCAGGGCGAAGCCGACGACCGCGACGAGGGTCGACAGGACCAGACGCACGCGCCCGGCGCCGCGGGCCCCCGACGGCGCGTCGGCGGGGCGGAGCGCCTCGAGCGGGGCGACGCGGGTCGCGGCCCGGGCGGGGGAGAGCGCGGCGACGAGGGTCACGAGCGTGCCCACCACGAGGGGGATGAGGATCACGGCCGGGGTGATGTCGACCGTCGCCGGCAGCGGGACACCGAGGTCCATGCCGCGGCCGATCGTGAGCGCCGCCTGTCCCAGGCCGACGCCGGCCGCGAGGCCGACCACCGACGAGACGAGGCCGAGCACGGCCGCCTCGAACAGCACGGATCGGCGCAGCTGCCCCTTGTCCGCCCCGACGCAGCGCAGCAGCGCGAGGGTGCGGGTGCGCTGGGCGACCAGCACCTGGAAGGTGTTCGCGATGACGAGCGCGGCGACCAGCAGCGCGACGGCGGCGAAGACCAGCACGAACGTCGTGAAGATGACGTTGTCGCCGCCGGTCATCTCGGTGGCGACCGTCTCCGCGTGCTCGGAGGGCGTCACGACCTTGAGGCCCGAGGTGTCGGTGCCCGAGCCCGCGGCTGCGCTGGTGAGCGCGCCGGTGATGGCCGTGCGGGCCGTCTCGACGTCGGTGCCGTCGTCGAGCGTGACGAGCACGGTGGTCGGCTCGACGGGCTCCTCGCCGGGGGCGCGCAGGTCGTCGTCCCAGGCCGTGACGTCCGCCGCGGGGGCGACGGCCGCGCCGCCCTGCATCGAGTACGCGCCGTACGGGTCGGTGAGCGTGCCGGAGACGGTCAGCTGCTCGCGGACCTCGGTCCACGCGTCCTCGTCGGACTCCTGGTCGCCCTCGAGGACGTTGCGCACGAGGGTGACGGTGTCGCCCGTCGTGGTGTCGAGCCGCTCGGCCACGTCGACCGGCAGCGCGATCTCGCCCGAGGCCTCGGGGAGGTTGCCGTCGGCGACCTCGAGCGGCAGCACGCTCGTGTCGGTGGGCTCGGCCAGCACGCCCTGGAAGATGGTGCGGCCGCCGGCCTCGAGCTGCTGGTAGGACATGAGCTGCGGGTCGGCCGTGGCCACGCCGTCGGTGTCCCGCACGGCGTCGAGGGCGGTGTCGTCGGCGGGGACGCCGCGGACGACGAGGTCGGCGCCCGTGAACTGGGCGGCGATCGAGTCGTAGGTGGTGCGGGTGATGACGTTGCCCGCGAGCAGGGTGATTGCGACGAACGCGGTGCCGATGACGATCGCGAGGCCGGCGGCGGCGAGCCGGCCGACGCTGCGTCGCATCTGCGACAGGGTGAGGCGGATCATCGCGCGGCCACCGTCCGCAGCGCGTCGAGGCCGGCCAGGGCGGACTCCGGCGTCGGGTCGGTGATGTCGCCGGCGATCTTGCCGTCGGCGATGAGGATGACGCGGTCGGCGTACGCGGCGGCCGCCGGGTCGTGCGTGACCATGATGATCGTGCGGCCGAGCTCGCGCACCGAGCGGCGCAGGAAGCTCAGCACCTCGGCGCCCGAGCGGGAGTCGAGGTTGCCGGTGGGCTCGTCCGCGAAGACGACGTCCGGCTGGGCGATGAGCGCGCGCGCGATGGCGACGCGCTGCTGCTGACCGCCGGACAGCTCGCTCGGGCGGTGGGTGAGCCGCTTGCCGAGGCCGAGGGTGTCGACGAGGGTGCCGAGCCACTGCTTGTCGACCGTGCCCCCGGCGAGCTCCACGGGCAGGGTGATGTTCTGCTCCGCCGTGAACATCGGCAGCAGGTTGAACTGCTGGAACACGAAGCCCACGCGGGTGCGGCGCAGCGCGGTGAGGGCCTTGTCGTTCAAGCCGGTCACCTCGGTGGAGCCGATGAACGACTGCCCGCTCGTGGCCGAGTCCAGGCCGGCGAGCAGGTGCATGAGCGTGGACTTGCCGGAGCCCGACGGGCCCATGATCGCGGTGAAGCGGCCGGCCGTGAAGTCGACGTCGACCCCGTCCAGGGCGCGCACCTGCGCCTCGCCGCGGCCGTACGTCTTGGTCAGGGCGCGGGCCCGCACCGCGGGGGTGACGGTCGGTCGGGCGGCGGTGCCCTCGTCGGGGATCGGGACGTACACGGTGGTGTCCACGGAAGCTCTCCGGTGTCTCGGGGTGGTGGTCCGCGAGCCGTCAGGAGCCCTCGGACCAGGACACCGGCGACGCTACGGAGCGGCGGCGCCGTGGACATCGGCCCGGGGGCTGGTCCTGCGGGGCTCCCGGGTCATCCCCCGGTATGACGTCGACCCTGACCGGCACCCTGATCCGCCCCTGACCTGCACCCTCGCTGACAACTCGCGCGGCGACGCTGCCCCCAGGACACGGCCGTCCCCAGATGACGACCGGGACGGTGTCCGCCCACAGCGACGCCGCCACCGTGGGCGCATGACAGGTTCCGCTCGCCTCTACCGCGACGTCCCCGGGCTCCGCGAGCTCGCCCACCGGCAGCAGGGCGTCGTCACCCGCGGTCAGGTCGGTCGTCTGGCCACGACGCCGGACCACGTCGAGCGCCTGGACGTCGCTGGAGCTCCAAGGGCTGCAGGGCTGGCACAGAGATCCGATCCACCTGGTCGGCCCGCGCGGGGCACGACCGGACCGGCACCCGTGGCTCGTGGTGCACGAGTCACGCCGGCTGCGCGAGGAGGACGTGGTGGACGCCGGCGGCCTGCCCGTCCACGGCATCGCCCGGGCCGCCGTCGACGCTGCGGCGTGGCAGCGCTCGTGGCGCACCGCGTCGGGCCTGATGGCCGCCGTCGTGCAGCAGGCCCTCGCCACGACCGACGACCTCTTCACGATGCTCGACTCCGTGGGGAAGGTGCGGCACCGCAAGGTCATGCGGCTGGCGCTCGCGGACGTCGTCGGCCGTGCGGACTCGCTGGCGGAGATCGACTTCGCGCGCCTGTGCCGCGACGGCGGGCTGCCGGAGCCCTCGCGCCAGGCGGTCCGCACGGACGCCCGCGGCCGACGACGCTTCCTCGACGTGGAGTGGCGGCTGCCGGGCGGGCGGGCGTTCGTCGTCGAGATCGACGGCGTCGGCCACCTGGAGCGCGAGCGCTGGTACGACGACCTCCTGCGCGACGCGGAGATCGGCGCGGACGCCGCCACGGTGCGGGTCCGCCTGCCCGCCATGGCCGCGCGCTACGAGCCGGAGCGAGTGCTCGCCGTCGTGCGCCGCCACCTCGGCTGGTGAATTGTCAGAGCCACTCGGGTGTATACCCCGACCTGGATCTGACAGGTCGGGGGTCAGGCGCCGGGGCGGACCAGGCCGGCCTCGTAGGCCGTGACGACGGCCTGCACGCGGTCGCGAGCGTCGAGCTTCGCGAGGATGCGCCCGACGTGGGTCTTCACCGTGGCCTCGGCGACGAACAGGTCGGCCGCGATCTCCGTGTTGGACCGGCCGCGCGCCATGAGCACGAGCACCTCGCGCTCGCGGTCGGTGAGGGCGGCCAGGGCGTCGTGCTGAGGCGCCGCCTGGTCGGTAGGCAGGGCGGTGACCAGGTGCTCCAGCAGGCGGCGGGTGGACGACGGCGCGATGACGGCGTCCCCGGCGTGCACCGTGCGGATGGCGGCGAGCATCTCCTCCGGCGGGGCGTCCTTGAGCAGGAACCCCGACGCGCCGCTGCGGATGGCCTCGAGCACGTACTCGTCGAGGTCGAACGTGGTGAGCACGATGACCCGCGGCGCGTCGGGCGCGGCGGTGAGGCGGGCTGTCGCCGTGAGCCCGTCGAGGTGCGGCATCCGCACGTCCATGAGCACGACGTCGACGCGGTGGTCGGCGAGCAGCCGCAGCGCCTGGGCGCCGTCGCCGGCCTCGATCGTGACCTTCAGGTCGGGCTGCGAGTCGATGACCATGCGGAAGCCCGCGCGCACGAGCTGCTGGTCGTCGACCAGCGCGACGCGCACGGCGCCGCTCCCGGGTGCGGGCGGCGCGACATCGTCGGCGGGCGGGGTCATGCGTCCTCCTGGCTGGTGGCCGAGCTGGTGGCCGAGCTGGTGGTCGAGCTGGTGGTCGGGGGAGCGGCGACCACGGGCACGCCGGGCAGCGGCAGCTCGAGGTGCACGCGGAACCCGCCGCCGCGGCGGGGGCCGGTCTCGAGCGTGCCGCCGTACAGATTGGCCCGCTCGCGCATCCCGCGCAGCCCGAAGCCGGGGTCGTGCTCGGTGGCGGCGGCGCCGCGGCCGTCGTCGAGCACCTCGAGCTCGACGGTCGACGACGTCCACCGCACCGAGACGGTGACCGCGGGGTCGGGGCCGGCGTGCTTGCGCACGTTGGTGAGCGACTCCTGGCACACGCGGTACAGGGTGAGCCCCATGCCGGCGGGCAGGGCGCGCGGCTCGCCGACGCGGACCAGCGACACCCGCTGCCCGCCGTCGCGCGCCTGGACGACGAGGTCCTCGATGTCCCCGACGCCCGGCTGCGGAGCCGGGCGGGCCGCGCGCGGCTCCTCGCGCGTCGGGGGCGCCGGCGGCCGTGCGCCGGCGGTCCCGCCCCCGGTGGGCGTCGTCGCGCCGCCCGGGGCGTCGTCGCGCGCGGCCTCCTCGTCGTCCTGCGAGCGCAGCACGCCGAGGAGGCGGCGCATGTCGGTGAGGGCGGTGCGGCCGGTCTCGCTGATGGTGCCGAGCGCGCGCACCGCGGCCGGGGGGTCGGACGCCGCGGCGTACCGGCCGCCGTCGGCCTGGGCCACGACGATGGACAGGGAGTGGGCCACGATGTCGTGCATCTCGCGGGCGATGCGGGCGCGCTCGGCGGCGGCGCTGATCCGCGCCTGCTGGTCGCGCTCGATCTCGAGCCGGTGCGCGCGGTCGCGCAGGGCGTCCATCGTGACCCGACGCGAGCGTCGCGCGAGCGCGAACGCCCACACGGCGAGCGCGGTCACCAGGCAGAAGATCCCGATCGGGAGCATCTCGGCGATCCCGGCGGCGCGGAGCCCGCCCAGGGTGGAGACGGCGACGGCTACGGGCAGCACGATGACGCTCCCCACGGCCGTGGCGCAGATCGCGGTGACGTGCGCCCACGTCGGGCCGTAGACCGTCACCGAGAAGAGCGCGACGAGCACGAGCAGGTCACCCGGCATGATCATCGGGTAGCCGACGAGCATGTGGGCGAGCGCGACGGCGAAGACGGCCACCGCGGAGGGGACGGGCCGGGTGCGACGCCACGGGAGCGGCACCAGCAGGGCGACGGTCCACGAGATGGACGCGGTGCGGGAGAGGTCGGGGTCGGACGCGTACAGGTCGGTGGCCGACGCGAGCATGAGCCCGGCGAGCAGCAACGTCGTCGTCAGGTCGACGGCGAAGCGGTGGGCCTCGAACCAGCGCCCCATCCTCTCGATCCAGCTCATGACCGCCAGGGTAGGTGGGCCTCGTGCGCGACGCGTCCGTCCGCGGGCGGACGGTCGACGCAGCCCTGTCGTCCCGCAGGGGGACCGCCCGCGCCGCGCGGGGCTCCCGCCGTCGCGGACGACGTCGTGCCGGCGCGTCATCTCCATGTCACACCCGACCGGCACCGACCCGGCGTGGGGAGGGGTCCAGGACCAGCGACGTTGCCGCTAGCATGAGGGAATGACCCACGTACTGCTGGCCGAGGACGACCCGGCTATTGCCGAGCCTTTGGCGCGGGCTCTCACGCGTGAGGGTTACGACGTCATCGTGCAAGGAACTGGTCAAGGAGCCGTTGACAACGCCGGGAACGCGGACATCGTCGTCCTCGACCTGGGCCTGCCGGACATGGACGGCCTGGACGTGGCGCGGGAGATCCGCGGCTCCGGGCTGACCGTCCCGGTGCTGGTGCTCACGGCCCGCGCCGACGAGGTGGACCTGGTCGTCGGCCTCGACGCCGGCGCCGACGACTACGTGACCAAGCCGTTCCGCCTCGCGGAGCTGCTCGCCCGGGTCCGGGCGCTGCTGCGTCGCACGCACGGCGAGACGGGCGAGGACGAGGAGCTGCGCGCGCAGGACGTGCGGGTCGACGTGTCCGCGCACCGCGCCTTCCAGGGCGACCGCGAGCTGCACCTCACCACCAAGGAGTTCGACCTGCTCAAGGTGCTGGTCGCGAACGCCGGGTCGGTCGTGGTGCGCGACACGCTGATGCGCGACGTCTGGGGCTCGGACCCGGTGGGGTCCACCAAGACGCTCGACATGCACGTGTCGTGGCTGCGCCGCAAGCTCGGCGACGACGCCAACGCCCCGCGCTACGTCTCGACCGTGCGAGGGCTCGGGTTCCGCTTCGAGCTCGGCGCGAGCTGACGCCGGCGGGCAAGGGCTGACCTCGTGCGTCGCCGCGTCCTGCTGGCGACCATCTCCGCGGTCGCCGTCGCCGTCCTGCTGCTCGGCGTGCCGCTGGGCATCTTCGGGGCGCGGTACGTGCTCGCGGGCGAGGAGCAGCGGATCACGTACCGCGTCGACACCCTCGCGCGGAGCATCGACAACGCCCTCGAGCGGGGCGACGTCGTCAGCGACGCGACGGTCGAGCGCGCCGCTGAGGGCAGCGACGGTGACCTGCCCGCGTACGTCGTCGTGACCCTGCCGGACGGCACCCAGCTCACGGCCGGGGAGCCCGTCTCCCCGCCGACGATCGACAAGGCCAAGCTCACGGACCAGAACGTGGGCGTGTCGATGACGGTGTCGGCCATCAGCGCGTACGTGAAGTCCGCCCAGACCGTGGTGCTGGTCATCATCGCGGGCATCGTCGCGATCGCGGCAGGCATCGCGGTGGCCGTCTGGCAGGCGAACCGGCTGTCCGCGCCCCTGGTCTACCTCGCGGCGTCCGCGGAGCAGCTCGGGTCGGGGCAGGTGCGCCCGCGCCTGGAGCCCTCGGGGGTCGAGGAGATCGACCTCGTCGCCGCCGAGCTGGCCCGCTCCGCCGACCGCCTCGCCGGGCGGCTGGCGGCCGAGCGGCAGTTCACCCAGGACGCGTCGCACCAGCTGCGCACCCCGCTGACGGCGCTCACGATGCGACTCGAGGAGATCACGCTCGCGTCCGACGATCCGGAGGTCGTGGAGGAGGCCCGCATCTCGCTCGAACAGGTGGAGCGGCTGGTCAGCGTGGTCGACGACCTGCTCACCGCGTCGCGCCGGTCCCAGGGCGGCACGACGGAGGCGGTGGTCCTGGCCGACGTCGTGCACCAGCAGGAGGAGGAGTGGGCGCCGACGTTCGAGCGGGCCGGGCGCCCGCTCGTCATCGAGGTCCCCGACGGGATGCAGGTGCTCGCGACGCCGGGCGCCCTGGCGCAGATCATCGCGACGCTGCTGGAGAACTCGCTCAAGTACGGGGACGGCACCACGACGGTGCGGTCCCGCCCGTCGGGCACGACGGGCGCCGTCGCCGTCGAGGTCTCGGACGAGGGTCCGGGGGTGGCCGACGACGTCGCGACCCGGATCTTCGAGCGCGGGACGACGACGGGCGGCAGCACCGGCCTCGGCCTCGCGCTGGCGCGCGACCTGGCGGCGGCCGACGGCGGCCGGCTCGAGCTGGCGCAGCGCAGGCCCCCGGTCTTCGCGCTCTTCCTGGCGGGCGTCCCGCGCACCCTCGACCCGCACCTCGTGCTGCCGCCGGGCACGACGATCTCCTCGCGGGGCCGCCGGCGCGGCTGGCTGCACCACCACGGGGACTGACCGTGCGGTCGTCCCGGTATCCTCGATCCCCGTGACCGGACCCACCTCAGCATCCGCCCCTGTCGTCGCCGTCGTGGGAGGGGGGCAGCTCGCTCGCATGATGGCCCCCGCTGCCGCCGAGCTGGGGGTGGGCCTGCGCGTCCTGGTCGAGGACCCGGCGTCGTCGGCGGCCCAGGTGGTCACCGACGCCCCGGTCGGTGTGGCGAGCGACGACGCGGCGATCCGCGCCCTCATCGCCCCCGACGACGGGCGCGCCCCGGCGGCCGTGCTCACGTTCGAGCACGAGCACGTGCCGAACGCGCTGCTGCAGGACCTCATCGACCACGGCACCCCCGTGCGCCCCGGCCCCGACGCGCTGGTCCAGGCGCAGGACAAGATCGTCATGCGGCGGCGGCTCTCCGAGCTGGGCCTGCCGTGCCCGCGCTGGGCCGCGCTCCCGACGGAGCCCGCGGCCGCACGTGACGCGCTCACGGCGTTCCTCGCCGAGGAGCCGGGCCACGAGGCCGTCGTGAAGACCTCGCGCGGCGGGTACGACGGCAAGGGCGTGCGTGTCGTGTCGTCCCCGGACGACGTCGCGGACTGGTTGGCGGCGGCCGCCGACGGCGCCCCGGCGCTGCTGGTCGAGCGGAAGGTGCCGTTCGTGCGCGAGCTCGCGGCGCTGGTCGCCCGCCGGCCGTCGGGCGAGGTGCGCACGTGGCCGGTGGTCGAGTCCGTGCAGCGTGACGGCGTGTGCGCGGAGGTCGTGGCGCCGGCGCCCGGCCTCGACCCGGCGGTGGACGCCGAGGCGCGGCGGATCGCCGTCGCGGTCGCCGAAGGGCTCGACGTCACCGGAGTCCTCGCTGTCGAGCTGTTCGAGACGCGCGGGGCCGAGGGCGCCGCCGAGGTGTGGGTCAACGAGCTCGCGATGCGTCCCCACAACTCGGGGCACTGGACCATCGACGGCGCGGTGACGAGCCAGTTCGAGCAGCACCTGCGCGCGGTGCTCGACCTGCCCCTTGGTGAGACCGCCGCCCGCGCGCCGTGGACGGTCATGGCGAACGTGCTCGGCTCGAGCCTCGACGCCCTCACCGACGCCCTGCCCGAGGTGCTCGCACGGTTCCCCGAGGCCCGCGTCAACCTGTACGGCAAGAGCATCCGCCCCGGGCGCAAGCTCGGGCACGTCAACGTCAGCGGCACCGACCTCGACGAGGTCCGGCGCCGCGCCCTCGACGCCGCCGCGCTGCTGCGCGGCGAGAACTAAGGAGCACGCATGAGCACGCAGCCCGTCGTCGGGATCGTCATGGGGTCGGACTCGGACTGGCCCGTCATGGAGGCCGCCGCGGACGCGCTGGCCGAGCTCGGCGTCGAGGTCGAGGTCGACGTCGTCTCCGCGCACCGCATGCCCACCGAGATGATCGACTACGGCCGGTCCGCGTCGGAGCGCGGGCTGCGCGCGATCATCGCGGGCGCGGGCGGCGCGGCGCACCTTCCCGGCATGCTCGCGGCCGTCACGCCGCTGCCGGTCATCGGGGTACCCGTGCCGCTGCGGTACCTGGACGGCATGGACTCGCTGCTGTCGATCGTGCAGATGCCCGCGGGCGTGCCCGTCGCGACCGTGTCGATCGGGGGGGCGCGGAACGCGGGCCTGCTCGCCGCGCGCATCCTCGCCGCGGGCACGGACGCCGAGTCGCTCGCCCTGCGCGAGCGGATCGTCGCCTTCCAGGCCGAGCTCGGGGACGTCGCCCGCGCGAAGGGGGAGAAGCTGCGCGCCGCCCGCGAGGGCTCGCGCCGCACCGGCTTCTCCGCCTGACGGCGGTGCGTCGGGATCCGCCTCGACGCGTTCGCCCACGGTGAGTCGTCACTCCGGGGTCGCCCCGTCCGCGGACGTCCGGCGAGGTAGTGCGAGTCTCGCCGAGGTAGTCCGGAGCCTCGCGAGGTAGTGGACCAGACCACTACCTCGGCACGATGCGAACTACCTCGGCGAGATTCGCACTACTTCGGCGTCAGCCGGGCATGCCGCCGACGGTGGCGCCGGGCTTCAGCTCGCCGTCGCGGACGTCGGCCCAGAACTGGTCGACCTTGTCCTCGTCGAGCAGCACGGTGGAGCCGACGCCCGTTCCCGGGTCGTAGCCCGGGTCCGCGATCGGCGGGGTGCCGGTGACGCCCTCGGGGCCGGTGGCCGCCTTGAACGCCAGGCCCAGGCGGCCGAGGTCGACGATGCCGGTCTTCTCGTCCACGGTCAGTGCGTCGGTGCCCGCGTTGACGAGCTGCACCTGGTTGACGGGGTTGAGCAGCACGCTCGGCTTGACCACCTTCGCGGCGACGGCGGCGATGACCTGCTGCTGCCGCTCCGCGCGGCCGATGTCGCCCTTGGGGTCCGAGTAGCGCATGCGCGAGAACGCGAGCGCGGTCTCGCCGTCCGCCAGGTGGCAGCCGGCCTCCCACTCCATGCCGCTCTTCGGGTCGTCGACGTCGTCGTCGTAGCAGAGCTCGACACCGCCGACGGCGTCGACGATCTCCTCGACGCTGCCGAACCCGACCTCGGCGTAGTGGTCGATGGTCAGGCCCGTCAGCCCCTCCACCGTCTGCACGAGCAGCGGGGCACCGCCGAACGAGTACGCGGCGTTGATCTTGTTCGGGTCGTGCCCGGGGATCTCGGTGTACGTGTCCCGGGGGATCGAGATGAGCGACGCCGGCCCGCTGCGAGGCTTGTGCAGCACCATGATCGTGTCGGTGCGGGCGCCCTCGGTGCCGTCGTCGGCGACGCTGCCCGAGCCGCGCGCGTCCGACCCGGCGAGCAGGTACGTGGTGCCCGGGGTGCCCTTGGCGTCCGACAGGGCGTCGACATGCTGGATCTTGCCGTTCGCCCACACGACGAGGCCGATGGGCCACGCGAGCAGGAGCACCAGCAGGAGCACCAGGACGAGGCCCGCGACCCGGCCCTTGCGCACACGGAAGCCGCCGCCCCCGGCGGTCGCCGCGGCGGCGCCCCCCGTCCGGCCGGGCGGGGGGGTGCGGCGCGCCTGACCCTGGGCCGACGCGGGCATCACCCGCGTGCCCGAGCCCTGACGGGACTGGGCCGGGCGGGAGGCCGGGGACGACTGCGAGGAGCCGCGCGGCGAGTACGACCGGGGCTTCTGCTGCCCGCCGCCGCGCCGCTCGGGCGGCGTCGTCGGGATCTCGCGCGACGACTGGCGGCGCACGCGCGGCTCCACCGGGGCGGCGTCGTCGCGCCGTCCCACGCGGCCGCCGGTGGGCGGCGCGGGCGGGCGGGACGTGCCGCCCACGGGGATGGCGTCGCCGGCGCCGCTGGGCCGGTCGGAGGGGCCACCGGACGGCGTGAAGCTCGGCGGGATGCGCTGGTCGTCGTTGCTCATGAGATCCCCGCGCTCATCCGCACACCGACGTCACGTCGGCGCCCGTGAACGCCTCTTCGCCGGCGTCGCGGGTCCGCTTCGGCTCCGGGTCCTTCGCGTCCTCGCCCGAGCCGTCCGTGCTCTCGTCGGTCGACGAGGCGGGGTCGTCGTCGGCCACCGGGGTGGCGTCGACGTCGTCGGACGCCTCGGCGTCCTGCGTGCCCGAGCCGGCGTCGTCCTTCGTGCCGTCCTTGTCACCGTCCTTGGCGCCGTCGGACGACTCGGCGTCGATCGCGTCGCTCAGGGGGAGGTCGTTCTTGAGGTTGCCCCAGACCTCGTCCGCCTCGTCGGTGAGCAGGACGTTCGCCGCGTTGTTCGGGTCGTACTCGTACGGCGCGGTCATGAACGCGATCGTGTCAGGGCGGACGTTGCGCGCGCTGTACGCGAGCCCGGCGAGTCCTTGGATGGAGGCGAAGTTGCTGCTCATCGTCATCGAGCCGGTCACGGCGCCGAGGAACTTCAGCGACTTCGTCGGGTCGGCGAGCGTCCCGGCGCTGAGCACCTGGCGCGCGACGGCGGCGAGCAGCTCCTGCTGGCGGCCGATGCGGCCGAGGTCCGAGCCGTCGCCCAGCCCCTTGCCCGTGCGCGCCCGGGCGTACTTGAGCGCCGTGTCGCCGTCGAGCTCCTGCACGCCGGCCGACAGCACGAGGTGGTCGGCCTTGGGGGCGTCGATGTCGTCGGGGATGCAGATCTCGACGCCACCGAGGGCGTCGACCATCTTCTCGAAGCCCGCGAAGTCCACGACGACGAACCCGTTCATGCGGACGTCGGTGATCTCCTCGATCGTCTGCATCGTGCAGAGCGCGCCCGACTCCACGTCGCCGCCCGTCAGGACGCCCTGGGCGAAGGCCGCGTTGAACTTCGACCGGGACACGGGCGACGTCTGGCCACCCGAGGACGTCGGGCACGACGGGATGTCGACGGTCGTGTCGCGGGGGATGGACAGCATCTCCACGCGGGACCGGTCGGACGAGATGTGCATGATCATCGTCGTGTCCGAGCGGGCGCCGTCGGTGCCGTCGCCGACGATGTCGGCGTTGTCGCCACCGCGGCTGTCGGAGCCCATGAGCACGATGTTCAGCGGCTTCTCGGCGTTCGGGTCCTCCGGGACGACCTCCTCGGGCCGGTCCTCACCGAGCAGCTTGTCGGAGTCGACGGCGGTGATGTTGTTGGTGAGCCTCACCGCCGCGGTCGCGCCGCCGACGGTGACGAACGCCAGGACCGCGGTCAGCCCCATCCCCAGGGTGCGCGCGACCGTGTGCCGGCGCAGGGCGCGGGCGTGCGAGGGCCCCGTGGTCGTGCCGGGGCGCGAGGCGACGTGGCGTGGGGTGGTGCGGGTCACGGGAAGCGAGCATAGAGGGTCGGTGTTACGCGGCTGAGGTGCCCGCGGACCGGGACGGTAGAGGAAATGTGTGGGTCGAACGTCGTCCCTGCTCGGCGCCCCGTCGTGGTCCTGGTCACTGGCCGCTCCGCGCGTACCGCGCCTCGGCGGCGGCCTTGTGCGGGCGCCACCAGTCCTCGTTCGCCCGGTACCAGTCGACCGTGGCGGCCAGCCCGGTGCGGAAGTCGGTGTAGCGGGGGGTCCAGCCGAGCTCGTCGCGCAGCTTGGACGCGTCGATCGCGTACCGCAGGTCGTGGCCGGGGCGGTCGGTGACGTGGTCGAAGTCGTCCGCCTCGCGCCCGAACAGCTCGTTCAGGGCGCGCACCACCTCGAGGTTGGACGTCTCGCCGTCGGCGCCGATGAGGTACGTCTCCCCGATGCGGCCGCCCTCGATGACCGCCCACACCGCGGTGTTGTGGTCGGCCACGTGGATCCAGTCGCGCACGTTCAGCCCGGCCCCGTACAGGCGGGGCCGTACCCCGTCGACGAGGTTGGTGACCTGCCGGGGGATGAACTTCTCCACGTGCTGGTAGGGCCCGTAGTTGTTCGAGCAGTTCGAGATCGTCGCCGCGACGCCGAACGACCGCACCCAGGCGCGCACCAGCAGGTCCGAGCCCGCCTTCGTCGCCGAGTACGGGGACGACGGGTTGTACGGCGTGGTGGGGGTGAACTTCTCGTCGCCCTCCAGCGGCAGGTCGCCGTAGACCTCGTCCGTGGACACGTGGTGGAACCGCACCCCGTGGCGGCGTACCGCCTCCAGCAGAGTGAACGTGCCCACCACGTTGGTCTGCACGAACGGCGACGGGTCCGCCAGCGAGTTGTCGTTGTGCGACTCGGCGGCGAAGTGCACCACCACGTCCGCGGCGGCGACCAGCGAGTCCACCAGGTCGGCGTCCGCGATCGAGCCGTGCACCAGCTCCACCCGGTCCGCGACCGGCGCCAGCGACGACCGGTCCCCGGCATACGTCAACGCGTCCAGCACGGTCACCACCGCCTCCGGACGCTCGGCCACCGTCTGCTGGACGAAGTTCGCCCCGATGAACCCGGCTCCACCCGTCACAAGAACGCGCATGCGCGGCACCCTACCGGCGTGCCGCCGGGCGCCGGGGGGAAGACGCACGGTGAAGAGCGGGCGAATCCTCGCGCCCGGGGGCGGCCCGGCGCCGCCCCGGGGGCGTCGCTGGGGGACACTGTGGTCGTGACGGACACGACGCCGCACGCGCGCCCGGCTCCCGCGGCGGCGGCCGGCACCCCCCGCACTCGCACGGGCACCGCGCGGCCCCCGGCCGGCCGCCGCTACCGGCGCGCCGTCGCCGTGCTCACGCTCGTCGTGGCGGCGTGGACGGTGGTGTGGGCCGTGGTCACGCCGATGTTCCGCTCGCCCGACGAGCAGAACCACGTCAACAGCGTGCTGCGGATCGCCTACGGGGGCGGCTGGCCGCCCCCCGGCGACGCGTACTTCTCGCCGGCGGTCGTCGACGCGGTCGACGAGGCCGGGTACCCGGCCGACCTGCCCGGCCGCTGGCGGCACCGCGAGGACGTGCGGCAGTTCGTCGACGTCGTCCCCGTGCCGCGCGAGGACCGCACCAGCGTCGACGCCGGCAACGCCGTCGGCGACGCCTCGTCGGGCACGGACGTGGACCAGATGACGCAGCACCCGCCCCTCTACTACGCGCTCGGCGCCGGGGTGCTGCACGCCACCGGGCTCACCGACGCGCGCTGGGACCAGGTGACGCTCGCGCTGCGGCTGCTGGACGCCCTGCTGCTCGCGCTCGTCGTGCCGCTCGCCGCGGAGTCCGCGCGCCGCGCCACCGGGTCGCCGTCCGCGGGCCTGGTCGCCGCCGCGTTCCCCCTGGTCCTGCCGCAGCTCGGGCACGTCATGGGCGCCGTGAACAACGACGCCCTCGTCGTGCTGGCGTGCGCCGCCGCCACCTACCTCGCGGTCCGGGTCGTCACGGGCGACCTGCGCTGGCGGGTGGCCGTGGCGATCGGCGTCGTGCTCGGCCTCGGGATGCTCACCAAGGTGATGCTCGCGTTCGCCGTGCCGATGGTCGTCGCGGCGTACGCGCTCGCACGCGGGCAGCGCTGGCCGGGGCGCCTCGGCCGGCTCGCCGTCGCCGGCGGGGTGACGCTCGCCGTCGGCGGCTGGTGGTGGCTGCGCAACGTCGTCACCCTTGGCGCCGTGCAGCCCGTCGGACGCCCGCGCGACCTGGGGATCCTCGCGACCGTGCCCGACGCCGACGTCCCGTCGATCATCGCGGGCCGCCTCGCGCAGTCGTTCTTCGGGAACCTGTCGTGGCTCGAGGTGCACCTGGCCGGCGCGTGGGTGGTGTGGGGCACGGTGGCGCTCGCGGCCGCGGCGCTCGTGGCGGTCGTCCTGCCGGGTACGCGCCGCAGTGCCGTCGTCGTGCTGCTCACCCCCGCCGCGCTCGCGCTGGGCGTCGCGTACAACGCGTGGGACTTCCACACCGAGACCGGTCGGCTCGTCGCGATCCAGGGCCGGTACGTGTTCGGGGGCGTCGCGGCCCTGGCGACGGCGGTGGCGATCACGGCCTGGCAGCTCGCGCGCCGGTCCGACAGGCGCCTCGCGCGGGGCGTGCCCGTCGCCGTGACGCTCGCCCTCGCCGCGGCCGTCGGCGGCCTCCTGTGGGCGTTCGGCGCGTTCTACCGCGGCCCCGGCGAGGCGTTCGGCGACGCCGTGGACCGGTGGCTGGCCTGGAGCCCGCTGCCCGTGCCCGCGCTCGTCGCCCTGCTGGCGGCCGCGGCCGCGGTGCTGCTGGCGGGCCTGGTCACGGGGCTCGTCTGGCCCCGTAGACTCGCGGCGTCGTCGACCGACCCGGCCCCCGGCACCCCGTCGCCGGCGGTCCCCGGCGCCCCGAAGGATGCGCGATGAAGCTCTTCGTCCAGATCCCGTGCCTCGACGAGGCCGGGACCCTCCCGCTCGTGCTCGCGACGATCCCGCGCGAGGTCAAGGGGTTCGACAGCGTCGAGATCCTCGTGATCGACGACGGGTCGACGGACGGCACGGCCGAGATCGCCCGCCGTCTCGGCGTGCGGCACGTCGTGCGGCACACCAGCACGCGAGGGCTCGCCCGGTCGTTCCGCGACGGGGTGGACTACGCCCTCGCCCACGGGGCGGACGTCGTGGTCAACACGGACGGCGACAACCAGTACCCGTCGGAGCGCATCGGCGACCTCGTGGCGCCGATCGTCGCGGGGGAGGCCGACATCGTCGTCGCCGACCGGCAGACCGCGACCATCGAGCACTTCTCCCCGTTCAAGAAGCGGATGCAGCGCCTGGGCAGCCGCGTCGTCAGCGCGGCGGCGGGGACGTCCCTGCCCGACGCCGCGAGCGGGTTCCGCGCCTACTCCCGGGGCGCGCTGCTGCGGCTCAACGTGGTCACCCAGTTCAGCTACACGATGGAGACGATCATCCAGGCGGGGAACAAGCGCCTGCGGATCGCGACCCTGCCGATCACCACCAACGCCAAGACGCGCGAGTCGCGGCTGTTCACCAACATCTGGCAGCACATGGGCCGGTCGGGGCGGGCGATCGTGCGCTCCTGGATCATGTTCCGCCCGCACCTGGTGTTCCTCACGCTCGCCGCGGTGTTCTTCGTCGCGGCAGCCGTGCCCGCCGTGCGCTTCCTCGTGTTCCTCGCGCAGGGGGACGCCGGCGGCCACGTGCAGTCCCTCGTGTTCGCCGGCGCGATGCTCGTCGGCGCCCTGCTGTGCCTGGCGCTGCTGGTCATCGCCGACCTGCAGCGCACCAACCGCACGCTGGTGGAGGAGACCCTCGAGCGGGTCAAGGAGCTCCAGTACGGCACGCGCGACGACGAGGACGCGCACACGTGATCGTCGCGTTCGGCACGTACGACGCGTCCCGGCACCCCCGCGTCGGCGTGCTCGTCGCCGGGCTGCGCGCCCACGGGTACACGGTGCGCGAGCTGGACCGGCCGCTCGGCCTGAGCACCGCCGCGCGGGTGCGGATGCTGCGTCAGCCGTGGCGGCTGCCCGGGCTGCTGGTGCGGCTGCTGCGCTGCTGGGCGCTGCTCGTGGGCGACGTCGTCCGGCACCGCCGGGCCCACGGCCGCCCGGACGCGGTGCTGGTCGGGTACCTCGGGCACTTCGACGTCGTGCTGGCGCGCCTGCTGTTCGGCCGCACCCCGGTGCTGCTCGACCACCTCGTCTTCGCGGGGGACACGGCCGCCGACCGGGGCGCCCGCGGCGTGCGCGTGCGGCTGCTGCGCGGCCTGGACCGGCTCGCCGCCGCCTGCGCCGACGTCGTGCTGCTCGACACGCCCGAGCACCTGCGGATGCTGGGCGAGCTCGCGCCGCGCCGTGCCCGCCGCGGGCTCGTCGTGCCCGTCGGCGCGCCGGCCCAGTGGTTCGACGCCGCGCCCGCGGCGGTGCGCGACCCCGCGCGCGACGGCGGCCCGCTGCGCGTCGTCTTCTTCGGCCTGTTCACCCCGCTGCAGGGCGCCGACGTGCTGGCCGACGCCCTTGCCGGCGCGCTGCCGCGGGCGGCCGAGGACGCCGAGCACGGCGGCCGGGCGCTCGCGGTCACCCTCGTCGGCTCGGGCCAGGACCTGCCCGCCGCTCGCGAACGGCTGCGCGGCACGCCGGGCATCGCCTGGCGTGACTGGGTGGAGCCCGCCGACCTGCCTGCCCTGGTCGCCGCCCACGACGTCTGCCTCGGGATCTTCTCCGCCACCCCCAAGGGGCTGCGGGTCGTGCCGAACAAGGTCTTCCAGGGCCTGGCGGCCGGCTGCGTGGTCGTCACCTCCGACACCGAGCCGCAGCGCCGCCTGCTCGGCGGGCACCTCGAGCTCGTGCCGCCCGCCGACCCCGGCGCGCTGGCCGACCGGCTGCTCGCCCTGCGCGACGCCGACGCCCTCACCGCCGCCCACGCGCGCGCCGCGGCCGGCCGGGACCTCGCCCGGCCCGCCGCCGTCGTCGAGCCGCTGGTCCGGCTGCTCGACGCCCGCGGGGTCCGCCCGTGACGGGCGAGCCCGCCGGGGGGACGCTGTCGCGGGCGCTCGTCGTGCTGCGGTCCCCGTGGGTGCGGTGGGGGTTCCTCGTCCTCGCGCTCGGGCTCGCGGTCTACGCCGTCGTGGCCGCGGGCGACGACCTCGCCCGGGCGGCCGCCGCGCTCTCGTGGCAGCGCCTCGTCGTCGCCCTCGTGCTGTCCCTCGCGTTCGTGCTGTGCACCTTCGCGTCGTGGCGCGTCGTGCTCGCCGACCTCGGCGCGCCGACCAGGCTGCGGGTCGCGCTGCGGGTGTTCGGCCTCAGCCAGCTCGGCAAGTACGTGCCCGGCGGGGTGTGGAACGTCGTCGCGGCGGCCGAGCTCGGCGCGGACCACGGCATCGCGCGCCGCACCTCCGTGACGACGACGGCGGTCGCGACGCTCGTCGGCGTCGTCTCCGGAGCCGTCGTGGGGCTGGTGGCGCTGCCGTTCGTCGCGACCGGAGCCCTCGGGAGCGCCGGGCCGGTGCTGTGGGCGCTGCCCGCGGTCGCCGTCGTGCTGGCGCCGCCGGTGCTCAACCGGCTGGTCGCGTGGGCGCTGCGGGTCGCGCGCCGGCCCCCGCTCGAGCGTCCCCTGGGCTGGCGCGGGCTCGGCGCCGCCACGCTGTGGTCCGTGGCCGGGTGGCTGCTCGCGGGCGCGCAGGTGTGGGTGCTGGCCGTCGGCCTGGGCATGTCCGCCGACGCCCGCGGGGCCGCCCTCGCCGTCGGCGGCTACGCGCTGGCCTGGGTGGTGGGCTTCCTCGTCGTCGTGGTGCCCGCCGGGGCCGGCGCGCGCGAGCTGGTGCTGCTCGCCGTCCTCGCCGGGACGCTGCCGCACGCCGCGGTGCTGCTGCTGGTGCTGGTCAGTCGCGTGCTGGTGACGCTCGCCGACCTGGCCCTGGCCGGGCTCGGTGCGCTCGTGCGCGACGGGGGCGGCGGTCGTCAGGCGCGCAGCGACGCGAGGTAGTCCTGGACGGCGGCGTGGGTGGGCAGCAGGCCCTGGGCCGTCGCGTCGGCAAGGCTGGGGGCGGCGGTGTCCTTGTCGGACAGCTGGGGGACCAGGGGGGAGCCGTCGCGGGAGGTGGTGGGCCAGTCGATGCCGACCTCCGGGTCGAGGGGGTGGATGCCGTGCTCGGCACCGGGGTTGTAGCCGGTCGAGCACAGGTAGAGCACGGTCGAGTCGTCCTCGAGGGAGCAGAAGGCGTGGCCGAGGCCCTCGCCGAGGTAGATGGCGCGGCGGTCGACGTCGTCGAGGAGCACCGAGTCCCACCGCCCGAACGTCGGTGACCCGAGGCGGAGGTCGACGACGACGTCCAGCACGGCGCCCTTCGCGCAGGTGACGTACTTGGCCTGGCCGGGCGGGACGTCGGCGAAGTGGATGCCGCGCAGCACCCCGGCGGCGGACACCGACGCGTTGGCCTGCTGCAGGTCGAGCGGGTGGCCGACGGCGTCGGCGAAGGGCCCGGCCTTGAACCACTCGAGAAAGACGCCGCGGGGGTCGCCGTGCTGCTTCGGGGTGATCTCGTAGGCGCCGGGCACGGCCAGCTCGCGGATCTGCACGAATGCTCCCTCGGGTCCAGGGGGTGGGTCGTCCGGTCTTGCCGGCGGCCGGGTGCGGGCCGCCGGTGCTTAGGATCCTAGGCGTGAGCACCGTCGCCGATCCCGCCGCCGCCGCCGTCGACCGCGCCCCGACGTCCCCCGCCGGGGCGCGCTGGGTGGTGACGGGCGCCGGCGGGATGCTCGGCCACGACCTGCTCGACGTGCTGCGGGCCGCGGGGGCCGACGTCGTCGCGCTGGACCGCGCCGACCTGGACGTGACGGACGCGGCCGCGGCGGCGGCCGCCGTGCAGGGCGCCGACGTCGTCGTGAACTGCGCCGCGTGGACGGCGGTGGACGACGCCGAGACCCATGAGCCCGACGCGTTCCGCGTCAACGCGACCGGGGCCGCCAACCTGGCCCGGGCGGCGCACGCGGCGGGCGCCCGCCTGGTGCAGGTTTCCACGGACTATGTCTTCGACGGGAGCGCGAGCGCGCCGTACGCCGAGGACGCGCCGCCGGCGCCGGTGTCCGCGTACGGGCGCACCAAGGCGGCCGGGGAGTGGGCGGTGCGGGCGGAGGCGCCCGACCACCTGATCGTGCGCACCGCCTGGCTGTACGGCGCGTACGGCGCCTGCTTCCCCCGCACGATGGCGCGCCTCGCCGCCGAGCGGGACGAGCTGACCGTCGTCGACGACCAGGTCG
Organism: Krasilnikoviella flava; assembly: GCF_900167525.1. Classification (GTDB taxonomy): domain Bacteria; phylum Actinomycetota; class Actinomycetes; order Actinomycetales; family Cellulomonadaceae; genus Isoptericola; species Isoptericola flavus. The sequence continues at coordinate 326,205 of NZ_FUZQ01000001.1, read as the reverse complement.
GCCAGCCCACCTGGACCCGTGACCTGGCCGACCTCGTCGTCCGTCTCGTCGAGGCGCAGGCGCCGGCGGGCACCTACCACGGCACCGCCTCGGGGCAGACGTCGTGGTACGGCTTCACGCGCCGCATCGTGGCGGGCCTGGGCGCGGCGACGCGCGTGGCCCCCACGACCAGCGACGCGTTCGTGCGTCCCGCGCCCCGCCCGGCGTACTCCGTGCTCGGCCACGACGCCCTGCGCGCGGTGGGCGTCGAGCCGATCGAGGACTGGTCCGCGCGGTGGGACGTCGCCGCGGCCGAGGTGCTGGCAGGCTGACCCCGGCCGACGTCGGCAGATCACCGCTGCCGTCGGCGCCGTCGAGGACGAAGGAGCGCCCGCCCGTGCCGAACCCCGCCACCACCCTGCCCCCGCTCACGCTGTACGGCAGCCTGCGGTGGGACGTCGTGGAACCGTTGCTGCCCGGCGCCGCCGGGCGCGTGCTCGAGGTCGGCTGCGGCCAGGGGGCCGTCGGCGTCCGCCTCGCCGCCCGCGCCGCCGCCTACACGGGCGTGGAGCTCGACGCGGACAGCGCCCGCACGGCCGAGCAGCGGCTCGTCGACGCGGGGGTGCCCGGCACGGTGGTGCACGGTGCGCTCGACGCCCTGCCCGCCGCGGAGCGCTTCGACCTCGTGTGCGCCTTCGAGGTGATCGAGCACATCGAGGACGACGCCGCCGCGCTGCGGGAGTGGGCCGCCCGGCTGCGCCCAGGTGGCACGCTCCTGCTCTCCACCCCGGCCTGGCAACGCCGGTACGGCCCCATGGACGAGGCCGTCGGCCACTTCCGCCGCTACGACCCGGCCGCCCTCGTGGCGCTGCTGCGCGACGCGGGCCTCGCCGACGTCGGCCTGCGCCTGTACGGCGTCCCGCTCGGCTACGCCCTCGAGGCGGTGCGCAACCAGGTGGCGCGCCGGCGCCCGGGCCTGCGCGAGGAGGGCAGCACCGCGGACCGCACCGCCCGCAGCGGCCGCCTGTTCCAACCGTCCACCGAGGCCCAGGGCGTCGCGGTCAGCGCGGCGACCTGGCCGTTCCGCGTCGCGCAGCGTGCCTTCCCCCGCACCGGCACCGGCCTCGTCGCCTGGGGCCGCGCCACCTCCTGAGATCCCGTGGCTCAGGAGTCGAGGAGGCCGAGCAGGTACGACCCGTACCCGGACTTGACCAGCTTCTCGGCGCGGACGCGCAGCTCGTCGTCGGACAGGAAGCCGCGACGCCAGGCGACCTCCTCGGGGGAGCCGATCTTGAGCCCCTGCCGGCGCTCGACGGTGCGCACGTAGTCGGACGCCTCCAGCAGGGAGTCGAACGTGCCGGTGTCGAGCCAGGCGGTGCCGCGCGGCAGCACCTCGACCTGCAGGGTGCCGCGGCGCAGGTACTCGAGGTTGACGTCGGTGATCTCGTACTCGCCGCGGGCCGACGGCTCCAGCGACCGCGCGATCTCGACGACGTCGTTGTCGTAGAAGTACAGGCCGGGCACGGCGTACGACGACCGGGGGCGCGCGGGCTTCTCCTCCAGCGAGAGCGCCTGCCCGGCGGCGTCGAACTCGACGACGCCGTACGCGGTCGGGTCCGCCACCCGGTAGGCGAAGACGGCGCCGCCGACCAGGTCGTGGAAGCGTGTGAGCTGCCGGCCGAGCCCGGGGCCGTAGAAGATGTTGTCGCCCAGCACGAGCGCGACCTCGTCCGAGCCCACGAAGTCCGCGCCGAGCACGAACGCCTGGGCGAGCCCGTTCGGCTCGGCCTGCACCGTGTACTCGATCGACACCCCGAACTGGGAGCCGTCGCCCAGGAGCCGGTGGAACTGGTCGGCGTCGTGCGGGGTGGTGATGACCAGGACGTCACGGATGCCCGCGAGGATCAGCGTGGACAACGGGTAGTAGATCATCGGCTTGTCGTAGACGGGCACGAGCTGCTTGCTCACGCCGAGCGTGATCGGGTGCAGGCGGGTTCCGCTGCCGCCGGCGAGGATGATTCCGCGCATGGCAGTTGATTGTGGCCCACCCGCCCGGTGCAGGCAGGGTGAACTTCGGTCAGCCGGTGATCCGCTCCGACGTGCGCAGGCGTTCCAGGCGTGCCGGGTCGGCGGCGAGCTCGGCCGTGGTCGTGGCGGACGCGAGCACCACGGAGCCGTCGGCGGCCCAGGTGGCGAGCAGCGCGCGCAGGAGGTCCCCGAGCGGTCGCGCGCCGTCGACGAGCACCCGGCCGCCGGGCACGCCGGGGGCAGGCACAAGGTCGGCGAAGGTCACCGGTTCGGCGCCGGGGGCCTCGAGCGCGACGGCGGACGGGTCGGTCTCGGGGACCCACCCGATGACGTCGCCGTACGTCATGACGGCGCCCGCGGCGTCGAGCGTGCCGGGCGGCAGGTCGCCGTCGAACGCCCGCGCGAGGGCGGGGAGCGCGACGGCCACGAGGTCGGCCGCGCCCGGTCCGCCCAGTACGGGGGCCCAGGCCGCGGGCCGGGAGGTCACGACGACGTCGCCGCCCGCGGCGGGGGCGTCGCCGGCGAGCGTCACGGTGGCGCCGCAGCGCCACGCCGCCAGCGCCCAGAGCACGCCCCGCCAGTGGGCGGGCAGGTCGAGCGCCACGACCGTGCCCGGCGCGGCGTCGAACTCCTCCACGAGAAGGTTCACGGTCTTGCTCACCCAGTTCTGCAGGACGGCACCCGAGAGCTCCACGCGTTCGCCACCGTCGCCGTACCAGGTGAGCCGGGGACGGCCCGGGTCCGACGCGACGAGATCGAGCACCTGGGAGATCGTGGAGGGGTTCCGGCCGGCGGCGGGGAGAGGGTTCACGCAGGTCAGCCTACGAGGGGGGCTTGCAGCGGCGGACGGCACGCTTGTGAATGGGCAGTGGAGATCGCAATCACTAGCACATTTCGACTTGACGCCTTCGAAGGACACGCGTGTAATTCCAGGTATGCAGTTTCCCTAGAGAACGGCATGGAGGGGCACGCCATGTGGAACTTGCTCGATGGGGACCGGGGGGTCTTCCCGTCAGACGTCGGACGTGAGCCCGAGCGCGTGGCGCCGGTGCTTCCGCTGTTCGGAGACGACACGGCCGACGACGAGACTCTCCTGGGGTGGCAGGAACGAGCCCTGTGCGCCCAGACCGACCCGGAGGCCTTCTTTCCCGAGAAGGGCGGGTCCACGCGCGAGGCCAAGAAGGTCTGCACGTCTTGTGAGGTCCGGGCCGAGTGCCTGGACTACGCGCTCGCGAACGACGAGCGTTTCGGCATCTGGGGCGGGCTCTCCGAGCGCGAGCGCCGAAAGCTGAAGCGCCGCGCCGTCTGAGCCGGCACCGACCGGCAGGGGATGTCCGGCCCGACACGCTCGGGCCGGATATCCCACGACGCGATCGGGGCCCGTCGCATCATGGCGGGCAGGATGACTGCTCCGCACCCGATCCCAGCCCGCCCCGGCGGTGAGGTCGCACCCCCGGGCGTGACCACCGCCGTCGCGCCCGTGACCGTCGGCGACCGCACGCTGGACGGCACCGGTGCCGTCCCTCTGGTGGTCACCGTGACGGCCGTGGTCGTCACCCGTGGGCGCACCCCCTTCCTCGACGCCACGCTGGACGCCCTCGCGCGCCAGGAGCGCTCCGCGGACGAGGTCGTGGTCGTGGACGTCGGCGCCGCGGAGTCCACCGCGCACCCCGGCCTGCGCCTCGGCGGCGCCCGCTTCGTCGCGGCGTCGGGCGTCCGCAGCCTCGGGGAGGCCGTGGACCGGGCCCACGAGGTGGTCGGCGTCCCCGAGGCCGGCTGGCTGTGGATCCTGCACGACGACTCCGCGCCCGAGCCGGACGCCCTGTCCCGCCTGCTGCGCGCCGTCGAGCACTCGAGCGCGGTCGCCGTCGCGGGCTGCAAGCAGCGTCGCTGGCCCGTCGCCGAGGACGGCACGCCCGCCGCGGACGCGAGCATGCTCATCGAGGTGGGCAGCACCGTCTCGCCGCTGGGGCGGCGCATGACCGGCATCGACGACACCGAGATCGACCAGGGCCAGCACGACGCGCGGGAGGACGTGCTCGCGGTCGGTCTCGCGGGGTCCCTGGTGCGGGCGCACGTCTGGGCCGAGCTGGGCGGCACCGACCCCGAGCTCGGCCCGTTCGGCGACGGCCTCGACCTGTGCCGCCGCGCCCGGCTCGCGGGGCACCGCGTGGTCGTGGTGCCGGACGCCGTGGTGAAGCACGCGCAGGCCTCGCTGCTCGGCGTGCGCGGCCGACCCACCGCGACGCCGGACCTGGAGGCGTCGCGCTACGCCCGGCGCCGCAGCCAGCTCTACCTGCGCCTCGTCGACACGCCGCTGCCGCTGCTGCCGTTCGTCTGGCTCGCGACCCTGCTGTGGGCGCCCTTCGCGGCCATGTACCGGCTCGCGCTCAAGCGCCCGGCGCACGCGCGGGACGAGATCCTCGCGGCCGTGGTCACCGCGCTGCGGCTCGTGCCGCTGTACCGCGCCCGACGACGCGCGGCTCGCACCCGGCGCCTGCCGCGCCGGGTCCTGGCCCCGCTGCTCGGCACGTGGCGGCAGGTGCTCGGCGAGCGCCGGGACGCGCGGCTCGCCCGCGCGGAGGCGCAGCGTGCCCGGTGGGCGCCGAGCGAGCTGGAGCGCGTCGAGCTGCGCCGGCTCGGGCGCACGCGGCGCGCGGTGCTGGCGGTCGTCGTGCTGGCTGTCCTGGCCCTCGACGTCGCGCTCTTCGGCCCGTGGCAGGGCGTCCTGGCCGACGGTGGTCGCGTCGTGGGCGGAGGCCTGCTCCCGGCCCCAGGCACCGTGGGCGACGTGTGGGAGGCGGCGACGTCGGGCTGGGTGCGTGACGGCCTCGGGGTCCGGGCGCCGGCCGACCCGCTGCTGGCGCCGCTCGCGGGGTTCGCCGTGCTGGCCGGCGGCGGGCTGCAGACGGCGGTGAACGCGCTCGTGCTGGTCGCGCTGCCGCTGGCCGCACTCGGGGGCTGGTTCGCCGCCGGCGCCCTGACCCGGTCGGTCGTCGTGCGGGCCGTCGCGGCGCTCGCCTGGGCGGCGGCGCCCGGCTTCCTCGCCGCGCTGGGCTCGGGCCGTCTCGGCGCCGTCGTCGTGCACCTCACGCTGCCGTGGCTGCTCGTCGCCGTGCTGCGCACCGTGGGGGCCCACGCGCGAGACGTCGCGCCCGCCCGGCGCCGGGGGTCGCTCGGGGCCGCCGGGGCCGCGGGCCTGCTGCTCGCTGTCGCGGTCTGCGCCGCCCCCGTGCTGCTGCCCGTGGCCGTGGTGCTGATCGGCGTCGGTGCGCTGCTGGTGCGCCGCTCGTGGCGGTCGCTGCTGCTCGTGCTGCTGCCGGCCGTGGTGGTGCCGCTGCCCTTCTGGGGCGAGGTGCTCAGCACGTGGTCGAGCGGCGGGTGGCGGCTCCTCGTCGCCGAACCCGGCGCGCCGATGGTCGCGTCGGGCACGCCCACCGCGGTGGAGCTGCTGCTCGGCCTGCCGGGCGACACCGCGTGGTTCGAGCCGTGGCTCCCCGCCGACGGTCCGCTCGCGCGGGCCGCCGTGGTGGGCCCGGCGCTGCTGGGCGGCGCCGTGCTGGTGCTGGCGGCCGTGGCGCTGGTGCGCCCGCGCGCGGTGCGCGGGGTGCGGCTGGCGTGGCTGGCCGCGGCGGCCGGCCTGACGACCGCGGTGCTCGCCGTCGCGACGGCGGTGGCGAGCGGGACCGCGGACGACGGCACCGCCGCCAGCGTGACGGGCTGGCCCGGCGTCGGGCTCTCCGTGCTGCTGCTCGCGCTGGGCGCCGCCGCGATCTGCGCGCTGCCGTCCACCGGGCGAGCGCCGACGGCCGTGCCCGCCGCCCGCGAGGAGCGCGGCGGCGTGCACCGCGCCGTGCGGGCGGGCGTCGTCGCCCTGGGCGTGGTGGCGCTCGCGCTGCCGGTGACCCAGCTCGCCTCGTGGGCGCTCGGCTCGACCGGCGGTGGCGCCGTGGGTGACCTGCGGGCCGCCGAGACGGCCGTGGTACCCGCCGTCGGCACGCAGATGCAGGCGCCGCCACGGTCGGCACGCGTGCTGCAGATCGACCGCGTGCAGCCCGGCGGCGAGGCCGACGGGTCGGGCGCCGCGGTGGTGGACTACGCGCTGCTGCACGCGGACGGGACCCGGCTGGAGGACTCGTCCGCCGTGGTGCGGGCGCGCGCGGCCGGCCTGGTCGCCGGCGTCGGGCGCACCGACACCGGGTTGCTGGACCAGGTCGTCGCGGAAGTGGCCACCGGGCGCTCGACCGACGTCGTGGACCGGCTCGCGGCGCTCGGCATCGGCGCCGTGCAGGTGCCTGCCGGCGGCGACGCGGAGCTCGCGACGACGCTCGACCTGGTGCCCGGTCTCGCCCGCGTGACCGAGGAGGGCGCGCTCGTCTGGCGGGTCACGACCGACGGCCCCGCGCCCGGCTGGGCGACGGTGCTGAAGGGCGACGGCGCGGCAGACGACGGCACGCCGACGCCGTTCTTCGCGCCCCGGGCCGCGGTCCGTACCCTGCCGTCCGACGGTACGAGCGCCGGCGGCCGCCTCGCCGAGGGCGGTGAGGACCGCACCCTGCGGCTCGCGGAGACGGCGGACGGCGGCTGGCACGCCACCCTCGACGGACGCCCGCTCCCGGCGGTCGACGCGGGCGGCACGCAGGCCTTCGCGGTCGGGCCGGAGAGCGGCCACGTGAGCGTCTCGTACGAGGCGCCGCACCGCACCGCCTGGCTGGCGGTGGCGGGCCTGGTGCTCCTCGTGCACGCGCTGCTGGCGCTGCCCGTCGGACGGCGGAGGGGACGATGACGACGCCCGAGGAGAGGTTGGCGGCGACGACGGCGGAGCAGGGGACCGGAGGACGAGACGTGCGGGACACCCGGGTGCGGCGCGGCGTGCGAGCGACGGCGGCCGCGGTCACCGGGGTGGCGGCGGTCGCGGCGCTGGCTGCGGTGGCCGTGCTCGGGGACCAGTGGGCGCAGTCGTGGACCGGGGCGGAGCAGCGCGCGGTCGCCGCCGGGACACGGACGGTCGGCGTGCAGCCCGCGGACGCGACCCTCGTCTGCCCGGCGCCCGTCGCGCTCCCGCAGGGGGCCGACGTCGGCGACCAGCAGTTCGACGCGACCCCGGTGCCCACCACCAGCGGCCTCGGCGCGCTCGTGCTCGGCGGCGCCGCAGAGGGCGCCCGCACGACCGGTCTCGACGGCAAGGACGACGCGCCCTTCGGCACCGGGGACGAGGCGGCGGGGCAACAGGCCGGCGTGAGCAGCACACGCGTGCTGCGGGCGACCCCCGTGGCCGACGAGCCGTTCCGCGCGGCGGGCACGATGGGGTCGGTGACGACACAGGGCGACCTGCGCGGACTGGGGGCGGGCGCCTGCGCCGCCCCGTCCACGTCCCAGTGGCTGGTGGGCGGCGGCACCGAGGTGGGCGCCACCGCCACGCTCACGGTGCAGAACCCGTCCGAGCAGCCGGCCACGGTAGCCCTGGACGTGTACGGGCCGGGCGGCCCGGTGGCGCTCGGGGGCAAGGGGACGTTCACGGTCGCGCCGCACGAGCAGGTCACCACGCGGCTGGAGTCCGTGGCGCCCGAGCAGGACCGCCTCGCGGTGCACGTGCGCGCGGCCGGGGCGCGGGTCGACGCGAGCCTGCAGACCCAGGCCATCGACGGCCTGCTGCCGGCCGGCGTGGACGTCCTCACGGCGGGTGCCTCGCCGCGCGAGGCGTTCGCGGTGGGAGCCGTGCTCAGCCGGGGCGAGGCGGTCGACGACCCGCACGCCCCGCGGTTGCGGGTCCTCGCGCCGGGCGAGAAGGGCGGCACGGCCCGGGTCACCGTGTACGGCCCGTCCGGTCCGGTCGTGCTGCGCGGCGCCGACGAGGTGGAGCTGGAGCCGGGCGTCGTGACGGACGTGCCGCTCGGCGGGCTGCCGGACGGCGCGTACACGGTGGTCGTCGACGCCGACGTGCCGGTCGTGGGCGCCGCCCGCTCGGACCAGCCGGGCGAGCAGCCCGAGGACTCCGTGGTCGACGGCACCCCGTACGACGTGGCGTGGTCGGCGGGGCAGCCGGTCACCAGGGCGGCCGCCGGGCCTGCGGGGCAGCTGGGCGTCCCCGGGGGCGTGCGGACCGGGATCGCGCTGGCGGCCGTGCCCGTGGACCGGGACCCGGACGCCGACCCGGAGGGCTCCGCGCCGGTGACGCTGCGCCTCTACGACGCGTCGGGGGCCGAGATCGGCAGCCGCGAGCTGGAGCTCGCGGCCGGCGCGACGACGACGCTCGCCCTGTCCGACGTCGCCGCGGAGGGCACCGTGCCCGCCGGGCTGAGCCTGGACCGCGCGGACGGTGGCGCCGCCGACCTGGCCGTCACCTGGGCCGCCGTCCTGCGGGCCGACGACGGCACCTCCGCCACCGGCACGCTGGTGGCGGCGGTCGCGCCCACCGCCGCCGTCACCACCCCTGGCGCCGTCGAGGTGCGCGCGGTCGACGCCGCCGGCTGACTCCCCGCGCCCGTCGTGGCGGCCGCGGGTCAGGAGCCGTAGCCGGGGTCGATCTCCTCGGGGGTGCGGGCCAGGAGGTGCGCCACCTGCTCGACGACGACCTCGCGCACCAGGTCCGCCCGGTCGGTGTCGTCGGCCGCGCGGAAGTCCACCGGGCGGCGGTACACCACGACGCGCGCGGGCCGGCCCGACTCGGCGGGGAAGCAGCGGCCCAGCGGGACTCCGTCGGACTCCCACGGCGCCGGCTCGGACGGCGGCACGTCCTCGACGGCGAACTCGGTCCCGGCCAGCTGCGGGCCCCAGCGGCGCTGCAGCAGCTCGACCACGTCCAGCACGACGTCGTCGAACTCCTCCGCCCGGGTGCGGTACGCGGGCATCCCCGGCGGCAGGAGCGGACCCCGCACGCCGCGACCGCGACGGTCGCGGCGACGCACCGGCGGGGCGGCGTCGGGATCGGGCGCGGGGCCCGGCTCCGGGAAGGGCTCGGGCGGGGAGGCATGCTGCACGCGTCGAGCCTATGCGGCGCCGAGCACCCGTCGCGCGAACGGGCGGCGGGTCACGGTGCGGTCACGACGGTCGCCGACCGGCGAGCCCCGCGCGCGGGTCGGCGGGCGCGGCGTATTCTCCCCGCGTGAGATCGGTGAGGCAGTGCTCGCGCACGGCATGCACGCATGCCGCCGTCGCGACGCTCACGTATGTGTACGCGGACTCCACGGCCGTGCTGGGTCCGCTCGCACAGCACGCCGAGCCGCACAGCTACGACCTGTGCGCCCAGCACGCCGAAGGGTTGACCGCGCCCCGCGGGTGGGAGGTCGTGCGTCTCACGCCCGCCTTCGAGGAGCCGGCACCGTCGCCCGACGACCTGTCGGCGCTGGCCGAGGCGGTCCGCGAGGCAGGTCGCGTCCGGCAGGAACCCGCGGGCGAGCCGTCGTCCGTCACGGAGACCGCCCGCCGCGGGCACCTGCGGGTGCTGCGCGCCGAGGGCGACTGACCTCTCACCTCGTCCGGTGCCGACCAGGTCGGTCGTGCCGACCAGCTCGCCCCCCTCCGTTCAGCCCCGGTTCACCGGGAGGTCCTGCCTTGTGAGGATGGCGTGCAGAGGTCGACGGCGGCCCGCTGCGCCGTCGGACGCTGTGGTTCTCTGACGCCATGGTGGCCACGTCGCACGGTGCGCCGTCCGGCGGGAGGCCGGCGGAGATCCTCAGGCGGCTCGTCCGTCCCGTCGTGCGGCGGCTCGACGGACGGGTGCGCCGCCTCGCCCGCCAGGAGCTCGAGGGGACCGCGTCGTCGGCCGACCTCGCGCACGCCCGGGCCGCGCTGGAGGCCGAGGCCGAGAAGCTGCAGGGCGAGCTCGCCGACCTGCGCGACCAGGCGCGCTCCCTGAGCGCACGGGAGCAGGCGCTCGCGGCCGGGCTCGAGGAGGAGCGAGCGCGCGCCGAGGGGCTGCGGGCGACGCTCTCGGCGCACGCCGCCACGACCGCGGCGCTCGGCGTCGTCGCCGAGGAGCGGCTCGCCCGCCTCGCCCTCGCCGGGCACCCGCTGCCGCCCGGCCTCGTCGACGTCTACCTCGCGGCGTTGCGCCCGCTCCCCGAGCCGACGGCCCGCCTCGCCGTCGCCCGGGAGCGCGCCGTCGCGCTCGCCGCCGAGGCCGACCACCGGGCCGCGCTCGACGTGCTCGCCGAGGTGGCGGACGAGCCCGGGTTCCTCGACTACGCGACGGTGTTCCAGGTGGCGGAGCTCCTGCGCGCCACCAGCCGGTACGACGCCGCGCGGGACGTCGCGCGGCTGGCCGGCACCGGGCCGCGCGCGAGGACCCGCGCCGCCCTGGTGCGAGCGCAGACGAGCTGGATCACGCACGACCACGTCGCGGGCGCGGCAGCGGCTCGTGGCGCCCTGGAGATCGACCCCGACCACGAGCTCGCCCGGACCTGGCTGCGCCGCCACGTCGAGCCCGTCACGCCGCCGCCGGGCGACGCGCCGACGGGCGGGATCGGGCACGCGGCGCTGTACCTGCCCGAGGGCGGGAACTTCGGCGACGTCGCGCTGCCGCACGCCGTGCGGCAGGCCGTCGAGGCCGCCACCGGCGCGCGGCCCGACTGGGTGCCGTTCCACGTGCACCAGGTGTTCGACGACGAGCGCGTCGAGATCGCCAACGCGCAGCGCGCGCTCGTCGTCGGGGGCGGCGGCCTGTTCCTGCCGGACACGGCGCCCAACGGGAACAGCGGCTGGCAGTGGAACGTGCCGCGGGCGTCGCTGGACAGGCTCGACGTGCCGCTGCACGTCTTCGCGGTGGGCTACAACCTGTTCCGCGGGCAGGAGTTCCGCACGGACCTGTTCCGCGAGAACGTCGTCGCGCTCGCCGAGGCCGCCACGCAGCTCGGCCTGCGCAACCACGGGTCGATCGAACGAATCCGCGAGCTGCTCCCTGCGGACCTGCACGACCGGGTCGCCTACGTGCCCTGCCCCACCACGGTGCTGCGGCACGTGCACCCCGAGCCGCCCGAGGGGTCCGCCGGCTCCGGGAGGGTCTACGTCAACGCCGCCTTCGACCGCGGCGAGCGCCGTTTCGCTGGGGGATACCCACGGTTCCTCGAGGTCATGGCGGGCTACGTGACGGCGCTGCGGGAGCGGGGCGCGGAGGTCGCGCTCACCGCGCACCTCGACGCCGACGAGCGGCTGGCGGCCGACCTCGCGACGGCGCACGGGATCGACGTCCCGGTGGTCGCGATGAACGGGATGACGCCCGACGAGGGCTACCGGCTGTACGCCGACGCGTCCCTGGTCGTGGGCATGCGGGGGCACGCCACGATGATCCCGTTCGGGCTCGGCACGCCGGTGCTCAGCCTCGTCTCGCACCCCAAGATGCGGTACTTCCTGGAGGACCTCGGGCGGCCCGAGTGGGGCTTCGAGGTGAACGCCGAACGGCTCGGCGATGAACTCTTGGAACGTTCCGTCGACGTTCTCTCCCGGGAGCCGGAATACCGCCAGGACGTGAGTAGCCTCCAGGCAGATCTCTGGGAGCACGTGCGCGCCGCGGCGCGCCGGGTGATCCCTCCGGAGCACGGGACGGCCCCGACGGACGGTTAGCAGCCGGCCGCTCGCCGGGCCCGGTGCACGACGAGCAAGGCGGCCCCGCGGGGCCGAGAAGGGCGGGCCCATGGAGGCTCTCAGCCGTCTGGACGTCTCGCGTCCCGTCGTCCTGGTGACGGCGCGCGTGTCGCTGGAGGAGATCGACTACGCGAGCCTGCCGGCCGACGCGTACGTCTTCCGCGAGGGCGACGTCGCCGCCGAGGACCACTACTGGTTCGGGCGCGAGATCGCCGCCTGGTTCGTGCCGCCCCGGCAGGCCGCCCTGCAGAAGGTGCGCACCACCGCGTACCGCGGCGACTACGAGATCGGCGCGGTGCTCACCGACCTGCGTCGCGCGCAGCAGCTCGTCGCGCACACGCTGGAGGGCATGGTCCGCGACGGCCAGGTCGAGGACTGGGCGGACTACCTCGTGCGGGACCGGGCGACGGCGGAGATCCTCGCCGACCCGCACCCGCCGAGCATGCTCACCGTCATGCTCGGCACGGCGCTGTCGCTCGGGTTCGAGCGGCTGGTGGTGCTGGACGGGCAGACGGACGGCACGTACGTCGGCAAGATCCGCCGCTCGATCCTCACCGAGGACGCGGTCGGCGCCGGGCTGCGCTCGACGAGCCGCGTGGCCTACTCCTACGAGCTGGGCCACCTCAAGCGGCTGCGCGACGCGTACCCGCAGGCCTCGATCGTCGACGGCGCGGCGAGCGAGCCGCTGAAGCAGTTCGTGTCGCACGCGCCGGAGGCGGACGGTGCGCGCATGACGCCGGAGGCCAAGCCGGGCGCCGACCTCGCCGCGACCGGCGACCAGCGCCTCTACGCCCGGCGCCGGACGCCCGCGGGCGAGCGCCGGGTCGCGTACGTGACGTACTTCGACGACGACGGGTACTTCTGGGGGGCGCTGGCGATGGCCCGCTCCCTGGCGAAGGTCTCGTCGTACCCGCTCCTCGCCCTGGTCCCGGCCGGGTACCGGATCCCGGACGTGCCGTTCCTGCCCGAGAACCTCGTCGTGGTGCGGGCCCCCCGCATCCGCAACGAGCTCTTCGGCGGCAGGCACCAGGGCCGGTTCGAGTACACGTTCTCCAAGCTGGGCGTCTTCGCCCTCACCTTCCTCGACCGCGGCGTCTACCTCGACGCCGACACCGTGGTGCTCGACGGGCTCGACGAGCTCTTCGACCGCGACGGGTTCTCGGCCGCCCCCGACTTCGGGTTCACGCTGCACCGGGAGATCTTCAACAGCGGCGTGTTCGCGTTCACGCCCGACGCCGACGTGTTCCGCGACATGATGGCGAAGAACGGGTCGCTCGAGTCCTACGACGGCGGTGACCAGGGCTTCCTCAACAGCTACTTCCCCGACGTCGACTGGCTCGACAGCTCGTACAACACGCTGTGGCGGATGCTCGAGTCCAACCCCGGCGTCGTCGGGCTGGGCGACGTCAAGGTGCTGCACTTCGTGGGGCCCAAGCCGTGGAACCGGGAGCCTGAGCTGCCCGAGTCCCTCGTGAGCCTGTGGCTCGACCGCCTCGGCCCGGACTACCTGGGCTACCTCACGCTCTGGCAGCTGGCCCGGGAACGGGCGCGGCGGGAGGCCGCGTCCCCGCGCGACGGCGGCCCGGAGAAGGTGTCGTCCGCCCGCGGGCCCGCGCGTGACGAGGCGCCCCCGCCGGAGGGCGACGACGGCGACGCTGCCTCGCCGAGCGGCAAGCGCTGGCTCGAGGCCCAGGTGCTCATGGAGACCGGGCGGTTCGACGAGGCCGAGGCGGTGGTGCGCCGCAACCTCGAGCGGTGGCCGGGCTCGGTGCGCAACCTGCGGATCCTGGCTCAGGTGCAGCGGCGGCGCGGCCAGCGCCGGGCGTCGGCCGGCACCTACGCGCGGCTGGCGACGACGGCGGGACGCCGCGCCGTGGGGATCCGCGCATGACCACGCTGCATCTCGTCACGGGCCTGTACTCGGCGGTCAACTCCTTCGCGTCGCGCTACGTGGGGCCCGAGGACGACCACCACGTGGTCGTGCTGTTCTCGGACCCGGCGGACGAGCCGGTGCTCACCGAGCGGATCCGCCGGCTGCGGGGCGTCAAGAGCGTCTCGTTCCTCGCGGACCCGCCCGAGTACCTGGAGATCCTCGCCGACCCGGAGCGGATGACGCGGCTGTGCGCCGGGCGGGCTCCCGACCAGCTGCGGATGTTCCTGTCGCACTCGCACTGGCTGCTGGACGCGCTCGCCGGGGCTTTCCCCGACGCGGGCGTGAGCCTGTTCGAGGAGGGCATGGCCGGGCTGTACCCGGACAACCTGCTGCCCCTGCAGTTCCTCGACCGTGTCGTGCGGGTCGAGTACCACCACTACCTCGGGGCGTTCGCGCCGTTGTCGGCCCTGGACCGTCCGGAGCTGTTCGAGGAGATCGACGCGACCGCGTTCACCGGCGCCCTCGAGCGCGCCTGCGGGCGCCACGACGCGGGCCTCACCCCGGACACGGTGGTGCTGGTCGAGCAGTACTTCGACCGGAAGGGCGACGCTGTCTCCACCGCGGAGCTGGTCGACGTCTACCGCCAGGCGGCCCACGACCTGCTCGCCAAGGGCTACCGGGTGGCCTACAAGCCGCACCCGCGCCACGCGTCGGAGGTCTTCGAGGCGGTAGCGGCCGACCTGCCGGCGGAGCTCGCCGGCGGGCTGAGCCGCATGACCGACCGCGACCTGCCGCTCGAGGTGCTGATCGCCACCTCCCGTCCGGCCGCCGTCGTCGCCGTGAACTCCACGCTGCTGCTCACCGCCCCGCACCTGCTGGGGGTGCCGTCGTTCCTCCTCGACGTCGACTTCGGGCTGCGGATGGCCGCGAGCCTGGGCGCCGAGCGCACGGGGCAGCTCGCCACCTACCTGGCGCTGCGCGACCGGGTGCCGTCGCTGGAGCGGCTGCCCGCGGTCGACTCCGGCGTGGACCCGTGGACGGTGCTGGAACGCCAGGTGGACTCGGTGCCGCCCACGACGCAGGACCCGCTGCTCGCCGCCGTGCGCGGCGTCGGGGGAGCGGTCACCCCGGCGCTGCCCGAGGCCTTCCGCACGCTGCGCTCGTCCGGGGCTGCCACCGTCTCGTTCGACGTGTTCGACACGCTCGTGACCCGGCCGGTGTCCCGCGCCGCGGACCTCGTGAGCGTGCTGGACCGTGAGCTGGCGCCCGGCCTGACGCCGATGGCGCGCTACAGCAACGCCCGGAACGCGGCCGTCGGGACCCTGCGTGCCGCCGACCGCGCCACCGGGGCCGAGCGCGACGAGTACCCCATCGGGGCGGTGGCCGACCAGACGGCCCGCCTTCTCGGCGGCGTCGACGGCCAGGCGCTGCTCGCCGCGGAGGTCGAGCTCGAGCAGCGGCACCTCGCCCCGCGGGCCCTCGGCGCCGCCCTCATGCTGTTCGCGCACCGGCTCGGCAAGCGGGTCGGTCTGGTATCGGACACGTTCTACCCGGCGGACGAGCTGCTCGACCTGGTGGGCCCGCACCTGCCGGTGGAGCCGGCGTTCGTCTTCGCGTCGGCCGACGCGGACGCGACCAAGGCGTCCGGCGCGCTCTACGACGTGGTCCTGCGTGACCTCGGGATCGAGGCCGGCGACCTGCTGCACGTGGGTGACAACCCGGTCTCCGACGTCGAGCGTGCCGCCGAGCGCGGCATCGCGACCCTGCACGTGCCCGCGGCGGCCGACGCGGCCCGGCGCACGCACGCGCTGGGCGGGCTGTGGAAGGGCTTCCGGGAGGAGAAGGGCCTGTCCCTCGTCAAGGGGGTGGTGGCGCACCGGTTCTTCGACAACCCGTTCGTGGCCTTCCCGAAGGGCGGCGTCTCGCTCGGCACGCCGTACTCCCTCGGCTACGGGATCGCGGGGCCCGCCCTGCTGGGCTGGACGCTGTGGGTCGCACGGCAGGCGCGCGACCTCGGGTACGACGACGTGTCGTTCCTGGCGCGCGACGGCTACGTGCCGCACCGCGTGTACGAGCGGCTGCGCGAGGCCGACCCCGAGCTGCCCAGGGCCCGCTACCTGCTCGCGTCGCGTCGTGCCGCCTTCCAGGTGTTCTCCGGTGACCCGGCGCACGTGGCCGCCACCCAGTTCGTGCACGGGCTCAACCCGGCGAACACCCCGCGCACGCTGCTCACGACGCGGTTCGGCGCGGGCGTGGTCGGGACGCTCGGGCCGGCGCTCGCGCGTGCCGGCGTCGCCGACCTGGACGCCCCGCTGGGCCGGGACCGGGCCGCGGCGCTGACCGCGGTGCTGGTCGAGCACGCGGACGAGGTCGCCGCGGCGTGCGCCGCTCGCAGCGCCGCCGCCCGTGGCCACTACGCGGAGCGCCTGGCCGGTGCCGAGCGGCCGGTCGTCGTCGACCTCGGCTACTCGGGGTCCTCGCAGCGGGCGATCATGACGAGCCTCGGGCGCCGCGTCGACGGGCTGTACTTCACCGGGATGGAGCACGCGCTGGAGTACGCGGTCATCACCGGCGCCCGGTTCGAGCCATGGTCGCAGGACCGCACCTTCTTCCGGCACGGCACGGCGCTCGAGTACCTGCTGACCCCGGTGGGGCTGCCGGAGTGCCACGGGTTCGGCCCGGACGGGCGGCCCGTGCTCGCCCCGACCGTCGCCACCGACCGCCGCAACGCCGAGATCCAGCGGGGCGTGGCCGACTTCGTCGACGACGTCTTCGCCCGCTTCGGCGAACGCGTCCCGATGCTGGCGATGCGCCCGGACTCCGCGACGCACGCCCTCGCGCGGCTCATCGCGGCGCCGTCGGCGGCCGACGCCCGGATGCTCGCCGGCGCCCTGCAGGACGACGCCACCGGGGCGGGCACCACCGGGCTGATGGACGCGTGGCAGCCGGGGCGCGACGCGCTCGCGGCCGCCTGAGCCGGACCTGAGACACCAAGGAGATCCCATGACGACCCCGGCGACCCCGGCCGCACCGGCCCGGCTGTTCTCGTGGCAGTACTACACCCACAACAACTACGGCGACGCGCTCCTGGCCGAGGCGGTGCGCTACCTGTTCCACTCGTTCGGCGGGCAGCGGTACTTCCGCGTCGAGGACGGCGCGGACAGCCGGTACCCGGTCGGCCCCCGGCTCGTGGACAAGGCGAACTCGTTCGACGCCGGCCTCATCGCCGGCGGGGGCGTCATCATCCCGCGCAACCACGACCTGTCCGGGTGGGCCTTCAGGTCCAGCGTGGCGCAGGCGCGCCGGATGCGGCGCACGATCGTCTTCGCCGTCGGATTCAACCTGTACCGCAACCACCGGGGCCTGGCGCCGAAGTTCAAGGAGCACTTCGAGGCGGTCATCGAGGGCTCGCCGTTCGTCGGGATGCGCAACCACGGCTCGATCGAACGCCTCAAGGAGGTCGTGGACCCGCGCTTCCACGACCGCATCGTGTTCCAGCCGTGCCCGACGACGTTCTTGCGGCACCTCGTCGACGGCGCCGGCAGCCCGGACGCCGTCCCCGGGCGCTCGCGGCGCGTGACGCTGCAGATCACCCGCTCGCCGTCGGAGAAGGACGACCGGGTGGCGGACCAGGTGCTGCAGGCGTGCCGATCGCTGAGGGCGGCCGGGTACGAGATCGAGCTCGCGTCGTTCTTCGCCAAGTTCGACACCCCCGTCGTCGACCACCTGCGAGCCCACGGCTTCGACGACTTCACGTTCGTCGAGATGAACACGCAGGGCCGGGACATGCTGTCCGGGCCGCGGTACTTCTCGCAGGTGCCGATCGTGGTGTCCACGCGCGGGCACGGGGCGATGGTCCCGTTCGGCGCGGGCTCGCTGGTGGTGCCGATCGACAACTCCCCGAAGATGGTCTACTTCGCCCGCGAGGTGGGCATCGAGGACCTGCTGATCGACGTCGACGACCCGGACCTCGGCGCCCGGATCGTGGCCCACGTCGAGCGCTGCCACGACGACTACGACGCCATGCAGGACCGCGCCCGCAAGGAGCGCGAGCGGCTGTACGAGGTCTCGCTGGAGAACCTCTCGCGCATCTACCGCTCGCTGACCGGGCAGGCGCCGTCCGAGCGCGAGTGCCTCCCGCTCGGCGACCTCGAGGTGTGGCTGTCCAGCCGCCTGCACGCCAAGACCATGGCCTTCGAGGGCAAGACCCGCGGCGAGGCGGCGCAGGCCGCGGCGAAGCCCGCCGCTCCGACGACCTCCGCCCCGGCGCCCGCTCCTGACCGCGCGGACGTCGCGCGCGAGTGGCTCCGCGAGCAGCGGGAGGAGCTGTACGCGCAGGGCGACACCGCCCGCGCGACGCAGGTGCGCCGGGCGCTCGAGGTCGTGACAGACCCCGACGCGCCGACGACCACCGTCGGCCGCGGCGCACGGTACGTGCGCCGTCGGCTCCGGCCGGGCGGGGAGCGCCGCTGACGAGGAGGTAGCGATGGGTGGGACCGCACGCACGACCCCGGACGACGGCAGCAGGGTCCGCCGGACCCTGCTGAGGTGGGCCGACCGGCTCGCGGGCGACGAGCTCCGCGAGCTCGTCGACCGGAGGGTGCGGCGCGCGCTCGACGAGCGCGCCGCCGCGCCCTCGGCCCCGTCCGCGGCGCCCGCCGAGCGCGGGACGCCGCCGGCGCGCGGCACCCGGCAGACGCTGGCGGCGCACGCGGCGCGCCCGTGGCTCAGCGCCGGCCGCTCGATCCCCACCCGGGTCCAGTCTCCCGAGCTGCGCGCGCTCCGCCGGGCCCATCCGTACACGGGCCCGGTGCTCGTGCAGGCGGGCGTGTCCCGCCCGGCGTGGATGTGGTTCGACGAGGACGACCTCGTCGCCGCCGTCGCGTTCTGGTTCGGCCCGAACGCCTACGAGTCCCTCTCCACCGCGGTGTTCTCCGTCCTGGCCGCGCGTGCCGGGCACGTCCTCGACGTCGGCGCCCACACCGGGGTCTTCTCGCTGGTCGCGGGGGCGTCGTCGCCCGACGTCGTGGTCGACGCGTTCGAGGTGATGGACCGCATCGCCCGGCGTGCCGAGACCAACGTGCGGATCTCCGGTCTGGCCGACCGGGTGCACGTCCACGCGACCGGGGTCTCCTCCGAGCCCGGCACCCTGACCCTGCACCACAACGGCGCCGCCCGGCTGGCGACCGGGTCCTCGTTCGAGCAGATCGCCGAGCGTCAGGCGGCGCGCGGGGCCACGACGTCCGAGGTGGAGGTCACCACCCTCGATGCCTGGTGGGGGGAGCAGGGCCGCCCGGGCGTCGACCTCGTGAAGCTCGACGTCGAGCGGCACGAGAGCCACGTCATCGCGGGTGCGCGCGGACTGCTGGCCGCCGAGCAGCCGGTGCTGCTCGCCGAGGTGCTCTCCCGCGAGGACTTCGCGACGCTCTACGGGCTGCTCGGCGAGAGCGGCTACGCACGGGCGTGGTCGGTGGACGACGACGCGGGGCTCGCGTACCCGGTCCGGCCGGACCTCACGTACGCCACCGGCGCCGACTACGTCTACACGCGGTACCACAACGTGCTGTTCGCGGGGGAGCGGCGAGCGCCGGCCGTCGCCGCCGCGCTCGCCGGCCTCGACGTCGCGGCCGACGCCCCTGCACAGGTGGTCCGAGACGCGCCGAGGTAGTCCTGCGCCCGGACGCCTGCTGGCTCCTGAACTACCTCGGCGAGACTTGAACTACCTCGGCGAGACTTGAACTACCTCGGCGAGACTTGAACTACCTCGGCGTCGGCTCAGGGCACCCAGGCGCAGACGGCGTGGCCGGAGCCGGACAGCCGCAGCTCCCCGGCGTCGTGCGGCACGAACACGGAGCCGCCGCGGTGCAGCGTCGCGGGGGCGGGGCAGTCCTGGGCGGTGAGCTTCAGGTCGCCCGTGAGGCACAGCACGATGCGGGGGCCCTCGGCGGGCAGGTCGACGTCCTCGCCCGGGTCGACGTCCGCGACGGTCAGCGCGAACTCCCGCACGGGGGCGCGATAGGTGGTCACCTGTCCCCGCCCGCCCGCGGACCGCGTGCGGGGCGGCTGCGGCGGGCGCGGCACGAACGACGCGCACTCGACGAGCGCGGCCTCGTCGACCAGCTTCGTGGTGAGGCCGGCCCGCAGCACGTTGTCCGAGGACGCCATGATCTCGATCCCGAGCCCGGACAGGTACGCGTGCACCTCGCCCGCCGGGAGGAAGAGGCCCTGGCCGGGGTCGAGCGTCACGCGGTTGAGCAGCAGCGACGCGAGCGCGGCCGGGTCGCCCGGGTGCTGCTCGGCGAGCTGCAGCACGGTCGCGTCGGCGCGCGACGACGGCGAGCCCGCCGCCAGGCGGGTGGCGACGGAGGCGACCGTGGTGGCGACCTCGGCCGGGGCGCCCGGGTCGCGACGCGCGGCGACGAGCCGGGAGAACGCCGCCTTGACGCCGGCCGGGGAGCGGTCGGCGGCCAGCGTCCCGCGGACGGCGTCCACCAGGTCGCCGTCGAGCCCGTCGAGCAGGTCGAGGACGGCGCGCGGCGCCCGGAAGCCCGCCAGTCCTTCGAACTCGGTGAGCGCGACCACCATCTCCGGCTTGTGCTGGTCGTCGTGGAAGGAGCGGCCCGGGTCGCCGGGGCGCAGGCCCTGACGGTTCTCCCGGTTGAACCCGGCGCGGGCCGCGTGCGGCTTGGGGTGCACCTGGAGCGACAGCGCCCGCTCGGCCGCGAGGACCTTGAGCAGGTAGGGCAGCCGGGGGCCGTACTCGTCGGCGACCCGGCGGCCCAGCATCGCGTCCGGCGCCGAGCGCACGAGCTCCAGCAGGGAGCGGTCGCCGGCGACCCGGGACGGAGCGCTGGGATGGGCGCCGAGCCACAGCTCGGCGGCCGGGGAGCCGTCCGGGACCGTGCCCAGCAGCTGGGGGATCCGCGTGCGCGAGCCCCAGTCGGCGTGCTGGACGGTGTTCTCCAGCGGGTAGAGCTCGGGCACGGGCACCACACTTCCACACGCGCCGCGGAGAGGGGGCCCCGGGCCGGAAGTCCGCCCGCAGAACCACCCGCTCGCGGCGGGCGGGGCACGTACGCTGTGGGACGTGACGATCGACCTGGCCACCATCATCAAGGCGTACGACGTGCGCGGCACCGTGCCCGACCAGCTCTCGCCGGAGGTGGCCCGTGCGATCGGCGCGGCGTTCGCCCGCGTGGTGGCCGTGCCCGAGGGCGCGTCCCGGGTCGTCGTCGGGCACGACATGCGCGAGTCCGGCCCCGGGCTGGTCGACGCGTTCACCGCGGGCGTCACGGCCGCGGGGGTCGACGTCGTGCGCATCGGGCTGTGCTCCACGGACGGGCTGTACCACGCGTCCGGCGCGCTGGACGCGCCCGGCGCGATGTTCACCGCCTCCCACAACCCCGCCGTCTACAACGGGATCAAGCTGTGCCGCGCGGGTGCCAGGCCCGTAGGGCAGGACACCGGCCTGGCCGACGTCCGCGAGCTGGCGCAGCGGATCCTCGACGACGCGTCGTCGGTCGAGCCCGTCGAGACCACGGACCGGGACTCGACAGGCTCGACCAGCGAGCGGGACACGCTCGCCGACTACGCCGCGTTCCTGCGCGGTCTCGTCGACCTGTCGGGCATCCGCCCGCTCAAGGTCGTGGTGGACGCCGGCAACGGCATGGCCGGGTACACCGCGCCGGCGGTGCTCGGCACGGCCGCGGGGCTGACCGCGCTGCCGCTCGACGTCGTGCCGCTGTACTTCGAGCTCGACGGCAGCTTCCCGAACCACGAGGCCAACCCGCTCGAGCCCGCCAACCTGCGCGACCTGCAGGCCGCCGTCGTCGAGCACGACGCCGACCTGGGCCTCGCGTTCGACGGCGACGCCGACCGCTGCTTCGTCGTCGACCAGCACGGCGACCCCGTCTCGCCGTCCGCGGTGACGGCCCTCGTGGGGCTGCGCGAGGTGGCGAAGGAGCTCGAGGCGGGGCGCACGCCCACGGTGATCCACAACCTCATCACCTCCCGCGCCGTGCCCGACCTGCTGCAGGCCGCGGGCGCGACGACGGTGCGCACCCGGGTGGGCCACTCGTTCATCAAGGCGCAGATGGCCGAGCACGACGCGGTGTTCGGCGGCGAGCACAGCGCGCACTACTACTTCCGCGACTTCTTCTTCGCGGACACCGGCATGCTCGCGGCGCTGCACGTGCTGGCCGCGCTCGGCGGGCAGCCGCACCCGCTGTCGGTGCTGGCGGAGATGTACTCCCCGTACGTGGCGTCGGGGGAGATCAACTCGACCGTGGCGGACGCCGCCGCGGCCACGGCCCGGGTGCGCGAGGCGTACGCGGCGGCCTACCCGCAGGCCGACGTCGACGAGCTCGACGGCCTCACCGTGGCGCACTGGGACGGCCACCCGCAGTGGTGGTTCAACCTGCGCGCGTCGAACACGGAGCCGCTGCTGCGGCTCAACGTCGAGGCCGCGGACGAGGACATCATGATCAAGGTGCGCGACGACGTCCTGTCGCTCGTGCGGACGGAGGACGCATGAGCGACGGCACGCGACCCGAGAACCCCGGCGCGGCCGGGATCGACCCCTGGGTGCGGGGCATCCTGCGCTGCCCCGTGACCGGCGCGGAGCTGGTCGACGCGGTCGGCCCCGACGGGCAGCCGGAGCTGCGCTCGACCGACCCGGAGCGGCCCCTCGCGTACCCCGTCCGGGACGGCATCCCCGTGCTGCTGGAGAGCGACGCCCGCCCGCTGTGAGCCAGGGCCCGGCGCCCGTGGGAGAACACGCACGGAGCACCGGCTGGCCCGCAGATGAACAGTCGATGAGCAGCCGGTGATCGGGCCGGATTCCGGCCTTGCGGCGGCCATCCGGTGCTTACGCTCGCGCCGTGCCGACTCACGCCGCCGCCGTGCGACCGACCTCCGGAGAACCCCGACCGGGGCGCCGCCTGCGCCTGTTCCACTTCGACATCAAGACGTACGGGAACTACGGCGACACGCTCCTGTTCGAGGCCGTCCGCGAGACCTTCGAGGGTTTCGCGGGGGGCGCGGCCTTCGAGGTCGCGGGCAGCCGGTCCCTGCGTGACCCGGTCGGGCCGCGCCTCGTGGACCACATCAACGAGCACTACGACGCCGTGGTCGTGGGCGGTGGCGGGCTCTTCCTGCGCGACACCAACGCGAACGCGCGCTCCGGGTGGCAGTGGAACATCTCCCTGGAGCAGCTGCGCCGGCTCGAGGTGCCGATCGTCGTCTTCGCCGTCGGCAACAACCGGTTCATCGACCAGGAGGACTTCGCGGAGCCGTTCCGCGAGCACCTCAACCTGACGCTCGACAAGTCCGTCTTCTTCGGGCTGCGCAACCACGGCTCGGTGCGCACGGTCCGCGAGTACGTGGACCACGACCCCGAGCGGGTCGAGTACCAGCCGTGCCCCACGACGATCTCGTCGTACCTCTTCCCCGACCTGTACCGCGAGCGCCTCGACGGGCGCGCCGGGCCCGCCGGCGACGGCCGAGTGCTCGCCGTGGAGTCCATCGTCGGCAAGCGGCAGATCGCGGCCGGCTTCGACCGGGACCGCATCTACGCCGACCAGGCCGACGTCCTCGCCCGGCTGCGCGGCGAGGGCTGGGAGCTGGTGAGCGTGCCGCACGCCCGCGCCGACACGCTGTTCGGCGACGTGCTGCGCGAGCGCGGGCTCGTGGACTCCGAGCGCGTGCTGTGGGGCAGCCGCGACGTGCTGTTCCGGGGCGTGCAGGATCTCGCCGACCTGCCCGTCATCCTCGGCACGCGGGGGCACGCGCAGATGGTGCCGTTCGGCATGGGCGCGATCCCGCTGTCGCTGTACGTGCACCACAAGACGCGGTACTTCGCGACCGACCTCGGGCACCCCGAGTGGGCGCTCGACCCGCGCGCGGACACCTTCACCGACGACCTCTACGCCACGATCCACGACGTCACCGAGCGCCGCGTCGCGCTGCGCGCCGAGCTCGCCGCGACCCGGCGCGGCCTGTACGACACGACCCTGGCGAACCTCGCGACCATCTACGAGCGCCTGACGGGCGTCGCCGTCGCGCCGTCCTTCACCCCGCTGACGCCGAAGGAGCGGCGCCTCGCCGCCCGCACCTACGACGCGTCGCTGGAGAAGGCGCGCGCCGAGGAGCGGCTGCGCACCAAGGACGCCGAGCTCGGCGCGAAGGACGCCCAGATCCGCACGCTGGGGGCCGAGGTCGAGGAGTCGCGCGCCTCGCTGCGCGACTTCCGCGCCTCCCTCGCGCGCGGCTCGCTCGTCTCGCGGGCCGCGAACCGGGCGCGCCGCCTCGTGCGCCCGCGCTGACCTGCCGACACCGCATCGCCAGCACTGCATCCCCAGCACCGCATCGCCAGCACCGCACCGCACCGACAGCACCGACAGGTACGACCCGACAGGAGCCCACCCCATGCCCACCATGCGGAGCGTCCCGCTCGGCCGCGAGCCGGGCGAGCCGGAGATCACGTCGTTCGCCGACCTCACGGACCGGCCCCTGCTGATCGTCGGCAACGGGCCGTCGTCTGCGATGCCGCCCTACCACCGCATCCCGGCCGACGTCGTGGTCTTCCGGATGAACTGGTTCTTCCTGGAGAGCAACTACCACGTCGGGGACCGCGTCGACGCGTGGTTCAGCGCCGTGCCGCACGAGCAGCTCGAGAAGCGGCTCCAGGACGAGATCCGGTCGGGCCGCTACGACGTGCGCCGGGTGCTGTCGCCCATGCGCCACGCCGCGCACCGCGACGGCGACCGGTACGGGCTGGAGCCGCTGGTCGACGTCGAGGAGCTGGACTCGTGGAGCGTGCCGGCGCGCAACCCGCGTCTCGCGCGGCACTTCATGAGCCGGCCGGGCCTGCCCACGACGGGCATGCAGGCCCTGGCGTTCGGGCTGGGCGTCGGCTTCCGCGAGATCTACCTCGCGGGCATCGACCTGTACGAGTCCAAGGACGTGCGATACGGCTACACGATGCCGCAGGTGGCCGAGCTGGGCCTGCAGGCGAAGGACGCGACGCCCGGGTACGAGGCAGCGCACGGGCTCGACACCGACCTCGCGTTCCTGCGCTCGTGCCTCGCTGCGTACCCCGACGCCACCGTCCGCTCGGTGAGCCAGTCGGAGATGCTGCACCTGTACGTGCCGCCGGCCGAGGACCTGCCCGCCGGCCGCCCGCACCTGGGGCCGGGGGAGGGGTCGAGCGTCGCCGCCACCAAGGACACCGTCGAGATCGAGCTGCCGGCCACCGGTGGCGTCCAGGCCCTCACGGTGCCGAAGGTCGACGGGCCCCTGTGGAAGGAGGTCGACGGCCGTCGCTGCGCGTTCGTCACCGTCGTCTCCGGCTCGTACCACCACGGGGCGCGGGCCTTGGCGAACTCCCTGCGCGCGGTCACGGACGTGCCGCTGGTCGCCCTGTGCACCCCGGACGCCGACAAGGCGGCGCTCGCGGCGAGCGGCATCCTCACGCTCGACGTCCCGCCGATCGTCAACCCGGTGCTGCGGGCGAACGGTGCCGGCGGTCGACCGCAGAAGGTGCAGGAGAGGTTCGCCGCCACCTACACCAAGCTGCACGTCTTCCGGCTCGACTTCCTCGACCGTGCGGTCTATGTGGACAGTGACGCCGTCGTGCGGCAGAACATCGACGACCTGTTCGCCGGGGACGACTTCGCCGCCGTCCCCGACGCCGGCCTGGACGCGCCGAACCCCGGCGTCTTCAACTCCGGGGTGTTCGCGTTCACGCCGTCGTACGCCACGTTCGAGGCGATGATGTCCCGCCTGCCGCACACCCCGTCGTACGACGGCGGGGACCAGGGCTTCCTCAACATCTTCTTCGACACGTGGCGTGCCCTGCCCCCGGAGAACAACACGACGAAGCGGATCTTCTCCCACCACCCCGCGCTCTTCCACGACGAGGACGTGCGGGTGCTGCACTACGTGGGCAAGAAGCCGTGGGAGCCGGCGGGCGGCGACGACCGCTACGACACCCTCGACCTGGAGTGGCTCGACCACCTCACGGGCGCCGAGAAGAACGAGCTGATCCGCGACCTGCGCCGCCAGACCGACCTGTCGACCACGACGGCCGAGCCCCCCGCCGAGGTGCTCCGGGCGGTCAAGGCGCACCTGGCCGCCGGCCGCGCCGAGCCCGCGGCCCGGCTCCTCGGCGAGACGGCGCGCAAGCGGAGCCTCACCACGGCCGAGCAGCGCCAGCTCGCGATCGCGAGCATGCGGCTGGGCCGCCGCCGCGACGCGCTGCGCACCCTGGAGCGGGCGAAGGGACCGCTGGCCACGGCCGCCGTCGGCAGCGGGATCCTCGTGCAGTACTACCGGAACCGGAGGAAGTGACGATGGCCCGCTGGCTCACGGCCTCGCGCACCGCGAGGAAGGTCCGCGCCGCCGCGGAGGAGCACCTGCCCCCGCACCTGGGCAGCGCCCTGCTGACCCGCGACTGGGAGACGCTGGCCGCGCACGCCGGCACGACGTCGAAGGACGCCCGGCTCGCCGGCGCCCTGGTCGGGCTGCGGGCCGGCGAGGACGCCGCGGTGGTCGCGGCCCTGCCTCCGGACCCGGGCGAGGCGCTGCGCTACCTGGGCGACGTCGCCCGCTGGCGTCTCGGGACGCTCGCCGCCGAGCGCGGGGACGCCTTCGCCGAGGCGTTCGGCCGCCTGCACGCCGCGGACCTCGTGACCGTCGCGACGATCCAGAAGTCCGGCACGCACTGGATGCGGTTCTTCCTCACCAACTATGCGCGCGCCCTCGCCGCCCCCGGTGTGGAGCGCCCGATCTCCTACCCCCAGCTGCAGCAGGAGTTCTACGGCAACAACCGCTGGCAGGTGTTCCGCGAGGCGGAGCCGTACCGCACGCCCTGCGCGCTGCTGGCGGGGCACGGTGTCTCGGACGTGACCATGCAGCACTTCCGGCACGACGTCGACCCGTTCGCCTTCTCGCCCGGCCGCAAGATCATGCTGTACCGCAACCCGCTCGACTACGTCGTGTCGCTGTACCACTACACGATCAAGCAGCGGCCGCAGCGCCGGGAGGAGGCCGCGCACCCGCGCGACGTCATCGAGCCGATGCTCGACACGTACGCGCTGCACTACCTCACCCTGGACAGCTACCGCGACGACCCCGACGTGCACGTCGCGTCGTACGAGGACCTCAAGAAGGACCCGGGCGCGCGCTTCCGCGAGGTGGTGCGCTTCCTCGGCCTGCCGCTCGTGGACGACGCCGTCGACCGCGCCCTCGCCCTGTCCGACATCTCCACCATCCGCGCCATGGAGGACCTCACCGGTCGCTCCATGGTGGTCAAGCTGGACGGCTACTTCACGCGCGACGGCTCGATCGGGCAGTGGAAGCAGTTCTTCGACGATGCCGACGTCGGCCGCGCCCGGCGCGCCCTCGCCGCGCACGGGCTCGACCTCGACGCGTTCACCGTCGACGCCGGTTGAGCTCGCCGAACCCCAGGACGGAGTCTCGACGGGCTCGACCGGCGGAGGCTAGCCGGCGGCGATCTTCGTGATCCACGCGGCGGGCATCGAGCCCGCCGTGGTCCGCGCGCCCACCTTCGAGCGGATCGTGTCCGCCTTGCCGGTGACCGTCGCCGTCCTCCCGGTCGACGACGTCGCCGTGAGGGTGCGGGCCTGACCGCTCGACCATTTCGCGCTCACCCTGATCGACTGCACGTCGGCCAGCCCGAACAGCGTGCGCGCCTGCGCCTGGGTGAGCTTGCGCGTCCAGGACGCGTACGAGTTGCCGGGCGCCGCCTTGCTGTACGGGTCGGACACGGAGCGCTCGTACGCGATGCGCGACGACCACACGTCCTCCGAGTTCGCCGTCCGCCCGCCGCTGGAGGAGTAGTAGTGCGCGGCGACCGCCGTGCCGCCGTAGGTCAGCACCCGGGCCCTGGTGCGGCTCGACGTGGTGGCGTCGACGGCCTTCTTCCAGACCTTGCCGTACCTGGCGCCCGTCCCCTCGCTCTCCTTCTTCCAGCCGGAGTAGTACTGGTCGCGCACGTCGTCGACGACGTTGCACCGGCACGCGGCGGCGAGCGGCTTGGTCACGACGTACGAGCGGGCGGTGATGGCCTGCGCGGCGAGCGCCGACAGACCGCCGTTGAGGCCCCACGACGACGGCATCTCCGCGATGCCGTACAGGTACTCGGTGTTGAGCAGCACGTCGTTGGTGATGTTGGGGACGCCGCCCCGGGCCGTCGCGGTGAGCCGGCCGTGCTTGTACGAGCCGTGCGCCCCGGCGATCGTCGCCACCGCCGTCTTCCCGGTGGGCTTGTAGTACCGGGTGCCCGACCAGTTGATGCGCAGCAGCTGGTCGTAGTACTTGGTGCCGTTCACCGTGATCCGGGACCGCCCGCCGGCCGTCACGGTGACGTCGAAGGTCTCGGTGCCGGTGCCGGCGGCCAGGGTCTTGCCGTCCTCGTTGCCCAGGCGCCAGTCGCCGCCGCTCACCGTGACCCTGGTCGTGGTCTTCGTGTCCCCGTAGCCGGACCGGCCCACGGGGTCCTTGCCGTAGACCTGGACCAGGATGTTGTTGCCGGTCGTGGTCCTCCAGGCGACCTTGCCGCCGGAGTAGTAGTGCTGGAGGACGTCCCAGCTGGCCGACCCCTGCCGCGCCATCTGGTACGCGCCGTACTGCGGCATCCCCACGCCGTGCCCGAAGCCGGAGCCGGTCAGCGTGAAGGAGGACGGCACCGCGGCCTGCGCGGACGTCGTCCCGACGACGGTTCCGGCGGCGGCCAGCACGCCGGAGACGACCGCTGCCAGGACGGACCGCGCGCGCGACCGGCGCCGTCGGAACGGCGGCGTCGCGGTGTGCTGGATCGAGAACTCGTGCGTCATGGTCATGCACCCCCTCAAGAACTGTGCCCCAGGGGCGGCGCACGGGCATCCGGAGGACGCCCGCCCCGTTCGAGGTGCTGGCGGGCGGATCCGTCCCTATCGTCGTGCGGGTCAGGTGCCCGGCGCGACCATGATCGACCAGAGCTGGACGAGCGGAGACGAGCATGACGACACGCGTGGCTCGAAAGACGGCCCGGACCGCCGTCACGACGACGACCGTCGTGGCGCTGGCCCTCGCGGGGGTGGTGCTCCCCACGGTCTCGCTCCCGGTGCCGGAGGCGCACGCCGTGGCCCCGGACGTGGAGCACGTGCCCGTGCGCGGCATCGACGCCGACGCGCGGCAGCAGAAGGGGGCGCTCGACGACGCGGTCGGGCACGAGCACGTCGCCCCCGAGAAGTCCGAGCTGGCGAAGGAGATCGCTCCCGACGGCGCGGCCGCCGCGCTCACGCAGAATGAGCCCGACGAGGGCGACCTGGCGGCGCTGAGCGAGCGCACGGCGACGCAGGACTTCCTCGTCGCGGGCGTCACCTGGGACGAGGCGACCGGGAGCGAGGTCACCGAGGTCGCCGTGCGGGTGCGCGAGGACGGCCGCTGGAGCGACTGGCAGTCCCTGGGCCTGGACGGCGTCACCGTCGACGGCGGCCGCGCGGGGACGGAGCCGATCGTGTCGACCGGCGCCGACGGCGTGCAGGCCCGGGTGCGCACCGCCGACGGGACACCGCCGAGCGGGCTCCAGGTGGACGTCGTCGACCCGGGCACGTCGCGCGCCGACGCCAACGTCGGGCAGGACTCCGACCCGGCCGCCTCCGCCGGCGCGGGCACGGGATTCGAGATCCGCCCGTCGGTCGTCACCCGGTCCGGGTGGGGCGCGGACGAGTCGCTGTCGGGGAGCTGGCCCGAGACGTCGAAGGCGCTCAAGGCGATCTACGTGCACCACACGGCGGGCACGAACAGCTACCGGGAGAGCCAGTCCGCCGCGCTGGTGCGCGGCATCTACGCGTACCACACCAAGTCGCGCGGCTGGCCGGACATCGGCTACCAGTTCCTGGTCGACAAGTACGGCAACATCTTCCAGGGCCGCAAGGACGCGCGCGTCGACAACCCGATCGGCGCCCAGGCCGGCGGGTACAACACGGGCACGATCGGGGTGTCCGCCATGGGCAACTTCGACACCGCCCGGCCCACCAGCGCGCTGCTCACGGCCATGGCGAAGGTCATCGCCTGGAAGTCGTACCAGTACCGGATCGACCCGAAGGGGACGACCACCCTGCTCACCGGCGGCAGCACCGGGTCGGGGACCCGGGCCAAGCCCGGCACGAAGGTCAGGGTTCCCACGGTGCTGATGCACCGCACGACCAACGAGACGGCCTGCCCGGGCCGCTACCTCGCCGAGAAGATGGGCACGCTGCGCAACGGCGCGGCGTCGCGCAAGGCGGCCGCGATCAAGAAGTACGGCTCCATGCGGTGGGCGGTCGCCGCCCCGACGCGGTACGCGCCGTCGGCGGCCCAGTACCCGGTGCAGTGGTCCACGAAGGCCACGTACAAGTGGAAGAAGGTCTCCGGCGCCCGCTACTACCAGGTGCTCTATCGCGACGCGCACTGGAGCTCCGACATGCCCAGCACCAACTACTGGCGCGTGCTCAGGTCGGCGACGACGGCGACGTCGGTCACCGTGAACCTCGACCGCGGCACGGCGCGCGAGATCGCCGTGCGGGCCGTCGGCCAGAAGTACCACCGGGGGCCCATGACGACGCTCGTGCGAACCAGCACGACGATCATGCCCAAGTCCTGGTCGTTCTCGAGCGGGTGGAAGAAGGTCAACCACACGATCTACTACGGCGACTACGCGTACCAGACGGCCACGGGCGGCAAGACGATCAGCCTCAAGAGCGCCAACCAGGTGCGGCGAGTCGTCCTGCGCGGTCCGACGAACCCCGCCGACGGCAAGCTGCAGGTGCTGGTGGCGGGCAAGGTGCGTGCCACGCTCGACTTCGGCAAGCCCCGCGACGGCGACCGTGTCTTCACGGTCACGCTGCCGGACCACACGGACGGCACCGTGACCCTGCGGAAGGTCAGCGACGGGAAGAAGGTCAGGATCAGCCAGATCTCCCTCGCCCGCTGGTAGGGCGAGGCTCGACGCCGGGGGCCGGCAAGCGCTCCCAGCGGGCACGCAGCGCGGGCCGGTAGCCTGCTGGCCACGAGCCCCCGGCGTCGAGGGACCCGACGTCGGGTCCTGGAGGAGAATGGGATGTCCACCAGCACGGCCCCGAGCACGTCCTTGCAGCTGCCCGAGCGGGCGGTGCTCCTGCACATCGGGCTGATGAAGACCGGGACGACGAGCCTGCAGAACGCCGCCGCCGCGCTGCGACCGGAGCTCCTGGCCCAGGGCGTCCGGTACCCCGGCACCACCGTCAACCATCGCAGCGCCGTGAACGACTTCATGGGGCACTCCTGGGGCTGGGACACCACGCCGGTGCACGGGGCGTGGAGCAGGCTGCGGGCCGAGATCGACCGCGACGCGGGCAACCGGATCTGGGTCGGGCACGAGTTCGGCGCCAATGCCGACGACGCGACGGCGCTGCGCTGGCGGGCCGAGCTCGGGGAGCGCGCGCACGTCGTCGTCACGCTGCGGAACTACGCCTCGATCCTGCCGTCGCTGTGGCAGCAGATGACCAAGGAGGGGGAGCGGGCCGGGTTCGAGCAGTGGTTGCGGGGCGTGCTCTCCGACGACCCGGCCGACGAGCTGCGGTCGTTCCGCGACCGGATCGACCAGGGGCGGGTCGTGACGCGCTGGGCGGAGGCGTTCGGCCCGCAGAACGTGACCGTGGTGGTGGTCGACAAGTCGACGCCGGAGCTGCTGTTCGACGCCTTCGAGTCGATGCTCGGCCTGGAGCCCGGCCTGCTGAGCACCGCGAAGCTGGACGGCAAGGCCTCGAACCGGGGGATGTCCCTGGAGGAGGCCGAGCTCCTGCGCCTGCTCAACCACAAGCTGCGCAAGCAGCTCGCCTGGCTCGAGTACTGCAAGTGGCTGCGCGACTCGGCCTCCACCTCGGTGCTCCGGTACCGCCGGACGGGGGACCACGACACGAAGCTCGTGCTGCCCACGTGGGCGGCGCAGGTCGCGCAGGAGCGGGCGGCGACGCACGTGGAGCAGATCGTCGCGTCGGGCGTGCGGGTGGTGGGCGACCTGGAGCACCTGCGTGCCGAGGTCCGGTCCGCCGAGGACCCGCCCATGCGGAGCGCCGTCGTGCCGATCGACGCGGCCGTCGAGGCGATCCTCGGGGTGATCCGGCAGGGGCGGCGCGAGGAGGACCGCCTCGCCACCGCCCGGGAGGAGATCGCCGCGCTCGAGGCCGATGCCCGGGCCCGGCGCAAGACCGGCCCCGCGCTGTCGGAGGCCAGCGGTCGCGAGCTCGTGCGCGCGCTCGGCTCGCGCGTCAAGCGTCGCCTGCGGCGCGGCTAGGCTCGCCGGCGTGCACCTCGCCCAGCAGCTGATCCTGCCCACCCCCGACCCCGGGGACGCCCGCCGCGCCCTGTGCGTGGAGGACGGCCCCGCCGTCGTCGAGGACGCCGGCGTGCGGGTCCCCGCGGGCGCCACCCAGGGCTTCGCCACGTACTTCTCCGCGTTCCCGGCCTCGTACTGGGCGCGCTGGGCGGGCGTCGCGACCGTGCGGCTGGAGGTCGCGGCCACCGGCGCCGGCAGCGTGCGCCTGGTGCGTTCGGACGCGGGCGGAGCCGCGTCCGTCGTCGCCGTCTCGTCGCTCGAGCCCGGCGAGACCACCGTGACCACCGTGACCATCGACGCCGACGTGTCCGGGCTGACCGACGGCGGCTGGCTGTGGTTCGAGGTGGACGCGGGCGACACGGACCTCGTGGTCGCCGACGCGCGGTGGCTCGTGGACGTCGCGCCGCGGCGCACGGGGGACGTGTGCCTGTCGATCACCACGATGGACAAGCCGGAGTTCTGCGTCGCGACGCTGCGCCGGATCGCGGCGTCCGCCCCGCTGGCCGAGGCGGCGGGCACGGTCCTCGTGATCGACCAGGGCTCGCGCCGCGTCGTCGACCACCCGGGCTACGCCGAGGTGGCCGCGGCCCTGGGCGACCGGCTCACCGTCATCGACCAGCGCAACCTCGGCGGGTCGGGCGGGTTCTCCCGGGGGATGCTCGAGGCCCTGGACCGCCCCGACGCCGACGCGGTGCTCATCCTCGACGACGACGTCGAGGTGGAGCCCGAGGCGCTGCTGCGCGCGATCCGGTTCCACCGGGCGGCGCGCACGCCCGTCGTCGTGGGCGGGCACATGCTCGACCTGCACCGCCCCACGGTGCTCAACTCGTTCAGCGAGGTGGTGCACGAACGCAGCTTCAACTGGGGGCCGCCGCAGCCGGACCAACAGTGGCACGACCTGGCCGCCGGGACGCTGCGCGACACCCCGTGGCTGCACGCCCGCGGCGAGAGCGACTTCAACGGGTGGTGGATGTGCCTCATCCCCACCGCCGTGCTGCGTGACGTCGGCCTGTCGCTGCCGCTGTTCCTCAAGTGGGACGACGCCGAGTTCGGGCTGCGCGCCCGGGACGCCGGACACGCCACCGTCTCCTTCCCGGGGGCGGCGCTGTGGCACGTGGCGTGGACCGAGAAGGACGACACCGTCGAGTGGCAGGCGTACCTGCACGTGCGCAACCGGGTGGCCGCGGCGCTGCTGCACGCCCGTCGCCCGCGGGCGGCGCTGCTGCTGCCGCTGCTGCTCGCGAACGACCTCAAGCTGCTGCTCGGCCTGCGGTACTACGCCGTCGACCTGCACGTGCGCGCCCTGCGCGACGTCCTCGCAGGTCCGGGCGACCTGCACGCCGACCTCGAGCGCGTCGTCCCGGCCGCGCGGGCCGTCGGGCGGGAGTACCCCGAGACGGTCGTGCGGCGCGCGGGGGACCCGGTCTTCGACGCGGCCGCGCCGCGCGCCCGGGCGGGGGAGCCCGGGCCCAGGCCGGCGTCGCCCGCGGCGCTCGCGGGGCTGGCCGTGCGCGGGGTGGTGCGGAACCTGCGCGCCGCCGCGGGCGGCCCGGCGCCGCGGGCCACGCTGACCCGCGAGCAGGCCACCTGGTGGGAGGTGCCCGGCCACGACTCGGTGCTGGTGCTCGCCGGTGACGGCGCGTCCGGCGTCTGGTTGCGCCGCGACCCCCGCCGGTTCTGGCGGCTGGCCGGCGCGTCGGTCGCGGCGCACGCCCGCCTCGCGCTGCGGTGGTCGCAGGTGTCCGCGCGGTGGCGCGCCGCCGCGCCCGGGCTCGTCGACCCGGGGACCTGGCGGGCGACCTTCGCACCCCGCGCGCCCCACTAGGATGGTCCGGATGTCCACCCCCTCCGTCGTCGCGGTCGTCGTGTCGTACAACCGGGCCGCGCTCCTCGGCGCGGCCCTCGACGCGCTGGCCGCCCAGAGCCGGCCCCTCGAGCGCACGGTCGTGGTCGACAACGCGTCGACCGACGACGCCCTCGAGGTGGCGCGCGCCCACCCCAGCGCCCCCGACGTGGTGGCGCTCAAGCGCAACACGGGCGGCGCGGGCGGCTTCGCCGTCGGCCTCGCGACCGCCGTCGCGGACCTCGACGCCGACCTGGTGTGGCTCATGGACGACGACACCGTCCCGACCGAGACGGCGCTCGAGGCGCTGCTCGGAGCGCGGGACGCGTACCCCGGCGACGTCACCGCGATGGCCAGCCGCGTCGTGTGGACCGACGGCAGCGACCACCCGATGAACACACCCCGCAGCCGCCCGGGGGCGTCGCCCGCCGAGCTGTCGCGGGCGCGCGCCGCCGGCGCGATGCCGGTGCGGTCGATGTCGTTCGTGTCGATGCTGGTCGACGCGCGGGCGGTGCGGGAGCACGGGCTGCCCGTCAGCGACTTCTTCATCTGGAACGACGACTTCGAGTACTCCACCCGCCTGCTGCGCCGCGGCACCGGGCTGTACGTGCCGGGCAGCGTCGTCGAGCACCGCACGGCACGCCTGGTCGGCACCGACCACGACCCGGGCCCGCGCTTCTACTACGAGGTGCGCAACAAGGTCTGGACGTTCACGCGCTCGTCCGCCCTCGCCCCGTCGGAGCGACTGCTGTACGGCGGGTCCACGCTGCGTCGGTGGGCGCGCACCGTCGCGCGCTCGTCCGACCGCGGCACCCTGCTCAAGTCCGGCGGCCGCGGGCTGTGGCACGGCCTCGTGCGCCGGCCGCGCGCCGACACCGAGGTGCTGGCCGGCGTCGGCCCCGCCGCCCTCAGCGTCGCGCGGGTCGAGCTCGGGCAGGACGCCGACCACGCCGTCGCCGAGCGGCCGGCGGCCCGGCGGTCGGCCGCGGCCCCTGCGGCGGCGCCGGTCGTGTCCGGGCCGCTCGACGACCACCGGTTCTCCGTGCTGCTGCCCGTGTACGCGGGCGACGACGCGGCGCACCTGGAGCGCGGGTTCCTGTCCGTCACGCGCGACCAGACGCTGCGCCCGGACGAGGTCGTCGTCGTGCGCGACGGGCCCGTGGGCGACGAGATCGCCGCCGTGCTCGGTCGCCTGCACGAGCTCACCGCCGTGCCGGTCACCCTCGTGCCGCTGGAGCGCAACGTCGGCCTGGCCCGTGCGCTGGAGGCGGGGCTGGAGGCGTGCAAGCACGAGATCGTGGCGCGCGCCGACGCCGACGACATCTCCCGTCCCGAGCGGTTCGCCGTGCAGGTGCCGCTGGTGGCCGGCGGGTGCGACATCGTCGGTTCCGCGATCCAGGAGTTCGACGACGACGAGCACGCGCCGGGCATGGTGCGTGTGCCGCCCACGGGCGACGCCATCGCGACCACGGCCCGGTTCCGCGACCCGTTCAACCACCCGTCGGTCGTGTACCGGCGCTCGGCGGTCGCCGCTGCGGGCGGGTACGAGCACCTGGACCTCATGGAGGACTACCTGCTGTTCGCCCGCATGATCGCGGGCGGCGCGGACGCGCACAACGTCGTCGACCCGCTGGTGCTGTACCGCGTGGGCGCCGGGGCGTACGCGCGCCGCGGCGGCCGGCGCCTGCTGGCGTCCGAGCTCGCGCTGCAGCGCACCCTGCACTCGGAGGGCTTCCTCACCGGCCCTCAGATGGTGCGCAACGTGGTGGTCCGCGCGGGCTACCGGGTGGTGCCCGAGTCGGTGCGCAAGGCCGGCTACCGCGCGTACACGCGCCTGCGCGGCGGCTACGAGCCCGACTGATCAACCCGACCTGGAGGCAGCAAGCATGACCGACCTCGTCGTCGTCGGCACCGGGCTCTTCGGCCTGACCGTCGCGGAGCGGATGGCCGAGCAGGGGCGCAAGGTGCTCATGATCGACCGCCGCGACCACCTCGGCGGCAACGCGTACAGCGAGACCGACCCGGCCACCGGCATCGAGGTGCACCGGTACGGCGCGCACCTCTTCCACACGTCGAACGAGCGCGTGTGGGAGTACGTCAACCGGTTCACGGCGTTCACCTCCTACGTGCACCGCGTGTACACCACGCACCGCGGCGAGGTGTTCCCGATGCCGATCAACCTCGGCACGATCAACCAGTTCTTCCGGTCCGCGCACGGCCCCGACGCGGCCCGCGCGCTGGTGCGCGAGCAGGCCGCGGAGCTGGAGGGCCGGCGGCCGGCGAACCTCGACGAGCAGGGCGTGTCGCTCATCGGGCGCCCCCTGTACGAAGCGTTCATCCAGGGCTACACCGCCAAGCAGTGGCAGACCGACCCGCGCGAGCTGCCGGCGTCGATCATCTCCCGCCTGCCCGTGCGGTACACGTACGACAACCGGTACTTCAACGACACCCACGAGGGTCTGCCGACCGGCGGGTACACGGCCTGGCTGGAGCGGATGGCCGACCACCCGAACATCGAGGTACGGCTGTCCACCGACTTCTTCGACGACGCGCAGCCGGTGAACAAGAAGGCGGTCGTGGGTCAGGTGCCGGTCGTGTACACGGGTCCGGTGGACCGGTACTTCGACGACGCCGAGGGGTCGCTGTCGTGGCGCACCCTCGACTTCGAGCGCGAGGTGCTGCCCGTGGGCGACTTCCAGGGCACGCCGGTGATGAACTACGCCGACACCGAGGTCCCGTACACGCGCATCCTCGAGTTCCGCCACTTCCACCCGGAGCGCGAGTACACGAGCGACAAGACCGTCATCGTGCGCGAGTACTCCCGCTTCGCCGAGCGCGGCGACGAGCCGTACTACCCGGTGAACACCCCCGCCGACCGCGAGCGCCTCAAGCGCTACCGCGAGCTCATGGCCGGCGAGCGCGACGTGCACTTCGGTGGCCGCCTCGGCACGTACCAGTACCTCGACATGCACATGGCCATCGGCTCCGCCCTCTCGATGGTGGACAACCAGCTCACCTCCTGACGCCGAACATGCAGCTGCGCGCGTTCTGAGCCCTCAGGACGCGCGCAGCTGCATGTTCGGCGGGAGGGGTGTCAGACGGGGACGCCGGCGTCGCGCAGTTCGCGCTCGAGGTAGGGCGTCATGGTGCGCGTGTACGTCGTGGTCAGGTGGTGCTCGTCCCGGTACACGTTGACGCCGCCGATGACGGCGGGGCAGGACCCGTCGCGGCAGTAGAACCGGGTGAGGTCGACGAACGTCGCGCCGGGCACCTCGTCGGCGGCGTCCTCGAACACCTGCGGATCCGGGAAGGCCTGCCGCTGCGGGACGTCGCACCGGTCGGGGCGGGCGAGCAGGCCCTGGTCGAGGCACTGCGACGGCTCGTCGTCGTGGCTCGGGTTGTCGGAGAGCGCGACGACGGGGACGCCGCGCTCGGCGACGGGCCGCCAGGCCGCGGCCAGGTCGGTCGCCTGGCGGGTCCGGTCGCCGGAGAGGTACTTCAGGTAGCCCGTCGTGACGACGGCGTCGGTGGCGGGGGCCTGCTCCTCGAGCCACGGCTCGAGCCGGTCCTTCCACTGCTCGCAGGTGCGGGCCCGCTCGTCGTCGGAGTCGACGGGGCCGGTGCTCCACGCGCAGGAGGACTTGAGCTGCACGCTCAGGCTGAGGCGGCCCTGGTCGACCAGCTCGAGGAACGCCGGCATCAGCGCCCGGGCGTGCGAGTCGCCCACCAGCACGACGTGCGGGACGTCGGGGTCGTCCACCGGACCGAAGGAGCAGTCCGCGAGCGCGGACTCGTCGACGTCCACGAAGCACTTCCCGGGCCCCGCGACGTCGTCGGCGACGGCCTCGGGCGCGGGGACGGCGACGTCGTCGAGGTCGGGGTTGGCGCAGGGCCGGTCGCCGTCCATCGCCTCGGCGCCGAAGCACGCGGGTCGTTCGGCCACCACCCGCGCGGCGACCTCCCGCTGTTCCGCGGCGCGGTGCTGGGCCACGCTGAGGGCGCACCCGGCCACGAGCGAGAGCGCGGCGGTCCCGGCCACGGTGGCACCGAGGGCACGGCGGGTGCGGTGCAGGTCCCAGCGGGTCGAGAAGCGCGCCGGGTCTTCCACGAAGCGCTTGGACAGCGCGGACAGCAGCACCACGCCGGCGAGCAGCAGCAGCCGCTCGACGAGGCCCGCCTCGTGGCCCAGCACGAACGGCGCCAGCACGATGGCAGGCCAGTGCCACAGGTAGAGCGAGTAGGAGACGTCCGCGGTGAACGACACGGGCCGCCAGGCGTACAGCGGGGCGGGGGAGAGCCGGCCGCCCGGCGCCCCGGCGGCGATGACGGCCACCGTCGCGAGCACGGGGACGACGGCGGCCGTGCCCGGGAACGGCGTCGAGGCGTCATAGACGAGCGCGCACGCGACGAGCGCGGCCAGCCCCGCCCAGCCGGCGGCCACCCGGACGCCGTCGCGCACCGGCCGGCGGTCGGGCCGGGCGAGCCACAGGGCGAGCAGGGCCCCGGCCCCGAACTGCCACGCGCGTGCCGGCGTGACGAAGTACGCGGACGCGGGGCTGGCGGAGGTCAGCCACAGGGAGTACGCGAACGACCCGGCCGTGGCGGCCGCGAGCAGGACGGCGGTGGTGCGGCGCGTGGACGCGCCACGGCGGGTCGCGACCACTGCGGCGAGCAGCGCCAGTAGCGGCCAGACCAGGTAGAACTGCTCCTCGGTGGACAGGGACCAGTAGTGCTGCACGGGCGACGGGTCGGCGTCGGCCGCGAGGTAGTCGACGGCGTCGGCGGCGAGCACCCAGTTCTCGACGTAGAGGGTGGCGCCGAGCGTCTCGCGGAACCACTGCTGCCACAGCGAGCGGGGCGCCACCAGCACCGTCGCGACGACGGTGACCGCGAGGACGAGGTAGGCGGCGGGCAGCAGGCGGCGCGCCCGCCGGGCCCAGAAGCGGGCGAGCCGGACGCGTCCGGTCGCCTCCGTCTCGCGCAGCAGGTGGCCTGTGATGAGGAACCCCGAGATGACGAAGAAGACGTCGACGCCGACGTACCCGCCGGGGAGCCGGCCGGGCCAGAGGTGGAACAGCACCACCATCGCGACCGCCAGCGCCCGCAGCGCCTGCACCTCCGGCCGGAACCCGCGCGGGCTGCCGCGGCCCGGGGTGCCGCGGTCCGGCGTGCCGCCGTCCGGGGTCGCGCGTTCGAGAGGTCGGGCGGCGTCGCGGAGCGAGCTGGGCATGCGGAGGGATCACCGTGGGTCGGGGGCAGTGCGCGTCGCGCGCCGTCGGCTCCGGTGGGAGCCGGTGCGCGCGAACGCCGGTCAGGCTAACCGCGCCCCCGGGGCCACGGGCAACCCGACCCGCCCGCCGGGCCGCACGGCCAGCGAGGACCGGTGGTCAGGGGACCCAGGCGCAGACGACGTGCGCGGAGCCGTCGACGGTCAGCGGCCCGGCGGCGTCGGGCACGAAGCAGGACTCGCCGCGACGCAGCAGGAGCCTGCCGGCGTTGGTGAGCAGCCGGGCCTCGCCGTCGAGCGCCAGGACGACGCGGGGGCCGTCGGGGGCGAGGGCCACCGGCTCGCCGGGCACGACGTCGGCGAACGTCAGCGCGAACTCCTCGACCGGGGCGCGGTACGTCACCACGACGCTCTCGCCGCCGGACACCAGCGTGGCCGGTCGTGCGGGCGGGCGCGGGGCGAACGACGCGCACTCCAGCAGCGCGGGGGCGTCGACGTGCTTGGTGGTCAGCCCGGCGCGCAGCACGTTGTCGGAGGCGGCCATCACCTCGACCCCGAAGCCGCTGAGGTAGGCGTGCACCTCGCCGGCGGGCACGTACATCGCCTCGCCCGGCTCCAGGGTGACGCGGTGCAGCAGCAGGGACACGAGGGCGCCCGGGTCGCCGGGGTGCTGCTCGGCGAGGGTGAGGACGGTGGCGTCGGCGCGCGCGGTCTCCGCGTTCCCGGCCTCGTGGCGGCGGGCGACGGCGGCGACCGCGGCCGCGACGTCGGCCGCGGTCGACGGCGAGGTGCGCGCCGCGACGAGGGCCTCGGTGGCGGCGCGCACCCCCGCGGTGGACGGCCGGTCGGCGAGCGCGCCCCGCACCGCGTCGAGGAGGGCGCCGTCGAGCCCGTCCAGCAGGCGGAGCACCGTCCGCGGGCTGCGGAACCCGGCGAGGGCCTCGAACGGGCTGAGCGCCACGATCATCTCGGGCTTGT
This sequence comes from Krasilnikoviella flava, assembly GCF_900167525.1. GTDB lineage: Bacteria > Actinomycetota > Actinomycetes > Actinomycetales > Cellulomonadaceae > Isoptericola > Isoptericola flavus. The sequence goes on along the minus strand of NZ_FUZQ01000001.1, from coordinate 286,334 downwards.
GCTGGTCGTCGTGGAACGACCGCTGCGCGTGTCCCGCGGGCAGGCCCGCGCGGGTCTCGCGGTGGTAGCCGGCCCGCGCGAGGTGCGGGCGGGGGTGCACCTGCAGGGAGAGCGCGCGGTCCGCCGCGAGCACCTTGAGCAGGAACGGCAGCCGGGGGCCGAAGCGGTCCGCGACGCGCCGGCCGAGGGCGTCGTGCGGCTCGGCGCCCACCAGGTCCTCGAGGCTGCGGCCCGCGCCGCCGCCCGGCGTGCGCAGGCGGGACGGCGCGCCGGGGTGCGCGCCGAGCCACAGCTCGGCCGCGGGGCTCCCGTCGGGCTCGCGCCCGAGCAGGTCGGGGATGCGGGTGGGCGACCCCCAGTCGTACGCGCGGACCGGGTTGTCGAGGTGCAGCACGGGCATGCCTCCGCGTCGTCCCGTCGCCGTCGGGACGGCGCGGAGGCGAGCGGCGCTCAGGGGAGCGGGGGCGGGGACGGTGCGCGGGTGCGAGCGGGCGGTCAGGGCGTCCATCGGACCTCCTCGGACAGGGGAATTCTCCCGGTGACTTCTCCCATGAAAGGGCACCGGGAAAGCACGACCGACCATTCTCGGAGGGGATCGGAAAGTGTTCACCTGACAGCATCCTGATGTTCGGCGACAGTTTTCCGTAAAGCGCCGGTCGCGCCTTGTCGCGCTCTTAGTGTCGGTGCCATGAACGACATCCACCCGGGGTCAGGCCCCGACCGCGGTGCGCTCGTCGTGATCCCCGCCCGCGGCGGTTCGGCCGGCATCCCGCTGAAGAACCTGCAGCGGGTGGGCGGCACGACGCTCGTCGCCCGGGCCGTGCGCTCGGCGCTGGCGGCGCCCTCGGTGACCGCGGTCGTGGTCTCGACCGACCACGACGAGATCGCCCGCGAGGCCACGGCGCACGGCGCTCAGGTGCTCCGCCGCCCGGCGGACATCGCCGGCGCCACCGCCAGCTCCGAGTCCGCCGTCCTGCACGCGCTCGACGCCCTGCGCGCCGAGGCCGGCGACCCGGCCGTGACCGTGCTGCTGCAGGCCACGTCGCCGTTCGTCGACCCTGCCGACCTGGACGTCGCCGTGCGCCGGGTCGGCTCCGGCGAGCACGACGTCGTCGTGGCCGTGGCGCCCACGCACGACTTCCAGTGGCGGCTCGACGACGACGTGCCCACGCCGGTGGGTCACGGCACCGACCACCGTCCCCGGCGCCAGGACCGGGCGCCGCACTTCCGCGAGACGGGCGCGTTCTACGCGATGCGCACGGCCGGGCTGCGGGAGGCGGGCAGCCGCTTCTTCGGCTCGGTGGGGCTGCAGCCCGTGGCCCCGGAGTGGTCGATGGAGATCGACGAGCCCCGCGACCTGTGGCTGGCCCGCACCCTCCTCGGGCAGCCCGGCACGCCGCCGTCCGACGAGCCGATCGACGTCGACGCCCTGGTCACGGACTTCGACGGCGTGCACACGGACGACGCCGCCTTCGTGACCCAGGACGGCACGGAGAGCGTGCGCGTGCACCGGGGCGACGGGCTGGGCGTGGCCCGCCTGCGCCGCACGGGCGTGCCGCTGCTGATCCTGTCCACCGAGACCAACCCGGTGGTGGCGGCCCGGGCCCGCAAGCTCGGTGTCGACGTGCTGCACGGCGTGGACGACAAGGCCGCCGCGCTGCGCGACTGGTGCGCCGTGAACCGCCTCGACCCGGGCCGGGTCGCGTACGTCGGCAACGACGTGAACGACCTGCCCGCCCTGAACCTCGTCGGCTGGCCCGTGGCCGTCGCCGACGCCCACCCCGAGGTCGCCGCCGCCGCGCGCGTCGTCCTCGCCCGCGCGGGCGGCCACGGCGCCGTCCGCGAGGTCTGCGAGCGGATCCTCGCAGCCCGCCCGGACGCCGCCGCGCGTCCTGCCCCGCAGCTCCACGAACGGAAGGACACCCCCGTGACCAGCACCGCCAGCACGACCTCCGCGACCCCCCGCCCCGAGGCGCCCGTCGTCCGCGTGGGCGACCACGAGGTCGGCACCGGCCAGCCGGTGTACGTGATCGGCGAGATCGGCATCAACCACAACGGCGACGTCGAGATCGCCAAGCAGCTGATCGACGTCGCGGTGGCCGCCGGCTGCCAGGCCGTGAAGTTCCAGAAGCGCACGCCGGAGATCAGCACCCCGAAGGACCAGCGGGACAAGATCCGCCAGACGCCGTGGGGCGAGATGACCTATCTCGAGTACAAGTACCGGGTCGAGTTCGAGCACGACCAGTACACGGAGATCGACCAGTACGCGAAGGCGAACGGCATCCAGTGGTTCGCCTCCCCGTGGGACGTGCCCTCGGTGGCCTTCCTCGAGGAGTTCGGCGTCCCGACGCACAAGATCGCGTCGGCCTCCGTCACGGACCACGACCTGCTGCGTGCCCTGGCCGACACGGGCAAGCCGCTGATCCTGTCGACCGGCATGTCGACGCTCGAGCAGATCGACGCCGCGGTGGAGATCCTCGGCACCGACGGGCTCGTCATGCTGCACGCCACCTCCACCTACCCGCTGCCGGCGGAGGAGGCGAACCTGCGGACCATCACGACCCTCCAGGAGCGCTACGGCGTGCCGGTCGGATACTCCGGCCACGAGACGGGGCTGCAGATCTCCCTCGCCGCCGTCGCGCTGGGCGCCGTGGCCGTCGAGCGGCACATCACGCTGGACCGGGCCATGTGGGGCTCGGACCACGCGGCGTCGCTGGAGCCGAAGGGCCTGTCCAACCTGGTGCGCGACATCCGCATCCTGCAGGACGCGCTCGGCGACGGCGAGAAGCGCGTCATGCCCGGCGAGCTGTCGCCGATGTCGCGGCTGCGCCGCGTCGACGCCTGACGGCGGGCCCGATGTCGGACGCGTATCCGGCGACCGTCGGCCGGGCCCGTCGGGACCAGGTCCCGACGGGCCCGGCCGGCGGTCAGGACGCGGCGGCGGAGGTCGAGGCGCCGCCCGGCGTCGCCGTCGTCGCGTGCGTGCGCGACGAGGAGGCGTACCTGGACGAGGCCGTCGCGTCGGTGCTCGCCCAGGACTACGCCGGGCCGCTGCGGCTCGTGCTCGCCGTGGGTCCGTCCCACGACGCGACGGCGCAGGTCGCGGCCCGGCTCGCCGAGGCCGACCCGCGCGTGGTGCTCGTGGACAACCCGACGGGCTCGCGCTCGATCGGGCTGAACCTCGCCGCCGGCCTGGCGGACGACGCCGACCGGGTGCTGCTGCGCGTGGACGGGCACACGGTGCTGCCGGCCGACTACGTGACGCGGGCGGTCGCCACGCTCGAGCGCACGGGCGCCGTCGGGGTCGGGGGTCTCATGCACCCGGTCGGCACGAGCACCGTGCAGCGGGCCGCGGCGCGGGCGATGAGCCACCCGGCCGGCATCGGCGCGGCGTCGTTCCACGTGGGCGGCGAGGCGGGGCCCTCCGAGACGGTGTACCTCGGGGCGTTCCGGCGCTCCGCCGTCGCGGCCGTCGGCGGGTACGACCCGTCGCTGGTGCGGGCGGAGGACTGGGAGCTGTGCCTGCGCCTGCGCCGCGCGGGCGGTGTCCTGTGGTTCGACCCGGCCCTGCAGGTCACCTACCGCCCGCGGCGCACGCTGCGCGCGGTGGCCAAGCAGTTCTGGCGCACCGGCATGTGGCGGCGCGAGGTGATCCGCCGCGACCCGTCGACGGCGAGCGTGCGCTACCTCGCGCCGCCCGTCCTGGTGCTCGGGCTGCTGGCCTCGGCGGTCACCGTGGCCGGCGGCCTGCTGGCCGCGCTGCCCGGCCTCGTCGTGCTCGGCGCGGCGCTCCCGGCGGCGTACACGGCGGGGGTGGTCGCCGCGAGCGTGCACGCGGCCGGCCGTCGTCCGCGGCTGGGGCTCCGCGAGGCTCTCGTGCTGCCCGCCGTCGTCGCGATCATGCACGTCGCGTGGGGCGCCGGCTTCGTCCGCGGCCTCACCGACCGCGCGGTGGCCGACCACCGGGCGTAGCGCACCGCCGGCCGGGCCGGTCGACTCCCGTTCGGGGTGCCGACCGGCCCGACCGGCGTCGTCGTCCCTCAGCGGGAGAGCGTCAGGCGCCGGCCGACGGCGACCGGCAACGCGGAGCGCGCGGCCGTATAGGCGTGCCGCGGCCGCGACCACGGCCGGACGGACAGCGCGGGCAGCGCGCCGTCCCGCGACCGGCGAGCGAGGTCGTGCACGGCCGCGGGCAGCCCGGACGGCGCGGAGTGGAGGTAGTGCTCCTCGAGCCAGGCCGGGTCGGGGGCCGGGCCACCGGCCCGCAGGGCGGCCGCCACCTCGTCGAGGCGCAGCAGGCAGCCCGACCGCGCGAACGGCTCGTTGAGCTGCGCGGGGCCGACGCCGAAGTCGGCGAGGAACACCGTCGGCAGCCCGAGGGCGAGGGACTCCAGGCCCGCGGTCGAGCTGACCGTGAGCAGCGCCGTCCCGGGGGTGAGCTGGTCGGCCATCGGGCCCGTGACGAAGGAGACGGCGTCGCCGGGTCGTCCGAGGCGCGCGTGCTCCGCGGCCCAGAGCGCGTCCAACGGGTGGGCCTCGTTGTGCGTCTGGCGCTCGCCGGCCCGGGCCCGCAGCTTGACGACGACGTCGAGCCCCTCGGCCGCGAGGCGGGCGAGGCCGTCCAGCAGGTCCACCCGCTCGTCGCGCGACCCCGGCACCTTGGCCTGGGCGGCGAGCACCACGCGGCGCACCGCGGCGTCGGGGGACCCGGGCGCCCGGGCGGCGGAGGGCTCGAGGAACGGCAACCGGGTCAGCACGACGTCGGGCCGCGCCCCCTGCCGGGCGAACGCCTCGACGTACGGGCCGGCCTCGACCCGGGCGTGCACGAGGAACGCGTCGCACCAGCGCCGCCAGCCCGCGCCCTGCGGGGTCGCGGGCAGCGCCATCCCGGGGAGCCCGGACAGGAGCGCCGGGCGTCGTCCGGGGCGGGTCGCCCGCACGACCTCGCGGGCCACGAGCTCCGCGACGGGACCGGTGGCGGCCACGAGCACCACGTCGGGACGCGTGCGCCGGACGAGCCGGCGCAGGTCGCGCGGGGACAGCGTCGGCGGCCCGGGGACGCCCGAGCCGCGGACGGCGGCGTCCACCTGGGCCGGGGTGGGCGCGATGGGGGACCGGACGAGCACGGCGGAGACGTCCACGGGCGCGCCGTCCGCGCGCAGGCCGGCCAGCGTCCACACCGCCCACTTGAGGTACGAGTCCGCGTCGGCGACGGCGAGCACCCGCGGCGGGCGCGGGGAGGTGCGGCCCGTCATGCGGGCGACACCACGGCGGCGGGCAGGCCGCGCGGCGGGGTGCTGCTGCGCCCGGGGACGTGCGCGGTGCGGGCGGCGCCGGCGCTCTCGGCGGCGGCGCGGGTGGCGAGCGCGTGCGTGCGCCCCAGGTGGCGGCGCAGCTCCGGCGTCGCACGGTCGGTCCACCAGGCGTCGGGCACGGCGTGCGGCGCGACGACGACGCCCCGCGGCGCCAGCAGCCGCGACAGCGTGACCGCCGAGGTCGACGGCAGCATGACCGTCCGCTGACCGGGCCGCAGGCCGCGGAGGCGGATCTCCACGGGGGCGCCGGGCTCGTCCACGACGACGCCGGGCAGGCGTTCCAGCAGGGCGGACACGAGCGGGTCGTGGCGGCGGTGCGGGACGTACCGGACGGGGCCGTCGCTGGCGATCCCGCGCACCCAGGCGGCGTACCGGTCGGCGTGCACCAGGCCGTCGGCCACCAGCGCGGAGCCGACGACGACCGTCGACTCCTGCGGCGCGTTGCGCTGCGGGCGCGAGCGCAGCCACGCGAAGTCGTGCGGGCGCACGTCGACGCCGAGCCCGCGCAGCCCGGCGACCGTGTCGTCGTCCAGCGGGATCGTGGTGCACAGCGTCAGCCGCCCCCCGGCGACCAGCCGGTGCAGCCGGCGCCCGGCCAGGGCGCCCAGTCCGTAGCGCAGCGGGTCCGGGGGCGCCGTCAGGCGCACGAGCGGCGTGCCCGTGAGCACGCGGCGGGCCAGGTCGAGGGTGGCCAGGCCGTCGTCGACGACGACGAGGTGCTGCGGCGGGCGCGGGGTGCGCAGCAGCGCGGCCTGGAAGGCGCCCGAGAACGGGTCGCCCACCACCACGACGTCGTCGGGCAGGCGGCGGGGCGCCGGCGCGGGCTGCACGTCCAGCCCCGAGGGCAGGCCGAGGGCGCGCACGGCGTCGATCCCGGCGGTGAGAGCCGGGACGTCCGCGCGGGCCAGCACGCGCGTGCTGGTGCCGGCGTGCCCGGCGGCGTGGGCCTCGACGGCGCACAGCAGCTGGAGCGGGGACTCGACGAACGCGGTCACGCCGCCAGTGTCACCGCCGCGGACGACGCAGAGGGGACCTCGGCGTGGACGGCGGATGAACGCTCGGTGCCCGCCTCGTCAGCGGGCGGGCAGCGTCTTCTCGAGGCCGTGCCGGACGCCGTCACGCAGCCGGTCGTGCACGCGGTTCTCCACGAGGTAGTGCAGCATCGCCGCGATCGCCACGGAGAGCGCGGTGGCGAGGGCGAGCACGACCCAGCGCGACGCGTCGTCGTGCAGCACGTCGATGACGGCGAACCCGAACTGGCCGTGCACCAGGTACAGCGGGTAGGTGAGGGCGCCCAGGGTGGAGAGCACCCGCCAGTCCACGTGGCGCAAGGGCCCGGCGCTCAGCGCCCACACCAGGGCGACGAGCGCCGCGACCGCCGCCGCGCACACCGCGGGGGAGACGTCCGCGCCCACGTGCTCGGCCGCCGTCCCGGCGTAGTGGTACGCCTGCCGCATGGACAGGATCGTGGTGAGCGCGACGCCGAGCCACACGGCCAGGTCGCCGCCGTCCCGGTACACCAGGAACAGCAGCATGCCGACGGCGAAGTACGGGGCGTAGGACGGGATCAGCAGCGATGACAGCAGGGCGCTGTCGGTGGCGCGCGCGAGCTCCGCGACCAGCGGCCACAGGACCGCGACGGCGATGAGGCGACGGCGCGTGATGCCCACCAGCACGAAGACGCCGATGAGCAGGTAGAACTTCATCTCGAACCACAGCGTCCAGAAGGCGCCCTGGACGTTCGGCACGTCCCACGCCTCCTGCAGCATGGTGAGGTTCACCAGCGAGTCGAGCAGGGTCGGGTTGCGGCCGCCGTCCCACACGAGCTGCAGCACCACGGTGAGCGCGACGGCCGCCCAGTACGCCGGGAACAGGCGCGCCACCCGGGAGGCGGCGAAGCCGGTGATGGTGCGCCCGTACGCCGTCATCATGATCACGAACCCGCTGATCACGAAGAACAGCTGGACGCCGAGGAAGCCGTACCTGGTGACCTCGTTGAGCACCGGGAACACGTCGTGCGGGGGCGCGCCCCACTGCGGGATCCCGATGCCGGTGTAGTGGAAGCCGAGCACCAGCGCGGCCGCGAGGAAGCGCAGCCCGTCGAGCCCGCGCAGCCGCGGGCGGGGCTGCACGCGCGCCGGGGCGGAGCCCCTGGCGGGCGGCGCGGCGGTGGTCGGCTGGGAGGTCATGGGCGGCGACGATACCGAATCCGGTGGTCGAGCCCGTCGAGACCTCGGGCGTGGTCTCGACGAGCTCGACCGACGGGCGAGGTCAGGAGGCGACCCTGACGGTGGGCTCGGTCACGCGCGCGTGCCAGAGGTCCTGGCGGGCGACGTACGCGTCGTCCCAGGGCTTGACCGGGTCGGCCCAGTGCACGAGCCGGGCCTCGGCGTCCGGCAGGTCGCGCGTCGGCACGTGGTCCCAGACGGCGTCGAGCTCGGTGCGGTGGGGGCCCGTGTACAGGTGCAGCGCCTCGCGCGCGTCGATGCGGAACTCCCGCATCGCGACCAGCGACTCCGCCGTGTACCCGTCGGCCCGCAGCCGCGCGAGGTCGAGCACCAGCACGTCCGCGTCGAAGGCGTTGAAGTCGAACACGTGGCGGGCGTGGATGCGGCGGTAGAAGTCGTAGGCCGTCGCGGGCGCGTCGTCCAGGCGGCGGGCCGCCCGGTACAGGAGGCCGAAGCCGCTGGGGTCCGCGTGCGAGGTGTGCCGGGCCGCGACGGCCGTGGAGCCCAGGTCCACCGCGGCGAGGTCGGCGACGTCGCCCAGGACCACGGCGTCCACGGGCAGCACCACCGCGCGGTCGACGTCGGGCAGCAGGTGCGGCAGCAGCGCGTGGTGGGCGCGCTGCGCCGGCACCAGGCCGAGGGCGCCGAGGTCGAGGGAGCCGGTGGGCACCCGGAGCACGGAGGTGCGCGAGGAGAGCTCGGGCACGCTGACCCGGGCGACGCCGGGGCCCACGAGCCAGACGCGCAGCGGCGTGGTGGCCGCGACGTCGAGCGCGCGCACCGCCTCGCCCACGTGGGGCAGCTCGCCGCGCTTCGGCAGCAGGACGACGTCGACGGCGTCGGCGGCACCGTCGGCGGGCGCGGTGACCGCGGCGGGCGCGGCGAGGGCCGCCGGCTCGGCCGGGAGCGCCGGCAGCGGCGTCGCCGCGACGTGCCGGGCCCGCGCGGTCTCGACCTCGGGGGCGACGGTCTCGCGCCACAGCGCGTACACGGACTCGGCGTCCTGACCGGCGAAGATCGCGGACAGCACGGGCTCGAGCCGGGCGAGCATGCCGGTACGGATGGCCTCGAAGCCGTCGTGGTCCAGCGGGTGCAGGCCGGCGAACCGCACGTCGGCGTAGTTCGCGGGCTGGAAGTCGACGTCCAGGCCCAGCGACGTCGTGGGCAGGTAGCAGTGCAGGCGCTTGGTGACCACGTGCGTGAAGCTGGTGCGGTACCACTCGAGCAGCCGCACGGCCTCCCGCATGTTCTCCACGAAGGTGCGGTCCTTCACCCCGCGGTAGCTCTGCTTGATGTTCTCCTGCCCGTCGGGCACCGGCTCGCGGACGGCGTCCACGTGCACGGTGGCGGGCGCGGGATGCTCGTCGAGCTCGGGGAAGACCGTGCTCACGGTGGTCGTGAGGCAGCCGGAGAAGAAGGCCGGGACGTCCAGCGACAGCAGGAGGTCGACCGTGGTCCAGTCGCGGCAGCCGACCGGGCCGTGGGCGCGCAGGTAGTCGAGCACCTCCGGGGTCAGCAGGCCGCGCTTGTTGCAGTGGAACGACACGAAGATCGGGCGCAGGTTCTCGTGCATCGGGAAGTCCCACACGCCCGTGCCGGCCAGGTCGTGCGAGTGCCAGCCGAACTCGAGCAGCCAGGTGCCCTCGGGGAAGGCCTGGAACGAGGACCCGTCGCGGTCGACGCGGTAGAGCTCCACGTCGGTGGCCGTGCCGTCGAGCCGCAGCTCCGGGCGCACCCGCTCCTGCATGTCCTGGGCGAAGCCCACCAGGTCGGCGCGCCCGTGGAAGCGGAGGTTCTGGCGGCGCACGACATGACCGAGGGAGGACAGGGTCTGCACGTGGTCGCCGATGTTCTGCGACGACTTCCCCTTGCCGGGCTGCACGTAGTCCATGACCGCGAAGGGCACGCGGCCGACCGGCGCCGGGGCGGTGGTGTGGCGTGCGGCCCCGCGCCACCGCTCGAGCCACTCGACCTCGGCGGCGCCTCCGGGCCACTGCTGCTCCTGCCCGCGGTACGCGGCCACGAACCGGTCGTGGACGCGGTGGCGCAGCGCGTCGTCCCCGTGCGCGAAGACGTAGCGCAGCACGGTGTGCCAGGTGCGCGCGTCGGGCGTGACCGAGGCGTCGTCGAGCCAGGCGCAGGTGAGCGCGAGCCCGCGCTGCGGGTCGACGCGGAAGAGCGACTCGACGAAGGGCACGGGCGCCGCGGCGAGGGCGTCGTCGCCGGCGCGGTCGAAGAGGTGCAGCGCGCGCTCGTGCAGGTGACGCCGGTGCGCGACCACGCCGGCCGCGACGAACGCGTCGGGGGCGGGGGAGGGCTGGGCCAGGGCCTCGTCGACCAGCGACTGCGCCCCCGGGACGTCCCGGGACGCCAGCAGGGCGAGCGCCGCGTGGGTCGTCGGGTGGCTCAGCGCGAGGGCGTCCTCGCGCGACGCGGCCGGCCGCGGGCCGATCGCGGACCTCAGGACGCGGCGGGCGCCGCGGAGCCAGGTGGCGGGGTGCAGCGGACGACGGGGCATCAGATCTCCCGGTTCGGGGGTCGACGGGCCGGGCGATACTACACCGGGGCAGTCGGATTACTGCCCGGCAGCTCGCCGCGCCGCCCGCCCGCCGGGGCGGCGAGGGACGGCGCCCCAGACCCTACGATGGGCCGGTGCCTCACAGCCACGGACCGACGACCCCGCTCCCGGCCGGGAGCCACGCCGCCGCGACCTGGACGATCCCCGCCGACTACGGCGGCATGACGTCGGCGCTGCTGCGGCGCTCGCGCGCGTTCGTCCAGGAGGCCGGGGTCCCGGTGCGGATCCTCACGTTCTCCCCGGACCTCGACCTCGAGGCCGCCCGCCGCATCCTCGAGGAGCGCGGCGAGCTCGTGCCCGGCCTGACGCTCCACAACGTGTGGCACGACCTGCGCCTGCTGCCCGACGACGTCGTCGCCCCGCCGCCCGGCAGCCGCCCGGCCACCCGGCCCCGTGCGGAGCCGGGTGAGCTCGTGCGCACCGAGACGGCGCCCGACGGCGAGGTGCTGCGCCAGCTCCACTTCCGGGCGGACGGCACGCTCGCCGCGGTGGACGAGCGGGCCGGACGGCGCATCACCCTGTACTCCCGGGACGGCCGCCCCGGGCGGCGGTGGACCTCTGCGTGGTCCCTCTACCGGTACTGGTTGGACGGCGTGCTGCCGGAACGGCCCGGCTACGTGATCGTCGACAGCAAGACCATGGTGAAGTTCTTCGCGTCCCTGCAGCGCAAGGACCTCTACACCGCGCACCTCGTGCACGGCGCGCACCTGTCCGCGAAGGCGACGGACGCGCACGGGCCGCTCACCGCCGCCCGGACCCCGCTCGTCGAGCACCTCGACGACTACGACGCGATGGTCTTCCTCACCGACGGCCAGCGGCGCGACGTCGTCGACCGCGTCGGCGAGCGCGCCCACACCTACGTGGTGCCCAACAGCACGGACCTGCCCGACGGGCCCGTGCCCGCGCACGAGGACCGGCTCCGCGGCGCGGTGCTGGCCTCCCTGCACGGGCGCAAGCGGGTGGGGCAGGCCGTCGCCGGGATCGAGCGGGCCCGGCGTCGCTCCGGGCTCGACCTGACCCTGGACGTGTACGGCGACGGCCCCGAGCGCGACCGGGTCGCGGCCCGCGCGGCGAAGGTGCCGGGCGTCACGCTGCACGGTTTCGTGCGTGGCGCGGCGGACCGGCTCGCCGACACCTCGTTCCTGCTCCTCACCAGCCGGGCCGAGGGCCTGCCGCTCGTGTTCGCCGAGGCGATGTCGCGCGGCTGCGTGCCCATCGCGTACGACATCCGCTACGGGCCGGCGGACATCATCACGGACGGGACGGACGGGTTCCTCGTGCCGGACGGCGACGTCGACGCGCTCGCGGCCGCCGTCGAGCGGTTCGTCACCCTCGACGACGACGCCGTGCGGCGCATGCGCGAGGCGGCCGTCGTCACCGCGCAGCGCTACTCGGACGCCGCCGTCGTCGCCCGCTGGGCCAACGTCCTCGAGGACGTGACGCGCCGGCACCCGCAGCCGGCCGCGCGCCGGCCGAGCGCGTCGCGACCCCGGCGGCGGGCCACCCGGCAGACCCTGCGCGCACGCCTGGCCGGTATGCTGCGACGCGCCCCCCGCTGACCGACGACGCATCAGGAGAACCATGCCTGCCACACCCCGGGGCGCCACCCTGCGGCGCCGGATCCGATCCCTGGGGGGCAAGGTGATCCGGCGGCTGGGGCTGCTGCCCGGCGGCATGCCGGACGGGCTGGGCGAGGACCAGGAGCTGCTCGGCACCTCCTGGCCGTACGAGGTGCTCGTCTACTTCGCCGACACCCCCGAGGCGCTCTACCAGATCGAGCAGTGGTACGACACGTTCCGCGCGCTGCACGCCGAGCACCCGGTCGTCGTCGTCACCCAGGACTCCCGCACCGCGCGTGCGATCCGCCGGGACAGCGGCCTGGACGTGCGCACCGTGGCGCACTACACGACGCTCGACGACATCCTCGGGCGCTCCCCGACGAAGCTCGCGCTGTACGTCAACCACAACCCCGAGAACTTCACCTGCCTGCGGTTCGGGCAGCTCGTGCACGCCTCGCTGATGCACGGCGACAGCGACAAGCTCGTCACCGTGTCCAACCAGACGAAGGCGTACGACTTCTCGTTCGTCGCGGGCCAGGCTGCCGTCGAGCGCATGGCGCGCTTCAGCACCCTGTACGACGCGCACGCCCGCTGCGTGCCCGTGGGTCGGCCCCAGCTCGACGACCAGCTGCGCCTGCGCGCGCGGACGCCGCGCGGGCCGCTGCCCACCGTCCTGTACGCCCCCACCTGGGAGGGCGGTCAGCCGTCCGCCGAGTACGGGTCGGTCGCGACGCACGGGCTCGCGGTCGTGCGGGCCCTCGTGGAGTCGGGGCGCTACCGCGTGCTCTACCGCCCGCACCCCCTGACGGGCGTGCGCGTCGCGGCGTACGGGGAGGCGGACAAGGCGATCCGCGAGTACCTGGCTGCCGCGCCGGCGCCCGCCGAGGGGCCCGCGCACGGCACGGACACCCACGGCGACGTCGCACCGGCGTTCGCGGCGGCCGACCTGCTGGTCTGCGACGTGTCCGGCGTCGCGATGGACTGGCTCGCCACCGGGGAGCCGATCGTGGTGACCCGGCCGGTGGGCGACGTGGTCATCGCGTCGAGCCCGCTGCTCGAGCTCGCGCCGGCGCTGCCGGTCGCCGCGCTCGGCGACGTGCTGGCCACGGTGGACCGTGAGCTCACCCAGGACCCGACGCGGGACCGGCGGCTCACGCTGCGCGAGCACTACCTGGGCGACACCGCCCCCGGCGCGTCCACGCAGCGGTTCGTCGCCGCGTGCGAGCGCCTCATGGAGATCCGTGACCGCGAGGTCGCCCGGATCGAGGCCTACGGCGCGCCGAGCGCCGCACCGACAGGAAACGAGAGAGGAACGCGATGAGCATCCAGACAGTGATCTTGGCAGCGGGCATGGGGACCCGGCTGGGCCGGCCTCACCCCAAGCCGCTGACGGAGCTGCGCGACGGCCGCACGATCCTCGCCCAGCAGCTGGGCAACCTGCGCTCGGTCTACGGCCGCGAGGCCGAGGTGCTGATCGTCGTCGGGTTCAAGCTCGAGATGATCCTCGAGGCGGCGCCGAACGTGGCCTTCACCTACAACGAGGTCTACGACCAGACGAACACGTCGAAGAGCCTGCTGCGCGCCCTGCGTGTCACCGGTGACCGCGGCGTCCTGTGGCTGAACGGCGACGTCGTCTTCCACCCGGACGTGCTGCGCCGCGTGCAGCCGCTCATCGACGAGAGCAAGTCGTTCGTGTGCGTCAACACGTCGTCGGTCGGCGACGAGGAGGTCAAGTACACGGTCGACGACGAGGGCTTCATCAAGGAGCTGTCGAAGAAGGTCGGCGCCGGGGCGCTCGGCGAGGCCGTCGGCATCAACTACATCGCGGCGCAGGACAAGGCGAAGCTGCTGCAGCGCCTCGACGAGGTGCACGACCAGGAGTACTTCGAGGGCGGCCTCGAGCTCGCCATCGCGCACGACGGCGTGAAGGTGACGCCGGTGGACATCTCCGACCTGTACGCGGTCGAGGTGGACTTCGCGGAGGACCTGGAGCGCGCGAACCAGGAGCTCTGACCCGGGCTCTGGGCAAGACACACGCACGAGGGCGGCGACCGACGGTCGCCGCCCTCGTGCGTTCGCGGTCAGGCGGTCGTCCCGTCCGTCCGGACCAGCGCGTCGCGGCGGGCGACGCAGTCCGTCATGAACTCCAGGAACCGGCGGCTGCTCTCGCCGCGCACGAAGCCGAAGTAGTGGTCGCGGACGGCGGCGCGGGCATCGCGGTGGGGGTCGCCGGTGAGGTTCGCGGCGAAGAGGCCGGCGACGTCGCCCACGGTGTCGCCGTCGACGATGTCGACGGCGCTCGCGACGGGCGCCTCGGCGACGATCCGGGCGCGGTCGGTGCGCCGGTCGGTGAGGACGATCGGGGCGTCGGGGCGCAGGTAGAGGAAGTCGAGGCCGACCGACGAGATGTCGGTGACGATCAGGTCGGCGTCCTGGAACAGGCCGAGGATGTCCGCGTCGAGCGGCAGCTCGTGGGGCGCGCCGGCCGCGCGTGCGGCGCTGAGGAGCCGCACGATCTCGGCGTGGGCGGCGACGATCGTGGGGTCCTCGGCGGTGAGCACGCGCGGGTGCGGCTTGTAGACGACCCGGACGTCGGGGCGGCCCAGCAGTGCGCGCACGATCGCGACGCCGTACAGGTCCAGCGACGTGTAGTTGTTGGCGTCGTCCTCGCCCGACCAGGTGGGCGCGTACAGCACGGTGCGCCGGCCTGCGACGGGCCCGAGGGCGGGCGGGACGTCGAGGTCCAGCTGGGGGCGTCCGCAGACGACGAGCCGGTCGAGGTCGAAGTTGATGAGCGCGCGCCGGTGCCGCTCGATCGCCGCCTGGCCGGCGACGACCACGTGGTCGTACGCCTTGGCCTGGTTGGAGACCATGGAGATCTTGTCGGACTCGCCGTGGTTGACGTGCACGTGCAGGGCGCGCTGGTAGATCAGCGACTGGAAGTTGCGCCAGCCGTTGTTGACGTAGACGACGGTCTTGACGTCGATCTGCTCGTAGAGCCGCCGCAGGCCGTCGAGCCGGAGCGTGAACAGCACGGGGAGGGTCGTGACGCCGCGCAGGAGCTCGGCGAGCTCCCAGTTGCGGGTGACGATCGCGAGCGGCTGCTGCGCGGCGAGGCGCTCGAGCACGGGCAGCCACTGCCGCAGCTGGTAGGCCTGGTTCGGGGTGTCGGCGAAGTACGCCACGACGGGGTAGCGGGGCAGCTCGTCCAGCGGCGGGGAGAACTCCGGGGGCTCGCCCGCGATGGTCGTGGTCACGAGGCGCTTGACCCGTGATCCCGCTCCCAGCAAGATCCGGGCGACGGCCTTCCGTGCGCGGTCCGTGAGCGTGGGCTGCTGTGGGCTGACGTGCGACATCCGTGCCTTCCTGGTGGGCGGGCTCCCCGTGGCCGCCCTGAGTATTCCACGGCACCTCCACGGTTCCCCGAGGTCCGCGCGAGGAGCGGGCAGGTCACCGCTGTAGGATCGACGGGGCCTGTCAGCCGCTGGCCGTACCTCACAAGACGGGTATGCAAGTTACGTGACCACCGACACCACCACGGGCGCCACACCGGGTGACCGCGGGACGCCGGGTCCCGGTCGTGACCCGCTCCGCCCGCCGGAGCCGATCGTGCCGGGCACCACCTCGCAGGAGCGGCAGGCGATCGCGAAGCAGTACGGGTTGCAGCAGATGGGCGTGCGCCCGCCGCTCGGCCGGTACATCCGCGACGTCGCCTCCCGCTGGGCGTTCATCCGCGTCCTCGGCACCGCGACGGCCTACTCCAAGAACCAGAACAACTATCTGGGTCAGCTGTGGGCCGTGCTCAACCCGATCCTCAACGCGACCGTCTACGTGCTGATCTTCGGCATCCTGCTCGGGGCGAACCGAGGCGTCGAGAACACGATCGCGTTCATCACCATCGGCACGTTCCTCTACCGCTTCTTCGAGCAGTCGGTGCACGCGGGGTCCCGCTCGATCGCGCAGAAGACGAACCTCATCCGGTCGTTGCACTTCCCGCGCGCCGTGCTGCCCATCGCCCAGGTGGTCTCGCTGCTCACGACCCTGCTGCCCGCGCTGGTCGTCATGTGCGCGATCGTGCTGCTCAGCGGCCTGCTCCCGGCCTACCCGATGGTGCACATCACCTGGAGCTGGCTGCTGCTGCCGGCCATCGTGGCGCTGATGTGGATCTTCAACACCGGGATCGCGTTCATCGTGGCGCGGGCCGTGGCCATCACCCCCGACCTCGACAACGTCATCGGGTTCGTGCTGCGCCTCGTGATGTACGGCTCCGGCGTGATCTTCCCGGTCACGCACTACGTCTATCGACTGCCGGAGGCGTTGCAGCCGGTCGTCGGGGCGATCCTCGAGTACCAGCCGATCGGCGTGTTCCTCTACGTGGCCCGCTCGATCCTCACCCAGGAGCCGCTGTTCCCGCAGGACCCGTGGATGTGGGCCTGGGCGGCGGGCTGGGCCGTGGTGGCGTTCGTCGCCGGGTTCATCATCTTCTGGCGTGGAGAGGAGCGGTACGGCCGTGACTGAGTCAGACCTTCACCTCGACGTGGACCTCGACGAGGACTTCGAGCCCGAGGACCTCGAGGGGCCGCGGCCCGTCGCGACGCCGGGCGACCCGGTGCTCGTCGTCGACGACCTGCACATCGTCTACCGCGTGTTCGGCGGCAAGGCGAAGCAGGTGGCCGCCAAGGGTGCCGAGAACGTGCGCGAGGCCCAGGCGCCGAAGCGCTCCCTGCTGCGCCGCCTGGTGAGCTCCACGTCCCAGCACGTGGGTGCGGTGAGCGAGGTGCACGCCGTGCGCGGCATCTCGTTCGTCGCCCGGCACGGCGAGTCCATCGGCATCGTGGGCATCAACGGCTCCGGCAAGAGCACGCTCCTGCGCGCCGTCACCGGCCTCATCCCGCCGCGCTCCGGCGGGGTGTACGTGGCCGGCGAGCCGGCGCTGCTGGGCGTCAACGCCGCCCTCATGCCGCAGCTCACGGGCGAGAAGAACATCTGGATCGGTGGCCTCGCGCTGGGGCTGACGCCCAAGCAGGTCGAGGAGCGCTTCGACGAGGTGGTGGAGTTCGCCGACATCGGCGACTTCGTCTACATGCCGATGCGCACGTACTCCTCGGGGATGGGCGCGCGGCTGCGCTTCGCGATCTCCTCGGCGGCGACGCCGGACATCCTCATGATCGACGAGGCGCTGGCCACCGGCGACGCTGCGTTCAAGGCACGCTCCAAGGCCCGCATCGACGAGGTGCGCAAGAACGCCGGCACGATCTTCCTGGTGAGCCACTCGATCAGCACGGTCGAGGCGATGTGCACCCGCGTGCTGTGGGTGCACCAGGGGCAGCTCGTCATGGACGGCAGCACGGACGAGGTGCTCGGGGAGTACCGGAAGTTCGTGCGCGCCCACCGCCAGGCGAACTCGTCCGGCCGCGCCGGCGGCGTCGGGCCCCGCGCACGGCGCAAGAAGAAGCAGCAGGACTGAGTCCTCGCTGGTCGAGCCTGTCGAGACCCTGCACCGGGTTTCGACAGGCTCAGCCTGCGACGGCGTCCAGCGCGGCGCGGACCTGGGCGACGGCGTCGGCGACGTCCACCCGTGACGTGTCGATGACGACGTCGGCGTCGGCCGGGGCCTCGTACGGCGAGGAGATGCCCGTGAACTCGGGGATCTCGCCGCGTCGGGCCTTGGCGTACAGCCCCTTGCGGTCGCGGGCCTCGCACACCTCGAGCGGGGTGCTGACGTGCACCAGCAGGAAGGCGCCCGCTGCCTCGGCGAGCGCACGCACGCGGGCGCGGCCCGACGCGAACGGGGCGATCGGGGCGGCCACGGCCACCCCGCCGTGCGAGGACACCAGCGACGCGACGTAGCCGATGCGCTCGACGTTCAGCTCGCGGGACGCCTTGTCGAAGCCGAGCCCCTTCGACAGGTGGTGGCGCACCTCGTCGCCGTCGAGCAGCGTGCTGTGCCGCCCCTCGTCGTCGAGCTCGGCGGCGAGCGCCCGGGCCACGGTCGACTTCCCGGAGCCGGACAGCCCGGTGAAGAAGACGACGGCGCCGCGCGGGCGGGCGGTGGCCGCCGCGCGCGCGACCTCGGCGGCGGGCGCTTCGGGATAGAGGGCGGCGACCTCGTCGGACCAGAGCGTGCCGAGCCCCGCGACGCGGTCGCGCGCCTCGGGGGAGCGGTGCGCGGGGAGCACCTCGGTGCGTGCGGCGCCGTACCGCGCCCCGACGTCCGGCCAGCGCAGCCCGTCCGGGGCGTCCGCCGGCCACGGCACGACGACGACCGTGGCGCGGCGGCCGGCGTCGTCGAGCCGGTCGGCCAGGTCGCCGGCCACGCGGACGAGCCCGGGCGCGCCGACGTGCCCCGGGGCGGGAGAGCGGCGCGCGGCGGGCACGAGCAGCAGCACCGGGCCGGCGTCACCGACGAGGCCGGGCAGCGCGTCGACCTCGGAGCGCGTGGGCGGCTCGGCCACGACCACGGCGACGGCCGCGTCGGCGTCCGGGCCGCCCCGGACGTCGTCCCGTACCTCGACGGCGGCGCGGCGCAGGGCGGGGTCCCAGTGCGGGCCGGCGGCGCGGGCGAACGGTCGCACGGCCCGCGGGGAGCCGTCGTCGTCCGCCACGCCCACGACGGCGAGCGGCGTGTTCTCGGCGTCCGTGAGGGTCACGGGGCCGGCGGGCAGCCCGGCCGGCGGGAACCACGAGGCGCCGCCGGTGAGGGCGAGCTCGAGGAGGTCGAGCGCGTCGGGCGAGAGGACCTGGGCGGCGGCGGGCAGGTCGGAGGGCACGGTGCCGGGCCTGGGCTCGGTCATGATCGCGTCGTGTCCTTCGGGTCGGGGTCGGGTTGCGGGGCCGAGACGGTGCCCAGCGGCAGCGGCTTGGGCGGGAGCCGCTTGATGCGCTCGCGGACCACGATCCACAGCAGGTTCCCGACGACGAGGGCGCCGACCGCGGCCGCGATCACGACGCCGAGCGAGGCGCCCAGCAGCTTGAGGCCGGAGGCCAGCAGAAGGATCGCGAGGGCGCGGCGGATGACGCCGCCCGGGGCGCGGCTGGAGACGTGGGCGCCGAACCAGGCGCCGGGGATGGCGCCGACCAGCAGGGAGGTGGTCAGGCCCAGCTCGAAGTCGCCGTAGAGGATGTGGCCCAGCGAGGCTGCGGCGACGAGCGGGACCGCCTGCACCAGGTCGGTGCCGACGAGCTGCGACGCTTTGAGCGCGGGGTACAGCAGGAGCAGCACCACGATGATGATCGAGCCGGCGCCCACGGACGTGAGGCCGACCATGAGGCCGGCCACGGCGCCGAGGATCACCGTGGGCACCTTGCGCACGACGACGTCGGGGCTGCTGGGCGCGGCGGGCCCCTCGCCGAGCGCGGTGCGGCGCTGGAGCATGCTGAGCACCGCCCGCACGACGAGCCCCGCCGAGGCGACGAGCAGCGCGACACCCAGGATCTGCTTGAGCATCTCGTCGAACCCGTCGCCGAGCGGCAGGTAGCGGATGAGGAGCGCCCCGGAGAACGCCGCGGGCACCGACCCGATGCAGAGCCACAGCACGAGCTGCAGGTTCACGGTGCGCCGGCGCAGGTGCACGATCGCGCCCGCGGGCTTCATGAACAGGCTGGCCACGACGTCGGAGGAGACCGCGGTGAGCGGGTCGACGCGAAAGACGAAGATGAGCATGGGCGTCATCAGGGCGCCGCCACCCATTCCCGTGAGGCCCACGACGAATCCCACGACGAGGCCGCCGAGGACCAGGGGCAGGTCGATGCTCAAAAGGGCACCATTCCTATCGGAAAAACAGAATTCAACAATGTGAACTCTCAGGGAAATCGTCCAATGGGGAATGGTAGCGTCGGCCGCGGCCCGCCCGGGCCCCCGTCCAGAGCCGCCAGCCGAGGAGCCGTATGCCCCCGTCCGCCCCGTCCTTCCCGGACCCGGGCCTGCCCGACGGCGAGCTCGCCGTCGCGCTCGCGCTGGGCGCCGGCGAGGTGCTGCGCGGCCTGCGGGCGGACGTCGACGCCGCCGGTGGCGCGTTCGTCGCCGGGGAGCTCAAGGACGCCGGCGACGCCGCGAGCCAGGCCTGGATCGCGGCAGCCCTCGCGCACGCCCGTCCCGACGACGCCGTCCTCTCCGAAGAGGCCGCGGACTCCGCGGCCCGGCTGACGGCGGACCGGGTGTGGATCGTCGACCCGCTGGACGGCACCCGCGAGTTCGCCGAGCGGGTGCCGCCGGTCGAGCCTGTCGGGACCCGGGTCTCGACAGGCTCGACCAGCCCGGCGTGGCGCGACGACTTCGCCGTCCACGTGGCCCTGTGGGAGCGCGGTTCCGCCCGGTCCGACGGGCTCGTCGCCGGGGCGGTCGGACTGCCCGCCCGCGACGCCGTCCTCAGCACCGTGACGCCCGGGGGCGCCCGCCCCGTCGCCGGCGCCGAGGCGGTGCTCGACGGTCGCCGCCGGCTGCGCCTCGCGGCGAGCCGCAGCCGACCGCCCCAGTTCGTGCAGGACCTCGCCGCCCGCGGTCACGTCGAGCTCGTCCCCATGGGGTCGGCCGGCGTCAAGGTGGTGTCCGTCGTCGACGGCACCGTCGACGCCTACGTGCACGCCGGCGGGCAGTACGAGTGGGACTCGGCGGCACCCGTCGCGGTCGCGCTCGCCGCCGGCCTCGACTGCACCCGTCTGGACGGCACCCCGCTCGAGTACAACCGCCAGGACCCCTGGCTCCCGGACCTCTTCGTCTGCCATCCGGCGCTCGCAGCCCGCCTGCGCGCCGCGCTGACGGCGGTCGGGGTCGATATCAAGGAAGGTGCCCAGCCGTGACGTCTCACGTCCTGAGCCAGCTCCGCAGCCTCGAAGCGGAGAGCATCCACATCATCCGCGAGGTGGTGGCGGAGATGCAGCGCCCCTGTCTGCTCTTCTCGGGCGGCAAGGACTCGATCGTCATGCTGCACCTGGCCGCGAAGGCGTTCGCGCCGGCGCGGATCCCGTTCCCGATCATGCACGTGGACACGGGGCTCAACTTCCGGTCGGTGCTCGAGACGCGCGACCGCTGGGTCGAGCGGCTCGGCATCCAGCTCGTCGTCGCGTCCGTACCGGAGGCCATCGAGCGCGGCCTGGTGCAGGAGGAGCCCAACGGCTCCCGCAACCGCATCCAGACCCCGGTGCTGCTCGAGGCCGCGGAGAAGAACGGCTTCGACGCGCTGTTCGGCGGCGGGCGCCGCGACGAGGAGAAGGCGCGCGCCAAGGAGCGCGTGTTCTCCTTCCGTGACGACTTCGGTCAGTGGGACCCCAAGAACCAGCGCCCCGAGGTCTGGGACCTGTACAACGGCCGCGTCCACCAGGGTGAGTCGATCCGTGTGTTCCCGCTGTCCAACTGGACCGAGCTGGACATCTGGGCCTACATCGAGGCCGAGGAGATCGACCTCCCCGACCTGTACTTCGCTGCCGAGCGCGAGGTCGTGGACCGGGGCGGCATGCTGTTCGCCGTCAACGAGTTCACGCCGCTCAAGGAGGGCGAGACCGCCGAGGTGCGGTCCGTGCGCTACCGCACGGTGGGGGACGCGAACCTCACCGCGGCCGTCGCGTCGACGGCCGCGACCCGCGCGGAGATCGTCGAGGAGGTCGCCGCGGTGCGCCTCACCGAGCGCGGCGCCACCCGTGGCGACGACAAGGTGAGCGAGGCCGCGATGGAGGACCGTAAGCGAGAGGGCTACTTCTAAGCCATGAGCACCGAGAGCATCGAGAGCACCGTGACCTCCTCCGAGGACCTCGCGGGCCAGCAGGCGATCGACACCTCCGCCGACCTGCTGCGCTTCGCGACCGCTGGATCCGTGGACGACGGCAAGAGCACCCTCATCGGGCGCCTGCTGTTCGACTCCAAGACGATCTTCGAGGACCAGCTCGAGTCGGTCGAGCAGGTGAGCAAGGACCGCGGGAACGACTACACGGACCTGGCGCTGCTCACGGACGGCCTGCGCGCCGAGCGCGAGCAGGGCATCACGATCGACGTGGCCTACCGCTACTTCGCCACGCCCAAGCGCAAGTTCATCATCGCGGACACCCCCGGCCACATCCAGTACACGCGGAACATGGTCACCGGGGCGTCGACGGCCGACGTCGCGCTCATCCTCGTGGACGCCCGCAAGGGCGTCATCGAGCAGAGCCGTCGGCACACGTTCCTGGCCACGCTGCTGAGCGTGCCGCACATCGTGGTCTGCGTGAACAAGATGGACCTCGTCGACTACGCGGAAGAGGTCTTCGAGGACATCCGCCGGGAGTTCACGGACTTCGCGTCGCGCCTGCGCGTCCCGGACCTCACGTTCATCCCGATCTCGGCCCTCGCCGGCGACAACGTGGTGAACCGCAGCGAGAAGATGCCGTGGTTCGACGGGCGCCCGCTGCTCAGCCACCTGGAGTCCCTGCACGTGGCCAGCGACCGCAACCTGCAGGACGTGCGGTTCCCGGTGCAGTACGTGATCCGGCCGCAGTCGCACGAGGCGCGCGACTACCGCGGTTACGCGGGCACGGTGGCCGGCGGGGTCCTGAAGAAGGGCGACGCGGTCCGCGTGCTCCCGTCGGGGCTCGAGACCACGATCGAGGGGATCGACACGGCCGACGGCCCGGTGGACGAGGCGTACCCGCCCATGTCCGTGACGGTGCGCCTGAGCGACGAGATCGACATCTCGCGCGGGGACATGATCTGCCGCCCGAACAACTCGCCGGCCGCGCTGCAGGACATCGACGCCCAGATCTGCTGGATGGACGAGTCCGCGCCCCTGGTGCGGGGCAAGAAGTACGCGATCAAGCACACCACCCGCTGGGCGCGGGCCATGGTCAAGGACATCAACTACCGCGTGGACGTCAACACGCTGCACCGTGACGAGGAGGCGACCGAGATCCGGCTCAACGAGATCGGCCGCATCCAGCTGCGCGTCACGCAGCCGCTGTTCGTCGACCCCTACCGCCAGAACCGCCGCACGGGCGCGTTCATCCTGGTGGACGAGGCCACGAACAAGACGGTGGCCGCGGGGATGGTCGGCACCCTGCCGCACCGCTCCTGACGGCGGCCGGCGCAGCACCATGCCAGTCCTCACCCGGGGCGACCGCAACGTCCTGTTCATCCACGTCCCCAAGACCGGCGGCTCGGCGATCGAGAAGCACTTCGTCGCCGCCGGCTGGGAGATGTCGTACCACGACGGCCGCATGAGCAAGGGCGACCCGAACTACCTGCGCCGCTGCACGCCGCAGCACATGCACGGCGAGCTGCTGCGCGAGACGTTCCGCCTGCGCCGGTTCGACGCGGTCTTCGCGGTGGTCCGCGACCCGGTCGCGCGGTTCCGCTCGGAGTACGTGATGCGGCACAAGCAGGAGCTGTCGACCAGTGCCGAGGCGGTGGAGGCATGGGGGCTCGCGGAGCTCGAGAAGCTCGCGCGGAACCCGTACCTGCACGACAACCACATGCGGCCGCAGGTGGAGTTCCTCGTGAAGCAGGCGCATGTCTACCGGCTCGAGGACGGCCTCGACGCGGCGCTGTCCGACCTCAACGAGCGGCACGACCTGGGCCTGCCCACGGAAGTGGTGCGGTCACGCACCAGCGAGCGCACGCGTGGCATCTCCAGCCGGGACGTCGAGGTGTCGGCGACGCTCCGGGCTCGGCTCGAGGAGGTCTACGCGGACGACTTCCGCCGGTTCGGGTACAAGGACATCCCGCTGCCGCCGCCGCCGCACCGGAGCCTCGCGGCCCGGGTGGTGTCGCGGGCGTCGCGGGACCTGGCCGGTCTCGCCGAACGGCTCTGACGCCGGCCGGCCGGTGTCCGGCGGTCCTGGGCACGGGACGGGTGCGTGGCGTGCGAGGCGGTACCGTGCCCGGCGGACCCTTAGAGTTGGCTGATGCTCTGCCGCCCGCGGCAGGGTCCCCGCCCCGCGAAACCGTCCTTCCGTGCCCGAACGCGAGTTGATGTCTACCGTGCTGACGAACCTCCTGCGGTCCACCTACCGTCGCCTTCCGGTGCCCTGGCGCGCGCGCGTCGCGGAGCTGCGGCGACCGGGCCGGCGGACCCTCGTGTCCGTCGTCGTGCCGGTGTACAACGTCGAGCGGTATGTGGGGGAGTGCCTGGAGTCGATCCTCGCGCAGACGCACCGCCGTCTCGAGGTCGTGGTCGTCGACGACGGGTCCCCGGACCGGTCGATCGACGTCGTGAACGCGATCGCCGCGCGCGACCGGCGCGTGCGGGTGGTGCGGCAGGAGAATGCCGGCCTGGGCGCGGCGCGCAACACCGGGGTGCGGCACGCGCGCGGCGCGATGCTGTGCTTCGTCGACTCGGACGACACCGTGCCGCCGAACGCGGTGGAGGCGATGCTGACGTCGCTGACCCGCAGCGGGTCCGACTTCGCGGTCGGGTCGCTGGTGCGGGACACCTCGGCGGGCAAGCACATGCCGCCGTGGGCGCGGAAGCTGCACGACCGCACCCGGACCGGCGTGACCATCGCCGACGAGCCCGAGGTGCTCAAGAACGTCTTCGCGTGGACCAAGCTGTTCCGGACGGACTACTTCCGCCGGGTCGTCGGTGGGTTCCCGGAGGGGCTGTACGAGGACCAGGTGCCGTCCGCCAAGGCGTACCTGCACGGCCGGTTCGACGTGCTGGAGGACGTGGTCTGCCACTGGCGGATCCGCGACGACGAGTCGTCGATCACCCAGCAGAAGTCGACGATGCGCGACCTCACCGGCCGCTGGCGGATGCTCGACGAGCTGCACGAGGTGATGCGCGACGCCCCGGGGCCCGTGCGACAGGCGTGGGAGGCCAAGGTCGTCGGCTTCGACATGCGGCCGTACTACGAGCAGGTGCCACGCACGGACGACGAGTACTGGAGCTTCCTGCAGCGGGAGATCCGTGGCTTCGTCGACATGGCCGGGTACGAGCGCCTGGCGGAGGTCCCGGTCGCGGACCGTCTGCTGGCCGCGGCGACGTTCCACGGCCTGCGCGACGACGTCGTGGAGCTCGTCGCCCGGCGCGAGTCGCTGACCTGGAAGGTGCACGGCGTCGTCCGCGACGGCCGGGTGGGCATCGGGTCGGACTACCTCGCGGGCCTCGAGCTGGCGCCCGACGGCGTGGTGGACGACCTCGAGGCCGACGTCGAGGTCGTGTCCCGCGTGGCGGACGTCGTGCTCGAGGACAGCAGCGTCACGGTCGAGGGGAGCGCGTACCTCGCCTTCGTCGACCTCGACGGCATGGAGAGCGAGATCGCCGTGGAGGCGGTCTCGGACCTCGGGCACCGTGTCGCGGGCCGGGTCGAGCGCTTCGCCGACCAGACGATCGACATGCGCGCGGTGGACCCGTGGAACGACCACGCGGCCTCCGGATACCGCGCTCGTTTCGACCTGGGCGAGCTCGTGTCGCCGCCGTACCGGTTCGAGATCGGCGTGCGGGTGGCCGGGGTCGAGCGCACCGCGCCCCTGGCGCTGCCCGACCCGCGCGGCCTCGGGCGCCTGCCGAAGTTCGGCACGCTCGACGCCACCGGGCGCTGGTACGTCGACCAGCCCTCGGGTTCCGACGTGCTGGAGCTGCGGTGCATGACGTCCGCCCGGGTGCCGGTCGCAGACGTGCGGGTGGACGGGCGCCGGGTGGACCTCGTCCTCGCCGGGAGCATGCCCGCGGTCCGGGGCTGCGTCGCGCGGGCGGGGACGGTGTCGGTGCCCGGGGTGCGGCGGCAGGAGGACGGGCGCGAGATCGTCGCGTTCACGCTGCCCGAGCCGGCGCAGGACGAGCGCGCCCGGAGCTGGGCGTTCGCGGCCCGGCCTGCCGCCGGCGGGCGCGAGCAGCGGTTCTCCTGGGTGACGCCCAGCCGGACCCTGGACCCGCCCACCCGGTCCGGGGCTCTGGTCGGTGCCACCCGGTTCGGGAACGTGAACGCCCAGACCGGTCCGCTGCTGGGCGAGGTCGAGGAGCTGGCGCTCGGCCACGGCGGGCTGCGGGTGCGGGGCTGGGCCGCCGTCTCCTCCTCGCTGCGCGGGGTGCCGCTGAGCCTCGCCCTCGCGCACGACGTCGCCGACGGCAGCGCGGTGCCGCTCGACCTGGACGTGGACGGCGGGTTCGACGTCGTCGTCCCCGTGGCCGACGCGCTCGGCAACACCCTGTCCAAGACGGTGAACTTCGTCGTCACGCTGGTGGCCGGCGACGTCGCCGTGCGGCCCCGCGCGGCGTCGGGTCTGGTGCGCTCCCTGCCGCACGACCTCACGAACTCCGCGGTCTCGGCGACCGTCTCGGCCACGCCCAAGGCGGGCTCGGTGAGCCTGCGCCTGCGGACGTTCCTCGACGACACGGAGCGGAGCCGCCGGGCTCAGCACCGCCTGCAGCAGCGGTATCACCGCGGCGAGCAGGAGCCGCTGGACGCGGTGCTGCTCGAGTCGTTCGGCGGCCGGTCGGTGGGGGACTCCCCGTTGGCGCTGAGCCGGGAGCTGCACCGCCGCGGCGACGGGCGGCCGCAGTACTGGTCTGTCGCGTGCCTGTCGACCCCGGTGCCGGAGTGGGCCACCCCGGTGCTGCGCTTCTCGACCGCCTGGTACGACCTGCTCGAGCGCGCCACGCTGCTCGTGAACAACAACAACTGGCCGTGGTACTTCCGCAAGGGTCAGCACCAGACGTACCTGCAGACGTGGCACGGCACGCCGCTCAAGCGGATCGGGAACGACGTCCCGAGCGCGAACCTCACCATCACCTACCGCCGCCTCATGCAGCGCGAGGCGCAGTCCTGGGACGTCCTGCTGGCGCAGAACGAGTACTCCGCGGAGATCTTCCCGGGCGCCTTCGGCTACGACGGCAAGGTGCTCGTCGAGGGCTACCCGCGCAACGACTCGCTCGTGGACGGCACGGCCGAGGCGACCCGTGCAGCGGTGCGCGAGCGGCTCGGGCTCGGCGACGACGTCCGGGTGCTGCTGTACGCGCCGACGTGGCGGGACAACATCAAGGAGGGTGCCCGGTACGGCCGGGTGGCGTTCCTCGACTTCGACGAGCTGGCCCGCGCGGCCGGGCCGCGCACGGTCGTGCTGTACCGCGGCCACGCCAACACGGCCTCGTCGTCGAGCGACCTGCCCGACGGCGTCCTCGACGTGACGCACCACCCGGACGTGAACGAGCTGATGCTCGCGTCGGACGGTCTGATCACCGACTACTCGTCGATCATGTTCGACTACGGTGTGCTGCGGCGCCCGATCTACCTGCTCGTGCCCGACCTCGAGCTCTACGGGTCGACGACGCGTGGTTTCTACCGCGACCTGGTCGACGTGGCGCCCGGCCCGCTGTGCGCGGACACGTCCGAGCTGGTGACCGCGCTCGGGGCGGACCACTGGTCCGCGTGGGGCACCGCGCACGATAGGTTCGTCGCCGAGTTCGCACCGCAGGACGACGGCGCCGCGTCGGCGCGCGTGATCGACGCCGCCGGCCTGACCTCCTGACCGCCCCCACCAGCACCGGAGCACCCACCATGTCGATCTACCGTTCTGCCCGGGGCCGGCTCGCGCGCGAAGCGCGGACCCGCCTCGGGCGTCGCCTCCCGGACCGCTTCGGGATGCGGCGGTTCCGCCACCTCCTCGACGACTACGAGGTGGCGTCGCTCATCGAGGTGGACGGCAAGGTCCCGCTCAACTACTTCACGTACCGGCCGAACTTCGGCGACCTCCTGTCGCCGTGGCTCGTGGAGCAGATGACGGGCCGTGAGGTCGTCGTGGCGGACCGCAAGAAGCCGCACTACGTGGTGATCGGCTCGATCATCAACCAGGCGACGGCCAAGTCGATCGTGTGGGGCAGCGGCACCTACGGCACCGAGGGCAAGGACGAGGTCTCCCCCAAGGCGCACTACGCCGCCGTCCGCGGCCCGCTGACGCGCGCCAAGCTGGGCGCCTCGCGGGGCTTCGGTATCCGCGCACCCGAGATCTACGGCGACCCGGCGCTGCTGCTGCCGCTGTACTACATGCCCGAGGTGCCGGTCACGCACGAGTACGGCGTCGTCGTGCGCTGGAGCGAGCGGCGCTGGGCGCAGGCCACGTTCGGCCCGGGAGTGAAGATGATCGACTTCGCCCGCAGCGACGTGGAGGCGGTGATCCGGGAGCTGCTCTCGTGCAAGCGGATCGTCACCTCGTCGCTGCACGGGCTCATCGTCGCGGACGCCTACGGCATCCCCAACGCGTGGCTGGCCTCCGACTCGCCGCGCGGCGGCGTCTACAAGTTCTACGACTACTTCGCGTCGGTCGACAAGTTCCGGAACCCGCAGGCACTCGACCTCGCCGCCGGGCCGGTGACGCAGGAGCGCCTGCGCGACTCGCTGACGTTCGACGACGAGGCGATCACGTACGACTACCGGCCGTTGCTCGACTCCTCCCCCTTCCTGCGCCGCAAGAAGGGAGCGCGGCCCGCGCCGGCGGCGGCCCTGCCCGCCCGCGAGCCCAGCACGCGCCCGGACAAGCAGCCCGGCCGCAGCGTGCTGCTGCCGTCGTTGGGATTCTTCGCCGGGAATGCCGTGAACTACCTCCCGGTGCGGATGGAGGGCCCGGTGTCGCAGATCCGCCTCTTCCTGCCGAAGATCGCGGGGGAGCTCGACCTGCGGGGCCTGGAGCTCTATCAGGCGGGTCGACGGGTGACCGTCGACGACGGGAAGACGACGGTCGACCAGAGCTCGGACGCCAGGCGTCCGGGCAACCGTCGCAGCCCGTTCGTCCTGGGTGGGATCCGGTCGCGGAAGGAGTCGGGCGCCTGGTGGACCGTCTCGTTCGACACGCCGGTCGGCGCGGACGAGGTCCGGGTCTTCAACCGGCTCGACGGTTGGGGCTCCCGGGCGCGCCACCTGTCGGTGGCCGTCGCCGGTCCTGACGGGCAGTTCTCCACGGTGCGCTCGGTGGACTCCGACCGCGTCGTCACGGAGACCCTCGAGCTCCTCGCCCGGCTGACCGGCCGAAAGCTGGACGCGTCCGTGCTCGCGTCGGCGGAGTCCGCCGCCGCCGCGCGGACGGAGGTCCTCGCGGAGCTCGCGCGCCGCGCGGGCGAAGGTCTGCTCACCCCGGACCGCGAGGAGCAGCGGCTGCTGGCGGCGCTCGTCCGCACGCACCGGCTGGCCGCGGACGAGATCCTGACCGACGACGAGTGGACGCTGCTCGCCCACCTGCTGGTGGCGGAGCGGGTCCGGGTCCCCGCGACCAAGACGTCGATGCGGTCGTTCCACCTGGTGCTCGACTCCCACGAGGCGCTGCGGCGGCTGCAGTCGGAGGTCGATCGGGCGGGCGAGGTGCTCGGCACACCCCCGGCGGTGGTGACCCGGCACGGGCTCACCGACGTCGGCGGGCTGCGCAAGCGCTCCGACGACCACGTCGCGCTGATGCGCAAGGCCGCCGGCGTGCTCGACGAGTGCGGCTACCCGGCGATGCTCGCCTACGGGACCCTGCTGGGCGCCGTGCGCGAGGGCGACTTCCTGGCGCACGACGACGACATCGACATGCTGATCCCGCTGCAGGCCGCGACCCGGGAGGAGGCCGACGAGATCCTCGGCGGCCTGCACACCCGGCTCCGTGAGCTCGGATGGAAGGTGTCGCGCCCGAACAGCTACACCAACTTCCACCTCACCGACCCGGCGACCGGTCTCCACATCGACGTCTTCCCGCTGCTGGTGGACGGGGACAGCACGCAGCTGCACATGGAGAAGATGAAGCTGCGCGCGATCCCCACCTCCGTGGTGCTGCCGTCGTCGACGATCACGTTCCTCGGCGAGGAGATGCTGGCGCCGGCGCAGCCGGAGGCGTTCCTCGCCGAGCGCTACGGCGAGACCTGGTCCACGCCGGACCCGTTCTACGACTGGCCCTGGGCGCTGCGCGACTGACCGGCTGCGCGACCGACCAGGGAGACCTGACGCCGACGGGGGACGACCGCAAGGTCGTCCCCCGTCGGCGTCCTGCGTCGTGAGGTGGCGATGCCGTTCTCGGCGTCCGTCAGGGCAGGGCGTCGGCCTCGCGCAGCTCGCGGAGCACGTACGGCGCCATCGTCTTGGTGTACGTCGTCGTGAGGTGGCTGTTGTCGCGGTAGACGTTCACGCCGCCGATGACGGACGGGCAGGTCGTGTCGTCGCAGTAGTAGTCGGTGAGGTCCACGTAGTCCGCGCCGGGCACGTCCTTCGCCGTGGCGGCGAACGTGTTCGGGAAGGGGAACGCCTTCTCCCGCGTCGTGTCGCAGGAGTCGGGCTCGATCACGTCGAGCTCCTCGAGGCACCGGGAGGGACCGGTGGGATGCCACGGGTTGTCCGACAGCGCCACGATCGGCACGTCGCGGTCGGCCAGGGGCTTCCAGGCGGCCGCCATCTCCCGGCGCTGCTGGTCGGCGTCGCCGGAGAGCATCTTGAGGTAGGCGGTGGTGACGACGAGGTCGATGTCGTCGGCGTGCTCCACCAGCCAGGGGTCGAGCTGGTCCTTCCACGTCTCGCACGTCTCGGAGCGCTGCGGGTCGTCGTAGTTGATGGTGCCGGTGGTCCATGCGCACGTGGCCTTGAGCTGCGGCGTCAGGCTGATGGTGCCCTGCTCGGCCATCGCGATGAAGGCCGGCAGCATGGCGCGCGCGTGCGAGTCGCCGATGAGGACGACGTGCGGGACGTCGGGGTCGTCCACGGGCCCGAACGAGCACTCCTTGAGGGTGTCCTCGAACCCCTCGACCCAGCAGTCCGGGTAGTCGGCGTAGTCGCCGCCGACCGCCTCCGGGGCGGGCACGAGCATGCCGTCGAGGTCGGGGTTGTCGCAGGGCTTCTCCGGGTCCATCGACCCGGCGCCGAAGCAGGGCGGCATGTCGGCGACAAGGCGGGCGGCGAGCGCCTCCTGCTGCGCGGTGCGGTGGTCGGCGACGGCGAGGCCGCCGCCCGCGACCAGGGCGAGCACGGCGGCGCCCGCCGCGGTGAGGCCCAGCGCGCGCCCGGTCCGCTGCAGCCCCCAGCGGGTCGAGAACCGGAACGTGTCCTCGACGTAGCGCTTGCTGACGGCCGAGAGCAGCACGACCGCGACGAGCAGGCCGGCGCGCTCGACGAGGCCGGGGTTGTGCCCGATGACGTAGGGGAGGATGACGATCGCGGGCCAGTGCCACAGGTACAGCGAGTAGGAGATCTCGCCCGCGTACTGGACCGGTCGCCAGCGCATGAGCGGCGTGGGGCTGAGCGCCCCCGCGGGCGTGCCCGCCCAGATCACGGCGAGCGTGGCCACCACCGGCAGGATGGCGGCGGTGCCAGGGAACGGCGTCTGCGCGTCGTAGGCTAGACCGCCCGCGGCGATCGCCACGAGGCCCGCCCAGCTCACGAGCACCCGCCAGCGACCGTCGAGACGGGGGACGACCGTCCGCGCGAGCACCACGGCCAGCAGGGCGCCGGCGCCGAACTGCCAGGCGCGCGTCGTCGTGACGAAGTAGGCGGACGCCGGGTTGGTGGTGGTGAGCCACAGGGAGTACCCGAACGAGGCGAGCGTCGCGACGGCGAGCACGGCGCCCGTGACGCCGCGGCGCGACCGGCCGGCGCGGGCCGCGAGCACGGCGGAGGCCAGCACGAGCAGCGGCCACACGAGGTAGAACTGCTCCTCGGCCGAGAGGGACCAGTAGTGCTGGACCGGCGACGGCGCGTTCTCGGCGGCAAGATAGTCGACCGAGTCGGCCGCCAGCACCCAGTTCTCGACGTACAGGGTGGCGCCGATCGCCTCGCGGAACCACTGGTGCCACTGCGTCATGGGGACGAGCAGGAGCGTCGCGACGACCGAGACGGCGATCACCAGGTACGCGACCGGGAGGAGGCGGCGGGCGCGCCGCGCCCAGAACCTGCCGAGGGCGACGGTGCCGGTCGCGTCGACCTCGCGCAGCAGGTGGCCGGTGATGAGGAACCCCGAGATGACGAAGAAGACGTCCACACCGATGTAGCCGCCGGGCATCCGGCCCGGCCAGAAGTGGAACAGCACGACGAGCAGCACCGCCAGGGCGCGCAGCGCCTGCACCTCGTAGCGCAGGACCGTGGCGGGGCGGGCGGGGGCCGCGGCGCGCTCGGGAGCGTCGACGGCGTTGCTCACAGCGCGGGTCCGGTCGCTGCGGGCGTGCGGGAGGGCATCTTGGCCACGGGTGAACCTTCGATGGGAGGCGGAGTCAACGGGACATGCTAACGGTGACCCGGACCGTGACCTTCGCCGTCCGGATTTCGGGGACGCGCCACCGGGCCCGTACGGTGCCGGGATGGTTCGAATCACCACTCCCGAACTGGTGCGCGACGGCGACGATGCCGTCGTCACCGCCGAGCTGTCCGGTATCCGCCCCGCGGGCACCCTCCGATATCGCTTCCCGGTCGCCCACTCCCCGACACCGGAGGCGATGGCCGACGCGGTCCTCCCGATCGGCCTGATGCTCGCGATGGCCACCGACCGGGAGCTCGTGCTCGACGCGCCGGTCTCGCCGGCGCTGCTCGCGCAGAGCGAGACGATCCAGGACGTCTTCGCCGCGTGGTACCCCGAGACGTTCGGTCGTGCGCGGCTCGAGGTCGACACCCGTGCGGCCACGCCCCCGCGCCGGGCCGATCGGGCGCTGTCGACCTTCACCGGCGGCGTGGACTCCTTCTACACGCTGCACCAGAACTCCGACGCCATCTCCAGCCTGCTCTTCGTGCACGGCTTCGACATCCCGCTGGCGCACCGGGAGTTCCGCAAGGTCACGTCGGAGCACCTCCAGGCGTCCGCCGCGGCGGCGGGCAAGGAGCTGATCGAGGGGGCCACCAACCTCCGCCGGTTCCTCAACCCGCACCTGAAGTGGTCGAGCATGTCGCACGGCGCGGCCATCACCAGCTTCGTGCTGCTGCTGTCCGGCACCCACGGCACCCTCTACCTCCCGGCGTCCTACTCCTACTCCGACCTCTTCCCGTGGGGCAGCCATCCGCTCGTCGACCCGCTGTGGTCGACCGAGTACCTGACGGTCCACCACGACGGCGCCGGCGCGACCCGCGTCGCGAAGACGCGCGCCATCGCGCACGACCGGGTGGCCCAGGAGCACCTGCGGGTCTGCTTCCAGCGGACCGGCGACTACAACTGCGACCGGTGCAAGAAGTGCGTGCGCACCAAGATCGCCCTCGAGCTCGAGGGGCGGCTCGGCTCCTTCGCCACGTTCGCGGAAGGCGTCGACGCGGACGCGGTGCGGGCCCTCGGCGTGCACAGCGAGACGGACCTCGCCTTCGCCCGCGAGAACCTGGACTTCGCGTACGCGCAGGGTCGGGAGGACTTCGCCGACGCCCTCAGCGGGTCCATCGACGCGTACCTGGCCGCGCGGGACGCGCCCGACGGCACCGCCACGCCGGAGGAGCAGCGGCTCCGGGCGCAGCTCGAGGAGGCGCACGCGCAGATCCTGCGGCTCGAGCAGCGTCCGGCGACGCGGGCGTGGAAGGTCGTGCGTGGCACCGCGCGCACGGCAGTGCGACGGGCCCGGCAGGTCGGGCCGCCGTTGCGCCGCGCTCGCGGGACGGGTCCGGAGCAGCGCCGCGGGTAGTCGGCGGCCTCGACCCGGTGGGGGCGGCGGCGCGGCCGGCCCCTCACCCCGCGGACCTGCGCACACGACGGCGTCAGGGCGTGACGGCGGCGGCGTGCACACCCATACTGGGGACTTCGCGGAGCACGAGGACGGGGAGACTGTCGTGGCGCTTGGCAGGTCGGACGAGCAGCAGCACCGCCGCACGGAAGGGGCACGACGGCGGGTCGTCGTCGTCGCGGACGACGTCCCACCGGCCGTGCTGCGCACCGCCGTCGAGCCGTACCGGGACGAGGACCTCTTCGTCATCGCCCCCACCCCGTACGACGAGTGGGCTCTCGACGAGACGCACCAGCGGTACCTGAGGTTCGTCAAGGAGTCGAACCTGCAGTGGTACCTCAAGCTCCACGGCCCGGTCGACCGCATCGTCGACGTCCGCCAGCGGTGGCCGAAGGAGCACGAGGCGACGCTGCGGAAGCTGCTCTTCCACCTCCTGCCGGGTGGTGAGTACGTGATCCCGCGGTCGGCGCTCACGGGGTACAAGGAGGGGAACCCGCTCGAGGCCAGGCTGGCCCGGTTCGCGCGGGCGCTGTCGCGCGGGGAGCCGGACGACGACGACGACTTCGCCGAGCTGTCCCGCGCCGTGGCCCAGGTGCGTCTCGACCGCGAGGAGATCGTGGTCCGCAAGAGCGGGACCCACTACCTCAAGCTGTCGGACCGGTGGGCGAACCGCCTGCTGTCCACCCGGAACGGCGGGACGACGACGGTGCAGGAGCTCGCGCTGCTCCCGGAGCAGAAGTTCGCGTCGTCGACCACGATCGACTCCCACGGCGCGTCACGACCGCTGCAAGGGCTGGAGACGACCGTCGCCGTCCCCCCGCACCACCTGCGGCACTACGAGGGCCGGATCGGCCTGGTGAGCCACTCGCTGACCTATACGGCGCACGAGATCCTGCCCGACTCGTTCCGGCACCACCTGTCCAACTCCCGCAACCGGCGGCTGGTCCAGGTGGACGAGAACTTCGCCCGGATCCCGCGGCACGTGCAGCCGGTCGAGGAGCTGGCGGGCTCCTACTACCTGCTGGACTCGGAGAACTCGGGCCACTACGGGCACCTCATGACCGAGGTGATCTCGCGGCTGTGGGGCTGGGACGCCGCGAAGGCGGACGACCCCGGTCTCAAGGCGGTCTTCCGGCTCCGGTACGCGGCCGAGCGCGACCCCAGGCTCGAGCGCACGGTCCTCGCGGCCTTCGGCATCGGCCCGGAGGACGTCGTGACCGTCGACCACCCGGTGTACCTCGAGTCGATGTACGCCGCGACCCCCATGTTCCACAACGCCCGCCCGTACTACGTGCACCCGGAGATCCGCGCGGTGTGGCGCCGCATCCGCGACGGCCTGCCCGCGGACCCGGGGCCCACCTGGGACCGGGTGTTCGTCTCGCGCAAGGACCGGTACGGGAACCGTCGCTGCCTCAACCGGGTGGAGGTGGAGGACTATTTCGCCGAGGCCGGGTTCCAGGTGATCTATCCCGAGGAGTTCTCGCTCGGGCGGCAGGCGGAGATCTTCGCCCGTGCCCGGGCGGTCGCAGGGTTCGGGGGCTCGGCCATGTTCAACACCCTGTTCGCGGAGAACCTCGAGCACATGATCGTGCTCACGCAGGAGGCGTACACGGCCCGCAACGAGGCGCTGATCGCGCTGCCGCTCGGTGTGCGGATGCACTACTTCTGGAACCAGCCCCGGATCCCGCACCCGCCCGGCGGGTGGGCGGAGGAGGCGTACAAGTCCGACTGGACGTTCGACTTCTCCCGCCACCGGAGCGAGCTCAGCGGGCTGGTGAGATCGCTCTGACCCGCTCCTGCGCCCACTCCCGCGCCGCCCGACGACGACGGCGGTAGGTCTTCGGGTCCTCCAGCGCCTGGCGGATCTCGGCCAGGCCACGGTCGCGCCGCCGCCACAGGCGGTCGCCGCGGTGCAGCAGGCCCCACACGGGACGGTTCAGGAGCCGCGTGCCGTCCCACGCGTCCGTCCGGTCGATCACCGACTGCGGCACCGGCTGCGGGTCGTCGTGCACGTACGCCTCGAGGATCTGGTCGTAGCTGTCGCTGAGCACGGTGCTCGTCGGGTCCAGGCCGAGGACGACCACGACCCCCGTCGGGCTGGTGTCGACCGGCAGCACGGTGAGGTCGGGGCGGTAGGCGCGCAGCACGTCGGCGACACGGAACACGTCACCGGTCCACGCGCTCGTGTGCCGCTCCCGTGCCGCCTCGTCGACGTTCCGCGGCAGCATGTCGTCGAGGACGACGACGCTCGACCACCGGCAGTGCTTCTCGACGTTGATGAAGTCGCGCAGCGCGTACTCGAACAGGTGCATGCCGTCGATGAACGCCAGCTCGACCGGGCCGCCGAGCCACTCCTTCGGGTCGGTCGTGGCGAAGTACTCGTCGCCGGTGGTCCGCGCGAGCCGGACCGGCGCGCTGAGCTCCTTCCGGATCGCGTAGGCGGGGTCGATGCCGACGCTCGGCACCGACGAGAGGCGCAGGCTCGAGCCGTCGGCCACGCCCACCTCCAGGTAGGTGCGGGGCCGGAGCCGGCGGTGGAGGCCGGTCAGCAGCGCGTGCCTGCTGAGGCGGGTCTGCGGGGTGCGCGCCTTCTGTGACATGGGGCACATCATCGCGAGGTTGGCGGCACAGCGGAAGGCCGCCGCGCGACCGCGGCGATCTTGGCGACCCTTTCTGCGGGAGCGGGGGCCCGCCTTGGGAGGGTCGGGGCCCGCCGGGATATCCTCCGAGCCGGCCCCGCACCCCTCTGAAGGAGCCCTCCGTTGTCCGCACCCGTCGGCGCCCCCGAGCGCGTGACCGCCCCGGCGGCCGCGCCCACGCACGTCCGCACGGACGTCCAGGGGCTGCGTGCGCTGGCGGTGAGCGCGGTGCTCGTCTACCACCTGCTGCCGGGCACGGTCACGGGCGGGTACGTGGGCGTCGATGTCTTCTTCGTCATCTCCGGCTTCCTCATCACCTCCCACCTGCTGCGCCGTCCGGTGCGCGGGGTGCGCGACCTGCTGGAGTTCTGGGCCCGCCGGGTGCGCCGGCTGATCCCCGCGGCGACGGTGGTGCTGCTCGCCACGCTCGCGGCGACGCTGCTGTGGCTCCCGACGACCGTGCACGCCCGGGTGGCACGGGACGTCGCCGCCGCAGCCCTGTACGTGGAGAACTGGTCGCTGGCCCGGTCGGCGACGGACTACCTCGCCGCCGAGGAGCTGGCGTCGCCGGTCCAGCACTACTGGTCGCTGTCGGTCGAGGAACAGTTCTACGTGGTGTGGCCGGTGCTGGTCGGGCTGACGGTATGGCTCGCGGTGCGCCTGCGCCGGCGCGGCACGGGGTTCTCGACGTGGCTGCCGACGGCGGTGGTGGGGCTGGTCGTCGTCGTGTCCCTCGCGTGGTCCGTGCACCTGACGGCGACGAACCCGGCCGCGGCGTACTTCGTCACGACGACGCGGCTGTGGGAGCTCGCGCTCGGCGGGCTCGTCGCGGCGGCCGTGACGGTCCGCCCCTGGCGGCTGTCCGCGCCCGTGCGGGCGACCCTGGCGTGGGCCGGGCTCGCGGCCGTGCTGGCCGCGGTGGTCCTCCTCGACGGGTCGACGCCGTTCCCCGGGGTCGCGGCAGCGCTGCCCACGGTGGGTGCGGCGCTGGTGATCGCGGCGGCGGCCGACGGCGCCCGCGGCGGCCCCGGCGGGCTGCTCGCGCTGCGCCCGGTGCAGTGGCTGGGCGACGTCTCGTACAGCGTCTACCTCTGGCACTGGCCGCTGATCGTCGTGGTGCCGTACGTGCTCGGGCGCGCGCTGGGCGCGGCCGAGCTGGTCGGCGTCGTGCTGGCGTCCCTGCTGCTGGCCGCCGCGACCAAGCGCTGGGTGGAGGACCCGCTGCGTCGCCAGCCGCTGCTGGTGCGACGCCGGGCCGCGACGTTCGGCCTGCTCGCGGTGTGCGTCGGGGTCACCGCGGTCTGGGGCCTGTCCACGGCGTCGACGGCGGAGGCCCGCGAGCGCGAGGCCATCGCCGCCGCGCCGGCGAACGTCGCCGCGGCGGGGGAGTGCGCGGGCGCCGGCGCGGTGCGCGACCCGTCCTGCGACGTCCGGGGCCTGCTCACCCCGCCGGAGGCGGCCGCGCAGGACGAGCCCGACGTGTACGCCGACGGTTGCTGGAACGACCCGCCGTTCACGACCCGGAACTCCTGCTCCTACGGCTCCGACGACGCGCCGCTGCGGATCGCCGTGCTGGGCAACTCGCACGCCGGGCACTGGACGCCGGCGCTGGAGGCGGGGGAGGTCGCCGGGGACTGGCAGGT
Organism: Krasilnikoviella flava; assembly: GCF_900167525.1. GTDB lineage: Bacteria > Actinomycetota > Actinomycetes > Actinomycetales > Cellulomonadaceae > Isoptericola > Isoptericola flavus. The sequence goes on along the minus strand of NZ_FUZQ01000001.1, from coordinate 248,830 downwards.
CGACACGTACCTGCAGTCGTCGTGCTACCCGGTCGAGCGGCTCCTGGAGTACGAGGCCGCCGCCGACGCCCAGGGCTGCCTCGACACCACCCGCTGGGCGACCGACTCGATCACCGGCGGCGGGTACGACCTCGTGGTCGTGTCGGCCCGGACCAACCAGCTCCTGGCGGACGTCCCGGAGGACCAGCAGGCCGACGTCGCGCAGGACGCGTACGCGGACACGCTGGCGACGTTCACCGACGCGGGCCTTCCCGTGCTCGTGCTGCGCGACACCCCCGCGATGCCGGACAGCGTGCCGGACTGCCTCGCCACCGGCCCGGTCGCCTGGGACGACTGCGGCGCCCCGCCGTCGCAGGCGCTCGAGCCGGACCCGCTGGCCGCCGCCGCCCGCGCCGACTCCTCCGGGCTGGTGACCGCGCGCGAGGTCACCGACCTCATGTGCGACGAGGAGGTCTGCCACCCGGTGATCGGCGGCGTCGTCGCGTACTTCGACCACGGCCACCTCACCGCGACGTTCGCGCGCACGCTCACCCCCGAGGTGACGGAGGGCGTCCGGGCGGCGCTCGGCACGCGCCCCGGCTGAGTGTGCTTCACCTCACATTCACGAGGTTCGCGCTCTACTGTCACCCTTGACGGCCGCTTCCGGCGGCCGCACCTCACGAAGGGGTCACCATGAGCATGCGCACCACCCATCGCGCGCGTCTGGTCGCCGTCGGCGCCGCCACGGCTCTCCTGATCGCGGGCGCCGGCAGCGCCGCCGTCGCCGGCGACACCGCGGCCGAGCCGCCCTCCACCCCGGTCCCGGTCGCCACCCCGGACGGTCAGACCTTCTCCTACGTCGTCAACGCCAAGCACGCCAACCCCGGCCAGACCCGCCTCGCCGCGCGGGCGGTCGAGGCGGCGGGCGGGGTCGTCGTGCAGTCGTGGCCCGAGATCGGCGTCGTCGTCGCGCACTCCGCGCGCGAGGACTTCCGGCCCGACGTCGTCCGCCTCGCGAAGGGGCACGCGGTCGAGTCGGTCGGGGTCACCCGCACCGTCCCGGTGAGCGAGGGCACGCCGGCCGCCGCGGCCGACGTGCCCGGGGCCAAGGGCGGCCCCTTCACGCCGAAGGTCACCAAGAAGCCCGGTGCGGGCGTCGAGGACGACGCCGGCACGGCGGCCGTCCCGGATCCCGGCGAGGCCACCCAGTGGGACATGGCGATGATCAAGGCCGACCAGGCGATCGAGATCGACCCGGGCTCGCCGGACGTGCTGGTCGGGGTGCTCGACTCCGGCATCGACGTCACCCACCCCGACCTCGCCACGCAGGTCGACACCGACGCGTCGGTGAACTGCACGGCGGCGGGCCGGCCCGACACGTCGGCCACCGGCTGGCTGCCCACGACGTCCGACCACGGCACCCACGTGGCCGGCACCATCGCCGCCGCCGACAACGGCCTCGGCATCGTCGGCGTCGCGCCGGGCGTGAAGATGGCGTCGGTGAAGGTCGTCAACGACGACGGCTTCATCTACCCGGAGTACGCCGTCTGCGGCTTCGTGTGGGCGGGCCTGCACGGCGTGGACGTCACCAACAACTCGTACTACATCGACCCGTTCATGTACTGGTGCGCCGACCAGCCCGACCAGGCGGCCGTGAAGGAGGCCGTGCGCCGCGCGATCGACTTCTCCACCGACCGGGGAGCGGTGCACGCGGCCGCGGCCGGCAACGCGTCCACCGACCTGGCGAACAACACGCAGGACACGTCGAGCCCGAACGACTCCACGGCCGTGGACCGCACCATCAACTCCGGCTGCGAGGACATCCCGACGGAGGCGGACGGTGTGGTGACGGTGTCGTCGGTGACGAGCACGGGCGCGCTCAGCTCGTTCTCCAACCGCGGCCTCGGCAAGATCGACGTGGCTGCCCCGGGCAGCGCCATCGTCTCGACCGAGCTGAACGGCACGTGGGACACCAAGAGCGGCACGTCGATGGCGTCGCCGCACGTCGCGGGAGTGCTGGCGCTCATGGTGTCCGCGCACCCCGACTGGACGCCCGCGCAGCTCGAGCAGGCGGTGCGCGACCAGGCCGACGACCGGCCCTGCGGCACCACGCCCGTCGGGCCGACATGCGTCGGGACGCCGGAGGAGAACTCGTTCTTCGGTGACGGCATGGTCGACGCGCTCGACGCGGTGACGCTCGGCTGACCGTCCCGCACGGCTGATCGCGACGGCCCGTCGGAGTCCTCCTCCGGCGGGCCGTCGCCCGTGCCGGGTCCCGGCGGCTTCCGACCGTGAAAACCCTGTAGCCTGATCGGAATAATGCACAATCTGGACGTCCCGCTGCGCCGCTCTCCAGCCTGGCACTGCGGACCTGAAGCACCGGAGCAGAGAGCATGTCGACGTATCCCCCTGTCCGAGACCGGCTCGCTCGTGCGGCGAGGGCCGGTCTCGGGCGCCGTGTCCCGGACGTCTTCGGCACGCGGCGCTCGCGCCGTCTGCTCGACGACTACGAGGTGGCGGACCTCATCGAGGTGGAGGGCAAGGTCCCGCTCAACTACTTCACCTACCGCCCGAACTTCGGGGACCTCCTCTCGCCCTGGCTCGTGCGGAAGATGACGGGCAAGAAGGTGGTGGTCGCCGACCGGACGAAGCCGCACTACATGGTGATCGGCTCGATCATCAGCCAGGCCACCGCCGGCACCGTCGTCTGGGGCAGCGGCACCTACGGCACCGAGGGCAGGGACGAGGTGTCCCCGGACGCGCAGTACACCGCGGTCCGCGGCCCCCTGACCCGGGCGAAGCTCGGCGCGTCCAAGGGCTTCGGCATCGAGGTGCCCGAGGTCTACGGCGACCCGGCCCTGCTGCTCCCGCTGTACTACCTGCCGAAGGTGCCGATCACGCACGAGTACGGCGTCGTGGTGCGCTGGAGCGAGCGCCGCTGGGCACGGGCGACGTTCGGCCCCGGTGTGAAGCTGATCGACTTCGCCCGGACCGACGTGGAGGCCGTGGTCCGGGAGCTGCTCTCGTGCAAGCGGGTCGTCACGTCCTCCCTGCACGGGCTCATCGTCGCGGACGCCTACGGCATCCCCAACGCCTGGCTGGCCTCCGCCTCGCCGCGGGGAGGCGTCTACAAGTTCTACGACTACTTCGCCTCGGTCGAGAAGTTCCGGAACCCGCAGTCCTTCGACCTCTCCGGCGGTCCCGTCACCAGGGAGCGGCTGCGCGACGGGCTCTCGTTCAGCGGCGACCCGATCGAGTACGACTACCGGCCGCTCCTCGACGCGTCGCCGTTCCTCCGGCGCAAGGCGTCCCTCCCTCCCCGCCAGGCCGACCCCGAGCCTGTCGAGGTCGTCGCCACCGCCGGTTGAGCCGGGACGGACGTCACCGGCCGGCGGCGTACCCCTGCGCGCCGCGGGGGTTCGCCGCCGCGCCGAGCACGCCGGTGGCCGGGTCGCGGGTGACGGCACTGAGCCGCCCGAGCGCCCAGTCCCCGGCGAGGGTGAGCACGTGGCCGCGCTCGGCCAGCCCGGCGAGGACGTCGGCGCCCAGCCGGTCCTCGACGACGGCCCCGCCGGGCGTCCACGTGCGGGGCCAGAACGAACCCGGCGCGGACGTGGTGTGCAGCGCGGGCGCGTCGATCGCCTCCTGCGGCGTGTAGCCACCGACCAGCACGCGCAGCAGGAACGCGAGCTGCCACTGGTCCTGCTGGTCGCCGCCCGGCGACCCGCACGCCAGCACGGGCTCGCCGTCGCGCAGCACGAGCGTCGGGGTGAGCGTGGTGCGCGGGCGCCGGCCCGGCACCAGCGCCGACGGCGACGCCTCGTCCAGCCATGTCATCTGCAGCCGGGTGCCCAGCGCGAACCCGAGCCCGGGCACCGTGGGGGAGGACTGGAGCCACCCGCCCGACGGCGTCGCGCTGATCATGTTCCCCCAGCGGTCCACGACGTCCAGGTGGCACGTGTCCCCCCGGGTCGCGCCCGTCGCGTCGGTCTCCAGGCCGTCGCCGTTCAGGGGCGCTCGGGCCCCGACGACGACGGTCGGCTCGCCGATGCCGGCCGCCGCGCCGCCGGTCGGCGCACCCGGCAGGGCGGCGGCGGGCACGTCCGTGGCGTACGAGGTGCGCAGCGGGGGAGCGGGCGGCGTCGTGCGGCCGGGCACGTCACCGGGGCGCACGTCGTGGGACGCGCGGTCTCCGATCAGCGCGCGGCGGGCGGCCGCATACTCCGCGGAGAGCAGGACGTCGAGGGGCACGGGCTCGCCGCCGTCGCTGGACCCGTCACCGAACCAGGTGTCGCGGTCAGCGAGCGCGAGCTTGAGCGCCTCGAGCACCGTGTGCGCGCCGGCCTCGGTGGAGGGGTCGAGCCGCGCGTCGTCGAACCCGTCGAGGATCCGCAGCGCCTGCAGCAGCGCGGGGCCCTGCCCCCAGGCGCGGGTCTTGGCCACGGTGTGCCCGCGGAAGTCGACCGTCGCGGCGTCCTCGAACGAGGCCTCGAACCCGGCGACGTCCGCCGCCGTGAGGACGCCCGCGTGGTCGCGGCCGTCGGCGTGCCGGTGCGGGGTGCGCACGAACTCCTCGACCGCCTCGCCGACGACGGCACGCCACGCGGTGCGGGCGGCGTCGACGGCGGCAGCCCGGTCGGCGCCTTCCGCAGCGGAGGTGGCCTCCGCGGCCGTCAGCCGCTCGAGCACGCCCGCCAGCTCCGGGTTGGTGACCAGGTCGCCGGGCCGCGGGGTGTGCCCGCCCGGCAGCCACCGCTCCGCCGAGGTGGGCCAGTGCTCCCGGAACAGCTCGCCGACCCCCTCGATCGTGCGGCACACGGCCGCCAGCACGGGGTGGCCGTCGCGGGCGTAGCCGAGCGCCGGGGCGAGGGCGTCCGCGACGGTCCAGGTGCCGTGGTCGCGCAGCAGCAGCAGCCACGCGTCGACGGCGCCGGGCACGGCGGCCGCGAGCGCGCCCGAGCCGGGCACCAGGTCCAGTCCCTCGCCGTCGCGGTAGTGCGCGATCGTGGCCCCCGCCGGGGCAGGCCCCTGCCCCATGAGCACGCGCGGCCGCGTGGGCGCGTCCGCCGTCGCGAGGACCGCCGTCATGTCCCCGCCAGGGCCGTTGAGGTGCGGCTCGACGACGTGCAGCACGAACGCCCCCGCCACGGCGGCGTCGAACGCGTTGCCGCCGCGCTCCAGCACGGACTGGGCGCTCGCGCTCGCCAGCCAGTGCGTGGACGCGACCATCCCGAACGTGCCGCGCAGGTCGGGGCGCGTGGGGTGGGGGCTCGGGGGGACGAACGTCATGCGGCTTCCTCCGTGGTGTGTCCGAGGGCGGCGACGAGGAGCGTGAGCACGGCGCTCACGCCCACGCCCCACGCCAGGTGGGCCTGCAGCAGCAGCGCGCCGGCGGCGGCGCCGGCGCAGATGAGGGCGATCGCGGCGACGCGCCGCCCGGAGTTCGTGCCGTGACCGCCCGCGAGCCGGGAGTCGGCGGCCAGGCCGGTGATGGTCGACGTGACGACGACGGTCGTGACGTCCTTGACCGACAGGTGTCGTGCCGTCGCCGCCTGCGTCCCCATCGCGAGGGCGAGCAGCCCCGTCACCGTGAGCTGGACGGCGTGCGGAAGGGCGTCGGCGGAGACGACGAGCAGCACCGTGATCGCGGCCAGCAGCAGCCCCACGGTCGCGAACAGCCCGGTGGTGCGGGGCGTCCAGCCCACCTGCACCGGGCGCAGCACCACGCCCGCGAGCACCGCCCCGGCCATGAACGTGCCCAGCGCGAGCAGCGGGCCGACGACGGGCAGGTCGTCGGCGCCGGCCAGCGCCATCCCGAGGATCACGACGTTGCCCGTCATGTTGCCGGTGAACACCCGGTCCAGACCGAGGTACCCCACGGCGTCGGCGATGCCCGTGGAGAAGGTCAGCGCGAGCATCAGGACCAGGTGCAGCCGGTCGCGGTCGCGACCGAGCGGGCCGAGGAAGGAGCGGGGCACCAGGTCACCGTACCGACCGGCGCCGAGGTAGTCCGATCCTCGCCGAGGTAGTTCGCACGTCGCCGAGGTAGTTCGCACGTCCTTGCGGATGGACGAGAAGAGCCGAGGTGGGACGTGACCGGAGGGTCACGTCCCACCTCGGCTCGAATCGAACTACCTGGGCAGGACCGTCACTTGCCGGCGGCGGCGCCGCCCGTGACCTGGTCGACGAAGTCCGGGTTGTCCTTCAGCCACGCGTCGACGGCGGCCTCGGGGTCGTCCGCGTACTCCTCGTCGTTGAACATGAGGTTCTCCAGCGAGAACAGCTGCTTGTCGTCGAGGGTGAAGTCCTTTAGCCAGCCGGAGAGCTCCGGGTAGCGGTCCGCGAAGTCGGCGGTGCCGTAGGTGTGGATCTCCTCGGCGTCGCCCATCGTGCCCTCGGGGTCCTCGAGGTCACGGATGGGGAACTCGTCGTAGGCCCAGTGCGGGCGCCACAGCGTGACGGCGATGTTGTTGCCCTTGTCGACGGCGCCCTTGAGCTCGGCGAGCATCGCCGGGGTCGACGAGATCGTGTAGTCGAGGCCCTCCAGACCGTAGGTCGGGATGGCGTTCTCCTTGGTCACCTTGGTGAGCCCGGCGCCCGCCTCGATGCCGACCAGCTTGTTGTCGTAGTCGTCGGCGTAGGTGGCGAGGTCGCCGATCGTCTTGGCGGGCGAGTCCTCGTTCACCGCGATGGTGAGCTTGGCGTCGTCGTACCAGGTGCCGAGGTCGGAGATGTCGTCGCCGAACTTGTCGACGTAGTCGGCGTGCGTGATCGGCAGCCACGTGTCGAACAGCACGTCCATGTCGCCGCCGGCCAGGCCGGTGAAGACCACGCCGATGTCGGCGGTCTTGGTCTCGACCTCGTAGCCCTTCTCCTCGAGCACCTTGGCCCAGAGGTTCGACACGGCGATGCCCTCGTCCCAGCCGGACGGGATGCCGATCGTGATCTCCTTCTCGTCGCCCGAGGCGGTGTCCGACCCGCCGTCGTCGCTCGACGCGCAGGCGGCGAGGGAGAAGGCGAGTGCGAGGGTGCCGCCGGCGGCGGCGACTCGTCGGGTGTGACGCGTGTTCATGCTGTCCTCCTTGGGATCTGGCTGTACCGGTGCGGGCCGTCGTGCGGTCCGCTCCGGACGACTCAGGCGGTTGCGGCGGCCTTGAGGTCGTCGAAGAAGTCGGGGTTCTGCTCGAGCCACGCGTCGACGGCCCCCTCGGGGTCGTCCGTGTGCTCGGGGTCGTTGAACATGAGGTTCTGCAGGCTGAAGAGCTGCTCGTCGTCCATCTCGAACGCCTGGAACCAGGTCGACGCCTGCGGGTAGCGCTCCGAGAAGTCCTTCGTGCCCCAGTTGTGGATCTCCTCCGCGCCGCCGAGCGTGCCCTCGGGGTCCTCGAGGTCACGGACGGGGAACTCGTCGTAGGCCCAGTGCGGGCGCCACAGCGTGACGGCGATGTCGTTGCCCTGGTCGATCGCGCCCTGGAGCTCGGCGAGCATGGCCGGGGTGGAGGAGATCGTGTAGTCCAGGTCGTCCAGGCCGTAGGTCGGCACGACGACGTCCTTGGTGATCTTGGTCTGTCCGGCGCCCGCCTCGATGCCGACCAGCTTGTTGCCGTAGTCGTCGGCATACGTCTTGAGGTCGCCGATGGTCTTCGCCGGCGAGTCCTCGTTCACGGCGATGGTGATCCGGGCCTGGTCGTACCACACGCCCTGGTCGGAGACGTCGTCGCCGTACTGCTCCAGGTATGCGGCATGGGTGTTCGGGAGCCAGGCGGCCACGGTGAGGTCGTAGTCGCCGCCCGCGAGCGCGGTGTAGACGACCCCGATGTCCCCGGACTTCACCGTGACGTCGTAACCCTCGCTCTCGAGGAGGTCCTTCCACAGGTAGGAGACCGCCTCGGCCTCGGCCCAGCCGGAGCCGTAGGCGAGGGTGAGGTCCTTCTGGTCGCCGGCAGGGCCGGGGCCCGCGTCGCCGGAGGCGCTCGAGGCGCACGCGGCGAGGGAGACGGCGAGGGTGAGTGCGCCGCCGGTGGCGGCGAGACGGCGAAGGTTCCGTCCGAAGAGCATGTATTCCTTCCGTTGGCGTCGCGCGGCGGCCGGAGCCCGACCGCCGCGCGACGGGAGTGCAGTCCTCAGCGCGCGGCCTTGAGGGCCTTCGCGACGGGGGAGCGGTCCGCGAGGGCCGACGTGACGCGGTCGAGGTAGATCGCGAGGAACACGACCGCGAGGCCGGCCTCGAACCCGAGCGCGATGTCGACGCTCGACAGCGCGCCCACGACGTCGCCACCGAGGCCGCCGGCGCCGACCATGCCGGAGATGACCACCATCGACAGGGCGAGCATGATCACCTGGTTGACGCCCGCCATGATCGTGGGCATCGCCAGCGGGATCTGGATCTGCCGCAGGATGCGGCGGTCCGTGGAGCCGAAGGCACGTCCCGCCTCGACCACCTCGGAGTCGACCTGGCGGATGCCCAGCTCCGTGAACCGCACGCCGGGGGCGAGCGCGAACACGATGGTCGCGATGATGCCGGGCACGGGGCCGGTGAGGAAGATGACGACCGTCGGGATCAGGTAGACGAAGGCGGGCATCGTCTGCATGAAGTCGAGGATCGGTCGCACGATGCGGGAGACGTGCTCGTTGCGTGCCGACCAGATCCCGAGCGGGATACCGATCAGGAGCGCGACCACGGAGGCCAGCAGCACGAGCGCCAGGGAGTCCATGGCGTTGTCCCACTGGTCCATCGCGGCGATGAGCACGAAGCCGACCAGGGACCCGACGGCGAGCTTCCAGCCCTTGGCCCAGAACGCGATCGCGGCGAGCACGATGGCGACGACGAAGAACGGCGGGGTGCTGAGCACCCAGTCCAGGCTGTCGTAGATGGACTCGAAGAACGTCTTGATCGCGTCGAAGAGCGGGTCGAACGTGTCGGTGACCCAGTCGATCGCGGTCTCGATCCAGTCCCCGACGGGGACGCGGGGGACGAGGGTGTCGGTCGCGGCGGAGATCATGCCGTGGCTCCTTCCGTCGTCCCGGTGGCTTCGTCGTCGGTCGGACGCAGCTGCGCCTCCTGCAGCGTCTTCTCGGGCGTGGAGACGTTGCCGTTCTCGACGGCCTCTCCGGCCATCGCCTCGAGCAGCGTCACGCGCGGCACGACGCCGACCAGACGGCCCTCGTCGTCGACCACCGCGAGCGGCACGGCGGACTCCGCCGCCGGCGCGAACAGCTCGGCGATCGGCGTGTCCTGGTGCACCGAGGTCACGTCGGCGTCGATGAGGCCCTCGAGCTTCTCGACCCCCTCCTTGGTGGCGCGCACGGCGTCGTCGGCGCGGACGAGGCCCTTGAGCACTCGGCGACGGTCGACGGCGAAGGCACCGGACACCTCGGCCTCGCGCATCTCGCGGGCCGCCTGCCGGGGCCCGCCGCCGGCCGGCACCGTGAGGCGCGGGCGCTGCATGACGGACGAGGCGGTGAGCACGCGGGAACGGTCGACGTCGGCCACGAACTTCTCCACGTAGGAGTTGGCCGGGTCGGACAGGATCTGCTCGGCGGTGCCGATCTGCACGATGCGGCCGTCGCGCATGACGGCGATGCGGTCGCCGAGGTGCATGGCCTCGTTGAGGTCGTGGGTGATGAAGATGATCGTCTTGCCGAGCTTCTCCTGGAGCTCCAGGAGCTGCTCCTGCATCTCCGAGCGGATCAGCGGGTCGAGGGCGCTGAACGCCTCGTCCATGAGCAGCACGTCGGTGTCGGCCGCGAGCGCGCGGGCGAGGCCCACACGCTGGCGCATGCCGCCGGAGAGCTGCGACGGCAGGGAGTCCTGCCAGCCGGACAGGCCGACCATGTCGAGCGCCTGCTGCGCCTTCTCCTGGCGCTCGGCCTTGCCGACCCCTTGGATCTCCAGCGGGTACGCGGCGTTGTCGAGCACCGTGCGGTGCGGGAGCAGCGCGAAGTGCTGGAAGACCATGCTGACCCGGCTACGGCGCAGCTCGCGCAGACGCTTGCCGTCCACCGTGGCGAGGTTGGCGTCCCCGAGGAGGACGTCACCCGCGCTCGGGGTCCACAGGCCGTTGAGCATGCGGATGAGGGTCGACTTGCCGGAGCCGGACAGGCCCATGACGACGAAGATCTCGCCGGGGGCCACGTCGAAGGTCGCGTCGATCACTGCGGCGGTCCCGAGGCTCTTCACCTCGTCGCGCGAAGCGCCGGCCTCCAGGCGGCGGACCGCCTCGCCGGGCTTGGGGCCGAAGACCTTGTACACGCCTCTCACCGACACCGCGGGCGTCACCGCGGTCGTCTCGGCGGGCGTTGTGGTGGTACTGCTGTCTCCCGTCATACGGGCAGGCTCGCCACCTTCCATCACGTTCGGATGTACCCACGGATCGCCGGGCGATGCGTCGAGCACCGGTCACGGGTTCACGTGCTTCCGCAGCTTCGGTGGGCACAAGGGCATCAAGCACCCTCCTACGTCGACGGGTGCCGTGGCGAACCGGCACCCCGTGCCGGATCTGCACGTTTATTCCTTGTTGTCCTGGGGCTTTACCGGCTTTCTGCTGGTCAGAAGCGTGAAGTGATCGTTATCCGAATGTGATGTGCGGCGTGGCGCCGCTCACGTTCGCGGCCCGTTCAGTGTGGCCCCGGCCACTCTCGGCCGCCACCCGGGGTCGAGCGTTGATGAAGCCATCGTCAAGGGATCGGCAACCTGGCGGTCTCCCGCCCTCGGTCGGTGCCCCGGGGGAGGCTCGGTCCCGGCGGAGTCCGGAGCGCCCGCGACGGGTGCGACTGCGGGTGAAGTTCGGTCCTGGGCCGGGTGAAATGTGCCCGGCCCCGGCATCCGGGGGGTTCGGGCCGTCACCCGGGCCCGATACTCGGCGCAGCACCGCCCCGATCGCGCCCGCGCGTGTCGCGGCGACCGGCACCGGAGCCGCTGTGGCCGCACGGCCGTGCCCCCATGCCGGCCGGCGTCCCGGTCGGCACGAGTCCCGGAGGATCCGTGGAACCTGTCCTGTCCCGTCGCGAGCGCCGTCGTGCGCGGACGACGGCGCTCGTCGCCGCACTCTCGCTGGTGATGGCGCCACTGCTCGTCGCGCCCGTCGCCACCGCGGCCACCGACCCCGCGCCGCCCCCGGCGTCGTCCGTCGTCGACGCGACCGTCGACCCGGTGTCCGACCCGACCGACCCGACCGAGCCGACCGAGCCGACCGAGCAGACCGAGCCGACCGAGCCGACCGAGCCGACCGAGCCGGTGGTGCCCGTCGACGTGGTCGCGCCCGCGCCGGAGCAGCTGACCTTGACGGGTTCGCCGCGCGTGGGCGAGCTGGTCTCCGTCGACCCGCGGCCCGCGCTGTGGACGCCGGAGGGGCTGACGTTCGGCTACCGCTGGTTCGCCGACGGCGTGGAGCTGCCCGGCGAGACCGCGGCCACGCTGACGCTCGCGCCCGCGACGGTCGGCACGAGGCTCAGCGTCGAGGTGACGGGCACCGCGTCGGAGGGGTCCGTCGACGGCGCCACCTCGGCCGCGGTCGTCGTGACGGCAGGCGGCGTCGTCTCCGCCGGGACGCTCACCGGTAGCGACCCCGTGCTCCCGGGCACGGTCCGCGTGGGCGGCAAGGTGACGCCGGCGCCGGGCGAGTGGCCCGAGGGGACCGCGCTCGCGTTCCGCTGGACCGTGGACGGCGTACCGGTCGGCGAGGCGACCACGTACACGCCGAAGGCGGTGGACAAGGACAAGACCCTGGTCGTCGCCGTGACCGGCACGCGGACCGGGTACGAGACCACGACCCGCACCAGCGCCACCGCGAAGGTCGGGGCCGGGGTGCTCACCGCCCCCACCCCGGCGCTGTCGGGCACCGTGCGCGTCGGGTCGAGGGTCACCGCGAAGCCGGGCACGTGGACGTCCGGCACCACGCTGAGGTACCAGTGGTACGCGTCCGGCCGGGCGATCTCCGGGGCGACGAAGTCCACCTACACGCCGACGTCGTCGGTCCGGGGCGCGACCCTGCGCGTCCGGGTGACCGGGACCAAGACCGGGTACGCCACGGCCGCCCGCACGAGCGCCGCGTCGACGGTCGCGGCGGGCGTCCTGTCGGCGCCGCGACCGAAGATCAGCGGCACCGTGCGCGCGGGCGCCAAGGTCTCGGTCTCGCGGGGCACGTGGACGCCGTCCGCGAGCACCTACCGCTACCAGTGGCGCGTCAACGGCACGGCGGTCCGCGGCGCCACGGCGTCGTCGTACTCGATCCCGGCGAAGCACGCCGGCAAGAAGCTCACCGTCACCGTGACCGGGAGCCGCTCGGGCTACGCCACGAAGTCCGTGACGAGCGCCTCCGCCACGGTGCTGAAGGTCTACTCGCGCACGTCTGCCCCGACGATCTCCGGCACGGTGCGGGTCAGCTCCACCCTCAAGGTGAGCAGTCGCGGCACCTGGACGCCGAAGCCGTCGTCGTGGCGGTACCAGTGGCGCGCGAACGGCACCGCCATCAAGGGGGCGACCCGCTCGTCGTTCACGCTGACGTCCGCCCAGCACGGCAAGCGCATCAGCGTGACCGTGAAGGGCGTGCGGGCGGGGTACTACGCCTCGGCCCGGACGAGCGCGAGGACGGCGACCGTGCGCTGGCCCGTCGGCGTGAGCAAGCCGACGGTGACGAGCCAGCCGAAGGGCCTGTACGTCCGTACCGGGACCGGGGTCCGCTTCTCGGCGTCCGCCACCGGCGGCTGGCTGCACTACCAGTGGCAGAAGCGCACCGCGGAGTCCGGCAAGTGGGAGAACATGTCGGGCCGCACGTCGTCGTCGACCGGATTCACGGCGCGGTCGCAGCACACGCTCATGGATGTCCGGCTGCGCGTGTCGAACGTCGCGGGCACCGCCTACTCCAAGGCCGTGACGCTGTACGTCGACTCGAGCCGTGCCGACCCCTACGCGGCCGGCAAGTGGTACGTCGGCAACTTCTGGCTGCAGACGCTGTGGGACACGGAGGCCTACTCCGACCGCTCCATCGACGCGTGGTTCGTCGGGTGCACCCTCGGCGGGTACGCCACCGACGTCTGGTCCGACATCGACGTCGTCTACGTGGGCTCGGACGGGCGGACCTACCGCGACGTCGCCGCCTCCCCGTACGCCAGCGACGGCGAGGGGTGCGAGCAGATCATCGTCACGGTGAACGGCATCAGCGCGTCCGCCGCGAAGGGCGGCGTCTGGAAGGTCGTCGACCGCTCCGGGGCGTCCGTGTACGGCTCGTCCACCCAGTGGGTGCGCGGTCTGCGGTAGCCCGGTGCCGGCCGTCGTGGTCCGTCGTCCTCCCGACCGGGGACGGCGACGGACCGCGGCGCGCGGCGGCCGACGTCACAGTTTCACCCGGGTGAGGAACCGGTCAGACGGGGCAGGTCGAACGGTTGCCCCGCACATACTGGGAGGGACGCCGGCGCGCGGCCCCGCGAGGGGCGCGTCCGCAGGAGGTCATGCGGACGCCGGCCTCGGGGATCGAGGCCGCCCTACCCCCGGAGAAACCGTGACGTTCAGCCTGCCCCGACGCCCCGGCCGCCCCGGCCGCCTCGTCGCCCTCGTCACCGCCGTGACGCTCCTGGCGGCGCCGCTCGCCGTCGTCCCCGCGACCTTGGCCGCGCCGCCGGCGTCGGCCGCGACAGCGACGTCGGTGACGATCAAGAAGATCGGCACGAAGACCGCGCCCTACACGAAGAAGGCGACGGTCAAGCCGAGCGTCACCGCCAAGGGCAAGGTCTCCGTGAAGTCCAAGACGCTCACGGTCGCCCAGCGCGGCAAGCACCTCGCGAAGAACAAGACGTCCGTCGCGCTCAAGGCCGGCACGTACACGGTGACCACGAAGGTCACCTACAAGACGTACAAGCTGACGTCGGCCAAGAAGAAGGTCTGGTCGAGCACGAAGACGAAGAAGCTCACCCAGAAGCTCGTCGTCAAGCAGGGCAAGAAGCCCTCGCGCACGACGCCGGTCAGCAAGGACGACTGCCCCAGCTGGGCCCCGGTCAAGGGCAACCAGTCCGGGATCTACCACGTGCCGGGTGGGCGGTACTACGAGGTGACCACCCCGGAGGAGTGCTTCACCACGGCCGCCGCCGCGCGCAACGCGGGCTACCGCGCGTCGAAGAACGGCTGACGCCAGCCCGGAGCACGACGAGACGAGGCCGGCACCCCCATGGTGCCGGCCTCGCTGCGTCCCGGGTGCGCCGCGGTCTACCCTGGGTGCTGGCCCACGCCGACGACGGCGGGCCGCGCGCAGACGGGAGCCCCCAGCGCACACGGCTCATCCCGCAGACCCCAGGAGGGCGACCATGTCCACGACCGCTGAGGCACCCGGTACGACAGGCTTCGACGAGGCTCCCGGCCGCTACAAGGTGCGCTCGCTCGCGCTGGCGGAGGCCGGGCGGCACCAGATCCGCCTCGCCGAGCACGAGATGCCCGGCCTCATGGCGCTGCGTGCCGAGTACGGCCAGGCGCAGCCGCTGGCGGGAGCCCGCATCGCCGGATCCCTGCACATGACGGTGCAGACCGCCGTCCTCATCGAGACGCTCGTCGCGCTCGGCGCCGAGGTGCGCTGGGCGAGCTGCAACATCTTCAGCACGCAGGACGAGGCGGCGGCGGCGATCGTCGTCGGCCCGCACGGCACCCCCGAGGACCCGCAGGGCGTGCCCGTCTTCGCGTGGAAGGGCGAGAGCCTCGAGGAGTACTGGGACTGCACCGAGCGGATCCTCGTGTGGCCGGGCGCGGAGAACGGCCAGGGCGGGCCGAACCTCATCCTCGACGACGGCGGCGACGCCACGATGCTCGTGCACCTCGGCCTGCAGTACGAGCGCGCCGGCGTGGTGCCGCCCGACACGCTGCCGGGCGAGCCGGACCACACGCACGAGATGAACGTGGTGCGCGGCGTGCTGCGCCGGGCGCTGGACTCCGACCCGCTGCGCTGGACGACGGTCGCGCAGAGCATCGGCGGCGTCACCGAGGAGACGACCACGGGCGTGCACCGGCTCTACCACCTCGCCGAGGCGGGGGAGCTGATCTTCCCGGCGATCAACGTCAACGACTCGGTGACGAAGTCGAAGTTCGACAACAAGTACGGCATCCGCCACTCGCTGCCGGACGGCATCAACCGTGCCACGGACGTCCTCATCGGCGGCAAGGTCGCGTTCGTGTGCGGGTACGGCGACGTCGGCAAGGGCGCCGCCGAGGCGTTCCGCGGCCAGGGCGCCCGCGTCATCGTGTCCGAGGTGGACCCGATCTGCGCGCTGCAGGCGGCGATGGACGGCTTCCAGGTGGCGCGCCTCGACGACGTCATCGGCGAGGCGGACTTCGTCATCACCACCACGGGCAACAAGGACGTCGTGCGGGTCGAGCACATGCTCGCGCTCAAGGACAAGGCCGTCGTCGGCAACATCGGGCACTTCGACAACGAGATCGACATGGCCGGGCTGGCCGCCGTCCCGGGCGTCGTGAGGACCGAGATCAAGCCGCAGGTCCACGAGTGGACCCTGCCGGCCGCCGACGGCCGTGCCGAGCGGTCGATCATCGTGCTGTCCGAGGGTCGCCTGCTCAACCTCGGCAACGCGACCGGCCACCCGTCGTTCGTCATGTCCAACTCGTTCGCCAACCAGGTGATCGGGCAGATGGAGCTGTTCGCCGACATGGCCCGCCCCGCCGAGGAGCGCCAGTACGAGCGCCAGGTGTACCGCCTGCCCAAGGTGCTCGACGAGAAGGTCGCGCGCCTGCACCTCGACGCCCTCGGCGTGCGGCTCACCGAGCTGAGCAAGGACCAGGCCGAGTACCTCGGCGTGCCGGTCGAGGGCCCGTACAAGGCGGAGCACTACCGCTACTGATACTGACGCCACCACCGCTGGTCGAGCTTGTCCAGACCCTGCCCGTCGGTCGAGCGTGTCGAGACCACGTCACCGGGTTTCGACAGGCTCGACCAGCGGTGGGGTTTCGCCACGCTCGACCGGCGACGAGACGGGGGACAGCCCCCGTGCGCGGGGTGGCCCGCCGGATGTCGGCCCGGCGCCGCGGGCGGCAGCCTGGAAGCATGTCCAGCATGACGTCCACCGACGGCTCCGTCCCGTCGTCCGCACCCTCGCCGTCGTCCGCACAGGCGACCCCGCAGACGGCGGCGCGTCCGGCCGCGTCCCCCCGCGCGGCTCACGACGGGGCGCCGCCGTTCCTGCTCGCTCCGTTCGACCGCCGCACCTGGCGGGCGTACGGCTTCCTGTGGCTCGCGCTCCTGCTGGCGCCGTTCGCTCTTGCCTACTCGCTGATCACGGTGTCCTTCATGGCGGGTGTCGCGGTGACGGTGGTGGGCCTGTTCGTCGCCGGCGGCGTGCTGCTCGGGGCGCGCGGCTGGGGCTCGATGTACCGGCGGATGGCGGTGCGGTACCTGGGCGTGGAGATCGCCGAGCCCGCCCCGCGCACGCCCCGCAAGGGCTTCTGGCGCCGCCTCGGCGGGATGCTCGGCGACGCGACGGCGTGGCGGGCGCTGCTGTACATGTTCGTCACGTTCCCGCTGGCCATCGCGGGGTTCGTCGTGAGCACGGTGTTCCTGGCAGTGGCCCTCGGCGGGATGACGCACTGGTTCTGGTCGGGCTGGCTGCCGCTGCAGCAGGCGCACGACGGCACGTGGCACCGGGGGGCGTCGTTCGGCACGGACTGGTTCGTCGACACCCCGGCCCGACAGCTCCTGCTCGTGGCGGCCGGCGTGATCCTCTTCTACCTGTGGCCGCAGTTCCAGGCGCTGTTCGTCGGGCTCTTCCGCCTGCTGGCCGTGGGGCTGCTCAGCCCCACACGGGCCAGCCTGCGTGTCGCGTACGCCGAGCGGGCCCGGGCGGTGACGGTGGAGGATGCCGACGAGCGCCTGCGGCGCATCGAGCGCGACCTGCACGACGGCACCCAGGCGCACCTCGTGGCCGTGGCCATGCAGATCGGCGAGGCGCGCGAGCTGCTCCGTGACGGCGCCGGCGGCGCCGGCGCCGGCGTGGACACGGCCGAGCTCGCGGCCGTCCTGGAGACGGCCCACTCCAGCACCAAGGACACGTTGGCGGAGCTGCGCGAGCTCGCCCGCGGCATCCGCCCGCCCGCGCTGGACGCGGGCCTCGCCGTCGCCCTCGAGACGCTGGCCGCCCGCGCCGCGCTGCCGGTGCGGGTGCACGCCGTCGGGCTCGAGGGTGCCGACCTGCCGCCCAGCGTCACCGCGATCTCCTACTTCGCCGTCGCGGAGCTCGTCGCCAACGCGACCAAGCACGCCCGCGCGAGCGGCGTGGACGTCGTCGCGGGCGTCGAGCCCGTCGCCGACGCGGCCACCGGCGCGGCGGTGCGCGCCCTGGTGCTGCGCGTGCACGACGACGGCGTGGGCGGCGCGGCGGTGCGCGCCCCGGACCCGTCGGGCCGGGGGAGCGGGCTGGCCGGGCTCACGGACCGCCTGTCGGGCGTCGACGGCACGCTCGGAGTGGTCAGCCCGGTGGGAGGGCCTACGGTGATCACCGTGACCATCCCGCTGCCGGCCCCTGCCGCCCGCCGATGACGACCGACACCCCGACTCCTGCGCCCGCGCACGGCTTGCGCGTCGTCGTCGCCGAAGACTCCGCCATCCTGCGCGACGGCCTGGTCGCACTCCTGTCCCGACGGGGGTACGACGTCGTCGCGGCGGTGCCCGACGGCGACGCCCTCGTCCGCGAGGTCACGACCCTCGCCGCCGCGGACGCCCTGCCCGACGTGCTCGTCGCCGACATCCGCATGCCCCCGTCGCACACCGACGAAGGGCTGCGCGCGGCCGAGGCCCTGCGTGCCGCGCACCCCGGGCTGCCCGTGCTGGTGTTCTCGCAGTGGGTCGAGACGCGGTACGCGTCCCGCCTGCTCGAGGGCGACCCGCGCGGCGTCGGCTACCTGCTCAAGGACCGGGTGGCCGACGTCGGAGACTTCGTCGCCGCGCTGGGCCGCGTGGCCGCGGGGGAGACCGTCCTCGACCCGGAGGTGGTGCGCCAGCTCATGGGTGCGCACCGCTCGCAGGAGGACGGCGTGGCCAGCCTGACGCCGCGGGAGAGCGAGGTGCTCGAGCTCATGGCCCAGGGGCGGTCCAACGGCGCCATCGCCGAGCAGCTCTACCTGTCGTACGGGGCGGTGGAGAAGAACGTGGCGTCCATCTTCACCAAGCTCGACCTGCCGCAGGACTCCGCCGACCACCGGCGCGTGCTCGCCGTCCTGCGGTACCTCGGCGTCGACGCCTGACCTGACCGGCCGGGTGCGGGGGAGATCCCCCGCACCGACCCGGGGGGCGGGCCGGCGGCCGCGGGGGCCAGGCCCATGTCGGACGACGTCGCAGGTCACGAGGCTGGAAGCGTCCTCGTCGCCCAGCCTCAGGAGCCATCGTGGCCGTCCTCGACGCCCCCGCCCCGCCAGTCCCGTCCGCGTCACCGGGAGTCCGGCGGCGCCCCGCCGCCCCGTCCGCGCGGCCGTCCGCGGCACCCGTCGACCGGCCCCGCCGGGCGCGCGACCCGTTCGTCGACGTCGTGCGGGCGCTCGGCACGCTCGGGGTGGTGCTGCTGCACTGGTCGATGGCGGAGGCCACATGGGACGGGAGCACCCTGCTGGTGGGCAACGCCCTCGGGCACGGTGCCGGCTGGCTGGCGACCTGGCTGCAGCCGCTGGCCCTGCTCTTCTTCGCCGCGGGCGCCTCGGCCGGCTACCAGCACGACGCCAGGGCCGCGGGCGGCCGCGGCTGGGGCGGCACGATCGTCGCGCGGTTGCGGGCCACGGCGCGGCCCGTCGGGGCGTTCGCCGGGGCCTGGGCGCTCGCGGTCGGGGCGCTCCTCGCCCTCGGGGCGCCCGACGACGCCGTGTGGCGCACGGCGCGGATGGCGCCGCAGCTGCTGTGGTTCCTCGCGGTGTGGGTGGTGCTCATGGCGCTGACCCCGCTGCTCCGCGCGGCCTGGCGACGCTGGCGGTGGGGCGCCCTCGCCGTCGCCGTCGCCCTGCCCCTGGCCCTCGACGCGCTGCGGTTCGGGCTCCCCGGCGAGCTCACGGGCACGCTGGCCTGGGCCAACGTGCTCCTGGCGTGGGCCGCGCCGTTCCTCGCCGGGATCGCCTACGCGGCCGAGCGGGGCGCCCCGCGGCGGCCGGCCCTCGCCCGGTCCGCAGACCCGTCCGCCGGCCCGCTGGCCGGCCGTGGCGCCCGGCTGCTGCTCGCCGCGGGGGCCGTGACGGCCGTCGCCACGACGGTCGTGCTGGTCGCGGCCGGCCCCTACCCGCTCAGCCTCATCGGGATGCCGGGCGACGAGATCTCGAACCTCGGCCCGCCGACGGCCCCCGTCGTCGCGCACGCCGTCGCGCAGGTCTGCCTGGTCCTGCTGTTCCGTGCCGCCCTGGTGCGCCGCGCCGCGACCGGCGTCGGGCGGCAGGCGGTCGGGGCCCTGGCCCGCCGGTCGATGACGGTCTACCTGTGGCACCTCACCGCGATGTTCGCCGTCGTCGGCGTCGCCCTGCTCGGTCTCGGGCAGCAGCTGCCCGCCGCGTGGGGCGCGGACTGGTGGGCGTCGCGACCGATCTGGTTCGCGGCCTTCCTGCTGGTGCTGCTCGGCCTGGTGCGCGTCTTCGGCCGCTTCGAGGACCGCCGCCGACCCTGACGTGGTGCTGTGAGCGGGGCGAGGTCAGCGGGGTGGGTCGGGGATGGAGTACGGCAGGCGGTGCAGGGTGTCCGCGCGGGCTTCGGCCCGCTCCTGCTCGACCCGACCGCGCTCCAGCTCGCGGTCGCGGCGCGCGTGCAGGACGGCGTGCAGGAAGGCCTCGGGCGGGGTGCCCGGTGGTGGCCCGGGGGCGACGAACGGCTCGACGCGGCCGGCGAGCTCGTCGGCCAGACCGGACCGCGACACCGGCGCGAGGCGCGACGCACGGCCGAGGAACTGGCGGGCGGCGAGCGCCAGCCCGTCGGGCAGGCGCCGGATGTCGGCCGTGCGCGCCCACGCGGCGAGCTCCGGCGGCATCCCCAGCGGCGCCGTCTGCGCGCGGCCGCCCCGCACGCGGATGACGTAGGTACCGGCCAGCAGGTCGCCCAGCCGTTTGCCGCGGGAGTTGGACAACGAGGCGACGAGCGCGACGCTGCCGAACGTCAGCCACAGCTCGCCCACCCCCACCAGCGCGCGGACGAGCGAGTGCCGGAAGCGCACCGGGCCGCCGTCGTCCCGCACGACGCGTGTGCCGACCGCGAGCTTCCCCAGCGACCGCCCGCGCGACAGCGTCTCGACCGTCACCGGCAGCACGACCATCACCACCACGGCCACGACGACGGACAGCACGGCCGCCCACTGCTCGTCGATCGACACGTTCTGCACCGCGACCACGATGAGCAGCGCGATCCCGACGAACGCGAGCGCCCCGAGGTCGAGCAGCGCCGCGAGCGTGCGGCTGACGAACGACGCCGGGCGCGCGTCGAGCACCACGCCCTCGCCGATGACGATCCCGTCCTGCATGTGCATCTCCCGCTCGTGCGACGTCTCCCGTGTGGAAGGGTATCGACCGTGGACCTCGACGCCTTCACCGCCGTGCACAGCCCGCAGTGGGAGCGGCTGCGGCAGCTCACCCGGAAGCGCAGGCTGGACGGCGCCGAGGCCGACGAGCTGGTGCGCCTGTACCAGGCGGTCGCCACGCACCTGTCGACGGTACGGTCCGCCGCCCCCGACCCGGTGCTCGTCACGCGGTTGTCGGACCTGTTGAGCCGTGCCCGCGTGCGCGTGGCGGGGACGCACGAGCCGGCGTGGGCCGACGTCGTGCGGTTCGTCGTGGTGACCGTGCCGGCCGCCCTGTATCGGGTGCGGTGGTGGACGCTCGGGGTGGTCGTGGTGTGTCTCGCCCTCGCGGTGGTCGCCGGGTACCGCGTCGCCACCGAACCCGACGTCCTCGCGCAGATGGGCACGCCCGCCGAGCGCGAGGCGTACGTCAACGAGGCGTTCGCGTCGTACTACGACCCGGGCGCGTCGTTCGCGGCCATGGTCTGGACGAACAACGCGTGGATCGCGGCGCAGTGCGTCGGCCTCGGCATCACCGGCGTCTGGCCGGCGTTCGTGCTGATCCAGAACGCGGTGGGCGTGGGCGCCACCGGCGGCATGATGGCCGCCTACGGCGAGCTGGACCTGTTCCTGCAGCTCATCGCGCCGCACGGTCTGCTCGAGCTCACGGCCGTGTTCGTGGCCGGCGCGGCCGGGCTGAAGCTGTTCTGGACGGCGGTGTCGCCCGGCCCGCGGCCGCGCTCCGTCGCGCTGGCGCAGGAGGGCCGGGCGCTGGTGACCGTCGCGATCGGGCTCGCGGGGGCGCTCGCGGTATCCGGGCTGGTCGAGGGCTATGTGACCGGCTCGGCGCTGCCGTGGTGGCTCAAGATCGTCATCGGCGCGATCGCGCTCGCCGGCTTCTGGGTCTACGTCGTGGTGCTGGGCCGCCGCGCCACGCAGGCGGGGCTCTCCGGCGACCTCGACGCCGACCGCGCCGGCGAGGTCGTGCCGACCGTCGGCTGAGTCCCCCCTCGCGGGAGGATCAGAGGCGGCCGGCGGCCTTGAGCGCGAGATAGGTGTCCGCGAGCCGCGGCGCGAGGTCGTCGGGCAGCGCCTCGACCACCTCGGCGCCGTGCTGGCGCAGCACGGTCGAGACGGCGGCACGTTCCAGGTCGGCGCGGGCGGCCGCGGCGGCGTCGTAGACGGCGGCCGCCGACGAGCGGTCGGCGCGCAGCCGCGCGGCGTCCGCGTCGGCGACGGCCGCCACCACCACCTGGTGGGTGCCCGAGATCCGGTCGATCACCGGCAGCAGACCGGTCTCGACGGCCGCCGGGTCGAGGGACGTCAGCAGCACCACGAGCGAGCGCTGCGACACGCGCTGGCGCACCTGCCCGACCAGGCCCGGCCAGTCCGTCTCAAGCAGCGCGGGCTCGACGTTCGCCAGCGACTCGGCCAGCGCGGGCAGCAGCCGCGGCCCGGACGCCCCCGCGACCCGGGCTCGGAGCACGCGGTCGTACGCCAGCACCTGGACGCGGTCGCCCGCCCGGTCCGCGAGCGCCCCGAGGAGCAGTGCCGCCTCGATGCTCGCCTCCAGCCGGGTGCCGCCCAGCGCCCTCGGCGCGTCGGCGTCGACCTGGTCGCCCTCCGCACCCTGGGCGTCGGCCACAGCGGTGGTGCCGATCCGCGCTGCCGACGTGCGGCCGGTGTCGAGCACGACCACGACGCGCCGGTCGCGCTCGGGCCGCCACGTGCGCACGACGACGTCGCCCCGCCGCGCGGTGGCGCGCCAGTCGATCGAGCGCACGTCGTCACCCACCACGTACTCGCGCAGCGAGTCGAACTCGGTGCCCTCGCCGCGCACCTGCACCGCGGCACGACCGTCCATCTCCCGCAGGCGCGCGAGCCGGGACGGCAGGTGCCGGCGGCTCGCGAACTCGGGCAGCACGCGCAGGCGGGCCGGGACCGGGATCGACGCCTGGCGGGCCGCGACCCGCAGCGGCCCGAACGAGCGGACCGTCACCGGGCCCGCGGTACGGTCCCCGCGCCGGGTCGGCTGCAGCGGCGTGCGCACGCGGGCGGACTCGCCGGGCGGCAGGTCGACGTCGTGCCGGGCCGAGCGCGCCACCAGCGGCTCGCCCGCCGCCGCGCCGTCGGTGCGCACGGTCGCGTCGGGCACGAGCGACGGCGGCCACGCGTCGCGCACCACGGCCCGCAAGCGGCGTCGCGCCGTGTTGGTGACCACCAGCTCCGAACGAGCGGTCACGCCGAGGCGCACCGAGCGCGGCGTCCGGCGCTGCAGCGCGACGGCGCGCGGGGACGCGGCGAGGGCGACGTCGACGGCGCACACCGCCGCGACGACCAGCGCCCACACCACGACCGTCCCGGGCACGGGGAACAGCGCCACCGGGACCACCCCGAGCGCCGCCAGCACGACGGCGCGCCACGTCAGCGCCATCTCGCCACCACGTCGTCGACGGGGGCCGCCGCACGTGCCGCCATGCCGTTCGCGATACCTGTCGCCATGCCCGCCGCCGTGCTCAGCGGGGGACGGGGACGGTGGCGAGCACGGTGGTCAGCACGCTCTCGGCGGTGACGCCCTCGAGCTCCGCCTCGGGACGCAGCTGGACGCGGTGCCGCAGCGTGGGGTGCGCCAGCGCCTTGACGTCGTCGGGCGTGACGTACGAGCGCCCGGACAGCCAGGCCCACGCGCGGGACGTCGCGAGCAGCGCGGTGGCGCCGCGGGGCGACACACCGAGGGAGAGGGAGGGGGAGCGTCGGGTGGCGCGGCACAGGTCGACGGCGTAGCCGAGCACCTCCGGCGCCACCTGGACGCGGCGCACCTCGGCGCGCGCGGCCGCGAGCTGTTCGGCGCCGGCGACCGAGCGCACGCCCGCGGCGGCCAGGTCGCGCGGGTCGAAGCCGGCGGCGTGCCGGGCGAGCACCTCGATCTCGTGGTCGCGGTCCGGCACGGGCAGCACCACCTTGAGCAGGAAGCGGTCGAGCTGCGCCTCCGGCAGCGGGTACGTGCCCTCGTGCTCCACCGGGTTCTGCGTCGCGATGACGACGAACGGGTCCGGCAGCGGCCGCGGCGTGCCGTCCACGGACACCTGCCGCTCCTCCATCGCCTCGAGCAGCGACGCCTGCGTCTTCGGGGGCGTGCGGTTGATCTCGTCCGCGAGCAGCAGGTTCGTGAAGACCGGCCCCTCGCGGAACGAGAACTCCGCGGTGCGCGCGTCGTACACGAGGGAGCCGGTCACGTCGCCGGGCATGAGGTCGGGGGTGAACTGGACCCGCTTGGTGGACAGGTCGAGCGACGCGCCCAGGGTCCGCACCAGCAGCGTCTTGGCGACGCCGGGCACGCCCTCGAGCAGCACGTGGCCCGAGCAGAGCAGCGCGATGAGCAGGCTCGTCACCGCCGAGTCCTGGCCCACCACCGCCTTGCCGACCTCGGTGCGCACGCCGGCGAGCGCGCCGCGCAGCTCGAGGGACGGGGCGGCGACGCCGGGCGAGCCGGGCGAAACGCGGGCCGTGGCCTCTGCGGGCCCGGCGGGCTCCGCGTGCTCGGGGGGCTCCGCGATCTCGACCGGCGGGGCCGCGGTCTCGACGGCCGCGGTCGCGGGCGGTGCGGTGCTCTCGACAGGTGCGGCCGCGTGCGGCGTGCCCTGCGGGTTCTCGTCGGGGGTCGTCACGATCGGTGGACCTCGCTCTCCAGGGTGTCGAGCCGGCGCGCGAGCTCGGTCAGCGCGTCGTCGTCGTGGGGTGGTGGGCCGTACAGCAGGTCGGCCACGTCGTGCGCGGGGCGACCGGTGGCGCGGGAGACGGCGTCGGTGAGCGCCGTCGGGTCGGCGGACCGGGGCACGCCCAGGCGGCGCGCCACGGTCTCGGCGGTGGCGGCGCGCAGGCCCGCGGCGGCGTGGCCGCGGGACCGGGCCCGCCGGTAGAGGCGGCCGCGCCCGCGGGTGGTCTCGGCGGCGCGGACCACGACCGGCAGCTCCTCGGCGACCAGCGGGCCCAGCCGCCGCGCCCGCCACACGCCGGCGACGAGCACGACGAGCAGTGCCCAGAGGCCGACGACGCCCGCCCACGGCGGCAGCACCGAGCCGTCGGCGGCGGGGGCGCCGCCGTCGCCGGTCGAGCTGGTGTCCAGGGGGTCCGGCACCAGCCACACGAGCGTCTCGTGCGCGCCGAGCAGCCCCAGCGCGAACGCCGCGTTGCCGTTGTCCAGCACGGTGTCGTTGCGGACGAAGGTCGGGTCGTCGACGGCGGTCACCGCCCGGGTGCCGTCGGGTCCGGGCCGCTCGACGCGGGCGAGCGCCGCCGAGCTCTCGACCGGCCAGCACAGCGTCACGTCGGAGGCCCCGGGCTCGGCCTGCAGGCCCGGCGTGAGCAACAGCTCCCCGGCCCGGACCGCGAGGGGGAGGTCGCACCCCGGCTCGACGGCGAACGCAGGAGCGGCGGCGCCGGGCGTGCGGCTCACGTCGCCGTCGGTGGCGGCGCGCACCAGCGCGTCGTCGGCGCCGAGCAGCACGAGGTCCGCGTCCACGCCGGCCAGGGCGTCGACCTGCTCGGGCAGCAGCATCGTGCCGGGCGTCACGACGAGGGTGGTGCCCGGCCCGGCGGCGGCGACGGCGTCCGCCACCCGGGTGACGTGGTCGACCTCGACTCCTTGCCGCCCGAGCACCTGCGCCACGGCGCGGGCGCCGTTCGGCTGGGCGTTGTCGGGCGCGTACGGGGTGGTGGAGGTGGCGGGCCGCAGCACCGCGAGCACCGCCACCACGAGCACGAGCACGGCCAGCACGAGCAGCGCCCACCGCGTGCGCTGCCAGCGCCGCGCCGCGCGGCCGCGGCCCGTGGTGCCGTCGCCCGTCACGACGGGCGACGTCACGGCGTCGGGCGCAGCCGCGGACGCCACGGTCGCGGTGCTCGACCCGGTGCTCGACCCGGTGCTCGTCCGGGTGTTCGTCGCCGTCGTCATGGTGCGCCCACCTCGCTCGGCGGGGCGTCGGCCGTGCGGGGTTCGGGCCGCAGGTCGCGCACCCGCTCGTCGAGGTCGCGCAGGCGCCGGTCGTCGTCGGGGCGGGCGGGGAGCGTGCCGTAGCAGACGTCGTCGAAGAGGCCGGCGGCGCCGTGCAGCTCCGCGGCGACGCCGGGCAGCCGGACGGCCGCGTCGTGGGCGGCCTCCTGCGCCGTGCGGCCCGGGCGCTCGTCCAGGACGACGCGCTCCTCCAGGGACCGCACCAGGGCGCGGAAGCGGTCGAGCACCGCCGCCGACCAGTCCCCGCGGGCGGCCGCCGCGCCCGCGGACGCCCGCAGCTCGGCCGCGGTGCGCTCGTCGTCGCCGAGGACGACGACGGAGCGTCGCCGGCGGCGCGTCAGCCGCACGGGCCCGGCCACCCACCAGGCGATCACGGCGACGAGCACCACGACGACCACGACGACGAACGCCAGCGGGAACCGGCCCTCGCCCAGCGTCAGGCCGTCGAACAGGTCGCCGAGCCACTGCAGCAGGCGCTCCAGCAGGGAGGGCGCCGTGGAGTACTCCGGGCGGGACAGCTCCTCCAGGAGCCAGCGGTGCGCCGTCTCCCGGTCGGGGTCCACGGGCACGCCGACGGGCAGGGCCGCCAGGGCCCCGTGCACCACCGCCGACGCGCCGGTCACGCGATCATGCCGGGCGGCGGGCCCGGTCGGGGACCGGGCTCACCGGGCCGCCCGCCGTCCGACGCCTGTGCCGCGGCTGCGAGCTGCACGTCCAGGCCCTCGCGGCGCATCCGGACGTCGATGTACAGCAGGGCGACCACCGACGCCATGAAGATCGTGGTGATCGCGGCGGAGATGACCGACGAGACCACGCTCGAGACGACCGTCGCCGTGGTCAGCGCCTCGGTGCTCCCGCCCGTCCCGCCGATCACCCCGCCGATGAGGCTGATGGGGATCGTGATGATGTACGACACGGCGCCCACGATGATGACGGCGAGCAGGTAGATGCCGAACAGGCGCCAGAAGGAGCCCCGCGTCAGCCGCCAGGCGCGTGCGATCGTGGTGCCCAGCCTGCTCCCCTCGAGCGCGAGCGCCGGGGCGACGAGGCCGACGCGCACGCCGAGCCACACGAGCAGCACGAGGTACCCGATCCCGAGCAGGAGGCCGAGGCCCACCGCGGCTCCCGGGGACTGCTCGGCGACCAGGGCGACGAGCAGGATCAGGAGGAAGAACCACGCGAACGTCAGGACGGCGCCGGCGAGCGCGCGCAGCAGGGCCCAGCCGATCAGCCGGCCGACGCGGCCCCGCAGACGCTCCCAGACCTCGCCGAGGCTCAGCTTCCGCCCGATGACCGACTGGCTCACCGACACCGTGAGGAGGCCCTCCACCACCGGCTGGGCGAGCAGCATCGTCAGGCTGATCCCGAGGGACGACGCGAGCGTCTGGGCGATGAGGCTGTCGAAGCCGAGGTCGGCGAGCT
The DNA here is from genome assembly GCF_900167525.1 of Krasilnikoviella flava. GTDB lineage: Bacteria > Actinomycetota > Actinomycetes > Actinomycetales > Cellulomonadaceae > Isoptericola > Isoptericola flavus. Next base: position 221,910 of record NZ_FUZQ01000001.1, on the reverse strand, counting down.
CCGGGTCGGTCTCCGCCAGGGAGCTGAACGACGACGAGATCGCCGGCACCAGGAGCTGCGCGACGAGCACGCCGAGGACGGTCGCCACCAGGATCACCAGGGTGGCCGCGCCGAGCATCACCTTCGGGTTGTGTCGGATCGCGGTGAACGCGCCGTCGTAGATCTCGCCGAGCGACAGCGGGCGCAGCGGCACGACGCCGGGCTTGGTCGCGGACGGGCCGTACGGGCCGGGAGCGCTGGGGGGCCGTGGGCCGTACTGAGCCTGGCCGTACTGCTGGCCGTACTGGCCCTGCCCGTACTGGCCTTGCCCCTGCTGCCCGTACCCGGGCGGCTGCGGGGTGCCCTCAGGCGCGCGCTGGCCGTACCGCGGCGGCTCGGTGGCGTCGCCCCAGCCGGACGGCGGTGTGGGCTGGTCGGGCGTGCTCATCGCGGCCTCCCGGGCTGCAGGGCGGTCGGGTCGTGCCGACGCGTCGTCGGCGGACGGGGCTGGTGGGAGATGCTGGTGGGTCGTGCTGATGGCCGGTGGTGACGCCGGTCGTCCTGACCCTAGTACGGCGCGGCCGCTCCCTCACGCGGCTTTCCACCGGTCGATTCCACGGAAACATGCCCGAGGCCTGGCATCATGGCCCCATGAAGTCCCGTGTCCTGGTGGTCGACGACGACACTGCGCTGTCCGAGATGATCGGCATCGTCCTGAAGTCGGAAGGTTTCGAACCGACGTTCTGCGCCGACGGCGACGGTGCCCTCGTCGCCTTCCGGGACGAGCAGCCCGACCTCGTCCTGCTCGACCTGATGCTGCCGGGCAAGGACGGCATCGAGGTCGCCCGCGAGATCCGCGCCGAGTCCGGCGTGCCGATCATCATGCTCACGGCCAAGACGGACACCGTCGACGTCGTGCTCGGCCTCGAGTCCGGGGCCGACGACTACGTGACGAAGCCCTTCAAGCCCAAGGAGCTCGTCGCGCGCATCCGGACCCGGCTGCGCCGCACCGACGAGCCCGGCCCCGAGCGCGTGCGCATCGGTGACGTCGAGATCGATGTCACCGGCCACAACGTGGTGCGCGACGGCGAGCGCATCAGCCTCACCCCGCTGGAGTTCGACCTGCTCGTGGCCCTGGCCCGCAAGCCCTGGCAGGTCTTCACGCGCGAGGTGCTGCTGGAGAAGGTGTGGGGGTACCGGCACAGCGCCGACACCCGCCTGGTCAACGTGCACGTGCAGCGCCTGCGCTCCAAGGTGGAGCGCGACCCCGAGAACCCGACGGTCGTGCTGACCGTGCGGGGTGTGGGCTACAAGGCCGGTGCCCCGCGCTGAGCCCGCCGCGCGCCGCGTCCGCCGGACGTGGCGGCGGTGGCGCGCATGGGCCGTCTCGCGGACGCGGTACGTCGTCCGGCGGTGGCGGTCGTCGCTGCAGCTGCGGGTCGTGACGTCGGCGCTCGCGCTGGGCGTCGTCGCGGTCGCCCTCCTCGGCCTCTACCTGTCGATCTCGATCCGGGACGGGCTCTTCGAGCAGCGCGTGGACCGCATCGAGCGCGAGAACGCGTCCATGACCGAGCAGGTCCGCACCTCGTTCTCCATCTCTCCCGCGACGTCGCGCTCCGACCTGCAGCTGCTGCTCACCCAGATGGTGCAGACCCTCGCGTCGAGCGCGTCGAGCGCGCAGGACTTCCTGCTGCTCAGCGCCCCCGACCAGCCGCAGCGCCTCGCCGACACGGGCACCCAGCCGGGGATCAAGGACATCATCAGCGAGGACCTGCGCGAGTCCACGCGCGCCACCGCCGGCCAGGTGCTCCAGTCGGTGCAGATCCCCGCCGAGTACACGGACTCCGAGGTGTCGGAACCGGGCGTCGTCGTCGGTTCGACGGTCGAGGTCCCGTCGATCGGCACCTACGAGCTGTACGCGATCTACTCGCTGCAGGCCGAGCAGGAGACGCTGTCGTTCGTGCAGCGCACCCTCGCGATCGGCGCGCTCGCGATCCTCGCGCTGCTCGGCGTGCTCACGTGGGTCGTGACCCGGCAGACCGTCGCGCCCGTGCGCCGGGCGGCGACGGTCGCGTCGCGGCTGGCCGACGGACACCTCGACGAGCGGCTGCCCGATGCCAAGGGGCAGGACGAGATGGCGACGCTCACCCGCACGTTCAACGAGATGGCGGGCAACCTCGAGGACCAGATCGCGCGCATGGAGGAGCTCTCCGCCGCGCAGCGCCGCTTCGTCTCCGACGTCTCGCACGAGCTGCGCACCCCGCTGACCACGATCCGGATGGCGGGCGAGGTGATCCACGCCTCGCGCGACGACCTCGACCCGGCCGCCCGCCGGTCCGCCGAGCTGCTCTACACCCAGCTCGACCGCTTCGAGATCCTGCTCACGGACCTCCTGGAGATCAGCCGGTTCGACGCCGGTGCGGCGGTGCTCGACGTCGAGCAGCGGGACCTGCGCGACGTCGTCGCGGCCGTGGCCGACGCGTCGATGCCGCTCGCCGAGAGCAAGCACGTCTTCCTGTCCGTCACCCTCCCGGACGAGCCGGCCACGGCGGACGTCGACCCGCGCCGCGTGGAGCGCATCGTGCGCAACCTGGTCGTGAACGCCGTCGAGCACGCCGAGGGCAAGCCCGTCGAGGTCACCGTCGGGGTGGATGCGGACGCCGTCGCGGTCGTGGTGCGCGACCACGGCGTGGGGCTCGCCCCCGACGAGATCGACCGTGTCTTCCACCGCTTCTGGCGGGCCGACCCGGCTCGGGCCCGCACGACGGGCGGCACCGGGCTGGGCCTCGCGATCTCGCTCGAGGACGCACGCCTGCACGCGGGCCGGCTCGAGGCCTGGGGGCGCCCGGGGGAGGGCGCGAGCTTCCGGCTCACGCTGCCGCGCCGCGCCGGGATCCGGCTGGCTCGCTCGCCCCTGCCCCTCGAGGGGCCGTCGAAGGGGGTGACGGCGCCGCCCACCGGGCAGCTCCCCGTGGTGAACCCGCCGACCGGGCCCACCCCCACCGCCATCCCCGAGCTCGGGGTCGTGGACATCGACGGCGTGGACATCGCCCACGCGCACGTCCCGACCGTCCGGCCCGACGTCGACGAGGAGGCCCGATGACGACCACGCCCGTGACCATGTCCACCTCCGAGCGTGCGTCGACGAACCGGCCCGTGCGCCGCCGGCGTCGCCGGCTCGCGGCGCTGCTCGCCGCCACGGCCGTGCTCGCCGTGACCGTCGCGTGCGCGCGCATCCCCACGAACGGTCCGGTGCGCGACGGCGACACCGAGCTGGAGAACATCAGCGAGATCGGGTACATCGCGTCCGGGCCGGCGGCCGGCGCCAGCCCCGACCAGGTGGTGCAGGGCTTCCTGAGCGTGGCGCAGCTCGGCCCTACCTCCAGCTCGTCCTTCGCCGTCGCTCAGGAGTACGTGACGGATCCGGCCTGGGAGGGGTGGGACCGGTACGCGCGCGTGCTGGTGCTCGAGGAGGACCCCGAGCTCGAGCTCGACGACGTCCCGGCGGACGCCACCGAGACGACCGTCGACGCGACCGTGCGCGTGGTCGCGACGCTCGACGAGCGGGGCATGTACACGGAGGAGCCGAGGACGTCGGAGTTCACGGTGTCCTTCGGCCTGACCCGCAGCCCGGGCGGGGAGTGGCGGATCTCCCAGCTCGAGGACGGCCTCATGCTGCCGGCGGCGTTCTTCGGCCAGGCCTTCCACCCGACGAACCTCTACTTCCCGACGCCCGACCTCACCTGGTGGGTACCGGACACGCGGTGGTTCCCGCGCCAGACCTGGCGCACCGACGCGACCAGCGAGGTCCTGGCGGGCCCGCCGGAATGGCTGCAGGACTCGACGACGACGGTCATCCCGGAGGGTACGTCGCTCGCCATCGACGCGGTGACGGTGACCGACGACGGCACCATCGACGTGAGCCTCACGTCGACGATCTCGCAGGCCAGCGCCGAGCAGCGGTCGCTCGCCGCCGCACAGCTGCAGGCGACGCTCGCGGAGGGGGAGGGCCGCACGGTCGTGCTCTCCGACCGGAACACGCCGCTCACGATCGCGGGTACCGACGCGATCTCCGCCCCCCGGACGTCGGGGGAGGCGCTGGCGCTCACCGGCGGCAAGCTCGTGCGGGTCGTCGGGCGCGAGCTGCGCGAGCCGGACGAGCCGGTCTCGCTCGCCGGCCTCGACCCGACGGCCCTCGCCGCCGGCCCCGGGGACGAGCCGGTCGTCGTGCGCGACGGCACGGAGCGCATCGTCCGCGTCACGGGCGACGACGCGCCCGACCTGCTCCTGTCCGGCACCAAGCTGGTAGCGCCGTCCGTCGACCGGTTCGGCGCCGTGTGGAGCGCGCAGGGGTCGGAGCTCCTGGTGGCGCTCGCGTCGGGGGCGGTACGAACGTTGGACGTCGACTGGCTCTCGTCGCGCACCATCCAGTCGGTGCGGGTGTCGCCGGAGGGCGCGCGCGTGGCGATCGTCAGCTCCGGACCGAGCGGCCGCCTGGTGCACGTGGCGGGCGTGGTCCGCGATGCGGAGAACGTCCCGACCGGCCTCTCGGCGCCGGTGCAGGTCGGCGCGTCCGTGCGCCAGGTGACACAGGCGGTGTGGCAGGACGAGGCGGCGCTCGCACTGATCGGCCGGGAGTCGGACGGCGACGGCGCGGTCTTCCTCGCCGGCGTCGGCGGCCTCGCCGGGCAGGGCGGGCTGTCCCGGGCGCAGCCCGGGGTGGCCGACCCGCGCTGGGTGACGGCGTCGGTCGGCACGGGCGCCATGCTCACCGTGGACGAGGGCGGCACGCTGTACTCGCGGCAGAGCTCCGCGCTGTGGTCGATGGTGTCGGACGACGTCGACCTCGTCGCCTACCCGGGCTGACGGCTCCCCGGCTGACGGACGCCGGGCGGTCCCGCGCGCGCGGGACGCTGCCCCCAGTCCGCGGCCGTCCCCAGGCCGCCGGTCGGGGGCCGGCGCGACCGTCCCGGCGCGACACGCTGACGGCATGACCACGTCCCCGGCAGCGCCGCCCACCCCGACGCCGACCGCCGCACCGCCCCGCGTCGTCGCCGGCTGGCTGCGCGAGCTGGCCCGACTCGTCGTCCCGGTGGCCTGCCCCGGGTGCGGGGCCCTCGACGTCCCCTGGTGCCCCGCCTGCCGGTCCCTGCTGGACGGCCCGCCGGTGCGGGTCGAGACCGCGGCCGGGCGGCTGGACCGGCTGGACGACGTGCCCGCCCTGCCGGTGTGGGCGCTCGCGGCGTACGCGGGTCCCGTGCGGGAGGTCGTCGTCGCCTGGAAGGACCGGGGCCGTGTCGACCTGGACCGGCTCCTGGCCCCGCCCGTGCGGGCCGCGGCGCGCGACGTCGCGGCCCGGGTGCGCGGCGCCGTCGCCGGCCGGACGCTGCTCGTCGTCGGCGCCCCCTCCACGGCCGCGTCGCGGCGCGCCCGCGGGCGCGACCACGTGCGCGTGCTGGCCCGTGCCGCCGCGACCGGGCTGCGCGACGGCGGCGCCGGCGCGACCGTCGTCCCGGCACTGACCCGGCGGGGCCGCGGACGCGACCAGGTGGGCCTCGGGGCGCGTGCCCGCGGGCGCAACCTCACCGGGTCCGTGGCGGCGCGCGACCGGGCGCTCGAGCGTGCCGGCGGACCCCGCCCCGCCGTCCTCCTCGTGGACGACGTCCTCACGACCGGATCGACGCTGGCGGCCGCCGAGCGTGCTCTCGAGGACGCCGGGGCCGACGTCGTCGGTGCCCTGGTGGTGGGCGCGACGCCGCCTCCCGGGACCGTCACGAGAGCCGCCACGAATCTCCCGGGGCCAGCGGTGTACCTGGTGCGCGAGAGGGGGTTAGCCTGAGGGTCCCACGCGGGCGAGACGCCCCCGAGACCTCGGTCCGGGACGGTCGCCCGTGCGACCCACGAGCGGTCCGGACCACGGTCCGGCGACCCGGGAGGTGGTGCCAGACACGGCGCCCCACCGGGGTGCCCAGAGGAACATCTCGGGCCGCTCGTGCAGTGGGCGGCCTCACGACGAAGTGGAGCAACACGATGGAGATCGTCGTCGTCGGCAGGCACACGGAGGTGGCGGACCGGTTCCGCCGTCACGTGGAGGACAAGCTGAGCAAGGTCACCCAGCTCGCACCGGCCGCCCGTCGGGTGGACGTGGAGGTGACGCGCGAGAACAACCCGCGGCTCTCCGAGGTCCGTGAGCGGGTGGAGCTCACCGTGCACGACAAGGGGCCCGTGATCCGCGCGGAGGCCGCGGCGGACGACAGGTTCGGTGCCCTCGACATCGCGTTGGACAAGCTCAGCGAGAGGTTGCGCCGATCGCGCGACCGCCGCAAGGACCACCGCCGCCGCGGCAACGGCGTCCTCCCGTCCGTGGACGTCCGCCCCTACGACGAGGTCGCCGCGGCCGAGGCCGTGGCGCCCCAGACTGCGCCGGTCGCACTCGCGGAGCCCGGCGACGCCGTCGAGCAGCAGCTCGGCGACTCCCCGGTGGTGATCCGGCGCAAGCTGCACCACGCCGAGCCGATGACCGTCGACGACGCGGTCTACCAGATGGAGATGGTGGGTCACGACTTCTTCCTCTTCATCGACAAGGAGACCGCGCGTCCCTCGGCCGTCTACCGTCGCCGGGGCTGGACGTACGGCGTGATCGAGCTCGACTCGACGGTCGGCGGCGTGGAGCCGGTGACGGAACTGACGTGATCTGATCCGCGGGCCCTTTTCGGGCTTGCGGTCGAGCCGGTCGAGACCTTCGTCGCGGGGACGCGTTCACGGGCGCCAGGGCGCCCTCCACTTCGGGAGGGATACGTCCCCGCGACGAAGGTCTCGACCGGCTCTCGTCTGCCCCTCGCCGTCGCAGGTCCACCGGCGTCGTCCGTCCTGTGGTTCGACGCTGGCGGCAGGCGCGCTGTCGGTGGGGGTGGGCAGGATGCAGGGGTGGAATCCTTCTCGCTCGCGCAGGCCCGCCGCGTCGCCCTCGGGGCCCAGGGGCTGCACCGGCCGCGGCCCGGCTCTGCTGACGGCTCCGTCGACGGCGGCGTGACGATGCGCCGCGCGATGGCGACCGTGGAGCGGCTCAACCTGCTGCAGATCGACTCCGTGAACGTGCTGGCGCGGGCGCACCTCATGCCGCTGTACTCGCGGCTCGGGCCGTACGACGTCGGGCTGCTCGACCGGGCGTCGGGGCGGTCACCGCGCCGGATCGTGGAGACGTGGGCGCACGTGGCGTCGTTCGTGCCCGCCGCGACGTACCCGCTGCTGGAGTGGCGCCGGCGCAACTACCTGGACGAGGCCTGGGGCACCATCGCGGGGGCGCCGCTGGCGCACGCCGCGGAGATGGACCTGGTGCGGCAGCTGGTCGCCGAGCGCGGCCCGGTGACGGCGCGCGAGATCCACGACGAGCTGGTCGCCACGGGTCGCTCCGGGCCGCGGTCGCGCGAGGAGTGGGGGTGGAACTGGACGATGGCCAAGCGATGCCTGGAGTTCCTGTTCTTCACGGGCGAGGTGATGTCGGCGCGGCGCAATCCCGCGTTCGAGCGCTGCTACGACCTGCCCGAGCGGGTGCTGCCCGCCGCCGTCCGCGCGCAGGAGCCGGTGCCCGACGACGAGGCCGTGCGGCGACTGCTGGAGCTCGGCGCGCGGGCACACGGCGTCGGCACGGTCCGCTGCTTCGCGGACTACTTCCGGCTGCGGGGCCCCGCGGTGCGCCGGGCCCAGGCCGAGCTGGTCGAGGAGGGCGTGCTGGTGCCCGTCGAGGTGCGTGGCTGGGACGAGCGCACCTACCGGCACCGGGACGCGCGCGTACCGCGGCGGGCGGAGGCCCGGACCCTGCTCAGCCCGTTCGACCCGGTGGTGTGGGAGCGGCGCCGTCTCGAGGCGCTCTTCGACGTCTACTACCGGATCGAGATCTACGTGCCCGGCCCGCAGCGGGTGCTCGGCTACTACGTGCTCCCGTTCCTCGAGGGCGACGCGATCACGGCGTTCGTCGACCTCAAGGCCGACCGGCAGGCGGGCGTGCTGCGCGTGCAGGCGGTGCACCCGACCGTGCACGCCGGCCCGGATACCGCCGCCGCGCTCGGCGCGGAGCTCGACGTCCTCGCGGGATGGCTCGGGCTCGGCGCCACGGGGGTCGCGCCCGTCGGCGAGCTCGCGCCCGCGCTGGCCGACGTCGTGCGCGCGGCTTAGGCGGCCGGGCGGCGGCAGCGCTCGTAGGATCGGCGCCACGACGTCGGGTGCGCCCGCGTCGGTCGGGACCGGAGAGGGTCGGGAGCGCTGATGGCCACGGCAGTGCTGTACCTCGCTGCGGCGCTCGTGGGCGGCCTGGCGGCGACGCTGCTGCGGCTGCCCCCGCTGGTGGGCTTCCTCGCCGCCGGGTTCGCACTCGGGGCGGCGGGCGCGCCCGAGCTGCCGGGCCTGGAGACGGTCGCCGAGCTGGGCGTCGCGCTGCTGCTGTTCGCGATCGGGCTGAAGCTCGACGTCCGCTCGCTGCTGCGACCGGAGATCTGGCTCACCACCGTGGCGCACCTGGTGCTGAGCGTCGCGGTGGCGGTGGGGTTCCTCGGCCTGCTCGCCGTCGTCGGGGTCCGGCTGCTCGCCGACGAGTCGCTCGGGTCGCTGGCCCTCGTGGGGCTGGCGCTGTCGTTCTCCTCGACCGTCTTCGTGGTCAAGGTGCTGGAGGACCGCTCCGACGCGACGGCCCTGTACGGGCGCATCGCCGTGGGCGTGCTCGTGGTCCAGGACATCGTCGCCGTCGCGTTCCTCGCCGTCTCGACGGGGGAGCCGCCGAGCCCGTGGGCGCCCTGCGTCGTCGCGCTGATCCCTGGCGCGTGGGTGCTGCGGCGGGTCTGGGACCGTGCCGGCCACGGCGAGCTGCAGGCGTTGTTCGGCGCGTTCGTCGCCCTCGTGCCGGGCTTCTGGCTGTTCGACGCGGTCGGCCTGTCGGGCGACCTCGGGGCGTTGGTGATGGGCGCGCTGCTCGCCGGGCACCCCCGGGCCACCGAGCTCTCCCGCTCCCTCCTCACGGTCAAGGACCTCGCCCTCGTCGCGTTCTTCCTGCAGATCGGGCTGCACGGGATGCCCGCACCGGTCGACGTGGCCCTCGCCGGGTTGCTCCTCCTGCTGCTCCCGCTCCAGGCGGCCGGCTACGCCGTGCTGCTGTGGCTGATGCGGCTGCGGCGGCGCACGTCGTTCCTCGTCGGGCTGACGCTCGGCAACTTCTCCGAGTTCGGCATCATCGTCGTCGCGTTCGGGGCGACGGCGGGCCTGCTCGATGAGGAGTGGACGGTCATCGTCTCCTTGGCGGTCGCCGCGAGCTTCGTCGTCTCGGCGATCGTCAACCGGCGCGGCGTGGAGCTCGCGGCCCGGCTCACCGCGCTCCTGCCGCGGCGCGACGTCGCCCGCCTGCACCCCGACGACCGCCCGGTCGACATCGGCAGGGCGGACGCCGTCGTGATGGGCCTCGGGCGGGTGGGTTCGGCGACGTACCGCCGGCTGCGCGACGTGCACGGGCTGTCGGCCGTGGGGGTCGAGCACGACCGCACCCGCGTCGACGCGCTGCGGGCCGAGGGGATCGCCGTCGTCCCGGCGGACGCCACCGACGCCGAGTTCTGGGCGCGGGTCAAGCGGGCGGGTCAGGTGCGCCTCGCCGTGCTGGCGATGCCGTTCCACAAGGCGAACCTCATCGCCCTGGCCCAGCTGCGCGCCGCGGGCTTCACCGGGCGGGTGGCGGCGATCGCTCGCTACGACGAGGACGCGGAAGAGCTGCGGCGTCACGGCGCGGACGCCGTCTTCCACCTCTACGGGGCCGCGGGCGCCGAGTTGGCCGACCGCGCCGCGGCCGACCTCGCCCCCGGCGAGGGATCCGGCCGCGAGCCCCGGTGAGCGGGCGGGCCGCCCCGCGGCGAGAACCGGGCGGAACGCCCGCTCATGACGGCCGCGGGGCGCCGGCGCGCCGTTCGTCCGTCGCGAACCCGTGCCGGACTCTCAGGTGATCGGCCTAGGATGGCACGGGTGTGACCCAGGCGACGGCGCGGACGTGCGATCCCGACCGCCCGTCGTCGCCCGTCGCGCCGCACGGTCCCGGCCATCCCCGGGGCGCCACCGACCCTGGAGTACTGCGTGCCTGCGATCCTCGAGAAGGTCCTGCGTTTCGGCGAGGGCCGGATTCTCAAGAAGCTCAACAGCCTGGCCGAGCAGGTCAACCGGCTCGAGCCCAGCTTCGAGGAGCTGAGTGACGCCGAGCTGCACGAGGAGACGGACCGGTTCAAGGAGCGCCTCGAGCACGGAGCCACGCTCGACGAGCTGCTCCCCGAGGCGTTCGCCTCGGTGCGCGAGGCAGCGCGCCGGACCCTCGGCCAGCGACACTTCGACGTGCAGCTCATGGGTGGCGCGGCCCTGCACCTCGGCAACATCGCCGAGATGAAGACCGGTGAGGGCAAGACCCTCGTCGCCACGACGGCGGCCTACCTCAACGCCCTCGAGGGCAAGGGTGTGCACGTCGTCACGACCAACGACTTCCTCGCGAAGTACCAGGGCGAGCTCATGGGCCGCGTCTACCGCTTCCTCGGCATGACGACGGGCGTGATCGTCTCGGGTCAGACGCCCGAGGAGCGCCGGAAGCAGTACGCCGCCGACATCACGTACGGCACCAACAACGAGTTCGGCTTCGACTACCTGCGCGACAACATGGCCTGGTCGCCGGACGACCTGGTGCAGCGCGGGCACCACTTCGCCATCGTCGACGAGGTGGACTCGATCCTCATCGACGAGGCCCGTACGCCGCTCATCATCTCCGGCCCCGCGTCGGGGGACGCGAACCGCTGGTACACGGAGTTCGCGAAGGTGGTGCGCCGCCTCGAGGTCGAGAAGGACTACGAGGTCGACGAGAAGAAGAAGACCGTCGGCGTGCTCGAGCCGGGCATCGAGAAGATCGAGGACTACCTCGGCATCGACAACCTGTACGAGTCGCTGAACACGCCGCTGATCGGCTTCCTGAACAACGCGATCAAGGCCAAGGAGCTGTTCAAGCGCGACAAGGACTACGTCGTGCTCAACGGCGAGGTCATGATCGTCGACGAGCACACCGGTCGTATCCTCGCCGGTCGTCGCTACAACGAGGGCATGCACCAGGCCATCGAGGCCAAGGAGGGCGTGCAGATCAAGGCGGAGAACCAGACCCTCGCCACGATCACCCTGCAGAACTACTTCCGCCTCTACGACAAGATCGCCGGGATGACGGGTACGGCCGAGACCGAGGCCGCCGAGTTCCAGGGCACGTACAAGCTGGGCGTGGTGCCGATCCCGACCAACCGGCCGATGATCCGCTTGGACCAGGCGGACCTCGTCTACAAGAACGAGGACGGCAAGTTCGGCGCCGTCGTCGACGACATCGTCGAGCGGCACGCCAAGGGCCAGCCCGTGCTGGTCGGCACCACGAGCGTCGAGAAGTCCGAGCTGCTCTCGGGCCTGCTCAAGCGCGCCGGGGTGCCGCACAGCGTGCTGAACGCGAAGGAGCACGAGCGCGAGGCGGCCGTCGTCGCGCAGGCGGGCCGCAAGGGCGCCGTCACCGTGGCGACGAACATGGCCGGTCGCGGTACGGACATCATGCTCGGTGGCAACGCCGAGTTCCTCGCCGTCACCGAGATGACAGAGCGCGGGCTCGACGCGGCGGAGGACCCGGAGGCGTACGAGGCCGCGTGGCCCGACGTCCTCGAGAAGGCCAAGGAGGCCGTGGGCACCGAGCACGAGGAGGTCACCGACCTCGGTGGGCTGTACGTGCTGGGCACGGAGCGGCACGAGTCGCGCCGTATCGACAACCAGCTCCGTGGCCGGTCCGGCCGACAGGGCGACCCGGGCGAGTCGCGGTTCTACCTGTCCATGCAGGACGACCTGATGCGCCTGTTCAACTCGGGCCTGGCGTCCTCCATGATGGACCGTGCCGGCTTCCCGGACGACATGCCGCTCGAGTCGAAGATGGTGACGCGCGGCATCCAGAGCGCGCAGTCCCAGGTCGAGGCCCGCAACTTCGAGATCCGCAAGAACGTGCTCAAGTACGACGACGTGCTGTCCCGGCAGCGCTCCGTCATCTACGCCGAGCGCAAGCGCGTGCTCGAGGGCGAGGACCTGGAAGACCAGGTGCAGCACTTCCTCACCGACGTCGTCACGGCGTACGTCGAGGGGGCGACGACCGAGGGCAACCCCGAGGCGTGGGACCTCGACAGCCTGTGGACGGCGCTGAAGTCGGTGTACCCGGTGTCGATCACACCTGAGGACGTGGTCGAGGAGGCGGGCGGCGTCGGCCGGCTCACCCACGAGCTGATCCTCGAGGAGCTGCTCTCCGACGCCCGGGTGGCGTACGAGGGGCGTGAGGAGTCCCTCGGCGAGGCCGCGATGCGGCAGCTGGAGCGCCGCGTCGTCCTGTCGGTGCTGGACCGCAAGTGGCGCGAGCACCTCTACGAGATGGACTACCTGAAGGAGGGCATCGGCCTGCGCGCGATGGCGCAGCGTGACCCCCTGATCGAGTACCAGCGCGAGGGCTTCCAGCTGTTCCAGGCGATGACGGAGTCCATCAAGGAGGAGTCCGTCGGGTTCCTGTTCAACCTCGAGGTGCAGGTGCAGCAGCCCGGCGCCCCGGGTGCCGCCGACGGCCCCGTGATCTCCGCGGCCAGCGCCGCGGCCGCCGCCCAGTCCGACGCCGCTCAGGTGGTCTCGGGTGGCGCGGCCCCGACCGCCGCCGCCCCGGTCGCGGAGCCCGAGACCCCGGCCGTGCCGGAGGAGCCTCAGGCCGCCCCGGCCGCCCTCGAGGCCGACGAGCCCGTGCTGCTGGCCAAGGGCCTGGACGCCCCGGCACCGCAGCGCCTGTCCTACTCGTCCCCGAGCGAGGACGGCTCGACCACGACGACGGGCGGCGCCACGCGCCGTTCACGCCGTGAGCTGCACGGCGAGGCCACCGCGGCCACCAGCGACGGCCGGACCTTCCCCGGCACGCCGCGCAACGCCCAGTGCCCGTGCGGCTCGGGCAAGAAGTACAAGGTGTGCCACGGCATGAACGAGTGACGCGCACGCTGTGACGACGAGGGGACGGACCGCACGACGGTCCGTCCCTTCGTCGTCTCGGCGACCCGGTGCGCTCAGCCGATCTCCAGCACCGCGACCCGCCAGGCGCCGCGGCGCGCCTCCATCCGGACGGCGGCGGCGCGCACCCGTCCGTCGTCGTCCAGGACCACCGTCGCCTCGGCGACGTCCTCGCCGACGCGGATCAGCCGGACGCGTCGCACCTGGACGGGCCGGTGGTGGTCCGCGTCCCGCAGGAGATCGTGCGCGAGCCCGATCCGGGCGCGCTCGGCGAGCTGGTCGCGCACCTGCGGCGTGACCCAGCGGGCGAGCTGCGCCGCGGGGCGCTCCCCGCGCAGCACCTCGAGGGCGGCGCGCACCACGGTGCAGCACTGCGCGGTGGGGTCGGGCAGCGGCGCCGGGGAGACCTCCTGCAGCGGTCGCGCCGGCACGTCCGCGTCGTCGACGCGGGGGCGTCGCGTGCCGGGGGCGCCGACCCGCACGCGCCGTGCCCGCGGCGCGGGACGGGTGCTCGCCTCGGGGTAACCGGCCGGGCCGGCCGGCCGCGGCGGGGCGGACACGCGCGGCGCGGGGCGTGCCGGGGTGGCGTCGTCCTCCGAGCGCGCGGGCGCGGCGTCCTCGTGCCGGTCGGTCGGGGTACCGGGAGCGTCCGCCGGCAGCGCGTGGCCCGGCGCCGCCGTGCCGCCCGGTGCCGGCGTCCCGTCGTGTCCCGTCGCGGCGCCCGGTGGCGTCGAGCCGCCGGACCTCGCCGCGGTCGGCGCGGGGGCCGGCCCTGGCGCCGTCGCAAGGGTGCCGGCGGCCGGGGGCGCGACCGGTGCTGGGGCGGTCGGCGCGGTGGTCGTCGCAGTCATGATGCCCTCCGGGTGGGTGCGGGGAGTCGTGGGGAGGTCCGGGCGGTCAGGCAGGGGCGCGCAGGATCTGGCCGGGCAGGATGCGGTCGGGGTCCGCGCCGACGACGTCGCGGTTCGCGTCGTGCCAGCGCGTCACCTCGCGGACGATCTCGGCGTCGGTGGGCGTGCCGCCGAGCGACCGGGTCGCGATGTCCCACAGGGTGTCGCCGCGCAGCACGACGCGCGTCGTCGCGTCGTCCGCCTCGTCGGCCCTCGTGTCGTCGGCCCTCGTGCCGTCTGCCGTGGTGCGTGCGACGGGAGCGGCGGCGACCTCCTCGACGGGGCCGGCGTCCGTCGCCTGCGCGAGAGCCTCCTCGACGAGGACGTCCGCGGTCTCGGCACCGTCCTCGCGCATGGCCCCGGCAGGGTCCGGTGCGCCGGCCGTCGTCTCCGCTGCCCGGGGGCCGGCGTCGGCGGTCGTGGACTGCCAGCCGAGGTCCAGGACGACCGGCGCGCCGTCGGCGGCCGGAGAGGTGGGCGAGACGTCGGCGGCCAGGGCGGCGGTGGGGACGAGCGTGAGACCCGCGCCGACACCCACGCCGACGGCGGTACGGACGACGCGTCGGACGGCGGCGGGTGCGAGCCGTTCGACAGCAGCCTCGCCGGCGCGCCACCGGCGGCCGAGCAGAGCCGCGGCCACGCATGCGAGGGCGAGCGCCCCGCTCAGTGCCAGCCAGGCGGCGGCGAGCAGCCCGGCGGCGAGGACGGCGAGCTCGACCCACCGGTCGACGGTGAGGCCGGCGGCCGCGACGGCCGTGCGCGGGGCCAGGGCGGCGGTGCGCACCAGCAGGGCCGCGCCCGTGACGCCGGCCACGACGGTGAGGAGGGCGAGCCGACCGGGTCCGCCCGCGCCGGCGGGGCGCCGCTTTCGCGGTGCAGGTCGTCCACGACGTGTGCTGCCGGGCATCAGGTCTCCTTCGTCCCACCGCCATCGCCATCGGATCATTCTTGATGATGCGCTTTGATGGCTGTTGATGTGTTCTGGTGGTCGATATTGAAGCGGACTGGTGCCGGGTCTGTCTACCCGGGCATCCTGTGGTCATCGACCCTTGACGAGAGGAGCCCCATGACGGGCACGGGTCCGGCCAGGTGGGAGCTGCTCTTCGCGGACCTCGAGGCACGCTTCGACGCGGAGCAGGCCGCAGAGCAGGAGGGCACGGTGGCCGAGCTGACGCGTGCCGAGCAGGCGTCGATCCCGCTCACGGACCGGATGCGGGCCGCGACCGGTGCCGTGCTGCGGCTCGAGCTGCTCGACGGGGAGGGGATCGAGGGCCGGCTGGCCCGCGTCGCGCACGCCTGGGTGCTCCTCGACGGCCGCGGCGCCCGCGGCCAGGTGCAGCACCTGGTGCCGTTGGCCGCGCTCGCCTCCGTGGTCGGCCTCGGCCGGTTCGCGACGCCCTCCCGGGCGCGCACCGACGGCCTCGGGCTGGGGCATGTGCTGCGCGGGCTGCAGCGTGACCGCGCCCGGGTGCTGGTCCGCACGGCGGGCGGATCGGTCATCGGGCGGATCGGCCGGGTGGGCGCCGACCACCTCGACGTCGAGGAGGCCGAGCGCGCGCGGCCCGTCGTGCGGACGGTGCCGTTCGGTGCCGTGCTACGGGTCAGCGAGGCGTGAGCCCGGCGGGGGAGCCTGGCGGGAAGGAGTCAGAGGTCGCCCGAGGCGATCCGCTCGCGCGTCCGGGCGTACTGGTGCTCGATGTACTCCTCGAGCTTGCTGGTCTCGACCCGCCAGACCTTCTTCGGGCCCACCTGGATGGCGGGCAGCTCGCCCGAGCGCACCAGGGAGTACGCCTGGGTGCTCGAGATGTTGAGCATCTCCTGCACGTCCGCGAGGGACAGGAACCGGCTGGCCATACGGGCAATTCTGGCACAGCGGTCACGGACGATGACGTGGGTTGTCCACAGTGGTTGCCGAAAGCACGCGTGGGGTGCCTGATGATAGGTTCCGGCGCGACGCCGCGCCCCTGACCACCCCGGAGGACGTCCGTGAGCACCGACCCGTTGCCGGCACCCGTGGCCGCACGCCTGCGCCGTCCCACCTGGCGCGACCCCCGCCTCGTCGTCGGCGTCGTCATCGTCGCCGCGTCCGTGGCCCTCGGCTCGTGGGCCGTCTCCTCCGCGGGGCGCACCGTGCCCGTGTACGCGGCCGACGGCACCCTGACGCCGGGGGAGGCGGTCGACGTGGCGCGGCTGCGCACGGTCGACGTCCGCATCGACTCCGGGACGGAGCTGTACCTGCGCGCCGACCAGGAGCTGCCCGACGAGGTCGTCGCGCTGCGCGTGGTCGACGACGGCGAGCTCGTCGCCCGGTCGGCTCTCGGCGACGCCGCCGACGTCGACGTCCGCTCCGTGTCGGTGCCCGTGGACCGGGCCATGTCGTCCCGCGTGACGCCGGGCGCCGTGGTCGACCTCTGGTCCGCTCCCGAGGCCCTGGCGGGCGCCGAGCCCGCCGCCGAACCGTCACCGCTGGTGGAGGGCGTCGTCGTGGAGCAGGTCGACGAGGCGGGCTCGGGGCTCGTCGTCGCGGACGGTGCCACGCTGCACGTGCTCGTCCCCGCAGAGGATCTGCCCGCCGTCCTCCAGGCGCTGGCGGTGCCCGGGAGCGTGACCGTGGTGCCGCAGGCCGGGGCCGGCGTCTGATGGCCGCCGGCGTCACCGTCCTGTGCGCGGTGCGCGGCGCGGCGGAGACCGACGTCGTCGTCGCCCTCGGGGCGCCCGGGTCGGGGGCGACCGTCACGAGGCGCTGCGGCGACGTCGCCGAGCTGCTTGCCGCGGCGGCTGCGGGCGCGGGGTCCGTCGCGCTCGTCTCCGGGGACCTGCCCGGCCTGGACCGGGAGGCGGTCGGCCGGCTCCACGCCGCGGGGGTCCGCGTCGTCGCGCTGGGCGACGACGTCGCGCCGGCCGCCCGGCTGCACGCCCTGGGCGTCGACGCCGTGGTCGAGCGGTACGACGAGGCGCTCCTGCTCGCCGCGGTCCGCGACGCGACCCCGGTGCGCGCGGGCGCGACGGACCATGCGCCCGGCCATCTCGTGCTGGGGCCCGGCGGACACGATGTCGTCGACGACCCGCTCGCCGCCGACGACCCGTTCGGCCTCGAGGACGTCGTCGCGGACGACGCCGCGCCGCGCCGCGGGCGCGTGGTCGCGGTCTGGGGGCCTGTCGGGGCACCGGGCCGCACGACGACGACGCTCGAGCTCGCTGCGGCGCTGGGCGGCCTGTCCCGCGGGCGGCGACGGCACGGCCGCGCCCGCCGCGACGTCGCGGGGCCGGCGCCCGAGAGCGCGCTGGTCGTGGACGCCGACACGTATGGCGCGTCGGTGGCGGCCCGCCTGGGTCTGCTCGACGACGCGCCGGGGCTGGCCGCTGTCGCCCGCGCCGCCGGGCACGGGTCGCTCGACCTGCCGACGCTGGCCCGGCACAGCCCGGTGGTCGGGGGCCGGCTGCGCGTGCTGACGGGAATCACCCGGGCGGCGCGATGGCCCGAGCTGCCCGCCAGTGCGATCGAGGTCGTGGTCGAGCGGGCCCGCGAGCTCGCCGACTGGACGGTCGTGGACTGCGGCCCGCTCCTCGAGGCCGACGAGCTGCTCATGTACGACACGCACGCCCCGCAGCGCAACGGCGCGACGCTCGCCGCGCTGCAGGCGGCGGACGTCGTCGTGGTCGTCGGTGCGGCGGACCCGGTGGGCATCCAGCGCCTCGTCCGCGGGCTGGAGGACCTGCGCGAGGTGCCGGTGCCGGTCTCGGCCGAGCGCGTCGTCGTCGCCAACCGCGTACGCGCGTCGGCGGTGGGCTCGCGCCCCGAGGTGGCCGTGCGGGACGCGCTGGCGCGCTACGCGGGGATCGACGACGTGCACCTGGTCCCGGACGACGCCGCCGGTCTCGACGCCGCGCTCCTGGCGGGGCGCACGCTGGCGGAGGAGGCACCCGGCTCGCCGGCGAGCGCGGCCTTCGAAGGGCTGGCCCAGCGGGTGCGGGCCGCGGTCGCCGCCACCGTCGCCGGTTGAGCCCGCGTCGTCCTGGGCCTGCCGAAGGGTCGCAACCGGGCTGAGCGCCGCGGACGCGGCAGACTGTGCGCATGCGCATCTACGTTCCCGCCACCCTGGACGAGCTCGAGGGCGCCGTCGTCGCCGCCGCAGGAGCGCGGTGGGACGTCCCCGCGCGCCGGGCGCACGCCGTGACGCCGGCTCTCGTGCGTGAGCTCGCCGACGAGGACGACGAGAGCCGGGAGTACGAGGCCTTTCTCGCGGCCGCGGACGACTCGCTCGCGCTGGTGGCCGCACGTCGCGCCGTCGTGCCGTTGCGCGTCGTGGTCTCGGTCGACGTGCCGGCCGCCGAGGTCACGGCCGCCGACGGCGCCGACGAGCCCAGCGCGGTCGACGTCGCCGCCCTGACCGGGGTGGCCGTGGTCGCCGTCCACGTCGACGAGCCCGAGGCCGCGGAGGACGTGCGGTCGGTGCTCGCCGCCGCCGACGAGGAGAACGACGCCGAGCGCACGGGGGACGTCGGCGCCACGTCAGAGGCGGCGCTGGACGCCGCGCTGCAGCGCGTCACCGACCGCGACCTGCTCTGGTACGACCCGACCGAGATCCCCCAGGTCCCGCGCCCGGAGGAACAGTGAGCGGGACCTAGGCCCACTCACCGCAACCCGGATCAGCCCAGGTAGACGAGCGTCTCGTCGTGCAGGCGGCCGTTGGTGGCCAGGGCGTTGCCGTGCCAGGGGCCGGGGGTGCCGTCGAGCGCGGTGAACCGGCCGCCGGCCTCGGTGACGATAGGGACGAGGGCGGCCATGTCGTAGACCTCGAGCTCGGGCTCGGCGGCGATGTCGGCGGAGCCCTCGGCGACGAGCATGTACGACCAGAAGTCTCCGTACCCGCGGGTGCGCCACACCTGGCGGGTGAGGTCGAGGAAGCCGTTGAGCTTGCCGTGGGACTCCCAGCCGGACAACGACGAATAGGAGAAGGACGCGTCGGACAGCGTGCTCACCCCGGAGACGGACATGCGGGACGCCGACGCGAGCGACTTGCCCGTCCAGGCCCCGGACCCCTTGGCGGCCCACCAGCGGCGGCCGATCGCGGGCGCCGACACGAGGCCCATGACGACGTCCTCGCCGTCGGCCAGCGCGATGAGCGTGGCCCACACCGGCACGCCGCGCACGAAGTTCTTGGTGCCGTCGATCGGGTCGATGATCCAGCGCCTCGCACCGCTACCGGCGGAGCCGTACTCCTCCCCGACGATCGCGTCGCGGGTGCGTGCCCGGTGCAGCTGGGCGCGGATGAACTCCTCGGCGGAGCGGTCGGCGTCCGAGACGGGGGTGTCGTCGGGCTTGCGCTCCACGTGCAGGTCCACGGCCTTGAAGCGGGACATCGTGATGGCGTCCACCTGGTCGGCGATCACGTGGGCCAGGCGCAGGTCGTCCTCGTACGTGCGCGCGGGTCCGCTGGTCGGGCTGGGAGACGGCTGGGTGTACGACACGCCTCACACGGTAGCGGTCCCGTACCGCCACCAGGACCCCGCCGCGCGGTGCACGACGGAGTCTCGGGGATCGTGTCGGCGCGGCTCCCTACGGTGGTGGCATGAGATCACCGCACGGCGTCGGGCGACCGCGCGTCGTGCTGTGCACGACGGCGAGCGTCGACGGTCGCGTGACGACGTCGCCGAGCGAGCGGCTCCTCGATCCCGATGTCCGGGCCCGGTGGCAGTCCGTATGGCCGCCGGACGTGCCCACCTTGCTCGAGCGGCGACGCCGGTGGATCGAGGAGCATCACGCGCCCACGGTGACGCTGGAGGGGAGCGGTACGTTCGTCGCCCCCGCCGCCCTGTCGCCGTGGGCGGGATCGCCGCCCGCGGAGGTCGCGGACACCGACTGGCGGGACCATCTCCCGCGCGGTGCACCGCGCTGGTTCGTCGTCGTGGACGGGCGAGGGCGCGTCGACTGGCAGTTCACAGGAGACGACGAGACGGCGCTGCTCGTCCTCGTCTGCTGCGCGACGCCCGCGGGCTACCTCCGGCGTCTCCGCGAGCTCGGGGTCGGGTATCTCGTCGCGGGGGAGGAGCAGGTCGACCTCGAGCTCGCGCTGGGCAGGCTCAGGGGCGTGCTCGGAGCCCGGACCGTCGTGGCCGAGGGCGGCGGTGGCCTGCACGGCGCGCTGCTGCGTGCGGGGCTGGTGGACGAGCTGCACGTCGTCGTCTTCCCCGCCCTGGTCGGTGGCCTGGGCACCCCGTCCTTCGTCGACGGTGCGCCGCTCGCCGCGGGCGGTTCCCCCGTCCGGCTGCGCGTCCGGTCCGCCGAGAGCGGTCCGGACGGCAGCACCTGGACGCGCTACGAGGTCGGCCGGGGCTGACCGGGTCAGGCGTCCAGAAGGGTCAGGAGGTCGGCGGTGGTGCCGCACTCGCCGAGCCGGGGGAAGACGCGCCCGGTGCTGTGCTCGTGGTCCTGGGCGGAGCGGTCCGACATCGCGTCGGTGACGAGCGAGACGTGGTAGCCGTGCTCGTGCGCGGCGCGGGCGGTGGACTCGACGCCGGTGCTCGTCGCGATGCCCGTCAGTACGACCTGGGTCACGCCGCGGCGCCGCAGCTGCAGGTCGAGGTCGGTGCCGTAGAACGCGCCCCAGCTGCGCTTGGTCACGACGATGTCGGACGCCGCGGTGTGCAGCTCGGGCGCGAGCACGTCCCAGCCGTCCGGACGTGCGGCGCCCGGGGCGGCGTCGGTGCGGCCGGGCACGGCGTCCGCGCCGTCGGGCGCGGCGGTCACGCGCACGAGGACCACGGGCAGGCCGCGGGCGCGGAAGGCGTCGGCGAGGTCGACGCTGCGGGCGAGGACGGCGTCGGCGGGGTGTGGTGCGGTGGGCGCGGCGAGGATGCCGGCCTGCAGGTCGACGACGACGAGCGCGGTGCGGGGGTCGAGCGCGGTCACGGTCATGAGCGGGTCTCTCCGGAGGTGAGGGTGGGTCGGACGGTGGCGGTGGCCGGTCGGGGGCGCAGGGAGCGGTCGACCAGGGTGAGGACGAGGACGAGGGCGGCGCACGCCACCATCGCGAGGGCGAGGTCGTGGAGGCCCGCGGTCGTGGGCCCGTGGGCGTAGAGGACGGCGATCGCCGCCGTGGAGACCAGGGCCCCGACGTACATGAAGGTGCGCAGCAACCCGGACGCGGCGCCGACCGAGCCGGTGTCCGCCTGCCGGGCGAGCGCCTTCTGGTTCGCGAGGCCGGCCAGGCCCTGCATGCCACCGATGCCGACACCCGCGAGCACGAGCACCCAGGTCGGGCTGTCGGGCTGCACGACGGCGAGGACCGCGCCGCCGAGCAGCAGGGCCACCGAGCCGATGACGAGGGCCGGGCGCACGGGTGCCCGTCGCCCGGTGGCCGACGCGACGACGACGGCGACGACGGAGGTGGGCAGCATGAGCATCCCGGCGCCGGCCTCGCTCAGGCCGCGGCTCTGCTCGAGCCACTGCACGTCACCGAACATGAACGCGTAGGTCGCGGTGGCCGTGAGCAGGACGCGGACGTAGGTGAGCAGCAGCGGGCGATTGCCGGCGAGACCCCGCAGGTCGATGAACCGGTGCGCGGCGGCGTCGTCGCCGACGTCGAGGTCCGCGCCCGGGACGCGCGGAAGGCGCAGCCCGCCGAGCACGAGGCAGGCCGCGGCGAGAGGGACGTTGACGAGGAAGATGGCCCGCCAGCCGCCCAGACCGACGAGCAGGCCGCCGAGCGTCGGCCCCACGATCATCACGACCTGGTTGGTCACGGCGAGGACGGTGAGCACGGCGGCGGTGCTGCGCCCCTCGCCGGAACGGTCGGTCGTGCGCCGCACGAGGAACATCGCGGCCGGGTACGCCGCACAGGTGCCGAGGCCGAGCAGCGCCCGAGCGAGCACGAGCACCCCGAACGTGGGCGCGAACGCGCCGAGCAGCCCGGCGAGACCGACCAGGGCGGTGCCCGCCAGGTAGGGCCGCCGGGGACCGACGAGGTCGACCACCCGGCCGACGACGGGCTGCGCGACCGCCGTCACCAGGTAGAGCGCGGTGACGAGCCACACCGTCTGCGTGGGCGGGGCGCCGAACGCGAGCCCGATGGGCACGAGGGCCACCGCGATCATCGAGGAGTTGATCGGGTTGAGCAGCGACCCCAGCGCCAGCGGCAGGGTCAGTTGTGTGTCGTAGCCCTCCGGCCCGCGCAAGGCGGCGGCCGGCCCGACAGCGGGGTGGCGGTGGAGCACGTTCACGGGCGGGCGGCCTCGGTGGGGCCGTCGTCGAGGAGCGTCCGGTCCAGGAGCGCCAGCGCGGCGGTGACGCCGGTGAGCTCCTCGGGGGTGAGCCGCGCGTGCAGGGTGCGGGTCAGCCACTCCTGACCGACCTCGCGCCGTCCCTCGACGAACGCCCGCCCGTCGTCGTTGAGGGAGATGACCTGGCGGCGGCCGTCCGCCGGGTCGGGGTCGCGGCGCACGAGGCCGTGCTCGACGAGGACACCCAGCGTCGCGCCGACCGACTGCGGCCGGACCCGTTCGGCGGCGGCGAGCGTGCCCGGCGACGCCGGGCCGTGCTTGGCGAGCCGGGAGAGGAGCGCCGTCTGTGAGGGCGTCAGGTCCTGGTTGTCGCTCAGCTCGAGGAAGCGGCGGCGCAGCCGCCCGACGAGCGAGCGCAGCTCGCGGGCGGCCTCGGCGGCCGGGGCGGGATCGGGGGAGGTGGGCACCTCGCCACGGTAGAACTCATCAGTCCAGACTGACAAGGTGTGCCTGACGATGCGGGCAGGTCTGCCGCGTCACAGGCACACGGAGCGCTGACCTCAGTCGGCGGCGTGCCGTGCCGTCAGGAGCCGCCGGAACGACGCGACCCGGGCCTCGCGCGCGGGGCGCTCGTCGTCGGACGACGCGGCCAGCCAGTCGTCGAGGGCGCAGTCGGGGGCGTCCGCGAGGTGCGTGCAGCCCCGCGGGCAGTCCGCCGCGACCTCGGCGAGGTCCTCGAACGCCTGCAGCAGGTCGTCCGTCTCCACGTGCGCCAGGCCGAACGACCGCACGCCCGGCGTGTCCACCACCCAGCCGTCTTGCTCGGCCCCCGGCTCCGGGGACTCGGGCAGGCGCAGCGCCACGGCGGAGGTCGACGTGTGGCGGCCGCGGCCGGTGACGTCGTTGACGACGCCGGTGGCGCGGTCGGCCTCCGGGACGAGGGCGTTGATCAGCGTCGACTTGCCCACGCCGGAGTGCCCGACCAGCACGGACGTACGGCCGGTGAGGCGCTCGCGCACGGTCTCGACGCTCGCGGGGTCGTCCTGCCGCGTGACCGCGACCTCGACGCCGATCGGCGTGTACAGGTCACGCAGAGGGGAAGGGTCCGCGAGGTCGGCCTTGGTGAGGCACAGGAGCACGTCCATGCCGGCGTCGTAGGCGGCCACGACGCACCGGTCGATCATGCCGGTGCGCGGCTCCGGCTGGGCGAGCGCGGTCACGACGACGAGCTGGTCGGCGTTCGCGACGACGATCCGCTCGTACGGGTCCGTGTCGTCCGCCGTGCGGCGCAGCACCGAGGTCCGGTCCTGGATGCGCACGATCCGCGCCAGGGTGCCCTCGCCGCCCGAGGCGTCGCCGACGACGTCCACGCGGTCGCCCACGACGACGCGGGTGCGGGTGAGCTCGCGCGCCTTCATCGCGAGCACGGTGCGCTGACGGGCCGTGCCGTCGTCGACGACGAGCGTGTACCGGCCGCGGTCGACGCCCGTGACCATGCCCGTGACGGCGTCGGCGTGCTCGGGCCGCTGCTTCGTGCGGGGGCGCGAGCCGCGCTTCGAGGGCCGCGCGTACTGCGCGTCCTCGTCGACGGCGTGGCGGACCATCAGGCCTCGCCCGCCGTGACGGACACCGCGCCCAGCATCCGCTCCCACATCGCGTCGAAGCCGGGCAGGGTCTTGGCGGTGGTGCCCACGTTCTCGACCCGGACGCCCGGCACGCGCAGGCCGAGGACGGCGGCCGAGGTGGCCATGCGGTGGTCGGAGTAGGTGCGGAACAGGCCCCCGTGCAGGGGGCGCGGCGTGATGACGAGGCCGTCGCGGGTCTCCTCCGCCTGGCCGCCGAGCCGGGTGATCTCCGTGGCGAGCGCCGCCAGCCTGTCCGTCTCGTGCCCCCGCAGGTGCGCGATGCCGCGCAGGCGGCTGGGGGAGTCGGCCAGGGCGGCGAGGACGGCGAACGTGGGGGCGAGCTCGCCCGCCGCGTGCAGGTCCAGGTCCGCGCCGCGGACCTCGCCCGTGCCGGTGACGGTCAGGACGTCGCCGTCCAGCCGCGTCTCGGCCCCGAGCCGGGAGAACAGGTCCGGGAGCAGGGCGCCCGGCTGGGTGGTCTGCGCGGGCCACCCCGGGACGCGCACGCTGCCGCCGCCCACGAGCGCGGCGGCGAGGAACGGGGCGGCGTTCGACAGGTCGGGCTCCACCCGCACGTCGCGCGCCGCGACCGGACCGGACGCCACCTGCCAGATGCCGTCGCGGGAGTCGTCCACCTCGACGCCGACGTCGCGCAGGGTCGCCACCGTCATGGCGATGTGGGGCAGGCTCGGCAGCGTGGTGCCGATGTGCCGCAGCGTGAGGCCGCGCTCGAAGCGGGCGCCCGCGAGCAGCAGGGCGGAGACGAACTGGGACGACGCCGACGCGTCGACGTCGACAGCGCCGCCCGCCACGCGGCCCCTGCCGTGCACCGTGAACGGCAGGTGGGTGGGGGTGCCGCCGTCGGGGCTCGTGACCTGCACGCCGATGGTGCGCAGCGCGGCGAGCACCGGGAGCATCGGTCGCACGCGGGCCTCGGGGTCGCCGTCGAACCGCACCGGCCCGTCGGCGAGCGCCGCCACCGGAGGCAGGAACCGCATCACCGTGCCCGCGAGGCCGGTGTCGACGTCGACGTCCCCGCGCAGCATCGCGGGGGTGACGCGCAGGGTGCTCGGGTCGTCGCCCTCCTCGATGCCGGCCCCGAGGGCGCGCAGGGCGCCGATCATGAGGTCGGCGTCGCGCGAGCGCAGCGCCCCGCGCAGCGTGCCGGGGGCGTCGGCGAGCGCGGCCAGCACGAGCAGCCGGTTGGTCAGCGACTTGCTGCCCGGCACCTCGACGGTCGCGTCCAGGGGCCCCGTCGCGACCGGAGCCGCCCAGCCGTCGGCGCGCTCGGCGTCGGGGGCGGGCGGGGTGGCGTGCGGCGGGACGGCTGAGGTCATGGCAACGAGGCTAGTTCACCGGCCGTGGCGCGGGCGGCGCGTCTCGCGACCCGTCGAGGCCGCGAGGGCGCGTCACACGGCCTCCGCGACTTTCGCCCGCAGCTTCGCGGCCTCCGCCTTCGTCGCCGACTTCACGGTCTCGGCCTTCGACTCCGCGAGCCGGGCAGCGTGCTCGCGCGCCTGCTGCACGCGGTAGGTGACGCCGGGCCGCCCCTCGAGGTCGACGCCCGCGATCACCGCGGCGCCGACCTTGCCCAGGTCCTTGACGAAGGCCGCGGTGCGCAGGGTGCGCTCCGCGCCCTTGCTCGTGAAGGGCTGGTGGGCGACGGCGAGCGGCGCGGTGAGCGCGGCCAGCGCGAGGGCCGCGGTGCGCGGGGTGCGTCCGACGGCGAGGAGCAGGCCGGCGACGGCGGTCGCGGCGCCGTGCACCCGGACCAGCAGGCCGAGCTGGCGGTCGCTGAGGGGCTCGGCGCCGACGGCGTCCGTGACCAGCGCGGAGCCGTCGCGGGCGGCGTCCACGTGCTCGGCGGGGTGCAGCGCGGCCTGGATCCCGTCGTAGACGAACGGGGCGGCCAGGAGGGGGCGGGCGATACGGCGCAACAGCATGGGCCCACTGTGGCAGAGCGGCCCCGGGCTTGCGCGGCGACCGGCGGGCGCGTCCGTGACGGGGTGTCACGTGAGCGCGTGGTCCCACCAGTCGGGGTGGGAGCGCGGCGGCCGGCGGGTGCCGAGCCCGTCGCGGCGGACCGTGCGGACGAGGGTTGCGGCGTAGGCGGCGACGAGCAGGAGGGCGAGGATCAGGAGGAGGGTCATGGCAGTAATCATTCGCGCGTTGCACTTCTGCCACGAGTGGCAGAAGTGCCAGGATGCGTCGACTTCCCGCCATGTTCGTGGCACCATGGCGACATGATCCGGAAGGTCGCGGCCGTCGTCGTCCCCGGCGTCGCGCCGTTCGAGCTCGGCGTGGCCTACGAGGTGTTCGGCATCGACCGCACCGACACCGGTGGGCCGGCGTTCGACTTCACCCTCTGCGCGCCCGAGCCCGGGCCGGTCATGACCAAGGGCGGGTTCCCCGTCGTCGTCGAGCACGGCCTCGAGGCGCTGGAGGACGCCGACCTCGTCGTCGCGGTCGCGTACGGCATCGACGAGGACGACGAGGACGTCCTGACGCCCGCCTACCTCGACGGGCTGCGGCGTGCCCACGAGCGCGGGGCGTGGCTGTTCGCCATCTGCTCGGGCGCGTTCGCGCTCGCCCGCGCGGGACTGCTCGACGGTCGGCGCTGCACCACGCACTGGATGTACACCGAGCGGCTGGCCCGGGAGGTCCCCACCGCCGACGTCGACCCCGACGCGCTCTACGTCGCGGACGGGCGGGTGCTCACCAGCGCGGGCACCGCGGCCGGGATCGACGCGGCCCTGTACCTGGTGCGGTCGGAGGTCGGCGCCGACGCCGCGCGCGCCGTCGCTCGGCGCATGGTGGTGCCGCCGCAGCGGGAGGGCGGGCAGGCGCAGTTCGTCGTCGACCCGTTGCCACGCGAGGGTGAGTCGCTCGCCGCGCTCCTCGCCTGGATGCGCGAGCACCTCGCCGACGAGCAAGCCGTGCCGTGGCTGGCGCGGCGTGCCGCGCTGTCCGAGCGCACCTTCGCCCGCCGCTTCCGGCAGGAGACGGGGACGACGCCGGGCGCCTGGCTCGCGCGCCAGCGCGTGGCGCGCGCCCAGGAGCTGCTCGAGTCGACCGAGGCGCCCGTCGACGAGATCGCGCGGCTGTGCGGCTTCGGCAGCGCGCCCGTGCTGCGGCACCACTTCGCGCGGCAGCTCGGCACCAGCCCGGTCGCGTACCGGCGCAGGTTCGCCGCGCCGCTGGCCTCCTGACGCGGCCCGCGCCGGCCTGCGTCGGTCGGGTCGGGGCCGGGAATGCGCGAGCCCGTCCCACGGTTGCCAACCACGTGAACACCCGCACCTCGCCGACGGCGCCCGCCGCCGTCCCTGCAGCCGGACCCGCGTCCGTGCGGCTGTTCGCCGTCCCGGCCGACGCCCTGACCGCGGGCACGGCCGGCCCGGCGTCCGGCGGCACGACTGACCTGCACACCCCGTGGATCGGAGGACCCCACCCAGTGGCTGGACTAGGCTCGACGGTGATGACCCAGGACCTTGGCCCGGCGGGCGGCGACGCCCCGCGCGGGAGCACCGGGCACGTCCCGGACAGCGAGGAGATCCCGGAGGACACCGAGCGTGCCCCCGAGGACGAGACGAGCGCGGCCCGCGCCGAGCGCTTCGAGCGCGACGCGCTGCAATACCTGGACCAGCTCTACTCGGCCGCGCTGCGCATGACGCGCAACCCCGCTGACGCCGAGGACCTGGTGCAGGAGACGTTCGCCAAGGCGTTCGCCGCGTTCCACCAGTACAAGCCCGGCACCAACCTCAAGGCCTGGCTGTACCGGATCCTCACGAACACGTTCATCAACACGTACCGCAAGAAGCAGCGCGAGCCGCAGCAGTCCCAGGCCGAGGACGTCGAGGACTGGCAGATCGCGCGTGCCGCGTCGCACACGTCGCGGGGGCTGCGGTCGGCCGAGGCGGAGGCGCTCGACCGGCTGCCGGACTCCGACGTGAAGCGGGCGCTGCAGGAGCTGCCCGAGGACCGGCGCATGGTCGTCTACTACGCCGACGTCGAGGGCTTCCCCTACAAGGAGATCGCCGAGATCATGGGTACGCCGATCGGGACGGTGATGTCCCGTCTGCACCGCGGCCGCCGGCAGCTGCGCGAGCTGCTCGCCGACTACGCCGCCCAGCGTGGCTTGGTCCCGGCTCGTGGAGGAGCGTCATGACCGACCCCATCACCCCCATCCCGCACGACCGGGCCGCGGGGGAGAACGAGTGCGAGCACGCTCTCGTGCACCTGAACGAGTTCCTCGACTCGGAGATGACGCCGGAGGACGAGCAGCGGATGCGCGCGCACGTGGCGCACTGCTCGCCGTGCCTCGCCGAGCTGAGCGTCGAGGAGCTCGTCAAGCAGCTGGTCCGGCGCTCCTGCTCGGAGCGCGCGCCGGAGACCCTCCGGGTGCGGATCCATGCACAGCTGACCGTGATGTCCACGGTCGAGTAGCCGTTCCCGGCCCCCCGCCGAGGTAGTACGAAATTCGCCGAGGTGGTTCCGGTGGAGCTGTGGCCACAGGCCACGCCACCACCGGAACCACCTCGGCGAATTTCGTACTACCTCGGCGTGTCAGGCGTTGGGACGCTTGCCGTGGTTGGCGCCGTTGCCCTTGCGGCTACGACGCTTGCGACCGCGCTTGCTCATGGTGGTCTCCTCACGAAGGATGGACGAGGGGTCGGGCCCATGGTCCCACACCCGAGGCCCGGGGTCGGAATCCGGGGCATCCCCGATCCGCGCCGTGGGTGCGCTCTGACAGGGTGGTGCCCGTTACCAGCAGCCCGAGCAGCATAGGGAGCCTCATGAGCACGGAGTCGTGGGCGGTCGCCGCCCCGCAGACCATCGACGTCGAGCAGGCCACGGGGGTGACGCTCCGTCTGCAGGACGGGCGAGCCGACGTCGTCGCCGACCCCGCGGCGAGCGGCGTGCGGATCGAGCTGCTCGAGGTGGGCGCCAAGCCGCTCCAGGTGACCCGCGACGGCGACCGCCTGCGCGTCGGCTACGAGACCTCCGTGCTCGACTCCGTCATGGCGAAGCTGCGCAACCCGCGCCAGAGCGAGCGGGCCGTCGTGCGCGTCGTCGTCCCGGCCGACGGGGCCGTCGACGTCGGCACGCTGGGCGCCGACGTCGAGCTCACGGGCGGCCGCAAGGTCGCCGCGAAGACCGTCACCGGTGCCGTGCGGACCACCGGCACGACCGGCCCGATGTCGCTCAAGACCGTGTCCGGCGCGCTGTCGGCCGACGAGCACACGGGGGACGTGACGGCGAACAGCGCGGCCGGGTCGATCGCGCTCTCCGGGGCCCTCGCCCGGGTGTCGCTCACCACGGTGTCGGGCGCCGCCACGGTGACCGCCACGCAGGCGAGCCCTCTGGTCACGGCCAAGACGGTCTCGGGGGCCGTCGACCTGCGCCTGCCGGCCGGCACGCCGGTGAACCTCAAGGTGCGTGGCGCGTCCGGCCGGGTCGTCCTCGACGGCTCGGTGCTGCCCAGCGCCGGCGCGACGCTCGTCGTCGACCACGGGGAGCAGCCCGCCGACGGCCGCAGCGCCGCCTACCTGTCCGCGACGGTGACGTCCGCGCACGTCACCGTCGACCGTCGCTGACCACCGAGGGCCGGGCCCGTCGCGTGTGTCGACAGGCTCGCCCGCCGGACCGGAAGGAACCACCGTGCCCGAGACGCCCGCAGCCCATGTCGCCCTGCTGACCGATGCCTTCGGGCGGGTCGCCGAGGGGGGACGTCGCGTGCTCCGCGGCGCCACCGCGGAGCGGCTCGCCTTCCGTCCCGACCCGGAGGCGAACACGGTGGCGTGGCTCGTCTGGCACCTGACGCGGGTGCAGGACGACCACGTCGCGGACGTGGCCGGTACCGAGCAGCGGTGGACGGCGGGCGGCTGGGCGGAGCGGTTCGCCCTCCCGTTCGACGTGGCGGACACGGGCTACGGCCACACGCCGGAGCAGGTCGCGGCCGTCCGCGCCGACGCGGCGCTGCTCCGCGGCTACCTCGACGACGTGCACGCCGCCACGACGGAGTACCTGGCGACCGTCACGGCCGAGGACCTGGAGCGCGTGGTGGACACGCGCTGGGACCCTCCGGTCACCCTCGCGGTGCGGCTCGTCAGCGTCGCAGCCGACGACCTGCAGCACGTCGGCCAGGCCGCGTACGTCCGCGGCCTGGCCGAGCGGGCAGGCGTCTGACGGCTCGCCGCAGGGCGGTCAGTCGTCGGCGGGCAGCCCCAGCCAGGCGTGCCATCCCGTGTGCAGCACGAGCCACGCCATGAGGCCGTAGCCCGCCTGCCCAGGGTAGGTCGAGCCGTTCGTCGCGAGGTCGGCCAGCCACTGCTCGTGCTGCGCCAGCGGCGTGTACGTGTCCACGTACGGCACGCGGCGCCGGCTCGCGACGTCGGAGAACGCAGCCGACAGGTCCGCGATACGACCCCCGTCCTCCGGCCGCCCGGGCGGGGGGCCGACGACGAACGCCGGGATCCGGCTCGTCTCCGCCACGTCGAGGATGTTCGCCAGGTTGAGCCGCGACCGCGCCACCGAGAGCGACGAGTCCACGTCGTGCCGGCCGAGGGCGACGACGAGACGGTTCTCGCACGTGTCCTCCGGCCCGAAACGCGACTCCGTCTCCGCCTGCCAGCGGGCGCCGAGCGCCGAGCTGGTCTCCCCGGGCACGGCGAGCGTGAACGCCATCGCCGGCCGTCCGAACCGGGTGCGGGCCATGACGCGCCCCGTCCACCCCAGGGCACGGGCGTCCCCGACTCCCACGCTGAGCTCGTCGCCCACGACGCAGATGCGCACCTCGGTCTGGGTCACAGAGCCTTCACCGTCCAAGTCCTGTCTCGCAGTTGCGCGGCCATTCTGGCCCCCGGCCCGGCCGCGTGGCAGGATCCCACGCCGAGCCGGGCCGGCGCGCGCCGACCGTCGGTCCCGGGGCCGGGTCAGAGCAGGGTGGCGCCCCAGCGCACGACGTGCTCGTCGCCAGGGGCGAGCCGCACCAGGCGCTCGCCGGTGTTGAAGGCGTCGGCCACGCAGCTCATCGGCTCCGCCGCGAGCCCGAAGCGCTCGTAGCCGTCGATGTGGTCGGCCGAGCAGACCTGCCAGCAGTCCATGGAGCCGTCCATCCAGATCGCGGCCGTGGTCCCGTCCGGCCGGCCGAGCCGGGCCCAGGACAGGCCCGAGTCGTCGCGTGTGGCGTCCACCCACGCGTCATCGAGGTCCAGCCCGGCGAGCGAGCGTGTGGCGCGCAGGTCGTACGGACCGGCGACGGGCTCGGTGCCCGTGGGCAGCAGGCGGTCGTCCACGGTGACGTGCGTCGTGGCGTCCAGGCTCACGGTGCACTCGTCGAGCGGCGTGCCGCCCGTCGACAGCCAGGGGTGGAACCCGACGCCGTACGGTGCGGTCCCCGTGCCGACGTTGCGCGCCCGCACGACGACCTCGAGGCCGTCGTCGGACACCGTGTACCGGGCCTGGAGCACGAGCTGGAACGGCCAGCCCTTCTGCGCCGGGAGCGCCAGCTCGAGCGTCACGGCGTCGTCGGCCACGTCGACCGGCGTCCAGCGGTACCAGCAGACGAGGCCGTGCAGCGCGGTGTCGCGGTCGGGCTCGCTCACCGCGACCTGGTGACGGACCCCGTCCGCCGTGTAGGCGCCGTCGCGCAGGCGGTTCGGCCAGGGCTGCAGGACGGCGGCGTTGAAGACGGGGGCGGGCTCGTTCTCGGCGAACGGGACGAACACGTCGCGGCCGGCGACGGTGTACTCGCGCACCATCGCCCCGACCTCGGTGATGGTGGCCCGGTGCTCGCCGGAGGAGATGCGGAACTGCCGGCCCGACGGGGCGGGGACGGCGGAGGATTCAGCGGTGTTCACGCTCACACCGTAGTCGGCACGCCGGATCGGTGCGGGCGACGTAGCGTAGGAGAACCAGAAATATGACAACACGTCCTCTCGCGCGCGAGGGGTCCGCGCCGCCCCGTCCGAAGACGGGCAGCGCCATCGAACGGGGGAACGATGGAGAAACAGGTGCTCGGCCGCACCGGCCGGCTGGTGTCGGTCGTCGGCCTGGGAACCTGGCAGCTGGGGGCGGACTGGGGCGCGGTCGACGACGACCAGGCCCGGTCGGTGCTCGATGCCGCGTTCGAGTCCGGCGTGACCTTCTTCGACACCGCTGACGTCTACGGCGACGGTCGCAGCGAGCAGACCGTCGGTGCGTTCCTCGCGGACCACCGCGGCGACGGGATCACCGTGGCCACGAAGATGGGCCGCCGGATGGACCAGGTGCCGGAGAACTACGTCCTGGCGAACTTCCGCGAGTGGACGGACCGGTCGCGCCGCAACCTCGGCGTCGACACGCTCGACCTCGTCCAGCTGCACTGCCCGCCGACCGCGGTGTACTCGGACGACGAGGTGTTCGACGCATTGGACACGCTTGTCGCCGAGGGCGTCATGGCGGCCTACGGCGTCTCCGTGGAGACCGTCGACGAGGCGCTCACCGCCATCGCCCGGCCTGGCGTCGCGTCCGTGCAGATCATCCTCAACGCGTTCCGGCTCAAGCCGCTGGAGAAGGTGCTGCCCGCGGCGTCCGGTGCCGGGGTCGGCGTCATCGCACGGGTGCCGCTCGCCTCGGGGCTCCTGTCGGGGCGCTACACCCACGACACCACGTTCGGCGAGGACGACCACCGGACGTTCAACCGCGAGGGCAAGGCGTTCGACGTCGGCGAGACGTTCGCCGGCGTGCCGTTCGACGTCGGCGTCGACGCGGCCGCCCGCTTCACGGAGCTCGTCGGCTCGGCCCTGAACGACGACCTCACGCCCGCGCAGGCGGCCATCGCCTGGGTGTGGCAGCAGCCGGGCGTCTCCACGGTCATCCCGGGCGCGCGCAGCGCCGAGCAGGCGCGGCTGAACGCCGCCGCGGGGGAGGCCGGCGTGCTCGGGCCGCTGTTCACCTCGGGGGTGCGTGAGATCTACGAGGAGTCGATCAAGGAGCACGTGCACGACCGCTGGTGACCGTGCTGCCGAGATAGAGCGCGTGTCTTGACACGCGCTCTATCTCGGCACGTCAGGCCCGGTCGAAGGCCTGCGTGACCAGGATCTCCTGCTGCTCCTTATGCCGCTTGGCGGTGCCGGCGGCGGTGGAGGCGGACGCCGGGCGGGAGACGACCTGCACGCGCGGCAGGTCCTCCGGCAGTGCCAGGTGCAGGAAGGACCAGGCGCCCTGGTTCTCCGGCTCGTCCTGGACCCACACGACGTCGGCGTTCGGGTACTGCGACAGCTGCGCGCGGATCTGCTCCTCCGGGAACGGGTAGAGCTGCTCCAGGCGGACGATGGCGGTCCGGGTGTCCTGGCGCTTGGTCCGCTCGGCGAGCAGGTCGTAGTACAGGCGCCCGGTGCACAGCAGCACGCGGTCGACCTGCGCCGCGTCCACCGTGGTGTCCGCCAGCACCGGCTCGAAGGTTCCGGTGGTGAAGTCCTCCACGCTCGAGGCGGCGGCCTTGAGGCGCAGCAGCTGCTTCGGCGTGAAGACGACCAGCGGACGGCGCGGGCGGGCGTAGGCCTGCTGGCGCAGCAGGTGGAAGTACGACGCCGGCGTGGACGGCTGCGCCACCGTCATGTTGTTCTCGGCCGCGAGCTGCAGGAAGCGCTCGATCCGGGCGGACGAGTGGTCCGGCCCCTGGCCCTCGTAGCCGTGCGGCAGCAGCATGACCAGCGACGAGCTCTGGCCCCACTTCTGCTCGGCCGACGAGATGAACTCGTCGATGATGGTCTGCGCGCCGTTGACGAAGTCGCCGAACTGCGCCTCCCAGAGCACGAGGGCGTCCGGGCGCTCCACGGAGTAGCCGTACTCGAAGCCCAGGGCGGCGTACTCGCTGAGCGAGGAGTCGTACACCCAGAACTTCGCCTGGTCGCCCGACAGGTACAGCAGCGGGGTCCACTCGGCACCGGTGTTGCGGTCGTGCAGCACGGCGTGGCGCTGCACGAACGTGCCGCGGCGGGAGTCCTGCCCGGCGAGGCGCACCGGGGTGCCCTCCATGAGCAGCGACCCGAACGCGGCGAGCTCGCCGAAGCCCCAGTCGATGCCGCCCTCCTTGGCCATGAGCTGGCGCTTCTCCAGCATCTGGGCCAGCTTCGGGTGCACCGTGAAGCCCTCGGGCGCCGCCACCTGGACGGTGCCCACGCGCTCGAGCACGGCGTGCGGCACGGCCGTCTGCCAGCCCACCATGTCGCCGGCGCCCTCGCGCTGGGACTCGGGGCGCTCCAGGCCGAGGATCTCGTCCTCGCCGTCGGGCGTGCTGGCCTTGCCGGCGGTCTTGGTCTCGGTGAAGACCCGCTCGAGCTGCGACTGGTAGTCCTGCAGCGCCTGCTCGGCCTCCTCGACCGTGATGTCGCCGCGCGCCACGAGGTTCTTCGTGTAGAGCTTGCGCACCGACTGCTTGGCCTCGATGAGGTTGTACATCAGCGGCTGCGTCATCGAGGGGTCGTCGCCCTCGTTGTGGCCGCGGCGGCGGTAGCAGACCATGTCGATGATGACGTCGCGGTCGAACTGCTCGCGGTAGGCGAAGGCGAGCTCGGCCACGCGCACGCAGGCTTCGGGGTCGTCGCCGTTCACGTGGAAGACGGGGATCTGGTAGCCCTTGGCCACGTCGGTCGCATAGGTCGTGGAGCGCGACGACGACGGCCCGGTGGTGAAGCCCACCTGGTTGTTGATGATCACGTGGATCGTGCCGCCGGTGCGGTACCCGCGCAGCTGCGCGAGGTTGAGCACCTCGGGCACCACGCCCTGGCCGGCGAACGCAGCGTCGCCGTGGATGAGGATCGGCAGCACGGAGAAGCCGTCGCCGCCCAGGTCGATGCGGTCCTGCTTGGCGCGCACGATGCCCTCGAGCACCGGGTCGACGGCCTCGAGGTGCGACGGGTTCGCGGCCAAGTACACCTTGGTGGTGGCGCCGGTCTCGGCGGTGAAGACGCCCTCGGTTCCGAGGTGGTACTTGACGTCGCCCGAGCCCTGCACGCTCTTCGGGTCGAGCTGGCCCTCGAACTCCTTGAAGATCTGGCCGTAGCTCTTGCCCGCGATGTTCGCCAGCACGTTGAGGCGCCCGCGGTGCGCCAGGCCGATGCCGACCTCGTCGAGCCCGCCCTCGGCGGCCCTCGACAGGATGGCGTCCAGCAGCGGGATGACGGACTCCCCGCCCTCGAGGGAGAAACGCTTCTGGCCGACGTACTTGGTCTGCAGGAAGGTCTCGAACGCCTCGGCGGAGTTCAGGCGGCGCAGGATCCGCAGCTGGTCCTCGCGCGGGGTGCGGGCGTAGCCCGACTCGAGCCGCTCCTGGAGCCACTTGCGCTGGGCCGGGTCGGCGATGTGCATGTACTCGACGCCGATGGTGCGGCAGTACGAGTCGCGCAGCAGGCCGAGGACGTCGCGCAGCGTGTCCTTGGTCTTGCCGCCGAAGCCGCCCGTGGGGAAGGCGCGGTCCAGGTCCCACAGCGTGAGGCCGTGGTTCTGGATGTCCAGGTCGGGGTGCTTGCGCTGGCGGTAGGCCAGCGGGTCGGTCTCCGCCATGAGGTGCCCGCGCGAGCGGTAGGAGTGCACGAGCTCGGCGATGCGGGCCGGCTTCGCGGCCTCGACGTCGGCGTCCACCGTGTTGTCCCGGACCCAGCGCACGGGCTCGTACGGCACGCGGAGGGCGGCGAAGACCCGGTCGTAGAAGCCGTCCAGGCCGAGCAGCTTGCCGGCGAGCACCTTGAGGAACTCACCGGACTGCGCGCCCTGGATGATGCGGTGGTCGTAGGTCGACGTGATCGTCATGACCTTCGAGATGCCCATGCGGGCGAGCTGCTCCTCGGACGCCCCCGCGAACTCGGCGGGGTAGTCCATGGCGCCGACGCCGATGATCGTGCCCTGGCCCGACATGAGGCGGGGGACCGAGTGCACGGTGCCGATGCCGCCGGGGTTGGTCAGCGAGATCGTGGTGCCGGCGAAGTCGTCCATGCCGAGCTTGCCGCCGCGAGCCTTGCGGACGAGGTCCTCGTACGCCGCCCAGAAGCCGGCGAAGTCGAGCTCCTCGGCATTCTTGACGCTCGGCACCAGCAGCTGGCGCGAGCCGTCCGGCTTGGCGAGGTCGATCGCGAGGCCGAAGCCCACGTGCGCCGGCTGCACGATGTGCGGCTTGCCGTCGATGCTCTCGTAGTGCGCGTTCATCACCGGCATGTCGGACAGCGCCTCGACGAGCGCGAAACCGATGAGGTGCGTGAACGAGATCTTGCCGCCGCGGCCGCGCGCCAGATGGTTATTGATGACGATGCGGTTGTCCACCATGAGCTTGGCGGGCACGGCGCGCACCGACGTCGCCGTCGGGACCTCGATCGAGGCCTCCATGTTGGTGACGACGCGCGCGGCGGGGCCGCGCAGCTTCTGGACGTCGTCCGTGGCCTCGTCCTCGGCGGCCTTCGGCGAGGCCTTCGCGACCTCGGCGTACGGCGCGGTCGAGGGCAGCGCCTCGGCGACCGGGCGGACGGCACTCACCTCGGGGTCAGCGGGGAGCGGGGCGGGCTTCGAGGCCTTCCGCTCGGACTTCGCTGTCTCGGCGGCGGCGGTGCCCGACCCGGTGGCCTGGGCCGCGGGGGCCTGGGGCTGCGCCGGGGCGGCCGGAGCTGCGGCGGGCTGCGCCGGTGCTGAGGGCTGCGCCGGTGCCGCGGGCTGCGCGGGAGCGGCGTCCTCCGTCGTGCCGTTGTGCGACTCGCTCGGCTCGTAGTCGGCGAAGAAGTCCCACCACGCGGGGTCCACCGCGTTCTTGTCCTTCAGGTACTGCTCGTAGAGCTCGTCCACCAACCATTCGTTGGCTCCGAACGCGCTCGCCACGCTGATCGACTCTGACCCGTCCTTCGGGGACACCACGCGCGGATCGCCCACTTTCACACAGTTGCAACTCGTTCGACCGGAAATGCGCCCGGCGGAGCCGGTGCGCAGGTCCAGCCTACGTCCTTCACGGGCTCCGACCGGGGAGGGCGAGCGGCGTCAGCGGGCCGTTCCGGGCCGCTCAGCGCGGCATCGTGACCGTCCGGTAATGCGGTGGGCAACGACTCCTCGGGTCGACCCGATGAGTCCGTTGTCCGGCGTCATGTCCGGACCACGCGCGTGGCCGTGTGACGGGCGAGTGTGACCAACGTCACCCGGGCCGCCCGGCGGGGCGGGCTCAGTCGTCGGCCTCGGTCGTGACGCCGGGGGCCGGCCGGGCCTGGGCGGGGAGGGTCACGCGCATCGTCGCGCCGCGATCGGTGTCGGCGACCTCCACGTGCCCGCCGTGCAGGTCGACCGCCCACCGGACGATCGCGAGCCCGATGCCCGTGCCGCCGCTGGCCATGCCGCTCGGCGGGGCGGCGTGCGGTCGGGTGGACGCCGAGCCGCTCGCGAAGCGCTCGAAGATGCGGCCCCGGTCCTCGGGTGCGATGCCGGGGCCCTCGTCGCTCACCTCGAGCACGACGTCGTCGTCCACAGGGTAGGCGTCGAGCCGCACCGTGCCGCCGTGCGGCGAGTGCCGGATCGCGTTCTGCAGCAGGTTGGTGACCACCTGGCGCAGCCGCTCCACGTCGGCCTCGAGCACCAGGTCCGGCGGGGTGACGTCGACGACGTAGCTGAGGCCCTTCGCGGCGTCGACCATCGACATCGCCTGGGCCGACTCCTCCAGGAAGTCGCCCACCGAGAACTCGCTGAGCACCAGCGCGGACGCCCCCGCCTCCACGCGCGACAGGTCGAGCAGGTAGGTGACCAGCCGGGTGAGCCGCTCCGTCTGCTCGAGCGACAGCTCGAGGGCTGACGGCGTCGGCTCGGTGACGCCGTCGACCATGTTCTCGAGCTGCGCCTGCAGCGCCGCGACCGGCGTGCGCAGCTCGTGCGACACGTTGGCGATGAGCTCGCGCCGCACGCGGTCGGAGGAGTCGAGGTCCGCCGCCATGACGTTGAACGCCTCGGCGAGCTGGCCCACCTCGTCCCGGCTCGTGGCCCGCACGCGGATGGAGTAGTCCCCGGCCGCCATCGTCTGCACGGCCGCCGTCATGTCGCGCAGCGGGGACGTCATCCCGCGCGCGAGGAGCTGCACGATGACCAGCGACAGGAAGATCGCCAGGGGCAACGTGCGGGTGGGGCCCAGCTCGTTCTGCAGGCCGATCCAGGTGATGAGGACGGCGAACGTCACCGTCGCCACCACCAGCACGCCCAGTTTCGTCTTCAGCGACCTCAGCGGGTCGAGCGGGCGCACGTCGGGCAGCCGGTGGTGCTCCTTGCGGCGCGGTGCGGCCGGCCCGGCGCCGTCGTCGCCGGGGGCGAGGTCCATCAGGCCTCCGGCGGCTCGAAGGCGTACCCGACGCCGTGCACGGTGCGGATGAGGTCCGGCCCGAGCTTGCGGCGCAGCGCCTTGATGTGCGAGTCCACGGTGCGGGTGCCGCTCGCGTCGGCCCAGTCCCACACCTCGGCGAGCAGCCGCTCGCGCGTCTGCACGGTCTTGGGCGAGCTCGCGAGCATGACGAGCAGCTCGAACTCCGTCGGCGTCAGGTGCACCTCGTCGCCGGCGCGGTGCACGCGGCGCTGGGCGCGGTCGATCGTCACGTCGCCCATGACCATCGGCGGGTCGGCGGGCGTGGTCACGGCCGCCTGCTGTGCCCGCTCGACGCGCCGCAGCAGCGCCTTGACGCGCGCGACGAGCTCGCGCATGGAGAACGGCTTGGTCATGTAGTCGTCGGCGCCGACGCCGAGCCCGACCAGCATGTCGGTCTCGTCGTCGCGGGCCGTGAGCATGAGGATCGGGATCGGGTGGTCCGCCTGGATGCGGCGAGTGACCTCGAGGCCGTCGATGCCCGGCAGCATGACGTCCAGCACGATGGCGTCCGGGCTCAGGCGGGAGGCGGCGTCGACGCCGGCGAGGCCGTCGCGCGCCACCTCGACCCGCCAGCCCTCGGCGGACAGGCGCTGCGCGATGGCGGCCGCGATCGCGGGCTCGTCCTCGACGACGAGCACGGTGGCGTTCTGCTGGCCGGACGTGCCCGAGGTGCCCGGGGTGCCCGGAGGGGTCGCGGTGGTCATGGTGCCATCTTGCACCGGCTCCCTGGGGGCGCGCTGAGCACACGCTGTCCGGGCCCACGCCGGACGGCGGGCCGGTGAATGTGGACTCGCCGCCGCGCCTCCTGCCGATAGCATCGGAGCACGATGGACGAGAGCCGATATCGCGCGGGGTCGCCCGCGCCGTCCCGCCTGGCCGCCACGCCGCCCCGCCCCACGCCACGCGGCCGCACCGCCGGGAGCCGCCTGTGCTAGGCGACGTCCTCATGATCGTGCTCGGCGTCGTGCTCACCGCAGGGACCGCGGTGTTCGTCGCGAGCGAGTTCTCCCTCGTGACCCTCGACCCGGCCGTCCTCGCGGCCGACGACGAGGAGGGCGACAGTCCTCCGCCCGGCCGGAGGCGCCCGTCGGACCGACGGGACCGCGCCGTCCGCGCCGGGCTCAAGCACCTGTCGACGGAGCTGAGCTCCGCCCAGGTGGGCATCACCATCACGACCATCCTGCTCGGCTACACGGCCCAGCCGGCGCTGCTGTCCCTGTTCTCCGAGGCGTTCGCGTCCACGGCGATGGGCCGCGGCGTCGCCGGCGTCCTCGCGGGCGTCCTCGCGCTCGTCGTGGTCAACGCGTTCTCGATGCTGTTCGGGGAGCTGATCCCGAAGAACTTCGCGCTCTCCGCCCCGCACGCGACGGCACGCGTCGTGGTCCCGGTGCAGCGGGTGTTCACCATGCTGTTCCGGCCCCTGATCGCCGTGCTCAACGGCTCCGCCAACGCGCTCCTGCGCCGCGTCGGGGTGGAGCCCCGGGAGGAGCTGTCGGGTGCGCGGTCGTCGTCGGAGCTGCTGTCGCTCGTACGGCGGTCCGCGCAGGAGGGCACGCTCGACCAGTCCGTCGCCACGCTGCTGGCCAACTCCCTCGAGCTCGACGAGCTGTCCGCGCGCGACGTCATGACCGACCGCATGCGCATGGCCGTCGTCGAGCGGGAGACCACGGCGGCCGAGGTCGTGGCCCTCGCGCGGCGCACCGGCCACTCGCGGTTCCCGGTGATCGGCGAGGACCGGGACGACGTCGTCGGGCTGGTCCACCTGCGCCGGGCGGTCGGGGTGCCGCACGACCGGCGCGGCGAGGTGCCGTCCGCCGCCCTCATGGTCGACGCGCCCCGCGTGCCGGAGACGGTGCGCCTGGGGCCGCTGCTCGTGGAGCTGCGCGGCCTCGGGCTGCAGATGGCAGTGGTCGTGGACGAGTACGGCGGCACCTCGGGCATCGTCACGCTCGAGGACGTCGTGGAGGAGCTCGTGGGCGACGTCGCGGACGAGCACGACCCGCGGCGGGCCGGGGTCGTGCGCGGCACCGACGGGTCGTGGGTCGTGCCCGGTGTGCTGCGGCCCGACGAGCTCGAGGAGCGTACCGGCCTGGTGGTCCCCGAGGGGCCGGCGTACGAGACGCTCGGCGGGCTGGTCATGGCGGAGCTGGGGAGGGTGCCCGACGTGGGCGACGAGATCGAGACCGACGGGGTGCGGCTGCGCGTGGAGGCGATGGACGCCCGGCGCGTCGAGCGGCTGCGCGTCCTCGGCGAGGAGGACGCGCGATGAGCACCGGGACCGCCCTGCTGGTCGGCGTGCTGCTGCTCGCGGGCAACGCCTTCTTCGTCGGCGCCGAGTTCGCCGTCATCTCCGCGCGCCGCAGCGCCATCGAGCCGCGGGCCGAGGCCGGCGACCGGCGCGCCCGCACCGCCCTCTGGGCCATGGAGCACGTCTCCCTCATGCTCGCGTGCGCGCAGCTCGGCGTGACGGTCTGCTCGACCGGCCTGGGCATCGTCGCGGAGCCCGCGCTCGCGCACCTGCTCGAGGTCCCGTTCCACGCGCTCGGCGTCCCCGAGTCGCTCGTGCACCCCGTGGCGCTCGTCCTCGCGCTCGCGATCGTCGTGTACCTGCACGTGGTGCTCGGAGAGATGGTGCCCAAGAACCTCGCCGTGGCCGGGCCCGAGACGGCGGCCCTCTGGTTCGCGCCGCCGCTCGTGCTGCTGGGCCGGGCGGTGCGCCCGGTGATCGCGGCGCTCAACTGGGTGGCCAACCACGCCGTGCGGCTCGCGGGCGTGGAGCCCAAGGACGAGGTCGCCTCCGCGTTCACGGCGCAGGAGGTGCAGTCGATCGTCGAGCACTCGCAGGCCGAGGGCGTGCTCCGCGACGAGCAGGGGCTGCTCGCCGGCGCGATCGAGTTCTCGTCGCGCACGGCGGGCGACGTCATGGTGGCCGTGGACGCACTGGTCACCGTGGGCCCCGAGAGTGCGCCGGACGACGTCGAGCACCTCGTGGCGCGCACCGGTTACAGCCGGTTCCCGGTGCGCGACGACGCCGGCGTCCTGCGCGGCTACCTGCACCTCAAGGACGTGCTGTACGCCTCCGACGGCGACCGTTTCCTGCCCGTCCCCGCGTGGCGCGTGCGGGCGCTCGCGTCGGTGCGCCCGGACGACGAGGTGGAGGACGCCCTACGCGCCATGCAGCGCTCCGGGACGCACCTGGCCCGCGTCGAGGGGCCGGACGGCGTGCTCGGCGTCGTCTTCCTCGAGGACATCCTCGAGGAGCTCGTCGGGGAGGTCCGGGACGCCATGCAGCGCCGCCGGTGAGCAGGGTGGACACCCTTCCACGGTGACGCCGCCCGGGGACGTCAGGGCGGCCTGTGGACGGGGACTTGGCGGGGGAGCCCGACACCGTTATGGTTCCGTGACGGATCGCCTCTCGCGGCCGCGTGCAGGGCACGCGGCGCCGGGCGGTCCGTGTTCGGGTCGGTAGAGTCCGGGCGGCCAAGGCGGCTGCCCCGGGCACGAGCGCGGAGGTGCCGTGGAGGCGACGTCGCAGAGTGACGCAGCCGCGCCGCGCTCCCGCCGGGAGATCCGAGAGGCCGAGCTGGCAAGGGCCGGCAAGAAGCCCCGCAAACGTCCGTCTTCCGCGCGGGGCGACCGTACGTCCGGCCGACACGCCGCCCCCGCCGGCCACGCATGGGTCACCCGGCTGACCGTGCTCGGCTCGCTCGCCGCCGCCACCATCGCCGCCCCCCTCGTCGCCGACGACCAGGCCCACGGCAGCACCCCGTTCGACCTCGACACCCAGCCCACGGGCCCGTCCACCCTCGCCCTCCTCGAGCAGGGCGTCGACACCCCCCGCACCTCCCAGGGCATCGCCGCCGCCCCGCGCGACGTGCGTGTCGAGGCGTCCGCCGCCAGCCGGTCCACCGAGCGCAGCCCCCTGCCCGGCTGCGACGCCGACGCCCCGATCGACGGCGGCAACGGCACGCTGGCCGACCACTCGCTCTGCGACATCTGGCAGCCCGGCGAGAAGCTGCGCGCCGACGCCGCCGTCGCGCTCAGCGGCCTCAACGAGGCGTTCCGGGCCCGCTTCGGCCGCGACCTCTGCCTCGTCGACAGCTACCGCTCCATCTCCTCGCAGTACGCCGTCAAGGCCAGCCGCGGCTACCTCGCCGCCACCCCCGGCACCTCCATGCACGGGTGGGGGCTCGCCATCGACCTGTGCGGCGACGAGTACCGCTCCAGCGAGGTCTACGGGTGGCTGTGGGAGAACGGGCCCGCGTACGGGTGGGAGAACCCGCCGTGGGCGCAGCGCGGGGGCATGGGCAACTACGAGCCGTGGCACTTCGAGTACAAGCCGGGCGTCGTGGAGATCACGCCCTGGCACTGAGCGCTGGTTGAGCCCGTCGAAAACCTTGGCTCACCGCCGCGGGACGTGCAGGATCCTGCACCTCCCGCTCTCCTGAGCCTTCACCCTTGGCGTCGCCTCGACTTTCGCCTGCCCCGGGGGCGCCGTCAGGTGGTGATGGTGGTGTTGCCGCCGAAGTCGTCGCGGAACCGGGGCCCCTGGGTGGCGAGCTCCTGCGCGTAGGCCGCGGACCAGCCGCGGAAGGGGTCGACGGCGAGTGACTCGTTGGAGAAGCGCCGGTCGTCGGTGAGCTCGGTGACGCAGAAGTCGGGGATCTGCAGGTCGGTCACCGGGCCCGAGCGCTCGCACTCGGCGACGACGAGGGGCGCGTTGGCGCCGCCGAAGACGTCGAGTGACCAGCCGTCCGCGCCGAGCCAGGCGGCATAGCGCGTCTTGATCACCTGGGCGCCGCCGCGGCGGACCAGCTCCACGCCGACCTGCGGGTCGAGCTGGCGCTCGGCCTCGTACCGGGTGCCGCCCACCGAGGGACCCTTGACCGTCACGGCGGCGAAGTCCACCCGCGAGCGGTAGAGCTCGAGGACGTCGCGCGCGTCGCTGTCCGGGCCCAGGCGTGCCTCCACGCCGGTGGCCTGCACGCGCACGCGCAGCGCGTAGCCGCCGTCGGACAGAAAGTACGACTGGACGATGAGGGCGGGCGCGTCGCGCAGCGCGTCGGGCAGCTCGCGGACGAAGAACCGGCGCTCGAACTCGAAGTCGGAGTAGTCGGCGGACATGACGACGAGCCTAGTGGGCCGCGGCGGGCCGCCGCGCCGAACGACCTGGCGTGCCGGACCGGCGCGCGCCCGTCCACGGACGGTCAGGCCGAGGCCGACGTCCGGGGCACCTCGCGTCGCTCAGGGCCGACGTACGCCGACAGCGGGCGGATGAGAGAGTTGGTGGCCTGCTGCTCCATGATGTGCGCGGTCCAGCCGGTGACGCGGGCGGCGACGAACAGCGGCGTGAACGTCGGCGTGTCGAAGCCCATGAGGTGGTAGGCCGGGCCCGACGGGTAGTCGAGGTTGGGGTAGATGCCCTTGCGGCTCACGAACCCCGACTCGAGCGCGTCGTAGAGCGCGCCCAGGTCCGGGCGGTCGTAGTGCTCGACCAGGGTGTCGAGCGCGGCCTTCATGGTGGGCACGCGCGAGTCGCCGTGCTTGTAGACGCGGTGCCCGAAGCCCATGATCTTGCGCTTCGCGGCGAGCGCGTCGTCGAGCCAGGCCGCGGCCCGGTCGGCCGAGCCGATCTCGGCGAGGGTCTCCATGACGGCCTCGTTGGCGCCGCCGTGCAGCGGGCCCTTGAGGGCCGCGATCGCGCCCACGACGGCGGAGTGCAGGTCGCTGAGGGTGGAGGTGATGACGCGCGCCGTGAACGTGGAGGCGTTGAAGGAGTGCTCGGCGTACAGGATCATCGACCGGTTGAACGCGTCGACGACGACCGGGTCGGGCTCGACCTCGAACGTCGTCCACAGGAAGTTCGCGGAGAAGCCCAGGTCGTCGCGCGGCGCCACCGGCCGGAGACCCTGGCGACGGCGCTGCCCGTACGCGACGACGGCCGGGAGGGCCGCGAAGAGGCGCACGCTGCGCTCGAGATTGACGGCGCGGTCGGCGGCGGCCTCCAGGGCGGTCAGCCCGGCGGCCTCACGGGCGCCGATCACGCTGACGGCGGTGCGTACCTCGTCCATCGGGTGGGCGGTGACGGGCAGCAGGTCGATCGCCGCGCGCACGTCGTCGGCCAACGGGCGGTGCTCCCGCTCGGTGGCGCGGAAGGCGTCCAGCTCGTCGGCCGTCGGGAGCTCGCCGTGCCACAGCAGCCATGCCACCGCCTCGAAGGGCTGGGTCGCGGCGAGGTCCTGCACGGGGTAGCCGCGGTACAGCAGGGAGTTGGTCTCGGGGTCCACCTTGGAGATGGCCGTGACGTCGGCGACCACCCCCGCCAGCCCGCGGCGCACCTCGGGTCCGTCGGCCTGTCCGGGGATCTGCTCGCTGTGCTCGGTCATCGGTGCTCCTTCGCTGCGATGCGGCGTGCGGTGGCCCTGCGGCGCCGGGGCGCCCCGGGTCGTCAGCTGTGGTCGTTGTCGTCCAGGGTGAAGTCGAAGACTCCCGTGTCGAAAGTCGAGTAGCCCGCGTAGTCCACGAGCTCGTACAACCGGGCCCGGGTCTGCATGTTCCCCACCTGCCCGGCCAGGGAACCCTCGGCGCGCAGGGCGTCCAGACCGCGCTCGGCGGCACCCATCGCGAGCCGCAGCAGCGACACCGGGTAGATGACGAGGCTCACGCCGGCGTCGGCGAGCTGGGTCGTCGTGAACAGCTCGGACTTGCCGAACTCGGTCATGTTGGCCAGCACGGGCACGTCGACGGCGCTCGCGACGGCCTCGAACTCCGCGAGGTCGCGCATGGCCTCGGGGA
This sequence comes from Krasilnikoviella flava, assembly GCF_900167525.1. Taxonomy (GTDB): domain Bacteria; phylum Actinomycetota; class Actinomycetes; order Actinomycetales; family Cellulomonadaceae; genus Isoptericola; species Isoptericola flavus. The sequence goes on along the minus strand of NZ_FUZQ01000001.1, from coordinate 176,977 downwards.
AGATGGCGTCCGCGCCGGCGTCGACGAGGGCCTTGGCGCGGTCGACCGCCACGGGGAGGCCGGCGACCGCACGCACGTCCGTGCGGGCCATGACCAGCAGGTTCCCGTCCCGGCGGGCGGCGACGGCGGCACGTACCCGCTGCAGCGCCGTCGGCTCGTCCACCACCTGCTTGCCGTCCAGGTGCCCGCAGCGCTTGGGGTTCACCTGGTCCTCGACGTGCAGGCCGGCGACGCCCGCGTCCTCCAGGGTCTGCACCGTGCGCGCCATGTTCATCGCCTCGCCGAACCCGGTGTCGGCGTCCACGAGGGTGGGCAGGTCCGTCATGCGCGCGATCTGTCCGGCGCGGGTCGCGACCTCGGTGAGCGTCGTCAGCCCGACGTCGGGCAGACCCAGGTCGGCCGCGACCACCGCGCCCGAGACGTAGACGCCGTCGAACCCCTTCTCCTGGATCAACCGCGCCGCGAGCGGGTTGAACGCCCCGGGCAGCTGCAGCAGCTCGCCCGACCGCAGGCGCTCGCGGAACGCCGCGCGCTTGGCGGCGGGGGTGGTGGTCGAGTAGAGCACGGGCTGGCTCCTCAGAAGATGCCGGGCGCGACGGGGTGCGCGGCCAGCGCGTCGGTGAGCGGCGTGACGGTGAGGCCGGACAGCTCGTCGGCCGAGAGCTCGGGCAAGCGCTGCGCGACGTCGAGGAACCGCTCGGTCTCCTCGTCGGCCAGCACCCCGGCGGCCAGCGCGCGGAACTTCGCCACGTACTGCTCCCGGGCGAACGGGCGCGCGCCCAGGGGGTGCGCGTCGGCGACCGCGATCTCCTCCACGACCCGCGAGCCGTCGGCCAGCTCGATCTCCACCCGGCCGCCGAACGCCTTCTCGGCGGGGTCGGGGGAGTGGTACCGGCGCGTCCACTCCGCGTCCTCCGCGGTCGTGACCTTGCGCCACAGCTCCACCGTGTCCGGGCGGCCCGCGCGCTCGGGTGCGTAGGACGCCACGTGGTCCCAGGCGCCGTCCTGCAGGGCGACCGTGAAGATGTACGGGATCGAGTGGTCGAGCGTCTCGCGGCTCGCGGCCGGGTCGTACTTCTGCGGGTCGCCGGAGCCGGAGCCGATGACGTAGTGCGTGTGGTGGCTGGTGTGCAGCACGACCGACGTCACGCGAGCCGGGTCGCGCAGGTCGGGACGCTCGGTGCCGAGGCGGCGGGCGAGGTCGATCCAGGCCTGCGCCTGGTACTCGGCCGAGTGCTCCTTGGTGTACGTGTCGAGGATGGCGCGCCGGGCCTCGCCCGCGGCCGGCAGCGGCACGGTGTAGCGGGCTTCGGGCCCGTCGAGCAGCCAGGCGATCACGCCGTCCTCGCCCTCGTAGACGGGGCTGGGCGAGGTCTGGCCGCGCATGGCGCGGTCCACGGCCTCCACCGCCATCTTGCCCGCGAACGCGGGTGCGTGGGCCTTCCAGGTGGAGATCTCACCCTTGCGCGACTGCCGCGTCGCGGTGGTGGTGTGCAGGGCCTGGCCCACCGCCTGGTAGACGGTGTCGGCAGGGAGTCCGAGCAGCGTCCCGAGGCCCGCCGCCGCCGACGGCCCGAGGTGGGCCACGTGGTCGATCTTGTGCGCGTGCAGGCTGATGCCCTTGACGAGGTCCACCTGGATCTCGTAACCGGTGACGATCCCGCGCAGCAGGTCCGCCCCGCTGCGGCCCAGGTGCTGCGCGACGGCGAGCAGGGGCGGCACGTTGTCGCCCGGGTGCGAGTACTCGGCGGCGAGGAACGTGTCGTGGTAGTCGAGCTCGCGGACGGCGACGCCGTTCGCCCACGCCGCCCACTCGGGGCTGGTGCGTGCGGGCGAGCCGAACACCGTGGAGCCCGCGCCGCCGAGGGAGACCGGGTGGGCCTCCGCCTGGGAGCGCGCCGCGAGGATCGGGGCGCGCCCGAGTGACGCCGTCGCCACGGCAGCGTTGTCGATGACACGGTTGATCACCATGTCCGTGACCTCGGGCGTCGGCTCGATCCGCTCGGCCGCGACCTCCGCGATCTTCCATGCGAGCTGCTGCTCGCGGGGGAGCTGCTCGTCGGAACGATGGACGCGGACCTCGTGGTCGATCATGCGGGGGAGTCCTCCGGTAGGTGCAGGCATCGTGCGCAGGCGCCGTCGCCGCCCGTGGTCCCGGGCTGCCCCGAGAACGTAACCCTCGACGCCCGCACGGTCCAGCGAGCGGCACGGGGCGGGGGGCGCGGAGGCGGGCGTCGAGAGCCCTGTGGTGGGCTTCACGAACGGCGTGTCAAGGATCGGTGTCGTCGCAGGTGAGGGCGTCGGCCACCGGTGGTCCCGAGGTCCTCGGTTGCCCCGGCGAACTTGAATCTGAGTCAAGACTGAGTAACGTAGCCGCCCATGTTCGGGCTCGGCGTCTGCTCTTGTGGCGGGCGCCGGCTCCCTGTCACGGGTCGGGCTGCTGCGACACACCGCGTGTCGCCGCGCCGGCCACGGAAGGAAACATGACCGCCGTACTCCCGCAGGAACCGACCGGCACCAGCCGCGCAGCATCCCCGGCCACCCGGGCCGCACGCCGCAGGTTGCGCGTCTCCGACGTCACCGTCGTCGACAACTCCATGCTCAAGAAGACGATCGGCGGCACCGCCGTCGGCAACCTCATGGAGTGGTACGACGTGGGCGTCTACGGCTACCTCGCCGTGACCATGGGTGCCGTGTTCCTGCCGCAGGCGTCGTCCGGCGTGCAGATCCTCTTCTCCCTCGGCGTCTTCGCCGCCACCTACGTGGCACGCCCGCTGGGCGGCATCGTCTGCGGCCGCATCGGCGACCGTGTCGGCCGCCAGAAGGTGCTCGCCTTCACCCTCGTGATGATGGCGGCCTCCACGTTCCTCATCGGCCTGCTGCCGACGTACGGGGTGCTCGGCGTCGCCGCGCCTCTGCTGCTCGTGCTCCTCAAGCTGGTGCAGGGCTTCTCCACCGGCGGCGAGTACGCCGGCGTCACGACCTTCGTCGCCGAGCACGCCCCCGACCGCCGTCGTGGCTGGGCGGCGTCGTTCCTCGACTTCGGCAGCTACCTCGGCTTCGCGCTGGGCGCCGTCGTGGTGACCCTGCTGCAGGTGACGCTCGGCGAGCAGGCCATGCTCGACGGCGGGTGGCGCATCCCGTTCCTGATCGCCGGTCCGATCGGCGCGTTCGCCGTGTGGTTCCGCCTGAAGATCGAGGAGTCGCCGGCGTTCCAGGCGCAGCAGGTGGCGGCCGAGGCGGCCAAGGAGCAGGGCGCCGAGGTCCCGGCGCCCAGCGAGGTCACGCTGCGCTCGCAGTGGCGTCCGCTCGCCGTCGCGATGGTGCTCGTGGCCGTGGCGAACACCGCCGGCTACGCCCTCACCAGCTACATGCCGACCTACCTGACGGACACCCTCGGCTACGCGGCGACGTCGGGCACCCTGCTGACCGTGCCCGTGCTGGTGCTGCTCGCGGTGCTGATCCTCGTCGCCGGCCCGGTCAGCGACCGCGTCGGGCGCCGCCCGCTGCTGTGGTTCGGTGCCGGCGCGCTGGCGGTCGTCGCCGCGCCTGCCTTCCTGCTCCTGGCGATGGGCCACGTGTGGTCCACGCTGCTGGGACTGTGCCTCATGGCCGTGCCGGTCGCGTGCATGGTCGGCGTGCAGGCCGCGACTCTCCCCGCGATGTTCCCGACCGCGGTGCGCTACCGGTCGATGGGGCTGGCGTACAACGTCGCGCTCGCGGTGTTCGGCGGCACGACGCCGCTCATCGTGGAGGCGCTGACGCAGGCCACCGGCTCGAGCATGGCTCCGGCCTACTACCTCATCGGCTTCGCCCTCGTCGGCGCGGTCGCCGTCGGCTTCGTCAAGGAGAGCGCCGGCAAGCCGCTGCCGGGCTCGATGCCGTCGGTGGACACCGACGCCGAGGCGAAGGCGCTCGTGAAGACGCAGGAGAAGAACCCGGACCTCGACCTCGACGCCCTGCCGCTGGGTGGCCTCGTCGGCGCGCGCTGACCGGCCGACGTAGCGATTCCTGCTCGTCCCACGGCGGGACGAGCAGGAATCGCTACGTCATCGCCGTCGGACACGAAGAACGGCCCTGGTCGATGACCAGGGCCGTTCTCGTCGTTCTCGGTGCGCCTGAAGGGATTCGAACCCCCGACCTTCTGCTCCGGAGGCAGACGCTCTATCCACTGAGCTACAGGCGCGGGCGCCGACGCGGAACCGCTCGGCACGGTGCACGAGACTACCAGCACCTGGGCTCCGGGTGGCACACACGAGCGGACGGCGAGCACCCGGCGGCCCGTCGCCTTTGTAGAATCGCCCGGTGACCCCCGACGAGCTCTCCGGAGCACTCAGCGCTGCCCTCGCCTCGGCCGTGGCCGACGGCACCCTCGCCCTGCCCGCCGACGCCGTCCCGGCCTCGGTGCACGTGGAGCGACCCCGGCAGCGCGAGCACGGCGACTGGGCCACGAACGTGGCGCTGCAGCTCGCGAAGAAGGCGGGCACCACGCCGCGGGCCCTCGCGGAGGACCTGGCGGCGCGTCTCGCGGCGACGCCGGGGATCAAGGCGGCCGACGTCGCCGGGCCGGGCTTCCTCAACATCACGCTCGAGGCGGGCGCCGCGGGCGAGCTCGCGCGCACGATCGTCACGGCCGGCGACGCGTACGGCCGCACGGACGCCCTCGCGGGCCAGGTGCACAACCTCGAGTACATCTCGGCCAACCCGACGGGCCCGCTGCACATCGGCCACACCCGCTGGGCCGCCCTGGGTGACGCCCTGGCGCGGATCATGCGCGCCGCCGGCGCAGACGTGACGGCCGAGTACTACATCAACGACGCCGGCGCGCAGATGGACAAGTTCGGTGCGTCGATCATCGCCCGCGCGAAGGGCGAGGCCGTGCCCGAGGGCGGGTACCCGGGCGAGTACGTCGTCGAGCGGGCCGCCGAGGTGCTCGAGCAGGAGCCCGACCTCCTCTCCCTGCCCGCCGACGAGGCACTCACGACGGCGCGCGAGCTCGGCTACCAGGCGCAGCTCGAGGCGATCCGCCGCACCCTCGACGCCTTCGGGGTGCACTTCGACGTGTGGTTCTCCGAGCGCACCCTGCACGAGTCGGGCGCCGTGGAGCAGGCCGTCGCCCGCCTGCGCGAGCAGGGCCACGTCTTCGACGTCGACGGCGCGGTGTGGCTGCGCACGACCGACTTCGGCGACGACAAGGACCGCGTGATGATCCGCGCGAACGGCGAGCCCACGTACTTCGCCGCCGACGCCGCCTACTACCTGTCCAAGAAGGACCGCGGCTTCCCGGGCAAGATCTACCTGCTCGGCGCCGACCACCACGGGTACATCAACCGCCTCAAGGCCATCGCCGCGTGCGCGGGCGACGACCCGGAGGCGAACATCGAGGTGCTCATCGGCCAGCTCGTCAACATCGGCGGCGAGCGCATGGGCAAGCGCCGCGGCAACGCCCTGTACATGGACGACCTCATCGAGTGGCTGGGCTCGGACCCGCTGCGCTACTCACTCGCCCGCTACCCGGCGGACTCGCCGCTGTCCCTGTCGGGCGAGGAGATGCTCAAGCAGAGCAACGACAACCCCGTCTACTACGTGCAGTACGCGCACTCGCGCACCTGCGCCGTCGACCGCAACGCGGCCGACCGCGCCGTCGTGCGCGTCGCCCCCGACGGTTCCGACGCCTTCGACCCGGCTCTCCTCACCCACGAGACCGAGGCCGCGCTGGTCGGCGCGCTCACCGAGTTCCCGCGGATCGTGTCCCAGGCCGCCGAGCTGCGCGAGCCGCACCGCGTCGCGCGGTACCTCGAGTCCCTGGCCGCGGACTACCACAAGTGGTACCAGGAGTGCCGCGTGACGCCGTACCCGGACGAGGAGGTCACGGACACGCACCGCACCCGCCTGTGGCTGAACGACGCCGTCCGTCAGGTGCTGGCCAACGGCCTCGAGCTGCTCGGCGTCTCGGCCCCGGAGCGGATGTGACCCGGTCCGAGGCCGCGACGGGCATGCTCGGCGTGCCCTGGTCGACCGGCGTGCGCCGCCGTGACGACGGCGTCGTCGCGGTGGCCGGGGTCGGCGTGGACGCGCTCGCGGCCCGGCACGGCACCCCCGCGTACGTCCTGGACGAGGCGGACTTCCGCGCCCGCGCCCGGGGCTACCGGACGGCGTTCGCGACGGCGTTCGCCGAGGTCGGCACCGGCGTCGACGTCTACTACGCGGGCAAGGCGCTGCTCACGGTCGCGGTGGCGCGCTGGGCCCGCGAGGAAGGGCTGCGCGTCGACACGGCCTCGGGCGGCGAGCTCGCCGTCGCACTGCGCGCCGGGGTGCCCGGCGCGGAGATCGGCCTGCACGGCAACAACAAGTCGGACGCCGAGATCCTGGCCGCGCTCGACGCCGGCGTGGGGCGGATCATCGTCGACTCGCTCGTCGAGATCGACCGCGTCGCGGCGCTCGCGGCCTCCCGCGGCGTCGTCGCGCCCGTCATGGTGCGCGTCACCACCGGGGTGCACGCCGGCGGCCACGAGTACATCTCCACCGCGCACGAGGACCAGAAGTTCGGGCTCTCGGTGAACGCCGCCCCGTCGGTCGCCCTTCGACAGGCTCAGGACGCGCCGGTCGGGACGACGGACAGCCCCGCGATGCGGGCGCTGCTCGCCGTCGTCGAGCGGCCCGGGCTGCGCCTGCTCGGCATCCACTCGCACATCGGCTCGCAGATCCTCGACCCGGCGGGCTTCGAGGCGGCGGCGCAGGTCGTGCTGCGGCTGCGCGCGGAGCTGGCGGAGCGCACCGGCGTGCTCGTCGACGATGTCGACCTCGGCGGCGGCTACGGCATCGCGTACCTGCCGGGGGAGGTGCCGCTGGACCCGGACCGCATCGCCAAGGACGTCGCGGGCGCGGTGGCCGCGGTCTGCGGCGAGCTCGGCACGCCCCTGCCGCGGATCTCGATCGAGCCGGGTCGCGCCGTCGTCGGACCGGCCGGGCTCACGCTCTACACGGTCGGCACGGTGAAGCCCGTCGCGCTCGACGACGGCCGGGTCCGCACGTACGTGTCGGTCGACGGCGGGATGAGCGACAACATCCGGCCGGCCCTGTACGAGGCGCAGTACCACGCGGAGCTCGTGGGCCGGGTCTCGGACGCGGAGCCGGTGCTCGCGCGCGTCGTGGGCAAGCACTGCGAGAGCGGCGACATCGTCGTGCACGAGGTGCAGCTGCCGGGCGACGTGCGCGCGGGCGACCTGCTCGCCGTCCCCGTCACGGGCGCCTACGGGCGGTCCATGGCCTCGAACTACAACCTGCTGACGCGGCCGCCCGTGGTGGCGGTCGCGGGCGGCACGTCGCGCGTCCTGGTGCGGCGCGAGACGGTCGACGACCTGCTCGCGCTCGACCTGGGTTGAGCGCCCCCGGCGGGCGTGGACAAGCGGCCCGCCGCACGCCATGCCGCGGCTATCCTGACGTTCGTCCCGGCATCTCGTTCGAAGGTTCTCCCGTGCCTGCAGCCCCCACCTCCGGGCCCCACCCCGGGGTCGTCCCCGCGGCCCGACCCGGCCCCGCGACCGATCCGAGCCCCGCGCCGGGCGTGCTGCGCGTCGCGCTGCTCGGCTACGGCGTCGTCGGCTCGCAGGTCGCGCGGACCCTGCTCCAGCGCGCGGACGACCTCGCCGCCCGCGCCGGGGCCCGCCTCGAGCTGACGGGCATCGCGGTGCGCGACGCGAGACGTCCGCGCGAGGGCGTCCCCGCCGTCGTGCCGGCGGACCTGCTCACCGAGGACGCGGGGTCGCTCGTCGACGGCGCCGACCTCGTCATCGAGCTCATGGGCGGCATCGAGCCGGCCCGCGGGCTGATCCACCGCGCCATCGCGGGCGGCGCGAGCGTCGTCACCGCCAACAAGGCGCTGCTGGCCGCGCACGGCCCGGAGCTCTTCGAGGCCGCCGACGCGGCCGGCGTCGACCTGTCGTTCGAGGCGGCCGTCGCGGGTGCGATCCCGATCGTCCGGCCGGTGCGCGAGTCGCTCGCGGGCGATCACGTGCGCCGCGTGCTCGGGATCGTCAACGGCACCACCAACTACGTGCTCGACCAGATGACGACGCACGGGCTGGAGCTGGAGGAGGCGCTCAAGGAGGCGCAGGGCCTCGGCTACGCGGAGGCGGACCCGACCGCGGACGTCGAGGGGCACGACGCCGCGGCCAAGGCGGCGATCCTCGCGTCGCTCGCCTTCCACACGCGGGTGTCGCTGAGCCAGGTGGCCTGCGAGGGCATTACCGGCATCACGGCCGCGGACGTCGCCGCCGCACAGCAGACGGGCCACGTCGTCAAGCTGCTCGCGATCGCCGAGCAGACCGCGGAGGGCGTCTCCGTGCGCGTGCATCCCGCGCTCGTGCCGGTGGCCCACCCCCTCGCCGCGGTGCGGGGCGCCTTCAACGCGGTGTTCGTCGAGGCCGACGACGCCGGCCCGCTGATGTTCTACGGCCAGGGCGCGGGTGGGCGGCCGACGTCGTCCGCGGTGCTCGGCGACCTGGTCTCGGCCGCCCGCGACCGGATGGTCGGGGGCCGCGGCCCGCGCGAGTCGGCCTACGCGTCCCTGCCGGTGCTGCCGCACGACGCCGCGGTGACGCGCTACCAGGTCCGCCTCGTCGTGGCCGACCGCCCCGGCGTGCTCGCCCACGTGGCGCAGGTGCTCGCGGACCACGGCGTCTCGATCGACACCGTCCGCCAGGCGCCCGACGAGCCGTACGCCGTCGACGTCGCCGCGGGCACCGCCGCCCTGCTGATCACCACGCACTCCGCCCGCGAGGCGTCGCTCGCCGCGACGGTCGCGGCCGTGCGCGACCTCGAACCGGTGCACGAGATCACGTCCGTCCTGCGAGTCGAGGGAGCCTGACATGTCGACCACGTCGATGCGTGCCCACCAGTGGCGCGGTGTCATCACCGAGTACGCCGACCGGCTGCCCGCCCACCTGCGCGAGAAGGTCGTGACGCTCGGTGAGGGCGGCACGCCGCTGGTGCCCGCCCCGGCCCTGTCGGACCGCACCGGGGCCGACGTCCACGTCAAGGTCGAGGGCATGAACCCGACCGGGTCGTTCAAGGACCGCGGCATGACGGCAGCCATCTCGGCGGCCGCCGGCCGAGGGGCGCGCGCCGTGGTGTGCGCGTCGACAGGCAACACGTCGGCGTCGGCGGCGGCGTACGCGACCCGCGCGGGCATGACCTGCGCGGTGCTCGTGCCGGACGGCAAGATCGCGATGGGCAAGCTCAGCCAGGCGGTGGCGCACGGCGCCCGCCTGCTCCAGGTGGACGGCAACTTCGACGACTGCCTCGTCGCGGCGCGCAAGCTCGCCGAGGTGTACCCGGTCGAGCTCGTCAACTCCGTCAACCCCGACCGCATCCAGGGCCAGAAGACGGCGGCGTTCGAGGTGGTCGACGCGCTCGGCGACGCCCCCGACATCCACTGCCTCCCGGTCGGCAACGCCGGCAACATCACCGCGTACTGGAAGGGCTATCGCGAGTACGCGGGCCTGGACGACGGTGCGGCGCAGGGCGCGGTCGCGACCCGCACGCCGCAGATGTGGGGCTTCCAGGCCGCGGGTGCCGCGCCGATCGTGCTGGGGCACCCGGTCGACCAGCCGGAGACGATCGCCACCGCGATCCGGATCGGCAACCCGGCGTCGTGGGAGCAGGCGGAGGCGGCGCGCGACACGTCGGGCGGCGTCATCGAGTCCGTCACGGACGAGCAGATCCTCGCCGCGCACCGCATCCTGTCGGCGGAGGTCGGCGTGTTCGTCGAGCCCGCCTCCGCGGCCGGCGTCGCCGGGCTGCTCGCCCGCGCCGAGCGGGGCCTGGTCCCCGCCGGCGCCCGCGTCGTCGTGACCGTCACCGGGCACGGCCTCAAGGACCCGCAGTGGGCGTTGCGCACGCCCGACGGTGGCGAGGTCGCGCCCACCCGCGTGAGCGCCGACGTCGTCTCGATCGCCGACGCGCTCGGCCTCGACTGAGCCCGCACCGCTGAGACCACTCCGACCGATCCCCCGGGAGGGGAGCACGATGCAGCTCGGCGCCGACCACGTCCTGGTCCGGGTTCCTGCCACGAGCGCGAACCTCGGCCCGGGGTTCGACGCGATGGGCCTGGCCCTCGCCCTGTATGACGACCTCGAGGTCGAGCTCCTCGCGAGCGACGACGTCGTCGTGGAGGTCGAGGGGCAGGGGGCGGGGGAGGTGCCCGTCGGCGAGGACCACCTCGTGGTGCGTGCGCTGCGGCACACGCTCGACCTCGCCGGCGCCCCGCGGACCGGCCTGCGGCTGCGCTGCCTCAACCGCATCCCGCACGGCCGCGGTCTGGGGTCGTCGGCGGCGGCCGTGGTCGCGGGCGTGGTCGCGGCCCGCGCGCTGCTCGCGGACCCGCACGTGCTGGACGCGACCGCGGTGCTGAGGATCGCCACGGAGTTCGAGGGGCACCCGGACAACGCGGCCCCCGCGATCCGGGGCGGCGCGACGCTCGCCTGGCAGTCCGCCGACGGGGCGCGCGCCGTGGACCTCGACGTCGACGAGCGCATCGAGGCCACCGTGCTGGTGCCCGACGTCCGCCTGGCCACGAGCCGGGCGCGGGGCGTGCTGCCGGCGGAGGTGCCGCACGGCGACGCGGCGTTCACCGCGGGCCGGGCGGGGCTCCTGGTCGAGGCGCTGGCACGGCGCCCCGAGCTGCTGCTCGACGCCACGGAGGACCGGCTGCACCAGGACTACCGGGCGGGCGTGATGGCGGGATCGGCCGAGCTCCTGCGCGCGCTCCGGACCGAGGGGCTCGCGGCCACGATCTCCGGCGCCGGCCCGACGGTCCTCGTGCTCACTGCGGGGGAGGGGACGGGCCGGCTCGACGCCGTGCTCGCCGATCTCGTGGACGACGTGGCGGGCTGGCGGGCGCTGCGGCCGGGAGTGGACCACGGCGGCGCGGTGGCGCGCCGGGTGACGAGTGGCGGGAGGCCCGGCGCGTCGGTCCCCGGCACGGTGTGAGGTGATATGATGCGGTAAGCCTTCGGGATCGACCGCGAGGCACTCCCTCTTCACCGCACGGCGCGCTCGCGTGCCCGGTCAGAGCCTGGTGCCCGGTGGTTGCGATGCGGTGCACGATCCGCCGCGGCAGTCCCGCGAGAAGGCGAATACCAACCCCGCCAGCCGACGTCGTCGTACCACTGATGCGAGGTTCCACGCGTCTCGGCGCTCCCCGCGCCAGGACGGCAGCCACCCCGGCCCCGACTTCTGAGGGCCGCATACGAGGGGGAAGGGTCCTTCGTGACGAACACCACCGACAGCCGGAACGGCTCCGCCGCATCCGGAAACCTGAGCTCGATGCGTCTGGCCGAGCTCCAGGCGCTGGCCTCCGGCATGGGCGTCAAGGGCACGTCCCGGATGCGCAAGAGCGACCTGCAGGACGCGATCCGGTCGGCAGGCGGCCAGGGCGCGCGCACCGCCGGTGCCCCGGTCGCCGCGGCGACCGCCGTGGCGTCCACGGTCCGCAGCGACGCCCCGGCCCAGGCGCCGGCCGAGCAGGCCTCCGGCGACGTGCGCGCTCCGCGCGCCGACGGTGCCGAGGCCCCGCGCCGCTCGCGCCGCGCCACCCGCACCGCGGGTTCCTCGGGCGATGGCGACGCCGCGCCGCAGCAGGCCGCGGCGGAGCCCACGACCGAGGCCCAGCCCGCCCGTGGGGGCGAGCGTGGCGACCAGCGCTCCGACGTCGACCGCGAGGCGCGGCTCGCCCAGCTCGCGGAGGCCGTTGCGGCCCCGCGCGAGCGCGGGGGCCGGCGGTCCGGGAACCAGGGCGGCCAGAACGGCAACCAGGGCGAGGGGGACGGCCAGCGCTCCGCCCAGAGCCGTGGGAGCGACGGCTCCGGCCAGGGCCGCGGGAACGACGGCTCCGGCCAGGGCCGCGGGAACGACGGCTCCGGCCAGCAGCGCTCCGGCGCGCAGAGCGGTCAGGGGGCACAGGGCGGTCAGCGCGACGAGCGCCAGCGTCGTGACGAGGAGGACGACCGCGGCTCGCGCCGTCGCCGGGGTCGCGACCGCGGCCGCGACCGCAAGCGCAACCGCGGCGGCCGGGTGGGCGGCCCCGACGTCGCCGGCCTCGACGACGTCGAGGTGCGCGAGGACGACGTCCTGCTGCCCGTCGCCGGCGTGCTGGACATCCTCGACAACTACGGGTTCGTGCGCACGAGCGGCTACCTGCCGGGGGCGGGCGACGTCTACGTCTCCCTCAACCAGGTCAAGAAGTCCGGTCTGCGTCGCGGCGACGCGATCGTCGGCGCCATCCGCCAGCCCAGCGAGGGCGAGGAGCCGCCGTCGGGCAAGAACGTCCGCAGCAAGTTCAACGCCCTGGTGCGCCTGGACTCGGTCAACGGCATGACGCCGGAGGAGGCGCGGCAGCGGCCCGAGTTCACCAAGCTGACGCCGCTGTACCCGCAGGAGCGGCTGCGCCTGGAGAACCCTGAGGCCACCCGCCTCACGCCGCGCGTGATCGACATCGTCGCCCCGGTCGGGAAGGGCCAGCGCGGCCTCATCGTCGCGCCGCCCAAGGCCGGCAAGACGATCATCATGCAGCAGATCGCCAACGCGATCACCGCGAACAACCCCGAGGTCCACCTCATGGTGGTGCTCGTGGACGAGCGGCCCGAAGAGGTCACCGACATGGAGCGGACGGTCAAGGGCGAGGTCATCGCCTCGACGTTCGACCGCCCCGCGTCGGACCACACGATCGTCGCGGAGCTCGCGATCGAGCGCGCCAAGCGCCTGGTCGAGCTCGGCCAGGACGTCGTCGTGCTGCTCGACTCGCTCACCCGCCTGTCGCGTGCCTACAACCTGGCTGCGCCGGCGTCGGGCCGCATCCTCTCCGGTGGTGTGGACGCCGCGGCGCTCTACCCGCCGAAGAGGTTCTTCGGCGCGGCGCGCAACATCGAGAACGGCGGCTCGCTGACCATCCTCGCCTCGGCGCTCGTGGAGACGGGCTCGAAGATGGACGAGGTGATCTTCGAGGAGTTCAAGGGCACGGGCAACATGGAGCTGCGTCTGTCCCGGAACCTGGCGGACAAGCGGATCTTCCCGGCGGTGGACGTCAACGCGTCCGGCACCCGCCGCGAGGAGATCCTCATGGCGAAGGACGAGCTCGGCATCGTCTACAAGCTGCGTCGCGTCATGGGCGCCCTGGACCAGCAGCAGGCGATCGAGCTGCTGCTCGGCCAGCTCAAGAAGACCAAGTCGAACGTCGAGTTCCTGCTGCACGTGCAGAAGACGACGCCGGCCGGTCTCTCGGACGACAACCCGGGCGAGACGATCTGATCGTCCGGCCCGGACCCCGCGCGGGTCCGGGCCGGGAATTTCCTCAGGCGCTCTGCGTTCTGGCACAATGGCTCGTCGGCCTTCCGGTTCACGGCCCGCTGTCCTGCGGGGCGACCCGGTGGCATCACACCAAGGAGCATCATGAAGTCCGGTATCCACCCCGAGTACGTCGTCACCCAGGTGAGCTGCACCTGTGGCAACACGTTCACCACCCACAGCACCGCGACCTCCGGCAAGATCAGCGTCGAGGTCTGCAGCGCGTGCCACCCGTTCTACACGGGCAAGCAGAAGATCCTCGACACCGGCGGCCGCGTCGCCCGCTTCGAGGCTCGCTACGGCAAGAAGAAGTAGCTGCTTCTCAGCGCCGGCGGTCCGCCCGACAACCTCTCCAGGGGCAGTCGGACGACGGACCGCCGGCGCTGTTGCTTTGCCTACCGGTGGTTGAGCTCGTCGAGACCACCTCGGAGCGACCGGGTGGTTGCGACAAGCTCAACCATCGGAAAGTCGGGGACGCGTCGTGACCACGGAAACCTTCGCCGCCGCGCGGCCGCTGCTCGACGAGCACGCCGAGATCGAGCGGGCGCTGGCCGACCCGGCCGTGCACGCCGACGCCGGCCGGGCGAGGTCGCTCGGCCGCCGCTACGCCGAGCTGAACCAGGTCGCCGCTGCCTACCGGGCGTGGGAGCTGGCCCGCGACGATGCGGAGGCCGCCGCAGAGCTCGCTGACGAGGACGAGGCGTTCGCCGCCGAGCTGCCGGGCCTGCGCACCGCGGCCGACGCCGCCGCCGAGCGGCTCCGGCGCGTGCTGGTCCCGCGCGACCCCGACGACGCGCGCGACGTCATCCTCGAGATCAAGGCGGGGGAGGGCGGCGACGAGTCCGCGCTCTTCGCCGGCGACCTGCTGCGGATGTACCTGCGCTACGCGGAGCGGCGCGGCTGGGCCACCCAGGTGCTGGACGCGACCGAGACCGAGCTGGGCGGCTACAAAGACGTGCAGGTCGCGATCAAGGCGCGCAGCATCTCCGACCCCGCCGAGGGCGTGTGGGCCAGCCTCAAGTACGAGGGCGGCGTGCACCGCGTGCAGCGGGTGCCGGTCACGGAGTCGCAGGGCCGCATCCACACGTCGGCCGCCGGGGTGCTGGTGCTGCCCGAGGTGGACGACCCGGGCGAGGTCGAGATCGACCCGGGCGACCTGCGCATCGACGTGTACCGCTCGTCGGGGCCGGGCGGCCAGTCCGTCAACACCACCGACTCCGCCGTGCGCATCACGCACGTGCCCACCGGGATCGTGGTCTCGATGCAGAACGAGAAGTCGCAGCTGCAGAACAAGGAGCAGGCCATGCGCGTGCTGCGCGCCCGGCTGCTCGCCGCGCAGCAGGAGGCGGCCGCTGCGGCCGCCGCCGACGTGCGGCGCTCCCAGGTGCGCACCGTGGACCGCAGCGAGCGGATCCGCACCTACAACTTCCCGGAGAACCGCATCGCGGACCACCGCACCGGGTACAAGGCGTACAACCTCGACCACGTGCTCACCGGTGACCTCGACCCGGTGGTGCGCTCCGCGGTCGACGCCGACGAGGCGGCGCGGCTCGCGGCCGCGGGCGGCACCGGTGCCTGACGTCGCGCTCACCTCGATCGGCGGCGCGACCCGGTGGGCGGTGTCGCGGCTCGCGGCGGCGGACGTGCCCAGCCCGCGCGTCGACGCCGAGACGCTGCTCGCGCACGCCCTCGGCGTCGACCGGGCCGAGGTGCGGCGGCTCGCGGTGCTGGACCGGGACCTGCCGGGCGCCGCCGCCGCCCGGTTCGCCGCCGCCGTCGAGCGCCGGGCGGCCCGCGAACCGCTGCAGCACCTCACCGGCGTGGCCCCGTTCCGACACCTCGAGCTCTCGGTCGGCCCCGGCGTCTTCGTGCCGCGGCCGGAGACGGAGCAGGTGGCGCAGGTGGCGATCGACGAGGCCGCGCGCGTGGTGACCCGCCAGGGGTCGGCGGTGGTGGTCGACCTGTGCACCGGCTCGGGCGCCATCGCGCTGGCCGTGGCCACGGAGGTGCCGGGCGCGCGCGTGCACGCCGTGGAGCTGGACGCCGCCGCCCACGGCTGGGCGGCGCGCAACGTGGCGGCGACGCAGGCCGGGGTGCCGGCCGTCGTCGTCCACCTGGTCCGCGGCGACGCGCGCACCGCGCTGCGCGAGCTGGCGGGCACGGTGGACGTGGTGGTCTCGAACCCGCCGTACGTGCCGCCGGGCGCGGTGCCGCGCGACCCCGAGGTGGCCGAGCACGATCCGGCCGTGGCGCTCTACGGGCTGGGCGACGACGGGCTGGAGGTGCCGCGCGGCGTCACCGCGGCGGCGGCCCGGCTGCTGCGGCCCGGCGGGCTGTACGTCATGGAGCACGCGGAGGTCCAGGCCGCGGCGGCGCGGGCGATGGTGGCGCACTCCGGCGGTTTCGGCCCGGCGAGCACGGGCGACGACCTCACCGGGAGGCCCCGGATGGTGGTGGCACGCCGCTGCGGCGACGCGGGCGCGAGCCCGGACGCACCGGCCGGCGGCCGGGCGAACCGTGACAGACTGAGCCCGTGAGCAGCGTGCACGACGTCACCGACCCGAACACCTGGGGCCCTGCGATCGACGAGGCGGTGAACACGGTCTCGCGCGGCGGCCTGCTGGTGCTGCCGACCGACACCGTCTACGGCATCGGCGCCGACGCCTTCGACGCGGAGGCCGTCGCGGCCCTGCTCGCCGCCAAGGGCCGCGGGCGCCAGATGCCCCCGCCCGTCCTGATCCCCGACGTCCGCACCCTCGACGGGCTGGCCACCGAGGTCCCGGACGACGCGCGCAAGCTGGCCGAGGCGTTCTGGCCGGGCGGCCTGACGATCATCCTGCAGGCGCAGCCCTCGCTGCAGTGGGACCTGGGGGAGACCCACGGCACCGTCGCGCTCCGCATGCCCGACCACCCCGCCGCGCTGGCGCTGCTGCGCCGCACGGGCCCGCTCGCGGTCTCGAGCGCCAACGCCACCGGCAACCCGGCGGCCCTCGAGGTCGCCGACGCGCAGGCGCAGCTCGGTGACGCCGTGACCGTCTACCTGGACGGCGGCGACGCCCCCGGCGGCGTGGCCTCGACCATCGTGGACGCGACCGGCGAGCGGCTGCGCGTCGTGCGCCAGGGCGCGATCACGCTCGAGGCCCTCAACGACGTCGCGCCCGTGCGCGGGGTGGACGAGCCCGCCGACGAGCCCGCCGACGAGGCGTCGCCCGAGCCCGCGGACGCGCCGGCCGAGGAGCCGGGCGCCGCACCCGCGGAGGAGTCCGCCGGGTGAGGGCCTATCTGCTCCTGATGCTCGTCTCGGCGGCGGTCACGTACCTCGCCACGCCGGGCGCGCGGTGG
Organism: Krasilnikoviella flava; assembly: GCF_900167525.1. Lineage (GTDB taxonomy): Bacteria > Actinomycetota > Actinomycetes > Actinomycetales > Cellulomonadaceae > Isoptericola > Isoptericola flavus. The sequence continues at coordinate 160,291 of NZ_FUZQ01000001.1, read as the reverse complement.
GTCGCGCGACGCACCAACGCGATCACCGCGGTGCGGGCCCGCGACGTGCACCTGCAGCCGACACCACGGCTGGGCGGCCTGGCGATGCTGCTCGGCATCGTCGTCGCCGTCGTGCTGGCCTCCCAGATGCCGTTCCTCGCGGGGGTGTTCGAGAGCGGGCCGCAGGTGTGGGGCATCGTCGGCGGCGCCGCCATCGTCTGCCTGCTGGGATGGGCCGACGACGTGTGGGACCTGGACTGGATGACCAAGCTCGCGGGACAGGTGCTCGCGGCGGGGTTCATGGCCTGGCAGCAGGTGCAGCTCACGTCGTTGCCCACCCCGGACTGGCTGTTCATCACCTCGTCGAGGATCTCGCTGTTCGTGACGATCCTGGTCGTCGTGGTGGCGATGAACGCGGTGAACTTCGTCGACGGCCTGGACGGTCTGGCCGCGGGGCTGATCGCGATCGGCGGTACCGCGTTCCTGCTCTACACCTACGGGCTCACCCAGCAGGCCACCCCGGAGAACTACGCCAACCTCGCGACCCTCATGATGGCCGTGCTGGTCGGGGCGTGTCTGGGCTTCCTGCCGCACAACTTCTTCCCGGCACACATCTTCATGGGCGACTCGGGCTCGATGGTGCTCGGCCTCGTCTTCGCCGGCGCGGCGATCACCATCACCGGGAACGTCGACCCCGTCTCGATGGGCGCCACGCTCTCCGGGGCGCAGCGCGTCCCGCTGTTCATCCCCCTCCTGCTGCCGGTCGCGGTGGTGCTGCTGCCGCTGCTCGACATGGCGCTGGCCGTGGTGCGCCGGCTCGCCGCCGGCAAGTCGCCGTTCCATCCCGACCGCATGCACCTGCACCACCGGATGCTGGCGCTGGGCCACTCCCACCGCCGCGCCGTGCTCATCCTCTACGTGTGGGCCGCCGTCCTGGCGTTCGGCGCGGCCGCGCTCGTGCTGTGGGACTGGAAGGCCGTGCTCGCGGGGCTCGGTGCCGCAGTGGTGGTGGCGCTCCTGCTCACGCTCGGCCCGCTGCGGACCCGCGGCCGCTTCCTCGACGACGACGTCGCGACGGGCAGCCACCCCACGGTGGCGCCCGCGCACCCCGGGGGGCCGCTCGGCCCGCACACCCCCGGTCCGCACGCCGCCACCCCGCCCCCGGCGGCCCCGGCCGCGCCCACCCTGACGACGCACGAAGGACGCCCCCGATGACGACGCCCGACACCCCCGGCCCGACGCCCGACCGCGACGCCGCCACCGCCCCCGACGCAGCTCCCGGTGCGGACGCCGCGACCGTCGCGGAGCGCGCCGTGCTGCGGACGGCGCTGCGGGACACCCTGCTGCTGGTCGGTGCCCTGGTGGTGCTGGGCGGCGGCATCGGCCTCCTGGTCGCCGGAATGCCCGGGCTGTGGGGCGCCCTGGTGGGCGCGGCGATCGCGGCCTTCTTCTGCGCGACGACGATCTGGTCGATGATGCGGACGGTCGGCTCGAGCCCGGCGCGCATGGCCGCGTTCGTGATGGGCGCGTGGGTGGCCAAGATCGTCGTGCTCATCGTCGTGCTCGCGCTGCTGCAGGGCGCCACGTTCTACGCCCCGTGGGTGCTGATCGTGGTGCTCGGGGTGGGCGCGATCGGGTCGGCCCTGCTCGACTACCGGGCCGTGAACAGCGGTCGTGTGCCCTACGTGCAGCCCTGACGCGGCCCCTTCTGACCAGGGTGCTTGCGCAGGGCGACCATTCGTCGCCAGGGGCAACATCGTGCGCTTCTTCACAAGCCGCGGGATCTGGCCGGAAATTCTGCTCCGGGATGTCGGAGCACCTGTGAACATCCGGTAGGCTGTCCGCGAATCCATGACGGCCAGGTCCGATGGCGTGCCCTCCCAGGAGTGGAGCGCCCGGACCGTACGACCTCCGGGAGAACCCCCTGTCTACGCCAGCGATCCCCCTGCTGCTCGCCGCCGAAGGTGACGGCGAGTTCCATGCGCCGACGATCGCCGACTTCTTCCCCCCGGCCATCTTCTTCGAGGGCACGCCCTTCGAGTTCAACCGGATCATGCTGGTCCGCGTCATCATGGCCGTCGTCCTGCTGGTCGTCTTCTGCATCGCGGCGCGCCGCGCGAAGCTCGTGCCGGGGCGGTTCCAGAACGCGATCGAGATGATCCTCGACTTCGTGCGCAACTCGATCGCCGTCGAGGTGCTGGGCCAGGAGAACGGCCGCAAGTACTTCAAGCTGCTGGCGACGATCTTCTGCACGGTCCTGGTGATGAACATCGCCGCCGTCATCCCGTTCCTCAACATTGCGGGCACCTCCGTGATCGGCCTGCCGATCGTGCTGGCCGCCTGGACGTACGTGATGTACCTCGGCGCGGGCGTCAAGGCGCACGGCGTGGGCGGGTTCCTCAAGAACTCGCTGTTCCCGCCGGGCGTGCCGCCGGTGCTGTACATCCTCCTGGTGCCGATCGAGTTCCTCCAGGTCTTCATCCTGCGGCCGGCGACGCTGGTCATCCGGCTGCTGGCCAACATGGTGGCCGGGCACCTCATGCTCGCGATCTGCTTCACGGCCACGTCGTTCTTCCTCTTCGACTCCGCCGGGGCGATGAAGCTCTTCGGCGCGGGCACGTTCGTGGCCGGCTTTGCGTTCTTCCTCTTCGAGGTCTTCGTGGCAGCGCTGCAGGCCTACGTGTTCGCGATCCTCACCGCCGTCTACCTCAACATGTCCGTCGAGGCGGAGCACTGACCGTCTCGCGGTCTCCGGCCTGAGCCGGACCAGCTTCACAACTGCACTCACAACGTCGACGTCGGGCCACCGAGGCCCGACGCCCAACGGAAGGAAACCCAGTGGACGTCACCACCCTCGCCGAGGTCACCGGAAACATCGGCACCGTCGGTTACGGCCTCGCGGCGGTCGGCCCGGGCATCGGCCTCGGCATCCTCATCGGCAAGACGATCGAGGGCATGGCCCGCCAGCCCGAGGTGTCCGGCCAGCTCCGTACCACGATGTTCATCGGCATCGCCTTCGTCGAGGTGCTCGCGCTCCTCGGCCTGGTGGCCGGCTTCATCGTCCCGTGATGATGACCCCCCTGAACACCCCCACCGCGACCGTGCTCGCGGCGGAGACGTCAGAGCCGAACCTCCTGATTCCCCACTGGCCGGACATCATCTGGTCGCTGGTGATCGTCGTGATCATCGGTCTCGTCTTCTACAAGTACGCGCTGCCCAAGTTCCAGGCCGTGCTGGACGAGCGCACCGCGAAGATCGAGGGCGGCATCGCCAAGGCGGAGCGGGCGCAGGAGGAGGCCGCGGAGGCGCTGAAGGAGTACCACCAGCAGCTCGCCGAGGCCCGCGCCGACGCCGCGAAGACCCGCGAGGAGGCGCGTGCCGAGGGCACCGTCATCGTCGCGGAGATGCGCAGCAAGGCGCAGGACGAGGCGTCCCGCATCGTCGAGACGGCGCACCGGCAGATCGAGGCCGAGCGCCAGACGGCGGCGGTCTCGCTGCGCACCGAGGTCGGCTCGCTGGCCACGGAGCTGGCGTCCAAGATCGTCGGCGAGTCGCTGCAGGACTCGGCGCGCCAGTCGCGCGTCGTCGACCGCTTCCTCGACGAGCTCGAGGCCGCCGGTGACGAGTCGCGCTCGGCGCAGGCGACGCCGGTCGGCAAGGAGGGCTGATGCGGGGCACCAGCGGAGCCTCCCTCGCGGCGGCACAGGAGCGGTTCGAGCCGGTCCTGAGGTCGGCCGGGGCGGACGGGCAGACGCTCGGCGAACAGCTTTTCGCCGTCGTCGCGGCCCTGGACTCCTCCGGGCCGCTGCGCCGGTCGCTGGCCGACCCGTCGCGTGACCCGGAGGACCGGGCGGCGCTGGCCGGCCGCGTCCTCGCCGGCGGCTTCGACGAGCGTGTCGTGGACCTGGTCACGGGGCTGGCGCGGTCGCGCTGGTCCGGGGACGCGGACCTCGCCGACGCCGTCGAGCGCCTCGGGCTGGACGCCGTGCTGGCGTCCGCCGAGTCGCGGGGCGCCCTCGAGACCGTCGAGGACGAGCTGTTCCGGCTGACCCGGGCGCTCGTCGGCCAGCGCGAGGCGCGGCAGGTGCTCTCGGGCGGTGCGACCGACCCCGAGCGCCGGGCCCAGCTCGTCGACGCCCTGCTCACCGGCAAGGTGGACGGTGTCACGCTGACGCTCGCCCGCCGGGCCACGACGCACCTCCGCGGCCGCCGCTTCGTGGCGACGCTGCTGTGGTACGGGGAGATCGCCGCCGAGCGGCGCCGTCGCCTCGTGGCCACGGTCACCAGCGGTTCCGTCCTCAGCCAGTCCCAGCAGGACCGGCTCGCCGGGCTGCTCGAGCGCGCCTACGGGCGCGCGGTGCAGCTCAACGTCACGGTCGACCCGGCCGTGATCGGTGGCCTGCGCATCCAGGTCGGCGCGGACGTCGTCGACTCCACCGTGCTGTCCCGCCTGGCCGACGCCCGTCGCCGGCTGGCCGGCTGAACCCTTCCCAGGCCCAGCGCCGGCTCCGGTCGGCTACGCAGAACGTGAGGCCGCGCGATACGCGGCCACGACAGGAGAGAGCAATGGCTGAGCTGACGATCAGGCCGGAGGAGATCCGCGCCGCACTGGACAGCTTCGTGAAGTCGTACGAGCCCGAGGGCGCGGTCAGCGAGGAGGTCGGCCGCGTCACCTCCGCCGCCGACGGCATCGCGCAGGTCGAGGGCCTCCCGGGCGCGATGGCGAACGAGCTGCTGCGCTTCGAGGACGGCACGCTCGGCCTCGCGCTGAACCTGGACGTCCGGGAGATCGGCGTCGTCGTCCTCGGCGAGTTCGCCGGCATCGAGGAGGGGCAGGAGGTCCGCCGTACCGGCGAGGTCCTGTCCGTCCCCGTCGGCGAGGGCTACCTCGGGCGCGTCGTCGACCCGCTGGGCAACCCGATCGACGGTCTGGGCGACGTCGAGAGCGAGGGCCGCCGCGCCCTCGAGCTCCAGGCGCCCGGCGTCATGCAGCGCAAGTCGGTGCACGAGCCGCTGCAGACCGGCATGAAGGCGATCGACTCGATGATCCCGATCGGGCGCGGTCAGCGCCAGCTGATCATCGGCGACCGGCAGACCGGCAAGACGGCGATCGCGATCGACACGATCATCAACCAGAAGGCCAACTGGGAGTCGGGCGACCCGGCCAAGCAGGTGCGCTGCATCTACGTGGCCATCGGTCAGAAGGGCTCGACGATCGCCTCCGTGCGCGGCGCCCTCGAGGAGGCCGGCGCGCTCGAGTACACGACGATCGTCGCGGCCCCGGCGTCCGACCCGGCGGGCTTCAAGTACATCGCCCCGTACACCGGCTCGGCCATCGGCCAGCACTGGATGTACCAGGGCAAGCACGTGCTGGTCATCTTCGACGACCTGTCGAAGCAGGCCGAGGCCTACCGCGCCGTGTCGCTGCTGCTGCGCCGCCCGCCGGGCCGCGAGGCGTACCCCGGCGACGTCTTCTACCTGCACTCCCGCCTGCTCGAGCGTTGCGCCAAGCTCTCGGACGAGCTGGGCGCGGGCTCGATGACCGGCCTGCCGATCATCGAGACGAAGGCGAACGACGTCTCGGCGTACATCCCGACCAACGTCATCTCCATCACCGACGGCCAGATCTTCCTGCAGTCGGACCTCTTCAACGCCGACCAGCGCCCGGCGGTCGACGTCGGCATCTCCGTCTCCCGAGTCGGCGGTGACGCGCAGATCAAGGCGATGAAGAAGGTCTCCGGCACGCTGAAGCTCGAGCTGGCGCAGTACCGGTCGCTCGAGGCGTTCGCGATGTTCGCGTCCGACCTCGACGCCGCCTCGCGTGGCCAGCTCGCCCGCGGCGCGGTGCTCATGGAGCTGCTCAAGCAGCCGCAGTACACGCCGTACCCGGTCGAGGACCAGGTCGCGTCCGTGTGGGCCGGTACCAAGGGCAAGCTCGACGACGTCCCCGTCGAGGACGTCAAGCGGTTCGAGTCCGAGATGCTCGACCACCTGCGCCGCCACACCTCCGTGCTCTCCACGATCGCGGAGACGGGCAAGCTCGAGCAGGAGACCGAGGACGCGCTCACCGCGGCGGTCGAGGACGTGCGCAACGGCTTCCTCAAGGCCGACGGCACCCCGCTCGTCGGCGGTGACGCCGAGGACGAGGCCGCGGACGTCGAGCAGGAGCAGCTCGTCGTGCAGAAGAAGGCCTGAGCATGGCCGGTGGAGCCCAGCGCATCTACAAGCAGCGGATCAAGTCGACGCAGTCGCTGAAGAAGATGTTCCGCGCGCAGGAGCTGATCGCGGCCTCCCGCATCGGCAAGGCGCGGGCGCGCACCGCCGCGGCGGCACCGTACGAGCGGGCCATCACCCGCGCGGTGTCCGCGGTGGCGACGCACTCGTCGACCAAGCACCCGCTGACGAGCGAGCGGCACGACACCGACCGCGTCGCGGTCCTCGTGATCGCGTCCGACCGCGGCATGGCCGGCGCCTACTCGGCGTCGATCATCCGCGAGGCCGAGCGTCTGGTCGCACAGCTCAAGAACGAGGGCAAGCAGGTCGACCTGTACGCGACCGGCCGGCGTGCCGTCTCGTACTACGGCTACCGCGGGCGTCAGCTCGCGGGGCAGTGGTCGTACGGCTCGGACAGCCCGGACTCGGACGTCGCCGGCGAGATCGCCGACACGCTGCTCGGGGCGTTCCTCGCCCCGGTGGACGAGGGCGGCGTCTCGGAGCTGCACGTCGTGTACACGCAGTTCGTCAACATGGTCACGCAGCGACCGCGCGTGGTGCGGATGCTTCCCCTCGAGGTCGTCGAGGGCGTGGCCGTGCCGGGCGAGAGCGACACGTTCCCCCTGTACGACTTCGAGCCGTCGCCGGAGAGCGTCCTCGACGCGCTCCTGCCGCGGTACGTGCGCAGCCGCATCTTCAGCTTCATGCTCGACGCCGCGGCATCCGAGCTGGCCGCGCGCCAGCGGGCGATGCACACGGCGACGGACAACGCCGAGGACCTGATCCGCACCTACACGCGCCTGGCGAACCAGGCCCGCCAGGCCGACATCACCCAGGAGATCAGCGAGATCGTCTCGGGTGCCGACGCCCTCGCGGCGTCATGACGCCGGCTTCATCAGAGCCGGCTCTGACGACCGTCCCGACATCCGCAACGTTCCTTTCGAAGCGAGGCAAGCAATGACCGCCACCACCGTGGAAGCCCCGGTCGAGCACCAGAGCGGACCCGGCGTGGGCCGGGTCGCGCGCGTGATCGGCCCCGTCGTCGACATCGAGTTCCCCGAGGACGCGATCCCCGACATCTACAACGCCCTGACGGTCGACATCGACCTGTCGTCGCAGGGCGAGGGGGAGAAGTCCTTCACCCTCATGCTCGAGGTCGCCCAGCACCTCGGCGACTCCCTGGTCCGTGCGATCGCGCTCAAGCCGACGGACGGCCTCGTGCGCGGTGCCGCCGTCACCGACACCGGCTCGCCGATCAGCGTGCCCGTGGGCGACGTCACCAAGGGCAAGGTCTTCAACGTGACCGGCGACGTCCTCAACCTCGCCGAGGGCGAGAAGCTCGAGATCACCGAGCGCTGGCCGATCCACCGCCGGCCCCCGGCGTTCGACCAGCTCGAGTCGAAGACCGAGATGTTCGAGACCGGCATCAAGTCGATCGACCTGCTCACCCCGTACGTCCAGGGTGGCAAGATCGGCCTCTTCGGCGGTGCGGGCGTCGGCAAGACGGTCCTCATCCAGGAGATGATCCAGCGCGTCGCCCAGGACCACGGCGGTGTGTCCGTGTTCGCCGGTGTCGGCGAGCGCACCCGTGAGGGCAACGACCTCATCGCCGAGATGGAGGAGGCCGGCGTCTTCGACAAGACGGCACTGGTCTTCGGCCAGATGGACGAGCCGCCGGGCACGCGTCTGCGCGTCGCCCTGTCCGCGCTGACGATGGCGGAGTACTTCCGCGACGTGCGCAAGCAGGACGTCCTGCTGTTCATCGACAACATCTTCCGGTTCACGCAGGCCGGCTCCGAGGTCTCGACGCTGCTCGGTCGCATGCCGTCCGCGGTGGGCTACCAGCCGAACCTCGCCGACGAGATGGGCCTCCTGCAGGAGCGCATCACCTCGACGCGCGGTCACTCGATCACCTCGCTGCAGGCGATCTACGTGCCGGCGGACGACTACACCGACCCTGCGCCGGCGACCACGTTCGCCCACCTGGACGCGACGACGGAGCTCTCCCGCGAGATCGCGTCGAAGGGTCTGTACCCGGCGATCGACCCGCTGACCTCGACGTCCCGCATCCTCGACCCGCGCTACGTGGGCCAGGAGCACTACGACGTGGCCACCCAGGTGAAGTCGATCCTGCAGCGCAACAAGGAGCTGCAGGACATCATCGCGATCCTCGGTGTGGACGAGCTCTCGGAGGAGGACAAGACGGTCGTCGCGCGTGCGCGTCGCATCCAGCAGTTCCTCTCGCAGAACACCTACATGGCGAAGAAGTTCACCGGCGTGGAGGGTTCCACCGTGCCGCTGAGCGAGACCATCGAGGCGTTCAAGAAGATCGCCGAGGGCGAGTTCGACCACATCGCCGAGCAGGCGTTCTACAACATCGGTGGCCTCGAGATGCTCGAGGAGAACTGGGCTCGGATCCAGAAGGAGTACGGGGCCTGACGGTCTCGTCCCCGCGTCGTCCCGCCGGGAGGACCACCCTCCCGGCGGGACGACGTGACCGATGCACGACCCCTCGCACGATGGGAAAGAGGACTTGGAGATGGCAGAGCTGAACGTGGACCTCGTCGCGGCCGACCGCAAGGTCTGGTCCGGCGCGGCGCGCGAGGTCAGCGCACCGTCCGTCGACGGGCAGGTCGGCATCCTGGCCGGCCACGCCCCGCTCCTCGCGGTGCTGCGCCCGGGCACGGTCAAGGTGTCGACGGCCCACGAGACCGCGGTCGAGGCGCACGTGACCGGCGGGTTCGTCTCCGTCGACGGCAACCTCGTCACGATCGTCGTGGACGAGGTCACGGAGCTGTCCGGCCGCGAGCCGGCGCTGCGCTGAGGTAGGTGTCGGTGGCGTACGTCGTCTGGACCGCGGTGGCTCTCGTCGTCGCGCTCGGACTGGTGCTCGCCGCCGGCGCCTCCCGCCTGCGGACCCTCTCCCGGAGGGTCGGCTCCTTCCCCTGCCACGCCCGGCCCGCGGACGACCCGCAGGCCGCGTGGATGGTGGGGATCGCCCACTACGCCGTGGGCCGCATCGACTGGTGGCGCGGGTGGTCGCTCGCGCCTCGTCCGGCGCGTGTCTGGTTGCGCGACGGGCTCTCGATCACCGGCCGGGCCCCGCTCGACCAGGCCGGCCAGCCCGACCAGGTGCTGGTGCGCTGTCGCTACGACGGCACCGACTTCGAGCTGCTGATGTCCTCCGGCGCGTACGCCGGGCTGGCGTCCTGGCTCGAGTCCGCGCCCCCGGGGCGCCGCGACCTGGTCCTGTAGGCCGGTCCGGACGAACGGCACCGCACCGACCGCCCGACACCACACCACGAGGGGGACCGTGCGTCTCGTCGTCGCCCGCTGCTCGGCCCGGTACACCGGCCGGCTCACCGCGCACCTGCCGCTCGCCACGCGGCTCATCGTCGTCAAGGCGGACGGCAGCGTGCTGCTGCACTCCGACGGCGGCTCGTACAAGCCGCTGAACTGGATGAGCCCGCCCTGCTCGACGGCGGTCGGGGAGCCCGACGACGAGGCCCGCGAGCGCGGCGTCACCCAGGTGTGGACGGTGCAGCACCAGAAGTCGGACGACCGCCTGGAGATCGAGCTGCACGAGGTCGAGCACGACTCCGCCCACGACCTGGGCATCGATCCCGGCCTGGTCAAGGACGGTGTCGAGGCCCACCTGCAGGAGCTGCTGGCCGCACAGATCCACCACCTCGGCGCAGGGCACACGCTGGTGCGCCGCGAGTACATGACGGCGATCGGGCCGGTGGACATCCTCGCCCGCGACGCCTCCGGCGCGACGGTCGCGGTGGAGCTCAAGCGCCGTGGCGACATCGACGGCGTCGAGCAGCTGACCCGGTACCTCGAGCTCCTCAACCGGGACCCCCTGCTCGCCCCGGTGCGCGGCGTCTTCGCCGCCCAGGAGATCAAGCCCCAGGCGCGCGTGCTCGCGACGGACCGCGGGATCGAGTGCCTGGTCCTCGACTACGACGCGATGCGCGGGGTCGACGACGTGGATTCGCGTCTCTTCTGACCACCCAAGGGTTTGTCAGGATGGTTTCGCAATGCCGGCGCCGTGCGGCAGGATGTGGCGCATGAGCGCTGCCACCCCCACGGCCACCACCCCTGAGCACGGCGAGCTCGTCGCTCTGCGCGGGCGTGTCGTGACGCCGCACGACGACGTCGAGGACGGCGTGGTCGTCCTGGCCGACAGCCTCGTGCGGTGGGTGGGCCCGATCGCCGCGGCCGAGCACGCCGACCGGGACGTGGCCGCGGCAGTGGCCCGCGCCCAGGCCCCCGAGCCGGGGACGGTGCTGTTGCCCGGCCTCGTGGACCTGCACGACCACGGCGGCGGCGGTGTCGGTTTCCCGGACGCGACGTCCGCCGACGAGGCGATGGTCGCGGTGCTCGAGCACCGCCGGCACGGCACGACGACGATGCTCGCGTCGCTGGTCACGGCGGGCCGCGAGACGCTGCTGGCCCGTGCGGCGATGCTCGCCGACCTCGCGGAGGCCGGCGAGATCGCGGGCATCCACGCCGAGGGCCCGTTCCTCTCGCACGCGCGCCGCGGTGCGCAGAGCCCCGACGACCTCGTGCCCGGCGACACCCGCCTGGTCCGCGACCTCGTCGAGGCATCGCGCGGGCAGCTGCGCACCATGACCGTGGCCCCCGAGGTCGACGGCGTCGCCGGGCCCGGCGGGGCGGCCGAGGCCCTCGTGGCCGCAGGCGTGGTGCCCTCGCTCGGGCACACCGACGCGACGACGGAGCAGGCCGAGGCGCTGCTCGCGCAGGTCGCCGCGGGCCTGGTCGCGCAGGCCGCCGCCGGGGCCGCGCCCGCGCGCGAGATGACCGCCACCCACCTGTTCAACGGGATGCGCCCGCTGCACCACCGCGCGCCCGGCCCGATCGCCGCGTGCCTGGCCGCTGCCGCCCGCGGCGAGCTGGTCGTGGAGCTCGTCGCGGACGGCGTGCATCTCGCCCCGGCCACCGTGCGCACCGTCGTCGAGACGGTCGGGGCCGACCAGGTCGCCCTCGTCACGGACGCGATGGCTGCGGTCGGAATGGCCGACGGCTCCTACGAGCTGGGGCCCATGGCGGTGACGGTGCGCGACGGCGTCGCCCGCCTCGCCGACCCGGCCGATCCCGACGGCGGCGCGATCGCGGGCGGCACGGCCCACCTGCTCGACGTCGTTCGCGCGACCGTCGCCGCGGGCGTCCCGCTCGTCGACGCCGTCCGCTCCGCGTCCTGGGTGCCGGCCCGCGTGCTCGGGCTCGCCGACGTCGGCGGCCTCGTGGTCGGCCGTCGCGCCGACGTCGTGGTGACGGACGGCGACCTGCGCGTACGCCGCGTGCTGCGGGCGGGCGTGCCCGTCGCCTGACGCGCGAGCCCCGAGGGTGTGCCCGCCACGGTGCTCGGAGGCCCTTTGCTCTCGGAGGCGGGGAGTCGGTAGCGTTGTTGAAGCGCTTCGACGCAGGAGTGCGACCCGTCGTGCCGCACCGCCGCGGCGCCCCGAGGAGGACCCGTGGACGTGCCTGCCTTCCGTGACCACCGCCTGCCCGTGCCCGAGCGCGCCCGGGACCTGCTGTCCCGCCTCTCCCACGACGAGCGGGTCGCGATGCTGCACCAGCACGCGCCCGCCGTCCAGCGGCTCGGGCTCGCGCCGTTCCACACCGGCTGCGAGGCGCTGCACGGGGTGGCGTGGCTCGGCGAGGCCACCGTCTTCCCGCAGCCGGTGGGGCTCGCGGCGACCTGGGACACCGACCTGCTGCGCCGCGTCGGCGCTGCGGTCGCGGGCGAGGTGCGGGCCAAGCACCGCGCCGACCCGTCGGTGAGCCTCAACGTCTGGGCGCCGGTCGTCAACACGCTGCGACACCCGGGCTGGGGCCGCAACGAGGAGGGGTACGCGGAGGACCCGCACCTCACCGCGCACCTCGCGACCGCGTACAGCCGGGGTCTGCGCGGCGAGCACGAGCGGGTGTGGACGACGGTGCCGACCCTCAAGCACTTCCTCGCGTACAACAACGAGACCGACCGGTCCTCGACGAGCTCGAACCTCGACCCCCGCACCCTGCACGAGGAGGAGCTGCCCGCCTTCCGCGGACCCGTCGAGGCGGGGGTGGCCGGCGCGGTGATGCCGTCGTACAACCAGGTGAACGGCGTGCCGGCGCACCTGCAGGGCGAGCTGTTCGACGAGCTGCGGTCGTGGGCCCCGGGCTCGGTCGCGCTCGTGTCGGACGCCGCGGCGCCGGCCTTCCTCGTGACGCTGCAGGGTGCGGCTCCCGACCGCGCCGCCGGGAACGCCGCGATGGTGCGGGCGGGCGTCGACTCGTTCACGGACGACGACGCGGACCGCGGTCCCACCGTCCGGCGGATCGAGGAGGCGCTGGAGCGTGGCCTGCTCACGCGGGAGGAGATCGACCGGGCGGTGCTGCGGCTCCTGGAGCTGCGGATCCGCACTGGCGAGCTGGACGGCGACCAGGACCCGTACGCGCAGCACGGCACGATCGACCCCCCGGAGCACCGCCGGCTCGCCCGGGAGGCCGCCGCCCGGTCCGTCGTCGTCCTGCGCGACGACGACCGGACGCTGCCGCTGGCCGCCGGCTCGGTGGCCGTCGTCGGCCCGCTCGCCGACGTCGTGCTCACCGACTGGTACTCGGGCACGCCGCCCTACGCGGTCACGCCCGCGGACGGGCTGCGCGACGTCTTCGGTCCCGACCGCGTGGAGGTCGCGACCGGGGCCGACGTCGTCGCGCTGCGCGTGGCGGGCTCCGACCGCTACGTCGCGGTCTCCGCGGACGGGGCGAGCGTCGTCGCCGACGCCGCCGGCGCGGACAAGAGCACGCACCTCCAGGTGACCGACTGGGGCGACGGCGTGCTGACCCTGCGCGCGGCGGCGTCCGGGCGGCTGCTGACCGGCGCGTCCTGGCCGCTGCGTGCCGACGCGGACCGGGTGGGCGGCTGGGAGGTGCAGGAGAGCTTCCGCCGCCACGTGCACGCCGACGGCTCGTGGTCGCTGCTGCACCTGGGCTCGGGGCGCTGGGTGCGGGTGCAGCGGGGCACCGGCGTGCTGTGCGCCGAGGGCCGGACGCTCGGCGACGCCGCGCGGTTCGTGCCCCGCGTCCTGGAGTCCGGGGCGGCGCGGGTGGCCGAGGTCGCCGCGCTCTGCGACGCGGTCGTCGTGGTGGTCGGCAACGACCCGCACCTGGGCGGGCGCGAGACGCAGGACCGCCCGCACCTGATGCTCCCGGACGCCGCGGTCGAGGTGTGGCGGGCGGCCTCCGACGCCAACCCTCGCGCCGTCCTGGCGATCGTGTCGAGCTACCCCTACGTGCTCGGGCCGGGCGCCGAGCACGCGGCGGCCGTCGTGTGGAGCAGTCACGGCGGGCAGGAGCTCGGGCACGGCCTCGCCGACGTGCTGACCGGGGCCGTCGAGCCCACCGGCCGCCTCGCCCAGACGTGGCCGGCGCGGCCGGAGCAGGCCGGCGACCTGTTCGACTACGACACCCGCCGCCAGCAGGTCACCTACCGGCACCTGCCCGCCGGCGACCTCGGGGTCCCGGCGTTCGCCTTCGGCCACGGCCTCACGTACGGCGACGTCGTCTACGGCGGGCTCGACCTCTCACCGGCCGCCGTCGCCGCCCCGGCGCCGACCCGCGACCACCCGCCGCTGCACCCGACCGACCCGTCCGCGCCCGGTGTGCTCACGGCGCGCGTGACGGTGCGGAACTCCGGCGACCGCCCGGCCGAGGAGCTCGTGCAGGTCTACTCGCTCGGCTGCCCGGCGGCGGAGACCGGCACCCCCGTGCGCCTGCTGCTGGGCTACCGGCGCGTGCGCCTCGCGCCCGGTCAGGAGGCTGTCGTGGACGTCCCGGTCGACGTGGCTCGCCTGGCCGTCTGGGAGGACGCGCCCGGGGGCGGCGCGCTCGACGGCGCCCTCCGCGTCCAGCCGGGGGAGTACCTGCTCGCGGCCGGGCCGTCCAGCGTCGACCTGCCGGCGCGGCAGCGGCTCACGGTGGAGGTCGCGACACGATGAGGATCGACCCCGAGGGCCGAGGAGCCCAGGGCATGACCACGTTCGTCCTGTTCGTGGTCCTCAACGTCCTGTACCTCGTGGCCTGCCTGCCCGTCGTCACGATCGGCGCCGCCACCAGCGCGCTGTTCGAGGTGACGCTGCGCTATGCCGACGACGAGCGCGGGCACCTGGTGCGCGGGTTCGTCGTCGCTCTCGGGCGCAACGCCTGGCGGGGCACCGCGGCGTTCGCGGCGCTCGGGCTGCCGGCGGCGATGCTCGTGTTCAGCGGCGTCTTCTGGCTCTCGCTGACCGGCGTGCCGAGCGCCGTGGCGGGGGTGCTCGCGCTGCTGGGCGCGTGCTTCCTCCTGGCGTCGCTGCTTTACGCCCTCGCCCTGGCGGCGTGGTTCGACGCTCCGCTGCGCCGGACGCTGCGCAACGCGCTGCTCCTGCCGCTGATCGAGCCGGCGCGCACGCTGCTGCTGGTGCTGATCCCGGTGGGCGCGGTCTGCCTGTCCCTCGTCGCCCCGCAGACGCTCTTCCTGGGCGCGACGATCGGGCTCTCGTTCGGCGCGTACGTGTGCGCCTTCCTGCTGCACGGCGTCTTCCGCCGCCGACAGGCCCACCCGTCGGCGCTCGAGCCGGTGAGCCCGCACTCCGGGCAGTGACGCGCGAGCACGACGAAGGGCTCGGGCGCCGTGTGCCCGAGCCCTTCGTCGTGCGGTGACCGGCGACCCGTCAGCGGGCCGTGGCCGTCACCTGAACCTTCACCCGAACTCCTTGGCGACCGCGACGCGCGCGTCGTTCTGCGCCTTGGCGTTCGCCATGTCGAACTCGAGCACGGTGGCGTAGCCGAGGCCGTCGACCGTCGACTGCATCTGTGCGAGCAGGGCGTCGAACTCCGCGTCGTCCTTGGCGAAGACCATCTTCCAGGAGTGCTCGATGATGGTGGCCTTGACCTGGCTGCGGATGGCCTCGATCTCGGAGCTGTCCGTCGGGGTGGTGAAGCTCGCGCCCGGGGCGACGACGACCTGGTCGTTCTGCTGCAGGTAGTCCATCGTCGAGGCGGGGTCGCCCATGTGGGAGGTCCAGTCGTCGGTCAGCGGGTTGCTGGTCGTCTCCTGGTAGCTCGGCCAGTACTTGTAGCTGTACGGGTAGCCCGTGTCGGGGTTCTCGTCGATCGGCAGCACCGTGGAGACGTTGAGCGCCGAGACACCGTCCTTGTACGCGCCGCCGCCCCACTCGGCGGGCACGTCGGCGCCGCCCTCGAGGATCGCCTTCGTGCCGAAGTCGGTGAACACGGGGGCACCGTCCTCGCCCTTCTCCCAGGTGAGGCCCTCGGGGCCGGCCGCCCCCTGGGTCTCCGAGGCACTGGCGAGGATGCCCTCGGGGGAGTAGAGCCAGTCGACGAACGCGGCCAGGCGGGCCGGGTCCTCGGCGCCCGAGCCGATGCCGATGATCTGCTTGCCGCCGTACACCTCGGCGCCGTAGGAGAAGACCTTCTGGTCCTGCAGCGGGGCCAGCTCGAAGCCCTTGCCGTCCGCCATGTTCTGCTCGGTGTTGTACGCGGACTGACCCAGCCACGGCCACCACGAGAGCAGCACCTGGCCGGCCTGGTACTTCGCGAACATCGTGTCGTAGTTCTGGGTGGTGGACTCCGGGT
The DNA here is from genome assembly GCF_900167525.1 of Krasilnikoviella flava. GTDB lineage: Bacteria > Actinomycetota > Actinomycetes > Actinomycetales > Cellulomonadaceae > Isoptericola > Isoptericola flavus. The sequence goes on along the minus strand of NZ_FUZQ01000001.1, from coordinate 144,451 downwards.
CCACCAGGCCCAGCTGGTTGGCGTCGAAGTAGAACTTCAGCGAACGCACGTACTGGGAGTCCGGGTCGACGATGCTCTGGTAGTCGGACCCGTCCGCCTTCGCGAGGACGAAGCCCATCTCGTCGTACCCGTAGAGGGTCGCGGGCTGCTTGGCGGTGACCATCATGTTGCCGTCCCAGTCCTTGAACAGGGAGATGGCGTGGACCGGCTTGCCGTCGTCGGTCTGGGGATGGGCGTCCTGCATCGTCTTGAGGATCGGCAGGAGGTCCTCGAGCGTGCCGATCTCCGGGTAGCCGGCGTCGGCGTACAGGTCCCACCGCAGGTACGGGCCGAACGTGGGGTCGATGCCCTCGGACGACTCGGTCGGCTTGAGGGAGGAGACCGACGTGGGGAAGCCGTAGACGCCCTCCTTGCCCTCGTTGAGGTGCTGGACGGCCGTGTCGAACGGCGACACGTTCGTCATGGACCCGTAGTAGTCGGAGGCGTCCAGCAGCAGGCCGCCCTCGACGAGCTCGTCCATCTGCCGCCCCTTGTCGACGACGACGAGGTCGCCCAGCTCACCCCCGGAGACGCGGGTGTTGTAGAGGGTGTCGCCCCCGCCCGCGACGTTGGGAGCGATGATGTTGAGCTCCATGTTGAACTTGTCCTTGACGATCTTGCCGAACCACCCGCCCTGGATCCCCATGTAGTTGGCCAGGCCGTCGTAGACGTCGACGGTGATCGGGTCGGCCTCGGACCAGTCCTGGTCGATGCTGACCGGGCCGGACGGGTCGTCGTCGGACCCTGCGGCCGTGCAGGCCGCCAGCGACAGCGCCCCGAGCAGCGGGACCACCACCATGGCGACGGTTCTCCTGAGTTTCATGACACCCCTTCGTGCGCGACGAGACGCGGTCAGCCCTTGACCGCGCCGAGCATGATTCCCTTGACGAAATACCGCTGGAACAGCGGGTAGATGAAGATGATCGGCAGCACCACGAGCACGGCGACCGTCATGCGGATCGACGTCGGTGTCTGCGTGGTGGCCGCAGAGACGATGGCGCCGAGGTTTCCCTGGGCGTTCTGCGCCGCCTGCGCCAGGCTGTTCGCCTGGTTCGTGTACGTGTAGAGCAGGTACTGCAGGGAGTAGAGCTTCTGGTCGGTGATGTACAGGAGCGTGTCCTGGAACGAGTTCCACTGGGCCACCGCCGTGAAGATCGCCACGGTGGCGAGGATCGGCGTCATGTTCGGCAGGATGATCCGGAAGAAGGTCCGGATCGTGCCGGCCCCGTCGATCTCGGCCGCCTCCTGCAGCGAGCGCGGCATCGACTCCACGTACGTCTTGACGAGGATGATGTTGAACGGCTGCACGATCGCCGGGAGGATGTACACCCAGAACGAGTTGGTGAGCCCCAGCGTCTTCATCGTGATGTACAGCGGGATGAGCCCTGCGCTGAAGTACATCGTGAAGATGATGAGGCGATACCAGAGGGAGCGCTTCCACATTCGTTCCTGAGTGAACATGTAGCCCAGGAACGCGGACGCCAGGACCGTGCACGCGGTGCCGATCACGGTGCGGGCGACGGAGACGACGGCGGCGGCGGAGAGGCCGTCCAGCTGGAGGATCTGGGAGTAGTTCGACAGGTGCAGCCCCTCGGGCCACAGCCGGATGTCCCCGAGTGCGCTGACGTCGTTGGCGCTGACCGAGTTGATGATCAGGAAGTAGAAGGGGTACGCGCACAGGAGCGCGAAGAGCAGGAACCCGACGTAGTTGACGAGCGCGAAGGGGACGTCCCCGCGCGTGCGCTTCAGCGCGTCGCTGGTCTTGGGCACGATTCGTCCCTCTCAGATGATCGACGTGCCGCGGGCACGCTTGGCGATCGCGTTGGCCGTGACGAGCAGGAGGACGGAGATGACGCTCTTCAACATGCCCAGCGCGGTGGCCATCGACAGGCTGTTGCCGGTGATGCCGATGTTGTAGACGTACAGGTCCAGCACCTGGATGTGCTCCTTGTTGAAGGCGTTCTGGAACACGTAGTACTGCTCCATCCCGTTGTTGAGCATGTTCGCGATGGAGAGCACGAGCAGGACCACATAGGTGGGCATCAGCTGCGGGAAGGTGATGTACCGCATGAGCTGGAACCGGCCGGCGCCGTCGATGCGCGCCGACTCGTACAGCGCCGGGTCGATCGAGGTGATGGCGGCGAGATACATGATCGCGCCCCACCCGAGCCCCTTCCACAGGCTCCAGAGCAGCATGGTGAGCCACACGTGCTCACCGGTGTCGAGGAACTTGATCGGCGTGGTGATCAGGCCCCAGTCGTTCAGCACCGAGTTCACGAGACCCGACGTGGAGAACATCGAGAACGCGATCATGTAGACGAGCACCCACGAGATGAAGTTCGGGAGCGTCGTGAGGGTCTGCACCGCGTTCTTGAACCACGGGGCGCGGATCTCGTTGAGGAGCATCGCGAAGAACACCGGGAGCAGCGAGGTCGCGATGCCGAGGAAGCTCATGGCGAGCGTGTTCGCCATGACCTGCCCGATCTGCTGCAGCTGCGTGGGGGAGGACACGAGCATCCGGAACCACTGGAGCCCGACGAACTCGCTGCCGGACAGCCCGAGGGCGGGCTTGTAGTCGAAGAAGGCCGTCGCCCAGCCGGCGAGCGGCAGGTAGGAGAACACGAGGACGAGGACGAGGAAGGGGAGGACGACGAGGAACATCGCCGGGGACGCCTTCTTCTTGCCCGTCCGGCGCGCGACCCGCGTGTGCCGTCGCCCCTCCTGGTCGTCGTCCCGTCCTCGCCGCCGATCTCGTACCGGTGGTGCGGTGGCGCCGCTGTCGAGCGGCGGCGCTCCCTGGGTGAGGCTCACCTGTCACTCCCTCGTGATGGGTCTCGCGCGCTCGGCGGCCGCCCTCGCTGGCTGCCGCGTCGAAGCGCTTCGAATTGATATCACCCCCACGACGGGTTCCGCAATGGTCTGCGGCGATCCGGAAGGATGTGGCCCGCGGCGTCGCGGGCCGCCCGTCAGTGGCGGGCGGTGCTGCCGCGGGTGGTCAGCACGGGCGTCAGCAGCCGGGTCTCGGCGTGCTGGCCGCCGTCCAGCCGGGCCATGACCATGTCCACGGCGAGGCTGCCGATCGTCGACGCCGGGAGGTCGATGGCGGTCATCGGGACCTGCTGTGCCAGCGCGACGTCCTCCGGGCACAGGGCGATCACGGACACGTCCCCGGGCACCGACCGGCCCGCCTCGCGCAGGGAGGACAGCACGTGCGGCAGCGCGCGCTCGTTGTGCACGAACAGCCCGCTCGTCCCAGGGGCCTCGGCGAGAAGCTCGTCGACCACGCGGGCGACCTCGGCGGGAGCGCCCGGGCAGGAGACCACCTTCGCGTCGAGCCCGTGGTCCGGGGCTCCCTCCGCGAACCCGCGCATCACGCGGTCCACGTACGAGGTGTGCCGGTCCACGACCTCCGGCGGCGCACCGAGCATCGCCACCTGGCGGTGCCCGAGCTCCGACAGGTGCTGGGCCGCGAGGCGGCCGGCGGCCTCGAAGTCCAGGTCGACGCACGACAGCCCCGAGGCGTCCCGGGGCAGGCCGACCAGGACGGACGGCTGCCGGGACCGGGTAAGGATCGGGATGCGGGCGTCGTCGGCCTCGACGTCCATGACGACGAGCGCGTCGACCATCGAGCCGTTCGTGGCGCGCTCGAGGCCCTCCAGGTCGTCCTGGGTGAGCAGCAGGACGTCGTGCGAGTGCTCGCGGGCCCGGGTCACGACGCCGCCCGCGAACTGCATGATCACGGGCACGTCGATGCCGGAGCGCAGCGGGATCGTGAGCCCGATGACCTCCGTGCGCGCCGAGGCGAGCGCGCGCGCCCCGGCGTGCGGCCGGTAGCCCAGCGTGGCGATCGCCTGCTCCACCCGCCGGCGCGTGGGCGCGGAGATGGACCGCTTGCCCGAGAGCACGTAGGAGACGGTCGACGCCGAGACTCCCGCCGCCTTCGCGACGTCCTCGATGGTGGCCACGGCTAGCTCCTGGGTGCGAGAGGGACGGCGGTGCCCGCGACCGGCAGGTCACGGGGCACGTCGAGGATCACGGTAGCGCCCGCGGGGACCGTGACCGCGCTCCCCGCGGCGTCCACGCCGCCGTGGCGCACCACGACGTCCAGCGCCCGGCCCACGGGGGCGCGCAGCACCGCCCGGGTGAGCACGCCGTCGTGCCAGGCGAGGTCGACCTCGGCCCCGCCGCGGGCCCGCAGGCCCGTCACCTCGCCGTCGGGCCACGCGTGCGGCAGGGCGGGCAGCAGGTCGAGGCGGACCACGCCGTCGGCCCGCCGGTGCGACTGCAGCAGCATCTCCGCCACGCCCGCGGTGAGGCCGAGGTTGCCGTCGATCTGGAACGGCGGGTGCGCGCTGAACAGGTTGGGGTACAGGCCGCCCCTCTGTCCGCCCGATTGCCGGCCGTCCGAGTCGTCCGCCGGGCGCAGGGACAGCAGCACCTGGTCGTGGGCCCGCTCGCCCTCGCCGAGGCGGGCCCAGAGGGAGATCCGCCACGCGAGCGACCAGCCGGTGGACTCGCGGCCCCGCAGCTCGAGGCTCCGCGCGGCGGCCCTGGCGAGGTCGGGCGTCGTGACCGGGTCCAGGCCGCCGAGCGGGTAGAGCCCCACGAGGTGCGACAGGTGCCGGTGATCCGGCTCGGCCTCGGCGACCTCGCGGCCCCACTCCAGCAGCTCGCCGCGCGCCCCGACGCTCGGGTCGGGCAGTGCCGCGACGACCGCCTCGAGGCGCGCGAGCCACGGTTCGTCGGCGTCGTCGAGCTCGAGGGCGCCGGCGGCCTCCCGGCAGCCCGTGGCCAGCGCGCGCAGCAGCGCGACGTCCATCGCGGCACTGGTCGTCACGGCGGCGGGCGCGCCGTCGGGAGCGACGTACTGGTTCTCCGGCGACGTCGACGGGCTGGTCCACGCGTGCGCGGGCGCGCCGTCCCCCGCCGGCGGCGGGGCCGTCTGCGCCCAGTCGAGCGCGAACTCGGCCGCGCCCCGCAGCGCGGGCCACGCAGCGCGCAGCTCCTCGTCGTCCCCCGTGAACCGGTGGTGCTCCACCAGGTGCTGGGCCAGCCACGTGCCGCCGAGCGCCCACGCGGACCACTTCGCCTCGCCGCGCCCGTTCCCTACCGGGGCGGCATGTCCCCACGCGTCGGAGTTGTGGTGCGCCACCCATCCGGCCGTGCCGTACAGGTCGCGGGCGACGGCGGCGCCCGGCCCCGCGGCGAGGCGCCCGACGTAGCGCAGCAGCGGCTCCTGGCACGCGGCGAGGCCGGTGGTACCGGCCGCCCAGTACGCCATCTGCAGGTTGATGTTCAGCGTGTAGCCACTGCTCCACGGGCCCGGAAGCCACGGGTTCCACAGGCCCTGCAGGGTGGTGGGCAGGCCGCCCGGCCGCGAGGACGACAGCAGCAGGTAGCGCCCGAAGTGGAAGGCGAGCGCGGCGAGGCCCGGGTCCGGGCGGTCGGTGGCCGCGTCGATCCGCCGGGACGTGGGCAGCACGGCCGCGCCGGCCGGCGTCGGCAGCCCGAGGTCCACCCGGCCGTAGTGCCGCGTGTGCTCCGCGACGTGCGCGGCCCGCAGGCGCTCGCGGAGCTCTGCGGCGGCAGCGCCGTCGTCGTCTGCGTCGTCGTCCCCGCGGTCGTCGTCGCCCGGCGCCGCGGCCGGCGCGAGCTGCTCCGCGAGACGGTCGCCCACCGTCGCCGCGCCGGAACCGCCGGGACCACCGGAACCGCCGGGAGGGTCGGTGGTGGCGGTGGCGACCAGCAGCACGTGCGTGCGCGCGGCGCCGGTGCGCAGCGCGCCGTCGGCCACCACCGCGGCGCGGTCCGTGGGCGCGGTCACGGCGACCGTGCCGGTGCGGCCGCGTGCGGCGTCGTAGCGCACCTCGCCCTCGGGATGGTGCGTCGGCGGGACGTCGACGGGCAGGTCGACGGTCCGCACGAGCGTGGCGGGACCGTCCGCGGCGAGGTGGACCGGCGGCCGGGCCGACGCGCGCAGCAGGCTCTCGACGCGCACGACCAGGCGGACCGGTCGGGCGGCGCGCACGGTGTGCACCACTGCGCCGCCCCGGGCGTCCGCCCAGGTCTCCTGCACGACGCGGCCGGCGACAGGGTCCTCCCACGTGTGCATGGCGACGCCGGTGCGCAGGTCCAGCTCGCGGCGCTCGATGCGGCGGGGGTGCGGCACCGGCCCGCCGGGGCGCGGGGAGGGGCCGGCGGCCTCGACGGCGACGTCGGCCTCGGCGAGCGGGAGGTACGCCTGCGCCCACGGGGTCTGGGTCTCCGCGAGCAGGGTCTCGGCGCCGCGCACGTCGCCCGTCGCGAGGTCGGCGCGCACCCGGGCGAGGTGCTCGGGCCCGCGGGCGCGGGCTCCGGCCAGCGGGTCGGCGGGCGGGGGGCCCGACCAGGCGGTGCCGTCGTTGAGCCACAGGTGCTCCACCCCGGGGCGGCCCGCACACATCACCCCCCGGAACCCGTTGCCCACGGGGTAGGCCTCGACCCACCGTGTCGCGCTGCGGTCGGCGTGCAGGACGTGCGTCGTCGCGGAGAGTTCGCCCATGGACGACGAGCGTAGTGGGGCGGACGAATCGCTTCGACGAGGTGCGGGGACGAGCCGCCACGAGGTGACCGGTCGAGGGCGGGCTGCTTGACGACGATCGCGCCGGGGTCGATACTCGCCGTCGAAGCGCTTCGACTTGTCGGTGCGCCTCGGTCGCGGCGGACCCGAGCACTGCCGCCGCGGCGCTGGACTCGACGAGGAGGACCCCCATGCTCCACCGCGCGCGCACCGTCTCCGCGGCCGCCCTGATCGCCGCGTCGGCCCTGACGCTGACCGCCTGCGTGGGCGGTGACGGAGGGGGCGGAACGACCGCCGGGGCCGGCGACACCGACGACAAGACCCTGACGATCTGGCACTACGAGAACGACGACTCGGCAATGGGCCAGGCCTGGGCCAAGGCGATCGAGATCTTCGAGGACGAGCACCCGGACGTCACCGTCGAGGTCGAGAAGCAGACCTTCGAGCAGATCCAGAAGAACGCGAAGATCGTGCTGACCGGCGACGACGTGCCCGACGTCATGGAGTACAACAAGGGCAACGCGACCGCGGGGCAGCTCGCCGCGCAGGGGCTGATCGCCCCGCTGACCGACGCGGCCGAGCAGAACGGCTGGGCCGACATGCTGACCGGCTCGCTGCAGACCACCGCGCGGTACGACGAGAACGGCCTCATGGGCTCCGGCGACTGGTACGGGGTGCCCAACTACGGCGAGTTCGTGGGCGTCTACTACAACAAGACGATGTTCAGCGAGGCGGGCCTCGAGGTGCCCACCACCCTCGACGAGCTCGAGCAGGTCATGAAGGCGTTCAAGGACGACGGCATCACCCCGCTCGCCGAGGCCGGCGCCGAGTATCCGATGGGGCAGCTCTGGTACGAGCTCGTGCTGGCCAACGCCGACCGGGAGCTCGTGGACCAGTACCAGCTCTTCGACGGCGACGTCGACTTCCACGGTCCCGAGATGACGGCGGCCACCGAGCAGCTCGACCGGTGGATCGAGGACGGGTACGTCGCCCCTGACTCCGCCGGCCTGACGGCCGAGGACATGGGCGTCGCCTTCATGAAGGGCGACTACCCGATGATGATCTCCGGCTCCTGGTGGTTCGGCCGCGTGACGGCCGAGATGAAGGACGACTGGGGCCAGTTCAACTTCCCGGGCAACGCGCTGCACACCGGCTCGTCGGGCAACCTGTGGGTGGTCCCGACCAACGCGGACTCCTCGTCGCTGGCCACCGAGTTCATCGACACGACGCTGCGGCCCGAGGTGCAGGACGTCCTGGCGCAGACCGGCGGCCTGCCGGTCGCGGGCGACGCGTCGACCATCACGGACGACAAGACGCGCGAGCTCACCGAGAACTTCCAGGCGATCCTCGACGACGACGGCCTGGCGTTCTACCCCGACTGGCCGGTGCCCGGCTACTACGACACGGTCGTCAGCCAGCTGCAGTCCTTGGTGAACCGGTCGAAGTCGCCCGAGCAGGTGCTCGACGGGCTGCAGTCCGCCTACACGGACGGCAAGGCCGACCTGCTCGGCGAGTGACGACGTGACCGCCACCCTCAGCCCGCCCGCGGCGGCGTCCCGGGCCCGCGTCCGGACGCCCCGCCGCCGCGGCCGATCCCTGCCCTACCTGGCGTACCTGCTGCCCGGCGCGGTGCTCTTCGTGCTCGTCATCGGGTACCCGCTGGTGACCAACGTCTACATCAGCCTCTTCTCCTGGCGCGGCGGGCTGGCCCCCCTCACGTGGGTGGGTCTCGACAACTACACGGAGCTCTGGCACGACGCGGCCTTCTGGACGTCGTTCCAGAACTCGATCGCGATGATCGTCGCGATGGTGCTCGTACCGACGGTGGTCGGCCTCCTGCTCGCGGCGGTGCTGTTCGACTACCTGGGCCGGCGCTTCGGCACCCGCGTGGCGTCCGTCCTGCGGGCCACGTACTACCTGCCGCAGATCCTCCCCGTCGCGGTCGCGGGCGTGCTGTGGAACTGGATCCTCAACGCCCAGACCGGCGCGCTCAACGAGCTCCTGCGCGCCCTGGGTGTCGCGAGCCCGCCGAACTGGCTCGGCGACCCGAGCACGGCGCTGCCGAGCGTCATGCTCGTGCTGATCTGGGTGCAGATCGGCTACCCCGTGGTGATCTTCATGGCGGCGCTGCAGCGGGTCGACCCCGAGCTGTACGAGGCGGCGGAGCTCGACGGCGCCGGCTGGTGGCGGCGGTTCCGGGCCATCACGATCCCGCAGATCCGGCCGGAGACGTTCGTCGTGACGCTCACGTGCACGGTCGCGGCGCTCAAGGTCTTCGGCCCGATCTACGTGCTGACCCGCGGCGGCCCGGAGAGCTCCACGCTCGTGCCGAGCTACTACTCGTACCTCAACTTCTTCGACAAGTCGCGCGTCGGCTACGGCGCCGCCGTCGCGACCGTGCTCACGGTGGTGATCGTCGTGGTGGCCGTCGTCATCCTCGCGCTGCAGTCGCGCGCCGAGCGGGCCGAGGAGGTGGGGCGCTGATGGCCGCGACCCTGGCGACCGTGCGGGCCCGCACCGGCGACCGTCACCACCGGGGCGCCGGGCGCTGGTTCGTGCTCGCGGGCGCCGTCGTCGTCGCGCTGCTCGTCGTCGCGCCGCTGCTGGTCATGCTGCTCAACGCGTTCAAGTCGCCCGACGACTACACGCAGAACGGGCCGCTCAGCCTCCCGACCGGGCTCTACCTCGACGGGCTCGTGAACTTCTGGCAGCGCACCGAGTTCCCCGTGAAGCTGTGGAACTCGTTCTTCATCTCCGCGGTCGTGGCGGTGGCGGCCTGCGTGCTCTCGCTCCTCAACGCCTACGCGATCGGGATCGGCCGGATCAAGGGCCGGATGTGGGTGGTGCTGTTGTTCCTGCTCGCGAACATGCTGCCGCAGGAGGCGCTGATCTACCCGCTGTTCGACATGGCCCGCCAGGTGGGCCTGTCGAACTCGCAGTGGTCCGTCATCATCATCTTCACGGTCATCCAGTCGGCCTTCGGCACCTATCTGCTGGCATCCGTGCTGGGCACGTTCCCGCCGGCGCTGCTCGAGGCCGCGGCGCTGGACGGCGCGGGGCGCTGGCGGATCCTGTGGCGCGTGGTGTTCCCGATCGTGCGCCCCACCCTGATGGTGCTGATGATCTTCTTCTTCATCTGGACCTGGAACGAGTTCTTCATCCCGTTGGTCATGCTCACGACCGGTGACACCCAGACGATCCCCATCGCGCTCGCGTCGCTGCAGGGCGACCGGATGATGGACGCCCCCACGACCAACGCCGGGGCCCTCGTCTCCCTCGTCCCGGCCCTCGTCTTCTTCCTGATCTTCCAGCGCACCCTCACGCGTGGCGTCACCGCCGGCGCGGTGAAGTAGCACCCCCGACCCCCTGGCGCGGCGAGCCCCCGGGCCCGGCGTCATCATCGACACGACAGCACGGAGTAGGTGCACCTGATGAAGTTCACCGACGGCTACTGGCAGACCCGCCGCGGCATCGAGCCGCTGTACGCGGTGGAGGTCGACGACGTCCGTGTCGACGAGGCCGCCGGCACGATGACCGTCTACGCCCCGACCGCACGGATCCGACGCCGCGGCGACACCCTCAACCGGCCGATGCTCACGGTCACGTACTCCTCGCCCGCGCCGGGCGTGGTCCGCGTGCGGGTGGAGCACTTCGCGGGCGCCGCGCGCCGCGGCCCCGAGTTCGCCGTGACGGCGGAGCCGGGGTTCCGGCCGGTCGTGAAGGTCGACGAGACGGAGGGCGTGCTCGAGACCGGCGGCCTCAGCGTGCGCGTGCACCGGGGCGGCGGGTGGCACGTGGACTTCGAGCACGACGGCCGCGTGCTCACCTCCAGCCTGCCCAAGTCGGTGGGTGCCATGAGCGCGACGTCGGGCCCGCTCGAGGGCGGCGCCTGGGTGCACGAGCAGCTCACGATCGACCCCGGCGAGCACGTGTACGGGCTCGGCGAGAGGTTCGGTCCGTTCGTCAAGAACGGGCAGTCGGTCGACGTCTGGAACGAGGACGGCGGGACGTCCAGCGAGCAGGCGTACAAGAACGTCCCCCTGTACCTGACGAGCAAGGGCTACGGGGTGTTCGTGGCGCACCCGGAGCGGGTGTCGCTCGAGGTCGCCTCCGAGGTGAACACTCGCGTCCAGTTCTCGGTGGAGGGGCAGGCGCTCGAGTACTACGTCATCGCCGGCCCGACACCGAAGGACGTGCTGCGCCGGTACACCGGGCTCACGGGACGTCCGGCGCGCGTGCCCGCCTGGTCGTACGGCACCTGGCTGTCGACGTCGTTCACCACGGACTACGACGAGGCCACGGTGACCCGGTTCGTGGACGGGATGGCCGAGCGCGGGCTGCCGCTCAGCGTCTTCCACTTCGACTGCTTCTGGATGCGTGAGTACCAGTGGTGCGACTTCGAGTGGGACCCGCGCGTCTTCCCGGACCCGGAGGGCATGCTGGCGCGCCTGCACGAGCGCGGGCTGAAGGTGAGCGTCTGGATCAACCCGTACATCGGGCAGCGTTCGCCGCTGTTCGCGGAGGGTCGCGAGAAGGGCTACCTGCTGCGGACCACGGACGGCGGGGTGTGGCAGTGGGACCTGTGGCAGGCCGGCATGGCCCTGGTCGACTTCACGAACCCCGAGGCCACGGACTGGTACCTGGGCCACCTGGAGCGCCTGCTCGACCAGGGCGTGGACTGCTTCAAGACCGACTTCGGCGAGCGCGTGCCCACCGAGGGGGTCGTCTGGCACGACGGCTCCGACCCGCGCCGGATGCACAACTACTACGCGGAGCTGTACAACGAGGCGGTCTTCCGGCTGCTGGAGCGGCGTCGCGGGCACGGGGAGGCCGTCGTCTTCGCACGGGCAGCCACGGCGGGCGGCCAGCAGTTCCCGGTGCACTGGGGCGGTGACTGCGACTCGACGTATGCGTCGATGGGCGAGTCGCTGCGCGGCGGGCTGTCGCTCGCGATGTCCGGGTTCGGGTACTGGAGCCACGACATCGGCGGCTTCGAGGGCACGCCCGACGCCGGGGTGTTCAAGCGCTGGCTCGCGTTCGGGCTGCTGTCCAGCCACTCGCGCCTCCACGGCTCGTCGTCGTACCGCGTGCCGTGGGCGTTCGACGAGGAGGCCGTCGACGTCGCGCGCCGCTTCACCCACCTGAAGATGTCGCTCATGCCCTACCTCGCCGCGGCGGGGGAGGAGGCGCACGCCGCGGGCACGCCGGTCATGCGACCGATGGCGCTGGAGTTCCCCGCCGACCGCGGCACCTACGGCGTGGACACGCAGTACATGCTGGGCGGCGCCCTGCTCGTCGCCCCGGTCCTCACGGCCGACGGCGCGGTCGAGTACTACGTGCCGGAGGGCACGTGGACCCGGCTGCTCGACGGCGCGGGCGGCACGCACGCGGCCACCGTGACGGGCCCGCGCTGGGTCACCGAGACCCACGACTTCGACTCCCTGCCCGTGCTGGTCCGCCCGGGCACGGTGCTGCCGGTCGGGAGCCGCAGGGACCGGCCCGACTACGCCTGGGCCGACGGCGTCGAGCTGCGGTGCATCGAGCTCCCGGACGGGTACGACGCCGTCACCGTCGTGCCGACGGGCGGGCCGGACGGCGAGGCGGCGCGGTTCCGCGTGCGTCGCGCCGGCGACGACGTCGTCGTCACGACCGACGACGCCCCCGGCTCCTGGAGCGTCCGGGCGGGGGAGCGGACGGCGGCCGGCGAGGGCCCCGGCACCGTCACCCTGGGCCGATGAGGTCGACTGCCGGACGTCGGGAGCCCGACGTCGCGTCCGCGCCGGGCGCCCCTGGCTACACTGCCGATCAGAGGTGGGAGCGCTTCCACCAACCCGCGACCCCGAGCATCGAGGACCGAACCCCAATGACGACGACGAGCACCGCCACCGCCGCGACCGCCTCACGCACGTTCCCGGCCGACTTCCTGTGGGGCACCGCCACCGCCGCGTACCAGATCGAGGGGGCCGCCGCCGAAGGGGGCCGCGGCCCGTCCATCTGGGACACGTACTCCCGCACGCCGGGGCGCACCCGGGACGGCGACACGGGCGACGTCGCCTGCGACCACTACCACCGGTGGGCCGAGGACGTGGAGCACCTCGACCGGTTGGGTGTCGGCGCCTACCGCCTGTCGATCTCGTGGTCCCGGGTGCAGCCCGGCGGGAGCGGCCCCCTCAACCCCGAGGGCGTCGCCTTCTACCGCACCCTTCTCGAGGAGCTCCGCGCGCGAGGCATCCGGCCGTTCGTCACGCTCTATCACTGGGACCTGCCCCAGGAGCTCGAGGACGAGGGCGGCTGGGCGAACCGGGAGACGGCGTACGCCTTCGCCGAGTACGCCCGGTCCATGGCGGTGGTGCTCGGGGACCGCGTCGAGGCCTGGACCACTCTCAACGAGCCGTGGTGCTCCGCCTACCTCGGGTACGGCTCCGGCGTGCACGCGCCCGGCCGCACCGAGCCCGCCGCGGCGCTCGCGGCCGTCCACCACCTCAACCTGGCGCACGGCCTGGCGGCCCGCGCGATCCGCGACGTGCTGCCGGGCGCGCAGGTGTCCATCACCCTGAACCTGCACGCGATCCGCCCGGTGGACGCGGCGTCGGAGGGCGACGCCGACGCCGTCCGCACGATCGACGCGCTCGCCAACCGGGCGTTCCTCGGCCCGATCCTCGACGGCGCGTACCCCGAGGACCTGCTCGCCGACACCGCGCACGTCTCCGACTGGTCCTTCGTGCGCGACGGCGACCTCGAGCAGATCCGCCAGCCGCTCGACGTGCTCGGCGTGAACTACTACTCCACGGTCACCGTGCGCCGGTTCACCGGCGACGGGGAGCGGTCGGAGAACGACGGGCACGGCGCGTCCCGGCACAGCCCGTGGATCGGCGTGACCGACGTCGAGTTCGCCCAGCAGCCCGGTCCGTACACCGCCATGGGCTGGAACATCGAGCCGTCCGGCCTCACGGACCTGCTGCTGCGGCTGCACCGCACCTACCCGGGCCTTCCGCTGGCCGTCACCGAGAACGGCGCGGCCTTCGACGACGATCTCGTCGTCACCGGCGGCGAGCGCCGGGTGCACGACGACCGCCGCGTCGCCTACCTGCACGACCACGTCGACGCCGTGGGCGCGGCCCGTGATGCCGGGGTGGACGTGCGCGGGTACTTCGCCTGGTCGCTGATGGACAACTTCGAGTGGGGCTACGGCTACTCCAAGCGCTTCGGCATCCTGCACGTCGACTACCCGACGGGCGAGCGCACCTGGAAGGACTCGGCCCACTGGTACCGCCGCCTCGTCTCCACCGGCGAGCTGCCGCCGGTCGGCGCCGTCGCTCCCTGACGGCGCCGGCACTACGGTGCGGGGCATGGCCGACGCGCACCCCGCACCGTTCCCGCCCGACACCACCTCCCGGCTCGGCGACGCCCTGCGCGCCCGGTGCCGTGACCGGCGCGTCCCGGCGCTGTCCGCCGCGGTGGGCCGGGCCGGCGAGGTGGCATGGGCCGGCACCGCGGGATGGTCCCCGGCGGACGCGGGCACGGTGTTCCGCATCGGGTCGATCACCAAGCCGATGACGGCGGTCGCGGTGCTGCGCCTGGTGGCCGCGGGGCGGGTCGGGCTGAACGACCCGGTCGGGCGCCACCTGCCGGACGCCCCGGCTCCCGACGCGACCCTCGCCCACCTGCTCACCCACACCGCGGGCCTGCCCGCCGAGCCGCCCGGGCCGTGGTGGGAGCGGCACGGCGCGGGCTCCTGGGACGAGCTGGTCGCCTCGGGCGTCACGCCGGTGGGGCAGCCCGGCGAGCGGCACCACTACTCCAACGTCGGCTACGCCGTGCTGGGCCGGCTGCTGGAGGAGGCGCACGGGCGGTCGTGGGACGCCGTCCTGCACGACGAGGTCTGGGCGCCGCTGGGCATGTCGGCCACGGGCCGGACGCCGCGGGGCGGGGCCGCCGCCGGATACGCCGTGCACCCGCACGCCGACGCCGTGCTCGCCGAGCCCGTCGCCGCCTACGGCGCGATGGGACCCGCGGGGGAGGTGTGGTCCACGCCGTCGGACCTGGTGCGGTTCGGGTCGTGGCTGGTCGGCGCGACAGACGGCGGAGACGACGTCCTGCCGCTCGGATGGCGACGCCGGATGGCGGCGCCGCGCGCGGTGGTCGACGACGGCGAGCCGTTCGCGGCGGCGTGGGGACTGGGCGTGTCCGTCCACCACGCGGCGGCCACGGGCGGGTCGTCCGCGCGCCGCACCGTGGGCCACGGCGGCTCGGTGCCCGGGTTCACCGCCACCCTGCGCGCCGACCCCGCCACGGGGGAGGTGGTCGCCGTCTGCGGCAGCTCGACGGCCGGGTTCGGGGACGCCGCGTTCCTGCTCGACCTCCTGGACGAGCCGGGCCGCGGGAGCGGGGCCGCGGGAGGTGTGGACGCGGAGGTCTTCGCCCTGACCGGCACGTGGTACTGGGGCCCGACGCCGTACACGCTGGAGCTGCGCGCGGACGGGCGCCTGGACCTGAGCGCCGAGGGCGGGCGGGGCACCGTGTTCGGC
The DNA here is from genome assembly GCF_900167525.1 of Krasilnikoviella flava. GTDB lineage: Bacteria > Actinomycetota > Actinomycetes > Actinomycetales > Cellulomonadaceae > Isoptericola > Isoptericola flavus. Next base: position 129,325 of record NZ_FUZQ01000001.1, on the reverse strand, counting down.
CGGTCGGCCGACGGCGGCTGGATCGGCGTCCAGGGCGGCTACTGGTGGGGGGAGCGGCTGCGCCCGGTCACCACCGGCACGCCCGCCCAGGCCCTCGACGTCGGCACGTTCCACCTCACCCGTGTGCCGTACGACCCCGCGACCCCGGTGCCGGGCGGCGTCGATCCGGCGGGCTGGAGCGCGGCGGGTCGTGCGGCGGGACATGACTCGGCCGTGCAGGACACCGCCGGCTGACGACGCAGGGGCGTCGCCCGGGCTGTGCGACACACCACCGTGCGCGACACGCCGACGACCTCGACGAGTTTTCGACGGGATTCGCCGTCAGGAATGTCCGTTCTGCCGGGACGGCCGTGCGCTCGCGACGGGGCGGCGGAACGACCTGAGTCCGGGTGGGTGTCGACCCGCCGTCACGCACATGCTGTGGACGCCCGTCGCCCACCGCCTGTGGACATCCGGGCAGGAGCCGCACGGTGCTGCGGAAGGGTGCTCCCGGGCGCTGGGGACGGAGCCCCGGCCCGCCTGTGGACGAGGGCTGTCGGACCCCCGTGGGACGCTGTTCCTGGGGCCGACGAGCGAGGGGTGTTCGACGAATGACAAGGATGTCAACCACTAGATGTCGGTCCCGCGCGCGCCCCGACCACTAGGTGTAGTGTTTGGAGCACGCGGGGCGCACAGCCCTTCGAACAAAGCACACCGGCGTAGTTCCACGGGCGTCATCCCAGGTCCGGGCCCTTCGGGGCCCGTCCGGGGACCGGCTCGCAGGGCATCGGCACGGGTCGGACGAAGCCCCCCGGCGGGGAGCGCAGAGAGGGAGAGACACATGAGCATCACGGTCTACAGCAAGCCGGCCTGTGTGCAGTGCGACGCGACCTACCGCGCTCTCGATCGCAAGGGCGTCGAGTACTCGGTGGTCGACATCACGCAGGACGCCGAGGCGCTCGAGATGGTGCGCGGGCTCGGCTACCTGCAGGCTCCCGTCGTCGTCGCCGGCGACACCCACTGGTCGGGCTTCCGGCCCGACCAGATCGCCGCGGTCGCGGCGCAGCAGTCCGTCTCGGCCTGACACCAGGGCCGACACCGCCGGGCCGCGCGCGTCGCGGCCGGCACCCCACGAACGGCCGGCGCCCCGGGCTTCGATCTCGACCCGGGGCGCCGCGCGTCGTCGGCGGCTCGTCCGCCGCTCAGGCAAGCAGCATCCGGGGGAGGGGGACCATGGGTTCTCTCGTCTACTTCTCCAGCGTGTCGGAGAACACCCACCGGTTCGTCCGGCGCCTCGGGCTCGAGGAGCTCGGGATGTCCGTACACCGCATCCCGGTGCGCAAGACCGACGGATCTCTCACGGTGACCGAGCCCTACGTGCTCATGGTCCCGACCTACGGCGGGGGCAACGAGGGCGGCGCCGTGCCACGGCGCGTGCGCGAGTTCCTCAACGACCCGCACAACCGGTCGCTCGTCCGCGGCGTCATCGCCGCGGGGAACACCAACTTCGGCGCTGCGTACTGCATCGCCGGCGACATCATCTCCGCGAAGTGCCAGGTGCCCTACCTGTACGCCTTCGAACTCCTGGGGACGGCTGAGGACGCCGTGCGCGTCCGTGACGGATTGGGACGATTTTGGCAACGACAGTCACTGATCTCGGCGTGAGCGCGACGACGACCCCGGAGGTCCCCGGCGCCACCCCGGTGCCGCTGCAGGGCGTGCAGCTCGACTACCACGCCCTCAACGCGATGCTGAACCTGTACGGACCGGACGGCAAGATCCAGTTCGACAAGGACCGCGAGGCCACCACGGCCTACTTCGAGCAGCACGTGGTGCCGAACACCATCCAGTTCGAGACGCTCGACGCGAAGCTCGACTACCTGGTCGAGAACAAGTACTACGACCCGACGGTCCTCGAGAAGTACTCGCGTGCCTTCGTCAAGGAGCTGTTCCGGCTCGCGTACTCGAAGGACTTCCAGTTCGAGTCGTTCCTCGGCGCGTTCAAGTACTACACCTCGTACACGCTGAAGACCTTCGACGGGAAGAAATACCTCGAGCGCTTCGAGGACCGCGTGTCGATGGTCGCGCTCGGCCTGGCCGACGGCGACGAGCAGGTCGCGCGCGACGTCGTCGAGGAGGTCGTCTCGGGACGGTTCCAGCCGGCGACGCCGACGTTCCTCAACGTGGGCAAGGCGCAGCGCGGCGAGCCCGTGTCCTGCTTCCTGCTGCGCATCGAGGACAACATGGAGTCCATCGCGCGCGGCATCAACTCCGCCCTGCAGCTGTCCAAGCGCGGCGGCGGCGTGGCCCTGCTGCTGAGCAACATCCGCGAGCACGGCGCGCCGATCAAGCACATCCAGAACCAGTCGTCCGGCGTCATCCCCGTGATGAAGCTGCTCGAGGACTCGTTCTCCTACGCCAACCAGCTCGGGGCGCGCCAGGGCGCCGGCGCCGTGTACCTGCACGCGCACCACCCCGACATCATGCGGTTCCTCGACACCAAGCGGGAGAACGCGGACGAGAAGATCCGCATCAAGACCCTCTCGCTGGGCGTCGTGATCCCGGACATCACGTTCGAGCTCGCCAAGACGAACGCGGACATGCACCTGTTCAGCCCGTACGACGTCGAGCGCGTCTACGGCAAGCCGTTCGCCGACGTCTCCATCTCGGAGAAGTACGACGAGCTCGTCGCCGACGACCGGATCACGAAGACCACGATCAAGGCGCGCGACTTCTTCCAGACGATCGCCGAGCTGCAGTTCGAGTCCGGCTACCCGTACGTGATGTTCGAGGACACCGTGAACCGGGCCAACCCGATCAAGGGCCGGATCACGCACTCCAACCTGTGCTCGGAGATCCTGCAGGTCTCGACGCCCTCGACCTTCAACGAGGACCTCTCCTACGACCACGTGGGCCGGGACATCTCTTGCAACCTCGGGTCGCTCAACATCGCCAGGACGATGGACTCGCCGGACTTCGCCAAGACGATCGACACCGCGATCCGTGCGCTCACCGCCGTCTCCGACCAGACGGACATCGAGTCCGTCCCGTCGATCCGCCGCGCCAACGACCTCGGCCACGCGATCGGCCTCGGGCAGATGAACCTGCACGGGTACCTCGCCCGCGAGCGGATCTACTACGGCTCCGCCGAGGGCATCGACTTCACGAACCTCTACTTCTACACGGTCGCCTACCACGCGATCGCCGCGTCGAACCGGCTGGCGATCGAGCGCGGCAAGGCGTTCGGCGGGTTCGAGGACTCGAAGTACGCCACGGGCGAGTACTTCGACAAGTACACCGACGGGGAGTGGAAGCCGGCGACGGAGCGCGTCGCGCAGCTCTTCGCCGCTGCCGGGGTCGCCATCCCGACTCAGGACGACTGGCGCGCGCTCAAGGTGTCGGTCATGGAGCACGGCATCTACAACCAGAACCTCCAGGCCGTGCCGCCCACCGGCTCGATCAGCTACATCAACAACTCGACGTCGTCGATCCACCCGGTGGCTGCCAAGATCGAGATCCGCAAGGAGGGCAAGCTCGGTCGCGTGTACTACCCGGCGCCGTACATGACGAACGACAACCTGGACTACTACCAGGACGCGTACGAGATCGGCTACGAGAAGATCATCGACACCTACGCCGCGGCGACGCAGCACGTGGACCAGGGCCTGTCGCTGACGCTGTTCTTCCCCGACACGGTGACGACGCGCGACGTGAACCGGGCGCAGATCTACGCCTGGCGCAAGGGGATCAAGACGCTGTACTACATCCGTCTCCGCCAGATGGCCCTCGAGGGCACCGAGGTGGAGAACTGCGTCAGCTGCATGCTGTGAGTGCGTTGAGCAACGATCGGGAATTCGGGGAAGAGAAGACCATGGCGCCCACGGGGAAGCTCAAGCTCATCGATCGCGTGACCGCGATCAACTGGAACCGTCTGCAGGACGAGAAGGACCTCGAGGTCTGGGACCGTCTGGTCGGCAACTTCTGGCTGCCGGAGAAGGTGCCGGTCTCGAACGACATCCAGTCGTGGCACACGCTCAGCGAGGCCGAGCGGCTCATGACGACCCGCGTGTTCACCGGCCTCACGCTGCTGGACACCATCCAGGGCACGGTCGGCGCGGTGTCGCTCATCCCCGACGCGCTGACCCCGCACGAGGAGGCGGTGTACACCAACATCGCGTTCATGGAGTCGGTACACGCCAAGAGCTACTCGTCGATCTTCTCGACGCTGATCTCGACGCGAGAGATCGACGAGGCGTTCGCCTGGTCGGAGGAGAACCCGCACCTGCAGCGCAAGGCCGAGATCGTGCTCGACTACTACCGGGGCGACGACCCGCTGAAGCGCAAGGTCGCCTCGACCATGCTCGAGTCGTTCCTCTTCTACTCCGGCTTCTACGCGCCGATGTACTGGTCCAGCCGCGCCAAGCTGACGAACACGGCCGACCTGATCCGGCTCATCATCCGCGACGAGGCGGTGCACGGGTACTACATCGGCTACAAGTACCAGAAGGGCCTGGCGCAGGTCAGCCAGACCGAGCAGGACGAGCTCAAGGCGTACACGTTCGAGCTGCTCTTCGAGCTGTACGAGAACGAGGTCGCGTACACGGACGCCCTGTACGGCGAGCTCGGCCTCACCGAGGACGTCAAGGCGTTCCTGCGGTACAACGCCAACAAGGCCCTGATGAACCTGGGCTACGAGGCGCTGTTCCCGAAGGAGGACACGGCCGTGAACCCGGCCATCCTGGCCGCGCTGTCGCCGAACGCCGACGAGAACCACGACTTCTTCTCCGGGTCCGGTTCGTCGTACGTCATCGGCAAGGCCGTCGCCACCGAGGACGACGACTGGGACTTCTGACCCTGCTGAGATAGTCCGAGATCCGCCGATGTAGTGCGAAGGGGCGGCCCGCATCAATGCGGGCCGCCCTTTCGCGCTACCTCGGCGCGTCCGGAACTACCTCGGCGCGTCCGGAACTACCTCGGCGGTCCCAGCGCCGCGTCGACGACGAGCGCGAGCGTCGGGCGCGGGTCGGCGGGGTCGTGGCGCGCGATCGCGTGCAGCAGCAGGCCCTCGTAGGTGCCGGCGACGGCGAGCATCGCCGCCCGCGCGTCGGCCGCGCCGAGCCGGCCCGCCATCCGTTCGCCCCAGTCGATGAGCGCGTCGCGCCCTCGGTTCACGCGCCCTCGCAGGTCGGCGTCGTGGCTCGCCTCGAGGAAGAGGGCGAGGCGGGCGGTCGTGGCGGCGCGGTCGGGGCCGGTCGCCTGCGCGAAGCCGGCGCACAGCATGTCGACGAAGTCGGCCGCCGACCCGGGCTCCGGCGCGGCGGCCAGGGCGGCGAGGTCACGGGCGGCGAGCTCGTCGGAGACCCCGGCCAGCAGGGCGGTGCGGGTGCGGAAATAGTTCGACGTCGACCCGCGGGGGAGGCCGGCGCGCTCGTCGACCCGTCCGTGCGTGAGGGCGCGGAGCCCCTCGGTGCCGAGCAGGTCGACGGCCGCGTCGAGCGCGCGACGGCGGGGCGGGGCGATGGTGGTCACGACGGCACCCTAGCCCGATTACTGCGGATGTAGTGACATGACACTACAGCCATAGTAGCGTCGGACGGTATGGACGAGAACGCGGTGGGTAGAGGGCGGGCCGCCACGACGCTGCCCGCGGTACCGATGCCCGAGCTGGCCGGCGTCACCCATCGGTGGGTCGACGTCGACGGGCTCGCGATGCACGTCGTCGAGCAGGGCGCCGGCGAGCCGGTGCTGCTGCTCCACGGGTTCCCGCAGCACTGGTGGGAGTGGCGCGGCGTGATCGGGCCGCTGGCCGAGGACCACCACGTCGTGTGCCCCGACATGCGTGGTTGCGGCTGGACCGACGCTCCGTCCGACGGCTACACCCACGACCGGCTCCTGGCCGACGTCGTCGGGCTGCTCGACGCGCTGGGGCTGAGCCGCGCGCACGTCGTCGCCCACGACTGGGGCGCGATCGTCGGCTTCCACCTCGGCCTCGAGCACCCCGACCGGGCCGCGTCGTTGCTGACCATGGGCGTGCCCCACCCGTGGCTGCGGTTCGACCCGCGGATGCTGCTCACGCTGCGGCACACGTGGTTCCAGATGGTGCTCGCCTCCCGGCTGACCGGGCCGCGGGCCCTCGGTCGGGGCGGTCAGCGCCTCCCGCGCCACCTGCTGCGGGCATACGGCGGCGAGAAGCCCGCGATGACCGACGCGGACGTCGAGGCGTTCGTCGCTCCGCTCCGGCAGCCCGCGCGCGCACGCGCGGGGTCGGCGCTCTGCCGCGACTTCGTGCGGCGCGAGCTGTGGGCCGTGCTGCGCGGGGCCTACCGGGACGGGTACCTGACCACGCCAACGGTGTCGCTGCTCGGCGAGGGCGACATCCTCAGCGACCCGCGCCTGATGGGCGGGTACGAGGAGCGTGCCGACGACCTCACCGTCGACGTGCTCCCCGGGGTCTCGCACTTCATGGTCGACGAGCGCCCGGACCTCGTGGTCGACCGGGCCCGGGAGCTGTTCGCCCGGGCCGCATGACGGCTCAGACGTCGGCCGAGTGCGCACCGGTGACGGGCGGGTCGGCGGACCACGGGAAGGTGATCCACAGGTCCGTGTCCCGCCAGGAGTAGTCCGGCCGGATGATGGTGCGCGGCTTGGTGTAGAGCACCACGGAGCGGGCGTCGGCGCCCTGCTTCGCGAGGAGGTCCATGACCAGCGCGAGGGTGCGGCCCGAGTCGGCGACGTCGTCCACCACGAGCACCTTGGACCCGGGAAGCTCGGACGTGTCCATGAGGGGCGGGAGCACGCGCGGGTCGTCGAGCGTCTTGCCGATGTCGGTGTAGAACTCGACGTTCAGCGTGCCCACTCCCTTGGTGCCCAGCGCGTACGCCATGGCGCCGCCGGGCACGAGGCCGCCACGGGCGACCGCGACCACGACGTCGGGCAGGAACCCGCTGTCGACGACCCGCTGCGCCAGCTCGCGGATCGCCACGGGCAGCAGGGTCCAGGTGAGCACCTCGCGCTCGGGGGCGACGTCGACGGCGGTGGGCGGCTCGGTGCCGGCAGGGACGGGCTGTGCGCTCATGGACCCCGAGAATACGCGCGGCGGCGAACCCCCGTGACCGGGGGCCCGCCGCCGTGGTGGTGCTGACCTGCAGGTGACCTGCACGGCCGTCGTCGTGACGTGCGGGACGTCACGACGACGGCCGCGGCGTCACTGCGCGTCGAGGATGTCGACCACGAAGACCAGCGGCTGGCCGGCGAGCTCGTTGTCGTCGCTCTTCTCGGCGCCGTACGCCTGCTCGGCGGGGATCACGAGGAGCACCTGGCTCCCGACGGTCTGGCCGGCGAGGCCCTTGACCCAGCCGTCGATGACCTGGCCCTGCGCGATCGGGAAGCTGGCGGGCGTGCCGCGCTCCCACGACGAGTCGAAGGACTTCCCGTCGAGCGTCCAGCCGGTGTACTGGGCCGTGATCGTCTGGCCCTCCTTCACCTTCGCCCCGTCGCCCTTGATGAGCGGCTGCGAGACGAGGTCCTTCGGCGCCTCGTAGCCCTTCGGGATCTCCACCGACGGCTTGCCCGAGTCGTCGAGCGTGACGGTCGGCAGGCCCTTCTCCGGCTCGACGGCCTCGCCCTCGGCGCGCGTCGGGATCTTCTTCGCGTCTGTGACCTCGATGAGGTTGACGGCCGTGACGGCCTGCCCCTGGGCGTCCTGCGACGGGAACGCGACGAGGACGCGGGAGCCGACCTTCTGGCCCTGGAGGGGCTCGGTCAGCACGCCGTAGCTCGCGTCGCCGAGGACGAAGCTCTGCGGCGCCTTCTGCGCCCAGGTGGAGCCCTGGCTCTTGCCGTCGGCCCCGAGGTAGCCGACGAAGTCGATCGTGACCTTCATCCCCTCGGCCAGCTCGGCGCCGTCGCCCTCGTCGATGACGCGGGACGTCGCGGTCGACACCTCGAGCGGGGCCTTGAAGGACAGCTTCGGCTCCTTGCCGGCCTCGCCCTCGACCTTCACGGACTCCAGGGCGGCGACGTCCTCCTTGGTGGGGGCAGGGGTCTCGGGCGCCGCCGACGACGACGCCGAGGCCGACGGGGTAGCACCGTCGCCCGAGTCGTCGGCGCAGGCGGTCAGGGTCAGGGCCGCGGCCAGCGCCAGCGCGGTGGCGGCGGCGGACGTGCGGAGCTTCACGGGGAGTCCTTCGGTCGGCGGTGGCGAACCGGGCCACTGTAACGGCACCACCTGACCGCGCCGTCCAGGCTTCCAGGGGCCCGCGGGGGGCGGAGCGTGCCGTCGCGCGACAATGGGTGCATGCCCTCGCGTCGTCCCTCCCGCAAGCGCCCCTGGAGCGCGCCGCCCCCGCCGATCGACCTCGACCGTGCCCTCGGCGGGGTGCGCCGCGAGAGCGCCGACGACGGCGAGTGGACGGTGCGGCGGCTGCGCGGCGGCGACAAGGCGTACCGCTGCCCGGCCTGCCGGCAGGAGATCCCGGCGGGCACGCCGCACGTGGTCGCGTGGCAGCGGGACGGCGTCGGGGGAGAGGCCGCGGGCCTCGAGGACCGCCGGCACTGGCACGCCTCCTGCTGGGAGCGTCGCGCGCGGCTGCGCTGACGTGACGCCGCGCACCTGTGCCGACCTCACGACGAGGCGGACCGCCGTCCCCGGACCGGCCTGGAGCGCCGGGCGGAACTACGCTGGGAGGCGATGAACGACGACGCAGCCGGGCAGGCCACCGGTCACCAGATCCGCTCCCTCACGATGCTCCCAGCGCGCCGTGAGGACGTCGAGCTGCACACGGCGGACGGGCTCACGCTCGTCGGCGAGCTCGCCCTCCCGGCCGGCCGGGACCCGGTCGCGACCCTCCTCACGTTCCACCCGTTGCCCACGCACGGCGGTTACATGGACTCGCACGTGTACCGCAAGGCGGCGTGGCGCCTGCCCGCGCTCGCGGACCTCGCCGTGCTGCGGTTCAACACCCGGGGGACGTCGTCGCCCCGCGGCACGTCCGGCGGGGCGTTCGACGGCGGGGACGCGGAGCGGTACGACGTGGCCGCCGCGATCGAGCTCGCGGAGTTCCGTGAGCTGCCACGGCCGTGGCTCGTCGGCTGGTCGTTCGGCACCGAGCTGGTGCTCAAGCACGGCACCGACCCGGCCGTCGAGGGCGCGATCCTGCTGTCGCCGCCGCTGCACCGTGCCACGGACGCCGACCTCGACCGTTGGGCGGCGTTCGGCCGTCCGCTGGTGGTGCTCGTGCCCGAGCACGACGACTACCTGCGCCCCGACGAGGCCCGCCGCCGGTTCGCCCGCGTGCCGCAGGCCGAGGTGATCGGCGTCGACGGCGCGAAGCACCTGTGGGTCGGGGAGCCGGCGGTGCGCCGGGTGCTCGACGAGATCGTCGGGCACGTGCTGCCCGGCCACGCCCCGCTGCCGACGCACTTCGACGGCGAGGTACATCAGGCCGAGACCGTTCCGCGATGACCCGGCACGGGCGGGACCACCCGCTGATGTGATCCGCTGATGACGAGGAGTCGACGATGACCACCACCTCTGCGCTCCTGGCGACCTACCCGCTCCACGAGGGGGCGGGCACGCCGGTCCTGCTGCTGCACGGCTTCCCGCTCGACCACCGCATGTGGGCGGCCGCGGCACAGGCCCTGCCCGAGGGGGTGCGCGCCATCGGCGTGGACCTGCCCGGCCAGGGCCACTCCGACCTCGGGGGTATCCCGCCGCGGCTCGAGGACGTGGCCGACGCCGTCCATCGCACCATGCGCGCGCAGGGCGAGGGAAACGCGGTCGTGGTCGGGCTGTCGATGGGTGGCTACGTGGCGCTGGCCCTGGCCGAGCGGCACCCGGGGTTCGTCGTCGGGCTCGGGCTCGTGGACACCAAGTCGACGGCGGACCTCGACGCGGCGCGGGCCAACCGGCTCCGGATCGCGGACCTCGTCACCGAAGGCCAGACGCTCGACCCGGTGCTCAGCATGCCCGGCGCGCTGCTCGGCACCACGAGCGCCGAGCAGCGCCGCAACCTCTTCCCGCTGCTCGAGTCCTGGATCCGTGCGCAGTCGCCGTCGGGCGTGGCCTGGGCGCAGCGTGCGATGGCCGCGCGGCCCGACCGCACCCCCGTGCTGGAGACGTTCGACGGCCCCGTCGCGGTGGTGGTCGGGGCCGAGGACCAGGTGACCCCGTTGGTCGAGGCCGAGCACATGGTGCACGCGGCGCGCGACGGCGCGCTCACCGTGGTCCCCGCTGCCGGCCACATGAGCGCCGTCGAGGACCCGGCCACCGTCGCGGCCGCGATCGGCCTGCTGCACCGGCGCGTGGCCGAGCGCACCAACCCGCCCCGGTGGCCCTGGCAGTACCGGCCGGCGTCGACCCGCTGACGAGACGCCGAGGGCCCGCCACCGGATCGGTGGCGGGCCCTCGGCGGGGTGCGGCGCTCAGGCCTTCGAGGCCGCAGGCGTCTCCTTCTCGGCGCCGGCGTCCGTGTCGGCGGCGTCCTCCGGCTGCACGGGCTCGCTCGGCGTCGGCTCCTCGTCGGCAGCCTCCTCGGGCTCCTCCGGGGCAGCCTCGGCGACCGGCTCGGCCTCGACCACCGGCTCCGGCGGGGGGCCGGGGACGTCCGCGACGACGACGGGCTCGGCGACGGCGGCGGCGGGCGCGGCCTTCTCCGCGCCGAGCAGGCCGCGCAGCTCGTCGAGGTAGGAGTTGATCGAGTCGTGCCGCCGCGTGAGGTCCTCGAGCTGCCGGGTCGCCGTGGTGCGGTGGTGCTCCGCCTCGGCACGGGCGTCGTTCACCATCTGCTCGGTGAACTCGCGCGCCTCGGAGACGATCCCGTCGGCCGTGCGGCGGGCGTCCGCCACGAGCGCCTTGACGTACGCGTCCGACTCCGCGCGGACCTTCTCCGCCTGCTGCAGCGCCAGGGCGACGCGCTGCTCGGCCTCCGCGGCGTGCTCCTCGGCGGCGCGCACGAGCAGGTCGGTCTCCTGCCGCGCCGTCTCGTGCCGGGCGGCGGCCTCGTGCTCCACCTGCTCGCGGCGCTGGGCGATCTCGAGCTCGGCGTCGGCCAGCGCGGCGCGGGCCTGCTCGCGGAGCTGCTCGAGCTCGGTCGTGACGGCGTCGGACGCCTCGGCCGCGTGGTGCTTGGCCTCGGCGACGATGCGGGCAGCCTCGCGACGGGTGCGCTCGAGCAGGTCGGTCGACTCGCGGTCGGCCTCCTCGCGCAGGGCGGCGGCCTCGGCGGCGGTCTGCGCCCGCTGCTGCGCGGTGTCCCGCTCGGCGGAGACCCGCAGCTCGGTGGTCTCGCGCTCGGCGGTGGAACGCTGGACGCCGATCTCGCGCTCGAGGGTGGCGCGCCGCTCGCTCTCCTCCGCGGAGAGCGTGGAGGTGATGAGGGCGGCCTCGCGCTCGGCAGAGCCGACCAGCTCCTCGGCGCGGCGCTGGGCGGCGAGGAGCGTGCCCTCGGCCTCCGCGGCCGTCGTGGACCGGATCTCCTCGGCCTCGCGGCGTGCGCTGCCCAGCAGCTCGGAGGCCTCGGACTCCGCGCGGGCGCGCACCTGGCCGGCGGACAGCTTGGCTCGCGCCATCACGTCGGCGGCCTGCTGGTTGGCCTGGGTGAGCACCTCGGTGGACTGCTCCTCGGCGGACCGCAGCAGCCGCTCGACGCGGGAGCCGAGCCCGGCGTACGACGGCTTCTCGTTCTCCCGGAGCTGGCGCTGCACCAGCGCGAGCTCCGAGGAGATCTGCATGGCGCGCGCGTCGGTGCTCTCGACGTTCCGGCGGGCCTCCTCGAGCGCCTGCTCGAGTCGGGCGATGTGACCGTCCACCTGGGTGCGGTCGTAACCGCGCATGGTGATCGGGAAGAGCGTGCGCTCGTCGGACACGTGCAGACCTCCGTACATGGTGGGTGCCCCGGCCTCGCCAGGATAGTGGTGGGGGCAGGACGCCGATACTCGGGACATTCTTGCCCTCGCGGGACGAGTCGGACATCTTCCCACGCCGGGTCGGTGCGGCGCGACGGCGTCGCCCCGGCAGTGTTCCATGGGTCGTGACGGCGCGCAGGAGCCGGGGCGCGCCCGCAGCACGCAAGTCGTGAAGGGTTCGTGAACCGCACCCTGCCAGGACGGTCACATGGACGGAGCCCGGCCTGCCGTCCCTATGCTGGACTGTCCACGTCGAAGGGAAAGCTCGGTGCTGCAACGCATTCTGGGCGGTGTCCTGGTCCTCCTCGGACTGGTCGCCGCCGCGCTCGGTGTCGCCTCCGCCACGGTCTGGCGCGACACCGACACGGTGGTCGCCACGGCCACACCGACCGGTGACGGCACGTTCGTCGTCACCGATCCCGGTGTGCTCGGACTCGTCGGAGGCGACGTCACGGTCAGCGCGTCCGTACCCGAGGGGCAGAAGGTCACCCTGGCCGTCGGCCGGGACGTCGACGTCGCGGGATGGGTCGGCAACGACCCGTACTCGCGCGTGACGGGCCTGAGCGACTGGGAGAACCTCGCGGTCACGGCGGGTGAGCCCGCCGACGCCGACGCGGAGACCAACGAGGCGCCGAAGTCCGGGCCCGACCCCGCCGGGTCGGACATGTGGGTGGCCGAGGCCAGCGACGAGAACAGCGTCACGCTGCGCTGGAGCGACCGCCCCGGCCGTTGGACGCTGCTCGCCGCGGGTGTCGGGGAGGGCGCGCAGGCGCCGACCCTCGAGCTCACCTGGCCGCGCAGCGTCAGCACGCCGTACCTGTGGCCCGGCGTCGGGGTGGGCGCGGCGCTGGTCCTCATCGGCGCCGCTCTGCTCGTCGTCGGCGGCCGGCGGGCCCGCGCCCGCCGTGCCGACGAGGCGGACATGGCTGACACGGCCGAGCAGGGGTCGCGCGACGAGACCGGCACCGACCTCCACGGCGACGGCCCGCCTGCAGCCGGCCTCGGGAGCCCTTTCGCCCCGGTGCGTCCGGGGTCGGCGGGCGCCGACGCGGCGGCCCCGGTGGACGGCGCGGCCGCGCCGGGCGGGCTCGTGGCGGGCGAACCGCTCGACCGCCCCGCCCACGACGACGGCACCGCGCAGGACGACGGCACCGCGCAGGACGACGGCACCGCGCAGGACGACGGCAGCGCGCGTGACGCCGCCGGCACGGCGGAGGTCCCCCTCGCGAGCCGGCTGCTGCGCCGGTCGCGTCGCCGGCAGCGCGAGGACGTCGTCGCCGACCCGGCCGCACCGGCCGTCGAGGAGGGCGCGGCGCCGTTCGGCGGCGTCGCCGCTCCCGCACCCGTCCCCGCCCCGGCGGTGCCGGTCCCGGCGGAGCCGGTGGCGGCGGACCCGTCGCCGCACGACCCGGTGCCCGGGGAGCCCACCACGGCCACCGGTGCCCTGCGCATGACGCGGCGTGAGCTGCGCGCCCAGGAAGAGGCCCGGCGGGTCGCCGAGCAGGGCGGGATGACCCGCATGCTGCGCGCCATCACGGGCTCGATCCCCGCGGTGCGCCCGCAGCAGGGCGTGCCGGTGCCCGAGGAGGGCGTCACCCGCCCCGACACGTCCACGCCCGCGGGCCGCGCCGCCGCCTGGCGCGCCACCTGGGGCTTCGGCGACACCTCCCGGACCGGGCAGGCCGCCGACCCGACCGACAGCTCGACCTCCGCAGACGGGGAGAACCGATGAACCGCCGAACCACCCGCGGCCTGGCCGTGGCGAGCGCCGTCGTCGTCTCGACGACGCTGCTCGCCGGCTGCGCCGACGAGCTGCCCCAGCCCGTGCCCGGCGAGGCGTTCAGCGGGCCCGTGCTGACCGAGGAGCAGGACACCCAGGTGTTCACCGCGGTCGCGGACACGGTCAAGAAGGCCGACAAGGCCCTCAAGGGCAAGGACCTCAAGCCGCGCGTCACCGGGCCGGCGTACGAGGTGCGCACGAGCCAGCTGTCCGTGGCCAAGGAGCGGGACAACGCGGAGTTCGTCACGGACATCCCGAGCGAGTCCCAGCAGATGGTGATCCCGACCACCGAGGGCTGGCCGCGCACGAGCTACTCGATCACGACCAGCACCGAGGACCTCGAGACGCCGCGCCTGGTCGCCTTCGAGCAGGAGACCGCGCGCTCGGACTACAAGATGTGGGCCTGGACACAGCTCATCCCGGGCGTGGCGATGCCCGCCTTCGCCGACGCCGGCATCGGGTCGGAGGCCGTGGCCGCCGACGACGACACGCTCGCGGCGTCGCCCACCGACGCGCTCGCGCAGTACGCCGACCTGGTCACCCTGGGGGCCAAGAAGTCGTCCTTCGCCAAGGGGTTCGACCTGCCGGACGGCGACCTGGTCGCGGCGGTCGCGGCCGACGCGGCGGCGTGGAAGGAGGTTCCCGGGTTCGAGGAGTCCGGGACCAAGTACACGCAGAAGTACAAGGCGCGCAAGGACGAGGTGCGCTCCGTCCGCACCGCCGACGGCGGGGCGCTCGTGATGGGCGTCCTCGACGGCCAGACCACCGTCGAGGCGGAGGACGAGGCCAAGGTGCCCGCACTGTCGGAGACGCAGAAGGCCCTGCTCGGCGACGCCGGCGAGTCGAACGTGCTGAAGACCGAGTACACCGACATGGTCGCGCTGTACGTCCCGGCCAAGGGCTCCGACGAGAAGATCCGGCCGCTCGGCTACTCGCACGTGGCGACGGCGGCCTCCAACTGACGCTCGCCTCTTAGGATGGCGCCCATGACCAACCCCACGCCCGACCCGACCTTCAGCACGCGTGGCGCCGTCGACCTGTCGGCCCTGAACCGCCCCCAGTCGCCGCCCCCGGGGGAGCCCGGCGGCGCGCCGTCGGCGGAGGGCTACGTGCTGGACGTCACGGACGCGAACTTCCAGCAGGTGGTGCAGGACTCGACCACGTACCCCGTGGTCATGCTCCTGTGGATCCCCACCGACAAGGCGAACGCCGACCTCGCCGAGCTGCTCGGGCGGCTCGCCCACGAGTACGCCGGGCGCTTCCTGCTCGGCCGCCTCGACGCCCAGGCCTACCCCCAGGTGGCTGCGGCCTTCCAGGTGCAGGGCGTGCCGACCGTCGTCGCCGTGCTCCAGGGTCAGCCGCTGCCCCTGTTCCAGGGCGCGGCGCCCGAGGAGCAGGTCCGCGGCGTGCTCGACCAGGTGCTGGCCGCGGCCGAGCAGAACGGCGTCACCGGGCGCGCACCCGCCCAGGGCGGCGACGGCGAGGAGCTCCCCGAGGCCGCCGAGGAGGAGCCGGTCGAGGAGCCGCTGCCGCCGCTGCACCAGGAGGCGTACGACGCGATCGAGCGCGACGACCTGGACACCGCCGTCGCCGCGTACGAGAAGGCGATCAAGCAGGACCCGAAGGACTCGCTCGCGGTGGCGGGGCTCGCGCAGGTGCGGCTGCTGCAGCGAACCCGCGGCGCCGACCTGCAGGTCGCACGCACCGCGGCGGCGGACGCTCCGGCGGACGTCGACGCCCAGCTCGCGGTGGCGGACATGGACATGCTCGGCGGCAAGGTCGAGGACGCGTTCGCCCGCCTGCTCGAGCAGCTGCCCGGCGCCGACGCCGACACGAAGGAGCAGCTGCGCGTGCGGCTCGTCGAGTACTTCGAGATCGTCGGCCCTACCGACCCGCGCGTGGTCAAGGCCCGCCAGCGCCTGGCGATCAGCCTCTACTGAGCGCGCCCGTCGGTCGAGCCTGTCGAGACCCGGCTCTGGGTTTCGACAGGCTCGACCGGCGGCGGTGGGCGTGTCCGCAGGCTCAGCCGGCGGCGGGACGGAGGACCAGCGCAGCCAGCGGCGGCACGCGCAGCGTGACGGAGTGCCGTCGCCCCTTCCAGGGGACGTCCTGGGCGTGCACCCGCCCCAGGTTCCCGACGCCGGAGCCGCCGTAGTCCAGCGCGTCGGTGTTCAGCGACTCGTCCCAGGCGCCGCCGTCCGGCAGCGCGAGGCGGTAGCCCTCGTGCGGCACGCCGGCGAAGTTCACGACCACGACGGCGGGGCTGCCGTCGGCCGCCCGCCGCACCCACGACAGCGTGTCGTGGTCGGCGTCGTCGGCGTCCAGCCACTCGAAGCCGCCGGCGTCGAAGTCCCGCTCCCACAGGGCGGGCGTGTGGCGGTAGAGGGCGTTGAGGTCGCGCACGAGGTGCTGCACGCCCGCGTGACCGGGCGTCTCGAGCAGCCACCAGTCGAGGCCGGAGGCCTCGTCCCACTCGGCGTCCTGCGCGAACTCCTGGCCCATGAACAGCAGCTGCTTGCCGGGATGGGTCCACTGGTAGGCGAGGAACGACCGCACGCCTGCGAGCTGCTTCCACCGGTCGCCGGGCATCCGGCGCAGCAGCGAGCCCTTGCCGTGCACCACCTCGTCGTGGCTGACGGGCAGCACGTACTGCTCGGAGAAGGCGTAGACCAGCGAGAACGTCAGCTCGTGGTGGTGAAAGCGCCGGTACATCGGGTCGTGGGCCACGTACCGGAGCCCGTCGTTCATCCAGCCCATGTTCCACTTCAGCCCGAAACCGAGCCCGCCCGCGTCGGTGGGCCGCGTGACGCCCGGAAAGGCGGTGGACTCCTCGGCGATCATCATGACGCCGGGGGAGCGGCGATAGGCCGTGGCGTTCGCCTCCTGCAGGAACGCGATCGCCTCGAGGTTCTCCCGGCCGCCGCGCACGTTGGGCTCCCACTCGCCGGGCTTGCGCGAGTAGTCGAGGTAGAGCATCGACGCGACGGCGTCCACGCGCAGGCCGTCCGCGTGGAACTCCTCGAACCAGTACGTGGCGTTGGCGACGAGGAAGTTGCGCACCTCGCGGCGGCCGAAGTCGAAGACGTACGTGCCCCAGTCGGGCTGCTCGCCGCGGCGCGGGTCGGCGTGCTCGTACAGCGGTGAGCCGTCGAACCGGGCGAGGGCGAACTCGTCGCGCGGGAAGTGGCCCGGCACCCAGTCGAGGATGACGCCCACCCCGGCCTGGTGCAGCCGGTCCACGAGGTACCTGAAGTCGTCCGGGTGGCCGAACCGCGCCGTCGGCGCGTAGTAGCCCGTGACCTGGTACCCCCACGACCCGCCGAAGGGGTGCTCCGCCACGGGCAGGAGCTCGACGTGGGTGAAGCCCTGCTCGACCACGTACGCCGTGAGCTCGGTGGCCAGCTCGCGGTAGCCGAGCCCTGGCCGCCACGAGCCGAGGTGCACCTCGTACACGCTGATCGGGCCGCCGTGCGGGTCGCGCGCGGCCCGCGTGGTCAGCCAGTCGTCGTCGCCCCAGGCGTAGGCGGAGTCGACGACGACGGACGCCGTCGCCGGCGGCACCTCGGTGCCCTTGGCGAGCGGGTCGGCCTTGGCCCGCCACACGCGGTCGGCGCCCAGCACCTCGAACTTGTAGCGGCTGCCCGCACCCACGCCGGGCACGAAGAGCTCCCACACCCCGCTCGCGCCGAGCGAGCGCATCGGGTGCACCGTGGTCCACCGGTTGTGGTCGCCCACCAGCCGCACGCCGCGCGCGTTCGGTGCCCAGACGGCGAACGCGGTGCCCTCGACGTCGCCGAGCGCGCTCGGGTAGCGGTGCGGGTTCGCGCCGAGCACCCGCCACAGCTCCTCGTGCCGGCCCTCGGCGATCAGGTGCAGGTCCATCTCGCCCACGGTGGGCAGGAAGCGGTAGGGGTCGTCGACCGTCTGTACGTCGTCGTCGTACCGCGTGCGGACCCGGTAGTCCGGCGCGTGCCTGACGCCGCCCGCGTCGGCGCCGGCCGGCACCACGGCCTCCCAGACGCCCGCCGCCGCGTGCCGAGCCGGGTGCTCGCCGTCCGGCGTCACGACCACCACCTCGTCGGCCAGCGGCCGCAGCACCCGCACGGCCGCCCACGCCCGGCCGTCCGCGACGTCGTCCAGCAGGTGCGGGCCGAGCACGGCGTGCGGGTCGTGCAGGGTGCCCTGCGCGAGGGCGGTCAGCACCTCGGGGTCGACGGGCGGCGGTGACGGCGTCATGCGCACACGATTCCACGGACGAGGGACCGTCGCGTCCCGGCGCGCGGCCAGGCTCCGCGACCGCGAGGAGGTCCGCGAGGCATACCATCCTCGACGGGAAGGAGAGCGAATGGCGCGGATCACGATCGCGGACATCGCCCGGCAGGCCGGGGTGTCCACGGGTGCGGTGTCCTACGCCCTCAACGACCGGCCGGGCGTCTCCGACGAGACCCGGGCACGGATCCTGGGGGTCGCGGCGGAGCTGGGCTGGGTGCCGAGCCAGGCCGCTCGCGCCCTGTCCGGCGCGCGGGTGGAGACCATCGGCCTCGTGCTGGCCCGTGCCCCCGAGACGCTGGGCTTCGAGTCGTTCTACATGCAGTTCATCGCCGGCATCGAGCAGGTCCTCACGGAGCGGTCGTACGGCCTCCTGCTGCAGGTCGTCCCCGACATCGAGGGCGAGGTCCAGACGCACCGCCGGTGGCACGCGGCTCGCCGTGTCGACGGGGTGATCGTGGTGGACCCGCGCCGGGACGACCCGCGCCTCGTGGCGCTGTCGGGTCGTGACGCGCTGCCCGCCGTCGTCGTGGGCGACCCGGAGTTCGCGGGGAACCTGCCTTCGGTGTTCACCGACGACGCCGCGGCGCTGCGCGAGTGCGTGGGCTACCTCGCCGGGCTCGGGCACCGCAGGATCGGCCGGGTCTCCGGCACGGAGGGCTTCGGGCACACGACCATCCGCGACCTCGCGTTCGACGGTGAGGCGGCGCGCGCGGGGGTCGTCGCCCGGGTGGCGCGCGCCGACTTCACGCCGGACGCCGGCGCCGCCGCCACGCGGTCCCTGCTGGACACCGACGACCCCGTGACGGCGGTGATCTACGACAACGACGTCATGGCGTTCGCCGGGCTCGGCGTCGCGCACGAGCTGGGTGCTCGCGTGCCCGAGGACGTCTCGCTGGTGGCGTGGGACGACTCGCCCCTGTGTCAGGCGGCGTACCCCCAGCTCACCGCGCTGAGCCACGACGTGACGAGCTACGGGGCGCACGTGGCCCGGCGGCTGTTCGAGCGGATGGCGGGGGCCGAGGCGCGGGCGTACCGCGACTCGACCCCCACCCTCACGGTGCGCGGGAGCACCGGACCGCCGGCTACGCGGCGGTGAGGTGCAGCACGAGCGCCTGGACCGGCCAGAGCGTCGGCAGCTGCAGGCCGACGTCGGCGAGCGCCCCGCCGGGGAGGGTGACCGGGCCGTCGCCGAGCCAGCTCGGCGTGACCCAGCCCCAGCGTGACGCGCCGATCTCGTCCCGCAGCCGCACGGTGTAGCGGCGTCGCGGGTCCAGCCCCTCGATGCGCAGCCGCTCGGCCAGGGCCTCCTCGAGGGAGGCGACGGTCGCGACGACGACGAGGGCCTCCGACCGGTCCTGCGCGACCACGGTCCGCACCCGCAGGGCGGGGTCGGTCGTGTCGGGGTGGCGCACCGTGCCCGAGTGCAGGAGCCCGCGCAGCTCCTTGTAGAGCGTGGCGAAGGCCGCGATCCGGGCGGTCTCCTCGGCGTCGCAGCCCAGGAGGTCCCACTCGAAGCCCGCGGACCCCTGCAGCGACGCGGCGATCCGGTAGGACAGGTCGGTGGCCCGCCCGGACGAGTGCGCCGGCGAGGGCCCGACGTGCGCGCCGATCAGCTCCGGCGGCAGCACCAGCTCGGTCCACCGCTGGATGTCCTGGCGTTCCACGGGGTCGTTGGAGTCCGAGGCCCACACCCGGTCGGTCCGGGCCAGCATCCCGAGGTCGGTCCGGGCCCCGCCCGAGGAGCACGACTCGATCTCCAGGCCGGGGTGGTCGGCCTTGAGCCGGTCCACGAGCCGGTACGTCGCGAGGGTCTGGGCGTGCGTGCCGGGCACCCCGTCGTGCACGGGCTCCACGAGGTCGCGGTTGTGGTCCCACTTGACGAAGTCGATGCCGAGGCGGCCGATCAGGGCGGACATCTGCCCGCGCACGTGCTCCCATGCGTCGGGGTTCGCGAGGTCCAGCACGTACTGGGTGCGGAAGGACACGCCGTCGGGCGACGGCACGGACGCCGGGTTCCCGAGGATCCATTCGGGGTGGGTCCGTGCGAGGTCGGAGTCGAGGTTCACCATCTCGGGCTCGAACCACAGCCCGAACTGCATGCCCAGCCCGTGCACGAGGTCGGCGAGCGGTTCCAGGCCGTCGGGCCAGACGTCGCGGTCGACCACCCAGTCGCCCAGGCCCCGGGTGTCGTCCCGGCGGGCGGGGAACCAGCCGTCGTCGAGGACGAAGCGCTCGACACCGACGTCGGCCGCCCGCTCGGCGAGCGCGGTCAGCCGCTCCGGGTCGTGGTCGAAGTACACGGCCTCCCACGTGTTGAGCACCAGCGGCCGGGGCGTCCGCGGGTGCTGGGGGCGTGCGCGCAGCCAGGTGTGGAACCGGGCCGCGATGCCGTCGAGGCCGCCGTCCGACCAGGCGAAGTACGCCGTCGGCGCCCGGTACGACTCGCCGGGTGCCAGGCGCAGCTCGCCCGGCCGCAGCAGCTCGCCCGCCCCCAGCAGCGGGACGTGCTCGGTGACGCGGTCCACGCGGTGTCGCACGTCGGCGCTCCAGCCCAGGTGGATCGCCCACACCCGGCCGTCGCCGGCCCGCGGTACCCCCTCGGAGGCGAGCGTCACCCACGGGGCGTCGTGGCCGCCGCGACCGCGCCGGGACTCGCGCACGGTGCTGCCGCGCGGCATCTCGGTCGTGAGGGGCGACTTCTCCCGGGTCCAGCGGCCCCCGAACGTGGTGAGGTGGTCGGCGCTCCTGGGCACGGGCAGCGTCGCCTCGAGCCAGGCGACGTCGAGGAGGTCGGCACCGTCGTTGACGATCTCGTGGTCGAGCAGCACGACGCCTCCGGCCCCGATCTCGAGGCGGGTGCGCAGGGTGAGACCGCCGTCGGGGTCGGTGGCGGTGACGACCGCGGTCGCGTCGTCCGGCCGGTCGGTCTCGCACTGCCAGCGCGGGTAGACGGGGGCGCCGGCGCGCGAGAGGAGGAGGGCCGGGCGTCCCGACCAGCCGTCGGACTCCTGCGGGAGGAGCGGCAGCCGCCAGGCGGCGTCGAGCGTGCCGGGCGGAGTCTGACGGCTGGTCGCCTGCAGGAGGGCGGCGAGGCCGGCGTCGTCGAGCGGGCCGAGGTCGGCGCCCCAGTGCACGACGGCCGGGAGGCCGGCTCCCGGCAGGTGGAGGACGAGGGCGGTCCCGTCGCGGTGCAGGACGGCGTTGTCGGTGGTCACAGGGCTCCGATCGTTGCGGGGTGGTCGTCGGGCAGCCGGGGCCTCGTGCCCGGCCCGCCCACGGGGACGGTGGTGTCGGGCGTGCCGCGCAGCACGGTCAGGGCGCCGCCGACGGCAGCGACGGTGGCGACCTGGCCGGACAGCTCGACCCGGGGCGGGCTGAGGGTGCGGCCGAGCGCGTGCTTCTCGAGGGCGGCGGCGACGACCCGGCGGTAGAGCGGCCCGGCCGTCGCGAACGCGGGGCCGGCGAGCAGCACCGTGTCCACGTCGAAGAGGTTGACGAGCACGGTGGCTGCCTGGCCGACGCGCTGCGCGGAACGGGCGAGCAGGTCGGCGGCGTCCGGGTCGCCTCCTCGCCAGGCGCGGGCCACGCGTTCGAAGTCGGCGAGCGTGTCCTCGGACCGCCCGTGCACGCCCCATCGGCGGGCGGGCTCGCCGTGCGCGAGCGCCCGCGCGACGACGGCCGCCGGGCCCGCCTCGGCCTGGGTGCAGCCGCGGTTGCCGCACACGCAGGACGCCCGGGCGCCGGGCAGCGGGACGTGCCCGATCTCGACGGCGTTCGAGGCGCGTCCCCGGTAGGCGACGCCGTCCACCACGACGGCCCCGCCGATCCCCGAGGCCATGTAGACGAGGCCGAAGGTCTCGGTCCCGAGGTGCTGGGTCCACAGCTCGCCCACGGCCGCGGCGGTCGCGTCGTTCTCCAGCAGCACGGGCAGCCCGAGCCCGGCGCCGAGCCGCGCCGTCAGCGGGTACTCCTCCCACGCCGGCGTGGGCTGGGCGGTGAGGAGCACGCCCCGGCCGCGGTCCTGGGGGCCGTGGGTCACGAGCCCGACGCCGAGCACGCGGTCGCGCGGCACGCCGGCGCCGGCGAGCAGGTCGCCGACGTGGTCGATCAGCGCCGCGACCGTCCGGTCGGGGGAGCGGTGCCCGGAACCCCGCAGCCCGGTGCTGGCGACGGTCGCGCCGGCGAAGTCGACCACCACCACCGTGGTGGTGGTCAGGTCCACCTGGATCCCCACGGCGTACCCGGCCTCGGCCGTGACGCTCAGGAGCCGTCGGGGCTGGCCGCGGCCGCGCTGCTGGACCCCGGTCTCGTGCACCAGGCCGAGGTCGAGGAGCCCTCGGACGACGTGGGTCACGGTGGGCGAGGTCAGGCCCGAGAGCCGAGCGAGCTCGACCCGGCTGATCGTGCCGCGGGTGCGGACAAGGTCGAGCAGACGGCGCGACGAGACGACCTGCGTGACGCCGTCCAGCAGCATGGATCGCCCCCTCGCGACGAGTGATCTAGAGCACTTGACCGGTTAAGTTCGGTGTGGCAAGAATACACACCGAGCGCCGACGACGGCGCCGCTGGCAGCCGGCTCTGGAGCCGGCTCGAGAAAGGACCGCAGATGTTCCTCACGTCAGGAATCCGTCGGCGCGGCACGGTGCTCGCCGGCGTCGCGGCCCTCGGTCTCGCCCTTGCGGCGTGCTCCGGGGGCGGCTCCAACGGCAACCCGGGTGGCTCGGACGGGGGCGCGAACAGCACGCTCGTCGCCTACACGGGCCAGGCCGGGGACTACCAGATCAACTTCAACCCGTTCTCGCCCTCGAAGATCGGCGGGCTCGGGACCATCTACGAGCCCCTGTTCTTCTACAACAAGGCCGAGGTGAGCGACCCGGTGCCGCTGCTCGGCACGGAGCAGGCGTGGAACGACGACGGCACCGAGCTGTCCGTCACCCTGCGCGAGGGGGTCACCTGGAGCGACGGCGAGCCGTTCACGGCGAAGGACGTCGCGTTCACGTTCACGCTCCTCAAGGACAACCCGTCGATCAACAGCGGCGGGTTCGACGGCACCGCGAAGGCCGTCGACGACACGCACGTGACGTTCACGTTCGACGAGCCGGCGTTCGTCAAGGGGCCGGACGTGATGAATACGCCGATCGTCCCCGAGCACCTGTGGAAGGACGTCAACCCGGTCGAGGACGTCATCGAGAAGCCCGTGGGCACCGGCGCCTACCTGCTCGACGACTTCAAGCCGCAGGCGTTCACCTACAAGGTCAACCCCGACTACTGGGGCGGTGCGCCCGCGCTCACGAACATCCGGTTCCTGTCGCTGTCGGGCAACCAGGCCGGTGCCGACGCGATCGCGGCCGGCACGGTCGACTGGCAGACCGGCCCCATCCCCGACATCCAGAACACGCACCAGAACTTCCCGAGCTACGACGCGTACACGCAGTGGCAGAACCAGATGGTGCTGTCGACCTGCTCGAGCGCGGAGATGGGCTGCGAGGGGCCGCAGACGGACCCGGCGGTCCGCAAGGCGCTGTACTACGCGATGGACCGCACCCAGCTCAACAAGCTGGCGTTCATGGAGACGGCGAACGAGATCTCGCCCGTCTTCACGCTGACGCCCGGCCAGGACGCGTTCGTCTCGGACGCGGTCACGGAGAAGGTGGCCCCGATGGCCGCCGAGCCTGACAAGGCGGCGCAGGCGCTCGAGGACGCCGGCTGGGCGAAGGGCTCCGACGGCATCTACGCCAAGGACGGCGAGAAGCTCACGCTGACCGTCGAGGTCGTGACCGGGTGGACGGACTACATCACCGCCCTCGACACGATGGCCTCCCAGGCGAAGGCGGCCGGTATCGACCTGCAGACCGCGCAGTCGTCGTGGAACGAGTGGACGGAGAAGAAGGGCTCGGGCAAGTTCGAGCTCGCCATCGACTCCCTGTGGCAGGGCCCCGCGCCCGACCCGTTCTACCTCTACAACTACTTCTTCGACTCCGGCTCGGGGGCGAAGGTCGGCAAGTCGGCGGGGAACAACTACTCGCGGTACTCCGACCCTGAGGTCGACAAGGCGCTCGACGAGCTCGCCAAGCTGCCGCTCGACGACGCCGCGGCGCGCCAGCCGTACTTCGACACGATCCAGGAGCACGTCTTCGAGGACATGCCGTACGTGCCGATCCTCACCGGCGGCACCACCAGCGTGTGGAACACGGCGAAGTTCAGCGGCTGGCCGTCCGACGACGATCTCTACGCCTTCCCGGCCGTGTGGTCGGCGATGGACGCGGCCGAGATCTTCAAGAAGATCCAGCCGGCCGGCTGACATGTCCCGAGTCGTCGTCCCCGAGGAAAGCACCCTGCCGTGAACTACTTCCTGCGCAAGATGGGCTTCTACGTCGTGGCGTTGTGGGCCGCGCTGACGTTGAACTTCGCGATCCCCCGGCTCCTGCCGGGCAACCCGGTCGACATCCTGCTCGCCAAGCTGCAGCAGCGCGGCGGGACCGTGACGCCCGAGACCCGTGAGGCGTACGCGCTCCTCCTCGGGGGCGACGACTCCCAACCGCTGTGGAACCAGTACGTCGACTACCTGAACAACCTGCTGCACGGCGATCTCGGCGTGTCGGTCAGCTACTACCCGGCACAGGTCACCGACGTCATCGCGCAGTCGCTGCCGTGGACGGTGGTCCTCGTCGGCATCGCCACCGTCATGGCGGCCGTCCTGGGCGTGACGCTGGGGGCCTTCGTCGGGTGGAAGCCCGGGACCTGGCTGGACTCGCTGATCCCGGCGACGACGCTGCTGGCGGCCGTGCCCTACTTCTGGCTGGCGCTGATCCTGGCGTACTTCCTCGCCCGGGTGCTCGGCTGGTTCCCGCTGCAGGGTGGCTACGACGTCGTCCTGGACCCGGGGTGGAACGCCGAGTTCATCGCCTCCGCGATCCACTACGGCGCCCTGCCGGCGCTGACGATCGTGCTGGCCTCCGTCGGCGGCTGGCTGCTCGGGATGCGCAACATGATGGTCTCCACCCTGTCCGAGGACTACGTCCTCACCGCCGAGGCCAAGGGCCTGTCCCCGCGCAAGGTGCTGCGCTCGTACGCCTCGCGCAACGCCGTGCTGCCGTCGGTCGCCGGCTTCGCGATCTCGCTGGGCTTCGTGGTCTCGGGCTCGGTGATCACCGAGCAGGTGTTCTCCTACCCCGGCATCGGCGGACGGCTCCTGGGGGCCGTGACCAACAACGACTACGCGCTCATGCAGGGGCTGTTCCTCGTCATCACGCTCGCCGTGCTCGGCGCGAACCTCGTGGTCGACATGCTGTACGGCCTGATCGACCCGCGCACCCGAGCCCGGTCCTGAAGGAGGCCCCGTCATGACGAACCTGAGTCCTGCGAACGAACCGTCCCTCGTGGACGAGACCGAGGCCGCGGAGGTCGCGCGCGACCGGGCCGGCGACGCGCCGCGCTCCGGCTGGCGCATGCTGCTGCCCACGATGACTCCCTGGCTGGTGATCGGCCTCGTGCTGGTGGGAGCCATCACGCTCTTCGGCATCTTCGGCCCCTACCTGGTGGGCGACCCGCGGCAGATCCGCGACATCGGCCTGACGCCACCCTCGGGCGACTTCCTGCTCGGGACCACCCAGACCGGCCAGGACGTGCTCGCGCAGCTCGCGTACGCCACGCGCGGGTCGCTGCAGATCGGCCTGCTGGTCGGCGTCCTGGCCACCGCCCTGTCCGCGTTCTTCGGCATCTACGGCGCCTACCGCGGCGGCTTCGCCGACGAGGCGTTCTCGCTGCTCTCGAACGTCTTCCTGGTGATCCCCGGGCTGCCGCTCGTGATCGTCATCTCCGGCTTCGTGCCGCGCGAGAGCCGCGGACTGTGGACGATCGCCGTCGTGCTGGCGGTGACGAGCTGGGCCGCGTCGGCGCGGGTGCTGCGCGCCCAGACCCTCTCGGTGCGCCACCGCGACTACGTGGCGGCGTCGAAGGTCTCGGGCGAGAAGCCGTGGCGCGTCATCGTGGTGGAGATCCTCCCGAACCTGCTGCCCGTCATCGCCTCGCAGTTCGTCTTCGCGGTCATCGCGGCGATCCTCGGCGAGGCCGGGCTGTCGTTCATCGGGCTGGGGGCGTCCAACTCCGCGACCCTCGGCACGATGCTCTTCTACGCGCAGAACGGCTTCGCGCTCTCGCTCGGGGCATGGTGGTGGTTCGTGCCGCCGGGCCTGATGATCGCGCTGTTCGGCATGGGTCTGTCGCTCATCAACTTCTCGATCGACGAGATCATCAACCCCAAGCTCAAGAACCTGCGCCAGCACCGCAAGCGGGCCCGCAAGGCCGCCCGCCTCGAGCGCGAGCTGGCTCGCGCGACCCGCCGGTCGCGCCCGCAGGAGCCCGACGCGGTCCGTGCGGACCGCGCGAAGGAGGTGTCCACGCGATGACGACCACCCTGCTGCAGGACGAGGGGACCACCGCCCGCGGTGGCCGGACGGAGCCGGTGCTCACCGTCTCCGACCTCACGGTGGTCTACGAGGTCGAACGGCCCGTCACCGCCGTGAAGGACGCGAGCCTGACCCTGCACCGCGGCGAGATCCTCGGCCTGGCCGGGGAGTCCGGCTGCGGCAAGACGACGCTCGCCTACGCGGTCAACCGGCTGCACCGCCCGCCGGCACGGATCGCGTCGGGGAGCATCACCTTCCACGACCGCGACGGCTCCGACGTGGACGTGCTCGCCCTGGAGGACTCCGCGCTGCGGGCGTTCCGCTGGGACAAGCTGTCGATGGTGTTCCAGGGCGCGATGAACGCCCTCAACCCCGTGACCACCGTGAAGGCACAGCTGCGGGACACGCTGCTGGCCCACCGGCCGCGCACGTCGCGCGCCGAGGTGCGGCGGCGGTCGGAGGAGGTGCTGACCCGCGTCGGGGTGGACCCGCGCCGCCTCGGCTCGTACGCGCACGAGCTGTCGGGCGGCATGCGCCAGCGCGTCATGATCGCGATGGCGATGCTGCTCGAGCCGCAGATCATGATCATGGACGAGCCGACGACGGCGCTCGACGTCGTCGTCCAGCGCGACATCCTGCGCGAGATCGTGCGCCTGCGCGACGAGCTCGACTTCGCGGTCGTGTTCATCACCCACGACCTGCCGCTGCTCCTGGAGATCAGCGACCGCATCGCGGTCATGCTCGAGGGCGAGATCGTCGAGCTCGACACCGCCCAGCGCCTGTACCGAGACGCGCGCCACCCGTACACCCGCAAGCTGCTGGGCTCGTTCCCGAGCCTGTCGGGGGAGCGGGGCGGCTTCATCCGCAGCGGCGTCGACGACTTCGCCGAGCCCGCCGGCGTCCCCGAGGAGGACCGAGCATGACCCGCGTCCACGTGTCCGACCTGGTCAAGGACTACTCGATCCGCTCGGGGCTGCGGCGGTCGCGGCTGCGCGCCGTCGACCATGTGAGCCTTGACCTGGTCCCCGGCCGCACCGTCGCCCTCGTGGGGGAGTCGGGCTCCGGCAAGTCGACGATCGCGAAGATCCTCACGCGCATGGAGAAGCCGACGTCGGGCACGGTCGACGTGCGCCTCGACGACGACACCCCGGTCCAGGGGTCGCTCTACCGGCGTCAGGTGCAGATGGTCTTCCAGGACCCGTTCGCGTCGCTCAACCCGTTCCACTCGATCGAGCACCACATCGCCCGCCCGCTGCGGATCCACCAGCGCACGCACACGGCGACCGAGACCCACGAGCGGGTGGTCGAGATGCTCGAGCGGGTCAACCTCACGCCCGCCGAGGACCTCACCTCGCGCCGGCCCCACGAGCTGTCCGGGGGCCAGCGCCAGCGCGTCGCCATCGCCCGCGCGCTCGCCCCGGGCGCCCAGGTGCTCATCGCCGACGAGCCCGTGTCGATGCTGGACGTGTCGATCCGGCTCGGCGTCCTCAACCTGCTCGGCCGCCTGCAGCGCGAGGACCGCCTGGCAGTCCTGTACATCACGCACGACCTCGCCACGGCCCGGCACTTCTCGGACGAGATCGTCGTGCTGTACCGGGGCCGGGTCGTCGAGCGCGGTCCGGCCGACGCCGTCATCCTCGACCCGCACCACGACTACACCAAGCTCCTGGCGATGGCGGCGCCCGACCCCGAGCGGGTCGACCGGGTGACGCTCACCCAGGAGGGGACGGACCGCGGCGCGATCGACAACAGCGTGTGCTTCGACCACTTCGTGGGCGAGTGGCAGGAGGCGGGCGTCCCGGCGGCCCGGGCGCGGCGCGAGGCCGCCCCGCGGAGCGTGTCGTGACGGCCGCCACGCCCGGGGCGACGGCGCCGTGGCCGACGGACGGGCTGTCGTACGGCGGCGACTACAACCCCGAGCAGTGGCCGCGCGTGGTCTGGGACGACGACGTGCGCCTGATGGCCGAGGCGGGGGTCAACCTCGTGACGCTCGGCGTCTTCGCGTGGGGCACCGTCGAGGTCGCGGACGACGTGCGGGACTGGTCGTGGCTGGACGACGCGATCGGGCTGCTGCACGCGCACGGGATCGCCGTGGACCTGGCCACCCCCACCGCGGCGCCGCCGAGCTGGCTGCTCACCGCGCACCCCGGCATCGCCCCGGTGCTCGCCGACGGGTACCGCGAGCCGGCCGGCGGGCGCAACGCCTGGTGCCCCGAGTCGGAGGTGTACCGCCGGTACGCGTTGCGGCACGTCGACGCCCTGGCCCGCCGGTACGGGGACCACCCGGCCGTGCGCCTGTGGCACGTCGGCAACGAGCTCGGCGGCGGCAACGCGCGCTGCTACTGCGACGACTCCGCGGCGGGGTTCCGGCGCTGGCTGCACGCCCGGCACGGCAGCCTCGAGGCCGTGAACGCGGCCTGGGGCACGGCGCAGTGGGGGCACCGGTACGGGGCCTGGGAGGAGATCATGCCGCCGCGCGGGCGGCACGGTGCCCCCAACCCCGGGCTCTTCCTGGACTTCGAGCGCTACTCCTCCGACGCGCTGCTGGCGCACTACCTGGCGGAGAAGGAGGTCCTCGAGCGGCACTCCGCCGTGCCCGTCACGACCAACCTCATGGTCGGTGCCGGGGCGCAGGTCGTGGACTACGCGTCGTGGGCCCCGCACACGGCCGTCGTCGCCAACGACCACTACACGCTGGTCGGCGACCTCCCCGCCGGTGTCCGTGAGCACGACCTCGCCCTCGCCGCGGACCGGATGCGCGGCATGTCCCCGGGGCGGCCGTGGCTGCTGATGGAGAGCTCGACCGGCGGCCCGAGCTGGCAGCGGCGCAACCGCGCCAAGGATCCCGGGGAGATCGTGCGCCACTCGCTCGGGCACGTGGCCCGAGGCTCGGACGGCGCGATGTTCTTCCAGTGGCGCGCGTCGCGGGCCGGCGCCGAGCAGTTCCACTCCGCGATGCTGCCGCACGCCGGCACCCGTTCGCGCGTGTGGCAGGAGGTCGTGGAGCTCGGCGGGCACCTGCGCGCGCTCCAGGAGGTCGCCGGCACCGCCGTCGAGCCCGCGCGCGCCGCGATGATCGTCGACGACGCCGCGGGCTGGGCCCTCCAGCACGGCCTGATGCCGCACCGCGAGCTGTCCTACGGGCGGGAGCTCGGCGCGTGGCACCGGGCCCTGTGGGACCGGCAGGTGCTGTGCGACGTCGTGCCGCCGGGCACGGCGCTGGACGGCTACGACCTCGTCGTCGTCCCCACGCTGATGGTCGTCGACGACGACACGGCGGCCCGGGTCTCCGCCGTCGTCGCTCGTGGCGGCACCGTGCTGGTCACCTACCTGTCCGGGGTCTGCGACGCGCACGGCCAGGTCCGCACGGGCGGCTTCCCCGGCGCGTTCGCCGACCTGCTCGGCGCCTGGAGCGACGAGTTCTACCCGCTCCAGGACGGGCAGGCCGTCGGCCTGGACGACGGCGGCGAGGCGGCGGACTGGACCGAGCGCGTCCACCTCGACGGGGCGGAGGCGGTGGTCCGGTACGCCACGAGCTCGCTCGCCGGCGGGCCGGCGGTGACACGGCGGCGGCACGGCGGCGGGTCCGCCTGGTACGTCTCCGCCGCGCTCGGCGCCGACGGCGTCGGCCGCGTCGTCGACCACCTCCTGGCCGAGTCGGGCGTCCCGCGCGTGCTCGAGGCGGCGCCCGGGCTGGAGGCGGTGCGCCGCCGGCGCGACGACCGCTCCTACCTCTTCCTGCTCAACCACACGGACGACGACCAGAAGGTCGCCGCCGCCGGGTACGACCTGCTGTCCGGGGCGGACGTCGGACCTCTGACGGTCGTGGCCGCGGGCGGCGTGCGCGTCCTGCGCGAACCGCGCCGCCCGGCGCCCGGCTGAGCCACCTGCGACCCTGGCCGGACCAGCACCGGCAGCACCCCGCGAACTCCCTGCGAACCACGAAGGACTCCTCCATGACGTACCTCCCCTCGACCTTCCGCGCCCTGCACCAGGGGTGGAGCCTGACCGCCGCGGAGCCGGCGTCCGACGCGCCGGACGCCGTGGCGCCGGCGCTCGCGGCGGGGATCCCGGCCGTCGTGCCTGGCGAGGCGCACCTCGACCTGCACCGTGCGGGCCTGATCGACGAGCCGTTCGACGGCGACAACGAGGCGGCGCAGCAGTGGATCGGCGACACGTCGTGGCGGTACGCGACGACGTTCGACTGGCAGGCCGGCGACGCCGCGCGGCACGACCTCGTGGCCCTCGGCCTCGACACCGTCGCGACCGTGCAGCTCAACGACGTCGAGCTGGGGCGCACCCAGAACATGCACCGGTCCTACCGGTGGGACGCCCGCGACGCGCTGCGCGAGGGCAGCAACTCCCTCGTCGTCACGTTCGCCGCCCCGGTGCCCGAGGCCCTGGCCCGCGCCGAGCGGGACGGCGAGCTGCCCTCGACCAACCACCACGAGTACAACCAGCTGCGCAAGATGGCGTGCTCCTTCGGCTGGGACTGGGGCATCGACGTCGCCGGCGCCGGCATCTGGAAGCCTCTCGGCCTCGACTCCTGGTCGGGGGTGCGCGTCGCCACGGTGCGCCCGCTCGTCGACGTCGTGCCGGGGGCGGAGGGAGCGCACGACGGCGTCCTCACCGCGCACGTCGAGATCGAGCGCGACGGCGTCGCGGCGGACGGCGACGTGCCGCTGCGCGTGCGCCTGACCGGCCCGGACGGCGAACGGCTCGACGCCACGGGCACGGTGCCCGCCGGGCAGGTCGAGGGCGTCGTGACCGTCCGCGTGCCGGGCGTGCGCCGGTGGTGGCCGGTCGGCCACGGGGACCAGCCCCTGTACGGCGTCGAGGTGACCGCGGCGCACGGCGCCGACGCCGCCCGCTGGACCGGGCGGGTCGGGTTCCGCACGGTGGAGCTGGACACCGCCGCGGACGAGGCGGGCGCGCCGTTCCTGCTGAAGGTGAACGGCGAGACCGTCCTCGTGCGCGGGGCGAACTGGATCCCTGACCACGCGTTCCTCACGCTGATCGACCGGGACCGGTACGCGCGCCGCGTGGACGACGCGCTGGAGGCGAACGCCAACCTGCTGCGGGTATGGGGAGGCGGCATCTACGAGTCCGACGACCTGTACGACCTGGCCGACGAGCAGGGCCTGTTGCTGTGGCAGGACTTCCCGTTCGCGTGCGCCGCGTACAACGAGGACGAGCCCATGCGTTCCGAGGTGGAGGCAGAGGCACGGGAGAACGTCACCCGGCTCAGCCCGCACCCGTCGCTGGTGATCTGGAACGGCAACAACGAGAACACGTGGGGCTCGGTCGACTGGGGCTGGGCCGGCCGGCTGGGCGGGCGGCCGTGGGGCGACCTGTACTACCGCGAGCTGCTGCCCGGCGTGCTCGCCGAGCTGGACCCGACGCGCCCGTACTCGCCGGCGAGCCCCTACTCGTACGGCGACTACCGGCACCCGAACGACGAGCGCTACGGCACCATGCACATCTGGGACGTGTGGAACCGGGAGGACTACTCCGTCTACGCCCGCTACGCGCCGCGGTTCCTGTCGGAGTTCGGCTTCCAGGGTCCGCCCGCCTGGTCGACGCTCATGCGCGTGGTCCACGACGAGCCGCTCGACCCGTTCGGGCACCAGATGCTCGTGCACCAGAAGGCGCACCTGGGCAACGCGAAGCTCGAGCGCGGCTGGAAGGGGCACCTGCCCGACCCGGCCACGATCGAGGACTGGCACTGGACGACGCAGCTCAACCAGGCGCACGCCGTGCGGTTCGGCATCGAGCACGTCCGGTCCCTCACCCCGCACAACACGGGCTCCATCATGTGGCAGCTGAACGACAACTGGCCCGTGGTGTCGTGGGCGGCGGTCGACCACGACGAGCACCGCAAGCCGCTCTGGCACGCCCTGCGCGCGGCGTACGCGCCGCGGCTGGCCACCTTCCAGCCCCGCGTGTCCGAGCAGGCGCGGGCGGCGGCGTGGGAGGGGCTGGCGGCGGAGCCCGACACCCTCGCGCTCGTGGTGGTCAACGACACCGGCGAGCGCCTCGCCGGGACGTGGACCGTCACCCGCGAGGCGCTCGACGGGGCGGTGGTCGCGAAGGCGACCCTGGAGGTGGACGCGCCGGCCCGCGGCGCCGCCACCGTCGTGGTGCCCGCGGACGTCGCGACGTTCGCGGAGCCCGGCGCCGAGGTGCTCGTGGCCACGGCGGACGCCCCCGGCACCGGGGTCGCCGACGCCCTGCGGCACGGCGCCGAGGTGGTGGACCAGCGCCTCGACCCGCGCCCGCTGAGGATCGAGACGTCGCCCGTGGACGGCGGCTGCGAGCTGCGGGTCACCGCCACCTCGCTGGCGCGCGACGTCTTCTGCCATGCCGACGTCGTGGACCCGGCGGCGCGCGTCGACGCCGGCCTGGTCACGCTGCGGGCCGGGCAGAGCACGACGCTGCGGATCACGTCGCCCGCGGGCGGCGACCCGGCGGCCTTCGCCGCCGCCGTGCGCTGCGCCAACGACCTGCGCTGAGCGCGCCTCCGCCCGGGTCGCGCCTCGGCGGGACGCCCGCCGTGCCCGCTCAGCGGGTGCGGCGGGCGCTCTCCAGCACCCGGTCCACGGCGGACAACGGGATGTGCACCCACGTGGGCCGCTGCCGGGTCTCGTAGACCACCTCGTAGAGGGCCTTGTCGAGGACGAGGGCGGCGAGGGCGGCGTCGGCGGTCGGCGGGTCGAGCTCGGGGGCGCGGCGGGTGCCCGGGCTCTGCAGAGCCGCAGGGGCGGCTGACTGGCGGTAGCGGCCGAGGAAGGCGTGCACCGCCTCCGCCTCCCATGACGGGTCGGGAGCCCCACCGACGGCCGCGGCGTACGCGAACGAGCGGATCATGCCCGCGACGTCGCGCAGCGGGAGGTCGGGTGCGGCGCGCTCCTCGGCGGGCCGCTGCGGCTCGCCCTCGAAGTCGAGCAGCTTCCACCCGGTCTCCCCGTGCAGCGCCTGGCCCAGGTGCAGGTCGCCGTGGACGGTCTGGAGGCGCAGCCGCGGCAGGCGGCCCTGCAGGTCGTCGAGGAGGGCGTCGATCGCGGGGGCGCGCGCGGCCAGGCCGGGCGCCTCGGCGACGGCGAGCACCGCCCGGTCCCGCAGCCCCGCGACGAACGTCGCCGGGTCGAGCAGGGGGCCCGGCGGCATCGCCTGGACCAGCACCGTGTGCAGCTCGGCCACGACGCGGCCGAGGTCCGCCGCGAGGTGCGCGAACGACTCGCCGCGACCGGCGTGCTCGCAGGCCAGCTCGAAGCCGTCGCGGGCGTGCGGCACCAGCTCGCTGAGCACGGCGAGAGCGGTGGTCGTGCCGGGGTCGGTGGTCACCTGCACGGCGCCGAGGAACCGTGGTACGCCGTCCCAGCCGGCGCGGGTCAGGGCACGAGGGACCACCACGTCCGGGTGCGGACCCGGGGTCACGGTGCGCAGGATCTTGAGCATCCCGCCCGTGCCGTCGGGGGAGGGCGCGCCCGGGAGCACCACGCTCGTGTTCGACTGCTCGCCGGCCACCACGTGCCCGGCTGCGGTGAGGGCGCGGCCGTCCACGCCGTCGCCCACGCCGGCCGCGCGCAGCAGCGTGAGCCAGCAGGCGGGGTGGGCGCCGCCGTCGTGCACCGCGACGTCGCCCGCGGCGGTGCGCAGCTCGGTGATGAAGCCCGGGCCGCGCGCGGCCGGGTCGGTGAGCACCAGCGGCACCTGCGCCACCACCTCGCCGCCCGGCACGCCCGCGCCGCGCAGGCGGACCAGGAGGACGACGACGTCGGCCCCGTCGCCGTCGTCCCCGCCGCCCGAGGCGTCGTCGTCGAAGGTCACCGCGAGCCACGGCTCGACCCGCACCCCGGCGGCGCTCGCGCCGCCCGCGGGGAACCAGCGCCGGCCCGGCAGCCAGGCCGCGAGCAGGTCGCCGACGCTCGGGTCGGGGGCGCCCACGGCCGGCCGCACGGCGCTCACGCCGGCTCGCCCCCGGGGTCTCCGGCGGCGGACGGCGGTGTCAGGAGCAGCCAGTAGAAGTCGCGCGAGCCCCACGTCATCGTCACCGCGCCGTCGGGGCCGACGTCGGGGAAGCGGGCGCCGCCGAACAGGTCCGTCAGCGACCAGCCGGCGTGGCCCGTCAGGTGCACGCGCGAGGACCGGGCCGTGGCGGACAGGTTCGCCGCCACCAGCAGCGTCTCGGCCGGCGTCGTCCGGACGAAGGCGAAGACCGCGTCGTCGTCCGCGGACAGGGCCGTGAACCCGCCGGAGCCGAACGCCGGGTGCAGGCGCCGCACCGCGAGCATGCCGTGCACCCAGTGCAGCAGCGACGACGACTGCGCGAGCTGGGCCTCGACGTTCGTGTGCTGGTAGTGGTGCACCAGCGACTGCACCAGCGGCAGGTACAGCTGGCCGGGGTCCGCGGTGGAGAAGCCGGCGTTGCGGTCCGGCGTCCACTGCATCGGGGTGCGCACCGCGTCCCGGTCGGGCAGCCAGATGTTGTCGCCCATGCCGATCTCGTCGCCGTAGTACAGGCAGGGGCTGCCCGGCATGCTCAGCAGCAGGGCGTGCGCGAGCTCGATCTCCTTGCGCGAGCTGTCGAGCAGCGGCGACAGGCGCCGGCGGATGCCGATGTTGGCGCGCATGCGCGGGTCGGGGGCGAACCACCCGTACATCGCCGCGCGCTCCTCGGTGGAGACCATCTCGAGGGTGAGCTCGTCGTGGTTGCGCAGGAACGTCGACCACTGGCCGCCGGGCGCCGGGATGTCCGGGGTGTCGGCCAGGATGTCCAGCAGCGGGCGGGCGCGCTGGTCGCGCATCGCGTAGTAGACGCGCGGCATCACGGGGAAGTGGAAGCACATGTGGCACTCGGGCGCGTCCGCGGTGCCGAAGTAGTCCACCACCTCCTGCGGCCACTGGTTCGCCTCGGCGAGCATGATCCGGCCCGGGAACTCGTCGTCGATCATGCGGCGCACCCGGCGCAGGAACGCGTGGGTCTCCGGCAGGTTCTCGCAGTTGGTGCCCTCGGCCTCGAACAGGTACGGCACCGCGTCGAGCCGGAAGCCGTCCACGCCGATGCCGAGCCAGAACCGCGCCACGTCGAGCATCGCGTCCACCACGCGCGGGTTCTCGAAGTTGAGGTCCGGCTGGTGGTGGAAGAACCGGTGCCAGAAGTACTGCCGCCGCACCGGGTCGAACGTCCAGTTCGACGTCTCCGTGTCCACGAAGATGATGCGCGCGTCCTCGTACCGGGTGTCGTCGTCGGACCACACGTAGAAGTCGCCGTACGGGCCCTCCGGGTCCGACCGCGACGCCTGGAACCACGGGTGCTGGTCGCTGGTGTGGTTCATCACCAGGTCCACCACCACCCGGATGCCGCGCGCGTGCGCCGCCTCGATGAGCTCGGTGAAGTCCGCGACCGTCCCGAACTGCGGCGCGATCGACGTGTAGTCCGCGATGTCGTACCCGCCGTCCCGCAGCGGTGACGGGTAGAACGGCGGCAGCCACAGGCAGTCCACGCCCAGCCACTGCAGGTAGTCGAGCCGCTCCGTGATGCCGCGCAGGTCGCCCGTGCCCGCCCCGCCGGTGTCCGAGAACGCCCGCACGATGACCTCGTAGAACACGGCGGTGCGGTACCACTCCGGGTCGTCGGACAGGCCCGGCTTGTCCAGGGGCGGCGGCGTCGGCTGCGGCCGCGTCGGCAGCGCCTGCACCGGCACCTGGCGCGTGACGGGGCGCGGCACCTGGGGAGTCATCGGGGCCCCCTCATGCCGGCCCCGTCATGCCAGCCCGATCTTCAGGACGTGCGCCACCTGCTCGCGCGGGTCGAGGCGGACGTACGGGTGGCCGCCCCACGGGTAGGTCGCGCCGGACAGCTCGTCGTGCGCGACGAAGAACGGCTGGTCCTCCACGCCGTCCGGCCGCGTCAGGCCCAGCGCCTCGAGGTCGAGGAGGACGGTCGACTCCTGGGCGGCCCACGGGTCCAGGTTGAGCACGACGAGCACGACGTCGTCCTGCGTGGCACCCGGCCGGCCGGCGCCCGGCAGGTGCTCGGCACGGACCCGCCGCGAGAACGCGACGACCTGGTCGTTCGTCGTCGGATGCACGGTCAGGTCGCGCAGCTGCTGCAGCGCCGGGTGCGCGCGCCGGATCTCGTTGAGGCGGCGCAGCAGCGTCGAGATGCCGATGACCTCGGCCTGCGACCAGTCGCGCGGCTTGAGCTCGTACTTCTCGTTGTCGATCTGCTCCTCGACGCCCGGGCGCGGCACGTTCTCCACCAGCTCGTAGCCCGCGTAGACGCCCCACGTGGGGCTGCCCGTCGCGGCCAGGACGGCGCGGACGGCGAAGCCCGCGACGCCGCCGTGCTGCAGGTACGGGGGCAGGATGTCGTGCGTCGTGGGCCAGAAGCTCGGGCGCAGCACCGACCCCTGCGGGCCGGAGACCTCCTGCAGGTACTCCTCGACCTCGTCCTTCGTGGTGCGCCAGGTGAAGTACGTGTACGACTGGTGGAACCCGATCCGCGCCAGGGTCTGCATCATCGCGGGGCGCGTGAACGCCTCGGACAGGAAGATCACGTCCGGGCGCTCCGCGTGCACCTGCCTGAGCAGCCACTCCCAGAAGTCCAGCGGCTTGGTGTGCGGGTTGTCGACGCGGAACGCCGTGACGCCGCGGTCGATCCACAGCCGCACGATCCGCAGGATCTCCGCGGACAGGCCGGCAGGGTCGCGGTCGAAGTTCAGCGGGTAGATGTCCTGGTACTTCTTGGGTGGGTTCTCGGCGTACGCGATGGTGCCGTCCGCGCGGACCGTGAACCACTCCGGGTGCTCCGTCACCCACGGGTGGTCGGGGGAGCACTGCAGCGCCAGGTCGAGGGCGACCTCGAGCCCCTCCTTGCGGGCGGAGGCGGTGAAGGCCCGGAAGTCCTTCTCGGTGCCCAGCTCCGGGTGGATCGCGTCGTGACCCCCGTCGGGAGAGCCGATCGCGTACGGGCTGCCCGGGTCGCCCGGCTGCGGGTCCAGCGTGTTGTTCCGGCCCTTTCGGAACGTCGTGCCGATCGGGTGCACCGGGGTGAGGTAGACGACGTCGAACCCCATCCCGGCGATCGCGGGCAGCCGCTTCGCCGCCGTCCGGAACGTGCCCGAGCGCCAGCGGCCGTCCTTGCGTCGGGTCGCGCCCTCGGAGCGCGGGAACATCTCGTACCAGCTCGCGGCCAGGGCGAGCGGGCGGCTCACGCGCAGCGGGTAAGCGGCGCTCGCGGTGACGAGGTCGCGCAGCGGGGCGCGCCGGAGGGCGTCCTTGACCGCCGCCGTCATCGCCATCGCGAGGCGTGCCTCGGGCGGGCGCGTGGCGTCGGCCAGCTCGTGGGCCGCGGCCGCGAGCGTGGCGGCGTCCTCGGCGGACCGTGTCGCCTGCAGCTCCGGTGCCACGACGCGCTCGAACAGCATCCGGCCCTCCGCCAGGACCAGGTCGACGTCCTGCCCGGCGTCGAACTTGATCACCGCGTCGTGCGCCCACGTGCCGTACGGGTCCGACCACGCCTCGACGCGGAACGACCAGTCGCCCTCCGCGTCCGGCTGCAGGAAGCCCCGGAAGCGGTCCAGGCCGGGTGCGACGTCGACCATCGGCGCGGTGGAGTGCACCGACCCGTCCTGTGCGAGCAGCACGGCGGTGGCCGCGACGGCGTCGTGCCCCTCCCGGAACACCGTGGCCTCGACCGGCACCACCTCGCCGACGGTCGCCTTCGCGGGCCAGCGCCCGCCCTCGACGACGGGGGAGAGCTCCAGGACGGGGATCCGTCCGATCGGCGCGTGCGGCGTGGGCTGCGGAGACGTCACGGCCTCCACGCTAGCCAGCCGCCGCGCGTTCCGCGCGGTAGTGCCATTCGTCGTCCGGTCGTGCCCGCCGAGCACTACCGGGAAGCGGGAGGCACTACCGCGCGGCGCCGTCCACAGGCCTCGCACGGAGACGCCGTCGTCCTGCCACGCTGTCGGCATGCCCGACGACGCCCCACCGACCCGGCGTGACGCGCGCAGGCCGGGCGACACCGCCGTTCCCCGACCACGACCGCTGCCGGCCCTCGTGCGCTACGACGAGGCCTGGCGCTCCGTGATCGAGCGTCGCGCGAGTCGCGGGGAGCTGGTGCGCGTCCGGCGCGGGCAGTACACCGGCCCGGCGTCGTCGGACGGCGGTGTCGCGCGGCAGCGGGAGCAGCGCGTCCTCGCGCTGGTCGCCGCGACGGCAGCCACGTTGCGGACCGCGTACTGCTTCAGTCACGAGACGGCCGCGCTGCTGCACGGGCTCTGGGTCTACCGGCTCGCCGAGGAGGTCCACGTCAGCCAGGGGTGGAAGCCGAAGGTCCGGCGAGGCAGCGGCAGCCCGGTCCACCGGCACCCCGTCGACCTCCCCGCGAAGGACCGGACCGTCGTGCCTGCCGGGCTGCCGGTGTCCACCCTCGAACGCACGATGGTCGACTGCGCCCGCTGGCTGCCGGGGGAGCGGGCGCTCGTCGTCGCCGACTCCGCGTTCCGTGCGGGTGCCGATCGACGTGTGGCCGAGGCCGTCCTGGCCGAGGCCGCTGGAAAGCCCGGGGTGCGGCAGGCACGGCGGATCGTGGAGCTCGCCGACGCGAGATCGGAGTCGGTGGGAGAGACGAGGCTGCGGTGGCTCCTCGACGCGGCCGGCCTGGAGCCGCCGGACCTCGCCGTCGCCGTTGACACCTGGCGCGGCACCGTGTGGATCGACCTGGGCTGGCCCGGTCTGGCGGTGGGCATCGAGTTCGACGGGACCGTGAAGTACTCGGGCGGCGAGTACGGCGACCCTCGCGAGCGGCTTCTCGCGGAGAAGCGTCGGCACGACGCGCTCACGGAGGCGGGGTGGACGCTCCTGCACGTCACGTGGGAGGACCTCGCTGATCCGGACCGTCTGGTCGCCCGGATCCGGCGCGCGCTCGCGGAAGCGGCCCGACGCCAGGTGGCGAGGTAGTGCCTCCCGTTCGCGGGTAGGGCACGCGGGGTACGACCGCGCGACCGGAGGCACTACCTCGCGGTATGGCCGGGGGTCAGACGTCGGCGGCGAGCGCCCGACCGGTGGTGCGGCCGGTGTGCAGGCAGCCGCCGAGGAACGTGCCCTCGAGCGCGCGATGGCCGTGCACGCCGCCGCCGCCGAAGCCGGCGGCCTCGCCCACGGCCCACAACCCGTCGAGCACCGATCCGTCGGCCCGCAGCACCCGGCCGGACGGGTCGCACCACAGGCCGCCGAGGGTCTTGCGGGTCAGCACGGACAGGCGGACGGCGAGCAGCGGGCCGTCCTTCGGCGTCGTCAGCGGGCGGGGCTTCGCCACGCGGATGAGCTTGTCCACGCGGTAGTCGCGGGCGGCGCGCGTGGCGACGACCTGCGGGTCCTTGCCGAGGCCGGAGGCGACCTGCGCGTCGCGGGCGGCGACGACGGCGGCGAGGGCCCCCGGGTCGACGTGGCCCTTCGACCCCGGGGTGGCGTCCACGAGAGCGTTCATCTTCGCCGCGAGGTCGGTGGGGTTGTCGGCCCAGAGGAACTCGGGCGACTCGTTCGCGAACCGTTCCACCGGCCCGACGGCGCGCGGCAGCACCCGCTGGGCCAGCAGCTTGACGTCTTTGCCGGTGAGGTCGGGGTTCTGCTCCGACCCGGACAGGGCGAACTCGGACTCCATGATCGCCTTGTTGAGCACGAACCAGGAGTGGTCGTCGCCGCGCCGCGTCACGTGCTGCAGCGCGCCGAGCGCGTCGAACCCCGGGAACAGCGGGGCCGGCAGGCGTCCGCCGTCGGCGTCGAGCCACAGCGACGACGGCCCGGGCAGGATCCGGATGCCGTGGTTCGTCCACACGGGCGAATGGTTGGCGATGCCCTCGGGGTAGTGCCACATCCGGTCCTCGTGCACGAGCGCGCCGCCGGCCTCCGCGGCGACGCCGAGCATGAGCCCGTCGGTGGAGTCCGGGACGCCGGAGAGCATCCGGTCGGGCAGCGTGCCGGCCTCGGCGTCCCAGTGCGCGCGGGCCAGGTCGTGGTTCGCGCCGATGCCGCCGGTCGCGACGACGACGGCACCCGCGGCGATCTCCTCGGCGCCCACCACGTCCCGGTTCGACGGCGCACCGCGGCCGCCGAACGGCAGGCCGGTGAGCGGCTGGTCGGCCAGCACGTCCGCCCGCACGCCGGTGACGCGGCCGTCCGTGGTGACGAGGCCCGTGACGCGACGGCGGAAGCGCAGGTCGAGCAGCCCGGCGTCGCGGGCGGCCAGGGCGGCCGCCACGAACGGCGCGACGATGCCGGGGCCGGTGCCCCAGGTGACGTGGAAGCGGGGGACGGAGTTGCCGTGCTCGGTGCGTGCGTCGTCGTGCCCCACCGTGTACCCGCCGCGCTCGGCCCACTGCACGAGCGGGAACCAGCGCACGCCCTTGCCGCGCAGCCACGACCTGAGGTCGCCCGCCGCGAACTCCACGAAGCGGCGGGCCCACGCGTAGCCATGGCGGTCGGGCCCCTCGCCGCGCTCGGCACCGGCGTCGAAACGCGCCGACCCCAGCCAGTCGGACCATGCCAGCTCGGGCGAGTCGTGCACGCCCATCGCGCGCTGCTCCGGGGAGCCGACGAGGAACAGCCCCCCGAACGACCACCACGCCTGGCCGCCGAACGACGCCTCCGGCTCCTGGTCGAGCAGCACCACCCGGCGGCCCGCGGCGGTGAGCTCCGTGGCCGTGACCAGCCCCGACAGGCCCCCACCGATGACGACGACGTCAGCTTCCATGCGCGCAGTCTGGCAGAGGAGCGGCGCCGTGCCCACGGTTCGCGCGCCGGCCTCACGGGTGACGTCACCGGCCACGTCACCGGCCACGTCACCGGCCCAGGAAGACCTCCACGCTCAGCGACTCGAGCACGACGTCCTCGGCCTCGTCGTCGGGTGCCTCCGGCCGGTCCCACGACGAGCTCCACGCCCGCTCCCACGCGCCGCCGCCGGGGGCAGGGGGCAGGGTGACGCCGACGTCGTCCAGCCCGCCGTTGAGGACCAGCAGCACGTGCGCGTCGCCGTCGTCGGGCCCGGGGCGCAGCATCTGCACCACCCGCCGCCCGGCGACGGCCCACGCGTCCCGGTCCATGGGCGCGCCGTCGGAGCCGAACCACAGCAGGTCGGGCTCGTCCTCGCCGGGGCGGGGGCTGCCGAGGAAGAACGAGTCGGCCCGCAGCGCCGGGTGCTCGGCGCGCAGGGCCAGCAGCGCGCGCGTGGTGTCAAGCAGGTCGCGGGCGGCGTCCTCGAGGTCCCACGACACCCACGAGATCGGGTTGTCCTGCGCGTACGCGTTGTTGTTGCCGCGCTGGGTGCGGCCCAGCTCGTCGCCGGCCGTGAGCATCGGGGTGCCCGCCGAAAGCAGCAGCATGGCCAGCAGGTTGCGCTGGGAGCGGCGGCGCAGCGGCACGACGGCGGACCACGGCTCGGTGGCGGTGTCGCCGCCGCCCTCCCCGTCGTCGGCCCCCGGGGCGTGCCCCTCGACGCCGTGGTTCCAGGACAGGTTGTGGTCCGACCCGTCGCGGTTGTCCTCGCCGTTGGCCTCGTTGTGCTTGTGGTCGTACGCCACGAGGTCGGCGAGCGTGAACCCGTCGTGCGCGGTGACGTAGTTGACCGACGCGACCGGCCCTCGTGCCAGGGGCGGGTCCGAGTGCCCGAACAGGTCGGCCGACCCGGCCAGCCGGGTGGTGAGCTCCCGCAGCCCGTGCATGGGGCGGCCGTGCGAACCCTCCCGGGGCGCGTCGAGCCAGAACCCGCGCACGGCGTCGCGGAAGCGGTCGTTCCACTCGGCCATGGGCGGCGGGAAGTTCCCGGTCTGCCAGCCGCCGGGGCCGACGTCCCACGGCTCGGCCACGAGCTTGAGGTTGTTCAGCACCGGGTCGGCCTGCAGCGCCACGAGGAACGGGTGGTCGGGGGAGAAGCCGTGGTGCGTGCGGCCGAGCGTGACCGCGAGGTCGAAGCGGAACCCGTCCACGCCGACCACCTCGGCCCAGTAGCGCA
This sequence comes from Krasilnikoviella flava, assembly GCF_900167525.1. Lineage (GTDB taxonomy): Bacteria > Actinomycetota > Actinomycetes > Actinomycetales > Cellulomonadaceae > Isoptericola > Isoptericola flavus. The sequence continues at coordinate 86,964 of NZ_FUZQ01000001.1, read as the reverse complement.
GGGAGTCCAGCGCGAGCTGCACCACCCGCGGGCGGCGGAAGTCGAGCGAGTTCCCGGTGCCGGTGACGTCGGCCAGCGCCGCCGGCGAGGCGCCGTCGTGCAGGTAGTAGCCGACGTTGTCGAGGCCGCGCCAGCTCACGTGCAGGGCGTCGTCGCCGCCCTCGCAGGTGTGGTTGTACACGACGTCGAGCAGCACCTCGATGCCCGCGGAGTGCAGCAGGTGCACCATGCCGCGCACCTCGTCGAGGACGGCGGCCGGTCCCGCCTCGCGCGCCGCCCGCGTCGCGTACCCGGCGTGCGGGGCGAAGAAGCCGAGGGTCTGGTAGCCCCAGTAGTTGGTGAGCCCCTGCGCCGCGAGGTGCGGCTCGTCGGCGAACGTGTGGATCGGCAGCAGCTCGAGCGTCGTGACGCCGAGGCTCGTGAGGTGGGCGATCATCGCCGGGTGCGCGACACCCGCGTACGTGCCGCGCAGCTCCGGCGGCACGTCGGGGTGCTGCGCCGTCAGCCCGCGGACGTGCGCCTCGTAGACCACGGTGTCCGCCCACGGCACGCGCGGCCGGCTCAGCGGCGGCGGCCCCGGGTGCGACGCCACGACGACGGAGTGCGGCACGAAGGCGAGGGAGTCGCGGTCGTCGGCGGCTCCGTACCGCTCGGCCACCCACCAGCGGCCGTCGGGGGAGTCCGGCTCGTCCGGGCGTCGGGGCGCGCTCACCGCGCCGAGCGTCTCCGGCCCGTACGTCAGGTCCCCGGCCAGCCCCCGCGCGTAAGGGTCGACGAGCAGCTTGGCCGGGTTGTGCCGCTGGCCCGCCCGCGGGTCCCACGCCCCGTGCACCCGGAACCCGTACCGCTGCCCGGGCTTCACGTGCGGCACGTGCCCGTGCCAGACGCCGTACACCGGGCCGTCGAGCGGGAACCTCCGCTCGGCGTAGCGGGCCGGGTCGTGGGCGTCGCGGTGCGGCTCGACGACGTCCACGAGGCACAGCTCGACGCCGGCGGCGTGCGACGCCGCCACCGCCACGTCGATCCCGCCGTCCGGCGTCGGGTGCACGCCCAGGGGCGGCACATGACTGCGCCTGGCGCTCGGTCGTGTCAGCGGCGTGACCTTGGGTCGCGATTCCATGAGGACATGCTGCCCGGGATGAGCCGTAGAGGCGCGCGCCGTCAGGTCCGGGAGGCGGCCAGCAGGGCCAGGGCCGCGTCCCGGCCGGTGCGGGCGGCGTCTGCCGGGTGCGGCGACGTGGAGGCGAGGAGGGTGGCGCCCTCGAGGACCTGCAGGAGCTGTTCCGCGGTCCCGGCGGCGTCCGCGGCCCCGGCGTCGACGGCGATCGCGGCGAGGAGCCCGCGGTATCGGTCGAGGTGGCGGGCAGCGAGCCGCAGCAGGCCGGCCGAGCGGTGCTGCGTGACGGCGTTCATGACGCCGCACCCGCGGAACTCCGCTTCGGAGAACCAGCCTCCCAGAGCGTCGAACACGGCCGTCAGACGTGCCTGCGGCGCCGGCCCAGCGGCGGTCGCGGCATCCTCGAGCCATCGCCATACCCGCTCGCTGCGCCGTTCGACCATCGCCTCCACCAGGCCGTCCTTGGACCCGAAGTGGCGGTAGAGCGTCTGCTTGGAGATGCCCGCCGTGCTGCACACCTCGGCCACGCCCACGGCGTCGACGCCGCGCGCGTAGAAGAGCTCGGTGGCCACGTCGAGGCAGGCGGAGCGGGTGCGGTCCGGGTCGAGGGTGGATCCCTGGGGTACGGGCACGCGTTGATGGTACCGCTCGGTACCGATCCGGTTCCGGGCGCGCTAGGGTGCGCAGATGGAACCGATCAGTACCATCGAGGGCCCGGGCGGCGACGACCCGTTCGTGAGCGACCCACCGGCCCACCCGTGGCCGCCTACCTCGGTCGAGCTGCCCCTCGTGTCCGGTGGGCACCGGCTGCTCAACAGCGCGCTGCTCCCCGCCGGCACCGGACCCCATCCCGTCGTCCTCCTCCTGCACGGCTTCCCCGGTCACGACACCTGGCAGGACCTGGCCCAGGTGCTGCGGCGGGCCGGGTACGCCGCCGTGACCCCCCACTACCGTGGCTCGTGGGGCAGCCCCGGTTCCTGGTCCTGGGCGGCCGCGCTGGACGACGCGCGCGCCGTCGTGACCGCCCTGCGCGACGACGCCCGGTTCGACGGCGGCCGCATCAGCCTGGTCGGCCACAGCTTCGGAGGGTTCGTGGCCCTGCAGACCCTGGCAGCCGACCCGACGCTCGACGCCGCGGTGTCGATCGCCGGCTTCGACTTCGGCCGTGCCCGACGAGAGGTGGGCGAGCCCGGCGGCCGGGCGCGCTACGAGCAGGCCTGGGGCGGCCTCCTCGCGCCGCTGCGGGGGACCACCGCCCGCGCGCTCGTGGACGAGATGATGTCCCAGGGGGAGCGGTGGTCGCTCCCCGCCCTGGCGCCCCACCTCACCGGCCGCCGGGTCCTGCTCGTCGGGACCGGTCGCGACCAGGTGACCCCCGCCGCGCACCACCACGCACCCGTCGCCGAGGCGTTCCGCCGGCACGGCGTAGCGCTGTCCGCGACGGTGCTCGACACCGACCACGCACTCGCCGACTCCCGTGTCCGGGCCGCGCGCGAGGTCCTGCAGTTCCTCGGCCCCGCACGGCGTTCGTGACCGATGGACCCGTCGAGACCCCCGGACCCTCCGGGACCTGACGGGTACGTCGTGCCCGGCGGACCTGACCACCCCGGTGTTCCCGGGATCCCGCTCCGCCCTTCGCGGGCACCGGTGCGCCGGCTGTGGGCGGCCGTGGCGCTCGGCTATCTCTCCCTCGGGGTGGGGCTCCAGCTGCTGCCGCACGACCTCGCCCAGCGGGGCGGCACGCCCGAGCCGCTGGTTCCCGTGCTCGTGGGCCTGCCGTTCCTCGCGAGCGCGTGGGTGCGGCCCCGCGCGGGCCGGCTGGCGGACCGCGGTCTCGCGCGCGGTGCCGTCGCGGCCGGCGCCGTCGCGGTGGCGGTCGGTGCTGCGGGGCAGGCTGCGACGGTCAACCCGGGATCGGTGGCCATCGCGCGATTGCTGGTGGGGCTCGGCGAGGGGCTGCTCTTCTCCGGGGCGCTCCCGTGGGTGCTCGCCGCGGCGCCCGCCGCGCGCCGCGGCCGGGTCGCCGGCTGGTTCGGCCTGTCGATGTGGACCGGGCTGACGGTCGGGCCGGCGGCCGCCGTGCTGACCGCCGGCCTGGGCGCCGCCGGAACGACCCTTGCGTGGGTGCTGGCCGTCGCGGCTCCGCTGACGGCGCTGGGGCTCGTCGCCTCCGCCGGGCGACAGGCGGAGGTCCGGTCGAGGGACGCCTCGCCCGCGCCCTCCGACCCGCCGACCGGCCGGCGACGACGGCGGTGGGGGCGACGGTCCTCCGCCGAGCGGCTCCCCGGCATCTACCTCGGTCTCGTCGCGTGCGGGTACGGGGTCGTGATCAGCATGCTCGCGCTGTACCTGAGGTCCCGCGGCCTGCCGGACACCGCAGGCCTCACCGTGCTCGCCGCCGCGTTCCTCGTGGTCCGGGCGGCGGGCAGCCCCGCGGTCGACCGCTGGGGCCCCGCGCGCCCCGCGGCAGTCCTCGCCGTCGTGCAGGGGGTGGCGCTGGCCGTGCTCCCGACGGTCACCGGCGTGCCAGGGGCACTGGTCGTGTGTGCCGCGGTCGGGGCGGGGGTGGCTCTCGCCTACCCGTGCGCCGTGGCGCTCACCCTCGGAACGCCGTCCGCCCGTCCGCCCGGCGTCGCGATCGGCGTCACGACGTCATGCTGGGACCTCGGCCTGTTCGCCGCGGGCCTCGGTGCAGGGGCCCTCTCGCTCGCGGCCGGCCAGGCGGCGCCCTTCTTCGCGGGTGCCATGGCGTCTGCCGGCGCTGCGGCCGTCCTCCTCCCCGCCGCCGTGACGGCGATGCGTGGACGCGGTGCCGACGGCGACGCACGGACTCCGCGCCGACAGCGTGGAGGCCGCGGGTAGGCTCGACACCGTCGGCCGCAGCGACTGCGGCCGGTCGTCACCACCGTGAGCTGGAGGTCGCGCCCGTGCGCATCGTCGTCGCCGTGAAGTACGTGCCGGACATCAACGCGGATCGGCGTTTCGTGGACTGTCGCGTCGACCGCGACCCGGGCGTCGGCACCCTCAACGAGCTGGACGAGAACGCCCTCGAGGCGGCCCTGCGGATCCTCGACGCGCTGCCCGAGGACGAGCGCGCGGCCAGCGAGGTGGTCGCGCTCACCGTGGCCCCGGCGGACGGCGACGTGGCGCTGCGCAAGTCGTTCCAGATGGGGGTGGACCGCGCGGTCCGGGTCACCGACGACGCGCTGGCCGGCTCGGACTACTTCGGCACCGCCGCGGCGCTCGCCGCCGGCGTCCGTCGGCTCGAGGCGGACGGCGCACCGGTCGACCTCGTGATCACCGGCATGGCGGCCCTCGACGGCCTCGGCTCCGTGGTCCCGGCGCTGGTCGCGGCCGAGCTCGGCCGACCGGCGATCACCCTGGCGAAGAAGGTCGACGTCGCGGACGGCACCCTCACCGTGGGCCGGGAGACCGACGAGGCTTCGGAGACGCTGACCGCCCCGCTGCCCGCCGTCCTGTCCGTCGCGGACACGGCGAACACGCCCCGCATGCCGAACTTCAAGCTGATCATGGCGGCCCGCACCAAGCAGATCGAGGAGTGGTCGGCGGCCGACCTCGGCCTCGACCCCGCCGCCGTCGGCGCCGCGGGCGCCCGCACCGAGGCGGTGTCCGCGACGCCGCGCCCCGCCCGCCCCGAGGTCGAGCTGGTGGTCGACAAGGGCGAGGGCGGCACCGCCCTGGCCGAGTACCTCATCCGCAACGAGCTGGTCTGAGAGGACGCGACCGTGTCGACGAACGACCCCACCCGCAACCGCACCGCCCTCGTCCTGGTGGACCCCGCCACCGAGGTGCGCTCCAGCGTGCTGGAGCTGCTCACGATCGCGCGCGGCCTCGGCCGCGTCGAGGCCGTGACCCTGGAGGCGCCCACGGTCGAGGTGCTCGCCCAGCTCGGCGCCTACGGCGTGGAGACCGTGCACCAGGCCGAGGTGCCGACCGACGCGCTCGCCGCCGCCGGGGGCGACGGCGCCCGGCACCTGCCGTCCGTCGTGGGCGCGACGCTCGCCGCCGCGGTGCGCCGCACCGACGCCGACGTCGTCCTGGCCCCCGCCACGTTCGGCGCGAAGGAGGCCGCCGCTCTGGCGGCGCACGTGCTCGGCGCGGGGCTGGTCATCGACGCCGCCGCCGTGGGTGAGGACGAGGCGGGCCGCGTCGTGGCCGGCAAGCGCGTCTTCGCCGGCGCCTGGGACACCCGGTGCGTCGTCACCGCGGACGTCGCGGTGCTGACCGTGCGTGCCAACGCCGTCGTGCCCGAACCTGCCGCGGCCCCGGTCGCGACCGAGGTCGACCCGCTGCCCGTGGCTCTGCCCGGGACGGCCGGCGTCGTCGTCACGTCGCGCGAGGTGAAGGAGCGCGCCCCGAGCCGCCCCACGCTCGAGGAGGCGGCCGTCGTCGTCGCCGGCGGGCGCGGCACCGGTGGGGACTTCGGCCCGGTCGAGAAGTTCGCCGACGCCGTCGGCGCCGCGGTCGGCGCCTCCCGCGACGCCGTCTTCGAGGGCTGGTTCGACCGCTACATCGGCCAGACCGGCGTCACCATCGCGCCGCGCCTCTACGTGGGCGCGGGCATCTCCGGCGCCCCCCACCACCGCGGCGGCATGCAGGCGTCGCAGGTGATCGTGGCCGTGAACGCCGACCCCGAGGCGCCGATCTTCGAGATCTGCGACTTCGCCGTCGTCGGCGACCTCACGGACGTGCTGCCGCAGGCTGCCGCCGCCATCCGCGCGCACCGGGACGCGTGACGCCGCCGCCGCGGCGGCATGGGTAGACCTCCCCATCGGACGAACGCCCCCGTGCCGGGCAGTTTCGGTATGCTCCGGCGAGGAATGCATCGCGCTGTTCCCCATCGCCCTCCCCGGATGGGTCACGCCGGGCCTCCGCCCGCGCCGCCACGGTGGCGCGTGGGCTGTCGCACCCGTACAGGGGATCGAGAGGAATGGCATGAGCTTCGTCTCGCGCGTCCTGGAGAACCGTCGTTCCATCGCCTCCGTGGGCGTCGTCGCGCTGTTCGGCGCAGGCCTCACCGGATTCGCGCTCTGGTACGACGGCGAGGCGACGGTCGACGTCGACCTCAACGACTCGGGCGTGTGGGTGACGCAGACGTCCACGGGCACCCTCGGCCGGTTCAACTACGAGGCCCGGGCCCTCGACGGCACCCTCCTGGCGAACTCCGTGAGCTTCGACGTCGAGCAGGATGCACAGCACGTGCTGCTCGAGAGCTCCGTGGACTCCTCCGCCAGCCCGGTCGACCCGGCGCAGCTGGCGCTGCGCAGCACCCTCAAGCTGCCCGCCGGCGCCGACGTCGCGACCGGCGGGAACACCGCCGCGGTGCTCGACGGGGAGACGGGGCGGGTCTGGGTCGTGCCGTTCGACGGCGCGATGGCGTTCGACGCGGAGGAGACGGAGCCCGAGCTCGAGGAGGTGGGCGCGGGCGCCCAGGTCGAGGTGAGCACGGACGGCACGGTCATCGTGGCGGCCCCCGCCGAGGGGAAGCTCTACACCGTGGCGACGGGGGCCCGGGGCACGGCGGAGTCCACCGACGAGGAGCGCCTGTCGGTGGCGAAGGACGCGGAGCTCCAGGTGACCACGGTGGGCGACGCCGCGGTCGTGCTCGACCGCTCGACGGGCAAGGTCGTGCTGCCCGGCGGTGACGCGGTGGAGATCGACGGCGGCGCGGCGGCGCAGCTGCAGCAGCCGTCGGCCGACTCCGACGTCGTGGTGCTCGCCACGGCGCGCGGGCTGGTCTCCCAGCCGCTGGACGGCAAGGCCGCCGCGAAGCGGACCGCGAACGGCACCCCCTCCCGCCCGGTACAGCTCGGCGAGTGCGTGTACGGCGCGTGGTCCGTCTCGGGCCAGGTGGTGCGCGACTGCCCCGGCACCGACGCCGACGAGGACACGGTGCTCGAGGGCATCGGCACCGACACCAACCTCGTGTACCGCGTGAACCGCGACGTCATCGTGCTCAACGACGTCGTCAACGGCACGTTGTGGATGGCCGCGGACGAGTTCCAGAAGGTCGACGACTGGGACCTGACCATCCCCGAGGACGCGGAGGGCGAGAAGACCGAGTCGGAGGAGACGACGCCGGAGCAGGTCGACCAGTTCGTCGCGGACCGGGACAAGAAGAACCGGCCGCCGCAGGCGGAGGACGACACGTTCGGCGTCCGCGCCGGGGGCACCACGGTGCTCAACGTGCTGGGCAACGACATCGACCCGGACGGCGACGTCATGACGGCGTCGGTCGACGGCGACGTCGACGGGGACATCGACGTCGACCGGGTCCTGGACGGCGCGGCGTTGCAGGCCGACGTGCCGGCGGACGCCACCGGGAGCGCGACGTTCACCTACCAGGTCGACGACGGCCGCGACGGCACGGACACCGCGAAGGTGACGGTCGAGGTGGTGCCGGAGTCCGAGAACGACCCGCCCACGCAGTCGGGGAAGCCCGTGCTGCGCGTCGGCCAGGACGGCACCGGGAGCGTCAAGGTGCTGCCGTACTTCAAGGACCCGGACGGCGACGACCTGTTCCTCTCGCACGCCAGCACCGCGGACCCGAAGGACGAGGTGCGCTCGCGCCCGGACGGCACCGTCGAGTTCCGCGACGGTGGTTCGGCCACGGGTCGCAAGATCGTCGACATCACGGTCTCCGACTCCCGCGGCGAGCCGGTCGAGGGCACCTTGATCGTCCAGGTCGTGGCGACCAACGAGCCGCCGGTCGCGGTGCAGGATCACGTCACGGTCCTGGCCGGCCAGCCGGTCACGGTGCGGCCGCTGGAGAACGACACCGACCCCAACGGGGACGAGCTGCGGCTCGTGCACGTGGCGGAGAAGAAGGGGCTGAAGGTCACGAACAACCTGTCCGCCGGGGTGTTCTCGGTGCTGGGGCAGGAGCCGGGCTCCTTCGACATCACCTACCAGGTGAGCGACGGCCCCAACGTGGCGCTCGGCCTCGTCCGGGTGGACGTGGTCGCGCCGCCGGAGGACGACGCGCCGCCGGTGGTGGTCTCCGACCAGGTGCTGCTGCCGTCGGACGGCTCCGCGCTGCTCGACGTGCTGGCGAACGACTCCGACCCGGCGGGCGGCGTCCTCGTGGTGCAGTCGGTCACCGTGCCGGACGACTCGCCCGTGGACGTGACGGTGCTCAACCACGAGATCCTCAAGGTCACGGAGAAGCGGCGCCTGACCGAGCCGGTGACCTTCGACTACACGGTCGCGAACGGCACCGGCTCCGCGACCGGCCAGGTGCGGGTGGTCCCGATCCCGGCGCCCGACCGGCTGCGTCCCCCGGAGGCCGGCGCGGACAAGGCGCTGGTGCACGCGGGTGACGTCGTGACGATCCCCGTGCTGAAGAACGACTCGCACCCCGACGGCCTCGAGATCGTCCTCAACGACGAGCTGCAGGAGGAGCCCGAGGCGGAGCTCGGCGAGGCGTTCGTCTCCGAGGACACGGTGCGGTTCAGGGCCGGCGCCGAGGCGGGCACCGCGCACCTCGTGTACGAGGTGCGCGACAGCAACGGGCAGAAGGACTCCGCGCAGGTCACCATCACGATCAAGGACGACGAGGAGAACGCGGCGCCCCAGGTGCCGGACACCGAGAGCCGGGTGCTCAGCGGCAAGACCGTGCGCATCCCGCTCGAGCTCGACGGCACGGACCCCGACGGCGACCAGGTGACGCTGAGCTCGATCTCGGAGGCGCCGAGCCAGGGGACGGCGGAGATCGTGGACGGCTTCGTCGACTACACGGCGGCCGAGGGCGCGGCGGGCTTCGACTCGTTCGCCTACGAGGTGACCGACACGCGCGGGGCCGTGGGCCGCGGGGTCGTGCGGGTGGGCATCGCCGTCCCCCCGGAGACCAACCAGCCGCCGCAGGTCGTGGACGACGAGAGCACGGTGCGGCCGGGCCGCACGGTGGCCGTGCGGGCGCTGGAGAACGACAACGACCCCGACGGCGACGAGATCGGCCTCGTCAAGGACGGCTTCAGCGGCATGCGCGAGGGCGTCGAGCCCGAGGCCGTGGAGGACGAGGTCGTGCTCACCGCCCCCGGCAAGGACGGCGCGTACTCCTTCTACTACACGGTCCAGGACGCCTTCAAGGCGCGCTCCACCGGGTCGATCACGGTGACCGTGGACGCCGAGGCGCCGCTGCTCAAGCCGATCGCGCACGACGACGTCGTCACGGCCGGCCAGATCCGGGACGCGTCCACGGTGACGGTGGACGTGCTCGCCAACGACGTCGACCCGGACGGCGTGGGCGCCGACCTCGAGGTCTCGGTGGACCGGGCGTCGGAGGGCGTGACCGTCGGCGACGACGGCACGATCCAGGTCGCGGTGCGCGCGACGGCCCAGGTCGTCACCTACACGGTCACCGACGTCGACGGGCTGCAGGCCAAGGCGTTCGTGCGCGTGCCGGGCGACCAGTCGCGGCCGTACCTCAAGCCGGGCTCGACCCCCCTGCAGGCGGTCAGCGGCGAGCCGCTGACCGTCGAGCTGGGCGACCTCGTCGTGGTGCGGGAGAACCACGTGCCGCGCGTCACCGAGGAGAAGACCGTCAAGGCCACCGGCGGCTCGACCGAGGTCAAGGACCGCGACACGATCGAGTTCACGTCGGCCGAGGACTTCGCCGGCGGGGCGTCGGTGAGCTTCGAGGTGACCGACGGCGAGGGGCCCGACGACAAGGAAGGGCTGACGGCCGTCCTCACGGTGCCGATCGACGTCGTGCCGTCGAAGAACCAGCCGCCGCAGGTGGTCGGGACGCCGACGCTCCAGGTGGCGGCGGGCGAGGAGAACGTCGTCGACCTGTCGCGCTACGTCAAGGACCCCGACAAGGACGCGCTGACGTTCGACGTCGAGGGTGCCAAGGGCATCTCGACGGCGGTCTCGGGCGGCACCGTGACCGCGCAGGTCGAGCCGTCGGTGTCGAAGGGCACCCGCCAGGACGTCGCGTTCAGCGTCTCGGACGGCAAGAACCCGCCGGTCAGCGGCAACCTCGAGCTCACGGTCGTGGGCTCCACCCGGCCGCTCGTGCAGACGACGCCCGACAAGGTGCCGGACGCGCACCAGGGCCAGCCGGTGACGATCCCGGTGCTCGAGAACGACACCAACCCCTTCCCGGGCGAGGACCTGACGGTGGTGGGCGCGGTCGGCGAGGCCGGCTCCGGCGACGTCTCGTTCGACGGCTCGAACGTGACCGTGACCCCCGACGCCGACTTCCACGGCGTGCTCACCGCCCGTTACACGGTGGAGGACGCCACGCAGGACCCGGACCGCCAGGTGGACGGCACCGTGACCGTGACGGTGCTCGGCAGGCCGGAGCCTCCTCGGGCGCCGGCGGTCGAGGAGGTGCGCTCCGGCACCGTGGTGCTGAGCTGGGAGCAGCCGAACGACAACGGCGCCCCCATCACCGGGTACACGCTGCACGCCAGCGACGGCAAGACCAAGGACTGCACCACCACCACCTGCACCTTCGACGGCCTGACGAACAACGTGGAGTACACGTTCACCGTGACGGCGACCAACGACGTCGGCGAGTCCGACCCGTCGGCGGCGTCGGAGATGGCTCGCCCGGACGAGAAGCCGGACCCGCCGGCGGCCCCCACGCTGACGTTCGGCGACCAGAAGCTCACGGTGGACTGGACGAACAAGACGTACTCCGACCGGTCGCCGATCGAGTGCGTCAACCTGGAGATCAGCCCCGCTCCCACGAGCGGCGCGATCCAGCAGCAGTGCGTCACGGGCGGCACGTTCGTGTGGGACGGGCTGACCAACGGCACGGCGTACACGGTGCGCCTGCAGGCCGTGAACGCCGCGCCCGATCCGTCGGAGTGGGGCGACCCGTCGGCCCCGGAGACCCCGGCCGGGCCGCCGGCCGCGCCCGCCGCGCCGTCCGCGAGCCGCGTCGACACCGCCGTGGGCGGCCAGACGACGGTGAGCTGGCAGCAGCCGGACACCAACGGCGCCCCGATCGACATGTACTTCCTCGACGTCTACGAGGACGGGACGAAGACCCGCACGATCGAGGCGGGCACGGCGCTCTCCCAGACCGTCGAGGGCCTCAAGACCACCTCCACCTACACGTTCACCGTCCGGGCGCGGAACAAGGCCGACACCTCCGAGGCCAGCGCCGCGTCGAACGCCGTCGTGCCCTACGGCGTGCCGGGCGTGCCCGGCAACGTCCGGGCCGAGCTGGGCTCGAACACCAGCGGCCAGGCGAACGTGAGCTGGAGCGCCACGGACGACTACCGCGGGAGCGGCGGGTACTACCAGGTGCGGGCGAACGGCTCCGGCGGGACGAACGTCGGCAACGCGACCTCGTACACCTACCCGGGGCTGTCGAACGGCACCGAGTACACGTTCGACGTCCGGGCCTGCAACGCGTACACCTGCTCCGGCTGGTCGGCGAGGTCGGGCGCGGTCACGCCGTACACGACGCCGGGCACCCCGGGGATCTCGCCGTCGAAGGTGTCCGCGACGCAGGGCCGGTTCACCATCTCGGCCCCGGGCAACAACGGCGGGCGGCCGGTGCAGCGCATCGAGTGGCAGCGGTCGTGGGGCACGGGCAGCGGGTCGTCGGCGACGTTCCCCTTCTCGATGGACACGGGGTCCGCCTACTCGACCACGTACTCGGTCCAGGCGCGGGCGTGCAACCTCGCGGGCTGCGGCGCCTGGGCGAGCGCGAGCCACACCACGGACGCCCCGCCGAACCCGCGCGCGGTGGTCTCGCGGGGCAGCTCGGTGAACAACGGCGACTGCGGCGATCCCACCTGCGCCAAGCTGGTGGTCACCACGCACGACTTCCAGGACACGGGCAGCCAGAGCGTCGCCTGCTGGACCGACTTCGACGGCTCCGCGCACCAGTTCTACGGGTCGTCGACCTACCGCCGTGACATCCCGGCGAACGGGTCCCTCGAGCTGCTGTGCTTCATCGGCAGCGCCTCGCCGCAGTACCGCGGCCACAACGTGTGGGTCGTCATCAACGGCAAGGCCTACGAGAAGACCTGGTGGAGCACGAACTAGGCGCGATGCCCCGCCCATGACCCGGCACTGACCCGGCCCTGAGCCGGCGCCCGCGCAGGGCGCCGGCTCAGCCGCCGGCGAAGGGCGGCAGCAGGTCGAGGCTCGCGCCGGCCGGCACGACGTCGGCGGGCGCGGCCCGGCGCCCGTCGAGCAGCACGCTGCAGCGGGCGAGCACGGGCTCGGCCGCGGGGGTGGCGGCGGCGAGCCGGGCGACGACGTCGGCGACGGTGGCGCCGGGCGGGACGGTGAGCGTCTCCTCCGAGCGGCCGAGGGCGGCGCGAGCGGCGGCGAAGTAGCGCAGGCCCACGGGCTGCGTGTCCTGCCCGGTCGTCGGCTCGCTCGTCGGCTGGCCGATCGGCCGGTCCGTCATGGTCGGCTGGTCGGGCACGTCATCCTCCGATGGCGCTCATGGTGCGTGCGGGCTGCGTGAACCCCGAGCCCGGCCGGGTGTCCAGGTCCGTGCCGGACCCGGTGTCGTCCATGCCGTGCCCCGCCTGCTTGCCCCACATGGCGGTGCGCCACAGGTCGGCCAGGACGGCGTCGTCGGCGCCCGCACGGAGCGGGCCCAGCAGGTCGGTCTCGGTGTGCGCGAACAGGCAGTCGCGCACCCCGCCCTCCGCGGTGAGGCGGGTGCGGCGGCAGTCGCCGCAGAACGGCTCGGTGACCGACGCGATGATGCCCACCCGGCCCAGGCGGCCGCCGTGGGCGTCGCGCACGACGAACCGCTCCGCGGGTGCGCCGTCGCGCGGCTCTTCGTCGGGCTCCAGGGCGAACCGCTCGCCGAGCTGCTCGCGCACCTCCGCCGCGGTCACCATCGCCGCGCGGTCCCAGGCGTGGTCGGCGTCCAACGGCATCTGCTCGATGAACCGCAGCTCGAACCCGCGCTCGAGGCACCACGCCAGGAGCTCGGCCGCGTGGTCGAGGTTGACGCCGCGCACCAGCACCGCGTTGATCTTCACGAGGTCGAACTCGCGCGCGGCGGCGTCGATCCCGGCCAGCGTGCGGGCGAGGAACGGGCGCCGGGCCAGCGTGGCGAACGTGTCCGGGTCCAGGGTGTCGAGCGAGACGTTCACCCGGTCCAGCCCGGCCTCGCGCAGGGCCGCGGCGCGGGAGTCGAGCCCCACGGCGTTGGTGGTGAGGCTGAGCTCCGGGCGGAGGGGGAGGGCGGCGCAGTCGCGCACGATCTCCACCAGGTCCCGGCGCAGCAGCGGCTCCCCGCCGGTGAACCGCACCTGCCGCACGCCGAGGTCGCGCGTCGCGACGCCCACGAGGCGCACGATCTCCTCGCGCGTCATCACCGAGTCCTTCGGCAGCGTGGGCAGGCCCTCGGCGGGCATGCAGTACGTGCAGCGCAGGTTGCAGCGGTCGGTGAGCGACACGCGCAGGTCGGTCGCGACGCGGCCGAACCGGTCCACGAGGCCCCCGGTGGCCGGGCGGTCCGCGGGCAGGGCGACGTCGGGCACCCCCGCCGCGGGCAGTCGCGGCATCCCGAGCGAGACGGTCGTCATCCGGTCAGCTCCCCGTCCCGGAGGTGCCAGGACCCGGGTCCTGCCAGGACAGCGCCGCCGACGTCGCGCGCCCGAGCGCGTCGGAGCCCTCGCCGCGCGCGGCGGCGAGCCCGGCCGCGTAGCCCACGGCGTAGGCCGTGACGGGGGCGGCGGGCCGCGCGACCTGGTGCGCGGCATCGCGCGCGAGGTCCAGCACGGCGCCGACGTCCACGCTGCGCAGCGGCAGCCCGAGCTCCGCCTCCAGGGCGTCCACCCACCGGTCCAGCACGCTGGAGCCGGGCTCTGTGCCGCGGGCGGTGCCGCGAGGCGTCTGGTCGGTCATCGGGTTCCTCCCCAGCGGTCGGTCGGCGGTCGGGGCGTCGTGGGCTCCGCGCCGGCGCGGGCGGCCACGACGGTGTGGTCTCCTGTGTGGCTTCCTGTGTGAAGTCCTACCGTAAGGCGTCGTAGGTCGTCCCAGGTGTCGACGTCCGCGCTCACCTCGTCGCGGTCGGGCACCTCGACGCACGAGAGGTGCGCGACCAGGCGCTTGACCGGCACCCCGGCGAGCCCCGCGGGGCCGTCCGGACCGGCCACCGCGTCCAGAGCGCGCCGCAGCGCGGCGCGGCGGTACAGGCCGACCAGCCACTGCGCACGGTCCTCCCGGACGAGGTAGGCGCCGTCGGTCCCCTCGTGCCCTGCGACGGCGGCGCGCAGCAGCGGGACCGCCTCGGCCGCGCGCGGCACGTCCACGGCGAGCACGAGGACCCATGCGGGAGCGCCGCCCTCGGTCGCCGCGCCGAGAGCCCCCAGCCCGGCGTCGAGCCCGGCGACGGGACCACCGAACGGCGGGTCCTCGCGCGCGACGAGCACGTCCCGGCCGGGCGGCAGCGAGGGATCGGGCCCGACGACGACGGTGCGCTCGGCGTCGCGGGCCGCGGCCAGCGCGCGGTCGAGCAGCGTGGCGCCGTCGAGCACGACGGTCGGCTTGGGGACGCCGCCGAGACGCGTGGCACGCCCGCCGGCCAGGACGACGGCGTCGTGCCGGACGTGCGGGGCGGCGCCGGGACCCATGTCAGGCCCCGGCGCCGAACGGCAGGTCGAGGGGCAGGACGTCGACCTCGTCGCCGGCCTCGACCTTGTCCACATCGGGGTGCACGAGAGCGAGCGCGTCGGCGCCCAGCAGGGCCGACGTGGCGTGCCCGGCTGCGCCAGAGCCAGGGCCCTCGCCGCGGACGGCGCCGGGGGAGACGGCGCGCTCGACGACGCCCGAGGGCAGGCTCCGCACCGGCACGACATGGGTGCGTCCCGGCGGGCTCGGCCACGCCTCGGCCACGGTGCGCCGGACCGGCCGCACCGGCTCCCGGCCCGCGAGGACGGCGACCGCGGGCCGGACGAACAGCGCGAACGACACGAACGCGCTCACCGGGTTGCCGGGCAGCGCCACCCAGGGCACGCCCCGCCAGCGGGCCAGCGCCTGCGGGCGCCCGGGCCGCAGCGCCACGGCCGCGACCTCGACGTCGGCCAGGCGCACGTCGTCCCCGTCCAGCACCGCCCGCACCACGTCCGACGCCCCCGCCGACACCCCGCCGGTCGTGACGAGCAGGTCGACCCCCGGCCCGGCCGCGACACGGTCGAGGGCGGCACGGAGGGCGTCGGCGTCGTCGGGGACGGCGCCGACGCGCACGACGTCGGCCCCGGCGGCGCGGGCGAGGGCGGCGAGGAGCAGCGAGTTCGAGTCCGGGATGAGGCCTGTCGGGTCGGCAGCCCGTCCTTCGTCGGGCAGGCCGTCGTGCCGGACGGGGGACGAGCTGCCGACCCGAGCGGGGACGAGCTCCGACCCGGTGGACAGCACGGCCACGCGGGGCCGCCGCCGCACGGGCAGCGCGGTCAGCCCGGCGGACGCCGCGACGGCCACCAGCGCGGGTGTCACGGCGTCGCCGGCCCGGCCGAGCAGGTCGCCCGGTCGCACGTCCTCGCCGCGGTGCCGCACGTGGCCCCGGGGCTGGCGGGCGAGCGTGACCTCGCGCTCCGTCGTCGGGCCGCCCGCGACGAACCGTCCTGTCGACGTGCGCTCCACCGGCACCACGGCGTCGGCCCACCCGGGCACCGGCGCGCCGGTCATGATGCGCACGGCGGCTCCGGTGGCGTGGTGAGCGGGAGGACGGCCCTCCACGACGGCGTGTCCAGCGCCTGCCGCACGGCGACGGCGATCGGGGGGCGAGCCGGGGCGGAGGTCGCCGACGACGGGGAGGGTCGCCGGGGAGCCGTCGGCCGGGAGGTCGGCGAGGCGCACGGCGTAGCCGTCCATCGCGGCGGCGTCGAACGGCGGCACCAGCGCGACGGCGCGCACGTCGGCGCCGAGCACCCGCCCCGGGCCCTCGACGGCGAGCTCGTCCAGGCCGACGTCCTCGGCGGGCAGCGCGGCGACCCGCGCGAGCACGGCGGCCACGTGCTCCGTCAGGCTGCGCGTGCTGCCCGGCGTGCTGCCCGGCGTCGTGGACTCGGCGCTCATGCGACCACGCTAGGCCGACGACGTGTCGCCCGTGCGGCGCGGACCTCACGGCGGGTCCGGCGCGCGGGTGAGACGGCGGCGCAGGTCGCCGGCCGTGCCGTCATCCGGCGTTCGCCCGCACGCGCTTGCGCACCGGGCCGAGCGTGAACAGCAGGGTGAGGAGGGCCGTCAGCGCGAGCAGGCCGAACCCGATGCCGTAGTCGCCCCGCGCGCCGTACACGGCGCCCATGATCAGCGGCGGGATGAAGCCGCCCAGGCCGCCCGCGGCGCCGACGACGCCGGTCACCGCACCCACCGTGCCGGGAGGTGCCATCTTGGCCACGAGCGCGAACGTCGCTCCGGACGAGGCCCCGAGCGCGGCCGCCATGCCGAGGAAGGCGATCGTCGCGCCGGGGATCAAGGCCGGCTGGAAGACGATCACGGCCGCGAACACGGTGACCACCGCGAAGCACGCGATGGACACGGGGACGCCGCCCACCTTGTCCGACAGCGTGCCCCCGAGGGGCCGGCAGACCACCGCGAGCACCACGAAGCCCGCGGTGCGGAACGACGCGTCGCTGGCGCTGAGGTCGTACGCGTTCTGCAGGAACGTCGGCAGGTACACCGAGAACGCGACGAAGCCGCCGAAGCCGATGGCGTACAGCCAGGACAGCTGCAGCGTGGCGGGGATCTTGAGGGTGGCCCACGTGCGCGCCCACATGCCCTCGCCGCCGGTCCCCGGGCTCCAGGCGGGGGAGTCCTGCAGCAGGGCCCGCGAGGCGAGGGCGAAGACCGCGAGGAACACGGCGACGATGATGAACGGGGCGCCGTCGCCCCACGCGTCGCGGATCGGCACGGTGGAGAACGACGCGATGGCCGTGCCGCCCATGCCGGCGCCGAAGATGCCGATCGCGGTGCCGCGGCGGGCCGGCGGGTACCAGTTGTTGACGAACGGGACGCCGATGGCGAAGGTCGTGCCGCCGAGGCCGAGGAAGAACCCGCCGATCAGCAGCCACGGCAGGCTGTTCGCGACGAACCCGATGAACAGCACCGGGACGATCGTCAGGGCGGCGCACAGCGGGAACATCACCTTGGCGCCGAACCGGTCGGTGAGCGCACCGATCGGGATGCGACCGAGCGACCCGACGATGACGGGCACGGCCACCAGCACGGACACCTCGAAGTCCGACAGGTGGTACAGCTGCCCGTAGCTGTTGCCCAGCGGCCCGAGCAGCGCCCACGCCCAGAAGCAGATCGCGAAGCCGACGGTCGCGAGGGCGAGCTGCGTCGTGTTGCCCTGCATGGCCGGGGCCGTCGGGGCGTCCGTCGGTCCGGGGGTGGCTGCCGAGGTCATCGCATTCCTCCTGAGTTCAGCGGGGCGGCGTGTTCGTGGGGTCCCACCCGGGCCGCGGCGCCCGCGACGACACGGAGGCCTCGCGGGACCGGTAGACCACGTAGGGCCGGAACGGGTACTGCACGGGGGCGGAGAACGCGTGCACCAGACGGGTGAAGGGCCACAGCGCGAACAGCAGCATCGCGACGGTGATGTGCACCTGGAACGCGGCGGGCACCCCGGCCATGAGGGCCGGCTCCGGCTGCAGGTACCACAGGGACCGGAACCAGGGCGAGATGGTCTCCCGGTAGTCGTACCCGTGACCGGCCGCGATCACCTGCGTCTGCACCGTCGCCCATGCGCCGGACAGCAGCGACCCTGCGAGGAAGACGTACATGAGCTTGTCCGTCTTGGTCGTGGCGAGGAAGACGGGGCCGGTGGCGCGGCGGCGGTAGATGAGGATGAGCAGCCCGGCGACGGCGACGAGGGCCGCGAGCGAGCCCATCCATGTCGCGACGAAGTGGTACTGCGCCTCCGAGACCCCCACGGCCTCGGTCCACGACTTCGGGACGACGAGCCCCAGGAAGTGCCCGAGCACCACGAACAGCAGACCGAAGTGGAACAGCGGGGAGCCCCAGCGCAGCAGGCGCTTCTCGTAGAGCTCGCTGGAGCGGGTGGTCCACCCGAACTTGTCGTAGCGGTAGCGCCAGACCGACCCCACGACGAGGACGGCGAAGGTCACGTAGGGCACCACGACCCACAGGATGATCTTGTCGGCGGAAGCGTCCGTCAGGCCCATGGCAGGTCCTTCCCGTCGTTCGCGTGCCCCGTGTCACCGCTCCCGTACCCGCTCAGCCCCACCAGCTCTGCCGGTGGGCCGGCCGCCACCAGGTCGGCGACGCGCTCGGCGGTGGCGGCGTCGACCGGCGACAGGGTGAGGCAGACGGCCTCGATCGCCGGCGTCCAGGGCGAGCGCTGCGCAGCGAGCGCCGAGCGCAGCACCTCGATGCCGTCGCGGTGGGCCGACAGCAGGGCGCCCGCGATCCGGGCGCCGTCAGGCCCGCCGCGGGCGGACAGCTCCAGGACGGTGGGCAGGTAGTCGGGCAGCTCGTCGCCGGTGGTCTCGAAGCCGGCGGCGCGGTAGGCCTCGACGAAGCGCACGAGCGCGGCACCGCGCTTCCGGGTGTCGCCCGCCGCGTAGTACGACAGGTACATGGCGCAGCGGCGCTTGAGGTCGAACGTGGCGACGTACTCCGCCTGCAGTGCGGCCGGGTCGCCGTCCGTCAGGGCGGTGGCCAGCCCGGTCAGCCGGTCGCGCACCGGGGCGGGGAGGCCCGCGGCGGCGTCGCGCACGGTGGCCGCGGCCGCGCGCGCCTCGTCGTCGGGGTAGCGCAGCAGCACCGCGGCGCCCATGTGCGCGACGGCGCGGCCCCGGTCGTCCAGCGGCACGGGGGCGAGCGGGTCGAGCCGCTTGGCGCGGACGCCGGGGCGGGGCAGGAACGCGAGGCTCACGGCCGACCCTCCTCGTCCGCGCCGTCGCCGCCCTCGCCGGCCGCGCCCCCGCCGATGTCGCCCGGCGGGAACAGCCCGCTGGGCCGGCCGTTGCCGTCCCAGTTGAGCAGGTTCACGCGCCCGGGCGTGGTCGGGCCGTAGGGGGAGTCGGCGGTCTGCCGCGCAGCGAGGGCGTGGAAGTTCTCCACCGCCACGGGGGTGGGTGTGCCCGACGACGAGCCGAACGGACCCGCGCCGCCCATCCCCGGGCCGCCCTCGAAGTCGAGGGAGCAGGCCATCTCCTCCAGCTCGCGCGCCACCTCGGTGTGCGCGGTGGGGATGACGTACCGCTCCTCGTACTTGGCGATCGCGAGCAGGCGGTACATCTCCTGGACCTGGTCAGCGGTCATGCCGACGGCGGTGGCGGTCTCCTCGGGGAACTCCCGGCCGAGGTTGACCTCGCGCATGCCGGACCGCATCGCCGCGAGCCTCCGCAGCACGCGCTCCACCGGCGCGGTGTCGCCCGCGGTGAACAGCCCGGCCAGGTACTCCAGCGGGATGCGCAGCTGGGAGATCGCGGCGAACAGGGTGCGCCCGTCCTCGCCGTCGTTGCCGGAGCTGGCCACGACGTCGACCACCGGCGACAGCGGCGGGATGTACCAGACCATCGGCAGCGTGCGGTACTCCGGGTGCAGGGGGAGCGCCACCTCGTAGTCGTGGATGAGCTTCCAGATGGGGGAGCGCTGCGCGGCGGTGATCCAGTCGTCCGGGATGCCCTCGCGGCGGGCGGCGGCGACCACCTCGGGGTCGTCCGGGTCGAGGAAGACGGAGCGCTGGGCGGCGAGCAGGTCGTGCTCGTCCTCGATGGCGGCGGCGGCGCCGACCTTGTCGGCGTCGTACAGCACGAGGCCGAGGTAGCGCAGCCGGCCCACGCAGGTCTCCGAGCACACGGTGGGCAGGCCCACCTCGATGCGCGGGTAGCACAGGGTGCACTTCTCGGCCTTGCCGGTCTTGTGGTTGAAGTAGACCTTCTTGTACGGGCAGCCGGTGACGCACATGCGCCAGCCGCGGCACTGGTCCTGGTCCACCAGCACGATGCCGTCCTCGACCCGCTTGTACATCGCGCCCGACGGGCAGGACGCGACGCAGGACGGGTTGAGGCAGTGCTCGCAGATGCGCGGCAGGTAGAACATGAACGTCTGCTCGAGCTCCTCGGCGACGTGCTCGCTCATGTGCTTGAGGATCGGGTCGTCCTGCATCGTCGCGGTCGACCCGCCGAGGTCGTCGTCCCAGTTGGCCGACCACTGGATCGACATGTCGTCGCCGGTGAGGAGGGACTTCGGCTTCGCCACCGGGGTGTGCTCGCCCTGCGGGGCGCTGAGCAGCATGTCGTACTCGTACGTCCACGGCTCGTAGTAGTCGTGGATGGACGGCAGCTTGGGGTTGGCGAAGATCGTGGCGAGCTTCTTGGCCCGCCCGCCCGCGCGGAGCTTGAGCTTGCCCCGCTTGGTGCGCACCCAGCCGCCCTGCCAGGTGTCCTGGTCCTCGTAGGTGCGGGGGTAGCCGAGCCCGGGGCGGGTCTCGACGTTGTTGAACCACACGTACTCCATGCCGGTGCGGTTCGTCCACGCCTGCTTGCACGTGACCGAGCAGGTGTGGCAACCGATGCACTTGTCGAGGTTCATCACCATCGACATCTGCGCCATGACCTTCACGAGTAACGCACCTCCTGCGAGCGGCGTCGGATGACGGTGACCTCGTCGCGCTGGTTGCCGGTGGGGCCGAGGTAGTTGAACGCGTAGGTGAGCTGCCCGTACCCGCCGGCGAGGTGCGTGGGTTTCAGCAGGATGCGGGTCAGCGAGTTGTGGATGCCGCCGCGGCGCCCGGACGTCTCGGCGAGCGGCACGTCGACCGTGCGGTCCGTGGCGTGGTGCATGTACACCGTGCCCTCGGGCATGCGGTGGGAGACGACGGCGCGGGCCACGACGACGCCGTTGCGGTTCACCGCCTCGATCCACTCGTTGTCCGCGACGCCGATCTTCGCGGCGTCCGCCGGGCTCATCCAGATGTTCGGTCCACCGCGCGACAGCGACAGCATGAACAGGTTGTCCTGGTACTCGGAGTGGATGGACCACTTGGAGTGCGGGGTCAGGTAGCGCACCGCGACGGCGGCGTGCCCGGTGCCGCTGCCGTCGGGGCCCCCGTCGTCGAACGCGCCCGGCCGTGGCGAGTCGCCGAACAGGTGGTGCAGGTCCAGCGGCGGCCGGTACACCGGCAGCTGCTCGCCCAGCTCGATCATCCAGTCGTGGTCGAGGTAGAAGTGCTGGCGGCCGGTGAGCGTGTGCCACGGCTTGAGCCGCTCCACGTTCACGGCGAACGCCGTGTACCGGCGCCCGCCGTGCTCCGACCCGGACCACTCCGGGGAGGTGATCACCGTCGTCGGGCGCGACTGCACGTCCGGGAAGGTGACGCGCTTGGCCTGGTCGTCCCGCGCCAGGTCGGCCAGCGGCCGTCCCGTCCGCTGCTCCAGGTGCTCGAAGCCCTGCACCGCGAGGCGGCCGTTGGTGGTGCCGGACAGGGCGAGGATCGTCTCGCAGGCGTGCGTGTCGCGGTCCAGGCGCGGGCGCCCGGCCGCGGGGCCCGAGGTCACCAGGCCGTTGACCTGCCCGAGCTTGCGCACCTCCTCGTCGGGCATGAACGCGACGCCCTTGGTGGACATGCCCTTGGTGTCCGTCAGCGGCCCGAGCGCGGCCATCCGCGCGGCGAACGCCGGGTAGTCGCGCTGCACCACCTGCAGGCGCGGCATCGTCACGCCGGGCACCAGCTCGCGCTCGGTGACCGGCGCCCCGGCGTCGGTGAGCGTGCCGTGCGGCACCGCGAGCTCGTCGGGGGAGTCGTGCAGCAGCGGGGTGGCGACCAGGTCCTCGCGCACGCCCAGGTGCTCCTCGGACATCTGCGCCACGAGCCCCGCCAGCGTGTGGAACGTGTCGAAGTCGGTCCTCGTCTGCCACGGCGGGCTGATCGCCGGGTTGAACGAGTGCACGAACGGGTGCATGTCCGTGCTCGACAGGTCGTGCTTCTCGTACCAGGTGGCCGCGGGGAGCACGACGTCGGAGAACAGCGTGGTGCTCGTCATCCGGAAGTCCATCGTGACCAGCAGGTCGAGCTTGCCGCGCGGCGCCTCGTCACGCCACGTCATCGACGTCGGCCGGCGACCCTCGGGGGCCTCGTCGGCGAGCACCGACGCGTCCGTGCCGAGCAGGTGCTTGAGGAAGTACTCGTTGCCCTTGCCGGACGAGCCGAGGATGTTGGCCCGCCAGATCGTCAGCACGCGCGGGAAGTTCGCCGGGTCGTCGGGGTCCTCGCACGCGAAGTGCAGCCGGCCCGCCCTGAGCTCGTCGACGACGTGCTGCTCGGGCTCCTTGCCCGCCGCGCGCGCCTCGTCCACGAGGTCCAGCGGGTTGCGGTCGAAGGTCGGGTAGCTCGGCATCCAGCCGCGCTGCGCGGACTCCACCAGGGCGTCCGCCGTCGTGCGACCGGCCAGCCGGCCCGGGGCCAGCGGCGACGCCAGCGCGTCGGCCGGCATCCCGTCGTACCGCCACTGGTCGGTGGCGAGGTAGAACCAGCCCGTGCCGATCATCTGCCGCGGCGGGCGCACCCAGTCCAGCCCGCCCGCATACTGGGCCCACCCCGTGATCGGCCGGCACTTCTCCTGCCCCACGTAGTGCGCCCAGCCGCCGCCGTTGACGCCCTGGCAGCCGGTGATCGTGGTGAGCGTGAGGAACGCGCGGTAGATGGTGTCCGAGTGGAACCAGTGGTTGGCCCCCGCGCCCATGATGATCATCGACCGGCCGCCGGAGTCCTCCGCGTTCTGCGCGAACTCCCGGCCGATCTGCGCGGCGTCGGCGGCCCGCACGCCGGTGATCTCCTCCTGCCAGGCCGGCGTGCCGGGGGCCGTCGCGTCGTCGTAGCCCGTGGGCCACTCGCCCGGCAGCCCGAGCTCCGCCCGCTCGACGCCGTACTGTGCCAGCAGCAGGTCGAAGACCGTCGTCACCAGGTGGCCGCCCACCCGCCGGGTCGGCACGCCGCGCGTCAGCACGCCCTTGCCGCCGAGGTGCGCGGCGGCGTCGTCCGAGCCGTCGGGCAGGACGTCGAACCTGGGGAGCAGCACCGGGACGCCGGTCGAGCCCGTCGATACCCCGTCGGTGGTTTCGACGGGCTCGACCACCGGGGCGTCCGCCACCGACAGCACGGGGTCGACGTCGCCCAGGTCGAGGTTCCACTTCCCCTCGCCGGCCTCGCCGTACCGGTCCGCGAGCGTCCCGTTCGGTGCGACGACGGCGCCGTCCGCGCCCAGCAGCAGCGTCCGGAAGTGCGGGTTGGCCGCCGTCGACGCCCCGGGCAGGACGGCGTCGTCCACGTCCGCGGCGGTGAGGAACTTGCCGGGCACGTACGCGCCGTCGTGCTCGTCGAGGCGCACCAGGAAGGGCGCGTCCGCGTACTTCTTGAGGTAGTCGACGAACGGTGCGGTGCGCTTCTCGACGAGGAACTCGCGCAGGATCACGTGCCCCATCGCCATGGCCAGGGCGCCGTCCGTGCCCGGCTGCGGCGCCAGCCACTGGTCGGCGAACTTCGTGTTGTCCGCGTAGTCCGGCGAGACCGAGACCACCTTGGTGCCGCGGTAGCGCGCCTCGGCCATGAAGTGCGCGTCCGGGGTGCGGGTCACGGGGATGTTCGAGCCCCACATGATGAGGTAGGAGGAGTTCCACCAGTCCGCGGACTCCGGCACGTCCGTCTGGTCGCCGAACACCTGCGGGGACGCGACCGGCAGGTCCGCGTACCAGTCGTAGAACGACAGCATCGTGCCGCCCAGCATCTGCACGAACCGTGCCCCGACGCCGTGCGACACCATCGACATCGCCGGGATGGGGGAGAAGCCGGCCACCCGGTCAGGCCCGTGCGCCTTGATCGTGTGCACGTGCGCGGCGGCCACGAGCTCCGCGGCCTCGTCCCACGTGGCGCGCACCAGGCCGCCCTTGCCCCGCGCGCTCTTGTACGCCCGCGCCGTCTGGGGGTCCGATGTCAGCCGCTCCCACGCCAGCACCGGGTCGCCGCCCACCGCGGCCTTCGCCTCCCGGTACGCCCGCAGCAGCACGCCGCGCACGTACGGGTAGCGCACCCGCGTGGGCGAGTACGTGTACCAGGAGAACGCGGCGCCGCGCGGGCAGCCGCGCGGCTCGTACTCGGGGGAGTCCGGGCCCACCGACGGGTAGTCCGTCTGCTGCGTCTCCCACGTGATGATGCCGTCCTTGACGTACACCTTCCACGAGCACGATCCCGTGCAGTTCACGCCGTGCGTGGAGCGCACCACCTTGTCGTGCGACCACCGGTCCCGGTAGAAGACGTCGCCCTCGCGGCCGCCCTTGAGGAACAGCTGCCGCAGGTCCTCGGACACGTCCCCCTTGCGCAGGTGCTTGCCGAGCCGCAGCAGGGCGTCGGACGCGTCGGTCGGCGGTGCCGACCCGAGGTCGCGGACGGGCGGGCGGGTGGTCGACATGCGCACTCCTGGGGCTGGGGAACCGGAGAGTCACTGCTTCGCATCATGGGCCCGGACCTGCGACAGCGCACGTCGAGGGTGCGCGCGGCGACGAGCCCCGGGTCTGCGACGAGACCCGGGGCTCCGGCGTCGTCCACCGGTCGTGCGGACGCCAGTCAGGACCTGCCCGGAACCTTCTTCTTCTCCGTGCACACCGCCCCGGCGCCGTCGGACGTGCAGGTCTGGATATAGACGGTCTGCCCCTCGTCGTACGACAGGTTCTTCTCCCGATAGGTGTTGTCCCCGTTCGAGTAGAAGACGGCGGGGCCGCTCCCGCCGACCCAGAGCCGCACGACCGACTTGCGGTCGTTGTCGTGGTAGTCCCAGATCGACAGGACCTCGCCGTAGGCGCGGAACCGGCCGTGGACGTACTCGTCGCTGGTGGTCTTGTACGCCATCTCGGCCACGGAGACGCCGCCGGCGTCCTCGGGGTCGTTCCAGGCGTAGTAGTCGGTGCCCCAGCCGGCCTGCGGTGCCGCGGTGGCAGCCGCGGCACCGGCCGCGCCGCCGAGCGTCCCCAGGGCGGCGACGGTGAGCGCCGCGGCCGCTGCTGTCATGGTTCGAAGTCGCATGGGTCCTCCTCAGGACGTGCCCTTCTCCCGCTTGGGAGTGCAGACGGCGTTGACGGACGTCGAGGTGCAGGCCTGCAGGTAGACCCGCTGGCCCTCGTCGTAGGACAGGTTGAACTCCTTCTTCGTGCCGTCACCCGCGGCGTAGAAGACGGCGGGCCCGCTCGAGCCGACCCAGAGCCGGACGATCGCCTTGCGGTCGTTGGGGTGGTGGTCCCAGACGGTCAGGTGCTCGCCCTTGGCCTCGAACATCCCCATGACGTACTGGGAGGTGCCGTTCTTGATGGCCTGCTCGTAGATGCTGACGCCACCCGCGTCGCCGTCCTTGGCCCAGGCGGCCGTGTCCATGGACCAGCTCGCGGCCGCGGTGGCGCGGTCGGCCCCCGACGTGTCCGGCGCCGGTGCGGCGGTGGCGGCGGGGGCGAGCAACGCCGCCCCGGCCGTGACGAGCGCGGCGGCCGCGGCCGCCGTCGTGGTGCGAAGTCGCATGATCATGCCTCCTCAGGACCGGCCGCGGTGGGTGCCGGACGAGCACTGGGCCTGCGAGGACGTGGACGTGCAGACCTGGATCTTGACGGTCTGGCCCTCGTCGTAGGAGAGGTTGAACCTGGTCTCCGTGTTGTCGCCCTTGGCGTAGAAGACCGCCGGGCCGCTCTTGCCGACCCAGAGCTTGACGATCGCCTTGCGGTCGTTGTCGTGGTCGTCCCAGATCGTGAGGTGCTCGCCGTTCGCGATGAACTGCGCCATCACGCTCTCGCTGTTGCTGTACTTGACCGTCTTCTCGTAGACGGAGATGCCGCCCGCGTCGTTCGGGTCGTTCCAGGACGCCCCGTAGTCGTTCCAGGACGCCGCGGTCGTGGCGGGAGCGGCGGTGGCCGCCGTGGTGCCCAGCAGGCCCAGGCCCGCGGCGCCGACCGCCGCGGCGGCCAGGGTCCTTCTCGTGCCGTGTCTCATGGGTTCCCCTCCGTGCTGTCAGGGGCCGCGCTCCGGCGACCGATGCCCCTCACCGTGCCGACCGACGCTTTCCTCGCCCTTCCCTCGTGCTTTCTCGGCGCTCCCGCGTACTTTCGTCGCCTTGGTCACCTCTTGAAGGGAGTGGGCGCACGGGAGAGGCGCCGGCCGGACGGAGGGGGAGCGATGCGCTTCGAGGTACTGGGACCGGTGCGCGTGACGCACGGTGAGGACGTCGCGCCGGTCTCCGGCGCGGTGCGTCTCGGCCTCCTGGGGCTGCTCCTCGCGAACGCGAACGCGCCGGTCCCCGCGGAGACGTTGCTCGACGCGCTCTGGGACACGGCGGACCCTCCCGACCCGCAGCGGCTGCACCTGACCGTGCACCGCCTGCGTCGTGCGTTGGGGGAGCCCGAACGGCTGGTGCTGGACGCCGGGGGCTACGTGCTGCAGGTGGCGCCGGACGAGCTGGACGCGCAGCTCTTCGTCGACGCCCTGGAGCAGGCCGAGCGGACGGCGGACCCCTGCCGGCGGGCGTCCCTCCTGCGCCAGGCGCTGCGGCTGTGGCGGGGCGAGGCGTACCAAGGCCTGGACCTGTGCTCCCTGGCGGGTGACGCCGAGCGGCTCACCGAGCGCCGGGACTCGGCGTGTGAGCAGCTCTGTGCCGCCGAGCTCGACCGCGGGCGGCACGAGACCGCCGTGGCGGACCTCGCCGCCCTGGTGCGCCGGCACCCGCTGCGCGAGCACCCGCACGCCCTGCTGATGACGGCCCTGTGCCGCAGCGGCCGGCAGGCGGACGCGCTCGCGGTCTATCGGGACGTCCGGCGCACGCTGGTCGACGAGCTCGGCGTGGAGCCCGGGCCCGAGCTGCGCGACCTCGAACGACGCATCCTCGCCGGCGGCGACGATCTCGTGCTGCTCGCCGGCGGGCCGGGCTCTCGCACGGTCTCCCGGGTGCCCTGAGCCTCACAGGTCGTCGGTGGGCCCTGTGCGTTCGTGCTCACGCGTATTTCACGCCTCGACGACCGGCGTCGAAACACCCTGTTCCTAGCGTCGGGGTACCGGCCCGACGACGCGCCGGCGGTACGTACCCACCGCCCGCGTCGTCGGGCTCGCGCACAGGAGGACACGCGATGGTTGCTCCGACCACGGCTGTTCCGGCCCACGACGCAGCACCCCCGGCACCGGGCGCACATTCCCGTCCGGGCCGCTGGATCGACGACTGGCGGCCCGAGGACCCGGCGTTCTGGGCCGGCGGCGGCCGCCGCGTCGCCCGCCGCAACCTCGTGCTCTCGGTGTTCGCCGAGTTCCTCGGGTTCTGCGTGTGGGCGCTGTGGTCGATCGTCGTGCCGCAGCTGCCCGCCGCCGGCTTCGCCCTCACCACCGACCAGATGTTCTGGCTCATCGCCGTGCCGTCGCTGGTCGGTGCCACGCTGCGCATCCCGTACACCCTCGCGGTGCCCGTGTTCGGCGGGCGCACCTGGACGGTCGTGTCGGCGTCGCTGCTGCTGATCCCCACCCTGGCGCTGGCGGTCGTCGTGCAGCGGCCGGAGACGTCGTTCGGCGTCCTGCTGGGCGTCGCGGCGCTCGCGGGCTTCGGGGGCGGCAACTTCGCCTCCTCGATGGCGAACATCTCCTTCTTCTTCCCGGAGAAGGAGAAGGGCGCGGCCCTCGGGTGGAACGCGGCTGGCGGCAACCTCGGCACGGCCGTCGTGCAGCTCGTCGTGCCGCTGGTGATCGTGTCCGGGGCGGGCATCGCGCTCGAGCGGGCGAGCCTGGTGTTCGTGCCGTTCATCGTGCTGGCGGCGTTCCTCGCCTGGCGGTTCATGGACAACCTGTCGGCCGCGAAGGCCGACCCGCGCTCGTTCGCGGTGGCCGTGCGCGAGCCGCACACGTGGGTCATCTCGTTCCTGTACATCGGCACGTTCGGGTCGTTCATCGGGTTCTCCGGCGCGTTTCCCACCCTGCTCGCCGGCCAGTTCCCGGAGGTGAGCCTGTCGCTGGCCTTCCTGGGCGCGCTCGTGGGGTCGGTCGCGCGACCGCTCGGCGGCATCCTCGCCGACCGCGTGGGCGGCGCGATCGTCACGGTCTGCTGCTACGCCGTGATGATCGCCGGGGCTGTCGGCGCGATCTCCGCGCTCGGGAGCCACCGGTTCGGCCTCTTCTTCGCCTCGTTCCTCGTGCTGTTCGTCGCCACCGGCGTCGGCAACGGGTCGGTGTACCGCATGATCCCGGCCACGTTCCGGGTCGCCGGCGTCGGGCGCGACGCCGCGGCCACCGCCCGCGCGGCCGCCGGGTGCATCGGCATCGCGGGGGCCGTCGGGGCGTTCGGCGGGTTCCTCATCCCGCGCGGCTTCGCGATCTCGACGTCGATGACCGGCTCGCTGGTCGCGGCGCTGTGGGTGTTCGTCGGCGCGTACGCGGTGATGGGCGTGGTGACGTGGGCGGTGTACGCGCGGCGCGGCACGGCGATGCGGACGGCCCGGGTATGACGCCGGCCCCGCTGGCGGCCCACCCTGCGGCGGACGCGCCCGCGCCGGTCGCGACGCACTGCCCGTACTGCGCGCTGCAGTGCGGGATGGACCTCGCGCCCGCCGCTCCGGGCGGCCCCCCGGGCGCCGTCGCCGCGGACGGCCGGGAGGCGCTGCCGGTGACCGTCGCGCCGCGACAGTTCCCCACCAACGGCGGCGGTCTGTGCCAGAAGGGGTGGACCAGCGCGACGGTGCTGCGCGCGACCGACCGGCTCACGACGCCGTTGGTGCGGGGGGCCGACGGCCGGCTCGCGCCGACGTCGTGGGACGCCGCCCTCGACCTCGTGGCGGGCCGCCTGGCCGCGCTGGCCGCGGAGCACGGGCCGGGGGCGGTGGCGGTGTTCGGCGGCGGGGGGCTGACGAACGAGAAGGCGTACACGCTCGGCAAGTTCGCCCGCACGGTGCTGCGCACGCCGAACATCGACTACAACGGCCGGTTCTGCATGTCGTCCGCGGCCGCCGCGGGGAACCGGGCCTTCGGCCTCGACCGCGGGCTGCCGTTCCCCGTGACCGACCTCGGCGGCGCCGACGCGATCCTGCTGCTCGGGTCCAACGTGGCCGAGACGATGCCGCCGTTCGTCCAGCACCTCGCGGGGGCGCGCGCGGCGGGCGGGCTCGTCGTCGTCGACCCGCGCCGGTCGGCCACGGCGCGGCTGGCCGACCCCTCGCCCGGATCAGGGCAGGGCCTTGGCGAGGGCGTGCACCTGCAGCCCGTGCCCGGCACGGACATGGTGGTGCTGCTCGCGCTGCTGCACGTGCTGCTCGCCGAGCGGCTGGCCGACCGGGAGTACCTGGCGGAGCGGGCGTCCGGGTTCGACGACGTGGCCCGCTCGGTCGCGGCGTGGTGGCCCGAGCGGGCGGAGACGGTGTGCGGCGTGCCCGCCGAGGAGCTGCGCCGGGTGGCGCGACTGCTGGCCGCGGCGTCGCCGTCACGCGGCGGCCGAGGCGCCTACGTGCTCACCGGCCGCGGGGTCGAGCAGTCGGCGCAGGGCACCGCGACGGTGACGGCGGCGATCAACCTGGCGCTCGCGCTCGGGCTCGTGGGTCGCGTGGGCTCGGGCTACGGGTGCCTCACCGGGCAGGGCAACGGGCAGGGTGGGCGCGAGCACGGGCAGAAGTGCGACCAGCTGCCCGGCTACCGCAGGATCGACGACCCGGCGGCCCGCGCGCACGTCGCCGCCGTGTGGGGCGTGGACGCGGGCTCGCTGCCGGGGCCGGGCCTGCCCGCCGTCGCGCTGCTGACCTCGCTCGGCACGCCCGGCGGGCCGCGCGCGCTGCTCGTGCACGGCTCGAACGTCGTCGTGTCGGCGCCGAACGCCGATCGCGTGCGCGAGCGCCTGGCCGCCCTCGACCTCCTCGTCGTGTGCGACGTCGTGCCGTCGGAGACGGCGCTGCTCGCCGATGTCGTGCTGCCCACCACCCAGTGGGCCGAGGAGGAGGGCACGATGACGAATCTCGAGGGCCGCGTCCTGCGGCGCCGGCGCGCCACCGCGCCGCCCGGCGCCGCGCGCTCCGAGCTGTGGATCCTCGCCGAGCTGGCCCGCCGGCTGGGCTCGGACGTCGCGTTCCCGACCGACCCGGCCGACGTCTTCGACGAGCTGGCGCGCGCGTCGGCCGGCGGCGTCGCCGACTACTCCGGCCTCAGCCATGCCCGCCTCGACGCGCACGAGGCCGACGGCGCCGGGCTGTACTGGCCCTGCCCCGCGACCCCGGACTCAGCGGCTCAAGAGTCGTCAGAGCCGCCTGGGGTCATGGCGCGACGTCGCTCGGACAGCTCGCGGGGGGAGCACCCCGGGACGCCGCGCGTCTTCCTGGACCGGTTCGCGACGCCGGACGGGCGGGCGCGGATGGTCGTGGTGGACCACGCCGGCCCGGCCGACGACGTGCGCCCCGACGCGCCCGTGCACCTGGTCACCGGCCGGGTGCTGCAGCACTACCAGTCCGGCGCGCAGACGCACCGCGTGCCCGAGCTGGAGCGGTTGGTGCCCGAGCCGTACGTCGAGCTGCACCCGCTGCTCGGGCTGCGCGTCGGGGTAGGCGACGGAGCACTGGCGCGCCTGGCCTCGGCGCGCGGGGTGATCGAGGCGACGGCCCGCTGGACCGACGCCGTCCGGCCGGACACCGTCTTCATGCCGTTCCACTGGAGCGGCGCCGGGAGCGTCAACCGCCTCACCACCGACGCCGTCGACCCGGTCTCGGCCATGCCGGAGTTCAAGGTCTGCGCGGTGTCGGTGACGCCGGTGGTCGAGCCGGGGCCGGCGGTCGAGCCTGTCGAGACCCAGGAGGTACGGGCATGAGCCACGAACCGCACGAAGGGCTGAGGGTGCCGCACCGCGTGGTCGTCGTCGGGCACGGGATGGTCGGCGCGCGCCTGGCCGACGAGCTGTCCCGTCGCGACGCCGACGGCGCGCTCGACGTCACGGTGCTGGGCGCCGAGCCCTACGAGCCGTACAACCGGGTGCTGCTCTCCGACGTCGTCGCCGGGCGCACGGACGTCGCGGCGATCGGCATGCCCACGGTCGACGACGGCCGCACCCGGGTGCTGCGCGGCACGGCCGCGGCGGCCGTGGACCGGGACGCCCGCGTGGTGCTCGCCGACGACGGCACCCGGCACCCCTACGACCACCTGGTGCTCGCCACCGGCGCCGTCGCGCGCCTGCCCGACGTGCCGGGCCTGGGCGTCGACCCCGGGGCCCTGCCCGCCGGCGTGCACGCGCTGCGCACGCTCGACGACGCCCGCGAGGTGGTGGCGGCCACGGTGAACGCGCCGCGCGCGGTCGTCGTCGGCGGCGGGGTGCTGGGCGTGGAGGTGGCCCTCGGGCTCGCCGGGCGCGGCCTGCCGACGACGCTCGTGCACGGCGCCGGGGCCCCCATGGACCGCCAGCTCGACCACGAGGCGGGCGCCGTGCTGCGCGCGGGGCTGGAGGCGGCGGGCGTGGCGGTGCGCACCGGGGTGCGGCCGCAGGAGGTGCTCGTCGTCGGGGGCCGGGCGGTCGGGGTGCGGCTCGACGGCGCGACAGCCGAGCCGGGGGAGACCCTCGGCGCCGGCCTGGTGGTCCTCGCGTGCGGCACGGCCCCCGAGACGGCGCTGGCGCGGCGGGCGGGTCTCGCCGTCGAGCGGGGCGTGGTGGTCGGGCCCGACCTGGCGAGCGTCAGCGACCCTCGCGTCTTCGCGGTGGGGGACTGCGCCCAGCCGCCGGAGGGATCGCGCGGGCTCGTCGCCGAGGGGTGGGACCAGGCGCGCCGCCTCGCCGACGCCCTGGTGGCGCTCGCGGCGCGTCCCCGCCCGGTGCCGCCGCGCCCGGAGGGCCCCCGCGAGCACCTGCGCCTGCCGGGCGACGGCGCGAGCCCGTCGATGGCGGTGCGCCTCGGCACGCTGCTGTCCTCGCGGGCGCCGGGCGCGGCCGCGGGCGTGGACACCCGCGGGACCGACGTCGTCAAGGTCAAGGCAGGGCCTTTGAGCGTGGTCGCGATGGGCCGGTGCGGCACGGGTCGCGCGCCGGCGCCGGGGGAGCGGGCCGTGCGCCTCGGCGACCCCGTTGCGGGCCGGTACGTCGAGGTCGTGGTCGCCGACGGCGTCCTGGTGGGCGCCACCTGCGTCGGCGACCCGCGGGTGGCCGCGGACCTCACCGCCGCCTACACCCGTCGCACACCCGTGCCCGCCGACCCGGCGTTCCTGCTGCTCACGCCGGTGATGGCCACGGCGGAGCCGGCGTCCAGCCCCGAGCACATGCCCGACGACGCCACGGTCTGCCGCTGCAACGGCGTCACCAAGCACGACATCGCGGCGTGCGTCGCCGACGGCGCGTCGACCAAGGACGACGTCGCGCGCGCCACCCGCGCCACCACCGGCTGCGGCAGCTGTACGGAGGCCGTGTGCGGGCTGGTGGGCTGGCTGGGGGTCGCGCGGAAGGAGGCCGTCACCTCCGGGTAGTGCCTCCGGTACCGGAGTCGTGCCCGCGGGGCACTACCGCGGCACCGGAGGCACTACTGCGCGACCGGGGCGGTGGCCGGGCGCGTCCACTCGAGCGTGTAGCGGAAGAACAGCCGCCGCCGGAACCGTGCGCCCGGCAGCACGCGGCGGGCGGTCTCGCGGACCTCGCCGTACGTCTCGCGCGCGCTGCGCACGGGCATGGGCGGGCCGTCGTCGGCCGGGTCGCTGTCGGCGACGCCGCGGACAGGGCGCGGGTGCTTGACCATGCCGACGACGGGGTTGGCGAACGACGAGACGAGGTCGACGGCCAGGTCGCGCGGCGCGCCGATCCGCGCCAGGCCGACCACCAGCAACCGGCCGCCGGGCGCCAGCACGCCGGCGGCGTGCCGCAGCGCGGGCTCCAGGTCCATGTGGTGCAGCGAGGCGACCATCGTCACGACGTCGAACGAGCCGTCGGCGGGGACGTCCTCGAACCGGCCCTGCCGTGCGGTGACGCCGGGGTCGCCCGCGAACCGGGCGGCGGTGGCCGCGGTCATCGTCGCGTCGGCATCGAGCCCCACCACCGTGGCGCCGGCGCGCCGCAGGCGGTCGACGAGGGCCCCGGTGCCGCACCCGACGTCCATCGCGCGCCGCCGCCGTCGCGGCAGCCGGCGCACCACCCAGCCGTGGAAACGGTCGTTGTGGTTCCACGGGTGCCGGCCGTTGACACGGCCCAGCCACCGGCCGGCCGAGCGGACCAGCGGGTTCGTCGTCGTGCGCAGGTCGAGGCGCGAGGCGGGCCGCCTATCAGGCCGGGAATCAGGCATGGACACGGAGGGTAGCGTCACGCGGGTGCCGACTCTCGTCCTCATGTGCGGGCCCGCCGGGGCGGGCAAGTCCACCCACGCCCGCCGGTACGCGGACGCGGACCGCGCGCTCGCGTCCGTCGACGAGCTCGCCTGGGAGGCCGGGCACGCCGCCGCCCACCCGCTGCCCGAGGACGCCGCCCGCCGCGTGGCGACCGCGCTGCGGTCCCGGGTCGAGGGGCTGCTGACCGACGGGCGCGACGTCGTCGTCGACTCGTCCTTCTGGTCGCGGGCGTCGCGCGACGAGTACCGGGCGCTCGGCCGAGCCCACGGCGCGAACACCCTGGTGGTCTACGTCGAGACCCCCCGCGAGGTGGCCCTCGCCCGGGTCGCGGCCCGGACGGCTGCGCACCCGCACGACGTCGTCCTCGCCCCGGAGGTCGCGACGTCCTATCACGACGGCTTCGAGGTCCCGACGCCGGACGAGGGCCCGCTGGAGGTCGTCCGGGGGTGGTGAAGGCGGTCCTCTCGCGCGGCATGTTTCGCGCGTGAGGCAGATGTTCCCGTGAGGTAACCGCGGCCTGACGGCGGCGACACGGCGGTTTCCTACCTTCGGGACATGAGCAGCGAGCCCTCCACCTCAGGCAGCGTCGACCGACGCCACGTCGTCGTCATCGGCGGCGGCATGGTCGCCCAGCGGTTCGTCGAGGCCCTGCGGGCCCGCGACGCCGCGGGCGACTGGCGGGTGACCGTCTTCGCCGAGGAGCCGCGCAAGCCGTACGACCGCGTGGGCCTCACCCGCTACTTCGAGGTGCGGGACGCCGAGGAGCTCACGCTCGGCGACCCGGCGCTGTGGGACGACCCGCTGGTCGACCTGCACCGCGACTGCAAGGTCGAGGCGATCGACCGCGAGGCGCGGACCGTCACGGACCGGCTCGGCCGGGTGCACGCCTACGACGAGCTCGTGCTCGCCACGGGCTCGAGCGCCGCCATGCCGCCCATCGACGGCCACGACCTGCCCGGCGTCTTCGTCTACCGCACCATCGACGACGTCGCGGCGCTGCGCGGCTGGGTCGAGGCCAAGCGGGAGGCGGGCCACGTCGAGACGCGGGGCGGCGTCGTCGAGCGGCCGGTGCGCGGTGCGGTCGTCGGCGGCGGTCTGCTGGGCCTGGAGGCGGCGGGCGCGCTCAAGGCCCTCGGCGCGCAGGCCACCGTGATCCAGTTCGGCACGCACCTCATGGACGTGCAGATCGACCTGGGCGGCGGGCACGCGCTCAAGCGGCTCATCAACGACAAGGGCATCTCCGTCCGCACCGACACCGCGACGAAATCGATCCGCCCGCACCGGCGCACCGGGCACGTGGGGCGGATGGACTTCGCCGACGGCGGGCGGCTGGACGTGGACGTCGTCGTGATGGCCACGGGTGTGCGGCCGCGCGACGAGCTGGCCCGCGCGGCCGGCCTGGAGGTCGGCGAGCGCGGCGGCGCCGTCGTCGACCTGACCTGCCGCACCGCGGACGAGCACGTGTGGGCGATCGGCGAGGTCGCGTGCATCGAGGGCCGCTGCCTCGGCCTGGTCGCACCGGGCAACACGATGGCGGAGGTCGTGGCCGACCGGCTGCTCGGCGGCGGGGCCACCTTCCCCGGCGCGGACACGGCCACCAAGCTCAAGCTCTCGGGCGTCGACGTCGCGAGCTTCGGCGACGCGCACGGCCGCACCGAGAAGTCGGTCGAGATCGTGTGGGCCGACCCGCTGCGGGGCATCTACAGCAAGCTCGTCATGGCCGACGACGCGCGCACCCTGCTGGGCGGCGTCTTCGTCGGCGACGCGACGCCCTACGCGTCGCTGCGGCCGATGCTCGGCGCGGAGCTGCCGGGCGACCCGTCCGCGTTCCTGCTGCCGGAGGGCACGGGCGGCGCACCGGCCCTCGAGCTGCCCGACGACGCGAACGTCTGCTCCTGCAACAACGTCTCCGCGGGCACGATCCGCGGCGCCGTCACCGAGCACGACTGCACCGACGTCGCCGGGGTCAAGGCGTGCACCCGCGCCGGCACCACGTGCGGCGCCTGCCTGCCGCTGGTCACCAAGCTCACCAAGGCCGAGCTGACCAAGGCGGGTGTCGAGGTGAGTACCGCCCTGTGCGAGCACTTCGAGCTCTCCCGCGCCCAGCTCTTCGACGCCGTGCGGGTGGCCGACCTGCACACGTTCAGCGAGATCATCGCCCGCTTCGGCCGGGTCCCCGAGGGCGCGACCGACGCCGGGCGCGGCTGCGACATCTGCAAGCCCACCGTCGCGTCGGTCCTGGCCAGCCTCGGCAACGGGCACATCCTCGCGGGCGAGCAGGCCACGCTGCAGGACACCAACGACCACATGCTCGCCAACATGCAGAAGGACGGCACGTACTCGGTCGTCCCGCGCATGCCGGGCGGCGAGGTGACCCCCGAGGGGCTGATCGTCGTCGGTCAGGTCGCGAAGGACTTCGGCCTCTACACGAAGATCACCGGCGGCCAGCGTATCGACATGTTCGGCGCCCGCGTCGAGCAGCTCCCGGAGATCTGGCGGCGGCTCGTGGACGCCGGATTCGAGTCCGGGCACGCCTACGGCAAGTCGCTGCGCACCGTGAAGTCGTGCGTCGGGTCCACCTGGTGCCGCTACGGCGTGCAGGACTCCGTGGGCATGGCCGTCGAGCTCGAGCTGCGTTACCGCGGCCTGCGTTCCCCGCACAAGCTCAAGCTCGGCGTCTCCGGCTGCGCCCGCGAGTGCGCCGAGGCGCGCGGCAAGGACGTCGGGGTCATCGCCACCGACAAGGGGTGGAACGTCTACGTGGGCGGCAACGGCGGCCAGACGCCGAAGCACGCGCAGCTGCTCGCGGAGAACCTCAGCTCCGAGGAGCTGCTGCGCACGATCGACCGCTTCCTCATGCTGTACATCCGCACTGCCGACCGGCTGCAGCGCACGGCCCCCTGGGTGGAGGAGTACGAGGGCGGCCTGGAGGCGATCCGCGAGGTCGTGATCGAGGACTCGCTCGGCA
Source organism: Krasilnikoviella flava (assembly GCF_900167525.1). GTDB lineage: Bacteria > Actinomycetota > Actinomycetes > Actinomycetales > Cellulomonadaceae > Isoptericola > Isoptericola flavus. The sequence continues at coordinate 50,622 of NZ_FUZQ01000001.1, read as the reverse complement.
TCGGCGCAGACCTCGACGCCGCGATGGCCCAGCACGTCGAGGGGTACGAGGACGAGTGGAAGGCCGTCCTCGAGGACCCGGCGAAGCTGGCCCGCTTCGGCTCCTTCGTCAACGCCCCCACGACGCCCGACCCGGCGCTCGCGTACGTGCCCGAGCGCGGCCAGAAGCGCCCGGCCACCGCGGACGAGGTCGCGTCCGGGACCGCCGACCCCGAGCTCGTCTCCGCCCTCACCAGCCCCGTCCTCGTCGCCGGCCCCACCCTGGAGGTGCGCGCATGACCGCCCTGACCCCCACGTCCGAGACCGCCGTCGTGGACGGCCCCGGCTGGACCGCCGTCTGCCCGCTGGACGCCCTGGCCCCCGAGCGCGGCGCCGCCGCCCTGGTGACCGGCTCTGACGGTGAGGAACGGCAGGTGGCGCTGTTCCGCCTCCTCGACGGCACCGTGTGCGCGGTGCAGCAGCTCGACCCGTACTCCGGCGCGAACGTCATGTCGCGGGGGATCGTCGGCACCCGCGGGGGCACGCCCACCGTGGCGTCGCCGGTGTACAAGCAGGTCTTCGAGCTGCACACCGGCCGCTGCCTCGACGCGGCGAGCAAGGAGCCGCGCGTCGGCCTGGCGGCCGACCTCGCGTCGTACCCGGTCGTGGTGACCGGCGGCGTCGTGCACGTGGGGATCGGATGACGACCGGGCGGGTCACCCTCGTCGGCGCCGGTCCCGGCGCCGCCGACCTGCTCACCTACCGCGCGTGGCGCGCGCTGACCACGGCCGACGTCGTCGTCACCGACCGCCTGGTGCCGCACGAGGTGCTCGACGAGCTGGACGCGCGCACCGAGGTCGTCGACGTCGGCAAGACGCCCGGGCGGCACACGCTGCCGCAGGAGGAGATCGACGCGCTGATCGTGGCGCGCGCCCTGGCCGGGGCGCACGTGGTGCGGCTCAAGGGCGGCGACCCGTTCGTGTTCGGCCGCGGCGGCGAGGAGGTCGCGGCCTGCCGTGCGGCGGGAGTGCCGGTCGAGGTGGTGCCCGGGGTGTCGTCGGCCTTGGCCGCGCCCGCGCTGGCCGGCGTGCCGCTCACGCACCGCGGCACGACGACGGCGTTCCACGTCGTCACCGGTCACACCCGCGACGGCGAGGCGCAGCTCGACGACGTCTCCGTCGCCTGCGTGACCTCCCGCGCGGCGACGCTCGTGGTGCTCATGGGCGTGGCGGCGCTGCCCGGCATCGTCGCCCGCCTGCTGGACGCCGGCGCGGCCCCGGACACGCCCGTCGCTATCGTGGAACGAGGTTCGCTGCCCGACCAGCGGGTCACGCGCGTCGCCCTCGACCTGGCCGCCAAGCGTGCCGAGGAGGTCGGGGTCCGTGCGCCGGCCGTGGTCGTGATCGGCGACGTGGCCCACTCGACGCTGCTGGAGGTCGCGCGTGACGCAGGAGGAGCCGCAGGGCGGGGCGGTGGCTGACGCCGCCGACCGCGCGCCCCGACCGGCGCTGGGCCAGGTGATGGCGGGCTGCACGGTGCTCGTCACGGCAGACCGCCGTTCGGGGGAGCTGGCCGCGGCGCTGGAGCGCCGCGGCGCCGCCGTCCGGCACGCGCCCGCGCTGAGCATGATCCCGCACGTGGACGACGACGCCCTGATCGCCGCCACGCGCGCCCTCGTCGCCGACCCGCCGGACGTCGTCGTCGCGACCACCGGCGTCGGCTTCCGCGCATGGATCGAGGCCGCCGACGCGCACGGGCTCGCGGACGACCTGCTCGCCGTGCTCGGCCGCGCCCGCCTCGTCGCGCGCGGCCCGAAGGCGCGCGGGGCCATCCAGGCCGCGGGCCTCCAGGCGGACTGGGTCGCGGAGTCGGAGACGTCGGCCGAGGTCGCGGAGGTGCTGCTCAGCGAGGGCGTGAGCGGCCTGCACGTCGCCATCCAGCACCACGGTGCGGGCGCCGACGGGCTCGACGTCGTCTTCGCGAAGGCGGGTGCGCGGGTCTCCGCGCTGGTCGTGTACCGCTGGGGCCCGCCGCCCGGCCCGGCGGCCGTCGAGGCGTCCGTGCGCGCCGCCGCCGCGGGCGAGATCGACGCCGTCGCGTTCACGTCCGCCCCCGGCGCCGAGGCGTGGCTGCGCGCCGTCGAGGCGCAGGGCCTGCGCGACGCCGTCGTGGCCCGCTTCGTCGACGGGTCGATGGTGGCCGCCGCCGTCGGCCCGGTCACCGCGCGCCCGCTGGAGTCCCGCGGCATCCCGACGCTGCAGCCCGAGCGAGGTCGGCTCGGCGCGCTCGTCCGCTCGATCGTGGGCCACTACGAGCACCTCGAGTCCGTCGCTCTCGCCACCGTGGCAGGGCCGCTCGTCATCCGGGCGCGCGTCGCCGTCCTCGACTCGCAGGTGCTGCCGCTGTCGCCCACGGGCGTCGGGGTGCTCCGGCTGCTCGCCTCGGCGGGCGGTGACGTCGTGCCGCGCGACCGCGTCCTCGACGTGCTGCCCGGCAACTCCCGCGACCCGCACGCCGTCGAGGTCGCCGTCGCCCGGCTGCGCGAGGCCGCGGGCCGGCGCGACCTGATCAAGACGGTCGTCAAGCGCGGCTACCGGCTGGAGCTCGCGCACGGCGGCTGAGCCTGTCGGGACCCCGGAACCCCGAGCGCCGCCGAGGTCAGCCCGGGTAGACGTCCACCTCCGCCGCCTTGACGGACAGCCAGACGCGGGTGCCGGGGGTGAGCGAGAGCTCCGCCGCGGCCTGGGGCGTGACGTCAGCGGCGAGGTGGTCGGTGCGCACGCGCACCAGGTCGCCGCGCGGCTCCAGCGAGCGCACCGTGCCGCGGAACGTGTTGCGCGGCGAGCCGTGCCGCTCGTCGAGGTAGACGGAGACCGCGGCGGGGCGGAAGACGGCGGTCATGGGCGCGCCCGCGGCGAGACCGTCGCCCGGGTCGTGGCCGTGCACCATCTCGCCCGCGGGCGTGCGGACTCCGCCGCCCGTCCACACCCCCGTGAGCAGGTTCAGCCCGGCGATCCGTGCGGCGAACGCGCTGCGGGGCCGGCTCAGCACCTGCGGCGTCGGCCCGCGCTCGACGACGCGCCCGTCCTCGATCACGGCCACCTCGTCGGCGAGCAGGAGGGCGTCCAGGACGTCGTGGGTCGTGATGATCGCGGTCTGCCCGGCGAGCAGGTGCTTGAGGGTCTGGCGCAGCTCGGGCGTGACGTCGACGTCCAGGGCGGCCATGGGCTCGTCGAGCAGCAGGAGCCGGGGCTCGGCGGCCAGCGCGCGGGCGACCGCGACCCGCTGGGCCTGCCCGCCCGACAGGGTCGACGGCGGCCGGTCCGCCAGGTGCGCGAGGCCGACCTGCGCGAGCCGGCGGTCCGCCGCGGCGTCGGCCGCCCGTCGCGCGGCCCCCTGGGAACGCGGCCCGAACGCGACGTTCTGCCGCACCGACAGGTGCGGGAACAGCAGCGGCTCCTGGGCGAGCAGCGCGACCTGCCGGGCGTGCGGGGGCACCCAGGTGCGGGTGCGGCCGTCCTCGGCGCGGACCAGGGGCCGTCCGTCGAGCGTGACGTGGCCGTCGTGCGGGCGCAGCGTCCCAGCCGTGATCCCGAGCGCCGTCGACTTGCCCGCCCCGTTCGGGCCGAGCAGGGCGAGCGTGCGGCCCTCGGCGACGTCGAGCTCGACGTCGAACCCGCGGGCCGGCAGCGCGGCGGCGAAGGCGAGCGTCACAGCACGCTCCGGCCCGGGCGGCCCTGCCGGGTGGCGGCGATGACGAGCACCGCGACCACGACCAGCAGCAGGGACAAGGCCACGGCCGCGTCGGGGTCGGTCTCGCGCTGCAGGTAGATCTCCAGCGGCAGGGTGCGCGTGACGCCCTGCAGGCTGCCGGCGAACGTGATCGTCGCGCCGAACTCCCCGAGCGCGCGGGCGAACGACAGCACCGCCCCGGACAGCAGGCCCGGCCACACCAGGGGGAGGGTCACGCGGCGCAGCACCGTGGTGGGGCGGGCGCCGAGCGAGGCCGCGACCACCTCGTAGCGGGCGCCCGCGGTGCGCAGCGCCCCCTCGAGGCTCATCACGAGGAACGGCAGTGCGACGAACGTCTGCGCGAGCACCACCGCCGTCGTGGAGAACGCGATCTGCAGGCCCGCGACCTCCAGGGTCTCGCCGAGCAGGCCGCGGCGGCCGAAGGTGTAGAGCAGTGCGATGCCGCCCACCACGGGCGGCAGCACCAGCGGCACCATCACCAGCGAGCGCAGCAGGTCGATCCCCGGGAACCGGCAACGCGCGAGCACCAGCGCCATCGGGACGCCGAGCACGAGGCACACCACCGTGCTGGCCGCCGACGTCTGCAGGCTGAGCAGCAGCGCCGCCCGCGCGGACTCGCTCGTGACCAGCGACCAGTAGCTCGACCAGTCGACCCGCGTCGCCATCGCGACCAGCGGCAGCAGCACGAAGAGCCCGCCCACCGCGGCGGGCGCGAAGGCCCACCGCGGCAGGCCGACGGCCGCCGCGCCTCCGGTGGTCGAGCCTGTCCGCCCGGTGGTGGAGCCCGTCGAAACCCTCACGGCGCGGCGAAGCCGAAGCCGGCGAGCGTCTGCTGCCCGTCGTCGGAGAGCACGAGGTCGACGAACTGCTGCGCGAGGTCCGCCTGCTCGTCGCCACCGTCCGCCACGGGGGCGATCGGATAGGTGTTCACGGCGCTGTCCGACTCGGGGAACTCGACGCCCTCGACGTCGTCGCCCGCGGCAGCGACGTCCGTGACGTAGACCAGCCCGGCGTCCGCCTCGCCCGCGATCACCTTGCCGAGGACGTCGGTGACGCTCTGCTCCTCGCTCACCGGTTGCAGGTCGAGGCCCGCGGCGTCCTCGACCTTCGCGGACGCCGCCCCGCACGGCACCTCGGGGGCGCACAGCACGAGCTTCACGTCGGGGGCGGCCAGGTCGGCGAGGGTCTCGACGCCGGCGGGGTTGTCCGGCGGGACGGCGATCTCCAGGGTGTTGGTGGCGAAGTCCTGCGGGTTGCCGACCAGGTCGTCCGCGACGAGCTTGTCCATGTTCGCCGTGTCGGCGGAGGCGAAGACGTCGGCCGGCGCGCCCTGCTGGACCTGCGCCACCAGGTCCGACGACCCGGCGAAGCTGAGCCGTACGTCCACCCCGTCGTGCGCGTCCTCGAACTGCTCTGCGAGGTCCTCGAACGAGCCCTGGAGCGACGCCGCCGCGAACACGGTGAGCGTCGTCGTGTCGCCGTCCGCGCCGTCGTCCCCGGTCGCCGACGTGCCGCAGCCGGCCAGCACCGTCACGGCGAGCGCCGCGATCCCGGCGGCGACGTGCTTCCTCCGGTGCTTCCTCACGCGTCTCCCCGGTCCTCGGCCTCGATCACCACGGTGGTCGACTTGATCACCGCCACCGCCACGGAGCCCCGCTCGAGCCCGAGGTCGCGCACGGCCTCGCTGCTCATGAGCGACACCACGCGGAACGGGCCGCACTGCAGCTCCACCTGCGCCATCACCGTGTCCACCTGCAGGTCCGTGACGAGCCCGACGAAGCGGTTGCGCGCCGAGCTCTTCATCCCGCCCGGCAGCGCCGGGACCGTGGCGTGCTCGCGCGCCACCATCGCCACCTCGTAGCCGTCCACGACCTTGCGGCCCGACGCGTCCGTGCTGGATCCGAGCAGGCCGCGGTCGATCCAGCGGCGCACGGTGTCGTCGCTGACGCCGAGGTAGACGGACGCTTCAGAAACTCGCATGTGCGGCACAATGACGAGCATATCCCCGCACCTGCGACTTCACGCGCCTGTCGAGCTTGTCGAGACCCGGGTTTCGACGAGCTCAACCAGCGGTGCAGGGCGGAGAACATAGGCTGACGCCCGTGCATGACGACGTGACGCAGCGGCGGTCCGTGGCCGACCACGCCGCCGCGGTGGCCGAGCTGGTCGCGCCCGCGCTGGCGGTGGCGCGCGGGCAGGGCACGGCGCGGGTCGACATCGCGACGCTGCTGACGCAGGTCGGCGCCGGAGCCGGGCTGTCGCCGCGCGTGCTCGCCCGCGACGCGGTGGCCGCCGTCGCGCTGCCCGGCTTCGACAACTCGCAGATGGACGGGTACGCGGTGCGCTCCGCGGACCTCGACGGCGCGTCCCCGGGCGCACCGGTGACGCTTCCCGTGGTCACCCCCGTTCCTGCTGGCACACAGCCGCCGCCGCTGGAGCCGGGCTCCGCGGCACCCGTGATGACCGGCGCCCCGGTGCCGCCGGGAGCGGACGCCGTCGTGCGGGTCGAGGACGCCGACCCGCCCGCCTTCCCGTCGTTCGACGACGCGTCCGGCGACGGCGTGGTGCGGTTCGCGGCGCCCGTCGCGCCGGACACGTACGTGCGGGCCGCCGGGTCCGACGTCGCGGCGGGCAGCGTGCTGGTCCCCGCCGGGACGCCGCTCGGTGCCACCCAGCTCGGGGCGCTCGTCGCGGCCGGCGTCCGGACCGTCGACGTCGCCGCCCCGCCGCACGTGCTGCTCGTCTCGACCGGGTCGGAGCTCGCGCCCGCGGGCGCGCCGCTCGGCCCGGCGCAGGTGCACGACGCCAACGGCGCCGCCCTCACCGCCGCGCTCGCGCAGGCCGGCGCCCGCGTCACGACGCGCGTCGCCCCCGACGAGCCCGACGCCCTGCGCCGTCTGCTCGCCGACGCGCCAAGCGACGTCGCCCTCGTCGTGACCACCGGGGGCGTGTCCGCGGGGGCGTACGAGGTGGTGCGCCAGACGCTCACGGACGCCTGGTTCGGCCACGTCGCCGTCCAGCCCGGCGGACCGCAGGGCCTCGGCACCGTCGCACTCGGCCCGCGGGAGGTCCCGCTCGTCGCGTTCCCCGGCAACCCGGTGAGCGCGTACGTGTCGTTCGAGCTGTTCCTGCGCCCGGTGCTCGCCACCGCCACGGGGGCCGCGCCTGCGCGTCGTGCGGCAGGCCGGGCGCCCCTCGCCGAGGCCCTCGACTCGCCGCGCGCGTTGCACCAGGTGCGGCGCGGCACGCTCGACTCCGACGGCCGGGTGCGCATGAGCGGAGGCCCCGGCTCGCACCTGCTGACCCACCTCGCCGTCGCGACGGTCCTCGTGCACGTCCCGCCCGGCGTCGCCCACCTCGACGCCGGCGACCCCGTCGACTACCAGGAGCTCCTGTGACCGAACAGCCCGACCCGACCTCCGACCCGGCGCAGGGCCTGTCCCACTACCGCGCCGACGGCGCCGCGCACATGGTCGACGTCTCCGCCAAGGGCGTGACGAAGCGCGAGGCCACCGCGACCGGGGTGCTGCGCACCCGCGCGGACGTCGTCGCGCGGATCGCGTCGGGCGACCTGCCGAAGGGGGAGGCGATCGCCACCGCCCGCATCGCCGGGATCCTGGGCGCCAAGCGCACGCCCGACCTCGTGCCGCTGTGCCACCCGCTGCCGATCTCCGGCGTGGAGATCGACGTCGTGCCCGCGAGGGATCTCGTCGAGATCACCGCGACCGTGCGCACCACCGGCCGCACCGGCGTGGAGATGGAGGCGCTCACCGCCGTCACGGTCGCCGGGCTCACGCTGTACGACATGATCAAGGCCGTCGACAAGGCGGCCGTGCTCACGGACGTCCAGGTCGTGGCGAAGTCGGGCGGGAAGTCGGGCGACTGGACGCGCGCGGCGTCGGCCTCCGAGACGGACCCGGAGGACGCATGAGCGGCGAGCACGAGCACGGCAGCGGCGCCGGGAGCGACGGCGCGGAGCGGCCCGAGCGGCGCGTCGCCGTCGTCGTCGCTTCCGACCGCGCGGCGGCGGGGGAGTACGAGGACCGTTCCGGCCCGGCGGCCGTGGAGTGGTTCGCCTCCCGGGGGTGGCGCGTGGCCGCGCCTGTCGTGGTGTCTGACGGCGACCCGGTGCGCGAGGCGATCGCCGCGCTGGTCGGGACGCCACCCCAGGAGGCGCCGCACCTGATCGTCACCAGCGGCGGCACCGGGCTCGGCCCGCGCGACCGCACCCCGGAGGCGACCCGCGCCGTCCTGGACCGTGAGGTGCCGGGGATCGCGGAGCTCGTCCGCGCGCGCTCCCTGGGGCCCACGGACCCCGCGAAGAAGGCGGTGCCAGCGGCGGCACTGTCCCGCGGCGTGGCCGGGGTCGCCGGTCGCACGCTGGTCGTGAACCTGCCCGGCTCGGTCGGCGGCGTCGTCGACGGCCTCGACGCGCTCGCCGAGGTGCTGCCGCACGCCGTCGACCAGCTCGCCGGCGGCGACCACCCGACCCTCGCCGACCCGCGGGGTAGTGCCTCCCGCTCCGGGGAAGTGCCCGGGGGGACCTACCGGGGGACGGAAGGCACTACCTCGGTGGAGGCGGCGGCCGTGGTGCTGCGCGCCGACGTCGTCGAGGTGCCCCTGGACGCGCTGGTCGCGGAGCTGAGCGCCCTGGTGCGCGACGACGCGTGCGGCGGGGTCGCGACGTTCACGGGCTACGTGCGCGACCACGACGGCGGGCGCGGGGTCGCGCGGCTGCACTACGAGGCGCACCCCGATGCCGCGGCGGTGCTGCGGTCGGTGGCGGAGCGGGTCGCGCGCCGCACGGTCGAGGCGACGGGGGACCGCGTCCGCGTCGCCGTCGTGCACCGCACGGGCGACCTGGCGATCGGCGACGTCGCGGTGGTGGCGGCCGTCGCCGCCGGGCACCGGCAGGCCGCGTTCACCGCGGCGTCGGACCTGGTCGAGGAGCTCAAGGCCGAGGTGCCGATCTGGAAGGAGCAGGGCTTCGACGACGGCACGTCGGAGTGGGTGGCCTCGCTGGGCTGACCGGTCGCGGAGGCGCACGGCGGGGACGGACCTGCAGGTCATCTGCTGTTCACCTGAGGGTCGGTGTCACGACGGCGGAGCGCCATCGGTGGTCCCTACGTTCGGGCACGTCACCCCCCGGACCACCCTCAGGAGTGCCCGATGACGATCGCCCCCGAGTCGCGCCCGCTGCTGGAGCTCGCGGCCACGCCTCACACCCCCCACTACGCGCGCGGCAAGCGCAGCGCGGTCACCTGCCGGCTCAAGTGCGCCGACGCGTGCTCGCACCCGGCGCCGAACGCGTCCGCCAACGAATACTTCCGTGACATCGCGTCGCGGGCGCTGTCCCGCCGGGTCATGCTCGGCGGCCTCGCCGCCGCGGCCGCCACCGTCGTCGTCGGCGCCCAGGTCGCGGGCGCGCCCGGCGCGAGCGCCGTCACGGCCGCGGGCCGAGGCCCCGGCAAGGGCCTCGCCTTCGGTGCGATCGCCCCGCAGGACGCCGGGGTCGACGCGTTCGTCGTCCCTGACGGCTACGAGTGGTCGCCGATCATCCGGTGGGGCGACCCGATCCTGCCGGGCGGTCGTGCGTTCGACGCCGCGAACCAGACGCCGGAGCAGCAGGCCAAGCAGTTCGGCTACAACGTCGACTACCTGGACATCCTGCCCGCCGACCCGGACGACGTCCGGCCCCACGGGAAGACGAAGCGCGGCAAGCGCGGCCTCCTGGTGAGCAACCACGAGTACACCAACGCCGGGATCATGTTCGACGACTCGTACGACGCCGCCACGCGCCGCGCCATCGAGCGGGCGGCCTGGGGCATGTCGGTGGTCGAGGTGCGCCGGGACCGTGAGGGCTCTCCGTGGACGTACTCGCGGATCAGCCGTTACAACCGCCGCCTCACCGTGGAGACCGAGTTCCACGTGGACGGCCCGGCGGCCGGCTCCTACCTGATGAAGACGGTCGAGGACCCGACCGGCACCCGCGTGCGCGGCACCCTCAACAACTGCGCGGGCGGCACCACGCCATGGGGCACCGTGGTCTCCGGCGAGGAGAACTACAACGCCAACTTCCGCGTCAACGGCAAGGACCCCCGCGACGCGCGCTACGGCCTCAAGGATGCGGCCACCAGCTACGGCTGGGAGCTCGACGACCCGCGCTTCGACGGTCGGAACCCGGGCTACGAGTACGAGAGCCACCGCTTCGGCTGGGTGGTCGAGGTGGACCCGTACGAGCCCGACGAGGCGCCGGTGAAGCACACGGCGATGGGTCGCCTCAAGCACGAGGGCGCCAACGTCATCCTCTCGAAGCGCGGCCACGCCGTCGCGTACATGGGCGACGACGAGCGCTTCGACTACGTGTACAAGTTCGTGTCGAAGGACCGATTCCGCGAGGGCAGCAGCCGCTGGGCGCGACGCCACAACAAGACGCTGCTCTCCGAGGGCGACCTGTACGTCGCGCGGTTCACCGGCGACTCGCCGGTATCCGAGATCGACGGCACGGGTGCGGTGCCCTCCGACGGCGGGTTCGACGGCACGGGCGAGTGGATCCCCCTGGTGAAGGACGGCGAGTCGCGTGTGCCGGGCATGACGCTCGAGGAGGTGCTCGTCTTCACCCGCCTCGCGGCCGACGCGGTGGGCGCCACCAAGATGGACCGCCCGGAGGACGTGGAGCCGAACCCGCTGACCGGCCGTGTCTACGTGGCGTGCACCAACAACACCGACCGTGGCAAGGCGGGCAAGGAGGGCGCCACCGAGCCCAACCCCCGCAACACCAACCGCGACGGCCACGTGGTCGAGATCATCGAGGACCGCGGCGACCAGACCGCCACGACCTTCACCTGGAACCTGCTGCTCGTCGCAGGCGACCCGTCGGTGAACGGCTCGACGTACTTCTCCGGCTTCCCGGCCGACCAGGTCTCGCCCATCTCGTGCCCGGACAACCTGGCGTTCGACGCCGACGGCAACCTGTGGATCTCCACGGACGGCGCGCCGTCCACCATCCAGAAGTGCGACGGCCTGTTCAAGGTGACCCTCACCGGGCGCCAGCGCGGCCGCGTGGAGCAGTTCCTGTCCGTGCCGCGCGACGCCGAGACCTGCGGGCCCGTCGTCGACTCCCGCGACGCGATGGTCTACGTCAACGTCCAGCACCCGGGCGAGGACGGCAGCATCGACGCCCAGAACTCCTACTTCCCGGACTACCTCGCCGAGGGCGAGCGGGCCCCGGCGGGTGCCTGGCGCGGACCGCGCCCGTCCACCGTGCAGGTCTACAAGGCCGGTCGCGGCGAGGACCCGGGTCACGGGAACGGTCACGGGAACGGCAACGGTCACGGGAACGGCAATGGTCACGGGGGCGACGACGGCTGGGACGGACCCGGGCCGTTCCCCTGGCCCCGCCACCGCTGACCGCGAGGTAGCTCCGTTCGCGCCGAGGTAGTTCAGATCTCGTCGAGGTAGTGGACCAGACCACTACCTCGGCGAGAGCTGAACTACCTCGCGGGTTCTCGAACTACCTCGGCACGAACGGAACTACCTCGGCAAGAGCCGAACTACCTCGCGGTGTCTCGGGCCCGCTCGCGGAGCCCGGGGGAACAGTTCGTAGACTGGGGGACCGTGACCACCCCCGAGGTGCCCGCGGGCGCCTACCTCGACCACGCCGCCACGACCCCCATGTCGCGCGCGGCGCTCGAGGCGTACGTGGCGGAGGCTGGCCGGCCGGGCAACGCGAGCTCGCTGCACTCCGCGGGTCGGGCGGCGCGCCGGGTGGTCGAGGAGTCGCGCGAGTCGGTGGCCGCGGCCCTGGGGGCGCGGCCCAGCGAGGTGATCTTCACCGCCGGCGGCACGGAGGCGGACAACCTCGCGATCAAGGGGATCTTCTGGGGCCGACGGCGGCAGGACCCGCGCCGCACCCGCGTGCTGGTCTCCGCCGTCGAGCACCACGCGGTGCTCGACCCGGCGTTCTGGCTCGCGGGGCACGCGGGTGCGGAGATCGTGCTGCTGCCGGTGGACGACGACGGCCGCGTGGACCTCGCGGCGCTGCGCGCGGAGCTCGCCGAGCACAGCGACGAGGTGGCGCTCGTGTCGGTGATGTGGGCCAACAACGAGGTGGGCACGCTGCAACCGGTGCGCGACGTCGTCCGGCTCGCGCACCAGCACGGCGTGCCCGTGCACACGGACGCGGTGCAGGCCGTGGCCCAGGTCGAGGTCGACTTCGCGGCGTCCGGTGTGGACGCGATGACGGTGACGGGGCACAAGCTCGGCGGCCCGCCCGGCGTGGGCGCCCTGCTGGCCCGTCGCGACCTGCCGATCGAGGCGGTCCTGCACGGGGGCGGGCAGGAGCGCGGGGTGCGCTCCGGCACGCTGGACGTGCCGGCGATCCGGTCGTTCGCCGTCGCGCTGGCCGAGACGGTGGCGGCCCGGCCCGAGCGCGCCGCGACGCTGGCCGCGCTGCGCGACGCGCTCGTCGCCGGTGTCCGCGCCGCGGACCCCGAGGCGGTGCTGCGCGGCCCGGACCCGGCGTCCGACGACGGGGCGGCCGCGCGCCTGCCGGGCAACGCGCACTTCACCTTCCCCGGGGCTGAGGGCGACTCGCTGCTGTACCTGCTGGACTCCGCGGGCGTGCAGGCCTCCACCGGGTCGGCCTGCCAGGCCGGGGTGCCGCAGCCGTCGCACGTGCTGCTCGCGATGGGCGTGACCGAGCTCGACGCGCGCGGCGCCCTGCGCTTCTCGCTGGGTGCGACGTCGACCCGCCATGACGTCGACCGCCTGCTCGCCGCACTGCCGCAGGTCGTGGAGCGGGCCCGCGCGGCCGGGCTGGTCACCGGCGGGTTCCGGGCGGGGGGTGCGGCATGAGGGTGCTGGCCGCGATGTCCGGCGGCGTGGACTCCGCGGTGGCGGCGGCGCTCGCCGTCGAGGCCGGGCACGACGTCGTCGGCGTGCACATGGCCCTGAGCCGCAACCGTGACCAGTTCCGCACCGGCTCGCGCGGGTGCTGCTCCATCGAGGACGCGGGCGACGCGCGCCGCGCCGCGGACGTGCTCGGCATCCCGTACTACGTCTGGGACCTGTCGGAGCGGTTCGAGGAGACCGTGGTCGCGGACTTCCTGGCCGAGTACGAGGCCGGCCGCACGCCCAACCCGTGCGTGCGCTGCAACGAGCACATCAAGTTCGAGGCGCTGCTCGACAAGGCGACAGCGCTCGGCTTCGACGCCGTCGCCACCGGGCACTACGCGCAGGTCGTGACGCACGAGGCTCCGGACGGGACGGTGTCGCGCGAGCTGCACCGGTCGCCGAACGACGAGAAGGACCAGTCGTACGTGCTGGCCGTGATGGGCCCCGACCGGCTGGCGCGCGCGATGTTCCCGCTGGGCGGCTTCGCCTCGAAGGCGGAGGTGCGTTCGGAGGCCGAGCGGCGCGGGCTGTCGGTGAGCGCCAAGCCCGACTCCTACGACATCTGCTTCGTGGCCGACGGCGACACCCGCGGCTTCCTGCGCGACCGGCTCGGCGCCCGGCCGGGGGAGGTCGTCGACACCGACGGCACCGTCGTCGGGGAGCACGACGGTGCGTACGCGTACACGGTCGGGCAGCGCAAGGGCCTCGGCCTCGGCCGCCCCGCCGCCGACGGGCGCGCGCGCTACGTCGTGGACGTGCAGACGTCGTCCAACACCGTGGTCGTGGGCCCGGCGGAGCTGCTGAGCGTGGATCGGGTCGCCGCGCGGGACGCCGTCTGGTTCACGACGCCCGCGGCGGCGGCCGGCGGGGACCCGTGGGACGACGCCGAGCTGCAGATCCGCGCCCACGGCGCGCCGGTGCCGGTCCGGGTGCGGGCGACGACCGGCACGCCGCGGCGGGACGGCTCGGTGGCCGACGACGGCGGGCCCGGCATGGAGCTGCGCCTCACGGGCACCCCGCTGCGGGGCGTCGCCGCCGGCCAGTCCGCCGTCGTCTACCGCGGCACCCAGGTGCTCGGCCAGGCGACCGTGGCCGACGCCTGGCGCGGCTAGGCCCGGCCTCGCCCGCGGCGGTCCGCCCGTACGTCTCGAGCGGCCGCAGCCAGATCTCGCTGCCGGTCGGGTACGCGGGGACCGGGTGCCACAGGAGGCCGAGCGGCACGGTCTCCGCGGCTTTCATCGACGCCACCCGGGTCGCCGCCTCGTTCCTGCGCAGCTGCCGCGCCGTCGTGCGCCCTGACGCCGCGCGAGCGCCGCCCGCCGGTGGGCGTCAGCCCCGCGCGAGCCGCTGCCGGTGCGCCTCGTAGAGCACGATCGACGCGGCGTTGGAGGCGTTGAGCGAGCTCGCGGACCCTGCCATGGGGATCGCCAGCGTGACGTCCGCGGCCTCGCGCCACCCCTTCGACAGCCCGGCGGTCTCGTTGCCGACGGCGAGCAGCACCGGGCCGGTGAGGTCGACGTCGGCGGGCGCGGCGTCGCCGTCCTCGTCGGTCGCGACGACGGTGACGGGCGTCCCGGCGTCCCGCTGCGCGCCGACCCAGTCCATGACCTCGGCGTGCGAGGCGGCACGCACCACGGGCAGGGCGAACAGGGAGCCGGTCGAGGCGCGCACCGCCTTCGGGTCGTAGGGGTCGGCGGCGTGGCCCGTCACGACCAGCCCGTCGGCGCCGAACGCGTCGGCCGACCGGACGACCGCCCCGACGTTGCCCGGCTGGGTGGGCCGGTCGAAGACGACGCCGAGGAACGACGGCCCTACGGGGACCCGGGTGAGGTCGTCCGCCGGCATCGCGACGACGGCCAGCAGCTCGGAGGCGCCGGTGTCCTTCTCCGAGAGCTCGGCGAGCAGCTCCGGGGCCATCGCGATCGTCTCCGCGCCCGTGGTCTGCAGCACGTCCTGGGCCCAGGACGACAGGCGCCGGTCGGTCTCGTGCAGCAGGGTGCGCACCTGCCAGCCGTGCTCCACGGCCATCGAGACCGGTCGCACGCCTTGCACCAGGAACTCCCCGGCCCGGCCCCGCTTGGTGCGGTTGGTGAGCAACGTCTGCAGCTGCTGGAAACGGGCGTTGCGCACGGTGATCCGCATGCCCGCAGTCTCCCACGGCGGTCAGCGGCGCAGCTCGTGCTCCCACCACACCTGGTCGCGCATCACCCAGTGCTCGGCCTCGAGCCCGTCGGCCACGCGCACCAGGTGCATCTCGCGCACGGTGAAGCGCCGGTGCGACGGCGCGACGCCGAGGAAGAACCCCGAGTGCAGCGCGCTGAACGCGACGTGCAGGGCCACCATGTCGCCGTCGGCGACGGCGTGCAGCACCTCGACCCGCTGCTCGTCGAACGCGTCGTGGAACCAGCGCATGGTGGCGACCAGGGCGTCGGGCCCGCCGGCGCAGCCCGGCAGCACGTCGTGGTTGTGGAAGCCGGGCGCGAGCTGGCGGCGCAGCACCGCCTCCGCGCCCGAGGGCATCGCGTTCGCATGCACCCGGGTCGCGACCGCTCGGGGGGTGGAGAGCACGGTCGACCCGCCCGTCGCGTGCGCGGACGACGACGCGACGGCCCCGCCCATTGGTGTCGCGGGCGCCTGGTCGAGGATGACGGACATCGGGACTCCTTCGTCGGACCGTTACCGTGCTCCTACTCTTCGAGAGCGACAAGTCGCCGCGGCATGACGTGGCGCGAGAGGTGACGTGGTGGTGAACTTCGTGGACGAGCGCCCGGTCGAGCCGGGGGCGGAGGCATGACGGCGGTCTCCGGGCACGGCCCGTGGCCCGGTGGCACGCACGACGAGCTGACGGCGCAGCAGACCGTCCTGGACGACCTGGCGTCGCTGCCCACCGGCGTCGACCCCGTGCCGTTCCTCGCCCAGCTCCCCGGGCGGGGGCCGGGGGCGGACGCCGTCGGGCGCACGGCGGCGCTGCTGGCCGAGATGCCGGTCGAGCTGGGGCCCCACGGCTGGAAGCTGACCGACCGTCCCGGTGCCGACCTGCGCCGCGCCGAGGGGCTGCTCCGCGAGGACCTGTCCGCGCTGGCGGTCGCGGCCGTCGGGCACACGGGTCCGCTCGCGCTCGAGCTCGTGGGCCCGTGGACCCTCGCGGCCCAGCTGTGGTCGGCGCGGGGCGACCGCGTGCTCGCCGACGTCGGCGCCCGCCAGGACCTGTCGCTCGCACTGGCCGAGGCGGTCCGCGCCCACCTCGCCGACGTGCGCATGCAGGTGCCGGGTGCGACGGCGGTCGTGCAGCTCACGGAGCCGCTGCTGGGCCAGGTGCACGCGGGCGTGCTGCCCAGCTTCTCGGGCTACTCCCGCCTGCGGGCGGTGCCCGGTCCCGACGTCGTGGAGGGGCTGCAGCCCGTCGTCGACGCCGCGCACGACGCCGGCGCGCGCGTCGTGGTGCACCTCGGCGCCACCTGGGTCGGCGTCCCGCCTGTCGCGCTCGCCGGGGCGGATGCCGTGGGCCTCGACCTCGCCGACCTCGGCGGCGGTCGCGAGGGGAGCGGCTGGAACGAGCGGGCCTGGGAGCTGCTGGCCCGCGCCACGGAGCGTGGCCTGGCGCTGTGGGCGGGGCTGCCGCCCGCCACGGTCTCGCAGTGCTCCGGGCCGCAGCTCGGGGAGCTTGTGCGCCTGGTCGCGGAGCCGTGGCGCCGCATCGGGCTGCCGGCGGCCGGGCTGGGGGACGTCACGCTGCTCGCCGCCCCGCGACGGAGCCTCGCGGACGTCGACACCCATCGCGCGGAGCTGGCGAACCTCGGCCGGGTGGCGGAGGCGCTCGCCGAGCGCGCCGCCTCCTGACCCGGCCCAGACCACGCCCTCCTGGGACCGGGTGCGAGACCGGTGGGGGACCGGCGTGGGACCGATCCGGGGAGATGTCGGTACGGTGCGGCGAGGGCGCGCGGCGGCCGACGCGGACTCAGTAGGCTGAACCCCGGCGTCGGGCACCACGGCGTGCCTCTCGCCCACGATCTGACCCCGACCCGCGAAGGATCCTCGTGACCAGCCTCCGAGCCGTGCTGTTCGACCTCGACGGCGTGCTCACCCCGACCGCCGAGGTGCACATGCGGGCGTGGGAGCGCCTGTTCGCGCCCTACTGCGACGCCCGGGGCCTCGCGCCGTACACGTCCGCGGACTACTTCGCGCACATCGACGGCAAACCGCGGTACGACGGCGTGGCGACGTTCCTCGCCTCCCGCGGCGTCGAGCTGCCGCGCGGTGCGGCCGACGATGCGCCCGGCGAGGACACCGTGTGCGCGCTCGGCAACCGCAAGGACGTCATCGTCAACCGGATGTTCGACGAGGAGGGCATCGCCCCCTACCCGGGATCGGTGCGGTTCCTGGACGCCGTGACCGCCGCGGGCGCGCAGGTGGCCGTGGTCTCGTCGTCGCGCAACACGCCCGCCGTGCTCGCCGCGGCCGGGCTGACGGAGCGCTTCGCCGTCGTCGTGGACGGCAACGTCGCGGCGCGCGAGCACCTGGCCGGGAAGCCGGCGCCGGACACGTACCTGCGGGCCGCCGCACTGCTCGGCGTCCCGGCCGCCGAGGCGGTCGTCGTGGAGGACGCCCTGTCCGGCGTGCAGGCCGGCGCGGCAGGTCCGTTCGGTCTGGTGCTCGGCGTCGACCGCGGCGTCGGGGCGCAGGCCCTCGTCGCGCACGGCGCGGACCGCGTGGTCGCCGACCTCGGCGAGCTCGACGCGGCCGTCCTGGACACCCCGGCCCGTCCCGTCGCCCGGCCGGCCGACAACCAGGGGGAGCAGGCATGATCCGCCGCACCGTCGACGAGCAGCGGTCCGTGGACCGGCTGCGCTTCCCCGCCGAGCCGTGGCGTCTCGTGGAGGCCGAGTTCTCCGCGGAGGACCTCGGCGTCACCGAGTCGCTCTTCGCGGTGGGCAACGGCTACCTCGGCATGCGCGGCAATGTCGAGGAGGGCCGCGAGTCCCACGCGCACGGCACCTTCGTCAACGGCTTCCACGAGACGTGGCCGATCCGGCACGCCGAGGAGGCGTACGGCTTCGCCAAGGTCGGGCAGACCATCGTCAACGCACCGGACACCAAGGTGATCCGGCTCTACGTGGACGACGAGCCCCTGCTGCTCCCCGTGGCCGACCTCGTGGACTACGAGCGCTCCCTGGACCTGCGCGACGGTGTGCTGCGCCGCGAGATCCTGTGGCGCACGCCGTCGGGCAAGCGGGTGCAGGTGAGCACCGAGCGCATGGTCTCGTTCGTCGAGCGGCACCTGGCCGTGATGACGTTCGAGGTCACGCTGCTGGACGCGGACGGCCCCGTGGCGATCTCGTCGCAGATCCTCAACCGGCAGGACGGGCAGGACGAGTACCACGTGTCCTCCGCCTCGCTCGGGGAGGGCTTCGACCCGCGCAAGGCCGAGGCGTTCGCGGGCCGGGTGCTGCAGCCGCAGACCCGCTGGGGCGACGACGAGCGCCTCGTGCTGTCCTACCGGTGCACCAACTCCGGCATGACGCTCGCCGTCGCGGCCGACCACCACCTGGAGACCGAGGACGAGTGGGACGTGCGCACGCAGGTCGAAGACGATCTCGCCAAGCACGTCTTCCGCGTCGACGCGAAGGCCGGGCACACCATCCGGCTCACCAAGGTGGCGACGTACCACACGTCCCGCGGCGTCCCGACGCGCGAGCTCGTCGACCGGTGCCGCCGCACGCTGGACCGCGTGCGCGTCGGCGGCATCGAGGAGCAGTTCGCCCACCAGCGCACGTGGCTGGACGACTACTGGGCCCGGTCGGACGTCGAGATCGCCGGCCGCCCGGAGATCCAGCAGGCGGTGCGCTGGAACCTCTTCCAGCTCGCCCAGGCCACCGCGCGGGCCGAGGGCTCCGGCGTCCCCGCCAAGGGCCTGACCGGCAGCGGCTACTCGGGGCACTACTTCTGGGACACGGAGATCTACGTGCTCCCGTTCCTCACGTACACGAGCCCGCGGTACGCCCGCAACGCGCTGCGGTTCCGGTACCAGATGCTCGACGCCGCGCGTCGGCGCGCCCGGGAGCTCTCGCAGAAGGGCGCCCTCTTCCCGTGGCGCACGATCAACGGGGAGGAGGCGTCGGCCTACTACGCGGCAGGCACGGCGCAGTACCACATCGACGCCGACATCTGCTTCGCGCTGGTGCAGTACGTGCGCGCCACGGGCGACAGGGACTTCCTGCGCCGGGAGGCCGCCGACGTCCTCGTCGAGACGGCCCGCATGTGGGAGGACCTGGGCTTCTGGCGGGCCAACGGCGACGACAACTTCCACATCCACGGCGTCACGGGTCCGGACGAGTACACGACCGTGGTGAACGACAACCTGTTCACCAACGTCATGGCGCGGTTCAACCTGCGCGCCGCGGCGATCGTCGTGGAGACGATGCGCGAGGAGTACCCGGAGGACTACGCCCGCCTCGTCGACCGCCTGTCGCTCGGCGTGCACGAGACCACCGAGTGGACGCGGGCCGCCGACCACATGTCGATCCCGTACGCGGAGAGCATCGGCATCCACCCGCAGGACTCGCACTTCCTGGAGCGGGAGATCTGGGACCTGGCGGCGACGCCGGTGACCAAGCGGCCGCTGCTGCTGCACTACCACCCCCTGGTGATCTACCGGTACCAGGTGCTCAAGCAGGCCGACGTGGTGCTCGCGCTGTTCCTGCAGGGGCAGCACTTCTCCGCCGAGCAGAAGCTGGCCGACTTCGAGTACTACGACCCGCTGACCACGGGCGACTCGACCCTGTCCGGCGTCGTGCAGTCGATCGTCGCGGCCGAGGTGGGGTACCACGAGCTCGCGCTCGAGTACTTCGTGTCGTCGCTGCTCGTGGACCTGGCCAACCTGCACGACAACGCGGCCGACGGCGTGCACGTCGCGTCCGCGGGCGGCACCTGGTCCGCGCTCGCGTTCGGGTTCGGCGGCATGCGCGACCACGACGGCGTGCTGTCCTTCGACCCGCGGCTGCCGCAGGGCTGGGAGGCCCTGACGTTCCGCGTCACCTGGCAGGGCTCGCGCCTGCGCGTCACGGTGCGGCCCGACGAGCTCGAGCTCGCCACGGAGACGGGGGACGGGGCGCAGGTCGTGGTGCGCGGCGAGCAGGTGAAGGTCGGGCCGGGCGAGCCGGTCGTCGTGGCCCTCGACGGCCAGGGCCCGGTCCGCCCGGGCCGTCCCAGCCTGCGCGCGCTGTCCGGCAACCGGCGCGACGACGGCACGCTCATCACGGCGACGGTGCCGCACTCCTGACCCGGCCGGGCGGTCGAGCCTGTCGAGACCTGGTCCTGGGTCTCGGCAGGCTCGACCGGGGCGCCCGTCGTCCGCCCCTTGCCACACCGTGGCGCGTTCGTTAGTGTCGTCGGCCATGCGCATCGATGCGCATCGATGACGTTCCGCGACGAGGAGGGCGACATGCCGAAGGGCCCCACGAGCGCCGACGTCGCGCGCGAGGCCGGGGTGTCGCAGTCGACGGTCTCCTACGTCATGAGCGGCAAGCGCCCGATCTCCCCGGAGACGCGGAGACGCGTCCAGGAGGCCATCGACCGCCTGACCTACGAGCCCCACGCCGGGGCGCGGGCCCTGGCCGGGCACCGCACCAGCACCATCGCGGTCGTCGTGCCGATGAAGCCGGAGGCCGGCGCGCAGCGGCTCATGATGTTCGTCGAGGAGATCGTGCTGGCCGCCCGCCGCCGCGACCACGACGTGCTCCTCGTGACCGCCGACGAGGGCCCGGCCGGGCTGCGCCGCGTCGCGGGCCGCTCGTTGTGCGACGCCGTCGTCGTCATGGAGGTCGGCACCGAGGACGAGCGCGTGGCGGTGGCGCGGTCGCTGCCCCTGCCCGTCGTGTTCATCGGCATCCCGGGCGACAGCACCGGCCTCGACTGCCTCGACTTCGACTTCGAGGGGGCCGGCGGGCTGCTCGTGGCCGAGCTGGCCGACCTGGGGCACCGGACGGTCGACGTGCTGGGCTGGGGGCCTGACGCCGTCGCGCAGGGCATCAACTACGTGCCGCGCTTCGAGCGCGGCGCCCGGGCGACGGCCGCCGAGCGTGGCGTCGAGCTGCGCTGGCACCGGCCCGCCGGCGAGGCCGACGTGCGCGGGGCGGTCGATCGCGCGCTGGACTCCGGCGAGGTGCCCGGGCTGGTGCTCGTGACGGCGATCCCGGAGACGCTGCGCGCGCTCTCCGACCGAGGCCGCCGCCCCGGCCGGGACGCCGACGTGGTGGGACTGGCCACCGACTCCGAGGCGGAGTCGTACGGCCTGACCGCCGCCTCGACGCAGCCGCGGGACGTCTCCCGACGCGTGATGGAGCGCGTCTTCGCGCTGATCGACGACGACACCGTTCCGGGCCGCGGCCCGGAGCTCGTGCCCGCGGTGCTCGCGCGCCGCGGGTCGACGCGTGCCGCGAGGCCGGCGGGGTAGTCCCCGGACGACCCCGGGCGCGCGACCCGCACCCGGACAGCTACCCGAACCGATGACGAGGAAGGTGGAGACGCATGGGACATCGATGCGCATCGACGACGAGGGAGGGGCCGCCGCCCGCGGCCCCCTGGTACGACCGGCCGGTCAGCCGCCGGGCCGTCACGACGGCAGGGCTGGTCGCCCCGCTCGCGGCCCTGCTGGCCGGCTGCGGCAGCACCGGCGCGACCGGCCCCCGCACGCTGCGGGTCCTCGACACCTACACCAACGACCCTGACCGGACGATCATCGGCGGCGCGCTCGCCGCCGCGGCGGCCGAGGTCGGGGTGACGCTCGAGCGGGTGTCGGTCGCGGGCGACTCGCTGATCCAGCGCGTGCTGCAGCAGGGGTCGTCCGGCACGCTGCCGGACATCCTCATGCTCGACAACCCGGACCTGCAGCAGATCGCCTCCACCACCGCGCTGCGGCCGTTCGACGCGCTCGGCATCCCCACGGACGGGTACACCGACGGCGTCACGGCGGCCGGCACCTACGAGGGCCGCGTCTACGGCCTGGCACCGACGGTCAACACCGTCGCGCTGTTCTACGACGTCCCGGCGCTGGAGGCGGCGGGCATCGAGCCGCCCACCACCTGGAGCGCCCTGCGGGAGGCGGCGGCGGCGCTGACCCGGGGCGACCGGTACGGCATCGCCTTCTGCGGGAACGCGACGTACGAGGGCACCTGGCAGTACCTGCCCTTCTTCTGGTCGAACGGGGCCGACGAGCGCGACATCGCGTCGCCCGAGGCAGCCGGCGCCCTGGACCTGCTCGCCGGACTGGTCCGCCAGGGTCACGCGTCGACCTCGGTGCTGAACTGGAGCCAGGCGGACGTCAAGGACCAGTTCGTCGCGGGCCGTGCGGCCATGATGGTCAACGGGCCCTGGCAGATCCCGGAGCTGTCCGGCGTCGAGGGGCTGGAGTACGACGTCGTCACGCTCCCGACCCGCGACCCGGCCACCCAGGCGGCCGTCGCGCCGCTCGGGGGCGAGGTGTGGACCGTCCCGGCCACCGGTGACCGCGCCAAGGAGCGGCTCGCCGCCCAGGTGCTGACCCGGTTCCTCGCCGACGACAGCATCCTGTCCATGGCGGAGCAGCGCTTCACGGTGCCGGGCCGCCACGCCCTCACGGACGCGTTCCTCGAGCGGCGCCCGGAGATGGCGGCCTTCGCCGACCTCCTCGGCGACGCCCGCGCCCGGACCGCCCAGCTCGGCCCCGACTGGCCGGCCACCGCCACCGCCCTCTACACGGCGGTCCAGCTCGCGCTGTCCGGCCAGGTCTCAGCGGCCGACGCGCTCCGGGAAGCGGGGGAGTACGCATGACGTCCACGCTCGCCCCGGTACGCACCCGTCCCCGCCCGGCGTCCGCCTCGCCGCGCCGGCGCCCGGGCGCCGCGCGCGCACGCCAGCGCCGGCTCGTGGCGGCCCTCTTCCTCGGGCCCGCCGTCGTCTACCTGCTGCTGTTCTACGGCTACCCCGTGGTGCAGAACGTCGTGATGGGCTTCCAGCACTACACGATCTCGACCTTCTTCACGGGCCAGGCGCCCTGGGCCGGCCTCGACAACTACCGCGAGGTGGTGGGCAGCCCGCTGTTCCGCACGGCCCTGCTCAACACGGTCGTGTTCACGGTGGGCTCCATCGCCGGCCAGTTCGCCCTCGGGCTGGGGATCGCGCTGTTCTTCCGGCGCCGGTTCCCGCTCTCCGGGTTCCTCCGGTCGCTGATCCTGCTGCCCTGGCTCATCCCGCTCATCGCGGCGAGCGCCGTGTGGAAGTGGCTCCTCGACACCGAGTCGGGGGCGATCAACCGGGTGCTCGTGGGCACCGGCCTGGTGGACACGGGCGTGCCGTGGCTGAGCAGCACGTCGCTGGCGCTGGTCACGGTGATCGCGGTCAACGTCTGGATCGGCATCCCGTTCAACGCCGTCATCCTGCACGGCGGCCTGCAGGGCATCCCCGACGAGCTCTACGAGGCGGGCGCGCTCGACGGCGCCACCGGCCGGCGGGCGTTCCGGCACATCACGTGGCCCATGCTGCGGCCGGTGGTCACCGTGGTGCTGGTGCTCGGCGTCGTCTACACGCTCAAGGTGCTCGACATCATCCTGGGGCTCACCGGGGGAGGGCCCGCCAACGCCACGCAGACCCTGGCCACGCAGTCCTACCAGCTGTCGTTCGCCACCTTCGACTTCGGCCAGGGGGCAGCGGTGAGCAACATCCTCATCGTGATCTCGCTGGTCTTCGCTGCCGTCTATCTGCGCCTCAACCGGCGCGCCGTGGATGAGTGAGGCCCATGACCACCGTCCGACACCCCTGGCTGCACACCGCGGCGGGAATCCTCGTCATCGCCGTCCTGCTGTTCCCGATCTACTGGATGGTGAACGCGTCGCTGCAGCCGAACGGCGCGACCGTCGACACCTCGTGGCTGCCGCTGGCGCCCGACCTGAGCGGCTATCGCACGGCGCTCGCGGACCAGGGCGCCCACCTCGTCACGAGCATGGTCGTCGCGCTCGGCAGCGTCGTCCTGAGCCTGGCGATCGCCGTCCCGGCGGCCTACGCGCTGGCCCAGTTCCGCCTGCGCTGGGCCGGGCTGGTCCTGTTCGGCATCCTCATCAGCCAGATGATCCCCGGGATCGTCATCGCGAACGCGCTCTACGGCGCGTACGCGGACCTCGGGCTGCTCAACTCGATCCCCGGGCTGATCCTCGCCGACTCCACCGCGGGCATCCCGTTCGCGATCCTCATCTGCCGGGCCTTCATGCAGTCGCTGCCGCCGGCCGTCGTCGAGGCCGCCCTGGTCGACGGCGCGGGCCCGGTCCGCGCGTTCGTGTCGGTCGTGCTGCCGATCAGCCGCAACGCGGTCATCACGGCCGCCCTGTTCACGTTCCTCTTCACGTGGAGCGACTTCCTGTTCGCGCTGACGCTGACGACCACCGAGGACGTCCGGCCCGTCACGCTCGGCATCTACACCTACCTCGGCGCGTACGTGAACGACTGGAGCGCGGTGATGGCCACCGCCGTGCTCGCCTCGGTCCCCGCGATCGTGCTCCTCGTGATCGCCCAGAAGTACGTGGCCGCCGGCGCCACCGGCGGGGCGGTCAAGTGACCGGCGTCCCGCCCGAGATCCCGACCCATCCGAGAGAAGGAGACATCATGTCCGCACCGATCCGCGTCACCGTCTGGGGCGAGAACCGCCACGAGCAGCTCGAGCCGGAGGTCGCCGCCCGCTACCCCGACGGCATGCACGGCGCCGTCGCGCAGGGCATCGAGGCCCACCTCGGCGCCGGCGTGCGCGTGCGCACGGCCACGCTCGACGACCCCGAGCACGGCCTCACCGAGGAGGTCCTGCGCGACACCGACGTCCTCACGTGGTGGGGGCACGCCGCGCACGGCGAGGTCTCCGACGAGGTCGTCGAGCGGGTGCACCGGCACGTGCTGGACGGGATGGGGCTGATCGTCCTGCACTCCGGCCACTGGTCGAAGATCTTCATGAAGCTCATGGGCACCACCTGCACCCTGCGCTGGCGTGCCGAGCACGACCGCGAGCTGGTGTGGACCATCGACCCGACGCACCCCATCGCCCAGGGCGTCCCGCACCCGATGATCATCGAGGAGGACGAGATGTACGGGGAGTTCTTCGACGTCCCCGCCCCGGACGAGACCGTCTTCCTCAGCACGTTCTCCGGCGGGGAGGTCTTCCGCTCCGGGATCACCTACCGGCGTGGCTTCGGCAAGATCTTCTACTTCCGCCCGGGGGACCAGGAATACCCGACGTACTTCCACGACGGGGTCCGCAAGGTCATCTCCAACGCCGTCGGGTGGGCCGTCACCCTGCGCCCCGAGCGGACGACCCCCACCCTGCTGCGGTACGAGACCGAGGACTTCTACCGCGGCCAGGGCTACGGCGGCGCGCTGAACGACGACGCGCGCGCCGCCGCGGCGGAGGCCGGGCTGTGAGCACCCCGCTCGTCCTCGTCGGCGCCGGCGGCATGGGCCGGGCGTGGCTCGCGGCGATCCAGGCGGAGGCGGGCGCCGAGCTCGCAGGCGTCGTCGACCTCGACCTCCACGCGGCCCGCGGGGCGCTCGCCGACGCCGGCCTGGCGGGCGTCCCGGTGGGCACGGACGCCGTCGCCCTCGCCCGCGAGACCGGGGCGCGGGCCGTCGTGAACGTCACCGTCCCGGCCGCGCACCATCCCGTCACCACCGCCGCGCTGTTCGCGGGGCTGCCCGTGCTGGGCGAGAAGCCGGTGGCCGAGTCCGTGCCGCGCGCGCTCTCGCTCGCCGCTGCCGCCGAGGTGACCGGCGAGCTCTTCGTCGTGAGCCAGTCGCGCCGCTACAACCGGCAGCTCTTCGCCTTCCGGGAGCAGGCGCGCACCCTGGGCGACCTGGGGGTGCTGACCACGGAGTTCTTCAAGGCGCCCCGCTTCGGCGGCTTCCGCGACGAGATGGCGCACCCCCTCCTGCTCGACATGGCGATCCACCCGTTCGACACCGCCCGGTTCCTGCTGGGGGCCGAGCCCGTCGCGGTGTACTGCGAGGAGTTCAACCCGTCGTGGAGCTGGTACACCGGCGACGCTGCGGCGACCGCGGTCTTCGAGATGACCGGGGGCGTGCGGTACGCCTACACGGGGAGCTGGTGCAGCCCCGGTCAGGAGACGTCGTGGAACGGGTCGTGGCGGCTCTCGGGGCGTGACGGTACCGCGCTCTGGGACGGCGACCACGAGCCGGTCCTCGACGGGCCGAGCGCGGCGGCCGAGGGCGCGGACCCCGGCGACGGGATCGCCGGGTCGCTGGCGACCTTCCTGGCGGCGCTCGACGGCGGCCCTGCACCCATGGGCGAGGTGCACGAGAACGTGCTCAGCCTCGTCATGGTGGCCGCGGCCGTCGAGTCGGCCGCCACCGGCGCGAAGGTCCTCGTCGACGACCTGCTCGAGCGCGCCTACGACGAGGCCCTGGCCACGGAGACCCGGGAGGACGTGCGCGCGCAGCTCGCGTCGTGGACGTCGGTGCGTGCAGCGCTCGACACGGCAGAGGCCACGGCGCCCCGCGCCTGACCCACCCGCCGGTCGAGCCTGTCGAGACCCGCTCCGGTGGTCGAGCCCGTCGAGACCCGGTCCCCGGTCTCGACGGGCTCGACCGACGGTGCGGTCAGGCCAGGCGCTCGTGCAGGAAGGTCCACGCCAGCGCGGACATGTGCGCGGCCTGCGCGTTGTTGGCCGCGCCGCCGTGCCCGCCCTCGACGTTCTCGTACGACGTGACGTCGGCGCCCGCCGCCAGCATCAGCGCGGCCATCTTGCGCGCGTGGCCCGGGTGCACGCGGTCGTCCTTGGTCGACGTCGTGAACAGCACGGGCGGGTAGCGGCGGTCCCCGTCGAGGAGGTGGTACGGGGAGAACGTGCGGACGAACTCCCAGTCGGCGGTGTCGGGGTCGCCGTACTCCGCGATCCACGACGCGCCCGCGAGCAGGTGCGAGTAGCGCAACATGTCGAGCAGCGGCACCTGCACCACGACGGCGCCGAAGAGGTCGGGGTACCGCGTGAGCATGTTCCCCGCCAGCAGCCCGCCGTTGGAGCCGCCCTGCGCACCGAGGTGGGCGGGCGTCGTGATGCCGCGGTCCACGAGGTCGCGCGCGACGGCGGCGAAGTCCTCGTAGGCCTTGTGCCGCTTCTCGCGCAGCGCGGCCTGGTGCCACGCGGGGCCGTACTCGCCGCCGCCGCGGATGTTCGCCACGACGTACACGCCGCCGCGGGCGAGCCAGGCCCGCCCCACCGTGCCGGAGTAGCCGGGCAGCAGCGGGATCTCGAAGCCGCCGTACCCGTACAGCAGCGTGGGCGCCGTGCCCGCGGCCGCCGGGTCTGCCGGCTGGACCAGCTCCGCGCGGCCCACGACGAAGTACGGCACGCGGGTGCCGTCGTCGGACACGGCGAAGTGCTGCACCGCGACCATGCCGTCGGCGTCGAAGTATGCCGGCGCCGCCTTGAGCGGCTCGGGCACGCCCGGCTCCGCCCCCGGCCCGGTGACGGTCGCCAGCGCGAGGGTCGACGGCGTGAGGTAGCCGGTCGTGGTGACCCAGACGTCGTCGCTGTCCACCGCGTCGACGGCGCGCACCCCGACGGTCAGCAGCCCGCCGCCGAGCGGCAGCTCGGAGCGCGTCCAGGCCGCGCCGGGGGACGCGTCCGCGGGCGGGGTGAGCACGTGCAGGGCGTTCTTCACGTCGTCGAGCACGTTGACGACCAGGTGGTGGCGCGTCCAGGAGGCGCCGACCAGCGACGTCGACGGCGTGGGCTCGAACAGCACGGCCAGGTCGCGGGAGCCGGCCAGGAACGCGTCGGCGGGCGCCGCGAGCAGGGATCCGGAGGGGTAGGTGCGCTCGCCCGCCCTGGAGGTGACGGTCCAGTCGTCGCGCAGCTCGACGAGCAGCCACTCGCGGTGGAAGCCGACCTCGGCGGACTCGGGCACGTCGATCTTCACGAGACGCTGCCGTGGCGTGCCGACGGCCTCGACGAGGAAGGTCTCGGAGCGGTAGAACGCGATCGACCGGCTCACGAGGTCCCGCTCGAAGCCCGGCGTGCGGGAACGGCGCGCCGAGATGTACATGTCGTCCTCGGCGCCCTCGTACACGAGCGCCGCGTCCGTCAGCGGCGTCCCGCGACGCCACAGCCGGACGGTCCGCGGGTAGCCGGAGGGGGTCGTGGTGCCCGGCCCGAGGTCGGTGAACACGTACACCGTGTCCTCGTCCGCCCAGGCCAGGCCGCCCTTGGCGCCGGTGCGGCCGTCGTCGCGCGCCGTGTCCCGTTCGAAGCCGCCCTCGGTGGCGGGCACGAACCGCTTGGCGACGAGGTCGAACTCGCGGGTGACGTCGGCGTCGGATCCGCCGGGGGAGAGGTCCACCAGCGCGCGCCGCCACGGCTCGCCGGCGGCGAGCTGCTCGGGCGTCGGGCGCAGCAGCGACGCGCCGTGCCACACCCAGCTCTCGCCCTCGGCCGTGGCGAGGGCGTCGAGGTCGAGCACGGTCTCCCACGCCGGGTCGTCGGTGCGGTAGGACCCGAGCGTCGTGCGTCGCCACAGGCCGCGCTCGTGCTCGGCGTCGCGCCAGAAGTTGTACAGGTGGTCGCCGATGCGCGAGACGTCGGGGATGCGCTCGTCGGAGTCGAGCACCTCGCGGACGGCGGCCTCCGTCGCCGCGAAGCCCTCGGCCGACCCGACGGTCGTGTGCGCGTGGTCGTTGCGCTCGCGCACCCAGGCCAGCGCCTCCTCGCCCTCGACCTCCTCGAGCCACGCGAACGGGTCCGGCGCGGACGGGTCGAGCGGTGTCGTCGGGGCGGCGGACGGGGCGGTCTCGAGGTGCTCGGCGGTCATGCTGGGCACCCTAGCCGCCGGACGGCGGACGGCGGCCGGGCGCCGGGCGCGCCGACCGGGGGTTCCTTTCACCCGGGGCGTGCCCGTGGTAGAAACTCCTGGTCAGGGCATTGATCCCGTATGGACGTTCCAGGGGTTTCGCGGAGAAGGCC
Organism: Krasilnikoviella flava; assembly: GCF_900167525.1. Classification (GTDB taxonomy): domain Bacteria; phylum Actinomycetota; class Actinomycetes; order Actinomycetales; family Cellulomonadaceae; genus Isoptericola; species Isoptericola flavus. The sequence continues at coordinate 22,007 of NZ_FUZQ01000001.1, read as the reverse complement.
GCTTTCGTGGCCGGAGCAACGCCGTCGGACCCGACCTTTCCACCCACGGGGGTGTGGTGAGCACGACGACCTCTGCCGGACTGCGCGCGACGACGCGCGTGCCGGCCCAGCTCTGCGGCGCGGCGGCCGTGCTGTGCGCAGCGGCCGCGCCGCTGCTCGACGACCGGCTGCCGCGCGAGGCCGGGTGGGCCCTGGCCGCGGCGGCGGCCCTGCTCGTCGTCGTCGCGGTGGCCCTGCTGTCGCGTGCGGCCGCGCGGGCCGACACCGAGCGCCGGGACCTGCGCGCCGAGCGCGACGCGCTGGCCACGGACCTCGCGGCGGGTGGCCGCGCCCTCGACGACACGACCGTCGAGCTGGCGCGCACCCGCGAGGCCCGCGACGAGCAGCGCCTCGCGGTCGAGACCGCCGTCGTCGCGCTGGGCCGCAAGGTGCAGGCCTCCGCGCACCGCATCCAGGAGGAGGCGGCACGCATGGTGCAGCAGCACGCCGCCGACCCCGACGTGCTGCAGACCTCCATGCGCATCGACCACGCGGCCGCCCAGCACGCGCGGCAGGCGCAGAACCTCGTCGCGCTGTGCGGCCGGCGGCCCGGCCAGACCTGGGACGACCCGCTGCCGCTGCCCGACGTCGTCCGTGCCGCCGCCGGGCGCATCACGGCGTTCCAGCGGGTCGAGGTGTCCGGCGACCCGGGGCTGGCCGTCGTCGGCCGCGCGGTCGAGCCGATCGTGCACGTCGTGGCCGAGCTGCTCGCGAACGCGACGCAGTGCTCCCCGCCGAGCACCCAGGTGCTCGTCGCCGTCCGGCAGGTGCAGCGCGGCGCCGTCATCGAGGTCGACGACTGCGGCGTCGGCATGGTGGCCCGCGAGCTGGACCGGGTGCGCGCGGTCGCGTCCGGCGCCCGGCCCGTGGGCATCGCCGACCTGGGCGAGGTGCCGCAGACCGGTCTGGCGGTCGTCGGGTCGTACGCCCGCGCCCTCGACCTGCGCGTCGACCTCCAGGAGTCCGTGTACGGCGGCCTGCGGGCCGTCGTCATGGTGCCCGCCGACCTGACCACCACGGCCGCCGCGGCCCCGGAGACGCTCGCCCCGAGCGTGGCGGCGGCCTGGCCCGAGGACGCCGCCGCCGCCGCCGGGCCGGCGCCGGCTCCCGGCCCGGTCACCGCAGGGGTGCCCGCGCTGCCCCAGCGGCGCTCCCGCCGCGGCACCGGCCCGGCCACGGGCGCCCAGCGTGCCGTCCCGGCCGGTCCGCGCACCGCCGTGGGGAGCGTCGCGCCCGAAACCGCACCCGCCCAGTCGGCGGAAGAGGCGGGCGCCTGGATCGGCGCGTTCTTCTCCACCGACCGCACGGCCACCGACCGCACGGCCACCGACCGCACGGCCACCGACCGCACCAGCCAGCCGCCGTCCGCCGTGACGGACGGGACCCCGGAGGACTCATGACGACCCAGACCACCGACGCGACGCCGCCGCTGTCCGCGCACCCGGACAGCTGGATGCTCGACCTGGTGGCGGGGGTGCGGGGCGTCGAGCACGCCGTCGTGCTCAGCTCCGACGGCCTCGTGAAGGTCCGCACCGACGTCACCGAGCCCGACACGGCCGACAAGGTCGCAGCCGCCTGCGCCGGGCTCGTCGCGCTCGGCATGAGCATGGGGCGGGAGTTCGGCGCGGGCGATCGGCTGCGCCAGGTGCTCGTCGAGTTCGAGGGCGGCTTCCTGTTCGTGCGCGGTGCGGGCGACGGCTCGCGGCTCGCGGTGGTCACGGACACGACGGTGGACCCGGGACTCGTGGCACAGCAGATGCAGGCACAGGTGCTCATGATCGGCGAGCGCGCCCTCGGCACCGAGCCTGCGCTCCAGGACTGAGGCGGACGATGGCCACCCAGACGCCGGCGGACGGCTACCGCGACCACCCGGTCCGCTCCTATGTCCTCACGGGAGGTCGAGCGCACCCGAGCCGCAACACGCTGCGGCCCGAGACGCTGCTGTGCGCCGTGGACGACGGGCGCGAGCTGCCCGTCGGCGCCGGGCGGCACGAGCGCGCGCTCCTCGAGACGTGCCGCGGCACGCTCGCCCTCGCGGAGCTCGCCGCGTACCTGAGCCTGCCCACGAGCCTGGCCGCCGTGTTGGCCTCCGACCTGGTCGACGCCGGCTACCTGACGATCCGGTCGCACGGCGAGCACGTCCTGCCGGGCGTCGACCTGCTGGAGGAGGTCCTCGATGGGCTCCGCCGGTTCTGAGCCGGCGGCCGTCACCGGGGCGGCGCTGCACCTGGCGCCCACGGTCGAGCGTTCGGTCAAGGTGCTGGTGGTGGGCGCGTACGGCGTCGGCAAGACCACCCTCATCGGTGCGGTCAGCGAGATCCCCGTGCTGAGCACCGAGGAGACCGTGACGGCGGCCAGCCTGGGTGTCGACCCGCGGCTGGGGGACAAGTCGACGACGACGGTCGCGATGGACTTCGGCCGTGTCACGGTGGGTGGGTCCACCGCGCTCTACCTGTTCGGCACCCCGGGCCAGAAGCGCTTCTGGGACCTGTGGGTCGGCCTGGCGGACGGCGCCGTGGGCGCGCTCGTCGTCGTGGACACGCGCCGGCTGGAGGACAGCTTCGAGGTGCTGGACCAGCTGGAGGAGCACACGTCGCTGCCGGTCGCGGTGGTGGTGAACGAGTTCCCGGGCGCGCAGCACTCCACGGACGCCGTGCGCGCCGCGCTCGACCTGCCGGCCGGCACGCCCGTGGTGTCGGGCGACCTGCGCGAGCGTCGGCAGGCCGTGGAGGCGCTCAAGGCGCTCGTCGCCCATGCCGTGCGGCTGGCGGGCGGGAGCGCGGCCGCATGAGCCTCACGGGGGCGGTCCGCGTCGTGCGGCTCGAGGACGTGGCCGACCGGCCGCTGCTGGCCGACCTGGCCGGTGCGACGGACCCGGCGGCGCGGTACGAGGCCCTGCGCTCGCGCTGGGGTGCGCTCGCGCCGGTCGACCTCGAGCCGGGGGTGCCCGCCTGGCTGGCGCTGGGCCATGCGGAGGTCGCCGCGGTGCTGCGCAACGAGGCGTTGTTCTCCCGCGACTCGCGGCACTGGCGGTACGAGGCGGAGCGGCTCGTCGCATGGCGCTCGCCCACGCGGGCCGTGCTCGCGCAGCGCGACAGCGCTCACGACCGTGACGGTGCGGAGCACCGCCGCCTGCGCACGCCGCTGGCCGACGCCCTCGACGCGGTCGAGGACAGGCGCGTGCGGCGGACCGTCGACGTCGCGTGCGTCTCCGTGCTGGACCGGCTCGCCGCCCGCGGCACCGCCGACATGGTGGCCGAGTACGCCGTGGACGTCCCGGTGCGGGTGCTGGCCGACCTGCTGGGCATGACCCTTGCCGACGCGCGCCGCATGCACGAGCTGACGGTCGTGCAGCGCTCGGGGACGCAGGACGCGTTCGCGGCCGCTGCCGAGGCGGAGGACCTGCTCGCGGGCTTCGTCGCGGCGCGGCGGGCCGAGCCCAGCGACGACCTCACCTCGGCGCTGCTGGCGCACCCGGCGCACACGAACGACCTCGAGGTGATGGGCGCCGTCGCCCTCGTCTTCGCCACGGCGCACGACGCCGAGATCGCGTGGATCGCCACCGCGCTGCAGCGCCTGCTCACCGACCCGGCGTTCGCCGCCCGGCTGCACGGCGGGCGCATCTCCCTCGACGACGCCCTGGACGAGGTGGCCCGCGAGTCCCCGCCGCTGCCGCACCTGCGGCCGCGTTACGCCCTGGCGGACGGCGAGCTGGGCGGGCAGGCGATCGCGGCGGGGGACGCCGTCGTGCCCGCCGTCGCCGCCGCCAACGCCGACCGCGCGGTCCGGGCGGCGGACCCGTGGGAGCAGGTCGACTCGAGGTTCCACCTCACGTGGGGGACGGGCGCGCACGCCTGCCCGGCGCACCGGACGGCGCCGCTGATCACGCGGACGGTCGTGGGGCACTTCCTGGCGCGCGTCGCGGACCTGGAGCTGGCCGTCGCGCCGGCCGACGTCGTGCCGGTGCGCTCGGCGTGGGTGCGCCACCCGCGCGAGCTCCCGGTCCGGTTCGTGTGACGGCCGCCTGACCGCCTCCGACCGGACCGGGCTCCCGCGCGGACGTCACGCCGCCGGGCCGAGCCGCCGGAGCAGCCGCTCGGACACGTGGCGGTACGCCTTCGGGTCCACCGGCAGCAGCCACTGGCCGGCGCGCGTCGCGGCGGGCAGCTGCAGGTCCAGGTCGGCCAGCATCTCGTCGATCTGGTGCAGCGAGAACGGGATGACGTTGGTGCCGCGAGCGTGCTTGCCCTCGGTGCGCTTCTCCATCCAGTCCACCCGGTTCGCCACGTGCTCACGACGCACCTGGATCGGCGGCACCCGGACCGAGCCGGCCAGGTGGGCGGCGGTCCACAGGGCCGCGACCTCGGCCGACAGCGGGCTGAACAGCGACGAGTTGTACCCGGCGAACGTCAGGTGCGGCACGTCATGGGGCAGCACCTGGCGGTAGAGCTGGAAGTTGCCGCGGTCGTCGATCAGGCGCGCCTGCAGGTCGTCGTCGAGGAACGGCACGCGCTGGTGGAAGCCGGTGCCGCACACCACGAGGTCCGCGGGCACGGACGTGCCGTCGTCGAGCACGGCGACCGGGGCACCGTCGTCGTCCACCCCGAGGCACTCGACCTCGGCGTCCCGGTGCACGGTGATCGCCCCGTCGGCGACCTGCTCGAAGAAGCCGTCGGTGGCGAGCGAGACCGTCGACCGGGCGATGTCCGCGAACTCGCCGCGCGGCACGAGCCCGAGCTCCTTCAGGTGCAGCTGCTTGGTCGAGACCGAGCCGACGCTCGAGAGCATCGACTTCCGCACGCCGTTGCCGGGGCCGTGCAGGAAGCGCTCCATGCCGCCGCCCAGCGTCTGGTACCGGAACAGCCCTTCGCCCAGGCGGGTGAGCAGGAGGTACTTGTAGTTGACCGCGTTGCCGATCCGCTTGGGGAGCTTCCACAGCAGGTGTCGCGCGACGACGTGGGTGGTCGCGGCGACCTGGCCCAGCTCGGCGGCCACGTCGCAGGCGGACTTGCCGTAGCCGACGACGACGACGTGCTTGCCCCGCGCGTCCTCGAGCGCCGTGATCTGGCTGGCCGCGACGACCTTGCCGCCCGCGCGCATGAGCTGCGCCAGCCCCTCGAAGCGGGGGATCACCGGGTCGGAGAAGATGCCGTTGGCGACGACGAGGTGGTCGTAGCGCTCCGGGTCGGCCACCGGCTCGCCCGCGCGGCGCGCGGTGACGGTCCAGCCGCTCTCGTCGGCGGTGAGCTCGGCGCGCACGACCTCCGTGGACAGCCGCAGCGTGCCGCGCAGGTCGTGGAGGTCGACGTAGCGCTCCAGGTAGGCCTGCACCTGCTCGCCGCTGGGCCACTCGGGGTAGTCCTTCGGCATCGGCAGGTCGGAGAAGGCGTACGAGCCCTTGTTGTTCTGTGTCGTGAGCCCGGAGTACCGGCGGCTGGCGCTCCACACGCCGCCGACGTCGGGGGTCTTGTCGAACACGGTGACGTCGTGCCCGAACTCGCGGAGCACCTTGGCACTGGCCAGGCCGGCGAAGCCGGCGCCGACGACGGCGATCTTCATGAGCGTCCTTGCTGTCGGTCGAGTGGGCCAAATCGGCAGAATCGTAGCGGTTCGGACAGGGCCGGCGACAGGGCCTCCACAGGCCGGGGCCGGTCGGGTCCCCGGCACGGCCGGTGTCGGCGGGAAGCGGCAAGATGGGCCCGTGACCGACACCGAGAACCCCGTGCTCGACGAGGCCGCGGCGCAGCGCCGCTGGGCGGAGCTGGTCGCGCTGGTCGAGGCGGACCAGCGCGCCTACTACGAGGACGACGCCCCCCGGGTCTCCGACGCCGAGTACGACGCCCGGATGCACGAGCTGCAGGCGATCGAGGCCGCGCACCCGGCGCTCGTCACGCCGGAGTCGCCGACGCAGCGGGTGGGCGGGGCGGCCGCGGGCGGCTTCGCCACGGTCGAGCACGTCGAGCGCATGCTCAGCCTCGACAACGTGTTCTCCGTCGAGGAGCTGCGTGCGTGGGACGCCCGGGTGGCCCGCGACCTGGGTGCGGAGCACGTCGGCTACCTGTCGGAGGTGAAGATCGACGGTCTCGCGATCGCCCTGCTGTACGAGAAGGGCCGCCTGGTGCGGGCGGCGACCCGCGGCGACGGCCGCACGGGCGAGGACGTCACGCAGAACGCGTTGCGGATCGCCGACATCCCGCGCCGGCTGGCCGGCGACGGTCACCCCGACCTCGTCGAGATCCGCGGCGAGGTCTTCATCCCCGTCGCGGCCTTCGAGCGGCTCAACGACCTGCAGGCGCAGCTGCGCGAGCGGGTCCTGACGGAGGCCCGCACGCGGCACGGCGGCCGGGCGGCGGCCGCGCGCCCGTTCGACGAGGAGCGCGCACGGGTCGCGGCGCTCCGCCGCTTCCCGCAGTTCGCGAACCCGCGGAACGCGGCGGCGGGCGGCCTGCGCCAGCTGCTCGACAAGAAGGAGGGCATGGAGCTCGAGGCCGGGCTCGCCCGCGTGGAGTCCCTGCGCCTGTACGTGCACGGGATCGGCGCGCTGCAGTGGACGGCCGGGGAGCACACGGAGCTGGCCCGGCAGTCGGAGGCGTACGAGCACTTCGCGCGCTGGGGGCTGCCGGTCTCCCCGCACAACCGCGTGGTCGGGGGCGTGGACGGCGTGGTCGAGATGATCGAGCACTTCGGCGTCCACCGGCACGACATCGAGCACGAGCTGGACGGCATCGTCGTCAAGGTCGACGCCCTGGACGACCAGCGGCGCCTCGGCGCCACGAGCCGCGCGCCCCGCTGGGCCATCGCCTACAAGTACCCGCCGGAGGAGGTCACCACCCGCCTCCTGGCGATCCAGGTGGGCGTGGGCCGCACGGGCCGGGCCACCCCCTACGCCGTGATGGAGCCGGTCCTGGTGGCGGGCTCCACGGTGCGGCAGGCCACCCTGCACAACCAGGACGTGGTGCGCGCCAAGGGTGTGCGCATCGGCGACATGGTGGTGCTGCGCAAGGCGGGCGACGTCATCCCCGAGATCCTCGGCCCCGTCACCGCGCTGGCCGACGACGGGTACCCGCGCGAGGAGTTCGTCATGCCGGAGCGGTGCCCCGAGTGCGGCACGCCGCTGCGGCCGATGAAGGAGGGCGACGTCGACCTGCGCTGCCCGAACGCGGAGACGTGCCCGGCGCAGGTGCGCGGCCGGGTGGAGCACATCGGCTCGCGCGGCGGGCTGGACGTCGAGGTGCTCGGCGAGGTGACGGCGGCAGCGCTGACGCAGCCGCTGGAGCCCGCCGAGCCTCCGTTGCGGACCGAGGCAGGCCTGTTCGACCTGCGTGTCGAGCAGCTCGTACCGATCCGCGTCGTCGTGCGCGACTCCGAGACGGGGCTGCCGCGCGAGTACGACGGCACCGGTGAGGCCGCCGAGATCACGATGCCCGACGGCTCGACCGCGACCGTCAAGTCCGTGTGGCCGTTCCGGAAGAAGCGCAAGCTCTCCAGGGCGGAGGAGCGGGCGGCGATCGAGTCCGGCGAGCCGCTCTTCGAGGCGTCGACGAACGCGACGAAGCTCGTCGACGAGCTCGAGCTCGCCAAGACCAAGGACCTGTGGCGCATCCTCGTCAGCCTCAACATCCGGCACGTCGGGCCCGTGGCGGCCCGGGCGCTCGCGGGCTGGTTCGGCTCGCTCGACGCGGTCCGCGCGGCGTCGCGGGAGGAGCTGGCCGCCGTCGAGGGCGTCGGCCCGATCATCGCGGACGCGCTGCTGGCCTGGTTCGACGTCGAGTGGCACCGCGAGATCGTGGACCGGTGGCAGGCCGCGGGGGTGCGGACCTGGATCCCCGAGCACCCGGGCCCGGCCGCGATGGCCGCCCAGGCGGACGAGGGCCCGACCGGCCCGCTCGCCGGCCTGACGGTCGTGGTCACGGGCTCGCTCGAGGGGTACAGCCGCGACGGTGCCAAGGAGGCCGTCATCGGGGCGGGCGGCAAGTCGGCCGGGTCGGTCTCCAAGAAGACCGACTACGTCGTCGTGGGCGAGAACGCCGGGTCGAAGGCGGCCAAGGCGGAGGAGCTCGGCCTGCCGATCCTCGACGAGGCCGCGTTCACGCGCCTGCTCGCGGGCGGCCCGGCGGCGCTGGAGGGCAGCACGCCGGACGGGACGGACGACGACGCGGACGGCCCCGGGGCCGACTGACGCCCGGGGCTACGATGCGCGGGTGCCGGACTCGCTCACCTCGAACCTGACCCTGCGCGGCGCCCATCTCGTGGGCTCCGTGAACCTGCCGACCGCGCGCGACACGCTGCGCACCGTCGCGACGCGCCTGGGCTCCCACGCTCGCCGCATCCCGGACGGCGAGGCGGGCGAGCGGTTCCACTGGATCCTGTTCCAGGGCACCCGGTTCGAGGCGGTGGAGGGCCTGTCACGCGTGGGCGGCGAGCCGGTCGTCGTGGCCGGCTTCGACGTGCGCCCGCACGTGCTCGACGGCTCGGTGCCGGCCGACGAGCTGCAGTTCGGGCCGCTGGGCTACGCGGAGGCGGCGCGTGCCTCGTACGCGGACTTCGTGGCGCTGCGCGCCGAGGGCGTGATCGCGCCGGGCACCCGGTTCCAGGTCTGCCTGCCCTCGCCGCTGGCCGCCGTCACGACGTTCGTCGCGCCGGCCGACCGGGCCGCGGTGCACCCGGTCTACGAGGCGGCACTCGTGCGGGAGCTCGAGGAGATCCTCGCGGCCGTGCCGGCCGAGGACCTCGCCGTCCAGGTGGACCTTGCCACCGAGTTCGCCTTCGTGGAGGGGGCGAACCTGGGTGGAGGCGCCGCGCGGGCCTGGTTCGAGAACGACGGTGGCCGGGGTGCCGACGGGGCCGCTGAGGACGTCGTGCAGGGCTGCGCCGTCCGCGCCGCACGGTTCGCGGCGCACGTGCCGGCGGCCGTCCAGCTCGGCTTCCACCTCTGCTACGGCGACGTCGCGGAGAAGCACTTCGTCGAGCCGACGGACACCGGCCGTCTGGTGGAGATGGCGAACTCCCTGGTGGTGGCCGTGCCGCGCCCGATCACCTGGGTGCACCTGCCGGTGCCGATCGACCGGGACGACGTCGCGTACGTCGCACCCCTCGCCCAGCTCGCCCTGGACGCGGCCACCGAGCTCTACCTCGGGGTCCTGCACCACGAGGACGGCGCGGCGGGGGCCCGCCGCCGACTGGCCGCGGTGGCGCAGGTGCTCGGGGAGCGAACGGTCGGCGTGGCCACGGAGTGCGGGTTCGGCCGCGGTCCGAGCGAGCGGACCGCCGCGCTGCTCGACCTGCACGTCGAGGTGCTCGCGGCCTGACCGTGCCGGGCGATGCCTGACCCCAGCCGGGCCGGGGTCAGGCCCTGCCGCCGACGAGGTCGGGCACGGGCACGCGCTCGTCGGCGGGCGGCCCGGCCTCCCCGAGCCGCCACCGGCGCGCCAGGCGCCGCAGCGGGGCGGGCGACCACCAGGCGACGTCGCCGGCGAGGCTCAGCGCCGCGGGCAGCAGCACGCCCCGCACCACGGTGGCATCGACGAGCACCGCCACGGCCATGCCGATGCCGAGCTGCTGCAGGAAGGTGATGCCGCTCGTCGCGTAGACGGCGAACGACGCGGCGAGGATGACCGCGGCGGCGGTGACGAGCGGCGCGGAGCGGCCGACCCCCCGGGGGACGGCGCCGAGCGCGTCGCCCGTGCGCAGGTAGTCTTCCTGCACCCGGGACAGCAGGAAGACCTGATAGTCCATGGACAACCCGTAGGCGATGCAGAACATCAGCAACGGGATGCTCGGCTCGATCGTGCCGGTCGCCTCGAACCCGAGGATGCCGGACAGCAGCCCGTCCTGGAAGCCGGCCACGAGGACGCCGAACATCACGGCCAGGCTCAGCACGTTGAGCAGCCCGGCGATGGCGGGCACCACCACGGACCCGGTCATGGCGAACAGGACGAGCAGGGTGACCACCACGACGAGGGCGGCGACGAGGGGGAGCCGCTCCGCGACGCCGTCCCGGTAGTCGGTGAGGTCGGCGGGGTAGCCCCCGACGAGGGCGGCACCGAGCGCGGGCGGAGGCGCCGTGGCCCGGACCGTCGCGACCAGGCCCGTGGGGTCGTCGGCGAGGGTCTGCCCGGTGGGCAGCACGGACAGCCAGGTGCCGCCGTCGGCGAGCGCGAAGCGGGAGGCGGCGTCGGCGCCGGACGGCACGGCGGCCTCGCCGCCGGCGGACGACCCCACCGCAGAGTCGACCCGCTCGACGCCGGGCAGCCCCGACAGCCGGGCGGCGAAGGCGGCGACGGACTCGTCGTCGGCCGCGTCGGCGTCCGGCAGCACCACCTGCAGGGCGTCGGCCTCCTCGGTACGGAAGTCGGCCCGGATCGTGTCGTACATGGCGCGGACGGGCGACCCGGTGGGCAGCACCCGGTCGTCGGGCGCCCCGAAGCTGACGCCCAGCGCCGGGGCGCCCAGGAGCACGAGGACCGCGAGGCCCGCGCCGCCCCAGGCCAGCGGCCGGGCGGTGACGCGCTCCACCGTCCGGCGCCAGAAGGCCCCGTCGGGCGGCGCGCCCCGGGACAGCACCCGCCGGCCCAGGAGCGTGAGGGCCGCGGGCAGGAAGACCAGGGACGCCAGCAGCGCGCTGAGCACCACGGCGATCCCGGCGTAGGCGAACGACGACAGGAACGGGAACGGGAAGACGAGGAGCACGGCGAGCGCCGCCCCGACGGTGAGCCCGCTGAACGCGATGGTCCGCCCAGCGACCCGCACGGCCTGACGCACCGCGCCGCGCACGTCGACGCCCGCCGTCAGCTCCTCGCGGAACCGGTACACCATGAAGAGTCCGTAGTCGACGCCCAGCCCGATGCCCATGACGAGCGCGATGTTGGAGGCGAACGTCGAGATCTCGGTGACGGCCGCCATGCCACGCAGCGCGGCGAGGGTGCCGACGACGGCGAGCACCCCGGTGGCGAGGGTGACCAGCGCGACGCCGAGCCGGCGGTAGACGGCCCACAGCAGCAGCCCGACGAGGGGGATCACGACGAGCTCCGCCCGCAGGAAGTCGGTGCGGGCCTGGTCTGCCACCACGCGGAACACCTGGTCGCCGCCGCCGAGCGTCGCCGTCACCGGCCCGTCCTGCGGCACGGCGGCGAGCACGCGCTCCTCGATCGCGGGGAGCACGGTGCCGCGCACCTGGTCGGCGTCTCCTGGCGCCCACGCCAGCACGAGCCCGGCGGTGCGGTCGTCGCTCGCCAGGGTGTCCGGGGCGCCGTCCTCCCAGGCGGACCACACGTCGCCGACGCCGGGGACGGCCTCGAGGCCGCGCGCGAGGTCTCGTGCCGCCGTCGCGACGGCCGGGTCGTCGATCCTGGCGGGGTCGCCGGCGGCCGGCTCGACGAGGACCGCGACGTTCGGGCTGCCTCGCCCGGACGCGGCCAGGGCCTCGCGCGCCGCCAGGGACTCGGATCCCGGCGCCTCGTAGCGGTTGAGGGAGAGGGCGTCCACGACGCCCGCCGCGACGGCGGTCAGGGCGAGGAAGACCAGACAGCTGAGCGCGACGACCCCCCGCGGGCGGCGGGACACGGTCCGGGCGAGGTTCTCCAGCACGGGGGCCTCCTGTTAGCGTGAACGCGAGCACTTGTTCGTATTCCGCGAGAATACGAGCGATTGCTCGTGTTTGTCGAGAGGGAGGCCATGACCAGTTCCGACGAGACGTCGGCGGGCGCGCCGGCGCCGCGACGTCAGGCGCGCGGGCAGCGGCGGATCGAGGAGATCCTCGGGGCCGCGGCGCAGGTGTTCGTCCGCGACGGGTACGACGCCGCGACGACCAACGCCGTGGCGAAGGAGGCGGGCATCTCGCCCGGATCCCTGTACCAGTACTTCCGGAACAAGGACGAGATCGCGCACGGGCTGGCGGAACGGTTCGCGGCCGGCCTCGCGGAGCTCCAGGCGGCCGCGTTCGACGGCGTCGACCCCCTGTCCCTCACGCTCGAGGAGCTGGTACGTCGCGTCATCGACCCCGTCGTCGCGTTCAACGTGGCGCACCCCGCGTTCAAGACCCTCTTCGCGCGGACCGACCCGCCTCCCGGCCTGGCCGAGGCGACCGCGCCCCTGGACGCGTCGATCCACGAGCGCGCCGCCCGGCTCGTCGCCGCCCGCGCACCGCATCTCGCTCCCGACGACGCGCAGCGCGTGAGCGTCGTCGCGACGCAGATCGTCCGGGCGACGATGCCCCTGGTGGTGGCCGCGTCGGGGGACGAGCGCGAGCGCATGGCCGCGGAGGCGCGGGCCGCGCTGGTGGCCTACCTGCGGGCGGCGACCGGCTGACGCCGCGCCGTCAGGCGGTGAGCGCGTCCACGGCGTCGGGGGAGAGCGCGTGGTCGGCCGCCATGGCGGCGGCGCCGAGCACGCCGGCCTGGGCCCCGGACCGCGCCACGGCGATGCGCAGGTGCTGCGTCGCGAGCGGGAGGGAGCGTCGGTACACGACCTCCCGGATCCCGGCGAGCAGGTGCTCGCCCGCCTCGGCGAGGATGCCGCCCAGCACGATGACCGACGGGTTCAGGAGGCTGACGGTCGCCGCGAGGACGCTGCCGATCTCGCGGCCGGCCTGACGCACGGCCCGTCCGGCGCTGACGTCGCCGCCGCGCACGAGCGCGACGACGTCGGCCGGGCCGGCCACGTCGAGCCCCTCCTCCCGGAGGCGTGCGGCCAGCGCCTGTGCGCTGGCGATCGCCTCGAGACAGCCCACGTTGCCGCAGCGGCAGACGACCTCCTCGGCGCCGGGGACCGCGACGTGCCCGATGTCGCCGGCCGCGCCCTGCGCGCCTCGCCGCAGTGCGCCGTCGGCGATGATGCCGGCGCCGATGCCCGTGGCGACCTTGACGAGGATGAGGTCGGCCACGTCGGGCCAGGCGATGCGGTGCTCGCCGAGGGCCATGATGTTGACGTCGTTGTCCACGAGCACGGGGGCGTCGAAGTGCGACCGGAGGATGCCGGGCACGTCCGCGTCGTCCCAGCCGGGCATGATCGGCGGGTTGTTCGGGTGGCCGGTGGCGTGCTCGACCGGCCCGGGCAGGCCGAGGCCGACCCCCGCGAGGTCGGCGGCGCTGCGGCCGGCGGTCTCGAGGAGCTTGTGCCCGGTCTCGGCGACCCAGGCGAGCACCGGCCCGGGCCCGTCCGCGATGGCGAGCGGGGCGTCCAGCTCGGCGAGGACGGTCGAGGCGAGGTCGGTCACGGCGAGGCGCGCGTGGGTGGCGCCCAGGTCGACACCCAGCACCGCCTGGGAGGAGGCGTTGAAGGCGAACGTCGCGGGCGGGCGCCCGCCGGTGGAGGTCGCCTCGCCTGCCGGGGCGATGAGCCCGGTGGCCATGAGCGCGTCGATGCGCCCGGCCACCGTGGACCGGGCCTGCCCGGTGAGGGTGGCGAGCTCCGCCCGTGTCCGTGGCCGCCCGTCGCGCAGGAGCTGGAACATCTCGCCGGCCCCAGGGGTCCGTGGGCTGACCGCCACACCTTCCGTCATGGGCTTAGTGAATCACGGTCGGTTCACCCGCACCTTTTGCTTGACCACCGTCAGAAGTGACCTTAGGTTCGGACCATGGTCGACGTGGACCGCGACGACGCGGCACCGCCCGAGGGCGCAGACGCCCCCGATGTCCCCTTGCTGCGCATGGAGGGCATCGTCAAGCACTTCCCGGGGGCCAAGGCCCTCGACGGGGTGGACCTCGACGTGCTGCCCGGCGAGGTGCACTGCCTGCTCGGCCAGAACGGCGCCGGCAAGTCCACGCTGATCAAGGTCCTCGCAGGCGCGCACCAGCCCACCTCGGGCCGGATCGTGCTCGACGGCGAGGAGATCGCCATCCCGCACCCGGTCGCGGCCCTGCGGCACGGCGTCGCCACCATCTACCAGGAGCTCGACGTCGTCGACGGGCTCACCGTCGCGGAGAACGTCTTCCTCGGCCACGAGCTCGACCGCGGCGGGTTCACCCAGAGGCGCGAGGCCATCCGCAGCACGCGCGAGATGCTCCGCCGGCTCGGCCACCCCGAGATCTCCCCGCACCGCGAGGTCGGCCGGCTGTCGGCCGCCGGCAAGCAGATCGTGTCGATGGCCCGTGCGCTCTCCCACGACGCGCGGGTCATCGTCATGGACGAGCCCTCGGCCGTGCTCGACGCGGGCGAGGTGCAGAACCTCTTCCGCGTGGTCCGGGGGCTCACCGCGCAGGGGGTGGCCGTCGTCTACATCTCCCACCGCCTGGAGGAGATCCGCCAGATCGGCGACCGCATCACGGTCCTCAAGAACGGCCGCACGGTGGGCCGGGACCTCCCGGCGGCCACCACCCCCACGGCCGAGCTCATCCGCCTCATGACGGGGCGCAACGTCGAGTACGCCTTCCCGACCCGGCCCGGGGTGCCCGAGGACGCGCCGGTCGTGCTCGACGTCGAGGACCTCGCCCTCGCGGGCACGTTCGAGGACGTGTCCTTCCAGGTCCGGGCCGGCGAGATCGTGGGCCTCGCGGGGCTCGTCGGGGCGGGCCGGTCGGAGATCCTCGAGACGCTCTACGGCGCCCGGCGGCGGACGGCGGGCAGCGTCGCTGTCAAGGGCCGGCGCCTCCGGAGCGGCTCGGTCGACGCCGCGGTGGCCGCCGGCATCGGCCTGTGCCCCGAGGAGCGCAAGAGCCAGGGACTCGTCCTCGACGAGCCCGTCTACCGGAACATCACTCTCTCCACGTTCGCGCGCATCGCGCGCGGCGGCTGGCTCGACGAGCGCGCGGAGCGCGCCGCCGCGCGCGAGCAGGTCGCGGCCCTCGACCTGCGGCCCGCCGGCGTGGACCGCGCCGCCCGCACGCTGTCCGGCGGCAACCAGCAGAAGGCCCTGCTCGGCCGGTGGCTCGTGCACGGCTGCGACGTGCTGCTCCTGGACGAGCCCACCCGCGGCGTCGACGTCGGCGCGCGCTCCGAGCTGTACGCCCTGGTGCGCCGGCTCGCCGACGCCGGGACGGCGGTGGTCGTCGTCTCCAGCGAGATCCCCGAGGTCCTGGGGCTCGCCGACCACGTGCTCGTGGTCTCCGAGGGACGCGTCGTGCACCGTGCACCGGCGCAGGACATCGACGAGCACCGCGTGCTCGACCTCGTCATGGAAGGAACCGTCGCATGAGCACCCAGGTGGATGCGTCGCCCGCGGCAGAGTCGCGGTCCTCGTGGTTGTCCGGGCCCGCCGGGCGCACCGTCGGGCTCGTCGTGGCCCTGGTCCTCCTCGCCGTCGTCGGGGTGATCACCGGCGGCGAGCGCTTCGCCAGCCTCGACAACGTCATGACCATCCTCCGGCTCGCGTCGGTGACCGGGGTCCTGGCGATCGGGATGACGTTCGTCATCACGGCCGGCGGCATCGACCTCTCGGTCGGGTCGGTGCTCGGGCTCGCGACCGTCTGGGCCAGCACGCTCGCCACCCAGACGATGGCCGAGGACCTGCACTGGACGGTCATGG
The DNA here is from genome assembly GCF_900167525.1 of Krasilnikoviella flava. GTDB lineage: Bacteria > Actinomycetota > Actinomycetes > Actinomycetales > Cellulomonadaceae > Isoptericola > Isoptericola flavus. The sequence goes on along the minus strand of NZ_FUZQ01000001.1, from coordinate 6,508 downwards.
TCCTGACGGGGCTCGCGGTGGGCACCGCCGCCGGCCTCATCAACGGCCTGATCATCGCGTACGGCAAGGTCGTGGCGTTCATCGCCACCCTCGCGATGATGATCGCCGCCCGCGGCCTCGCGGAGATGATCTCCGGCCGGCAGACGCAGGTCGTCCAGGTGGACGGCTTCCTCGACTTCGTCCGCGCCGACTTCATCGGCGTGCCGGTGCTGGTCTGGATGTTCGTCGTGGTCGCCGTGGCGGGTTGGTTCCTGTTCAATCGCACCACGTTCGGCCGCCGCACGGTGGCCGTCGGCGGCAACGCCGAGGCGTCGCGGCTCGCCGGCATCAAGGTGCAGCGCCACCTGCTGTACGTCTACGGGCTGTCCGGGCTGACCGCCGGCATCGCGGGCGTCATGATGCTCGGCCGGACCACGGCCGGGACCTCCACGAACGGCCTCTACTACGAGCTCGAGGTGATCGCCGCGGTGGTCGTCGGCGGCACGCTGCTGATCGGCGGCCGCGGCACGATCGTCGGCACCGTGATCGGCGTCCTCATCTTCGCGATGCTGACCAACGTGTTCACGATCAACAACCTGTCGATCTCCGCCCAGAACGTCGCCAAGGGCGTGATCATCGTGGTCGCCGTGCTGATCCAGCAGCGCTTCGCCGCGCGCTCCACGTCGACCTGACGCCGCCCGGAACCTCCCCGCATCACCCCAGCACCACCCTCACCGGGCCACCCGCCCGGCAGGGCCGGACCGAATCGAGGATGATCACATGTCCGCACGCACCGAGCTGGCACGCTCCAGCCGTCGCCGGCGCACCGTGGCGCTGGCCGCGGTGGCCACCACCGCCGTCCTGCTCGCCGCCGGCTGCACCAGCAACGAGCCGCCCGAGGACGAGGGTTCGGCCGCGCCGCAGGTCGCGGCCGAGGGCAACGACGAGCCGGGGGAGAAGGTCGTCATCGGCTTCTCCGCCCCCGCCGCCGACCACGGCTGGATGGGCGCCATCACCCAGTCGGCGGTCGACACGGCCGACCAGTACTCCGACGTGGAGCTCCGCCAGGCGGAGGCCACCAACGACGTCAACGTGCAGATCAGCCAGGTCGAGCAGTTCATCAACGACGGCGTGGACGCGATCGTGCTCCTGCCGTTCGACGGCGCCGCGCTCACCGAGGTCGCCACGAAGGCGATGGACGCGGGCATCCCGGTCATCAACGTCGACCGGGAATTCTCCAGCCCGTTCGCGGCACGCGCCACGGTGCTCGGCGACAACTACGGGATGGGCGTGAGCGCCGGCACCTACATCTGCGAGCAGCTCGGCGACACCCCGGACGCCGTCGTCGCCGAGGTCGCGGGCATCGACTCGCTGCCGCTCACCCAGGACCGCAGCAAGGGCTTCAAGGACGCGCTGTCCGACTGCGGGCTCGACGTCGACGCTCGGGTCGCCGCGGACTTCACCGTCCAGGGCGGCGAGACGGCGACGTCGAACCTCCTGCAGGCGGAGCCGAAGATCGACGCCATCTGGAACCACGACGACGACCAGGGCGTCGGTGTCCTGGCCGCGATCGAGAACGCCGGCCGCGACGAGTTCTTCATGGTCGGCGGCGCGGGGTCCCTCGACGTCATGGAGCACATCAAGGCCGACGACTCGGTGCTGCAGGCCACGGTCATCTACCCGTCGACGCAGGCCGCCGACGGCATCAAGCTGGCCCGGCTCGTGGTGCACGACAAGAACATGGGCGACCTGGTCTCGGCCGGCGTCCCGCGCACCACGCAGCTGTACGCACCCGTCGTCACGGCGGACAACGTCGACCAGTACATGTCCATCGGGTTCCGTTCCTGAGGCACCCGCCCGGCATGATCCGCACGACAGAGGCACGACAGAGGGAGGTCGCTCGATGAGCGAGCACGCCACGGCAGGGGGCACGCCGACGCTGGGCGTCGGGATGGTCGGATACGCGTTCATGGGAGCCGCGCACTCGCACGCGTGGCGGACGGCGCCGCGATTCTTCGATCTCCCGCTCGCCCCCCGGATGCGGGTCGTGGCGGGCCGCAGCGCCGACGGGGTCCGCGCTGCGGCGGACCGGCTCGGCTGGGACGACGTCGTCACCGACTGGCGGCAGCTCGTCGCCCGGGACGACGTCGACCTCGTCGACGTCTGCACACCGGGGGACACCCACGCCGAGATCGCGATCGCGGCGCTCGAGGCGGGCAAGCACGTGCTGTGCGAGAAGCCGCTCGCGAACTCGGTGGCCGAGGCGGAGGAGATGGTCCGCGCGGCCGATGCCGCGGCCGCGCGCGGGGTGTTCGCGACGGTGGGGTTCACCTACCGTCGCGTCCCCGCGATCCAGCTCGCGCGACGCCTCGTCGAGCAGGGCCGGATCGGCGAGGTGCGGCACGTGCGTGCCCAGTACCTGCAGGACTGGCTGTCGGACCCCGCGGCCCCGCTGTCGTGGCGGCTCGACAAGGAGAAGGCCGGATCGGGGGCGCTCGGCGACATCGGGGCGCACGTCGTGGACCTCGCCCAGTTCGTCACGGGGGAGCGGCTGACCGGCGTGGCCGGCATGCTCGAGACCTTCGTGCGCGAGCGCCCGGTCCCGGCGTCGTTCTCGGGGCTGTCCGGCGAGGCGGGGGAGGGCGTCGGCCCGGTGACCGTCGATGACGCGGCCGTCTTCTTCGGCCGCCTCTCCGGGGGCGGGATGGCCAGCTTCGAGGCCACCCGGTACGCGTGGGGGCGTAAGAACGCCATCCGGCTGGAGGTGAACGGCACCCACGGTTCGCTCGCCTTCGACTTCGAGGACATGAACCTGCTGCACTTCTTCGACGCCGGCGAGGACGCCGAGGTGGCGGGCTTCCGCCGGATCGTCGTGACGGAGCCGGAACACCCGTACGGCGGCCACTGGTGGCCCGCCGGCCACGGCCTGGGCTACGAGCACGCCTTCACCCACCAGGTCGTCGACCTCGTCGAGGACCTGGCGGCCGGCAAGCAGCCGACGCCGTCGTTCGCCGACGGCCTCGCGGTGCAGCGCGTGCTCGACGCAGTCGAGCGCAGCTCCGCCGGCGGCAGCGGCTGGGTCGACCTGCCGTCGTCATAGCGCTCGCAGGTACCTCCGCACGTTTCCCACCCGACGAGCTCGACGAGGAGAGCGCACCATGGCACGACCGATCACCCTGTTCACGGGCCAGTGGGCCGACCTGCCGCTGGAGGAGGTGGCCCGCCTCGCCGCGGGCTGGGGCTACGACGGCCTGGAGCTCGCCTGCTGGGGCGACCACCTCGATCCGTGGCGGTGGGACGACGACGCCTACGTGCAGTCCCGGCTCGACCTTCTGGAGCGGCACGGGCTGAAGGTGTACGCCATCTCGAACCACCTCAAGGGTCAGGCGGTCTGCGACGACCCGATCGACGAGCGTCACCGCGACATCCTGCCCGACGTCGTGTGGGGCGACGGCGACCCCGAGGGCGTGCGGCAGCGCGCGGCGGAGGAGATGAAGCACACCGCGCGGCTGGCGGCGCGGCTCGGCGTGGACACCGTCGTGGGGTTCACGGGGTCGTCGATCTGGAAGTACGTGGCGATGTTCCCGCCGGCGACGGAGGCGATGGTCGAGGCGGGCTACCAGGACTTCGCCGACCGGTGGAACCCGATCCTCGACGTCTTCGACGAGGTGGGCGTGCGCTTCGCGCACGAGGTGCACCCCAGCGAGATCGCCTACGACTACTGGACCACCGTGCGCACCCTGGAGGCGATCGGGCACCGCGAGGCCTTCGGCCTCAACTGGGACCCGTCCCACATGGTGTGGCAGGACCTCGACCCGGTGAGCTTCCTGTGGGACTTCAAGGACCGGATCTACCACGTGGACTGCAAGGACACGAAGAAGCGGATGGGCAACGGCCGCAACGGCCGCCTGTCGTCCCACCTGCCGTGGGCGGACCCGCGGCGGGGGTGGGACTTCATCTCCACCGGGCACGGGGACGTGCCGTGGGAGGACGCGTTCCGGATGCTCAACACCATCGGTTACGCCGGGCCGATCTCGATCGAGTGGGAGGACGCCGGCATGGACCGCCTGGTCGGCGCGCCCGAGGCCCTGGAGCTGGTGCGACGGCTCGCGTTCGACGCGCCGGAGGCCGCGTTCGACGCGGCGTTCTCCCAGCGCTGACCCGTCTCCCGCAGCTCGCGACAGCGTGGCGCCGGGTGGTCCGGCGTCCTGATCGAAGGAGATCAGCATGACCAGTCGTACCGAGCTCGACCGCCGGACGTTCCTGCGTCTGGCGGGCTCCACCGTCGCGGTCGGGGCCGCGACCGTCGGCGCGACGGGCGTCGGGGCCGCGACGGCGTCCTCCGCCCTCGCCGCCGGTGGCGGTCGTCGGCTCGTCCCACCGGGCAAGCTGGGGATCCAGCTCTTCTCGATCCGGGACAAGGTCTCGTCGCTGGGATTCCGGGCCGTCTTCGAGCGGCTCTCGGCCCTGGGGTACCGGGAGGTGGAGTTCGCCGGGTATACCCAGGGCACGATCGGCGCCATCACCCCGGCCGAGATCAGGACGCTGCTCGACGACAACGGCCTCGTCGCGGTCGGGTCGCACCGGGGCATCGGCGACTTCGCCCGGAACATGGAGGCGGAGCTCGACGTCGCCGAGACGCTCGGCATGGCGCACGTCGGCACGGCGAACGCCCCGACCAACGACCGCACCGTCGCCGGCTACCTCGCGGCCGCGGAGCAGTTCAACGGGTTCGGGGCGGCAGCCGCTGCGCGCGGGCTGAAGTTCTACCAGCACAACCACCAGCACGAGTTCGGCTTCGCGACCGACGACGCGGGCGTGCGGCTGTACGACGTCTTCCTCGAGAACACGGACCCCGGAACGGTGTTCCTCGAGATGGACGTCTTCTGGGCGTTCGTCGGCCGGCACCTGTACCCGGGGTTCGAGCCGGTCGAGTACGTGCTGGCGCACCGGGACCGGTACCCGATGTTCCACCTCAAGGACGGCCGTGCGAACCCGCTGTCGTCCAACGGGTACGACATCGTGGAGTTCGGGGTGGGCGACCTGGACTACCAGGCGTTCCTCGGGGCCCTGGCAGGCTCGGGCCGCCAGCACGGCATCTGGGAGCAGGACAACGCGTCCTCGGTCGCCGAGCCTCCGTTCCCCGTGGACTCCTTCGGCAACGCGGAGCGGAGCGCCGACGCGATCCTCGCCCTCCGCGCGAGGGGCTGACGACGACGGCGGCGACCGGGCAGCGGAGGCCGCTCGGCCGCCGCCGTGCTCGTGGTCAGGCCGGCCGGTGGAGCATGATGACGTCGTCGTGCCGCACGCCGCCGACGTCGTAGGTGCGGGTCCCCGCTACCTCGAACCCGTGCTTGCGGTAGAACGCCTGGGCCCGCTCGTTCTGCCCGTTGGTGCCGAGCCACAGCGGTGCGACGGTACCCGGGCCGGCGAGCCCGGCAACGGCGTCGACGGCGCCGGCCATCAGCCGTGCGGCGACACCCGCGCCCAGAGCCTGGGGGTGCACGTAGATCTTGGAGAGCTCGGCGTACGGCCCGGGCCCCGCGGCGGCGAGGAGCACGTCCCGCTCCTCGGCGCCGTCGGGGGAGCCGAAGGACACCAGGGTGTATCCGAGGAGATCCGGTTGGCGGACCTCGATCGGTCGGTCCGTGGCGCCCGGGTCGACGGCGACAAGGAGGGCGTGCCGGTCGGACGCGGTCCAGTCGGCGAAGGCCGCCGGGGTGAGATGGGCGGCGACGTGCGAGGCCATCGTGGCGACCGGCGTCCCGGGCGGGCAGGCCAGGGGGAACGTGAGGGCGGCGAGCCAGGCCACGTGAGCGCTCTCGTCAGGGCGGGCAGGGCGGACGACGACGGTGGAGCGGCGGGACGCCGCGGTCTGCGGGGTGGTCACGACACGATTCTGACCCCCCGTCGGAGGGTGTGCCCCGCGTCACCGCGGAGGGAGTTGGCCGGGGGCGGGGGAGCGTGTAATGTTCTACGACGTCAGCCCGACAGGGAGACGGACACCAAGGAGCACAATCCGGGAGACCGGAGCTCAGGTGGCCGACCGGGGCTGGAACTCACATCGAGGAACGGGAAGCATTCGTGCGCCCCGAGCATCGATGTCGGGCTCACCGACGGAAGTCGGGCGGCCCGCTGCCCCGGAAACGGGCGGTGGGAACGGCCGAAAAAGTCTGGTAAGTTTGAGGGGTTGCCCCGGCGGGGCTGGGATCCTGGAAAGGGGTTCTGGTTGCGCGGTGTGCGTCGGTTGTTTGAGAACTCAACAGTGTGTTTGATAGTCAATGCCAAGTATTTTTGAACCTTTTTGGTTCCTTTGGATCGGACTGAGCAGTTCAGCTTGGTCTGGCCAGTATCGTTGAATGCTGCGGGCTCTTTTGGGGGTTCGTGGTGTTTCTCTTCTTTTACGGAGAGTTTGATCCTGGCTCAGGACGAACGCTGGTGGCGTGCTTAACACATGCAAGTCGAACGGTGAAGCCCAGCTTGCTGGGTGGATCAGTGGCGAACGGGTGAGTAACACGTGAGCAACCTG
>NZ_FUZQ01000006.1 GCF_900167525.1 Krasilnikoviella flava | reverse complement strand
GGCGATGTTCCACACGGCCTTGACGTAGTCGGCCTTGACGTTGAGGTAGTCGAGGTAGAAGGCGTGCTCCCACATGTCCAGCATGAACAGCGGGGTGATGCCGACGGGCACGTTGGCCTGCTGGTCGAAGAGCTGGAAGATGGCGAGGCGCTGGCCGATGGAGTCCCAGCCGAGCACGGCCCAGCCGGAGCCCTGGATGCCGGTGGCGACGGCGGTGAACTGCGCCTGGAACGTCGAGAAGGAGCCGAAGGCGTCCTTGACGGCCTCGGCGAGCTCGCCCTCGGGCTGGCCGCCGCCCTCGGGGGACAGGTTGTGCCAGAAGACGGTGTGGTTGGTGTGGCCGCCGAGGTTGAACGCGAGGTTCTTCTCGTGCAGGTTCACCGCGGCGAGGTCGCCGGACTCGCGGGCCTCGGCGAGCTTGTCCAGGGCGGTGTTGGCGCCGGTGACGTAGGCGGCGTGGTGCTTGTCGTGGTGCAGCTCCATGATCTTGCCGCTGATGTGCGGCTCCAGGGCGCTGTAGTCGTACGGCAGGTCGGGCAGGGTGTACACGGGCATGTCGTTCCCTTCGGTGGTGCGGGTGTCGTTGCTGGTCACGCTAGGACCTCAACCCTGGTCGAGGTCAACGTGTTCCGGGTCAACGTGTCCCAGGTCACCCGTCCTGACGCCACTCGGCGCCCTCGGGGAAGCGGAACCGCGCCACGGACTCCGGGCGCATCTGCGTGGAGTAGCCGGGCGCGGTCGGCACGACGTACGACACGCCCTCGCCGGCGTCCTTCACGAGGCACGGGTCGGTGAAGTGCTCGTGCAGGTGGTCCACGAACTCGGTGATCCGCCCGTCCAGCGACCCGGACACGGCGACGTAGTCGAGCACGGACACGTGCTGCACCATCTCGCACAGGCCGACGCCGCCGGCGTGCGGGCACACCGGGACGCCGAACTTCGCGGCGAGCAGCAGCACGGCGACGATCTCGTTGAGGCTGGCGAGCCGCCCGGTGTCGAGCTGGCAGTAGTCGATCGCCCCGGCCTGGAAGAGCTGCTTGAACATCACGCGGTTGTGGCAGTGCTCGCCCGTCGCCACGCGCACGGGCGCGACCGCCTCGCGCACGGCGGCGTGGCCGAGGACGTCGTCGGGCGACGTCGGCTCCTCGATCCACAGGGGGTCGAACTGCTGCAGCGCGCGGACCCACTCGATGGCCTCGGGCACGTCCCACACCTGGTTCGCGTCGATCATCAGCGTGAGGTCGGGGCCGATCTCCTCGCGCGCGATACCGAGTCGCCGCACGTCGTCCTCGAGTCGCGCGCCGACCTTGAGCTTCACGTGCCGGTAGCCGGCGTCGACGGCCTCGCGGGTGAGGCGGCGCAGCTTCTCGTCGTCGTACCCGAGCCAGCCGGCCGACGTCGTGTACGCGGGGTAGCCGCGGTGCTCCAGGTGCGCGATCCGCTCGGCCTTGCCAGGCTCGGCGCCGCGCAGGATCTCCAGCGCCTCGTCGCGGGTGAGGGCGTCGGAGAGGTAGCGCAGGTCCGCGACGTCGACGAGCTGCTCGGGCGTCATGTCCGCGAGCAGCCGCCACACGGGCTTGCCGGCGCGACGCCCGGCGAGGTCCCACGCGGCGTTGAGCACGGCGGCGAGGGACAAGTGCACGACGCCCTTCTCCGGCCCCAGCCAGCGCAGCTGGCTGTCGGCGGTGAGGTCGCGGTACGTGGCGCCCATGTCGCCGACGACGTCGTCCACGTCGCGTCCCACGAGCCGGTCCGCCTGGTGCCGCGCGGCGAGCGCGACGACGTCGGTGCCGCGGCCGATGGTGAACGTCAGGCCGTGGCCGGCCAGCGGCTCGCCGGCGGAGTCGGTGCCGTCGGTGCGCAGGACGACGTAGACGGCCGAGTAGTCGGCGTCCGCGTTCATCGCGTCCGAGCCGTCGGCGGTGCGGGAGGTGGGGAAGCGGACGTCGGTGATCTCGACGTCGGTGATGGTCGGCATGCGCACCTCTTCGTGGCGACGGGACGGAAAAGATCAGATGACTCCGGCCAATCTAGTGCCAGTCCCGACGGCGCGGCAACGACGACCCCGAATAGAGGCGAGAGAGATCCGAGGACTCCGGGACGTCGTCCCGGTGCGTGGTGCTAGCCCGGCCCGACGTCGGCCCGGGTCGAACCGCGCTCGACCAGGCTGACAGGGGTGGTCACGTGCTCGCGCGGCGCGTCGCTGCCCGCCATGCGCTGCTCGAGCAGGCGCACCGCCGTGGCGGCAACGACGTCGTAGCCGGGGTCGACGGAGGTGATGCCGGGCGGGACGAAGCGCGACACGTCCAGGTTGTCGAACCCGGCCAGCTGGACCTCGTCGGGCACCCGGACGCCGCGCTCCGCGAGCGCTGCGAGGGCGCCGAACGCCACGGTGTCGTTGACGGCGAAGATGCCGTCGAAGGCCGGGCCGTCGTCGAGCACCTGGCCGAGGGCCTGGTGCGCGGCCTCGGAGGTGAAGTCGGGCAACGGCACCACGAGGCGGTCGTCGGGGACGAGGCCCGCCGCGCGGTGCGCCTCCGCCCAGCCTGCTCGCCGGTCGGACTCCATGCCGGCCGACGACCCGACGGCGCCGCCGAGGGCGAGCACGCGGCGGGAGCCGCGCTCGAGCATGTGTGCCGTCGCGAGTCGTGCCCCCTCGCCGTTGGCCAGGCGGACGTGGTCGAACCGTCCGGGCATCTCCCGCTCGCCGAGCAGCACGATCGGGGCGGAGGTCGGGACCCGGTCGATCTCGTCGCGGCCGAGGCCCGCCACCGAGAGGAAGACGCCGTCGTACATCTGTAGCCGCGGGACGCTGAGCGACTCCATCTCGCTGCGGGCGTCGGCGCTCGTGCGCTCGAGGACGAGGTGGCGCCCGCCGGCCTCGATCAGAGGCGCGATCCGGTCAGCGACCTCGCCGAAGTAGTCGTGGAAGCTCGGCACGATGAGGGCGACCGTGTCTGTGCGCCCGGCGCGCAGGTGCCGCGCGGTCAGGTTCACCTCGTACCCGAGCGACTCCACCGCCGCGAGCACGCGGTCGCGCGTCGGCTCGCCCACGCGCTTGCGGCCGGTGAGCACGTTGGAGACGGTCATCATCGACACGCCCGCCTCGCGCGCGACGTCGCTCATCGTGACCATGCGGCACCTCCCGGGGTGATCCTGCCAGGCGGTCGCCGCCGACGTCGTACCGACCTTGACGGTGCGGGACGACCATGTCAGGGTCGTGCCGGATTAACGATAAACCAGGAAGGCCCCGACGATGCGCGCCGCTGATCCGTACGGCTATCTCCTCGTGCACTTCGTGGAGGACCGTGCCGGGCACGGGGAGCGCGTGCACCTCAGCCTGAGCGAGGGCGACGACCCGCTGCGCTGGCGCCGGCTCCGCGGGGGCGAGCCGGTGCTCGAGAGCCGACGCGGCACCACCGGGGTGCGCGACCCGCACCTCGTCCGCCGGCCCGACGGCGCAGGCTTCCACCTCGTGGCCACCGACCTCCGGGTGTGGCGCCCCGAGGGGCCGGACTGGGAGGAGTTCGGCCGGCACGGGAGCCGGGACGTCGTCGTCTGGGACTCGCCCGACCTGCTGAGCTGGTCTCCTCCGCGCCACGTGACGGTGGCGCCGCCGAACGCCGGCATGGCCTGGGCGCCGGAAGTGTTCTACGACCAGGACACGGGCGTCTTCGTGGTGCACTTCGCGGCGGCGCTGTACGCGGAGGACGACCCGCTGCACGAAGGGGAGATCGTGCCCCGGATCATGACGACCACCACCCGCGACCTCCGCGGCTTCACGCCGCCCGAGCCGTACCTCGAGCTGCCCGGCGGGGTCATCGACATGACGGTGGTGCGGGCGGGGGGCGAGGTGCACCGCTTCGCGAAGCAGGGCGACGACGCGCCCGGGTCGTGGCAGGTCTTCCACCAGGTCGGCGCGTCGTTCTTCCACCCCGCCTTCCGGACCCTCGCGACCGGGCTGGGCCAGGGCTTCGGTCCGGCGGTCGAGGGGCCGCTCGTCTTCCCGACGCACGACGGCAGCCGGTGGTACCTGTGGGTGGACCAGTACGGGCGGTCGCCGCAGGGATACCGCGCGCTGACCACCACCGACATCGCGTCGGGGGAGTGGGAGCCCGTGCCGGACGGCGAGCTGCAGCTGCCGGCGAACACCAAGCACGGCGCCGTGCTCCCGCTTCTGCGCGGCGAGTGGAAAGGGCTTGCCCGGCTCTGAGAGGGTCGACGGCGACCGACACACGACGAAGGAGACGTATGACGCGACGAGCGCTCGTGGTGCGCGGCGGATGGGACGGCCATCAGCCCGAGGCAGCCACGGACCTGTTCATCCCCTTCCTGCGCGAGCAGGGGTACGAGGTGCGGGTCGAGACGGACAACGAGGTGTACGCCGACGCGGAGACGATGGCGGGCACGGACCTGGTGCTGCAGTGCGTGACGATGTCGCAGATCAGCGGCCCCGCCCTGACGGGGCTGCGCGCGGCCGTCGAGGCGGGCACCGGGCTGGCGGGCTGGCACGGCGGCATCGCCGACTCCTACCGGGCGAGCTCGGACTACCTGCAGCTGGTGGGCGGGCAGTTCGCCACCCACCCGGGCAAGGAGCCGCACCTGCGGGTGGGCGACGGCTCGGACAACTTCCTGCGGCACACGATCGAGCTCACCGACCTCGGCCGGGAGCACCCGGTCACCGCAGGCCTGGACGACGTCGAGCTGGAGACCGAGCAGTACTGGGTGTTGCACGACGACCTCATCGACGTCCTCGCCACCACCACGCACCCGGCGCCGGAGTGGCACCCGTGGCACCGGCCGGTGACGTCGCCGGCGGTGTGGACGCGCCGGTGGGGCGCGGGGCGGGTGTTCGTCGCGACACCGGGGCACTCGGTGGACGTGCTGGAGCACCCGACGGTGCGGACGATCGTGGAGAGGGGACTGTTGTGGGCGAGCAGGTAGGCATCGGGACGACGAACGCGCCGGACGGCAGAGGGGTCGGCATCGGGATCGTGGGGCTGGGCGTCATCTCGCGCCAGTACCTGGACACCCTCGCGGGGCACCCCGGCGTACGGGTGGCCGCCGTGACCGACCTGGACCGGACGCGGGCGGAGATCGTCGCGGCCGGGCTGCCCGGCGCGCGGGTGGCCCCGGACCTCGAGGCCCTCGTCGCGGACGACGAAGTCTCGGTGGTGCTGGACCTCACGACGCCGGGCGTGCACGCCCACGTGGCGAAGGCGTGCGCCGCGGCCGGCGTCGACCGGTACGGGGAGAAGCCGCTCGCCGTGGACCTGGCGGCGTCCCGGGAGGTGATGGCCGCGGCCGCCGCCGCGGGCACGCGGGTGGGGTGCGCCCCGGACACGGTGCTCGGCACCGGCGTGCAGACCGCCCGGGCCGCCGTCGCGCAGGGGCGGATCGGCATGCCGACGGCCGCCGTCGCGACGTGGGTCTCGCCGGGGCACGAGGCGTGGCACCCGCAGCCGGACTTCTACTACGCCCCCGGGGGCGGCCCGCTGCTGGACATGGGCCCGTACTACCTGACGAGCCTGGTGCAGATCCTGGGGCCCGTGGCGTGGGTGCAGGGCGCGGCGTCGCGGTCGCGCGACGAGCGCACCATCGCGTCCGGCCCGCGCGCCGGGGAGCGGGTCCCGGTGCAGGTCGCGACGCACGTGACCGGCGTCCTGGGGCATGCGAGCGGCGCGCTGTCCACGGTGACGGTGAGCTTCGACGCGGTGGGGTCGCACTCCCGGCCGATCGAGGTGCACGGCACCGCGGGCTCGCTCGTCGTGCCCGACCCCAACCGGTTCGACGGCGACGTCGAGCTGCGGGCGCTCGGGGGCGGCGAGTGGGAGGTGCTGCCCCCGAGCGCCGGGTTCGAGGGCGCCGGTCGCGGCATCGGGCTGCTGGAGATGGTCGGTGCGGCGGGCCTGAGCGAGGCGCCGTCGACCCCGCGAGCCGGCGGCGACGTCGGGCTGCACGTCATGGAGATCATGACGGGCCTGCTCGACTCCGCCGACGACGGCGGGCGCGTCGCCATGACGACGGCTCCCGCCGTCCCGCCCCTCGTGCCGCTGACGGCGGCACGGACCTGGCACGGCGGGGGACGGGCGGTCGCGGGGTGACCTCCGTCGACCACCGCCGCACCCGCTCGATCGTGACCCTGTCGGGCGCGGACGGGCTCCCGATGGCGCACGAGGACGTGACGGTGCGCCAGGTGCGGCACGCCATGGAGTTCGGCTGTGCCGCCTTCGAGGTGGCCGGGGCCGACCCGGCGTACCAGGACCTGTGGCTCGGGCTCTTCGACACGGCGACCCTGCCCGTCTACTGGGGTCGCTACGAGCCCCGCCGCGGGGAGACGGCGCTCGCGGACCTCACGTCCGCCGCGCGCTGGTTCGTCGACCAGGGGGTGCGCCTCAAGGGCCACCCCCTGGTGTGGCACACGGTCAAGGCGCCGTGGGTCGACCGCCTGTCGCCGGACGAGGCCGAGCGGCTGCTGCGGGGACGCGTGCGGCGGGAGGTGCGCGACCTCGCCGGCTTGATCGACACGTGGGACGCCATCAACGAGGTGGTGATCATGCCCCGGTTCACGAACGAGCCCGACGGCATCCCCAACGCGATCAGCCGCCTGTGCGCACGCCTCGGGCGGGTCGAGATGGTGCGGCTGGCGGTGGACGAGGCGCGCAGCCAGGGCACGTCGCCGCGCCTGCTGATCAACGACTTCGACCTGGGGCCGGAGTACGAGCGGCTGATCGAGGAGCTGCTCGAGGCGGGGGTGCGGATCGACGCGATCGGGCTCCAGTCGCACATGCACCAGGGCTTCCGCGGCACCGACCAGGTCCTGGAGATCTGCGACCGGTTCGCCCGCTTCGGGCTGCCGCTGCACTGGACGGAGACCACCCTCGTGTCGGGCGACCTCATGCCGCGCGACGTCGAGGATCTCAACGACTTCCAGCCGGCCGAGTGGCCCTCCACGCCGGAGGGCGAGGCGCGGCAGGCCGAGGAGGCCGTGCAGCACTACACCGCGCTGGTGTCGCACCCGGCGGTCGAGTCGATCACGTACTGGGGGATGGGCGACGCCGGAGCGTGGCTCGGCGCGCCGGCCGGGCTGGTTCGGCCGGACGGCACGCCGAAGCCGGCCTACGACGCGCTGCGCGCCCTGGTGCGCGGCGAGTGGTGGGCGGACCCGGCGCCGGCCCGCACGGACGGGCGGGGCCGGGTCGTGGTGGAGGGGTTCGCCGGCAGGTACGAGGTGCGCTGCCGCGGAGTCGCCGCCGAGGTCGATCTGGCGGCGGGCAACGGCGCCGTCGAGGTCGAGCTGGTGGCAGGCAACGGCGCTCTCGAAGCGCGCCGGGCCGGATGAGCCCTCCGTGGGCGTGGGTTGACGGGCCTCGAGCCGGGCTCTAGTTTAACGCTAAAATCGCACGGCGGACCGGGAGCGTCAGACGGTACGTCGATCGGGCGACGTGGCCCGGGTTCTCGAAGGAGAGACACATGATTCGTGATCTGACATCGCGGTCCCGCCGGCCGTGGCGCGCTGCCGCGGCGGCCGTCGGCGCGTCGTCGCTGCTGTTCCTCGCGGCCTGCAGCGGTGATGCCGCGGGGGACGGGGCCGAGCTGGAGAACACCGAGGGGTCGATGACCGACTTCGCGGCGGACCAGCAGTTCAAGGCGACGGAACCCCTCGACCTCTCGATCCTGTGGACCGACTGGCCGGACCTGCCGATCAAGGACTCGTGGCGGATCTTCGACGAGATCGCGAAGCGCACCAACGTCACTCTCGAGCCCACGAACATCCCGTTCAGCGACGCGACCGAGAAGCGCAGCCTGCTCATCAGCGCCGGCGACGCGCCGGAGATCATCCCGCTCGTGTACACGGGCGAGGACGCGCCGTTCGTGTCCTCCGGCGCGGTGCTCCCGATGAGCGACTACGTCGACCTCATGCCGAACTTCCAGAAGTACGTCGAGGAGTGGGACCTCGGCGACATGATCGACAACCTCCGCCAGGACGACGGCAAGTACTACATGGTGCCGGGTCTGCAGGAGGTGTCGGTCCCGGTGTTCTCGATGATCATCCGCAAGGACGTCTTCGACGAGGTCGGGGCGAAGACGCCCGAGACGTGGGACGAGCTGCGCGACGCGCTGGTGAAGATCAAGGCGAAGCACCCCGAGTCGTCCCCGCTCGCGGACGGCTTCGAGGGGCAGTCGATGCTCAATTACGCCGCGCACGCGTTCGGCACGGTGGGCGGCTGGGGCTTCGGCAACGGCACGTTCTGGGACGAGGACGCCGGCGAGTTCACCTACGCCGCGACGTCCGACGGGTACAAGGAGATGGTCGAGTACTTCCACGGCCTCGTCGAGGACGGCCTGCTCGACCCCGAGTCCCTCACCACGACCAGCGACGGCAGCACGGACGAGCTCTCCGAGAAGGTGGCGAACAGCGCCGTCTTCGCCGCCTCCGGGGCCGCCGGCACCGTCGAGGAGTTCCGCACCGCCCTGAAGGCGGCCGACCCCGACGCCGAGTTCGAGCTCGTGCAGATCGCCCCGCCCGGCGGGTCGGCCGGGCAGGTCGTGGAGCCCCGCAACTTCTGGCACGGGTTCATGCTCAGCGCCGAGGCCAAGGACAGCCCCCACTTCGTGGCCATGGTGCAGTTCCTCGACTGGCTGTACTACAGCCCCGACGCCCGCGAGATGCTGCGCTGGGGCATCGAGGGCGAGACGTACACCAAGGACGCCGACGGCATCATCACCATCGACCCCGATTACTCCCTCGACGCGTTCAACATCAACCCGGACGGCAAGACCGACCTGCAGAAGGACCTCGGGTTCTCGACCTTCCTCGCGGAGGCCACCGAGTCGCGGGCGCTCAAGGAGTCCTACAACTCCGACCAGTTCGTCGAGTACATGGACACGGTGCTCGCGACCAGGACGCCCCGCGACCCGTTCCCGCCCGCGCCCCTGGACGACACGGAGCTGGAGCAGGCGTCGCTGCTGGCCACCCCTCTGAAGGACACCGTGGACACGAACACGCTCAAGTTCATCCTCGGCGACCGGCCGCTGTCCGAGTGGGACGCCTACGTGACCGAGCTCGAGGGGCAGAACCTCCAGGGGTACCTCGACCTGGTCAACGGCGCGCAGCAGCGCTTCGTCGAGAAGAACTGACCCGTGAGCACGACCTCGGACCGGCAGGCGTCCGCCGCGGCGGCGGTCCTCGACAGACCCACGGAGCGACCTCCGAGGGCGGACGCCGGCCGGTCTGGACCCGCGCGACGGTCGTGGCGGCTGAGCCTGCGCCGCGACTGGCAGCTGTACGCCCTCGCCGTCGTCCCCGTCCTCTTCCTCGCCGTCTTCCGCTACGTGCCGATGCTGGGGAACGTGATCGCGTTCCGGCAGTTCCGGCCGGGCGGGAGCATCTTCGGCGAGGAGTGGGTGGGGCTGCGGTACGTGGACATGTTCGTCCACGACCCGACCTTCTGGAAGGTCTTCACCAACACGGTGATCCTCGGCGCGCTGACGCTCGTCGTCTGCTTCCCGCTGCCGATCGTGCTCGCGCTGCTCCTCAACGAGGTGCGCAAGAAGGCCTTCAAGCGGACCATCCAGTCGATCTCCTACCTGCCCCACTTCCTGTCGCTGGTGATCGTGGCGGGCATGGTCATGCAGCTCCTGTCGCTGCAGGGGACCGTCAACCAGATCATCGAGGGGCTCGGAGGCCAGGGGATCCCGTTCCTCCAGCGGGCGGAGTGGTTCCGCACGATCTACGTGGGGTCGGAGGTCTGGCAGACCGTCGGCTGGGGCACGATCCTGTACCTCGCCGCGCTGACCACCGTGGACGCCTCCCTCTACGAGGCCGCACGCATCGACGGCGCGAACCGCTGGCTGCAGACGTGGCACGTGACGATCCCCGGCATCCGGCCCACGATGATCACCCTGCTCATCCTCAACATCGGCACCTTCCTCAACGTCGGGTTCGAGAAGGTCCTGCTGCTGTACAACCCGCTGACCTACTCCACGGCCGACGTGATCTCGACGTACCTGTACCGGGTCGGCCTGGTGTCCAACAACCTCAGCTATGCGGCCGCGATCGGCCTCTTCCAGGCATGCATCGGCCTGGCGATGGTGCTGAGCGCCAACTTCATCTCGCGACGAGTGGTGGGAGCAAGCCTGTGGTGACGCAGAGCGGGATGTCGCTGTCGGGCGACCTGGCCAGCCCCGGCAAGCCGGTCGGGGCGCGGGACACCCGGGGCTATCGGGCGTTCACGGTGCTCAACACCGTGGTGCTGGTGGTGGTGTCGCTGTTCATGCTCTATCCGTTCGTCACCGTGCTGGCGCAGTCGTTCAGCAGCCCCGGCGCGATCAAGGCCGGGCTGGTGAGCTTCTGGCCGGTGGGCTTCAACCTCGACACGTACCGCGCGGTGGCGCAGGACCAGATGTTCTGGGCGAGCTACCGCAACACGCTCGTCTACACGCTGGTCGGCACCACGATCGCGATGGTGCTGACCACCACGTTCGCCTTCGTGATCTCCAAGCCGCACCTCCGCGGCCGCGGGGTGCTCATCGGGATCGCCGTCTTCACCATGTTCTTCAACGGCGGCCTGGTGCCGAACTACGTGCTGATCTCGTCGCTCGGGCTCAAGAACACGATGTGGGCGGTGGTCCTGCCGGGGGCGGTGTCGGTGTTCAACCTGCTCGTGATGAAGTCGTTCTTCGAGAACCTCCCGCAGGAGCTGGAGGAGGCGGCGCAGATCGACGGGCTGGGCTGGTTCGGCATCTTCGGCCGCATCGTGCTGCCGCTGTCGAAGGCGGTGCTCGCGACGATGGTGCTGTTCTACTCGGTGGCCTACTGGAACGACTGGTTCACCGCGTTCCTGTACCTGGACAAGAACGACCTCTTTCCGGTCACCCTGTTCCTGCGCAACCTCATCGCCGGCGCGTCGTCGACGGCGTCCGAGGGGGCCGCCGCGGTCGGCTCCACCACGCAGGCCGTCTCGGCCAACATCCAGGCGGTCACGATGATCCTCACGATCGTGCCGATCCTGTGCGTGTACCCGTTCGTGCAGCGGTTCTTCGTGTCGGGCGTGATGCTGGGCTCGGTCAAGGGCTGACGGCGCGGCTCACGGCACGCGCGACGCCGCCACACCGAGGCAGACACCGCGAGGTGTCTGCCTCGGTGCGTGCTCAGCTCGCGGGGGAGATGCTCATCTCGCCCGCGGGGCCCTGCCGGTAGACGGTGAAGTACCCGTCGGCGGCCAGGGGGTTGTCGGCCGTGTCGTCGAGGTAGCTCCACACAGGCTCGCCGTCGACGCGGAGCACCACGCGGGTGCCGCCATCGACGTCGACCGCGCCGAACGTGACCTCGTGGGTCGAGTTCGGCTCGATCACCGTGTTGGGGAACGTGTCGACCATGAAGACGGCGGGGCTCCACCGCTGCATCTCGATGATGTCCTCCTTGATGACGACGAGGTAGCCCGAGCTGCTGTTGGTCCACACCGGGTCGCCGGCCGTCTTCGACCGCACGGAGAACCCGAACCAGCCGCCGTGGTAGGCGCCGACGGAGGTGTCGAACCGCAGCAGCTCGTCGCCGAAGGTCTTCGGCTTGAAGCTCCACGCGCCGCGCGGCGCCAGATGGGCCGCACCGTCGGCCACCGTGATCCCCTCGCCCGGGGCCCACGCCGCCGGGTCGAGGATCTCGGCGCCGAGGTCGGTCACGGGGTGTTCCGCGGCCTGGACCGTCACGGCCGACGACGCCGCGAGGCCGGGCACCACGGTCGACGTCGCCGTGATCGTGGCCGTGCCGGCGCCGACGCCGCGGACGACGCCCTTCGCGTCGACGGTCGCGACGGACTCGTCGCTCGAGGTCCACTCCAGCCCGGTGCGGGTGGCGTCGGCGGGAGTGAACGACGGGGCGAGCGGGTGCGTCTCGCCCGGCTCGATCGTCGCCTCGGACGGCGCCAGCGTCAGGCCGTCGGGGTCGACGCCCACCAGCGAGAACGCCACGTCGTCGAAGTCCAGGGACGTGAAGCCCTGCACGTAGAAGCCGACCTTGCCGGCCGCCTCGGGCGCCGGGTTGGCGCCCGCCACGACCTCTTCGCCGTCGAGCAGCACGCGCACGCCGCCGGCCGTGACCACGACGCGCACGTCGTACTGCGTGCCCGGCTCCAGGCCCTCGCCCGCGGGGAGCTTGACCTCCTGCACGGTTCCCCACGCGGAGTCGAAGATCGTCCACGTCGAGCCGGCCGCCGCGTGGCGGTACCGGACGTACCCGCCGGGCGTGCTGCCCGTGCGGTCGTAGACGAGCATCTGCCCGCCCTCGGGCACCTCGGCGGGCGTCGTGACCGTGAAGTCGAGCGCGTACTCGGAGAACGAGCGGTCCAGCTGGGAGTTGGCGCCGTTCTTGATCCGGTAGACGTGGTCGCCCGCGCCGTCGTCGACGATCGCGCGGTTCGGGTCGGTGAGCCAGCCGTTGGCCCCCGTCTCGAAGTCCGTGGAGTGCAGCACGCCGTCGCCGGCGGCCACCGTCACGATCATCTCGTCGCGGATGCTCGCGTCGGCCTTCGCCTCCGCGGTGACCGTCACCTCGCCCGGCGCGACGGCGGTGAGCACGCCCGTCGCGCTGAGGGTCACGACCTCCGGGTCGCTCGAGGTGTAGGTGACCGCCTGCGCGGTCGCGTTCCAAGGCACCGCCTGGGCGGCCACGGACACCTCGTCACCGAGGGTCACCCCCAGCTGGTCCGCGGGCAGCACCAGCGACTCCAGTGCCACGGTGTCCGGCGTCTGCGACTGGCCGACGTGACCGTCGGTGCCGATCTCGTCGAACGGGATGGCCTCGAAGCCGGGGACCTGGTCGAAGACGGGGGAGTCCGCGGCGAGCGTGTAGTCGCCGTTCGCCGCGTCGACGAACCCGGGGTCGGCGTCGGCCACCCAGTTCGCGTCGTCGCCGGACCCGTAGTTCAGCAGGTTCTTCGTGTCGAGCGCCCCCTGCGCGTTGACGTCGGGGTTGCGGGTGCGGTTCGGGTTCCACACGACGTTCCTGCTGAACGTGCTCTTGTTCGGGAAGTAGTGGTCGTCCTCGAAGAAGTGGCCCAGCTCGGGGTACTTCTCCAGGTACGGCGTGCCGACGAAGTCCTTGTTGTCGGCGAACACCTTCTTCCACGTCGGCATGTACACGCGGTCGACGGTGTTGCCCTCGCCGTCGCCCATCCACTGCGTGTAGTTGTCGTAGGGCACGGTGGTGTCGACGAAGACGTTGTTCACGGCGTCGATGTAGTCGGCCGAGCCGGACTTGATCGCGTCGTTGCCCATGTTCACGAAGACGTTCTGGCTGATCTCCAGGTCCCACGTGAAGTTGTCGGCGTAGATGCCCTCGACGCCGTGCTTCGTGAGGCCGACGTCGTGGAAGTAGTTCTGCCGGAACACGTGCCCGCGCTGCTGCGGGGTCTCGCCCGAGTTCATGTAGATCGCGCCGAGGTCCTGGAAGGTCTTGCAGACGTCGTAGACCTCGTTCTGCTCGAACAGGTGGTCGTTGCCGTGCACGATGACGCCCGGGTGCGGCGCGTCGTTGATCTCGTTCCCACGGGCGACGTTGCCGACGCCGTCGAACATCACGCCCGGGTTGTACGCCTTGTGGTAGTAGGCGAAGTCGTGGATGTGGGAGTCCTCGACCCGGTTGCGGCCTGGCTCCAGGGTCGCCTTGTCGCCGCCGGTCAGGACGACGCCGACGCCGCCCACGTGCCGGATGTCGCTGGACACGACGGCGTGGTCCCGCCCACCCCGGTTCACCGGGATGCCGTCGTAGGTGTAGCGGCCGGGGGAGTTGATGAGCACCCCGCCGTCGGTGAAGTTCTGCACGTCGCTGTTCGAGATCGTCACGTGGCTGCCGCCGAGGATCACCGCGGCGGTGGCCCGGCCGTACTCGAGGACCAGGTCGTCGAACGTCACGTACGAGGCGCCGTCGCTACGGATCATCGGCTCGTCGAGGGTCGTGACGACGGGCGCGCCCCGCTCGGCCTCGAACGACGCGTTCGGCACCAGGTACAGGACGCCGGTCTCACGGTCGATGTAGTACTCGCCGGGGGCGTCGAGCTCCTCCAGGAGGTTCTGTGCGAAGTGGAAGTCGGGGTACCAGGTCTTCATGAGGCCCGACATCTCCCCGTAGCGCAGCGTGATCGTGCGGGCGTCGGTGTCGATCTTCTCGATCTTGTTGTACGACCACTCCCAGCTCTGGCCGAAGATGCCGTCCATCCAGACGTCGTCGGCCTCGCCCCAGTACTGCGGCCGGTCGTAGGAGTAGCTGAACGTGCCGCCGCGCTCCTGCAGGTCGGCGTCGTCCTTGGTGGGGCCGGCGTCGACGATCTTGTTCATCTGGACCGTGTCCTTCGCGGCTCCGGCGTTGGGCCAGCGCGCGAGGGTCATGTCCTCGCCGTCCACGTACAGCTCCATCGGGGGCGTCGTGGAGACGTCGTTGGCCTTCCAGTACCCGTGCCGGCTGAGCTGGCCGTAGTCGTCGATCCCGAGCTCGCCGAGGTCGATCTGCAGGACGTCGTCGTGCGCGGACGTCTCGATGATCCGGTCCAGCACGGCCTGGTCGGTCACCGGGGAGAAGCCGTCGTAGGGCAGCTCCTTGCCGCCCGAGACCGTGGCGGTCTCGCCGGGGTACGAGCGGTACGTGATGGGGGCGTCCTTCGTCCCGGAGTCCTCCTCGCCGAGGAGGAAGGACTCCGAGCGCTCGTACGTGCCCTCGCGGAGGTACACGGTGACGCCCTTCTTGCGCTGCCCCTTCGACAGCTCACGGATCGCGTCGCGGGCGCCCTCGAGCGTCGCCAGGGGTCGCTTCTGCGTTCCCTTCGCGTCGTCGTCGCCGTCGGGGGAGACGACGAGAACGGTGCCGGCCTTGGCCTGCGTGGCGGCGTCAGGGGGAGGTTCCGCCTGCGCCGTGGTCTGTGTCCCTGCAACGAGCAGGGACGTCAGCAGCAGAGCTGACAGTGGTCGCTTCATTGCGAGTGCTCCGACCTCTCGTGTGTTCACGGGTAGTCGGGTGCGACGCAGGGTGCGGCGCGCCCGGATCGTCAAGCATCGGCAGGTTACATTAATCGATAATCGCTGACAATGCGGTGGTGGCGCCTCCGACCCGCTACGGTCGGACCCGTCCGTCACTCGAAGGAGAGCTCATGACCAGCAGCGGTACCCCGGAACGCCTCGTCTTCGTCGGCGACTCCATCACCGACGCGGGCCGCGACCGCGGCGACGTGACGTCACTCGGCGACGGCTATGTCTCCCTCGTCGCGGCCGACCTGCCGAAGGCGGCGGTGGTGAACCTCGGCATCGGCGGCAACCGCGCCGTCGACCTGGAGGAGCGGTGGGAGCGCGAGGTCGCGCCGACGGCGCCCGACGTCCTCACCGTCTACGTGGGCGTCAACGACACCTGGCGGCGCTTCGACGCCGGCGACCCCACCGGCGCCGAGGCGTTCGAGGCCACCTACCGCCGCCTGCTGGCTCGCGTGCCCGACAGCCCGCGGCTGGTGCTCGTCGAGCCGTTCCTGCTGCCCGTGCGGCCCGAGCAGGAGGCGTGGCTGGAGGACCTCGAGGGCAAGCGGGACGTCGTCGCGCGGCTCGCCGCCGAGTTCGGGGCGGCCCTGGTGCCGCTGCACTCCCTGCTGACCCGTGCCGCGCGGGACGCCGGTGCCGCGGCGCTCGCCCCGGACGGCGTGCACCCGACCCCGCCGGCGTCCCGGATCATCGCGGACGCCTGGCTGACGGCGTACGCTGACGTCGCACAAACGATTCTCGATAACGACGTGAGGCTGCAGGGATGACGGACGCGCTCAGCTCGATCAGCGGCCTGGAGCGTGGGCTCCTGTCGGACCAGATCTACGACCTCGTGAAGTCGATGATCAAGACGTCGCAGCTCGCCCCCGGGGAACAGCTCGTCGAGTCCCAGCTCGCCCGCCGCCTCCAGGTCAGCCAGGCCCCGGTCCGCGACGCGCTCAAGCGGCTCGCGCACGAGGGCCTGGTGACGCACGTGCGCCACCAGGGCAACTTCGTGGCGCAGTACTCCGACGAGGAGGCGCAGCAGGCCAAGCAGGCCCGCGTCGCCGTCGAGGCGCTCGCCGGCCGGCTGGCCTGCGGGCAGCTCGCGCCCGAGACCCGCTCCAGCCTGGAGAAGGTCATCGACGAGATGCACGGCGCCGTCGAGGCGGCGGACCTGCCCGCCTTCCGCGAGCTCGACTTCGGCTTCCACCGGGCCGTCATCGAGGCCAGCGGCAACACCTACCTGCCGCGCATGTGGGACATCATCGAGCCGAGCCTGCGCTCCATGCACCTGCTCGGCGACCCCGAGTTCACCGGCGACTGGCACCAGGTGGCCGACTGGCACCGCAGCCTGCTCGACGTCCTCGACGACGGTGACGCCGACGCCGCGTCGGCGCTCTTCGAGGCCCATGCGGCCGGGACGCTGCTCGACGCGCAGGGAGAAGACTGACGCGCCCTAGCGCGGTCGGCCGCCGCTACGGGTGGGACGCCTCGTGCGCGAGGATCGCGGTCTGGGTGCGGTTCGTCGTCCCCAGCTTGCCCATCGCGCTCGCGAGGTAGGCCTTGACGGTCGACTCGGCGAGGAACAGGCGCGCGGCGATCCCGGCGTTGGAGAGTCCCTCCGCCAGCGCGTCGACCACCTCCCGCTCCTTGGGGGCCAGCCGCGCCAGACGGCTCCGCGCCGCCGTCCTGCGCCCGGAGAGGTCGTCCCCCGCGGCCGCCAGCAGGTGTCGGGCGACAGCAGGCGAGAGGATGGCGTCGCCCGCCACCGCGGCACGGACGCCCTGGTGCAGCTCCTCGGGCGTGGAGTCCTTGAGCAGGTACCCGGTCGCACCGGCGCGCAACGCCGGCAGCACGTAGTCGTCCGACAGGTGGCTCGTGAGGACGACGACCGACGTCTCCGGGTGCTCCCGGTGGACCGCGATCGTCGCGTCGAGGCCGTCCATGACCGGCATCTGCATGTCGACGAGCAGGACGTCCGGGCCGTGCGCCCGGACGAGCCGTACGGCCTCCGCCCCGTCGCCGGCCTGCCCGACCACCTCGAGGTCCGAGGCGGACTCCACCAGGCGGACGATGCCGGCGCGCAGGAGCGCCTCGTCGTCGGCGACCACCACCCGGATCATGCGGGCCTCCTCGGCAGCGCGGCACGGAGCCGGTAGCCGCCCTCGACGGTCGGCCCGGCGTCCAGGGTGCCTCCGAGCAGCGTCACCCGCTCGCGCAGCCCGGTGAGGCCGAAACCGCCCGTGGTGAGGCCGGTCGGCGGGGCGGTGGGCGGCCGGTTCTCCACGGAGACCCGGAGCTCGCCCTCGCCGTCGCCGAGCTCGACGACCGTGGCGGCGCCCGGGGCGTGCCGCAGGGCGTTCGTCAGCCCTTCGTCGACCACGCGCAGCACCGTGCGGTCGACGACGTCCGGTGCGCCGTGCGCCGCCCAGGCGCCGACGACCTGCACGGGCTGGCCCGCCCGCCTCGCCTCGGCGACCCGGGTCTCCAGCTCGGCCGCGCCGTCCGCCGCACCGCCGGGCCCGCCGACGGGGGCGTCGCCCCCCGCGGTCAGGGCACGGAGCACGGTGCGCATCTCGGCGAGGGCGGCCCGGCAGCTCGTGCCGATCTCTTGCGCGACGAGACGGACGTCGTCGTCCGCCGTGGTCGTCCTGAGCACCTCCGCCTCGACGACGGCGTAGCTCATCCGGTGGGAGACGACGTCGTGCAGGTCCCTCGCGAGCGCCGAGCGCTCGGCCGCCCTCGCCCCGGCCTCCGCCCGGGCAGCGCCGTGGGCATCCTCCTCCTGCTGGAGCCGTTGGAGGCGGCCCGCGGCGTACGCGAAGAGGATGACGACGATCCCGGCCCACAGCGCGCTCGGCCCGGTGCTCTCGGACGTGAGGAGCCAGGTGGGCCACGTCACGGTGACCGCCGCCAGCATCGCCCCGATGCTCGTCCGCGACGACGCGACGTACAACCCGGTGGCGTGCGCCGCGCCGAGCGTGGCGATCACAGGGGAGACGACGCTGGCCGCCGCGCACCCGGCGAGGACGAGCAGCGGGTGGCGGGACCGGGCGAGGAGCAGGGCCGCGGCTCCGAGCTGGGTGGCGACCTCGGCCCACGTCGGCGCCCAGCCGACGTCGGACCTGGCGCGGAGCAGCACGAGGAGGAGGCCGCCCGCGGCGCAGACGGAGGCGACGAGCACGTCGATCCGCGTCCGGGCCGGGTCCACGACCTCAGCGTAGCCAGCCTGCGCGCGACGGCGACCGGACCGGCGACCGGGCCTCTACCCCGCAGATACCGACGTTCGGCGGTATCGACAGCCACCGTTCGGGCGTGCCGGAGGCCTCCCTCCCGGCGGGACGGTAGAGGCATCAGGAAGTCCACCGACATCGAGGGATGATCATGAAGGTCCGTCGCACCGCCACCGTCTCCGCCGTCTCGGCCGCCCTCGCACTGGGTGCGCCGCTCGCGGCCTTCGCCGGTGAGGGAGACGCCGCGGCGTCTCCCTCACCGGAATCCTCCGCCCCTGCCGGGGGGTCCGCGCCCGCCGACGGGTCCGCGTCCGCCGAGGAGGCCCGCGGCACCGAGGAGTCCGGCGAGGGCACGTCGACCTCCGGCGAGACCGCGACCACCGACACCCCGCCCGCCCCGGCGGCCGACGAGGCTCCGGAGCCGGTCGACCTGGTCGACCCGGTCGTCGCCCCGGCGCCCGACGAGGACACCGACGGCACCTCCGACCAGACCGGGACGGCCCCCGAGGAGCCCGCAGAGACGACGCCGGAGAGCGACGGCGACACCAAGGAAGAGGCACCCGCCGACGTCGTCGAGCCGGCGGAGGAGCAGTCGGAGACCGAGGACCCGGCCGCGTCGACCGGGAAGACGGCCGAGGAGACCACTGAGGAGACCGCCGAGGGCGCGGAGGCCACCGCTGCCGAGGACGCCGCGCAGGAGGGGCCGGCGGCCCCGACCGCGCGGGCCGCAGCCACGAGCCCGTCGGCGTCGCTGCTCACCGGCACGTCCGCCGCGTACCCGGACCCCGCCTACGAGCCGCACTGGCACGACGGCGGCCAGGACGGCTTCAGCTGCGACTACTGGTACTTCCTCGACGCGCTCGAGGGCGGGTCGGGCAAGGACTGGAGCGGGTGGGGCGGGCAGCCGCAGCTCCACATCCTCCACCACACGCTGGTGGACGACGACGGCACCGTCCGCATGGTCTACGACCGCGACATCGCCGGCTCCTGGTACCACGCGTGGTCGGGCGACGAGAGCGTGACGCCCGACGCCGAGGGCATCCACTGGGAGAACACGTCCGCCCAGCAGACCGTGCTGGTCAACGGGTACAAGGGCGGGAACGACATGCCCGCGCGCGGGGTCGACGCGCAGCGCCTGCTCGACCGTGCGGGCGTCTCCCTGACCTCCGGCACCTCGTGGGACACCTTCCGAGGGTGGTACCAGTCGAGCGTCGACCAGGGATACCTGACGGAGGCCGAGGTCCAGGCCATGTGGCAGCAGGAGAACGACCGCCGGCTCGACTACACGGCGTACGAGGCCACCCAGTTCGCGGTCTGGTACTTCAGCACCGGTCACGACGTCATGGGCCTCCTCTTCGACGTCGACGCGAACAACCATGTGACCCTGTCGGAGAAGGCGCTGCAGCAGTTCGAGGCGTCGGACGAGGACTGGACGCGTAACTGGGACCAGGGCTACAACAGCGACCGGAAGGCGACGCTGCAGACCGCGGCGTGGCTGATCGAGCAGGGGCTGACCAGCAACGCCGTCATGCCCCAGCCCGGCTTCACCAGCAACGGCTTCGTGCGCAACACCGACGGGACGACCGACTACGGCTTCACCGCCTCGCTGGTCGGCGGTACCGGTGACGTCCACGTCGAGCTCCGCACGGCGGACGGCGCGCCCTTCCCCGAGGGCGTCGTGCTCGTGGACGCCAGCGGCCGGGTCGTCGACAGCGTCACCCCGGGTCAGAAGGTCTTCGTGCGCGTCCCCGCGGGGATGAAGGTGGCCGACCTCCCGCCGTTCCAGCTGTGGGGGTCCGCCGAGGGCACCGAGCAGGGCAGCCCGCACTTCTACACCGGCTGGGACCACAACAACCATGGCGAGGGAACGACCGACCCCGCGACGGGCGAGTGGAAGCCGGCCGAGTTCCAGCACTGGTTCATCGGCCTGGGCGAGCTCGACCGTCCGTCGACGGCCTGGGACTGGATCGGCGTGTCGCTCGCGGACGAGCCTGAGGACCCGACGGACCCGACGGACCCGACGGACCCGACGGACCCGACGGACCCGACGGACCCGACGGACCCTGCGGACCCTGCGGACCCGACGGACCCGACGGACCCTGCGGACCCCACGGACCCGACGGACCCGACGGACCCTGCGGACCCGACGGGCCCGACGGACCCGGCCGACCCGGCCGACGACCCGGCCGACGAGCCGGCCACGGCCGAGCCGTCCGACGAGCCGAGCGCCGACGACCGGGGCACCACCGAACCGAGCGCGCCGGTGTACGTCAGCCACGAGGGCGTCGTCGTCGCGGCTGCGGACGCGGCCGACCCGACCAACCTCGGTTCGTCGGACTCGCGACCGGCCCCGCAGGTGGTCGCCACCGCGCCGGGTCGCCTGGCGCAGACCGGGAGCGACCCCGCCCTGCTCGCGGCGAGCGCGCTCATCGTGCTCACGGGTACTGGGCTGGTCCTGGGCGCCCGCCGTCGTCGCCGGACGGAGGCCGAGGGTACCGGCGCCGAGTGACGGGACACCGCGACGGCGTGGGCCCGCACCCTCAGGGGTGCGGGCCCACGCCGTCGTGTCAGGGGTCGGTGCGCCGCACGTCGCCGGACGCGTCGACCCGCCAGCCGGCCTCCGCCGCCCAGGCCTCGGCGCGGTCGGTGATCTGGGCGATCAGCTCGCCCTTGGCGTCGGCGTAGGCGTTCATGTCCGACCAGTCCCGGGCAGCGAGCTCCCGCTTGAGGGCAGCGTAGGCGGCGCGGTCGTCGGCGTCGTGCCGGAGCCGGTCGCGGAAGAGCAGGTGCCGGCGCTCCCAGTCGCTGCCCGCCGCGCAGACGTGGACGTGCACGTCGAGCTCGGGCGTGCGGACCAGCCGGTGGCCGGGCTCGCGAGCCCGCAGCACGTACCCGGCGGCGAGGAGCGCGGGGAGGTAGGCCTCCTCGTTCTCGACGTCCGGCACGCTGACGTCGATGTCGACGATCGGCTTCGCCGCGAGCCCGGGCACCGACGTCGATCCCACGTGGTCCACCCGCACCGCGACAGGGCCGAGGGCGGCCTCGACGCGCTCACGCTCCCGCTCGAACCGCGCCGGCCACCCCGGGTCGGGGTCGACGACGACGATCTCGCGCTTCTCGACGCCGCCGACCAGCTCCACCCCGGTGACCTGTCCGGCGGGCACGGGCTGCGCCCGCCACTCGGGCGCGAGGACCGACCAGACCTCGATGTCCTGCCGCACCCCGCGGTGCTCGTGGTGCTCGCGCAGCACGCCGTCGCGCCGCATCCCCAGCCGCCGGGCGACGGCGATGCTCGGCGCGTTGCCCGACGCCGCCCACCACTCGACGCGGTGGATGCCGCGCTCGCGGACCGCCCAGTCGATGATGGCGCGCGCCGCCCGGGTCACCAGGCCGCGCCCCGCGGCCGCCGGCTCCAACCAGCAGCCCGCCTCGGCCGTGCCCTGGGCCACGTCCATCGTGCGGAACAGCACGCCGCCCACCAGCGTGCCGTCCAGCCAGATGCCGTAGAGGCGCCCGGTGTCGGTCGCCGCCTTCTGGGCGTACGCGGCGAGGAACGACCGGCTGGACTCCAGGTCCGTGATCCGGTCGGGGAGGGGCACGAACCGCCCGACGAACTCCCGGCCGCGGTCGATCGTCGCCAGCAGCTCCTCGGCGTGCCACGGCTCCAGCGGGCGCAGCTGGGCGCCGTCGTCGCCGAGGGACCTCGCGAACATCGTTCCTCCTGGTGTGCGGTGCAGTACGGGTGGTCGGTGCCGGACGGTCAGTAGCCGCGCTCGCCGTCGGTGAGCTCGCGCAGGAGGTCCAGGTGGCCGAGGTGGCGCGCCGTCTCCTGCAGGAGGTGGCCGAGGATCCACCGCAGCGAGACGAGCGGCAGGCCCGGTGGCGAGAGCCGCTCGAGCGTATCGAGGTCGTGGGCGGCCGCGATGCGGCGCGACGTCGCGCACTGGGCGTCGTAGGCGTCGAGGAGCTCGGTGAGCGGGGCGTCCGGCACGACCCAGTCGGTCCCCGCCGGGCTGGGGCCCGCCTGCCCGAGGAACGACCGCACCATCCAGTGGTGCTCGACGTGCGTGAGGTGCGCGACGATCCCCACGACCGTCGTCGCGGGGGACGACGGCACGAGCGGCCGCTGTGCCGCCGCCTCGTCCAGGCCCTCGCACTTCGGGCGGACCGTCGCGCGCTGCCAGTCGAGCCACTGGGTCAGCACCTCGCGGTCGTCGGGCTGCGGGGGCGGGAACCGGCGTCCGGGGGCGTCCACGGGTGCACTCAAGCAGGTGGTGGACCCGGTGTCGACGACGAGGCCTGCGTGCCTGGCGGGCCGGGTGGCGCGGGCGCGAGCGGCAGGGCGCCCAGGATCGCGTCCGCGACCTCGGCCGGGCTGCGGGTCGACGCGTCGATCGTGAGGTCGAACGGCTCGCCGTCGGCGACGTCGAGGTGGCCGCGGGCGTTGCCCGGGTGGCGGCCGTGCGTCCGCCCCGCCTCGCGCGCCTCGACCACGGCGAGCGGCGCGGTGAGCCGCACCCACCAGACCCGGTGGCCGGCGAGGTCCCGCCGCCATGCGGGAAGGATCGTCCCGTCGACCGGCATCTCGTCCAGGATGACGTCGTTCCCGGCGTCGAGCAGCGCCCGCACCGCGGCGCGCTGCCCGTCCAGGAGCCGTTGGCCGGCCTCGCCGTAGCGGATCTGGGCGCGCGGCCGGCCGTCGTCGTCGACGGTGTCCTCGTACCAGAATCCCGGGCCCGGCCCGCGCGGGTGCCCGGCCCAGTGGTGCGGGAACATCGCGAAGAAGTGGTCGAGCCCGACCACGAGGTGCGGCGTGGTGAGGCGTTCCTGGAGCACGGCGGCGACTGCCGACTTCCCGACGCTGGACGTGCCGACGACGGCGACGAGGTGACCGGGCATGCCCTGAGTGTCGTGGTCCGCGAGGACGCCGGCAACGACGCCGCCGACGCAGACGACAAGACACCTGTCTGGATATTATTCCGGTGTGGGTCCGGGCTGGTTCGAGGAGGCGACCGCGCGCAGCGCCGTCGGTCGAGAAGCGCGTTCGGTCGCGTGGGAGGCCACGCCGCTGGGGCGCCCGGACGCGTGGCCGGTCTCGCTGCGGCACGCGGTGCGGCTGTGCTTCTCCACCCGCTTCCCCGTGATGATGGTGTGGGGTCCGGACCTGACGCTGATCTACAACGACGGCTACCGCGACATGCTCGGCACCCACAAGCACCCGGCCGCCCTCGGTGCTCCGGCGCCGGTCGTGTGGCGAGAGATCTGGCACGACGTCGGACCGTTGTTCGAGCATGTCCTGGAGACCGGGGAACCGACGTGGAGCGAGGACCTGGCGCTCCTGATGAACCGGTCGAGCTTCGACGAGGAGACGTACTTCACCTTCTCCTACAGCCCGTTGCTCGACGACGACGGCGCGGTGGCGGGCGTCCTCGACATCGCGACCGAGACCACGCACGAGGTCGTCAACCAGCGTCGCCTCATGATGCTGGGGGAGCTGCAGGCGACGCTGCCCACCGCCTACGTGGACCTCTCTTCCTTCGCGGGGCCCGTGATCGACGTGCTCTCCCGCAGCAAGGACCTGATGCGCGCCGCGGTGTACGACGTCGAGAGCCCTCCCGGGATCGTCCGCGAGACGGGCACGGCGCGGGACGAGGGAGAGCTGGCCCTCGTGCAACGAGCCCTCGCCAGCGGTCAGCGGGAGGTCGCCGACGGCGTCGTCGTGAAGCCGGTGCGAGACGCCGGGCAGCCCGGGCACCTCGCTGTCGTCGTGCTGCGTGCCACCCGGTCGCGCCCCTGGGACCCGGACTACGCGCGCTTCCTGTCCGTGGTGGCGTCCACCACGGCCGCGACGCTGCGGGACGTCGTCCACCGGCAGCGGACCGACGAGGCGCTGCGACGCCGGGCGGCACGCTCGGAGGAGGAGAGCGCGCGCGCCCGGGAGGTCTCGATGGCGCTGCAGCGGGCCGTGCTCACCGAGCCCCCGGACCTCGACGGGCTCGAGGTGGTGGTGCACTACCAGCCCGCCGCGGCCGAGCGTGACATCGGCGGGGACTGGTACGACGCGTTCGTCACGAGGGACGGCGCCACGGCGGTGGTCATCGGGGACGTCGTCGGTCACGACCTGGACGCGGCCGTCGCCATGGGGCAGCTGCGAGCCCTCGTGCGCGCGATCGGCTACGACAGCCAGGCGACGCCGGCCAGGGTCCTGGAACGGGTCGACGGGGCCGTCGACGGGCTGGGCCTCGCCGGGCCGTTGACGGCCACCGCCCTCGTCGCGCGCATCGAGGCGGACGGCGGGCCGGGTGGGCGCGCCCGCACGGTGCGGTGGTCCAGCGCGGGCCACCTCCCGCCGATCCTGGTCCGCGGCGACGGGACCGCCGAGATCCTCAGCGTGCGCAACGACCTCCTGCTGGGCCTGAACCCCACGACCGTGCGCACGGACCACACGGTGCAGGTCGCCCCCGGAGACACCCTCCTGCTCTACACGGACGGCCTGGTCGAGCGCAGGAGCGGTGGGCTGCGCGGTCGCATCGACGCGCTCGCCCGACTGCTCGAGGGCACCCAGTCGCTCGCGCTCGAGGACGTCGTCGAGTCCGCGCTGACGGGCATGCTCACCGAGGCGGCCGACGACGACGTCGCCGTGGTGGCGGTCCGGGCGCTCGCCGCGGCTGCGACCGTGGCGGGCGCGGACCCCGAGAGCATCCCGGCTCAGGCGGACGTGCCGGTGTAGGGGGTCAGCGGGGCGAGTCAGCGGCGCGAGCCGTAGAGACGGTCGGCGGTCCCGGACCACACGGCCGCCGCCGCGTCGTCGTCGAGGGCCGGGAGCGCTCGGGCGGTGCGCTCGACGATCTCCGCGTACGGCGCGACGCGCGCCGACATCGGCCAGTCGCTGCCGAACAGCAGGCGGCCCGGCCCGAGCAGGTCGACGGCGGTGCGGACGGCCGCGGCGACGCGGGCCGCGTCGTCCGGTGGCGCGTGGTCGGCGGCGGCCCGGTGCAGGCCGGAGACCTTCGCGTGGGCGCGCGGACGGGCGGCGAGCGCCGCGAGCGCGTCGCGCCAGGCGTCGTCGGGCGCGCCGGTGCCGAGCCCCAGGTGGCAGACGACGACGTCGAGGTCCGGGTGCCGCCTGGCGAGCGCCGCGACGGCGGGGAGCTGCGCGGGCCGCACGAGCGTCTCGAGCACGCGGCCCGACGCCGCCAGGCCCTCGCACAGCGCGTCCAGCCCGACGACGTCGGACAGGTCCGCCGCGCCGCCCGGGACGGCGAGGCGGATGCCCGCGACCCGGACGCCCGCCGGGGTGCCGTCGTCGATCAGCGCCTGCGCCGTGCCGGCCCATGCGGCGGGGTCGTCGGGGCGGGCGCCGTACTGCAGCACGACCGGGCCGGGCAGCGGCCGGTGCACGGAGGCCTCCCGCGCGAGCCAGCGCGCCTCCGCCTCGGTGTCCGCGGCCTGCACGGCCACGGCCGCGCGGACCGGCACCGGCGACGTGCCGGCGGCGCGCCTCAGGTCGTCGGGGCCGACCCGCGCCGGCAGGCCCAGGTCGTCCCGGAACCACGAGATCCGCATCGCCGCCGTGTCCCACAGGTGCACGTGCGCGTCGACGATCCCGGTCGTGCCGCCGACCGTGCAGCTGCGCGCGTTCTGGGCGCTCACAGCGCGCGCAGCTGCATGTTCGGCGCGGCGATCGCGTCGAGCTCCGCCCACAGGTGCTCGGGGACGGAGACGTCGGCGGCGTCGGCGAAGACGTCGACCTCGGCGGGGGTGCGGGCGCCCACGACGACGGCCTCGACGCCCGGCACCCGCAACGGCCAGCGGGCGGCGGCCGCGGCCAGCGTGGCCCCGGCCGCGTCGCACGCGGCGGCCATCCGCAGCGCCCGGTCCACCTGCTCCGGCGACGCCGGGTGGTAGTCGAAGAACGGCGCGGCCACGGGATCCGCGAGCACGCCGGAGTTGTAGACGCCCGCGGCGATCACCCCGACGCCGCGCTCGCGAGCGGCGGGCAGCAGGTCGTCCAGGGCCGTGCGGTCGATCAGGGTCACCCGCCCGGCCGGCATGACGACGTCCAGGGCACCCGCGCTCTCGCGGACCAGTCGCGCCACGGGGGCGTTCCGGCCCATCCCGACGCCCACGGCCCGCACGACGCCCTGGTCACGCAGCTCCAGCAGGGCGGGCAGCGCCCCGCGCAGGGCCTCGTCCACGTCCGCCGGGTCGTGGAGATAGACGACGTCGACACGGTCGGTCCCCAACCGGGCGAGGCTGCCCTCGAGCGAGCGCAGCACGCCGTCGCGGCTGAGGTCGCCGACGGTCGTGCCGCCCGGCCCGCCGGTGCCGCCCGTGGGGACGGGCGCGCCGTCGGCGTCCACGATCACGCGGCCCACCTTGGTGGCGATCACGACCGTGTCCCGGTCGACGTCGGCCAGGGCGCGGCCGAGCCGCAGCTCGCTGACCCCCTCGCCGTAGTGCGGGGCCGTATCGAAGAACCGGACGCCGCGTTCGAGCGCGCGCCCGACCGTCGCCTCGGCGTCGCCCTCCGCCACCGGGGTGAACAGGTTGCCGATGGGGGCGCAGCCCAGGCCGAACGACGACGCGGCGACGGTCCCGGCGCCGCCGTCGGGGCGCGCGGACGTCAGAGGGCGGAGCCCTGCGCGGAACGCCATGCCTCGAACTCCCCTCGGGTGTCGGGGGTCAGGGGGTAGTAGTCGCTGAGGCGGGCGCCCTCGTCGAGGCGGAGCCGGCTGAAGACCTCCCACTCCTCGTGGTCCTGCGCGGACGCCACGACCTGGTCGGCCATCGCCCGGGGCACGATGACGGGGCCGTCGTCGTCCGCGACGACGAGGTCGCCGGGCATGCACAGCACGCCGCCGACGGCGACGGGCACGTCGTAGGCCCAGGGGAACAGCTCCGACTGCGAGGCGTAGTGCGGGGTGACGCCGGTGGACCACACGGGCAGGCCGAGGTCGCGGATCCTGCCGGAGTCCCGGATGCGCCCGTCGACGACCATGCCGGCGCCGCCCTTGCGCTGGAAGTAGCGGGCGAGGATGTCGCCCACGCACCCGGAGAACCGGCTGCCGTACGCCTGGATCACGAGCACGTCGCCGGGCCGCACCGCCTCGAGCACGTGCCACAGCGCCGTGTGCCGCTCCACGTACTCCTGCTCGTCGCCGGCGGCGAGGTCCTCGCGCTGCGGCATGAACTGCAGCGTGAGCGCCGAGCCCACCACGCGGTACCCCGGCTTGAGCGGCCGCGGTCCCTCGACGAACGAGTGCCGGATGCCGAGGCCGTGCAGCTTGGCGCACGCCGTCGCCGACGACACCTGGCCGAGCCGCTCCAGCGTCTCCGTGTCGGCCCGCTCGTACGCCGAGCCGCGCACGGGCAGCGCGATCTCGGGCCGGACGAGCCCTGAGGCGGGGTCGGTGGGCAGGACGTCGACGGGCATCCCGTCGGTGGCGAGCGCGTCGGTCATGGTCGGGCTCCTTCGTGGTGCGGGCGGTGCTGGTGGCGCGGCTGGTGGCGCGGCTGGGCTGCGGCGGGGGCGGTGAGCAGCACGACGTCGGCGCGGTGCGACGGCGGCAGCTCGACGAGCAGGTCGGGGGCGTCCAGCGGGACGGTGGTGGCGGTCCGTGTGCCGGCGCGGGCGGCCGACGCCGTGGACGGGCCGGGCCAGTCGCCGCCCTCCTCGCCCCGCGTGACGACGCCCGTGAGGCGCTCCTCGCCGAACCGCGAAGGCCGCACCCGCACACGCCGGGCGTGCGTGGGGGACAGGTTGACGAGGCTGAGCTCGACGCGGCCGGTGCCGTCGGCGTCGCGGTCGAGCCCGGACACGAGGGCCGCGACGTCCGGCGGCAGGCCGGGGCGGTCGCGGTCGGCGTCGGTGTACGCGACGGCGGCGAACGGCAGGCCGCCGTTGTACAGGGTCTGCGGCGTGCCGGTGATCAGCTGCCCCAGCACCTCGGTGACGACCGGGTTGGCGCGCTGCCAGAAGTGCAGGTGCACCGTCTCGGGGTCCACGGGCTCGGCGTCCATCACCGCGACGCGGCGGGCGAGCTGGCCGAGCGCCATCGACAGCGCGCGCTCCGGGTAGTCGAGCAGCGAGCCGTCGAGGAACGCGAGCCACGGTCCCTCGTGCCCGGCCTCGACCTTGTCGCGGAACGGGCGCACCTCGTCGGAGCCGGGGAGGCCGTCGAGCACCCGGTCCAGGCGCTTGCGGTCGGCGTCGTCGCGCGTCCACCACCACAGCCAGGTGGGCAGGTCGAGCTGCAGCGGGCCGTAGTCGAACCAGCCGTCCGCGCCGAACCGGTACGGCACGAGCGTGGCGGGCTCGGCGGCGTGCGGCCCGAGGCGCTCGAGCCAGCTGCCGCGCAGGCTGAACGGCGTCTCCGTGACGGGCGCGGTGATCGCGTGGTCCAGCGCGGTGTCGAGCATGGTGCGCACGAGGTCGAGCGGCCCGTCGTCCCTGGTGCCTGGCACGGTGCCCGGCACAGCGCCCGACACGAACGACGCGTTGATCGCGCCGATCAGCGTGCTCATGCCCACCGAGTGCAGCCCGTGCGGCCAGGTCCAGCCGTAGTGCCCGCCGTACCAGGCGCCGTCGTGCAGGCCGCCGACGGTGCCGTCGGGCGCCACGTTGTCGGGCATGAGGCCGCCCGCCGCCGCGGCGCGCTCGCGCCAGCCGTCGACGTACCGCGCCACCCACGAGGCGGACGCGGCGTCGCCGTCGTACAGCCAGCGGTTGGTGACCAGGGACGTCGCGGCGAGGTTGACCGCCGTGTCGCCGGCCGCGCGACGCTGCAGCTCGTCGCCCATGAGCCGGGCGTGCGCCGGGTCCTCCAGGTCGGACCAGCGCGTGATGCCGGGCAGCCCGTGCAGCGGCAGCCCGTAGGCCTCCATGTAGTCCAGCGACGCCGGGTAGGTGAGCCACTCGGTGCCGAGCCCTTCCAGCGGCCCTCGCGCCCCGTTGTGCGGCGCGGTGACGATGTTGCGGGCGGGGTCGTAGTTGCCGTGCGCCGGGTCGGTGTACAGGGCCGCGAACCGGCGGGCGCGGTCGGCGAACCGCTCGTCGCCCGGGTCGGCCGCGCACAGGCCGTAGAAGAACAGCAGCGACTCGCCCTGGTGGAACCAGTCGTACCCGTTCTCGTACTCGCCGGTGAGCATGCCGGCCTCGGTGAGCTGCGCCGTCACGCCCTCGAAGTGGTGCTTCGCCGCGTCGAGGATCGCGTCGCTGCCGCCGAGCGCGTAGAACGCGGGCCAGTTGAAGAACGGCTCGTACAGGTCGTCCACGCCGTCGCGGTGCTCGAAGCCGCCCGCGTGCAGGATGCGGCCGTCCGGCCCGGAGTAACGCGCCGAGAACAGGCGCCACGCCTCCTCGGTCGCGTCGAACAGGCGTCGCTCGAGCACCGCCCAGGCGGGGACCTCGTGCAGGGGGGTCGTGGGGATACGTCCGGTCATGGCGTCAGCCCTTCGTCGCCCCGGCGACCAGGCCGCCGATGATGTGCCGCTGCATGAGGACGAAGAACAGGATCGCCGGGGTGACGGCGAGCAGCAGCGTCGGGAACACGGTGGTGTAGTCGGTGGAGAACTCGCCCACGGCGGCGTACACGCCCGTCGTCACGGTGTAGATGCCGGAGCCCGGGCCCAGGATGATCTGCGGGCTGACGAAGTCGTTCCAGACGCTGATGGAGTTCAGCACGACGATCGTGGCGACCACCGGCTTCATGATCGGGAAGATGCACGCCCAGAAGGCCCGGATCTTGCCCGCGCCGTCCAGCGCCGCGGCCTCGTCGATGTCGCGGGGCACGGTGCGCAGGTAGGCGGCGAACAGGAAGATCGTCACCGGCAGGGTGGCCGCCGTCTCGAACAGGATGAAGCCGGGGATGGTGTTGATGAGGCCGAGCACCCGCAGCACGAAGACGACGGGGATCAGCGTCACCTGGCCGGGGATGAACAGGCCGGACACGAAGAGCAGCAGCAGGCCCAGGTGCCACTTCGAGCGGCCGCGCGCGATGACGTACGCGACCGGCGCGGCGAGCGCGATGCCGCACAGGTTGACCAGCGCCACGAACAGCAGCGTGACGCCGTACGCCCGCACGACGTTGAACTTCTCGCTGGTGAGCGCCGCCTGCAGGTACTCCAGGCTGAAGGTGTCCGGGGTGATCGCCAGCGGTGAGGCGATGATCGCGTCCTGCGGCTTGAAGGCGTTGATCACCATGATGTACAGCGGCACCACCATGACCAGCGCCACCAGGCCCAGCACCACCCACTTGAGCACGGTGCCCACGCCGGGCCGGGGGCGGGGGTGCGGCCGTCGGGTCCGCGGGGTCGTCGCGGGGGGTGCCGCGTCGGCCGCCGTCCCCGCCCGGACGACGCCCGCCGCCGCGGCGCCCGTCGCCGTCGTCGTCTCTGTCGTCGCCATCAGTCCGCCACCTTCTTCTCCGCGCCGCGTCGCGCGAACGTCACGGCGAGGCCGAGCACGGCCGTGACGATCAGCAGGATCACGGACTGCGCCGCGCCGAACCCGAGCTCGGACTGGCCGAACGAGTCCCGCAGGATCTGGTACACGATCGTCTGGGTCGACCCGGCCGGGCCGCCGTCGGTCAGGGCGAGCACGATGTCGTAGACCTTGAGCAGCCCCACCAGCGTGAGCACGAGGTTCACGGTGAACACGGGGGCGATGAGCGGCAGCGTCACGTTGCGGAACTGCTGCCACTTCGAGGCGCCGTCCACGGTGGCGGCCTCGTAGTACTCGGTGGGCACCGACTTGATGCCCGCGAGGAACAGGATCATGTTGAAGCCGAAGGACGACCACACGATCGTGAGGATCACGCTCGCCTTCGCGAACCCGACCTCCGTGAGGAACGGCACGGGGCCGACGCCGAGGTGCCCCAGCAGGCCGTTCACCGCGCCCTCGGGGGCGAGCATCGCCGACCAGAGGAACCCGATGATCAGCGAGCTGATGATGTACGGGTAGAAGAAGATCGTGCGCAGCAGCGTGTTCGCGCGGCCGTTGCCCGCGATGAGGGCGGCGATGAACAGCCCGACGGCGTTGCACAGCACCGTGCCGCAGAACGCGACGACGGCGGTGAAGACGGCCGCGTCCACGGTGCGGGGGTTGCGGAAGGCCTCCGCGTAGTTGTCGAAGCCGATGAACGTGAAGTTCAGGCTGTAGCCGTTCCAGTCGGTCAGGCTCAGCACGAACGCCAGGAACATCGGCACGATGAACATCGCCAGGAAGACGAGGACGGCGGGGCCGCCCATGACGATGCCGGGCAGGCGGTCGCGCCACACGCGCGCCGCCGGACGGCGGCGCGCGCGGGCGGGGGAGAGGGTGGCAGCCATCGTCAGCCCGCGGTGGACGCGAACCAGTCGTCCATCGCGGAGTCGACCTTGTCGGCCGACGTGCCACCGATCAGCGCCTGCGTCTGTGCGTTGATCTCGTCCGAGTAGCCGGTCGGCAGCGTGCGCTCGCCGTAGCCCTGGCCGGTCGGGGTGTACGACTCGGCGGGGGTGTCCGCCACGATCTGCAGCAGCTCCTTGCCCAGGTCGTCCATCTCGTACTCGTAGCCGTCGCGGAAGTTGCCGTCCACCTCGAGCTGGCTGGCGACCGCGTCCTGGTCGGTGACGAGGAACTCGACGAGCTCGGCCGCCGCGTCCTGGCTCTCGCTGGACTTGAGGATCGAGTACGGGCTGGCGATGTTCGCGCCCATCGCGGGGGCGTCGACGCCTGCGACGGCGGGGGCCCGGAAGACGCCGATCTCGGCCTTCTCCTCGGCCTTGGCCTCGGTGCCGGCGAACCAGCTGCCCATCGGGTAGATCGCGGTCTTGCCGGTCAGGAAGGCCTGCTCCGCGTCGGGGTACTTGATGCCGAGCGAGTCCTTGGGGATGTAGCCCTTCGCCACCCAGTCGGCGTAGGTGGCCACGGCGTCGCCGTAGGTGTCGGAGAACGTCGCCTCGCCCGCGCTCATGTGCGCGAACCAGTCCGGGTCCTCGGCGATGATCGACGGCAGGCCCAGCGCCTGCAGGGAGTGGCTGGTCATCCAGTCGCCGCCGGTCTGGACCGGCGTCCAGCCGGCGTCCTTGAGCTTGCCGAGCGCCGCGGTGAGCTCCTCGACCGTGGTGGGCACCGCGGCGATGCCCGCCTCCTCGAAGGCGGTCTTGTTGTAGAACCACAGGCTCTGCAGCTGGAATCCGATGCCGGCCATGTAGTACTTGCCGTCGATCGAGTACTGGTCGGCCAGCGGGCCGGACTTCGCCCAGTCGTACCGGGACAGGTCGACCAGCTCGGGGGCGAGGTCCGTGGTCGGGGGCATGGACTGGACGACGTCGGGCGCGTCGCCCGCGGTCAGCAGGCGGGGGAGCGCGGCGGCCACGCCCTCGGCGCCCGGGTTCTGGACGACGACGTCGATGTCCGGGTGGGCGTCCTCGAACGGCTTGACCAGCTCGTTCCAGTACTCCTCGGTGAGGTTCGGGGTGACGTTGACGAGCAGGCTCACCTCGGAGGTGCCGCCGGAGCCGCCGTCGTCGTCGGAGCCGGCGCAGCCGGTGAGCGCGAGAGCGGCCACCGTGAGGGTGCCCACGCTCGCCAGGGTGCGGTGCTTGATCATCGTTGATCCTCTCGGGTTGCCGCCCTGCCGGGGACGCTGCTGTGCGTGCCCGTGACGTTCGGCTACGACTGTGGAGTAACGCCTCGGAGAGTAATCGATAATCGTTGGATTGGGAAGGGAGGTCTGCGGGGGAGCGTCACACCCTCGGCGGCCCGGGCCGCCGCCCGCCGCCCATAGGCTGGACGGGTGACCACCGCAGCCCCCGCCGTGCAGCGGCCGGGCGGTACCCCGAGCGTGCCGCCGCGGCCCTGGTGGCTCGTCGCCGCCGGGCCCGCAGCCGTCCTCGTCGCCGTCCTCGCCGTCCTGTGCGGCGGAGCCTACTCAGGGGCGTTCCAGGCCCTGAGCGGGTTCACCGACCCGGGCGCGGTCGTCCGCTACGGGCTTCCCGTGGCCACCGTGCTCACCGAGGTCAGCGTCTCCGTGACGCTCGGCGCGCTGCTCACGGCCGCGTGCCTGGTGCCGCCCGGGCGCGTGCAGGCGCGCGTGCTCGCGACCGCCGGTGCCGCGAGCGCCGTCTGGGCCGTGGCCGCCGTCGTCCAGCTGGTGCTGCGGTACGCCAACATCTCGGGCACCTCGCCGGCGTCGCCCGCGTTCGGGCAGGGCCTCGCGCAGTTCGTCACCGACCTCGACCTCGGCAGGCTCTACCTGGCGATCATCGTGGTGGCCGCCCTGACCTCCGCGCTCGCGATGGCCGTGCGCGGCGCGGTGGGCGCGCTGTGGACGACCCTCTTGCCGCTCGCCGCCCTGGCGATGCAGTCCACGACCGGGCACGCGTCGGGCGCCGCGAACCACGAGCTCGCCGTCGGCGCGATGCTGCTGCACCTGGTCGGCGCCGCCGTGTGGGTGGGCGGGCTGGGCGCGCTGCTCGTCGTCGTGCTCACCCGGGGTGGCGGACGTGGCGAGGGGCGCGAGGACGTCCGCACCGCCGCGGCCGCCGTGGCGCGCTACTCCCCGGTCGCCGGGTGGTGCTTCGCCGCCGTCGGCGTCTCCGGCATCGTCAACGCGTGGCTCCGCATGGAGTCCTTCGGCGACCTGCTCACCCCGTACGGCGTGCTGCTGCTCGTCAAGGCGCTGCTCATGGTGGCGCTGGGCGGGTTCGGGTTCGCGCACCGGATGTGGATCGTCGGCCGGCTGGGCCGGGCCGACGCCGCGGGCGCCGTGCGCCGGCTGTTCTGGCGGCTGCTCGCCGTCGAGCTGCTCGTCATCGGCGCGGTGTCCGGCGTCGCCGTGGCGCTGGGCTCCACCGCGCCGCCCGTGCCCGACGAGGTCCCCGTCGACGTCTCGCCCGCCTTCCAGCTCACCGGCGAGGCGCTGCCGCCCGAGCCGACCATGTCGCGCTGGTTCACCGAGTGGAGCCTCGACCCGCTGCTGGCGTTCGCGTGCGTGGCCGGCCTGGTGGTCTACGTGCGCTGGGCCGTGCGGCTCGCCCGTCGCGGGGACAAGTGGCCCGTGGGGCGCACGGCGTCGTGGTGCCTGGGCATGGTCGTGATGTTCTGGGTGACCAGCGGCGGCCCGGCCGTGTACGGGCACGTGATCTTCAGCGGCCACATGGTGCAGCACATGGTCCTGGCGATGCTGGTGCCGCTGTTCCTCGTGCTGGCCGCCCCGGTCACGCTGCTGCTGCGTGCCATCCCGGCCCGCAAGGACGGCAGCCGCGGCCCGCGCGAGTGGGTGCTCGCCCTGGTGCACTCCCGGGTCGGTCAGTTCCTCGCCCGTCCGGTGGTGGCCGCCGTGCTGTTCGCCGGAGGCATGATCGCGTTCTACTACACGCCCGCGTTCGAGTTCGCGCTGCGCAACCACGCCGGGCACGTGTGGATGATCGTGCACTTCACGCTGGTGGGGTACCTGTTCGCCAACGCCCTGGTGGGCATCGACCCGGGCCCCAAGCGCCCGCCGTACCCGCAGCGGCTGCTGCTGCTCTTCGCGACGATGGCGTTCCACGCGTTCTTCGGCGTCGTGCTCACGTCCGGCACCTCGCTGCTCGTCGCCGACTGGTTCGGCAACATGGGGCGCCCGTGGGGCCTGCCCGCCATCGACGACCAGCAGCGCGGCGGAGGCGTCGCGTGGGGCATCGGCGAGCTGCCGACGCTCGCGCTCGCCATCGCCGTGGCCGTGCAGTGGACCACGTCGGACGAGCGCGAGGCCCGCCGTCGCGACCGCCAGGCCGACCGTGACGGCGACGCCGAGCTCGAGGAGTACAACGCCATGCTCGCCAAGATGGCCGACCGCGACGACGAGACCCCGCCGAGGTAGTTCGAAACCCCGCGAGGTAGTTCACCTCTCCGCGAGGTAGTGGTCCAGTCCACTACCTCGCGGAGGTCTGAACTACCTCGCGGAGAGTTGGACTACCTCGCGCGGGTCCGTCAAGAGCTCGACGTGCGCGGGGACCGGCTCGCGGGTTTCGGCGTCGGGGACCGCGGCGCCGACCGTGCGCCGGACCGGCACATGCCCGGCCCAGCCCCCGGCGGCGACGTCGGCCGGGTCGTCGACCGGCGCGCCGGCGCGGGTCTTCATCGACGCCTCGCGCAGAGGCACGGCCAGCACCGCCGTCGCGGCGAGCTCCTTGCGGGTGGCGGGGCGCAGCGTCGCGGACCGGCCCGGTGCCAGGTGGTCGACGATCGCGTCCAGGGCGCGGACGCGCTCGTCGTCGTCCGTGACGGGGCGGGCGACGCCGATCACGACCGCCGACCGGTAGTTCATCGAGTGGTGGAAGCCGGACCGCGCCAGGACCAGGCCGTCGAGCTCGGTCACCGTGACGCACACGGTCGTGTCCGTCGCCCCGACCAGCCAGCGCGCCGCCACCGACCCGTGCACGTACAGCGTGCCGCCGTCGTCCGGGCCGTCGAGGTCGACGGCGTAGGCGCAGGGCAGCACCACCGGGTGCCGGCCGGCGCCCTCGCCCACGTCGACGCCGAGGTGGGCGACGAGCCCGTCGGCGAGCAGGGCGTGCAGTGCCGCGCGGTCGGAGACAGCACGGTCCCGGCCGCGCCGCACGGTGGTCCTCGGGGTGGGGGAGAGGGCGTCCATGGCACTACCGTGGTCCCCTGGTTGGCCTGTCGTCACGAGCCATTTCTCGCGCAGTCCGGCAGGCCACTTTCCCACCCGACAGGCAGGAGTCCCGATGGCCGCGCTCCCGGTCCGCCTCGACCGCCGTGGTCGCGACCCGCTCGGGGCCCAGCTGTCCGGCCAGGTCCGCGACCTGGTCACCCGCGGCACCCTCCGGCGCGGCGACCGGCTGCCCAGCACGCGGGCCCTCGCGGCGGAGCTCGGCGTCGCGCGCTCGGTGGCGGAGCAGGCGTACGACCAGCTCGTCGCCGAGGGATGGCTGACCGCGCGTCGCGGGGCGGGCACGTTCGTCTCCGCCGAGGCGGCGCCGCGTCCCGCCGCACCGGCCCGGCGGCCGTCCGGGCCGGGCACCGGGCTGGTGCGCCTCAGCACCGGCGAGCCGTGGATCGACCCCCGCCACCGCGCGGGGTGGCGGCGCGCGTGGCGGGAGGTGTCCGCGGCGACGCCGCCCCGGGGTTACGACGACCCGTGCGGCCTGCCCGAGCTGCGGGCCGCGCTCGCGGAGCGCCTCGGTCGCACCCGGGGCCTCGTCGTGGATGCCGACGAGGTCGTCGTCACCGCCGGGACCACCGCCGGGTTCCGCGACCTGCTCGCGGTGCTGCCCCCCGGCCCCGTCGGCATCGAGGACCCGGGCTACCGGGCCGCCGTCGCGACCACGCAGGCCGCCGGCCGCACCGTCGTCGACCTGCCGGCCGAAGCCCGGCACGAGGCGGCGGCGCTGCGCGGCCTGGCCGCCGCGTACGTGACCCCGGCACACCAGCACCCGCTCGGCCGGGTGATGCCGGCCGCCGACCGGATCGCGCTGCTCGCTGCGTCGCGGGCGACGGGCGCCGTCGTGGCCGAGAACGACTACGACTCCGAGCTGCGGTACGACGTCGCGCCGGTGCCCGCGCTGGCGGCGCTCGGCCGGGACCGGGTCGCCTACCTGGGCACCGCGTCGAAGTCCGCGCCGCCCGGCCTGCGGGTCGGGTGGCTGGTGCCGCCCCCGCCGCTGCTCGACGACGTCGTGCGGCACCGCGCCGTCGTGCACGACGTCGGGGCGTGGCCCACGCAGCGGGCCCTGCTGACGCTGCTGCGGGACGGCTGGCTCGACGCCGTGCTGCGCACGGCGCGGCGCGTGTACGCGGAGCGGGCTGCCCGAGTCGCCGCGGTCATGGCGCCGCACGCCGAGCCGGCCGCGACGTCCGCCGGCATGTACTCCACGTGGCTGCTGCCGCAGGACGCCGCGCTGTCCGCCCGCGACGCCGCGCGCCAGGCGGGTTTCGACCTGCCCCTGCTGTCCGACCTGTGCCGCACCGCCGGGCACACCGGTGTCGTCGTCGGGTTCGGCGGGGTGGCCGACGCCGAGCTCGATCGCGCGCTGGCGGCGATCCGGACGGGGCTGGGCGGCTGACGTAGCGGTTCCTTCGCGTCCCACGCCCCGACGCGAAAGACTCGCTACGTCGGTCGGCTACAGGAGGCCGTCGACGACCTTCGCCGCGAGGCCGAGCGCCGTCGTCGTGCCCAGGCCGTCCGCGACGGTCACGGTGGTGACCCCCGGCGCGGGGTCGGTCACGACGAA
The DNA here is from genome assembly GCF_900167525.1 of Krasilnikoviella flava. Taxonomy (GTDB): domain Bacteria; phylum Actinomycetota; class Actinomycetes; order Actinomycetales; family Cellulomonadaceae; genus Isoptericola; species Isoptericola flavus. Next base: position 374,559 of record NZ_FUZQ01000006.1, on the reverse strand, counting down.
CGGCGTGCCGGCGAAGGGCCCGCGTCGCGGGCGGGGCACCGCGACGTCGGGCACCGACCAGCGCTGCCGCACCTCGACGGGCCGGCCGAGAAGGGCTCGTGCCTCGCGCAGCAGGAGGGCGTCGGCGGTCTCGGAGCGCTCGGGGTCGCGGTCGTGGCCGGCGTCGTCGCGGCGGTCGGCGTCGGTGCGGCGCGCCTCGCCGAGCAGCAGGGTGTCGCCGTGCGGGGTGAGCGCGAGGTGGACGCCCGCGTCGAGCAGCTCGGGGGCGTCCGTGCGGAGGCGTTCGCGCACGTCCGCCAAGGCGGGGGAGTGCGCGGAGGCGGCGTCGCGCAGCAGGGTGGTGCCGCCCAGCACGGCCGGCCCGGCGGGGTCGTGGCGGGCCGGTGTCGCCACCCGCAGCACCTGCCGCACGTCGTGGCGCAGGCCGGCGCGTGCCGCCTCGTCGGGGAAGAAGCGGTCGAGGTCGGGGCCGACGGCGACCAGCGCGCGTCGCGCGACCACCTCGCCGCGCGACGTGCGCACCAGGGTGCGTCCCGTGCCGGCCTCGAACGTGAGCGCCGTCGTCGACCAGGCGACGTCGGCTCGCGGCCGGGAGTCGAGGGCGGTCGCGAGCGACCGGAGCGCGTCGCGCGGGTCGATGCGCAGGTCGAGCGGGAGGAACGCGCCGCCGACGACGTCCTGCGCCGCCACGTGGGCGCGCTCCGCGGCCTGCGCCGCGCCGAGCAGCTGGGCGTCGCCGTCGCGGGCGGCCACGAGGTCGTCGAGCACGGCCAGCTCGTCGGCGGAGCGCGCGACGACGACGGCGCCGGTGTCCTTGACCCAGAACCCGGCCTCCCGGCCCAGCTTCAGCCAGCGCTCGCGCGACGCCAGCGCGCACGACAGGGTCGCGGCGTCCTGCGTGGTGACGGCGACGTGGCCGCTGCGCCGGGCGGACGCGCCCGCGGGCCGGGGGTCGCGCTCCACCACCAGCACCGAGTGTCCGCGGGCGTGCGCCTCCAGCGCGTGCGCGAGCCCGACGACCCCCGCCCCGACGACGACCAGGTCGGCGGTGGCGGGCAGCGGCGGCAGGTGGGCGGCGCGGGGCGACGGCGGTCTCACGACCAGACCGTGCCCGATCGCGCCGTGCCCGCTCAACCGCAGGAGGCGTCGTCGCGAACAAGTTCAGCGAACGTTCATCCCGCGTTCCCCGTGCGCCCACTCCGGGCGCCGAACAGGCGGTTGTGCACGGAATAGCCGTCCATTCGGTGCACAACGGCCTGGTCGGCGCGGGGCGAGGGGCTGTGGTAGACCGGGCGCGTGACCCAGGACGACGCCCCCACGCCCTTCCACGACCTCGACCGCTACCTGGAGCTTCCTCGCGTCGGCGGGCTCGCGCTCAGCCCGGACGGCATGCGCCTCGTGACCACCGTCCAGACGCTCGACGCGAAGCGCACCGGCTGGACGACGGCCGTGTGGGAGGTCGACCCGACCGGCGTGGCCCCGGCGCGCCGCCTCACGCGCAGCCGCAAGGGCGAGTCGTCGGCGGTCTTCGCGGCGTCGGGCGACGTCCTGTTCACGTCCGCCCGGCCGGACCCGGACGCGGACAAGGACGCCGAGGAGCCGAGGACGGCGCTGTGGCTGTTGCCCGCGGACGGCGGCGAGGCGCGGGTCGTGGCGACGGCGCCCGGCGGGATCGGCGGGGTGGTCGCGGCCCGCGCGGCCGACGTCGTGTCCGTCGCAGCGCCGGTGCTCCCCGGCGCGGCGGGTCTCGCCGAGGACGAGAAGCTGCGCCAGGACCGCACCGACCGCAAGCTCTCCGCCATCCTGCACGCCGGGTACCCGGTGCGGCACTGGGACCACGACCTGGGCCCGGACGAGGACCGGCGGTTCGTGGGCTCCCTCGGCGCGGGCGAGGTCACGACGGGCTCGGCCGGCGGGGAGGGTCGTCTGACGCTGCGTCAGCTGACCGGTCCGGGCCGCCAGCTCGACGAGCACGAGGTCGACCTGACGCCCGACGGCACCACGCTCGTCACGACGTGGAACGTGGCCGACCTGGGGGCGGCGCAGCGCGGCACCCTGGTCGCGATCGACACGGCGACCGGGGAGAGCCGGGCACTGGTGGACGACCCCGACGCGGACGCCTTCGCCCCCGCGGTCTCCGCGGACGGGCGGTGGGTCGCCTACGTGTCCGAGACGATCACGACGCCCGAGCAGTCGCCGGTGGTGCGGCTCGGCCTCGTCTCTCTCGACAGCCCCGACGCCGACCCCGAGATCCTCGCCGACGACTGGGACCGCTGGCCGACGTCGGTCGTGTGGCTGCCCGACGGCTCCGGGCTGGTCGTGACGGCGGACGAGGACGGCCGCGGCCCGGTGTTCCTGCTGACCTTCGGCGCGGACGGCCCCGGCGGGCAGGAGCCCGTCACGGTGGAGCGGGTCACGGCGGACGACGCGACATTCACCGACGTGCGCGTCGCGCCCGACGGGTCGGCGCTGTACGCGCTGCGCACCAGCTACGCCGCGCCGTCTGAGCCCGTGCGCATCGACCTGGCGGCGTTCGCGGCGACCGGCGCCGCGGGCGAGCGCACCCCCGTGGCCGCCGACGCGCTGCGCGGCCCCTCGCCCGCCCCCGCGCTGCCCGGCACGCTCACCGAGGTCGAGACGACGACGGCGGACGGCGCGCGCGTGCGCGCCTGGCTGGCGCTGCCCGGGACCGCCGCGGCGGACGCCCCCGCGCCGCTGCTGCTGTGGATCCACGGCGGCCCGCTGAGCACCTGGAGCGCCTGGAGCTGGCGCTGGAACCCGTGGCTGATGGTGGCCCGCGGATACGCCGTCCTGCTGCCCGACCCGGCCCTGTCGACCGGGTACGGCCAGGACTTCGTGCAGCGCGGCTGGGGCGCGTGGGGCGGCGCTCCGTTCACCGACCTCATGGCGATCACCGACGCGGTCGAGGCCCTGCCGGAGGTCGACGCGACGCGCACCGCCGCCATGGGCGGGTCGTTCGGCGGGTACATGGCCAACTGGGTGGCCGGCCACACCGACCGCTTCCGCGCGATCGTCACCCACGCCAGCCTGTGGGCGCTCGACCAGTTCGGCCCCACCACCGACCACGCCTACTACTGGGCCCGCGAGATGACCCCCGAGATGGCGGAGGCGAACAGCCCGCACCGGTTCGTCGCCGACATCCGCACCCCGATGCTCGTGATCCACGGCGACAAGGACTACCGCGTGCCGATCGGCGAGGGCCTGCGGCTGTGGCGCGACCTGCTCACGGAGTCCGGCCTGCCCGCCGCCGACGACGGCAGCACCGTGCACCGCTTCCTCTACTTCCCCGACGAGAACCACTGGGTGCTCGCGCCCCAGCACGCCAAGGTCTGGTACCAGGTGGTGCTGGCGTACCTGGGCGAGCACGTGCTGGACGCCGAGCCGGAGCTGCCCGCCTACCTCTGAGGCCGGCGGCACCCGTCTGGGTACCGTGGGAGACATGGGCCTCGGGTCGCGCGTGCGGATCCGGCAGCCGTCGCTGCCGCCGGCGACGTGGGTGGTCGACGAGTGGCAGGCCCCGGACGTGTTCGCCTGGACCAGCCGCGCCCCGGGCGTGCGCACGCGAGGCCGGCACGAGGTACGGGCGCTCGACGACCGGCGGAGCGAGGTGACGCTGTCGATCCGGCAGGACGGCGCCCTCGCCGGCCTCCTGTGGCGCTGGACCGGGGCGACCGCACGGCGGTACGTCGACCTCGAGCTCGCCGGTCTCGCCGCGGCCGTGGTCAGGCGGGGGTGACGATGAGGTCCACGAGGACCTCGAGCATGGCGCTGGCGTCGCGGCGGGTGCCGGCGGCGGGGAGCATCGCGGCGCGCTGCCCGGCCTCGTGGGCGCCCAGCAGCAGGTCGATGGCGACGCGCTCGTCGATCGCGAACCGCAGGCCGAGGGCGGCCATGACGCGGTTCAGCGCGGCGATCATCTCCTCGCGCAGCTGGTGCTGCTGGTCCACGTAGCGCTGCGCGACCTGCGGGTCGCGCAGGGCGAGGAGCTCGAACTCGAGCTCCATCACGCACCACGAGGCCTTGGCTGCCTGGTCGGGCAGCACCGAGGCGATGACCTCGCGCACGGTGGCGCGGAACCCCTCGGGCGTCTGCAGGGCCGCGGGGTCCACCGTGGTGACCGCATGCTCGAGGGCGCCGAGGTGGCCGCGGGCCTCGCGCTCGGTGAGCGCGAGGAACAGCTCTTCCTTGCTCGCGAAGTTCGAGTAGAACGCGCCGCGGGTGAACCCGGCGGCCTCGCAGACGGCCTCGATCGACGCAGCCTGCACGCCCACCTGGGCGAACACCTCGAAGGCGGCGTCGAGCAGGCGCTCGCGGGTGCGCTCGCGGCGGGGCGAGCGGCCGGAGACGACCGTAGCCTCGTCGGGAGTCGCGCTCTCGGTGGTCAGGGGTCCTCCTCGGGATGCTGCCGGTACCGGCCCGGTGCGGGCGCCGCGCCCGGCCGGGCCCACTCTAGCCAATACAGAGACGTATCGGATACGTTCGTGCATCGGATACAGTGCCGTATCGAACCCCTGCACCGTCGTCCCGGGAGAGCCTGTGTCCTCCGTCCTGTACTCCCTCGGCCGCTGGGCCGCCCGGGCCCGGCGGCTCGTCGTCATCGGCTGGTTGCTGGTGCTCGCCGTGGTCGGCGGCGCGGCCGGACTGCTCTACCAGGGCTTCGACAACTCCGTGACGATCCCGGGCACCGAGTCGCAGGACGCGCTCGACAGCCTGTCCGCCACGTTCCCGCAGGTCAGCGGCTCCTCCGCGCAGATCATCGTCGTCGCGCCCGACGGCTCCACGATCGAGGACGACGCGGTGCGCGGCCCCGTCGAGGACGCCGTCGACGACATCGGGGAGCTCGACCAGGTCGCCGCAGTGACATCGCCGTACGACGACCAGATGGCCGCGTCGGTCAACGACGACGACACGGCCACGCTCCTGACGATCCAGCTCGACGGCGACCAGTCCGTCATCACCGAGGACACCAAGGACGCGCTGCACACCGCGAGCGACGACCTCGCCGCCGCGCTGCCGGCCGGCTCGCAGGCCAGCCTGGGCGGTGAGCTGTTCAGCGTCGAGTTCCCGGCCCTGAGCATCATCGAGGCGATCGGTGTCGTCGTCGCGCTCGTCGTCCTCATCATCACGCTCGGCTCGTTCGTGGCGGCCGGGCTGCCGCTGATCAACGCGCTCATGGGCGTGGGCGTGTCCATGCTCCTGCTGCTCGCGGCCACCGTGTTCGGTCCGATCAACTCCACGACGCCGATGCTCGGCCTCATGCTCGGCCTCGCGGTGGGCATCGACTACGCGCTGTTCATCGTGTCCCGGCACCGCGAACAGCTCGCCGCGGGGCTCGAGGTGGACGAGTCGATCGCGCGCGCCGTCGCGACGGCCGGCTCGGCGGTCATCTTCGCGGGCCTCACGGTGATGATCGCGCTGGTGGGCCTCGGCGTCGCCGGCATCCCGTTCCTCACCGTCATGGGCATCGCCGCCGCGGTGGCGGTCGGTATCGCCGTGCTCATCTCCCTCACGCTGCTCCCCGCGCTGCTGTCCTTCTCCGGCGAGCGGCTGCGGCCCCGCGCCCCCAGGGCGGCGCGCAAGCCGAAGGGCAAGGCCCGGCGCGCCGCGGCACGGGCCGCCGCGGGGCCGGCCGACGGCGCCCACCACAACCGGTTCTTCGACGGCTGGGTGCGTGGCGCCACGCGCTTCCCCGTCCTGACGATCGTGCTGATCGTGGGCGCCATCGCCGCCCTCGCGTGGCCGGCCACGAACCTCCGCCTCGCCCTGCCGGACGCGGGCACCCTGCCGGAGGACAACAGCGCCCGCGTCACGTACGACCTGGTGGGCGAGGAGTTCGGCGAGGGCTTCAACGGCCCGCTGATCGTCACCGGCTCGATCGTCACCAGCAACGACCCGGTGAAGCTCATGGACGAGCTCGGCGACGAGATCGGTGACCTGCCCGGTGTCGCCGACGTCCCGCTGTCCACCCCGAACCCGTCGGCCGACACCGGCATCATCCAGGTGGTCCCCGAGGGCGGGCCCACCTCGCAGGAGACCAAGGACCTGGTCAACGAGATCCGGGACCAGCACGACCACTACCTCGACACGTACGGCGTCGACCTGTCCGTCACCGGCTTCGCGGCCGTGGGCATCGACGTCTCCGACAAGCTCGGCGCGGCGCTGCTCCCGTTCGCCCTCGTCGTGGTCGGCCTGTCGCTGGTGCTGCTGACGATGGTGTTCCGCTCGATCTGGGTGCCGGTCAAGGCCTCGCTCGGCTACCTGCTGTCCGTCGGGGCGGCCTTCGGGGTCGTCACCCTCGTGTTCGAGAACGGCGTCCTCGCCGACGCCCTCAACGTCACCAAGCTGGGCCCCGTCATCAGCTTCATGCCGATCATCCTCATGGGTGTGCTGTTCGGCCTGGCGATGGACTACGAGGTCTTCCTGGTCTCCCGCATCCGGGAGGACTACGTGCACGGCGGTGATGCCCGGCGCGCGGTGCGCACCGGCTTCCTCGGTTCGGCCAAGGTCGTCACCGCCGCCGCCGTCATCATGTTCGCCGTCTTCGTCGCCTTCGTGCCCGAGGGCGACATGACGCTCAAACCCATCGCGCTCGGCCTCGCGGTCGGCGTGCTGGTGGACGCGTTCGTCGTGCGGATGACGCTCGTGCCGGCGGTGCTCGCCCTGCTCGGGGAGCGGGCCTGGCACATGCCGCGCTGGCTCGACCGCATCCTGCCCACGTTCGACGTCGAGGGCGAGGGTCTCACCAAGGAGCTGCGCCTCGCGTCGTGGCCGGAGCCGGACGCGAAGGACGCGGTCGCCGCGCGCGACCTCGAGGTCGCCGGGCCGGAGGGCTCCGACGTGCCGGTCGTCGGGCCGGTGAGCGTGCGTGTGCCCGAGGGCGGCGCGCTCTGCGTGCACGGCGACGCCGCGGCCCCGGTCTCGGCGCTCCTGCTCGCCCTCGCCGGGCGGATGGCGCCCGACGCGGGCGCCGTCAAGGTGACCGGCCTCGTGCTGCCGGAGCGCGCGATGACGGTGCGCGGTCGCGTCGCCGTCGTCGACGCGCTCGCGGAGCACGGCCGGCCGGCCGCCGTCGTCGACGCCGCCGTGCGCGACGGTGCGCAGGTCGTGGTCGTGGACCGCACCGACGCCGTCGCCGACCGCCCGGCCCGGGAGGCGCTCGCCGCCGCCCTCGCCCGGGCGCAGCGCGGAGGGACGGCCGTGCTGCTGGGTGCCAGCGGCGTCGCCGCGACGGACCTGCTCGACGACGGCACCGGCCGGGAGGTCGCCGTGCTGGACGTCGGCGCCGGTTGGGGCGCGCCCAGCGCGCTCACCGGGGCGGAGGTGCCGCCGCCGGCCCCGCCGGTCGCGAACCAGGCCCCGGTGGTCGAGCCCGTCGAGACCCAGGACGCGGTCTCGACGAGCTCGACCGGCGGTTCGAACGATGAGGACACCCAGATGCAGGAGGTGCGGGCATGACCGCCCCGACCATCGAGAACGCCGTGCGACGGAACCCGTGGCGCATCGCCGCCGTCGCGCTGCTGCCGATCATGGTGCTCGGGCTGCTGCTCGCCGCGCTGTGGAACCCGCAGGACCGGCTCGACCAGGTGCCGGCCGCCATCGTCAACCTCGACGAGCCGGTCGAGGTGCAGGGGCAGACCGTGCCGCTCGGCCGCCAGCTCGCGTCCGGGCTGGTCAGCGGCGGCGAGACCGCCGACGGCGCCAAGGCCGCGCAGCCCGCGGACGACGCCACCAACTTCGCCTGGACGATCACCGACGAGGACTCCGCGAAGGCCGGGCTGGTCGACGGCACGTACGCCGCCGTCGTGACGATCCCGGAGGGCTTCTCCGCGGCCGCCACGTCGTACGGGAACGACGACCCGTCCGAGGCGCGGCAGGCGACCATCGACGTCAGCACGCCGCCCGGCGGCCGCGTGGCCGACGACGCGCTGGCCCGCGTCGTCGCCGCGACCGCGACGTCCGTCATGTCGAGCACGCTCACCGAGACGTACGTGGACAACGTGCTGGTCGGCTTCAACGACCTGTCCGACGGCATCGGGCAGGCGCAGGACGGCGCCGTGCAGCTCGCCGACGGCGCGGGCCAGACGGAGGACGGCGCCGACCAGCTCGCGGACGGCGCGGGCCAGGTCGCGGACGGCGCGGGCGACCTCGCCTCCGGCGTGGGGGAGCTCGGCACCGGCGCGGACCAGCTCGCGTCGGGCGCCGGCGACCTGGCCGGGGGCGCGGACCAGCTCGCGGGCGGAGTCTCGCAGAGCGCGTCGGGCGCGGACGGCATCGCGAGCGGGGTCGAGGACCTCGCCTCGGGCACGCAGGGCCTGGCCGGCGGCGCCCGGGACCTCGCCGACGGCCTCGCGCTGCTGTACGACGGCACCCCCAAGAAGCCCGGCGTCTCCGCGATGCCCGAGCAGACGCAGCAGCTCGCGGACTACGCCGCACTGCTGTCCACGGGCGTCGGCGACCTGGTCGCATCTCTCTCGGGCGCGGCCGACACGGCCGGTGACGCGCTGACCGACCTCTCCGACCGGCTCGGGTGCGACGGCTCGGCGGGCGAGCTGCTTCCGCCGGAGATCGCCGAACTGCTCACGCCCGAGCAGCGTGCCGAGCTGGCTCAGGCCCTCTCCGGCCAGTCGAAGCAGGCGTGCGCCGACATCGCGAAGGCGCAGAAAGATCTCGACGGTCAGACGACGCAGCTCGGCCAGCTCGACCAGCTCGCGACCGGGGTCGCCCAGGGCACCGGCGATCTCGCCGCGGGAACACCGGCCCTGGCCTCCGGGATCTCGGACCTCGCGGACGGCGCGGACGGCCTGGCCGGCGGCATGGAGGAGACGGCGTCCGGCGCGGGTGACCTCGCGGTGGGGGCACGCGGCCTCGCCGACGGCCTCGGCTCGCTGAGCACCGGCGCCTCCACCCTCGCGGGCGGCGCGGGCGAGCTCGCGACGGGCACGCAGGGGCTGGCCTCCGGCGTGGGCGAGCTCGGGACCGGTGCGACCCAGCTCGCGACCGGCACCGAGGGCATCGCCTCCGGGGCCGGCGACCTGGCGGGCGGCGTGGGCCAGCTCGCGTCCGGCGCGGACGACCTGGCCTCCGGCCTCGACGACGCGAAGAACCAGATCCCGACGTACTCCGACGACGAGCGCAAGACGCTCGCGTCGGTGGTCGCGGAGCCGGTCGCGGCGCCGTCGGCGTCCGGCATCAGCACCGGCGCCTCGGGCCCGCTGTTCGCGGTCGTGGCGCTGTGGCTGGGGGCGCTGGCCCTCCTGACGGTGTTCCCGCCGGTGGTCGCGCGGGCCCTGGGCTCGACGCGCGACTCGGTGCGGCTGGCGCTGCAGGCCTTCGCCCTGCCGGCCGCCGTCGGCGCGGGCACGGGCGCCCTGGTGGGCGTGGTCCTCGCGGCGGTGGAGAACCTCGACGTCGGGGGGTGGTTCGGGTCGATCATCGTCGGCGCGGTCGCGTCCGTGGCGTTCGTCGCCGTGCACCAGGGCTTCCTGGGCTGGCTCGGCAACCTGGGACGCGGCATCAGCCTGCTGATCGCCGTCCTGCTCATCGCGACCGGGATCGTCGCGACCGTGCCCACCCTGCTCCAGGGGCTGGTCGACGCGCTGCCGGTCGGCGCCGCCCGCGACGCCCTGACGGCGGTGGTCGTGCCGGCCGCCGGCGGCCTCGGGATGGGCGTCACCCTGCTCGTGCTGTGGGGGCTGGGCGGCCTCGCCCTGGCGGCGCTCGTCACCGCGCGCGGCCGCAGGTTCGGCGTCGGGCGCCTACTGCGCGCCTGAGCGGGCGGCCGCGCGCTGCCACCGCAGCACGAGGACGGCGTCGGCGCGCCGCCGTGCCGCGTGACCCAGGTGGGCCACCTGGCGATGCTCGAGAAGAGCGTGCAGGTCGTGGTCGAGCGCCCAGGACAGGGCGCGGCAGACGTCGTCGAAGTCGGGCACGAACGAGGCTGGAGCGGGTCTCACGCGGGGAGAGATGTCCGACTCGCCGGTTTGTGACAACCGGGTGTGTCACAGGTCTGCACCAGACTCGCCGCATGGACCTCACCCAGGCGCGCGAGACCAAGGCACGGCTCACCGACTTCGCCCGTGACCTGGCCGAACAGCACGGGGTGCCCGCCAGCCCGTACGCGGTGGGCGACGACGCGACGCCGGCTGACGTGGTGCGCGCGCCCACCCTGTCGCTGGGTCTGGCGCCGCAGGGCGACGGCGGCTTCGGCATCGCGGTGCGGTACCGCCTCGGGGTCCCCACGGCACGGTCGTTCGTGCGCAAGCTGGCCGCCGAGGCGGGCGACGCGGTCGACGTGCGCCGCACCGGGCGCATCAGGACTCTCGGGGCTCAGGTCCGCCCGCCGGTCGTGACGGCGCGCGCTCTCGGGGAGACGGACCGCGTGCGCCCGCTGCGCCCGGGCGTCTCCGTCGCGCACGTGGACGTCACCGCGGGCACGCTCGGCGCGTTCGTGCTCACGACCGGCGACGACTCCGCCGCGCGGTACGTGCTGTCCAACTTCCACGTGCTGGCGGGGTCGCCGTCCGCGCAGGTGGGGGACGTCGTCGTGCAGCCTGGGCCGGCCGACAGCGGTCGGGCGCCGGCGGACCGGGTGGGCACGCTGGCCCAGGTCGTGCCGCTGACGCCGGGAGAGCCGGCCACCGTGGACGCCGCGCTCGCGCTCCTGGACGACGGGATCGAGGTGGACCCGGCCTACCCCGTGGGGCCGGTGACCACGACCGCCGTCGCCGCGGGCGGCGAGTCCGTGGCGAAGATCGGCCGCACCACGGCGCTCACCCAGGGCCGCGTCACGGCCATCGAGATGGACGACGTCGTCGTCGGCTACGGGGACGAGCTGGGCGCCCTGTCCTTCGACAACCAGATCGAGGTGGAGGGCGTGGGCGGCACGTTCTCCCGGGGCGGCGACTCCGGCTCGCTCGTGTACCGCGAGGACGGCGTCGCGCTCGGCCTGCTGTTCGCGGGGTCCGAGACGGGCGGCACCGACGGTACGGGCCTCACGTACTGCAACCCGATCGACGCGGTCCTCGAGGCGCTGGGCGTCGCCCTGTCGCCGAGGTAGTCCAAGATGGACTACCTCGGCGGGCTCACCCCCAGGTGAGCAGGTCCTCGCCGTGCTCCACCATCGTGCCGACCTGGGCCAGACGGTCGACGGCGTCGGGCGTGGCCTCGAGCGCGACGACCGGGCAGACGGCGGACCTGCCGCCGTCGCGCACGGCGGCGGGGTCCCAGGTGACGAGCACGGTGCCACGCCGGACGACGTCGCCCTCGGAGGCGTGGGTCGTGAAGCCCTCGCCGCCGAGCCTGACCGTGTCGATGCCGAGGTGCACCAGCACGGCACGGCCGTCCTCGTGCTGCACGACGAACGCGTGCGGGTGCAGCTTGACGATCGTGCCCGTGATGGGCGCGACCGCCTCGCCCCCGCGGACTCCGTCGGGCTCGATCGCGAGCCCGGGGCCGACGAGTCCGGCGGAGAACACCGGGTCGTCCACCTCGGAGACGTCCACGACGGTGCCGGTGACGGGTGCGAGGACGGTCAGGGCCGTCATCAGCGGAGGTCCTCGATGTCCGAGGCGAGGGTGTCGGCCTCGGGGCCGACGATCACCTGGATGGCGATGCCGGAGCGCACGACGGCGATGGCGCCGGCGGCGGTGAGGCCGGCGTCGTTCACCTTGGCGGGGTCCTCGACCTCGACGCGCAGCCGGGTGATGCACGGCTCGAGGTCGACGATGTTGTCGTCTCCGCCGAGCGCGTCGAGGATCTGCTGTGCCTTGCTCATGATGCTCCTTGGTGGGTCCGGGTGGAGATTCCGGGGGAAGGCTGGTGGGGGAGGGCCGGGCTCACATGAGCTCGGCGAGGTCGGAGGCGATCGTGTCGACGCGAGGACCGACGACCACCTGCACGACCCGCCCGTTGATCATCACGCCGTAGGCGCCGGCGCGCTTCAGCAGCGCGGCGTCGACGAGCGCCGGGTCCTTGACGAGGGACCGCAGCCGGGTGGTGCACGGGTCGATCTCCTCGATGTTCTCCACCCCGCCGAGGCCGGTGAGGATCGAGGCGGCGAGCTGCGCGTCGGGGTCGGGCGTGCTCATCGAGGGCTCCCTTCGGGGATGCGTCCGGGCTGGACGGGGCGGCCGGCGTCGGTGCCGGCAGGTCGGGTGCCGGGAACCAGCGTGGGGCGCGCCTCGCGCAGGGGCACGAAGACGCTGTACCGGTCGCCGCGGTAGCAGGTGCGGGAGTACAGGAGGGCGGCGTCGCCGCCGAAGGTGCGGTGCACGGTGCGCATCACGGCCTGCGTGCCGCGCATCTCCAGGCGCTGCAGCTCGTCGGGCGTGCCGTCGGCGGCGGTGATCGTCTCCTCGCCCCAGGTGGGCTCCAGGTCGTGCGCGCGCAGGGCGGCGTAGAGGCTCTCGGGGACACCGTCGTCGAGGAGGCCGGGCACGAGGTCCGCGGGGATCCAGGAGTCCTCGATGCTCATCGGGGTGCCGTCGGCGGTGCGCAGCCGGACGACGTGGTGCACGGGGTCGCCGGTCGCGCGGTCGAGCGCCTCGGCGACGTGCGGGGGTGCCGGGACGGTGGCGGCGTCGAGCACCTCGGCGCCCGGGGTGAGGCCGCGCCGTCGGGCCTCCTCACCGAAGGTGGTCAGGCGCATCTCGAAGTCGGCACGGGGCGGGGCCACGAAGGTCCCGCGGCCCTGCGCGCGCTCGAGCACGCCCTCGGTGACGAGCGCGTCGATCGCCTGGCGCACGGTCATGCGCGAGACGCCGAACTGCTCGGTGAGGCTGCGCTCGGACGGGATCGCGTCCCCGACGGCGAGCCCGCTCGTGACGAGGTCGGCGAGGTACGCACGCACCGCGAGGTACTTGTGCTCGCCGGGGCGAGCGCCGTCCCTGACCATCCTCGTGTCCTGTCCTGCCCTGTGATCGGCATCGATCTGCGTGGTGTCCGACATCGGGACAAGTATCGGGTGTCACACCCGGTGCGCCGTCCCGACCTCGGCCGGAGCCCGCTGAGCGAGCGGGGTTGACACATCATGAGGTCTAGACCACTCTTCCTGCAAGTGGTCCAGACAACCTGCCGGTGGCAGCGTGTGGATCACGGCAATGACGCCCGCACCGCCGTCGCGACACTGCCGCCGGACGACGCAGGCCTGGCCCTGCAGGACACGCCCGCCCCCGGGCCATCCATCGGAGGAGAACCATGACCACGGTCGCAGAGACCAAGCAGAAGCGGGGAATCCCCGGCCTGGCGCAGCTGCAGCGCGTCGGCCGCTCGCTGATGCTGCCCATCGCCTCGCTGCCCGCCGCCGCACTGCTGCTGCGCCTGGGCCAGCCCGACATGTTGGGCGCCGACGGCGTGGCCGGCACGCTCCCGTGGATGCAGCCGGTGGCCGACGTGCTCGGTGCCGCGGGCAGCGCCCTGATCGACAACCTGCCCGTGCTCTTCGCGCTCGGTGTCGCGGTGGGGTACGCCCGGAAGTCCGACGGCACCACCGGCCTGGCAGCGCTCATCGGGTACCTGGTCTTCACCGGTGTCACCGACGTGCTCTCGCCGGCCATCGGCCTCGGCCTCGACGAGAACGGCGAGCAGGTCCTCATCAACTACGGCGTGCTCGGCGGCATCGTCATCGGTCTCACCGCCGCGCTGCTGTACCAGAAGTTCTACCGGATCAAGCTGCCGGCCTATCTGGCGTTCTTCGGCGGACGGCGCTTCGTCCCCATCATCACGGCCGGCGTCTCGGTGCTCATCGGCGTGGTCTTCGCGCTCATCTACCCGGCCTTCGACTGGCTCATCAACGACCAGATCGGCGCCTTCGTCACCGGCTCCACGGTGCTCGGCGGCTTCATCTTCGGCACGGTCAACCGGCTCCTCCTGCCGTTCGGCCTGCACCACCTGCTGAACTCGCTGCCCTGGTTCCAGTTCGGCTCGTTCACGAACTCCGCCGGCGACGTCGTCCACGGCGACATCGCCCGCTTCCTCAACGGCGACCCCACGGCGGGCACGTTCATGACCGGCTTCTTCCCGATCATGATGTTCGCCCTGCCCGCCGCGGCCCTCGCGATGATCCACACCGCCAAGCCGAAGAACCGCAAGGTCATCGCCGGTGTGCTCGGCTCGGCCGCGCTGGTCGCGTTCGTCACGGGCGTCACCGAGCCGCTCGAGTACGCGTTCGTCTACGTCGCCTACCCGCTGTACGCGATCCACGCGGTGCTCACCGGCACCTCGCTCGCGCTCGTCAACGCGATCGGCATCCGCGACGGGTTCGGCTTCTCCGCGGGAGCCATCGACTACCTGCTGAACTTCCGGATCGCCGAGATGCCGGTGCTGCTCGTCCTGATCGGGCTCGGCTACGCGGTGCTCTACTACTTCTTGTTCCGGTTCGTCATCACCAAGTGGAACCTCAAGACCCCCGGCCGTGAGGACGACCCGGAGGAGACCGCCGCCGTCGTCGGCGACCAGGCCGCCGAGGAGCAGAAGGAGGCCGCCGAGGCGGCCGCGGGCGGCGCGGGTCCCGCGAAGGAGAGAGGCTCGGCCTGATGAGCATCACCCTCACCGGTGCCCCGGTGAGCCCCGGGCGGGCGGCCGGCGTCGTCGTGACGATGCCGGCCCCCGTCCCGGAGCCCCCGGTGGCGGCCCTCGACACGTCCGACGCCTCCGGCGCCGACGAGGCGGTGTCCCGCCTGGGCGCCGCGACGTCGGCGGTGCAGGAGCGCCTCGCCGCGCAGGCGGCGCAGGCCACGGGGACGGCGGCCGACGTGCTCGCCGTGACCGCGGCCATGGCGGCCGACCCGACCCTCGCCCGCGACGCCGAGCGCCGCGTGCGCGAGGAGTCGCGGACCCCCGAGCGGGCGGTGTGGGACGCCGCGAACGCGCTCGCCGCGCAGCTCGAGCCGCTCGGCCCGCCGCTGAGCGAGCGGGCCCGCGACGTGCGCGACGTGCGCGACCGCATCGTCGCCGAGCTCACGGGCGTGCGCCCGCCGGGCGTCCCCTCGCCGGGGCACCCGTTCGTGCTGGTCGCGGAGGACCTGGCGCCCGCCGACACGGCGACCCTGGACCCGGAGGCGGTCGTCGCCATCGTCACCAGCGGCGGCGGCCCCACCTCGCACACCGCGATCCTGGCGCGTGCGCTCGGCATCCCCGCGATCGTGGCCGTGCGCGGCGCCGACGACCTCGCCGAGGGCGAGACCGTCGTCGTGGACGGCGGCGCGGGCACCGTGCTGCGCGACCCGTCGGACGCCGACGTCGAGGCTGCGCGGAGCGCCGTGCGCGTCGAGCGCGAGTTCGACGGTCATGGCCGCACCGCGGACGGGCACCGGGTGGAGCTGCTCGCCAACGTGGCCGACCCCGAGGCCGCACGGGCCGCCGTCGCGGCCCACGCCGAGGGCGTGGGCCTGTTCCGCACCGAGTTCTGCTTCCTGGGGCGCGACGTCGAGCCGACCGTCGAGGAGCAGGTCACGGCCTACCGCGGCGTGCTGTCCGCGTTCTCCGGCCGCAAGGTCGTGGTGCGCACCCTCGACGCGGGGGCGGACAAGCCGCTGCCCTTCGTCACGGCCGACGACGAGCCCAACCCGGCGCTGGGCGTCCGGGGCCTGCGCACCGCCGTCGCCCACCCGGAGGTGCTCGACCGGCAGCTGCAGGCGATCGCGGAGGCTGCCGCGGCGGAGTCCGCCGACGTGTGGGTGATGGCGCCGATGGTCGCCACCACGGACGAGGCGCGGTCGTTCGTCGCCGCGTGCGAGGCGCACGGTCTGACGCGGGCCGGCGCGATGGTCGAGGTGCCCGCGGCCGCGCTGCGGTCGCGGTGGGTCTTCGAGCACGCCACGTTCGGCAGCATCGGCACCAACGACCTCACCCAGTACGCGATGGCGGCCGACCGGTTGCTCGGCGACCTCGCCGCGCTCTCCACGTCGTGGCAGCCCGCCGTGCTCGAGCTGGTGCGTGCGACCTGCCAGGGCGCGCACTCCCGCGGCCGCCCGGTGGGCGTGTGCGGGGAGGCGGCGGCCGACGCGGTCCTGGCCCCCGTGCTCGTGGGGCTGGGCGTGACGTCGTTGTCCATGACGCCGCGCGCGCTCGCGGACGTCGCGGCCGTGCTGTCCGAGGTGACGTTCGTGCGGTGCCGCGAGCTCGCGCGCGTGGCGCTGGAGCAGCCCGACGCCGACGCCGCCCGCTCCGCCGTCCGGCGCGAGCTGGCCGACGTCCTGGAGCCCCTCGGTCTTTGACCCTGCCGAGATAGAGCGCGTGTCCTGCGCTCTATCTCGGCGTCAGGCGAAGAGGGCGACCCCGTACTTGAGCAGCACCGCGACGGCGAGCAGCGCGAACCATGTGGCGGTGAGGATGCCGAACGCGCCGGAGCGCACCAGCGACATCGCCCAGGACTGCATCCGCGCGGGCCAGTAGAGGTTGTCCTCGAGGATGTTCCAGTGCAGCATCGACGCGAAGACGAGCGTCGTGGAGACCGTGATCGTCAGGCACCACGGGCACAGCGCGCCGATGACGGACATCGACTGCCAGAAGAGCCAGTACGCGAAGACGAAGCCCAGCAGGTAGACGGTCTGGGCGGCCGTCATGAACCAGCGCGGGAACCGCACGCCGGCCAGCCCGGCGACGGCGACGGTGATCACGACGGACTCGGCGATGAGCCCGAGGAACGCGTTGGGGAACCCGAACAGGCTCGCCTGCCACGACGTGCCGACCGTGCCGCACGAGATGACGGCGTTGATGTCGCACGACAGGGCGGCGTCGGGGTCCGCCGCGAGCTCGACGGCGTCCACGGACAGCACGAAGGCCGCGACCAGCCCGACGAGCGCGCCGACGAGCATCTCGCCGAACAGCCAGCCGGGCGAGTGGAAGAACCCGCGCGGCCGGAGGGCCCGGTCCGTCAGGCCACCGCTTCGGAGGACAGGAACTCGACGAGCGCGTCGAGCGCGGCCGTCGCGTCGTCGCCGTCGGACTCGGTGCGCAGCACCACCTCGTCGCCGACCGACGCGCCGAGCGTCATGATCCCGAGGATGCTCGCCGCGTCCACGGCGTCGCCGCCGGCGGTCTTGGCGATCTTCACCGGCACGGGCTGCTGGCCGGCCTTCTGCGCGAAGAGCGCGGCCGGGCGGGCGTGCAGGCCCTCGGTGATGGCGACGACGACGGTGCGTTCCATGGGGTCCTCCGGGGACGGTGGTCTGGACCAGTTCATCGTAGGGAGGGCGAGGCGGGAAGGGAAGCCCGCTCAGCGCGCGCCGCGCGCCCGGTCGATCGCCATCTCGACGGAGTCGAGCAGCCGGTCCAGCGACGCGTCGAAGGGGGTGGCCTCGGCGTCGAAGCCCCCCGCGTCCCAGATGCGCAGCATCGTCGGGTAGCGCTGCGGGTCGAAGTGGTCCACCCAGAAGCTGCTCATCGACGTCCAGTACTCGTCGTTGCTCTGCCCGGAGGCGTCCTTCTCGGTCGACTCCGCCACCGTGGAGCGCGCCAGCCCGCGGACGAACGCGTCGACGAGCCCGAGGATCTCCACCACCTGCCGCTCGGGCAGGCCGGTGTCCACGAGGGTGCGCAGCCCGCACTCCTGCGCGTCGAGGACCGCCGGGGTGAGCGGGAGGCGCCACATGTTGGTCTGCAGGATCCACGGGTGGCGCTGGAACAGCTCCCAGTGCGCGCGGGCGTAGGCGGCGAGCCCGTCGCGCCACGTCGCCGTGGCGGGCGGCAGCGGGAGCTCGGCGAAGGCACGGTCGATCATCAGGTCCAGCAGCTCCGTGCGCCCTGGCACGTACGTGTACAGCGACATCGCGCCGACGCCGAGCCGTGCCGCGACCTTGCGCATCGACAGCGCCTCCAGCCCCTCGGTGTCCGCGATCGTGGTGCCCGCGCCGACGACGTCGTCGAGGGTCAGGCGGGCGCGGCGGCCGCGCCCCGACGGCTGCGGCGGGTCCCAGAGGAGGGCGAGCCGGCGCACGACGTCGGGTGGGCGTGGGACGCCGTCGGCCGGCGGCTGTGACGAAGTGCTCGACATGAGTCGTCATCCTCCCATCCTGGCGAAGGGGGGCCTTGTCGGACCCCCCGGCTAGGTTCGACACTAGTTCCAGTACACCGTACGAGAGAGGGGTGTGGTCATGATTCGAGCACGCGGGCTGACCAAGACGTTCAGCCGCCGCAAGGAGACCGTCGAGGCAGTCAAGGGGATCGACGTCGACGTGGCGGAGGGCGAGCTCGTCGCCTTCCTCGGCCCCAACGGGGCCGGCAAGTCCACGACGCTGCGGATGCTGACGTCCCTGCTGGAGCCGACGGCGGGCGAGGCGACCGTCGCCGGGTACGACGTCGTCGCGCACCCGGCGCAGGTACGGGCGCGGCTCGGCTTCATCGGACAGGGCAACGGGGGCGGGTTCAGCTACAAGGTGGTGGACGAGCTGCACAACCAGGGGCGCTTCTACGGGCTCGCGCCGGAGGTCTACAAGGAGCGCGCCGCCGACCTCATGGCGGCGCTCGAGCTGGGCGGCCTCGAGAAGCGGTCGGTCCAGTCGCTGTCCGGAGGCCAGCGCCGGAGGCTCGACGTCGCGCTCGGGCTGATGAACCACCCGCCGCTGCTGTTCCTGGACGAGCCCACCACCGGCCTCGACCCGCACTCACGAGCCAACCTCTGGGGCCACATCACCGCGATGCGCGAGCGGTACGGCATGACCGTGGTGCTCACCACGCACTACCTCGACGAGGCGGACAGCATGGCCGAGCGCGTCGTCGTCATCGACCACGGCGAGATCATCGCCGACGCCGCGCCCGGCGTCCTCAAGCGCCGGCACGCCGACGACTCCCTCACGCTCGTGGTCGCGACCGACGACGGGGCTGCGGTCCGCGCCGCGCTGCCCGACGACCTCGGGGACGCCGAGCTCACGGCACACGGGACAGGGCTGCAGGTGCGGGTGCGCACGGCGCAGGGCGCCGAGGAGCTGCCCGTCGTCATCGAGGCGCTTCGTGTCGCCGGCATCACCACCACGTCGGCGAGCGCCCGCCAGGCCAGCCTCGACGACGTGTTCCTCAACCTCACCGGCCGGAGCCTGCGCGAGGAGGCGGCAGCATGACCGAGCAGACCCGCACCACCACGACGACGCAGCGCGAGGCGCCCCGAATCGTCACGCGCACCGGCCCGGGCAAGTTCTTCGCGGACACCGCGGCAGTCTTCACCCGCGAGATCCTGCTGGTGCTGCGCGACCCGTTCACGCTGATCTTCTCGCTGCTGCAGCCGCTCATCTTCCTCGGCCTGTTCGGGCCGTTGCTCACGGGGACCTTCGGCGGCGGCTTCGGCGCCGAGGGCGCGAGCACCGCGGACACCCTGCAGTGGTTCGTGCCCGGCGTGATCGTCATGATCTCGCTGTTCGGCACCTCGATGACCGGCTCCAACCTGCTCTACGAGGTCATGACCGGCTCCTACGAGCGGGTGCTCGCCACCCCGCTGGACCGGTCGGCGATCCTCGTGGGCCGGGCGCTCAAGGAGTTCGCCCCGCTGCTGGTGCAGGGGCTCCTCATCGCGGTGGTCTGCATCCCGTTCGGGTTCACGTTCCACCTGCTCCCGGCACTCTTCGGGCTCGCGCTCCTGGGCCTGTTCGGCATCGGCGTCGGCGCCCTGTCGCTCGCGCTCGCGCTGGCGTCGAAGAACCGCGAGTGGCTGTTCTGGGGCGTGCAGCAGTCGCTGCTGTTCCCGCTGCTCATCCTGTCCGGGATGATGCTGCCGCTCGAGGCCGGCCCGTCGTGGATGCAGACGGCGGCGAAGTTCAACCCGCTCACGTACATGGTCGACGCCGAGCGCGTCCTGTTCGGCGGCACCTTCGCCGACACGGCCGTGCTGTGGGGCGTGGTCGCCGCGGCCGTCACGTGCGCCGTCGGCCTCCTGGTCGGCATCCGCGCCACGCGCAAGGCCGTCTGAGTGCGCCACGCTGGTTGAGCCTGTCGAGACCCGGGTCTCGGCAGGCTCAACCACCGATCGGGTCAGCGGCCGGTGTTGTTCATGTGGTCCGGGTGGGAGCCGATGCGCTCGTCGCGGTCGAGGCCGGTGATGGCGGCCATGTCCTCCCCGGAGAGCTCGAAGTCGAAGATCTCCAGGTTCTCGCGGATGCGCGACGGCGTCGCGGACTTGGGGAAGACGACGTCGCCGCGCTGGACGTGCCAGCGCAGCACGACCTGGGCGGGCGTGCGGTCGTGGTCGGTGGCGATGCGCGCGAGCGTCGGGTCCTCCAGCACACGGCCGCGGCCCAGCGGGGACCAGGCCTCGGTGACGATGTCGTGCTCGGCGTCGAACGCGCGGACCTCCTCGTTGCCGAACCACGGGTGGATCTCCACCTGGTTGACGGCGGGCACCACCGTGCCCTCCGCGAGGATGCGTCGCAGGTGCTGCGGTTGGAAGTTCGAGGTGCCGATCGCGCGGGCGCGCCCGGAGCGGTAGAGCTCCTCGAGCGCTCCCCACGCCTCGACGAAACGGCCGACCGCCGGCAGCGGCCAGTGGATGAGGAACAGGTCCACGTGGTCCAGCCCGAGCTCCTCGAGGGAGCGGTCGAACGCCTCCAGCGCGGCGTCGTGCTCGTGGAACGCGTTGTTCAGCTTGGTCGTGACGAAGAGCTCGTCGCGCGGCAGCCCGGCCGCCGCGATGGCCTCGCCGACGCCGCGCTCGTTGCGGTACATCTGTGCGGTGTCGATGTGCCGGTAGCCCGCCTCGAGGGCGGTCAGCACCAGCTCGCGGGTCTGCTCCGGCGGGACCTTGAAGACGCCGTAGCCGAGCTGCGGGACCGACGTGCCGTTGTTCAGGGGCAGGGACGGGATCTCGGTGCTCATGTCACCCATCTTGTCCCGGGCGCGCCGGCGTCGCAGCGACGGTGTCCGATGGCGCGCAGCAGCCGTCGTCGCACCCGTCCTCGCAGGAGTCGCAGCCGTCGTCGTCGGCCGCGAGGAGCGCGCCGACGGGGGTACAGCAGGCGTCGCCCCGCCAGGCCTCGACGCCCTCCCGGACGGCGAAGCCGGCGATGACCAGGGCGGCGAGCGGGTCGGCCCACGACCAGCCGAGCGTGGCGTTGAGCACCAGCCCGACCAGCAGCACCGCCGACAGGTACGTGCAGATCAGGGTCTGCTTCGAGTCGGCGACGGCCGATGCCGAGCCGAGCTCGCGGCCCGTGCGACGCTCGGCCCACGAGAGGAAGGGCATGATCGCGAGGCTGACCGCCGCGAGGGCGATGCCCACGGGGGAGTGGTCCGGCTCCGCCGCGCCGAGCAGCGTCCGGGCGGCGTCGAGCGAGACGAACAGGGCCAGCCCGAAGAACGACACGGCGATGAGGCGCAGCGCGAGGCGCTCGCGGCGGCGCGGGTCCGGCGCGGCGAACTGCCAGGCGACCGCGGCCGCCGACAGCACCTCGACCACCGAGTCCAGGCCGAAGCCGACCAGCGCCGCCGACGACGCCGCCCGCCCCGCGGCGATCGCGACGACCGCCTCGACGACGTTGTACGCGATCGTCGCGGCGACGATCCAGCGCACCCGGCGCTCGAGGAGCGCGCGGCGCACGGGCTGCAGGGGGCGTAGCGGGAGGCTCGTCACCCGCATGACGGTACACGGATACCTGTACCGTTGACCAGGGTCGATGGAGGTCGCCGCTCCGCGGAGGTACCAGCAGGCATGCTGTACCCATGTCGAAGAGTCTGCCCCTGGGCCCCACCGTGATCGACGACGACAGCGAGGTGCGGTTCGTCGCGGGGACGAGCCAGTTCGCGATGCGTCTCAAGGACGGGCACCTGCACGTGCGCGCCATCGACGTCGGCGAGGGCGAGGCGCAGATCTCGGTGGTCCCGACGTCGAAGAGCACCCTCAACCTGCACATCGAACGCCGGCCGTCGCACGGCCCCGTGGAGGTCGAGGGCCCGACCGTGCGGTAGGCGGGCGCCCGCGAGGACGCAGGTCACGGTGCTCGGACTGTGGCCCTGCTGGCGGGTGGCGCACAATGGAGGGGTCGGAGGTGTTCCATGGTCACGATCGACGAGGCGCGAGCCGCCAAGCCCGCCCTGCGCGAAGCGCTCGAGAGTGTCGAGGGGGTGCGCGGCGTCGGGCTCGCCCAACGCGGCGACGAGGCGGACTGGGTGCTGCAGGTGAACGTCGTCTCGCTCCGCGCCCGCAAGGACGTGCCGCCCCAGGTGGACGGCGTCCCCGTGCAGGTGCAGGTGGTGGGCGCGGTCACCGCGCTCTGACGATCAGGCGGCGAGCGCCGCCAGCGCGGACACCTGCTCCAGCAGCTCGTCCGCCCCGACGGTGTCAGCAGGGTCGAGAAGCACCCGCGACACCGCCCCCAGCAGCAGCATCTGCACGAGCGCGCCCTGCGCCCCGGGGACCCCGAAGAGCTCGGCCAGCGCGGTGCGGGCGTGCGCGTTGTCGGCGGCGAGGGCGGTGGCTCGCTCCGGGTCGCGCGCGGCGGCCGCGACGAGCTCGAGCTGCACCGCCCAGAGGGCCCGGTCGTCGGCGACCGAGGCCATGACCCGCTGCCACACCGCACGGAACCGTCCGCCGGGCGACGCCCCCAGATCTGCCGCCCCGATGGACTCCAGCACGTCGCCCCAGTCGCGCAGCGCGTCGACGAGGGCCGCGTCGAGCAGCGCCTCCTTGCTGCCGAAGTGATAGCCGATCGCCGCGAGGCTCACGCCGGCCGCGGTGGCGACGTCGCGGGCCGTGGTGCGGGCGTACCCCTTGTCGCGGAGGCAGGCCCGGGCGGCGGCGAGGAGCGCGGCCCGGTTGTCGATGGAGCGCATCGGCCCATGGTAGCTCGAACGTCTTACACGAACGTCTTGCACATATGTCTTAATCGGGTCTAGCGTGGTGCGCGCCACCTTCCTCACGGTCAGGAGAACTCCCATGAACCGCTCCGTCCTCGTCTCCGGCGGCGGCGTCGCCGGCCTCGCTCTCGCACACCGGCTCGCCGCGCGCGGCGACGTCGTGACCGTCGTCGAGCAGGCCCCCGCGCCCCGCGCCGGCGGCTACAAGGTCGACGTGCGGGGCGCCGCGCTGCAGGTGCTGGACCACATGGGCCTGCTGGAGGAGGCCCGGACCCTGCGCACCGAGGTCCGCGCCGGCAGCGTCGTCGACGCCCGCGGGCGCCGGGCCGCCAGCATGGACGGCGACACCTTCGGCGGCCGCGGGCACGACGACGTCGAGCTGCTGCGCGGCGACCTGCATCGCCTCCTGCGCGAGGGGGCCGCCGGGGCCGAGCACGTCTACGGCGACTCGATCGCGAGCCTCGAGGACACGGGCGACGGGGTGGAGGTCGAGCTCGCCTCGGGCCGCACGGGGCGCTACGACGTGGTGGTCGGCGCCGACGGGCTCCGCTCCCGGACGCGGAACCTGGTGCTCGGCCCGGACGAGCGGCACGTCGTCGACCTCGGGTACTACGTCGCCGTGGCGACCGTCCCCAACCGGCTCGGCCTCGACCGCGAGGAGGTCACGTACGTGGGGCCCGGCCGCACCGCGCTGGTCTACGCGACGGCCCGGGAGGAGGGGGCGCGAGCGATGTTCCTGTGGTCGTCGGGGCCCCTCGGCCACCGGGACCTCGGGCGCGCGGGCCGCGAGCGACTGCTCGCCGACGCGTACGCGGGCGAGGGGTGGGAGGTGCCCGGGCTGCTGGCCGACGTGCCCGCGTCGCCCGACCTGCTGTTCGACTCCCTCAGCCAGGTACGCGCCGAGCGCTGGTCGGCCGGGCGCACCGTGCTGCTCGGCGACGCCGCGTACTGCGCGTCGGCCGCCTCCGGGCAGGGCACGAGCCTCGCGCTCGTCGGCGCGTACGTGCTGGCCGCCGCCCTCGGCACGCACGACGACCCCGCCGGGGCGTTCGCGGCCTACGAGCGCAGGATGCGCCCGTTCGTGGCGGCCAACCAGGCGCTCGGCCCCGCGAACATCAAGCGGATGGTCGTCGGCTCGAAGGGCCAGGTCCGCGCCTCGCTCGCGATGCTGCGGGTCATGGACAGGCTGCCCGGCAAGGACCGGATGATGGCCGCGATGACGGCCCCCATCCACCGGGCGGCGAACGCGATCGAGCTGCCCGAGCTGGTCAGCTGACCGAGCCCGTCGGGCGCGGGAGGCGCGCTCGCCGCGGGCCGCGCCCGCGAGATGCCAGGTGCCGCAGCAGCCGCTCGGCCGGGCCCCGGACGCCCCGGCCGTCCAGCGCGGCAGAGACGACGACCGTCGTCGCCCAGACCGCGACGGCCAGCAGGGTCGCCGCCGCCGTGCCCAGGTGCGCGCCCAGGCCGACGAGAGGCAGGGTCAGGAGCAGCACGAACACCACGGACTGGCTGAGGTAGGCGCTCAGCGAGCGTCGGCCGGTGGCGGCGACCGCGCCGACGACGACCCCGGGGCGGCCGGGGGACCGGGACGCCAGCAGGGCGAACACCGCCGCCAGTCCCAGGCCGCCCGCCACGCCCGTCAACGCATGGACGACGGCGAGCGTCACGGAGCCGGAGACGCCCGGGGCAGGGAGGTAGCCGCCCGCGACGATACCGCTGGGGGCGCCGCCCGCCACGGCCAGCAGGATCCCGACCAGCGCCGTCCGGCGCAGCAGCCGTCGGTGGAGGAACGGCTGCTCGAGGACGTGGTGCCGGGCGGCGACGACGCCGACGAGGGCGGCGGTGACCACCGGGAGCAGCCCGAACGGCGCCATGACCCACTCCATCGGGCGGGAGGCGAGCGCGGCGAGCGGGTCGGTCATCTCGAACGACCAGAGGAAGCCGCGTTCCGGACCCGTCGCCAGGCCGTAGACCAGGCCGGTCACGACGGCTGCGGGCACCAACCAGAGCCCGGCCACCCACAGCAGCGCACGGTCCGACCGCCGCATCAGCGCCGCGAGCAGCAGACCGACGACCCCGTACCAACCGAGGATGTCGCCAGGGAAGAGGAGCATCCCGTGGACCGCGCCGAAGGCGATCAGCACGACGCTCCGCCGCCGCTGGAACTGCCGGACCTCCGCGTCGCCCGCGCCCTCGCTCCGTCGCCGCTCGGACAGCTGGACCATCCCGTACCCGAAGAGGAACGCGAACAGGGGGTAGGCCCGCCCGTCGACCAGCGTCACCACGGCGGCGGACACGGCGTGGTCCACCGCGCCGTCCTCGACGACGTGCTGGCGAAAGCCGTACGGGCGACCGACCAGGTAGATCATCACGTTCGCTACGGCAATCAGCGCCAGCATCCAGCCGCGGGCCAGGTCCGGGGCCGGCGACCGCCCGAGGAGCGGCGGAGCCGAGGGTGTGCCTGCGGGCACGGCCGTGGGGAGAGGGCTCATGCCGTCACGCTAGGGAGCGGCAGGTCGAGCGCGGGTCCCCCGGTCGGCCCCGGTCCGGGACTGCGCGGACGGACACTGCCGTCCACCGAACGGACGACGCGCGGTCGGCCCGCGGCCGGCGTCCGTGATGGAGGGACCCGGACCTGCCGCAGAATGGCGGGGTGACCTCTTCGACCCGCCTGCCCCGCGTCCGCGCCTCCGAGCTGGTCGGCCGCGGCTGGCTCAACACCGGCGGCCGCGACGTCGCCCTCGCGGACCTGCGCGGCAAGGTCGTCGTCCTCGACTTCTGGACCTTCTGCTGCGTCAACTGCCTGCATGTGCTGGACGAGCTGCGCGAGCTGGAGGAGGGGCACCGTGACGAGCTGGTGATCGTGGGCGTGCACTCGCCCAAGTTCGCGCACGAGGCGGACCCGGACGCCCTGGCCGCCGCCGTCGAGCGGTACGAGGTGCGCCACCCGGTGCTCGACGACCCCGAGCTGGTCACGTGGGGCGCCTACACGGCGCGCGCCTGGCCGACGCTCGTCGTTGTCGACCCGGAGGGGTACGTCGTGGCGCAGATGGCGGGGGAGGGCCACGCGTCGGCGATCGAGGCGATCGTCGAGGAGCTGGTCGCCGAGCACGACGCGAAGGGCACGCTGCACCGCGGCGACGGGCCGTACGTGCCGCCCGAGCCCACGCCGAGCACGCTGCGCTTCCCCGCCAAGGCGGTCGTCCTGCCGTCGGGGAACCTGCTCGTCGCCGACGCCGGTCACCACTCCCTGGCGGAGCTCGGGCCGGACGGCGAGACCCTGGTGCGCCGCATCGGGTCCGGCGAGCGGGGCCTCGCCGACGCGCGGGGCTCCGCGGACGAGGCGCGGTTCAGCGAGCCGAACGGGCTGTGCCTGGTGCCCGACGAGCTGCGGCCGACCCTCGGGTACGACGTGCTCGTCGCGGACACGGTGAACCACGCGCTGCGCGGGGTCGACCTGGCGACCGGCCGGGTGCGGACGGTGGCGGGCACCGGCGAGCAGTTCATGGTGGGCGGGCAGGAGAACGTCGTCGGGACGACAGACGCGTTCGACCCGGGCGCGACCCTCCCCGCGGCGTCCGTGCGGCTCAGCTCCCCGTGGGACGTCGCGTGGTCGCCGCGGCTCGGCGCGTTCGTCGTCGCGATGGCCGGGAACCACACGCTGTGGGTGTTCGACCCGCTCGCGCTCGAGGGCCACGGCAGCCTCCGGCTGCTCGCCGGCACGATGAACGAGGGGCTGGAGGACGGCCCGGGGGCGCAGGCGTGGTTCGCGCAGCCGTCCGGGCTCGCCGCGGCCGCGGGCCCGGACGCGGGCGACGCGCTCTGGTTGGCCGACGCGGAGACGTCGGCCCTGCGCCGTGTCGTGCCGGACGACGACGGCACGGTCACGGTGAGCACCGCCGTCGGACAGGGGCTGTTCGACTTCGGCCACCGCGACGGCGCCGCGGCCGACGCGCTGCTGCAGCACCCGCTGGGCGTGGCGTCGCTGCCCGACGGCAGCGTGGTCGTCGCGGACACGTACAACGGCGCGCTGCGCCGGTACGACCCCGCCACGCAGCAGGTCACCACGCTCGCCACCGGCCTCGCGGAGCCGAGCGACGTGCTCGTCGAGACAGCGGTCGGCCCTTCGACGGGCTCGGGGCAGGCGCGCCTGCTCGTCGTGGAGTCCGCGGCGCACCGGTTGACGCGGGTCGCGCTGTCGGCGGACGTCGCGGGCCAGGTGCTCGACGGCGGTGCGCACCGCACGGCGCGCCCGGCGACGGAGGTCGCGCCCGGAGAGCTCCGCCTGGACGTGCCGTTCGTGCCCGCGCCGGGCCAGAAGCTCGACGACCGCTGGGGCCCGTCCACCGAGCTGCGCGTCAGCGCCACCCCGCCGGAGCTGCTGCTCGACGGCGCGGGCGACGGCGTCGAGCTCGATCGCGTGCTGGTGCTCGACCCGGACGTCGCCGAGGGCGTGCTGCACGTGACCGCCAAGGCGGCGTCGTGCGACGTCGTCCCGCTCGGCCCGGACGGCGAGCCCGACCCCGAGGTGTTCCCCGCCTGTCACCTGGCGCAGCAGGACTGGGGCGTGCCGGTCCGCGTGACGCCGGACGGCGACGCCTCGCTGACGCTCCCGCTGCGCGGCTGACCGGCGCCGCCGGCCCCGCGGCCTAGGGTTCCGGCGTGACCACCACCCTGACCCCCGGCGACGTCCTCGTCGCCGGCCCTGTGTCCTGGAACCGCATCGTCCACCTCGACGCGCTCCCCGAGCCGACGCCCCACACCGTCTTCGCGCGCGGCGCCTACGACACGGTGGGCGGCACGTCGGCGGGCAAGGCCCTCAACCTGGCGAGCCTGGGGCGCGGCGTCGTGCTGCGCACCGTGCTCGGCGACGACGACGAAGGCGCGCGGGTGCGCGACGTGCTCGACGACGCCGGGGTGCGCGTGCTGGCCGAGCCGTCACCGGACGGGCGCACCGAGAGCCACCTCAACCTCATGGATCCGGTCGGCGACCGGGTGTCGGTCTACCTGCGTGCGCCCGGCGAGGTCGCCGCCGCAGGGCCCGGGTGGGACGCGGCGCTCGCGGCCGTGGACGACGCCGCGGCCGTCGTCGTCGACCTCGCCGCGCACTCCGTCCCCGTGCTGGCGGCGGCGGCCGAGCGGGGCCGCGACGTGTGGGTGGACCTGCACGACTACGACGGCGTCACCGCGTTCCACCGCCCCTGGGCGGAGGCCGGCACGCACGTCTTCCTCAGCTCCGACCGCCTGCCCGACCACCGCGCGTTCATGGCCGGGCGGCTCGACGCCGGGGCGCGGCTCGTGGTGTGCACGCACGGCGCGCGCGGCGCGACGGCCCTGGACGCCGACGGCTTCGTCGACGTGCCCGCCGAGCGGGTGGACGACGTCGTGGACACCAACGGTGCGGGCGACGGCTTCTTCGCGGGCTTCCTCGACGCGCACCTGCGCGGCGCGGGCCTCTCCGAGGCGCTCGCGGCGGCGGCCGCGCACGCCGCGCGGGTGGTGCGCAGCCGGGCTCTCTCCCCGGCGGGGTGACGGGAGGCGGGGCGCCGGGTCAGGCCAGGCCGACGTCCCGCGCGACGATCGCCGCCTGCATCCGGGACACCACGCCCAGCTTCGCGAGCACCCGCGACACGTGCGTCTTGGCCGTCGCCTCGGTGATCACCAGCTCGTCGGCGATGCCCTGGTTGGACAGCCCGCGCCCCAGCGCGCCGAGCACGTCGACCTCGCGCGGGGTGAGGTCCGACAGCCGCGGGTCGGCGGGCGCCGCCGGCGGCCCGTCCACGTCGGGCGCGGGCCCCGGGGCCGCGCCCGTCAGCTGCGCCAGCACGCGCCGCGTCACCTCCGGCGCGAGCACTCCGTCCCCGGCGGCGACGCGGCGCACCGCGTCGAGCAGCGCCACGGGCTCCGCCGTCTTGAGGAGGAACCCCGCCGCGCCCGCCCGCAGGGCGCCGTCCACGTACTCGTCCAGGTCGAACGTGGTGAGCACCAGCACGTCGGCCAGGCCCTCGGCGACGATCGCGCGCGTGGCCGCGATGCCGTCCGTGCCCGGCATGCGCAGGTCCATGAGCACGACGTCGGGGCGCAGCGCGCGGGCGTTGGTCACGGCGGCGTCCCCGTCGGCCGCCTCGCCCACCACCTCGACGTCGTCCGCGGCGTCGAGCAGCAGCCTCAGCCCTGCGCGGATCGCGGCGTGGTCGTCGGCGACGAGCACGCGGACCGCGCCGCCACCGGTCCCGCCGTCGTCCGCGAACCCGGCCCCCGCCTCCGTCGTCGTCATCCCGCCGTCCCTTCGTTCCTTCCGCCGGTCTCCGCGCCGGCCGGCACCCGCGCGCGCACGGCCCAGCCGCCGTCGTCCGTCGCCCCGGCCTCGAAGGTGCCGCCGAGCGCCTCCGCGCGCTCGCGCATGGTGAGCATCCCCGTGCCCGCGCTGAGCGGCATCCCGGCCGCGTCCACGGCAGGCCCCGGCCCTGTCGGCGGCGGCGCGTTCCGCACCTCCAGCAGCACCGCACCGCCGCGGGGGCGTGGGCCGCGGGCGAGGCGGACCGTCACCGGCGCCCCGGGGGCGTGCTTGCGGGCGTTGGTGAGCGCCTCCTGTGCGATCCGGTAGAGGGCGTGCCCGACGGCGGCCGGCAGGTCGGCGCGGGCGACGCCGCCCGGGTCCTCGGTCGTCACGGCGGTGCCGGCAGCCCGGGCGACGTCGAGCAGGTCGTCCAGCCGGTCGAGCCGGCCGGGCGCGGCGAGCGGGTCGCGCGGGGCGTCCGCGCGCAGCAGCCCGATCATCGACCGCATCTCCGTGAGCGACGCGACGGCGCTGGCCCGCACCTGCTCGAGCGCGCCGCGGTCGCGCGCGGCGTCCGGCGGGGTGCTGAGCGCGGCGCCGGAGTGGATGGCGATGGTCGACAGGTGGGAGGCGATGACGTCGTGCAGGTCGCGCGCCATCGCCGCCCGCTCTGCCCGCACGGCCTCGTGCCGGTCGAGCTCGGCGATGCGCGCCAGGTCGGCGGCCCGCTCGCGCTCCAGCTCCGCCGTCCGGCGAGCCTCGTCGGCACGCGACCGCTCCACCGCCGCCAGCTCCGACTTCTGCCGCACGTTGGTCGCCCACCACATCGGCACCAGCAGGATCGCGCCGAGGTTCAGCCCCGCGTAGACGAACGCGCGCACGTCGCGCGACGACTCTCCCGCGGCGACCGCGCCGGCGACGCTCAGCACGATCGCCGTGCCCCACAGCCACCGGCGCGCGGTCGTGCCGGACCACATCGCCGCCGCGTACAGCAGGTCCCACAGCACGAGCAGGATCGCGAGGCTCCCGCCCCAGGCGAGGTCGACCAGGGTGACGCCGACGCCGCCGGCGAGCGCCAGCATCGGGCGGGATCGCTTGGCGAGCGTGAGCGCGCACCCGACGGCGAGGAGCGCGACGCGCCACCACGGTTCGGGGGTCGTCGCGCCGAAGGGCCCGCCGTTGAACAGGTCGACGAGCCCGACCTGGAGGAAGAGCCAGCCCAGCACGAAGAGCGTCACGGCGGTGGTGACGTCGCTGCGGCGGTCGTCGCCGCTCCACAGCCCGACCAGCCTGCGCAGGCGGGCGGTCGCGGCGTGGTCCGTGGTCACGGCCCCATCCCAGCACAGCGGCGTCGCCCGGGGATCGTCCGAAAGGGGTATGCCCGCCCCGGGGGACCCGGCGGCCGAGGATCACTCGTTCGGCGGACGCCCCGGTCGGCGCCTCGCCACCAGGATCGTGGGATGGACCTTCCCTTGGACCTCGGTGGCCTGGAGGGCGCCGGGCTCGGCGCCATGGCGGGCGTGCTCGTCGTGCTGGCGCTCATCGACTCGACCAGCTTCGGCACGCTGCTCATCCCCGTGTGGCTGCTCATGGCTCCCGGCCGGCCCCGCGCGGGGCGGATGTTCGCCTACCTGGGCACGGTCGCCGTCTTCTACCTCGCGGTAGGGGTCGCGGTGCTGCTCGGCGCGGGCGCCTTCCTGGACAGGTTCGGGGACGCGCTGGACTCGCGGCCCGCGCTGATCGTGCAGCTCCTGCTCGGTCTCGGCCTGTTCGCGCTGAGCTTCCGGTTCGACGGCAAGCGGGCGCGGGCGCGCGCCGCGCGGGAAGGGGCGCGGCCGGGCCGGCTCGTCCGCTGGCGGGAGCGTGCGATGGGGATCGAGACGGCCGGCGCCGTCATCCCGGCGGACGCCACCCCCGGCCTGCTCCCCGCAAGCACGACGGCGACGGCGGTGCGGCAGCGCTCCTCGCTGCTGCCGCTCATGGGCCTCGCCCTCGGCGCGGTGGCGCTCGAGGTCGGCACGATGCTGCCGTACCTGGCCGCGATCGGCCTGATCACGACGTCGGACCTCGGGACCGGCACCGGCGTCGGTGTCCTGGCCGTCTACTGCGTGGTGATGGTGCTCCCCGCGCTGCTGCTCCTGGGGGGCCGCCTGGTCGCGGCCCGGGCCGTCGACCCGCTGCTCGTCCGGCTGGAGAGGTGGCTGTCGAAGAACGCCGCGGAGATGACGGGCTGGGTGCTGGGGATCCTCGGGGTGCTGCTCGCGCTCAACGCGATGGGCAGCCTCGGCTGGACCGGCTGACCGGGCGCGGCGACCGTCAGGCGCCCAGCTCGTCCAGCATCTGCAGCAGGTTGGCGCGCGCGGTGCGCTCGTGGCCGGCCACCCAGTCGCCGGCGTACGCGCGGGGCACGATCTCCACCACCAGCAGGCACGCGAAGTACGCCCGGTACAGCCGCAGGCGCTGCCAGGCGTCGGGGTCGCCGGAGCCCGGGGTGCCGTCGCCGATGCCCAGGTCGCCGCCGGCGTCGCGGTACCCGGCCAGCAGGTCCGGGTCCACGGCGCCGGCGCCGAGCTGGTCCGCGCCCACCAGCTCGAACACCGGGTCGCCCCACAGGGCTCGTTCGCCGTCGAGGGCCCCGACGACGGTCCGGTCGGCAGGGTCGAGCAGCAGGTTGCCGGGCCACAGGTCGGCGTGCACGAGCCGGGGCGTCGTGACGTCGGCGAGCAGGTCGCGGTGGTCGTCGACGGCGGCGAGCAGCCGCGCCGCGGGGAGGTCGACGCCCCAGCGCGCGGCGTCGTCGAGGGCGGCCCGCACCATCCCCGCGAACGCCTCCGGCCAGGTGGGCGCCGCGAGGCCGGCCTCGGGCGCCGGGTACCCGAACCGTCTGCCGTCGTCGGGGGCGCCGTCCTGGCGCGTGAGGTCGTCGCGCGTGAGGCGGTGCAGCCGGGCCATGAGCGAGCCCAGGGACCGGCGCGCCCGGGCCGCGGCGGCGTCGTCCAGCTCGAGCGTGCTCCACGGGTCGCCCGCGAGGAAGGTCGTGACGAGGGCGTCGCCGTCCACGTGGGCGCGGGTCGTGTCGACGTGCAGCACGCGCGGCACCGGCAGACCGGCGGCGTGGGCGATCCGGTCGACGGTCGCCTCCGTGCCCAGCACGCCGTGCTCGTAGCGCAGCAGGCGGGTCGTGTCGGCGCCCGTCACCTTGACCACCACCGTGCGCCCGTCGGCGAGGTCCGCGCGCACCACGCTCGCGAACAGCCCGCCGCTCAGGGGCGCGACACGGCGCACGGCACCGAGCGGAGCGAGCAGCGCGGCGACCTGGTCGTCGCTGATCTCGGTCTTGGTGAGCACGCGCGCGAGCGTAGCGGAGGGCGGGAACCGGTCAGGGGGCGAGCAGCGCGGGCAGGTCGAGGAGCGAGTCGACCACCGTCGCGCGGGCCGCCTCGGCCCGTTCGGCGTGCAGGTAGCCCCACGGCCCGCGCCGGATCAGGACCGGCATCATCCCGGCGTCCGCGGCGGGCAGGACGTCGTTGTCGAGGCGGTCGCCGACATACGCGATCTCGGCGGCGGGGAACCCGCTGAGCTCCGCGACCCTCGCGAAGAACTCCGGGTCCGGCTTCTGCACGCCCCATTCGTCGGAGGTGCGGATCGCGTCGACGGGCAGGTCCATCGCCTCGAGCGCGGCGCGGGCCTGCGGCGGCTGGTTCCCGGCGACGACGACGGCGAGGCCGGCGGCGCGCAGCCCGGCGAGCGCCTCGCGCACGTCGGGGTACAGGTCGTCGGCGTCGAAGTTCTCCCGCAGGCCGTGGGGGTCGTCGCGGGCCCAGCGCTCGAGCTCGGCGGGCACGTCGACGCCGGGCCGCACCATGTCGAACGCGTGCCGGTGGGACAGGTCCAGCGCCGCGCAGCCGCCCAGCACGCCCAGGAACGTCAGGGCCGGCACCCCCAGCCGGTCGGCCCACCGGGTCCAGATCCGCGTCTCGTCGATCAGGGTCTCACCGACGTCGAATACCACCGCGCGCACCATGCCCGTGACCCTATCCGCCGTCGGCGCCGGACGATCGTGGCGGGACGAGGACAGCCGCTTGTCAGGAGCCGTTCAGCCGTGGCGGCTATCGTGCGAACCATGGCCGGCCCCCGCGAACCCTCGTCCGTCCCGGTGACCCTGTCGACCGCGTCGGTGTACCCACGCCGCGCGGCGTTCGCGTTCGAGGTCGCCGCCGAGCTGGGGTACGACGGCGTCGAGGTCATGGTGTGGTCGGACGCCGCCACCCAGGACCCGGCGGCCCTGCAGCACCTATCCGACGAGCACGGCGTGCCGATCCGGTCCGTGCACGCGCCCACCCTGCTGGTCAGCCAGCGGGTGTGGGGCCGGGCGCCGGCCGACAAGCTGCGCCGCTCCGTCGACATGGCGGGCGAGCTCGGGGCCCGGACCGTGGTGGTGCACCCGCCGTTCCGCTGGCAGTACAAGTACGCCCGGCAGTTCCAGGACCTGGTGCACGAGCTCAACGAGGCCAGCCTCGACCAGGCCGACGGCGTGACCGTCGCGGTGGAGAACATGTACCCGTGGAAGCCTCGCTCGCGGGGCGACCGCGAGCTGAAGGCCTACCTGCCCGGCTGGGACCCGGCCGACCACGACTACGAGGCCGTCACGCTCGACCTCTCGCACGCCGCGATCGCGCAGCAGGACGGGCTCGCGCTGGTGCACGGCTTCGGCGACAAGCTGCGCCACGTCCACCTGGCTGACGGCACGGCGTCGGGCCGCGACGAGCACATGGTGCCCGGCCGCGGCGACATGGCGTGCGACAAGGTGCTGGAGGAGCTGGCGCGACGCGACTACGACGGCGACGTCGTCGTCGAGATCTCGACGCGCAAGGCGCGCACCGCGAGCGAGCGCCACGCGGACCTCCAGGCGGCGCTGAAGTTCGCCCGGGCGCACCTCGCCCCGGTGCCGGAGCCGTACCAGCCGCCCCCGCCGGAGCACCACCACCTGCCCGCCGACGCCTGGTGACGGCCAGGGCTGACGGCCGGCGCTGAAGGGTCAGGCCGCGGCGACGCGGGCGCCGACGGCCCGCAGCACGAACGCCTCGGTGGCGCGGATCGCGCGCTCGCGAGCGTCCGGGGCATCGGGGATCAGCCGGCCCGACAGGCAGGCGTTGACCAGCTGCACCGTGGGCTCGATGTCCTGCTCGGGGAACTCGCCCTCGGCGATCCCGGCGCGCAGGATGCGCTTGAGGATGGACTCCACGATCTCCGCGTGCTCCCGCAGCCGCGCCTGCGTGGTGCGCGACAGCACGGTGCGCAGGTCGGGGCCGGGGGCGAGGTGGAAGACGCGGGTGAGCTGGGCCTGCTGGCGGATGTACGTCCGGAGCTGCTCCACGGGGTCGTCCACCTCGGCGAGCGCCCGCTCCAGGGTCTGCGCGTACTGCTCGGTCTCATGGGTGATGAAGCCCAGCAGCAGCGCCTCCTTGTCGGGGAAGTGGTTGTAGACCGCGGTGCGCCCGACGCCGGCCGCCGTCGCGATGTCGGCCAGGGTCACGGAGTCGAACCCGCGCTCGGACATCAGCGTCGAGAGGGCGGTGAACAGCTTGTGCCGGGTCATCTGGCGGTGCTCGTGCAGGCTCTTCCCGATGATCTTGGGCATGCTGACATCATAGGCATCTGTTGTCAGCACCTCGGGACGCTAAGGTGCCGGTGTGACCGACCCCACCGCGCCCTCCGAGCAGCGGCCCGCCGCACAGGCGGACGGCATCGTCCCCGACACCAAGGACTGGACGTGGGTGCTGGCGCGCCCGTGCCCGGAGTGCGGCTTCGCCGCCGCCGAGGTCGAGCCCGCGGACGTCGGCCCGGCCGTGCGCGCGACGCTGCCCCGCTGGCGCGCGGTGCTCGCGCGGCCCGACGCCGCGGTGCGGCCCCGCCCCGAGGTCTGGTCGCCGCTCGAGTACGCCGCCCACGTGCGCGACGTCTTCCGGATCTTCGACGAGCGGCTCGGCCGCATGGTCGCGGAGGACGACCCGGCGTTCGCGAACTGGGACCAGGACGTCGCGGCGCTCGAGGGCGACTACGCGCACCAGGACGCGGGCGTGCTCGCGGACGAGCTGGACGCCGACGGCGAGGCGGTCGCGGCATCCTTCGACGCCGTCGCGCCGGGCCAGGCCGAGCGCACCGGACGCCGGTCCAACGGGTCCGTCTTCACCGTCCGCACGCTGGGGCAGTACTTCCTGCACGACGTCGTGCACCACCTGCACGACGTGCGCGCCTGACACCTCCCCCGCCCGCGGAGCCGCAGGTCACGGTGCCGCGACGTCACCTGACCGCAACATGGCCGTGACGTCCCGGTGACCGCGCGACCGGTACGGTCCGCGCCATGGCCAGGGTCCCGGCGGTCGTCCCCGCGGAGCACACCTCCGACCACGTGCTCGTCGTGCCCCGGCCGCCGGGCGGCGACGCCCCGGAGGGGCATCCCTTGCCGGGGCTGGCCGCCGCCTGGTTCGACGACGTCGGCTGGCTGAGCCCGCCATCCGCGGCCGCGCCGTCGCGGGCCGGGGGCGGCGCGCGGTTCCACGGGGTGCGGGCCGTGACCCGCCCGGCCGCCGGGGTGCTGCGGCTGGGCGACGAGCACCGCGCGACCGGCCCCTTCCCGCTCGACGCCGCCGCGGCGGCCGCGCTGGGGTGCGCGCACCCGGCCGACGCCTGGGCGCTCGGCCGCGCGGACGGCGCCCTCGACGCGCGGGGCGGTCGGCCCGCCGCGTACGACGACCGCGACGGGATCGCGCGGGCGTTCGCCGCGGCGCTGCCCGTCGGGGAGGAGCTGCGCCTCGTCCGTTGGGCCGTCGCGGTGGCGCGCCGCACCTCGGGGATGCTGCTCGCCGACGGGCGGCAGGTGCTGCGCCCCGACCCGGCGGCGTCCGTCGACCTGGTGGTCTGGCCGGCGCGGCCGGTGCCGGCCGGGGAGCTGCTCGAGGTGGTGCGCTCCGTGGTCGCGACCTCCACGCTCGAGGCCGCGCCGGGTGGCGAGGCCGGCCATCGGGTGCTGGCCCGGACGCCGTACGACGGCGACCTCGTCGTCACCCACGAACGGGCCGGCGGGCCGCCCCGGGCGCTCGCGGCGGAGCCGTGGCCGGACGGCGCGCCCGCGACGGTGCACCGGCTCGCGTGGCTGCCGCAGGACCCGTACGAGCTGCAGGTCTCCGATCCGTCCGGGCTGCACGTCATCGCCCGCGACCGGGCGCGGGCCCTGCTGGCCCGGGTCGCGTCGCTGCTGCACGGCCGGGCGGGCGGCGCGGTCGTCGACGACGCGGGGTTCGTCCTCACCGCGCGCGACCTGGAGTCGCGGCGGGCCGACCCGTCGCCGGGGGCGCGCGCCTGGGTGTGACCCGGCGTCGTCCACAGGCACTGTCCACAGCGACTGTCCACAGGATGTGTCCACAGGGCCGGGCAGGAGCGGGAGATGCGGCCCGGTGGTCCTCACCTGCGACGTTCCAGGGTGGAACGGTGTCGGGGGCGCGATCGGGCAGCGCCGGCGCCGGCGTGACGGAGTGAGGGGATGGTGCCACGAGCCGCGGGATTCCGCGGTTTCTGCCGGGTCGGCACCGGGGCCGTGCCACGGGCCGGCAGGGTCGGGCGGGAGGGCCGGGGCCCGTCGGCGGCGTGGCAGCGCGTGTCGCGCCCGGCGCGTCGTCCACAAATTTCTTCCACAGGGCTGTGGGCGGTGTGGGGATTCCGCGGGTCCACCTGTGGACGAACCTGTGGTCGGATCGGCCGTCCCGAAAACCTGCTCCCCACCCCTTGCACCGCACCGGCAGCAGGTCTAGAAACGTGCGTACCGGTCTTGCGGAGATCCGGGCCGACGATCACCTGAGAAGGTCGGTCGTCAGCCCTCTCCACGGGACACGGTCAACCGGAGAACGACGGGCCGTCCCGTACCGCGGTGCGGGTTGTGGGTGACGACACAGGAGCCTGTACGGGGCCGGAAGACCACCCGCGCCCGGCTGTTCGCGGAGAACGTGTTCCTGAGAGGCGACGACGCACCAGGCCTCGACGGGACGCGGCGAGCGGTCGGGGTCGTGACGTCGCCACGGCACCCCTGGTCCCCGGGACCGTCGATCAGGGGTACGCGGTGCTCTCCGAGGCCCCCCGGCCGCCCCGGGGGGCCTCGGCATGTCGGGGGCGGGCGCGTCGTCCTACCCTCGGCCCATGAGCAACCTCGAGACGCGCCCCACGGAACGCACCTGCACCGCGGGGGACCGCCCGACGGGGGTGGAGCTGCTCACCGCCCGCGAGGTCCCGCTCGGCGGCCCGCGCGCGATGACCGTGCGGCGCACGATCCCGCAACGGCAGCGCTCGCTGGTGGGCGCCTGGTGCTTCTGCGACCACTACGGCCCGGACGACGTCTCAAGTTCCGTGGGGATGCAGGTGCCCCCGCACCCCCATATCGGGCTCCAGACCGTGTCGTGGCTGTTCGCCGGCGAGATCCTGCACCGCGACTCGGTGGGCTCGCTGCAGACGGTCCGCCCGGGGGAGCTCAACCTCATGACGGCGGGGCTCGGCATCTCGCACTCGGAGGAGTCGCCGGCCGAGGGGCGGCCGCCGTCGCTGCACGGCGTGCAGCTGTGGACCGTGCTGCCGGAGTCCGACCGGCACGCGGAGCCGCACTTCGAGCACCACGGCGACCTGCCCGTGGCGACGACCGGCGGCGCGCGCGTGCAGGTCTTCATGGGCGCGCTCGGCGTCGCGGGAGAGCGGCTCGCGTCGCCGGCCCGCACGTACACGCCGCTGGTCGGCGCCCAGCTCGACCTGCCCGTCGGCGGGAGCGTCACCCTGGAGACCGACCCGACGTTCGAGCACGCCCTGCTCGTCGACGCCGGGGACGCGACGCTCGAGGGCGAGGTCGTGCCGCCCGCCGGGCTCGGCTACGTCGCCCCCGGCCGCGACCGGCTCGTCGTGACGGCGGGCGCCTCGCCCGTGCGCGCCGTCCTCATCGGCGGCGAGCCGTTCACCGAGGACGTGGTCATGTGGTGGAACTTCGTGGGCCGAACGCACGACGACGTCGCGCTGGCACGCGCCGACTGGATGGCGCAGGTCGCGGACGACCCTTCGACTGGCTCAGGGGCGTCCGGCGAGGCCACCCCGACCCGGTACGCCGCCGGGGCCGCCGCACGGCGGTTCGGCGAGGTGCACGGGTACGCGAGCGGGCCGCTGCGCGCGCCGGTGCTGCCCGACGTGCGGCTGCGCCCGCGCACCCGGCCCTGAGGGGCGTACGTCAGGCGTCAGGTCCGGGGGAAGGTCACACGCACCGTGGCGACACCGTCGCCGGCGGACTGCACGGTGAGCCGCAGCGCGCCCGAGCGGGTGGTGAACGACGAGCCCCGGCTGAGGTTCGAGTGCCGCCGGGACTCCTTGCCCATCGGCACGATCAGGTGCTCGCCGGGGTACGCCCACGTCGAGCCGACCCGTCCCAACCGGCTCACCGTGACCCCGTAGGCGACGGTGTAGTCGCTCGCCGCCCGCCACGGGATGCCGCCGAGCGACGGGTAGCGCGCGCCCGACGGGCGGCGGAACTCCACGTAGTAGTACTGCCCGGTCTTCGGGTCGACGGCGCGCAGCAGCCGGGGTCGGCTGTTGGCCACGTGCCGCTCGGAGATCCGCACCGTGCGCGCGCCGCCCTTCTTCGTCACGGTCACGACGTCGGAGGCCGGCAGCACGCCCAGGCGCTTCTTCTGCGCGCCGGACAGGGGCGCCGTGCCGACGGCGGCGAAGTCGGCGCCCATGAGGTCCATCGGGTCGAGCCCCTCGACCGCGCCGCAGCGTGAAGACGTGAACGGGCGGTCCGGGACGCTGCCGGTGCACCAGCCCACGCCGGAGTGCTCCAGGCCCATGTTGTGGCCGAGCTCGTGCGCCAGCGTCGACACCGCCGTCGCGTACTGGGGGTGCGTGAAGCGCGAGCTACGGGTCTCGCCGTTCGGTCCGCCGAACAACGAGAAGGACCAGCCGCCGGGGTTGTCGCGGCTCGCCTTGCTCGGCAGGGAGCCGAGGCCGAGCGTGCCGCCGCACGTGTCGGTCTCCCGCGGCCCGCCGGGGTAGTCGCCGCGCAGGTACGGGAACAGGACCACCAGGTGCTCCCGCTTGCCGGGCCCGCGCGTGCTCGACGTGAACCAGTCCGCGCCGTAGTGCGCGCGCCCGCCCCGCTTCACCTGCGTGAGGATGCGGCTCGTCGTCGTGCACGACCCGTCGCCCGTGTCGACGCGCTCGATGTCCGAGCTGCGCACGAACCGCACGCGGCCGCCCGACTGCTTGACCAGTACGCCGACACCTTCGCCAGCAGCGCGTCGACGTCGGCGTCGCGGACCAGCTGCCCGGCGCGGGTCCGGGACATCCAGTGCGGCGTCGCGACCGCGACGTCCACCCGGTGCACGCTCCGGTCCGTCTGGGCGCGCACCCCGGCGCGCGAGAGGTCCGGGCCGGGCACGGCGGACTGCCAGCGCACGACGTCGTCGACGGCGGAGTCCTCCACCGCCCTGCCGTCGAGGACGGGGTCGCGGGGGCCGGCGGCGACGCCCGCCGAGGTGGCGGCCGTGGCCGGCGCCGCGAGGGCGGGGGCTCCGACGGCCGCGAGCGGCTCCGCCAGCAGCGCGGTGGTGACGAGGGCGACGACGGTGACCGCGCGTGCCTGCATGATTCCCCCTGGAGCTCCGGATGCGCGCCAGGAGGGCGCGATCGGCCCGAGAAGCGTACGCACCAGCCCCGCTGCGCCGCCCCCCGGGGCGGGGGTGACGCGGGTCGGTCAGCGGGTGAAATCGTCGCCCAGGGCGCTCACCCCAGCCGCAGCTCGACCACCGGCACCACGCGCAGCCAGTCCGCCTCGCCCTGCTCGCGCGCGAGGGGCTCGGCCCACTCGGCGAGGACGGGTCCCAGCTGGGCCCACGGGCCGGGGTGCTCGCCGGTGTACGCGCGCAGGGTCGCGGCGCCCTCGTCCGGGGCCAGGACGACGGCGCGGGACGGCACCTCGCGCCGCGAGCCGATCGACACCAGCACGCGCGGGTCGGCCTGTACGTTGCGGAACCACTGGGACCGCGGGCCGAGCCCGGCGACCACGACGGCGCGGTCCGGCGCCGGTCGCGCGACGACCTCGAGCACCACGTACCGTCGCTGCCCGCTGCTGCGCCCGCGGTGCTGCATCATCAGCAGCCGCCCGCCCGCGAGGAAGCCGAGGCCCGCCCGGAACAGGCCGATCGGGGCGCGGACGAACCAGCGGGTGTGCAGCATGCGGGCGGCAAGGCTCATGCCCGCGAAGCTACCTTCGCCCGAGGCGACCTGCGCGGCTCCGCGCGTGGACGCGGGCGGGAGGAGCGGCGGACGGGTCGTCCACCCGGCCGATCGCGCGCCGCACGAGTACGTTCGTGCCTGTGAGACCGTCAGCGAACGGTGGGTCTGCGTCCCTCGACCGCTCCGACTACTGGTGGTACCGCACCCGCGCGCACCTGCTCCGGACCGTGCTGGGTGCGTACGCCGACGATGCGGCCGACGTCCTGGACGTGGGGAGCGCGGACGGGCCCAGCGTGGGGTGGCTGCAGGGGCAGCGCCACCACGTCACCCTGGACATCGATCCGCGGGGCCTCGCGTCCGGCTCGGGGGTGTGCGGGTCGGCGACGGCGCTCCCCTTCGAGGACTCCGTGTTCGACGTCGTCGGCGCCTTCGACGTCGTCGAGCACTGCGACCCCGAGGCCGTCGTCCTCGCCGAGGTCCGGCGGGTCCTCCGGCCCGGCGGGTGCTTCCTCCTGACCGTGCCCGCCTACCAGTGGCTGTGGAGCGACTTCGACGTCCGGAACGGGCACGTCCGGCGCTACACGCGCGGGCGCGCCGTGGCGGCCCTGGAGGGCGGCGGGTTCGAGGTGCTCCGTGCGACCTACGCGTTCGCCTCGACGTTCCCGGCCTTCGTCGTCGAACGGCTCGCGCGGCGCGCCCGCGGCCTGGTGCGGCGGGACGGCGGGCACGCCGCGGACATCGTCCGCCTCCCGCGGACGTCCCCCGTGGTCGACCGGGTCCTCACCGCGCTCGGGACCGTCGACGACCGGGTGCTGGCGCGGCGGGACCTGCCGTTCGGGTCATCGGTCGTCGTCGCCGCCCGCCGGCCCCTGTCCTGATCCCGGGTCCTGCTCGCGCGCGAGCGCGTCCGGGGGGCGTCGGAACGAGAAGTACAGGTGGGCGAAGTAGCTGGCGACCACCGTCAGAGCCAGGGCGAGCACCTGCGCCGGGAGCACGGGGAGGTGCGCGAGCTCGACGAAGGCCGGGAGGAGCGCGGCGTTGACCGCGAGCGCGCCGAGCTGCACGCCCACGAACCGGACGAGGTCGAGCCAGACGCCGCCCCGCACCTTGAACACGAAGCGGCGGTGCAGCGTGAAGCCGACCGCGATCCCCACGGCGTAGGCCAGCACGAGTGCGCCCAGGTACCCGATCACGTCGCCGAGGAGCCGCTCGAGGACGGCGAACGCCACCAGGCCGACCAGCGTGTTGATCGCGCCGACGACGAGGTACGCCGACTCGCGCCGGCGCAGGATCGCCACGATCCTTCCCCACCACGAGGGGCCGGTCACGGGCTGGGCCATGGTCGTCGGGTCTCCGTCCGGGTCAGCC
Source organism: Krasilnikoviella flava (assembly GCF_900167525.1). Taxonomy (GTDB): domain Bacteria; phylum Actinomycetota; class Actinomycetes; order Actinomycetales; family Cellulomonadaceae; genus Isoptericola; species Isoptericola flavus. The sequence continues at coordinate 332,852 of NZ_FUZQ01000006.1, read as the reverse complement.
GGCCACGAGGAACAGGGCGCCGACCACCACGACCCAGCCGACGGCGAGGGCCACCTGGGTCCGGCGGAGCGTCGTGCTCGACCTCGCGAGGTCGGCGGGCGCCAGCAGGCCGGCGATCGCGATCCCGAGCAACGGGGCGAAGACCGGCCAGTACCGCCCGCTGGAGACGTGGACGAACGGCTGGGACATGAGGAGCGCGAGCAGCAACGAGGCCACGATCACCATGACCTGGGCGTCCGTCCGCACGCGTCTCGCGGCCACGACCGCGACCGCGGCGACGCCGAGGGCGACGAGGTACGTCCAGAGGGTCACGGCGATGTTCAGCGTGTCGGGGGCCAGCTCGGGAGGATCCTGCGCCCGGGTGGCCCCGGGCCGGAACACGTGGTCGTACGAGGCGGGGGAGAAGGCGTACCGGCTGAAGTTGTCGAGCACCCCGGCGGCGTACCCCGACGGCGTGACGTCCCGCATCGCGTAGTCGCGCATCTGCCGCCGCACCTCCAGGGGGTTCTCCCCGGTCTGCTCGCCCACCGTCCTGGCGTAGCGGGCCATGTTCGTCCAGATGTTCCCCTCGACGCAGGGGCCGAAGCAGAGCTCGTCGCGGTCGCCGAAGGCATAGGCGACGGACAGTGACATCGTGGTGGTCGTCGTGACCCGTTCGCCGAAGGTGCGGCTCATGATCGCGGACCAGGGGGCCAGCAGCGCCACGACCACGGCCGCCGCGACGGCGCACGCGGCCAGCGAGCGGGCGAGCGCCCGGCCGCGCGTCCGTAGGAGGACCACCACGACCAGCAGGACGAGGACCGCCACCACCAGCGGGAGCGTGCTGGAGCGCAGGTACAGGACGACGACCAGGGCGAGCCCGAGCAGGGCTGCGTCGCGGAGGCGGACGGCGCCGTCGGAGTCGAGCCGGCGCCACATGACGACGAGCAGGGGGACCGTCGCCAGGATCACGAGCCCGGCCCAGACGTCGCCCCATGCGCTGAAGCCGAACAGGGCCCACATCGGGATGAGCCCCGGCACCACCAGCAGCACGGCCGCCGTGCGGAGCCCGAGCGTCCTGGCGACGACCGCCACGACGGCGAGGAAGACCGTCGTCGAGAGCACGCCGAGGTAGAAGCGGACGGTGAAGTCGCCGGCCGTCGGGTCCAGGAGGAAGAGCGGGGCGATCAGCAAGGGCATCCCGGGCATGAACCACCCGTTGCCGACGAGGCGTGCCTGGAGCTCGTCCGTCGGGACCTCGCCGCCCTGCAGCAGGGCGCGGACGGCGTCCGCGAGGACGCGCGCGCCGGTGGTGTAGGCGACCTCGTCGCCCGCGAGCGGGGCCGGCAGCGCCTTGTGCGCCATGACGACCCGGAGCCCCAGGTTCACGAGGGCCAGCGTGCCGACGACGATCAGGGGCAGGAGGGGCCGGCGCCAGCGCGTCCCGGACGGAGGCGTCGCCGATCCCTCGTGGTCTGCTGCGGTGCCGGACGACGGTGCGGACGCGGCGCCGGGCACCCGCTCGGAGTCGGTGTCGGTCACGACGCCTCTCCCATGACCGTCGCTCCCTCGGCCGGCGGGTCGACCTTCTGGATCGGCGTGCAGCCCGCCGTCGTCCGGGGGCGGGCTGCGTCCCGCGGGAGGTCCAGCCGGAAGGTGCCCTGGACCAGGGTCTCGGGCGTGGCGTCCTCGAGCGCGGTGACGTCGAACGCCACGGCGCCGTAGCCGGGGGCCTCGAAGCGGTGCCACCCGTCCTCGGCGCCCCGAGGGGTGAACCCGCCGTCGACCAGGCTCTCGGTGAGGCTCGCGGTGAAGTCGTCCGGGCTCAGCCGGTCCCACTGGGCGACCAGCACCCAGCGGTCGCCCACGACGTACTGCTGCATGACCTGGTAGCCGACATCTACGGTGACGGCGTCGGGCAGCGGCCAGCACGGACCGGCGAGCGGCGGGTCGAGCGCCGCGGGGCCCTGGTAGCCCGCCGACAGGTCGGCGCACGACGAGGTCCCGGCGACGCTCGCCACGACGCCCGTCACGGTGGCTGCCAGCGCGCACGCGCGGCGGAGCGGACGCCGCCCGCCGCGCGTCATCGAGGCCCTCCGGGGCGCCGCAGGGAGCGGGCGACGTCCGCGAACGTGGCCCCGATACCGCTCGCCAGGGTGGTGGTGGCGAGACGGTCGACCTCGGGCCATACGGTCGACCGGAAGCGGAGGTCGCGGGTCTGGAACGGGGTGCTCGCAGAGGTGCCCAGCACGATGGGCGCGCGACGCTTGGTGATGCGGGAGAGCTCGCCGACGATCGTCGCGAGGGTCACCGCGGTCTGCGAGGCGAGGATCTTGACGACGGCGGCGCCCGGCCCGACGTCGGAGAGCCGGTCCATCCCGGCCAGCACCATGCGCGCGGCGTCGCGCACGTAGACGTAGTCCCGGGCGGTGTCCAGGGACACGTAGATCAGCAGGGGAGAGCGCTGCACCTCGGCGCGGCAGAGCTGGGTGATCAGGCCCTGCGGCTTGGCCAGGTTCTGACCTGGCCCGTACAGGTTGGCGATCCGCCCGACCAGGACGGTGGCGCCGCAGCCCGTCAGGCGTCGCACCGCCGACTCGGCCGCCAGCTTCGCCGTGCCGTACGGCGACAGCGGCGACGGTGGCGTGGCCTCGGTGAAGGGCGGGTCCGCCGACCCTGCGTAGACCCCGCCCGCGGACGAGGCCAGGAACGCGCGGACGGTCGTCCCGGGGTGCCGGCCGCACGCGGCGAGCAGCTCGTCGACGACGGCACCGAGGACGGACACCTCACCGTCGAGCGCCTCCTGGCCGGTCGCGACGACGCCGGCCCCGGCGGCCCAGAGGAGGTCGACGGAACCGAACGCGCCCAGCAGCCGCTCGGCGTCGCGGGCGAGGGTCGACACGGCGGCGGCGGGGTCGTGCCAGGGCACCTTGCTGGCGTGGACGGTGTGGCCCGCCGCCGTCGCACCGGCGACGAGCTGCCCGCCCAGCAGGCCGCCCCCGCCGACCACCCAGGTCACAGCCCCGTCATGTGCCACGTCCGCTCCTGCCGAGGGGCCCGGCGTGGGGGTCGCTCATGATGAGGTACGGGGGTTTGCCCATCGCCATGTTGACCGCGACGCCGATGTACTCGGCGACGATCCCGAGGGCGTACAGGATGATGCCCGAGCACAGCAGGACGATGACGACGGTCGAGGTCCACCCCTCCGGGACGTTGCCGCCCGCGAGCCGGTCGACGGCCAGGACCACGGCGAGGGCGACGCCGAAGGTGGCGAAGGTGGCGCCGATGAGGCTGACGACCCGCAGGCCGCGGGTGCCGCTCGTCATGACCATCCGCCAGAAGTGGGAGACGAGGGTGCGCACGGAGTAGCCGGAGACGCGCTCGCCCTCCGAGCGCATCGACACCGGGCAGGTGGTCACCCGGTCGGCGACCCAGCTCAGCGCGACGTCGAGGTAGACCCCCTGGCCGGCGTAGGCCGCCACGCTCCGACCGATCTCGCCGAGCATGAGGCGGAAGCTGTGGAATTTCGTCGCGTCGGCGTCCCCGCCCGAGAGCATGTTGATGAGCAGCTTGGCGGCTCGTGAGGTCGTGTTGCGGAACGCGGTGTGCGGGGTCTCGTTCCTCGGCGCGGCATAGACGAGCGCCGACCGTTCCCGCAGAGCGGTATCGAGGAGCGCGCCGATGTCGGCCGGGTCGTGCTGTCCGTCCTCGTCCATCGTCACGACCCAGTCGCCGGACGAGCTCGCGATGCCGGCGATGGTCGCAGCATGCTGTCCGAAGTTCCGGCTGAGCCAGACCGGCCGCACCCAGGGGAGCGCCGCCGCGAGGTCGCGCATCACCCGGGCGGAGTCGTCGGGGCCGCAGTCGTTGACGAGGATCACCTCGGTCACGCGGTACAGGTGGCCGGCCGGGGAGCGCTGCGGCTCGGTGAGGGGGACGATCTCGTCGACGAGCCCGGGCAGATGACGCTCGCCCCGGTAGACGGGGATGACGACCGAGAGCGTGTGCTCCTGGTCGGCGCCTGGTCGGGTGGGCTCCGCCATGCCTCATCACTCTAGGGCGCGCGGGTCAGGGCGGCGAGGCCACGGGCCGTCGCTCGTGCGCAGCCCGGCGGCGATAATCGCCCGGGTGGACATGGAGAACGGGTGCCGGGCGTTCGTCGCGGTGAGCGAGCGGGGGAGCTTCACCGGCGCAGCCGCGGCGCTCGGCGTCCCGCAGCCGGTGATCAGCCGGCGGGTCGCCGGGCTCGAGGCACACCTCGGCGGGAGCCTGTTCGACCGCACGACGCGCGAGGTCTTCCTGACGCCACTGGGCCGGCGGCTGCTTCCCGTGGCGGCGCGGCTGGTCGGGTCGGCGGACGACCTCCGTGCCGCGGCGGCCATGCGCGAGACCGCTCTGGTGCGGCTGGCGGTACCGGAGGACATGTCGCCCTCGGCCGCGGCCACGCTGATCGCTGACGCCCAGGAGGTGGGGGTCAGGCTGCGCACGGAGCCCGTGCCGGCGGGCGGCAGGGTGGAGATGGTCCGGGACTCGCGCGCCGACGCCGCCCTCGTCGGCGCCGCGAGCGGCGCGGCGCGGTGGTCCGCGCCGCTCGGGGTGGGCACCTGCGGCCCCGTGGGAGGGGAACGGACCTTTCTCGACGAGCTGGCTCCGCGTCGGGGTGACGACGCACCGGGCCGTCGCGTCTGGGTCACGCCGGAGGACGACAACGCCGGCGTCGGGGACGTGCTGACCCGGCACCTGGTCGCGGCGGGCTGCCTCCCCCGGCAGGTGGAGGTCGCAGCCCTGGTGCCGGCGCTGGTGGCCGTGACGACGAGCACGGACCTGCTGCTGTGCACCCGGGCCCAGGCGCGCGAGCTCGGGCTCGCCTGGTCGCGCCTCGGCGGGGTCGACCTGGTCCGCACCCATCGGGTCGAGCTGCGAGCGGGCGACCCGGGCGGGGTCGGTGCGGCCATGGGTGCGCTGTCCGGCGCCGTCGCGCACGCGCTGGGGGCCACGGAGGTGGCCGGATGACCCCGCCGGCGCTGCCCGTCGGTGCGGCCGTCGCCCAGGAGGTCCGGGAGGTTCGGACCATGCTGGGCGACGCCGGGCTCTCCGCAGGCATCCTGGTGCGTGACCTGGCGTCCGGCCACGAGGCCGGGATCGACCCCGACCTGGAGATGCCCGCTGCCTCGCTGGTGAAGGTTCCCGTGGCCCTCGCCACGCTGGAGCGCATCCGCCGGGGAGAGCTCGACCCCGCGTCGCCGGTGGTGGTCGACCCGGGGCGGCTCGCCGGCAGCGGACCGCCGGGGATCACGCGGTTCCGGCACCCGGCGTCCGTGGCGCTGGAGGACCTCCTCTACCTGGCCGTGTCGCTCAGTGACAGCAGCGCGTGCGACGCGTTGCTCGCCCTGACCCCACCCGCTCAGGTCGGGCGCCTGCTCCGGGAGCTCGGTGTGCCCGAGGTCGAGGTCCGCCACGGGCTGGGCGAGCTGGGCAACACCCCGGCGGAGGCGCTGGAGCACCTGCACCCCGGTCTCGGCCACGTGTTCGCCGCGACGGCGACGACCGCCCACGGCGGCAGCGCCATCCGATCGCTCGACGTGTCGGTGACGACGACGGTGTCGGCGCGGGTCCTCGCCGACCTGCTGGGCGCTGTCTGGGGTAGCGGGCGGATCGGCCCCGAGGTGTCGGCCCGGCTACGCGAGCTCCTCGCCGCCAACGTGCACCGGCAGCGGTTGGCGCCGGAGTTCGAGCGCGACTCCAGCACGTGGTCGTCCAAGACCGGAACGGTGCTCAACCTCCGCCACGAGGCCGGGGTCGTGGAGCATGCCGACGGGGGCCGGGTCGTCGTGGTCGTGCTCAGCCGGTCCAGCGTGCCTGCCGGCGTCCAGCCCGCGGCGGAGATCGCGCTGGGGCGAGCCGCACGCCGGCTGCACGACGTCGTCCGACGGACCGCTCCCTCGCCGCGCGCCCTCTTCAGAGCAGGGTGAGCGTCCTCCGGTAGTCCGGCATGACGACCCGGGCATGCGGCGCCACCCTGTGGACGGTGGCGACCATGGACCGCAGCTGCTCGGCCGTCGCGTCGTCCTGCACGGTGGGCGGGGTCGTGGGCGGGGTCTCGAAGTGGTCCCAGTGCACGGGCACGACGACGCGCGGGCTGTCGAGGACGTCGAGGAGCCGCTCGACGTAGTCGTTCGTGACGTCGTTCGCCGGGACCGGCATGGTGACGACGTCCGGGCGCAGGCCTCGCAACGACGTGTCGTCGAAGTCGCTCGCACCCAGCAGCAGCACGCTCCTGCCCGTCGGCGCGCGGAGCAGGAAGGCGAGCGTGTCGCCCTCGGGCAGGTCGGCGATCGTCGCCGGTCGCCGCGGTACCTCGTGGCGGACGCCCGGGAACAGCACCCCGCCGTTCCGGGCGCGGCTGTGCAACGACCGGACGGCGCGGACCACGAGGTCGCCCACGACGATCTCCTCGCCGCCCTTCAGCACGGCGACCTGGGTGTCGTCCACGCCGAGCGACCGGGCGAGGTGGTACCCCGTCAGGGTCGTGAAGACCGTGCCGCCCCGGGTGGTGGCGATGTGCGGGACGTCGCCGAAGTGGTCCCAGTGGGTGTGGGTGACCAGGGTGGCGGTGACCCGGCCGGACTCGTCCGAACGCCCGAGCGCGTCGTCGACCGCGACGGGGTCCACCGTGAGACCTGTGGTGGGGCTGAAGCGGCCCTTCGCCAGGCCGGTGTCGAACCGCGTCAGATAGGGGTCCACCAGCAGGTGGGACCGCGGGGTGCGGATCTGCCAGCCTGCCACGCCCAGCCAACGGAACGTCGCGAAGCCGGTCGCCCCCGGTCCCGACACCGACCCCGGTGTGGCGGAGGACGGGGGAGCGGGGCGCGCCAGAGCTCCGGCGGCTGCGGTCCCCGCCGCGGCGAGAAGAGTCCGGCGGCGGACTGGGTGGGTCATGATCTCTCCCTGGGGTCGTCGTGGAGATGACCGTGCCAGGAGCAGATCGATGCGCACCAAGACGCCGGGCGCCGCACTCATGCGGACGGCGCATGAGTGGTCCCGACTCCTGCACGCCCGGCGCGAGGGGCCAGGGACGACGAAAGGCCCGGACCGAACGGTCCGGGCCTCGCGGTGGAGCGGGTGACGGGAATCGAACCCGCGCTATCAGCTTGGGAATCTCGTTGGACGCTGAATCTGACGATTGACGGGCCAGCGCAAATACCGCGTTGACCAGCGTCGATGATAGCGGACTCGTCGGTCCTGGCCGGTCCTTGTCGGTCGCTGTCGGTCCTCGTCGGCCGAACTTAGGTCACGTTAGGTCACGCCAAGGGGCAGCGACGGCGCACGAATCGCATCCCGGTCGGGAAGGTGGCTAGATGGATCACGGGTCGCTCCCGACCCAGCCCGTGCCCGCACAGGGGCAGGGCGGGAGCGGCCCGCGAGCCACGCTTCCGTGCAACGACGTTGACGTGTCGTTTTGGCGAGCCTAGGTCGTAGTTTCGGCCGGAAGGTCCGCGACCAAGATGATTTTTCGTGGGCTCGGTACTGGGTGCAGAAGGTCGTTACCTGAAGCTTCTACCTCGCGTCGGACTTGTTCAATAGCTTCGCGCCGATTCTGCACTGCGCCACTCTCCCAGGTGCGCGGAGAGGAGTTTGCGAATGTCGAACTACTCGACTTCGGGCCCACGGCGGCTAGTGCTTTGGGCATCTCAGCAAGGACATTGTATAGCGCGGTCTCATAATCGAAGAGATCGAGATGTGTGTCGCGAAAAAAGAGCACACCCATGTCCGGTGCGAACTGGCGTAACGGCACATGTCGAAGTGTGGAACCGGTTGCGTCTACGTCGTCGCCGTGGTGGTCTGCGAACCGTCCACCCACCACTACCCCGAAATCACTAACCGATGCGACATTGCCAGCCGCAACTAGCTCGTCGATCCGCTCGTCGAGATGCTCGATGGAATCCCGGACCTTGCGAATTGTTATCAACGGGGAGTCCTTGGCGACGTCTAGTAGCGTGCGCAATTGCACCGCTCGCCGTTCGCCGGCGTTCTTACGGGCTATTTGTGCGTCCCGCTGCGCCTTGCTCGCCTTCCTGGGGGGTCCCGGAATCTTAGGGTCGAACATTCTTGCGAGGATGATTCCAGCAAACATTGCACCTTGAAGGTGTGACCACACTTCGCTCTCGTCAAATCGATCGCGGTGAGCCCAGAAGTCGACGTTAGGAAGCGCGCCTTCCATCCTCCAGATGTTCAGTAAATGGCGGAGTCCAATGCGCGCCTGTTCAGAAATAGTGTCCAGGTAGAATTCTAATGGTGGCGAATGGACACTGGCGCCGGAGGTATCGGCGATCGAAGTCATCGGAAGGATGAGGCGTCGTTGCCCGCTGGATTCCTGCACGGCTCGGCTCCTGCGAAGGTCGGTTCGTGGTGCTGGATACCCAGCGTCGCGCGCAAATCGGTCCGCAGCCAGGCGAAGACTGGGAATTCACCCGTTCTTCGGAGGTGGGCTCTCGGGGGTTGGTGGTATCCCCTCATCGGGGAAGAGGGTTGCTTGAACTGGCGGAATTGCGGGCTTTCGAAGCTCTCGGCCACACTGCCAGGCGCGGTCGACTCGCGCGTGACATGACGCGCATCGCGACTCGTACCGGGCGACGTCGAGCGAATAGGTGGCGGGCCCGAAGTAGCGATGCTCGACCAGCTCGGCAGGGTCCGTGTGGTCATAGGACCAGTGCATTGCGGGTAGGCCGCAGTCAACGCACAGGTGCGCGCGGGCGGGCCCGCGTTCCCGCTTGACGCGCCAGTGCGCGTCGGCGTAAGTCACGACGGGCTGCCGGCGATGTTCCCACCGGTCGCCACACGTCAGCGTGCGGCCGGTGGTGAGCCCGGATCGGTCGAGCTCAACGGTGCGCCCGCAGTCGCAGCGGCACCGCACGGAGCGCAGGCCGGGCGCGGGGACGTCGTCAAGCACGACGACGGTGCCGAACCGCTGCCCGGTGAGATCTCGCCGGCGCATCGGGCAGCGGTTCGAGGTGTTGGCGGGCTGTCAGCGCTGGTGCAGGATGCCGGCGCCGACGTGCTCGCCGGGGTACACCACGAGCGGGATGCCGTTGTCCTGTGGGATGACGACGGGCTCGGGCGCGGCGGGCGCGGGGCGGTCTGGCAGCCCGAGCAGTGACCGGGCGTGCTCGGGGCTCATTCCGGCCGCGAGAGCTTGCGCGAACGTCTGCACCCGTCGGTGATCGGCGACGAGCCGGTCGATGTTGCCGGCGGTGCTCGCGCTGGCGGCGGCGAGATCGTCGAGCCGGCCGCCGAGCGCGCCGGCGAGCATGCGCCGCTGGTGCTCATCGTGGTCGTCGTGGGTGACGGTGTGCGCGGTGGGCCAGGGGGTGTATCCGGTGCTCATGAGCTCTTCCCTTCCAGGGTGCGCAGGTGGTCGGTGACGAGTTCGCGCCGGGGCCGGCCGTCGACGGTCTCGGCGTCGAGCAAGATCCGTTCGGCGTGCGCGCGGCACAGCGTGCACAGCCGGGCACGGGCCGCGACGGGGCCCGGGGCAGCGACGGGCAGGAGCTCGATTTCGTCGAGCTGGCCGCAGCTCGGACAGGTGTGCTCGCGTGTCCAGCGCTCGACTTCCGCGCGCCGGTGCGCCTCGCGCTCGGCGTCGGCGAGCCGGCGCCGCCGGGCGCGTGTGGCGAGCTCTAGCCGCTCGCCGTGCATCCATTCGGCGAACCCGTCGGGGCCGGTGACGCGCTCGCGCACCGTGAAGCTGCGTCCCCACTCGGGGCCGGCGACGAGCCCGCGCGGCAGCGGGTCTCCCTCGTCGCCGCCGGTCGGCCCGACAGACGACGACCCGTCGGCGGCGCTGACGACCTTTCGGTACAGCGGTGCGCCGTAGTTCCCGGTCCGAATCTGTGCGGCTTCCGATCCGGTGATGTGTCCGTGGTCGTGGGCCCACGCGACCATTTCGGCCCATCCGAACGTGTGCTCCCGTACGGCGCCCGAGCGCCAGTAAGCCTCGCGGAGATCGGCCGGTGGGATCGCCGCGGCGTAGTCGTCGCGCAGCTCGGGCGGAACGTGGAACGGGTCGGCGGTGTCGTCGGTCCAGTCGCGGTGTGGGTAGTGCGCCGGCGGGAACGGTGCCCCGTCGACGTCGACGGCCGGCTCGTCAACGTCGGGCCCGTCGACGTCGTGCTCGGTGGGCGGTGCGGGGTACGTCGTCGTCATGGGGTCGTCTCTCCCTCGGGGGTCGTGGTCGACGTCGGCGCGAGCTGGCGTTCGCGGCGCTTTCGGTAGAGCCGGGCGCGAGAGCGCTCGGCCCGTAGCTGGCTGGCGAGCTGGGCACGTTCGGCCGGGGTGCCGGGGTCCGGGGAACGTTCCAGCACGCCGAGCAACGCACGGTGCGGGTCGTCCAGCCACGGCGGCAGCAGCGCCGCCAGGGGGTCGCGGGCCCCGCGTGCTCCGTTCGGGGTGCGGTCGAGCTCGGCGAGCACGTCGGCCGGCCGAACGAACCACCGGCCGGCGCGGCGGCGTGCCGACGGCCACCGGCCGGTGCTCATGTGCCGGCGCACGGTGCGGTGCGGGGTGTCGGTCTGTTCTGCCACGTCGGCACTCGACCACCACCCGCCGGCGCCCGGCAATGGATCGTGGCCGCTACCGGCCATCCGGGCGAGCCGCTCGGCGTCGTGCAGCGCCGCGCGAGCTTGCGACCCGGCATCACGACGCGCACGCCAGCTTGGGTCGACGAGCCGGTCGACGAGCCACTCGACGACGACGGCGTGCACGCGGGCGGCGGTCTCGACGTCGAGTTCGACGCCGGCCCCGGGCTCGACGCCGGCGCTCACCACGACACCCCGTCTGGTCGACGTCCTCGTGTCCGAGCAGGTCGGACACACACCCCGACACAGGGGCCGGCCGGCACCCCGTCGCGCGGACGGGGATGCCGGCGCCGCGCGTCACCCCTTGAGACGCGCTGTGCGGCCCTCTCCCGGCCGCTCACTCGTTCCCAGACCGGAGGTACCAGACCGGTTGTCCGCCTGGCGCTGGCCGTCGAGCTCGTCGAGCCGGCGAGCCGCCCTCGGTTCTGGTGGGCCCGGGTCGTGTCGGGTCGCGCTCGGGCCCGCCGGTCAATCCCTACGAAATCGGCATGATTCTGCGGTTTTGTTGGGGCTTCCGGGAAAAACGAGAGAGCCGCAGGGTTGGCGTAGCCAGCCCGCGCCCCACAAAGAATCGGGGTCCCGGTCTCGCACGCGCCGATCACGATTCACGCTCTGACCACGCCGGTTCGCTCTCGCGCTCGGGGTCGCGCCCGTCGTCGAGCTTGGCACCGCCGGCCGGTCGAGCTGGTCGACCGCGTGAGCTGGCCGCGCGCTCGTCGCGCGCCCGACTCTCGGCGGCGCCGGGGAGCTGGTCGAGGTAGGCCAGGCGGCCGCCCGGACAGTGCGGGCAGCTCGCCACCGCGTAGCCGTGCACGCACGCCGGCGGGCGCCCCCGCTCGGCAGTAGCACGGCAGGCAGCACACCCCCCGGGGGATGCACCGTGCACGCAACCCCCGGGGGGTCCGTCGGGACCGGTGCCGGGGGGCGACATCACGACCACCCCCGGGGGGCGTCGAGCCCGGCGGGGCTGGGCCCGTCTTCGAGGTAGGCGAGGCGCCCGCCCGGACAGTGCGGGCACGTTTCGGAGTCGCGCCCGTGCGCGCACGGGCGCGCGTGCGTCTTCTGTTCTGTTCTGTTTAGTTCGGTGCGGGATATCCCGCGAGGTTCCCCGCGAGGTTCCCCGCGAGGTTCCCCGCGAGGTTCCCCGCGAGGTTGAGATGGCGAGCCTTGCGGGGTATCCCGCGAGACTCGATCGATGGGGAGCTCTTCGGTACGGCTCGGGCCGATCAACCGTTCGGCCGCTCGGCCTGATCGTTTCGCGCCGACGACGACGACGTGCCCGCTCGCTTCAAGTAGGTCGAGGGCGTTGCGCACGTCCCTCGTGGTGAGCGAGCACGCCTCGGCGACGGTGCGCGGCGACACGTTCGTTATGCCGCGCCAGTCCGCAAACGTCGCCAGCGCGGCGAGGACGACCTTGACGTTCCCGGCGCCGATGCGGCGGTCACTCGGTAGGTCGTTCTGCCGGAATGCCCAGTACACGACCGCATCGTTGAAGACGCGCGCGTCGGGATCGCGCCGGGTCTCGTGCCGGTCGCGTGTCCCGCGGCCGGCGTCGTTGGTGCCCGGCGGCGGGGTGGCGCGGCGTCGGTTGGTGAACACGGATGCCGCGGCCCCGATCCTCGTCGGCTCGGTGGTCACGACCGATCACCTCCACCGAGCCATGTCGACCGGCATACTGGTCCGGTCGTCGTGCCCGTTGGTAGCGGCCGAATTGACGTTGGCGGCGGTCCCGGTGCCCTCGGGACCGCCGCGCCCCGTTTCCGGGTGTGGCGGCCCGGTGTCGACGAGTTCGTACCCGGCGGCGAGGTAGCCGCGTAGCTGTTCGCCGGTCGGGGCGGGGTGCACCACCCACACGGTTACGTCGTCGTGCAGGTGCTCGGCTCGCTTCCGGGCGGCGTGCAGCGCCGCCAGCGCCACGAGGCGACCCGGGCCGGGCGTGCCGCCGACGGCGGCGTGCACGGCGTCGAGGTCGAGCACGACGTCGCCGGGCGCCCGTCGACGGGTGACGACAGCCGCAGCGTGTGCGCCCGTGACGAGCACTCGGTGTTGCCGGCAGGGCGGTTCGGAGGGGTTAGGGCGCGTCGTCGTCGCGCTCATCCGGCGTCCCGGACGGCGGGGATCGTCTGGGCGTCGATAAACGTGTCGAGATCCTGGCGGCGTAGCCGGTGAGCCCGCCCGAGCTTGACCACGGGTATCCGGCGATCCTTGATGAGCTCTCGCAGCGTGTCGACGTGTATGCCGATGTAGGCGGCGCCCTCTTCGACGCGCCACAGTCGGTCGTGCTCGCCGCACGCGGGACACGTCGGCGGCGGTGTCGGGGTGTTCGTCTTGTGGGTCGGGAGCTTGTCGCTCATGGATGGTGCCTCTCGGCTCGTCGGAGCCGGCCCTACGAAAATGGGGCAGGGCACAAGCGGGCGGCGGCGCGCGTGGGCGGGCCGGTCGTCGCTCAGGCAGCAATAGGTGCCGCCGCTCGCGCCCGGGGGCTCGGGGGAGCGGCGGTGAGTACGCAATCGGTGAGAACGGCCAGGTGCCGCGGGGGCGGGTCGGGCTCCCGCCACGGCTCGCCGTGGTCGAGCTCGTCGCGCCGGGCGTCGTCATGCTCGACAGCCGCGAGCGCGACCGCGAGCAGCGCGAGCAGCCGGCCGCGGGCGGCATCGTCGGCGGCAGCGACCGCGACGAGCAGCAGCGCCACGACGAGCAGCGCTCGCGCGTAGGCGGCGCTCTGGTCGGGCACGTTCACGGTCTCGTCCGGGCCGGCGCTCTCGCGCGCCGCGACGAGCTCGGCAAAAATAGTGTCGTTGAGCGCGTCGAGGTCTGCGGGGAACCGCCAAGGAAAGAGTCGGCTTGCCACCGCCCGCAGGTGGCCGGAATGGTGCCCGCGGCGCTCCTGCACGAGGTACGCGCGCGCGGCACGGGCGAGCGCGCCGGGCTCGCGTAGCGGCCCGGGCGCGAGCGGCGAGAGCACGGCATCGATCACGGCTACCGAAACCGCGGCGCTGGGGTCGTCGGCGAGCGGCCCGGCGAGGTTTGCCACCACGACCCCACGTGCGCACAACAGGTCGTCGCGCTCGTCGAGCTGCCTCAGCGCACCGATTAGCTCGCCGCAGTCGAGTTCTTCGAGGGGCAGCACGTCCCGCCCCGCTGCCGCGGCACCGTTGAGGATTGCGTCGAGCTGCCCGCCGAGCACGCGGCGAGCCCCCGCGGCATCCGTGACGGGCGACGTGCTCATGCGCTCGATCCTAGGGTCGTCGGGGTGGTGTCGTCTTGGCGCGCGGCATAGGCCGCCGGGGGTACACGCCGGTTCTCGTCCGGCGCCATGGGTCCTCATGCCGGCAGTCGGTAGACGTTCGAGGCGTCGGTCTCGCGGGTCGTCATCGCGGCCATGCGCTCGGCGAGACGGCGGTCGGCGTCGTCGCTGGCGTGCTGGTAGACCAGCGCCGCGGCGATGGTCGAGTGCCCGAGCCGGTTCTGTAGCTCGCGCAGCGTGGCGCCGGCTTCCGCGGCGCGGGTCGCTCCGGTGTGCCGCAGGTCGTGCCAGCGCAGGTCGTCGCGCCCGGCAGCTCGACGAGCTCGGGCGAACATCTGCGTGCGCTGGCTGGCGCGCACCGGCCGACCGCTCTCGGTGGCGAACACGAGCGCGTGTGCGCCCGGGCCGGTGAACGTGCGCAGGTGGTCCAACAGCGCCGCCGCGGCCGGACCGTGCACGTTCACCGTGCGCCGGCCGGCGTCGGACTTGGGCGGGCCGAACGTGACCGGCTGACCGGCGACGTCGACGAGCGCTTGCTCGACGCGCAGCCGCACCCCGCCGCCGGGCACCCGCTCGACGTGCCGCCGTTCGAGCGCGAACAGCTCACCGGCCCGCAGCGCCGACCACGCGGCCGCGACGACCGCGGCGCGGTAGCGCTCGGGCATCGCGGCGGCGATGGTGTCGACTTCCTCGGGCGTCGCCGGCACGCGCTCGGCCGGCTTCACCTGCCCGGCTCGGCGTACCTGGCACGGCGAGGCGTCGATGAGCCGTTCACGTACCGCGGCGTTACACACCGTGCGCAGCAGCCGGTACGCCTGAGCGGCTTGGGTGCGGCCGGCGTCCGGCGACGGGGCGGCGCCGGTCGCCGCGGCGGGCCGGCCCGCAGTCCGCCAGCCGGCGACGACCGCGGCCGGCAGCCGTCCGCTCGCACCGACGCTCATGCCCTGGGCCCGCGCCCACGCGCGGGCGTGCTGGGCGTCGGTCGCGCCGGCGGCACGCTCGGCCCGCGCGGTCGCCGACGCGCGCGCCGCACCGCTGACGGCGGCGAACCACTCGGCGACGCCGGTCGGGGTGAGCGCGCGCAGCTCGACCCGGCCTAGGTCGATCCGCGAGCTCGACCCGACGACGGGCAGCTCGGCCAGCACCCATCGGTCGAGCAGCCGGGCGTACAGGTCGACGGTGCGGGGGCGCAGCTCGGTTTGCTGGGCGAGCCACCGGCGGGCGTACGTCGCCAGCGTGACCGCGCCCCTCTCGGGCGCCCGGTAGGTGCCGCGGTAGACGTCGGAGAGCACCCCGGCGAGCGCGGCGTCGGCCTCGCCGCGGGTGGGGTAGGTGCCGATGGTGCGCCGCTTGCCGTCCGGGCCGGTGTAGCGGGCGCGCCAGCGCCCCGACGGGAGCTGGTTGACGTTCCCGTACCCGCGGCGCGTCTGGCGGCGCGCAGCGCGCCGCACGGGCCGGCCGGCGGGGAGCTCCCCCGGAGCGGCGAGCGGCACGGGGTGCGCGCCGGCGTCGAGCTCGACGGGGTGCTCGGGGGTGGGGGAGAGGGGTGCTGACGACACGTGGGCCTCGCTTCCGGCTGGGCCGACCCCCGAGAGGATCGGTCACGTTAGGTCACGCCAGACGAGATTTCCGGTGTGACCAGAGCCGGGCGGTACATGCCCATACGTGCTCTGACCTGCATGTTCAAGCTTGGAGCGGGTGACGGGAATCGAACCCGCGCTATCAGCTTGGGAAGCTGAAGTTCTACCATTGAACTACACCCGCGCAGCAGCACCGTGATGGTGTGCGCGCCCCGATCATACCCAACCAGGTCGGATGCTCCGAACCGGCCGGGTGTCCCGGGACAAACCGGTCGCCTGCACGCCGCGTGCGCGGCGTGCAGGCGCAGGCGTCAGAGCGGGCGGATGTTCGAGGCCTGCATGCCCTTGGGGCCCTGCGTGACCTCGAACTCGACCTGCTGGCCCTCGGCGAGGGAGCGGAAGCCGTCCGCGACGATCGCGCTGTAGTGCGCGAACACGTCGGCGGTGCCGTCGGAGGGGGCGATGAAGCCGAACCCCTTCTCCTCGTTGAACCACTTCACAGTTCCGGTGGTCATGGTGTCTTCTCTCGTTGATGCGACGGACCCGCGAACGTGGGTCCGGTCGTCGCACCCGGCCGGGTGCGGACGGTGTGGACGCGCGCTCGACGAGCGCGCGTGGTGCCGTGGCGGGACGGGGCGTGGAGCCTCGTCGCCTCGGCAAGGGTGGGGGCGACGGCGACCGGCTGTGTGAAGCGGTCGTGGACGTGAAAGCCGTCGGGACGTCGGGTGATCATGCCCCCGTACTCGCCGTCGACCGTCGCGACCCACAGGTCGTCGTCGGCCCGGCGCCACACAGGGGTCGGTCGTGAGCTGCCCGTGACCGCAGGTGCGGACGTGGGCCTTGCGATGGTGGAAGAAGTGATGCTCTCTGCTCTCGCTCCGCGCACTGTGGGCGGAGATCGTCGTGGACAGCGGGGCTGTCGTCTGCGCGCGGACCTGGCTTCGATGCGAGGTACCGAAGAGTGCCGGGGTCGGATCCCGCGGCGTGCGCGGCCTCTAGGGTACACGAGGATCCGCCGCGCCCCGCAACCGGGTCGGCGGAGCGCCCGCCCGCCGACCCGACTACCGTGTCCCCGTGCTGCTCTCCGACCGCGACATCCGGGCCGAGCTCGACGCCGGACGGGTCGTCCTCGACCCGTACGAGCCGTCGATGCTCCAGCCGTCCAGCATCGACGTCCGCCTCGACCGGTACTTCAGGCTCTTCGACAACCACAAGTACCCGTTCATCGACCCGTCGCAGGAGCAGCCCGAGCTGACGCGGCTCGTCGAGGTCTCCCCGGAGGAGCCGTTCGTGCTGCACCCGGGCGAGTTCGTGCTCGGCTCCACGTTCGAGTCCGTCACGCTGCCCGACGACGTCGCCGCGCGGCTCGAGGGCAAGTCGTCGCTCGGGCGGCTGGGGCTGCTCACGCACAGCACGGCCGGGTTCATCGACCCCGGGTTCTCGGGGCACGTGACGCTCGAGCTGAGCAACGTCGCGACGCTGCCGATCACGCTGTGGCCCGGTATGAAGATCGGCCAGATGTGCTTCTTCCGTCTCTCCTCCCCGGCGGAGCACCCGTACGGCTCGGACGCATACGGCTCGCGCTACCAGGGGCAGCGCGGCCCGACGGCCAGCCGGTCGTGGCAGTCGTTCCATCGGAGCGAGGTCTGAGCGCCGCGCGGCGCAGCGCCGGCGCGGGGGCCGACGGGCCGTTCCGCGGGGGGTCGGGACGTCGCTACGCTCGGTCCCGCCGCGCCGGCACCGGTGCGGGGCGCGGTGCGCCCAGGTCCCGGAAGGAGCTCCGCGAAGTGGCCCAGAACCGTTCGGCGCAGAACCAGCCCGCCCTGCCGCCGTTGCCTCGGGTGTCGGCGCAGGGGCACCAGGCGCGTCACCTGCTGGGGGTGCCTTCGGACGTCGTGGTCGACGAGATCGAGGTCCTCGCCCTGTCGCGCTTCGTGGGCACGCGCTGGGACGTGGTCCCCGCCGACCTGCCGGGAGCCGACGTCCCCGTGGGCCGGATGGCGAACCCGGGCGAGCCGGGCGTGCTGCGGCTGTCGCGGCACAGCGCCGTCTCCGGCCCGTACGCGCCGTCCGGCAACGGGATCGAGGCGGGCCTGCCCGCCGGCACCGCGATGGTGTTCGACGTCGTGTGCCCGCGCGAGCGGTGGGACGACGCGACCCGCTTCGGCGGTGACCGGGACGGCGTGGGGCGTGCCTTCCCGGCGGCGATGCCGAACCGTGAGGAGGAGCGCGTCGTCTCGTGGCTGGTGCAGGCGGCCCGCCGGCTGGGCGGCTCGGTGCGGCTCGACGTCGCCGGCACGTGGGACGACGCCGACGGCGGCCGCCGCGCGGCGGGGCCGGGCGCGGTCCTGACCCCGGACCCGGACCGGGCCGTGGACCTCACGGTGTACTCCGACATCTGGCTGGACCCGCAGGCCGCGTTCCGCGTGCTGCAGGCCGTGCACCCGCGCGTCGTGCTCGCGACGGAGGGCAAGCCGTACCAGGGCCCGCCCGCGGGCATCGCCGACCGCCCCCTGTACCCGGGCGAACCGCTGGACCCCGAGGTCCGCAAGGCGATCCACGAGCGCGCCGACGACGTCGACATCGACGCCCTGCAGGCGCCGATGGTGCTCGACGCCTACGGCCTGGC
Source organism: Krasilnikoviella flava (assembly GCF_900167525.1). GTDB lineage: Bacteria > Actinomycetota > Actinomycetes > Actinomycetales > Cellulomonadaceae > Isoptericola > Isoptericola flavus. The sequence goes on along the minus strand of NZ_FUZQ01000006.1, from coordinate 314,783 downwards.
CACCGACCTGGGGCTCGACGGTTCCGTCACCGTCGAGGTGATCGGCGACGAGACCCTGCCGCTGCTGGTGCGCGAGCTGCCCTGGGCCGCGGCGGGCGCCGTCTGCTACCACGTGCGCTGGGACCCGCCGGACCTGTACGAGGCCAACCAGGAGTTCCCGCAGGCCGCCCACGTCGTCGCGCGACGGCGTGCGGCCGATCTCGTGGGGAAGATGGCGGTCGCGATCCACACGGCGGTGGGCGGCGAGATCGCGGACGAGGCGGACTTCCTGCTCGCCCCCGAAGACCTCTAGGAGGAGGCCGGCGAGCGAGCCAGGTCACACCCCCGTGTCATCTCGTCATCGCCGGACCATCGGTCGTTGCCGGTAAGGTAAAGCCGACGCCCCGCCCCTCGACCGGACGGAGTGCTGTGCTCTCAGTGCTGCTCTTCACCTTCCTGCTGGCCCTCGTGGCGCCGGCTCTGGTGGCATGGCTCGGCAGGCGGGCATTCTGGATCCTGGCGCTCGGCCCGGCCTCGGCCGCCGCGTACGCGCTGGCGATGACGCCCCGGGTGACGGCAGGCGACTTCCCGACCCAGGAGATCCCGTGGGTGCCCGGCCTGCACCTGTCGATCACCTTCCAGCTCGACACCCTCGCGTGGTTCATGCTGCTCGTGGTCGGCGGTGTCGGCGCCCTCGTGCTGCTCTACTGCTCGGCCTACTTCGCGCGGGACGCGTTCGGCCTGGGGCGGTTCGCCGCCGTGCTCACGGCGTTCGCCGCCGCGATGGTCGGCCTCGTCGCCGCCGACGACCTGCTGCTCCTGTTCGTGTTCTGGGAGCTCACCACCGTCTTCTCCTACCTGCTCATCGGCCACTACGCCGACCGCAAGGCGTCCCGGCGCGCGGCGATGCAGGCGATCGTCGTGACCACGGGGGGCGGCCTCGCGATGCTGGTGGGGCTCATCATCCTCGGCGTCGTCGGCGACACCTGGCGCGTCTCCGAGCTGGTCGCCGACCCGCCGTCGGGCACCGCGGTCACGTGGGCGGCGGTGTGCCTGCTCGCGGGCGCCGCGACCAAGTCCGCGCTCATCCCGTTCCACTTCTGGCTCCCCGCGGCGATGGCGGCCCCGACGCCCGTGTCCGCCTACCTGCACGCCGCGGCCATGGTCAAGGCCGGCGTCTACCTCGTGGCGCGCTTCGCCCCGGCGTTCGCGGACCTGCCCGTGTGGCGCTGGCTGGTGCTGGTCCTGGGGGGCGGCACCCTCCTGCTCGGCGGCTACCAGGCGCTGCGGCAGCACGACCTCAAGCTCGTCCTCGCGTTCGGCACCGTGTCCCAGCTCGGCCTGATCGTGCTGCTCCTGGGGCTCGGCAGCAGGGCCCTGGCGCTGGCCGGCCTGGCGATGCTGGGGGCGCACGCCATGTTCAAGGCGGCGCTGTTCCTGGTCGTCGGTGCCGTCGACGTCGCGACCGGCACCCGTGACCTGCGCAAGCTGTCGGGGCTGTGGCGCACCATGCCGTTCACCACCGTCGCCGGCGTCCTGGCGACCGCCTCGATGATCGGCTTCCCGCCGTTCGCCGGGTACGTCGCCAAGGAGGCCGCGCTCGAGGGCCTGTGGCACGACGTCACGCACGGCGCCGGGGCCGTCGAGTGGATCGCGCTGCTCGCCGTGGCCGTCGGCTCGGCGCTCACCGTGGCCTACGGCCTGCGCTTCGCGTGGGGTGCGTTCGGCACCAAGCGGCGCCCCGGCGTGGCCGCGGCGGGCGCCCCGGCGACGACGCGCGACGCCGGCGCGGAGCCCGCGCCCGCGACGCCGGTGCGCCGCCAGCCCTGGCTGCTCGTCACCCCGCCGCTCGTGCTCGCGGTGCTGGGCCTGGCCGTGGCGCTCGTCCCCGCGACGGGGGATCGGCTGCTGGCCCCGTACGCCGACACCTACCCCGCCGGGGAGCCCGGCCACCTCGTGCTCTGGGGCGGCTTCACGCCGGTCCTCGCGATCACCGTCCTGGTGCTGCTCGCCGGCTTCGTCCTCTTCTGGCAGCGCGCCCGGGTGGAGAAGGCCCAGGACTTCCTCTGGTCGCCGCGCTCGGCGGAGGTCACCTACCGCCGCACCATGCGCCGGCTCGACGACCTCGCGGCCGACGTCACTGCCGCCACCCAGCGTGGTTCCCTGCCGGTCTACCTCGGCATGATCCTCGTCGTGCTCGCCGTCGCGCCGGGCATGGTGATCGCCTCCGCGCTGATCAGCGGCACCCCGAAGCTCGCCGTCGTGCCCTGGGACCGGCCCGCGGACGCCGCGGTGGTCGCGATCGTCGTCATCTCCTGCGTGCTCGCCGCTCGCGCCCGGCGGCGCCTCAAGGCCGTCGTGCTCGTCGGGGTCGCCGGATACGCGAACGCGACGCTCTTCATGCTGCACGGCGCGCCCGACCTCGCGCTCACCCAGGTGCTGTGCGAGACGATCACGCTCGTCATCATGATGCTGGTGCTGCGGCGGATGCCGCCGTACTTCACCGACCGACCGCTGGCCGCCAGCCGCTGGCTGCGGCTCGTGCTGGGCGTGGTGACCGGCGTCGTCATGATGGCGTTCACCGTCGCCGCGCCGCTCGTGCGGGTGGCCGACCCCATCAGCACGCACTTCCCCGACGAGGCGGTCGAGTGGGGCGGCGGCAAGAACATCGTCAACGTGACGCTCGTCGACATCCGCGCCTGGGACACCGTCGGCGAGATCTCGGTGCTGCTCGTCGCCGCCACCGGCGTCGCGTCGTTGATCTTCCTGCGGCAGCGCAGCGGCGAGGTGCTGCGGCTCTCCCGGGTGAAGGACGACGTCAGCCAGTCCGACCCGCACACCCGCCGGGTGTGGCTCGCGGCCGGCAGCACGCTGGAGCCCGAGCGTCGCTCCGTCCTGTTCGAGGTCATCACCCGCGTCGTCTTCCACGCCATGATCGTGTTCGGGCTGTTCCTGCTGTTCAGCGGCCACAACGCGCCCGGCGGCGGGTTCGCCGCGGGCCTCGTGGTGGGCATCGCGTTCGCCGTGCGCTACCTCGCGGGCGGCCGGTACGAGCTCGGGGAGGCCGCGCCGATCAACCCCGGCGTGCTGCTCGGCACCGGCCTGTTCCTCTCCGCGGGCGTGGGCCTCGCGACCCTCGTCGCCGGCCAGGAGGTGCTGCAGAGCACGATCCTGCACTGGTACGCCGTCCCCGTGCTCGGCGACGTGCACCTCGTGACCTCGCTGTTCTTCGACATCGGCGTGATGCTCGTCGTCGTGGGCCTGGTGCTCGACCTGCTCCGGACGCTCGGTGCCGAGATCGACCGCCAGGACCCGCGGCCCGCGCGCACCGTGGTCGGCGAGGTGCGCACCCCCGACGGCTCTGCCGGCCGAGCGGAGAACCGGCGCGAGGAGGTGGCCCCATGACCGTGCTCGAGAACACCCCCTCGGCCGTGCTGGTCCTGGCCATCGGCGTGCTGTTCGCGACCGGCGTCTATCTGCTGCTGGAGCGCCCGCTCACCCGGGTGCTGCTCGGGTTCGTCCTCATCGGCAACGGCGTCAACCTCATGCTGCTCGTCATGGGCGGCCGCTCCGGCGCCTCGCCCATCGTCGGCAACGCCCCCGAGGGCGTGCGCATGAGCGACCCGCTCGCGCAGGCGATGGTGCTCACCTCGATCGTCATCACCCTGGCGCTCGTCGCGTTCGTGCTCGCCATGGCCTATCGCTCGTGGCAGCTGCACGGGCACGACGAGGTGGCCGACGACGTCGAGGACCGGCGTGTCGCCCGGCACGCCGCGCTCAACGCGCCCGCCTTCGAGGACGCGGACGCCGGTGGGCTCGACCAGACCCTCGACGAGGAAGCGGCCGACGTGCACGACGACGTCGACGACAGCGACGACGACGGCCCTTCCCGCAGCCACGACCGGGGCCACCACCGCCACGGTGAGGCGCGGACCGACGCCCGCACCGACCCCGAGGAGCGCCCGTGATCCCCTGGGACGCCGAGACGTTGGTGCCGCTGCCCGTCATGCTGCCGCTGTTCGCGGCCGGGCTGACGCTCGCCCTGCACCGGTACGCCCGCGTGCAGCGCATCATCAGCGTCACCGCGCTGGCCGCCGCCCTCGCGGCGTCCGTCGGGCTCCTGGTCGCCGCCGACGGCGGGCCGATCGTCGTCGAGGTCGGCAGCTGGGCGGTGCCCGTCGGCATCGACCTGGTCGCCGACCGCATCTCCGCGGTGATGCTCACGGTCTCGTTCGTGATGCTGCTGTGCGTGCTCCTGTACTCCCTGGGCCAGGGCGTGCCCGAGGGGGAGGACGAGCCGGGCACCACGCGCGGCGACATGATCCCCGTCGCGATCTTCCACCCGACCTTCCTCATCCTGGCTGCGGGCGTGGCGAACGCGTTCCTCACCGGCGACCTGTTCAACCTCTACGTCGGGTTCGAGATCCTGCTCGCGTCGTCCGCGGTGCTGCTCACCCTGGGTGGCACGGCCGAGCGCATCCGCGCCGGGTCGGTGTACATCATCGTCACGCTGGTGTCGTCGTTGCTGTTCCTCACGGCGATCGCGCTCATCTACGGCGCGACCGGCACGGTGAACATGGCGCAGCTCGCGGAGCGGCTGCCGGAGATCGACCCGACCGTGCGCACGGCGCTGCAGCTCCTGCTGCTGCTCGCGTTCGGCATCAAGGCCGCCATCTTCCCGCTGTCCGCGTGGCTGCCCGACTCCTACCCGACGGCGCCGGCGCCGGTCACCGCCGTGTTCGCGGGCCTGCTCACCAAGGTCGGCGTGTACTCCATCCTGCGCACCCAGACGCTGCTGTTCCCGGACAACCCCACCGTGGACCAGGTGCTCATGGTGCTCGCGCTGCTCACCATGGTCATCGGGATCCTGGGCGCCGTGGCGCAGAACGACGTCAAACGTCTGCTGTCGTTCACCCTGGTCAGCCACATCGGCTACATGATCTTCGGCATCGCGCTCGCCACCGAGGCGGGCACCGCCGCGGCCATCTACTACGTGGTGCACCACATCTCCGTCCAGACGGCCCTGTTCCTCGTGGTGGGTCTCGTCGAGTGGCGGGGCGGGTCGACGTCGCTCGACCGGCTGGGCGGCCTGGCCAAGCTCGCGCCAGGGCTGGCCGTGCTGTTCTTCGTGCCCGCGCTCAACCTGGCCGGCATCCCGCCGCTGTCCGGCTTCCTCGGCAAGGTCGGCCTGCTCACCGAGGGCGCGAGCGTGGGGACCGGGCTGGCGTGGGTGCTCGTCGTCGGGTCGGTCGTGACGTCGCTGCTCACCCTGTACGCCGTGGTCAAGACGTGGAACAAGGCCTTCTGGCAGGCGCCGGCGGAGGAGATCGAGTCCGACGTGCCGCTGCCGCGCGGCATGGTGCTGCCCACCGGCGCGCTCGTCGCGTTCGGGCTGCTCCTCACCGTGGCCGCCGGCCCGCTGTACGGCTACGCCGAGCGCGCCGCCACCGCGTCGATGGACGGCCACACCTACGTGGACGCCGTCTTCCCCGACGGGGCGGACCGGGGCCGGGGCGAGTCGGTCGTCGTGGGCGACGACGCCGACGCGCAGGAAGGTGGGCACGGATGAGCCCGCAGTCGCGCCGTCCCGCCCACCAGCTGCGCCGGCTGGGCTCGCAGTGGCACGCCCTCGCGCTCCTCACCCTGATCTGGGTGCTGCTGTGGGGTGACCTGTCGTGGGCCAACGTCATCGCGGGAGCCGTGATCGCCGTCGCGGTGGTCACGATGTTCCCGCTGCCGGCCATCGACATGCACGGCACGGTGCGGCCGTGGCCGGCCGTGGTCCTCGGGGCGCGGTTCGTGGCCGACCTGTTCGTCGCGTCCTTCGAGGTGGCATGGAAGGCGATCCGGCCGGGGCCGGTGCCGCACGGCGCCATCGTCGCGGTCCGGCTGCGCAACCCCGAGGACGCGTACCTCACCATCACGGCCGTGATGTCGTCGCTCGTGCCGGGGTCGCTGGTCGTCGAGGCGCGCCGCAGCACCGGCGTCGTCTACCTGCACGTGCTGGACATCGACGGTTCCGGCGGGCCGGAGGCCGTGCGTCGCGACACGCTCGCGCTCGAGGAGCGGGTGCTGCGGGCGTTCGCCAGCAACACCGTCCTGGCCCGGTGCGGCCTGGTTCCCGGCGACGCCGGCACGGCGCTCGACGCCGGCTCGACGCCGCCGTCCGGACGAGGGGAGGGGGACGCATGATGCTCGCCGCCGTGATGGCGGCCGCCGTGCTGGTGGCCGTCGCCGCGCTGCTCGCGCTCGTCCGGGTGGAGCGCGGGCCGTCGATGCTCGACCGGGCCGTCGCGCTGGACACCCTGACCGTCACGCTGGTGTGCGCCATCGCGATCGAGGCCATCTGGTCGCGGCGCACCGAGACCATCCCGATCCTCGTGGCGCTGTCGATGGTCGGCTTCGTCGGCTCGGTGACGATGGCCCGCTTCGCCGGCAAGGAACCCGAGGACGAGGGTCGCGTGCGCACCCCGGAGGAGGTCGCCGCCCAGGCGCGCGCCGCCGACGTGCCGCGCGGCGAGCAGCGCGACGGGGTGCGCGCGATCGATGCCGAGGACGACGCCGAGAGCGCGGGGGGTGCCCAGCGATGACCCACGTCGACCCGGGGCTGTGGACCACGATCGCCGACACCGTCGCCGCGGTGTTCCTGCTCGCCGGCGCGTTCCTCACGCTCGGCGCCGGCGTGGGCCTCCTGCGCTTCCCGTCCCTGCTCGCCCGCATGCACACCGTCACCAAGCCGCAGGTGCTGGGCCTCATCCTCCTGCTCACCGCGCTCGCGCTGCGGGTGCGCAGCTGGTCGGCCGTCGGGATGCTCGTGCTGGTGGTCGCGTTCCAGCTGGTCACGTCGCCCGTCGCCGCACACATGGTGGGCCGCGCCGGGTTCCGCACCGGCAAGGTCGACCCCGACGACCTGCGGCCGAACGAGTTCGGCGAGCCCGACTGACCCGCGGCTGGTAGACCGGGCGCATGGCACCTGCCGAGCCCGGACCCTCCCGCGAGCCGGACCCGACCACCGCACCCGACCCGTTCGAGGCGTTCACGCACCCTGCCGAGGCCGAGCCGGGGGCACCGCCGCCGCAGCCCGGCGTCAGCCCGCGCGTCGTGCAGGACACGCACGGCGGCGAGAGCACGGTCACGGTGATCATCGCGTTCGCCGCCAACGCGTTCGTCGCCGTCGCGAAGTCCGGGGCCGCGGTCGTCACCGGGTCGGCGTCGATGCTCGCGGAGGCCGTGCACTCGTGGGCGGACACCGGGAACGAGATCTTCCTGCTCGTCGCCGACCGGCGCTCGCGCCGCCCCGCCGACCGGGAGCACCCCCTCGGCTTCGGCCGGGAGGCATACGTCTGGTCGATGTTCGCCGCCATCGGGCTGTTCGCCGTCGGCGCCGGGGTGTCCATCACGCACGGCATCCAGGAGCTGGTGCACCCCGAGCCCGCGAGCGACTTCGGGGTCGCGTACGCGGTGCTCGGCCTCGCGCTCGTGCTCGAGGGTTTCTCGTTCCTGCAGGCCTCGCGGCAGGCGCGCGCCGAGGCGAAGAAGGCGGAGCACGACGTGCTGCACCACGTGCTGGTCACCTCCGACCCCACCCTGCGCGCCGTCTTCGCCGAGGACGCCGCGGCCCTGGTCGGCCTCGTGGTCGCCTTCTCGGGGGTGCTCGCGCACCAGCTCACGGGCTCGCCCGTGCCCGACGCCGTCGGGTCGATCGTCGTGGGCGTCGTGCTGGCCGTGGTGTCCCTCGTCCTCGTCGACCGCAACCGCCGCTTCCTCGTCGGCGAGGCGGCCCGGCCCGAGACGCGGGCCGCCGTGCTCGCGCACCTCGTGAGCATGCCGCAGGTCGAGCGTGTCACCTACCTGCGGCTCGAGTACGTCGGGCCGCGGTCGCTGTACCTCGTCGCCAGCGTCGACCTGAGCGGCAACGAGCCGGAGGAGACGGTCGCGCGGCGGCTCGACGACCTCGAGCGGACCGCCACGCGGGTGCCCGCCGTCGCGGGGGCGGTGTTCACGGTCTCGACGCCGGAGGAGCCGTCGCTCTGACCGCCGCCGGTCGCTCCGGGCTCAGTCCGTGTGGCGCGCCTCGTGCGCGAGGAGGCTGCGCTTGACGTCGAGGCCGTAGCGGAAGCCGCCGAGGCTGCCGTCGGTGCGCAGCACGCGGTGGCACGGCACGAACAGGGCGGCCGCGTTCATCGCGCAGGCGCCGGCGGCCGCGCGGACGGCGGCAGACCGGCCGGAGAGCTCCGCGTAACGGGTGTAGGTGACGGGTTCGCCCGCCTCGACGGTGCGCAGCACGTCCCACGCGTGGGCGCGGTACGGGCCGGAGACCTGGCGCACCGGCACGTCGTCGATCGCGTGCACGTCACCCCCGTAGTAGGCGCGCACGGCCGCGACGGCGGTCGTGACGGCGGGGTCGTCGTCGGGCACCGGGGTCGTGGCGGCCGGCCGGAGGTCGGGGTGGGTGAGGCCGACGAGGGCATCCGCGTCGGTCGTCCAGCCGGAGGCGAGCACCGTGCCGTCCGGGTCGACGACGACGGTGAACGGGCCGTCCGGCGTGGGGACGGTGGTGGTGCGGGCGGTCGTGGCGGTCGTGGTGGTCGTCGCGGTCATCGGAACCTCCGGGGGTGTCGGGTCGGGTGCCGAGCAGGCAGTTGCGCTCGGAAGGCGGGCGGAGAGCGAGCGCTACTGCATGCTCGGCGGGAGGGCGGCGCGCCACAGGTGCATCGCGGCGTACGAGCGCCACGGCGCCCAGCGCTCCGCGCGGGCGGCGAGGGCGCGGGACCGGGCGGCGCGGGAGGCGTCGTCGGGCAGGCCGGGGAGGCCGACGCCTGCCGCCGCGGCGCCCGCGAGGAGGGCGACGTCGCCGTCGAGCCAGGAGTCCGGGTCGCGCAGCACGCGCATCGCGACGTAGGCGGCGGTCCACGGCCCGATGCCCCGCCGGGCGACGAGCGCGGCGCGCAGCGCGTCGCCGTCGTCGCCCACCCCGACGCTCAGGGTGCCGTCGGCCAGCGCGCCGGCGGTGTCGACGACCGTCGCGACGGACCGGGCCGGCAGGCGCAGGTGGTCCGCCGCCGAGGTCGCGATCTGCGCGGGCGTGGGGAACAGCCGGGTCAGGCCGGGCACGGCCGACTCGTACGGCGTGCCCACGCCGGCGGCGAGGCGGCTCAGGTGCGTGCGGGCGGCGGCCACGCTGATCTGCTGCCCGACGATCGCGCGCACCACGATCTCGTGGGGGTCCACCGTGCCGGGCACCCGCAGGCCGGGGGCGCGTGCGACCAGCGGCGCGAGCGCCGGGTCGTCCGCGAGGGCGGTGTCGACGGCGGCCGGGTCGGCGTCCAGGTCGAGCAGCCGGCGCAGGCGGGCGACGGCGACCGAGACGTCGGTGGCCGACGCGAGCTCGAGCCGCACGGCGACCCGGCCGGGTCCCACGCCCGGCCCGGCCACGACCTCCGCAGCGCCCGGCCCGTGGGGGAGCAGCAGCGTGCGGGCGTACCGCACGTCGTCGCCGTCGAGGTCGGCGACCTCGACCCCGTCGACGGCGCGCGCCGCGAGGAACGCCACCACGCCGCGGGCGTCGAACGGCTCGCGCACCGGCAGCTCGAGGTCGAGGCGCACCCGTGCGACGTCGCAGCCACCATCGGCTGCCAGCACGCGGTCCCGCGCGTCGAGGGGCCACGGGACGGGGGAGGCCCCGCGCCGGACGGCGGCCTCGGGGCGGCCGCGACGGCGGGCGCGGGCGCGCAGGTCGCTCGGCGCCGTGTCGAACACCCCGGTCATCGTGTCGTTGAACTGGCGGATGGAGCCGAAGCCGGCCGCGAACGCGACGTCCGACAGCGGCAGGTCCGTGCCGACGACCAGGCTGCGCGCCGTCTGGGCCCGCTGCGCGCGGGCGAGGGCGAGCGGCCCGGCGCCGAGCTCCGTCGTCAGCAGCCGGTGCACGTGCCGGGTGCTGTAGCCGAGGCGGGCCGCGAGCCCGTCCGTGCCCTCGCGGTCGACGACGCCGTCCGCGATGAGGCGCATCGCGCGGCCGGCGAGGTCGTGCCGCAGGTCCCACGCGGGTGTGCCGGGCGCGGCCTCGGGCAGGCACCGCTTGCAGGCGCGGTAGCCGGCCTCGTGCGCCGCGGCCGAGGTGAGGTAGAAGGTGACGTTCTCCGGCTTGGGGGTGCGCGCCGGGCAGGACGGGCGGCAGTAGATGCCGGTGGACCGCACGGCCGTGAAGAACTGTCCGTCGAACCGGGTGTCCCGCGCCGCGATGGCGCGGTAGCGCTCGTCGAAGTCCCGCGCGTCGGGGGCGCTCGGGGCCGGGACGTCGGGCCGGGCTGTCGTCGTCATGCCCTCATCCTCGCGCGCGCCACCGACGGCGGCTAGCGGGAATCGGACACGACCGTGGGGCGCCTGTTCGGCACTAGGGCAGGGCCTCGATCCAGTCGAGGACGGCGGTGAGGTACGCGTCGCGGGCGGGGCGCGGGGACAGGGCGAGGTCGTGCGTGCCGCCCGCGACGGTGCGGACGGTGACGTCGTCGCCGAGCCGCCGTGCCCGGGCACGCATGTGCGCGACGTCGAGCACGGTGTCGGTGGTGAGGTGCTGGTCGGCGGTGGAGCGGTCCGACGTGAGCACGAGCACGGGGATGTCCAGCGCCAGCCCGCGGGCGAGTCGGCGCTGGGCCCGCAGCACCGACCGCAGCCAGGCGGCCCGGACAGGGAACGGCTCGTGCGGCTTCCACGCCGGGTCGAAGTCCCACTCGCCGTCGTGGGTGCGGTGCAGGGCGCGCGCGTACCCGTCGTCGAGGTGGTTCACGACGGCGCGGGGCGCGACGACGCCGAGCGCCTCGACGAGCGCCGTGGCCGCCAACCGCACGGGGCCCGGCTTGTTGAGCTGGACCCACGGGCTGTTGAGCGCCAGCGCGTCCGCCCGGCCGGGGCGGGCCGCCGCCCACAGGGGAGCCACGAGCCCGCCGGTGGAGTGGCCGAGGACGACGAGGCGCTCGTGCCCGACAGCCCGGACGGCGGCGGCCGCGGCGTCGAGGTCCTGCGCGTACACGGCGATGTCGCGGACCTGGTTCGGGTCGCCCCCGGCGGTCACCTGCGCGTCCCAGGCGCGCCCGTGCCCGCGCAGGTCGACGGCGTAGAAGGCGAGCCCGCGACCGGCGACGGCCGCCGCGAGGTGCGGGTGGAAGAAGTAGTCCGCGAAGCCGTGCACGTACAGCACGGCGGTGCGCGCCGGCGTGCCGCCTTCGCCGGGCGTGGACGGCACGTGGCGCACCAGCACCGCCTCCGCGCCGCGGGGCAGCGGCAGGGTGCGCGCCTGGAAGTCCGGACCGAGGACGTCCTCGCGCCATGCCCCGGCGTCGGGGCGTGGCGCGGCCGGCGCGTCAGGCACCCTGCGTCGGGCCGGACGGGCGGTCCTCGTCGCCGGGCTCGGCCTGGGGTGCGGCCTCGGGCTCGGGCGCGGCGGGAGGAGCGGCCTCGGGCTCCGGTGCGGCCGGGGGAGCGGCGTCCTGGACGGGCTCCTGGCGGAGCGTGTCCTCCGCACCCGGGCGCTCGGGCTCGAGGGGCTCCGCGACGGGGCCTGTCGTCGGGCCGGCCGGCGGTGCGGTCTCGGGCGCGGCCTCCGGCTCGAGCGGCTCGGCCACGGGGCCGGTCGTGGGCTCGCCGGCGTGCGGCGCGCCGAAGACCTGCTCCTCGGGCGTCGGCCCGGCGGCGGGCACGGATCCGGGTGCCGCCTGCGCGGCGAAGGTGGCGTCGCCCGCCGAGGTGCCGGTGACGGCGGCCGGACGACGGTTGTTCCGCACCACGAACCACACCACGAGGCCGATGACGACCAGCCCGACGACGAGCCCGACGATCCACCAGGGGAAGCCTCCCGCACCCTCTTCGGCCGCGCCGACGGCGTGGATCTCCGTGTCCTCGCCGACCTTCGGGGTCCAGGTGACGGTGTTGCCGTCGATGGTGCCGGTGGCGTCGCTGACGGGCCCGGGGAAGGTGATGGCGAGCCGCACGTCGAAGGCGTCCTGCACGTTCTGCGGCAGGGACTCGAGCTGGTCCGCGCCCTCGGAGAGGTTCATGGTGCCGTCGACGACGTAGTCGTCGCCGTCGCGGGTGATCGTGAGGTCCTCGCCGCCCTCCCCGGAGATCTGGCTGATCGGCGCGTCGGTGAAGGTGTACTTGGTGCCCGTGTACTCGTCGTCGGAGTACGGCTCCTGGGTGGCGCCCTCGGGCAGGTTCTGCGACAGCTCCCCGCCGGCCTGGTTCCACAGCTCGCCGGGTTCCATCCCCATGGTCTCGGCGAGGCTGTTGGAGACGGCCATGACGATCGTGCCGGAGACGGTGTCGTCCTCGGAGAGCGTCATGTCCATGTCGACCTTCATGCACCCGGCGAGGGCGAGGAGGCCGACGGCGGCCAGGGCCGCCGCGATCGCGGTGCGGAGGCGGCGCACGGGGCCGCGGGCTGGAGTGGTCACCGCCCCAGCATCCCGCAGCCGCCGTCGGGCAGCCACCCGGCACCCGGGGCGGCTTGCGATCAAAGTTGAGCGGAATAGACTCAACTTTGGCGACGTTCCCCCCGACAGACGTTCTACCCGTGTCATCGCACGTCATCCCGGAGGTCCCATGGACATCAAGCTCACGACCATGTCGCAGCAGGCCCTCGGCGACGCCGTCCAGTCGGCGGCCGCCGCGGGCAACCCCCAGCTCGAGCCGGTGCACCTGCTGCAGGCGATGCTCCAGCAGACCGGCGGCGTCGCCGTCGGTCTGCTCGACGCCGTCGGCGCCAACGCCCAGCAGATCGGCCAGCGCACCCGCGCGGCCCTCGTCGCCCTGCCGCAGGCGAGCGGTTCCGCCGTCGCCCAGCCCTCGCCGTCGCGCGCCATGAGCGCCGTCCTGGAGAACGCGGGCAAGGAGGCCGAGGCCCTCGGCGACGAGTACGTCTCGACCGAGCACCTGCTCATCGCGCTCGCCGCCGGGCAGTCCGCCGCCGCGCAGGCGCTCACCGAGGCGGGTGCCACCGCCGACGCCCTGCGCGCCGCGCTGCCCGCCGTCCGCGGGTCGAGCCGCGTCACCAGCCCCAACCCCGAGGGCACGTACAAGGCGCTGGAGCAGTACGGCACCGACCTCACGCAGGCCGCCCGCGACGGCAAGCTCGACCCGGTCATCGGGCGCGACGCCGAGATCCGCCGCGTCGTGCAGGTGCTGAGCCGCCGCACCAAGAACAACCCCGTGCTCATCGGCGAGCCCGGCGTCGGCAAGACCGCCGTCGTCGAGGGGCTGGCCCAGCGCATCGTCGCGGGCGACGTCCCGACCTCGCTGCAGGGCAAGCGCCTCGTCGCGCTCGACCTGGCCGCGATGGTCGCGGGCGCCAAGTACCGCGGCGAGTTCGAGGAGCGGCTCAAGGCCGTGCTCGAGGAGATCACCGCGTCCGACGGCGAGGTCATCACCTTCATCGACGAGCTGCACACCGTGGTCGGTGCGGGCGCCGGCGGCGAGGGCGCCATGGATGCCGGCAACATGCTCAAGCCGATGCTCGCCCGCGGCGAGCTGCGCCTGGTCGGCGCCACGACGCTCGACGAGTACCGCGAGCACATCGAGAAGGACCCGGCCCTCGAGCGTCGCTTCCAGCAGGTGTTCGTCGGCGAGCCGTCCGTGGAGGACACCGTCGCCATCCTGCGCGGGCTCAAGGAGCGGTACGAGGCGCACCACAAGGTGACGATCGCGGACTCCGCGCTCGTCGCCGCCGCCGCGCTGTCCGACCGGTACATCTCCGGACGCCAGCTCCCCGACAAGGCGATCGACCTGGTCGACGAGGCGGCGTCGCGCCTGCGCATGGAGATGGACTCATCGCCCGTCGAGATCGACGAGCTGCAGCGCGCGGTCACCCGCCTCGAGATGGAGGAGGTCGTGCTCAAGGAGTCCGACGACGCGGGGTCGAAGGACCGCCTGGAGCGGCTGCGCGCCGACCTCGCGGACACCCGCGAGCAGCTGGCCGCGCTCACCGCGCGGTGGGAGTCGGAGAAGGCCGGCCACAACCGCGTCGGCGACCTGCGTGCCCGCATCGACGAGCTGCGCACCGAGTCCGACCGCCTGCAGCGCGAGGGCGACCTCGAGGCCGCCGCCCGCCTGCTGTACGGGGAGATCCCGCAGGTCGAGCGCCAGCTCGTCGAGGCCGAGCAGGCCGAGGCGTCGCAGGATGCCGACGGCACCGCGACGGCGCACGAGGCGCCGATGATCGCCGACAAGGTGGGCTCGGACGAGATCGCCGAGGTGGTCTCCGCCTGGACGGGCATCCCGGCCGGGCGCCTGCTGCAGGGCGAGTCCGAGAAGCTTCTGCACATGGAGGACGTGCTCGGCGAGCGCCTCATCGGTCAGACGACGGCGGTGCGCGCGGTCTCCGACGCCGTCCGGCGCTCGCGGGCCGGTGTGGCCGACCCCGACCGCCCGACCGGGTCGTTCCTCTTCCTCGGCCCGACCGGCGTCGGCAAGACGGAGCTGGCCAAGTCGCTCGCGGACTTCCTCTTCGACGACGAGCGCGCCATGGTGCGCATCGACATGTCGGAGTACGCGGAGAAGCACTCCGTGTCGCGGCTCGTCGGCGCCCCTCCGGGCTACGTCGGCTACGAGGAGGGCGGCCAGCTCACGGAGGCCGTGCGGCGGCGCCCGTACTCCGTCGTCCTGCTGGACGAGGTGGAGAAGGCGCACCCCGAGGTCTTCGACATCCTGCTGCAGGTGCTCGACGACGGCCGCCTCACCGACGGCCAGGGCCGCACGGTGGACTTCCGCAACGTCATCCTGGTGCTGACGTCGAACCTGGGGTCGCAGTTCCTCGTGGACCCGGCGCTCGACGACGCCGCCCGCCGCGAGGCCGTCATGGCGGCCGTGCGCGCGTCGTTCAAGCCGGAGTTCCTCAACCGGCTCGACGACGTGGTGGTCTTCGACGCCCTCAGCGTCGAGGAGCTCGGCGAGATCGTCGACCTGCAGGTCGCGGCGTTCGCCGCCCGGCTGGCCGACCGGCGCATCGGGGTCGACGTCACGCCCGCCGCGCGCGAGTGGCTGGCGCTCGAGGGCTTCGACCCCGCGTACGGCGCCCGCCCCTTGCGTCGCCTGGTGCAGCGCGAGATCGGCGACCGTCTCGCCAGGGAGCTGCTGTCGGGGGCGGTGACCGACGGCGACACCGTCGTCGTCGACCTCGGCCCCGACGCCGCGGGGCTGGTCGTGACGCGGCAGGCATGACGTCGAGGTAGCTCGAAGGGGGCGGCCCGCATCAGATGCGGACCGCCCCCTCGAACTACCTCGGCGATTCTCGAACTACCTCGGCAGGAGTCAGACGGCCTTGCTGCTGACCCGGATGAAGGTCGGGTTCGACTGCCAGATGTTGCGCTTGACGACACCGACGCCCGGGCGGCCGGCGTCGATCTGCTTGCCGTTGCCGATGTAGATGGCGACGTGGCCGGGGGTCCAGATCAGGTCGCCGGGCTTGGCGTTGGCGCGCGAGACGCGCTTGCCCACGTGCTTCTGCGCGGACGAGGTGCGCGGCATGGTCTTGCCGATCGCCTTCTTGTACACGTACGACGTGAAGCCCGAGCAGTCGAACGCGTTCGGGCCGGTGGCGCCGTGCACGTAGCGGGCGCCGACCTTGGAGCTGGCGATCCGCACGACGGGCGAGCCGGGCTTCTTCGCGGTGACGCCGGTGGTGCGCGACGACTTGTTCGCGAGGTTGTCCGAAGTCGGCGCCACGAGGATGCGGACCTTGTTCTTGCCGACCTTGTACTGGCCCCAGACCGGCTTGAAGGTGGCCTTGCCGGAGTGCAGGCGCTTGGTCGAGACGACCTTGCCGTTCATGACGAGCTTGGCGCGGCCGGAGATCGCCTTGCCGGAGTGCGTGGCCTTCATGGTGAACGCCGGGCGGTGCCGGCCGGAGTTCTTCACCATCGTGTGCTTGGACGCGCTGAAGACGGTGCGGGGCTTGACCTTGCCCTTGGCCGCGTGGACGGCGACGGTGCTCACGCCCGCGGACGTGGAGCCGGTCGAGGCGGAGGCGTGGGGGGCGACGGCGATGAGCGTGCCGCCGGTGAGGGCGCCGGCGACGGCGAGGGCGATGATCGCCCGGCGGGGCCGGCGGGCGGCCACGGCGGCGGTGCCGGGGCGCGCGGGAGCGTGGGACGTGGGCATGGACGTGACCTCCAGCCTGCGAGATGAGCTGTCGGGTGAGGCCGAGATCGTTGGCCCGCCACCAAGGTGGCTGAACCCCAAGGCCGGGAGCGTCCGGGCGGTGTGCCCGGGCGGCCGGCCGGAAGTGGGTCTCCCGCTGCTGCCGTCGGTGTCGTGGTCACCGGGACGCCGGCAGCACTCGGCTGCGTCCCGGTCGGCCGGCACCCGTGCTGGGTGCGGTCGAGGGACGCTAACCCTCGCGAGCCCCGCAGGTCACGCTGAGATAACGACGACGGCGTGTCGGCCGAGCAACCGTCGGGGTGCGTCGGTGCTGGACGAGTCGGGGCATCCCAGTCCGAACCGGGCGTGCTCGCGTGATACCGAATGTGACGAAGGTCACTGTAGGAATCCACCCGTGGGTGGATCCGGCGGCCGTGCCCTGCGTCGGGCCGCGAGCCGATCAGCGCAGCAGGTCGACCGACCCGGGGGAGACCGTCGTCGCGAGGCACAGCCCGGTGCGGTCGCCGGACTCCCAGCCGGCCTCGGACGGGGTCAGGACGACGAAGGTCACGCCCTCGGCATCGCGGCTCGCGGCGCCCAGCAGCTCCGGCCCGCAGGTGGCGGACACCGTGCGGACCAGCGCGTCCTGGCCGGGCCAGACGGCGCCGGCGGCGGAGTCGGTGCGGCCCACCACCTGGGCCGCGTGCTCGTCGTCGCACGGCACGACCGTCACCCGGCCGACGTCGCCCGCCGGCAGGTCGCGCAGGCAGGAGCCCAGCACGAGCTGGACCGCGTTCACCTCCTGCGGGCCGGGCACCGCGGCCGGGACGGGGGTGCGGGCCCGGTCGCGCGCCGCCGTGACCCCGAGCGCGACCGCGCCGCCGACGACGGCGACGGCGATGATCCCCACGCCCGTGCGGACCGCGAGACGCCGCGAGCGGGCACGGTCCGCGCCCGTCGGGCGAGCGCCCGTCCCGGCACCGCCCGGGCGAGCCGGCCCCTCGGGCGGCGGCGCCGTGCCGGGCAGCCCCAGGTCGGCCAGGCCCTCGGCGGGCAGCGCGCCCCGCGGCGTGGGCGCCGCGAAGACGGGCTCCGACGGCGGTGCCGTGGCCGGCTCGGGTCGTGCCGGCTCGGGTCGTGCCGGGTCGGTGCCCGGGGGCGTGGCGGGGTGGTCGCTGCCGTTCGGCTCGGTGGTCACGACGTGCTCCTCGCCCGCCGTCAGGCCGGGTCGGCGAGGTCGAGGATGACCGGGACGTGGTCGCTGGCGCCTTTGCCCTTGCGCTCGTCGCGGTCGATGACGACGCCGGTGATGCGCTCGCGCACCGCGGGGGAGGTGTACGCGAAGTCGATGCGCAGGCCCTTGTTCCGCGGGAACGCGAGCTGCTGGTAGTCCCAGTACGTGTAGGTGTGCTCGGCGGGCAGGTGCTCGCGAGTCACCTCCGTGTACCCGGCGGTGGCGAACGCGGTGAACGCCTGCCGCTCCGCCGGGGTGACGTGCGTGTGCCCGGCGAACGCGGCCGGGTCGTAGACGTCCGTGTCGAGGGGGATGACGTTCCAGTCCCCGACGAGCGCGACCTGCGTGCGCGGGTCGTCGTCGAGCCAGCCGGCCGCGGCGTCGTGCAGCGCGCCCAGCCAGGCGAGCTTGTAGGCGTAGTGCGGGTCGTCGACGGCGCGACCGTGCGGCACGTACAGCGACCAGACCCGCACGCCGGCGCAGGTGGCGCCGAGCGCCCGAGCCTCGACGGGCGGCGGCACCTCCAGCAGGGTGGCCGGTGCCTCGTCGGGGGACGCGTCGGGGGCTTCGGCGGGCGCGTCGTCGGCGGGCGCCGGAGCGGCCGGCTTGGCGAAGCCGGGCTGGCCGGGGAACGACGTCTCCACGTCCGCGATCCCGACCCGCGACGCGATCGCGACGCCGTTCCACGCGGAGTGCCCGACGTGCGCCACCTCGTAACCCGCGGCCTCGAACGCCGCGACGGGGAACTGCTCGTCGCGGCACTTGGTCTCCTGGATCGCGAGGACGTCGGTCTGGGACCGCTCCAGGAAGGCGATCACCCGGTCGACGCGGGCACGGACGGAGTTGACGTTCCAGGTGGCGAGACGCACGGGCGACAGGCTACCTGCGGACCCGGTCGGGACGGCGGGGCGTCGTCACTCCCAGGTGGCGGTGGCCGGGTCGACGCCGTGCGCGCGGGCGTTCGCGTCGACGACCTCCCGCAGCCACGCGGTCAGGCCGGGCCGGTAGGCGTCGTGGTTGGCGGCGAAGTCGGCTTCGGACGCGTACATCCGCGCGATGACGACGTGCATCGCGTGCGTGACGTCGAAGTACGCGCCGAGCGACGCCCGGTGCCGCTCGGCGAGCGTGTCCGCCTCGTCGCTGCCCGGGCGTACGCCGCGGCCCATCGCGTCGGCGAGCGCGGCGAGGACGGCCTCGGCTTCCGTCGCGACGGCCTGCCACTGCTCGGGGGTGCGCTCGGCCGCCCGCTCGGCGAACTGGGCCCACTGGTCGGTGTCGCCCCACCGCTCGCGGGCCCCGGCGGCCCAGGTCGGCTGCCAGCGGTCGCCGAACAGGGCGACCTGCTCCTCGGGGGGCAGCAGGACGCCGCGTTCGCGGGCCTCGACCAGCCGGTCAAGGGCGTCGGCCGCGTGCCCCAGCCGGCGCTGCCGCTCGCGCACCAGGTCGCGCTGGCGGCGGAGGGAGGCGTCCGCGCCCTCGGGGGCGTCGAGCAGCGCGCGGATCTCCTCGAGCGGCACGTCGAGCTCGCGGTAGAGGGCCACGCGGTGCACGCGGGCGAGGTCCGACGCCGTGTACACGCGGTAGCCCGCGGGCGTGCGCGCCGACGGGCGGACCAGCCCCACCGCGTCCCAGTGGTGCAGGGTGCGGACGGTGATGCCCGCGGCCCGCGCCGTGGCTCCGACGGTGAGGCCGTCGGCGTCGGGCGCGGGTACGGGTCGGGAAGCCATGGCGCCCAGTCTGCCCCGGTGACGTCGCGGTTCCTTCTCGTCCTGGCGCGGGACGACGAGGAGTCGCGACGTCACCGCGCTGTCGGGCTGCCGGGCGCGCCCTCGGCGCCGAAGCCCAGCTCGTCGCGGACGTGCTGGGCCTCCGGGCTGGTCGGGTCCCACGGCCGTGCCGCGGTCATGACGACGCGCGTCCGCTCGGGTGTCACGACCTCCAGGTCGAGCGTGCCCCACGGCTGCACCCGCGGGCCGGTGGTCGAGCCGGGGGCCACGCGCTCGCAGGCCGCCGCGATCGCCTCGATCTCGCCCTGCACGCACGAGAAGCTCACGCTCAGCGGGCCGGCCCCCGCGGCGGGCTCTGCAGGCACGAGCAGCACGTCCTGGAACGCCCACCGGCGCAGGTGCACCACGGTGCCCGGGGCGGCGAAGAACTCGAAGAAGCCGAGGCCGTTCACCCAGAAGTCGGTGGAGGCCTCGAGGTCGTCGGTCGGGACGTTGACGAACATCGGCATGCCGTAGATGCCGCGGAACAGCTCGGGCGGCTGCACGCCGGCGCCGGGCTGCGGGACGGGGCTGATGCTGAACGCGGGAAAGGTGTCGTCGGTCATGCGGCCAGCCTGGAGCCTGACGTCGCGTGAGGGTCAAGCCCGGGCGCGCCGAGGGCCGACGGCGGCCGGGCCGTCCTCCGGACGCTCTAGGCTGCCCCCATGGGTACCGCGCTCGTCACCGGCGCCACCGCCGGCCTCGGCCTGGAGTTCGTCTGGCAGCTCGCCACCGCGCGACACGACGTGGTCGTCGTCGCGCGCGACGCCGACCGCCTGGAGCAGCTCGCCGCGCAGGTGCGCGCGGCGGCCGGCGTCCGGGTGGAGGTGCTGCCTGCGGACCTGTCCGTCCCCGCGGAGCTGGAGCGCGTCGCCGCCCGGCTCGCCGTCACGGGCGAGGAGGCCGGCGACGACCGGCGCCCCGTGGGCCTGCTCGTCAACAACGCCGGCTTCGCCACCGCGCAGTCGTTCGTGCGCGGGGAGCTCGCCGTCGAGCTGTCGGCCCTGGACGTCATGGTGCGCGCGGTGCTCGTGCTCTCCCACGCCGCCGCGGGACAGATGACCTCCCGCGGGCGTGGCGCGATCCTCAACGTGGCGTCGGTCGCCGCGCTCACGGCGGGCGGCACGTACGCCGCGGCGAAGGCGTACGTGCGGTCGTTCACCGAGGGTCTGGCCGTCGAGCTCCGGGGCACGGGCGTCACCGCCACCGTGCTCTGCCCCGGGTTCGTGCACACCGAGTTCCACGACCGGGCGGGCGTCGACATGACCAGCGTCCCGGAGATCGGCTGGCTGGACGCCCCGACCGTCGTCGCCGAGGCGCTCGCGGAGGTGCGCCGGGGGGTCGTCATCTCCACCCCGTCCGTCCGGTACAAGGCGGCGTCGGCGCTGCTGCGGCTCGCCCCCCGCTTCGCGGTCCGGGCGGTCGGCAAGTACCGCTGACGGACCGTCGTCCCGGCGGGTCGCGCCCCGTACCCTGGTGCCCGTGACGACCACCGACCCCGCCTTCGGCCCGACGCCCCGCGAGCAGCTCCGGGACCTGATCACCGAGCTCGCCGTCGTGCACGGCAAGGTGACGCTGTCCTCCGGCAAGGAGGCCGACTACTACGTCGACCTGCGCCGTATCACGCTGCACCACCGCGCGGCCCCTCTGGTGGGCCACGTGCTGCTCGACCACCTCGAGGAGGTCGGCCTGGGCACCGCAGAGGTGGACGCCGTCGGCGGGCTGACGCTCGGCGCGGACCCCATCGCCGACGCCCTCCTGCACGCCGCGGCGTCGCGGGGCCAGGACCTCGACGCGTTCGTCGTCCGCAAGTCCGCGAAGACGCACGGCATGCAGCGCCAGATCGAGGGCCCGGAGGTCGCGGGCCGCAAGGTGGTCGTCCTCGAGGACACGACGACGACCGGCGGGTCGCCGATCACTGCCATCGAGGCGCTGCGCGCCGCCGGGGCCGAGGTGGTCGGCTGCGCCACGATCGTCGACCGCGCCACCGGTGCGGGCGAGAAGATCGAGGCGCTCGGCGTGCCCTATCACTACCTCTACGACCTGGCGGACCTGGGCCTGGCGTGAGCCGCCCGGCCGCGCCGCGGCCGAGCCTCGCGATCCTGGCCGTCCCGATGGCGTTCGTGGTCGCGGCGGCACTGCTGGCGGGCTTCGGGGTGATCGACCTGTGGGTCGTGTACGTGCTCGTGCCCGTGGCCGCCGTCGTCGGCGGGCTGGGCTTCGTCCGGGCCCAGCGCCGCTTCGTCGTGCAGCGGGGCGAGGACGTCGACCGGCTCGTCGCGGCCGGGCAGTGGACGGCGTACGGCGGCGCCGGGAACCCCGAGGCGCCGCGGGACGCGCGGTCGTTCCCGAAGCGCAAGCCGTTCGAGAGCGCCGTCGGGCACACGTTCGGCGAGGTGCTGCGCACGCGGGTGGACGGGCGCGACGTGTGGTCGCTCGAGCTGGGCGTGCAGTACCGCTCCGCCGGCACGGTCACGGAGACGGGGGCCCGGGAGTCCGGCCCGGCGACGCTGTCCGACCCGTTCCACGTCGTCCTCACGCGCCTCGACCACCGTCACGGGCAGGTGGAGGTGGCGGTCGCGGGCGTCGCCGACGCGCTGCGGGGCGACGTCGAGGTCGGGGTCGCGGACTTCGATCGCGCGTTCCGCGTGACCACCGAGAGCGAGCGCACCGCCCGCGCGTGGCTCGGCGACGGGTGCGGCGCGGACCTGGCCCGGCAGGGCACGGAGGCGCTGCGCGGCGGCCGGTTACGGCTCGACGGCGACACGCTGCTGTGGTGGCGCAAGGGTCACCAGGACCTGGACGTCGCCGACGACGTCGCCCGCCTCGTCGCGCGGGCCGCGGCGTTCGCGCCGCGCTGAGCAGGCGGCGGGTCAGCCTCGGCGGCGGCCGAGCAGGAACCCGCCGCCCAGGCCGACGAGCGTCGCGCCGACGCCGATCAGGGCGGGCGGGACCCAGAAGTTCGGTATGCGGGGATGGAACGTCGTGTCGGACAGCGGCGCATAGGCGAACCAGCCGAACGCGAAGCTCCAGGTGGACGCCTGGTACACCCCGAGGACCACCAGGACTGCACCGACGATGATCGCCGTCCACATGAGACGGCGCTCCCGGCGCGTCATACCCGGCCGACGAGGTCCGCGATCGAGTCGACCACGTGCGACGGGCGGAACGGGTACGTGTCCACCTCGGCGGCGGTGGTGGAGCCGGTCATGACGAGGAACGTCTCCAGCCCGGCCTCGATGCCGGCGACCACGTCGGTGTCCATGCGGTCGCCGATCATCGCCGTCACCTCGGAGTGGGCGTCGATCCGGTTGAGCGCGGAGCGGAACATCATCGGGTTCGGCTTGCCCACGTAGTACGGGGAGCGGCCGGTCGCGGCCTGGATCATCGCGGCGACGGCGCCCGTCGCGGGGAGCGGCCCCTCGGCGGACGGGCCGGTGGTGTCCGGGTTGGTGGCGATGAACCGGGCGCCGTCGCGCACGAGCCGGATCGCCTTGGTGATGGCGGTGAACGAGTAGGTGCGGGTCTCGCCGAGCACCACGTAGTCCGGGTTCGACTCGGTGAGCGTGTATCCCGCCTCGTAGAGCGCGGTCGTGAGGCCGGCCTCGCCGATCACGTAGGCCGAGCCGTGGGGGATCTGGTCGGCGAGGAACTGCCCGGTCGCGAGAGCGGACGTCCAGATCGCCTCCTCCGGCACGTCGATGCCGGACGTCGCGAGGCGGGCGCGCAGGTCGCGCGGCGTGAAGATCGAGTTGTTCGTGAGGACGAGGAACGGGCGTTCCGCGTCGCGCAGGGCGCGGATGAACTCCGGTGCCCCGGGGATGGCCTGCCCCTCGTGCACGAGGACGCCGTCCATGTCGGTCAGCCAGCTCTCGATCCGTCGTTCGCTCACGCGGCTCACCCTAGTGCGCGGGCCGGCACCCCGCGTGCGCCAGGATGAGCGCATGGGCTCGACGATCGCGGTGGTGGGCGGCACCGGTCAGGCGGGGCGCGCCGTGGTGCGCGAGGCGGTGGCGCGTGGGCACGCGGTGCGCGTCGTCTCGCGCCGCCGGCCCGGGGACCTCGAACCCAGCCCGGCCGGCGTGGCGCACCATGCCGCGGACCTCCTGGCCGACGACGAGGCGCAGGTCGCGGACGCGCTCGCGGCGGCCTTCGACGGCGCCCACGCCGTGGTCGACACGAGCAACGGGATGACGCCGGGCGCGCGGGCCACACAGTTCCACGAGTTCCTCGACCTCTTCTTCGGCCGTGACAGCCGGCTCGGCGCGTGGTCGCGGCTCGGGCTGCTGCCCTACCCGCGCCGCTGCCGCTTCCAGACGATCGACCTGCGCGACGTCGCCCGCGCGCTCGTGGACGCGGCCGAGGGCGTCGACCCGCTCGGCGTCGTGCCGGTCCCCGGGCCGTCGGACGCGCTGACGGCGACCGTCGGCGGGCCGCAGGTGCTCGCCGCGCGGGACACGGCGCGCGCGTGGCGGCGGTCGCACGACTCGCACCGGCTGCCCGTCGGGGTGGTGCTTCCGGGCGCGCTGGGCGAGTTCTTCCGCGCCGGCCGCAACCTGGTACCCGACGCCGCGGTCGGCACGATCACGTACGACCAGTGGCTGGCCGAGCAGTGAGCGGGGACGAGGCACGCGACGAGGTCGGCGTCGGGCCCTGGCCGGGCGGTCCGGCCGCCTGGCCGCGCCTGCCCGACGGCGCACCGGACCCTCGCTACGACCCCGAGCTGCTGGCGCACGGCGACCGGCGCAACGTCGTCGACCGCTATCGCTACCGGACGGTCGAGGCCGTCGTCGCCGACCTCGACGCCCGCCGCCCGGCCGGCCGACAGCTGCACGTCGCCATCGAGAACTGGGCGCACGACCTCAACATCGGCTCCGTGGTGCGCACGGCCAACGCGTTCAACGCGGCGGGCGTGCACGTCGTGGGGCGGCGGCGCTGGAACCGGCGCGGGGCGATGGTCACCGACCGCTACCTGCACGTCCACCACCACCCGGACGCGGCGGCGCTCGTGGCCTGGGCGGCAGGGGTACCGGCGGTCGAGCCGGTCGAGACCCCGGCCACCGGCATCCCCGTGATCGGGATCGACAACGTGCCCGGGTCGGTGCCGCTGGAGGCCTACGACCTGCCCGCCCGCTGCGTGCTGCTGTTCGGCCAGGAGTCCACAGGCTTGACGCCGGAGGCGCAGGAGGCCTGCGCGGACGTCCTGCACATCACGCAGCACGGCTCCACGCGGTCGCTCAACGCGGGCGCCGCGGGCGCGATCGCGATGCACGCGTGGGCGTCGCGCTGGCTCTCTCCGACGACGTCCTGAGGACCCCCGCCGTCTCACGGAGCCGACGGAGGTGACTCCGATGACCCGGACGTGAGAAAATCTGGTTGCATGCGGGTCGCACGGCGCCCGTCGCGACGAAGCATCCCGCTGCATCCTCGTACGCCCCGTCATTGGAGTACCGCAGATGCCTATCGCAACCCCCGAGGTCTACGCCGAGATGATCGACCGGGCGAAGGCCGGCAAGTTCGCCTACCCCGCCGTCAACATCACGTCGTCGCAGACCGTGACCGCCGCGCTCCAGGGCTTCGCCGAGGCCGAGTCGGACGGCATCATCCAGGTCTCGGTGGGTGGCGCCGAGTACGCCTCGGGCTCCACCGTGAAGGACCGCGTCGTGGGCTCGCTCGCCCTGGCGGCCTACGCGACCGAGGTCGCGAAGAACTACTCGGTGAACATCGCGATCCACACCGACCACTGCGTCAAGAAGAACCTCGACTCCTGGGTCCGCCCGCTGCTCGCCCTCGAGGCGGAGCAGGTCAAGGCCGGCAAGAACCCGACCTTCCAGTCGCACATGTTCGACGGCTCGGACATCCCGCTGGACGAGAACCTCGTCATCGCCGCGGAGCTGCTCGAGCTGTCGCAGGCCGCGCGCACCATCCTCGAGATCGAGGTCGGCGTCGTGGGTGGCGAGGAGGACGGCCACGAGGCCGAGATCAACGAGAAGCTCTACACGACGGCCGAGGACGGCCTCGCCACCGTGCGCGCGCTGGGCGCCGGCGAGAAGGGCCGCTACCTCACGGCCCTCACCTTCGGCAACGTGCACGGCGTGTACAAGCCGGGTGCGGTGAAGCTGCGCCCGTCGATCCTCGCGGACATCCAGAAGTCCGTCGGCGCCGAGATCGGCCAGGAGAACCCGTTCGACCTCGTGTTCCACGGCGGCTCGGGCTCCACGGCCGCGGAGATCGCCGAGGCGGTCGACAACGGCGTCATCAAGATGAACATCGACACCGACACGCAGTACGCGTTCACGCGCCCCGTCGTGGAGCACATGTTCAAGAACTACGACGGCGTCCTGAAGATCGACGGCGAGGTGGGCAACAAGAAGGCCTACGACCCGCGCGCCTGGGGCAAGCAGGCCGAGGCCGGCATGGCCGCCCGCATCGTCGAGGCCGCGCAGCAGCTGCGCTCCGCCGGCCACAAGATGTGACCCTGTCGCCGAGATAGAGCGCGCGCCCTGCCGAGATAGAGCGCGTGTCTCCTCGAGATAGAGAGGGACGGACCGCACCCGGTGCGGTCCGTCCCTCTCTATCTCGAGGAGACACGCGCTCTATCCCGGCATTCCTGCCTACTTCGGCGAGTCTCGAACTACCTCGGCACTAGCGGGGCGCGGGGGTCTCGAGGTCGAAGCCGGGGTCGACGTCCACGATCTCCAGCAGCTCACCGATGCGCGTGACCTCGAGGAGGAACCGGACGGTGGGCGGGGCGCGCAGCACCCGCACGCGGTGCGGGCTGCGCGAGGCGAGCCGAGCGAGGAACGCCACACCCGAGGAGTCCATGAAGGTGACGTGGTGGGCGTCGATCTCGACGGGGAGGCCGGAGCCCTCGGCGTCGGAGATGGCCTCGCCCAGCTCGGCACCGATGTCGGCGTCGATCTCGCCGGACAGCACGACACGGGCGCGGGACGCGCCCACGATGACATGCACGCTCGCGGGGTCTCCCAGCTCAGGCACCGCGTCTGCCTCCTTCACGTCCGCACGCCGCAGATCACGTGGGGTCGTGTTCGATCCATCGTGCACGGTGCTCCTTCCACGCGCGGGGCGTTCACCTCGAGTCTCGGCGGACACCAATCTACGGTTGAATGACCAGCAAGAACACCAACCAGGGCGGGGAATCTCGGCAGTGGAGGCATTATGACCGAATCATCCGGTCCTGTGCCGCCCCTCCCCTCCGGATTCCTCGACGCGGCGATCGCTGTCGCCGTGGTCCCGGCGTTCGTCACCGGGGCATGGGGCGACGGGATGCCGGTGCTGTGGGTCAACGACGCCTTCGCCCGCGAGTCGGGGATCGGCGTCAACGACCTCGCCGTGCTCGGCAAGCACCCGCTGCTGGAGCTCGTGGACGACGACGCCGAGCGGGAACGCAGCCAGACCGACCTGCGCTCCGGGCGCCCCACCACGCGCATGGTCAGCGGTCGTCTGCTCGACGGCCGGGACACCTGGTGGCAGGTCACGATGACGCCGGTGCCGGGCGACGAGGGCCCGGCGCAGCGCTGGTTCGGCACCGCCACCGACGTCTCGACGCACGTCGAGCGGCAGGCCAACCAGCTCGCCTCCCTCGAGGTGGAGCGCCGCGAGCGCGCCGACCTCGACCTCATCGCGCAGACCACGGAGCTGCTGGGCGACCTGGAGTACCCGTACGCGTTGCGCGACATCGCCGACCTGCTGCGCGCGCTCGTGCCCTGGGCCGGCTTCTACGTCAACGACGACGGTCTCCTCTTCGCCGACGGCGTCGACGTCGCGTCGCCGCCGAGCGGGCGCGGCCGGCGGCACGCGCGCTACGTGCCGGAGCCGCCGGAGGACGCCGCGGGGGAGCGGCCCGTCGCGCAGGAGACCCGCGAGCCCGCCCGCGACGAGATCCAGGACCTGCTCGAGGGCGTCGTCGAGGGTCCGGTCATGCTGCGGCTCGACGCGGGTTTCCCGGCGCACTCCGCCTCCGGCTGGCTCCGCCGCGACCTGTTGCGGCGCGTGGTCGAGGAGACCGGGGCGCTGCCGCGCGCCGTCGTCGTGCACGCCGTGGCCGGGCGCCGGCGGGTGCTCGGGCTGCTCGCCACCTGGCACGGCGTGGGGGTGGCCGCCGACGGCACCGTCACCCAGGAGGTGCGGCCCGCCCCCGGCGAGCCGCAGCACGTGCACACCGTGATCGAGGTGGTGGCGCGCCGGGCCGGCACCGCCATCGACAACGCGCGCCTGTACGCCCGCGAGCACCGGCTCGCCGAGGCGCTGCAGCGCGCGATGCTGCCCGAGCAGGCCGACGTCTCCGGGCTCGACGTGTGGACCTACTACGCGCCCAACGCCGAGCACGCCCAGGTGGGCGGCGACTGGTACGACGTGCTGCAGATCAAGGACGGCACCGTCGGGCTCGTGGTGGGGGACGTCGTCGGGCACGACGTCGAGGCCGCGGCGGCCATGGGCCAGCTGCGGTCGGTGGTGCGGTCGTACGCGTTCGAGCTCGCCACGCCGGGGATCGTCGTGGACCGCGTCGACCAGCTCGTCACCGGCATGCGCATCCCGCGCTCCGCGTCGATGGTCTACGCCACGCTGAAGCATCAGCAGGACGGCGACGCCTGGACCGTGCAGTACACGCGCGCCGGCCACCTGCCGCCGCTGCTGCTGCGCGACGGCACCGTCACCCAGCTCGCCGGCGGTGCCGGCTCGCTCATCGGGTTCGGGTCGAAGCCGCGCACCACCGGGCAGGCGGAGCTGCGCCGCGGCGACGTGCTCCTCTTCTACACCGACGGCCTCATCGAGCGCCGCGACCGGTCGCTCAAGGTCGGGCTCGACGCCCTCGTGGAGGCGTCCGCCCGCATCACCGCGCGCGACGCCGCCGGGGTGGGGGAGGAGCTGCTGTCCCGGCTCGCCGACGCCCCCGAGGACGACGTCGCGCTCGTCGTCGTGCGCGTGCCCGACCCGGTCGCGGACGCGGAGATCCAGCCGCTCAGCCCTCGGTCGCGGCGCTGGCTGCTGCCCAGCGAGCCCGCGTCGATCGGCCGTGCCCGGCACGCCGTGCTGCGCACCTGCCAGGCGTGGGGGCTGCCCGAGTCGGCGTCGGCCGAGCTCGTCGTCTCGGAGCTGGTGGCCAACGGCGTGCTGCACGGCTGGGGCAACATCGCGCTGCGGCTCTTCGACACGGGTGACGGGCTGCGCATCGAGGTGGAGGACTCCAACCCGGCGCCGCCCGTCACCACCGACGGCCACCCCAACCGGGTCGGCGGGTTCGGGATGCAGATCGTCGAGCGGCTCGCCGACTGGGGGTGGCGACCCGCCGGCTCCGGCAAGCTCGTGTGGGCCAAGCTGCACGCGACGGCCGTCGGCTGACGCCCTCGTCGGTCGAGCCTTGTCGAGGCCACGAACCGGTTTCGACGGGCTCGACCAGCGGGTGCGGGCCAGGCTCAACCGGCGAGCGTGCGCACCTCGTCGGCCGACGTGCCGGAGTCGCGCAGGAAGGCCTCGCAGCGCTCCGCCTCCTCGGTCTCGCCGATCTGCGCGGCCGCCGTCGCGAGGGCGGTGAGGGCACGGAGGAAGCCCTGGTTCGGCACGTGGTCGGCGGGGATCGCGCCCTGGCCGCGCCACCCCGCCCGCCGCAGCGCGTCGAGGCCGCGGTGGTAGCCGGTCCGCGCGTAGGCGTACGCCGTCACGGAGCGGGCCGCGCTGGGCTCGGCGCCGCCGGCGTCCAGCGTCGCCTCCGCGAGCACCGCCCACGGGAGCGACGAGGCGGGGTGGTCGGCGGCCAGCCGGGCCGGGTCCTCGCCGGCGTCCAGGCCGTCGCGCACCTGGGGGTGGTCGTCGGGCAGGCGGGTCGGGGGCGGGCCGGCGAGCAGGTCGTCCACGGGGGAGGTCATGGCCCCATTCTGGCCCGGCCGGGTGAACGGCGCCTCGAGCGTCGCGCGCGGCCCGTCGCGGGTACGCTCGCACCATGATCGAGATCGCGACGTCTTCGACGACGACGACGCTCGTGATCGCCGGTGACCTCGACCTCGCGGAGCGCGACCAGTTCCCGGAGATCGCCACCCGGGTGGTCGGGCTGCGGCGGCAGCTGCTGGTGATCGACATGTGCCGCGTCACGTTCATGGACTCCACCGGTGCCGCATTCCTCATCTCCCTCGCCGACGCCGGCCGCAAGCGCGGCGGTGCCACCGTGCTGCGCGGCGCGGACGAGCGCGACCTGTTCGTCCTGGAGGTGTGCGGGGCGCTCGACCTGTTCCGCATCGACCGCGACCACCGGTGCGAGTCGGCGCCGGCGCCGTCCGCCCCCGCCTCGCACCACCCCGGCTGAGGTCGCGCGGGCCCGCGGGTTGAGCCTGTCGAGACCATGCCGAGGGGTTCCGGCAGGCTCTACCAGCTTCCGGACCACGGGCAGGTAAACTCGGGCGCGGCCCGGCCCAGGAGGCCCGCCCGTTCGGGCGACGTGGGTGACACGCCGGGCCTCGTCGACGCGAGGAGATTTCATGCCAGCCGTGGTGCTCGTCGGTGCCCAGTGGGGCGATGAGGGCAAGGGGAAGGCGACGGACCTGCTCGGGTCCCGGGTCGACTACGTCGTGAAGTTCAACGGCGGCAACAATGCGGGTCACACCGTCGTCATCGGCGACGAGAAGTACGCGCTGCACCTGCTGCCGTCCGGCATCCTCTCGCCCGGCGTCGTCCCCGTCATCGGCAACGGCGTGGTCGTCGACATCGACGTGCTCTTCGAGGAGCTCGACGACCTGATCGCCCGCGGTGTGGACGTCTCGCGACTGCTGGTCTCGAGCCAGGCGCACGTCATCGCCGGGTACCACCGCACGCTCGACAAGGTCACCGAGCGCTTCCTCGGCAAGCGCCGCATCGGCACCACCGGGCGCGGCATCGGGCCGGCGTACGCGGACAAGATCAACCGTGTCGGCATCCGCATCGCCGACCTGTTCGACCCCAAGATCCTGCGGGAGAAGGTCGAGGGCTCCCTCGACCAGAAGAACCACCTGCTGGTGAAGGTCTACAACCGCCGTGCCGTCGAGATCGACGAGACCGTGGACGAGCTGCTCGCCCACGCGGAGCGGCTGCGCCCCATGGTCGCGAACACGCCGCTGGTCCTGAACGAGGCGCTCGACGCCGGCAAGAACGTCCTCTTCGAGGCCGGCCAGGCCACGATGCTCGACATCGACCACGGCACGTACCCGTTCGTCACGTCGTCCAGCGCCACCGCGGGCGGCGCGGTGACCGGTTCCGGCATCGGGCCCACCCGCGTGGACTCCGTCATCGGCGTCATCAAGGCGTACACGACGCGCGTCGGCGAGGGCCCGTTCCCCACCGAGCTCTTCGACGACATGGGCGAGTACCTGCTCAAGACCGGCGGCGAGTACGGCGTCACCACGGGCCGCGCGCGCCGTTGCGGCTGGTACGACTCGGTCATCGCGCGCTACGCGGCCCGCATCAACGGCCTCACGGACCTGGTGGTCACCAAGCTGGACGTGCTGACCGGGCTGGAGAAGGTGCCCGTCTGCGTGGCGTACGACGTGGACGGCACGCGGTACGACGAGATGCCCGACGACCAGTCGGCCTTCCACCACGCGAAGCCGATCTACGAGGAGATGCCCGGGTGGTGGGAGGACATCTCCCACGCGCGCACCATCGAGGACCTGCCCGCCAACGCGCAGGCCTACCTCGCCCGCCTCGAGGAGCTCTCCGGCTGCCGCATCTCCGCGGTGGGCGTGGGCCCGCGTCGCGACGAGATCATCCCGGTGCACGACCTCATCCACACGCGCTGACGCCGCGATGACGACGCCGGCTCCCGTGCCCCCCGAGGTCGTCGCCGCGCTCGCCCCCCAGGGCGTGCTCCACGCGGTGATCAACCTCGGCAACCCCGTGCTCGCGCAGGGCACGCCGGACGCCCCGTCGGGCGTGACGGCGGACCTCGCCCGGGAGCTGGCGCGTCGGCTCGGCGTGCCCGTCGGGCTGGAGTGCGTGGACGCCGCGCGGCTGTCGTTCGCGGCCGTCGCCGAGGGCCGGGTCGACGTCGGCTTCCTCGCCGTCGAGCCGGAGCGGGCCGCGCAGGTGGCGTTCACCGAGCCCTACGTGCTCATCGAGGGCGTGTTCGCCGTCCCCGAGGGCTCGCCGGTGCGCGCGGCCGACGACGTCGACCGGGCGGGCGTGCGGGTCGGGGTGAAGCAGGGCTCGGCCTACGACCTGTTCCTCACCCGCACGCTGACTCACGCCGAGGTCGTCCGCGGCGCCGACGGCACGCAGGCGTTCGAGGAGCACGGGCTCGAGGTCGCGGCCGGCATTCGGCAGCCGCTCACCCGCTACGTGGCCGAGCACCCGGGCCTGCGCGTCGTCGAGCCGCGCTTCACCGAGATCCGCCAGGCGGTCGCGACCGGCCGCGACCGCGACCCCGCCGCCGTCGCCTGGCTGCGCGACGTCGTCGCGACACTCACGGCGGACGGCTTCGTCGCGGCATCGCTCGCACGCTCCGGGCAGGACGCGTCCGTCCCCGGGGGAACAACGGTCTGACCTGGCGAGTTGTCCCGGCATGACGACGTCGAGGACGACCGAGAGGGACGACCGGCCGGCGCTGCTCGCGCTGGTGGCGGACGGCAACAAGGGGGTCCTCACGACCCTGCGGCGGGCCGGGCGACCCCAGCTGTCCAACGTGCTCTACGCGTGGGACGAGGAGTCGCGGACGGCGCGCGTGTCGGTCACGGCCGACCGCGCGAAGACCCGCAACGCGGCGCGCGACCCGCGCGTGTCGCTGCACGTGAGCGCCCCCGACTTCTGGAGCTACGCCGTCCTCGACGGCACGGCGGAGCTGAGCGACGTGGCGGACGACCCCCACGACGCCGCCGCCGACGAGCTGGTCAAGACGTTCCGTACCGCGGCCCGGCAGGAGCACCCCGACTGGGAGGAGTTCCGGCGGGCGATGGTGGCCGAGCGACGCCAGGTGCTGCGCCTGCGCGTCGACCGCGTGTACGGGATGGCACGCCTGCCGCAGCCCTGAGCAGGTCGGACGCCGGGCCGCGCGGACGTCGGGCCGACGTGGCCGTCGGGGTCGTTAGCATGGTCGCCCGTGAAGATCCTCGTCGTCGGGACCGGTGCCCGCGAGCACGCCATCGTCCACGCCCTCGCGTCGGAGGAGCCGGCGCACGAGCTGCACGCGGCCCCCGGCAACCCGGGCATGGCCGCGCAGGCCGCGCTGCACCTCGTCGACCCGATGGACGGCCGCGCCGTCGCCGCGCTCGCGCGGTCGCTCGGCGTCGACCTGGTGGTCGTGGGACCGGAGGCACCGCTCGTGGCGGGGGTCGCCGACGTCGTGCACGAGGCCGGGATCCCGTGCTTCGGCCCGTCCGCGGAGGCCGCCCGCCTCGAGGGCTCGAAGGCCTTCGCCAAGGACGTCATGGCCGCGGCGAACGTGCCGACCGCGATGGCGCACGTGTGCACCTCCGTCGAGCAGGTCGCCGACGCGCTGGACGCCTTCGGCGCGCCCCACGTCGTGAAGGACGACGGGCTGGCCGCCGGCAAGGGCGTCGTCGTGACGTCGGACCGCGAGGCCGCCCTCGCCCACGCCCGCGAGGCGCTCGAGGCGCGCGGCTCCGACGGCCGGGTGGTCGTCGAGGAGTACCTCGACGGCCCCGAGGTCTCGGTGTTCTGCGTGTGCGACGGCGTCACGGTGGTGCCGATGGTGCCGGCCCAGGACTTCAAGCGGGTGGGCGACGACGACGCGGGCCCCAACACCGGCGGCATGGGCGCGTACACCCCGCTCGACTGGGCGCCGTCCGGCCTGGTCGCCGAGGTGGTCGACCGGATCGCGCAGCCCACCGTGGACGAGATGGCCCGCCGCGGCACCCCGTTCTCCGGCGTGCTGTACGTGGGGCTGGCGCTGACCAGCCGCGGCACGCGCGTGGTCGAGTTCAACGCCCGCTTCGGCGACCCGGAGATCCAGGCCGTGCTCGCGCGGCTGCGCACGCCGCTGTCCGGCGTGCTGCTCGCCGCCGCGACCGGCCGCCTCGACGGCATCGAGCCGCTGCGCTGGTCGGACGACGCCGTGGTGAACGTCGTCGTCGCGTCGCAGGGCTACCCCGAGTCGCCGCGCAAGGGCGACCCGATCACCGGCATCGCCGCCGCCGAGGCGCTGGACGGCGTGCACGTGCTGCACGCCGGCACCGCGGTGGCAGACGACGGCACCCTCGTGTCCGCGGGCGGGCGCGTGCTGTCCGTCGTGGGCCGGGGCACGGACCTGGCCGCCGCGCGGGCGGCGTCGTACGCCGGGATCGCCGAGATCGGGCTGGACGGCTCGCACCACCGCAGCGACATCGCCCTCAAGGCCGAGCGCGGCGAGGTCGCCGTCCCCTGACGCCGCAGTCGGTTCGGCGGCTCGGCCTCGATTCGGCAGTCCTGACTGCCGAATCGAGGCCGAACTGCCGAACCGGGCGTGAGCGTCAGCCGACCAGGAGCTCCTCGCGGACGTCGCGGATCTCGCGCGGGCTGAGGCCCAGGCCCTGTCGGAGGTAGCCGCCGAACGAGCGGTACTCGTCGCGGACCTCGTCGAAGCCCGCGGCCAGGTACTCCGGCCGCACGTCCATGAGGGGCTTGTAGATCGCGGCCTGCTCCGCCGGCATCGAGGCCAGCGCGGCGGCGTTCGCCTCGGCGCGGTAGTCGTTGCTCAGCAGGTAGTCGTCCTCGACGACGTCGCGCGGCACGCCCGCGGTGGTGAGTAGCGCGGCGGCCGCCCACCCGGTGCGGTCCTTGCCCGCGGTGCAGTGGAAGAGGACGGCACCCTTGTCGTCGACGGCGTCGAACAGCGTCTCGTAGGCCGCGCGGCCGGTGTCGCTGGACACCATGGAGCGCTCGCCGTCGACCATCATCTGGGCCGCCGCCTCGGGCGTGGAGAGGTCGGGCACGGTCGCGCCGCCGCCGCCGATCACGTCCGCCACCTCGTAGCGGGCGCCCTCGGGCACGCGGTCGGGCGCGGTGGTGCGCTCGGACTCGGTGCGCAGGTCGACGACCGTGCGCACGTCGAGGGCCTCGAGGGCGTCGAGGTCGTCCTCGCTCAGCCTGTCGAGCGCGTCGGACCGGTAGGCCTCGCCCATCGCGACCCACTGGCCGGTGACCGTGCGGTAGCCGCCCATGTCACGGAGGTTCACGGTGCCGTCCAGCTGCACGAGGCGGTCGGCGAGGGTCAGGCCCTGCCCGCGCTCCGGCACGAGGCGGAACCAGCGGCGGTCGGCGTCCTGCAGGCCGCGCACCGTGACCGTGCCCGAGCTGTCGCCGCGCGCGACGACGTGGCGGGTGTCGATGCGGTCCCGGGACGTGCCGGTGTAGAGGCGGACGTCGCCGGCGCCGCGGGGGGCGGACCAGGTGACGGTGAACGAGCCGTCGTCCTCGGCGGTGACCGTCGCGGCGGTGAACGGGATGGCGCCGTGGGCGGCGACGGCGTGGCGGCCGGTCGTGGCGGCGGTGGTGTGGGGCGCCGCGATGGACGCGGCGACGGGGGCGGCGGCGAGCCCGGCGACCAGCACGGACGTGGCGACACAGCGGGTGAGGCGATTCATGAGGTGCACGGTGGACGCCGCACACGAACCCCGGGTGAACGGACAGGGTTGTCCGGTGAGGCGGGCGCTGAACTCTCGTCGCGCCGGGGGAGCGCCCGCGGTCAGGGGGCGTCGACGGGGAGCAGGCCGCGCTCGGCGAAGACCTTCTTGGCGACGAACGTGGCGTTGAGCGCCTTCGGCATCCCGCAGTAGACCGCGGAGTGGAGCAGGGCCTCCGCGATCTCGGCGGGCGTGAGCCCCACGTTCAGCGCCGCGTTGACGTGCACCTCCAGCTGCGGCTCGCACCCGCCGAGGGCGGTCAGCATGCCCAGCGTCACGAGCTGGCGGTCGCGCGGCGGCAGGCCCGGTCGGTCGTAGACCTCCCCGAACGCCCATGCGACCACCTGGTGGCCCAGCTCCGGGCTGACGTCGGCGAGCGAGTCGATCACACGGCGGCCGCCCTCGCCGTCGACGCGGGAGAGCACCTCCATGCCCCGGTCGAAGCGCTCCTGACGGGACTCGGCGGAGGTGCTGGTGCTCATGCGTGGTCCGTCCCGGGCTGCGTGGACAGCAGCCCTTCGTAGTGGGTGATCTTGTCGTGCAGCGCGTCCTCGTGGTCGCGGAGCCGGCGGATGCGGGCGGCGAGGTCGTCGCGGTGCTCGCGCAGCAGGGTGAGCCGCTCGCCCAGGGTGGCGTCCCCCTCGGCCCGCAGCCGGGCGTACCGCTGCATGCCGCTGATCGGCATTCCGGTCTCGCGCAGCCGCAGGAGGAACTCCAGCCACACGAGATCGGCCGCCGAGTACCGGCGCTGGTTGCCGGTGCTGCGCCCCACCCGCTCGATGAGGCACGCGCGCTCGTAGTAGCGGAGCGTGTCGGCGGTGAGCCCGGTCCGGTCCGCGACCTGGGCGATCGTGAGGCCGGGCTCGTGCTCGGGAACGGGGTCGGCGTCGCGCATGGCACGACCCTAGAACTTGGAGTGCGCTCCAGGTCAAGGGCGCCGCGATGTCACGCCGGACGAGGGCGACGCGCCGCCGCGCACGGATGGGACACTGGGCGCCGTGACCGAGACGCGCGACGCCGACCAGCCCGACGCCTTCGCCGGAGGACCGCTCGACCTGCGGGGGTGGCGACACGTGTACTCCGGCAAGGTCCGCGACCTGTACGAGCCGGACCTGCCGGCCCTGGGCGGCGTGCACCCGCTGGGCGACGTCGTCCTCGTCGTCGCGTCGGACCGCGTCTCCGCGTACGACCACGCGCTCGCCCCCGGCATCCCCGACAAGGGCGTGGTGCTCACCCAGCTCAGCCTGTGGTGGTTCGACCAGCTCGCGGACCTCGTGCCGAACCACGTCGTGTCCACGGAGGCCAGCGCCGAGCCGGGCGACGGCCTCGTCCCCGACGTCGTCGCGGGCCGCGCGATGATCTGCCGCCGGCTCGAGATGTTCCCGGTCGAGTGCGTGGCGCGCGGCTACCTCACCGGCTCCGGGCTGGCCGAGTATCGCGAGTCCGGGGAGGTCACGGGCATCCCGCTGCCCTCAGGCCTGGTCGACGGCTCGCGTCTGCCGGAGCCGATCTTCACGCCCGCCACCAAGGCCGAGGCCGGCGAGCACGACGAGAACGTGCCGTTCGCGGAGGTGGCCCGCCGGATCGGCGACGACGCCGCGGCCCGGTTGCGCGACCTCACGCTCGCCGTCTACTCCCGCGCCGAGCAGGTCGCCCGCGAGCGTGGCGTGATCCTCGCGGACACCAAGCTGGAGTTCGGCGTCGACCCGGTCACCGGGGTCACGGTGCTGGGCGACGAGGTGCTCACGCCCGACTCGTCGCGGTTCTGGCCCGCCGCGGAGTGGGAGCCGGGCCACGCGCAGCCGAGCTTCGACAAGCAGTTCGTGCGCGACTGGCTGACGTCCCCGGAGTCGGGGTGGGACCGCGCTTCCGACGTGCCGCCGCCCGCGCTGCCGGCCGACGTCGTCGAGCGCACCCGCGAGCGCTACCTCGAGGCGTACGAGCGGTTGACGGGGGCGACCCTGCGCTGAGACGCCCCCGCCGTCCGGGGCGGAGGTCTCAGAGCCCGGAGCCCTGGACGCTGCCCTCGAGGGGGGAGCCGTCCGGGTTCTGCGCCCAGCACAGGAGGCGCCGGTCGCCGAACGTCCAGGACGCCTGGGTGGGGTAGAGGTACATCATGTCGAGGCCGGAGGAGTCGTAGTCGGTCCCGACATAGTCGGCGAACTGCGCGTAGCAGAACTCCTGTGTGGTGGCCACGACCGAGTCCTCGCCGGGGTACTCGGTGTCCGTGAGCTCGTCGACGCCCACCAGCTCGGCACCGTGCGCGGACGCGCAGTCGATGGCGACGATACCGGTGAGGTCGGTGGAGTCCGCGGGCAGCTCGAAGCAGTCGCCGAGCTGGAGGTTCGCGCCCGTCTGGTCGGCGAACGACTCCTGGAAGCCCTCGCTGAAGCCCTCCTGGAGGTCTTCGCTCGTCATGGCCAGCACGACCAGGCCGGCGAAGATCAGCCCGCCCAGGATGCCCAGCGCGCCCAGCACGATGCCCGCGATCGCGAGGCCCTGGCCGTCGCGACCGGTACGGCGCGTGCGGCGCAGCCCCGCGATGCCGAAGCCCAGGGCGACGGGGCCGATGCCGAGGATCCCGGTGACCAGGGCGGTGATCGAGAAGCCGTCCGTGCCCGGCGGCCGCTGGGCGTAGGGGTACGCGCCCTGCGCGTCGTACGGGGTGGGCTGCGCGTACGGAGTGGCCGGGCCGCCGTGCGGGCCCTGGGCGTCAGGGCCCTGGTCGTACGGGGTGGCCGGGCCGGGCGCCTGGGCGTACGGCGCCGGCGGGTCGGTCGGCGCCGGGCCGGGCCGGGGCGTCGCGCCGGCGTCAGGGGAGGCGTAGGGGTCGGGCGTGCCGCCGGCGGGCGGAGGGGTGGCTGCGGACATGCTTCCTCGGGGTGGTTGCGGTGGTGGACGGCGCGGCGTCGGCGGCGCCGTCGTCCGGCTGCGCTCCGCGGCGTCAGAAGGCTAGCGCGCGGGCGGTAGACTCGTCGCGGAATCCCGCCGTCGTGCTCCCGCCCTCACGCGCGCGCCCCCCGCGGCGCCGCCCGTGCCGGGATCCCGGAGCGGCGGCCGCTGGACCACCCGGCCAGCTACCGGTCACGATCCAAGGAGCACCCGTGGGACGCGTCGTCGTCGAGGTCATGCCCAAGCCCGAGATCCTGGACCCCCAGGGCAAGGCCGTCGTCGGGGCCCTGCCCCGCCTCGGCTTCACCCAGTTCAGCGGGGTGCGCCAGGGCAAGCGGTTCGAGCTCGAGGTGGACGGTGACGTCACCCCCGAGGTGCTCGCCGCCGCCCAGCAGGCCGCGGAGACGCTGCTGTCGAACCCGGTCATCGAGGACGTCGTGCGGGTCGCGGACGCCGCGACCGACGCCGCCGGGACGATCACCGCCGAGGGCGTCGCCTGATGACCGCCGGCACCCTCGCGTCGGCGCGGATCGGCGTCATCACGTTCCCCGGCACGCTGGACGACCGCGACGCCGCCCGCGCGGTGCGCCTCGCGGGCGGCGAGCCCGTGTCGCTCTGGCACGCCGACGGCGACCTGCGCGGCGTGGACGCCGTCGTCCTGCCCGGCGGGTTCTCCTACGGCGACTACCTCCGGGCCGGTGCCATCTCGCGCTTCGCGCCCGCGATGGATGCCGTCGTGGACGCCGCGAAGGGCGGGATGCCGGTGCTCGGCATCTGCAACGGGTTCCAGGTGCTGACCGAGGCGCACCTGCTGCCCGGCTCCATGGTGAAGAACGACCACCTGCACTTCGTGTGCCGCGAGCAGGTCCTGGCGGTCGAGAGCACGTCGACGGCGTGGACCAACCAGTACCTGGCCGGTCAGCACATCACCATCCCGCTGAAGAACCAGGACGGCCAGTTCGTGGCCGACGACCGCATCCTCGACGAGCTCGAGGGCGAGGGCCGCGTCGTGTTCCGCTACCAGGGCTGGAACCCGAACGGCTCGCGTCGCGACATCGCGGGCATCTCCAACGAGCGCGGCAACGTGGTCGGCCTCATGCCGCACCCCGAGCACGCCGTCGAGGCCGGATTCGGCCCCGACGGGGAGCACGGACCGCGCACCGGCACGGACGGGCTCGGCTTCTTCACGTCGGTGCTGGCGTCGCTCGTCTCGGCATGACCGCCACCGCCACCCTGCCGGCGCCGACCGGGCCCGAGGGTCTGACGGTCGACGCCGTCGCGTGGGACGACCCCGTCGCCGCGGGGCTGCGCGCCGCCCAGGAGGCGGAGATGGCGATGCGGTACGGCGGCGTCGACGAGGCGCCGGCGATCGACCCGCGGTCGATCGTCGTCACGCTCGTCGCACGGCTGGACGGCCGTCCGGTGGGCAGCGTCGCCGTGCGCGACGTCTCCGGCACCGACGACCGGCGCGGTCGCGGCACGACGCACCCGGCGGCGACCGGCGAGGTCAAGCGCCTGTACGTGGACGGCGACGCCCGTGGCCGCGGCGTCGCACGACGCCTGATGGGGGAGCTGGAACGCTCCGCCCGCCAGGTCGGCTTCCGACGGTTCGTCCTCGAGACCGGCACTGCGCAGCCCGAGGCGATCGCCCTGTACGAGGCCATCGGCTACGAGCCGATCGAGTCCTTCGGCGACCACACCGGGTTCGAGCAGCAGCGCTGCTACGGCAAGCGGATCTGACCTCTCCCGTCGGTCGAGCCTGTCGAGACCACGGCGCGGGTCTCGGCAGGCTCAACCACCGGCGCCCGCGGACCACGCGGGCAGCTGCTGCAGCGTCCACGCGTTGCCGTCCGGGTCGGCGAACGTGACGAACCGGCCCCACGGCTGCTCGTCCACGCCCTGCGCCTCCACGCCCGCGCTCCGCAGGTGCGCCAGCGCCTCGTCGGCATCGGGCACCACCACCTGGATGGTGTCCTGCTGCCCCGGCTGCAGGCTGCCGCCGACGCCGGTGCCGAACGCGATGGAGCACGCGGAGCCGGGCGGCGTCATCTGGACGAACCGCAGGTCGTCGTTCACCTGCTGGTCATGGTCGGCGTGGAAGCCGACCCGCTCGTAGAACTCCTTCGCCCGGTCCACGTCGCTCACCGGCACGTGGATCAGCTCGATCTTCCAGTCCATGGTCTGCTCCTCGGTCTACCTCGGGTGGTCCAGGGTCATGCCTGGTCGAGCAGCGGCCGCACCTCGCGACCGAGCAGCTCGACGAACCCGGCCAGGTCGGGCTCGTCGGCGGTGGGCTGCACGGCGACGGCGGAGGCCCCGGCGGCGGCCAGGCGCAGCACGCCGTCCGCGATGGCGCGGGCGTCCCCGGCCGCGCCGATGCCGCGACCAGGCTCAGCGCCCCACAGCGGCAGCTCGGCGTCGAGCCGCTGCTGCGCGTCGTCGCCGGTCGCGGCGATGAGCGTGGCGTACACGCCGGGCGCCGGCCGACCCGCGGCCTGCGCGGCGCCGCCGGCCGTCTCCGCCGCCGCGCGGACGTCGTCGGGCGTGAGCGCGTTGGCGAGGATGACGCCGTCGCCCAGCTCCCCCGCCAGGGCGAGGGAACGAGGGCCGACGCCGCCCAGCACCAGGGGGACCTGCGGGGCCGGCCAGTCGAGGCGGACGTGGTCGAGGGTCACGTAGCGGCCCGACGTCGTCACCTCCTCGCCCGCGAGCAGCCGCCGCAGCGCGTCGGCGTGCTCGCGCAGCAGGGTGAGCGGCGACTTCACCCGCACGCCCGCCTGCTCCATCCACTCCTGCACGCCGTGGCCCACGGCCGGCACGAACCGGCCCGGGAACATCCGCGCGACGGTGGCGAGCTCCATCGCCGTCCCGGCGGTGCTGCGCAGCGGCGCGGGCATGAGGCCGAGGCCCACGCGGATCCGTGCTGTCCAGGCGAGCGCGGCGGTGGCCGAGGCGACGCCGCTCTGCTTGAAGCAGTCCTCCCACACCCACAGGTCGTCGAGGCCGGCTGCCTCCGCGGCGGTGGCCAGGGAGCGCAGGGACTCCGGCGCCATCGTGGGGACGAAGGCGATGCCGAGGCGGACGGCGGGGCGGGCTTCCGGGCGTGGGGCAGGGGTGACCGTCATCACGCCATCGTGCCGCGGGACACCGACACCCGCCCGCGTCAGATCAGGCGGGCTCGTCGCGCAGGTACGCGAGCTGGGCGACGACGGACTGCCGTGCCGCGCGGCGCACGGACGGGTCGACGTCCGCATAGACGTGCGCGACGACGGCGTCGGCGTCCGCGGCGGGACCGAGCGCGGCCAGCGCCTCCCGGACCTGCGCCAGGCGCTCCAGGCGGTGGGTGCGGTACGCACGGACGGCGTCGCCGAGGTCGTCGAGCGCCGGGCCGTGCGCGGGCAGCCCGACCCGCCCGTCGCCCACGCGCTCCAGCATGTCCAGGCTGGCGAGATAGTCGCGCAGCGACCCGTCCGGCTCGGCGATGACGGTGGTGCCACGGCCGAGCACGGTGTCGCCCGTGAGTACGACGGGTGCCTCGCCCGGCGCTGTCACGACGAACGACACGGAGTCGGCGGTGTGCCCCGGCGTGGCCAGGACGTCGACCCGCACGCCGGCGGCGTCGATCCGCTCGCCGCCGCGCAGCGGCTCGCCGCCGTGGCAGTGCTCCGGGTCGACGGCGCGCACCGGGGCGCCGGTGAGTGCGCGCAGCCGGGCCGAGCCCGCCGTGTGGTCGGCGTGGCGGTGCGTGATCAGCACCAGCCCGACGGGGCCCTCCGCGGCGAGCGTGGCGAGGTGCCGCTCGTCGTCGGGGCCCGGGTCCACGACCACGCTCGACGGCGAACCCGGCGCACGCAGCACGTACGAGCGCGTGCCGTCGAGCGTCATCGGGCCGGGGTTGTCGGCGCGGACGACGGTGACCTGGGGCATCGGGTGGTGCTCCTCTCGGGCCGCACTCAGCTGCGGCGGGCGACGTGGCGGATCGGTCCCTGGTAGGTGGCGATCGTGGCATCGCTCGTGAGCAGGGTCGAGCCGGTCATGATCGCCTGGGCGATCAGCATCCGGTCGAAGGGGTCGCGGTGGACCGCGGGGAGTCGGTTCGCCGCGACGGCGTGGGCACCGTCGACGGCGAGCTCGACGAAACCCAGGGCCAGGGTGGTCGCACGGGCGACGTGCGGGTCGAGGTCGAACTCGGGGCGGCCGAGGGCGGACTTGACGCCGATCTCCCAGATGTTGACGGCACTGAACCAGATCTCGGGCTCGGGGTCCGCGAGGATCTCCGCGACGTCGTCGGGCAGCCGCTCGGGGAACCCGAGCGTCCAGACGAGGACGTTCGTGTCGAGCAGGTACCTCACCGGTGACCGTCCGCGCGGTCGCCCTCGAACAAGGCCACCACCTCGTCCTGCGCCCAGTGGTCGAGGTCGTCGGGCACCGTGAACCCGCCGCGCAGAGGGCCGAGCTCCCGCCGTGGCCGGGTCGTGGGCCCGGTGCCTACCAGGCGGGCGACCGGCCGGCCGGCACGGGCGATGACGATCTCCTCGCCCTCCTCGACCGCCGCGAGAAGGCGGGAAAGGTGGGTCTTGGCGTCGTGGACGTTCACGGTCCGCACGGCGACCTCCTGGACCAGGGTGGACTAAGTCGAGGTTAGTCCCCGCACGCCGGGCGGCAACGGCGG
The DNA here is from genome assembly GCF_900167525.1 of Krasilnikoviella flava. Taxonomy (GTDB): domain Bacteria; phylum Actinomycetota; class Actinomycetes; order Actinomycetales; family Cellulomonadaceae; genus Isoptericola; species Isoptericola flavus. The sequence goes on along the minus strand of NZ_FUZQ01000006.1, from coordinate 272,507 downwards.
CGGACCGCCCCTGGGGTGCGACGCGCACCAGCGTCGTCAGGCGGCGAGCGCCTCGGCGAGCAGCTCGAGGGTGCGGATGCGGCCGGGGGTCGCGTCCAGCGGCTCGGACTCGTAGGAGCCCGCGACCGGCACGACCATGACCTCGTCCACGCCGTGCCGGGTGGCGAGGTCGCGGAGCTGGGCCGCGGCCTGGTGCGGCTCACCGATCACCCAGCGCGAACGCATGTCCTCGATGATCTGCTGCGCCATGCCGTCCAGCGGGGTGGCGAGGGACTCCTCGACCGTCTCGGCCCGGCCCATCGGCTTGCCGGTGCGCAGCCGGGCCATCGAGCGCAGCTGGGGCAGGGCCCGCTCGTGCGCCTCGGCGGCGGTGGGCGCGACGACGACGTTCGCCGTGAGGAAGGTCTGCGGCTCCGGGTGTCCGGGGCTGGGCCGGTAGCCGTCGCGGTACAGGGCGAGCACCTGGTCGATGCCCGCGCCCGAGAAGTGGTTCGCGAACACGTACGGCAGGCCCAGCTCCGCTGCGAGCCGGGCGGAGTAGTCGCTGGAGCCCAGCAGCCACACGGTCGGGGTGCCGTCGGCGGCGGGGGTGGCGTGCACGTCGTAGAGGTTGCCGTCGCCGAGGCGGAGGGAGGCGCCGTCGGGGCTCATCAGGGCGAGGATGTCGCGCACGTGCTGCGGGAACCGCTCGACGTCCGACGTCGGGCCCGACTGTCGCAGGAGGGCCGTGACCACGGGGTCGGAGCCGGGGGCGCGACCGATGCCGAGGTCGACGCGGCCGGGCGCGAGCGCCTCGAGGGCGGCAAACTGCTCCGCGACCACGAGGGGCGCGTGGTTGGGGAGCATGACGCCGCCCGACCCCACGCGGATGCGCTCGGTGGCCGCAGTCGCCGCCGCGATCATCACCGGCGGCGTCGACGCCGCCACGGCGGGCATGTTGTGGTGCTCCGCGAACCAGTACCGCTCGAAGCCGAGCTCGTCCGCCCGGCGCACCAGGGCGAGAGAGGCGGCCAGCGCCTGGGGGCTGGACTGTCCCGTGCGGACCGGGACGAGGTCCAGCACGGACAGGCGGGGGGAGGTGGGCGCGGGGGTGGAGGCGTCGGCGTTCATCGCCTGGGACAACCCGCGGGGGCGTTGTGCCTATTCCTCGGGGTCTCCGGCCCGGGCTGTGGCGTCTCCGAGGGACGCGAGCGCGTCGGCCAGCCGGAGGCCCGGGGTCCAGTGGACGGCATGCCACCCCGCCTCCCGGGCCGTCTCGACGTTGCCGGGGCTGTCGTCGATCAGGCAGTGCGACCTGGGTGCCATACCGGTGCGCGTCTCGACGGCGCGGTAGAACTCGGGCTCGCCCTTGCGGTGTCCGATGTCCGCCGCGTAGTGGATCGCGGAGAAGCGACCGCGCAGCCCCAGGTCGTGCCACAGGTAGCGGGCCCGGTGGTGCTCCTGCACGGTCGCGAGCTGGAGATCGATCCCCCGCGTCCGTAGCTCCGCGAGGTCGTCGAGAAGCACGGTGTCGAGTGTGGCGTCGTGGGTGAACCAGTAGTCGACGAGCTCCTGCGAGGTCACAGGCCCGAGCCCAGGCAGCACCTGGTCCAGGCGCTCGAACAAGTCCGCGCGTCCCGCGAGGACGTCGTCGAAGTGCGCGCGGAAGAACACGTCCTGGAGATCGGCAGGGTCGATCCCCAGGTCGGCGAGGAGGTCTGCGTCCCAGCGGCGCCCGTCGGGGCGGCGAACGAGCACGCCGTCGACGTCGACCATCAGCGCGCGCACCGTCATGACGGCCCTCCTGGCAGCGGCTCGCGCAGCCCGCTCGCGCGGCGGACCGGGTGGGCCACGGCGGCGCGGACGGCGTCGGCGCTGCCCACGACGCGTACGAACTCCTGTGCGCGGGTGACGGCCGTGTACAGCAGCTCGCGGGTGAGCAGCGGCGAGATCGGCGGCGGCAGCACCAGGGAGACGCGGCGGAACTGGCTGCCCTGCGCGCGGTGCACGGTCATGGCGTGCACCGTCTCGACCGGCGGCAGCCGGTGGGTGCGTACCCGGAGCGGGGCGCGCGGGTCGCCGAAGACCGCGACGACCGCCCCGTCGGCGAGGTCTCCCTCCGCGACGAGCACGCCGGTGTCGCCGTTGTAGAGGCCGACATCGGCGTCGTTGCTCGTGACGAGCAGCGGCCGACCCACGACCCACGGCGACCCCGGGACGGAGGGGGTGACGGATCCGTCGGCAGCGGCGTCCTCCACCCATGCCTCGACCTGCGCGGCCCAGCGGGCCACGCCGACCGGCCCTCGCCGGTGCGCGACCATGACGCGGTGCTCGGAGAGGGCCTCCAGGGCTCCCGCCGCGTCGCCCGCGCGGGCCGCGGCCACGAGCCGCCGGCCGGCGTCGACCGCGTCGTCGTGCAGTCCCCGCACGGCGTGCTCGTCCAGGCGCTCCGTGTCCGCCTCGACCAGCTCGACACCACCGGTGCCGGCGCGCAGCACGTCGAGCACGGCGTCCGCGTCGCCGTCCCGGATCGCCGCGGCGAGCGGCAGGATCGCAGAGTCCTCGTCCTGGCGGTGCACCGTCACGAGCCGCACCACGCCATTGGCGAGCGCTGCGCGCTCGGCACCGTCGTTGGTCGAGCCCGTCGAAGCCCGGGACGTGGCCTCGACAGGCTCGACCGACGGGACCGAGGCCTCGAACGTCGCGACCGGCGGCCGCGCGACGAGATCGCCCAGGACGGCCCCCGCCTCGACCGACGCGAGCTGGTCCGGGTCGCCCACGAGCACGAGCCGGGCCTCGGGCCGCAGCGCCTCCAGCAGGCGCGCCATCAGCGACAACGGCACCATCGACGTCTCGTCGACCACGACGACGTCGTGCGGCAGGTGGTGGCCCGCGTGGTGCCGGAACCGGGTGGCGCTGCGGTAGCCCAGCAGGCGGTGCACGGTCGTCGCCTCCGGCCGGCCGGTGCGCTCGCGGTCCTCGGGCGCGAGGGAGCCGACCACGTCGCGCACCGCCTCCTGCAGCCGGGCGGCGGCCTTGCCCGTCGGTGCGGCGAGCGCCACCCGCAGCCCGGGCCCGGCCGCCTGCGTCCCGGTGTCGGCGACGTCCTGCAGCACGGCGAGCAGCCGCGCGACCGTCGTCGTCTTGCCCGTGCCCGGCCCGCCGGTGAGCACCGTGAGCCGGCGGCCCGCGGCGTGCGCGGCCGCGAGCCGCTGACGGACGTCGCCCGCCGCGGGGAACAGCCGGGACAGCGTCGCCTCCAGCCGGTCCGCTCCCGCCGGCTCGAGCGGGGGCGCCTGCAGCCGGGCGTCGACCAGCCGCCGCACGGTGAGCTCGTCGCGCCAGTACCGGTCCAGGTACAGGCGGCCGCCGACCCAACGGGCGGGGCGGTCGTCGGGACCGCCCGCGCCCAGAGCCACGAGCGGGCTCGCCTCGATCGCCCGCACCCACGCTGCGTGCTCCGGCCACGGCGGGGGAGTGGCCTCGGCGCCCCCGTCGCCGAGGGGGTCGCCCCGGTCGGCGTCCTCGGGCAGGGAGAGCGCCGCGAGCTCCACCTCGTCGTCGAGCCGCACGCACACCGACCCGCCGCGCAGCGCCCGGACGGTGAGCGCGACGGCGAGCAGCACCGTCGGGTCCTCCTCCCCGGTGAGCCGGCCGAGCCGGTCGGCGACGTGCACGTCCGTCGCGGCGACCAGGCCTGCGGCGTTGAACTCCCGCAGCAGGTCGGGGCCCGCGACGGCGAGGCGGACGTCGCCGTCGCTGGTCGAGCCCGTCGAGAGCCGGGTCCCGGCAGTCCCGGCCGACGAGGTCGTCCCGGCGGGCCCTGTCTGCGAGGTGGTCATGCGTCGCCTCCGTCCAGCAGCGCGGACAGTGCAGGGACGAGCCCGCGCGGCGGGGTCCACGACACGACGCCGTACGGGGCGCCGTCGGGCCCCGTCGGCGTGGCCGGGCCGCACATGCCGCGCACGAACAGGTACAGGCCGCCGCCGAGGTGCACGTCCGGGTCGTAGCCGGGCAGCCGCCACGCCAGGTAGCGGTGCAGCGCCACGAGGTAGAGCACGAGCTGCAGGGGATAGTGCGCGTGCAGCATCGCCTCGACCGTGGCCTCGGGCCGGTAGTCGTGCGCCGTCAGGGGCGTGTCGAACGTGCCGAGACGGTTGGACTTGTAGTCGACGACGAGGAAGCGCGGCGTGCCGCCGTCGCCGGGCACGCGCAGCACCGCGTCGATCGACCCGGTGAGGTAGCCGCGCAACGGCCGGGCCGTGGGGTCCGCCGCCGCGAGATCGGCGAGCGCGGCCGGGTAGGCGGCGAATGCGTCGTCGTCGCCGAGGAAGGTGGCCAGGAGGGCGGCGATCCCGGCGAGGGACGCGCCCTCCGTGGCGGCGGCCGAGCCGCCGTGCGCGTCGCCGTCGCCGCCGGCCAGCGGGAGCTCGAACTCCAGCTCGGCGAGCCGGTCGCGCGGCGTGATGTCGGCGAGCGTGCGCCCGCCGGCCAGCGGGCCGAGCGGGGTGCGCGCCACGACGCCGAGCGCGGCGGCCAGCTCGCCCGGGTCCGCGCCGGGCACCCGGGCGGTCGCCGCCGCGGCGCAGCGGGCGAGCAGCTCGGCGTCGAGGTCGGGTGCGGCCGTGTCCGCGTACTCCAGCACCTCGTGCACGAGCGTGCCGAAGCCCGTGCCTGCGGGCAGCCCCGACATGGGGGACGGCAGGTCGACCCCGGGCGCCTCGGCGGCCGCGACGTCGGCTCCGCCCGGCCGGACGGCCGTGGGTGCTGCCTCGGCAGGCTCGTCCTGGACGCCTCCGCCCTCGGGCTCCGACTCGATGCCGCCGGGCCCGGCACCGGTCGGCGCGGTGGGCGACGCGGCGAGGCCGCCCGGCCGTCCCGTGTGCGCTGCGGCCGTGAGCGCGGAGTACGACGCGCGCCGCCACGTCGGGTCCGGCACCCGGTCGAGGTGCGCGACGGCGAGCGCGGGCTCCGCCGTGGCGGGCGGACGCCAGGGCTCGGTCGACGGCGTGCCGGGCACCTCCTCGACGGCGATCGTGCCGCCGGAGCGCTGGGCGAGCGCCCCGAGCGTCCCGCGCACCGCGTCGTCGCGCATCGCCTGCTGAGACGCGTGCGGCGAGGGCTCCCCGCCCAGGGTGCGCTCGCCCAGCGCCACGCGCGTCAGCCCGCTCTTCGCCGTGTTCGCCTTCGACGGGGCCCAGTGCGCCACGACCTGGTGCCGGGCGCGGGTCAACGCCACGTACAGCAGGCGCAGGTCCTCGCCGCCCTCCTCCCGGCGGTGCCGCTCGAGCGCGGCGTCGTACCCGAACGAGCCCGGGCCGCCCACGTGCAGGATGCGTCGGCCGTCGCCGGCGTGGAAGCGCAGCACGTCCGGCTGGCGGGGCTCGAACCGGTCCCACGCGAACGGCACGTACACGACGCCGAACTCGAGCCCCTTGCTGGCGTGCACGGTGACGACCTGCACCGCCGCCGCGTCCGTCTCCAGGCGGCGGCTGCGCTCCTCGTCGTAGTCCTGCGCGGCCTCACGGATGCGCCGCCGCAGCCACGCGGTGAGCGCGGACGCGCCCAGACCCTCCGTCACCGCGGCGACGTGCAGCACCTCGCCCACGTGCCGCAGGTCGGTGAGGCGGCGCTCGCCCGCGGTGGTGCGCATGAGCCGCTCCGCCAGCCCGTCGCGCGTCACGGCCTCCTGCAGCGCCGCCACCCCTCGAGACCACAGCAGCCGGGACCAGCGGCGCACCGTGTCGGCGAGCGCGTCGTGCGCGGCGTCGTCCGCGGTCGCGAGGTGCTCGGCGTCCCAGCCGACGAACGGGGTGAGGGCCAGCGCCGCCGCGCGCCCGTGCGCCCCCGGTTGCTCCAGCGCGGCGAGCAGGGTGAGCCAGTCCCGTGCCGACGGCGTGGCGAACACGCTCGACAGCCCGGAGACGACGGCGGGCACGCCGCGCTTCGTGAGCTCCGACCGCACCGCCTCGGCCTGCGCGTTCGTGCGGGTCAGCACCGCGACGTCGCGCGGCTCGAGGGGCCTCCAGGCGCCGGCGGTCGAGCCTGTCGGGACCCCGGTCCCGACAGGCTCGACCAGCGCGGCGTCCACCAGCCGGTCGCGGCCCAGGCGTGCGGCGATGTCCGCCGCGACGTCCGCGGCCACGAGCTGGCGCGGAGGGCCGACCGGCGGCGTCTCGCCGGGGGACAGGCCGAGCGCCGCGCGCGTCACCTGTCGCAGCCGCAGCGGCGCTCCGCCGTCGAACCGCGACGCGCCGTGCGCGGCGTCCACCGGCCGCACGACGATCCGCTCGTCGCCCAGCGCCGCGCCGCCCAGCACCGTGTCGAGGGCGCGCAGCAGCGGCTCGTCGCTGCGCCAGCTGGTGCCGAGGGTGGCGACGGCGGTCGCGTCCCGCTGCGCGTCGAGGTACGCGACGACGTCGGCGCCGCGGAAGGCGTAGATCGCCTGCTTCGGGTCGCCGATCAGCACGAGGGTGCGGTGACCGTGGAACGCGGTGCGCAGGATCTCCCACTGCACGGGGTCGGTGTCCTGGAACTCGTCGACCATGACGACGCGGAACCGGGAGCGCACGCGCTGGGCCGCCGTGGGCCCGTGCACGGGGTCGGCGAGGGCCTCGCGCAGCATGACCAGCAGGTCGTCGTAGTCCATGAGGTGCTGCGCGCGCTTGCGGCGCAGCGTCTCGGTGCGGGTCTCCAGCGCGACCGCCTGACGCAGCGCACCGGGCGTGGTCGGCGCGCCGCCGCCCTGCTCGGCGGGCTCGACGAGGGCCTGGTGGTCGCTCACGGCGGCGCGGCCGAGGTCGGCCGCCATCGACGGTGTCAGGGCGGGGCGCGCCTCGTCCGCGAAGCGGCGCACGTACAGGTCGTCGGAGACCTCGCGGGCCAGGTCGGCGACGTCGGCGACGAACGACGCGGCGGGGTCGACGTCGGCCGCGATGCCGAGGGACGTGAGCATCTGCTGGCAGAAGCCGTGCGTGGTGGTGATGGTCGCGGCGTCGAGCTGTGACAGGGCCGCCGCGAGGCGGGCGCGGCGGCGGTCGAGCTCGGCCGCGTCGACGTCCGCGAGCAACGCGATCACCGGGTCGTCGCTGGATGCCGGGTCCGGGCCGCGCAGCGCCCGCTCGGCGCTCACCAGGCGCTCGCGCACGCGGTCGCGCAGCTCGGATGTCGCCGCCCGGCCGAAGGTGACGAGCATGAGCTCGCGGAGCTCGGCGCGGCCCTCGGCGACGAACCGGGTCGCGAGAGCGGCGATGGTGAACGTCTTGCCCGTGCCGGCGCTCGCCTCCAGCACCGTGGTGCCCTCCGGCAACGGCCCGCACACGTCGAAGACGGGCCGTTCCGGGGCGCCGGCCAGGCCGCCCGTCGGGTCGGTGCCGAGGCCCGTCGTGCCGCCCGCCGTCATGAGGTGCCCTTCTGCTCGTGCGCCAGCAACGGGTCCCACACCCGCCGGGCGAGCGCCCCCAGCCGGGACGGCTCGTCGGGGAACCGTCGGCGGTCGTCGTCGTCCGGCGTGCCGGCGACCACGTCGAACGACGCCCCGTCACCCCACACCATGAGGTGGTACGGGTCGGTCTTCTCGAAGCCGCCGGTCCACGTGTACCGGGCCTCGCTCGTCGCCTGGCCGGGGTCTCCTGTGCCCCCGCCACGGGAGACGGCGTACGCGTGCGCGGCGTCCGGGGGCAGAGGGAGAGGGGCGCGGACCGCCTCGGCCCGGAGCGCGACGAGGTCGTCGAGGAGCCGGGCGGCGTCCGCCGCCTCGGGGGCCTGGATCAGGCTCCATGCGGCCTTGGCGCCGCGACCCGGCGCGCGCCCGACCGTGCCGGCGTGCCACCGCTCTCCCGCGGGCAGGCCTCCGTCGCCGCCGGATGCTGCGAGCGCGAGCGTCTGCACCCAGGCCCGCAGCCGGTGCTTCGGCCCGAGCTTCGAGTACTCGGCGCGCACCACGCGGCCGCCGTGCACACCGGGGACCGTGCCCGTGACGAGGACGCCGGACGGCAGCGCCGCGGACACGTCGACGGCGCGGGCGGACAGGTCGGCCCGGACCTGCCGCGCCATCGTCTCCACCGGCTGCACCCGCTCGACGACGTCGCGCAGCGCGGTGCGCCCCAGCTCGCGCGGCGGTGCCTGGCCGCGGCGCCACTCCGCCTGGAACGCGCGCCCGGGGTCGGTGCCGCCGAGCACGGCGGTGAGCATGCGGTCGCCGGCGCCCCACGCCGCGAGCGGCGGCATCGTCAGCGGGAGCCGGTCGTCCACCTCGTCCTCGTCCTGCGCGACGCGGACGTCGAGCGTGGTCCGCAGGAACCACCGCACGGGGTGCTCGAGCATCGCGACGAGGTCGTCGAGGTCGACCTCGCCCGGCGCGGAGGCGCCGAGCGTGAGGGGCTCGGGCACGAGCAGCCCCTGCTCGACGCGGTCGCCACGCCCCGCCTCCGCGCCGCGGAACGCCGCCGAGTCGAAGCTGAACGGCCCGGGCGCGCCCAGCGCACCGGCCTCGAAGTTGCGCTCGCCCACCACCTGAAGCGGGTGCCGCACCACGACCTGCCGCCGCACGGGCAGGCCGTCGTCGGCGGCGCCGACCCGGTCGAGCGCGTCCAGCAGCTCGGCGACGGGGACGGCGGGCGGCCGCGCGGCTCCGGTGCGCTCGTCGGCGCCCGAGTGCAGCACTACCAGGTGCTCGCGGGCGGCGGTGAGCGCGTCGAGGAAGATCTGCCGGTCCTCGCTGCGGCGGTCCCGTTCGCCCAGGCGGGCGTCGCGGGCGAGCAGGTCGTCGCCGTCCGGCGTGGCCGAGCGGGGGAACGCGCCGTCCTCCATGCCGAGCAGGCAGACCACCCGGTGCGGCACCGCGCGCATGGGCTCGAGCGAGCACACGGTGAGCGCGCCGGTGCGGAAGCCCGCGCGCGTCGGCCGGCCGGCCAGACGGTCCGCGAGCAGGGCGCGCACGTCCTCCAGCCGCAGCCCTGCGCCCACGGCGGCCCGCCCGGCACCCGCGGCCCGCACGTCGCCCAGCACCCGGCGCGCCTGGACCGACTGCCACGCGTCGTCCTGGGCCGGGTCGGTGAGCAGCGTGACGGCGCGTTCGAGCGTGTCGAGCCAGTGCTCCAGCGGGTGGGTGCCGTCCAGGTCGGCGAGCAGCCCCGTCAGCCGTGACACCAGCTCGGCGAACCGGCCCGCGACGTCCACGTCGGTGGACCCGACGTCGTCCAGCGGCAGCGCCGGGCCCACGAACCGGGAGTCCTCCTCCGCCATCGCGACGCCCAGCAGCACCCGGTCCAGCGCGGCGTCCCAGGTGCCCTGCCGCACGCGCCGGTCGATGCCGAACCGGGCGCGGCGCGACCCGTCCTCGCCCCAGCGGACACCCACCTCGACGGCCCAGTCGCGCCACCGGTCGAGGTCGTCGTCAGAGAGGCGGAAGCGGCGGCGCACCGGCTCCGTCGTGGCCAGGTCGAGCACCTCCGACGCGGTGACGCGACCGTCGGCCAGCCGCAGCAGCGTGGCCAGCATGCCCAGCACGGGGTTGACGACACCCGGCCCGCGGTCGGCCAGGCTGACCCGCAGCCGCTGGCCGGGGTGCACCTGCGTGACGCCGTCGGGCGCGGCGCCGAACGTGGCGGTCACCAGGGGCGCGAACGACTCGACGTCGGGGCACATGACGATGACGTCGCGCGGCTCGAGCGTCGGGTCGGCGGCGAACAGCCCGGTGAGCACCTCGCGCAGCACCTCGACCTGGCGGGCACGGCCGTGGCACGCGTGCACCTGCACGCTGCGGTCGGCGGGGTCGACCGGGCTGGGCGTCGCGTCCGGGTCGTCCGCGCGCAGCGCCGACTGGAGCGCGCCGAGCAGCGTGTCCGGGGGTGGCGGCGCGGGGTGGGACGTGACGCGCACAGCAGGCCGCTCCTCGCTGGCGGCCGGGTCGTCGACGGCCCCCGACAGCCGCAGCTGCAGCTCGACGGAGTCGCGCGCGGTGGAGGCCAGCAGCGCGTGCCGCGCGGCCGGGGGCAGGGCGTCCCGACGCGGGTCCACCATGCCGCCGGTCGCCGCTGGCCCTGTCGCAGGGGCGGGCACGAATGCCTCGACCGACTCCCACAGCGCGGGGGAGGGGTGCGGCAGCCAGAGGTGGACGTCGCGGTGCAGCGCGAGCGCCCGCAGCACGCGGAGCTGGTCCTCGGGCAGGCGGGTGGGGCCGAAGACGGACAGGCGCGCGGGCAGGTCGACCGCGCCCGGGTCGGCGCGCAGCGCGGCGACGGCCTCCGTCAGCACCTCCGCCGGACCGGGCTCGTCCACGCGCTCGCGCACCAGCCGCCACAACCGCGGCTGCCACGCCAGGTCGTCGGGGGCGTCGTCGTCGCGGCCCTCCCGCCACCCGGTCAGCAGGCCGGGCCGCTGCTGCGCGTAGGCGGCGAACAGCTCGGCCACGCGCTGCGCGAGCGCGACGCGGCGCGAGCGCCGCACGCCGTCGCCGGCCTCCCCGACGTACCGCGCGAGCGGTGCCGCCCAGCCCTCGTCCAGCGAGGCGTCGATCGTCTCCAGCACGGGCCACACGAGGCGGGCGCGCCGCCACGGGTCGGCGTCGGGCTCGACGCCGGTCACCGCCGTCACCGCGGACGCGACCAGCCGCGACGGCGAGGAGAAGTCCACGTTGGCGCACACCCCCGCGCCCGACCGGCCGACCACACCCAGCCGGTGCGACAGCCGCTGAGCCAGCCAGCGCTCGATGCCGCGCGTGGGCACCGCGACGACGTCGGGGGTGAACGGGTCGTCCGGCGGCTCGGCGAGCACGTCGGCGAGGGGCGCGACGAGCGCGTCGGAGCGCTCGGACCGGTGGACGTGCAGCACGTCGGCCAGGTTACGGCCCCGCGCCGACAGCGACACCCGGTTCTCCACAGGGATCGACGCCCGGGGGGACGCGAGGGAGATCGGCCGAGCGGGCGCGGGTCGTCAGTCGGCGTAGTGCCCCAGCCACGTGGCGCCGGTCCACAGCTCGTACTGCCCCGGGCGATGCGGTGAGGGATACATCCCGGGCGGGTCGATGCTGCGGTCGGGGGCACGGAGCACGTGCCCGTCGCGGTGGTTCAGGTGCCAGGTGCCGCGGTAGTCCCAGGCGGCGCGCATGTCGCCGGAGAGGGTCAGCGGGCCCTCGCCGACCCAGAACCCTCCGAAGTCCAGGACCAGCGTGGTGTACCCGCGCTGCAGCTCGGCGGCGGACTGCCGCCCGACGGCGGCCAGCCGGCGGAACAGCAGCACGAACCAGGTCAGGCCGAGGACGCCGAACACCGGCGCCTGCCACGCGCCGGGGACTCCGAGCGGGTCCATCAGCAGGACGACCGCGAGGATCGCGACCAGGCCGCCGGCGGCGAACGCCACGAAGCGGAGGAACAGGCCGTTGGCCGTCGGCCGGACGGCCAGCTCCGGGGGCTGGTCGGGGACGACCGGCAGGCCCCCGGCGCGACGCGCTTCCGCGTAGCCGGGGACCTGCCGGGGATGAGGGCCGCCTTGCGGGCGGCCTCGGCGTGCGTTCACTGTCAGTCGGACCAGATTCCGTCGTCGGGGATGGCCACCGCGCTGTCCCACAGCCGGTCGCCGACGTCGCCGACGGCGATCACGACGTCGACCGCGACGCCCGGGTCCACGGGCACCGCACACTCGAGCGGGACCGTGAGGCCGTCGAACGCCGTGTCGTATCCCGGCGCGCCGGCGGCGTTGTCGACGAAGTACTGCGCGTTCGTGTCGGCGTTGACGGTCGCGACGGAGACCGGACTGGTGGTGCCCGGCACGGTAGCGCAGTTCTGGCCGTCCACGAACACCCCCATCGCGTCGTTGAACCTGCTGCCGACGAACTCCGGGTACTCCTCGCTCGCGAAGACGTACCGGACACGGAGCGTGTCGCCCGTCGGGACGAGCCGCACGCGGTAGGCGGCCGCGTCGCGGGTGTCGACGCCGGCCAGCGCGCTCAGTGCGTCGTTGCCAGGCCCGTCGAGGTCGGTGCTCGCCAGGTTGCCGGGGTCGCCCTTGGCGTCCTCGACGGAGCCGGTGCTGAGCACCCACGCCGTCGTGTCCGGGACGTAGCCCCCGACGTGGCCCCACTGCCCGGCATCGCCGACGACCTCGTCGTCGACCATGGTCACGCCGTCTCCGAGCAGGTCGCCGGTGGGGTCGGGCGCCTCGTTGCAGCCGCTCGGGAAGTGCCACGGGCTGCCCGCGTACTGGAACACCTTGCTCAGCAGCTCCGTCTCGGCCTTGGCCTCGAAGACACCCAGCCACGCCCGGGCGGTCAGGATCATCGCGATCTTGCCGCCGAGGCCGAGCTCGACGCACGGATCGCCGCCCGGGAACGAGATCATGGCCTTCGCGCTGAGCGGGGCGATGGTGCCGCCGATCCCGGCGATCACACCGGCGTCGGTGGTGCCGGCCCCGGGCCCGAAGACCAGGTCCCCGGCGACGTCGGCCTGGATGGTCGCGGCCCCGCCCTCGGCCTTCGGGACGAGCGGCTCCGTCTCGGCGATGAGGTCCGTGTCGAAGTGGTTGTCGCCCTCGAGCCCGACGTAGCCGTCGGCCGCGAAGCCGATCGTCGTCGCGGCGCCGACGTTGGAGATCTTGAGCTCGCCCGAGACCCCGATCTTCACCGCCGGCTTGATGAGGAGCGCCAGGGGCACGGGCCCCGCGGTGAACGTCTTCATCAGCGAGGGAAGCGTGATCTCGCACTCGTAGGCCGCCTTCGCCGTCGCGCTGAGGGCGCCGGAGAGCGTCACCGCGACCTCGGTGTCGATGCCGAGGCCGGTCGGGACGTCCACCCCGAGGACGTTGTACTTGTCGACGGTGACGTCGATGTGGCCGTCCATCTCGAACCCCGGGTCGAAGCCGATGCTGCCGAGCTCGGCGCCGAGCTTGTTGCACTCGCCGATCGCCTGGGTGCCGGGCTCGGCGGCCGGCGCGCCGGCCCGTGCGCGATCGGTGGCGAGGGGCTCGGGCGCGGTCGCGGTCGGGTCGTCGGGCGGCGGGATCTCCTGCAGCGGCACGGCGCCGAGGTCCGGCACCGTCATGTCCAGGTAGTCGAGGCCGTCGCCGACGCCGCCCGCCGCGAGCGCCAGCGTGCGGCCGTCGAGCGACACGTCGTCGACGACGCCGACGAACCCGCCCGGGAGGGAGTCGGTGGCCGGGAGCACGACGGCGGCGCCCGGCGCCGGGGCGTCGACGCCCTCGGCGAGCACGACGCGGACGCCGTCACCGGTCTGCTGCGCGGAGACGACGTCGTCGGCCGTCGCGAGCATGGTCATCTGCCTGACGGTGTAGCTGGCGGTCTCGGGGCGCTCGGGGTCGGGCGTGCCCACCGTGAGCGCCACCGGGCCGGCCCGGTTCGCGACGCCGTGCGCGCTGTCGCCGGGCCGCGCCCACAGGGAGTACGTGTACTGCGTGCCGGGCTCGAGCCCGGTGTCGACCAGGCCGTCGCCGTCCGTCTCGACGCGCACGCCCTCGGACGGGCTGGTGGCAGGCTCGTCGCCCAGCGTCCGCCGCACCTGCACCGAGGTGTGCGGCGGCGCGTCCCAGGCGAGGGTCACCCGGTCGGGCTCCGCACCCACCTGGTGCACCTCCTGGACACCCTGGGAGCGGAAGTACGTGACGGTGACGTCGGTGGTCGCGCCGGGCTTGACCTGGATGTTGCGCAGCTTCTCCGCGATCCCGACGTAGCGGAGCTTGCCCGCCATGACCGGGTCGACCTCGACGGAGTAGCGGCCCGACGGCGCGTCCCACTCGACGACGCTCCCGGTGCCCTCGACGCCCTTCGAGGCGACGTACTGCTGCTCCTTGCTCGTCAGGTTGAGCTGGCCGGGCACGTCGTCGGGCGTGCTGAACGTGACCCGGATCGTGCCGGTGCCCGGGGGCGCGGCGTGCGCCCCGACGGCCGCGCCGGCGACCAGGGCTGCGCTCGTGAGCGCAGCGATTCCGTACCGCAACAGGTGGCGCATGAGAGTTCCTCCGACGGCCGCGGGACGCGGCCCGTTGCACGGTCCGCACGGTGCGGGCCGTTCCGAACTTCATGGCTGTGGGGAGGGAAGGGCGCCGGGTTCGGGACACCGGGGCGACAGTTCCCCCGGGAGACGTAACCCAGGTTCCGCCCTCCGCCTCAAGACCCGTCGGCCCTCTCCCGGGAAGGCTCGGGGTACCGGCGCAGGCGACACGACGAGAGCGCCGGACGACGAGGGAGGGACGGATGACCACCATCCGGATCGAAGGGCTGCACAAGTCCTACGGCGGCTTCGAGGCCGTGCACGACGTCAGCTTCACGGCTGAGCCGGGGAAGGTCGTCGGCCTGCTGGGGCCGAACGGGGCGGGCAAGAGCACGACGCTGCACGTGCTGCTCGGGCTGGCCCGGGCGGGGGCGGGCACGGCGACGTTCGACGACCGCCGCTACGCCGAGCTGGAGCACCCGGCGCAGGTCGTCGGCGCGCTGCTGGACGCGGGCGGGCTGCACCCCGGCCGCACCGGCCGCGACCACCTGCGGGTGCACGCGGCCGCGTCGCGCCTGCCGGGCCGCCGCGTGGACGAGGTGCTCGCCGCCGTCGGCATGACTCCGGCCGCGGACCGCCGCGTGCGCACCTACTCCCTCGGCATGAAGCAGCGCCTCGGCATCGCGACCGCGTTGCTCGGCAGGCCGCAGGTGCTCGTGCTCGACGAGCCCGCCAACGGCCTCGACCCCGCCGGGATGCGCTGGCTGCGGGAGCTGCTGCGCTCCTTCGCCGACGACGGCGGCACGGTGCTGCTCGCCAGCCACGTGCTGGGGGAGGTCGCGCAGGTGGCCGACGACCTGGTCGTGATCGGCCAGGGGCGCGTCGTCGCCGCGGGAGCGCTGGACGAGCTCGTCACCACCGACCGGAGCCTCGAGGACGTGTACCTCGACCTCACCGCCGCCACCGAAGGAGTGCGCTGATGTACCGCGCCGTGTTCCGTGCCGAGCTGCTCAAGCTGCGCACCACCCGGACGCCCTGGGTCATCGGGGCCGTCGCCGTCGCGGGGATGCTTCTCACGCAGGTCCTCACGCTCGTGCTGCCGCGCACGCTACGCACGCTGGAGGCCCTGAGCGGGTCGGACGCCGGGTTCCACGCCGGGGTCCAGATGTCCCCGGCGGACACGAGCGAGCTCCTGTCGGGGCTCGCCGCCGCCACCGACCTCGGGTCCGCCACGGCCCAGCGCTCCCTGCTCGACCTCATGGGCAACGGGCCCGCCGGGTCCGGCTCCAGCGGCGTCACCGCGCTGTGCGTGCTCCTGCTCGGTGCGCTCGCGGCGACCATCGACTTCCGCACGGGCGGCATCGTGCCGACCGCGCTCGCCGTCCCCGACCGGCTCCGGATCCTCGCGGGCAAGGCGGGCGCGACGGCGACGGCGGCGCTCGCCGTCGGCGCGGCGCTCGCCCTGGTCACCGCCGTCGGGCTGGTCGTCGCGGTCGCCACGACGCCCGGCGCGAGCCTGGCGATCGGCGCCGGTGAGGCGCTCGGCGTGTGGGTGCGCGGCCTGGCGGTCATGGTCCTGCTCTCGTGGCTGGGGCTCGCCGTCGGTACCCTCGTGCGGGGGCAGGTCGCGGCGATCGTCGTGGTCGTCGGGCTCGCCCTCGTGGAACCGATGGTCCAGGCCGCCGCGCTCGTCCTCACGGGCGGTGCGACGACGGCGACGTCGTGGCTGCCGATCACCCTCGGCTCGCTCGCGTCGGCGGGTCAGGGCGCGGCCCAGCTGTTCGGCGCGACGACGGACGCCGCGGCGGGCGTCGGCGCCGCGGCGGCGCTGGCGGGGCTGCTCGCCTGGGCGGCCGTGCTGCTGGTCGCCGCGGGCGCGGCGTTCCGGCGTCGCGACCTCGCCTGACAGCGCCTGATCGGTGTCTGACCAGCGATGACGCGTCTCGTCCGGCCCCGGACGGCGTACCGTGGGCCGGGCGGCACGCGCCCTTCCGGGGCGGCCTCACCGCCCCGGGACGACCCGTCCCGCATCATCTCGACTTCGACGGAGGACCTGTGCTCGACGTGCTGCGCCGGCGGCTCGACGCCCTCGGCGTCCGGACCCCCACGGGCCGCGACGCGCTGCTCGGAGCCGTGGTCGCGGTGATGTCCGTCGGCCTGTTCGTGGCCGTGCTGCAGCTGGTGTCCTCCAACCTCGGCGAGACGTTCGGCGCCCGGGCGTCGCTCGACGGCATGAGCACCGGGGCGACGGTGGCGGCGTGCGTCGTCATCGTCGGTCAGGCGATGGCGCTGACGCTGCGCCGCCGGTGGCCGATGCTGTGCCTGGCGCTCACGCTGCTCGGCCAGCTGGCGCTGGCACCGCTGCTGCCGGCGTTCATGAGCTTCCAGGCGCCGGCGGGGCTGATGGCCGCGTACTCCGTGGGTGTCTACGCCCCGCGCCGCCCGGCCCTCGGAGCGGCGGCCGCGACCGCCGTCGTGCAGGTGCTGCTCGGGTACGTGCTCGGCGGCCCGGCGTCGGCCGCGGAGCTCGGCGTGCCCGTCGGCACCCAGCTGTGGGGCGGGCTGGTGTCCGCGCTCGTCACGTACCTCGGCGCCGTGCTGGTGGGCGCGTACGTCGGCACCCGCCGGGAGCTGCTGGCGCAGCTGCGGGCGCGCGTCGCGCAGGCGGAGCGCGAGCGCGAGGCGCTCGCGGCGCAGGCGGTCCTCGCCGAGCGGGGGCGGATGGCCCGTGAGCTGCACGACGTCGCGGCGCACCACCTCTCCGGGATCGTCGTGCAGGCCGCCGCCGCCGAACGGCTCGTGACCGGCGACCCGGAGCGGGCGAAGGAGTCGCTGCGCTGGATCCGCGGGCAGGGACGCGAGACGCTCGAGAACCTGCGGCTCGTCGTCGGCATCCTGCGGGACACCGGCGACGGCGACGACGCACCCTCCGCCCCGCAGCCGACCCTCGCGGACGTGCCCGCCCTGCTCGACCTCGCCCGCAGCACCGGCACGCGGGTGCAGGAGACGCGCCGGGGCGACCCCTACGACCTGCCGCCGACGGCGCAGCTCACCGTGTACCGGGTGCTGCAGGAGTCGCTCGCCAACGCCCGCCGGCACGCGCCGGGCAGCGCGGTGGACGTCGAGACGGTGTACGACGAGGACGAGCTCGCGGTGACGGTCCGCAACGGCCCGGCCGACCGGCCGGCGGCGATCGCGCCGCCCGAGGAGGCAGGGCCCGGTCACGGCGTCATCGGCATGACCGAGCGTGCGGAGCTCGTCGGCGGCCGGCTGACCGCGCGCCGCACCTCCGGCGGCGGCTGGCTGGTGCGCCTGACCGTGCCGCGTCCCGAGAGCGCGGCCCCCGCCCGCCAGCGCGCCGGACAGGTCGCCCGGTGACGCGCGTCGTGCTGGTGGACGACCAGGCGGTGGTGCGCGCCGGGTTCACCGTGATCCTGCAGAGCGAGGGCCTCGAGGTGGTGGGCGAGGCCTCGAACGGGGCCGACGCCGTGCGGGTGGCGCGCCGCGAGCGGCCCGACGTCGTGTGCATGGACGTGCGGATGCCCGGCGGCGACGGCATCACCGCGACGCGTGAGCTCGCCGGGCCCGGCGTCGTCGACCCCGTCCCCGTCCTCGTGGTGAGCACGTTCGACCTGGACGACTACGTGTTCGGCGCCCTCGAGGCGGGCGCCTCCGGGTTCCTGCTCAAGGACGCCGAGCCGGACGTGCTGGTCGACGCCGTGCGCCGCGTCGCCGCGGGTGACGGGCTCGTGGACCAGACCCTCACGCGACGCGTCATCGACGAGTTCGCGCGGCGCCGGGGCCCCGTCGTCGCCGACCCGGCCGCGTCCGGGCTGCTCACGGGGCGTGAGCAGGAGATCGTCGCGTTGCTGTGCCGCGGGTCGTCCAACGCCGAGATCGCCGCGGCCCTGTTCCTCGAGCCGAGCACGGTGAAGTCGCACCTCAGCCGGATCATGACCAAGACGGGGGCACGCGACCGCGTGCAGCTCGTGGTGTGGGCGTACGACGCGGGGCTGGCCGTCCCGGGGGCCTGACCTGCGTCCGTCTCATCTTTCTCTCATGAGCGCTGGTTAGCGTGCGGCCGGCGGCCCGACGACGTGGCGGTCTTCGAGAGGAGAACGGTCATGGCGATGCTGCGCGGGGCGGTCACGCTCCTGGGGCTGCGCGGCGGCCCTGCCGCGACTCTCGCGGTGATGCTCCTGGCGGTCGTGGGCGGCCTCGTGGTCGCTCACCTCGGGCGCCGGACGATCGGTCGGCCGTCGCACCTGGCGTTCGGGCTGGCGCAGGAGACGGGCTACGGCGAGATGTTCTTCTCGGTCCTGACCGTCTGGGCGGCGGCCCTCCTGGTGTGGGCCGCGGTCCGGTGGCGGCAGGTCGTGCTGACGCTCCACCTGCGCGCCGGACCTGACGCGCGGGCCGTCTCCGGCGTCCTCGTCCTGCTCGCCGGCGGGCTCTTCGCCACGGGCGTCGTCCTCGACCTCCTGCACCGGTTCACGGACGGCGGGTTCCCCGACGCTCTCCTCACGGCCCTGGAGGACGGCGGCGAGATCGCGGTGATGAGCGTGCTGGTGGCGTTCCTGTTCGCCGTGGTCGCCTGCGGTCACCGGCCTCGGCCGGGGCCACGGCTGGCGCGGCTGATGGGCGTGCGCCCGGCCCCCGTGATCGCGGCGCCGCCGGACGTCCGGCCGGGTGTCGCCGTCCCGGCGAGGGCCCCGTGAGTCGGCCGGCGGGCGGGCGCCGGCGCGTCGCCGATGCGGTCGGGGTGCGCCGCGGACCTGCCGCCGTCCTGCTCGTGATGCTCCTTGCGCTGGTCGGGGCGCTGGTGTCGGCGTACCTCGGGCACCGGCTTGCCGGGTGGCCCGCCGAGCCAGGGTTCCGCCTCGGGCGTGAGTGGGGGTACGGGGAGGTGCTCTTCGCGGTCCAGGTGGCCTGGGCGGCCGGGCTCCTGGGCTGGGTCGCCGTGCGGCTGCGCTGGCCGGTCATGGCGGCCTGGGCGCTCGGGTTCGTCGTCGTGCTCGTCGACGACCGCCTCATGCTGCACGAGCGCGCCGGTGCCTGGCTCGCGCGCAGCCCGGCACCCGTCGCCGGACCCGCGATCGGCGAGCTGGTGTGGCTCGCGGGGCTCGCGCTCGTGCTGGGCGCCGTGCTCCTGGCCGCGCACCTGCGATCGAGCCCCGCCGCGCGCGCCGCCTCGATCGTGCTCCTGCTCCTGACCGTGGCGCTCGCCGGCTTCGGTGTCCTGGTCGACCAGCTGCACGTCGTGGTGGAGGGTCGTGCGCCCCACACGTACCTCGTGACGGCGGTCGAGGAGGGCGGCGAGCTCGCCGTGCTGAGCGTGATCGTGGCCTACCTGTTCGCCGTCGCGTGCGACGGCCACCGGCCCGGACACGACATGGCCGGGACGCGGGCCGTGGCCCCGTCCGGCATGCGTCAGCCGTTGCCGGCGTCGCTGACCCGCCACCCCTCGGGGCCGCGGGTGAGGTAGTAGGTCCAGCCCCAGCCGTCCTCGGGGACGGAGACGTCCTCGGCGAACAGTCGCCGGTCGATGTCGAAGCTGGCATGGACGGCACCCGTGCCCACGGTCTGGAGTTCAGTGGTCGTCAGGCTCGCGGCGTCGTGGCACATGGATTCGGTGACGGCGGCGAACGACGGTGCGGTGAGGTCCTGCGCGGTGTCACAGTCGTGCGCGTCGATCGCCTCCAGATAGGCGCGCACGACCTCCTCGGCCGTGGCGTCGGCGGGTGGCGACAGGACGTCGGCGGTGCGGGGCAGCGGGTACAGCTGTGCCATCCCGACCACGGCGACCACGGTGACGGCGGCGATCGCCACCCACCCGACGCGTCGTCGACGGCGAGTGCGCGCGGGGACCGTCTCGGCCGACATGGTCGGACCGTACCCCTGGTGCGGGGCCGCGGCCACGGGCGCGCACGAGCGAGCCCGGCCCGCGTCCGTCGACGCGGGCCGGGCTCGTCGTGCTCGTGCCGGCTGCCGTCAGTCGGCGTCCTCCCACCCGTAGTCCGGGAGCTCGAAGAACGCGTCGCCGTCGAGGCTGTCGACCTCGCCGGTGGCCATCGCGTCGATGAGGGACTCCACGCCGGTGCGCACGCTCTGCACGAGCATGCCGTGCAGCTTCTGGCCGAGGTCGTCCTGCTGGCCGCGCACCTCGAACAGCACGGTCGCCGACCCGTTGAGGGCGAACGCGGACCGCCCCTGGCCGGCGTACTCGCGCGCGTCGGGGTGGAAGTAGCGCCCGACGGCGGCCAGCGGCGACTGCGTGCCGTACTGCGCCTGGATGCCGTTCGCGACGGCAAGCGCGTAGCGCCGTGACCTGTCCTGGTCGAGCAGCGGCCAGTCCGCCTGGTAGGCGGCGCCGTCGTTCACGCCCAGCGGCGGGTAGTCCAGCGACACGGAGATGGGCTTGCCGTCCTGGGGGCCGCCCGTCAGGTCGTCGCACGGGCCCATGTGGTGCAGGTCGACGACGGCGTCGACGGTGCCGAACTCCTCCTGCAGCCCGACGTAGACGTCGCGGATCGTCTGCGACTCCGGGGACAGGAAGAACCCGGCGTCGACCTGCTGCCCGGGCAGGTCCTCCGGCTGTGGTACGTAGTCCAGGTCGGGGTTGAAGTCGCGGTTGAGGTCGAAGCCGGGCTGGTCGATGCCGTCGCCGGTCAGCGAGTGGTACCAGGCGCGCGGAGCACCGGCGAGCTGCGGGAAGTCGGCCACGACGTCGTCCCACGGGACGACGTTCATGCGGCGGTTCAGCTCGCCGCCGTCGGGGTTGACCATGGGCATCGCGACCAGGGTGACGTTCTCCAGCGCCCGGCGGGTCGCGGCGTCGTTCCCGCTGCCGAGCTTCTTGAGGATGCCGAGGAGCGCCTCGGTGCCGGTGCGCTCGTTGCCGTGGATGGCGCTCTGCACCAGCAGCACGCGGTCGCCCGTGCCGACGCGCGCGGTGTACAGCTCGCGGCCCTGGTGGGTGTGGCCGGCGACGTCGACCTGGACGCGGCCGTTGCTGGTCCGCTCGAGCTGCGCGAGCTCCCGCTTCAGCTCCGCGTGGGTGGTCCAGCCGTTGAACTGCGGGTCGTCGAAGGTCTTGCAGGTGCCCTGCTCGTCGGGCGCGGGCGGGGCCGTCCGCACCGGCGCCGCAGCGGCCGACGTGGCGGCGAGACCGGCGACGGTGGCGCCGGCCGCGAGGGCGGCGACGAGACGTCGGGGTCGAGGGGAAGAAAGACGCACGTGAAACCTCCGGTGGTGGTTGTCCGTGGTGCAGCCCGGCACTCCGTCGTGCCGGTGAGCAGCATCCTTGCGCCGAAGGCGGCGTTCGGCGCGCTGAGGTCGCCCGGACAGACAGTTTCTCGAGTATTCGCCATGTTGCTGCACGGAGACGGGGGCGCACTCTGCTGCGGGCGCCGACTCCTGATCCACCGACGAGCCTGTCGAGACCGGGCTCGACCCGCGGGCGCTCAGCCGGGCGGGGTCAGTGCTTGAGCACGTCGACGGCGGTGTCCAGGCAGTGCAGCGCGCTCGGCGGGTCCACCCGCACGAGGGTGAAGGCGCTGATCACGAGGGCCGTGCAGACGTCGGCGAGCCGGTCGGCGTCCGCCTCCGGTGCGTCCGGGCGCATCGCGACGACCCCGCGCCGGAGGGCGGCGCGCAGCTCCGCTCGGTAGTCGGCGACGGTCTGCCGGACGGCGTCGTCGCTCGCGAGGGGGGAGCTGGACGTGTTGACCAGCAGGCAGCCCGCGGCGCCCTGGATCTCCTCCGCCCGGGCGAGCGCGGCGCGCAGGCCGGTCAGGTAGCCGACGAGGGCGTCGGGGGCGACGGCGTCGGCGACCAGGGGGCGCAGCCGGGGGCGGACGACCTCGTCGAGGTAGCTCTGCACGGCGGCATCGAAGAGCCCGCGCTTGGAGCCGAAGGCGTGGTAGATGCTCGACCGGTTCAGGCCCGTGGCGCGCTCGAGCGCGGGGACGGACGCCTCCGCGTAGCCGTCGCGCCAGAACACCTCGCGCGCCGCCCGGACCGCCTGCCCGGTCTCGAACCCCTGCGCCCTGCCCATCCTGCCTCCAAGTTGTGTAACGCTCGTTGCAGTATATACAGTGGACCGACCGTTACAGAATCAGCCCGGCCTCGCGCCGGGCAGGCAACAGGGAGAACCGATGGTCGCCGTAGGGCTCGTCCTGGCGGGGGTCGCCGCCGCGCTCCACGTGTTCATCTTCTGGCTCGAGTCCGTCGCGTGGACCACGCCCCGGGCGCGTGCCACGTTCGGCACCACCGAGCAGGAGGCCGCCGCCACGCGTGAGCTGGCCTTCAACCAGGGCTTCTACAACCTGTTCCTCGCCGTCGTGACGGCGGTCGGCATCGTGCTCGTCGCGGCCGGGACCACGGGTGCCGGCGCGGCGCTCGTGCTGGCCGGCACCGGCAGCATGCTCGCCGCGGCCCTCGTCCTGTTCCTGTCCTCGCCCGGCAAGCGAGGCGCGGCGATCAAGCAGGGCGCCGTGCCGCTGCTCGCCGTCGTCGCGCTCGTCGCCGGCCTCGCGCTCTGACCACCCGCTCCACCGGAAGAAGGCACCACCCGCATGTCCTCGATCGTCAGCACCCAGGTCCAGCTCGCCGCCCGCCCCTCCGGGTGGCCGACGCCGGACGACTTCCGCACCGTCCAGGTCACGTACGGCGACCTCGAGCCGGGCCAGGTCCGCGTCGCCAACGAGTTCGTCTCCGTCGACCCCTACATGCGGGGGCGCATGAACGACGTGAAGAGCTACACCCCGCCGTTCGCCCTGGGGGAGACCATGACGGGCGGTGCGATCGGGCGCGTCGTCGAGTCCGCGTCGGACGACGTCCCCGTCGGCGCGATCGTGCTGCACCAGCACGGCTGGCGCGACGTCGTGCAGGAGGACGCGCGCGGGTTCCGCGTCGTGCCGGAGCTGCCGGGCGTGCCCCTGTCGCTGCACCTGGGCATCCTCGGCATGACGGGCCTCACCGGCTACGTCGGCCTCACCGCCATCGCGGGCATGAAGCCCGGCGACACCGTGTTCGTCTCGGGCGCCGCGGGCGCCGTCGGCACCGCCGCGGGCCAGATCGCGCGGCTGCTCGGCGCGGGTCGGGTCGTCGGGTCGGCGGGGTCGGCGGAGAAGGTCGAGCTGCTCACCTCGAAGTACGGCTACGACGCCGCCCTGAACTACAAGGACGCACCCGTGCGCGAGCAGCTGCCCGGGCTGGTGCCGGGCGGCGTCGACGTCTTCTTCGACAACGTCGGCGGCGACCACCTCACCGCGGCGCTCGACGTGATGAACGACGGCGGCCGGGTCGCGCTGTGCGGCGCCATCGCCGGCTACAACACCACCGACCGCCTGCCCGGGCCGGACAACATGGCGAACCTCATCACCCGCGGGCTCATGCTCAAGGGCTTCACGCTCGCCGGCTACCTCGACCACGCGCCCGCGTTCCGCGAGCTCATGACCGGCTGGTTCGCCGACGGGAAGATCGCCTACGACGAGACCGTGGTCGACGGCATCGAGAACGCCCCGCAGGCGTTCGTCGACATGATGCGCGGCGCCAACACCGGGAAGATGGTCGTCCGCACGGCAGGTTGAGCTCAACCGGCGGCGCGGGCGACGAACACCCACTCCAGCCCCGGGCGGTCGGGGGCGTCGCGCACCTGCTCGACGACGTACCCGCACTGATCGAGCGACGCCTCGATCTCGTCGTGCTCGCGGAAGCGCAGCGTGGAGTCGGAGTGCAGCACGCGCCCGTCCGGCAGCGCGATGGTGCCGTGGAAGGTGACGAAGGGCGCGGAGACGTCGGTCAGGTCGGTCCACGTCTCGACGATGCCGACCCCGGGCACGTCGGTACGTGCGAAGGTGTGCTCCCGCGTCCAGCGCTCCCAGTAGCGGCGTGCCGGGTCGCGGGTCTCGAAGACGAGGTACCCACCCGGGGCGAGCGCCGCGCGGACACCGCGGAGCGTCGCCGTCCACGCGGCGTCGGTGAGGAAGACCTGCGCGACGTTGCCCGTCATCGTGGCGAGGTCCACCTGGAGGGCCGGGAGGGAGGTGGCGTCGCCGTGCAGCCAGCGCACGCGCTCGGCGCCGGGCTTGGCCCGGGCGACGTCGAGCGACGCGGCCGCCGGGTCGACGCCCACGACGTCGACCCCTTCCGCCGCGAGCAGCAGGGCGAACGTGCCGGTGCCGCAACCGACGTCGAGCACCTGGCGCGCGCTCAGCTCGCGCGCGAGCGCCAGGTAGGCGTCGAGGTCGCCGCGGTCCGGGTCCAGGGGGTCGTAGAGCCGGGCGAGCGTGGGGTCGTCGAAGATCGCGTCGGGCACCCACCGACCGTAGGCCGACGTGACCCGGCGGGCACCAGG
This sequence comes from Krasilnikoviella flava, assembly GCF_900167525.1. Classification (GTDB taxonomy): domain Bacteria; phylum Actinomycetota; class Actinomycetes; order Actinomycetales; family Cellulomonadaceae; genus Isoptericola; species Isoptericola flavus. The sequence continues at coordinate 248,225 of NZ_FUZQ01000006.1, read as the reverse complement.
CAGTTCCCGGTGACGCGTGCACCCCGACCGGTCATGCTGGCCGTCATGATCGGGTTGCGGCGGTTCACGGACGCCGACGTGGAGGCGCACAACGCAGGCGAGGACGAGCAGACGGTCCGGTGGCTCACGGAGGGGACGGCGTCGACGCCCGAAAGCACCGCGCGATGGATCGAGCGGGGACGGCGGGTGCACGCCGGCCTGGAGCCCGGGGAGCTCGCCAACGCCGTGGAGCTCGACGGTCGCCTGGCGGCGGCCGGCGGGCGAGGTGACGTGCGCCGACGGCCGCCGGCTGTCCCTCTTCCGGCTCTCGCTCGACACCCTCGACGGGTGACGGCGGTCAGGCCTGCAGCGCCTGCTCGACGTCCTCGACGATGTCCCGCGGGTCCTCGAGCCCGATCGACAGGCGCACCGTGGTCTCGGCGATGCCCACCTTGGCGCGGCCCTCGGGGCCGAGCTTGCGGTGGGTCGTCGTGGCGGGGTGCGTGATGATCGACTTCGCGTCGCCGAGGTTGTTGGAGATGTCCACGATCTGCAGGGCGTCGAGGAACGCGAACGTCCGCTTCTTGGCCGCCTCCGGCTCCGTCCCCTCCGGGACCGCCAGGTCGAAGGTCACGACCGTGCCGCCGCCGGACTGCTGCGACCTCGCCAGCTCGTGCTGCGGGTGCGAGGGCAGGTACGGGTAGCGCACGGCCGCGATCTCGGGGAAGCCCTCGAGGGCGGTCGCGATCTCCAGGGCCGCGGCGTTCTGGGCGCGCACCCGCAGGTCGAGCGTCTCCAGACCCTTGGCGAGCACCCACGCGTTGAACGGGCTGAGCGACGGCCCGGTGTTGCGGATGAACGTCTGCACGGGGCCCTCGAGGAACTCCTTCGGGCCCAGGATGGCGCCGCCGAGCACGCGGCCCTGGCCGTCGATGTGCTTGGTCGCGGAGTACACCACGATGTCGGCGCCCAGCGTCAGCGGCTGCTGCAGGATCGGCGTGGCGAAGACGTTGTCCACCACGACCTGCGCGCCGGCGGCGTGCGCCAGCTCGGCGACGCGCCGCACGTCCACGAGGTCCTGCATCGGGTTGGACGGCGACTCGAAGAAGACGACGTCGGTCGGCGTCGCGAGCGCCTCCTCCCACTGGGAGAGCACGTGCCCGTCCACGTAGTCGACCCGCACGCCCCACTTGGCGAAGATCTCCTCGTAGATGACGTTGGTGGAGCCGAAGAGGGCCCGCGCGCTGACGATGCGCGAGCCGCTGGAGACCAGCGCGGCGAGCGTCGTGAAGACGGCCGACATGCCGGACGCCGTCGCGTAGCAGGCCTCGGCGCCCTCGAGCAGCCGCAGCCGCTCCTCGAACGTGTGCACGGTCGGGTTGCCGTAGCGGGAGTAGACGAACCGCGACAGGTCGCCGCTGAACGACGCCTCGGCGTCGGCGGCGGTGTCGTAGACGTAGCCCTGCGTGAGGAACAGCGCCTCGGACGTCTCCTGGTACTCCGAGCGGCGGTGCCCGCCGCGGACGGCGAGCGTGGCCGGGCGTGCGGTGGCGGGCAGAGGCCCGCGGCCGGACCCGCCGTACGTGACCTCGTCCGCGGCCGGGCCGGTGGGGATGTCCTGCTGCGGGCGCGCGGCGTTCATGCGCGGGTCTCCGTCGCGGTGCTCCCGGCGGCCGCGGCGTCGTCGTAGGCGCCCCACGGCAGGCCGCGCACCTTCCAGCCCTCCCGGTCGCGGATGCCGTCGAAGCCGGGGCCGCCCTCGAAGCCCTCGAGCACGTTGTACGCCGGGCCCAGGCCGGACGACGTCGCGAGGCGGGCCGCGCCGATGGAGCGCTGGCCGGAGCGGCACAGGAAGACGATCGGGCGCTCGGCGGTCACGCCGGCGGCGGCGAGCTCCGCGAGGAAACCGGCGTTCGGGCGCCCGCCCGCCTGCACCCACTCCACGAAGAGCGGCGGCCTGCCGGCCGTCGTGGTGTCCGGGACGCCGATCGCGCGCCACTCGCCCTCGGTGCGCACGTCCACCAGGACGGCGTCGCTGTCGGTGGCGAGCAGGTCCCACGCCTGCTGCGGGGTGAGGTCGCCGGCGTAGCCCTCGGCGGGGCGGGGATCGATCTGGGTGCTCATGGCAGTCCTCCCATCGGTCGTGGCGGTAGCACCCTCGTCCGGACCGCCCGTCGCCATAGGCGACGACCGGCCCGCGGGTTGCTGCGGCGTCGACGTGCCACGTCACTCGGCCGCTCGGGATGGTCGTGGCGATCGTACGCCCGCCGTCCGCCTGCTGGTCACCCCGTCTCGCGACGTGAACGGTGCGCGCCACGAAGCGGGCGTTCGGCGCGCCGGGTAAAGCCTCGGTCAAGCTTCCGGCATGAGAATGACGGTCAGCTGCCGTAGCGGATCTCGACGCGACGGTTCTCCGCGCGCGCATGGGCCACGGCCTCGCCGTCGCCCGTCTCGGGCTCCTTGAGCTGCGTCTCGCCGTACCCGTGCACGTCGAGCTTCAGGTCGCCGCGGGCGTCGCCGACGGCACCGGCCACGGCCTTCGCCCGTCGTTCGGACAGGTCCTGGTTGAACGCGTCGGTGTCGACCGTGTCGGTGTGGCCGTCGATCGTCACGGCGGCGCCCTCCGGCGCGTCCTCGACGAGGGAGGCGATCTTGGCCTTGGCGGCCTTCGACAGCGAGGCGTCGCTCGAGTCGAAGAGGATGTCGGACGAGAGGGTCACGACGGTCTCGCCGCCGTCCGTCGTGGTGTCGTCGACCGGGTCGACCGAGCCCTCGACCACGTACCGCGTGACGGAGCCGTCGGCGACATAGGCCGTCACGGAGGCCACGCGCTGCTCCTGGGCGGGCTCGCCGAGGTCGAGGGAGTCGATGGTCGGCCAGTCGTAGGAGTCCGCGGACGTGGCGGACGTGGCGGAAGCTGCGGAGCCGAGGGTGGCCGTGGTGAGCGCGAGGGTCAGGACCGTCGCGAGCGGCGCCGTCCGGCGCGCGAGAGGTGGGCGTCGCACGTCAGTCCTCGAAGGTCAGGGGGACGTCCTCGAACACCGGCCACGAGTCGGTCAGCTTGACGTCGACCGTCGTGACGTCGTCCTCCGGCGCGGCGAAGAACGACTGGTAGCCCACGGACTGGCCGGGCAGTGCCTTGGCGTACACCGGGTCGGTCCGGTACCACCGGCCGCCCCCGTCCGCCTCGAGCACCTGGTACTCCTTGAGGTTCTCCCGGTCGATCAGCGCGACGCTCATCTGCTCGCCGAACGTGTCGTAGACGGACGCGGCCCTGCCGCCGTCGTCGTACTCGGGGGTCACGACGAGGCGCAGCTCCATGGTCCCGCCCGACACCACGATCGACTCGACCCCGATGCGGACCTCGTCCTTCTCCGTCCCCGGCACCGTGAACGTCGCGTCCGCGACCACGTCCTCCGGGTCCGGGAAGTCGACTCCCGCGGTGCCCTCTGAGGCGTCGGTGCCGCCGTCGTCGGCGGCCGCGGTGGCGTCGTCAGTGGCGGCGTCGTCGGACTTCGGCGCGGCGTCGGCGGTCGAGCCGGCGTCGTCGAACTCGGCATCGGTGCCGCCCGGCGAGCAGGCTCCGAGGGCGAGCAGGCCGACGACGGCGATCGGTGCCAGTCGGCGGGGCAGGTGTCGCATGATCTCTCCTGACCGGAAGGGGTCGAGCTGCTGGTGTCTGACAGGGGTGAGTCGTGCGGGACGGCGAAAGAGTTGCACGGCGGCCCAAACCTTTTTCGACGTGCTCTGCCGCGCGGGCACCCGGTGTCGGCGCGGTGTGTCAGCCCGGTGTGTCAGCCCTGGTCGATCACGTCGAGGCGGTGCACGGCCGTGAGGGCCGTCCCGTCGGGGGCTCGTGCCTCGAGCACCACCTCGGCGCGTCCGGGGGTGCTCGCGGTGAGCTCGACCGAGCCGTCGTCGGCCGTGTAGGCCCCGGTGGGCAGGGTCCACACCCAGTGGTCGGCGCCGGTGACCTGGGCCGTGAGCGTGACGGGCTCCCCGACGACGGCGGACGCGGGCCCGGAGATCGCGACGCCGGCCGCGCCGGCGCTCGCACGCGGCCGGTCGTCGAGCCAGGCGGCGGCGCCCAGCCCGGCGCCGAGGCCGACCCCGGCACCCAGCACGACGGCGACGACGGCCGCCGTCGCCGTGCGCCGCCGTCGTCCGGCCCGCGGGGCCGCCGGGCCGGCGGGCGTGCCGGGCGCCTCGTCCGCGGGGCCGAGCGCGGCCTCCACGTCCGCGAGCCACGCGGCGACGTCGGGGTGCCGCCTCGCCGGAGCCTCCGCGAGGCTGCGGCGCAGCGCCCGCGGCAGCGCCCGCGGCAGGTCGGCGCCGTCGGAGAGCCAGGCGAGCAGCGCGGACATCGCCCACAGGTCCGCGCGGGTGTCGACCGTGCCCGGGCCGTCCTGCTCGGGCGGCCGGAAGCCGCTGGTGCCGCCAGCGACGGTGAGCCCCGAGCTGAGGGCCAGGTCCTTGCACATGCCGAGGTCGGCGACGACGAGCCGCTCGTCGGGGCGCACGACGGCCGACGGCGCGTCATCGGGCAGGGTGCCGCCGGGCAGGGGGTCGGCGGCGGGCGCGTCCGGGCCGGTGCGCAGCAGCACGTTGCCGGGGCTGAGGTCGCGGTGCACCAGGCGGGCGGCGTGCACCGCCTCGACCGCCGCGGCGAGCCCGCGGGCCACGGCGAGCACGTCCGCCCGCTCGGCGGTCCAGCCGGCCGCCCGCAGCTCGCGCACCCGCTCGGCGAGCGTGCCGCGGTCGGCGTGCTCGAGCACGAGGTACGGCTGCTGGCGGTCGCTCTCGCCGATGTCGTAGACGGTGACGACGTGCGGGCTCGCGACCCGGCGCAGCGCCCGCCCCTCGGCGATGAAGCGCTCGCGGATCTCCGGGTTGAGGCTGTGGTTCTCCGCGAGGACCTTCACGACCACGGTGTCGTCGAGCCGCTCGTCGACGGCGCGGTGCACGGTGGCGAACGACCCGACGCCGATGACGTCCCCGACCCGGTACCGTCCCATCAGCTCCCGGCCGGCCATCAGAGCGCGCCCCCGAGCGCGGCGGCGACCAGCGCCCGGCCGCGCGACACCTGGGACTTCACGGTCCCCAGGCTGCGGCCCAGCCGGTCGGCGACCTCGGCGTACGGCAGGCCCTCGATGTCTCGGAGCGTCACGGGCTCACGGTAGAGGTCCGGGAGGGCCGCGAGGGCGTCGCGCACCGTGGCCCGCGTGGCGATGAGCGAGCTCATGCGCGCGCCGGGCGCGACGTCGTCGTCGGGCAGGGGTGCCGTGGCCCGCTGCCGGCGCAGGTGGTCGACCACCCGGTGGCGCACGATCCCGTGCACCCAGGTGGTGACCTTCGAGGCGCCGGCGAACGACCCCAGCGAGCCCGCGACGGAGATCAGCACGTCCTGGCAGACGTCGTCCACCGCCGACTCGTCGAGGAGCGCCCCGCGCACGAACCGGCGCACCACGCCCGACTCGTCCAGCAGCTCGACCAGCAGCTCGGTGCCGAGCACGGAGCCCGCGGCGGCGTGCCTGCCGAGCACGTCGAGCACGTCGTCCGGCCCGGCGGTGGCCACTGCCTCGGCCACGGCGCGGCGGCACGCGTGCGGGTCTCCGGACCGCAGCGCGGCGTCGAGCTCCGCGCCGAGCGGGCCGTCGGCCCCACCACCGATCCTGGACATCGCCGAGCCCTCAGCCGAGGGGGAGGCGGTACGTGACGAACTCGCGCTCGCGCTCGAACCCCTCGGCCTCGTAGAGCGACTGCGCCCGGGTGTTGTCCCACGCGATGCTGAGCTGGAGGTGGATCGCGCCGACGTCGAGAGTCGTCGCGCGGCGGACGGAGATCATGCGCGGACTCTCTCGGGCGCGGGCCCGCGGGGCCACCCCGTGCCCGCATCGTGAGAAGGCCGTCCCAGCGCTTGACGACGCGCGCCGGTCACCGCACGATGGGCGGCAGGTCAAGAGCGCCAGCGTCAAGCCCCGGCTCGCTGGCCGGCAACCCTCCTCTCGCGGCGGGGTGCCCCGGGTGACGACCTGGCCCCGCGCCGTCCGGCGTGCGGGCAAGCGCGGGGAGCCACCTCCCCGGCACGACCGAGGAGGACCACGCATGACCACGCTCACCACCGCGCCCGCCCCGGCGCCCGTCGCCGCCCCGGTGCACGACGTCGCACCCGTGCTGCCCGTCGTCGGGGCCGACACGCTCGTGCCCCTCGTCGACGGCCGCCAGGTGCCGTACGCCAACCTCGACGTCGCGGCGTCGGCCCCCGCCCTGGAGGCGGTCGCCGACCGCGTCACGCGCGTGCTGCCGCTGTACGCCAGCGTGCACCGCGGCGCCGGCTACCTGTCGCAGGTCTCGACCGCCCTGTACGAGACGGCACGCCGCACCATCGGCGCGTTCGTCGGCGCCCGGGACGACGACCTGACGATCGTCACGCGCAACACCACGGACTCGCTCAACCTGCTCGCGGGCTGCGTGCCCGCCGACCCGGTGACGGGCGAGCCGGGGCGGGTGCTCGTGCTCGACATCGAGCACCACGCCAACCTTCTGCCCTGGCAGCGGTCCACGGACGCCACGGTCGTGACCGGCGGCCCCTCGGTCGCCGCGACGCTCGCGGAGATCACGGAGGAGCTCGCCGCGGGGGTCGCCACCGGCCGGCCCTACGCGCTCCTCGCGCTCACCGGCGCGTCGAACGTCACGGGCGAGGCTCTGCCGGTGGCCGACGTCGTCGCCGCGGCGCACGGCGCGGGCGCGCGCGTGGTCCTCGACGGCGCACAGCTCGTGCCGCACCGCCGGTTCTCCCTCGCGGAGACCGGGGTCGACTACGTCGCGTTCTCCGGGCACAAGACGTACGCGCCGTTCGGCGCCGGCGCCCTGGTCGGGCGGCGCGACTGGCTCGACGGCGGCACCCCGTACCTGGCCGGCGGCGGTGCGGTGCGCCGGGTGCGCACGGCGGGCACCGACTGGCACGAGGGGCCGGCGCGGCACGAGGCCGGGTCGCCCAACGTGATCGGCGCGGTGGCGCTCGCCGCCGCGTGCGACGAGCTCGCCGCCCTCGACCCGCGGGTCGCCGGCGAGCACGAGGACGCGCTGCGGCGCCGGCTCGTGGACGGCCTCGGCGCGCTGGACCGGGTGGAGGTCGTGCACGTCTGGGACGACGCCGTCGACCCGGTCGGCGTCGTGACGTTCACCGTCTCCGGCTACGACCCGGGGCTGGTCGCCGCGTACCTGTCGGCCGAGCACGGCATCGGCGTGCGCGACGGGCGGTTCTGCGCGCACCCGCTGCTGGGGCGGCTCGGGTTCGACGCCGGCGCGGTGCGCGCCTCGGTGGGCCTCGGTACCGCGGGGGAGGAGGTCGAGCGCCTCGTGGGCGCCGTCCGGTCGCTCGTCATCGAGGGGCCGCAGGCGCGGTACGACGTGGTCGACGGCCTGTGGGTCGTCGTCGACGACCCGCGCCCCGTGCCCGAGGGCTCGGGCCTCGAAGGGCTGCTCGCCACCGCCGCGCTGGGCGCTGACGAGGCGTTCGGCTGCCTGCCCGACGACGTCTGACCGCGCCCGGCGTCGAGGCCCGGACATGACGACGGGGCGCCACCGTGCGGTGGCGCCCCGTCGTCGTCAGCGGGTCACTTCTTGAATGCGTCCTTGGCGTCGTCGCCCGCCTGCTTGAGGTTGGCGCTGGACTGCTGGGCCTTGCCCTCGGCCTCTTTCGCCTCGTCGTCGGTGAGCTTGCCCTTTGCCTCCTTGACCTTGCCCTCGGCCTCTTCTGCGAGGTGCTTGGCCTTGTCTCCGAGTCCCATGGGGCTCCTTCCGTCGTCGATCGACCTCAAGAAACGACATTAGGCGTGGGAGCGCGGACTCGCACCCGCCCGTCCCGGGCCGTCGTCCGGGGCCGGCCGTCGGGGCAGGTCAGGGCGTCGGCCTGCCGAACTCCTCGATCAGCACCGGGTACTGCTCGGACCCGTGCCCCGCGGCGATCGCCCTGTCCGCCAGTGCCTTGAACAGCCTCGGCAGCTCGGTGCTCACGCCGAGTGCCGCACTCTCGTGCAGCAGGTGCGACATCGCCCGCGCGTCGGTCTCCAGGGCCGAGACCTCCGCGGGGAACGAGCCGCGGTCGACCTGCTCCGCGTACCCCGGCAGCCAGCCGGCCACGCCCACCGCGATCTGCTGGGCGAAGGGCGCGTACGACGCGGCGTCCACACCGGCCGCGCGGAGCATGGCGGTGCCGTGCAGCCAGGCGTTGAGCACGCTCCACATCATCGTGAGGCCGGCCGCGTCGTAGAGCGACGCGAGCCCGGGGTCGTCGCCGAGGTACGTGACGGTGCCGAGCGCGGCGAGGGTCGGCTCGTGCGCCTCGAAGTCGGTCCTCGGGCCGCTGTGCAGGATGACGGCCTCGGCCGTCCCGATCGCCGGGGGGACGGCCATGATCGCGCCGTCGAGGTAGCGCGCGCCGCGCTGCTCGGCCCATCGGGCGGTCTCCCGGGCCTGCGCCGAGCCGGCGGACGTGAGGTTGACCAGTGTGGTGCCCGCCAGGACGACGCCGTCCTGACCGAGCAGCCCGCGCACGGCCTCGTCGTCGGTGAGGCAGAGGATCGTCAGGTCGGCGGAGCGGAGCGCGGCGCCCGCCGAGGGAGCCAGGCGCGCGCCGTCCGCCACGAGCGCGGCGGCCTTGGCGGGGGTGCGGTTCCAGACGGTGACGTGGTGCCCGGCCCGCAGGAGGGCCTGGGCGAGGGCGCGGCCCATGAGGCCGAGGCCGACGACGGAGACGGCCGTGGGGGACGAGTGGTGGATTCCGGTGGTCATGGCAGCATCGTCGACGTTCATACCGGTGTGAAGGTCAAGGGGGACAGGATGCGGATCGGGGAGCTGAGCCGACGCACGGGCGTCCGGGCCCACCAGCTGCGCTACTACGAGTCCCAGGGTCTCCTGGAGGCGGCGCGGAGCGCGAACGGCTACCGCGTGTTCGACGAGGGCGCCGTGCTGCGCGTGCGGCAGATCCGGCACCTGCTCGACGCGGGGCTGTCGTCCGAGGACATCGCCTTCGTGCTCCCCTGTGCGGTCGGGGAGGCGCCGGAGCTGCTCGGATGCCCCGAGCTCGTGACGGCGATGCGCGCACGGCTGCAGCGGGTGGAGGACCAGATGTCCAGGCTCGCCCGGTCTCGCTCCGCGCTGGCCGGGTACATCGCCGCGGCGGAGCAGACCGGCGGCGAGGGCTGCGCGTCGCTGGGCAGCACCGCACCGGAGCCGGTCCACGCCTGAGGCGCGCCGGCGGCCGCCCGGGCGGGCAGGGAAGGGGCCGTCGTCACGCCGGCCTGCGGGTCACCACACGGGCGGGTGCCGGTCCGCCCAGTGCAGCCGGTCCTCGAGCTGTGCGGCGAGCGCGAGCAGCGTCGCTTCCCCGCCGGGCCGGCCGATCAGCTGGATGCCCATGGGGAGGCCGTCGTCGGTCGGGCGCGTCGGCACGGTGATCGCGGGCAGGCCGGCCACGTTGAGCATCGACGTCCACGGCGTGTACTGGCACTGCTGCTCGAAGTTGCGCTCCGGGTCCTCGGGGTCGAACCAGCCGAGCGGCCGCGGCGTCATCGCCAGCGCCGGGGTCACGACGGCGTCGAACCGCGACACCTGCGCCACGAGCCGGCGCTCGAACCCGGTGAGCGCACGCAGGGCCTCCGCGAGCTCGCGCGCGGGCACCTGCCGGCCGCGGGCGATCAGCCAGCGGGTGAGGGGCTCGAGCCGGTCGAGGCGCCCGGGGTCGTCGAGGGGCACCGCCGACGCGCCGGCCATCCACAGGGTGCGGAACGCCGGTCCGTAGGCCGGGTCCGGCTGGAGGGCGAGTTCCTCGACCTCGTGCCCGAGGCCGGCGAGCTCGCGGACCCCGGCGTCCAGCGCCGCGCGCGCGGCGTCCGACGTCGTGATCGCGTAGAAGTCGTCCCACGCCGAGTCGGTCGTCGCGGCCACCCGGAACCGGCCTCGAACGTCCTCCCCGCCGCTGCCCGCGACCTCGCCGCGGCGCGCCGCCGCCAGGTAGTCCCCGGCGCGGGCCGACGGCGCGCGCAGCGTCAGGGGGTGCGCCACCCGGCCGTCGGGCGTCCACGTGAGCATGCCCTCGAGCAGCAGCGCCGTGTCCTCGGTCGTGCGCGCGAGCGGGCCGTTCACCACCAGCCCGCCCAGGGACTCCTGCCCCGATCCCGCCGGGACGAGGCCCCGGCTGGGCTTGAGCCCCACCACGCCGCAGGCGGCCGCGGGGATGCGCACCGACCCGCCGCCGTCCGACCCGGGCGCGCACGGCAGCAGCCCGGCCGCGACGGCCACGGCCGCGCCGCCGCTCGACCCGCCGGCGCCCAGCCCCAGGTCCCAGGGGTTGCGTGCCACGGGCCCGGCGAGCGGCTCCGTGTACGCGGGGAAGCCGAGCTCGGGCGCCGTCGTGCGGCCGAGGCTCACGACCCCAGCCGCGTCGAGCACCTCGACGATCTCGTCGCTCACGGGCGGCACGACGGCGTCGTCCCCGGCGAAGGCACGCGAGCCGAGGCCGGCCGGCACGCCGGCCCGCATCCACAGGTCCTTGTCGCCGCCGGGCAGCCCCCACAGGGGCGCCCGGCCCTGCACGCCGTCGCGCTCGAGGCGCGCCGCCCGCTCCCGCGCGGCCCCCGGCGTGACCGAGACGAACGCACCCAGCTCCGGGTTGGCGCGCTCGATGCGCGCCAGGAAGTGGTCGGCCACCTCGGTGGGGGTGAGCTCGCCCGACCGCAGGAGGTCGCGCAGGCGGGCGGCGGTCAGCTCGTGCAGGGCGTCCATGCTCCGCACGCTACCCACCCTGCCCGGCGTCCGAGGCCGGCCGGTGACGCCGAGCCGGGCGCGAGGCCGCCGGCGGACGCACAACCCTCGGTGCCCGAAGGTCGTGTCCCGGGCGATCGGCCACCCCCGACGGGGATCGCGGGGTGTGGTTGACTGTGTGAGGTTTCGAGAACGCACAGAGTCACACACGCGGAGGTCGCCATGGTCGCTGCCGCCCGGCACGACGCCATCCTGCGGGAGCTCGAGCTGCGGGGCTCGCTCCGGATCGCCGCGCTGTCCCCGCGGCTGCACGTGTCCGAGATGACCCTGCGGCGCGACCTGGCCGAGCTGGAGTCCCGCGGCCTGCTCGTGCGCGTGCACGGCGGGGCGGTCTCGAGCGCCGTGGCTCGGCAGCAGGAGCGGGCGACCGACCGCGCCGGACGTCGGCAGGAGCGCCCGGTCGCCACGATCGGCATGATCGCGCCCTCGGCGAGCTACTACTACCCGCAGGTGATCCGGGGGGCGAGCGACGCGGCCCGGGAGCTCAACTGCCGGCTCGTCCTCGGCACGACGAACTACTCCGAGCGCGAGGAGCTGCGCCAGGCCGAGCGCATGATCGCCGGCGGGGTCGACGCACTGATGATCACGCCGCGGGGCAGCCTCGTGGAGGGCTCGGGCCTGCACACGCTGCTGACCGGGGCGACGATCCCGGTCGTGGTCGTCGAGCGTGCCATCGACGAGCGTGGCGCGGGACGGCTCGAGTGGGTGCGCAGCGACCACGCCTACGGCGCCGAGCTCGCGGTCCGCCACCTCGCCGAGCTGGGGCACCGTCGCATCGCTCTCGCCGCGCGCGAGACGCCGACCACCGATCCCCTCGGCGAGGGGTACGAGAGCACGATGGCGCGCCTGGGCCTGCAGGAGCACGCGCTCCAGCGGGTGCTGCCCGCGCCGGGGGTCGGCGAGGACGTGACGATCGAGGAGATCGAGCGGTTCCTCGACGTCTGCGTGGAGCGGGAGGTGACCGCGGCGCTGGTGCTGGGCGACGTGGACTCGATGGCGTTCGCGGACCTCGCGGCGGAGCGCGGGATCCGGATCCCGGAGGACTTCGCGCTCGTCGCCTACGACGACGAGTTCTCCGCCCTCGCGGCCGTGCCGCTCACCGCGGTGGCCCCGCCGAAGCACGACCTCGGGTACGCCGCGCTGCGCCTGTGCGTCGACCACCTCCGCCAGGCGGAGCGGGCCAGCCGTGCGGTCGTGCGGATGATGCTGCTGCCGACCCTCGTCGAGCGGGAGTCCACTCGTATCGCCTCATAGATGTGCGGTAATGTTCGAATGTCTCCTTCTGCTTGTGATGCGGAGCCCTGCTCGGGTTCAGTGGCGACTGCACGCTTCACATTCAAAGGAGAATCCCATGAGCCTGCGTCGCGCTCCGCTCACCGCGGCAGCCTTCCTGGCCGCCGGCGCCCTGCTTGCCGGCTGCACCTCCGGCTCCGCGGCCACGCCCGTGGCCTCGAAGCCCACCGGTGAGATCACGTTCTGGTCGTCGCTGAGCGGCATGGCCGACGTCGCCGCCGCGTTCAACGCGAGCCAGGACGACGTCAAGGTCGACTTCGAGGAGATCCCGAACGGCGCCAACGGCGGCTACACCAAGCTCTCCGCGGCGATCGACTCCGGGACCGGTCCCGACGTGGTCGGCGTCGAGTACTACCGGCTCCCCGGCTTCGCCGCCTCCGGCCAGGTCGTCCCCGTCGACGACCTCGTCCCCGCGGCGACGCTGGACGAGTACTCCGACCAGGTGCGCGGTCTCGTCACCTTCGGCGACGAGACCTACGGCATGCCCTACGACGCGCCGCCGCTGGTCATGTGGTATCGCCAGGACGTCCTCGACGCCGCGGGCGTCGAGGTCCCGACGACGTGGGACGAGTTCGAGGCCGCGGCGCGTGCCGTGCGCAAGGCGGACCCCGACGCCTACCTCACGAGCTTCTTCACGAACGAGCCCCCGCTCGCGCCGCTGGCGTGGCAGGCGGGCGCGAGCTGGTTCGGCGTGGACGGCGACCACTGGAAGGTCTCGATCGACGACGAGGCCAGCACGAAGGTCGCCGACTACTGGCAGAAGCTCGTCGACGAGGACCTCGTCAAGGAGCAGGTCGGGTTCAGCGACGAGTGGAACGCGGACCTCAACAACGGCGTCGTGAACGGCTGGGTGGGCGGCTCGTGGAGCGCGTCGGGCCTGATGACCCGCACCGAGGCCGCGGGGCAGAAGGGCAAGTGGATCGCGGCGGTGCCGCCGTCGTGGGACGGCGAGCCGTCCGGCGCCCTCAGCGGCGGCACGAGCTTCGCCGTCACGAAGAACTCCGAGAACCCTGCCGCGGCCGCGAAGTTCCTCGAGTTCCTCACCACCGACCCGGCCGCCGTCGAGGCGCGCGGCGACGTCGGCACGGCCTACCTCGCCTACCCCGGCCTGAACGACGTCGCCGAGAAGGTGGCGCCCACCGGCTACTACGGGAACGACATCTACCAGGTCTTCGACGAGGCGTCCGCGCAGGTCGCGCCCGGCTGGGCATGGGGGCCGGACTACGACATCACCAACACGGCGCTGGTCGACGCGGTGACCACCGCGCCGACGCTCGGAGCCGCGCTCGAGAAGACGCAGGGCGCGACCGTCGGCGGTCTCGAGCAGCTCGGGCTCGACGTCACCGAGTAGGCCGACCGGTGCCGGCGCGGCGCGGCCGCGCCGGCACCACTCATCGAAAGGCACCACCATGACCGTGCGCGTCGACGACTCGCCGCAGCGCCTGCGGCGCCGGCCGATCCGGGGCACCGGGGGCCGCACCGCCGCACTCTTCCTGACCCCGTTCTTCCTGGTCTTCCTCGTGGCCATGATCGCGCCCGTGATCTACGCGATCGGCCTGAGCCTGTTCGCCGAGCGGCGCAGCGGGCTCGGGTTCGGCGGCGCCGAGAAGGTCTTCGTCGGGCTCGGCAACTACGCCGACGTCCTCGCGAGCGAGACGTTCGTCGCCGGCTTCGGGCGGCTCGCGCTCTACTGCGTGCTCTACGTCCCGACGCTGCTGTGCGTCGCCCTCGCCCTCGCGCTCCTGCTCGACGCGGCCGTGGCGAAGGCCCGGCGGCTGTTCCAGGTCCTGCTGTTCCTGCCGCACGCCGTCCCGGGCGTCATCGCGGCCCTGATCTGGGCCTACCTCTACACGCCCGGCGTGAGCCCCATCGTCTCCGCGCTCGCGTCCGGGGGGATCCAGGTCGACTTCCTCTCAGTGCACCTGGTGCTGCCGTCGATGGTGAACGTCGCCGTGTGGGAGTGGGCGGGCTACAACGTCATCATCCTGTTCACGGCCCTGCAGGCCGTGCCGCGCGAGGTGCTCGAGGCCGCCCGCGTCGACGGGGCCGGGGAGATCCGCGCCGCCCTCGCGATCAAGGCGCCCCTCATCGGTCCCGCGCTCGGGGTCGCGCTGCTGTTCACGATCATCGGGTCCCTCCAGCTCTTCACCGAGCCCAAGATCCTCTCGACCGCGACGACCGCGGTCACGAGCACCTGGGTCCCGAACATGTGGGCCTACGACGCGGCGTTCAACCGCAACAACCTTCCCCAGGCGGCGGCCGCGTCGATCGTCCTCGCGCTCCTCGCGGGCGCGCTGTCCTGGGTGGTCAGCCACCTCACCTCGAAGGGAGGCACGCGATGAGCGCGACCGTCGCGGCGTCGCCGCGCACCACCGACGGCGCCGCCGTCGTCCGACCGCCGACGCCCGCCGGCCGCCACCGCACCCGCCGACCGCGACGCCGGCTCGGGGCGACGCTCGGCACGAACGGGATCCTGGTCGTGGGCGCGGCGTACATGGTGCTGCCGCTGCTGTGGCTCGTCTTCGCCACCACCAAGGACGCCTCGACGCTCTACGGCGCGAGCGTCTTCACCCCCGGCGGGTCGTTCGTCGCGAACCTCCAGCGGCTCCTGGCAGAGGACGGCGGGATCTTCCTCCGCTGGCTCGGCAACAGCATCCTGTACGCGGGCGCGGGCGCCCTGGTGGCCGCCTTCATCTCCCTCCTGGCGGGGTACGCCTTCGACAAGCTCGCGTTCCGCGGCAAGAGCGCCCTGTACAGCACGGTGCTGGTCGGGGTGCTCATCCCGAACACCGCCACCGTGATCCCGCTCTACCTGCTCGCCGCGTCGGTCGGCCTGACGAACACGATGTGGGCGGTGCTGATCCCCGCGTTCTGCAACCCGTTCAGCGTGTACCTGGCCCGCGTGTTCAGCTCCGGCTACCTGCCGGACGCGGTGCTCGAGGCCGCGCGGGTCGACGGCGCGGGGCCCGTGCGCAGCTTCCTGAGCGTCGGGCTGCCGATGCTCGTGCCCGGGTTCGTGACGATCGCGCTGTTCCAGTTCGTCGCGATCTGGAACAACTTCATGCTGCCGCTGATCATGCTGCAGGACCGCAGCCTCTTCCCGACGAGCGTGGGCATCTTCCTCTGGCAGAGCCAGGTGCAGCAGAACCCGGAGTACTCGCCGCTCGTGATCGCCGGGTCGTTCCTGTCGATCGTGCCCCTGGTGGTCGCCTTCGTGCTGCTGCAGCGCTTCTGGCGGGCCGGCCTGGCGGCGGGGAGCGTCAAGTGAGCGCGCGGGTCACGGTCGCCTTCGCGATGGCCCCCGAGGCGCGCGAGCGGGTCTTCCCCCCGGCGCGGACCGCGCAGTTCGAGGAGGTCGCCGACGTCCGCGGGTTCCTCACCGAGCTCGAGTCCCCCGAGGCGCTCCGCGTGCTGGCCGACGTGGACGTGCTCGTCACGGGCTGGGGCGCCCCGTTCGTCGACGCGGCCGTGCTCGACGCCGCGCCGCGGCTGCGGGCGGTGCTGCACGCCGCCGGCACCGTGAAGCCGTACGTCGCGGACGAGGTGCTCCGCCGGGGCGTCCGGGTCAGCTCCGCGGCGGAGGCGAACGCGGTGCCGGTCGCCGAGTACACGGTCGCGATGATCGTCCTCGCGAACAAGAAGGTGCTGCCGATCGCGGCCCGCTACCAGGAGTCGCGGCGGGAGTTCGACGTCGAGCAGGCCTTTCCGGGCCTGGGGAACTTCGGCCAGCGGGTCGGCATCGTGGGCGCGTCGAAGATCGGGCGCAAGGTCGTCGAGCTGCTGCGGCCGTACGAGCTCGAGGTCGTCGCCTACGACCCCTACCTGACGGAGGCGGACGCGGCCGGGCTCGGGGTCGAGCGGCTCGGGCTCGACGAGCTCCTGTCCACGTCGGACGTCGTCTCGGTGCACGCCCCGTCCCTGCCCTCGACGCGGCACCTGCTCGACGCGCGCGGCATCGGCCTGATGCGCGCCGGGTCGACACTCGTGAACACGGCGCGCGGCGAGATCGTGGACCAGGACGCGCTGACGGCACGGGTCGTGGCCGGGGACCTGTTCGCGATCCTCGACGTCACCACCCCGTGGGTGCTCGACGACGACCACCCCCTGTACGCCCACGACCACGCGCTGCTGACCCCGCACATCGCCGGGTCGCTCGGCGTCGAGCTCGGGCGGCTCGCGGCCGTCGTCCTCGAGGAGCTGCAGCGCCTCGTGCACGGGCGCCCGCTCGGGTACGAGATCCAGGCCGACCAGATGGCGATCACGGCCTGACCCTCGGGCCTGACGCCCGAGGAGTCCCGCACCATCCGCTGACGAACGAAGGAGTTCAGATGACCACGCACCCCACGCCCTCCCGACGGGTGGTCCTGCAGGCCGGCGGGGTCGGCGTCCTGGCCGCGGTCGCCACGGCCGTCGCGGGGAGCCCCGCCGGCGCGTTCGGACTCTCCGCGGCACGCCCCGCCGGGCCGACGGTCGTCGACCTCGGCCCCGCCGTGGAGCAGTTCGCGCTGATGAGCGCCGAGCTCGTCGGCGACACGGTGTACATCGGCACGCGCAACGTCGAGCCGGCGCGGGTGGTCGCGTTCCACCTGCCGACGCGCACCGTGACGGCGACGACGACGGTGGCGACCGGGTACGCGATCCAGGCGATGGCCGGGGACCCGACGGGCCGGTACCTGTACTTCGGGATGCTCAAGAAGTCGGACGGTCCCGAGGCCAACCTCTACCGCTGGGACCTGACGACGCCGGACGGCCCCGCCGAGGAGCTCGGCCGGATCGGCGACCGCGACGTGCGGGCCGTGGCGGTGGCTCCCGACGGCACCGTGTTCGCCGTCGGCGGCGGGAGCCCCACCCCGCCGGAGCTGTGGCAGTACGACCCCGCGACGCGCGAGGTGACCTCCCTCGGCGTCCCCGACGCGGCCTCCACGCTCGCGCGGGCGGTCGCCGCGACCGACGCGACGGTCTACGTCGGCGCCGGCACCACCTTCGGCGGGGGCGGGGGCACGAGCCGCGCGTCGCTCGTGGCGTACGACCGGGCGTCCGGGGCCTTCAGCCAGGTCGTGCCCGACGAGCTGACCGTCGACCCGAGCATCCGCGACCTGGCCGTCGTGGGCGACCGGCTCGTCGCCTCGACCGCCGCGTCGACCGCCAGCTCGAAGGTCGCGCTGATCGACCTGTCGGACCCGGCGTCGGCCACGGTCACGACCTCGATCGGGAAGACGGCGAAGAACTTCGCGGCCGACGGCGACACGCTCTACTTCGCCAACGAGACCGGCATCCTCGTCCGCAGGGCGGACGGCACGATCGCGCAGCTCGACCTCGGCACCCTGGAGCTCGGGGAGATCTGGGGCGTGGACCTGCGGGACGGCAGGCTCCACGTCACGTCGGCCTTCGGCTTCGTGGCGGAGATCGACCTCGCGACCCGGGAGTGGACGACGACCGACCTCGCGGAGGCCGGCGCGCCGGTCTCCGCGCAGACGTGCATGGGGATCGCCGCCGGCGCGGGTTACGTGTACGTCGGCGGCAACGGCGTGATCGCCCGGCACTCCGTCGCGACCGGCGAGGTCGTGAACTTCCGCGTGCCGGGGGAGGCGAAGGACGCCGACGTCGTCGACGGCGTGCTGTACACCGGCCAGTACAACTCCCAGGGGATCTGGTCCTACGACCCTCGCGGCGGCGACGGCCCGGCGCAGGTCGCCGCCTTCTCGTCGGAGCAGAACCGCCCCCTCGACACGGCGTGGGACGACGTCAACCGGCTCCTGCTGGTCGGCGTGCAGTCGGACACCGAGGGCGGCGGGTCGCTCTGGACCTACCGCCCGGGCACCGGCGGGTCGTCGATCGCGACCGACCCGATCGACGACATCCAGCTCGTGCGCGCGGTCGCGACCGCGGACGGCGTCGCCTACCTCGGCGGCGACAACGCCCAGAAGACCGGCCCTCGCGGCACCGTCGTCGCGTGGGACCCGGTCGCAGGCACCGAGCTCTGGCGGATCGAGACGGGGCAGCCGAAGGGTATCGCCGCCCTCGCCGTCCAGGGGCGTCATCTGTACGCGCTCACCATCGGCGGCACGCTCGTCGTCGTCGACCGGGTCCGGCGGCGGGTCGTCCACACGGCGAGCCACAAGGCGCTCGTGCCGGGCTTCGCGGCGATGGTCACGAACCGCGGCGTCGTCTACGCGGTCTCCGACACCACGCTGTTCCGGTTCGACCCCCGCTCGTTCGCGGCCGCGGTCGTGATCGCGGAGACCGCCGGCGGCTGGTACAGCGGGTCCCACCTCAACGTCGACGAGGACGGGCGGATCTATACCCTGCGCGGCCGGAACCTGGTGCGCGTGGACGACCACCCGAGTCGCTGACGGCAAACGGGGCCGCCGCCCTGGCCGTGCCGCCCGCATCCTGGCACGCGGACGGGCGCAGGTGCACGGTCGGCGAGGATGAGCGCGTGAACCACGATCTCGTCCTCGCCGGCCACGGCGTGCGCCTGGAGCCGCTCGGCCCGCAGCACGCCGCCGCCCTGTTCCCGCTCGTCGACGCCGACCTGTGGTTCGGCATGACCTCGCCCGTCCCGGCCGGCGTCGCGGACCTCGAGGCGTGGATCGCCGCAGGCGTCGCCACCGCAGGCACGATGGCGTTCGCCGTCGTGGGCGACGACGGCGCAGGCGGTCGTGGGACGGTACGGGGGTCCACCCGCTTCTACGACCTCGCCCTCGGACCGGGCCGCGTGGAGATCGGCACGACGTTCTACGGCCGCGACTGGTGGGGCGGCGCCACGAACCCGGCGTGCAAGCTCCTGCTGCTGCGGCATGCGTTCGAGGAGTGGGGGCTGCGCCGGGTGGCGCTGCGCGCCGACTCCCGCAACGCCCGGTCGTGCGCGGCCATCCAGCGGCTCGGGGCCAAGCCGGAGGGCGTGCTGCGCAAGCACCGCGTCGCCGCCGACGGCACCGTGGGGGACACCGCCTACTTCTCGATCGTCGACGACGAGTGGCCGGACGTGCGCGACAGGCTCGAGCGGCGGCTCGCGGCGGGCTGACCCGTTCGACGGGTCCCGGCAGCCGGGCGGTGAGACCCTGGCGGGAGGACGACAGGTAGGGTCGACGGCCGGCCCGGGCCAGGCGCGACGTCGTCGGCTCGTCGCCAGACCTGTCCCCGAGCCCTGGAGAGCCTGTGACCACCGAGGACGCCCCCGCCGTCGACCCGGCACCCGAACGCGAGCAGCACGAGGGCCGGACCTTCTTCGGCCATCCGCGCGGCCTCGCCACGCTGTTCAGCCTCGAGGTGTGGGAGCGGTTCTCGTTCCTCGGGATGCAGGCCATCCTGGTCCTGTACTTCACCGCGTCGGTCGCCGACGACGGCCTCGCGATGGAGCCCGGCAACGCGGCGTCGATCGCCGCCGGCTACGGCACGATGGTCTACCTCGTGTCGGTGGGCGGCGGGTGGATCGCGGACCGGGTCCTCGGCTCCTACCGGAGCGTGCTGTGGGGCGGCATCCTCATCGCCGCGGGCCACTACACGATGGCGATCCCGGCGGAGTTCTCCACGTGGGTGGGCCTGGTGCTCATCAGCCTCGGCACCGGGCTGCTCAAGCCCAACGTGTCGACGCTCGTCGGCAAGCTCTACTCGACCGACGACGAGCGGCGCGACGCCGGGTTCGCCCTCTACTACATGGGCATCAACGTGGGCGCCTTCTTCGGCCCGCTGGTCACCGGGTGGCTGGGCGCCGAGGTCGGCTGGCACTGGGGCTTCTCCGCCGCGGCGATCGGCATGACGGCGGGGCTGATCCAGTACGTCGCGGGCCGGCGTCGCATCCCCGGGTACGGGCGGGGTGCGGAGGCGCCGCTGCCCCCGGACGCCGCGCGCCGCACGCGCTGGATCCTCGGGGGCTCGGCCGCCGCCGTGGTCGTCGTCCTCGTCGTGCTCGGCCTCCTGGGCCGTCTCAGCATCGCGGGCGTGGTGGACGCCCTCACCGTGATCGCGATGGTCGCGCCGATCGTCTACTTCACCGTGATGTTCCGCAGCCCGCGCGTGACGGGGGAGGAGCGCGGCCGGCTGCGCCCGTTCCTCGTGCTGTGGGTCGCGTCGGTCGCGTTCAACTTCGTGCTGTTCCAGGCGTACTCGGTGCTCATCCTGCTGGCCGAGGACCACGTGGACCGCACCATCTTCGGCTGGGACGTCCCGTCGTCCTGGTTCAGCTCCTACCTCGGCGCGGCTGAGGTGCTGGTCGCCCCGCTCGTCGCCGCCCTGTGGACCTGGCTGGGGCCGCGGCAGCCGCACGCCTCGAAGAAGGTCGCGTTCGGCGCGCTGCTCGGCGGCCTGTCCTACCTGATCCTCGTCCCGGCCGTCAGCGGGCAGTCCGGCGACTGGCGGATCGCCGTCTGGTGGATGCTCGTCTCGCTGCTCCTGCTGGGCCTCGGCGACGTGCTGCTGCAGACCACCGGCCTGTCCGCCACCACCAAGCTCGCCCCGGCCGCCTTCTCCAGCCAGTCGATGGCGGTCTGGTTCCTGTCCATCGCGCTGGCCAACGGCATCCAGGCGCAGACGGTCCGCTTCTACGGAGAGGTCCCCGAGAGCGTGTACTTCGCGGTCAACGGCGCCGTGCCCGTGGTCGTCGCCGTCGTCGTGCTCGCCCTGTCGCCGTGGATGAAGCGCACCATGCACCCCGTGCACTAGCGACCGCCGAGCCGCCGCCCACCCGTCGTCGAGCGCCCCGGAGGACACCATGCGCCACGTGACCGACCTGCCCTACGAGACCACCGTCGAGGACCACTGGATCCCGCTGGCCGACGGCACCCGGCTCGCCGCCAGGGTCTGGCGGCCCGTCGACC
Source organism: Krasilnikoviella flava (assembly GCF_900167525.1). Lineage (GTDB taxonomy): Bacteria > Actinomycetota > Actinomycetes > Actinomycetales > Cellulomonadaceae > Isoptericola > Isoptericola flavus. Next base: position 227,307 of record NZ_FUZQ01000006.1, on the reverse strand, counting down.
CGGCTCCCGTCCCGGCGATCCTCGAGTACCTGCCCTACCGGCTGTCCGACTGGACGGCACCGCGCGACGCGCAGCGGCATCCCTACTACGCCGGGCACGGGTACGCGTCCGTCCGGGTCGACATCCGGGGCAGCGGCAACTCCGACGGGTACCAGGACGACGAGTACTCGCCCACCGAGCTCGCCGACGGCGTGACCGTCGTCGAGTGGCTGGCGGCGCAGGACTGGTGCGACGGCGCGGTCGGCATGTTCGGCATCTCGTGGGGCGGCTTCAACTCCCTGCAGATCGCCGCGCTCGCGCCGGAGCCGCTCAAGGCGATCGTCACGGTCTGCTCCACCGACGACCGGTACGACAACGACGTGCACTTCACCGGCGGCTCCGTGCTCGCCGTCGACATGCACGCCTGGGCGGCCACCATGCTCGCGTTCTGCTCGCGACCGCCCGACCCGGCGCACGTCGGCGAGGGCTGGCGCGAGCAGTGGCTCGACCGGCTGGAGCACACCGAGCCCTTCGTGCACACCTGGCTCGACCACCAGACGCGCGACGACTACTGGCGGCACGGCAGCGTCATCGAGGACTACTCGGCGATCTCCGCGGCCGTGCTCGCCGTGGGGGGCTGGAACGACCCCTACCGCGACACCGTGCTGCGGCTGGCCGCCGCCGGCGACGAGGGCACGCTCCGCGCCCCGGTGCGCGGGCTCCTCGGGCCCTGGTCGCACCAGTACCCCGACCGCGGCCTGCCGCCCGGCCCGGCCATCGGCTTCCTGCAGGAGACGCTGCGCTGGTGGGACCACTGGCTCAAGGGCACCGACCGCGGCGTCCTGGACGACCCGCCGCTGCGCGCGTGGATCAGCGAGTCCGTGCCGCCGGCCACCGTCTACGACGAGCTCCCCGGCCGGTGGGTCGGCGAGCCGTCGTGGCCGTCGCCGCACGTGTTCGCCCGCGACCTGCCGCTCGTCGCGGACCGTTCGGACGACCAGCCCGAGGACGCGCTGCGGACGACGGCGCCGACGGTCGAGGCGCTCGCGGGCGGGCACCCCGTGCCGACGTCGTGGCTCGTGGACTCGCCGTCGCACACCGGGGTCGACGCCGGCCGGTTCTTCCCGTTCGGCAACGACGCCGACCTGCCGCCCGACCAGCGGGAGGAGGACGGGCGGTCGCTCTGCTTCGACTCCGCGCCGCTGACCGCGCCCCTGGAGATCCTCGGCCGGGCACGCGTGCGGCTGCGGCTCACGTGCTCGGCCGCGAAGGGGCAGGTCGTGGCGCGGCTGTGCGACGTCGGCCCTGACGGGTCGTCGACGCTCGTCACGCGCGGCGTGCTCAACCTGTCGGCCCGGCACGGCCGCGACCGGGCGGTGGCGTGGACGCCGGGCGCCACCGAGGAGGTGTCGTTCGAGCTCACCGGCACGGGGTACGCGCTCGCGCCGGGCCACCGGCTGCGGCTCGCGGTGTCGTCCGCGTACTGGCCGTGGGTGTGGCCGCAGCCGGGCGACGCCGTGCTGGCCGTCGCGGTCGGGGACGGCGCCGTCGAGCTGCCGGTGCACGACCGTGCGTCGTCGCACCCGCCGGTCGTGTTCGAGGAGCCGGAGCAGGCGCCGCCGCTGGGCGTCGTCTTCGGGGAAGGCGCCGAGCCGCGCCCGGAACGTCGGGTGGTGCGCGACGTCGCGGAGGGGCGCTGGCTCCTCGAGGTCGACCCTCGTTACGGCGGCACCCGCACCTACCCCGACGGCCTCGAGTTCACCGAGGACGCGCTCGAGCGGTACTGGATCGGTCGCGACGCGACGAGCGCCCGCACGCGCTCGGACTGGACGGTGCGCCTGCGCCGTGCGCCGGGCGACCCGCTGCCGGAGGGGATGACCGGCGGGTGGGACGCGAGCATCCGCACCCGCTCGGAGATCAGCTGTGACGCGGACAGCTTCTTCACCGAGAACGAGGTGGTGGCGCGCGACGGCGACGAGGTCGTCTTCGAGCGCCGATGGACGCGCACGATCCCCCGCACCGCGGGCTGACGTCGTCGGGCCCGCTACCGCAGCAGCGGTGCGACCTCCTCGCCGAGGAAGGCCGCGAAGCCGTCGAGGTCGGGGTCGTCGAGGGTCGGTTGTGCGACGACGGTCGAGACGCCGAGCGCGGCGAAGCGGCGGAGCCCGTCGGCGACCTGTTCCGCCGAGCCCCAGCTGGCGTGGTCGGCGAGCACCTCGTCGGACGTCGCGTCGACGTCCCAACGCGCCAGTGAGCGCCGGAGCCGGTCGGCCGCGCCGTCGCCGGTGGCGGCCTGGGCGAAGGCGACCGCCCGGAACGGGTGCTCGCTCCCCGGGCCGGAGTCCGCCACGGGCGGCAGGCCCGCGGCGGCGCGCCCCTCGTCGAGCAGCGCGATCGCCCGGCGCGCGCCGGCGACCCCGGAGTCTCCGTCGATGACCACTCCGTCGGCGATCTCGCCCACCAGCCGCAGCGTCTTCGGCCCCTTCGCCGCGGCGAGCACGGGCGGAGCGGCGGCCGGCGGCCAGTCGAGGGCGACGTCGTCCAGCGTGACGTACCGACCGGACGTCGTGACGCGATCGCCGGCGAGCAGGGCGCGCAGCGCGGCGACCTGCTCGCGCATCAGCGTCAGGGGCGACGCCACCCGCGCGCCGACCTGGCCCATCCAGTCCTGCACGCCGTGGCCGACGCCCGGCAGGAACCGGCCGGGGAACATGCCGTCGAGCGTCGCGGTCTCCATCGCCGTGAGGGCCACGTTGCGCAGCGGCAGCGGCATGACACCGATCCCGACGCGCAGCCGTTGCGTGGCGGCCAGCATCGCGGACGCCGCCGACGGGCCGGACTCGAGGAAGCAGTCCTCCCAGAGCCACACCTCGTCGAGGCCGGCGGCCTCCGCGGTGCGAGCGAACGGGACGAACCGCGAGGGCGGGTTGCCGTAGGGCGCGAGGATGCAGCCGAGAGTGGTCATGCGCAGATCCTGCCGCAGGCCCGCACGCCGAGGTAGTCCAAGCGCCGCGAGGTAGTCCGGATCGTGCCGAGGTAGTTCGAAGCGCCGCGAGGTAGTTCGAAGCGCCGCGAGGTAGTTCGGCTCAGCCGTCAGGGACGCGGTGGTGCGAACCCGGAACTACCTCGCCGTGATTTCGACTACCTCGGCATGCTCCGAACTACCTCGGCAGCCCTCGGACTACCTCGCGGACACCGGGTCAGAGCGGGGTGACCGTGCCCCGGAAGTGCTGACGGCCGCGGCCGCCGTTCCAACCGACGTACGCGAACCCGGGACCGTCGGGGTCGGGCGTGACCGCCACGTCGACGGTGCCGGGCAGCAGCACGGGCGACGCGAACTCCACCGTCCAGCGGTAGGCGTCGCCGCGGGCGTGCCCGACGTCCGCCAGCGCCCGGGCTGCCGTGTACATGCCGTGCGCGATGGCGCGCGGGAAGCCGAAGGCCTTGGCGGACAGTGCCGACAGATGGATGGGGTTGCGGTCACCGGACACGGCGCCGTACGCGCGGCCGGTGCCGGGCCCGAGCGCCCAGCGGCCGGTGGGCAGCGGGGCCGTCCACGTGCCCGCGGGCGCGCGGTCCTCTGCGTCGTCGGGCGCGTCCGCCGAGCTCTCGGCGTCCGCCGACGTCCACGGTAGGTGGAACCCCTTCGCGAGGTAGGTCGAGACGCCGCGCCAGACGGGGCGGGCGTCCGGCTCGGACTGGCGGCGCACCTCGGCGACCAGGTCCACCTGCACCCCGCGCTTGTGGGGACGCAGGTTCTCGGCCCAGGCGCGCACCTCGAGCACGTCGCCGAGGACGACGTGCCCGCGCAGCTCGACGTCGTTCGCCAGGTGCACCATGCCCAGCAGCGGCAGCGGGAAGTCGCCGCGCACCATGACCGCCGTCGCCAGCGGGAACGCGAGCACGTGGAGGTAGCCCGCGGGCAGCACGTCGGTGACGGGCTCGTGCAGCAGTCGCTGGTAGTCGTGCAGGTGGTGCGCGAGGTCCGCCGTCGGCACGCCGGTGACCTGGTAGGCGACGTCGGGCAGGGTGAGGGGCGCGGCCTCGCCGTCCCCCTCGACCGACCGGCCCTGACCGATGACCGGCAGCCCCGGCATCGCACGGCCGGCGGCGATCCGGCCGGACGCGGCGGCGCCCCGCGCGTACAGGCCGCCGAGCCCCGGCAGCGTGGCCAGGCTCTCGACGCGCAGCGGCTCGCCGGCGCCGGTGGCCGGCGTGCCGGCCGTCACCGCCCCACCAGGTTCTGCCCGCACACGCGCAGCACCTGGCCGTTGACCCCCGCGGAGGCGGGCGAGGCCAGGAAGACGATCGCCTCGGCGACGTCGGCCGGCCGGCCGCCCTGCTGCAGCGAGTTGAGCCGCCGGGCCACCTCGCGGGTGGCGAACGGGATCGAGGCCGTCATCTCGGTCTCGATGAAGCCGGGCGCGACGGCGTTCGCCGTGCCGCCGTGGGCCGCGGCCCACGGGGCGGTGGCGCGGGTGTGCCCGATGACGCCGGCCTTGGAGAAGCCGTAGTTGGTCTGGCCCTTGTTGCCGGCGATGCCGGAGGTCGACGCGAGCGACACGATGCGCAGGCCCTCGACGCCGGAGCCGAGCAGCTGCTCGTTGATCCGCAGCTGGGCCTCGAGGTTCACGGCGACGACCGAGTCCCACTGCGCGGGCTTCATGTTGGCCAGGAGCTTGTCCCGCAGGATCCCCGCGTTGTGCACGACGACGTCGAGGCTGCCGTGCCGGGTGCGCGCGTGCTCGAGGATGCGGCGGCCGGCGTCGTCCGCCGTGACGTCGAGCTGCAGGGCCGTGCCGCCCACCGCGTTGGCGGTGCGGGCCAGGCCCTCGCCGGCGGCAGGGACGTCCACGCACACCACGGTGGCGCCGTCGCGCGCGAGGGTCTTCGCGATAGCGGCGCCGATGCCCCGCGCCGCGCCGGTGACGACGGCGACCTTCCCGGCCAGAGGCCGGTCCCAGTCGGCGGGCAGGTCGGCGTCCGCCGGGCCGACCGGCAGCAGCTGGCCGTCCACGTACGCAGAGCGGGCGGACAGGAAGAACCGCAGCGTCGCGAGCACGGAGGTGCCGTTCACGGCCACGCCGTCGGTGAGCACGATCCCGTTGCCGGTGGCGCCGGCCCGCAGCTCCTTGGCGAGGGAGCGCAGGAAGCCGTCGACGCCGTTGCGCGCCGCGGCCAGGGCCGGGGCGTCGCCGTCGGCGGCCGCGCGCGAGAGGGTGACGACCCGCCCGTTGGTGGCGAGCCGGCGCAGGACGGAGCCCGTGGCGAGCACGGCCGACGAGACGTCGGTGGGCCGCTTCGTCTCGGTGAGCACGAGCAGGACGGCGCCCCAGCGGGTGTCGTCGGTGGGCTGGCGGCGCACGTCGAGCCCCCAGCCGAGCAGCTCCTTGGCGAGCGTGTCCGCGTCGCCCATGGAGGCGTCGTCGGCGACGACGAGCACCGGCCCGACGGTGAGCGGGTCGCCCGCGCGGAAGCGCCGCAGGATCGCGGGGCGCGGCAGGCCCAGCTTCTTCGCGAGGGTCTTGGTGAATCCGGAGTTGACGGCCTTGGTGTAGGAGTCGGTCACGGGTTCCCCTCTCAGACGGACTCGACGACGGCGGTGGCGCCGAGGCCGCCCGCGGCGCAGATGGAGATGAGGGCCCGGGCCGGCTTGCCGGTCTCGGCCGCCTTCGCGGCGACGAGCTTGGCGGCGGTCGCGAGGATGCGCCCGCCGGTGGCGGCGAACGGGTGGCCGGCGGCGAGCGAGGACCCGTTCACGTTGAGCCGCTCCCGGTCGACGCTGCCGAGCGGCGCGTCGAGGCCGAGCTCGGCCTTGCAGTAGTCCGCGTCCTCCCAGGCGGCGAGCGTGGTCAGGACGGTCGACGCGAACGCCTCGTGGATCTCGAAGAAGTCGAAGTCGTCGAGGGCGAGTCCGTTGCGGGCCAGCAGGCGGGGTACCGCGTGCACGGGCGCCATGAGCAGGCCGTCGTGGCCGTGCACGAAGTCGACGGCGGCGGTCTCGGCGTCGACGAGCCGCGCCAGCACCGGCAGGTCGCGCTCGGCGGCCCACGCGGCGGAGGCCAGCAGCACGGTGGAGGCGCCGTCGGTCAGCGGGGTGGAGTTGCCCGCCGTCATGGTGGGCTCGGCCGGCTCGGCGAGGCCCCGGCCGAACACCGGCTTGAGCTTGGCCAGCTTCTCCGTCGAGGTGTCCGCGCGCAGGTTGTCGTCACGGGTCAGGCCGCGGAACGGGGTGACCAGGTCGTCGAAGAACCCGGCGTCCCACGCGGCCGCGAGGTGCTGGTGGCTGGCGAGCGCGACCTCGTCCTGGGCGGCGCGGGAGATGCCCCACCGCGCGGTGGTGATGGCCTGGTGCTCGCCCATCGACAGGCCGGTGCGCGGCTCGTCCGTGGCCGGGGTGAGGGGCTTCAGGTCGGACGGGCGGACCTTCGCGAAGGCCTTGAGCCGGGCCTGCAGGGTCTTGGCGTGCGAGGCGTCGAGCAGCGCGCGGCGCAGGCCCTCGCTCACCGCGACCGGCGCGTCGGAGACGGTGTCGGTGCCGCCGGCGATGCCGGACTCGATCTGACCGAGGCGGATCTTGTTCGCCACGGTGATCGCGGCCTCGAGGCCGGTGGCGCAGGCCTGCTGGAGGTCGAAGGCCGGGGTCTGGGGTGACAACGAGGAGCCGAGCACCGACTCACGGATCAGGTTGAAGTCGCGCGAGTGCTTGAGGACGGCGCCGCCCACGACCTCCCCGATCCGCTCGCCCTGCAGGCCGAAGCGGGCGACGAGGCCCTCGAGGGCGGCGGTGAACATCTCCTGGTTGGAGGCGTCGGCGTACTTCCTGCCGGCCCGCGAGAACGGGATGCGGTTGCCGCCCACGATCACGGCGTCGCGCACGCCCGCGGGGGCGTGCGGGTTCGCGGCGCGGGCGGGGGTCCCAGACGCGCTCCGGGAGGAGCCGTCGGACGGCTTGCGTGTAGCCACAGGTAGATCCTTCACTCCGTCGGTCAGGTAGGACTCACAGTACCTGATACTCTCAGTCCCGTGAGACGAGTCACAAGGCGCGGCCGATGACGGCCGCAGAGCAGCTCGACGGTCGGTCGACCCTCGATGGTCGTTCTACTCGGTGGGACGATCATCGCGCCGCGCGGCGCGCGCAGCTCGTCAACGCCGCGCGCAAGGCCGTGCACCGCGGCGGTCCCGGGGTCTCGATGGACGAGATCGCGGGCGAGGCGGGCACGTCCAAGTCCATCGTCTACCGGTACTTCGAGGACAAGGCGGGGCTGCGCCTCGCCGTGGCCGCGCACGTCGTCGCGACGATGCACGACGCCCTCCGCGAGGCCGCCGAGGCGGCGCCCACCCCGCACGCCGCGCTGCGCGCGATGGTCCGCGTGTACCTCGAGATGATCGAGCACTCGCCCAACGTCTACTGGTTCGTGACGCGCACGGCCATCGGCGGTAACGAGCCCGCACCGGGCGTCGCCGGGACCGGGCAGGTCGAGGCGCTCGGTTCCTACCTCGACTCCGTCATCGAGCTGGTGGCCGAGCCGTTCGCCCGAGCGGTGCAGGTGCCCCCGGCGCTCGCGGCTGCCTGGGCGGCGGGCGCCGTCGGCTTCGTGCGCGGAGCCGGCGAGTGGTGGCTCGGCCACGGGTCGGATCCGGAAGGTGCCGACCGCCTCACCCGGGAGGAGCTCACCGAGCAGGTGACGCTCTGGCTGTGGACCGGCCCCGTCGGCGTCCTCCACCACGAGGGCGCGGCGCCCTTCGACCCCTCCGAGACCTCCATCCCCGCACAACCGCAGGAGAACCGATGACCACGACGTCCGACCGTCCCGCGACGACGCACGCCACTGCCGGCGCGCCCGCGACGGAGACCAAGGCGACCCCCCGCGTCGACGTCGCGGGCCTGTCCGAGCAGCTGCTCGGCCGGTGGCCGGAGTGGCGCCGGCACGCCCGCGACCGCTCGACCGACCCGACCTTCTGGAAGGACGAGTCGCTGTCGATGGCCGAGCACCGCGAGCGGGTGCTCGAGCAGATGCGGCTGCTGGCCAACGCGGACGAGAAGCACCAGGTGTGGCTGGCGTTCCCCGAGCGGCTGGGCGGCGGTGACTCCCCGGGCGCCAACCTGGCGGGCTTCGAGGAGCTCGTCGTGGCCGACCCGTCGCTGCAGATCAAGGCGGGCGTCCAGTGGGGCCTGTTCTCCTCGGCGATCCTGCACCTGGGCACCCCGGAGCAGCAGGACCGCCTGCTCCCGGGCGCGATGGACCTGTCGGTGCCCGGCGCGTTCGCGATGACGGAGATCGGGCACGGCTCGGACGTCGCGTCGGTCGCCACGACGGCCACGTACGACCCGGAGACCGAGGAGTTCGTCATCCACACGCCGTTCCGTGCGGCGTGGAAGGAGTTCCTCGGCAACGCGGCCGTGCACGCCACGGCGGCGACCGTCTTCGCGCAGCTCGTCACGAACGGCGTCAACCACGGCGTGCACTGCTTCTACGTGCCGGTGCGCGACCCGGAGACCATGGAGTTCCTGCCGGGCGTCAGCGGGCACGACGACGGCCTCAAGGGTGGGCTGCGCGGCGTCGACAACGGGCGCCTCGCGTTCGACCAGGTGCGTGTCCCGCGCGCCGACCTGCTGGCCCGCTATGGTGCGGTCGCGGCCGACGGCACGTACTCGTCGTCGATCGACAGCCCCGGCCGCCGCTTCTTCACCATGCTCGGCTCGCTGGTCCAGGGCCGCGTGTCCCTGGACGGCGCGGCGTCCACCGCGTCCAAGCTGGGCCTCGCCATCGCCGTGCGGTACGGGGCCGAGCGCCGCCAGTTCACCTCGTCGTCGCCGATCGAGGAGACGGTGCTGCTGGACTACGCCACGCACCGCCGCCGCCTGTTCCCGCGGATCGCGGAGACGTATGCGACGCACTTCGCGCACGACCGCCTGCTCGACCTGTTCGACGACGTCTTCTCCGGCGAGAAGGACACCCCCGAGAGCCGCGAGGACCTCGAGACGATGGCGGCGGCGCTCAAGGCGACGTCCACGACGTTCGTGCTCGAGACGCTGCAGGAGGCCCGCGTGGCGTGCGGCGGCGCCGGGTTCATCACGGAGAACCGCATCACGAGCCTGCACCACGACATGGACGTGTACGCCACGTTCGAGGGCGACAACACGGTGCTGCTGCAGCTCGTGGCCAAGCGCCTCGTGGGCGACTACGCGAAGGCGCTCAAGGGCGCGACGTCGACCCCGGCCGGCATCGCCCGGTTCGTCGTCGACCGCGCCGCGGACGCCGCGCTGCACCGCACCGGCCTGCGCCGGGCGGGTCAGGCCATCGCGGACGTCGGCGACCCGCGCCGCGCCGTCGGGCACCTGCGCGACGCCGAGACGCAGCGCGAGCTGCTGGCCGACCGGGTCGCGACGATCGTCGAGGAGGTCGCCATGGCGCTGCGCCCCGCGCAGAAGGCCGACCCCGTGACGGCCGCGCGGATCTTCGACCAGAACCAGGTGCAGCTCGTCGAGGCGGCGAAGGCGCACGCGGACCTGCTGCGCTGGTCGGCCTTCACCGAGGCGCTCGAGCAGGTCGAGGACCCGGGCACCCGCCGCGTCATGACGTGGGTGCGCGACGTCTTCGGGCTCACGCTGATCGAGCGCAACCTCGCCTGGTACCTCATCCACGGGCGGCTGTCGGCGCAGCGGGCGCGCACGGTGACGTCGTACGTCGACCGCCTGCTGGAGCGCCTCCGCCCGCACGCCGTCGACCTCGTCGACGCGTGGGGCTACGGCCCGGACCATCTGCGGGCGGTCATCGCGTCCGGCATCGAGGCCGAGCGGCAGGACGAGGCGCGGGCGTACTACGCGCAGCAGCGGGCGGACGGGTCCGCCCCGGTCAGCGAGAAGGCGCTCAAGAAGCAGAAGCGCTGACGCCGGTCGGGCCGGCCCCGACGTACGTCGAGCCCGACGGGACCAGGTCTCGTCGGGCTCGACGTCGTCCTGCGTCCAGGGGTCAGGCGGCGGCGGGCGTCGGCTCTCCGGCGCGCACGGGCTGCGGGTACTCCTCGACCGCCGCCGCCGGCGGGCTCTGGGCCGGGCTGGGCGCCGCGGCGGGAACGAGGGCCGGGTCGTCGGCCGCCTGCGCGTCGCGGAGCGGCAGGCCGAGGGTGACGGTCGCAGGTCGTGCGACGCGCGGCGGCGGGGCGGCCAGCGCGACCACGGCGGCGCCCGCGAGCCCCGCCACGAGCGCGGCCCACGCCACCCACGTCCAGCCCAGCGCTGCCGACGCGCCCAGCAGCGCCCCGTCCGCGATACCGACGACGAGTCCGCCGACGAGCACCCGTCTCATGCCTACCTCCCACGGTCCGCCTCATCCGTGCCTTTTCCAGGAGACGACACGACGGGCGGTCGTGCATCCGCTGGGCGGACCCTGCAGGTCACAGGTGCGTCACGGTCGGCGGTCGGCCGCCGGCTCCCAGGAGAAGGGCGCGGGGACCGGCGCGGGGGCGTGCCCGAGCAGCAGGGGCGAAGGTGCCGGGTCGAGCGTGGAGCGGAGCTGGTGGTGCATGTCCCCGGTGAGGCGCAGCGCGAGCTCGAACCGCACCGGCGCCACGAAGTCGGCGTGCAGCCGGCCGCCGAGCGCGGGGTGCGGGGAGAAGGTGAGGACCTCGTCGGGGCGGGGTTGCGTCCCGGCGTCGACCGCCTCGCGGCACAGGTCCTCCAGGAGGAGGTCCGCGCGCCCGTCGGCGGAGTCGAGCTCCGTGTACAGCTCGACGGCGGTGTTCCAGCGCAGCTCGAGCGAGCCCTCGATCGTGTCGAGGAACCACCATCCCTCCAGGGACTCGAGGAAGACGTCGCCGAAGACGGTCGTGAAGCGGGGCGTCTTGCCGTGGACCCCCAGCCACGACCACGACGCCAGTCCGTACGCGAAGGCGTCAGGGGCGAAGGTTCGAAGCAGTTCCACGTGCGCATCAAACCACCTTGTGGTAAAAGACAAAACCCCCAGCTCCACCGGTGCTTCGCGTGGCCCCGCTCACGGAGAATCGCCACTCGGCCGCGACGTCGGTCAAGAATGCCGGGTTGCAGGTCAAGAAATGGTCATCGGCGCAGGTCGTGCCCGTGCCGGGCTGTGCGGACGGAACTCCGCCCTCGCGTCGGCCGTTGTCCCTCGGGCGGACCGACGACCTCGGACCGCACCGCACGCCCGATCCCCGACCCGGAGGTGGACCCATGAAGACGCCCGCCGAGAGCTGCCGTGTCGACGTGCGCAGCGTCGCGATCACCGGCCTCACGACCATGGCCTGGTATGCGGTGCCAGACGCCGTCGGGCCCCGCTGGGCGCGAGCCCTGGTCAAGGCGGGCGTGCTGGCGGGCGGCCTAGGTCTGGGTCTCGCCGTCACGACGGAGGGCCGGTCCGCGCTCGACGGGATGCGTGAGATGCGCGGCGGGCTCCGCGACCTGCGCGACACCGGGGCCGACGACGCCGCGGCGGACGACGCCGTGGACCGGGGCGAGCGGGACGACAACGCGCTGGCGGCCGACCTCGACCTCGCGGACGCGGACACGCTGCCCCACCCGGTCGTCGCCGGCGCGGCCGCCGCGGGGGTGCTCGCCGTGGTCGTGACGGTCGCGGTGGCGGGGGAGAGGTGGGCCTACCGGCGCGGCGAGCGGTGGCGCGCGCGAGGGCTGCGGCTGCCGCACACGCGGGTCGGGCTGATCCTCGGCACGCTGGCCGCCGCGGCGACGGCCCTCGACCCGTCCGCGGCCCGGCCGGACGGGCCCGAGGGGCGCCCCGCGGCCTGACGCGCCGTCAGGTGTCGCCCGCCGTCGAGCCCCGGACGACGAGCCGTGGGGGCGAGAGCTCCGTGCCGTGCGCGGGGCGACCGTCGATCGCGGCGAGGAGCAGCTCGGCGGCGCGCTGGCCCAGCCGGTCGAGCTGCGGGTCCACGGTGGTCAGCGGCGGGCGGCTGGCGAGCGCCATGACGTCCCAGTCGTCATATCCCGTCACGGCCACGTCCTGGGGCACGCGCACGCCCCGGTCGCGCAGCCGGTCGCAGCCGCCGCGGGCGAGCTGGTCGGAGGCGAACGCGATGGCGTCCACCGGGAGCGGCTCGCCCGGGGAGTGGTCGCCGAGCACGAGGTCGACGGCGAGCCGTCCCCAGCGCTCGGACCACTCGCCGAACAGGGGCTCGCCGACGAGCGTGACGCCGCGCTCCGCCAGGGTGGCGGCGAGGGCGGCGTGGCGCAGGGTCGACGCGGCCTGGTCGGCCCGACCGCCGACGTACGCCACCCGGGTGCGCCCGAGGGAGAGCAGGTGGCGGCCGACGGCGGCCATCCCGGCGGTGTCGTCGGGCACGACCGACGCGTCCTGCGGGTCCTGCGACGGCGAGTAGGCGTAGACCACCGGCATCGGCACCTGGATGGGCCGTCGGGGATCGGTGGTGCGGCCGGTGACGATGATCCCGTCGACGCGCCGCGCGACGAGGCTGCGCACGTGGTGCTGCTCGCGGACAGGGTCGTGCCGCGCGGTGGCCAGCAGCGCGGAGATCTGCCCGCCGACGAGCGCGTTCTCGGCGCCCAGCACGACCGGCAGCGAGAAGCGGCCGGCGGAGTCGGTGCTCAGCAGGCCGACGGTGAAGCTGCGTCGCGCCGACAGGGACCGCGCCTGGGCGTCGGGCACGAAGCCGAGCCGCTCCGCCGCCTCGCGCACGCGGGCCCGCGTGGCGGGCCGCAAGGAGCCGGTGTCGTTGAGCGCCTTCGAGACGGTGCTGGGGGACACCCCCGCCAGTGCCGCCACGTCGGTGATCCGCACGACGCCCGGGGTCTCCGCCATGCGCGCTCCTCGCGTTTTCCCGATGTTCCCGCCGGGATCCCGGCGGCAGCGCCGATAGTACGTCATTCCCGTCCTGGACTGGTGGTTGACGACCCTCGGATCGCTCCGTACGGTACGGAAAACGGATTCCTTGTTTCCTCCTCGAGGGAGAGGTGCATGACGACGACGACGTTCCGGACCGTCCGCGGGCCGGCCGAGCCCACAGGCTCGGCGATCACCACCCTGCGGCCGCTGCCGCCGGGCAGCGCGACGCTCGACGGCGGGCTGTGGGGCCACCGGCTCCGCGTCAACCGCGAGGCCTCCGTCCCCGAAGGGCTGGGCCACCTGCGCGAGTACGGGAACCTGCGCAACCTCGAGATCGCGGCGGGCCTCGCCGAGGGCGAGGCGACCGGGCCGATCTTCGCCGACTCCGACGTGCACAAGTGGCTCGAGGCCGCCGCGTGGGAGTACGGGCGCGAGCCCGACGAGGCGCTGCTGGCCGACATCCTCGAGGTCACGCGCGCCGTCGCCGGCGCCCAGGCCCCGGACGGCTATCTCGACTCCGTGCCTCAGCTGCGCGGCGTGGAGCGCTACTCGGACCTGCCGTGGAGCCACGAGCACTACTGCGCGGGCCACCTGATGCAGGCGGCGGTCGCGCAGGTGCGGGCCACCGGGCGCCGCGACCTGCTCGACGTCGCCGTCCGGCTCGCCGACCACCTCGTCGAGACCTTCGGCGACGGCGACGGGCAGCTGCGGGAGGTCGACGGGCACCCCGTGATCGAGACGGCCCTCGTCGAGCTCTACCGGGAGACCGGCACGCGGGCGTACCTCGACCTGGCCCGCTGGTTCGTCGAGGCGCGCGGCACGGGGATCATCGAGTCCCACGGCAAGCAGCCCACGTACTTCTCCGACCGTGTGCGGGTCCGCGAGGCGACGACGGCCGAGGGGCACGCGGTACGCGCGGTCTACCTCGGCGCCGGCGCCACCGACGTCGCCGTCGAGACCGGGGACCGCGAGCTCCTGGCCGCACTCGAGCGGCAGTACGCGGCGATGGTCGACGGCAAGCAGTACCTCACCGGCGGGCTCGGCTCCCGCTGGGACGGGGAGTCGTTCGGCGACCCGCACGAGCTGCCGAACGACCGGGCCTACGCGGAGACCTGCGCGGCCATCGGCGCCGTGCAGTGGGCCTGGCGGCTGCTGCTCGCCACGGGCGACGCGCGCTACGCCGACCAGATCGAGCGGATGCTGCTCAACGGCTTCCTCTCCGGGCTGTCGCTGGCCGGCACCGAGTACTTCTACGTCAACCCGCTGCAGGTGCGCACGGGCGCCCACCCGGAGGAGGAGCGCAACCCGGCGGCCGGCCGGCGCCCCTGGTTCGGCTGCGCCTGCTGCCCGCCGAACATCATGCGCACGCTCTCCAGCCTCGAGGGCTACCTCGCGACGGTCGCCGACGGCACGCTCCAGGTGCACCAGTACGCGCCCGGCACGATCGCCGCCGAGCTGCCCGGCGGCACGCTTCGGGTGCGCGTCGAGACGGGCTACCCCTACACCGGCCGCGTGACGCTGCACGTCGAGGAGGCACCCGAGGGTGCCGGCCTCGCGCTGCGCGTGCCGCACTGGGCCGACGGCGCCACGCTCGACGGCGCCCCGGTCGCCGCGGGCGGGTACGCCACGGTGGGCCGGGCGCTCGCGGCGAACGACGCCGTCGTGCTCGAGCTGCCGGTCGCGCCCCGCCTCACGGCCGCCGACCCGCGGGTCGACGACGTGCGCGGCTGCGTCGCGATCGAGCGCGGCCCGCTCGTCTACGCGCTGGAGCAGGCGGACCAGGAGGCGGGCGCCGTCGTCGACGACGTGCGGATCGACGCCTCCGCCGCGCTCGGCGACCAGGAGCGGCCCGACCTGCTGGGCGGGACGGTCGTGGTGACCGCCACGGGGACGGTGCAGCCCCGGCCCGATGCTGCCGACGGCCCGTATCGGCCGGCGTCGGCGCCGGTCCCGGCGGCGGCCGGCACGGTGACGCTCCGGGCGATCCCGTACCACCTGTGGGCCAACCGCGGCCCGCAGGCCATGCGGGTGTGGGTGCCCGTGGCCTGACCGGCCCCACCTCTCGCGGGGCGCCCGGCCTCCGGGCGTTCCGCACCCCGCGGGCACCGCTGCCCGCGGCCGAGCGCGCCCTGCCGGGCGCGGTGGACGTCGCGCCCGGCGGGTGCGGTGGACGTGGCGCCCGAGGGGCGCGGAGGAGGAGAGCGATGGAGCTCACCAGACGGCAGCTGCTCGCGCTGCTCGGCGCGGGCGGCGCGACGGCCGCCCTCGGCGGGTGCGCGGGGCCCGCCACCGCCGTCGACGTCGGGTCCCCGGGGTTCGGGGACGGCGCCCGCGGCACGGTGGAGATGTGGTGCCGCTCGGACACGGTCAACGGCGTGCAGGCCGTGGTCGACGCGTTCCACGCGGCGCAGGACCGTGTCCGGGTCCGGTTGACACCGATCCAGAACGGCCAGTACGTCACGAAGGTGGCCACCGCGATCCGCGGCGGCCGCGTGCCCGACGTCATCGACATCGACGACATCTACTCCACGATGTTCGCATTCCGCGACGTGTTCACCGACCTCACGCCGCTGGTCGAGGACCTCGCGCTCGGCGACGCGCTCAGCCCCGGCCACCTCGCCCTGGCCACCAAGGACGGCCGGCACTACGGCGTCCCGTTCCTGGGCGACTTCTCGGTGCTGTTCTGCAACACCGAGCTGTTCGACCGGGCCGGCCTGGACGTGGACGAGCACACCGCGTCATTCGACGGGATCCTCGAGGCGGCGCGGGCGATCCGCGCGCTGGACGACGACACCTACGCCTGGTCGTTCCCCGGCAATGCGTCGGGCGCCCTCGGCTTCACCGTGCAGCCGCACGTCTGGGCCACCGGCACCGACCTCATCGCCGGCGAGGTGGGCGACCAGCGCGGCAACGTGGCCGGCAACGACCCCCTGCGGCGCACGCTCGACCTCGAGCGCACGCTGTGGGAGGAGCAGCTGGTGCCGCCGGGCTGCTTCTCCGACGACGCGTCGCGCTGGTCCGCCGACTATGTGGCCGGGCGGCTCGGGATGTTCCCCGGGGGGTACGGCGTGGTCGCGCCGAACGCGTCGCCCGAGCTGCTGGAACGCAGCCGCGTCGTGCTGCTGCCCGGCCCGGACGGCGGCCGCGCGTTCTTCGACGGCGGCGACAACCTGTGCATGCCCGCGGGCGGGAAGAACCCCGAGGGGGCCGCCGAGCTCATTCGCTTCGCCGTCGCCCTCGAGCAGCAGGCGCGGATGCCCGACGGCTTCTACTCGCCGATCCGCTCGGACGTCGTGACGCCCGAGTTCGAGGCCGAGCACCCGCTCGTCACCCCGACGCTGGAGTCCATCGACTCCGGGTACGCGCCCACCACGCTCGCCTACAACCTCATCTACAACCAGCAGGACGGGCCCTGGCTGCGCATGTTCCGCCGGGCCGTCTTCGACGGGGAGGTCGACGCCGCCATGGACGAGGCCCAGACCACGTACGACCGCATCCTGCGGCAGGCCCAGGCATGAGCGCCCCGGCCGTCCCTCGCACCGGGACCGGCGCGGAGCCGCGCCCGGCCCCGGCCGCCGGCCTCCGCCCCCGGCGCCGCGGCACGCTCACGCACCCCGCCCGCACGGGCCTGATGCTCGTCGCGCCGGCCGTCGCGTTCGTCGTCGTGTTCGTGCTGGTGCCGCTCGTCTCCGCGGTGGGGATCTCGTTCACCAACCTCCCGCTCATCGGGTCGTGGCGGTTCATCGGCCTGGAGAACTACGCGTCGGTGCTCACCGACCCCACGTTCTGGAGCGCCGTCGGCTACACGCTGCTGTACACCGCGATCGTCACGCTGCCGATCCTCGCGCTCGGCTACGCGCTCGCGGTGGTCGTGCGATCGAACCGCCGCGGCGCCACGGCGCTGCGCACGATCTTCTTCGTCCCGTACGTCATCGGCCTCACGACGCTCAGCTTCCTCATGCTGCTCGAGGCGCAGCCGAACAGCGGCATGGTCAACGTGGTCCTCAGGGCCGTCGGGATCACCGACGGCACGACGGCGTGGCTCGTCGACGGGCCGCTCGCCACCGGGCTGCTGTGCGTCATGGTGATCTGGGCGGTGTCCGGCCTCACGATGGTGCTGCTCATGTCGGGGATGCAGGGCATCCCGCGCGAGGTCTACGAGTCGGCGGAGCTCGACGGCGCGTCCTGGTGGGTGCGCGAGCGGTCGATCACGATGCCGATGCTGCGCCGCACGATCGCCATGACGGTCGTGCTGTCGGTCATCGGGTCGCTGCTGGCGTTCACGCAGTTCTACATCCTGACCCAGGGCGGCCCCGGCTCCGACACCACCACCGTGGTGATGGCGATCTACCGGCGGGCGTTCGTGCAGCTGCAGCTGGGGGCGGCGACGGCGATGTCGCTCGTCCTGGTCGTCATCACCGGACTGGTCACCGCGGCGCAGTTCTGGCTGCTGCGGGAGAGGAGCTGACATGGCTGGCACGGCAAGCACGGCCCCCACGGCCGAGGCGGCCCACGCGGCCGCACCGGCCGGAGGCCTCCGCGGCGCGGCACCGAGCGGCTCCTCCTCCGGCGCCACCCGGCCGGCGTCGGGCCCCGAGCGCGACACCCGCGTGCGGCGCACGCTGTACGCGGTGGGCGGCACCCTCGCAGCGCTCGTCTTCGTGGTGCCGCTGCTGCTCGCGCTCGTCCGGGCCGGCCAGCCCGGCGAGGTCGTCGTCGCCGCGCCCGACGGGCGCTTCCTCGACCTGTCGTGGGGCAACTTCGGGCTGATCCTCGACCAGCCGGAGATCTGGCGCGGCATCGTGAACTCGGTCGTGGTGTCCGTGTCGACGGCGGTGCTCACCGCGGTGCTCGCGACGCTCGCCGGCTACGGGTTCGCCAAGTTCGGCTTCCGCGGCCGGGGTCTGCTGTTCGGGCTGGTGCTGGTGACGCTCATGGTGCCCTTCCAGGCCATCCTCACCCCGCTGTACCTGCAGATGAACGCCATGCGGCTCACGGACAGCCTGTTCGGCCTCGTGCTCTTCTACACGACGGTCAATCTGCCGTTCTGCGTGTTCGTCATGCGCAACGCGTTCGAGGCGGTACCCGGCGAGATCGAGGACTCGGCGCACGTCGACGGCGCGGGGACGATCCGGATGATCGTCTCGGTGCTGCGGCCGCTCGTGCTGCCCGGCGCCGCGACCGCCGCGCTGTACGCGTTCCTCGCCTCGTGGACCGAGTTCCTCGGCGCGCTGACGTTCCTCACCGACTCGTCCCTGTACACGCTGCCCGTGTCCCTGGTGAACCTGCAGCAGGGCGCGTACGGGCAGGTGGACTTCGGGCTCCTGGCCGCCGGGTCGGTGGTCGCGATGATCCCGTGCGTCGTGCTCTACGTGGCGCTGCAGCGGTACTACGTGGCGGGGCTCGCGTCGGGAGCGGTCAAGGGCTGACGGCCCCCGGCCAGGTCGTGCGCGGCGACGTGGGCGACCGCCGCCGCCTGCCCGGCCGCGAGGGCGGCGAACCGCGCCGGGTCGGGCAGGTCCTTCCCCGCGGCGTTCGCCACGAAGGCCGTGCGGTGCGCCTCGCGCATCGGCACCTCGCCGCGGATCCAGCCGCGGGCCACGTCGAGGGCGTCGCGCGGGCGGGGGTCGTCGGGCCGCTCGCGCTCGAAGAGGGGCAGCACGTGCTCCGCGCAGGCCACGGCCCACACGGCCAGCAGCTGGTGGTGGGCGTCGGTGAGCGTGCCGCCCCGGCGCACCGTGATCAGCCGGGGGTCGCGGACGGTCGGGAGGATCGGCATCACCCCATCCTGCCCGTCGCGCCCGAGGGTGGTTACGCCCGACGTGTCAGCACGAACGCGACGACGCCGACGCCGGTCACGCCGAGCCCCCACCAGGGCAGGCCCGCGGCCGCCGCGAGCGCGCCGGCGGCGGCGAACAGGAGGACCTGCACGGTGAGCCGCCACGGCTGGGGCAGGCGGTGGGCGGTGGTGCGGGCCAGCCAGCGGCCCCACACCGCCACGGCCACCGCCGGCAGCGCCAGCAGCAGGACGACGCCGGCCACCACGCCCGCCGCGCCGCCCCCGGTGCCCGAGCCGAGCCGCCAGCCGGCCACGGCCAGCAGCGCGAGCAGGGCGAGCTCGCACAGGAACGCGAGGAGGTCGGCCGGGCCGACGGCGTCGGGGGGAGTCGGACGGGTCGGGTCGTCCCGCGCGGGAGCGGTCATGCCGCGCACCCTAGCGACACGGAGGGTTCGCCGTCGGCCGTCGGGCCGCCGCCGGACCGCCGTCGGAGGAGGTGCCCGGCGCCGGTAGACTGGCGGCGCGCCGCGAGGCGCCCCCGCACGGACCGACGCCGGATGCCGGCACCCCGCGGTGCGGTGATCACCCGGTCCGAGCCCAGAGCTCTGCAGTACTCGCGCGACCCGAGGGAAGTTGATGACCGCCGCTGCCGACCGTGCCGAAGCCGTGTCCGCCCCCCGCCCCCAGCTGGACACCGTCGAGCACGCCGCGTCCACGCCCGACGAGGGCCAGCCGTTCGCCGAGCTCGGCCTCAAGCCGGACGAGTACCAGCGCATCCGCGACCTGCTCGGGCGCCGCCCGACGGCCGCCGAGCTCGCCATGTACTCCGTGATGTGGTCCGAGCACTGCTCGTACAAGTCCTCCAAGGTGCACCTGAAGAAGTTCGGCGACCGGGTCACCGAGGAGATGAAGGAGCACCTGCTCGTCGGCATCGGCGAGAACGCGGGCGTCGTCGACGTCGGCGACGGCTGGGCCGTGACCTTCAAGGTCGAGTCGCACAACCACCCGTCCTTCGTCGAGCCCTACCAGGGCGCCGCGACCGGCGTCGGCGGCATCGTCCGCGACATCATCTCGATGGGTGCGCGCCCGGTGGCCGTCATGGACCAGCTGCGGTTCGGCGCCGTCGACCACCCCGACACCGCGCGCGTCGTGCACGGCGTGGTGAGCGGCGTCGGCGGCTACGGCAACTCGCTCGGCCTGCCCAACATCGGCGGCGAGCTCGTCTTCGACGCCTCGTACCAGGGCAACCCGCTCGTCAACGCGCTCTGCCTCGGCGTGCTGCGGCACGAGGACATCCACCTGGCCAACGCCTCCGGCGTCGGCAACAAGGTGGTGCTGTTCGGCGCCCGTACCGGCGGCGACGGCATCGGCGGCGCGTCGATCCTCGCCTCGGAGACCTTCGAGGACGGCGTGCCGGCCAAGCGACCGAGCGTCCAGGTGGGCGACCCCTTCATGGAGAAGGTGCTCATCGAGTGCTGCCTCGAGCTCTACGCGGCGAAGGTCGTCGAGGGCATCCAGGACCTCGGCGCCGCGGGCATCTCCTGCGCCACGAGCGAGCTCGCCTCCAACGGCGACGGCGGCATGCACGTCTGGCTCGACGACGTGCTGCTGCGCGACCCGAGCCTCAACGCCGGCGAGATCCTCATGTCGGAGTCGCAGGAGCGCATGATGGCGGTGGTCACGCCCGAGAAGCTCGAGCAGTTCCTCGCGATCACCGGCAAGTGGGACGTCGAGACCGCCGTCATCGGCGAGGTCAACGGCTCCGGCCGCCTCACCATCGACCACCACGGCCAGCGGATCGTGGACGTCGACCCGAAGACCGTCGCGCACGAGGGCCCGGTCTACGAGCGCCCCTACGCGCGTCCGGCGTGGCAGGACGGCCTGCAGGCCGACACCACCGTGGCAGCGGGCCTGGCCCGACCGACGTCGGCCGGCGACCTGCGCGCCACCGCGCTGCGCCTGATCGCGTCGCCGAACCTCGCCTCGAAGGCGTGGGTCACGAACCAGTACGACCGCTTCGTCCAGGGCAACACGGCCCTCGCCCAGCCCGACGACGGCGGCGTGGTCCGCGTCGACGAGGCCACCGGCCGCGGCGTCGCCCTCGCGACGGACGCGAACGGCCGGTACGGCAAGCTCGACCCGCGCACGGGCGCGCAGCTCGCCCTCGCGGAGGCGTACCGCAACGTCGCGACGGCCGGTGCCACGCCGCTCGCGGTGACGGACTGCCTCAACTTCGGCTCGCCCGAGCACCCGGACTCGATGTGGCAGCTCGTCGAGGCGATCGAGGGCCTGGCGGACGCCTGCCAGGAGCTCGGCGTGCCGGTCACGGGCGGCAACGTGTCGCTCTACAACGGCACCGGCGAGCCCGGCCAGATCGACTCGTCGATCCATCCGACGCCCGTCGTCGGCGTGCTCGGCGTCATCGACGACGTGCGCACCGCGGTGCCGTCCGGGTGGCGCGCCGAGGGCCTGTCGATCCTGCTGCTGGGCCGTACGGCCGACGAGCTCGACGGCTCCGCCTGGGCCGAGGTCGAGCACGGGCACCTCGGCGGCCTGCCGCCGCGCGTGGACCTGGCCGCCGAGAAGGCGCTCGCCTCCGCGCTGGTCGAGGCCCGCGAGCAGGGCCTCGTCGCCGCCGCGCACGACCTGTCCGAGGGGGGCCTCGCGCAGACGCTGCTCGAGGCGTCGCTGCGCTACGGCGTCGGCGCGGACGTCGCGCTCGACGGCGTGACCGGCCGCGACGGCGTGACGCCGTTCGCCGCGCTGTTCAGCGAGTCCACCGCGCGCGCCCTGGTGGCCGTGGACCCGGAGCACGAGAGCGAGCTCGTCGCGGTGGCCGAGGCCGCCGGCGTGCCGGTGCTGCGCCTGGGCCACACGCGCGGGGACGCGCTCGTCGTGGCCGGCGGCTTCGACGGCGAGACCTTCACCGTGGCGCTGGACGACGCCCGCACGGCGCACGAGGCGACCCTCCCGCGCATCTTCGGCTGACACGAGCGGGTGGGCCCGTCGGTCGAGCCTGTCGAGACCCGCGTGGTCTCGACAGGCTCGGCCGACGGACGGCCGCCGCCCTACCAGGTGACGACGCACTCCTTCGCCGCCCGAGAGGTCGGCCGGGGCCGGGAAGGTCGTCCGAACGGACGATGCCGTCGTCTCGTCGTGTGAGACCACGTCTCGCGAACGCATACCCTGCAAGGGACGTGCGTGTGCCGTGCCGCCCTCCGGGCCTTGCGGGCGCGCTCCCCACCGACCGGGAGGAGCCCCGATGGAAGACCGTCTGCAGCCTGTGTTCGCCGAGGTGCTGCGCCGCAATCCGGGCGAGGTGGAGTTCCACCAGGCCGTGCGGGAGGTCTTCGAGTCGCTGGGCCCGGTGCTGCGCAAGAACCCGCAGTACGTGGAGGCCGCGGTCCTCGAGCGCATCTGCGAGCCCGAGCGGCAGATCATCTTCCGCGTCCCGTGGGTGGACGACACCGGCCGCGTGCGGATCAACCGCGGCTTCCGTGTCGAGTACAACTCGGCGCTCGGCCCGTTCAAGGGCGGCCTGCGCTTCCACCCCTCGGTGTACCTGGGGATCGTGAAGTTCCTCGGCTTTGAGCAGATCTTCAAGAACGCCCTCACCGGCCTGCCGATCGGCGGCGGCAAGGGTGGCTCCGACTTCGACCCGCGCGGCCGCTCCGACGGCGAGGTCATGCGCTTCTGCCAGTCGTTCATGACCGAGCTCTACCGGCACATCGGCGAGTACACGGACGTGCCGGCCGGGGACATCGGCGTGGGCGCCCGCGAGGTCGGCTACCTCTTCGGCCAGTACAAGCGGATCACCAACCGCTACGAGTCCGGGGTGCTCACCGGCAAGGGCCTCACCTGGGGCGGCTCGCTCGTGCGCCGCGAGGCCACCGGCTACGGTGCGGTCCTCTTCGCGCAGAGCATGCTCGGCACGCAGGCCGAGAGCCTTGACGGCCGCCGCGTCTCGGTGTCCGGCTCGGGCAACGTCGCGATCTACGCCGCCGAGAAGGCGCAGCAGCTCGGCGGCCGCGTGATCACGTTCTCGGACTCGTCCGGCTACGTCGTCGACGAGGCGGGCATCGACCTCGACCTGCTCAAGGAGGTCAAGGAGGTCGAGCGTGGCCGCGTCTCCGACTACGTCGACCGCCGCCCCGGCGCCCGCCTGGTGTCCGAGGGCAGCATCTGGGACGTCCCGACGGACGTGGCGCTGCCCTGCGCCACCCAGAACGAGCTCACGGAGGCCGACGCCAAGCAGCTCGTGGCGAACGGCGTGCGCGCCGTCGCCGAGGGCGCCAACATGCCCACCACCCCCGAGGCCGTGAGCCTGCTGCGCGACGCCGGCGTGCTGTTCGGCCCCGGCAAGGCGGCGAACGCGGGCGGCGTCGCGACGTCGGCCCTCGAGATGCAGCAGAACGCGTCGCGCGACTCGTGGAGCTTCGAGTACACGGAGTCCCGCCTCGCGGAGATCATGACCGGGATCCACGACAGCTGCCTCGCCACGGCGGAGGAGTACGAGGCGCCCGGGGACTACGTCGTCGGCGCCAACGTCGCGGGCTTCACCAAGGTCGCCGACGCGATGATCGCCTTCGGCGTCATCTGACCCTCTGTACCTCTCGCACGACGACGGCGCGGCCCCGGGCGGGGTCGCGCCGTCGTCGTGGGCGGAGGGCTCTCAGGTCGCGGTGACCTCAGACCTCGGTGTTCTCCGAGGAGATCATCCAGGCCTGCTTCTCGAGGTCGGTGATGATCTCGTGCAGCAGGTCCGCCGTCGTCGGGTCCTCGGCGTCGACGTCGTCGTGCACCTCGCGCGCGACCTCGACGGTCTGCGCGACGCGCTCGACGATCGCGTCGACCGTGTCGCCGACCGACACCAGGCCGGCGGGGTAGGGCGAGAGGTCGGTCGTGGTGGCGACGGTCTCGGTGCGGCCGTCGGGCACGGCCTGGAGGGCACGGAGACGCTCGGCGACGGTGTCGCTGTGCTCGCGGGCGACGTCGACCAGCTCGTCGAGCTGCAGGTGCAGGTCGCGGAAGCCTCGGCCCGTGACGTTCCAGTGGGCCTGCTTGCCCTGGACGTGCAGGTCGACCAGCGCGACGAGCACGCGCTGCAGGTGCGCGCGGAGCTTGTCGGACGCCTCGACGCGGGCGGTGCTGCGCTTCATCGTGGGTGCGGTCATGGTGCGCCTCGCTTTCCTCGAACGGTCGTTTCCTTGAACCGTTCCAGGTTAAGGACCCTTCCCGCGGTCCGCCAGCAAGGCCAGGCGAACCTCGGTCCGCAGCCCGCCCGGCCTGCTCAGCGCCCGCCGGTGACGACGTCGAGCACCGCCGCCGCGAACGCCGCGCCGAGCGTGGGGGCATGGTCCGCTCCCTGGATCGACCACAGCTCGACCGAGGCACCGCCCTTGCAGCGCGTCCAGGTCGTCACGTCGGTCTCGGCGCCGGGGAGCGCGGTGTCGAGGTCGCGATCGTGGTCGCCGGGGGTGGAGGCGGGCGTCGTCGCGCAGCCGTCGAGGCGGGCCCAGGCGGCCGCGGACTCCGCCGCCGAGGGGTAGGCGTGCCCGTCGCGGAGCCCGCCGTCCGCGCGGATGACGGGGTCGTCGGTGCCGTGCGCCTGCACGACGGTCACCGGGCGCGAGGGACGGCAGGCGCCGTCGTCCGCCGGCGTCGCGCCCGCGACCGACACCGCGACGGACAACAGGGCGGCGTGGTCGCACGCCGTGCGGTAGGCCATGAACCCGCCGTTCGAGTACCCGACCACCGCGACACGGTCGGGGTCGACGGCGTAGGTGGCCGCGAGCGTGCGGATCACGAGCGCGAGGAAGGCGGAGTCGTCGACGCCCGCCCGGTCGACGCCGCAGCAGGCGTCGCCGGCGTTCCAGAACCGGCGTCCGTCGGGGCCCACGGTGCCTTCGGGGAGGGCGTAGAGCGCGCCGCGCGCCATGGCCTCCTCGCGCAACCCCAGCGTCGCGTCCACGCGCGCGGCGTCGGAGCCGAAGCCGTGCAGGACGACGAGCAACGGGGCCGGGCGGGCGGGGTCGTACGCGGGCGGCACCTGGACCTCGACGGGCCGCCCGCCGACGTCGACGACACCGTCGGCACCGGCAGGCATCGCCTCGGCTGCCGCGAGCACCAGCGGCTGCTCGGCGGCCTGCGGGGGCACCCGGGAACCGCAGGCGGCGAGGAGCAGCACGACCAGCGCGGCGATCGTCGTCAGGAGAGGGCGGGGCGCCGGCATGCCGTTGATTGTCGCGTGCGCGACGCGTCCGGCATAGGCTGAAAAAGGGTGCGGAGGTGGTGCTCCGGTGACGTGGCAGCTGGCGTTCGTCACGGCGTCGTTCGTGCTGGTCGCGGCGGCCGCCGTCCGGTCGTGGCTGCACTCGCGCTCGCACCACCAGGCCGTGGCGCGACGGTCCCGCCGGCGCCACCCGCCTGCCGCCGACCCGCTCCTCACGCTCACCGTCCAGGTGCGGCTGGGGGAACTCGCGCGCGAGCTGCGCGCCATCGACGACGACCGCCAGGTGTACGCCCGCGCCCACCACGCCCGCGCCGCGCAGGAGGCCTACGACGCGCTGCTGCGCGAGGCGTGCCGTCTCGCCGGGCTCGGCGTCGTGGACCTGCCGACGCGCGCCGGCGAGCAGGCCGAGTCCGCCGAGCGGCTGCGCGAGGAGCTGGAGCTCAGCTCCCGCGGCTGGTCCTGGTGATCCGCGAGGTAGTCCGAAGATTGGCGAGGTAGTTCAAAATCGCCGAGGTAGTTCGCGCCGGCAGGGCGGCACGAGCCACCTGCCGGACGGCGAACTACCTCGGCGATCCTCGGACTACCTCGCGGGGTCCGGGACTACCTCGGCGATCTTCGGACTACCTCGGCGTCAGAGGGACTCGAGCGCCGTGTTGAACGTGGCGGACGGGCGCATCACCGCGGCAGCCTTGGTGGCGTCGGGGCGGTAGTAGCCGCCGACGTCGGCCGGCGAGCCCTGCACGCCCACGAGCTCGTCGACGATCGTCGCCTCCTGCTCGGCGAGGGACGCGGCCAGCGGGCCGAACGCGGCGGCCAGCTCGGCGTCGTCCGACTGCGCGGCGAGCTCCTGCGCCCAGTACAGGGCCAGGTAGAAGTGCGAGCCGCGGTTGTCGATGCCGCCCACGCGGCGCGTCGGGGACTTGTCCTGGTCGAGGAACGTGCCCGTGGCGCGGTCGAGGGTGTCCGCGAGCACCTGGGCGCGCGCGTTGTCCGTGACGGTGGCCAGGTGCTCGAACGACGCGGCGAGCGCGAAGAACTCGCCGAGCGAGTCCCAGCGCAGGTAGTTCTCCGCGAGGAGCTGCTGCACGTGCTTCGGGGCGGAGCCGCCTGCGCCGGTCTCGAAGAGCCCGCCGCCGTTCATCAGCGGCACGACGGACAGCATCTTGGCGGACGTGCCCAGCTCGAGGATGGGGAACAGGTCCGTGTTGTAGTCGCGCAGCACGTTGCCCGTCACCGAGATGGTGTCCAGGCCCTGGCGGATCCGCGCGAGCGAGAACGCGGTCGCCTCGGCCGGCGCCATCACGTGGATGTCGAGGCCGTCGGTGTCGTGGTCGCCCAGGTACTCCTCGACCTTGGCGATGAGCTGCGCGTCGTGCGCGCGCTGCGCGTCGAGCCAGAATACGGCGGGGGAGCCGGTGGCGCGGGCGCGGTTGACCGCGAGCTTGACCCAGTCGCGGATCGCGACGTCCTTGGTGGTGCAGGCACGCCACACGTCGCCGGCCTGCACGTCGTGGCTCAGCAGCACGTCGCCCGCCGCGTTCACGACCTCGACGGTGCCGTCGGCCGGGATCTCGAACGTCTTGTCGTGCGAGCCGTACTCCTCGGCCTTCTTGGCCATGAGGCCCACGTTGGGCACGGAGCCCATCGTGGCCGGGTCGAGGGCGCCGTGCGCGCGGCAGTCGTCGATGACGGTCTGGTACACGCCGGCGTACGACGAGTCGGGGATGACGGCGAGCGTGTCGTGCTCCTTGCCGTCGGGGCCCCACATGTGGCCGCCGCCGCGGATCATCGCGGGCATGGACGCGTCGATGATGACGTCCGACGGCACGTGCAGGTTCGTGATGCCGCGGTCGGAGTCGACCATGGCGAGCGCCGGTCCGTCGGCCAGGCCCTGCTCGACGGCGGCCTTGATCGCCGCGCCGTCGGGCAGCGTGTCGACGGCGGCGAGGAGCCCGCCGAGGCCGTCGTTGGGGGAGATGCCCGCGGCCTTGAGCTGGTCGCCGTACTGCTCGAACAGGGCCGGGAAGAAGGCCTGGACGACGTGGCCGAAGATGATGGGGTCGGAGACCTTCATCATCGTGGCCTTGAGGTGCGCGGAGAACAGCACGCCCTCTGCCTTGGCGCGGGCGACCTGCTCGGCGAGGAAGGTGTTCAGCGCGGCGACGGACATGAAGGTCGCGTCGACGACCTCGCCCTCCTCGACCTTGAGGCCCTCCTTGAGGACGGTCGTGCCGGCCGGGGTGACGAGGCGGATCGTCAGGGTGTCGTCGCCGGGGATCACGACGGACTTCTCGTGGGAGAAGAAGTCGCCGGAGCCCATCGTCGCGACGCTCGTCTTCGAGTCGGCCGACCACGCGCCCATGCGGTGGGGGTGCGCCTTGGCGTAGTTCTTCACCGAGGCGGGCGCGCGGCGGTCCGAGTTGCCCTCGCGCAGCACCGGGTTCACGGCCGAGCCCTTGACCTTGTCGTAGCGGGCGCGGATGTCCTTGTCGGCGTCGGCCTGCGGGTCCTCGGGGTAGTCCGGGACGTCGTAGCCCTGGCCCTGCAGCTCGGCGATCGCGGCCTTGAGCTGCGGCTGGGAGGCCGAGATGTTCGGCAGCTTGATGATGTTGGCCTCGGGCGTGGTGGCCAGCGCGCCCAGCTCGGCGAGGGCGTCGCCGATGCGCTGGTCGTCGCTCAGACGCTCCGGGAACTGGGCGAGGATGCGACCGGCCAGGGAGATGTCGCGCGTCTCGAGCTTGACCCCGGCCTGGGCGGCGTACGCCTCGACGATCGGGAGGAACGAGTACGTCGCGAGCAGCGGCGCCTCGTCGGTGTGCGTGTAGATGATCGTGGCGGCCTCGGGCCGGGACTCGGTGGTCATGCGGCGTTGCTCCCTAGGCAGGGCAGTGGTGGACGAGAGATTGTTTGACATCAAGATATCTGGCCGTGGCGGAGCCTGTCGAAAACGCGACGCACGTCATACCGGCCGTCGCCCGCAGGCCTCCCGCTCGGCGAGCGGCCCGCGCGCCTCGCGGCTACGGTCGAGCGGTGCCGACGCGTCAGCTCCATCTCGCCCAGGCGGGCCCGGCCGAGGTCGCCGACGCCCTGGCCGCGCTCCGCGCCGAGGTCCGCCTGCCCGCGATGTTCCCCGTCGAGGTCCGCGAGGAGGCGGAGAAGTCCGCCGCGGATGGCGGGCACGGTGCCGTCGAGGGCGCCCAGGTTCGCCAGGACCGCCGCGACGTCGAGCTCGTGACCATCGACCCGCCCGGTTCGATGGACCTCGACCAGGCGGTGCACGTCGCGTCGTCGGGCCGGGGCTACATCGTGCGGTACGCCATCGCGGACGTCGCCGAGTTCGTCCGGCCGGGCGGCGGCCTCGACGCCGAGACGCACCGTCGTGGCACCACCGTCTACGGGCCGGACGTGCGCACGCCCCTGCACCCGGCCGTCCTGTCCGAGGGCGCCGCTAGCTTGCTGCCCGACGAGGACCGGCCCGCCGTCCTGTGGACCATCGGGCTGGACGCCGACGGCGAGATCACGAGCAGCTCCGTGACCCGCGCGACCGTGCGCTCCCGCGACCGGCTCACCTACGGCGAGGTCCAGGCCCAGCTCGATGCGGGCGCGGCGTCGGACTCCTTGTCCCTGCTGGCCGACGTCGGCCGGCTGCGGCAGGCGCGCGAGCGCGATCGCGGCGGCGTGTCGCTGGAGGTCCCCGAGCAGGAGATCGTCCCGCAGGCCGACGGGTCGTTCTCCCTGGAGCTGCGGCGCACGCTGCCTGTCGAGGGCTGGAACGCGCAGATCTCGCTGCTCACCGGGATTGCCGCGGCGGCGATGATGCGCGAGGCGGGCGTGGGGCTGCTGCGCACGCTGCCCCCGGCGGACGACCGCGACGTCGCGCGGCTGCGGCGGACGGCCGTGGCGCTCGGCATCGACTGGCCGGACGACCTCTCGTACGCGCAGCTCGTCCCCACCCTGGAGTCGCGGCGGCCCGCGCACGCGGCGTTCCTCGCCGAGGCGACGACGCTCTTCCGCGGCGCCGGCTACCTGGCGTTCGGCGTGCCCGGGCCCGACGACGGCGCCCCCGTCGCCCTCCCTGACGACGCGCGGCACGCCGCGATCGGCGCGGAGTACGCCCACGTCACGGCGCCGCTGCGCCGGCTCGCCGACCGCTACGCCACGGAGGTGTGCCTCGCGCACGCCGCGGGCAAGGAGGCGCCCGCCTGGGTGACCGACGCATTGCCCGGGCTGCCCGGGACGATGGCGGCGGCATCGAGCACGGCGGGCGCGTTCGAGCGCGGCTGCGTCGACGTCGTCGAGGCGGCGCTGCTCGTGGGCCGCGAGGGGGAGACCTTCGACGGCGTCGTCGTCGACGTGCGCGACGGCGACAAGGACGGTGTCCGCCGCGGTGAGGTCATGCTGACGGCGCCCGCCGTGCGTGCCCGGCTCGAGGGGGCCGACCTCCCGCTCGGAGAACGCGTCCGCCCGACGCTGGCCGAGGCGTCCGTGGCCGACCGGCGGGTCCTCTTCACCTTGCGCTGACCCGTTCAGCCCCGCGGTCCGTGCCACGTGAGGTCGCGGGCTGCGGGTCAGGGCTCGAGGCCGGTCGCCGCGGCGCCGGTGCGCAGGTCCACGGGCAGGGACACCTGGTCGTGCGCGACCAGCCAGCGGTCGCCGTCGCGCCGGAGGCAGAAGGTGGCGCGCACCCACGTGCCGGGCGTCGTCGCGCCGCCGTGCAGGGCGCCGCTGAGCCGGCCGAACGCGTGCCCGTACGCGACGCGGTCGTCGACGGTGAGCGCGAGGTCGCGCAGCTCGTAGTCCAGGGTGTCGAAGGTCGCGAACACCGTGGTCCAGGTCGCCAGCTTCGACTCGACGCCGACGTGCTGCAACGGGGGCTCGACGTCGAACGACACGACGTCGGTGGCGTAGAGCGCGCGCAGCGCGCCGAGGTCCTTGGCGCGCAGGCCGTCGACGAGCGACGCGAGCAGCTGCCGGATCGCGGCCTCGTGGTCGTGGGGTGCGGTCATGGTGATCGGTCCCTCCGGGGGTCGGGTACGTCCGGGACGGCGGTCCCACCTGTCCGACGACCGCGGGGGCGCACCTGTGACGTGCCTGGTCCGGTCGGCGTCGAGGGCGTGCGGACGGGTAGGTCCGGTGCCCGTGGCGACCCAGGTGACGGTTTGATAACACTCCTGCCTTATAACGATTCATGCTCTAGCGGCCACCCCCGATCAATTCGTTAGGGTGCCTTCCCTACGGCCATTGCGGTACCACCCGCGGCGCGACGACGCGTCGCCTACCGGAAGGACCCACGATGAACCGACGTATCACGAGAGGCCGGTGGCTGATGGCGGCCGCCGCGCTCACGAGCGTGACCCTCCTGGCCGCCGGGTGCTCCGGTTCCGCCGGGGGCGACGAGGGCGGCGACGGCACCGGCGCCCCCGCCGCCGAGGGCGCTGCCACGGACCAGGAGCTCGTGGTCTGGGCTGGCACCCAGACCCCGATCACCCCCAACTTCAACCCCTACGCGGTGGGTGTGCTGCACCTCGCCAACGGCGGCATCTACGAGTCGCTGTTCGCCTACAACAAGCTGCAGGACGTGGACCCCACGCCGATGCTCGCCGAGTCGTTCGAGTGGAACGAGGACGGCACCGAGCTCACGGTGAGGCTCCGCGACGGCGTGACGTGGAACGACGGCGAGCCGTTCACCGCGGACGACGTCGTCTACTCGTTCACCAACGACACGGTCAAGCCGGCGTACCTCGACGACGCCGTCGCGAAGGACGGGTCCACCGTGGTGTTCTCGTTCGCCGAGCCGGCCTACGCGAACGAGTTCGCGATCCTGGGCAGCACGTACATCGTGCCGGAGCACGTGTTCTCCGAGCACGAGGCGGACGCCGGCGAGGACGCCGAGGGCAACGCGCTCACGGGTCTCGTCGCCTGGGACAACGCCGAGGCCCCCGTGGGCACCGGCCCGTACGTGCTCGACACGGCGTCGAACGCGGCCTACACCGCGAAGGCGAACCCCGACTACTGGGGCGGGGCACCGAAGGTGGCCTCGCTGCGGTACGTGGGCATCGACGCCAACCAGTCGGCGGAAGACCTGCTCACCACCGGGCAGATCGACTGGACCACGATGTTCGTGCCGGACCCCGAGCGCGTCACCTCCACCGGCGGCTTCGGGTACGTCAACACGCCGGTCGACCCAGTGGTGCTCTACACCTGCTCCAACACGGACCTCGGGTGCGAGGGCGCACAGACGGACGTCGCGGTCCGCCAGGCGCTCGACGCCGCGATCGACCGCTCGGCCATCACCGAGAAGGCGTTCGTCGGGCTCGCGAAGCCCATCTCGCCGACGTTCGCGCTGCTCGGGCGCGACGACAAGTGGATCGCCGACGGCATGCCGAAGGAGTCGCCGCAGAGCGCCGACGCCGCCGCGGCCGGGACGATCCTCGAGGAGGCCGGCTACACCAAGGACGCCGACGGCTTCTACGGCAAGGACGGCAAGCCGATCACCCTCACCCTCACCTCCGTCGACGGCTGGTCGGACTTCAACAACGCCGCCAAGCTCATCGAGGAGCAGGCCAAGGCCGCGGGCATCAAGCTCACCGCGTCCACCATCAGCTGGAACGAGTTCGCCGACGCCCGCGTCTCCGGCGAGTTCGAGCTGATCATGGGCGGCGTCGTCGGCACCTCGCTGGCCGACCCGTTCCAGATCTACCGCGAGTGGTTCACGGGCGACTACACCCAGAAGGTCGGCACCGCCCTCGAGCCGGGCGAGTGGAACATCTCCCGGTACGACGACGACGAGGTGAACGCCGCCGTCCAGGCCGCCTCCGAGACCAACGACGAGGCCGCCAAGAAGGAGGCCTACGCCACCGTCCAGGAGCACATCGTCGAGGACCTCCCGTACATCCCGATCGTCGTGAACGGCACGCAGACGTTCTTCAACACGACGAAGTTCACCGGCTGGCCCACGGAGGAGGACATGTACATGTTCCCGCCGTCGTGGCAGGGGCCGTCGTCGGGCGTCGTCCTCGGCAAGCTCGGCGGCGCCGAGTAGCCCGCACCCACCGGTGACCGGCGGGCTCCCGAGCCCGCCGGTCACCGGCACGACCCGCACGACGACGCCGCGACGCCACGACGAGGAGGAGCCGCATGCCCGCGACACCGAAGGGCGGCCCGACCCCATGAAGTTCTACGCCAGACGGATCGCCTTCTACGCCGTGACCCTGTGGGCCGCGATCTCCCTGAACTTCCTCATCCCGCGCATGCTGCCGGGCGACCCGTTCTCGATCCTCATGGCGAAGCTGCAGCGCGCCGGCGGCATCCCGGCGGGCACGGAGAACAGCATCCGGCTCCTGCTCGGGGCAGCCGAGGACCAGACCCTGTGGGAGCAGTACGTCACGTACTGGAAGAACGTCCTCACCGGGAACCTCGGCATCTCGGTGACCAACTTCCCCACACCCGTCACCGAGCTCATCGGCGACGCGATCCCGTGGACCCTCGGCCTGGTCGGCACGGCGACGGTCATCTCGTTCGTGCTCGGCATCGGGCTCGGCGCCCTCGCCGGCTGGAAGCGCGGCACCTGGGTGGACAGCCTCGTGCCCAGCACCACGATGCTGCAGTCGCTGCCCTACTTCTGGGTGGCCCTCGTGCTCATCTTCGTGTTCGCCGTGAGCCTCCAGTGGTTCCCGATCATCGGCGCCTACGACGTCTTCCACTTCAACGGGCCGGAGTGGAGCTGGGCCTTCGTCGGCTCCGTGCTCTACCAC
The DNA here is from genome assembly GCF_900167525.1 of Krasilnikoviella flava. Lineage (GTDB taxonomy): Bacteria > Actinomycetota > Actinomycetes > Actinomycetales > Cellulomonadaceae > Isoptericola > Isoptericola flavus. The sequence goes on along the minus strand of NZ_FUZQ01000006.1, from coordinate 194,742 downwards.
GCGTTCCTGCCGGCCGTGACGATCGTCATCTCGTCCGTCGGCGGCTGGCTGCTCGGGATGCGCAACATGATGGTCTCCACGCTGTCGGAGGACTACGTCACGACGGCGGAGGCCAAGGGCCTGCGGCCGCGCCGCGTGTTCACCACCTACGCGATGCGCAACGCCGCGCTGCCCTCGCTCGCCGGGTTCGGCGTCTCGCTCGGCTTCGTGGTCGCCGGCTCCCTCGTCATGGAGCAGGTGTTCACGTATCCCGGCGTCGGCAAGCTCATGATCACGGCCGTGCGCAACAACGACTACGCGCTCATGCAGGGCGTGTTCCTCGTCATCACTCTCGCGGTCCTCGCGGCGCTGTTCCTCATGGACCTCATCTACGGCTTCCTGGACCCGAGGACCCGCCACCATGACTGATACCGACACCACCACACCCGCGACGCCGTCCGGCACCACGCCGCCGGTCAAGCGGTCCGGCGTGCGCCAGATGATGCCCACCATGTCGGGCAAGCTCCTCGCCGGCCTCGTACTCATCGGCGCGATCCTGCTGTTCGCGATCGTCGGCCCGTTCGTCACGCAGGACCCGCGCAGCTCCGGCAACGACGCCCTGCTGCCGCCGCAGCCCGGTCACTGGCTGGGTACCACCAGCCTCGGCTACGACGTGCTCGCCCAGCTCGCCGAAGGCGCACGCGGCTCCCTGATCGTCGGCGTCTCGGCCGGCGTCGTCGCGATCGTCCTCGCGCTCCTGTTCGGCGTCGTCGCCGGGTACCTGCGCGGCTGGACCGACGAGGTGCTGTCGCTGGTCACCGGCATCATGCTCGTCATCCCGGGCCTGCCGCTGATGATCGTCGTCGCGAGCTACCTGCAGGTGCGCAGCCTCTGGGTCGTGGCGCTCATCCTCGGCGTCACCGCCTTCGCCGGGCCCGCCGTCGTGCTGCGCTCCCAGGCCAGGTCGCTGCGGGTGCGCGACTACGTCTCCGCGGCCCGCGTCGCCGGGGAGAAGACGGCGCGCATCATCGGGGTCGAGGTGCTGCCCAACCTGCTGCCCCTGCTCGCGTCGCAGTTCCTGTTCGCCATCGTGCTCGCCATCCTCGGCGAGGCCGGCCTGTCCTACCTGGGCCTGGGGCCCAACGGGTCGATCACCTGGGGCACGATGCTCAACGAGGCGCAGGGCGGCGGCGCGCTCACCCGCGGCGCCTGGTGGTGGTTCGTGCCGCCGGGCCTGATGATCGCCCTGTTCGGCACCGGCCTGTCCCTCGTGAACTTCGCCATCGACGAGATCGTCAACCCGAAGCTGCGCCTCGCGCCCGCCGCCGCCAAGAGCGTCCGCGAGGCGCGCAAGGCCGGCAGGGACAAGCTCGGCCGCCGTGCGACGGCTCAGACCGTCGCCGCCGCGAAGGAGAGGGTCGACGCATGACCGCCACCGCCACCCCCACCGGGCCGCTGTCGTCGCCGACGCACGCCACGCACGTGGCCCACCTCGAGCCGGTCCTCACCGCCCGGCACGTGTCCATCGAGTACGAGGTCGACCCGCCCGTCCGCGCCGTGGACGACGTCTCCCTGACGCTGCACCGCGGCGAGATCCTCGGCCTCGCCGGCGAGTCCGGCTGCGGCAAGACGACGCTCGCGTACGGCCTCAACCGGCTCCTCAAGCCGCCGGCCATCCTGCGCTCCGGCGAGGTGACCTTCCACGACGCGAACGGCTCCGACACCGACGTCGTCTCCCTGACCGGCGACGCGCTGCGCGCCTTCCGCTGGGACAAGGTCTCGATGGTCTTCCAGGGCGCGATGAACTCCCTGAACCCGGTGATCAGCGTGCGCAAGCAGCTCGGCGACGTGCTCACCACCCACCGGCCGCAGATGGGCAGGAAGGAGCGCGACGCGCGCTCCGCCGAGCTGCTCGAGCTGGTCGGCGTCGACCCGGGGCGGCTCGACAGCTTCGCACACGAGCTCTCCGGCGGCATGCGACAGCGCGTCATGATCGCCATGGCGATGGCGCTCAACCCGCAGGTCATGATCATGGACGAGCCGACGACGGCGCTCGACGTCGTCGTCCAGCGCGGCATCCTGCGCGAGATCATGCGCCTGCGCGAGCGGTTCAACTTCGCCGTCGTCTTCATCACCCACGACCTGCCGCTGCTGCTCGAGATCAGCGACCGCATCGCCGTCATGCGCACCGGCCGCATCGTCGAGCTCGACACGTCCGCGTCCATCTACGCGCGGGCCCAGCACCCGTACACGCGCCAGCTGCTGAACTCGTTCCCGAGCCTCACGGGCGACCGCGGCTCCTTCGTCCGCACCGGCGTCTCCCAGGACGCCCCCGATCAGGAGGCGTCATGACCAGCCTCGAGGTCCGCCACCTCGTCAAGGAGTTCAAGGTCCGCAAGGGCGCGCGCGGCGGCATCCTGCGCGCTGTGAACGACGTGTCGTTCACGCTCGAGCCCGGCAGGACGATCGCCCTTGTGGGGGAGTCCGGCTCCGGCAAGTCCACCGTGGCCCGCATGATCTCCCAGCTCGAGACGCCGACCAGCGGCGAGATCCTGCTCGACGACCGGCCCGTCGGCCGGCACGGCCGGGCCCTGTCGAGCTACCGGCACCAGGTGCAGATGGTGTTCCAGGACCCGTTCGCGTCGCTCAACCCGTACCACACGGTGGCGCACCACCTGGAGCGCCCGCTCAAGCTGCACGGCGTCGCGAGCGGCGACGGGCTCGAGCCCGCCGTCCACGACCTGCTGGAGCGCGTCAACCTCACCCCGCCCGAGCTCTACGCCGTCAAGCGCCCGCACGAGATGTCCGGCGGACAGCGCCAGCGCGTCGCCATCGCGCGCGCCCTCGCGCCCGGCGCGCGGTTCCTCGTCGCCGACGAGCCCGTGTCGATGCTCGACGTGTCGATCCGCCTCGGCGTGCTCAACCTCCTGGCCCGCCTGCAGCGGGAGGAGAACCTCGGCGTCCTGTACATCACCCACGACCTCGCCACCGCGCGGCACTTCAGCGACGAGATCCTCGTGATGTTCCGGGGGGACATCGTGGAGCGAGGGCCGTCCGACGACGTCATCCTGAACCCGCAGCACGAGTACACGAAGTCGCTGCTCGCCGCCGCTCCGGAGCCGTCCCGTCATGGGCGGCTGCGGGAAGAGGTGCGGGCTGAGCTGGCCTCGTAGGTTCTGCGGCGTCCGGTCGTGGTCGCGCGGGCCGAAGGAACCTCCGACCCGCGCTCGTCCCTCGTCTCGCGCGCCCTCGTCGGTCGAGCTCGTCGAGACCACGGTGCGACGTCGGCGGCCTGTGGGTGGGGAGGCTTAGGGTGCTGCCGTGCCTGCGCGACGACGGACGGATCCTGCTGCCGGGAGGGCGGCTGTGGCCGCGTGGTTGGGCGGGGACGCGTCGCGTCCCGTCGTGACCACCGCGGTGCGGTTCACGCTGGAGGAGCTGGCCGACGTCGCGCCCGGCAACTCCGTGGAGGTGCGGGTGCCGCCTGCGGGCGCGGTGCAGGCCGTGGCGGGGCCGCGGCACACGCGGGGGACGCCGCCCAACGTGGTGGAGACCGACGTCGAGACCTGGCTGGCGCTCGCCACCGGCCGCCTGACGTGGGACGACGCCCTCGGTTCCGGGCGGGTGAGCGCCTCCGGTGAGCGGGCCGACCTGTCCGGGCTGCTGCCGCTCCAGGCCGCGCGCCCGCGCCCCTGACCTGCGAGGTAGTCCGGATCCCGGCGAGGTAGTCCAGACCCCGCGAGGTAGTCCAGACCCCGCCGAGGTAGTTCGCGTCGCGAGGTCGTGCGTGCGGCGCGCGCGCACCGCACGGTTCCGCTACGTTCGGCGGCACCGGGCAGACACCCGCGGTCGGTGGACGACGACGTCCGGTGACCTGGGGTTCAACCGCGGTTCACGCGGGTCTGCTGAGGTGACGTCACCCACGTCCGCCGCGAAGGAGCCACCGTGAGCCCTACCCGCCCCACCCGTCACCGAGGACCGCTCGCGGCCGCCACCGCTGCCGCGCTCGTCCTCCCCGTCGGCGCGGCCCTCGCCGCCCCGGCGTCGGCCGCCGTCTCGCCCGGTGCACCCGTCGTCATCGACGAGATGTACGGAGGCGGCGGCAACAGCGGCGCCGCGTTCAACCAGGACTTCGTCGAGCTGCACAACCCGACGGACCAGCCGGTGTCCCTCGAGGGCTGGTCGGTGCAGTACGCGTCCGCCACCGGCACCTGGGCCAACGGGGCGCAGACGAACCTGTCGGGCGAGATCCCCGCGGGCGGTGCGTTCCTGGTCGCGGAGGCCACCGGCAGCAACACGTCGCTGCCCGCGCTGCCGGCCCCCGACGTCACCGGGACCATCGCGATGTCCGGCACCGGGGCCAAGGTCGCGCTGGTCCGCTCGACCGACCGGCTCGCCTGCGCGGGGGCCGACTGCGCGGCGGCCGAGGCCGTCGTCGACCTCGTGGGCTGGGGCGTCTCCGCCAACGCCTTCGCGGGCTCCGGGCCGGCGCCCGCCACCACCAACGCGACGTCGGTCGCGCGCCGCGACCACGCGCACTCCGCCGACAACGCCGCGGACTTCGCCGCCGGCACGCCGACGCCGACGGCGAGCGGCACCGACCCCGGCACGGACCCCGGGCCCGCCGAGGACGCGACGATCGCGGAGATCCAGGGCACCGGCGCGACGTCCCCGCTGGTGGGGAAGGCCGTGACGACCACCGGCGTCGTGACCGCCACCTATCCGACGGGCGGCTTCGACGGTCTCTACCTGCAGACCGCCGGCACCGGCGGCGACCCCGCCGACGACGCGACGCCCGGTGCCTCGGACGCCGTCTTCGTCTACTCCCGGGCCGCGGCCGCCGAGCTCGAGGTCGGCGACCACGTCGAGGTCACCGGCGAGGTCAGCGAGCACGAAGGGCTCACCGAGGTCACCGCCGACACGTGGGCCGTGCTCGACGAGCCCGGGTCGGTCGAGCCGCTGGCCACGACCTGGCCCGCGACGGACGCCGAGCGGGAGGCCCTCGAGGGCGTGCTGCTGGCCCCCCAGGGCGACTTCACCGTCACCGACAACTACGACACGAACTTCTACGCCACGATCGGGCTGGCCGCCGGCGGATCGCCCCTGGTCCAGCCGACGTCGGTCGGTCGGCCGGGCTCGGTCGAGGCGAAGGAGCAGGCCGAGGACAACGCGGCCCGCGCCGTGCTGCTGGACGACGGCGCGTCGACGAACTACGGCTCGGCCGCGAACTCGTCCCAGCCGCTGCCGTGGCTGACCGGCGGCGACCCCGTCCGGGTCGGTGCCGCGGTGACCTTCACGCGTCCGGTCGTCCTCGACTACCGCTTCGACGCGTGGGGCCTGCAGCCCCAGCACCGGCTGACGCCCGACGTCGCCGACGCCGTGCAGCCCGCCGTGTTCGAGGACACGCGCGAGGCCGCGCCCGAGGAGGTCGGGGGCACGCTGCAGGTGGGCACGTTCAACGTGCTCAACTACTTCACCACCACCGGCGACCAGCTCACCGGCTGCCGGTACTACACCGACCGCGCCGGGGACCCGGTGACGGTGCGCGACGGGTGCGACGCCCGCGGCGCCGCCGAGGCCGAGGACCTCGAGCGTCAGCAGACCAAGATCGTCGCCGCGATCTCCGCCCTCGGGGCCGACGTCGTCGGGCTCGAGGAGATCGAGAACTCCGCGGCGTTCGGCAAGGACCGGGACCAGGCGCTGTCCGACCTGGTCGACGCGCTGAACGCGCACGACGGCGCGGGCACCTGGGCGTTCGTCGCGTCGCCGGCGGACCTGCCGGGAAGCGAGGACGTGATCCGCACCGCGTTCGTCTACCGCACGGCCGGCGCCGAGCCGGTCGGGTCGTCGCGGATCCTCGACGACCCGGAGGCGTTCGGCAACGCTCGCCAGCCGCTCGCGCAGGTGTTCCAGCCGGCCGGTGGGGTGGACGCCGACCCGGGCGACGACGTCGTGGTGGTCACCAACCACTTCAAGTCCAAGGGGTCGGCCGGCCCGTGGCCGGGGGACGAGGACACCGGCGACGGCCAGGGCGCGTCCAACGAGTCGCGCGTGCGGCAGGCGACCGCGCTGGTCTCGTTCGCGGACGACGTCGCCGCCGACGCCGGCACGGACGCCGTGCTGCTCGTGGGCGACCTCAACTCCTACGAGCAGGAGGACCCGGTCGTCGTGCTCACGGATGCGGGCTACACGGACCTCGGGCCGACCACCGGGGAGTACACCTACGCGTTCGACGGCGCGGTCGGCTCGCTCGACCACGCGCTCGCCTCGTCGGGGCTGATCGACCGGGTGACCGGCACGGACATCTGGAACGTCAACGCGTACGAGCCGGTGGCGGGCGAGTACAGCCGGTACAACTACAACGCGACGATCCTCTACGACGAGTCGCCGTTCCGGTCGTCGGACCACGACCCGATCCTCGTCGGGCTCGACCTCGCGCCGTCCGCCCCCGCATGGGGCGCGAAGGCCACCTACGGCAAGGGCGATCGCGTGTCCTTCGAGGGCAGGCTGTTCGAGGCGCTGTGGTGGTCGCGCGGCGACCGCCCCGGGGCGTCGGCGTACGGGCCGTGGGCCGAGGTCGGCGCGCCCGTCGTGACGTCCGCGGGGACGTTCCCGGCATGGACCGGGACCTGGGTCTACGGCAAGGGCGACGTCGTCGTCCACGACGGGCACCGCTGGCAGGCGCAGTGGTACTCCCGGCACGACGAGCCCGGCACGACGCGGTGGGGTCCCTGGAAGGACCTCGGCGCCGCCTGAGCCGGTCGGAGGACGGGCCGGTCGGGACCACCGCTGGTGGGCCCCGGCCGGCCCGACGCCGATGACCGCGGGGCCTTCCGCGTGACTTAGGCTCGTGGGGTGAGCAGCTCGACCCCCGACGGCCCCGTGAACGACGGCCCGGACACGCCCGGCACCGCGCCCGCCGACGACCCGCAGGAGACGCCGGCGCCGGACGGCGCGTCGGGCTCGAAGCCCGAGGCGCCCCGGGCGGCCGCCGCGGACGAGGACGAGCCGCAGGACGTCACGCTGCTGGTCGACCCCGACCGCGTGCGCCGCGCCCCCAAGTACCCGGTCTTCCTGTGGGTGGGAGCGCTGGTGGGTGCCGTCGTCGGGCTCATCTTCTCCACCTGGCTCATCGACGCGACCGACTCGGCCGGGGCCCTGATGAAGCCGGGCGTGTACGTGTCGGTCACCATCCTTGGCGGCATCGCCGTCGGCCTGGGCGTCGCGGGCCTGATCGCGGTGATCTCCGACCGGCGCAGCCTGCGCCGCCGCTGACGTGACCGCCCCGGTCGAGGCACCGGGGCCCTGTGGGATACTCGGCACATGCCCTTGCGCCCTGACGGCAGCCTGAACCATGACCTCATGCCCGGCGAGAAGGGCCCCCAGGACGCCTGCGGCGTCTTCGGGGTCTGGGCCCCCGGCGAGGAGGTCGCGAAGCTCGCCTACTTCGGCCTGTACGCCCTGCAGCACCGCGGACAGGAGTCCGCCGGCATCGCCACCAGCAACGGTGAGCAGATCCTCGTCTACAAGGACATGGGCCTCGTGTCCCAGGTCTTCGACGAGACGGCGCTCGACGCCCTCACCGGCCACCTCGCGGTCGGCCACTGCCGCTACTCCACCACCGGCGGGGTCACCTGGGAGAACGCCCAGCCGACCCTCGGCGCGACCGCGGGCGGCACCGTCGCCCTCGGGCACAACGGCAACCTCACCAACTCCGCCGAGCTCGTGAACCTCGTGGCCGAGCGCTACGGCGCGCAGCGCCGCGGCGAGCTCGCGCGCGGCAACACCACCGACACAGCGCTCATCACCGCGCTCCTCGCGGGCGACGCCGACCACACCCTCGCCCAGACGGCGCTCGAGGTGCTGCCCCGGCTGCGCGGCGCGTTCTCGCTCGTCTTCATGGACGAGGGCACGCTCTACGCGGCGCGCGACCCGCAGGGCGTGCGCCCGCTGGTGCTGGGCCGTCTGCAGCGCGGCTGGGTGGTCGCGTCCGAGACACCCGCTCTGGACATCGTCGGCGCGTCGTACGTGCGCGACGTGGAGCCGGGCGAGCTCCTCACGATCGACGCGGACGGGCTGCGCTCGGAGAAGTTCGCCGAGCCGGAGCGTGCGGGCTGCGTCTTCGAGTACGTGTACCTCGCCCGCCCGGACAACACGATCAACGGGCGCTCCGTGCACGCGTCGCGCGTCGAGATGGGGCGCACGCTCGCGCGGGAGCACCCGGTGGACGCGGACCTCGTCATCCCGACGCCGGAGTCCGGCACACCGGCGGCCGTCGGGTACGCCGCCGAGTCGGGGATCCCGTTCGGGCAGGGGCTCACCAAGAACGCCTACGTGGGCCGCACGTTCATCCAGCCGTCCGACACGCTGCGCCAGCTCGGCATCCGCCTCAAGCTCAACCCGCTCAGGGAAGTGATCCGCGGCAAGCGCCTCGTCGTCGTCGACGACTCGATCGTGCGCGGCAACACGCAGCGTGCCCTCATCCGGATGCTCCGCGAGGCGGGGGCGGCGGAGGTGCACGTGCGGATCTCGTCGCCGCCCGTGAAGTGGCCGTGCTTCTACGGCATCGACTTCGCGTCGCGCGCGGAGCTCATCGCCAACGGCCTCACGCCGGACGAGATCGGACAGTCCCTGGGCGCCGACTCTCTCGGCTACATCTCGACCGAGGGCATGATCGCCGCCACCGAGCAGCCGGCGTCCCAGCTGTGCGCCGCCTGCTTCACGGGCAAGTACCCGATCGAGCTGCCCACGGCCGACCAGCTCGGCAAGCACCTCCTGGAGCAGGCCGAGCTGCCGCTCGGCGCCCCCGAGGACGGGCTCACGCAGGTCTCCGTGGGTGCCGGCGGCGGCACCGCGCTCAACCACCCCTGACCAGATCCCGGTGGTCGAGCCAGTCGCGACCACCGCCCGACGACCGACGGTGGACCGACACGCTCGACCACCGGCCTGGGAGCCACTGTGACGAACGAACCCCTGACCTACGCCGCGGCCGGCGTCGACACCGAGGCCGGCGACAAGGCCGTGGAGCTGATGAAGGACGCGGTCCGCCGCACGCACGGCCCCGCCGTCCTCGGCGGGGTGGGCGGGTTCGCCGGGCTCTTCGACCTCTCGGCGATCCGCGCGTACCGCCAGCCGCTGCTCGCGACGTCGACGGACGGAGTCGGCACCAAGGTCGCGATCGCGCAGGCGCTCGACAAGCACGACACGATCGGTTTCGACCTCGTCGGGATGGTCGTGGACGACATCGTCGTGGTCGGTGCCGAGCCGCTGTTCATGACCGACTACATCGCCACCGGCAAGGTCGTGCCCGAGCGCGTGGCCGACATCGTGCGGGGCATCGCCCAGGCCTGCGAGGTGGCCGGCACGGCCCTCGTGGGCGGCGAGACGGCCGAGCACCCGGGCCTGCTCGAGCCGGACGAGTACGACGTCGCCGGCGCGGCCACGGGCATCGTCGAGGCGGACGCCGTCCTCGGCCCGGAGCGGGTGCGGGCGGGCGACGTGCTGGTCGCCATGGGCTCGAGCGGCCTGCACTCCAACGGCTACTCGTTGGTGCGTGCCGTCGTGAAGCACGCCGGCTGGTCGCTGGACCGTCACGTCGAGGAGTTCGGCCGCACCCTGGGGGAGGAGCTGCTGGAGCCCACGCGCGTGTACGCGCGCGACGTGCTCGCGCTCGCCCAGGACCCGGCCGCACAGGTGCACGCAGTCACGCACGTGACGGGCGGCGGGCTCGCGGCGAACCTCGCGCGCGTCCTGCCCGCCGGCACGGTGGCCACCGTGGACCGCGCGTCATGGGAGGTGCCCGCCGTCTTCCGCACCGTCCGCGAGCTCGGCTCGGTGCCGCGGCGTGACCTGGAGAACACCCTCAACCTGGGTGTCGGCATGGTGGCGGTCGTCGGCGCCGACGGCGTGGACGCTGCGCTGGCGACGCTCGCGGCACGTGGTGTGCCGGGCTGGGTGCTGGGCTCGGTCGCCGACCTCGACCCGGCCGCACCGGCCGAGGACCTGGTTGCCGGGACCAAGGGTGTGCAGGGCGGCGCCGTGCGGATGACCGGCGACTACCGCTGACGTCGCGACGCGGGGGAGGGGAGCCTCTCCCGCACGGACGAAGGGCCGGACGGCGACTGCCGTCCGGCCCTTCGTGCGCGCCGTAGGATCCCCGAGGAGAGGAGAACCTGGCGCTGACGACCTAGCGCTCGTCGCCCCACGTGCTGTATCGGTTGTCGTACTCGTCGTCGTCGGCGGAGAAACGATCCTCCGTCGCGACATCCGTACGACCGCCCTCGCTGCTCTTGAGCTCCTGCTCGAGCGCGTGGTAGTTCGTCTCGGGGCTGTAGTACTTCAGCTCGCGAGCGACCTTAGTCTGCTTTGCCTTCTGACGGCCGCGGCCCATGGCTGAGACCCCCTCAACGTAGGAGCGGGGCTTGCGCCGTCCGTGACGGCGGCCCCGTGCGTAAGTAGTCTGTTCAGACCACAACGGTACATGCTTGCGAGCCATTCCCTCCACTCCGCGACGCGCGTCGGACGCATCGAGTCACGTGGGAGCGGGTGATCGTCCTCGGATCGTGTCTCAGGTCACGAGACCGATCGGTGCACGAGGCGGTCCGGAGCGGGCCACGGGCCCCGCAGAACGGACGCACGCCGCGACTCCGTCCATGCCAGGACGATCCGGACGATTTCATCCGGCTCCCAAGTCGCCTCAATCCCGCTTTCTGCACACAATGGAGGAGCGAGACCGTGTCCGCACACCGGGCGCCGCCCGGGCCGGTCCGCACCAGGAGGTGCAGGGGATGTCGCTCCACGGAGACTCCGAGGTTCTGCTGACGCCTGCCGAGGTGGCCAGCTTGTTCCGCGTCGACCCCAAGACCGTGACCCGCTGGGCGAAGGCGGGGAAGCTCTCGTCCATCCGCACGCTCGGCGGTCACCGCCGCTACAAGGAGTCGGAGGTGCGCGCGCTGCTCGGCGCCGCCTCCGAGGAGGCGACGCCGGACAAGTAACGCGGCCCTCGCCGCTGAGCGTCGACGCTCAGCGGCGCCGGGCGCGGACGACGGTGATCACGACCAGCGCCAGGCCCGCCGCGGCGGCCCCGAGCAGGACCTGCGCGTTCCGCTTGCGCCGCGCGTCGGTGTCCGGCAGGCCTCCGCCCGTGACGAAGGCGCCGGCGTCGCTGGCAGCTTGCGTGGTCGCCCGTGCGAACTGGTTCGCCTGGTACTTCGGCGAGAGTCGCGTCGCGAGCTGGTCGAGGGTCGCGCCCAGCTCCGCACGGGTGCGGGCCACCTCGTCCTCGAGCTCGCGGGCCGTGGGGACCGGGGCCCTGTTCTCGGGCGTCGTGGGCTCGGTCACCGGCGCACCCCCTTCTTGATCGTCTCCACGTCCTCCTTGACCCGGTCGATCGTCTCGGGCCGGCGGGCCGCCTTCTTGAGCTGGCCCACGGCGATCGCCACGGCGATGCCGGCGACCAGCAGCATGGCGACCCCGACGACGAGCGCCGACAGCCAAAGGGGCCAGGCCTCCGCGAGACCGATGATCCCGGCCCAGATGAGCACTCCCACCGCGTAGAGCACGATGACGAGCGCTGCGCCGACCAAGCCGATCCCGATGCCGGACCGCTTCGCCTTCTCGGTCATCTCGGCCTTGGCGAGCGCGACCTCCGCGCGCACGAGCCGCGTGGTCTGTTCCGACAGCTGCTCCACGAGCCGCCCCATGGAGGGTGGCTGCTCGGCGGGCGGTGTGCGTCCGTCGTCCCAGTCCGTCATCGGCTGCTCCGATCCTGCGTGAGGTGATCGTCCGTGCGGGTCCCACTCAACCCGTCCCTGCTGGTCCAGGCAATTCCTAGGGTGCCCGACGACGGCGCAGGTCGCGCTGGGAACGACAAGACCCCCGCGCCGTGGGGCGCGGGGGTCTTCGGGTGGTGGCTCCGACCGGCGTCGATCCGGTGACCTTTCGATTTTCAGTCGAACGCTCTACCAACTGAGCTACAGAGCCTTGGACACGAACGCCCGGGCGCCGTTTCCGACGAACCGGGCGCATCATGCGCGACCCTGACGGGACTTGAACCCGCGACCTCCGCCGTGACAGGGCGGCGCGCTAACCAACTGCGCTACAGGGCCAAGGTGGGGAGTGGGCTCCCACCGAGGAGGCTCGTTTCGAGCCGAGAAGAAGCGTACCCCATGCTCGCCGGGATCTTGAAATCGGATCCTGACCAGCAAGGACGTACCGTTTCACGTGGCCGCCGGACGGGTCCGGCGCCCCGCGGACGTACCCCCAACGGGATTCGAACCCGTGCTACCGCCGTGAAAGGGCGGGGTCCTAGGCCGCTAGACGATGGGGGCCGGGAACCCGGCAAGCATACCCAGCCCGGCAGGGCGGGTCCGCGCCCGCCGGTGGGCGAGGATGGGACCTGTGGTGGAGATGACGCGCGAGGAGTTCGAGGACGCCGTCCGGGACGGCCTGGACCAGGTGCCGGCTGACCTGGCGGCGATGATGGACAACGTCGTCGTCCTCGTCGAGGACGACGCCCCGGCCGACGACCCGGAGCTTCTCGGGCTGTACGAGGGTGTGCCCCTCACGGAGCGGGACCTGCACTGGGCGGCCGGGTCGCTGCCGGACCGGATCACCGTCTACCGCAACCCGACCCTCGCCATCTGCGACACGCGCGACGACGTCGTCGAGGAGGTCGCCGTCACCGTGGTGCACGAGATCGCCCACCACTTCGGCATCGACGACGAGCGGCTGCACCAGCTCGGCTGGGCCTGACCCCCGACCCGACGACGACGGACCCGCGGCGCACCGGGGTGCGTCGCGGGTCCGTGGGGGGCCGTGCCGTCGTCAGGAGCGAGGCTCAGAGCGGGCTGTACTCCCAGTGCCACGCCTCGGGCTTGCGGCCGTCGGCCTGGGCCCAGGCGGGGTTGTGCCAGCCGAACTTCGCGGCGTTCTCGACCAGCCACTGGTGCTGGGCGCTGGAGCGCTCCTCCACGCCGCCGTTGAGGTCGACGGCGATGCCCCAACCGTGGTCCGAGTAGCCGGGCACGGCGGCGAGGTAGCCGCGGCTCGCCTTCACCGACACCTGCGACTCGTACGAGCGGTAGGAGTCGCGGATCTCCAGGTGCGTGCCGAAGCGTGCCCGGTAGGCGGCGTCGAGGCGCTCGAGCTGCTCGGCCGCGTCGCGGCGCAGGGACTCGCCCGACGCGAACGACAGCCCGTGCAGGTCGGCAGAGGCGAGGCGGCCGTTCTCGTAGCCCTCGGTGTCGTCCGCGAACTTCTTGAGCGACGCGGACGCCTTCCGGGCCTGTGCGGCCTGTGCGTCCAGCACCTCGGCGGGCGTCGCCGGAGCGGGGTCGATGCTGACCGCGCTCGGCTCGGTCTTCTCGATCAGGGTGGTGAGGTCCTTCGTCGCCGCGGCGACGTCGGCCGCACCCTCGCCGCGGACGGCGAGCGCGGTGCGTTCGCCGGCGCGGGACGCCGCCCGGGAGCCGGAACCCTCGGAGACGACCTCGCGCAGGTGCGCGGCGCTCTTCGCGACCTCCTTGCGCTGGACGCGCGGCACCGCCCGTGACTCCGTGGTCACCTGGTCGGCGCGGGCCAGGGCCTCCTGCGCGGCCGTGAGGGCCTCGTCGCCTGACGAGGCGACGGCGTCCTTGGCCGCGCCCTTCCCGGTGCCCTTCGCGGCGGACTGCTGCTCGGTGCCGGCGCCCGCCGTGCCCGAGCCGACCGCGCCCGACGTCGCCGAGGCGGCGCCCGACAGGGCGGGGCGCACGATGGCCGTCGTAGCGGAGCCCGTCGCCGCGGCGGTCCCGAAGGTGCCGGTGCTGATGGTGCCCACCGTGCTCGAACCGGAGTCGGTCGACGACGCGGCCCGCGTCTCACCGGACGCCGGGGAGAGGCCGGTCACGACGCCGGTCGTCAACGCCATCACGGCGAGCGCCACGGGGGCGCCGGCGCGCAGGGCGCGACGTCGAGGACGCGGCGCACCGGCCTTGACGGCGTCGACGGCACGGTCGGTGCCGGTGGGGCCGTCGACGCGGGGCGTCCGCGTCGGGTGGTGGATGTCGCGCCGCCGGGGCAGTGGCGCAGGGGTGTGCTCGGTCATGAAGAAGGTCCTCGGGGGTCGGGAGCTCGAACCTGTCGGGAGCTCGCACCGGACGGAAGCTCATTCCATCTTCAACCGTTTCGACGAGTGCTCCGGGCCAACGAGGGGACCAGACGACACGAATCCCGTGCGGGCCGCGAGGACGAGATGTGAAGGCCGGGACATCCCGGAGACGGCTCGCGGCTCGCCCGGATGCTGGGACGCGCTGTCCCGCCCCGGACGCGGGAGAGGGCGCGACGTCGTGCCGCGCCCCAGGATGCTCGGATGAGCTCCGCACCCGTGACCGTCGCGATCCATCGCGCCGTCAGCCCCGACCGCGTCCCCGAGGTCACCGCCTGGGTGCAGTCCGGCGTCCGTCTGGCGAACCGGTGGGACGGCTTCCTCGGTTCCGGCTGGATCCGCGCCTCGGAGGGGGCCGCGGACTGGATCATGCTCTACCGGTTCGCCGACGCCGCCCGGCTCGAGGCATGGGAGGAGTCGCGAGAGCGTCGACGCTGGCTCGCCGCCGGCGAGGGACTGGTCGAGGAGCGGCGGGTGGAGAAGCGCACCGGCATCGAGGGCTGGTTCGACCCGCCGATGCGGCAGGACGAGCCGACCGGGCCACCGCTGCTGGCCGCCCCGCCCCGCTGGAAGCAGTCGGTGGCCATCTGGCTCGGCTTCTTCCCCGTGAATCTCGCGTTCACCGCGCTGATCGGGTGGCTCGTGCCGTCGTTCGCCGACCTGCACGTGGTGCTCCGGGTGCTCGTCACGACCCTGGTGCTCACCCCGATCATGTCGTTCTGGGTGCTGCCCTGGGTGACCGGCCGGCTCTCCGGGTGGCTGCACGCGCCCCGGCGCTGAGCGGAGGGGACTCAGCCGCGGGCGGGGACGGCTGCCGTGTCGAGCCAGTCGCGCAGCGCGGCCGGGCGGTCGGTGATGATGCCGTCCACGCCGGCGTCCACGAGCAGCCGCCAGGCGGGCTCGTCGTTCGCGGTCCAGCCGAACACCTGCAGGCCCGCGGCGTGCGCCGCCGGGACGAGGCGCGGGTCGTCGGCGATCAGCCCGGCCCCGGGGCTGACGGCGACGGCGTCGAGCTCGGCGAGGAGGGCGGGCAGGTCGTCGCGCGGGTGCTCCACCAGCAGGGAGCGCGGCACCTGCGGGGCGACGTCGCGCAGGGCGGCGACGGTGGTCGGGTCGAAGCCCTGCACCATGATCCGGTCCTCGAGCCCGGAACCGGTCATCACGCGCATCGTGACGGCGACGTCGGCGGCGGCCCACGCGCCCTTGTACTCGCACAGGACGCCGAGCCCCTGGTGCCGCGCGACGAGCTCCAGCACCTCGGCGAGGGTGGGGACGCGCTGCCCGGTGAACTCCGGGCCGAACCAGCTGCCGGCGTCGAGGGCCTGCAGCTCGGCCCGGGTGTGCCCGCGGACCTCGCCGGTGCCGTCGGTCGTGGCGTCCACCGTGCCGTCGTGGATCACGACCGGGACGCCGTCGGCGCTGAGGTGGACGTCGATCTCGATCATCGCCGCCCCGGCGCGACCGGCGGCGTCGAAGGCGGCCAGCGTGTTCTGGGGGGCGTCGGCGGAGGCGCCGCGGTGGGCGACGACGACGGTGGTGTGTGCGGGCACGAGGCTCCTTCGGGCGTGGCTTCGGGTGGGCCCCCAGGGGCTCGAACCCTGAACCCGCGGATTAAAAGTCCGCTGCTCTGCCAGTTGAGCTAGAGGCCCGCCGCCGTCCGCCCCGGAGGTCGGTCGTCGGCTGCCGCACAGCGTACGCGGGCACACGGGCGGGCCGTGCGCGAAGGGCCGGAGAGGTCACGATCCGGTCACGGAGGGCAACCTATCCGCGCCGCGACGGGCGTGTCACGCGGGGTCTCACCCATCGGGAGATCTCGTCCCGATCGTGTCTCAGCGTTGCGCTGGGCCCCCTCGGACTGTTTCGGTGGACGGGTTCGCAAGGACCGACGAGAGGAGCGCCCATGCTCACCGTGACCGACACCGCCCGTACCGCCGTCGAGGATCTCGCCCAGCAGGCAGGTGTGCCCGACGAGGGCGGGCTGCGGATCGCGCAGTCCGCCGGCCAGCCCGGCAACTTCGAGCTGGCGCTCGTCCCCGCCCCGCAGCCCGACGACCAGGTCGTCGACGAGGAGGGGGGCACGCACGTCTTCGTCGAGGCGCAGGCGGCGCCCGCGCTCGACACCCTGACCCTCGACACCGACCCCGCCGCGCAGGGTCCGGGGTTCGTCCTCACGCCGCAGGCGTGACGTCCGGGCGGGTCCGGAAGGCACCCTCGCGAGGGTGCGCCGTCCTCGTCTGACCGGTCCCACGACGGCCGGGTACGGAGATGCTCCGTGCCCGGCCGCCGTCGTGCCGGGAGGGTCGTCGCCGGGCGGTGTGCAACCAGGGCGCGGATACGTCATCGTGTGGTGCCGCCGCGACCCCGCGGCCCTGACGGAGGTGACTCGCATGTCCGAAGCTGCTCGAGCCGTCCGCCGCTCCTCCCGGAGCGCGAACGACAGCACCGCCCTGCGGGGCCTCGCCCGCGGTGGCTACGTCGCGTCCGGCGTGCTGCACCTGCTGCTCGGCTGGCTGGCCGTCCGCCTGGCGTTCGGGTCGACGGCGGGCAGCGCCGACCAGCAGGGCGCGCTGCGCGAGCTCGCCGACGCCCCCGGCGGCGCGCTGCTGCTGTGGCTGACGGCGGCGGGCTTCGCCGGCCTCGCGCTCTGGCAGCTGACCGAGGCGGTGGCGGGCGTGCCGGGGACGGACACGGCGAAGCAGGTCGGGGCCCGCGCGAAGGCCGGCGCGAAGGCCGTCCTGTACGGGGTGCTGGCCGGCACCACGGTGCGTGTCGCCACCGGTGCGTCGGGCGGAGGGTCGGAGGAAGGGCTCACCGCGGACCTCATGCGCGCGTCCGCGGGACGCTGGCTCGTCGCGCTGGCCGGCCTGGTGATCGTCGGGGTCGGCGTCTTCCATGTCGTCAAGGGCTGGCGCCGGTCGTTCCGCGACGACCTCCGCCGGACGGGGGCCGGCGGCGTGGGGCAGGCCGTCGTCCGGCTCGGCCAGGTCGGCTACGTCGCGAAGGGGATCGCCCTCGCGGTGCTCGGCGGCCTGTTCGTGACCGCCGCGGTCACCGCCGACCCCGACAAGGCGGGCGGGCTGGACGACGCGCTGCACACGATCCGGGACCAGCCGTTCGGGGTGGTGCTGCTCGTCGCGACCGGTCTGGGCATCGCGGCGTACGGCGTCTACTCCTTCGCCCGGGCGCGGTACGCGCGCCTCTGACCCGGCCTTCCGGACCCGGCCGTCAGGTCCGCGGCGGCGGGATCAGCCCGCCGCGGGCTCCACGATCCACGTCGCACCGAGCAGCAGGCAGCCGACGGTGACGAGCAGGAAGACGACCACCCAGAGGATGCCGGTGGTGCGCGTCAGCGCCGCGAGCTGGTCGGCGTCGGACCTCCGCGCACGCCCCCGGGTGCGCTGGGCCTGGAGCTCGAGCACCGGGCGGACGGATCCGAGCAGCAGGAACCAGGTGACGGCGTACGCGACCGTGGCCTGGGCGGCGGGCTCCAGCCACCACGAGACGGCGACGAGCGCGGCGCCGCTCACGAGGATCGACCACAGCCCGAACCAGTTGCGGATCTTCAGCAGCAGGAGGGCGAGCAGCAGCACCAGCAGCCACAGCAGCCCCACCGCGTAGCCGTGGCGCAGCAGCCACGCGGCGCCCAGCCCCGTCAGCCCGGGGCCGACGTACCCGGCGAACGCGGTGACGATCATCCCGAAGCCGCGCGGCCGCCCCGCGGAGACGGTGAGCCCCGACGTGTCGGAGTGCAGCCGGATGGCGTCCAGCCGTCGCCCGGTCACCATCGCGGCGACGGCGTGCGCCCCCTCGTGCGCGATCGTCACGACGTGCCGCGCGACCCGCCACACAGGGGTCACGAGCACGACGGCGAGCGCGGCGAGGCCCGCGGCCAGCACCACGGGCTGCGCCGGCGCCGGCACGGGGGTGGTGGCGGCGGTCCAGATCTGCGTCAGCACGTCGCCGGCGGTCGTGAGGAAGTCGTCCACGGCGGCCATTCCACCATGCCGGCCTGTGCGCCGGCCGAGCGCCTGGCGTGGCCCGGTCGTCGCCTGGGGTGACGAACGACGCGCCCCGCGGCCTGGGGTGGTGCCGCCGGACGTGCGACAATGCTGGAGGTGGCTGCGCGTCCGCGCGCCCCACGTCGTGGAGATCCCCCCGGATTGCGTGCGGCGGACCCCGACCCCTGACGTCCTCGGACGTCCCAGCCCGAGAGGCCCTCTTTCTTGACTACCTTTGCCGATTTCGGCCTGCCCACCCCTGTCGTCCGTGAGCTCACGGAGCAGGGCATCACCACCCCGTTCCCCATCCAGACGGCGTCGCTGTCGGACACGCTCGCCGGCAAGGACGTGCTCGGCCGTGGCCGCACCGGCTCCGGCAAGACCCTCGCGTTCTCGCTGCCGGTCGTGACCCGGCTCGCGACGTCGGCCGCCCAGGCGGTCTCCGCCGGGCGCCCGCGCCGTCGTCCCGGCCGCCCGCGCGCCCTCGTGCTGTGCCCGACGCGCGAGCTCGCCAACCAGATCAACGCCACGATGGAGCCGCTCGCGAAGTCCCTCGGCCTCGTGACGACGACCGTCTTCGGCGGCGTCGCGCAGTCCCGCCAGGTGACCGCGCTGAACGCCGGCGTCGACGTCCTCATCGCGTGCCCCGGCCGCCTCGAGGACCTGCTCGGCCAGAAGCACCTCACGCTCGACGACGTCGAGATCACCGTGCTGGACGAGGCCGACCACATGGCCGACCTCGGCTTCCTGCCCGGCGTGAAGCGGATCATGGACCGCACGCCCGTCGTCGGGCAGCGCCTGCTGTTCTCCGCCACGCTGGACAACGGCGTCGACGTGGTCGTCCGGCGCTACCTCAAGCACCCCGTGACCCACTCGGTGGACGAGGCCGCGGCCCCGCCGCCCCAGATGACGCACCACATCCTCGCGGTGGCCGACGCCGACGCGAAGAAGGACGTCGTGCACGCGCTCGCCTCCGGCACGGGCCGCCGCGTGCTGTTCACGCGGACCAAGCACCAGGCGAAGAAGCTCGCCAAGCAGCTCACCGGCGAGGGCGTGCCCGCCGTCGACCTGCACGGCAACCTCGGCCAGGGCGCCCGCGAGCGCAACCTTGCCGCCTTCTCCTCCGGGGACGTGAAGGTACTGGTCGCGACGGACATCGCGGCGCGCGGCATCCACGTC
The DNA here is from genome assembly GCF_900167525.1 of Krasilnikoviella flava. Lineage (GTDB taxonomy): Bacteria > Actinomycetota > Actinomycetes > Actinomycetales > Cellulomonadaceae > Isoptericola > Isoptericola flavus. Next base: position 175,440 of record NZ_FUZQ01000006.1, on the reverse strand, counting down.
GACGACGTCGAGCTCGTGGTGCACGTCGACCCGCCGGCAGAGCACAAGGCGTACCTGCACCGGTCGGGCCGTACGGCCCGCGCCGGCTCCGGCGGCGACGTCGTCACCGTGATGCTGCCCGAGCAGCGCGGCGACGTCCGCGACCTCACCCGCAAGGCGAAGATCGACGCGCGCCCGCAGCAGGTGGCCCCGGGCGACGCGACCGTCACCGCCCTGGTGGGCGAGGTCGCCGCGTACGTCACGCCCGCGGCCCCGGTGGCGCAGGCGCCGCAGCGGCGCAAGGGTGCCGGCCAGCCGCAGGGCGGTCGGAACCAGGGCGGTGGCCGGTCGCCGGGCGGCCGACCCCAGGGCGCTCAGAGCGGTCGGTCGCAGGGCGGCCAGGGTGGCCGTTCGCAGGGCGGCCAGGGCCAGCGCTCGCAGGGCCAGCCGGCGTCGTCCGGCCACGCCCCGCAGGCGGTCCGCGGGGACGGCTCCGCGCCGGCTCGTCGCCGCCGTCGTGGCGGCCGCGGCCGCGGTCAGGGCGGCGCGCCGACGGCGTGAACCACCCCGGCGCCCGACGGAACAGCCGCGACCCCGCCACGGTTGAGCACGACGGAGGTGTCAGATGACGTACGAAGTCACGAAGTCCGACGAGCAGTGGCAGGTGGAGCTCTCCCCGCAGGAGTTCGCCGTCCTGCGGCAGGCGGGCACGGAGCGGCCCTGGACCGGCGAGCTGCTCGACGAGAAGGGCGTCGGCGTGTACCGCTGTCGCGCGTGCGGGCACGAGCTGTTCCGTAGCGAGTCCAAGTTCGACTCGCACTGCGGCTGGCCGTCGTTCTACACGCCGCTCGCAGGCGACAGCGTGGAGCTGCTCGAGGACCGGTCGCACGGCATGGTCCGCACCGAGGTGCGCTGTGCCCGGTGCGGCTCGCACCTGGGGCACGTCTTCGACGACGCGCCGCAGACCCCGACGGGCGACCGGTTCTGCATGAACTCGCTCAGCCTGACGTTCGAGCCCGCCGAGGCCTGACCGCCCGCGCGCCGCGACGAGCGCGGCTAGTGTCGGGCAGGTGACCACCTTCGAGCCCGGCATCCGGTCCGGCCCCGTGCCCGACCACCTCGTCAACCTGCGCGACGTCGCGACAGCCGCCCCGGGCCTCACGCCCGGGGCGTTGCTGCGTTCCGACGCCCCCCGCTCGGGCGACGTCGCCCCCGACGACGTGGCGTGGCCGCCGCGCACGGTGCTCGACCTGCGCGACCCGGGGGAGAACGGGGAGCCGCACCCGCTGGCGGGCACGGCGCAGGTGGTGCCGCTGCCGCTGCTCGACGGCACCGCGATGCAGGGCGCGACCGCGCCGGCGCCGGTCCCGGGCCTGGGCGACCTGTACCTGCAGATGCTCGTCGGCGCGGGTGCGGGGCACCTCGTCGAGGCGGTGCGGCTGATCGCCGCCGACGACGCGCCGGTGCTCGTGCACTGCACCGCCGGCAAGGACCGGACCGGGGTCACCGTCGCGCTGGTGCTGTCCCTGCTGGGCGTCGACCGGCCGGCGATCGTCGCCGACTACGAGCGGACCGGTCCCCACATGCGCGAGGTGCTGGCGCGCGCGGCCGTCACGGCCAACCTGGCGGTGCCGGACGCGCACCTGCTGGCGAAGCTGCCGCCCGAGCTCGTCACCGCGCCCGGCTGGGCGATCGAGACGGTGCTCGACCGGTTCGACCAGCACGACGACGGCGCCCCGGGCTGGTTCCGCGCGCACGGCGGGAGCACGGAGACGCTGGACGCGCTGCGGGCCCGCCTCGTCGAGGCCTGACCCGGTCCCGGATACACGTCGAGCCTGCCGGGACCGTGGTCTCGACAGGCTCGACAGGCTCGATCGGCGAACCGGAGCTCAGGAGCGCGTGTCCCGCCAGCGCACGAAGTCCTCGGAGTAGCGGTGCAGCAGCGTGGCGAGCTGCGAGACGTCGGTCTCGTCCCAGTCGCCGAACGCGTCCTTGTACATCTCGATGCGGCGGTCGCGCGCCCGGGCGAAGCGCTGGGCGCCGTCGGCGGTGAGGGTGATCCGCTGGCCGCGCGTGTCCTCCGGGTCGACCTCGCGGTGCACGAGGCCCAGGTCCACGAGCCGGCTCAGCTGGCGCGACACCGTGGCACGACCGACGCCGAAGTGCGCCGCGAGGTCGGAGCCCCGGATCCCGGGGTGGGAGTCGATGTGCGCGAGGATCGGGTAGGCCGACGCCTCGAGCTCAGGGTGCACCCGCCGGGCGGTCTGGGCCGCCGACGACTGGGCGCGACGAATCAGGACCCGGATCTCGCGTTCGAGAGCACCGAAGGGGTCGGTGGCCGGGTCGGGCAGTGGCTGATCGGCTGCGTCGTGCATGGGCCCATCATGAGGCTTCGCCGAGGCAAACGGGAACGCCCCGGCTGGGGGAAGTTGCGCCCGGACGGGGCGTGAGCGGGTGAAATCCGCCCTGTCCGGGCGTCTCGCCGGTGTCAGGCCCGGTCGGCGACGGTCTGCTCGGCGGTCTTCTCCTCGTCGAGCACCTGCTCGATGCCGGAGCGCTGACCCAGCGGGATCTCCTTCATGAACAGCACGGCGATGAGCGAGATCACGGCCATCGGCACGGCGTACAGGAAGATCGTCGTGATCCCGTCGGCATAGGCGCCCTCGACCACGGTCTGCACGGGGGCCGGCAGCGAGGCCAGGTCCGGGACCGCGCCCGAGCCCGCGCCCATCGCGTCGGAGGCGATGCCGAGCTTCGCGAGGCCGGTGGAGAGGTCTGTCTTGATCTGGGCCGCCATCACGGCGCCGAGCGCGGACACACCGATCGCGCCGCCCAAGGAGCGGAAGAACGCGACGCCGGAGGTGCCGGCGCCCATCTCGTGCACGTCGAGCGTGTTCTGGGTGGCCAGCACCAGGTTCTGCATCAGGGCGCCGACCGAGAGGCCCAGGCCGAAGAGGAAGACCGAGATGACCACGAAGCTCGTGTCGACCTCGATGGTCGACAGGCCGAACAGGGAGGCGGTCAGGACGACGGCGCCGCCCACCATGATCGCCTTGTAGCGGCCGGTGTTCGAGATGATGCGGCCGAGGACGATGCCCGCGAGCATCGTGCCGACCACCATCGGGATGGTGAGCAGGCCCGACTCGGTGGGCGTCTTGCCGCGGGCGAGCTGGAAGTACTGGCTGAGGAAGACCGCGGTGCCGAACATCGCGACGCCGACGGACGCCGAGGCGATCACGGCGAGCACGAAGGTGCGGTTCTTGAACAGGTGCAGCGGGATGATCGGCTCGGCGGCGGCCCGCTCGACGAAGCCGACGACGACGAGCGCGAGCACGGCACCGCCGACCATCGCGGCGGTCTGCCACGAGGCCCACGCGAACTGGTCGCCCGCGAAGGTGACCCACAGGAGCAGCAGCGCGACCGCGACGGCGATGAGGCCGGCGCCCGCGTAGTCGATCTTCACCTCGCGCTTGGCCAGCGCGGGCAGGTGCAGCGTCTTCTGCAGCACGATGAACGCGGCGACGGCGAACGGCACGCCGACGAAGAACGTCCAGCGCCAGCCGATCGAGTCGGTGAGGACGCCGCCGAGCAGCGGTCCGCCGATCTGGGCGACGGCCATCACACCGCCCATGAGGCCCATGTACTTGCCGCGCTCGCGGGGGCTGATGATGTCGGCCATGAGCACGGTCGCGAGGGCGGTGAGACCACCCGCGCCGATGCCCTGCAGCGCGCGGAAGCCGATGAGCATCTCGATGTTCTGCGACAGGCCGGCCGCGGCGGCGGAGACCACCGTGATGGCGAGGGCGACCTGCATGAGGACCTTGCGGTTCGTGAGGTCGGCGAGCTTGCCCCACAGCGGGGTCGAGATCGTCATCGTCAGCAGCATCGCGGTGACGACCCAGGTGTAGGAGTGCTGGGAGCCGCCGAGCTCGCTGACGATCTTGGGCAGCGACGTCGAGACGATGGTGGTGGCCAGCAGCGAGACGAAGACGCCCAGCAGGATGCCCGAGAGTGCCTCGAGCACCTCGCGGCGCGACATCGCCGGGGCCGGCGGGGCGGAGAGGTCCGGTGCCAGGGGCGCCGGGGTGGGGGACTGACTCATCGGGCGGGGATCTCCTCCTGCGCCTGGGCGCGGTCGTGGGTCGTGGTGAGGGCGGCCGCGACGCTGCGGATCCGGGAGGTGGCGTCGGCGAGGTCCTGCTCCGACCAGTCGGAGAAGGCCTCGGAGACGAGGTCGTCGATGCGCTCGAAGGACGCCTCCGCGAACTCGCGGCCGGTGTCCGTCAGGGCGAGGTAGCGGGCGCGCCGGTCGTCGTCGTCCACGGTGCGCTGCACGAAGCCGGCGTCGACGAGGGCGCTGACCTGGCGGCTCGCGACGGACATGTCGACGCGGAGCTTGGCGGCGACGTCGCTGAGCTGGACGCGCCCGCACCGCGTGAGCAGGTGGAGGGCGCCGAGGCCGGCGCGCGGCAGGTCGAGGTCGCGCGCGACGCGCATGGCGGCCTCGCGCTGGGCGCGGGCCAGGTCCTCGAGCGTCTCCAGGAGCTCGCGGGCCGCGGAGCGGGGAACGGGCATGCCAGGGCCTTTGCTGAAAGTGGAGGGGGCTCGGGGCCGGAGGGCGGCGAGCCGTGCGGCCGGAACGGCCGGTTGCTTGCAGAGAGCAAACATACGCCTGGTGCTTGCAGCAAGCAAGTGTCCTGGTCGGGACCTCACCCTCCCGTGCACGACGACGGCCCGCGACGCCCCGGAGGGGTCGCGGGCCGTCGTCGCGGGACGCCGTCGGCGCGGGTCAGGTGCGCTTGTAGGCCTCGCCCGCCATGTCCTCGAGCTCGACGCCCTTCGTCTCCGGGATCTTGCCCAGCACGAAGAAGAACGACAGCGCGGCGAACACCGCGTACATGAGGTACGGGATGGCCGGGCCGAACGTGTCGAGCATCGGCGGGAAGGTGAGCGTGATGACGAAGTTGGCGATCCAGTTGGCCGCCGCGCCGACGCCGAGGGCTGCCGCACGGATCCGGTTCGGGAACATCTCGCCCAGCAGCACCCACATCAACGGGCCCCACGTGGCGCCGAAGAAGACCACGAAGGCGTTCGCGGCGACCAGCGCGACGATGCTCCACGGATCCGGGAGGCTGATGGTGTCGCCCGAACCGGTGGCCTGCGTGAAGCACACCGCCATCAGGCCCAGGGAGACCGCCATGCCCGCCGAGCCGATGAGCAGGAGCGGGCGCCGCCCCACCTTGTCGATGAGGGCGATGGCGATGAACGTCACGGCCACGTTCGTCACGGCCGTGATCGTCGAGACGAGGAACGCCTGCGACTCGTCGAAGCCCACCGCCTGCCACAGGGTCGTCGAGTAGTAGAAGATCACGTTGATCCCGACGAACTGCTGGAAGATCGCCATCACGATGCCGACCCACACGATCGGCTTCAGCCCGAACCGGTCGCCCTTGAGGCTGCCGAGGTCGGCGTTCTGCTCGTCCTTGCTGATCGAGTGACGGATCTCCGAGATCCGGGCGTCGACGTCCTCCTCGGGCCCGAGCACGCTCGACAGCACGCGCCGTGCGTCGTCGTCCTGGCCCTTCGTGACCAGATAGCGTGGCGACTCCGGCATCCGCAGCGCGAGGATCCCGTACACCGCCGCGGGAACCACGGCCACGAGGAACATCCAGCGCCAGGCCTCCCAGCCGAACCAGAGCTCGTTCGCCGCGCCGCCCGCGGCCGTCGCCAGGATCTGGTCGGACAGCAGGGCGGCGAAGATACCGACCGTGATGGCGAGCTGCTGCAGGGACCCCAGCCGGCCGCGCATGACGGCCGGCGCGATCTCCGCGATGTAGGCGGGGGCGATCACCGACGCGATGCCGATCCCGACGCCCGCCATGAAGCGCCAGAGGGCGAGGTCCCAGGCGCTCCACGCGATCGCCGACAGGATCGACGAGGCGAAGAAGAGCACGGCGCCCAGCACCATCACGTGCGTGCGGCCCCACCGGTCGGCCAGCTTGCCGCCGGACCACGCGCCGAGCGCGCACCCCAGCAGGGCGATGGCCACCACGAGGCCCGTGACGGTGGAGTTGAGGTCGAACTGCCCCTCGATCGCGTCGACGGCGCCGTTGATGACCGACGAGTCGAAACCGAAGAGGAATCCTCCGACCGCCGCCGCGGTCGCGAGTGCGGTGGCCTTCCGGTGGGCGCTGTGCGCGGCCGCCTGACCTGGTGTGGAGGTGGACATGAGTCTCCTAAGTCCGGGATTGCTTCGATGCTAGATCCGCGATCGTGTCTCGGCTCGGGGAGCGAGCGGCGGGCCGTCCGGTGCCGCCCGGACGCGGACCGCGGGAGACTGTACCGGTGAGCGACGTACCCGACCCGCGCCGGCCCCGCCGTCCCGCCATGCTCGACCCGCAGACCGCGGAGCAGATCCCCGGCTCCCTGGACCCCGCGCTGCGCGACGAGGTGGCGCACACCACAGCCCGCGCCGTCGTGCACCGGGCGCGGGCCGCCGAGGACCCCGAGGTGGTGGACCGGCTGGTGCGCCTCGTCGAGCGGGAGGGGCTCGACGTCGTCGCCGCCCTGTGGTCGGACGCGATGCCCGCCTCCCTGCCCGGCGCCCTGTGGCGGCTGTACGTGCTGCGCGAGTGGGTGCGCCGCGACCCGCGCACGGTGGGGCTGCGCTACCGGCTCGGCGTCGACGCGGCGCCCGTGCACGAGGTGGTCGCCGGCGTGCCCCGCCCGCCCGCCCCCGAGGACCTGCGGGCGCTGGCCGACGACGTCCTGTCCGGCGTCTACGCCGGCGACCTGGCCGTGGCCCTGGAGCGGGCCGCGTCGTTCTGCCGGATCCTCGCCACCGGCGCCGCGTTCGACGCCGACGCCCGCGAGGTCGCGGACCCCGACGGCGCCACCCGGATGACCCGCGGGGCGGCCGACCTCGTGCGCACGGCGGAAGAGCTGGAGCGGGCCGCGACGGGGTGGCGGGCGGGGACGCTCGACTGACCACATCGGTCCGTCGGTCGAGCCCGTCGGCACCAGGGCGTGGTCTCGACGAGCTCGACCAGCGACGGCCTCCCGGCGGGGCTGACCTGCGTGTTCGGAGCACGCCGACCCCCGGGCTTACGATGTTCGGGCGACGTCGGGCCGCGGTAGCCCCGGGCTCCATCTTCAGCCGCTACGAGCGGCCACGCGCCGAGAGGCGCTCCCGGTCCGGCGTCGCACCTCACCCCGAGTTTCCCGCAGCCGTCAGGTGGAATCGTTCAGCGCGCGTTCAACTGGTCGCGCCAGGATGGCCACCTCTAGTCTGTGAGAGTCTCAGCGTCCTCGATCCGGGAGCCACACGTGCGCCTGCGCCTGACACCGCGCGACACGACCTACTTCGACATGCTGGCGACGCTCGCGCAGCACAACGTCACCGGGGCCTCGCTCCTGGCGGAGCTGCTCGGGGCGTCCCGGCAGGAGAGGGACAAGATCGCCCACCGGCTCTCCGAGGCGGAGCACGTCGCGGACGACGCGACCCACTCGATCATGCGGCGCCTGAACCAGACGTTCGTCACCCCGTTCGACCGGGACGACATCTATGGGCTCGCCTCGGCGCTCGACGACTGCATGGACGCCATGGAGGAGGCCGGCGACCTCATCGTCCTCTACAAGGTCGACGAGCTCCCGCTGCGGGTCTCCGAGCAGGTGCAGGTGCTGCAGCGCTGCGCCGAGCTCACGGCGGAGGCCATGCCCCGCCTGCGCTCGATGGACCAGCTGTCCGACTACTGGGTCGAGATCAACCGGCTCGAGAACCAGGGCGACAAGCTGCACCGCGAGCTCATCGCACAGCTCTTCGACGAGCTCACGGACCCGATCCTGCTCATGAAGCTCAAGGAGATCGTCGACATGCTCGAGGAGGGCGCGGACGCCTTCGAGCGCGTCGCGAACATGGTCGAGGCCATCGCCCTCAAGGAGTCCTGACGGTGGAGGCGGCTCTCGTCGTCCTCGTCGTGGCGATCGCCCTCGGCTTCGACTACACGAACGGCTTCCACGACGCGGCCAACGCCATCGCCACCTCGGTGTCGACCCGGGCCCTGACCCCGCGGGTCGCGCTGGGCATGGCGGCCGTCATGAACTTCGTCGGGGCCCTGCTCGGCACCGAGGTCGCGGAGACCATCGCGACCTCGATCGTCGACCTGCAGGACGCCTCCAACCACACGGCGCTCATCGTCGTGCTGTGCGCGCTCATCGGCGCCATCGCCTGGAACCTCATCACCTGGTGGTTCGGCCTGCCCTCGTCGTCCACGCACTCGCTCATCGGCGGGCTCGTGGGCGCCGGGCTCGCGGCGGGGCTGCCGATCTACGGCCAGTCGATCATCGACAAGGTCGTGCTGCCGATGATCTTCTCGCCCCTCATCGGCTTCATCGGCGCGTACTTCGTCATGGTCGCGGTGCTGTGGATCTTCCGGAACGCCGCCCCGTCCCGCGTCACCCGCCGGTTCCGGCTGGCGCAGACCGCGTCGGCCGCCGCGATGGCTCTCGGCCACGGCCTGCAGGACGCGCAGAAGACGATGGGCGTCATCTTCATGGCCCTCCTCACGGTCGGCTGGGCCGACCCGAACGCCGGCATCCCGCTGTGGGTCAAGCTCGCCGCGGCCGCCGCGATCTCCCTCGGCACGTACTCGGGCGGCTGGCGGATCATGCGGACGCTGGGCCGGCGCATCATCGAGCTCGACCCGGCCCGCGGCTTCGTCGCCGAGTCCGTCTCGGCGCTGGTGCTGTACGCCAACGCGTTCATCCTGCACGCGCCCGTCTCCACGACGCACACGATCACGTCGGCGATCATGGGCGTCGGCGCCACGCGCCGGCTCTCGGCCGTGCGCTGGGGTGTGGCCAAGAACATCGGCGCGGCCTGGGTGCTGACGATCCCGGCCGCGGCGCTCGTGGCCGCCATCACGACGTGGATCCTGCACCCCTGGCTCACCTGACGCCCGTGACCGAGCCCGTCATCAGTAGACGGGGGGCGTGACCTTCTCGACGGCGACGACGCGCGGGCCCTTGCCCGTCGTGGACACGTGCGCCACGAGCAGGTCGCCGGGCTCGAGGAACGGGTCGCGCGAGGGGAGCACGTTCGCGACGGCGCGGCGCGAGTGCCGTCCCAGCACGTCCAGCACCGTCGGCAGCACCGGCCGGTGCGTGCACAGCACGGACGACCGGCCCGACTCGAGCAGCTCCCGCACGGTCGCGGCGACGCGGGACGGCAGGCGCTCGTGCTCCGCCTCGCCCAGCTGGTCGCTGAGCTCCGGCCGGGCGCGCGACGCCTGCACGTACGGCTCGATCGTCGCCGCGCAGCGCTCCCAGCGGCTCGACACCACGGACGAGACGCCGTAGGCCGCGAGGACCGGGACGAGCGCCGTGCCCTGGGCGTGCCCCACCGGGGTGAGCGGCCGGTCGTGCTCCGTACCGTGCCAGGCGGCCCTCGTCACCGCCTTCCCGTGCCGCACGATCACCACGGCGTGCGTCGTGAGGCGGCTCTGGGAGTGCGCCTGGACGAGGGCCTCGAGCGGGCCCTGGTCGGCCGTCCGCGTCAGCCGCGCCGCGGCGTCGTCGACGTCGAGCCATGCCTTCCTGTCGACCTCGTCCTTCGACGGCGGCTGCACGGGGAAGCGCGCGGCCAGGGCCGCGTCGTCGCCGGTGCGGGACGCGCGCCGGGCCGCCCAGTAGTGCACGCGCTTCACCCGGCCCTCGGGCGTCAGGTACTGCAGGCCCGGCAGCGGGACGCCGAGGACCACGGGCTTGCCCGTCTCCTCCGCGACCTCCCGCGCGGCGGCCGTGTTCAGCGACTCGCCCGGCTCGAGCTTGCCCTTCGGCCAGGACCAGTCGTCGTAGCGCGGCCGGTGCACGAGCTGCACCTGCAGCCGCCCCTCCCGCTCGCGCCACACGAGGCCGCCCGCCGACTCGATCACGGGGGCGTGCTCCACCGACGTCGCCCCCAGCCTGTCCACGAGCGGGGCCGCCGTCGCGCCCGCCGCCCGGCGCACCGGCGCCGCCCTCACCGGGCCCGCTCGGGCCGGCGGCGGTGGCGGTCGACGAGCCGCGCCTGCAGGTCGGTGAGCGGCTCGCCGTCCGGGCCGACGCTGTGCCGCACCCACGTGTCGTCCGGCTGCAGGTGCCACGTCGAGGTGCGGTCGGACATCGACGTGTCCATGAGCTCGAGCAGCTCGGCGACCTGGCCCGCGTCGGCGATGCGCACGAGCGCCTCGACGCGCCGGTCGAGGTTGCGGTGCATGAGGTCGGCCGAGCCGATGTACACCTCGGGGCCGGACTCCGGGCCCTCGCCGATCGCCGGGCCGGCCGCGTTGGCGAACGCGTAGATCCGCGAGTGCTCCAGGAAGCGGCCGAGGATGGAACGGACCCGGACGTTCTCGCTCAGCCCGGGCACGCCCGGGCGCAGCGCGCAGATGCCGCGCACCACCAGGTCGACCTGCACCCCGGCCTGGGAGGCGCGGTACAGGGCGTCGATCGTGGCCTCGTCCACCGCGGAGTTCACCTTGATGCGCACCCAGGCCTCGTGCCCGGCCCGGGCGGCGTCCGCCTCGCGCTCGATGCGCTCGATGAGGCCCGAGCGCACGGTGCGCGGAGCCACCAGCAGGCGGTGGAACCGCGACTGCGGGGCGTAGCCGGAGAGCTGGTTGAACAGGCGCGTGAGGTCCTGGCCGACGTCGCGGTCGCACGTGAGCAGCCCGTGGTCGGTGTACATCCGGGCCGTCTTGGGGTGGTAGTTGCCGGTGCCGATGTGGCAGTAGCGGCGCAGCCCGTCGGACTCCTGCCGCACGACGAGGGAGAGCTTGCTGTGCGTCTTGAGGCCCACGATCCCGTACACCACGTGCACGCCCGCCTCCTCGAGCTTGCGTGCCCAGGAGATGTTGGCCTGCTCGTCGAACCGCGCCTTGATCTCGACCAGCGCGAGCACCTGCTTGCCGGCCTCGGCCGCGTCGATGAGCGCGTCGACGATGGGGGAGTCGCCCGACGTGCGGTACAGCGTCTGCTTGATCGCGAGCACGGCCGGGTCGGCGGCCGCCTGCTCGAGGAACGTCTGCACGGACGTCGAGAAGGAGTCGTACGGGTGGTGCAGCAGGACGTCGCGCTCGCGGATCGCGCCGAACACGTCGCGCGCCGTCGCGGACTCCACCTCGGCGAGCTGGCGGTGCGTCGTGGGGACGAACGGCGGGTAGTGCAGCGACGCGCGCTCGATGTCGGCGATGACGTTGAGGCCCGTGAGGTCGAGCGGCGCCGGCAGCTCGTACACCTCCTCGTCGGCCACCCCGAGCTCGCGCACCAGCAGGTCGCGGATGCGCGGGGAGATGCCGTGCGCCAGCTCGAGCCGCACGGGCGGGCCGAAGCGGCGGCGCAGCAGCTCCTTCTCCATCGCCTGCAGGAGGTTCTCGGCGTCGTCCTCCTCGACCTCCACGTCCTCGTTGCGCGTGACGCGGAACGTGTGGCTCTCCCGCACCTCCATGCCCGGGAACAGGTGGTCGAGGTGCTGGGCGATGACCTCCTCCAGCGGCACGAACGAGGTCTGGGTGCCACCGCCCTGCGTGGGGGTCGGCGCCGACGGGCGGCCGCGGTCGTCGACCGCGATGAATCGCGGCAGCAGCGGCGGCACCTTGACGCGGGCGAAGTGCTCCTTGCCCGTCAGCGGGTTCGCGACGACGACCGCGAGGTTGAGCGACAGCCCCGAGATGTACGGGAACGGGTGCGCCGGGTCGACCGCCAGCGGCGTGAGCACGGGGAAGATCTGCTTGCGGAAGAACTTGTGCAGGCGCTCCTGCTCGCGCACCTCGAGCTGGTCCCAGTGCACGATCGTGATTCCCTCGGCGTCGAGCGCGGGCTGCACGTCGGAGCGGAACACTTCCGCGTGCCGCGTCATGAGACGGTGCGCGCCGTCGCCGATCGCCTCCAGCACCTGGCGCGGGCTCATGCCCGACGCCGCGGTGACCGCGATGCCGGTGGCGATGCGCCGCTTCAGGCCCGCCACCCGGACCATGAAGAACTCGTCCAGGTTGGACGCGAAGATCGCGAGGAAACGGGTGCGCTCCAGCAGCGGCAGCGTCGGGTCCTCCGCGAGCTCCAGCACCCGTTCGTTGAACGCCAGCCAGCTGAGCTCCCGCTCCGCGAACCGGTCGTCGGGCAGGGGCTCGAGCCCGGTCCGGACGGTGCCGTCCTCGACCTCCGGCTCCTCCGCGATGTGCTCCGCGATGTGGGCCGCGAGCTGCGGGTCCAGGTGGCGTGACGGCGCGACGGCCGTGGAGCGCGGCCGGCTGTCCGTCACCTCGGCGGCCGCGACGTCGGCGTCCGCTGCGGCGGGGGAGTACCGGCCGCGTCCGTCGCGGGTCCTGGTCGTTCGGGGGCGCGACGCTGTCATGCCCCCCATCGTGGCACCGATGGGTGAACGGCGGGTGACGAAGCCCGGCCTCTACGCCGCGGCGGCGGGCCGTGCGTACTGGACGTCCACGGCGGCGCGCTCGAAGCCGGCGCTCGCGTACGTGGCCAGGGCCGCCGCGTTGTCGCCGTCCACGTACAGCACCGCGCGGTCGCAGCCCACCCGCGCCAGGTGGCGCAGCCCCACGGCGGCGAGCGAGCGGCCGAGGCCGCGTCCCTGGGCGTCGGGGGAGACGCCGACGGCGTAGATCTCCCCGGTCCTGCCCCCGTCGTCGCGGGCCCCGCCGTCCTGACCCGGCTCGACCTTGGTCCACAGGTACCCGAGGGGCTCGCCGCCGCCGTCGGGCTCCACGAGGAAGAACCCTTCGGCGTCGAACCACGGCTCGCGCTGCCGGTCGCGGAGGTCGCCGGTCGTGAGGCGGCCCTGTTCCGGGTGGTCGGCGAAGGTGCGGGCGTTGAGGCGCACCCACGCCTCGTCGTCCTCGCCCGGGCGGAACGTGCGGAGCCGCAGCCCCGGGGTCTCAGGGGCTTCGGCCGCCGCGTCGCCGGCCCCGAGCGGGCGGGCCAGGACCAGCAGCTCGCGCGCCACCTCGTAGCCGTGCGCCGCGGCGAAGGAGCGTGCCGCCGGCAGGTCGCCGTGCGCCCACACCCGGAGCGGCTTGCCACGCTGGCCCGGCGCGCCGGAGAACATCGGCAGGCGTGCGTCGCGCTCCGCCGTCCGCAGCAGCACGCCGCCGACGCCTCGGCGCCGGTGCTGCGGGTGCACCACCAGCTCGGCGCTCGCCTCCTCGCCCCCGCGGTCCACCTGCAGGTAGCCGACGAGGGTGCCGTCGTCGTCGTGGGCCGCCACGTGCGTCAGCCAGTCGGCGTCCGTGCCGAGGCGCAGCAGCGGCTGCTCGGACAGGGGCGGCACGTCGTCGTGGGCGGCCGCGGCCGCGGCGAGGGCGCGGACGGCGTCCTGCGCGGCGGGGTCGAGGGGATCGAACCGGAGCGGGGGAGGGGTGCGCACACGCCCATTCTCCCCGAGGGGCGGCGCTCCGCGTCGACCACGGCGCCTGGGCCCCGGCCGGCGGCGACGTTCACACGCCCGCGCCGCCCCTGTCACGCGGCGGAAACAGCCCGCCCCTAGCGTTCGGGATGTTCCTCTGATCAACATTCACGCTCGGTCGACGCTCGGTGAGAGGAGACGTCGTGCAGCACGACGCCACAACCGTCGCCCCGCTCCCGGTCGGGCCACCCGACGGAGCCGCGACCCTGGCCGGGGCTGAGGTCGCCGCCCTGTGGGGCGTGCGGCAGCTCGACGGGACGCTCGTCGACGTCGGGCTCTCCGGCGGCCGGGTCGTCTCGCTGGCCCCGAGCGGGCCGCGACCGTCGTCCGACCTCCCCGGCCCCGGCCTGGACGCCCGCGGCTGGCTCGCGCTGCCCGCGGCCTGCGAGCCGCACGCCCACCTCGACAAGGCGTTCACCGCCGCGCGGGTCCCGGCGGGACGCGGGGCGGACCTCGAGGGCGCCGTCGCCCGATGGCGCGCGCTCGCACCGCGGATCGACCGCTCCGACGTGCTGGACCGGGCACGGTCCGCCGTCGAGCGGTACGCGAGCCGCGGCATCACCACGATCCGCACCCACGTCGACGCCCCCGCCGAGGGAGACCCGCTGCGCATGCTCGACGCGCTCCTCGCGCTCCGGGAGGAGCTCGCGGGGTCGGTGACCGTGCAGGTCTGCCTGCTGGGCGGGTGGCACACGCCGACCGCCGTGCTCCTCGAGGCCGCCGCCCGCGGTGTGGACGTGCTGGGCGGGTGCCCGCACCTCGCACCCGACCCGCACGGCGAAGTGACGCGCGTGCTCGACGTCGCGGAGCGCACGGGCCTGCCCGTGGACCTGCACGTCGACGAGCAGACGGCGCTGCCGGCGGACGGGACGCTCGACGTCGAGGACCTCGCCCGGCAGGTCATCGCCCGGGGCCTGACCCAGCGGGTCACCGCGAGCCACGCCGTCCGGCTGGGCTCCCTCCCGCCCGACCGGCTCGCCCCCGTCGTCGACCTCGTGGCGCGCGCCGGCATCGGCGTCGTGACTCTGCCGATCACCAACCTCTACCTGCAGGGTCGCGACGCCACCCACCTCGCCCCCCGCGGCCTCACCGCCGTGCGCGCGCTGCTCGACGCCGGGGTGCCCGTCGCCGCCGGGGCGGACAACGTGCGCGACCCGTTCAACCCCGTCGGCAGCTGCGACCCGTTCGAGACGACCGCGCTCCTGATGACCGCGGCCCACCTCACGGAGCGCGAGGCGCTCGCCGCGGTCACGACGACGCCCCGCACCGTGCTCGGCCTGCCGCCGGCCGGCCTGTCCCTCGGGGACCGCGCCGACCTGGTCCTCGTGCCCGACGTGCCGCTGGGCGACGTGCTGGCCGGCGCGGAGCAGGCGCGCGTCGTCCTCGCCGGCAACCGCGTCGTCGCGGACACCCGTGTCCGCCGCGACCTCTCCCTCGTGACGCCGCGCCGGCCGGCCGTCGTCCCGGCCCCTGTACCCGACCAGCTCGTGAGGTGACCCGATGAGCGCAGCGACCACGACGACAAGCACGAGCACGACCAGCACGACCCCGCGACCCGCGTCCATGACGCGCACGCTCGTGCTCGACGACGTGACCAAGGCCTTCCCCACCGGCACCGTCGCCCTCGAGGAGGTGAGCCTCTCCGTTTCCGCCGGCGAGTTCGTGTCGGTCGTGGGGCCCTCGGGGTGCGGCAAATCCACCCTGCTGCGGCTCGCGTCGGGGCTCGACGAGGTGTCCGGCGGGGACGTCGAGGTGAACGCCACGTCGACCTCCTACGTGTTCCAGGAGCCGACGCTCCTGGAGTGGCGCAGCGCGCTGCGCAACGTCGAGCTCGTCGGCGAGCTGCGGGGCGTGCCCAAGCTCGAGCGGCGCCGCCGGGCACGCGAGGCGCTCGACCTCGTGGGGCTGTCCGGGTTCGAGAAGCAGCACCCGCGCCAGCTCTCCGGCGGGATGCGGATGCGGGTCTCGATCGCGCGGGCCCTGGTCGCGGAACCCGACCTGGCCCTGTTCGACGAGCCGTTCGGGGCACTCGACGAGATCACCCGGCTGCGCATGCAGACGGAGCTGCAGAGCCTCTT
The DNA here is from genome assembly GCF_900167525.1 of Krasilnikoviella flava. Classification (GTDB taxonomy): domain Bacteria; phylum Actinomycetota; class Actinomycetes; order Actinomycetales; family Cellulomonadaceae; genus Isoptericola; species Isoptericola flavus. The sequence continues at coordinate 159,927 of NZ_FUZQ01000006.1, read as the reverse complement.
CGCGCTCAAGAGCTTCGCGGGCCTGTTCATCACCCACTCGGTGTCCGAGGCGGTCTACCTGTCCACGCGGGTGGTCGTCATGAGCGGCCGGCCCGGGCGCGTGGTCGCCGACATCCCGGTGCCGTGGGGGTACCCGCGCACGCCCGAGCTGCGCTACGAGCCCGAGTTCGGTGCGCTCGTCGGCGAGGTCTCCGCCGCACTGGGGGAGCACTCGTGAGCACCGCCGCCGTCCACCAGCCCACCGCACACCCCGAGAACCGGACCGCTCCCCAGGAGGCCCACGTGACGTCGACCGCGACCCCGGCCGCGAGCTCCACCGTGGCCTCGGCCGAGACCCCCGCCGCCGGGTCCGTCCCGCCCTCGGGGCCCACGCCGCGAGCGGGGTCCGGCCGGGCCGCCGGACGGCGTCGCCTGGCCGGCGCCGTCGCCAAGGTCGGACCGCTGCTCGCGGCCGTCGCGGGCATCGTCGCCGTCTGGTACGTCGTCACCTACCTCGTCCTCAGCCCGGAGCGCCGCTTCCTGCTGCCGCCGCTGCACCAGGTCCTCGGCACGACGCTCGGCAACCCGCTCGTCATGGGCCCGATGCTCGACGCGCTGTGGCAGACCGTCGGCGTCGCCCTGTGCGGCCTGGCGATCGCCGTCGTGCTCGGCATCGGGTACGCCGTGGTCATGGTGCAGTCGGGCTGGGCCGAGAGGATCCTCTACCCGTACGCGGTGATCCTGCAGACCATCCCGATCCTCGCGCTCACGCCGCTCATCGGGATCTGGATGGGCTACGGGTTCAGCGCCCGCATCGTGGTGTGCGTCATCATCGCCCTCTTCCCGATGATCGCGAACACCCTGTTCGGGCTCCAGTCCGCGAGCCCCGCCGCGCACGACCTGTTCACCCTGAACCGCGCCACCCGCGCGCAGCGGCTCTTCAAGCTCCAGTTCCCGGCGGCGCTGCCGTCGATCTTCACGGGCTTGCGCAACGCCGCCGGCCTCAGCGTCATCGGCGCCATCGTCGGCGACTTCTTCTTCCAGCAGGGCTCGCCGGGGATCGGCGGGCTGCTGCGCACCTACACGCTGCGGCTCAACATGGACTCCCTGTTCATGGCCATCATCCTCACCGCCCTGTTCGGGGTCGCGATGTTCTCCGTCTTCGCCGCGCTCGACCGTGCGGTCATCGGCCGCTGGTACGGCCGCAGCGGCGCCTGACCGCGCGTCGACGGCGGCGCCCGCCCCCCGACGGCCGAACCACGTCCGTGGGGCGTCCCCGCACGCCTCCGTGCCGTCTCCCAGCCACGCCATCCTCCCCATCCGCCCGAGCCACCCCAGGAGTCACCATGGCACTCTCCCGACCCCGAAGGATCGCCGTCGCCGCGCTGTTCGTGGTCCCGCTGCTCGCCCTGACCGCGTGCGCCGGCGCGGACGCCGCCGGCGAGCAGGGCGGCGCGACCCCCCTCGACGCCCCGGCGGCCGAGGCGGACGGTCCGCTGGACCTGTCCGGCGTCTGCCCGGAGACCGTCGTCATGCAGCAGGACTGGCAGCCCGAGGCGGAGCACGGCGCGATGTACTCGCTGGTCGGCACCGACCACACGGTGGATGCCGAGGCCAAGTCGGTCACCGGATCCCTCGTGGCCCAGGGCGTCGACACGGGGGTGGACGTCGAGGTGCGGCCCGGCGGGCCGAACGTCAACTTTCAGCCCGTGCCGTCGCTCATGTACCTCGACGACTCGATCCTGCTCGGCGCCGTGACGACCGACGCGCAGATCACCGCGCTGGCCGACAACCCCGTGGTCACGGTGGCGTCCCAGCTCACCACCAGCCCGCAGATCGTCATGTGGGACCCGGCGAGCCACGACGGCGCGACGACGATCGAGGACGCCGCGGCGGCCGGCGATCCAGTCGTGTCCTCCGGCGACGTGTTCCCGCGGCTGCTCGTCTCCCAGGGCATCATCGACGACACGCAGATCGACCTCTCCTACGAGGGCACGCCGCAGCGTTTCGTCTCCGACCCGAGCACCCTGCAGCAGGGGTTCGCGACGGCCGAGCCGTACATCTACGAGAACGAGATCCCGCAGTGGGGCAAGGCGGTCGGCTACCAGCTGCTCGCGGACGTCGGCTACTCGGTGTACCCGGAGGCCCTCACGGTGCGGGCCGACAAGGTCGAGGAGAACGCGGACTGCCTCGCCAGGCTCGTGCCGATCATGCAGCAGGCGCAGATCGACTACCTCGAGGAACCCCAGGCCACGAACGACCTGATCGTCGACCTCGTCGACGCCTACCAGACCGGGTGGACGTACTCGCAGGGCGTGGCGGACTTCTCCGTCCGGACCATGCAGGACCTCGACCTCGTGACCGACGACCCGGAGTCCGGGGTGTTCGGCCGGATCGACCCCGAGCGGATGACGGAGATCGTCGGCACCTTCGCGCCGATCCTCGTCGACGCGGGCCAGATCGGCTCGGCCGACATCGACCCCGAGACGCTGTACACCAACGAGTTCATCGACGACGCGATCTCGATGGGCAGCTGAGGAGAGGACCGACGACATGACCACCTCGCACACCACCCCGCGCAGCAGCACGGCCACCTCCGGACGGGCGGCGCTGGCCGCGGCCGAGATCGCGGACCTGCTGGGGCCGGAGGCCGTCTCCACGGACGCCGAGCTGCTGCTCAAGACCTCCGCCGACTGGTCGCGGATGTCGCCGGTCCTGCAGGAGAAGGTCCCCGCGGGCCGGTACCTGCCGGACGCCGTCGTCCGCCCGCGCTCGGGGACGGAGGTCGCCGAGGTGCTGAGGATCGCCTACGAGCACGGCGTCCCCGTGACCCCCCGGGGGTCGGGCACCGGGAACTACGGGCAGGCGACGCCCTTCGACGGCGGTCTCGTGCTGGACCTGCGCGGGCTCGACGCGATCCGCGTCAACGACTCCGGCACGGTGACGGCGGGCGCCGGCGCGAAGATCACCGCCGTCGACGCCGCGGCGCGGGCCGCCGGCCGGGACATCTGGATCTACCCGTCGACGAAGGGGTCCACGATCGGCGGGTTCGTGGGCGGCGGCTCGGCCGGCACCGGGACGATCGAGCGCGGCTCGACGTCCGACGGCTTCGTGCTCTCCCTCACGGTGGCGCCCATGGACGGCAGCGGCACCACGTTCACCGTCACGGGCCCCGACGTCACGCCGTACGTGCACGTGTACGGGGTGACCGGGGTGGTCGTGGAGCTGGAGATCGCCACCGACCCGGCGCGGGACTGGGTCGCGATCTACGCGGCGTTCGACGACTGGGGGTCGATGACGGGCGTGCACCGCTCGCTGCTCGACCTGCCCGTGCTGCCGCGGCTCGCGTCGGCCGACCCGCCCGCGCTGGTGCCGAGCCTGCCGGCCGAGGTGCCGCTCGACCCGGCGCGGCACAGCCTGCGGGTGATCGCGGAGGCCTCCACGGTGGCGGAGGTCGAGGCGCGGGTGGTCGCCGCGGGCGGCGCCGTCGTCGCGAGCCTCGCGGACTACGCGGAGACGGACAAGCTGTCGTCGATGTCGTACAACCACCCCGTGTACTTCCTGCAGAAGGCGCACCCGGACCGCACGTGGTTCCACATGGAGACCGGCGGCCCCGCGCACTGGGACCGCCCGGAGGAGGTGCGCGCGGTCTACGACGGGGACGTGCACCTGCACCTCGAGCTCATGGGCTCCGCGCCGCTCGCGATGGTGGTCGCGGACTACGTGTCCGAGGAGGAGGTGCTCGCCGGGATCCCGCGCCTCGAGGCGCTCGGCCTCGGCGTGCACTCGCCGCACCAGTGGTACGTCGACCGCCACGTGGACCTCGCGCGCGAGGTCGCCCGGACCACGGACCCCAAGGGCCTGCTCAACCCGGGCAAGCTCGTGGACTCCCCGCCGGTCGACACCCGCGTCAACATCGGGGTGCGCTGATGCCCGCCCCGCGTCTCGCGGACCTCACCTGGCGGCAGGTCGAGGCGCTGCCCGCCGACACGGTCGCGGTGCTGCCGCTCGGTGCCATCGAGCAGCACGGCCCGCACCTGCCCGTGTCCACGGACCTCGTCACCGCGTCGGAGACGGCGGCCGCGGCGGTCGAGACGGTGGCCCGCTCCGGCGCGGCCTCGGTGGTGCTGCTGGAGCCCCTCGCGTACACGAAGTCGGACGAGCACGCGGGGTTCCCGGGCACGATCTGGCTGTCGTGGGACACGCTCATGCGGGTGCTGACGGACGTCGGCCGGTCGCTGGCCGCGTCGGGGATCACCCGCCTGGTGTTCGTCAACGGGCACGGCGGCAACTCCGCCCTCGGGCAGGTGGCGAACCGTGAGCTGCGCCGCCGGTTCGGGCTGCGCACGTTCTTCGCGCACGTCGCGACGCCGCGCGACCAGGGCGGCGTCCCGGCGTCCGGCGACGAGCACGGCCTCGGCGTGCACGGCGGGCACGGCGAGACGTCGCTCATGCTGCACCTGCGCCCCGAGCTGGTGCACATGGACCTCGCGGAGCGCCGCGTGCCCGAGGGTCTGCTCGCGTACGAGCAGATCGGGTTCGGCCGCGCCACGTCGTTCGGCTGGCTGTCGAGCGACTTCGGCCCCGACGGTCACGTGGGCGACCCGACGACGGCGACCGCCGAGGCGGGCAAGGAGGCGTTCGAGCATGCCGTCGAGCAGCTGGCGCGCACCCTCGTCGAGGCGGCGCGCTTCACGACCCCCGACGACGGCGCAGCCGCACTCGCCGCGCGGGACCGGGCGTGAGCGCGCCGGGGACGGCACCGGGGGCGACCGCTGCCCTCGTCGTGCGCGGCGCGCTCGCCGTGCGGACCGGGCCGGGCGCGACCGAGGGCGAGGCGGGTGGGGACGTCGTCGTCGGCCGCGACGGGCGGGTGCGGGCCGTCGGGGCCGCGCCCGCTGCCGCCGTCGCCGGGGCGGAGCTGCTCGACGCGACGGGCTGCGTCGTGACGCCTGGCCTCGTGAACGCCCACCACCACCTCCTGCAGACGGCGTTCCGCACGCTGCCCGGCACCCGTGGCGTCCCGATGCGTCGGTGGCTGGACCTCATGGGCGCGGCGTACCGGCGTGCCGGGGTCGACGCGGAGCTGGTCGGCGCGGCGGCGCGGGCGGGCCTCGCCGAGGCCCTGCTCAGCGGGGTCACGACGGTCGCCGACCACCACCTGACGTGGCCGGCGTCGCTCGGCCCCGCGGACACGGTGGACCTGGCGGTGGCGGCGGCCGGCGCGGCCGACGAGCTCGGGGCGCGCCTCGTCCTCGTGCGCGGCACCGCCGGGGACGACCCGGAGGCCGCGGCGCTGAGCGCCGACGCGATCGCGGCCGCGCTGGTCGGCGACGCGCCGGATGGTGATGGGCTGGATGGTCACGGGCGCGGCGGGGTGCGCGCGGACGGTGGCGTGCAGGTGGCCGTCGGGCCTGCCGGGGTGCACAGCGACCGGGAGGCGACCTTCCGGCTGCTGGGAGAGGTGGCGGCGCGCCGTGGCCTGCGGCGCCGCACCCAGGCCAACGAGCAGGTCGACGTCGCCGCCGCGCTCGAGCGGTACGGCCGGCGCCCGCTGGACCTGCTCGACGAGTGGGGCTGGCTCGCACCCGACGTCACCGTCGCGCACCTGTGCGACGTCACCGACGCGGAGATCGACCGGCTCGCGGCGTCGGGCGCGCACGCGACCCACGCGCCCGGCTGCGACGTGCCGATGGGCTGGGGCGTCGCGCCCGTGGCCCGGCTGCTCGCCGCCGGGATCGGGGTGGGGCTCGGCACGAGCGGCGGCGGGTCGAACGACGCCGGGCACCTGCTCGCCGACGCGCGCCTCGCGATGCAGGTGTCGGCGCTGGTGGGCCGCCAGCTCACGGCGCGGGAGCTCCTGGACGCCGCCACCGCCGGGTCGGCGGGCGGGCTCGGGCGGCCCGAGCTCGGCCGGCTCGAGCCCGGCTCCGCGGCGGACCTGTGCGTCTGGGACGTCGGCGGCGCTGCCGACGCGGGGGTCGCGGACCCGGTCGCCGGCCTGCTCTGGGCCTCGCCGGGGCGGCGACCGCGCCACGTCGTGGTCGGCGGGCGGGTCGTGGTGCGTGACGGCCGTCTGGTGACGGCCGACGAGCGCGACCTCGCGCGCGGCCTCAGCCGGCGTCTGGCGCGAGTCGCTGCTTGACCACCAGCAGCCTGTACGGCCCGCCGTCGGCGCTGGCCCACCGGTGGCGGGTGCCGCCGCGGTAGAAGGCCGAGTCGCCGGCAGCCACCTGGTCCAGGCTGCCGTCGAGGTCGAGCAGCACGCGCCCCTCCACGACGTACGCGAACTCGTCCTCGTCGTGGGCCCAGTAGGGGCCGAGGTCGCGCGACGTGCCCGTGTACTCGAGCGGGTCGAACGGCCGCTCCCCGGCGGGAGCGAGGGCGCGGACCGTGCCGCCGCCCGCCGAGGCCGAGGCGTCGTCCGTCCGGCGCAGCACCGGTGTGCTGCCGGCGGGCGGCGCGGTCGCCTCCGCGAGCAGGATCTGCTGCGTGGTGCCGAGCGTGGTCGCGACGCGGAACAGCGACGACATGCTCAGTCGCGCCCGGCCCCGCTCGACCTGGCTGAGGAACGAGTGCGAGAGGTCGGTGGCCGCGGCGAGCTGGACGAGGGTCAGGCCCGCGGCGTGCCGCAGCGCGCGGATCCGCTGCCCCAGGCGGGTGACCGAGCGGTCGAGGGGGTCGGAGGCCTCGTCGGCGCGCACGTCCATGGCTCGATGCTAGGGGAGCGTCACGCCCGTCGACCCGCCGCCGGGGGCGGGTCGACGGGCCTGGGCGCGGCCGTAACAGAACCCGCGCGCGGGGGTGATCCCGGCGAAACATCGAACGCCCAGGATGATGACATGTTGATGACATCAACATCGCCTCGCGGGTCCGTCGCCGACGGGTTCCGCGACGCGATGGCCGGGCTGGCGAGCGGGGTGTGCGTGGTCACGACGACGGCGGGGGGCGTCCCGGCCGGGCTGACCACCACCGCGGTGATGAGCGTGAGCCTCGACCCGCCGCTCGTCGCCGTCGGGGTGGGGCGCACCAGCCGCACGCTCGAGCCGCTGCGCGCGGCCCGCAGGTTCGCCGTCCACGTGCTGCCGCACGACCGTGAGGACGTGGCGGCCGTGTTCGCCTCCAAGGCCACGGACAAGTTCGCCGGGCTCGCCGTCCGGCCGGGCGAGGGTGGCGTCCCCGTGCTGGCCGACGTCGCGCGGCACGTCGTGGAGTGCGAGACCTGGGCTGAGGTCGAGGCGGGCGACCACGTGCTGCTCGTGGGCCGGGTCGTGCGGGTGCACGGGGCGGCGGCCGCGGACGGGCGCGCGCTGGTGCACTTCGACCGGGCGTTCCACCCGGTCGGCGCTGCCCGGTCCGAGCAGGAGTGCGCGTGACCGACCGGTCCGTCGCGGCACTCGGTGCCGACCGTGCCGACCGTGCCGACGGTGCCGACGGTGCCGACGGTGCCGACCGTGCCGACCGGGCCGACGTCCTGACCCGAGCGGTGCGGCCGGGGGACGCGGCGTACGAGCGGTCGCGTCGGGCGCTCGCCGTCTCGGGCGTGGTGCCCGACGACCGTCCCGCGCTCGTGGTCGCGGCGCGCGACGCCGCGGACGTCGCGTCCGCCGTCCGGCACGCCTTCCGGGCGGGCCGGCCCGTGACCGTGCGCTCCGGCGGGCACGGCACCGCGTTCACGGCCCTGGCGCAGGGCGCCCTCGCGCTGGACGTCTCGGCGCTCGACGACGTGCGCGTCGACCGCGCAGCGCGCACGGCACGCGTCGGACCGGGCGCGACGTCGCTCGCGCTCGCGCAGTCGCTGGACGGCTCAGGGCTGGCCTTCCCGGTGGGACACAAGGCGAGCGTGGGGCTCGGCGGCTTCCTGCTCGCCGGCGGCAACGGCTGGAACCAGGGCGCGTGGGGCAGCGCGTGCGAGTCGGTCCGCGACGCCGAGGTGGTGCTGGCCGACGGTCGGCGCACCGTGCTCGACGACGCGTCAGATCCCGAGGCGTTCGCCGTGCTGCGCGGGGCCGGCCCCGCCTTCCCGGGGGTGGTCACGTCCTTCGGGCTGCAGCTGTGGCCGGAGCCCGTGGTACGGCGACGCTCGGTGCGGATGCGGGCCGCCGGCCGGGACGGGCTCACGGCGATCGGGACGTGGGCCGACGCGCTCGCCGCCGTGGTGGCCCCCGAGGTCGAGCTCACGCTGGTGCTCGCGCCCGCCGGCGGGGTCGTCGCGTCGGTCACGGCGTTCGGCCGGGACCACGCGCACGCCGACGAGCTCCTCGAGCCCGTCTCTCGTGCGCTGCCGGCCACGACGAGCGCCGTGGTGTCCAGCGCCACGACCATGCCGGGGCTGCTGCTCGACGAGCCCGCACGGCCCGGCGCGGGGTGCGTGGCGCAGCAGGCGTGGAGCCGCGCCGGCTACGCCGAGGTCCTGCCCCGGCTCGCCCCGCACCTCGCCGGCGCGCCGTCGGCCGCGTCGAGCGTGCTCGTGAGCTCCGCCTCGTACCGGCGGTCGGCACCACCCTCCCCGGACCCCCTGCACCGGCCGCTGGGCACGCTCACCGTCGCCGCGTACGCGGTCTGGTCGCCGGGCGAGGACGACGACGCGAACCTGGCCTGGCCCACCACGACCCTCGCGGCGCTCGCCGGCGGGACCACCGGCCACTACGTCGGCGAGGCCGACCTGCGCCGCACTCCCGACCGGCTCGCGCGCTGCTGGGAGGCCGGCGGGATCGAGCGCGTGCAGGCCGTGCGCGCCCGGCTCGACCCCGCCGGCGTCTTCCACCCGCCACCCGGGCTGGCCTGAGACCGCCGTGCCGCCGACCCCGCGCCGCCCACCCGCGCACGTCGAAGGGACCCCCGTGACCCGCACCGCCCCGCTCGCCCTCACCGTCGTCGACGCCCTGCTCCTGCCGGGCGCGGACTCCGGCCCGGAATGGTTCTTCGGCTGGCTGCAGGTCGGCTCCGACGGCCGCATCGTCGCCCTGGGGCCCGGGGAGCCGCCGCCCGACGACCAGGGCGCACCGGTGCTGGACGCCGGCGGCGCGATCGTCGCCCCCGGGTTCGTCTCGGCGCACTCGCACCTGTTCACCTCGGGCCTGCGGGGGATCGCCCCCGACGCGACCCTGTACCCGTGGGTGCGCTCCATGATGGAGCTCTTCCGTCACACCGAGGCGGAGGACATGTACTGGGCGACGCTGCACGGGTCGCTCGACTTCCTGGCCAACGGCGTGACCAGCGCCTACAACTTCATGCAGTCGGGCGTCACCTGGCTGTACGACCCGGGTACCGCCCGAAACGTGCTCGGCCGGGTGCACCCCGACGACTACACGACCCGGCAGATGGACGGCACCGTCGACGCGGGCCTGCGGGCGATCCACGCGATCCGGCTGGACGACGAGTCCGGCCCGGAGGACCAGGTGCTGACGCGCTTCGCCCGCATGGTCGACGCCGCGCGCGCCCCCGAGCGATCGGGCTGCGACCAGCACCTCGGGGTCTCCGTCATGGGTGCGGTGCAGTGGGCGGCGGGGCCGCGTACCGCGGAGCTCGAGGCCCACGTGATGCGCGAGCACGGCATCACCGACCAGGCGCACCTCGTGGAGACGGCCGAGGGCCTGGACACCCAGCGCGCCAAGTTCGCCTGGTACGAGGAGGCCGGCGCGCTCGGGCCGGACCTCCTCTGGGGCACTTCGTGCACCCGACCGACGCGATGGTCGACCGGGTCGCGGCGGCGGGCAGCCCGGTGGTCTGGCAGCCGACGTCCAACGGACGGCTCGGGTCGGGCGTGGCCGACGTGGTGCGCTACCGCGACGCCGGCATCGCCGTCGGTGTCGGGCTGGACGACCAGTCGTGCACCGACATCTCCGACCCCTGGTCGAACATGCGCCTCGGCCTCTACTCCCAGCGGGCGCTGCACCGCGACGCCGCCGTGCTGTCCGCGCGCGACGTGCTGCGCCTGCACACCCTCGGGTCCGCGGAGGTGCTCGGGGTCGCCGACCGGGTGGGCAGCCTCGAGGTCGGCAAGCACGCCGACTTCGTGCTCGTCGACCACCGCGCGCCGAGCACCGGGCCGGTCTGGGACGTCGTCGCGACCTACGTCCTGGCGTGCGGCCTGCGCAACCTGCGCGCCACCTACGTGGGCGGTCGGTGCGTCGCCCGCGACGGGCGCGCCACGACGCCGCTGGCCGAGCGTGCCGACGGCGAGCTGGCCGAGCGGATCGAGCGCGCCGCCCACGCCGACGGGCGCAGGCTGGCGGTCACCGCGGAGCAGCTCGTGTCCCCCCGGGCACGGGTGCCGCACCCGTCGCACGACGCGCGCGACACCCGTGCCCTCACGCGGAGCTAGCGGCGGGGGCCCTTCGGGCAGCGGGACAGGTCGACCTCGGCTGTGTCGCCGCGCGCGAGGGTCACCTCGACCGACCGGACGGGCTTGCCCGCGGGGTTGCGGCACGAGATCGTCCACGACTCCTCGAGCAGCGTCGACGACTCCTGGGACTGCCGCAGCGACGGCAGCAGGTGCCACTCGAACCGGCCGCTCGTCGGCACCTCGAGGGTGGAGACCAGCTCGTGGTCGGACTCCAGCGTCCCGCCGTCCGCCACCGGCGTGGCGGAGGACTCGACCGTGACGTCCTTGCGGACGGTCAGCTCGATGCCCCGGGGCGCGGTCCCCGTGACGACCGAGTGCAGCGCCGGGTCGGCCGCCGCCTGCCACGCCCGGAGGAAGGCCGCGCGGGCGCTGGAGCCCTCGTACTCCCCGGTGCCCCAGTACTGCTGCGGCACGTACTCGTACGGCGGGTGGAACCGCTGCAGGCCGCTGAAGCCCGGCATCAGCTCCGGGGTGAAGCCGAACGTGCCGTTGACGTACAGGCCGTGCTCCTCCGCGGTGCCCGACGCGTCGTAGTACACCTCCGGCCACGGGCCGGCCTTCCATCCGAGCAGCGAACCGAGCTCCTGCGCCAGACCGTCGTACAGATCGACGTCCGCCGGCACCGGCTCGAGGGGCGACGACGGCGCCCGCAGCAGGCGGGCGTCGGGCGTGTGTGCGTTGACCGCGACGGTCACCTGGTGGGAGTCGATGAGGTCGCGCATGTTCGCGATCTCGGGCTCGGAGTACGGGTGGGCTCCGTGGTGGTTGCCGGCGCTCGTCTCCACGCTCGACCCGGGGCCGCCCCAGAACGGCCCGTAGTTGCGGTTCGGGTCCACGCCGAGGTCGCCGGTCGTGGCGACGCACTCCTCCCACGTCGGGACGACCCCCGGCCGGACGCGACAGTTCTTGCGCTTCATCTCGTTGATCAGCTCGCGAGAGATCACGTATCCGTCCGGGTTGACCACCGGGACCACGATCATCCGCGCGGAGTCCATGAGTGCGGTGATCTCCGGGTCCGACCCGTAGCTCGTCACGGCCTCGGTGGCGAACTCGGTGGTGAGCTCGAGCGTCGGCCACTCCCGGGCGTGGTGCACCCCGGTCAGGAGGAAGACCGGGTCCCCGTCCTCCGCGGCGACGTCGCCGGCGATCTCGACGCCGTAGATCGGACGTCCGACCAGGGACGTCCGGGGCATCTCGAACAGCCGTACCTGCTCGGGGTGCTCCTCGGCCAGGTCGTGCAGCTCGGCGTTGACCGTCTCCAGGTCGCGGTAGGAGACCCGGCCGGTCGGCAGCGAGGAGGCCTTCGAGGGGTCGTCGGTCACGGCGGCCTGAGCCCGGTCCTCCGTGGCGCGGGCCTCCCGCAGGTCCTCCAGCTGGGCGGCGGCCGGCTCGACGTCGAACCGCCAGCCGCCGCGCTCCAGACGCTGACGGTCCGCCTCGCCGTACAGCAGCACCTCGGCCCGCGGGGTCTCGACGTCCAGGACGTCGAGACCGGTCGACAGGAGCCGTTGCTTCTGGGCCGGGGTCGCCGCGCTCACCGTCGCGATCTGGAGCCCGGCGACCGGGGCGGAGGCAGCGTCGGGTGCTGCCGGCTGCTCCGACGCGGCGGATGCCGCGAGCGCGAGGGCGGTCAGGGTCGACGTCGCGACGGCGGTGGCGGCGAGGCGACCGGCCCGGCGGCGCCGGGTGCTGTTCTCGTGCTTCTCGTGGTGCCTGAGGGTGCTGTTCACGGGGCTTCCTCCCTGGCTGCGGACACGCGGGCCGACGCGCGGTCCAGCCGCCGTCAGCCCTTCGTCCAGGACGCTCCCAGAGGACGCACACTCGGGCAACACGGAAATCTCGGGGCAACCTGCGCGACCCGGCGCGGCAACGCGGCGGCCGGGCGAAAGGTCAGTGCGACATCCGCCACCGGCGCATCCGCACCGAGATCGCGGCGACGTGGGCGCTCGCGGCCCGGCGCGCGCCGTCGGCGTCACCGGCGGCCACGGCGTCGGCGATGCGGCGGTGCTCGACCACGGCGATACGCCGGTTGGACTCCTCGGCCCACATGCCTGACGTGTACAGGTGCGCCTGGGCGTCGAGCCGCCGCAGCGCGTCGGCGAGCGGCCGGTTCCCGGAGACCTCGCGCACCCGGGTGTGCAGCTCGACGTCGAGCCGGGCGTCGCGCAGCGGGTCCGTGGGTTCCTCGAGCAGGTCCGCCTGGCGCTCCACGAGCTCCAGGAGCCCGGCGACGTCGTCGGCCGAGGCCCGGCGTGCCGCCTCCTGGGCGGCGAGCCCGTCGAGGGCCTCCCGCACGGCGAGCACGTCACGCACGGCGTCCTCGTCGAGCTGGAGCACCCGCGCGCCCGCGTGCGGGACGTGCACGGCGAGGCCCTCGTGGATGAGCCGCTGGACCGACTCGCGCACGGGGCTGCGGCTCACGTCGAGCCGGGCGGCGAGGGCGGGGACGCTCAAGGGGGCGCCCGGTGGGAGCGCCCCCTCGAAGATCTGGTCGACGAGCGTGCGGTAGACGGACTCGGCGAGCAGGGAGCCGGACTCGGCGGTGGTCATGCGGCACTGTAACCGGGCCCGGTACCCACCGGCTCAGCCCTTGCGGTAGTTGGCGCGCACCCGCTCCTGCAGGTAGTCGTGCGCCGTGATCGGCGGGTAGGTGCCCTGCGGCGTCTCGATGGCGACGTCCCGGTTCGCTTGCGCGAAGAACGGGATGGAGAAGCGGGAGCCCGTGTAGTCGCCCAGGCCGGGAAGCTTCACGCGGTGGAAGTTCGACAGGAGCTGGTCGTCGCTCCACCGCATGAGCATGTCACCGATGTTGCAGGTGATCGCCTCGTCGGACGGCGTGACGGGTGTCCACTCCTGCGCGTCGGCGTCGCGGCCCGGGCACACCTGCAGTCCTCCCTGGCCGTCCCGCTGGAACAGCAGGGTGAGGCAGTCGAAGTCGGTGTGCGCACCCGCCCGCCACACCCCGGGGCGCTCCTTCTGGTCCGCGGGGAGGGGCAGGTAGTGGATGAGGCGGAGCGTCGACTGGTACTCGGCGGAGGCCGGGTCGTGCGCGCGGGCGAAGAAGTCGCGGTCGAGGCCCAGCTTGTCGGCGAAGCAGGACAGCACGCGCATGGCGAGGTCCCAGCACTGCGCCTCGAAGCCGAGCACGAAGTCCCGGAACCCGGGCAGCTCGTCGTCCGGCCACAGGTCGTCCATCCGCGGGCGGGTGACCTGGTACGACTCCTTCTGGTCGGGGGTGCCCACGGACGGGCGGGTCTGGGAGAGCTTCTCCCACCCGGCGTTGGTGCCGGACACCAGCGGGTAGCGGCCCTTGACGTCGTCGGGCAGCGAGAAGAACCGCGCCGACTCGGCGAACGCGCGGTCCACCTGGTCCTGGGGGATGCCGTGCCCGACCAGCTGGAAGAAGCCGATCTCGGTGGCGGCCGTCCACAGCTGCTCGGTGATCTCGGCCCGGCGCTCCTCGAAGTCCGACAGGTCGATGCGGGGGATGGTGCGGCCGGCGTTCTCGGTGCCGACGCCCCCCATCCGCGACTCCTTCTGGAGCTCGGCGAGTGCGTAGGTGTCCGTCATGGTGTTCTCCCTCGGAGGGTACGGTCCCTGGCGATGTCGCTGGACAGTGATGTCATGTAATTACCTGGCGTTGATCCCTGTCAACGTCGCTCATCGCGTTCGATCGAGAGTTTACGAGGCCGCAACACCGGGGTATTGCATGTAATACCGCCCGTCGGGAGAGTGGTGGCGCCAGCACCCCTCCCAGAGAGCGAGCCCCCCCATGGCCCTGTCCCGCACCCACCTCGTCCCCCTGGCCGCGGTCCTCGGCCTCCTCACCCTCTCGGGGTGCGGCGCCGGGGCCACCGCGGACACCGCGTCGTCGGGCGCGTCCGCGGCGCCGGCCGCCGACGGCGGCGGCGTCCTCGCCGGCACCTGCCCGGACGAGGTGGTGGTCCAGCTGCAGTGGCAGCCGCAGTCCGACCAGGGCGCCGTGTTCGGCCTGCTCGGGGAGGGCTGGACGCTCGACGCGGAGCAGCACTCGGTCACCGGAGCGCTCGTGGCGGACGGAGAGGACACCGGCGTCGACCTCACCCTGCGGGCCGGCGGGCCGGCGATCGGGTTCCAGTCGGTGCCGTCGCAGATGTACGTCGACGACACGGTGACGGTGGGCCTGGTGCACGGCGACCAGCTCGTGGCCGCGGCGGCGGAGGCCCCCGTCGTCGGCGTCGCGCCGCTGCTCAAGCACAGCCCGGCGATCCTCATGTGGGACCCGGAGTCGCACCCCGAGATCACGGGCGTCGACGACGTGCGTGCCTCGGGCGCCCCGGTCGTGGTGTCCGCCGACCAGATCTACCCGGCCTGGATGGTGGCGCACGACCTCCTCGACGCCGACCAGATCGACACGACCTACGACGGCAATCCCGCGCGGTTCGTCGGCGACCCGACCGTGGTGCAGCAGGGGTTCGGCAACTCCGAGCCGTACACGTACGAGAACGAGGTGCCCGAGTGGGGCCGGTCCGTCGGGTTCGGCTACGTCAAGGACGTTGGCTACGACGTCTACGCCTCGAACGTCTCGGTCCGCGCGGACCGCCTCGAGGAGCTCGCCCCGTGCCTGGAGCTGCTCGTGCCGATGATCCAGCAGGCCAACGCGGACTACGTCGCGGCGCCGCAGGCGGTGAACGACCTGATCGTCGACGTCGTCGCGCAGGACCCCTCGTACTCGCCGTACTCGGCGGGGGAGGCGGCGTACAGCGCCGAGACGCTCGCCGCGGAGGGGCTGATCGGCCCCGAGGAGGACGGTTCCGTCAGCACCTACGACATGAGCCGGGTGGAGTCGTTCGTCGCGGACCTGGTGGACGTGCTCGAGGGCGAGGGGACGGACCTCGGCGACCCCGCGGCCGACACGCTGTTCACGGACCGGTTCACCGATCACGACGTGACGATGGACTGAGCCGGGACGACGGAAGAAGCACAGGGCGGCCGCCTCCCGGGGAGGCGGCCGCCCTCGGCGGTGCGATCAGTTCTCGGCGTCAGTCCTCGCTGGACGCCGAAGGCTTGGCCAGGCCCGCGGAGATGAGGTCCATCACCGAGGAGTCGGCGAGCGTGGTCGCGTCGCCCACGGTGCGGTTCTCGGCGACGTCGCGCAGCAGGCGGCGCATGATCTTGCCGGACCGCGTCTTGGGCAGCTCCGGCACGACGAGGATGCGGCGCGGCTTGGCGATCGGGCCGATCTCCTTGGCGACGTGGTTGCGCAGCTCGGCCTGCACCTCCTCGGCCCCCTCCGGCGTCGAGGCGCGGTCGGCGTGCTCGCCGCGCAGGATCACGAACGCCACGACGGCCTGGCCGGTGGTCTCGTCGTTGGCGCCGACGACGGCGGCCTCGGCCACGACGTCGTGCGAGACGAGGGCGGACTCGATCTCCGTGGTCGACAGGCGGTGGCCGGACACGTTCATGACGTCGTCCACGCGGCCGAGCAGCCAGATGTCGCCGTCCTCGTCCTTCTTGGCGCCGTCGCCGGCGAAGTACAGGCCCTCGAACCGCGACCAGTACGTGTCCTTGAAGCGCTGCAGGTCACCCCAGATGCCGCGCAGCATGGAGGGCCACGGCTCGGACAGCACGAGGTACCCGCCGCCGCCGTCCGGCACCGAGTGCGCCTCGTCGTCCACGACGTCGGCCACGATGCCGGGCAGCGCGACCTGCGCGGAGCCGGGCTTGGTAGCCGTGACGCCGGGCAGCGGGCTGATCATGATCCCGCCGGTCTCGGTCTGCCACCAGGTGTCCACGATGGGGGCGGTGTCGCCGCCGATGACGCGGCGGTACCACATCCACGCCTCGGGGTTGATGGGCTCGCCCACCGAGCCGAGCACGCGCAGGCTCGAGAGGTCGAAGCCGGCGGGGATGTCCTCGCCCCACTTCATGCAGGTACGGATCGCCGTCGGGGCGGTGTACAGGATCGAGACCTGGTACTTCTCGACGAGCTCCCACCAGCGGCCGCGGTGCGGGGTGTCCGGCGTGCCCTCGTAGATCACCTGGGTGGCGCCGTTGGCCAGCGGCCCGTACACGACGTACGTGTGCCCGGTGACCCAGCCGATGTCCGCCGTGCACCAGTAGACGTCGGACTCGGCCTTGAGGTCGAAGACGTTCTTGTGGGTGTACGCGGCCTGGGTCAGGTAGCCGCCCGTGGTGTGCAGGATGCCCTTCGGCTTCCCCGTGGTGCCCGACGTGTACAGGATGAACAGCGGGTGCTCCGCGTCCACCGCGACCGGCTCGTGGAACGTGTCGGCGTGCTCCAGGGCGTCGTGCCACCACACGTCGCGGCCCTCGGTCCATGCGACGTCCTGCCCGGTGCGGCGCACGACGAGCACGTGCTCGACGGTGCTCGCGGGCTCGCCGTCCTTGGGACCGACCGCTTCGTCGACGGCGGGCTTGAGGGCGGAGGGCGCGCCGCGCCGGTAGCCGCCGTCGGCCGTGATGACGAGCTTCGCCTCGGCATCCGCGATGCGGCTGCGCAGCGCGTCGGCCGAGAAGCCGCCGAAGACCACCGAGTGCGGGGCGCCGATGCGCGCGCACGCGAGCATCGCGACGACCGACTCGACGAGCATCGGCAGGTAGATGACGACGCGGTCGCCCTGGGTGACGCCGAGCGCCGTCAGCGCGTTCGCGGCCCGGGAGACCTCGCGCTGCAGGTCGGCGTAGGTGACGGTGCGGGTGTCGCCCGGCTCGCCCTCGAAGTGGATGGCGACCCGGTCGCCGAGCCCGGCCTCGACGTGCCGGTCCACCGCGTTGTAGGCGGCGTTGAGCTTCCCGTCGGCGAACCACTTCGCCACCGGCGCCCCGGACCAGTCGAGCGTCTGGGTGAACGGCGTGGACCAGGTGACGAGCTCCCGCGCCTGGTCGGCCCAGAACCCGAGGCGGTCGGCCTTCGCCTCCTCGTACAGGGACGCCTGGGCGTTCGCCTGCGCCGCGAACGCGGGGCTCGGGGGGAACGCTCGCGTCTCGTGCAGCAGGTTCTCGAGGCTGGGGGCGGTGGTCTCGTTCTCTGGCACGCTTACCTCCGGTGCGCATCGTCACTGGTGCGGTCCCGCCGGCGCGCGACACGTCGCGCCCGGGGACGGCGGGGCCACGCTGGGACCCGCCGTCGGGAGTCTAGACCGCGTGCGTGACCGGGGTCACGCCGTCCCATCGTTCGGCCGTACTCCTCACAAACCGCCCCGGCCGCGGTGCGACGAATTCCGCTGGGAGCGGGCGGGGCGGCCTGGTAGACCTCGACCATGACGACCCTCGAGGTGAGCTGGCCGCGCCGGTCCGACCCCGTCGTGCTGCGACCGCCGACGCCCGCGGACCTGGACCAGGTGCTCACCTGGCGCAACCGGCCGGACGTGACCCGCTGGCTGCTGCGCACGGAGGTGGACCCGGAGGCGTACCGCGCGACGTGGCTCGCGTCCGTCGACGACCCGCGCGACCACGCCGTCGTCGCCGACCTGGACGGCGTCGTCGTCGGGACGGGCACGCTGTCGGTGGGCGACGGGATGGGACAGTCGCAGGGCGACGTGTGGCGGGGCGTCGAGGGGTCCCTGGGCTATCTGGTCGACCCGGCGTACGCCGGTCGGGGCGTCGCCACCGCGATCGCGGGCGGGCTGCTCGAGCTGGCGTTCGCGGAGCTGGGGCTGCACCGCGTCACCGCCGGCTGCTTCGCCGCCAACGCGGCGTCGTGGCGCGTCATGGAGAAGGTCGGGATGCGGCGCGAGCAGCACGGCGTCCAGGACTCGTGGCACGACGAGCTGGGCTGGGTCGACGGCTACACGTACGGGATCCTCGCGGCGGAGTGGCGGGCCCGGCCGGAGCGCTGAGGGAGCGGGCACGAAGACGGCGCCCGGGATTCGATCGACCGAGCGCCGTGCCCGCCAGCCCGGACGCGGGTATCAGGCGCTGAATCCGATCACTGGGTGGGGCCGTTCCCACCGAGTGGGTCCTCAACCGGGGACTTCCTGTGCGTGGGTCCCGCGTCCGGCTGTCTTCACCCATGGAACGCCCGCCCGTGCCGGTGTGCAAGCGCTCAGGCGCGACGGCGCACCCACCAGCGGCGGAGCAGCCAGGCGGCGATCCCGGCGGCCACGACGCCCCCCGCGGCGAGGGCGACCGCGGGCGGGCGGATGGCGGAGCGCAGGGCCACGGGGCGGGAGAAGGTGAGCACCCCCCAGCCGTTCTCGGCGGCGACGCGGCGCAGCGTCTTGTCGGGGTTGACGGCGAAGGCGTGGCCGACGGCGCCCAGCATCGGCGCGTCCGTCACGGAGTCGGAGTAGGCGTAGCTGCGCTCGAGGTCGTAGTCGCGCTCGGCGGCGAGCTGCCGCACCGCCTCGGCCTTCTGCGCGCCGTACGCGTAGAACTCGATCTCCCCGGTGTACCGGCCGTCCTCGACCGCCATGCGGGTGGCGACGACGTGGTCGGCGCCGAGCACGGTGGCGATCGGCTCGACGAGCTCGGCCCCGGAGGCGGACACGATGACGACGTCGTGCCCGAGCTCGTGGTGCTCGGCGATGAGCTCCACGGCCTCGGCGTAGACGTAGGGGTCGATGAGCTCGTGCACCGTCTCGGCCACGATCTGCTGCACCTTGCTCACCTCCCAGCCGGTGGCGAGCTCGGACAGGTGCTTGCGCATCCGTTCGGTCTGGTCGGCGTCCGCGTTGCCGGCGTAGAAGAGGAGGTGCGCGTACGCGCTGCGCAGCACGTCGCCGCGGGTGATGAGGCCCCCGGCGTAGAAAGGCTTGGAGAAGGCGGCCGACGAGCTCGTCGCGATGATCGTCTTGTCGAGGTCGAAGAACGCGGCCACGCGCACCCGGGGGCTCGCCGCCGCGGGCGGTGACGTCTCGCGCGGTCCCTGGTCGGTCACGGGCGAGAGCCTAGTCGTGCGCGCCGACCCGCCGCCTGGGACTTCATGCACAACTCTTGTGCACAAGAATTGTGCATGGTTACTGTGCAGGCATGGAACCGACGCCCGAGCGCCCGTACACCCACCTCGAGCTCACTGCCGAGGCGGCCAAGGTGCTCGCGCACCCGCTGCGGTCCCGGCTGCTCGGCGCGCTGCGTCGAGGTGGTCCGGCGTCGGCGACAGCGCTCGCGGCCGAGCTGTCCACCAACACCGGCGCCACCAGCTACCACCTGCGCAAGCTGGAATCGGTCGGGCTCGTCAGCGACACCGGCGACGGGCGCGGCAAGGAGCGGCTCTGGGAGGCCGCGACGCAGAGCCACGGGTGGCGCGACTCGGACTTCGGCGGGGACGAGGACGCGCAGACGGCGCTCGGCTGGCTGGTGCGGGACTACCACCGGCAGTTCGACACGCACTACGCGCACTGGCTCGACGTGCAGGACAGCTGGCCCACGGAGTGGACCGACGTCTCCGGGATGACCGACACCTGGGTGGACGTCACGCCCGAGCAGGCGCGGGCCATGGAGGCCGAGCTCGAGGCCGTCGTCAACAAGTACCTGCGCGTCGGCACCGGCGACCCCCGGGCGCGACGCCTGCACCTGTGGCGGTTCCTGTTCCCGCTCGACGCCGACGACGTTCCCGAGGCGGAGACCGAGGCATCTCCGGGGGAGGACGAGTCGTGACACCGCAGCGCGTCTTCCTCCTGCTCACCGCCACACGGTGGTTCCCGGTCGGGCTGGTCGTGTCGGTCACCACGCTGCTGCCGATCGAGCGCGGGCTGTCCGTGGGGCAGACGCTCACGCTCGCGTCCGTCATGGGGCTCGTGGTGTTCGCGCTCGAGCTGCCCACCGGCGGCACCGCGGACGCCGTCGGGCGCCGGCCCATGCTCGTCGCGGCCGCAGTGGCGCAGGTGCTGGCCGCCACGACCTTCCTGCTCGCGCAGACCGTGTGGGCGTTCGTCGTCGCGGCCGCGCTCACGGGGCTGTTCCGGGCGCTCGACTCCGGCCCGCTCGAGGCGTGGTTCGTCGACGCCGTGCACGCCGAGCACCCGGGTGCCGACGTGGACCGCACCCTCGCCCACCAGGGCACCGTGCTCGGCGCGTCGATCGCGCTGGGCGCGCTCGTCTCCGGCGGGCTCGTCTGGTGGCACCCCTTCCCGGCGTGGTCGGCGCTCGCGCTCCCGTACGCCGCGTACTGCGTGCTCGCCGTCGCGCACCTGGTGATGGTCGTGCTGCTGGTGAGCGAGCCCCGGCCCACGCAGGTCGAGGCCGTCGAGACCCGGGGCCTTCGGCGGTGGCGCGCGGGATGGCGAGCCACCGCCGACGCCGCCCGCCAGGCTCCCGCGAGCATCGCGTCCGGGCTGCGGCTGGCCCGCGACAACCGCGTGCTGCGCGGCCTGCTGCTCGTGGAGATCTTCGCCGCCGCGGCGATGGTCGTCTTCGAGTCGCTGCAGCCGGTACGGCTGGCCGAGCTGCTCGGGGGCGAAGCCCAGGCGGGCGCGGTCATGGGGCCGGTGGCCTCGGTGGGCTGGGGCGTGTTCGCGCTCGGCGCCGCCCTCTGCGGCGTCGCGTCGCGCCGGTTCGGTGTCGCGCGCACCGCGATGGCGGCCCGCGTCCTGAACGGCCTCGGCGCCGTGTGGATGGGGCTCACCGGCGGCCCGGTGATGCTGGTGGTCGCCTACCTCGTCACGTACGGGCTGCACGGCAGCTCCGGACCGAGCTACAACGCGCTGCTGCACCGCGAGGCGCGTCGGGACAACCGCTCCACCGTGCTGTCCATGGCGTCGATGGTGGGGTTCGCGTCGTACGCCGTCGCGTCGCCCGCGCTGGGCTGGGTGGCCCAGACGACGTCCACCACGCTCGCCATGGTGCTCGGCGGCGGGTTCAGCGTGCTCGGCGTGCTGTGCTTCGTGCCGGCGCTGCGCGCGGAACGGCAGCGGGCGCGGCAGGCCCCGGTCGCGCCGGTTCCCGAGGACGCCGCCGCGGCCTGACACCGCCGGGAGCCCGCCCCCAGGCGGCGTCCGTCCACAGATCTCGTCGCGCCGCCGCTCCGGCACGTCGCCGCGGCCCAGCCTGGGCGCATGGACGACGCACTCACCCGCATCTTGCCCCGGCCGACGGCACCGGCCCTCGGGGCCACGACCGTCGCCGACCTGCCCGCAGGGGCCGGCCCCCCGGAGCGCGACGCCGCGCCGTGGCGCCCGGCTGGGCGGGCGCCATGGGCGTCCGCCCGGGGGAGACGCACGATCGCCCTCGTCGGCGCCTGCGGCGGGGCGGGGGTGAGCATCCTCGCCGCTGCCGTCGCGCAGGGGCTGCGGCGCGCCGGGGAGGGCGCGGTCCTCGTCGACCTCGACCTGCCCGGCCCAGGCGCCGACGTGCTGCTCGGCATCGAGGACGAGCCCGGCGCCCGATGGCCCGAGCTCGCCGCCGCCCGCGGCGACGTGGACGGCGTCGGGCTGGTCGCGGCGCTGCCCCGCTGGCGTTCGGTACCCGTGCTCTCCGGGGCGCGCCTGCGCCCGGAGCGCCCCGACGACGCCGTGGTCGTGGACGTCGCCACCGGCCTGTTGCGCGGCGGTGAGTCCGTGGTGCTCGACCTGCCCCGGCCCGCCGCCTGGACCGCGGCCGTGCGGATGCTCGTGTCGGCCGCGGACGTCGTGCTGCTCGTGGTGCCGTGCACCGCGACCGGGGTCGCGGGGGCGCTCGCCGCGCGTGCCGAGCTCGTCGAGCTGGGGGTGCGCGACCCGTGGCTCGTCGCCCGGCGGCCTGCGCCCGGTCGCATCGACGCGGCCGCTCTGGAGGACGTCGTCGGCCTGCGGGTGGTCACGACCGTGCGCGCGGACACGCGGCTCGCGGCCGCCGTCGACCGTGGCGACGGGCCTCCCGTCGGCCGGCGGTCCCCGCTCGGCCGAGCCGTGGACCCGCTCGTGACGGCGCTTGCGGGTGCGGCGTGACCGGCCGCGCGCTGGTCGACCGTGACCTGCTGGACGACGTGCGGGCCCGCGTCGGCGCGTCCGGCTCGGCGCTCGACGACGCCGCAGTGCGCGACGCGTTGCGGGCCACCGGGCGGGTGTTCGGCTCGGCCGCGCTCGCCGACCTCACCCGGGCGGCACGCGCCGAGCTCACGGGCGCGGGTCCGCTGCAGGGTCTGCTCGACGAGCCCGACGTCACCGACGTGCTGGTCAACGGTCCGCGCGACGTGTGGGTGGACCGCGGCGACGGGCTGCGGCGCGTGGACCTCGATCTCGGCACCCCCGACGCCGTGCGGGCGCTGGCGGTGCGGATGGCCGCCGTCGCCGGTCAGCGGCTCGACGACGCCGCCCCGACCGTGGACGCCCGCATGCCCGACGGCACGCGCCTGCATGCCGTCGTGGAGCCCGTCGCGCCGGCCGGGGCGGTCATCGCGCTGAGGGTGCTGCGCCAGGCGGCGCACTCCGTGGAGTCGCTCGTCGCTGGTGGCGGGCTGCCTCCGCAGTGGGAGGCCGTGCTGCACGGGCTGGTGACCGGCCGGGCCAACCTGCTCGTCACCGGAGGCACGGGCACCGGCAAGACGACCCTGCTCGCCGCGCTGCTGTCACTGGTGCCGCCGGGGGAGCGGGTGCTCGTGGTCGAGGAGGCCCGCGAGCTCGCGCCCCGGCACCGGCACGTGGTGTCCCTCGCCGCCCGCCGGCCCAACGTCGAGGGTGTCGGCGAGGTGACGCTCACCGAGCTGGTGCGCGGTGCGCTGCGGATGCGGCCCGACCGGATCGTCGTGGGGGAGTGCCGGGGCGCCGAGGTGCGCGAGCTCCTCCTGGCGATGAACACGGGGCACGACGGCGGGATGGCGACCGTGCACGCCAATGCCGTCGAGCACGTGCC
The DNA here is from genome assembly GCF_900167525.1 of Krasilnikoviella flava. Classification (GTDB taxonomy): domain Bacteria; phylum Actinomycetota; class Actinomycetes; order Actinomycetales; family Cellulomonadaceae; genus Isoptericola; species Isoptericola flavus. The sequence goes on along the minus strand of NZ_FUZQ01000006.1, from coordinate 136,829 downwards.
CGCGCGGCTGGAGGCGCTCGCGGCCCTGGCCGGGATGCCTCGGGACGCCGTCGCGGCGCAGGCCGCCGCAGCCCTCGACGTGGTGCTGCACCTGCGGCGGCACGGCGGGCGGCGTCACCTCGCCGAGATCGGCCTGGTCGGGCGGGACGGCGACGGGCGGCTGGTGGTGCGTCGCGCTGCCGGGTGGGCGCCGGGGTCGACGCCCCGGCCGGACGACGCGTGGGACGAGCTGATCGGGCGGTGGGCCGCGTGACGGGGTTCGTCGCGGGCTCCGCGTCGGTCGGCCTCTGGGTGGGGCTCGCCGCCTGGTTGGTCCTGGCCCGCGGCGGACGCCGCGCGGCGGCGATCGCGCGGGCGTCCGTGGTGCCGCGCCCAGGGCCGCGGCCCGGGATGAGACGGGTGCGGCGGGAGGCTTCGGGAGCGGAGGCCGTGCGCGTCGCGGTCGCGCAGGTCGTCGCGCTGCTGCAGGCCGGCGCACCGCCCGCCGCGGCGTGGTCGCGTGCGCTCGGCGTGCCGGTCGACCCCACCGGGGTGCCCGACGCGGCGGCCCTGACCCCTCTCGTCGGCGGCGCCGGGCACGCGCGGTCCGTGGTCGCGGCAGCCGTGCTCGCACGCGACGTCGGCGCCCCGCTCGCCTCCGTGCTCGACGCCGTGTCCGGGGCGCTGGTGGCCGAGGCCGAGGCACGTGCGGAGCGCGAGGCGTCGTTGGCGGGCCCGCGGGCCACCGCGCGCGTCCTGATGTGGTTGCCGCTGCTGGGCGCGCTCCTGGGCGGCGTGCTGGGCGCCGACCCGCTGGCGACGGCGCTCGACGGCGGCGCGGGCACGGTGGCGGTCTGCCTCGGGCTCCTGCTGATCGCGACCGGGTGGGCGTGGACGCGACGGCTCGTCGCCGTGGCCCGGACGGCGGGGGAGGAGGCACGGTGATCGCCCTGCTGTCCGGCGGCACGCCCGCCGGTGTCGCGTGGACGGTGGCGGCGGCCGCCCTGCTCGCGGCCCTGCCGTGGTGGGTCGCGCGACGGGCTACCGACCGAAGGGTGACGCACCTCGAGTCCGACCGCCGGCCCGTCGTGCCCGGTGAGCGCGCCGGGGACGAGCCCGTGGACGTGCCCGTGCTGCTCGAGCTGCTGGGGGCGGCGCTGCGCTCCGGTGCCGGGGTGCCGCGCGCGCTCGAGGCCACCGGCGCCGCCGTGGGGGCTGACCGTGGAGCGAGCGGGTCCGTCGGTCGCGGGACCGCGGACGGTGCCGCCCTGCGTGCCGCGGCCGACGCCCTGCGGCTCGGCGCGGACTGGGACGGGGCGTGGCGCGACGCCCCCGGGCGGCTCGCGCCGGCCCACCGGGCGCTGCGCGGGGCCTGGACCGACGGCGCATCGCCGTCCGGCGCGCTGCGCGCCGCGGGCGAGGAGCTGCTGCGCGCCCGCCGGGCGACCGCCCGCACCGCCGCGGCCCGCCTCGCGGTGCGCCTGGTGCTGCCGCTCGGCGCCTGCTTCCTGCCCGCGTTCGTGCTGGTCGGGCTCGTGCCCGTGCTGCTCGCGCTGGGCGTCGACCTGCTGTCCGGGTGACGGTGCCCGGCCCACGACGACCCGGGCACCGCCCGGGTCCGACGCACCCGCCCGGCCGGGTGGATGCGTCACGACCGGCCCGGGGCATCCGGCTCCGGTCGGCAGGACGGCATCGCGGTGGAGACCGCGACGCACGTCGAAGAGAACGACGAGAACACGGAGGGGTCATGAGGAACGAGGACGAGGGCCGTTCGGCGGCCGAGGTCGAGCAGGGCGGCGGCGCGTCGACGACCGCGACGGAGGGCGAGGGTTCGCCGGGCGTGCGCTCCGACGAGCCCGCGCGTGCGCCCCGCACGCAGGGGGTGGACCCGGAGGCGGGGCTCGCGACCGCGGAGTACGCCGTCGCCACCGTGGCCGCGGTCGGGTTCGCAGGCCTGCTCATCGCGGTGCTGAAGAGCGACACCGTGCGTGGCCTGCTCGAGGGCATCATCAGCTCGGCGCTGTCGGTCTGATGGCGACGCACCGCAGCAGGCGCCTCCGCGCGAGGCCCGACGGGGAGCGGGGCGCGGTGACGGCCGAGCTCGCCGTCGGGCTGCCGGTGGTGGTTCTCCTGCTGGTCGCGGTGCTCAGCCTCGCGGCCGCGTCCACGGCGCAGATGCGCGCCCTGGACGCGGCCCGGGCGGGGGCCCGCGCCTACGCAATCGGGGAGGACGACGCGGCGGCCCGGCAGGCGGTCGCGCAGGTCGGCGGCGACGACGCGGAGCTGAGCGTCGCCCGCGACGGCACGTGGGTACGGGTCACCGTCACCCGGCCGGTGGTGGGCGGCTGGTTCGCCGGGGCGCCCGTACGCGCGTCCGGCGACGCGACGGCCTGGGTCGAGCCGTGAGGAGGGACACCGCCGGAGACCGCGGTGCGGGGACCGTCGTCGTGCTGGCGCTGGCCGCCGTGGTCGTGCTGCTCGCGCTGGCCGTCGGCGCGCTGGGAGCCGCGCAACGTGCGCGCGGCTCGGCACAGGCGGCCGCGGATCTCGGTGCCCTTGCCGCCGCGACCGCGTGGCGGCAAGGCGGTGACCCGTGCGCCACCGCGGCCGAGGCGGTGCGTCGCAACGACGGACGGTTGGCGGCGTGCGTCCCGGAGGGCGGCGGCGCCGTCGGGGTACGGGTCGCGAGGCCGGCGCTGGGCCCGGAGGCGGGGCCGTGGGCGGCCTCGCTCGGTGACGCCACCGCGCGTGCCCGTGCCGGCCCGAGGCCGGCCGGCACCACCGGCGTGGGCCCCGACAGCCCGACCGGCGACGACGTCAGGAGGGGTTGACGTGGAACAGTGCGGCGCGCTCGCTGATCTTGCGGGCGCGTGCCAGGCGAGGCTTGTCCGAGCCGTCACGGATCACCGAGCCGGACGCCTCGAAGTCAGCGAGGAAGTCGAGCGCCCATGCCACGTCGGCGCTCGACGGGCTGAACGACTCGTTGATCACGGCCGGGGTCTCGAGGTCCAGGCAGAGCTTGCCGGTGAGTCCGAGGGCCACGCCGTCCGCCGACTGCTCGCGCAGCAGCGCGTGGCTGGTGCCGACCGTGGGGCCGTCGATCGGGCCGGGCAGCCCGCCGATGCGGCTGGCCGTGACGAGCCGCGAGCGCGGGTACGCCATCGCGAGGGACTCGTTGGCCGTGCCCGTGTCACGACGGTAGTCGCCGGACCCGAACGCGAGGCGGAACGCCCCCGGGGCGCGCGCGATGCTCACGGCGTCCTCGATGCCGAGCGCGGACTCCACGAGCGGGATGACCGGCACGCTGCCGCCGAGCCGCTGGGCGGTGTCGACCACCTGGTCGGGGGACTCCGTCTTGGCGAGCATGACGCCGAGCAGCCCGTCGGTGTCGCGCAGCGCGCGCACGTCGTCGGCCCAGGCCTGCGATCCGCGCTCGTTGATGCGCACCCACGCGCGGCCGCCCTGGGCGAACCAGTCGAGCACCTTGGCGCGCGCCTCGTCCTTGCGGCTGTCGTCGACCGCGTCCTCGCAGTCGAGGATCACCTGGTCGGCGCGGGAGAGCTGGGCGGCGTCGAACGCGTCGTCGCGCAGGGCCGACAGCAGGAGCCAGGAGCGGGAGTTGGCGGGGTCGACGCGCGTCTCCTCGCGGGAACGGCGTCGTTCGGCGAGGTCGATCTCGATAGTCACCTCACGATGGTAGGTTCCGCCGGCGCGTGGCTCAGCACGGCATCCAACAAGCGCAGGGCTGCGGACTTGTCGAGAGGCGCGTTGTCGCTGCCGCACTTGGGCGACTGGACGCACGCCGGGCAGCCCTCCGCGCAGGCGCAGGCGGCGATCGCGTCGCGCGTGGCGCGCAGCCAGCGGGCGCCGAGCTCGTACCCGCGCTCGGCGAATCCCGCGCCACCCGGGTACGCGTCGTACACGAAGACGGTGGCCTCGCCGGTGTCGGGATGCACCTCGGTGGACACGCCGCCCAGGTCCCACCGGTCGCAGGTGGCGAGCAGCGGCAGCAGCCCGATCGACGCGTGCTCGGCCGCGTGCAGGGCGCCCGGCGTCTCGTCGGCAGAGACGCCCGCCGCCCGCAGCACGAAGTCCGGCACGGACCACCAGACGGCGGTCGTGGCGAGCGTGCGCGAGGGCAGGTCGAGAGCTTCCGTGCCGAGCACCTGCATGTCGGGCAGGCGGCGGCGCTGGAAGCTCACCACCTGGCTCGTGACCTCGACGGGGCCGAGGCCCCACCGCACCGGGCCCCACTCGCGCGTCTCGGTGGGCCGCTGGCCCTGGTCGTCGAGCGCGATCTCCATGACCTCGTGCGACCAGGTGCCGTGCTCGACGTCCTTGCGCACGACGAACGCCACGTGGTCGGTGAGGTCCAGGTGGTCCACGACGAACGTCGCCCCCTGGTGCACGTACACCGCGCCGTCGTGCACCTGGCCGTCCGCGGACCCGGCGTCCACGGTGCCGAGCAGGCGACCCGTCGTCGCCTCCACCACCCGCACCGGTCGCCCGCCGGAGCCACGCAGGTCCGCCATCGCCGATGCGGGCTGCGCGTGTGTCCAGTACCACCCCGACGGCCGGCGCCGCAGCGCGCCGCGTGCTACGAGGACGTCGAGCACGTCGCGCACCGCACGCGGGTCGCCGAAGGCGGCGAGGTCCTCGGCGCGCAGCGGCACCTCCTGCGCCGCGGCGCACAGCTGCGGGGCCAGGACGTGCGGGTTTGCCGGGTCGAAGACGGTGGCCTCGAGCGCGGCGTCGAAGACCGCCTCGGGATGGGTCACGAGGTAGGTGTCGAGGGGATCCTCGCGCGCGACGAAGGTCACCAGGCCCTCGGCGCCCGCCCGCCCGGCGCGGCCGGCCTGCTGCCACAACGACACTCGGGTGCCGGGCCAGCCCGCGACGAGGACGGCGTCCAGACCGGAGATGTCGACGCCGAGCTCGAGCGCGTTGGTCGTGGCGAGCCCGCGCAGCTCGCCGGTGCGCAGCGCCTCCTCGAGGGCGCGTCGCTCCTCCGGCAGGTAGCCGCCCCGGTAGCTGGCCACCCGCGCCTCGAGCCCCGCGGCCACGGGGCGCAGGTGGTCGCGCGCCTGCTGGGCCACGGACTCGGCCCCCCGCCGGGACCGGGTGAACGCGAGGGTGCGGGCCCCGTGCGCGGTGAGGTCGGCGAGCAGGTCCGCCGCCTCGGCGGTCGCCGACCGGCGCGGGTGCTCGGCGGTGCCGCGGGTCGTGAGCACCGGCTCGGACTCGTGCTCGGTGTGGGACGGGTCGAGCGGGTCGGGCAGCGCCCACGGGTCGTCGTCGTGCGACGGCGCCTCACCGGCGGCCGCGCGCGAGCGCTCGAACCCGGCGACCTCCGGCGGCTGCCACAGCGCGAACGTGCGCCGGCCGGCGGGCGAGGAGTCGGCGGTGACCGTCACGACGTCCTCGGGCGGCACGCCGACCAGTCGCCCGGTGCTCGCCGCGGGCTCCGCCGTCGTCGCGCTCGCGACCACGAAGACGATCTTGCCGAGGGTCGCCGAGCCCTCCGGCGCGAGCCGGTCCGACGGCCGGTAGTGGGCGGCCAGCCGCGCGAGCCGCCGCAGCACCAGGGACACGTGGGCGCCGAAGACGCCCCGGTAGGCGTGGCCCTCGTCGACGACGACGTACCGCAGCCCGCGCAGCAGCCGCGCCCAGCGGCGATGGCCGGGCAGCAGGGAGAAGTGCAGGAAGTCGGGGTTGGTGAGCACCACGTCGGCGTGCTCCGTGACCCAGCGCCGCTCCTCGGTGGGCGTGTCGCCGTCGCAGGTCGCGACGCGCGGACGCGCCGCGGGGCCGGGGCCCGGCTCGGGCATGGCCGCGACGAGCCTCTCGAGCCCGGCGAGCTGGTCGGCCGCGAGCGCCTTGGTGGGCGACAGGTAGAGCACGGTCGCGGGCGCGGGGCCGCGCACCGCGGTGAGCGCGGGGAGCCAGAACGCGAGCGACTTGCCCGAGCCGGTGGACGTCGCGAGCGCCACGTGTCGCCCGCGCCAGGCGGCGTCGGCCGCCTCGACCTGGTGCGCCCACGGACGCTCGACCCCCAGCGACCGGTAGCCGTCCACCACGCCCGGCTCCGCCCACGCCGGCCAGTCGACGGTCACGCCGGCGCGCGCCGGGAAGGTGCGGACGTGCGTGAGGCGGTCGGCCCGGGCCCCGTGCGCGGTCAGCACGTCGAGCAGCGGGTGCTGCCCGGGTGCGGTGGCGGGGTCGGCGGGCACGGGCCACAGTCTCGCACCGCGCGGCGACCTGTCCGGCGGGACGGCGGGCGAGGGCGCCCGGGAGAGCAGGCCGGGCATGTCCGCCATAGGGGTATCCGTGCAGAACAACCGCACTATCGGGTTTTGAACGTGAATGACACCCCTTTCAGGTGAAGGGAGTGTGTGCATTCACGCTCGGGCTTTGTTATCCGATCGTGACATCGTTCCCTGGTACGCATGCCTCGATCCACCGCCCGTCGTTCCGTCGTGGCCGCAGTCGCCGGCGCGCTCGTCACCTCCGCCATGGTGGTGCCGGCCGTGGCCTCCGCGACCCCTGCCTCCGCCGCTCCCGTGTCCGCCGTCACACAGTCCGTGCGCACCGCTGCCACTGGCGGCGGCGTCCGCTGGGTCAAGTGGAACAAGGCGCCCCTCACGAAGACGCCGTCCAGCCGGTCCCGGACCGTCGCCCGGCCCGACGACGGCACGAAGCTGCGCGTCCTGGACCGCGGCACGTACCGCCTCCAGGTGCGGACCCCCGCCGGCAAGGTGGGCTGGGTCTCCAAGAAGGCCGTGACGCCGGTCAAGCTCAAGGACGTCTCCGGCACCCGCTACACCAAGGGCCGGGTCGCGCTGACGAAGGACATCGGCTCGGGGTCCAAGGTCGTCAAGAAGGTGCGCCTCGGCACGAAGGTCGCAGTCCTGGCCCGCACCACAGGCCGCGACAGCAACCGCGTCAAGGTGCGCGCGCCCGGCGGCAGGACGGGCTGGATCTCGACGAGCCGCATCACGAAGCGCAACGTGTGGGGACAGCTCGCGCGCTGCGAGTCGGGCGGCAACCCGCGTACCAACACGGGCAACGGGTTCTACGGCATGTACCAGTTCACCGGCCGCACGTGGCACGCCGTCGGCGGCAAGGGCCTGCCGCACCGCCACGGCAAGGGTGAGCAGACCAAGCGGGCGCAGATCCTGCAGGACCGCGCCGGCTGGGGGCAGTGGCCGCACTGCACCCGCAAGCTCGGCCTCCGCTGAGCACGACGACCGCCGGTCGGTCTCGTCAGCCGGCGAGCACGGCCTGCATGGCGCGGGACAGGTACCAGGGGTCGACGACGGCGGTGAGCTCGCGCGCGGAGTGCATCGACAGGATCGCGGCGCCGACGTCGACCACGCGGATGCCGAGGCGGGTCGCGGTGATCGGGCCCGTCGTGGAGCCGCAGGGCACCGTGTTGTTCGAGACGAACTCCTGGCTCGGCACCCCGGCCGCGGCGCACGCCGCCTGCCAGCGCGCGGCCCCGTGCGCGTCGGTCGCGTAGCGCTGGTTGGCGTTGATCTTGAGGATCGGGCCGCCGCCCGCGTGGGGGTGGTTCGCCGGGTCGTGCCGCTCCGGGTAGTTCGGGTGCACCGCGTGCCCGACGTCGGACGACACGCACAGCGACGCCGCGAACGCGCGGGCCCGCTCGTCCTCCGCCGCGCCCAGCCCGGCCGACACCCGCCGCAGCACGTCCTCGAGGAAGGGGCCGGCCGCGCCCGAGCGCGACCCCGAGCCGATCTCCTCGTGGTCGAACGCCGCGACGACGCCGATCCCCGTGAGGTCCTCGGGCGCCACGGCGAGCAGCGCCACGATCGCGGCGTGCGTCGAGAGCTGGTTGTCCAGGCGCGGCGACGCCCACAGCGCCTCGCCGATGCCGAAGGCGCGCGGCGGCTGCGTCTCGGCCAGCACGACGTCGTAGCCGAGCACGTCGGCGGCGTCCACGCCCTCACCGTCCGCGCCGGCCGCGGCGGCGAGCTCCGCGAGCACGTCGGCCTGCGACACGTCGCCGAGGCCGACGACGGGCTGCGTGTGCCGCTGCTTGTCGAGCGTCAGGCCGTCGTTGGCCGACCGGTCGAGGTGGATGGCGAGCTGCGGGATGCGCGCGATCGGGCCGGTGCGCACCAGGTGCTCGACCGTGCGACCTGAGCCGTCCGACGTCACCAGCCGGCCGGCGAGCTCCACCTCGCGGTCCAGCCAGGAGTTGAGCAGAGGCCCGCCGTACACCTCGACGCCGGCCTGCACCCAGCCGTCGCGACCGGTGGTCGGCTTCGGCTTGAGCTTGAACCCGGTGGAGTCGGTGTGCGTGCCGAGGATGGTGAACGGCGTCGTCGCGCCGGCCGTCGGCGGCACCGCGAACGCGATGACCGAGCCGTCGCGGACGACGACGTAGCGGCCGCCGGGCGCGACGTCCCACGCGGCCGTCTCGTCCAGCCGCGCGAAGCCGGCGGCCTCCGCGCGTCGGGCCACCTCCGCGGCGGCGTGGTACGACGACGGCGAGGCGGAGACGAACGCCCCCAGGTCCTCGGTGTGGGCACGGGCTGCTGCGGGGACGACGTCGGGCATGACCGTCATCTTCCCACGCCGGCCCGCGCCGCAGGTGCGGCACCGGGGCGCGGGTCACTCGCCGCGCGGCGGCCCCAGGTACCCGTCGACGAACTGCATCCAGCCGCCGTCCTCGCGGATCACGACCCGCCAGCCCTCGTAGCCGGACCGTCCCGCGTCGCGCATCTCCTCCGCCTCGCGCGCGGTGATCGCGCCCGCGTCGACGGCGTCCTGCCAGTCCTCGGTCGTCGCCTCGCACCCGCCGGGGTTCACGCGCGGCCACGAGTACGCCCGCTCGACGCCGTCGTCGCCCTGCGACTCGATCACACAGGGCGTCGTCCCCACGAGCAGCCGCGCGAGGATCGCGTACACGTCGTCGTCCTGCTCGGCGTCGGGGAGCGCGAAAGTGTCGCGCGGCGGCTGCCCGCCCCAGTTCAGGTCATGCCGCCCGGCCGCCTCGGCGAGCGTGGTGAGCGCCTGGTCGTCGCAGCTCGTGGCCGCCTCGAGGAGAGTCCGCGCGGTGTCCTGCACGGGCTCGGGGAGCTCGGCGACGTCCGGCTCCGGCACGTCGAGGCCTGCCGCAGAGCAGTCGCCCACCTCGGAGGCCGTGTCGCTCGCCTCTCCGGCGGTGTCGAGCGGGGCGATGAGCGTCGCGCCGTCGGCATCCACGCGGACGTCGAGCCACGGGCCCGCGACGACGACGTGCTCCTGGAAGTCGTCCGACCACACGACGTCGTAGGGCGTGACCTGGTACTCGCCGTCGGGCAGGGGCGTCGCGTAGGAGGTGGTGCCCTCGGCCTCGCCGTCCGGCGCGCACGTCGTGAGGGTGGAGTCCTCGGCCGTCCGGTCGATCCGCCCGGGCCGGACGTCGACCGGGTCCTCGGTCATGTTGATCCCGAGGTCGACCACCTGTCCGTCCTGCGCCCACAGGAGGGTGGGGCCGGTGAGCACGCCGTCCTCGGGCGGCGTCTCGCCGACGACGGTCCAGGTGTCGAGGCGGAGGATCGCCGGCTCGTCGGTGGCGGGGCCGCCGAGGTGCGGGTCGTCCCCGGCGACGAGGATCTTGTAGCCCTGGGCGCGGGTGGTGGGCACGTCCTCGGCGGGCATGCCGCACGTCAGCCCGGTTCCCTCGAGCCAGCCCGGCTGGTACCCCGGCCGGATCAGGTCGGCGGCGCGCGCGCCGTCCCTCGGCGTGTCGTCGGACGGCGACGGCGTCGGGCTGTTCGCCGGGCCGGGCAGGGGCTGCGGCGCGTCGGGCAGCAGCGCGGCACCCCCCAGCACCAGCCCCGCGGCGACGGCGAGCGTCGTGGCGCCGATCCCGGCCTGCTTGACGGTGCGCCGGCGTCGGACCCGCCGCCCCACGGATCCCAGCGCGTCGTCGAGGGTCGACGCCGACGCCCCCAGTCCGGCCAGGGTGTCCAGCTCGCGGCGCAGCGCCTCGTCGGTGCGGGCGTCCGCCCAGTCGTCCCGCGCGTGGTTCGTGCTCATCGTCCGGCCCTCCGTCCTGTCGTCGTGGTCGTGGTGAGGTCGGTGCCCCCGCCGGCCGCTCGGCCCGTGGCTCGCACGGCGCCGTCGTCGGGCACCCGCAGCACGTCGCGCAACGTCGTCGTCGCGTCGGCGAGGTAGCGCTTGACGGTGCCCTGCGCGAGACCGAGCGCGTCGGCCACCTGCGGCACGGTGAGGTCCTCGAAGTACCGCAGGACGACGCACGCCCGCTCGCGCGGGGCCAGGCGCCCGAGCGCGGCGGCGACGTCCGCCCGCGCCGTCGCGCCCGAGGCCGCGCCGCGCACCCGGTCATCGATGGCCACGAGCGGGCGCGCCGCCGCCCAGCGCTTCGTGCGCCGGTGCTCGTCGAGGAAGAGCGTGAGGATCGCGCGTCGCACGTACGCCTCGCTCGTCCCGCCCCCGTCGAGCGGATGCACGCCCGGTCCGCCCCGCGCGTCACCGGTCGCGCCACGACGCAGCCGCGCGAACACCTTGACCAGCGCGTCCTGCACCAGGTCCTCCGCGAGCCGTTGGTCCCCGCAGAGCACGTAGGCGTACCCGACCAGCGCACGCCCTCGTGCCCGTGCGAGCTCGGCGAGCTGGTCCTCCCAGCGACTCATGGGTCCCCTCCCGTGTCGTCCTCACCCACTCGGACGGTCGGGCGACGGGAAACGTTGGGGACAGGATTCCACGGCGGTTCGTGACGGCCGTCACATGTGGGTAGACTCCCCGCATCCCGCCGTCAACGGCGACGGCGGGACCTTACCGACGGGCGGTCACCGCCGTCCCCGCCGGGTCGAGGAAGCACGTCAAGGAGGACGGATGCTCACGTTCGGATCCAGCAGCATCACGATCGTCGCGGTCATCGCGGTCATCGGGCTGGCCGCCCTCGTGTGCGCGGCGGCCCTGCGCAGACAGGTGCTGGCCGCCCCCGAGGGCACGCCGGGCATGCAGGAGATCGCCCAGGGCGTCCAGGAGGGCGCCTCGGCGTACCTGAGCCGCCAGTTCCGGACCCTCGCGCTCTTCGCCGTCGTGGTGTTCGCGCTGCTGTTCCTCCTGCCGGGAGACGGCGGGGTGCGGGTGGGGCGGTCCATCGCGTTCCTCGTCGGTGCAGGCTTCTCCGCCGCCATCGGATACCTCGGCATGTGGCTCGCGGTGCGTGCCAACGTGCGCGTCGCCGCGGCCGCGACCCGGCCCGACGGGCGCGCCGACGGCGCGCGGATCGCGTTCCGCACCGGCGGCGTCGTGGGCATGTCCGTGGTGGGGCTGGGCCTGCTGGGGGCTGCGCTCGTCGTGCTGGTCTACCGCACGGACGCGCCCGCCGTGCTGGAGGGCTTCGGCTTCGGCGCCGCGCTGCTGGCCATGTTCATGCGCGTCGGCGGGGGCATCTTCACCAAGGCGGCCGACGTCGGCGCCGACCTGGTCGGCAAGGTCGAGCAGGGCATCCCGGAGGACGACCCGCGCAACGCCGCCACCATCGCCGACAACGTGGGCGACAACGTCGGCGACTGCGCCGGCATGGCCGCCGACCTTTTCGAGTCCTACGCGGTGACGCTGGTCGCGGCGCTCATCCTCGGCAAGGCCGTGATGGGGGAGCAGGGCCTCGTCTTCCCGCTGATCGTCACCGCCGTCGGCGCCTTCGTCGCGCTGCTGGGCGTGCTCGTGACCCGGGTGCGCGGCAGCGAGAACGGGCTCGCCGCGATCAACCGCGGGTTCTACATCTCCGCGGTCGTCGGCGCCCTGCTGGCCGCGGTCGCCGCCTTCGTGTACCTGCCGTCCTCCTTCGCCGAGCTGTCCGGCACCGCCGAGCTCGGCGACGCCACCGCCGACCCGCGCGTCGTCGCCTCGCTGGCCGTCGTCATCGGCGTCGTCCTGGCGGGCATCATCCTGTGGATCACCGGCTACTTCACGGGCACGACATCGAAGCCCACGCTGCACGTGGCGGCGACGTCGCGCACCGGCGCGGCCACCGTGGTGCTGTCCGGCATCGGGGTGGGCTTCGAGTCCGCCGTCTACACCGCGGGTGTGATCGCCGCCGCGATCTGCGGCGTCTTCCTGCTCGCGGGCGGGTCGCTCTGGCTCTCGCTCTTCCTCGTGGCGCTTGCCGGCTGTGGCCTGCTCACCACGGTCGGCGTGATCGTCGCGATGGACACCTTCGGGCCCGTGAGCGACAACGCGCAGGGCATCGCCGAGATGTCGGGCGAGGTCGACGAGGAGGCCGCGCAGATCCTCACGGACCTCGACGCGGTCGGCAACACCACCAAGGCCATCACCAAGGGCATCGCGATCGCGACGGCGGTGCTCGCCGCGACCGCGCTCTTCGGCTCGTACGCCGACGCCGTGTCGACCGCCCTGGGCGAGGTCGCCGAGCGGGGGGCAGGGCTGGTCCCGGCCATGCTCAGCTTCGAGATCGTGTCGCCCGTGACGCTCGTGGGGGTGATCCTCGGCGCCGCCACCGTGTTCCTCTTCTCCGGCCTCGCCATCGACGCCGTGACCCGCGCCGCCGGGGCGATCGTCTTCGAGGTGCGCCGCCAGTTCCGCGAGCACCCCGGGATCATGACCTACGAGGAGCGGCCCGAGTACGGCCGGGTAGTGGACATCTGCACCCGTGACTCGCTGCGCGAGCTCGCCACCCCGGGCCTCCTGGCCGCGTTCGCGCCCATCGCCGTGGGCTTCGGCCTCGGGGTGGGTCCGCTGGCCGGCTTCCTCGGCGGCGCGATCGGCGCGGGCGTGCTGATGGCCGTCTTCCTCGCCAACTCCGGCGGCGCGTGGGACAACGCGAAGAAGATCGTCGAGGACGGTGCGTTCGGCGGCAAGGGCTCCGAGGCGCACGCCGCCACCGTCATCGGCGACACCGTCGGCGACCCCTTCAAGGACACCGCCGGGCCGGCGATCAACCCGCTCATCAAGGTGATGAACCTGGTGTCGCTGCTCATCGCGCCCGCCGTGGTGATGCTGAGCGTCCCCGCCGACGCGAACCAGGCGTGGCGCATCGGCATCGCCCTCGTCGCGGCGGGGATCGCCTTCGGCGCGGTCATCATGTCCCGGCTGCGCGCGGCCCGCGTCGACCGCGAGCAGGCCGACGAGACGGCGGGCGTCCCCGCGAGATAGAGAACCCCGAGTCGCGAGAGAGAAGCTCGGACAGGACCGTACGTGGGTGCGGTCCTGTCCGAGCTTCTCTCTCGCGACTCGGGGTTCTCTCGGGCCGGGCTACTGGCCGGTGCGGCCGTCGATGCACTCGCGCAGCAGGTCGGCGTGCCCGGCGTGGCGGGCGTACTCCTCGACGAGGTGCTCGAGGACGTCGCGGACGGGCAGCAGCTCGCCGTCGCGCTCGACGGTGCGAGCCATGTCGGCGTCCGTCTGGGTGGCGAGCCAGGCGTCGGCGGCCTCGGTCTCACGACGCCAGGTGGCCCACGCCTCCTCGACGACGGCGGGGTCGGCGACGGCGCCGTCGAAGTCCGCGTCCGGGCCGCCGTCGGCGGTGTAGAGCGGCGGCAGGTCGGGCTGCCCCTGGAGCCGCCGCCGGAACCAGGTGTGCTCCACCTTCGCCAGGTGCCGCACCAGCCCGAGCAGGGACAGCGTGGACGGCGGGACGGAGCGGCGGGCCATCTGCTCAGCGTCGAGCCCCTCGCACTTCATGGCGATCGTGTGCCGGTAGGCCTTGAGGTAGAACCAGTGGGTCTGCAGCTCGCCCACCGGGTCGGCCCACTGCTCGCGGGGATCGGCCTCGGGGTCCACCCACATGTCGGGGAACCGGCGTGGCTCGGACGTGGTCACGGGGTCTGTCATGGCGGTCATCCGACTCCTCCTGCGGCGGGTGCGCAAGGGAATTGCCCGGGCGCGTCGGCCGCCGGGGTGGGCTAGCGTCACGATGTGCCCGACGACGACGTCGACCCGCTGGAACGCGTGCGCGCGCTGTGCCTCGCCCTGCCCGGGACGACCGAGCGGCTGAGCCACGGCGAGCCCACCTGGTTCGTGCGGCGGTCGTTCGTCATGTACTCCGACCACCACCACGGCGGCCCGCGGGCCATCTGGTGCGCTGCCGCACCGGGCGTGCTCGAGGAGCAGGTCGACAGGGAGCCGCAGCGGTTCTTCCGCCCGCCGTACGTGGGGGTGCGCGGGTGGCTCGGCGTGCGGCTCGACGTCGACGTCGACGGGGACGAGCTGGCGGGGATCGTCGAGGACGCCTACCGGCAGGTGGCGCCCGCACGGCTCGTGGCACGGCTCGACGGGGCCTCCGGGGCGTCGTGACGCGCGGGCGCCGGCCCGGTGAACTCTGTGTTTCCGGCCGTGCCGAGTTGCCCGCGGCACGCCATGCTGGGGGCGCGGGACGACCTCCGGGTGCGGTCCCCGGCGGGACGACGGAGTCCACGCCGACGACGACGAGAAGGAGACCCATGCAGCTCCCACGCACCGTCGCGGTGCTCGGCACCCTCACCCTCGTGGCGACGACCCTCGTCGGCACCGCCGCCGCCGACGGCCCGGACCGGCCCGGGCGCGGGCCCGAGCGGGACGCGGCGTCGGCCGGCGCCGCGTCGTTCGCCGAGCTCGCGCGCACGGCACAGCGCTCCGGGCCCGGCCACGGCGGGGGCACGACGAGCGGCGCGATCGACCTGCCCCGCGCCTACCCGTCCCAGCCCGACCTGACCGTGTTCCCGCCGGACGACGACGACGCGACCGACCTCAACGGCACGATCAGCCACGCCGAGATCGCCCCGCGGCTGACGGCCCTCATGGCGTCGAGCGACCGCGTGTCGACGCAGGTGGTGGGTCGCTCCACGGCGGGCCGCGACCTGTACCTGGTGACCGTGACGGCGCCGGAGTCCCGCCGCGAGACGACGCAGCAGACCCGGTGGCGGGAGGAGATCCGCACCGCCCCGGAGCGGGCGGCGTCCGATCGCCGCCTCGAGGCGGGCTACAAGACCCCGCTGTGGATCAGCGCCAACATCCACGGCAACGAGTGGGAGGGCACCGACGCCGCGATGCAGGTCATCGAGGACCTGGCGACGTCCGACGACCCGGCCACCGCGTCCCTGCTCGAGGACCACCGGCTGTACTTCTCGCTGACGCTCAACCCCGACGGCCGCACCCTCGGCACCCGGGCGACGAGCCTGAGCCTCGACGCCAACCGCGACATGATCACCGGGGCGACGCCGGAGTCGCGGTCCTTCGTCGCGACCGCGCAGGCGCTGCAGCCGCTCTACGCGGCCGACTTCCACGGGTACACCGAGGTGCTGCAGGTGGAGCCGTGCGGCCCGCCGCACGGCGAGAACTACGAGTACGACCTGTTCATCCCGCACGGGTACGCGATCGCGCGCCAGGTGGAGGACGACGTGGTCGCGGCCGAGATCCCCGGGAACACCTACTACGACCCGGCCACGGACGAGGCCGTCGACGAGAACACCGGGTTCATCAAGATCCCGTACCGCGACACACCTTCCGGGTGGGACGACTACCCGCCGGTCTTCACCGCCCAGTACGCGGCGTACCACGGCGCCACGACCAGCACCGTCGAGCTGCCGAAGGGACGCACCGGCCCGGCCACCACGCCCGAGGACGCCGCGATCAACACGGCGGTGGCGAAGCAGACGATGACCTCGATGATCGACTACGTGGCCGGCCACCACGACGCGATGCTGGCCGACCAGATCGAGGCGTTCCGCCGGGGCGTGGCGGGGGAGCCGAAGGACGCGCTGACGGTCGACGACGTGGCGGCCGTGCCCGGCCCGGACGAGTGGAAGCAGCACTGGGACGTGGTCGACGACCAGGACCCGGTCGACCTGCCGCGGGCGTACGTCATCCCGGTCGGCGACGGGCAGCGATCGGCCGCGGACGCCGAGGCGCTGGTGGACCAGCTCCTGTTCCACGGCGTGGAGGTGGGCACGCTGTCGCGCAGCACCCGTGTCGACGGCACGACGTACCCGCGGGGCTCGTTCGTCGTCGACCTGCACCAGCCGTTGCGGGGTCTGGCGAACGCCCTGCTCGACCTGGGCACCGACATCTCGGCGAAGGTGCCGTCGATGTACGACATCTCGGCGTGGAGCCTGTCGTCCCTGTGGGGGGCGACGGTCGACCGTGTCGGGTCGACCACGGACCGGCCGGTCGGGAAGGTCGTGCCGCTCCGCGGCGAGCCGTCGGACGCGCGCGTGCCGCACGGCGCCCGCCACGTCGCCTTCGACGTCGCGGGGGTCGAGGACTACCGCGCCCTCAACGCGCTGCTCGAGGAGGACGTCCCGGTCTGGCTCCTGGACGACGGTCGCGCCGTCGTCGGGCGCGGGGACGGCCGGACCGTCCGGGAGGTCGCGCGCGAGCACGACGTCCCGTTCGAGGCCGCGACCCGGCAGGAGCTGCGCCGGCTGGACGAGGCGGCGGAGCTCGACGACCTCACGGTCGCGTACGCGGGCAACCAGGACGACCTGCTGTCCCTCACGGAGCTGGGGTTCGACGACCTGGTGCGGGTCACGGCGGCAGGCATCGAGGCGGGGGCGACGACCGGGACGACAGGGCTCGAGGACGCCGACGTGCTCTGGGTGGGCTCGTCCCTGGCGCTGCCCGCCGGCGGCGCGGGTCGTTCCGCGGTGCAGGAGTGGGTGGACGACGGCGGCTCGGTCGTCGGCCGCACCGCAGCCGCGTTCGCCGTGGCGGAGACCTACGGGATCGTCGAGGGCTCGGCGGTCACGGGCAACGTGCTGGGCAACGGGATCGTCGACGTCGACACGGCGGGCTCGTCGTTCCTTTCCGCGCACCCGCAGGACCAGGCGTTCGTCTATCCGGCGACCTGGTTCACGGACCTCGGCGAGGGCACCACGGCCGAGCAGTCCTACGACGCGGTCGAGCCGCTCCTCGCGGGGCACTGGGCGCCGTCGGGCGCGGGGTCGGACGGGCCGGACGCGGCGGCCGGTCAGGCGGCCGTGGTCTCCGGCGAGGCGGAGTCGGGGGCGCGGGCCGTCGTCTTCGGCACGTCGGTGTTCTTCCGCACCCACCCGAAGGGCGGCCTGGGCCAGGCTGCCCAGGCTCTCTTCTGGGCGGCCTCCGGCACCTGACCCGCCAACCTGCCGCCCGGGGCCGGACCCGGGCGGCAGGAGCGTCGTCAGGAGGCGCGGGCCCGGCGGACCATCCCGGCCGCGACCGCCGACCCGACGCCCACCAGGGCCCCGACGCCGAAGGCCCACCACAGCCGGGTGCGCAGCGGCACGAGCAGCGCGTCCACGGCGTCGTCCAGCACCTGCCGCCCCGACGCGCCGACGTCGAGCCCGGCGAAGCCCGCGTGCACGGCCTCCGGCAGCAGCACGAGCAACAGCAGCATCGCCACCGCGACCAGCCCGCCCGTGACGGCCACCGTGGGCAGACGCCGTCCGGGCCGGGCGACGAGGGCGGCCAGGACGGCGAGCAGCACGGTCGCCGGCAGCGCCCACGGGGTCCACCGGTCGAGCACCGCGACGGCCGACTGCGCCGTCGACAGGTCGTCCGACGCGTACAGGACGACGTCCGCGCCGGTCTGCGCGAAGCCCTCCGGGACGGGCAGCCCGCGGTCGCGCAGCGCCTGCCCGACCGCTTCCAGGAACGGGTCGAGGGGCAGGGTCACCACGCCGCCGTCGGCGTCGACCACGTCGCTGTCGTCCCGGAGCACGGCCACCGTGGCGGCGTGCCCCTGCCGGCTGGCCTCCTCCCACGCGGGCGCGAAGGCGTCGGACCGCACGAAGACGTCGGCCACCTCGCCGATCACGGGCCGTAGCGCCCCGGCCACCAGCCCCGAGTCGACCTGGCCGACCACCGTGTCCGTCAGGGCCTCGGCGACGGCGTCCTGCGTGCTGATCTCGTCCGCGAGCGGTGCGGTGGCGGCCACAAAGGCGTCCGTGTCGAGGAGCGTGCCCTCGACGTACCGCGCGGGGACGGTGAGCACCGCCGCGAGGACGGCGAGCAGGACCAGGACTCCGCTGAGGAGGCTCCGCGCGACCGACATGATCGGCACGCTACGCGGCCTCCGCGCGGGCTACAGCCCGGTGCGCCCGTCGAGGCACTCGCGCAGCAGGTCCACGTGCCCCATGTGCCGGGCGTACTCCTCCAGCACGTGCAGCAGCACGTCGCGCGCCTCGACGGTGCCGCCGTCGTACGCCACCTCGCGGTTCATGTCCTCGCCGGCGAACCAGTCGTCCGCGACCTCGACGGCGCGGTGCCAGGCGTCCCAGGCCTCGTCGACGCAGGTCGCGTCCGGCAGGGCGCCGTCGAAGTCGACGTCGGGGTAGCCGGGCAGCTCGAACGGGCCGCGCTCGTCCTGGCCCTGGAGCACGCGGCGGAACCAGTGGTGCTCGACGTTCGCGAGGTGCCGCACCAGCCCGAGCAGCGAGAGGGTCGACGGCGGCACGGAGCGGCGGGCGAGCTGCGAGGCGTCCAGGCCCTCGCACTTCATGACCAGCGTCATGCGGTACCGGCAGAGGTACTCCCAGAGCGTCTCCTTCTCGCCGACCGGGTCGACGCCCGTCGCGCGCGGGTCGTTCTCGGGATGCACCCACAGGCCGGGCGTGGTAGAGGTCACGCGCGTAATCTGGCCGAACGGCCGCCTCGGGTCAAGCGGCCCCCTCCCACCTGCGACGACGTTCCGGAGGCGCGGGAGGTCCCGGTAGCCTTCGGCAGCATGAGGGCCAGCGGGAGACGAGCCTCCGGGCCGTCGGGCGGCCTGGTCGGTCGCCTGAGGCGACCGGTGCCGGGGGCGTGGCGCCGCCCCTCCTCCCTCGCCGCGGTGGGGGCGGTCGCGCTGCTGACGGGACTCGGCGCCGGCGTCGCGTCGGACCTCCTGGCGGACGACGGCGTGTCGGCCCAGGGCGCCGCCCTGGCGGGCCCGGCCGACGAGTGCGCGGTGGTGCAGGCGGCGTGGTCGCGGTCGGCGACGCTGCAGCTCGGGATGTCGGCCGACGACCCGGCCACCCTGCGCCGGGGGTTCGTCGGCGCCCGCGACGCCCTCGTCGACGTGCGTCCGCCCACGGCGGTGCAGGACGACTGGCGCACGGTCACGGCCTACGTCGGCACGGTCGCCGACGAGATCGAGCTCGCCGACGAGGACGACGTGTCGTCGGCGGTCGCCGAGGCGCTGGCCGGCCTGGACACCGCCGCGATGACGGCGGCGTCGAACCGGGTCACGACGTTCCTCAAGGAGGGTTGCGCCGAGGCCGGCGCGTCGGACGAGCCCACGGGCTGAGCGCGCCGGGCGCCTCGAGGCCGCCGCACCGCGGCGGGGGATTTCTCGCGCGCGCGAGCGGTGACGCACCATAGGGGGATGCGTCGTGCCCGCCTTCTGCCCCGTCAGCTCCCGGTCGTCGTCGTGGGAATGCTCGTCACGGGGGCGGCGCTGGCCGGCTGCGGGCAGGCCGGCACCGACGAGGAGCCGGTCGCGGAGCCCGCCCCGGCGGTCTCGATCCCCGGCGACCTCGACATGGGCGTCGAGGGCGAGCCCAGCCGCTCGAGGGACGCGTCGTCCTCGCCCGGCGCGGACGACGACGGCAGCGAGGACAACGCCGACGCAGACGCCTCCGCGGTCGACCACGAGACGTGCGTCGAGCTCCAGCAGGCCTGGTCCGCCACCAACCGTGCGCTCGTCGACCTGAGCCCGGAGCACCCCCGCGCGCTGGTGCAGAGCTTCCGCACCGCGGACAAGGCGATGGCCGCGGCGGAGCCGCCCGAGGACCTGGCGGAGCCCTGGGGCGCGATGGCGGACTACCTGGGCAGTGCGGTGACGGCGTTCCAGGACGTCGACGAGGACGACGCGTCCGCGGTCAGCTCCGCGGTCGCGGACGCGATCACCGCGGACGACACGGCGGACGCGACGACGGCCGCCAAGGACATCACCGCCTTCCTGTCGACGTCGTGCGCGGGCCGATGAGCGCTGCCGGGACGACGCCCGTGCCGGACGCCGCCGCCGCGCCTCTCCTGGACGCGCTGCGGGCGGGGCTCGACGCCGCGGGCTACACCGTGGACGGCGTCGAGGAGGCGCTGGGCGACGTCGCGTCGGCGGCGCTGCACCGCGAGCAAACGGTGCCCGCCCGCCGCGCGCTCGCGGGGGCGTCCGGCGCGCACGAGCCGCGCGCCGCGCTCGCCAGCCTCTTCCTGCTCGGCGACGACGTCCCGCGGGCGGCGCTCGACCGCGCGCTCCCGGGCCTCGGCACCGCGGGCGCCGCCCGCCTCGGCCTCGTGGCCGCCTCCGGGGAGGGGGACGACGACACGGTGCGCGCCGTCGTCGACCTGCGTCCGTACGGGGCGGTCGACGCCGGTGGCGAGGCGTCGTGGTGGCTCTCGAGCGACCTCGCCGAGCTGGCGACCGGCGGCCGCCTCGCCACCGACCACGTGCTGGGCGCCGGCGGCGCCTCCACGACGCTGGCGCAGGTGACGGCCCGCACACCGGTGGGTCGCGTGCTCGACCTCGGCACGGGCTGCGGCATCCAGGCGCTGCACGCCGCGCGGCACTCGCGCCAGGTGGTGGCCACCGACCTGTCGCGACGCGCGCTCGGGTTCGCCCGGTTCAACCTGGCCCTCAACGCGCCCTCGCCGGGCACGGAGGTCGGGCTGCGGCACGGCTCGATGCTGGAGCCGGTGGCGGGCGAGAGCTTCGATCTCGTCGTGTCCAACCCGCCGTTCGTCATCACCCCGCACGCGGGCGCGGCGGGCGCCGCGGTGGCCGAGGCGCTGGGCGACTACGAGTACCGCGACGGCGGCCGCTCGGGCGACGACCTGGTGCGCGACCTCGTGCAGGACGTCGGCCGCGTGCTCGCCCCGGGCGGCGTGGCACAGCTGCTGGGCAACTGGGAGCACCGGCGCGGCGAGGCGTGGGACGAGCGCGTGGGGACGTGGCTCGACGCGTCCGGCCTCGACGGGTGGGTGATCCAGCGCGAGGTGCTGGACCCGGCCGAGTACGCGGAGACGTGGATCCGCGACGGCGGCACCACGGCGGAGCGCGAGCCGGGTGCCTGGTCCGCGGCCTACGGGGCGTGGCTCGACGACTTCGCGTCGCGCGACGTCGAGGCGGTCGGCTTCGGCATCGTCACGCTGCGCCGGCCCGCCGACGGCGCGCGCCCCACGCTGCGGCGCCTCGAGGAGCACACCGGGTCGGTGCACCAGCCGCTCGGCGCACACGTCGCCGCGTCCCTGGCCGCGCACGACTGGCTCGCCGCACGGGACGACGCGGCGCTCGCGGCCGCGCACCTCGTCGTGGCGGACGACGTCTCCGAGGAGCGGTTCCACACGCCGGGCGAGGCGGACCCGAACGTCATCGTGATCCGGCAGGGCGACGGCCTGGGGCGCGGCGTGCACGCGTCGACCGGGCTCGCCGCGTTCGTCGGGGTGTGCGACGGCGAGCTCGCCGTCGGCCAGATCGTCGGCGCCCTGGGCGCCCTGCTCGACGTCCCCGTCGAGGACCTGCGCGCGGAGCTGCTGCCCGCCGTCCGCGGCCTGGTGCGCGACGGCTTCCTGCGCCCCGCTAGCGCGGCGTAGCGAGGTACGGGTCGGCCCACGCGCTGACGATCCGCGCGGCGCGCTGGGCCTGGCCGGGGGCCGTGAGCAGGTGGTCGCTGCCCTCGAGCGCGACGAAGCTGCGCGGGTGGCGGGCCGCCGCGAAGATCTGGCTGGCGTTCTCGATCCCGACCACGGTGTCCGTGGGCGCGTGCATGATCAGCAGGGGCAGCCCGAGGTCGGCGATGCGGTGGTCCAGGTCGGCGTCGCGCACGTCCTCGACCATCCCGCGCTTGAGGTTGAGCCGCTTTCCGCCCACCTGCCACACGGCGTTCCCCTCGGCGAGCACCTGGTCCACCAGGTCGTCGTACTGGTGCTCGGCGTGGCTGGGGTCGAACGGCGCGCACACGGACACGACGGCGCGCACCCCGGCCTCGGGCGCCGCGGCGATCGCGGCGGCCCCGCCCCAGGAGTGACCGACGAGCAGGTCGGGCCCGGCCTCGTCCCCGGTGAGGTGCTCGGCCACGAACCGCGCCGCGAGCACCGTGTCGGCGACCTTCACCGTGAACGAGCCGTCGCCCCAGTCGCCCTCGGAGTCGCCCAGCCCGAGGTTGTCGAACCGCAGCATGCCGATCCCCTCGGACGCGAGCTGCTTGCAGATGCGCGCCGCGGCGGGGGAGTCCTTGCCGAGCGTGAACCCGTGGGCGAACACGCCCCAGCCGCGCACCTCGCCCTCGGGCCGGTCGACGATGCCCGCGAGCCGGGGCCCCGTGCTGCTCGCGAACGTCACCCGCTCCGCCACGGCCCGCCCTCCTCGTGCGTCGACGCGTCCGGGCCCTCGTCCTGCGGGTCGCCGGGCGCCGGTCCGGCGCGCGACGAGTCTGCCACGGGGGCGTCGTGACCCCCGCCACATGGGGAGTGCTCCCCTGCCGGTCGGGGCGCGTGATCGGGGGCGGTCGGTCACCATGGACCTTATGCGCAACCGAATGTCCCTGACCCGTGCCACCGCGGTGGCCGCCGGAGCCCTGCTCACCCTCGGCCTGGCCGCCTGCAGCGGTGCGGGCGACTCCCAGGAAAGGTCGTCGTCCGACGCGGGCACCGCCGCCGAGGAGCAGCCCACCGAGGAGGCGCTGGCCGAGGAGAGCCCGCAGGAGGAGGCGCCGGCCGAGGAGGGGGCGGACGGCGACGTCTGCGCGGCCTTCGACTCGCTCACCAGCGCCTCGTCGGCGCTGAGCAGCGCCGACCCGGCCGACCTGCAGCCCACGCTCGACAAGCTCGAGGAGCTCACCACCACCCTCGAGGGTGTCAGCGAGCCGCCGGCCGAGATCGCGGACGACTGGGGCACCCTCACCACGTCGTTCCGGTCGGTGACCGACGGGCTCAGCGAGGCGGCGGAGGACCCGACCGCCACCGACGCCATGACCAAGGTCAACGACGCCATGTCCACCATGACCGGCCAGGAGTTCCAGGACGCCGTGCAGGGCGTCGGGACGTACGCCGGCACCCACTGCTGACCCACCGGACCATGACGAGGCCCCGCCGAGCACGCTCGGCGGGGCCTCGTCGTGCCACGGTCCTCAGCCGATGACGACGGCGGCCTCCGGGCGCCGGTAGAGCCGCTGGCGGTCCCGCATGGCGAGGCCGGTGCCGAGGGTGATGGGGCCGAGGCGGCCGAGGAACATCAGGGCGACGAGCACGAGCTGGTGCCACGCCTGCATGTCGGCGGTGATGCCGGTGGACAGGCCGGTCGTGCTGAACGCCGAGATCACCTCGTACAGCACCTGGTCGAGGGTGAAGAGGCTGGTGGAGAGGGTGATCGCGAGGGTCGGCAGCACCACGGCCGCCACCCCCACGAGCGCCACGGTGAGCGCCTGCCGCTGCGTGCCCGGCGTCAGGCGGCGGTCCCAGAGCGCGGCGTCGGGGTCACCGCGCAGCTCCGACCAGATGGCGACGGCGAGCACGGCGAAGGTCGTCACCTTGATGCCGCCGGCGGTGCCGCCCGACCCGGCGCCGATGAACATGAGCATGTCGGTGAAGAACCAGGTGCCGTTGTTGGCCTGCGACAGGTCCACGGAGTTGAAGCCGGCGGTGCGCGGCATGACCGCCTGCGTGAACGCGGCCAGCACCTTCGCGGGCGGGTCCAGCGGGCCGAACGTTCCGGGGTTGCCCCACTCGGCCGCGAGGAAGAACACCGTGCCGACCGCGAGCAGCGTCGTCGTCATCAGCACGGTGAGGCGAGTGTGCACGCTCCAGCGCGACAGCCGTCGCAGGTCGGTGGGGCCGTCCTCGGAGCGGCGCGTGCGGTGCAGCCGCCACAGCTCGAGCAGCACGGGGAACCCGAGGCCGCCGACGATGACGGCGGCGCAGATCGGCAGGCAGACCCACGGGTCGGCGACGAACGGCACCAGGTTCTGGCTGTAGATGGAGAAGCCCGCGTTGTTGAACGCGGACACGGCGTGGAACACGCCCGACCACGCGGCGTGGCCGAGCGGCTCGTCGTAGGCCGAGGCGAACCGGGCCGTCAGGACCGTGGCGACCACGAGCTCGGCGACCACGGTGAACCGCAGCACGCCGAGCAGCACCCGGCGCACGTCGCCCATCCCGACCGAGCGTGTCGACTCGGTGGCCACGAGGCGGGTGCCGAGCCCGAGGCGGCGGGTCAGCAGCAGGCCGAGCAGCGACGCGAGCGTCATCACCCCGAACCCGCCCACCTGGATCAGCAGCAGGATCACGACCTGCCCGAACGGCGTCCAGAACGTCTCGGTGTCCACGACGGCGAGCCCGGTCACGCACGTCGCGGACGTCGCCGTGAACAGGGCCTCGACGAAGCTCGCGTTCCGGCCGGTGGCGCTGACGGGGAGGCTCAGCAGGGCCGTTCCGGCCGCGATCGTGGCGAGGAAGCCCAGCGTGACGAGCTGGGCGGGCCGGCGCCGCAGGCTCGCGGGCGAGGCGGTGTCGGACGTGGGTGCCCGGTGCGGGCGGAGCCACGGGATCGTGCGCACGAAGGATGAGTGTGGCACCCGCCGGGCCCGTCGCGCGGCCTGGACGCGCCCTGGCCGCGGGCTGGCCGCCCCCGTAGCGTGTGGTGCGCCGGGCAACCGTCCGGTACCTGACGGAAGGAGAGCTCCGATGAGACGCACGACCTTCAGGGCGATGGCCGCCACGGCCGCAGGGCTCACGCTCGCAGCGACCGCGGCGACGGCCCAGGCCGCCGGCCCGGCCCCCGACGACGACGTCGTGGGCGCAGACCGATATCCGGCCGGGCTCCTGCGGGCCATGCAGGACGACCTCGGCGTGTCCCCCGAGCGCGCCGTCGAACGCCTCGGCTTCCAGGACGCCGCCGCGGCGGCGCAGGACCGGCTGCGCGAGCGGCTCGGCGACGACTTCGCCGGCGCGTGGCTCGACCCGCGGCACGACCGCCTCTACGTGGCCACGACGGGCGACGACGACGCCGCGGTGCGCGCCGCCGGGGCCAGCGCGGTCGACGCCCGGTACTCGCTGGACCAGCTCGAGGGGTGGTCCGCCGACCTTGCGGACGGGCTCGGCGACGCCGCCGGCCGCGCAGTGACGGGCTGGCACGTCGACGTGCGGGACAACGCGCTGGTGGTGGAGACGCTGGCCGGCGCGGCCCCGGCCGCGCGGGCGGCACTGGACGACGCGCTGGCCGCGGCCGACGTACCGGGTTCCGCCGTCACCGTGGCCACGACGGCGGAGCGGCCCCGGCTGCTCGACGACATCGTCGGCGGCAACGCGTACTACATCGGCTCGGGCGCACGCTGCTCGGTCGGGTTCGCCGTGACCGACGGCTTCGTCACCGCGGGGCACTGCGGCTCCGCGGGGGACACGACGTCGCAGCCGGCGGGGACGTTCGCCGGGTCGAGCTTCCCGGGCGACGACTACGGGTACGTCCAGGTGGGGCTCGACAGCACCCCGGTGGGCGCGGTGAACGACTGGGCCGGCGGCCAGGTCGCGGTGGCCGGCGCCGAGCCAGCGCCCGTGGGCGCCCAGGTCTGCCGCTCCGGCTCCACGACAGGATGGCACTGTGGCACCGTCGAGGCGCTGGACGTGTCGGTCTCCTACGCCGAGGGCACGGTCGACGGGCTCATCCGCGCCGACGTGTGCGCGGAGCCCGGCGACTCCGGCGGGTCGCTGCTCGCGGGCGACCAGGCGCAGGGCGTGACGTCCGGCGGGTCCGGGGACTGCACCTCCGGCGGCACGACGTTCTTCCAGCCGGTGGGCGAGATCCTCGACGCCTACGGCCTCACCCTGGTCACCGACGGCGCGTAGTCGCGCCGGCACGGACGACGGGCGGGGACCCCGGGGTCCACGCCCGTCGTCATGCCCCCGCCCGTCGTCGGCGGCCGGGCAGGTCGAGGGTGCGCGGGAAGGGGAGAGGTCCCCACGCAGCGCGTACGTTTCCGTCACACCGAGTCGGTAGCGTGATCCCGTGCTCACCGAGACGCGCCCCGTGCCGCCGCCGACCCCCTCGAGGGGGACGTCGGGCGTCGGCGCGCCGATCCTGCCGGTCGGCGCGTGGCGGGGCGCCCGTCCGGTCCCGCGGGCGAGGACCGCCCCGCGCGTCGTCGCCGCCGTCGTGGCGGTGCTGGCGGTGCTCGGCGTCTGGCTGACCTGGCGGTTCTTCGTCGACACGGCCGCCGGCCAGCGCGTCGACGAGCTCGCGTTCCTCGGCGCCACGCACGGCCAGGGCCGCCTGTGGCAGGTCGCCGAGCCGGTGCTCGACGTCGTGTCCGTCGCGTTCGTCGTCGCGGGGGTCGGGGTGGCGATGCTCGTCGCCCTGGTGCGGCGTCGCTGGGTGCTGGCGCTGCAGGTCGCGGTGCTCGTGGGCGGCGCGAACGTGACCACCCAGGTGCTCAAGCACGGGGTCCTCGACCGGCCGGAGCTGCTGTCCGGGTGGACCGGGCCCAACACGCTGCCCAGCGGTCACACCACCGTCGCGGCCTCGGTGTCGGTCGCGCTGCTGCTCGTCACGCCGCGGGCGTGGCGGCCGGTCGTCGCGGTCCTCGGGGCCGCGTACACGGGGGCCACCGGGGTCTCGACGCTCGTGGGCCAGTGGCACCGGCCGTCGGACGTCGTCGCCGCCGTGCTCGTCGTCCTGGTCTGGGGCGCCGCGGTCTGCGCGCTCACGCCGGCGTCGTCGACGGACGAGCTGCGCCGGCCCGGCGCGTCGTACGCGGCGCCCGGGTCGTACGTCGTCGCGGGTCTGCTGCTGCTCGCGTCGGTGGCCGGCGTCCTCGTCTCCGGCGCCACCCTCGTGGGCCTGGTCACGAACGGCGACCCGGTGCCCCTCTCGCCGGACCTCACCGCGTACGCGGCGGGGGCCCTGGGGGTGCTCGCGGTGACCGCGGGGGCGTTCGCCGCCCTCCTCGTGCTGCGTCAGCTCACTGCGCAGCCGCGCCTCACGTCTCGGTAGAGTGCCGCCCGGCGGCCGTGTCGGGGAAGTGACGAGCGGATGTCGTACCGTGACATGACCGGTCGGCCGGTCGCCGTCCGCACATGCCCGGCACCGCCGCAGCAACAGGGAAAGCAGGAACGGATGCCCCAGCCACGCAAGCTCGTGATCGTCGAGTCGCCCACCAAGGCTCGCAAGATCCAGGGCTACCTCGGCGACGACTTCGAGGTCGAGGCGAGCGTGGGGCACATCCGCGACCTGCCGCAGCCGCGCGACCTGCCGGCGGACATGAAGAAGGGCCCGTACGGCAAGTTCGCCGTCGACGTCGACAACGGGTTCGACCCCTACTACGAGGTCCACGCGGACAAGAAGCAGAAGGTCCGCGAGCTGAAGAAGGCCCTCAAGGAGGCCGACGAGCTCTACCTCGCCACCGACGAGGACCGCGAGGGCGAGGCCATCGCCTGGCACCTGATCCAGGAGCTCAAGCCCAAGGTCCCGGTCAAGCGGATGGTGTTCCACGAGATCACCCGCGAGGCGATCCTGCGGGCCCTGGAGAACACCCGTGAGCTCGACGAGGACCTCGTCGACGCGCAGGAGACGCGCCGCATCCTCGACCGGCTCTACGGCTACGAGGTCTCGCCGGTGCTGTGGCGCAAGGTGCGCCAGGGCCTGTCCGCGGGCCGCGTGCAGTCCGTCGCGACGCGGCTCGTCGTGGAGCGTGAGCGCGAGCGGATGGCGTTCGTCTCCGCGGGCTACTGGGACGTCACCGGGCAGTTCGCGCCGACGACGGGCGACGACGCCGGGCAGGCGTTCCGCGCCCGCCTCACCGGGCTCGGGACGGAGCGCGTCGCCTCGGGCCGCGACTTCGACGACCGGGGCCGCCTCAAGGTCCGCACCGGCGTGGTGCAGCTCGACGAGGCGTCCGCGAACGCCGTCGTCGCGGGGCTCGCGGACGCGTCCTTCGCCGTGCGCTCGCTCGAGACCAAGCCGTACTCCCGCAAGCCCGCGGCGCCGTTCACCACCTCCACGATGCAGCAGGAGGCGGGCCGCAAGCTGCGGATGAGCTCGCGCCAGGCGATGCGCACGGCGCAGGCCCTGTACGAGAACGGCTACATCACCTACATGCGTACGGACTCACCGTCGCTGTCCGCGGAGGCGACGGACGCCGCCCGCCGGCAGGCGGCGGAGCTGTACGGCCCCGAGTACGTGCCGGGCGCACCGCGCCTGTACACCTCCAAGAACAAGGGCGCGCAGGAGGCGCACGAGGCCATCCGTCCCGCGGGCGACTCGTTCCGTACCCCGGCCCAGGTGGCGCGCGAGATCTCCGGCGACCAGTTCAAGCTGTACGAGCTGATCTGGAAGCGCACCGTGGCGTCCCAGATGGCCGACGCCAAGGGGTCGACGGCGTCGGTGCGCGTCGCCGCCTCGCTCGCGGGCGCGGCGGGGGACCTCGCGGGCCGGGACGCCGTCTTCTCGGCGTCCGGCACCGTCATCACCTTCCGCGGTTTCCTCGCCGCCTACGAGGAGGGCACGGACGTCGCCGAGGGCGCGGACGCGTCCGCCAAGGAGGCGCGCCTGCCGCGCATGGGCGAGGGCGACCCGCTGAGCGGCGACGGCCTCACGGCCGAGGGCCACGCCACCACGCCGCCGGCCCGGTACACGGAGGCGTCGCTGGTCAAGGCGCTCGAGGAGCTCGGCATCGGCCGCCCGTCGACGTATGCCGCGACGATCTCGACCGTCCAGGACCGGGGCTACGTGCGCACCAAGGGCCAGGCGCTGACCCCCACCTGGCTCGCGTTCGCCGTCGTGAAGCTGCTCGAGGAGCACTTCCGCTGGCTGGTGGACTACGACTTCACGGCCGAGATGGAGGCCGACCTCGACCAGATCGCGTCGGGCAGCCGGGACCGTGTGGCCTGGCTGACGCGCTTCTACTTCGGCGACGGTTCGGGCGAGAGCACGGGCTGGGGCCTGCACGAGCTGGTGGAGAACCTCGGCGAGATCGACCCCGTGGCGATCAACTCGGTGCAGATCGGTGAGGGCATCCGCGTGCGCGTGGGCCGGTACGGCCCGTACGTCGAGGACCTCGGCGCCGAGGTGGCCGAGGGGGAGAACCCGCCGCGCGCGTCCATCCCGGAGGAGGTCGCCCCGGACGAGCTCACCGTGGCGAAGGCGCGCGAGCTGCTGGCCGCCGGGGCCGAGGACGGCAAGGTGCTCGGCACCGACCCGGTGTCGGGCAACGAGATCATCGCGAAGAACGGTCGCTACGGCCCCTACGTGACCGAGGTGCTCGACCTGCCGGAGATCGACCCGAGCCTGTCCGCCGCGGCGCAGAAGAAGGCGAAGGCCGCCCAGCCGAAGCCGCGCACCGCGTCGCTGTTCAAGGACATGTCGCTGGAGACCGTGACGCTGGAGGACGCGCTCAAGCTGCTGTCGCTGCCGCGCGTCGTGGGCACCGACCCCGAGTCGGGCGATGAGATCACGGCGCAGAACGGGCGCTACGGCCCGTACCTCAAGAAGGGCACCGACTCGCGGACGATCGCGTCGGAGGAGCAGCTCTTCACGATCACGCTGGACGAGGCGCTGAAGATCTACGCCGAGCCCAAGCGCGGCCGGGGCGCCCGGGCGGCCACGCCGCCGCTGCGCGAGCTGGGCGACGACCCGACCAGCGGCAAGCCGATCGTCGTGAAGGACGGCCGCTTCGGCGCGTACGTCACGGACGGCGAGACCAACCGGACGCTGCCGCGCGACCTCACGCCGGAGAGCATCACGCCCGAGCGCGCCGTCGAGCTGCTGGCGGAGAAGCGTGCGGCGGGCCCGGCCAAGAAGCGCCGCACGACGACGAAGGCGCCGGCGAAGAAGACGACGACGCGGAAGACCACCACCAAGAAGTAGCGCGACGGGGTGGTCGAGCCCCCGGTGGCCGAGCCTGTCGAAACCGAGGACGTGGTCTCGACAGGCTCGAAGGGGCGGTCAGTCCTTGCGCTCGACGAGGTACACGTGCCCGTCGGCCCTCGTGACGCGCTGCAGCGAGCGGCGCAGGGCGGCGTCCCGGGCGAGGTCCTCCGCGCTGGGCGGGATCGGCGGGGTGCGGCGGATCGATGCGGGCCCGAAGAACCTCAGCAGGCTCTCCGTCACCTTCATGCCCCAGGTCCGGTCGTCGTCCTCGCGGCGTGCCATGACACTCCCTCGTCAAACACTTGGTGGGCCAACCATTGGTGCGCCAACTATAGGCCGACTCGTAGGGTGGGCGCATGGACCTGCCCGCCGACCCGCTGCGCCTCGAGGCGCAGGTGTGCTTCTCGCTCTCGGCGGCCGCCCGGGCGATGGTGTCGATCTACCGCCCGATCCTGGAGCCGCTCGGTCTCACGCACCCGCAGTACCTCGTCATGCTCGGGCTGTGGCAGGACGAGCGCTCCGGCGCGACGACGACGGTCACCGGGCTGAGCGCCCGGCTCCTGCTCGACCCCGGCACGCTGTCGCCGCTGCTGAAGCGGCTGGAGCGGCAGGGGCTGCTGGAGCGCCGCCGCGGCACCGGCGACGCGCGTGTCGTCGAGCTGCACCTCACGGCCGCGGGGCGGGCGCTGCGGGACGAGGCGGAGAAGGTCCCGGCGAAGGTCGTCTCGGCGAGCGGGCTGAGCCTGGCCGAGCTGGAGCAGGTGCGCGACGTCGCGAACCGCGTGGTCGTGGCGTCGCTCGGCACGCTCGCCTGAGGCGTCCCCCAGAGAGAGCCCCGGGCAACTACGCCCCGTTCCCGTGCGCTCCGGCGGGTACGGTGGCGGCCATGACCGACGTCACACCTGCCTCGTTCGCGCCCGGACTGACCACCGACGACCTCGCGGGGACGGTCCCCGACCCGCGGACCGCGCCCGCGGTGCGCTGGGGCGTGCTCGGCGCCGGCAACATCGCCGGCTCGTTCTCCGACGGCGTCCGGGAGCACACCGCCGCGTCGGTCGTCGCCGTCGGGTCGCGCGACCTGGCCAAGGCGGAGACGTTCGCCGCCGCGCACGCGCCGGGCGCGCGGGCGCACGGCGACTACGAGGCGCTCGTGTCCGACCCGGAGGTCGACGTCGTGTACGTCGCGACGCCGCACTCCCACCACCACGAGCACGCGTTGCTGGCGATCCGCGCCGGCAAGCACGTGCTGGTGGAGAAGGCGTTCACGCAGGACGCGGCCCAGGCGCGCGAGGTGCTCGACGCCGCCCGCGAGGCCGGCGTCTTCGTCATGGAGGCGATGTGGACCCGCTTCCTGCCGCACGTGGCGGCGCTGCGCGGCGTCCTCGCGCGCGGGGAGATCGGGCGGGTCGTCAGCGTGGTCGCCGACCACGGCCAGCAGTTCCCCCTCGACCCGGCGCACCGGCTGTACGCGCCCGGGCTGGCCGGCGGCGCGTTGCTGGACCTCGGCGTCTACCCGGTGTCCTTCGCGCAGGACCTGCTGGGCGCCCCCGAGTCCGTCACGGCCGTGGGCGCGCTCACCGAGACCGGGGTCGACGGCCAGATCGGCATGGTGCTGGGGTACCCCGGCGGCGTCCAGGCCACCCTCTCGACCACGCTGTGGGCGCGCACGGCCAACACCGCGGTGATCTCCGGCACGCAGGGGCGCATCGAGGTGGCGCGCACGTTCTACGCCCCGACGTCGTTCCGCGTGGAGCGGCACGACGGCGCCACGTGGGACTACGACGGGTTCCGCGGCGAGGGCAAGCAGTACCAGGCCGCCGAGGTGGCGCGACTGCTCGCGGCAGGCGAGACGCAGAGCCCCCGCATGTCGTGGGACGGCACGATCGAGGTGATGGACACCCTGGACGCCGTCCGCCGTCAGGCGGGGGTCGTCTACCCGGGGGAGTGACCGGGTCGGGTCAGCGCTGCTCGCCCGGCACCAGGCGGCGCCCGGAGACCTCGCTCGGCGTGATGCGGACCCACACCGTCTTGCCGTCCTCGAGGTAGCTGACGAGTCCGGTCGCGCGCGCCTCGTCGAGGTCGGCGTCCCGCTCGAGGACCTGTGCGCGGCCCTTCACCACGACGCTCCACGAAGAGGTGTCGCCGATCTCGTCGACCTCGAACGCGACCCGCGGGCTGATCGTCACCTCCGCGAGCTTGGTGCCGGGCTTGGTGCGCAGGAAGATGCGCTGGTCGGCGGCCGCGAAGCTGACGGGGAAGATCTCGGGCTCGCCGGCCACCGACGTGGCCAGCCGGCCGATCTTCTGCCCTGCGAGCAGCTCCCAGCACTCTTCCTCGGCGAGCACGGTCTGGGAAGGCTGGGGCTGGGTGGACATCGATCCTCCTGCAGGACGTGGGAGTGGCCCTTCGTCTTCCCATCGTCGCCCCAGGCGGCCGGGTCTGCGAACCCGGGGCGGGTGTGTGAGTGGTCACCGTTAGGGTGTCCGGAGTGAGCAGCGCACCCGGGTACTTCGTCTCGTTCGAGGGCGGCGACGGCGTCGGCAAGACCACGCACGTGCGCCTGCTGGGTGACTGGCTGCACGAGGTGACGGGGCGCGAGGTCGTCGTGACGCGGGAGCCGGGCGGCACGGACCTGGGCGCCACGCTGCGCCGGGAGGTGCTGCACGGGGAGGACATGGACCCCCGCACCGAGGCCCTGCTGTACGCGGCCGACCGCGCCCACCATGTCGCCACCGTGATCAGGCCGGCGCTCGCGCGCGGTGCCGTGGTGGTCACGGACCGCTACCTCGACTCCTCGGTGGCGTACCAGGCCGGCGGCCGCGAGCTGTCGGAGGAGGAGATCGAGGCGCTGTCCCTGTGGGCCACCGCCGACCTGCTGCCCGACGTCACGGTGCTGCTGGACCTCGACCCCGTCGTCGGGGCCGCCCGGCTGTCGGGCGAGCCGGACCGCCTCGAGCGGGCGGGTGACGAGTTCCACCGGCGCACGCGCGAGACGTTCTTGCGCCGTGCCGCGGCCGACCCGGAGCGGTGGGTCGTGGTCGACGCGTCCGCGAACCTCGACGACGTGCAGGCGCAGGTGCGTGTGGACGTGGCCGCACGCCTGGACCTGACGCCCTCGGTGGTCGAGCCCGTCGAAACCTGGTTTCGACAGGCTCGACCATCGGTAGGGGAGGACCTCGAATGAGCGTGTGGGACGACGTCGTCGGGCAGCCGGACGCGGTCGCCGTGCTGCGCCGCGCCGCGACCGACCCGGCCGCGATGACGCACGCCTGGCTGCTCACCGGCCCGCCCGGCTCGGGCCGGTCGGTGGCCGCGCGCGCGTTCGCGGCGGCGCTGCAGTGCACCGGGACGGACGGCGAGACCGGCGGCTGCGGGCGTTGTCGCGCGTGCACGACGACGCTGGCCGGCACCCACCCGGACCTCACGGTCGTGGCGACGGACAAGGTCGTCATCACCATCGACGAGGTGCGCGACCTCATCATGACGGCGTCCCGCACGCCGTCGTCGGGCCGCTTCCGAGTGATCGTCGTCGAGGACGCCGACCGGATGGCCGAGCGCACCACCAACGTGCTGCTCAAAGCCATCGAGGAGCCGCCGCCGCACACCGTCTGGGTGCTGTGCGCCCCGAGCGCGCAGGACGTGCTGCCGACCATCCGTTCCCGCTGCCGCGGCGTCGTGCTGCGCGTACCGCCGGCGCAGGACGTGGCGGAGCTGCTGGTGCGTCGCGACGACATCGACCCGGCGGTGGCCCTGACCGCGGCGCGGGCGGCGCAGTCGCACGTCGGGCTCGCGCGCAGGCTCGCCCGCGACGCCGACGCCCGGGAGCGCCGGGACGCGGTGCTCGAGATCGCACGTCGCATCCGGGGCGTGGGCGACGCCGTGCTCGCGGCGGGGGAGCTGGTCGACGTCGCGAAGGCGGAGGCCCTGGCGGCCACCACGGAGCGCGACGCCGTCGAGAAGGCCGAGCTGCTGCGTGCGCTCGGCGTGCAGGAGGGCGACACGCTGCCGCCCCGGCTGCGCTCGCAGCTCAAGCAGCTCGAGGACGACCAGAAGCGGCGCGCCACGCGCCGTCAGCGCGACGTCCTCGACCGGTCGATGGTCGACCTGCTGTCCCTGTACCGGGACGTGCTCGTGGTGCAGCTCGGCGCGAGCGTCGACCTGGTGAACGCCGAGCACGACGGGACCGTGCGCGCCCTGGCGGCGGACTCGACGCCGGAGCAGACGATCCGCCGGATGGACGCGATCGGCGTCGCGCGCGAGCGCCTCGAGGGCAACGTGGCGCCGCTGCTGGCGCTCGAGGCGATGACCGTGGCGCTGCGCCCGCAGGGCTGACCCTCTCGGTGGTCGAGCCTGCCGGGCCCGACCCCCTCACGGGCGACAGTTGCCTCATCGCCCCTTCATGCGGTGAGGTGTTCCGCGGCGGGGGCCACGGTGGCCTCCGTGACTTGACTGGGGGTTGGCATGAGGATCCTGCTGCTCGTCTCGGCGTTCAACGGGCTCACGCAGCGTGTGTGGGGGCACCTGGCGGACCGGGGCCACGACGTGGGCGTCGAGCTGGCACCCACCTTCGCGTCGCCGGAGGAGCTCACCGCGCGCGTCGAGGAGATCGGCCCCGACCTGATCCTGGCGCCGTTCCTCAAGCACCGGGTGCCCGAGGACGTGTGGCGGCGGTGGACCACCGTCGTCGTGCACCCCGGCCCCGTCGGCGACCGCGGCCCGTCGTCGCTGGACCACGCCATCCTCGACGGCCGGGAGCGCTGGGGCGTGACGGCCCTGTCCACGGTGGAGGAGATGGACGCCGGCCCGGTGTGGGCGACGTCGACGTTCGCCATGCCCGCGGACCTGATCGCCAAGAGCGCCCTCTACAACGGGCTCGTGGCCGACGCGGCGATGGCGTGCGTCGAGGAGGTGCTGCGCAAGGTCGCGGCCGGCGAGGAGCCGACGCCGGCCGACCGGGCCGAGCGGGAGGTGCCGGGCACCGGTGAGCTGCCGCTGCTGCGCCGGGCCGCGTTCGAGCTGGACCTGTCCCGCCCCGCCGCCGAGCTGGCGCGCACGATCGCCGCGGCCGACGGCGCGCCCGGCGCCCCCGCGACCCTGCAGGGCGCGCGCTTCTGCCTGTTCGATGCCGTGGCCGACCCCGAGCCGGTGGACTCGCTGGCCGCCCCCGGCATGGTGGTGGGGCGCGACGAGGACGCCGTGGCGATCGCCACCGGCGACGGCACCCTGTGGGTCGGGTACGCCGCGACGCTGGCCGACAAGCGCGGCACCAAGCTGCCCGCGTCGTGGGTGCTCGACGTCGCCGGGGTCCCGTTCCGCCCGGCGCCCGCCGCGCTCGCGGAGTCGGTGTACGAGCGCGACGGCGACGTCGGCTACCTGACGATCCGGTCGTACAGCGGCGCCATGCACACCGAGCAGTGCCGCCGCCTGACGACGGCCGTGGAGAAGGCGCTCACCGAGGACACCCGGGTGCTCGTGGTGCGCGGCACCGAGCACGCGTTCTCCAACGGCATCCACCTGGGCGCGATCGAGGCGGCCGACGACCCGGCGGCGGAGGCGTGGGCCAACATCCAGGCCATCGACGACCTGTGCGCGGCGATCGCCGCCGCCGACCAGGTCACCGTGGCCGCCTTCACGGCGAACGCCGGCGCGGGCGGCGTGATGGCGGGGCTGTGCGCCGACGTCGTCGTGGCGCGCGACGGGGTGGTGCTGAACCCCTACTACGACATGGGCATCTTCGGCTCCGAGCTGCACACGTGGACGGTCGCGTCCCGGCTGGGCGAGGTCGACGCCGACCGGTTGCTGAGCGCCAAGCTGCCGGTGTCGGTCGCGGAGGCGGCGACGATCGGCCTCGTGGACGCCGTCGGCCCGCGCGACCCGGAGCGGTTCGCCGCGTGGCTGGCCGACCGCGCCGCCGCGCTGGCGACGCCCGACGGGCGGGCGGAGACCGCCGCCGTGGCCCGGGTGCGCGCGCCGCGCCGCCCGCTGTCCTACTACCGCACGATCGAGCTGGCGGAGATGGCACGCGACCTCTTCGACGACCGGCGCGGGTTCGCGGCCAAGCGGCGCGACTTCCTTGGCAAGGTCGCCTCGCAGGAGACGCCGGAGCGGTTGCGGTTCGCGGACGTCCGCGAGACGGTCGGCCGGTGACGACCTCCGTACGCACCCTGGTCCGCGGCGTCGCCCTCGCCGGCGTCGCCGGCGCTCTCGCGCTCGTCGTGGCGGCGTGCGCGTCGCCCGCGCCGTCGGGCGGCGGGTCGTCGGAGCCGACGGCGGCCTCGCCGTCGGCGTCCCCGGAGCCGTCGGCCCCGGCCTCCCCGTCCGGAGAGGTGACCGGTGTGCCCGGTCCGGGGGAGCACGTGCGCGGCCTGCCCGACGGCGCGGAGGGGACGTTCGACAGCCCTGCCGGCGCCGGCTGGTCGCCGACGCCCGGGGTGCTGCTGGTCGTGACGTACGGGTCGAGCACCTGCCCGCGCCTCGCCGAGGCCGAGGCCGGCTGGGGCGGCAGGCACGAGGCGATCGACGTCGGGCTCGTCGACCCGGACCCGGGCCCCTGCACGATGGACTACGTGCCGACCACGAGCGCGGTCGCGGTGCCGCCCGACGCGGACGCGGGGTCGGGGGTGACGGTGCGGCTGGGCGACATCGGCAAGGTCGAGGTGGCGCCGCGTGCGGCCGACGGCGAGGCGGGCCCTCTGGCCTGGGTCGCCCCCTGACCGTGGGTCGCGCTCGCCGGTGCCACGTCCGACTCGGGTTCTGAGCGACGGTAGGTTGGGCTGGTGATTCCCGACGAGCGCCGATCGACCGCCCGCCGCACGCCCTCCCTCCGCCCGACGCCGCGTCGCGCCACCCTGCGCAGGGCGGCCGCCGTCGTCGTCGCCGGGGTGGTCCTCCTCGCCGGGTGCACCGCGCCCGCCAAGGAGCAGTCGCCCGTGGGTTCCGCGTCCGGGCCGGCCGCGTCGCAGGCTCCGGACGGGTTCGCGCAGTACTACGGGCAGACGCTCGAGTGGGAGGACTGCGAGGACGGGTTGCAGTGCGCGACGGCGTCGGCGCCGCTGTCCTGGCAGGACGCGGACGCGGGCAGCATCGAGCTGGCGCTGGTGCGCAACCCGGCCGACGGCAAGGACCCGGAGGGCTCGCTGCTGGTGAACCCCGGCGGGCCGGGCGCGTCGGGCGTCGACTTCGTCCGCGGTGACGCCCAGGGCGGCGGCTCGACGTTCGGCAAGCGGCTGCAGGACGCGTTCGACATCGTCGGGTTCGACCCGCGGGGCGTGCAGCGCTCGACCCCGCTCAAGTGCTTCGACGACGCCCGCAAGGGCGAGTCGCTCGCCAAGGACTTCGACCGGAGCACGGACGCCGGCCTCGAGGCGATGGCGGACGAGTACGAGGCGTGGAACGCGGCCTGCGCGGAGAACTCCGGCGACGTCCTCGGCCACGTGGACACGCAGAGCGCGGCGCGCGACATGGACATGCTGCGCGCGGTGCTCGGCGACGACACGCTGCACTACCTCGGCTTCTCCTACGGCACCCAGCTCGGCGCCACGTACGCCGGGCTGTTCCCGGACCGCGCCGGCCGCCTCGTGCTGGACGGCGCGATCGACACGACGCTCACCTCGGAGGAGGTCTCCCACGGGCAGGCCGTCGGTTTCGAGAACGCGCTGCGGGCGTACGTGAAGGACTGCCAGGCGGGCGGGAGCTGCCCGCTGACCGGGTCGGTCGACGACGGGATGCGCCAGATCCGGCAGGTGCTCGACCACGCCTACGAGCGGCCGTACGAGACGTCGAGCTCCGGCCGCACGGTCACGCAGAGCCTCGCGTTCTACGGGATCGCCGTCACGCTCTACAACCAGGGGAGCTGGCCGGCCCTCACCCAGGGCCTGGACGAGGCGATCAACCAGGGCACCGGCGACGTGCTGCTCTACCTCTCCGACCAGTACTTCGACCGGAACGCGGACGGCAGCTACTCCTCGAACTCGGAGGAGGCGATGCGCGGGGTGAACTGCCTCGACGACCGTGCCACCACTGACGTCGACCAGATGCGGGCCGACGCCGCCGCGATCGAGAAGGACGCCCCGACCATGGGCTCGTTCTTCGGCTACGGCGGGCTGACCTGCGACGGCGCCGAGTACCCGCAGGTGGAGCGGGAGTTCGACGTGCACGCGAAGGGCGCGCCGCCCATCGTCGTCGTCGGCACCACGAACGACCCGGCCACCCCGTACGTGTGGGCCGAGGGCCTGGCGAAGACGCTGGACTCCGGCGTGCTGCTCACCTACCAGGGCGAGGGGCACACGGCGTACCAGCCGTCGCGGTCGTGCGTGGCGGACGCCGTCGAGTCCTACCTCGTGGACGGGGACGTGCCGGAGGACGGCGCTACCTGCTGAGCGACGTCGCCGGTCGAGCCTGTCGAGACCAGCGAGAAGGTCTCGGCAGGCTCAGCCGACGGGGCGACGCACGCGTGACCAGTGCCGCAGGGCGAGCACGCCCAGCACGGAGATGACGATCAGCCCGCCGACGTAGAACACGGTGGACCAGGTGGAGGCGTTGTCGGACGCGACGGGCAGCAGCTGGCCGTAGGCGAGCTCGTAGTGCACGCCGCCCGTGACCTTGAGCGCGAGGTAGGCGGAGATGAAGCCCATCGAGTCCCACAGGGCGTGCAGCGCGACCACCGTGAGATAGGCGAGCACCACCCCGCCGGTGAACCGGTACTTGCCGGCGGCCGACGCCGCGCCGAAGATCGCCGCACCCAGGATCGCGGTCCACAGCACGTGCCCGACCGGTGTGAGCAGGCCGCGCACCGCCTCGGTCTGCAGCAGGGCGTTGAGGTCGATCTGCCCCAGGCGGGTGAGGCTCGCGTTGAACGCGTAGCCGGCGGACTCGAACGCCGCGAACCCGGCACCGACGGTCGCGCCGAGCAGCGCGCCCTTGAGCCCCGTCTTCTCGGCCACACGGGCGCCGACCACCAGGAACACGGCGATCTTCACGGCCTCCTCGATCGCGCCCACGCCCACGTAGATCCACAGCGACGGCGACAGGTGCGACTCCAGGATCGACGCACCCAGCACGCCGAAGATGCCGCCGAAGAAGAACGCCGCCAGCAGCAGCATGATGTCGATCGAGCCGTGCGCCTTCTCCACGACGAACAGCACCACGCTGAACGGCACCAGGAAGCTGCCGAGCAGGATCACGGTCGGGATGAGGTTCGAGTTCTGCGTGCCGAACGTGACGGCGGCGGTGACCGCCCACAACAGCACGCCGAGGACGAGCGTCTTCCACCACCACCCTCGGCCCGTGGTGATGACCGTGCTCTGCGACGTGGTGGGCTGCATGGGCACGAGTATGCGGAGGTCAGCGCGCCCTGTCGCGCGGAAGCGTCCCGCAGGTGGGCAGCGGTTTTGGAGACCGCCCCGCGCGTCAGGTACTGTGGGCGCGCTCGTTGATCCGGCTGCACGCCGGTGGACGGCGCGCCGCCTTAGCTCAGTCGGTAGAGCGATTCACTCGTAATGAATAGGTCATCGGTTCGATTCCGATAGGCGGCTCCAGCACGGAAACCCCTGCTGACCTGGACGCACAGTCCGGAGTCGGTGGGGGTTTCTCGCGTCTCAGGCACCCTTGCGGCCATCTTGCGCACCCCCGCCGACCGTGCCAGCGACGCGCGCACCACCGGGGCGCCGTCGCGCCACGCCCTACCCGCCGCCGACGTCCTGCGCACCTGGAGCGGGCCGAGGTCGCGATGGCGCCCACGGCGCGGGCGGACGTCACCTTGCACATGCCCCTCGACGTCCCCGGCCGGCACGCACGGCGCGGGTGAACCCGCCGTGCGTGCATCCGGCGTCAGCGCAAACGTGAGGCCATGGTCACGGTCAGGTACCTGGCGTCGACCAGGTGCGAGGTCTGCGGTCAGAGGATCGCGGCGGCGATGGTCCATGTGGTGGGGGGACAGGGTGGTCCGCCCGACCACATGACGATCGCCAACGTGGGGTGGCACCTCGAGTGTCGCGGGCACGACGGGGCACTCGAGGAGTTCGTCGAGCAGTGCCCCGAGTGCGAGGCGCGCGCCTGACAGGGCGGGTGCGCGCGGCGACGGTCGGCGTCGGACCCGGCAGCGCCCCCCGGGCTACCGGACCAGGCAGGGGCGCTTCGGGTCGAACTCCCAGCCGGGCACGAGGTACTGCATCGCGACGGCGTCGTCCCGCGAGCCGAGGCCGTGCTCCAGGTACAGCTCGTGCGCCTCGGCGAGGCGGTCGGGGTCGAGCTCGACGCCGAGCCCGGGCGCGGTCGGCACCCGGATCTCGCCGCCGGAGATCTCGAGCGGCCGGGTGGTGAGGCCCTGCCCGTCCTGCCAGATCCAGTGCGTGTCGAGCGCGGTGATCTCCCCCGGGGCGGCGGCGCCCACGTGCGTGAACATGGCGAGCGAGACGTCGAAATGGTTGTTGGAGTGCGAGCCCCAGGTGAGGCCGAGCTCGTGGCACAGCTGCGCGACGCGGACGGAGCCGGCCATGGTCCAGAAGTGCGGGTCGGCCAGCGGGATGTCGACGGCGTCCGACCGGATCGCGTGCCCGAGCTCGCGCCAGTCCGTGGCGATCATGTTGGTCGCGGTGGGCAGCCCTGTCGCCCGGCGGAACTCGGCCATCACCTCGCGGCCGGAGAACCGGCCCTCGGCCCCGCACGGGTCCTCGGCGTACGCCACGACGCCCCGCATCCGGCGCCCGAGCCGGACGGCGTCGTCGAGCAGCCAGCCGCCGTTGGGGTCGAGCGTGATGCGTGCGTCGGGGAACCGCTCCTTGAGCGCGACGACGGCGTCCACCTCGAGGTCGCCCGCCTGCACGCCGCCCTTGAGCTTGAAGTCGCGGAAGCCGTAGCGCTCCCGCGCGGCGTCGGCGAGGCGGACGACGGCGTCGGGCGTCGTCGCGGCCTCGCGGCGCAGCCGGGACCAGGCGTCGGGCGCGTCGGGCTCGCGCAGGTACGGCAGGTCGGTGGCGTCCGGGTCGCCGACGTAGAAGAGGTAGCCGAGCATCGGCACGGCGTCGCGCTGCTGGCCCTCGCCGAGCAGCTCGGCCACCGGCACGCCGAGGTCCTGCCCGTGCAGGTCGAGCAGCGCGGACTCGAGCCCGGTCACGGCGTGCACCGTGGTGCGCAGGTCGAAGGTCTGGTTCCCGCGCCCGCCCGCGTCCCGGCCGGCGAACCGGGCCGAGACCCCGCGCAGCACGGACCGGAGCCGCGGGACCGGCTGCCCGACCACGAGGGTCGCGGCCTCCTCGATCGTCGCGCGGATCTTCTCCCCGCCCGGCACCTCGCCCAGCCCGGTACGGCCGTCGGAGTCCTCGACGACCACGATGTTGCGGGTGAAGAACGGCGCGTGCGCGCCGGACAGGTTGAGCAGCATCGAGTCGTGCCCCGCGACAGGGACGACCTGCACCCGGGCGACGGTCGGGGCGCTCACCGTGCCGCCTCCGTCTCCGCCGCCCGGAGCACGCCGTCCACGCGCCGGGTGAGGCGCCACGGGTTGTCCGGGCGCACCGGCTCCGGCAGCAGGTAGTCCGGCAGGCCCTGGTAGGCGACGGGCCGCAGGAACCGGTCGATCGCCAGCGTCCCGACGGACGTGGTCCGCCCGTCCGACGTCGCGGGGAAAGGGCCGCCGTGCACCATCGCGTGGCCGACCTCGACGCCGGTCGGCCAGCCGTTCGCGAGGATGCGACCGGCCTTGCGCTCCAGCACGGGCAGCAGGCGGCGGGCCGTGGCCGCGTCCGCCTCGGTGAGGTGGAGGGTCGCGGTGAGCTGCCCCTCGAGGCGGCCGACGGCGGCGAGGAGCTCGTCGTCGCCCGAGTACCGCACGACCAGGGACGCGGCGCCGAAGATCTCGGCCTCCAGCACGGGGTTGGCGAGGAAGGTGGCGACGTCGGCGACGAAGACGGACGGCGCGGGCGCGTTGCGGGTGGCGCCCGGGGTCCCGGTGCCGGCGGCCTCGACGCCGTCCTGGGCCCCGAGCGCGTCCACGCCGTCGTGCCACGCCCGCGCGATGCCGGCGGTGAGCATGGTCTGCCCCGTGGCCGCCTCGGCGGCGCGGCGGACGGCGTCGACGAACGCGTCGCCGCGCTCGGACCGCGGCGCCAGCAGGATCCCGGGGGCAGTGCAGAGCTGGCCGGACGAGCCGGTCACCGACGCCAGGTACGCCGCGGCGAGGGCGTCGACGTCGGCGCCCTCGTCCGGGTCGAGCGCCCCCGGCAGCACGACCACCGGGTTGACCGAGCTCATCTCGGCGTAGACGGGGATCGGCACGGGGCGGGCGGCGGCCGCGGCGACGAGCGCGAGGCCGCCCGAGCGGGAGCCGGTGAACCCGACCGCCCGGATGGCCGGGTCGGTCACCAGCGCCCGCCCCACCTGGGCCCCGGGGCCGTAGACCAGCGAGAAGACGCCGGGGTGCAGTCCCTCGGCGGCGACGGCGTCGGCGACGGCGCGCCCGACGAGCTCGCCGGTGCCCGGGTGGGCGCCGTGCGCCTTGACGACCACCGGGCACCCGGCCGCGAGGGCCGAGGCGGTGTCGCCGCCGGCCACGGAGAACGCGAGCGGGAAGTTGCTGGCGCCGAACACGGCGACGGGGCCGACGGGGACCTGGCGCTGGCGGATGTCCGCGCGGGGCAGGGGAGCGCGGTCGGGCCGGGCAGGGTCGACGCGGACGCCGCGGTGGTCCCCCTGGCGCACGACGGCGGCGAACAGGCGCAGCTGACCCGTGGTGCGTGCGAGCTCGCCCGTGAGCCGGGCCTCGGGCAGGCCCGTCTCCTGCATCGCGCGCGCGACGATCGCGGAGCCGGCGGCCTCGAGGTTCTCGGCGGCGCGCTCGAGGAAGCGGGCGTGCGGCTCGGGGGCGAGGGCGGAGAACGACGCGAAGGCCTCCTCGGCGGCGGCCGTGGCGTGGGCGAGCTGGTCGACGGCGAGCAGCGAGTAGGCGGGCTCCAGCGGCTCGTCGGTGGCGGGGTCGTGGGCGACGGCCGTGCCGGCGGCGCCGACCAACGGCTCCCCGGCGACGATCGAGTGCCCGGCGAGGACGGCGGTGACGGTCATGGGGTTTCCCTCCGGGGTGCGCGGGTGGCGGGCGTCGGCGGTCAGCGGGCGAGGGTGGCGTCGGCCGGGCGGATGCCGGCGGCGTCGACGAGCGCGCGCAGGTCGTCGACGTCGCGGGCGGTGAGGTCCTGCAGCGGGGGGCGCACGCCGCCCAGGTCGCGGTCGACGGCCCGCAGGCCGCCCTTGACGATGGAGACGCCGTAGCCCTTGGCCCGGTCGCGGATGTCGAGGTAGGGCAGCACGAACCGCGTGAGCTTCTCGGTGACGGCGGCACCGTCGAGCTTCCGCACGTCCCGGTAGAACTCGAGCGCGAACTCGGGCACGAAGTTGTACATCGCCGAGGAGTAGGTGCTCATGCCGAGCTGCAGCAGCGGCAGCGCGAAGGTCTCCGCGGTGGGCAGCCCGCCGAGGTAGAAGAGGCGGTCGCCGTTCGTCGCGACCACGCGCGTGAGCTGCTCGATGTCTCCGAGGGCGTCCTTGAAGCCGATGAAGTTCGGGTGCCGGTCGGCGAGCCGGGCCACGGTCCGTGCGGAGTAGACGGCGTTGGCGCGGTTGTAGACGATGACGCCGACGCTCGTCGCGGCGCACACCGCGGAGGCGTGCTCGAGCAGTCCGTCCTGGTCGCAGTCGGTGAGGTACGGGGGCAGCAGCAGGACGCCCTCGGCCCCCGCCGCCTCGGCGGCCCGCGCGTTCTCGACGGCCTGAGCGGTGTTGCCGGAGGCGCTGCCGAGCACCGGGGTGGCGCCCTCCGCCGCCTCGACAGCCAGCGCCACCACCCGTGCGGACTCGGCCGGCGTGAGGCTGAATCCCTCGCCCGTGCCGCCGGCGGCGAAGAGCCCGCCGATCCCGAAGCTCGTCTGCCACGCGATGTGCTCCGCGTACCGGGCGTCGTCGACCTCGCCGTCCGCGGTGAACGGGGTGACCGGGAACGACAGCAGACCCTCCTTGAGGGTGGCGGCGAGCTCCGAGGGTGAGTACGTGGCCACGATGGCCCCTCCTGGTGACAGACGTCGGCGGTGACAGTTCGTCGGACAACTTAAGAAGGGTTCACGATGCCTGTCCAAGCCCGGAATGGCATCGGATCATGCTCGACGGGTATCGAGTCCCCGATGCGGGGTCAGTCGTGCACGGCCCGCAGGTGGCGCAGGAACTCGTGCAGCGCGGGGTTCTTGGAACCCCGGTCCCAGATGGCGTGCAGCTCGACGACGCCGTGCGGAACGTCCGCGAGCTCGACGAACGTCACGCCGGGCAGGCCGAGCAGCCGGGAGGACTCCGGCACAAACGCCACCCCGCGACCCGCGGCCACGAGGGAGCACATCGTGAGGATCTGGCTCACGACGTGCACCACGTTGACGTGCTCGACGTCGACGTACCGCACGACCATG
The DNA here is from genome assembly GCF_900167525.1 of Krasilnikoviella flava. Lineage (GTDB taxonomy): Bacteria > Actinomycetota > Actinomycetes > Actinomycetales > Cellulomonadaceae > Isoptericola > Isoptericola flavus. The sequence continues at coordinate 92,621 of NZ_FUZQ01000006.1, read as the reverse complement.
TCGTAGAAGTACCGGGCCTTCGTGGGGTGGTGGCCGATGAGGGGTACATCGCGGAGGTCGGCGGTGCCGACGGGACGCCGGAGCCCGGCGAGCGGGTGCCCGTCGGGAACCACCAGCACGAGATCCTCGGACAGCAGGAGCCGGGACGCGAACGTCGCGTCGTCGAACGGCGGACGGCCGAGCGCCAGGTCCAGCTCTCCGCGCCTGATCGCCTCGATCTGCTCGACCGTGACGAGCTCCTGCAGGTCCAGGTCGACGTCGGGCATCAACTCGCCGACCTGCTGCACCAGGGGGCCTAGCAGGCTGAAGCCGGTAGCCGCCGTGAATCCCAGGCGCAGCACCCCCGCCCGGCCTGCGGCGATGCGCCGCGCCAGCGCCGGGGCGGCATCGGCCGCAGTGAGCAGCCGGCGCGCCTCCCCGAGGAACACCGCGCCCGCCGTCGTGAGCTCGACGTGCCGGTTGTCACGCTCGAGCAGGGCGACACCGACGGCGTGCTCGAGCTTCTGCACCTGGCGGCTCAGCGGGGGCTGGGTCATGCTCAGCCGCTCGGCCGCCCGGCCGAAGTGCAGCTCCTCCGCCACGGTGACGAAGCACCGAACCTGTTCGAGCGTGTACATGCGGCTCCCCACGATCCCTTGCTCGATGCTTTCCCTGGATCAGTCGATGCCCTTCGAGCCTTGGACAGGCATGGTACGCATCCCTAGAGTCGATCCTCGAGCGGCCTGCGGGGCGTGGGCGCCGCACAGGACCATCCGACGAGGAGCGCTGACATCACACCTGCCGACCGCCGGACGACGTCACGACCGCGGTACCTGATCACCGGCGGGGCGGGCGCCGCGGCCCGAGGGATCCGACCGCTGCTGCGCGATCGAGGGGTAGACCTCGTCCTCCTCGACGTGGTCCCGAGCGACCCGCAACCGGGGGAGACCGCGGTCCAGGCCGACCTGACCGACGCCGACGCGGTGCGGCGCGCGGTCTGTGGCGTGGACATGGTGGTTCACCTCGGTGGCTTCAGCCGTGAACGCCCGTGGTCCGACGTCGCGCGTGCCAACGTGGAGGGCACTCGGACGCTGCTGCAGGCAATGGTCGACGAGCGGGTACGGAACGGCCTGATCGCGAGCTCGACGCACGTGGTGGGATTCTGGCCGGTTCCCGACGAGCCGGTCGAGACCCTCCCGCCACGCCCGGACTCCCTCTACGGCGTGAGCAAGGTCGCGATGGAGGCCATGGCCTCGGCGTACGCCGACCGGCACGATCTGGTACTGACGGTGGCCCGCATCGGCACCGTCGAACCGCTCCCCACCTCGCCGCGGTCGTTGGCGACCTGGCTCTCGTTGCCCGACCTCGTGCGCCTGATCGAAGCCGCGGCCGTGCACGCCGCCCCGGGGGCTCACCCTGTGTGGGCCGTCTCGCACAACACCCGACGCTGGTTCTCCCTCGCGCCGGGACGGGCCGTCGGCTACGAGCCGCAGGACGACGCGGAGCGGTACGCCGACGCGTTCCCCGACCCGGGCGACGTCGGCAACGGGCTGATCGGCGGTGCCTTCGCCGACGGCGAGCGTCCGCTCGGCGTGGCCTGGTGACCGCGACGTTCTGCACGTACCCGTGGGACCTCCTCGACGATCCCCGGGCCACCGGTCGTGTTCGCGAGGCCGGCGCCGACGGCGTGGCGATCGCGGCCGCCTACCACTCGGTGCGTGCCGCCACCCCGCTCCACCCGCGCCGTGCTGTCGTCGACGCCGGCGCTGCCTACTACCTGCCGCTCGACGACGAGGTCTGGTCGGGCTCGACGTTGCGGCCGCGCACCGATGCCCCGTGGGTCGGTCCCGGAGCCTTCCTGCGCGCCGCCCGGGCCGCGCGCGAGGCGGGACTCCGGGTCGAGGCGTGGCTGGTGCTCACGCACAGCACCCCCGTTGGTAACCGCGCACGCGAGCTCACTGTGCAGAACGTCCTCGGCGAGCGGTACCCGTACGCGCTCTGCCCGGCGGCACCCGACGTCCGCGACTACGCACGGCGGCTCGTCGCCGGCGTCGTGCGGTCCTTCGACGTCGACGGGCTGATGCTGGAAGCCCTGGGTCCGTTGGGTGTCAGCCACCTCGGCCGGCACGAGAAGACCCAGGGCGCCGACTGGACCCCCGTGGCGGAGAATTTGCTGTCGATCTGCTTCTGCGACGCCTGTCAAGGGCTCCTGGCCGACCACGACGTCGACGTGCCGCGTCTGCGGCTCGAGGTCCGGGCCGGGCTGGCGGCCGAGCAGGCCGGCCACCACGGCGCCACCGAGGACCACGTCAGCCGGTCCGTCGCGGTTCTCGCCGCCCGGGCGGAGGCCCGGTCTGGTCTCGCGTCCGCCGTGAAGGACGCGTGCGACCAGGTCCCGCGCGTCGTCGTCCATGCCCAACCCGACCTCTGGGCGACCGGCCCCTTCACCGCGCTGGACGACGCGGTCACGGCGTTCGACGGGGTCGTCCTGCCCGGTCATCTGGTGACGGACGATCTCGGCACGGTCGGCGCGGTGCGGGATCGGCTGCCCGGCAGACGCGTTGGCGGGTACCTCTCGGCCATGCCGCCGGCCACGCCCGACTCGATCCGGCGCGCATGGCCGGCAGGCCTCGCCCGCGTGGACGACGCCTACGTCTACCACCTCGGCCTGCTGTCGGAGGCGCGGCTCGAGGCGGCGGCCTCGGCACTGCTGACCCGGCGCGACTGACCCGGCACGGCGAAGGCCCCGCCCGGAGATGACGGCCGGGCGGGGCCTTCGCGCACGACGACCCGTCAGTACCGCGGGCGCGCGTCCGTGAACGTCGGGTCCCACCGGCGCATGTAGCCCCCGTCGTCGCGCGTGCGGTGCCCGGACTCGACGTACCGCTCGTGGAGCTCGGCCACCCGGTCCAGGTTGACCTCGACGCCCAGTCCCGGGCCGGTCGGCACCGTGACCGCACCGTCCACGATCTCGATCCCACCTTCGGTGACCACGTCGTCCGCACGGTTCCAGGGGAAGTGGGTGTCGCAGGCGTGGCTGAGGTTGGGGATCGCCGCCGCGACGTGGGTCATCGCCGCGAGGGAGATGCCCAGGTGGGAGTTGGAGTGCATCGACACCCCGATGTCCATCGCCTCGCAGATGGCGGCGAGCTCCTTGGTACGGCGTAGCCCGCCCCAGTAGTGGTGGTCGCTGAGCAGCACCTGCACGGCGTCCGCCCGGACGGCGGGTCGCAGGTGGGCCGTCTCCACCACGCACATGTTCGTCGCGAGGGGCACCCCGGTCTCCGCGTGGATCCTGCTCATCCCGTCGATGCCCAGCACCGGGTCCTCGAGATACTCGAGCAGGCCGTCGGTCCGGTGTGCCACCTCGAGCGCGGTCTGGTGCGTCCACGCCCCGTTGGGGTCGATGCGCAGCGGCATGCCGGGGAACGCCTCCGCGAGCGCACGCAGCGACTCCACCTCGATGTCGGGGTGCAGCGCACCCGCCTTGAGCTTGAACGACCGGAACCCGTAGCGGTCGACGAGCAGCTTCGCCTGCGCGACGATCCCGTCCGGGTCCATCGCCTCGCCCCATTCGTCCGGCTCGCCGTCCAGGTGCCCGGCCCACTTGAAGAAGAGGTAGGCGCTGTAGTCGACGCGGTCCCGGAGCGCACCGCCGAGCAGCTCGCTCACGGGCCGCTCGAGCAGCTTTCCCTGGGCGTCGAGGGCCGCGACCTCGATCGGCGCGAACGTCACCAGCCGCGCCTGTGCTCCGAGGTCCGGGCGCAGCCGGCGCAGGACCGTGTCGACGGCGGCCTCGATCCGCGACGTCGCGAACACGTCGAGGCCGAGCACGGCCTCGCACAGGGCGGGAACGACGTCCGCCGGCAGCGCGTCCCCGCGGCCCTCTCCCCAGGCCACGACGTCGCCGGCCTGCAGCCGGACGAGGGTGCGCAGAGCCAGCGGCTCGTGCACGCCCGCAGCATTGAGCAGGGGCGGGTCGGAGAACGCGAGCGGGTAGACCTGCAGGTCGGTGATACGGCTGTCGATGATCGTCATCCCTTGATCGCCCCCGAGGAGATACCGCGCATGAAGGAACGCTGGAACCCGAGGAAGGCGAGGATCGACGGCAGCATGGCCAGCGTCGCGGCGACCAGCACGATGCCGATGCCCACTTCCGGGTCGGCCCGCAGGCTGCGCAACGCCAGCGGGAGCGTGTAGTTCTCCGGGTCGGAAGCGACCAGCAGCGGCAGCATGTACTGGTCCCAGATCATGGTGAAGCCGAACACCCCGATGACCCCCAGGGCAGGTGTCACCGCCGGGAGCACCACCGACCAGAACACCCGGAACTCGCCCGCCCCGTCGAGACGGGCCGCCTCTTCGAGCTCGCGCGGAACCTCCTTCATGAACTCGACCATCACGATGATCCCGAATCCCCAGGCGACGAGCGGCACGATCATCCCCGGAAGCGAGTCCGTGATGTTGAGGTGCAGCAGCGGGAGGTCCGACAGGACGATGGTGAGCGGGATCGCCAGGATCTCCTCGGGCAGCATCATCGTCGCCATGATCAGGAGGAGAACGATCCCCGCGCCACGGAACTTCTTGCGGGCCAACGAGTAGGCCGCGAGCACCGACACCGCCATCTGGAGCAGGAGCCCGATCCCGACGACGATCAGGGAGTTGGCGAGGTACCGCAGCACGTTGCGGTCCAGCGCAGCTCTCCAGTTCTCGAGCGTGAGGTCGGTCGGGAACAGCGAGAGGTGCGACGGGTCGTGCGACCCGGAGAACGCGCCGACCAGCAGAGCGACCAGCGGGCCGGCGAAGAGCAGGACGACGACGGCACAGGCGAGCGCCGTGAGCGCCCTGAGCCAGACCGGGTTCTGCGACCCGAGCCCGAGCGCGGTGTCGAGGTTGCGGTTCATGCGTTCCTCCTCTTCGAGCCGACCCGCACGGCGAGCGTCAGGACGATCGTCGCCACGAGCAGGACGACCGAGCCCGCGGCGGCCACGCCGAGCTCGTTGCGCGCGAACCCGAGCTGGTACACGAGCGTCATCAGCACCTCGCTCGAGCCGTTCGGCCCGCCGTTGGTCAACAGGAACACCTCCGTGAAGATCCGCATGGCGCGGATGGCAGCCAGGGTCAGAAGGATCACCATGACGGGCCGCAGAGCGGGGAGCGTCACGTACCGCACTCGACGCACCCACCCGGCCCCGTCGAGCGACGACGCCTCGTAGAGCGAGCGATCGACGCTGACCAGACCGGCGATGATGATGATCATGTTGTAGGGGGCGTCCCGCCAGATCCCGACGAGGATCACCGAGAGCAGCGACGAGTCCGGCGAGTTGATCCACTGGGACGGCTCCATGAGGAAGACGCCGATGATCTGGTTGGCGATCCCGTCCTCGGTCGGGTAGTAGATGATGCGCCACAGCTCGGCGATCACCGCGACCGGCACCACGACGGGTAGGAACGCCGCGGAGCGGACGAACCACAGCCGGCGTGCCTGACCCTCGAGCAGGAGAGCGAGCGCGAACCCGAGCACAAGGGCCCCGGTGATCTGGAAGACGGCGATGACCGCGGTGTGCCACAGGGCCGCGACGAACTCGTCGGTCGCGAACAGGTCCCTGTAGTTCGCCGTGCCCACCCACGAGTTGCCCAGGTAGGGCTGGACGTCCTGGAAGCTCATCACGACGGCCTGACCCATCGGGATGAACTTGAAGTACAGGAAGAGCACGAGCGCCGGGGCGAGGAAGAGCCAGGGCACCCAGACTTTTCCCTCGCGACGTGACGTCCGCCGACGGGTCGGCGGTGACGCCGGCCGCGTCGCGGGCGGGGTCTCCGGTCGGGTCAGGACGGTCACGGGGCAAGCACCTCCTGGTGGGCGAGCTCGGCCGTGAAGACGTCGTCGAGCTTCTCCATCTCGGATCGGACGTCGAGCGAGCAGTCGCTGATGAGCGCGTTGAGGGTCTTGGCGGACTCGTTGAGGAACGGGTTCCAGTTGGGGACGGCGGGCACGTAGCGGCCGTTTTCGTCGAAGAGCTTCTGGAACAGGTTCCAGTCCGGATCGTCACGTGTGTCGGCCATGTCGACCGTCGAGTTGACGGGCAGCCGGACGATGTTGCCGTCCCTGTCGCCGGCCATGCCGATCTCCTGTCCCTGGGCGGAGATCATGAACTCGGCGAACTCTTCCTGCGCGGTCTCGTTCGCCGAGCCGGCCATCAGGTACGCGTTGTTGCCCTCCGCGAGTGTCACGAGCCCTGCGGGACCCGGTGGCGGGGTGAGCACCTCGAGGTCGCTCCCCAATGCCTCCTTGAGGGACGCCAGCTCGTACGGAGCCACGAGGAACGACCCTGCGCCGCCGGACTTGAAGAGGTCCTTGGTGGTCCCCGAGTCATAGCTGCTGGCCCCCGGCTGCAGCACGTCGGCCTTGCACGAGAGGTCGCGGATCCACGTGGCCGCGCGCACGGACTCGTCGGTCGCGACCGCGGAGCGGTAGCCGTCCGGCGTCTCCTCGAAGTACTCGCCGCCGCCCGACCAGAAGTAGGTCGAGGTGCTCCAGGACATGTACCCGCGCTGGGTGGTGCCCGGCAGGGCGAGACCTGCCACCTTCTCGCCCGTCCCGGTGGGATCGCCGTCGGCGTATGCCTTCCACATCGACACGAGCGAGTCCCAGTCCTCGGGTACGTCAAGACCGAGGTTCTGCCGCCAGTCCTTGCGGTTGAAGAGCGCCACCGTGTGGGCGGTCACCGGGACGCCGTAGTAGTCGCCGTCGTAGGCGCGGGCGCCGTCCCAGGCACGCTCGTTGACGTCGTCAGCACCCTCGATGGCATCCCGATCGATCTGGCGCAGGAGGCCCTGGGTCTGCATGTTGCCGAGCTGAGCCGTGTCGTTGATGACGACGTCGGGCAGGTTGCGCTGAACCGCACGCTGCTGCAGCTTGACCTCGAACTCGTCCGAGATCGAGGTCATGGTCGCGGGAATGCCGGTCGCCTTCGTGAATGCCGCGACGAGCTCCTGGCCGATCTTGTCCGAGGGGCCCCCGGGTGACTTGCGCTGCCAGATCTCCAAGGTCTGCTTGTCGGTTGGTGCCTGCTCGACCTCCACGGCCGCACTCGCGCCTGAGCACGCAGAGAGCGCCAGAACGGCCGCGGCGCCTACGAAGGCGGCGAATCGTCTCACCATGATCTCCGTCGTTCATGAGTTTGGGAACCAGCCCCGTACCGGGGCGAGCGTCCGTCAGCCTAGGGAGACCGGTGATACCTGTCTAAAACCGGTTCGGCATCGATTGATTCAGAAGATGCATCACCTGAGGGAGTGGCCGGACCCGTTCTCACGCCTCGCGCCGGTCTCGTCGAGGAGCCGGCGTCGCGAACCGGCGAGGTGCACGCGCATCGCCGCCGCGGCGGCGAGCGGGTCCTGCGCCGTCAGGGCTTCGAGGAGTGCGCGGTGCTCGTGGACGACGGTGGCGAAGCGTGACGGGGCGGTCACACCGTCCGCCGCTCCGCCGGCCGAGCCTCCGCCGGGCCGGTCCAGCCGGCCGCGCGGCATCGCGATCATCTGCGGGCCGAGCCGGTCCAGGGCCTCCAGCAGGTACCGGTTCCGGGCCGCCTCGGCGACGAGCCGGTGGAAGGCGAAGTCGTGCTGCATCGCCGTCGCCGGGTGTCCGTGCGCGGCGTCGAGGTCCCGCAGCCGGGCCGCCAGCGCGTCGAGGTGGGCGTCCGAGCGGCGCTCCGCGGCGAGGGCGGCCGCCTGTGTCTCGACGCCCAGCCGGAAGTCGACGAGGCCGAGCCGGTCCTCGAGCGAGCGCGCGACCGGCACGGCGTCGTCGGGCCCGGCGGGCGGCGCCAGCGCATAGCTGCCGCTGCCGCGCCGGGTGTGGACCAGGCCCTCGAGGTTGAGACGGGCGATCGCCTCGCGCACGACCGTGCGGCTGACCTGGTGCTCGGCGGCCAGCGCGGTCTCGCTGGGCAGCTTCTCGCCGGGGGCGATGTCGCCGTCGACGATCCGCGCCCGCAGCGCGGCGACCAGGGCGCCGCTCAGGGTCGGGGGCATGGGCCCATGCTTCCACCCGCCGGCCCCCGGCCCGGGCTCACCGCGCCCCGACCAGCACGCTGTCCGTGGTCCAGGCCCGCGCCTGCTCGGTGAGCGTCACGCCGAGCCCGGGGCGTTCCGGCACGAGCATCCGGCCGTCCTTCGTCTCCAGCCGCTCCTCGAACAGGGGGTCGAGCCAGTCGAAGTGCTCCACCCACGGCTCGCGGGGGTAGGTGGCGGCCAGGTGCAGGTGGATCTCCATCGCGAAGTGCGGCGCGAGGTCCAGCCCTGCCTGGTCGGCCAGGGTGAGCAGGCGCAGGAACTGCGTGATGCCGCCGACGCGCGGGGCGTCGGGCTGGATGATGTCGCACGCCCGGGCGGCGATGAGCCGCTCGTGCTCGGCCACCGAGGCGAGCATCTCCCCGGTGGCGATCGGCGTGTCCAGCGCGGCGGCGAGGGCGGCGTGGCCCTCGGCGTCGTAGGCGTCCAGCGGCTCCTCGATCCACACGAGGTCGTAGGGCTCGAGGCGGCGGCCCATGCGCAGCGCCGTGGTGCGGTCCCACTGCTGGTTGGCGTCGACCATGAGCGGCACGTCGGGGCCGAGGTGCTCACGCACCGCCTCGACGCGGGCCAGGTCGGTGCGGGTGTCCGGCAGGCCGACCTTGATCTTGATGCCGCCGATGCCCTCGGCGAGGGAACGCGACGCGCGGTCCTTCACCTCGTCGATGCTCGCGTGCAGGAACCCGCCGGAGGTGTTGTAGGTGCGCACCGAGTCGCGGTGCGCACCGAGCAGCTTGGCCAGCGGCAGGCCCGCGCGCTTCGCCTTGAGGTCGTAGAGCGCGATGTCGATCGCGGCGAGGGCCTGCGTGGCGACGCCGGAGCGGCCGACGGACGCCCCGGCCCAGAGCAGCTTCGTGTACAGCTTGGCGATGTCGCTGGGGTCCTCGCCGATCGCCGCTCCGGCGACCTCCTTCGCGTGCGCGTACTGCGCCGGGCCGCCCGCGCGCTTGGAGTACGAGAAGCCGAGGCCCGCGTGCCCCTGCTCGGTGGTGATCTCGGCGACGAGGAAGACCACCTCCGTCATGGGCTTCTGTCGCCCGGTGAACACCTTGGCGTCGGAGATGGCGGTGGCCAGCGGCAGCGTGAGCGTCGAGAGCTGCACGGACCGGATGGCGTCGGGCTGGTAGGGCATGGCGCTCCTTCGCGTCGTCCTGCGGAGAAGGTGAGCATACAAGTCGTGAAGTTGTCTGACTAGTAGCTGACGGGCGTCGTCGGACAGGGACGGCGCCGCGCCCCCCGACGGTGCGAGAGTGGGCACATGGCGAGCAACGAGGTGAAGTTCAAGATCGACGTCCCCACCGAGCTGGAGGGAGGGGTCCCGGCGGACTTCGCGTCGTTGTGGCACACGTCGACGTCGTTCGTCATCGACTTCGTCGCGGCCACGAAGCCGCCCCAGCCGGTGACCGACCCCGACACGGGGGCGGTCACCGGCCGGGTGGTGCCGGGACGGGTGGTCTCGCGGGTGCGGATCCCGCCGCAGCAGGTGTTCGAGCTGGCGCGGGCGCTCACCCAGCAGCTCGACGCCTGGGAGCGCGAGACCGGTCAGAAGACCGAAGGCTCTGCCGGTTGAGCCCCCGCCGGCGCTCGACAGGCTCGATCGGCGCTCTCAGAGCGCCCGCTCGGGCCGGGCGAGGATGCCCGGCACGAGGCGGGCGCTGAGCGCTGCGGCGCCGCGCACGGCGAGGAAGCCCAGCGCGAAGACGGCCAGCGCGGTCACGATCGCGACGGGCTGGATGAAGATCGCCATCCCGACGAGCGGGAAGAGCAGCACGGCCGCGCACAGCGCCGAGCCGCCCGCCACCATCCACAGCGCCGACATCACCGCGCGCCGGGAGGCCTCGGCCATCACGGCGCGCGGCACGCCGAGCCGGTCGAGCGAGACGTGCACCGCGGCCCGGTCGAGGGTCGAGGCGGCCTGGTTGATGCCCACCGAGCAGGCGACCATGAGGAACGACACCGCGACGGTGACCAGGACGCCGGTGGAGATGTCCTGCATGAGCCACCGTTCGTCCGGGTCCATACCCTCGGTCGAGGTCATGTCCGCCATGGCCAGGCCGACAGCGCCGAAGACGCCGACGAAGCTCGTCATCGCCACGCCGCTCACCTGCCGCCACGCGACCTTCGGGTCCTCGAGCACCATCCGGGCGGCGAGCAGCCTCGGCACCGTCTGAGCCTTGCGCGCCTGCCGGCGGGCGCGCACCCGCACGAACCAGGGCCCGAGGGCGTCCAGGGCGAGCAGCATGCCGCCGAAGATCGCCGCGAGCGTGCCGACGATCGCGACGATGCCGCCCATCTCCCCGAGGACGCCCAGCACCTGCATGAGCCCCAGCCCGACGACGAGCACGCCGACGGCGATCACGACGCGCACCCAGTGCGCGGTGCCCGGGCGCTGGCGGGTCCGCACGCCCAGCGGCGTCACGACCACGGCGCGCAGCCCGACGACGGCGCTCGCCGCGGCCAGCAGCGCGACCCCGAGGACGGCGAGCGGCAGCCACCACCACGGCACCCACATCTGCGCGCCCAGCGCCTCGCCGCGGAAGTGCAGCAGCCCTACGAGCGGCGCGAGCACCGCGTAGAGCACGACGCCGAGGACGGCGCCGAGCAGCGCCGTCACGGCCGCCTCGAGGACGGTGAGGGCGGTGATCGTGCCGGTCGTCGCGCCGAGCAGGCGCAGGGATGCCAGCCGCTCGTCGCGCCGGCGGGCGGCGAGCCGCGCCGCCGACGCCCCGACGGTGGCGAGCGGCACGAGGAGCAGCACCACCGCGATGACGGCGAGGGTCGCGTAGGTGGAGGCGAGCTCGTCGTCCCACTGGAAGAAGGCCTGAGCCCCGCCCAGGACGACGAGCAGCAGCGCGGTGACCACGCCGAACGCAGCCACCGGCAGGGCGGTCGCCAGGCGGTCGCCGTCGCGCCGGCGCGCGAACAGGGGCGCCAGGTGCACGGCGGTGGCCAGCGCTCCGGCGGGGCGCGACCCGGCCACGGTGGCCGGCACGGTGATGCTCATCGCGACACCTCGGCGGCGCTCGCGGCGGCCGCGGGGGCCGCCGTGTCGGAGACGACGCGCCCGTCGCGCAGCACGACGGTACGGGCGCAGCGGCGCGCGACGTCGGCGTCGTGCGTGACGACGACCAGCGTGCGGCCCTGCTGGGTGGCGGCGAGCAGGAGGTCCAGCACCTCGACGGAGGTGGCGGAATCCAGTGCCCCGGTGGGCTCGTCCGCGAAGATCAGCCGGGCGCCGGTGACCTGCGCGCGGGCGATCGCGACGCGCTGCGCCTGGCCGCCGGACAGCTCGCCGAGCCGGCGCTGCTCCAGCCCGGCCAGGCCCAGGTGCTGCAGCCACTGCGCGGCCTCGGCCTCGGCCTGGCCGCGCGGCACCCCCGCGAGCATCCGGGCCACGGCCACGTTCTCCAGCGCGGTCAGCTCGTCGAGCAGCAGGCCCTGCTGGAACACGAAGCCGAGCTCCTCGCGCCGCAGCCGCGAGCGCTCCCCGTCGTCGAGCGACTCCACCCGCACCGGGCCCTGCACCGACGCGAAGGACACCAAGCCGGCGGTGGGCCGCAGGATGCCCGCGAGGCAGTGCAGCAGCGTCGTCTTGCCGGAGCCGGAGGCCCCCATGATCGCCACCGACTCGCCCGCGCCGATGTCGAGGTCCACGGCGTCCAGGGCGGGCGTGACCCCGCCGGGGTACTGCATCGTCAGTCCACGCGCGCTCAGCAGAGGTGTCATGACACCACCGTGCCGGTGCGGCCATGCGCCCCGCGTCGGACCACGAGCGGATTCGCCGGGGGCGGACGTCCCCCTGAGGTATGACGCGGCTCAGGGGTGAACTGGAGCCGAGGCGATGCAGGGGATGCGCCTAGCACCATCATGGCGTCAGGACGGGGGAGCGAAGGATCGCAGGACATGGTCGACGAGCACCCGGAGCTCGTCGGCGTCCTGCAGCGTCCCCTGGTGAAGCAGGAGCCGGTAGTAGAGCGGTGCGTAGAGCAGCTCGATGAGCAGATCTGGGTCGGCGTCCGAGCGGATCTGTCCCGCGTCGCGGGCCTTGAGCAGCCGGCGGCGTGCGTCGTCGACCCGCGGGCCGAACAGGTCGTCGACGAGGCCGTGCGCGAGCCGGGGGTCGTGGTGCGTGTCGGCGATCAGCCCGACGAGAGCCCGGCCGACGCGTCGGTCGGACAGCAGTCCGCGGACGAGTCCGCCCATCTGCACGACCAGGTCCTCGCGCAGGTCCCCGCTGTCAGGGAAGTCGGCCGCAGGGTTCGCGGCGTCATTGAGGGCCTCGAGCACGACCGCGCCCTTCGATGGCCACCACCGGTAGATGGTCTTCTTGCTGACCCCGGCCCGCGCGGCGATCGCCTCCACCGTCACGGGCCCGTATCCGTGCTGCGCGCACAGGTCCAGGCTCGCGTCCAGGATCGCGCGGCGGCTCGACTCGCTACGCCGTCGATGGGGGGGCTGTGCCGGTGCGTTCTGGTCGGGCATGCCGTCGATCCTAAGGGAAACGATACGGAGCGTGTTGACAACGTCTCGCGTCGGGACGATACTCCACTCTCAATGGAAACGCGTCGTGTCGTTTCTCGGTCTCTCGGTGCCACGCAAGGAGTCGATCGTGACGAATCAGGCCCACGCTCCGAGCGTTGCTCGGCGCGGTGGCACCGAGCAGGGTCGGCCCACGCCGAGCCGGCGGTCCCAAGCCGCCGTCGGTGTGCTGCCACGGACGACACCTGCCGCCGCAGGCGTGTCCTCCCAGGCGATGACGGCCCTGCTAGACCGGCTCGAGCGAGACTCCGTCGCGTGCCACTCGCTCATGGTCGTCCGCAACGGCAGCGTGGTCGCCGAGGGTTGGTGGGCCCCCTATGCGGCCGAGCGGCCGCACCTGCTCTACTCGCTGACCAAGTCGTTCACCGCGATCGCCGTGGGACTCGCCGTGGGCGACGGGTTGCTCTCCCTCGACGACCGGCTGGTGGACGTGCTGCCCGACCACGTGCCAACCGGCGTCACCGAGCAGGGACGCCGGCTCACCGTGCACCACCTGCTGTCCATGACGACCGGGCACGGAGGGGACAGTCTCGCCGAGGCCTGGGCACTGGAGCCGGACGACCTGACCAGGGGATTCCTGCGTGTGCCGTTCGTCGCCGTCGAAGGAACCCGGCACGACTACGACAACGCCACCACCTACGTCCTGGCCCGAATGGTCGAGCGCGTCACCGGCCGGGGCCTGCCCGAGCTCCTCGACGAGCGCATCTTCGAACCGATGGGTATCGAGCATGCCGAGTGGGACCGGGTGGCCAGCGGTGCCGCCTTCGGGTTCCACGGCTTGCACCTGACGACGGAGGCCGTCGCCGCCTTCGGTGAGCTGCTGCTGCGTGGCGGCCGCTGGGGCGACCGTCAGCTCGTCGCGCGCGAGTGGGTGGACCTCGCGACCCGACGCCACGTCGAGACGCATCAGGTCGAAGGCTGGTCGGACAACCCCGACACGCGGCAGGGCTACGGCTACCAGTTCTGGATGTCGCGCCACGGGTACCGGGGCGAGGGCTCCTTCGGCCAGGTGTGCCTGGTCGTCCCGGCGCACGATCTCGTGGTCGTCGTGACCAGCGCCCTCGGGCACGGAGGCGAGGCCCTGCTCGACCCGATCTGGGAGTGCCTCCTGCCCGGCCTGGACCTGGCTGACGGCCCCGAGGACGACGGCGCCCTCGCCGAGCGTCTGCGCCGGCTCGCGTTCGCCCCGCCGACGGGCACGGTCGACGCCGGGCGCACGGCCACGGCACGGCTCGACGCCTCCGCCGAGGGCTCGGCACTGCCCGAGGGGGCCTCGGTGGTCGTCCGGCCCGCGGGCGGAGGCTGGATCGTGCGGCTCGGGTCGTCGCTCGGCGTCCAGGTCGACGTCGACGTCGGCTACAGCGTGTGGCGGGAGAGCGCGCCGCTCGGCCGCCCGGTCGTCGCGGCGGGGGCCTGGCAGGGGGACATGTTCGTCGCCGACCTGTACGTCATCACCACGCCCCACCGGGTGCGCGTGGTGGCCGACGCCCACGCCGGCACCGCGACCGCGACCTGGAATCTCGTCCCACTGACCGGGCCCGACCTGGCGCTGCACCTGCGGTCGCCGCTCATGACGCGACCTGACGTCGCCTAGCCGGGCTCACGCCGCCATCCACCACCTCCGTCGACCAGATGAGGAGCATCACCATGACGAACCCGACGAACCAGGTCCTTGCGCCGAGCGACCACGGGGGAGACGGCACCGGGCACGACCGACCCGCCCTGCGCCGCGCGCTCCATGAGATCGCCGACGCCGGGTTCACCGGCTTTCAGCTGCGCGTCAACGATTCCCGAGGCGAATGGGTCGCCAGCGCCGGGGCGAGCGTGCTGGGCGAGCCAGCCCCACCGTCCCCGGACGGACACATCCGGATCGGGAGCAACACGAAGACCTTTGTCGCGGCGACGGTGCTGCAGCTGGTCGCCGAGGGCGTCGTCGTGCTCGACGCTCCCGCCGCCGACTACCTGCCCGACCTCGGGATCGACCCCCGGATCACGGTACGGATGCTGCTGCAGCACACCAGCGGCGTCTTCAACTTCACCGGCGAGATCTATGGACCGGACGCCGACGTGGAGGGCGTCCCTTTCAACGGGATGATCCTTGTGCCGGGGATTCCCTGGCAGGGCAGGGAGTGGGTCGACTCCCGGTTCACGCGCTACGCGACCGAGGACCTGGTCCGCCTGGCGCTGTCCAGGCCGGCCCGCTTCGAGCCCGGCGCGGACTGGAGCTACTCCAACACCAACTACGCACTGGCGCGGCTGATCATCGAGGCGGTGAGCGGACGCACCCTCGCCGAGGAGATGCACCGGCTCGTCCTGTCCCCGCTCGGGCTCACGCAGACCCAGGTGCCGGACACCGCCTCGATCCCCGAGCCGCACGCACACGCCTACTACCGGTACGAGGACGGCGGCCAGCAGACGACGGTCGACGTGACCGCGCAGGACCCCTCCTGGATCTCCAGCGGCGGCGACATGATCTCCACCACCCGGGACCTCCACCTCTTCATCTCCGGCCTGACGAGCGGCAGGCTCCTGCCCGCACCCCTGCTCGCGGAGATGCTGACGCCGCACGCGCCGGTCGGGTACGGGCTCGGGGTGTTCGTCCAAGGGACCGGCCATGGCGCCGTCGTCTTCCACAACGGCGGCATCGCCGGCCACGGCGCGCTCATGTACAGCTCGCTCGACGGCGCCACGACCCTGACCGCCGGGCTGAACTACGTGGACGACGCCGCGCAGTCCCTGGGGGCCGCGTTCCAGGCGGCCACGCAGCGTCTCGTCACCGAGGTGTTCGGCGACCCGTCTGCCGCGTCCGCCGGCTGAGGTCCCCGGCGGCACCCCGGACCGGGCAGCCCCCCGCACGGAGGGCCTCGGCGCGCGGGCGGCCCTCGCCGCGGTGCCGAGGTCCGCCACGAACGCGGCGAAGGCGTCGTCCCACTCGGCGCGTCGCGCAGGCGGAGCAGGGCCGACGGGTGGGTGGCCACGATGACGCGGGGCCGCATCGCGGCTGGCTCGGCCTCCAGCCAGCGCACGCGCACGTACGCGACGGCGGGGCGATCGCGCGAGCGGGGCACGGGTACCTCCGAGCTCACCTAGGCTTCGCCCATGGCTTGGAGCTTCGGTCGACGTCGGCCCACCACGTACCTGCTGGGTGAGCCGGTGGACCCGTACCCGGCTCAGGCGCCCGAGGCGGCGCGCGGCCGCGTGCTGCGGATCACGGAGATCGGCGAGCCCGTGCTGCACGCCCCCGCCGCGACGGTCGAGGAGCTCTCCACCCCCGAGCTCGCGCGCCTGATCGACGACATGTTCGCCACGATGGAGAACGCCGAGGGCGTGGGCCTCGCGGCGCCGCAGGTCGGCGTCGGGATCCGGCTGTTCGTCTACGACGTCACCGACGAGCGCGGGGACCGGCACGTGGGCCACGTCGTCAACCCCGTGCTCGAGATGGACCTCGACGCCGAGCCCGAGACGGAGGACGAGGGCTGCCTGTCCGTGCCCGGCGCCTACGAGCCGCTGGAGCGGCCCGGCGGCGCCACCGTGCGCGGCGTCGACCAGCACGGCGGCCCGGTGCAGCTGTCCGGGAGCGGGTTCCTGGCGCGGGCCTTCATCCACGAGGCGCAGCACCTGGACGGCACCCTGTACTGGGACCACCTGTCACCCGAGCTGCAGGCCGACGCGCTGCGGCAGCGGGACGAGGAGCGGCCGGACATCCTCGCCGGGCGGCACGAGCTGGCCGTCGAGCTGGGCAAGAAGCCCGCCGCCTACCCGGCCGAGCCCGCGGGCGGCCGCTGAGTCGCCGACTCGACGGTCGAGCCCGCCGTGACCACACCGCTGGTCGAGCCTGTCGAAACCCAGGACGGGTCGCGACAGGCCCGACCGGCACGTGATCAGCGGTGCGTCAGCCCAGCATCCCCGGCGCGATGGAGAAGAACTCCCTGACGCCGTCGTCGAGGCTCGTCGAGCCGAACCCGATGTCCTGCGCGATGCGGGTGAACTCCACCTCGACGGCGCCGGCACCCTCGGGCGGCGGCGGGGGAGTGTCGCCCGCCACCTCGGACAGCTGCTCCCAGTACTCGAGGATCTGCTGGTCGAGGCCCTCCGTCTCCAGAGCGTCGAGCGCCGGCTGGGAGATCGGGGCGCCGCGCGACAGACCGAACTCCTTGCTCACCTCGGGGTCGTTGGCGATGAAGTCGATGAACTTCGCCGCCTCCTCGGGGTGCTCCGAGTTCGCCGACATCGACAGCTCGAGCGACGGCTTGAGGTACAGGCCGCGGTTGCCGGCGTCGTCGGCCGGCGGGAGCGTCATGGTGAACTCGCCGCCCGCGCTGCCCTCCGAGAAGCGCACCAGGAAGTTGTAGAAGCTGAGCTCGCTGGCGGTGACGCCGGAGCCCAGCACGTCCGCGCCGTTGAGCTGCTCCTGGCGCTTCGGGTCGATGAACCCGTCATCCTCGAAGAGCGGCGTCGCGCGCTCCCACCACGCGGTGAGGTCGGCCTCGGTGAAGCCGAGCGCGCCGTCCGCGGTGTAGAGCGACTTGCCCTGCTGCGCGAGCCAGATCTCGAACACCGTCCAGATCTGCGTGTACTGCGTCGAGCCGCTCACCTGCGGGTCGTGGTCCGCGCCGGCCTTCCCGACCTGCGACAGGACGGCGTCGTACTCGTCCCAGGTGAGGTCGCCCTCGGGCACGTCGACCCCGAGCTCCTTCATCAGACCCGTGTTGAAGAAGTTCGCGATGCCGCCCGTGCTGGTCGGGATACCGACGAGCTTGCCGTCCACCTTGGCGGCCGGCATCACCGTCTCCGGGAACGTGGAGATGTCGATCGTGCCGTCCTCGACGAACTCGTCGAGCGGGGCGACCTGTCCGGTGCCGCCGTACTGCGACAGATAGGTCACGTCCATCTGGAACACGTCCGGGAGGCTGCCGCTCGCCGCCTCCGTGTTCCGCGCCGTCCAGTAGTCGGCGAACGACGCGTACGACGACTGGACGGTGACGTGCGGGTTCTTGTCCTCGTACAGGTCGATCGCCTTCTCGTACCGCTCGGCGCGCGACGCGTCGCCCCACCACGCGAACGTGAGGGTGACGTCCTCGTCGCCCCCGCCCGCACCGGTGCCGCCGCTGCAGGCGCCGAGCGCCGCCAGGGCGCCGACGGCGAGGATCGCGACGCCAGGGCGTCGGAGCTTTCTCGTGGACATGAGGGCCTCCTTGCACACATGTGCCGTCGGTCGACGGTCGTGACGGGACAGATGCTGGCAGGAAGACGCTCGTGCCGAGCGCGAGCGGACAAAAACGCGCTTCGGTGGACACGCGGACCCGGCACGGCCGGTGGGTCAGAGCGTGCGCACCCAGTCCGCGACGGCGGCTGCGACGTCGTCGTCCTTGCCCCGCACGTCGTGCGCGCCGGCCAGGGTGACCGTCGTGACGGGGCCCGGGATGGCCGCCGCATGCTCGGCCAGCTCGTCCGGGCTGCCGAACGGGTCGCGGTCGCCGGCGACGAACAGCACCGGCACGGCGATGTCCGGGAAGTGCTCGACGCGCAGCCGCTCGGGCTTCCCCGGCGGGTGCAGCGGGTAGCTGAGCAGCACGAGCCCCGCCGCGGGCAGGCCCTCGGCCACCGCCATCGAGCACATCCGCCCGCCGTACGACCGGCCGCCCAGCAGCAGCGCGTCGGTGCCCACGCCGAGCTCGCCGGCGAACCGGGCGGCCTCCGCGCGCAGGTGCGCGACCGCCACGGGCGGGCGGTCCGGCATCCGCTTGCCCGCCAGCCGGTACGGGAAGTCGACCCGCTCGGTGACCAGCGGCGGGTCCAGCGCCGCGAGCCGCCGCTCCACCGCCACGAGCGTGTGGTGGTCGCGGCTCGCCCCCGCGCCGGGGGTCAGGATCAGGCCTCGGGGCGTCGTCGTGTCGGGCACGGGTCCAGTGTCGCAAGCCGCCGGTAGCGTCGGGAGGATGAGCGATGTCGAGCGAGGTTCCGGGCCGGGCGCCATCGAGCCGGGCAGCAGCGTGCGGGGCGAGGACTGGTACGGGCTGGACCTGTCCGGCGTGACGCTGGAGCGCGTGGAGCTCGTGGAGGTCGACCTCACCGAGGTCACGGCCATCGGCGCCACGTTCGAGGAGTGCACGTTCCGCGGGGTGCGGTTCAACGCGTCGGTGTGGAGGGACTCCGCGTTCACGGGGTGCACGTTCAGCCGCGCCAATCTGTTCGACGCGTCGTTCGAGGGCTGCAAGCTCGTGGGCTCCCGTTTCGACGACTGTCGGTTCGACCTGTTCCGTGCCGAGCGCGGCGACTGGTCGTTCGTGACGCTGCACCGGGCGGCCCTGGACGGCGTGCACCTCGAGGGGCTGCGGATGCGGGAGGCCGACCTCGTGGGCGCCCGGCTGTCCGGGGCCACGGTGATCGGGGTCGATCTGTCCGGCGCTGAGCTGGCCGACGTCGACCTGCGCGGGGCGGTGCTGCGCGGCACCGACCTGTCGGCGCTCGACCCGCGCGCGGCCCGCCTGACGGGCGCCGTCGTCGACCCGGCGCAGGCGGTCGTCGTCGCCGAGTCGCTGGGGCTCGTCGTCACGCCCTGAGGCCCGGGTGGTGACGGGGCTCGCGTGGGCCTCGTCACACCGTGCTGCCTTCGTTCCTGGTCATGGCGCCGCTCCGGGCGCGGACGTCGTGGACGTCACGTCGACCACTGGTTTACATCGTTTACATTTTCGGTGGAGCAGCGCTCGATGCGCTCTGCCGGACCAGTGCAGGACACCGGAGGAAGAGACACCAATGACGGACCAGGTCACGATCAACCCGATCGTGCTGCAGCGCGCCGACCCGTGCGTGCTCCGGCACGAGGGGACCTATTACTTCACCGGCTCCCACCCGCGGTACGACCGCATCGTGCTTCGCCGCGCGGACCGCCTCGAGGACCTGCAGGCGGCCGAGGAGGTGACCGTCTGGACCAAGCACGCCACCGGTCCGCAGTCACAGCTCATCTGGGCCCCGGAGATCCACCGGGTGGACGGCGCCTGGTACATCTACTACGCCGCGGCCCCCGTCGACCACGGCACCGTCGACGCACCGAGCGAGAACGAGACGTTCAACCATCGCATCTTCGTGCTGGAGAACACCGCCGAGGACCCGTTCGACGGCGAGTGGGTGGAGCGTGGCCAGGTCGACACCGGCTGGGAGTCGTTCGCCCTGGACGCCACCAGCGTCGTGATCGACGGCGCGCAGTACCTGGTCTGGGCGCAGCAGGACCTCACCGTGCGCGGCCACTCCAACCTGTACATCGCCCGGATGTCGACCCCCTGGACGCTCGCCACGCCTGCCGTCGAGCTGACGCGACCGGAGTTCGACTGGGAGATCGAGGGGTTCTGGGTCAACGAGGGCCCGTCGGTCCTGGTGCGCGGCGGGCGCGTCTTCCTCACGTACTCGGGCGCCGCCACCGGCGTCGACTACGCGATGGGCGTGCTCACCGCCGACGCGGACGCCGACCTCCTCGACCCCGCGTCGTGGACCAAGAGCGCGCAGCCGGTCTTCGTCTCCGACCCGTCCGTGGGCCAGTACGGCCCCGGCCACAACTCGTTCACCGAGACGCCCGACGGTGACGCCGTCCTCGTCTACCACGCCCGCACGTACACCGAGATCTCCGGCGACCCGCTGTGGGACCCGAACCGGCACGCCCGCGCCCAGGTGCTGCCCTTCGACGCGGACGGCAGCCCCCTGTGGGGCACGCCCGTGCCCGACACCCGCCCCACCCCCACCTCGACCGAGGTCCTCCCCGCTGACGGAGCCTTCTGATGTCCATCACCACCGCGACCCCCGACGGCGCCACCGCCAAGCCCCGGGCCCGCGACTCCCTGAAGAAGCTCGCCTTCTGGAACTTCGGCGGGCTGTTCTTCTTCTACTTCGCCATCTGGCAGCTCGCGTTCACGTTCCTCAGCCGCTGGCTGGAGACCGAGGCCGGGATGTCGCACGGCAACATCGGTCTGCTCAACTCGGTGATGGCCTTCACGGCGTTCTGCCTGCAGCCGTTCTACGGCTTCATCCAGGACAAGCTCGGCTTCCGCAAGAACCTCTTCGCGTTCGTCGTCCTCGTCGGCGCCATGATGGGGCCGTTCTTCGCGTTCGTGTTCACCCCGATCGTGAACGCGAACCAGGTGCTCGGCGCCGTCGTCGGCGGTGTCTTCCTGTCGCTGACCCTCAACGCGGGCGTCGGGATCGTCGAGACGTTCAACGAGCGCAACGCGCGCGCCAACGGCTTCGAGTACGGGCACGTACGCCTGTTCGGGTCCGTCGCCGGTGCCACCGCGTCCCTCGTCGGCGGCTTCATCTGGGCCTCGAACCCGGACAACATCTGGTGGGCCGGAACCTTCTCCGCGATCGTGCTCGGCGTGCTGCTCTTCGTGGCGCGCACCCCGAAGCCCGGTGAGCCCGGCTACGCGGCGGCGAGCGGCGACGCCGCCGGCGAGGCGCGGACCAAGGTCACGCTCGCGACCGTCAGGCAGCTGCTCACCAACCGGTCGTTCGTCGGTTTCATGGTGCTGATGTTCGGCACCGCGGCGCTCTACGACGTCTTCGACCAGCAGTTCCCGAACTACTTCGCGCAGTTCGTCACCGGCGGCATCGACTCGCAGGTGCTGTTCTCCCGGGTCGTGTTCGTGCAGATCCTGCTCGAAGCGGTCGTCATGATCGCGACGCCGTTCCTCATCAACCGGATCGGCGCCAAGAACGGGCTCCTCCTGTTCGGGTTGGTCCTCGTCGTGCGTGTGCTGGGCTCGGCATTCTTCACCTCGACCGAGATGCTCATCGTCTGGCGGCTGCTCGCCGCGATCGAGATGCCGCTCATGCTCATCTCGGTGATGAAGTACCTGACCCGCATGTTCGACGTCCGGATCTCGGCCACGGCCTACATGCTCGGCTTCAACATGGCCAAGCAGATCGGCATCGTCATCTTCTCCTGGGCGTTCGGTGCCGCCTACGACACGATCGGCTTCGGCAACTCGTACATCGTCATGGGCGTCGTCGTGGTCGTGGTGACCGTCGTCGCGAGCGTCCTGATGCGTGACGACCGCCGTCACGCGCTGTCCGACGGTTCTGCTCCGGAGGCAGTGCCCGACCGCTGACCGCCGCCCTGCGCCACGTGGGGCAGGTCTCGGACTACCTCGGCGGATCGGGGCGAGCGGTGCCAGGGTGGGCGCATGACCGCACCGCTCGTCGTCCGCGCGCTGGCGCTGGGGGTGGCCGCGGGCTCGCGCGCGTCGCTCGGCGTCGCCGCCCCGCTGCTCGGCCCGGTGCCGGCGCACCGGCTGCCCACCCACCGCCTGCGCCGTCCGGCCGGCATGCCGCGCCTGCTCGCGGGTCTCGCCGTCGCCGGTGAGCTCGTCGGGGACAAGCTGCCCACCGCGCCGAGCCGCCTCGACAGCCCCGGCCCGCAGTCACGGGCCGCGAGCGGGGCGCTCGGCGGCCTCCTTCTGGCGCGCCGGCACCATGTCGGCCCGGCGTCCACGGTCGCCGCGCTGGTCGCCGGCGCCGCGGGCGGGGCGGCCGGCACCTTCACGGGCGCGGCCTGGCGGTCGGTGGTCGCGAGCCGGGGGTGGCCGGACCTGCCCGCGGCGCTCGCGGAGGACGTCGTCGCCCTCGGCCTCGCGGCCTGGGCCACCCGCGCCTGACGCCGCCTCGACGGCCGAACATGCAGTTGCGCTCGTTCTGGACGTCGATAACGAGCGCAACCGCATGTTCGGCACGACGGCAGGTGGTCGTGTCCGGGAGAGTGGGCGCCATGGAGCTCACGTGGACGTGGTAGGCGGCGTGGTCGGCGCGATCTTCGCGTTCCTCTCGACGGTGGCGATGCTGGTGCTGCTCGCGTGGACGTCGCGACGCGTGATGGGCGCGCCCGTCGGCTGGATCCGCGCGGCGCTCGTGTCGCTGGTCGCGATCTCGGGCGCGTCGGGCGCGCTCACGAGCGGGCTGCGCGCGGCCGGGTGGTGGAGCGGCGACGGCACGCTCGAGGTGGACCCGTGGGTGGCGCTGGTGGGGATCACCATCGTCTTCTGCTGGGCGTTCGTGCTGGGCCTGTGCGTGCTGCTCGTGCTGGAGCTGCTGGTGCCCACGGGCACCCTGCCCACGCCGTGGCGCGCCGTCCGGCGGCTGCGGCAGGGGCGGCGCGAGACGCGTCGCTACGCGCAGGTCGTGGCGATCGCCGTCCGGCACGGCCTGGGCGGCGCCCTCGGCCGGAACCGGCGGGACGACGCGCGTGCGGCGTCCCGCTCCGACGCGCGCCGCCTCGCCGTCAGCCTGCGCGACACCCTCAGCGACGCGGGCGTCACGTTCGTGAAGTTCGGCCAGATGCTGTCCACCCGCCGCGACCTGCTGCCGGACGCCGTCACGGAGACGCTCGCGACCCTGCAGAGCGACGTGCCCCCGGCGCCGTGGGGCCAGGTGGAGGCCGTCGTCGAGCAGTCGCTCGGCCGGCCCGCGGCCGAGGTCTTCGAGGCCCTCGACCCGGAGCCCCTCGCGTCCGCTTCGGTGGGCCAGGTGCACGCGGCGCGTCTGCTCGACGGGCGCGACGTGGTGGTGAAGGTGCAGCGCCCGGGCGCACGCGAGCAGGTGGCGGTGGACCTCGCGATCCTCGGCAGGCTCGCCCGGCGTCTGGAGAGGGACACCGCGTGGGGGCGCACCCTCGGCGTCGTCGCGCTGGCCGACGGCTTCGCGGCCTCGCTGCGCGAGGAGCTCGACTACGCGGTCGAGGCGGAGAACACGCGCGCGCTGCGCACCGCCCTCGACGTCACGACGCACGACGGCGCGTCGTCGGGCCCCCTGGTCGTGGTGCCCGACGTCGTGGACGGGCCGTCGAGCGACACGCTGCTCGTGCTGGAGCGGCTGGACGGCGTCCCCGTCGGCCAGGCGCAGGCCCTGCTCGCGGGGCTCGACGCGGGGACGCGGACGGCGCTCGCGGACCGGCTGCTGAGCGCCGCGCTCGACCAGCTGCTCGTGGCGGGCACGTTCCACGCCGACCTGCACCCGGGCAACGTGCTCGTGCTGGCCGACGGCGGCCTCGGCCTGCTGGACATGGGGTCGGTCGGGAGGCTCGGCGAGCCCGAGCGCATCGCCCTCGGCGCACTGCTGCTGGCGATCGACGGCGACGACGCCATCGCCGCCACCGACGCGCTGCTCGAGCTGCTCGACGCCCCGCCCGGCCTGGACGCGCGGCGCCTCGAGCGCGAGGTGGGGCAGCTCGTGCTCCGGTTCCGCGCGGGAGCCGGCGCGGGTGCGGCGTTCGCCGGGCTCGTGCGCCTGGTGACGTCGTCGGGGATCGCGGTGCCGCCGCAGGTCGCGGCCGCGTTCCGCACGTTCGCGTCGCTGGAGGGCACGCTCGGCCTGCTCAGCCCCGGCTACGACCTCGTCTCGGGCGCCCGCGACCACGGCCGCCCGCTGCTCGGCCGGCTCATGACCCCCGAGGCGGTGCGCCGCAAGGCCACGCAGCAGCTGCTCGGCTTCGCGCCGGAGCTGGAGCGCCTGCCGCGGCGGGTCACGCGGCTCGTGCGCGACCTGGAGGAGGGGCGGTTCACCGTCGCCGTCCGCGCGTTCGCCGACCCCGCCGACAGGGCCTTCCTCTCCGGCCTGGTGCAGCAGGTCATCATGACGCTCGTCGCCGTGGGTGCCGTCGTCGGCGCGGTCGTGCTGCTCGTCGCCGACGGCGGACCGATGCTCGCTCCGCAGTTGCCGTGGTTCACGGTGCTCGGGGCCGCGCTGGGGTTCGTCGGCACCGTGCTCGCCGTGCGCGTGCTGGTGCTCGCGTTCCGCGGCACCACGCGCGAGCGCTGGTAGCGCGGCATGATCGGGACATGAGATACGCGGAACACATCTCCGAGCTCGTCGGGCACACCCCGCTCGTGCGGCTCACCCGTGTCACCGAGGGCCTGAGCGCGACGATCCTCGCGAAGGTCGAGTACGTGAATCCCGGCGGCTCGGTCAAGGACCGCATCGCGCTGAAGATGATCGAGGCGGCCGAGGCCTCGGGCGAGCTGCGGCCGGGCGGCACGATCGTCGAGCCGACGTCGGGCAACACCGGCGTGGGCCTCGCGCTCGTCGCGCAGCGCAAGGGTTACGACTGCGTCTTCGTCTGCCCGGACAAGGTGAGCGAGGACAAGCGCGACGTGCTGCGGGCGTACGGGGCGCGCGTCGTCGTGACCCCCACCGCCGTCCCGCCCGACCATCCGGACTCCTACTACTCGGTGTCCGACCGGCTGGTGCAGGAGATCCCGGGCGCCTGGAAGCCGAACCAGTACGCCAACCCGAACGGTCCGCTGTCGCACTACGAGTCCACCGGCCCCGAGGTGTGGGCGGACACGGACGCGCGGGTGACGCACTTCGTCGCCGGCGTCGGCACGGGCGGCACCATCACGGGCACGGGCCGCTACCTCAAGGAGGTCTCGGCGGGCCGCTCGGAGGGAGGCCCCGTGCGGATCGTCGGCGCCGACCCGGCGGGCTCGGTCTACTCGGGCGGGGACGGGCGCCCCTACCTCGTCGAGGGCGTCGGCGAGGACTTCTGGCCCGCGGCCTACGACCCGCAGGTGCCCGACGAGGTCATCGCCGTGACCGACGCCGACTCCTTCGCGATGACGCGTCGGCTCGCGCGCGAGGAGGGCCTGCTGGTGGGCGGGTCGTGCGGGATGGCCGTCGAGGCGGCGCTGCGGCTGGCGGGCCGTCTCGAGGAGGAGGACGCCGCGGCCGCGGCGGACGCGGTGATCGTCGTCCTGCTGCCCGACGGCGGTCGCGGCTACCTGTCGAAGATCTTCTCCGACACGTGGATGCGGTCGTACGGGTTCCTGCCCGACGAGGAGGGCGTCACCGCGGGCGACATCCTGCGCGCCAAGGACGGGCGGCTGCCCGACCTCGTGCACACGCACCCGAGCGAGACCGTGCGCGACGCGATCGAGATCCTGCGCGAGTACGGCGTCTCGCAGATGCCGGTCGTCGGCGCCGAGCCTCCCGTGAAGATCGGGGAGGTGGCGGGCGCCGTCACCGAGCGGGCGCTGCTCGACGCCGTGTTCTCCGGCCGCGCCTCCCTCGCCGACCGCGTCGACGCGCACATGGAGCCACGTCTGCCGCTCATCGGCGCCGGCGAGGGCGTCGACGCCGTGCGGTCCGCGCTCACCGCAGCCGACGCGCTCCTCGTCGTCGAGGACGGCGACCCCGTCGGCGTCCTCACCCGGCACGACCTCCTCGGGTTCGTCGCGGGCCGGTGACCACGCCCGTGCGTAGTCTGGCCGGGTGACCACGACGAGCAGCGACCACGGCAGCGAGCACCCGGACTGGACCCGCACCGGCTTCTCGACCCGCGCCATCCATGCCGGTCAGGACCCGGACCCGACGACGGGCGCCGTCGTGCCGCCCATCCACCAGGTGTCCACCTACAAGCAGGACGGCGTGGGCGGGCTGCGGGGCGGGTACGAGTACTCCCGCTCCGCCAACCCGACGCGCACCGCGCTCGAGGAGGCGCTCGCCGCCGCTGAGTCCGGGGGCCTGGACCCGGCGCGCGGGTTCGCGTTCGCCTCCGGGCTGGCCGCGGAGGACACGCTGCTGCGCGCGGTGCTGCGCCCGGGCGACCACGTGGTCGTGCCCGACGACGCGTACGGCGGCACCTACCGGCTCATCGCGCGGGTCTTCGGGCCGTGGGGCGTGGAGCACACGCCGGTCGACCTCGGCGACGTCGAGGCGGTCCGGGCGGCGATCCGTCCCGAGACCCGGGTCGTCTGGGTGGAGACGCCCACCAACCCGCTGCTCGGGGTGAGCGACGTCGCGGCCCTCGCCGAGGTGGCGCACGACGCCGGCGCGCTCCTCGTCGTCGACAACACGTTCGCCACCCCCTACCTGCAGCAGCCGCTCGCGCTCGGCGCGGACGTCGTCGTGCACTCGACGACCAAGTACATCGGCGGGCACAGCGACGTGGTCGGGGGAGCGCTCGTGGTCGCGGCGGGCGCCCGGCTGCCGGGCGGTCTCGAGTCGCCCGCGGGCGGCACGGACGTGGCGGGCGCCGTCGGCTTCCACCAGAACTCCTCGGGCGCCGTCGCCGGACCGTTCGACGCGTGGCTCACGCTGCGCGGGCTCAAGACGCTCGCCGTCCGCATGGACCGCCACCAGGCCAACGCCGCCGCGGTCGCGGACTTCCTCGCCGGGCACCGGGCCGTCACCGCGGTGCTCTACCCGGGCCTCGCGTCGCACCCCGGGCACGACGTCGCCGCCCGCCAGATGCGCGGGTTCGGCGGCATGGTGTCGTTCCGTGCGGGCAGCGAGGAGAAGGCGCTGGCCGTGTGCGCGCAGACGCAGGTCTTCACGCTCGCCGAGTCGCTCGGCGGCGTGGAGTCGCTGATCGAGCACCCGGGCCGCATGACGCACGGCTCGGTGGCGGGCACCTCCCTGGAGGTGCCCGACGACCTCGTGCGCCTCTCCGTCGGGATCGAGGACGTGACGGACCTGGTCGCGGACCTGGAGCAGGCGCTCGCCTGACCGACCTTGGGGGGCGGCGTCAGCCGCGCACGACGGTCACGGGGCAGGGCGCGAAGTCGAGCACCTGCCGGCTCACCGACCCGAGCAGCAGCCGGTCGAAGCCACCGAGGCCGCGCGCGCCGACGACGAGCCGCTCGGCGCCGTGCGCCGCGGCCACGAGCTGCTTGGCGGCCTGGCCGTGCACGACCCGGCGGGTCAGCCGCTCGGGCGGCAGGGTCACGCCGGCGGAGCGCACCGCCTCCGCGAGCGAGTCGGCCGCGAACTTCTCGTAGTCGTCGACGGGCGGCGCCCAGCCCCAGGAGCCGGGCAGCGGGGCCAGCGTGGTGATCTGCCACGCGAAGACGGCGTCGATCGACGCCCCCGTCCGAGCCGCGACCTGGCAGGCGTGCCGCAGCGCGGCGACGCTCGGGGTCGACGTGTCGACGCCGACGACGATGCGCGGCGTCGCCTCGGCGGGCACGTCGTCCTCCGCGGCGCCGTCCGGGTCGCCGTGGCGCACCACCGTGACGGGCACGCCTGCGTGCTCCACGACCGTCGTCGACACCGAGCCGAGCACGGCCCGGCCGAGCCGTCCGCGGCGGCGGCGGCCGAGGACGAGCATGTCGGCGTCGGAGCCGAGCTCGAGCAGCCGGTCCGCCGCCGGCCCGGGAGCCGCCGTGACCGTCCCCTCGACGTCGAGCCCGGTCCGGGCGCGCGCGGCGTCGAGCAGCCCCTGCGCCTCCTCGTGCTCGGGCGCCAGGGCTGCCTCGTGCGCGGCGGCGTCCGCGCCCTTGCCGGCACCCGCGGCGACCATCACCAGCGTGAGCGGCACGGCGGCCGACGCGGCCTCCCGCATCGCCCAGTCCAGGGCCTCGTCCGACTCGGCCGACCCGTTCACCCCGACCACGATGCCGCGCATCGTTCACCCCGACTCTCTCGCCGTGCGTGCCGTCGTCCTCGTCGTGCCGGACGACCTGTCCCTTGGTCTGCAGGATAGGTCGCCGCCCCGCGCCCGTCAGGGCGAGGCGGCGGGGCATCGATCACGCCATCGATCACCCTCCGCCGTCAGGTGTCGGTGGGCGGCGGCGCGTCCTCCGCACCATCGCTGCGACCGGGCCCCGACAGGAGGGCGTCGACGTGCCGGGTCACCACCTCCACCCGGTCGACGAGGTCGGCCGGGCCGGTGACCACCAGGGCGCGGTCGACCGCCGCCACGTACACGGCGGTGGTGTCGCGGGCCGTGACGCGCACGCACTCGGCGTCGTCGCCGTCGACAGCGAACGTCCCCGTGCGCAGCGGGGCCTTGTCCACCTCGGCGACCAGGGCACGCATGGCGCTGCGGTAGTCCTGGAAGGAGTCGGCGAAGTCGGGGGACCCGCCGTCGTGGCCGCCGTCGCCGTCCGGCTCGACGGGTGCGGCGATGTCGGCGTGCAGGGGCGCGGCGAGCGCGCCGCTGCACGCGGCACGCACCACGTCCTCGACGTCGTCGTCCGGGACCCGGGTGCGCAGGGTCTCGACCTCCAGGGCCTCCCCGGTGAAGCTGCGGTAGGCGCGCACGAACCGCTCGCACGTCGGGTCCTCGGAGTCCGAGTGCCCGGTGAGGGCCTCGTCCTCCAGGTCGAGCCCCCAGGTCAGGGGGTCGTGCACCTCGCCGAGGACGCCGGAGAACTGCGCCAGGCGCGCGTCGTCACCGTTCCACGCCCGCGGTCTCGCGTCGTGCCCCGCCCCGCCCGTGGCTCCCGGCTGCTGCTCGAGCTCGTCCATCGGTACCCCCTCGGTGGCGATCCCCGCGGCGACGACCGCCTTCCTCCGAGCGTGGACGCACCTCCCGCGGGTGGCAACGCGGCACGCCGTCACGCCCCTGGCGAACATGGGCTTACCGAGGGGGGCCGGGGAGTTGGGAGCGCATAGAGTCGTAGCGGTCAGGCTGTAGCCGTCAACCGACGGGGTGCAGGAAACGCCGCTCGTGAGGGAGCAGCACATGTTCGAGAGATTTACGGACCGAGCCCGTCGGGTGGTCGTCCTCGCGCAGGAAGAAGCGAGGATGCTCAACCACAACTACATCGGCACCGAGCACATCCTGCTCGGCCTCATCCACGAGGGTGAGGGCGTGGCGGCCAAGGCGCTGGAGTCGCTGGGCATCTCGCTCGACGGCGTCCGCACGCAGGTCACCGAGATCATCGGCGAGGGCCAGCAGGCCCCGAGCGGGCACATCCCGTTCACGCCGCGCGCCAAGAAGGTGCTGGAGCTGTCGCTGCGCGAGGCGCTCCAGCTCGGGCACAACTACATCGGCACCGAGCACATCCTGCTCGGCCTCATCCGCGAGGGCGAGGGCGTCGCCGCCCAGGTGCTCACCAAGATGGGCGCCGACCTCAACAAGGTGCGCCAGCAGGTCATCCAGCTGCTGAGCGGCTACCAGGGCAAGGAGCCCGTGGCCGCCGGCGGCCCGCAGGAGGGGCAGCCGTCCGGCTCCGCCGTCCTCGACCAGTTCGGCCGCAACCTCACCCAGGCCGCGCGCGAGGGCAAGCTCGACCCGGTCATCGGGCGCAGCCAGGAGATCGAGCGGGTCATGCAGGTGCTGAGCCGCCGCACCAAGAACAACCCGGTGCTGATCGGCGAGCCCGGCGTCGGCAAGACGGCCGTCGTCGAGG
Organism: Krasilnikoviella flava; assembly: GCF_900167525.1. Taxonomy (GTDB): domain Bacteria; phylum Actinomycetota; class Actinomycetes; order Actinomycetales; family Cellulomonadaceae; genus Isoptericola; species Isoptericola flavus. The sequence continues at coordinate 62,919 of NZ_FUZQ01000006.1, read as the reverse complement.
GCCTCGCGCAGGACATCGTGCGCGGCGACGTGCCCGAGACGCTCAAGGACAAGCAGCTCTACACGCTGGACCTGGGCGCACTCGTGGCGGGCTCGCGCTACCGCGGTGACTTCGAGGAGCGCCTGAAGAAGGTGCTCAAGGAGATCCGTACCCGCGGCGACATCATCCTGTTCATCGACGAGATCCACACGCTCGTCGGGGCAGGCGCCGCCGAGGGCGCGATCGACGCGGCGAGCATCCTCAAGCCGATGCTGGCCCGCGGCGAGCTGCAGACCATCGGCGCGACCACCCTCGACGAGTACCGCAAGTACGTCGAGAAGGACCCGGCGCTGGAGCGCCGCTTCCAGCCGATCCAGGTCAACGAGCCGTCGCTCGAGCACGCCATCGAGATCCTCAAGGGCCTGCGCGACCGCTACGAGGCGCACCACCGCGTGTCCATCACGGACTCCGCGCTGGTCTCCGCCGCGCAGCTCGCGGACCGGTACATCAACGACCGGTACCTGCCGGACAAGGCGATCGACCTGATCGACGAGGCGGGCGCGCGCCTGCGCATCCGCCGCATGACGGCGCCTCCGGAGCTCAAGGCCCTCGACGAGGACATCGCCGAGGCGCGCCGCGACAAGGAGTCGGCGATCGACGAGCAGGACTTCGAGAAGGCCGCCGGGCTGCGGGACAAGGAGAAGCAGCTCACCGCCCAGCGGGCCGACAAGGAGAAGGCCTGGAAGTCGGGTGACCTCGACTCCGTCGCAGAGGTGGACGACGAGCTGATCGCCGAGGTGCTGGCGATGTCGACAGGCATTCCCGTCGTCAAGCTCACCGAGGAGGAGTCCAGCAAGCTCCTGCACATGGAGGACGAGCTGCACAAGCGGGTCGTCGGCCAGGAGACCGCCATCAAGGCGCTGTCCCAGGCGATCCGCCGCACGCGCGCCGGGCTCAAGGACCCGAAGCGCCCCGGTGGCTCGTTCATCTTCGCCGGCCCCACGGGCGTCGGGAAGACGGAGCTGGCCAAGGCGCTCGCCGAGTTCCTCTTCGGGGACGAGGACGCGCTGATCCAGCTCGACATGTCCGAGTTCTCGGAGAAGCACACGGTCTCGCGGCTGTTCGGCTCGCCCCCCGGCTACGTCGGCTACGACGAGGGCGGCCAGCTCACGGAGAAGGTGCGGCGCAAGCCGTTCTCGGTGGTCCTGTTCGACGAGGTGGAGAAGGCGCACGCCGACATCTTCAACTCGCTGCTGCAGGTGCTCGAGGACGGTCGTCTGACCGACTCGCAGGGCCGCGTGGTGGACTTCAAGAACACCGTGATCATCATGACCACGAACCTCGGCACGCGGGACATCGCCAAGGGCGTCCAGACCGGCTTCAACGCCGGCGGCGACCTGGTGACCTCCTACGAGCGCATGAAGGCGAAGGTCAACGAGGAGCTCAAGCAGCACTTCCGGCCGGAGTTCCTCAACCGTGTCGACGACGTGGTGGTGTTCCCGCAGCTCTCGCAGGACGAGATCATCGAGATCGTCGACCTGGAGATCGCCAAGCTGGACAAGCGGATGCGCGACCGGGACATGGGCATCGAGCTCACGCCCGCGGCGAAGCACCTGCTGGCCGAGAAGGGTTATGACCCGGTGCTCGGCGCCCGTCCGCTCAAGCGGGCGATCCAGCGGGAGATCGAGGACACGCTGTCCGAGAAGATCCTGTTCGGCGAGGTCAAGGCGGGCGAGCTGGTGCTCGTCGACGGCGAGGGCGAGGGCATCCTCGGGGAGTTCACCTTCCGCGGGGTGCCGAAGAGCGAGCACGAGCGCGGGCCGGTCTCGGTCGGCGCCGCGGCGGCCCTCGACGCACCGGCCGGCGTCTCGGTGCACGACCTGCCCCCGACCGGCCAGATGCAGGCCGGCGCGGAATGACGCGCTGATCCACTGACCTGACGGTCGACGACAAGGCCCCGGACCCCCTCACAGGGTCCGGGGCCTTCGTCGTGCCCGCCCGGTACTGTCAGGAGCCGTCAGGAACCGGTCATCAGGGTCCTCGTCCTGACGGCGCCCACCGACGGGGGTCGGCGGGTCCGCATCGTGAGACTTTCCGGCGATCTCTCGCGCAGGCCTTGCCAGGCGCCTACCTTCCCCGCATGCACGCCGACGCGAACGGACTACGGTCCCCGGGCACCCGCACCGCGGGGCCCGCCGCGCCGTGCGCCTGCCGGCGCTGTCGGCCCTGTCGTCGCTGTCGCTGAGCCACCCGCGAGCTGAGCAGCCGGCCCGTCGTCGCTGAGCCGCGCCTCCGGCACCACCCCGCTCGAGACCACCGCCCCGTCCGCCGTCGTGCGTGCGGGTGACGTGGCGTACCCCCGCACGCCCCGAGAGGACCCGTCATGCCCCGAACCACCCTCACCCGTCCCGCGCTCGCCGGCCCGACCGCCCGGCACGCCGTGGCCGCCGCCGTCGGCGTCGTCGCGCTGCTGGGCACCGCCGGCTGCGCCGCCGACGCCGCCGCCGACGGCGCCGGCGGCACGCTCGCCGCCTCCGACCCCCTGCCGTCCACGGTGCCCGACGGCACCACGCTCGTCGTCGGCGACCCGACCACCGAGGTCGCGCTCGAGCTGGCCGGCGACGAGATCGAGCACGACCTCTCGTTCGACCTGGAGTGGGCCAACCTGTCGGGCGGGCCGCAGACCATCGAGGCGTTCCGCGCCGAGTCGCTCGACGTCGGCGCGGTCGCGGAGATCCCGCCCATCCACGCCACGTGGACGGGCGTGCCGGTGTCGATCGTCGCCACCCAGTACCGCGAGAACTGGCAGGACGCCCCGGTCTACGAGCTGGCCGGGCGGCCCGGCCTGACGCTGGGTTCCCTCGACGACCTGGCCGGCAAGCGCATCGCGTTCAGCCCCGGCCAGGCGCAGGGCGCGCTGGTGCTCAAGGCGTTGGGCGCGGCAGGGCTGACCCAGGACGACGTCGAGCTCGTCGAGCTGCCCAGCACCGGCGACGTGTACTCCACGGCGCTGGCCGCGGGGGAGGTGGACGTCGCGCCGCTCGGCGGCACCCAGCTGTTCCGCTACCTCACGAAGTACGAGGCGGACGGCGCGCAGTCGGTCAGGCACGGTCTGCGGGACGACGCCGGACACCTCTACGCGCCGAAGGCCGTGCTCGAGGACCCGGCCAAGGCCGCCGCCCTGCACGAGTACGTCGAGGTGTGGGCGAAGGCGAAGGTGTGGGTCGCGGAGCACCCCGAGGAGTGGAAGCAGGGGTACTACGTCGAGCACGAGGGGCTGACCGACGAGGACGCCCAGTACCTCATCGACCACGCCGCGGTGCCGGACATCCCCGCCGACCTCACCGAGGGCATCGCGCGCACGCAGGACACGATCGACCTGCTCTCGACGGAGCTCGGCGAGGACCCGCTCGACGCGGCCGACCTGTTCGACCAGCGGTTCGTCGCGGCGCAGACGGCGGGCGTCGAGGCGCAGCGCGCCGCGGAGGAGGGCCGGTGACCGCGCTCGGCACCGCGACGCGGGCGGGCACGGTGCCCCGCGCCCGGACCTCGACGGAGCCGGCACCGGGCCGCCCGGGCGGGCCGCCCGGCGTCCGCCCCGGCCCCCGGCCCGACGACCGCCCCGCCGGACGACGGCTCGGGCTCGGCCGCCCGGTCCCCGCGGCCGGGCTGGTCGGCGTCGCCGTCCTGGTCGGCGTGTGGGTGGCCGGCTCCGCCTCGGGGCTCATCGACCAGCGGGTGCTCAGCGCGCCGTGGACGGTGGTCACGACGGCCGGCGACCTGATCGCCCAGGGCGACCTGCAGGAGAACCTGGGGGTCTCGCTGACCCGCGCGGCCCTGGGCCTGGCCTGGGGCGTCGCGGCGGGCGTCGTGCTGGCGCTCGCCTCCGGGCTGAGCCGGGTCGGCGACGCGCTGCTCGACGGCCCGATCCAGGTCAAGCGCGCCATCCCGAACCTCGCGCTGCTGCCCCTGCTCATCCTGTGGTTCGGCATCGGCGAGCCGATGAAGGTCATCACCATCGCGCTCGGCGTCTTCATCCCGATCTACCTGCACACGCACAACGGGCTGCGCTCGATCGACTCCCGGTACGTGGAGCTGGCCGAGACCGTGCGGCTGAGCCGGCCGCAATTCGTGCGCCGCGTCGTGCTGCCCGGCGCGCTGCCCGGCTTCCTGCTCGGCCTGCGGTTCGCCGTCACCGGGTCCCTGCTGTCGCTGGTCGTCGTCGAGCAGGTCAACGCCACCGCGGGCATCGGCTACATGATGGAGCTCGCCCGCACCTACGGCCAGACCGAGGTCATCATCGTCGGCCTCGTCGTCTACGGCGTCCTCGGCTTCAGTGCCGACGCCGCCGTCCGCCTGCTGCAGAGGAGGGCGCTCGCATGGCGACGCACGCTGGAGGACTGACCGCCGTCGTCGAGGTTCCCGCCGACGCCCCCGCCGTCGCCGTCCGCGGCCTCGTGCGCGCGTACGGCGAGGACCGGGTGCTGGACGACCTCGACCTGGAGCTCGGCGCGGGGGAGTTCGTCGCGATCCTGGGCCGGAGCGGCTCCGGCAAGTCGACGCTGCTGCGGGCGCTCGCGGGCCTCGACCACGGCGTCGCGGGCACCGGTGAGGTGCGCGTGCCCGACCAGGTGTCCGTCGTGTTCCAGGACTCGCGGCTGCTGCCGTGGGCGCGGGTGCTGGACAACGTCGTCCTCGGTCTCGGCGGCGCGCGGCGTGCTGCGCGCGACGCCGGCCGGGCCGCCCTGGCCGAGGTCGGTCTCGCCGGTCGGGAACTTGCGTGGCCGAACGAGCTGTCCGGCGGCGAGCAGCAGCGGGTCTCCCTGGCCCGGTCGCTGGTGCGCTCGCCGCAGCTGCTGCTGGCGGACGAGCCGTTCGGGGCCCTGGACGCCCTCACCCGCATCCGCATGCACACGCTGCTGCGCGACCTGTACGCCCGGCACCGGCCGGCCGTGCTGCTCGTGACCCACGACGTCGACGAGGCGATCGTGCTCGCCGACCGCGTCGTCGTCCTCGACCGCGGCCGCATCGCGGTCGAGCGCCGCATCGACCTGGGCGGCGCGCGCGACGCCGCCGACCCCCGCTTCGCCGCCATCCGCACCGAGCTGCTCGACGCCCTCGGCGTCGACCGGAAGGACGTGACCGCATGACCCGCGACGCCGCCACCGGGCACCGGCCCGGCCGCTTCCACCTCAACGCGTTCCTCATGAGCACCGGCCACCACGAGGCGTCGTGGCGGCTGCCGGAGAGCTCGCCGGACCACACGTCCACGGACCTCGCCTATCTGCAGCGGCTCGCCCGCACGGCGGAGGACGGCCTGCTGGACTCCGTCTTCTTCGCCGACGGCCCCGGCCTGCGCAGCGACGTCGGGCGCCGCCCCGCCGGGTCGCTCGACCCGCTGATCGTGCTCACCGCGCTCGCCGCCGCGACCGAGCGGATCGGCCTCATCGCGACGGCGTCCACCACCTACAACTCGCCGTACAACCTGGCGCGACGGTTCGCCTCCATCGACATCGTCTCGGGCGGGCGCGCCGGGTGGAACGTCGTGACGACGGCCGGCCCGGACGTCGCGCGCAACTTCGGCCTCGACGACCAGCCCGCGCACGCCGTGCGCTACCAGCGCGCGGCCGAGTTCCTCGACGTCGCGTACAAGCTGTGGGACTCGTGGGACGACGACGCCGTGCTCGGCGACAAGGAGCAGGGCGTCTGGGCGGACGCGAGAAAGATCCACCCGGCCGCGCACGTCGGCGAGCACTTCTCCGTCGCGGGCGCGCTCACCACCCCGCGCAGCCCCCAGGCGCGGCCGCTCATCGTGCAGGCCGGGTCGTCCGAGGACGGCAGGACGCTCGCGGCGCGGTACGCCGAGGCCGTCTTCACGGCGCACCAGACCCTGGGCGACGCCCGGGCCTTCTACGCCGACCTCAAGACGCGGACCGTCGCAGCGGGGCGCGACCCCCAGGGCGTCAAGATCCTGCCCGGCATCGTGCCCGTCCTCGGGTCCACGGAGGCGGAGGCGCTCGCGGCCGAGCGTGAGCTCGACGAGCTCATCGTGCCCGAGTACGCGCGCCGGCAGCTCGCCGCGACCCTGCGCGTCGACCCCGAGGACCTGCCGCTGGACCGGCAGCTGCCCGCCGACCTGCCCGACGAGGACGAGATCGAGGGTGCCAAGAGCCGGTACACGCTGATCGTGGAGCTGGCGCGGCGCGAGCGGTTGACCGTCCGCGAGCTCATCGGCCGCCTCGGCGGCGGGCGCGGGCACCGCACCCTGGCCGGCACGCCCGAGCAGATCGCCGACGCCCTGCAGGAGTGGTACGACGCAGAGGCCGCCGACGGCTTCAACGTCATGCCGGCCGTGCTACCGCGCGGACTGGAGGAGTTCACGGGGCACGTCGTGCCGATCCTGCAGGAGCGCGGGCTGTTCCGCACCGCCTACGAGGGCACCACGCTGCGCGAGCACTACGGGCTCGAGCGGCCCGCGAGCCGGTACCCGTCGTCGACGGCGGGGGCCCGGACCACGGCCGAGCTCGCGGGGGTGGGGGCATGAGCGCCGACGTCCTCTGGTACATCCCCAACCAGGCGCGGCCGGGGCACCGTGGCGACTCCGTGACGGCGGACCACAACAGCCTCGACTCCCTCGCCGAGCAGGCGCTCGCCCTCGAGGAGCACGGCTGGGACGGCGCGCTGCTCGGCACCGGCTGGGGCCGCCCCGACACGTTCACCGTGGCGGCGGCTCTCGCCGCGCGCACCACGACGTTCAACCCGCTGATCGCGATCCGGCCCGGCTACTGGCAGCCCGCGCACCTCGCGTCGGCGGCCGCCACCCTCGATCACCTCACGGGCGGCCGGGTGCGGATCAACATCGTGTCGGGGCAGGACGGCGTCGCGCAGTACGGCGACGACGTCACCGACCGGGCGGCGAGGTACGCCCGCACGCGCGAGTTCCTGCAGCTGGTGCGCCGGCTGTGGACGCAGGACGACGTGACGTTCGACGGCGAGCACTACCGGGCCGCCGGCGCCACGCTGCCGCTGCGGCCCGTCGCCCGGGACGCGCGCCCGCACCCGACGCTCTACTTCGGCGGCGCGTCGCCGGAGGCGGAGGAGGTGGCGGCGGCCGAGGCGGACGTGCAGCTCTTCTGGGGCGAGCCGCTGGACGGCGTCGCCGAGCGGATCGAGCGGCTGCGCGCGCTGAGCGAGCGGGTCGGCCGGGGGCTCGCGCCGCTGCAGTTCGGGCTGCGCGTCACGACCTTCGTCCGCGACACGACCGACGAGGCCTGGCGCGACGCCGAGGCGAAGGTGGCGCAGCTCGCGGAGTCGTCGGGGCGGCAGGGCTGGCGCCGGGACGCCGACCACCGGGCCGCGGACCGGCCCGTCGCCGTGGGGCAGCAGCGACTGCTCGACCTCGCCGCGCGCGGCGACGTGCTCGACGAGAACCTGTACACCGCCCCGGCGCGTGCCGGGGGCGGCGGGGCCGGGACCACGTGGCTGGTGGGCTCGCCGTCCGACGTCGCGAAGTCGCTGCGCCGCTACCAGGACCTCGGCGTCACGCACTTCGTGCTCTCGGACACCCCGTACCTGGACGAGATCCGCCGCCAGGGCGAGCAGCTGCTGCCCCTGCTCCGCGACTGACTCGCGGCCCGCCTCTCAGGCGAGGCGGGAGAGGACGGCGTCGGTGAGGCCGGCGACGTCGTCCACGAGCGCGACGGCGCCGGCGTCCGCGAGCTCGCCGGGCGCGGCGTACCCCCACGTGACCCCGACGCAGCGGATGCCGTGCTCGGCCGCGCCGTGCACGTCGTGCTCGCGGTCGCCGACCATGATCGCGGGGCCGTCGGCCGGGACCACGGGGGAGGTGCGGCCGAGGGCGGCGAGGGCCTTGGCGATGACGTCGGCCTTGGTCGAGGTGCCCCCGTCGAGCGGGGCGCCGAAGACGTCGTCGACGAGCTCCGTCAGCCCGAACCGGTCGCAGATGGGCTTCGCGTAGACCTCCGGCTTGGAGGTCGCGACGGCGAGCGTGCAGCCGGCGGCCCGCAGGGCGCGCAGCACCTCGGGGATGCCGTCGAACACCCGGTTGTCGTACATGCCGCCCGCCGCGAACACCTCGCGGTAGGCGCGGACGGCCTCGTCGACCCGGTCGGCCGGGACGCCGTGCGCGGGGAACGACGCGGTGATGGGCGGGCCGACGAACGAGCGCAGCGTGGCGTCGTCGGGCACGGGCAGTCCGAGCGCGCCGTACGCGTGGCGGATGCCCGCGACGATGCCGGGCGCGGAGTCGGTGAGCGTGCCGTCGAGGTCGAGCAGGACGAGCGGGGCGGGGGAGCGGGTCACCCCGGCAGGGTACGTGGGCGGGCCCCGCCGCCTGCCGGGACGACCGGGGCTCAGACGGCCCGCGCGTGCTCGACCAGGCGGTCGAACGCGGCGTCGAGGGCGTCGTCCACCCGCTGCGCCTCGGGGTGCGCGTCGAACCAGGCGACCTGCTCGACGGCGGCCTGGTCGTAGGTGACGGTGGTGCCGAGCTCGGGGACCAGGGCGCGCACCTTGGCGCAGTCGAACAGCATCGTGTGCGCCTTGTCGCCGAGCAGGCCCGGCCCCACGTCGGGGAGCACGCGGGCGATCGTCTCGGAGGCGACGTGGACGAGCTCGGGCTCGTCCACGCCCGCGGCCGCGGCGAGCCAGCGGTAGACCTGGTCCCACGACGGGGCGTGCGTGCCCATGATCTGGAAGGTGTCGCCCACGGCGGCAGGGTGGCCGAGCAGGCCCACGAACCCGACCGCGAAGTCGTCCGTGTGGGTCAGCGTCCACAGCGAGGTGCCGTCGCCGTGCACGACGACGGGCTTCCCGGCGCGCAGCCGTGCGACGTCGGTCCAGCCGCCCATGGTGGGCAGCAGCGTGCGGTCATAGGTGTGCGACGGGCGCACGATCGTCGCGGGGAACCCGCGGTCCCGCCAGGCGCGGACCAGCACGTCCTCGCCCGCGATCTTGTCCCGGGAGTACTGCCAGAACGGGTTGCGCAGCGGCGTGGACTCGGTGACGGGCAGCCGAGCGGGCGGCGTCTGGTAGGCCGAGGCGGAGGAGACGAAGACGTACTGACCGACGCGGCCGGTGAAGCGCTCGACGTCGTGCGCCACATGGTCCGGGCGGAACGCGCGGAACTGCGCGACCACGTCGAAGTCCCGGCCCGCGAGGGCGGCGTCGACCGCGGCGTCGTCGGTCACGTCCGCCACGAGCGTCTCCACCTCCGGCGGCAGCGGCCGCGTGGTCGACGTGCCGCGGTTGAGGACCGTGACCCGGTGACCGAGGCCCACGGCTCGGGTGACGCTCGCGGCGCTGATGACGCCGGAGCCGCCGATGAACAGGACGTCGAGGGGGGGTGCGGATGCTCATGAGGACATCGTGCCCGCGGTGGGCCCGGCCCCGCTCCCGACGGGCCGGAGCTTGACAGGCGACAGCGGCAACTGGTTCCGTATGACAGAACTGAGTTCCGTGTGACGGACCATGGATAGACCGAGGGCATCGAAGGATGTCCCGCTCGACGAGGAGCAGAAGGAGGGGCGATGAGGCTCAGACAGCTGGCCGCAGCAGGGTCGGCAGCGCTCGTGGCGGTCGTGTTGACCGCCTGCGGCGCAGGGTTCACGACCGCCGCGGCAGGGGCCGGGGCGACCGAGGGTGCGGGAGCGCCCGAGGCGGAGCGGGTCTTCAAGGTGGCCTTCAACCAGAACGCCGACCAGCCGGAGGCCGTGGCGCTCACCCGCCTGGGGGAGCGGCTCGCGGAGCGGACCGACGGTCGCTACTCGGTGGAGGTGTATCCCAACGAGACGCTCGGGGCGCAGAAGGACACCGTGGAGCTGGTGCAGTCCGGCGCGGTCGACCTCGCCCTCGTCGCCGGGTCGCTCCTGGAGAACATCAACGCGGACTTCGTGGCCCTGAACATGCCGTACGTCTACGACTCCCAGGCGCACCAGGAGGCGGTGCTCAACGACCCCGCGATCACCGGCGACCTGTACTCCTCGCTCGAGGAGCAGAACATCCGCGTGCTCGGCGGGTTCTCGGCCGGGGTGCGCAGCGTGTACACCTCGGCGCACCCGATCGAGACGCCCGCGGACCTCGCCGGCCTCAAGATCCGCGTCATGGAGACCGACACCAACAGCCGGATGATGGACCTCATGGGCGGCGTCGGCACGCCCATGGGCCAGGGCGAGGTGTACACGGCCATCCAGTCGGGCGTCATCGACGGCGGCGAGAACAACGAGTCGATCTACCGCAACCTCAAGCACGACGAGGTCGCCCCGTACTACTCGTACACGAACCACCTCATGATCCCGGACTACCTCATCACCAACCCGGCCACCTTCGACGCGATGTCCGAGGCCGACCGCGGCGTGTTCCTGGAGGAGCTCGAGGCGGCGTACGACGAGTCCAGCCGGCTCACGACCGAGGTCATGGTCTCCAGCCAGCAGGCCGCCGAGGAGGCCGGCGCCGAGTTCAGCTCGCCGGACGTCGAGCCGTTCCGGGAGGCCGTCGCGCCGTTGCTCGACGAGAAGCTCACGACGCCCGCGTCCCGCCAGCTCTACGACCGCACCCGCGCGGTGGCCGAGCAGATGGCGGGCCGGACGGAGGGCGACCGGTGACGCGCGTCAAGAACGGCCTCGACGTCGTGCTGCGCTGGCTGTGCGTGCTGCTCCTGGCGGCGCTCGTGCTGGTCGTGGCGTGGCAGGTCTTCACCCGGCAGGTGCTGTCGGCCCCCAGCGTGTGGTCGGAGGAGCTCGCCAAGTACCTGTTCGTGTGGTTGAGCTTCTTCGGCACCGCCCTCGTGTTCGGGGAGCGCGGCCACATCGCCGTCGACTTCCTGGTGCGCCGGGCGCCCGAGCACCTGCAGCGTGCGGCCGCCGTGCTCGGCCAGGTCGTGACTTTCGCCTTCGCGGCGCTGGTGCTCGTCTACGGGGGCTGGCAGCTCGCCCTGCTCACCTGGTCGCAGGACGTCCCCAGCCTCCCCCTGATGGTCGGCTGGCTCTACCTGGTGCTCCCGATCTCGGGCGTGCTCGTGCTCTTCTACACCGTCTACCACCTGGTGGCCGTCGTGCGTGGCGTCGAGGACGCCACGACCGACGGCGAGCCGGACGCAGTCTGAGGGGGCTCACATGGAGGTGGCAGCAATCGCCGGGCTGGTCCTGATCGTCGGGATCGTCGCCCTCCTCGCACTGGGGATCCCGATCTCGGTGGCCGTCGGCACGTCGTCGGCGCTCGCCGCGATCACCGTGCTCGGCTTCGAGAACGGGCTCCTCACGTCCGCGCAGCAGATGTTCCGCGGTGTCAACAACTTCTCCCTGCTGGCGATCCCGTTCTTCGTGCTCGCCGGCGTGATCATGAACAACGGCGGGATCGCGCTGCGGCTCGTCAACTTCGCCAAGATGCTGGTGGGCCGCGCCCCCGGGTCGCTCGCCCAGACCAACGTCGCGGCCAACGCGATGTTCGGCTCGGTGTCCGGCTCTGCCGTGGCGGCGGTCGCCGCCGTCGGTTCGACCATGGGTCCCCTGCAGGCCAAGGAGGGCTACCCCAAGGACTTCGCCGCCGCGACCAACATCGCGTCCGCGCCGTCCGGCATGATCATCCCGCCGAGCAACCTGATGATCGTGTACTCGCTCGTGTCGAGCACGTCCGTCGCGGCGCTGTTCGTCGCCGGGTACGTGCCGGGCATCCTGTGGGCCGTGGTCTGCATGGTCATCGTGCACCTGTACGCACGCAAGCGGCCCGAGCTGCGCGTGACCGAGAAGCTGTCCGGGCCGGCGAGGCTCCGGGTCGCCGGGCAGGCCGTGCCCGCGCTCCTGCTGATCGTCATCGTCATCGGCGGCATCCTGGCGGGCGTCTTCACGCCCACCGAGGCGTCGTGCATCGCCGTCCTGTACTCGTTGGCCCTGTCGTTCGTGTACCGCTCGATCAAGGTGCGCGACCTGGGCGAGATCCTGCTCGAGTCCGGCCGGACGACGGCGATCGTCATGTTCCTCGTCGGCGTGTCCGGGGTGATGTCGTGGGTGCTGTCGTTCGCCCAGATCCCGCAGCTCGTCACCGAGGCCCTGCTGACCGTCAGCACGAACCCGTACGTGCTCATCGTGCTCATCGTGGTCATGCTGCTGATCATCGGGTGCTTCATGGACCCGACGCCGGCCGTGCTGATCTTCGCGCCGATCTTCCTGCCCGTGGTCACGGCCTTCGGCATGGACCCCGTGCACTTCGGGATCTTCATGGTGCTCGCGCTGTCCATCGGCACGATCACCCCGCCCGTCGGGCCCGTCCTGTTCGTGGGGGCCCGGGTGTCCGGCATGTCCATCGAGAGCGTCATGCGCCGCCTCGTGCCGTTCTTCGTCGGCCTGGTGCTCCTGCTGCTCATAGTGGCCATGACGCCCGCGCTGTCGCTCTGGCTGCCCGGACTCCTCGGGCTCACCTGACCGGGCCGCACCTCGGCCACCGTCCACCACCGACTCGGAGGTTTTCATGGAACAGCGTTACGCCACCGCCCCGGACCAGGTCCCGGGCATGACCACCCAGGACCTGCGCGACCGCTATCTCGTGCCCGACCTGTTCGTCGACGACGAGATCCGCACCGTCTACACCCACCACGACCGCGTGGTGCTGGGCGGCATCAGCCCGGTGTCCGCGCCGCTGACCCTGCCGGGCTATCCGGAGATCCGCTCGGAGCGGTTCTTCGACCACCGCGAGGCCGGCATCGTCAACGTCGGTGGCCCGGGCACGGTCACGGTGGACGGCACCGCGCACCGGCTCGCGCACGGCGCGTGCCTGTACGTGGGGCGGGGGGCGGCCGACGTCGTGCTCGCGTCCGACGACGTGTCCGGCTCCGCAGCAGGGGAGGCCGGGCCGGCCCGGTTCTACCTGTTCTCGGCGCCGGCGCACACCGCCTACCCGACCACGCTCGTGGAGCCCGGTCAGGGCACCGTGCGCGAGCTGGGCGACCAGGTCACGTCCAACCGGCGCACGCTGAACCAGTACATCCACGAGAACGGCGTGCGGTCCTGCCAGGTGGTCATGGGTGTCACGACGCTGCACCCCGGCAGCATGTGGAACACCATGCCGGCGCACACCCACGACCGGCGCACGGAGTGCTACCTGTACTTCGACCTGCCGACCGAGGCGCGGGTCGTGCACCTGCTGGGGGAGCCCACCGAGACGCGGCACATGGTCGTCGCGGACCGGGAGGCGATCATCTCGCCGAGCTGGTCGGTGCACTCGGGGGTCGGCACCGCCGCATACTCCTTCGTGTGGGCGATGGCCGGCGAGAACCAGGCGTTCGACGACATGGACGGCTTCGACGTCGCCACGATGCGCTGACCAGGATGCGCTGACGACGCGCGGACGCGCAGGGACGAGGAGGAACGGTCGATGAGCGAGGCGACGACGGCCAGCGAGAAGACGCTGATGGTGCTCGAGGCGGCGATGACGCACGGGCGCTTCAGCGAGATCGTGGCGGCGGTGGACCTGCCCAAGGCGACGGTGCACCGCATCCTCGCCACGCTCGTCGACCGCGACTTCATCCGTGTCGCCGACGGCGGGACGCACGTGCCCGGCCCGAAGATCCTGTCCCTGGCCGGAGCGGCGTACGACCGGGTGGACGTCTCGACGATCGTCCAGCCGTACGTGGACGACCTCGTGCGCCGCGTGCAGTGCACGGTGCACGTGGGCGTGCGCAGCGGCGACGAGATCATCTACCTCGTCCGCACGGACTCGGACAAGCCGTACCGGATGCCCTCGCGCGTCGGCGCGTCGATCCCGCTGCACACCTCCGCGATCGGCAAGTCCATCCTGGCGCGGCTCGACGACGACGCCGTCGAGCGCTTCGTCAACCGGGCCGGCCTGCCGCGGCGCACCGCGCGCAGCCTCGCGACGCTGGACGACCTGCGCGCGGAGCTCGACGACATCCGCCGCGACGGGTACGCCTTCGACCGCGAGGAGAACGTGCCCGGCGTGGTCTGCATCGGTACCGCCGTCCGCGACCACTCCGGGCACTCCAACTACGGCCTGTCGATCTCCTCGCTCGCCCTCGAGCACACGGAGGAGCAGCTCGCCGCGATGGCCGGCGACCTGCACAAGACGGCCGCCGACATCACCCACGCGCTCGGGGGCGACCGGTAGGGCCGTGCGCCCGCCCACCCCCGGGCCAGACGAAGGACGACACACGTGAGCACCAGCACCACCGACCGCCCCGCGGCTACCGGCCCGGGTCTCGACCCCGCCGTCGCCCGGATGTTCAGCCTCGAGGGGCGCACCGCGGCCGTGACCGGCGCCAGCAAGGGCATCGGCCTCGCGATCGCGGCGCTCCTCGCCCGGGCCGGCGCCGACGTGATCGGCGTGAGCACGACGATGCCGGACGGCGACTCGGACGCCCGCCGGGCCGTCGAGGCCGCCGGACGCCGGTTCACCCCGGTCGCCGCCGACCTGTCCGACCGGGACGCCGTCGCCGCGCTCGCCGCGACGCTGGTGGAGCGCGAGGTGGACGTGCTGGTCAACAACGGCGGCACCATCCGCCGCGCCCCGGCGGCCGAGCACCCGGACGCCGACTTCGACCACGTGCTCGAGGTGAACCTGCGCGCGGCGTGGACGCTCTCCCGCGAGGTCGGTCGCGCCATGCTGGCCCGCGGGGGCGGCAAGGTCATCGGCACCGCGTCGATGCTGAGCTTCCAGGGCGGCGTCAACGTGCCGGGCTACACGGCGTCGAAGTCGGCGCTCGCGGGCCTGACGAAGGCCCTCGCCAACGAGTGGGCCGGCCGCGGCGTCAACGTCAACGCCGTCGCGCCGGGCTACGTGGCCACCGCGAACACCGGGGCCCTGCGGGCGGACGAGGGGCGCAACGCCGAGATCCTCGCCCGGATCCCCGCGGGCCGTTGGGCCACGCCGGAGGACATCGCCGGCGCGGTGCTGTACCTCGCCTCGCCCGCGTCGGACTACGTGCACGGCGCCGTCATCCCCGTCGACGGGGGCTGGCTGGCGCGCTGAGGTCCGTTCCCGCTGGTCGAGCCTGTCGAGACGCCCGTTGGTCGAGCTGGTCGAAACCGGGTCTCGACAGGCTCGACCAGCGGCTTCGACAGGCTCAACCAGCGACGGGGGCGGCCGCCGGCGCGAGCGAGGCGGCACCCAGCGCGACGGCGTCGCGGCCCAGCGCCGAGGGCCGGACACGGACGGCGGCGCCGGAGACCGGGGGCTCGCGGAGCACGCTCTCGTCCACCCCGGGACCCAGGAGGTCCCAGGCGCCGGCCACCCCGCCGCCCACCACGACGTCCGTGACGTCCAGCAGCGTGGCGACGAGCACCGCCGCCCGGCCGACGGCGTCTGCGGCGGCGTCGAGCACACGTCGGGCGTGCGGGTCGCCGGCCCGGGCGTGGTCGGCGACCTGGCGCGCGCCGAGGACGGCGACGCCCGCGGCCCGCTCGTACGCGCGGGCGACCGCCCGCCCGGACGCGAGGGTCTCGAGATGACCGTGGCCGCCGCAGGTGCACGCCAGGTCGCCGAACCCGGTCACGTGGCCGATCTCGCCGGCAGCACCGCTCGGACCGCGGTACAGCTCGCCGCGGAGCACGAACGCGCCGCCGACGCCGGTGCCGAGCATGATCGCCAGGACGTCGTCCAGGCCGCGGGCGGCCCCCAGGCGGGCCTCGCCGAGGGCGAAGGCGTTCACGTCGTTCTCGACCTGCACCGGTACTCCGAGGTCCGCACCCAGCTCCGCGGCGAGCGGGAACCCGGCCCAGTCCCGGAACGAGTCCGACGCGGCCACGACGGTGCCGGTGGCGGCGTCGACCACCCCCGCCGCGCCGACTCCTGCGCCTACCAGCCGCGCGCCGGGCGTCGCGCCCAGCGCGGACCGCACGAGGCCCGCCGCCGTGGCGGCCATGGCCCCACCGCCCTCCCGTGCGGGGGTGGGGGCGTGCTCGCGGGCGACGACGCGCTCGCCGTCGAGCAGGACGACGGACGTGCCCGTGCCACCGATGTCCAGGCCGGCGACGACGTCTCGCCCGCCACCGTCCGGCGTGCCGTGCTGCCCGCCCACTCAGCGACCCCCGAGGCCGGCGGTGGCGATGCCCTTGACCAGGTGCTTCTGGAGGGCGATGACGATGATCGTCGTCGGGACCATCGAGATGATCGCTGCCGCCATCTGGAGGTCCCACCGGGTACCGTTCTGGCCGGAGAACGTCGCCAGGCCGATGGGCAGCGTGCCGTGCGACTGGTAGTCGACCACGGTGATGAGCGGCCACAGGTAGCTGTTCCAGAACGCCATGAAGGTGAAGACGGCGAGCACGGCGACGGCCGACGTGGCCAGCGGCAGGATGATCTGCCAGAACGTGCGGAACGGTCCCGCGCCGTCGACCCGGGCGGCCTCGTCCAGCTCGAACGGGATGCCCCGGAAGAACTGGCGCATGAGGAACGTACCGAAGGCCGTGAAGGCGAACGGGAAGATCAGCGACTGGTACGAGTCCACCCAGCCGAACCACTGCATGACGATGAACATCGGCACCACCAGGACCTCCTGGGGCACCATGAGCGTCACGAGGAAGAGGACGAAGACGACGTCTCGCCCCTTCCACCGCAGGCGTCCGAAGGCGTAGCCGGCGGTCGTCGAGACGGCGAGCACCACGAGCGTGCCGGCCACGGCGACGAAGAACGAGTTGCCGATGTACGTGGCGAACGGTCCGTAGGCGAAGACGTCGGCGAAGTTGCTCCACCGCACCTCCGAGCCCACGAGCGTCGGCGGCATCGAGAACATCTCGTTGTTCGGCTTGAGCGCGGAGAAGAAGGCGTACACCAGCGGCAGCGCGAAGAGGGCTGCGGCCAGGACGATGCCGACGTGCGCGAGGACGAGGCGGACCCGGCCGGTGCCGGAGCCGTCGCGGCGCGGGCGGGGCCCGGCGTCGGGGACGGGGTCGGCGGCCGCCGCGAGGGGCGGCGCCGTGAGGACCTCGGTGCGGTCAGTGCTCATAGTGCACCCACCTCTTCTGCGCCCGGAACTGGAACGCGGTCAGCCCGATGATGAGCACGAACAGGACCCAGGCCGCGGCCGCGGCGAGCCCGAGGTCCTGGAACTTGAATCCCTGGTTGTAGATGAACTGCACCAGGGGGAGGGTCGAGTTGCCGGGCCCGCCGCCGGTGAGCAGCTGGGGCTGGGCGAAGACCTGGAGCGCCGTGATGACGGTCATCACCGTGGCGAAGAAGATCGACGGCGACAGCATCGGCAGCACGACGCTGCGCAGCATGCGCCACCCCTGGGCGCCGTCGATCCGCGCCGCCTCGACGACGGGGGCCGGTAGCTGCTCGAGCGCGGCCGAGAAGATGAGCATGTTGTAGCCCATGCCCTGCCACACCGACATGACGACGACCATGACCATCGCCCAGTTCTGGTCGGCGAGGAAGTTGGGCAGCTCGACGCCGAACACGGACACGGAGATGCCGTTGAACAGGCCCTGCGGCTGCAGCAGCATCTTCCAGACGAGCGCGTTCGCGACGATCGGCGTGACGACGGGGATGAAGAACAGCACCCGGAACGCCGCCCGGCCGCGGATGCGCGGCCCGAGGGCGAGCGCGAGCGACAGCGCCACCACGAGGTTGAGCGGCACGTACAGCAGGGCGAAGACGGCGGAGTTGCGCAGCGCCGGCCAGAAGTCGGGGTTCTGGGTGAACAGGGCGACGTAGTTGCCGAGCCCGGCGAAGCTGCGCTCGCCGAACGCGGGCCAGTGGAACAGGCTCATCACGATCGAGAGCCCGACGGGGACGATGGTGAACAGGGCGAGGCCCACCAGGGCCGGGCTCATGAAGCCCAGCGCCTGGCGGGACTCGACCCGGCTCAGCCGGGAGCGGCTGGAGCGCCGCGTCCCGGCCGTGCTGGTCGTGGTCATCGGTAGGAGGCCCCTCTCGTGCGGCTCACTGGCCGAACTGCTGCTGGGTCTGGCCGAGGACGTCCGCCATCTCTGCCTGGCCGTTGTAGACGCTCACGAGGTTGGGCTGCAGGGCGGTGTTGACCTGGTCCCAGTTCTGGGTGGAGCGCTGGCCCTCGACGTCGGCGAACGCGGCGTCGAACGCGGCCTTGACGTCGTCGCGGACCGACGCGTCGAGCGACTCGAAGTACAGCGGCTGCGACTCGGCGCGCGCGGGGTAGCTGCGGCCGGAGGTCGCCATCGCGTCCTGGGCGTCCTTCCCGACGAGCGAGCCGAGCACCTGCAGCGCGGCCTCCTTGTCCTCGCAGCCCTTCGCGATGCCGTACCCGGAGCCGAGGACGAGGCTCGTGGAGCCGTTCTCGCCGGTGGGCAGCTCGACCATGCCGGCCTCGAACCCGGCGTCGTTGGCCAGGTAGGTCGCGGCGTTCCAGGTGCCGTCCACGGCCATCGCGGCGTTGCCGCCCGAGTACTGGTTCTCGCCCCAGCCGGTGTCGGAGGCGGACGCCGCGGGCAGCGCGACCTTCTGGTCGGTGACGAGGCCGGCGTACCACTCCGAGGCGTCGACGAACGCGGGGTCGGTGAGGGCGAGCGCCCCGTCCTCGCTCACCGGCTGCTTGCCGGACTGCGCGATCGGCAGGGCCATCCACTGGAACTCGCCCAGCCCGACGGCGAAGCCGGCGTTGGCGTCCGTCGTGGCGCCCTTCGCTGTCGCCTCGAAGTCGTCGAACGACCAGCCGGTCGCCGGCTCCGGGGCGCCGGCCGCGTCGATGAGGTCCTTGTTGTAGTAGACGAGCATCGTCGCGACGTCGTAGGGCACCCCGAGGAGCTTCCCGTCGTACGTCATGATGTCGAGCGCGCCGGGGGCGAAGTCGTCCTTGCTGAGGCCGGCGGCCTCGAGGTCGGCGTCCGTGAGGGGCTCGAACGCGTCGGCGTAGGTGGACAGGCGCTGGCCGTTCATCGACGTGATGCAGGCCAGGTTGCCCGACGACAGGTTGGTCGTGAGCTTCGTGAAGTAGTCGTTCCACGGGGCCGTCTGGAGGCGGACGTCGACGTCCGGGTTCTCCTTCTTGACGATCGCGAGCGTCTCGTTGAGCGCGTCCGTGTCGGACTGGCTGCCGGACCACATGTCCCAGACGATCGTGCCGTCGTCGGAGCCGCCCGAGCCGGAGCCGGAGCCGCACGCCGCGAGGCCGAGGGTCGCGAGGACCGCGGTGCCGGCGAGGAGGGGGGTGCGCATGCGCATGGGAGTTCCTCTCTGGTGGGTGCTGTGCGGGGCGGGGCGTCGGTGCCGCGCGCCCTGGAGCGAGGTGGGGCTAGGGAGGCGACGCCGCGGGGTGCCGACCGTCGTCGTCGGGCGTCCGCGGTGTCGTCATGGGCGTCTTCTCCTCGTCGAGATCCGAGCGGTGCCGTCCGAGGCCCCGGGGGTGTCCGACCGAGGGCTGCCGCCTTCGTTCGGTCGAACGTGGGCCCATCACATCACACGAATCAAAGTTTGCGAACTTAGTTCGGTAAACTCGTCCAAGGTTCGAGCCGATCGTGTGACCGGCTGGTCCTGACGCCGCTCGTGAGCCACGATGGGGCGTGTCAACTTTGTTCGATCGCGAAGGAACCTCGATGGTCGTCGACCCCGCTCCCGCCCAGGCAGCCGCCGACGCGCCCGTGACGTCGCAGATCGTCGCGCTGGTCTCCGCCGGCGTCGCGACGTCGCGGGCCGACCTCGCGCGCGAGCTGGGCGTGGCCCCGTCCACGGTCTCCGCCCGCGTCACCGAGCTCATCGACGCCGGCGTGCTCGACGAGGGCGGCGCGGGCGAGTCCCGGGGCGGGCGTCGCCCGCGGCTGCTGCGGCTGCGCCCCGAGGGCGGCCACGTGCTCGCCGCCGACCTGGGGGGCACGCACGCCCGCATCGCGGTCATGAGCCTCACCGGCCGGCTCGAGGCGGTCCGGGAGGTCCCCGTCGAGATCGCCGCCGGGCCGGAGACCGCGCTCGCCGCCGTCCTCGCCGAGGGTGCCGACCTGGCCACGCCGTTCGCGCCGGCATCCGCGCTCCGGGGGCTCGCGGTGGGCCTGCCCGGCCCCGTCGACGTCGAGACCGGCCGCGTCGAGTCCCCGGCGCGCATGCCCGGCTGGAACGGCTTCCCCGTGCGGGAGTGGCTGGCCGAGCGCGCCGGGGTGCCGGTGCTCGTCGACAACGACGTCAACCTCATGGCGCTGGGCGAGCACTTCTCCTACCCTCGCCGGGTCCAGCACTCCGTGACCGTGAAGGCCGGCTCCGGGATCGGCAGCGGCCTCATCGCCTCGGGCCGCCTGCACCGCGGGGCGACCGGGGCGGCCGGCGACATCACGCACTCCCGCGTGAGTGCCGCCGGGGAGATCCCTTGCTCCTGCGGCAAGCTCGGCTGCCTCGAGACGATCGCCTCCGGTGCCGCGATCGTGCGGCAGCTGCGCGACCGCGGGGTGGACGTCAGCACGACGGCCGACGTCGTGCGCCGCGCGGGCGACGCCGAGCCCGAGGCGACGACCCTCGTGCGCGAGGCAGGCCGGCACCTCGGCGAGGTGCTGTGCACCGTCGTGAACTTCGTGAACCCCGACGCGGTGTTCCTCGGGGGCGCCCTGTCCACGCTGGAGCCGTTCGTGGCCAGCGTGCGCTCCCAGCTCTACGAAGGCTGCCACCCGCTCGTGACCAAGAACCTCGTCATCACGCGCGCCACGACCGGCCCCGAGGCGGGCGTCATCGGCGCCGGTCGCCTCGTCGTGCAGCACGTCCTCGCCGACCCCGGCGCCTACCTGCTGCGCGGCTGACCCCAGGCCCCGCCGCCCCCACGGACATCGCGGGTCCGGGTCCCGGTCAGCGACGCACGCGCAGCACCGCGACGTGCGCGTCGTGGCGCAGCGCTGGCACGACGACGTCCCTGGCGGCGTCGCCGTCCGCGCCCGCGCGCCCGGCCGACGCTCCGTCGTCGAGCCAGGTGACGTCGGCGGCGCCCGCGAGCTCGGGCGCCAGTGCGACCAGCCCGCTGCCGGGCTCCAGGACGTGCACGAACACCTCGTCGCCGCGGCTCGTGTACGCGACCGGGCTGCGTCGTGGGTCGGGGCGGCCGGTCACGGGGTCGGACGGGACGTCGCCGCTGCGCACCCACGGCCGGGTGCCGTAGATCGCGTCGCCGTGCGCGCCGAGCCAGCGGCCGAGCGCCGCGAGGCGGTCGCGCTGCAGGCCGGGGATCGACCCGTCCGCGCGCGGCCCGACGTTGAGCAGCAGGTTGCCGTTCTTGCTCACGACGTCGACGAGCAGGTGGATCAGCTCGCGCTCGCCGATGGTGTGCTCCGGCCCCTCGGCCTCGTTGTAGCCGAACGACCACCCCAGCCCCCGCGTCGCCTCCCACGGGTGCGCCAGGGTCTCGGGCACGTGGGAGTACTCGCGCGTCCAGAAGCCGTGGAAGGGCACGCCCCACCGGTCGTTGACGACGCCGTCGGGCACGGCCTCGAGGTACTCACGCAGCAGCGCGGCCAGCCCGTGCGGCGCGGTCGTCTTGCCGGCGTCGGGCCAGTCGATGTCGTTCCACAGCACGTCGGGGGAGAAGCGGTCCACGAGCTCGCGCAGCTGCGCCGCGGCGTACCGGGCGAAGACGTCGTCGTCGCGACGCAGCCGGAACAGGTCCGTCGACGACTCGATCGGGGGGTACTCGCTGGTGTGCCAGTCGAGCGCGCCGGAGTAGTACAGGCCGAGGCGGGCCCCGGCATCCCGGGTCGCGCGGGCGATCTCCGCGATCAGGTCGCGGCCCGGGCCGCGACGTGCGGCGTTGAAGGGTGTGGTCGTCGTGTCCCAGAGGCAGAAGCCGTCGTGGTGCTTGGTGGTCGGCACGACGTAGCGCCCGCCGGCAGCGACGAGGTCGCCCACGAGCGCGTCGGCGTCGAACCCCGTGACGTCCCAGAGGTCGGCCAGGTCCTCGTACGACGTGCCCACGCCGTACCGCTCCTCGTGCCGGCGGCGCGTGGGGCTGCCGTCGATGCGCACGGTGTTGGCGTACCACTCGGCGTACTGGTGGTGGGCGTACGCGTCCTCGTCGGGCACGGACCCCTCGGCGTGCGGGGTGCCCCACGCGGGCACCGAGTAGACGCCCCAGTGGACGAAGAAGCCCAGCTTGGCGTCGCGGTACCAGTCGGGCACGACGGCGTCGGGGTAGGCGGGGGCGTCGGCACCCAGGTCGGGCCCGGTGCGCTCCTCGAAGTTCAGCACGGTCGGCTCCTCGGTGGTGGGGTCGTCGTGGTCGCGGGTGCTGCCGCGGTCAGCCGCGGCGCTCGGGCTCGCCGCGCCGGCGTAGCACGGGACGCAGGTCGGGGTCGGGCATGTCCGGGTCGAACGGGTACATCGGGCGTTCGATCCGGTGGTGGCCCAGGCGCAGCAGGTCCTGGTCCACGCCCCCGGGGGTGAGCGCGAGGCGCCAGTCGGCCGCCAGGTCGTAGAGCTCGGGCTCGAGGTAGCCGATCTTCACGACGACGACGTCCGCGCCGTGCGGGTCCAGGCCCAGCCGCGTGAAGTCGTGCAGGTGGTGGTACGGCTTGCGCCGCTCGGTGACGATCGCATGCACGCCGCCGCGTCGCACCACGACCACGGTGCCGGCGTCGGCGTCCCCCGGCGTGATCGAGAAGACCTCGCCGTCGATCTGCACGGGGCCGCGGGCCCGGCCGTCGACGTGCCCGCCGACCTCGACGTCGACCCGGCCCCCGACGCCCGCGCGCACCGCGGCTTCCACCGCCGCGGGGTCGAACACGGACGCATGGATCACCGTGGGCCCGTCGTCGGCGGCGAAACGGGCGTCGTCGAGCAGGGCGCCGAGCGACCAGGAGACGTCGCCGGCGCCGCCCGCCGTGGGGTTGTCGCCGGAGTCGGAGACGACGAACGGGCGTGGCGCGTCGTGCGGCCGCGCCAGCGCGAGGTCCAGGCACTCGCCGAAGGTGCCCGTGGGCGCGACGAACTCGAAGCCGTCCCGCGCGGCCCAGAACGCCTCCGCGAGCGCGCGGGCCTCGGCGGCGGCGAGGTCGGGGTCGTCGCCCGTGACGACGACGGCGGCCTGGCAGCGGGGCTCGTCGGCCCACGCGTAGCCGATCCAGACCGCGGCGTCGAGGACGCCGTCCTTCGCCTCGACGGCGGGCAGCCGGTCGTAGAGGCTCTTCGCCGGCTCCAGGCGCGTGCTCGTCTTCTCGCCGGGCAGCAGCACGGGCACCTGCACCCACGCCTGCCACGGTCGCCGGCCGGCCGGGTCGGCGCCGTGCGGGCCGCGCAGCCGCTCGAGCAGGTGGTGCACGGCCCGCTCGCGGGTGTTCGCCTCGTCCTCGTGGGGCGCCATGCGGTAGCAGGTGAGGAGGTCGACGGCGCGGGACAGCTCGGCCGAGACGTTGCCGTGCAGGTCCATGGACGCCGAGACGAGGGTGTCGGGGCCGAGCGCCTCGCGCACCGCGGCCGCCAGGTCGCCCTCGGCGTCGGTCGCACCGACGACGCTCATCGCACCGTGGATGTCGAGGTAGAACCCGTCGAGCGGGCCTCGGGCCGACACCTCGGCGCGGATGAGCTCGACGATCTCGTCGCGCATCGACCGGTAGACCTCGGGGTCGACCGCGCCTCCGGGCAGGGACCGGCCGTGCAGGAACGGGAGCCAGTCGGCGGCGGCGCCGCGCTCCGTGCCCGCGGCGAGGAAGGGGTAGCGGGCGCGCAGGTCGGCGCCTCGGCGGAGGGTGAAGGCCTCCCAGCCGCTCACGTGGGGCGAGAACGTGGAGGACTCGATCGAGATCCCCGCGATGCCCACGCGCGGCAGGGCGAGGCCGCCGCGCGCGACGGGCGGGAGCGGGGGCGACCAGACGGTGGAGGCGAGAGGGGGCACGGCGGTGTGGGCTCCTGTCGGGCGTGGAGATCCGATGTATCGGCGTCGGTCGCGAGGGTACTCATGAACACGCCCGGATGGACAGTCGAGATCGGATCGTTGATCGGGAATACGTCAGATGATTAGGCGTCTCGGGAGACTTCGGCCGGAAGGCTCAGCCCGACCGGGAGGGCTCGCGTCAGGACGTCGCGCAGCGCGGTGACCCGCTCCGCCCGTGCGGGCCCCGTCATCCGTTCCACGGGCGCGGTGATGCTCACGGCAGCGACGGGGCGCCCCGCGCGGACCAGCGCCACGGCGACGCAGGCGATGCCGGGCTCGTTCTCCTCCGTCTCGGTGGCGTACCCCCGTCGGCGAGCCTCGTCGAGGATCGCGCCCAGGGTGTCGTCCTTGCCGGTGTCGGGCCGGTCGTCCGGGGTCGCGGCCAGGATCGCCCGCCCCAGCGCCGTCGTCGCGACGGGGATGCGCCGCCCGACGGCGGACCACACGCGCAGCGGTCGCTGCGGCTCCACCTTGTCGAGGTAGACGACCTCCTGCCCGGCGAGCGTGCCGAGGTGCACGAGCTCGTCGACCTCGTCGCGCAGCGCCTCCAGCGCGGGGCGCAGCAGGCCGGGCAGGTTGTCCTCGGCGAGGTAGGCGGCGCCGAGCGACAGGACGGCGGGGCCCAGCGTGTAGGCGCCGTCGGGCCGCTGGTCCGCGTAGCCGCGGTGGCGCAGCGCGGCGAGGGTGCGGTGCAGGGTGGACTTGTTGGCGCCCACCTCGGCGGCGAGGTCGGCGAGGGCGACGCCGCCCGCACCGGCGCGGGCGAGCGCGTCGAGCGTGAGCAGGGCCTTGTCCACGCTGCCGAGCGGGCTGGGGGCGGTCATCGAGGTCCTTCCTCGGCACGGAGCCGATCCGCTAAGGTGTTCCGCAGTGAACAACAGACGTTCACCATAGCGAAACGGAGCCCGGATGTCTTCCCCCTCGACCCAGGCCGGCGACGTCGTCGCCGCGCTCGGCGCCCACCGCCTCGTGCCCGTCGTCGTGGTCGACGGCGCCGACGAGGGCGCCCGCCTCGCCGACGCGCTCGTCGCCGGCGGCCTCCCCGTCGCCGAGATCACGCTGCGCACCGCCGGCGGCATCGACGCGATCCGCGCCGTCGCGCGCACCCAGACCGACGTCGTCGTCGGTGCCGGCACGGTCACCACCGTCGACCAGGTCGACGCCGTCGTCGACGCCGGCGCGCGTTACATCGTGTCGCCCGGGCTGTCGGCAGCCGTCGTGCGCCGGGCCCAGGAGCACGGCGTGCCGGTCCTGCCCGGTGTCGCCACGCCCAGCGAGATCATGGCCGCGCTCGACCTCGGCATCGACGTCGTCAAGCTCTTCCCCGCCTCGGTCGTCGGCGGCCCGGCCGCGATCAAGGCGTTCTCCGCGCCGTTCCCCGGCCTGCGGTTCGTGCCGACCGGCGGCGTGAGTGCCGCGAACCTCGGCGACTACCTCCGGCTGGCGCCCGTGCTCGCCGTGGGCGGGTCGTGGATGGTCGAGAAGTCCCTCGTCGCCCAGGGCGACTGGGCCGAGATCACCCGCCGCACCGCCGACGCCGTCGCCCTCGCCGCCACCGCCTGAGCCCGCAAGGAGCAGACACCATGACGAACCCCTCGATCACCACCCGCCCCGCGGCCGAGTGCCGGTACGACGCCGTCGCGCTCGGCGAGGTCATGCTGCGCCTCGACCCGGGCGACCGCCGCGTGCGCACCACCCGCTCGTTCGACGTCTGGGAGGGCGGCGGCGAGTACAACGTGGCCCGCGGCCTGCGCCGCGCGTTCGGCCTGCGCGGCGCGATCGTCACCGCGCTCGCCGACAACGAGGTGGGCCGCCTCGTCGAGGACTTCATGCTCACCGGCGGCCTCGACACCTCCTGGGTGCAGTGGCGCGAGTACGACGGCATCGGCCGCAGCGTGCGCAACGGGCTCAACTTCACCGAGCGCGGCTTCGGCGTGCGCGGCGCCGTGGGCGTCAGCGACCGCGGTAACACCGCCGTCGCGCAGATGAAGCCCGAGGACGTCGACTGGGACGAGCTCTTCGGCTCCGGCGTGCGCTGGCTGCACACCGGCGGCATCTTCGCCGCGCTGTCGGAGTCGTCCGCCGACGTCGCCGAGGCGGCCATGACCGCGGCCAAGAAGCACGGCACGATCGTGTCCTACGACCTCAACTTCCGCCCGTCCCTGTGGAAGGGCATCGGCGGTGTGGAGCGGGCGCGCGAGGTCAACCGCCGCCTCGCCCACCATGTCGACGTCATGATCGGCAACGAGGAGGACTTCACCGCGTCGCTCGGCTTCGAGGTCGAGGGCGTGGACGAGAACCTCACCGACCTCGACACCGGCGCCTTCCGGGCCATGATCGGCACGGCCGCCGAGGCCTACCCGAACTTCCAGGTCATCGCCACGACGCTGCGCGGCGTGAAGTCGGCGTCCGTGAACGACTGGGGCGCCATCGCCTGGTCGCGCGCGGAGGGCTTCGTCGAGGCCACGCACCGCGCCGACCTGGAGATCTTCGACCGCGTGGGCGGCGGCGACTCCTTCGCCTCCGGCCTCGCCTACGGACTCATGGAGCTGGACTCGCTGCAGCAGGCCGTCGAGTACGGCGCCGCCCACGGCGCGCTGGCCATGACCACGCCGGGCGACACGACGACCGCGACCCTCGCCGAGGTCGCCAAGCTCGCCGGCGGCGGCAGCGCGCGCGTCCAGCGCTGAGCGCCGAGGTAGTTCGAGGGTCCGCGAAGTAGTGCAGATCCCCGCGAGATGGTGGTCCAGTCCACGACCTCGCGGGGATCTGCACTACCTCGCCGAGAACTGCACTCCCTCGCGAGGGTGCGGACTACCTCGGCGGGGGAGCGGTGGACTCGCGGACGACGAGCGCGGTGGCGAGGTTCACCCGCCGCGCCATCGGCGTCCCGCCGCGCGCGAGGTCGAGCAGCAGCCGCGTGGCGGTGGTCGCCATCTCGAGCAGCGGCTGGCGCACGGTCGTGAGCGCGGGCGTGGTCCAGTTCGCGAGGGGCAGGTCGTCGTACCCGACGACGGACAGGTCGCCGGGCACGGAGATCCCGCGCTCCTGCGCGGCCCGCAGCAGCCCGATCGCCTGCATGTCCGACCCGGCGAAGACGGCGGTGGGGCGCTCGGGCAGGTCGAGCAGCTCGCGGCCGGAGCGGTAGCCGGACTCCACCTCGAAGTCCCCCGACCGTACGAGCGCGGGGTCGAACGCGACGCCCGCCTCCTCGAGGGCGGTGCGGTAGCCGTCCAGCCGGGCGCGGCTGCACAGCATGTGCCCGGGGCCGGAGATGGCTGCCACCCGGCGATGGCCCAGCTCCAGCAGGTGGCGCGTGGCGGCGAGGCCGCCGTTCCAGTTGTCGGAGCCGACCGTGGGGACGTCGGGCGGGGGCTCGCCGTCCGTGTCGATGACGACGAACGGGATGCCGCGGGTGGTGAGGCGTGGCCGCTGCGCGGCGCTCAGGCTGGCGGCGACCAGCAGCACGCCCTCGGGCGGGCGGGAGAGCGTGGTCTCGAGCCACGCGCCGGGCGTGCGGTGCGTGCCGCCCAGCTCGGAGAGGATCACGCGGACGCCCGCCGCGGCGGCCGCGTCCTCGACGCCGCGGATGATCTCCGTGGACCACGCCGAGCCCACCCGGTGGAAGACGAGGTCGACCAGTCCGGCGCCGAGCGGCGGGGACGCCGCGCGCCGCCGCCGGTAGCGGTGCTGCTCGAGCGCCGCCTCGACCCGGGAGCGGGTGGCCGGCGCGACGTCCGTCCTGCCGTTCAGCACCTTGGACACGGTGGGTGCGGACACGCCGAGCTCCCGAGCGATCTCGGCGATCGTCGGTGCGGGGCCGCGGGAGGTGGGGGCGCTCATCGTCCGTCCTGTCGACGTCGCGGCGGCGCGCGAGTGCCGCACGCTCGACCGCAACTTTCGGCTCGACCGTACACGACCTGAACGGCTCCGGAGGGCACGGCGGGCGTGCTTCACCCAGGCTGTCAGGCGGCCCGGGCGCGCGGCAGGACGTCGTCCGGCACGGGGACCGTGAAGGCGAGAATTCCCGGAACACCAGGAGAAATGCGCCCGGCAGGCGCCTGGATCGGACCGCTGTGACCAGACCGTGACCTCGGGGGTGCTTGACCGTCCTCGCGAAGCGCCCCTACTCTCAGCCGCAGTTAGAGAACGTTTTCGAAGACGAAACTTTCGGACTGACGGCGCAAGGTTGCGACCGTCGGGACGCACGACGACGTGACGGGCTGGGGGATCCATGGCGCAGGGCGCAGGGACGGTGGCGACCGTGCCGCTGAGCGACGACGCACCGCCGTCGCCACCACCGCGGGACGAGCCGCGGCGGGTGGGACGCGCGCGCACCACGTGGCGGCAGGCGCTGCGCAAGGACTGGCGGCTGTACTCGTTCGTCGTCCTGCCGGTGCTGTTCTTCGTCGTCTTCAAGTACGTGCCGATGATCGGGAACGTCATCGCGTTCCGCCGGTTCCGGCCCGGCGGCAGTCCGCTGGGCGACGAGTGGGTCGGCTTCTACTACTTCGACATGTTCATCCACAACCAGCAGTTCTGGCAGGTGTTCGGGAACACCGTCGTCCTCGGGCTGCTGACGCTGGCCATCTGCTTCCCGCTGCCGATCATCCTGGCGCTCATGCTCAACGAGCTACGGTCGCGCCGGTTCAAGAAGATCGTGCAGACGATCTCCTACCTGCCGCACTTCATGTCGATCGTCATCGTGGCCGGCCTCGTCCTGCAGCTCACGTCCGTCAACGGCACCGTGAACCAGATCATGGGGCTCTTCGGCAGCGATCCCGTCGCCTTCATGCAGCAGCCCGACTGGTTCCGGAGCATCTACGTGAGCTCGGAGGTGTGGCAGACGGTCGGGTGGGGCACCATCCTCTATCTCGCCGCCCTGACCACGGTCGACGACCAGCTCTACGAGGCCTCGCGGATCGACGGCGCGAACCGGTGGCAGCAGACCTGGCACATCACCCTGCCGGGGATCCGCCCGACCATGATGGTGCTCCTCATCCTCAACATCGGCTCCTTCATGGCGGTCGGGTTCGAGAAGGTCCTGCTGCTGCAGAACCCCCTGATCTACTCCACCGCCGACGTGATCTCCACGTATCTGTACCGCGTGGGCATCCAGTCGGCCCAGTTCTCGTACGGCACGGCCATCGGCCTCTTCGAAGCCCTCATCGGGCTCGCCCTCGTCCTCTCCGCGAACTACGCGTCGCGCCGCATGGTTGGAGCCTCGCTGTGGTGACCGACACCCCGACCCCGGATCTCGCCGCCGTCCGCACGGAACCGACCACGGTCAAGGACACGCCCGGGTACCGGGCCTTCAAGATCGGCAACGTGGTCGTGCTGCTGATCGTGTGCGCGGTGACGCTCTACCCGTTCGTCAACCTCGTCGCGAAGGCGTTCTCGTCGGAGGGCTTCATCGCCGCGGGCGAGGTCAACCTCCTCCCGCGCGGGTTCAACCTCGAGACGTTCAGCGTGGTCATGGGTGACTCGCTGTTCTGGGTCAACTACAAGAACACGATCGTGTACACCGTGGTCGGCACGCTCATCTCGATGGTGCTCACCACTCCCTACGCGTACGCGCTGAGCCGCCCGGAGCTCAAGGGGCGCACATTCTTCGTGGGGATCGCCGTCTTCACGATGTTCTTCAGCGGCGGCCTGATCCCGAACTACATCCTCGTCGCCGACGTCCTCGGGATGCGGAACACGATGTGGGCGATCGTGCTGCCCGGCGCGATCTCGGTGTTCAACCTGCTCGTCATGAAGTCGTTCTTCGAGAACTTCCCGAGGGACCTCGAAGAGGCCGCAGCGATCGACGGCCTCACCACCTACGGGATCTTCGGGCGCATCGTGCTCCCGCTGTCCAAGGCCGTGCTCGCCACGATGACGCTCTTCTACGCGGTGGGCCTGTGGAACTCCTGGTTCAACTCCTTCCTCTACCTGGACCAGAAGGAGCTGTTCCCGGTCACCGTCTACCTGCGGAACCTCATCGCGGCGGCGTCGGGTTCGCCGGCGGCGGCCGCCGGCACGGACGCGATCCAGATCGGCGCCAACATCCAGTCGGTGACGATGCTGCTCACCGTGCTGCCGATCATCTGCTTCTACCCCTTCATCCAGAGGTACTTCGTCTCGGGCGTGATGCTCGGGTCCGTCAAGGGCTGACGGCGCCCGCCGCCGGTCAAGGCTCCCCCCAACGCAGGTCCCCGCTCCAGAGCGACGACGCTCGACACACGAGGAGAGACATGAAGAACACCAGGATGCGCGCGGCCGTCGCGGCCGTGTCGCTGACGACACTGGCCCTGGGCCTCGCTGCGTGCAGCACCGACGGCGGCAGCGGTGACGACGACGGTGCCACCGAAGGCGCCGCCGTCACCATCGACGACGAGCACTCCGTCGGCGCGATGGACGACTTCGCCGCGGGCACGACGTTCAAGGCGACGGAGCCCGTCGAGTTCTCGTTGATGTACCGGGACCACCCGAACTACCCGGTGAAGGAGGACTGGTCGATCTTCCAGCACCTCGAGAGCGACCAGAACGTCACGTTCGACCGCACGGACATCCCGCTGGCCGACTGGGACCAGAAGAAGGCGCTGCTCATCGGGTCCGGCGAGGGGTCCGAGCTCATGCCGGTGACGTACCCCGGCCAGGAGACCCAGTTCGTCTCGGGCGGTGCCCTCCTGCCCGTGTCGGACTACCTCGACTACATGCCGAACCTCAGCGAGAAGATCGAGAAGTGGGACCTGACGGCCGAGTTCGACAACCTGCGTCAGGACGACGGCAAGTACTACATCCTGCCGGGCATCCGTGAGATCCCCGACGTCCAGTACACCGTCATGGTCAACGAGCAGATGTGGTCCAAGGCGGGCATCACCGAGGACCCGGCCACCTGGGACGAGCTCGGCGACGACCTGAAGAAGGTCCAGGACGCCAACCCCGGCCTCGACTACGCGTTCTCCGACCGCTGGACGGACACCCAGACGAACGGCGCGCTGCTCAACACCATGGGGCCGAACTACGCCGCCGCCGGCGGCTGGGGCTACAACAACACCTGGTACGACCAGGACTCCGGGAAGTTCGTCTTCAACGGCTCCAGCGACGCCTACAAGCAGCTGGTCTCGACCCTGCACGGCTGGGTCGACAGCGGTGTCATGGACCCGGAGATCACGCAGTCCGACGACCAGGCCAAGCAGAAGTTCGTCTCCGGCAAGTCGGCCGCGGTCACCAGCAACACGCAGGAGATCACCGTCTACCGGCAGGCGCTCGCGGACGCGAAGAAGGACGTCGACGTGCGGCTGCTCACGATCCCCGGTGGCCCGGCCGGCAGCAACCTGCCGGCGAGCCGCCTCTCCTCCGGGCTGATGATCTCGAGCAAGGCGGCCGAGGACCCGCACTTCAAGGCGCTGCTGCAGTACATCGACTGGCAGTACTACTCCGACGAGGGCATGGAGTTCGCCCAGTGGGGCGTGGACGGGGAGACGTACAGCAAGGACGGCTCCGGCGTGCGCACCCTGAACGACGACATCGGCTACAACGCCATCAACGCGGACGCCCCCAAGAAGCTCAACACCGACTTCGGCTACAGCAACGGGGTGTTCCTGCTGGCGAACGGCTCGTCGCAGGACCTGCTGGAGTCCGTGATGTCGGACGAGGTCAAGGAGTGGACGCGGGCCGTGCTCGAGTCCAAGGAGGTCCTGCCGGTCGCCCCGGCCGCTCGGCTCGACGAGATGGAGCTGGAGCAGGCGTCGCTGCTGGACACGCAGCTCAAGGACGCCGTCGAGGCTGCGACCGCCGGGTTCATCACGGGTCAGCGCTCGCTCGACGAGTGGGACGCGTACGTCACCGAGATGGACGGTCTCGGTGCGACGCAGCTCGTGGACACCTACAACACCGCCCTGGCGCGGCAGGAGGGCTGACCCCTGATCCCCGTCGTCGTCCCCGACGCGCCTGCCGCCACGCTCTCCGACGCGTGGCGGCAGTGCGTCGGCACGGGCCGCCTCAACCTCGCGCTGCGCCGGGACTACCAGGAGTCGCTCGCCGTGGTGCAGCAGGAGATCGGGTTCCGGTACCTCCGGGGCCACGGGCTCCTGTCGGACGACGTCGGGATCCACCGCCCGTACGACGCGGCCGGGCACCGCGGCACCCGGTACTCCTTCACCTACGCCGACCAGATCCTCGACTCGTGGCTGGCGCTCGGCATCCGGCCGTTCCTGGAGCTGGGGTTCATGCCGTCGGCCCTCGCGTCGGGGGACCAGACGGTGTTCTGGTGGAGGGGCAACGTCACCCCGCCGCGCGACCACCGCGAGTGGGCGGCACTGGTGCAGGCGGTGGTGCGGCACGCGGTCGACCGCTACGGCCTGGCCGAGGTGCGGCGGTGGCCGATCGAGGTGTGGAACGAGCCGAACCTCGACGTCTTCTGGCAGGGCGCGTCGCAGGAGGCCTACTTCCGGCTCTACGAGGTCACGGCGGCGGCCGTGAAGGAGGTCGACGCCGACCTGCAGGTAGGCGGGCCCGCGATCTCGCCCGGCGCGGACGACTGGTGGGCGCCGTTCGCCGAGTTCGTCGAGGCGCGCGACGTGCCGGTCGACTTCGTGTCGTTCCACGCGTACACGACCGGGCCGGCCCAGCACGTGCCGTTCGGCACCTACCAGACGCTGCGGCACCCGCGGAACCTGCTGGACCAGTTCGCCGCCCCGGCGAAGCTGCTGGCCGGCACCCGCCTGGAGGGGGTGCCCGCGCACGTCACCGAGTTCAGCACCAGCTACCGCCCGGACAACCCCGTGCACGACACCGCCTACCAGGCGGCGGCCCTGGCGCCGGTGCTCTCCGAGGGTGGCGACCTCGTCGACTCCTTCTCCTACTGGACGTTCTGCGACGTCTTCGAGGAGGAGAACGTCCCGACGTCGATCTTCCACGGCGGTTTCGGGATGCTCGGGCACCGGCAGCTGCGCAAGCCCGTCTTCCACCTGTACGCGTTCATGGCGCGGATGGGCGACCAGCTGCTGCACCGCGGCGAGGACCACCTGGTCACGCGGGACGACCGGGGGCGCGTCACCGTGCTCGCGTGGCAGCCCGTGGCCGGCACGGCCGGGCCCGACGAGCCCGGCCGGCACGAGGTGCGCCTCAGCATCCCCGTCGCGGACCCGTCGGCCCGGCGCGCGTCGGTGCACCGGTCGCGCGTGAACGACGAGGAGGGCAACGCGGTCACCGCGTGGCGGCACCTCGGCCGCCCGGCGTCCCCGACCGCGCGGCAGCTCGACCTCCTGCACGAGGCGTCCGTCCCCGGGCGCTCGCACACCTCGCTCGACGTCGTGGACGGCCGGGTCGACCTGGCCATCACGCTCGCCCGGCACGAGGTGACGCTGGTCGAGATCGACCCGGTGCACGACGAGACGCCGGCGTGGCTGGACGACGCCCGCATCCTCGGCCGGGATCCCGGGCACCGGCCGGGACACGAGGTCGCGTGATGGCCGCGGGGGCCGGCGGGTCGGTCCGGGAATTCGGTGACGGCGTCCTCGGCCGGGTCACCGCGCGGATCTACTGGTACCTGGTGGTGGGGGTGCTCGTGGCGCTGGGAAACGTCCCGACGCTCGTGCTGCTCGCGCTCCTGGACCGGTCCACGGGCAATGCCCTCCTGGTCCCGCTCTGCCTCGTGCCGGCGGCGCCCTTCCTGTCCGCCGGCGTCTTCGCCCTGCACGCCCGAGCGGGCGCCGACGAGCCCGCCCCGGGGCGGGCGTTCGCGCGCGGGCTGCGGCTGGGCTGGCTCGACGTGCTGCGGCTGTGGGTCCCGGCGACGGCGGCGCTCGGCGTCGTCGCGACGTGCGTCGTGCACCGCGAGACCGCCGGCATCTCGGTGGCGTACGTCGTCGTGCTCGGCGTCGTCGGGCTCGCCGTGCTGCTCTGGGCGCTGCAGGCGCTGCTCCTCGCGTCGCTCTTCTCGTTCCGGGCCCGTGACGTGGCCCGGCTGTCCGTGTACTACCTCGGGCGGCGGCCGCTCGTCACCGTCGGCCTGCTCGCGCTCGTCGTGGTGGCGGGCGGCGTCGTGTGGCTGGCGGGCGAGGTGGTGCTCGCCGTCGTCGCCGCCGCCTGGCTCGCGTTCCTGCTCCGGACCGGGCAGCCCGTGCTCGACGACGTCCGGCACCGGTTCGTCGCCTGACCCCGCGCCGCGACCGCGCACCGTCCCCAACCCCGGAGGATCATCCGATGTCAGCCCGTCTGCCCGCCGCGACCCGGATCCGCTACGGCGGCGACTACAACCCCGAGCAGTGGCCGCGGGAGGTGTGGGAGTCCGACTACGCGGCGTTCGACCTCGCGTCGATCGACACAGTGACCCTCAACGTCTTCTCCTGGGCGACGTTGCAGCCCGACGAGGACACCTACGACTTCGCCCAGCTCGACGCGATCGTCGAGCGCGCCGTGGCGGGCGGGCGCGACGTCGTGCTCGCGACGTCCACCGGCGCGCTGCCGCCGTGGCTCGCGCACCGGCATCCCGAGGTGGAGCGCACGGACTTCCAGGGCCGGCGGCACGTGTTCGGGCAGCGGCACAACGCGTGCCCCAGCTCGCCGGTCTACCGGCGCCTGTCCGCAGAGCTCGCGGGCCGGGTCGCTGAGCGCTACGCGGGCACCCCAGGCCTGGTCGCGTGGCACGTGGGCAACGAGTACGGCGGGTTCGACGGCGGGTGCTGGTGCGACCTGTGCGCGGCCGGCTTCCGGGTCTGGCTGCGGGAGCGCTACGGCTCGCTGGCGCGGCTCAACGACGCCTGGAACGCGGCGTTCTGGTCGCACACGTTCAGCGACTGGGAGCAGATCGTGCCGCCCAACATGCTCAGCGAGCACTGGCGCGGGCCCGACCACACCGCCTTCCAGGGCATCACGCTCGACTACCGGCGGTTCATGTCCGACGCGATGCTCGCGAACTTCCGCGACGAGAAGGCGCGCATCCGGGAGCACGACGCCACCACGCCCGTGACCACCAACTTCATGGGCATGTTCCGGCCGATCGACTACCACCGCTGGGCCGCCGACCTCGACTTCGCGTCGTGGGACAACTACCCGCCCGGGCAGCGCGAGCACGCGCGCATGGCGCTGGCCCACGACGTCATGCGGGGGCTCAAGGACGGCGCGCCGTTCTGGGTCATGGAGCAGACGCCCACCATCACGGCCTCGCGCGACGTCAATCCGGTGAAGCGCCCCGGCGTGCTGCGGCTGTGGTCGTGGCAGGCCGTCGCGCACGGCGCGGACGCCGTCCTGTACTTCCAGATGCGGCAGTCCAAGGGCGCCTGCGAGAAGTACCACGGCGCCGTCCTCGACCACGCCGGCCGCACGGACACCCGGGCGTTCCGCGAGGTCGCGGCGCTCGGGGCCGAGCTCGACGCGCTCGGGGACGCCGTGCTCGGCGCGCGCACGCCCGCCCGCGTCGCCCTGCTCTTCGACTGGGACTCGTGGTGGGCCGCCGAGATGACGGACGGCTTCAACCGGCACGCGCGCTATGTCGACACGGTGCTCGCGTACTACCGCGCGCTGTGGCAGGCGGGCACCCAGGTGGACGTCGTGGCCACGACGGCGGACCTGTCGCGGTACGACGTGGTCCTCGCCCCGATGCTGCACGTGCTCAAGGGCGACGTCGCGGACCGGCTGGAGGGCGTGGTCGCGCGCGGCGGGTCGGTGCTCGCGTCGTACTGGTCGGGTCGCGCCGACGAGGACGCGAACGCGTTCCTCATGGACGCCCCCGGCCCGCTCGGCCCCCTGTTCGGCCTCCGCGTCGAGGAGACGGACTCCGCCGAGCCGGGCGTCGCCAACCCGGTCACCCTGAAGGACGGCGACGGCGACGATCTGGTCTCCGACGCCGGCCTCGTCTTCGAGATCGTCGTGCCGCAGGGAGCCGACGTCGTCGGCACGTACGGGGCCGAGTTCTACGCCGGCACCCCCGCCGTCACCCGCCACCGCCGCGGCGGGGGCGGCGGCGAGCCCGGCGAGGCCTGGTACGTCGCGACGGGGCTCGACGACGCCGGCGTCGCCTGGGTGGTGCGCCGCGTCCTCGCCCGGCACGGGCTCGTCGGCCCGTACGCCGACGCCGACGACGTGGAGCTCGCCGTCCGGGTGGGCGACGACGGTGCCCGGACGGCGTTCGTCCTCAACCACGCCGCCGTCGGCGTCGACGTGGCGGCGCACGCCTCCGGCACGGACCTGCTCACCGGCCGCCGGGTCGCTGCGGGGGACCCGCTGCACCTCGAGCCCACCGACGTCGTCGTCCTG
The DNA here is from genome assembly GCF_900167525.1 of Krasilnikoviella flava. Taxonomy (GTDB): domain Bacteria; phylum Actinomycetota; class Actinomycetes; order Actinomycetales; family Cellulomonadaceae; genus Isoptericola; species Isoptericola flavus. Next base: position 26,855 of record NZ_FUZQ01000006.1, on the reverse strand, counting down.
CGCGAGGACTGAGCGCCCACCGAGGTGGTCCAGGTTCCCGCGAGGTAGTCCGAAACCTGCCGAGGTAGTTCAGATCCCGGCGAGGTAGTTTCGACTACCTCGCGGGAACCTGAACTACCTCGCCGAGTCTTGAACTACCTCGCGGCGGTGCCGATGACCGCCGCGCCGTCCCTCGTCACCGTGTACTCGACGGTGTCGCCGCTCCAGAAGTGGAACGTCAGCGTCACGGGCGCGCCGTCGGTGACCTCGGCGAAGAACGCCGGCCGCAGCAGGATCGCGTCGTCCTCGGGCGCGAACGCGACGTCGAACTCCTTGAACGACGTCCAGCCGTGCGGGCCGGCGTTGGTGCCGTCGTCGTACCGCGCCTCCATGGTGGCCAGCCGGTCGCCGCGGAAGTCGGTGGGGATCGAGAAGGCGTCGGTGGTGCCGGTCGCGCCGCCGAGGACCGGGGTGTCCGCGACCACGACGTCGATCGTCCACGGGACGCCGCGGGAGAACCGGGCGGTGAGCTCGGCCTGCTCGCCGAACCGGCCCTCGTCGGTCAGGCGGTCGAGCAGCGCGGTGGTGAGCGTGAGGTCGGTGCCCGCCAGGACGTAGTCGCGCTGCGGCTGCAGCCGGCGCCCCTCGAGCCACAGCCCGGTGAACCGGGTGCCGTGCGGCTCGAGCGTGACCGTCTGCGCCGTCCTCTCGCCCGGGCGCACGAAGATCTGGTCGGTCGTCGCCGTCCCGGAGCGGGTGCGCCAGCTCGACGAGATCTGGTGCCACAGCGCGTCGTCGCTCCAGGAGAACGACGCGCGGCCGAGGTGCTGGCCGTTGTCCCACAGCATCGTGGTGACGCCGGCGCTGCGCGCCTGGTGCCCGAGCTCCTCGAAGAACCGCAGCTTCTCGCCCTGCTCGATCGTGCCGGTATGGCGGTCGAAGCCGAGCAGCCCGTACTCGCCGAGGATGACGGGCACCCCCTGGTCGACGAACGTCGAGCGCACGCGGTCGAACGTGCCCGTCATGTCCGCCAGCGCGACGTCGTCGAACCGGGTGCCGCCCGCGACGTTCACGCTGAACGGCCAGTAGCCGTAGTAGTGCACCGTGGCCGCGAGCTGCGGGTCGTCGAGCTCGGCGAGGGTCGCGTCGAGCGCGTCGAGCCGCTCCTGGCCGGCGTTGGTGTGCAGGGTCGGGAGCACGAGGAGCCGGTCCGCGTTGTTCCCGCCCGAGGAGCGCACGACGTCGTGGAACGCGGCGTTGAGGTCGTGCAGCAGCGCGTCGCCCTGCGCGTCGTCCACCCCGGCGAACTGGGGCTCGTTGAGGCTCTCGAAGGTCAGGGTGCGCGGGGCGTCGCGGAACCGGTCGGCGAGCTGCTCCCACGTGGCGGTGAACTGCGCGGTCACCTCGTCCGGCCGGCTCGGCAGCTCGTGGGCCCATGTCCACGAGTCGTGGTGCACGTTGAGCAGCACGTACAGGTCCTCGTCGAGCGCCCAGTCGACGACCTGCTCCACCCGGTCGAGGAAGGCCGGGTCGATGGTGTGGTCCGGTGCGGGGCCCTCGTGCTGGCCCCACGTGACGGGGAGGCGGATGCTCCTGAAGCCCTGGTCCGCGACCTCACGGATCAGGTCGCGCGTCACCACCGGGTTGCCCCAGGCCGTCTCGTCGGCGCCGACGGCGTCGAACGAGTTGCCGAGGTTCCAGCCCGGCTGCATCGCCTTGACGGTCTGCTCGGCGGTGGGTGCCGGCGTCGGCCGGGCGGGTGGCTGCGGGTCGTGGGCCGCGGCGGACGGCGCCGCGGCCAGGGAGGACAGGAGGCCGGCCGCGAGGGCGGCGGCGGTCCGACGGGGAAGTCTCACGGGGTGCCCTTCGTCGCGCACGGATGGCGCTCCGGGGACACCGAGTCCGTCGAAGCGCTTCGACGAACTCAGTGTCCCGGGCAGCGACGTCGCTGGTCAAGGGTCCGCTGCCACGGAGGGTCGTCAGACCACGCGGCGGTAGGCCACCACGGCCGCGGTGCCGAAGACGGCGAGAAAGATGCCGCTGGCCAGCAGCGTCGCCGTCGCCGGCCCCGCGACCGGGCCGCCGAGCAGCAGGCCCTGGACGGCGTCGATCGCGCGGCTGACCGGGTTGACCTCGGCCCACGCCTGCAGCCAGCCCGGCATCGTCTCGACGGGGGCGGCCATGCCGGTGCCGAACACCAGGGGGAACGGCAGCAGGAACCCGATGGTCGAGACCATGATCTCGTTGCGCAGCAGCACGGCCACCAGCACCGTCAGCCAGCTGAGGGAGAAGCCGAGCACGATCGCGAGCCCGCACGCCGCGAGCGCGGGCACGAGGCCCGTCTCGACGCGGAAGCCGAGGGCGTACCCGACGGCGAACAGGACCACGAGGGCGATGACGTAGCGCACGGCGTCGGCGAGCACCGACCCGAGCAGCAGCGACGCGCGGGGCACGGGCATGCTGCGGAACCGGTCGAACACGCCCTTCTTCATGTCCTGCACGATGCTCAGGCCCGTGGCGACCTGCCCCGTGAGCACGGTCGTGAGCACGAGGATGCCGGGGAACAGGTACTGCAGGTACGCCTGAGTCGACCCGGCGACCGCGCCGCCGAACAGGTAGACGAAGAGCACGAGGAAGACGACGGGCAGGATCACGGCGTCCGCCAGCTCGCCCGGGTTGCGCAGCGTCTTCGTGAGGTTGCGGCGCGCCAGGGTGAGGCTGTGGCGGGCGAGCGGCCAGCGCCGACCGGCGGCCTGCCGGGCCGGCGGGGCCGGAGGCAGCCGGGTCTCGCCGGTGGCGGTAGGTGCGGTGGCGGCGGTCATGACTCCTCCTGCGGCGTGGTGGTGCGGCGGGCGGTCAGGGTGCGGAAGACCTCGTCGAGGCTGGGCAGCCGCAGCGCGAGCTCCGTGACGGCGAGCCCGGCCTCCTCGAGCCCGCGCACGACGGTGGCGAACTGCCGCTCGTCGTCCACGGACGCGGTGACGACGCCGCCCCGCGGCGGGGCGACCGGGCCGCCCGTCGCCCGCGCGACGACGTCCGCCACCGCCGCGGTCATGGCAGGGTCCCGTGGCCGCACGACGACCGTCTGCCCGCCGGCCTGCTGCTTCAGCCCCGCCGGGGTGTCGTGGGCGATGACGCGGCCCTCGTCGATCACGGTGATCCGGTCGGCGAGCGCGTCGGCCTCCTCGAGGTACTGCGTCGTGAGCAGCACGGTGGTGCCGTCGTCGGCGAGGGAGCGGATGGTCTGCCACAGCTCCTCGCGCTTGCCGGGGTCGAGGCCGGTGGTGGGCTCGTCGAGGAAGAGGATGCTCGGGCTGCCCACCAGGCTGGCTGCGAGATCGATGCGGCGGCGCACCCCTACCGGGTCCCGGCCCACGTCGATCCCGTCCACGACGGCCCGGCCCGCGTCCGCCCGCAGCAGCGTGGCGAGCACGCAGATGGCCGTGGTCTTGCCGGCGCCGTTCGGGCCGAGCACGCCCAGCACGGACCCGCGCTCGGCGTGGAGGTCGACGCCGTCGAGCGCCGTCGTCCGGCCGAACCGCTTGACGAGGCCCTCGGCCTCGAAGGCGGCGCTCATGCCCCGGCCCCCGCCACGGGCGGGGCGCCGAGGTGGCATGCGACGAGGGTGCCCGGGTCGTAGGCGCGGGCGACGGCGCGCAGCCGCGCGAGCGTCGTGGGCGGGTACGCGGCGCGCAGGTCGGCGTCCGTGGCGGTGCCCTGGAAGTTCACGTACGCGCCCGAGCCGTGCGCCGCGACGTCGCGCCAGCGGGCCAGCGCGTCCTCGACGACAGCGCCGGGCGCGTCCAGGGGCACCAGCGCGCCGCCGACCACCAGCGCCTCGGCGTCGCGGTGGGCGAAGGCCGTCTCGTCCGGCAGCACCCGCGAGACGGCGCCGCCCAGCGCGCGCACCCCGACCATGGTGGGCCGGTCGCCCTCGACCGCGGCGACCAGGGCCGCGACGACGTCGTCGTCGAGCCGCGGCACGACGACGTTCCGCGCGGCGAGCCGTACGCCCGGCGGGTGGTGCCCGCCCTCGGCGAGGGTCCTCGCGTACGGCACGGTCGCCACCGTGTCGGCGACGACGGTGCCGAGCCGGCGCAGGGGCTCGACCGAGCGCGCGGCTGCCGCCGGGTCGTCGTGCGACGCGCACACGAGCACGGTCGCCGACGCAGGGCCCCCACCGGCCGCCGGCGCGAGGACCAGCGTGCTGCTGAGCTCGTCGTCCGCGCCCCGCAGGTGGTCGCGCCAGCCGACGACGAGCCGCGCCAGGTCGTCCGCAGCGAAGGTGAGGCTGCCGAACAGCACGTCGCCCACCCGCGCGGCGACGAGGTCGAGGCTCGTCACCACGCCGAGCCCGCCCCCGCCCCGCAACGCCCAGAACAGCCCGGCGTGCGCGTCGGCGCTCGCGACGACGGTCCGGCCGTCGGCGAGCACCACCCGGGCGGCGACCAGGTTGTCGACGGTCAGGCCGTGCCGGCGCACCATCCAGCCGATGCCGCCGCCGAGCGTCAGGCCGCCGACGCCGACGCCCGCCGTGTCGCCAGCGGTGATCGCCAGGCCGTGCGGGGCGAGCGCCGCCGCGACCCGGCCCCACGTCGCCCCGGCGCCGACCCGCACGACGCGCCGGTGCGGATCGACCACCTGCACGGCGTCCATGTGGCGCAGGTCGATCACCAGCCCGCCGTCGTTCGTCGCGCGGCCGGTCAGCCCGTGCCCGCCCGACCGGACCGACACGGCCAGCCCCTCGCGGGCGGCGTGCGCCACCGCGACGGCCACCTCCGCCTCGTCGTGCGGGCGCACCACCAGCGCCGGGCGGCCGGTGGCGAACACGGTGCGGCGGGCGTCGTCGTAGCCGTCGTCGCCGGGGGCGAGGGCTTCGCCCATCCCGGCCGGTGCGGGCGCCGCGGTGCGGGGCGTCTGGATGCTCATGGCGGTTCTCCTCGTGCGTCGTCGCTGCTGCGTCGGAACTGCTGCGTCGGAGGTGCTGCGTCGTGGTGCGCGTCGTCGGCGGTCTCCGTCTCGTCGACCCGTGCTGCCGATCCTTCGCGGCGGGGCGCACCGGCGCGTCCACCCCTCGGCGACACCTGCGGCTACCGGGCCGGGCGGGCGCGGGGCCGCCACGTACCGCGCCGGGAGTACGTCAGGGTCGCTCCCGCCGGCGGATGCGGCGGCGTCCGGGGCGCCCCTACGCTGCCGGGATGGGAGACCCACGGGTACGCGAACGGGTCCTTGCGGCGGGCTGGCTGGTCTCGCTGGGCGTCGCCGCCGTGGCCGTGCTCCAGTGGCGCGCGTACGTCCGCGAGGTGGAGCAGCGGGCCGAGGACGCCGAGCGCACCCGCGACGAGGTGGCGCGGCGCCGTGCGGTCGAGGAGCGGCTGCGTATCGCGCGGGAGCTGCACGACTCGCTGACGCACAGCATCTCCGTGATCAAGGTGCAGGCGGGCGTCGCCGCCCACCTCGCGCGCAAGCGGGGCGAGGAGCCGCCCCCGGCGCTCCTCGCGATCCAGGAGGCCAGCACCGACGCCGCGCGCGAGCTGCGCTCCACCCTCGACGTGCTGCGCCGGGACGGGGAGCCCAACGGCAACGGGCTCGACCGGCTCACCACCCTCGTCGAGCGCGCCGAGGGCGCCGGCGTGCCCGTCGCGGTGACCGTCACCGGGGCGCGCCGGACGCTGCCCGCCGCGGTCGACGAGGCCGCGTACCGCGTGGTCCAGGAGGCGCTCACCAACGTGGCCCGGCACGGCGGCCCCGGCGCGACGGCGACCGTGCGCGTGGCCCTCGCGGCGCGCGAGCTCGTGCTCGAGGTGGACGACGACGGTCGCGGGTCGGCGGGCCCGCCCCAGGCCGGCCACGGCCTGACCGGCATGCGCGAGCGCGTGGACGCGCTCGGCGGCACGCTGCGGGCCGCGCCGCGCGACGCCGGCGGCTTCGGCGTGCGCGTGACGCTCCCGCTGCCCGGCGCCCGGCCGGCCGCGGACGGCGCGGCAGACCTGGGGACCCGGCCCGCCGCGGACGGTGCGGCGGCCCACGACGCCGCGCCGGACACGGTGGCCCGCTCGTGATCCGCGTGGTGCTGGTCGACGACCAGGCGCTCATCCGGTCCGGCATCCGCGCGCTGCTCGACGCGGAGGACGACGTGGAGGTGGTCGCCGAGGGCGCGGACGGGCACGACGGCGCGCGGCTGGCGCGGGAGCTGCGGCCCGACGTCGTGCTCATGGACGTGCAGATGCCCGGGCTGGACGGCATCGCCGCCACCCGCGAGATCGCCGCGGACGACGACCTCGCCGGGGTGCACGTCGTCATGCTGACGAACTACGGCATCGACGAGTACGTGTTCTCCGCGCTGCGGGCGGGGGCGTGCGGGTTCGTCGTGAAAGACACCGAGCCGGCCGACCTCCTGGAGGCCGTGCGCGCCGCGGTCCGGGGCGACGCGCTGCTGTCGCCCGCGATCACCCGCCGGCTGATCAGCGAGTTCGTCGCCCGCCCGCCCGACGCGATCGCCCCCGACGGCCTCGACCTGCTCACTCCCCGGGAGCGGGAGGTGGTGGCGCTGGTCGCCCACGGCCTGTCCAACGACGAGATCGCCGCGCGCATGGTGCTCAGCCCGCTGACGGCGAAGACGCACGTGAGCCGCGCCATGACCAAGCTGGGCGCGCGCGACCGCGCCCAGCTCGTCGTCCTCGCCTACGAGTCGGGGCTCGTGACGCCCCGCGGCACGCGCGCGCCCTCCTGACCCGACGCGCCGGGCCCGGGAGGCGAGGGTCAGCGCACGGGTCGCGCCAGGGCTGCCGGCACGACCAGGGTGTCCAGGCCGGGGCGCCACAGCGGGGTCGTCGTCCAGGCGAGGTCGAGGCGCGCGCCGGGCGTGCCGCGGGCCACGAGCCGGTGGGGCGACGTCGGCACGACGGCGTGCACCTCCACGGCGTCGCCGGCGCCGGCCGGCCGGGCCCGCAGCGCCAGCACCAGCGCGGGGTCGGTCACCGAACCCGTCCCGTACGGCTCGCCCGCCGCGGCCGCGTGCGGCCACGGGACGACGTGGGTGCGCCAGGCGTGCTCGGTCACGGCGAGGAGCCGTCCGCCGACGTCCACCTGCCAGGTGCCCGACCCGACGTCGTGCCCGCGCAGCGTCCACGGGACGGGGGAGACGACGTCCGACGGCGTCGGTTCGGGGTCGGGTTCCAGGCGCGGCGGCCAGGAGTCGAGGGCGGCGAGCCGGGAGCCGAGCCGCGCGACGGCGTCCGGGTCCGGCCGGAGCGGGCCGTCGGCCCCCCGAGCGGCGACGCGGTCGGCGAACCGCCAGCACGCGTCGAGCACCTCGTGCGTGGCGCGGGTCGCGCCGCGGTAGCCGATCGCCAGGCCGAGGTCGGGCAGGGCGAGGCCGAACTGCCCGTACGCGCCGTCGGCGCGGAAGCCGCGGCGGCTGCGCCACACCTGGTACCCGTAGCCCTGCGCCCAGTCGTGCGCCGCGTCCGGCGAGTCGGCGTTGTCCGACCACGGCCGCTGCATCGCGTCCACCCAGGCGGCGGGGATCACCTGGGCGCCGTCGTACCGGCCGCCGGCGGCCATCGCGACGGCGAGCCGGGCGACATGGTCGGTGGTCAGGTGCAGGCCGGAGAACCCCTGCTCGATCCCGAGCCCGCCGTCGTGGTGCGGCACCCACCAGGGGTCGCGGATGCCCAGCGGGTCCAGCACGCGCGGGCGCAGGTAGTCGGTCAGGCGCTCGCCGGTGAGCGTGGTGACGATCGACGAGAGCGTCATCGACGCCGGAGAGTTGTACACGAAGTGCGTGCCGGGCTCGTGCTCGGGCCGGGTGCCCAGCAGCCGCCGGGACGCGAACCCGATCTCGGCCACCTGCTCCGCCGTGTGCCCGGTGTTCATCGTCAGCAGGTGCCCCACCGTGATCCCGGTGGGGTCGGGCAGGTCGAGGATCTTCCCGGCCGGGTCGTCGACCGTCAGCTGGCCCTCGGCGACCAGGTGGCCGATCGCGACCGCCGTGAACGTCTTGGACACCGAGTAGACGAGGCCGGGCAGGTCCTCCCGGTAGGGCGCCCACGTGCCGCGGACCACCGGCACGCCGTGCCGCGCGACGACGAGCCCGTGCGGGTCGACGCCGGGGCGCTCGAGGTCGTCGAGCAGGTCGAGCACCGCGGCGGTCGGGATCCCCTGCCGTTCCGGGGTCGAGGGCGTCATGCGGCTTCTCCTTCGAAGGGGTGGGGCGGGGGGAGGCGTGGCGCGACGGCGTGGGGATCGCGCGCCGGCGGGGCGCCGTCTAGCCTGCGTCTCGTGCCGGAACCGCGTCAGCGCCGCGTCGCCGTCCTCGTGCTCGAGGGCGCGAAGCCCCTCGACGTGGGCATCCCCTCGCAGGTGTTCACGACCCGCCCGAGCATGCCCTACGAGGTGCGCGTCTGTGCGGCGGCGCGCGGGCTGGTCGCCGGCGGGGACGGGCTCTCGTACCACCTGGAGCACGGCCTCGAGGCGCTGGCCTGGGCCGACACGGTGTTCCTCCCGGGCTACCGCTTCCCGGACCGCGACGACCCGCCGGCCGCCGTCGTCGACGCGCTCCGGGCCGCGCACGCCCGTGGCGCCCGGCTGGCGGCCATCTCGACCGGCGCCTTCGCGCTCGCCGCGACGGGCCTGCTCGACGGTCGGCGCGCCACCACGCACTGGCACTACACGCGGGCGCTCGCGGCCAGGCACCCGCAGGTGCGCGTGGACGAGAACGTCCTGTTCGTCGACGAGGGCAGCGTGCTCACCTCGGCGGGCGCGGCCTCCGGGATCGACCTGTGCCTGCACCTGCTGCGCGGCGACCTCGGGGTCGCGGCGTCGAACCACGCCGCGCGCCGGCTGGTCGCCGCGCCCTACCGCAGCGGCGGCCAGGCGCAGTACGTGCCCCGCAGCGTGCCGGAGCCCCTGGGGGAGCGGTTCGCTGCCACGCGCGAGTGGGTGCTGCACCACCTGACCGACGACCTGACCCTCGAGGTCCTCGCCCGGCACGCCGCCGTCTCGCCGCGGACGTTCTCGCGCCGGTTCGCCGACGACACCGGGTACACGCCGATGGCCTGGGTGCTGCGTGCGCGCGTCGACGTGGCGCGGGAGCTGCTCGAACGCTCCGAGCGCAGCGTCGAGCAGATCGCCGCCGACGTCGGGCTCGGCACGGGCGCCAACCTCCGCGGCCACTTCCGGCGGATCCTCGGGACCACGCCCAGCGAGTACCGGCAGACCTTCGCCCGGGGGGAGTGACCCGGCCGGCGGCGTGGCGAGATCCTTGCGGACCATGGCGTGCGCGCCGGTGTTCCGGCCACGCGACGGCAGCGAGCCTGGACGACGACACGAGAGGACGTGATCGTCACATGACTCGCATCGCCATCAACGGGTTCGGCCGCATCGGGCGCAACGTGCTGCGCGCGCTGCTGGAGCGCGACAGCGACCTGGAGCTCGTCGCCGTCAACGACCTCACCGAGCCCGCGGCCCTCGCCCGCCTGCTCGCCTTCGACAGCACGGCGGGCCGGCTGGGCCGCCCGGTGACGGCTGAGGACGGCGCCATCGTCGTCGACGGCCACCGGATCGCCGTGCTCGCCGAGCGCGACCCGGCCGACCTGCCCTGGAAGGAGCTCGACGTCGACGTCGTGCTGGAGTCGACCGGCCGGTTCACCTCCGCCGACGCGGCGCGCGCCCACCTCGAGGCCGGCGCGCGCAAGGTGCTCGTGAGCGCGCCGTCCGCCGGCGCGGACGTGACGCTCGCCCCGGGCGTGAACACGGAGGCCTACGACCCGGCGACGCACACGATCGTCTCGAACGCGTCGTGCACCACCAACGCGCTCGCGCCCCTCGCGTCGGTGCTCGACGACGTCGCCGGCATCGAGCACGGGTTCATGACCACCGTGCACGCCTACACCCAGGAGCAGAACCTCCAGGACGCGCCGCACCGCGACGCCCGGCGCGCCCGCGCCGCGGCGGTGAACATCGTCCCGACGACGACGGGGGCGGCCAAGGCGATCGGGCTGGTGCTGCCGAGCCTGGCCGGGAAGCTCTCGGGCGACTCGATCCGGGTACCGGTGCCGGTGGGCTCGATCGTCGAGCTGAACGCCACCGTCTCCCGCGACGTGTCGCGCGAGGACGTGCTGGCCGCCTACCGCGCGGCCGCGGCCGGCCCGCTGGCCGGGGTGCTCGAGTACTCCGAGGACCCGCTCGTGTCCTCGGACATCGTCGGGAACCCGGCGTCGGCGGTCTTCGACTCGCTGCTGACCCGCGTCGACGGGCGGCACGTGAAGGTCGTGGCCTGGTACGACAACGAGGGTGGCTTCTCCCACCGGGTCGTCGACACCCTGGAGCTGCTCGCCGCCGGCTGACCGCCCTCCGCCGGCTCGGGCTGCGGGGTTACGTCGCCGATCCGGGGTTCGCCCGCCTGGCGGCGTGGAAGCGCGCCTTCTTCTCACGATTGCCGCACGTGTTCATGTCGCACCATCGTCGGGTGCGGCTCCGGCTGGTGTCGAAGAACGCCGCCTCGCAGGTCGGCGACGCGCAGAGGGCCAGCCGTCCGTCCCGTTCGCCCGCGACGATGCTGATCGCGTCGGCGGCGATCACGCCGAGGGCGTCCTGGACGGCGGACGGCGAGCTCAGGCGCCATCGCCGTTCGCCCTCGGGCGTCAGGACGGCGGCGGCACGTCCCCGGGTGCTGCAGTCGTTGATGACCCGGAGGGCGGGCGCGGGGAGCGGTTCTCCGAGCGCGGCCGCTGTCGCGGCGGCGTGGATCGACTCCCTCAGCTCCCGGGCCTGCTCGAGCTGGGCCGTGGTGCAGGAGCTCACGGCGAGGCCGCTCACCGCCAGCCAGTCGACGAGCCGGTGCGCCGTGGGGATGCGCTCGACGGCGTCGCCACGACGTTCCGTCAGGGTCGCCGTGAAGCTGGTCGCCAGCACCGTGCCGAGACGGAAGTCGGGGTACTCGGCGGACATGGAACCACCATAGCTAGTTGCCGGTTGCCCTCGAGGCTGCTAGAACCGTCGATGCAGGTTCCACTCGTTCGCCGACCCGGCAGGAGCAGCTCATGGATCGCCCGACCGACGACGTGCAGGCATTCGAGGCCCACGCCACCGACGCCGACCTCGACGACCTGCGGGCGCGACTGGCCGCGGCCCGGCTGCCGGAGGCAGAGACGGTCGACCGCGCCGTGCCCGGCGCGCGCCGGTGGGACCAGGGCGTCCCGCTCGCGGACCTCGCCGACGTCGTGGACTACTGGCGCACCGGGTACGACTGGCGGTCGTTCGAGGCGCGCCTCGACCAGATCGGCCAGTTCCGCACGACCATCGACGGTCTGGGGATCCACTTCCTGCACCGCCGGTCCGCTCGCGCGGACGCCACCCCGCTGGTCCTGACCCACGGCTGGCCGGGCAGCATCGCCGAGTTCGTCGACGTGGTGGACGAGCTGGCGGATCCACAGGACGCCGACGCACCGGCGTTCCACGTCGTCGTCCCGTCACTGCCCGGGTTCGGTTACAGCGACAAGCCGGCCAGCACCGGATGGGGGGTCGAGAAGATCGCGGCCGCGTGGGTGGAGCTGATGGGGAGGCTCGGCTACCGCACGTTCGCGGCCCACGGCGGCGACTGGGGAGGCAACGTCACCGCGGTCCTCGGCGGAACGTTCCCGGCGCACGTGCTGGGCATCCACACCACGTTCGCGTTGGCGCCGCCCGGGGTGACGACGGACGGGCTGACGGCGGTCGAGCGCAGACGGACCGAGGAGACCCGCGACTTCTGGCTCCACCACCGGGCCTACGCGAAGCAGCAGGCGACCCGGCCGCAGACCATCGGCTACTCGCTCGTCGACTCACCGGTCGGGCTTCTCGCCTGGATCCTCGACAAGTTCGCCGAGTGGTCGGACACCGAGGACAGCCCGTTCGAGACGATCTCCCGCGACAGGATCCTCGACGACGTCACCCTGTACTGGCTGACGCGGACCGGGGCATCGGCGGCCCGCATCTACCACGAGAGCCCCGGCTCGCTGGCCCCCGAGCTTCGGGTCGACGTCCCGTCGGCGATCACCATGTATCCCCGTGACATCGAGTCGCGCACCCCGCGTGCCTGGGCCCAGGAGCGGTACCGGCGGATCGTCCGGTGGGAGGAGCCCGAGGCCGGGGGCCACTTCCCGTCGCTGGAGGTCCCCGAGTACTTCGTCAAGGACCTGCAGGCGGGCCTCGCTGCCGTGCTGGCCGCCGGCGGTCGTGGATCATGACGGCGCCCCCCGCAGAGGGGGACGCGCGCCTCAGTAGATCGTGCGGCCGTGGGCGTCGGGGACGCCGGACTTGCGGACGAAGTACGTGTTCAGCTGGTCGCGCCACTCGGTGGCCGAGCGGAGCTGCTCCGCGAGGCGCTCGCGGACGCGGGCGTCGACGTCGTCGGGGACGAGCCCGGCGAGCGACTCCCATGCCGCGACCGTGTCGCGCACCCGCTCCACCCCCGCGAAGTGGGTGTCGTAGACGTGCTGGACGACGGTGACCCCGCTGTGCAGCACGTGCGAGTACGGCACGTGGTGGAAGAACAGCACCAGCTCGTCGGGGCAGGTCGCGAGGTCCTCGTACACGTCGCGCCAGGGCGCCGGGTACTGCCCGGTGAACCCCGTCCCGGTCGCCCGGGTGCGGTCCACGCCGATGCCGTCGCGGTCGGCGAAGTGATAGGTGCCCCACGGGGTGTACTCGTACCCGTCCACGTCGGGGCCGTAGTGGTGGCCGGGGCGGACCATGAACCCGACGCCGAGCGGCGCGGTGTACGACTCGTACGTGCGCCACGAGTCGTCCAGCACGGCGTGCAGCACCTCGCGGACGCGCGCGTCGACCGTGCCGTCCGGCCCGGCGAAGGTCAGCCCGACCCACTCGTCGAGGATCGCCGCCGGGTCGAGGGTCGGGTCCCACGCGAGCCGCCCGAAGGCGTACAGGTTCGCCTGCGCCAGCGGGTGCCCGGTCCAGAACCGGTCGTCGCCCACGTTCGCGACGGCGGCGATCCCGCCGCCGCGAGCGGTCGCGACGGCGGCCGAGGGGTCCGGGCCGCGCCCGGCGACGACGTCGCGCACCGCGGGGCCGCCGTCGCCCTCCCCGCTGGGCCGGAAGCCGAGGTTCTCGCTCCACCAGGGCGCGAGGTAGCAGGCGTGCCGCTGCTGTCCGGTGTACTCCTGGGTCACCTGCAGCTCGAGCGCGAGCCGGGTGCGGGGCATCGCGGCGAGGACGGGGGAGACGGGCTCGCGGGTCTGGAAGTCCATCGGCCCGTGCTTGACCTGCACCACGACGTTCTCGGCGAACCGGCCGTCGAGCGGTGCGAAGTGGTCGTACGCGGCCCGGGCACGGTCGGTGGAACGGTCGCGCCAGTCCTGCGTGTGGTCGTAGACGAACGCGCGCCAGTGCACGACGCCGCCGTGCGGCGCCACGGCGTCGGCCAGCAGGTTGGCGCCGTCCGCGTGGTCGCGCCCGTACGCGAACGGGCCGGGCTGCCCCTCGGAGTCGGCCTTGACCACGAACCCGCCGAAGTCCGGGATCGTGGCCCAGACGCGGTCGGCGGCGGCTCGCCACCAGGCGCGGACGTCGTCGTCGAGCGGGTCGGACGTCGGCAGCCCGCCGAGCGTCATCGGCGCGGCGAAGCTCACCGCGAGGTGGGCGCGCACACCGTACGGCCGCAGGGCAGCGGCGATCCGCGCGACGTCGGGCAGGTCGTCGGTGAGCAGGCGGGCCTCGCGCGCGTGCACGTTGACGTTGTTGATGCAGACCCGGTCGATCCCCGTCGCGGCCAGCAGCCGGGCGTAGGTCGTGACGCGGGACAGGTCGTCGCGGACGCGGCCCTCCGCGTAGAAGATCGAGCCGCCGGAGTATCCGCGCTCCACCTGCCCCATCACCGGGTGCACGTCCACGTTGTCCCAGTGGTCCAGCACGCGCAGCGTCAGGGCGGGGGCGTGCCGCTCGTCGGCGTCCGGCCCGGCGAACGCCGCCTCGCCGAGCCGCACCACGTGGAACCACCCGTGCAGCAGCGCCGTCGCCGTCGCCGCGGTCACCGTGACCCGGCCGCCCGCCCGCGCCAACCGGAACTCGCTCGACGAGTCGTCGGCGCCGGACGGGGCTGTACCCCCGTCGGGTGCCGACCATTCGGGGGACAGAGCGAGGAGGAGGTCGGGGGAGGCGTCGGGATCGACGACGGCGCCGCCGTGCGTCGTCGTCGCGTGCTCGACCTCACCCTGCAGCGTTGCCACGACCTCCCGGGAGTTGTCAGAGCCAGGTGGGGCTATACCGCCACGTGGCTCTGACACATCGGGAACGCGTACCGCGAGGCGGCGTCGCCCGGGGGCGGCCAGGGCGCAATCGGGCAGCCAGGCCGCGTGCGGTGCGGGTTCGACAACGATTTCGGACGACGTCGTCTCGTCGGTCATGACAGGCCTCTCGGTCGGGGTTCGACAAGCTCAACCGGCGGGTCTGCCGGTCGAGCCCGCCGCGACCACGGTCGGGGTCTGGACGGGCTCGGCCGACGGACGGATCACGCGGTGTGGCGGAACGCGTCCCACGCGCCGAGCAGGTACTGGACGCCCAGCGCGCGGTCGTACAGGCCGTAGCCCGGCCGCGGCTTGTTCGTGGTGTTCTCGTCCCACAGGTGGCGGCCGTGGTCGGGGCGCACGTAGCCCGTGTACCCGGCCTCGGCGTAGGCCTTCATGATGCCGGTCGTGTCGACGTCGCCCTCGCACGCCCGGTGCCCCACCTCGGTGAAGTCGCCGTTCGGGAAGTGCTTGATGTTGCGCACGTGGGTGAAGTGGATGCGGCCGGAGAAGCGGCGCACGGTGTCGGCCGCGAGCGGCGCCTGCGCCGGGTTGGCGGAGAAGCTCCCGAGGCAGAGCGTGAGGCCGTGGTTCGGGCTCGGGTGCAGGTCGAGCACGCGCTGCAGGTCGTCGGGCGTCGAGACGACGCGCGGCCAGCCGAAGACGTCGAACGGCGGGTCGTCCGGGTGCACGCCCAGCTTCACGTCCGCCTCCTCGCACGCGGGGATCACGGCGTCGAGGAAGTAGCGGTAGTTGGCGTACATGTCCTCGTGCGTGACGCCGACGTAGGCCGCGTTGAGCTCCGTGAAGCCCGCCAGCCGCTCGGGCTCCCAGCCGGGCAGCGTGAGGCCGTGCGAGCCGGCCTCCATGTCGGCGATGAGGCCCTCGGGCGTCATCTCGTCCACGACCGCCTTCTCGAAGTACAGCGCGGTGGAGCCGTCGGGCAGCGGGTGCCACAGGTCCGTGCGCAGCCAGTCGAAGACGGGCATGAAGTTGTAGCAGACGACCTTCACGCCGGCCCTGCCCAAGCGCCGGATCGTGGTCACGTAGTTCTCGATCGCCTCGTCACGGCCTAGCCCCAGCACCGTGCGGCCCAGCTTGATCGACTCATGCACGTTGACCGATTCGACCACCTCGGCGTCCAGGGTGCGGGTCACGCCCCGGGCGCGGGCCTCGTCGGAGAGCCCGGAGATGCGTGCCACCTCGGCGTCGATCTCCGCCTGCTCCCACACCTGGCCGGCCTGCTTGTGGTGCAGGCTCCACACGACCGTGTCCACGCCCGGGATCTGCCGGATGTGGTCCAGCGTGACCGTGTCGTTGCCCTCGCCGTACCAGCGGAAACCCATCTTCACTGCGTGACTCCTTGCTCTCGTCCGTGCCGCACGGCTGCTCAGGCGCGGGCGTAGGCCGCCTGGGGCAGGCGGTAGGTCAGGTCGGCGGCGACGTCGAGCGCCTCGTCGAGGTCGAGGCGGTGCTCCGCCACCAGGCGGGCCAGGTAGCCGGCGTCGACGCGGCGGGCCAGGTCGTGCCGCGCGGGGATGGAGCAGAACGCGCGGGTGTCGTCCACGAAGCCGCTCATGTTGCTGAATCCGGCCGTCTCGGTGGCCGCCTCGCGGAACCGCCGCATCGCGTCGGGCGCGTCGAGGAACCACCACGGCGCGCCCAGGCGCAGCGCCGGGTAGACGCCGGCCAGCGGCGCGAGCTCGCGCGAGTACACGTCCTCGTCCACCGTGAAGGCGATCATGCGGAAGCCCGGGTGATGGCCGAACGCGTCGAGCACCGGGCGGAGCGAGTGCGTGAACTCGGTGACGACCGGGATGTCGTAGCCCTTGTCCGGGCCAAACGCGGCGGACGGGCCGCTCGCGTGGTCGCGCAGCACGCCCGGGTGCAGCTGCATGACCAGGCCGTCCTCCGCCGACATCGCGGCCATCTGGAACAGCATGTGCCCGCTGAACGCCTGCGCCTCGGCGGCCGTCACGGTGCCGGCCAGCGCGGCGTCGAGGATGCGGCGCGCCTCGGCGTCGTCCAGCGGCGTCGTGTCGGCGTACAGGTGGCCATGGTCGGTGGCCCGCGCGCCCGCGGCGACGAATCGCTCGCGCTGCGCGCGCAGGGCCTCGAGGTAGCGGTCGTAGGTGGTGACGTCGACCCCGGCCGCCTCACCGAGCCGCGCGACGTCGTCGCGCCAGGTCGTGCGGTCGACGTGCAGCAGCGGGTCGGGGCGGAAGGTCGGCAGCACGCGGTCGCCGTAGCCGTCGGCGGCGAGCTTGGCGTGCGCGTCGAGGGTGGCCCACGCGGGGTCGGTCGTGGCGATGGCCTCGATGTTGAAGGCGTCGAGCAGCGCGCGCGGGCGGAACTCCTGCGCGGCGAGGCGGGCCGCGACCTGGTCGTACAGGGCGTCGGCGGTCTCGGCCGACGGGCGCTGCGTGACGCCGAGGATCTCGACCAGCACGTGCTCCAGCCAGTACCTGGTGGGCGTGCCGCGGAAGTGCTTCCAGCCTGCGCAGAAGCGGCGCCAGATCTCCCGCGGGTCGGTCTCTGCCGCCTCGTCCTCCGTGGAGCCGACGCCGAGCCGGGGCAGCGTCTCGCCCTGGGAGACCAGCATCCGCGTGAGGTAGTGGTCGGGCACGACGACGAGCTGGGCCGGGTCGCCGAAGGGCGCGTCGTCGGCGAACCACTCGACGGGCACGTGGCCGTGCATCGAGACGATCGGCAGGTCCCGCACCGCGGCGTAGATCTCCCGGGCCAGCGGCCGGGTGGTCGGGTCGGCGGGCAGTGCCCGGTCGGGGTGCAGGGTCCAGCGCTCGTCCACGTGCGTCTCCTCGTCGGATCGGGCCGTCGGCCCGCGACGACGACGTCACGGGTGGCCTTGGGATCGATTGCAGACATCGTGCCGTGGGCCTGCCGTGGTGCGCAACCCCCGTCCTGCGGATGGGTCTTGACGCATCCCGGGATCGTTTGCAGACTGACCGGCAGGCCGACGGCACGAGGGGAGCTCCGATGGCGAACGCGCACGACGTGGCACAGCTGGCCGGCGTCTCCGTGTCGACCGTGTCGCGGGCGCTCACCGCGCCCACGCAGGTCTCGGCGACCACGCGGGAGCGGGTGCTGGAGGCCGCCGAGCGGCTCGGCTACACGCCCAACCCGACGGCGCGCGGGCTGCGCCTCGGCCGCACGCACACCCTGGGCCTCCTGGTGCCGGACCTCGAGAACCCGTACTTCGCGTCGGTGACGAAGGGTGTCCAGGCGCGCGCCCGGGCGGCCGGCTACCCGGTGTTCGTCGCCGACTCCGAGGAAGACCCGACGGCGGAGCCCGGCCTCGTCGCGCAGTTCGCGGCGAGGGTGGACGGGATCGTCCTCGCCTCGCCGCGGTCGGACGACGAGGTGCTGCGCAAGGCCGTGGCGCACCTGCCGGTGGTGCTGGTCAGCCGCGACATGGCCGACCTGCCGTCGGTGGCGGTCGACGACGCCGACGGCATCGCCCAGGTGCTCGGGCACCTGCACGCGCTGGGGCACCGCCGCGTGGGGGTGGCCGCGGGCCCTGCGTCCTCGTGGTCGGGCGCGCGCCGGCTCGACGGCCTGCGGGCCGCGGCGGAGCGGCTGGGCGACGTCGCGCTCGTCGAGCTCGGGTCGTTCCGGCCCTACTTCTCGGGCGGCCTCGCGGCCGCCGACCACGCCGTCGCGCAGGGCGTGACGGCCGTCGTCGCGTTCAACGACCTCATGGCGCTCGGCATCCTCGACCGCCTGCGCGGCCGGGGCGTCTCCGTGCCGCAGGACATCTCCGTCGTCGGGTACGACGACGTGGACGTGGCGACGCTCGTCTCCCCGGCGCTGACCACCGTGCGGGTGCCGCGCACCGGGCTGGGACGTCGCGCCGTCGACCTCCTGCTCTCCTGGCTCGACGTCGGACACGTCGACGACCAGGCCCTCGCGAGAGCCCGGCACCGGCTGCCGGCAGAGCTCGTGATCCGTGATTCGACCGGGGTCCCGCCGGCATGACGTGCACCCCGGCACTCCCGCCCCGGCGTCGACGTCGACGCCGCGGCACCGTTCCCGGGCACTGTCGCCCGGGGGAAGGAAGGTAGTCATGCGACTCACCCGCTCCCACGCCGGCACCGTCGCCGTCGTCGGCGCCGCAGGCCTCGGGCTCCTGCTCGCCGCCTGCGCCCCGCCCGCCGCGGACGGCGGCGGCAGCGGCCCCGCCGTGACCGACGCGGCCGACGTCCCCGACACCCCGTCGGAGCCCGTCGAGCTCCACATCCTCGACGTCGCGGGCAACCAGAAGCTCACGGAGCCGATGGTCGACGCGTTCGTCGAGGCGAACCCCGACGTCATCTCGTCGGTCACCTGGGAGACCGGCGGTGCCCCTGACGTCACCGGCATCGTCAAGCCGCAGGTGGACTCCGGGAACCTCTCGGTGGACCTCGTGCTGACCGGCAACGACGGCCTGTCCGCGGGCATCGCGCAGGACCTGTGGGTGCCCGTGGTCGACGACTTCGGCGACCGCCTGTCGAACCAGGCGAACTACCTCGAGCCCGCCGCGGCGATGCAGGACCTCGCCGAGGGCTATGGCGTCGTCGTCACGTACTACCCGTCCGGGCCGCTGCTGCAGTACGACCCGAAGGTCGTGACCGCCCCGCCGACGACCCCGCAGGAGCTGCTCGACTGGGCGAAGGCGAACCCGGGCAAGTTCGGGTACGCCCGTCCCGCGAACTCCGGCCCGGGGCGCACGTTCCTCATGGGCCTGCCCTACATCCTGGGCGACAAGGACCCGAAGGACCCGGAGAAGGGCTGGGACAAGACCTGGGCCTACCTCAAGGAGCTGGGCCAGTACGTCGACAACTACCCGACCGGCACGGGGCAGGTCGTGACGAACGTCGGCGACGGCACCTGGAGCATGATCCCCACGACGACGGGCTGGGAGATCGAGCCCCGCACCGACGGCCGGCTGCCGAACACGCTCGAGGCGGGCGCGTTCGACGACTTCACCTGGGTGACGGACGCGCACTACGCGGCGATCCCGAAGGGTCAGTCGGCGGACAAGATCTCCGCGATCCTCCTGCTGCTGCAGGACGTCCTCACGCCGGAGCAGAACGCCAAGGCCTACGACCACGGCTACTTCTACCCCGGTCCCGCCGTCGAGGGCGCCACGCTCGACAAGGCGCCGCAGGAGTCGCAGGACACCATCGCGGAGTACGGCCGCGACTGGTACGACGACCTCATCGAGTCGGCCCCGTCCACGACGCCGCTCGCCCCGGACGCGATGGTCAAGGCCTTCGACATCTGGGACCGCGAGGTCGGCGCCGGCAAGTACACGGAGGAGTGAGGTCTCCATGGCGATCACGGCCGGCACGTTCGAGTCGTTGGAGCTGCGCGACGTCGGGCGCAGCTTCGGCGGCCACCAGGCGCTGGCGGGCCTCGACCTGACGGTCCGGGCGGGCGAGTTCATCGCCCTGCTCGGCCCGTCGGGCTGCGGCAAGTCGACGGCGCTCAACTGCCTGGCGGGCCTGCTCCCGCTGACCCACGGGCAGATCCTGCTCGACGGGCGCCGCGTGGACACGGTGCCCAGCGAGAAGCGCGGCTTCGGGATGGTGTTCCAGAGCTACGCGCTGTTCCCGCACCTCACCGTGGAGAAGAACGTCGCGTTCGGGCTGCAGATGCGCGGCCTGCCCCGCGCGGAGGTGTCCCGGCGGGTCGCGGAGGCGATCGGGCTCGTCAAGCTCGAGGACCATGCGAAGAAGCTGCCGGGCCAGCTGTCCGGCGGGCAGCAGCAGCGCGTGGCGATCGCGCGCGCGGTGGTGCTGGAGCCGTCGCTGGTGCTCATGGACGAGCCGCTCTCGAACCTCGACGCCAAGCTGCGGCTCGACATGCGCACCGAGATCCGCCGGCTGCACCAGGAGCTGGGCCTCACCACGATCTACGTGACGCACGACCAGGAGGAGGCGCTGTCCCTGGCCGACCGCCTCGTCGTGCTGCGCGAGGGCCGGGTGCAGCAGATCGGCACGCCCGACGATCTCTACGACCATCCCCGCAACTGGCACGTCGCGGACTTCATGGGCTACCGCAACATCCTCGCGGGCGGCCTCATGGATGGCGGAGACGGCGGGGACGGCGGCGCGACCGTCCGGGTCGGAGGGCTGACCCTGCGGGGGCGGCCCGTCGGCGAGGTCGGCGAGGGCGACGACGTCCGCGTGGCCGTGCGGCCGGACGACCTCACGGTGCTAGCCGGGGGCCGGGAGCCGCGCGACGGGAACGCTGTCGAGGGAGTCGTCGCCGTCGTCGAGTACCACGGGCGGGAGTTCGCCGTGGTGGTGCAGACGGCGGACGGCGCGACCCTGCACGTACGCACGCCGACCGCCCCCGCCGTGGGCGACGTCGTGCGCCTCACCGCGGCCGCGGACCGGGTGCTCGTCTTCCCGGCGGAGCTCTCGGCGGCGTCGGCGGCAGCCGACCGGGCGGAGGCGGTGACCGCGGCATGACCGCCGTCGCCGACCGCCCGGCGCGCAGCACCGCGAGCCTGCGGCACCGGCTGGCGGAGCGGGGCGTCGACTCGTCGCTGTGGCTCATGGTCCCGGCGCTGGTCTTCGCGCTCGCGCTGTTCGTGTACCCGTTCTCCTACGGGATCGGGCTCACCTTCCAGCCGAGCGTCGCCACCCAGGAGCAGTGGGGCGGCGGGATCCTGGCGAACTACGTGGCGTTCTTCCGCGACCCGTTCGTCTTCGACTCGATCTGGATCACGATGCGCCTGGCGCTGCCGGCGGCGTTGTTCAACGTGCTCGCGTCGATCCCCGTGGCGATGGTGCTGCGTCGCAGGTTCCGCTTCAAGCGGTTCATGACGTCGGTGCTGGTGCTGCCGATCACCCTCGGCACGGTGCTCACCGCGCAGGGCCTGCTGATCTTCGCGGGGCGCCAGGGCTGGCTCAACCGGTTCCTGATCGCCACGGGGCTGGTCGACCAGCCGGTGCAGCTCGTGAACAACTACACCGGCGTGATGTTCTCGCTGATCATCACCGGCTTCCCGTTCGCGTTCCTGCTGGTGTCGAGCTACCTGTCGGGCATCGACCCCTCGCTGGACTCGGCCGCCCGCACGCTCGGCGCCGGGTGGTGGCAGCGGTTCCGGCGCATCACGCTGCCGCTGCTCGCGCCCGGCCTCGCCACCACGTTCATCCTCACGTTCGTGCTGGCGTTCTCGGTGTTCCCGTCCGCCCGCCTCGTCGGCGACGCGATGGGCTCTACGCGCGTGATGTCGCTGATGGCGTTCCGCGCCTTCGGCGAGCAGAACGACTACGCGATGGCCTCGACCATCGCCCTGATGATGGGCGTCGTCGAGCTGATCGTCGTCGCGGTCGTGCTCGCCTGGCGGTCGTTGCTCTACAAGGGATCGACGGGAGGCAAGGGATGAGCGCGCTGGAGACACCGACGACGATGTCGGACGCGCCGCAGGGCTCGCCGCCCCGCGCGCGGGCCGCGGCGGGGCGGCCCCCGGGCGAGCGGTCGTTGGCCGCGTCGCCGTCCACCTGGTTCGTGTGGGCCGGGATGGCCGCGTTCCTCGTGTTCCTGCTCGGCATCATCGTCGCCGTGGTGGTCGACTCGTTCGGGCGGCAGTGGTTCGACACCTGGCTGCCGCTCGAGTGGACCACCGAGTGGTACGCGAGCTCGTGGGACCGGTTCGACCTCACGCACGTGGTGGGCGTGACCGTGGGCGTGGCGCTCGCCGTCGTCGTGCTGTCGGTGCTGATCGGCGTGCCGGCGGCGTACCTGCTGGCGCGGCGGAACTTCCCCGGCAAGCGGCTGGTGAACGTGCTGTTCCTGCTGCCGATCCTCATGCCGCCCATCACGTTCGGCATCCCGCTCGCCACCGTGATGTATTCCTTCGGCCTCGGCCGGTCGGTGATCGCGGTGATCCTCGTCAACCTGGTGCCGTCGGTGCCGTTCGTCATCCTGACGATGACGCCGTTCATCGAGCAGATCAACCCCGCGATCGAGTCCGCGGCGCGCATGTGCGGCGCGGGGATGCGGCAGGTGTTCACCCGGATCCTGGCCCCGCTGCTGGTTCCCGGCATCCTCGCCGCGTCGATCCTGGTGCTCGTGCGGACCGTCGGGATGTTCGAGCTGACGTTCCTCGTGTCGGGCCCGCAGTCCGACACGCTCGTCGTGGCGATCTACCGCGCCATGACGTCGGCGGGCGGCGGCGAGGCCCGCCAGCTCGTCTCCGCCATGGCGGTCATGTACACGGCGACGATGCTCGTCATGCTCGTGGCCGCCCTGAGATTCGTGAACCCGACCCAGCTGGTCGCCCAAGTGAAGGAAGCCCGTGACGACTGACCGACTCCACCGCTCCGCCCTCCCCGCGCACCTCGACCCGCCGGTGACGCCCGACCAGGTGGGCGTCGTGCACCTGGGCATCGGGGCGTTCCACCGGGCGCACCAGGCCGTGTTCACGGAGCTGGCCGCCCGTGCCACGGGCGACGGTCGCTGGGGCATCCTCGGCGTCACGCAGCGCTCGGCGTCCGTGCGCGACCAGCTGCGCCCGCAGGGCGGGGTCTACTCCGTACTCACCGCGGGCACCCACGAGACACGGCTGGACCTGGTGGGGGCGGTGCTCGACGTCGCCTGGCCGGCCGAGGAGACCGCGCGGGTGCTGGCGACGGTCGCGGCGCCCACGACGCACGTCGTGACCCTGACGGTCACGGAGAAGGGCTACGCCCGGGGGGCGGACGGCGGGCTCGACGTCGAGCGCGTGCGCCCCGACCTCGAGGCGCTCGCCGCCGAGCATGCGGCTGCGCGGGGAGCGACGCCGGAGGGCGAGCCCGGCTCCGTGCCCGGCGAGCACGTGGTGCCGGGGACGACGGCGGTCGGGCTGCTGGTGCGCGGCCTCGCGGCCCGCTGGCGCGCGGCGCAGGCGGCGGGAGAGCGGCGCCCGATCACGGTGCTGACCTGCGACAACATGGTCGACAACGGGCGGGTGCTGGAGCGGCTGGTGGGCGACGCCGTGGGCGCGGCCCTGCCCGGCGCGGAGGGTGACGGGCTGCGGTCGTGGCTGGCGACTGACGTCGCGTTCCCGTGCTCGATGGTCGACCGGATCGTGCCGGCCACGACGCCGGACCAGCGGGACGCGGTGGAGCGCGAGCTCGGGGCCCGCGACGAGGGGCTCGTCGTCGGCGAGCCGTTCCGCCAGTGGGTGATCGAGGACCGGTTCGCCGGCCCGAGGCCGGCCTGGGAGCGGGCGGGGGCGACGTTCACCGCCGACGTGGCGCCGTGGGAGCAGGCCAAGCTGCGCCTGCTCAACGGCACGCACTCCCTGCTCGCGTACGCCGGGCGCCTGGCGGGGCACGCGACCCTCGCGGAGGCCGTGACCGACCCCGCGCTGCACGAGCGGGCCCGCGCGTTCATGCTCTCCGACGCGCTGCCGACCCTCACGCCGCCGGACGGTGCCGACCTGCGCGCGTATGCGGAGTCGCTGCTGGAGCGGTTCGCGAACCCGGCCACGGGCCACACCACGGTGCAGGTCTCGATGGACGGCACGCAGAAGATCCCGTTCCGGTGGGGCGGCATCGTCGCGGACCGCCTCGCGGCGGGCGCGGTGCCGGCCGGCGCGGCGTTCGGCCTGGCGGCGTGGAGCGAGGTGGTGCGCCGCGAGGCGGCGGCGGGGCGTCTGGTGGACGACCCCCGTGCGCAGGAGCTGGCCGGCGTGGTGGCCGAGGCCGGCGGGGGCGATCCCGCCGCGGCGGCGCCCGCGGACGTCGCGCGGGCGCTGCTGGCCCTGCCCGGCCTGCTGCCGGAGGGTGTCGGCACGGACGTCCGGCTGGTGGACGCGGTGCTGGCCCAGGTGCCGGCTCTCGCGGAGGTCTGACCTCCGCCCCGCGGCCCCGGACCTCCACCCGGCGCCTCGCCCCGCACCGGGGCGCCGCTCCTCGCCTGCGGGTTCGTCCTGGCGGTGGAGCGCCACGTAGGCTGCCCGCCGGATGTGAGCGAACACACTCCGGCGGGCCGGGCGACACCCTTTCGAGGGCGGCGGGCCGACGGTCGCGCGGGGACGCGTCGGCCGCGTTGCGAGATCGTGATGTGACTCGGAGCACCGCGGGGCTGGACAACGCTTACCGAAACGTGTTTTATCGATTCAGTCGGCGCGGAACGAGGAGTCAACGGGGCGTCCTCGTTGCCGACGATCGTGGACGATCGACGAGCGAGGAGGCTCACATGAGGATCACGCGGAAGGCCGCCGGCGCGGCTGCGGCGACGGTCGCCGTCGCCCTCACCCTCACCGCCTGCGGTGGCGGGACCGACGCTGCGGAGCCCGGCTCCGCGGAGAAGGTGAGCACCGACGAGGACATCACCATCTCTCTCGCCTGGTGGGGCGAGCCGGCCCGAGCCGAGATGTACGAGGAGGCGGTGGACCTCTTCGAGGAGAAGCACCCCAACATCACGGTGCAGACCCAGTTCCAGGACTGGGACGGCTACTGGACCTCCCGGGCCACCGAGGCGGCCGGCGGTGCGCTGCCGGACGTGATCCAGATGGACCTGTCCTACCTGCGCCAGTACGGCGCCACGGGTCAGCTCCTCGACCTCGACGGCCAGTCCGGCGTCAACCTCGACACCGGCGGCGTGGACGACTCGCTGCTGGCCTCCGGGCAGATCGACGGCAGCCAGTTCGGCGTCCCGACGAGCACCAACACGCTCGCCACGTTCTACAACGCCGACCTGCTCAAGAAGGTGGGCGTCGAGCCGCTGGCCGAGGGGTACACCTGGGACGACTACAGCGAGTGGATCCAGGAGGTCACCGAGGCCGGTGCCGGCGAGGACCCGGCCCTCTACGGCGGCACGGACTTCACCGGCACGTTCTGGTTCTTCCTGCAGTGGCTCATCCAGCAGGGCGAGGAGCCGTTCAGCGAGGACGGCGAGCTCAACTTCGACGAGGCGCAGCTGACCGAGTGGCTGAACCTGGGCCAGGGGCTGCGGGACTCCGAGGCGATCTTCCCGATCCAGAAGACCAAGCAGCTCGAGCCCCTCGGCGGCTTCCACGTCAACCAGGTCGCCTCCGAGTCCACCTGGGACAACTTCCTCGCGGGGTACGTGGCCGAGTCCGGCGAGGACATCCAGATGCTGCCGATCCCGTCCGGAGAGAACGGCCCGGCGCAGTTCTGGAAGCCGTCGATGCTGCTGTCCGCGTCGGCCCAGACCGAGCAGCCGGAGGCCGCGGCGGCGCTGATCGACTTCCTCATCAACGAGCCGGAGGTCGGGAAGATCTTCGGTACGTCGAAGGGCGTGCCGGCGGTGCAGGCGCAGATCGACGCGATGGACGTCGAGCCGGGCTCGGTCGACGAGCAGGTCGTCCAGTACGAGGAGGACGTCACGGACGTCGTCACCGAGCCCGCCCCGGTGCCGGTCGAGGGCTTCGGCGAGATCGAGGCGGAGTTCAAGCGCCTCGGCGAGGAGCTGCAGTACGGGAACGTCACGGTGGACGAGTTCGTCACGCAGTGGTTCTCCTTCGCGGACGGCGCGGTGAAGCAGTCGTGACTGCCGTGACTTCTGACACCTCGCTCGACGACGCTCGGGGGGCGCGGCCTGCGCCCCCCGAGCGGGGGCGCCGCTCGCGCCGGCGTGACGTCGGGGCGGGGTTCGCGTTCTTGTCGCCGTGGTTGGTGGGGTTCGTGGTGTTGACGGCGTTCCCGATGGTGGCGTCGTTGTATCTGGCGTTCACGGACTATGACTTGTTCCGGCCGCCGTCGTGGGTGGGGTTGGAGAACTTCACGAAGCTGTTCGAGGACCCGCGGTTCTGGACGTCGGCGCGGGTGACGGCGATCTATGTGCTGGTCGGGACGCCGATCAAGCTGGCGGCGGCGTTGGCCGTGGCGATGGTGTTGAACATGAGGCACCGGGGTCAGGGTGCGTACCGGTCGATCTTCTATGCGCCCTCGTTGATCGGTGCTTCGGTGTCGATCGCGATCGTGTGGAAGGCGATGTTCATCGACAACGGGATCGTGGACCGGATCGGGCAGCTGTTCGGGCTGCCGGCCGGGGGTTGGGTGGGTGACCCGTCCAAGACGATGCCGATGTTCGTGCTGCTGGCGGTGTGGACGTTCGGCGCCCCGATGGTGATCTTCCTGGCCGGGTTGAAGCAGATCCCGGGCGAGCTGTACGAGGCGGCCGCGGTCGATGGTGCGGGCCCGATCCGTAAGTTCTGGCGGATCACGATCCCGATGCTGTCCCCGGTGCTGTTCTTCAACCTGCTGCTGGAGACGATCGGCGCGTTCCAGGTGTTCGGGTCGGCGTTCATCATCTCCGGCGGCACGGGTGGTCCGGCGGACTCGACGCTGTTCTACACGCTGTACCTGTACATCAAGGGCTTCGCGCAGTTCGACATGGGGTACGCCTCGGCCATGGCGTGGGTCCTGGTCGTGGTCGTGGGAGTGATCACCGCGATCCTGTTCAAGACCTCGAACGCCTGGGTCCACTACTCCGGAGACAACCGATGAGCGCCCCGACTCTTTCCCAGCCCGCACCGGTGCGTGAGCGGGGCGTGATCGACACGTCCCTGCGGCAGGCCGCGCGGCGGCGCAAGGGGGTCCGGTCGGTCGGGTTCCACGCGTTCAT
>NZ_FUZQ01000002.1 GCF_900167525.1 Krasilnikoviella flava | reverse complement strand
CGAGTTCGAGAGCGCCCTCTACGCTACCCAGCAGGGGTCGAGGGCCCTGGCCGAGATCAAATAACCAGAGCCTCCATCAGACCCAGGGCGATTCACCTCGGCTGTTTTCGGAGCGCTAGCATTGCTGATTGGAAGGTGAGGTGACCGCGATGCCTATCGACCCGATTCTGCGCTCACGTGGCGGAGCTCTCTTCCGCCTGCCGTTCACCAAACGACGTCGAATTCGAGCCGCCGCAGAGGTTGAGCGCGAACTCACCGCTTGGGGCCTCATCGTCCCCAACGAGCAAGCTGGGGACACCGTCAGCACAGCCACCCAAGCCGACGCCGACTCAACATCTGATCGTCGGCGGCCAGTCCAGCAGGGAAAAGCCGCCTCCGAAGAAAGTGGAGCCCCAGAAGACCTAGCTTCTGCGCTAAATCCACATATCGAGATCGATACTCAGGTTTCCGACCGCGGGGCGGAGTCAACGCCGTCAGGCCGGAGCGCTTCCCTATTCACGACCAGGACACAAATGGGAAGGCTCCTCGCCAACCTTGCGGCGGAGGGCGTCGTCCAGCGACAGCCCAGTGAACCCTCGGATATCTGGAAAACCAAATCCTCATTTGGGGATCTGGGTGTAAAGTTTGACTTTGTCCCCAAGTTATGGCTAACGACCCCTTCCCGTCGGGACGAGACGACGAACGAAGGTAGTCGAATCGCTCGGCTGGTTCGAGAACTTGCAGCCGAGACCGATTCGACGCAGAGGAGCGTTCTCGCTCAGGCGCTATTGCAAGAACTCCCCTCTAGCGCCGAGGAGGGGCCCACGTTGCACGGGCTTTCTCTTGCGCTCGGACGTCTCGAAGAAGACATGTCCGAGGAATCATCCGCGCCGGCAACAGGCGGAGAGCAAGCTCAAGGCGATGCAAGCCCGGGGCATGACCCCCAAGAGGGATGATCTGGGTCCGCCAGCGTATAGCAGATGAGATCCTGTACGGGTTCCAGAGTCGATGACCGATTGGGCGCGGCTCCGGTCCATGCATGAGTATGCAGCCAAAATCCGCAGGATCCTGCGGTTTCGCATCTGACCACCGCGGCGGGCAGAGTGGTTACGTGGCGCAACGAAAGACACGTTTGGTCCAGCCCTCCGGCGAGCGTCCGGCTGAGCCGGCGAGGGTCCGCAAGATTCACCCGTGGGTGACGGCGAAGTCGCTCGAGCTGGCTGGTGGAGACAAGCGTCGCCTCGTCTTCTGTGACGACGGCGGGATCATCGTGGTCAACCAGCCGAACGGGCAGGTGCCCGGTGATGCTGATACTCAGGCGAGGCTCCTGGGCCGCGCCAGCGGCCCCAAGAAGAAAGACTCCGGCCAGGAAGCCCAGGGCCAAGAAGTAGGGCTACACGGCGCTCCGCGCCGCCTGTCTCCACTCCCCCGCTGCCCCTAGTCAAGGATCGCGGCGCGGACGGCGTATCCGCTCGCATCGCAGGCCCTCTGTGATTGTGTGGGGCAGGTCACACGGGAACTTGGTTGCGCGACCTGGGGTCCTGAGGTCCTTATATATATAGATGGTGAAGTTGAGGAAAGTGAGGCAAGTCGGCGCGAAGCGCCGATGACGCCGAACGGATTCGGCTTCGTATTAATCTTAAGGGCTCCCCGCGTCCGTGGTCATCGTCGACCTACACGGGCGGGGTCCTACTGCGGGTTGAGGTGGCACGGCTCTCCTCCTCTCACGTGCAACTCCCCGCGCCCCGCTTTCGACAATGGCGTCGTCAGCGGGGCATTCACTCTTCATGGCGCGGGCGACCCCGCGCACTC
Organism: Krasilnikoviella flava; assembly: GCF_900167525.1. GTDB lineage: Bacteria > Actinomycetota > Actinomycetes > Actinomycetales > Cellulomonadaceae > Isoptericola > Isoptericola flavus. Next base: position 738,758 of record NZ_FUZQ01000002.1, on the reverse strand, counting down.
TTGGGTGTATCTCAGTTGGTAGAGCGCCCGGTTTGGGACCCGGGGGGCCGCAGCTTCGAGACCTGTCATCCTAACGCATTGACCCGTAGTTCAGTTGGCAGAGCAGGTGGCCGTTAACCACCGTGTCGCAGGTTCGAGTCCTGCCATGAGAAAGCCCGCCAACCAATGCGTGGCACCCATGCCACCGATTCAAATTTGGGCAGGCAGCAGTTTCGAGGCCGCGGGCCCAGGCTCGGACTCCTGGCAGTTGCGCAATTGACACAACTAAGCGCTCTCATCGATATCGAGAGCGCTTAGCCGTGCTTCTGACGTCAGAGGAAGAGAACCACAAGCACCACGATAACGACCGATGCGAGCGCGGGAATTCCGAACTTCAACCACCCGTTTGATTCGGGAGTGTTTCGAACAGGATCCTGCATCCGTGCCATCGGACTATCGTTTATCCCCGACCACTGTTGAATAGCGGGCAGCGGAGGCGAAGGTTCGCGGTCTGGCGATTTGTCACTCATTGCTCAGCCCTCCCTTGCTCTGACGATCTATCAATCCAGGTGGTTCACCGAGAACGTGACTCCATCGCTAAGGCTCCCACCCGACGACAGCGTGCGCTCGTTCTCCGCGGGGATTTCAAGTTCAGATTCGAATTCCGGACCGGACGCCTCGCTCCTGATTCCCACGGCCTGCACAGCCGACGACTCTTCGCAAGTATACGCTGCGTACTCTTCCCAGGTCGTGTACAGGCAAATCTCAGCGGCGTCGTCGCTTTCGCTGGCCCAGAACTCCACCTGCTCGTCTGCACCAACCTTCGTGATGTCGCGCCCTTCAACGCTATCCGCGCGGATCTCGTCGGCCGCGATCTCGCCGGCGGACCCAGACGAGGAGACTTCCGGATCTGGCTCCAGCTCAGCGGCGTCAGAGCTGGCAAAGCCAGCCATTCTGGCATCAGTGAGCCACGCCTTCATTCCGATGGAACCGGTGCCAACCGCGTTTGTGATGCGGAAGGATGTCTTGTTAAAGCTCCGCGGTCCAGTGATCGTCGCGCTCGCTGAACCCGTAGTAGTATAAGATCCGAACCAAACGCTCGTCTGCCAGGTGTATCCGCTTCCGTCCACCTCGGCATGCACACCGGTCCGGCTGAAGCTATCCGCCTGGCTTCCCACTACGTGGTCGTAGTAGCGAGTTCCGGCCGTCCCATTGCGGTCGAACCACGTGTAGATTGCGGCCTGCGCCGGGAGTGCTGTGCCAGCTACGATCACCCCGGAAATCACCAGCGCCGTTGCGGTAGAGAGTGCAGTTCTCTTCACGAGACGAGTCTCCTTCGTTGGATTTTTGGCTCGTCGCAAAGTCTGTTTGCGATCTCTTGAACTGTTCCATGCATCAGGCATCAGGGTCAACCGCTCTTGGGCGCCCACGGCAACCGTTATCGAGCCGTGACCTCCGGTGACGTTCCGCCAGTGTTTCGGAGCGCCCACGCGCGCCTGACCCAGTTCAACCCATAGCAGCCAAAATCGCACCAAATGGCGTTGTGGGGCGGCTCCGACGGTCGCTCCCGCCTCCCGTCCGACATGGAGGCCATCCGACGTCGTGTGCTGCATCGTGACGGCTACCGAGGCGCGCACCGAGACCAGTACAACGAGCGGTGCTCGGGAGGCTGCGACCGACGTGGACCATGTTCGACCCGTTGACGACCATCGAGAGTCCAACCTCGCTGCGCTCCGTGGATACCGCCACCGGGTCAAGTCATCCCGCGACGGCAGAGCCACCCTTGCCGCCAAGCGTCGTCGGATCGAGCGGAGGTTCCGTCGCACCGAGACGACGCGATACGGAATCGGGGCGACCTCCCAGGCAGTCGAGACTGTGGGCGTGTACACCATGGCTCGCACCCTGGCCGGCACACGGCAAAGGATTCACCCCATCTTTTCCGAAGGTGAAGTGTGCCTGCCTCATTTCCAACTTTCTCGGTGCTGCGTGAGCGCACCCAGCTACTACTCCCCGGCCTCTCCAACGGGGAACGTGTACGTTCCTCTCTATTTGGCCCCCAAACATGACCCCTGAACGCGCCGACCGCGCTCGACGCCGTCCACGCTGACTTCGCCGCGGACACGGAGCCAGGGCTCGACGTACCGGCACCTGACCGGATCAAGCGCTTCCAGCACTCGGAGCGCAAGCGTCACCTGAGCCGCGTGCAGAACTCGCCGAAGCGTGCAGGTCTCAGCGGGGGCGTCCTTACAGCGACGAAGCCGAACTCCGAGGACTGTGTGCACACGCCGCCCGGTTCCTTCCCGACCGAGGGCGTGTGCGCCGTCGCGCTCTTCCCCACAAGGTGGAAGCGATGTTCAGGGAGGATCGGAACAAGACCAACCGGATGTCACCCCGGACCCCGGACCCCGGACCCCGGACCCCGGACCCCGACGAGCCGGAAGAGGCTCGCGAGGCAGTCACAAACTCACTACGACAATCGCGCCCAAGGGTGGGCGCAACAAGGGGAACAAGTTGGCCACCAAGACCACGAAGACCTCCGACAAGTTCGAGCTCCACGCCGCGGCACTCACGACCGCCCAGACGAAGGTGACTGCGCACGCGGATGTACTCACGACCGCCCAGGCGGATGTAGCCGACCTGAAGGCGCGCCTCACGTCGGGCGACGAGTCCGTGACGCCAGACGACTACGCGCGCGGCCTCGCCGCCGCAGATCGGGCTCAACTACTGCTCGACGGCGCCGAGAAGGCCGTGAAGGAACTCGAGGATCGCGCACCGTTCCGACCGTGGGTCGCTGAGGCGCTGGCCGACGTCATGGCCGAGGAGCTGATGGTCCCCGTGCATGTCGTGGAGAAGGCGCCCGCTGAGGCGCCTAGCGACGTTCCCGCCATGTTCCTCGTGCAGCCTCACGCCGCCGAACGGGCCGACAAGGGTTGGAGCACGGAGCCTTTCGGCTCGTACAAGGGCATCGTCCACGGCAAGTTCTTCCGTCCAGGATGGGCGGGAACCCCCATCAACGGTCAGGACATCGAGACCCGCCTGAACCGGCACTACTCGAAGGCCGGACAGGTAAGCATGTCCAGTGTAGGCACACAGGACCTGGTGGACTCCGTGACCTTCTCCGTGAACTCGATTTTCCCTGACCTTCCAAGCATCCCCAGCGGGACGCTAGGCGATCACACCGTCAGTGGCTTTGTCGATCACATTGTTACGCTCGTCAAGGGCAGTCCGGCTTATCAGGCGGCTACTACAAACGATCGTGGATTCGCCACGAACGTGGATGTACACGCCCTCGGTGTGAAGATCATCAACCACTCGGTCACCGCGAACAATGCCGCCAAGGGTGTCCGTCGGATCACGATCGAAGCCATCTTTGACGTTTGGGTCAACGAGGGCATGGGGGACCGTGTCGGTGACGTTGGCGCTCTGGTCGAGCGCGTGATGGCCTCGCGTGTCGGCGGGGTGACCCCTCACCTCGGGCGGGTCCGTGAGGCGAAGGTAACCCGCGAGACGATGAGCGTTGGCGACGTTCTCATGCAGCTCAAGGGCGGCTACTACCAGCGCCAGGACCGGGGCACGGTCAGTGTCTACAAGGCAACCTTCACCATCGAGGCAGCAGCGTGATCGACCAGGCCGAGGCCCTGCGCCGCTGGAACTTCGATCTCTGCGCCCGATGCGCCGAGCCGCTCCCTGAGCATGACAACTGGACCATGACTTTCTGTTCTAACCGTTGCCGCCAGGCCGCATACCGCGCTCGGGTGAACTACCGGAAGGCGGACCCCGACGCCGACCCTCACGAGGTCGAGCGCGCCGCAGCACTCCGGCTGGTCTTCCGGTAGGGCCACCGGGCCGCACGAGCCCTTCAGGCATGGACCTCAGGGCTTCATGGGTGATCAGGGCCCGAAGCCCTGAGATCCACACTCACGGCCCCTGTGCTCCCGCACGTGTGCATGCCGCCTGCCCATCCCCCACCACTCACCCATGAGAGAGCCTGGTTCAGCGAAGAGCCGGGTTCCCTTCGTTCTCGTTGGAGAGAGCCTCTGTGACTGTCGCCTCCACCCCCGAGTCGTTCAGCGAAGCCCGAGACCACCAGCGCATCGTCAGGTACGCCGAGCGAGCTGGCCTGTGCCTGCTCTGTGCAGTACACCTGGCCAACGGCACTCAGCTCGGTTTCACCGTGACCGCGCCGCCTTGCCCGTCCTGCGTCCCGATCGTCTCCGCCTGGCCGATTGAGAAGCTCAATGGCTGGCGCACCCTGCCCGGAAGGGTTGCCCGTCAACCCACCTGGAAAGGGCACTACAACCTTGCTGATGTGGACCTGAGCCGCCCCGGGTCCGAGCATCTGTGACCGCCGCTCGTCCACCTCGGAACGCCCTGTGCGTGCGATAACCTCACGGCCATGGCCCAGCGGATCGAGACCACCACCTACAGCGACCTTTCCGGCGCTGAAGGTGCCGAGCAGTACACCTTCGCCGTACAGGACTCGTCCTTTGAGGTCGACCTGACGAAGGACGAAGCCGCCGAGCTGTTCCGCCTGCTCGACCCCTACGTCAAAGCAGGCCGCAAGATCTCCCGCCGAGCAGCACGCACCGTCCCGACGTCCCGGCTCAACCGTCAGGGCACGGTCGGCAACCCTGGCATCTACGGGCGGGTCAAGGACTGGGGCCGGGCCAACGGCTTCAGTGTGGCCGACCGAGGCCGGCCGAGCCACGCCCTGGTCGAGGCATACGAGAAGGCGACGGGCGAGACCGTCCAGGTCGGCAAGTAGCACTAGCACCAGCCACGAAGACCCCTCTACAGCGTTCTGTACGCCGGTAGAGGGGTCTTTTCGTGTATCCGGGCGCCGACGCTGCGTCAGACCGTCAGACCGTCAGACCGTCAGCGAGCCTTCCGCCCGCTGCGGCGGTTCCTGAATGCGCCGCAGCGTCTCGGGATCGTCCGAAGTAATCCAGAACCCCTCACCAATGAGTCCGTGCTCCGGCTGGTCGATCGTCAGGAACTCTCCCCACTCAATGACGATGCGGTCCGGGGAGAATCCTCTACGCCCTTGCGACGGACGCACGGTGACTCTTCTGACGTACTCCTGAAGGAGCTTCTGCCGGTCGATCACATCCCCGTGGTCCCACTCCTCACGAACGGTCGTGCTTGACTCGACGGTCTCGTGCACGGGCTCTGTCACCCCGAGATTTTCGCGCATTTGTAGTAGCGCGTCCCGACGTGCGACAAGGGCGGGAACGTCGGCCGTGGGCTCCTGAAACGCCATGCCGATCTCTCCAAGCGCTTGCTCGATGTCCCTTAAGGCTTCCCGGTCCGGCGCAACCTCACGTGCGACGTCCAAGAGCCGCCTCCACGAGCCGATCTTTAGCAGTAGGCGACGCTCCACCTCGGACTCGGCAGACTCTGCCCGGACACTGACACCGCCCGCACATGCAAGGCCTCTAGCGCGCGACGAACACGCATACTGGACGACTCCTCTAACGCTCTTGAGTGCCAGCGAGCGACGGCAGGACGGGCAGACAATCAGCCCCGAAAGAAGGCGCGCGGCCTTCTGTCGCTTCACCTGACCAGACTTCTTGCCCGGCTTGAGCGCGGCGCGCGCCTGAGCCTGCAAGTCAGGGTCAAGCGCTGCCGGCCACGCCCTGACGGGTAGGCCGAGCTCGTCCCTCAATGGCTCTTTGCCATGCATCATCACGCCAACACTCGCAGGTGACGTGACAATGCGCTTGATCTTGGTTGCGTCCCACGTGCCCGAGCGCTTGCCCGGAACGCCTCGCCTCACGAGATCTTGCCCGATGGAGTAGAGAGATTCGCCGCGTACGACCCTTGCGGCACATTCCTTTAGGATCTCCGCCTCGTCCTTCTTGACGATGAGTACCCTTCCCGGACCATCAGGGTTCGGTGCGCTTTCATAGCCCCAGGGCGTGAATCCCCCGCCCCAGCGTCGGGCAGTGCGCTGCTCCCTACGCCCATCCTTGACCCTCGCGGCAATCATGCGCGATTCCATCTGAGCAAAAGCCATGACGATTGTTGCGAAGAACTCGCCTTGGTCGGTTGTCATATCGACGCCCTCGTTGATGGATACGAGCGCCATTCCGTTAGCCCTCGCCTCCTTCATGAGCGCTCCGAAGTCGGCAACGTCGCGTGCGAGGCGGTCAAGGCGTTTGAACACCACGGCATCAGCCTTGCCGTAATACGTTCGTAGTTCCTTGATGCCCGGACGGCTGAGCCCCAGCCCCTTGTCACTGCCGGACTGGTCGAGGTCCCGCACGACGTCCACGACGTCCCAGCCCTTAGATTTGCAGTACGCGCGCCCCGCTTCCTCCTGCCCCTGCGGGCTCAGGCTCGGGTCCTCCTCGCCGCGCCAGTCGGACAGCCGGACGTAGACAAGTGCTCTCACCGTTGCTACGGTAGCAGCGTTATAGGCGATTGCGGGGTGCCGCGCTCCAGCGCCACGGCGACGCCCTCGGCGAAGCGCGTGAGCGAGGACAGTCCGGTCCGGTCGGCCATCGCCGTCAGAGCGGTCGCGATCGGCGCGCCGGCTCGGACGTCGGCGAGCATCGTGGAGATCTCGCCGGAGATCTCGCCGCGGGCCGTGGTCGCGACCCGCTCGAGCGCGGGCACGGGACCCTCGCCCGCCGTGACGGCGAGGGCGAGCAGCTCGGCGACGGTCGGGAACTCGGCGAGCATCCGCTCCTCACGGCGCTGCACGGCGCGGCTCAGCCACTGGTCGCACAGGACGAAACCGGTGGCACCGCACAGCAGGACGAGCGCCGCCAGGGGTACCGGCGACGACCCGCGCGTGGCGGCGAGGAGCAGCGCGAGCACGAGGCCGGCCGCCAGCCCGAGTGCGGCCGAGACGACCTGGCGCGCCCGGAACGCCTCGACGCTCTCGTGCCAGCCCGCGCGGTCCAGGCGTCGGCGCACGTCCGCGCGGGACGACCCGAGCCGCTCGAACCAGTGCGCGGCGTCCGCGATCCACGGCGCGAGCAGGCGCTCGAGGACGGGGAACGGCGTGTGGGTGGGCTGCTCGCGCAGCAGTCCGGACGTGGCGTCGCGCGGGCGCAGCGCCGGGGCCAGTCGCTGGTCGAGCGTCGCCCGGCGCGCGCGGACCCGCGAGATCACGAGCAGGATGCCGAGGCCGCCGAGCAGCCCCACCAGCGCACCGACGCCGGAGAACCAGGGCGCGGTCATCGCAGCACCCGCCCCTCCTCGGGCAACCGGCCGATGCGTCGCATCAGCCAGTAGGCCAGCACCGACGTGGCCGCACCGGCCGCGAGGACCGCGACACCGGCGGCCGAGTTGTAGGCCTGCGCCGTCTCCGGGCGGGTCGCGAGGAATGCCAGGACCACCCACGGGCCCGCCGCCGCGAGCCTGGCCCCGTTCACGGTCCACGACTGCCGCGCCTCGAGCTCGCCGCGCGTCCGCGCGTCCTCGCGCAGGAACGTCGACAGCGTGCGCAGCAGCCGACCCAGGTCGGTGCCGCCCACCTCGCGCGTGAGTCGCAGGGCCTCGACGATCCGGTCCGCCACCGGGTCGGCCAGCCGCGCCTTGAGCAGGTCGAGGCACTCCCCGAAGCGGCCGGTCGCCCGGTAGTCCGCCGCGAAGCGGGAGAACGGCTCGCGGAGCTCGACCGGGCCGCGCTCGCTCAGCTGGGCCACGGCCTCCGGCAGCGACAGCCCGGCCCGCACACCCGACGCCAAGTGATCGACCACCTCCGGCCATACCTCCCGCAGGTCCCGCCGGCGCCGCCGCGCACGCACCCGCACGAGCATCTCGGGCGCCGCGGCCGACATGAGGGCGAAACACCCGGCGATGGCGGGCGAGCGGGTGAGCGCCAGCCCGGCGAGCAGCACCACGACGCCCGCCATCGCGCTGAGCCACCACAGTGCCGCCGGGGTCACCGACGGCGCGCCGGCCTGGACGAGCAGGTCCTGCACGGCGGCGGAACGGCCCACCCGGCGGCGCGGACGCGCCGGAGCCTCCCAGCACGACAGCCAGACGCACGCCAGGCCCGCCCCGAGCAGCAGCCCGACCACGACCCCCATCAGCGGCCCCCGGCCAGGAGGGCGCGGACGTCGACGCCGACACGGGCGAAGCGCTCCTCCCCCGGCGGGAAGCCGTCGCCGCGCACCAGGTCGCCGCCCTGCTCGGCGGGCAGCCGGTGGAAGATGCCGGCGGTCTCGACGCGGTCCCCCTCGACGCGACCCGTCACGGCGACGATCTCGCGCACCTGCCGGGCACCGTCCGACGCCACGTCGAGGTGCGCCACGAGGTCGATCGCCGACGCGACAGTCGGGACGACGAAGCGGTCGGACACGTTCTCGCCCGCGAGCAGCGGCAGCGTGCACATCTTCGTGACGGCCTCGCGGGCCGAGTTCGCGTGCACGGTGCACATCCCCGGGATCCCGGCGTTGAGCGCCACGAGCATGTCGAAGCTCTCGGCCTCGCGCACCTCGCCGATGACGATCCGGTCCGGCCGCATCCGCAGCGCCTCCTTGACCAGACGGCGCAGCGGGATCTCCCCGGTGCCCTCCAGGCTGGGCTGCCGGCACTGCATGGCCACGTGGTCACGGGCCGCGAAGCGCACCTCGAAGACCTCTTCGCAGGAGATCACCCGCTGCCCTGCGGGGATCGAGCCGGCCAACGCGTTGAGCATCGTCGTCTTGCCCGCCTGCGTCGCGCCCGAGACCAGCACGTTCAGCCCGGCCCGCACCGCCGCGTCGAGGAAGGCGGCGGCGTGCGACGTGAGCGAGCCGAGGCGCACCAGGTGGTCGAGGTGGTCCGCGCGCACCAGGTGCTTGCGGATGTTGACGGCCATGTGCTCGCGCGTGACGTCCGGGATCACGACGTGCAACCGCTCGCCGCCCGGCAGGGAGGCGTCGACGAAGGGGCTGCTCAGGTCGAGACGGCGGCCGGACGCCTTGAGCATCCGCTCCACGAGGTCGCGCACCTGCGCGGCGGTGAGGATCGTCGTCGTGAGCTCCGGGACGCCGCGCCGCGCGACGAAGACCTTGGCGGGCGAGTTGATCCAGATCTCCTCGACCTCGGGGTCGTCGAGGTAGCGCTGCAGCGGGCCGAGGCCGCCGAGGGCGTCGACGACCGCCCGTGCGGCGCCCTGCGGGTCCGCGAGAGCCGGCACGACGCCGCGCGTGGCGCGCTCGGCGTAGTCGGCGGCGGCCTCCGCGACGAGGCGCTCGAGCCCGGCCCGGTCACGGACCGGGTCGAGGGCGCGGCGGCGTACCAGCTCGCGCACCTCGTGCTCGAGGATCGCGGGGGCGTCCGTCGGCGCCAAGGTGTCGATCGACACTGATCTGTTCCCTCTCGTCGTGCCACGGCGGGTGCGCGGGGCGGCAAGGCGGGACCAGGATAGGGGTCCCGGGCAACCGGCTGAGGACCGCCTGTGGACACACCCTGCCACCAGCGCCGAGCCGCTAGGCGGGACGGCCCTCGCGCGCCGCGGCGAGGAACTCCCTGACCAGCCGCGACGTCTCCTCGGGCTGGTCGTAGGTCACGATGTGCCCGGCGTCTCGGATGGTGGTCAGGCGGGCGCCCGGGGCCGCCGCGGCTGCCGCGGCCAGCTCGGCGTGCCCCACGAGCGGGTCGCGGTCGCCGCGCACCCACAGCGACGGGACGCGCAGCCGCGACAGGTCGGCCAGGTGGTCGAGCGCCATGGCGCGCGGGCCGTAGGCGCGGACCATCCAGTCGTCGAGGGCCGGCTCGCGGTGAGCCGCCTTCGCGCGCGCCTCTTCGACGACGAGCCCCACGATCTCCTCGAAGCCGTCCGTGCCCTCACCGGCCACGAGGTTGTCCGCCATCGAGCGGCGCACCACGGCGGGCCGCCGCGCGAGGAAGCGGCTGGTGAGGCGCAGCAGGCCGGGCGTGCGCAGCGCGAGCCAGGTGATCAGCTGCGCGCGACGCCGCGCGCCGATCCCGCCGGGCCCGATCGCCACGAGCGCGTCGACGCGCTCCGGGTGGTCCAGCGCGAACCCGACGGACACGCCCGCCCCCAGGGACAGCCCCACCAGGGCCGCGCTCTCCAGGCCGAGTGCGTCCAGGAGCTCGCCGAGGAAGGCACGGTAGAACGCGTCGTCGAGCAGCCCGCTCCACGGGCGGCTGCCGCCGTGCCGAGGCAGGTCGATCACGTGGACCCGGTGGTCCGCCGCGAGCCCTCCCGCGACGTGGCGCCACACCCCGGCGGCCGTGTCGAGCATGCCGCCGTGCAGCAGCAGGACGGGCGGGCCGGTGTCTCCCGCGCGGTAGTGGCGCACGGGTCCGCCCGCGACGGTGAGGTCGGTCCAGGTGGCGAAGACGTCGGTCACGGGACGGCCGGTCATGGCTCCTCCAGGAGGTCGAGCTGGTGGTCGAGGCGGGCGAGGAGCCCGAGCTGGGCTCTGCGGGCGGCCTCGGGGTCGGCGGGACGGTCGGCGGCGAGCCCGCGGCCGACGAGGTCGGCGAAGAGTGCGACCGCGTCGCGCAGCTCGTCGTCCGACGTCGTGCCGATCGTGCCCGGCGCGTGCACCAGGCCGACGCTGAAGACGCCGAGCACCCGCACCACCGCCTCCGTGGGGACCGACGGGTCGACGACGCCGGCGTCCTGCAGGCGTGCGACGTACTCCGCGAGCCACGCGAGGCGCGCCGCGTAGCGGCCTTCCCCGGCGGCGACGTCGCGCACGTGGTCGCCCAGCAGCGTCTCGTCGCCCACGGTGAGGGCCCGCATGAGCGGGTCGGCCAGCAGCGCGTCCATCCCGAACCGGTAGACGGCGGGCAGGTCCACGAGGCCGGCGGCCTCGACGACGCGCCGGTGCACCGCGGCGGTCAGGTCCCGGGTGCTGCGCCGCAGCACGGCGTCGAGGATCGCGGCCTTGTCGGGGAGCTCGAGGTAGACGGCGCCCTTGCCGATCCCGGCCCGCGCCGCGACGTCGGCGACCGTGGTACGCGGCCACCCCCGTTCGAGGATCAGGGACCGGGCGGCGTCGAGGATGCGCGCACGGCGGTCGGGGACGAGGGGGCGGGGCACGGAACACCTCCGTAGTGACCACTTTTAAGATACTGGTCACTACGATAGACGGACGCGAGCCGCGCACGCCACCTGCCGGGGCTAGGGTCGAGGACCATGCCGACCTCTCCCCCGCCCGGCCGCTGGAACGACGTCGCCCGCGCGACCGGGCTGCTGGGCCCGGACGGCGCGGTCGCGCAGACGATCTTCGCCGAGATGACGGCGCTCGCGGCGCGCACCGGCGCGATCAACCTGGGCCAGGGCTTCCCCGACGTCGACGGCCCCGAGTTCATCCGGACCGCCGCCAAGGACGCGATCGACGCGGGCCGCAACCAGTACCCGCCCGGCGACGGCGTCCCCGAGCTGCGCCGCGCGATCGCCGACCACCAGCTCCGCCACTACGGGCTCGACGTCGACCCGGACACGGAGGTGCTGGTCACCACCGGCGCCACGGAGGCGCTGGCGGCGTCGATCCTCGCGCTCGCCGGCCCGGGCGACGAGGTGGTCACCCTCGAGCCCTTCTACGACTCGCACGCGGCGGGCATCGCGCTGGCCGGGGCCACGCACGTGCCGGTCCCGCTCACGGCCGAGGGCTTCCGGCTCGACGCCGCCGCCCTGCGCGCCGCCGTCACCCCGCGCACCCGCCTCATCGTGCTCAACACCCCGCACAACCCCACGGGGACGGTGCTCACGCGAGCCGAGCTGGAGCAGGTCGCCGCGATCGCGCGCGAGTCCGACGCGGTGGTCCTCACCGACGAGGTGTACGAGCACCTCACCTTCGGCGACGCCGTGCACGTCCCGATCGCGACCCTGCCGGGCATGGCGGAGCGCACCCTCACCGTCTCCTCGAGCGGCAAGACGTTCAGCCTCACCGGTTGGAAGGTGGGCTGGGTGCACGGCCCGGCCGAGCTCGTCACCGCCGTGCGCACCGTGAAGCAGTTCCTCACCTACACCTCGGGCGCGCCGTTCCAGCCCGCGATCGCCCGCGCCCTCGGGGACGACGAGACGCCGCGCGCGCTCGCGACGTCGCTCGCCGCCCGGCGCGACCTGCTGTGCGAAGGGCTGACCGCCGCAGGCTTCGACGTCGTCGTCCCGCAGGGCACGTACTTCGTCGTGGCGGACGGCGCGCACCTGCTGGGCCGCCTGGGCGTCGCCGACGGCCACGACCTCTGCCGCCGTCTGCCCGAGCTCGCCGGCGTCGTCGGCGTCCCCGTCTCCGCGTTCTGCCGCCCCGGGTCCCCGACGTCGGCCGCGCTTGCCTCGCGCGTCCGCTTCACGTTCGTCAAGCGCGAGGACGTGCTGCGCGACGCCGTCGGGCGTCTGCACCGCCTGGCGAGCTAGGCGGCGTCCTCGCCAGGTTCCGAACCACCTCGGCACGCCTCGAACTACCTCGGCGGGCTACGACGTGAGCGCGGGCAGGACCAGGGTCGCCGCGACCACGAGCATGATCGCCGCGACGACGCCGTCCACGACGCGCCAGGCGCCCGGCCGCGCGAGCACGGGCGCGAGCAGCCGTGCCCCGTAGCCGAGGCCGACGAACCACAGCACGCTGGAGACGATCGCCCCGGCGGTGAAGAGCCAGCGCTCGTCGCCGTGCGACGCGGCGAGCGACCCCTGCAGCACGATGGTGTCGAGGTACACGTGCGGGTTGAGCCACGTGAGCGCGAGGGCCGTGAGCAGCACCGGGCGCGCACGCCTCCCGGCGTCGGCGACCGTCCCGTCCGACGCCGCCGCCAGCCCCGCCTCGTCGCCGCGCCAGGCGCGGCGTGCCGCGAGGGCGCCGTAGCCGAGCACGACGGCGGCCCCGGCCCAGCGCGCGACCTCCACGACGGCGGGGTGGCTCACGACGAGCGCCCCGAGCCCGGCCGTCCCCGCGAGGTACAGCAGGACGTCGGACGCCGCGCAGACGGCGACGACGAGGCCGACGTGCTCGCGTCGCACGCCCTGACGCAGCACGAAGGCGTTCTGCGCGCCGATGGCGACGATGAGGGACAGGCCGAAGCCGAGGCCTGCGAGGAGGGTGAGCACCTCTCGACGCTAGGCGCGACATCAGATGAAGTCCATCTACTGTTTCTACACCTGGTGCAGCACTGCTTCATCTAGGGTGTCGCCATGCGATGGGACTCCCGGCAGCTCGAGGCACTCGCGGCCGTCATCACGGAGGGGTCGTTCGAGGCCGCGGCCCACGCGCTGCACGTGACGCCGTCGGCGGTCAGCCAACGGGTGCGGGCGCTCGAGAACGCGGCCGGCTCGGTGCTCGTGCAGCGCACCCGCCCCGTCGCCCCCACCGAGCCAGGGCGCACGCTGCTGCGCCTGGCCCGCCAGGTCGAGCTGCTCGGCGCGGAGGCGGGCCGCGAGCTCGGGCCGCGGGACGCCGAGCCCGAGGACGACGACGCGCCACGGCCCGTCACGGTGCCCCTCGCCGTGAACGCGGACTCGCTCGCGACCTGGGTGCTGCCCGCGCTCACGCGGGTGGAAGGCGTCTGCTTCGACCTCTACCGCGACGACCAGGACCGGACGGTGGACCTCCTGCCGGCCGGCGCGGTGATGGCCGCGATCACCTCGCAGCGGGCACCGGTCCAGGGCTGCACCTCGACGTTCCTCGGCGTCACCCGGTACCGGCCGGCGGCCACCCGCGCCGTCGTCGAGCGGTGGTTCCCCGACGGGCCCACGGTCGAGGCGCTGGGCCGGGCGCCGATGCTGGTGTTCAACCGCGCCGACGACCTGCAGGACGCCTGGCTGCGCGACCGCGCCGCCGCGGCGGGCGCCGCCGTCCCGTCGCCACCGCGCCACCACGTGCCGAGCACCCCCGAGTACGTCGACGCGATCCGCCGCGGGCTCGGGTGGGGCATGTGGGGCCCGCTGCCCGGCCCGGGGGCGCGCTTCGGCATGCTCGCCGGCGGGCCGGGTGACGCGGGCGCAGACGTGGTGCTGCTCGATCGCGACGCCGTCGTGGACGTCCCGATCTACCTGCAGCAGTGGAAGCTGCGCTCGGGCGTCCTCGACCGGGTCGCCGACGCCCTGCGCGGCGAGGCCCGCCGCGCGCTCCCCCAGTCCTGAGGCCGCCCGTCAGGCGCAGACCCCCGGCAGCACGGACGGGCTGGGCGACGGGTCGGGCGAGCCGCCGTCCCCCTCCTTGCCGCCGCGCGTGCCGCCGTCCTCGCCGGCGACGTCGCCCTTGCCTTCGCCACTGCCCGACGTCCCGGTGGCACCCGGCTCGTCGCTGTCCGGCGACGCGACGTCGTCGTCGACGGCGGTCGCGCCCGACGGCCTCCTGCTCGCGTCCCGGTCCGGCTCCGGGGTGCCGGGCGGCGCCTCGTCGGCGCGGATCCGCTCCCAGATCGCGTCGGCCTCCGACGTCCACACGACGCGGTTGGGGTCGCTGGGCGCGGTGGCTACGGGCACGGACGTGAACACGATGCGTGACGGGTCGATGTCCCGGATGCTCCACGCCAGGCCCGCGAGCGCCGTCGGGCTGGCGAGCTCGGGGTCCGTCGAGATGGAGCCGAGGATCTCGCGCACCATCCGGTACAGGCGGGGCGAGTCGGTGATGACGTTCTGCGACAGGATCTCGCGCATGGCGGCGTCGAAGAACGCCTGCTGCCGCTCAATGCGCTTGAGGTCGCTGCCGATCTCCAGGCCCATGCCCTCGCCCTTGCGGGCGCGCAGGAAGTTGATCGCGGTGTACCCGTCGAGCTTCTGCTTCCCCTCCGGCAGGTCGAGGTCCACGCGCTCGCCCTTGACCGGCTCGGGCAGGCACATGGTGACCCCGCCGATGGCGTCGACGACACCGATCACGCCGGTCATCTGCACCACGACGTGGTCGGAGATACGCACCCCGGTGAGCTCCTCGACCGTGCGGATGGTGCAGGCGGCCGCGCCGGTGACGTCCTTGTCCGCACCGCCGCCCAGCGTGAACGACGAGTTGAACATCGCGTCCGACTGCGGCGAGGTCTCGCCGCCGCCCGGCAGCTTGCAGGCCGGGATGTCCACGAGCGAGTCGCGCGGGATCGAGACGGCTTCGATCCGGCTCCGGTCGCCCGACAGGTGCACCAGCAGCGTCGTGTCGGAGTGGAACTCGTCGCCCGCCCCGGCGATCTCGGCGTTCGCCTCGTCCCGGAAGTCGGTCCCCATGACCAGGATGTTGAGGTCCTTGCCCGCGAACGGGTCGCTCGGGTCCTGCTCTGCCGCGACCTCGGGCGGGCGGTCGTCGTCCGCGAGGAGGTCGTCGACGTCGGAGACCGCGATCTGAGAGCGCAGGTCGACGAACGACGCGACCGCGGCCGCCGACACGAACGCCACCACCGCGGTGACGACGAGAGCGATCGAACGGACGACGCGGTGCGAGGCGAGGCTGCTCGCGTGCCGTGGCAGGGTCCGCACAGCGCGATCCTAGGCCGTGAGCAGCACGTTCGCGCGAGGGGTCCCCTCCGCCCCGGCAGGTTCACCCCTCGCGCGACCGGTCACCGCCGGGCCGCGACCGCGGCGACCGCGAGGCCCGGCTGGTCGGAGAAGACCCCGTCCACGCCGGCGTCGAGGAACGCGTCCAGCTCGCCCGCCAGGTCGCCGTGCGCGGCCGGGTCGGCCGACGAGCGGTGCTCCGCCGGCAGGAACTGGTTCTCGGCGCGGAACGTCCAGGCGTACACGTCCAGCCCGGCACGGTGCGCGTCGCGGACCACGGAGGTGGGCTCACCGAGCGTGCCCGCGGCGGTGCGCGGGATGACGACGTTCTTCTCCAGGCTCGCGATGTCGGCGTACCGGGCGACCTCGCGCAGGCCGCGCGGAGTCACCAGGTCGGCATAGGTGCGCGGGTCTCCCGCGGCCACCAGGTCGTACGGCGCGCCGCTGGGCGAGACGTTGAGCGCGAGGCGCACGTCGGTCAGCCGGTCGAGCTCGCGCAGGTTCGTGGTCTCGAACGACTGCACGACGACGGGGGCGCGCCGCGAGTCGAGACCGTTCGCCGCGAGCTCGGCGACCAGGGGTGCGGACAGGGGCAGCCCGATCGAGTCGAAGTACGTGGGGTGCTTGGTCTCGGGGGCGACGCCGACGGGCCGGCCGTCGCAGGTCTCGGAGTGCCGGGCCAGGTCGAGCACCTCGTCGAGGGTCGGCACCTGGTACAGCCCGTCGTAGGCCGTGTTGCCGGGCCGGACCTCGGGCAGCCGCTCCTCGGCGCGCAGCGTGCGCAGCTCTGCGAGCGTGAAGTCCTCGGTGAACCAGCCGGTGACGGCCTTCCCGTCGATCGTCCTGGTGGTACGGCGGTCGGCGAACTCGGGGTGGTCGGCGACGTCGGTCGTGCCGCCGATCTCGTTCTCGTGCCGGGCCACGAGCACGCCGTCCTTGGTCGGCACGACGTCGGGCTCGATGACGTCCGCGCACTGCAGGACGGCCTGCTCGTACGCGGCGAGCGTGTGCTCGGGCCGGTCGCCGGACGCGCCGCGGTGCCCGACGACGGTGACGCCGTCGTCCCGGGTGCGCTGCTTCTCCAGGTCGATCACGACCATCTCGGTGTCGTCCGGCGTGCCGGGGTTGCGGGCCGCGTTGCCCGGGTAGTTGTTGTCGTTGCCGATGAGGATGCGCCCGTCGCGCAGCCGCAGCACCGTCTCGAACGACTGGACGGGCAGCGCGTACGTCTCGCCGAGGCCGTAGCCCTCCCCCGCGTCGATGCCGTCGGGGTTCTCCACGCGCAGCGCGTCGAGCACGAGCTCCTTGCGCAGATGCCCGCTCCCACCCGTGCCGTCGCCGTCGGTCTCGCTCAGGTCGATCTCGTAGACCCGCTTGGTGACCGATGCCGGGCCCTCGAAGTCGTCGCGCTCGACGACCCAGAAGGAGTCCTTGCCGACGGCGAACGCGTCGCCGAGCACGTTGGCCTCCTGGTCGGCCTGGTAGTCCCAGGTGCGGCCGGTGTACTCGCCGCGGCGGGTGTCGAACTCGTGGATCACGCGCCGGCGCTGGTCGGCGTCGCCGACCAGGGCGCCCTCGAGCACGGGGTACAGGTAGCGCCCGCCCCGGACGCCCGCCATGGCCTCGAACCCGCGGCTGGCGCGCACCGTGGGCTCCTCGCCGTCGCCGAGGTACGGGTTCTGCGGGGACTTCAGCCCGCCGGGCAGGGGGTACGGCTTCTCCAGCAGCGTGCCGTCCGCGTCGAAGTGCAGCAGGAACGGTCCGAACTCCTCGCCCACCCACAGGGTGCCGTCGTCGGCGCGCACCACGGACTCGATGTCGAAGTCGGCACCGGTGAGTAGCCGCCCGTCCGTGTCGCCGTTCACGATGTCGACGTCGAGCACCTCGTCCGCGTCGTTGTACGAGATGTGGTCGAGCACCTCGATCTCCCCGGAGCCCGTGCGCCCCGTGTCCCAGTCGGGCCGTACGAGGTAGCTGCGCAGCAGGAAGTCCGCGGAGTTGCCCTGGCTGCCGAAGCCGTTGTCCGGCTGCGCCCAGAACGTGCCGTCGCCGTTGTCGACCATCGCCGAGAAGCCCGGGATCACCTGGCCGTCCCAGGGCCCCTGCCGGCCGTTGGCGGCGGAGGCCCGGGCGCCGGACGGCGGCCCCTCGGCGAGGAAGTCGGCGGACAGCGTCGCCCGCCCCTCGAGCGTCGGGACGAGGTGGGTCGCGACGGTGCCGGGCCGCCCGGGGCCGGGCGTGCCGTGGTCGCCGGGGCCGCCGGCGAGGGCGGCGGTCCCGGCCACGGTGGTCAGGACGACGGCCGCGGCGGCGCCGGACGCGACGACACGCAGCGCGCGGGCGTGGATCGGTGAGCGGGTCATGGGCCGATCCCACCGGCGCTCCGCGACGGCTCGACGAACCCCGGATGAACCCTGGCCGTCCGCCGGGCGACGATCCGGTGGCGCCTGACGGCGCCCGGCACGCGAACCACCCGGCGACCCCCTCCCGAGTCATGCCTAGATCTGCTAGGTTCGGCACCCCTAGCAGATCTAGACATAGGAGCCCTAGGTGCGCTTCGACAAGGACCTGGTGGCGGCGTCCGCCACCCCGCTCGTGCTCGGCATCCTCGCCGAGGGCGAGTCCTACGGCTACGCCATCCTCAAGCGGGTCACCGAGCTCTCCGGGGGTCGCATGCAGTGGACCGACGGCATGCTCTACCCGCTGCTGCACCGGCTCGAGCGGCTCGGCCTGGTCGTCGCCACGTGGGGCACCTCCGAGGCCGGCCGCCGCCGCAAGCACTACGCCCTCACCGCGGCCGGGCGCGACGCGCTGGCCGAGCGCCAGGAGCAGTGGTCCGTCGTCGCGGACGTCCTGCAGCAGGTCTGGCGGTCCGCCCAGCAGGCCGCGCAGGCCCCCGCCCGCCCGGCCGTCGCCGAGGGGTGGGCGTGATGGCCGGGCAGGAGGAGCGGGTCGAGCCCGCGGGCGGGCACGGCCGGCTCGAGACGCAGATCGACCAGTGGCGCTCCTACGTGCAGCGGCACCGCGCCATCTCGCCCGCCGACGTCGACGAGATGGAGGACCACCTGCGCGGCAGGGTCGCCGACCTCACGGCCACCGGGCTCGACGATGACGAGGCGTTCCTCGTCGCGGTGCGGCGCATGGGCAACCTCGACGCCGTCTCGCGCGAGTTCGCGCGCGAGCACTCGGAGCGGCTGTGGAAGCAGCTCGTGCTGGTCCCGGACGAGCCCTCGGAGGGGTCGGCGCCCGCGTGGCGCGAGCTCGCCGTCGTCCTCGCGCTCGCCGTCGGTGCCGGGATCGCCGTGAAGGTCGCGCTCGCCGCGTTCGACACGGACTCCGTGCTGCTGCGCAACGTCCCCCTGATGACGGCGCCGTTCCTGGCCGGCTACTTCGTGTGGAAGCGCCGGGTCTCCTGGCGCGTCGTCGCCGCGCTGCTCGTGCCGTACGCCCTGCTCGCCGTCGTGCTCAACGTCTACCCCTACGTCGAGAACGGTTCGACGGTGGTGCTCGCCGCCGTGCACGCCCCCGTCGTGCTGTGGGCGCTGGTCGGCGTGGTCTACGTCGGCGGCCGCTGGCGGGCCCAGGACCCGCGGATGGACTTCGCGCGCTTCACCGGCGAGCTCGTCGTGTACGTCACGCTGCTGGCGATCGGCGGCGGCGTGCTGCTGGGCCTCACGGCCGCGACGCTGAGCCTCGTCGGCGTGGACATCGAGCCGGCGATGGAGAGCTGGATCATGCCGTTCGCCGTGCCCGGCGCCGTCGTCGTGGGGGCGTGGCTGGTCGAGGCCAAGCAGGACGTCGTGGAGAACATCGCCCCGGTGCTCACCCGCGTCTTCACGCCGCTGACCACGGTGATGCTGCTCGTGACGCTGGTCGTGCTGCTCGGTGCCGGTGGCCTCGCCGACGTCGAGCGCGAGCTGCTGATCCTCATGGACGCGATCCTGCTGCTGGTGCTGTGCCTGCTGCTCTACTCCGTCTCGGCGCGCGACTCCCTCGCCCGCCCCGGTTGGTTCGACGGGCTGCAGCTGGTGCTGGTGGCCGCGGCGCTCGCCGTCGACGCCGTCGCGCTCACGGCGATGCTCACCCGGATCGCCGAGTTCGGCTTCAGCCCCAACAAGGTGGCCGCCCTCGGCCTCAACCTGCTGCTCCTGGTGCACCTGGCCCGGTCGGGCCTGCTGCTGCTCGGCTTCCTGCGCGAGCGGCGGCCGTTCGGCGCGCTGGTCCGCTGGCAGACCCGCTTCCTGCCCGTGTACGCGGTGTGGGCGGCGTTCGTGGTGGTCGCCTTCGGCCCGGTCTTCGGCTTCGCCTGAGCCCGGGGCCCGCCCCGGCCGGCCGTCAGGCCAGCTTGACCCAGCCGTCGCGACGGTAGGCCGGGGTGGCGAAGGCGAGCACGGCCAGCGCGCAGGCCAGCGCGCCGAGAATGACCCAGGACATCGCGACCGCGTCGCCGCCGAGCACGCCCACCAGGGGCGAGACGAGGCCCGCGACCCCGGACTGCACGGCGCCGATGACGGCGGCGGCCGTACCGGCGCGCTCGCCGTGCCGGGACAGGGCGATCGCCGACGCGTTGGCGGGGATGAGCCCCTGGAACGCGAGCACGAGCCAGAGCATCGCGAGCAGCCCGATCAGCCCGCCGGCACCCGTGAGGGCCACGGCCAGGAGCCCGACCGCGACGACGCCCTGGATCGCGAGCGCGGCGCGCAGCAGCCGGATGGGCGCGACCCGCCGCACCAGGGCGGCGTTCACCTGCGCGGACAGCACGAGCCCGAGGCCGTTGACGGCGAACAGCACGGAGAACTGCCCGTGGCTCAGGCCGTACCCCTCCTGGAAGATGAACGGCGACCCGACGACGTAGCTCATCAGCACGGCCTGCCCCAGGCCGGGGATGACGGCGAGCGCCATGAACTGCTTGTCCTTGACCAGCGTGCGGTAGCCGGCGAACACGCTGCGCGTGCCGCCGGTCTGGCGACGCCCCGCCGGCAGCGTCTCCGGCATGAACCGCCACACGACGAACCCCATCGCGACGCCCGCGAGCGCGAGGAACCCGAAGACCCAGCGCCAGCCGGCCGCCGCGGCGACCGCGGAGCCGAAGGTCGGCGCCAGCATGGGCGCGACCCCGATGACGAGCATGAGCCGGGACAGGATGCGCGCGGCCTCGGCGCCGACGAACCGGTCGCGCACCACCGCCATCGCGGCGACGCCGCAGGCGGCGTTGAAGAACCCCTGCATGAGGCGCAGGCCGATGAGGATCGTCATGTTCGGCGCGAAGGCGCACAGGACCGACGTCACGACGTGCAGCGCCAGCCCCCACATGAGGGGCGCCCGCCGCCCGAAACGGTCCGACAGCGGACCGATGGTGAGCTGGCCCAGCGCGCCGCCGATGAGCATCACGGAGACCGAGAGCTGCGCGAACGACGCGGAGGAGTCGAGGTCCGCCGCCACCTCGGGGAGCGACGGCAGGTACATGTCGACGGTGAACGCAGGCAGCGCCGCGAGGGCGCCGAGCATGATGACCCAACGGTACGGAGAGCGGGCGCGCGGAAGTCTCGCAGAGTCGTCGGGCATGGCCGCCATCCTATCGAATCGTTACGACCGCGCCCAGGGCGAACGCCCCGCCCGCTCGGACGACTGTCGGTGGGATGCGTCACGATGGACCCATGTGCGGCCGCTACGCGTCCTTCCGCGACGCCCAGGACATCGCCGACGACCTCGCCGTCGCCGAGATCGCGGAGGACGCGCGCCTCCTGTCCCCGTCGTGGAACGTCGCCCCCACCGACGCCGTGCGCATCGTCGTCGAGCGCCCGCAGCGGCTCGAGGGCGGCCAGACCGGTGAGATCACACGCTCGCTGCGGCTGGCGCGCTGGGGGCTCGTCCCGTCCTGGGCGAAGGACCCGTCGATCGGCGCGCGCATGATCAACGCCCGCACGGAGACGCTGCTCGAGAAGTCGGCGTTCGCCAAGCCCCTCGGCGTGCGCCGCTGCCTGCTCCCGGCCGACGGCTACTACGAGTGGCGCAAGCTCGAGCTGCCGCCGGGCGCGCCGGCCAGGGCGAAGGTGCCGAAGCAGCCGTACTGGATCCACCCGGACGACGGCGGCGTCGCCGCGCTCGCGGGCCTCTACGAGTTCTGGCGCGACCGCTCGAAGGCGGACGACGACCCCGAACGCTGGCTGGTCTCCGCGACGGTGATCACCACGGCCGCGTCGCAGGACCTGGAGCGCATCCACGACCGCATGCCCGTCGTCCTCCCCCGCACGTCCTGGGACGCCTGGCTCGACCCCGCGGTCGGGGCCGAGCAGGCGATGGGCATCGTCACGGGCCCCCAGGTCGGGATGGCCACGCACCCGGTAGGCGACGCCGTCGGGTCGGTGCAGAACAACCGGCCGTCGCTCCTCGACGTGGACCCCGACCCGCGGGACCCGGACGTCGTCACGACGGAGGCGTAGCCCCGCTCACCTCGCGGACGGCCCGAGCGACGGCCGGGGCGTCCTTGCGCAGGATCGCGCCGTGGTTGCTGGTCACCTTCGCGCTGACCCGCACGTGCGGGTGGCCGGCGATCACGTCGTCGAGGCCGGCGCGGATGCGTTCCTGCTCGTCCCCGCGGCTCCCGAAGGAGGTCCCCGAGGCGACCACGTATCGGGTCGGGACGGTGAGGGCCTCGAGGACGGGGCCCAGCTCGCTCCGCCGGGAGAGCCGGCCCAGCTCGATGTTGCTCTCCGCCTGCTGCGCCGCGGTCATCCGCGGGACGAGTCCCAGAGGGCGTAGCACGGGCCGGAGCCAAGCAATCCGGCGGAACAGCGTGCGGATTCGCTGCTCCATCGCGTCGTCCAGCCAGTCGTCGGGGAAGGCGCCGTCGACCAGGACGGCTCCCAGCGCGCGGCCAGGCCGGCGGGCGGCCCAGTGCGCGGCGACCACCGCCCCGTAGGACCAGCCCACCAGCAGCGCTCCCTCGACGCCACGCGCCGCGAGGACGGCGTCCACGTCCCGCACCGCAGCTTCGAACGAGTAGTCCGTGGAGGTCCCCGACCTGCGGCCGCGCGCACGCTCGTCGAAGGTGATGTGCCGGAAGGAGGCAGGGCCCAGCTCGGCGACGACGCGCCGCCAGTACCCCTGAGTGGCGAACTGCCCGTTCAGGTAGAGCACGGGGACGCCGGTGCCGCCGGTGTCCGTGACGGCCAGGGCCGTGTCCTCGACCGGCACCATCCCCGTCCACGACGTGGCGGGCGACGTCGTCGACGTCATGAGCGCACCTCGGTGAAGGCACGCTCGGCGGCCCGGCTGACCTGCTCCCAGGACGCCCACGTCGCGATCCGTTGACGCGAGACGTCCTGGGCCAGGTCGTAGACCATGCTGCCGAGCAGGAGGCGCGACGGCGGCTCGTCGCTGTCGACCAGGGTGAGCATCGCCTCGGCGGCGAGGCGGGGGTCGCTGTCCACGGAGCCCTCCGCCCACTGGCGCTCCAGCTCCGCCCGGAGCGGGCCGTAGGCCTCGTGCGGGGTCGTCGACTCCATGCCGGCGTAGAGGTCGGTCCAGTATCCGCCGGGTTGCACGATCGTCACGGCGACGCCGAAGGCCGCCGCCTCCGCCGCCAAGGCCTCGCTCATCCCCTCCAGCGCGAACTTGCTCGCGCTGTACAGCCCGGTGCTCGCGAACCCGCCGAGGGCCGCGATGCTCGAGACCTGCAGGATGTGACCCGAGCCCTGCCGACGCAGGTGCGGCAGCACGGCCTGGTCGACCCAGAGGGCACCGAAGAAGTTCACCTCGAGCTGCGCCCTGGCCTGGGCCTCGGTGAACTCCTCGACCATGCCCATGGACAACGTCCCGGCGTTGTTCACCACGACGTCGAGGCGCCCGAGGTGCTCGACGGCGGTGTCGACCGCGGCGCGGACGGCCTCCCGGTCCGTCACGTCCAGGCGCAGCGCGAGGACTCGGTCCCGGTGCGCGGAGTCGAAGGAGTCGACGGTCGCGGTCCTGGCTGCGGCGACGACCCGGTCGCCGCGCTCGAGAGCGGCGGCTGCGAGCGCGTGACCGAGGCCTCGGCTGGCGCCCGTGATGAACCAGGTGCGGGGGGTGGGGAATGAAGGCGGCACAGCGCTCCTCGGCGGGGGGACCTGACGGTCGGCGGGCGGGAAGGGGACGTGGGTCTTGTCAGGGCTGCTCGAGCCAGGAGACGAGCTGCCAGACGATCCCGTTCGGATCGGCGAACTGGCAGTAGCGCTCGCCCCAGGGCTCGGTCTCCGGCGCGGTGATCACCGCGGCGCCGGCAGCGGCGAGGCGGGCGAACTCGGCGTCGACGTCCTCGACGACGAACGCGAGCAGCATCCCCTGCCCGGCGGAGCCGGCGATCTGCGCGGGCTTGAACGTGCCGAGCCCCGTCCGCAGGAAGATGACGTCCAACGCGGCGTCAGGATGGCGCAGCGAGACGAACCCGTCGGCGGACATCGTCTCGGCGAAGCCGAGGTGCCGCTTGGCGAACTCGGCCGACGCGACCTCGTCGTCGACGTTGAGTGACAGGGCGGTGCCGTTGATCTGCATGAATGCCTCTCGTGAAGCTGGGCGAGTCCCGACGTCACTCAGCCTCGATGCAGGGAGGATTCTCGGCAAGGCACGATCCCGAAACGCTCGTTGAGCCTCGCTCAACGATCCGACGACGCCCACGACGAGAGGACCGCATGCTCGAACGCCTGGAGATCGAGGCCTTCCTGACCCTGGTGGACGAGCTGCACTTCGGCCGTACGGCCGAGCGGCTGCAGGTGACCACGAGCCGGGTCAGCCAGACCATCAAGAAGCTGGAGCGCCTCGCCGGCGCGCCGCTTTTCGAGCGGACCAGCCGCACGGTGGCGGTCACGCCGCTCGGAGCCCGGCTCGCCGACGACCTGCGCCCCGCCTACCAGCAGGTCGAGGCGGTATGGGCGCGCACCGTCGCCGAGGGGCGGGGCGCCGTCACGGTGCTGAGGGTCGGATTCCTCAGCGCGGGTGCCGGACAGCTAGTGGCCCGCGCCGCCGAGCTGTTCGCACGACGCAACCCCGGCCACCGTGCCGAGCTGCGCGAGGTGCAGGCCGTCGACGCCGTCGCCCGCCTGCGCGACGGCCAGCTCGACGTCCTCGTGCTCCCCCTCCCCCTGGACGAGCCCGACGTGGTCACGGGACCCGTCGTCCTCACCGACGCGCGGGTGCTCGCGGTCCCGGCCGACCACCCCCTGGCACGCCGGGTGTCGGCCACCCTCGAGGACCTCGCCGAGATCCCCGCGCTGCAGCTGCCGGACGCCACGCCCGTCCACTGGCGCTCGGACCGCACGCCCCGCCGCACACCGGGCGGGAGACCCGTGATGGCCGGGCCGTCCTTCTCCACCGTCCAGGAGGCGCTCGCACTCATCGGCGCGGGTTCGGGCGCCCTCGTCCTGGGGGCACAGATGCGCCGCTTCTACGCCCGCGACGATGTCGTGTACCTCCCGCTCAGGGGCACGCCGCCGCTGGAATGGGTGCCCGCCTGGGTGTCCGGACGTGGCGGGCCGGCCGTCGACCGCTTCGTCGAGGCGGTCCGCGGGTCGACGGACCGGCCTGGCGACGCCCCTCAGGCCCCGCCGGTCACCGCGACCCCTTGACCGGTGATGCCCGTGCTGGCCGCCGACCGGGTAGACACGATCGCATTCGCGACCTCGCGCGCGTCGAACAGGCAGCCGAGCGCGGAGCGCCCGGGGCGCCCGTCCTGCTGACGGGTCCGCGCGCCCGCGACGTCTTCCCCGACCGGGACGTCGTGGCGGACCGGGTGGTGGCCGACCTGCAGCGCGAGTCCCTGCCGTCCGACCCGTTCCTCGCCGAGAGGGTCGACGCCCTGGTGGTGCTCGCCGGCGCGGAGCTCACCGAGCGGTGGGCGCGACCGCACCCTGCGGGGTGGTGCGCAGCGACGCGGCCTGACCGGGTCCGGGCTCAGGCGCCGGTGTACGCCCTCTGCAGCCGCACCGGCGTGATCTCGCCGATGCCCTGCACCTCCTGCGCGGGCTGCGCCGTCAGCGCGTAGCGGGACGACGACGCGAGCAGGGACGCCGTGTGCGGGTCGACCAGCACCGCGGCGGGCTCGGCGAGCTCGGTGATGCGGGAGGCGAGGTTCACGTCGGAGCCGAACACGTCGCCGAACCGGGACAGCACCCGGCCCCAGACGAAGCCGACCCGGACGGGGATCTCGGGTTCCGACGCGTGCGGCGCGGCCAGGCCCAGCGCCACCTCGGCGCCGGTCGTCACGTCGTCGGCCACGAACAGGACGGCGTCGCCGATGGTCTTGACCACGCGGCCGCCCGCCTCGGTGATGACGTCACGGGCCCGGGACTCGAAGAGCTGCACGAACTCCGACAGCTCCTGCGACCCGAGGCCCGCCGTGCGCTTGGTGAACGACACGATGTCGGCGAACCCGACGGCGCGCGGCAGCGGCAGCTCGTCGTCATGGACCTCCTGGGTGCCGCGGCGCGCGCCCCCGAACTCCGTGGCGAGCCGCCCGGTGAGCGCGGCGAGCTGGCGCCGCCAGGCGTGCTCGAGCTGGTGGGACAGCTGCGAGGTGAGGTCCGGCATGCGGTCGATCGCGGCGAGCCGCGCGCTCACGTCGTCCAGTCCGTCGCGGCGGCTGAGGTGCTCGACGAACGCCTCCACCTGCCACAGCGCCAGGCGGTCCGTGGTGTGCCCGAGGGAGCGGATGAGCGTCATCTGCGCCTGCTCGTCCAGCCGCTCGGCGTCCACGAGCTCGCCGATCTCCCGCAGCGCCCGCATGTCCGCGTCGGTGAACCCCACCTCGGCCGGGTGGGTGACGGGCAGGCCCAGCCAGCGCCAGTAGTTCTCGATGAACTCCTGCGACAGGCCGGTGCCCTGCACGAGGTCCGACAGCGTGTACCGGCGCGGGCCGCCGAGGATCTCCTCGTCCAGCCGGGCCGCGGTGTCTCCCGCCCGTCGGGCATCGTCGTCCGTCGGCAGATCGGGTCCCATGGTGGTGTCGCTCGTCACGCCCCCACTGTAATCAGCGCCCGCTGTGCCCCGGCTGGGAGCGGCGCAGGTGGTGCACGTCGCCCGCCGTCACGGTCTGCTCGCCGTCGGGCGTGGCGATCACCAGCGCGCCGTCGGCCGCGACGCGCAGCGCCTCGCCCTCGACCGCCTCGCTCCCCCCTGCCAGCTCGGCGCGCACGGTCGTGCCGAGCGTGGCCGACCGGGCGGCGTACTCGGCGGCGAGACCGGCCGCCGCCGCGTCGCCCCCGGCGCCCTCCAGCCGCGCGACGGCGCCCACGAGCTCGCGCACCAGCCCGCCGAGCAGGGCCGCCCGCTCGCCACCCACCCCGGCGAGCGCCAGCGACGTCGCGGTCGGCACCGGCAGCTCCGCCGCGGACTGGTCCACGTTCAGCCCCACGCCGACGACGACGGCGGGAGCCGCGCCGGAGGCCCCCGGCACCACCTCCGCCAGCACGCCGGCCACCTTGCGGAACGGCCCCAGCCCGGGCACGTCGTCGGCGGCCGGCAGCAGCACGTCGTTGGGCCACTTGAGCGCGGTGCCCGCCCGGGTCGTCCCGGCGGCGTCGACCGCCCGGACGACGGCGAGCCCCGCGAGCAGCGGCAGCCAGCCGAGCCGGGCGGGAGCGAGCCGCGGCCGCAGCAGCACGGACACGGTCAGAGCGGCCCGCGGCGGCGTCTGCCAGGCCCGCCCCGCGCGCCCTCGCCCGGCCACCTGGTGCTCGGCGACGAGTGCCGCGGGCGCGGGCCACTCCTGCGGGGTCCGTCGCACGGCCTCGACCAGGTCGGCGTTCGTCGACCCGGAGACGTCGACGACGTCGAGGCGCGCCAGCGGTCCGGCGGGCGCGACCAGGTCGCGGCACAGGGTGGTGGCGTCCAGCGGGGCACGGTGCGGGTCGCGGGTCATGCTCCCGATCGTGCCGCATCCCCGCGCCGTCCCCCTCCTTTGTGGGGTCCCTCCAAAGAATCCGGGAGCACCGCAGCCTGTCACGCATCGATGCGTGGCAACCCACCAACTAGGGTCGGTCGGGTGAACGACGCCACCCCCTCGACCGACGTCGAGCCGACCACCCCCACCGGCACCGCCGCCAAGCTCGCCGACCTGGAGCGCCGCCGGGCCGAGGCCGTCGCCGACGCCGAGGAGAAGGCCCAGGCTCGCCAGCACCCGCGCGGCAAGAAGACGGCGCGGGAGCGCATCGAGGCGCTGCTGGACGCGGGCAGCTTCGTCGAGCTGGACGCCCTGGCGAAGCACCGCAGCCGCAACTTCGGCCTGGACCGGCGCCGCATCGCGGGCGACGGCGTGGTGACGGGCCACGGCACGATCGACGGGCGCCAGGTGTGCGTGTTCAGCCAGGACTTCACCGTCTTCGGCGGGTCGCTCGGCGAGGTGCACGGCCAGAAGATCGCCAAGGTCCAGGACCTCGCGCTGCGTACGGGCGTGCCGATCATCGGCATCTCGGACGGCGGCGGCGCGCGCATCCAGGAGGGCGTGGCCGCGCTGACCCAGTTCGCGGAGATGTTCCGGCGCAACGTCGCGGCCTCGGGCGTGATCCCGCAGATCTCGCTCATCCTCGGCCCCAGCGCGGGTGGCGCCGTCT
Organism: Krasilnikoviella flava; assembly: GCF_900167525.1. GTDB lineage: Bacteria > Actinomycetota > Actinomycetes > Actinomycetales > Cellulomonadaceae > Isoptericola > Isoptericola flavus. Next base: position 710,801 of record NZ_FUZQ01000002.1, on the reverse strand, counting down.
ACTCCCCTGCCCTGACGGACTTCATCGTCATGGCCGACGGCACGTCGAACATGTTCATCACCGGCCCCGACGTGATCCGCACGGTGACCGGCGAGGACGTCGACTTCGAGACCCTCGGCGGCGGCCGCACCCACAACGCGACGTCGGGCGTGGCGCACTACCTGGGCGCGGACGAGGACGACGCGATCGACTACGCGCGCCACCTCGTGGGCTACCTGCCGCAGAACAACCTCGGCGACCCGCCCTCGTTCCCGCCCGAGGACGAGACGCCGCTGGAGGTCACCCCCGACGACGAGACGCTGGACGTCATCGTCCCGGACAGCGACAACCAGCCGTACGACATGCGTGCCGTCGTGGAGACGGTCCTCGACCCGGACTCGTTCCTCGAGGTGCAGCCGCTGTTCGCGCAGAACGTGCTCATCGGCTTCGGCCACGTCGAGGGCCAGTCGGTGGGCATCATCGCCAACCAGCCGCTGTCCATGGCGGGCACGCTCGACATCGACGCCGCCGAGAAGGCCGCCCGGTTCGTGCGCACGTGCGACGCGTTCAACCTGCCCGTGCTGACCTTCGTCGACGTGCCGGGCTTCCTGCCGGGCGTCGGCCAGGAGCACCAGGGCATCATCCGCCGCGGCGCCAAGCTCATCTACGCCTACGCCGAGGCGACCGTCCCGCTGGTCACGGTCATCACGCGCAAGGCCTACGGCGGCGCCTACATCGTCATGGGCTCCAAGCAGCTCGGCGCCGACGTCAACCTCGCGTGGCCGACGGCGCAGGTCGCCGTCATGGGCGCGTCCGGCGCGGTGAACATCCTGCAGCGCTCGGCGCTCAAGGAGGTCGCGGAGGCCGGCGGCGACGTCGAGGCGGAGCGCCGGCGCCTCACGGACGAGTACACCGACGCGATCGTCAACCCGTGGGACGCGGCCGAGCGCGGGTACGTGGACGCCGTCATCCGCCCGTCCGAGACGCGCGTGCAGGTGGTGCGCGCGCTGCGCGCGCTGCGTACCAAGCGCGCGAGCCTGCCGCCCAAGAAGCACGGCAACATCCCGCTGTGACCGCGGCCAGCTGCTGGAGGACAATCGCCTGATGAGCCACGAGGACGCCACGCACGGACCGGCCCCGCTGGGGTCGGTCGACCCGGAACCGATGCACCGCGCCGTCGACGCGCTGGCGACCGCGCTGCACGAGTACGTGCAGACCGCGGTCGGCGTGCGCGCCGAGTTCGGCGCGTCCGAGGCGGACGAGGACCCGCGCGTGCTCGCGCTGGAGAGCCGGGTGGGCCAGCTCAACGCCGCCGTCTTCGACGCGCTGCACGACGAGCTGGGCATGCACCCCGACCTCACGAGCTCCGTGTGGGAGGGCGACGACGAGGAGCCCGAGCACGCGCACGACGCGCCGGAGGGTGCCGTGCCGGCCGAGGTCTTCTACCTCGGCTTCGTCGTGGCGGACCCGGCGCCCGGGTCCCCCGGCACGCTGGACGGCGTCGTGGAGCTGCTCGACGAGGCCGGTGGCGATGTCGCGCAGCGCCTCTTCGACGGCGGTTACGAGGTCGCGGAGTGGGCGACGTCGCGCGGCGCCGCGGTCGAGTTCGGGGACGACGACCTCGACGACGAGGACGACGAGGACGGCGAAGACCCGCTCGGAGGTGCGCGATGAACGAGGTGCGCGTGGTGCGCGGGCGGCCGGACGACGTGGAGGTCGCCGCGCTCGTCGCCGGCCTCGCGGCGGTGGCGTCCGCCGACGGGCTGCCGGACGACGAGACGCCCGTCGAGGAGTGGACCAACCGCGCCCGGTCGGTGCGCGGCAACGGCGCCGGCGTGACGGCGAAGAGCTTCGGCGGCCGCTGGGGCCGCCACAATGCCGACGCGTGGCGCTGGAGCCTGCACTCGTGAGCGTCGTCTGGCAACAGGTGGACGGCGCGGACGACGTCGACGCCCCGCTGCAGGAGCTGCCCGCTCCCCCGCGGCCCGGGTGGCTGCGGCGCTGGGTGTGGGCACCCGCGCTGGTCGTGTCGGCGGGCCTGTACGTGCTGCGCCGCACGATCGAGGACCCGTCCGGCGAGCTCGAGCTGTGGTTGTTCATGGGGATGCTCGCGGGGCTGATGGTCACGGCCGTCGCCGCCCTGGTGCGCTACCGCGACGACCAGCGCACGGCCGCCGAGGGCAGGGCCGCCCAGGCGTTCGCGGCGGGCGCCCGGTCGGTCACCGGGACGGTCACGGTGAACGAGCGCCGCACCAGCTCCGGTCTGCTGCTCAGCGGAGTCGTGTCGTACCCGACCGACGAGGGCGTCGCCGACCGCGCCTACTCGCACCTGGTGCGCCGCGACGAGGAGGACGAGCTCCCGCCCCCGCGCGACGGCGACCCGGTGGACGTCTGGTGGGCACCGGGCACGGAGACCGTCGTGGTGCGGTACCACCGCGACTGGGCCGACGCGGTGCGGAGGCGTGCGGGGGGTCGCTGATCCCGACGGGTTCCGCGACCGTCCACGGCGGGCCCTCAGCGCCGTGCGCGCCCCGCGGCGAACAGCCGGCACGCGTGCTCGGCGGTGCGCTCCAGCTCTGTCACGGCGTCCCGGGAGAGCTCGGCGAGGGACCGGGGGCCCGGCGCGAGGGAGAACGCGGCGGCGATACCTGCCGCTGCGGCCTGCGCGGGCGTGAGCTCGACCCCGCCGGCGACCACAACCACCGGCGCACGGCCCGCGACGAGCCGCACCACGGTGTCCACGACCTTGCCGTGCAGCGACTGCTCGTCCAGACGCCCCTCGCCCGTGAGCACCAGGTCGGCGCCCTCGAGGGCGTCTGCCAGGCCCACCGCATCGGCGACGAGCTCCCCGCCGGGCACCAGGGCGGCGCCCAGGGCGGCCGACAGCCCCACGGGCAGCCCCCCGGACGCACCGGCGCCCGGCAGGTCGCGTGCGTCGTGACCCGTCGCGGCGGCGAGCGCGTCGGCGAGGTGCGCCAGGCCGTCGTCGAGCAGCGCGACGTCGCCGTCCGTCGCGCCCTTCTGCGGCCCGAAGACCGCGGCCGCGCCGCGCGGCCCGAGCAGCGGGTTGTCCACGTCGCACGCGATGCGCCACCGCAGCGCGCGGGCGCGCGGGTCCAGGCCGGCCAGGTCGACCCGCGCGAGGGACCGCAGGCCCCCGCCGCCCGGCGGCACCGCCGCGCCGCCGTCGTCGAGCAGGGCGGCGCCGAGCGCCGTGAGCAGGCCGGCGCCGCCGTCCGTGCTCGCGGAGCCGCCGACGAAGAGCACGACCTCCTGCGCCTCGGGGGCGTCGTCGAGGGCGGTGAGGACGACGGTGCCGACGCCGTGGCTGGTCGCGTCGAGCGGACGCAGCGGCACGTCCGACACCTTCGGGAGGCCGTATGCCTCGGCCGCCTCGACCGCGAGCGTGCGGCCGTCGGGCGAGACCCCGTACCGCGCCGTCGTGGGGCGGCCCAGGGCGTCGGTCGTGGAGCACGAGCGCGGCGGCTCGCCCCATGCTCCGAGGATCGCGTCGAGAGTGCCCTCCCCGCCGTCCGCGAACGGCACGGCCCGCACGTCGGCGCCGTCGCCCAGGCCTGCGCGGGCGCCGGCAGCGAGCGCCGTGGCCACCTGCGTGGCGGTGGCGCTGCCCTTGAACGAGTCGGGGGCGACCACCACCCGGAGCGGCCGCGGGGAGACAGCGGGGTTCTTCACGTCCTCGTGCACGGTGGTCGAGGTTAGCCGGTCGGGCGGAGCGGGGCGCGGGCGTCTCGCGACGACCCACGCCCCGCCCGAGGGGCCGGCCCGGTCAGCCCTCCGTCTTCTTCCGGTCCGCGAGCGCCTTCTCGAGCTCGGCGCGGATCTTGTCGCCGCCGCCCTTGGCCCAGGCCTCCGCGGCGGGCTGCCAGGCACCGACCTTCTGGCGCCCCGCGAGGATGTCGGTCTCCACCGCCCCCAGCTTCTCGCCGATCTGGCCGCCCTTGCGGCTGGCCGTGTCGCTGAACAGCCCGGACGCCGGGTTCTTCACCGCCGACGGGACGACGGCGGCCTGGGCGTCGTGCTCGGCCTGCGCCACGCTCGGGTCGCCTGCCTGGAAGTTCACCCACGGCCCTTCGACGACGTACTTGAGGCCGAGCTGCACCTCGGTGCGCCCCTTCTCCGTGGGCACCGGGTCCGTGCCGTCCAGCTCGTAGTGCACGCCCTCGACGCCGTAGGTCTTGAACATGTGCTCCTCGGTGCCGAACGGGGCGGCGAGATAGTTGATCACGTCGAGCAGCGCCTCGACGCGGTCCGCCGACTTCGCGCTGATCGAGGTGATGTTCTGGACCTGCGGCCCCATGTGGATGCCCGCCGTGCCGCCGCCCTCCGCGAGCGGCGGCGGCACCACGGCGAGCTGGAAGCCCTCCCCGAGCGGGTAGTTGGAGAAGTCGGGCCAGGCGCTGAACGTGTCGTCGAGGAAGCGGATGGTGCCGTTCACGAGCCACGTCTTGCGCTGCGGCTGCGCGGCGGTGACGCCGTCGGGGTGCACGAACCCGTCGGCCACGAGGCGCCGCGCGGCCTCGAGTGCGTCCTGCTGGCGCTCGTGCAGGTTCGCGCTGGTGAGGGTGCCGCCGGCCTCCGACCAGCCGTTCGGGATCTCGTACATCTGCCGGATGAACCCCAGGGGCACGCGGCCGAGCGCCCACGTGTTCCCGCCGGAGAGCTCCTTGCACAGGTCGTAGAACTCTTCGAAGGACGTCACCTGCGGGTCGATGCCCTCGGACTCGAAGTAGTCCTGCCGCGCGTACATCACCATGCTCTGCGCCGGGCCGCGCGGCACCGGCACGGCGAAGACCTTCCCGTTGTAGACGCACGACTGCCAGCTCTCGGTCGGGATGTTCGCCAGGAACGGATACTTCGCCACGGCGTCGCCCGCGAGGTACTCGGTGAGGTCGACGGCGCGCTCCTCGAGGAGGCTCGGCAGGCCGGGGATGTCACCGGAGAACATCGCGAAGATGTCGGGGAGCTGGTCGCCCGCGACCGTCGTCTGGAAGCGGTCGGAGTAGTCGCCGCTCGGCGTGAGCGCGACCGAGAGGCCGAACCCGAGCCGCTCGTTGAGCTCCTGCCAGTACGCGTTCTTCTCGAGCTTGGGCGGCGCGGGCGTGTTCGTCATGACGAAGACGCCCACGTCCTCGCCGTCGCCCGGCTGACCGCTGGTCGCCTTCTTCGGGCTCGCCGGGTACTTCAGCATCGTGTCGGGGACGCCGTCCGCGCCCTTGATGTCCATGGGGACGCCGGTGTAGGGGATGTACTTCGGCAGCACGGAGCTGTTCTGGGCCGCGGAGACCGCGCCCACGCCGCCGCGGCCCTCGTTGCTGCAGCCGGCGGCCGCGAGGAGGGCGAACGCGCCCACCCCCAGGCCGCCGAACAGGACGTTGCGCCGGGACGGCTGCCGACCGGTGGTGCGGATGTCAGGCATGACTACTCCTCGTCGAGTGAGGTCGAGACGGTGTGCGGGGTGATGAGACGGGTGCGGCGCGGTCAGCCCTTGACGGCGCCGGTGAGCATCCCCTTGGCGAAGTGACGCTGCAGGAAGGGGTAGACCAGGAGCACCGGCACGACGGAGACCACGAGGATCGCCATCTGCAGGGAGGTCTGCGGTGGCAGGGACGAGGCGTCGATGCCCAGGTCCTGCGAGCCGAGCTGGGCGCCGTCGACGACGTAGGTGCGCAGCACGAGCTGCAGCGGCCACTTGCTGGCGTCGGACAGGTAGAGCAGCGCGCTGAAGAAGGCGTTCCAGTAGCCGACGCCGTAGAACAGGCCCACGACGGCGAGCACGGGCTTGGACAGCGGCAGACCGATGCGGCGGAAGAGCTGCCACTCGGTGGCCCCGTCGATGCGGGCGCTGTCGATGATCTCCTGCGGCAGCTGCACGAAGAACGCCCGCACCACGACCACGTTGAACGCGGAGACCGACGTCGGGATGATCAGCGCCCAGAGGCTGTCCAGCAGCCCGAGCCGCTGCACCACGAGGTAGCTGGGGATCATGCCCGGGTTGAACAGCAGGCTGACGAGCACCAGCAGCAGCATCGCGCGGACGCCGAACGCGCCGCGGCGGCTGAGCGCCCAGCCCAGGGTGGTCGTGAGGGCGAGGCTGATCGCGGTGCCGACCACGGTGACCAGCACGCTGACCCACAGGGCCTGCGTGACGACGCCGCCGGCGAAGATCATGCGGTACGCGCTGAGGTCGATCCCCGTGGGCAGCAGGACGAAGCCGCCGGCCTCGGTGACCTGCTCGGGCGTCGCGAGGCTGGTGGAGACGATCCCGACGAACGGCAGGATCACCAGCGCGCACGCGATCGTGAGGATGATGCCCTTGGCGGTCCGCTCGACGGGACCCGGCATCGCGACCCCGTCGACCACCGCGCGCCGGCGGCGCCGGGGCGGCGCGCCGGCGGGGCCGCCGACCGGTCCGCGGGTGGCGGGCTCTCGGGTGATGGTCATGCGCGGTAGACCCCTTCCTCGCCGAACATGTGGGCGACCTTGTTCGCGACGAGCACCAGGACCAGGCCGAGCACGCCCTTGACGAGCCCGACGGCGGCCGCGACGCCCCAGTACCCGCCGACGACGCCCTGGTTGTAGACGTAGGTGTCCAGCACCTGGGACACGCCGAGGCCGACGGCGTCCTGCTGGAGGATCAGCTGCTCGAAGCCGACGCTGAGGGAGTCCCCGAGCTTGAGGATGAGCAGCATGATGATGATCGGCCGCATCCCCGGCAGCGTGATGTGCCAGGTCTGGCGCCAGCGGGTGGCGCCGTCGACGGCGGAGGCCTCGTAGAGCGACTTGTCGATCCCCGCGAGCACGGCGAGGAAGAGGATGGTCGCCCAGCCGGTGTCCTTCCAGATCACCTGCGAGGTGATGAGCCCGTAGAAGGCGTCGGAGTTGCCGATGACGTCGATCGGCTGCCACCCGTGGGCGCGCAGGAAGTTGTTGATCATGCCCGCGCCGCCGAGCACCTGCTGGAAGACGGCGACGACGATCACCCAGGACAGGAAGTGGGGCAGGTACAGCACCGACTGCACCCACTGCCGCACCCGGTTGGACACCAGGCTGTGCAGCAGCAGTGCCAGGATGATCGGCGCCGGGAAGACGAGCACCGTCTGCAGCAGGGTGATGATGAGCGTGTTGCGCAGGGCGGCGAGGAATTCCGGGTCGCCGGAGAACAGGATCGAGAAGTTCTCGAGTCCCACCCACAGGGAGCGCCCGACGCCGAGGTACGGCTGGTAGTCCTGGAACGCGATGACGTTGCCGCCCAGCGCCAGGTACTGGAACACGATGACGACGGCCATCGCCGGCAGGGCCAGGAGCAGCACGGCACGGTCGCGGAACATCCGGCGGTACCACGGGAGCGGCGGGCGCGGCGCGCCGGGCTCCTCGCCGGACGGCGCGCCCTCGTCGTCCCGGGAACGGAGGCGGTGCCGCGTGCCGGCCTCCTCGACCGCGGTCATCCGTCCCTCCGCGGCCGTGTCCGCAGGGATGGGCGTGGTGCCATGGGTCGGTCCTCTCGTCGTCGAGCGGTCGAGCATCGGGAACCGCGATGTTCCGCGTGCTGCGCCGGTGCAAAAGTGATCGATCACTTCCAGGGCGACACCGTAGAAGGTGATCGATCACACCGCAACCACCTCCTGCCACGCCTCCGCGACGGCGCCGTGCCAGAATGACCGGGCGCCGCACCGAGGCCGGCGCGATGACCAGCAAGGACGAGCCATGACGGAGCAGCGGGCGGGACGGGACCGGCGGGCGACCATCTGGGAGGTCGCCAAGACGGCCGGGGTCTCCCACCAGACGGTCTCCCGCTACCTGCGGGACGACCCCCGCATGCGCCCCGAGACGGTCGAGCGGGTCGCCCGCGCCGTCGCGGAGCTCGACTACCGTCCCAACCTCACCGCCCGGTCGATGCGCACGCGTCGCACCGGCCGGGTCGCCGTCCTCCTGCCCGCCGTCGCGACGTACGGCCCGCCGCAGATCCTCGGCGGCGTCATGGAGGTGGCCCACGAGCACGGGTACACGATCGAGGCCCTCAGCGTCGAGGGGTCCGCGGCGCAGCGCTTCGACCGGGTCCTGGAGCTCGCCGACTCGGGCCAGGTCGAGGGTGTGCTCGCGCTCGCGCCGCTCCCTCCGGCGTCCGAGCACCAGGTGCCCGCGCGCGCGGCCATCGTCGCGTCGGCCGACTACGACGACCGCTTCCGCGGGGTCGGCGAGCTGGCCGACGGCTCCCCCGTGGCCGAGATCGTCGAGCACCTCGCCGAGCTCGGGCACCGGCGGTTCCTGCACGTCACCGGCGCGCTCGACTTCGCCTCCGCGCGGGGCCGCCGCGACGTCTTCGTCGCCACGATCGAGCGGCTCGGGCTGGGCCCGGCGATCGTGCACGAGGGCGACTGGTCGCCCGCCTCCGGGCGCGCAGCGGTCCACGCCCTGGCGGAGCACGACCACCCGACGGCGGTGGTCGCGGCCAGCGACCCCGTCGCCGCCGGCGTGGTCCAGGGCGCCCGGGAGCGCGGCTGGTCGATCCCTGAGGACCTCAGCGTCACCGGCTGGGACAACAGCCTTCTCGGCGCGTACCTCGAGCCCACCCTCACGACCGTCCAGGTCGACCACCACCGGCTGGGGCGTGCCGCGATGGCCCGGATGGTCGCGAGGCTGCGGGGCGAGCCCGCCCCGCCCCCGCCCGCGACCCCGCTGAACACCATCATCTGGCGCGGGTCGACCGGGCCGGCGCGGAATGGGCGGGACCGCGGCGGGGCCACGCCCTAGGCTGCCCCTCGTGACCTCGAGCACCCCCACCCCGCCCCGCACGCCCTCCGCGGTCGACGCCGTCGCCGACGCGTACGTCACCCGCTCCGCCGAGCTCGACCCGTTGCTCGCCACCGCGATCGGGCTGCCCGGTCACGACCACCGCATGACCGACCTCTCCCCCGCCGGGCACGAGGCCCGCGCCGGGTCCGACCGCGCGGTGCTGCGCGAGCTCGACGCGGCGGAGCGCGACGGCGGGCCGCTCGACGAGGTCGACCGGGTCACCCTCGCCGCGATGCGCGAGCGGGTGGGCCTGGCGCTCGAGCTGCACGACGCGGGCGAGCCGCTGGCGAGCCTCAACAACATCGAGTCGCCGGTGCAGCAGCTGCGCGACGTCTTCGACCTCATGCCCACCGGCTCGGTCGAGGCGTGGGAGAACGTCGCCGCCCGCCTGAACGCCGTCCCGGACGCGGTCGACGGTTACGTCGCGTCCCTCACCGAGGCGGCACGGCGGGGACAGGTCGCCGCGATCCGGCAGGTGCGCGAGGGCGTGTCCCAGTCGCGTGAGCTCGCCGGCGAGGACTCGTTCTTCCTCGGCCTCGTGCGCGGCGACGACGCCGCCGCCGTCCTGGACGAGTCGTCCGCGTGCAGCCTCGTGCGCGCCGAGCTCGAGCGCGGCGCGAGCGCCGCCCGCGGCGCCTACGCCCGCCTTGCCGAGTTCCTCGAGCGCGACCTCGCACCCCAGGCGCCGGAGGGCGACGCGGTCGGCCGCGACCGCTACGCGCGCTTCTCGCGCGAGTTCCTCGGTGCGGAGGTGGACCTCGACGAGACGTACGCGTGGGGTCTCGACGAGCTGGCCCGCATCGTCGCCGAGCAGGGGGCCGTGGCCCGGCAGATCGCCGGCCCGGGCGCGAGCGTCGAGGACGCGGTCGCCGCGCTCGACGCCGACCCCGCCCGCACCCTGCACGGCACGGACGCCCTGCGCCGCTGGATGCAGGAGACGGCGGACGCCGCGATCGAGGACCTCGCCGGCACCCACTTCGACATCGAGGGACCGGTGCGCACCATCGAGTGCCGCATCGCGCCCACGCAGACCGGCGGGATCTACTACACGCCGCCGAGCGACGACTTCTCGCGCCCCGGTCGCATGTGGTGGTCGGTGCCCGCCGACGTCACGGAGTTCAACACCTGGCGCGAGAAGACGACCGTCTACCACGAGGGCGTGCCGGGCCACCACCTGCAGTGCGCGGCCGCCGTCGTCGCCCGCGACACCCTCAACTCGTGGCGCCGCCTCATGTGCTGGGTCTCCGGCCACGGCGAGGGCTGGGCGCTGTACGCCGAGCGGCTCATGGCCGACCTCGGCCACCTGGACGACCCCGGCGACCGGTTCGGCATGCTCGACGCGCAGCGGATGCGCGCGGCACGCGTGGTGCTCGACATCGGCGTGCACCTGGGCAAGAAGGCCCCCGAGGAGTGGGGTGGCGGCACCTGGGACGCCGAGAAGGCGTGGCCGTTCCTCCGGGCGAACGTCAACATGCCGGAGTCGTTCGTGCGCTTCGAGCTCAACCGCTACCTCGGCTGGCCCGGGCAGGCGCCGTCGTACAAGGTGGGCCAGCGCCTGTGGGAGCAGGCCCGCGACGACGCCCGGTCGGCGGCGCGGGACCGCGGCGAGGAGTTCGACCTGCGGGCGTTCCACGCCCGGGCGCTGGGACTCGGTTCCGTCGGGCTCGACGTGCTGACCGGCGCGCTGCGCGACGCCCGCTGACGCGGCGCGCCCGGGCACCGCAGGTCATCCGGCATGGAAGGCATCCTCACCGGCTTCGCGATCATCGGCGTCGTCATCGTCGTCGGGTACGTCGCGGCGCGGCTGCGCCTCGGCGGTCCCGACGCCCGGACGGCGCTGAACCGCATCGGGTTCTTCGTCGCGAGCCCCGCGCTGCTGTTCACGGTGATCGCGGACGCCGACGTCGGCGAGCTCTTCCAGGCCCCCCTGCTGGTGCAGGCGGTGGCCGCCGTGGCGGCCGCGGGCCTGTTCGTGCTCGTGAACCTGCTGTGGCTGCGCCGCCCGGCCACCGAGGTCACGATCGGCGCGGTGTCGGCCGGCTACGTGAACGCCAACAACATCGGGCTGCCCGTGGCGGTGTACGTGCTGGGCGACCCGGCCGTCGTCGTGCCGGTGATCCTCCTGCAGCTGCTGGTGCTCGCGCCCCTCACGCTGCTGGTGCTCGACGCGCAGACGTCGGGCCGGGTCTCGGTGCGGTTCGTGCTGGCGCAGCCCGTGCGCAACCCGATCATCCTCGGCTCGCTCGCCGGCGCGGTCGTGTCCGTGACCGGGTGGAGCGTGCCCGCGCCCGTGCTCGCGCCGCTGGAGATCCTCGGCGGCGCGGCCGTGCCGATGATCCTGCTCGCGTTCGGGATGTCGCTGCACGGGACGCGCCCGTTCCAGCAGCCCGGCGGGCGTGCCGCCGTGGTCGTCGCGTCGGTCCTCAAGGCGGTCGTCATGCCCGCCCTCGCGTTCGTCCTGGCGCGGTACGTCGTCGGGCTCGACGACGTGCAGGTCGCCACGGCGGTGACGCTCGCGGCGCTGCCCGTCGCGCAGAACGTGTACAACTACGCGGCCCGCTTCCGCACGGGCGAGATGCTCGCACGCGACACGATCCTGGTCACGACCGTCGCGTCGCCGGTCGTGCTGCTCGTGTCCTCCCTGCTGCTGCACACGGGCTGAGCCACGCCGCCGGGGCCGCACGCCTGGATAGGGTGCGTGCGTGCCCGACACCCCCGACGCCCCTGACGCCCCCGTGAACGACGCCGTGCGCCTCGTCCTCGCCTCCCAGTCCCCCGCCCGCCTCGCCACCCTCGCGGCGGCCGGGGTCACGCCCCGGGTCGTCGTCTCCGACGTCGACGAGCCCGCCGTGCTCGACGCCGCGCGCGCCGGTGTCGGCGGCGACCTCGACCCCGCGGACGCCGTCCTCGTGCTGGCCCGGGCCAAGGCGGAAGACGTGAGCGGCCGCGTCGAGGGCGAGGAGTCCGCCCTCGTGCTCGGCTGCGACTCGATGCTCGAGCTTCCCGGGGGCCGGGGCGAGGTGGTGGGCAAGCCGTCCGACGCCGCGGAGGCCCGGCGCCGCTGGCGCTCGATGCGAGGCCGCGCTGCCGTGCTGCACACGGGCCACTGGCTCGTGGACCTGCGGGACCCGGAGGACGGCGGCACCGGCGGCACCCTCGGCGCGTCGTCGGCCACCACCGTGCACTTCGCCGACGTGGACGACGCGGAGATCGACGCCTACGTCGCGACCGGCGAGCCCCTGCACGTGGCCGGCGCGTTCACGATCGACGGTCTCGGCGGGCCGTACGTGGACCGGATCGAGGGCGACCACCACGGCGTCGTCGGCCTGAGCCTGCCCCTGCTGCGCGAGCTGCTCGGCGAGCTGGGCGTGCCCTGGCGCTCGCTCCGCAGCGCTGGTTGAGCGGGCCGAGAACGACTGCCGAAACCACCAACTCCGAGCACGTCTGGCACCGCCTCGCGCCCAGGTCCATGTGGGATCCCTCCAAACGGCTCGGATCGTCGTTGGCACCGGGCACAGACTTCGGCGCGGGCGTCCCGCGGGTGCCGGAGGACGGCGGGGCACGCGTTACCGTGAGCCGTGCCCACCATCAGCAAGGTCCTCGTCGCGAACCGCGGCGAGATCGCCGTCCGCATCGCCCGCGCCTGCACCGACGCCGGGATCGCCTCCGTCGCCGTCTACGCCGACTCCGACCGTGACGCGCTGCACGTCCGGCTCGCCGACGAGGCGTTCGCGCTGCAGGGCCAGCGCGCCGCCGACACCTACCTCGACGTCGAGAAGCTGCTCGACGTCGCACGACGCTCGGGCGCGGACGCGGTGCACCCCGGCTACGGATTCCTGTCGGAGAACGCGCAGTTCGCGCAGGCCGTGCTCGACGCCGGGCTGGTGTGGATCGGGCCCCCGCCGGCGGCGATCGAGTCGCTCGGCGACAAGGTGAGCGCGCGGCACATCGCGCAGGCCGCGGGGGCACCCCTGGTGCCCGGCACCTCCGACCCGGTGCAGGGCGCGGACGAGGTGCACGCCTTCGCCGCGGAGCACGGCCTGCCCATCGCCATCAAGGCGGCGTTCGGCGGCGGTGGCCGCGGCCTGAAGGTGGCCCGCACGGCCGACGAGATCGACGAGCTGTACGAGTCCGCGGTGCGCGAGGCGGTCGCCGCGTTCGGCCGCGGCGAGTGCTTCGTGGAGCGGTACCTCGACCGGCCGCGGCACGTCGAGACGCAGTGCCTCGCCGACGCGCACGGGAACGTCGTGGTGGTCTCCACCCGCGACTGCTCCCTGCAGCGCCGCCACCAGAAGCTCGTCGAGGAGGCGCCCGCGCCGTTCCTCACCCCCGAGCAGGAGGCCGAGCTCGACCGCGCGTCGCGAGCCATCCTCGCCGAGGCGGGCTACGTGGGCGCCGGCACCTGCGAGTTCCTCGTCGGCACCGACGGCACCCTGTCGTTCCTCGAGGTCAACACCCGCCTGCAGGTGGAGCACCCCGTCACCGAGGAGGTCACCGGCATCGACCTGGTGCGCGAGCAGCTGCGCATCGCGACCGGGGAGCCGCTGGGCTACGACTCCACCACGGTGCGCGGCCACTCGTTCGAGTTCCGCATCAACGGCGAGGACCCGGCCGCGGGCTTCCTGCCCTCCCCCGGCACCGTCTCCACGTTGCGCTGGCCGTCGGGCCCGGGCGTGCGTGTCGACACCGGCGTCGTCGAGGGCGACACGATCTCCGGCGCGTTCGACTCCATGATCGCCAAGCTGATCGTCACCGGCGCCACCCGCGAGCAGGCGGCGCAGCGCGCCCGCCGCGCGCTGCGTGAGCTCGACGTGGCGGGCATCCCCACCGTCGTCCCGTTCCACCGCGCGGTGATGGAGGCCGAGGACTTCGTCCCGACCGACGGCACGGCGTTCCGCGTGCACACCCGCTGGATCGAGACGGACTTCGCGGACGAGCTCGGCGCGCTGGCCCCGGCCGCCCCGGCCCCCGTGCCCGACTCCGAGGAGTCGCCCGAGGAGCTCGCCGAGCGCGTCGTCGTCGAGGTCGGCGGCCGACGCCTCGAGGTCGTGCTGCCCGCGGGCCTCGGCGTCGCCGCCGGACGCGCGCGCCGCGCGAACGCCGCCCGTCGTCCCGCCCGCCGCGGCAACGGCCGCACGTCCGCGGCCGCGAGCGGCGCCACCCTCGCGTCGCCCATGCAGGGCACCATCGTCAAGGTCGCGGTCGAGGACGGCGCCCAGGTGGCCGAGGGCGACCTCGTCGTCGTGCTCGAGGCCATGAAGATGGAACAGCCGCTGCTGGCGCACAAGGCCGGCACCGTGCGGTCCCTGTCCGCCGCGCCCGGCGCGAGCGTCACCGCCGGTGCCGCCATCTGCGAGATCGTCGACTGACGCCGAGGTAGTCGGATCCTCCGCGAGGTAGTTCGGTCTGCGCGCTACCTCGCGGACGATCGGGCTACCTCGCGGCTTCGGGGACCGCCCCGACGTCCTGCGCCGGGCGGGAGACGGCGGCGAGCGAGCGGCGCGCCGACGGGATCACCAGGACCACTGCCACGAACGCGGTGAGCAGCGCCCCGGCGACCACCAGGAGCGACTCGACGGCGTACCGGTCCGCGAGCGGACCGAACACCACCATGCTCAGCGGCATCGCGACGGTCATGACGATGCCCACGAACCCGAAGACCCGTCCCTGCATCTCGAGCGCGACCGTCTCCTGCAGGATCGACATCGCCGGGGTCGACATCAGCGTGAACGCCGCGCCCACGCCGAGGCCCAGCGCGTAGAAGACCCACAGGTTCCCGGCGACGCCGAGGCCGGCGGTGAGCACGCCGGCGCCCAGCGTCGCCCCCACGACCAGCGCGACGCGGTGGCGCACCCGAGGCCCCAGGAACGCCATGAGCAGGCCGCCGGCGAGCATCCCCGATGCCCAGAAGATCTCGTTGGCGGTGAGCTTCCACACCTCGGTGCCGAAGGTCCGGGTGACCATGAGCGGCGTCAGGTACGACGGCGCGCCGACCAGCAGCATCGTCACCGCGAAGATCGTCATCAGCCACCGCACCGGGGCGTGCGTGCGGATGTAGCGGACCCCGGCGGCGAGGTCGCCGAAGTAGCTCACCGGCGCGCCCTCGTCCGACCGCACGAGCCGCGGGACCTTGACGAGCAGCAGCAGGCCCACGCCCACCAGCGCGGTGACGACGTCCAGGAAGAACACGGCGACGATGTCGAAGTTCGCGTAGATCGCGGCGGCGAGCGCCGGCGCGAGGAGCATCATGCCCGACTGGATCGTCTGGTTGATCCCGTTGACGCGGATGAGCTGCGAGGCGGGGACGATCTGCGGCACCATCGCGCTCACCGCCGGCGTCTGGATGCCGGCGAAGGTCGACCGCACGGCCAGCGCCGCGTAGATGACCCACAGGTCGTCGACGCCCGACAGCATGAGCAGGGCGAGCCCGAGCGTGACCACGGCGATGGTGCTGTCGGCGCCGACGATGAGGAGCTTGCGGCTGTGCCGGTCCGCCCACACACCGCCGAAGATCGAGACGAACGCCTGGGGCAGCATGCCGAACACGATGCTGAGCATCAGCACCGAGCCCGACTGCGTCAGGATCGTCAGGTGCCACATCACGGCGAACTGCACCAGCATCGAGCCGAGCAGGGAGACCGTCTGGCCGGTGAGGAAGATCGCGATGTTCCGCTTCCACCGGGGGTCGTCCTCGGCGACGCCGGCCCTCGGGTCGGTGACGGCGCTCCCCCCGTCCTCGGTCGTCGGGGCGGTCGTCGGATCGGTCGGGCCGGTCGGGGCGGTCGTGGTGTCGGACGCGGAGCTGCGGGCGGGATCGGTCATGGTCCGGTCGGGCCTTCGTTCGTCGGGTCGTGGGCGTGCGGCGGGCCGCGGACGGGCTGACAGTGCGGGCCGGCGGCGCCCGTGCCGGGTACGACCGCGAGCGGGCGCGGCACTCATCGGCGCCGCGGTGGACGCACCGCCCGTCGCGGGCCCCGCTCTCGATCCTGCCTTGTAGCCTGACGGCGTGCCGACCTCTTTTCCGCCCCGAGACGCGCTGCACCGCCAGGCCGGGGACGGCTGGGTGCGCTGCGGCGACCATCGGCACTGGGGCCTGCACGGGGCCGCCGGCCTGCTGCTCGCGCGGCGTCGCGGCGCCCCCGGCACCGGCGGCGCCCCCGGCCCGGTGACGGACGTGGTGCTGCAGCACCGCGCGCTGTGGTCCCACCAGGGCGGCACGTGGGGCGTGCCGGGCGGGGCGCTCGCGCCGGGCGAGACCGCCGTCGAGGGGGCCCTGCGCGAGTCCCTCGAGGAGGCGGCGATCCCGCCCGAGGCCGTCGGCGTCGTCGGCACGCACGTGCTCGACCACGGCCCGTGGTCCTACACGACGGTCGTGGGCGAGGTCGCCCCCGGGGCCGTCGTCGAGCCCGCGCCCGCCGACCCGGAGAGCCTCGACGTCCGCTGGGTCGCGCTCGAGGAGCTCGACGGGCTGCCGCTGCTCCCCGCGTTCGGCGCGGCGCTGCCCGACCTGCTCCGCCTGCTCGACCACGGCGCCGCGGCGCCGTCCTGACGACCGGCCCCTTCCCCGTGCCCGCGTCGGGATCCGCATGGCGACCATGCTCGGACCTCGACCGCGGTCGAGGTCAACCCCCCGCCTGGCGTCGGGTGCGGATCAGCGCAGCTGGCCGTGCAGCACGCGCGCCGCCTCCGCGATCGAGCCGGAGAGCGACGGGTACACGGTGAACGAGTCCGCGACGTCGTCCACCGTGAGCCGGTGCGCGACGGCCAGCGTGATCGGGAAGATCAGCTCGCTCGCCCGCGGGGCCACGACCACGCCGCCCAGCACGGCCCCGGCGTCGGGGTGCGCGAAGAGCTTCACGAAGCCGTCGCGCATGCCCAGCATCTTGGCGCGGGGGTTGCGCGCCAGCGGCAGGGTGGTCGTGACGTACCGGTAGCCGCGCTCGCGCAGCTTCTCCTCGCTGAGGCCGACGGTCGCGATCTCGGGGGCCGTGAAGATGTTGGCCGCGACGCGACCCGGCTTGAGCGGCGCGACTGCGTCGCCGAGGGCGTGCGACATGGCGATGCGTCCCTGCATGGCGGCGACGGACGCGAGGGGCAGCACCCCGGTGCAGTCGCCGGCGGCGTACACGCCGGGCACCGAGGTGCGCGACACGCGGTCCACCTCGACGTGGCCGGTCGCGGAGAGCCGCACGCCCGCCTCCTCGAGCCCGAGGCCTGCGGTCGACGGCACCCCGCCGACGGCGATGAGCACGTGCGAACCCTCGACGACACGACCGTCCGAGAGCGTGACGGCGACCCCGTCGGCGGTGCGCTCGGCGGAGGCGGCGCGCGAGCGGGACATGACGGTCATGCCGCGGGAGCGGAAGACGCCCTCGAGCAGCTCGGCGGCGTCCATGTCCTCGCCCGGCAGCACGCGGTCGCGGGAGGAGACCAGCACGACCTGGGAGCCCAGCGCCTGGTACGCGCCGGCGAACTCCGCGCCGGTGACGCCCGAGCCCACCACGATCAGCCGCTCGGGCAGCTCGGTGAGCCGGTACAGCTGGGTCCAGGTGAGGATCCGCTCGCCGTCGGGGACAGCGGTGGGCAGCGTGCGCGGGGTCGCGCCGACCGCGAGGAGCACGGTATCGGCGTCGAGAGTCGTCGTCGCGACCGTGCCCGTCTCCGTGCCCTCCTCGACCACGACCCGCGACGGCCCGTCGAGCCGGCCGGTGCCGGTGACGATGTCGACGCCCTCCCGCTCCAGGCGCGCGTGGATGTCGCGCGACTGCGCGTCGGCGAGCGCGAGGACGCGCGAGTTCACGGCCTTGAGGTCGACCAGGTCGCGGCGCTCGCCCGCCGGGGCCTCGCCGCGGACTCCGAGCTCCGGCCCCTGCTCGGCCGTGGTGAACCACTCGGCGGTGGCGATGAGGGTCTTGGACGGCACGACGTCGGTGAGGACGGCGGCGCCGCCCAGGCCCTGCCGCTCGACGACGGTGACGCGGGCGCCCAGGCGGCGGGCCACGAGGGCGGCCTCGTAGCCGCCGGGGCCGCCGCCGACGACCACGACGTGGGGGGCGCGAGGATCGGACTCGGGGACGCCGGGGGTGGGGGCGACGGTCGAGGCAGGGGTGTCCGGGGAAGGGGTGTTCGCGGGAGGCACGGAGGCCATTGTGTCAGGCCGCGGGGGCCCCTGCGCCGGCGCGGCGGCGTGCCCCGCCCCGGACTACCCTCGGGACCATGAGCACCACGAGCCGCAGCGTCGGGGACCTCGACGACCCGACTACCGACCCGTTCGACGTCGCCCGCGCCGCGGCCGACCACATCGCCGAGGCCACGGGGGTGCCCGGCCACGACGTGGCGCTGGTGCTCGGGTCGGGCTGGGGCGGTGCCGCCGAGCTGATCGGTGACGTCGTGGCGGAGATCCCCACGCACGAGATCCCCGGCTTCGCCCGGCCGGCCGTCGCCGGCCATGCCGCGACCACCCGCTCGATCCGGGTGGAGCGCCCCGACGGCTCGGTGCGGCACGCGCTCGTCATCGGCGGCCGCACGCACCTGTACGAGGGCAAGGGCGTGCGCCGCGTCGCGCACGGCGTGCGCACGGCCGCCGCCACGGGCTGCGAGACGGTCGTCCTCACCAACGGGTGCGGCGGCCTGCACATCGCGTGGCGCCCGGGCCAGCCGGTGCTCATCCGCGACCACATCAACCTCACCGGCACGTCCTCCCTCGAGGGCGCCACGTTCGTCGACCTCACCGACCTGTACTCGCCCCGCCTGCGCGAGATCGCCCGCACCGTCGACCCCGAGCTGCCCGAGGGCGTGTACGCGCAGTTCCACGGCCCGCACTACGAGACGCCCGCCGAGGTCAAGATGGCCGGCCTCATGGGCGCCGACCTCGTCGGCATGTCGACCACCCTGGAGGCGATCGCCGCGCGGCACGCCGGCATGGAGGTGCTGGGCGTCTCGCTCGTGACGAACCTCGCCGCCGGCATCAGCCCGCAGCCGCTGTCGCACGAGGAGGTGCTGGAGGCCGGCCGGACGGCCGGACCGCGCATCAGCGAGCTCCTCGCCCGTATCGTCACCGCCCTGTGACCTGAGCACCCGACCGAGGGAGTCCGCCATGAGCCTGGACACCGACGACCCGGCCTACGAGCCGGCCACGACGGGTACCGACCTGCCCACGCTGCTCGACGAGGTGGAGCGCTGGATCCGCTACGACGTCGACGACGACGACAAGGCGGAGCTCTCCCGCCTCGCCCAGCAGACGACGTCCGAGCGGTCCAGCACCCGCGAGCACGCCGTGGCGCTGCTGCGCGACCGGTTCGCGGGCACGCTCCAGTTCGGCACCGCGGGGCTGCGGGGCGCGATGGCGCCGGGCCCGAACCGGATGAACCGCGCCGTCGTGACCACGGCGGCCTCCGGGCTCGGCACGTACCTCACCTCCGTGCTCCGACGCGGCGTGCCGGCGCGCGTCGTGGTCGGCTACGACGCGCGCGACCGGTCGTCCACCTTCGCGGCGGACACGGCCGCGGTGCTCACCGCCGCAGGGCACGAGGTGCTGCTGCTGCCCGCCGCCCTGCCCACCCCGGTGCTCGCGTTCGCCGTGCGCCACCTGGACGCGGACGCGGGCGTCATGGTCACCGCGAGCCACAACCCGGCGCAGGACAACGGCTACAAGGTGTACCTGGGCGGCCGGGTCGTGACCGACGCGGGGCAGGGCGCGCAGATCGTGCCGCCGCACGACGCCCGCATCGCCGAGGCCATCGCGTCCGCGGGCCCGCCGTCGGGCGTACCGCGGGCGGAGTCCGGCTGGCAGGTCCTCGGCCGTGAGGTGGTCGACGCGTACGTCGCGTCGGTGCACGACCTCGCCGAGCGCGCCGGCACGTCCACCGGGCCGCAGGAGCGCGCGGCGCTGCGCATCGTCACGACCTCGCTGCACGGCGTCGGCGGCCGTGTCCTCGCCCGGGTGCTGGCCGACGCCGGCTTCACCCGGGTGCTGCCCGTCGAGGAGCAGCTCGACCCCGACCCGGCCTTCCCCACGGTCCGGTTCCCCAACCCCGAGGAGCCGGGCGCGATCGACATGGCGGTCGCGCTCGCCGAGGCGCACGCCGACCTGGTCATCGCCAACGACCCCGACGCCGATCGGTGCGCGGTGGCCGTCTACGACCCCAGCTACGGCACCCACCAAGGGGCCGAGACGGCGCGCTCGCACGGCTGGCGCATGCTGCACGGCGACGAGGTGGGCGCGCTGCTCGGGCGGGAGGCGGTACGCCGCATCGCCCAGGGCGGGATCGAGGCGCCGGACGGCTCCGGCGGGCCCGTCGTGGCGTGCTCGGTCGTGTCGTCGCGCGTGCTGTCGTCGATCGCCGTGCGGTACGGCGTCGGGCACGCGACCACCCTCACCGGGTTCAAGTGGATCTCGCGCACCCCGGGTCTGGTGTTCGGCTACGAGGAGGCGCTCGGCTACTGCGTGGACCCCGCCCACGTCCGCGACAAGGACGGCCTCAGCACCGCGGTGCTCGTCGCGCTGCTCGCGGCCCGGGAGAAGGCGGCGGGCCGCACGCTGGTCGACGCGCTCGACGACGTGGCGCGCGAGAACGGCCTGTTCGTCACCGACCAGCTCTCCGTCCGCTTCGACGACCTGGAGCGCATCCCCGAGACGATGGCGCGGCTGCGCACGTCGCCGCCGCGCACGCTCGCGGGGGCCGGCGTCGCCCAGGTGCTCGACCTGTCCGACGGCATCGACGGCCTGCCGCCCACCGACGGCATCGTGCTGCTGGGCGGCGACGACACCCGCGTCGTGGTGCGCCCCAGCGGCACCGAGCCGAAGGTGAAGTGCTACCTCGAGGTCGTGGAGCCCGTGGACCCCGATGCGACGGCGATCGACGTCGGCCGGCAGCGCGTCGCGGCGCACAAGAAGCTCGACAGGATCAAGGCCGACCTGCGGACGGCGTTGGGCCTCGCCGGTTGAGCCTGTCGGGGCCGGGTCTCGACGAGCTCAGCCGGCGACGGTGAGGGCGGCGTCGTCCTGCTCGACGGCGGTCTTCCACTCGCCCTTGCGCGCACGCCAGTCCTCGTCGTCGCTGCCGCGGCGCCAGTACCCCGACGCCGACAGCAGCTCGCGCGGCACGCCGAGCTCGGCGCGGACCCAGCGACGCAGGTCGCGCACGCAGCCCGCCTCGCCGTGCAGGAAGACGTGGGGCGCGCCGGCGGGGAACGCCCCGGCGGCGTGCGCGGCGCGGACCGTGCCGGCGAGGCCGACCCCGTCGCCGCTCCCCCGGTGCACCCAGGTGAGCGTCAGGTCGGCAGTGGTCTCCAGCGGCAGCTCGTCCGCCGGGCCGGGCACCTCGACCACCGCGTGCGCGACGGCGCCCGCGGGGAGCGCCTCCAGGGCCGCGGCGACGGCCGGCAGGGCCGAGTCGTCGCCGACGAGCAGGTGCCACGGCGCGGCTGCGTCCGGTGCGTAGTCGCCGCCCGGGCCCATGAAGGAGACCTCCTCGCCCGGCTGGACACGCGTGGCCCACGGCCCTCCCACGCCCTCGTCGCCGTGCACCACGAGGTCGATGTCCCACTCGGCCTCCCCCGACGTGCCGGCGGCCGCGCCGCGGGCCGCGCGCACCGTGTAGGCACGCAGCAGCGGCCTGCCGTCGGTCAGCTCGCCGAGGACGAGCTTCACGTAGCTGTCCGTGTGCCCGGTGGGGTCGAGGGTGGCGAGCTCGGGGCCGGCGATCGTGACCCGCACCAGGTGCGGGGTGAGGCGGCGCACGGCCGAGACGGTCGCGTGGTGAGGGGTGCGCTTGCGGGCCGGCGGCCCGACGGGCGTCCCAGGCTGGTTGTCAGACATGGTGAGGCGAGCCTAACTTCCTCGGGGCACCAGTCCCGGTGTGAGGTCGGTCACCATGCCGGCTGCGCGCTCATGCCCGGGCGAACCGTCGCACCCCGGCCGCGGCGAGACCTGCCGCGAGCGCCAGCACCAGCCCGGCCGTCACGGCACCGGGGCCGGCGCGCTCGAGCAGCCAGGCCGCGGCGGCCACCACGAGCCACCCGCGCAGGTACCAGGCGCCGAGCACGAGCATCGACATGTCGCCGTTCGGCGTCATCATCGGGGTGAAGAGCCCCGGGGGCGCCGCCGTCGCGCCGGCCACCCAGACGCGCGCGCCGAGCGCGAGCCCGGTCAGGACGAGCACCGCCACGACGGCGTCGGCCCCCGCACCCACCGAGCTCGCGGCGGCCACCAGCAGGGCGAGGGCCACGGGCACCACTGCGTGGCCGGCGACGGCACGGCCGGTCGTCCCGGGCAGGAGGGCGCCGGGCTCCGGCTGCGCGGCGAACGCGTGCAGCCCGTCGGCCCAGGTGCGTGCCGCGCCGTACAGCGCCAGGGCGCCCGCGACGGTCGCGAGCGCGGGGCCGCCTTCCGTGCCGAGGCGCACGAGCAGCGCACCGGCGCACCCCGCGACCAGGGTGGCGACGGCAGCCGCGGGGCGGCGACGCAGGCCGAGGAGGTCGCGCGCCAGCAGGGGCGCACGGCGCAGCAGGACGGCGGGCAGGCCCGCGGCGCGGCCCGCATGGACCCGCGGCCCGAGGACGTCCGCCACCGCGCCGGAGTCGCCGCCCACCAGGCCGCGCCCGGCCGTCACCGTGCGCGCCTGGCCCGCGGCTGCCCGGTCGACGTCGAGCTCGTCCGGCAGCACCCGCACGACCAGCCACGCCGACAGCAGCCCGACGACGGCGACCAGCGCGGCGCCCGCCAGGACGCCCGTCCGGGTCCCGGGCAACGCCTGGCCGGACATCGCCACCGCCGCCGCCGTCGGCGTCGCGGCGCCCAGGGCCGCCACGGCGCCGAGGGCCAGGAGCAGCACGGTGACGCCCACCGCGGCACGTCGCCGTCGCGGAGCCTGCGCCGCCGAGCCGACCGCCAGCGGCACCTGCGCCAGCAGCGCGGCGACTGCCGCGGCGCCGAGGAGCACGGGGGGCGGGGCGGCGGCCGGGCCGCCCGCGAGCCCCGCCGCGGCCGCGGTCGCGACGAACGCGCCGACGGCCCCGGCGCCCAGCGTCAGCAGCAGGGCACGGCCGCGCAGCACGTCGCGGGCGCGGAACTGACCGCCGAGGGCGAAGGTCACCTCGGCCGGGCTGGTCCACAACGGCCCGCCTGCCCGGGCCGCCGCGAGCCCCGCGGCGCACGTCACCCCCAGCGCGAGTGCCGACCCGGCGACGACGAGCGCGGCAAGCGCCGTCGGGCCGTCCGGGACCGGCACGGCCGCAGCGGCCTGCGCGAGGGCCGACCAGAGGATCGGCCCGTAGACCAGCGCGAGCAGCACCACGCCGTAGCCGAGGTAGACGCGGTCGTGCGGGTCACCGCCGGACTCCGCCGCGCGCAGCGCGAGCGTCCGGCGCCGCAGCGACGCGACCCACCGCCGCCAGCGCCGGTACGGCACCCGGGCGCCGTCGTCGACGTGCGCCATCGTGCTCACGACACCACCACGCCAGCCGACGTCGCCATCGCCATCAGCACGGTCCCCGTCGTCGCGGTTCCCGTCGTCGCGGTTCCCGTCGTCGCGGTCCCCGTCATCGCGGTCCCGGGGCGGCGAGCTCGACCTTCCGGCCCCGGCGCGCGAGGTCGGCGCGCAGATCCGGGTCGTGGGTCGCGACGAGCAGCGCCCGGCCGGCGTCCAGCGCGCCGTCGACGAGGCGCCGGGCGACGGCGCGCCAACGGGCGTCGAGGCGCTGCTCCGGCTCGTCGAGGAGCACGAGTCGGGCAGGCCGGTAGAGCGTCGTCGCGAGGGCGAACATCTGCCCCTCGCCGGACGACAGCTCCCCCGGCAGCTGGTCGCGCACCCGGTCGAGCTCGGCCGCGGCGAGCGCCGTCTCGACGTCCGGCCCGGGGTGGCGGCCCGCCCACGCCGACGCGACGAGGCGCAGGTGCTCGGCCACCGTGAGGTCCGGGTACGCGGACAGGCCGCCGAGCAGCACGGCGACGTCCTCGCGGCGCCGCAGCCGCGCCCGGTCCGCGGGGAGCCCCAGCACCCGCACCTCGCCCGTGGTGGGCTCGTCCTTGCCCGCGACGAGCCGCAGCAGGGTCGACTTGCCGCTCCCGTTCGGCCCGACGACGGCGGCCGCCTCGCCGGGACCGAGCGTCAGCGACGTCGGTGCGAGGACCTGCACCGTCCCGTGCGTGCGGGACGCGGCGCGGACGTCGACGAGCGGCTCAGTAGCCACTGCCACCGGCAGGCGCCGCCCCGCCGGTGAAGCCCGCGAGCACGCCCGCGGTCCCGGACAGGCCCAGCCGCGTGGCGCCGGCACCGATCATGGCGAGCGCGTCGTCCAGCGTCCGGACCCCGCCGGAGGCCTTGACGCCCAGCGCACCCCCGACGGTCTCGGCCATGAGGGTCACAGCGTGCGCGGACGCGCCCCCGGCCGGGTGGAAACCCGTCGACGTCTTGACGAAGTCGGCGCCGGCATCCTGCGCGGCGCGGCAGACGGCGACGATCTCGTCGTCCGTGAGCGCCGCGGCCTCGATGATCACCTTGAGCAGGTGCGCGGCGGGCACGGCCGCCCGCACGGCAGCGATGTCGGCCCGGACGGCGTCGAACGCGCCCTCCTTGGCCGCGCCGACGTCGATCACCATGTCGACCTCGTCGGCGCCGTCGGCCACGGAGCGGGCGGCCTCCGCCGCCTTCACCGCGCTGACGTGCTTGCCGGAGGGGAACCCGCACACGGTCGCCACCGCGAGGCGGCCGGCTGCGACGCGCGACGCGTGCGCGACGAAGGTGGGCGAGATGCAGACCGAGAACACGCCGAGTCGGACGCCCTCCTCGACCAGCGCGGTGACGTCGGCCGTCGTCGCCTCCGGCTTGAGCAGCGTGTGGTCCACGTACTGCGCCAGCGCGATCGCGTCGGCGGGGAGGTGCCGGGCGGTGTCGTTCATCGCTGCGCTCCCTCGACCCGCTGGTACCCCGGCAGGATGACGTCGTCGACGAGCGCGCGGCGCTCGTCGTGGTGCATGAACGCGCTCCACGCGGCCGTCAGCGTGACGTCCGCCAGGTCGTCGATCGTCCAGCCCGCCTCCGCGACGAGTCGCGTCATCTCGTGCGTCATGGAAGTGCGGGACATGAGCCGGTTGTCCGTGTTGACCGTCACCGCGAAGTCCAGCTCCTTGAGCCGGGTGATCGGGTGGTCGGCCACCGACGTCGCCGACGGGGTGGCGCCCGTCTGCAAGTTGGAGACGGGCGCCACCTCGAGCGGAATCTGGTGGTCGCGCACCCAGTGCGCCAGGCGCCCCAGCTCCGCGCGCCGCTCGCCGTCGTCGTCGAAGCCCACGTGGAACGTGATGTCCTCGACGATCCGCACACCGTGCCCGATCCGGTCGGCCTGCCCCAGGTGCACGGCCTCGGCGATCGACGCGGGGCCGGCGGCCTCGCCGGCGTGGATCGTCGTCGGGAAGTCCTGCTCGGCCAGGTAGCGCCAGATCTCCGCGTGCCGGGACGGCGGGAAGCCGTCCTCGGGGCCCGCGATGTCGAAGCCCACCACGCCGCGGTCGCGGTACGCGACGGCCAGCTCGGCGATCTCCTGCCACCGGTCCGTGTGCCGCATCGCGGTGACCAGCTGCCCCGCGCGGATGATCTGGCCGCGGGCGGCGGCCTCGCGGATACCCTCGTCGATGCCCGCCTGCACGGCCTCGACCGTCTCCGGAAGGCTCAGGCCGCGGGCGAGGTGCTGCTCCGGCGCCCAGCGCTGCTCGGCGTACACGACACCGTCCGCGGCCAGGTCGAGCACCGCCTCGCGCGCCACGCGTACCAGGGCGTCGGCCGTCTGCATGACGGCGATCGTGTGGTCGAACGTCTCCAGGTAGCGCACCAGCGACCCCGAGTCCGCCGACTCGACGAACCAGGTGCCGAGCGCGGCGGCGTCGTGCGCCGGCAGCTCGTGGCCCACCTCGGCAGCCAGCTCGAGCACGGTCTGCGGTCGCAGGCCGCCGTCGAGATGGTCGTGCAGGAGCACCTTGGGCAGGGCAGGGATCACGTCGACGAGGGCTTGCGTCATGGGGCCAACCTACCGGCCGTCAGCCTCGTCGTCGGCGTCGGGCTCGTCCAGGCCCGGCACCTCCTGGCTCTGCTCGACGACGTCGGCCTCCGCGGCCTCGCCGTCCAGGTCGGGCCGGGCGTGCCGCGGCTGGTACTCCTCCGCGCGGCGCTCGCCCGCCGCGTCGTCGGGGGCCGCCTCGTCCTGCGTCAGGGCGTCCTCGACCAAGCTCGTGGTGTCGTCGGGGTTCTCCAGCCCGGCGTCTCGCCGGGCGTCCTCCGGGACGGTGCTCATGGAGCCCTCCTCCTTCGCTCGACGGCAGTGCGCTCCCATCCTGGCCCCGGGCCCGATGGCGCGCCAGAGGGAGATTCCGTGGCGCGACCAGGTCTCGTGCGTCAGCCGCGCGCGTCGCGCGGCAGCAAGGCCCACACGACGTGCGGCCAGCCGCCCAGCGCGGGGGCGAGCAGCCGCCGGGCCCCGCTCCCGGGACCTCCCGGCGCGAGGAGCCCGGCGACCGGTACCGCGTGCAGGCGGCCTGCCGACGGCTCGTACAGCGTCGCGAGCCCGCCCCGCACGGCCGTCAGGAGGACGACGTGCCGCGGCACCGCCGTCGCCGCTCCGCGCGACAGGTCGCCGCCCGTGTAGAGCGGGACGGGCACGCCGGCGGCCGCCGCCCCGGCCGCCGCGACCAGCACCTGCGGGGCCGAGCGCCCGCCCACCACCCGGTGGGTGTAGCGCACGCGGCCGTACCGGGCGACGCGGGCCGCACCCCACGGCGGCGTGCCGAGGCCGGCGGGCCAGGCCGGCAGCCCGCCCGGGCCCCGGGTGGTGCGCGCGTGCAGGGCCCGCTGGGCGGCCGCGAACGACGCGGCGGCACCCCGCGGACGACGGCTCAGCTCGAGCGCCTGCCGCGGGTCCCCCGCGAGCGCCAGCATCGTCAGCACGGCCGACCCGCAGGTGCGCTCGTCAACCTGCCGGGCCGGGGCGACCACACCCTCGTCCGACGGGAGGGACAGCGTGCGCGGGCGACCCGGGACCGGCGACGGCGCGTCGCGACCCAGCGGGTCGAGCACCCGGGCCCGCAACGCCGGGGCGAGCGCGTCGAGCGCCGCCACGAGATCGGCGGGCGGCTCCGGCCGGGCGAACCTCCCCGCCGGCGCCGGCGCGGGCAGCGGGCCGGCGAACATGCCCAGCCTCGCCAGGGCGTCCGACAGACGCAGCGCCGGCACGGCTCGCCCTCCCTACCGGCTCAGCCGACCCGGTCGAGCACGAGCGGCCGCGGCCCGGCGGAACCGGCGTCGTCGACCGACCACCGCCCGGCGAGCGCCGCGCTGGCACGCTCGAAGCGCGCGGGCGTGTCGGTGTGCAGGGTGAGCAGCGGCTGCCCGGCCGTGATCTCGTCGCCCGGCTTCGCGTGCAGCTCCACGCCCGCCCCGGCCTGCACGGGGTCCTCGCGACGCGAGCGCCCCGCCCCGAGCCGCCAGGCGGCGATGCCCACGGCGTAGGCGTCCAGGCGGGTGACGACCCCGGACCGGTCCGCGAGCACCTCCCGCCGCTCGCGCGCCCGGGGCAGCGGCGCGTCCGGGTCGCCGCCCTGCGCGGCGATCATCCGGCGCCACACGTCCTTGGCGCGTCCGTCGCCCAGCGCCGCCCGCACCTCGGCCTCCGGCACGGGGCGGCCCGCGCCCGCGAGCATCTCGACGGCCAGCGCCACGGTGAGGTCGACGACGTCGGCAGGTCCGCCGCCGTCGAGCACCTCGACCGACTCCCGCACCTCGAGCGCATTGCCCGCGGTGCGCCCGAGCGGCACCTCCATGTCCGTGAGCAGCGCGACCGTGCGCACGCCAGCGTCGGTGCCGAGGTCGACCATCGTGCGGGCGAGCTCGCGCGCCGCGTCGAGGTCCTTCATGAACGCGCCGGAGCCCACCTTGACGTCGAGGACGAGCGCGCCGGTGCCCTCCGCGATCTTCTTGCTCATGATCGAGCTGGCGATGAGCGGCACGGACTCGACGGTGCCGGTCACGTCGCGCAGCGCGTAGAGCTTCTTGTCCGCGGGAGCGAGGCCCGCGCCCGCGGCGCAGACCACCGCGCCCACGTCCTCGAGCTGGGCCATCAGCTCCGCGTTGCTCAGGGACGCGCGCCAGCCCGGGATCGCCTCGAGCTTGTCGAGGGTGCCGCCCGTGTGTCCCAGCCCGCGGCCCGAGAGCTGGGGCACGGCCACCCCGAAAGACGCCACCAGCGGCGCGAGCGGCAGCGTGATCTTGTCCCCCACGCCCCCGGTGGAGTGCTTGTCCGACGTGGGGCGCGACAGTCCGGAGAAGTCCATCCGCTCGCCCGACGCGATCATCGCGCCCGTCCAGCGGGCCACCTCGGGTCGCGTCATGCCCCGCAGCAGGATCGCCATCGCGAGGGCCGACATCTGCTCCTCGGCGACGGCGCCGCGGGTGTAGGCGTCCACCACCCAGTCGATCTGGGCGGCCTCGAGCGGGTGCCCGTCGCGCTTGGTGCGGATGACGTCGACGGCGTCGAACGGCTCGGCGCCCGGCGTGCCGGTCATGTCGTCTCCCTTCGCCGGTGGCGCTCCAGGTCCGGTGCGCCGAACGCGTCCGGCAGCACCTCGGTCATGGGCACCACGCCCCGCACCGAGTCCACCAGCAGGTCGGGGCCGCCGTGCTCCCACAGCAGCTGACGGCACCGCCCGCAGGGCATGAGCGTCTCCCCCGCGCCGTCGACGCAGGTGAAGGCGACCAGGCGCCCGCCGCCGCCCGTGACGAGCGCCGACACGAGCGAGCACTCCGCACAGAGCGTCACCCCGTAGGCGGCGTTCTCCACGTTGCAGCCCACCACCACACGGCCGTCGTCCGCGAGCGCCGCGGCGCCGACGGGGAACCCCGAGTAGGGCGCGTAGGCCCGGCCGACGACGTCGCGCGCCGCCGCCCGGAGCGCGTCCCAGTCGACACGGGGGGCCGCCGCCGCCGCGACCTGCCCGGTGGGCGTCACGTCACCCATCGCTACTCCTTGGTGTAGGGGGTGCCCGACGCGGCGGGTGCCCGGGACCGGCCGACCAGGCCGGCCACCGCCAGGAGCGTCACCAGGTACGGGAGCATGAGCATGAACTGGCTCGGCACGGGCGACCCGACCACGGACAGCACGTTCTGCAGGTTCGTCGCGAACCCGAACAGCAGCCCTGCCAGGGCGGCGCGCAGCGGGTCCCACTTGCCGAAGATGACCGCCGCGAGGGCGATGAAGCCGGCGCCCGCCGTCATCTCCCGGCCGAACTGGTTGATCGACACCACGGTGTAGAACGCGCCGCCGAGGCCGACCACCGCGCCGCCGATGAGGACCGCGCGGTAGCGGGCCTTCACGACGTCGATCCCGACCGTGTCCGCCGCCTTGGGGTGCTCGCCCACCGCGCGCACCTGCAGGCCCCAGCGGGTGCGGAACAGGGCGTACCAGACGGCCGGCACCGCGATGTACATCAGGTACACGACGATGGTCTGGTTGAACAGCACCGGCCCGATGACGGGGATGCTCTCGAGCAGCGGGATCGGCAGGCGCTCGAAGCGCGTGGTCGAGTTGAGCGTCTCGGCGTTCGGCACGAGCAGCTCGGAGTAGAAGAAGCTCGTCAGGCCGATCACCAGCACGTTGAGCACGACGCCGACGATCACCTGATTGACCTTGTAGGTGATGGTGAACGCCCCCAGCACGAGGGCCACCAGGGCGCTCGCCACCACGGCCGCCACCAGCCCGGCCCATGGGCTGTTCGTGATCGAGCCGACGATGGCGGCGACGAACGCGCCGGCGAGCAGCTGCCCCTCGATCGCGATGTTCACCACGCCCGCGCGCTCGCCCACCACGCCGCCGAGGGCGCCGTAGACGAGCGGGACCGACAGCCCGACGGCGCCGCCCAGCAGGCCGACGACGGACAGGTCGCGCGGGCTGCCCGCGGCGGCCCAGGCGAGGAAGCCCACCAGCAGCGCCACCGCGAAGACCGCGATCGCCCAGGTGGGCACGCGCCGGCCCGCGCGGGTGCGCACCACGGCGTACCCGAGCACGAGGAGCCCGACGGCGCCGCACACCCAGGCGGTGGCCATCGCCGGCACGACGATGGTGGACAGGACGACGAAGTCCGTGCTCGTCGAGAGCGCGAACCGCGCGGATCCCTCGTGGGGCGCCAGCAGCAGGAGCAGCGCGTACAGCACGAGCACCACGCCGAGGCCGACGGCGGCCTTCCACGTCGCCGTGCTCACGGTGCGCTGCGCCGCCCGGGCGTCGGGCCCGGCCGCGTCGACGGTCGTGGCGGTCATGCCCGTCCTCCCTCGGTGGTGCCCGTGCTCGCGGCGCGACGGCGGTCCCGCCGGGTCTCCCGACGCCGGGGTGTGCGCTCGGGCTGCGGCAGGCGGAAGATCGCGCGCACCAGCGGCGGGGCGGCGATGAACAGCACGATCAGGGACTGCACGACGAGCACGATCTCGATCGGGATGCCCTGCGCGGCCTGCATCGCCGAGCCGCCGGCCTTGAACCCGCCGAACAGGATGCCGGCGCCGAGCACGCCCCACGGCGACGAGCCGCCGAGCAGCGCCACGGTGATCGCGTCGAACCCGATCCCCGCGTCGATGTCGACGCTGAAGCCCGTGGTCACGCTGCCCAGCACCTGCTGGGTGCCCGCGAGGCCGACCAGGCCACCGGCCACGAGCATGACGAGCACCGTGGTGCGGGAGACGTCGATCCCGGCGACGCGCGCGGCCTTGGGGTTCTCCCCCACCGCGCGGAACGCGAAGCCCGCGCTCGACCGGTTGAGCAGCCACCACACGCCCACGACCGCGAGCAGCGACAGCACGAAGCCCCAGTGCAGGTTGTACGAACTGCCGAGGAGAGGAGGCAGCACGGCCGAGTCCTGCATCGGCGGGGTCTTGGGGTTCGCCGACCCCGGCGCCTGCATGAGCCCCGGCGTCGCCAGGAAGTAGGACAGCAGGTAGAACGCCACGTAGTTGAGCATGATCGTGACGATCACCTCGTGGGCGCCCGTGCGTGCCTTGAGCAGGCCCGCGATGCCGGCCCACAGCGCGCCGGCGGCGATACCGGCCACCAGGCAGAGCAGCAGGTGCCACGGGAAGGGCAGCCCGGTGACGCCGAAGCCGATCCAGCCGGCGGCCGTCGCCGCCATGAGCATCTGGCCCTGGCCACCGATGTTGAACAGCCCGGCCCGGAAGGCGAGCGCGACGCCGAGGCCGGCCGCGATGAGCGGCGTGGCGTTCGTGAGGGTCTGCGTCAGCGGCCGGATGCCCTGCGCGAACGAGTCCGCGCCGAAGTTGTAGACCGCGCCCTGGAAGAGCGCGGAGTACGCGCCGCCCACGGCCTGCCCGATCGCGGCGAACGTGTCGGCCGGGCGCGCGAAGAAGTACGGCGCCGACGCCAGCACGTTCTCGTCGGTGACCACGATGAGGATCGAGCCCGCGACGACGGCCAGCACGATCGCGCCGAGGGCCACGGCCCAGCCGCCGGACGTCGCGCGGCGCAGCGCGTCGCGCCACCGGTCGCCCGACTCCTCGACTGCCGGGGCGGCCTCGCGCGCGACCTCCTGCTCCAGCTCCTCCGCGAGCCCGGGCTCCGCGACGGCGTCGACCGACCCGATCGCCTCGCCCAGCGGCGAGTCGGGGTCGACGTCGGCCTTGGTCAGGTCGGGTGCGGTCAGGTCGGGTGCGCCCGGCTCGGGAGTCTCGGGCCCGGGTGTGGTGCCGCCGAGGGCGGGCCCGTCCGGCTCCGCGCCGTCGGGGCGGGGCGTCTCGCCGCTCACGCCACGTCTCCTTCGTTCTCGGGGTCGGTCCCGGAGGCTTCCTCGGGCGGCACGCCGGCCATCATCAGGCCGAGCACGTCGCGCGGGGTCGTCGCGGGGACGATGCCGACCACCCGGCCGCGGTACATGACCATGATCCGGTCGGCGAGGGCGACCGCCTCGTCGAGCTCGGTGGACACGACCACCACGGGGATGCCCGTGTCGCGGGTCTCGACGATGCGCTTGTGGATGAACTCGATCGACCCGACGTCGACGCCGCGGGTCGGCTGGGCGGCGACGAGCAGCCTCAGCTCGCGGGAGAGCTCGCGCGCGAGGACCACCTTCTGCTGGTTGCCGCCCGAGAGTCGGCCCACGCGGGTCTCGATGCCCTGCGTGCGGACGTCGTACTCGGCGACCTTCTCGCGCGCGAACTCGTCGCGGGTGGCCAGCTGCAGCGCGCCGCGGCGCACG
Source organism: Krasilnikoviella flava (assembly GCF_900167525.1). Lineage (GTDB taxonomy): Bacteria > Actinomycetota > Actinomycetes > Actinomycetales > Cellulomonadaceae > Isoptericola > Isoptericola flavus. The sequence continues at coordinate 678,766 of NZ_FUZQ01000002.1, read as the reverse complement.
AACGGGGGACCGTCGGTCCGGTCGAGCACGAGGTTCTCGGCGATGGTGAACTCGCCGACCAGTCCGTCCTCGGAGCGGTCCTCGGGCACGAACCCCACGCCCGACTGCAGGATCCGCCGCACCGACCGGCCTACCAGCTCCTTGCCGTCGAGCCGCACGCTGCCGGACACGGAGCCCTGCAGGCCCACGAGCGCCTCGGTGAGCTCGGTCTGGCCGTTGCCCTGCACGCCCGCCACGGCCAGCACCTCGCCGCCGCGCACCGTGAAGCTCACGTCGTCGACGAGCACCTGCCCGTCAGCCCCCGTGACCCGCAGGTCGGAGACGACGAGCTCGCTCTCCGTGGGGCGCGGGGCGTCCTTGCGCACGGTCAGCTGGACGGCGCGACCCACCATGAGGGAGGCCAGCTCGCCATCCGTCGCAGTGGGGCTCGCCTCGCCGACGACCTTGCCGTGCCGCACCACGGTGATGCGGTCCGCGACGGCCCGGACCTCGCGCAGCTTGTGCGTGATGAAGACGATCGCGGCGCCCTCGTCGCGCAGCTGGCGCATGATCGCCATGAGCTCGTCGGTCTCCTGGGGCGTGAGCACCGCGGTCGGCTCGTCGAAGACGAGCACGTCGGCGTCACGGGAGAGCGCCTTGATGATCTCGACGCGCTGCTGCACGCCGACGGGGAGGTCCTCGACGACCGCGTCCGGGTCGACGTGGAAGCCGAACCGACCGGCGATCTCCGTGACCCGGTCCCGCGCGCTGTCGAGGTCCAGGACACCGCCCGCCCGCGTCGACTCGTGCCCGAGCATGACGTTCTCGGCCACCGTGAACACCGGCACGAGCATGAAGTGCTGGTGCACCATCCCGATGCCGGCGGCCATCGCGTCACCGGGCCCGTCGAACGTCCGGACCTCGTCGTCCAGCAGGATCTGCCCCTCGTCGGCCTGGTACAGGCCGTAGAGCACGTTCATCAGGGTGGACTTGCCGGCGCCGTTCTCGCCCAGCAGGCAGTGGATCTCGCCCGGCGCCACCACCAGGTCGATGTGGTCGTTCGCCACGAGGGCGCCGAAGCGCTTCGTGATGCCGCGCAGCTCGAGCCGCATGCTCTGCCTTCCATCGATCGAGGAGTCGTCGAGGCCGGGACCGACGCATCGTCGTCAGCCTCTCACCGGGACGGTGTCGACGCCGCCCCGCACAGGTCGTGCGCGGGCCCGCGGGGTGATCCCGCGGACCCGCGCACGGGCGTCAGAGGTGTGCCGGACCTGCGGTCACTCCTGGCCGGAGAGGTAGGACTTCACCACGACGTCGCCGGAGATGATCTGCTCCTGCAGCGCCGTCACCTCCTCCATCAGGGCGGGGTCGACCTTGTCCTCGAAGTTGTGCAGCGGGGCGATGCCCACGCCTTCGTTCTCGAGGGTGCCGACGTAGGGCGTCGCGTCGAACTCGCCCTTGCCCGCGGCCACGACCGCCTCCTCGGTGGACAGGTCCATCGCCTTGAGGACCGACGTGAGCACGTAGTCCTGAGTGGACGGGTCGGACTCGAAGAGGTCCGCGTCCGCACCGATGAGGGCGATGTCCTTGCCCGAGTCCTGGATCGCGGCGATCGCGGACTGGTAGATCGGCCCACCCACCGGTAGGAGCACGTCGACGCCCTGGTCGATGATGTTCTGCGCCGTGGTCTTCGCGGTCTCGTTGGCCTCGAAGCCGCCCGTGAACGAGCCCTCCTCGCCGCCCGAGAAGCCGACGACCTCGACCTTGGCGTCCTTGGTCTCGTTGTAGTACTCGACGCCCTGCTTGAAACCGTCCATGAAGATGGTCACGGTCGGGTACGGCTGGCCGCCGAAGGTGCCGACCTTCCCCGTCTCGGAGTACCCCGCCGAGAGGTAGCCCGCCAGGAACGCGGCCTGCGCCGTGTCGTACAGCAGCGGCTTGATGTTCTCAGCGTCCGTCTTGCCGTCGAAGTCCGCGTCCGCCGCGTCGTCGATGATGATGTACTCGGTCTCCGGGTTCGCCGTCGCGGACTCGATCGTCGCGGCCGACAACGCGAAGCCGACCGAGACGATCGGGCTGCAGTTCTGCCCGACGAGCGACTCGACGTTCGGCTTGAAGTCGCTCTCCGACTGCGACTGGACGGACGTCAGCTTCACGCCGAACTCGTCCGAACCCGCGGTCGCCCCCTCGAAGCTCAGCTGGTTGAAGCTCTTGTCGTCGAACCCACCCTGGTCCGACACGATGCAGGGCTTGAAGCCCTCCACCGCAGAGGCGGTGCTGCCGCTGCTGCCGCTGCCGGACTCCTCGGGGGCCTCGGCGCAGGCCGCCAGCGCGAGCGCGGCGACGCCGGCGAGGGCGGTGAGCTGGATCGCTCTCTTCACAGTCGCTCCTGTCGATCGTTCGTCGGGCCAGGATCGTCCGGCCCGTCACCGACGGAAGCCTAGCCACCGGCACCCGCGCCGAGAACCGCTGGCGACGAACCCGCAGGAGTCGTTATCGAAGCGGTATCGACGCCCGGCCGCCGCAACACACCGGACACTTTCCGGCGTCTCACGGTTGCAGCGCGAAACGTCCCAGCAATCGGGCACCGACGGCGATCGACCGCTCGTCCACGACGAGGTCGCCCTGGTGGATGTCGTAGCGCCGCGCCCCCGGGGTCCCGGTGCCGAGACGGGCCATCGCCCCTGGCACCTTGGTGAGGTACCAGGCGAAGTCCTCGCCACCGAGCGACTGCTCCGTGAGCACCACGCCGTCGGGGCCGAGCACCGCCGTGCCCGCGGCCTCGAGCGCGGCCGTCACGGCCGCGTCGTTGTCCACCGGCGGGACGCCGCGCGCGTGCCGCACGGTGACGTCCACCTCGTACGGCGCCACGACCTGCTCCACCGCGTCGTGCAGCACCTGCCCGGCCCGCTCCCACGCACGCACGTCGAGGCAGCGCAGCGTGCCGGCGACCGTGCCCGTGGCCGGGATCGCGTTGTGCACGTTGCCCGCGTGCACGGCCCCCCACGTGAGGTTCACCCCCGAGCGCGGGTCCAGCCGGCGGCCCAGCACGGCCGGCACCTGGGTGATGACCTGGCCCAGGGCGTACACGACGTCGCCCGTGAGGTGCGGGCGGGAGGTGTGGCCGCCCGAGGACGACAGGGTGACCGTGACGCTGTCGGAGGCCGAGGTGATCGGCCCGATGCGGGTGCCGATCTGCCCGACGTCCAGCTTGGGCTCGCAGTGCACCGCAGCGATGCGGTCGACGCCGTCGAGCGCGCCCTGGGCGACGACGTCGTGCGCGCCGCCGGGCATGATCTCCTCGGCCGGCTGGAACACCAGGCGGACGCCGCGCTCGAGCAGCCCCTCGTCGTGCAGCGCGGCGAGCGCCAGGCCGGCGCCCAGGACGACGGTCGTGTGCACGTCGTGGCCGCAGGCGTGCGCGACGCCCGGCACCACCGAGCGGAACGGCAGCCCGCACGAGTCGTCGAGCGGCAGGGCGTCGATGTCCGCGCGCAGCGCGACCCGGCCCAGCCCGTCGGGCGACCGCGCGGGGCCGACGTCGCACACCAGGCCCGTGCCCTCGAGCAGCCGCGGCTCGAGGCCGGCGGCACGCAGCCGGTCGGCGACGAGGCCCGTGGTGCGCACCTCCTGCCGGCCGAGCTCGGGGTGCGCGTGCACGTCGCGGCGGATCTCGACGAGCTCGGCCTCGAGCCCCGCGACGATCTCGTCGAGCCGCGCGCCCGCGGCCTCGCGGGCGCTCACAGGACGTCCTCGCGGCCGTGCGCGCGCATCGCGTCGACCATGTCCTTGACCTGCTGCGCACGGGCGCGGGTGGTCACGAGCAGGGCGTCGGGGGTGTCCACCACGACCACGTCGTCGATGCCGAGGAGCGCCACCACCCGGTCCCCGCCGGGCACGACGACCGACCCCGCGGACTGCACCCGCACCACGTCGGCAGGGTCGCCCAGCACCTTGGAGCCGCCGTCGTCGTCCGAGGGCAGGAGCGCGGCGAGCGAGTTGAAGTCGCCGACGTCGTCCCAGCCGAAGGTGCCGGGGACGACGGCGACGCCGCCCTCCGCCGCCACAGGTTCCGCGACGGCGTGGTCGATCGCGATCTTCTCCAGGCCGGGCCACACCCGCGCGACCACCGCGGCGCGGTCCGGGGTGTCCCAGGCCGCGGCGATCTCCCGCAGCCCGGCGTGCAGGGCCGGGCGCTGCGCGGCCAGGTGCCCGAGAAGCACGGAGCTGCGGGCGACGAAGATGCCGGCGTTCCAGCGGTACTCGCCCGACGCCACGTACTCGCGGGCGGTCGCGGCGTCGGGCTTCTCGGTGAAGCCCCGCGCGTGCAGCGCGCTCGGGGCACCCTCGACGCCCAGCGGGTCGCCGCTGCGCACGTAGCCGAACGCCACTGACGGGCGGGACGCGGCGATGCCGATGGTCGCGACGTACCCGGCGCGGGCGGCAGCGACCGCCTCGCGCACCGCCGCGTCGAACGCCGCGGCTCCCGACACCACCTGGTCCGCCGCGAAGGAGCCGACGACGACGTCCCCGTGCCGCTGCTCGAGCACCGCGGCCGCCAGCCCGATGGCGGCCATCGAGTCGCGCGGGGACGGCTCCGCGAGCACGGCGTCGCCGCCGAGGCCCGGCAGCTGCTCCCGCGCGGCGGCGACGTGCTGCTCGCCGGTCACGAGGACGACCCCCTCGTCGCCCGCGAGCGGCCGCAGGCGGTCCACCGTGCCCTGCAGCAGCGTGCGCCCGGCGCCCGTGAGGTCGTGCAGGAACTTCGGCGCACCCGCGCGGGACAGGGGCCACAGGCGGGTGCCGGCGCCCCCGGCGGGGATCACGGCGTAGAACCCGGGGACCGGTGATCGGGAGGGGGGCGCCGCGATGCTCATGTCCGCAGCATAGGCGTGCTGACGGCCGGGCCGCCGACGACGTCAACCCTGTGGAATAGGTCACGAAACACCCCGGCCCGTCCCGGTTTGCCGGACCTCGTGTGCCATCAGACGACGGGATGTCACTACAGTGACCGTGAACGGAATCCCCACAGAATCCGCCAACGGAGGCTCCCCCCGTGCCTACAGCACCTGCTGGCACGCTCTACCGCGGCCGTGAAGGCATGTGGTCCTGGGTCGCGCATCGCGTGACCGGCGTGCTCATCTTCTTCTTCCTCCTCGTGCACATCCTGGACACGGCGCTCGTCCGGGTCTCGCCCGAGGCCTACAACGCCGTCATCGGCACGTACCAGACGCCGATCATGGGACTCGGGGAGGCCGGCCTGGTCGCCGCGATCGTCTTCCACGCGTTCAACGGCGTCCGCGTGATCCTGGTCGACTTCTGGGCCAAGGGCCCGAAGTACCAGAAGGCCATGCTCTGGATCGTCGTCGGCCTGTTCGTCGTGACCATGGCCGGCTTCCTGCCGCGGCACCTGATGAACGTCTTCGGAGGTGGGCACTGATGGCCCAGGCCCAGACCCCGTCCGCGATCGCGGCCCCCCGGTCCCCCTACGCCCGCCGCAAGACGACCCGTGGCAACTTCGAGCTGTACAGCTGGGTGTTCATGCGGGCGTCCGGCGTCGTGCTGCTCGTGCTCGTCTTCGGGCACCTGTTCGTCAACCTCATGGTGGGCGAGGGCGTGCACGCGATCGACTTCGCCTTCGTCGGCGGCAAGTGGTCCAGCCCGTTCTGGCAGGTCTGGGACCTGCTGATGCTCTGGCTCGCGATGTTCCACGGCACCAACGGCGTGCGCACCGTGGTCAACGACTACGCCCAGCGCGACTCCACGCGCGGCGTGCTCAAGTCGCTCCTGTACCTGGCGTCCGCGATCGTCGTCATCCTCGGCACCCTCGTGATCTTCACGTTCAACCCCTGCCCGCCGGGCGCCCCGGCCGAGCTCCTGCCGTCGATCTGCTTCCCGAACTAAGGACTGGCACCCCCCGATGCAGACACATCAGTACGACGTCGTCATCGTCGGCGCAGGCGGCGCCGGCATGCGCGCGGCGCTCGAGGCCTCCGGCGAGGCCCGCACCGCGGTGATCTCGAAGCTCTACCCCACCCGCTCCCACACCGGTGCCGCCCAGGGCGGCATGGCGGCGGCCCTCGCGAACGTCGAGGAGGACAACTGGGAGTGGCACACGTTCGACACCGTCAAGGGCGGTGACTACCTGGTCGACCAGGACGCGGCGGAGATCCTCGCCAAGGAGGCCATCGACTCGGTCCTCGACCTGGAGAAGATGGGCCTGCCGTTCAACCGCACGCCCGAGGGCCGGATCGACCAGCGCCGGTTCGGCGGCCACACCCGCGAGCACGGCCAGGCCGCCGTGCGACGCGCCTGCTACGCCGCGGACCGCACCGGCCACATGATCCTGCAGACGCTCTACCAGAACTGCGTGAAGCAGAACGTCGAGTTCTACAACGAGTTCTACGTGCTGGACCTGCTGACGGACCACGACCTCACCACCGAGCAGATCGAGGACGGCGCCGAGGTCAACGCGACCGGCGTCGTGGCCTACGACCTGGCCAGCGGTGAGATCCACGTGTTCCAGGCGAAGGCGATCATCTTCGCGACCGGCGGCGCCGGCAAGATCTTCAAGACCACCTCGAACGCGCACACGCTCACGGGCGACGGCATGGCGCTGGCGTACCGCCGCGGCCTGCCGCTGGAGGACATGGAGTTCTTCCAGTTCCACCCGACAGGTCTCGCCGGCCTCGGCATCCTCCTGTCGGAGGCGGCGCGCGGCGAGGGCGGCATCCTGCGCAACTCCGAGGGCGAGCGCTTCATGGAGCGCTACGCCCCCACCATCAAGGACCTCGCGCCGCGCGACATCGTCGCCCGCTCGATGGCCAACGAGGTGCGCGAGGGCCGCGGCGCCGGCCCGAACAAGGACTACGTGCTGCTCGACCTCACGCATCTGGAGCCCGCGCACATCGACGCGAAGCTCCCGGACATCACCGAGTTCGCGCGCACCTACCTCGGCATCGAGCCGTACACCGAGCCGGTGCCCGTGTACCCCACGGCGCACTACGCGATGGGCGGCGTGCCGACCAACATCCAGGGCGAGGTGCTGCGCGACAGCCACAACGTCGTCAAGGGCCTGTACGCGGCCGGCGAGGTCGCGTGCGTCTCCGTGCACGGCTCCAACCGCCTCGGCACCAACTCGCTGCTGGACATCAACGTCTTCGGCAAGCGCGCCGGCCGCTCGGCCGCCGCGTACGCGAAGGCGGCGGGCCCGCACCGGGACCTCCCCGAGAACCCGACCGTCCGCGTCGAGGCGCAGCTCGCCGAGATGCGCGACCGTCCCGACGGCGAGCGCGTCGCCGACGTCCGCAAGGCGCTGCAGGAGACCATGGACGCGAACGCCCAGGTGTTCCGCACCGGCGACTCGCTGAACGAGGCGCTCGCGACGATCCGCGAGCTGCAGAAGCGCTACCGGAACGTCTCGGTGCAGGACAAGGGCAAGCTGTTCAACACCGACCTCCTCGAGGCCATCGAGCTCGGATTCCTGCTCGACATCGCCGAGGTCACCGTCGTCGCGGCGATCAACCGCAAGGAGTCGCGCGGCGGGCACTACCGCGAGGACTACCCGGACCGGGACGACTCCAACTACATGCTGCACACGATGGCGTACCGCCGCCCGACGTCGGCTTCCGACGCCGCCGACGGGCACGTCGCGGGCTACTTCGACCACGTCGAGGACTTCGGGGACTACAAGGTCGTCCTCGGGTCCAAGCCCGTCACCCAGACGCGCTACGAGCCGATGGAGCGGAAGTACTGATGACTGCTGTTCTCGAGAACCCCGCGACCGAGTCGCCGAAGCCCGAGGTGGGCGCCGTCCCCTCGTTCGAGGTCACGCTGCGCATCCGGCGCTACAACCCGGAGTCGGAGCACGGCGAGGAGTCGACCTGGGACGAATTCACGGTCACCGCGCACGGCACCGACCGCGTCCTGGACGCCCTGCACATGATCAAGTGGGAGCAGGACGGGTCGCTGACCTTCCGCCGATCCTGCGCCCATGGTGTGTGCGGCTCCGACGCGATGCGGATCAACGGCCGCAACCGGCTCGCCTGCAAGACGCTCCTCAAGGACGTCAACCCGGACAAGCCGATCACCGTCGAGCCCATCAAGGGCCTGCCCGTGGTCAAGGACCTCGTGGTCGACATGGAGCCGTTCTTCGCCTCCTACCGCGAGATCATGCCGTTCCTCATCACCTCGGGGAACGAACCGACGCGCGAGCGCCTGCAGTCCGCCGAGGACCGCGAGCGCTTCGACGACACCACCAAGTGCATCCTGTGCGCCGCGTGCACGTCGTCGTGCCCCGTGTTCTGGACCGACGGGCAGTACTTCGGCCCCGCCGCGATCGTCAACGCGCACCGGTTCATCTTCGACAGCCGCGACGAGGGCGCCACGCAGCGCCTCGAGATCCTCAACGACAAGGAGGGCGTGTGGCGCTGCCGCACGACCTTCAACTGCACCGAGGCCTGCCCGCGCGGCATCGAGGTCACCAAGGCGATCCAGGAGGTCAAGCGCGCGATGATCACGCGCGCGTTCTGACCCCGCGCCCCACCTTGCGGACGCTGGACATCCGCATGGCATAGGAGCCCCGTCGTACCCCGCGTACGACGGGGCTCCACGGCTTTCCGGAGCCCTGCCCCCGCCGCACGACACGCTCGATCTCCGCCGCGTCCCGCATGGCCGCGACCTCCGCCTCCGCGTGCGCGATCTCGTCCAGCCGGGGCGGGTCGTAGACCCACGCGCACACGAGCAGCAGCACCCGGGCCACGAAGTTCACCAGCACCAGCACGGTCACGAGGCCCGCGAACGCCGCCAGCAGCGCGTTGCGCGAGGCTCCCGCCGCCACGACGGAGGTGCCCAGCCAGCGCAGCGCCCCCGCGACCACCCCGGCGGCGAGACAGCCGAGCACGAAGTCCCGCGTCCGGCGCGGTCGGACCCGGGCGACGACACGCACGATCAGATACACCAGGAGCGCGTCGAGCAGGATCCCGACGGCAGCCGTGCCGATCGCGGTGATCTGGGCAACCACGAACGACCCGCCGAACAGGTCCTCGACCCTGCCGCTCACGGCCTGCGAGACGATGCTTGCCGCGGCGGACGCCACGATCATCCCGCCGAGGATGACGAAGCCGAGCAGCTCCCAGATCCTCGACAGCACGGGGCTGACGCCCACGACGGGCTGGTCGAACATCGACCGCACCGAGATCCGCAGGGCGCGCATGAACCCGATGGCGGTCCAGAGGAACACCACGGTGGCCGTCACGCTGTACCAGGTGATCACGCTGGGCAGCACCAGCTGGGACGGCTGGATGACGTACTTCTCGCCCTCGCCCACGAGTCCCGGGAGCCACGTGTTGATCTGCTTGAAGACCTCGTCCTGCAGCTCCTGCCGCCCGGAGAGCGTGCGCGAGAAGACCGTGAACCCGATCGTCAGCGCCGCGAAGAGCGAGAAGATCGCCGTGTAGGCGATGCCGCCGCACAGCAGGGCGCCGCGGCGGTCGACATACCAGTACCAGGACCGCACCGGCCGCAGGCTCTTGAACCACTCGTAGACGGTCAGGGACCGCTCCCTGACACGCTCGAGTCGGTCGTTCACAGACGCGACCCTAGGGAGCGGAGTGCTCCCCCGCGAGCCGGAACGAACGCTGCGGGCGCCACACCCCGTCGTCGCCGTGCTCGTACTGCCACAGGCGGTCGACCTCGAAGACGCCGTCGAAGTCCGCCATCTCCACGAAGGCGCGGTCCAGGTCGGCCTCGGTGACCTCGTGCGCGACCGTGACGTGCGGGTGGTAGTTGAAGCGCAGCTCCTGGGCCAGCACCCCGGACCGGGCGGCGGTCTCAAGCTGCTCGCACTCCGCGATGCCCTCGGCGAGGGACACGAACACCACCGGCGAGATCGGTCGGAACGTGCCGGCCCCGCGCAGGTGCACGCGGAACGCGGCGGTCTCCGACGCCACCTTCTCCAGGTGCTCGGCCACCGCGTCGAGGAGCGACCCGTCGACCACCGTCGGTCCGATCACGGTGATGTGCGGCGGGATGGCGTGCGCCAGCGGGTCGCCGAGGCGGGCTCGCGCTTCCTGGAGACGGCTCCCGTACGGCTCAGGCACCGCGATGGCGACGCCGATGCGCACCTGGGCCGGGCCACGGTCGGGGAGGTTCACCGAGCGCCTCGGGGCAGCAGGCCGAAGCGGTCGTAGACGCGGTCGAGCACCGGGCGGGCGATGTCCCGCGCGCGCTCCGCGCCGTCGGCCAGCACCTTGTCGAGCTGCGCCGGGTCGGACAGGTAGGTCTGTGCGCGCGCCTGGAACGGCTCGAGGAACGCGACGACGGCGTCGGCCAGGTCCACCTTGAGGTACCCGTAGCCGCGGCCGTCGTACTCGGCGGCGATCTCGTCGACCCCGCGGCCGGTGACGGCCGAGAAGATCGTGAGCAAGTTGGAGATGCCGGGCTTGGCCGCGGGGTCGTAGCGCACGCCGTACGTCTCGTCGGCGTCGGTGACGGCCGCCTTGATCGCCTTGACGGCCTTCTTCGGGTCCTCGAGCAGCCAGACGACGCCCTTGCCGCCGGCGTTCGACTTGCTCATCTTGGCGGTGGGCTCCTGCAGGTCCTGGATCTTCGCCACGGCCTTGACGATGTGCGCCTCGGGGACGACGGCGGTGCCCTCGCCGAACCGGGCGTTGAGCCGCTCCGCCAGGTCACGGGTGAGCTCCAGGTGCTGGCGCTGGTCCTCGCCCACGGGCACGAGCGCCGTGTCGTAGAGCAGGATGTCCGCGGCCATCAGCACCGGGTACGTGAAGAGGCCCACCGTCGTGCCCTCGGAGCCCTGCTTGGCGGACTTGTCCTTGAACTGCGTCATGCGGCCGGCCTCGCCGAAGCCCGTCTGGCAGCTCAGCAGCCAGGCCAGCTCCGCGTGCTCGGCCACGTGCGACTGCACGAACAGGATCGAGCGCTCCGGGTCGATGCCGCCGGCGAGGTACTGAGCGGCCGTGCGACGGGTGCGCTCTCGCAGCGCCGCCGGGTCCGGGTTCACCGTCAGGGCGTGCAGGTCGACGACGCAGTACAGCGCCTCGTGCCCCTCCTGGAGCGCCACCCACTGGGCCAGGGCGCCCAGGTAGTTCCCGAGGTGCAGCGACCCGTCGGTCGGCTGCATGCCGGAGAAGATGCGCGGGAGCCCCGACGCGGACGCTCCGCGCTGCGGGGATGGTGAGGTGGCGACGTCGGGCATGGCGTCCATTGTGGCAGGTTGCCGGGGCGGGTCGGAAACCGTCTCGGAGACGCGCTGCGTCAGGTCGCCTCGTCGTCGAACGGGGCGGGCACCGCGACGCGCGGCTGGTCGGAGGTGCTCGTGGCGGCAGGGGTCGCGGCCCCTCCCGCAGCAGCCGCCGCGGCGGTGCTCCGCGCGGGCGCGGGCTCCTCGTCGTCGTCCATCAGGGCCTCGCGCACGATGCGGCGCGGGTCGTACTGGCGCGGGTCGAGCTTGGACCAGTCGACGTCCTTGAACTCCGGCCCGAGCTCCGTATCCACGCGCGCCTTGGTGTCCTGCAGCATGCGCTTGCCGCGCTTCACGAGCGAGGCCAGCTGGGCCGCATACCCGGGGAGGCGCTCGGGCCCGATGAGCAGGACGGCGAGCACCACGATGATGAGGAGCTCACCGCCGTTGATGTCGAACACGGCAGCAGCCTAGCGGTCGCGGGCGGGCCCGCGGACTCCGTCCGGAAAACCGGACGGCGCGATCACCCGCTCTCTCGCTCCTGGAGCACGACGCGCACGTCCCGCTCCTCGCCGTCGGTCCGCACCCGCAGGGTCACCGCGTCGCCCGGCTGACGGGCGCGGATCGCCACGATGAGGGCGTCGCTGACCGTCACGGGTCGTCCGTCGATCGCCAGGATGACGTCGCCGGGGCGGATGCCGGCCCGGTCGGCCGGACCGTCCGGCGTCACGGCCGGCTGGCCCTGCTGCGGAGCCGACGAGACCTGCACGCCCTCACCCGAGTACGACGTGTCGAGCAGCGCCCCGATCACCGGGTACGTCGCGTGCCCCGACTCGATGAGCTGCTCGGCCGTGTGCCGCGCCTGGGAGGCGGGGATCGCGAAGCCCAGCCCGATGCTGCCGGTCGCGGACATCGCCCCCGGGGGCTGCGCGATGGCCGAGTTGATCCCGACCACCTCGCCGTCCACGTCGATCAGCGGCCCCCCGGAGTTCCCCGGGTTGATCGCGGCGTCCGTCTGGATCGCGTCGATGAACGCCGTGGCCGCTCCGCCCCCGGACTCGTCCCCGGCCTGGACCGGGCGGTGCAGCGCGCTGACGATGCCGGTCGTCACGGTGGACTCCAGGCCCAGCGGCGCGCCGACGGCGAGCACCGGGTCGCCGACCACCACGGCGTCCGAGTCGCCGAGGACCAGGGGCTCCAGCCCGTCGGCGTCCACCTTCACGACGGCGAGGTCGTAGTCCGCGGTGCGGCCCACCACCTCCGCGTCCCGCTTCCGGCCGTCGGCGAACGTCACCACGGCCGAGCCGCCGGACGCCGTGGCCGGGGCGACCACGTGGTTGTTCGTGAGGATGTACCCGTCCTCGCGCAGCACGAAGCCCGAGCCGCTCGAGACCCCGTCGGCCCCTTCCACCTGGATCGAGACCACGCTCGGCAGCACGTCGGCGGCGAGGGCCGCCACCGAACCGTCGGGCCGGTCCGCGCCGGCGGAGGCACCGGCCGTCGTCCCTCGCTCGCCGGCGCCACGGTCTTCCGCGCCCGACGTCGGGAGCGCCGCGTCCTCGGGTCGCCCGTCGCCGAGCGCGTCCGACACCCGGTCTCCGGCGAACCCGCCCACGGCGCCCGCCACCAGTGCGAGCGCCACGACCGCAGCCGCCCCGGGACGCCGTCGCCGCGGCGCGTGCGCCGCCGCGGTCGACGGGGCCGCCGGCGGGATACCCGACCCGGGTGGCACGGACGGCACTGACGGCGCGGGCGTCGCGTCGTCGGACTGCGGCGCGGACAGCGTGGCCGGGAACAGCGGCGCGGGCGAGGCCGCGGCGAACGGTTCCGGCTCGGGTGCGCGCGCCGGCGGCTCGGGCGGCGCGAACAGGTCGTCGGCGGGACGGGACGGTTCAGTCATCGGCGCCAGAGGGCTCCTGTCATCGTGGTCCAACCCCGGGAGATCACGTGCAGCACACCGGCGTCGTCGCCCGCGGCGCTCCCCGGGAACGCCGCCACCAGCTCGGCGAGCGCCTCCGGCTCGACGTCGGTGGCCACGTCGACCACCGTGTCGCCCGACTGCCAGGCCACGTGCCACGGGTCGGCGGAGAGCACCCGCACGTCGTGGTCGCCGACGACGAACCCGCCGGACGACCCGCGCGCGGGCTCGGCGACCGCGGTCTCCAGGTCGGCGAGCCGTCCCTGGCGCAGGCAGGCGACGGCGGTGCCGTCCGGTCCGGACAGGTCCAGCTCCACCCCGGCGGCGTCCGCCCCGTCGGCGTCGTCGCAGCCGTCGGTGCGCAGCGCGGTGACGGCGTACCCGTCGGGCAGCGCGGCGGGCACGGACCAGCCGTGGTCGGCCAGCCAGGCGAGGGCGTCGTCGGTAGCCGCACGGCCGGCGGCCACGTCCGGGGCCCCCGGCTCCGCGTCGGCCAGCAGGGCGAGCGCCGCGACGCGCGACGGGTCCGGGCTCACCACCGGGGCCTGCCCCAGGACGAACAGCGCCACGCCGAGCACGCCGACGCCACCGGCCCCCGCGGCGACGAGCCGCCGGGTGCGCTGCCACCGCCGGGCGCCGAGGTCGCCGGAGAGCGTCGGCTCCCACGCCTGCGGACGCTCCCAGCCCGCGGAGCGCCCGCGGTCGCGCAGCGGGTCCCCCGTCGTCGAGGGGATGGAGGCCGACAGCGCGAGGAGACGGTTCGTGAGCTCGGGGTCGGGCGCGACGTCGCACGCCGCGGCGAGTGCGCGGTGCGCGTCCCGCGCGGCGTCGAGCTCGGCCGCGCACCGGGCGCAGCCCGCGACATGGGCCAGCGCACGCTCGGTCGACGCGGCGTCCAGCTGGCCGTCGGCGAGGTCGCTCACCCAGGGACCGAGGTGGCCTCCCCCGGCGTATCCCGTCACGACGCAGCCCCGTCGCTCGCGCCCCGCGCCGTCACCTCCGCGCGACGGTGCTCCAGCGCGTCACGGAGCTGCGCGCGAGCCCGGTGGATGCGGGAGCGGACCGTGCCGAGCTTGATCCCCAGCGTGACGGCGATCTCCTCGTAGCTCAGACCCTCGATGTCGCACAGCACGACAGCCGCGCGGTACTCAGGGCGCAGGGCGTCCAGGGCGGCCTGCACGTCGTGGTCGAGGTTGGCGTGCTCGAAGCCGCGCTCGGGGCGCCCGTGATCCTCCGGAGCGGCGACGCGCGCGGCGTCGTCGCCCATCGCCTCCATGCGGATGCGCTTGCGCCGCCGTACCTGGTCGAGGAAGAGGTTGGTCGTGATGCGGTGCAGCCAGCCCTCGAACGTGCCGGGCGTGTAGCTGGACAAGGAGCGGAAGACGCGCAGGAACGTCTCCTGCGTGAGGTCCTCGGCGTCCTGGCGGTTCCCGCTGAGCCGGTAGGCCAGGCGGTACACGCGCGCCGAGTGCTCGCGCACGATCGCGTCCCACGACGGGGGCGTCCAGGCGGCGGCGTCGGGCACGCTCGGGGCCGCCTCGACACGGGCCTCGGGCGCGTCCGGCGCGGGAACAGGGTGGGTCGTCATCATCACCATCGTCCCACGGCAACGTCCGGGCACGCCGCGACGTTCCCGCGTACGATCACCGCAGCATCACCCGCGCCGGCCGCCCGCCGGCGACCCCGCCGTGGAGGACCGCCATCAGCACCGACGTCGACGCCCGCAGCGGTCGCACCGCAGCCTGGGCCTACAGCGAGGCCTTCGTCCCCGAGGACGAGGTGCTGCTGCGTGCCCGAGAGCGCGCGGCCGAGCTCGGCTGCCAGGCCTCCTCCCCCGGGACGGGGGCCCTGCTGCAGGTCGTGGCCGCGTCGCTCGGCGCGCGGGCCGTCGTCGAGGTCGGCACCGGAACCGGCGTCGCCGCCCTCTGGCTGCTGCGCGGGATGCCGGCCGACGGCGTCCTCACGACGATCGACGCCGAGCTGGAGCACCAGCGCGCCGCCAAGCGCGCGTTCGCCGAGGCGGGGATCCCGCCGGCCCGCACCCGGACCATCCCCGGTCGTCCGGCCGACGTGCTGCCCCGGCTCACCGACGGCGCCTACGACCTCGTGCTCGTGGGGTCCGACCCGCACGCCTACCCCGAGTACGTGGAGGCCGGGCTGCGGCTGCTGCGGCCGGGTGGTGTGCTCGCGGTCGACGGCGCCCTGCACGGCGGGCGCGTGCCCGACCCGGCGCGACGCGACGAGGTGACCACCGTCGTGCGCGACGTCGGCCGGTCGCTGCGTGCCGACGAGCGCGTGCTGTCCGCCCTGGCGCCCTCCGGGGACGGGCTGCTGCTCGCGGTGCGGCGCTGAGCGACCCGCCCTGACACGCGACGAGCGCGGGGCGCCTGCCCCGCGCTCGTCGCGTGTCTTTCGTCGTCCGTCGTCAGGAGACGACGGCCTGGAGTGCCTCGCCCAGCTCGGTCGCCTCGGTGGCGTTCAGCTCCACGACCAGACGGCCGCCACCCTCGAGCGGGACCCGCATGACGATGCCGCGTCCTTCCTTGGTGACCTCCAGCGGCCCGTCGCCCGTCCGCGGCTTCATCGCAGCCATCTGTGGCTCTCCATTCCGTTGTCCGGTTCCTCGGCCTCGCCTCCGCCCGCGGCCCACCGGTCGGCGGGAGCGGGTCGAGGCGCGCTCCACCATTCTAGTTCAGAACCCGCCCCCAACTTCCACACCCCGGACGTCAGCGGCCGACAGGCGAGACCGGGGAGCATCAGGCCAGACCACGCAGGGCGGCGCGTGGCGGGGCCTCGTCGCGGACGGCGGCGACCAGGTCGAGCACCCGCCGGGTGGCGACGACGTCGTGCGCCCGGAAGACGCTCGCCCCCTGCCAGGCGGCCAGAGCCGTCGCGGCGAGGGTTCCCTCGAGCCGGTCGTCGGGGCCGAGCCCCAGCGTCTCCCCCACGAAGTCCTTGCGGCTCAGCGCCATGAGCAAGGGATGCCCCAGCCCGGCGAGCGCCTGGGTGCGGCGCAGCAGGTGCAACGACTGCCACGTGTTCTTGCCGAAGTCGTGCGTGGGGTCCACCAGCACCGACCGCGGCGGCACGCCGCACGCGACGGCCCGCGCGGCGGACGCCCGCAGCGTCGCGACGACGTCGTCCAGGACGCCGTCGCGCGGGTCGGCGGGCTGCGACCCGCCCGCACCGGGCAGGTCACCGGGCGGGTACTCGACGCGGTAGGGGTCGGTGCGCGGCACGGCGCCGCCCGTGTGGGAGCACACGACGCCGACGCCGGCCGCCCCGGCCACCTCGACCAGCTCGGGGTCGTGCCCCGCCCACGTGTCGTTCACCAGGTCCGCCCCCGCGGCGACGACCTCCCGGGCGACGCGGGCGCGCCACGTGTCGACGGACACCAGCAGGTCCGGCAGTTCCTCGCGCACCCGCGCGACGAACGGGACCACCCGGCCGATCTCCTCGGCCTCGTCGACCTCCGGGCCGACGCCTGCCCGCACCCCGCCGACGTCGAGGATCTGCGCGCCGTCGGACCACGCCTGGTGCGCCGCGGCGAGCGCCGCGCCCTCGTCCGGCCGGCGCGCCGGGGCGTAGAACGAGTCGGTGGTGCGGTTGACGATCGCCATGACCACGGGACGCAGCACGCCATCCGTCCCGCGGCCGACCTCGCGCCCACGCAGCACCAGGGACGTCCCCGCCGGAGGCACCCCGGGCGCGGACGGGTCGAGGTCCGTCACGAGCCGTCGGCCGCCGTGCCCGCCGCGTCCTGCTGGTCCTCCACGAGCTCGTCCAGCGCCTCCCGCTCCGAGGCGGCGAGCGCGCGGCCGCGCTCGATGACGTACGCCACGGCCTCGGCCGGCGAGTCGGTGATGTGGAGCAGGTCGAGGTCGGCGCGGCCGATCATGCCGCGGTCCGCCACCGCGGTGCGCAGCCACTCGAGCAGGCCGCCCCAGTAGTCGGAGCCGACCAGGACGATCGGGAACTCCGTCACCTTGTGCGTCTGCACGAGGGTGAGGGCCTCGAACAGCTCGTCGAACGTGCCGAAGCCTCCCGGCAGGACGATGAAGCCCTGCGCGTACTTGACGAACATCGTCTTGCGGGCGAAGAAGTAGCGGAAGTTCACGCCCAGGTTCACGAACTCGTTCATGCCCTGCTCGAAGGGCAGCTCGATGCCGAGCCCGATCGAGGTACCGCCCGCCTGGTGCGCACCGTTGTTCGCCGCCTCCATGATCCCCGGGCCGCCGCCGGTCATGACCGCGTACCCGGCATCCGCCAGCAGCCGGCCCACCTCGACGGCCTGCGCGTAGTCGGGATGGTCGCCCCGCGTGCGCGCCGAGCCGAAGACGGACACGGCGGGCCCCACCTCGGCGAGGGCGCCGAAGCCCTCGACGAACTCGGACTGGATGCGCATCACGCGCCACGGGTCGGAGTGCACCCAGTCGGAGTCGCCGCCGGCGGCGAGGAGCCGCTGGTCGGTGGTCTGGGCGGGGATCTCCTTGCCCCGCAGCAGCACCGGCCCCTTGCGGTAGCCGCGGCCCTTCTCCGGCACCCCGTCGTCGCCACGGTCGCCTGCTCCTGGACCTCCGGGGGTCGTCGTCGTTCGCGTCATGCCACGAGCCTAAGCGTCCGGTGCCTGCGCGGCCCGCGACCCTGCCGCGCCGAGCAGCCAGGCCCGCAGGGCGTCGCGGCCGGTCGCGAGCCGCGCGACGGGCAGGCGCTCGTCGTCCTTGTGCGCCAGCACCGGGTCCCCCGGCCCGAAGTTCACCGCCGGGACACCGAGCTCGGCGAACCGCGCCACGTCGGTCCAGCCGTACTTGGGCCGCGGCTCGGTGCCGGTGGCGGCGTGCACCGCTGCGGCGAAGTCGGCCACCAGCGGGTCGTCGAGCCCGGGGCGCGCGCCCGGCGCCGCGTCCGTGACGACCACCTCGAAGCCCTCGAAGAGCTCGCGCACGTGGGCCTCCGCCTCCGCCACGCCCTGCGACGGCGCGAAGCGGTAGTTCACGGTGACCGTGCACGCGTCGGGCACGACGTTGCCCGCGATCCCCCCGCGGATGCCGACGGCGCCCAGGCTCTCGCGGTAGACCAGCCCGTCGACCTCGACCTCCCGCGCCTCGTACGCGGCGAGGCGCGCGAGCACCGGCGCGGCCGCGTGGATCGCGTTCACCCCGGACCAGGCGCGCGCCGAGTGCGCGGCCACGCCGTGGGTGCGCACCTCGATGCGCAGCGTCCCGTTGCAGCCGCCCTCGATGCCGTTGTTGCTGGACTCGCCGAGGATCGCGAAGTCCCCCGCGAGCGCCTCGGGGTGGTGGCGCACGAGGCGGCCCAGCCCGCTGAGCGACGCCTCGACCTCCTCGTGGTCGTAGAACACGTACGTGAGGTCGTGGGCGGGCTCGCGGCCCGGGCGACCCAGCTCGACGGCGAGCGCCAGCATGATCGCCACGCCGCCCTTCATGTCCACCGTGCCGCGGCCCCACATCTCGACCGTGCCGTCGGGGGCGGTCTCGAGTCGCGTCGGGAGGTTCGGCGGGTCCGTCAGCGGCACCGTGTCGAGGTGCCCGGCGAGCACCACCCGCCGGTCGCGACCCAGGCGCGTGCGGGCGACGAGGGAGTCGCCGTCGCGCAGCACCTCCAGGTGCGGCTGCGCCCGCAGCACGCGCTCGACGGCGTCCGCGAGCGCCGCCTCGTCACCGGAGACCGACGGGACGTCGCACACCGCCGCGAGCAGGTCCACGAGGTCGGACGACGCGATCGTCGCGGGGTCGAGGAGGGCACCGAGGAGGGGGTCCGGCGAAGGGGCTGTGCGTTCCGTGGTCACGCGCACCATCGTGGCAGACACCCCGACTACGCTGGTCCGCATGACGACGCCTGCCACCTCCCGCCCCGCCTGGGGCCTCGGTCTCGCCACGGTCGCCGACGACGGCACCACGCTCGACGTCTGGTACCCCGCCCCCGTCCTGGGCGCGCCGCCGGAGTCCGACGTCGACATCCCGGCCGAGCTCGACGCCCTCACGGAGCGGGACGACGCGCGGCGGGTGGACGTCGTCGTCGTGCGCACGGTGATCGACCTGGACGCCGCCCCGCAGGACACCGCCGACGCCTACCTGCGCCTGCACCTGCTCTCGCACCGGCTGGTCCAGCCGCACGGCCTCAACCTGGACGGCCTGTTCGGCGTGCTGACCAACGTGGCGTGGACGTCGCACGGCCCGTGCGCCGTGGAGGGCTTCGAGGCCACCCGCCTGCGCCTGCGCGCCGACACCGGGCGCGCCGTCACCGTGTACGGGATCGACAAGTTCCCCCGCATGGTCGACTACGTGCTGCCCGCCGGCGTGCGCATCGCCGACGCCGACCGCGTGCGCCTCGGCGCGCACCTCGCGTCCGGCACCACCGTCATGCACGAGGGCTTCGTGAACTTCAACGCCGGCACGCTCGGCGCGTCGATGGTCGAGGGCCGGATCTCCGCCGGCGTCGTCGTCGGCGACGGGTCGGACGTGGGCGGCGGGGCCTCGATCATGGGCACGCTGTCCGGGGGCGGCAAGGAGGTCATCCGCGTGGGCGAGCGGTCGCTGCTCGGCGCGAACGCCGGCCTCGGCATCCCGCTGGGCGACGACTGCGTGGTGGAGGCCGGCCTGTACCTCACCGCCGGCACCAAGGTCACGGTGCTCGGCGAGATGGGCGCGGACGGCGACCCGCTGGTGGTCAAGGCCCGCGACCTGGCCGGTCGCGACAACCTGCTGTTCCGGCGCAACTCGCGCACCGGCACGGTCGAGGTGCTGGAGCGGGGCGGCGTGGGCATCGAGCTCAACGCCGCGCTGCACGCCAACTGAGGATGTCCGGACGCCGACGCCGACGGCGGGCGACCGGCGCGGCCCTCGCCGCGGTCCTCGTCGTCGGCGCCGGCGCCACGGCCGGCGTCGTCTGGTTCCTCGACCGGGTCGACACGCCCTCGGTCCAGCGGTGCGCCGCGGAGCTCGACGGCACGTCGTGGTACCTCACGCCGGACCAGGCCCAGAACGCGGCTCTCGTCGTCGGGACGACGGTGCAGCGCGGGCTGCCCGGCCGGGCGGCCACCATCGGGCTCGCGACCGCCCTGCAGGAGTCGCGGCTGATCAACATCGACTACGGCGACCGGGACTCCGTCGGGCTGTTCCAGCAGCGGCCGTCGCAGGGCTGGGGCACCGTGGACGAGATCATGGACCCGGTCTACTCGACGGGGAAGTTCTACGACGGTCTCGTCGAGGTCGAGGGCTACGAGGAACTAGAGGTCACCGTGGCCGCGCAGGCCGTGCAGCGCTCCGCCTTCCCGGAGGCGTACGCCCAGCACGAGACGCGGTCGCGGGCGTGGGCGTCGGCGCTCACCGGCCATTCCCCCGGGGCGATCACCTGCGAGCTCCCGCCGTCGGAGTCGGAAGCCGCCCCCGCCGGGTCCACCGCCCGCGACGTGCTGGTCGAGCGTGCGGCGCGCGATCTCGGGCTGCCCGGCGACGCCCTGCGTGCCGACGCCGGCGACGAGGCCACGAACGCCGTCGTCGTCGACGCGACCGCCCTGCCGCTCGCGGGCGAGCTCGCCACCTGGGCCGTGGCCCACTGGGCGGTGGCGACGGCCTCCGTGACCGGGGCCGAGGAGGTGCGCGCGGGCGCGCGGACGTGGTCGCGGGAGCACGGCACGTGGTCCGTCGTGGACGACGACGCCGACCGCCGGCCCGAGGGCCAGGTCGCGATCGTCCTGCAGTGATCGCCCTGGCCGCGGGCCGACGGTCGGCGGCGGTGGTGGTGGAGCTGGTGCCTCAGCGCTGCGCGAGCGGCACGTAGTCCCGCTCGGTCGGGCCGGTGTAGACCTGCCGTGGGCGGCCGATCTTGGTCTGCGGGTCGTTCATCATCTCGCGCCACTGGGCGATCCAGCCGGGCATCCGGCCGAGCGCGAACAGCGGCGTGAACATGGCCGGGGAGAAGCCCATGGCCTTGTAGATCAGACCCGTGTAGAAGTCGACGTTCGGGTAGAGCTTGCGCTCGACGAAGTAGTCGTCCGACAGCGCGATCTCCTCGAGCCCGCGCGCGATGTCGAGCAGCTCGTCCTTGGCGCCGAGCTGGTCGAGCACGGCGTCCGCGTGCTTCTTGACGATCGCGGCGCGCGGGTCGTAGCTCTTGTAGACACGGTGCCCGAAGCCCATGAGGCGGACGCCGGCCTCCTTGTTCTTGACCTTCTTCATGAAGGTCTCGACGGAGTCGTCGCCGCTGCGGATGCTCTCGAGCATGGTCAGCACGGCCTCGTTGGCGCCGCCGTGCGACGGGCCCGAGAGCGCGTTGATGCCGGCGGCGACGGACGCGTACAGGGTCGCGTTCGACGAGCCGACGATGCGCACGGTGGACGTGGAGCAGTTCTGCTCGTGGTCGGCGTGCAGGATGAGGAGCTTGTCCATGGCGGACACGAGCACCGGGTCGGACTCCCACTGCTCGTACGGCCGGGAGAACGTCATGCGCAGGAAGTCGTCCACGTACCCGCGGGCGTAGTCCGGGTACATGAGCGGCTCGTCGCGCGTCGCGCGGTGCAGGTACGACGTGATGGTGCGGATCTTGGCGAGGATCAGCACGGTGGCGAGCTCGACGGCCTCCGGGTCGTGCGGGTCCAGCGACTCGGGGTAGTACGTCGCGAGCGCATTGACCGCCGAGGCCAGGATCGACATCGGGTGGCCGCCGCGCGGGAACGACGACAGGAAGGCGCGGAAGCCCTCGGGCACCAGCGTGTGGCGGTTGACCCGCTCCTCGAACGCGGCGAGCTCCGTCGGCGAGGGCAGCTCGCCGTGGATGAGCAGGTAGGCCACCTCGAGGAAGGTGGACGAGTCCGCGAGCTGCTCGATCGGGTACCCGCGGTAGCGCAGGATCCCCTGGTCGCCGTCGATGTACGTGATCTCCGACTGGCAGGACGCGGTGTTGGTGAAGCCGGGGTCGACCGTGACGAGGCCGGTGTCCCTGAGCAGGGACGACACGACGATGCCGTCGTTGCCCTCCGTGGCCGGGACGACGGGCAGCTGGCGGGCGGTGCCGTCGACGACGAGCTCCACCGTGGCGGCGTCGCCCGTGGTGCCTGCGGCAGGCGTGGTGGACGTCATGACTTCCTTCCGTGACGGGCCGGCCGACTCCCGACGACGGGACCGGTGGGCGCGTGACTCGTGACTCTGGGACGGGGGCGGCCCGGGGCACGCCGGCCGTGGCATCCTCCAGGGCTACCTCGGCCTGCGGTCGAACCTACATCCGAACACCAAGGTGATCCAATCCCCTGCCCTGCGGCAGCCATCCAGGCCGTCACGCGGTGGTGATGCGCGCCACAGCCTCCGCCACGGAATCGTCGGGTGCGGTGAGCGCCACTCGGACGTGCCGCCGGCCCGCGACGCCGTAGAACTCCCCCGGCCCGACCAGGATCCCCCGGCGGGCGAACCACGCCGCGAGGTCGCGCGACGACGCCCCGACCTGCGGCCCCGGCCCGGTGGCGCCCTCCGGCGCTCCCTCCGCGGGGCGCCCCCACAGGTAGAGGCCGGCCTCGGACCCGTCCACGACGAACCCCGCCGCCTCGAGCGCGCCGGACAGCGCGTCGCGGCGGCGGCGGTAGACCTCCCGCTGCGCCGTGACGTGGGTGTCGTCACCCAGCGCCGCGGTCATCGCGGCCTGGACGGGCGCGGGCACGATCATGCCGAGGTGCTTGCGCGTGGCCAGCAGCCCCGCCACCAGCGCGGGGTCGCCGGCGACGAACGCGGCGCGGTACCCGGCCATGTTGGACTGCTTGGACAGCGAGTAGGCCACGAGCAGCCCCGCCGGGTCGCCGCCCGTGACGCGCGGGTCGAGCAGGCTCGGCACCCGCGAGACGCCGTCCGGACCCACCCAGGCGTCGGCCCACGGCAGCTCCGCGTAGCACTCGTCGCCGACGACGACGGCGCCGATCTCCCGGGCCGCCTCCACGACACGGCGCAGGTGCGCGACGTCGGCGACCTCCCCCGTCGGGTTGCCCGGCGAGTTGACCCACACGAGCCGCACGTCGCGACGGCCGGCCCAGGCATCGACGTCGTCCGTGGCCAGCGGCATCGCGCCGGCCAGGCGCGCCCCCACGTCGTACGTCGGGTACGCGACCGCGGGGTGCACGACGACGTCGCCCGGCCCCAGGCGCAGCAGCGACGGCAGCAGGCCGACCAGCTCCTTGGAGCCGACGGTGGGCAGCACGGCGGCCGGGTCGAGACCAGGCACCCCGCGGCGGCGGGCGAACCAGGCCACCACGGCCTCCCGGAGCCCGGGGGTGCCATGCGTCAGCGGGTAGCCGTGGGCGTCCGACGCCGCGGAGAGCGCCTCGCGGACGACCCGCGGGGTCGGGTCGACGGGCGTGCCGATCGACAGGTCGACGACGCCGCCGGGGTGGGCGCGGGCGGTCGCCCGCACGTCCTCGAGCGTGTCCCAGGGATAGGGCAGGCCGTCGAGGTCCGCGAAGCCCATCAGGCCTGCGGCGGCAGGGCGGAGATCATGGGGTCGTCCTTCTCGATGAGCCCCATCTTCGCGGCGCCGCCGGGCGAGCCGAGGTCGTCGAAGAACTCGACGTTCGCGCGGTAGTAGTCCTTCCACTGCTCGGGGACGTCGTCCTCGTAGTAGATGGCCTCGACCGGGCACACCGGCTCGCACGCACCGCAGTCGACACACTCGTCCGGGTGGATGTACAGCGACCGCGAGCCCTCGTAGATGCAGTCCACGGGACACTCCTCGATGCACGCCTTGTCCTTGACGTCGACGCACGGCTGAGCGATCACGTAGGTCACTGCGGGCTACCTTCCAGGTGACGAGGACGCGGGCCCGACGGGCGGGCTGCGGGTCTCGATGCTTCTTCGGCGACACGGGCGCGGGCGCGAGGCCCGCGCAGCCAACTCTAGTATCGCTGACGTGGTGCCTCCGCCGTCAGCCGTCCCACCTGCCGTACCCCCGCCTCCCTGGCTCCGTGTGCCGGTGGGCACGCGCGTCGTCGTGCGGCGGCGGCTGTCTGCCGAGGAGGCGGCGGAGAGCGGCGCCCGGTGGGCCGACGTCGTGGGGAGCCTCACAGCCGTCGACGACGCCGGGCTGCGCGTGCGCCCCGACCGGACGCCCGGCCTGCCGGAGGTCACCGTGGCCGCCGGCGACGTCGAGGCCGTCAAGCCGATCCCCCCGCGGCGCCCGCGGCGGGGGCGGCCCGGCGAGGACTGAGCGGGCTACCCACTCAGCGCGGCGCGCGGACCCGGACCACGTCGTCGTCGGCGCGCACGACGACGGCGCCCGCGGTGCAGCGCGCGACGAGGTCGTCGACGAGACCGGCCGTCCAGGCGCCGCCGACCGGCAGGTCCTCGTCCGGCCCGCCGGAGCGGGCGCGCGCCCCGGCGCGCAGCTCGCGGACCTCGTCCGCCGCGTGGAAGACGTCGTGCAGCGAGCCGTTGGTCTCCAGGGCGCCGATGACCACCTCGAGGTCGCGCACCGCCTTGCGCAGCGCGGGCGCGACCCACGCCGCGTTCTCCGTGACCATCGCCTCCGTGCGGGCGGGGTCGGTGAGCGCGACCCGGGTGCCGTCGCGGAAGCTGCCCGCCGCGAGGCCGAGGGCCAGGTCACGGACCGGGGCGCCCGCCACCGCGTTGAGGAGCTGGGTGGCCAGCACGTGCGGTACGTGGCTGACCAGGGCCGCCGCCTCGTCGTGCCGGTCGTCGGTCACGACGGCGGCCGTGCCGCCCAACGGACCGGTGACCAGCCGCAGCACCCTCGCCAGCCGCGCCGGCTCGCCGGGCGCGGCCGTGCCCGGCGCGGCCACGGTGACCGCCCACGGCGCACCGTCCAGCAGCGCCGCGTCGGACGCGGCGAAGCCGCTGTGCTCGGTGCCGGCCATGGGGTGGGCCCCCACGTAGCGGTCGGCCAGGCCCGCCGCCCCGACGGCGGCGCGGACGGGCCCCTTGACCGAGCCGACGTCGCTCAGGGTCGCGTCACTGCCGGCCAGCAGCGGCGCGAGCTCGGCGGCCGTGGCGCGCACCGCGCGCAGCGGGACGGCCAGCACCACCAGGTCCGGCTCCGTGGCGCACAGTGCGGCCAGGTCGTCCGTGACGCGCAGCCCGACGGCGCGGGCGTCGGACCGGGCGCCCGGGTGGGTGTCGGTCGCGACGACGTCCGCGCCGCGGGCGGCCAGCAGCCGCGTGAGCGAGCCGCCGACCAGACCCAGGCCGACGACGGCGACCCGCCCCGCGTCCGTCGCACGGCTCACCACAGCAGGCCCCGCGCGAGCGTCGCGTCGTCGTCCTGGCCGAGGACGCTGCCCGTCGGCACGTGGTCGGGCAGCACACCGTCCAGGCCGGGCCCGCCGGGCGCCACGGGGAACGCGCCGAGCACCTTGAGCGAGTCCCCCGCGCCGAGCAGCGCGGCGAACAGGTCGCGCACCTGCGGCTCCCAGGGGGCGCCGTCGAGCGTCACGACGAAGACGTACTGGCGCTCGCGCACCTTCAGCGGCCGCTCCACGAGGCTCGACATGTTGACGCCGCGCTCGGCGAACTCCGCCGTGACGCGCGCCAGCACGCCCGGCCCTGTCACCACCGGGGTCACCGCGAGCATGGTGCGCCACCCGTCGCGGCCGGCACCCGCGGACGCGGTGCGCACCGGCGCCCACGCGGCGACCGCGTCGTCGCGGCGGCTCAGCACGACGAACCGGGTGCGCGCCCCGGTGAAGTCCTCCACCCCGGTCGCGAGGGTCTCCAGCCCGTACAGCTCGCCGCACAGCCGGGGCCCGAAGGCGACCTGGTGGTCGGCCAGGTCGCGGCACGCCGCGGCGTTCGACGACGCCGGCACGGGCAGCAGGTGGCGCTCGGCGACGAACCGCGTGCACTGCGCCAGGCCGTGCGGGTGGGCCGTCGCCTCCCGCAGTCCCGCGGCGCCTGCACCGTCGGCGTGCCCCGGGCGGACGAACGCGTCGAACGAGATGTCGAGCACCACCTCGTCGACCGCCACGACGTCGGGGCTGCCGACCAGCGCGTCGAGCGACGGCACGACGTAGCCCTCGACGGAGCTCTCGATCGCCACCACCCCGCGGTCCGCGGCACCCGACGCGACGGCGTCGTGCACGTCCCGGACCGTGGCCAGGGGCGCCTGCTCCACGTCGGGAGGGCTGCCGGCGTCACGTGCCCACCGGCGCACGGCCTCGTGGGTGAACGTGCCTTCCGGCCCGAGGTACGCGATCTTCATGCCGTCGTCCTCATCCCCTCGCCCTCACGCACCGGCCGGGCGGTCGGCCCACCGCGGCGCCAGCGGCACGGGGCCCGGCACGAAGCCGGCGCCGGGCAGCACCGCGAGCGTGCGGTGCGCGACGCCGCGCCCGTCGAGCTCGGCCACGAGCCCGTCCAGCACGTCGACCGACGGGCAGCGGAACGACGTGAAGAACACGTGCGGCCCACCGGCGGACGGGTGGCTGCGCAGGTGCTGCAGGTCCACGCCCGCCGCCGAGAGCACGGCCAGCGTGTGCTGCAGCGACCCACGGTGGTCGTCCGACGGCCCGACGGCGAGCCACACCTGCGCGGGCGCGTCGAACCGCGGCCAGGCGGCGCGTGCCTCCAACAGCCCGTACCAGACCGGCAGCCGGCCGGCGAGGCGCCCGCTGCCGGGGACCTCGACCCACCCGGCGGGCACCCGGGACCGCTCGACCACGATCGAGCCCGCCTGGCCCGCCAGCGCGACGCGCTCGTCGACCGACGTCCGCGTCGGGACGAGCCGAGGGCTCACGCCCATGCCGCGCAGCAGGTCCTGGCAGTCCCGCATGCCCGCCTCGTCGATGACCACCTGGCCGCCCGAGGCGCCCGGCGGGGCCACCCACACCCACTGCGGCGCGACGGCGACGGCCGCGGTGACGATGAGCGACGGATCGCCGGCGAGCAGCGCCTCCTCGAGCGCCGGTGACGGCTGCTCCGGGTGACCCAGGTGCACCACCGCCGCGAGGTCGTCGATCGTCGCGACGGTGGCGAGCGTGTCCGACGTCGTGCCGAGGTCCAGCAGCTCGGTCGACTCGTCCGCCACGGCCGTGGCCACCGCCGAACTGGCGGCGACGCCCGACCACCCCGCGTCGTGGGCCGCCTGCGCGGCGTGCGCCGGGGACTCGCGTTCCGAGCGTCCGAGCATCAGTCCTCCTTGGCCTTCCCGTCGTCGCCGGCGTCGTCGTCGCCGGCGTCCTTGGGCTGGCGTTCGTCGTCGCGGTCGGCCTTCGGCTGGTCGCACACGACGGGGTTGTCCGGCTTGTAGGTCCAGGTCTTCGACTCGTCCTTGACCTGCTTGCCGTCGTGGGAGACCTGGCGGTAGTTGGTGATCGTGAACCCGTCGCTGCCGCCGGGGTACGCCACGCAGTCGCCCCCCGTCTTGTGCACCGCCGTGGCCGGGACCACGTTCTGCTTGTCGCCGGCACGCGTCTCGACGTCGTAGTAGTCGGTCGACCAGACCTGGACGTGCAGCCGCCCGCCCGAGACCCACGACTGCAGCACGGCGCCGTACGGGGTGTCGTTGGTGAACTTCATGTCGATGGCGCCCACGTAGATGGTCGCCTCGCGCCCCGCCGGGTACCGGTCGAACCAGTAGCTGTGCGGCTGGTGCCCGGCGTCGTCGAACCCGGCGAAGTACCCGGCGTTGTACGTGGTGGTGGCCATCTGCGACAGGCCGCCACCCACGGCGTCCGTGTGCACGCCGTTGCTCACGACCCCCGCCGCGACGAAGCCGTTCGACTCGTCGATCGGCGACAGGGTGTCGAGCAGCGAGAACGTCTCCCCCGGCGCCACGAGGGTGCCGGTGACGAGCTGCGCGCCGCGCTCGAGGTTCCTGGTGCGGATCGGCTCGCTCGTCAGCGGGGTCGAGAACTCCGAGACGACCTCCTTGACCCCCATGTCCTCGAGGGCCTCCTTGGTGCGCTCCGGCTCGCGCTCGACCAGCTTCAGCTCTGTCGAACGGTCGTCCGCGGAGAGCGCGGCGTCGCCGACCGCCGCCGCCGTGTCGTCCGGGTCGAGGGTCGTGCCCTGCTCCCCACCCTCCACGACCGGCTTGCCGCCGGAGAAGACGAAGTGCGCGTCGTCCGGCTCGGTGAGGAGGTCGTCGGTGTCGTCCACCACGTCGGAGACCAGCTTCTCGCCGTCGAACCGCACCTTGAGCTCGCCGTCGGCGTTCTTGAAGGACGTCGCCTTGGCGAGGGCCCTCGGCGTCAGCTCCGCGGACTGCTCGCCGACGTCCACCGTGACGGGGGCGCTCACCACCTGCTCGGCCTGCTCCAGCGCGGCGTCGGTCTCCGCCTGCGTGACCGCCGGCTCCACGACCTCGGTCGGCAGGTCGACCGGGCCCGTGGTGACGAGCCAGGCCGCCGCCACGGTGTCCACCGCGTCGTCCACCAGCACGCTGGAGCCCTCGACGGCCTCGGTGGCCACGGCCTTGCCGCCCTTGAACCCGACCGTGCCGTCCACCGGCTCGACCTGGAGCGACTCCTCCAGGCCGGAGACCGCCTCCGTGAGGGTCGGGCGCGAGACGTCGACGACGGGCGGCACCTCGTCGCCACCCACCAGGTGCTCCCACAGGTGCGCCGGGTTCAGGGAGAACCCGGTCAGCCCGTCGACCGTCGCCTGCGCGTCGAACGACAGTCCGGCCTCGGCCGGGTCGATCGTGCTGGAGGCCTCGCCCGCCTGCACGGCGACCGGCTCGGTCGCGCGCGGCCCCAGACCGTCGTCGAGCGCCGCGACGGCGGGCCCGGCGTCCATCCCGCCGATCTCGACGCCCGCGACGCTCGTGCCCTTCGGCACCGTGCCCGCGACGGCCCACTGCGCGCCCGCGTACAGGCCCGCGACGACGACGAGCCCGACGCCGGCCCACAGCGCGACCTTCGGCGCGCGGCTGGGAGCGCCGTCCCCGGCCAGCCCGTCCAGCGGCGAGCCAGGCTCCGCGGGCGGCGGCACGACGGGATCGACGAGGGGCGCCTCGCCGGGCGCGCCGAAGGGCGCACCGTTGGGCGCCGACGCCACCACGGCGGGCAGCGCCTGCGTCGCCGGCCCCGACGACGGCGCCGGCACCGTGGCGATGACGCGCTGCTCGTACAGCCGCACCCGCGGCTCGTAGGGCACGTCCGGCTCGTCGGCCGGGTCCGCAGGCTCGGCCGACGGCTGCTGCGCGCTCGCTCCGGCGGTCGCGTCGGCGGTCACCTGCTCGGCGGTGTCCGGCCCGGCCGTCGCGTCGGCCTCGGGGCGCGCGGGCTCGGCGGCGGACCCGGTGGGGTCCGGATCGCGCTCGGTCGGGTGACCCATGCATGCTCCGTCAGGGGTGGTGGGTGCGGGGACGACGCCCCGGAAGGACAGGTGACGCGGGGCGGACCCGCCTGGGGGATCCTACTCGGGCGGCACCGGCCGGCTCCGCGCAAGTCCGGGTGAAAGCGCCATATCGGACGGCGGTTCGCACAGGTTCGTCACGCAGGGCCCGGCAGCGGGCACGGGACGCTCACAGACGCCCGCCGGGAGCGCCCTCAGCGCGGCCGGTCGCTGAACCACGACCGGGGCAGGAACGCCGCGACCAGGAACATCGCGAGGCCGCCGTAGGTCCACACCAGGCCCACGGGCTGCGCGGGCACCAGCACGTCCCCGCCCGGGCCCGCGACGGCCAGCACCTGCACCGCCACCACCCACCCGGCACCGGCCGCCAGCAGCGGGCCCATGCCCGACCACGCGCGGCAGAGCACCGCCGTGGACAGCGTGATCGCGAGCGCCAGGACGATGCCGACCGGAAGGTCCTGCCACTGCGTGCGGTGCGCGACCGTGCCGAGGACGCCGACGACGGCCCCGAGCGCGACGGCGAGCACCGTGCGCACGGCGGAGCGCCACCACCGGCCGCCACCGGCCGGGGCGGTGGGGGCCGAGGAGGAGGTCGCGTGCTCGGGCATGGTCATCGCGGCGAGCCTACCGGCGCGCCTCGGGGCGGGGCACGACGGGCCGTGACACGAGATAGTGCTCGCGCGCCAGGACGGGGGCGAGCACCTCGTTGCTCAGGGCGTACCAGCCGAGCAGCTCCTCGCCCCCGGACGCCGCCGACGCCCGGGTCGCGTGCTGCACCTGGGTGGCGTGCGCCCCCATCGCGGCGAGCACCCGGTCGAGCACCGGCGCGACGTCGACCGTCCGGACGGCGACGTCGGCCGGGTCGTCGCCGGCCAGCGCGGCGTCGTGCGTCGCGAGCGGGGGAAGCGGCTCGTCCGCGTCCGGGAACGTCAGCCCGGCGCGGGCGGCGAGGGCCGCAGCCTCGGGTGCGGCGGCCAGCGCGCGGCGGCCGGCGCGCAGCGCGGCCGAGGGCGCCACCGCCTGCCAGAGCTCGGCCCCGCCCCAGGGCTCGCCCGGCAGCGGTGCGCCGGGGTCCGCGGCGAGGCTCAGGGCCCGCACCACGACGCCGTGCACGCGCACGTGGTCCGGGTGCCCGTACCCGCCCCGCTCCTCGTAGGTCGCGACGACGGCGGGGCGCAGGGTGCGCACCAGCGCCGCCAGGCGCGCCGCGGCGTCCTCGAGCGGGACGCGCGCGAACGCCGTCGTCGGGGCGTCGTCCGCCGGACCGGCGATCCCCGGCGCGACCCACGCCATCCCGGAGTCCTCGAACCGCGGCCCTGTGTCCGCGCCCGGCACGCCGACCGTGTCGAGGAAGGCGTGACCGACGACGCCCGGGGAGCCGCCGAGCGCCGCCACGGCCGCCGCCAGCTCCGTCTCGCGGTGCGCGGCGAGCGCGGGGCCGTCGCCCTCGAGGCGTGCGAGCCCCGTGGGGTGCGACGGCGTGTCGATGACCTCGCCGCGCTCGCCGCGCGTGCAGGTCACCACGGTGACCGGCCGCCCGGCGGCCGCCCTCGAGGCGAGCAGCGCACCCGTCGCGAGCGTCTCGTCGTCCGGGTGCGCGTGCACCGCGAGCAACCCGTCGGCGAGCCCCGGCGACGCGGGTCGGGTCACGGTCCGGCGACCTCAGCCGCGCTTGGCCCGCGCCACCGTCCGGGC
Source organism: Krasilnikoviella flava (assembly GCF_900167525.1). Taxonomy (GTDB): domain Bacteria; phylum Actinomycetota; class Actinomycetes; order Actinomycetales; family Cellulomonadaceae; genus Isoptericola; species Isoptericola flavus. The sequence goes on along the minus strand of NZ_FUZQ01000002.1, from coordinate 647,661 downwards.
GCGCGACGTGGCGTCGAGCTCGACCTTGCGGATCCGCACGACCTGCGGCGTCACCTCGACGCACTCGTCCTCGCGCGCGAACTCGAGGGACTCCTCGAGCGTCAGGTGCTTCGGCGGCGTGAGGTTCTCGAACGTGTCGCTCGAGGCGGCACGCATGTTCGTCAGCTTCTTCTCCTTGGTGATGTTGACGTCCATGTCCTCGTTGCGCGCGTTCTCGCCGACGATCATGCCCTCGTAGACCTCCTGCGTGGGGTCGACGAAGAAGGTGCCGCGCTCCTGCAGGTTGATCATCGCGAACGGTGTCACGACACCGGCACGGTCCGCGACGAGCGAACCGTTGATGCGGGTCTCGATGGGGCCGTGCCACGGCTCGTACCCCTCGGAGATGGACGCCGCGATCCCCGTGCCGCGCGTGTCCGTGAGGAAGCGCGTGCGGAAGCCGATGAGCCCGCGCGCCGGGACCATGAACTCCATGCGCACCCAGCCGGTGCCGTGGTTGCTCATCGTCTCCATGCGGCCCTTGCGCTGGGCGAGGAGCTGCGTGACGGCGCCGAGGTACTCCTCCGGCACGTCGATGGTCATGCGCTCCATCGGCTCGTGGCGCTTGCCGTCGACCTGCTTGGTGACGACCTGCGGCTTGCCGACCGTGAGCTCGAAGCCCTCGCGGCGCATCTGCTCGACGAGGATCGCGAGGGCCAGCTCGCCACGGCCCTGCACCTCCCACGCGTCCGGGCGCTCGGTCGGGAGCACCTTGAGCGACACGTTGCCGATGAGCTCCGCGTCGAGGCGGTCCTTGACCTGGCGCGCGGTGACCTTGTGGCCCTTGCCGCCCTTGCCGGCCAGCGGCGAGGTGTTGATGCCGACGGTCATCGAGATCGCCGGGTCGTCCACCGTGATGAGCGGCAGCGGGCGCGGGTCGTCGACGTCCGTGAGGGTCTCGCCGATCATGATGTCCGCGATGCCCGCGACCGCGACGATCTCGCCGGGGCCGGCGGACTCGGTCGGGACGCGGTCGAGGGCCTTCGTCTCGAGCAGCTCGGTGATCCGGACGCTGGACAGCGTGCCGTCGTGGCGGGCCCAGGCGACCGTCTGCCCCTTGCGGAGCGTCCCGTTGAAGATGCGCAGCAGCGCGAGGCGGCCGAGGAACGGCGACGCGTCGAGGTTGGTGACGTGGGCCTGCAGCGGCATGTCCGGCTCGTAGGTCGGCGCCGGGATCTTCTGGAGGATCGTGCCGAACAGCGGCTCGAGGTCCTCGTTCGCGGGCAGCGCCCCGTCGGCGGGCTGGTCGATCGACGCCCGGCCGGCCTTGGCCGAGGCGTACACGACCGGCACGTCGAGGATGGCGTCCAGGTCGAGGTCGGGCACCTCGTCGGACAGGTCGCTCGCGAGGCCGAGCAGCAGGTCGGTGGTCTCCCCCACGACCTCGGTGATCCGGGCGTCGGGACGGTCGACCTTGTTCACGACGACGATCACGGGCAGCTTCGCGGCCAGCGCCTTGCGCAGCACGAAGCGCGTCTGGGGCAGCGGCCCCTCGGACGCGTCGACGAGCAGCACGACGCCGTCCACCATCGACAGGCCGCGCTCGACCTCGCCACCGAAGTCGGCGTGGCCCGGGGTGTCGATGACATTGATGGTGATGCCGTCGGGCTCACCGGACTCCGCCGCCGACGGGCCGGCGTACCGGACCGCGGTGTTCTTGGCGAGGATCGTGATGCCCTTCTCGCGCTCCAGGTCGCCGGAATCCATCACGCGGTCGTCCACGTGCTGGTGCGCGGAGAACGCGCCTGCCTGGCGCAGCATGGCGTCCACGAGGGTCGTCTTGCCGTGGTCGACGTGGGCGACGATCGCCACGTTGCGCAGGTCGGAGCGCACAGACATCTACGGGTCTCATTTCCTGGGGAGGGGGGCGGCCCGTCAATCGGGCCGCTTCTATCTTACCTGCCCCGGTCCAGGCTCCTCGTCCGCGCCCGAATCGGGCCCCGGACCGGGCGGCCCCTTGGCCTCCCGGCGTCGCGGCACGCGCAGCCGCAGGGCGCCCGGCGCGGGCGGCAGCACGTTCTCCCACCGGCCCGCCAGCGTGGTCGCCACCCGCTCCGTGACGTGCTCCGTCAGCTGCTGTCGCGCCGCCCGCCGCTCCGCACGCACGATCTCGCGGTGCTCCGCGCTGAGCTCCTTGACGATCGAGACCGCCATCCCGACGAGCACCACGGAGAAGGGCAGGGCGATGAGGATCGCCGCCGTCTGGAGCGCCTGCAGCCCGCCGGCCAGCAGCAGCGCAGCTGCGACGAGCCCCTGGAGCAGCGCCCAGAACAGCCGGCTCCACAGCGGGGGGTTCGGGTTGCCGCCGTTCGCCAGCATGTCGACGACGAACGACCCGGAGTCCGACGACGTGACGAAGAAGATGACCACCAGCACGATGCCGGCGACCGCGAGCCACGTGCCGCCGCCCGGCAGGGTCGCGAAGAGCTGGAACATCGCCGTGTCCGTGTTCACCTCGCCGGTCGCGGGGTCCAGCATGCTGCCGGGCTGCGTCATCTCCTGGTGCAGGCCGGCACCGCCGAACACGCTGAACCAGATCGTCGCGACGGCCATCGGTACCGCGAGCGTGCCGAGCACGAACTCGCGCACGGTGCGGCCGCGCGAGATCCGCGCGATGAAGACGCCCACGAAGGGCGCCCAGGAGATCCACCAGCCCCAGTAGAAGATCGTCCAGCTCGACTCCCACGCCAGTCCCTCGTCCCCGCGGAACGCCAGGGTGTCGAACGTCATCTGGACGACGTTCGCGAAGTAGTACCCGAACGACTGCACCCAGCTGCGCAGGAGGAACAGCGTGGGGCCCAGGACCAGGACGACGGCGAGCACCACGCCCGCGAGCACCATGTTGCCGTTCGACAACCACTTGATGCCCTTCGACAGCCCCGACGCCACGGACATCGCGGCGAGCGCCGTGATCGCGGCGATCAGGCCGATCTCGAGGCCCACGCTGGGCTCCACGACGTCCAGGTAGCCGAGCCCGTGCGCCACCTGCAGCACGCCTAGCCCGAGCGACGTCGCCACGCCGAAGACCGTGCCGATGATCGCCACCACGTCGATGACGTTGCCCAGCCACCCCTTCACCCGGTCGCCGAGCAACGGCTCCAGCGCCCAGCGGATCGACACCGGCCGCCCCTTGCGGTGGATCGCGTACGCCAGCGCGAGGCCGGCCACCACGTAGATCGCCCAGGCGTGGAAGCCCCAGTGCACGTACGTCTGGGAGATCGCCGCCTGGGCGAGCATGGCGTCGTCCCCGGTGACGCCCGGCTTCGGGCTGACGAAGTGGGACAGCGGCTCGGAGACGCCGTAGTAGACCAGCCCGATCCCCATGCCGGTGGCGAACAGCATCGAGAACCACACCGGCAGCTTGAAGTCCGGCTTCTCGTCGTCCGGGCCGAGCACGATGTCGCCGAACCGGCTCAGCCCCATCCAGACGGCGAAGATCACGAACGCCGCCACGAGGAGCACGTAGTACCAGCCGAAGGCGCCGATGACCTCGGTCTGGAGCGTGTTCATCACGGTCGTCGTGGCGTCCGTGGCGAAGACGGCGAACAGCACGAAGAGCACGATGATGCCCGCAGCCGGATAGAAGACCCCGCGAGCCAGCGTGGACGACCGTGACATGCCCCTCACCCTGACGCCGTGCCCCGCCGACGGCAAACGGAGGAACGACGGGGGCCGGCGCGCGACCTCGTCGCGCGCCGGCCCCCGTCGGGGTACGTCCGGGCGTCAGCCCGCGATCGCGGCACCCTCCAGCCCGGCGCCGGGGATGGCGGCGAGCAGGTCGCGGGTGTACTGCTGGCGCGGGTTGTCGAACACCTCGTCGGTGGTGGCCTGCTCGACGACCTTGCCCGTCTGCATCACGACCACCGAGTCGGCGATCTGCCGCACCACCGCGAGGTCGTGCGTGATGAACAGGTACGACAGCCCGAGCTCGTCCTGCAGGTTCCCGAGGAGCTCGAGGATCTGCGCCTGGACGAGCACGTCGAGGGCCGACACGGCCTCGTCGAGCACGATCACCTCGGGCTGGAGCGCGAGCGCCCGCGCGATGGCGATGCGCTGGCGCTGGCCGCCGGAGAGCTCGTTCGGGAAGCGCCGCATCGCCGACTGGGGCAGCGCCACCATGTCGAGGAGCTCGCGGACCCGCTTCTCGCGCTCCTTCTTGCCGCCGACCTTGTGCAGAGCCAGCGGCTCCTCGATCGACCGGAAGATGGAGAACGTCGGATCGAGCGAGCCGTACGGGTTCTGGAACACCGGCTGGATGCGCCGCCGGAAGGCGAACGCCTCCTTGGCGGAGAGCGACGCGATGTCCGTGCCGTCGAACTCGACCACGCCCGACGTCGCGTCGAGCAGACCGAGCACCATGTTGGCCGCCGTGGACTTGCCGGAGCCCGACTCCCCCACCAGCGCGAGCGTGTGCCCGCGCTTGAGGGTGAAGCTCACGTCGTCGACGGCCTTGAAGTCCGTCGACGCCCCCGGCCGGCCGCCACGGATGTTGAAGACCTTGGTGAGGTTCTTCGCCACGACGATGTCCGCCTGCGCCGCCTTGGCCACGCCGGCGCGGGGCACCGTCGCGTCGAGGTCGGGCGCCAGCAGCTCGTCGGACTCCTGACCCTGCTCGTGCGCCACCTGGATGCGGCGGGACGCGAGCGAGGGCGCCGAGGCGACGAGGCGCCGGGTGTACGGGTGCTGCGGGTTCGCGAGGATCTGCCGGGCCGGGCCGGACTCGACCACCCGTCCCTTGAACATCACCACGAGGTGCTCGGCGCGCTCGGCGGCCAGCCCCAGGTCGTGCGTGATGAACAGGACGGCGGTGCCGAGCTCCTGCGTGAGCACCTCGAGGTGGTCGAGGATCTGTCGCTGCACCGTGACGTCGAGGGCCGACGTCGGCTCGTCCGCGATGAGGAGCTTCGGCCGCGAGGCGAGCCCGATCGCGATGAGCGAGCGCTGCCGCATGCCGCCCGAGAACTCGTGCGGGTACTGCCGCGCCCTGCGCTCGGCGTCGGGCAGGCCGGCCTCGGCGAGCAGGCTCGCGACGCGCTCCTTGCGCTCCCGCTTGCCGCCGTCGAAGCCGTTGGCCTTGAGGGCCTCCTCGATCTGCGTGCCGATGCGCCACACCGGGTTGAGGTTGGACATCGGGTCCTGCGGGACCAGGCCGATGTCGCGGCCTCGCATCGCCTCGATCTCGGCGCGGGGCAGGCCCACGATCTCGCGGCCGTCGAACTTGATGCTGCCGCCGGTCACCTTGCCCGTGCCCGGCAGCAGGTCGATCACGGCGTGCGCCGTGGTCGACTTGCCGGAGCCGGACTCGCCGACGATCGCGACGGACTGGCCCGGGTACACGGTGATGTCGGCGCCGCGGACGGCGTGCACCACGCCCTCGGAGGTGGTGAACGACACCTGGAGGTCGCTGATCTCGAGCAGGGGCTTGTCGGTGCCCGCCTCGTAGCTGCGGCCGTCGCCCTCACCGACGGGCAGGTCGCCGTTCGTCACTGGGAACTGTGTCGTCATCGCGTCCGTGCCTTCGGGTCGAGGGCGTCGCGCACGACGTCGCCCATCATGATGAAGCCGAGCACCGTGAGGGCCAGGCCCGCGGCCGGGTAGAAGAGGATCTCCGGGGCCTGGCGGATCGCCCGCTGGGCCTGCGCGATGTCCCCGCCCCACGACACGGTGCTGGGCGGCAGGCCGATGCCGAGGAAGCTCAGCGTCGCCTCCGCGACGATGAACGTGCCCAGCGCGACCGTGGCGTACACGATGATCGGCGCCGACGAGTTGGGCATCACGTGCCTCACCAGGATCCGGCCGCGCCCCATGCCGAGCGAGCGGGCGGCCGTGACGAACTCGTTGTTCTTCACGGACAGCACGGTGCCGCGGGTGATGCGCGCGATCGACGTCCACCCGAAGGAGGCGAGCACCAGGGCCACGGTGAAGCTGGTCCGGTTCGTCGTGATCGACATGATGACGATGGCGGCCAGCACCAGCGGGATCGCGAAGAAGATGTCGGTGATGCGCGACAGGACGACGTCGAACCAGCCGGAGTAGTAGCCGGCGACGGCGCCCATGATCGTCCCGATGATCACGACCATCGCCGTGGACATCACGCCCACGAGCACGGACGCGCGGGCGCCGTAGATGGTCCGCGCGTAGATGTCGCAGCCCTGCTTGTCGAAGCCGAAGGGGTGCCCGGGCTCGGGCCCGGCGAGCGACTTGGCCAGCTCGCAGTCGAACCGCGGGTGGACGGACGTGAACCAGCTCGGGAACGCCGCCACCGTGATGACCAGCAGGATGATCGTGGCCGCGACCCAGAACATCGGGCGGCGGCGCATCTGGAGCCACGCGTCCCGCCACAGGCTGGTGGGTGCCGCGTCCGACTTGACCGCGTCGACGGCTCCCAGGCCGCCCTCGTCGACCTCGGCGGCGAAGTGCTCCTGCCCGGGGCGCGGTCGCCGCCCGCCGGGCACGGTCTCGTAACGGTTCTCAGGCATAACGGATCCTCGGGTCGAGGGCGGCGTAGAGGAGGTCGACGAGCAGGTTCGCCAGGATGTAGACGATGACCAGCACGGTCGTGAGCGAGACGACGGTGACGTTCTCGCCGCGGATGATCGCCTGGTAGAGCGTCCCCCCGACGCCGTTGATGTTGAAGATGCCCTCCGTCACGATGGCGCCGCCCATGAGGTTGCCGAGGTCGGCGCCCAGGAACGTGACGACGGGGATGAGGGAGTTGCGCAGCACGTGGCGGCCGGTGACCTGCGAGCGACGGAGACCCTTGGCCCGCGCGGTCCGGACGTAGTCGGCGCTGAGGTTCTCCGCGACCGAGGTGCGGGTCAGGCGGAGCACGTACGCGAACGACGTCGCTGCCAGCACGATCGCCGGTAGCAGGAGGCTGTAGAAGTTCGGGTCGCGGCCGACGGTCACGGGGAACCAGCCGAGCTTGACGCCCATGACGAACTGCAGCACGAAGCCGATGACGAAGGTCGGCACGGAGATCACCAGCAGGCTGATCACCAGCACGGTGCCGTCGAACCAGCCGCCCTTGCGCATCCCGGCGATGAGGCCGAAGAGGACGCCGAAGACGGCCTCGATGACGAGCGCCATGATCGCGAGCTGGAACGTGACGGGCAGCGCCGCGCCGATGACGTCGATGATCTCCTGACCACGGAAGTCGATGCCGAAGTCGAGCGTGAAGACGCCCTTGAGGAAGAGCAGGTACTGCACGATGAACGGTTCGTTCAGGTTGTACTGCTCGCGAATCTGGGCCTGCACGGCCTCGGGGAGGCCGCGCTCCCCGCCCAGGCCGGCGACGGGGTCTCCGGGCCGCAGGAACACGAGCGCGTAGAGCAGGAGCGTCGCCCCCAGGAACACAGGGATCACCTGTAGGAGCCTGCGTCCGAGATACCAGAGCATGTGTGTTGTCTCCTCGTTCGCCCCGGGGTTCCCAGGGCCACGGGTTCAAGTTACCCGGCCTCGTTGCCAGGACGGTTGCCAGGACAGGATCGGGGGCAGGGCGTGCCTCGTCGGCACACCCCGCCCACCGAACGTGTGATGGCCGGCCGCGAACCTACCGGACGCGACCGGCCATCACCGAATCGGGCGTCAGCCCTGCTTGGTGACCTGGTACAGGATCGGGTCGCTGTCCCAGCCGAAGACGACGTTCTCGACGTCCTCGCTGAAGCCGCCGGTGGCGTTCTGGTACCACAGCGGGATACCCGGCATGTCACCGAAGAGGATGGTCTGGGCCTCCTGGTACGCCTGGATCGCGGCGTCCGGGTCGGTCGCGCCGTTGCCCTCCTTCAGCTTGGCGTCGAACTCCTTGTTCGAGTAGCCCATGTCGTTCGAGCCCGCGCCCGTGCCGTAGATCGGCCCGAGGAAGTTGCTCAGAGCCGGGTAGTCGGCCTGCCAGCCGCCACGGAAGAGACCCTTGATCTGCTCGTTGTCACGGGCGTCGAGGAACTCGTCGAAGGTGGCGTACGGGTCGAACTCGCACCCGATGCCGAGCGCGCTACGGACGTTGTTGCAGACGGCGTCCACCCAGGTCTGGTGGTCGGAGTCGGCGTTCGAGGCGATCTGCAGCGTGAAGTCGCCGCCGACCGGGTCCATGCCCTCGGCCTCGTCCCAGAGGGACTTGGCCTTCTCGGGGTCGTACGTGAGGACCTCGTTGCCCGGGACCTTGTCCGACCAGCCGTCGATGACCGGCGAGGTGAAGTCCTTCGCCGAGGTGCGGGTGCCGTTGTAGATCGTCTCGGTGATCTGGTCACGGTCGATCGCCATGGAGATGGCCTCGCGACGCAGCACGCCCGCGTCGCCCTGGAACTCCTTGACGTACTCCGGGACGTTGACGACCTGGATGACGGCCGAGGCCTGGTTGATCGCGCGGTCGCCCAGCTCGTCCTCGAACGTGGAGAACGCCGACGACGGCACGTTCTTGACGATGTCGAGCTGACCGCCGAGGAGGTCGTTGTACGCCGTGTCCTCCTCGGTGTAGGCGATCAGGTCGGCGCCGCCGTTCTGCGCCTTGCGCTCGCCCTGGTAGTCCGCGTTCGGGCGCAGCTCGATGACCTCGTTGTGCACCCAGTTCTCGACCAGGTACGGGCCGTTGCCGATCGGCTTGTCGGCGAACGCGTCCGGGTTGTCGAAGAACGCCTCGGGGAGCGGCATGAAGGCCGAGTACCCCAGGCGGATCGGGAAGTCCGACTCGGGCTGGCTGAGCTTGACCGTGAACTCGGTGTCGCTGACGACCTTCAGGCCGCTCATCGTCTCCGAGGCGGGCTTCTCGCCCTCCTTCGGGTTGCCGTCCTTGTCCAGCTGGTCCTCGGCGAAGTTCACGTCCGCGAAGCCCTCGACGGGCTCGAAGAAGTAGCTGAGGTTCTGGGCGTTGGGCCCGTAGGCACCGTAGTTCCAGGCGTCGACGTAGCTCTGGGCGGTGACGGGCGTGCCGTCGGTGAACTCCCAGCCGTCCTTGATGGTGATCGTCCAGGTCTCGTTGTCGTCGGACTCGATGGACTCCGCCATGTCGTTCTGCGGCTGGCCATCGGCGTCGTAGTAGACGAGACCGGCGAAGACGTTGGTGATGGCGAGCGAGCCGTTGGTCTCGTTCGTCATCGTGGGGATGAGCGGGTTCTGCGGCTCACCGTTCATCACGGTGATGATCCCGCTGCTCGGGCCGCTCTCGCTGGCCTCGGGGTCGTTGCCCGAGCCGCCACCGCACGCGGACAGCAGCAGGGCCGAGGCGAGGGTGAAGGCCCCGATGCCTGCAAGTCGTCGTCGAGGTGTCACGTGTCCTCCTGAGTTGAGTCGCTCACCGGCGGGAAACGACCCCTCGGTGAGGTGCAGGCGCGTGTGCCCGCGCACTGCACTGTGCGCGGGTGAGCCTAGTCACGGTTCGGGGCCCGGTCATACCCTTGGTCCGGTTTGAGCCCGGAACCGTGACCAATCCGGTATCTGGCCGCAACCTCCGGGGCACCACCGGCATCCTGGCCCGAACGCCGTCAGACCGTCACCAACCGGCCCTCGCGCACCACCAGCACGCGGTCGGCCATGGCCACGAGCTCCGGGTCGTGGGTCGCGACCACGGCCGCCACCCCGCGCGAGTGGACCAGGTCGCGCAGGAGCGCCATGACGCGCGCCGCCGTCGCCGAGTCGAGCTGCCCCGTCGGCTCGTCCGCGAGCAGCACGCGCGGGCGCGCGACCAGTGCTCGCGCCACGCCCACCCGCTGCTGCTGCCCGCCCGACAGCTCCGAGGGCCGCTGCTCGGCGTGGTCCGTGAGACCGACCGCCTCGAGTGCCTCCGCCACCCGGGCGGCTCGCGCGGCGGCGTCGACGCGCGCCAGGCGCAGCGGCACCTCCACGTTCTCGGCGGCCGACAGCACCGGGACCAGCCCGAACGACTGGAACACGAAGCCGATCTCCGTGCGACGCACCGCGTGCAGCTCGTCCTCGCCCAGGCCGCCGAGCTCGCGCTCGACGGCGCCGGGTCCCCCGTCCGCCGCCGGGTCGGCGCCCAGGTGCACCGTGCCCGTCGTCGGCCGGTCCAGCCCGCCCAGCAGGTGCAGCAGCGTCGACTTGCCGGAACCGGACGGCCCGACGACGACGACCAGCTCCCCCGCACCCACCTCGACCGACACGTCCACCAGGGCACGCACCTCGCCCGCGCCGCTGCCGTAGACGCGCGAGACTCCCTCGGCGCGCAGCACCGCCGTCGCCGTGACGCTCATCGCCGCTCCCCCGTCCCGCGCCCACCGTCATGGCCCGGCAGCGCGTCCTGCGACCGGCCGTCCGGGCGCACCTGGACGTGGTCGGGCTCCAGCGCCAGGCGCACGCGGTCGCGCAGGTCCAGGGCGCCGACGAAGTCCTGCGGCAGCTGCAGGCGACCCACCCGGTCGAGCACCGCGAACTCCTCGGCGACGTGCCGTTGCGCCCCGTGCTCGTCGATCTCCGTGCGGCGCAGGACCTCCGTCGACGTGCGGCCGTCGCGGATCTGCACCGTCCGGGCGACGTGCTCCGAGACCGTCGGGTCGTGCGTGACGATCAGCGTCGTCACCCCGGTCGCGGCGTTCACCCCGCGCAGCGCCTCCAGGACCTCGACGCTCGTCGCCTCGTCCAGCTCGCCCGTGGGCTCGTCGGCCAGCAGCACACGAGGCGATCCGGCCACCGCGACCGCGATGGCGACCCGCTGCTGCTGCCCGCCGGACATCTGCCGCGGGACCCGGTCGGCGACGTGCCCGACGTCGAGCAGCTCCAGGAGCTCGGCCACGCGCGCCGCACGCCCGGCCCGCGTCCCCGCGCGCGCGATCTCGAGGGGCACGCGGACGTTCTCGGCCGCCGTCAGGTAGGGCAGCAGGTTCCGTCCCGTCTGCTGCCACACGAACCCGACCGTGGACCGTTGATAGTGCACGCGGTCGCGCCGCGACATCGTCAGCAGGTCCGTGCCCGCGACGACGGCGGAGCCCGCGGTGGGCAGGTCCATGCCGGACAGGATGTTGAGCAGCGTGGACTTGCCGGAGCCGGACGCGCCCACGACCGCGACCAGGTCCCCGCGGTCCACGGCGAGGTCCAGGCCCTGCAGCGCCTGCACCTCGACGCCGTCCGTCGCGAAGATGCGCACCAGCCCGCGGCATCGGATCTCGTCACGCCCCGTCCCGGCGGCGTCCGCCGCAGGCCAGGCCTCCTCCTGGGTCACCACCATCTCGTCACCACCACGTCGTCCCCGGTCGTCCCCGTCGTCGCCCACCTGTCGTCCTCCCTCATTCCGCCGCCTCCCGCAACCGCTCCGGCGTGGCGCCCCGGCGCCCGACGACCGCGGCCAGACCCGCGCCGACCACCACCGTCACGACGAACCCGGCCACCCCCGCGACGACCAGCACCGGGTCGACCGCAAGCGCGGGCTGCGGTCCGCCGCCGGTCAGCGACGTCAGGTCCACGCGAGCGCGCAGCAGGGCCGGCACCGCGGCCCCGACCAGCCCTCCGACGACCAGCGCGCCGAGCGCCCACGGCGCCACCTCCCAGGCGACCAGACCGCGCGTCTCCCCCCGTCGCAGCCCCATCGAGCGCAGCACGGCGAGCAGGCGCTCGCGGTCCGGGGCGGCCAGCACGAGCGTCAGCGCGACGGTGAGCGCGACCAGGCCCCCCGACAGCGCGACGGAGACCCTGGCACCGGTCGCGATCCCCCGCGCGGCCGGCGAGTCGAGCAGCGCGGCGGCCACCGTCGTCCGGTCGTCGACCGTGGCCCGGGGCACCACGGCGCGCAGGGCCGCGGTGACCTGCGCCGGGTCGGCGCCGTCCTCCAGCGCCACCAGGGCCGTGTGCGGTTCGGTCGCCATGTCGAGCGGCCCGGCGAGGATGCCCGCATCGAGCACGACCGTCGCCGGGGCGTCGCTCACGCCCGGCACCTGGTCCGTCGCCCCCGCCACCACGACGTCGGCGGTCTCGTCCTGCAGGTCGAGGACGAGACCTGCCGTCCCCGCCGCGACGTCCGGCACCCGGAGGGCCAGGAGCGGCAGCGCGCCGTCGGCGGCCGGGCGGGCCAGCGCCGCGACTCCGGGCGGCGCCTCGGGCACGCCGTCCTGCACCGTCGCGAGGCCCGCCGCGTCGACGGCCAGCACCTGCACGGGGCGGGAGCGTCCGTCGGGCCCCGTCAGCCGGCCCGTCTCGAGCACCCGGGCAGTCGTCGCCACCCCGGCGACGCCGTCCACCCGGCGCAGCGCCGCCACGTCCTCCGGGGACAGCGCGGGTCCCGACACCCGCAGGTCGGCGCCCAGCTGGACGTGCGCCTGGCGCGCGACGCCGGCGTCCACGGTGGACAGCAGCACGGCCGACGACGCCCCTACGGAGACGGCGAGCACCAGGGCGAGCGCGGGCACGACACCGCCGGCCGGGGCGCGGGTGGCCCGGGCCGCCCCCAGGAACGGCACGAGGTCGCGGCGCCGGGACAGCAGCCGCTCCAGGCCGCGCGCCACCAGCGGGACCACGCGCACGGCGACGAGCGCCGCCGCGACGGCCACGAGCAACGGGGTCGCCGCGACCAGGGGGTCGACCCCGCCGTAGCCGGCCCCGCCCACGACGCCGCGACGCGCCAGGAGCACGACCGCGAGCGCGGCGAGGCCGATCACCGCGAGCTCCGCCGTCCGGCGCCGGCGCCCGCCCGCGCCCGGAGCGAGGTCGCGCCGCTGGCCGCGCAGGGCGCGCGGCACCGTCACGGCGGCGGCCGCCGCGGCCGGCGCCAGCGCCGCCGCGGCGGCCCACACCACCTGCGTCCCCGTCACCGCGCCCGGCCGGACCAGCAGGCCGAGGAGCACGCCGACGACGGCCGCGGGCAGGGTGACGACGAGTCCCTCGGCCGCCGTGAGCATCCGCAGCCGGGTCCCGGTCGCGCCGCGGGCGAGCAGCACCGCGAGCGCCGACCGGCGCCGCTCGACGACGAGCCGCGCGGCCAGCACCATGACCGCGCCGAGCGCCCCGAGCGGTCCGACGACGAGCACCGCGAGGACCGCGTCGGTCGTCACGCGCTCGCGCATCAGCCCGTCGAGCACGTCCGAGAGGCTGGTGCGCCCCTGGAGCGTCACCGGGTCGCCCGGGAGCACGTCGAGCGTCTCGTGCGTGAGGCCACGGACCTGGTCGGCGAGGGCGGCGACCTCGTCGGACTCGATGCCCTCGACGGCGACGGGGTACCAGAGCTCCGTCTTCGCCCCCCGGAAGGCGAGGGAGCCGATCATCGCGGGGTAGACGTACACGGCGGCCGTCGCGATCGTGGCGCCGCTCGGGGTGGTACCCAGCTGGGCGTCGCGCCCGAACGGCTGGTGGTACCAGGCGCTCGCGTCCGGGTCGACGGGCTCGGTGAGCCCGACCACGCGCAGCGGGGGGAACTTCCACACGTCCACGGCGTACGTGCCGCCCAGCTCCCACCCGAGCGTCTCGGCGGCCGAGCGGGACAGGACGACCTGCACGGGCTCGTCGCCCTCGGGACCGTTGAAGCCGGTGAGGACCGGCGTCGCGACGGGCCACTCGCCCTCGACCAGCCGCAGGTCCTCCGTCATCCGCGCCGTCGCCCGCATCACGACCTGCGGGATCTGGATGCCGGAACCGGGCACCTGCTCGGTCGTGGTCTCCCTCGAGGAGACGGCGAACGACGGCTCGCCGAGCACGTCGCGCAGCGGCTGCGGCCGGTCGTCGCGCAGCCTCACCATGCCGTCGAGGAACTCGGCCCACCGGGGCTCCGGCGGGACGGTCGGTGCGGTCGCCGGCTCGGTCGGTGCGGCGTCCGTCGCCGACACGCCCCCGCCGGGCACCACCGCCGCGCGGGAGGAGACGTCCCGACGCTGGGGCGACAGCTGCTCGGTGGCGTAGGTGACCTGCTCCGAGCGCATCTCGGCGATCGCCCGCGTGGCAGCGGTCGCGGCCCCGGCCGCGAGCACGGTCACCAGGGCGAGGACGAGCGCGGTTCCCCACGCGGTGCGCAGGTGCCGGCGCAGCAGCAGCCAGAGCATCAGCGAACCTCCTCCCGATAGGAGCCCTCGCGAGCCTGCGCGGTCACGGCGGCCCGCACCGCGAGCACGACGGCCGCCAGCCCCACGGCCAGCAGGAGGCCGGGCGCGAGGCCCGCCCACGGGGCGAACGCGGTGACCGCCGTCGGGACGACGGCGAACCCGGTGAGCGTGGCCGCCGCCAGACCCGGGGCGACCGCGGCCGCCAGCCCCCACCCCGCCAGGAGCCCGGTGACGAGCGCGGCGCCGGCGACCACGACCAGCTCCAGCGCGCGGCTCGTCCCCTGCGCCCGCGGGGGCACACCGACGGCGCGCAGCACCGCGACCTCGCCGCGCCGCTCGCGCACCGTCGCGACGCTCACGGCCCCCACTCCCACGAGCGCGAGCAGCACGGAGGCGAGCGCGGCGACGCCGAACGCCTGGCGCACCGGCCCCGCGGCGTCGACGCTCCCCGTCCCGGACGACGTCGTCACCCGGGCCGGTTCCCGGCCCGCGGCCTGAGCGACAGCCTGGTCGGCTTCCGTGGCCAGCCGGTCGACGCCGGCCGGGCCCGCGTCCGGGGCCGCGCGCACCCACATCTCCTCGGCGCCGGGGACGACCGTGGACAGACGCAGGGACGCCGCCTGCAGCTCGCCGAGCCCGACCATCGCGGCCTCCGGGTGCCGCGAGCCCGGCACGACGTCCACGACGTCGACCACCCGCACCGACAGCGGCGGGCCCGCGTCCAACGGGAGGTCCGTCGACCCGCCCGTCGTGACGTCGAGCATGGCCGCCAGGTCCCGGGACAGGACGGCGGGGAGGTCGTCGCGCCCGGTGCCTGCCACCATGACGCGGAACGGCGCGGGCATCGCGTCGTACTCGACCTGGGTCGCGAGGCTCAGCCCCGTGCCCTGACGGGCATCGAAGACCGCGTCCGCCGCGGGGTCGTCGCGGGCGGGCGTCCAGTCGACGCCCCCGACGTCCACCGCCGACGTCGCGCCGTCGTCCGTGGTGGCGTCCATCCCGTCCACGGCGAGCCGCAGCGTCGTGACCCGTCCGGGCGAACCGGGCAGGCGGGTGTCCAGGGCGACGACGGTCCAGGCGCCCGGCGCGCCGTCGGCCGCGCGGGGGGCCGGCGGCACGTCGGCCCGGAGCCCGACCGAGCCCTCGTCCGGCCCGATCGGGCGCGCCTCGGCGGTGCCGCCGTCGGGCCCGCCGTCGAGGTCGACGTCGAGGTCCTCGACGTCGACGCCGACCAGCTGCCCGTCCGGGTCGGCGAGCCAGAGCGTGAGCCCGATCGTCGAGCCCTCGAGCGCCAGGAGCCTCGCCCGATCGGACGGCGTCGGCGCGGCCGCCTCCTCGAGGGACGCCCAGGAGGCGGGCGCGCCGGCCACCCCGGCCGCGACGCTCTCGTCGACCACGTAGTACTGCCCGGTGGCGTGCAGCGCGAGGCCGGTGGTGCCGGCCGGCAGCCGGGGGTTGTCGGCGTACGGCCCGGGACCGCGCAGCGCCCCCGCGATCTCGTCGACCCCCTGGGGGCCCGCGGGTCCCCGCGCCACCGGGGCGATCCGGTCGGTGGGGATCCCGGTCGTGGACACGGCGACGCCGTCCACCGTGCCCTCGGCCACCCGCACGGGCGCCGCGGCGGCCGCCCCCGGCAGCGCCTCGTACGCGGCGGCGGGCCCGGGCGAGGCGCCCGGCACGACGACGCGCACGTCGCCGCCCGCGGCAACGTGCGCCGTCGTCGCGCGGAGCCCCTGCCCCGTCCCGGCGTAGGCCGACGCGAGCACCACGCTCCCCGCGGCGACCACCACCAGGACCACGGGCACGGCGGTGACGGCCAGCCGGCGGGACACCTGCCGCGCCGCGAGGACCCGTGTGCCGGAGCGCCGGGCGGCTGTCGCCGCCCAGGCGCGCGTCAGGGGGCCGAGCAGCGCCACCGCGACGGCGGCCGCGGCCGCGAGCACGAGGGCGGGAGCCGCGGCGGCCGCCGGGTCCGTCTGGCCGCCGTCGGGCGTCGGGACCAGCGGGGAGCCGTACCGGCGCAGCAGCCACAAGGCGACCCCGGCCGCGACGAGCACCAGCACGACGGTGCCCCAGGTGGCGGCCCGCCGGGCGCGGCCGGCCGTGTCCGCGAGCCGCAGGGCCGCCGCGGCGCGGGCCTGCATGCCCTCGACGGCCACGAGCACCAGGAGGGCGACCGCCGCCGTCACGCCGGCCGACGGCGCGAGGGCGCCGGTCAGCGAGCTGCCGGGCACCCCCTGCGCCGTGAGCACGGCGGCCGCCGCGCCGACGCCGACGAGCGCCCCGGCCAGGAGGACGACGGCGGCCTCCGCCGCCGCGGCGGCCGTGAGCTGGAGCGGCGACGCGCCGCGCGAGACCAGCAGCCGCACCTCGCCCGCGCGGGTGGCCGCGAGCAGTCGAGCCACCTGCGCGACGGCGACCACGCCCGCCAGCGCGAGCACCAGCATCGGGACGAGCGCGACGGCCGACGACGCGCCGGTCGCCGCGGCGGCGTCCTGCGCGCGCTCCCCCAGGTCGCCCGTCACCTCCGCGCCGCGCACGGCCACGGCGTCGTCGGCGAGCACCGTCTCCAGGAGCGCGTCCGAGCCGGAGGCGAGGAGCTCCAGGTCCGCGGTGTCCGTCGCGGCGACGTCCGGCGTGAGCGTCCAGCGCACGAACGGGTCGTCCGAGTCGTCGTCGGGGATCTCCTCGCGGACCAGGTCGTACGGGGCGGGTGCGAAGAGCGCGTCGACGTGGCCGCGCAGCGCCGCGTCCTGCGCGGCCGCGTCCTGCGGCGGGGCGAGGCGGGTGGTCACGGCGACCACGCCGGGCGCCCCGCCGCGCGTCAGGCCGTCGTGGATGACGCGCGCCTCGGCGGCGTGCACCGTGCCGACGGTCGTGCCCAGCGCCGCCGCGACCGTGGCGACCAGCAGCGCGACGAGGACCAGCAGCCCGCGGTGCGCGCCCGCGCGGCGCACCAGCAGCCGGGCGCGGCTCATCGGACCGTCCTCACGGCGGCGGAGGGAGGGCGCCGGGCGGTCACGGGCGGTGCCCGCGCTTCTCGTTGCCGCGCCGGTAGTTCCCCGTCACGCGGGCCAGCAGCTCCTGGTCGATCGCCGGGTCACGACCGAGCAGCGCGACCAGCCGGGCGGCGCGCGCCCCCGCGACCGTGACGACCAGCCGGCCGCCGCGGCTCACCAGGACCGTGCCGTCCTTGGTGACCCGGTGGTCGAACGGGTCGTCCTCGAGTCCCACGGCGTCGTCCTCAGCGCCGCCACTCGTACGGCGTCGTGGTCGACACCTTGACCAGCCCGGAGCGCTCCAGGATCGGTCGGGAGAACTCGGTCGAGTCGCTGTGCAGGTACACCTTGCCGCGTGCCAGGGCCGAGCGTGCCCGCGCCGCGGTCAGCGCGCGATAGATGCCGCGACCTCGCCACTCGGGTCGCGTGGAGCCGCCCCAGAGGCCGGCGAACTGGGTGTTCGGCACCGGCTCGAGGCGACCGGCGCTGATCACCCGGCCGTCCGCCTCGGCCACCCACAGCTCCATCTCGGGGTCCCGCTCCTGGCGCCGGAGGATCTGGTCGGCGTGCCCCGACGTCAGCGGGTCGTCGCCGAAGACCTCGTCCGCCATCGCGGACATCGCCCGCACGTCCGCCTCCGCCGTCACGCGGCGCAGCGTCACGCCCTCGGGCAGCGGGACGTCGGCCACGAGGGACCGCGTCTCCCCGATCATGATCGACTCCGGGTCGTCGGGCTCGAAGCCGTGGTCGACGAGGGCCTCGTGCAGCCCGGGCGCGACGTCGTGACCGCGCGTCTTCCACTCGACGTTCGAGATCGTGTCGTCCGCGCGGAAGTGCGCGAGCGCGGTGGCGACGAAGCCGCGGACCGTCGCGGCGTCCGCGCCGCCGAGGTCGCGGTAGGTGACGAACCCGCGCCCGCCGAGGAAGGCCACGAGCCGCAGCGGCCCGAGCCGGGTCACGGCGACGGCGCTCGGCGTCTCGGCATCGGTCCGGAGCTGGTCGTCGTAGGCGGCGAGGAGGCTCGGGACGTCCACGTCCGCGGAGGGTACGTTCACGGCGGCCACCCTTCCAGAGCCCCGCACGCGGGGCAACGGTTTTCACCGGGAGACTCGAGGCGGGCATGCCCTTCCCCGCCACCACTAGGGTCGGTGCCGTGAGCCAGCCCGAGAGCTACGTCGACCGCCTCCGGGCCCTGGTCGGCCACGACCCGATCTTCATGCCGAGCGCCGGCTGCGCCGTCCTCGACCAGGACGGCGCGGGAGCGACGCGGGTGCTGCTGCAGCAGCGCGGCGAGCCCGGCGGACCGTGGGGGCTGCCCGGGGGCGCGCTGGAGCTCGGCGAGACGGTCGCGGAGGCCGCCGTGCGCGAGACCCGCGAGGAGACCGGACTCGTGGTCGAGCCCCACGGCCTCCTCGGCGTCTTCTCCGGAGCCCGGTCGCACACCTACCCCAACGGCGACGTCGTCCAGGCGGTCGTCACGATGTTCGTCGCCCGCGTCGTGTCCGGGACGCTCGCGGCCGACGGCGGCGAGACGCGGGCCCTGGGCTGGTTCGCCCTCGACGGGCTGCCCGAGCCGCTCTTCGGACCGCACGTGACGATGGTCGAGACCCTCGTCGCCGGGGACCGCGGCGTCTGGGACTGACCCGTCCGGTCAGGCGGGCGCCAGGTCCTCGTCCGACCAGAGCGCCGCCGAGGCGTGGCCGAGCACCAGCTTCGGGTAGTAGGTCCAGGCGAACCACGGCGCGACCCGCGACGGCCCGAGGGCGGCGTCGAGCGCGAGCCCGCCGGCCGTGAGCGCGACGCCGAGCACGCGACGTCGCGCGGGGTTCCGGCGCACGACGACGGTGGCCGCCATCAGGTACCCGTACTGCGCCGCGGCCCACACCGCGGGGTGCACCCGCCGCCCGCCCGGGCCCGCCGTGCCGGCGTCGAGCCACGCGACCGCCGCGGGGTGCACGTGCAGCGAGGCGAAGGCGTAGTGCGCGCCGTCCCCCTGGCCGGGACGTTCGTACCAGCGGGCGCACGCGCGCGTGTTGTTGACGTACGCCCCGCCGGAGAGATCGACGGCGAGCAGGAAAGCGGCCGCCGCCCGCCGCGAGTCGGCGCCCCGCGCGCGGGCGGCGGCCGGCGCTGCCACCGCCCCGACCAGCGTGGTCAGCGCCGTCAGCGCGTGGTTCACCGGCGTCGCCTCCGGGCCGACGAACTCGCCCCACGCGCGCCGTAGCGTCGCCACGGTCCCCGTCATCCTGCGTCCCCCTCGTCCGTCCGGCTCGTCGCCTCGCGCGGACCCGCGTCCAGGTCGTCCCAGACGACGAAGACGGACCCGTCGTCGATCTCGGCTCCCGCGGCGCGGTAGGTCGCGAGCGCCGCGGCGTTGTCCGCCTCGGTGCCGGTCCACATGCCGCGGCAGCCGCGCGCCAGGGCGACGTCGCGCAGCGCCGCGAGCAGCGCGGACGCCACACCGCGGCGCCGCCATGCCGCGTCCACGCCCAGCTCGTACAGGAACATCTCGGGGTCCTTGTCCGGGTGCCGCATCTCGACGCCCGACACGAACCCGACGTCGCGCCCGTCGGCCGCGCGCGCCAGCAGCACCACGTGGCCGGGGCGGCGCAGCGTGTCCGCCGCGCCCTC
Organism: Krasilnikoviella flava; assembly: GCF_900167525.1. Taxonomy (GTDB): domain Bacteria; phylum Actinomycetota; class Actinomycetes; order Actinomycetales; family Cellulomonadaceae; genus Isoptericola; species Isoptericola flavus. The sequence continues at coordinate 628,019 of NZ_FUZQ01000002.1, read as the reverse complement.
GGGCGACACGGGGCCGTCGAAGAGGTGCGACGCCGCGACCAGCTCCGCCGGGTCGGTGACCCGCACGACCGTCCATCCCGCCATGCGTGCCATCCTCGCCCCGCACGGTCGCGAGCACCTCCCGACGACCCACGGATGTCACGGAAGCCCGGCCGGCCCCTGCCTCCCACGCTCGCCCACGCCGTCGGGGTCGTGCGCTGGACCGGCGCGGCTCACCGGCGGGGTCAGAGGTGCCGGGCGACGACGGCTCGGCGGGACCGCCACCGCCACCCACGGCGGTCCGCCTCGACCAGCAGGCGCAGCAGCAGCCCGCCGACGAGCAGCCCTCCCACGAGGTCGCTGATCCAGTGCCAGCCGAGGTAGTACGAGACCGCCGCCGCGTTGAGCGCGACCAGGCCGACGGCGAGCCGCAGCAGGCTCATCGTGCGCGCCGACGCGTTCGTCCAGCGGCCCACCAGGTACACCGCCGTGCCGTAGATCAGGACCGCCTCCGCGGCGTGCCCCGACGGGAAGCTGATGCCGCTCCAGCCGAGCTGACGCAGGCCGCCGTCGAACAGGTCGGCGTCGTCGGTGGTGGGCGCCGGCCGCGCGAGCACCACCTTGAGCAGCCCCACGCCCCCGTAGAACGCCAGCTCGGCCATGGCCGCGCACCACAGGGGGCGCCATGTGCGGTGCCGCCACGACAGGGTGGCGGCGACGACCGCGAGGACCGGCAGGCACACGGCCTGCCCGGCGATCGGGTCCAGGACGTGCTGGATGAACGGCTGCAGGCCCGGGGTGAGCTCCCGCGCCCAGTGCCCGTGCGCGGCCTCGTCCATCCCCTGCAGCGGGCCCGCCGCCAGCAGCGTCACGACGACGAGGCCCACCAGGAGCGCCGGCGCGGAGGTCAGCCGGGCGAGGTGCTCGTCGGGGCGGCCGCCACGCCCCCCGCGGGGACCGGGCCGCGTGCCGTCGAGGGCGCGCGCGGGCGCGGGGGGAGCCTGGAGCAACATCGCGGCCAGGGTAAGCAGCGCACCTGGGCATCGCCTGGTCGTTCCACCCCGCACGAGCGCGACGACGGGGGGAGCAAGCGGTGCGCGACGCCGCCCCGCATCCCTGACCTGCACCGATACCGGGTAGGGGTGACGCCCGGGCGTGCGGGTGTGGCGTCCCGCACGTTCGCCGATGCCGGGCGCGTCACGGTCAGTCGCGCGGCGAGAGCGCCCCCACGAGCCACTGGTTGCGCGTCCGCAGGAGCCGCGTCATGTAGCCGGTGAGCACGACCCGGTCCACCAGGCGGCCCAGCGGACCGGCCGGCGACGTGAACTCGACCGTGTCCGTCATCAGGGTGCCGTCTGCGACCGCCTCGAACCGGTGCTCGTGCCACCAGCGGCGGAACGGACCGGCCACCTGCTCGTCGACGAAGCGGTGCGGCGCGTCGTGGGCGCTGATGCGCGACGTCATGCGGATCGGCACGCCGAAGTGCCGCGCCCGCCACGTCACCGTGTCGCCGGGGCCCATCACACCCGACGTCACACCGCCGACCGCCCGCTCCCCCGACCGGCGCATCGACGCGGTGTGCGCGTCCACGGACAGGCTCGCCGCGAAGCACGCCTCCGGGGACGACGGGATCTCGGTGGTCAGCACGATCGTCGGCACCCGGCGATGGTAGGCCCAGCCGGGCGCCGGCCCTCGAGGGTGAGCCGAGGCGTCACGCGGACGGGAGGGCGAGACCCGACGGCACGTCGTCGCGGCTGCCTCCGTAGACGCGCATGGCGACCGTCTGCCGCTCGAAGTGGTCGCCGACGCGCTCGCCGGCCGCCGGGGGCACGCCGACGTCGTCCAGCGCCTGCCGGAACAGCCGGACGCACGCCTCGTCGAGATCCGGGTGCGCCCCGTTGCCCGCGTGCACGCGCTGCACCGTCGTCTCGTCCCCGTACCCGCCGGTGTACAGCCGCGGGCCGCCGAGCGCCTCGGCCAGGTACGCGGCGAGCCGTTCGTCGTGCTGGGGGTGCAGCGTGCCGTGCGCGAACGGGTGCGCCGCCACCGGGTCGGCCAGGCACAGCGCGTTCCACCGACGGCACACCGCCAGCAGCACGTCGAAGCCGCCGACGTCCTCGTACAGGCTCGCGTTCACGAGGCCAGCCGGCGCAGCGCGAGGCCCTGGCTCGCGGCGAAGAGGCCGACGTCGGCAGCGATGGCGAGCAGCGACACCACGACGAGCGCCGTCGCGCCGAAAACCGAGAACGTCGCTGCCGCGGCCGCCGCGACGATCCCCAGGGCTGCGCAATAGACCGCGTCGAGCCGGAGGCTGAGCCGCCCGATCCGATCGCCGCTCCATGCTCCCGACGTGCGGACTCCACCCGTGCTCGTCATCGCCACCTCCGTCGCCGGCGCGCGTCCGCCGGTTCCTCGTCGCCCGGCCCTTCGTCGAGGCTACGCTCGCGCGACGCGGGACAGCGCGGCCGGAGCACGGGGACGGACGGAGCGATCTCAGAGCGAGGCGAGGAACGCCAGCGTGCGCTGGCGCAGGAGGCCGGCCGCGGCCGGGTCGTGGCCCTGCAGGGACGAGTCCGCGAACAGGTGCGCCGTGCCGGAGTAGAGGAAGAGCTCGGCCGTCGGCGTCGAGCCGACCAGCGCGCGGGCGGACTCGAGGTCCTCCGCGAACCACTCGTCGTCCACGCCGCCGTGGACCTGGACCGGCACACCGTCGGGCCACGAGCCGAACTCCTCGACGGGGAGGCACGCGTCGACGAACAGCGCGCCCGTCGCGCCAGGCCGGGTCTGGGTGAGCTTCTGCGCCGGCATCACCCCCATCGAGAAGCCCGCGTACACGACCTCTGCCGGAAACGCCTCCGCGGCGGCGACGCCCCGGTCGAGGACCGTGTCGAACCCGATCTCGCGAGCATGCGCGACGCCGGACTCGACGTCGTCGAACATGCGGCCCTCGAACAGGTCGGGGACGTGCACGGTGTGCCCGGCGGCGGTCAGGTCGTCGGCGAACGCGCGCACCCCGGGCGTGAGCCCCTGCGAGTGGTGGAACAGGACGATCTCGGCCATGAGGGTCTCCAATGATCCAGAAACATCGAACGTTCTAGAACGTTAGTATCTGCGGTCATGGACGGCAAGACCCCCGACTACGACCTCGAGGACCGGATCGCCCTGACGCGGCCCGCCCAGGTCCGCGCGCTCGGCAACCCGCTGCGCACCACGATCCTCGGGCTGCTCCACGAACGGGCGGCGAGCGTCACCGAGCTCAGCGCCGCGGTCGACCGGCCGAAGAGCACCGTCGCCCACCACGTGAAGGTGCTCGCCGACGCGGGACTCCTGCGGGTGGTCAGGACGCGCCGGGTGCGCGCCGTCGAGGAGGCGTTCTACGGCCGCACCGCCCGCCTGTTCCACATCTCGCTCGAGGGCTCGGACGGCGGGAAGAAGGACGGCAGCGGCCGGCCGCTGGACTTCAACGACTTCGAGGTCGCCGCCCGCGAGTCCCGTCCGGCGTACCTGGAGGGACAGCTGTGGGGGTTCCTCCGGCACGCGCGCATCGACGAGGCCCAGAAGGAGGAGTTCTGGCAGCGCATGGCGGCGCTGGTGGAGGAGTTCGACACCCTCCCGCGCCGCGGCGACCTGGTGCACGGGTTCGCGATCGGCGTCTACCCGGTCGCGGACCACCCCCGGCTCCCGCCGTCGTCGCACGACGACCGTTGAGCGGCGCCCCGGCGGCGGGACGCGGAGCCTACACTCGGGCCAGGAGCTAACCCCGGTTCCCCGATGATGGGAGTCCGGATGTCCGGCACCGTCCGACCCTTTCCTGCTGTCACCGCCGCGGCGCCGCACCGCGCGCCGCCGAGGGGCGGCCTGCTCACCCTCGGGCTGCTCGCCGGGTCCTCGATGGAGAACGAGCACCGGCTGCCGATCCACCCCCGTCACCTGGACCGGATCGACCCGGACGTGCGCGCGCGGATGATCGTCGAGCGCGGCTACGCGGCCGGTTTCCAGCTGGAACCCGGGTACGTCGAGTCGCGCGTGGGCATGGTCGCGGAACGCTCCGAGGTGATCGGGTCCGCCGACGTGCTGCTCCTGCCCAAGCCGCAAGCGGCGGACGTGGCCGCGATCCCCGAGGGCGGCGTCCTGTGGGGATGGCCGCACTGTGTGCAGGACGCCGGGATGACGCAGACGGCGATCGACCGTCGGCTCACGCTCATCGCCTTCGAGGCGATGAACCACTGGACCCGCAGGGGCGACTTCAGCCTGCACGTGTTCCACAAGAACAACGAGCTCGCCGGTTACTGCTCGGTGCTGCACGCCATGAGCCTCGTCGGGTCGACGGGTGACTACGGGCCGCGGCGCAGCGCGGTCGTCATCGGCTTCGGCGCGACGGCGCGAGGCGCCGTCACCGCGCTCAAGGCGCACGGGATCCACGACATCCAGGTCCTCACGCAGCGCGGTGCCTCCGCCGTCGGCTCGCCCATCCACACCGCCCACATCACCCAGCTCCACACCGACGGCGGCCCGACCCACCTCAGCACGGTGCCCACGAAGGACGGCGACGTCCTGCTCCCGGAGTTCCTGGCGTCGCACGACATCGTCGTCAACTGCACGCTGCAGGACGTCGCCTCGCCGCTGACCTACCTGCGCACCGAGGACCTGGCGAGATTCGCCCCGGGGAGCCTCGTCGTGGACGTCTCGTGCGACGAGGGGATGGGCTTCGAGTGGGCGAGGCCCACCACGTTCGACGAGCCGATGTTCACGGTGGGACGCGGGGTGAACTACTACGCCGTCGACCACAGCCCGTCATACCTGTGGAACTCGGCCACGTGGGAGATCAGCGAGGCGGTCCTGCCGTTCCTGCGCACGGTCCTGGAGGGGCCTGGCTCGTGGGCGGAGAACCTCACCATCTCCCGCGCGATCGAGGTCCAGGACGGAGTCGTCAACAACCCGAGCATCCTGAGCTTCCAGGACCGCGAGCAGACCTATCCGCACTCTCCGCACGCGGAGCGGCTGGCACCTCAGCCGTAGGCGGGCCGGCGCAGGACGAGGTAGAACGGCCTCAGATTGCCACGCAGAACGCACCGGTCCGCACGTCGAACCGAATCGCAATGACGCGTCGACGCGCAATTCCGCAATCATCAGCTCACGCCGAACAGCTCCGCCATCCGCGCGTGGAACTCTGCGGGATCGCCCGCGAGCGACGCACCCCGGTCAGGTCGCCGGGCTACCCGAGCCCCGAGAACTGCCCCGGCCTCCGCGACCCCGCCTGGTCTCCCGACGAACCGTCCGGGGCGACGGCGTAGGCGGTCACGCCCCCACCGGGTCGACGAAGAGCCGGATGCCTCGGCGCGTCGATGCGCCGTCAGCAGATTCGACCCCTGCACCGTGCGTGGATCCGTAGGGTCACTGAGATGAAGATCTCAGGTGTCCCGGTGGAGCTGATATTCGTTCATGGTGCTCTGGTGCGCGACGGGGAATGGTGGTGGCGGCGAGCCGCAGACCTGCTCCGGGAACGTACCGGGATCCGGAGCCGAGCCCTCGCGCTGCCGTCGTGTGGCGAGACCACGCCCGAGCAGATGGCGGGCGGCCTGGTCGCCGACGCGGCGGCGCTTCGCCGTGAGCTCGACGCGGTGGACTCCGCGATCGTGGTCGGTCACTCCTACGGAGGCACCGTCATCGCCGAGGCGGGCCGGCATCCCGCGGTCGCGCACCTGCTCTACGTGTCGTCCTACCTGCCCGACGTCGGGCAGTCGCAGGCCGCCATCATGAGCGGTGAGGACGACCCGGTCTCGATCGGCGACAACGGGGACGGCACGCTGAGCGTCTCCGGCTACGACACGGCCACGTTCGGAGCCCGATTCCTTCAGGACACGGACGAGGTGACCCAGCGTCAGGCATGGGAGCGGGTGACCCCGCAGGCGGCCGGCGCGTTCGTCACGCCGACCGGTGCCGCCGGCTGGCGGGGTGCCGATTCGACGTACATCGTCTGCGGGGAGGATCGCAGCACCTCGGTCGAGCTGCAGCGCATCCACGCGGGTCGAGCGACGCGGTCCGTCGAGCTGCCGACCGGGCACCACCCGTTCGTCTCCCGCCCCGACCTGGTGGTCGATCAGGTGCAGGCCCTGCTGCAGCAGGTGCCCCGCCCGGGGGCTTCGTGAATGCTCGTGACCCGTGAGGCGCACCTGTCTCACGAGAATCACCGTGCGAAGCTTTCGGGCCGCTGGTCATCGGCGCGCACCATCGGCGCCACAGATGCCCCGAGCAGGCAAGCAGCTACACGTTGAAGCGGAACTCCACGACGTCGCCGTCCTGCATGACGTAGTCCTTGCCCTCGATGCGCGCCTTGCCGGCGGCGCGGGCGGCCTGCACGGAGCCGGCCTCGACGAGGTCGTCGAACGAGATGACCTCGGCCTTGATGAAGCCGCGCTCGAAGTCGGTGTGGATGACGCCGGCGGCCTGCGGGGCGGTCCAGCCCTTGTGGATGGTCCAGGCGCGGGACTCCTTGGGACCGGCGGTGAGGTACGTCTGCAGGCCGAGGGTGTGGAACCCGACGCGGGCGAGCTGGTCGAGGCCCGCCTCGTCCTGTCCGGAGTCGGCGAGCATCTCGCGCGCGTCGTCCGGCTCGAGCTCGACGAGCTCGGCCTCGAACTTCGCGTCGAGGAACACGGCGTCCGCGGGGGCGACGAGGTCGCGCAGCCGCTGCTGCATCCCCTGGTCGGCGAGGCCCGCGTCGTCCGTGTTGAAGACGTAGATGAACGGCTTGGCCGTCAGCAGCTGCAGCGAGGCGATGTCGGCGAGGTCGAGCCCCTCGGCCTTCGCGCCCTGGAACAGCGTGGTGCCGGCCTCGAGGATCTTCTGCGCGGTGGTGGCGGCCGCGAACAGCGCGGCGTCGCCCCGCTTGATCTTGACCTCCTTCTCCATCCGCGGCAGCGCCTTCTCCAGCGTCTGGAGGTCGGCGAGGATCAGCTCGGTGGAGATGGTCTCGATGTCGCCCTCGGCGTCCACGGAGCCTTCGACGCGAACGACGTCGCCGTCGTCGAACACGCGCGTCACCTGGCAGATCGCGTCCGCCTCGCGGATGTTCGCGAGGAACTTGTTGCCCAGCCCCTCGCCCTCGGAGGCGCCCTTGACGATGCCCGCGATGTCGACGAACGACACCGTCGCGGGCAGGACCCGCTCGCTGCCGAAGATCTCCGCGAGCTTGTCCAGCCGCGGGTCCGGCAGCGGGACCACGCCCACGTTGGGCTCGATCGTCGCGAACGGGTAGTTCGCCGCGAGCACCTGGTTGCGGGTCAGGGCGTTGAAGAGCGTGGACTTGCCGACGTTGGGCAGGCCGACGATGCCGATGGTGAGTGCCACGTCGGGAGAGTCTACGTGCCGGGCACTACCCGGCTCCCCCAACCAGCCTCCCGGCGCGACCCTCGAGCGTCGTCAGGTCGCGCTCCGCGAACTGCAGGTGCGCCCAGTGCTCCCGGGCGACGACGCCGATGCTCTGGTGCACCGCACGGGTGAAGCCCTCCGGCGCCCACGGCGGCAGCCGCGGGGCGTCGACCGTGACGTCCGTGCCGGCGAGGGAGTCGTAGACGGCGTACACCTGGGCGATCCGGTCGGCGTGGGCCTCGAGGGTCTCCGCCAGGGGCGGCGTCGCCGTCAGATCGACGCCGAGCGCCGCCACCTCGGGCTCGTACTCCGTGAAGGGCAGGCCCGCGTACCAGAACGCGTCGTCGATCCCTCGCAGGCCGTACCGCACCCAGCCGTCCATCGCGAACACCAGGTGCCGCAGCGTCTGCGCCGTCGACCATTCGCCGTCGACCTGGTCGTCGACGGCCCCGGGCCCCAGGGCGGCCGCACGCGCCAGGTGCGCGTCCCAGGCGGCCAGCGCCGCGTCCAGCGACGCGCGCTGCTCGGCGAGGTCCGCGGAGCGCGCCTGCTCACGGCCCGGGTACCGGCGGTCGAGCTCGGCCTCGACCAGCGGCGCGACGTCGACGCCGTTGACGCGCAGCCCGGTGATCTGGCCGTCGATGTCGGCGTCGGTGAGGTCGACGCCGCGCATGACCGCTCCAGGCATGAAGCTCTGGTCGAAACGCACGCCGTCGAGCTTCGTGAGGCGGAACGTGGCGCCGGTCATGTCGGCCTCGACGAGCCGCGCGCCCCGCAGCTCGTCGTCCGGCCCGAACAGAGTCATGCCGCGACGGTAGGTGCGGGCACCGACACCGGCCCCACCGGGCGTCGCGCGCGGCTCAGACGTCGACGTCCTGGTGCCAGGACTCCGTCACGTACGCCGTGCGCCAGCCCCAGCTCTCGTACAGGGACGCGGCACCCGTCGGGCTGTCGGCGTCGACCTCGAGCCCCACGCGGTCACGACCCCGGGCCGCGGCGTCACGCACGACGGCGAACAGCAGGGCCGTCGCCACCCCGCGGCCGCGGGCACGGCGGTCGGCGCCCAGGTACTCGATGTAGCTGCCCTCCTTGCCCGACGGGCCGGACGGCAGCACCGCGCCGACGAGCGCCCCCATCGGCTCCGGCGGCACGTCGGGGCGCTGCGGGTCGGAGACGAACGCCAGCCACCAGTGGTCCCACCGGTGACCGGGGTCGGAACGCAGCCGCACCAGGAACTCCCCGAAGCTCTCCCGGTAGGAGTTGAAGTGGTCCTCGAACGCGCTCTCGAGCACCCGGTGCACGGTCTGCAGGTCGTCCGCCACGGGCATGCCGTCGTCGTGCGTCGCGACCCGGCGCACCGTCACGCCCGGCCGCGGGTCGGGCAGGATCCCGCGCAAGGCCTCCTCCGCGACGACCGGCCGCGACATCTGCAGCCACGAGCGGGCCCGGCCGTACCCCGCGGCGGCCAGCCAGCGCCGTTGCGTCTCGTCGCCTGCGTACGAGCCCGCGTCGAGCTGGGTGCGCCGGAGCCCGCGCTGGGCGGCGAGCTCCCGGCCCTGCCGCGCCGCCCACGCGTACCCCGCGGCCGCCAGCTCGTCGGCCTCGGGCACCCCGCGGTCGACGTCGACGCCGACCACGACGCGCCCGGCGGCGCGGTCGTGCGCCCACGCCCAGGCCCGCACCACGCCGTCGGCGTCGCGCGCCACCACCTGACGACGCGTCCACGACATGGGACCTGCCACCTCGGCCGCCAGGGCGTCCTGGTTCACGACCGACGACCCGGTGAACGGTGCGGCGGCGGCCCCGCGCAGGTCGCCGAGGCGGGGCAGGTCGGACAGGTCGGGGGCGGACGTCGTCCAGCCGTCAGGCAGGGACAGGTGATCGGGGTTCGCGGAGGTCACGCGTCTATTGTCGCAAAGTGCCCTTGGCCGGCCCGTGACCGCGCACCCACGCAGCGCGGCATGAGGGCGCCGGACCGTCAGCCGAAGGCCATGACCTGCTGCAGCAGCTCCGGCAGACGACGGTCGTAGGTACGCGCGCCCCAGCGCACGCCCAGCAGCAGCACGACCGCGCCCGTCACCACCCCGACGCCGAGCGCCACCCACCCGAGCGTCGCCATCGGCAGCAGGATCGCGGGCACGGCGAGCGCGAGCGTGGGCACGCTCACCGCGAGGGTGATCGCCATCGCCGCCATCTGGGCGAGCATCGTGGCCATCGTGGCGCCCTGGGGGGACTTGAACGGGCTCTCCCCCGGCCTCGGCACGGGATAGACCAGCCGCGCCGAGACGGCGCTCGAGATCCCCAGCGACGCGCCCAGGACGCCGAGGGTCAGGCCGAGCAGCGCCGGCAGCGCGTCCCACCGCCCGGCGACGGCGCAGCCGACGAGGGCGAACGCCAGCGACAGCGGCAGCCCGCCCACCAGCACGGGCAGCACGCGCCCCCACCGGTCGACGCGCCCCGGCGTGCCGGTCGCGACGTGCAGCGCGAACGCCGTGTTGTCGTACCCGACGTCGTTCGAGATGCCGAAGCCGAGCAGCCACGCCGCCAGGGGGGCCATGACCAGCAGGAGCCCGCCGCCCGCGCCGTTCGTCAGCCCGACGGCGAGCAGCACCAGCGGCAGCAGCGGCACCATGGCGATCGACGCCGCGTACCGCGGGTCGCGCAGCCAGTAGGTGGCGGCCCGCGCGGCCACCGCGCCCGTGGGAGTGGCGGGCAGCCGGCCGAACCAGCCGAGCCCCTTCGCCGCGGCGGCCTCCCCGCCGCCGCGCGGGGTCACGAGCTCCCGGGCCAGCGAACGGTCCCAGACCCACCAGGCGAGGGCCAGGGCCGCGACAGAGATCGCCAGCCGTGCCAGGAACAGCCCCCACGCGCCCTCGCCGGCGGCCGACGCGAGCCCCCAGGGCGCCCCGAGGGGAGTCCAGCCCACGACCTGCACCAGGGGCGCGAGCGCCGCGTCGAGCCCGTCCGGCGAGCCGCCGACCGTGACCTCGACGCCGTTCGCCAGCCAGCCCACCGCGGGGCCGATGAGCACGAGCGGGAGCACCGCCACGATCGTCAGGACCTCGCGGGAGCGGCGCGAGTCCAGCAAGGGCGCGAGCGCCGTCGTCGTCGCACGCGAGCCCACGACGCACAGCGCCGTCGCAAGGAGGCCGCCCAGCACGCCCGCGACGAGGGCCACGGGGTGCCGCCACCAGGCGAGCGAGACGCCGAGGGCGCCGAGCGTCGTCACCGCCGCGGGGATCGACACGAGGCCCGCGAGCGCGAGGCCCGCCAGCAGCGTGCGCCGCGGGATCGCGAACGTCACGAACCGCCGCGGGTCGAGGGTGGCGTCCACCCCGAACGCGAACACCGGGACCACCCACCACGCGAGGACCACCAGGGCCCCGACCACGGTCACGACGTGCCCCGTCACCACCGGGTCGGCGGTGCCGCCCGCCACCGCGGCGGCCACCACCAGCACGAGCACGCCGAGGCCGTACAGGGAGCCGAGGACCAGGCCGACCGTCTGCCACACGCTCCGGCGGAACGTGTTGGCCAGGAGGGTCAGCTTGAGGCGGACGAGCTGCGCAACCACGCCAGTCCCTCCGACTCCCGGCGTCCGCCGACCAGGTCCACGAACCGGTCCTCGAGGCTCTGCTCGCCACGCACCTGCGCGACCGTCCCGGCCGCGAGAACGTGCCCGCCCGCGATGATCGCCACGTGCGAGCACATCCGCTGGACCAGGTCCATGACGTGGCTCGACACCACCACCGTGCCGCCGTCGCGGACGTAGCCGTGCAGGATGTCGCGGATGTTCGCGGCGCTGACCGGGTCCACCGCCTCGAAGGGCTCGTCGAGGACGAGCACGCCCGGCGCGTGGATCATCGCGGAGGCGAGGCCGATCTTCTTCGTCATGCCGGCGGAGTAGTCGACGACGTACGTGTCGCGGTCCCCCACCAGGTCCATCGCGCGCAGCAGGTCCTCGGTGCGCCCGGCGACCGTGTCCCGGTCCAGCCCACGCAGCAGGCCCGCGTACGTGAGCAGCTGGGCGCCGGTCAGCCGGTCGAACAGGCGCACCCCGTCCGGGAGCACACCGAGCGTCGCCTTGGCCTCCTCGGGCCGCGCCCACAGGTCGGTGCCGTGCACGTGCACCGTGCCGAAGTCCGGGCGCAGCAGCCCGGTCGCCATCGACAGGGACGTCGTCTTGCCCGCGCCGTTGGGGCCGACGAGGCCGAAGAACGAGCCGGTCGGGACGTCGAGGTCGACCCCCGCGACGGCGATCTTCTGGCCGAACCGCTTCCACAGGCCGCGCAGGCTGAGGGCGGCGCCGAGGTCGGGCGGGGGGACGGTGGCCGCGGGCGGCGGCGGCCCGGTCTGGTCGCTCACGGGTCCACCGTAGTGCGCGGGCGGCGCCCGGACCCGCGCCGCGGCACGTCACCGCCCAGGTCAGCGACGCCCCGCGATCCTCCCGGCGCGCCGGGCGTCCCGAGGCGATCCTCGGACCCACGTCCTGAGGGTCGGGTCAGCGCGCTCGTCGCGTGGGTGCTGGGCCGTGTCGGTCCCGCGTGACACCGTGTGGCCCATGACGACGACCACCCTGCTGCTGCTCACCCTCGGCGCTCTCGTGGTGGGAGCGCTGCTGGGGTGGCTCGGGCACGCGTACCGCGGAGCCCGGTCCGGTCGTTCGCAGGAGATGGAGCGCCTGCGCGAGCACGGCGAGCTGGAGTCGGTGCGGCGCGACGCCGCCGACCTGCGCGGCCGGCTGGAGGTCGCGGCCGCGGACGCCGAGCGACGGCTGGCCGAGCAGCGCGAGCTGGCGGAGCGCGACCTCGACCGCGCCCGCGACGAGGCGGACCGGCGCGTGGTGGAGGCCCGGGAGCAGGCCGACCGTCTGCTGATCCAGGTGCGGGAGGACCTGGAGCGGCAGCTCGCCGAGGCGAAGGGCGACCAGGAGGCCGCGGCGCAGCGGTTCCGCGCCCTGGCCAACGACGTGCTGACGGCGAACCAGAAGCAGTTCCTCGACCTCGCGGACGAGCGCCTCCGGCGCAGCACCCAGAAGAACGACGAGACGCTCGCCCAGCGGGAGCAGGCGATCCGCGCCCTGCTCGACCCGATGAGCAAGACCCTCGACAAGGTGAACGCGCGCGTCGACACCGCCGAGCAGGCTCGCCTCCAGGGGCACACGGCCCTCACGGAGCAGCTGCGCCAGCTCGAGACGGTGAACTCGCAGCTGCGGATCGGCACGAGCGACCTTGTCTCCGCCCTGCGCTCCAACCAGACCCGCGGCGTGTGGGGCGAGCTGCAGCTCAAGCGCGTGGTCGAGGCCGCCGGGATGCTGGACCACGTCGACTTCGAGGCCCAGGTGCACCGCACCACCGCGGAGGGCGAGACGCTGATCCCCGACCTGGTCGTCAGCCTCGCGGGCGGCAAGAACATCGTGGTCGACGCGAAGGTCCCGCTCAGCGCGTACCTGCGTGCCCAGCAGGCGACGAGCCCGGCCGACGGCGACAAGGAGCTCGACGCCCACGCCAAGGACCTCGCCAAGCACGTGGACGTGCTCGCGGGCAAGGCCTACTGGTCGCAGTTCGACGCCGCCCCCGAGTTCGTGGTCATGTTCGTCCCGGCGGAGCCGATCCTGGCCGCCGCCGTCGAGCGGTCGCCCGACCTCCTCGAGAGCGCCATCCGCAAGCGGGTGCTCGTCGCCACCCCGATGACGCTCGTCGCCATGCTGCGCACCGTGGCGTACGCGTGGCAGCAGGACGCCGTCGCCGAGGACGCGCAGAAGGTGCTGCAGACGGGCAAGGAGCTGTACGCCCGCATCGTCACGATGACCAAGAGCATCACCCGGCTCGGGCAGTCCATGACCACCGCGACGAAGCACTACAACGCGTTCGTCGGGTCGCTCGAGACGCGCGTGCTGCCGCAGGCGCGGCGGATGGTCGAGCTGAAGGTCGTGGACGCAGGTCAGGCCATCGAGCCGCTCAAGGCGGTCGAGGACACCACCCGCGCCGTCACCAAGCCGGAGCTGCTCGCCGTCGAGGAGGGCCTGGTCGTCGACCTCGGCACCCTCACGGCCGGCGGCGACCGCGACGACTCCGTCGAGTCGCTCGTGGACGCCGCGCAGCGCGACCTCGCGCGCGCGTCCGAGCCCGACGAGAAGGACGAGTCGGCAGCGGGCTGAGCCCGCCGGCGGTCAGGCGGGCTCGACGGGGAGCGCGGTCCGGGCACCGCGGCGGGGCCGCTTCTCCTCGTGGCCCGCGGCCTTGAGACCGCGCGCCAGCTCGCGCGGCAGGGAGAACATCAGGTCCTCGGTCGCGGTGCGCACCTCCTGGACGTCGGCGAAGCCGCGGCCGTCCAGGTAGTCGATGACGTCCTGCACCAGGATCTCCGGGACCGAGGCGCCGGAGGTGACGCCCACCGTGGTGGCGCCGTCGAGCCACGACGGGTCGATCTCGGCGGCGCGGTCCACGCGGTAGGACGTCCGGGCGCCGGCCTGCAGCGCCACCTCGACGAGGCGCACCGAGTTGGACGAGTTCGCGGAGCCCACCACGATCACGACGTCGCACTCCGGGGCGAGCTTCTTCACCGCGACCTGGCGGTTCTGCGTGGCATAGCAGATGTCGTCGCTGGGCGGGTCCTGCAGCTCGGGGAAGCGGTCGCGCAGACGCCGCACGGTCTCCATGGTCTCGTCCACGGACAGGGTGGTCTGCGAGATCCAGACGATCTTCTGCGGGTCGCGGACCTGCACCTGGTCGACCTCGTCCGGGGAGTTCACGACCTGCACGTGGTCGGGTGCCTCGCCGGCCGTCCCCTCGACCTCCTCGTGCCCCGTGTGGCCGATGAGGAGGATGTCGTAGTCGTCCTTCGCGAACCGCACGGCCTCCTTGTGCACCTTGGTGACCAGGGGGCAGGTGGCGTCGATCGTGTCGAGGCTGCGCGCCGCGGCGGACTCCCGGACCGCGGGCGAGACCCCGTGCGCGGAGAACACGAGCCGGGCACCCTCGGGCACCTCGTCGGTCTCGTTGACGAAGATCGCTCCTCGGTCGCGCAGGGTCTCCACCACGTGCTTGTTGTGCACGATCTCCTTGCGCACGTAGACCGGCGCGCCGTACGTCTCGAGCGCCTTCTCCACCGCCACGACGGCGCGGTCGACCCCCGCGCAGTAGCCGCGCGGAGCGGCGAGGAGCACGCGCTTGGTGGTGGTCGGGCTGATCGGAGCCGGGGCGGTCGCAGTCACGCGGCCAGTCTAGGTGGGCCGGTGTGGACGTCCTGTGACGGGCTCCTGCCGAGCGGCTGACGGGCCCGTCAGGGGCGTGGGGCATGCTGGACGCCGTGTCGGACACGTCCCAGCCGCAAGCCCAGCCGCAGCCCCTGCCCGAGCTCGCCCGCGAGACGACGCCGGAGCGCCCGTGGCCGGTGCGCCTGCTGTCCGCGAAGATCCGGGACTACGTCGCGCGGATGTCGGCGGTCTGGGTCGAGGGCCAGGTCGTGGAGCACACGTACCGCGGACGGTCGGGGCTGCAGTTCGTCACGCTGCGCGACACCGACGCGGAGGCCTCGCTCCCGGTGCACGTGCTCACCAAGATCTACGACGGCCTGCACCACAAGCCCGAGGTGGGCGACCACGTGGTGGTGCAGGCCAAGCCCGAGTTCTGGATGAAGAACGGGCGCCTGTCGATGCGCGCGACCGCGATCCGGCAGGTCGGCGTCGGCGAGCTCCTCGCGCGCATCGACCAGCTCCGGCGGGTGCTCGCCGCGGAGGGCCTGTTCGACCTCGACCGCAAGCTCCCCCTGCCCTTCCTGCCCGCCGTCGTCGGCCTCGTGTGCGGTCGCGAGTCCAAGGCCGAGCACGACGTCGTGGTCAACGCGAGGGCGCGCTGGCCGCAGGTGCGGTTCGAGATCCGCGAGGTCGCGGTGCAGGGCGTCGACGCGGTACGCGAGGTGAGCGCCGCGATCGCCGAGCTCGACGCCCGCCCCGAGGTCGAGGTGATCGTCGTGGCGCGCGGCGGCGGCTCGGTCGAGGACCTGCTGCCGTTCAGCAACGAGGCCCTGGTCCGCGCGGCGGCCGGCTGCACGACGCCGCTGGTCAGCGCCATCGGGCACGAGACGGACGCGCCCTTGCTCGACCTCGTCGCCGACCACCGTGCGTCGACCCCGACCGACGCCGCGAAGCAGGTCGTGCCCGACGTCGCCGAGGAGCGGCAGCGCCTCGACCAGGCGCGCCGGCGGATGCGCGCGGCGGTCGCGGGCCGGGTCGCGCGGGAGCAGCACGGCCTGGACGCCCTGCGGTCGCGGCCGGCGCTCGCCCGGCCGCAGACGACGATCGACGTCCGCGAGCGCGAGATCGCCCAGCTCGTCCGGCACTCCCGGCACCGGCTCGACGCCGCCCTGCTGCGGGCCGCCGGCGAGGTCGGCCGCCTCGAGGCGCAGGTCCGGGCCCTGTCCCCGCAGGCCACGCTCGAGCGCGGGTACGCCGTCGTGCAGCGCGGCGACGGGCACGTGGTGCGCGCGGCCCGGGACGTCGAGCCCGGGGACGCGGTGCACGTGCGCGTCGCCGACGGGGCGCTGGACGCCGCCGTCACCGCGACGGCGTCACCCGCGCCGCGCGGCTGAACCGGTCCGCCAGCCGGCCGAAGGCCGCGGCCAGCTCCGCTCCTTCGAGCACCTCGACGTCCATGCCCAGCTGGGCGACCCAGAGCGCGAGCCGGTCGGGGTCGTCGCTCCCGACCTCGATCCGGCAGGTGGACGGCCCGACCTCCTCGACCTCGAGCGGCGAGCCGACCTTCGCGACGACCTGCGCGGCGGGCGCGTGCACGAGGATCCGCGCCCGGTAGCGCCAGGTCGCCCGGCCCACCCGCGCCACGACGTGACGCAGCACGTCGTCCTCGGGGATGACGCGCGGCCGGAACCGCGCGCCGGTGGGCGGGCGCAGGGCGATGCGGTCGACCCGGAAGACGCGCCAGTCCACGCGCTCGAGGTCCCATGCGAGCAGGTACCAGCGGGAGCCCCAGCTCACGAGGCGGTGCGGCTCGGTGTGCCGCGCCGACCCGGCACCGTCGTGGGAGGTGTAGCGGAACCGGAGCCGTTCCCCGGACCGGATCGCGGCGGCGACGCCGCCGAGCACCTCGAGGTCGAGGGCCGGGTCCCCGCCGGGCACCACGCTGGTCGCGTCCCGGACGGCCTCGACGCGGCGCCGCAGGCGCGCGGGCATCACCTGCTCGAGCTTGGCCAGCGCGGTGAGCGACGTCTCCCCCGCCCCGGGCACCCCGTGCGCGGCGGCACCGAGCCCGATCGCGACCGCGACCGCCTCGTCGTCGTCGAGCACCAGCGGCGGCATCGCGGTCCCGGCGGCCAGGCGGTAGCCGCCGGCGACGCCGGGGCGTGCCTCGACCGGATAGCCGAGCGACCGGAGCTTGCCCACGTCCGTGCGCACGGTGCGTGTGCTGACCCCGAGGCGGCCGGCGAGCTCGCCGCTGGTCCAGTCGCGACGCAGCTGAAGCAGGGAGAGCAGCTGCAGCAGGCGGGCCGACGTCTCGATCACGTCGCGATCCTGTCACCGATCGCGGAAGCTCGTCTTCCGCGTTTGCTGGGAGCGTGGAGCCATGACCACGAACACCGCAGACAGCGCCCTCGTCCCTTTCCGCATCGACGTGCCGCAGGCCGACCTCGACGACCTGCACGACCGGCTCGCGCGCACCCGCTGGCCCCTGCCCGTGCCCGGCCGCGACGACCGCACGGACTTCAGCCGCGGCATCCCCCTGCCGTACCTGCGCGAGCTCGCCGAGTACTGGCGCGACGGCTTCGACTGGCGCGCGCAGGAGGTCGCACTGAACACCCACGAGCAGGTCACGACCGTCGTCGACGGCCAGACGTTCCACGTCGTCCACGCCCGCTCCGCGAACCCGGACGCGACCCCGCTGCTGCTGTGCCACGGCTGGCCCGGCTCGTTCGTCGAGTACCAGCGCCTGGTCCCGCTGCTCACCGACGCGTTCCACGTCGTCGTCCCGTCGCTGCCCGGGTTCGGGTACTCGACGCCCCTGTCCGGGACCGGCTGGGAGATCGCCCGCACCACCGAGGCGTACGCCGAGATCATGACGCGGCTCGGTCACGAGCGGTTCGCGGTGCACGGCACCGACATCGGCGCGGGCACCACCGGGCGGCTCGCCGCCCTGTACCCGCAGCGCGTGATCGGCACCCACGTCGGGAGCGACGGCCGGTCGCTCGGCATGGTCGGCGACCAGTTCCCGCTGCCCGACGGCCTGACGGACGACGAGGTCGCGCAGATCGAGGCGGTGCGCGCCGCCGACGCAAGCGAGCACGGCTACTTCGAGATGCAGAACCACCGCCCCGACACGATCGGCGCCGCGCTCACCGACTCGCCCGTCGGCCAGCTCGCGTGGATCGCCGAGAAGTTCCAGACCTGGACGAACCCGGCCCGCCGCACCCCGGACGAGTCGGTCGACCGCGACCAGCTGCTCACGAACGTGTCGCTGTACTGGTTCACGCGCAGCGGCGCGTCGAGCGCGCAGTTCTACTACGAGGCCTCGCACTCCGGCCTCGACTGGCTCGCGGCCTCCGAGGTCCCGTCGGCCTGGTCCGTGTTCGACACCCACCCGCTGATGGCGAAAGTGTTCAACGCGTGGGGAGCGATCGACTCGTGGACCGAGCACGCCGAGGGCGGGCACTTCCCCGCGATGGAGGAGCCCGAGCTGCTGGCGGCGGACCTCCGCGCATTCTTCAGCGGCCGGTCGTGACCGGCCGGGTGGGCGCCGCCTCGGGTGCCTGCCCGTAGTCGCCGACGTGCCGGGTGAGGAACGTCGCGACCGGACCGCGCTGGACCAGCCGCATCACGCCGGTCATGGCCGCGATGCCGAGCCGCGTGCGCGGCGCGAACGAGCGCACCCGCCCGGGATACATCGCCTGCGCCCGGACGGTCACGGGCCGCATGGCGGACTCGTACGCCGCGAGCGCGCCGGCGACGTCGTCCGGGAGCCGCGCACCGAGCGCGTCGGCGAGCGTCGCGGCACCCCGCAGCGCGAGCGCGGTGCCGAGGCCGCTCAGCGGGCTCGCGCACCAGGCGCTGTCCCCGAGGAGGACGACCCGACCCCGCGACCAGGCGTCCATCCGGATCTGGTCGTACGTGTCGAGCGCGAAGTCGTCGGCCGCCCGGGCGGCGGCGAGGAGCTCGGCGGTGCGCCAGCCGGCGCCCGCGAACGTGCGCTCGAGGAGGGCGAACCGCGCCTCGGCGTCGTCGCGGGGCGGCAGCACGTCGACCGGGAACGTCAGCCCGACCTCCTGCTCGCCGGGGTGCCCGGGTCGCGCCTCGACGACGCGGGACCCCGGCAGGTTGAGCATGAGGAACCAGCCGTCGAGGCCGGGGGTCGTCGGCGTCTCCCGCAGCGTGTACCACGCGTGGGCGAGCCCGAGCGGCCGCCGGAACGCCTCCTCGGGGCCGAAGACGAGCCGTCGCACGCGGGAGTGCGCACCGTCCGCACCGACGACGAGGTCGTAGACCTCCGGGGGGCGCTCGCGGAACTCGACGGCGACCCCCTCACCGGCCTCCGCGAGACCCACGATCGTGTCGCCGAACCGGTGGGTGGTCCGCGGGCCGACGGCGCCGTGGAGGAGGCGCGCCAGGTCAGTGCGCAGCAGCTCCTCGGAGGAGACGAACCCGGCGCCGCCGAAAGCCTCGACGGGCATCTCGGCACGACGCCGCTCGTCCGCGTCGATCCACGCCAGGCCGCGCTGCTCGACGGTGGCGTCGAGCGCTGCCTCCAGGAGCCCGAGCCGCTGGAGCACCTCGCGGCTGTCGCCGCGCAGGTCGACGGTCTGGCCGCCCGCGCGCAGCGCCGGCGCGATCTCGACCACGTCGACCTCCCACCCGGACCGGTCGAGCAGCACCGCCAGCGCGTCGCCCGCGATCCCCGCACCCACGATCAGCACCTTCGACATCTCGCCCTCCTCAGCATTGACGCAACTGCTCTCGCGTTAGCGAGACTAGGGCGCGACGAGTCCTCACGCAATTTTCGTTGCGATAAGGTCGTCGCATGTCCGACCCCCACGACAGGGAGATCCAGGCGACCGGCACCGTGCGCCCCGGTGGCCGCACGGCCCGGACGCGGGCGGCCGTGCACGACGCGGTGCGCGAGCTGATGACCGAGAACGGCGGCGAGCCGCCGGAAATCCCCGAGGTCGCGGCCCGCGCGGGCGTCCACCCGGCGACGGTCTACCGCCGCTGGCGCACGCGCGAGTCGCTCGTCCTCGACGTCGCGGTGTCCGACGTCAACGTCGCGTCACCGATCCCGGCGACCGGCGACCTGCGCGCCGATCTGCTCGCCTACACCCGCAACCTCGTGGAGACGTTCGACCGCCCCGGCGGGCTCGCGTTCGTCCGCGCGCTCGCGACCGCGGCACGGGACACGCGGTCCGGCCCCGAACGTACCCAGGAGATCCTCCGCCCGCGGCTCGAGCTCTTCCAGCGGCTGCTCGACGCGAGCGGGACGACCGAGCTGACCCCGCTGGACGTCGTGCTGCTGGTCCTGTCCCCGGCCTACCTCGGCGCGACCTTCGGCATGCTGCAGCCGGTCGGCGAGCACGCCGAGCAGCTCGTCGACAACGTGCTCGACGTCGTCGCGGGCCGGCGCGCGCGGGCGGCGGCCCGCGAGCCCCGCGACGGCTGACCCCGCCTCCCCCGCCTACCTGGCGCGGGCGACGCGCCCCTCGTCCCAGACGGGCTCGGTCGTCTCACGGACCACGCCGTCCTGCCCGAACACGAGGAACCGGTCGAACCCCCGCGCGAACCAGCGGTCGTGCGTGACGGCGAGGATCGTGCCCTCGAACGCCTCGAGCCCCTCCTGCAGCGCCTCCGCGGACTCCAGGTCGAGGTTGTCCGTGGGCTCGTCGAGGAGCAGCGCGGTGCACCCGGAGATCTCGAGCAGCAGGATCTGGAACCGCGCCTGCTGGCCGCCGGAGAGGCGGTCGAACGGTCGCTCCGCCGCCACGGTCAGCTCGTAGCGGCGCAGCGCCGCCATCGCCTTGCCGCGGTCGTGCGCATGGTCGGCCCAGAGGATGTCCAGCAGCGTGCGGCCGAAGAGCTCCGGGTGGGCGTGCGTCTGGGCGAACAGACCGGGCACGACGCGCGCCCCGAGCCGCCAGCTGCCGGTGTGCGCCACGTCGCCACCGCCGAGCAGCCGCAGGAAGTGCGACTTGCCGGACCCGTTCGACCCCAGGACGGCGACCCGCTCACCGTAGAAGACCTCGAGGTCGAACGACTTCATGAGACCGGTCAGCTCGAGCCGCTCGCACGTCACCGCGCGCAGCCCCGTGCGGCCGCCGTGCAGCCGCATCGTGATGTCCTGCTCGCGGGGCGGCTCCGGCGGGGGGCCCGCCTCCTCGAACTTGGCCAGGCGGGTCTGCGCGGCGCGGTAGCGCGATGCCATGTCGTGGCTCATCGTCGCGGCGCGACGCAGGTCGACCACGAGCCGCTTGAGCTGGGCGTGCTTCTCGTCCCAGCGCCTGCGCAGCTCCTCGAAGCGGGCGAACCGCTCGCGCCGCGCGTCGTGGAACGTCTCGAACGAACCGCCGTGCACCCACGCGTCCGCCCCTGCAGGCCCCGGCTCGAGGGCGACGATCCGGCCGGCCGAGCGCGCCAGGAGCTCCCGGTCGTGCGAGACGAACAGCACGGTCTTGCGCGTGGCCCTCAGCTGCTCCTCCAGCCACCGCTTGCCGGGCACGTCCAGGTAGTTGTCCGGCTCGTCCAGCAGCAGCACCTCGTCGGTCCCGCGCAGCAGCGACTCCAGCACCAGGCGCTTCTGCTCGCCCCCGGAGAGGGTGCGCACCTCGCGCCACCGCGCCTGCTCGTACGGGATGCCGAGAGCGGCGACGGTGCACACGTCCCACAGTGTCTCCGCCTCGTACCCGCGGACCTCGGCCCAGTCGGCGAGCGCCTGTGCGTACGCCATCTGCGCGGGCTCGTCGTCGACCTCCATGATCGCCTGCTCGGCGGCGTCGACGGCGCGGGCGGCGTCGCGGATCCGCGGCGTGGCGACGTCGACGAGCAGGTCTCGCACGGTGCTCTCGTCGCGGACGGAGCCGACGAACTGCCTCATGACGCCGAGTCCGCCCGTCACGGTGACGGTGCCGGCCTGCGGCGTCAGGTCGCCCGACAGCAGGCGCAGCAGCGTGGTCTTCCCGGAGCCGTTGGGACCGACGAGGGCGGTGACGCTGCCCTCGGGGACGCGGAACGAGACGTCGTCGAGCAGCGTGCGACCGTCCGGCAGCACGTGCTCGACGTGCGCCACCTCCAGATGACCCATGCCGCGCACGCTGCCCGACCGCCACCCGGCTCGCAAGGCATTTCCGCCCGGCCCGCGGACCGCCGCGGCACCCTGCCGGCCGGGTGTTGTTGACTGTCCCCGTGACCGACGCGAACACGGATGCCGCAAGCCCTCCGCCCGGCGCCACCCCCGACCTGCCCGCCGACGTGGTGAACCTGACCTACGAGGAGGCGCGCGACGAGCTCGTCCAGGTCGTCGCACGGCTCGAGGCCGGCAGCGAGCCGCTCGAGGCGTCCCTCGCCCTGTGGGAGCGCGGCGAGGCCCTGGCGGCCCGCTGCCAGCAGTGGCTCGACGGTGCGCGTCAGCGGCTCGCGGCCGCGCAGGCGAGCTCCACGGGACTCGCCGGGTCCGGCGACGGCGCCGAGGACGACGCGTGAGCGCGCACGTCCTCGCGGTCGGCGAGGCGCTGGTCGACGTCGTGCACCGTCCCGACGGGGCCAGCGAGGAGCACCCAGGCGGCAGCCTGGCGAACGTCGCGCTGACGCTCGGTCGCCTCGGCCGCGACGTGCGGCTGGCGACGTGGCTCGGGCGCGACGCGCGGGGCGACGACGTGCGGGCCTGGCTCGCCGAGTCGCGCGTCGGGCTCGCACCGGGCAGCGACGGCGCCGCGCGCACGAGCGTCGCGCAGGCCACCCTCGACGCCGCCGGCGCCGCCACGTACGACTTCGACCTCGAGTGGCAGGTGCCCGACAGCGCGGGCGCGACCGACGAGACCCTCGCGGTGCACACCGGCTCGATCGCGGCGATCCTCGCCCCGGGCGACGCCGACGTGCGGCGCCTCCTCGCGGCCGCGCGCGACACCGCGACCGTCACGTACGACCCCAACGCCCGCCCGGCGATCATGGGCGACGCCGGCGCGGTGCGCCCCCGCGTCGAGGAGATCGTCGCGCTCACGGACGTGGTGAAGGTCAGCGACGAGGACCTGGAGTGGCTGTACCCCGGCCGCGAGCCGCTGGACGTCGCGCGAGCCTGGCAGACCACCGGCCCAGCGCTCGTCGTCGTGACCTTCGGCGGCGAGGGCGCGACGGGGGTCACGGCCGCCGGCGAGGTGACGATCGCGGCGCCGCGGGTCGACGTGGTCGACACCGTCGGCGCCGGCGACTCGTTCATGGGCGCGTTGCTCGACTGGCTGTGGGGCGCGGACCTGCTGGGGTCGGCGCGTCGCGACGCCCTGCGCGCCATCGACCGCGCAGCGACGTCGCGGATGCTCGCGCGCGCCGTCGCCGTGGCCGCCGTGACCGTCTCCCGCGCCGGCGCGAACCCGCCGTGGCCCACGGACCTCATCGGTCCCGACCGCGTGCGGTTCGCCGGCGCGGACCGTCACGAACCCACCGCCCCCGAGGCGCCCACCGGAACGGAGAACCACTGATGACCCTGACCCCGGCAGAAGCGTGGGCGCGGCTGCGCGACGGCAACGCCCGGTTCGTGCAGGACGCCCCGGAGCACCCCGACCAGGACGCCGACCGCCGCCACGAGCTGCGCACCGTGCAGCACCCGCACACCGTGATCTTCGGGTGCTCGGACTCCCGGGTCGCCGCGGAGATCATCTTCGACCAGGGCCTGGGCGACGTCTTCGTGGTGCGGACCGCGGGCCACGTCGTCGACACCACGGTGCTGGGCTCCATCGAGTACGGCACCGAGGTGCTGCACACGCCCCTGGTCGTGGTGCTGGGGCACGACTCCTGCGGCGCCGTCGCCGCCACGGCCCACACGCTGGCCACCGGCGAGCAGCCGCCCGGCTTCGTGCGCGCCGTGGTCGACAAGGTCATCCCGTCGGTGGCGGAGCTCACCAGCCGCCAGGGCGTCTCCGGGCCGATCGACCCGGACGTGCTGCGCACGGCGCACGTCAAGCACACCGTCGGCCTTCTGCGCGGCTACTCGGCCGCGCTCGCCGCGGCCGTCGACGCGGGCCGCCTCGCCGTCGTCGGCGTCGTCTACGACCTGGACGACGGCAGCGCGCGCCTCGTGGCGGTCGACGGCGAGGTCGGCGAGCAGCCGGCCGCCGCCTGACCTCGCCTGCGCCGCCCGCGCGGCCCCGACGCTCCGCTCAGCCCCGTGCGGCGGCCGCCAGCAGCCGCCGCACGGTGCCGAGCGTGCGGGTGGTGGCGACCCCGCCGGTGAACCGCTCGACGGCGCCGTTCGGGTCGCCCCCGCTGCCCGGCCCGCCGCGCACCACGCCGAGCACCAGGCCCGGTCGTGCGGCGACGAGGTCGAGCAGGTCGCGCGGGTCCGTCCAGGGCAGGTCGACGGGGAGCGGCTCGCCGCCGTCGACGAAGGTCAGGGTCTCCCGGTAGGTCCGCTCGTCGCGGGTGCGGGCGAACGGGTCGCCGTCGATCGCGGCGGCGACGTCGTCGAGCGGGCGCACCAGCGCGGCGTGCGTGTAGCCGGAGCGCTCGGCCAGCCGCGGCACGGCGGCGCGCATCACCCGCTCGGCGGCCGCGTCCGCCGTCGTGGTGCCGGGCTCCCCCGGGTCGAGGAGCACGGTGCCGTTGGTCTGGAACGACCGCACGGCACGCGCGCCCGCCGCCAGCAGCGCGGCCTCCAGCTCCGCGCGGACGGGGCTGCCGCGGTGGCCCAGGTTCATCGCGCGGTAGAGGACCACGTGGGTGAAGGTCACGCGCCGATCCTCCCCCGCAGCACCGACACCGGAGTGACCCGCCTCACGACGGACCGCCCGCCGGGGTGCGGCACGATAGAGGCATGACTTCCGACACCGTCGTCCCCGGCACCGGCGCGGGCGAGACCGAGTACCGCATCGAGCACGACACGATGGGCGAGGTGCGCGTCCCGGCGCACGCGCTCTACCGCGCGCAGACCCAGCGCGCCGTGGAGAACTTCCCCATCTCCGGCACCACGCTCGAGCGCGGCCACATCGAGGCCCTGGCCCGGATCAAGAAGGCCGCCGCGCGCGCGAACGCCGAGCTCGGCGTGCTCGACCGGGACATCGCCGACGCCATCGTCGCCGCGGCCGACGAGGTCGCCTCGGGCGCGTACGACGCGCACTTCCCGATCGACGTCTTCCAGACCGGCTCGGGCACGTCGTCGAACATGAACACCAACGAGGTGCTGGCCACCCTGGCCACGCGCTCGCTCGGCAAGGACGTGCACCCGAACGATCACGTCAACGCGTCACAGTCCTCCAACGACGTCTTCCCCACCTCGGTGCACGTGGCCGCGACGGCCGCCGCGATCCACGACCTGATCCCGGGCCTGCGGCACCTGGCCGACGCGCTGGGCGCGAAGGCCGAGGAGTTCGCCTCCGTCGTGAAGTCGGGCCGCACGCACCTCATGGACGCCACCCCCGTGACGCTGGGCCAGGAGTTCGGCGGGTACGCCGCGGCGATCCGGTTCGGCGTCGAGCGCGTCGAGGCGGCGCTGCCCCGCGCGGCGGAGGTGCCGCTGGGCGGCACCGCGGTCGGCACGGGCATCAACACCCCGGCCGGCTTCCCGCAGCGCGTCATCGAGCTGCTGCGCGAGGACACGGGCCTGCCGCTGACCGAGGCGCGCGACCACTTCGAGGCGCAGTCGGCGCGCGACGGCCTGGTCGAGCTCTCGGGCGCGCTGCGCACCATCGCCGTCTCGATCACCAAGATCTGCAACGACCTGCGCTGGATGGGCTCCGGCCCGAACACCGGCCTGGGCGAGATCGCGATCCCCGACCTGCAGCCGGGCTCCTCGATCATGCCTGGCAAGGTCAACCCGGTCATCCCGGAGGCCGTGCTCATGGTGGCCGCCCGCGTGGTCGGCAACGACGCCACCGTCGCGTGGGCCGGCGCCAGCGGCTCCTTCGAGCTCAACGTGCAGATCCCGGTCATCGCGCAGGGCGTGCTGGAGTCGACCCGGCTGCTCGCCAACGCGTCGCGCGTGCTGGCCGACAAGACGGTCTCGGGCATCACGGCCAACGTGGACCGCGCCCGCGCGTTCGCCGAGTCCTCGCCGTCGATCGTCACGCCGCTCAACCGCGTGATCGGCTACGAGGCCGCCGCGAAGGTCGCCAAGCACTCCGTCAAGCAGGGCATGACCGTGCGCGAGGCCGTGATCGACCTCGGCTTCGTGGAGCGCGGCGAGGTCACGGAGGCCCAGCTCGACTCCGCGCTGGACGTGCTCTCGATGACGAAGCCCCCGCGGGCCTGACCCTCTCGCCGGTCGAGCCTGTCGAGACCCTGTTTCCCGGTCTCGACAGGCTCACCCACCGAAGAGGGTTGGTAAGGCTAACCTCACCTGCTACTGTCGGCGTACGCGGGGAGGCGCCCTCGGGGCGCGGGGCTGGGGGGTTCCACCTGACTGCGGCACCTCCCCGCGCAGCACGACGCCCGGGCGGCTCAGTAGTCGCGCGGGTCCAGCCGGCGCAGCACGACGGCGAGCAGCCGGCCGAGCTCGGCCCGCTCCGTCACCGACAGATCGGTCAGCGCGGAACGCTCGTGCTCGATCTGCCGCGGGAACAGCTCGTCGACGAGCGACTCCCCGCGCGCCGTGAGCGCCACCAGGACGCCGCGCTTGTCCCGCTCGTGCACGGCCCGCTCCACCAGGCCGGCGCGCTCCAGCCGGTCGAGCCGCTTGGTGATCGACGCGCCGGGCGAGCCCGTCATCGTCGTGACCTCCCCCGCGCGCAGCGGACGCCCGGACCGTCGCAGGGCGGTGAGGACGTCGAGCTCGGCGCGGGTGACCTCCTCCGCGGCCAGGTCGTCGGCGAGCTCGGCCTCGAGCAGGGCCGCGATCCGGCGCACCCGGGCGCCCACCTCGGCCGGGGACGTGTCGATGTCGGGCAGGCGCTCGGCCCACTGCGCGCGCACGCGCTCGATGTAGTCCACGGCGACCAGGATAGAGGTCACACCCACGACTGCTTCCATGATGGTTTACCCGTGAACTATCATGTCCCGCAATGCCTCCCTCTCCCTCTCCTGTCCTGACGAGCGCCCGCGACGTCCTCGACCCCGCCCACCTGCGGGCCGCGCTGCGCATCAACCCCGCCGACGCCACCCTCGCGGCAGCCCTGCGCGTCGGCGCCGCCGCGGCCGTCGTCCTCGCGCTGAGCGCCGCCGTCGGACGCGCCGACCTCGCCGCCTTCGCCTCCCTCGGGGCGCTCGTCATCCTGTACGGCCGGTACGAGCCGTACCGGCGCCGCGCATCCCTGCTGGCCGGCGTGGCCGGCGTGTTCGTCGCCGCCTTCGCGCTGACGGCCTCCCTCACCGCCCTGGGCGCGCCCACGGTCGTCGTCCTCGGCGTGGTGGCGCTCGTCGCGGGTCTGGCGACTGCCCTGTGCGCGCTGGTCCGCACGGGGCCCCCGGGGGCGAGCATCGTCGTCTTCGCCGCGGCGGGCGGCATGGTCGGGCCCCTGACCTGGTCCGGCGTCGCGGAGCGCGGCACCGCGTTCGCCGTCGGGGCCGTCATCGCGTGGCTCGTCGGGATGAGCGGCTACCTGGTGCGGCCGAGCGCCCCGGCCCGGCTGGCCGTCCGACGGGCGGCCGACGCGGTGCGGAGGTCTCTCGACGCCGGCCCCGACCGCGCTCCCGAGGCCGCCAGGACGGCCGCGGCTGCCGTCGCCCGGGCGCGCGAGGTCCTGGCCGACGACCTGTCGCACCGGCGCACCCGGGACACGGCGCGCGTGCTGGCCGCCGAGCTGGCCGCCGTCGCGGAGGTGCTCGATGCCGACGGCCTCGGCGACCCCGTCGCCGCGCGGCCCGGCACCGTGCCCCCCGCCGACACGCTGCCCGCACGCCGACGCCTGCGGGACGACGTCCGCGCGACGTGGCACACCGCAGGGTGGCGCCTCGGCGGGACCCGCGTCGTGCTGGCGAGCGTCGTGGCCGGAGGCGCCACGCTCGCGGCCGGCCTGAGCCACCCCGCCTGGGCGCAGCTGGGCGCCACGGCCACGCTGCAGGGCGCGAGCACGCACCACGCCGTGGTCCGTGCCCTGCAGCGCGGCGGCGGGACCGTGCTCGGCGCGCTGTTGGCCTGGCCGCTCCTCGCGGCCCACCTGTCCTTCGCCGCGACCTGCGTCGTCGTCGTGGCGCTCCAGGTCGTCACCGAGATCGTCGTCGGGCGCCACTACGGCCTGGCGATGCTCACCATCACCCCGATGGCGCTGCTGATGACGTCGCTCGGCGGCACCGTCGACCCCGGCGGCATCGCCGCCTCCCGCGCCCTCGACACCGTGATCGGCGCCGTCCTCGGCGTGCTCGCCGTCGTGCTGGTGCACCCGCGCCGCCACGCCGCTGGTTGAGCCTGTCGAAACCACGTCGCCTCGGTGTCGACAAGCAGGTTTCGACAGGCTCAACCAGCGAGGTCAGATCTCCAGCGACTCCAGCATCTCGGTGACCAGGGCGGCGACGGGCGAACGCTCCGAGCGCGTGAGGGTCACGTGCGCGAACAGCGGGTGGCCCTTCATCGCCTCGATCACGGCCGCCACGCCGTCGTGCCGACCCACCCGGAGGTTGTCCCGCTGGGCGACGTCGTGCGTGAGGACGACGCGCGAGTCCTGGCCGATGCGGGACAGCACCGTGAGAAGCACGTTCCGCTCCAGGGACTGGGCCTCGTCCACGATGACGAACGCGTCGTGCAGCGAACGCCCGCGGATGTGCGTCAGGGGCAGCACCTCGAGCATCTCGCGGTCGATCACCTCGTCGAGGACCGCCGGTGCCACGAGCGCCCCGAGCGTGTCGTACACCGCCTGGGCCCAGGGGTTCATCTTCTCGGACTCGGACCCGGGCAGGTAGCCCAGCTCCTGGCCGCCGACCGCGTACAACGGCCGGAAGACGATCACCTTGCGGTGCTGCTGGCGCTCGAGCACCGCCTCCAGGCCGGCGCACAGCGCGAGCGCCGACTTGCCGGTCCCGGCGCGACCGCCCAGCGACAGGATCCCGACGTCGGGGTCCAGCAGCAGGTCGATGGCGATGCGCTGCTCCGCGGAGCGGCCGTGCACGCCGAAGACGTCCTGGTCGCCGCGCACCAGGCGGACCGTCTTGTCCGGTGTCACCCGGCCGAGGGCCGAGCCGCCCGGCGAGTGGATCACCAGCCCGGTGTGGCACAGCAGGGGCGACGCCGCCTCGACGACCTCGGGGTCGAGGGTCGCCAGCTCCACCTCGCCCCCCTCGTACAGGGTGCCCACCTGCTCGTCGGCGACGTCGATCTCGCGCATCCCGGTCCACCCGGAGTCGACGGCGAGCTCATGCCGGTACTCCTCCGCGCGCAGGCCGACCGCCGAGGCCTTGACCCGCATCGGCAGGTCCTTGGAGACCACGGTGACGTCGCAACCCTCGGCCGCGAGGTTGGCCGCGACCGACAGGATCCGCGTGTCGTTGTCGCCGAGGCGGAACCCGGCGGGCAGCACCTGCGGGTCGGTGTGGTTGAGCTCGACGCGCAGCGTGCCGCCCACCTCGCCCACGGGGATCGGCGCGTCGAGCCGACCGTGCTTGAGGCGCAGCTCGTCGAGCATCCGCAGGGCGCTGCGGGCGAAGTAGCCGAGCTCGGCGTGGTGCCGTTTGGCCTCGAGCTCCGTGATGACGACGACCGGCAGGACGACGTCGTGCTCGGCGAAGCGGTGGATCGCCCGGGGGTCGGACAACAGCACGGACGTGTCGACGACGAACGTGCGCGGGGTCGTGCCGGCAGTGTTGACGGTGTCGACGGTGTCGCACTCAGGGACGGCTGCGGTTCGGGCCACGACGAGCTCCCTCCTGGTGGGCGGGCGGCCGACCCGGGCGCGCCGTGCGGCGCGGGGCCGGTGCCGGCCCTCCCGCACGGAGCGTGAACCCCATCGGCTGGCCTCCCGAAGGACGGCTGGACACCGTCCCTGCCGTCAAACTACGACGCTGTGATTCGCGCCACCACCCCCGCGTCGGCGGGTCGGGAAGATGTCACCCGGCGTTCACACGACGGACTCCGCCGCGACGCGCCCCGGCCGGGCGAGCACCATGGACCCATGACCTCCTCCGACGCGCCCACCGCCTGGGTCGTGCTGCTGCGCGGAGTCAACGTCGGCGGGTCCCGCCGCGTGAGCTCCGCCGACCTGCGCGAGGCCGCCGGCGCGGCGGGCCTCTCGGACGCCCGCACCTACGCGAACAGCGGCAACCTCGTCGCGACGGGCGACGCGGGCGACGACGACGTCGCCGAGCGTGTCACCGCCGCGCTCGCCGCACAGCTCGGCGGCGACCTGCGCGCCGTGGCGGTCACGGCGGAGCGCGCGGCCGCGATCCTGGCCGCCGACCCGTTCCCCGACGCCGTCGCGGACCACCCGTCGCACGTGCAGGTGCATGTCTCCCCCGAGCCGGCGGACCCCGAGGGCCTGGCACAGCTCGCGGAAGGCCGGTCGGAACGGTTCGCCGTCGTCGACGACGTGCTCTACGTGGACTACGTGAACGGCATCGGCCGGTCGAGGCTCACCCCGGCGGCGATCGACCGCGCCGCGGGCACCTGGACCACGGCGCGGAACTGGAACACCCTGACCCGGTTGGTCGAGATGGCCCGCGAGACGACCTGACGGACGCTGGCCCCGGGCACCGCCCGCCGGACGCTAGGCTGACCCGCGGGTGAGCCGGGAAGTCTGGTCGGTGGCACCGGCTGCAACGCCGGGCGACAGAACGACCCCACGACCGGACAGGAGAACGCCCTGACCTCCGAGACCGCCACCCCGACCGCCGGCGCCCGGCTGCGCCGCTTCGCCTCCCGCGAGACGACGGGCGGAGCGCTCCTCATCGGCGCCGCCGTCCTCGCCCTGATCTGCGCGAACGCCCCTTGGCGTGACTGGTACTTCGCCCTGTCCGAGGCGACGGTCGGCTTCGACAGCATCGGCCCCGTCCCCGTGCACCTGAACCTCACGGTCGCCGAGTGGGCGGCGGACGGGCTCCTGGCGATCTTCTTCTTCGTCGTCGGCCTCGAGCTCAAGCACGAGTTCGTGGCCGGCAGCCTGCGCAGCCCGAAGGAGGCGGGTGTCCCCATGCTCGCCGCCGTCGGCGGCATGGTGGTGCCCGCGGTCATCTACTCGGTCGTCGTCGTCGCGCTGGACGAGCCGGGCGCGCTCGAGGGCTGGGCGATCCCGACGGCCACCGACATCGCGTTCGCGCTCGGCGTCCTCGCCGTCTTCGGCAAGGGCCTGCCCACCGCGGTGCGGACCTTCCTGCTCACCCTCGCCGTCGTCGACGACCTGCTGGCGATCATCGTGATCGCCGTCTTCTACACGGAGGACCTCAGCTTCGCCTATCTCGCGGCCGCGCTGGTCACGATCGCCGTCTTCGGCTGGTACGTGCGCTCGCGCGCCCCGCGGTGGTGGATCCTGGTGCCGCTGTTCGTGGTCGCGTGGGCATTCATGCACTCCTCGGGCGTGCACGCCACGGTCGCCGGCGTGCTCATGGGCTTCACCGTGGCCGCGCGACCGGCCCACGGCGAGGCCGAGGCGCGCACCCAGCGCTACGAGCACGCGGTCAAGCCCTGGTCGCAGGGCGTGGCCCTGCCCGTCTTCGCCTTCTTCGCCGCCGGGGTGAACCTCGTCGACGGCGGCGGCGTGACCGAGATCCTCTCCCAGCCGGTGGTGCCGGCGATCACGGTCGGGCTGGTGGTCGGCAAGCTCGTCGGCGTGCTCGGCACGACGTGGCTCGTGACGCGCCTGACGCCGTTGCGGCTCGCGCAGGGCATCGGCGTGCGCGACCTGCTGCCCGTCGCGCTCCTCGCCGGTATCGGGTTCACCGTGGCGCTACTCGTGGCGGAGCTGTCGTTCGGGCACGCCTCGGAGCACACCGAAGGGGCCAAGGCGGCCATCCTCATGGGCTCGGTGATCGCGGCGGTGCTCGGCGCCCTCATGCTGCGCTGGGACGCCCGCCGGGCCCGCACCGCCGACATGAATCTCGACGGCATCGACGACGACGTCGAGGACTTCATCGGGGACGAGAAGGACCGCAGGGAGCACTGAGCGCACCGGTACCGCGGGCGGGCACGCGCGGACCGACGCCTCCGCCCGCGAGGGCGGGCTCGCGCCGTGCGACCGCGGGCGTCCGCGGCGCCGGGGCGGCCGCCCGCCTGCCGCGCGCACCCCAGGCCGTGAGGACCCGGTCCACGACGACGCCGAGCACGGTGCCGACGACGACCCCGACGGCGACGGCCAGCAGCGGGTGGTCGCCGAGCGGCTGGGCGGCCACCACCCCGATCAGCACCGACCAGCCCGCCCACGCCACCGACGCCACGGCAGACAGGCCCATGAAGCGGCGCCGGGGGAAGCCGACGGCGCCGGCCGTGACGTTGACCGCCATCCGCCCCACGGGCACGAAGCGCGCGCCGAGGACCACGGAGGCGCCGCGCCGCTCGAAGGACCGGGCGGCCCAGGCCACGGCGCGCTGACCGCGGGGGCCGCGCAGGAACGGCACCCGGGACGTGCCCAGCGCACGACCGAGCGCGTACGCCACCTGGTCGCCGCACCACGCGCCGAGCGCCGCCACCAGCACCACGAGGGCGAGGTTGACGCCGGAGCCGGTCTCGGCGCCCACCGCCAGCATGATGATCACGGTCTCGCCGGGCACGGGCGGGAAGAACCCGTCGGCTGCCGTCGACGCGAACAGCGCGGGGAACGCCCAGGCGGACGCCACGAGGCCGAACAGCATGCTCTCCAGCTGCGCCCAGAGGGAGGCGATCGCGTCGATCATGCCTCCCACCCTCCGGTGCGGGGCGGTGCCGCCACCATGGGGTGTCCCCCCGGTTCGACCCTGGGGGAACCCTGAGCGGCCTCAGTGCGCCGCGCGCCGCGACCGCACGACGAGGGTGAGCGCGACCAGCACGCCGACCACGCTGACCGTCGTCGCCACCCAGAACGCGGCGGAGTAGGCGCCGGCGGGGTCGGTCGTGCCGGCCGCGAGCAGCGCGGTGACCACGGGCGCTGCCGCCGCGGAGCCCACGGTGCGGACGACGCTGTTGAGGCCCGTCGCAGCGCCGGTCTCGGTGGGAGGCGACCAGGAGACGACGAGCTGGGCGCAGATCGCGTAGCCGATGCCGTTGCCGAGGCCCAGCACGGAGAACGCCACGACCACGGCCCACGGCGTCGCGGGCCACAGCGCCAGGCCGGCCGCGCCGAGGGCCATGACCCCCGCCGCGACGGCACCGGTGCCACCGGGGCCGATACGGCGCACCAGCGCCGGGGTCGCCCGGCCGCCGAGGAAGACCAGCACGGCGCTGGGGAGCATGGCCAGCCCTGAGAGGGTCACGCTCATCCCGTGCCCGTAGCCGGTGCCCGCCGGGGCCTGCATGAGCAGCGGCAGCGCCACGTAGCAGACGTACGGCACGAAGCCCACGGCCACGGTGAGCAGGCTGACGAGCACGATCGGGCCGTGGCGGAAGGTCCGCACGTCCACCACCGGCGCGGCCGTGCGGCGCTCCACGAGCACCAGCACGGCGAGCAGCAGCACGCCGGCGGCGCCGACGACGAGCGTCCGCGCCGAGCCCCAGCCCCAGGAACCGCCCTGGGAGACCGCGAGCAGCACGCCCACGAGGCCGCCCGCGAGCAGCGCGATGCCGGGCCAGTCGGTGCGGCGCTGCACGGCGGGCGCGCCGCCGCGCGGCACCCAGGCGGCCACCAGGGCGCCCGAGCCGAGGATCAGGACGGCGCCCAGCACGAACAGCCAGCGCCAGCCGAGCGCGTCCACGACGACGCCGCCCACGACGAGCGCGGCGCCCGCGCCGAGGCCGATCATGCCGGGGATCCAGCCGAAGGCGGCCGCGAGCCGCGGCCCGGACAGCACGGAGCGCGCCAGCGCGAGGGCGAGCGGGAAGGTCGCGGTGCTCACGCCCTGCACCACGCGGGCCGCGAGCAGCACGCCGAGGCTAGGCGCAACCGCGGCCGCGAGGGTCGCCGCGGCGAACACGAGGATCGTGCCGAGCAGCACGCGGCGGTGCCCGAACCGGTCCCCGAGGTTTCCGACGACGGGAGCCAGGACGGCGCCGGCGAGCAGGAAGGCGGTGAGGATCCATCCGGTGCCCTGCGCGGTGGCGCCGAGCTCCCGGCCCAGGGTCGGCAGTGCGGGGACGACGAGCGTCTGCATCAGGGAGAACGCGAGCACCGCGGCGCTCAGCGCGAACGTCACCCGGCCGGGGTGGCGCACGACGGTGCTGTCGGTCGGGCGGGCGGGGGCGCCGTCGGGCGCCGGGCGGGTCGGAGGCACGGGCGTGCTCGCTCTCTGTGGTGAGGGTGGCAGCGCCTCGTCGCGCGGTGCCAATCAAT
The DNA here is from genome assembly GCF_900167525.1 of Krasilnikoviella flava. Taxonomy (GTDB): domain Bacteria; phylum Actinomycetota; class Actinomycetes; order Actinomycetales; family Cellulomonadaceae; genus Isoptericola; species Isoptericola flavus. Next base: position 594,155 of record NZ_FUZQ01000002.1, on the reverse strand, counting down.
CGGAACGGAATGCCCGTTCCGATTCACCCTAGCATCCGGGCGCGGGCTACCGTGTGCCCATGCCCTCCCCCACCGACGGCCCCGCCGACGAGCGCGCCGACCGCCCGCTGCCCGGCCGGAAGCGGGAGGCGCGGGCCAACGACACCGCCGTGCTGGCCGCCGCCCGCGAGGTCTTCGCCACCCAGGGGCACGGCGCGTCGATGGCCGACGTCGCCCGCCACGCCGGCGTCGGCGTCGGCTCGGTCTACCGCCGCTACCCCACCAAGGACGCGCTGGTCGAGGCGCTGCGCGTGCACGGCGTGCGCGAGGCGGCCCGGCTCGCGGCCGAGGTGGCCGACGAGGTCGAGAGGACGCCGCGGGAGGGCGCCGACGGCGGGGTCGGCACCTTTCTCGCCCGGCAGATCACGGGCGCCACCGGCCCCTTGCTCCGCCCGACCGGCGCGACCGGCCCGCTGCCGGCGGACCTCGCGGCCGCCACCGACGACCTGCGCGCCGGCCTCGAGCGCCTCGTCGCGCACGACCGCGCGGCCGGCGTGCTGCCCGCCGGGTTCACCACCGCCGACGTCATGCAGCTCCTGCTCCATCTGCGACCGTCGTTGCCGTTCCCCCGGGCCGAGGCGGACGCCCTGCACCTGCGCTACCTCGGGCTCGTCCTGTCCGGCCTGCGCGCCCGGTCGGGCGACGGCGAGCCCCTGGGCGACGGCCCGCGCTGGGACGAGTGGGTGGGCGCCTGGCACGACTGACCCCTCCGTCGGCGTCAGTCGGCCACCGGCGCGTGCCGCTCCAGGAACTCGTACACCTCGGTCGTGTCGACGCCGGGGAACGCGCCGGACGGCATCGCGGCCAGCATCGACGCGTGCGGGCGGGCGCTGGGGAACGCATGGCCGTCCCAGCGGCGCGCGAGCGGCTCGGCGGGCCGGCGGCAGCAGCTCTCGTCGGGGCAGCGCGACGTGCTGCGCGCCGTCGTCTCCCGCCCCAGGAACCACTTGACCTGCGCGTACGGCACGCCCACGCTCACGGAGAACCGCCCGTCGGCGGTGTCCTGCACGCGGGACGTGCACCAGTACGTGCCGGTCGGGGTGTCGGTGTACTGGTAGTACGGGCTGAGCCGGTCGGCGATGCCGAAGACCACGCGGGCGGTCCAGTGCCGGCACACGTGCTGCCCCTCGACCGTCCCCAGCGGGTCGGCCGGGAACCGCACGCCGTCGTTCTCGTACGCCTTGTGGATCGCCCCCGACTCGTGGACCTTCATGAAGTGCACCGGGATGCCGAGGTGCCGGGTCGCCAGGTTCGTGAAGCGGTGCGCCACCGTCTCGTAGGAGACGGCGAACGCGTCGCGCAGGTCCTCCAAGGAGATCGACCGCCGCTCCTTGGCCTCGCGCAGCTGCTTGACGGCTTCCCGCTCGGGCACCAGCAGCGCCGCGCACAGGTAGTTCGCCTCGACGCGCTGGCGCAGGAACTCACGGTAGTCGCGCGGCTCCGCGTGCTCCAGCACGTGCGACGCGAGCGCCTGGAGCACCGCCGACCGCGCCTCGGACCGGCCCCGGATCCCGTTGCTCGGCAGGTACACGCGGCGGTGCAGCTGGTCGATGACGGCGCGCGTGGACTGCGGCAGGTCCGGCTCGTAGTGGATCGAGAAGCCCAGGTGGGCGGCCAGCTCGCCCACCGCGCGCTGCGGCAGCGGGCCCCGGCCGTGCCCGACGTCGTCGAGCAGGCCGCGCGCGACGATCTCCAGGTCGGGGAAGTAGTTGTCCTGGGCCCGCATGTCCGCGCGCAGCTCCGTGTTGGCCCGGCGCGCCTCCTCCGGGGTGAGCGCGCGCTCGGAGTGCAGCCGCTCGAGCTCTCGCTGCAGTCCGACGATCGCCTCCAGGGCGTCCGACGGCAGCGATTTGCCCACCTTCACGGGGCGCACCCCGAGCGCGGAGAAGAGCGACCCCCTTTGCACGCGCTCGAGCTCGATCTCGAGGGCGTCACGGTGGGACGGCGGCTCGGCGGAGAGCAGGTCCTCGACCGTCGCACCGAGGGCGCGGGCCACCGCCTGCAGGCGCGCGATCGTCGGCTCGCGTTTGCCGTTCTCGAGCATCGAGACCTGTGACGGCGCACGTCCGATGGCGTCACCGAGCTGTTCCAACGTCATGCCGCGGCGGGTGCGCAGGTGCCGGATGCGGCGGCCGATCGTCAGGGCGTCGGCCTCCTGAGCGATCGGCAGGGTGGCGTCGTCCCGGGTACCGGGCCGCGGTTCGGTCGAGATGGCCATGCTCGAGGGTGACACGTGCCACACCTTCCGTCCAGGAGAAGAACCTCGAATCTTCTCCTCGGAACTGCTGGCGGCGGGGTCGTTCGAAGCGTCAGGGTCGTGGACATCGGCACCACCGGACGACGCGACACCGAGAGACGAAAGAGGCACGACATGACCGCCACCCTCGAGCCCCGCACCACCACGACCGCCGCCGGCGACCAGACGCAGACGGCCGAGCAGCTGACCGAGCAGTGGGCGTCCGACCCCCGCTGGGCGGGCATCGAGCGCACCTACGCCGCCGAGGACGTCGTCGCGCTGCGGGGGTCGGTCGGCGAGGAGTTCACCCTGGCCCGCCGGGGCGCCGAGCGGCTGTGGCGCCAGCTCCACGAGGAGGACTTCATCAACGCCCTCGGCGCGCTGACCGGCAACCAGGCCGTGCAGCAGGTGAAGGCGGGCCTGCAGGCGATCTACCTCTCGGGCTGGCAGGTGGCCGGCGACGCGAACCTCGCGGGCCAGACCTACCCCGACCAGTCGCTCTACCCGGCCAACTCGGTGCCGGCGGTCGTGCGCCGCATCAACAACGCGCTGCTGCGCGCCGACCAGATCGACGTCTCCGAGAACGGCGCGCCGACCCGCGACTGGCTCGCCCCGATCGTGGCGGACGCCGAGGCCGGGTTCGGCGGCCCGCTCAACGCGTACGAGCTGATGCGCTCGATGATCGCGTCGGGTGCCGCGGGCGTGCACTGGGAGGACCAGCTCGCCAGCGAGAAGAAGTGCGGCCACCTGGGCGGCAAGGTGCTGATCCCCACCCAGCAGCACGTGCGCACGCTGAACGCGGCGCGGCTCGCGGCCGACGTCTCCGACGTGCCGAGCGTCGTCATCGCCCGCACGGACGCCGAGGCGGCCACGCTGATCACGTCCGACGTCGACGAGCGCGACCGCCCGTTCCTCACCGGCGGGCGCACGGGCGAGGGCTTCTACGAGGTGCGGAACGGCGTCGAGCCGTGCATCGCCCGCGCCAAGGCCTACGCCCCGTACGCCGACCTCATCTGGATGGAGACCGGCACCCCGGACCTCGAGCTGGCGCGGTCGTTCGCCGAGGCCGTGAAGGCCGACTTCCCGGACCAGATGCTGGCCTACAACTGCTCGCCGTCGTTCAACTGGAAGAAGCACCTGGACGACGACACGATCGCGAAGTTCCAGCGCGAGCTGGGCGCGATGGGCTTCCGGTTCCAGTTCATCACCCTGGCCGGCTTCCACGCCCTCAACTACTCGATGTTCGACCTCGCCCACGGCTACGCCCGCGAGCAGATGTCCGCCTACGTGCGGCTGCAGGAGGCCGAGTTCGCCGCCGAGGAGCGCGGCTACACCGCGACCAAGCACCAGCGCGAGGTCGGCACCGGCTACTTCGACCGGGTGTCGACGGCGCTCAACCCCGACGCCGCCACCCTCGCGCTCGCCGGCTCCACCGAGGCCGCCCAGTTCTGAGCGGCACCGCTCCCCTCCCCCCTCCCAGCCCCGATCGACCGGAGGCACGCCATGACCACGCTCACGTCCTCGACCACCGCTCCCCCGCGCACCGCCCCCGTGCCGGCCGTGGCTCCCGCCGTCGGCACCCCGCTCGCCGACACCGCCACCGACCCGTTCGTCTGGGGCGGGACGACGCTCGCCGAGGGGCACCTCAGCGTCACCGCCCCGCTCGGGCCGCGCGACGAGGAGATCCTCACCCCGGAGGCGCTGGCGTTCCTGGCGATGCTGCACGACCGGTTCGCCGACGACCGCACCGGCCTCCTGCTGGAGCGCCAGCGCCGGATGCGGCGGATCGCGGACGGCGACGACCCGGACTTCCACCCGGCCACCCGGCCCGTGCGCGACGACCCGTCCTGGCGGGTCGCGGGCGCGGCCGGGGCGCCGGGGCTGAGCGACCGCCGGGTCGAGATCACGGGCCCGACGGACCCGAAGATGACGATCAACGCGCTCAACTCGGGCGCCCGGTGCTGGCTGGCCGACGCCGAGGACGCGCAGTCCCCGACCTGGCGCAACGTCGTGGAGGGCCAGCTCGCCCTGCACGACGCGATCCGCGGCACGCTGACGTTCACGAACCCGGCGGGCAAGCGGTACGCGCTGCGCTCGACGGACCTCACCGAGCTCCCGACGATCGTGTTCCGGCCCCGCGGCTGGCACCTGTTCGAGTCGCACCTGGCGTACACCGGCCCGGACGGGTCCACGCAGCCGGCGTCGGGCTCGCTGGTCGACTTCGGCCTGTACCTGTTCCACAACGCGGCCGAGCTGATCGAGCGCGGGCGCGGGCCGTACTTCTACCTGCCGAAGCTGGAGGGCTACCGCGAGGCGCGGCTGTGGAACGAGGTCTTCGAGGTCGCCCAGGACGCGCTCCGCATCCCCCGCGGCACGATCCGTGCGACGGTGCTCATCGAGACGCTGCCCGCCGCGTTCGAGATGGAGGAGATCCTCTACGAGCTGCGCGACCACTGCGCCGGGCTCAACGCCGGTCGCTGGGACTACCTGTTCAGCATCATCAAGTGCTTCCGCAAGCGGGGGTCGTCGTACGTGCTGCCCGACCGTGGCCAGGTGACGATGGCGGCGCCGTTCATGCGGGCGTACACCGAGCTGCTCGTCGCCACGTGCCACAGGCGTGGGGCGCACGCCATCGGCGGGATGAGCGCGTTCGTCCCCGACCGCCGCTCCCCCGAGGTGACCGAGCGCGCCGTCGAGCAGGTCTGGTCCGACAAGACGCGCGAGGCCGCGGCCGGCTTCGACGGCACGTGGGTGGCGCACCCGGACCTGGTCGAGGTGGCGCGGGGCGCGTTCGACGAGGTGCTCGGCGAGCGGGAGCACCAGGTGGACCGCCTGCGCGACGACGTCGAGGTGGGCCAGGCCGAGCTGCTCGACGTCGCGTCGGCCCGCCGGACCGGAGCGACCGTCACCGCGGCGGGCCTGCGCACCAACGTGTCCGTGGGGGTGCGGTACATCGAGTCGTGGCTGCGCGGCACGGGTGCGGCGGCGATCGACCACCTCATGGAGGACGCCGCCACGGCCGAGATCTCTCGGTCGCAGGTGTGGCAGTGGGTGGCCTCCGGAACGACCACGGAGGACGGTCTGCCCATCACCCGCGTGCGGTGCGAGGCCGTGCTGCGCGACGTGCTCCGCGGCCTACCCCGGTCGTCCGGCGACCGGTTCGACGACGCCGTGGCCCTGTTCCGCGAGGTGGCGCTGGGCGAGGAGTTCCCGCCGTTCCTCACCACCGGCGCGTACGCCCGTTACCTCGCCGGCTGACCATCCGAGCATGCAGTTGCGCACGTTCTGAACGCTCAGAACGTGCGCAACTGCATGCTCGGCGACCGACTCCGGGGCAGGATCGGGGGATGACGACGACGCTGCGCACGCTCCTGCTGGGCCAGGTCGAGTTCTACTGGGACGCGCACCTGTGGCCGCGGCTGCAGGGGCTCACCGACGACGAGTACCTGTGGGAGCCGGTCGACGGCGCGTGGAGCCTGCGGCGCGACGACGACGGCGCCGTCCGGATCGAGCTGACGCCGGTGGACCCGCCCGTGCCCCCGGTGACGACGATCGCGTGGCGTGCCGCGCATCTGGGGCGCGACGTCTGGGGCAAGCGGGGCCGCACGTTCTTCGGCCCCACTCCCGCCCCCGCGGACGCCGACATGTTCGACGGCCGACACTGGCCGGAGCCGCTGCCCCTGACGGCCGCCGGCGGCCTCGACCTCCTGCGGGAGGGCTATGAGCTGTGGCGCGACAACCTCCGGCGGCTCGACGACGACGCGCTCGCCGAGCCCCTCGGGCCCCGCGGCGGGCCGTTCGCGGGCGACTCCCTCGCCGCGCTCGTGGTGCACCTCAACCGCGAGGCGATGGCGCACGGTGCCGAGATCTGCCTGCTGCGCGACATCTACCGTGCACAGCGCCAGCGCCGCGACCCGGTCGTCGCCGTGGCGCTCGGAGGACGCGCGGCCGACCTCGAGCGGATGCTCCGGCTGAACGGCGGCCTGGGCGACCTGCCCGACCGGCACCCGACGCTGCTCGTGGAGCTGGCCGGGCTCGGCCGCTGGGACGCGGTGCGGTCGCTCGTGACCCACGGCTTCCCGGTCACGGTCGTGGCCGACGACGGAAGCACGGCGCTGCACCACGTGGCGAGCACGGGCACCCCTGACGACGCTCGGCTGCTGCTCGAGGCGGGCGCGGACCCCACCGCCGTCGACGGTCGCTTCGGGACGACGCCGGCCGGCTGGGCGGAGTACCTGGGCCGTGCCGAGCTGGCGGGGCTACTCTCCGTCTGACCGGACGGCCGGGCCTGTGGATAACTCCGGCGGGCGGGGGCACCGCTGCGGCAGGGTGACGGCGCATGGAAACCATCTCCCCGTTCCGCCCGGGCGACCAGGTCGCCGACGACGCCGAGCTCCTCGAGCTCGCCCACTTCCTCGCGGGCGGCGTCCACGCGCGGCGGCGCACCCTCACCGTCACCTGGCTCGACGCCGACGACCGGCTCCTCGGTCTGGCCCTCCCCATCGACGACGTCCCCGTCCGGCCCGATGCCGCCGCTCTCGTCGGCCTGGGCACCGTGCTGCGCAGCGTGGTCGACGACGAGGCGCCCGGCGGCTGCGCCGTCGTCGTCCTCGAGCGGCCCGGCGACGCCACGCTCACCGCCGACGACCGCGCCTGGAACCACGACCTGCGCGCCGAGGCCGACGACCGGGGCGTCCGCCTGCGCGGGTTCTTCGTCGCCGCCGGCGGGCGGGTGCGTCCGCTGGCGCTCGACGACGCGTGACGCCGCCGACGCCGCCCTCAGGTCACCGGGCCAGCGCCATCAACCGTCCCACGATCGCCGACGGGGGAGGAAGCGCGCCCATCTCGTCGGCCAGGCCCCGTGCGGCGGCCCGGTAGCGCGCGTCGTGGAGGACGGCGTGCAGCGCAGGACGCAGCCGGTCGGCGAGCCCTCGCCCGGCCTCGAGGGCGATACCCGCCTGCAGCTCGGCGACCCGGCTGGCGTTGATCCACTGGTCGGAGGCGAACAACGGGACCACCACCTGCGGGACGCCCGCCCCGAGCGCCATGGTGGTGGTGCCGAACCCGCCGTGCCCGACCATCGCCGACGCGTCCGGCATCACCGCCTCCTGCGGCCACCAGCGCTCCACGTGCACGTTGCGCGGCCACGGGGCCCAGGCCTCCGGGTCGCCGTGGGCGCCGACCGTCACGAGGGCGCGCACGTCCACCTCGGCCATGGCCTCGACGGCGGCGGCGTAGGCGCCGTCGAACCCCTGCGCGGCGGCGACCGTGCCGAAGGAGACGTAGACGAGCGGCGCGTCGGGGTCGCCCCACGCGGGCAGCGGCGGGGCCGGCGCGCTGGACGCCGGGATCCGGTAGCGCACCGGCGGGACGTCGTCGTGGTCGTCGTCGAACGAGGACGGCACGCTGGTGAAGACGGGCTCCGCCGCGGCCGCGGCGGCGAGGTCGTGGTCGATGCCCGCCCCGGCCGCGAGGGCGGCCAGCGGACCGGTCAGCTCGTCGACGAAGGCCGTGAGCAGGGACCGCAGCCCGATCGCCACCTGCGCGTGCGGGACTCCGGCGGCCTCCGCGGCGACGAGCGAGGCCAGCTCCGCGGGCTCACGGACCACCAGGTCGGGCCGCCACCTGTCGACGAGCGAGGCGACCGCAGGCAGCGCCGCGACCGGGTCGAGGCGGCCGAACACCTCGGTCATCACTCGTGCGTTCGCCTCCTGCGGGGACAGGCCCGGCAGCGCGCCGAAGACGGCCCCCAGCGCCGCGGGGTCCGCGTCGCCGAACGGCTCGTGGCGCAGACCGGTCGGCGCGACGTGCTTCGCGAAGGAGTCGGGCGCCGCGACCCGCACGTCGTGACCGGCCTCGGCGACCGCGCGGGCGAGCGGCACCATCGGCAGAAAGTGCCCCTGACCGCCCGTCGTCGCGAACAGCACCCGCATCCTTCGAGGGTAGGTCGGTCACGCCCGGCGGAAGGGGCGAATTCCGAGGCCGGACCAGGACGCCTCTCCACCGCTCTCGTCCGCCGTCGCTACCGGCAGCGCGTCGCGCGTGTGGATCCCGAACCCGAGGTCGACCTTGCCTTCGAGGCGACACGCGATCTAGATCACGTCGTCCTCGACCCGGCGCTCGATGACCACGCGCAGGTTGTCCCACGCACGGGCGTACGCCGCGAGGATGGCGGCCTGCATCGTGTCGCTCTCGCCGGCGCCCTTGGCCTCCTGGACGGCGAGGAATGCACCCTCGGCGACGGCAGCCTGGATCCGCGGCTGCACGTTGCGGAGAGCCTGCGACTCGTGAAACAGGCGCGGGTCCGGCCTGCACCGCTCCGGCTCCCCATCGGGAGGTTGAACCGGCGACGCGCCCCCTCGGGAGACTCCGGGCTCATGCCGCGTACCTCGGGGCCATGGCCTCCATCTGTGCCATGACGAGACGGATGGCCTCGGGCTGCTGGTCCGGCGGGTACTTGTGCTTGATGAGCAGGCGCTTGATCGACGAGCGCAACTTCGCCTTCACGTCGTCGCGCACGGTCCAGTCGGTCTTGACGTCGCGACGGAGCACCACGATCAGCTCGCGCGCGATCTCCGCGAGCTTGTCGTCACCCTGCAGCAGTGCGGCGGACTCGTTCTGCGCGACCGCGTCGTAGACGGCGAGCTCGTCGCGCCCGAGCGGCGGGTCGAACCTCGCCCCCCGCTCGGACTCGGCCACGACCTCGCGTGCCATCTCGACGAGCGCCGCGATCACCTCCGCCGAGGTGAGGTTCGCGTTCGTGTACTTGAGCATGAGCTGTGACAGCCGCTCCGAGAACGCCTGCCGCCGCACCAGGTTCCCGGCCGTGGCGGCGCGGGCCTCGGCGACGACGAGGGCGCGCAGCGCCTCGATCGTGATCTGCGGGTGGGGTGCCTCCTTGGCCTTCGCCAGGAAGTCGCCGTCGAGCTGGTCGAGCCGGGGGCTCTCCAGGCCGGCCGCGTCGTAGACGTCGACGACGTCGCGCGCGTCGACCGACGTCGCCGTCAACTGGTTGAGCAGGCGCTGCACGTCCTCGGGGATGGGCTGGCCACTGGCCTGCCGCTCCTCGGCGTCGAGCTTGCCCATCCAGACCCGCACCTCCTCGTAGAAGCGCGCCTCGTCCGCGAGGTCGGCGAGCGAGTCGTGCCGACCCGACGCCGACCAGGCACGCGAGAGCGCCTGTGCTCGACGGCGGAAGGTGTCACCGACAGGCTCCGCGTCGGAATCGGCAGGCACACGGTTCTGCGGCGTGCGCGGGCTGCGGAGCCAGCTCACGACATCGAGCACGACGCCGATGTAGGCACGGCCGCCGGACCCCGCCTCACGGAGTCGCGTGCGCCAGCCGGTGGGCTCGACTAGCTCTCGCAGCGCCAGGACGAGCTCGCGCGTGGCGGCGGCGACCTCCGCGAGCGGTGTCCCGACGGGCTTCTCCGCCTGGTCCCGCACCGTGTACTGCGCGAGCGCCGCCGCGAGGTTCTCCGCGACGGGAGCGTAGGCGACCAGCAGACCGGCGTCCTTGCCGCGGAACGTCCGGTTCACGCGCGCCAGGGTCTGCATGAGCAGTGCGCCGCGGAGCGGTCGGTCGAGATACAGGGTGTGGAGCGGCGGGGCGTCGAACCCGGTCAGGAGCATGTCCTTGACGATGACGATCTCGAGCTCGTCGTCGGGGTCCTTGAGCCGGTTCTTGATCAGGGTGTTCTCGCCGTCGCGTCGCACGTGGTCGGCGATCGGCGGCTGGTCCCCGGCGTCGCCGGAGTACACGACCTTGACCCTGCCGCGGGTGACGTCGTCCGAGTGCCACTCGGGCCGCAGCGCCACGATCTGCTCGTAGAGCCGGGCGCAGATCTCCCGGGTGCCGGCGACGACGAGCGCCTTGCCGGGGGCTCCGCCGGCCGCGACTCGCGCTCCGGTCGCCGGGCGCACGAGCTCGGCGACCGCGTCCCTGCGCTGCTCCCAGTGCGATACCAGGTCGTCCGCCAGGGTCTTCAGGCGGGCGGGGGCGCCGTAGACGGCGTTGACGACGGCCACCGACTTCTCGATGCGGGCGCGCTCGGCGTCGTCGAGGCCGACGGTCGCCTCGTCCGCGGCGGTGTCGATCGTGCCCGGGTCGACGTCGTCGGGGAACGCGACCTTGACGAGTCGCGACTCGAAGTAGACCGGGACCGTCGCGCCGTCGGCGACCGCGCGGGTGAGGTCGTAGACGTCGATGACGTCGCCGAACACGGCCTCCGTGTCCCGCTCGCCGGTGACCGGCGTCCCGGTGAACGCGATCAGGGTCGCGTTCGGCAGCGCGTTCTTGAGGTGCCACGCGTAGCCGTCGAGGTCGTCGTAGTGGCTGCGGTGCGCCTCGTCGACGACGAGGACGACGTTGCGCCGCTCGGAGAGCACGGGGTGCTTGCGGCCCGCGCGCTTCTCCTCGGCGGTGAGCCCGAACTTCTGCAGCGTCGTGAAGTAGATACCGCCGGTGGCACGGTTCGCGAGCTCGCTGCGCAGCTCGCTGCGGCGCGTGACCTGGCGCGGCTGCTCGGCGAGCAGCTGGGAGCGGGCGAACGTCTGGAAGAGCTGGTCGTCCAGGTCCGTGCGGTCGGTGATGACGACGATCGTCGGGTTCTCCAGCGCGGGATGCCGCCCGATCGCCGCGGCGTAGAGCTCCATCTCCATCGACTTCCCGGAGCCCTGCGTATGCCACACGACGCCGGCCCTGCCGTCCCCGCGGACCGCCTCGGCGGTCGCGGCGACCGCCTTGGTGACGGCGAAGTACTGGTGCGGCTTGGCGACCCGCTTGTGCAGCCCGTCCTCGTCCGCGTCGAAGGCGACGAAGCCCCGCAGCAGCTGACCGAAGCGTTCCGGGTTGAACAGGCCGTCGAGGGTGACCTCCAGGGGCGTGCGCGCCGCCACCTCGCCGAGCAGCCCGTCGTCGTGCACCAGGTGCAACGGCCGGTCGCCCTCCGGGCGTCCGTCAGGGCCGACCACCCGACCGTCGTCGTCCACGTTCCACGGCGCGTAGTGGTTGAGCGGGGTGAACGGGGTGCCGTACTTGGCGACGACGCCGTCGCTGATGACGGTGAGCACGCAGAAGCGGAACGCCATCGGCAGCTCGCGGACGTAGGTGGTGAGCTGCGCGTGCGCGGCGGCGACGTCGGCATGCGGCGAGCCTGCGTTCTTCAGCTCGACGATCACCACGGGCATCCCGTTGAGGTAGAGGACGACGTCGAAGCGTCGCTCGACATCTCCGTCGACCACGGTGACCTGGTTGACGGCGAGCCACTCGTTCTCGTGCTCGTGCGCCGAGACGAGGCGCACCGTCGCGGTCTGCTCACGCCCGTCCTCGACGTACGCGATTCGGTAGCCCTGGACGAGGACGTCATGGATCCGCTTGTTCTCGGTGATCGCGTCCTGCGACGTCGGCCTGAGGATCTCCGCGAGCGCCTGCTCCAGGTACTCGCGCGGCACGTCGGGGTTGAGGCGGCGCGCGGCAGCACGCATCCGGGACGGGATCGCGAGCTCGGACCACGCCTCGCGCTGCGGCTGCTCGCCGAGCGCCGTGTAGCTGGCATGCCCGAGGTCCGAGAGCGCGCCGGGAACGATCTGCTGCCCGCGCAGGGGCTGCCAGCCGAGCGGCTCGGCCAGGTGGTCGAGCGCGAGCTGCTCCCAGTCGGCCTCGTGCGGTCGCATTGGTCCTCCGTGCTGGTCGGGTGGTCGTGGCTGTCGTCCTCGGCACCCATCGTGGCCGAACCAGCGGACCTAAGCAGCAGTTTCGGCCGGTAATCACCCTTATCAAGTCGTCGGTTCTCCAGGCTGTGTGGTCGCAGCTGCATTGCTCCACCTGCGCGACGGCCACATCAGTCGGTCGGCGCCTGTGTCAGATGTGATTCATACAGGGCCAAGCAGCGAATGCGTCAAAAATGATGCATGGCGGGGCATGACCTGATATGAATCAGATATGAGCGCCCCGACGTGGTTCCGCGCCCGCACCGGCCCTGCCCTGGGGACCGCGATCAAGCGCGCGCGGGAACGTGCGCTCCTGAGTCAGGACGAGCTGGCCGAGGCCGCCGGGACGTCACGCCCGACGGTCTCCCGCCTCGAACGTGGCGCCTCCGTCGCGAGCGGCACCGTCATCGAGCTGGCGAGCGCATGCGGCTACGAGATCGTCCTGGTGCCCCGCGGTTCCCGGATCACCGTCGAGCCCCGCGACGAGGGGAAGGGATGACCGTGGTCGCCGCACTCACGATGTTCCTCCGGGGTGAGGAGCTCGGCGAGGTCCGCCGCCTGCGCAACGGACGCCTCCGGCTCCGGTTCGCGACGAGCGCCCTCGGGCGCTGGGGCGAGGGCAGCCGGCCGCTGTCGCTGTCCCTCCCGCTCACCGAGCGTCGCGTCGAGGGCCCCGAGCTCGAACGGTTCCTGGACAACCTGCTCCCGGAGGGCGCCGCCCGTGCCGCCCTGGAGCGCGAGCATCACGTGCGCCCGGGCGACACGTTCGGCCTCCTGTCGCACGTCGGCGCCGAGTGCGCCGGAGCCGTCCAGCTCCTCCCCGAGGGCGCGGAACCCACCGACGGGCACCTCCGGCCGCTCGACGACGCCGAGGTCGCGCGGATCGTGGCCGACCTGCCGACCCTCGAGCCGCCGGACGGACTCGCGGTCACCGCGTCGCTGGGCGGGATCCAGGCCAAGGTCCTGCTGCACCGCACGTCGACGGGGTGGGCCTGGCCCGCTGACGGCGCGATGTCGACCCACCTGATCAAGCCCGAGCCCTGGGGTGCGACCGGCGTTCCGCACCTGGTGCAGCTCGAGCACTGGACGCTCGGGCTCGCACGCGCGGCGGGTATTCCCGCAGCGCGGTCGGAGCTCGTCACCCTGGGCGGGCGCGAGGCCATCGTTGTGGAGAGATTCGACCGGGCCGACGGGAGTCGGCTCCACCAGGAGGACCTCGCCCAGGCCCTCGGGCTCGCCGCCGTGGACAAGTACGAAGGCTCGGGAACGGGGCCGGGCCGGCTGGCGACCGTCGCCCGCCAGGCAGCTGCCGAGGCGGTCGACCCGAGCGAACTCCTCCGCGACCTGCTGCGCCAGGTGACCTTCAACGTCGTCATCGGCAACGGTGACGCGCACGCGAAGAACTACTCGTTCACGATCGACCAGGAGGCGTCGTACGGCGTCGCGCCCCTGTATGACACGGCTCCGGTGTTCCTCGTGTCCGCCGACTACCGGCACTCCGGCATGGCGATCGCCGGCAAGAACAGGCTGGACCTCATCACCGGTGGCGACCTGGTGCTCGAGGCCGAGTCGTGGGGCATGCGGGCCGATGACGCCCGGGCCGTCGTCGTCGCCACGGCCGAAGCCGTCACCGACGCCGTCGGCTCGGCGTCCGAGCTCGACGTCCACGCCGACGTCCCAGCTGCGCTCCGCGAGCGGGCCGGACGGATCGCCAGGTCGTCGCGTCGGTGACCTGGGCCGTCAGCCCTCGATGTCGCCTTGCCCTCGAACAGTACAAGCACCTTGACACTCCGTCGGCGGGCCCAGGTACAGTAACTCTCATCACGGCCAGCCCCTCTGCCCGACCTCGGTCGGGCACGGGCTGGTCTTCATTTGTAGGAGGGCGATGGTCACCTACAGCAAGCCTTACCGGTCCTTCGACGAGCAGGCGCGCCTCCTCCTCGAACGCGGCATCGAAGCCGACATGGCTACCTGCCTCTGGGCGGTGGAACGGATCGGCTACTACCGACTGAGCGGCTACTGGTACCCGTACCGGATCATCGACGACGATGCGTCCGAATCATCAGGTCACGCCGTCCGCAGGAGCGAGGTGCGCGCAGGGACCACGCTCGACCAGGTCCTCCGCCTCTACGATTTCGACCGCCGGCTCAAGCTTCTGCTCATGGACGCACTGGAACGCGTCGAGGTCGCCGTCCGGGTCGAGCTCGCGTACGTACTCGGCAAGCACTCGGCGTATGCGTACCGCGAGGCTGCGCACCTCGACGGACGATTCACCCGGCCCAAGCCCTCCCGGCCCGATGAACCGTCGGGCCACGCCCGGTGGCTCGCAAAGTACGAGGAACACCTCGGCCGCTCTTCCGAGGACTTCGTCAAGCACTTCCAGGACAAGTACGACGGCGACATCCCCATCTGGGTCGCTGTCGAGGTGCTCGACTTCGGCTCGATGTCGATCCTCTTCCACGGGGCTCGACGGGCTGATCGCGACACCGTCGCTGCGCGCCTCGGCCTGCTCGACGCCGAGGGGCGCGGCGACGGTCGCATCCTCGGGAACTGGTTGCAATCGCTGAACATCGCGCGCAACACCTGTGCACATCACGCACGACTGTGGAACCGCAATTTCGTCGAACAGATCAGCACGAAGCGCCTCGGACACATCGACAGGCTCCGTTATCTCGCGAAGTTTGACGCCCGCAGCCTGGGCCGTGTCTATCCGATCCTCGCGGTCACGTCCCACCTGATGCGGGCAATCGATCCGACGTCGACGTGGAACCGTCGTCTCCGCGAACACCTCGACACTTTTCCGGCCGACGACGTCGTGACCCTCGGTGACCTAGGCGCGCCGATTGCCTGGACGACGCTGCTCAGCTGACGTCGGACGCCTGGTTCGTCACCCCGTACGGGACGTGCACGCTCGGCGCGAAGGCCGCCGTCGAGAGCAGATGCGCCTCCTGGTCATCGAAGAAGATGTGCGGACGCATGACCTCGAGGATCCGCCCCTTGTCGATGCCGCCGAGGAAGAACGCGTCGTTGACGGTCACGCCCCACTGCTGGAGCGTCCGCACCGCCCGCTCGTGGGCCGGTGCATTCCGGGCCGTGACGATCGAGACCCGGAGCCTAGGCTGGTAGGTCGGGTCCGCGTCGCGCACCTGTGACTCGACCGCCTGGATGCGGTTGACGTCCCGGAGGAATCCGCTGAGCGGTCCAGGATTCAGCGGGATCGCCTGATGCTGCTGCTCGTACTCCCGGAACTTCTCGATGCCCCCGCCCTGGTAGATGCGCTCCGAGTCGTCCGCCGCGAGGACGCCGTCGAAGTCGAAGGCGATCCTCAGCTCGTGTCCGTCGTCCTCGGTCGCCGCCGACGAGCTGAGCACCTGTCCCGCTGGGAGGTCCAAGTCGACCGCCGCACGGACGTCGGCCGGGTCTCCGGACAGGAACAGCGACATGTCCAGCGCCGGGATGTAGTCGTACGGGGCCTTCCCCTGGGTGAATACCGACCGCGTGATCGCCAGCCCGTGCGTGGCGATCGACCGCATCACGCGCAGCCCCGTCGACGGGTCGTTCTTCGACAGCACGATGACCTCGACGAGCGCGTCATCCGGCCTCAGGTCATTCAGTGCAAGGAGCCGTTGGAGGAACGGAAACGCCACCCCCGGCTTCAGAGTGTCATCGATGTGCGCCTCCTGATGGAGCCGGTACGCCTCCTCTCCCTGCGCTCGGAAGACGGCGTCCGACTCCGCCAGGTCGAACAGCGCGCTCGACGCGACACCAACGACGAGCCGATCCGCGAGCTCATAGGGCATCCACGACCTCCCGAGCCTTACGGACACGCAGACTGCCCGACATGAGCTGCGGGAGCAGGGCGTCGCGCAGCAATGCGAGCCGGCCCGCTTCGGCCGCTGCGTTCACCCGAGTGTCGAGCACGCCCTGAGCCTCGGCATCGAACCGGCGAGCGGCCGCCTCGCCCGGGATCACAACCCGTGTCTCGGTAAGATCGCTCTTGTTCAGATGGATCACCGTGGTCCCGGACTTGTGCCCCTCAATGAACGCGATCGGCCCACGGATAGCTTCGAGAGTGAACGCTCGCGAGTGCGCCGACGACACGACACAGACCCGCTGGTTCAACAGTCCCTCGCTCCCGAGCCACGGTGTCGGCGTAAAGTCCGCGTCCATCCCGACGACGACGTCGCCGGGCCTGACGATCGTCTCGTCGGCGCGAGTTTCGCTGGTCCACACCTGTGGCGAAAAGGTCTTGAGATCGCGAATCCGGATGAGCGGCCGGCCCGCTCCACGATCGGAAAAGAACTCACCTTTAAAGGCGGAGCCGAACGCAACGGTGAAGAAGTCAAAGAACCAGCCGGTCCGACAATCGCCCGCTTCGAGGGCTCGCTGGTAGAGCTCGCCGACGAGTTCGTCAGCAGTCGCGGCGAGGCGGGCATTGGCCGCGATCTTGTCGTCGAGGGCGCCCAGGACCTCGGCGATCGCGCGCTGTTCCCGTAAGTCGGGGAGACGTACCGGCCACGAACCCATCGTCTTCAGCGAGATCCGCTCAACGGTCGCACCGTGAATCGTGTTCTGCTCGATGGTCCGCTGAAACTGGGGGCCGAGGTACATATAGAGGAGATACCGAGGGTCGGCCACCTCGCGGTCCGGGCGAAGCAGTGCCATCCGGCGACCAAGGCACGCTTGCACGCCGCCCGGCATGAGTGCGGCATCGCCAAGGCGAGTCTCATATGAGAAGAGAAGATCTCCTTCCACCGGCGTCACGCGCCTGGTCCACATCGCAAAATCTTCAGGGGACACATGGTCTGACTCGCTGAGGTTTAGGCGACCATTCTGAAGACTCGAGATGTTGAGGAAGTATGGTCCGACGCTTCGACGGGTAGGTGTCGCGTGCGGCCCGTCGAATATCTCGCCGAGGTGCCCGAAACTTGTCTCACTCCACTCACGCACGGACCCGCTCCAACTGCTCGCGCACGACCTTCTCCAGCCGCGCGGACTCGTCGAACTGCTCGAATAGTTCCTTGGTGAGCCGCGCGATCTTCTCCTCCACCGGCTCGCCGTCGTCCTCCGCCTCGGCGGCGCCTACGTACCGACCGGGCGTCAGCGCATAGCCAGCGTTCTTGATCTCTGCGAGCGTCGCGGAGTAGCAGAAGCCGGGGATGTCGGCGTAGGTGGTCTCGGTTTCGACAGGCTCAACCAGCGACAGGGTTTCGACAAGCTCAACCTGCGACGGGGTGCGCTTCCACGCGTGGTACGTGCTCGCGATCTTGGCGATGTCCTCGTCGGACAGCGCGCGCTCGGCACGGTCGACCATGTGGCCCATGTTCCGCGCGTCGATGAACAGCACCTCGCCGGCGCGCGCGCCCTTGTCCTTCGCGACGAACCACACGCACACGGGGATCCCCGTGGACCGGAAGAGCTGCGTCGGCAGCGCCACCATGCAGCTCACCAGGTCGGCCTCGACGAGCTGGGCGCGAATCTCGCCCTCTCCCCCGGAGTTCGAGCTCATCGACCCGTTCGCCATGACCACGCCCGCGGACCCGGTGGGCGCCAGCTTGGACAGGATGTGCTGGATCCACGCGTAGTTGGCGTTCCCCGCGGGCGGCACGCCGTACTTCCAGCGCGCGTCGTCGGTGCTGCGCGCCCAGTCCTTGATGTTGAACGGCGGGTTCGACATCACGTAGTCCATCGGCACGTCCGGGTGCAGGTCGCGCGCGAAGGTGTCGCCCCAGCGCGGGCCGAGCTGCCCGGACAGGCCGTGGATCGCCAGGTTCATGCGCGCCAGCTGCCAGGTGCGCTGGTTGAGCTCCTGCCCGTACACGCTGATGGCCTGCGGGTCGGCGCCGTGGCTCTCGAGGAACTTTTCCGCCTGCACGAACATGCCGCCGGACCCGCATGCCGGGTCGTACACGCGCCCGCGGTACGGCTCGAGCACCTCGACGAGCACGCGCACCACGGAGGGCGGCGTGAAGAACTCGCCGCCGCGCTTGCCCTCGGCGCGGGCGAACTTCTCCAGGAAGTACTCGTACACCTCACCCAGCACGTCGCGTGCCTTGGACACCTTGGTGCCGTCCGCCATCACGCCCGTGAACCTGGCCGAGGAGAACAGGTCCACCAGCTCGCCCAGGCGCCGCTGGTCCACGCTGATCGAGTTGAAGATCGTCGGCAGCGTGCCCGCCAGCGGCGGGTTCGCCCCCATGAGGTGCGCCATCGCGTCGTCCACGAGCTGGCCGACCGACGCCTCCGGTTCGTCGACCGTCGCGACGCGGCCCTTGGCGTTGCGCGCCAGGTAGCCCCACCGCGCCCGCTCCGGCACCCAGAACGCGCCGGCACGTCGGTACTCGTCGATGTCCTCCAGCAGCGGCGCGGCGTCGTTCTCGCTGAGCCCGTCAGCCACGCACTCCGCGAGGATCGCCTCCCGGCGCTCCTCGAACGCGTCCGACACGTACTTCAGGAACACCAGCCCCAGGATCACGTCCTTGTACTGGCTCGCGTCCATCGAGCCGCGCAGCTTGTCCGCGGCCTTCCAGAGCGTGTCCTTCAGATCCTTCATGGTGGTCGCCGTGGCGACCGACGGCATGGCCGCCTTGGTCCTCGGGGGCACTCGGTTGTCCTTCCTCATTCGATGGCCTCATCTTGTCCTGCGGCACTGACGCCGTCGTCGACCTCGCCAGGGACGATCTTGACGACGCCGACCGCGACGCCGTCGACCAACGCCCCGGCGAGCTCCTCCAAACGGTCGAGCTCGCGGCGGGCGGCAGCGGCACGGTCAGCGACGGCACGAAGCGCACGTTCGACGTCGTCCGCCTGGTCCGCCGGCAGCATCCGCACCCGCCACGACCGCCACCGCTTGGCACCCGAGGGCTGGGCGGCGATCTCGCGGGCCACGACATCGGACAGTAGGCGGGGGGTGTCCCCGGGACCATCGGGGTCGACGACGCGCAGAACCCACGCCGGGTACACGACGGCGGAGAAGCCGTCACGGTCCACCTCGGCCGCGGGACGGGGCGTGGTCGTGACGACGACGTCGCCCGGCTCGGTGAGCCGCGCACCAGGGTGCTCGGCGGCCAGGCGCATCCGGTCGACGGCCCGCGTGCCCCACGGGACGGCACCGAGCAGCTCGTCCGGGCCCAGCACGCGGGTCAGTGCCGGATCCCTCTCCGGCGCCGGCACGACCATCGACTCCGCGAGGCGGACTCCGGGCAGTCTGCGCACCCTCCCGTCGTCGGCAAGGGTGCCCAGCAGGGCCTCATGCAGCGGCTGCGCCGCGCCCCGTCGCACGGTGACGTCGAGGGGGCGCCGGCCCTCGCCGTCGAGCAGCTCCGCGAGCTCGCGGACGCGCACCGCCGCCGCACCGCGGTCGTCGCGCGGCACCTGCGCCAGGCCTCGTCCCGACTCGATCAGCGAGCCGCCGCGCGCGAGCACCTCCGGGAGCCTGACGAAGCGGGCGAACCGGAACGCGTGCGCGCGCACGGAATCCGCGCTGTCGAGGGAGGCGACGACGTCGGTGAGCAGGTCGTCGAGCATTGCCCTGTCGAAGGTCGGGCCGTTGACGGTGGCGTCCGAGAGGTCCGCGACCATCGTCCACCGGTCCCCGATCGCGACGTCGGGGTGCGCATCGCCGAGCACCCACAGCGCGAGGCGCTGCCGCGACCGGCCGACGACGAGCCCCGGCGGCAGCAGCACCGCCGTGCGCAGGCGGTGCGTGCGCAGCAGCGCCGAGCGCGCAGACTCCACCGCCGGGCTCGACGCCGCCTCCACGAGCGCGCTCGCCGGGCCGATCACCACCGCCCGCTGCCCCGGACCCAGCGACAGCACGACCTCGTCGACCCGGGCCAGCGCCTCCTCGTCCGACACGTCGCCGACGCCGACCTCCGGCACCTGGCGGACGACGACCGCCTCGGTCGGCAGGTCGCCGTCCTCCAGCGTCCGGACGTCCCAACCGTGCGCGACCAGGCGGCGTCGCGCGAGCCTGCGCCCCTCCCCCAGCGGCACCAGCGCTGTCGGGACGTCGACGGCGTCGGGCGTGGCGAGGACGGCATGCAGCAGGTCGCCGCACCCGGGCGCCGGGCTCGCCACGACGTCCGCCGGCGCCACCACCTCCACCACCCGCGCGACCAGGTCGAGCGCTGCCGGCGCGAGCGCCGACCGAGTGAGGTCCGCACGGCCGGCGCGGTAGCGGTCCGCGAGCACGGCCTCCGCGGCGCGGCCTGGCGAGTATGCGGCAGACGCCATGAGGTCCGCGAGCTCGCACACGGCCGGGAGGTCTGCCCCGAGCGCCGCCACCTCCCGGTAGAGGAACTCGTCGTCGGGGTCGAGCTCGTCGGCCAGGTCGAGCACGTCGCCGGGGGCGAGGTCCGCGAGCACCGCCGATGCGTACGCGCGCAGGCACAGCAGCGCGAGGAGACCGTCGGTGGGGCGGCCGCCCCCCGGACGGGCGTCGAGCACGCCGCGTACCGCGACGTCGGCGGCGAAGTCGATGTTCTTCCCCAGGCCGGTGCGCTCCACCCATGCGACGACCTCCGACGCACGGAAACGCGGCGAGCCTGCGCTGTCCACGACGGGGGCAGGGAACGGATTCGGGCCGGCGGCGTGGCGCGTACGCCACATGGACACCACCGGTCGCTGCACGCCGGCCGTGAGCGCGATGTCCGGCAGGGACAACGTCAGGTCGTGCAGCCCGGCCTCGGCCGTCCGTGCCGGTCGCAGCGGTGTCGAGTCCATCGCGCCTCCTCTCGTCGCGCCAAGGGTAGGCGCACGACCCGCGCCGGCAAGGTCACGGCGGCGCGATAAGAGGCTTTATCACCCGCGTTCCTGACAGCGCCTGTCCCCCGAGTCGATGCTCCTGCCAGACGGGTCGGAACAACCCACCCGACGCACATCGACGCGAGGAGCCGACGATGAACGAGGACGCACCGGTCGACGGCCGGGTGGCCACCGCCCCGCCTCCGCCGCAGGGCCCGCCGCACGACGACCCGACGAGGGACGACAGGCGATACCGCCCCGGGACGGTCGTCGCCGCGACTCTCGGCGGGATGGTGGTGGGAGCGTCCGTCGTGGCGCTCGCACTGTCACTCGGTGATCCGGCACCCGCCGGCGACGCGACCGACACCGGGCCCGGTGCGGCAGCCTTCGAGGCCGCCTTCGACGGCTGCGGGCCCAGCGACGGAATGGAGCTCGTCGACGACGGCACCACCCTGGCGCTCGACGTCCAGGGCGACGACGACCTCACCGGCGCGAGCTACACGACCGTCGACTGTGTCCTCAGCGCGCTCAAGACCCCGGCCCGGGTCACGGAGCTCATGTACTCCACGCGGGCGCTCGACGGCAGGCAGACCGACTCCTGGGACGGCATCACCGCGTCGTGGGGCTACCACCCCGACACGGGGCTCGACCTGCTCCTGACGGTCGATCCGACGGGAGACCAGACGTGAGCGGCGCCGACGCTCGACCCCGGACGTCGTCCCGATGGGTGCGTGACCACCGCACGCCGATCGTGCTGGGCACGGCAGCGGCGCTCCTGGGCGCGTTCGCAACGGGGGCGACCGTGGTCGCCGCCGACCGCGATCGCGACGCCCGGACCGCGCAGACGCAGGTCACCGACACCGCCGCCGAGCTGGACGCGACGCGCACGGAGCTCGACGGCGCCGTCGCACGCGCCGAGACGGCGGAGAGCCGGATCGACGACGCCGAGACGGAGGCGGCGACCCGGCAGGCCGAGCTCGACGAGCGCGAGTCCGGGCTGGACGAGCGCGAGCAGGACGTCGCCGGGCGCGAGAAGGCCGTCAGCAAGACCGAGAAGACGATCGAGAACAACCGCATCGACGAGGGGGTCTGGACCGTCGGCACGGACGTCGAGGCCGGCACCTACCGGACCACCGAGCCTGTCTCCGGCGACTGCTACTGGGCGATCTACCGGTCCGGCACCAACCAGGACGACATCGTCCAGAACGACATCGTCACCGGAGGCCGACCCACGGTCGCGCTGCGCGACGGCCAGGACTTCGAGACGAACCGCTGCGGCACGTGGGACAAGCAGTGACCCCGTACCAGCCGCAACCTCAGCACTCACCCGACACCACCGAAGGAGTTCCCATGTCCACCACCCCGAACGGCCCGACCTTCGAGCCGCACCCCGCCCCCCCGGTTCCCGTCACGCCTCCCCCGACGCGCGGCAACGGGCTCGCCGTGGCCGGCTTCGTCGTCGCGCTGGTCGCGCTGCTGCTGTCCCTGATCCCCATCGTCAACAACGGGGCGTTCGTGCTCGCCCTTGCAGGGCTGGTGCTGGCGATCGTCGGGCTGGTGAAGGCCCGTCGAGGTGCGCCCCGACAGGGCATGGCGGTCGCGGGCATCGTGCTGGCCGTCGTCGCCGGCGCCGCCGTCCTGGCGTCGCAGGCCTTCTACAGCTCGGTGCTCGACGACGTCTCCGACTCGCTCGACGACACCCCCGCCCTTACCGGTGAGGATGCTCCGGCCGAGCCGGATGCGGACGTCGCGGACCAGGCGACCACGGACGAGGACGTCGCGGCCGACCCCGAGCCGGCCGCGGCCGAGGAGGGCACCCGCGACAATCCGTTCACGTTCGCCGAGACCGTCGGCAACGACGACTGGACCGTCGACCTCGGCAAGCCCCACGAGGCCTGGGCGGACATCCACGCCGAGAACCAGTTCAACGAGGCGCCCGCCGACGGCATGGAGTACTGGATCGTCCCGGTCGAGGCGACCTACACGGGCGACGAGACCGGCACACCGTGGGTCGACCTCACGGTCGAGTTCGTCGGCGACGACAGCGTCACCTACTCCGACTCGTGCGGCGTCATCCCTGACGACCTCACCGACGTCGACGAGCTGTACGAGGGCGGCTCCGCCAAGGGGAACGTGTGCGTCGCCGTCCCCGCCGGGGCCCCCGGCACCTGGACGCTGACGGCGGGCTGGTTCGCCGACCCCGTCTTCTTCCGCGCGAAGGGTTGAGGCCCCCACGGCGGGCGTGACAGGTCCGGACCCGACGCGCCCGCCGCTCCCCACCACACCGACAAGCACGAGTCCGTCCACGAGGAGCCGACCATGCCGTTCATCCACTCCGTCCGCGTCGCCGAGCCCGGCACGCACAACGAGCACATCGAGGCCGTCGCCGTGTCCGACCTGACCACCGGCCCGCTCCGGGTCTCGAGCCGCGAGGCCGTGCACACCGACATCGTGCGCGGCACCCGCTACCGGGCCCTGCACCCGGTCACCCACGTGCAGACCGACGTCGTGGCCAGGGTGAGCTCCCGCGGCACGCGGTACATCGCCACGGTTGCCAACGGCACGGAGACCGACAACCTGCTGCGGCTGCCCCGGTTCTGACCGATGACGGGCAACTCGGACGACAAGGAGACGGAACCCATGGACGTCGCGTCGCTGATCACCGACCTGGCCGGCCGGAGGCCGGTCCTTATCAAGGCGTACGCCCTGCTGTGCTCGGTCCTCGGCTGCGCCGCCCTGCGGGGCGCGCACTCGTCAGGACTTCGGCCACTGGCCCAGATCGGGTCGTGGGCCGATGCCGTCGGGTGGTCGAGCGGCGGCACGTGGTTTGCCGGGACGGCCACCAGCGCCTTCGCCCACGGAGCGGGACCGTGGTCCGTGGGCGCCGCTGCGCTCCTGCTCTGCGTCGCCCTGACGATCGGCTTCGCGAGCACCGCCCGAGAGGCGTTCGAGACACCGGCGTCGCTGACGCTTTGGCTGTCGCTCGCGACGCTGGCCCAGGCCGGCCAGTCCTTGACACCGTGGTTCGCCGCGTGGCTAGCCCTCACCCTCGCGATCTGCGTGGGGCGTTACTGGTTCGACAGGAACGTGCTGCGTGATGGCGGCATCTTCGCCTTCCCGTTTTTCGCTCCGCCGCTCGGCCTCGCCACGGCGCCCCTGGGCCTCCTCGCGGCGCTCCTCACCGAGACGGGCGCCCCGTCGGAACCGTCCCGCGCGCGCTCGATCACACGGGCGGTGCTCCTCGCGAAAGAGGAGGCCGAGCGGGACGCACGCCGTCGCCGTCGCGGCGCATGACCGGCCGTCGGACGCTCCGTCGGCCTGCCACGCACGGACGGGGGCGACCGACCCTTCAGTCGACGCGCACGGACTGCGCGCCGTCGACGACGTCGGCGGCGCCGTGCCGCAGGGGCCGAGGCTCGAGCTCCAGGAACACGAGCCCGGTGTCGCCGAGCCACGACCGCGTGACCGCGAACCCGGACGGCGCTGCGCCGTCGTCGAACAGCCGCGCCCCGGAACCGACGACCACGGGCGCGACGACGAGGCGCCAGACGTCCACGAGCCCCAGGTCGTGCAGGGTGCTCGCGAGTCGCGCGCTGCCGTGCACCTGCAGCTCGCCGTCGGGACCGTCCTTGAGCGCCTGCACCTCGGCGGCCAGGTCGGCCTCGTCGGCGGGGCGGACGACGGTGGTGCCGGCGGTGAACGGGACGAACCAGCCGCCCTCGGCGAAGCCGCCGCGGGTGTCCTCCTCGGGCCCGTCCGGTCCCTGCACCACCCCGTCGAGCGAGGTGACGATGGTGACGCTGAGCCTCATGTGGCCCTCCGTCGGGTGTCGTGGACGCAGGGTGGACGGCGCGCGCGGACCGGACTCATCGGCCTCCGACGGGCGTCCCGACCGGGCTTTGCCCTGGACTTCCGCGCCTCGGCGGCATACTTTCACCTCGGCAGCATGCTGTGACCGGATTCACACGGTGTGCGCGCCGGTCGAGGAGGGAGCGGGCCGTGGCCGACGTCCTGGTGCTCAACGCGGGCTACGAGCCCTTGCACCGCGTGTCGGTCAAGCACGCCATCACGATGCTGGTCCGCGAGGTCGCGGTGGTCGAGGAGGCGGTGGAGGGCCATCGGTTCGGCCCCTACCCGATGCCGCGGGTGCTCCGCCTGGTGCGGTACGTCGCGATGCGCTGGCGCTACCGCAGCGCCGGCCGGCCCGCTGTCACCAAGGACGGCGTCAAGCGCCGCGACGGCGCCTGCGCGTACTGCGGCGGCCCCGCGGAGACGGTCGACCACGTGATCCCCCGCTCGCGCGGCGGCGACTCGTCGTGGCTGAACCTCGTCGCCGCGTGCGAGCGGTGCAACGGACTCAAGGCCGACCGCACGCCGCTCGAGGCGGGCATGCCGCTGCTGCTCGCCCCGTTCGTGCCCCCGGCCGAGCACGGTCTCGTGCGCCGACGACGGCGCGCCACGGCGACGGCCGCGGCCTGACCCGAGGTCGGCCGCGGCCCCACCACGACGGGTGTCAGGCGGCGGGCTCGTCGTCCGGCAGGTCGGGCACCACCGACAGGGCTCCCGTCACGGCCACGACCCCTGCGCTGCCGCCCGTGTCGGCGGAGGTCAGCGCCCGCGACGCGATGACGCTGCTCGCGAAGTTGGCGTGGCACTCGGTGCAGTACCACTCGGGCGTCGGCACCGGCACCTCGAAGCCGCCGTAGACGACGTCCGGCTCGGCGTTCATCACGTCGTCCTGGAACGTCATGCCCCACACGATCCGCTTGGTCTTGCCGCGCGCGCCGCAGCCGGGGCACTGGGGGCGCATCCGCGCGCGCTGCGACGACACCGTGTGCGCGTGCAGCAGGTCGTGGCACTGCTCGCACAGGAGGTGCACGTCGCGCACCAGCTGCTCCAGGGTGCGGCCGCCGGCGGTGGTGGTGCCGAGGCGGACGGCGCCGTCGTCGTGGGCGTGCATGCGGTGCACGTCGACGAACCGCTCGCAGGTGGCGCAGCGCTCCTCGCGGCGCATCGACCAGCCGGTCACGGCGCGATGGCCGAGGATGCGCAGGGCGTGCACGTCGGGCGCGGTGGCGCGGGCGCCGCAGTCGCCCGGGTCGAGGGTGTGCACGGGGCCGCCCCGGAACTGCTCGGCGACGCCGTCCAGCACGAGCCGCGCGTGCTCCGGCGGCAGCCAGCCCGACGAGCCGGTGTAGGTGTCGGCGCCCTCGAACAGGTCTGCCCACACGATCGGCCGGTCCGGGCCGAAGAGGTCGTCGCTCACCCAGCTCTCGCCGTCGCTCGCGCCCATGAGCTCGACGGCGGCGACCACGCCGGCGTCGCCGAGCACCGTCACGACCACGTCCCCGCGCTGCGGCCCGTCCGGCCCCGCGGGCAGCCGGTGCTCCGGCGTGCGGGTCGCGATCGCGACGGACTCCGTCAGCCAGTCGGCCGACCAGTTCAGGTACACGGACGGCACGAGCCACGCGGGGAGCGCCGACAGGGAGGGGAGGGTCTCTCGGGTCACCGGGAGAACATATCGGGCGTCGACCCTCCGACACCACGGGCGCGGTCGTTCCGGTGACGACGTCCCCGCGCTAGGTTCCCAGCAGGCACGACGGCGTCGCCGCTCCGCCCTGGCATCGCCGCCCGCCTCGAGCTGCTGCCGCGAGGAGGCACCGGATGAACATCGGACTGTGGGTCGCCGTCGGGCTGCTGGCCCTGCTCTACCTGGCGGTGGGCTTCGTCAAGCTGACCCGCAGCCGCGAACGCCTGCGGTCGGCCATGGGGTGGGTGGAGGACTTCCCCGTCGTCGTGGTGCGCCTGATCGGCCTGGCCGAGATCGCGGGCGCGCTGGGCCTGGTCCTGCCCCTGGCGACCGGCACACAACCCTGGCTCACCCCGACGGCCGCGACGTGCCTCGTCGTGCTCCAGGCGCTCGCGATCGCGGTGCACGTGCGGCGGCGCGAGCTCGCCCAGTTGTGGGTCAACGTGCTCCTGCTGCTCGCCGCGGCGTTCGTGGCGCTCGGGAGGTTCGCCGGCTGGTGACACGGGCTCAGCGCAGCGTCGCCACCTCCGCGTCCGTGAGCAGTCGGGACCGGATGAGGAACCGCACCCCCTCCGGCGCCTCGACGCTGAACCCGGCGCCCCGCCCGGGCACGACGTCGATCGTCAGGTGGGTGTGCCGCCAGTACTCGAACTGGGCGCGGCTCATCCAGACGGGCACGGTGAACTCCTCCCCTGTCGCGCCGGTGGCCGCGGGCGGCCCGTCCGTGAGGAGCAGGTCCCCCAGGTGCACGTCGGCGTCGCCGAGCAGGAAGTCGCCGTCCGGGTAGCACATCGGGCTCGAACCGTCGCAGCAGCCGCCGGACTGGTGGAACATCAGGTCGCCGTGCTGACGCCGCAGCCGGGCGAGGAGCCCGGCCGCGGCGTCGGTCACGGCGACGCGGGAGACCGCGTCGTCGGTCATCGTCCGCTCCCGTCGTCGGCCTAGAAGAACCCGAGCTTCTGGCCCGAGTAGCTGACCAGCAGGTTCTTCGTCTGCTGGTAGTGGTCGAGCATCATCTTGTGGTTCTCGCGCCCGACGCCGGAGCCCTTGTAGCCGCCGAACGCCGCGGCCGCCGGGTACGCGTGGTAGCAGTTGGTCCAGACCCGCCCGGCCTCGATGGTGCGCCCGGCGCGGTACGCCGTCTCGCCCAGCCGGGACCAGACGCCGGCGCCCAGCCCGTAGAGGGTGTCGTTGGCGATCTTCATGGCGTCGTCGAAGTCCGCGAACTCCGTGACCGACACGACCGGCCCGAAGATCTCCTCCTGGAAGATCCGCATGGAGTTCTTGCCCTCGAAGACCGTGGGGGTCACGTAGTAGCCGCCCGCGAGGTCGCCGTCGAGCTCGGCCCGGTGCCCGCCCGTGAGCACCCTGGCGCCCTCGGCCTTGCCGATGTCGATGTAGGACAGGATCTTCTCGAGCTGGTCGTTGCTCGCCTGCGCGCCGATCATCGTCTCGGTGTCCAGCGGGTTGCCCTGCTTCACGGCCTTGGTCCGCTCGAGCGCGTCGCCCAGGAACTGGTCGTAGATGTCGGCCTGGATGAGCGCGCGCGACGGGCAGGTGCACACCTCTCCCTGGTTGAGGGCGAACATCGTGAACCCCTCGAGCGCCTTGTCGTAGTAGTCGTCCCGCGCCGACGCGACGTCCGAGAAGAAGATGTTGGGGCTCTTGCCGCCCAGCTCCAGCGTCACCGGGATGATGTTCTGCGACGCGTACTGCATGATCAGGCGCCCGGTCGTCGTCTCGCCGGTGAACGCGATCTTGCGGATCCGCGACGAGGACGCGAGCGGCTTGCCCGCCTCGACCCCGAACCCGTTGACCACGTTGAGCACGCCGGGCGGCAGCAGGTCGCCGATGATGTCGATGAGGAACAAGATCGACGCGGGCGTCTGCTCGGCCGGCTTGAGCACGACGGCGTTACCCGCCGCGAGCGCCGGCGCCAGCTTCCACGTGGCCATGAGGATCGGGAAGTTCCACGGGATGATCTGCCCGACCACGCCGAGCGGCTCGTGGAAGTGGTAGGCGATCGTGTCCTCGTCGATCTCCGAGATCGAGCCCTCCTGGGCGCGGATGGCGCCCGCGAAGTAGCGGAAGTGGTCGATGGCGAGCGGGATGTCGGCGGCGAGCGTCTCGCGGACGGGCTTGCCGTTCTCCCACGTCTCGGCGACGGCGATCTCCTCGAGGTGCGCCTCCATCCGGTCCGCGATCCTGTTGAGGACGTTCGCCCGCTCCGTGACGGACGTGCGGCCCCACGCCGGCGCGGCGCCGTGCGCGGCGTCGAGCGCGCGCTCGATGTCCTCCGCGTTGCCGCGCGCCACCTCGGTGAACGTCTGCCCGGTGACAGGGCTGGGGTTCTCGAAGTACTGCCCGCTCGCCGGCGGGACGTACTCCCCGCCGATCCAGTGGTCGTACCGGGCGCGGTACTCGGCGATCGCCCCGGGCTGACCGGGGGCTGCGTAGACGGTCATGCTGCCTCCTCGCACGTGCGGCGCCTCGTCGCGCCGCGATGCCGCCGACCCTAGGACGGCGAAGGTTGCAGCT
The DNA here is from genome assembly GCF_900167525.1 of Krasilnikoviella flava. Taxonomy (GTDB): domain Bacteria; phylum Actinomycetota; class Actinomycetes; order Actinomycetales; family Cellulomonadaceae; genus Isoptericola; species Isoptericola flavus. The sequence continues at coordinate 565,356 of NZ_FUZQ01000002.1, read as the reverse complement.
CCGTTGCAGTGCGGCCCGAACGTCCGTCCGGTCTGGACCACGGCCCGCGCGGACAGGACCATCGCCGCAGGGCGGCGAGATCCCCGCCGAGGCGCGCGACTGCCTCGACGCGGCATGGGAGTCCGGGGCCGAGCTCGCCGTGATGACGCCCACCACCGAGGGCGGCCCGACTACCGCGTCGTCGGCGGCGACCTCGAGATCTACTACGACACGGCGGCCGACACCTACGGCGCAGGGAGCTGGAGCCGGGAGGTCTGTCCCGGCGACGGCGTCACGGAGGCGCTCGCGGGCTGCTGAGCCCCCGGCTACGACAGCTCGGTGTCGAGCAGCGTGACGCGGGCGCGGGCTCGCACGGCCTGCGGGCTACCGGCCGGCGCGAGGGCGAGCAGCCGGGCCCAGGCCGCGTGCTCGTCGGCGCCGTCGCCGCCGCGCACCCACGCGTCCAGGGCGTCGAGGTCGCCCGACGCCAGGACGGCGGCCCGCACCTCCGCCGTCAGCTCCGCCCGCAGCCGCTCCACGCCGGGGGCGACGGACCGCGGCAGCAGCGGCGCGTAGGCGGCGACGGCGCCGCGCACGTCGCCCGCGGCGAGCCCGTCCCGCACGGCGTCGGCGTCGGTCCGCAGCGGCCGGGCGAGCCGGTAGGGCCGCGACCCGGCGAGCAGCGCGCCCACCACGTGCCGCAACCGGGACACCTCCGCCCGCACGGTGACGTCGGACAGCTCGCCCGGGTGCAGCAGGACGGCGAGCTCGTCGGCGCCCAGCCCGCGCGGGTGCTCGGCGAGCAGCAGCAGGATCTCGGCGTGCCGCAGCGAGAGCCGGTGCTCGCCCCCCGGGGTGCGCAGCACGGGCCGGCCGAGCACGCGCAGGTCGACGGCGGGCCGGGCGGCGAGGCCACCCGTGCCGGCGCTCGCAGCCGCACGGTGGGCGAGCTCCCGCTCGACGGTGGCGACGGTCGCCCGCACCAGCGACAGCACGACGTGCGACGCCGCGGCCCGCCTGCCGGTGACGTCGAGGACGCCGAGCACCCGGCCGGTCGCAGGGTCCCGGATGGGCGCGGCCGCGCAGCTGAGCTCCTGCACGGGGCGGGAGTAGTGCTCGGCGCCGATCACCTGCACGGCGCGGCGGGTGGCGAGCGCCGTTCCGGGCGCGTTGGTCCCCACGCTCTCCTCGCGCCACACCGCGCCCTCGACGAACCCGACCCGGTCGACGGTGCCCCGCAGGCGGTGGTTGCCCTCGACCCACAGCAGGCGGCCGATCTCGTCGGAGACGGCGACGACGAGGCCGTCGTCGGCCGCGCCGTCGACCACGAGCTCGCGCACCACGGGCATGACGGCGGCGAGCGGGTGGGAGGCACGGTAGGCGGCGAGCTCGGCGTCGCCGAGGGCGACCTGGAGGTGGGGGGTGTCCGGGTCGACGCCGCTGCGCAGGGACCGGCGCCAGGATTCGGCGACCACCGGGTCGATGTCGCCGGGCAGCTCGCCCGTGCCGAGGAACCGCTCGTACGCGGCGCGCACGGTGCGCGGGTCGCGACGCACGCCTGCCCCGCGCGGACCCTGCTCTGCGCTGCGGGTCTCCCCGTGCATCGCGACCTCCCGACGTCGTCGTCCGGTGCGTGCGGGCCAGTCTAGGGGCCCGCACCGCCCAGCCCGGGATCGCCGGACCCTGGCTCGCACCGCCGCCGTCGGGCACCGTGGGGCCCATGGCACGTACCGAGCACGACATCGTCCTGCCCGACCTCTCCGGCAATCGCGCGCTGGTCACGGGAGCGAGCGACGGCGTCGGCCTGCAGATCGCGACGCGGCTCGCGGGCGCCGGCGCGGAGGTCCTCATGCCGGTCCGCAACCCCCGCAAGGGCGAGGCGGCCGCCGCGCGGATCCGGGCGCAGCACCCGGCGGCGCGGCTGGTCCGGCACGAGCTGGACCTGGCGTCCCTCGCGTTGGTCGCGGCGCTGGGCGAGAAGCTCACGGCCGAAGGTGCGCCGATCCACCTTCTGGTCAACAACGCGGGCGTCATGACCCCGCCCGAGCGGCAGGTCACCGCCGACGGCTTCGAGCTGCAGCTCGGCACCAACCACCTCGGCCACTTCGCGCTCACCGGTCGCCTGCTGCCCCTCCTGCGGGCCGGACGCGCGCGCGTGACCTCGCAGACGAGCATCGCCGCGCGCCGCGGCACGATCCGGTGGGACGACCTGAACGGGGAGCGCAGGTACGACGGCATGCGCTCCTACCGGCAGTCGAAGCTCGCCTGCGGGCTCTTCGGCCTCGAGCTCGCCCGCCGCAGCGGGGCCGCGGGCTGGGGCGTCACGAGCAACGTCTCGCACCCCGGGGTCGCGCCGACGAGCCTGCTCGCCGCGCGGCCCGAGGTGGGCCGCGCCGCGGACACCCGGGACGTGCGCGTCATCCGCTGGCTCTGCGCGCGCGGCCTCGTCGTCGGGACGGTCGAGAGCGCCGCGCTGCCGGCGCTGTTGGCGGCCGTCTCGTCCGAGGCGCGGGACGGGGGCTTCTACGGCCCCGGCCGGCCGGGACGCCTGGGCGGCCCGCCCGGACCGCAGCGGCCCTGGGCACCTCTGCGGCGTACCGGCGACGCCTCCCGCCTGTGGGCACTGTCCGAGGAGCTCACCGGGGTCGCGTTCACCTGACGGCCTGGCGCTCAGTCCCGGCCGAACGCCGTGCGCAGCTCGTCCTTCGCCCGGTCGAGGACGTCGCGCTGCGCGGCGGGGAGGTTCGCCCCGGCCCGGTTGACGTAGAACGTCAGCATCGACATGGCCGACTGGTAGGGCGTGCCCTTGCGCCGGTCGCTCGCCTCGGCCGACCGCTTCAGCGACGCCGCGATGCGGGCGGGGTCGTCCCAGGTGAAGACGTCGTCCTCGAGGTCCAGCGCGTCGGAGTGCTCGGTCACGTCGTGCGACCACCGCTCCCCCGACGCGTCGTCGTCCTGCTTCGCGTCGTCCTGCTTCGCGTCGTCCTGCTTCGCCATGCCCGCGACGCTAGGCACGGGACCGGATGCTCGCAGGGCGGCCGGCGGGGCTCAGTCGCGGAGCGCGAGGCGGCGCGCCAGCACCGCGCACACCACGAGCTGGAGCTGGTGGAAGATGATCACCGGCACCGCGATGACGCCCGCGACGGCGACCGGGAACAGCACGCTCGCCATGGGCAGACCGGTGGCCAGGGACTTCTTGGACCCGCACATGAGCAGGGCGACGCGGTCCTCGACCGGCAGCTTCAGCGCGGCGCCTCCCCACCACGTGAGGCCGAGCATGACGGCGAGCATGACCCCGCTCACCGCCAGCAGCGCGACGATCGCCCAGCCCGAGATGCCGGCCCACACGCCCGCCGAGCTCGCCGCCGCGACGGCGGAGAACACGACGACGAGGATGGTGCCACGGTCCACGCCGAGCGTGAGCCACCGGCGGGCGCGGATCCAGCCGCCGACCCACGGCTGCAGCAGCTGGCCCACGACGAACGGCAGCAGCAGCTGCAGCAGCACGGTCTGCAGCCCGTCCAGGCCGTGACCGGCGGTCCCCGACGCGTCACCCTGCGCATCGCTCATGAGCCACAGCACCAGCAGCGGCGTGAGGACCATGCCCAGCACGTTGGACACGGTGGCCCCGCAGATCGCCCCGGCGACGTTGCCGCGCGCCACGGAGGTGAACGCCACCGAGGACTGCACGGTGGACGGCAGCAGCGACAGGTAGAGCATGCCGGCCGCGAGCGGCCCCCCGACGAGCGGCGTCACGGCCCACGCGACGAGCAGCCCCAGCAGCGGGAAGACGACGTACGTCGCGGCGAGGATGCTGCCCTGCAGGCGCCAGTTGCGCAGGCCCGTCCACACCTCGCGCGTGGACAGCCGCATGCCGTACACGAGGAACAGGATCGTGACCGCGACGTCCGCCGCGACGTCGACGACCCGCTGCGCCCCCGGGCCGACCGGCACCACCAGCCCGAGCACCATCACCGCCACGAGCGTGACGACGAACGGGTCCACCCAACGGCTCAGCACACGACGCACCGGGCGAGTGTAGGGAGTTCCGTGCCCCGGGCACGGGCGTGTCCGCGCCCGGGGCGGTCGGCCACGCGCGGTGGGCCGGTCAGGCCTGGCGGACCTCGGCGGTGTGGAGCGTCAGGCGTCCAGCGCGCGGCGCAGGCCCTCGGCCAGCGGCGTGGTGGGGCGGCCGATCAGGCGGGCGAGGTCGCCCGACGTCTCGGCGAGCAGGCCCTCGCGCGTGTCGCCGTCGAGGGCGACCACGAACCCGGCGGTGCCCTCGTCCAGGCCCGCGGCGAGCAGCAGCTCGCGGTGGTCGTCGGAGGTCACCCGGCGGTAGGTGACGGGGCGGCCGAGGACCTCCGTGGCGGTGCGGGCGAGCTCGTCGAAGTCCCACGCGACGTCGCCGGACAGCTCGTGGACGGCGCCGTCATGGCTGCCGTCGCGGTGCGCGTCCAACGCGACGACGGCGGCGGCCTCGGCGTAGTCCGCGCGGCTCGCGCTGGCGACGCGCCCCTCTCCCACGGAGGCGACGAGCTCTCCCGTCTCCCGGGCCCGCTGGACGTCGGGCAGGTAGTTCTCGGTGTACCAGCCGTTGCGCAGCACCGTGGTGGACAGGCCGGAGGCGGCAAGCAGCTCCTCGGTGGCCTTGTGCTCGGGGGCGAGGACGAGCGGCGAGGTGTCGGCGTGCGGTGCGCTCGTGTACACGACGCGGCCGACGCCGGCGCCCTTGGCGGCGTCGATCACGGCGCCGTGCTGGCGCACCCGCTGCCCGACGGCGGAGCCGGAGACGAGCACCAGCACGTCGACGCCGTCGAGCGCAGGGGCGAGCGTCTCCGGCTGGTCGTAGTCGGCCTCGCGGACGACGACGCCGCGTGCGGCGAGATCCCCGACCTTGGCGGCGGAGCGGGCGAGGGCGACGACGTCGGCGGGCGCCGCGCCGCGGGCGAGCAGTGACTCGACGACGAGGCGGCCGAGGTGGCCGCTGGTTCCGGTGACGGCGATGGTCATGGTGATGCTCCCTACCTGACGGGACTGAGGGGACGGCCCGCGAGGGGGCCACCATGCCAGCATGCGCTCACTTTTCGAAAGCGCCAACCAATCAGCAGTGCGGCCTTCGTCACAGTGCTCCCCGACGGATCGCGCCGTATCCTGGGCGGGTGACCACCGACTCCCCCGCCGTCGCGCAGACCGACCCCGGCCCGACCGACGCGATGATCGCCGACGTCTTCTCGCGCGGCTGCACGTCGCGTCAGGCGCTCGAGGCGGTCACGGGCCGGTGGGGGGTGCTCACCGTGGCCGGGCTGCGCGACGGCGCCGTGCGCTTCAACGCGCTGCGCCGCCGGATCGACGGCGTGAGCGAGAAGATGCTCGCCCAGACGCTTCAGACGCTCGAGCGTGACGGCATGGTCGTGCGCGAGGTCCGCACCAGCATCCCGCCGCACGTCGAGTACTCGCTGACCGGCCTCGGCCACCGGGTCGCCGACCGGCTCGTCGGCCTCCTCGACGTCCTCGAGGGATCCGTCGACGAGGTCACCGCAGCGCAGCAGCGCTACGACGCCACGCGCGGTCAGGCCTCGTGACGGGTCCTACCGTCGCCGTCCTGCTCGCCGCCGGTGCGGGCACCCGGCTGGGTCGTGGCCCCAAGGCGCTGCTCCCCTGGGCACCCGACGGCGGCCGGCCCCTGGTCGAGCACGCCGCTGCCGTCCTGCTCGACGGCGGCTGCGACCAGGTCGTCGTCGTGCTCGGGGCGGAGGCGGACCGCGTGCGCGCGGCGTCCGCGCTCGACGCCTCCGGCCTGCGCGTCGTGGTCAACGAGGACTGGTGGACCGGCATGGCGTCGTCGTTGCGGGCCGGTGTCGCGGCAGCGCTGGACGCGGGTGGCCGCGGGCGAGCCGCGCGCGTGGTCGTCGCGCACGTCGACCAGCCCGGCGTCGCGCCCGAGGACGTCGCCCGCCTGCTCGCGGCGCACCGGCCCGGCCGCGTCACCGCCTCCCGCTGGGCGCACGCCCCGGTCGCGCAGAGTGCCCGCCCGCGCTGGTCGCACCCGCTGGTGCTGGACGCGGCCCTCGCCGCCCCGGCCGCCGCGAGCGCCGTCGGCGACACAGGGGCGCGCGACTTCCTGCGCACCCACGCGGACCTCATCGACGTCGTCACACATCCCGGCGACGGTCGCGACGTCGACACCGAGGCCGACCTCGACCTGCTCGCCTGAGCCCCGGATCGCCGGTCGAGCCTGTCGAGACCTGGTTCCGACAAGCTCAGCCGGCGGGGCGGGGGAGGTCAAGGCGTCGCGGCCGCCTTGATGCCCAGGTAGACCTTGTCGCGGGCGAGCGGCAGCTCCGTGAACCGCACCCCGGTGGCGGCGCGCAGCGCGTTCGCGAGCGCCGGGGCGACGGGGTTGAACGGGCTCTCGCTCATCGACTTCGCGCCCATCGGCCCGGTGGAGTCCGTGGTGCGCGCAAAATACACCTCGCTGCGCGGCACGTCCGCGAAGGTGGGCAGGTGGTACTGGCGGAAGATGTCGGTCGTGACGCGGCCGGCGTCGTCGATCACGACGTCCTCGTACAGCGCGGCGCCGAGGGCCTGGGCGATGCCGCCCTCGACCTGGCCGCGGCACTGGCGCGGGTTGACGACAGCCCCCGCGTCGGCGGCCTGCGCGCTCTGCAGGATGCGGATCTCGCCGGTGCCGCGGTGCACCGCCACCCGGAAGCCGTGCACGTTGAAGGCGACCGACCTCGGCGTGCCGCCCCAGCGGCCCTCGGCCTCGAGCCGCACGCCCGCGGCGCCGGCGTGCCGCGCCACCTCGGCCAGCGGCACGACCGCGCCGCCCTCGTAGCCGACCCCGCCGGGTACCAGCCGGCAGTCGGCCGGCGCGGTCCCGGTCAGCGACGACACGACCACGCGCACCCGCTCCGCGAGCTCGGTGGCAGCCGCGAGCGACGCCTTCCCGGCCACCACGGTGCCCGTGGACCCGAACGCGCCCGTGTCGTGCTCGACCAGGTCCGTGTCGGACTGCTTCACGACGACGTCGGCGGCCCGCTGCCCCAGCGCGCTGGCGGCGAGCTGCGCGTGCACGGTGGTCGTGCCGTTGCCGAACTCGGCGGTGCCGACCTCGACCTCCACCACGCCGTCGGGGCGCAGGCGGGCGCGGGCGTGCGACATGTGCCCGCGCGGCGGCACGGTGTCGATCATGGAGACGGCCGTCCCCTCGCCGATCCCCCACTCGTCGCCGAGCCACGGGGTCCCCGGGTGGTCGGGGTCCGCCCCGTACGCGGCGACGTCGCGCGCCCGGCCGCGGGCCAGGGCGTCGTCGACCAGCTCGATGCACTGGTCGAGGCCGTAGCTGCCGTACAGCACGTCCTCCTCGGGCTCCGGGGTGAGGGACAGCATGTGGTCGCCCTCGCGCACCACGTTGCGGCGGCGCAGCTCGAGCGGGTCCATGCCGAGCTGCCGGGCCAGCTCGTCCACCGCGGACTCGACGGCGAAGATCATCTGGCTCAGCCCGTACCCCCGGAACGCGCCGGACGGCAGCGTGTGCGTGTACACGCTGTGCGCGTCGACCTTCTTGTTCGCGCAGTTGTAGACGGCGATCGACTCGCCGCAGCCGTGGAACATCACGCCCGGCCCGTGGTTGCCGTACGCGCCGGTGTTGCTCAGCACGTCCAGGTGCAGGGCGGTGAGGGTGCCGTCGCGCCGGGCACCCGCCCGCACCCGGATGCGGAACGGGTGGCGGGTCGTCGTGGCGGTGAACGTCTCCGAGCGGGTGAGCTCGAGCTGCACGGGCCGTCGCAGGTGCAGGGCCGCCAGCGCGGCGACGTCCTCGACCAGCACCTCCTGCTTCCCGCCGAACCCGCCGCCGACGCGCTCGCAGTACACCCGCACGCGGTCCATCGGCAGGTCGAGCACGCGCGCCAGGTGGCGGCGGGCAAGGAACGGCACCTGGGTGGACGAGCGCACCACCAGCCGGCCGTCGTCGTCGAAGGAGGCGATCGCCGCGTGCGTCTCGAGGGCCGCGTTCTGCACCCGCTGCGTGCGGTAGGTCGCCTCGTGCACGACGTCGGCCTCCGCGAGCCCCGCCTCCACGTCGCCCAGCACGCTGTGCACCTCCGCGACGACGTTCGCCGCCGGTCGCGACACCCGCGCCGTCGCGGCGGCCAGCTCGGGGTGCACCAGCGGCGCACCCGGCGTCATCGCCTCCTCGGGGTCGATCAGGGCGGGCAGCACCTCGTAGTCGACGCGCAGCCGGCGCACGCCCTCCTCCGCGGCGGCCACCGAGTCGGCGACGACGGCGGCCACCCGCTGCCCGACGTGCCGCACGACGTCGTCGAGGATCCGCGTGTCGTCCGGGTCGTCCGTCCACAGCTCGTGCTGGGCGGTGCTGAACCGGGCGGCGGGCGCGTCCTCGTGCGTGAGCACGGCGCGCACGCCCGGCACCGCGAGCGCGCGGGTCGCGTCGATCGCGACGACCCGGGCGTGCGCGTGCGGCGAGCGCGCCAGCTTCATGTGCAGCAGGCCGGGGTAGGCCGCCGGGTCGACGTCGAGGGTGAAGCGCACCTGTCCGGTGACCACGCCGCGGCTCGCGGGCGCGGGCTCGCTCGTGCCGAAGGCGGTGCCGCAGGCTCCGGGAGCCTCCGCGTTCTCGGTGCCCAGCACCGCGTCCTCGACGGCGCGGTACCCCGTGCAGCGGCACAGGTTGCCCTTGAGGCTGCGCGGCAGGTTCGCGCGCTGCTCGTCGTCGAACGTGGCGGCCGTCATGATCATGCCCGCGGTGCAGAAGCCGCACTGGAAACCCTGCGCGTCGTGGAACCGCTGCTGCACAGGGTGCAGCGCCTCGTCGGTGATGCCGGTCGTGGCCCCGCCGCGGGAAGCGTCGTCGGCCCCGGCAGCGGCGAGACCGCCGATCGTCGTCACCTCCCGCCCGGCCGCCCGCCGCGCGGGGTACACGCAGCTGTGCACCGGCACACCGTCGACGTGCACGGTGCAGGCCCCGCAGTCACCGCCGTCGCAGCCCTTCTTCACGCCGAGCGAGCCCTGCTCGCGCAGGAACGTGCGCAGGCACTGGCCCGCGCGCGGGACGGTACCGACGTCACGGCCGTCCACGCGCAGCACGGGCGACGCGCCCGTGGGCTCGCCGGAGTCGGGCCCGCCGGAGTCGTCGGTCGGCCCGGTGGTGGGGCGGGTGGTCGCGTCGGTCATCGCCGGGCCCCTTCGATCGAGGTGTCGGTGGTGCGGTCGAGCAGCTCGAGGCGGATCTCCTCCGCGAGCCGGTAGGTCATGTCGCGACGCCAGGCGGGCAGGCCGTGGATGTCGTCGTGGTAGAGGTCGTCGGGGATCGCCGCGTCGATCGCGGCCGCCAGCCCGGCGGCGTCGGGGCGGGCTCCGGCGGGGAACCTCAGCTGCACGGGCCGGCGGGTCGACGCCGTCACGGTGACGACGAGCTCCCCACCGTCGGCGGGCGCGTCGAGGCGGCCGACGAGCAGCACGCCCGAGCGGCCGAGGTTCGACAGCGACAGCCGCCGGAACGCGGTGCGGGCGCGCAGCGCGGCGGCGGGAAGGCGGATCGCGCGCAGCAGCTCGCCAGGGGCGAGGGTGTTGCGCATCTCGCCGGTCACCAGCCCCGCCACGGGCTCGGTGCGCCGCGCGCCGCCGGGGCCCCACACCTCGGCGACGCCGTCGAGCGCCGCCGTGAGCGACGTCATCGGGCCCGCCGGCAACGACGTGGCGACGTTGCCGCCCACCGTCGAGGTGTTCCAGATCTTGAACGACGCGACGAACGCGTCGCAGCACGGCCGCACGAGGTCCAGCGCGCGCCACGCGTCCCGCACGGGCGCCGACGCCGGGGCGGCCGGGAAGTCGTACAGCTCCGCGACCGTGCAGGTCGCGGCGATCTCCAGGCCGTCGTCCGTCACCGTGAGCGCGGGCCAGCCCGCGCTCGTGAGGTCGAGCAGGCGGCGCAGGGTCTGGCTGCCGTAGGAGAACAGGACGGTGCCGCCGGCCAGCCACGCGTCACCCTCGCGCCAGTCGGCGGGGTCGGCGGTGGGGACGAGGTCGGTGACGGTGTTCAGGTCCACCGGGGACGCTCCTTGCTGCGGGTGCCGCTGTGGATGTCGATGTCGGAGGCGCCGGGAGGGCCGGGTGCCGCGTGCAGCGGCCCGTCCGTGGCGCTCAGGGGGACTGCGGTGGTGCGGCCGTGGCGCACGGCGACCAGCTCGGCGACCACGGACACGGCCACCTCCTCCGGCGTCACGGCGCCGAGGTCGAGGCCGATCGGCGAGCGCAGCCGCGCCAGCGCTTCGGGCGTCACCCCCTGGTCGCGCAAGGCCCGCAGCCGTTGCGCGTGCGAGCGGCGCGAGCCCATCGCACCCACGTACGCGAGCGGGAGGCCGAGGGCGAGCCGCAGCGTCGGGACGTCGAACTTCGCGTCGTGGGTGAGGACGGCGACGGCGGTGCGGCCGTCGAGCCGCCCGGCGGCTGCCTCGGCCGCCAGGTACCGGTCGGGCCAGTCGACCACCACCTCGTCGGCCTGCGGGAAGCGCCGCGGAGCCGCGAACACCTCGCGGGCGTCGACGAGGGTCACGTGGTAGCCCAGCAGCCGCACCGCGCGGACCAGCGCCCCGGCGAAGTCGTTGGCGCCGACGACGACGAACCGCGGCGGGGCGAGACGGGTCTCGACCAGCAGCGCCACCGGCTCCTCCGGCCCGCCCTCGGCGCACGAGCCGTCGGCCACGCCGGGTGCGGCGTGCACGGTGGCGGCGCCACCCGCGCGCAGCACGGCCGCCACCTGCGCGGACACCGCGGGCAGCGCGCCGTCGTCCACGAGCGCCCGTAGCGGGCTGTCAGGGCCGGGTGACGCCGCACCCGGCGCGGCGGACTGCTCGGGCCCCAGGACGACCGCGGTCGGTCGCGCGACGTCGAGGCGGCGCACGAGCGCGGCAGGCACGTCCCCGCCCCCGGCCAGCCGCTCGAGCGCGACCGCGCCCGGGTCGTCCGGGTCGCCGGGCCGCACGGGCTGCACGTGCACCTCGAGGCTGCCGCCGCAGGTGAGCCCGACGGCGAACGCGTCGTCGTCGGAGTAGCCGAAGGTCTCGCGATGGCACTCCCCGACGGCGATCGCGTCGAGGGCCGCCGCGTGCACGGCGGCCTCGACGCAGCCGCCGGACAGGCTGCCGATCACGGCGCCGTCCGCGCGCACCGCCATGGCCGTGCCGACGGGTCGCGGCACGGAGCCGGAGGCCCCGACCACGGTCGCGACGGCGAAGTGCGGCTGCCCCGGGCCGAGCCACGGGGCCAGCCGATCGGTGAGAGCGAGCATCGGTGTCCTTCCTCCCGCCGGTCCCTCCCGGTCGATCCTGCCGAGACCAGGTTTCGGCAAGATCGACCGGGGGTGTCGAACAGTGTCCGGTCAGGCGCCCAGCGCCGCCGAGAGCGGGCCGCGCACGAAGTACACGAGGAAGCCGGCTGCCACCACCCACAGCAGCGGGTGCACCTCGCGCCCCCGGCCGCAGGCGAACCGCAGCAGCACCCACGCGATGAAGCCGATCCCGATGCCGTTGGCGATGGAGTACGTCAACGGCATCGTCACGACCGTGAGGAACACCGGCAGGGCGACGGAGAAGTCGCCCAGGTCGATCTCCTTGATCTCTCTCATCATCATCGCGCCGACCACCACGAGAGCGCCGCTGGCGACCTCGATCGGCACGACGGCGGTGAGCGGCGTGAGGAACATGGCGACCAGGAACAGGCCGCCCGTCACGACCGACGCGAGGCCGGTGCGCGCCCCCTCGCCGATCCCCGCCGCCGAGTCCACGAACACCGTGTTGGACGACGACGACGTCGCGCCGCCCACGACCGCGCCCACGCCCTCGACGACCAGCGCCGACTTGATCCGCGGGAAGTTCCCGTCCGCGTCGGCGAGCCCGCCCTGCTTGGCGAGGCCCGTCATCGTGCCCATCGCGTCGAAGAAGTTCGTGAAGAACAAGGTGAACACGAGCATCGTGGCCGCGAGCGCCCCGATCCGGTCGAAGGCGCCGAGGCTGAACTGGCCCAGGAGCGACAGGTCCGGCACGGAGACGATCGAGTCGGGCAGCGCGGGCACCGACAGGTGCCAGCCGCCCGGGTTGTCGTCGCCGGCCGGGCCGAGCCGGAGCACGGCCTCGGCGACGATCGCCACGATGGTGGTCGCGACGAGGCCGATCAGCAGGCCGCCCTTGACCTTGCGTGCCACGAGGATCCCCATCAGCAGCAGGCCGAGCACGAAGATCATCGTCGGGACGGTGGTGATCGACCCCCCGTCACCGAGCTGGACCGGCGGGCCTCCCGGGGTGCGGGTGACGAAGCCGGCGTCGACGAAGCCGATGAAGGCGATGAAGGCGATGAACAGGCCGATGCCCACGGTGATGGCAGCCTTGAGCTGGCGCGGCACGGCGTTGAAGATCGCCGAGCGCGCGCCGGTGACGGCGAGCAGCACGATGAGCAGCCCGTTGATCAGCACGAGGCCCATCGCCTCGGGCCAGGTGACGTCGCCGATCACGGCGACGGCGAGGAACGAGTTGATCCCGAGCCCGGCCGCGAGTGCGAACGGGAGGTTCGCGACGAGGCCGCACAGGATGGTCAGCACGCCCGCGGCGAGGCCGGTGACGGCGCCCACCTGGGCGGTCGCGAGCCAGCCGCCCGCGACGTCGGTGGGGGCGTTCTCGGCGCTCGTGCCGCCGAGGATGAGCGGGTTGAGGATGACGATGTACGCCATCGCGAAGAAGGTCACCAGACCGCCACGGATCTCGCGTCCCGTGGTGGAGCCCCGCTCGGTGATCTTGAACAGCCGGTCCAGCGCGGGGCGCCGGGTGCCGGTGGTGGGTGTCTCGTCGTTCTCGGCGGCGTCCCGCCGCGTTCCCAGGATGGTCACGTCGTTGTGTCCTTTCCGGCCGGCACGCGTCAGTAGTCGATGCGGGTCTCGAGGACGCGCCATGCGTCGAACGGCGCGACGGCGGACGCGGTGCGCTCGTGACGCACCGTCATGAGCCCTGTGCCGGCCCGGGTCCCGGGCAGCTCCTGGAGCCGGCCGGCGAAGTAGTCGTAGAACGCGGCGTCGTCGAACCCGGCCGCGGCCGCGTCGTGCCGGTCGGCGGCGAAGTAGACGGCGTCGACGCGCGCCCACAAGGCCGAGGCGAGGCACATGGGGCACGGCTCGCAGCTCGAGTAGAGGACGGCCCCGGACAGGTCGTGGGTGCCGAGCTCGGCGCAGGCGCGCCGGATGGCGGTGACCTCCGCGTGCGCGGTCGGGTCGTGGTCCTGGGTGACGCGGTTGTTCCCCTCGACGACGCGGCCGTCGCGGGTGACGATCACGGCACCGAACGGGCCGCCGGCGTTCGCGACGCTGTCGACGGCGAGGGTGACGGCCTTCTCGAGGTGCGCTGCGTCCACGGGAACGGCGGGACGGGTGTCCACGGCATTGCGGTCCATGGTGAGTCTCCACGGTTCGGGCAGCGACCCCCGGGTGCACTCTCGGGTCGTTCAGGCCCCACCGGGACCAGGAGATCCGGGCGCTCGGCGGGCCGCTGCAGGCGAGTTGTCCTTCATGCCGCCTGGTAGATAGCTGCCGGTGTCGGATCGACTTCAGGTCGATCACCGCGGGGACGTCGACGTCCGCTCGGCCCGGGCCCGCCGTTGGCATTCGCGACGCTAACACTCGGTGACGGACACCACAAGCAGTTTTGGAATCACATTTCCGTATCGCGGGCGTTTCGGGGCAATGTCAGCCGTCTCGCATGCTGGTCCCACATTCTGGACACGGGCTGTCGCTGCAGGTGGTGCAGTTCCTAGAGTGGCCACGAACCACCACACCCGGCCGGCGTCCGGACGCCGTACAGATGGAGGAACCATGCCCGCACCCACCGACCCGACGCCGCGCCTCGCCGAGTACGCGCACCCCGAGCGCCTCGTGACGACGTCGTGGCTCGCCGAGAACCTCGACACCCCGGGCCTGGTGGTCGTGGAGTCCGACGAGGACGTGCTGCTGTACGAGACCGGCCACATCCCCGGCTCCGTGAAGATCGACTGGCACACCGACCTGCTGCAGCCGGTGGAGCGCGACTACCTCGACGGCGCGGGCTTCGCCGACCTGCTCGCGAGCCGCGGCATCTCGCGCGACACGACGATCGTGCTGTACGGCGACAAGAACAACTGGTGGGCCGCGTACACCGCGTGGGTCTTCACCCTGTTCGGCCACGAGGACGTCCGCCTCCTCGACGGCGGCCGCAACCTGTGGGTGGCCGAGGGGCGCGAGCTCACCACCGACGTGCCCTCCCCCGCCCCCGGCACCTACCCCGTCGTCGAGCGCGACGACACCACGTTCCGTGCCTTCAAGGAGGACGTGCTGGACCACCTCGGCAACGGCCCGCTGGTGGACATCCGCTCCCCGCAGGAGTTCTCCGGCGAGCGCCTGCACATCCCGGACTACCCGGAGGAGGGCGTGCTGCGCGGCGGCCACATCCCGTCGGCGCGCAACGTCCCCTGGGCCACCGCGGTCGCCGAGGACGGCACGTACAAGCCGCGCGCCGAGCTCGAGGCGATCTACACCGACGGCGGCCTCGGCCTCACCGCGGGCGACTCGGTGATCACGTACTGCCGCATCGGCGAGCGCTCCAGCCACACCTGGTTCGCGCTGCGCTACCTGCTCGGCATCGACGACGTCCGCAACTACGACGGGTCGTGGACCGAGTGGGGCAACGCCGTCCGCGTGCCGATCGTCGCGGGCTCCGAGCCCGGCGAGGTCCCCGCGGGCCTCCGACAGAAGGCCGCCGCCTGACCTCCCCCGCGCCTCGTCGGTCGAGCCTGCCGAGACCCGTCAGCCCCTGACACCTGGTCCCGGCGGGCTCGACCGACGTCTCCCCCCGTACGAGAGACTGGACCCATGACCGACGCCGCCGCCCTGCCCGCACCGCTCGCCGAGATCCGTGAGGAGTTCCTCGAGCTGCCCGAGCGTGAGCGGCTGCAGCTCCTGCTCGAGTTCTCCCGCGAGCTGCCTGGCCTGCCCCCGCGGTACGAGAGCGCGCCCGGACTGCTCGAGGCCGTCGAGGAGTGCCAGTCTCCCGTCCGCGCGTTCGCGGAGGTCGACGGGGACGTCGTGCACTTCTACGCGACGGCGCCGCAGGAGGCCCCCACCACCCGCGGGTTCGCGTCGATCCTCGCCCAGGGTCTGTCCGGGCTGACGACGCAGCAGGTGCTCGACGTGCCCGACGACTTCCCGCTCATGATCGGGCTCACCCGCGCCGTCAGCCCGCTGCGGCTCAACGGGATGGCGGGCATGCTCACGCGCGCCAAGCGCCAGGTGCGCGAGCAGCTCGCCGCCTGACGGCGCGAGGGAGGGCCGGGCCTCAGAAGTCGAAGAGGTCCCCGAGGAACGACTCCTTCTTCTTGCGCTTGCGGTACCGCGGGTCGTACCCGCGGTCGTCGTACCGCTTGTCGTCGTAGCGACGGTCGTCGTACCGCTTGTCGTCGTGGCGGCGGTCGTCGTACCTCGGCTCGTCGTACCGGCGGTCGTCGTACCCGGCGGGCGGGTAGGGCGACCCCGGGGACGTCGGAGCCGGGGCGGGAGGGACGGGACCGCGTGCCTCGGCAGCGATCTCCGACTCGAGCGACCGCTCGATGATCTTGTCGAGCTCGCCCCTGTCGAGCCATACCCCGCGGCACTGCGGGCAGTAGTCGATCTCGATCCCCTTGCGCTCGGTCATCACGAGGACGGACTGGTCGTGCGGACACTGCATGGCGCGCTGCTCCTTCGTCGGCTGCAGGGGTCAACGGCCCGGACCGGCGTGAGGTTCCCTCGGTGTGCGAGAGTGTGCGCATGACGGTGCTCGTGGCCTATAACCCGTCGCCCCACGGTGAGGCGGCCGTTCGGACGGCGATCGCGGAGGCGGCCCGCCGAGGGCTCCCCCTGCACGTGGTGCACCTCGCGCGGTCGGACGACCCGTCCGACGGCGACCCCCTCGACGGCCTCCTCGCCGACGCCCCGACAGGGGTCGAGGTCCAGCCCGTCACCCGCCGGGCGTCCGGCACGGAGCCCGCGGACGCGATCCTCGACGCCGCGGAGGCGGCCGGGGCGACGCTCGTCGTCCTCGGGTCCCGCAAGCGGTCCAACGCGGGCACGTTCCTCATCGGGACGACGACGCAGCGGGTCCTGCTCGACTCCCCCGTCCCCGTGCTCGTCGTCAAGGACGCCTACGACTCCTGAGCGGAGGCCCGCTCCTGCCGTCCGGGCTCACGGGCGGGAGAACCGCCGCGGGAGACCACGGCGTACCTCGCCAAGGGCCCGACCTCACCGGCCCGCCGGCAGCGCTCGACGACCTCGCGACGGCGCGATGACGTCGTCCCCCGGCACGACGAACGGCCGCAGGTCGCCGCGAGCGGCGTCCACCCGCTCCACCGGGACCCGCTCGACGCCGCCGGCCTCGGCGATCCACCAGCCGAGGTTGGGGGCGAGCGAGGCGTAGCCGTCCCGCAGGACGTGCCTCAGCACCGTGTCCGCGAGGCGGACGCCGTCCCGCCACGACGACACGGTGTCGTGCGAGGAGGCGCCGGTCGTGAGCTCCGGCGCAGCCACCGCCGCGGGCAGCGCGAGCACCCGCAGGCCGCGGCGGAAGACGACCCGGCCGTCGACGGTCTCGTAGCGCGGCTTGACGCGGGTGACCGCGTTGAGGATGCGGAAGGCCCACGGGGGCGCCTGGTCCAGGATCAGCTCCGCCCGCGGGGTGAGCTGACGCGCCAGACGGTGCTCGTCGAACTGGACCCCGACAGCCCGCATCTCGGCGGCCATCCACTGCAGCGCGACGTCGGAGAAGCCGCAGCGCGACCCGCCCCCGCCGACGTCGCCGTGGGTGCCGGGGAACCACACCTGCTGCACGCGGCCGGGCGGGTCGTCGTCGGGAACGGTCCACAGGCACGGCGCGAACGTCAGGCGTCGCTCGTCGATCGCGAGGGCCTGGCGCGCGGTGCGGACGGCGGACGCCAGGGAGACGTCGTGGAAGCGGTTCTTGCGCCGTGACGGGCCGGGCACGCCCAGCGCGCCGACGGTGTCGAAGACGCCGAGGAAGTGGACCGGGACCTCCGTCCCGTGCTCCGCGCGGAAGCGTTCCTTCGTCTCGCGGACGACGTCCCCCTGTCGCAGCACGGCCTCGGCCCGGCGGCGACGCCACGACCCCGGCCGGGTGCGGGCCACTGTCCGTCGCGCCCGAGCGACCCGGCGCGGCGTCGGCGGCTTGAGCCGGTAGACGCGCTCCGCCTCGCACAGCAGGCCGGCATCCGTCGCCTCCGGGGTGAGCAGCCCCACCTGCGACAGCATCCCCACGACGCTGCGCGCCGTGTACGCGCCGCGCGAGTACCCGAGGACGACGATCTCGTCGCCGGGCTCGTAGCTCATCGCCAGGAACCGGTAGCCGTCCACCACGTTGCGGGTGAACCCGTACCCGAAGGCACCGCCCAGCAGCTGGTCCACCAGGTAACCGCGAGCGCCGACGCCCGCCACGTACCCGACGACCTGCTCGACGTCGGGATCAGCGCTCCCCCCGGACCGGAGCACGGAGCGCGCCAGCTTCTCGATGTTGGAGACCTGCGAGTTCACCGCGTGGTTCCAGGTCCCGTCGCAGCACAGCACCAGTCGTTTCATGGTCGTCCCTCCATGTACCTCGGAGGGCGGCAAGGGTCCCGCTGATACCACGAGCGTTCGCGCGGATCCGCAGGGTCAGACGACGACGCGGATGACGGCGCTGTGGTCCAGCTCGGCGTCGCCGCGGTCGACCATCCGCTGGTAGCGGTCGCGCGCCACCTCGGTGAGCGTCGTGTCGACGCCGAGCGCGTGTCCGGCGGCGATGCCGAACTCGAGGTCCTTGAGCTGGGTGCGGCACGCGCCGCCGTGCGCGTAGTCGCCCGTGAGGTAGCGCCGCGTCTTGTCCGTGAGCAGCTGCGAGCCCGCCAGCCCGGCGCCCAGCACCTCGAGGACCGTGGCGAGGTCGAGGCCGCCCGCCCGCGCGATGGCGACCGCCTCGGCGAGCGCGTTGAGCGTGCCGCCCACGACGATCTGGTTGCACGTCTTGGTGAGCGAGCCCGCGCCCACCGGGCCGACGTGCCGCACCGTGGCACCCATCGCGTCCAGCACCGACCGGACGAGCGCGAGGTCCGCGTCCGCCCCGCCCACCATGATGCTCAGGCTGCCCGCGACCGCGCCCTCGACGCCACCGCTCACGGGGGCGTCCACCAGCCGGATCCCCTCGGCCGCGAGCTCCCGCGCCCACTCGGCGACGGCCACGGGGCTCACCGTGCTCATGACGACCAGCACCGGGTCGGTCACCCCGGCCGCCCTCCATCCCTCGCGCAGACCGTCGGGCCGCTCGACGATGTCGCGCACCTGCGGCAGGTCCGGCAGCATCACGACCACCACCGGTCGAGCCGCGTCCGCCGGCGTCGCGGCGACCGTCGCCCGCTGCTCGCCCCGCGCGACGTCCTCCGCGCGCACCGCCGTGCGGTTCCACAGCGCGACGTCGAACCCCGCCGCCAGCAGGTTCTGCGCCATCGGCGCTCCCATCGGCCCCGTGCCCACGAACCCGATCGACATGCCCCGCATCCCCGACCTCCGAGCGATGAACACCACATCGCCCGGCGGCGACGGTGCCAGTGCACCTTAGCGAAATGGGGTCCTCCGCCCGCGCCGCTTCCGATGCGGAGGCCGAGGTACGACGACATCCAAGGACAGGACGGGTGGTCAGCGCGCGTCGATCTGGGAGAACCGCATCAGGAACTGCGGATCGACTCCGCTGAAGTACTGGGTCACGTTCGTCGTCTGCACGCAGGCGTCGTCGTCACGGACGAACTCGCCCGAGAAGGTCACCTTGTCGCCCTCTTTCATCGCGACGAGGTTCTCGAACATCGACGATCCAGGCGCGATGAGGGTGTCGTCAAAGGTGTCGGAGAGCGCGTTGTTCCATGTCAGCACCGTCACGTTCGGCGCCACCTCGACCTCCACCCACGCCTTGCCCTCCCCGTTCGCACCGACGTCCACGACGACCCCCGTCCAGCTGTCGGCGGTCGAGCCGACGTCGCTGCAGACCTTCTCGTTCCTCTTGCGGATCGCCTCGGACTGCTGGAGGTCGGTGTCCGCCTTGTCGAACGACCTGAACCCGTCGGTGACGATCGTGACGAACTCGCGCTCCGACCGGGGCTGCTTGCCGTACGTCGCAGCGCCCTCCGACCCGTGGGACTCGCTCTTCTGCTGCTTGTCCCGCGGCTCTTTGCTTCCGGGCGCGCTCGACTGCGGAGCGCCGGGCGCTGCCTCGGTGGCCTCGTCCGTCGCCGAGCCCGACGCGACCGTCGGAGTCGGATCGTCGTTCCCGCCGGCGAACGACGCCATCAACGCCACGCCCAGGACGAGGGACACGGACGACATCACCGTGGCGCTGACGACCTTCCACGTCCGCAGGTTCCTCGTCAGGGACGCGATCGACCAGGCGAGGGCACCGGCAGCCAGGAGGAGGCCCAGAACCGGGATCCAGAAGAAGACGAGAGAGGCGATCGCGAGGACGAAGACACCCGTGCCCAGCACGACGGCGGGGTGGGTCGGGATCGCCTGCGCCGTCGTGGTCGGGGATGCCGTAGCGGGTCCCCACGACCGGCCGTCCCACCATCGGGACTCCTGCGGGTTCTGCGGGTCGGGGTACCAGCCAGGAGGTGGCGTCGGGTTGCTCACGGTGTTCCTTCGTCGGGGAGGGTGCAGGGGTCGAGCCCGGACCGCGCGGAACAAGCTTCGGCGGCCCGGGCTCGGATCGAGGAGGCTGTGGGTCAGAGCGCGGTCGCCTCGACCACCTCGAACGTGGCGGACCGCATGGCGTCAAGGTCGCCCCGCTCGACGAACTGGAAGAGGTCGACCTTCTCGGACTGCCCGGCCGCCAGCTCGTTCGAGTAGGCGATGTCCTGGGCGACACGGTTGCCCGACTCGTCCAGCGCGTCGATCGTCACCATGAAGGACTGCGTCTCGTCCGACGTGTTGGTCAGCGTGACCGGCAGCCCGGTGGTGACCAGGCCGAACTCGTCCTCCTCAGCCGTGAAGTCGCCGATCTCGACCGAGACGTCCTCGGCGAGGACCTGCTCCGTCGCGTCACCCGTCATCTTGTCCAGGTCGGCGGACGCGTCGTCCAGCGTCTCGATCGCGGCGTCGGCAGCCGCGCCGTACACCGCCGCGGACACACCCCCTCCCACCCCGCCGAGGACGGCGAGAACGATGCCGGCGACAGCCAGGCCCTTGCGGGGGGCACCCTTGCGGGTCTTGACCAGGCCGATGACGGCGAGGACCAGGCCGACCACCGCGAGCACGATCGCGAAGACGTTGACGACCGGGACGAGGCACAGCAGGAAGCCCACGAGGGCCAGCACGAAGCCGGTGACCGCCAGGGCGTTGCCGCGGTTCGGCGCTTGCGCCGGGGCGCCGGGCATGGGCTGCCCCGGGGCGGGCGGAACAGGGATGCCCTGAGCGGGCGGGACGGTCTGGGACACGGGTGCTCCTCGGTGCGAATGGGATGCGGTGAACGCGCGTCCGTTACCCCACGGGCCGTCGGACGATCTGCCTTCGACCACGATCCGTTCCGCCCGACCCGCGGCGCATCGCCCGATCGGGTACCCCGGGGTGCCCGATCGGGCAGAACCTGCACGGCCAGTCCTGTCCGTCTGGCGGACGCGTGACTGCGCGCCCCGCCGTAGTGTCGACGCATGTTCGCTCGAGCGACTGCCGCTCCGGGCCTCGGGGAGAGCGTGATCACCGGGCGTGCCGTCGTCCTGCGCTGGGCACAGACCGCGGGCACGGCGCTCGCCGTCGCGGTGTCCGCGGCCAGCTCGCTGGTGGCGGTGGGGTTCGCGTCGCTCGCGGAAGCGCCGACCAGCGCCCCGCGCCCTGCGCTGTACCTGGTCAGCGCACTCGTGGGCCTCGCCCTGGCCGGACTGCTCGTGCTGCGTCGGCGCCACCCGCTGGCGCTCTGTCTCGGAGCCTCGGCCTGCTCGGTGCTGCTCCCTCTGGACGCGTCCGCGGCGCTCCTCGCCCTGCCATGGGTGCTGGCCACCGCCGCGGTGCGGACCTGTCTCGCTGCGGCGGGCGCGACGGTGGTCGCGACCGCGGTGGCGCTTCTCCGGGACGCGCTGCGCGACCACGAGGCCCAGGTCCTGGTGACGGTCGACGAGCAGACCCACGTGCTGTCCCCCGACCCGACGGCGGCGACCTACGCCGTCGTCGGCGTCGGCCTCCTGGGGGTGTCCGTCGCGGCCGGGCTGGTCCGCCGGGCGCAGATCGCGGCAGATCGGGCCCGTGACATGCAGCAGGCGCAGGCGGCGGCGACCGCCGTCCTGCGCGACCAGGTGCACCGCCAGGAGGAACGGCGACTGATCGCCCGCGAGGTCCACGACACCGTGGCGCACCACGTCGCGGCCATCTCGCTGCAGGCGTCGGCGCTGGAGGTCACCAGCGCCGGCGACCCCGACGCCGCGCGCGCCGCGCGCGAGATGCGCACCTCGGCGCAGCACGCCATCGGCGAGCTCCGCTCCCTGGTGACCACGCTGCGCTCGGGTGACACCGTGACGGGCTTCCCGGGCGCGACGCTCGACGACCTGCGACCGCTGCTCTACCGGATGGCGGGCGACGACCCCCTGACCGCCGCCACCGTCTCCGTCTCGGGCGGCCACGACGCCGCTCCCACCCTGGTGCGGGCCACGTTCCGCGTGGTGCAGGAGGCCGTGACCAACGCCCGGAAGCACGCGCACGGAGAATCTCTCGACGTGCGGGTGGAGGCGTCCCCCGACGCGGGGGTCGACATCGTGGTGCGCAACCCGCTGCCCGAGCGCGCGTCCGGCGACGCCGCCGAGCCGGCGGTCCCCGGCACCGGTTCCGGGCTGCTCGGCATGCGCGAACGGGCCGACGCCGTCGGTGGCACGCTGTCCGCGGGGCGCGAGGGCGGGGAGTTCGTGGTCCGCGCCCACCTGCCGTGGATCGCCCGCGCGACCTGACCCGGGGTCTCGCCCGGCGAACGCAGACGCCCCGGGCTATCGTCTGCCGGAATGAAGGTGCGCGTCCTCGTCGTCGACGACGACCCGATGGTGCGGCGGCTCCTGACCACGGTGCTGACCGCCCAGGACATCGACGTCGTCGGCGAGGCGACCGACGGCGACGAGGTCGTGCCAGCCGTCGCGAAGCACCGGCCCGACGTCGTGCTCATGGACCTGCACATGCGCCGGACCGGCGGGCTGGATGCCATCCGCGAGCTCCGGCGTCATCCGCAGCCGCCCGCCGTCATCGCCCTCACCTCGTTCGGCACGGACGAGACGGTGGTCGCCGCACTGGCGGCAGGCGCGCAGGGATTCCTCGGCAAGGACGACGACCCCGAGCACATCGCCGCTCACGTGCGTGACGTCGCGACGGGGGCGGGAGCGCTCGACCATGCCTCGGCCGGCGCGGTCATCCGTCATCTGGGCGGGACCCGCCGCCTCGACTCGCGTCGCGCCGAAGCCCGCAGCGCGCTCGACAGGCTCACCGCGCGAGAACAGGAGATCGCGTCGTACCTGCCGCACGGCCTGTCGAACCGCGAGATCGGTCGACGACTCTTCCTGTCCGAGTCGACGGTGAAGGCGCACCTCGGCCGCGCCATGGCCAAGCTCGACCTCACCGCGCGGGAGCAGCTGGCCGTCCTCGTCGACCGGGCGGGCGCGACGGCGCCCGCCGCCGGCCCCTGACGCGGGTCACGACGGGCTCGACCCGCCGACTGTCAGCGCAGTCGCCGCAGGAACTCCCGCGTACGCTCCTGCTGCGGGTCGTCGAGCACCTGCGTGGGCGTGCCGCGCTCGTGCACGCGCCCGTCGTGCAGGAAGACCACCTCGTCGGCCACCTCGCGGGCGAAGCTCATCTCGTGCGTCGCGACGAGCATGGTCGTCGGTCGCCCCGCGACGCCCTCGTGACGCAGGGACAGCAGCAGGTCGAGCACCTCGCCGACGAGCTCGGGGTCGAGTGCGGACGTCACCTCGTCGAGGAGCAGCAGCTCCGGCCCGTTCACGAGGGCGCGGGCGATGGCGGCGCGCTGCTGCTGGCCGCCTGAGAGCTGGTCCGGGTAGGCGCGGGCCTTGTCCGCGAGGCCGACACGCTCGAGCATCGCCGACGCCGCCGCCTCCGCCTCGGCGCGCGGCACCCGGTGCACGACACGCGGCGCCAGGGTCACGTTGTCGAGCACGCGCAGGTGCGGGAACAGGTTGTACTGCTGGAAGACCATCGCGAGCCGGGCGCGCACGGCGTCGGCGTCCACCCAGGGATCCGCGACGTCCTCGCCGTCGAGCAGCACCTGGCCGTCGTCGACCTCCTCGAGCAGGTCGACCACGCGCAGCAGCGTGGACTTGCCGGAGCCGGACGACCCGACCACGACGACGCACGACCCTGCGGCCACGTCGAGGTCGACGCCGTCGAGCACGACCTTGCGGTCGGCCCCGCTGCCGAACGACTTGCGCACGTCACGCAGCGCGAGCAGCGGCGTGCCGGGACCGGGGCCACGGGCGGAGACGGTCGTCATCGGACCACCCCCGCGCCGGCGACGCCACGCAGCTCGCCCCGCCAACCCTGGCGCGCCGACCATGCATCGACCAGCCGGGTGAGCGGGATCGAGATCGCCAGGAACAGCAGGCCCGCCACCACGTAGGGCGTGAAGTTGTAGTCGCCGGTGGTGGCGATCTGCGCGGCCCGGATCGCGTCGACCGCGCCGAGGATCGAGATGAGGCCCGAGTCCTTCTGCAGCGACACCAGCATGCTCGCCACGGGGGCCGTGACGTTCCGTACCGCCTGCGGCAGCACGACGCGGCGCACCGCCTGCCCCCGGCTCAGCCCGAGCGACCGCGCGGCGGCCACCTGCGACGGGTGCACCGACTCGATCCCCGCCCGGAAGATCTCCGCCAGGTACGCGGTGTAGCAGACGACGATCGACAGGCCGCCGAGGAACGCTGCGCTCACGGGCAGCCACGGCAGGCGCAACGCCGGGAGCCCGAACCCGACCAGCAGGAGCACCAGCAGCAGCGGCACGCCGCGGAACACGTCCACGTACCCGACGGCGAAGATCCGCAGCGGGAACAGCGCCGGAACGCGGGACGTCCGCACGACGGCGAGCAGCATGCCCACGACGAGCGCCACGACGCTGGCCACCACCCAGACACGCAGGTTGAGCCAGAGCCCCGCCGCGACCTCGGGCAGCACCTCCCACGCCCGCTCCGGGGAGAAGAACGCCTCGCGCGCCCGCTCCCAGCCCGGCGCCGTCGTCACGACGGACACCACGGCGGCGACCACGAGGGCGGTCGCGACGCCCGCCACGAGCAGCGCCCGGCGGTGCTGGGTGCGCCGGTACGCCGCGCGGGCGCGCGCCCGCTCCGACGGCTGCCAGCCGTCGGTCGCCGCGGGCGTGCCCTGGCTCACGCGCGTCAGGAGAGCTCGGGGACGTCGTCGGACTTGAGCCAGGTGGTGCGCAGCTCGTCGAGGGTGCCGTTCGCCTCGAGCGTGTCGACGGCGGCGGAGACGCACGCCGTGAGCGACGAGCCCTTGTCGAGCACGAGGCCGAGCTGCTCGGGCTCGCCCACCGGCGGCAGCGTGCCGACGACGTGCGTGTCCGGGAAGTAGACGGTGGACGCCGCGACGCCCTGGTCGACGTCCATCACCATCGCGTCGATGGTGCCCGAGCTCAGCGCCGTCATCCCGTCGCCCGCCGCGTTGAACGGCGTGACCTCCACGTCGTCGCCCCACGCGGCGTCGGCGACGGCGAGCGACGTCTGCGACGCGGTGACGCCGATCTTCGCGCCCTTGAGGTCGGCGAGGCTCGCGGCGTCCGCGAACTCGCCCTCGTCGGCCACGATGACGCCCTGGCGGCTGGTCAGGTACGGGCTCGAGAAGTCGACGGCGCCCTTGCGCTCGTCGGTGATCGTCGTCTGGTAGGCCGCGACGTCGAACGGCTTCACGGCCGGGCTGATGATCTGCTCGAAGGTGACCGAGGTCCACTCGACGTCGTCCTTCGCGAAGCCCAGCTCGTCGGCGACGGCGTACACGAGCGCGGACTCGAAGCCCTCCCCGCTGCTCGGCTCGCCCACGTACCAGGGCTCGAACGGGTCGCTCGCGCCCACGGTGAGGGTGCCCTCGGTGAGGGTCTGCAGCCCATCGGGCGTGCAGTCGGTGGCGCTGCCGGAGGCCGCGGGCGTGCCCTCGCCACCGTCGTCCGACGATGAGCACCCGGCGAACGCGAGCGTGGCGGCCGAGGCGAGAGCGACCGCGAGGACGGGACGGGAAGTGCGCACGGGTGGAGCCTTTCCGACGAAGGAGGGACGCGGCGGGTCGCGCCGTCGACGAGCCTATGCCGCCCACGGGTCCTGGCAGCATGGCGGTCGTCACAGGGGAACCTCGGCCCGGTTGTCGATCTTCCCCGGGCTCGCGCGTCATCCAGGTGGACGACCCGCCACGAGGAAGGACGATGGGACCATGACCACGTACGTCGTACTGCTGCCAGGCGTCGAGGACGCCTGGGAACGCGCGAGCGCCGAGGAACGCGCCGCGGTCTACGCGCGGCACGAGGAGTTCGCCCGGATGCTCGCCGAGCGCGGGCACCGCGTCACGGGAGGCGCCGAGCTCACCCACTCCCGCACCACCAAGCAGGTGAGCCGCGACGCCGCGGGCCGTGTCGTCGTCACCGACGGCCCGTTCGCCGAGACGGCGGAGCAGCTCTCCGGGTTCTACCTGGTCGAGTCCGACGACCTCGACGACCTGCTCCAGGTGAGCGCCGTCCTCGCCGGCTCGTCCGACGGCGGGGCCGACGGCGTCGTCGAGGTCCGCGCCGTCGTCGACCACCCCGGGGGCACGGCATGAGGATCATGGTGCTGCTCACCGAGCCCGACCACTACGACGTCTGGGAGGCCGCCGACGCCCAGGAGCGCGGCCGCTTCTTCGACCGCCTGGAGGCCTTCGGCAACGCCGTCGCGGAACGCGGCGCGATCGTGGCGGGCGAGGGCCTCGACCATCACGGCCGGGCCCGCACGCTGGGTCCGCGGACGGATGACGGCCGGGCCGTCACCGACGGGCCGTACGCCGAGGCCGCCGAGCAGCTCGGCGGCTTCTATCTCGTCGACCTGCCCGACCTGGACACGGCCGTGGAGCTCGCGCGCCTGCTGCCCGACAACCTCACGGTCGAGCTGCGGCCCGCGACGGCCGCGTAACGCGGACGGCCTCCGTGACCGCACTCGAGGACCTGATGCGCGACGAGTGGGGCCGGCTGCTGGCCTTGCTCGTCGCGCGGTTCCGGCGGCTCGACCTGGCCGAGGACGGTCTCGCGGACGCGTTCGAGGCGGCGGCGCGCACGTGGCCGCGCGACGGCGTACCGGCGAACGGGCCGGCCTGGCTCCTGACCGCCGCTCGGCGCCGCGTCCTCGACCGGCTCCGCTCCGAGCAGGTGCTCGCACGGTCCATGCCGCTGCTGGAGGTCGAGGCGGACCTCGCGGCCCGGGCACGGCGGGTGATGGCGGACGCCGACGAACCCCTGACCGACGAGCGGCTCCGGCTGGTGCTCCTGTGCGCCCACACCCGGCTGTCGCACGAGGCGGCCGCGGCGCTCACGCTGCGGCTGGTGCTCGGCGTCCCGACGGCCGACGTCGCCCGGCTGTTCCTGCAGTCCACGCCCACGATGGCGGCGCGCCTCACCCGGGCGCGCAAGAAGCTCGCCGGTGAGCGGTTCGCCCTGCCGGACGGCCAGGAGCTCGTCGACCGTCTCCGTGTCGCCGCGGACGTGGCCTACCTCGCGTTCACGGCGGGGTACACGCCCGCCACCGGGGACGACGTCGTGCGGGGCGACCTCGCCGCGGAGGCGGTGCGGCTCGTCCGCGTGGTCCGAGAGGTGCGGCCCTCGGGCGACGGCGACCGCGCCGGTGCCCGTGACGCTCTCGGGCTCGACGCGCTCCTCGCCCTCGTGCTCCTCCAGCACTCGCGACGCGACGCCCGCGTGCACGACGGCGCACTCGTGCTGCTCCCGGACCAGGACCGCTCCCGGTGGCACCAGGACGAGATCGCCGAGGCCCTCGACCTGCTCACACCGCTCGCCACCGCCCCTCCGACGCCCTACCTGCTGCAGGCCCTCGTCGCCGCGGAGCACGCGATCGCCCGCACCGCGGACGCCACCGCCTGGGACCGCATCCTCGCGCGGTACGACGAGCTCCTGACGCTGACCGACACCCCGGTGGTGCGGCTCAACCGCGCTGTCGCCGTCGCGGAGGTGGCCGGGCCTCGCGCCGGGCTCGACGCCCTCGCCGGCGTCGCCCTGCCCGGGCACCGGCTGCCGGCGCTACGGGCCGAGCTGCTGCGCAGGACGGGCGACACGGACGGCGCGCGCCGGGCCTACGACGCGGCGCTGGCCCTGTGCGGCCACGCCGCCGAGCACGACCACCTGCGGCTCAGGCGCGCGGAGCTCGCCTGAGCCCTGCCCGGGGCGGTCAGGGGTGCACGTGCGCCTGGTGCCCCGTCTGCGACGAGATGTCGTGCTCCGCCTGCTCGAGCAGGGCGTCCGCCAACCGGCGCAGCGCGCGCGCCGCCGCGACCTCGTCCCCGATCACCGGGACCTGGAGATCCTCCGGGTCCTTGCGCGCGTGCCCGACGGCACGCAGCGACCCCACGTCCGGCCCGGGCGTCAGCATCGCCTCGGCGGTGGTGCTCCCGGCCGACTCCACGAGCGAGACGCGCACGTCCCAGGTGAGCGCCCGCGCCGGAGACGGCGGCGGCCGCATCCGTTCCGCTTCCCCGCCGTCGTGCTGCACCAGGGTGTCGGCGCCGGGAAAGACGAGCGTCTCCTCCCCGGTGTCCGACCAGCGCACCTGGTACGGCGGCGAGCCGTCGTCGTGCGGGCAGCCGACCACGACCCCGTCGCGCACCGCCCCGCCGACCACTCCGGACGCCACCACGATCCGGTCGCCCACGGTCGCTCTCATCGCAGCCTCCTCGCGTCGTCGGATACCCGCCGTCCCGGCGGTGGCTCCTTCCATCATGCGCCCGGCACGGGCCCCTGGCACGGCGCAATCAGTGCGAGCGCAGCGCCTTGACGAGCTCGGCCTTGCGCATCGACGACCGTCCCTCGATATCGATCTCCGACGCCCGCTTGCGCAGGTCGGCGACCGTCCAGTCGTCGTAGGAGCCGGACTTCCCGCCCTTCTCGCCGACCTTGCTGCGCCCCCGCGCGGCGGCGGCGTTCGCGATCCGCGCGGACTTCTCCTTGCTGTTGCCCTCGTCGCGCAGCTCCTCGTAGAGCTCCTTGTCCTTGACGCTCGGTCCCGCATCTCGTCGCGGCATGGTGTCTCCCTCCCGTGACCGGCTCACGCCCGCGCGCCGGCTTCACGCGGTGCCCACGCTCGAGACATATCACTCACCGCACATGTCGGCACCCGCGGGTCTCGGGTCGTGGTGGTCGACCGCGCCGCCGGTGGACGGCGCGGCGACCGGCGGGCACGACCTGTCGCGGAGGAGCACCAGGCCCGCCAGCGTGACGACGGCGGCGGAGAGCACGAAGAACACCCCGACCCCCCAGGCACCGGCAATCATGCCGACCGCGCCGTAGCCGAGCGGGCTCAGCCCGAGCGTCGCCATCGAGAGCAGGGCGGTGACCCGCCCGAGCAGGGCCGGCGGCGTGGACTGCTGGATCCGTCCGTGGCACAGCACCATCACGGTCCCGGTCATCGCCCCGAGGAGTCCGCTCGCGGCGATCGCCACCCCGACCACCGGGGTAGTGCCGAGCAGCACGAGCAACGGAGCGGTCGGCCAGAGCGCGGCGAGCGTCGCCCGTCGCCCCAGGGGTTGGGTCGGGATCGTCGCAAGCAGGACGCTCACCACGAGGCCTCCGACGCTGAAGGCCGCGAGGACGCCTCCGGCCGACGCGACCGGCCAGCCCCGTTCCTGGGCCAGCAGGACGACGCCGATCGCCACCGGTCCGGAGAACGGCAGCTCGGAGAGAGCCGTGCCCACCACCAGCGGGACGAGACCCTCCTGTCGCAGCCGCGACAGGCGGAGCGGTGGAGCGGGCGCTGCGGCCGCCGGGGCCGGCCCTTCGCCGGGACGGCTGCGGACCGTGAGCAGCAGCACGACCGAGATCGCGAACAGGACGGCGACCGAGGCGAGGGCGGCGGAGATCCCGAGCGCGACCAGCAGCGCGCCCAGCGACGGGCCGACGGCGTTTCCGACGCGCAGCCCGGTGAGCCGCCACGCCTGCAGTCGCGGGAGCGCCTCGATGGGCACGAGGCGCACGGGCATCGCACCCACTGCGGGGATGAAGCACGCGTCCACCACGCCGAAGGCGACGGCGAGCACGGCGAGCCACCACGGCACCAGGCCGTACCAGGACGCGGCGCCTGCCGCGAGCAGGAGCAGGAGGGCGCGGGCCGCGTCCGTGCCGACCGCGATACGACGCGGGTCGACCCGGTCGGCCAGGACCCCACCGAGCAGCATCAGCACGGCCCGCGGTACCGCGCCGAGCGCCAGGACCAGGCCCGAGGTGCGCGGTCCGCCCGCCTCGGCGGCTGCCCAGGTCAGGATGAGGAAGTAGCTGACGTCACCGACGACCGCGACGGTGTACGCCACGACCCAGCGCGCCGCACCGCCCCGCCAGGCGCCGGCACCGCTCATGGCCGTCGGTACAGCTGCACCTGCACGATCGTCGGCGCGGGGCGCCCCTCGGCCTGGCCCTCGACATCCGGGGCCAGCGACCGAGGCCGGTAACGCTCCAGCACAGCGAGCAGCTCCCCGCGGAGCGCGTCGGCCGTGCCGTCGTCGATCCAGAGGCGGTCGTCCAGGAACGCCGCGCGCTCGAGCCACTCGCGCGGTACCGACGGGACGGCGGCGGCGACGCCGCGCAGGTCGTCGGCCAACGCGGCCAGGGTCGCCCGGACATACTCGCGCGTCAGGTCGTCCTCGTGCTCCGCGGGGTCGAACTGCACGGAGTCGGCGACCGCCCGCCACCAGCGCTCGCGCCGGGTTCCGAGCCCCGGCTCCTCCACGATCAACCCGCCCTCGGCCAGTCGGCGCAGGTGGTAGCTCGCCGCACCCGAGTCCAGGCCAAGCTCTCGGCCGAGGGCTCGCGCGGTGCCGGGCCCCATCGTGCGCAGCCGCCGGAGGAGCGCCAGCCGCGTGGGATGGGCGAGCACGCGTAGCTGTGCGGTCCCGGCCTCGGCCTCGCGCATGCCGCGCGATGGAGCTGCGTCGTCGTGTCCCATAGCGGCACGGTAGAGATGCGAAGAGTTCTTCGCAACCAGTGCGGACGATTCTTCGCACCCCACGGCGGACCATCGGCGCCGGGCCCTACGGGCGATCGCTGCCCGACCGTGGACATGACGAAGGCCCCGACCGGATCCCGGTCGGGGCCTTCGTGGATGTCGACGACATCCCGTGGTAGCGGGGGCAGGATTTGAACCTGCGACCTCTGGGTTATGAGCCCAGCGAGCTACCGAGCTGCTCCACCCCGCGTCGACTCCCTGAACATTACGGCGTGGTCGGCCACGAGACAAGTCGAAACGGGCAGATGGGACCCAGGTCACACTTCAGACCGTGCTCCGGGCTTCGTGCCGGCCACGGGCCGGGCCGGATCGCGGGCCACGCCGGCCCCGGAGAAACGCCGCGGGGCCGCCGGTCCGTGGACCGACGACCCCGCACGCGCTCCCCCGGACCGTCAGCCGGCGGACTCGATCTCCTTCTCGGCCGACACCGCGTCCTCGATCGCCTTCTGCAGGCGGTCCTGCGCCTCGCCGTAGGCGGAGAAGTCGCCGTCCTTGAGCGCCTGGTCGCTGGCGGTCATCGCGTCGTTCGCCTCCTGGAGGGCGGCGTTCAGACGCGACTGCGCGTCGCCCGACGGCGTCGCGCCGCCGGTCGGCTCCGTCGACGGCTCGGTCGACGGCTCGGTCGACGGCTCCGTGCTGGGCTCCGTGGACGGCTCCGTCGCGCCGTCCTCGCCCTCGACGGGCGCGGTGGGCACGTCGGTCTCGACCTCGCCACCGGCGTCGCCGGCCGTCGCGCCGGAGTCTCCGCCGAAGACCTGGTCCAGGGCCTCGTCGAGCGTCTCCGCGTACCCGGTCTGGTCGCCGAACGCGACCAGCACACGGCGCAGCAGCGGGTACGCCGTACCCCCGGCGGACTGGATGTACACCGGCTGCACGTAGAGCAGGCCACCGCCCACGGGGAGGGTCAGCTGGTTGCCGCGCACGACGTTCGACGACCCGCGTTCCAGGATGTTGAGCTGCTCCGAGATCGTCGGGTTGGAGTCGAAGTTGTTCTGCACCTGCCCGGGGCCGGGCACGGTCGAGTCGCGCGGGAGCTCCAGCAGCCTCAGCTTGCCGTACCCCTCGGCCACCTCGCCCTCGGAGGACCCGGCGTCACCGTCCGCGGCGAGATATCCGGTGAGGATCTCTCGGTCGGTATTACCGCCCGGGATGAACGTGCTGGTCAGCGAGAACGCCGAGCTGTCCTGTCCCGGCATCTGCAACGACAGGTAGTACGGCGGCTGCTTCGCCTCCGACGTGCTGCCGCTCGCCACCGGGTCAGCCGGGTTCGCCCAGAAGTCCTGGCCGGAGAAGAACTGCCCCGCGTCGTTCACGTGGTACTGCGTCAGCAGCGTGCGCTGCACCTTGAACATGTCCTCGGGGTAGCGCACGTGGCTCATGAGGTCGCCGGAGATCTCCGACAGGGGCTGCACGGACGTCGGGAACACGTCCGACCAGGCCTTGAGGACCGGGTCCTGCGTGTCCCAGGCGTACAGGGTCACCGTGCCGTCGTAGGCGTCGACCGTGGCCTTCACCGAGTTGCGGATGTAGTTGACCTCCGGCGGCATCTCCACCGGCACGCCCTGGGCGGCGAGGGTGAGCGAGTCCGCCGTCGCCTCCTGCATCGGGCGGCTCGTCGAGTACGGATACGCGTCCGACGTCGTGTACCCGTCGACGATCCACTTCACCCGCCCGTCGACCACTGCCGGGTACATGCCCTGGTCGAGGGTCAGCCACGGGGCGACCTTCTGCACGCGGGTCATCGGGTCGCGGTCGTAGAGAATCTGCGAATCCTCCGTCACGCGGTCGGAGAACAGCATCTCCTGCGAGCCGAACTTCAGCGCGTACAGGAGCTTGCTGCCGAAAGCCCCCACCGACGGGCCGGCGGTCACGTCCTGCGTGGGGAACGTGGTGTTGACCTGCTGGCCGCCCTGCTCGTCGTCGGCCTGGTAGTCGAGCTCCCAGGGCTCGGCACTCTCGGGCGCGCCCACGATCGAGTAGTCCGTGGTGGACGGGCTGAAGTAGATGCGCGGCTCGTAGCCCTTGTCGGTGAGCGCGCCCTGCGTCGGGATGCCGCCCTCGTAGAAGGCGGGCTGCCCGTCCGGGCCGGGCTGGTTGCCGTACGCGGCGACCACGCCGTAGCCGTGGGTGAACACCGTGTGGTCGTTCACCCAGTTGCGCTGGCCGTCACCGAGCCCCGCCAGGTTCAGCTCGCGAACGGCGATCACGGTGTCCCGCGACTCGCCGTCGATCTCGTAGCGGTCCACCGCGAGGTTGTCGGCGAAGTTGTAGTACTGCTTGTTCTGCTGCAGCTGGCGGAACGACGGGCTGACGATCTGCGGGTCGAGCAGACGCACCGACGCCGTGGTGTCGGCGTCCTCGCGCAGCGCGCCCTGCTCGGCCTCCGTGGTGGCGTCGTAGGGCTGCGTCTCGATGCCGTCCAGCCCGTACGCCGCGTGCGTGGCGTCGATGTTGCGCTGGATGTAGTCCGCCTCGAGCTCCTGGGCGTTGGGGTTCACCTGGAAGCGCTGCACGACAGCCGGGTAGATGCCGCCGATCGCGATCGCCGAGACGACCATCAGGCCGACGCCGATCGCCGGCAGCCGCCACGTCCCCCGGACGGCCGCCACGACGAACAGCAGCGCCACCAGCACCGCGACACCCGTGAGGATCTCCTTGGACGGGATGACGGCGTGCACGTCCGAGTAGGAGGCGCCGTTGTAGCGGGCCGCGGTGCTGCCGCCGTTCGTCGCCGTCAGCAGCGAGTACCGGTCGAGCCAGTAGTTGGCGCCGATCACCAGCATGAGCACCGCGCCCAGCACGGCGAGGTGCACGCGGGATGCCCGCGTCGTGCGCGGTGTGCCCGCGGGCACCGGCCCGAGCCGGAGCCCGCCGTACAGGTAGTGCGTCACCAGCGCGGCGATGCCCGCGATGATCACGACCGCCATCAGGAAGCTCACGATGAACCGCAGGGCGGGCAGCGAGAAGACGTAGAAACCGAGGTCGATGCCGAACTGCGGGTCCTGCTCGCCGAACGACGCCGGGTTGAGCGCGAGCAGGACGCTGCGCCACTGCGCGGACGCGGCCACGCCGGCGAAGAAGCCGACGACGACCGGCCCGGCGATCGTCACGACGCGCCGCAGCGGTTCGATCGCCTCCCGGTACTGGTCCAGGGTCGCCTGCTCGGGCGTCGACGGCGCGTAGACCGGGCGCACCCGGTACGCGACGGCGAAGGACGAGAACACGGCGCCGGCCATCGCGAGGAAGCCGACGACGAACAAGATGCCGCGCGTGATCCACTCCGTCCAGATCACGTTGCCGAAGCCGAGCGCGTCGAACCACATGATCTCGGTCCAGAACTGCGCGAGGAGCAGCAGCGCGACGACGACCGCGGCGATCACGACCAGCGTGATCGCCAAGGGGCTGCGACGACGCTTGGCGGGCGGGCCGCCTGGTCGTCGACGGGGTGGGGCAGCGAAGGACACGGTGCGGGCACCT
This sequence comes from Krasilnikoviella flava, assembly GCF_900167525.1. GTDB lineage: Bacteria > Actinomycetota > Actinomycetes > Actinomycetales > Cellulomonadaceae > Isoptericola > Isoptericola flavus. Next base: position 531,555 of record NZ_FUZQ01000002.1, on the reverse strand, counting down.
CACTCGTGCTCGGGACGGACGGACGTTCTGATGTGGAACGTCCCTGTCATCCCTCAGGTTCCCACGCTTCGCCCCCACGTGGGTGACCGGCCCTTCACGGGCCCGTCACGAGCACGTCGGCAGGTCCGCGCCCTCCCCCGCGCCGATCGCCTCGATCGCGGCGCGGGCGTCGTCGATCGTCGCCACCCGAGCCACGTGCAGCCCGTCCGGGACGTGCCCGACGACCTCGTCGCAGTTGTCCGCCGGGGCCAGGAACCAGTCCGCGCCGTCGTCGACCGCACCGAAGAGCTTCTGCTGGATGCCGCCGATCGGCCCGACCTTGCCGTCCACGCTCATCGTGCCCGTGCCCGCGACGTGCGCCCCGTCCAGCTCGTCCTCGGGCGTCATCTTCGTGATGATCGCCAGCGCGAACATCGTGCCGGCGCTGGGGCCCCCGATGTCCCCCGGGCGGATGGTCACGTCGACCGGGTAGTCGTACACGGGGTCCAGGTAGACGCCCAGTGCGGCGCGGCCGTCGCCCTCCGCCGTCGTCACCGTGAGGTCCTGCGCCTCACCGTCGCGCTCCACGCCGAGCACGACGTCGTCGCCGGGGTCGACGTCGTCGAGTGAGGCGAGCAGGTCCTGGTGCGTCGTGACGGCGTGGCCGTCGATGCTGCGCACCACGTCCCCCGCCTCGACCACGTCCTCGGCGCCGGAACCCGGCGCGACGCCGGCGACCGTCAGCGTGGCGGGCACCTCGTACCCGAGCTCCGTCAGCGCCGCCACGGTCGCGGCCGACTCCGACCCCGCCATCTGGGCCTGGCCGACCTCCTGCTGCTGCTGCCGCGTCGTCTGCTCCGGGAAGATCGCCTCGACCGGCTGCACCGACCGCTCGCGCGAGCCCCAGCCCCACAGGACGTCCCCCAGCAGGACGTCGCCGCCGGGGCCGCCGTAGACCGACACGGTGGTGAGGCGCAGCTCGCCCGTGACGTCGTACGTCTTCGCGCCGTCGATCTCGACGACCGGCAGCGCCGTGGCGCTCTTGCCGCCGCTGGACGTCTCCCCCGCGCCACCCTGCACGTCGGCGCCCTGGAGCCCGAGCGTGTCCTCCGTGGGCCCCGGGGCCCGGATCGCGTACGGGGTGGGGAGCACCAGGAGCACGGCGGCGAGGAGCGCCGTCACCAGCAGTGAGACGCCGAGGGTCACGCTGCGTCGCGACGCGCGCGATGCGAGGTGCGTGTCCTCGTCGGGCGACGACGGGTCGTCGGGCGCGAGGATGTCGCGGTCGAAGGTCACTGCCACATCATCGCCGACGTTCCTGGACGCCGCGCCGGGTCGTGAGCAGGTCATGAGCGTGGTCGTGAGCGACAGTCGTGGGCCCGGCCGCGCGCGAGGTGGCCCAGGCGGGCCAGGGGCTCGGGGAGATCTGCGCCCAGAGCGAACTGGTGGAACCCCACGGCCCGGCCGGGCGTCGTCGATGGTTACGGTGAACCGGTCGGCCCACGGCCGGTGCCGACGTCCGCCGACCATCCGCCGAACACGTTCCGCAGCAGAGGCGAGGAGCCCTCATGAGCAACCTTCCCGACGACCCCGAGGGTGCCGAGGAGCGCGAGCGCATGCTGCGCTCGATGCTGGAGGGCTTTTTCGGCGACCGCACCGACGAGGTCCTCGCCCAGATGCGCGCGCAGGGCATCGACCCCGCCGCGCTGGCCGGCATGCCCGGCGCCGGCACCCCGGACCCGGCGACGATGCAGCACGTCCTGGCCCAGGTGCAGCGCCTGCTGTCGGCGTCGGGCGACGGCCCGGTGAACACCGACGTCGCGCACGACATCGCCCGCCAGGTGGCCGTCGCCGAAGGGGACCCGTCGCTCACGGGCGGCCAGGCGAAGGCCGCGACCGACGCCCTCGGGGTGGCCGAGCTGTGGCTCGACGCCGTGACGGACCTGCCGCCGTCCGGCGGCAGCAAGCACGCGTGGAGCCGCTCGGAGTGGGTCGAGGCCACCCTGCCGGCCTGGCACCGTCTGGTGGCCCCGGTCGCGACGTCGGTCGCCGACGCCCTCGCCACGGTGCTGCGCGACCAGCTTCCCGACGACCTGGGGGACGCCGACGCCCTGGGCATGCCGGGCCTCGCGGGCCTCCCGGCCGGTGCCCTGGGCGGCGGCCTCGACCCCGCCCAGATGATGCGCCGCCTCGGTTCGGCCGTGTTCGGCATGCAGGTGGGGCAGGCGGCGGGCACCCTGTCGCGGGAGGTCTTCGGGGCCACCGACGTCGGCGTCCCGCTGCTGCCCGAGCCCGCCACGGTGCTGCTGCCGACCAACGTCGCCGCCTTCGCCGACGGCCTGGACGCCCCGGTGGAGGAGGTGCGCCACTTCCTCGCGCTGCGCGAGGCCGCCCACGCCCGGCTGTTCACCCACGTGCCGTGGCTCGCCGCGCACCTGCACGGCCTGGTCGAGCAGTACGCGCGCGGGATCACCATCGACATCGACGTGCTCGAGCAGCAGGTGCGCGACATCGACCCCAGCGATCCCGAGGCCCTGCGCGGGGCGCTGACCGGTGGCGTCTTCGGGCTGCAGCACACGCCCGAGCAGGAGGCCACCCTGCTGCGACTCGAGACCGCCCTGGCGCTCGTCGAGGGCTGGGTCACGGAGGTCGCGGCCACCGCGGCGCTCCCCCACCTGCCCCACACCTACCCGCTGCGCGAGATGATCCGCCGCCGCCGCGCGGCCGGCGGGCCTGCGGAGCACACCTTCGCCACGCTCGTCGGGCTCGAGCTCCGCCCGCGCCGCTCCCGCGACGCCACCGCGCTCTTCGCGCACGTCCTCGCCGAGGGTGGGCCGCAGGCGCGCGACGCCGTCTGGGACCACCCGGACCTGCTGCCCGGCACCGCCGACCTCGACGACCCGGCCGGCTACTTCACCCGCCGCCAGGAGCAGGCGGACGAGCAGTCCGACGTCGATGCGGCGCTCGCGCAGATCTTCGACGCCGCGGAGGGCGACGCACCGCAGGGCGACTCCTCGGCCGGAGACTCGTCGAAGGACGACGGCCCACGGGGGTGACGCGGCGCCGCGGCCGGCGGTCAGCCGTCCGCGGCGTCGCCGGGCGCAAGCGAGGCGCCGCCGTCGTCCTGGACGAACGAGACGCCCTCGAGGAAGCCGCGCGCCCGCTCCGTGCGCGGGTAGCCCTCGAGGAGCTGCCAGAATGCGGGGCCGTGGCCGGCGTGCAGCAGGTGCGCCAGCTCGTGCAGCAGCACGTAGTCCAGCACCCACTCGGGCATCCCCTGCACGCGGGTGGAGATCCGGATCGAGCCGTCCGCCAGCGTGCACGATCCCCAGCGCCGACCCTGGTGGGGCGACCACGAGACGCTCGTCGGGTGGGCGCGGCCGTCCAGGTACCGCTCGGACAGCTCCCTGGCCCGCTCCACGAGCTGGGCGTCCGACGGGCGCCGCCGGCGCTCCTTGTCCTCGAGCCGCGCGAGCATCTTCGCCACCCACTCGCGCTCCTGCGCACGGGAGAATCGCGCGGGGATGGCCACGACGGTTCGCTCACCGTCGCGGTACGCGCTCACCGTGGCGGTCCGCCGGCGGCTGCGCCGGACCTCCACCGACGTCATCGTGTCGTGGGCCACGGCACGACGGTACCGGGGAATCGTGAACTTTGTGTGTCAGAACACACGAACCGGGCGTCGGCCGGTCCCGCGCCGAGGCCTGTGGACGACGGCCCGGGCACCCGGGACGCGCGTGCCAGGGTGACCGCATGGCAGACGCCGACAGCCCGGCCGCCGGGACGGGCTCCCTCCTCATACTGCGCCCGGCGACACCCGTGCTCGACCACGGTGACGGCGAGGTCCAGGTCGGCACCGACCCGCGGTGGAGCCTGGTCCTGTCCGGGCTGGCCGACCACGAGGCCCGCTGGCTCCGCGACGTCGGGGCACGGCGGCACCGTTCCCTCGACCGCAGCGCCCGGCACTGGGGGGTGAACCCCGACCGCCGCGAGCAGATCGTGCGCGCGCTGGCCGACGGAGGGTTCCTCGTCCGCCCCGCGGAGGACGGCGGGCCCGACCTTCCCGGCGGCGACACGGGGTGGTCCTCCGACTCCGCCGTGCTGGGCGCGCTGCGCCCCGACGGCGCCGGCGCGGCGACGCTCTCCCGGCGCGGCGCACAGGTCGTCGGGCTGCACGGCCTCGGCCGGATCGGTGCCGCGCTGGCGGGGCTCCTGGCCGACGCCGGCGTCGGCGGCCTCGTGCTCGACGACCGCGACCCGGTCCAGGTGGGTGACCTGGGCCTCGGCGGGTACGGCCCCGATGACGTGGGCCGCCCGCGGGAGCAGGCCACCGCCGAGCGGCTGAGGCACGCGCACCCGCGTCTGCGCGTGGGCAGCGAGCTGGGGGTCGTGGGGCGAGGCCCCACCGGGCTGCCGGACGTCGTCGTGGTGGTGGAGTCGCACGCGGCACGCCCGGAGCGTTACGAGCGGCTGCTGGGTGCGGCCGTGCCGCACCTGCCGGTCGTGGTGCGGGAGGCCGACGTCGTCGTCGGCCCGCTCGTCCTGCCCGGACGGTCCGCCTGTGTGGGGTGCTGCGACCGGCACGCCGCCGACGCGGACCGGGGCTGGCCGTTCGTCGTGGCCGATCTCGCGCGCCGTCCGCTCGCGGACGTGGCCCACGAGACCACGCTCGCCGCGACGAGCGCCGCGCTCGCGGCCGGGCAGGTGCTCGCGCAGCTCGACGGCGCGAGGCCCACGACGGTGGGGCGGCGGCTGGAGGTGGCGCTCCCCGAGGCCGTGCCGCGTGTGCGGGACGTCGCGCCGCACCCGGGCTGCGGCTGCACCCGTCTGCCGGCATGACGACAGGCCCCCGGCGAACCCGAGGAGAGCCGTCCGCACAGGGTGCGGACGCACTCCCCCGGGGTACGCCGGAGGCCTGTCATGGTGTCCTGCTGCTCAGCCTGCGCAGCGCGCCGGGGTTCCCGGGCGCACTGCGCGGTCATGCTGCGACGGTCTCCGACTTCCGGGGCCGGCCGCGACCGCGCTTGCGGGCCACGACCTTGCCGTCGACGAAGACCTCACCACCCCACACGCCCCAGGGCTCCTGCCGATCGAGGGCGCCGGAGAGGCAGCCGGCCTGCAGCGGGCAGCTACGGCACAGCGCCTTGGCCTCCTCGACCTGGGCGGTGTGCTCGGCGAACCAGAGCTCCGGGTCGTTGGTGCGGCACGGCAGCAGGGCCGCGAACTGGCGGTCGAGCTCGGCCACCTCGGCCGGGCTCTGCGTGAGGGGTTGATGCGGGGTCCAGGGGCCGGATCCGCCCTGGGGGATCGTGTCGAGCAGCCGCTCGTCCAACAACTGTGCGAGACGCACGAGTTCCTCCGTCAGGTCCTGGGTGTTGATGTGAACTCGGTGTTCAGGACCTGCGGTGGCCCCCTGGAGTCAGGGGGCCGGCTCGAACGACCTGGTGAGGTCTTCTTCCCTGGGCGGAAAGACGAAGGCCGCGGGTCCCGGTGGGACTCCGCGGCCTGGATCCGGTTCTAGACCGGATGGCTCCAGGGGGCGGAGTCGGGTGCGATGTGGAGATCGGCGTTGCCTGCTCCGTGCTTCCGCGCACGGAACGGGACGACAGCGCTGAGCTCGCCACGGGCAGACGTGTACCCGGGCGCGCCAACAAACGCGTTCGCCACCACGATCTGAGTCATCGTGTCCATCTTCTGCACCCACCTCCTCACTGCTCTCGGACCTCAGCCTCTCGGCAGACGCCACTTCCGTCTGGGACTCTCCGAGCATAGACGGCCCCGCCAGGACCGCCACATCTTTTTCGGATTTTTCTTCGACGAGTTTTTCGGGCCCCGCGTGCGGCCGACTCGAGGGGCCTCGGAGGCGTCCTCAGCCCGCGTGCTCGGCCACGATCGCGAGGATCGTCTGCCCGTACCGGTCGATCTTCGCCGGACCCACCCCGTTCACGCGGGCGAGCTGCGCCACCGACGTGGGCTTGAGCTCCGCGATGGCGGCCAGCGTGGCGTCCCCCATCACCGTGAACGCCGGCTTGTCCGTCTCGCGGGCCACCGACAGCCGCCACTCGCGCAGCGCGTCGAACAGGGCCACGTCGTGCTCCCCCGTGAGCTGCTGCCGGGCCTGCCCTCGTACGGCACGCCCGCGGCCGCGCCGGTCCGCCGGGTCGTCCGGCCAGAGCCCGTCGAGGAACCGGGTGCGCTTGCGGGTGGCCCGCCCGCCGGGGTTGCGGGAACGCGCGAAGGACAGCTCCAGGTGCTCCCGCGCGCGGGTGACCCCCACGTACAGGAGGCGGCGCTCCTCCGCGACCGCCTCGTCCGTCTCCGCCAACGAGATGGGCATGAGGCCCTCGCTCACGCCCGCGAGGAAGACGGCGTCCCACTCGAGGCCCTTGGCCGCGTGCAGGGAGGCCAGCGTGACGCCCTCGACGGTCGGCGCGTGCTGGGCCGACGCGCGCTCCTCCAGCTCCGCGACGAGAGCCGCCATCGTGGCCGGCGCGTCCTCGGGTGCCGCGGCGGCGACGTCGTCGGCGAGCCCCACGAGCGCCTGCATCGCCTCCCAGCGCTCGCGCGCGGCGCCGCGGGCCGCGGGCGGCTGCTCGGTCCACCCCGCGGAGGTCAGCACGTCCCGCACCTGCTCCGGCATCGGCTCGTCCGGGTCGGCCGACCGCGCCGCGCCGCGCAGCAGGACGATGGCGTCGCGCACCTCCTTGCGCTGGAAGAACCGCTCGCCGCCGCGGACGAGGTAGCTGATGCCGGCGTCCGCGAGCGCCGACTCGAACGCGGCGGACTGGGCGTTGGTGCGGTAGAGCACGGCGATCTCGCTGGGCCGCACCCCCGACGCGACGAGCCGGCCGGCCCGGGCGGCGATCCCCGTGGCCTCCGCGTCGTCGTCGTCGTAGGTCGTGAAGCTCGCCGGCGGGCCGGCCGGGCGCTGCGCCACCAGCTCGAGGGCTCCCGGTACCCGACCACGGCGCAGCACCTGGTTCGCCAGGTGCACGACCTGCGGCGTGGAGCGGTAGTCGCGCACGAGCCGCACCACCTGGGCGTCGGAGTACGTCCGCGTGAAGTCGAGCAGGTAGTGCGGGGTCGCGCCGGTGAAGGAGTAGATGGTCTGCGACGGGTCCCCCACGACGCAGAGCTCCTTGCGGTCGCCCAGCCACTGGTCGAGGAGGAACTGCTGCAGCGGCGAGACGTCCTGATACTCGTCGACGACGAAGTGCCGGTACTGCGAGCGCACCTCGTCGGCCACCTGCCGGTGCGAGTGGAGCATGTCCGCGAGCATGAGCAGGACGTCCTCGAAGTCGATGACGCCGCGCTCGGTCTTGACGTCCTCGTACGCCGTGATGAGGCGCGCCACGGTCTGATGGTCGTAGCCCGAGGGTGCGGGGCGGTCGTCGACGAGCGCCGCCTTCACGTAGTCCTCCGCCGTCACGAGCGACACCTTGGCCCACTCCACCTCGGAGGACAGGTCGCGCACGGCGACCCGGTCGACGCTCACCCCGACGCGACGGGCGGCCTCCGCCACGACGGACGCCTTGTGCTCGAGGATCCGGGGCGGGGCACCGCCCACGACGCGCGGCCAGAAGTAGCCGAGCTGGCGCAGCGCCGCCGCGTGGAACGTGCGCGCCTGCACGCCGACCACCCCCAGCTCGCGGAGCCGGGTGCGCATCTCTCCCGCGGCCCGCGCGGTGAAGGTCACCGCGAGCACCGACGTCGGTTTGAAGGTGGCGGTGCGCACGCCGTAGGCGATGCGGTGCGTGATCGCCCGCGTCTTGCCCGTGCCCGCACCGGCCAGCACGCACACCGGCCCGGTCAGCGCGAGCGCCACCTCCCGCTGCTCGGGGTCGAGAGCGTCGAGGATCGCGTCGGGATGAAGCGGGTGGGCCGGGGAGTTGGTGGTGGTCGACATCGTCTGCGATTCTCGCAGCCGTCGCCGACAACCCGCTCCCGTCGTCCCCAGGAGGATCGATGACCGCCGTCACGCCGCAGCTCCCCGAGCCCGGCACGATCACGATGTACTCGACCGCGTGGTGCGGCTACTGCCGCCGGCTGCGCACCCAGCTCGACTCCGTGGGCATCGGGTACACCGTGGTGGACATCGAGGAGCAGCCGCACACGGCGGACTTCGTCGAGCAGGTCAACGGCGGCAACCGCACCGTCCCGACCGTCGTCTTCCCCGACGGGACGGCCGCGACCAACCCGTCCCTGAACGACGTGAAGGCGCGCCTGACCGCCTGAGCGAGCGGCGTCAGCCGGGCAGCTCGCCGCCGTACCACTCCTCGACCAGCGCCCGCGCGATCGACGGGCGCCCGGGGAGCCCGAGCTCCCCCGCCCGCACGCCCGCCGCCAGCTCCTCGCGCGTGAACCAGCGCGCTGCGGTCACCTCGACGCCGTCCACCTCGACGTCGGTCGCGACGGCGCGCGCGCGGAAGCCGAGCATGAGCGACGCGGGGAACGGCCACGGCTGGCTCCCGCGGTACACGACGTCGCCGGGCCCGTCGCCCACCACGACCGACGTCTCCTCCGCCACCTCGCGCCGCACGGCCTGCTCCAGCCCCTCACCCGGCTCGACGTAGCCGGCGAGCGTCGAGAACCGGCCCTCCGGCCAGTGGGCGGCGTGCCCCAGGAGCAGGCGGTCGGCGTCGTCGACCACCGCCATGATCACCGCGGGGTCGGTGCGCGGGTAGATCTCGACGTCCTGCACCGGGCACCGCCGTACCCAGCCCGCCTGCTCGACGACGGTCGGCTCGCCGCACCGCGGGCAGCGCTCGTGCGAGGCGTGCCACGCGGCGAGGGCCACCGCCTCCGCGGCGAGCGCGTCGCCGTGCCGCCCGCCCACCTCCCGCAGGCCCGCCCAGGCGTGCTCGCGCGCCAGCCGCGGGGCAGGCGCCGCCGGGGACACGCCCTCGATCCCCACGGCGTCGGCGTCCGCCTCGTCGGGCAGCACGAGACCGAGCAGGCCCGCCCCGTCCTGCTCACCGAGGAACAGCCACCGGTGCCCGGGCGTGTGCGCGTCGGGGCGGTCGGACCGGTCGGGCTCGGCCGGGAGGCCCTCCGCGGCGGCGGCGTCCAGCAAGAGCAGGTCCCCTGCGGCGTCGACGGCGACGCGACCGCGCAGCACCAGCACGACGCGGGTCGCCGGGTCGGCCAGCAGCCGCGGCAGCAGGCCCGGCTCGGCGCGACGTGCGGCCGCCCGGTCGTGGGTGGCGCGGGTGTAGGACAGGTCAGGGAGCGCGAAGGGGGCCGTCACGCCTCGACCGTACCTGCGGCGACTGGCCCCGGGCTCCCGGCCGTGCGACGGCGGACACGCGCACCGCGGTGCTCCCGGCCGGGCCCCGGCACCGTCTACGGTGGGCGGGTGCCACGCAGTCCGCTCGCTCTCGCCGCCCTCGCGACGGCCGCCGTCCCGGGCCTCGACGCCCGCTCGGTCCGCCCCGAGGAGCTGCCGGGCGACTACGACGTCGCCGTCGTGACGGCCGACGACGGCGTGGACTGGCTGGTGCGCGCGCCCCGCACCACCATGGCCGGAGCGGCGCTCGAGGCGGAGACCGAGCTGCTCGACGCGCTGCACCTGTACGTCGACGCCGGCGTGCTGCCCTTCACCGTGCCGCAGGTGGCCGGCTTCGCGCTGCTGCCCGAGGGCGGGCGCGCCGTCGTGCACCGGCACGTGACGGGCGCGGCGCTCGACCTCGAGGCCCTGCGCCCCGGGCCCGGCCTCGCCGCCGACCTCGGGCGCACCCTCGCGGCCGTGCACGAGCTGCCGGCGTCCGTCGTCGAGTCGTGCGGGCTGCCGTCGTACACCGCGGCCGAGTACCGGGAGCGGCGCCTGGTGGAGCTGGACGAGGCCGCCGCGACCGGCAAGGTGCCGCCCACGCTGCTGCGCCGCTGGGAGGCGGCGCTCGAGGACGTGGCCCTGTGGCGGTTCCAGCCCGTCGTCGTGCACGGTGACCTCGCCACCGAGCAGATGCTCGTCACCGGCGGTCGTGTCACCGCGATCAGCGGATGGTCCGACGCGCGCGTGGCCGACCCGGCCGACGACCTCGCCTGGCTGCTCGTCGCCGCCCCGCCGGACTCCGTGGACTCGATCATGGAGGCCTACCAGCTGCGCCGCACCGAGCTGCACGACGCGCGCCTCGTGGACCGCGCGCTGCTCGTGGGCGAGCTGGCCCTGGCCCGCTGGCTGCTGCACGGCGTCCGCCGCGGCCTGCCCGACGTCGTCGCCGACGCCGAGGCGATGCTCGCCGACCTCGACGAGGCCACGCGCGAGGACGCCCCCGCCTGACCCGTCCGGAGAGCGCCGGGAGGCCTCACCGACCTTCCCGGCGTCCTGCGAGGTGCGCGAAACACGGGGATCACCGCCCCGGCCCGGGTCGAAACACGACCTCAACACCGTGGCGACGTGGCCACAACCTGCGGCGGCGAGACTCGGCGGCACACCAGCGCCGCCACTCCCGCCGAAGGGTCCGACATGTCGTACGTGATGCCGCAGGACTTCGTCTCGCAGATGATCGCCACGGGCGAGAAGAAGCTGTTCATGTCCACCCGGGACACCCTCATCCGCTCGTTCATGGGCGGGGCCATCCTCGCCCTGGCCGCCGCGATGGCCGTGACCATCTCGACGAACACCGGCAACCCGCTGCTCGGGGCCGCGTTCTTCCCGATCGGTTTCATCATGCTGTACCTGATGGGCTTCGACCTGCTCACCGGGGTCTTCACCCTGGTGCCGTTCGCCGTCATCGCCCGCCGCCCCGGAGCCACGTGGGCGGGCATGTGGCGCAACTGGGGCCTGGTGTTCTGCGGCAACTTCGCCGGCGCGTTCACCGTGGCCGTGCTCATGGCGATCACGTTCACCTACGGCTTCTCCACGCCGCCCAACGAGATCGGGCAGGCGCTCGGTGTGATCGGCGAGGGCCGCACCGTCGGGTACGCCGACCACGGCGCCGCCGGCATGCTCACGCTGTTCGTGCGCGGCGTGCTGTGCAACTGGATGGTCTCCACCGGCGTGGTCGCGTTCCTCATGTCGAAGGACACGATCAGCAAGGCCGTCGTGATGTGGATGCCCGTGTTCCTGTTCTTCTACATGGGCTTCGAGCACTCGGTGGTGAACATGTTCCTGTTCCCCTCCGGCCTGCTGCTCGGCGGCGACTTCACCGTCATGGACTACCTGGTGTGGAACGAGCTCCCGACGGTGCTGGGCAACCTCGTCGGCGGCCTGACGTTCGTCGGCCTCCCGCTGTACCTGACCCACTACAAGACCCGGCCGGAGCGCCGTCGTCCCGCGCCGGCGGAGCCCGTCGAGGAGCGCGTGGCCACGCCGGTCGGCTGACCGGCCCTCCCCCAGCCCGCCCCGTCACCCCGAACGAAGGACACCCGTGGATCCGATCATGACCAAGGCCGCCGCGGCCGAGCAGGTCGTCACCGCCCGCCTCCGGTCCGGCCGCACCTGGCAGGAGATCGCCGACACGGTCGGAGCACCGGTCGTCTGGACGACCGCCGCGCTGCTCGGCAACCACCCCATGAGCGCCGAGCAGGCGTCTTCCGCGTGCAAGCTGCTGGGCCTGGGCGACGACGTCGCCGAGGCGCTGCGGCTGCAGCCGTACCGCGTGCGCGACGAGGCCGTGCTCTCCGACCCGACGATCTACCGCTTCACGGAGGCGCTCAGCGTGTACGGTCCGGCGCTCAAGGAGCTCATCCACGAGGAGTTCGGCGACGGCATCATGTCCGCGATCAACTTCCAGGTCGACATCGCCCGCCGCCCGCACCCGGACGGCGACCGGGTCGTGGTGACCTTCGACGGGAAGTTCCTCGACTACCGCTGGTGACGCTCGCCCCGCACGAGCGCCTCCAGCTCGGCCTCGTCGAGCAGCCGGCGCGGCCGCACGGTGGTGCCGCCCGCCACGTAGACGAACGCGGCGGACACCCGGTCGAGCGGCAGGCCGGTGTACCGCGACCAGGCCAGGCGGTAGACCGCGAGCTGGACCTCGCGGGCGGAACGGGCGGCCGCGTCGCGCGGCTCGTGACCCGTCTTCCAGTCCACGACGACGACGGCCTGCGGGCCGTCGTCGCTCGACGACGCCTCCGGGTCCGGGAAGACGGCGTCGATCCGGCTGCGCAGCATCACGCCGCCCACCGGGGTCTCGACGTCCACCTCGACCGCGAGCGGCGTGCGGGCCGCCCACTCCGAGTCGGCGAAGCGCTGCCGCAGGGTCTCCAGGTCGACGTCGGGCGCGATCTCGCCGTCCTCGGCGCCCGGCAGGTCGTCGACGTCGACCAGCGACGACGACGTGTAGAACCGCTCCACCCACTCGTGGAAGTGCGTACCGCGGCGGGCGTGCACGGTCGGTTCCTGCGGCACGGGACGGCGGAGCTGGAGCGCGAAGGCGTCGCGGTCCCCGGCGAGCCGCACCAGGCCCGACGCCGACACGTGCGCCGGCATCTCGACCTCCCGCGTCCCCCGTTCCCCGCGCTCGGCGAGCAGCGTGCGCGCGAGCAGCACGAGGTCACGGCCGGACGAGTCGCGCAGCACGCCGGTCGGCGCGCCCGTCCCCTCGGCCCGGGCGGCCTCCACCCGGGCCGCCGACGACCGCAGCAGGTCGCGCGGCGTCGGACCGTCGTCGTCGGGCCGCTGTGCGGACCCGGGGTCGTCCGTCGGTGCTCCCGCGGCCGGCTCGGTCGCCGGCCACGGGGCGGCGCGCTCCACCGCGTCGCGCGGGTTGCCCGCCGCCGGGTCGGGCTGGTCGGCCCAGCCGTCGGCGCGCACCACCCCGCCCTCGACGAGCTCCGCGAGGAACGGCGACACGCGCCGCGGCGTGCTCCCGGTGCCCCACCAGTGCGCGGTGAGGAACAGCTCCCGGCGGGCGCGCGTGAAGGCGACGTACGCGAGCCGGCGTTCCTCGGCCAGGCGGTGCGCGCCGCTCTCCGCGCGGAACAGGTCGCGACGGGCGGCGAGGTCCTTGGTGTCGGCGGCTTCCGCCCAGGTGAACTCGGGCAGGTCCGGCGCGTCGCCGCGCAGGTGGTAGGGCAGCGCGGAGACGTCCGTGAGCCAGCCGCCGTCCAGCCGCCCCTGCGACGACTCGGCCTGGCTCGGGAACACGCCGTCCACCAGACCGGGGACCGCGACGACGTCCCACTCGAGTCCCTTGGCGGCGTGCGCGGTGATGACCTGCACCGCGTCCGGGTCGGGCTCGCGGACCGGCATGTCGAGGCCGCGCTCCTGGTCGCCCGCGACGCCGAGCCAGGCGAGGAACGCCCCCAGGGTCGCGACGTCGGCCGACTGCGCGAAGCTCGCGGCGACGTCCCGGAACGCGTCGAGGTGCTCCCGGCCGCGCAGGCTCACCCCCGCGGCCGCGCCGCCCCCGGGGCCCGCGGCCGGGGTGAGCGTGTCCGCGAGCACCTGCGCCGTGGCGACCTCGACGTCCAGCCCCAGCGCGCGCTCGGCCACGACCACCAGCTCGGGCAGCGACAGGTACGTGAGGCCGCGCAGCTCCCGCAGCAGCCGGGACAGCGCCGAGAGCCGGCCGTGGCCCGCGGCGGACAGCACGCGCCCGTCCCGGGCCGGACGCCCGGGGGCGGGCAGGTCGTCGAGGGCGTCGACGATCGAGCGGTGGTCGACGACGTCGCCCTCGACGACCACGGCGTCGTCGTCCTCCTGCGGGTCACCCTGGGGGTGGGCGCGCCTGCCCGGCCGCACACCGTCGGCGCGCGCGAGGTCGGACGCCCACGAGCCGAGAGCGTGCAGGTCGGACGCGCCGAGGTTGACGCGCGGCCCGGTGAGCAGCCGCAGCAGCGAGTCGCCCCGCGACGGGTCGTGCACCGCCTCGAGCAGCGCGACGACGTCCACCACCTCCGGGGTGGACAGCAGCCCGCCGAGGCCCACGACCTCCACGGGCAGCCCGCGGAGCCGCAGCGCCACCTCGACGGCCGCGAACTGCGACCGCGCCCGGCACAGCACGGCGGCCGTCACACGGTCGGAGCCGTCCCGCCGGGTGGAGCGGCGCCAGCGCGCCGCGACGAACTCCGCGGCCGCCTCGGCCTCCTCCTCGCTCGTGGCGGCGACGTGCGCGCGCACGACACCCGTGCCCGCACCGGGGCGCAGGTCCAGCGGCGGCACGTCGACGCCCGTGCCCGTCCGCCGCGCGCGGTCCCGCAGCGGCGCGGCGGCGACGTTCGCGGCCGCCAGCACGGCGGCGTCGTTGCGCCACGACGTGCTGAGGTAGCGGACCGCCGCGGGGGCGCCACCGCGCGTGCGGAATCGCTCGCCGAAACGCGCGAGGCCCGACGCCGACGCGCCGCGCCAGCCGTAGATCGACTGGTGCGGGTCGCCCACCGCCGTCACGGCGTGCCCGCCGCCGAACAGCCCTGCGAGCAGCTCCACCTGCGCGTACGACGTGTCCTGGTACTCGTCGAGCAGCACCACCGGGAAGCGGGAGCGCTCGGTGGCCCCGACGGCCGGCACCGACCGTGCGAGCTCGGCCGCGAACGCGATCTGGTCGCCGAAGTCGAGCGCGTCCGCGACACGCTTGCGGCGCCGGTACTCGGCGACGAGGTCCAGCAGCCTGGTGCGCTCCGCCACCGAGTCGATCAGGCCCTGGATCTCCTTGGTCCGCTTCTTCTGGCGCGGGCCGAGCGGCAGCGCGTCCAGCCGGGCGACGACGTCGGCCAGCGCGGCGCGCGCGTCGTCGACGGGCAGCAGGTGCTCCCCCAGCTCCCCGGACAGCGCGAGCACGGCCCCGACGACCGTGCTCACCGCGCGGTCGGTGCCGAGGTCGTCGGCCCACGACTCGACGACCTGCGCCGCGAGCTGCCACTGGTTCGCCTCGCCCAGCAGCCGCGAGCCCGGCTCGATGCCGAGCCGCAGCCCGTGGTCGGCGACCAGCGCCGCGGCGTACGCGTTGTAGGTCGCCACCGTGGGCCGCGCGAGCAGGTCCAGGCCCGACGTCGCGCGCCCCTGCGCGCGGGCGAGCCCCGCGAGGCGCGACTGCACGCGCTGGGTGAGCTCGGCCGCCGCCTTGCGCGTGAACGTCAGCCCGAGCACCTCCTCCGGCGCCACGAGCTCGTTGGCGATGAGCCACACCACACGCGCCGCCATCGTCTCGGTCTTGCCGGACCCGGCGCCCGCGACCACGAGCACAGGCTCCAGCGGCGCCTCGATCACGGCCACCTGCTCGTCCGTGGGCGCGGGCCGCCCGAGCAGCTCGGCGATGTCCCGGGCGGACAGGCCCGGTCTCGCGGGCGCGTCCGGCCGGTGTCCCGCCGGGGAGGAGGGCGCCGCACCCCGCAGGGTGTCGTCGTCGAACAGCAACGCGTCCGGGGAGGCGGCCCCGACGCCCTGGGCGGTGGCAACGAGCCCGGCGAGCTCCGGGAACCCGAGGTCGGCCTCGCGGCCGGGTTCGCCGAGCGCGGCCCACGCGTCCCGGGCGAACGCGCCCGCGGCGTCGTCGAGCTCGCCGTCGCGCCCGGGCTCGGGCGCGGCCGGCCCGGTCGTCCCGTCCCCTGTCATCCGATCACGTTCCTTCCCTCGGGCTGCACGGGGCACGACCGGCGCACGGGGCACATCGGGCACAGGTCGTTCTCGTGCGCGGTGAAGCGGCCCGCCGCCATGGTGTCCGCGGCGCTCTCCACGAGGGCGCGCGCCCAGCTCGACCCGTCCTCGCCGACGTCCAGCGCGGGCTGGCTGCGCAGCGTGGGCGCCACGGTCGGCGTCCCGACGTACACCAGCCGCGCCCCCGCGCTGGGCGTGCCCGGCGGCAGGTCGAGGGCCCCCTCGGCCACCGCGAGCTGGTACGCCCCGAGCTGCGGGTGCTCGGTGGCCTTCGCGCGGGCAGGTGCGGTGCGGCCGGTCTTGAGGTCGGCGACCGTCACGCCCTCGTCGCCCGCGTCCTCGACCCGGTCGATCTTGCCGCGCAGCTGCGCACGCCCCACGGTGAGCTCGAACGCCGGCTCCACCAGCAGCGGCTCCCCCGCCTCCGTGTAGTAGGCGGCGAGCCGCTCGATCATCCGCTCGGCGCGGTTCCGCAGCTGCCGCGAGGGCCAGCCGTCGGGCAGCGCGAGCTCCGGCCAGCGGCGGTCGAGCTCGGCGCGCAGCGCGGTGAGCGACGCCTTCGGGAGCTCCTCCGCGATGGCGTGGACGAGCGTGCCGAGGGTCTGGTGCGTCGCGTCGGGGGCCGTCGCGCCCGCCGACTCGAACGCCCACTTCAGCGCGCACGTGCTCACCGTCTCCACCTTGGACGGGGAGACCGTCACGACGTCCTCCGGCCCCCACAGCGGCGCCTCGCTGGACGTCGCCGCGACGCCGTACCAGGTCCGCGGGTCGGCCTCCGCGATGCCGGCGCCCGCCAGGCCCGCGAGCAGGGCGGCCGCCGCGTCCACGGGCCTGTCGCCGGATCCTTCCACGTCGTCCCGGGAGGCGGCGCGGACCAAGGTCGCGCGGGCCTCGGCGACGACGCCGCGCAGGTCGAGCGGCGGGCCCACCGTCACGCGCCGCGGGTCGGGGCCGTCGACTCCTGCCGCGCCATCGGGGCCGTCGTCGGGTGGGGACACGAGGTCGAGGAACACCGACGGCGCGTCCTCCGCGTCCTCGACCGCGGTGACGACCAGCCGGCGTCGCGCGCGCGACGTCGCGACGGCGAACGCGCGCAGCTCGTCCGCGAGCACCTGGCGGCGGGCCTCCGGGCCCATGCCGTGCGCGTCCTCGGAGCGGCCGGCGAGCAGCTCCACGAGCGCCTGCGAGCCCAGCAGCGAGTCGCGCAGCCGCAGGTCGGGCCACACGCCGTCCTGCACGCCGACCACGACCACGACGTCCCACTCGCGCCCCGCAGCGCCCGCGGGCGTCAGCGCCTCGACGGCGTGCGCCCCGGTCGCCGACGCCGCGAGCGAGTCCGCGGGCAGGTCCTGCGACGCGAGGTAGTCGACGAATGCCGCCACGGGGGCCCCGGGCATGCGGTCCACGTAGGTCTCGGCCGCGCGGAACAGGGCGAGGACGGCGTCCAGGTCGCGGTCGGCGCGGGCACCGGCGGGGCCGCCCGCCAGCGCCGCGTCGCGCCACCGGTCCGCGAGCCCGGTGGCCGCCCACACGGCCCACAGCACGGTCTGGGCGGTGGCGCCCGGCTCGGCCGCGGCGGCCCGTCCTGCGGCGAGCACGCGCGCGACGGCGAGCGGGCCGCGCCGCACGGTCGACGGGAGCGTCCCGGCGCGCGCCGGGTCGTCGAGCGCCTCGACCAGCAGCGCGTCCGACGACCGTCCACCGCCGCCCGACAGCTCCTCGGCCCGCAGCGCGCGCCGCAGCCGGCGCAGCGCCACCGCGTCGAGGCCGCCGACCGGCGACGTGAGCAGCAGCGCCGCCGTCTCGGCGTCGAGCGTGGACCCCACGCCCGGCTCCCCGAGCTCCTCCGCGAGCAGCCGGTCGACGCCGCCCCCCGCCGCGCACACGCGCAGCGCGGCGAGCAGCGGCGCCGCCGCCGGCTCGTCGCGCAGCGGCAGGTCGGAGCCGAGCAATGCCACGGGCACCGACGCCGCGACGAGGTCCCGGCGCAGCGACGCCAGCCGGTCGCCGCTGCGCGCCACCACCGCCATCCGCTCCCACGGCGTGCCGTGCAGCAGGCGCTCCGCGCGCAGCTCGCGCGCCACGTACGCCGCCTCCTGCGCCGGTCCCGCGAGCACCGCGACCTGCACGCCCGACGGCGCGGCGTCCCGCCCCGAGCCCTCCACCGTCCGGCCCTCTGACGCCCCGTGGCCCTCTCCCGGCGGCGGCGTGCCACCCTCGACGCGGGTCGCGCCGTCGCGTGGCGCCGTGCCGGGAAGCTCGTCGCCACCTGCCTCGTCGGCGACATCGGTCTCATCCGCGTCGTCCGCGCCGGCCTCGTCCGGCTCGGGCCGGGCACCGGCGCCGCGGTGCAACGCCCCGGAGACAGTCGCGATGCGCGACGTGACGGCCCGCGTCACCGCGCGCAGCCCGTCCGGCTGGCGCCACGCCGTGCCCAGCACGACGGTGCGCGCGTCGAACGCCCCCACGACCCCGGTCCGCACGGGCGCGCCGGCCCGGCCGACCAACCCGGGCGACGCGCCGCGGAAGCCCTGCACGGCCGAGTCGGGGTCGGCGAGCAGCACGAGACGCGCACCCGCGTCGTGCAGGACCTGCAGCAGGCGCGCCGTGGCGACGGTCGCCTCCTGGTAGTCGTCCACGACGACGAGGTCCCAGCGGGGACGCGGCACGTCCGGCAGCTCGTCGTCCCAGCCCGCGAGGGCGTGCGCGGCCTCGTCGATCACGCCCGCCGGGTCGTACCGCGCGCCCGCGTCCGGGGTGCCGAGCCGCAGCGTCGTGACGTCCAGGTACTCCTCGTAGAGCTGCGCGGCGAGCACCCACTCCGGCCGGTCGTGCCGGCGCCCGAGCTCGTCGAGGTCGACCGGGCCCAGCCCTCGCTCGGCCGCGCGCATCAGCAGGTCGCGCAGCTCCTGGCGCAGGCCGCGCAGGCCCAGCGACTCCTCCGGGAGCCCCGGCGGGAGCGCGAGGTCGGTGCCCTCGCCCGAGAGGTGACCCTCCAGCAGCTCGGCCAGCACGAGGTCCTGCTCCGGGCCCGAGACGAGGGTGGGCGTCGCCTCCCTGTGCGCCGCCGCGCGGGTGCGCAGGACGGCGAACGCCGCCGACGCCGGCGTCCGCACCATGGGCGCCCCGACCGTGCGGCCCGCGCGGGCGGTGACCTCGTCGCGCAGCCGGGCCGCCGACCGGCGCGACGCCGCGAGCACCAGCACGCGCGCCGGGTCGACGCCCGGCGCACCGTCGTCCCCGCCCTCGAGCGCGCGCACCGCCACTGTCGTCGCGACCGTGGTGCGCCCTGTGCCCGGCCCGCCCACCACGAGGGTGACGGGCCCGTCGAGGGCAGCCGCGACGGCCGCCTCCTGCGTCGCGTCGAGCACGACGCCGGCGCTCACGACGTCGGCTCGCGCCGGCGCCACGAGGCGGGGGGCGGTGGGGGGCGCTGGCGTCACGGGAGCGATTCGACCACGTCCCACCGACACCCGACACCCGCCGCACGCCCCAGCACGCACCGCGCGGTTTCACCCTCCGCTGACAAAGTCCTTCCTGGCCCGTCGCGGCGCGCGCCCGTGGCTAGGATCGTCGGGACTTCCGGGACGACCGGGAACGACAGAAGGCCGACAGCCGCGTCGGCACGGCCGGGGCGGCTCGCGAAGGAGACAACGTGGACATCACGATCGGTGTGCAGAACCTGGCCCGCGAGCTGGTCGTCGAGACCGACCAGACGGCCGCGGACGTGACCTCCGCGGTGCGCGAGGCGATCGCCGACGGCGGGGTCCTCGAGCTCACGGACTCGCGCGGCCGCACGATCCTCGTGCCGACCGCCACGATCGGGTACGTCGAGGTGGGCTCGACGGAGCAGGCCAAGGTGGGCTTCGGCGCCCTCTGACGCCGGTCGGGGGCGCTGGTGGAGCGACGCCCGTCAGGCGGCGAGGCCGAGGCGGTCCATCCGCCGCGTGTGCTCCGCCGTGAGCCGGGAGACGAGCCACGCCTGCACGGTCGCACCGCCGTCCGGCTCGCCCTCCCGCGCGTGGGAGGCCAGCGCCGCCAGCGGTGCGTGCGCCGCGAGCAGCACGGGCACGAGGCCCAGCGCCTCGCCCACGACGCGCCGACCCCACAGGGCCATGCGGGAGGAGAGCACGTCGTCCGCCGTGGCGGCCGCGGCCAGCACCGCAGTCGCCGGGTCGTCGGTGCGCGGCTCGCCCACGGCGGCCGCGAAGCCGGCCCCGCCGTCGGGCAGCCCCGCCGCGAGCTCGCGGCACAGGTCCTGCGCGACGCCGAGCCCCACCACGCTCTTGAGCAGGCCCTCCGCCCAGGTCGACGGCGTCGTGCGCGCGTCGAAGTCGGTCAGGGCGCCGTCGAACGGCGCCATCGCCTCGGCCGCGCCGTCGGCCCCCGGGCCCACGACCAGGGCCAGCAGCCGTCCCTGGCGGCCCAGAGCGTCGCCCGCCGCCGTCGCCAGGGTCTGACGGACGGGGAGGTCGGGGGCGTCCACCGAGCGGCTCGCGAGCAGCCCGAACGCCGCCAGCTCGGTGAAGGCCGCGAGCCCCACCAGCGTCGTCAGGGCGGGG
This sequence comes from Krasilnikoviella flava, assembly GCF_900167525.1. Classification (GTDB taxonomy): domain Bacteria; phylum Actinomycetota; class Actinomycetes; order Actinomycetales; family Cellulomonadaceae; genus Isoptericola; species Isoptericola flavus. The sequence continues at coordinate 511,476 of NZ_FUZQ01000002.1, read as the reverse complement.
TCCGGGGTGCTCGGCTGCTGGCTCACGCGCCCCAGGATAGGGGCGCCAGGCCGTGTCACACCCGGAGCCGGGCCCCGTCGCGTACCATGGGAGGCGTACTTCGGTTGCCCGGTCGTCACGCTTTGACTCGACCGCAGCGGCCCGGCGGGATGTCCCGCGAGGCCTGAGCGACGTTCTTCCACGATCGGCTGCCGACCACCTCGGCGCTCATTGCGACCCGAACAGTGCGGCCCGTCGCCGGCTCCGGCCGTCCGGGAGCCCGGTTCGCGCGCGCCGACGAGCAGACGAAGGTACCCGTGACCACGACCGACACCGCCGCCACCGCGGCAACCACTCCCGGCGACTCCGGCGAGCCCGACTACTCCACCCCAGCCGCCATCCAGGCGCAGGACGTGTCCTTCGCGGACTTCGGGGTGCGCCCTGAGATCGTCGAGGCCCTGCGCGACTCCGGGATCACCCACCCCTTCCCCATCCAGGCGATGACGCTGCCGGTGGCGCTGCAGGGGCACGACATCATCGGCCAGGCCAAGACCGGCACGGGCAAGACGCTCGGCTTCGGCGTGCCGCTGCTGCACCGCGTCGTGGCGCCGGGCGAGCCGGGCTTCGACGAGCTGCCCGCCCCGGGCAAGCCGCAGGCCCTCGTCGTCGCGCCCACCCGCGAGCTCGCGGTCCAGGTCGCCAACGACCTCGCCACCGCCTCGAAGAAGCGCTCCGTGCGCATCGCCCAGATCTACGGCGGGCGCGCCTACGAGCCGCAGATCGAGATGCTCAACCAGGGCGTCGAGGTCGTCGTCGGCACACCGGGCCGCATGGTCGACCTGCTCAACCAGGGCCACCTCAACCTCACCCGCGCGGCCACGGTCGTGCTGGACGAGGCCGACGAGATGCTCGACCTCGGGTTCCTGCCCGACGTCGAGAAGATCCTGTCGCGCACCCCTGCGGTGCGGCACACCATGCTGTTCAGCGCGACCATGCCCGGCCCGGTCGTCTCGATGGCCCGCCGCTACATGTCGCAGCCCACGCACATCCGCGCGGCCGAGCCGGACGACGACGGCGCGACCGTGAAGAACACCCGCCAGGTGGTCTACCGCGCCCACGCGCTGGACAAGGTCGAGGTGCTGGCCCGCCTGCTGCAGGCCGAGGGCCGCGGCCGCACCATCGTCTTCGCCCGCACCAAGCGCACCGCGGCGAAGGTCTCCGACGACCTGCGCGACCGCGGCTTCGCGGCCGGCGCCATCCACGGCGACCTGGGCCAGGGCGCCCGCGAGCAGGCGCTGCGCGCGTTCCGCCACGGCCACATCGACGTCCTCGTCGCCACCGACGTCGCCGCGCGCGGCATCGACGTCGACGACGTGACGCACGTCGTCAACTACCAGTGCCCCGAGGACGAGCGCACCTACCTGCACCGCATCGGCCGCACCGGCCGCGCGGGCAAGCAGGGCACCGCCGTGACCTTCGTCGACTGGGACGACATCCCCCGCTGGCAGCTCATCGACCGCACGCTGAACCTCGGGTTCCCCGAGCCGGTCGAGACGTACTCGAGCTCGCCGCACCTGTACAGCGACCTCGGCATCCCCGAGGGCACCAAGGGGCGGCTGCCGAAGAGCAAGCAGCAGCTCGGCGGCCTGGACGCCGAGGAGCTCGAGGACCTGGGCGAGACGGGCAAGCGCACCAGCTCGCAGTCCGGCCAGCGTGACGGCGGTCGTCGTGACGGCGGCGGTCGTGACGGCGGCTCGCGCAGCGGTGGCCGTGGCGGCTCGCGCTCCGGGCAGGGCGCGCGCGGCGGCTCGCCGCAGGGCGGTTCCGCGCACGGCGAGCGCTCCGAGGCGGTGCCGGCCGCGGGCGAGCAGCAGGACGGCGAGCAGCGCCGTCGTCGCAGCCGCAACCGCCGCCGCACCCGCAGCGGCCGCCCGGTCGAGGGCGGCTCGTCCGCCCCGCAGGATCCGTCGGAGGGCTGACCCCCCGAGAACGGCGGTCGAGCCCGTCGAGACCCGAGTCCTGGGTCTCGACGGGCTCGACCGCCGTTCTGCTGTCCGGGGCACGTCGTAGCGTGCAGGCATGCGCCTGACGTTCTCGGCACCGCTGTGGCAGTGGCAGGTGCGCGCTGACTCGTGGTGGTTCGTCACCGTGCCGCCGGAGGAGTCCGACACCCTCGCGGAGCTGCCCCGGCCGCCGCGCGGGTTCGGGTCGATCAAGGTGACCGTGACCGTCGGCGCCACCACCTGGTCGACGTCCGTGTTCCCCAGCGACGAGCAGCGCGGCTACGTGTTGCCGATGAAGAAGGCGGTGCGGGTCGCCGAGGGCCTCGAGCCCGGCGCCACGGTGCGGGTCACCCTGAAGCCGGTCGGCCTCTGAGCCCCCGCCGATCAGGCCCGACGTCGACGGTGCGGGTCAGCGGACGATCTCGTCCCGCCCGGCGAACCAGGCGGCCACGCCCTGCACCAGCGACGCCCCGACGAGCAGCACCAGCGGCACGGTCCACGAGCTGGTGGCGTCGTGCGCGACGCCGAGCCCGAGCGGCCCGCAGGCGGCCAGCAGGTAGCCCGCGCTCTGCGCCATGCCCGACAGCTCGGACGTGCGGGCCGCGCTCTCGGTCCGCAGGGCCATGAGGGTGAGGGCGAGGCTGATGCCGCCGCCCTGGCCGAGGCCGAGCAGCACCACCCACACCACGGCAGCGTCGGGGGCGAGGATCAGGCCGACCAGGCCCGTGGTGATGAGCGCGACGATGACGACGCCGATCCCCCGCTGCCGCCGCATGCGCCCCGCGAGCACCGGTGCGACGAACGAGCCGACGATCCCGAGCAGGTTGGTCAGCGCCAGCAGCCAGCCGCCCGTCGCGACGCTCCGGCCCTCGGCGACGAAGATCTCGGGCAGCCAGGCGTTCACCGCGTAGAACGACAGCGACTGCGTGCCCATGAGCACGGTGACCGCCCAGGCCAGCGGGCTGCGCCACACCGACCGCACGGCGTCGGCGGCCGTCGCGCCCGGCGGGCGCACACCGACGCCGCCGAGGGCCGGCGACCGCAGCGCGCGCGGCGCCCACACCGCCGCCCCGACCACGGCGAGCAGCCCCCACGACGCCAGCGCGGCGCGCCAGTCCATCCCGGTCGCCGTCGCGATCGGCACCGTGAGACCGGCGGCCAGCGCGGCCCCGCCGGACAGCGCCATGGAGTACAGCCCGGTCATGAGCCCGACCCGGTCGGCGAAGTCGCGCTTGATCAGCGCTGGCAGCAGCACGTTGCCGAGCCCGATCGCGCAGCCGACGGCGAGCGTGCCCAGCAGCAGGGTCGCGATCCCGGGGACGAGGCGCAGGGCGAAGCCGAGGCACAGCACCACGAGGCTGCCGAACAGCGCCCGTTCCAGGCCCAGGCGGCGGGCCAGCCCGGGCGCCGCGGGGGCGAGCAGGCCGAAGCACAGCACCGGGAGCGTCGTGAGGACGCCGCCGGCGGTGGAGCTGAGCCCCTCGGTCGCGAGGATCTCGCCCAGCAGGGGCGAGACGGCGACGACGCCGGGGCGCAGGTTGAGGGCGGCGAGGACGATGGCGAGGACGGCCCCCGCACCGAGCGCGCGGCGCAGGCTCACGCGTCCACCTCCGCCGCACGAGCGAGCAGGTATGCGCGCACGGCAGCCATGGTGGCTTCGACGGCACGCTCCGCGCCCTCCGCGTCCCCGGCGGCGACGGCGTCGACCACCTCGCGGTGGCCGGGCACGTCGCGGTGGTGGCGCCCGTGGGCGTCGGTGGCGAGGGTGCGCACGAGGACGTGGTCGATGCCGTCGTAGAGCTCCGCGAGCAGGGGGTTGCCCGCGGCACGGACGAGCTCCGCGTGGAAGGCGATGTCGGCGGCGCGGAAGGAGTCCTCGTCGCCGTCCCGCGCCGCGGCCTCCTGGGCCTCCAGCGCCGCCCGCAGCGCGGCGAGCGCGGCGACGTCGCGCCGTCCCGCGGCCGCGCGCGCGGCACCCCGCTCGAGGACGGAGCGCACCTCGAGCACCTGCAGCGCGTCGGCGGTGCGGGCCCGGCGCCCGATCGCGGCGTCGAGCCCGCTCGCGGCCCGCACGTAGGTGCCGTCGCCGCGACGCGGCTCGAGGATGCCCGCGTGCTCCAGGGCGCGCACGGCCTCGCGGACCGTGTTGCGCCCGACGCCGAGCCGGTCCACGAGCTCCGGCTCCGTGGGGATGCGCGACCCGACGGGCCACTCCCCCCGCTCGACGAGGTCGGTCAGGTGCTCCACGACGAGCTCGGACACCTTGCGCGGCCGGGAGATCGGGGAAGGACGGGAGGACGTGACGGGCTCGGGCACCGAAAGACCCTAACATCCCATGTTTGCGCCCCGGAGGCCCGGTCGGCGGGCCGCCGACCGGGGCTACTGCGCCATCTCGACGAACTCGGTGACCGCCGTGGCGATCTGCTGCACCGCGATCGCGGCCAGCAGCAGGCCCGCGATCCGCGTCACGAGCGTGACCCCCGAGTCCTTCAGCACCCGGTGGATGACGTTCGCGAACCGCATCGACAGGTACAGGCACACGTGGACCAGCACGATCGCGATCGCGATGGCGACCAGCTGCGGCACCCCGCCCGCGTCCGACACCCGGGTCTGCTGGACGAAGACCATCGTCGCGACGATCGCGCCCGGCCCGGCCAGCAGCGGCGTCCCCAGGGGCACGAGCGCCACGTTGACGCCCTTGTTCCCCGACGGCGAGGGCTCCTCCATCTTGCCGGTCAGCAGCTCCATCGCGACCAGCAGGAGGAGCAGGCCGCCGGACGCCTGCAGCGCCGGCAACGAGATGCCCATGTAGTGCAGCACCTGCTGCCCGAACAGCGCGAAGACGACGATGACGCCGAACGCCACGAGGATCGCCTGGCGCGCGGCGCGGTTGCGCTGCTTGGCCCCCATGGCCGACGTCAGGCCCAGGAAGACCGGCACCGTGCCGGGCGGGTCCATGATGACGAACAGGGTGACGAACACCTCGGTGAACAGCGCGGTGTCCAGCACCGCGCTCACGGGCGGATCACGTCCAGCCGACCCCTTTCCTCGATCCGTGCGAGCACCTCGGGAGCGGTGGTGTGCTCCCCGATGCGGTTGAGCTTCCCGGTGCCGTGGTAGTCGCTGGAGCCCGTGACGAGCAGTCCCAGCTCGTCCGCCAGGCCCCGCAGCCGGTCGCGGGTGTCGGCGTCGTGGTCCCGGTGGTCCACCTCCAGCCCGGCGAGGCCGGCGCCGGCGAGCGCCGCGATCGTCCCCTCGCTGACGGTGCGGCCGCGGGCCCCCGCACCCGGGTGCGCCATCACAGGGACGCCACCGGCGCCGAGCACAGCGCGCACGGCGACGTCGGTGTCCGGGGCGTAGTGGGGCACGTAGTACGGGGCGCCCGGGTGCAGCACCGTGGCGAACGCCTCGTCGCGCGAGGCGACGACGCCCGCCGCGACCAGCGCGTCCGCGAGGTGCGGGCGCCCCACCGTGGCGCCGTCGCCCGTCTGCGCGACGACGTCGTCCCAGGTCACCGGGAAGTCCTCGGCCAGCCGGTCCGTCATCCGCCGGGCCCGGGTGAGCCGGTCGTCGCGGGTGCGCTCGCACTCGGCGCGCAGCACGGCGTCGTCCGGGTCGTGCAGGTAGGACAGCAGGTGCACGCTGATGCTGCCCCCCTCGGTCGTGACGCGGGTCGAGATCTCTGTGCCCCGCACGAGGGCCACGCCGGTGGGTCCGACGGCGCCGGCGGCCTCGGCCCAACCGGCGGTGGTGTCGTGGTCGGTGAGCGCGACGACGTCCAGCCCGGCGCCGGCCGCCGCCGCCAGCACGCCGTGCGGGGAGTCCGTGCCGTCGGACGCCCGCGAGTGCGTGTGGAGGTCGATCCGGGGCCGGTGGGTCACGGACACCGATTCTAGGGAGCGGCGCGTACCGGCACGCGCGATCCCGGCCCTGGCGCGGTGCGACGTCCGACACGTCCGCCGCCCGCGCCCGTGAAGGCGGCGACACAACCTCTCCACCGCGCCCGCCGCTGGCGCACCCGGCACGCCCCGACCGGCGGGGGACGATCGAGGCGATGAACTTCCCCAGCGCCGACGTCACCGCTCCCCCCGCCCTGCCCGCCGCCCTCGAGCGCGGCCCCGCGCCGGAGCGGGCCGGGATCGTCTTCGTGCACGGCATGCGCACGTCGTCGGCCATCTGGGAGCGGCAGGTCGACCACGTGCGCGACGCCGGGCACGACGCGGTCGCCGTCGACCTGCCCGCCCACGGCGCGCTCCACCGCGAGCGGTTCTCCATGCCGCGCGCCTTCGAGGTGCTCGACGAGGCGGCGGGGTCGTTCGGGGCGGACACCCCGGTCGTCGTCGTGGGGCTGTCCTTGGGCGGGTACACGTCCCTCGCCTGGGCGGCGCGGCACGCCTCCCCGTCCGCCGGGGCGGCCCGCCTGGCCGGGGTGGTCGCCGCCGGGTGCACCTCCGACCCGAAGGGCAAGCCCGTGGCGCTCTTCCGCGACGTCGCGCACCTCGCCGTCACCGGCACGACGGCGGTCCGGCGCGGCCTGCGCGACGCCTCGCTCGCCTGGCGCTCCGCCCTCACCGGCGGACGGTCGCGCGCCGGCGGCCTCGAGGTCGCGGCCCTGCTCGGCGACGCCCCCCGGCCCGGCTGGGACATCGTCACCGACGCGCTCACCCATCTCGCGGGCCGCTCGTCGGTGGCCAGCACGCGCGCGCTGCAGGTGCCCGTGTGGTTCGTCAACGGGGCCCGCGACCGCCTGCGCCTCGAGGAGTCGCGGCACGTCGCGGCCGCCGACCGGGGCGCGCTCGTCGTCGTGCCGGACGCCGGCCACGACGTCAACTCCGACGCCCCCGCCGCCTTCAACCACGTGCTCACGCGGGCCCTGCGCGACTTCGCGCGCGACTGACGGGAGCCACCCGGGCCCGCGCCCGAGCCGTCCGGACGGGTGGGACACTGGGAGCATGACCGACACCACCCCCGTCGACGAGACCGCGCCCGCAGCTCCGGCTAGCACCGAGGACCGCGGCAGCAACCGTTCCCAGCGCCCCGTCTCGGAGGCGTTCAAGTCGTTCATCACCTCGCAGTGGGGCGAGCGCGCCGACCTCGGCGTCGAGCCCGGCGAGGCGGTGCCGTACACGGCCGAGCGCCGCGCCAAGCTGTCCGCCCGCTTCCCGGGCGCGCGCCTCGTGGTCCCCGCCGGCCCGCTCAAGACGCGGTCGAACGACACCGACTACCGGTTCCGTCCGCACTCCGCTTTCGCACACCTCACCGGGCTCGGCACCGACCAGGAGCCCGACGCCGTGCTCGTGCTGCACCCGGTCGCCGACGGCGAGGGCGACCCCGATGGCAGCGGCAACGGCACCCACCACCACGCCGTGCTCTACGTGCGCCCGCTGGCGGCGCGCGACACCGAGGAGTTCTACGCCGACTCCCGCTACGGCGAGTTCTGGGTGGGCGCACGGCCGTCGCTCGACGACGTCACGACCCTCACCGGGGTCGAGGCCCGCCACGTGGACGAGCTGCGCGACGCGCTCACGAAGGACGTCGGCGCCGACGGCGTCCGCGTGCTGATCGTGACGGGCGCCGACGAGACCGTCGAGACGCTCGTCGAGGCCATCCGCGAGGAGGCCGGCATCGAGGCCGGGGCCGAGGACGAGCAGCTCGTCGAGGCGACCTCCGAGATCCGTCTCGTGAAGGACGCCCTCGAGCTGGAGCACCTGCGCGAGGCCGTGGCCCGCACCATCGAGGGCTTCGAGCAGGTCGTGCCGGTGCTGCCGAAGGCCGTAGCGCACCGGCGCGGCGAGCGCGTCATCGAGACGACGTTCGACGGCCACGCCCGCCTCGAGGGCAACACCGTGGGCTACGAGACCATCGCCGCCGCAGGCGAGCACGCCACCACCCTGCACTGGATCACCAACGACGGCGTGGTCCGCTCCGGCGAGCTGGTGCTGCTGGACGCCGGCGTCGAGGTCGACTCCCTGTACACCGCGGACGTCACCCGCACCCTGCCGGTGGACGGAGAGTTCACCGACGTGCAGCGCCGCATCTACACCGCGGTGCTCGACGCCGCCGACGCCGCGTTCGCCGTCGCGAAGCCGGGGACCAAGTTCCGCGACATCCACGCCGCCGCGATGGAGGTCATCGCGGCACGCCTCGAGGAGTGGGGCCTGCTGCCCGAGGGCGTCACCGCGGAGGTCTCCCTGTCCCCCGAGGGCCAGCAGCACCGCCGCTGGATGGTGCACGGCACCAGCCACCACCTCGGCCTCGACGTGCACGACTGCGCCCAGGCGCGCCGCGAGCTCTACCTGGACGGTGTGCTCGAGCCCGGCATGGTGTTCACCATCGAGCCGGGGCTGTACTTCAAGGCCGACGACCTCGCCGTGCCCGAGGAGTACCGCGGCATCGGCGTGCGCATCGAGGACGACGTGCTGGTCACCCGTGACGGCAACGAGAACCTGTCCGCAGCCCTCCCCCGCCGCCCCGAGGACGTCGAGGCGTGGATGGCGCGCCTGCGCGGCTGACCGACGACATCGCTTCGGCACACCTGGTGGGTCTCTGCGGCACGGACTGCTGCCGAAGACAACCACCAGGTGTGCCGAACCGTTCCACCACGTGCCGACCTGATCAGGGCCGGGGCGGGCGGTACGGGTCGTCGTGCTCCGGCGCCTTCGGCTCGGAGCCCTCCGGCGGCGCCTGGGGTTCGTCGGGCTCCGCCGGGGTCTCGGGCTGCGGCGGAGCCTGCGGGGCGGGGGCCTGCTCGTCGGCGGGGCGCATCGCGCCGTACCGCGGCGCGCCGCTGGGGGTGGTCCAGCGCGGGTCGGGGGTGCGCGGGGCGACGGGCGCTGCAGGGGCACCGACGGTCGGGGCGCCGACCGTGGGGGCGCCGACCGTGGGGGCGCCTGCCACCGGGGTGGTCGGTGCGGCGACCGTGGAGCCGCGCCGCGGCTTGCCGGTCCCGCCCGGGGACTCCCGCAGCATGGACCGGGCCTCGCTCGCCTGCTCGGCGGCGCAGAGGATGGCGTACGTCGAGGCGACGATCTGCGACGACGACGTGAAGTCACGACGCCCGCCGGTCAGCGCGTACGACAGCACGGAGAAGAGCAGCCCGAAGCCCGCGCCGAGGCCGATGCCGACGAGCAGCACGCCGCCCATGCCGGTGCCGCCGAACAGGCTCAGCAGCAGGCCGACGAAGAAGCCGAACCACGCGCCGGAGAGCGCACCCGCGAGCGCCACCCGGCCGTAGGAGAGCCGCCCGGTGACCCGCTCGACCATCCGCAGGTCCGTGCCGACGATGGTCACGTGCTCGACGGCGAACTTGTGGTCCGACAGGTAGTCGACGGCCTGCTGGGCCTCGAGGTACGTGTCGTACGCGGCGACCTCGTCCCCCGCGGGCAGGGTGGGGACGCGGGGCACGGCGTTCGGGCGGCTGAAGCTCATTCGCCCAGTCTGGCCCAGTCCCGGCCCTGGCACCACCACACGACCGGCCCGCCCGCGCCTCCGACCAGGACCGACGGGGCAGCCCCGCGTAGGCTGGCCGACGTGAGCGCGGCAACCAGAGTCTTCATGGCACGGCTCGCCGGCACCCAGGTCTTCGACCCGATCGGTGACGAGGTGGGGCGCGTGCGCGACGCCGTCGTGCTGATCCGCGCCAAGGGCGCGCCCCGCGCCGTCGGGCTGGTCGTCGAGGTGCCCGGTCGGCGGCGGGTCTTCCTGCCGCTGACGCGGGTGACGGCGATCGACGCGGGCCAGGTGATCTCGACGGGGCTGCTCAACATGCGCCGGTTCGAGCAGCGGGCGATGGAGTCGCTGGTGCTGGGCGAGCTGCTGGACCGCACCGTGCGGTTCACGGACGGCACGGGCGAGGCGATCGTCGAGGACCTGTCGATCACGCGCCAGCGCACGGGCGACTGGCTGGTGGACCAGCTCTTCGTGCGGCGCAAGCAGGCCGCGCGCGGCCTGTCGCTGCGCCGGCGGGGCGAGACGCTCGTCGTGCCGGTGGACGCCGTCACCGGGCTGGCGGGGTCCACGCAGGAGCAGGGCGCCGCCAAGCTGCTCGAGGCGTACGAGGACCTGCGCCCGGCCGACCTCGCGGACGTGCTGCACGAGCTCGGCGACACCCGCCGGCTGGAGGTGGCGAGCGCTCTCGACGACGAACGCCTGGCCGACGTGCTCGAGGAGCTTCCGGAGGACGACCAGGTCGCGATCGTGTCCCGCCTGGACTCGGGGCGCGCCGCCGACGTCCTGGAGGCCATGCAGCCCGACGACGCCGCCGACCTGCTGAACGAGCTGCCCGACGAGCAGGCGGCCCGCCTCCTGGAGCTGATGGAGCCGGAGGAGGCGAAAGACGTGCGCCGTCTCCTGTCCTACGACGAGGACACGGCGGGCGGCCTCATGACCACCGAACCGGTCATCCTCGGGCCGGAGACGTCGATCGCGACCGCGCTGGCGCAGATCCGCAAGCAGGACCTGCCGCCCGCGCTGGCGTCGATGGTGTTCGTGGCACGACCGCCGCTGGAGACGCCCACGGGCCGGTTCCTCGGCGTCGCGCACTTCCAGCGCCTCCTGCGCGAGCCGCCGCACGCGTCGGTGGGGTCGGTGCTGGACACGGACACCGAGTGGCTGACGCCGGAAGCCCCGGTGGGCCGGGTGACGCGCCTGCTGGCGGCGTACGACCTGCTCGCGCTGCCGGTGCTCGACTCCGAGAAGCGGCTGCTGGGCGCGGTCTCGGTGGATGACGTGCTCGACCACATCCTTCCGGACGACTGGCGCGAGCACGTCGACGAGAACCTCCAGGAGGTGCCGCGTGGCTGATCGTCTCGACCAGCCGAAGGAGTTCCGGCGCACCTTCATCCCGCGGCCGCGGATGGACCAGGACGCGGTGGGCAAGGCCACGGAGGGCATCGCCCGCTTCCTCGGCACCCCGCGCTTCCTCATCTACGTCACGGTGTTCTGCGCGGTGTGGCTGGCGTGGAACTCCTGGGGCCCGGAGTCCCTGCGGTTCGACTCGGCGTCGAACGGCTTCACGGCCCTCACCCTGGTGCTGTCGCTGCAGGCGAGCTACGCGGCGCCGCTCATCCTGCTCGCGCAGAACCGGCAGGACGACCGCGACCGCGTCACCGCGGAGCAGGACCGGCAGCGCTCGGAGCGCAACCTCGCCGACACGGAGTACCTGGCCCGCGAGATGGCGGCGCTGCGGATCGCGCTGGGCGAGGTCGCGACGCGCGACTTCGTCCGGTCGGAGATCCGCAACCTCCTCGAGGAGCTGGACGAGAAGGAGTCGGAGCGCAGCCGCGACGCCTCCTCGTCCTGACGAGGTCGTGGGCCGGCGAGGCGGGGCGTCCGTGCAGGTCGGACGTCGCCCCGGGCGGCCGGGTCCCGTGCCACGGCACGGCCCTGCGCGTTAGTCTCCCGACGGCGGATCCGACGACGGGCAGGTGGGCATGGCGCGGCAGGTGGTGCTGGTGAACGGGCTGCCCGGGTCGGGCAAGACGACGCTGGCGGGCCCGCTCGCGGCGCTCCTGGGCGCGCCGTGCCTGGGCAAAGACGCCGTGAAGGAGGCCTTGGCCGACGCCGTCGCCCCGGAGGCCCGCGCCCTGGTGGGCGCTGCGGCGATGGAGGCGGTGTGGCGGCTGGCCGCGGCGCCGATGGCGCGGGTCGTCGTCGAGTCGTGGTGGTTCCGGCCGCGCGACCTCGACCACGCGCTGCGCGGGCTCGCGACCGCGGGGGCAGACGCCGTGGTGGAGGTGTGGTGCGACGTGCCGCCGGAGGTCGCGCGGGAGCGCTTCGAGGCCAGGGCGACGACCCGGCACCCGGTGCACTCCGACGACCGGGACATGGCGGCCGAGTGGGCGGCCTGGTCCGCTGCGGGCGCACCGCTGGCCCTGGGCCCCGTGGTGCGGCAGGACACTGCCGGGCCGGTGGACGTCGGCGCGCTGGCCCGGCGGGTCATGGTCGCCCTGCCCGGTCGTGACCCACGACGCACCGGTGCCACGGCGCTGCGCACCTAGGATCGGGACATGACCACCGGCTCCCCCGACGGCCCCGCACCGCTGACCGACCGCGTCCGCACCGCCCTCGCGTCGGTGATCGACCCGGAGATCCGGCGGCCCATCACGGACCTCGGCATGGTGCGCTCGGTGGACGTGCACGACGGCGGCCGGGTCACGGTGGGCGTGGACCTGACGGTCGCCGGCTGCCCCATGAAGGGCACGCTGGTGCGCGACGTCACCGCGGCGGTCGAGGCGCTGGAGGACGTGACGGGCGTCGACGTGCAGCTCGGTGTCATGACGCCGGAGCAGCGGCAGGCCCTGCGCTCGCAGCTGCGCGGCGGCGCGGGCGACCCGGTGATCCCGTTCGCCCAGCCGGGATCGCTCACCAAGGTCTACGCGGTCGCGTCGGGCAAGGGCGGCGTGGGCAAGTCGAGCGTGACGGCGAACCTCGCGGCCGCGATGGCGGCCGACGGGCTCAGCGTGGGCGTCGTCGACGCGGACATCTACGGCTTCTCGATCCCCCGGATGCTCGGCGTGGACCGGCAGCCCACCCGCGTGGACTCGATGCTGCTGCCGCCGATCGAGCACGGCGTGAAGGTCGTGTCGATCGGCATGTTCGTGCCCGCGGGGCAGCCGGTGGTCTGGCGGGGGCCGATGCTGCACCGTGCGCTGGAGCAGTTCCTCGCGGACGTGTTCTGGGGCGACCTCGACGTGCTGCTGCTCGACCTGCCACCCGGCACCGGCGACATCGCCATCTCGGTGGCGCAGCTGCTGCCCGGCAGCGAGATCGTCGTCGTCACGACCCCACAGGCCGCCGCGGCGGAGGTCGCGGAGCGCGCCGGGTCGATCGCCACGCAGACGTCGCAGGGCGTGGTGGGCGTGGTGGAGAACATGTCATGGCTGGAGCAGCCGGACGGGTCGCGGCTCGAGGTGTTCGGCTCCGGCGGCGGGCAGCGCGTCGCGGACCGCCTGGGCGCGACGCTCGGCACGCAGGTGCCGCTGCTCGGCCAGGTGCCGCTCGACCTCGCCGTCCGCGCCGCGGGGGACGAGGGGACGCCGGTGGTGCTCTCCGACCCCGACTCCGCCGGGGCGCGCGTCCTGCGCGACGTCGCCCGCGCGCTCACCGGCCGTACGCGCGGCCTCGCGGGGATGCGGTTGAACCTCAGCCCCGTCACGGGCTGACAGGCTCCCCTCCTCCCGCCGGACGCCGGCCCGGACGGCGCCGCGCCGCTCTCGACCCGCGCGATACCCTCGCCCGGGCGCCGCACCGGCGCCCGTCTGCTGTCCCGCCCGCAAAGGAGCTGTCCCGATGAGCACGCCCGAGTGGCTCGAGTCCTGGTCCGACGACGACGGTGCGCGCCGCGTGCGCGAGCTGTTCGCCCGGGCCTTCGGGCCCACCGCGACCGAGCCCGCCGCCGGGCCGGACGGCGTCTGGTCGGCCCCCGGCCGGGTCAACCTCATCGGCGAGCACACGGACTACAACGCGGGTCTCTGCCTGCCGATCGCGCTGCCGCACCGCACGTTCGTCGCGCTGCGGCTGCGGGACGACGACGCGGTGCGGGTGGCGTCGGCGCAGACCGACGCCCCGTGGGAGATGCGGCTGGCCGACGTCGTGCCCGGGCAGGTCGAGGGCTGGGGCGCCTACGTGGCGGGCGTCGCCTGGGCCCTGGCGCAGGCCGGGCACCCGGTGCGCGGCTTCGACGCCGTCGTCGACTCGTGCGTCCCGTTCGGCGCCTCGCTGTCGAGCTCGGCGGCGCTGGAGTGCGCGTTCGCCGTCGCGCTCGACGACCTGCTCGGGCTGGGGCTCGGCGGCGACGACGCGGGGCGCGTCCAGCTCGCCGCGGCATGCATCCGCGCCGAGAACGAGATCGCCGGGGCCGCCACGGGTGGCCTCGACCAGGCCGCGTCGCTGCGGTCACGGCCGGGCCACGCCCTGCTGCTGGACTGTCGCCCGGAGCTCGGCCCGCTCGAGAACGCCGCCCCCATCCCCTTCGACGTCGCCGCCGCCGGGCTCGAGCTGCTCGTGATCGACACGCGCGCGCCGCACCAGCTGGTCGACGGGCAGTACGCCGCGCGCCGCGCGTCCTGCGAGGACGCCGCTCGCCTGCTCGGCCTGGCGAACCTGCGCGCCGTCACGCCCGAGGGTCTCGACGAGGCGCTCGCCGCGCTGGAGCCGCACGACGCCGACGGCGTGCTGCGCCGGCGGGTGCGCCACGTCGTCACCGAGACGGCGCGCACGGCCGAGTTCGCCGACCTGGTGCGCGCGGGCCGCGTCGCCGAGGTCGGGCCGCTCATGAACGCCTCCCACGCGTCGCTGCGCGACGACTACGAGGTCACCGTGACCGAGACCGACCTGTCGGTCGACTCCTGCCTCGCGGCGGGCGCGGTCGGCGCGCGCATGACGGGCGGCGGTTTCGGTGGCTCGACGATCGCGCTGGTCCGCGCCGACGAGGTCGACGCCGTCGTGGCAGCCGTGCAGGCCGCGTTCGACGCCGCCGGGCTGCGCTCGCCCGGCTTCCTCGTCGCCCCGCCGTCGGCCGCGGCGGGCCGCACCGCCTGACCGCTCCCCTCCCCGCCGGGCCTGGCGGGCCCGGCCTGGTCTCCACCGGCTCCGACCTGCGCTGCCGCCCCCGGATGCCGGTGACGCGGGCACCTGCCTACGGTGCGGGGGAACGGCGGCACGAGCGTCGCCGTCCCGATCGTTCGAGGAGGAGCGATGGCAGCACGCACCACGATCCGCCGCGCCGGCACGGCGGCACTCACCGCACTGGTCGCCGCGGGTGCGGCGGTCGGCGCGACGGCCACCGGCGGAGACGACCGGCCCGCGAGCACGGCCGACGCCCGGGGGCACGGCGGCGACCGCGACGGGCGGCACGGCAAGGACCGGGCCCGCAACGTCATCGTGCTCCAGGGCGACGGCATGGGGCTGGCCGCACGCGAGCTGATCCGGCTCGCGACCGTGGGCAAGGACGGCCACCTGGTCATGGACTCCCTGGACGAGGCCGGCTGGACCGCGACCGACTCCGCCGACCCCGAGGACGCGGTG
The DNA here is from genome assembly GCF_900167525.1 of Krasilnikoviella flava. GTDB lineage: Bacteria > Actinomycetota > Actinomycetes > Actinomycetales > Cellulomonadaceae > Isoptericola > Isoptericola flavus. The sequence continues at coordinate 496,468 of NZ_FUZQ01000002.1, read as the reverse complement.
ACGGACTCGGCCGCCGGGGCGACCGCCTTCGCCACCGGGGTCCGCACGTTCAACGGCGCCGTCGGCGTCGACGCGGACGGCAACCCCGTGCCGACGCTGCTCGAGGACGCGCGGCGCGCGGGCAAGGCCACCGGCCTCGTCTCGACGGCGCAGGTCACCGACGCCAGCCCGGCCGCGTTCGGCGCGCACGTCACCGACCGGTACGACCAGAGCGAGATCGCGCGGCAGTACCTGGAGGAGTCCCGGCCCGACGTGCTGCTGGGCGGTGGCGAGGACTTCTGGTACCCGGAGGGCGAGCCGGGCGCCTGGCCCGACAACCCCGCGGAGGACCCCGAGGAGCAGAGCAAGGGCACGGAGGGCAACCTCGTCGAGCGCGCCCAGGAGCTCGGGTACACCTACGTGAGCGACGCCGAGGGCCTCGCCGACGCGGACGGCCGGCGGCTGCTCGGCCTGTTCGCGAACGAGGAGATGTTCCAGCAGGCGAACGAGGGCGAGGGGGACGTCTACTCCCCCGAGGTGCCGCTGGTCGACATGGCGGCCAAGGCGCTGGAGGTGCTCCAGCGCGACCGCGACGGGTTCTTCCTCTTCCTCGAGGAGGAGGCGATCGACGAGTTCGCCCATCGGAGCAACGCCACGCGCACGATCGAGGCGGGCCGGTCGCTCGACGAGACCGTCGCGCTCGCGCTCGACTTCCAGAAGAAGCACCGCGACACGCTGGTGCTCGTCGTCGGCGACCACGCCACGGGCGGGCTCGCGATCGAGAACGTCGACCCCGAGGACGAGTCGGGCGAGGGCGCCACGGCCGAGGACGGCCCGTTCCCCGTCCCGGGCACCGACCTCGAGTTCACCGTCGACTGGACCACGGGCGGACACACCGGCGAGGCGACACCGATCACGGCGCAGGGGCCGGGAGCCGAGCGGCTGTCCGGGCCGCAGCTCAACACCGACGTCCACGACGCCGTGCAGCGCGCGATGTTCCCCCGGAGGTAGTCCGTCGGTCGAGCCTGTCGAGACCCCGACCGTGGTCTCGACGGGCTCGACCGTCGGCGCCGGGCCTCGGAGGTCAGAGGTCGTAGGTGGCGACCACGGCGGCGTGGTCGGACCAGCGCTCCTCGTAGGTGGGGGCGCGGTCGACCTCCACCTTGACGGCCCGGGCGGCGAGGGCCGGGTTGGCGAGCTGGTAGTCGATGCGCCAGCCGCGGTCGTTGACGTACGACTGCCCGCGCCACGACCACCACGTGTACGGCCCCGGCCCGTCCCCGCCGTGCGCGCGGCCGAGGTCGGCCCAGCCGAGCTCGCCGAGCCAGCGGTCGACGTACGCCCTCTCCTGCGGCAGGAAGCCTGCGTTCTTGAGGTTGCCCTTCCAGTTCGCGATGTCGGCGTTGCGGTGGGCGATGTTGAGGTCGCCGGCCACCACCGCGGGGTGCTCGGCGGCGGCGAGCTCGGCGAGCCGGGCGGTGACCTTGTCGAGGTGCGCGTACTTGGCGGCCATCGTGTGCTCCTGCCCCGGGGCGTTGGAGCCCGAGTGCAGGTACGCCGAGACGGCGGTGAGCAGCCCGCCGCCGGGCAGCTCGACGTCTGCCTCCACCCAACGGCCGGTGTCCACGGGCGGCTCGGACCCGCCGTCCGGGCCGTGGGGTGCCAGGCCCGCGCGCACGGCGTGCAGGGGCAGCCGCGACGCGACGGCGACGCCGGCGCGCCCCTTGATCTCGCTGGGCAGATGCGCCACGTGCCAGCCCTCGAGGTACTCGTGCACCAGCTCGTCGGGAGCCCGCACCTCCTGCAGCAGCAGCACGTCGGGCGCGCGGGCGGCGATCCAGGCGGGCATGTTGCGGCGGAAGGCGGCACGGATGCCGTTGACGTTGGCGGTGGCGACGGTCAGCACGCCCGACATCCCATCACAGGACGCCGACACCTCCCGCGGGCGCCGGCGTCGGGTGCGTCACTCCCCGCGGTAGGCGGCCTCCAGAGCGGCGACGTCGATCTTGCCCATCTGCAGCATCGCGTTCATGGTGCGCAGGTTCGCCTCGGTGGTGTAGTCGCCCGACAGCTCCTCCAGCTGCTTCGGGATCACCTGCCACGAGATGCCGAACCGGTCCTTGCACCACCCGCAGGGCCCGGGCTCCCCGCCGTCGGAGGTGAGCACCTCCCAGTAGCGGTCCACCTCCTCCTGCGAGTCGACGCGGAGGTAGAAGCTGAAGGCCTCGTTCAGCTGGAACTCCGGGCCGGCGTTCAGCCCGGTCACAGGAAGCCCCGCTACCGTGAACTCGACGACGAACGGTTCGCCGGCCTCGGCCCCCGGCACCCCCTCGGGCGACGTGAGCACCGACTCCACCGACGACCCCGGGATGTGTTCCGCGTAGAAGGCCGCCGCCTCGTGCGCGCGGTTGTTGCCGAACCACAGGTGCGTGCGTGCGGTCACCATGGCCGCCCTCCCTCCGACGGGCACCGTCCCTCGCGGCCGGTGCGCCCTCCTTCCGACCGGGCGACGAACCGTAAGTCATCGGTGCGGGTGCGCCGCACCCGCCGCTCGCTCGACGAAGGTAGAGACATGCCGCTTCCTGTCAGCCCCGAGATCCTGGTCGTGCTGGGCACCCGCCCGGAGGCGATCAAGCTGTTCCCCCTGATCCAGCGCCTGCAGGAGCATCCCCGGCTACGGCCCGTCGTCGTCACGACCGGGCAGCACAAAGAGCTCGTCGACTACGTGCTGCAGGAGACCGGGTGCGAGGTCGCCGGCGACCTCGGCGTCGGCCGGCCAGGGCTCACGCTGAACCAGCTCTCGTCGTCGGTGATCGCCCGCCTCGACGAGTTCGTCACCGGGCGGTACGGGCCGCCGCCGGAGCACATCAGCGGCCGGGTCCGCGAGGACCACTACCCGGCCGCCTGCGTCGTGCACGGCGACACCTCGAGCGCCGCGGCGGCCGCCGTCGCCGCCTTCCACCTGCGCATCCCCGTCGTGCACGTGGAGGCGGGCCTGCGGACCGGCACGACGCTGTCCCCGTTCCCGGAGGAGCTCAACCGCCAGCTCATCGGCCGCATCGCCTCCTTCCACGCGGCCCCGACGCGCAGCAACGTGCAGAACCTCGTGCGCGAGGGCGTCGAGATCGGCCGCACCTTCGTCACCGGGAACACCGGCATCGACGCGCTGCAGTGGGCAGCGGCCCGGCAGGTGCCGTACGGGCGGCCGGAGCTCGCGTGGCTCGAGGAGGACACGACGTCGCGGGTCGTGACCGTCACCGCGCACCGCCGGGAGAACTGGGGCGGCGGCATCAGCAACATCATGTCGGCCGTGCACCGCCTCGCGGACGCGTACCCGGACGTGCGGTTCGTGGTCCCGGTGCACGCCAACCCCCGGGTGGCGGACGCGGTGCGGGAAGGCCTGAAGGACGTGCCCGGTGTGGTGCTCACCGACCCGATGGAGTACCAGACGTTCGCGCGGCTGCTGGCCCGCTCGTACCTCGTCGTGACCGACTCCGGTGGCATCCAGGAGGAGGCCCCCACCTTCGGCGTGCCCGTGCTCGTGGCACGGACGACGACGGAGCGCACGGAGGGCGTCGAGGCCGGCACGCTCGAGCTGGTGGGGACCGACCCGGACCGGATCGTCGCCGCGGCGAGCCGCGTCCTCGACGACCCCGCGGCGCACGCGGCGTTCTCCCGGCAGGCCAACCCCTACGGCGACGGCCACGCCGCGGAGCGCATCGTCGCCGCCGCGGAGCACCTGGTGTTCAACACCCCGGTGCCGCACATGTCGGGCCTGAGCTTCGTGCGCTCCCAGGTGCTGGAATGGGCGGGTTTCGAGCGCACCGACAGCATCGAGGGCCCGGTGTTCATCCGCGAGCCCGTGCCCGTGGACCACGTGGCGCAGGACGTCGAGGACGTCGTCATCAAGTCGAAGTCGGCCGCCGACCCGTACGCGCAGGGGACCGTGTGACCGGCGTCGCGACCCTCGCGGGCACGACGGCCGTCGCCAGCACCGCGAGCTCGGCCGCCGCCACCGCGCCCTGGTGGGACCCCTACCGCGGCATGCCGCCGGCAGTGCAGGTGCTCATGTGGTTCCTGCTCGTCCTGACGCTGATCACGGTGCTGGTGATCCTGCTGCTGGTGGTGCGCGCGTGGTTCGAGCGCCGCCGCCAGCGCCGGGACGTCGAGGCGGCGCACGAGGGCGACTACCTGTGGGTCTTCGTCGTCCCCGCGCTGAACGAGGAGGTGACGATCGCCGACAGCGTGAGCCGCCTCGTCGCTGTCGAGGCGACGCACAAGGCGATCGTCGTCATCGACGACGGGTCGGACGACGGCACGCCCGAGGTGCTCGCCCGCCTGCGCGCCCAGGTGCCCGAGCTCAAGGTGCTGCGTCGTGAGCTCCCGAACGCCCGGGTGGGCAAGTCCGCCGGCCTCGACGACGCCTGGGAGTTCATCCACGACGAGGTCCTCGCCGGCCCGTACGCCGACTGGCCGACGACGCGCGTCGTCGTGGGCGTCGTGGACGCCGACGGACGGATCCCGCCGGACGCGCCGCGGGCGCTTGCCGGCACCTTCTCCGACGAGCGGGTGGGCGGTGTGCAGGCGCTGGTGCGCATCTACAACCGCCGGCACTACCTCACCTGGGGCCAGGACGTCGAGTTCGGGGTGATGGCGTACGTCTACCAGCTGGGCCGCTCCGCCTGGGGCACGGCGAACATGGGCGGCAACGGCCAGTACGTGCGGCTCGCGGCGCTGGACGACGTCGTCGTCACCGAGAAGCTGCCGCCGGGTGTCGCGCGCGGCCCGTGGCGCGACCGCCTCACCGAGGACCAGGACATCGGCGTGCGGCTGATCCGCGCCGGCTGGCGCGGCCGGCAGACGGTGCTGACCAGCGTGGACCAGCAGGGGGTGACCCGGCTGCGGCGACTGTTCAAGCAGCGGGTGCGCTGGGCGCAGGGCAACTGGCAGTCGTTCTCGCTGCTGCGGGGCGCGCTGCGCACGCCGGTGTCGGTGGGGGCACGGCTCGACCACGTCGCCTACCTGCTCATGCCCCTGCTGCAGCTGCTCATGGGTCTCGGCCTGGTGCTGTCGCTGGCGTTCTGGCTGTTCGGCGATGTGCCGTTCTACTCCGGCTGGTGGCCGTCGCTGGTGTTCTTCGCGACGCTCACGCTGGTGCCGGGCTTCCTCACGCTCCTCATGACGTCGGAGCCCGGCCGGCACCCGCTCCTGCGCGCCGTGTTCGGGCTGATCCCGTACATGCTCTACACGTGGCTGCTCTGGCCCGTCGTCACGGTGGCGCTGGTCCGGGAGCTGGCGGGCCGGCGCAGCTGGACCAAGACCGACCGCGAGCCGCTGGACGCGAACCTGCCCGACGATGTCGAGCCGGTGGCCGGGCAGGCCTCGACGGGCTGACCGTCACGACGCCGCGAGGCGCGCCTTCTCGTGCTCGACGTCGAACGTCGCGGCCGGCCACTGCGGGTCGATGCCCTCCAGGGCGTCCAGCAGCAGCGCCTGGACCGCCAGGCGCGCGTACCACTTGGCGTTCGCCGGGATCACGTGCCAGGGCGCACGGTCGGTGGACGTGCGCTCGAAGACGGTCTGGAACGCCTCCATGTACCGCGGCCACAGCAGCCGCTCGTCGACGTCGCCCGGGTTGTACTTCCAGTGCTTGTCGGGACGCTCGAGGCGCTCGCCGAGCCGCGCCTTCTGCTCCTCGGGCGAGATGTGCAGCATCACCTTGACGATCCGCACGCCGCGCGCCACGAGGCGCTCCTCGAAGTCGTTGATCGCGCCGTAGCGCCGCTCGATCTCCTCGGGCGGCGCGAGCTCGCGCACCTTCCCGATGAGCACGTCCTCGTAGTGGGAGCGGTCGAAGACGCCGATGTAGCCCGCGCCGGGCACCTCCTTCTCGACCCGCCACAGGAAGTCGTGCTCGAGCTCCTCGGGCGTCGGCTTCTTGAACGCCACCAGGTGGATGCCCTGCGGGTCCGTGGCCCCGATGACGTGCCGCACGATGCCGCCCTTGCCCGCGGAGTCCATGGCCTGCAGCACCAGCAGCACGGCGGGCGCGGACGGGTCCTCACGGCTCTGGGCGTACAGCCGTTCCTGCAGCTCGTCGAGCTCCTGCTCGCCGGCGAGCAGATCGGCCGCGCCGTCCTTCTTCTTCCTGCCGTACCCCGGCTTGGCGTCCGGGTCGACGTCCGCGAGGCGGAACCCCGCTCCCACCCTCAGCAGCTCGCCCGGCTCGCCCGACCACCCACGCTGGCTCTTCGCGATCATGGGCCGATCATTGCCGAGATAGAGCGCGTGTCGTGCCGAGATAGAGCGCGTGTCGCTCTATCTCGGCACGACACGCGGTCTCACTCGGCGTGCGGCGGGGTCGGTCAGCCTGCTTGGCGCTCCGCGGTGTCCACGACGTTGGCCAGCAGCATGGCGCGCGTCATCGGCCCGACGCCGCCGGGGTTGGGCGAGTACCAGGACGCGACCTCCCGGGCGGCGGGGTCGATGTCGCCCACCACACGCGACTTCCCCGTCTCCGGGTCGGTCTCCCGCGAGACGCCGACGTCGACGAGGACGGCGCCCGGCTTGACCATGTCGGCCGTGACGATGCCCTTGACACCTGCGGCCGCCACCACGACGTCGGCCCGCTTCACGAGGGCCGGCAGGTCGGTGGTGCCCGTGTGCGTGAGCGTCACCGTGGCGTTGACGGCGCGGCGCGTGAGCAGCAGGCCGATCGAGCGGCCCACGGTCACGCCGCGGCCCACGACCACGACCTCCTTGCCCTTCAGGTCGACGTCGTGGCGCAGCAGCAGGTCGATGATGCCCCGCGGCGTGCACGGCAGCGGGGACGTGACCTCCTCGTTGACGCGCAGCACGAGCCGGCCGAGATTGGTCGGGTGCAGGCCGTCGGCGTCCTTGTCCGGGTCGACGAGCTCGAGCACCCGGTTGGTGTCGATGCCCTGGGGCAGCGGGAGCTGGACGATGAAGCCCGTGCACGCCGGGTCCTCGTTGAGGCGCCGGACCGCCGCCTCGATCTCCTCCTGCGTGGCGGTGGCGGGCAGGTCCTCGCGGATGGACTCGATGCCCACCTCCGCGCAGTCGCGGTGCTTGCCGGCCACGTACCACTGCGATCCCGGGTCCTCGCCGACGAGGAGCGTGCCGAGGCCCGGCACGACGCCGCGCTCGCGCAGCGCGTCGACGCGCTCGCGCAGCTCCGCCTTGATCGTCGCCGCGGTGGCCTTGCCGTCCAGGACCTGCGCCGTCACTGCTGCAGCCCGGGGTAGAGCGGGAAGTCGGCGGTGAGCTTCGCGACGCGGGCCGCGAGGCCGTCGACGTCGGCCGCGGCACCGTCGCGCAGGGCGACGGCGATGATGTCGGCGACCTCCGTGAACTCGGCGTCGCCGAATCCGCGGGTGGCGAGCGCCGGCGTGCCGATGCGCAGGCCGGAGGTGACGCGGGGCGGACGCGGGTCGAACGGCACGGCGTTGCGGTTCACGGTGATGCCGGCGTCGTGCAGGAGGTCCTCCGCCTGCTGGCCGTCGAGCGCCGAGTTCCGCAGGTCCACGAGCACCAGGTGCACGTCGGTGCCGCCGGTGAGGACTGACACGCCCTGCTCGGCGACGTCGGCCTGGGACAGGCGCTCGGCGATGATCTGCGCGCCGCGCAGCGTGCGCTCCTGGCGCTCCGTGAACGTGTCCGTGCCCGCGATCTTGAACGCCACGGCCTTGGCGGCGATGACGTGCATGAGCGGGCCGCCCTGCTGCCCCGGGAACACGGCCGAGTTGATCTTCTTGGCGTGCTCCTCCTTGCTCAGGATGAAGCCGGAGCGCGGGCCGCCGATGGTCTTGTGCACCGTGGAGGACACGACGTCGGCGTGCGGCACAGGGCTCGGGTGCAGGCCCGCGGCCACGAGGCCGGCGAAGTGCGCCATGTCGACCCAGAGCTTGGCGCCGACCTCGTCCGCGATCTCGCGGAACGCGGCGAAGTCGAGGTGGCGCGGGTAGGCGGACCAGCCGGCGATGATGACGTCCGGGCGGTGCTCGAGGGCGCGCTTGCGCACCTCGTCCATCTCGATGCGGTACGACTGCGGGTCGACGCCGTAGGCGCCGACGTCGTAGAGCTTTCCGGAGAAGTTGATCTTCATGCCGTGCGTGAGGTGGCCGCCGTGGGCCAGCTCGAGGCCGAGGATCTTGTCGCCGGCGTTGATGAGGGCGTGCAGCACGGCGGCGTTGGCCTGGGCGCCGGAGTGGGGCTGCACGTTGGCTGCCTCGGCGCCGAACAGGTCCTTGGCGCGGGCGATCGCGAGGTTCTCCGCGATGTCGACCTGCTCGCAGCCGCCGTAGTACCGGCGGCCGGGGTAGCCCTCGGCGTACTTGTTGGTCAGGACGGAGCCCTGGGCCTGCAGCACGGCGCGCGGGACGAAGTTCTCGCTCGCGATCATCTCGAGGGTGTCGCGCTGGCGGGCCAGCTCCCCGTCGAGGACGGCCGCGATCTCGGGGTCGAGCTCGGCCAGGGGCGCGTTGAACGTGGGATCGGGAGTGCTCATGCGGCGTTCTCCTGCTGTGTCGGACGGCGGTCGGACGTGCCGGGCGTCGAGAGGCCTCAGCCCGGCGAGGTGTCGGACGACGACCGGGCCCAGGCGAACGACCCGTCGTCAGCACAGCGCGTCGCTCCCCGGTGGTGATCCACCTGTACGCCAGTCGCGACCCTCGCGATCCTAGCCGATCCGTCCGCCCCGGTCCCCTGCCGACCACGACGTCGGTCCGTCGAGGCGCAGGAGGCGCACGCCGTGCGCCGGGACCTCGACGTCGAGCACGGTGTCGCCGCCGGTCGCGGCGTCCGCGGGCAGCAGGCGCACGTGCTCGCCGGTCCACACGTCGACGACGGCGGCCGGGCACCCGGGCAGCCCCGCGGAGGCGGCCCGCACGCGGACCCGGCGGGCCTCGGCCGCGGTGCTGAAGACACCGACCCAGCGTGCGGAGGCGTCGTCGGTGGCGGCGCCCCAGACGACGGTCTCGGCGCCCGGCTCCCCCTCGCGCAGCAGCTCACGGCCGCCGGCCGACCGGTGCGCGACCTCGAGCACGCCGGGGTGGGCCAGGTCCGCGACGGTGGCGGCGTCGGAGGTGGGCAGGTCGCCGCCGACGAACAGCGGCGAGCGGGCGAGGCACCACAGGCTGAGCATGGCGCGGCGCTCGTCGGTGGTGAGCAGCGAGTGCCGCGGCTCACCGCGCTCGGCGCGCACCCCGATGCGCCCGAGGGGCAGCATGTCGGCGTCGGCCCAGCCCGCGGGCCCGGAGTGCGGGGCCCAGCGGGCCATGCGCCCGAGCTGCGCCTCGACGTCGGGCCAGCGGTCCCACAGGTCGTCGGAGACGCGCCACATGTCGGCGTGCTCGCGCAGGTGCTCGAGGTGGGCGAGCGACAGCTCGGTGCCGGGCGACAGGGAGACGACGACGCGCCGCCCGTGCCGCAGCTCGGCACGCCGGACGGCGAGCGACAGCGCCTCGACCGCGTCCCGATGATAGGGCGCGAGCATGTCGTCGACCTTGAGGAAGTCGACGCCCCAGCCGACGACGTGGTCGACCATCGCATCGAGCCACGGCTGCGCGCCGGGGTGGTCGTGCCGCAGGCCGTAGCAGTCGGAGTTCCAGGCGCAGGTGCTGGTGGTGTCGGCGATCTCGCCCGTGCGGTACGGCGTGCCGGGCACGGGCAGGTCGGCCTCCACCGCGCGACGCGCGATGCCGCGCATGAGGTGGATGCCGAACCGTAGGCCGAGGTCGTGCACGGCGGCGGCGAGCGGGGCGAACCCGTGACCGCCCACGGAGGACGGGAAGCGCGCGGGCACCGGCTGCAGGAAGCCCTGGTCGTCGAACAGCACGGGGGCGGCGTCGTTGTAGCCGCCGGGGCGGGCGGTCGGCTCGTACCACTGGATGTCGACGACGACGGTGTCCCAGCCGGCGGCGGCCAGCGCGCCACCGTCGTGGTCGGCCAGGAAGCGCGCGTTGGCCAGCACCTCGTCCTCGGTGACCGTGGTGCCGTAGCTGTCCCACGAGTTCCAACCCATCGGAGGGCGGGACGCCGCGGCCCGCGGGTCCACTCGGCGGCTTTCCTGGCGCGGCATCGCTCCCCCTCGTCGCACGCGTCGGAGCGTGCGGATACATCGTTGTAGGGCCGCCATCCTGCCGGGCGGCGCGACCCCGGGTCAACCGCGCACGCCGTCCGGGCCGCTCGAGCAGCGGCCCGACCGACGACACCTCCCCGAGCCCGCTGCCGCACCCGACTCTTCATCGATGCAACTCCGTGACCTGGGCCACTTGACCGCGACCTGCGACGCGTGTCACATTGGGCGCCGTCGATGGCTCTTCATCGATGTAAACCGTTCCGGGGCGACGCCGCCCCGGCCACGGCCCGGATCTCCGAGAGGACCCCGTGATGAGGAAGTCACGCCTGATCGCCGGCATCGCCACCGCCCTGGTGGCCGCCAGCACGCTCGCCGCCTGCGGCTCCGGCGGCGGGAGCGGCGCCGACGACGACACGCTCACGTTCATGTTCCGCGGCGGAGACGACGAGAAGAAGGCGTACCAGGAGGCCATCGACCGCTTCACCGAGGACACGGGCGTGAAGGTCAAGATGATCGTCACCTCCGCGGACCAGTACGCCCAGAAGCTCCAGGCCGCCGTCGCCGGCAACAAGGTCCCCGACGTCTTCTACATCGAGCAGGCCAGCCTGCAGTCGTACGTCGGCTCCGGCGTCCTCATGGACATCACGGACCAGGTCGCCGAGCAGGGCGTCGACCTCGACAACATCTGGCCCTACGGCGTCGACTCCTACCGTTTCGACGGCACGACCCAGGGCACCCCCGACGGCAAGCTCTACGGCCTGCCCAAGGACATCGGGCCCTTCGCCTTCGGCTACAACGCGGACATGCTGAAGGAGGCCGGCGTCGACCGGCCCGACCCGGACGAGCCCCTCACCTGGGACGAGTGGCTCGACATCTGCAAGAAGCTCACCCAGGACACCGACGGCGACGGCGAGACGGACCGGTGGGGCACCGGCCTCAACGTCCAGTGGAACTCGCAGGCCTTCGTGTGGAGCAACGGCGGCGACTGGACCAACGAGGACCACACGCAGGTCACCGTCGACACCCCCGAGTTCGCCGAGGCGATCCAGTTCATCGCCGACCTCACCGCGGAGGGCGTCACCCCGAACCCCGAGCAGGCACAGACGCTCGACACCTACCAGCGCTTCATGGCCGGGGAGATCGGCTTCTTCCCCGTCGGCCCCTGGGACATGAGCGCCTACAACGACCTCGACTTCGAGTACGACCTCATGCCCTGGCCCGTCGGCAAGACCGGCGAGCCCGCCACCTGGGTCGGATCGCTCGGCATCGGCGTCTCGAACACCACGGACGCGCCCGAGGACGCCGTGAAGCTGGCGACGTACCTCTCCACGGACGAGGCGGCGCAGCAGACCCTCGTCGACGCCAACGTCCAGATCCCCAACCGGATCGACACCGCCAAGGAATGGGCCGGCGAGGTCGAGAAGGACGACTCGCTCGAGCCGAAGAACCGCCAGGAGTTCCTCGACATCGCCGAGGACTACGGGCGCGAGATGCCGGCGTCGTTCACCTACGGCGCCGAGTGGTACGACGAGCTCTGGGTCGGCATCCAGCCGGTGATCGACGGCAAGCAGAAGGCCGCCGACTACCTGGCCGAGGTGCAGCCGCGGATGCAGGAGCTGCTCGACCAGTCGATCGCGCAGGCCGAGCAGGCCGCCGCGGCCGGCTCCGCCCCCTGACGCCCGACCACGACGCCCCCTCGCGGCGCGGCCGGCCCGCCCCGGGCCGCCGCGCCGCGCTCCCCGCACGTTCCTGGACGAAGGAGTCTGCGATGACGTCCACCGCCACGCCGGCCACGGCCGACACCCGCCCCCCGGCGCCGGACCCCGCCCCCGCACCGCCCCGACGCGGCGGGACCTCGCGGCTCCACCGCACCGAGAAGAGGTGGGCGCTGCTCTTCGTCGCGGCGCCCGTGCTCGGCTACCTGCTCTTCATCCTCTACCCCACCGGGTTCGCCCTGTACGCGTCGCTGACCCGGTGGAACGGCCTCGGCCCGATGCAGTTCATCGGGCTCGACAACTACGTCGCCCTGCTGGGTGACGAGCGCTTCCGCCAGACGCTGTTCAACACGTTCTTCTACATGATCGGCATCCCGATCGGGCTCGCGATCTCGCTCGCGCTCGCCGTCATGATGAACCGCAAGATCTTCGGACGCGCCGCGTTCCGCGCCATCTACTACGTCCCCGTCATCTCGTCCATCGCCGCGATCGCGATCCTGTGGCAGTGGGCGTACAACGGCGACTTCGGCCTGGTGAACCAGTTCCTCGCGATCTTCGGGATCGAGGGCCCGAACTGGCTGGCCGACCCCGCCTGGGCCAAGCCCGCGATCATCATGATGGCGGTCTGGAAGGGGCTCGGGTACTCGATGCTGCTGTACCTGGCCGCGATCCAGTCCGTGCCGCGCTCCCTCTACGAGGCGGCCGAGCTCGACGGCGCCGGCGGCTGGCAGAAGTTCCGCTCGATCACGCTGCCGATGGTGCAGCCGGTGACGTTCTTCCTCATCGTCACGCAGGTCATCGGCGGCGCCATGATCTTCATCGAGATCCAGATCATGACGCCCACCGGCGGGCCGGAGTACTCCACGGCGTCCGTCGTCTACCACATCTGGCTCCAGGCGTTCCGGTACCAGCAGATGGGCTACGCCACCGCGATGTCGGTGGTGCTGGGGCTCCTCATCCTCGTCATCACGCTCATCCAGTTCCGGCTGAACCGGCGCAACGCCGGCTTCGTCGTCGACTGAGGCCAGGGAGACACCATGACCACCACGACGCTCGGCAGCACGACCGGCACCCCGTCCTCCGCACCGACGGGCGCGCGCCTCGGCCGCACGGCACGCTCGCGCCTCACCGACACGATCGTGTGGATCGTCCTCGCGGCGGGCGCGGTCTTCATGATCGCCCCGCTGGTGTGGATGCTCTCCACGTCCCTGAAGACGAAGCTCGAGGTCTTCGCCCTGCCCCCGGTGTGGATCCCGGAGGTGCCCCAGTGGGACACGTACGTCCGCATGTGGACGGACTCCTACGTCCTCGACGGCATCACGAACAGCCTGATCGTGTCGCTCAGCGTCACGGTGATCGGGACGTTCACGTGCTCGCTCGCGGCGTTCGCCCTCGCCAAGATGCGGATGCCGTTCAAGAACGCCATCTTCATCGGCCTGCTCACCGGCATCATGATCCCGTTCCCGACGATCATGATCCCGCAGTTCGTGATGTTCTCGAAGATCGGCTGGGTGGACACGCTGTGGCCGCTCATCGTCCCGGCCATCTTCGGCAACATCGTGATGATCTTCTTCCTGCGGCAGTACCTGTCGAGCGTGCCCGACTCCCTCGTCGAGGCCGCGAAGATCGACGGCGCCTCCTACTGGCAGATCTTCTGGCGCATGATCATGCCGATCATCCGCCCGGCCGTCGCCGCCCAGTTCATCCTGTGGTTCATGGCGGTCTGGAACGACTACCTGGCGCCGATCCTCTACCTGAACACGCCGGAGCGGCAGACGCTGCAGGTGGTCATCGCCAACATGAACGTGCAGTACGCGACCCAGCGCGACTACCCGCTGATCATGGCCGCGTCGGTCGTCGCCGTGCTGCCCATCCTCGTGGTCTTCCTCGTCTTCCAGCGGCAGATCATCGAGTCCGTCGCCCTCACCGGCACGAAGGGCTGACATGACCGGCACGACGACCGAACCCTCCGCGCCCGCGCCCGACACCTCGGCCTGGGGAGGGCGCCACGTGCACGACCCGACCGCGGTGCGGGACGACGACGGCGTCTACTGGCTCTTCTCGACCGACGCGCGCTCCGACGGGCCGGTGCGCGGGGGCGTGCAGGTACGCCGCTCGAGCGACCTCGTGACCTGGGACTACCACGGGTGGGCGCTGCCCGGCGTGCCGGCGCCCGCGGCCGCGTGGTCCGGCGCCGAAGGGCTGTGGGCGCCCGAGGTCGTGCACGTCGGGCCGACGGGCGGCACGGGCGGCACGTGGCGGATGTACTACTCCGCTTCGACGTTCGGCTCCCGCCGCTCCGCGATCGGGCTGGCCGACGCTCCGCACCCGGGCGGGCCGTGGACCGACCGCGGCATCGTCGTCGCGAGCGAGCACGTCGACCCGCCCGCGGGGCTCGGCCACCCGAACGCGATCGACGCCAACGTGGTGACCGAGCCAGACGGCACGCAGTGGCTCGTGTACGGGTCGTTCTTCGGTGGCATCCACGCGCTCCCGCTCGACGCCGGCACGGGGCTCGTGGCGGAGGGCCTCACGCCCGCCCCGGGCCGGCTGCACGCCGCTCCCGGTCGCCTCCTGGCACGCCGGGCGCGGACGGCCGACGGCGCGGTCGAGGGGGCGTTCGTCCTCCCGCGGCCCGGCGGCGGCTGGGCGCTGCTCGTCTCGTACGACTCGCTCGGGGGCAGCTATCACCTCCGGTCGGCCGTCGGCGACGCCGTCACCGGGCCCTACCGCGACCGCGCCGGGCGCCTCATGACCGACGTCGATGCCGACCCCTGGGCTGTCGGGGTGCCCGTGCTGTCCGGGCACCGCCTCGCCGGCGGGCCCGGGATCCTCGCGCCCGGCCACGCGTCGGTGCTCACCGAGCGGGTGCCCGCCGCGGCACCGGACGCGGGCGCGCACGTGCGCCAGCTCCTGGTGCACCACGTGCGCGACGCCGACGCCCCCACCGAGCACCGCCTCCAGCTGCGGCGCCTCGTGTGGACGCACGACGGCTGGCCCCTGGTCTCCCCGCAGCCGTGGGCCGGCCCGGGCCGGGAGGTGGACGACGAGTCCCGGTGGCCCGACGACCCCGCCGTCCTCGACGGCGCGTGGGAGCGCCTCACGCCCGGCGCCGACCCGACGCACGTGCAGGACGGCGCGGTCGGGCCCCTGGAGGCTCGCGCGCTGGTGCGCCCTCTGGGCGGCGGGCGGTTCGCCTGGACGGCCTCCGACGGCGCGGCCGTGGCCGCCGTCGTGCATCCGGCCTGGGACGCCGTGCGCGACCGCGCCACCGTGTGCCTCGAGACGCTCGACGACACGGGCCGCGTCACCCTCGCGACGAGGCTCCCGTGACGGCGCCCGTCCGACCCGACCCCGCCGCCGCCACCGCCACCGCCACCGCCGAAGGCAACGTGCGCACCGCCGTCGCCGAGGCGGAGGTGCCCGGCTGGGCGGGCGGCGTCATGCTCGCGCTGCGCTGGGCGACCCTCCTCGTCGAGGTGTCCGTCATGGTGGCGCTGGGCACCCTGGCCGGGGGCGTGCTGCTCGGCCTGGGCCCGGCCCTGCGGGCCGGCGGCGTCGTGACCGCGAGGATGACCGCGGAGCCCACGCCCTGGCGCACGTTCTGGCGCAGCTGGCGCGACGGTTTCGGACGCACCACCGCGCTCTTCGCGCCCGTCTGGCTCGTCGCCGCCCTGCTGTGGTTCGACGGTGTCGCACTGGGCCTGCTCGACGGCCCGGCGCGCGCGTTCCTGCAGGGCGGCCTGCTCGTCGTCGGCGCGTGGGGCCTCGTCGTCCTCGCCTTCTGGCCGGCAGTCGCGACGCGCTACTCGCGCGGGCCGGCGGAGACGTGGCGGTTCCTGCTGCTGCTCCCGCTGCTGGGCCCGGCGACGTCGGTCGCCGTGCTCGTCGTGGCCGCCGCCACGCTCGCCGCCGCCTGGGCGCTGCCCCTGCTCGCCGTCCTCGTCGGCCCTGGCTTCTGGCTGTGGGCCACCGGCCTGCTGGCCGCCGACCGGCTCGGCCGCATCGACGCGCAGGTCGCGGAGGACAGCCCGGTCCACTGAGGGCCAATCCACAAGATCTCTTGTACAACACTCCTTGTGGGTCTACGGTGGCGGCATGACACCGTTGCCGACCGGACCCGCGCCCGAACCCGCCCCCGCGGGCGGCGACCCCTCGCCGGCCCCCGCCCGCACCGTCACCGAGGCCAAGGCACTCGCCGCGCTGGCTCACCCGTACCGCGCGCGCCTCATGGACGCCCTCAAGGTCGACGGGCCGTCCACCGCCTCCGAGCTCGCCCGCCGCACCGGTCAGGCCGTCGGCAGCGCCAGCCACCACCTCAAGGTGCTGCACGACGCCGGCCTGGTGGCAGAGGCGCCCGAGCTCGCCCGCGACCGCCGCGAGCGCTGGTGGCGCCTCGTCGCGCCGCGGCTGCGCTGGTCGCGCCACGAGTTCGCTGAGGACACCGCGGCCGTCGCGGCGGCCCAGGCGGCCGAGGCGCTGCACCTGCAGCGCCAGTTCGACCGCGTCCGCGCGTGGCAGGCGAACGCCGAGTCCGCGCCCGAGTGGGACCGCTCCGCGTTCGCCACCGAGACGTGGCTGCACCTGACTCCCGCCGAGCTCGCCGAGCTCGGCGAGGAGATCACCGCCGTCCTGGTGCGATGGGCGCAACGCCCGCGCCCGGACGACGGCGGCGAGCGCGAGCCCGTGCTCGTCTTCGGCCGCGGGTTCCCCGCGCAGCCATGACCGCCGCCACGGGAGCGGGCACCGACGTCGACGGCGTCGCGCTCGCCCGCAACGCGAGCTTCCGGCGGCTCTGGCTCGGCGAGGGCGTCAGCGTGCTGGGCAACGCGACCACCTCGGTGCTGCTCCCGCTCGTCGCGGTGCTCGAGCTCGACGCCGGCGCCATCGTCGTGGGCGTCCTCACCGCGGCGGCGTGGCTGCCGTGGCTCGTCGTCGGCCTGCCGGCGGGTGCGTGGGTCGACCGGCTCCCCGCCCGCCGGGTCATGATCGTGGCGGACCTCGTCGCCGCGGCGGCCATCGGGAGCGTGCCCGTCGCCACGGCCCTCGACGCGCTGACGCTGCCGCACCTGGTCGGCGCGGCACTGGCCGCGGGCGTCACCTCGGTCTTCTTCCGCACCGCGTACGCGGTGCTGCTGCCCCAGGTCGTGCCGGGGCCGCAGCTCGAGGCCGCCAACGCCCGCCTGCTCGGCACCGAGTCCGCCATGCAGGTCGCCGGACCGGGCCTCGGAGGCGTGATGGCACAGGCGCTCGGTGCGGCCCTCGGCCTGGTCCTCGACGCCGTGAGCTTCGTCGTCTCGGCCGTCTGCCTCTGGCGGGTGCGGACCACGAGCGCGCCGGAGCGCCCGCCCGCCGCCCCGCTGCGGGTGCGCATCCGCGAGGGCGTCGCGTTCGTCGCCTCGGACCGGTACCTGCGCTGGTTCGTCGTCGTGGGCGGCATCTCCAACTTCGGGCTCACGGGCTACGGCGCCCTGCTGGTGCTCTTCCTCGTGGACACCGTCGGCCTCGGCCCGTCCGCCCTCGGCGTGGTGATGACCGTCGGAGCGTGCGGCGGCCTGCTCGGCGCCACCGTGGCGACGTGGCTCAGCGGACGCCTCGGCAGTGCTCGCGCGACCATGCTGCTCATCGCCGCGGGCGGCCCGCCCGCGCTCCTCGTGGGCCTCGGGGGCGACGGCGGCCGGGTCGCGTGGACCGTCGCCGGGCTCTTCCTCGTCGGGCTCGCGGTGGTGGCCGGGAACGTGCTGCGCGGGGCGTGGCGGCAGCGCTACGTGCCGCAGCCGCTCATGGGTCGCGTCGTCACGACGAGCCAGTTCGTCAACTTCGGCACCATGCCGCTGGCGGCCCTGGCCGCCGGGGCGCTCGGCGAGCTGGTGGGCGTGCGCGAGACCATGCTGCTCATGGCGGCGGTGCACTGCCTCGCCTGCCTGAGCGCCCTGCGGAGCCCGTTGCGCGGGATGCGCGACATGCCCGGGCCGCGGGTCCTCACGCCGTCGCGCTGACCGGCGCCTCGATCTCCTCGTTGCCCCCGGGCTGCATGGCGACCACCGTCTCGCTGCCCTCCGTCGCGTCCCCCGTGGACTCGCGGCCCACCACGCGCGAGTCCGGGATCACCCGGCGGAACGGCCGCTCGTCGCCGTCGGCGATGCGCTCGACGAGCAGGTCCACCGCCGTGCGGGCGATCTGCTCGCGCCCCGGGTCCACGGAGCTGATGGTCGGCACGGAGTAGCGCACGTCGTCCACGTCGTCGAAGCCGATCAGCGCGACGTCGCCCGGCACGTCGATCCGGCGCGCGTGCAGCGCGTGCAGCGCGCCGAGCGCCATGGCGTCGTTGAGGGCGAAGACGGCGTCGATCTCGACGCCCGAGTCGAGCAGGCGGCCCATGGCCTCGGAACCGGTGGAGCGGTGCCACAGCCCGGCCTCGCCGACGAGCGTCGGGTCGTACGGCAGCCCGGCGGCCCGGAGGCCCTGGCGGTAGCCCTCGGTGCGCAGCGCCGCCGAGCCGACCAGCTCGCCCTCGTGCGCGCCGACGACGGCGATGCGCCGCCGGCCCAGGGACGCGAGGTGCAGGGTGGCCGCGCGGGCGGCGGCGACGTTGTTCATCGTCACGTGGTCGGCGGGGGCGTCGAAGACGCGTTCGCCCAGCACCACGAGCGGGAAGTCCACCGCGAACAGCCCGACGTCGTCCTGACCGAGCGCCAGGGGCGAGAAGATCACGCCGTCCGTGAGGTGCCGTCGGCGGCCGTCCAGCAGCTCGATCTCGCGCTCGCGCACCGAACCGGTCTGCTCGATGAGCACGGTGAGGCCCTGCTCCTCGGCCGAGCGGATCACGGAGTCCGCGAGCTCGGCGAAGTACGGCAGGCGCAGCTCCGGCACGGCGAGCGTGATCATGTCCGTGCGCTGCGTGCGCAGGTTCCGGGCCGTCGTGTTGAGGCGGTAGCCGAGGTGCTCGATCGCGTCCTCGACGCGCTCGCGCGTCTCGGGCCGGATGTGCGGGTACCCGTTGACGACGTTCGAGACGGTCTTGATCGACACGCCCGCCCGCTGAGCCACGTCGTGCATGGTCACGCGCATGCCGCTCACCTCCCCGTTCGCCCCCCACAGCGTAGGGCACCGGCCGTACGGGACGGCCCTCGGCGCCCGGCGGCGGCGGTCACTTGATCGACCCGAGGGACAGGCCGCCCTGCCAGTACTTCTGCAGGCCGAGGAACGCCACGATCAGCGGCAGGATCGACACCAGCGCCCCGGTGGTGATGAGGTTCCACACCTGCTCGCCGCCCGCGCCCGCGTTCGACAGCGCCTGCCACTGGTTGATGCCCACGGTGACGGGCAGCAGCTGCGGGTCGCGCAGCACCGCCAGCGGCAGGAAGAAGTTGTTCCACGTCGCGACGGTCGTGAGCAGCAGCACGGTGACGAAGGCCGGCCGCAGCAGCGGCAGCGCGACGCGGAAGAACAGGCGCAGCTCCCCCGCGCCGTCGACCCGCCCGGCGTCGAGCATCTCGTCCGGGATGGCGTCGACCGCGTACACGCGCACGAGGTAGACGCCGATCGGGCTGAGCAGGGACGGCAGGATCACGGCCCACATCGTGTTGATCATGCCGAGCTGGCTGAGCAGGACGAACGTGGGGATGGTCAGCGCCGTCAGGGGCACCATCACGGAGCCGAGCAGCATGGAGAAGTAGAGGTTGCGCCCGCGGAACCGGTACTTGGCCAGGGCGTACCCCGCCAGGACGGCGAGCACCGTGGACCCGACGCCCCCGACGATCGCGTACACGAAGGAGTTGCGCATCCAGGTCCAGTAGATCCCGCCCTGGTACGTGAAGAGCTGCTGCACGTTGTCCCACAGCGCGAACTCGTCGTTGAACCACAGGGCGCCGCCGGAGCCGACGAACAGGCCGCTGTTCGTCTTCGTCGACCCGACCACCAGCCACCACAGCGGCACGATGAAGTACAGCACCGCGAGGAGCAGGAACAGGTGGGACCCGATCCGCCGCGGCCCGCCGGCACGCCTGCCCGCCCGGCGCCCCGCCGCGTGCGGAGAGGTCTGCTGCGTCGTCGCCGTCGTCATCACTTCAGTCCGCTCTGCTTGCGAGTGGCGTACAGGAAGATGTACGACCCGATGAACACGAGGATCCCCAGCGCGAACGCGATCGTGGAGGCGTAGTTGAACTGGCTGTAGGAGAACGCCATCGAGTACGCGTACATGTTCGGGGTGTAGGTCGTGGGGATCGCGCCCTGCGCGACCGACCGCAGCACCGTCGGCTCGGTGAAGAACTGCAGGGTGCCGATGAGGGCGAACACCACGATCATCACCATCGACGACGCGATCATCGGGATCTTGATCCGGAACGCGATCTGCCGGTCGCCGGCGCCGTCGAGGCGCGCGGCCTCGTACACCGACGGGTCGATGGCCCGCAGCGCCGCGTAGACGATGATCATGTAATAGCCCACCCACTGCCAGGTCACGATGTTGACCAGGGAGCCGAAGATCAGGTCCCGGCTGAGGAAGTCCGGGGCGTCCAGCCCGAAGAACCCGAAGATGTCGTTCGCGGGGCCGAACCGCGGGCTGTACAGGAAGCCCCACATGAGCGCGCCGATGACGGCCGGGATCGCGTAGGGCACGAAGACCAGCAGCCGCGAGGCCTTCGACAGCCGGGTGGCCAGCGTGTCGAGCACCAGCGCGATCGCGACGGCGAGGCCGATCTGCACCGGCACCATCACCAGCACGAACTTGCCCACGCGCGCCATGCCGGACAGGAAGTCCGCGTCGGTGAACACGCGCACGTAGTTCGCGACGCCGGTGAAGACGCTCTCGCCGCCGGTGGCGATGCCCTTGGTGTGCAGGCTGAGCCAGAAGGCGTATGCCAGCGGCACCAGCAGGAACAGCACGAACACCACGGTGAAGGGGGCGAGGAAGAGCCACCCCCACCACTGCCGCTTCGTGTCCAGCAGGCTCGGCCCGCCGCGCCGGCGCCCGGGCCGGGCGGGCGCCGCGGCCCGCTCCGTCGTCGTCGAGGTCATCGGGTGCTCCCGTGTCGTGAATCGGATCGGGACTCTGCTTGTCGTCGGATGCTCGTCACCGGACCGTGAAGCCCTGCTGCTCGGCGTACCGCACCAGGCTGTCCTGGACGGTCGCCAGAGCGTCGGCGGCGGTCGCGGGCCCCTCGACCATGTCGTAGAGGGCCATGGTCTGGCGGTCGTACGCGTACACCTGGAACGGGCTGAAGGTGAAGCCCGGGTACTGCGCGGCGGCGTCGAGGAACACGTCGCGGTTCACCTGCTGCCCGCCGAAGAACGGGTAGCGGCGGTCGGTGAACCAGTCCGCGTCGAGCGCGAGGTTCCACAGCGGGAACAGGCCGGCGTCCTCGACGCCGATCTTCCACGTCTCCTCGTCGTCGAACAGCTCCATGGCGACGGTCGCGGCCGCCTCCGGGTCCTTCGCCTGCGACGTGACGGCGAGGGCCGAGCCGCCCTGGTTCACCTGCACCGGTTCCGCCGGGTCCCACTGGGGCAGCGGCGCAGCCTTCCACGCGGCGCCGGAGTCGGCGTCGGACAGGCCCTCGAGGTAACCGGGGCCCCAGGCAGCAGCGATGTAGACGGCGTAGGTGCCGTCCACCAGGGACGTGTTGTAGTCGCTGGTGAACGCGTCGTCGCTGGACACGAGGCCGCGGTCGATGAGGTCCTCCCAGTAGGAGAGCACCTGGCGCGCCTCGGGGGTGTCGACGTCGATGCCGATCTGGTCGCGCTCGGCGGGGTCGTAGTCGAACGGCGCCCAGCCGGCCTGCGCGAACAGCGCGTAGTTGAACGCGCCGCCGTTGGTCGCGTAGTTGGTGATGTAGCCGTCGTAGCCGGCGTCGCGCAGGTCCTGCGCGGCCCGGGCGAACTCGTCCCAGGTGGTCGGCGGCTCGACGCCGTACTTCTCGAAGATGTCGGCCCGGTACAGCATGCCCACGGGGCCGCCGTCCACGGGGATCGCGTGCACCGCGTCGCCGCTCGACACGTCCGACCAGGCGCCGGCGGGGAACTGGTCCTCGAGCTCGTCGGCGCCGTACGGCGCGAGGTCGGTCAGCCCGTCCAGGATCGTGTACGTCGGCAGGATCTCGGACTCGAGCTGGATGACGTCGGGCGCCCCGGTGCCCGCCTCGAGGGCGGTGGAGAACTTGCCGTACTCGTCGGCGCCCTGACCCGCGTTGGTCCAGCAGATCTGGACGTCGTCGTGCTGGGCGTTGAACGTGTCCACGATCTGCTCGACGGCGGGGTACCAGGCCCACAGCGTGACGCGGGTGGCGTCCGGCACCTTGATCTCGTTGGTGCAGCTGGTGTTGTCCGCCGGGGCCCCGTCGCCGCCCGGCGCGCACGCCGCGAGCGACAGGCCCGCCAGCCCGGCGGCCGATGCCGCCACGGCTCGTCGCAAGCCTCTGCGCATGCCGATTCCTCCTCGAGTCGTCCGGCCCAGACCTTCCTGCGCCGATTGGTGCCGCGTGCGGCGACCGTGATTGACTCTACATCGTTGTACACGGTGGCTTCACCATCGCCCACTTCAACGAGGAACGTGAGACCCATGACGGCTCCCCAGACCGATGTCCGCCCCGACTCCACCGCTCCCGACGCCACCGACGGCGCCACCGGAGCCCGCGTCACCCTGCACCCCGACTTCCGGCGCGGCGCCGTCGACCGGCGCCTGTTCGGCTCGTTCGTCGAGCACCTCGGCCGCGCCGTCTACACCGGCATCTTCGAGCCGGGCCACCCCGCCGCCGACGAGCACGGCTTCCGCCGGGACGTCGCCGACCTGGTCCAAGAGCTCGGCGCGGGGATGGTGCGCTACCCCGGCGGCAACTTCGTCTCCAACTACGTGTGGGAGGACGCCGTCGGCCCGGTCGAGCAGCGCAAGCCGTTCCTCGACCTCGCGTGGCGCACCGTCGAGCCGAACCTCGTCGGCACCGACGAGTTCCTGCAGTGGGCCGAGCGCGAGGGCGTCGAGCCGATGATGGCGGTGAACCTCGGCACGCGCGGCGTCGCGGCCGCCGCCGCCCTGGTCGAGTACTGCAACGGCGAGGCGGGCACCCGCTGGGCCGACCTGCGCATCGCCAACGGGCGCGAGAAGCCCTACGGCGTCACGCTCTGGTGCCTCGGCAACGAGATGGACGGCCCGTGGCAGATCGGGCAGAAGGACGCCCACGAGTACGGCAAGCTCGCCGCCGAGGCCGGCAAGGCCATGAAGCTCGTCGACCCGTCGATCTCGCTGATCGTCTGCGGCTCGTCGTCCATGCAGATGCCCACGTTCGGCGAGTGGGAGCGCACCGTCCTGTCGTACACGTACGACCTGGTCGACCACATCTCGATGCACGCCTACTACGAGGAGGTCGGCGGCGACCGCGCGTCCTTCCTCGCGTCGGGCACCGCCATGGACCGGTTCATCGACCGGGTCGTGGCCTCCGCCGACGCCGTGGGCGCCGAGCGGCGCAGCGACAAGGCGATCACCATCAGCTTCGACGAGTGGAACGTCTGGTACAACACGACCCGCTTCGGCGGGGAGGAGAACCTGCCGATCCAGCGCGACGCCCCGCGCATCATCGAGGACGTCTACTCCGGCCTCGACGCCGTCGTGGTGGGCGACCTCATGGTCACCCTGCTCAACCACGCCGACCGCGTGCCCGTGGCGTGCCTCGCGCAGCTCGTCAACGTCATCGCGCCGATCATGACCTCCCCGGGCGGCGAGGCGTGGCGCCAGCCCACCTTCCACCCGTTCGCGACGACGTCGCGCCTGGCCCGCGGCACTGCGCTCGACGTGCGCGTGGACGCGCCGACCTACGACACCGCGCAGCACGGTGCGGCCCCGGTCGTGACGGCCGCCGCGACGGTGGACGACGACGGCTCGCTCGGCCTGTTCCTCACCAACCGGTCCGACCGGGTGGTCGAGGTGGAGCTGGCGCACGTCGGCGCCGCGCTCGGCCTCACCGAGGGATGGCAGATGGTCGCGGACCACGAGCCCGCCGTCGAGGGCCCCGAGCACGCCGCCAAGGTCGCCGAGGCCTGCTGGTCCGTCGTCGACGTCGCGGCCGCCGCGTCGCCGGTCGAGGGCGGCACCACCCGCGTGCGCCTCGCGCCGGAATCGTGGACCGCCTTCGCCGGGACGTTCGCGCGCGCCTGAGGCTCCTCCCGGCGTCGAACATGCAGCTGCGCTCGTTCTCAGTGCTGAGAACGAGCGCAGCTGCATGTTCGACGCCGCGTCCGGTGGCCGACGCGTGCTCGGTCCGCGTCGTCTCAGGCCGGGGCGTACCTGCGCATGACGCGGCCCACCGTTGCCCGTGACACGTCGACACGGTCGGCGATCTCACGCTGGCTCAGCCCGTCGGCGGCGAGGTCGATGATGCGCTGGTCCCGGTCGGACTCCGGCCGGTCCTCGGTCGACGTGTCGGGGAGCCACTCCGGGGTTGCGTCCTCCGCGACCACGACGTCGGTCTCGGCAAGCGTCGTCGTGGCGTCGGGAGACGAGTCACCGTGAGCGGTGAGGAACGCGGACCGCTGGGCGATGGCGCCGCCCAGCGCCGGGTCGGACTCCCGGAGCAGGTCGAACACCTCGACCCGCCGGGTGTGGCCCGTCTCCGGGAGCGGCTCGCGCGTGCCGGGCAGCCCGGCCGCCGCGTCACGGTCCACCGCGACGGCCTCGTCGTGGTCCTGCTCGACGACCTCCTCCGTGGCGGGGCGCTCGTCGGGACGCACCACGGGAGTCCCGCCGGTCAGCGCCGACCGGAACTCGTCGGCGAACCCGTCGTCCGCGTCGTCGTCGGCCCAGCCGCCCTCCGGGATCGACGGCGCGTCGGCCGGCGACGCCGTCGCGGACGGCTCCGGGTCCGTCAGAGCCGCCGCGTCCGTGAGCGTGACGCTCTCCCCCGCGACGTCGACGTCGTCCGGGGCCGTCGTCGTGACCACCGGCACACGGTCCTCGGCGGTCGCCACCGCGGCCGCCGCCGAGGGCGCGCCGTCGGAGGCGCGCTCGCTCGAGAACGCCGCCGCGAGCGCCGGGACGGCGCGCGCCGGCGCGATCGCCGTACCGCGGACGACGCCCCGCTCGACCGAGGTGGCACCGATGAGGTCGAGGCGGTTGCCGTGCCGCTCGGCGGCCTCGAGGCGCTCCACCCAGACCTGCATCCGCCGCTCGAAGTCCTCGACGGTCAGCAGCTTCAGGGCGGCGTCCCGTGCGGCCCGCTGGCGGCTGTGCGCCGCGCGCACCTTGCGCATGCCGCGGTGCGTACCGGCGCCGTCCAGGCGCGCGTCGCGCCACAGCTCGAGAGCCGTGACGTACTGGTGCACGCGATGCTCACGCCGTCGCTCGTCGAGCGTGTGCCCCGTGACGAGGTGCCGCTCGCCCACGAGAGCGAGGTGCCACATCAGGGCGGCGACCAGCGGCGGCACGAACCGGAACGCCACCATGTACGGCGTGCTCGCGTCCGGCACCGCGATCTCGTGCAGCGCCGCGAACATGCCGGACGTGCCCGACAGGATCCAGGTCAGCGTCAGGAGCACGCCGTACGGTCGGCCCTCGAGGGCGGCGTTGCGCGCCATGAGCGCGACGGCGACGAGGCTGACCTCGAGGAAGCCCGCGAGGGCGTATGCCTCCGCGGGCGACATGCCCGCGACCTCCAGGCCGAACAGCACCATGCCGCTGTACGCCAGGGCGGTCGCGATGGTGGCGGCGACGACGACCGCGACCATCGGCAGGTGCCGACCGCGGTAGCGCACGGCGGGCCGGCCGCCGCGCGAGGCGGCGGTCGTGTCGGACTGGGTCACATTTCCTCCGGAGTGTGGTGATCAGCCCATATCGCAGCATCAGGACGAAGCGGGAGTCAATCGCCGACCTGGTACGACCGGCGAATTCAGCCCTTGACCGCTCCCCCGAGCCCCGCGCCCTGCAGGAACGTGCGCTGGAAGATCAGGAAGATGACGATCGGGATGGCGGTGGAGATCGCGAGCGCCGCGAGGAACACATCGAGCTCCACGTACGACTCCAACGCGGGCAGCCGCACCGACAGGGGCTGCTTGTCGACGTCGCGCAGCACCAGCAGCGGCCAGAGGAAGTCCTTCCAGGCGGAGATGAAGGCGAACACCGACACCACGCCCAGGATCGGCTTGGACATCGGGACGACGATCGACCACCCGACCCGGAACGGACCCGCACCGTCGACCCGGGCCGCCTCGAAGATCTCCCGGGGCAGGTTGTCGAAGAACCGCTTGACGAGCAGCACGTTGAACGCGCTCGCGCCGGCGGGCAGCCACACCGCCCAGAAGCTGTTGATGAGCGACACGTGTGCGAACGGCACGTCGAGCACGGTCAGGTAGAGCGGGACGAGCAGCACCACGGCGGGCACGAAGAGCGTGCTCAGCACCAGGGCGGTGAGCACCTTGCCGTAGGCGGGCCGCAGCACGGACAGCACGTAGCCGCCGCTCACGGCGACCACCAGCTGCACCGCCCACGACCCGAGGGCCAGCCACATGGTGTTGCCGAAGTAGTGGTCGATCTCGAACCGGGTCCAGGCCTCCGACAGGTTCGCCCAGTCGACGCCGTGCGGGAAGAGCGCCAGCGGGGTGCGCAGCGTGTCCTGGGTGGGCGTCACCGCGGCCTTCGCGAGCCACAGGATCGGCCCGAGGCCGACGACGACGAGCGAGACCAGGAGCAGCACGTGCGACGCGCGCAGCGGCCAGCGCACGCCGCGCCGGCGGCGGTCCGCGACGGAGACGATGCCGCGGTCCGGGTCGGCCGGTACGGGCGTCCGGCCCCGTCGGGCGGCCGGCGGGCGGGGTGCGGGAGTGGTGACGGCGGTCATCAGCTGCTCCACCTCGAGGTCAGCTTGAAGTACACGGCGGACAGGACGGCGAGCACGACGGCGAGCATCAGGCTCAGCGCCGTCGCGGCGCCGTAGTCGCCGCGCCCCCCGAAGGCATAGTGGTAGATCATCAGCAGGATCGTCGTGGTCGAGTTCGCGGGCCCGCCCCCGGTGAACAGGTACGGCTCGGTGAAGACCTGGGCGGTGCCGATGATCTGCAGGATGAACGTCACGAACAGCACGCCGCGCAGCTGCGGCAGGGTGACGTGCCAGACCTTGCGCCAGACCCCGGCGCCGTCCACCTCGGCGGCGTCGTACAGCTCGGGCGGGACTCCGGTGAGCGCCGCGAGGTAGATGATCACCGTGCCGCCGGCGGCCGCCCACGTGGCCTCGAGGACCAGCGACGGCATGGCCCACGCCTGGTCCTGCAGCCACGGGAACGGGCCGAGGCCGAACCAGCCGGCGATCGTGTTGAACACGCCGGTGTCGGACGCGTCGTAGAAGGTCTTCCACAGCAGCACCGCGACCACCGGCGGCACGACGACGGGCAGGTACGCCAGCGCGGCGTACAGCCCGCGCATCCGCTTCACCTCGCTCATCAGCACGGCGGCGACCAACGGCACGGGGTAGCCGAAGACGAGCGCCAGCAGCGCGAAGTACAGCGTGTTCGTCGCCGCCTGGGGCAGCAGCGGGTCGGCCAGCACGTACTGGAAGTTCTCCAGGCCGACCCACTCGGCCGGCGTGACGAGATTGGTGGACTGGAAGCTCATCACGACCGCGCGGACGATCGGGAACCACGAGAACAGCCCGAAGACGACGAGCAGCGGCAGGGCGAGGACGAGCGTGCTCAGCCCGCCGCCGCGCACCCACGTGAGCGGGGTGCGACGGCGGGGCGCACGGCCGGGGCCGCGCTGCGGGGTCTCGGCCCGCAGCACGGCCTCCGGCGTCCGGACGGTGGTCAACGCCATCAGCCGCGGTCGATCAGCGTCTGCACGCCCGCCTGGGCGTCGGCCAGCAGGGCGTCGACGTCGGCCCCCTCGTCGGTCAGGACGGCCTGCACCACCGGGTCGAGCGCGGCGTACAGGTCCTGCGTGGCGACCGGGGGCTCGGCCTCGAGCGGCTGGTCGACCACGCGGTCGCTGTAGGGCGCGAACTGGTCCAACGGCACGTTGGTGAGGTCCGCGATCCACTCCCGGCGCGCGTCCTCGGTCCCCTGGTCGAAGACCGGCAGGATCGGGACGCCGACAGGCTGCCCCTGGTCGGCGGTGGCCTGCGCGTCCGCGACGGCGGCGTCCTCGTCGGTCAGCTTCGACATGTAGTAGAAGTCGATCCACCTCACCGCTGCCGCCTGCTCGGCGTCCGTGGCCTTGGCGTTCACCGCGGCGAGGGTGCCACCGCCGAGCACCGCGCCGTCCTCGCCCTCGAGCGGGAGCGCGGTGACGCCGTAGTCGTCGGGGTTCATCGCGTTCTGGGTGGCGAGGTTGCCGTAGTCGCCGCCGCCAGAGACGAACATGCCGATCTTGCCGGCACCGAAGTCGGCGTGGCTGGTGGCCCAGTCGTAGAGGAACTCGTCGCCCATGGAGTCGTCCTCCCAGCGCAGGTCGTGCAGGTACTGCAGCGCCTCGCGGTACTCCGGGGTGTCGATCGTGGCGGTGGTCGTGTCGCCGTCGACGGTCTGGGCGCGCCCGCCCATCGCGTAGACGAGGGTGGTGAGGATCCAGCCGCCGGTGTTGGACTTCGTCATCTCCGCGAACCCTGTGGCGTCGGTCTTCTCGCTGATCGTCCTCGCCGCCGCCCGGACCTCGTCCCAGGTGGTCGGCGGGTCGTCCGGGTCGAGCCCCGCCTCGGTGAAGATGCCGCGGTTGTAGTGGACGGCCTGGCCGTAGGCCGCGATCGGGATCGCCTGCTGCCCGCCGTCGGGGCCCTGCCCGGCGGCCGCGATGTTCGGGTTGAAGGCCTCCGCGTAGGGCAGCTCGTCGACCAGCGCGGAGATGTCGGCGACCTGCTGCCGCTCGATCAGCCCGCGGCCGTCCGTGAACGGCACGGTGAACACGTCGGGCAGGGTGCCGCCCGCCAGGTCGGCGGCGAACGTCGTGCCCACCCAGGTGTACTCCTGGCGCTCGACCGTGATGTTCGGGTTCTCCTCCTCGAACTCCGCGATCCGCGTGTCGAACGCGTCGATCGCGCCCTGCTCGAGACCTTCGTCGATCGCGACCTGGATGGTCACGGGTTCGTCGGCGGCGGCCGAGGCCTCGGCGGGGGTCAGGCCGCCGTCGTCGTCGGAAGAGCTGCAGGCCGTGAGCGCGCTCACGGTCATCGCGCCCACGAGCACGAGGGCGGTCTTGCGGCGTGATGACTTCATCGTCACTCCTTGGTCGGTGCGGTCGGTGCGGTCGGTGCTTGTCGGTCAGGGACGGCGTCGGGCGACGCGGTACCAGACGGCGACGTCGGGAGGAACGACGCCGTCGGTCGACGCCGTGGGCGGCGCGCTGGTCAGCAGGGTCGCGGCGTCCTCGGGAAGCACGACCGGGGAGTCGCCGAGATTGACGACGCACCCGACGACGTCGCCGCCGGCGGCGCGCTCGAACGCCAGGACGTCGCCCGAGGCGTCGGGCAGGTCCACCCACGCGAACCGGCTGGAGTGCAGGGCCGGCTCCGCGCGCCGTAGCGCGAGCATCCGGCGGTACAGGGAGAGCATCGAGCCCGGGTCGGCGGCCTGCGCCTCGACCGAGAGAGCGCCCCAGCCGGCCGGCTGCGGCAGCCACGGCGCGGCGCCGTCGTCGGGACCGAAGCCGCACGAGACTCCCTCGCGCGTCCACGGCAGCGGCACGCGGCAGCCGTCCCGGCCGGGGTCGACGCCGCCGGAGCGGAAGTGCATCGGGTCCTCGATCGCGGCCACCGGCAGCTCGACCTCGGGCAGCCCGAGCTCGTCGCCCTGGTAGACGTAGAGCGAGCCGGGCAGCGCGCCGGTGAGCAGGGCGGCGGCCCGCGCTCGGCGGGTGCCGAGCTCGACGTCGGTGGGGGTGCCGAACTGCTTGCGGGCGAAGTCGAACGCGCTGTCCTCCCGTCCGTACCGGGTGGTGGGCCGGGTGATGTCGTGGTTGGAGAGCACCCACGTCGCGGGCGCGCCGACCGGCGCGTGCGCCTCGAGGGTGGTGCGGATCGCCTCCCGCAGCTCCTTGGCGTCCCACGACCGCGTCATGAAGTCGAAGTTGAACGCCGTGTGCATCTCGTCGGGACGCAGGTAGCGCGCGAACCGCGCCGGGTCGGGCAGCCAGATCTCCCCGACCAGCACGCGGGCGTCGGCGTACCCGTCGGCCACGGCCCGCCACGACCGGTACACGTCGTGGAGCTCGTCGCGGTCGAGGTGCGGGTGCTCCCCCGCACCCCAGGTGTCCGGCACCTCCGGCAGCGCGGGGTCCTTCACGGGCAGGGCCGCAGAGTCGATGCGGATGCCCGCGGCGCCGCGGTCGAACCAGAAGCGCAGCACGTCCTCGTGCTCGCGCCGGACGTCGGGGTGGTTCCAGTTGAGGTCCGGCTGCTCCGGGGTGAACAGGTGCAGGTACCACTCGCCGGGCGTGCCGTCCGGGTTCGTCGTCCGGGTCCAGGTGTCGCCCTGAAAGCTCGACACCCACCGGGTCGGCATCTCGTCGCCGCCCGGACCCTTGCCGTCGGCGAACCAGAACCGCTCGCGCTCGGGCGAGCCCGGGCCGGCGGCGAGCGCCGCGCGGAACCACGGGTGCTCGGCAGAGACGTGGTTGGGCACGACGTCGACGATCGTGCGGATCCCCAGCTCGCGGGCTTCGGTGATGAGGGCCTCCGCCTCGGCGAGCGTGCCGAACTGCGGGTCGATCGCGCGGTAGTCGGCGACGTCGTACCCGCCGTCCGCGAGCGGCGACACGTACCAGGGGGTGAACCAGAGCGCGTCCACCCCGAGGTCGCGCAGGTACCCGAGGCGACGGCGCACGCCGGCCAGGTCGCCCGTGCCGTCACCGTTCCCGTCGGCGAAGGAGCGCGGGTAGACCTGATAGATCACTGCGCTGCGCCACCACTCGGCGTCCTGCTCGTTGCTCACCGATGAGCCCCTTCCACGTCGTCGTCGATGGGCAGGACAGTAATGATGCGACGTAGACAACGCAAGAAATTGACACCAGCGTTACCAAACCGCGACATAGAGTGCGAACAAAGGCGCACGCGTGAAGGGCCGGGCGGGCGACACAGGGTCGTCCGCCCGGCTGTCCGGTCGGGGCGCGGTGCGTCAGCCCGCGGGGCGCGGGGCCGCAGCCGTCGAGCGCCGCACGACGAGCTCCGGCTCGAAGAGCAGCTCGTCGTGCGAGACGGTGGCGCCGGCGATCATGCTCGCGAGGATGTCGACCGCGGCCCGGCCCATCGCGTCGATCGGCTGCCGGACCGTGGTGAGCGCCGGGTCGGTGGAGTTCATCAGCGCGGAGTCGTCATAGCCGACCACCGACACGTCGCGCGGCACCTCCAGCCCGGCGCGCCGCACCGCACGCACCGCGCCGAGGGCAAGGGGGTCGGAGGCGCACAGGATCGCCGTCGCGCCGGCGTCGAGGAGACGGCCCGTCGCGGCCTGGCCGCTCTCCAGCGAGTACTGGCTGTGCACCACCAGCTCGTCGGGCAGGTCGACGCCGTGCCGCTGCGCGAACCGGCGCGCGGCCGCGAGCTTGCGCTCGGACGGCACGTGGTCGCGCGGGCCCAGCAACAGGCCGATCCGCGTGTGCCCCATGGACACGAGGTGCTCCAGGGCCTGGTGGGTCGCGATCAGGTCGTCGCAGGAGACGTGCGGGAAGTCGAGGCTCTCGATCGACGCGTTGATGAGCACCACGGGCAGGCTCAGCGCCTGCAGCCGCTCGTAGTGCGCATGGTCGGCCTCGCGCTCGGCGTAGAAGCCGCCCGCGAAGATGACGCCCGAGACCTGCTGGCCCAGCAGCAGGTCGATGTACTCGGCCTCCGAGATGCCGCCCGCCGTGCGCGTGCACAGCACGGGCGTGAAGCCCTGCTGCGCGAGCGCGCCCCCGACCACCTCCGCGAACGCGGGGAAGATCGGGTTCGCCAGCTCCGGCAGCACGAGCCCGACCAGCCGCGGCCGGTCGCCGCGCAGCTTGGTGGGGCGCTCGTACCCGAGCACATCCAGCGCCGTGAGCACGGCGTCCCGGGTCGACTGCGACACCCCGGGCTTCCCGTTGAGCACACGGCTGACGGTCGCCTCGCTGACCCCCACCTTCGCGGCCACGTCGGCCAGTCGTCTCGACATGCCGTCGACTGTACACGCGATCATGCAAGCGGCTTGCGCTTCTTGCAGCGCTTGCGTGTCGTCCTCGTCGCGCGACGGGCGGACAGCGGCGAGCGTCTCCGGTGGTCAGGAGTCATGGGTCGATTCCTGGCCATCAGAGACGCTCGCCGGTTCGCCTCTCGCGCGCTATCGCCTCGCTGCCCGGACCGTGAGCCCCGTCGTCACTTCGCTCGGCGCGTAGCGCGCGTCTCCGCCGTAGCGGACGACGACGTCGTGCCGACCCCGGTCGACGCCACGCGTCGGCACGGTCACGGTGGCGCGACCCCGCTCCAGTTCGGCCGTGACGGTCCGCCCGCCGAGGGCGACCGTCACCTCGCCGGTAGCCCGCCGCGCGGACCCGCGGCCCTGGGCCGCAGCGACCGTCACGTCGACGCGCGCGTCGGTCCCGGCCGCGACCGACGCGGGCCTCACCTGCGCCCGCACCGCGCTGGCCGTGCCCCCGGTCTCCCCCGAACCGTCCGGGGCGAGCCGCAGGAACGTGATCGAGTGCGCCGGGAAGTCGTAGGTGAACGAGCTCCCCGCACCCTCGAACGTCCGGTCGACCGGCACGACGCGCTCGGGCCGCGTCTTCGTGTTGGTCGCCGACGGGTCGGCCGTCATCTCCGTGACCCGCGCTGTCGCGGCCGGCTCGAACCCGCCCGCCACCTCGACGTCGGTGCGCGCCACGGCGTCGCCGACGTTGACCACCTTGGCGACCAGCTCGCCGGTCTCCTCGTCGTGGGTCACGACCTGGAACAGCGACTTGGTCACCGGCTCGGTGTGCGTCAGCTGCAGCTCGCCGTCGAGGTAGAGCTGGATCGTGCGGCCCTCCACGACGATCTTGATCCGGTAGTCACGACCGTTCTCCAGCGGCGTGAAGGACTCCGCCGCGGCGACCTCGCCCTGGCGCGCGCCGTCCGCGCGCTCCAGCACCGACCGGGTGTTGCCCCAGCCGCCCAGGTTCCACCAGTAGAAGTCGTCGCTCGCGCTCGCGCCGAACCCGATGAGGAACCCCTCGGCGCCGCCGGTCTTCCGGGCCGTGACCTCCATCGTGTAGTCGTGCCAGTCCTCGTCGTAGGCGCCGGTGACGACGCTGCGCGCGTCCTCGACGCCCGCGTCCGACTGCACGTACGCGCCGTCGGCCACGGACCAGTCACCCCGCTGGGCCTCCCACCGTGACGCGTCGTCGAACGTGTCCGAGAACAGGACGTCGCCGGTCGCGTCGTCGGTGACCCGCACGTCGTCGTACGCGGCCTGCGTCAGCCACGTCGACAGGAACACGCCGCCGTCGACGTCCGGCGGGACGACGTCGGGCCCGTCGCCGAGCTCGGACGGCACGACCTCGTCGCCGGTGTTCGTCATGAACAGCTGCTGGGTGTAGTAGTTCACCGAGCCCCACGACTCGTCGTTGTCGAACCACATCATGTCCGGCGACCACTGCACGTAGTCCTCGTTGGCGAACATCGGCGCGTACGAGGCCAGCTCCACGACGTCGGAGTTGCGCTCCAGGCCCGTCATGTACGCCGCCTCCGCGAGCGCGTTGCCGAAGGTGTTGCCCTTCGACGCGTACTCGCCGAGGAAGACGTGCGGGCCCGACCGGTCGTACGAGTCGTACCGCTCGGAGTTCTGCAGGAACCACGACGGGTCGTTGTAGTAGTGCTCGTCGACCATCGCGACGCCCTGCTCGCGGTTGAAGTCCCACAGCTCGTCGAAGCGGGTGCCGGCGTCGTCGGGCCCGGAGTTGGAGATCACCGTGACGTCGGGGAACTCCGCCTCGATGGCGTCGCGGAAGGCCGGGAAGTTCTCCTGGAACTTCGGCGTGTTCTCCTCGTTGCCCAGGCCGATGTACGGCAGGTCGAACGGCTCGGGGTGCCCGAGCTCGGCACGCTTCGCGCCCCACTCGGTGTCCGTGCCGCCGGTGGCGAACTCGATGAGGTCGAGGGTGTCCTGGATCCAGCGCGGGCGCTGGTCGTCGGTCATCTCCGGGATGCGCGACCCGCAGCCGTTGGCACCCACGGACACCACGGGCAGCGCGAAGGCGCCGAGGTCCTCGGCGAACTCCAGGTACTCGAGGTAGCCGATGCCGTAGGACTGGTTGTAGCCCCAGAAGTTCCAGTTGGTCGGGCGCTCCTCGACCGGGCCGACGGTCTCCTTCCACTGGTACGTCCGCTGCCGGTCCTGGCCGTCGGAGTCGAGGTAGGAGTCGAAGGTGCCGACGTTGGTGACGCACCCGCCCGGGAACCGCAGGAAGCTCGGGTCGAGCTCCGCGACCTTCTCGGCGAGGTCCTTGCGCAGCGTGCTCTTGCCGTTGACCGGGCCCACCCACGTGTCCTGCGGGAACAGCGACACCATGTCCAGGCGCAGGGTGCTCGCGGCGCCCGAGGTCACGCGCAGGCGCGCGGCGTCCGTCGTCGCGGACGCTGTCACGGTCGCCGTGTACTGCGCCCACTCGTCGGAGGCGTCCACGGCGACGGTCGCGGTGCCGTACGCCGTCGCACCGTCGGGGGAGACGAGGGTCGCCGTGAGGTCCTGCGCGACGTCGCTGCGCGCCCAGACGGAGAAGTCGTACGACGCGCCATCCTCGAGCGCGACCCCCTCGTTGTACGAGGCGTTCGAGACGCCGGTGGTGCCGTCCGACGTCACCGTGAGGTAGTGCCGGTTGCTGTCGTTCAGCCACTCGCCGCGCTCGGACTCGACGGCGACCGCGCCGCCGCCGGTCTGCTCCCAGCCGGTCATGCCGGTGAACGCCGCGTTGTCCTCGCGTGCGAACTCGAACGACCGGTTGCGGACCAGCTCGGCGTACAGGCCGCCGTCGGCGGCGTAGTTGATGTCCTCGTAGAACACGCCGTAGAGGTCGTCGCTCATCTCCGTGCGCTCGGACGCCGTGTCGATGGTGAGCCGCTGCTCGACGACCTCCGGCTCTCCGGGCGGAAGGGCCTCGATCAGCCCCTGCTGCTCGGCCGTCGTGATCGGCAGCACCGTGCCGTGCCGCGGGTGGCTCGGCAGCGCGGCGTCGGGCACCGACGTCCAGTCGCCGCTCGCCAGGTCGTCGCTGCGGAACAGCATGTACCCCTGGCCGCCGTGGTAGGACGGCTGGTCGATCATCATGTACCAGGAGTCGTCGGTCAAAGACGGGAAGACCGTGGGGCCCTCCCCCGCGGTGAACTCGCCGCCCCACGGGTTGGGCTCGCCGACGCCCACGTGCTCGGCGATCAGGTCCCAGCCGTCGCCGTCGGTCACGCCCTGCGTGCGGGACAGGTCGTCGGACGACTCCTCGCGGACCGTCATGTCCGCCTCGTCCTTGGTGAACCGGTAATAGGTGCCGTCGTCCTCGGCGATCGTCGAGTCGATCATCCCGCGCCCGGCACCGCGCTTCTCGTCGATCCAGACCTGCGGCTCGGAGAAGCTGCCCGCGGAGAAGTCAGGCGTGGTGGCGGACAGCATCCGCTGGTACGACGTCGCGATGTCGCGGTCCTCGGGCGCGACGTCGGCCGGGTACAGGGCGGACGCCCAGTAGACGACGAACTGCCCGGCCTCGGCGTCCCAGGTCGCCTCTGGCGCCCAGAGGTTGCCGGCGTTCGGCGGCGCGACCTCGACCTCCTGCTGGTCGGACCAGTGGATCAGGTCGTCCGAGGACCACACCATCATCGACCGGCTGCCGGTCTCCTGGGCGTCGCCGAAGCTCCCGCCGCCCGCGATCTTCAGGTCGGTGGCGAGCAGGTAGTACGTGCCGGTCTCCGGGTTGCGGGTGAGGAACGGGTCGCGCAGGCCCTCGGTACCGAGGGTGGACTCGAGGACGGGCTCGCCGTCGTTGAGCGTCTGCCACGCAGTCGGGTCGTCGGCCTCGCTGACGGCCAGGTAGATCTTCTCCCCGCCGTCCTGCTCGCCGGCGAAGTACGGGAAGACATAGGCGCCGTACGCATCGTCGGCAACGGCGGACGGCGCGGGGGCCGCTCGCGGCGGGACGGCCGCGGCCGCCGTGGCGGGCAGCACGAGGGCGAGGCCCACCGCCAGGGGCGTGGACCATCGGGATGGGATGTGCATCGTTGTAGATCCTCCGTGTCGAGTACGTCGTCGTACAGGTGCGGGGGTGCGGGTGCGAGGTTGCGTGGGACGGCCGGGCCGACGGCGACCTGCCACGGGCCCGGCCGCCCGGACGGGCGCTCGGCCGAGGGACGGCTAGGAGCGCCGTAGCGCGAGCAGCCGCTGCAGGACCACGAAGACCAGCAGCAGCGCGCCGATGACGATCTTGGTCCACCACGAGCTGAGGGTGCCCTCGAAGGTGATGATCGTCTGGATGAGGCCGAGCACGAGGACGCCGAGCACCGACCCGAGCACGAACCCGGTGCCGCCGGTGAGCAGCGTGCCGCCGATGACGACGGCCGCGATCGCATCGAGCTCCATGCCCACGCCGGTCAGGGAGTAGCCCGACCGCGAGAACATCGCGAACAGCAGGCCGCCGAGGCCGGCGCACGTGCCGCTGATGACGTACACCAGCACCTTGGTGCGCGCGACGGGCAGGCCCATGAGCTTGGCCGACTGCTCCCCGCCGCCGATGGCGTACACCGTGCGCCCGAACTGCGTGTAGTGCAGCAGGTAGAACGCCACCGCCACCACGACCAGAGCGATCACGACGCTCGACGTGATCCGCCACTGCCCGCCCGCCCAGGTGTCCCAGGAGGCCAGGGCGACGAAGGTCTCGTCGTCGATCGGGATCGACTCCGGGGCGATGAGGAAGCACAGCCCGCGGGCGAAGAACATCGCCGCGAGCGTCGCGATGAACGGCTGCACCTCGAAGACGTGCACCATCGCGCCCACGAGGAGACCGATCAGCGAGCCGACCAGCACGACCAGCGGGATCACGACCCCGGCCGGGACGCCCGCCTGCAGCAGGTAGGCGGCGGTCACGCCGGACAGCGCCAGCACCGAGCCGACCGAGAGGTCGATACCGCCCGTGAGGATGACGAAGGTCATCCCGACCGCCAGCACGATGAGGAACGCGTTGTTGATGAACAGGTTCGCGAGCACGCCCACGGACAGGAAGTTGTCGTAGCGGGCGCCGCCCACCACGAGCAGCAGCACGAACACCACGAGGGTGCCGACAACCGGCAGGTACCGGCGGTCGACGCGCAGGCGCCGGCCGACGGAGGGCACGCGGTCCGGGGACGGCGCCCCGGGGCGCGAGGATGCGAGGGTCGTCATCAGGCCACCACCTTGTCCGTGGAGACGTCCGCGGGCTTGTCCGACGGCGGGACCGGCGCCGTCCTGCCGCGTCGTCGGGTGCGCTCGGCGAGCTTGCGCCGCATCGCGGGCGACTGGAGCAGCGTCACCGCGGCGACCACGAGCGCCTTGAACAGCGGCGTCACGAGCGGCGAGATCCCGACGTTCGTCACCGTGAGCGACAGCGTCGCGATGATGAGCACGCCGACGAACGTGCCGGAGAGCGAGAACTTGCCCCCGGCCAGCGACGTGCCGCCGATCACGACGGCGAGGATCGCGTCGAGCTCGATGAACAGGCCGGCGTTGTTCGCGTCGGCCGCCATGACGTTCGACGAGAGGATCAGGCCGGCGAGGCCGGAGAAGAGGCCCGACAGCGCGAAGACCGTCCACACGATGGTCCGCGCCCGCACGCCGGCGAGCCGGCTCGCGGCCGGGTTGATGCCCACCGACTCGACGAGCATCCCCAGCGCCGTGCGCCGCACCAGCAGCGCGACCAGCCCGAACACGCCGAACGCGACCAGGGTCGCGACGGGCAGCCCGAGCCAGTACCCGGCGCCGAGCGTCTTGAACGGGGCGCTCGTGACCGTGGTGATCTGGCCCTCGGTGATGAGCATCGCGACGCCGCGCCCCGCGGTCATGAGGATCAGCGTGGCGATGATCGGCTGGATCCCGAGCACGGACACGAGGAACCCGTTCCACACCCCGAGGACCAGGCCGAGCACGAGGGCCATGCCGATCGCCAGGAAGACGGTCGTCGTCGACGCCGGGTCCGGCGCGCCCGCGATGAACGTGAGCGCCACCGCGCCCGAGATCGCGACCACCGCGCCCACGGACAGGTCGATGCCGCGGGTGGCGATCACCAGCGACATGCCGAGCGCGACCAGCATGAGCGGGGCGCAGTTGCGCAGGATGTCGATCGGGGACCCGAAGAGGTGGTCGTCCAGGATCGAGACGGACAGGAAGCCCGGGCGGACGGCCGTGTTGACCGCGAGCAGCGCGACGAGCGCGACCACCGGCCAGAACAGCGGGTGGCGCACGACGGCGCCGAACCCTCCGGAGGCGTCGGCGGCCGCCGAGGCCGTCGACGGCGTGGGCGAGGTGGGCATCAGCGGTCCCCTCCGCTCGCGATGAGCTCGACGACGTCGTCGACGCCGACGGTGTCGGTGTTGGTCAGCTCGGCGACCTTCCGCCGGTCGCGCATGACGGCGATGCGGTGGCTGAGCCGCACCACCTCCTCGAGCTCGGCGGAGATGAAGAGCACCGCCATGCCGCGCCCGGCGAGGTCGGACACCAGGCGCTGGATCTCCGCCTTGGCCCCGACGTCGATGCCGCGCGTCGGCTCGTCGAGGATGAACAGCTCGGGCGCGGTCGCGAGCCAGCGGGCCAGGAGCACCTTCTGCTGGTTGCCGCCCGAGAGGTTGCGGAGCAGCGCGTCGGGGTTGGCGGGCCGGATGTTCAGCGCCTCGATGTACCGGTGCACGATCTCGTCGACCTGCCTGCCGGGCAGCGGACGCAGCCAGCCGCGCTCCGCCTGGAGGCCGAGCACGATGTTCTCGCGCACCGTCAGGTCGCCGACCACGCCCTCGCCCTTGCGGTCCTCGGAGGAGAACGCGATCTTGCGCTCGATCGCCGCGCGCGGGGTGCGCAGTCGCGTGAGGGTGCCCTTGACGGAGAGCGTGCCGGTGTCGGCGCGGTCCGCCCCGGCGAGCAGCCTGGCCACCTCCGTGCGGCCGGAGCCGAGCAGGCCGGCCAGACCCACGACCTCGCCCTCGTGGACGTCCAGGTCGAAGGCCTGCACGGAGCCGCGACGCCCGAGCCCGACGGCCTGGACGAAGGGCGCGCCCTGGGCCGTGTCGACGGTGTGCTCGGTGCGGACCTCCAGGTCCTCGAGCACCTCCATGGACCGGCCGATCATCCGCGAGACGAGCTCCGTGCGGCTGAGCTCGGCGGTGCGGTACTCCCCCACCCGGGCGCCGTTGCGCAGCACCGTCATGCGGTCCGACAGGTCGAAGACCTGCTCGATGAAGTGCGAGACGAACAGGATCGCCACGCCCTGGTCGCGCAGCCGCCGCACGACGTCGAAGAGCCGCGCGACCTCGTCGGCGTCGAGGCTCGACGTCGGCTCGTCGAGGATGAGCACCTTGGCGTCCACCACCATGGCGCGGCTGATCGCGACGAGCTGCTGCACGGCGATCGAGTGCGAGCCGAGCGACGAAGCGGGGTCGACGTCGAGCCCCATGGTCGCGAGGTGCTCTGCCGCCCGGCGGCGCGTGCGGGGCCAGTCGATGGCACCGAACCGCCGGGGCTCGTTGCCGAGCATGATGTTCTCCGCGACTGTGAGGTTCTCGCAGAGGTTGACCTCCTGGTACACGGTGGCGATCCCCGCGGCCTGCGCCTCGCCCGGGCCGGAGAACCGGTGCGGCTCGCCGTCGACGAGGATCTCGCCGGAGTCGATGCCGTAGACGCCCGTGAGCGCCTTGATCAGCGTGGACTTCCCCGCGCCGTTCTCGCCCATGAGGGCGTGCACCTCGCCGGGCAGGAGCCGGAGGTCCACGCCGTCGAGCGCCTTGACGCCGGGGAACTCGATGGAGATCCCGGTCATCTCGACGACGGGGCGCACGTCCTGGGGCCGGGCGTCGGGGGTGCTGCCGGCCGCGCCGGCGTCCGATGGCGTCATCCTTGACCTTCCGTGGAGCGCGGTGGGTGTGGCGCGGGCGTCCCGCACCGCACCCACCGCGGGTCTCGGTGGAGCGTACCGACGGTCAGTACCGACGGTCAGTACTGGCGGTCCGGCAGGGCCGCCTTCGCCGCCTCCTGGTCGAACGCCTCGTCCTGGGTGACGATGCGCTTCTCGACCTCTTCACCCGCGACGACCTTCTTCGCGATCTCCGCGAGGTCCGGGCCGAGCAGCGGGTTGCACTCGACGATGTAGTTGATCTTGCCGTCGGCGAGGGCCTGCATCCCGTCCTTGACGCCGTCGACGGTGATGATCTTGATGTCCTTGCCGGGCACCTTCCCGGCGGCCTCGATCGCCTCGATCGCGCCCAGGCCCATGTCGTCGTTGTGCGCGAAGACGAGGTCGATGTCGTCGTACTTCTGCAGGAAGCCCTCCATCACCTGCTTGCCCTCGGTGCGGGTGAAGTTGCCGGTCTGTGAGTCGATCATCTCGATGTCGCTGCCCGCGATCGCGTCGGCGAAGCCCTGCTGCCGGTCGATCATGGGCGCGGCGCCGGTGGTGCCCTGCAGCTCGACGGCCTTGTAGCCCTCGCCGTCGTACTGCTCCACGGCCCAGTCGCCGGCGCGCTTGCCCTCCTCGACGAAGTCGGAGCCGATGAAGGACTCGTAGAGGGTGTCGTCCTCGCTGTCGACGGCGCGGTCGGTGAGGATCACCGGGATCTCCGCGGCCTTGGCCTCCTCGAGCACCGCGTCCCAGCCGGTCTCGACGACCGGCGAGAAGGCGATGACGTCGACCTGCTGCTGGATGTACGACCGGATCGCCTGGATCTGGTTCTCCTGCTTCTGCTGCGCGTCGGAGAACTTGAGGTCGAAGCCGTTCTCCGTCGTCAGCGTGTCCTGGATGGACTTGGTGTTGGCCGCGCGCCAGCCGGACTCCGCCCCGACCTGCGAGAAGCCGAGGACGATCGTGTCCGAGGCCGCGGCGGACTCGCCGCCGCCGTCCCCGCCGCCCTGGGGCGCCTGCTCGCTGCTGCACGCGACCAGCGTGGCGGCCGTGAGGGTGGCGGCGAAGAGCGCCGCTCCGGCGCGCCGGAAGTTTGTGCTCATGATCTCCTCCTCGAGACGCCGGCCGACCGGTAGCCCGGTCCGTGGGTCTGCTCTGACCCTCCGGCAACGCTTGTTGTGACCGTTAACATAGCGGAGTTGTGACCGGTCACATAGAGCGGGTCCAGGATTGGACGTCACGGTTCCGTAACGCCGCCACCGGCACCCCGCGAGTGGTGTGGATACCGTCAGGAGTCGCCGGGGTCGAGCTCGTCGAGCTCGTCGAGCTCGTCGACGTCCGCGGCGATCATCTCGACGATGGTGTCGACCGTGACGCCCGGCCCGTTGCTCAGCTCGCCGATCTTCTCGCGGTCCTTGAGCACCACGATGCGGTCGGCGAGGCGCACCACCTCCTCGAGCTGGGAGGAGATGAACACGACGGCGACGCCCTCGCCGGCCAGCCGCGCCACCCGGCGCTGGATCTCCAGCTTGGCCGCGATGTCGATGCCGCGCGTCGGCTCGTCGAGGATCAGGACGTGCGGCCGCGTGGCCAGCAGCCGGGCGAGCAGCACCTTCTGCTGCGTGCCCCCTGACAGCTCACCGGCGGGCCGGTCCAGGTCGTCGGCCGACAGGTGCAGCGCGTCGAGATACGTGTCGACGACGGCGTCCTGCTCGCCGCGCGACAGCGGCCGCGACCAGCCGCGGAGCGCCTGCAGCGCCAGCACGATGTTCTCCCGCACCGTGAGCCCCGCGACGATGCCGTCGTCCCGCACGTTCTCGCTCGACATCGCGATCCGGTGCCGCAGGGCCACCCCCGGGCTGCGGAGCTGCACCCGGGCCCCGTCCAGCCACAGCTCCCCGCGGTCGGCGCGCTCCGCCCCGCTCATCAGCCGGGCGAGCTCGGTGCGCCCGGAGCCGCGCAGCCCCGCGAACCCGACGACCTCGCCCCGGGACAGCTCGAGGTCGGTCGGCTCGAGGACGCCCTGACGGCCGAGGGACGCCGCCCGGAG
This sequence comes from Krasilnikoviella flava, assembly GCF_900167525.1. GTDB lineage: Bacteria > Actinomycetota > Actinomycetes > Actinomycetales > Cellulomonadaceae > Isoptericola > Isoptericola flavus. The sequence goes on along the minus strand of NZ_FUZQ01000002.1, from coordinate 454,610 downwards.
GGTCGCCTCGCCCGACCCCGCGTAGTGGTGCGCCAGCCGCTGCGAGCGCAGCGCCTGGAGCGCGTCGATGTCCTCGCCGAGCATCTTGGAGATCAGCTCGGCCCGCTCGACCTCCGCCGTCCGGTACTCCGCCACGACGCGGCCGCCCCGCAGCACCGTCATCCGGTCGCTCACCTCGAAGACCTGCTCCAGGAAGTGCGAGACGAAGAGCACCGCCACGCCCTGGTCGCACAGGCGGCGCACGACGCCGAGCAGTCGGGCGGCCTCGTCGGCGTCCAGGCTCGACGTCGGCTCGTCGAGCACGAGCACCCGGGGCTCGAGGACGATCGCCCGGGCGACCGCCACGAGCTGCTTGGTCGCGGGCGACAGCGCCGAGAGCGGCGCGCGCGGGTCGATGTCCTCGAGCCCCAGCGCGGCGAGGGCGGCCGACGCGCGCTCCCTGGTCCGGCCCCAGTCGATGCCGAACCAGCCGCGCACCTCGTGCCCGATCATGACGTTCTCGGCGACGGTCAGGTGGGGGCTCAGGTGCGTCTCCTGGAAGACGGTCGCGATGCCGTCCGCGCGGCTGCGGGCGACGCTCGTCGGCGTGGTGGGGGCGCCGTCGACCACGACGTCGCCCGCCAGGAGCGGCACCGTCCCGGTCAGCGCGCCGATGAGCGTCGACTTGCCCGCGCCGTTCTCCCCCATGAGCGCGTGCACCTCGCCAGGCCGGAGCACCAGGTTCACGTCGTCGAGGACCCGCACCCCGCCGAGCGCCACGGTGATCCCGTGCATCTCGACCACCGGTGCCCCGGGCCGCGAGGTCAACGGGCGGCCTTCCGTGGTGCGGCGCTCGACGCCCGCGCGACGAGCTCCGGGGGGATCTTCGTGACCGTCGGGATCTCCTGCTCCTCGATCGCGGAACGCAGGACGTCGACCACCGAGACGCCCAGCGCGTGGAAGTTCTGCCGCACGGTCGTCAGCGGGGGGATGACGTGCCGCGCCAGGGGGATGTCGTCGAAGCCGACGACGCTGACGTCGTCCGGCACCGAGAAGCCCCGGTCGTGCAGCCCGTGCACGAGGCCGACGGCCATGTCGTCGTTCGCGGCGAAGATCGCGGTGTACTCCGGCAGCTCGCGGATCCCGCGTGCGAAGTCGTACGCGAAGTCCGCCGTCCAGTCCCCCACCACGATGGGTCGCTCCCGGAGCCCCCACGACTTCGCCCGGGCGTGGAACGACCGCTCGCGCGTGCGGGCGTCGAGCCAGTCGAGCGGGCCGGCCAGGTGCAGGATGTCCCGGTGCCCGAGGGAGACGAGGTGGTCGACGGCGAGCGTCGTCCCGGCCTGCTGGTCGACGGTGACGGTGAGGAACGTCGGGTCCTTGTCGGGCTTGACGACGAGCACCGGGACGCCGACGGCGATGCGGCGCAGCGCGGCGATCGACGACGACCGGGGCGCCACGACGCAGAGCGCGTCGACGCCCTGCGCGATGAGGTGGTCGACGGCCTCCTGGGGGGTGATCTCCTCCCCGGCCCGCAGGAGCACAGAGCTCACCACGTACCCGGACGCGCGGGCGGCGGACTCGACGGCGTACAGCGTGCTGGTCGGCCCGAACGTCGCCGCGCTCTCCACGAGGACGCCGATGCGGCGGCTGCGCTGGGTGGCCAGGGCCCGGGCCGTCATGTTCGGCCGGTAGCCGAGCTGGTCGATGGCCTCCTCGACCCGACGCCGGGTCGCCTCGCGGATGTTCGGGTGGTCGTTGAGCACCCGCGACACCGTCATGTGCGAGACACCGGCGAGCTGCGCGACCTGCCGGATGTTCGGCTTCTCGGCGGGACTCGCCATGCGGGGCCTCTCCCTCGAGTTCGTCCGCCGGACGGCCGACCGGCGGCTCGGCGGCGTCAGCCTACCGAACCGCCGGTATCGGACCGGCGGTCGCGCTCAGAGCCCCTGAGCGAGGCGGTAGTACACCTGGTTCCAGCGCACCTGGTCGGCGAAGCCGCGACGCGTGGTGTCCTCGTCGATCACGAGGAGCTCGGTGCGCGCGATGTTCGCGAACACCTCGAACGCCTCGATGCCCGCGGCGGTCGACATCACCGTGTGGTGCGCGCCCCCGGCGGTCAGCCAGGCCTCGGCGGAGGTGGTGAAGTCGGGGCGCGGGGTCCAGACGGCGCGGGCCACGGGCAGGTTCGGCAGGTCCTGCGTGGGCGGGACGACGTCGACGACGTTCGCGGTGAGGCGGAAGCGGTCGCGCATGTCGGCCAGCGAGACGACGACGGCACCCGCGGTCGCGTCGGCGTCGAAGACCATGCGGACCGGGTCCTCCTTGCCGCCGATGCCGAGCGGGTGGATCTCCACGCGGGGCTTCGACGTCGTGAGGGACGGGCACACCTCGAGCATGTGCGCGCCGAGGATGAGCTCCGCACCCGGGGTGAGGTCGTAGGTGTAGTCCTCCATCAGGGAGGCGCCGCCGGGCAGCCCCTCGCCCATGACCTTGGCGGCCCGCACCAGGACGGCGGTCTTCCAGTCGCCCTCGGCGCCGAAGCCGTACCCCTTGCCCATGAGGCGCTGCACGGCGATGCCGGGCAGCTGGCGCAGGGCGCCGAGGTCCTCGAAGTTCGTGGTGAACGCCTTGGCGCCGCGCTCCGTCAGGAACGCCTCCATCGCGATCTCCTGGCGGGCCGCGTAGCGCAGCGACTCGTGCCGCTCGCCGCCCTCGCGGAGCTCGGGGACGACGTCGTAGAGCTCCTCGTACTCCGCGACGAGCGCGTCGATCGCGGCGTCGTCCACGGCGTCGACGGCTGCGACGAGGTCGTTGACGCCCCAGGTGTTCACCGAGACGCCGAAGCGCAGCTCGGCCTCGGTCTTGTCGCCCTCGGTGACCGCGACGTTGCGCATGTTGTCGCCGAAGCGCACCAGCTTCAGCTCGTGCGTGGCGGCCCAGCCCGCGGCGCCGCGCACCCAGGTGCCGACGCGGCGGGTCACGGCCGGGTTCGACGCGTGGCCCACGACCGTGGTGCGCGCGACGCCCAGGCGCGTGGCCAGGTAGGCGTACTCCCGGTCGCCGTGCGCGGCCTGGTTGAGGTTCATGAAGTCGAAGTCGATGTCCGCCCACGGCAGCTCGACGTTCGCCTGCGTGTGCAGGTGCAGCAGCGGCTTGCGCAGCGCGTCGAGGCCCCCGATCCACATCTTCGCCGGGCTGAAGGTGTGCATCCACGTGATGACGCCGAGCACCTTGTCGTCCGCGTTCGCGTCCAGCATCGCGCGGCGGATCGAGTCCGCGTCCTTGAGCACGGGCTTCCAGACGACGGTCGCGGGCACGTCGGACGACGCGTCGAGCGCGCGGGCGACCTCCTGCGACTGCTGGGCGACCTGCTCCAGCGTCTCGGGCCCGTACAGGTCCTGGCTGCCGGTGAAGAACCAGACCTCGCGGTCGGCGTACGGCTTGCTCATGGGGTGTTTCTCCTTCGGAGGTCTTCGTGGCCGGTGGTCGAGCCCGTCGAGACCAGGGCTCGTCAGGCTCGACCGGTGACGGGGATCAGTGCTGGCCGTACACGTTCTGGTAGCGGGCGTACAGGGAGTCGACGTGCTCCTGGGCGATGGGCAGCGGCTCGCCGAGCTGGCGCGACACGTGCACCGTGCGGGCCACCTCCTCGACCATCACGGCGGCCTTCACCGCGGCGCGGGCGTCCTTGCCGATGGTGAACGGGCCGTGGTTGCGCATCAGGACGGCCGGGCTGCGGTGACCGCTGAGGGTCTCGACGATGCCGCGGCCGATGGAGTCGTCGCCGATGATCGCGAACGGGCCCACGGGGACGGGGCCGCCGAACTCGTCGGCCATCATCGTGAGCACGCAGGGGATCTCCTCGGCACGCGCGGCCCAGGCCGTCGCGTAGGTGGAGTGCGTGTGCACGACGCCGCCCACCTCGGGCATGTGGGTGTACACGTAGGCGTGCGCCGCGGTGTCGGACGACGGCGAGCGGTCGCCCTCGACAAGGTTCCCCTCCAGGTCGCAGACCACCATCGACCCGGGCGTGATGTCGTCGTACGCGACGCCGGACGGCTTGATGACGAGCAGGTCGTCGCCGTCGGGGTTGCTCACCCGCTCGGACACGTTGCCGGCCGTCCACACGACGAGCTCCCAGCGGGGCAGCTCGGCGTGCAGGGCCGCGACCTTCTCCTTGGCGGCGTCGACGGCGGCCCGCAGGTGCGCGGGGACCTCGGTGATCGGCATCGGGTTCTCTTTCGTCTCTCGGGGGTGGTGGGGCGGGATCGTCGCGGTCGTCACAGCGCCTGGGTGGCGGCCCGCTCGACCGCGAGGCCGGCGGAGTACCGCTCCAGGTAGGCGGCGAAGCCCGCCACGTCGGCGGCGTCCGGCTCGGCGACGTCGAGCTCGACGCCGGCGAAGACGCGCTCGGTCAGGTAGGTGTCGAGGGCGGGCGCGGCGTCGCCCGACTCGGCGCGGGCAGCGGCGTAGGCCGCGAGGACGGCGATTCCCCAGGCCCCGCCCTCCCCCGCGGTCTGACCGACGGCCACCGGGGCGTCGATCGCGCCGGCGAGCAGGCGCTGCGCCACGCCCGCCGTCTTGAACAGGCCGCCGTGCGCGAACATCGTGTCGATCGCGACGCCCTCGCCGTGCAGCACGCGCATGCCGAGGGCGAGGGTGCCGAACACGCCGTAGAGCTGCGTGCGCGCGAAGTTCGCCAGCGTGAGGCGGCTGTCGGGGGTGCGCACCACGAGCGGGCGGCCCTCGTCGAGACCGGTGATCGGCTCGCCGGCGAGGTAGTTGTAGGCGAGCAGCCCGCCGCCGTCGGACGCGCCGTCGAGCGCCGCCCGGAACAACGCGCCGAAGACGGCGTCCGGCTCGGCCGGCGCCCCGAGCGCGGCCGCGAACTGGCCGAAGACGCCGGCCCACGCATCGAGCTCGCTGGCGCCGTTGTTGCAGTGCACCATCGCCACGAGGTCGCCGGCAGGGGTGGTGACCAGGTCGAGCTCGTGGTGCACGCTGGTCAGCGGCTGCTCGAGCACGACCATGGCGAAGATCGACGTGCCCGCGCTGATGTTGCCGGTGCGCGGCGCCACCGAGCCGGTGGCGACCATGCCGGTCCCGGCGTCGCCCTCGGGCGGGCAGAGCAGCACTCCCGGCAGCAGGGTGCCCGTGGGGTCGAGCAGCGCGGCGCCCTCGGGGGTGAGCCGGCCGGCGTCCTCGCCCGCGGTGAGCACCTGCGGCAGCAGGCCCTCCACGTGCAGGCCCGGCCGCTTGGCGGCGGCCAGGTGCCGGAACTGCTCGAGCATCCGGGCGTCGTAGTCGCCCGTGGCGGGGTCGATCGGGAACATGCCCGACGCGTCGCCGACGCCGAGCACGTGCCGCCCGGTCAGGGCGCGGTGCACGTAGCCGGCGAGCGTGGTGAACGACGCCACCTGTGGCACGTGCGGCTCGTCGTCGAGGATCGCCTGGTAGAGGTGCGCGATGGACCAGCGCAGCGGGATGTTGTGCCCGAACAGCGCGGACAGCTCCGTGGCCGCCGGCCCGGTGCTGGTGTTGCGCCAGGTCCGGAACGGCACCAGCAGCCCGCCGTCGGCGTCGAACGGCAGGTAGCCGTGCATCATGGCGGAGACGCCGAGGGCCGCGTAGGTCGTGGGACGCACGCCGTGGCGCTCCTCGACGTCGGCCACGAGCGCGGCATAGGCACCCTGCAGCCCCGCGTGCACCGTGTCGAGCGAGTAGGTCCACACGCCGTCGACCAGCTCGTTCTCCCACCCGTGCGAGCCGCTCGCGATCGGCGTGTGGTCGGGGCCGATCAGGCACGCCTTGATGTTGGTGGATCCGAGCTCGATGCCCAGCGTCGCCTCCCCGGCGGTGATCGCCGCCCGGATGCCGGCCCCGCCGTCCGGCCGCGCGCCCTGCTCCGCCATCGTTGCTCCGTCCCCGCCCGCACGGGGCGTCGTCGAGTTCCGTCGTCGCGCAGCTTCCAGCCGGCGCACGACCCGGGTGTCTGATCGATGTTAGCGCTCACATGCGGGAGGACCCAACCTGCGAGGTAGTTCAGATCCCCGCGAGGTAGTCGAGACCCCCGCGAGGTAGTTCGGGCCCGGACTACCTCGCGAGCTTTCCGACTACCTCGCGGAACTCAGAACTACCTCACCGCATTCTGAACTACCTCGTGACGTCTCGAACTACCTCGCGGGGATCTCGACTACCTCGCGGGGCCGCCCGGGCGGAGGACGTCGAGCCGGGCGGGCTCGCTGCGCACGGCGCCGTGGGCGTTCGCGACGACGGCGCGCACGAGCAGCCCGTCCCGGTCGCGGCCGGCGTGCTTGACGGTCCAGCTCGCGGTGCCGTCGACGGCGCGCGCGGCGGCGACGGGGGCCGCCGTCCAGGTCGCGCCGTCGTCGTCGGAGACCTCCCACGTCACGACCGGCGCCGGCGTGCCGGACACCCGGACCTCGAACGTCGCCGGGCGGTTCCCCCGGACCGTCGCGTCGCGCGGCCCCTGTGTCACGACCGGCTCCTCGACGGTCTGGTCCACCACGGGCCAGCCGTCCTCCCAGTCCAGGCGCTGCAGGCCGAGCGTCGGGAAGCCCGGGATCTCGGCATTCGCGCCGTCGTAGAAGTGGAACGCGAGGACGCCGTCGGACACCGACTGGCCGCCCGGCCCCACGACCGCCCCGTGCGAGGAGAGCAGCACCGTGCCGCCACCGTCGGCCAGATCCTTCCCGTCCTGGTCGAGATAGGGCCCCGCGACGTCCCGCGACCGACCGACCGCCACCTGATAGGTGCTGTCCAGGCCCCGGCAGCAGGCGTCGAACGACACGAACAGGTAGTACCAGCCGTCGCGCTCGGTGATGTACGGCGCCTCGACCGGGTTGCCCGGCATCTTGCGGTCCACGAGGTGCGTGGCGTTCTCCAGCGCGCCGTCGGCGAGCTTGCCGCCCGGCCACTCGAGCTCGACCAGGAAGATGCCGTACCAGTAGGAGCCGATCGCCATGTACGGGGTTCCGTCCGCCCCCTCGACGATGCCCGCGTCGATGGCGTTGAACGTCTTCCCGCCGGCGATGTCGTGCGGCGAGCTGATCACGGGACCCTGGTCGACCCACGCGTAGTCGGGGTCGTCCGGGTCGAGCGTCGTGTTGGTGGCCAGGGCGGTGACCGACGTGTTCGTGCCGAAGCGCGACGCCGAGTAGTAGAGGTAGTACGTGCCGTCGTGCTCGTAGACCTCGGGCGCCCACAGGTTGTCGGGCAGCACGCCCGCGCCGTCCGGCCCGGCGAAGCGCTCGTCGATCCACGCCGGGATCTCGTCCCAGACGGTGCCGTCGTAGGCCCAGGTCACGCCCTCGTCGTGGCTCGACCACATCTGGATCGTGCCACCGTTCTCCCGGTTCACCAGGCCCGTGGTGTACACACGCCAGGTGCCGTCGTCGCCGACGACGAGCGCCGGGTCGTGCACCGGCGAGGTCTCGCCGGTCACCGAGAGGCCGCCGACCGGAGCAGTGACCGGCCGGGCGCGTTCGGCCGCGCCGAAGGCCGGGCCGACGGTCGTGGCCGCGACCAGCGACGTCGCCAGCAGCGCCGCCGTCAGCGCCCCGGCGGCCGCGGTCCGGACCCGCCTGAGAGATCTGTGCATCATGGCTCCTCTACAACGATGTAGAACTGCGGACGCGCCGAATCTACCCAGCCGCCACGACGGCGGTCAACGAGTCGTCCGTCAGCGGACCGGCGGCGCCGCCGTGCTCGACCGCACCACGAGCCGGGGCGCGATGCGCTCCGTCGGCACGCGCGCGCCGGCGAGGGCCGCCACCACCATCGCCACGCTGCGCTCCCCCAGCACCCCGAAGGGCTGACGCACCGTGGTCAGCGGGGGCACGAAGTACGCCGCGCCCGCCACGTCGTCGAACCCCACCACGGACACGTCGTCCGGCACCGAGAGCCCGCGCTCCCAGAAGGCCCGCAGCATCCCGAGCGCGAGCTGGTCGTTCCCCGCGAACACCGCCGTCGGCCCCTCGTGGGCGACGACGGCCTCGGCGAGGTCGCGGCCCGCGGTGTACCCGTCCTCCGCCGACCAGGAGCAGTACCGCGGGCGGGTCGGCGCGAGCCCGCGCGCCTCGAGCGCCTCACGCCAGCCGGCGGCGCGCTCGCGGGCGTCGAACCAGTCCTGCGGCCCGGCCACGTGCAGCACGTCGCCGTGGCCGAGGTCGAGCAGGTGCTCCGTCGCCGCGCGCGCCCCGGCGCGCTGGTCGACGGCGAGCGACAGCGTCGTCGGGCCGGCGGCCGCGGTGGTGCCCACGTCCCTCGGCAGCCTCTCCAGCGCGGCGACCACCAGCACCGGCACGGGCGCACGGAACGACTCCACCGCCGCCGCCACGTCGTCCTGCGGCGCGATGACGACGATCGCCTCCACGCCTTGGTCCATGAAGTGCTCCAGGGCCTCGTGCATCGCCTCGGCGTCGTACGTCCGCAGCGTCGCGACCGACACGTAGTAGCCCTGGTCGCGCGCCGCACCCTCGATCGCGATGAGCGTGCTGGTGGGCCCGAACAGCGCCGAGCCCGTCGTCACGACCCCGAGGGTCGCGGAGCGCGCGGTGGCGAGCGCCCGTGCGGCGCTGTTGCGCCGGTAGCCCAGGCTCGCGATGGCGTCCAGCACCCGCTCGCGGGTCTCGCTGCGCACGCTCGGGTGCTCGTTCAGCACCCGGGAGACCGTCTGGTGGGAGACCCCCGCGACGGCGGCGACGTCGGCCATGGACGGGCGGCGCGACCGAGGACGCGCGGCAGCCCGTCCGCCGGCGTCGGTCATCGCTCCTGCGCCGCGTTCCTCGCGTCGACCTCGTCGAGGACCCGGCGCAGGTAGGTGAGCGTGAGCTTGCCCGCCGCCCGGTCGTACTGCTCCTCGTAACCGTGCTTGGTGTACATGGCGAGGTTGCGCTTGGAGTCCTTGCCCGTGAACGCCCACACCTCCGTCACCTCGGACGGCAGGAACTTGAGGATCGCGAACATCAGGGACGTGCCGATGCCCCTGGCCTGCTGGTCCGGGGCCACGGCGAGCCGGCCGAGCGTGGCGCGGGCGCCCTCGATCTCGAGGCGCAGCGACCCGACGAGGCGGTGCCCCTCCCACGCGCCCACGGTCACGACGTCGTCGCGCGCCATGTCGTCGCGCAGCTCGTGCAGCGTCTGCGTCAGCGGCGGGATGTGCGGGTCGTCGTACAGCTGCGCCTCGCTGACGAACGCCGCCCGACGCAGCGTCAGCAGCTCGCCCGCCTGGGCGTCGTCGACGAGCGCGATGCGCAGCGTGTCGCCTCCGCTCTCGCGCTGGTCTTCCTGGGCGTCGGTGCCGGGTGCCTTGCTCATGGGGACATCGTGGCAGACGGACGGCGGACGTGTCGTCGCGCGCCCGGCGCCGTCGGTGACAATGGGCGGGTGACGACCGAATGGGTGCTGACGCTCTCCTGCCCCGACCGCCCCGGGATCGTGCACGCCGTGGCGGGCGTGCTGGCCGCGCACGACGGCAACATCACGGAGTCCCAGCAGTTCGGCGACCCGGCGTCGGGCCTGTTCTTCATGCGCGTGCAGGTGGAGCTGCAGGTCGAGGCGGAGGCGGGCCGCGAGGCGCTGACCGCCGCGCTCGCACCCGTCACGGAGCGGTTCGGCATGACCTGGCAGCTGGACGTCGTCGGCCGCCGCCTGCGCACGCTGGTGCTGGTCAGCAAGGCGCCGCACTGCCTGGTGGACCTCCTGTACCGCGAGCGGTACCAGGGCATGCCGGTCGACGCCGTCGGCGTCGTCGGCAACCACCCGGACCTGGCGGACATGGCCGCGTTCTACGGCAAGCCGTTCCACCACGTGCCCGTCACGAAGGACACGAAGGCGCGGGCGGAGGACCGGCTGCGGGAGCTGGTCGCGGAGCTCGACGTGGAGCTGGTCGTCCTCGCCCGGTACATGCAGATCCTGTCGGACGAGCTGTGCCGCGACCTCGAGGGCCAGGTCATCAACATCCACCACTCGTTCCTGCCCAGCTTCAAGGGCGCCCGCCCGTACGCGCAGGCGCACGACCGCGGCGTCAAGCTCATCGGCGCGACGTCCCACTACGTGACGGGCGACCTCGACGAGGGCCCGATCATCGAGCAGGACGTCGAGCGCGTCGACCACTCGCGGGCGGTCGCCGACCTCGTCGCGATCGGCGAGGACGTCGAGCGCCGCACCCTCGCGCGCGCCGTGCGGTGGCACGCCGAGCACCGCGTGCTGCTCGACGGCCACCGCACGGTCGTCTTCCGCTGACGACGGGGCCAGTCAGGCCACGGACACCTCGACGAGGGTGCTCCACGGGTCGTCGAACCGCAGGGTCCGCCCGTCGTCGCGCACCTCGACGCCCGCGTGCCGCAGGCGGTCCGCGAGGGCGCCGACCTCGTCGCGCGTGGGCACCGTGAGCGCCACCTGCCCGAGGCCGAGCGTGGCGGCCCGCGGGCCGGCGCCCGCGCTGTTCCAGGTGTTCATCGCCATGTGGTGGTGGTAGCCGCCGGCCGCGACGAACAGGGCGCCGTGGAACGTGGCCATGACCTCGAAGCCGAGGGTGTCGACGTAGAACTTCTGCGCCGTCGGGATGTCGCCCACCTGGAGGTGGACGTGCCCGACCTGGGCGGCCTGCCCGGCCGCGCCGGACATCGCGCCCTCCGTGAGGTTCCGCCGCAGGAACTCCTGCGGGTCGAACCAGTCGGAGCCCATCGACACGCGGCCCCCGCCGTCGTGCTGCCAGGTGTCCCGCGGCCGGTCCCAGTACAGCTCGATGCCGTTGTCCTCCGGGTCGGTGAAGTAGAACGCGCGCGACACCCAGTGGTCCGCGTTCCCGGCGAACCGCGACAGCGGGTGCTGCGCGGCGTGCGCGACGGCGGCGGCGAGCGCCTCCTCGGTGTCGAACAGGACCGCCGTGTGGAACAGGCCGGCCTGGTGGCGGGACGTCGGGGGCAGTCCCGGCGTGTGCTGCAGCGCGACGACCGGGGTGCTGCCGCGCCCCAGCACCACCCGGTCGGGAGCCCCGAGCGCCGGGATCTCCTCGAGGGCGATCGCCTCCCGGTAGTAGGCGCTCATCGCGCCGAGGTCGCCCACGTGCAGGGTGACGGCGCCCATCGCGGTCTCGGCCGCGAGGAGGTCGGGGGTGCGATGGGTCGAGGACGGCGTGGGCATGGTCGGCTCCTGGTGCTGGGGCGGGCGGGCGGGTCGGATCAGAGCAGCGCGAACCCGGTGGTCCACTGCGTCTTGTCACCGGCGGCGAGGGTGAGCTGCAGGAACCCGAGGGCCTCGAGCTCACGCGCGCGCCTGAGCGAGCCCGCGTCGACGACGCGGACCGCGGAGCCGTCGAACGCGGCAGCGAACGCGGCCTTGGCGTCCGCGTCGTCGCCCGCCACCTGGACGGTCGTCGGCACGCCGCCCACGGTGCCGCTGGCGAGGGTCGCGGCGAAGTTCGTGTTGAACGCCTTGAGCACCGACGCGCCGGGGAGCTTCGCGGCCAGCTCGGCGGCGGCCGAGGAGTCGGCAGGCACGACGAGCGAGTCGAAGGTGGAGAAGTCCAGCGGGTTGGTGAGGTCGACGACGGTGCGCCCGGCGAGCTGGTCGCCGTAGGTCGCGACGACGTCCTCGAGGGCCGGGTACGGCAGGGCGAGCACGACGACGTCGCCCGTGATCGGCTCGCCGAACGCGGTCGCGGTGACGGCGGCGTCCACGGCCGCGGCCTTGGCCGCGTCGCGGGCGACGACCTGCACGTCGTTCCCGCCGGCGAGCGCCAGGCCCGCGATCGCGGAGCCCATGTTGCCCGTGCCGATGATGCTGATGGTGGCCATCGTTCCTCCTGGGATGCCGCGCCCACCCGGTTGGTTGACGCTACAACCAACATAGACCCGTTATAGTTGTAGCGTCAACCTTCGTTCGGGGGTGACGGACCAGGAGGGCGATCACGTGACGACGACCCGGGGCACCACGGCGACCGACGAGCCGCGCTGGCTCGACGCCGAGCAGATGCGCACGTGGCTGCGGCTGCAGGCGGTCATCGAGCTGCTGCCCGCGGCGCTCGACCAGCAGCTGCGCCGCGACTCCGACCTGACGCACTTCGAGTACATGGTGCTCGCGATGCTCTCCGAGGCGCCCGAGCGCGCGCTGCGCATGACCGAGCTCGCGCGGCTCACCAGCGCCACGCTCCCCCGGCTCTCGCACGTCGCCCGGCGTCTCGAGGCCCGCGGGTACGTCGAGCGCTGCACGGCACCCGACGACCGGCGCGCGACGATCTCCCACCTCACCGAGGACGGCTGGCGCAAGGTCGTCGCGAGCGCCCCCGGCCACGCGCGCACGGTGCTGGAGGACGTCTTCGACGACCTCGACGCCGACGAGGTCGCCGCCCTCGCGGGCGCGCTCGGCAAGGTCCTCGCACACCTCGACCCGCACGACCGCTTCGGCCTGGAGGACGGCAGCCGCCGGCCGCAGGCTGCCCCGGGGTCCGAGCCGGTCAGGCGGCGCCGGTGATCGCCGCGAGGATCTCCTCATGGGTGGCCGACGCCGGGAACGACCCGTTGTTCCGGCCGTGCCGCAGCACCTCGATGCGGTCGGAGACCGCGCGCACGTCGTTGAGGTTGTGGCTGATGAGGATGACACCGAGCCCCAGCTCGCGCAGGCGCTGGATATGGGTCAGCACCTCGGCGGTCTGCGCCACCGAGAGCGCCGCCGTCGGCTCGTCGAGCACCACGATGCGCGGCTGGCCGATGAGGGTCCGCGCGATGACGACGGCCTGACGCTGCCCGGCGGACAGGTGCCGCAGCGGCGTGCGCACCGACGGGATCCGGATCGTGAGGTGCTCCAGCAGGGCCCGGGTCTCGGTCTCCATCTCCCCGTCGCGCAGCAGCCCGGCCCGTCCGCGCAGCTCCTGCCCCAGGAAGACGTTGGCCGTGACGTCGAGGTTCTCGCACACGGCGAGGTCCTGGAACACGCTGGCCACGCCGAGCTGGTTCGCCACGGACGGTGACGAGATCGTCACGGGCTCGCCGTCGACCTCCACCTGCCCCGAGCTGGGGCTCAGCACGCCCGCCACGACCTTGGCGAGCGTCGACTTCCCCGCGCCGTTGTCCCCGACCAGGGCGACCACCTCGTGCGCGTGCACCTCGAGGTCCACGTCGACGAGGGCCTCGACGGCACCGAAGTACCTGCTGACCTGCCGCAGCGCGAGCAGCGGCGTCCGTCCCCTCACCGGTTCCCCTTTCCTGTGCGGACCTGGCCCACGGCGACGTCGCCGGGACCGTTCGGGCCGGTGTCGGGCTGCTCCAGCAGGTCGGTGTGCTGCAGCGCGAGCGCGAGCGCGCCCTCCAGCTCGGCGCGCGTGCCCAGCGCGGCAGGCACGACCTCGAGGGGGGTGACCTGCTGCAGCAGCGTCCGGCGGCGCAGCGCCTCGCGCATCGGCCCGAGGAACACCTCGCCCGTGGCGGCCAGCACACCTCCGACGACGACGAGCTCCGGGTTGAGCGACGTCGCCAGCCCGGCCACGACGCCGCCCACCACCGTACCGGCGTCCGCGACGATCTCCCGACAGCCCGGGTCGTCCTCGTTCGTCAGCCGCACGACGTCTGAGAGCGTGAGGTTCCCGTGGCTGCTGCGCAGCGGCTCGAGCAGCGCCCGGTCCCCCACGACGGTGTCCAGGCAGCCGCGGCTGCCGCACGAGCAGATGTTGCCCGCCGGGTCCACCTGGACGTGCCCGATCTCGCCGGCCGTGCCCGCGACCCCGCGGTGCACCCGGCCGGCCAGCACGATGCCCGCGCCGACACCGTGCCCGGCGCGCACGTACAGGGCGTCGTGCACCTCGCGGGCGGCGCCGACCGTGCTCTCGGCGAGCGCCCCGAGATTCGCGTCGTTGTCCACGAACACGGGCCGGGCCAACCGCTTGGACAGCACCTGGGCCACCGGCACGCCGTCCCAGCCCCGGAGGATGCCGCGCACGGTCACCTGGCCGCTCGCGGCGTCGACCGGCGCCGGCAGCCCGAGGCCGATGCCGAGCACCTCGTCGAGCTCCGAGCCGACGCGCTCCAGCAGGTCGACGACGAGAAGTGCCGCGCGGTCGAGGCTCGTGTCGGCGCGGTGCTCCGCGGGCAGCGGCAGCACCTGCTCGGCGAGCACCTCGTGCGACACGTCGGCGACGGCCACGGTGAGCTGCCGGGCGCCCACCAGGACGCCGGCGACGAGCCCCACGCGGTGGGCGAGCGTGACGAGCTGCGCGCGCCGTCCCGACCGGATCGTGTTGCGCACCTCGACCAGCTCGGCGGCGACGAGCTCCTTGACGATGGTCGAGACCGTGGCGGGCGAGAGCCCCGTGGCCCCGGTGAGCTCGACCTGCGTGAGCCCCCCGTGCCGCTTCACCGCGTCGACGACGCGGGCGCGGTTCGCCTCGCGCAGCGACGACTGCGATCCCACCATCGGCAGCCGTCCTCTCACGCCGGGGAGTCTATGGTGCGACGACGCGCGGGGCGGCGGTCGTCCGCCGCCCCGCGCGTGGCGCGCGGGTGGTCCGGCCCCGGCCGGACCCCCCGGTCAGCGCAGCACCGAGGCGCGACGCTTGTTGTAGATGTCGAACGCGACCGCGAGCAGCAGCACGAGTCCCTTGACGACCTGCTGCATCGACTGGGGCACGCCCATCAGCTGCATGCCGTTGGACATGACGGCCATGATCAGACCACCGATCATGGCGCCGCCCACGCGGCCGACGCCGCCGGTGGTCGACGCGCCGCCGATGAAGCAGGCCGCGATCGCGTCGAGCTCGAACATGTTGCCGGCGCCCGGCTGGGCACCGTTCATGCGCGAGGAGTAGACCACGCCGGCCACCGACGCCAGGACGCCCATGTTCACGAAGATCCAGAAGTTGACCTTCCGGACCTTGACGCCGGACAGCTCTGCCGCGTGCCGGTTGCCGCCGACGGCGTAGACGTGCCGGCCGAACACCGACTTCTGGGTGACGAGCGTGTAGGCGATGATCAGCACCGCGAGGATGATGAGCACGATCGGCAGGCCGCGCGAGATCGACAGCTGGTACCCGAACCACATCACCACGACGGCGACCGCCACGAGCTTGGCCACGAACAGGGGCATCGACTCGACGGTCTGCTGGTAGGCGATCTTGCCCTGGCGCGTGCGCCACTGGCTGACGGCGTACCCGGCCACGGCGATGCCGAAGATGACGAGCGTGAAGACGTCGAACCCGTTGCCGCCGAGGAGGCCGTTGAGGAACCCGTTGGCGATGTCGTAGTAGGTGCCGCCGAAGGGCGACAGCGACTTGTTGTCGAGGACGAGGAACGTCAGCCCGCGGAACAGGAGCATGCCGGCGAGGGTCACGATGAAGCCGGGGATCCCGACGTACGCGACCCAGAAGCCCTGCCAGATGCCGACGAGGAGGCCGACGAAGAGCGCGGCCAGCACGCCGACGTACCAGGGCAGGCCCTGCCGGACGACGACCACGGCGCTCACGGCCCCGGTGAGGGCGACGACCGAGCCGACGGACAGGTCGATCTGGCCCGCCACGATGATCATCACCATCCCGATCGCGAGGATCAGGATGTACGAGTACTGCAGGACGATGTTCGTCAGGTTGGTCGGCGAGAGGAAGTTCGGGTTCAGGGCGGCGAAGAGCACGACGATCGCCACGAAGGCGATGACGATGCCGCTCTGGCGCATGTTCCGGGTCAGGATGTCCCGGACCGAGTCGATGGCGTTCATGAGGCGGATTCCTTCGTGGGCAGGGGCTGGTCGCGCTCGATCGTCATGAACTCCATGAGGCGTTCCTGCGTCGCCTCGGCGACGGGGAGCTCACCGGTGATCCGACCGAAGGCGAGGGTGTACACGCGGTCGCAGATGCCGAGCAGCTCGGGAAGCTCCGAGGAGATGACGACGACCGCCTTCCCCGCGGCGACCATCTTGTTGATGATCGTGTAGATCTCGAACTTGGCGCCGACGTCGATCCCACGGGTGGGCTCGTCGAGGATGAGCACGTCGGGGTCGGTGTACAGCCACTTGGACAGCACGACCTTCTGCTGGTTGCCACCGGAGAGCTTGCCGACGTCGACCAGGACGTTGGGCGTCTTGATGTTGAGGGAGCCGCGGTAGTCCTCGGCGACCCGGAGCTCCTCGTTGCCGTTGACCCAGCCGCGCGGGGCGAGCTTGGGCAGGCCGGCCGCCGAGATGTTGTGGCGGATGTCGTCGATGAGGTTGAGGCCGTAGTGCTTGCGGTCCTCGGTCGCGTAGGCGATGTTGTGGCCGATCGCCTCGGACACGTTGCGGATCTGGATCGGCTTGCCGTCCTTGTAGATCTCGCCGCGGATGTTGCGCCCGTAGGTCCGCCCGAAGATGCTCATCGCGAGCTCGGTGCGCCCGGCGCCCATGAGGCCTGCGATCCCGACGACCTCACCGGCCCGCACGTTGAACGAGGCGTCGGTGATGATCTGCCGGCCGATCTGCGTCGGGTGGTCGACGTTCCAGTGCTCCACGCGCAGCACCTCGTCGCCCACGACGGACGCCCGCTCGGGGTAGCGGTGCTCGAGGTCCCGGCCCACCATGCCGCGGATGATGCGGTCCTGGGTGGAACCCGGCTCGGACATGTCGATGGTCTCGATCGTCCGCCCGTCGCGGATGATCGTCGTGCGGTCCGCGATCTCCTCGATCTCGTTGAGCTTGTGGGAGATGATGATCGACGTGATGCCGTGCGCCTTGAGCTGGCGCAACAGCTCGAGCAGGTGCTCGGAGTCGTCGTCGTTCAACGCGGCGGTCGGCTCGTCGAGGATCAGCAGCTTGACCTCCTTCGAGAGCGCCTTGGCGATCTCGATGAGCTGCTGCTTGCCGACGCCGAGCTGGCCGACGGGCACCGTCGGGTTCTCGGCGAGGCCCACACGCTCGAGCAGCGCCGCGGCCTTCCGGTTCGCCGCGTTCCAGTCGATCATGCCGAGCCGGTTGCGGGTCTCGTTGCCGAGGAAGATGTTCTCGGCGACCGACAGGTACGGCACCAGGGCGAGCTCCTGGTGGATGATGACGATGCCGCGCTGCTCGGAGTCGTTGATCGACCCGAACTCGGCCGGGGCGCCGTCGAAGACGATCTCGCCGTCGTACGTGCCGTGCGGGTAGACGCCCGACAGCACCTTCATGAGCGTGGACTTCCCCGCGCCGTTCTCGCCGCAGATGGCGTGGATCTCGCCCTGCTCCACGGTGAGGGTGACGTCCGACAGCGCCTTGACGCCCGGGAACTCCTTGGTGATGGAGCGCATCTCCAGGATCGTGCTCATCTGCGCTCTCGTCCCTCCTTCGATGGGGTGCGCCGCCGTCGGACGCGTCCGCGGCGGCCCCGGGGGCGGGCCCGCCCGTCCACCGCTCCCGAGCGGGAACGGCGACGGGCGGGCCTGCCCGTGCGGGTCATGACCTGCGGATCAGTCGTCCGCCTGACCGGCCTTGACCTCGTCGGCGGTGTAGTAGCCGGCGTCGATCAGCACGGGCTTGATGTCGTCCTTGAACACCGTCTGGACCTCGAGCAGGTACGACGGCACGACCTTCACGCCGTTGTCGTACGTCTCGGTGTCGTTCGCCTCGGGCTCCTCGCCCTCGACGAAGGACTGGGTCGCCTTGACGGCCTGCTCCGCGAGGAGACGCGTGTCCTTGAAGATCGTCGAGGACTCCACGCCGTCGTCGATGAGCTTGATGTTGGCGATCTCGGCGTCCTGGCCGGTGACGACCGGCAGGCCCTTGTCGAGGGTCGGCCCCATGCCCGCGCTCTGGAGCGCGTTGATGATGCCGCGGGAGAGCACGTCGGCCGGGGCGAGCACGCCGTCCAGCTTCTCGCCGCCCTGGTAGGTGGAGGTCAGCAGGTCCTCCATGCGCTTCTGGGCGGTCTCCAGCTCCCAGCGCTGCGTGGTGACCTGGCCGAAGTCGGTCTGGCCGGACGGGACGACGATCGTGCCGTCGTCGATGAGCGGCTGGAGCACCGACATCGCGCCGTCGAAGAAGAAGCCCGCGTTGTTGTCGTCGGGCGACCCGGCGAAGAGCTCGATGTTGTACGGGCCCTTCTCGCCGGTGGGCTTGTCGTCCTTGTCGAGGTAGCCGAGGCCGCGCAGCAGGGCGTTCGCCTGCGCCACGCCGACCGCCTCGTTGTCGAACGTCGTGTAGAAGTCGACGTTCTCGCTGTCGCGGATCAGGCGGTCGTACGCGATGACCGGGATGTTCGCCGCGGCGGCCGCGTCGAGCTGGCTGGTCAGCGCGGTGCCGTCGATCGACGCGATGACGAGGACGTCGACGCCCTCGGTGATCATCGAGTCGATCTGCTGCGTCTGGGTGGGGATGTCGTCGTTGGCGAACTGGAGGTCCACGCTGTAGCCGAGGTCCTCCAGGCCCTTCTTGACGTTGTTGCCGTCCTGGATCCAGCGCTCGTACGTCTGGGTCGGCATCGCGACGCCGACCTTCACGTCCTCGTCACCGTCGCCGGCGCCGCTGTCGCCGGAGCCGCCTCCGGCACCCTCCCCGCCGCACGCGGCCAGGGTCAGCGTGAGCACCGCACCGGCGGCCACCGCGCTCATCGTCTTGGCGAGTCGCATCCTCGCGCTCCTTCTCGTCGTCGAGTGTCCCCCGGCGGCGACCATCGCCGCCGGCGCCCGGACGCCGGGAACCACCCCGGACGGCCGAGCCGGTCCGCGGTACACCTTGCTGCGTTCGAGTTCCGAAGTCAAAGGGCTGTCGAGACGAAGCCATAACGATCCGGTCACAGGACGTCACCCCGGCCCGCATGAAGGCGTACTTGGCGGTCGAATGCCCGCTATGCCCTGGCTTGCCGCGGCCTTGCCGCCCCCTCGCCGCCGCGCGTGCCTCGCGAGCCGACGCCGCGTCATCACCACGACGACGCCGGCGACGTCGCGTCGCTTTCCTTCGGGGGCCAAAGCCAGTGCAGGGCCGTCAGCCCGCCGTCGCCGCGAACCGGCCCAGCACGAGCTCCCACCCGGAACCGTAGGAGCCCCGGGCCCGCTCGCCGTCGGCCCGCCGGGCCCAGCCGGAGTGCGCCAGCTCGACCTCGGTGCCGTCGCCCGCAGCACGGAAGGTCACCTCGACGAGCGTGCCCTCCGTCTCCGGCGTCCCGGGGTGCCAGGTGAACGCGACCCGGCGCGGCGCGTCCCACTGGGTGACCACGCCCCAGACCGCGGCGGAGCCGTCGGCCAGGGTCTCGACGAGGCGGCCGCCGATGCCTGGCTCGAGCACCACGTCGAGGGCGTCGACGCGGCCCACGGAGTGGGTGTCGAGCGGCCACCACTCGGCGAGGCCGGCGGTGAAGAGCCGAAAGGCGTCGTCCGGCGCGAGCCGGACGGTGACGGACCTGCGCAGCACGTCGTCGGTGGACATCGCGGCACTCCTCAGCTGTCGGCCTTGTTCTCGTCCATGCTCCGCACCGTGCGGTCCGCATGCGCGGCGAAGGCGCCGAGCACGCCGGACCAGTAGCCGTCGAGCCACCCGCGCAACGCCTCGAACCCGGTCGCCTCGAGGCGGTACAGGTGGCGCGTCCCGGCAGGCTCGAACGCGACGAGCCCGGCGGCGTGCAGCACCTTGAGGTGCTGCGACACCGCCGGGCGGCTCACGGGCAGCGCAGCCGCCACCTCCGCGACGGAGGCGGGACCGGCGGCCAGGCGCTCCACGACGGCACGGCGGGTGGGGTCGCCGAGCGCGTCGAGGACATCATGGTAAGTGGCCACGAACGGTAAGTTACTCCTGACCGTTCGAGCTCGCCACCCCTCAGCGCTGCGGGTCCTCCAGCACCGCGACGGTCCGCGCCGGCACCGTCACCGTGCCCGTCCGCGCGTCCCACCGTGTCTGGCGCACCACGGGGTCGGCGCCCGTGCGCTGCACCCCCGAGAGCCGGTAGTCGCGGCGCGCGAGGTCCGACAGCTCGAGGGTCACGGGCTCGGGCGACGCGTTGAACACCGTGAGCAGCCCGTCGAGGCGACGGTCGACGTCGCGGCCCACCGTGTCGTCCACGGTCATGGCGACCACGCCCGGCACCGCGTCCGGGCCTGCCCCCGGGAACGACACCTTCTGCTCGATCAGCCGCGCGCTGCCGAGCCGGAACAGGTCGGTCGACGACCGCAGCTCCAGCAGGTCGCGCGCCGCGTCCGCCGCGGTCGCGATGTCGGACGGCGCGGGCTTGAGCGCAGGCTCCGCCAGCAGCGGGGCCATGACCGGCCACGCGTCCTCGTTGTCCGCCGCCGGGGGCAGCCCCCGGCCGAAGCCGTTGTCCTGCCCGGACCAGTCGATCGCGTTGAACCAGTCGCCTGAGTCGTAGGAGTTGCGGTCCAGCGACTTCGAGCGCAGCAGGTCCGTGCCCGCGTGCCAGAACGTCGGGGTCTGGGCCAGCGCCGTCGTGGCCAGCGAGACGGTGTTCATCCGCACCCGGTCGCCCATCGACGTCTCCCGCGGCAGCTTCAGCGCGAGCAGGTCGAAGAGCGTCTCGTTGTCGTGCGCGTCCACGTAGGTGACGACCTCCTCCGGCGAGTCGGCGTACCCGGCGGGCGCGCCGCGGTAGTCGAGGTCCTCCCCCGCCGTCACGTCGCCGGCACCGTCGTCCGACGCCCGGAACGCGAAGTCCCGCAGGTTGCCTGCCAGCCCGAGGCGCACCAGGTCGGTCTGGTGGCCGAGGTCGGCACGCTCGTCGTCCGAGCCGTCGTTGACGCTGTCGGCGTCGCCCTCGGTGGCCTCCCGCCCGTTCGGGTCGGTGAACAGCCCGGTGCCGAAGCCCTGCGTGAACCGCGACGCCGCGTCCACCGGAGACCCGCCGTGCACGGCGTCGCGCAACCGGTCGCTGAACGTCCCGATCCCGGTGCCGCCGAGCTGCCCCTGCGTGGCCTGGGTGAACAGGGCGTTGTCCGCCACCTCGCCGAAGTTCCAGCCCTCGCCGTACAGGTAGACGGCGGACCCGTCGACGCCGTCCTTGCGCGGCGTCAGGTCGTCGAGGGCCTCCCGCACGGCCAGCATGTTCTCCCTCGAGTGGTGGCCCATGAGGTCGAAGCGGAAGCCGTCCACCTTGTAGTCGCGGGCCCACGTCACGACCGAGTCGACCATGAGCTTGCCGGCCATCGCGTGCTCGGTGGCGACGTTCTGGCAGCAGGTGCTGGTCTCGACCGCGCCCGTCGTCGGGTTCAGCCGCTGGTAGTAGCCCGGCACGACGCGGTCGAGCACGCTCTTCGCGTCCTGCCCGCTCGCCGCGGTGTGGTTGAACACCTGGTCGAGCACCACCTGCAGGCCCGCGCCGTGCAGCGAGCCCACCATCGTGCGGAACTCGGCCACCCGGGCGCCGCCGTCGGCGTCGGCGGCGTACGACCCCTCGGGCACGCCGAAGTGGTACGGGTCGTAGCCCCAGTTGAAGCCGTCGGCCGCTGCGACCTCCGACACGGCCGCCTGCTGCTCCGTCGAGTCGGGCGCGAACCCGGACAGGTCGCCCGTGGTCGCCTGGTCCGCGCGGTCCTCGGGGATCGTCGCGATGTCGAACGTGGGCAGCAGGTGCACCGTGGTCATGCCGGCGTCGGCCAGCCCTCGCAGGTGCGTCATGCCGTCCGACCGCTGCTGCGCGAACGCGAGGTACGTGCCGCGCTCCTTCGCCGGCACCGTCTCGTCGGAGATCGAGAAGTCACGCACGTGCAGCTCGTAGATCGTCTGGTCCACGGCCCGCTCGACGACGGGCTGCGGAGTGGTGCGCCAGACCTTCGGCTGCCACCTCCTGTCGTCGAGGGCGACGACGACGGAGTGCGTCGAGTCGAGCGTCAGGCCCGCCGAGTACGGGTCGGTGACGACGTTCGTGTCGACCGCCCCGGTGTTCGGCACGTACACCTCGACGGCGTACCGGTAGCGCGCGCCGTCCCACGCGAGACGCTTCGCGGCCGTCTTGCCGTCGAGCGTCCACGACCCGTCGCGCTCGCGCACGGCGTCGAAGCGCTCGGGCTCGTCGCCCAGGTCGCGGCCCGCGGGCCAGACCAGCAGGTCGACGTCCTTCGCCGTGGGCGCCCACAGCGCGAACGACGCCCACTTCCCGCTCGGATGCCGCTGCGCGCCGAACGTACGCTTCGACGCACGCTCGCTGTACAGGTTGTCGAGCACGCCCGGCACCTGCACCCCGGTCGCCGCCGTGAGGCCGTCACCGGACGCTCGGGTCACGAGCAGCTGCCCGGTGAGGAGCTGCTCGACGGCGGCCCGGCCGAGCGGCTCCCCGTCCTCGCCGACGGGCGCCAGCGCGCTGTGCCCCGCGAGCGCCGGGAAGTCGCGGGCGACATCGTCGGGCACGTCCCCGGCGGGGACCAGGTCGTACGATGCCGCCCCCTCGGGCAGGTCGCCGCCGTCGGGCCCCCGCACCTCGCCGTCCGCGACGGCCAGGCCGCCCTCCGGTGCGGTCCGGAGGGTCCAGCGGTCACCCGCGCCGAGGTCGCCCGGCACGAGCACGAGGCCCTGACGGACCCAGTGCGCGGCCTGCTGACCGGCACCCGGCAGCGGCGGGTTCTCGACGCCGATCTCCAGCACGTGGGTGGCGAGGTCGTAGGAGAAGGCCACCGTCTCGCCGTCGCCCACGCTGAAGGAGTAGTTGGCACCGTCGGGCTTGCCGCCCACACCGTAGTTCTCCGCCCAGCTCAGGCCGTGCGCCACCTTGCCCTCGTAGGTGCCCGCGGCCAGCGCGTCGGTGGACCAGGTATAGGTGCCGTCACCCTCCGGGTCCTTGAGCCACGACGCGAGGCAGTCGGGCGTCCACGAACCGGGGCATCCCACCTGGTCCTGGAACGACCCGGCCAGCGTGACGACCGGGCCCTGCGCGGTCGACGAGAAGTCGTGGCTCACCGGGTCCCAGTAGAAGGTGACCTTGCCGCCGTCGTGGGAGTACGTGGCGTTGCCGCCGTCGCGCACGCCCCCGACGCCGTAGTTGACGTCCCACGAGCCGTTGACGGCCACCTTGTACTCGTAGTCGCCGGCAGGCAGGTCGAACGTCCCGGCCCACACGCCGTCCGGGCGCTCGGCCAGGCGCGCGCCCTCGCAGTCCGGCGTCCAGTCGCCCGCGCAGCCCATCTCGCTGTTGTGGCTGCCGGCCACCGTGACCATGTCGATCTCCGGCTCCGGCTCCTCGTCCCCGACCACGCCGGAGACGTCCACGCCCACGGACGCGAAGGTCGACGCGGCGGCACGGTCGCCGTCCGCGTCCTGGGTCACCGCCCGGTACTCGACGAGGGTGCCCTCGGCGAGGCCCACCTTGCCGTCAGCAAGGTCGTGGAAGACCCGCGGCGCCGTGTCCTCGGCCGTGCCGAGGGCGTGCCACGCGTCGGTGCCGACCTCGCGCCACGCGAACGACGTCTCCGCCCATGCGTCGTCGTCGACGTCCGCCGCCACCGCGGCGGTGCCCGTCACGGCCGCACCCGCCGCCGGGACGGCGACCTCGAGCGTGCCGTCAGAACCCGCGCCCACCGTGCGGTCCGCGCGCAGCACGACCGCCGACGTCGCGGGCACCTGCAGGGTGACCTCGCCGGCGTCGTCGGCGGTGACGACGGGCTCGCCGTCCCCGTACAGCACCTCGTAGGTGGCCCCCGGCGTGAGCGTGGTGAACGTGGCGCTCTCGGACTGCGCCGCGTTGTTCACCGCGACCAGGTGCTCGACCTTCTCCTCCCGGTCCACACGGCTGAACGCGTAGACCCCGGCGCCGTTCTCCGCGTACCGCTCGACCTGCGCGCCCGTCGCGAGCGCGGGGTGCGCCTCGCGCAACGCGGCCAGCGCGGCGATGTGGCCGTACAGCGGGGCGTCCGTGGCGTATCGGTCCACGCTGCCTGCCTGCTCCCCCGTGACGAGCGGCTGATCGGCGTACTCGTCGACCTGGGTGGCGAAGAGCGTCTGCCGGGCGTCCTTGTCCCCGCCGGTGCCCGCGAAGCCCTGCTCGTCGCCGTAGTAGACCACCGGCTGCCCACGGGTGAGGTACATGAGCTCGTGCGCCAGCTCGTCGCGCGCCAGCGGCTCGTCCGTCCCGGCGAGCATGTAGCCCACGCGGCCCATGTCGTGGTTGCCGAGGAACGTCGGCAACGCGGACGCCGACTTCGTCGGGGTCGTGTACCGGTCGTCGCTCGCGAACAGGCTCGCGAGGCCACGGGCGCTGTTGCCGCTGGCGTAGCTGGTCGCGGCGGCCTGGAAGGAGAAGTCGAGCACGGAGCTCATGTCCGTGTCGCGCACGTACGGCGACGTCTTGGCCGCGTCCGCGTCGTACACCTCGCCGAACATGAAGAAGTCGTCCTTGCCCTGCGCGTGGGCGTGGTCCATGACCTCGGCCGACCACGTCTCCCAGAACTCCGGGTTCACGTGCTTGACCGTGTCGATGCGGAAGCCGTCGATGCCGAGGTCGATCCAGTCGGAGTACACGTCGACGAAGCCCTCGACGACGCGCGGGTCCTCCGTCATGAGGTCGTCCAGGCCGTCGAAGTCGCCGTACGTGACGGACTCCCCCGTCCACGTCGAGTTGCCACGGTTGTGGTAGAGCGTCGGGTCGTTGAGCCACGCCGGGACCTTGGCCTCGGCGTCCTCCGGCGCGATCACCGGCGTGTACGGGAACGACGTCGCGGCGTCGAGCTCCGGGAAGTCGGCGGCGCCCGCGACGTCCGCCGGGTCGAAGGCGTTCCCGGCGGCGTCCGTGTACGGCGACGTGGCCTGGTCGACGTACCCGTACTCCCCCTCGGCGTAGTCGATCATGTCGGCCGTGTGGTTGGTGATGATGTCGAAGTAGACCTTGATGCCCTTCGCGTGGGCCTCGTCGATCAGCGCGCGCAGCTCGTCGTTGGTGCCCAGGTGCGGGTCGATCCGCGTGAAGTCGGTGATCCAGTAGCCGTGGTACCCGGCGCTCGCGTCAGCGCCCGTGCCCTGCACCGGGCGGTTGAGGAACGACGGCGTGAGCCAGATGGCTGTGGTGCCCAGCCCTTCGATGTAGTCCAGGTTCTGCCGCAGGCCGGCGATGTCCCCGCCCTGGTAGAACCCCTTGTCCGCCGGGTCGAACCCGTGGTCGAGCCGGTCGCCCTCGATCCCGCCCGTGTCGTTCGAGGGGTCGCCGTCGGCGAACCGGTCGGTCATGACGAAGTAGAACCGCTCGTCCGAGCCCGGCTGCCGCACCGGCGGCACCACCAGGTCGGCGTCCGTCGCGTCGTCGTACGCCCCCGCCAGCGTCAGCGGCGTGAGCGCGACGCGGTGCGTCGCGTCGTCGTAGGTGACGCGGACGCGCGCGTCGCCGCCCAGCACCAGCGGCGCGTTCTCGTCCGTGCCCTCGCGGCCGTACGACTCGTCCCAGGCGCCGTCGAGCGCCACCTTGTACTCGTACGAGCCGGCGGGCAGGTCCACCTCGGCGCTGAACGTGCCGTCGCCGGCCGGCGCGAGCGCAGTGGCGGCGCAGGTCGGGTCCCAGTCGTCCGCGCAGCCCAGCTCGCTCTGCAGGCTCCCGACCAGCGTCGCGGTACGGTCTGCGGCGCCGGCGGCCGGTGCCGCGGACACCCCGAGTCCCGTGAGCCCGGCGGACAGTGCGGGGACGGTCAGCGCGACGGCGGTCAGCGATGCCGCCGCGCGACGGGTCGGTCGCCTTCGACGGGCGCGGGCCTGGGCAGCACGAGGCATAGGAGGACTCCTTCGTCGTCCGGGCGCGCGGGTCGCGACCCGCCGCGACTGTACCGTTGCTGCAATCTTGCAGCAAGAGGTCCAACGGTCCGCCCCGGGCACGACGAAGGACGGCCGGCGCTCCGTGCGGAGCCCCGGCCGTCCTCGTCCCGGTCGTGCGGCGGATCAGCCCGCCAGGTGCCCCCAGCGCGGCGCGAGCTCGTGCCACGGACCGACCTCCGCGACCTCGCCGTCGGCGAGCACCACGACGCGGTCCGCGCGCGACAGGGCCGCACGCTTCGACGTCGCGCCGACCACGGTGGTGCCGCGCTCGCGCAGCGACGCCCACAGCTCGATCTCCGTGGTGGCGTCGAGCGCGCTGGAGACGTCGTCGGCGAGCAGCAGCTCGGCGTCCGTGGCGAGCGCCCGGGCGAGCGCGAGCCGCTGCACCTGGCCGCCGGACAGCCGCACCCCGCGGTGCCCGACCAACGAGTCCGGACCGCCCGCCTCCGCCACGTCCTGCCCGAGCCGCGCGGCCGCGACCGGGCCGTCGACGTCGCGCTCGTGGTCCAGGCGAACGTTCTCGGTGAACGTGCCGGACAGCACGCGCGGCACCTGCGCGACGTGCGCCACCTGCCCCGGACGCAGGAACGACTGGGCGTCCACGACGTCCTGCTCGTTCCACCGGATCCGCCCGGTGTGCTCCATGAGGCCGCTCAGCGCGGAGAGCAGGCTCGACTTGCCCGAGCCCACCTGGCCGAGCAGCAGCACCAGCTCCCCGCGGCGCACCTCCAGGTCCACGCCGGACACGCCGATCGTGCCGTCGTCGTGCACCGCCGTGACCCTCTCGAGGCGCAGCCGCTCCAGCGCCTCGCGCGGGCCGGCGGCCGGCCGCGGCGCATCCCCGGTGAGGAGGTCGACCCCGGCGGGGAGGTCCATCAGGTCCGCACCGGCGGCGAACCGGCCCGTGGCACGCTGCCACGACCGGGTGCCCGGCGCCTCCGTCACGACGGCGCCCGCGACGACGCCGAACCAGCCGAACCCGTTCACGGCGTTCGCGACGAGCAGCGCGGTGGCCAGCCCCCAGGTGCCGGTGAGCAGGCCCGCCCAGGCGGCGACGACGCCGAGCTGCACCATGATCATCGGGACGCCGTCGAGCGCCGCCTGGACGCGGTGCTCGAAGATCGCGGCCCGCACGCGTCCGCCGTCCACCTCGCGCAGGTGCGCGTGCACCTGCGGCGTGCGCGCCGCGAGCTTCACGGTGCGCGCCGAGTCGAGCGCCGAGACCAGGGCGCGGCCGAACCGTGCCCGCGCGGCGGACGAGCGGGTGGCCGAGCGGCCCGCGATCGGGCGGCCGATCGCGGAGGCGGCAGCCGAGACCACCATGACGGCCAGGAGCACCCCGCCGGCCAGCCACGACCCGCTGAGCAGCGCCGTCACGCCGGCGATCACCAGGCCGTTGACGAAGTCGACCCAGCGGTCCGAATAGCGCACGAACCGGTCGGAGTCCATGGCCCGCGCCACGACCTCGCCGGGCGGGGTGGCCCGCAGCCGCTCCTGCCGGGTCTGCCCGACCATCACCGCCATCCGCACGCGCAGCAGCACCTCCACCCACCATCGCGGGTAGACGTACAGCGCCCACGCCAGGGCGAGCGGCGCGAGGACGAGCAGCACGGCGAACGACACCAGGAGGGCGGTCGGGAAGCCGTCGTCGAGGCCCTCGACGGCCTGCCCCCACAGGAACCCGGTGAGCGCACCCTGCGCCGAGACCAGGCTCGCCACGAGGAACAGCGCCGCACCGACCACGCCCCACGCGGGCCGCACGAACAGCGCGTGCAGCACGCCGCGCGCCAGGCTCGGCCCCTCGCCCGGGTCCGGCAGCTCGGGCGAGGGGCCGCGCCGGCGTCGACCGCCCACGTCCTGCGTCGTCTCCTGGGGCGACCGCCGGGGCGTCGGCTCGTGGGGGGTCAGCGCCGTCGCCACCGCTTCGGCGGACGCCGCGCTCGCGACCGGTGCGCCGTCCACGGGCGCGACGGCGGCGCTGCCCGGGGAGTCGCTCGCCAGGAGCAGGTCGCGGTACGGGCCGTCCTCGCGCGCGAGCCGAGCGCGCGGGCCCTGCTGGACGATGCGGCCGTGGTCGAGGGCCGCCAGGAGGTCGGCCCGCTCGATCGTCGTGAGCCGGTGCGCGACGAGCACGCCCGTGCGGCCGGCGAGCAGGCGCTCGGACGCCGCGACGACCCGCGCCTCGGTGAGCGGGTCCATGCGCGCGGTGGCCTCGTCGAGCACCACGACCTGGACGTCGCGCACCAGCAGGCGCGCGAACGCGACGAGCTGCTCCTCTCCCGCGGACAGCGACGTGCCGCCGGGACCGAGCAGCGTGTCCAGGCCGTCGGGCAGGCCGGACACCCACGCGTCGAGACGCAGCTCGCGCACGGCCGCCTCGACGTCCTCGCGGGGCACGTCCGAGAACAGCGCGATGTTCTCCGCCAGGGTGCCGGCGAGGATCTCGGTGCGCTGCGTCACGACGCCCACCGCGGCGCGCAGCTTCTGCAGGTCCAGGTCGCGCACGTCGACGCCGCCCAGGAACACCGTGCCGGGCTCCGGCTCGACGGCGCGCGACAGCAGGGACGCGAGCGTCGACTTGCCCGACCCGGTGCGGCCCACGAGCGCCACGGTCTGGCCCGCCGGCACGCGCAGGTCCACGCCCTGCAGCGCGAAGGTGCCCTCCGCGTAGGAGAAGTGCAGGTCGCGCAGCTCGATGCCCACCGGCCCCTCGGGCAGGTCGCGGCCGCCCTCGGGCTCCGGGACGACGCCGAGCATCTGCTTGATGCGCGTGATCGCGCCGAGGCCTTCCTGGATGTCGGGCAGGTGGTGGATGAGGTTGTCCACCTGGCCCACGAACATGGCCGTGACCAGGAACAGCGTGACGAGGTCCTGGACGGGGAGGCGGCCGCCCGACGCGAGCGCGGCGCCCGTGACGGCCACGCCGGCGAGCAGCGCGGCGAGCACGAGGCCGGCACGGCGCAGCATCTTCGACTCGACCGTCACGACCGCGGCGAACTTGCGGTGCACGTCCGCCGAGCGCTGCGCCAGGCGGCGGATCGCGAACGGCTGGCCGAGGCTGGTGCGCAGGTCGTCGCGGGCGGCGACCGACTCCTCGAACGCCGCCGCGTGGTCGGTCCAGGCCGCCTCCTCGATCACCTTGCGGCGGGCGATCTCGCCCAGCATGGGCCGCACGAGGACACCGGCCAGCGCGCCGAGCACGGGGAACAGGAGCCACGCCGGCCACCAGGTGATGCCCGCGACCACGTACATGGGCACGACGCCGACCACCGTGCGGCCGGCGCCCCAGAGCTGGCGACGCACGAGCGTGCCCACGGCGTGGGTGTCGTCGTCCACGCGGTCGAGCACCTCGCCGACCGCCTGCTCGGTGAGCGTCTCCAACGGCTGGTGCAGCGCCGCGGTCAGCAGGTCGCCGCGCAGGCGCCCCTCCGCCCGGTCGACGACGCCTGCCCAGACGACCTGTCCGGCCGCGTCGAACAGGGCGGCGCCGACCACGCACAGCGCGAGCAGCATCAGCAGCCCGGTCGTCGGGTCCGCCGCGAGGCGGCCGGCGACGACGGTGCCGAGCGCCGCACCCGTCGCCCCGAGGGTGAGCGCGACCAGCGCGACGGCGCCGACCGGCCCGCGCAGGCGGCGCCAGTCGAGGCGTCGGGCCGGGTCCGTCGGCGGGGCGTCCGCGGTGGTCAGGGAGTGGTCCGCGCGTGCGGTGGAGGCATCGATCATGGCCCGAGCAGCCTATGTGGGCCCACCGACGGCTCGCCGCTCTATTTCCGGTCTGCCGGTCGAGCCTGTCGGCCTCGGGTGCGGTCAGGCTCGACCGACGGCGTCACGCCTCAGACCAGGCCGAGCGCGCGCACGGCCTCCCGCTCCTCGGAGAGCTCCTGGACGCTCGCCGCGATCCGCTCGCGGGAGAAGGCGTCGAGGTCGAGGCCCTCGACGACCTGCCACGCGCCGCCCGACGACGTCACCGGGAACGACGACACGAGGCCCTCCGGCACGCCGTACTCGCCGGTCGACCAGAGGCCCGCGCTGGTCCAGTCGCCCTCGGGCGTGCCGAGCACCCAGTCGTGGACGTGGTCGATGGCGGCGTTCGCCGCCGACGCCGCCGACGACGCCCCGCGCGCCTCGATGATCGCGGCGCCGCGCTTGGCGACCGTCGGGACGAAGTCGTCGGCGAGCCAGAGCTTGTCCTCGTCCGCGTACCGGGCCCCCGGGGTGCCCGCGACGTCCGCCCGGAACACGTCCGGGTACTGGCTCGCCGAGTGGTTGCCCCAGATCGTGACACGGCGGACCTGAGAGACGGGCACGTCCGCCCGCCTCGCCAGCTGCGACAGGGCCCGGTTGTGGTCGAGCCGGGTCATGGCCGTGAACCGGTCCTTCGGCACGTCGGGAGCGTTCGACGCCGCGATGAGCGCGTTCGTGTTGGCCGGGTTGCCCACGACCAGCACGCGCACGTCGTCGGCGGCGCCGGCGTTGATGGCCCGGCCCTGCGGCCCGAAGATGCCGCCGTTGGCCTCGAGCAGGTCGGCCCGCTCCATCCCCGGGCCGCGCGGCCGCGCCCCGACGAGCAGCGCCACGTTGGTCCCCGCGAAGCCAGCCGCCGGGTCGTCGTGGATGTCGATGCCGTCCAGGAGCGGGAACGCGCAGTCGTCGAGCTCCATCGCGGTGCCCTCGGCGGCCTTGACCGCCTGCGGGATCTCCAGCAGCCGCAGCCGCACGGGGGTGTCGGGGCCGAGCATCGCACCCGACGCGATCCGGAAGAGCAGCGCGTACCCGATCTGGCCCGCCGCCCCGGTGACGGTGACGTTCACTGGTGTGGTCATGCCCCTACTCTGACGCAGCCGGGCGCCAGGGTCGACCGCCACCACGACCGGGCACCGGCGGGGGCACCGACCGCCACGCCGCCCGCCGTGGCAGAGCGCGACCTGGGACGACGCGCGGTAACGTGCCAGAAGCGCCACCGTCGGCCCGCGCTCAGCAACCGTTCAGACCACGGTGGCAGCATGCCCGCGCAGCCGGCCGTGAGGCCGGTCACGCACGACCGGGCCCCTCCGAACTGAGGGGCACACCGAGACGCCCGTCTCCCGAGCAGAGAAGGACCCTCAATGTCCCAGGACATCGCCGCCGAGAGCGGTACGGCTTCGGTCGACGTCGAGACGGCCCCCGACAACCCTCAGTACGGCCTGTTCCCGCGGCTCGCCGCCGAGGCCTTCGGCACGTTCGTGCTGGTGCTCGGGATCGTGGGCACCGCGACGTTCAACGCCGCCAACGGCGGCCAGATCCTCCCGGTGGCGCTCGCCGGCGGCATCCTCGTGATGGGCGCCATCGCCGCCGTCGGCGGCGTGTCGGGCGGCCACTTCAACCCGGCGGTCACGCTCGGGATCACCCTCGCGGGGCGCGCCTCGTGGCGCGACCTCGGGTGGTACTGGGTGGCGCAGCTCGTCGGCGGTGTCGCGGCCGCCGCCGTCCTGTTCTCCCTGATCCCGGCCGGCTACGCCGCGCTGGTCAGCGCCGAGGACAAGGCCGGCGTCTTCGCCGGCACCGCGAACGGGTTCGGCAGCCACTCGCCGCTCTCGGCCGTGACCGGCGGCCAGGCCGAGTTCAGCCAGTGGTCGGCGCTCCTCGTCGAGGTCGTCGTGACCGCGGTCTTCGTCGGCGTCATCCTCGCGGTGACGAGCAAGCGCTCGAAGGTCACGTTCGCCCCGGCCGTCATCGGCCTGGCGCTCGGCGCCCTGATCATCGTGGCCTGGCCCGTCACCAACGCGTCGCTCAACCCGGCGCGGTCGTTCGCCTCCGCAGTCTTCGCGGGCGGCTGGACGTGGGGCCAGCTCTGGCTCTTCATCGTCGGGCCGCTGGTCGGCGCGGCGCTCGCCGCCCTGTTCTACCGGGCGTTCGCGCCGGTGCCGGCAGCCGTCCGGGTCGAGGTCGGCACCGCGGCCGGTGACGACCTCGGCGACGGCCTCGTCGACGAGCCCCGCCAGCACGACGTCGTCGACGACGGCGCCCTGGCCGAGGCCGACGCGGTCGACGACGCCTCCACCACGACGACGTCGGGCACGGACGACGAGCCGAAGGGCGACGCACCGCGCGTCTGACGTCCTGTCGAGCACGAGGGCCGGCATCCCCGCGGGGGTGCCGGCCCTCGTCGTTCCCGCCGCCGTGCGGCTCAGCTCAGGTCAGCTCAGGCCGGGGGCCGTGAGCGCCAGCAGGCCGATGACGACGGCGCCGGTCCAGCACAGGAAGACGTCGAAGCCGCGGCTCCGTACGACCAGCCCGACGGGCCCCGTGCTCGACGTGGCGCGCCAGGTGCCGGCCACGGCCAGCGTGAGCGCGATGGTGCCGGTCCCCAGGCGGGCGCCGACCAGCACGCCGAGCAGGACGGCGAGCACGACGCCGCCGAGCACGGTGACGATGGCGCGCTCCGGGCCGGGCAGGGCCCGCGCCGGTTCGACGGGCCCGGCTTCGACGGAGTGCCACGACGGCGCGGGCTTGCTCCCACCGGGCTCTCGTCGAGGGTCGGGCAGCGCACGGGGATCCACGGCAGCCGAGCCTACCGTCGCGGCGTGCGGGCGGGCGCCGGGTCTCTCCGCCGCGGGGTTACGGTGAGGACCGTGCCCGAGCCCACCACCCCGCCCCGACCTCCGCGACCCCGCCCTTCCGCACCGCCCCGGTCCGTGGTCGTCGTCGGGGCCGGGCTCGCGGGCGCGCAGACCGTCGCGGCCCTGCGGGCGCACGGCTTCGGCGGGCGGGTCACGCTGCTCGGCGCGGAGGGCGTGCCGCCGTACGACCGCCCGCCGCTGTCCAAGGAGCTGCTGACGCGCCCGGAGCCCGTGTGGCTGAGCGCGGACCTCGGCGTCGACGTCGAGGCGCTGGCCGACGACGTGCGGCTCTCCGAGCGGGCGCAGGCGCTGACGACAGGGCAGGACGGCGTGGTCGTCACGACCGCGCGGGGGGACGTCGCGGCGGACGCCGTCGTCCTCGCGGTGGGCTCCGTCCCGATCGTGCCCCCGGGCTTCGCCGCGTCGTCCGTCCTGCACACGGCCGCCGACGCCGACCGGCTCCGGTCGGCGCTGCGCTCGACCGGCGGGCGCGGGCTGCGCCTGGTGATCGTGGGCGCCGGCTGGATCGGCGCCGAGGTGGCGGGCGTCGCCGCCGGCGCCGGGGCCGACGTCACCGTCCTGGAGGCGGCCGACGCGCCCCTGTCCCGCCAGCTCGGTGGCGAGGTCGGGGCCCACCTCGCCGGCTGGTACGCGGACGCGGGCGTCGGGCTGCGCACGGGTGCCGCGGTGGCGGCGGTCGACGGCTCGGGCGTGGTCCTAGCCGGTGGCGAGCACGTGCCCGCCGACTTCGTGCTCACCGCGGTGGGCGCCCGGCCGGCGTCGGGCTGGCTGGCCGGCGTGCTCCCGCTGGACGCGCGCGGCGCGCTGCACGTGGACGGCGACGGGCGCGTCCCCGGCCACCCGGGCGTCTGGGCGGTGGGGGACGTCGCCTCGCGCGCGCACCCCGTCTTCGGCACGGTGCCCGGCGGGCACTGGTCGGCGGCGCTGCACGACCCGGACGCGACCGTCCGCGCGATGCTCGGCGTGGAGCCCGCCGGCACGGGCCACGCGCCCTACGTGTTCTCCCAGCAGCTGGGCCACGACCTGGCCCTGCTGGGGCTGCCCGCCCCCGGCTCCCCCGTGCTGCTCCGGGGCGTCCCGGGCGAGGGGCCGTGGGCGGCGCTCTACCTGGACCCGGTCGAGGCGGCCGGCCACGCGCACGGGGGGGTCGACGGTGGGGCGGACGGCGTCGCGACCGTGCGCGCCGTCCTCCTGGTCGACTCCCCGCGCGACGTCGGTGGCGTGCGCCGGCTCATGAGCCGCGGGGAGCCGCTGCGGCTGGACCTCGCGCGCGCCACCGACCCGGCCGTCCGGCTGAAGACCGCCGTCGTCTGAGGCCGCCGTCGTCTGACGGCGCCGGTCGAGCCCGTCGAGACCCGACCACCGGGTTCGACAGGCTCGACCGCTGGATGGGTCAGTGCGCGAAGTGGCGTGTCCCGGTGAGGTACATCGTGACGCCGGCGGCCTGCGCCGCCTCGATCACCTCGGGGTCACGGATGGAGCCGCCGGGCTGCACGACGGCGCGGACGCCGGCATCGAGCAGCACCTGCAGACCGTCGGCGAAGGGGAAGAACGCGTCGGAGGCCGCGACGGCACCGCGCGCCCGCTCCTGCCCCTCGGCGAGCGTGTTGGCGCGCTCGACGGACAGGCGGCAGGAGTCGACGCGGTTGACCTGGCCCATGCCGATGCCGACCGCTGCGCCGTCGGCGGCGAGCAGGATCGCGTTGGACTTGGCGGCGCGCACGGCCTTCCACGCGAAGGCGAGGTCGGCGAGCGTCGCCTCGTCTGCGGCATCGCCGGCGGCCAGGGTCCACGACGCGGGGTCGTCGCCCTCGGCCTGGAACCGGTCGACCTCCTGGACGAGCATGCCGCCGGAGATCGGGCGGTTCTCGGCGATGGCGTGCGGCGGGGTGTCGACCACGAGCAGGCGCACGTTCTTCTTGGCCTGCAGGATCGCGAGCGCCTCGGGCTCGAAGCCCGGAGCGACGACGACCTCGGTGAACACGGGCGCGATCTGCTCGGCCGCGGCCTTCGTGATCACCCGGTTGGCCGCGATGACGCCGCCGTAGGCCGAGACGGGGTCGGTGGCGTGCGCCCGGGCGTGCGCCTGCGCGATGTCGTGGCCGACCGCGATGCCGCAGGGGTTGGCGTGCTTGATGACGGCGACGGCGGGGCCCTCGTGGTCGTGCGCGGCGCGCCAGGCGGCGTCGGCGTCGACGTAGTTGTTGTAGCTCATCGCCTTGCCGTGCAGCTGCGTGGCCTGGGCGAGACCGGTGCCGCCGTCGGTCCGCGTGAACAGCGCGGCCCGCTGGTGCGGGTTCTCGCCGTAGCGCAGCACGGCGGACCGCTCGAACGTGGCGCCCGCGACGTCGGGCATGTGCGACTCGAGCGCCACCTCGTCGGGCGCGTACGCGCTCGCGAACCAGGAGGAGACCGCGACGTCGTACTGCGCGGTGTGCGCGAACGCGGCGGCGGCGAGGCGCTTGCGCTGCGCGAAGGTGAACCCGCCCCCGGCCACGGCTGCGACCACGTCGTCGTACCGCGCCGGGTCGACGACGATCGCGACGCTCGGGTGGTTCTTCGCCGCGGCGCGGACCATGGACGGCCCGCCGATGTCGATCTGCTCGACGACCTCGTCCGGTCCGGCGCCCGACGCGACGGTCGCGGCGAACGGGTAGAGGTTCACGACCACGAGCTCGAACGTCTCGATGCCGAGGTCGGCGAGCTGGGCCAGGTGGTCGGCCTTGCGGGTGTCGGCCAGGATGCCGGCGTGCACGCGGGGGTGGAGCGTCTTGACGCGGCCCTCGAGGCACTCGGGGAAGCCGGTGAGCTCCTCGACACGCGTGACGGGCACGCCGGCGTCGGCGATCCTCGACGCCGTGGACCCGGTGGACACGAGCTCGACTCCCGCGGCGTGCAGGGCGGTCGCGAGCTCGATCAGGCCGGTCTTGTCGTAGACGCTCAGCAGCGCGCGGCGCACGGGGCGCTGGGCGTCGTCGGCGAGCTGGACGTCAGGGGCCGTGACGTGGGCGGTGGAGTGGGCGCCGGTCATGAAGGTCTCCTCGAAAGTCGTCTCTCGAAGACCCTGGCACCCAGGCGGGCGGCGCGCACAGCGGGTCGATCTGGGGGTGGCCGCTCCCCGGTGGTTGTCCACCTTCGCCAGTCACGACCGCGGCGAGTCTACCGAACCCCGCGGGGCCGAGTCACGGCAGCGACACGCTGATCCCGAGGAGCCGCCAGGCCCGCGCGGCCATCGCCGCACGCTCGGCCGCAGGACGCCGCGTGAGCGCCCCCGCGACGAGCTCGACGCCGAGCATGAGGTCCTCCACGGTGGTGCCGGCGGGCACCTGCCCGGCCGCGAGCGCCGCCGCGAGGTGCGCGGCGAGCACGGCCGCGACACGCTCGCGCAGCTCGAGCATGCGCCCCGGCCGGTCCTCGGCCAGCAGGTCGACGACGCCCACGGACTCGATGGCGTGCCGCGTCACGAGCCCGAGGAGCTCGGGGAGCGCGGCCCCGGCGACGGAGACCGCCTCCAGCTCGGCCACGTTCTCCTCGACGACGGCGGCGACGAGCGAGACGCGGTCCGGGAAGTGCCGGTAGAGGCTGCCCTGGCCGACGCCGGCGCGACGCGCGACGGAGCTCAGCGGGGCGGCGGTGCCGGACTCGGCGAAGACGGCGTGCGCGGCATCCAGGAGCGCCGCGCGGTTGCGGGCGGCGGCCGCCGGGCCCGGGTTGCTCCGGGCGGTCGGGCGCGAGTTGCTCCGGTCGGTGGGCACCGGAATACACTAACAACCGGACAGTGTTGTCCGGTTAGCCCCTCGCGGGGAACGTCCAGCAAGGAGAGCACCATGGCCCTGTCCGCATCCTCGACCGTCGGCGCGTGGCTCGACCACCCCGTCGGAGGCCGCATCCTCGGCGCCGTCCTCGAGCAGGCCGGCGCGTCGGCCGAGGCCCTCGCCCCGGCACGCAACCTGCCGCTCGAGCAGCTCGTCGCCATGTCGAACGGCCAGTTCCCCGCCGAGATGGTCGACGGCCTCGTCGCCGCGTACCGCGAGCAGGCGCCGGACGAGGCGACCGAGGACGAGGCCTCCCCCGCTGCCGCCCCCGCGCCCTGGACCGAGCAGGTCACCCCCGGCCGCTTCGCCGGGCAGACCGTCGTCGTGACCGGCGCCGCGTCCGGCATCGGCCGGGCCGTCGCCTCCCGCGTGGCCCGCGAGGGCGGCCGCGTCGTCGCCGTCGACCTGACGAAGGAGAAGCTGGACGAGCTCGCCGCCTCCCTGCCCGGCGAGGTCGTCGCCGTCGCGGGCGACATCACGTCGCCGGAGTCGGTCGAGGAGATCGTGCGTGCCGCCGGCGACCGGGTCGACGCCCTCGCCAACGTCGCCGGGATCATGGACGACATGGGGGCGGTGCACGAGCTCACCGACGCCATGTGGGAGCGCGTCATGCGCGTGAACGTCGACGGCACGATGCGCCTCATGCGGGCCGTCCTGCCCGGGATGCTCGCGGCCGGCCGCGGCCGGATCGTCAACGTCGCCTCGGAGGCGGGCCTGCGCGGGTCCGCCGCCGGCGCCGCGTACACGGCGTCGAAGCACGCCGTCGTCGGCCTCACCAAGTCGTCCGCCGTGATGTACGCGGGCACGGGCGTGCAGGTCAACGCCGTCGCCCCGGGCGGCGTCGCGACCGGCATCCAGGTGCCCGCGCAGGCCGAGTTCGGCGGCGCGCGCATCGGCCGGTACATGGGGAACATCCCCGGCATCGCGACGGCGGAGCACCTCGCCGCGTCGATCACGTTCCTGCTGTCGACGGACGCCGTGAACCTCAACGGCGCGATCCTCGCGTCGGACGCCGGCTGGTCGGCCGTCTGACCCTCGGGAGCCGTCAGGGCCCGGCGGGGTAGACGCCGCCCTGGACCTGACGGCCCGCGGGATCACTCCGCGGGCATCGGGAGCGCGTCGTCCGCCCAGGCGTCCGGGGCGCCGACCCGCCACAGCGACGGCACCAGGGCGAGGCCGACGACCGTCGCGGCGAGCAGCGCCACCAGGCTCCACAGGACGACGCCGATGCCGCCGGCGCCGAGCAGGGCGCCGCCCACCAGCGGTGCCACCGGCATCGCCGCCACGCCGCTGAGCCCCAGCACAGACGCGAGCCGGCCCTGCATCCGGTCCGGGGTGATCGCCGCGGTGTAGCCCGCCATCGCGGAGTTCACCGCCGGGACCAGCAGCACCCCCACCCCGATGAGGACCACGTACCCGACGTAGGTCTGCACCAGGGCCATGCCGGCGAAGGCGACGACGAGCAGCCCGAGCGAGACCACGGTCACCGCACCTAGCCGCGCCCGTGCTACGAGCGGCGGCGCGAGCACGGAGCCCAGCAGCATCGACCCGGCCGCCACCATGTCGAAGACGCCGATGAGCACCGGCGCCGTCCCGGTCCGCGCGAGCTCGAGGTTGATGCCGATCATCATCCCGCTCAGCGCGATGTTGACCACGACGAACATCCCCAGGCAGGCCCGGAACAGGGGCACCGACCATACGAAGCGCAGCCCTTGCCGCAGCGCCACGAGGGGGCGCGTGGCGCGCGCGGCGTCGACGTCCCCGTTCAGCGGTTCCCGGACGAAGAACGCGCAGACGGCGGTGGCCGCGCCACCCACGACCGCCCCGACCATCGGGACCACGTGCGCGATGCCGTAGAGCGCGCCGCCCAGCGGGCCGCCGAGCATCCCGGCGACGGCGTCGCGCCCTTGCGCGGTCGCGTACGCCGTGGGCAGCTGCGCCTGGGGGACGACGGACCGGAAGGCGCCGCTGATGGCGGGATCGAGGAACGCGGTCGCCACCGCCGCCCCGAAGAGCACGGCGGCGAGGTGCCAGGCGGCGAGCCCGCCCAGGACGCCGGCGACCACCACCGTGGCCCACAGCAGGGCCGCGGTGGCCGCCGCGACGACGACCAGACGGCGCCGGTCCGTGCGGTCGGCGACGACGCCCGCCGGCAGCGCCGCCAGCAGCGCACCGGTCTGCCCGATCGCCGCCACGAGCCCTGCGGCGGTCGGCGAGCCGGTGAGCTGCAGCGCCAGCAGCGGCACGGCGAACCTGGTGACGCTGCCACCCAGCGACTGGGCGGTGAGCCCGGTCATCAGCAGCATGAACGGGCGGTTGCGCCGCAGGGGCTCGAGGACCTCGGTCGTCGCGGTCCCCTCGGCCGGGGTGGCGGTCTCGCTCGCGGTGGACGGCGCTGCGGCCGCCGTGGTCTGGCTCATGGGAAGGACGCTAGTCCCGCAACTACAGTTGCGCAATAGTAGTTGCGCACTTGATGTTGCGAGACGTTGCTAGGCTTCGGGACGTGCTGGAGACCATGGACATCAGCGACCCGGAGTCGTTGCGCGCCATCGCCAGCCCGGTGCGGCAACGGATCCTCATGCAGCTCGCGGTGGTCGGGCACGCCCGTGCCGCCGACCTGGCCGAGGCGATCGGGCAGCCCGCGAACTCCGTGAGCTTCCACCTCCGGGTGCTCGCCAAGGCCGGGATGATCGTCGAGGCCCCCGAGCACGCCCGCGACAAGCGGGACCGCGTATGGAAGAACGTCGCGACGAGCTACAACGTGAAGCCCGCCGCCGGCGACGCCGCCGACCTCATCCTGCGACCGACCGTCGAGTGGCTCTCCGAGGTGTTCTCGCACGGGAGCCACGAGGAGACCCGGGACGCCGGCCGCACGTTCATGCTCACCACGATGTTGCTCACCCGCGACGACGCGAACGAGCTCATCCTCGAGCTCTCAGAGCTCCTCAACCGCTGGTCGGAACGCAGCCTCTCGGCGGCCCGCGACGCGGGCGAGACCCCACGCGAGGTGTACCAGCTGCTCACCGCGGTCGCCCCGCGCGACGACCCGCGCGGGGACGCGGGCACGACCGCGAAGGGCTGAGGCGCGACCTCAGCCGAGGGTCGCGCGCCGGCCGTCGACGCGCAGTCCCTCGCGCGCGACGCGGCCCACGGTCTCGACGAGCAGCGCACGCTCGGCGACCTTGATCCGCTCGTGCAGCGACGCCTCGTCGTCGGCGTCGTGCACGGGCACGACGGCCTGCGCGAGGATCGGCCCCGTATCGACGCCAGCGTCCACGACGTGCACCGTGCAGCCGGTCACCTTGACCCCGTACGCGAGGGCGTCGCGCACGCCGTGCGCGCCGGGGAACGATGGCAGCAGCGCGGGGTGCGTGTTGACGATCCGGCCCGCGAACCGCTCGACGAACGAGGACGCGAGGATGCGCATGAACCCGGCGAGCACCACGTAATCGGGCCGGAAGACGGCGACCGCCTCCGCCATCCCGACGTTCCACGCCGGCCGGTCGTCGAAGTCCTTCGGGGCGACGACGACGGACGCAACGCCGGCGTCGCGCGCCAGGTCGAGCGCTCCGGCGCCGGGCTTGTCGGAGACGACCCCCACGACGCGGGCCCCGTAGGCCATGTCGTCGTGGGCCGCGAGGAGGGCGGCAAGGTTGGAGCCGCCGCCGGAGGCCAGGACGACGAGCCGGGCCTGGGCCGTGGCCTGGGCGGAGGTGGACGCGACAGGGTGGCCGGACGGGGTCTGCACGACGCAAACCCTACTCGGGCGGGCTACTCGCGACGCAGCCGCGCCCCGACGTCCAGGTACGCCCACGCCAGCACGACCGCCGCCCCGACACCGACCTCGACCGCCACGACGGCACCGGTGAGCAGCGGGTCCGCGCCCACCTGCGCCAGGCGCCCGGCGCCTGCCGCTCCCCCGGCCCACCTCTGCAGCACCGCGGTCGCGACGCCGGCCAGGAGCACGACCCCCGCGAGCACCTGGGCCAGGTCGGCCCGTTGCACGCGCTCGGGGTCGAGCCGGCGCCACGCGAACCACCCCGCGAGCGCGCCGCAGGCCACGACGGCCAGCGGACCGCCGACGGCCGCCGTCAGGCCGGCCCAGTCGGGGCCCGGC
Organism: Krasilnikoviella flava; assembly: GCF_900167525.1. Lineage (GTDB taxonomy): Bacteria > Actinomycetota > Actinomycetes > Actinomycetales > Cellulomonadaceae > Isoptericola > Isoptericola flavus. Next base: position 414,393 of record NZ_FUZQ01000002.1, on the reverse strand, counting down.
AGCGCACCCAGCAGCGGCACGGCGGGCAGCGGGCCCGCCTCGGTGCCGCCCGGGGCGAACGACGTGCCCTGGCCCACGGCGAACCCGGGCCCGGCCAACCAGGACGTCGCCCACAGCACGAGGTTGGGCAGCAGCGCGAGCTGGGCCACGGCGAAGACGATCCCGCCGATCCACCCCGGGTCGAGGCCGGTCACCACGTCCTCCGACGTCGCACGTCCCGCCACGACCCACACGATCGTGAGGGCGGCCCCCAGGCCGGACAGCGCCACGAGTGCGACCGTCCCCGCCTGCAGGCCGAGCCGCACGACGTCGGGCACGGCGCGGTCGAGCAGGCCACCCGGGACGACGACCTCGGGCCGGTCCGGCGGGACGAGGATCCCGAGCGCCGCGCCGGCGCCGCCCACGACGACGCCGCCGAGCGCCGCGAGGGCCAGCCGGGTGCCAGCAGAGGCGAGCCCGTCGCCGCCCGCCACGCCCGCCGTCGCGGCCGCGAGCGCGACCGTCACGACCGCGTAGGTCGTGGTGGCCCCGACCCAGGCGGCCAGGGTCGGCAGGGCGGAGCGCCGGACGGAGACGTAGGTGGTGAAGACCGCGAGGGCGCCGATGCCGAGCGGGACCAGGGTGATCACTCCGGCGCCCGCGTCGATCGGCACGCCGTGACCCAGCAGCCACAGCCCGGTCGCCACGCCCACGGCGCCGGTCCACGCGGAGTCCGGCGACCCGCCGAGCACGCCGACCACCGCCAGCAGCACCACGACCGCCCCGGACAGCACGACCCCCTGCACCGTGGCCCAGGCGCCGGACGTCGCGGTGGCGAAGCGCTCGCCCCCGCGACCGACGCGCCGGGCGGGCGCGTCGCCGTCGACGGTCCTGGCGGTGCGGGTGGGGCGGGTGCCGGGCGGTGCGCTCACCGGCCCATCGTCACCCGGCGCGGCGGCGGAAGAGCGCAGACACGACGACGGCGCCCGCCCCCGGGGGGACGGGCGCCGACGTCGAACCGCTGGTCGAGCGCGTCGAGACCTGGTCTCGACGCGCTCGAGCGACGGAGGGGTCAGAGCGCCTGCAGGATCTCCCGCATGAGCTCGGCGGTCTCGGACGGCGTCTTGCCGACCTTCACGCCCACGGCCTCGAGGGCCTCCTTCTTGGCCTGCGCGGTGCCCGCCGAGCCGGAGACGATGGCGCCGGCGTGGCCCATCGTCTTGCCCTCGGGGGCGGTGAAGCCGGCCACGTAGCCGACGACCGGCTTCGTGACGTGCTCGGCGATGTAGGCCGCCGCGCGCTCTTCGGCGTCGCCGCCGATCTCGCCGATCATGACGATGGCCTTGGTCTCCGGGTCGTTCTCGAAGGCCTCGAGCGCGTCGATGTGCGTGGTGCCGATGACCGGGTCGCCGCCGATGCCGATGGCGGTGGAGAACCCGAGGTCCTTCAGCTCGTACATCATCTGGTAGGTCAGGGTGCCCGACTTCGACACGAGGCCGATCGGGCCCTTGCCGGTGATGGTGTGCGGCGTGATGCCGGCGAGCGACTCGCCCGGCGTGATGACGCCCGGGCAGTTCGGGCCGATCATGCGGGTCTTCTTGCCCTGGAGGTAGGCGAAGACCTCGGCCGAGTCCTGCACCGGGACACCCTCGGTGATGACGACGATCAGCGGCATCTCGGCGTCGACGGCCTCGATCGCCGCGTCCTTGGTGAACGCCGGGGGCACGAACAGGACCGACACGTTCGCGCCGGTCTCCGCCATGGCCTCCTTGACGGTGCCGAAGACGGGCAGGGTGACGTCGTTGTCCTCGTGGTCCTTGTGGGTCACGGTGGTGCCGGCCTTGCGGGCGTTCACGCCGCCCACGATCTGTGCGCCGGAGTCGAGCATCAGGGCGGTGTGCTTGGCACCCATCCCGCCGGTGATGCCCTGGACGATGATCTTGCTGTCCTTGTTCAGGTAGATGGACATGTCAGTGAAGTCTCTGCTTTCCGCGTCGTCTCGGGGCGATCAGGCGTTGGCCAGCTCGGCAGCCTTGTCGGCGCCGCCGTCCATGGTCTCGGCCAGGGTGACCAGCGGGTGGTTCGCCTCGCGCAGGATGGCGCGGCCGAGGTCCACGTTGTTGCCGTCCAGGCGCACCACGAGCGGCTTGCTGGCCTCGTCGCCGAGGATCTCCAGCGCGCCCACGATGCCCTTGGCAACCTCGTCGCAGGCGGTGATCCCGCCGAAGACGTTGACGAACACACTCTTGACCTGCGGGTCGTTGAGGATGACGTCCAGGCCGTTCGCCATGACGGTGGCGTTCGCGCCGCCGCCGATGTCGAGGAAGTTGGCGGGCTTCACGCCGCCGTGCGCCTCGCCGGCGTAGGCGACGACGTCGAGGGTGCTCATCACGAGGCCCGCGCCGTTGCCGATGATGCCGACCTCGCCGTCGAGCTTGACGTAGTTGAGGCCGTTCTCCTTGGCCTTGGCCTCCAGCGGGTCAGCCGCGGCCTTGTCCTCGAGCGCCTCGTGGTCGGGGTGGCGCACCTCGGAGGCGTTGTCGTCCAGCGTCACCTTGCCGTCGAGGGCGACGATCGCGCCGTCCTCGGTGCGGACCAGCGGGTTCACCTCGACGAGGGTGGCGTCCTCGGCCGTGAAGACCGTCCAGAGCTTCTGGATGACGTCGGCGACGGGGGCCTTGAGGTCCTCGGCGAAGTTCGCCGTGTCGACGATCTCGCGGGCCTTGGCCTCGTCGATGCCGACGATCGGGTCGACGGCGACGCGGGCGAGCGCCTCGGGGCGCTCGACGGCGAGCTGCTCGATCTCCATGCCGCCCTCGACGGAGCACATGGCGAGGTAGTTGCGGTTCGCGCGGTCCAGCAGCACGGAGAAGTAGAACTCCTCGGCGATCTTGGCGCCCTGCGCGACCATCACACGGTGGACCGTGTGGCCCTTGATGTCCATCCCGAGGATCTCGCCGGCCTTCTCCTCGGCCTCAGCCGGGGAGTGGGCCAGCTTGACGCCGCCGGCCTTGCCGCGGCCACCGACCTTCACCTGGGCCTTGACGACGACGGTCCCGCCGCCGAGCTTCTCTGCACCTGCGCGAGCCTCTTCGGGCGTCGTCGCGACGACGCCGCCGAGCACGGGCACGCCGTGCTTCTCGAAGATGTCGCGAGCCTGGTATTCGAACAGGTCCACCCTGCTGCGTCCTTCCATCGGTGGTGCCCCTGGGTCGGCAGAGGCCGGCACGAACGGATGTCTCGACATCAAGACATCCCCGAACAGGGTAGTCCGACCCGCACGACGCCGGGAACATCGGCCCTGCATTCCCCCGCCGCAGGTGACCGATCCCACATCCGCCCGCCCGGCCGTCGGCCTCGGGCTCGGTGCGTCAACCAGGGTTGACAGTTTCCATGCCGTCAACCATCGTTGACGGCATGACGGAGAAGACGCTGGCCGGCGCGGCCGCCGGCGACGACCCAGCAGAGGGCCTGCGGGCCGTGCGCGCGCTGCGCGACCTGGCCGACCGGCTCGAGACGCTCCAGGTGGAGCGCGCCCGGGGCCTCGGCTGGTCGTGGCAGGACGTCGCGGACGCGCTCGGCGTGAGCAAGCAGGCGGTCCACAAGAAGCACGGCAGGAGGATCTGATGTTCGAGAAGTTCACCAAGGACGCACGCGCGGTGGTGCAGGGCGCGGTCGAGGTCGCCGAGCGTGAGCGGTCGGAGTCGATCGACACCCGGCACCTGGTCGTCACGCTCGCCGAGAGCACGGGACGCGCCCCCGTCGCGCTGGCGGCCTGCGGGGTCCGGCCCGAGCATCTCGCCACGCTCGCCCGGGACGCCGTGCGGCACGGCGAGGTGCTCGACGCCGAGGCGCTCGCCGCCGTCGGGATCGACCTCGACGAGGTCAGCCGGCGCGCCGACGAGGTCTTCGGTACGGGGGCGCTCGAGCGGGCCGCGCACCGAGGCACGCGACGCCGCAAGCACTGGCCGTTCACCGCGGATGCCCGCAAGGCGCTCGAGCTCTCGCTGCGCGAGGCGATCCGGTTGGGCGACAAGGGGATCGACGACCGCCACCTGCTCCTGGGCGTCCTCCGTGCCGACTGCCCCGGCGGGCGTCTCCTCGAGACCGTGCTGCACGAGGCGGGCAGCGACGTCGCGGCGCTCCGCAGCGCCACCGAGCAGGAGCCCCGCGCGGCCTGAGCGCCCAGGGTGTACACGCAGGTGTCGTGCCGGCTGCGCACCCATGAGCGCCGCGGGTCTCACGTCGCGCGGTCGGCCTCGGTCGCGGCCAGGTACGCCCGACCGCGCGGGGACAGGCGGTAGCCGACGTCGAGGCTCTCGGTGAGGCCGAGCTCCTTGAGCCGGCGCACCCGGATCTTGAACGGGTCGCGCTCCATCCCGAGCCCCTCCGCCAGGGTGCGCGCGACGACGGCGGGCCGCGCCGCGACCAGCTCGAGGTAGGCGCGGGTCCACGGCTCCGGCGCCGCGCGGTCCATCCGCGCCAGCCGGGCCCGGATCTTGTCCACGGCCGCCGCGTCGAGGTCGCCGTCCTCGCGCAGAGCGACCCTCGGGTCCGGGCCGGCCAGGCGCAGGCCCACGCGGTACAGCTCGCCCTCGCCGCGCTTCTCGATCCAGGACCTCGCGGCCGCACCCGAGCGGAACCCCGCCCCGCCGGCGTCCGGGTCGTCGACGTCCTCCAGGGCGATCAGGTCGAGCGCCGTCACCTCGACCACCCCGACGCGCGTGCGCATCGTCGACCCGGGGCGCACCCGCACCACGGACCACCGCCGGTACGTGTGCGTCACCGTCCCGTCCGCCAGCCCCCGCAGCGTCCTCGCGTCGAGCAGCACACGGTCACCATGCCAGGCCGCCACCGCCCTCGCGCGACGGCCGCCGAGGCTCGGAGCGTCAGAGCTTCGTGACCGGCGAGTACCGCAGGAGCAGCCGCTTCGTGCCGTCGGAGCCGAAGTCGATCCGCGCGACCGCGTTGGGCCCGCTGCCCTCGAGCGAGACGACCGTGCCGAGCCCGTAGGCGTCGTGCGTCACCTTGTCCCCGACGTCGAGCGACGGGACGTCCGCGTCCTTGCGCGGCGTGGCCGATCCGAACGTCGCGCCCGTGCCACCCGACGTCGCGCCGCCGCCCTTCGGCGTGCCGAGCCGGCCGCCCACGCCCGACGACGGCGCGCGGCGCTCGGTCGGCGCCGCCGTGCCCGACGAGCGGCGCTCCGGCGACCAGGTACCGCCCGTGCCGCCCCGGCGGTCGCGACCCGACCCGCCCCAGGCGGACCCGCCGCGTCGCAGGTACTGGGTGGACGACTCCCGCCGCCGCCAGTCCCACAGCTCCTCGGGGACCTCCTCGAGGAATCGGCTGGGCGGGAACTCGTTGGGCGTGCCCCACGCGGACCGCACCGCCGACCTGCTGACGTACAGCCGCTGGCGGGCGCGCGTGATCCCCACGTAGGCCAGCCGCCGCTCCTCGGCGAGCTCCGTGTCGTCGTGCAGCGACCTCATGTGCGGGAACGTGCCGTCCTCCATGCCCGTGAGGAAGACGACGGGAAACTCCAGCCCCTTCGCGGTGTGCAGGGTCATGAGGGTGACGACGCCCTGGTCCTCCTTGGGCTCCTGCTCCGCCTCGCCGTCGGCCACGTCCTCGTCGGGGATCTGGTCGGCGTCGGCCACGAGCGACACGCGCTCGAGGAAGTCCGCCAGGTCGCCCTCGGGGTCGAGCTCGCTGAACTCGGCCGCGACGGCGTGCAGCTCGGCGAGGTTCTCCACCCGGGACGCGTCCTGCGGGTCGTCGGACGCGCGCAGCTCGGCGAGGTAGCCCGTGCGGTCCAGCACCGCGCCGAGGATCGTCGCGGGGGGCTCGCCGGCGTCGACGAGGGCACGCAGCTCGCGCATCATGTCGCGGAACGCCAGCAGCGGCTTGGACGTGCGGGTCGTCAGGCCGGGGATCTCGTCGGCGCGCTCCAGGGCGGTGCCGAACGAGACGCGCTCGCGGTCCGCGAACCCGGCCACCATGGACTCGGCCTTGTCCCCCAGCCCGCGCTTGGGCACGTTGAGCACGCGACGCAGGTTGACGTCGTCGTCCGGGTTCGCCAGGGCGCGCAGGTAGGCGACGGCGTCCTTGACCTCGCGGCGCTCGTAGAACCGGGTGCCGCCCACCACCTTGTACGGCAGGCCGACGCGGATCAGCACCTCCTCCAGCGCGCGGGACTGCGCGTTGGTGCGGTAGAACACCGCGACGTCGCCCGGGCGCACGCCGTCGGCGTCGCCGAGCCGGTCGATCTCCTCCGCGACGAACCGCGCCTCGCCGTGCTCGTCGTCGGCCACGTAGCCGACGATCTTCTCCCCCGCGCCGGCGTCGGTCCACAGCCGCTTCGGCTTGCGGTCGGGGTTGCGCGAGATCACCGCGTTGGCGGCCGTCAGGATCGTCTGCGTGGAGCGGTAGTTCTGCTCCAGCAGGATGGTCGTGGCGTCCGGGTAGTCCTCCTCGAACTCCACGATGTTGCGGATCGTGGCGCCGCGGAACGCGTAGATCGACTGGTCGGCGTCGCCGACGACGGTGAGCTCGGCGGGGACGAGGCCGTCGACGCCGGGGCCGTCGGCGGTGGCGCCCGCGAGCTCGCGCACCAGCATGTACTGGGCGTGGTTCGTGTCCTGGTACTCGTCCACGAGGATGTGCCGGAACCGGCGGCGGTAGTGCTCCGCCACGTTGGGGAACGCCTGCAGCAGGTTCACGGTGGTCATGATGATGTCGTCGAAGTCGAGCGCGTTCGCCTGCGCGAGCCGCTGCTGGTAACGGCGGTAGACGTCGGCGAGGACCGTGTCGAACTCCGGCGCCCCGCCGTCGGCGAGCCCGCCGCCGGCCGCCCGGGCCCGCCAGCCCGAGCCGGTCGGCTCCACGGCGTCGGCGTGCTCGGCGGTGTCCGCGCCGGACGACCGCGCGTAGGTCTCCGGGTCGATCAGCTCGTTCTTGAGGTCGCTGATCTTGTGCGCCAGCGAGCGCGCCGGGTACTTCTTCGCGTCGAGGTCCAGCTCGCGCGTCACCAGCGTGATGAGGCGCTGCGAGTCCGCCGCGTCGTAGATGGAGAAGCTGGAGCGCAGGCCGAGGGTCTTTGCTTCCTTGCGCAGGATCCGGACGCAGGCGGAGTGGAACGTCGAGACCCACATCCGGCCGCCGGCCGGGCCCACGAGGTGCTCCACGCGCTCGCGCATCTCCGCGGCGGCCTTGTTGGTGAAGGTGATCGCGAGGATCTCCCCCGCCCGCGCCCGGCCCGTGGCCAGGAGGTGCGCGATGCGGTGCGTGAGCACGCGCGTCTTGCCCGACCCCGCGCCCGCGACGATGAGCAGCGGCGACCCGTGGTGCTCGACGGCGGCCCGCTGCTGCGGGTTGAGCCCCTCCAGCAGCGCGTCGGGGTCCAGGTGGGAGAACGCCCCGCCGACCCGAGGCCGGCCGGGCTCGCCGCCGTCGTGGGCGTCCGATGCCGCGTCACGCACCCACGCGGGCGCGCCGGACGCCGGGTCGGCGGCATCGTCGTCCCAGCGCGGGGCGGTGGACGGCAGGCGTGCCGTGTCGTCCTTCGCGGCGTGGTCGAACCCGGGCAGGGACAGGCTGTCGAACAGGGAGGTCATCGTGGACCAAGCCTAGGCTCCGCGACCGACACCGGAGAACGGGACAGGATGGGATCAGGCGACCGATCGGGGGATCCAGGTGCACGACGTGGCGGCGGTCGGGCGCGGCCCGACCGGGCTGATGCTGGCGCGCGAGCTGCGGCTCGCGGGGGCGGACGTCGTCGTCCTCGAGCGGCGGGAGTCGCAGGACCTCGTCGGCTCGCGCGGCGGCGGGATCGACGCCCGCACGATCGAGCTGCTCGACCAGCGCGGGATCGCCGACCTGCTCGACGCCGTGCTCGCCGTCGACGGCGCCGGCACCCGGTCGCCGCCCTGGTCACCGGGCTCGACGTCGCGTACGACCTCGGCCCGGGCCATCCGCTGCGGGGCCGCCGCGTGCCGGACGTCGATCTCGTGACGCCCGCCGGCCCTGTCCGGGCGTTCGAGCTGCTGCACCCGGCCCGGCCGGTGCTCCTCGAGCTCGGCCGGCCCGCCGCTCGACCCCGGACCGTGGGCCGTCGCTCAGCCCGCGACCGACACCGTCGCGCCGACGGCCGTCGGGTCCTCCAGCAGGTCGCAGACCGCCGCGGCGAGGTCGGCCCGGCGCATCGACCAGCGCCAGCGCACGTTCCCGTCACGCCGCTCGTGGTACCGGCCGCGGGCGGCGCCGTCGCGCAGCATGGGCGGCCGCACGATCGTCCAGTCGAGACCGGAGCCACGCACCGCGGGCTCCGCGCGGGCGAACCCCGCGTTCGCGTCGCGCAGCGCGCGGGCCAGGATCGGCTTGGCGAGATAGCGCGACAGCGGGTCGTCGCCGTCGACCACCCAGCCGCTCGCCGTCACGACGACGACGCGGACCACCCCGGCGTCGCGGGCGGCGCGCACCAGCACCTCGGTGAGCTCGCCCTGCACGCCGGGGCCGCTGCCCGGCACCGGCCCCAGAGCCGACACCACGGCGTCGGCCCCCGCGAGCGCGGCGGTGACCGCGGCCGCGTCCAGGCCGTCGGCCGTCGCGACGTCGTCCGGCGTGAGGTCGCCCAGGCGGGACCGGTCGCGCACGACGGCGACGACATGGTGCCCGCGGCGACGCGCCTGCTCCACCACCAGGCGGCCGGTCCGTCCGGTGGCTCCCAGCACGGCGATCTTCATGAGCGTCTCCTCGTGTCCGACGGGTGAGTAAGTGTTCACTCACCTCTAGGATGGGGACAGGTCCCCGGCCTGTCAACGGGCGGGCGGAGGGCGCGGACCGCACCGACGGCAGGCCACGACCAGGAGGACGCATGGGTACACGCGACCGGATCCTCGACGCGGCGGCGACGGTGCTGCGCGAACGCGGGATCGCCCGGGCCACGACCAAGGAGATCGCGCGCGCGGCGGGCTGCTCCGAGGCGTTGCTCTACAAGCACTTCTCCGACAAGCAGGAACTGTTCCTCGGTGTGCTGTCCGAGCGGGCCCCCCGGCTCGACGCCCCCGCCGACCTCGTGGGCCGCGGGACGGTCCAGGGGAACGTCACAGCCCTCGTCGGGCAGCTGTTCGCGTTCTACGCGCGGTCGTTCCCCATGGCCGCATCGATCCTCGGGGCACCGGAGCTGCTCGCGGCGCACCGCGAGGGCCTGGGCCGCCGCGGTGCGGGGCCCCAGGGGCCGGCCCTCCAGGTGCAGGCCTACCTCGATGCCGAGGCACGCGACGGCCGGGTCACCGCCGACCTCGACACGGAGGCGGTGGCCCGGACCCTGGCGGGGGCCGCGCTCTTCGAGGCGTTCCTCGCCGTCTACGCCGGCCTCGACGCGGTGCCCGACGCCGCCGCCCGGGCGCGCGGGATCGTCGGCGCGGTGCGCCTGGGGCCGGGCGAGAGCTAGCGGCGCAGCCGCATCGGGGTGTGCGGGATGTCGTCCTCGAGGTACTCCGGCCCGTCCGGCACGAAGCCGAACCGCCCGTACCAGCCCGTCAGCGGCGACTGCGCCCCGAGCACGACGTCGGCCCGTGGCGCCGACCCGGTGGCGGCCTCGAGCGCGGCGCGCATGAGGACGCCCGACGCCCCGGTGCCGCGCACGTCCGAGTGGCAGACGACGCGACCGATGCGCTGCACGTCGCCGTCGTCGAGCACGCGGGCCGTCGCGACGACACGGCCGCCCTGATCCGCGTCGAGCAGCACGACGTGCCGCGCCGTGGGCTCGCCGTCACGGCCGTCCAGGTCGGGGTAGGCGCACTCCTGCTCGACCACGAACACGTCCTGCCGCAGGCGCCACGCCTCGTAGGCGGTGCGCGCGTCCAGCTCGTCGAGCGTCGCGACGCGCACCTGCCACCGCTCGTCGTGCCGCCGCCCTGCCGCGTCGTGGGTCGTCATGGGTCCTCCGTCGTGCCGTGCCTGTCGACCGACACCCTAAGCCGGTCGCCGATGAGATCCGGCCCCGCCCCCGGTCTCACCCGTGCCGCACCCGGCGCGTCCGGCGCCGGGCGGTCGTCCGAGGAGGAGTCACCGTGTCCGCCGCCCGATTCACCGAGGTCCAGACCGTCGCGATCCCCGTCCGTGACCAGGACGCCGCGCTCGCCTTCTACACCGGGCCCCTCGGGCTCGAGGTCCGCTTCGACGCGGAGCTGCAGCCCGGCTTCCGCTGGATCGACGTCGCCGCGCCGGGCGCCACGACGTCGCTCGCGCTCGTGCGCGCCGGCGAGCAGCTGCCCGCCGGCGTCGACACCGGGATCCGGCTGGCGACGCCCGACGCGGCCGCCGCCCACGCCGCGCTGACCCAGGCGGGCGCCGACGTCGGCGAGCTCCTGCTGTGGGAGTCGGCGCCGCCGATGTTCGAGTTCCGGGACCCGGACGGCAACACCGTGTACGTGACGGAGAGCCCTGCCGGGTGACGGACGCCGGCTCGCGGCGGACAGCTCCGGCGCGCGACACTCCTGCGCATGACCGTGCTCCGCTCGATCCTGCTCTTCGTCGCCGCCGCCGTCTTCGAGATCGGCGGCGCCTGGCTGGTGTGGCAGGGGGTGCGCGAGCACCGCGGCTGGATCTGGATCGGGGCGGGCGTCGTCGCCCTCGGGGCGTACGGGTTCTTCGCGAGCCTCCAGCCCGACGCGAACTTCGGCCGCATCCTGGCGGCGTACGGCGGGGTGTTCGTCGCCGGGTCGCTGGCGTGGGGCATGGTCGTCGACGGCTTCCGGCCCGACCGCTGGGACGTCGCCGGCGCGCTGCTCTGCCTCGTCGGAGTCGCCGTGATCATGTATGCCCCGCGGAGCCTCCCCGCCTGACGTCGGAGCGGCGGCCCGGCGACCTGGACGGGTGGGCGGTGTACGTTCCGTCACGTGCTCTTCCCACCCGAGGCGCTCCTCCTCGACGCCGCCGTGGCCGCCTCGAGCCGACTGCCGGACGACGGCTCCGGGGTGCACACGGTCGCGGCTGCCGTCATGGACGTGGACGGCCGCGTCCACACGGGCGTCAACGTGCACCACTTCACGGGAGGTCCGTGCGCGGAGCTGGTCGCGCTCGGCGTCGCGGCAGCCGCGGGAGGCATCCCGGTCGCCGGGATCGTCGCGGTCGGCGACGGCGGACGAGGGGTCCTGGCGCCGTGCGGCCGGTGCCGTCAGGTGCTGATCGACCAGCACCCCGACGCGCACGTGGTCGTGCCCGACGGCGCGGACCTGGTCGCGGTGCCCGCCCGCGAGCTGCTGCCGTACGCCTACGAACGCCGGGGCGCGGCCCCGCCCCGCCTCCTGCGGTTCAACCCGCGGCACTGGGACGCCGTCGTCGCCGGGACGAAGACGGCCACCACCCGGTTCGCAGACCCGGCGGCACCCGGCCCCGTGACCCTCCTGTTCGAGTTCGACGACCGCCTTCGCTCCCTGCCGGGCGTGGTCGAGCCCGTGGAGCAGACGCCGTTCGCCGAGATCACCGACGAACAGGCCGCCCTGGAGGCCTGCACGGCGGACCAGCTGCGCGACGCGCTGCGCACGCACCACTACCCGGCCATCGGCGACGGTGACGTCATCGATGTCGTGCGGTTCCGGGTCGCGGACACGCCCGGGAGGTGAGGGGCGAGCTCAGGTCACGACGAGGCCCACGACCCACGCGACGGTGGCGACGAGGCCGCCGGCGAGCTGCACGCCGATGGTGATGAGCGTGGCCTTGAGCGCCGCGCGCGTGGCGGTCCACGCGACGGCGGCGTTGCGGCGACGGGCCAGCTCGACGAGGTACACGGCGCCGGCGAAGAACAGGAAGAGGCCCACGACGGGCACCACGAAGAACCCGACGATCCCCGCGACGCCGGCGATCGCGAGCGTGCTCCAGGGCACCTCGGCGCGCCGCATGTGACGACCAGCGAGCAACCACTGGCCGGTCTCGGCGAGCGCCACCGCCACGGCGGCGACGGCGAAGCAGACCCAGGCCGCCGTCCCGCCGGTGACCCACGCCCACACGAGGATGCTCCCCAGCACCAGCACGTTGCCGGGGAGCACCTGCACGACGATGCCGACCAGGCCGACGGCGATCGCCAGCCCGACCAAGACCTCCCCGAGGACGCTCATCGTCGCCGCCCCGAGAGCCCCGGCGCGGTCAGTTCCAGAAGACCGCGACCAGGATGTTGACCAGCGTCAGCGCGCCGATCGAGTGCTTGAGGCCGGGGGCGACCGCGCCCGTGCCGTTGTCGCCCTTGGCGCCCTGGCGCTTGGCGAGGAAGGCGAGGATCGCGATGATCAGCGCGATGACGAGCTTGACGCCGATCTTCGCCATGCTGGGGCCGCCGTCGGCCCAGAGGTCGGCCATCTCGGCGGTGCCGACCATGAGGACGCCCGCGACGACGGCCGTCGCGGCGCCGTGGAAGACCCCACGGTAGAGGCCAGGGCCCTTGATCGACGCGATGTAGCCGCCGAGGACGATCGCCCAGCCCACGAAGTGGAGCGCGACGAAGACGTTGTAGAGGAACTCCATGCGGGCCAGCCTATCCGCGCGCCGACGGGGATCTGACGCCCCCGTCCGCAACCGGTCACACCTCACACCCAGGGGCACCCGCGCAAGCCGGACGGCAGTCGTCCCAACATGTGGTCCCAGCATGTGGACCCGCTCTCGCGCGACCGCGCCCCGTGCCGTTACGGTCGTCCCCATGACCACGGCCGCGCACCGCCTCCTCGTGACGACTCGTCACGGGATGCCGGCGTGCGTGCGTCGCAGCATGCGCAGCTGTCTGTGCTGCTGTCGCTGATCGCGCCCTACCTCAGCCCTGCCGCCCTCGCGCGGCTCCTGAGCACCGGCGCGCGCCGTCGGTCCTCGGCCCACCCCCGCTGAGTCGCTCGTCGTCGCGCGTCCCGCCCCCGAGGACCCGAGGAACTCCCCCCAGATGACGACGCAGACCACCGCCACCGCACCCTCCACCACCAGCGAGAACGCCGCCCCCGCCCGTGTCCGGCCGCCGCGCGCCACGCGCCCGAACGGCCAGTGGAAGGTGGACGGCACCACCCCCCTCAACCACAACGAGGAGTTCAAGCAGGAGGCGGCGCCGCTCGGCGTCCGCGACCGGATCGAGTCGGTCTACGCGCACCAGGGCTTCGACTCCATCGCCGACGACGACCTGCACGGCCGGTTCCGTTGGTGGGGCCTGTACACGCAGCGCAAGCCGGGGATCGACGGCGGCCGCACGGCGACGCTCGAGCCGCACGAGCTCGAGGACGAGTACTTCATGCTGCGGGTGCGGTCCGACGGGCAGGCGCTCGACCCCGCCGCGCTGCGGGTGCTCGGGGGCATCTCGGCCGACTTCGGGCGCGGCTCGGCCGACATCACCGACCGGCAGAACATCCAGTACCACTGGATCGAGATCGAGAGCATGCCGGAGATCTGGCGCCGCCTCGACACGGTGGGCCTCGAGACGACCACGGCGTGCGGCGACTCGCCCCGCGGGTTCCTCGGCAGCCCGGTCGCGGGCATCGCGGCGGACGAGATCATCGACCCGACGCCGGTGATCCACGAGATCAAGCGCCGGTACATCGGCGACCCGGAGCTGGCGAACCTGCCCCGCAAGTTCAAGACCGCGATCACCGGCCACCCCAGCCTCGACGTCGTGCACGAGATCAACGACATCTCGCTGGTCGGCGTGGTGCACCCGGAGCTCGGCCCGGGCTACGACCTGTGGGTGGGCGGCGCGCTGTCGACGACGCCGCGGCTCGGGGAGCGGCTCGGCGTCTTCGTCACCGAGGACCAGGCGCCGGACGTCTGGCACGGCGTCATCCGGATCTTCCGCGACTACGGCTATCGCCGGCTGCGCAACAAGGCCCGCCTGAAGTTCCTGCTGGCCGACTGGGGCACCGAGAAGTTCCGCGAGGTGCTGGAGGGCGAGTACCTGGGTTACGCCCTGCCCGACGGCCCGGCCCCCGCACCGGCCACCCGGCCGGGCGACCACGTGGGCGTGCACGAGCAGAAGGACGGTCGCTTCTACGTGGGCGCCGCGCCGGTGGTCGGCCGCGTCGGCGGCAACACTCTGACCGGGCTGGCCGACCTCATCGAGAAGGTGGGCGCCGACTCCGCGCGGCTCACCGCCCACCAGAAGGTCGTGGTCCTGGGCGTGCCCGGTGACCGCGTCGACGAGCTGGTCGCCGGACTCGAGCCGCTGGGCCTCACCGCCCGGCCGAGCCTGTTCCGCCGCTCGACCATCGCCTGCACGGGCATCGAGTTCTGCAAGCTCGCCATCGTCGACACCAAGGACACCGCGGCGCGCGTGATCGGCGAGCTCGAGGAACGGCTCGGGGACGTCACGGCGCGGGTCGACCGGCCTATCGAGCTCAACGTCAACGGCTGCCCCAACTCCTGCGCCCGGATCCAGACGGCGGACATCGGGCTCAAGGGCCAGATCATCACCGTCGACGGCGAGCAGATGCCGGGGTTCCAGGTGCACCTGGGCGGCGGCCTGGTCGGCGAGGGGCGCGACGCGGGCGAGCTCGGCCGCACGGTGCGGGGCCTGAAGGTGCCGGCCGCCGAGGTCGGCGACTACGTGGAGCGCGTCGTGCGGCGGTACGACGCCGAGCACACCGGCGGCGAGACCTTCGCCCAGTGGGCGCACCGCGCCGACGAGGAGGCCTTGCGGTGACGGCAGTCGAGCTGTCCTCCCCGGTCACCCTGCTCGCGTCCGCCGGCGGCGACCGGCTCGCCCAGGTGCGGGCGCGGGCGGCCGCCCGCGAGGAGTCGCGCGGCGCCCGGCACCGCGCCCGCGCCGCCCGGCACCGCCGCTCCACCGAGGACCTGCGCCACGTCGTCGAGCGCGGACGGGCCCAGCTGCACGCCGACGGAGACCGGCCCGAGGCGACGGCCGAGGAGGTCGTGGCCTGGGCGGTGCGCGAGTTCGGTCCGTACCTCGCGGTCGCGTCGTCGATGCAGGACCTCGTGCTGGCGCACCTCGTGTCCCGGCAGCTCCCGTTCGTCGACGTCCTGTTCGGGGACACCGGCTACCACTTCGCGGAGACGCTCGGCACGCGCGGCGCCGTCGAGATCGAGATGGACGTGGACGTCGTCGACGTCCGCCCCGAGCTCACCGTCGCCGAGCAGGACGCCGCGCACGGCCCGCGCCTGCACGACCGCGACCCGGAGGCCTGCTGCGCCATGCGTAAGGTGGCTCCCATGCGGCAGGCCCTGCAGGGCTACGAGGCCTGGGCGACCGGCGTCCGCCGCGGCGAGACCGCGGCGCGGGCGAACGCGCCCCTCGTCTCCTTCGACGAGCGCAACGGCGTCGTGAAGATCAACCCCCTCGCGGCCTGGTCGGACGAGGAGGTCGAGGAGTACGCCCGCCGGCACGGCGTCGTGGTGAACCCGCTGCTCAGCGACGGATACCCGTCGGTGGGCTGCGAGCCCTGCACGCAGCGCGTCGAGTCGGGCCAGGACGCCCGCGCCGGGCGCTGGGCGGGCCGCGACAAGACCGAGTGCGGGCTGCACGCATGAGCGAGCGCTGGACGCCGCCGGCCGGGTCGCGGGCCGCGCGCGCCGCGACCCCGCACGACACGTACCCCCTGGGCCTGCGGGTCACCGGGCGCCTGGTGATCGTGGTGGGCGGCGGGCCGGTGGCGCTGCGGCGCGTGCGCGGCCTGCTCGCCGCGGGGGCCCGCGTGCGGGTGATCGCGCCGGACGTGGTGCCGGAGCTCGCGTCGCTCGTCTCCTCGGGCGCGATCGAGCGGGTCACCCGCGGCTACTGCGACGGCGACCTCGACGGCGCGTGGCTCGTGCACACGGCCACGGGCGACCCGGCGGTCGACGCCCGCGTGGCCGGCGACGCCGAGCTGCTGCGGACGTTCTGCGTCACGGCCGGCGACGCCGGGCTGGGCTCCGCGTGGGTGCCCGCCGTGGCACGCACGCCCGTGACCGACGCCGCCGGCCGCCCCGCGGGCGATCTCACCGTGGCCGTCACCGCCGGTCGCGACCCCCGCCGCGCGGTGCGGGTGCGCGACGCCGTGGTGGCCGGGCTCGACGACGGCAGCCTGCCCCTGCGCCCGGTGCGGCCCGCCGGGTCCCCGGACGACGCGCCGGGCGACGGCGGTGCGCCGCGCCCCGGACGGGTGGCCCTCGTGGGGGGCGGTCCCGGCGCCGCCGGCCTGATCACGGTGCGCGGGCGGCGGCTGCTCGCCGCGGCGCACGTCGTCGTCGTCGACCGCCTGGCACCGCGCTCGCTGGTGGCCGGCCTGGGCGACGACGTCGAGGTGGTCGACGTCGGCAAGACGGCCGGGAACCACCCCGTGCCGCAGGAGGAGATCTCCGCGCTGCTCGTGCGGCACGCGCTCGCCGGGCGCGACGTGGTGCGCCTCAAGGGCGGCGACCCGTACGTCTTCGGCCGCGGCGGCGAGGAGCTCGACGCCTGCCGCGCCGCGGGGATCGAGGTGGAGGTCGTGCCCGGCGTGACGTCCGCCGTCTCCGTGCCCGCCGCCGCCGGCATCCCGGTCACCCACCGCGGTCTGGCCCGCGGGTTCAGCGTGCTCACGGGGCACGACGACGTCGGCCAGGTGCCGGGCGGCACCGACCACACGCTCGTGCTGCTCATGGGCGTGACCCGGCTGGCGGACACCGCGCGGGCCCTCGTCACCGCAGGGCGACCGGCGGACACGCCCGTCGCCGTCGTGGAGGACGGGTTCGGCGCCCACCAGCGCACCACCGTCGGCACGCTCGCCGACATCGCGGACCGGGCGCGCGCCGTCGGCGTGCAGGCGCCCGCCGTCACCGTGGTGGGGGACGTCGTGCGGCGCAGCCCGGCCTGGGTCGGGCTGCCGGGCGCCGCCCCCGCGCACACCGCCGCGCCGCCCGTGGTGAGGTCGTCGTGACGGGAGTTCACGCGGCGGCAACCGCGGCGCACGACGGCGCGCGTAGCGTCGCGGGCATGCCGGCGACACCGACCCCGCCCCCGCCTCCCGCGCTGCTCGCGATCTCGCACGGGACCGCCTCCGCCACCGGGTCGGGCGCCGTCGCGACCCTCGTCGAGGCGGTGGCCGCCCGCCTCCCGGGCGCAACCGTGCACGCGGGGTTCGTCGACGTGCAGCAGCCCGACGTGCCGACCTGCCTGGCGGGCCTGCGCGACACCCCCGCCGCCCGGCCGACCGTCGTCGTGCCGCTGCTGCTGTCGGCGGGCTATCACGTGCACGTCGACCTGCGCGAGGACGTCGACGCCGCCGTCGCGGGCGGCGACGACGTGACGCTCGGCGGCGCCCTCGGGCCCGACGACCGCCTGGTCGACGTGCTCGAGCAGCGCCTCGCCGAGGCGGGGCTGCGCGAGGACGACACCGTCGTGCTGGCCGCTGCCGGGTCCAGCGATGCCCGCGCCGTCGCGGACTGCGAGACCACCGCCGCCCGCCTCGGCGAGCGCCTGGGCCGCCGGGTCATCGTCGGCTACATCGCCAACGCCACCCCTCGCGTGGCCGAGGTGGTCACCGCGGCCCGTGCCGACCAGCCCGGGCGCCGCGTCGTCGTCGCGTCCTACCTGCTCGCTCCGGGGTTCTTCGCCGACCTCGCCGCGCGCGCCGGCGGCGACGTCACGACCGCGCCGCTGCTGGTCGCCCACGAGGACGCGCCTGCCGCCCTGGTAGACGTCGTCCTCGACCGGTACCGGGCCGCGGCGCTCACAGCAGCCGCCGCGCCGCAGCCCACCGCGTGAGCTCGTAGCGGCTGGAGAGCTGCAGCTTGCGCAGCACCGCGGACACGTGCGTCTCGACCGTCTTGATGGAGATGAAGAGCTCGCTCGCCACCTCGCGGTAGGAGTACCCGCGCGCGATGAGGCGCATCACCTCCTGCTCGCGCTTGGACAGGCGGTCCAGCTCGTCGTCCGCGACGGCGACGTCGCCCGCCGCGGTGCCGAACGCGTCCAGGACGAAGCCCGCGAGGCGCGGCGAGAAGACGGCGTCTCCCCCGGCCACGCGCACGACCGCGCCGGACAGGTCCGACGCCGAGATGTTCTTGGTGACGTACCCGCGCGCCCCGGCGCGGATGACGGCCACCACGTCCTCCGCGGCGTCGGACACGGAGAGGGCCAGGAACTTCGTCTCGCCCAGCAGGTCGGCGCACCTGCGCACGACCTCCGCGCCGCCGCCCCCGTTGCCGCCGGGCAGGTGCACGTCGAGCAGCACGACGGGCGGCCGGTGCTCGTGCACCACGGCGACGGCCTGGTCGACGTCCGCCGCCTCGCCCACCACCTGCACCCGGCCGTCCAGGCTGGCGCGCACGCCGGTGCGGAACATGTGGTGGTCGTCGACGAGGACGACGGGGACCGGCCCGGCGGGCGGCCGAGGGGCGTCGGGGGTGGCGGTCACGTGCGTGCTCCTTCGTCGGATTCGCTGGTCGGGCCGGTCGGCACCTGGGTCTCGACAGGCTCGACCGGCGGGTCGGGCTCGACCGGATCGGCCCGCCCGTCGCGCGGCATGCGCAGCCGCACCTCGGTGCCCCAGCCGGGGCGGCTGGTGACGTCGGCGGTACCGCCGCGGCGGTGCACGCGCCCCAGGATGGACTCGCGCACGCCGAACCGGTCGGGCGCGATGTCGTCCATCTCGAAGCCGTCGCCCCGGTCGCGGACGAACACCTCCACCGCGACGTCGGTCACCTCGAGGTAGACGGTGACGGGCGGGCGGCCGTGCACGACGGCGTTCACGAGAGCCTCGCGCGACGCCTGCAGGAGGGCGGACGTCTCCTCCGTGGGGACGCAGTCGCCCACCATCACCGACTCGACCTCCACGGCGCGGCCGTCCTCGACCTCCGCCACGAGGGCCCGCAGCTCGGCCGCGAGCGACGTGCCGGGGGCGGTGCGGTCGGTGTACAGCCACTCGCGCAGCTCGCGCTCCTGGGCGCGGGCCATGCGCGCCACCGCCTCCGGGTCGTCGGCGCGGGAGCGGATGAGGGCGAGCGTCTGCAGCACGGAGTCGTGCAGGTGGGCGGCGATGTCCGCGCGCTCGGCCTCGCGGGCGCGGGCGGCGCGCTCGTCGCCGAGCTCCCGCACGAGGCGCAGCCACCAGGGGGCCAGCATGAGCGCCGCGCCCGCGAGCACCGCGAGCGACGCCACGGCGGCCTGCAGCAGCACCGGCACCGGGGCATCCTGGCCGATGAGCAGCAGCACGCCCACCATCACGAGGACGACGCCGCCCACGAGCCGCAGCACGAGGGTCGAGCGGCGGGTGCCGGGGCCGTCGTCGGCGGTGCGACCGCGGTGCGCGGCATCGAGCTGGCTCCACGCGAGCGCCAGGCCGCCCACGGCGACGAGCGTCGGGAGCACCCACGACGCGCCCACGTCCCAGCCCGCGCGGATCGCGACCAGGACGAACGCGCCCGCGATGAGGGCCGCCCCCACGAGGACGTCCCGGACGGGGAGCGCGGCGACCGGACCTCGCAGGCGCAGGCGCGGGGCGAGCCGCTGCAACGACGTCGGCGTGGTGTCGGCAGCCTGCCGCGGGTCGCCCGACGGCACGGTCACCCACCAGAACACGTAGGCGACCGCGCCCGCGCCCCCGGCGAGGGTGAGGATCAGGAACGCGAGGCGCACCACCACGACCGGGAGGCGCAGGTGCGCGGCGAGACCCGCGGCGACACCGCCGAGCATCCGCCCCTGGGGGGGACGGCGCAGCGGGAGGCGCAGGGGTCGCTCGGTGGTCATGCTCCCGATCCTGGCACGTCAGGGGCGCCCCCGGGCGCGGGATGCCAAGGTTTCAGGGTGGCCCGGCCCTCCGAATCAGGGTCGTGTCAGGGCAGCACCCGATGCCGTACCGGGCCCGTGGTCGCCAGGATGGAGCCATGAGCACCGACGACCTCCCCCAGCCGCCCGGGCCGCAGCCCGGCGCCGGCGGCGCACCCGCCGCGGGCGGCCCCGTGCCGCCCCGCCGCAGCGGTGACGGCTTCTTCGACTCCATCCGGCGCCTCGGCGTCACCCGGTCCGACAACCGGTGGGTCGGCGGCGTCGCGGGCGGCGTCGCCGAGCGGTTCGGCCTCGACCCGCTGCTGGTGCGCGGCCTGCTGATCCTCAGCTTCTTCCTCACCGGCGCGGGCATCGTCATCTACGCGATCGCGTGGGCGCTCCTCCCGGAGCGGGACGGCCGCATCCACCTGCAGCAGGCGTTCCGCGGGGACTTCGACGTCGCGCTCCTCGGGGCGGTCGTCGCGCTCATCGTCGGCTTCGCGTGGGGCGACGGCCTGAGCTGGTGGGGCTTCGGGATCGAGTGGATCGGCGCCCTCCTGTGGGTCGCCGTCTGGGTCGGGATCATCTGGCTGGTCGTCAAGCTGATCCGCGACCGCCGCCCACGGTCCGGCGGGCCCGGCACGCCGCCCGCGCCGCCGTACCCCGCGGCTCCCCCGTACCCGGCCACGCCGGCGCCGGGCACGACCGACGACCCCGCCGCCGGCGGAGGGCCTCGGCCCACGGGCTCCTTCACCCCCGCGCCGCCGGCGCCCTACCTGACCACGCCCACGACGCCGCTGCCGCCCGCCGAGCCCACGGGCTCTTGGGCCGCCGCACCCGCTCCCGCCGCGCCCTCCGCCCCGTCCGGCACCTGGGCCGCGGCGCCCGCTCCGGCCGCACCCCCTGTGGCTCCGCCCCGCGCCCCGCGGCCCGTGCGGAAGGGCCCCGGCGCCGCCGCGGTCGGGATCGTCCTCGGGCTCGTGCTGCTCGGCGGTGCGCTGCTCCTGGTCGCGGACCGCACCGGGAACCTCGACCTGCCGCTCGGCCCCACGTGGCTGGGTGCGTCGATCGTGGTCCTCGGTCTCGGGCTGGTCGTGACGGGCCTGCGCGGCCGTCGCGGCGGAGGGCTGACGTTCCTCGCGATCCTCGCGCTCGTCGCGGGCGTCTTCACCTGGCCGTTCGCCGGCGAGCGCGACTCGTGGGAGTTCTGGGCCGACGGCCCGGAGCAGTCGGGCTCCGCCGCGGTCGTCAGCGACGGCACCCTGCACCCGACGACGACCGACGAAGCAGAGGAGGGCGTGCACGTGCGCTTCGGCGACGCCACGGTCGACCTCACCGACCTCGACCTGGCCGGCGTCCCGCTGGGCGACCCCGTCGTCGTCCCCGTCACGATCTCCGCCGGGAACGCGACCGTCCTGATCCCCGACGGCACGGCCGTGGAGGCCGACGTCGAGGTCATCGCGGGCAACGCCGAGTGGCTCGTGGACGGCCAGGACCGCTCCGTCAACACCTACACCAACGGTCCCGTGCGGTTCAGCACCGAGGAGGCGCGCGAGGCTGATGGCGCCCGCCTGCTGCTCGACGTCGGCGTGCGCGCCGGCAACCTGACCATCGAGGAGTCCCGATGAGCGACGACAAGCCCACCACGCCCGCACCCGAGCCAGACGAGACCCAGGCGCTCCCGGCCCCGGACGAGACGCAGGCCCTGCCCGCCGCCGACGAGACGCAGGCCCTGCCCGCCGCCGACGAGACGCAGGCCTTCCCCGGCTCGGGCGACACCCGGGCGTTCCCCGTGGCCGGCCCGGATGACCCGCTGTCGATCTTCGACCGGCCGGAGCACCGCCCGGAGCCTGCCTTCTCCGAGCCGGCGCCCACCGGGCCCGCGTTCGCGGGGCATGCGCCGGAGGCGCCCTCCCCCGGCTACGGCGCCACGGTGCCCGAGCCCACCGCGCCCGGGCCCACCGCGCCCGGGTCCGCCGCGCCGGAGCCCTCCGAGGCGACGGCCGCAGCCCCCGCGGCCACGACCCTGGACGAGCCGCACGCCTCCGCAGGCCCCCGGGCCAGCACGATCGTGTGGGGCTTCCTCGTCGTGGCGTTCGGCGCCGGACTGGTGGCCAACGCCGCGGGCGCGCACATCGACGTCGAGCTGGCCGCCATCGTGCTGCTGGCCGCGGCGGGCGCGCTGCTGGTGATCGGGTCGGTGGTCAGCGCGGTGCGCCGCCGGCGCCGTGCCACGACCGCACGCTGACGCGGCCGGCACGACGAAGCGGCGGTGACCCAGCTCGGGGTCGCCGCCGCTTCGTCGTACCGGCCGCCGGGGTCAGGCCGACGGCGACCCGCTGCCGCCGGACGGCGGTGCGGCGGGCGGGTTCTCCGGGGCCGTCGACGACGGCCCGGACGGAGGTGCCGACGGGGGCGTCGAGGACCCGGCGGAGGGAGCCTCGGGAGCGGTGCGCGTGCTCGGCCGCTCGGGCGGCGGCGCCGCCGGGGTGTTCGGCCTGCTGGTCGGCTCGTCCGGGTCCGCGCGGTGCGCGGCGTGGGACAAGTCGCCGGACGAGGTGAACCCCGGGGTGTCGACCACCACCTGCGGCCCGCCCGCGAGCTTGCGCAGCGCGCTCCCCAGCAGGATGAACACGATGCCCAGGCCGATGACGAGGGCGCAGACGCCGAACGCCACCACCGAGGTGAACAGCGACGCCCGCAGGAAGGACGCGTTCATGACCGTGTCCCGCGTCGGGTCGTCCTGAGCGAGCTGCGCGTACGTCTGCCCGTCGGAGGCCTCGAGCGCGTGCTTGTTGATCACCTCGGCCTGCGCGTAGGCCGTGAAGGGACCGGCGACATGCTGCCCCGCGAACATCGAGGCGTCCTCGGACACCGTGATCTCCTCGGCCGAGAGCGTCTGGGACACGACGACCCACACCCCCAGGCCGGCGACGATCATGACGATGCCCGCGATGACGGTGACCAGGCCGATCCCGCGGACGCCCTTGGTCGGATGAACGGTGACCGTGCTCGACATGTCGCACCTCTCCTCTGGGGTGAGCCGTGCCTCGGGGAAGATCGCTTCGCGTGCCTTCGGGTACCGCTCCTCGCACCGTAGCGCTGGTTCGCGGCCTCGGCGCGACGAACCCGCAGGTCGTCGCGATGGCAGGATGACCCGGTGCGCATCGTCCACGTCTCCGACTCCTACCTCCCGCTGCTCGGCGGCATCGAGACCCAGGTGGCGCGGCTCGCGCGGCGGCAGGCGGAAACCGGGCACGACGTCGAGGTGATCACCACGACCCCGGCCGCGCCCGGCGAGCACGGCGTCACGACCGCGACCGACGACGACGGCGTCGTCGTGCACCGGGTCGCGGCCCGCGTGCCGGGCGGCTACCCCGTGCACCCCCGTGCGGCGCGGCACGTGCTGGCGCGGTTGCGGGAGCTCGAGGCCGACGGCCGGCGGCCCGACGTCGTGCACCTGCACATGGGCGCGCTCGCACCGACCGTCGAGCTCGCGCTCCGCCCCGTCACCCGCGCGGGTCTGCCCGCGCTGCTCACCGTGCACTCCGTCTGGGGCGGGTGGGAGCGCGCGTTCGCCGGGCTCGACCGCGCGACGGGCTGGTCGGCGTGGCCGGTGCAGTGGTCGGCGGTGAGCGAGCTGACCGCGGCGCCGCTGCGCCGCGTGGTCGGGCGGCGGCTGGGCCCCGGCGCCGCGGCGGACCGCGTGTCCGTGCTGGGCAACGGCATCGACGTCGAGGCCTGGCGGCTGCCGCGCGTCGAGCGGGGCTCGCGTGCCGAGGGCCGCGAGGTGCACGTCGTCTCGGCCACCCGGTTCGCGCCCCGCAAGCGGGTGCTGCCGCTGCTGGAGGCGATCGCGGCCGCGGTCGAGAGAGCGCCCGGCCGCCTGGTCGCGACGATCGGCGGCGACGGGCCGCAGCTCACCGAGGCGCGGCGCTGGGTGCGTGAGCACGGCCTGGCCGACACGGTCCGGCTCGTCGGCCGCCTCACCCCCACCGAGCTCAAGCGCCTGTACGTGCGTGCCGACGTCTTCGTCGCGCCGGCCGTGCAGGACGCGTTCGGCATCGCCGCGCTCGAGGCGCAGGCAGCTGGCCTCGCGGTCGTCAGCCGGTCGCAGTCCGGCATCGCCGAGCGGCTGGTCGACGGCCGCGACGCCCTGCTCGTGGACGACGACGCCGCGATGGCCGACGCCCTCGTCCGCCTCGCCGACGACCCTGCCCTGCTCGACGCGATGATCGCGCACAACCGCTCCGCCGAGCTCGCGACGTCCTGGCCGCGCGTGCTCGCCGACGTCGAGGCCGCCTACCTCAGGGCCGCCGCGCTCGCCCGCTGAGCCCGGGCCCGCATCGTCCCTGGTCACGGACGGATCGATGCCTCGGCGTATCAACGACGGGCGCGGGCACCTCGTGTCACGTGACCGGCGACGAGGGGATCGCCGGCAGACGTGAGGAGCGACGATGACCATCACGACACACCACCGCACCCGCCGCGCGAGGCTCGCCGCCGTCGTGGGAGGGCTCGCGGCAATCGCGGCACTGGGCATGACCGCCCCGGCCGCCACCGCGGCGCCCGACGACGGCGCCGCACCCGTCCGGGTCGAGGCCGTGACCAGCGACACGCCGGTCATGGTCGAGGACCTCAAGATCTCGGCCACCGCGGCAGCCAAGACGTACTACTGCGCCGTCCTCGACGGCACGTTCGGCTGCAAGAACGCCAAGCCCGGCACCGGGCTGGTGGTTGCCCGGCTGTACCAGCACATCGACTACGGCGGGTTCCAGGTCGTCGTCTACAACCCGAAGTACAAGACCGGCTGCTCGGCGGGCACGGGGGACAACGAGGGCGGCGCCAACCTCGGCACCGCGCTGTCCAACAAGATCACGTCCGTCAAGACGTACAACCACTGCGACGTGCGCCTCTACAACGGCAACAACAAGAGCGGGGCGTACACCGGCTTCATCGACAAGGACAGCTACCTCGGCAGCTTCAACGACCGGGCGAACTCGTTCCGCATCTCCTGACAGCAGTGAGCGCGGTGGTCGGGGGCGCGAGGGTTCGTGAGCGAGAGCCGAGCGAGGAACGAGCGAATCATTCGAGCGAGCGAAGCCTCGCGCCCCCGACCACCGCGCCCACGCCCTGCACCCTCACTCCCACTCGATGGTGCCCGGCGGCTTGCTCGTCACGTCGAGCACCACACGGTTGACCTCGCTCACCTCGTTGGTGATGCGGGTCGAGATGATCGAGAGCACGTCGTAGGGCAGGCGCGTCCAGTCGGCCGTCATGGCGTCCTCGGAGGACACGGGGCGCAGCACGATCGGGTGGCCGTAGGTGCGGCCGTCGCCCTGCACGCCGACGGAGCGGACGTCGGCCAGCAGCACCACGGGGCACTGCCAGATCTCGTCGTCCAGGCCCGCCTTGGTGAGCTCCTCGCGCGCGATGGCGTCCGCCTTGCGCAACGTCTCCAGGCGCTCGGCCGTCACCTCGCCGACGATGCGGATGCCGAGGCCCGGCCCCGGGAAGGGCTGGCGGGAGACGATCTCCTCCGGCACGCCGAGCTCGCGGCCCACCGCGCGGACCTCGTCCTTGAACAGGGTGCGCAGCGGCTCGACCAGCTCGAACTGCAGGTCGTCCGGCAGGCCGCCCACGTTGTGGTGGCTCTTGATGTTGGCCGCGCCCTCGCCGCCGCCGGACTCCACGACGTCCGGGTACAGCGTGCCCTGCACGAGGAACTTGACCTCCTCGCCGTGGGCACCCGCCTCGGCGACGATGTCGCGCTGGGCGTCCTCGAACACGCGGATGAACTCGCGGCCGATGATCTTGCGCTTGGTCTCCGGGTCGCTGACCCCCGCCAGGGCGGAGAGGAAGCGCTCCTTCTCGTCGCGGATGATGAGGTTCACGCCGGTCGAGGCGACGAAGTCGCGCTCGATCTGCTCGACCTCGCCCTCGCGGAGCAGGCCGTGGTCGACGTGCACGCAGGTGAGCTGGTCGCCCACGGCGCGCTGCACCAGCGCGGCGGCGACGGCGGAGTCCACGCCGCCGGAGAGGGCGCAGATGACGCGCGCGTCGCCGATCTGGGCGCGGATCGCGGCGACCTGGTCGGCGATGACGTTGCCCGGCGTCCAGTCCGCCTTCAGGCCGGCGCCCTCGTAGAGGAACTTCTCCAGCACGGCCTGGCCGTGGGCGGAGTGCTTGACCTCGGGGTGCCACTGCACGCCGTACAGGCGGCGGCCGTTGTCCTCGAACGCCGCGACGGGCGAGCCGGACGACGTCGCGAGCACCTCGAAGCCCTCGGGCGCCGCGTGCACGGAGTCGCCGTGGCTCATCCAGGTGGTCTGGTGGCCGGGGGTGCCGGCCAGCAGCACGCCCGCCTCGCACACCTCGACCTCGGTGCCGCCGTACTCGCGCTGGCCGGTCTGCGCGACCGTGCCGCCGAGCGCCTGCGCCATCGCCTGGAAGCCATAGCAGATGCCGAGCACCGGCACGCCGGCCTCGAACAGCGCCGGGTCCACGAACGGCGCGCCCGTGGCGTACACCGACGACGGGCCGCCCGAGAGGATGATCGCCGCCGGGTTCTTGGCGAGCATCTGCTCGGTGCTGAACGAGTGCGGCACGATCTCGGAGTAGACGCTGGCCTCGCGCACACGGCGCGCGATGAGCTGCGCGTACTGGGCGCCGAAGTCGACGACGAGAACCGGGCGGGGGGTGGCGGGGCTGGGATCGGTGGCGGGAGACGTCACCGAGCCATCGTAGCCGCCGGACGCCCGCCCTCCCGGCCCGTCCTCCGGGTCACGCGGTGGGGTAGGTCACCTCGACGCGGCGGTTGAGCGCGCGGCCCGCGGGGTTGTCCTCGCCGGCCACCTCGTTCTCCGCGACCGGGTCCGCCTCGCCGTGGCCCCGCACCTTCAGCGTCAGGTCCGACCGCTCGGCGCCGAGCACGTCGGCGACCGCCTTCGCGCGCTCCTTCGACAGCGTCAGGTTCGTCGCGTCCGTGCCGATCGAGTCCGTGTAGCCGTCCACCCGCACCGTCGCGTCCTGCGGGACGTCCGCGGCCAGGTCGGCGACCGCGGCCTTCGCCTCCGGCGTCAGCGCGGCCTCGCCGAACTCGAACAGCAGGTCCGAGGTGAGCGTGACGACCGTGTCCTCCTTCTCCTCCTGCTTCTGCTCCAGCGTGGTGGTCGCGTCCTCCGGGTCCAGCGGGAAGGTCGCGTCGTCGGCGCGCAGGTCGAGGGTGGCACCCGCGCGCATCGCGTCGGTGATCTCGGCGGCCTCGACCGTCGCGTCCTGCTCCGCGAGCGCCTCCTGCGCCTCCTGCATCAGCGCCGGGTCGGCCGACACCGCCCCGCTCGGCGACGGGCTCGCCGAGGCGCTCGGCTCGGTCCCCGCCACGGCCGGGCCGGCGCCGCCCGCGGCGAGGAGCGCGACGAGTGCCGCGACCGCCGTCCCCCGCCGTCGTCGGCGCGTCACTTCGCGGCGCCGTCGGCGTAGGTGACCGTCGCGTCCGTGAACAGCGGCAGCCCCTCGGCGGGCAGGACGTCCACCGTCGCCGGCTCGCCCTCCGGCGCGGGCAGCACCGCGGACACCTCGATCGTGCCGTGGTTGGGGAACTTGAAGGCGTGCTTCTCGAGCGGGGACACGAGCATGGAGTCGCGGCACTTCATCTGTGCGACCGCCGCCTTCGTCGAGTCGTCGGTGTCCTCCTGCCAGGCACCCTCGGTGCAGAACGGCCGGTACGCCTTGAGGCCCGCGCGGTCCGTCACGGTCGTGACGGGCTCCAGGCTCATGTCGTACCAGCTCGCCCCCGCGTCGGCGGGCGACGCGTCGTCGTCCCAGCGCAACGCCCAGCGCACGGTCGTCGTGCCGTCGGCCACCTCGACCGCGCGCAGCGACACGGTCACCTCGCCGCCCAGGGCCGCGTCCGAGCCGTGCGGCGTCGCGATGGACTGCTCGGCCATCACCTGGTCGGCGACGGACGCCGTGCCGGGGTCCGCGGCGGCCTCGGCCTCCGGGCCGGCCGCGGCGGCCGCCCCGCCCGCCTCCTCGGTGCCCCCGCCGGTGCAGCCGGACGCGACGAGCAGGGTGCCGGCGAGCAGCAGGGCGGACGTGCGGGCGCGAGGGGACATCGACTTCTCCAGGGGAGTTCGGGGGCGCGGCTCGCCCCGGCGGGAGGCGGGGCGCGTTCACTGTGGCACAGGCCACCCCCGCCCGGTATCCCCCGCCCGGGGGAGCACTCCCCATCCGGGCGCGTCCCCGGTCAGGGCCGGTCGGTCATCCCAGTCGCTCCCGCAGCTCACGGGCCGCACGCTCGGGGTCCGGCGCCTGCGTGACCGCCCGCACGACGACGACGCGCGTCGCGCCGGCGTCGAGCACGGCGTCCAGGCGTTCGGCGTCCACGCCCCCGATGGCGAACCACGGCGTCGTGGGGCGGGTCGCGGCCACCTCGCGGAGCAGGTCGAGGCCGACGGCGGCGCGACCGGGCTTGGTGGGCGTGGCCCACAGCGGGCCGACGCAGAAGTAGTCGACGTCCGGGTCGGCCTCGGCCGTGGCGGCCTGCGCCGCGGAGTGCGTGGACCGGCCCAGCACGGGGCCCGGGCCGAGCAGCGCGCGCACGGCGGGCACGGGCAGGTCGCGCTGGCCCATGTGCACGACGGGCGCCCCGCTCAGCCCGGCGACGTCCGCCCGGTCGTTCACCGCCCACAGCGCGCCGTGCTCGGCGGCGACGCGGGCCACCAGCTCCTGCAGCTCCAGCTCGCGCGCGACGTCGAGCGACTTGTCCCGCAGCTGCACGACGTCCACCCCGCCCGCGAGCGCCGCGCCCAGGAAGTCCTCGAGGTCGCCGCGCTCCTCGCGGGCGTCGGTGCACAGGTACAGGCGGGCGTCGGCGAGGCGGGAGCGGATCGTGCCGGGCGCAGCGCCGGTCTCGGTCGTGGTCACGCCGGTCAGGGTAACCACGGCTCGCGCTACAGTGGCCGGGCACGGGAGCCCTGCACGGGGCTGAGAGGGCGTCGGAGCCGACCGTCGAACCTGATCTGGGTCATGCCAGCGAAGGGAGCGCACATGCCCGTCTCTGCACTCGAGCGTGCCCGCCCGCCCGCCCGCGACGTCGTCGTGGTCGGTGGCGGGATCGTCGGCCTCGCGGTGGCGTGGCGCGCCGCGGCCGCGGGCCTCACCGTCACCGTGCTCGACCCGTCTCCCGGCGACGGCGCCACCCGGGCGGCCGCGGGGATGCTCGCCGCCGTCAGCGAGGCGGACTTCGGCGAGCGGGAGCTCGCGCGCCTCAAC
Organism: Krasilnikoviella flava; assembly: GCF_900167525.1. Taxonomy (GTDB): domain Bacteria; phylum Actinomycetota; class Actinomycetes; order Actinomycetales; family Cellulomonadaceae; genus Isoptericola; species Isoptericola flavus. The sequence goes on along the minus strand of NZ_FUZQ01000002.1, from coordinate 385,427 downwards.
CTCGCGTCGGCCGCCCGCTGGCCCGCCTTCACCGCCGACCTCGCCGCCGCGACCGGCAACGACCTCCCCCTGCTGCGCGCCGGCTCCCTCGCCGTCGCGTACGACGCCGACGACCTCGCGCTCCTGCGGCGCGTCCTGGCGCTGCACCGGGAGTGGGGGCTCGCCTCCGAGGAGATCTCGGTGGCAGACGCGCGACAGAGCGAGCCCTACCTCGGACCACGGCTCGCGGGCGCCGCGCGCGTCGACGGCGACCTCGCGGTCGACCCGCGGGCGGTGCACGCCGCGCTCCTCCGGGCGCTGACCAGGACGCCCAGCGGGTCGGTCGTGCGCCGGGCCGCGGCAGGGCTGGAGCGCGACCCCGGCGGCCGGGTGGTCGCCGTGCACGACGACGACGGCGCGCGGCACGCCGCCGGGGCGGTGGTCCTCGCGACCGGCACCGGCGCGACGCCCGAGCTGCTCGCCGGGCTGCCGCACGTGCGGGTGCCCGTGCGGCCCGTCAAGGGGATCACGCTGCGGCTGGACGCCGGCCCGGAGCTCGCGCTCGAGCACGTGGTGCGCGGCACGGTGCAGGGCCGGCCGGTGTACGTGGTGCCGCGGGGCGGAGGGACCGGCAGCGGGCCGGGGCACCGGGAGATCGTCGTGGGCGCCACCAGCGAGGAGCGCCCGGACGACCGGCGCGCCGAGGCCGGCAGGGTGTTCGCGCTGCTGCGCGACGCGCGCGCCCTCGTGCCCGGCATCGACGAGGCCGCGCTGGTCGACGTCACCCCCCGCGCCCGCCCGGCCACGCCCGACAACGTGCCGCTGGTCGGTGAGACCGCCGCCCCCGGCCTGCTGGCCGCCGTCGGTCACGGGCGCAACGGGGTGCTGCTCGCCCCGCTCACCGCCGACGCGGTCGTGGCGGCCGTGACCGGCGGACCGTCCCCCGATGCCGCACTGTCCGCCGCCGACCCGCGCCGCTTCGCGCCTGCCGTCGACCCCGCCCACGAAGGAGCTGCACGATGACCGTCGCCCCCTCCAGCCCCACCGCCCGCACCGCCGTGGTGAACGGCGAGGCCTACCCGCTCGACGGGCCGCACGGCGACGGCGTCGAGGCGGTCGTCGCGGCCCTGGTCCCGGCCTTCGTGGCCGACGGGTCGGTGCAGGGCGTCGCCGTCGCCGTGAACGACGCCGTCGTCCCCCGCGGCCTGTGGGCCGACACCCGGATCGCGCCCGGCGACCGGGTCGAGATCGTCGCCGCCGTCCAGGGCGGCTGAGGAGGAAGCATGACCGGCACCACCGCGCAGACCCCTGCGGCACCACGCGTCGACCCGCTCGTCGACCCGCTCGTCGTCGCGGGCACCGAGATCGGCTCCCGGCTCGTCATGGGGACGGGCGGCGCGTCCCATCTCATGACGCTCGAGGAGGCGCTGGTCGCGTCCGGCACCGGGCTCACCACGGTCGCGATGCGCCGCGTCGCGGTGCGGCCGGGCGGCTCGGGAGCCGAGGACGGCGGCATCTGGGGCCTGCTCGAGCGGCTCGGCATCCGCGCCCTGCCCAACACGGCGGGCTGCTTCTCCGTCCGCGAGGCCGTGCTCACGGCGCAGCTCGCCCGCGAGGCCTGCGGGACCGACTGGGTGAAGCTCGAGGTGATCGCGGACGACGTCACCCTGCTGCCCGACCCTCTCGGTCTCGTCGAGGCGGCCGACGCGCTGGTGCGCGACGGGTTCGTCGTGCTGCCTTACACCAACGACGACCCGATCCTCGCGCGCCGCCTGGAGGACGTCGGGTGCGCCGCTGTCATGCCGCTCGGGGCGCCCATCGGCACCGGGCTGGGCGTGCTCAACCCGCGCAACATCGAGGCGATCGCGGCCGCCGCGCGGGTGCCCGTCATCCTCGATGCCGGGGTGGGCACGGCGTCGGACGCCGCACTGGCGATGGAGCTCGGCTGCGACGGCGTCCTGCTCGCCACCGCCGTCACGCGCGCCGCCGACCCTGTGCGGATGGCGCGCGCGATGCGGCTCGCCGTCGAGTCCGGGCGCCTCGCCGCCGGCGCCGGTCGGATCCCGCGCCGCGAGGGCGCGCTGGCGAGCTCCGCCCCCGACGGCCGCCTCGACCTCGCCCTCTGACCGCGAGATAGAGCGCGACGCGCGCTCTATCTCGGCGCGGTCAGACGGCGAGGAGCAGCGCGGGGGCGCCGCCCTCGACGGAGCGGGCGTCGACGCCGGCGGCGCGGGCGACGTCGGCCACGCGGGCCGAGCGGACACCGGCGGCGCAGACCAGCAGCACGGGACGGTCGGTCGGCAGCTCCGCACGCGCGACGTCGGCGCCGTCAGGCCCGAAGAACGTGCCGCTCGGCACGAGGCGCGCCCCGGCCACGGGCAGGGCCTGTGCCTCCCAGTCCTCGCGGACGTCGACGAGGGCCACCGGAGCGTCGCCCGCGAGCAGCACGGCGGCGTCGGGCGCGGTCATGCTGGCGGGGCCGAGCCCGGCGGTGGCGCCGGCGGGGTCCCCGGCGGCCGACGGCGCGGGCAGGCCGCAGAACGCGGCGTACGCGGCGTCGTCGGCGAGCAGCGCGCTGACGGGCTCGCGCGTCGGGTCCGGGCGGACGGTGAGCTGGCGCCACGAGAGCTCGAGGGCGTCGTAGACGGCGATGCGACCGAGCAGCGTGGTGCCCGCGCCGGTGATCAGCTTGACCGCCTCGGTGGCCATCACCGAGCCGACCGTGCCGCACAGCGCGCCGAGCACGCCGCCGGTGGCGCAGTCGGGCACGGTGCCGGGCGGCGGGGGCACCGGAAAGACGTCGCGGTAGGTGACGCCGCGCTCGCGGGGCCCGTCCGCAGGCCGGGGGGCGCCCCAGAAGACGGCGACCTGGCCGTCGAACTGATGGATGGCGCCCCACACCACGGGCACGCCGAGGACCTCGGCCGCGTCGGAGACGAGGTAGCGGGTGGGGAAGTTGTCCGCGCCGTCGAGCACGACGTCGTACCCGCCCACGACGTCCAGAGCGTTCTCGGGGGTGAGTCGCACCGCATGGGCCACGACGTCGACGTCGGGGGCGAGGTCGGCGAGCCGGTCGCGGGCCGACTCGACCTTGGGCCGGCCGAGGTCGGCGGTGCCGTGCACCACCTGGCGCTGCAGGTTGGAGAGGTCCACGACGTCGTCGTCCACGACGCCGAGCGTGCCGACCCCCGCCGCCGCGAGGTACTGCAGGGCCGGGCTGCCCAGGCCGCCGGCCCCGACGACGAGCACGCGCGCGGCCGCGAGCCGGCGCTGCCCCTCGGCCCCGACTCCCGGCAGCGGCAGGTGCCGGGCGTACCGGGCGAGCCGCGCGGGGTCCAGCTCCGGGCCGGGAGCGACGAGGGGGGCGAGCGACGTCATGCCGCGTACCGCTCCTCGAGCGCGCCGAGCTTCGTGTCGGCGTCGGCGTGCACCCGCTTCTCGAGGATGAACGACATCACCGGCACCACGCCGGCGAACACCATCGTGGCGAGACGACCGAAGCCCCAGCGCATCTTGGACCACAGGTCGAGCACCGTGACGAGGTACACCACGTAGATCCAGCCGTGCGCGAACGGCACCCAGCCCAGGTAGTCGATGACGACGTCGACCGGCACCACGTACTTGAAGAACAGCTCGACGCACAGGATCAGCAGCATCACACCGGTGAGGATCGCCATGAACCGGTACCGCTTGAGGGCGCCGCGCGCCTTGCGGATGGCGGTCTCGGCCTGGGCCTGGCTCGCGCCGCCGGCGGGGGTCGGCGAGGGCTGCGGGGCGGGGGTCTGCTGCGGCGTGCTCACCCCAGCATCGTAGGCGCGAAACGATGCGGTTATTCCGTGGCCCGGTGTCGGCGGTCGTTCGTAGGCTGGATCCTCGTGCGCCCCCTTCCCCTGCCCGACGTGGGCAACCCCCCTCTGACGTCCCCCGCCCGGCTGCTCGCCTGGCAGGGCTGGCGGCAGCGCGACGTGCTCGCGAAGTCCCTGGTGGCGGGCGTGGTGGCGATGCTCGCGTCCGCCACGGCGCCGCTGCTCATCGGTCGCGCCATCGACGAGGGGCTGACGCAGGGCTTCGGCCCCGAGCTGTTCGTGTGGTGCGGCGCCATGCTCGGCGCGGCCGCCGTGATCGTCGTCGCCGGCATCTTCAACCACATCTGGGACGTCGAGAACTGGGTGCGCGCGTCCCTGTCGTTCTCGCAGCTCGTCGGCTACAAGTCCTCGCGTGCGGGGCACGCGATCACCCGCAAGCTGCCCACCGGCGAGGTCGTCTCCGCCGTCGCGAACGACGCGCTGCGCGTGGGCGACATGTTCTCCATGGCCGGCCGGTTCACCGGCGGCGTGCTGGCGTACGTCGTCGTCGTGGCGATCATGCTGTCGCAGCACGTGCAGCTCGGCCTGGTGCTGGCGCTCGGCATCCCGGCGGTGGCGGCCGTGCTCGCTCTGCTGGTGAAGCCGCTGCAGTCGCGCCAGACGACGCAGCGCGAGGCCACCGGTCGGCTCACGTCGCTCGGCGCGGACACCGTCTCCGGCCTGCGCATCCTGCGCGGCATCGGCGGCGAGGACGAGTTCGCCGCCCGCTACGCGCGCCAGTCCCAGGAGGTGCGCCACCAGGGCGTGCGCGTCGCCGTGCTGCAGTCGGTGCTCGACGGGCTCCAGGTGCTGCTGCCCGGCCTGCTCGCCGCGCTCGTGCTGTGGCTCGGCGCCCGTGCGGCCGTGCGCGGCGAGATCACCAGCGGCCAGCTCGTGACGTTCTACGGCTACGCCGCGTTCCTCGCGTGGCCGGTCCAGATGGCCACGCAGATGCTGCAGATGGTCATCCGTGCCGTCATCTCCTCGCGCAAGATCCTCGACGTCCTGCGGGTCACCGAGGCCACGCCGTCCGCGGGGGCCTCGACCGACGCGCCGCCCGCCGGCGCCGAGCTCGCCGACGAGGCCAGCGGCCTGGTGCTGCGCGCCGGCCGGGTGGTCGGGCTGGTCAGCGCGGACCCGGACGCCTCGGCGCGGGTCGCGACGCGGCTCGGGCGGCTCGACGACGAAGCCGAGACCGGCACGCCGGTGCGGCTCGGCGGCGTGCTGCTGGCCGACCTCGACAAGGAGGCCCTGCGCCACCGCGTCGTCGTCTCCGAGGCGACGCCGCACCTGTTCTCCGGTGTGCTGGGCGAGGCGCTCGACGCGCGCGGCCGGGCCACCGAGGCGGACCTGATGGCCGCGATGGTCACCGCGGACGCGCACGACGTGCTCGACAGCGTCCCCGGCGGCCTCACCGGCGAGCTGCCCGAGAAGGGCCGCTCCCTGTCGGGCGGCCAGCGGCAGCGCGTCGCGCTGGCGCGCGCCCTGCTCACCGAGCCCGAGATCCTCGTGCTCGTGGAGCCCACCAGCGCCGTCGACGCCCACACCGAGGCGCGGATCGCGGAGCGGGTGGCGCAGGTCCGCCGCGGCCGCACGACGCTCGTCGTCACCGCCAGCCCGCTCGTGCTCGACCACCTGGACGAGGTCGTGCTGCTCGACGACGACGCCACCGCCGTCACCAGCGGCACGCACGCCGAGCTGCTGGCCCGCCACGACGTCCACGGCGCCGCGTACCGCGCCGTCGTCGGTCGCAGCATGGCCGAGGACGAGACCGCCGACACCGACCTGGAAGGAGCGGCACGATGAGCGACACGACCAACCCGAACCTGCTGCCCATCGCCGACCGCGCCGAGGTCAACCGCACGGTGGGACGGCTGTTCCGCCGCCACCGCGGTCAGCTCGGCGGCGTCGCGGTGCTGCACACGCTCGCCGCGCTGGCCGGCCTGGCGGGGCCGTTCCTGCTCGGCCGGATCATCGACGACGTCGCCGACGGCACCACGATCTCCGCCGTCGACACGCTCGCGCTGGTCCTGGTCGGCGCCGTCGTGGCGCAGGCCGTCATCACCCGGTACGCCCAGCGCCTGTCCATGGTCTTCGGCGAGCGGGTCTTCGCGGACCTTCGCGAGGAGTTCATGGACACCGTCACGCGGCTGCCGCTGTCCACCGTGGAGAAGGCCGGCACGGGCGACCTCGTCGCGCGCACCACCAACGACGTCAACAAGCTGCAGCACGCCGTGCGCTTCGGCGTGCCGCGCGTGCTGGTGTGCGTCGTGACGATCGCGCTCACCCTGGTCGCGTCGTTCCTGGCGAGCCCTCTGGTGGCGCTCGGCCTGCTCACCGGCGTCCCGCTGATCGCCGTGGCGACCCGCTGGTACCTCAAGCGGGCGACACCGGGCTACCTGCGCGAGTCCGCCGCGTACGCCACGATCAACGGCTCCATCACGGAGGCCGTCGAGGGCGCCCGCACCACCGACGCCCTCCACCTCGGCGCGCGCATCCGGCGCCGGATCGACCGCGACCTGCGCGAGGCGTTCGACGCCGAGTCCTACACCCTGGGCCTGCGGCTGCGGCTCATCCCCTCGCTGGACGCCGCGGTCGCGATCGCGCCGATCGTCGTCATCCTGTGGGGCGGCTGGCTCGTGTCGCAGGACGTGACCACGGTGGGCACGGTCGCGACCATCGCGATGTACGGGCACCAGATGGGCGGCCCGGTGTTCGACCTCGTGTTCTGGCTCGACGAGCTGCAGGTCGCCGTGGTCGCGCTCGCGCGCGTCGTCGGCGTCGGCCTCGTCGGCCCGGACCGCACGGCGGGCACGGCCGTCCCGACGTCGGAGGACGTGCGCGCCCGGTCCGTGCGGTACGCGTACCGCGAGGGTCACGACGTGCTGCACGGCATCGACCTCGACCTCGCGCCCGGCGAGCGGCTGGCCGTCGTCGGCCCGTCCGGCGCGGGCAAGTCGACCCTCGGCCGCATGCTCGCGGGCATCCACCCGCCCACCGGCGGGTCGGTCACCGTGGGCGACGTGCCGCTCGTCGAGCTGCCCCTGGAGGACCTGCGCCACCACGTCGCGCTGGTCACCCAGGAGCACCACGTGTTCGTCGGATCGCTGGCCGAGAACCTGCGTCTGGCCGACACGTCGGCCACCGACGACGCCCTGTGGGGTGCGCTCGGGGCGGTCGACGCCGTGTCGTGGGCCGCGGCACTGCCCGACGGGCTCGAGACCGCGGTCGGCTCGGGCGGGCACACGCTCACGCCCGCCCAGGCGCAGCAGGTCGCGCTCGCGCGGCTCGTGCTGCTCGACCCGCACACGCTCGTGCTCGACGAGGCCACGTCGCTGCTCGACCCGCGCGCGGCCCGCCACCTGGAGCGGTCGCTCAACGCGGTGCTCACCGGACGCACGGTGGTCGCCATCGCGCACCGCCTGCACACCGCGCACGACGCCGACCGCGTGGCCGTGGTCGACGGCGGCCGCATCACCGAGATCGGCCCGCACGACGACCTGGTCGCCGCCGGCGGCGACTACGCCAAGCTCTGGCACAGCTGGCAGCACGAGTAGCCCGTCCACGCCGGCCGAAGCATCGAGCGTGCTGAATTGATCCTCATACCCAGGGTTTGGGGATCAATTCAGCACGCTCGATGTCGAAGACGGCACCCTCAGGCACCGGACGGCGACGCCAGCCGGCGGACTGGAGCATCGACCGGACCTCTGCCGCGAGTCGTCCGCTGCGCGCCTCGCCCCCGCTGAACCTCCGCACCAGCGTGCGGCGGGTGTCGAGCAGGTTCTGCCGCCTGCGGTCCTCGAAGAGTGCGTCCGGCCGGGTGTGCACCTCTGCACCGTCGACCTCCACGATCACCAGCGTGCCGTCGGGAAGCACCCACGCGAGGTCGACGCGTGCCCGCCACCCACGCCCGACGACCCACAGCTGCACGGCGTCGGGCGGGCAGCCCAGGTCGAGACACGTGATTCGGGCCCAGGTCTCCGCGGGCGACTCCGCCCTGTGATCGGAGTCCTCCCACCACGCCCAGCTCATGCGGGCACCGCGCCGACCCGTCGCCCGTCCCCGGGCAACAGCCAGACCGCGTTCGTCGACCAGCCCTTGGTGCCAGGCCGAGTCGATCATCGCGACCGCGTCCAGACGCGACAGACCCGGGACCGCGAGCGCCAACGAGTCCCGCAAGGGAGCGCACAGGATGCCGTCCACCTCGATCGGGGCGGTGACGAGGATCCTGCGCACTCGAACGAGGCCGGCCGCCGCCCGCGGCCGCGCCTTGGGCACGGCCACCTCCGGCACGACGTCGACGGGCGCCCCGTGCACCCCCTGCAGCACCAGCGAGCAGACGCCGACGGCGATCCCGCCTGGATGCGCCAGTGGCCCGAGCAGCGACGCGCGTCGTCGACGGAGGTCGTACGACTCCGACACCGTCGAGGCGCGGACCGAACCGGTGTCCAGGACCCCGCGCGTCACCGTTTCCCACTCCTTGCGGTCCAGGCGACGCATGACCTGCCCGCGTGTCATCCCGAAGGCCAGGCACTGCCGCAAGGCCACGAGCCCAGCCTGGCGACGAGCGCGTTCCAGCAGCTCGGGTGGCACAGGGGCCGCGGGCCGGGACATGGGACCAGAACACCAGGGCCAGCTCCTCCGACTGTCCACCCATCCACAGGATGTGATCGAGCGTGCTGATTTGTTCCTCAAACCGGCGGTTTGAGGAACAAATCAGCACGCTCGATTCACCTCTGGGGCCCCACGGGCTGGCGGACGACGGTGCGCCACTTCTGCGGGTCGACACGGCGGGCGTCGGAGAGGTAGATCTCGTGGTGCGTGCCGGCCAGGGCCCGCCCCTCCGCCTCGACGAACGCGTGCAGCGCCTCGACGGTCGGCCCCTCGGTGGCGAACGGACCGAGGTGCAGCACCTGCGCCGCCTCGCCGTCGCCGAAGCGCTCCAGCCGCACCAGCTCGCCGGCAGGCAGCTCCTTCTCGCGGGCCACCGACGCGACGACGGCCGGGGAGTCCACCTGTTCGACGGCATCGGGCAGGCTGATCATCATCGTCCAGCGCCACTCGTCCTTCGCCTCGACGCTGAAGGTGCGCAGGTCGTCGGACCACCACAGGCCCTCGAGCGGCATCACGGTGTAGGCGTCACCCGTCGCCTGCTTGACGGCGGCCCGGAGCGCGTACGCGAGCGGGTACAGCGTCTCGACCGCCTCCCGGTAAGCAGGCACGGTGTTCGGGTCCCCCGTGCCGTCGACCATGAGGAACGGTCGGGACGGGACGGCCACGAGCGCGGGCGTCGTCGTCGCGCGGTAGTGGAGCCGCGGCTCGCGCTTCAGGTCGATGGTCGTCATGACAAGAGCCTGGCAGCCCGCGCCGACACAGGCTGCCGCATCGAGCGTGCTGACTTGATCCTCAAAGCGGCGGTTTGGGGATCAAGTCAGCACGCTCGATGCCGAAGAGGGCTCAGCCGGGCAGGCCCGCGATGCCGGAGCCGACCGGGTCGTCGGAGTCGTCCTGCGTGCGACCGCGCCGCGTGCCCACCGCCTCGTCGCGCACCAGCCGCACCCACAGCGCCACGGCGAAGAGCCCGAAGACCCACCACTGCAGCGCGTAGAACAGGTTCTGCAGGTTGACGCCGTCGCTGCCCTCGAGCACGGGGCGCGGCAGCGCCGCGGGTCCGCCGTCGTCCGTCGCGGTCTGGGCCGGGTCGGACGACGTGAGCACGACGTAGCCGGAGTAAATCGGCCCGCCCCAGGAGTTGGCCAGCGACCCGGTCGAGATCGAGTCGGTCAGCGGCGGGCCGTCGGGGTTGTCGGGCAGCGGCTCGCTGCCCTCCAGCACCGACTCCGAGGCCTGCAGCCACCCGGTCACGCGCACCTCGCCGGCGGGCACGTCGAGCGCGGCGTCCCCGGGCGTGGGCGAGTCGACCCAGCCCCGCACGACGGGCAGGACGGGGGCACCGGACAGGCTCGCCCACGACGCGCCGCCCGTGCCGTCGTCGGCGACCCGCAGCGGGGTGAGCACCAGGTAGCCGGCGCGGCCGTCGAGCGAGCGCCCGGCGACGAGCATCTGGTCGTCGGGCTCGTACTCCCCCGTGACCCACGCCTCGGTGCCGACCAGCTCGCCCGGGAACGAGGTCTGCGGCGGCAGCAGGTCGCCCAGCGCCTCCGGGCCCTGCGCCGCCTGCTCGGTCGCCGCCTGCTCGGCGGCGAGCTCGGCCCGCAGGTAGGCACGGTCCAGCTGCCACACGCCGAGCCGCCCGCACACGGCGGCGGCGAGCAGGAACAGGAGCAGGATCCCGATCATGCGAGGCTGGAGGGCCACCGCCCAGAACGGCCTGCGGGCGGGCTGGGGGCTGGGCACGGCACCACCGTAATCGTCCCCGGCCGCGGGCCAGGAATCCGGCTGCCGGCGGCACCTGACGGACCGCCAGATCGACGTCACGCCGCTGACCTCGCGGGTCGTGCTGCGCCGGGCTCCCGGGTGCGATGGAATGAGGTCGCCGGCCTTCCCCGAGCCACAGGAGCGTGTGATGAGCACCACGACCACCCCGACCGTCACCCCCACGCCGTGGCGCAGCGGTGACGGCACCGAGCTCTCGGCCGAGTCGATCGACCGGCTCGACCGGTGGTGGCGGGCGGCGAACTACCTGTCGGTGGGCCAGATCTACCTCCTGGACAACCCCCTGCTGCGCGAGCCGCTCACCCGCGACCACGTCAAGCCGCGCCTGCTGGGCCACTGGGGCACGACGCCGGGCCTGAACTTCCTGTACGCCCACCTCAACCGGGCGATCAAGGAGCGCGAGCAGTCCACGATCTACGTGGCCGGCCCGGGGCACGGCGGCCCGGGCCTGGTGGCGAACTCCTACCTCGAGGGCACGTACTCCGAGACCTACTCGGACGTCACGCAGGACGACGAGGGCCTGCGCCGCCTGTTCCGGCAGTTCTCCTTCCCCGGCGGCATCCCGTCGCACGTCGCGCCGGAGACGCCGGGCTCCATCCATGAGGGCGGCGAGCTCGGCTACGCGCTCAGCCACGCGTACGGCGCGGCGTTCGACAACCCCGACCTGCTGGTCGCGGCCGTGGTCGGCGACGGCGAGGCCGAGACCGGCCCGCTCGCCACGAGCTGGCACTCGAACAAGTTCGTCAACCCGCACAACGACGGCGTCGTGCTACCGATCCTGCACCTCAACGGGTACAAGATCGCCAACCCCACGGTGCTGGCGCGCATCAGCGACGACGAGCTGCGCGACCTCATGATCGGCTACGGGCACACGCCCTACTTCTTCGTCGGCGGGTTCGACGGCGAGGACCACGCGCAGGTGCACCGCCGGTTCGCGCAGCTCCTCGACGAGGTGCTCGACCACATCGCCCGCATCAAGGCGGAGGCCGCGGCGGGCAACGACGAGCGGCCCGCCTGGCCGATGATCGTCTTCCGCACCCCGAAGGGCTGGACGTGCCCGCCCGTCATCGACGGCAAGAAGACGGAGGACTCGTGGCGGGCCCACCAGGTGCCCCTCGCGAGCGCCCGGGACACCCCGGAGCACCTCGAGGTGCTGCGCGGCTGGCTCGAGTCGTACCGGGCCGACGAGCTCTTCGACGACCACGGCAGGCTCATCGACGAGATCGCCGGCCAGGCCCCGACGGGCGAGCTGCGGATGAGCGCCAACCCGCACACCAACGGGGGCCTGCTGCTCAAGGACCTGCGCCTGCCGGACTTCCGCGACTACGGGGTGGACGTCACCGCCCCCGGCGGCGCCGTCGCGGAGGCGACGCGCGTGCTGGGCCAGTGGCTCACCGACGTCGTCCGCCTCAACCCCGACAACTTCCGCATCTTCGGCCCGGACGAGACGGCGTCGAACCGCCTGCAGTCGGTCTACGAGGTCACCGACAAGCAGTGGAACGCGGACTTCTTCGGGCCCGACGTCGACGAGCACCTCGCCCGCGCGGGCCGCGTCATGGAGATGCTCAGCGAGCACCAGTGCCAGGGCTGGCTCGAGGGCTACCTGCTCACCGGGCGGCACGGCCTGTTCACCAGCTACGAGGCCTTCATCCACATCGTCGACTCGATGTTCAACCAGCACGCCAAGTGGCTGAAGGTGACGAACGACATCCCGTGGCGGCGGCCGGTGGCCAGCCTGAACTACCTCCTGTCGAGCCACGTGTGGCGCCAGGACCACAACGGCTTCAGCCACCAGGACCCGGGCTTCATCGACCACGTCGTGAACAAGAAGGCCGAGATCGTCCGGGTGTACCTGCCGCCGGACGCCAACACCCTGCTGAGCACCTACGACCACATCCTGCGCTCGCGCCAGTACGTGAACGTCGTGGTGGCGGGCAAGCAGCCGGCGCCCCAGTTCCTCACCATGGAGCAGGCCATCGCGCACTGCACCCGCGGCCTGGGCATCTGGGAGTGGGCGGGCACCGAGGTCGAGGGCCATGACCCGGACGTCGTGCTCGGCGCCGCGGGCGACGTGCCCACGCTCGAGGTGCTGGCGGCGGCGGACATCCTGCGCCGCCGCATCCCCGACCTCAAGGTCCGGGTGGTGAACGTCGTGGACCTCATGCGGATGCAGGACGAGAAGGAGCACCCGCACGGCCTGTCCGACAAGGACTTCGACACGCTGTTCACGGCCGACAGGCCGGTGATCTTCAACTACCACGGCTACCCGTGGCTCATCCACCGCCTCACGTACCGGCGCACCAACCACGCCAACATCCACGTGCGCGGGTACAAGGAGGAGGGCACCACCACGACGCCCTTCGACATGGCGATGCTCAACGACATCGACCGCTTCCACCTCGTGGTCGACGTCATCGACCGCGTGCCGGCCCTGCGCTCGCGGTACGCGGGCCTGCGCCAGGAGATGGTCGACGCCCGCCTCGCGGCCCGGCAGTACACGCGCGAGCACGGCGAGGACATCCCCGAGGTGCGCGACTGGGTGTGGCCGGACTCGGGCGACACGGCGACCGAGCAGGGCGGGCCGCAGTACGACGCCTCCGCCGCCACGGGCGGCGACAACGAATGACAGGTGACGACGAATGACAGGTGACGCCGCGTGACCGGTACGTCCCGCTCCCTCTACATCGCCTCCCCCGAGGGCGAGACCGGCAAGTCGACGGTCGCGCTGGGCGTCCTGGACCTCCTGGTCCGGCAGGTCTCCCGCGTCGGGGTGTTCCGGGCCGTCTCCCGGGTGCCGTCGCCGCCGGCGTCGGACGCGGGGGGCGACGCCCCCCGCGACCACGTCCTCGAGATGCTGCTGCAGCACGACGGCGTCGACCTCTCGTACGAGGACGCCGTCGGCGTCACCTACGACGACGTGCACGCGGACCCGGAGGCCGCGCTCGCCCTCATCCTCGACCGCTACCACGCGGTGGCGGAACAGTGCGACGCCGTGGTGGTCGTCGGCACCGACTACACCGACGTCGCGGGCGCCACGGAGCTGGCCTTCAACGCGCGCGTGGCGGCCAACCTGGGCGCCCCGGTGCTGCTCGTGGCCTCGGGCCGCGAGCGCTCGCCGGACGACGTCCGCGCCCTGGTGCGGCTCAGCCTGTCCGAGCTGCGCGCGAACCACGCGCAGCCCGTGGGCGTCGTCGTGAACCGGTGCCCCCCGCGCGTGCTCGCCGCGGGCGCCCCCGCGCTGGTCGGCGACCTCGACCTGCCCGTGTGGACGATCCCCGAGGAACCGTTCCTGCACGCGCCCACGGTCGGCCGCCTGGCCGAGGCCGTGGAGGGCACGCTCATGCTCGGCGACCCCGACCTGCTGGGCCGCGAGGCGCTCGAGGTCATCGTCGGGGCGATGTCGTTCGAGCACGTGCTCGACCACCTCTCCGACGGCGCGGTCGTCATCCTGCCCGGCGACCGCTCGGACGTGCTGCTCGGGCTGCTGTCCGCGCACTCGGCCGCCACGTTCCCGTCGCTGGCGGGCATCGTGCTCACCGGCGGCTACGTGCCGCGCGGGGTGATCGCGCAGCTGCTCTCGGCGCTCGGCCCCCGCGTGCCGGTGGTCGCCACCGCGCTCGACACGTTCCAGGCGGCCCGGCGCGCGGCGGAGACGCACGGCTACGTCACCGTCGCCTCGACGCGGAAGGTCGACGTCGCGCGCGCCCTGTTCGAGCAGCACGTGGACGGCACGGCCCTCCTGGCCCGCCTGGACCTGCCGCGCACGCGCATCGTCACGCCGCTGATGTTCGAGTACGAGCTCATCGAGCGGGCGCGCGGCGACCGGCGGCGCGTGGTGCTGCCCGAGGGGGAGGACGACCGGATCCTGCGGGCCGCCTCCACCGTGCTGGCCCGGGGCATCGCGGACCTCGTGATCCTGGGCGACGAGGCGTCGATCCGGGCGCGGGCCGCCGAGCTGGGCCTCGACATCGCCGCCGCCACGGTGCTCGCCCCCACCGACCCCGAGCACGTCGAGCTCTTCGCCGCGGAGTACGCGAAGCTCCGCGCGCACAAGGGGATGACGGTGGAGCGCGCCCGCGAGATCGTCACCGACGTGTCCTACTTCGGCACGATGATGGTGCACCTCGGCCTCGCCGACGGGATGGTCTCGGGCGCCGCGCACACGACGGCGCACACCATCCGGCCGTCGTTCGAGATCGTCAAGACGCAGCCGGGCGTCTCCGTGGTGTCGTCGGTGTTCCTCATGTGCCTGCAGGACCGGGTGCTGGTGTACGGCGACTGCGCGGTGATCCCGGACCCGACGGCGGAGCAGCTCGCCGACATCGCCATCTCGTCGTCCGCGACGGCGGCGCAGTTCGGCGTCGACCCGAAGGTCGCGATGCTCTCCTACTCCACCGGCACGTCGGGCTCGGGCGCGGACGTCGACAAGGTGCGCACCGCCACCGGGCTGGTCCGCGAGCGCCGCCCCGACCTGTCGGTGGAGGGTCCGATCCAGTACGACGCCGCCGTGGATGCGTCGGTCGCGAAGTCGAAGCTGCCGGAGTCGGTGGTGGCGGGTCAGGCGACGGTCTTCGTCTTCCCCGACCTCAACACCGGCAACAACACCTACAAGGCCGTGCAGCGCTCGGCCGGCGCCGTCGCCGTCGGCCCGGTGCTGCAGGGGCTCAACAAGCCGGTGAACGACCTGTCGCGCGGCGCCCTCGTGGCCGACATCGTCAACACCGTCGCCATCACCGCGATCCAGGCGCAGGCCATGTCGCCGGGCAAGGCGTCGCCGACCGACCCGCAGGAGGCATCCGCATGAGCATCGTCCCCGAGGCCGAGCGGCCCAACCCTTACAGCGCGTACGGCGCGCACGGGTCCGTGCTGGTGCTCAACTCGGGCTCGTCGTCACTCAAGTACCAGCTGGTCAACCCCGTGGGCGGGGAGGCGATCGCGGCGGGCACGATCGAGCGCATCGGCGAGCCGTCGGGCATCGTCACGCACACGTTCGCCGGGAACAAGACGCGCCGCGAGCTCGAGGTGCCGGACCACGGCGAGGCGCTCCGCATCGCGCTGGGGATGTTCGACGAGATCGGCCCGCGGCTCGCCGGCGCCGGCATCTACGCCGTCGGCCACCGGGTGGTGCACGGCGGCGCGGAGTTCTCGGGCCCGGTCGTGGTGGACGACGACGTCGTGGCGCGCATCGACGCCCTGGTGCCGCTCGCCCCGCTGCACAACCCGGCCAACGTGCAGGGCATCCGCGTGGCGCGCGAGCTGCTGTCCGACGTCCCGCACGTCGCCGTCTTCGACACCGCGTTCTTCTCCGCCCTGCCCGCCGAGGCGTACACGTACGCGATCGACCGCGACGTGGCCGCGACCTACGACGTGCGCCGGTACGGCTTCCACGGCACCAGCCACCAGTACGTGGCCGGCAAGGTGGCGCGGGTGCTGGGCCGCCGCGTGCAGGACCTGCACACGATCGTGCTGCACCTGGGCAACGGGGCGTCCGCGTCGGCCGTGGCCGGCGGCGTGCCGATCGACACCTCCATGGGGCTCACGCCGCTGGAGGGCCTGGTCATGGGCACGCGGTCCGGCGACATCGACCCGGCCGTCGTCTTCCACCTGGCCCGCAACGCGGGGATGGGCATCGACGAGCTCGACACGCTGCTCAACAAGCGCTCGGGGATGCTCGGCCTGTCGGGCGTGAACGACTTCCGCGAGCTGCGGCGCCTCATCGACGACGGCGACGAGGCGGCCGCGCTCGCGTTCGACGTGTACATCCACCGCCTGAAGAAGTACGTGGGCGCCTACGCCGCCCTGCTGGGGCGCGTGGACGTCGTCGCGTTCACGGCGGGGGTCGGCGAGAACGACGCGCGCGTGCGGGCCGCGGTCTGCGAGGGCCTGGAGGGCATGGGCATCGCCGTCGACCCCGGGCGCAACACCGCCTCGGCCGGCGGGGAGCGCATCGTCTCCCCCGACTGGACCTCCACGCTGGTCATGGTGATCCCCACCATGGAGGAGCTCGCCATCGCCCGGCAGTCCGTCGAGGCCGTGGAGCACCTGCGGCCCTCGTCGTCGGTCACGGCGGGCTGACCCGGGCAGGGCGCCCGCCGCTCAGGCTCAGGCCAGCGCGAACGCCAGGCACGCGATCGCGAAACCCATGACCCCGATCGCCGTCTCCATGACGGTCCACGTGCGCAGGGTGGTCTTCACGTCCATGTCGAAGAACCGGCCCACGAGCCAGAACCCCGAGTCGTTGACGTGGCTCAGCACCACGGACCCGGCCGCCACGGCGACGACGATCGCGGCCGTCGCGAGCTGGCTGAAGTCGCCCGCCGCCACGGCCGGGGCGATGAGCCCGGCCGCGGTGGTGAGGGCCACGGTGGCGGAGCCCTGCGCCACGCGCAGCACGGCGGCGATGACGAACCCGGCCACGATGACGGGGAGCCCCATGTCGGCCAGGACGTCGGCGAGCGCGTCGCCGATGCCCGACGCCCGCAGCACGCCGCCGAACATGCCGCCGGCGCCGGTGATGAGGATGACGGAGCAGACGGGACCCAGCGCGGAGTCGAGCGTCTGCTCGAGCACGGTGCCCTCGATGCCGCGGCGACGGCCGAGCGCCCAGGCCGCCACCAGGACGGAGATCAGCAGCGCGACCGGCGTCGAGCCGACGACGCCTGCCCAGGTCACGACGGGGCTCTCGGCGGAGACCCAGCCCGCGGACACCGCGGTCTCGAGCCCGGTGTTGGCGAAGATGAGCACGAGCGGGAGCAGCAGGATGCCGACGACCGTGCCGAAGCGCGGCGGGTTGGCGATCTGCGCGGCGTCGGCGCGGCCGAGGATCGCGGGCACAGGGAGCTCGAACCGGCGGCCGGCGAACCTGCCGAAGAGGTACGCGGTCACGTACCAGGTGGGGATCGCCACGATCAGCCCGAGGAGCAGGACCATGCCGACGTTCGCCCCGAGGAACTCGGACGCGGCGACCGGGCCCGGGTGAGGCGGCACGTAGATGTGCATCACCGAGAACGCGCCGGCCACGGGCAGGCCGTACAGCAGCAGCGACCCGCCGAGGCGGTGGGCCACCGCGAACACGATCGGCAGCATCACCACGAGGCCGGCGTCGAAGAAGATGGGGAAACCGAAGATCAGGGACGCGACGCCGAGCGCCAGCGGGGCCCGCTTCTCGCCGAAGCGGGCGATGAGCACGTCGGTCATCACCTTGGCGCCGCCGCTGGTCTCGATCAGCCGGCCGAGCATCGCGCCCAGCCCGACGAGGAGGGCCACGGACGCGAGGGTGGAGCCGAAGCCGTCCAGCAGCACGTCGAGCACACCGCCGCTGGGCAGCCCGGCGGCCACCGCGGTGAGCAGGCTGACGAGCACGAGCGCGAGGAACGCGTGCAGGCGCACCTTGATGATGAGGAAGAGCAGGAGCGCGACGGCTCCCGCGGCGATGGCGAGCAGCGGCCCGGCCGTGAGGGTCTGGGTCCAGTCGTCTGTGGGCATGGCGAAGTCCTCGTCGACGGTCGTTCGGATGGGGATGTCAGGGGTGCTGCGGAGCGCCGTGGGCGACCGAGACGGTCAGGCCCGGGCGGTCAGCCAGGCGAGCACGGAGTCGATGATCGCCTCCGGTGCGGCGGCGACGTCGACCGTGAGGCCGTCCTCGTCGCCCTCGAGCGGCTCGAGCGTGGCCAGCTGGGACGGCAGGAGCGCGGTGGGCATGAAGTGCCCGCTGCGGTGCGCCATCCGGTCGGCGAGGAGCTCGGGGCTGCCGTCGAGGTGGACGAAGCGCACGCGACCGTGCGCGCCGCGCAGCACGTCCCGGTAGGACCGCTTGAGCGCCGAGCAGGTGATGACGGCGGACCTGCCGGCGTCGGTCTCCCCGGTCAGCCAGTCGCGGATCGAGGCGAGCCAGGGCGCGCGGTCGGCGTCCGTGAGGGGGGTGCCGGCCGACATCTTGTCGATGTTGGCCTGGGGGTGGAACTCGTCCGCCTCGGCGACGTCGAGGCCGAGGCGCGCGGCGAGCATCCCGGCGGTCGTGGTCTTGCCCGAGCCCGCGACGCCCATGACGACGAGGTGCCCGGTGACCGGCGGCCGCGGCGTGCCCGCGACACGAGCGTCACCGGTGGCGTTCATGACGACAGTGTCCATGTCGACTTCCCTGTTCGGTCGGCGACCCGCCGTCGGACGGGCCCCGCGGCGACTGCTGCGTCACCGCGTCGACCGAGCATGCCTCATTGGTACTACCTTTGACAACACTGGTCACACCAATCGCTGGAGCCACGGCACGTCGATAGGCTCCGCCCATGTCGTCACCGTCCCTGCACGCCGGAGTGCTCGACGCGCTCGGCCTCGCGATCACCAGCGGAGACTTCCCGGTGGGCACCCCCCTGACCCTCGACGGGATCGGGGCCGAGCACGGCGTCTCCCGGACGGTGGCACGCGAGGTGATGCGCATGCTCGAAGGGCTCGGGATGGTGCGCTCGCGTCGCCGGGTCGGCCTCGTGGTGCTCGGCATCGAGGACTGGAACGTCCTCGACCCCCGCGTGATCCGGTGGCGGCTGCAAGGACCCGGGCGCGACGCCCAGCTGCGCAGCCTCACCGAGCTGAGGCACGCCGTCGAGCCGCTCGCCGCCGCCGGTGCCGCCCGCCACGCCAGCCCCCAGGTGCGCGGCGAGCTCGTCGACCTCGCCCGCCGGATGCGGACCCTCGGCGAGGCCGGCGACCTCACCGAGTTCCTCGCCCTCGACGTCCGTATGCACGAGCTGCTGCTGCGCTCCAGCGGCAACGAGATGTTCGGCCCGCTGGCCGACGTCGTCGCCGAGGTCCTCGCCGGGCGGACGCACCTCGGCCTCATGCCGCCCTCCCCCGCGCCCGAGGCGCTCGACCAGCACGAGGCCGTCGCGCGGGCGGTCGCCGAGCACGACCCCGACGCGGCCGAGGCCGCCATGGCCGCGATCGTCGGCGAGGTGCGACGGGCCCTCGGCGCCCTGCCGCCCGCCCACGAGGACCGGCCCGCTCCCCGGGGCTAGTCTCGACGGCGATGCTGCACTTCACGCCACCCTGCGGGCCTGTCCTCGGCTGGGCGGACGGCGACGTCCGTCGCGCCACCGGCATCCCGTACGCGCGGGCGGACCGCTTTGCCCGGCCCGCGCCCGTCGAGGACCGGACCGCACCGTTCGAGGCGACCTCCTGGTCCCCCGCCTGCCCGCAGGCGCCGGTACCGTTCCTCGACGCCGTGCTGGGCGCCGCCGGGGCCGGGACCGCCGTCGACGAGCACTGCCAGCAGCTGTCGGTGACGATGCCCGCCGACCTGCCCGCCGACCAGCGGCTGCCGGTCATGGTGTGGCTCCACGGCGGCTCGTACACCTCCGGCGCGGGCGACGTGCCGATCATGGACCCGCGGCCGCTGGTGGCCGAGCAACGGGTGGTGGTCGTGACGGTCACCTACCGGCTCGGCCTGTTCGGGTACCTGGGCGACGGCCGGGAGCGCCCCGCCAACCTCGGGCTGCTCGACCAGCTCGAGGCGCTGCGCTGGGTGCGGCGCAACATCGCCGCATTCGGCGGCGACCCCGCCCGGGTGACGCTGTTCGGGCAGTCCGCCGGGGGCGACGCCGTGGCGCACCTGCTGGCCGTCCCGGCCGCCGCCGCGCTGGTCGACCGCGCGATCGTGCAGAGCGCGCCGCTCGGCATCTCGCGCGGGCGGGCCCGGATGAACGCCGCGATGGCGCGCGCCGCCGCCGGGGTCTCCGCGCGGACGCCGGTCGACGACGTCGTGGCCGCCGGGGCGCGGGTCGCGCGGGTGGCGAGGGGGTTCGGCCTGCGCGCCGCGATGCCGTTCGGCACGCAGTACGGACACGACCCGCTGCCGCCCGAGGACGAGATCGAGGCCGCGTGGGACGCCGCCGCCCCGCACGTCGCGCTGCTCGTCGGGAGCACCGCGGAGGAGGCGCGGCTGTTCGTGCCCCAGATCCCCACGATCCGTCGCGTCGCGGCGCTGCCCGTCGTCGGCCCGTGGGCGCGGCGCGCGATGGTGGCCGCCGTCACCGCGGGGGTCTACGGCCGGCCGGCACGCCGGTTCGCCGCCCGCCACGCGGCCGCCGGCGGCACGGCCTACCGGTACGTGGTGACGTGGGCCGCGCCGGGCGGCCCGTGGGGCGCCGCGCACACCGTCGACCTCCCGCTGCTCTTCGGTGACGAGAAGGCCTGGGCGGGGGCGGCGCTCCTGGGCGGCGTCCGCTGGGAGGACCTCCAGCACGCCGCCCGCCGGGTGCGCGCCGTCTGGGGCGCGTTCGCGCGGGGCGAGGACCTCGGCGACCGCGGCGAGGTCCCCGGCGCTCTCGACTACCGCCGGGTCGGCCGATGACGATCTGGCTCGACCCGCCCGCGTGGCCCGCGCACGGCACGCTCTGGTCCCACCTCGTCTCCGACACGTCGCTGCACGAGCTGCGGTCGTTCGCCCGCGCCCAGGGCGTCGGCGACCGGGCGTTCGACCTCGACCACTACGACGTGCCCGCCGACCGCCACGACGACCTGGTGGCTGCCGGGGCCGTGCCCGTGAGCGGCGGCGAGCTGTCCCGCCGCCTCGCCGGCTCCGTCCTGCGGGTGCCGGGATGGGAGCGACGGCGCGCCTCCCGCGACGCCCTGCTCGTGCGGTGGGTGGCGCTGTGGGAGCCCGGCGAGGGCGCCCGCGCCGCCGTCGCCGCCACCGGGCGGGATCTCGTGGACCGCTGGCGCGAGCCCCACCGCGTCTACCACTCGCGGCTGCACCTGGCGGACTCGCTCGACGCCCTGGAGCGGCTCGTCGCGGACGGCGCCCCCGGCTCCGCCTGGCACGCCGCCGTCGCGCTGTGGTTCCACGACGCCGTGCACGACGGCGAGGCGGGGCGCGACGAGGAGCGCTCGGCGGCGCTGGTCGACGAGCTGCTCGGGCCGCTCACCGAGCACGCGCGCCGCGCCGGCCCGGGGGGAACGCTCACGGCGGACGACCGTGCCGAGGTGGCGCGGCTGGTGCTCGTGACCTCCGCCCACGACCCGGCGACCCCGGACGCTTCGGGCGCGCTCGTCAGCGACGCGGACCTCGCGATCCTCGGGGCCGCCCCCGGCCGGTACGCCCGCTACACCGCGCAGGTGCGCGCCGAGTACGGGCACGTGCCGGACGACGCGTTCCGCGCCGGCCGGGCCGCGGTCCTCGACCAGCTCGCCGGCCTGCCCCACCTGTTCCGCTCGCCCGCGGCGGCGGGCCGCTGGGCCGAGGCCGCCGGGCGAAACCTGCGCGCCGAGCGCGCCACCCTGGCCCCCTGACGCGAGGTTGCGGGACGTGACCCCGACGACGCCCGCCACCGGACGGGGGCCCGCCCACCGCGGGCGCCGTCGCCGCGTGCTCCGCCTGTCCGCCGCGACCGCCGGCGCGCTCGCCCTCGCGGTCCTGGTCCCGGTCGCGTGGGTGCAGGCCACCGGCCAGGCCCGGGTGCGGCCCGCGGTGGAGTCCGTCGACCCGGTGGACGCGATCCTCGTGCTCGGCGCGGGGCTGCGGCCCGACGGCACGCCGTCCCCCTACCTGCGCCGCCGGCTGGACGCGGCGGCCGAGCTGTACGCCGCCGGCGTCGCGGACCGGGTGGTGCTCAGCGGCGACGGACAGCCCCGACCGGACGGCACCCCCTACGACGAGCCCGCGTCGATGCGGGCGTGGATCCTCGGGCGCGGGGTGCCCGACTCCGCGCTCAGCCTGGACCGCGAAGGCCTGGACACCACGGCGTCGTGCCACCGCACCGCCGAGCTCACGGGGGCACGCACGGCCGTCGTCGTCACGCAGGACTACCACCTGCGCCGCGCCCTCTTCAGCTGCGCCCGCGCCGGCCTGGACGCCCAGGGGGTGGGCGTCTCGTCCGCCAGCGCGACGCCGCGGCTCTGGGTGTGGTGGCACGTGCGCGAGGTGCCCGCGTCGTGGCGCGCGGCCGTGCGCGAGCTCGTCTGACGGGACGCGCCGACCCGGCTCAGGGCAGCCGCAGCCGCCGCATCATCCCTAGCGCCACGGACAGCACGCGGCTCGGCGTCTCGCCGCCGAGCGCGTACAGGGTGTCGAGGGACGCCCCGAACCGGGCCCCGCGCTGCACGGCGACGGTCTGCACCTCGGTGACGGCCTCGATGCCCTCGCGGCCGTGGCGGCGCC
This sequence comes from Krasilnikoviella flava, assembly GCF_900167525.1. GTDB lineage: Bacteria > Actinomycetota > Actinomycetes > Actinomycetales > Cellulomonadaceae > Isoptericola > Isoptericola flavus. The sequence continues at coordinate 363,056 of NZ_FUZQ01000002.1, read as the reverse complement.
CCTGTCCGGAGGCCTTGAAACCGCCCATCGGCGCGCCCGCGGACCCCCAGGCGGAGGCGTACCCGTCGTTGATCACGACGGTGCCGGACTGCACGCGCGCCGCCAGCCGCCTGGCTCGCGCCACGTCGGTGGACCAGATGCTCGCGTTGAGGCCGAACTCGGTGTCGTTCATGACGCGCACCGCCTCGTCGTCGGACCCCACCCGCGTCACCGCGACCACCGGGCCGAACGTCTCCTCGCGGGAGCACAGCGCGTCCTCGGGGACGCCGTCCAGCACCGTCGGCGCGTAGAAGTACGGGCCGACGTCCGAGCGGTGCACCCCGCCGACGACCGCGCGGGCGCCCTTGGCGAGGGCGTCGTCGACGTGCCGTGTCACGCGCTCGAGCTGCGCGGCGGAGACCAGCGAGCCCATGTCCGCGGTGTAGTCGAGCCCCGTGCCCAGCACGAGGTCGCGCACGGCGGCGGCGAACCGGTCGAGGAACGCGTCCGCGATCCGCTCGTGCAGCACCAGCCGCTCGATGGACATGCAGAGCTGACCGGAGTTGGAGAAGCAGGCGCGCACCACGCCGGGCACGGCCGAGTCCAGGTCCGCGTCGGCCGCGACGTACAGCGGGTTCTTGCCGCCCAGCTCGAGCGTCGTGCCGATCAGCCGCTCTCCCGCGCGGGCCGCCACCTTGCGCCCCGTCGCCGTCGAACCGGTGAACGCGATGTGGTCCACCCGGTCCACGAGAGCCGCGCCGATGCCGCCGCCGCCGGCGACGACGAGGAACAGGTCGTCCGGCAGCCCGGCTTCCTGCAGCAGCTCGGCGACCCAGAGCGCCGACAGGGTGGTCTGCGGGTCCGGCTTGAGCACCACCGCGTTGCCCGCGAGCAGCGCGGGCACGGCCTCGGAGAGCACCAGGGACAGGGGGTAGTTCCACGGCGCGATCGCGCCGACCACGCCCACGGGGCGGCGGTGCACGCGCACGCCCGTGAGGACCGGCAGCATGCCGGGCACGCGACGCTCGCCGAGGTATCCCGGGCCGCGCACGGCGTAGTGCCGGCACGCCATCGCGACGTCGGCGACCTCCTCGAACGCGCTGCGCCGCGCCTTGCCCGACTCCATCTGGATGAGGTCGAGGATCTCCGACTGACGCTCGAGCACCAGCGTGCCGAGGCGGTCGAACACGGCGGTGCGCTCGCGGAGCGTCGTGCGCGCCCACCCGGCCTGCGCGGACCGCGCGCGCGCCACGGCGGACGCCACGTCCTCGGGAGACGACAGCGGAAAGGCGGCCAGCGGCGCGCCCGTGAAGGGGAGCGTCGAGCGGTGCGTCCCGACGGCGTGGGACGTGACGATCCGCCGGGTCAGCGGCTCCACGACGTCGGGCTCCAGGACATAGGTGGCGGCGGGCAGCTCGGGGTCGAGAAGTTCCCCGAGAGCGCCTTCGCCCTCGTGCGCGGTGGACATGGCCGCCACCCTAGCCCCGCCGGACGACAGCGCGGGCACCGTCGTCCCCAGGTCGGCCGGCCGTTCGCTCTCAGCACGACCGGGAACGATCCCGGGCGAGCGTCAGAGGTCGCGTCCCAGGACGACGCACTCGGAGTCGGTGTACCCCAGCGAGTCGTAGAAGCCCAGGACCCGCTCGTTCCCGTGCCGCACCATGAGCCGCACCTTGCGCACGCCTTGGTGGCGCAGCCAGCCCTCGGCCGCGCCCATCGCGGCACGACCCAGCCCGCCCCGCTGCGCCTCCGGGCTCACGGCCAGGTAGTAGACCCACCCGCGGTGGCCGTCGTAGCCGACCACGGCGGACGCCACCACGCCGCCCTCGCCCACGCCGACCAGGACGGCCGACGTCGGGTTGCTCCGGGCGTCGGCGACGTCGAGCCGCGGGTCGTTCCACGGCCGCGTCAGCCCGCAGGCCTCCCACAGCGCCACGAGCTGCTCGACGTCGCCGTCCTCGGCCTCGCGGAACCTCACGTCGGCGGGGACCGCCGGGGCCACGAGGGCTTCGACCGGCTCCACCAGCGGACGTCCGCTCACCGCGGCTGGTACGGGGACACGACGACCTCGACGCGCTGGAACTCCTTGAGGTCGGAGTAGCCGGTCGTGGCCATGGCGCGGCGCAGGGCGCCGACGAGGTTCAGGGTGCCGTCGGCGGAGCCGCTCGGCCCGAACAGGACCTGCTCGAGGGTGCCCGCGGTGCCGACCTCGACGCGCTCGCCGCGCGGCAGCGCCGGGTGGTGGGCCTCCGGGCCCCAGTGCCAGCCCCGGCCCGGCGCCTCCTCGGCGCGGGCGAGCGCGGCGCCGAGCATGACGGCGTCCGCGCCGCAGGCGACGGCCTTGACGATGTCGCCGGACCGGCCCACGCCGCCGTCCGCGATGACGTGGACGTACCGGCCGCCCGACTCGTCGAGGTAGTCGCGGCGGGCCGCGGCGACGTCGGAGACGGCCGTGGCCATGGGGGCGTGGATGCCGAGGCCGACCCGGGTGGTGTGGGCGGCGCCGCCGCCGAAGCCGACGAGGACGCCGGCCGCGCCGGTCCGCATCAGGTGCAGTGCGGCCGTGTAGGTGGACGCGCCGCCGACGACGACGGGCACGTCGAGCTCGTAGATGAACCGCTTGAGGTTGAGGGGCTCGGCGTTGCCGGAGACGTGCTCCGCGGACACCGTGGTGCCGCGGATGACGAACAGGTCGACGCCGGCGTCGACCACCGTCTGGTAGTGCTCCTGCGTGCGCTGCGGGGACAGGGCGCCCGCGACGGTCACGCCCGCGGCGCGGATCTCCTTGAGGCGCTGGGTGATGAGCTCGGGCTTGATCGGCTCGGCGTAGATCTCCTGCATGCGCTGGGTCGCGCGCTCGGCGGGCAGGTCGCGGATCTCGGCCAGCAGCCGCTCGGGCGACTCGTACCGCGTCCACAGGCCCTCGAGGTCGAGGACGCCGAGGCCGCCGTGGTCACCGAGCGCCACGGCCGTGGCGGGGCTCATCACGGAGTCCATCGGCGCGGCCAGGATCGGCAGATCGAAATGGTAGGCGTCGATCTGCCACTCCACGGAGACGTCCTTCGGGTCGCGCGTGCGCCGCGAGGGCACGATCGCGATGTCGTCGAAGGAGTATGCGCGGCGGCCGCGCTTTCCGCGCCCGATCTCGATCTCGTTGCTCACCCGCCCAGCGTACCGGCGACGGACGGGACGGCCGTTGGCGTGTCGTTGGCCGGTGGCATGTCGGTGGCCGGTGGCACAGTCCGCTGGCATGACGACGTACGCGGAGCACCACGCACCGGGGGCCTCGCCCGGCACGGGCTGGTCGCGCGGGCCGCTGCTCGGCTTCGACACCGAGACCACCGGGCTCGACGTCGCGGTCGACCGCATCGTGACCGCAGCGCTCGTGCTGCGCAGCCCGGACGGCACCCGCTCCGTGCGCACCTGGCTCCTCGACCCGGGCGTCGCGATCCCCGCCGAGGCCACCGCCATCCACGGCATCTCGACCGCCGAGGCCCGCGCGCACGGTCAGGACGCGGTCGGGGGGCTCGAGGAGATCGCCGCGATCCTCGTGCACCACGTGCGCGACGGCGTGCCGCTCGTCGCATACAACGCGTCGTTCGACCTCTCCCTCCTGGACCGCGAGCTCGCGCGTCACGGGCTGCCGACCGTGCCCGAGCGGCTCGGCCGGCCCGTCGCCCCGGTGCTCGACCCCCTCGTCCTCGACCGGTGGCTCGACCGGGCCCGCGAGGGCAAGCGCCGCCTCGGCGACCTGGTCGCCCTGTACGGCATCGAGGGCGACGGCGAGCTCCACCAGGCGGACGTCGACGTCCTCGCGACGCTCGACGTCCTGGACGCCCAGCTCGTCGCGCACCCCCACCTGCGCGGCGCCGCGCTCGACGCGCTGCACGCCGCGCAGGCGGGCGCGCACCGGGCGTGGGCGGAGCGGGTCAACGCCGAGCGCGCCGCGAGCGCCGACGGCCGCCCGCCGACGTCGACGTCCTGGCCGTCGACGTCGGGTCGGGTCGCGACGTCTCCGCGCGGGACGGGCTACGGCGGGTAGCCGCGCGGCACCACGGGCAGCCGGGCCTCGGCGCACAGGCGCCCGACGACGAGCACCCGCCCTCGCGCCGGGAGACGCCGGCCGGTCACGCTCCCGGCCGGGGCTCCGCCCCGCGCCAGGCGGCCGCGCACCGGCAGCCAGGGTCGTCGCACAGCAGCGCCCGAGGGTCGGCGGCGATCGCGGCGCGGGTCACGGCGAGCACCTCGGCCACGCCGACCCGGCGCAGCCGCGCGCGGCCGACCCGGACCTCGCGGGTGGACGGCCACAGGGCGGGCTCCAGGCCGTCGAAGCGATGGCTCTCCCCGGGCAGGTCGGCGAGCTCGGCCCACGCACGGGGGCCGACCTTCGCGTAGCGGAAGTACCTGGCACGGCCGAGGTGCTGCTCCGCGACGTGGATCGCGGTGTTCGCGGTGTGCCCCACCCCGACCAGGAGCACGTCGCCGCCCGCGTCCCCGACGGCCTCGACGGGCGCGAGCGGCCGGTCGAGGGTCTGGCCCCCGACGATCTCGGCGGCCCGCTCCCCCGTCGCGACGAACCCCTTGAGCGGGTGCGCGGTGCGGTGGTGCGGGTGGCCGCGGCGCAGCGCCTCCGGGACCGCACCCATCTCGCGGTCGACCGGTAGGTCCGGCGCGAAGACGGCGGCGCGGTCGACGGCCTCGTCGAGCTCGGCCCAGGTCGCGGCGTTCCAGTAGGCGTTCCACGGGCGCTCGAGCCCCGGCGGGGCGGGGACGCCGGTCTGGTCCCACGTGTCCGCAGGCACCACGACGGTGCCGCACACCTCGACCAGCGCCCGCGCGACCGCCGCCGCGCCGCCGTCGACGTGCCCGAACGCGCGCATCGAGGTGTGCGCCAGCACAGTCGACGTGCGACCCAGCCCGAGCTGACGCAGCCCGGCCGCGACGTCGTCCGCCGTGACGGCGACGTCGCCGCGACCCACTTCCGCCTCGTCCATGGGGGTCAGCCCAGCACGCCCGCCCCCGGGCCGTCACGCAGTTTCGCGCGCCCGACCGGCCTACCGGTCGTACACCGCGTCGACCTCGACCTCGACGAGCCACCCGTCCACGGGCAGGTTCTCGATCTCCAGGGCGAAGCGCGAGGGCCGGGCCTCGTTGACGACCATGGGGTCCGTCGTCCGCGACCCGAGCTGGACGTCGAGCGTCTCACCGGTGGCGAGGTTCGTGTTGGCGAAGAACTGCCGGTACGCGCGGTTCCAGCCGGCGAAGTCCATCGCCTCCTCGCCGTCCGGGTTCTGCAGGAACACGCGCATGGAGACGACGTCGTCGTAGGAGAGGCCGGCCCGCTCGAGGTTCTCCCCGATGCGCATCAGCGCGTTGATCCCTTGGGCTTCGGTGATCGTCACCCCGTCGGGCAGCTCGCCGCCGGGGAAGACGTCGGTGGGGACGTACCGCTCCTCGGCGGTCGCGCCGGGGGCCCGGTTCAGGGCGGAGGGGCCCAGCCCCGACGACTTGTACCAGGCGACGTTCTTGCCGAGGGCCACCCCGTCGGCGATGGACGGGGTGTCACCCGTGACGAAGGAGTGCGCCTCGGTGGGCCTCGGCTCGAAGAGCCGGCCTCCCGCGACGGCGGTGGCGGGCACGGCGACGGCGGTCGTGAGGGCGACGGCGAGGACGACCTTGGTGGTGTTCTTCATGCCCGGAACGTAGGCGGGCACCGTTTCGGACGGATGACGGGCGGGGGTCGGTCGCGAGTCCGTGACCTGCGACGACATGCCTGAAACGCATCCGTTACCGGCGGCGACGGCGCGGTAACACCCCCGACGCCGGGCCGTGACGCGGCTCTTCTACCGTCGGGCGCGGTGCTGACGGCGGCGCCCGGCATCCAGGTCCGCTCGCGTCCGTCCGTCAGACCTTTCGACACGAGAGGTAGTGCCACATGGTCACTGACACGGTCTCCGACGGGCACCGGTCCGGCGTCTCCCGCCGCAACTTCCTCCAGGCCGTCGGCGTGGGTTCCAGCGCCGGCGTCATGTTCGCCACGATGGGGGCGATGGGGCTCGCCCCGACGGCCGCGGCACAGCCCACCGCCGCCGCCTGGACCCCGCCCCGCGGCGGGGACTTCACGCTGACGGGCCGCTCGGCGAAGAAGGTGGTGGTCGTCGGCGCCGGCCCGGCGGGGCTCGCGTCGGCGTACGAGCTGCAGAAGGCGGGATACCGGGTCACGGTGCTCGAGGCACGGCACCGGCCCGGCGGGCGCACCCTGACGATCCGCGGCGGCGACTCCGAGACCGACATCGACGGCGTCACCCAGACGGCGCGGTTCGACGACGGCGTCTACATGAACGCCGGCGCCGGCCGCATCGCGCAGTGGATGGTCACGATGGATTACCTGCGCGAGCTGGGCGTGCCGTACGAGGTCTTCACCAACGCGAACGCCGACGCCTATCTCTACAACGAGAAGAGCGGCGCCACCCCCGGCAACCCGGTGCGGTACCGCACCGCCAAGGCGGACGTCTTCGGCTACACCTCCGAGCTGCTGCAGCACGCCACCGACCAGGGCGCGCTCGACCAGAGGCTCACCGCCGAGGACAAGGAGAACCTGCGGTCGTTCCTGCGCAGCTGGGGCTCGCTCCAGGCCGACGGCACCTACGCGGGCGGCGACAACCGCGGGTTCGCGAGCTACCCGTCGGCGTGGAACGAGCACGGCACCCCGCTGCCCGGACCCGGCACGGTGTCGGAGGTGCTCGCCTCGAAGGTGGGGCAGTACTTCCCGTTCGAGATCAACTGGGAGCAGTCGATGCTCATGTTCCAGCCCAAGGGCGGCATGGACACGACCTACCAGTACTTCGTGCGCGCCATCGGCAAGCAGAACGTGCACTTCGGCTCCCCGGTCACCGCGGTGGAGAACACCAGCAACGGCGTGCGGGTCACCTACACGCCCGGCCACGGGCGGCCCCGGCAGATCGAGGCGGACTTCGCCGTCGTCAGCGCCCCCGCGGGCCTGATGCGCCGGTGGGAGACCAACTGGGGCCCCGCCGTCGACGCCGCGCTCGGCGAGTTCTCCGTGGGCTCACCCGCGGGCAAGATCGGCCTGCAGTACGGGTCCCGCTGGTGGGAGGACGACCACCGCATCTACGGCGGCATCACCGAGACGGACATGGACCTGGCGCACGTCTGGTACCCGTCGTACGGGTACGGGGAGCGCAAGGGCCTGGTGGTGGGGTACTACAACACGGGAGCCAACGCCCGCGCCTACGCGGACCTGACTCCCCGCCAGCGGGAGCGGCGCGCCGTCGAGCAGGGCGTGAAGATCCACGGCGAGAAGTACCGCACCGAGCTCGAGTCGTCGTTCTCCATCGCCTGGCACAAGGTGCCCTACATCGAGGGGGCGTGGGCCTACCCGAACACGGCGTCGTCGGGCTTCAAGCTGCTGCAGCAGGGCGCCGGGCGCGTCTACTTCGCGGGCGACTGGATGTCCGAGGTCTCTGCCTGGCAGCACGGCGCGTTCTGGTCCGCCCGGTACGCCGTCCAGGCCCTGCACGCCCGCGTCATGGCGAGCTGACCCGGCGCACCGGGCCGCGTCGGTCGAGCCTGTCGGGATCGGGGTCCCTGACAGGCTCGACCGACGTCCCGTCAGAAGCCGGTGTAGTTCGGCGCCTCGACCGTCATCTGCACGTCGTGCGGGTGGCTCTCCTTGAGCGACGCGGACGTGATCCGCACGAACCGACCCTTGGCCTGGAGCTCCGGGATGGTGCTGGCGCCGACGTAGAACATCGACTGGTGCAGCCCGCCCACGAGCTGGTGGGCGACGGTGTGCAGGGTGCCCTTGTACGGGACCTGCCCCTCGATGCCCTCCGGCACGATCATGTCGTCGCTGGCGACCTCGGCCTGGAAGTAGCGGTCCTTCGAGTAGGACTTCTTGCCCCGCGAGGACATGGCGCCCATCGAGCCCATGCCGCGGTACGCCTTGTACTGCTTGCCGTGGACGAGGATCGTCTCGCCCGGCGCCTCCTCGGTGCCGGCCAGCATCGAGCCGAGCATGACCGCCTCCGCGCCGGCCACGATCGCCTTGCCGATCTCGCCCGAGTGGCGCATGCCGCCGTCGGCGATGACCGGGATCCCGGCCTCGCGGGCCGCCAGCGACGCCTCGTACACGGCGGTGATCTGCGGGACGCCGACGCCGGTCACGATGCGGGTGGTGCAGATCGAACCCGGGCCCACGCCCACCTTGATGCCGTCCGCGCCCGCGTCGACGAAGGACTGCGCGCCCTCCTTCGTCGCGACGTTGCCGCCGATCACCTGCACGTGGCGGGTGGCCGGGTCCGTCTTGAGCTTGCGGACCATGTCGACGAGCATGCGGACGTTGCCGTGCGCGGTGTCCGCGACCAGCACGTCGACCCCGGCGTCGACGAGCGTCGTCGCGCGCTCCCAGGCGTCGCCGAAGTACCCGATCGCCGCGCCGACGAGCAGGCGGCCCTGGCCGTCCTTCGAGGCGTTCGGGAACTGCTCCGACTTCACGAAGTCCTTGACGGTGATGAGGCCCGCGAGGCGACCCTCGTCGTCGACCAGCGGCAGACGCTCCAGCTTGTGCTTGCGCAGCAGCAGCGTGGCGTCCTCGCGCGAGATCCCGGCGGGGCCGGTGATCAGCGGGGCGGGCGTCATGACCTCGGAGACCTTGGTGGTGCCCCACTCGGCGACCGGGGTGAAGCGCAGGTCGCGGTTGGTGACGATGCCGGTGAGGTGACCGGCCGCGTCGACCACCGGGAACCCGGAGATGCGGTACTCCCCCGCCCGCTTGTCGAGCTCCTCGAGGGTGACGTCCGCCCCGATCGTCACCGGGTTGGAGATGATGCCGGTCTGCGTCCGCTTGACCAGGTCCACCTGGTACGCCTGGTCCTCGATGGACAGGTTGCGGTGCAGCACGCCGATGCCGCCCTGACGGGCCATCGCGATCGCCATCCGCGACTCGGTGACGGTGTCCATCGCGGCCGAGACCAGCGGCACGCGCAGGGAGATCTCCCGGGTGAGGCGCGAGGTGGTGTCGATGTCCGACGGGGCGAGGTCGGAGTACCCCGGCAGCAGCAGGACGTCGTCGTAGGTGAGGCCGAGGAATCCGAACGGGTCGTGCGCGGGCGAGGTCGAGTCCGTCATGACAGGAGTCTACGTTCTGGGAGGCGCCGTTATTCCGCTCCGGCCGGGCACCGGCGCCGGCCCGTGGCGGACCTCACGTCGCCTGCGCACGTCATGGCTTCAGGTCACGACTCAGGTCACGACGGCGAGCGCCTCGTGCAGCATCGCGGTGAACGACCGCACCCTCTGGACGGTCGCGGCCAGGGGCAGCTCGCTCGCGGCGTCGTCCCGTCGCAGGCTGACGATGACCGGCAGCTCAGCGAACCCGTCGTGCACCGCGTGGATGAGGTCCAGGTCGGGCCGGCGCTGCGCGGTGGCGAGGACGAGCGCCGCCGGCCGCACCATCGTCACCAGCTCGAGCGAGCGGTGCGTGCTCGCCGGGCCGGTCACGATGCGCGCCGTCGCACCCTTCGCGGTGAGCGCGGCCGCGAGGGCGTGCGCGGACAGCGGCACCACCTCGTCGGGCGCGGCGAAGATGAGCACGATCTTGCGCATCCGGCTGGGGTGGTTCGCGGGCGGGGCGCCGCCGGCGACCATCGCCCGCTCGAACGCCTCGGTGAAGTCGCGCAGGGCGCGCAGCGCCGCGGTCGCCAGCACGACCTCCGGCACCGCGCCCGGTCCCGCGAGCACGGTGCGCTGGGCGACGCGCTGCCAGGCGGGCTCGGCGATCTCGGTCCACCAGACGGCCGGGTCGCCCTGCGCCGGGATGGCAAGGAGGTCGTCGCACGTGGCCTGGTCGTAGGCGATGGCGGCGTCGACCACCGCCGACACCCGCCCGGAAGCGCTCCCACCGGCCACATGACTGGGAGCCCCGGAGGACCCTTCACCCCCGCCCGGCAGGGCCCGCAGGTGGCCGCGGCCGGCGCGCGGCGCCTCGCTGTCGGCCGGCGCGGCGCGCTCGGCCTCGGGTGCGGCGTCGTCACCGTCGGCCGGTTCCGGCCCCGGGGCGGCGGCCTCCTCGGTGGCCTCCTCGAGCTCCTCGACGCCCGCGTCGAGCGCGGCCTTGGCCGCGTCGACGGGCGCGACGCCCTCGAGGGTGAGCCGGCGCATCACGAGCAGCCGCGCCACGTCCTCGGGCGTGTATCGGCGGTGCGATCCCGCAGTGCGGGCGGACGGGCCGAGTCCGTAGCGGCGGTCCCACGTGCGCAGGGTCGCCGGGGCCACCCCCAGGCGCCTGGCGACCGCCGCGACGGCGAGGCCCGGGCTCGACGCGCGAGACCCGCCCCCGTGAGGGGCGGGTCGGGAAGAGGTCATGGCGTCGATTCTGCCGAGAGGACGGGAGGGTCGCCACTGCTCCCCCGGGCGCGCCGTCGTATCTGTCGTCAGCGCAGGTCAAAGCAGTTCAACGGGAGCCCGAACCGATTCATCCCTCAGGCAAAAGTTGAACAGTGAATCATCGAACCTCGTCACAAATCCGACCCTTGAACAACTTCTGCACAACTTGTAGGTTGTTCGCCATGACGGAGATCTCGAGGCTTCCCGGTCCGGTGATGGAGCTGTGGGAGTGGCAGTACCAGGGCTCCTGCCGCGACGAGGACGACACGCTGTTCTTCCACCCCGAGGGTGAGCGCGGTTCCACCCGGCGACGGCGGGCCGAGGCGGCCAAGGCGATCTGCCACTCGTGCCCCGTGATGCTGCAGTGCCGGGAGCAGTCCCTCCGGGTCCGCGAGCCCTACGGGGTGTGGGGCGGGCTCAGCGAGGACGAGCGCTCCGCGATCCTCGCCGGCGGGGCCCGCAAGACCGGCTGACACGCACGAAGGCCCCGCACCGACGACGGTGCGAGGCCTTCTGTGTGACGGACGTCGTCAGGCGACGACGACCGCGAGGATGTCGCGGGCGGACAGGACCAGGTAGTCCTCGCCGGCGTACTTGACCTCGGTGCCGCCGTACTTGCTGTAGATGACCTTGTCACCGACCTTCACGTCGACGGGGACACGGTTGCCCTTGTCGTCGAAGCGACCCTCGCCCACGGCCAGGACCTCGCCCTCCTGGGGCTTCTCCTTGGCGGTGTCCGGGATGACCAGGCCGGAAGCGGTCGTGGTCTCGGCCTCGATGGCCTTGACGACGATCCGGTCCTCGAGCGGCTTGATGGGGACCGACACGTCGGACCTCCTTGATTCGCGGTGCGTGGATGGACTTGCAGATTGACCAGGTCGCGTCCGAGGGCTGGCCGTCGTCGCGGGTGCCGGTAACAGCCTGCGGTCGCTGACGACAAATCTAGGCAGGCGTTAGCACTCTGACAAGTCGAGTGCCAGAAGTTCGCCGAGGGCGTCACTCCGGAGACCCTCGCCTGAGACGATGGCCCGATGGACCCCTCCTCCGTGAGCAAGCTGCTGAGCCCGGACGGGTGGGCCCTGCTCAACTCGCTCCCGCCCTACGACGAGAAGCAGGCCATGGCCCTGTCGACCCGGCTGCGCGCCGCCGGCGTCGACCCCGATCTCGCGGCGGCCGCACTCACCCAGTCGAGGCTGCGGGCCAAGGCCCGCACCAAGCTCGGCGACTTCGCCGACGGGATGCTGTTCACGCCCGACGGCGTGGAGCAGGCCACGCGGCTCGTCGTCGCCGCGCTGCACGCCCGGCGCTACCTCGCCGCCGGCGTCACCAAGGTCGCGGACCTCACCAGCGGGATCGGCGCCGACGCGCTCGCCTTCGCCGGGGTGGGGCTGCGCGTGCTCGCCACCGACGTCGACGAGATCACCGCCGCGATGGCCACCGTCAACCTGCGGCACTTCCCCGAGGCGGAGGTGCGGCACGCCGACGGGCTCGCGCTCGACCTCGCCGCCGAGGGGGTGGACGGCGTCTACGCGGACCCGGCACGCCGCACGCGCGGCGGCAGGCGGGTCTTCGACCCGGCCGCCTACGCCCCGCCGCTGGACGCCGTCTGGTCACTGCGGTCCCAGGTCCCCGCGCTCGGCATCAAGGTCGGGCCCGGCATCCCCCACCAGGGGCTGCCCGAGGAGGCGGAGACCCAGTGGGTCTCCGTGGACGGCGACGTCGTCGAGGCGGGCCTGTGGTTCGGGCCACTCGCCCCCGACGGCCCCGGCCGGTCCGCGCTGGTGCTCGCGACCTCGGGCGGCGCGACGACGTCGCGCGAGCTGCGCGCGGACGGGGCCGGCGCGGATCTCGTCCCCGACGTGGGGGCCGTCGGCGCCTACCTGTACGAGCCGGACGGCGCCGTCATCCGGGCCGGGCTCGTGGCGCACGCCGCCGCCGAGCTCGGCGGGCGCCTGCTCGACCGCACCATCGCCTACGTCACGACCGACCAGCCCGCCGCTCCCCCGGCCGAGGGAAGGGCGCCGGTGGCCACGGGGTACCGCGTGCTCGACGTCATGCCGTTCAACCTCAAGCGGCTCAAGACGTACCTGCGCGAGCGCGGCGTCGGGCGCCTGACGATCAAGAAGCGCGGCACCGCCGTGACGCCCGAGCAGCTGCGCGCCCAGCTCGCGCCGAAGGGCGACGCCGAGGCCACGCTGGTGCTCACGCGGGTCGGCGGCGCGCAGCACGTGCTCGTGGTCGAGCCGCTGCGCTGATCCCGCGGTCGGGCACGCGGCGAGACGCCGCCGGACCGGCGCGCGTGCCGGCGTCCCCCCGTGGAAGCATGGCCCGCATGGTGCTGGAATTCGCCGCCTCCGAGCGGTCGAGCGTCGGGCTCGAGTGGGAGCTCGCGCTGGTCGACGCCGACTCGGGCAACCTGCGGCAGGTGGCGCCCGCCGTCATCGAGGCGGTGGCCGACGACGTGCGGCACCGCTATGTGAAGCCGGAGTTCCTGCGGAACACGGTCGAGGTGATCAGCGACGTGCGGCGCACCGTGCCCGAGGCCATCGGGGACCTCGAGCGCGGCATCGCCGCCATCCACGACGCCACCGGTCCGATGCGGGTGGACCTCATGGGCGCCGGCACCCACCCGTTCGCGCACTGGTCCCAGCAGAAGGTGACCGACAAGAAGCGGTACGCCACCGTCGTCGACCGGGCTCAGGTGGTCGGGCGCCAGCAGATCGTCTACGGGGTGCACGCCCACGTGGGCATCGAGGACCGCGCCAAGGTGCTGCCCATCGTCAACTCCCTGCTGGTGTACCTGCCGTACCTGCAGGTGCTCTCGGCGTCGTCGCCGTTCTTCGGCGGCGACGACACCGGCTACGCCTCGATGCGCACCATGATCTTCCAGCAGCTGCCCACCGCCGGGCTGCCCTACCAGTTCGGCGCCTGGTCGGAGCTGGAGCGGTACGTGGACGACATGCTGCACACCGGGGTCATCGACGACTTCACCGAGGTCCGGTGGGACATCCGGCCCGCCCCGCACTTCGGCACGGTCGAGGTGCGCATCTGCGACGGCACGTCGAACACCTTCGAGCTGGCGGCGCTCGCCGCGCTGGTGCACTGCCTCGTCGAGCACCTGTCGACCCAGCTGGACGAGGGTCGCCGGCTGCCCACCATGCCGGCGTGGTTCGTGCACGAGAACAAGTGGCGCGCGGCGCGGTACGGCACGGACGCGATCATCATCCTCGACGACGCCGGCGAGGAGGAGCTCGTCACCGACGCCCTGCCGCGCCTGCTCACGACCCTCGAGCCCGTCGCGGAGCGCCTCGGCTGCGCCGCCGAGCTCGACGGCGTGCGGGAGATCGTGCGACGAGGTGCGTCCTACCAGCGGCAGCGGGAGGTCGCCCGGACGCACGGCGGCGGGCCGGCCGCCCTGGAGGCGGTGGTCGCGTCGCTCGTCGCCGAGCTGCACGCGGGGCGTCCGCTGCCCACGGCCGCACAGGTCTCCTAGAAGACGAGCCCGCCCGGGTCGGGGAACTGATCGTGACGACCGCTCTCGCCGACCTCGAACAGCTCGAGGTAGCTCGGCCGGTCGTCGTCGACGAAGAGCAGGACGATCGTCGTCCCGTGCTCCGCCGCGAGGACGACGCGGCTCCCCGTGCCCCGGGCCGGGCCGTCGAGGTCTCCCAGGTCGATGCTCGGACACTGCCCGCACCCACAGCGGCCGTACACCAGACCGGCGTCCGCGCGCTGACGCCACCGGGCGCGCCGCTGAGGCGCCACCGCCGCGTCGTCGTCGGGGCGGCCGTGCTCGACCATCGCGACGAGCGTCGCTCGCTCGCGTGCGGTGAGCGGGCGCGGGTACGCCGAGGGGCCAGACATCAGGGACCTTCCTCCCGCCGCTCCTTCTCGAAGGCCCACACGATGAGCGTGGCCGTGCGGGCGTACGCCGCGTGGCTCGCCGCGGCGACCCACGGCATCATCTCCCAGATGTTCGGCGGCCTCGTGGGGTCCTCGAACGCCAGGTCCGCGGCGGGGTCGAACGCGCCGGTCCCGGTGTCCGCGGCGGCGGTGTACTCCCGGGCGTCGTCGACGTCGTCCGCGCCACCCCCGGCGTACTCGCGGCAGAACCGCGGCGCCAGCCCCACGGGCAGCGCCGCCTGCAGGTACTCGCTGGTCTCGTGCCGCCAGTTCGGGATGTACCCGAACTCGCCGTCCGCCCCCTCGACGAGCGGGTACAGCGGAGAGCCGACGAAGTAGCCGCGGGTGTCGGAGACGACGAGCCGCCCGCCTGGGCGCAGCACGCGCGCGAGCTCGGCGAACACCGGCCCGAGATCCCGCACGTGGCACAGGGCGAGCGTGACGAGGACCAGGTCGGCGGAGGCGTCGGGCACCGGCAGGTCGTGCAGGTCCGCCTCGGCGAACCGCGCGCCCGGCACCTTGGCGCGGGCGATCTCGAGCATGTCCTCGGAGGTGTCGAACGCGAGCACGTCGTGCCCCTGCTCGACGAGCCACCCCGTGTGCCGGCCCGTGCCGCACGCGGCGTCGATCGCGACGCCGCGGGGCAGCCCCTCCATCAGCGGGCGGACGAGCGGCTCCTCCATGCCCCAGAACCCGTTCGGACCGTCGTAGCGGGGCGCCCAGTGCCGGTAGCCGTCGCGGCTGGTGATCGGCGGGACGTCGTGCCCGGGGCCGAGGCGATCGGCGGCGTCGAGCAGCGCGCGCACGTCGGCCAGCCGCGCCTCGACGAACGCGCGGTCGTGCTCGCCGGCGAAGGCGCGCATCAGTGCGACGCCCTCGAGGCCGACGAGGTAGGCGAGCGGGTGCTGGTAGATGGTCGGGCGCGGCGTCGTCACGCCTGGCACGCTAGCTAGGCCCGCGCGCGCCGCCCAGCGATTTCCCGTCCGTCAGACGGTGATGGTCGCCATCGGCATCGACGAGTCGACCGGGAAGTCCAGGTCGGACGGCGCCGCCCCGGCGCGCACGACGGCGGACCCGAGCGCCGCGATCATCGCCCCGTTGTCGGTGCAGTAGCGGATCGGGGGGATGCGCAGGTCGATCCCCGCCTCGGCGCACCGCGTGGCCGCCAGCTCGCGCAGCTGGCTGTTGGCGGAGAACCCGCCGCCGACGACGAGGGTGGCGACGTCGTGCCGACGGCAGGCCGCGATCGTCTTGGCGGTGAGCACGTCGGCGACGGCGGCGGCGAACGACGCGGCGACGTCGGCCGCCGGCACCTCGCGCCCGGCGTCGACGCAGGCCTCGATCCAGCGCGCGACCGCGGTCTTGAGCCCGGAGAAGGAGAAGTCGTAGGCGTGCTTGGCCTGATCCTTGGCGGCGGTGAGGCCTCGCGGGAAGCGGATGGCCTCCGGGTCGCCCCCGCGGGCGAGCCGGTCGACGTGCGGTCCGCCCGGGTACGGCAGGCCCAGCAGCCGGCCCACCTTGTCGAAGGCCTCCCCCGCAGCGTCGTCGAGGGTCGAACCGAGCTCGGTGACGCTCGTCGCGACGTCGTCCACGAGCATGAGCGAGCTGTGCCCGCCCGAGACGACCAGCGCCATCGTGCGGCCGGAGAACGGGCCGTCCACGAGCTGGTTCACCGCGGCGTGACCGATGACGTGGTTGACGCCGTACAGCGGCTTGTTCAGGCCGATCGCGAGCGCCTTGGCGGCGGAGGCCCCGATCGTCAGCGGCCCGACGAGGCCGGGACCGGCGGTGACCGCGATCGCGTCGACCTCCGACAGGTCGACGTCGGCCTCGCCCAGCGCCCGCCGGATCGTCGGCACCATCGCCTCCAGGTGGGCGCGGCTCGCGACCTCGGGGATGATCCCGCCGTACCGCGCGTGCTCGTCCATCGAGCTGGCGACGGCGTCGAACAGGAGCTCGTCGCCGCGCACGAGCGCGACGCCCGTCTCGTCGCAGGAGGTCTCGATCCCGAGGACGAGGGGATCGCCGCCGGTGTGCCCGTGTGCCATGGCTCCATGATCGCATCGTGGCCCGGAGCAGCCGTAACACGATGGTGACGCCGAACTCACGACCGCGACATGTGGGCGTACTTGGGTTCATCTGAACCTAGTCGGCTCCGGGCCGAGCGGGTTCGCCTGAACCTCATCGGGCCCTCGCGGGCCACGGCCACGAACGGAGCACCATGCGTCCTCGCAGCAGCACGGGCACCACGGGCACCACGCGCACCGCCACCATCACCCGACCTGTCGTCGCCTCGCTCGCCGTCCTCGCGGTCGCGGTCCTCACCGCGTGCGGGGCCAAGGTCGACGCGGCCGGCGGCGGCGCGTCGTCCTCGGCGGCCGCGGGCTGCGTCGACACCTCGGGGGACGCGGTCAAGGTCGGCTTCCTCAACTCGCTCTCGGGCACGATGGCGATCTCCGAGCAGACCGTGCACGACTCGCTGCAGCTCGCCGCGGACGAGATCAACGCCGACGGCGGGGTGCTCGGCAAGCAGCTCGAGATCGTCTCCGAGGACGGGCAGTCGGAGCCCACCGTCTTCGCGGAGAAGGCGTCCAAGCTCATCACCAGCGACTGCGTCGCGGCCGTCTTCGGCGGGTGGACGTCGGCCTCGCGCAAGGCGATGCTGCCGGTCTTCGAGGCGAACGACTCGCTGCTGTTCTACCCGGTGCAGTACGAGGGCCTCGAGTCGTCGGAGAACATCTTCTACACGGGCGCCACGACCAACCAGCAGATCGTGCCCGCGTTGGACTACCTCGCCGAGCAGGGTGCCAAGTCCCTGTTCCTGGTCGGCTCCGACTACGTCTTCCCGCGCACGGCGAACAAGATCATCAACGCCTACGCCGCGGCCCACGACATCGAGATCGTCGGGGAGGAGTACGCGCCGCTCGGCCACACGGACTTCTCGACCATCGTCAACAAGGTCAAGGCGGCCGACGCCGACGCCGTGTTCAACACCCTGAACGGCGACTCCAACGTCGCATTCTTCAAGGAGTACAACAACGCCGGGCTCTCGGCCGACGACATGCCCGTCGTCTCCGTCTCGATCGCGGAGGAGGAGGTCGGCGGCATCGGCGTCGACAACATCGAGGGGCAGCTCACCGCCTGGAACTACTACCAGACGGTCGACAGCCCGGAGAACGACGCGTTCGTGAAGGCGTTCAAGGCCGAGTACGGCGAGGACCGACCGACGTCCGACCCGATGGAGGCCGCCTACACGTCGCTCTACCTGTGGAGGGCGATGGTCGAGAAGGCGGAGTCCTTCGACGTCGCGGACGTGCAGGAGGCCGCCGACGGCGTCACCTTCGACGCGCCGGAGGGCACCGTCGTCGTGGACGGCGACAACCACCACGTCGCCAAGACGGCCCTCATCGGGCGGATCGGCGACGACGGCCTCATCCACACCGAGTGGAGCTCGCAGGAGCCGATCGAGCCCGACCCGTTCCTCGAGGGCTACGACTGGGCCGAGGACCTGTCCTGACATGGAGACCCTCCTCTCCCAGCTCTTCGCGGGCCTGAGCCTCGGCTCGGTGCTGCTCCTCGCGGCCCTGGGCCTCGCCCTGACGTTCGGTCAGATGGGCGTGATCAACATGGCCCACGGTGAGTTCATGATGGCCGGCGCCTACACGGCGTTCGTGATCCAGGGTCTCCTCGGCGACCCCGGCGCGAGCCTGCTCGTGTCGCTGCCCCTCGGTTTCCTGGTGGGCGGGGCGCTCGGGCTGCTGCTCGAGGCGACGCTGATCCACCGCATGTACCGACGTCCGCTCGACACGCTGCTCGTCACGTGGGGCGTCGCGCTGGTGCTGCAGCAGGTGGCGCGCGACGTGTTCGGCGCCCCCAACGTCGACGTGGCCGCGCCCGGCTGGCTCTCCGGCGCGGTCACGGTCGGCGGGCTCGCCCTGCCGAAGACACGGCTGTTCATCCTGGCGCTGGCCGTGGTGTGCATCGTCGCCCTGGCCCTCGTCCTGCGGGCCACCCCGCTGGGGCGGCGGATCCGGGCCGTCGTGCAGCACCGGGACCTGGCCGAGGCGTCGGGCATCTCGTCGCGGGCCACGGACCGCCTGACGTTCTTCATCGGCTCCGGGCTCGCAGGCGTGGCGGGCGTCGCGCTCACCCTGCTCGGGTCCGTCGGCCCGACGCTCGGCACCAGCTACATCGTCGACGCGTTCCTCGTGGTCGTCGCCGGCGGCATCGGGCAGATCAAGGGCACCGTCATCGCGGCGACCGCGCTCGGCCTGCTGCAGTCGTTCTTCGAGTTCTCCACCACGGCGTCCGTCGCGAAGGTGCTCGTCTTCGTCGTCATCGTCGCCTTCCTGCAGGTACGACCCCAGGGCCTGGTCTCGGTCCGGACGAGGAGCCTCGCATGACGGGCCGCACGAGCACCCTCACCGCACGACTGGCCGTGCTCGCCCGCCCGGGGCGGGCGCGCGCCCTGGCAGGGTTCGGCCTCGCCGCCGTCCTCCTCATGGCCGTCGCCCCGGTGCTGCTCAGCCCGTTCCGGCTCGGCCTGCTGGGCAAGTTCCTGTGCCTGGCGATGGTCGCCGTCGGGATCGGTCTCGCGTGGGGCCGGGGCGGCCTGCTCACCCTCGGCCAGGGGGTCTACTTCGGCCTGGGCGCGTACCTCATGGCGATGCACCTCAAGCTCGCCGACGCCGGCCCCGGCGGCGTGCCCGACTTCATGCTGCTCTACGGCACGGGCGAGGTGCCGGGCTGGTGGGAGCCGCTGCGCTCGCCCGTCGTGGCGCTCGCCCTGGTGGTGCTGGTGCCCGCCGCGCTCGCCGCCGTGCTGGGGTGGGCGGTCTTCACGCGGCGGGTGCGCGGCGCGTACTTCGCGATCCTGTCGCAGGCGCTCGCCGCCGCGTTCGCCATCCTCCTGATCGGTCAGCAGCAGACGACGGGCGGCACCAACGGGCTCAACGGGTTCCGGTCGTTCTTCGGCTACGACCTCGCCGACCCCGTCAACCAGCGGATGCTCTACCTGATCGCCGCCGGGGTGCTGATCGTCATGGTGGTCGTGGCCCGCCAGCTCATGGTGTCGCGCTTCGGCGAGGTGCTCGTCGCGGTGCGCGACCAGGAGGACCGCGTGCGGTTCCTCGGCTACGATCCGGCCGCCGTCAAGACGGCCGTGTACGTGGTCGCGGCCGTGATGGCCGCCGTGGGCGGAGCGCTGTTCGTGCCCATCGTCGGGATCATCTCCCCTGCCGACGTCGGCGTGGTGCCGTCCATCGGCTTCCTCGTCGGCGTCGCGATCGGCGGCCGGGCGACCCTCCTCGGCCCCGTGCTCGGGTCGGTCGCCGTGAGCTGGGCCCAGACCACGATGTCCGAGCAGTTCCCGTCCGGCTGGATCTACCTCCAGGGCGCCCTGTTCATCCTCGTCGTCGCGTTCCTGCCCGGCGGCCTCGCGTCGCTCCGGACGACGCTGCGCCGGCGCCGCCGGCCCGCGCGCGAGGAGGAGCCGGGCGCCCCGGCCCCCGTCTCGTCGGACGGCCCCCCGGCCGCCGACCTCCTCCCCGAAGGGAGCCGCGCATGACCACCCCCGAGATCGACCTGGCGGCCGCCGACGCGCTGCTGGGCGACGACACCGCCCGGTTCCGCCACGACTACCTCGAGGTGCGCGGCCTGCGGGTGGAGTTCGGCGGCTTCGTCGCCGTCCGCGACGTCGACCTCACGGTCACCCAGGGCGACCTGCGGTTCCTCATCGGGCCGAACGGCGCGGGCAAGACGACGCTCATCGACGCCGTCACCGGGCTGGTGCGGGCCGCGGCGGGCTCGGCCCGGTTCGGCGGCACCGAGCTGCTGGGACGCGCCACCCACCGCGTCGCGCGCGCCGGCGTGGGCCGCACGTTCCAGACGGCGAGCGTCTTCGAGGAGCTCACCGTGCTGCAGAACCTCGACATCGCCGCCGGCGCCCGCCGCGGCCCCGCCACGATGCTGCGCCGGCGCCGGGCCACGCCCGACGCCGTCGAGCAGGCGATGGAGACCGTCGGCCTCACCGCGCTGCGCGACGTGCCGGCCGGCGTCCTGGCGCACGGCCAGAAGCAGTGGCTCGAGATCGGCATGCTGCTGGTGCAGGACGCCCATCTGCTGCTCCTGGACGAGCCCGTCGCGGGCATGACCCAGGCCGAGCGCGAGGAGACCGGCGAGCTGCTGCGCCGGGTGGGATCCCAGCGCGTCGTCGTGGTCGTCGAGCACGACATGGAGTTTCTTCGCTCCTACGCCGACTCGGTGACCGTGATGCACCAGGGCCGCGTCCTCGCCGAGGGGACCGTCGCCGAGGTGCAGCAGGACCCGGCCGTCGTCGAGGTGTACCTCGGCGCGCCCGCCGGCGAACCGGCCACCGCGACGGAGGGACCCGCATGATGCTCGAGCTGAGCGGCGTGAGCACGGGGTACGGCCGCACGACCGTGGTGCACGACGTCGATCTCGCCGTCACCGAGGGCACGCTCACCGCGGTCCTGGGACACAACGGTGCGGGCAAGACGACGCTCCTCAAGGCCGTCCTCGGCCTGCTGCCGGCGCGCAGCGGGACCGTGCGGCTCGCGGGCGAGGACATCACCCGCCGGCCCACGCACCGCCGCGTCCGCGCGGGGATCGCCTACGTGCCGCAGGGCCAGCAGTCGTTCGGCCAGCTCACCGCGCGCGAGAACCTGCAGGTGGTCGCCGACGCCCATGGCGCCGCCGGCCGTCGCCGCACCGACGAGGCCCTGGACCTCTTCCCCGCGCTGCGCGAGCTGCTCGGCCGCCCGGCGGGACTGCTCTCCGGCGGCCAGCGCCAGCAGCTCGCGATCGCCCGGGCGCTCGTCACCGGGCCGCGCCTGCTCGTGCTCGACGAGCCGGCCGAGGGCATCCAGCCGAACGTCGTGAGCGAGATCTACGGGGCGATCACCGCCCTGACGACCGCGGGCGGGCTGTCGGCGCTGCTGGTCGAGCAGCACCTCGGCTACGCCGTCGAGCACGCGGCCGAGTACGCCGTGCTCGCCTCCGGACGGGTGTCGCACCGCGGGACCGGCGGCGGGGCCGCCGCCGTCGCCGGCGCACGGGAGGCGATGGCCCTGTGACCCTCCCCGTCCCCCGCCGAACCGAGGAGTCCCCGTGCACCTGACCCCCGCCGACACCGAGAAGCTGCTGCTCGCCGTCGCGGGCATGGTGGCGCGCGACCGCCTCGCGCGCGGCGTGCGGCTCAACCATCCCGAGTCCGTGGCGCTGCTGTCGTGCTGGGTGATCGAACGGGCCCGCGAGGGCTCCGACGTCGCGACCCTCATGCGCACCGGCCGCGACGTGCTGTCGCGCGAGCAGGTGATGGCCGGCGTGCCGGAGCTGCTCACCGACGTCCAGGTCGAGGCCACGTTCCCCGACGGACGCAAGCTCGTCACCCTCCACCACCCGATCCCCTGACCGTTCCACCGATCACGACCCGACAGGAGGGAACCGTGTCCGCACACCCGTCCACCGGCCCCGGCGCGACCCGCGTCGCCCCCGGCCGGATCGAGCTCAACCCGCGCCCCGCGCACGAGCGCCTGCGCCTCGTCGTGGAGAACACCGGCGACCGGCCGGTGCAGGTGGGCTCGCACGTCCACCTGCCCGACGCCAACGCCGCGCTCCGCTTCGATCGCGTCACGGCGCACGGCTTCCGGCTCGACGTGCCGTCGGGCACGTCGCAGCGGTTCGAGCCCGGCGTGAGCCGGGAGGTCGACGCCGTGACGATCCGCGGCGCCAGGCGCGTGCCGGGCATCCAGCGAGGCAAGACCGACGGGGGCGCGCTCGGCGCCGTCCGCCCGGAGCCGCACGAGGAGCAGGAGGACTGATGGTCTGGATCGACCGCGAGCGCTACGCCGCCCTATACGGGCCCACCGTCGGCGACCAGGTGCGCCTCGGGGACACCGACCTGTGGATCGAGGTCACCGAGGACCGGTGCGTCGGCGGCGAGGAGGCCGTCTTCGGCGGCGGCAAGTCCATCCGGGAGTCGATGGCGCAGTCCACGCGGACCCGTGCCGAGGGCGCGCTCGACACCGTGATCACCGGCGCCGTCGTCCTCGACTGGTGGGGCGTCGTGCGGGCCGACGTCGGGCTGCGCGACGGCCGGATCGTCGCGCTCGGCCGCGCCGGGAACCCGGACGTCGCGGACGGCGTGCACCCCGACCTCGTCATCGGCCCGTCCACGGACGTGATCTCCGGCGAGGGCCGGATCCTCACCGCGGGCGGGTTCGACCCGCACGTGCACCTGCTGTCGCCGTCCGCGCTGCACGAGGCGCTGGCCACCGGCATCACGACCGTCGCCGGGGGCGGCACCGGACCGTCGGACGGTTCCAAGGCGACGACGGTGACGGGCGCCTGGCACCTGCGGTCCGTGCTGCGCGCCCTGGACCACCTGCCCCTCAACGTGCTGCTGCTGGGCAAGGGGAACACCGTGAGCGCCGCGGCCCTCGAGGAGCAGGCGCTCGCCGGGGCGGCGGGCTACAAGGTGCACGAGGACTGGGGCTCCACCCCCGCCGCCCTGGACGCCGCGCTGCGGGCCGCCGACGAGTGGGGCCTCCAGGTCGCCCTGCACTCGGACTCGCTCAACGAGGCCGGCTTCGTGCAGTCCACGATCGACGCGATCGACGGGCGCGGCATCCACGCCTACCACGTGGAGGGCGCGGGCGGCGGGCACGCCCCCGACATCCTCACCATCGCGAGCCTGCCGCACGTGCTGCCCGGGTCGACCAACCCGACCCTCCCCCACACCGTGAACACGGTGGCGGAGCACCTCGACATGCTCATGGTCTGCCACCACCTCAACCCGGCCGTGCCCGAGGACCTGGCGTTCGCCGAGTCGCGCATCCGCGCCACGACGATCGCCGCCGAGGACGTGCTGCACGACCTGGGCGCCATCTCCATCACGTCGTCCGACGCGCAGGCGATGGGCCGCATCGGCGAGGTGATCACCCGCACGTGGCAGGTGGCGCACGTGATGAAGCACCGCCGCGGCCCCCTGTCGTCCGCCGAGCCCGCCGACAACGAGCGCGCCCGCCGGTACGTCGCGAAGTACACGATCAACCCCGCAGTCGCGCACGGCGTCGACGCGCACATCGGCTCGGTCGAGCCGGGCAAGATGGCCGACCTCGTGCTGTGGGACCCGCGGTTCTTCGGGTTCCGCCCCGAGCTCGTGATCAAGGGCGGCGTCATCGCGTGGGCGGCGCTCGGCGACCCGAACGCGTCGATCCCCACCCCGCAGCCGGTGCTGCAGCGGCCCGCCTTCGGCGACGCCGTCGGCGCGGACCTGTCGCTCGCGTTCGTGGCGCCCGCGGCAGTCGAGGACGGGCTGGCGGGCCGCCTGGGCCTGCGCCGCGAGCTGGCCGCCATCACGTCCACTCGCGGCCTCACCAAGGCGGACATGCGCAACAACGACGCCCTGCCGGACATCGACATCCGCCCCGACACGTTCGAGATCCGCGTGGACGGCGACCTGGTGGAGCCCGCGCCCGCCGTCCGGCTGCCCCTCGCCCAGCTCTACTCGATGTTCTAGGCCCGCCCATGACGTTCCTCGCCCCGCACCCCGCGACGGTCGCGCTGCTGCTCGCCGACGCGCGCCTGCCCGGCGGCGGGCACGCCCACTCCGCGAGTCTCGAGCCGGCGCTGCGCGGCGGGATGGCTCCCGCCGACGTGCCCGCGTGGATGGTCGGGCGGGCGACGACGGTGAGCCTCGTGGAGGCCGGCACGGCGGTGGTCACCGCACGGCTGCTCGCCGGCGCCGGGCCCGTGACGGCCGCGGACGCCGGCGGGCCCGACGACCGGGTCGACGGGGTGGTGCGGGCCTGGGCGGCGCGGACGCCGTCCCCGGCGCTGCGCGAGGCCTCGCGCCTGCTGGGGCGCGGGTACCTGCGCGTCGCGCGCACGCTGTGGCCGGGCAGCGCGGCGGTCCGTGTCGTCGCCCGGCACGACGCGGCCGCCCGTCGTGCGCCCGGCGCCCCGCACGGCACCGGCACGCCACCGCGCGCCGTCGTGCTCGGCGCGATCTGCGCGGCGGCCGGGATGCCGCCCGCGGACGTGGTCCGCCTGACCGTCTACGACGACGCCCAGACCGCGGCGTCGGCCCTGCTCAAGCTCGAGCCGCTGGACCCCCTCGCCCCGGCGCGGTGGGTCCTCGACGCGTGCGCCGCGGCGGAGGAGCACGTGCTCCGCGTCGCGGCGTGCGCCACCCCGGAGGACATCCCGGCCTCCGGTGCCCCGTTGACTGAGGGCTGGGCCGAGGCCCACGCCCACGAGACCCAGAGGTTGTTCCGTGCCTGAGACCACTCCCCCCGTGACCACCCAGGACGACGCCCGTCCCGCCCGCGCCCTGCGCCTCGGCGTCGCCGGCCCCGTCGGCGTCGGCAAGTCCTCCCTGATCGCGACCGTGTGCCGCGCGCTGGCCGACGAGCTGCGGATCGGCGTCATCACCAACGACATCTACACCGACGAGGACGCCCGCTTCCTGCGCTCCGCGGGAGTGCTGGACCCGGAGAGGATCCGCGCCGTCGAGACCGGCGCCTGCCCGCACACCGCCATCCGCGACGACGTCACCGCGAACCTGCTCGCCGCGGAGGACCTCGAGCAGGACTTCGCCCCGCTCGACCTGGTGATCATCGAGTCCGGCGGGGACAACCTCACCGCCACCTTCTCCCCCGCCCTCGTCGACGCGCAGATCTTCGTGCTCGACGTCGCGGGCGGCGGGGACGTCGCGCGCAAGGGCGGCCCGGGCATCGGCCGGGCCGACCTCCTCGTCGTGAACAAGACGGACCTGGCGCCGTACGTCGGCGTCGACGTGGAGCAGATGGTCGCCGACGCGTCCGCCGCCCGCGAGGGCCGCGCCGTCGTCGCGCTGTCGCGCACCGACGAGGCCTCCGTCGCGGCGCTGCGGGCATGGCTGCTCAGCGTGCTCGAGCGGTTCCGGGAGGGCGTGCACGTCGCGCAGGACCCCGGCCCGATGGCGCCGCACTTCCACGCCGACGAGGAGGGCGGCGTGCTGCACAGCCACGGCGACGGCGACTCGGACCATGAGCACCCGCACGAGCACGCGCATGAGCACGCCCCCGCGCACTGACGTGCGGCTCACGTCCGTCGAGGTCGACCGGGGCACGGTGCCGGGCGCGCCCGTGCGCGTCCGCACGCGGGACGACCTGCTCGCCGTGCGGACCGTCGCACGCGGCGCCGAGCACGCCGAGGTGGCGCTGGTCGCCACCGGCGCGGTGCTGCTCGGCGGCGACCACGTGGCGGTCCGCGTGCACGTCGCCGACGGGTGCGCGCTCACCCTGACCGACGTCGGCGGCACGGTCGCCTACGACGGCGACGGCGCGTCGTGCCGGTGGGACGTCGAGGTGCGTCTCGGCGCCGGCGCCCGGCTCGCCTGGGCGGGTCTGCCGTTCGTGGTGTCCACCGGCGCGGACGTGACCCGGTCCACGGACGCCGTCCTCGGCGCCGGGGCGCGGCTGCTGCTGCGCGAGACGGTGGTGCTGGGCCGCGACGGCGAGCGGGGCGGCCGTGTGGTGCTGCGCTCCACCGTCCACGACGACCGCGGGCCCCTGCTCGTCGAGGAGGTCGTCGCCGCGGGCGAACGGCCGGTGCCCGGCGTGCTCGGCGGGCGGCGCGTGATCGACACGGTCACGGACCTGCGCGGCGCGCCCGACGACGCCCCCGCCCCGCCCGGGCCGCTACCCGGCACCGACGGCGCCGTGACCCTTCGCCTGGAGCGCGGGGGCACGCTGACCCGGTGGCTCGGCGCCTCCGCTCATCTCAGCCCGCTGCACCGGTCTCACAGGTGGCGGGACCACCCGCCCGGAACCGGTCCCGCACCGGCCGCCCCCTGTCTGGAGAGCGCATGACCCGCACCGTCCTCGTCGTCGCCGCCCTGCACGTCGCGGGGATCGGCGGTCTCGCCGCCACCCTCGCGCTCGACGGCGGGGCCGGCGCGATCACCCTCGTCATGGCCCTCACCGCGTACGGGCTCGGCCTGCGGCACGCGTTCGACGCCGACCACATCGCCACGATCGACAACACCACCCGGCGGCTCGTGCGCGAGGGCCGCGACGCGCGCGGCGTGGGCCTGTGGTTCTCGCTCGGCCACTCGACGGTGGTCGTGGGGGCCGCGCTGCTCCTCGCCGTCGGCGTGCAGGCGCTCGCCCCCGCGCTCGAGGACGAGTCGTCGCCCTGGCGCCGGTTCACCGGCGTGTGGGGGCCGGTCGTGTCGGGCACGTTCCTGCTGGCCATCGCCGTGGTGAACGTGCTCATGCTGCGGCGCACGCTGCGGGCGTCGCGGGACGGTGGCTCCCACGCCCACGGTCACCCCGACCATGCGCCGGCAGGCGGTCCGGTCTCGTGGGCCCTGCGCCGGTTCTCGTGGGCCACCGACCGTCCGGGGCGGATGTACGGCGTGGGGCTGGTGTTCGGTCTGGGCTTCGAC
Source organism: Krasilnikoviella flava (assembly GCF_900167525.1). GTDB lineage: Bacteria > Actinomycetota > Actinomycetes > Actinomycetales > Cellulomonadaceae > Isoptericola > Isoptericola flavus. The sequence continues at coordinate 336,316 of NZ_FUZQ01000002.1, read as the reverse complement.
ACCGCCACGGAGATCGGTCTGCTCGCGATGACGGCGTCGGCCGCCCTCGGCCAGGTGCCCTGGTACGCGCCGCTGCCCCTGGCGGTCCTGTTCGCCGCCGGGATGTCGCTGCTCGACTCGGTGCAGGGCTCGGCCGCCCGCCGCGCGTACGCCCGGGCGGGGACCGGTGCCGCCGGGCGAGGGCGCCTCCGCTACGACGTGCTCGTCACCGGCGTGTCCGCGGCGGCCGCGGTGGGGATCGGCGGCGTGACGCTGGTGCAGGTGGCGGCCGAGCACGTGCCCGCGCTCGCCCGGGTGCCGGGCGCCTCGGTCAGCCTCGAGCCCTACGGCCTCGTGCTCGCCGGGGTGCTACTGGTCGCGTGGGTGGTCGGCCTGCTCGTGCTGCGCCAGCCGCGCGTCGAGGCCTGACAGCACGTCCCGGCCCCGGGACGACAGGTGGACGCGGACGACGCGCCGGTCGAAGGCGTCCACCTCGCGGTACACCAGGGCACGGGTCACGAGGGCGTCCACGCGGCGGCCGAGCGTCGCCTTGTCGGTGACCGTCGCCGCGCGCAGCTCGGACATCATGCTCCCCGGGAGGCCCCGCAGCGCGTCCAGCACCAGCCACTCGTCCACGGTGCACCCGGCGTGCGCGAGGACGTCGGCGGCCCGGCGCGCGGCGCGCCGTCCGGCGAGCACGGAGTCGCGCAGGTCGGCGGGGCGGTCGGGCCGGGGAATCGTGCGAGGGCCGGTGCGGGCGTCGGCGGGCAGGGCCGTGCCGGTCTCCGTCGAGGTGCGCCTGGCGCCTGCTGCCGTCCGCATGCTGACCCGCCTTCCGTGGTGCTCGTACACTACCGGCCATCACAGGCCGGGGCCCGGGACACGGCCCCTCGCGCGGACGGGACGTCATGTCGGACTTCGTCGTCGGCGTCCTGCTGCACTTCCAGGGGCCGGGCGGGATCTACGGCCCCTCGTGCCAGGCCGTCACGGAGCTCGCGGTCGCTGAGCTCAACGCCACGGGCGGCATCCTCGGGCGCCCCGTGCGCGCCGAGCTGCTGGACGCCGGGCAGCCGACGCCGCAGCTGCGCCACAGGCTCGGCGCGGCGCTGGACGCGGGGCGGCTCCACGGGCTCACCGGGTGGCACACGTCGGCGGTGCGGCACGCCGTCGTGCCGCTGGTGCAGCGGCGCGTCCCGTACGTGTACCCCGCGGCGTACGAGGGCGCGGAGACCCGGCCCGGCCTCTACGTCACCGGCGAGGTCCCGTCGGCCCAGCTCTTCCCCGCGATCGAGCGGTTGCGGACCGCGGCGGGCGCGCGCCGGTGGTTCGTCGTCGGGGACGACTACGCCTGGCCGCGCGGCACCTACGCGGCGCTGGCGCCGCAGCTCGCCGGCCTCGGCGCCGGGTTCGCGGGCGCGCGCTTCCTCCCGGAGCGCGGGGCGAGCGACGCACAGCTCGCGGCGACGCTCGACGAGGTGGAGCGCTCGGGCGCCGAGGGCGTGCTGCTGCTGATGGTGGGGCAGAACGGGGTGCGGTTCAACCGTCTGTTCGCCCGGCGCGGCCTGCACGAACGGGTGGTGCGCCTCAGCACGCTCATGGAGGAGAACATGCTCATGGGCAGCGGGGCCGGCGCCACCGCGAACCTGTACTCGACCGGGGGCTGGTTCCGCAGCCTCGCGACCGCCGAGGCCCTCGACCTCGTGGGCCGCTACACCGCGCACCACGGGCTGCACGCGCCGGCGATCGGTGCGGCGGCGGAGGCCTGCTACGAGGGGATCCTCGCGCTGCGGACGATCGTCGAGCGGGCGGGCAGCGCCGCGGTCGCCGCGACCGACCGCTCCGTCGACGGGCTCTCCTACGAGGGGCCGCGGGGCCACGTCCGCTTCCGCGGGAACCATGCGGAGCAGCGCCTGTACCTCGCGCGCGCCGACGGGTTCGACTTCGAGCCGCTCGCGACCCTCTGAGCGCGCGTCGTCCCCGGCGGCGAGGGTGTGGGGCACGTCACGGCGCCGCGCGGAATCATGCGTCTGCATCTATCAGTTGGAGCAACCATGACCGAGACCCTGACGCACCCCACCACGTCCCTCGCCGTCGGCGACGACGTGGCGGACCTCCTGTTCCGCTCCGCCCGCACCACCTCGCTCTTCACCGACGAGCCCGTCACCGACGAGCAGCTCACCTCCGCCTGGGACCTGGCGAAGTTCGGGCCGACGGCGATGAACACGCTGCCGCTGCGCGTCCTCGTCGTGCGCTCGGGCGACGCCCGCGAGCGCCTCGTGGCCCACATGGGCGACGGCAACAAGGACCGCGTCGCCGGTGCACCGGTCTCCCTGGTGCTGGCCGCCGACCCGGCCTTCCACCAGCACCTCGACACCCTCTTCCCCGCCTACCCGGGCATGAAGGAGCAGCTGGAGCCCGCCGCGGAGGTCCGCGAGCAGATGGCCCGCAACAACGCCCTCATCCAGGCCGGGTACCTCATCGTGGGCCTGCGCGCCGCCGGCCTCGCCGCCGGCCCGATGAACGGCATGGACTTCGACGGTGTCGACGCCGAGTTCTTCGGCGATTCCGGCTGGAAGTCCTTCCTCGTCATCAACGTCGGGCACGCCGAGGGCGAGGGCTCGCCCTACCCGCGCGGCCCGCGCCTGTCCTTCGACGAGGTCGCGCAGGTCCTCTGACCGCGACCCCACGACGCACGGACGGCCCGGCCCCTCGCGAGGGGGCCGGGCCGTCGCCGTCCGGGCATCGTCCCGGCTAGGGCCGCAGCACGATCTTCCCGACGTGCGTCCGCCGGGCGAGCTCCTCCTGGGCCCGGGCCGCCTCGCCCAGCGGGAACGTCGCCGCGACCACCGGCTCGATCTCGCCGCGGCGGGCCACGTCCATCAGCAGGTCGAAGTGCGCGCGCGTGTGCATCGACGAGCCGACCACCTGGGCGTTGTGGAGATACAGACGGCGGACGTCGAAGGCCACCTCGTGCCCGCCGAGCGCGCCGGCGACGACCCACCGGCCGCCCTCGCGCAGCAGCGGCAGCCCGTCGCTCAGCAGGTCTCCGGCGACGACGTCGAGGACGACGTCGACCCCGTCCGGAGCCGCGGAGCGGACCTGCTCGGCGACGTCCTGCGCACGGTCCACGACGGCGTGCGCTCCCGCCTCCCGCACCGCGGCGATCTTCGCGCCGCTGCTGACGGCGAGCACCCGCGCCCCGCGGGCACGGGCGAGCTGGACCAGCGCGAGCCCGACGCCGCCGGACGCGCCCGAGACCAGGGCGGTCTCGCCGGCGCGGAGCCGGCCGCGCTCGATCATGCCGAGCGCGGTGCCGTAGGCGGTCGGCAGGCTCGCGAGCTGGTCGTCCGTCAGCGGCGAGCCCGTCATGTCGTGCACCTGGTCCGCGGGCGCCGTCACGTACTGGGCGTACCCGCCGTCCCGCTCGCTGCCCATGAGACCCACCGGGTTCGCGTCCGGCCCGTCGGCGTCGTAGCTCGCGGGGTCGACCACCACCCGGCGGCCGATCAGGCCCTCGTCCACCCCGGCACCGACCGCGACGACCTGGCCCGCGACGTCCGCCCCCTGCGTGCGCGGGAAGTCCACGGGGCCGCGCCAGCCGGACAGGGCGGCCGGGTCGCCTGGCCTGCCGTAGGCGCCCTCCCGGGTCCACAGGTCGGTGTTGTTCAGCGCGACCGCGGCCACGCGGACCAGCGCCTCTCCGGCTGCCGGGGCCGGGACCTCGACCTCCGCCGTCCGGAGGACCTCCGGCCCTCCGTGGCGGTGGATCCGTACTGCGCGCATCGTCTCGGGCGTGATGGTCATCGCTCGTCCTCCCAGGTATACAGATCGGGATACTTGCGACGCTAGCACGGCTCCGGGTCCGCCCGGAGCGTGGGCCTAAGGACGCTCGCCGGTGGCCACCGGCCGGGTCGGGTCGTTCGACCACTGCGACCAGGAACCGGGGTACAGGCCCGCCGGGATGCCCGCGCAGGCGAGCGCGGCGACCTCGTGGGAGGCCGTCACGCCGGACCCGCAGTACACGCCGACGCTCAGCACGTCGGCGTCCGACCCCGCGCGCAGCCCGAGGTCGGCGAACCGCTCGGCGAGCGCCGCGTCGTCGAGGAACGTGCCGTCGTCGCGGAGGTTCCCGGAGGTCGGCGCGCTGACGGCGCCCGGCACGTGCCCGGCCTGCGGGTCCACCGGCTCCGTCTCTCCCCGGTACCGCTCGACGGCCCGCGCGTCCAGCAGCGTGCCCGACTCGGCCAGCTCCGCGGCGTCGTCGGCGTCGAGCACGGGCAGGTGGCCCGGTCGTGCGACGAGGTCCCCTGGCCGGTGCACGACGTCGCCCACCTCGAGCGCGAACCCCGAGCGCACCCACGCCGGCAGACCGCCGTCGAGGATGCGGACGTCGCGCACCCCGAAGAACCGCAGCAGCCACCAGGCCCGCGCCGCGGACGTGCCGCCGACCGTGTCGTAGACCACGACCCGCGACCCCTCGTGGACGCCCCAGGCACGCGCGCTGCGCTGGAACGACGACGCCGACGGCAGCGGGTGCCGCCCCTCGGCCGGCGACGCCTCCGCCGCGAGCTCGGCCTCGAGGTCCACGTACACGGCGTCCGGCAGATGGCCCTCCAGGTACCGCTCGCGCCCGTCGGTCATGCCGAGCGCCCAGCGCACGTCGAGCAGGACGGGCGCCCCGACCTCCGGGTCGGGCCCGGCGCTCAGCCGCAGGTCAGCCGCGAGCTCAGCGACCGTCACCAGCACCCGCGAGCGGGGCGTGCCGTCGCCCCTCATGAGGCGCCCTCCTGGCGACGCAGGTCCAGCCGCATCGTGAAGGCGTCCTTGTCCTCCGGCTGGTAGTACCGCTTGCGCAGCCCGATCCGCTCGAAGCCGTGCCGCTCGTACAGCGCGAGCGCCGGGGCGTTGTCCACCCGCACCTCGAGCAGCACGGCCTCCGCCTTGAGCTTGCGCGCCCGCTCCACGAGCGCCTCCATGAGCGACCGGCCGACGCCGTGCCGCTGGTAGTGCGGGTCCACACCGATCGTCATGACCTGCGCGACGTCGCCGTCGAACCACAGCCCGGCGTAGCCGACGACCGGCTTGCGGCCGGCCCCGTACACGGCCACGGCGTCCTGCCCGGCGGGCTCGGCGACGACGTACCACCGGCCGAGCGCGGCGAGCTCGTCGGCGAGCATGCCGTACGTCCACGCGCCTGCGCCGAACAGCACCCGCTCGAGCTGGAGCACGCGGTCGAAGTCCGTGCTCGCCAGCGGTCGCAGCCGGCACGTCGGCGCGTACACGTGCTGCACCGTCCGGGGCAGGCCCGGCTGCTCGGTCGTCGGCTGCTCGGTCGTCGGCTGCTCGGTGGTCGGCTGCTCGGTGGTCATGCCAGGCTCCCCGTTGCGGGGACGAGCCGCGGCGACGCGGGCTCCTGCACGTCGGGGCGCCGCAGGTAGAGCGGCTCGGTCGGCAGGTCGTCGCCCGCGGCACGGCGGGCGAGCGCGACGCGGGCCAGGACGGCGGCGTCGGGCACCAGCGGGGCGTCGTCGTCGGCCGGCAGGTGCTCGGGGTAGAGGTTCGCACCCTCGCCCACGACGACGAGGCGGCTGTCGGCGGGCGCCTCGGCGAGGCGGGCCGCGACGTCCGCGGCCTTGTCCACCCCAGGGCCGGCCAGCGTCTCGACGACGGGCACGGCGTGCGGACCCTCGTGCGCGACGACGCGGTAGTGCGCCCAGTAGACCTCCTTGCGGCGCGCGTCGGTCGCGACGAGCACCTCGTCGCCCGGTGTCAGGCCCAGGTCGGCGACGGCCTGCACGGCGACCGCGTCGACGCTCGGCACGCCGAGGACGTCGATCCCCAGGGAGAGCGCCAGGGTGCGCGCGGTGACGAGCCCGACGCGCAGGCCGGTGAATGGTGCCGGGCCGGTGCCGACGGCGACGGCGGTGAGCGCCGTCCGGTCCAGGCCGGCGTCGTCGAGCACCGCGGCCACGAGCGGGCCGAGCGACTCGGCGTGCCGGCGGCGCTCGTCGGCCGAGCGGGCGGCGAGCCGCGCGCCGTCCTCGTCGACGAGAGCCACGGAGACTGCTGCGGAGGTGTCCAATGCGAGAACTGCCACGGCATCAGCCTACGTTTCCCGCGGCCGCTCCGGTGGACGCGCTGGCGACGCACCGGTGACGCACCGGTGGTCGCGTCGAGGGTGACCCGCTAGCTCCTGGTGAGGGCGGCGAGGTCGACGCCGGCCCAGCGCTGCCCGACGCCACGCAGAACGGCGTGCCGGGTGCCCGCCCCGGGGTCGGCCTCGTCGTCGGCGGTCGCGGCGCCGTCGAGGGCACCCCCGGCTGCACCGCGTGGCCGCTCCAGATCGATCTCGAGGCGGTCGTCGGTGAGCGCTTCGGCCAGCCCGCGACCCCACTCGACGACGGTCACGGACTCGTCCAGCGACGTGTCCAGGTCGAGGACGTCCAGCTCGTCGAGGCCGCCCAGGCGGTACGCGTCCACGTGCACCAGCGCGGGGCCGCGCGAGCCGTCGTCGCGCGGCAGCGGCGGGTGCTCGCGCGCCACGATGAAGGTGGGCGACGCCACGTGTCCCCGCACGCCCAGCGCGGCGCCGAGGCCCTGGGTGAGCGTCGTCTTGCCCGCCCCCAGGTCCCCCGTGAGGATCACCAGGTCCCCCGCGCGGAGCACCCCGGCCAGGGCAGCCCCCAGCGCGCGGGTGGCCTCCGCGTCCGGCAGGTCCGTCTCCGTCCGCACGACGACGTCGCTCACCGCTGCACTTCCTTCCTGTCCTCGCTGCTCTCGTCCATGCCCGTGTACAGGCCCGCGTCGAGGCCTGCGTAGACGCGCGGCGCGCGCGCCCCGATGCCCGTGACGATCTCGTAGCTGATGGTGCCCGCCGCGCGCGCCCAGTCCTCGGCGTTCGGCACGACCGCACCGCGGTCGACACCGTCCGAGGCCCCGAAGAGCGTCACGACGTCCCCGGCCCGCTCGGCGGCGCCCGGCCCCAGGTCGAGCACGAACTGGTCCATGCACACCCGCCCGGCCACCCGCAGCACGCGGGCGGTGCCGCCCGCCCCCGTCCCCACCGGGCCGCCGACGCCGAGGCTGCCACCCGACGCGTGCCGCTGGATGCCGTCCGCGTAGCCCAGGGGGACGACGCCGAGGCGCGTGTCCCGCGGCGTCGTGTAGTGGTGCCCGTACGACACGCCGTGCCCCGCCGGCACGTCCTTGACCGTGGCGAGCCGCGCCTGCAGCGTCATCGCGCCCCGCAGACCGTAGTCGCCCGGGGCGCCGAGCTGCGGCACCGGCGAGTGCCCGTAGACGGCGATGCCGGGGCGCACCAGGTCGTAGTGCAGGCGGGGGGCGGTGAGCACGGCGGCGGAGTTGGCGAGGTGCCGCACCTCGAGGGACGCGCCGGCGCGCTCGACGGTGCGGACGGCGTCGTCGAACGCCTCGGCCTGGAGGGCGACCGACGGGTGCCCGGGCTCGTCCGCGCACGCCAGGTGGGACATCACGCCGACCACACGCAGCACGCCCTCGGCCTCCAGCGCGGCCGCCCGGCGCACGACGTCGGGCAGATCGGCGGGCATGATGCCGTTGCGCCCCAGTCCCGTGTCGACCTTGAGGTGCACCCGCGCCGTCTCGCCCGCGGCGCGCGCTCCCGCGGCCACCTCGGCGAGCGCCCACGGCGCCGCGACGCCCACGTCGACGCCCGCAGCGACCAGCCGGCCGAACGGTGCGCCGGGGGCGGCGAGCCAGGTGAGCACGCGGGCGTCGCCGGGCGTGACGCCGCCGGCGCGCAGCGCGAGGGCCTCGGCGGGGACGGCGGTGCCGAGCCAGGTCGCACCGCCCGCGAGCGCCGCCCTCGCCACGGGCAGCATGCCGTGCCCGTACCCGTCCGCCTTGACCACCGCCATCACCGCCGCGCCGGGAGCATGGCCGGCCAGCGCCCGGACGTTGTCGCGCACGGCCGACAGGTCGACGACGGCCCGCGCCAGGAGGTCGTCGGGGAAAGGCGGTGCCACGGTGCTGGGGACGGCGCTCGGGACGGTGCTCGGGGTGGAGCTCGGGTCGGTGCTCACGGTGACCGATTCTCTCACCGCTCGCCCGCCGCTCCGCCGTCGGCGCCGGGTCGGTCGTCGCCGGTCCACGCGACCAGACGGCGCCTGGAGCGGAACTCGCGCGGCTCGCCGCTGAGCGGGTCGACGAACGCGAGCGAGCGGGCGAGCAGCTGCAGGGGGCGCTCCGGGTCGTCGGGCGCGTCCTCCCGCAGCGCGGGCCAGAACGGGTCGTGCAGCAGCGGCAACCCGAGGGACGCCATGTGCAGGCGCAGCTGGTGCGTCTTACCCGTGTGCGGCTCGAGGCGGAAGAGCCCCAGCCCACGCGCGTCGTCCCGCGCGACGAGCGTGACGCGCGACTCCGCGTTGGGCTCCCCCGGCTCCTCCTGGGCGCGCACGACGCCGCGGTGCTTGACGATGCGCGAGCGCACCGTCGTCGTGCCGCCGACCTCGCGCAGGTCGCCGAGCCCCGCGTCCGGCGACGAGCCCGGCTCCGGCAGGGGCGCCACCGCCTCGTAGACCTTGCGCACGGCGCGGTCCTGGAACGCCGTCTGGTAGGCCCCGCGCACCTCCGGCCGGACCGTGAGCACCAGGACGCCGGCGGTGGGCCGGTCGAGCCGGTGCGCGGGCACGAGGTCCGGCAGGCCGAGGGTGGCGCGCAGGTGCACCAGCGCGGTGCGCGTCACCCAGCGCCCGCGCGGCATCGTCGCGACCAGGTGCGGCTTGTCCACCACGAGGAGGTCGTCGTCGCGGTGCAGCACCTCGAGGTCGGCCAGGGCGGGCACCTCCGGCTCGTCGACGGGCGGGTCGCGGTACAGGTAGAGGAAGCCGCGCGGCTCGTACGGGGTGCGGTGGTCGACGACCGCGCCCGAGCCCGTCACCACCTCGCCGGCGGCGAGCTTCTCGCGCAGCCGGGCGGTGTCGTCGACGAACCGTTCCAGCAGGTACTCGGCCGCCGTCGCGTACCGGGCGAGGCTCGCCGGGTCGTGCGGCAGCACCAGCCGGGTGGGGTTGAGGCCGTCGCGCACCGGCAGCGGCGCGCGGTGCTTGCGGGGGCGGGGTGGCACGTCCCCATTGTCGCGCGCGGCATGATGGGCCGTATGAGCCTCTACGACATCCCGTTCGAGCGCATGGACGGCACGACGACCACGCTCGCGGAGCACCGCGACGACGTCGTGCTGGTGGTCAACGTCGCCTCCCGGTGCGGGCTCACGCCCCAGTACGAGGCGCTGGAACAGCTGCAGAAGACGTACGCCGACCGGGGTTTCACCGTGGTCGGCTTCCCGTCCAACCAGTTCTTGCAGGAGCTGTCCACGGACGAGAAGATCGCCGAGTTCTGCTCCACCACCTACGGGGTCACGTTCCCCGTGGTGTCCAAGGTCCGGGTCAACGGCCGGCACGCCCACCCGCTGTACGCCGAGCTGAAGAAGACGCCCGACTCGAGCGGGCACGACGGCCGCGTCCGCTGGAACTTCGAGAAGTTCCTCGTGCTCCCCGGCGCCGAGGTGCACCGGTTCTCCCCGCAGACCGTGCCCGACGCCCCGGAGATCGTGGAGCTCGTCGAGAAGGCGTTGCCGAGGTAGTACGGAGCTCGCCGAGGTAGTTCAGCCTTCGGCGCGGCCCACGACCGGCGCGCGCCCGGGTCGAGCAGCCCCTCGGGGCGGCCGTAGTACGCCTCGCCGAACCGGTCGACGCACCCGAGCGGGATCGGCAGCCCCGTCATCTGGACGTCGCCCCCGAGCCCGGCCGCGACCCGCGCGACCGTGGGATAGCGCCCCGCCTCCGTAGCGATCACCTCGGGCGCGTACTCCTGCAGCCAGAACCGGTCCAGCAGGTCGGGGTCGCACGTCATGACGACCACCGGGCCGGTCGTCACGCGGCGCAGCTCGCGCAGGCCCGCCCCCAGGTCGGTCCACTGGTGCACGGAGAACGTCGTCATGACGGCGTCGAACGTGCCGTCGGCGAACGGCAGCGTCTCGGCCCTGGCGTCCACGGCGGTCGACAGGGACGCCGGCCGGAGGGAACGCATCGTCGCGGACGGCTCGACGGCGGTCACCTCGCGGTCCCGCGGCTCGTACGACCCCGCCCCGGCACCCACGTTCAGCACGGTGCGCCCGTCGCCGAGCGCCGCGGCGATCGCCGCCTCGAACGCCGGCTCGGGGCGGCGGTAGTCGGTGTACCCGCCGCCGATCGTCGCGTAGTCGGCGTCGCCCGCCGAGCCGCCCGTACCCCGCGCGCTCGTCATCGTGCTCCCGTCGTCGTGGACCCTTGTCGACCTCGCGGCCGCGGCCGAGGTGGTCGACGTCAGTGCCCCGTCAAGGTCCCGTCAGCAGCGCCGCGATCTCCGCGGGCACCGCGCCGGCGACGTCGAGCGCCGCCACGGGGCCGCCCGGGTTGGCCCGGTGCGCGGCGCGGCCGTGCACGAGCACCGCGGTGGCGGCGACCTCGGCCGCGAGCGCCGGCTCCTCGACGACGTCGCGCGACCGGGCAGCGAGCATCGAGCCCAGCACGCCCGCGAGCACGTCCCCGGCGCCGGCGGTGGCCAGCCAGCCCGGACCGTCGCCCTGCGCGTACGCCACGCCCGGCCCGACGACGACGGTCACGCCCCCCTTGAGCAGCACCGTCGCGCCGGTGAGCTCGTGCGCCCGGCGCGCCCAGCGCAGCGGCTCGGCCTCCACCTCCGGGCGGCGGACGTCCTCGCCACGCGACCGCAGCAGCGCCGTGAGCTCGCCCGCGTGGGGGGTGAGGACGAACCACGGCGGCACCCTGTCGTCCGGCAGACCGTCCAGCAGGCCGAGCCCGCCGGCGTCGACGACGGCCGGCACGGGTCCGCCGGCGGTCCCGGCGAGCCGGCCGGAGGCCGCCGCGAGCCCCGCCCGCCCGCGCTCGTGCTGCCCGTCGTCCAGGCCGTCGTCCTCCCCCGCCCGGGATGCCTCCGGACCGCCGGGGACACCGGGGCCCACCACCCACGACTGCACGCGGCCGGGGGCCGTGACGACCTCCGGGCGCGCGGCGAGCACCACCCGGCCCACGGCCTCGGAGCCGCGGTAGCGCACCATGCCGGCGCCGGTGCGCACGGCGGCCGTGGTCGTGAGCACCGCGGCTCCGGGATACGTCACCGTGCCCGCGACGACGCCGACCACCCCGCGCGTGTACTTGTGGTCGGCGAGGCCGGGCACGGGCCACGACCTGGCGACGTCGGCAGGTCCCCGCCGCCGCACGGCCGGCGGCGCGGCGAGCTCCAGGCCGATGTCCACGACGGTCACCTCCCCCGCCATGCCGGCCGCCGGCGGCAGCAGGAGGCCGGGCTTGGCGGCGCCGAACGTCACCGTACGGTCGGCCGCCAGCACCGGGCCGGGCACCGTGCCGTCGTCGACCCCGATCCCCGACGGCACGTCCACCGCCACCACCCACGGTGCGGCGACGTCGGCCCCGGCGCGCCGGGCGACCCGGGCCGAGACCGCCCTCACCACCTCCTCGGCGAGGCCGCGCAGCGGGCCGCGGGCGCCGATGCCGACGAGCCCGTCGAGCACGACGTCGGCGCGCGCGGCGTCGTCGACGACCGCATCCAGGGCGGCGGGGGCGGCGAACAGCTCGACGACGCGGCCACCGGCCCGCTCCAGCGCCCGACGCCCCGGGGCGTGGAACCGCTCGGCGACCAGCACCGCCGCGACCGCCAGCCCGCGCCGGGCCAGCACCGCCCCGGCGTGCAGCGCGTCGCCGCCGTTGTTCCCGGCGCCGACCAGCACCACGACCCGCGCCCCGCGGACGGGCCCGCGGCGCGCCGCGACGTCCCGCAGCACGTGCGTGGCGAGCGCGAACGACGCCCGCTCCATCAGGGGTGCCCCCGCCGCGAGCAGCGGCTCCTCGGCGGCGCGGACGGCGGCGGCGGACCAGGCAGAGATCATGGGACGCATCCTGCCGTGGGCGGGGGCCCGACGCGCGCTGCCTGAGGCTCGTCCACGTCACCTCTTGACAGCCGACTTTTCACGGATGCCAGCATCGCCGTCATGAACTGGGACGACGTACCCGACGCTGAGTACCGCCGGATCTCCGACGACAAATCCGGTGAGGGGCGTGGCATCGCTCGCCAGGGCGAAGAAACCGTGGCTCTCGCTGCGGCAGCCGGGCGGACCCTCAGTCACTCTCCATACGTGGACCCCAGCGTGAGCGCGGCCGATGGCGATGCCGTCCGGCCGGCGTTCGAGCGTCTCCTCGAAGACCTCGAGGAGGGCCGGGTCAACGGCGTCGTCGCATCCACGGCAGATCGCCTTGTCCGCCGGTTCGACGACCTTCAGCGACTACTCGACATCTGGGACAGGGCCGCCGAGGGGCCCCGCGTGATCCGACCGATCCTTACAGCGACGCGGGCGTATGACCTTCATGTCCCGTCCGACGTGATGCTCCTCGCGATGGACGTCATGGCCGCCGACCAAGAGATTCGCAGAACTCGGCGTCGGGCCGTCCAATCTCATCTCGACAATGCTCGGCGAGGGCGGGTCGGCGGGGGCCCACGGCCGTTCGGGTGGAATGACGACCGTCGTACCTTGCATCCGGTCGAATCCGCCGCCGTGCAGGGGGCGGTGCGCGATGTCGTGGCCGGGGCCGCCGGATGGGGACAGATCGCGAATAGATGGAACCGCGCAGGCCTACGCACGCCGTTCGACAACACATGGATTGCGTCCAACGTCCGTGCAACGTTGCGCAATCCGCGGCTCGCGGGGATTCGGACCTACAAGGGCGAGCCGGTTGTCCATGAGGACGGGACCTACGTCATAGGCCAATGGCAGCCCATCCTCACGATCGAGCAGTGGGAGACATACTGGGCCGTCGTCGGGCCAGATCGCGGCGTCTCGCGCACGCGAGAGCCACGCCGCTACCTCCTCTCGGGGCTGCTGCGCTGCTCGAGGTGCGCGAAGAAGCTGGTCGGGAAGACCACGTCGACGAAAGGGCTGATCTATGCATGCCCACCGCGCGGGGCGGGCGGCTGCGGGGGCACATCGATCCGGGGCGGTGCGGCGGAGAACCTCGTCGAAGAGCTTGTCGTGCAGCATCTTGAAACCGGCCACGGGACCACCAGCAGGGCGTCGATGGAGTTCACTGGCGACGCCGAACTCGAGGAGATCCGGGCGACCGCCGCGTGCCTGTTCCGCGAGATTCAAGACGGCAAACCGTCCGCTCGACGTCTGACGGCCATCGAGGCACTTGAGGAACGGGAGGCCCTGCTGATGCGCGAGAGAGCCCGGTCGGCCGCGGGAGCTGCTCGCGAGGGAGGAAAGACCGGCGACGTCCGTGCGGCGTGGCACTCCTCGTCCTGGTCCACGAAGCGGTCCGCGATCCTCGACGTGCTGGCCGTTGTCGTCGTGATGCCACCCTCGGGCGCCAACAACAGGGTCGACCCGGACAGACTCGTGCCGACATGGCTCCACGGCGATTCGCAGACTAGAGCGGGCCATCCCTCGGCATAGGCTCACGGCCATGGAGTGGTGCATCTCTTCCGCGCTGATTACGACGCGCTGACCTGCGACGACGCGCGCCCTGCTATCGGTTGCTACGCGACGGCGAGGTCACATGCCTGCCGCGCGCGTGGCGACCGCGCCGAGCACTGCGCCGACGACGTCCGTCGACACCGACAGCGCGGTGCGCGCCATCTTCCGCAGCGCGGATGCGTCATCCTCGTCGTCGACCTGGTCGGCGGCCTGGTTCAGCGCCTCAACGAACCGGTCGACCGCGTCGTCCGCCGACGGGTGCAGTCCAGTGACCACGTACGCCTTCGGGGTAACTTCGTGCACCCAGCCGTGACCGCTGAACCCGCCCATCTCGACGACGTAGCCCGTTCGCGCGAGAGCCGACACGCTGCGCGCGAGTTCGTCTTCGGTGAAGCCAAGCGCCCCACCCACCTCGGTGGGGCGCGTCGATTCGCCTGCGTCCACGCGCCGCGCAATCTCACGCAGCACCGGATAGTCCCTGGCCGTCCACACGTCCTCGAGCTTGTCCGCCATCACGCCACCCCTTCGTCGACACCACCAGCTGGTGCCGCGGACGGTACGCCGCGGGTCCGACAGCCGACGCCGGGCGGATGCCCTGTGACGCTGACGGGGCGGCCCGACCCGGACGCGTTCCTCGTGCCCGGGGCCGTGTTCGTGCCCGGGGCCATGGCGCACCAGCTCAGCGCCGAGCTCATGCTCCCGCTGGGCGAGCCGCGAGGCCGGCACCTCTCCCCCGACGTTCTCGGACTGACCTGGACGACGTCGCCGACCGGCTGGACGACCCTGGACGCCGAGAAGGTCACGGCCGAGGTCGTCACGGAGCCGATGGTGCACCCCACGCCACTCGGGTACCGGGCGCGTGCGACCGAGTTGCGGTCCCTGCGTGGCACGGTGCGCGACCTCGCGCACGCCGCGTCCCGGGTCGTGCATCGGTCGCAGCAACCGCGACGACCCGTCTCCGAAAGCCTGGTCGGCGGCCCGGGCCGCGTTCGTGACTGCTGCGCGCGCGAAGGTCCGCTGAGGGACGCGTTCCTGCGCTTTGTGCACCCTCCACGCGCGTGTGCGTCCGCGAGGATGTCGCCAGCCCGTGGGACGCTGCGACGCATGACGCTCACCATCACCACAGCCACCGTCACGCGGCGCCTGAGCGACGTCGTGCTCGCCTGGACGCTCAGCGACATCCCGCCGGACGACGCGATGGTCACCATGACCATCACCTTCGTCGACGAGGCTGGCGCGAGGATCCGCCAGCTCGGGTTCAAACTGGACTACTCGCGCTGGGTCGCGTCGTTCGTCTTCGACCACGTCGGAGTCCGCAACGAGTACATTCAGGCGAAGCCGCAGCGTGTGGGTGACCGGTGGACCATCGTGTTTCCCCTCGAGGCGCTCGACGGTATCGAGTCCGGCCGGTGGCGTGCGGATCTGTCGGTCGACAGCTACGACGCACCGAGCGTCCACGGCACGCTCTGACCGATCGAACCGGGACGCCGAGCCGCCGTCGAAGCCAGATCCCGCCCATGGGTGCCGCGCTACTCGTCTGCTAACGGGAGTAGCACGGCACCCCGCAAGCCACCGGACCAGCAGGGACGAACAGCCCAGGTCACAGGCCGAATCACGCTGGGCGGGAGCGTCCAGGACTGCCTAGGATCGCGCATATGAAGTTCGGACTCTTCATCCCCCAGGGATGGCGCCACGACCTGACCGATGTTCCACCGGAACAGCAGTGGGAGGTGATGCTCTCCCTTCTTCACTACGCCGACAATGCCGCGGCCGGTGAAGCGGTCCCGGGCGGGGAGTTCGCTTGGTCGTCCGTCTGGGTCTATGACCATTTTCATTCGGTCCCGGTCCCCAGCGCCGAGGCGACGTACGAGGCGTGGACGCTGATGGCGGCGTTCGCGGCGGCGTCCCAGCGCGTGAAGCTGGGCCAGATGTGCACGTGCATGTCGTACCGCAACCCCGCGTACCTGGCGAAGGTCGCCTCGACGGTCGACGCGATCTCGGGCGGCCGCGCGCAGCTGGGGATCGGCGCGGGCTGGTACGAGCACGAGTGGCGGGCGTACGGCTACGGCTTCCCGCGCGCGGGCGAGCGCCTGCGGGCGCTCGACGAGGGCCTGCAGATCATCACGCAGATGTGGCGCACCGGGTCGTCCGGAAAGTTCGACGGCGAGCGCTACCAGGTGGACGGCGCCCTCTGCTACCCGCAGCCGCTCCAGCGGCTGCCGGTGGGCGACGGCGGCGCCGAGGTGCCGAGCATCCCGCTGTGGGTCGCGGGGGGCGGGGAGAAGAAGACCCTGCGCATCGCCGCGCGGTTCGCGCAGTACACGAACTTCGACGGCTCGCCCGAGGGCTTCACGCACAAGTCGGCGATCCTCGAGCAGCACTGCCGCGACGTGGGTCGTGACTTCGGCGAGATCACGCGGTCGTCCGACTACAACGTGGTGATCGGCGAGAACCAGGCGGAGATCGACGACCGGTTCGCGTGGATCGAGTCGCACTTCCGCAAGCACGCCCCGGGCGACAAGGGCGAGCAGGAGATCGCGAACTGGCGCAAGAGCCCGCTCGTCGGGACGCCCGAGCAGGTCGTCGAGGCGCTGACCGACCTCCAGGCCCGCGGCATGACCTACGCCATCACCTACTTCCCGAACGCCGTCGGCGACCGCGACCAGATCGAGCTGTTCCAGCGGCAGGTCGTCCCCGCGCTGCAGGACTGACGGGTGGCCATGGGCACGCGGCACGAGCTCGACCTGCCCGACGGGCGACGGCTGGTCGCGTACGAGGACGGCCCGGCGTCTGCCGACGTCGTCGTCTGGCACCACGGCTCGCCCCAGTCGGGCGAGCTGCTGCCCCCGGTGGTCGCCGCCGCCCGGGCGCGCGGGCTGCGGGTGGTCTCCGCGGCCCGCGCCGGATACGGCGGTTCCACCCGGCTGCCCGGGCGCACCGTGGCCGACGCCGCGGTCGACGTCGGCCACGTCCTGGACGCCCTCGGGGCGGCACGGTGCCTCGCGGTCGGCGCCTCGGGCGGCGGCCCGCACGCCCTGGCGCTCGCCGCGCTCCGGCCCGACGTGGTGTCCGGGGCCGTCACCCTCGCGGGCGTCGCCCCTTTCCCGGGTCGAGGCGGCGACACCGACTGGTTCGCCGGCATGGCCGACGACGGCGGCCTGCGCTCGGCGCTCGACGGCCCGGCCGCTCGCGAGCGGCACGGCGAGACGGCGGAGTTCGACGAGTCGAGCTTCACCGCCGACGACCGAGCAGCGCTGGCGGGGGCGTGGGCCGCGCTCGGCGCCGACGCCGCGCGGTCCGGGCAGGCCTGGCCGGGCGGGCAGGTCGACGACGACGTCGCGTTCGTGCGCCCGTGGGGCGTGGCGCTCGACGCCGTCGCGGCCCCGACCCTGGTCGTGCAGGGCGGCGCCGACCGGGTGGTGCCCCGCCACCACGCCGACCTGCTGGTCGACGCCCTGCCCGCCGCGGAGCTGTGGTTGCGTCCGCGCGACGGGCACATCAGCGTGCTCGCGGCGCTGCCGGTCGCGCTCGACTGGTGGCGCTCCGCCACCTGACCGGGATCAGCCCTCCGCCACCACCATGGCGGAGGCGATGCCGGCGTCGTGGGAGATGGACAGGTGCCAGGCCCTGACGCCGAGCTCGTCGGCGCGCGCCTGCACCGTGCCGCGCAGCTCGACCTCCGGCGGCCCGCCGACCACCCGGTGCACCGTGGCGTCGTGCCAGTGCATGTTCCCCGGGGCGCCCAGCGCCTTGGCGATGGCCTCCTTCGCCGCGAACCTCGCCGCGAGGGACGACGCCGGCAGGTCGCGCTCCGCCTCGGTGAAGAGCTTCTCCCGCAGTCGCGGCGTGCGCTCGACGGTCGCCATGAACCGGGCGACGTCCACCACGTCGATGCCCACGCCGATGATCATGCGCCCAGCCTAGGTCTGTCGCCGGGCGGGGCGTGTGGGCGCCCCGCCGTAGGGTGCCGCCCGTGATCGTCGATGCCGCAGGGTCCCGGGTCCACTACGTCGAGCGGGGCGCGCCGGCAGGGCCTGACGTGCCCACCCTCGTGCTCCTGCACGGGTTCCCCGTGGATCACCGACTCGTGCTCACGGCGTTCGAGGAGGCCTTCGCGGCCCGGCACGCCTGGCGGCGCGTCTACCTCGACCTGCCGGGGATGGGTGCCAGCGCGGCGTCCGGTGTCGCGAGCACGGACGACGTGCTGGCGGTCGTCCGTGCCGCGATCGACGAGCTCGTGCCGGGACCGTACGCCGTCGTCGGCGAGTCGTACGGCGGGTATCTCGCGCGCGGGCTCGTGGCCGCCGAACCGGGCCGCGTGCGGGGCGCCGCGCTGCTGTGCCCGATGATCGTGCCCGAGCACGACAGGCGCGACGTCCCGCCGCACCAGGTGCTGGTCTGCGACGCGGGCCTGCTGCGCGACGTCGGCGCGGACGCCCTCGACGCGGACGACGTCGGCGTCGTGCAGACCCCGGAGACCTGGCGGCGCACCGAGGCCGAGGTGACGCCCGGTCTGGCCGCGGCCGACCCGGAGGCGGTCCGGCGCGTGGCGTCGCGCTACGCCGGGACGTTTCCGCTCGAGCCCCGCCCCTACGGCGGCCCCACGCTGTTCCTGCTCGGCCGCCAGGACTCCTCGACCGGGTACCGCGACGCGTGGCGCGTCCTCGAGCACTACCCGCGCGCGACGTTCGCCGTCCTGGACCGCGCGGGCCACAACCTGCAGATCGAGCAGCCGGAGCTGTTCGGCGCGCTCGTCGGCGAGTGGCTCGACCGCGTCGAGGAGGCGACCGAGGTGGCCGCCTCCGGGTGACCCGTCGCCATAGCCTCAACGGGGCGCCCGCACCCCCGCCTCGTCCTCGGGCTCCACGAGGTGCCGCCAGCGGAACCACTTGCTCTCGAGCTCCGCCTCGAGGTCGACGTCGAACCGCCGCGCGACGAGCAGCAGCTGCGCCAGCACGTCCGCGAGCTCGGCCCGGAACGCGGCATCCACCTCGCCGGCGCCCTCGCCCCGGTCCCGCGACCGTCCCGACCGCGCGAGGTACGCCTGGGTGAGCTCCCCGACCTCCTCGTGCAGCTTCAGCACCAGCCAGTCGTCCGTGCGGGGGACGCCGAAGCGCCGCTCGTACACCCGCGAGATGATCTCGACCTCGTCGCCCAGCGCCCTCAGTTCCACACCCCCACCCTAGGGACCCGGGCACCGCGTCAAGGTTCGGGCACCCCCCGCGCCGGGAGCCAGGGCGAAGGACGCCCGTCGCCGCCAGCGCGCGCCGTCGAACTCCAGCAGCACCACCTCACGGACGACGGTGCGCACCGGCAGGCCGGCGATTTCGCGCAGGCCGTGGCGGACCGCATCGTCCACCGCCGTGGCGGGCAGGAAGGGGAACAGCACGGTGACGTGCGCGGGCACCCCGAACGAGGCCGAGGAGTCGAGGGCGGCGCGCCCGAGTTGCAGGTCGAGCCGGTGCCTCGGGCAGAATCGTGCAGGTGGCACCGCAGTCCTCCGACACCGCACCCGGCCCGGCCCCCCAGCCGCTGGGCGAGCACCTGACCCGGCTCGCGCCGGCGTCCCCGTACGTCGACCTCGACCGAGCGGCCTGGAGCCGCCTGTCCGCGTCGACCCCGCTCCCCCTGACCGACGCCGACGTCGAGCGCCTGCGCGGCCTGGGCGACCCGATCGACCTCGCCGAGGTGGACGCCGTCTTCCGCCCGCTCTCACGCCTGCTCAACCTGTACGTCGCCGCGAGCGCCGGGCTGCACCGCGCCACGTCGACGTTCCTGCACGAGGAGCCGCCGCGCACGCCCTACGTCATCGGGGTCGCGGGGTCGGTCGCCGTCGGCAAGTCCACGACGGCCCGCATCCTGCGGGAGATGATGGCGCGCTGGCCCGACACCCCGCATGTCGAGCTGATCACGACCGACGGCTTCCTGTACCCGAACGCCGAGCTGCAGCGCCGCGGGATCATGGACCGCAAGGGCTTCCCGGAGTCCTACGACCGTCGCGCCCTGATCCGCTTCCTGTCCCGCGTCAAGGCCGGGCAGGCCGAGGTGCGCGCCCCCGTGTACTCGCACGTCGTCTACGACATCGTCCCGGGCGAGGAGGTCGTGGTGCGCAAGCCGGACGTGCTCATCGTCGAGGGCCTCAACGTGCTCCAGCCGGCGCGGCCGTCGGCGGTGGACGAGTCGACGGTGGCGGTGAGCGACTTCTTCGACTTCTCGATCTACGTCGACGCGCGCACCCGCAACATCCGCCAGTGGTACGTGGAGCGCTTCCTGCAGCTGCGCAAGACGGCGTTCAGCAGGCCGGAGTCGTACTTCCGGCGCTACGCCGACCTGTCCGACGCGGAGGCGACCGAGCGGGCCCTGTCCATCTGGGAGTCGATCAACGCCCCCAACCTGGAGCACAACGTGCTGCCGACCCGGGGCCGGGCCACCCTCGTGCTCACGAAGGGGTCCGACCACTCCGTGCAGCGGGTGCGACTGCGCAAGCTCTGAAGACGCTGGCCCGACTCACGCGGCGCGCGACGTCGGCTCCGCGTCGGCCTCGTCCTCGTCGTCGTCCGCCGGGACGGGTTCCGACTTCGGGGCTCCGGCGAGCCGCTGCACCACCTGGTCGACGAGGACACCGAGCAGGATGCCCGCGACGACCCCCACGGCCATCGCCAGCAGCGTGTTGTGGCCGAGCCAGGACGCTGCCGCGAGGCCGATCAGCATCGAGTAGATGCCCCAGGTCACCGCGGCGATCCCGGAGTAGAACATGAAGCGGCGCCGCGGGTAGCCGACGGCCCCGGCGGTCATGTTGACCGCCACCCGGCCGATCGGCACGTACCGGGCGGCGAGGATGAACGACGCGCCCCGGTGGTCGAGGGCGTGGCGCGCCCAGGCGACGGCCTTGCGGCCCCGCGCGGAGCGCAGGAAACCGAAGCGCTCGGTGCCGACGGTGCGGCCGATCTGGTAGGCGATCTGGTCGCCCGTCCAGGCGCCGGCGATGGCCAGGACCAGGACGCCGGGCAGCCACGGCACGCCCTCGGAGTGGGCGAGCACGGTGAGCGTGATCACGACGGACTCGCTGGGGATCGGCGGGAAGAACCCGTCGATCGTCGCGAAGACGTACATGGCCGGGTAGATCCACAGGGACGCGCCCAGATCGAGGACCCAGCCCTCGAGCTGCACCAGCATCGTCGACAGGTTCACCAGGTCGGTCCCTCGGTCCGTCGGCCGGGAGGAGCTCCTCCGGCGGTCGCACGACGCCGGGCGGCGTCACGACACCAGCCTAGGCGGAACCTGCCCACCGGCTGCATGGGGATTTCCCCCGGTTCCACCCTGAGCGCCGAATGTTCACCCCTGTTCCACAAAGCCCAGGTCGACGACCTGGCCATAGCGCACGAGGTTCTCGTTCGAGGTGAGCGTGCGCAGGCGTGCGTGGTCGAGGTAGAGCTCGCCCGCCAGGTGGTCCGTCTCGTGCTGGACGATGCGGGCCGGCCAGCCCGCCAGCACCTCGTCGACGGGCGCACCGGTCTCGTCGCGACCCGTGAGCCGCACCCGGCGGTGCCGCGCCACGACGGCCTGCCAGCCGCTCACGGACAGGCAGCCCTCGTGGAAGGCGGCCCGCTCGGGCTCCCCGCCCGGCCCGGGCAGGGGTTCGTACCGCGGGTCGATCAGCACGCGGTACGGCAGCGGTGTCCGCTCCCGCGGGTCGTCGACGCTCGTCCCGGCGTCCTCGACGACGGCGATCGCCAGGCCGATCCCGACCTGCGGCGCCGCGAGCCCGACGCCCGGAGCGGCGTGCATGGTGCGCCGCATCGCGTCGAGCAGGCGCGGCAGGACGTCGCCCAGCTGCCCCGTGTACGGGGCCGCCGGGCTGCGCAGCACGGGGGCGCCCGCCTGCACGATCGGCAGCAGGCCTCTCCCGGGCCCGTCCGCCTCGGCGTCGGAGCGGTCCAGCAGGTCGACGACGGCGGAGCGCAGCGCCTCGTCGACGCCCTCCGCCGGCGGGGCGTCGCCCGGCGCGAGCCCATCGGCCGCGCCGCCTTCGGTCACAGGGCGAGCCGGTCGCGCACGACGGCGGCGAGCCTGTCGGCCACGCCGTCGGCCTGGGTCTGGGTGGCGGCCTCGACCATGACGCGCACGAGCGGCTCCGTCCCCGACGGACGCAGCAGCACGCGGCCCGTCTCGCCGAGCTGCGCCTCCGCGCTCTCGACCGCGGCGCGCACGCCCTCGTCGTCGGCCGCACGGGCCTTGTCCACGCCCTTGACGTTGACCAGGGTCTGCGGCAGCCGCGGGACGTCGCCGGCGAGGTCGGCCAGCCGCCGTCCGGTCGCCTTGACGCGGGCCGCCAGGTACAGCGCCGCGAGGACGCCGTCCCCGGTCGTCGCGTGATCGGCGAGGATGATGTGGCCGGACTGCTCGCCCCCGATCCCGTACCCGTGCGCGCGCATCTCCTCGAGCACGTACCGGTCGCCCACGGCGGTCCGCACGGTGGTGATGCCCGCCTCCCGCATGGCGAGGACCAGGCCGAGGTTGCTCATCACCGTCACGACGAGCGTGTCGGACGGGAGCCGTCCCTCTTCCTTGAGCCCGCGCGCGAGGATGCCGAGGATCTGGTCGCCGTCCACGAGCACTCCGCCGTGGTCCACCGCGAGGCACCGGTCGGCGTCGCCGTCGAACGCGACGCCGAAGTCGGCCTCCGCGGCCACGACGACGGCCTGCAGCTGCTCCGGGTGGGTGGAGCCGGCCTTCTCGTTGATGTTGCGCCCGTCGGGGCTCGCGTTGATGACGACGACGTCCGCGCCCGCCTCGCGCAGCGCCTCCGGGCCCACCTGGCTCGCCGCGCCGTTGGCGGCGTCCACCGCGATGCGCAGCCCCTCCAGGGGCCGCACGTCCGTCGTCGTGCCGATGCTCGCCACGAGGTGCTCTACGTACCGCTGGGCGGCAGTGCCGGTGTCGGAGCGCATGCGCCCGACGTCCGCGCCGACAGGGCGCTCCCACTCCTGGCCCAGCCGGGCCTCGATCTCGTCCTCGACGTGGTCGGCGAGCTTGAGCCCGCCGCGGGAGAAGAACTTGATGCCGTTGTCCGGCATGGCGTTGTGGGACGCCGAGATCATCACGCCGAGGTCCATGTCCATCGCCTCGACGAGGTGGGCGAGGGCCGGCGTCGGGAGCACGCCGAGGTTCACGACGTCGACGCCCGAGCTGGCGAGCCCGGCCCCGACGGCGGCGGACAGGAACTCGCCCGACGCCCGGGGGTCGCGCCCGACGACGGCGCGCGGGCGGTGCCCGGAGAACTCCCCTGACGTGCCGAGCACGTGCGCGGCCGCGCTGCCGAGCCCGAGGGCCAGGTCCGCGGTGACGTCCCGGTTGGCCAGGCCACGGACCCCGTCGGTGCCGAACAGTCGCACGATGTCTCCTCCTCCGGGCGCGGCGGCGGATCCGCTCTGGCACCCACGACGTCCCCGCGGACGCCGCACCGATCGTAGCCGGACGTGCGGACGGCCCCGCCGGAGAGTTCCGACGGGGCCGTCCGTGACGCTGACGTTCCTGTCGACGCGTGTCGGACAGGAGCGCTGGATCAGCGCTTCGAGTACTGCGGCGCCTTGCGCGCCTTCTTGAGACCGGCCTTCTTGGACTCGACCGCACGCGGGTCACGCGTGAGGTAGCCGGCCTTCTTCAGCGCGGGACGGTTCGCCTCGGAGTCGATCCCGTTGAGCGCACGGGCGATGCCCAGGCGCACAGCACCGGCCTGGCCCGAGGGGCCACCGCCGGAGATGCGGACGATGACGTCGAAGCGACCCTCGACCTCGACCAGCTTCAGCGGCGAGTTGACGAGCTGCTGGTGCACCTTGTTCGGGAAGTAGTCCTCGAGGGTGCGACCGTTGATCTTCCACGTCCCGGTGCCGGGGACGAGGCGCACGCGCGCCACGGCCTCCTTGCGGCGACCGACTGCGGCGCCGGGGGCGGTGATGGACTGGCCGCCGTCCGCGACGGGCGCGGCGGACTCAGAGGTGTAGGTGCTGGGCGTGTTCTCGTCCAGCTCGGTGTCGACGGTGGTCTCGGCCACTGTGAATCCTTCGCTTTGCATCCGGCAGCGGCTCAGGCCTGCTGCGAAACCTGGGTGATCTCGAACGGCTTGGGCTGCTGCGCCGCGTGCGGGTGCTCCGCGCCGCGGTAGACCTTCAGCTTGCCCAGCTGGTCGCGACCGAGGGACGTCTTCGGGATCATGCCGCGCACGGCCTTCTCCACGGCCCGCTCGGGGTTCTTCTCGAGAAGCTCGCCGTAGTTGACCGAGCGGAGGCCGCCCGGGTAGCCGGAGTGGCGGTAGGCCAGCTTGGTCTCCCGCTTGTTGCCGCTCAGGGCGACCTTGTCCGCGTTGATGACGATGACGAAGTCACCACCGTCGACGTGCGGGGCGAAGGTCGGCTTGTGCTTCCCGCGCAGGAGGATGGCGACCTGGCTCGCCAGGCGGCCGAGGACGACGTCGGTCGCGTCGACGACGTGCCAGTCGCGCTGGACGTCGCCAGGCTTGGGGGTGTAAGTACGCACGGTTGCGTCACCTTTTCATGTTCGGTGTCGTCGGGCGAGAAGCGGCGCCCGAAGAGTCAGGTGTTGTGCGCGGGTGCTCCGGGTGGCGTCCTGGCCGAGGCATCGTCGGGTGCGAGTGGGCGCGCTGACGACGCGGGACGCCGGAGGCATAGCACAACGACGAGTCAGTTTAGCGGCGCAGCGGCACCATGGTCAAAGCGAGACCGGTCACGCCGGGCGCGAGCCCGGTGCGGCCCCGCCCGAGCACCCGCCCTGGGTCTCCCGTCTCGTTGCAACGACCTGGCTCCGGGTGCACCGTGGTGACATGACCCAGGAGACACCCGGCACGACCCCGGACCCCGAGACGGGCGCGGAGGGCGACGAGGACCAGCTCCCCCAGGAGGACACCCTCGGCGACCCGGACCTCGACGACGTCCTCGACGAGGGCTACTCGCCGCTGGAGCGCTCCCGCTCGAACCACTGGGGCGAGACGGCGTGGGAGGAGTCCGCCGGCGAGCCGCTGGACCGGCGCCTCGCGGAGGAGCAGCCGGACGACTGGGACCGCGACCCCCTGGACCGTCCGGACACGACTCGTGCCGGCCGGCTCGCCGAGGACCGCGACGCCGACCCCGACGACGAGGGCGGCGTCCGGGACAACGACATCTACGGCGAGGACGCCGGCATCGACGGCGCAGGCGCCTCCGCGGAGGAGGCCGCCGTCCACTGGGTCGAGGAGCCGTAGGTCAGCCGGCGTCGACCTCGTCCGGGTCGCGCCTCGCGCGGACCCGCTCGGCCCGCGCGGCGAGCTCGTCGTCCTCCGGGTACGCGACGTGCTCGAGGACCAGGCCCCGGGCGGCGACGACGCCGGCCGCCGCCGACCGCGAGCGGCCCGCCAGGACCTGCGCGGGGGCGTCCGCGTCGCGCCGCCCCTCCCCCACGGCCAGCGACATGCCGACCAACGCGCGGACCATCGAGTGGCAGAACGCGTCGGCCTGCACGGTCGCGACGGCCAGCCCGGCGTCCGGGCCCTCGTCGGGGCGCTCCCACGACAACCGCGTGAGCTCGCGGATCGTCGTGGCGCCCTCGCGGGGCTTGCAGAACGCGGCGAAGTCGTGCAGCCCGACCAGCGGCTGCAGCGCCCGGTGCATCGCCTCGACGTCGAGCGGGCGCCGGTGCCACAGCACCCAGTCGCGGCGCAGGGGGTCGCGCAGGGCGGGACGATCCGCCACGCGGTAGACGTAGCGGCGGTGCATCGCGGAGAACCGCGCGTCGAACCCGGCGGGTGCCTCGGCGGTGCGGTGCACGACGACGTCGGGCGGCAGCACGCCGGCCAGCCGGTCGGCGAGCGCGACGCCGGGCTCCCGGTCCGAGCGCCCCGGCAACACCTCCCAGAGCTCGCGCGGCACGTCGACGTGCGCCACCTGGCCGCGGGCGTGCACGCCCGCGTCGGTGCGCCCGGCCACCGTGAGCCGCGGGCGGGGCAGACCGAGGGGCCCGGTGCGCAGCACGGTCGCGAGGGCGTCCTCCAGCACCCCCTGCACGGTGCGCAGGCGCGGCTGGGTGGCCCAGCCCGCGAAGTGGGTGCCGTCGTAGGCGAGGTCGAGCCGCACGCGGAGGGTGTCGGCGGGCGGCCCCGGGGGCGCGGTCGGAGGGGTCGGCGCGGGTGTCGGCGTGCTCACCACCCCATTGTCGCCGGATGATGTCCCGTGATGGTCGACTCAGGCGCCACGGCGCGCACCCCCGGAACCCTGCCCGACGGCGGGACGGACACGTCCCCGGCCCGGCCGCCCGCGCCGTCCGACGTGCTCACCCTCGCCGTCGACTGCGGCGGCGGGGGCATCAAGGCGGCGGTGCTCGACTCGGCGGGCACCGCGCACGCGGCACCGGTGCGGGTGCCCACGCCGTACCCGTTGCCCCCGCGCCTGCTGCTGGACACCGTGGCTGGCATCGCCGAGCGGCTCCCCGCCGCGCACCGGGTGACGCTCGGGATGCCCGGCATGATCCGGCACGGCGTGGTGGTGCACACCCCGCACTACATCACCCGGTCAGGGCCGCGCTCCCGGGTGCTGCCGGACCTGGTCGAGGCGTGGGCCAGCTTCGACGTGCGCGGAGCCCTCGCCCGGCGCCTCGGGGTGCCGGCGATGGTGCTCAACGACGCCGAGGTGCACGGCGCCGGTGTCGTCGCAGGTTCCGGGGTCGAGCTCGTGCTCACGCTCGGCACCGGGCTCGGGTCCGCGCTGTTCGACGGCGGACGGCTCGCTCCGCACCTGGAGTGGTCGCACGCGCCCGTGCGTCGCGGCGCGACCTACGACCAGTACGTCGGCGAGCCCGAGCGGCGACGCCTGGGCGACGGCCTGTGGTCTCGGCGCGTGGTCGCCATGATCGACGGGCTGCGGCCCGTGTTCCTCTGGGACCGCCTGTACCTGGGCGGCGGCAACTCCCGTCGCATCACGCCGAACGCCCTCGACCGGCTGGGCGACGACGTCGTCGTCGTGCCCAACTCGGCCGCGCTCGTCGGCGGGGCGCGGGCCTGGGACCTGCCGCTGGCCTGACACCAGGCGCCCGGGAGCCGGGGGCGCCGACGCCCCCCTCAGGCCGACGCGTACTCGACCGCACGGTCGCGCTCGGACCACGCCGTCGCGGCGACGGCCTCCAGGAGCACGCGCGTGAACGCCACGGGCGCGTCGAGGCTCACGAGGTGGCGCGCGTGCGGCACGACGACCAGACGGGTCGGGGCGCCGCCCGCGCGGGCCGCGGCCATGAACGCGCGCTCCTGGGCCCGGAAGTGGTCGTACCGGCCGTTGACGATCCACACGGGGCTGCGCGCGGTCATGAGGGCCCCGAGGGTGTCGGTCGGGCCCAGCTCGCGCAGCACCTGGGTCATCGCGCGCAGGGCGAAGCCGCCGGCCCCGATGTCCCGGACGCCCTCGGCGTCGAGGGCGAGCCGGACGAAGGTGTCGTTCAGGCGCGCGCCGTGGTCCGGCCACGCCTCGATCCAGCGGGCGAGCGACAGCCACGCCGGGCGCAGCCACGAGGACGACGTCGTGCAGCACGACGCGGCTACGAGGCCCGCGCTCTGCCCGGGGTACCGCGCGCGGTGCTCGATCGCGACGTAGCCGCCCAGGGACAGGCCCACCACCAGAGCACGCCCTCCGGCCCCGTCCACGGCGCGCCGCACCGCCTCCACCGCGCCGTCGAGCGTGAACGGCTCCTCGCGGCGCCCGCCGTGACCGGGCAGGTCCACCGCCGTGGCAGGGACCCCGCCACGCCCGAGCGCGGCGACCTGCCGCCGCCACATCGTCGCGGACGTGCGCGAGCCGTGCACGAGGACGACGGGCACAGGGGCGGGCACGGTGGCAGCGGGCACAGGGACAGGGCCGACGGGCCCCGCCCTCGCGGTGCGAGCGGTCATGCCTCCACCGTAGGGACGACGGAGCCCCGCGCCACCAGAGGTGGCACGGGGCTCCGTCGTGGGGATGTCAGGAGGTCAGGCCTCCTTCGACTCCTCGGCCTTCGCGTCCGACTTCTCCTCGGCGGGGGCCTCGGCGGCGGTGGACTCCTCGGTCGCCTCGACGGCGGCCTCGTCCTCGACCTTGGCAGCCTTCTCGGCGGCCTTCGTGGCCTCCTTGACGACGGCCTGCTTCGGGCTCACCGGCTCGGTGACGAGCTCGATGACCGCCATGGGCGCGTTGTCGCCCTTCCGGTTGCCGATCTTGGTGATGCGCGTGTAGCCACCGTTGCGCTCGGCCATGGCCGGGGCGATCTCGGTGAACAGCGTGTGCACCACGGACTTGTCGCGCACGACGGTCAGCACCCGGCGACGGGCGTGCAGGTCACCGCGCTTGGCGAAGGTGATGAGGCGCTCGGCCAGGGGGCGCAGGCGCTTCGCCTTCGTCTCCGTGGTGGTGATGCGACCGTGCTCGAAGAGCGACGTCGACAGGTTTGCGAGGATCAGTCGCTGGTGAGCCGGGCTGCCACCGAGCCGCGGACCCTTGGTGGGGGTAGGCATTTCTGGTTCTCCTTGAGGGTGGTTCCGCGCCGCGCGGCCCGGTCAGGTCGAGCGGGCTGCTGCGGGCGCGGAGGCGTCAGTACGACTGCTCGTCCGTGTACGTGGCCTCGTCGTCCCCACCGCTG
Organism: Krasilnikoviella flava; assembly: GCF_900167525.1. GTDB lineage: Bacteria > Actinomycetota > Actinomycetes > Actinomycetales > Cellulomonadaceae > Isoptericola > Isoptericola flavus. The sequence continues at coordinate 308,163 of NZ_FUZQ01000002.1, read as the reverse complement.
AAGTACGCGGCGCTGGACGGGTCGAAGTCGAGCGGCGAGTCCTTCAGCGAGAGGCCCAGCTCGGCGAGCTTCTCCTTGACCTCGTTGATGGACTTGGCACCGAAGTTGCGGATGTCGAGCAGGTCGGCCTCGCTACGAGCCACGAGCTCACCCACCTGGTGGATGCCCTCGCGCTTGAGGCAGTTGTACGACCGGATCGTGAGGTTGAGCTCCTCGATCGGCAGCGCCAGGTCCGCGGCCAGCGCGGAGTCCGTCGGCGACGGGCCGATCTCGATGCCCTCGGCCTCGACGTTCAGCTCGCGGGCGAGACCGAAGAGCTCGACGAGCGTCTTGCCGGCCGAGGCGAGCGCGTCGCGGGGAGCGATCGCGGCCTTCGACTCGACGTCGACGATCAGCTTGTCGAAGTCCGTGCGCTGCTCGACACGGGTGGCCTCGACCTTGTAGGTGACCTTGAGGACCGGCGAGTAGATCGAGTCGACAGGGATCCGACCGATCTCGGCGTCCTCGTTCTTGTTCTGCGCCGCGGACACGTAGCCGCGACCGCGCTCGACGGTCAGCTCGATCTCGAGCTTGCCCTTGTCGTTGAGCGTCGCGACGTGGAGGTCCGGGTTGTGCACCTCGACGCCGGCCGGCGGCACGATGTCCGCGGCGGTGACCACGCCCGCGCCCGTCTTGCGCAGGTACATCACGACAGGCTCGTCGTTCTCCGAGGAGACGACGAGGTTCTTGATGTTGAGGATGATCTCGGTGACGTCTTCCTTGACACCCGGCACGGTGGAGAACTCGTGGAGCACACCGTCGATGCGGATGGAGGTGACGGCCGCGCCCGGGATGGACGACAGCAGGGTCCGCCGAAGCGAGTTGCCGAGCGTGTAGCCGAAGCCCGGCTCGAGCGGCTCGATGGAGAAGCGCGAACGGTACTCCGAGATGACCTCTTCGGTCAGGGAGGGGCGCTGTGCGATGAGCACGGTCAGGTCCTTTCAGTGTGCGTCCGCCATATGACGCATCACGGATCCGCGAGAGCTAGCTCGCGGCCCCGGGTGGGACTCGGTCCACCCGCCCGGGCAGCCTGCGGCGTCGTCGGGCCAGGGGCCGATCCCTCGGCCCCGGGGCCCGACGACGTCGGGAGGGTCAGACGCGGCGGCGCTTCGGGGGGCGGCAGCCGTTGTGCGCCTGGGGCGTCACGTCCTGGATCGAACCGACCTCGAGGCCGGTCGCCTGCAGGGAGCGGATCGCGGTCTCACGACCGGAGCCCGGGCCCTTGACGAAGACGTCGACCTTCTTGACACCGTGCTCCTGGGCGCGACGGGCTGCCGACTCGGCGGCCAGCTGCGCGGCGTACGGCGTGGACTTGCGGGAGCCCTTGAAGCCGACGTGGCCGGCGGACGCCCACGCGATCACGGCGCCCGACGGGTCGGTGATCGAGACGATCGTGTTGTTGAAGGTGCTCTTGATGTGGGCCTGGCCGAGCGGGACGTTCTTCTTGTCCTTGCGGCGCGGCTTGCGCGCGGCCGTGGCACGAGTCTTGGGAGGCATGTGTTCTCTGATCTCCTGGTCTGATCGGACCGGGGCGGCTCAGCTCGGAGAGCCGGCCGCACCACGGACTGCTATCAGCGGGCCTTCTTCTTGCCCGCCACGGTGCGCTTCGGACCCTTGCGGGTACGCGCGTTGGTCTTGGTGCGCTGACCGCGCACCGGGAGGCCGCGGCGGTGACGCAGGCCCTGGTAGGTGCCGATCTCGACCTTGCGGCGGATGTCGGCAGCGACCTCGCGGCGCAGGTCGCCCTCGAGCTGGAAGTTGCCCTCCAGGTAGTCACGCAGGGCGACGAGCTGGTCGTCACCGAGGTCCTTGACCCGCAGGTCCGGGTCGACCCCGGTCGCGGCCAGCGTCTGCTGGGCGCGGGTACGGCCGACGCCGTAGATGTAAGTGAGCGCAACCTCGAGCCGCTTGTCGCGGGGGAGGTCGACGCCGATCAGACGTGCCATGTGCCTTCCGGCTCCTGTACTTCTTCCAGAGGTCTGCCGCACCGCCCTCCCGCGAGAATCGCGGGCCTCGGCCCCTGGACCGAGGGTTCCCCCGCCCCCGAGGGGGCAGGTTCGTGGTGGTGCGCTGTGTCCGACGGCGAGCGCGTGCCGTCAGCAGGTGGCTGCGATCAGCCCTGGCGCTGCTTGTGGCGCAGGTTCTCGCAGATCACCATGACGCGACCGTGCCGGCGGATCACCTTGCACTTGTCGCAGATCTTCTTGACGCTCGGCTTGACCTTCATCAGTGTTCCTCCGCCGCCGTACGCACGCCGGCGGGTGCCGGCGCCACGACGGCGCTCGATGGGGTGGGGGTTACTTGTAGCGGTAGACGATCCGACCGCGGGACAGGTCGTACGGGCTGAGCTCGACCACGACACGGTCCTCCGGGAGGATCCGGATGTAGTGCTGACGCATCTTGCCCGAGATGTGCGCGAGGACCTTGTGGCCGTTCGCAAGCTCCACACGGAACATCGCGTTCGGCAGGGCCTCGACCACGCTGCCCTCGATCTCGATGACGCCGTCCTTCTTTGCCATGTCCTCCGCTAACTCTCGTCTGGCCCCGGGCGCCCGTCAGCAGCGTGACGGAGGTCCGGATGTCGTGCGTGCCGCCTGCTCACCCTCGTCCCGACCGGCCGACGCTTGCGTCGCACCGGTGCTGGTCTGCAGCGCCACCAACTCGCGCATGCATCGAGGAACTGCCGAACGGACTACACCCGACAGACCATCGTACTCCATCACACCAGGGGCTGCGAACAGACCGTCAGGTGTCGATGGTCACGGGTTCGATCTCGAACGGGGCGAGCCCCGCACGGCCTCCGTCGGCGGCGGTCAGCACGCTGATCCCGCCCTCGAGGATGGCCACCGTGTGCTCCCAGTGCGCGGCCCGCGACCCGTCCTGCGTCACGACCGTCCAGTCGTCCTCGAGCACCCGGGTGGCACCGCTCCCCCGTGTGATCATCGGCTCGATCGCCAAGCACATGCCCGGCCGGAGCCGCGGGCCGCGGTCCGAGGTCCGGAAGTTCACGACGTCGGGCGGCTGGTGCATCGCGGTGCCGATGCCGTGCCCCACGTAGTCCTCGACGATGCCGTACTCGACGCCGGAGACCCCGCCGGCCAGCTCGACGGCCGCCTCGACCGCCGTGCCGACGTCGTTCAGCCGCTTGCCCCCGGCCAGCGCCGCGATCCCCGCCCACATGGCCGTGCGCGTGGCGCGGACGAGGTCGAGGTCCGCGGTGTCGACGCCGTCGGGCTCCGCGGCGCCGTCCACGTCCAGCGCGCCGTCCGCGCCCAGCACCAGGCTGATCGCGGAGTCGCCGTGCCAGCCGTCGACGATCGCGCCGCAGTCGACGGAGACGACGTCACCGACCTGGAGCACGCGCGCGCCGGGGATGCCGTGGATCACCTCCTCCGACACCGAGACGCAGACCGTCGCCGGGTAGCCCTCGTAGCCGAGGAAGGACGGGGTCGCACCGGCGTCCGCGATGGCCCGCGCCGCGACCACGTCGAGGTCGGCCGTGGTCATGCCCGGGCGGGCCGCCGCGCGCACCGCGTCCAGCGCCGACGCGACGACCAGGCCGGCGCGTCGCATGACGCGCACCTGCTCGGGCGTCTTGAGCTCGACGCGCTCGCGCGAACCGAAGATCATCTCGCCGGCGCCTCAGCCGAGCTCGGCGGCCAGCGCCTGGACGATGCGCTCGGTGACCTCGGAGACGTCTCCGATGCCGTCCACCTGCGCGAGCAGGCCCCGCTCGGAGTACGCCGCCGTCAGGGGCGCGGTCTGCTCGTCGTAGATGTCGAGCCGACGCGCGATCGCGTCCGGGGTGTCGTCCTCACGGCCCTCGATCTCGGCACGCTTGGAGATGCGGGCCAGGAGCTCCTCGCGCGCGGCGGTGAGCTCGATGACACCGTCCAGCGCCCAGCCGAGGTCGGACAGGATGCCGTCGAGCGCCTCGACCTGGTGCGCGTTGCGCGGATACCCGTCGAGCAGGAACCCGCCCTTCACGTCGTCCTCGCCGAGCCGGGAGCGCACCATCTCGTCGGTGACCTCGTCGGGGACGAGGTCACCCTTCGCGCTGTACTCCTGCGCAAGCTTGCCGAGCTCCGTGCCGCCCTTGATGTTCGCGCGGAAGATGTCGCCCGTCGAGATGGCGGGGATGCCGAAGAGCTCGGCCAGTCGCGCCGCCTGCGTGCCCTTGCCCGCACCCTGCGGCCCCATGATCACCAGGCGCGTCACCCGCGCCTCGGCGCTGGGGGCGCCGTGGAGCTCGCGGCGGGTGGTCGGCGTGACAGCGGTGCTGCCGCCTTCGTTCGTCTCGGTCAACGGAGGAACCCTTCGTAATGACGCTGCTGGAGCTGGGAGTCGATCTGCTTCACGGTCTCGAGCCCGACGCCCACGATGATGAGGATCGACGTTCCACCGAACGGGATGTTCGTGGTGACTCCCAGCACCACGAGCACGATCGTGGGGATGAGCGCCACGATCGCCAGGTAGACCGAACCCGCGGCGGTGATCCGGGTGATCACGTAGTCGAGGTACTCGGCGGTCGGCCGGCCGGCACGGATGCCCGGGATGAAGCCGCCGTACTTCTTCATGTTGTCCGCGACCTCGTCCGGGTTGAACGTGATCGACGTGTAGAAGAACGCGAAGAAGATGACCATCAGCACGTACAGCACGATGTACAGCGGGTCGGACTGCTGGACCAGGTTGTCCGAGATCCACACGACCCAGCCCGCGGTCGGCTCGCCGAACTGGGCGATCAGGCCCGGGATAGCGAGGATCGACGCAGCGAAGATGACCGGGATGACACCGGCCATGTTGATCTTGATCGGGATGTAGGTGCTGGTGCCGCCGTACATACGACGCCCCACCATGCGCTTCGCGTACTGCACCGGGATGCGGCGCTGGGACTGCTCGACGAACACGACCAGCCCGACGACGAGCACGATGACCAGGATCATCACGATGAAGTTCAGGGGGCCGTTCGAGCCGCCTGCGATGGACCACAGGGCCGACGGGAAGCTCGCCGCGATCGAGGTGAAGATCAGCAGCGACATGCCGTTGCCGACGCCGCGCTCGGTGATCATCTCGCCGAGCCACATGACGAGGCCGGTACCGGCCGTCATGGTGATGACCATCAGCGTGGCCGTCATGAAGCTGTCGTCCGCGATCACGTCGACGGGGCAACCCTGGAAGAGCATCCCCGTGCGGGCGGTGGTGATGATCGTCGTCGACTGCAGGATCGCGAGGGCGATCGTCAGGTAGCGCGTGTACTGCGTCAGCTTCGACTGCCCCGACTGGCCCTCCTTGTGCAGGGCCTCGAAGCGCGGGATGACCACGCGCAGCAGCTGCACGATGATGCTCGCCGTGATGTACGGCATGATGCCGAGCGCGAAGATCGACAGCTGCAGCAGCGCACCACCGCTGAAGACGTTGACGAGGCCGAGCAGCGAGGTGCTGCCCTCGAGGGCCGCGACGCACTGCTGGACGTTGCCGTAGTCGACACCGGGTGTGGGCACGAGCGACCCCACCCGGAAGAGCGCCATGATCGCGATCGTGAACAGCAGCTTGCGCCGCAGGTCCGGTGTCCGGAAAGCCCGGCCGAATGCGCTGAGCACCTATCCTCCTGGCCCGCCGCGGCGGGTTGTCGTGTCGCCGGGGACCGGCGAGGTGTGGCGCGAGCTCCCGACGTCGAGGCCCGTGGGCCACGCCGCCGTCACGCCGACTCGGTCGTCGGTCCGGCCGGATGGGACCCCGGGCTCGCCGTGCGGCCGGATCTCCGGACGCGTGGCGCGGACCGTGACGGATTCTACGTGCCCGGGACCAGTGATCCAGACCACACGCCGCCTCGGCGGCTTGGCCTGCCGGAACACGCCGGGAGCACACAGGGCCGGCAGCGCGTGTGCGCCGCCGGCCCTGATGCGGATGTCAGTCCTCGGAGACCGTGCCGCCGGCCGCCAGGATCTTGTCCTTGGCGGAGCCGGAGACGCGGTCGACCGTGACGTCCAGCTTGACGGTGATCTCGCCCGTGCCGAGCACCTTCACCAGCTGACCCTTGCGGACCGCGCCCTTGGCGACGAGGCCCTCGACGGTGACGGAGCCACCCTCGGGGTACAGCGCAGCGAGCTTGTCCAGGTTGACGACCTGGTACTCGACGCGGAACGGGTTCTTGAACCCGCGGAGCTTCGGGAGGCGCATGTGCAGAGGCATCTGCCCGCCCTCGAAGCGCTCGGGAACCTGGTAGCGAGCCTTCGTACCCTTGGTGCCTCGACCCGCCGTCTTGCCCTTCGACGCCTCACCGCGACCCACACGGGTCCTGGCGGTCTTGGCGCCGTCGGCCGGACGCAGGTGGTGCATCTTGAGCGGCTGCGACTTCTCGGTGTTGTCGGCCATGATCACTCGACCTCCTCGACGGTGACGAGGTGCGCCACCGTGGTGACCATGCCACGGATCTCCGGACGGTCCTCCTTCACGGCGGTGTCGCCGATCCGCTTGAGGCCGAGGGTCCGCAGCGTGTCACGCTGGTTCTGCTTGCCGCCGATGGCGGACTTGACCTGGGTGACCTTCAGTCGAGGCATCACGCACCCACCTTCTCGCCGGCCTTCTCCGCCTTGGCGGCAAGTCCGGCAGCCTGCGCACGCAGGAGCGCGGCCGGAGCCACGTCCTCGAGCGGCAGACCACGGCGGGCGGCCACGGCCGCCGGCTCCTCGAGGCCCTTGAGGGCCGCGACGGTCGCGTGCACGATGTTGATCGAGTTCGACGAACCGAGCGACTTGCTCAGCACGTCGTGAATGCCGGCGCACTCCAGCACGGCGCGCACCGGACCACCGGCGATCACACCGGTACCCGGCGAGGCCGGACGCAGGAACACGACGCCGGCGGCCTCCTCACCCTGGATGGGGTGAGGGATGGTGCCCTGGATGCGCGGGACGCGGAAGAAGTTCTTCTTCGCCTCCTCGACACCCTTGGCGATCGCCGCGGGCACCTCCTTGGCCTTGCCGTAGCCGACACCGACGGTGCCGTCGCCGTCGCCCACCACGACCAGCGCGGTGAAGCTGAAGCGACGACCGCCCTTGACGACCTTCGAGACGCGGTTGATCGTCACCACGCGCTCGACGAAGGCGTTCTTGTCGGCCTGGTCGCGGCCACCGCCGCGGCGGTCGTCACGACGACCGCCACCGCCGCCGCGGCGGCCGTCGGTCTTGTTGGACTCGTTGGCGCCCTGGGGGGCGCCGGTGCGCTGCCCTGCAGCCATCAGAGGATCCTCATCTTCCGTGCGAACTCGCGGACGTCGGCCATCACAGCTCCAGCCCCGCTTCCCGGGCGCCGTCGGCGACCGCAGCCACCCGACCGTGGTACTTGTTGCCACCGCGGTCGAAGACCACGGACTCGATGCCGGCGGCCTTGGCACGCGAGGCGACGAGTTCGCCGACCTTGCGGGCCTTCGCCGTCTTGTCGGCGTCGAGACCACGCAGGTCCGCCTCGAGGGTCGAGGCGGAGGCGACGGTCTTGCCGACCGTGTCGTCCACGACCTGCGCCACCATGTGGCGCGAGGAGCGGGTCACGACGAGGCGCGGACGCGTCGCGGTGCCCTTGATCTTCTTGCGCAGGCGGAGGTGACGGCGCTGACGAGCGACGGCCTTGCCCTTGCCCAGAATCTTGAGAGCCATCACTTACCAGCCTTTCCGACCTTGCGGCGGACGACCTCGCCGGCGTAACGCACACCCTTGCCCTTGTAGGGCTCGGGCTTGCGGATCTTGCGGATGTTCGCTGCGACCTCGCCGACCTGCTGCTTGTCGATGCCGGCCACCGAGAACTTGGTGGGGCTCTCGACCGCGAAGCTGATGCCGTCCGGCGCCGTGACGACGACCGGGTGCGAGAAACCGAGAGCGAACTCCAGGCTCTGCCCCTTGGCGGCGACGCGGTAACCGGTACCGACGATCTCGAGCTTCTTCTCGTAGCCCTGGGTCACACCGGTGACGATGTTGGCCAGGAGGGTGCGGGTGAGGCCGTGCAGCGCACGGGACTCACGCTCGTCGTCCGGGCGGGACACCACGAGGGTGCCGTCGTCCTGAGCGACAGTGATGGGGGCGGGCACCGTGTGCTCCAGGATCCCCTTCGGGCCCTTGACGGTCACGAGCGCACCGCTGATGGTGACGTCCACGCCGGCCGGGACCGGAACGGGGAGCTTGCCGATTCGAGACATGGCGATTCTCCTTTCCGGATTACCAGACGTAGGCGAGGACTTCGCCGCCGACGCCCTTGGCCTGGGCCTGACGGTCGGTCAGCAGGCCGGAGGACGTGGACAGGATCGCCACGCCGAGGCCGCCGAGGACCTGAGGCAGGTTGGTGGACTTCGCGTAGACGCGGAGGCCGGGCTTCGACACGCGACGGACGCCGCTGAGGGCGCGCTCGCGGCTCGGGCCGTACTTGAGGGTCAGGGTGAGGGACTTGCCGACCTTGGCGTCCTCGACGCTCCAGTCGGTGATGTACCCCTGCGCCTGCAGGATCTCCGCGATGTTCGACTTCAGCTTCGAGTGCGGCATGGTGACCGTCTCGTGGTGCGCCGAGTTCGCGTTACGCAGACGAGTGAGCATGTCTGCGATGGGGTCTGTCATGGTCATTGGGCTCCAGCCCTTCCTCGCCGGGGTATCCGAGCAGTGCGTGCGCAGCGCCCGGACCTACGGCGTAGTGGTTTTACCAGCTGCTCTTGGTGACGCCGGGGAGCTCGCCGCGGTGGGCCATCTCCCGCACGCAGATCCGGCACAGGCCGAACTTGCGGTAGACCGAGTGCGGACGGCCGCAGCGCTGGCACCGGGTGTAGGCGCGGACGGCGAACTTCGGCTTGGCGTTCGCCTTGTTGATCAGGGCCTTCTTCGCCATGTCAGTTCTCCTTGAAGGGGAAGCCGAGACGGCGCAGCAGGGAGCGGCCCTCGTCATCGGTCGTCGCCGTGGTCACGACCGTGATGTCCATGCCGCGGACGCGGTCGATCTTGTCCTGGTCGATCTCGTGGAACATCGACTGCTCCGTGAGACCGAAGGTGTAGTTGCCGTGCCCGTCGAACTGCTTCGGGCTCAGACCGCGGAAGTCGCGGATACGGGGCAGCGCGACCGACAGCAGCCGGTCGAGGAACTCCCACATCCGGTCGCCGCGCAGCGTGACGTGCGCGCCGATCGGCATGCCCTCGCGCAGCTTGAACTGCGCGATCGACTTCTTGGCCCGGGTCACCTGGGGCTTCTGCCCCGTGATCGCCGTGAGGTCGCGGATCGCGCCCTCGATGAGCTTGGAGTCCTTCGCGGCGTCACCCACACCCATGTTGACGACGATCTTCGTCAGACCGGCGACCTGCTGGATGTTCTGGTGGCCGAACTCCTCACGCAGCGCCGCGATGATGTCCTCGCGGTACTTCTGCTTGAGGCGCGGGGTGGCCGGGGCCTCGAGAGTGGTCTCGGTCATCAGATGTCCTTCCCGGAACGCTTGGCGACGCGCACACGGACGGTGCGGGTACGGCCATCGCGCTCGACCTGCTCGGTGCGGAACCCGACGCGCGTGCCCTTCTTGGTCTCCGGGTCGACGACCATCACGTTCGAGACGTGGATCGCCGCCTCGACGGTCTCGATGCCACCCGTGCGGGTGCCGCGAGCCGTCTGGCCGGCCTTGACGTGCTTGGTGACGCGCTGCACGCCCTCGACCACGATGCGGTCGGAGTCCTTGAAGACCTCGAGCACACGGCCCGTCTTGCCCTTGTCGCGACCGGCGATAACGATCACCTGGTCGCCCTTCTTGATCTTCGCCATGGTCAGAGCACCTCCGGCGCCAGCGAGATGATCTTCATGAACCGCTTGTCGCGCAGCTCGCGCCCGACCGGGCCGAAGATGCGGGTGCCACGGGGCTCACCGTCGTTCTTGAGGATCACGGCGGCGTTCTCGTCGAACTTGATGTAGGAACCGTCGGGACGACGGCGCTCCTTGGCGGTCCGGACGATGACGGCCTTGACCACATCGCCCTTCTTCACGTTGCCGCCGGGGATCGCGTCCTTGACGGTGGCGACGATCGTGTCGCCGATACCGGCGTAGCGACGGCCGGATCCACCGAGAACACGGATGCAGAGAATCTCCTTGGCACCCGTGTTGTCGGCGACCCGCAGTCGCGACTCCTGCTGGATCATCGATTGATCTCCTGTCGTCGAGCTGGTTCTCGTCCCGGGCTGTCCCGGGCGAGCCTTGCCGAACGGATAGTTGCTGTGGTGGCCGGGGCGGGCCGCATACGTGTGTCACGGCCCGCCCGGCCGAAGGTCTACAAGACCTTCTGGATCACTTGGCCTTCTCGAGGATCTCCGTCAGTCGCCACCGCTTGGTCGCGGACAGCGGACGGGTCTCCATGATCTCGACCAGGTCGCCGATACCGGCAGAGTTCTGCTCGTCGTGCACCTTCACCTTGGTGGTGGTGCGCAGGACCTTGCCGTACAGGGGGTGCTTCTTGCGGTCCTCGACCTCGACGACGATGGTCTTCTCCATCTTGTCGCTGACGACGTAGCCACGACGGACCTTGCGCGTGCTGCGCTCGGTCGTCTCAGCGGCCACCGCGTTGGTGTTCTCGCTCATCGATGCCTCACTCACTCACGCTCGGGGCCGTGCGGATACCGAGCTCGCGCTCGTGCAGGACCGTGTAGATCCGCGCGATGTCGCGCTTGACGGCCTTGATCCGACCGTGGGACTCCAGCTGGCCGGTGGCCGACTGGAAACGGAGGTTGAAGAGCTCCTCCTTGGCCTTCTTCAGCTCGGCGACGAGCTTCTCGTCGTCGAAGCCATCGAGGTCAGCGGGGGCCATGCCCTTGGTTCCGACTGCCATCAGTTCGCACCACCCTCGCGCACCACGAAACGGCACTTCATCGGGAGCTTGTGGATCGCACGGCGCATGGCCTCACGGGCCAGCTCCTCGTCGACACCGGCCAGCTCGAAGACGATCCGGCCGGGCTTGACGTTGGCGACCCACCACTCGGGCGAGCCCTTACCGGAACCCATGCGGGTCTCGGCGGGCTTCTTGGTCAGGGGACGGTCCGGGTAGATGTTGATCCAGACCTTGCCGCCACGCTTGATGTGGCGGGTCATCGCGATACGAGCAGCCTCGATCTGACGGTTGGTGACGTAGGCGGGCTCGATGGCCTGGATGCCGTAGTCGCCGAACGCGATCGTGGTGCCACCCTTGGCAGCGCCGGAGCGCTTCGGGTGGTGCTGCTTGCGGTGCTTGAGCCTGCGGGGGATCAGCATGACTCAGGCCTCCGTTCCAGACTCGGGGGCCGCAGCCTGCTCGGTCGGCGCCGGAGCCGCGTCGGACGCGGGGGCGCTCTCACCAGCCGGCTGGGCCGGACGCTCGGGGCGACGACCGCCACCACGGCGGTCCCCTCCACGCTCGCCACGCTCGCCACCACGACCACGGCCCTGACGGGGCGCGGCGGTGGCCTGCTGTGCGGCGAACTCCTTCTCGGTCATGTCGCCCTTGTAGATCCACACCTTCACGCCGATGCGGCCGAAGGTGGTGCGGGCCTCGAAGAAGCCGTAGTCGACGTACGCGCGCAGCGTGTGCAGCGGCACACGACCCTCGCGGTAGAACTCCGACCGGCTCATCTCGGCGCCGCCGAGACGGCCCGAGACCTGCACCCGGATGCCCTTGGCACCGGCGCGCTGCGCGGACTGGATGCCCTTGCGCATGGCGCGACGGAACGAGACGCGGCTCGCGAGCTGCTCGGCGATGCCCTGCGCGACCAGCTGCGCGTCGATCTCCGCGTTCTTGACCTCGAGGATGTTGAGCTGGACCTGCTTGCCCGTGAGCTTCTCGAGCTCGCCGCGGATGCGGTCGGCCTCGGCACCCCGGCGGCCGATGACGATGCCCGGACGCGCCGTGTGGATGTCCACGCGGACGCGGTCGCGGGTGCGCTCGACCTCGACCTTGGAGATGCCGGCCCGCTCGAGACCGGTGCTCATGAGCTTGCGGATCGCCACGTCCTCGCGGACGTAGTCGCGGTACCGCTGACCAGGCTTGGTGCTGTCGGCGAACCAGCGCGACCGGTGGTCGGTGGTGATGCCGAGGCGGTACCCGTGCGGGTGAACCTTCTGCCCCACTATCGGGCCCCTTCCTTCTGCTCACGCGGTGCGACGACCACGGTGATGTGGCTGGTGCGCTTGAGGATCTGGCTCGCACGCCCCTGCGCCCGCGGACGGAACCGCTTGAGCGTCGGCCCCTCGTCGACGAACGCCGCCGAGACGAAGAGCTCCGTCTCGTCGAAGCGCTCGCTGGCGCGGTCGGCCTTCACCCGGGCGTTCGCGACGGCGCTCTCCACAACCTTGCGGATCGGCTCGCTCGCAGCCTGCGGCGCGAACTTCAGCACCGCGACGGCCTCGGCGGCCTGCTTGCCACGGATGAGGTCCACGACGCGCCGGGCCTTCTGGGGCGTGACACGGACGAACCGCGCCTGCGCCTTGGCTTCCATTGCTGTCCTGCTTTCCTGTATCGAAGACAGTCCAGGTCAGTCATCTACTGAATCAGAGGTGGTGACCCCTGGCTCAGCGACGACGACCCTTCTTGTCGTCCTTCACGTGGCCGCGGAAGGTTCGCGTGGGAGCGAACTCGCCGAGCTTGTGGCCGACCATCGCCTCGGTGACGAAGACCGGAGAGTGCTTCCGGCCGTCGTGCACGGCAAAGGTGTGACCGAGGAAGTCGGGCGTGATGACCGACCGACGGGACCAGGTCTTGATGACGTTCTTGGTCCCCTTCTCGTTCTGAGCGTCCACCTTCTTCTGCAGGTGGTCGTCGACGAAGGGGCCCTTCTTCAGGCTACGAGGCATCTGTCAGGCTCCTATCAGCGCTTCTTGCCGGTGCGGCGACGGCGGACGATCAGCTTGTCGCTCGGCTTGTTCGGGCGGCGGGTCCGGCCCTCGGGCTGGCCCCACGGGCTGACCGGGTGGCGACCACCGGAGGTCTTGCCCTCACCACCACCGTGCGGGTGGTCGACCGGGTTCATGACCACGCCACGGACGGTCGGGCGGACGCCCTTCCACCGCATACGGCCGGCCTTGCCCCAGTTGATGTTCGACTGCTCGGCGTTGCCCACCTCGCCGACCGTCGCGCGGCAGCGCAGGTCGACGTTGCGGATCTCGCCGGACGGCATGCGCAGCTGCGCGTACGGGCCGTCCTTCGCCACGAGCTGCACGGAGGCACCCGCCGAGCGGGCGATCTTCGCGCCGCCACCGGGGCGGAGCTCGACGGCGTGGATGACCGTACCGGTCGGGATGTTGCGCAGCGGCAGGTTGTTGCCCGGCTTGATGTCGGCGCCGGCACCGGCCTCGACGACGTCGCCCTGCGACAGCTTGTTCGGCGCGATGATGTAGCGCTTCGTGCCGTCCGCGTAGTGCAGGAGCGCGATCCGAGCCGTGCGGTTCGGGTCGTACTCGATGTGCGCGACCTTGGCGGGCACGCCGTCCTTGTCGTGGCGACGGAAGTCGATCACGCGGTAGGCACGCTTGTGGCCACCGCCCTTGTGACGGGTCGTGATGCGACCGGAGTTGTTGCGCCCACCCGTCTTGGACAGCGGACGGACCAGAGACTTCTCCGGCTGCGAGCGCGTGATCTCGACGAAGTCGGCGACGCTGGAGCCGCGGCGTCCGGGCGTCGTCGGCTTGTACTTACGGATTCCCATGGGTTAGTCCTCGATCTGCTCTCTGCGCCTCAGGAAGCCGGACCGCCGAAGATGTCGATCGTGCCCTCACGGAGGGTCACAATCGCGCGCTTCGTGTCCTTGCGCTTGCCCAGGCCGAAGCGCGTGCGACGCGCCTTGCCCTTGCGGTTGATCGTGTTGACCGAGTCGACCTTGACACCGAAGACCTGCTCGACCGCGATCTTGATCTCGGTCTTGTTGGCCCGCGGGTCCACGACGAAGGTGTACTTGCCCTCGTCGAGGAGGTTGTAGGACTTCTCGGAGACGACCGGCGCGATCAGGATGTCGCGCGGGTCCTTCGTCACGGCGGTCACTTGGTGGCCTCCTCGGTCTCAGCCGCCTCGGACTCCGTGGCGACGGCCTTCACGCTCTTGCCCGTGGCCGGGCCCGCGACGAACGCGGCGAGCGCGCCCTCGGTGAAGACGACGTCGTCGGAGACGAGCACGTCATAGGTGTTGAGCTGGTCCGCGGTCAGCAGGTGAACCTGCTCGACGTTGCGGAGCGACAGGATCGTCAGCTCGTCCGAGCGCTCGGTGACCACGAGGACGTGGGTGCGCTCGGTGAGCGCGGCGAGCGTCTTGACCGCGGTCTTGGTCGACGGAGCACCGTCGAGACCGAAGCCGGAGACCACGTGGACGCGGCCGGCGCGAGCCCGGTCGGAGAGGGCACCGCGGAGGGCGGCGGCCTTCATCTTCTTCGGGGTCCGCTGGTCGTACTTGCGCGGCTGCGGGCCGTGGACGGTGCCACCGCCGGCGAACTGCGGGGCGCGGGTCGAGCCCTGACGGGCGCGGCCGGTGCCCTTCTGCTTGTACGGCTTGCGGCCACCGCCGCGGACCTCGCCGCGGGTCTTGGTGGCGTGCGTCCCCTGGCGGGCGGCGGCGCGCTGCGCCACGACCACCTGGTGGATCAGCGGGACGTTGGTGACGGTGTCGAACACCTCGGCGGGAAGCTCGGCAGTGCCGGCCTTCTTGCCCTGGGCGTCGAGCACGTCGACGGTCTGGTTGGCCATGGGGTCACGCACCCTTCGCAGCGGTACGCACGACGACGACGCCACCCTTGGGGCCGGGAACCGCGCCCTTGACGAGCAGCAGACCCTTCTCGGCGTCGACCGCGTGGACGGTCAGGTTCTGGACGGTCATACGGTCGTGGCCCATACGACCGGCCATCCGCAGACCCTTGAACACGCGCGACGGCGTCGAGGCGCCACCGATCGAGCCGGCCTTGCGGTGGTTGCGGTGAGCACCGTGGGAGGCGCCGACTCCGGAGAAGCCGTGGCGCTTCATGACACCGGCGGTGCCCTTGCCCTTGGTGGTCCCGACGACGTCGACCACGGCGCCCGCCTCGAAGGCGGCGGCGGTGATCTCCTGGCCGAGCGTGTACTCGGCGGCGTCCTCGGTGCGGACCTCGGCGACGTGACGGCGCGGCGTGACGCCGGCCTTCTCGAAGTGGCCCTTGAGCGGCTTGGTGACCTTGCGCGGGTCGATCTGCCCGGCGGCGAGCTGCACGGCGGCGTAGCCGTCGGCGTCCGCGGCGCGAACCTGCGTCACGACGTTGGTCGGGACGGCCACGACGGTGACGGGGACGAGGCGACCGGCGTCGTCCCACAGCTGCGTCATGCCGAGCTTGGTGCCGAGCACCGCGGTCACGTTCTTCTGCTGGTTGGTCATATCTATCCCAGCCTCAGAGCTTGATCTCGATGTTCACGTCGGCAGGCAGGTCGATCCGCATGAGCGAGTCGACGGCCTTCGGCGTGGGATCGATGATGTCGATGAGCCGCTTGTGCGTGCGCATCTCGAAGTGCTCGCGGCTGTCCTTGTACTTGTGAGGCGACCGGATGACGGTGAAGACGTTCTTCTCCGTCGGCAGCGGCACCGGACCCACGACCGTCGCACCAGCGCGCGTCACCGTGTCGACGATCTTGCGCGCCGAGCTGTCGATGACCTCGTGGTCGTAGGACTTGAGCCGGATGCGGATCTTCTGTCCCGCCATGGCGTCGTCTGACTCTCTCTCTCGAACCGCTACTGTCCGACCCCCGCGCTCGGGCGTGTCGCCGTTGTTGTGACAACAATGCTGCACACCCGGGCGCACACCGTTCGGCGTGGGGCCGTTGATTGTGGTCCGCGAGGCGGACCACGACGTTTGTCTGGCCTGTCGAGACATGTGTCCCGCGGGGCGCTCAAGCGCGTCGACAGCCGGCAACCCCGCGACTCCTCCGAGAGGAGAACCGCTCCAGGCGGGTGGACCGCTCCGGGAGAACCGGACCGGCGCACGCACCGTGGTGCTACACACTGTTCGACACGAGAAAGAACGCGCCCGTGACAGGCAACCTGAACATCTTGCCACAGGGAACCCCATGATTCCAAGCCGGAACGGGGTTCGACCGCTGTGACGCCGGACGCACCGGAGGCCCAGACCCTCGAGAGGGCCCGGGCCTCCTGCGCTCAGATGATCACGCTCAGATGATCAACTGAGGATCAGCGGATCACTTGATGATCTTGGTGACGCGGCCCGAACCGACCGTGCGGCCACCCTCACGGATGGCGAAGCCGAGGCCCTCCTCCATGGCGATCGGCTGGATCAGCGCGACCGTCATCTCGGTGTTGTCGCCGGGCATGACCATCTCGGTGCCCTCGGGCAGCGTGATGACGCCGGTGACGTCCGTGGTCCGGAAGTAGAACTGCGGACGGTAGTTCGAGTAGAACGGGTTGTGACGGCCGCCCTCGTCCTTGCCCAGGATGTAGACCTGAGCCTCGAAGTCGGTGTGCGGCGTGATCGAACCCGGCTTCACGACGACCTGGCCCCGCTCGACGTCCTCGCGCTTGATGCCGCGCAGGAGCAGACCGGTGTTGTCGCCGGCCTGAGCCTGGTCCATCTGCTTGTGGAACGTCTCGATACCGGTGACCGTGGTCTTCTGCGGCTCGCGGATACCGACGATCTCGACCTCGGAGTTGACGTCGAGCGTGCCACGCTCCACCTTGCCGGTCACGACGGTGCCACGGCCGGTGATGGTGAAGACGTCCTCGATCGGCATGAGGAACGGCTTGTCGAGCTCGCGGACCGGGTCGGGGACGTTCTCGTCCACGGCCTCCATGAGCTCCAGGACGCTCTTGGTCCACTCGGGGTCACCCTCGAGGGCCTTGAGGCCGGAGACGCGCACGACCGGCGCGTTGTCGCCGTCGAACTCCTGCGACGACAGCAGCTCACGGACCTCCATCTCGACGAGCTCGAGGATCTCCTCGTCGTCGACCATGTCGGCCTTGTTGAGCGCGACCAGCAGGTAGGGGACGCCCACCTGGCGGGCCAAGAGCACGTGCTCGCGCGTCTGGGCCATCGGGCCGTCGGTCGCCGCGACCACCAGGATCGCGCCGTCCATCTGGGCGGCACCGGTGATCATGTTCTTGATGTAGTCGGCGTGACCCGGCGCGTCGACGTGCGCGTAGTGACGCTTGGGCGTCTCGTACTCGATGTGCGCGATGTTGATCGTGATACCGCGCTGCTTCTCCTCCGGCGCGGCGTCGATCTCGTCGAAGTTGCGCTGCGTGTTCGCCGGAAGGTCGGGGTACGTGTCCGCAAGCGTCTTCGAGATCGCGGCAGTCAGCGTCGTCTTACCGTGGTCGACGTGCCCGATCGTGCCGATGTTGACGTGCGGCTTGGTCCGCTCGAACTTGGCCTTAGCCACTGGGGTCCTCCTGGGACTTGGGTAGATGTTCCCGAACGTTGCGAGACTCGGCCAAGAAGCCTACATCCCGCGGGGCGACGGGGTTTCCTACAGGTTGATGGTTGTGCTGGTCGTCGACCTGTGGGGACTCACTCGCCCCGGGTCTTCTTGATGATCTCGTCAGCAACGTTACGAGGAACCTCGGCGTAGCTGTCGAACTGCATCGAGTACACGGCGCGGCCCTGCGTCTTGGAACGCAGGTCACCGATGTACCCGAACATCTCGCTCAACGGTACCTGGGCGCGCACGACCTTGACACCGGTCGCGTCCTCCATGGACTGGATCATCCCACGACGCGAGTTGATGTCACCGATCACGTCGCCCATGTACTCCTCGGGCGTCCGGACCTCGACGGCCATGACGGGCTCGAGGATGACCGGGTCGGCGCGCTTGATGCCCTCCTTGAAGACCATCGAGCCGGCGATCTTGAACGCCATCTCCGAAGAGTCGACGTCGTGGTAGGCGCCGTCGAGCAGCGTGGCCTTGACCCCGACCACGGGGAACCCGGCCAGCACGCCCTGCTGCATCGCCGACTGGATGCCGGCGTCCACGGACGGGATGTACTCGCGCGGGATGCGTCCACCGGTGACGGAGTTGACGAACTCGTAGAGCTCGCCCTCGGCCGTCTCGAGCGGCTCGAAGGTCACCTGGACCTTGGCGAACTGGCCCGAGCCACCGGTCTGCTTCTTGTGCGTGTAGTCGATCTTCTCCGCGGTACGGCGGATCGTCTCGCGGTACGCGACCTGCGGCTTGCCGACGTTGGCCTCGACCTTGAACTCGCGACGCATGCGGTCGACGAGGATGTCGAGGTGGAGCTCGCCCATGCCACCGATGACGGTCTGGCCGGTCTCCTCGTCCAGCTTGACGCGGAAGGTCGGGTCCTCCTGGGCGAGCTTCTGGATAGCCGTGGAGAGCTTCTCCTGGTCGGCCTTCGTCTTCGGCTCGATGGCCACGTCGATGACGGGCTCCGGGAAGGTCATCGACTCGAGGATCACCGGGTTCGCGGGATCGCACAGCGTGTCACCGGTGGTGACGTCCTTGAGCCCGATGAACGCGTAGATGTGGCCGGCGTGCGCCTCTTCGACAGGGTTCTCCTTGTTGGAGTGCATCTGGAAGAGCTTCCCGATGCGCTCCTTCTTGCCCTTGGTCGAGTTCTGGACCTGCGCGCCCTGCGCGACCTTGCCCGAGTACACGCGGACGTAGGTGAGCTTGCCGAAGAACGGGTGCGTGGCGACCTTGAACGCGAGGGCCGAGAACGGCTCCGTCTCGTCCGGGCGACGCTCGATGATCTTCTCCGCGTCCTTGACGTCGTGGCCCTCGACGGCCGGCACGTCGAGCGGGGTCGGCAGGTAGTCGATCACGGCGTCGAGCATGGGCTGCACGCCCTTGTTCTTGAACGCCGAGCCGCACAGCACGGGGAAGGCCTGAGAGCTGATGACGAGCTTGCGGATGCCGGACTTGATCTCGGCGACCGTGAGCTCTTCGCCGCCCAGGAACTTCTCGAGCAGGTCGTCGTCCGCCTCCGCGACGGCCTCGACGAGCTCGGCCCGGTACTGCTCCGCCTTCTCGACGAGGTCCGCGGGGATGTCCTCGACCGCGTACTCCTCGCCCATCTTGGTGTCGCCCCGCCAGGTGAGCGCCTTCATCTCGAGGAGGTCGACGACGCCCTCGAAGTCGTTCTCGGCGCCGATCGGGAGCTGGATGACCAGCGGCTTCGCCTTGAGGCGGTTGATGATGGTGTCGACCGTGAAGTAGAAGTCGGCGCCGAGCTTGTCCATCTTGTTGACGAAGCAGATGCGCGGGACGTCGTACTTGTCGGCCTGACGCCACACGGTCTCCGACTGGGGCTCCACACCCTCCTTGCCGTCGAACACCGCGACCGCGCCGTCGAGCACGCGCAGGGAGCGCTCGACCTCGACGGTGAAGTCCACGTGACCGGGGGTGTCGATGATGTTGATCTGGTTGTTCTTCCAGTAGCAGGTCGTCGCGGCGGACGTGATCGTGATGCCGCGCTCCTGCTCCTGCTCCATCCAGTCCATCGTCGACGCACCGTCGTGCGTCTCACCGATCTTGTAGTTCACACCCGTGTAGAACAGGATGCGCTCGGTGGTGGTGGTCTTGCCGGCATCGATGTGGGCCATGATGCCGATGTTGCGGACCTTGTTCAGGTCGGTCAGCACGTCGAGTGCCACGGTGCGTTACCCCTTGTCGGTGGAAGGTCGGAAGCCGGGCCGGAGGGCCGGCTGCCGGCCGGTTCCGGATCCGCGGACGGCCCCGGGGGTCGCCCGGGGCCGTCCGTGCGCATCACCAGCGGTAGTGCGCGAAGGCCTTGTTCGAGTCGGCCATCTTGTGCATGTCCTCGCGGCGCTTGACCGCGGCACCGAGGCCGTTCGAGGCGTCGAGGATCTCGTTCATCAGACGCTCGGTCATCGTCTTCTCGCGACGGGCGCGCGAGAAGTCGGTGAGCCAGCGCAGCGCGAGCGTCGTCGAGCGCACCGGACGCACCTCGATGGGCACCTGGTAGGTGGCGCCACCGACACGGCGGGAGCGGACCTCGAGCGCCGGGCGGATGTTCTCCAGCGCGCGCTTGAGCACGACGACCGGGTCCTGGTCCGTCTTGGCACGGACGCCCTCGAGGGCGCCGTAGACGATCGCCTCGGCGGTGGACTTCTTGCCGTCGAGCAGGACCTTGTTGATCAGCTGCGTCACGACGGGCGACCCGTAGACGGGGTCGACGATGAGCGGCCGCTTGGGGGCCGGACCCTTGCGAGGCATCAGGCCTTCTCCTTCTTCGCGCCGTACTTGCTGCGACCCTGCTTGCGGTTCTTCACGCCCTGCGTGTCGAGCGCGCCGCGCACGATCTTGTAGCGGACACCCGGGAGGTCCTTCACACGGCCACCGCGCACGAGCACGATGGAGTGCTCCTGCAGGTTGTGGCCGACGCCGGGGATGTACGCCGTGACCTCGGTACCGGAGGACAGCTTGACGCGCGCGACCTTGCGGAGCGCGGAGTTCGGCTTCTTGGGGGTGGTGGTGTACACGCGCGTGCACACGCCGCGCCGCTGGGGGGAGGCCTTGAGGGCGGGCGTCTTGGACGCCGTCGCCTTCGTGCTCCGGCCCTTGCGGACGAGCTGCTGGATCGTAGGCACTACGTCTCCGTCGTCTTCTCGAGCTCACGAGGGCCGGCCGGCCCTCGACGGTGGTCTGTCTGGCTTGTGCGTGCCGATCGCATGCGGCACACGCGGCCCTTGCGGACCGCTACGCCACTTACCACCGGCTCGATGGCCCGGATCAGCTCAGCTCCCCGCCCTCGCGGACGGTCCGGAGCGATCTACCCGGGGTGCCAGTGCGCTCAGGTCGGCGACGCCTCCGGCAGCCGGCCCGAGCCGAAGACTCAGGACTGACAGCGGGATGCGCGCGCGACGGCACGGGCACGGCTTCCAAGATTACCCGCGGAAGCAAGCGGGGTCAAAGGTTCAGGAGGGGCGCACGCTGTGACGTGCGCCCCTCCCGGACTACCTCGTCCTGGAGATCAACCGATCAGCGGAGCCAGGGTCCCCGCGGGTCCCCGCAGCGAAGCGAGGAGTCCCGTGGGGTCTAGCGGAAGTCGCCGAAGTCGAGGTCCTCCAGCGGGATCGCCTCGCCCGAGCCCATCCCGAGCGTCGGGAAGTCGATCTCGTCGTAGCCGAAGCTCGGGTAGAGCTCGGCCTTCGCCTGCTCGGTCGGCTCGACCTGGATGTTCCCGTAACGGGGCAGGCCGGTGCCGGCGGGGATGAGCTTACCGAGGATGACGTTCTCCTTGAGGCCCAGCAGCGGGTCGCGGCGACCGCTCATCGAGGCCTCGGTGAGCACGCGGGTCGTCTCCTGGAAGGAGGCGGCCGACAGCCACGAGTCGGTGGCGAGCGAGGCCTTCGTGATGCCCATGAGCTCCGGACGTCCGGAGGCCGGCTGGCCACCCTCCGCCACGGCACGACGGTTCGCGTCCTCGAAGCGGACGCGCTCCGCGAGCTCACCCGGCAGCAGGTGCGAGTCACCCGAGTCGAGCACGGTCACGCGGCGCAGCATCTGCCGCACGATGACCTCGATGTGCTTGTCGTGGATGTCCACACCCTGCGAGCGGTAGGTCTCCTGGACCTCGTCCACCAGGTGCTTCTGCGTCGCACGCGGGCCGAGGATGCGGAGCACCTTCTTCGGGTCGACGGCACCCTGGACGAGCTGGGTGCCGACCTGGACCTGCTGCCCGTCGGTGATCAGGAGGCGCGCACGCTTGGTCACCGGGTAGCGGATCTCCTCGCTCCCGTCGGCCGGCGTGAGGACCAGGTGGCGCGTGCGCTCCGTGTCCTCGATCGCCACGGTGCCCGTGTACTCCGCGATCGGGGCCTCACCCTTGGGGGTGCGGGCCTCGAAGAGCTCGGTGACGCGGGGCAGACCCTGCGTGATGTCGTCCGCGGACGCCACACCACCGGTGTGGAAGGTACGCATGGTCAGCTGCGTGCCCGGCTCACCGATGGACTGCGCCGCGATGATGCCGACGGCCTCGCCGATGTCCACCAGCTTGCCGGTGGCCAGGGAGCGGCCGTAGCACTTCGCGCAGGTACCCACGCGCGACTCGCAGGTCAGCACGGAGCGGACCTTGACGTTCTCGACACCGGCGGCGATGACCTTGTCGATCACCACGTCGCCCGCGTCCGAGCCCGCCTCGGCCACCACGTTGCCGTCCGCGTCCACGACGTCGGTCGCGAACGTGCGCGAGTAGATGCTCGTCTCGACGCGCGGGTGCGGCACCAGCACGTCACCGATGCGCTCCGCGACGGGCAGCGTGAGGCCGCGCTCGGTGCCGCAGTCCTCCTCGCGGATGATGACGTCCTGCGACACGTCGACGAGACGACGGGTCAGGTAGCCCGAGTCCGCGGTACGCAGCGCCGTGTCGGCCAGACCCTTGCGGGCACCGTGCGAGGCGATGAAGTACTCGAGGACGGACAGGCCCTCGCGGTAGTTGGACTTGATCGGACGAGGGATGATCTCGCCCTTCGGGTTCGCCACGAGGCCGCGCATACCGGCGATCTGACGGACCTGCATCCAGTTACCACGGGCGCCCGAGGACACCATGCGGTACAGCGTGTTCCGCGAGTCGCTCTCGAGGTTCTCGCGCATGACCGACGCGATCTTGTCGGTGGCCTGCGTCCAGATCTCGATGAGCTCCTGCCGACGCTCGTCGTCGGTGATCAGACCCTTGTCGAACTGGTCCTGCACCTTGAGCGCGCGCTGCTCGTGCTCGTCGAGGATCGTGTCCTTGACCGCGGGCATCGCCACGTCGGAGATCGCGATCGTGACGCCCGAGCGCGTGGCCCACCGGTAGCCGGCGTCCTTCAGCGCGTCGAGCGACGTCGCGACGTCGACCTTGGGGTAACGCTCCGCGAGGTCGTTGACGATCGTCGAGAGCTCCTTCTTGCCGACGACGCCGTTCTGGAACGGGTAGTCGATCGGGAGCGCCTCGTTGAAGATCGTGCGGCCCAGGGTGGTCTCGAACAGCAGCGGCTGCCCGGGCTCCCAGCCCTCGGGGGCCTCGAAGCCGCTGGACGGCGGCACGAGGTCCGACATCCGCAGCTTGATCGTGGCGTTGAGGTCCAGCGCGCCGCGGTCGAGGGCCATGATCGCCTCGGCCTGCGAGGAGAAGACCCGCCCCTCCCCCGTCGCGCCGGGGCGGTCCGAGGTGAGGTGGTGCAGACCGATGATCATGTCCTGCGAGGGCATGGTCACCGGACGGCCGTCCGACGGCTTGAGGATGTTGTTGCTCGAGAGCATCAGGATGCGGGCCTCGGCCTGCGCCTCGGCGCTCAGGGGCAGGTGGACCGCCATCTGGTCGCCGTCGAAGTCCGCGTTGAACGCGGCGCACACGAGCGGGTGCAGGTGGATGGCCTTGCCCTCGACGAGCTGCGGCTCGAACGCCTGGATGCCGAGACGGTGCAGGGTCGGGGCACGGTTCAGCAGCACCGGGTGCTCCTGGATGACCTCCTCCAGCACGTCCCAGACCTCGCCGCGGGTGCGCTCGACCATGCGCTTGGCGCTCTTGATGTTCTGCGCGTGGTTGAGCTCGACGAGCCGCTTCATGACGAACGGCTTGAACAGCTCGAGCGCCATCTGCTTGGGCAGGCCGCACTGGTGCAGCTTGAGCTGCGGGCCGACCACGATGACCGAACGGCCCGAGTAGTCGACGCGCTTGCCGAGCAGGTTCTGGCGGAACCGACCCTGCTTGCCCTTGAGCATGTCGGAGATCGACTTGAGGGGGCGGTTGCCCGGACCGGTGACCGGACGGCCGCGGCGGCCGTTGTCGAACAGCGAGTCCACGGCCTCCTGGAGCATCCGCTTCTCGTTGTTGACGATGATCTCCGGCGCGCCCAGGTCGAGCAGGCGCTTGAGCCGGTTGTTGCGGTTGATCACGCGGCGGTACAGGTCGTTGAGGTCCGACGTCGCGAACCGGCCACCGTCGAGCTGCACCATCGGGCGCAGGTCCGGGGGGATGACCGGGACGGCGTCGAGCACCATCGCCGTGGGCGAGTTGGTCGTCGTGAGGAACGCGTTGACGACCTTCAGGCGCTTGAGCGCGCGCGTCTTGCGCTGGCCCTTGCCGGTGCGGATGGTCTCGCGCAGCGACGCAGACTCAGCCACCAGGTCGAAGTTCTCGAGGCGCTTCTGGATCGCCGCGGCGCCCATCGAGCCCTCGAAGTACGTGCCGTAGCGGTCGACGAGCTGGCGGTACAGCATCTCGTCGCCCTCGAGGTCCGCGACCTTGAGGTTCTTGAACCGGTCCCAGACCTGCTCGAGGCGGTCCAGCTCGGCGTCGGAACGCTTGCGCAGCTGCGCCATCTCGCGCTCGGCGGAGTCGCGCACCTTACGGCGCGCGTCGGCCTTGGCGCCCTCGGCCTCGAGCTCGGCCAGGTCGGCCTCGAGCCGCTGGGCGCGGGCGTTGATGTCGTTGTCGCGGCGGTCCGAGATCTCCTTCTTCTCCAGGTCGATCTCGTTCTGGAGGTTCGGGAGGTCCTCGTGGCGGGCCTCGTCGTCGACCCAGGTGACCATGTAGGCCGCGAAGTAGATGACCTTCTCCAGGTCCTTCGGGGCCAGGTCCAGCAGGTAGCCGAGGCGCGACGGCACACCCTTGAAGAACCAGATGTGCGTGACCGGGGCGGCGAGCTCGATGTGCCCCATGCGCTCACGGCGCACCTTCGAGCGCGTCACCTCGACGCCGCAGCGCTCGCAGATGATGCCCTTGAAGCGCACGCGCTTGTACTTACCGCAGTAGCACTCCCAGTCCCGGGTGGGACCGAAGATCTTCTCGCAGAAGAGCCCGTCCTTCTCCGGCTTCAGGGTGCGGTAGTTGATGGTCTCGGGCTTCTTGACCTCTCCGTGCGACCAGGCACGGATGTCGTCGGCCGTGGCCAGGCCGATACGCAGCTCGTCGAAGACGTTGACGTCGAGCAAGATGTCCTACTTCCTCAAAGCTTTCGAAATGTCCGTGGAGTTCAGCTGGTCGCTGATCAGATCTCGTCGACCGTGGCGGCCGAGTTGGGGCGGCGGGACAGATCGATGCCCAGCTCCTCCGCGGCGCGGTACACCTCGTCGTCGGACTCCTTCATCTCGATGGAGGTTCCGTCGCTCGAGAGCACCTCGACGTTCAGGCACAGCGACTGCATCTCCTTGAGGAGCACCTTGAAGGACTCCGGGATGCCCGAGTCGGGGATGTTCTCGCCCTTGACGATCGCCTCGTACACCTTGACGCGGCCGGGGACGTCGTCCGACTTGATGGTGAGCAGCTCCTGCAGCGTGTAGGCCGCGCCGTACGCCTCGAGGGCCCACACCTCCATCTCGCCGAAACGCTGGCCACCGAACTGCGCCTTACCACCCAGCGGCTGCTGCGTGATCATCGAGTACGGGCCGGTCGAGCGCGCGTGGATCTTGTCGTCGACCAGGTGGTGGAGCTTGAGGATGTACATGTAGCCCACCGACACCGGCTCCGGGAACGGCTCGCCGGAGCGGCCGTCGAAGAGCCGGGCCTTGCCGTCGGTGGCGACCATGCGGTCGCCGTCGCGGTTCGGCAGCGTCGTGGAGAGCAGACCGCGCAGGCCGGACTCCTCCAGGCCGTCGAACACCGGCGTCGCCACCGGCGTCCCCGGCTCCGACTTCGACGCGACCTCGGGCAGGGTCTCCTTCCAGGAGAGGTCCTTGCCCTCGGCCAGCTCGATGTCCCAGCCACGGCTCGCAACCCAGCCGAGGTGCGTCTCGAGGACCTGGCCGACGTTCATGCGGCCAGGCACGCCCAGCGGGTTGAGGACGACGTCGACCGGGGTGCCGTCGGGGAGGAACGGCATGTCCTCCTGCGGCAGGATCTTCGAGATGACGCCCTTGTTGCCGTGACGGCCGGCGAGCTTGTCGCCGACGGTGATCTTGCGGCGCTGGGCGATGTAGACGCGCACCAGCTGGTTCACGCCGGCGGGCAGCTCGTCGCCGTCCTCGCGGTTGAACTCGCGCACACCGATGACCGTGCCCTGCTCGCCGTGAGGCACCTTCAGGGACGTGTCGCGCACCTCGCGGGCCTTCTCGCCGAAGATGGCGCGCAGCAGGCGCTCCTCCGGGGTCAGCTCGGTCTCGCCCTTCGGGGTGACCTTGCCGACCAGCACGTCACCGGCCCCGACCTCGGCGCCGAT
This sequence comes from Krasilnikoviella flava, assembly GCF_900167525.1. Taxonomy (GTDB): domain Bacteria; phylum Actinomycetota; class Actinomycetes; order Actinomycetales; family Cellulomonadaceae; genus Isoptericola; species Isoptericola flavus. The sequence continues at coordinate 282,007 of NZ_FUZQ01000002.1, read as the reverse complement.
GCGGATGACGCCGCGCTCGTCGAGGTCCGCCAGGACGTCCTCGGAGACGTTCGGGATGTCCCGCGTGATCTCCTCGGGCCCGAGCTTGGTGTCGCGGGCGTCGACCTCGTGCTCCTCGATGTGGATCGAGGACAGCACGTCGTCCTCCACGAGGCGCTGCGACAGGATGATCGCGTCCTCGTAGTTGTGGCCCTCCCACGACATGAACGCCACGAGCAGGTTGCGGCCGAGCGCGAGGTCGCCCTCGTCGGTCGCCGGGCCGTCGGCCAGCACGGAGCCGACCTCGACCCGCTGGCCCTCGTCCACGAGCACGCGCTGGTTGTAGCTGGTGCCCTGGTTCGAGCGACGGAACTTCGCGGCACGGTACGAGCCGGTCGTGCCGTCGTCGTTCGCGACGAGGACCAGGTCCGCGGACACCTCGGTGACCACGCCGGGCTTGGTCGCCACGATGACGTCGCCGGCGTCGACCGCCGCACGACGCTCCATGCCGGTGCCGACCAGCGGCGCCTCGGAGCGCACCAGCGGCACGGCCTGGCGCTGCATGTTGGCGCCCATGAGCGCGCGGTTCGCGTCGTCGTGCTCGAGGAACGGGATGAGCGCCGTCGCGACGGACACCATCTGGCGCGGCGAGACGTCCATGTAGTCGATCTCGGCCGGCGGCAGGTCGTCGGTCTCGCCGCCCTTGGTGCGCACCAGCACGCGCTCGCGCTGGAACGTGCCGTCGGCGGACAGCTCCGTGTTCGCCTGCGCGATGATGTAGCGGTCCTCGTCGTCGGCGGTCAGGTAGACGATCTCGTCCGTGACCTTGCCGTCCGTGACCTTGCGGTACGGCGTCTCGATGAAGCCGAACGGGTTGATGCGACCGAACGACGCGAGCGAGCCGATGAGGCCGATGTTCGGACCCTCAGGGGTCTCGATCGGGCACATGCGGCCGTAGTGCGACGGGTGGACGTCACGGACCTCCATGCCGGCGCGGTCGCGGGACAGACCACCCGGGCCGAGGGCGTTGAGCCGGCGCTTGTGCGTCAGGCCCGCCAGCGGGTTGTTCTGGTCCATGAACTGCGAGAGCTGCGAGGTGCCGAAGAACTCGCGGATCGACGCCACCACGGGGCGGATGTTGATCAGCGTCTGCGGCGTGATCGCCTCGACGTCCTGCGTCGTCATGCGCTCGCGGACCACGCGCTCCATGCGGGACAGGCCCGTGCGCACCTGGTTCTGGATGAGCTCGCCGACGGCGCGGATGCGGCGGTTGCCGAAGTGGTCGATGTCGTCCGTCTCGACGCGGACCTCGATCTCCTTGCCGTCACGCGTGCCGGCCATGGTGGCGTGGTCGGCGTGCAGGGCGGCGAGGTACTTGATCGTCGCGACGACGTCGGTCACCGACAGGGTGGAGTCGGCCAGCGGCGCGTCGACGCCGAGCTTCTTGCTGATCTTGTAGCGGCCGACCTTCGCGAGGTCGTAGCGCTTCGGGTTGAAGTAGAAGTTCTCGAGCAGCGCGCGACCGGCCTCGACCGTGGGCGGCTCGCCCGGACGGATCTTGCGGTACAGGTCGACGAGCGCCTCGTCCTGGGTGTGGACGTGGTCCTTCTCGAGGGTGTCGAGGATCGACGGGTAGTCCGTGAACTCCTCGCGGATCTCCGCCTCGGTGAGCCCCAGGGCCTTCAGCAGGACCGTGACGGGCTGCTTGCGCTTGCGGTCGACGCGCACGCCGACGGCGTCGCGCTTGTCGATCTCGAACTCGAGCCAGGCGCCGCGCGACGGGATGACCTTCGCGGAGAAGACGTCCTTGTCGCTCGTCTTGTCGGGCTGGCGCTCGAAGTACACGCCCGGGGAACGGACCAGCTGCGAGACGACGACGCGCTCGGTGCCGTTGATGATGAACGTGCCACGCGCGGTCATGAGCGGGAAGTCGCCCATGAACACCGTCTGGCTCTTGATCTCACCGGTCGTGTAGTTCACGAACTCCGCGGTCACGAACAGCGGCGCGGCGAAGGTGAAGTCCTTCTCCTTGCACTCGTCCGCCGTGTACTTCGGCGGCTCGAACCGGTGGTTCGAGAAGGAGAGGGACATCGACTGACCGAAGTCCTCGATCGGCGAGATCTCCTCGAAGATCTCCTCGAGCCCGGACGTCGCCGGGACGTCGGACCGGCCGGCGGTGGTGGCCGCCTCGACCCGGGCCTGCCAGGCGGGGCTACCGAGGAGCCAGTCGAAGCTCTCGGTCTGCAGCCCGAGGAGGTCGGGGACCTCGAGCGGCTCGTAGATCTTGGCGAAGGAGACGCGGCGGGAAGCGGTGCGGTTCGCGATGGCGTCGGCGGACGGAACAGAAGGGGTGCGCGAGGCAGCCAAGAGGGGTCCTTCCCTGCAGTTCGATGGCACGCTGTACGCTCAGCGAGGCTGCGGGCGCCGGACCGCGGCGGGAGGAACCGGTCCAGGAGTCACGAAGACGTGATCGTGGAGGGCGGCACTTCGTCGGCGGGGAGGCGTCGGGGCACAAGCGAGCGCAAAGCGCTAGCGTAGCCAGAACTTCGTCGTTTGTCCACTCGCGCGGGCACACGAGCGGACGCCCTCGGTTCTGGGTCTTGAGGACGTTGTCTCGGTGGCCGCCATATGCCGCCCAAGAAACGGTTGTCGTACCAGCCTAACCCGTGCTAGGGAGCCGGGGCCAGGCGCCGGTGGCGCGACGTCGGTCACGACACCACACCTCCACAACCCGCGCACCGACGGCGCGGCACCGATCGCGGACGCGGCGAGGCCCGCACCCCTGACGGGATGCGGGCCTCGCTGACAGCGATGTGCGGCTAGGCCGCAGCGATCACTTGAGGGTGACGGTGGCGCCGGCGCCCTCGAGGGCAGCCTTGGCCTTGTCGGCCGTCTCCTTGTTCGCGGCCTCCAGGACCGGCTTGGGGGCGCCGTCGACCAGGTCCTTGGCCTCCTTCAGGCCGAGGGACGTGAGCGCGCGCACCTCCTTGATGACCTGGATCTTCTTGTCGCCGGCGGCCTCGAGGATGACGTCGAACTCCGTCTTCTCCTCAGCGGCCTCGGCGGCACCGCCGGCGGCGGGGGCGGCGACGGCAGCGGCGACCGGGGCCGCGGCGGTGACGTCGAACTTCTCCTCGAAGGCCTTCACGAACTCGTTGAGCTCGATGAGCGTGAGCTCCTCGAAGGCGGACAGGAGCTCGTCGGTGCTGAGCTTCGCCATGATGGCGTTCCTTTCGGTTGGTGCGTCCTGGGGCCTCGCGGGGCCCGGCAGAAGCAGAGGGGGTTGTTCTCGCCGTACCGCCGTCAGGCGGCAGCGGCCTCCGATTCCTGCTTCTGACGCAGGGCATCGATGACGCGAGCGGCCTGGGCCGGCTTCGCGGTGAAGGCGTAGGCAGCCTGGTAGAGCTTGGCCTTCATCGCGCCGACCGTCTTGGCCAGCAGGACCTCGCGGGACTCGAGGTCCGCGAGCTTGGTGACCTCTGCAGCGGTCAGCGGCTTCCCGTCAAGGACACCGCCCTTGATGACCAGTGCAGGGTTCGCCTTGGCGAAGTCACGCAGACCCTTGGCGGCCTCGACCGGGTCACCGGTCACGAACGCGATCGCGGAGGGACCCTTGAGGTCCGCCTCGAACGCGTCGATCCCGGCCTCCTTGGCCGCGATGGACGTCAGCGTGTTCTTCACCACGGCGTAGGTTGCGTTGCCGCTGAGCGACCGACGCAGCTCCTTGAGCTGAGCGACGGTGAGCCCGCGGTACTCGGTCAGCATCGCCGCGTTGGAGTCACGGAACTTGTCCGCGACCTCCGCGACAGCGGCTGCCTTGTCCGGCCTCGCCATGGCAATCCTTCCGGTGGTGGTGCCACCGGTCCCTGCGAAAGAAAAGAGCCCCGGCGCAGGTGCGCACGGGGCTCGGAGCTCACAGCCAGGCTGTGTGATCGTCGTCGTGTCACCTACGCAGGCCCCCGCACTCTTCACGGGACTTCGGCCTTCGGCTTCCTGGGCGAGCCCGGGCAGCGTCGGACGACCGGCGGTCTTGGGTTACCTGAGAACTCTACACGACGACGGGCGGTGGGTCGGCACGCTCGGGCCGACCCACCGCCCGCTCACAGACGGGGACCTGTTGCCGTCAGTGAGAGCTGAACGGATGCTGCGGGCCCGGGGGCTCCGCCGATGCCGTAGCAGCGGCGCCGACCACGGCGGTGGCGGCGAGCAGCAGACCAGCGATGACGCGGGTGGCACGTGTCTTCATCGAACGTCCTTCCGTCGGTTGTCCCAGCCCAGCGGCGGGCTGTTGAGATCGGCAGCCACATCACAACGGCGGCGGGCGGGGTGAGCGCAAGATGTCGTCCACATCACAGGACGAGGGGGCCGAAGCACACCAGGGGCACCGGCTCGGGCTCGTCCGCCACGGCACGGGCGAGGGCCGCCCCCGGCCGCAACCCGTCACGGAGCCCATGGTGCAGCGCGGGCATCACACGGACGGCGACGTCGTCCCGTAGCGGTGCGACGCTGGCGATCACGGCCCGGGCACCCATGCGCAGCAGCACGCTCGTCAGCCCCAGCGGCTCACCACCGTGCCGGATGCTCGCCGAGCCGACGTCGCACGCCGACAGGACCATCACCGACCGCGACAGATCGCGCCCGTCCAGCTCGTGGGCGAACAGCGGACCGTCGGCCAGAAGAAGGCTCGAGAACACCGGGTTGTCCGGCTCGTGGGTCCCGTGAGCGGCGATGTGGACCACGGGGGCGCCCTCGAGGGCCTGCGACACCGCGGCGCAGGTGGCGTCCGGGCCGGTCAGGAGCGTGGCACCACTCCCCCACGTCGCCGCGACCTGCTCCGCCTCCGTCACAGCATGGACCAGACCGGACCCGGCGACCGAGAGCCCAGGTCCGGGCGACCAGTCCGCGTGTCCTCGGGCCACCCAGGAGTTGACGACCGTCGACAACCCTCGCCGGGAGGGCAACGCCGCCCACGGCAACGAGACGATCCTGTCGCGGGCTGCGACGTAGACGTGCCGACCTGCGACGTCGAGCGTGCCGAGTAGAAGGCCGTCGAGACGGCGCAGCGCGCCGCGCAGCGAGGTGAGCACGACCTCCCGCATCGGTGTCGGCAGCATGCGGTTCGCCAGCACCTGCTGGTCGGCGCGGATCCGCCGCACGAGCTCCAGGTATGGCGACAGCGGTCCGAGGTCGAGCAGCCGCGCACCGTCAGCATCAAGGCGAACCGCGCGTACCCGCCCACCGTTCATGGTCAGGTTGAGCACGACCCGGTCGGAGCCCGACGCACGAAGGTCGGACCGGAGCTCCCTCGCCGAGGCCGGTGTCGGCACGCCGGCGACCCCACCCGAGTGCCACGTCCGCTCCCTCGCCTGGTGCTGCAGCCGGCGAGCGTCACGGTGCAGGTCGGCGCCGCGCCCGCCTTCGCCGTCCCCGGCGTGCTCGCTGCCCCTGAGCTGCCGGGCGTTCTCCATGAGGCGTCTGGCCGACACCACGAGCTCCGCCGTACGCGGGTCGTCCGGAGGTCGCACACGACCCGAGCCGGCGAACGTCGCGCGCCCTCGTTCCAGCGCGTCGAAGAGCGGATCGGGCGAGGTGGAGCGCAGGGCGGCGTCGATGTCCACGCCCTGGAGCCTGATCCCGTGGACCGCTGCGGCGGTCACCGCCTCGACGGCCCCGAGCTGCTGACGCTGCTCAGCGAGCAGCCGATACCCCCGACGCACCGCCGCCAGGCCGGACCGGCGCATGCCGGCCCCGTAGCCGCACAGGGCCGAGACGACTTCCGCACGCACCCGAGCCCCGAGCGCCATCCCCGAGGCGGGAGGCAGCGCAAGCAGGTCGGCCTGCGAACGGTCGAATCTCCCGGATCGTGCCCACGCCTCCGCTGCGAGCAGCCGGGCATCGATGAGGACTCGCTCCGCTCCGTGCTGTTCCTCCGCACGACGACAGAGCTCGTCAGCTGCTTTGGCCAACCGGAGGGCCTGCGCGGTCGACGTCCTCTCGACCATCCGGCCGAACCTCGAGTCCAGGCCCACGAACTCCGCGCGCAGCGCCATGATCCCGTGTCCCGCTCTGCGAGCCTGGTCGCGGACCTGCTCGGCGAGTGCTTGCGCCTCGGCGAACCGGGCCAGGCCCACCAGGCACCGGGCCCGCTCGAGCTCTGCGTCCAACAGGTCTCGTGCCCCACCCGTGGCATCGAGGATCTCCGCAGCCCGGCCGAGCGCGGTTTCCGCATCCGTCAGAAGACCCGCCTCGTAGAGGACCGTGGCCTTGTCCATCAGCCCGACGCCCGCATGCTCTGGTGGTGCCGACTCCGCGGCTGCGTCCATCGCACGGAGCGCCGCCGGCAGGTCACCCCCGAGGAAGAAGGCATAGCCCAGGTTGTGCTCGGCCATCGGGATCAGTTGCTCGTCCCCTACCTCCCGCGCGATGTCCAAACACCGCTGGAGATCGTCCACGGCATCGTCGATGGCTCCGATCTCGAGTCGGAGAGAGCCACGGTTGATGAGCACCGGAAGCATCTCCGACTCGTCCACCAGACCTTCCAGAGCCGCGTCGAGCTCGCGCCTGGCGTCGTCATGGTCACCCGAGCGCAGGAGCTGCAGGCCGAGGTTCGCGTGGACGAGGGCCACCATCTCCGCGCTCTGGGCTCGGAGCGCCGTCGCCGCCGCGGCGGCGAGCGTTGCCAGGACCACCTCGCGGTCCGCGCCGAGTTCCCCCTCGCACGCGGCGATCCCGACCAGCACCCGCGCCCGCACGGCGGCGACACGGTCCTCTGTCCCGATCGACTCCAGCGCGTCGAGCCGCACCAGGGCCTTCTGATAACGGTCGAGTGCGCTCGCGAACTGTCGGTGAGCGCGCGCGTGCGTCCGGATCTCGTCGACCTCGGCGCGGACGGCCGCCAGCGCGTCGCTCATGCCTCACCCCTCGTGCATCACCCCGGGGTTGACGCCTCGTCGAACGACAGGCCTCCCGTCGCCCCGGAGATGGCTCGCCAGATCGCTGCCACCCGCGCCTCGCCGTCTCGATCGGCCCGATCGGCCGATCCCGCGAGCGTAGCGTCCGCCGGAAGGGCCGGTCGACTCCGCTCGGCGAGCAGCTCTCTGGCGATCTCACCCGCAAGGACGGGAGCGGCGAACGACGTACCGCTCCAGGTAGCGAATCCTCCCTGGAACCCCTCCGGATCGATCGTCGAGCGCACGGCGTCGGCAAACCGTTCCCGGGTGCGGAGCGACGGCGTGCTCGGGCCGTCGAGAGTCCGTGGCACGGTGCTCACCACCGCCGCACCGGGACGGACGCACGTCACCCAGGGGCCGTCGTTGCTGAACAATGCCGTCGACCCGTCGGGGTTGGCGGCACCTACAGCGAGGATCGGGGGCCGTTGCACGCTCGTGTCCCGTGCGCGAACGATCCGGGGCGGGGTAGCACGCCGGTCCACCTCGGGCGCGAACGCGGCGGGGAACTCGGGACGCGTCTCGCCGTCATTGCCCGCGGCCACGACGACCGCGACCCCGGAGTCACGCAGGCGGGCCAGCACGTCGGAGAGCGGGTGGTCCCACTGCAGGTCTTCCGGCTGCTCGTGGTAATAGCCCATCGGGAGGACCACCACGTCGACCGCGACGTAGCCCGCCTCCCCTGCGAGTCCCTGGCGGTGGAACCGCAGCAGTCGCCGCAATGACTCGATCACCTCGGACTCGATCGCGGCACCGGCCCCCCCGACCACACGCACCGGGAGAAGTCGCGCGTCAGGGCAGGTCTGGTGCACGATCCCCGCGATGAACGTCCCGTGCCCCGCGACAGGATCGAGGGGCCCCGTCAGGGGGGCGGTGCTCGCACCACCGATCTCGGCGTCCTCCTCGGGCAGCTCCGGCACCGGGTAGGTCCCGATGGGACCGTCGGGCAGCTTCGACCCGCGGATCACCACACCGTTGCCCTCGTCCTGGTCGGCATCGAGACCATAGGTACCGAACCACGGATGGGTCCCGATCCCTGTGTCGACGATCGCTACCACCGGGCGGACCGCGCCGTCCGGGGTCCGCGACTCGTCTCCGTCGTCCCGGACCCGGCGCGTCGGCGGGGCCCCGAGCCATGCCACCGGCGACCGGCCACCACTACCAGGCACCCCGTATTCCGCCATCCCGTGGGTCGTGAAGGGGTGAGTCGTGAACGGCTGCGCCGCAAACGGGTGAGTCGTGAACGGATGAGTCGTGAACGGATGGGTCGTGAACGGATGGGTCGTGAAGGGGTGAGTCGTGAACGGGTGAGTCGTGAACGGGAGCGCCGTCATCACGTGATCAAGACTGAGGGTCCAGGGGGTGGACTCGTCGCGAGCGTCTTCCTCGAGGACCTCCCAGGCGTCCGGCTGCACGTCGGGCCGGTCCGCGATCAGCCGGAGCACGAAGCCCTGGTCCTCGTCGACCAGGTCGAGGGGCTGCGCGTCCGCGGCGGGCTCGGCCCCGTGCCGGTACCTGACCTCGACGCCGACGTGGCACCCCTGGCGACGAGCCGCCCGCTCGAAACCGGCGGCGGCCGCGTCCTCGTCCCCGCTCGGCTCCAGGGAGAGAACCGCCGGCAGCCCAGAAGCGCCCTCCGGAGCACGGAGGCGGCCACGGATCGAGTCAGGGAGGCCGCCGCGGACCAGCAGACGATCGGCCACGTACCAGGTCGATCCGACCTGGCGCTGACCAGGGCTCCGTCGAGCCGTGCTGGGGTCCAGGAACCGGATCCTCGGCTCAGGCCTGCTCGGCATCGGTCCCACAGGGCTCTCGGTCACGTGTCCTCCTCGTCACGCGCGCGCCGGATCGGCGCACGATCAGGATGGGCGCAGGTCGCGCCCGGGTTCAGAGCTCGATGACCGGCGTGGCGACGGTGACGTCGCCGCCGTCGGGCAGGCGCACGAGCAGGCTGGTGGGGCCGCGGTCGACGGCGGTGAAGGCGAAGCGGCCGTCGTCGTCGGCGGTCGTGGTGCGCTCGCCGCCGGGCTGGCGCAGCTCGACGACGAGGGTGGCGGCGGGCGCGACCCAGCCGTCGAGACGCACGTGGGCGCCGTCGTCGTCCGCGGACAGCGCGATCATCACGGTGAGCCGCTCGTGGGTGAAGGTGATGGTGCGGGCCTCGAGCGGCGGGGCGTCACCGCGCACGGACCCGGCGGGGGCCTCGATCTGCTGCAGCTCCATGATCTCGGCCTCGAGGCGCGCGAGCGTCATCGCGAAGAGCGACCGCTCCACCAGGCTCTCGGGCACGGGGTCCACCACCTGCACGGCGCGGCCGAGCCGGTCCAGGACGGCGAGGTCGCGCTCGTCCAGGGGCTCGTCCTCTCCGGGCACGGGCGCACCCCACGCGTTCTCGTGCTTCCGGCTCATGTCCACGAGGCCTCCCCTTGCTCGGTGAGGACGGCGCGCAGCTTCGCCAGGCACCGTCCCCGTGTCGCGCCGATGCTTCCCACCGGCATGCCGATCGACGCCGAGATCGCCTTGTAGTCCGGGCGGTCGGCGAGCGAGACGAGTCGCAACAGCTCCTGGCACCGCTCCGGGAGCCGCCGGAGCGACGACCAGAGGATCCGGTCGCGCTCGTCGTTCAGGACCTCGGCCTCCGGGCCCGGTCCCGCGTCGGGCAGAGCGGCGGAGCCCTCCGTCACGTCGTCGGGGAGCTCGGTGCGGCGCCGCAGGTCGGCCCTGCCCTTGCGCACCGTCTCCCACGCGGCCCGACGAGCGGTCACCAGGAGCCACTTCAGCACGGCCTTCGGCTCGGCGATCGTCTCCGCGTGCCGGACCAGCGCCGCCCACGTGGACTGCACCACGTCGTCGGCCACGTCGCGGTCCACGCCCTGGGCGCGCACCGTGTGCCACAGCAGCGGCGTCGCCTCGCGGACCAGGTCGGTCAGGGCGTCCGTGCGTCCCTCGCGGAACTCCAGGACCGCCCGCGCCGCCCGGTCGCCCAGGCTCTCGTCGGCGTCCGGCGTCCCACCGGGAGGCTCCTCCGTGGCTCGTGTCATGACTGTTCGCACCTCGTGGGGGCTCGTCGAGAAGCCGGGACGGCCGCGCCCCGGAACCTCCGAGCCTACGGCGCTCGTCAGAACGGATGAAGGATGAGGTTGCATCACGCGCATGCCTCCCTTCGCCCCGCGGGCCGCACCGGACGGCGCTCTCGTCGTCACGGGGAGGGAGGACGTCGCCGTGGCCCTGATACACACCCATCCACGTCGGCGTCTGCTCCGAACTCCCGGTGAGCGCGGGACCACCTCGCGCCCGAGAGAAGAGGGAGTTGCCATCATGGCCTCGTCTGCGAACCGCCTCCTCGCGGCAGTCTTCGGCACCGTGTACCTGCTGGTGGGCCTCGCCGGCTTCGTCGTCACGGCGGGCGTCGGCTTCGCCGCGACCGAGGGGAACACCCTCTTGCTGTTCGAGGTGAACCCGCTGCACAACATCGTCCACCTCGGCGTCGGCGCCGCCCTGCTCCTCGCGTCGCGGACGGTGACGGCGGCCCGGGGCGTCAACGTGACGATCGGCGCCGTCTACCTCCTCGTGGGCGTCCTCGGACTGTTCCTCATCGGCACGGGGGCCAACATCATCGCGCTCAACGGTGCCGACAACGTGCTCCACCTGGCGAGCGCGATCCTGCTGCTCGGCGTCGGGCTCGGTGCGGACCGCCGTCGCGAGGCGGAGGCCGCGACGGCATGAGCCCGACCGCGCCCGTGTCGCGCACCCTCGTCGCCTTCGCCCTGGTCGGCGCCGGCCTCGTCCAGCTGGGCCTGGTACGGGGCGCGTTCCCCCGCCCGCAGGGACTGCTCGCGCTGGTCGTCGGCACGGCCGAGCTCGTCGTGGCGGTGCTCGTCCTGCGCGGGGCGACGGTGCGCGGCGCGGATCCCGCCGTCCTCGGGCGGATCGGCCTGGGAGCGCTCGCGGTGGCGAGCGTGCTCGGGATCGCGCTGGGCGTCGCGCAAGGGAGCCACGTGGTCGCGGCGATCGCGGCCGCCGCGCTCCAGCTCACCGCCGCCGCCGTGGTCGGCGCGACCACGCAGCCGGGCCCCGTCCGACCGGCCACGGACGGAGCCGACGGGTCGCGGGAAGCGTCGGGAGCCACGGGCGTCGGACGGAGAGGGCGTCCTGCGGTGTCGCTGGCGCTCCTGTTCGTGGGCGCGGTCGCCGTCTCCGCCGTCGCGACCGCGGGCCTTGCCGACACGGAGGCGGGCGCACGGGCGGTGCCGCACGGCGAGCACCGCCTCCCCGACCTGCCCGGCCTCGAGGGGCACCGTCACCCATGACCGCCACCGCGGTCGACCGGTGCCTGCGGAGAGAACGACGACGGCCCGGCACCCTCGCGGGTGCCGGGCCGTCGTGCGATGGTTCAGCGGGTCCCTTCCGGGATCACGCCTCGTCGAGCAGCTTCGTGGTGCGCGACTGGTCGAGCGGGATGCCCGGGCCCATCGTCGTCGCCATCGTGGCCTTGGTGATGTACCGGCCCTTGGACGACGTCGGCTTGAGGCGCAGGACCTCCTCGAGCGCGACGGCGTAGTTCTCCACCAGCGCGGTCTCGTCGAAGGACGCCTTGCCGATGATGAAGTGCAGGTTCGAGTGCTTGTCCACGCGGAACTCGATCTTGCCGCCCTTGATGTCGGACACGGCCTTGGTCACGTCCATCGTCACGGTGCCGGTCTTCGGGTTCGGCATGAGACCACGGGGGCCCAGCACCTTGCCCAGACGACCGACCTTGCCCATGAGGTCCGGCGTCGCCACGGCGGCGTCGAAGTCGGTGTAACCGGCGGCCACCTTGGCGATGAGCTCGTCGCCACCGACCTCGTCGGCGCCGGCGGCCACGGCCTCCTCGGCCTTGGCGGCGTTCGCGAAGACGATCACGCGGGCCGTCTTGCCGGTGCCGTGAGGCAGGTTGACCGTGCCGCGGACCATCTGGTCGGCCTTGCGGGGGTCGACGCCCAGGCGGAACACGACCTCGACGGTCGCGTCGTACTTGACCGTCGCGGTCTCCTTGGCGAGGCGGACCGCCTCGAGGGGGGCGTACAGGGCGTCGCGGTCGATCTTCTCCGCCGCGGCGCGGTATGCCTTGCTGCGCGTTGCCATCTGCTTCTCCTTCTGCAGTCGTGGTGAGCGGGTCCGCGCGGACCCTGCCACGTGCCCGGCGTCGTTCGCCGGGACTTGGTGCGGGCCGCCCGGACCGGACGGGTCCGGTCACGGTCGGGCGGCTCGCCCGCGGATCACTCCGCGACGGTGATGCCCATCGAACGAGCGGTGCCGGCGACGATCTTCATCGCGGCGTCGATGTCGTTCGCGTTGAGGTCGGTGAGCTTCGTCTGGGCGATCTCACGGACCTGGTCCTGGGAGAGCTGCGCGACCTTGACGGTGTGCGGGGTCGGGGACCCCTTGGCCACACCGGCGGCCTTCTTGATCAGCTCGGCGGCCGGCGGCGTCTTCGTGATGAACGTGAACGAGCGGTCCTCGTACACGGTGATCTCGACGGGGACGACGTTGCCGCGCTGCGACTCCGTGGCCGCGTTGTACGCCTTGCAGAACTCCATGATGTTCACGCCGTGCTGACCGAGCGCGGGGCCGATCGGCGGGGCGGGCGTGGCCGCACCGGCCTTGATCTGGAGCTTGATGAGGCCGGAGACCTTCTTCTTGGGAGGCATGACTCTTCCCTGTCTTTCTCAGTTCGTGGACCGACGCCTTGGGCGATGACCCGGTTGCAGTACTGCGTCCGTCAGATCTTGGCGACCTGGTTGAACGACAGCTCGACCGGGGTCTCCCGGCCGAAGATGGAGACGAGGACCTGGAGCTTCTGGGCCTCGGCGTTGATCTCGGAGATCGTGGCGGGCAGCGTGTCGAACGGGCCGTCGGTGACGGTGACCGACTCGCCGACCTCGAAGTCGACCTCGACCGGGGCCTTCGCCGTCGCGCCCGACGACGCCGCCGCGGCCTTGCCACCCTCGGGGGCGGCCTCGACGAACACCGGCGCCAGCATCGAGTACACCTCGTCGAGCGTCAGCGGCACGGGCTGGTGCGTGTGACCGACGAAGCCGGTGACGCCCGGCGTGTGGCGCACGGCGCCCCACGACTCGTCGGTGAGGTCCATGCGGACGAGGACGTAACCGGGGATGCGGACGCGGCGGACGGTCTTCTTCTGCGCGTTCTTGATCTCGGTCACCTCCTCCATCGGGACCTCGATCTGGAAGATGTAGTCCTCCATGTTCAGGCTCTGGATGCGGTTCTCCAGGTTGGCCTTCACACGGTTCTCGTACCCGGCGTAGGAGTGGATGACGTACCAGTCGCCGAGCTGCGAGCGCAGGGTGCGGCGGAACTCCTCGGCCGGGTCCTCGACGACGTCGCCGTCGGCGTCCGACGGGCGCTCGTCCGAGGCCTCGTCGTCTCCGGCCTCGTCCTCAGCAGCCTCGTCGGTCGCGGCCTCGTCCTCAGCAGCCTCGTCGGTCGCGGCCTCGTCCTCAGCGGCCTCGTCGTCGGCCTCAGCGGCAGCGTCCTCGACGCCGGCCTCGGGCTCCGCGTCCGTGGCGGGGTCCGCGGGCACGTCGAGGTCCGCCTCGACGCCCTCGGCGTCGGGCTGGGTGGGGTCGACGTTCTCCGTCTGGTCCAGCGGATCCTGGGACACGAACGAACCTGCTTTCTGGAATCTGCTTGCTTCGGGGGCGGGCGTCCGGCGGTCTGCCGAGGTCAGTCGCCGAAGAGGGCGAGGACGCCCAGTCCGATGACGTAGTCGAGCGCCGTCACGAACAGCATGACCACGGTGACGAACACCAGGACGACGATCGTGTAGTTGACCAGCTCCGAGCGGGTCGGGGTCACGACCTTGCGGAGCTCCGCCACGACCTGGCGCACGAAGAGCACGATGCGCGCGAACAGGTTCGGGCGCTTGCCTGCGGCCGACGTGCCACCGCCGGGCGTCCCCACGGCCTCAGCCGGTGACTCGCTCACTCGCTCTACCCCGTTTCGCGTTCCCGCTGCGGCCGCGCCACCTGCCGGCGACGCGCCCACGGCACTGACTCCTGGCGTTCCGGGGTCATGCGATGGCCCCGCTGCGCGCGGCCCCGCGGGGGAACACGCTGGCAGGGTAGACAGGACTCGAACCTGCAACCTGCGGTTTTGGAGACCGCTGCGCTACCAATTGCGCCACTACCCTTCGTGCCCGACGCCCGTCGCACCACGCTCGAACCACCCCGGAAGGGCGCGCTCGATCATGGCGGGCATCAACCACCGAGGGACAACTGTACGCGACGCGGGGGCGTGGGTCGAACCACCGGTCGCGCCGTCGCCACCACGCCCGGCGTCCACCGATCGGTGGACCTCGGGTCCCCCCGTCCGAGGCTCCCGGAGGCCACGCCGGCCCCGCGAGGCTCGAGGCATGACCTCCACGACGAGACCCTCCCCGGCTCCACCGGCAGGCGCCCCGGGCCGCCCCGCCGACCGCGGTGCCGATCACGGCGTCGACCATGGCCGCGAGGTCCGCGAGCACCCCGCCGAGCGCGCCGCTGTCCGCGTGCGCGGACTGGCCAAGCGGTACGGCCCCAAGCAGGCCGTCGACGGGCTCGACATCGACCTCGCCACCGGCGAGATCGTCGCCGTCCTCGGCCCGAACGGCGCCGGCAAGACGACGACTGTCGAGATCCTCGAGGGGTTCCGGGCCCGCGACGGCGGCGAGGTGCGCGTGCTCGGCGAGGACCCCGCACGGGCCGGCCGCGCGTGGCGGGCCCGCATCGGCGTCGTCGCGCAGGACTCCCGCGACCAGGCCGAGCTCTCGGTCGCCGAGTCGGTCCGGGCGACCGCCCGCTACTACCCGGCGCCCCGCGACCCGGACGAGGTCGTCGCCGCCGTGGGCCTCACCGCCAAGGCGGGAGCGCGGGTGCGCTCCCTGTCGGGCGGGCAGCGCCGCCGCCTCGACGTCGCGCTCGGCGTCGTCGGCGGCCCCGAGCTGCTCTTCCTCGACGAACCGACGACGGGCTTCGACCCGCAGGCCAGGCGCACGTTCTGGGACCTCGTGCTGCGGCTGCGGGACGCGGGCACCACCATCCTGCTCACCACGCACGACCTCGCCGAGGCCGCGCACCTGGCCGACCGCGTCGCCGTCGTGCGCGACGGGCGCGTGGTCGCGGAGGGCACCCCCGAGACGCTCGGCGGCCCCGCGGCACGCACTCCCGTGGTGACCTGGACCGCGGACGGCGTCCGCCACACGGAGCGCACCGACGCACCCACCGCGCTCGCCGCCCACCTCATGGCGACCGCCGCGGGACCCGACGGCGAGGTCGTCGACCTGTGCATCGCCCGCCCCAGCCTCGAGGACGTCTACCTCGGGCTCGTCACGGACGGAGCCGACGCATGAGCGCCGCGACCACCCACCCGGCCGCAGGGGCCCGCGCGGGCTCGACGAGCGGACGGCTCCCCGGCGCCGTCCGGCTCTCGCTGGTCCGCGCCGGCGTCGAGGTGCGCCAGTTCTGGCGGGAGCGCGACGCCGTCGTCTTCGTCTTCGCCTACCCGATCCTCATGCTCGCGATCTTCTCCACCGTGTTCGGCAACGAGGACCAGGGCACGGGCGTCACCGAGGTCGGCTACGCCCAGTACTTCCTGCCCGGCATGGTGGCCACCGGGATCATGCTCACCAGCTTCCAGTCGCTGGTGATCTCGATCGCCGTCGAGCGGGACGACGGCACGCTGCGCCGCCTGCGCGCCACGCCCCTCCCGTCGACCGCGTACTTCGGCGGCAAGGTGCTCCTGACGCTCGCGACGTCGCTGGTGCAGACGGCCGCGCTGCTGGCCGTCGCCGCGCTGGCCTTCGACGTGCCGATGCCCACCGACCCCGCCGACTGGGTCACGTTCGCCTGGGTCTTCGTGCTCGGCACGGCCACCGGCACCATCTGCGGCGTCGGGTTCTCGTCGCTCCCGCGCTCCGGCCGGTCCGCGAGCGCCGTCGTGACCCCTGTCGTGCTGGTGCTGCAGTTCATCTCCGGCGTGTTCTTCGCGTTCTTCGCCCTGCCGTCGTGGATGCAGACCGTGGCGTCCGTGTTCCCGCTGAAGTGGATCGCGCAGGGCATGCGGTCGGTGTTCCTGCCGGACGAGATGGCCGCGCTCGAGACGAGCGGGTCGTGGCAGCTCGCGGCCACCGCTGGTGTACTGGTCGCATGGCTGATCGTGGGGCTGGTCGTCGCGGTGCGCACCTTCCGGTGGCGGCGCCGTGACGACGGCTGACGACGCCGCCCGCGCGGGCACCGGCGACGACGAGGTCGCCCGCGTGACCGCCGACCCGTGGGACCGGCAGGTCGTCTGGTGGGACGTGGGTTTCGTGCTCATCGTGCTGCTGACCGCGGCGGCCATGGCGCTCGGCGGGGACGCCGGGGCCCGCGAGCTGTGGACGGCGTACGCCGCCATGGCCACCATGCTCCTCGCGTACGCCGCATGGGGCGCGCGGGCCGCACGCACCCGCGACCCACGGCAGGCGCTCGCGTACGTCGTCGTCCTGATCGCCGGGACCGCGGTCGCCGTCGCCCAGGGCGGGCTGGCGACGTTCCTGCTGTTCGCCTCGTTCACGCAGCTGTGGATGCTCCTGGAGCCGCCGCGGCGCGCCGTGGTGGCGAGCGTCGCCCTCGGCGTCGCGACCACGTTCGGGATCGCGGCCCAGCAGGGGTTCGACGTCCCCACGCTGGTCGAGGCGGCGCCGCAGATGGCCATCGCCATCGCGTTCTCGGTGCTGCTGGGGCTGTGGTTCGCCTCCACGATGCGCCGCTCGGACGAGCGGGCGCGGCTGCTGCACGAGCTGCGGGCGACGCAGGCGGAGCTCGCCGAGTCGCACCACGCCGCGGGCGTCACGGCCGAGCGCGAGCGCATCGCCCGGGAGATCCACGACACCCTGGCGCAGGGGTTCACGAGCGTCGTGACGCAGGCGCAGGCCGCGACCGCCGCGCTCGACCGGGGCGAGCAGGACCGCGCCCGCGAGCGGTTGCTGCTGGTGGAGCAGACGGCGCGGGACAACCTCGCGGAGGCGCGTGCCCTCGTGGCCGCGTTCTCCCCCGTGCCCCTGCAGGGCTCGACGCTCGGCGAGGCGCTGCAGCGGCTCGCCGAGCGGTTCACGGCCGAGACCGGCACGCGGGTGCAGCTCCACGTCGGCGGGCGGGAGGCCGACGCCGAGGGTCCCGGGACGACGGGGCACGCGGCCGCCGACGTCGTGCTGCTGCGCGCGGCGCAGGAGGCCCTGGCCAACGTGCGCAGGCACGCCGGCGCCAGCGTCGTGACGATCCGGCTGACGCGGCGCGAGCCCGGTGACGGCCCGACCGCGGACGTCCGGCTCGAGGTGATCGACGACGGCCGCGGCCTGCCGCCCGGGCACACCGACGGCCTCGGGCTGGCGGGGATGCGCGAGCGCGTGTCGACCGTGGGCGGCACGCTCGCCGTCGGGCCGGGCGAGCAGGGCGGGACCCGCGTCGAGGTGCACGTGCCGGCCGGGGGGCCGTCGTGACGCCCGCCGGGCCGGGCGCGCCGGCCGGCCCGCCCGGCCGCACGGTGCGGGTGCTGGTCGCGGACGACCACCCGGTGGTGCGCTCCGGGATCATCGGGATGCTGGACGGCGAGGCGGACGTCGAGGTGGTGGGCGAGGCGCCCGACGGCGAGGCGGCGGTAGTCCTGGCGGGCGAGCTGGCGCCGGACGTCGTGCTCATGGACCTGCGGATGCCGCGCCTCGACGGCGTGGGGGCCACCGCCCGGATCGTCGGGGCGTCGGGGGGCGGCGCCCCGCGTCGTGGCCCGCACGTCGTCGTACTCACGACCTACGACACGGACGCCGACATCCTGCGCGCGGTCGAGGCGGGGGCCACCGGCTACCTGCTCAAGGACACCCCGCGCGACCAGCTCGTGGCAGGCGTGCGGGCGGCCGCGCGCGGCGAGACGGTGCTGGCACCGGGCGTCGCGACCCGGCTCGTCACCAGCGTGCGGACCGCTGCGGAGCGACCGACGGCACGCGAGGCCGAGGTGCTCACGCTCGTCGCCCGAGGCCTGTCGAACGCGGCCGTGGGGCGGGAGCTGTTCATCGCGGAGGCCACGGTCAAGACGCACCTGCTGCGGGCGTTCGCCAAGCTGGGCGTGGACGACCGCACGGCCGCCGTGACCGTCGCCCGTGAGCGCGGCTGGCTGCCCTGAACCGGCCGGCCCGGGGCAGACTGGCGCCGTGCGCGATCTGGCGAAGCTCCCCAAGGCTCACCTGCACCTGCACTTCACGGGCTCGATGCGGGTGCCCACGCTGCGCGACCTGGCGGCCGGGCACGGCGTGCGGCTGCCGAGCGCCCTGACGGACGGCGACCCGCTGCGGGTGCCCGCCGACGAACGCGGCTGGTTCCGGTTCCAGCGGCTGTACGACGCGGCCCGTGCGTGCGTGCGCTCGGAGGCGGACATGCGTCGCCTGGTCGACGAGGCGGCGGCGGACGACGCCGCCGAGGGGTCGCGCCGGCTCGAGATCCAGGTGGACCCGACGTCGTACGCGCCGTTCGTCGGCGGCCTCACGCCCGCGGTCGAGATCGTGCTGGACGCCGCGCGGGCCGCGAGCGCCGCGCACGACGTCGAGGTGGCGGTGGTCGTGGCCGCGTCGCGGATGCGGCACCCGCTGGACGCGCGCACGCTGGCGCGCCTCGCGGCCCGGTACGCGGGCGACGGCCCGGGCGAGGTCGTCGGATTCGGGCTGAGCAACGACGAGCGACGGGGCGACACCGCCGAGTTCGCCGCGGCGTTCCGGATCGCGCGCCGGGCGGGCCTCGCGTCCGTGCCGCACGGCGGCGAGCTGCTCGGGCCCGCGCACGTGCGCGACGTCGTCGACGCCCTGCACCCGGACCGCCTGGGGCACGGGGTGCGCGCCGGGGAGGACCCGGCGCTGCTGGCCGAGCTGGTGGAGCGGGAGGTGGCGCTGGAGGTCTGCCCGGCGTCCAACGTGGGCCTCGGCGTCTACCCGGACACGGCGGCGGTGCCGCTGCGGCCGCTGGTCGAGGCGGGCGCCCGGGTCGCGCTCGGCGCCGACGACCCGCTGCTGTTCTCCTCCCGCCTGCTCGACCAGTACGTCGCCGCCCGCGAGGTGCACGGGTTCACCGACGCCGAGCTGGCGGACCTCGCACGGTCGTCCGTGCGGGCCAGCCGCGCGTCGGACCGCACGAAGCGCCGGATGCTGTCCGGCGTCGACGACTGGCTCGTCGCGCCCGACCCGGCCGGCGCGCCCCTCTCATCTGCGTCTCATCCGTCCGCGGGATGATCCGGGCATGGCTGAACGGTCGGGACGTCGCTGGCGCGCCGCCATCCCCTGGGTCCTCGGGCTCGTCCTCGTGGCGGTGATCACCGGCATAATCGTCGCCGCCACGACCGCCGAGCCAGAGGACCGCGACGTCGGAGGCGTCGTGGTGGTCTCCCCCACCCCCGACCCGGCGTCGCCCACGCCGAGCCCCGACCAGAGCACCGGCACGCCGGAGCCGACCCCCTCGTCGTCGGAGCCGTCGTCGTCACCGACGCCGAAACCGACCCGGACGTCGGACGACGGCGGGGTCTCGCCGGTCCCGCCGACGGACGACGACGATGACGACGCTCCCGACGACGACGACGGTCCCGACGACGACGAGGACGACTGATGGTGCGATCCCCGGGGCCCCGGGGCGGGCCCACCGTCCGCACGCGCATCCTCACGGCCCTCCTCGCCCTCACCGCCCTCGCGCTGGGGTTCGCCGGCGCCACCGCCTACCTGCTGACGCACGAGCAGGTGGACGACCGCATCGACGCCGACCTCACCGAGAGCGCCGACGAGCTGCGCACGCTGGCCGCGTCCGGCGTCGACCCGGTGACGGGTGACCCGTTCTCGTCGGCCGAGGAGGTGGTGGTCACCGCCATCCAGCTCGACGTCCCCGCCCGGCACGAGGGCGTCATCGGCCTGCGCACCGGGCAGCGCCCCCTGGTGTCCCAGCAGGCCGTGGAGGTGCACCTGCAGGACGACGCCGAGTTCGTCGCCGCCGTGACGCCCCTGCTGCACTCCGACCAGGTGGTGCTGCGCACGATCCGCACCGCGACCACCGACTACCGGGCGCTCGTCGCGCCGGTGTCCGCGCTGCCGGAGGCCTCCGGCACCGTGCCGGCGTCCAGCGAGCCCGCGGCGCTCGTCCTCGCCTACGACCGCGTGGCGGAGCACGCCGAGACCCAGGCGGTGTTCCGCAGCTACGCCCTCGTGGCGCTCGCCGCGCTGGTCGTGACCGGCGTCGTCGGCTGGCTGCTCGCGGGGCGCCTGCTGCGCCCCATCCGGATGCTGGCCCGTACCGCGCAGCAGATCGGCGAGTCCGACCTGTCGGCCCGCATCCCCGAGTCCGGCAACGACGACCTCACGCACCTCACCCAGGCGTTCAACGGCATGCTCGACCGCCTCGAGGGGTCGTTCGAGTCCCAGCGCCGGCTGCTCGACGACGTCGGGCACGAGCTGCGCACCCCGCTGACGATCGTGCGCGGCCACCTCGAGCTCATGGACACCGCGGACCCGGCGGACGCCCGCGAGACGCGGGACCTCGCCCTGGACGAGCTCGATCGGATGAACCGGCTCGTCGACGACCTCGTGACGCTCGCGACGGTGGGTCAGCCCGACTTCGTGCGCCCCGCCCCCGTCGAGCTGGGCCGCCTCACCGACGACGTGCTCGACAAGGCCCGTCCCCTCGGCGAGCGCACCTGGCTGGTCGACTCCCGCACCGACGCGCGCACGATGGCGGACGCGCAGCGCCTCACGCAGGCGTGGCTGCAGCTCGCCGCCAACGCGGTGAAGTTCTCCGAGCCGGGCAGCGTGATCGCGATCGGGTCGCGCACCAACCACGACGGCTCCCGGGTGCGCCTGTGGGTGCGCGACGAGGGCGTCGGCATCGCACCCGACGACGTGAGCCGCATCTTCGACCGGTTCGCGCGCGGCGAGCACGACGGCGCGCGGCGGGACGGTTCCGGCCTCGGCCTCGCCATCGTCTCGGCCATCGCCGAGGGGCACGGCGGCGAGGTCACGGTGGCCTCGACCCCGGGCCAGGGCTCCACGTTCACGGTCGTGATCCCGGTGCTCCCCGTGCCCGACGCCGGTCCCGACGCGAACCCGGTCGCAGGTCCGGTCGCAGGTCCGGACCGCCCGGTGGCGCCCACCGCCCGGACGGTCGCGAGCCCCCGCACCGCCCCGACGCCCGACCTGCCCCCCGCGCCGCGCGCCGTCCCGCCGGCCGGCCGCACGCCCCGCCCGCGGCCCGACGCCGCCCCCGAGGAAGGACCCACCCCGTGAGCCAGATCCTCATCGCCGAGGACGAGACCCGCATCGCGTCGTTCGTCGCGAAGGGGCTGCGCGCCTCCGGGTACGCGAGCACGACCGTCGCGACCGCGCGCGAGGCGTTCGACCTCGCGTCGTCGGGAGACTTCGACCTGCTGGTGCTCGACCTCGGCCTGCCCGACCAGGACGGCTTCACGGTGCTGCGCCGGCTGCGCGAGGCGAAGGTGACGATGCCCGTCATCATCCTCACCGCCCGCACGTCCGTGACCGACACGGTGGCCGGGCTCGAGGGCGGCGCGGACGACTACATGCCCAAGCCGTTCCGCTTCGAGGAGCTGCTGGCCCGCATCCGGCTGCGGCTGCGCGTGGAGCCCGCCGGCGAGGTGACCGTGCTCAGCCACGGCGACCTCAGCCTCGACCTGCGCACCCGCCGGGCCACCGCCACCGGTGTCGAGGTGGACCTGTCGGCGCGCGAGTTCGCGCTCGCCGAGGCCTTCCTGCGCAACCCCGGGCAGGTGCTCAGCCGCGAGCAGCTGCTGTCGCGCGTGTGGGGGTACGACTTCGACCCCGGCTCCAACGTGGTGGACGTGTACGTGCGCTACCTGCGCAACAAGCTCGGCGCGGAGCGCTTCGTCACCGTGCGGGGCATGGGCTACCGCCTGGCCTGACGCCGGCGCGAACCGGCCCGCCGGCACGCGAACGAGCGTGCTGACGTGATCCCGGGACCGGGTCCCGGCACGTCAGCACGCTCGGTGCCGCTGTGGGCCTGCCGCGGTCAGCCCGCCGAGGCCGCCGTCGGGGCCGTCTGCGCCGACTGCGGCGTCACCGGGCTCACCGGCGACGACGCCGTCGCGGGGCTGGCCGGCGTCTGTGCGGTCTGGGCCGTCTGGGCGGACGGTGCGGTGTTCGCGGTCTGCGTCGTGGGGGCCGTCGACGGGGTGGCGACCGACCCGGCCGTCACGGTCGTGATCGACGTGCCGTTCTGCACGGCCGCGGGCGACGGGCTCGCCACCGCGTCCGCGGCGGGCGCCGCCGAGGACCCCGTCCCGCCGTCGTCGCCCACCTGGACGGCCGACGCGACGACCTCGTCGGACGGTGCCCGGTCGAACGTGCCCTGCGCCGCGGCGACGCCGGCCCCCAGGCCGACCGCGCCCAGCGCCCCGGTGACGATCCATGCGCTGCGTGCCTTCATCGTTCTGCTCCTTCGTCCGTGTCGGGATCCTGCTGGTGGCGGGACCTCCCCGCCGACTGGTCCCAGCCTCCGCGGCGCAGGTGAGAGCGTCGGGAGCCGTGCATGAGAGGCCTCTCAGACTTCCGTCGCCGCCGCGGCGAGCCGCTCCGCGACGACCAGGAACCCCTCGGCGCCCGCCGCGTCCTCGGCCCCGGCGGCGAGCGAGGCGACGACCGCGGCCGCGCGGGCGCGCAGCAGGGCCGGTTCCGCCACGCGCCCGAACTCCGCCAGGCAGCGCTCCACCAGCCCGTCCACCCCGGCGTACCCGCGCGGGTCGAGCACCGGCAGCACGGCCAGGTGCGCGACGGAGCACGCCAGGTCGTCCACCAGGTGTCCCGGGCCGAGGGTGTCGACGTCGAGCACGGCGCCGATGCGCGGGCGGGCCCGGCCGTCGTCGGTCGCCGGGTCGAGCAGGAGGTTCGCGGCGTGCAGGTCGCCGTGCGTCACGACGAGCGGCCCGGGGTCGCCGGCGGCGACGACGTCGGCGACTGCGCCGCCCAGCGCCTCGAGCCGGGCGTCGTCGACCCCGTGCACGGCCGCGAGCGCGTCCAGGTAGTGCCGCAGCCGGTCGGCCCAGGCCGGACGGCGGGGCAGCGCGAGGCCCGCACGGGGGAGCCCGGTCGTGACCCGCAGGATCTCCGCCGGGTCGACGCACGTCGGCTGGTCCTCGGCGGGCGTGCGCGCGACCAGGGCGGCGACGGACGCGCCGGGCACCTCTTCGAGCACGACGACGCCGTCGGCGGACCACGACAGCACCCGGGGCGCGGCCACCGAACGCGGGCGCCCCGCGAACAGGGCGTGCCGCCGCACGAGGTCGTCCACGCGCGCGGGGCGCACCACCTTGACGTAGACGGCGCCCGCGCCGGTGCGCGCCCGCAGCACCGCACGGCGCAGGGGCCGGTAGGTGACGGTCTCGAGCGACAGCAGCGGGGCGTCGGCCCCCGCCGTCCGCAGCCGCTCCTCGACCCGCGACGGCGTGCTGCCCGCCGCGAGACCGGGCAGAGCCGGGTCGTGCGGGTGGCGCCACACGTGCACGACCCGCTCGCCGTCGTCGAGCCGCACGATGCCGGGGCCGAGCGCGCCGGACCGATCGCCGGGGCCGCCGACACCCCGGGCCCGGCGGAACGCCGACGCGGGGGCGCTGGTGGCGAACAGGTGCTCGGGCGCGCGCACGGCGGCGTCGCCCGCGCCGCGCCGCGCGACGACCTCGTAGGCCGCCGTGACCTCGGCGCCGGGGCGCGCGTGCACCTGCCGCACCGACCAGGACTCGAGGACGGCGTCGTCCGCCGCGAGCGCCGCCGACAGGACGCCGTCCGCGGCGTCTCCGGTGAGCAGGTCGAGCCAGGCGCGGTGCTCCGCGGGCGCGGACGGGACGGCGGCGGGGACGGTGGTCGGCACGGCACCATCCGACCGGCCCGGCGCGAGCGCGCCGTGAGAGACCGATGAGAGACCTCTCATCCGGCTCGTCGGCACCCGGCAGGTGGTCCCGGGGGACCACCCCCCGTGGCACCACGGGCGGACGCGCAGGACCCGGCCGCGGCGTAGCGTGCCCGGCATGGACCGCGGCCCCCTCGACCGGTGGCGCCCCCGGCTGTTCCTCGCGACGACGCTGGCCGTCGTCGTGACGTTCGGGACCCTCGGGGCGTCGCACTGGCAGCCGGGCACGCGCGCCGTCGACGCGCTCGGGCTGCTGCTCGCCCTCGTCGGGCCGGTCGTGCTGCTCGCACTCCCCCGCCACCCCGTCGTCGCCGTGCTCCTGGCCGTCGGGGCGCTCGGCACCTACCTCGCGCTGGGGTACGCGTGGGGCCCCGTGCTGGGCGGCACGGTCGGCGTGCTCGTCATGGTGCTCCTCACCGGCCCTCCCGCGCGGGCGCGGGCGATCGCCTGGTCGGGTGCCGTGCTGATGTGGGGCAGCGTGGCGGCGGCCGCCGCGCTGCGCGACGAGCCCACCCGGGTCGCCGCGCTCCTCGGCGGGGCCGCGTGGACCGCCGTCGCGCTGCTGATCGCGACCGGCATCCGGGAGCGGCTCGCCCGCGCCGCCGCCCTGCGCGCCGCCCGAGTGGACCGCGAACGCACGGCCGTCGCCACCGAACGGCTGCGCATCGCGCGCGAGCTGCACGACGTCCTCGCCCACTCCCTGTCCGCCATCAACGTGCAGGCGGGCGTGGGCCTGCACCTGCTGGACCGGGACGTCGAGCAGGCGCGGTCTGCGCTCGCGTCGATCAAGACGACCAGCCGCGACGCGCTCGACGAGGTGCGTGCCGTGCTCGGCGTCGTGCGCGGCGAGGACGCCGGCCCGGACGCGGCGGCCGCCGAGCCCCGCACCCCCACCTGGGACCTGGCCGCCCTCCCCCGCCTGGCCGAGCCGCTGCAGGCGCGGGGCGTCGTCGTGCGCTTCGACGTCGACCCCGCGCTCCTGACCGCCGGGGCGGTCCCCGCGCACCTCGCCGGCGTCGCGTTCCGCGTGGTGCAGGAGGCCCTCACCAACGTGGGCCGGCACGCGCCCGGCGCGCGGACCGTCGTCGTGCACGCGGACCGCGAGGACGGCCGGCTCCGGGTGGCAGTGTCCGACGACGGCGGCCCGGCCGGCCCTCCCGACGAGAACCGCCCCGGCTACGGCCTGCGCGGCATGCGCGAACGGGTCGAGGGCGTGGGCGGCACGCTCGCGGCCGGGCCGGTCGGGGACGGGTTCGTCGTCGACGCGACGATCCCGCTCGACGCCGCTCCCGCGACCGACCGGTCCGGCCCACCGCACGGTAGGCCTGACGACCAGCCTGACGACCTACGGGGAGACGCATGATCCGGGTGCTGCTGGCCGACGACCAGGCCCTGGTGCGGGGCGGTTTCCGCGCCCTGCTCGACGCCGAGGCCGACATGACCGTGGTGGGCGAGGCCGCGACCGGCGACGAGGCGGTGCGCCTCGCCCTCGAGCTGCTGCCCGACGTCGTGCTCATGGACGTCCGCATGCCCGGCGCCGACGGCCTGGAGGCCACCCGGCGCATCGTCGCCGACCCCCGCGCGGGCGAGGTGCACGTGGTCGTCGTCACGACCTTCGAGCTCGACGAGTACGTGGCCGAGGCGATCCGTGGCGGGGCGAGCGGCTTCCTGGTGAAGGACACCGAGCCCGCCGACCTGGTGCGCGCGGTGCGGGTGACTGCCGCCGGGGACGCGCTCCTGTCCCCCGGCGTCACCCGGCGCCTGCTCGCACGCGTCGCCGACGCCACCCGCGACGTGCCGCCCCCGCCCGGCCTGGACGACCTCACCGCCCGCGAGCGCGAGGTGCTCGTCGAGGTGGCCGGCGGGCTGTCCAACGACGAGATCGCCCGCACCCTCTACCTGTCGGAGTCGACCGTCAAGACCCACGTCTCCCGGGTGATGGCGAAGCTCGGCGCTCGCGACCGCGCGCAGCTGGTCGTGGCGGCGTACGAGGGCGGTGTGGTACGCCCCGGCTGGTCGGGCTGACGGGACCGGCACCGCGGGACCACCGAGATCGGTACGGCGGGCTGACGACGCCGACCGTCCCCGCGGGCGACGGTGGTGGCGAAGGGTCCGCACCGGGCGGTCCCACCGTCATGAGGAGTCCACGATGCTCTCCACTGCCACCGCGATCGCCGTCCCCGCGGCCGTCGCCGCGCACCCCTACGCCGGCGGCGGCGGGCCGGGCTGGTGGATCGTCTTCCCGATCCTGTGGTTCCTGCTCTTCGCCACCGTCGTGTTCCTGATCGCCCGCCGCGCGCGGCGGTACGGACCACCGTGGGCTCGCGGCGGCGCAGGTGGCGTCGACGTCCTCGGCGAGCGCTACGCCCGCGGCGAGATCGACGAGGCCGAGTACCGCCAGCGGCTCGCGGTCCTCAAGGAGGACCGGCGCTGACCGTCGCCGCCTGCCAGGACCCGAGCCCCCGCGCCGTCGGCCCGACGACGTGGGGGCTCGCGGTCCTCGAAGGGCGCGATCGGCCCCCCACGATCCCGCCGTGTCGTGCGTCCTCGCAGGTGAACGGCGGGCGACAGGTCACGATCACGACACGGTCGGAGCGCTGCGGTAGCGGCCGGCGTGGTCGCGGGGCACGGTAGTACCTCGCGGCGCACCGGGTGCGCCGCCTCCGGCGCGAAAGGGGCACGATGCGTACGGTTCCCAGCCTGCGGCGGCGCAAGGCGGCGGCGGTCCTCGGTGTGCCGGTGGTGCTCGCGCTGGCGCTCGCCGGCTGCGCGCCCCTGTCGGGCGACACCGAGCCCCAGCCCGGCGCCGCCCCGACGGCGTCCGTGTCCCCCTCCGACGACGCCGGTCCGGCGTCCGACGGCGCCCAGGGGCGCGCGGAGCAGGACGCGCAGGAGAAGGCCGACCAGGAGGCCGCCGAGCGCGAGCAGGCCGAGCGGCAGGCCGAGCAGGACGCCGCCGACGAGGCTGCGGCGAAGGAGCAGGAGGCCGCGGAGAAGAAGGCGGCGGAGAAGGCCGAGAAGGAGGCCGAGCAGAAGGCCGCCGAGGAGGCCGCGGAGAAGGAGCAGGCCGAGCAGGAGGCCGCGGAGAAGAAGGCCGCCGAGGAGCGCGACAAGATGCTCGAGTACGGCGACTCGGGCGACCGGGTCGTCGCGCTGCAGGAGCGGCTGCAGGAGCTGGGCTACTTCCTGCAGGACGCGGACGGCAGCTTCGGCCCCGCCACGCAGCAGGCCGTGTGGGCGCTGCAGAAGGCTGCCGGGCAGTACCGCGACGGCGTCGTCGGCCCGAAGACTCAGGACGCGCTGGACGACGGCGTGCGTCCGGCGGCGCACTCGTCGTCCGGCAAGGTCGTCGAGATCGACCTCGACCGGCAGCTGCTGATGACCGTGGAGGACGGCAAGGTCACCCGGATCATCAACGCGTCGTCGGGCAACGGCGACACGTACGAGGCCAAGGGCCGCAGCTACCACGCGACGACGCCGCGCGGCTCCTACGCCGTGTACATGGAGCGCAACGGTATGCACGAGTCCACGCTCGAGCTGGGGTCGATGTACCGGCCGAAGTACTTCTCGGGCGGGTACGCGGTGCACGGCTCGGGTTCCATCCCGCCGTACCCCGCGTCGCACGGCTGCGTGCGCGTGTCGAACTCCGCGATCAGCTGGCTCTGGGACTCCTGGGGCATGCCGAAGGGCACGCCCGTCGTCCTCTACTGAGCCCACCCGCGGTGAGCGGGGACAGGGGGCCGTTACAGGGCGGTGCCGACCAGGACCGGTTCGGGCTCGAGCTCGATGCCGAAGGTGTCGCGGACCCCGTCGCGCACGGTGCGGGCGAGGGCGACGAGGTCGGCCGCCGTCGCGCCGCCGCGGTTGGTGAGCGCGAGCGTGTGGCGGGTCGACAGGCGCGCGGGGCTGTGCTCGCCCGCGAGGCCGAACCCCTTGGTGAACCCGGCGTGCTCGATGAGCCAGGCGGCGCTGGTCTTCACGAGCGTGGGGTCGACGGCGCCCGGCCCCGGGCCGACGGTCGACTCCGGCGTGGCGGACCGCACCGCGAAGCGCGGTGCGCCCTCGGGCAGCTCGTCCGCGGACTCGGCCGGCAGCACCGGGTTGGTGAAGAAGGAGCCGGCGGACCAGCGGTCGTGGTCCGGACCGTCCCCGGAGGACGAGCCCGCACCCGGGTCGACGCCGACGCCGTCGAGCAGCATCCCCTTGCCGCCCCGCAGCTCCAGCACGGCCTCGCGCACCTCTACCGACGGCGCCCGCTGCCCCACCTCGACGCCGAGGCGCCGGGCGAGCTCGCCGTAGCCGACCGGCGCGGACAGGCTGCCGAGCCGCATCTGGAGGTTGACCTCGAGCACCACGTACCTCGGCGTGGGGTACCAGGGGGCGCCCTCGCCGCCGTCCGCCCGCATGGTCCGCTTGAGCAGCGAGGTGCGGTAGCCGAAGCCGAGGCCGCTCAGCGGGAACGTCCTGCGGCTCCCGGTCGACCGGTCCCAGGTGACCACCGACGCCACGACGCCGGACGCCTCCTGACCGTACGCACCGATGTTCTGGACCGGGGCCGCGCCGACGGTGCCGGGGACGCCCGACAGCGCCTCGACGCCCACCCACTCGTTCGCCACGGCCTCTGCCACGAAGGCGTCCCAGTCCTGCCCGGCGGGCAGGCGCAGGCTGGCTCCGCCGCACGCGCCGTCGGTGCCGCAGGAGTCCTCCAGGTCGGCCTCGAGGCCCTGGCGCACGTCACGCACGACCATGCCGGCGAACCCCTCGTCGGCGACCAGCAGGTTGGAGCCGCCGCCGATCACCAGCAACGGCTGCCCGGCGTCGTCCGCGGTACGCACCGCGTCGATGAGCTCCGCCTCGGACTCCGCCTCCACGTAGTCGTCCACCGGCCCGCCGACGCGCAGCGTGGTGAGCTCGGAGAGCGCCGGAGCGGCCGTCGTGCGACCGGCACGCTGCCGGGCGGGCTCGTCGGCGGACGGCGTGTTCAGGGTCGACAGGCTCACTCGCCCAGCGTACGCGCCGGGCCGGAGGCGGTCGGCAGCGGCCGGGCGGCGCCCGCCACGACGAGCCCGACCGCCACCGGCACGGCCAGCACCAGCAGGGCGTCGCGGTAGCCGACGTGCTCGGCGAGGAAGCCGATGAGCGCCGGGCCGACGAAGAACGCCGAGTAGCCGACGGTCGACACGACGGAGACGCGCAGGGCGGCCCGCTTCGGGTCGTCGGAGGCGGCGGACATGCCGAGCGGGAACCCGAGCGAGGCCCCGGCGCCCCAGATCGCCACACCCACCAGCGCCACCCACAGCGTCGGCACGAGCGCGAAGACGAGGACTCCGACCAGGGCCGCGGCGCCGCACGCCCGCAGCATGGTCACGCGCCCGTACCGGTCGATCAGGGAGGTGCCCGCGAGCCGGGTGAGCGTCATCGCGCACAGGAAGACGGCGAGGGCGATCGCGCCGGTCGAGTCGGGCGTGCCGAAGCCGTCCACCACCGCGAGACTCACCCAGTCGTTGGCCGCGCCCTCGGTGAGCGCGGCCGCCAGGACGACGAGCCCGACCAGCAGCGTGCGCGACTCGCGCCACGTCGCCAGGGTGTCGCGCAACGTGTGGCCGGTGCCGGTGTCGACCGCCGTGGCGGGGTCGGCCCGCGTGTCCGGGGCGGCCGCGCCGTCGCCGGCCGCGGCCGTGTGCGGCGTCGGCTCGAAGAACCGCACGCACACGACGACCACCAGCAGGTCGATCACCATGACCGTGATGACGTGCCCGGCCAGCGAGGCCCCGGCGTGCGCCGCGAGCGCCCCGATGCCCGCGCCCGCGACGGTGCCCAGCGAGAACCCCGCGTGGAAGCGCGGCATGACGGACCGACCCAGACGCTGCTCGACGACGGCGCCCTCGAGGTTCATCGCGGCGTCCCAGATGCCGACCCCCATGCCGCCGAGGAAGAGTCCGGTCCGCACCAGCAGCGGGTGGTCACCGTCGACGGCGAGGGTCGCGACGGCGAAGCCCGCGGCCGCCAGCGCGGCGAACGACACGCAGGTGCGGCCCGCGCCGATGCGCGAGGCGATCATGCCGGACAGCGGCAGCGCGACGAGGGAGCCGATCGCCCCCGTGAGCAGCAGCACACCCATCTCCGCCTCGGAGAAGCCGAGTCCGTCGCGCACCGCGGGGATGCGGGAGGCCCAGGTGGCCATGCCGATCCCCGCGACGACGAAGACGACGAAGACGGCCCAGGCGGCGCGCACGGCGTGCGCGGGCGGGCGCGCGGGGAGGTCGGTGCTCACGGTGCGACGCTTCCCGATCCCGCCACTCCGGTCAAATCGATTCGACCAATCCCTGGTCGCCGCGGGTAGGCTTCGCCCGACACCGCCGGAAGGAGCTCCATGGGCCGCAGCCACGGCACCCGACCGACCCTCGCGCGGGTGGCCGACCTCGCGGGCGTCTCGGTCTCCACCGCGTCGTTGGCGTTCTCCGGCGCAGGCCCCATCACCGCCGAGACCCGCGACAAGGTGCTCGCGGCCGCGGCGGAGCTGGGCTACTCCGGTCCCAACCCGCTGGGCCGGCAGCTCCGGTCGGGCCGCTCCGGGATCGTGGGGGTGGTGCTCGGCGACCAGCCCGGCCGCGCGTTCCGCGACCCGGTCGCCGTCAAGGTGCTGGACGGGCTCGTCGACGTGCTCGGCGCCGAGGGCCTGGGCGTGCTGCTCATCCCCGGCGTGCGCACGGCCGCCGCGCCGCACGCCGCCGGGGAGCCGGCGCCGCTGCCCGTGGTGGACCCGCTGCTGGAGTCCGCCGCCGTGGACGTCGCCGTGCTCGTGTGGGGCGTGCTCACCGACGACGTGACGCTCGCGGCCCTGCAGCGCCGCGACGTGCCCGTCGTCGTCGGCGAGGGCGGCCGGGTCGACGGCGCGCCGCTGGTCGCGCTCGACGACCGGGCGGGCACCGCGCAGGCGGTGCGCCACCTCCAGGACCTGGGGCACACCCGGATCGCGGAGATCACGCTGCCCCTCGACGCCGACGAACGGTCCGGCCCGATCGACGCGGCGCGCCTCGCGCAGGCCGACCGCACGTCGACGCGGCACCGTCTCGAGGGCGTCCGCGACGAGGTGGAGCCGGTGATCTCCTGGGAGACGCCCGCCTCGCTGGTGGAGCACGGGCGCGACGCCGCCACCGAGATCCTCGGTGCGTGGGTGCCGGAGACGGAGCGGCCGACGGCGATCGTCGCCCACTCCGACCTGCTCGCCGCGGGCGCCGTCATCGCGGCCCGCGAGCTGGGGCTGCGCGTGCCCGACGACGTGTCGGTCGCCGGGTTCGACGGGATCGACCTGCCGTGGCTCTCCCCCGACGTGCTCACGAGCGTGCACCAGCCGCTGCAGGCGAAGGGCGCGGCGCTCGGCCGCGCCGTGCTCGGCGTGCTGGCCGGCGAGGAGCCCACCTGCACGACGCTGCCCGTCGAACTCGTGCCCGGCACCACCACCGGGCTCGTGCCCGCCGACGTCCGCCCGGCCGACCCGCAGGACTGACCGCCCTCAGCCCGCCGCGAGGGTCGCCACGGACCCGGCCACCAACGCCTCCGCGCGCTCGCGCGGGCAGAACGCCAGCACGGCCTCCTTGGGGCCCTGCGGGGACTCGAAGCGCACCGTGCCGGCGGGCTCGAAGCCGAACGCCGCCATGCGGGTGATCGCCGGGCGGTTGCGGGCGTCGGGCTCCGCCACGAGGCGCCGCACCCCAGGCGCCGCCAGGGCGAACGCGAGCACGGCGGGGCCGATCACCGCCCAGGTCTGGACGCCGTACCGGGCGGCGGGCCCGTCGCCGCCCTTGAAGAAGTGCATGCCCAGGTCACCGGGCCGCACGTCGTAGGCGGTCGAGACCGGGTCGTCCTCCGGATGGTAGAGCTGCACCAGGACGACGGGCTCGCCGTCCCAGCGCACCAGGTAGGCGTGGTGCGTCGGCAGGGAGTCGACGAACGCGTACGTGGCGCTCAGGTCGTCGCGGCTCAGGTCCGCGAGGCCCCAGAACCCTGCGTGCGGGCGGTTGACCCACTCGTGCAGCACGTCGAGGTCGCCCACCGGGTCCAGCACGTGCGCCGTGACGGCGCCCGCGCCGGGGACGTCGGCGCGCCACACCTCCGCGCCGCGCGCGCCGGGCAGGAGCCGGTCCGTCGCCGGCGGAGGCCCGGTCGGGTCGCCGTGGCCGTTCGGGCTCGGCTGGGCGCTCGGGCTCGGCTGGGCGCTCGGGTTCGGCTGGTCGGTCGGGTTCGGCTGGTCGGTCGTCATCGGTCCTCCGGGTGTCGTCGGGTCGGCAGGGGCTCGGGGCGCAGCCGCGCCCACTCGGTCTCGATCGCGGTGGTGCGGGCCTCGGCCCACGCGGGGTGCTGGTCGGCGAAGTACGGCGAGCGCGGGTCCCCGGAGGCACCGAACGGCACGCCCCACCGGCTGCGGCGCCGGTCGCCGAGGTCCCACACCCAGCGCGCCACCGACCCGCGCGAGGCCGCGTGGGTCACGCCGGGGACGCCCCCCGTGCAGCGCACGGCGTCGCCCGCCCCGCCGAGCGGCACCACCGGGACGACGGGTGCCGTCGCGCCCGGGACCAGGTCGAGCGCGTGCAGCGGGGCGAGGCGGTGCAGGTCGCCCCATGTCTCGCCTGCGTCGTCGGCGGGGTTGTGGGCCGGGTCGTCGGAGAGGTTGTCGAGGTCCGCGAGCGCCTCCCCGGCCAGCCGCCCTCCGTCGACGACGCCCGACGCCAGGATCGCCGCGAGCGCGTCGCCCACGCGCGCGACGACGTCGAGCCACGGCGCGAAGACCGCGGGCAGCCCGTGCTCGTCGTGCAAGGGCGCGAGCGCCGGGTCGGCCGCGACGAGCCGCACCAGCGCGTGCCGCCAGCGGGCGAACAGCGCGGCGTCGGCGTCGTCGGCGTCCGTGCGCGCGCCCGCCGCCACCCAGGCGCGCAGCCGAGCGGCGCGCTCCGTGGTCTCGACGGGCTCGACCGACGGAAGCCTGGCCTCGACCGACGGGCGCGCCAGCCCGAGCCAGGCGACCAGCTCGACGGCGCCGCCGTCGCGGGTGTCGGCGAGCAGCCGGTCCTGGGCCGCGGCGGTCTCCCCGCCCGGCGGCGGGTCGGCGAGCAGGGCGCGCACGCGGGCGCCGCGGTGCGGGGCGTAGGCGTGGCCGAGGTCGTGCTCCGGCCGGGCCGGGCGGTCGTTGGCGTCCACCGCGACGTCGGCCACGACGGCGGGCCCGGGCAGCACCCGCCAGACCGGCGCCGCCGGCGTCGGCCCGGGTGTCGCGGGCACGACCCGGCCCGACGGCGCGACGTCCGGCACCCGCCCCGCCGTGAGGCTCAGCACCTCGCCGGTCGAGTCGGCGACGAGCACCCGGTTCACGGGGTCGACCCAGCCGGCGAACGCGGCGGCGACGTCGCGCGCCGTGCTCGCGCGCTGGAGCGCCCGCCAGGCGGCGACGCCGGCGTCGGCCGTGACCCGCACCGGCCAGCGCAGGCTGTGCCGGTCGGTGACCAGCGGGCCGCGGGGCGTCTCGGCCCACCTCACGGCGACGGGGTCGCCGCCCCGCACGGGCACCACCTCCGCCCCCTCCACGACCACCCGCGACCGGGCCTCCACGGCGTCGGCTCCCTCCGCCCAGAGCTCGGCGTGGTGGGCCATCGCGTTCGTGACGCCCCAGGCCACGGAGGGCGGCGGCACCGACGCGGCCTCGACCGGCACCTCACGCCCCGACGACACAGCGTGGCCGTAGTGGAGCACCCCGGGGACGCCGGGGAACGCGAGCCCGACGACGTCGTGACCGGGGCGCGCGAGCCGGACCTGCTGGTACACGCCCGGCAGCTCGAGGAGGCGGTGCGGGTCCCCGGCCAGCAGCGGCGCGCCCGAGGCCGTCCGCGACCCGTGCAGCGCCCACGCGTTGGACCCCGACGACGGGCCCCCTGCCCCGCGCTCTCCCCACCAGCCGAGCGCCTCGTCGCCTAGCGCGGGGCCCAGGGTGCGGGCCACGTGCTCGCGCCACAGCAGGTGCGGGAAGCCGCTGAACAGCACGTGGTGCACCAGGAACGTGCCGACCGGCGTCCACGGCCGCCACGGCTCGTCGTCGGGCAGCGGGGCACCGCCCAGGGCGCGCGCCAGCTCGGCGCGCTCGGGCGTGTCCCGACCGCCGGCGTCCAGGCCCGCCTGCACCCCGTGGGCGTACGCGTCGAGCCACGCGCGCTCGGGCTCGGCGAGCGCGTCCCAGACCCGGCGCGCGGTGTCGGCGAGCCGCACCCGCACGGCGAACCGGTCCCACTCGAGACCGGCCGCCCCGAGCCGCGCGGCGAGCCGGCCTTCGCCGTACCAGCGGTCCACCTCGAGCTGCCAGCCCCGGTCCAGCGCCGTGACGTACCCCTGGCCGTACGCGAGGTCGGTCTCCGACCCGGCGCGCACGTGCGGTACGCCCAGGTCGTCGCGGAAGAGCTGGAACCGCGACGCGGGCGCCCCGGGGCCCGGACCGCCCGAGGGGTCGCTCACGGCGCCCTCGTGTCGGCCACCGGGTTCGCCATCGTGCCCGCGTACAGGAGGGAGGCGGACTGGTCGGTCAGGTCGACCATCTGCAGCGTGTTGCGCAGCTGCAGCCGGTTGAGGCAGGAGTGCGCGAAGCGGGGCACCCGCAGATCGACGCGGCGCGCGAGGTCCGGGTGCTCGGCGCCGTGCCGGTCCACGACGTCCGCCACGACCGCCCAGAACCGGTCCTCGGCGAGCACGCCGTCCACGGCGAGGATGCCGGCGAGGTGGCGCAGCACGCCGTCGAACACGTCGGTGAGGATGGCGAGCGCCTTCTCGTCGGCGTCGACCACCCCTCGCACCCGCTCCACCCCGGGCGGCAGGTCCCGGGTGCCGAGGACGGCGATCTCCTCGCCGATGTCCTTCATGAACACCCGCTGCACCACGCCGTCGCGCAGCACGAGCACGAGGTTCTCGCCGTGCGGCATGAACGCCAGGTCGTGGGCGCGCAGGCAGTGCACCAGCGGGTACAGGTACGCGTCGAGGTAGGCACGCAACCACTCCTCGGGCATGACGCCGGACGCGCGCACGAGCGCCGTCGCGAGCGACCGCCCGGAGGCGTCGCGGTGCAGCAGGCTCGCCATCGTGACCAGCCGCTCCCCCGGCGCGGTGCGCGGCACCGGCGACTCGCGCCAGAGCGCCGCGAGCATCTTGCGGTGCGCGCTCGGGCGGGCGGTCCGGTGGTAGACGTCGCCGGTGTACCCGACCGCCGCGCGCTCGCGCAGCACCTGGAACCCGGCGGCGCGCAGCGTGGCGTCGCCCTCGACGACGGCCGCCACCCAGTCGTTGATCGCCGGCGTGGCACGCATGTACGCCGGGGAGAGCCCGCGCAGGAAGCCCATGTTCTGGATCGCGAGCGCCACCTTGACGTAGTGCCGCTCCGGCCGCGTGCGGTTGAACATCGTGCGGATGGACTGCTGCGGCTGGTACGCGTCGGCCCCCTGGCCGAGCGGCACGAGGTCGCCGCGCGCGACGTCCGCGGCGAACGTGATCGGCACGCGGTGCTGCCACTGCCACGGGTGCACCGGCAGGTACAGGTAGTCGGCCGGGTCGAGGCCGCGCCCGGCCAGGCGGTCGGCGAACGCCGCCCGCTCGGCGCCGGACAGCTCGTCGCCGTACAGCCCCTCCTCCGTGAGCCCGTCGCCGAGGGCGAGGTGCGCGTGCTCGCGCCGCGCGGCCAGCCAGACCAGGCGCATCCGCTCGCCCCGCTCGGGGGCGTACGCGCGGTAGTCGTCGAGCGAGAACCCGATCCGCCCGTTGTTCGCCAGAAACCCCGGGTGCCCCTCGGTCATCGCGGCCTCGGCGGCCTGGAACGCGTCGGCGCGACGGCGGTCGTCGCCGGCCGGCCCGTCGTCCGCGTCGTCCGCCGTGGCCGTGGGCACCAGCCCCGCGAGCAGGCCCGGGACCTGGGGCGACGCCCCGTTCAGCTCCCGCTCCTGCTTGGCGCACGCCGCGGCGAGCGTCGAGGACAGCTCCTCGAGGTAGGTCGCCACGAGGTCGTCGGGGATCCGCAGCGACGGCTGCAGCTCGGCGACCAGCTCCAGCGCGTCCACGGGCAGCTCGACGTCGTGGCCGCCCGCCGACGCGGTGCGCGTGATCGACGCCGGGTCCACCACCCAGTGCTCGAGGGCGAACGTGCGCGCCGCGAACCGGTACGTCACGCCGTCGATCGCCAGCACGTACCGCCCCGTACCGCTGGGAGCACGATCGGTGTCCACCCCCGGCCCGGGGCCGCCGTCCGGCTCGCGGCGCTCGGGGACCGGGTCCGGCTCGGGGCGGAAGAGTCGCTCGTGCGCGAGCTCCGCGAGCGCCTTGGCGGCCAGGTGCCGGTGGGCGTGCTCCGCCAGGTCCGGGCGCAGGTGCGGGGCGAGGTCGCCTGCGGCGGCGTCCCCGACGCCGGCGAGGACACCGAGCGGCGAGGCCGCGAAGTCCCCGCGCGTGCACACGCTGAGCGCCGCCCGCTTCGTGCGGCCGCCGTCGTTCACCTCGACGTCGCGCAGCACACGGAACCCGGCGGCCGCGTTCTTCACGGCGACGGCGCGATGGGTGACGTCGGGCTCGACGACGACGCGCGCCGCCCCGCGCCCGTCCGGTGCCAGGCAGAAGCGCACGACGGCGGCCATCACCGCGTCCGTGAGGCCGGGCCTGCGGTCGGCGGGGTCGTCGGGCGGCGGTGCGACGAGCAGATGCATGCCGACGTCGCCGGGCAGGGCGTCGTGGATCCCGGCGAGCAGCACGCGACCCGGGTCGTAGGTCTCGGCGTAGAACGCCGGGCGACCGTCGACGCGGCCGAGCCAGCCGTCCTGGTCGGCGTCGGCGGCGACGTCGGTGAGGTAGTCGCGCACCTCGGCGGCGCTCAGGTGGCCCATGTGCCAGAACACGGACGCCGGGTGGGCCAGCCAGGCATGCACGACGGCGGCGTCGCGCGCCGGGTCGACCGGCTGGAGCGACACCGCGCCCGGGGCGACGCGGGCGGGGCGGGCCGTCGCTGTCGTCGTGGTCGTCGTGGTCGTCGCTGTCGTCGTGGTCGTCGCTGTCGTCGTGGTCGTCATCGCGCCAACTCCTCGGCACGCGGGGCGCCGGTCGCCGCCGCGCCGGGCTCGCCGCCGCGCGCACCGGGCAGGCCGAACGTCTGGAACGCGGTCCGCCGCTCGATCGGATAGGGCTCCCGGCCGGTGACCTGCGCGAGGATCACGGAGTTCCGCCATGCGGCGAAGCCGAGGTCGGGGGCCGTGACGCCGTGCGTGTGCGCCTCCGTGCCCCCCACGTGCAGGCGGCCGCCCGCGCCGGCGGTGTAGTCGCGGGCCACGTCCACGCGGCCCAGCTCGTCCAGGTCCACCAGGCCGGGCGCCACGAACCCCGGGACGCCCGAGCCGTACCCGGTGGCCGCGACCACGGCGCGCGTGCGGTGCTCCGCCGTCGTCCCGAGCTGGCCGTGGCGCAGGGTGAGCACGTACTCCCCCGCCCCGCCCGCGCCGTCGGGGTCGTGCCGCGCCGCGACGACCTCGGTGTCCGACAGGAGCGTGGTCGGCACCTCGCGCCCGAGGGCGGACTTGCGGTAGAGCGTGTCGTAGATGTCGTCGACCAGGTCGCCGCTGATCCCCTTGTACAGCGCACGCTGCTCGCGCCCGAGGATGTCGCGCAGCTCGGCGGGCAACGAACGGTGGTGGTCGGTGTACTCGGGCGAGGTCATCTCGAGGGTGAGCTTCGTGTACTCCATCGGGAAGAAGCGCGGCGAGCGCGTCACCCAGTCCACGCGGTGGGCGTCGGGAGAGGCGTCCTCGAGCAGGTCGCGATACACCTCGGCCGCCGACTGCCCCGACCCGACGACGGTCACCGACCCGGACGCGACCAGCGCGCCGCGGTGCGGCAGGTAGTCGGCGCTGTGCACGACGGGACCGGCTCCGGGGCTCCCTGCCGCCTGCGCCGCGAGGGCGGCGAGCGGGCCGGGGAGCCGCGGCGTCGTGCCGACACCGAGGACGACGTGACGGGCACGGTAGGTCTCCAGCGTCCCGTCCGCGAGGCGGGCGGTCACCACCAGGTCGCCCGAGGCGGCGTCGCGGTCCACCCGCACGACGTCCCGCCCCCAGCGCAGGGTCGAGAGGCGGTCCGCCGCCCACCGGCAGTACTGGTCGTACTCGGCCCGCAGCGGGTAGAAGGACTCCCGGACGTAGAACGGGTACAGCCGCTCCGTCGCCTTGAGGAACGCCAGGAACGAGTACGGCGACGTCGGGTCGGCCATCGTCACCAGGTCGGCCAGGAAGGGCACCTGGATCGTGGCGCCCTCGAGCATCATCCCGGGGTGCCAGCTGAACCCGTCGCGCCGGTCGAGGAAGACGGCATCGACGTCGTCCAACGGGTCGGCGAGGGCGGCGAGGCCCAGGTTGAACGGGCCGATGCCGACGCCGAGGACGTCGTACGTGCAGTCGGCGGCAGGGTCGGTGGTGCGGGTCATCGGGCGACCTCCGAGAGCGGGGTGCGGGCGGGGAGCCGGGGATGCGTGCCGCGGCACGGGGGCGCGTCGTCGGCGAGCAGCTCCTCGCCGGCGAGCAGCCCGTGCGCCGTGGCGCGGACCAGGTCGAGCACCGCCCGCACGTCGTCGAGCGTGGTGTCGGGGTTGAGCAGGGTGAGCTTGAGGCACGGGCGGCCGTCGATCACCGTCTTCGCGACGAGCGCGCGGCCGGAGTCGAAGAGCACGCGCCGCACGCGCGGCACCAGCGCGTCCGCCTGCGCGTCGTCCACCCCGTCGGGCTGGTAGCGGAACAGCACCGTGGAGAGGTCGGTGGTGGCCAGGAGGCGCAGCTCGGGGTCGCTGGTGAGGTCGGCGTGCACGGCGGCCGCGAGGTCGCAGACGGCGTCCACCATCCCGCCGATCCCGTCGGCGCCCACGGCGCGCAGCGTCGCCCAGAGCTTGAGCGCGTCGAACCGGCGCGTGGTCTGCAGCGACTTGTCGACGAGGTTGAGGTCGGGGTTGGGCTCCCCCGCCTCCTCGGCGGGGTTGAGGTAGTCCGCGCGCCACGTCGCGCGGGCGAGGTCCGCCGGCTCGCGGACCATGAGCGCGCTGGACGACACCGGCTGGAAGAACGTCTTGTGGAAGTCCACCGTGACGCTGCGGGCCCGCTCGATGCCGTCGAGCAGGTGACGGCGACGCGGTGAGACCAGCAGCCCGCCGCCGTACGCGGCGTCGACGTGCAGCCAGGTGCCGACGGCGTCGCACAGGTCCGCGACGGGCGCAACCGGATCGATGCAGCCGCGGTCGGTGGTCCCCGCGGTGACGACGACCGCCATGACGACGTCGCCCGCGCGCTCGACGTCGACCAGGGCCCGGGCCAGCGCGCCGGGGTCGAGACGCCCCGCGGCGTCGGTGGCGACCGGGACGACGGCGTCGTCGTCCAGGCCCAGCAGCAGCGCCGAGCGCGCCACGCTGAAGTGGCCTGCGGTCGTGGCCAGCACGCGCAGGCGACCGAGGCGTTCGCGGCGGTCCGCCCCGCCGAGCCGGCCGCCGTCGGGCGCGGTGAGCGCGGCCTCGCGCGCCAGGTGCAGCGCCTGCAGGTTGGACTGCGTGCCGCCCGAGGTGAACACGCCGTCCCCGGCCGCGAAGCCGATGCGTCGCGCCGTCCACTCGACCAGGCGCTGCTCCATCAGCGTCGCGACCGTCGACTGGTCGTAGGTGTCCACGGACGTGTTGACCGCGGCGAGCATGGCCTCCGCCCCGACAGCCGGGACCACGACCGGGCAGTTGAGGTGCGCGGCGTAGGCGGGGTGGTGGAACCACACGGCGTGCGAGGCGTAGAGGTCGGCGGTCTCGGCCAGCGCGTCGGGCGTCCCGACCGGCGGCCCGTCGAGGTCGACGGCATCGACGAGCGCCTGCAGCTCGCGGCGGCTCGCGCCGCAGAACGGTTGCCGGGCGGTCGCGACGCGGGCGGCCACGTCGTCCACCACGGCGTGCAGCGCGCCGGCGTAGTCGGCCGCGGTCGCGGCTCCCAGCAGGTCGGAGGGCTTCGTCACGGGACTCCTTGAGGGATCGAACTGAGGTCAGCCTGGCCTAACTTAGGGTTGCCTGGCTCGGATGCCAACCGGGACGACGCAGATCACATCCGCTCCCCGCCCCGGCGACGAGGGCGCGATCCACCGTCGCTGGGGACGTTGCCCCCACCACCCCGACCGGGTAATGTCCTGCGGCTCCCACCCGCCGCCCTGGAGGTCAGCCGTGCCTGCCGTGTCCCCCGCCGAGATCGACCGGGAACGGGCGCACCTGGAACGGGCGCGCGAGGAGCTCGCCCGGATGCGCGAGCGCACGGCGGGGCTGACCGTCCATGCCGGCGACCGGATCAGCGCCGAGGCACTGGAGCGCACGCTGGCCCGGCGCCTGGCGCAGCTCGCGGACGACCCCCACGTGCCGCTCTTCTTCGGCCGGCTGGACCACGACGAGCCGTCCGGTGGCAAGGTCTTCCACGTCGGGCGGCGGCACGTGTCCGACACCGCCGGCGACCCGCTGGTCGTGGACTGGCGCGCACCGGTGAGCGCGGCGTTCTACCGCGCCACCCGGGACGACCCGATGGGAGTGACGGCCCGGCGCCGGTACGGCTTCGCGCGGGGCGTCCTCACCGGGTTCGAGGACGAGGCGCTCTCCGGCGCGGCCGTGACCGAGGCCGAGCACTCGGAGATCCTCGAGCAGGAGATCGAGCGCCCGCGCACCGGGCCGATGCGCGACATCGTGGCGACGATCCAGCCCGAGCAGGACGTCATCGTCCGCAGCGGCCTCGATCGCACGGTCGTCGTGCAGGGGGCGCCCGGCACGGGGAAGACGGCCGTGGGCCTGCACCGCGCCGCCTACCTGCTGTACGCGCACCGTGAGCAGGTCACGCGGCGCGGCATGATCGTCGTCGGGCCGAACTCGAGCTTCCTGCGCTACATCCGGGACGTGCTGCCCGCCCTCGGCGAGGTCGACGCCCGGCAGACGACGGTCGAGGAGATGGTCGCCGCGCACGGCCGCCTGCGCGGCGCGGAGCCGGCCGAGGCCGCCCGGCTCAAGGGCGACGCCCGGATGGCGCAGGTGCTGCGCCGTGCCGTCTGGTCACACCTGGGCGAGCCCGGGGAAGCGCTCGTCCTGCCGCGCGGTTCCCGTCGCTGGCGGGTGCCGACGCACGAGGCCCGCGACGCCGTCGCGCACGTGGTGGGCCGCGACCTGCGCTACGACGCCGGACGGGAGCAGCTCCGGTACGCGCTGGCGCACCGGATCCTGCAACAGATCGAGGCAAGCGGCGACGCGCTCGACGACCGTGCGTGGGACGTCCTGGCGCGCACCAGGGCGGTCAAGGACTACGCCGCGACGCTCTGGCCGATTCTCGCGCCCGCCCGGCTGCTCCACCGCCTGCTGGCCGACGCGGAGTTCCTCGCGGAGATGTCCGACGGCATCCTCACTCCGGCCGAGCGCCAGACCCTCGCCTGGGCCGTGGCGCCGCGGAGCGCGGGGGCGGCCCGGTGGACGCTCGCCGACCTCGTGCTCCTCGACGAGCTCGCCGACCTGCTGGAGCGCGCGCCCTCGGTGGCACACGTCGTCGTCGACGAGGCCCAGGACCTGTCGCCCATGATGCTGCGCGCCCTCGGTCGCCGGGCCCGCACGGGCTCGCTCACCGTCCTCGGCGACCTCGCCCAGGCGACCACACCGTGGGCCGTGCGCTCCTGGGCGGACGCGCTCCACCAGCTCGGCAAGCCCGACGGGCACGTCGAGCAGCTCACCGCAGGCTTCCGTGTGCCCGGGGACGTCATCGAGTACGCGGCGCGCCTCCTGCCGACGATCGCGCCCGAGCTCGCGCCTCCCGTGGCCGTACGGCGGGCGCGCGGCGAGCTCCTGCTCACCACGGCGCCGACAGAGGAGCTGGTGCGGGCCGCGCTCGCACGCGACGGCTCGGTGGGGCTGATCGTGCCCGACGCCGGCGTGGACGTCGCCCGACGCCGGCTCCTGGCCGCCGGGCTGGAGTTCGCCGTCGTCGGCGAGGAGGACGTGAGGGCGTACGACCAGACCGGCGCCGCCGACGCCGCCGACGACCAGGCCACCGAGTTCGACGCACGACTCGACCTGGTCCCGGCCTCCCTGGCCAAGGGCCTGGAGTTCGACCACGTCGTCCTCGACGATCCGGCGGGGATCGTGGCCGGGGAGACCGAGCGCGAGCCCGGGCTGCGCCGCCTGTACGTCTGCCTGACCCGGGCGGTGACATCGCTCGCGGTGCGGCACGACGACGACGTGCCGCCCGAGCTCGCCGCCTGAGCGTGACCCCGGGCCCGGGGCGGCCGCGGCGACGACCCCATGGCTGTGCGCAAGGCCGTGACACGCGCCACAGTTTCTGGGAAAGTCTTTGCCAACGGGCGGTGGGGACCGTCCCACGCCCCCGTCCCTGGGGAGGGACCGTGACAGGCATGGTGCGGAGGAGCTGGATGAGAGCGACGACGGCGGCACTGGCAGCGGGGGCGGTGATCGCCCCGACGGCGGGCGCGGCCGGCGCCGACACCGCGGACGACACGGCGCCGTCGGGCAACAAGATCACCACCACCCACTGGCAGGGCGTCAGCGACCTGCGTCAGGGCGAGTGGGAGAACCTGCGCCCGGGGCCCGGTGGCACGCTCGTCGTGCGGGACGCCGGGGGGCCGGCCACCGACTACACCGACCCGTTCGGCGACGGCACCCCCGTCGCGTACGAGACGGGCACCTGGACGTCCCCTGTCGTCGAGACCGGGTACGCGGTCGACGAGTCCGTGACCTCGTGGAACGCCACCACCCCGACCGGCACCTGGGTCGAGGTCGAGTTCCGCGGCCGCAAGGCGGACGGGGCCTGGACCACCTGGTACGTCATGGGGCGGTGGGCCTCCGGCTCCGACTTCGCCCCGGCGGACGGGTCGGTGGGCGACATCCACCGCACGTCCGTCGACGACCAGGCCGACGCCGATGCGAGGATCTGGACCGACACCTTCTCGGCGCGCACCGGCCACGAGCCCGAGGCCTTCCAGACCCGGGTCACGCTGCACCGTCCCGC
Source organism: Krasilnikoviella flava (assembly GCF_900167525.1). Taxonomy (GTDB): domain Bacteria; phylum Actinomycetota; class Actinomycetes; order Actinomycetales; family Cellulomonadaceae; genus Isoptericola; species Isoptericola flavus. The sequence goes on along the minus strand of NZ_FUZQ01000002.1, from coordinate 239,041 downwards.
CGGATCGAGGGCGACCCCACGGCTCGCGGGCGTGACGACGATGACCAACGAGTACCTGCCCGACTCCGCGTACACCGACACCAGCGACTTCACGCTCGGGCGGCAGGTCGAGCTTGATGTCCCGGGCTACTCGCAGCTGATCCACATCGGCGAGTACCCCGAGTTCGGGGGCGGCGGCCAGGTGTGGTGCTCTCCGACGTCGACCACGATGATCCAGGACTCCTACGGCAAGAAGTACCAGGTGCCCGCCGCGCGGCTCGAGGGCATCGTCGCCCCGAACGGCGACCCGCAGGTGGCGCACGCCGCCATCAACGCGTGGGACTACACGTACGAGGGCGCGGGCAACTGGCCTTTCAACACGGCGTACGCGCACGAGTTCGGGCTCGAGTCGTTCGTCACGCGGCTGCGGTCCCTCGCCGAGGCGGAGCGGTTCGTCGCCGCCGGCGTCCCGCTGGTCGTGTCGATCAACTTCGCGAACGAGGAGATGCCCGAGGCCGGCTACGGCACCGACGGCCACCTGGTGACGATCGTCGGCTTCACGGCCGAGGGCGACCCGATCATCAACGACCCCAACAAGGCCACCGACGCCGACGTGCGCAGCGTCTACACGCGGGAGAACTTCGAGCGCGTCTGGATCACGTCCACCGACGGCCTCGCGTACGTCATCCACCCGCACCAGGTGAAGCTGCCCCGCAACGCCCCGGGGGCCACCCCCAACTGGTGAGGGTCGACGCCGGTCGAGCCTGTCGAAACCGAGGAAGGGTTTCGACAGGCTCGACCAGCGGAAGTGCGGGCTCAGTGCGGACGCACCGGGCCGACGGTGTCGGACGTGAAGGTCGCCGACGTGTAGCCGTGAGCTGAGACGGTGACCTCGACCGAGATCTCCGCACCGCGGTCACGGCCGGTGAGGTGGTACCGCGACCCGTCCGCGCCGCGCACGGGATCGCCGTCGCGCAGCCACTGCACGTCGACCTCGGTGTCGTCCGAGCCGGGCAGGTACTCCCCCACGTCGACCCTCAGCACCTTGCCGATCTGCGCCCGGCCCACGATGCCCGGCCCCTCGACGTCCGTGACCACCGGGTCGTGCAGCGTCACGTCCGCGGCGCGGGTGAACACCTGCCGGTGCGCGTACCAGAGCTGGTAGTACGCGTCCTCCCCGCGCACGTCCGTCCGGTCGTCGGGGATCGAGCCGTCGAACGACTTCGCGTTGTAGTAGTCGGTCGTCACCGTGTCGTCGGAGACCACGTACGTCTGGCCGGCCCCGATCGTGTACTCGATCGGCGTGACCGCCTGCGGCGTGATGCCCGGGTAGGGCGCGTAGGCCGCGCCCTCCGGGTACGCCCGGCCGTAGACGGCCGCCGCCGCGTCGCCGCTCACGGTCACCGTCTGCCCCGTGCTCGGCACGACCACGGGACGGTCCGCCGGGTTGTGGATCCAGACCAGCGACCCGGCCCACCACACGCCCAGCCACTGGTCCTGCACCTGCGCGACGACGAGCTTGTGGCCCGACGTGACGCGCGCGCTGATGTCGCTGGCGTAGGTCGTGCCGTCCGCGCCGCCCGGCTTCCAGCCCGGGTCACGCGCGTACGGCGCGTCGAGCGACGGCCCCTGGTGGGCGACGACGAAGTTCGTCCCTGCACCCTTGACGCAGTCCCCCGATCCGGGCGACGCCTGCGCGCAGCCCGTGACCGGGTTCGCGTTGTCGGTATAGCCCGCGACCACCTCGACGACGTCGCCGGGTGCCACGTCCGACGTCGGGCTCAGCCCGTCCCCGATCGGCGCGCCCAGCAGCTCGAAGTAGTGCTCCCAGTCCCAGTAGGGCCCCGGGTCCCAGTGCACGTTCTTCGTGGAGCCGGGCAGGATGCCGGGGATCTGGTCGTGGCCGATGACGTGCGCCCGGTCGAGCGGGATGTCGTACTCGCCGGCGAGATGGCGCACCAGCTCCGCCGACGACTGGTACATCGCCTCGGTGAACCAGCCCGACGTCCCGGCCCAGCCCTCGTGCTCGAGGCCGATCGAGTGCATGTTCATGTACCAGTTGCCCGCGTGCCAGCCGACGTCGCCGGGCTCGAGATGGTTGGCCACGTGCCCGTCGGACGAGCGCAGCGTGTAGTTCCACGCCAGGTACGTGGGGTCGGTGACGAGGCGCACGCTCGGCTCGTACGCCGTCTCCGTGTCGTGGATGACGATGTAGTCGATGGACGGGCCGCCCTCACCCGTGCGGTCGGCCTGGTCGTGGTTGCCGTAGTCGCCGGTGTCGTCCGGGAGCCCGGGGCTCGCCTTCTCGTAGGGGGCCGGCAGCCACTCGCACCCCAGGTCCGGCGGGCAGTCGGCGGCGGGGTCGCTCGTCGCCGCGGACGCGCTCTCGGGCAGGACGGCGTCCGCCCGGGCCGCGAGGGTGACACGACCGCCGTCGTCGGTCGTCCGCGCCCCGCCCTGGCGCAGCGTGCTGAACACCCGGTCGGCGAACGTCGGGGCGTCGCTCATCCGCGCGACGGCGGCGTCCCACGACGCGAGGCCCCCGTCGGCGCCCCGGCCCGCGTCCTCCTGGTAGGAGGCGAGGAGCGCCGCGGCGCCGCAGGTGTTCGCGCCGGCGTCGGACTTCAGGTCCGCGACCGACAGCCCCGTCAGGGCGGCGGCGCGGTCGAGCTCGCTCACGGGAGCGCGGGGCGTGGCGTCCTTGCCGGCTCCGTCGGGCGCCTCCGGGGCGTGGTCGAGCAGGTTGAACAGGCCGTAGCCGCCGTCGGCGCTGGGCGTGCCGGCGTGCTGGTCCCACCGGGACTCCATGTAGGAAACGGCCTTGAGCAGGTCGGCGGGGACCCCGGTGGCGTCGCTCGCGGCGGCGAAGACGGACTCCCGGTCCGGCGCCGCGACGACGGCGTCGCAGGTCACGCCGGATGTGGGGGCGGTGGACGGCCCGGCCCCCGCGGCGACCGCGGGGATCGTGACCAGGGGAACGAGGAGGCCGGCGGCTGCCAGGCCGATGGTGCGTCGTCGTACGGATCTCACGGGGAGTGCTCCTCTCGAGGACGGAGTGCGCGCGGGGCGCACCTCGTCATCGAACCGTGAAATCCCGTTTCATGGGAAGTGAAAGGCGTAAAAAATCTCGTCGCGCCGGGGAGGCGTCAGGAGAGGCGGACGGTCGCCTGCGAGCGGCCGAGCACCTTGCCACCCTCATGGGTCACCGTGAGGTCGACGCGCACCGTCCCGGCGTCCGCGTCGATCGCGCCGACGGCCGCGGAGACCTCGACGACGGCGGTGCCGTCGCGCGGCACCGGGACCGGCTTCGTGAAGCGGGTCTGGTAGGCGACGACGGCGCCCGGGTCTCCCGCCCAGTCGGCCACGACGCCGACCACGGAGCCCATCGTGAGCATGCCGTGGGCGATGACGTCGGGAAGCCCGACCCCGGTGGCGAAGGACTCGTCCCAGTGGATCGGGTTGAAGTCCCCGCTGGCCCCGGCGTAGCGCACGAGGCGGGCGCGGTCGAGCTCGACCGCGCCGGTGGCGACGACGGCGCCGACGCTGAGGTCCGCGAGCACGGGCCGGGCCATCAGGAGTCCTCCCCGCGGATCACGAGGCTGGACGAGACGGTGGAGACCGGCTCGCGCGTGCCGTCGTCGGCCTGCGCGGAGATCTCGCAGCGCGTCGTCACCATCGCGATGCCCGCGCGCTGGGTCACGGAGTCGACGTGGAGCACCGTGACCAGCTCGTCGCCCGCGACGATCGGCCGGTGGTGGACGAACTTCTCGTCCGCGTGCACCACCCGGGAGAAGTCGATCCCGGCCTCCGGATCCTGGACGTACTGCGCCTCGGCGCGCTGTGCGACCACGACGGCGAACGTCGGGGGCGCGACCAGGTCCGGATAGCCGAGACCCCGCGCCGCCACGAGATCGTGGTGCGCGGGGTGGGCGGCACCGACCGCGGCGGCGAACTCACGGAGCTTCTCGCGCCCCACGGAGTAGGGGGCGGTGGCCGCGTACTCGCGGCCCGCGAAGTCGGGGTTCGCCACGTCGGTGCGGTGATCCGTCGACTGGGTCAGCGAGTCTCGCGGTGCGACGTGTGCTTGCCGCAGCGCGGGCAGAACTTCGCCAGCTCGAGACGGTCGGGGTCGTTACGACGGTTCTTCTTCGTGATGTAGTTCCGCTCCTTGCAGTCCACGCAGGCCAGCGTGATCTTCGGGCGGACGTCCGCGCTCTTGGCAGCCATGGTGTGTCACCTCTCGCGCCCCCGGAAGGCGCCACGTGAATCAAGGAACAGGCCGGTCCGACGCCGGCCGTCGAACCGTGATGGTGTCGGTAGCGAGGGCGGGGCTCGAACCCGCGACCTCACGATTATGAGTCGTGCGCTCTGACCAGCTGAGCTACCCCGCCGCGCGTGAAGGAGCGCAGGACCAACGATCCTCGTACAAGGACGATGGTCCCGCGTCACATCACAGAGCCCCGAAAGGGAATCGAACCCTTGACCTTCTCCTTACCATGGAGACGCTCTGCCGACTGAGCTATCGGGGCAGCGGAGAAGACTCTACACGGCTCTCGGCACCTGGTGAAATCCGCGGAACGCCCGCTCGATCACACCGTGCACCGGGACCGCGAGGTCCCCTCCAGACGTCGGACGAGGCGTCACCCGAGGGTGGCGCCCCGTCCGTCGCGGTGGCAGGTGAGGGATTCGAACCCCCGAAGGCTGAGCCGTCTGATTTACAGTCAGATCCCTTTGGCCGCTCGGGCAACCTGCCGTGCGGGCTCGCGGACGAGCTCGCGGGTAGAACCATAGCGCCCCGGACGGCCTGGGCGGAAATCGTCCCGCGGTGGCCCCCGTCACCCCGCGCTCGTGCCGCGCCCTCGGCGCGTCACCGGCCCGGCTACGGTGTGGCGGTGACGTCCCCCTCCTCCCCCGACCGCTGGGGACTGCCCCTCGGCCTCTCGGCCTTCGTGCTGTGGGGCGCGATGCCCCTGTTCTTCCCTCTGCTCGAGCCCGCCGGGCCCGTCGAGATCATCGCCCACCGGGTGGTGTGGAGCCTGGTCTTCTGCCTGGTGCTCCTGCTCGTCACGCGCACGTTCGGGTCGTTCGTGGCCGTCCTGCGCAACGGTCGCGCCATGGGCGTGCTGGCCGTCGCCTCCGTGCTGATCATCGTGAACTGGACCACGTACGTGTACGCGGTGCTCTCCGGCCACGTGCTGGACGCCGCACTCGGCTATTTCATCAACCCGCTGCTCACGGTGCTGCTCGGGGTGCTCGTGCTGCGCGAGCGCCTGCGGGTCGCCCAGTGGGTGGCGCTGGGGTTCGGCGCCGCGGCCGTCGTGGTGATCTCCACCGGGGTGGGCGGCCTGCCCTGGATCGCCCTCGTCCTCGCGGGCGCGTTCGGGCTCTACTCCCTCGTGAAGAACCGGGTGGGCCGCGACGTCGGGGCGCTGCCCGGGCTCGCCGCCGAGACGGCGGTCGCCACGCCCTTCGCGCTGGCGTACCTCCTGTTCCTCGGCGCCACAGGTGCCGGCACGTTCACGACCGAGGGGTCGGGGCACGCGCTCCTGCTCGCCGCGTGCGGAGTCATCACCGGGCTGCCGCTGCTGCTCTTCTCCGCCGCGGCACGCCGGCTGCCCCTGTCCGTGGTGGGGATGCTGCAGTACCTCACGCCCGTGCTGCAGTTCCTGCTCGGGCTGCTCGTGTTCGGCGAGCACATGCCGCCCACCCGCTGGGCCGGGTTCGCGCTCGTCTGGGTGGCGCTGGTGATCCTCAGCGTGGACGGCACCCGGCACGCGCGCGCCACCCGCCTCGCCGCCCGACCGGGGCGGTCACGAGGCCGGTGACGGCGCCGGAACGACGACGGGGGTGGCACGACCTGGTCGGTCGTGCCACCCCCGTCGTCGGACGGAGCCGGTCAGCTCGCCTTGCCCTCCCAGTCACCGTTGAGGTTCAGCGACTGGTCGAACTGCTGCACGAAGTCCTCGGTCATGACGTCGGACGTGCCGGACAGCTGCACGAGCGACGGGATGCCGTTGCCGTCGACGAGGCCCCACACGACGGCGGTGTACGTCTCGCCGCCGCTGGAGTACGTGTAGGACGTGTTGGCGCGCTCGGCCTCGCCGCGCAGCGTCGTCACGGGCGCGTAGTTCTCGTCGGTCACGCCCTTGCCCTCGACCTGGCTGACGAACCAGTCGACGGACTCCTGGGCAGTCATCTCGGAGCCGCCCGGCATGAAGCCCACGCGCCCGGCGACCCCGCCGGACTCGTTCGACTTCTGGTGCACGTACGACCAGCCGTCCGCGTCACCGACCGTCTCCCAGTCGGCCGGGACGCGCGCTGCGACGTGCTCGGCGTGGATGGTGGTGAGCTCGGCCGGCGCGGCGGACTCCTCCTGCGCCGGCTCGGACGCCTCCGGAGCCTCCTCGGCCGACTGGCTCGCCTCGGCGTCGTCCCCCACGGGCTCGAGGTCACCGGCCGAGAACGAGCACGCGGCGAGCGCCGGCGCGACGATCAGGGCCGTGAGCGCGAGCCGGGCACGACGGCGGGTGGTGGTCTGCTTCATGAGTGTCCTTCGGTGGTATGACTACTTCTCGAACAGGCGGGCGCCGGCCCAGTCGAACCGTGGGCGCCAGCCGTGGTTGCGCAGCACGGTGAAGACGGGCTCCTTCGCGTCGCCGGGCTGGATCGACGCCACACCCTCCCACGACGTGCGCGGGCCGGTCGATCCGGCCACGGTCACCTGACCGTCGGCACCCTCGACGACCGTCATCTTCCGCTGGAACGCGGTCTTGCCGCGGTGCCAGCTCCAGCTCGCGCGGGCCCCCGCGCCGCCCGGGCCGACGAAGGCCCGCGCGTCCGCCGTCCCCGAGTACTCGGTGAAGCGGTACTTCGAGGTGGCGGGGTCCAGGTCGACCTCCATGCGCCACGCGTACGCGACCTTCCCCTTGACGAAGAGGGTCTGCCAGCGCATCTCCTCGACCTTCCAGCGCACCTCGACCTGCGCCCCGCCGGCGGTCGGCGTGGCCGTGACGAGGTAGGGCAGCCCGTCGTCGTTCATGCCGACGAGGTCGGCGACCACGCGGTCGACCGCCGAGGCCGCCCCCGGCGCCATGACCGGCGCCGCGGGCACGACGGCCCGCTGCCGGTCCTTCCCGGCCCGCAGCGTCCGCGCGAGGGTCCAGCCGCCACGGGCCAGGGCGAGCAGCCACGCGACGACGATGAGCCCGATCCCGAGCGCCACCCGGTCGTCGACGATCAGCAGCGCGCCGCCGACCATCAGCACGACGCAGGCGACGAAGACCACCTTGCGGCTGACGACGGCGAGCTGCTTGGTCCGCTCGGCGTTCGGGTCGTACGCGTCCGTCATCGGCCGGCCAGGGTCACGCTGTCCTGGATGGCCCGCACGACGGCCCAGACCTCGGTGGCCTGGGGGCCGGCGCAGGTGCCGGTGACCTCGACGACGTCACGGACGCCGTCGTGCTCGATGACCGCGAGGCGCAGCGCCTGCGCGATCGTCCCGGTCTGCTCCGTGGCCCAGGCGCCCTCGATGCGGACTGCCGTGAAGCCCGACATCGTCGTCTCCGTGCGGCCGACCTCCTCGTAGCCGGGAGTCGCCTCGAACCGCTCGACCGCCTGCTTGACGACGTTCTCGAACGTCTGCTCGGGCGCGAGCCGCTGCATCACGACGACCACGTTGGGCCGGAACTCCCCCTCGGGCCGCTCCTGCACGATCGCGAGCTGCGCCGCAGGGACCTGGTGCGGGACCCAGCCCTCGGGGCAGTCCATCGTGACCTCGGGGAACCCCGGGAAGGTCCCGCTCGGGTAGGTGACTGTGCTCATGTCCTCATCCAATCAGTCGCTGCCATCCCAGGTCACCACCAGCCGCCGGTGACCCCGTCCCAGACGTCGCCGCCGACATCGGTGATCGCGTCGACGGTGTCGGCCGGCGACCACTCGAGGGAGACGTCGAAGCCGGCGCCGATACCGAGCGCAGCACCCAGCTCGAGGTCCACACCCACGCTGTCGAACCCGAGGTTCACGTCCGCGTTGGCCGTGATGCCGACCCCGGCGTACACGGTGCCCTCGGCCCCGGCGGTCACGCCGGCGACGGTACCGGAGGCGGCGGCGGACGCCTCGCCCCCCGCGAAGGCGTCGAAGCCAGCGCTCACGCCCACGCCGTCGGGCCCGATCGACGCACCGCCGGTCACCTCGGCGCGACCGCCGACGAACGCCTCGGCGGAGCCTTCCGCAGAGACGTGGTCGCCGTACCCGACCTGACCGCTCGCGCTCGCGCCCGCCCCGGCGTTGACGCCGGCGGAGCCCTCCGCGACCAGCCCGTTCTCGGAGACGCTGACCTCGCCCGCCGCGTCGTAGCCGGCGCCGGCGGACGCCCCGGCCTCGCCGGAGCCGTGGAAGCCGTCCTCGTCGCCGAACTTGCCGTCGACCCCGGCCTCGGCGCCGACGAAGCCGCCGGTCTCGCCCTCGACGAGCGTGTGGTTGATGTCGCCCTTCTCGGCGGGGCGGTTGACGGCGCTCTCGCCCTCGGCGGACGGCGTGTAGTTGCCGTTCTCGTCGTAGGTGCCGCTGGACTCGTACCGGGACTGCGGGCCCCGGTGGTCGTTGTACCCGTCGGTCCAGGTGTGGTTCGGGTCGTTCGGGTCGGTCGGCTCGGCGGTCGGGTCGGAGCCGACGTTCGGGAGCGGGTTCTCCCCGCCCTCCTCCTCGGATCCGTCGACCCCGCCGCCGCCTCCACCGCCACCGCCACCGCCGGCCGTGCCGGTGCCGGTCGTGGTCACGCCGGCGAAACCGGTGTAGTCGTTCGACGTCGTGTCCTGCTCGTCCGCGTTGTCGCGCACCTTCGTCGCGACGTCGCTCAGCAGGTTCGCCGTGTCGCGCAGCCGCGTCACGTGCGTGTCGCCCCACTCCGAGCGGAATCCCTCCGCGTCGGGGCCGTCCCACCCCTCCGGGCCGGGCATGGCCGTCTCGACGGCCGTGATGGCGGCCTCCAGCGTGGTGCCGCCCTCCGCGATCTTGTCCGCGAGCAGGCGCAGCGCCTCGATATCGGCGCCGTACATCCCTTCGCCCACAGCTCCTCCTCAACACCCCACCGGACGTCCGTCCGGGATCCGCACCACTCGACCCGACCCAGCGTTCGAGAGGTGCGGCACCGCTGCCGTGGTGCCGCACCTCTCTTTCGTCCCCGCGACGGGGACCCTGCTCGAACTCAGTACGAGTTCGAGGTGTCCTCCTGCGACGACGCGTTGTTGTCCGCCGTCGTGGCGTACCCGTCCAGCGCCGAGGCGATCTCGTTCAGCTTCGACGAGTGCGTCCCGTCCCACTCCTCCTGGAACTGCACGGCGTCCGGGCCGTTCCACTCCGTCTGACCCATCTGCGACGTGATCGTGGAGACCGCCGTGCGCACCTGCTCCGCCTGCTCCCGCAGGACGTTCGCCAGGCTCCGGACTGCCTCGACGTCAAGACCGAAGACGTTGCCACCCTCTGCGACCATGTGATGCTCCTTCATTCATGGCTGCCCCCTACGGACAAGCCTTCTTCGCTTCGACGCCCTGAGCCAACCAGAGCCCGGGGCATCCGGGAATGGGGAGCGCTACCCATCCGGTTCGATACATCCGTCCAGGGAACGCTCAGCGAACGACATCGGGCGCCCGCGGGACGGACCGCGAGGGGTGCGGCACCACGCGTGGCCTCGCACCCCTCGCCGGTCTCCGCAGCGGGGACCCTGCTCGAACTCAGTACGAGTTCGAGGTGTCCTCCTGCGACGACGCGTTGTTGTCCGCCGTCGTGGCGTACCCGTCCAGCGCCGAGGCGATCTCGTTCAGCTTCGACGAGTGCGTCCCGTCCCACTCCTCCTGGAACTGCACGGCGTCCGGGCCGTTCCACTCCGTCTGACCCATCTGCGACGTGATCGTGGAGACCGCCGTGCGCACCTGCTCCGCCTGCTCCCGCAGGACGTTCGCCAGGCTCCGGACTGCCTCGACGTCAAGACCGAAGACGTTGCCACCCTCTGCGACCATGTGATGCTCCTTCGCTCATGGCTGCCCCGACGGGCAACCTCTCCTCACGTTTCGACGCCGCTCACTCAACCAGAGCCCGCGACGTCCGGGAATGGGGAGCCCTCCCCATCCCGTGCCCGTCAGCCCGGCAGGGCGACGTGGATCTTGGCGGCGCGCCCCGCGGTGATGAGGAACCCGCGGCCGGGCGGGAAGTCCTTGCGCCGCATGCGCCCCAGCGGGGTGTTCATCAGGGTGTCGCCGTCCGTGTCGCCCGGCGTCAGCAGGATGCCGTTGCGCCCGGACTTGAACGGCCCTGCCAGGGTGAACGCCTTCGACCAGGTCGACGACTCCGACTCGCCCACCACGAAGTGCTCCTTGCGCACCGCGAGCTTCACGAACGCCTCGAGGGGCTTCTCCGCCGGGGTGCCCGTGAGCTCCGTGTAGTTCTCGATCATCACGGCGAGCCCGCCGGGGGCGACGCTCTCCGCGTTCAACAGCTCCGTGAGCTCCTTCAGGAGCTCGACGACGTCCTCCGGGTTGGCCGCCTGCTGGTCCCACAGGTCCAGGGCACCCAGGCTCGTGCGCCGGGAAGACAGGTACACCAGGCGCGTGCCGCCCTTGCGACGCAGCGCGGTCGCGAGCGTCACGAACGCCGTCGTGCGCCCCGACCCGGGCGGGCCGGACAGCATGAACGGCGAGCGCAGCGGCAGGCCGACGGGCGTGATGTCCAGGTCGCGCAGGCCGATCGTCGCGAGCTCGCCCGTGCGCACGGGCAGCGTGTCCAGCGTGAAGTTGTCGGGCAGCCGCGCGATGCCGGGCGCCTGCACGGTGCCCATGCGCCGCATCGTCTGCTCGAGCTTGGCCAGCTCACGCGACTGCACGGCTCCGTTCGGGTCGCCGCCGAGCACCGCGACCTGAGCCTCCTGACCGTGCATGATCGCGCGGCCGGGCGCCGACGCGGGCGTCAGCACGTCCTTGGGGACGTTGAGCATCATGTAGTCGTCCTCGCGCGCCATGCGGTGCACGATCCGCTTCTGCACGGTGGACGCCAGCGCCGGCGGCACCGCCACCGCGCGGTCGCCCGACATCACCAGGTGGATGCCCACCGGGCGGCCGTCCGTGGCGAGCTGCGAGAACGCGCCGTAGACCGAGAACCCGCGGCCGGCGAAGATCTCGTAGTTGTCGCGGAACGACCCGATGCCGTCCACCAGCACGATGATGCGCGGCTCGTCCGGCCGGTTCGCGATGCGGCGGTACTCGTCGATCGTGCTCGCCCGCACGTCCGCGTAGCGCGCGGAACGCTCGTCGAGCATCTCGGTGAGCCGGCGCATGAGGCGCGACACGCGCTCCTCGTCGTCGCCGGAGATGACCGCACCGACGTGCGGGAGGCTCTCCAGCATCGACAGGCCGCCGGAGCCGCAGTCGATGCCGTACACCTGGACGGGGCCGCCACGGGCCGTGAGGCCCGCGGACACCGCGATCGTGCGCAGCGTGGTGCTCTTGCCGGTACCACCAGTGCCGTACACGGCCAGGTTGCCGTCCAGGTCCGGCTCGTAGTGCACGGTCGGCTGGGCCTGTCCGTGCGGGTCGTCCCGCACGCCGAGCAGCAGGCGCGAGTCCGTGCGCGGGTTGGGCAGCAGGGCCAGGTCGTAGGTGGCGGCCAGCTCCTCGAGCCAGGGCTTGCGGGGCGCGGGCACGCCGGCGCTCGACGCCGCGTACCGGATCGTCGCCACCATCCGGGCGATGTCGTTGGGCCCAGGGTCCCCGTCGTCGTCGGCCCGGGCGACCGTCGGCATCTCCCAGCGGCGCCCCGTGCCGAAGTCCATCTCCTCGACGTCGATCGGCGACGGCTCCGGCTCGTCCTTCGTCCAGCCGCCGGCATAGCCGGTCTGGAAGGTCGTGAGGCGGCCCGGGCCGGTCTTCGCGGCCCCGCGTCCGGGGATCGACGGCGGGAAGTGCGCCGCCATCTTGTCGCCGAGCACGTCCTTGGAGTCCGACTCGTCGGCCATCCGCAGCGCGATGCGCAGGTTGGTGTTGGCGCGCAGGTTGTCCTTGATGACGCCCGCGGGCCGCTGGGTCGCGAGGATGAGGTGCAGGCCGAGCGACCGGCCACGCTGGGCGACGTCGACGACGCCGTCCACGAACTCGGGGACCTCGCCCACCAGCGCGGCGAACTCGTCCACCACGATGATGAGGCTCGGCGGCGCCTCCGGGTCGCCGGTGCGCTCCAGGGACGCGAGGTCCTTCGCCTTCTTCCGGTTCAGCAGGTGCTCGCGGTAGTGCAGCTCCGCGCGCAACGACGACAGCGCGCGGCGCACGAGGTGCGGCGACAGGTCGGTGACCAGGCCCACGGTGTGCGGCAGGTGCACGCAGTCGGCGAACGCCGCGCCGCCCTTGTAGTCCACGAACAGGAAGGTCACGCGGTCCGGGCTGTGCGCGGCCGCCATGCCCAGCACCCACGACTGCAGGAACTCGGACTTGCCGGCGCCGGTGGTGCCGCCCACCAGCGCGTGCGGGCCCTGGGTACGCAGGTCGAGGTAGAACTGCTCGACGCCGTTGTGGCCGATGAGCGCGCGCAGGTTGGTCGGCGTCTTGCGCCGCACCGGCGGCGAGCCGTCGCGGGGGGTGAGCGAGAGGTTCTCGCTCCACCGCTCGACCACCCCGGCCGCGTCGGAGCCCAGGTCGGTGCCGGCCAGGGCCAGGTACGACACCGAGCGCGGCAGGTCGGACTCGTCGTCCACGGGCGCGCCCACGTCGACGACGGGCGACAGGATGCGCGCGACCTCCGCCGCCGTCGCGAGGTCCGCCGCCTCGCAGCGCACCGGGAAGGCGAGGCGCCCGTAGTGCACCTCGCCCGTCATGCCCGCGCCGGCGCCGTCCTGCCCGTCGAGGAGCACGAACGTGCGGCACGCGGCCGGGAGCTGCTCGACGGTCGGGGCCACCCACACGACGTGCACGTTGGCCTTGGGCCCGCGCTCCGTGAGGCGTACCAGCCGCGACCGCTCGAGCGGCGTGTCGTCCTCGATGAGCACGACGACCGCCGGCAGCACCGGCTTGGGCGCCGCCTCGCCGCGGTCCTTCTCGGCGTCGCGCTCGCCGTCCAGGGGCGGAGGCCCGTCGAGGCTGACGCCGCGCGACTCGATGAGGTCCTCGAGCCGGGTGAGCAGCGCGAGCCCACGGCCCGGGTCGGCCGCCAGGTGGTCCGACGTGCCCAGCGGGCTGTGCGGGGAGCCGGTGTGCGGCACCCACTGCAGCCACTCCCAGTCCTCGCGGGAGCGGTGCGACGTCAGGGCCGTGACCACGACCTCCGACGGCGAGTGCAGCGCCACCATCTGCAGCAGCGCGGCGCGCGCCACGGACTCGACCGTCCCGGCCGGCCCCGCGAGGCCGACGTTGCCGCCGTACCGCAGGGCGCCGACGGCGGGCACGTCGTCGATCACCGAGCAGCGCGCCTGCAGCTCGAGCACCCGTTCCCAGTGCTCCGGGATCGCTTCGTTCTCCCGCGGCTCGGTGAACTCGGTGCGCGAGGGCGCGCTGCCCATCCCGAGCCGCAGCGTGAGGAAGCCACGGTGCTCGGGACGGTGCGTCCACATGAGCCCGCCGAGGCGGCGCACGGCGTCGATCGACTCCGCGAGGGACGGCACCTCCGCCATCCGGACCGCGCGCTCGACGGCGTGCGTCCGGGCGATGCGTTCCTGGGTGGCGGTGACGGCCTCCTCGAACAGCTCGGCGGCCCGCTCGAAGTCCTTCTTCCGCGCGATCCGGCGGTCGTAGTAGACGCCCAGCATGATCAGCGGGCTCATGAACATGAACACGAGCATCCGCGGGTTGTTGAAGAACGCGAACATCACGAGGCCCATGAGGGCGGGCGCCAGCATGGGGAGCCACGGCAGCCGCCCCGGCGGCACGGGCTTCGGCGGCTTGGGGGCGGTGATCTTGTGCTCACCGAACCGGGCCACCACCCGCGGCGACCGGTTGAACTCGACGACCGGGCTGGTCGGGGCCAGGCTCGTGGACCGGTGCAGCGACACGACGGACATCACCGTCTGGCCCACGGTCACCGTGTCGGAGGAGGTGAGCGCCGAGCGGGTCATCCGCTTGCCGCCCATCTCCAGCCCGTTCGCGGAGTCGAGGTCGTGGATCTCGATCTGCTCGCCCACGATGACGCGGGCGTGCCGCTTCGAGACCTGCGGGTCCTGCAGGCGGATGTCCATGCCCCGGTCGCGCCCCAGGTAGGACGTGCCGACCGGCAGGTGGAACTCGCGCCCGGCGTCCGGGCCCTCGAGCACCCGCAGGACGGCGACGGCCGCACCGCGGTCCTGGCCCGCGTGCACGAACTGGTCGGACAGCCGCACGATCGACACGCCGGAGCCGGACCGCAGGCCCGCCTGGACGACGTCGCTGGTCGGGGTGAGCACGCGGCCGGCCGTGACCGTGTGCTGGGCGGCGCCGTCGCCGACGACCTGGAGGGTCAGGTTGTCCGGGGCGGCCGCGCCGCGGCGGCCCGGGTCGCCGGAGTACAGCGCCTCCGCGACGTCGCGGACGGTCGCGGTGGCGTCCGCGGTGACCGCGACGTCGACGGCGGAGGCGTCCGACCGGTGCAGGGTGAGCTTGATGCGCACGTCAGGCGTCGTCCTTCTGGTCGAGGAGGGGGAGGTCCTGCGGGGTCACGAGGCGGGAGGTCACTGCGTGCTCCACGAGGCGGGCGCGCCGGTTCGTGGCCGCACCGCCCGGGCCGCCGCGCAGCCCCTTGACCCCGATCCGGTCGAGCTTGTCGCAGACGTTGTCGAGCTTGCGGTTGAACCGCGTTGTGGTCCAGCCGAGCCGCCGCGCCGCGTCGGCGCTGGACGGGATCTCGCTGAGGCCCGTGCCCTCGCGCCGCAGCATCGGCTCGGCGAGCGCGACGATGAGCTGCCGCTGGCTGACCGTGAACTGCACCGCGCCGATCGTGGTGTCGCCGCTGCCCGGGTCGTCCTCCGGGTACACCTCGTGGTACGGCGCGTCCGTGAGCGACACCGTCATCTCGTACGTGGTGGGGCCGGCCGTGAACACGATGGCCGTGTGGGGCAGGACGATCGGCAGGCGGCGACCCGGCGGCAGCCAGGACTGCACGCCGCCGCGGGCGTCGCTCACCGTGGCGGCGATGTTCGAGCCGGTGTTGGTGAGCCACCAGATGTCGCCGTCGCACGTGACGCGGAGGAACCGGCGGTGCAGGTACAGGTTGTCGTCGATCGCCAGCTCGCCCTCGCGCCCGATGTCGAACGGGGCGTCCGGCGACGGGCGGAACCACTCGCCGCAGAACTCGATCGCCAGCTCGCCCATCAGCCGGTCGTCTCCTCGCTCGCGTCGGCGCCCGCCAGCACGCACGTGCGCTGCGCCTCCGACGCGCTGGAGCCGCGGATCACGACGACCTCCACGCACACGTCCTGCGACTTGTCCGCCGCGACGCTCGCCGTCGCCTTCTCGGTCTGCGTGTACTGGGACTCCGACGACAGCGAGAGCTCCTTCCACCCGAAGGTGTCGCCCTCCTCCGCCTCGCGCGGCGCCTCCCAGGTCACGACGACCTTCTTGCCCTCGACGGTCGCCTGCAGCTCCTGGACCGGCGGCACGTAACCGCCGATCGGGTCGGCCGGGGCCGCCGTCTGCGACGTCCCCGGGTCCGTCACGGACGGGCCGCCCTCGTCGTCGCCGCTCAGCCACCAGATCAGCCCGCCGATCCCCAGCACCAGGACCGACCCGATCGCGACGAGCAGCCACGCCCAGCGCGAGGCCGTGGAGGCCTCGGCGTCCGCTTCCGCGTCCTCGGTGGCAGCCGCAGGGCGCTCGGTACGGAACACCGTCTCGTCCACGAGCAGGTCGGACTGCTGCCCCGTGCCGTCGACCGTGGGCACCAGCCCCGGCGACGGCGACGCGGTGGCGGGCACCGACCAGCCGGACGTGCCGCCGGTGGCGGCGAGCCCGACGGGCGAGGCCTGCGGCGCGCCCGTGCCCGCCGGGGCCGCGGGGGCCGGGGCGAACGGGACCGAGGCGGCGGGCGGCGCCGCGAAGCTCGACGAGCCGCCGCCGCGCTGGTCCGGGTCGATCGCGCGGACCCGGTTCATCCGGGTGCCCTCGGCCTCGTCCTCGTCCTCGAGCACCAGGCCGGTCTCGTCGAGCAGGTCGATGGGGGTCATGTCGCGTGCCAGCTCGACCTGCACCTGCTGCACGGCGCGCGCGAACGACAGCGCCGTGGGGTACCGCGACTCGGGGCGCTTCGCCATCGCGATGCGCAGCACCCGCTCGAGCGACTCGGGGACGTCACCGCGCCCGATCTCCGCCAGCGGCGCGGTCGCGATCCGGCCCATGAGGTCGGCCGACGAGTTCGAGCCGCCCGGCACCTCGAACGGGGTCCGCCCCGCGAGCAGGGTGTAGCAGGTGGCGCCCAGAGCCCAGACGTCGGTCGCGATGCCGCTCACGGGCGGGTCGCCGAACGACTCGGGCGGCGACCACGGGATCGACATGCCCTCCGCCGCGGAGGCGGCGTCCACCGTCGACGAGATGCCGAAGTCCGTCAGCGCGGGGTGCCCGAACTGCGTCACCAGGATGTTCGCCGGCTTGATGTCGCGGTGCAGGATGCCGAGCCGGTGCGACGTCTCGACGGCGCCCGCGATCTGGATCGTGGTGCGCATCGCCTCGGGCAGGGACATCCGCTCCGAGCGGTACCGCGCGCCCAGGTTGGGGCGCGAGCAGTACTCGAGCGCCAGGTACGGGCGCCCGTCGGGCGCCACCCCGGCCTCGTACATCGTGACGATCGAGGGGTGGTTACCCAGGGTCGCCATGAGGTCGGCCTCGGCGTCGAACGCCGTGCGCTGCGTGTCGCTGGACCACTCCTTGAGCAGCACCTTGACCGCCACCTGGCGGCGCGGTCGGTGCTGCTCGTAGAGGAAGACGTCGGAGAAGCCGCCGGTGCCGATGACCTTCCGGTACGTGTACCCGGGGATCTCCGGGGGCGCCGACGGCGCCCTCTTGCTGCTCATCCGTGCGTCACCAGATCCCTTCGAACGTGAGCGACACCCCGTCGCCGAGCTCCACCACGTCGCCGTCCACCACGATCTCCTTCTGGTTCGGGTGCAGGCGGCGCGGCTTCTGCCCGGCCCGCAGCAGGACGGTGCCGTTGGTCGTGGCCAGGTCCTCCACCAGGACGTGCCACTCCTCGAGCGTCACCTGGACGTGCGAGCGGGAGATGTCCTTCTGCGGGCTGGCCACCGCGACCATCCGCGGCATGCGGTCCGCCGACGTCGTGCTCGAGCGCGGCCGGCGGCCGACGACGACGTCGCGGTCCAGCTCGACCACCTGGTCGTCGTGGCCTCCGGGCTCGCTGGACGCGACCCGGACCCGGCCCAGCGGCGGCCGCGGGGCGAGCGCGGACTCCCCGTCCAGGGGGGTGCCGCACGTGCGGCACTGCCGCCGCGTCGGCGGGTTCGGGTGGCCCTGCGGGCAGGCCAGCGCCAGGACCTCGCGGGCTCCCGGCGCGGGGGGCGTGCCGAACTGCGGCACGGCCGCGCCGGCCGCCTCGCGCAGCGCCGCGAGGTCGGAGGACATGATCGTGTTCCCGTCGTGGTCGTCGACCGGGCCCGTCGGCGCGGGCGGGACCGCCCCGCCGCCGCGGGCGGGGTCGGAGGCCGCGTCGGACGGCGACACGGCGGCAGCACGCAGGGCGGCGCCCGGCGACGGGGTCGGACCCTTCGGCGCCAAGCCACCCAGGGGGACGCTCGCGATGAGCCCGTCCCCGGGCGGCGCGGGCGGGGCCGGCGGCTCGTCGGGCTCCACGGCGGGCGAGGCCTCGGCCTCGGAGGACGCGGGCGTCACCTCGGGTGCCTCGGCCGGGGGTTCCTCGCCCTCCTCGTCGTCCTCGGCGAGGCGCACGGCGGCGTCCTCGACGCTTCGGTAGACGGTGTCGCCGAAGAGGTGGTCGTAGTCGTCACCCGGTGCGGTGGGAGCCTCCACCGCGTCGTCGGGCACGGCGGGCGCGTCGTCGTGCGCGTCCCCCTCCGCGGGCTCCGACGCGTCGTCCGCGAACGGTGCCGCGATCGTCGCGAGCGGCACCGCCAGGAGCGGCTCACCGTCCGCCCCGCCGATGAGCGTCTCCTGCGACGGCACGGCGTCCACGACCGGGGCGGGCGGGGGCGGCGGCGTCGCGGGCCGCGCCTGGCCCGGCACGGGCCATGCGTCCGGGTCCGCGGTGGACGCCGATCCCCAGGGCGCAGGCGCCGGCGCGACCGGCGCGGCTCCCGTCAGTGCCTCAGCGGCCGGGGCGGCAGCGGCGGACCATGCCTCGGCGTCACTCCCGTCCAGGGACCGGCGCAGCACGGCGGCGCGGACCACCCCGCCCTGCACGGGCCACGACGTCGCGCCCGCGGGCGCGTCGGTCACGGCCAGCTCCACGGCGGTCACGTCGGTGACCACGCGCTCCGCCCACATCAGCACGCCCGCCCCCGAGACCTCGAGGTCCCCCGCGGCGGCGCGCACCGTCACCGCGGCCGCCGTGCCGCGCACCGCGACGCGCGCCTCGCGCTCGCGCGCGTCCAGCGTCACGACCGCGAACGGCGGCACCGCCGTCAGGCTGCCGGCCGCCTCCGTCAGCGCCCCCACGACCGACACGACGCCGCCCTGCTCGGGCGCCTCGAGCGCGTCCCAGAGCCGCGCCACGACCTCCGCGTCCACCGGCGTCGGCAGCAGCACCACCGTGTCCCCACGGACCACCGCCTGCGCCGCGCCCTCGACATATCGCACCGTCATCATGCTTCGACCTCCTGCCCCCCGGTCATCGAGGCCCTCCCCCAGGCGCCGTCCGGCGTCGGGATGGTGTCCTCGTCGTCCAGCACGTGCCCGCTGCGCGGGCTGGTCGCCGTCTCGTCGGTGCAGTCCTCGACGTTCGTCACGTCGACCACGACGACCGTGATGTTGTCGCGGCCCCCGGCCGCGACCGCCTCCTCCACGAGCCTGCCCGCCGCCCGCTGCGGGTCGGGGTGCTCCAGCAGCACCTGGGCGATGCGCGCGTCGGTGAGCTCGACGGTCAGCCCGTCCGAGCACACCAGCACCCGGTCGCCGGCGGCGACCGGGACGTAGCGGAAGTCGGGCGCCGGGGCGGAGTCCGCCCCGAGCGCCCGGGTCACGACGTTCCGGCGCGGGTGCCGCCGTGCCTCCTGCGCCGTGAGCATGCCCGCGTCGACCAGCTCCTGGACCTCGGAGTGGTCGACGCTGACCTGGTCCAGGACGCCGCCCGACATGAGGTAGGTGCGGGAGTCCCCGACGTTCACGAACAGCCAGTACGGCACGTCGTCCTGCTCGGAGACGAGCGCCCCGGTCAGCGTGGTGCCCGCGCCCCGCCCGGACGGGCCGGTGTCGATCGCGCGCACGCGCGACTGCGCGACGGCGACCAGCTCGGCGACCCTGTCGGCGTCCACGCCCCGCTGGTCCCGCAGCTCACCGAGCGTGTCCAGCGCCACGGCGCTGGCGACCTCGCCCGCGTCGTGGCCGCCCATGCCGTCCGCCACGAGGAACACCCCGCCGCCGGCGAGGTAGCCGTCCTCGTTGACCTTGCGCCGGCGCCCGACGTGGGAGGAGCTCCCCCAGGACAGGGCCAGCGTGTCGACCGTCATGCGCGGCCCCCCGGGTGGACGACGATGCGGCGGTCGCCCACGTGGATCGTGGCGCCCACCGGCACACGCACGCGCGCCCCGGGCTCCGCCACGCGCGGCGGCAGCCCGGCCACAGAGATCACCGTGCCGTTGGTGGAGCCGCGGTCGTTGAGCCACAGGCCCGCCGAGTCCACGTCCAGGTCCGCGTGGTTCTTCGACACCGACCGCGTCGGGTCGTCGACGCGGACCAGGATCACCGGCTCGCCGGCCGACGCCTCCGGGTTGCGGCCGATCCGCGCCGGGCCGTCCACGACGTGCCGGTCGCCCGACTCCAGCTCGAGCTCGACCGCCACGACCGGCGCCGGGCGCAGCTCCTGGCGCTGGGCGCGCGACTGCATGCGCGTCTCGAAGCTCGTGTGCTCCTCCACCTCCGAGACGGGCGCCTCGGGCGCCTGGTGCGCCACCGGCTGCGCGGGCGCCGGCTGCTGCGGCGGCGCCACCTGCTGCGGCTGCGGGGCCACCTGCTGCGGCTGCGGGGCCCCGGCACCGGGGACGCCGGTGATGAGGCTCCCGGGCCCGACCGCCGACGCCGGCTGCTGGTAGGCGGGGGCGGCGTACGGGTCGTGCACGCCCGGCGGAGGGCTCGCCGGCGACTGTCCCGGCTGCTGCACCACCGGCTGCTGCACGACGGGCTGGCTCACGGGCTGCTGCGCGACCGGCTGGACCACCGGCTGCTGCGTGACCGGCTGGGCCACCGGCTGCTGCGCGGCCGGGGCGGCCGGCCTGGCCGCCGGGCCGCCGCTGGCAGGCGCGAAGCTCGCCGTCCTGGGCGCCGCGGCGCGCTGCATCGCGCGCCGGTCCACGACGACGGCCTTCCCGGCCTTGTCTTGCCAGCCCTGCTTGCGGCCGCCGCCGTCCCACAGAGGGCTGAGCTGCACGAGGAGCGTGCCGAAGAACGGCACCAGCCCGCAGGCCGCCACGACCAGGTAGCGCAGGAAGGCGCGGCCCACGCCGATCGGCATGCCGCCGCCGTCGGCGCGCTGCGTGCGGATGCCCATGATCAGGTTGCCGAGGGTCTTGCCGGTGCGGCCCTCCCAGATCAGCATGGCCAGCCAGTAGAGCCCCGCCGCCGCGGAGGCCAGGCCCGCGACCGTGAGGATCTGTGCCACCAGGGGCGCGAACTGCGGGTCGCCCGCCGTGATGACGCCGGACGAGGGCAGGTCGACCGTGGAGAAGCCGATGCCGTACACGATCCCGAAGAGCACCCCCGCCACGACGCCGTCGAGCAGGAACGCCACGATGCGCCGGCCGACGTGCGCGTACACGGGCGCGACCTCCACCTCGGGCGCCGCCGGGCGCTGGTAGGCAGGCACCTGGGTGGCCGTCATCATCTCGGGCTCCGTGGTGCCGGTGTGCACCAGGGACACCTGCCCGGGCGGGCCGGCGACGCTGCCCGCGCCGTCGTGCGCGCGCTGCAGCGCGCCCTGGGGCGGGCCCGCCGGCGTCTCGACCGGCCTGCCCGTGCGCGGGAACGCCCGCCCGCACACGGCGCAGAACGGCGCGCCCGCCCGCTGCGTGGACCCGCAGCCGGCGCACAGCACGTCACTCATCTCTTCTCCTTGTTCCTGGAGACGTTCCTGGAGACGATCCTCGATCCGACCCCGGCGACCTTTCCGCCGACGTCCCGCGCGAACCGGCCGAGCGCCCGCCCGGGCCGCCACGTCGCACGCGCACGCAGGGACCGCAGGGACAGCGCCGCGAAGACCCGGCGGCGCCGATCGACACCGGACCGCACCCCCGCGACGAGCTCGTCCACCTCGCGCCAGAAGTCCTCCGCCTCCGTGGCACTGGGCTCGCCCTCCCCGAAGACGCCTGCGTCCGCGCGGTGGGCGAGTGCGAGCGTACCGGGCGCCCGGTACTGCTCGGCGATCACGTACGCGCCCTCCCGCCGCGTCGCCGACGCGGGCACGGTGCTGCCCAGGTCGGTGGCCACGTCGACCACCTCGCGCCAGCCGCCGCTGATGCGGGCGGTGACGTCCTCGGCCGTGCGCCGCTTGGTCCGGCGTCGCGCCTTGTACGCCAGGATCGCGACGATCGGGCCGCCGATCAGCAGCAGCGGGATGCCCACGATCAGCACGACCAGGCCCACGAGGCGCCAGTCGAAGGCGTCGTTCTCGGCCTCCTCCTCGTCGTCCTCGACCGTGCCGGCCTCGACCCGCTCGGGCTCCTCCGGCGGCTCCGGCTCCTGGAGCACCGGCGGCTTCGGCACCTGCTCGGACTTGGGCTCCGGCTGGATCTGCGGCTTCTGCTCGGGCACGGCCTCGATCGCGGCCCACCCGTACTCCGAGGTCGGCACCTCGACCCAGGCATGCACGTCGCTGCCCAGCACCGTCCACGGCTCGCCGGCCGTGTAGTTGCTGTCCTTGCCGGGGTAGAAGCCCATGACGACGCGCGCCGGGATGCCGGCCTGCCGCGCCATGAGGGCGAGCGCGACGGCGAACTGCTCGTCGTCGCCGACCATCTTCTCCTGCTGCACCAGCGTGTCGACCCGCTCCGCGGAGTGGCCCGGCCGCGACGGGTACTGGCCCTCGAGCCCGCTGGACAGGACGCCCGACGCCGCGAGGGCGTCGCGGATGAGGAACAGCTTGGTGGCCGGGTCGGTCTCCTCCCCGGCGAACTGCACCGCCTTCGCCGGCAGCCCCGGCGGCAGCGCCGACTGGTCCGTCTCCGGCAGGTCCGCGCCCACGATCGTCGCCTTCTTGAGGTCGTCCTCCGACGGCTCCTCCGTGACGATCGTGTCGAGGCTGTAGGTGTCGCCGGGGCGCACACCCGCCGTCGTGAGGACGGTGCCCGTGGTCGAGTTGTAGTACGAGCCCTCGTCCTGCGCCCGCGCGTTCTCGTCCGTCCAGGTGATGCCCGTGAGCGCCCCGAACTGCGGCACCCACACGCCGTCGTAGCCCGTCACGGTGACGTCCACCTGCTGCGGCGTGCCCTCCGCGGCGGTCGCGATGGTCGAGCCGACCCGGCTGTACACGCCGGTGTCGCCACCGGTCCCGGAGGCGTCGTAGACCACCCCGTCGTAGCGGTCGAGCGCGGCCAGCCGCACGCGGCCGTCCTCGGGCAGGTCGCTCACCGTGAACAGCTCGTCCTCCCGCTGCTCCTTCACGATGTGGCGGAACCCGACGAGCGGGCTCGCGTACCGGTGCAGGTCGAGCGGCGGCACGATCGTCTCGCGCAGCACGGACCGTGGCTGGGACGGCATGATCGCCGGCGCCACGAAGGCCGCGGTCAACGCCGCGACCCCGAGGATCACGGCGCCCGTGCGCACCCGGTACCAGCGCAGCCGACGGGTGGCCTCCTCGCTCTGCTCGGTGCTGATCGAGTGGGTCCCGACCCGCGCCTCCATCGCCCGCACGCCGCCCCACAGCAGGCCGACGAGGGCGATCGTGATGCCCTGGGCGACCGGCAGCGCCGCGTCGAGCGTGCCCAGCAGGATGACGCCGACGAACCCGACCAGCACGGGGACCAGCGCCCACACCGCGTGCCGGGCGCGCCAGGCGATCGTGCCGGCGGTGAGCGCCACGAGCAGCATCAGCAGGTACGGCACGACCGCGAGCTCGGGGAACGAGCTCATGGGCGGCACCGTGGTGATGAACTGCTTCCAGCCCTCGACCGCGCCGATCAGCAGGTCGTGAAGGGTCTGCAGGCTCGGCAGGACGCCGCCGATCGCGTCCTGCGGCAGCGCGAGGACCGCGCCGAACAGCAGGTACGCGACCACGGCGACCGCCAGCACCAGCACGGCCGGGAACCGGCGCCACGCGCCGAGCCAGGCGACGCCCAGGCCGACGACGGCGCCCCCGGCGGCAGGCAGCACGTAGCCGGCCGACCCCCAGACGGGGCCGAAGCCGACCGCGACGGCCGCGAGCAGCACGACGAGCGCCGCCAGGTCGACCAGGGCGAGCCGCGACGTCGCGCGGGGACGCGACGCCTCCTTGCGGCGCGTCGTGCCGCGACCGAGGCCGGTGCCGGTGCGCAGCGCGTCGTCGCTCGCGCCCTCCCCCGACCAGGCCCGGCGCCCGCCACGTGTGGTCTCGTCGTTCATGACTCGCTCATCTTCTTCAGCGCGATCGGCAGGTCGCCCAGCCGTCCGAGGGTCAGGACGCCGACCTCGGCGATGTTGTGCCGCGCCAGGTTCGCGCCCGGCACGCACTGGATCGCCATGACGTTCACCCCCACGGGCAGGCGGGCGGAGGCCGAGCGCAGCTCGGTCGGGGTCACGCGGCTGCCGAGCACGAACGCGATCACCGACGCGTCGGCGGCGGTGTTCCCCGCCGCGCGGGCGAGGTCGACCAGCGCGCGGCGCGACGGCTCCAGCTCCACGCGCGACAGGTCGTCGAGCAGGCGGGTGTGGTGGTCGCCGCGCAGGCTGCCGGACTGCACCAGCACCGTGACCCCGCGGTCCTCCTTGATGGCCTGCAGGCCGAGCGACCCGCACACCGAGACGGCGAGCTCGAACTCGTCGTCGTTCGCGTAGTCCTCGGCGCGGGTGGAGAGCAGCACCGCGAGGTGCGAGCGCCGCGTCTCCTCGAACTGGCGCACCATGAGCGTGCCCGTCCGGGCCGTGGTCTTCCAGTGGATGTGCCGCAGGTCGTCTCCCGCCACGTACTCGCGCAGGGCGTGGAACGACACGTCGGAGTCGGTGATGTCCCTGGTGGCGCGGCCCTCGAGGTCGCGCAGGTAGCCGGTGGACGCCCCCGCCAGGTTCTGCACCTGCGGGTGCACGAACAGCTCCTGCTCGTCCGTCCACGTCACCTCGCGGCGCAGCAGCCCGATCGGGTCGGCGCGCACGGACTTCACGGGGCCGACCGTGATGACGCCGCGGCGCCGGGTCGGGATCCGGAAGATCTCCTCGTGCGTCCCGCCGCCGCGCAGCCGCGGCACCGGGAACGCGGCGGTGCCACGCCCCACGGGCAGCTCCATCACCGACGGCAGGATCGGCCGCGACGCGGAGTTGCGGACGTCGAGCCGGCCCACGGCCGGGTCACCCACGGTCACGCGCGACTGGGTGAGCGTGAGGGAGACCTCGTACCGCAGGCGCCCCAGCACGAACCCGATCGCCGCGAGGAGCGCGACCGTGAGCACGACCGCGCCCACGAGCACCTCGAGCCAGCCCAGGACGAGCCCGGCCACCCACGCCCCCACGCACACGACCAGCACGGCCACGCCGAAGGTCGAGAACGCCTGCGTCACGGGGGCGCACGCGCGCACGACCGTGGCCCAGCGTGCGGCGACGGCCCGGGACGCCCGCACCCACCAGCGTCCCAGCGTGTTTCCGACGGTGTCCCGCCCGGCCGTGCGGCCGGCCGGGGACGCCGAGGTCGATGTCGAGGTCATACCGCGGCGCGCTCCTGCGGCGCGGCGACGTCGGCGAGGATCCGCGCGAGCACGACCTCGGCCCGGGCGCCGGTGAACTCGGCCTCCGGGTCGAGCACGAATCGGTGCGCCCAGACGGGCTGCGCGAGCTGCTTGACGTCGTCGGGCAGCACGTAGTTGCGCCCGTGCGCGGCCGCCCACACCTTGCAGCACCGCACCAGGGCGAGCGCGCCTCGGACGGACACGCCGATCCGGGCCTCGGGGGCGTTGCGGGTCTCCTCGGCGAGACGGCTCACGTACTCGAGCACCGCGGAGTCCGTGTGGACGGCGGCACCGAGCGTCGCCATCTCCGTGACCGCCTGCGTCGTGATGATCGGCTGCAGCGCCTGGCTGCGGTCGCGCACGGACGCGCCGGTCAGGATCTCCACCGTGGACGCGTGGTCCGGGTAGCCCACCGACGTCTTCATGAGGAAGCGGTCGAGCTGCGCCTCGGGCAGGCGGTACGTGCCGGCCTGCTCGATCGGGTTCTGCGTCGCGATGACCATGAACGGGCGGCCCACGTCGTGCGTGACGCCGTCCACGGTGACGCGGCTCTCCTCCATGACCTCCAGCAGCGCGGACTGCGTCTTCGGCGAGGCACGGTTGATCTCGTCGGCCAGCACGATGGAGGCGAAGATCGGGCCCTTGCGGAACTCGAACTCGTGCGTGCGCTGGTCGTAGATCGTCACGCCCGTGACGTCGGACGGCAGCAGGTCCGGCGTGAACTGGATGCGGTTGTGCGAGCCCTGCACGGAGGCCGCGATGGCGCGCGCCATCGCCGTCTTGCCCGTGCCCGGGGCGTCCTCCAGCAGGAGGTGCCCCTCGGCCAGCATGCAGGTGAGCGCGAGGCGCACCACCGGCGCCTTGCCCAGGACAGCCTGCCCCACGTTGCCGACGAGGCGCTCGAACGTCTGGGCGAACCAGGCGGCCTGCTCGGGGGTCATCGTCATCTCGGTGTTCCTTCGTGCTCGTTGTCTCGGGGGGTCGTGGTCCGGCTGGACAGGGTCACCAGGTGGTCGCGGCATATCGCTTGCCGTCGATCACCACGGCGACCTGGGTGCCGTCGTAGCCGTAGAAGCAGTCGAGCTGGAGGGTGGTGTCGGCACCGAGCTTCACGTCGTAGCCGGGGCCGCCCGGGGTCGTCCAGACCTTGCTGCCCGTCATGCGGATGTTGTGCCAGCCCGCGTTCGAGTCCGGGTTGTTGCCCGACCAGCACTCGACGCGGTGGGACGTGCCGTCGAAGTCCTTGGCCGAGACCTTGAAGTAGTTGCAGTTGCCGGACGAGCAGCCGTCCGGGATGACCCCGGTGCGGTTGCCCTTCGACACCGTCGCCTTCGGCTGCGGCGGTGCGTCCGTCTTGCCGGTGACCGACGCCCAGGCCCCCCAACCGCCCTCGTTGTGGGCTCGGGCCTGCAGCGTGTAGCTCTTGCTGTATCCGGTCGGGACCCCGACGGACGCCGGCCACGACGTCTTGGTGCCGCTGTCCGACGCGCTGCCGCTGACCTTGTACTCGATCTTGTCGACCGCGCGTCCGCCGTTGCTGCTCGGGGCGTTGATGGAGAACGAGCCGTCGTCCACCCGGCCGGCGCCGTTGGTGGTGCCGTTCCAGCTCACGCGCGGGGCGCCCGGGGTCGTGTACGGCGTCACGGAACCCGACCTCCCCGACCAGTCGGAGCAGGTGTACTCGTTGCAGGCGCGCACGTCGAAGGTGTACGCCGTGCCGTTCGACAGTCCCGTGTACGTGTACGACGTCACGTTGCCGACGTTGCGCGCCCCGGAGCCGTTGGCACGCACCTGGTAGTACGGCTTCGGCCCGCGGAACTCGGAGGCCGCGCTCCAGGTCACGTCCGCCTGACCGCTCGTCCTGGAGCCGAGCGCGGCCCGGACGTTGCCAGGCACCGTCGGCGTGCCGTAGGGCACGACGGCGTTCGACGCGGGGCTGGCCTCGGAGGTCGCCGCCTTGTTCTCGGCCCGCACCGTGAACGTGTAGGTGGCGGTCGTCTTGAGGTCCTGCACGGTCTGCGACCGCGACGTGCCGACCTCGATGGTCCGCACCTTCGACCCGTCCTCGTAGACATCGAGGTAGTACATCTCGATCGGCGCGCCGTTGGTGTCCGGCTGCTCCCAGGTCACCGTCGTCTGGCCGCCCACGGCGGTGTCGACGCGGCTCGCGGACGGCGCGGCGGGCGCGGCCGGCGGCCCGGCCGGGGTCTCCGGGGCCGACGGGTCGCCCCACTCCGACGGGTCCGGCGCCTGGTTCTCCGCCTGCAGGCGCACCGTGTACGCCGTCCCGTTGGTCAGCCCGTCCCAGACGGTCGACGAACCCTCGACGCACTGCTTCTGGATCTTGCCGTCGGCCGGCGCCGGGCTGATCTCCAGGTTGACGCACTCGATCGGGGACCGGTCGGTGTACGTCTTGTTGGTCCACGTCACCGTGAGCTGCTCGTCGCCGAACTCGAGCTTCGGCGCCGCGGGCGGGTCCGGCTTCTCGTCGGGCCGCGCGCTCTGGGACGCCGCGGACTCGTCGGAGTCGCCCACCTCGTTGGCGGCCGTCACGGTGAACGTGTACTCCACGTCGTTCGTCAGGCCGTCGAAGGTGCAGGTGGTGGTGGTGCAGTCCTTGGTCTTGCCGTCGCTGGCGTGCAGCGTGTAGCCGGTGATGTCGGCGCCGTTGTTGTTCGGCTGCTCCCAGCTCAGCACCACGGTGCCGGAGCGGACCTCCTCGACCTTCGGGGCGCGCGGAGGCTCCGGCCGGCCGAGCACCGTCACGGTCACGGTGCCCTCGACCTGGCGGTCCGGGTCCTCGGTCGCGTCCTGCACCGCGTAGCGGGCGCTGAGCACGCCGTGGAAGGTCTCGTCCGGCGTGATGACCACGTTCTGCTCGTCGTACGACACCTGGCCGGCACCGGTCTCACCGAACGCGCCCACCACCGTCAGGTCCTCGCCCGGGAAGGGGTTGGTGTCGTTCTCGAGCACCGGGATCGTCACCGGCTGGCCCTGGTGCGCGTCCGGCACCTTGTCGGGCGTCGTCTGCACGAGCGGCCGGGTGGAGCCCACGACCGTGAGCTCGAGGTTGCCGCTGACCGGCGGGTTCTTGCCGTCCGAGACGCTGAACGCGACGTCCTGGCGGGTGCCCTTCGGCACCGACGGCTCGACCTGCGCGGTCACGGTGCCGCCCGACACGGACGTCGAGATGCCCTTGGCACCCTCGACGTCGAACGTCAGCGCGTCCTTGTCCGGGTCCTTGACGTACCGGGACAGGTCGACCGTGTTGTCCTCGCCCGCCGCCACCTCGAGCGTCGGCGAACCGACCACCTTCGGCGGCTGGTTCGTCGACGGCACGACGTCGATCGGTAGCGTCAGCACCGCCTTGTTGCCGTCCTCGTCGTCGGGCCCGGCGCCGTCGGTCACCTCGAAGCTCACCGAGGCCGACCCGGCGAAGTCCTCGCTCGACGTGTACTCGATCGTGTCCGCGTCCTGCACGACCGCGGCGCCCTCGGTCGCCTCGACCGTCGACTCCTCCGTGATCCGGGGCTCACGACCGTCCCGGACCACGACGAGCTCGGCCAGCTCGACGGTCAGCGGCTCGCCGCTGACCGCCTGCAGCGGGGTGGACCCGGGCTTCACGTACGGCCGCGACTGGTCGCCCGGCACGCGCACGAACGCCTTCGCCTCCAGCCCGTCAACGTCCGTCACGGTGTAGGTGATCACCTGCGCCTGCGGCGCCAGCGTGACCTGCACCTGCCCGTCCTCGCGGACGGTCGCCCCGTCGGTGGGCGGGTCCACCGACACCTCGAGGTCGGTGCCCACGCCGTCCGGGTCGACGTCGTTGGCGAGCACGTCCACCGTCACCGTGGACGAGTCGCGCACCTGCTCGGCGGTGACCACGTCGTCCTTCGCGACCGGCTTGAGCAGCGGCGCGTCGGCATCCACGTTCACGGTGATCGACCCGGTGGAGCGCGCCTTGAAGGCGTCCTGGACCGTGTAGTAGAAGGACGTCGCGCCCTCCTCGGCGGGCGCCTCGAGGACGACGTCGTCCTTCACGGCCTTCGGCTTCAGGCCGTCCGCCATACCGTCGAAGCCGTCCTTGACGAGGCCGATCTCGTCGCCGTCGGGGTCGTTGTCGTTCTCCAGCGCCCGCACGGCCACCGTGCGGCCCGGCCGCACCGTGGTCTCGTCGTCGACGGCCTGCGGCGGCTGGTTGGTCTCCGGCGGCGCGGCGATGCCCACGCGCACCACGCCCTGACCCACCGCGCCCCGGGTGTCGGTGACCTGATAGGTGAACGAGTCGAAGCCCGCCGCACCCTCGGCCGCCGTGTAGTCGACGAAGCCGTCCACGATCGTCGCGGTGCCCTGCTCCGGGGCGGCCGCGATCGAGCTCAGCGTCACCTGGTCGCCGTCGGGGTCCGTGCCGTCGAGCTCGAGCGGGATGCGCACGGTCTTGCCGCTGAGCACCCGGCTCTCGGTGTCCGGCACCTGGGGGGCGGTGTTCTCCTCGTCGTCCTTGATCGTGATGGTGACCTGCGCGGAGTCCTTCTGCCCGTTGCTGTCGCGCACCTCGTAGACGAGGTGCGCGGTGCCCGCCTCGGCGCCGGCCTTGAAACGGACCACGTCCTCCGAGACGAACGCCTCGCCGAGCTCCGCCTCGGGCTCCTCCTGCAGCTCGTCGTTGAGGTCGATGTCGAGGCCGTCGGGGTGGGTGTCGTTGTTCAGCACGGGGATCGTCACGACGTCGCCGGTGTGCACGATCGCCTTGTCGGCGCCGGCCTCCGGGGGCCGCAGGGTGTCGGGGGCGGGGATCGGGACGACGCGCACCTGGCCGGTGGCGGAGCCGGTGCCGTTCGCGACCGTGTAGTCGAAGGTCACGGGCTCGTTGAGGCGTCGCTTCTCCGTGACCTTGAGGACGTCGTGGTTGAGCACCGCCACGTCCACGGGCGAGTCGTCCGGCACGGTGACCGACTGCACCACGAGGACGCCGCCCGCCGGGTCGGAGTCGTTCGCCAGCACGTCGAGCAGGGCCGAGCCGTCCGACGGCAGCAGCACCTGGTCGGAGACCACCACCGGCGGCGCCTCGTCCTCCGGCGGCGCGACCACGTCGACCCGGACGAGTCCGATGGTCGCGTTGGGGCCGTCGCTCACCTGGTAGGTGATGTCGAAGGAGCCGGGCTCGTGGCCCTGGACGGTGAACATCCCGGCGTTGAGGTTGTTCGTGATCTTGAGGCCCTTCTTCTCCGCCACGTGCACCAGGCGCAGCGTGTCGCCGTTGGGGTCGGTGTCGTTCTCCAGCGGCCGCACCGTGACCGGCTGGCCGGCGAGCACCGTGACGTGATCCTGCACCGCGACCGGCGGCTCGTTGGTCGCCACGACCTGGACGATCAGGGTGCCCTCGACCGGCTCGCCGCGGGAGTCGGAGACCGTGATGTCGACGATCTTGCGGCCGGTGGCCGAACCACCGTCGCGGAACTCGACGGTGCCGTCCGGGCGCGAGCGCACCTCGTCCTTCGGGTCCGCGGTGCTGGCGTGCGAGAGGAACAGGTCGTCGCCGTCCGGGTCCTTGAAGTACGGCAGCACCTTGACGCTCCCGGTGCCGTCCTGGCCGACGCGCAGCACGGGCTCCCCCGTCTGGACGGGGGCGTCGTTCTCGGACTCCGGCACCACCTTGAGCGTCACCTTCGCGGTGTCCGTGCCGTCGCGGCCGTCGTCGACCTGGTAGGTGAGGGTCGTGCTGCCGGTGGCGTCCGCCGGCACGTCGGCCTGCAGCGCCGCGCCGTCCAGGACCCGTTCGACGTCGACGTCGCCCGTCGGCTCGCCGTCGACGGTGGCGGTCATGACGTCGCCGTCCGGGTCGACGTCGTTGCCCAGCACGTTGAGCACGGTGGTGCGGCCGGGCCGGACGCCGAACGTGTCGTCCTTCGCCTGCGGCGGCCGGTTCTTCTTCGTGCGGTCGGCCACGAACTGGTCGACCTGCTCCGGCGTCGTCTCCTCGGACTCGGTCTTCTCGCCCTCCGCGTTCTCGGGGATGGTCAGGTCCCAGTCGTCGACCTTCTGGAACTCGTCCGCGGCCATCCACAGCCCGCCGCGCGCGACGTCGTTGAGCACGATGACGTCGCGGTTCACGCGGTACACGAGGCTGCTGTCGGCGGAGAGGCCCTCCAGCACGACGTCCTGGTCGTCGTCCGTGCCCGGGCAGTCGCGCACCACCTGGCCCGAGACGGACCACGCGCCGTACACGCACGCCCCCAGCTGCACGGGCTGCGCCGGCGTGCCGTTCGCGGTCCGCTTCGTCGGCGACCCGCCACCCAGGGGCTGGGAGACCAGCCCGCGCGACGTGGCGAGCACGACGACGTCGGAGTCGGCCGACGGCTGCTGCAGCTGTGCCTCCGCGCCGCCGTCGATCTCCACCGCGTCACCGCCGGGGAGCACGAGCTTGCCGGTCGAGCGGTCCAGCACCACGGGCTCCTCACCCACGGTGGTCACCTGGACGTCCGCGCCGCTCTGCACCGAGAGCCGCTCCTCCTCGGGAGACCCGGCGGTGCCGCGCGTGCCCGTCGGGATCGTCCAGAGCTTCTGGTCCGCCGCCGAGGCCACGACCACGGTGCCGCCCCGGCTCACCTCGATCCGGGCGTCCTTGCCCACCTTCTCGAGCGCGGGCTCCGACTCCTCGGGGTCGAACGACGCGGCGCCGTCGAAGGGCAGCACCCACACGGTGCCCGACTCGCCGTCGTAGATCGCGGTGGTGGCGCCGCCCGAGGCGACCTGCGCGCCGCCGGGCAGCTTCATCGTGCTGGTCAGCGCGAGCTGCGCCGGGTCGATGGGGCTGGCCGACGAGTCCCCCGAGCTCGACATGAGCACCCGCTGCGCGTCCTGCTGGACGTCGAAACCCGTCGCGTTGGCGAGGAGCGTGCCGTCGAGGGCCTGGGCCTGATGGTTGAACCGGCCGACCTCGCCCGCCGCGGCGTTCGTGACCCACACGCCGGAGTCGTTGAGGTCGACGTCGACCGTCGCCTCGCCGTCGTACCAGAGCGCGAAGCCGGTCAGGCCTGCCCCGAAGAGTGCGACGACACCGGCCGACGCGATCGACCGGCGGTTCTCCACGACGCGTGAGACGAAGCTCATGCGGTTCCTCTCCGACTTCCGGGCAGATGTGACAGCGTCTGGTACGACAGCCCGCGCGCCATCGTCGCGGCGCGGGTTGAGGACCGGTCTGACCCATCCGGGGAAGGTGACTGGGAACCGGCTCGAAGCATTCCTCGGCGAACCATACCGAAGACGCCCGACACAGCACCGGTCGTCTCGATGGGTAGGCCTCCCCATGCATCGCCGCACTACGGTAGTGGGTGAACCCCACCCGTCTGATACGTCCGGGCACGGATCGGACGCCGATCTGAGCAAGTCCAGAGCAGCAAGGAGCAGTCGTGGCCGACTCGTCGTTCGACATCGTCAGCAAGGTGGACCGCCAGGAGGTGGACAACGCCCTCAACCAGGCCGGCAAGGAGATCTCCCAGCGGTACGACTTCAAGGGCGTCGGCGCCTCTGTCGCCTGGAGCGGTCAGGACACGATCGTCTTCGAGGCGAACTCCGCGGAGCGCGTGCTCGCCGTCCTCGACGTCTTCCAGACGAAGCTCGTCAAGCGGGGCGTGTCGCTCAAGTCCTTCGACACGGGCGAGAACGAGCCCCAGTCCTCCGGCAAGGTCTACCGCCTCGCCGGGTCCCTCAAGGAGGGCCTGGCGGGCGAGAACGCCAAGAAGGTCACCAAGGCGATCCGCGAGGAGGGCCCCAAGGGCGTCAAGACCCAGATCACGGGCGACGAGGTCCGCGTCACCAGCAAGTCGCGCGACGACCTCCAGGCCGTGATCGCCCTCCTCAAGGGCGCGGACCTCGACTTCGCGGTCCAGTTCGTCAACTACCGGTGACCGGCGCCCGCCCGCTGCCCCGCCTGGTCGCGACCGACCTGGACGGCACGCTGCTGCGCTCCGACGGGTCCGTCTCGGACCGGACACGGCGCGCCCTCGCCGCGACCGAGGCGGCGGGCACCGAGGTCGTCTTCGTGACGGCGCGGCCCCCGCGCTGGCTGCACGCCCTCGCCGACCTCGTGGGCGGGCACGGGCGGGTCATCTGCCTCGGCGGCGCCGCGGTGTGGGACCTGGGCAGCGGCGCGGCGCTCGAGATGTGCGGGTTCGACGACGGCGTCGTGCGCTCCCTGGTCGCCGACCTGCGCGCGGCGGTGCCGGGTGCAGGCCTCGCGGTCGAGACCGCCGACGGGCCCGCCTTCGACCCGTGGTTCCCCGACGGCGAGCCCCACCTCGACCGGCGGCTGCGCGGCGCGCCCGTGGAGGGGGCCCTCCGGGCGGGCGACCCCGTCGCCAAGCTCCTCGTGGTGCGCCCCGGCACGCCCGCCCAGGGGTTCGGCGTCGTCCAGCGCGGCGACGTCCACGACGCCGCGCAGGAGGAGTTCTTCGAGCGCGTGCGCGGCGTCGTCGACGGCCGGGCCGAGCTGCACTACTCCGGAGCGGCCGGGCTGGCCGAGCTGCTGCCGCCCGGCGTGACGAAGGACGTCGCCCTTGCCCGGTGGTGCGACCGGCTGGGCGTCGAGGCCCGCGACGTGTGGGCCTTCGGCGACATGCCCAACGACCTGCCCATGCTGCGCTGGGCCGGCCGCGGGCACGCCGTCGCCAACGCGCACCCGGACGTCCTCGCCTGCGCGGACGCGGTCGTCCCCGGCAACGACGACGACGGCGTGGCCGCGGCGCTCGAGGCGGTCCTCGACGCCGCGGCGCCGAGCGACGGTCACACCCCCTCGGCTCCGCTCTCCCGCTGACCCTCCGCGCGTCGCCGCTCCGCGACGATCTCCGCCCGCAGCTCCTGCACCTCCGCCACGAGCATGGCCACCTGCGCCGGGCTGACCAGCCCCACGGGCGCGGCGTCCCCCTCGTACCCCGCGGGAGCCTCCGCCTCGTCGCCCACCGGCGGCCTCGTGACCCGCTCGACGAGCCACGACGACAGGGTCGCCGTCACGACGCCCAGCAGCGCGATGCCGCCGACCATCAGGCAGACGGCGATGACGCGGCCCGTCGGGGACACGGGCACCATGTCGCCGTAGCCGACGGTCGTGACCGTGACCATCGCCCACCAGAACCCGTCCCCGAGATTGACGATGCTGGCTCCGGGCACCCCGCGCTCGGCCTGCGTCACCGTCAGCGCGCCGACGAGCACCATGAGCCCGGTGCCCGCCGCAGCGAACCGCACCACCTTGCCCCGCAGCCGCACCGCGTTGGCCCGGTTGAGCCGCATCACCACCGAGATGAGGAGCAGCGGGCGCAGCACCGGGAGCACGACGACCGCCAGCTCGAGCGGGTGCCCTCGCACGTACACCCAGGCGTGCGGCGCCAGGCGCACGCGGACCACGTAGTCGACGACGAACAGGATCCAGGTCAGCGCGAGGACGACGCTGCACACGGTGCGGACGTCGGCCGACACGCCCGGCCAGGCGATGGGCACCCCGTAGGCGACGAGGAAGAGCAGCCCCAGCGCCGTCAGCGGCCGCTCCGTGCGCGCCTGCCAGCGCCGCAGGCGCGCCTTGCCGGCGTCCGGGGCGGGCGGGCGGTCCGGCGGACGTTCGGCGGTGGGCCCGGCGTCCGGCACCGGGTCGGGCTTCGACGGGGACATCGCTGGTCAGCCTGGCAGACGCCCCGGCGACCCGCCGCCCGAACGGGCCGTCGACGACGCCTCAGTAGCGGGTGATTCCCCCGGGGCCGAAGCCGGTGCCCCCGGCCATCTTCTCCAGGCGGGCGATGCGGTCCGCCATCGGCGGGTGCGTGGAGAACATCTTCGCCATGCCGGCGCCGCGGAACGGGTTGGCGAGCATGAGATGGGAGACGTTCTGCAGCTCTCGGGTCTGCGGCAGCGGCGCCTTCGCCGTGCCCGACTCCAGCTTGCGCAGCGCGGAGGCGAGGGCCATGGGGTCGCCGGTGAGCTTGGCGCCGTCCTCGTCCGCGTCGTACTCACGGGTACGGGAGATCGCCATCTGGATCATCATCGCCGCGAACGGCGCGAGGATCGCCATCGCCAGCGCGGCGAGGGGGTTGCCGCCCTCGCGCCGGTCGCCCCCGCCGAAGATCAGCAGGAACTGCGCCAGCGAGGTGATGACGCCCGCCATCGCGGACGCGACCGACGACGTGAGGATGTCGCGGTTGTAGACGTGCATGAGCTCGTGGCCGAGCACGCCGCGCAGCTCGCGCTCGTCGAGCAGACGCAGGATGCCCTCGGTGCAGCACACCGCCGCGTTCTTGGGGTTGCGCCCCGTCGCGAAGGCGTTCGGCGCCTGGGTGGGCGAGATGAAGAGGCGCGGCATGGGCTGGCGGGCCTCCGTCGAGAGCTCCCGCACGATGCGGTACATCTCCGGCGCCTCGAGCTCCGTGACCGGGTAGGCGTGCATCGCGCGGATCGCGATCTTGTCCGAGTTCCAGTAGCCGATGAACGTCGTGACCAGGCCGATCCCCACGAAGAGGACGAGCATGCCCGCGCTGCCGCGGAAGAACAGCGCCCACAGACCGAGGACCACGGCCCACATGACGCCGAAGAGCGCCGCCGTCTTGAGACCGTTGAAGTGCTGATGGCCCATGTGTCCTGCCGTCTCCTTCCGTGCGCCCTGCCTGTGCGGCGCACCGGCAGGATCCCACGGGGGGAACGCACCGAGGGCCCCGGCGGTTCCCGCCCCTCGTGCCTCGAGCCCGTCGAGACCGGTGGACGGTCCCGACAGGCTCGAGCGACGAAGGGTCCTACCGGACTCAGCCGGCGGAGCCGCGCCCCTTGGCGATGTCGAGCATCTCGTCGCGCGGGACGACCTTGATGCGCTGGCGGCCGTGCGGCTCGCCGAGCGACTTCTCGTGCTCGTCGAGGAGGACGAAGTCGTCCCACTCGACGACGTCCACGCCGCGGTCGGCGAGGAAGTCGAGCACGGCCTGCGGGTCCGCCTGCGTCGCGGTGCGGCCGCCGGACAGCTCGCCGGCGGCGACGTCGCCGCCGTCACCGACGCCTGTGACGTCCTCCACCAGGTGGCGGATCGTCTCGGACGCGTCGGACTTGGTGTGGCCGATGAGACCCACGGGGCCGCGCTTGATCCAGCCGGTGGCGTAGACGCCGGGCAGGTGCGCGCCGTCGAGGTCGACGACGCGGCCCTCGCGGTTGGAGATGACGCCCTTGAGCTCGTCGAACGGGATCTCCGGCAGCGCAGAGCCGAAGTAGCCCACGGCGCGGTAGACGGCCTGGACGGGCCAGTCGTGGATCTCGCCGGTGCCCTTGACCGTGCCGTCACCCTGCAGCGCGGTGCGCTCGGTGCGCAGCGCGACGACCTTGCCGTCCTCGCCGACGAGCTCGGCGGGGGCGTGCAGGAAGTGCAGGTGCAGGCGGCGCGAGGCCTTCTGCGTGGCCGGGTCGACGAGCGTCCAGTCCGTGAGGGTCTTGACGACCTGCTTGGTCTGGTTGGACGACTCGACGGCCGCCATCGAGCCCTCGTCGAAGTCGTAGTCCTCGGGGTAGACGACGATGTCGACGTCCGGCACGTGGCCGAGCTCACGCAGCTCCAGCGGGGAGAACTTCACCTGCGCCGGGCCGCGGCGGGCGAAGACGTGCACGTCGGTGACCGGCGACGTCTTGAGGATGTCGTACACGTTCGCCGGGATCTCGGTGGGCAGCAGGTCGTCCGCGTGCTTGGCGAGGATGCGGGCGACGTCGAGCGCGACGTTCCCCGCGCCCAGCACGGCGACCTCCTTGGCCTCCAGCGGCCAGGTGCGCGGCACGTCGGGGTGACCGTCGTACCAGGACACGAAGTCGGCGGCGCCGTACGAGCCCTCGAGGTCGATGCCCGGCAGCGGCAGGTCGTGGTCCTTGATCGCGCCCGTCGAGAAGATCACGGCATCGTAGAACTGGCGCAGGTCGTCGAGCTTGAGGTCGACGCCGTAGTCCACGTTGCCCAGCAGGCGGACGTCGCCGCGGCTCAGCACGCGGTGCAGCGCGGTGATGATCTGCTTGATGCGCGGGTGGTCCGGGGCGACGCCGTAGCGCACGAGGCCGAACGGGGCGGGCAGGCGCTCGAAGAGGTCGATGCTCACGTCGAGGTCGGTCTTCGACAGGATGTCCGCGGCGTAGATGCCGGCGGGGCCTGCGCCGACGATAGCGACGCGCAGAGGTCGGATGCTGCTCACTGCGGGGTACGCCTTCCGGATCGGGGATGCGTGGCGTTCGATTCTAGGAGGATTCTCCTGCGAGCCGGTGAGGGTCGCCTCACTTCTCAGGGTCCAGCCTTACCCAGGGTGCCACAACCGTCCCGCCATGTGAACGGGTCGTCTTGCAGGTCGGTCATAGTTGCCCCAGGCTCCGCTCAGCGTGCCAGCCGCTCCACCACCGCGCCGTACAGTGCCGGCGCTCGCGCGGCCGCGGGCACGACGCGGGCGCGAAGCGGGGAGGTCGCCGCGGCCACGAGGCCGGACGTGAGCCATCGCACGTCCCGGGTGGCCCGCGTCCACGCCCGTTCGTACCCGGCCGCGTCGTCGAGGTGCGCGACGGCGGCGCGCGCCTGGGCGAACCCCACCCGTAGACCCTCGCCCGTCAGCGCGTCCACGTAGCCGGAGGCGTCCCCGACCAGCCGCACGCGCCCGGCGGCGCGCGCCCTGCTGCCCACCCGCATCGGCCCGGCGCCCCGCACCGGCCCCTCCCGCGGGGCGCCCGCCACCCGGGCGGCGAGCTCCGGCAGGGTGGCCAGCGCCGCGTCCAGGTCCGCCCCCGGCGGGCCCAGCACGGCCACGCCCACGAGCTCCGCGGCCACCGGTGTCACGTACGCCTCGAC
This sequence comes from Krasilnikoviella flava, assembly GCF_900167525.1. Classification (GTDB taxonomy): domain Bacteria; phylum Actinomycetota; class Actinomycetes; order Actinomycetales; family Cellulomonadaceae; genus Isoptericola; species Isoptericola flavus. The sequence continues at coordinate 201,191 of NZ_FUZQ01000002.1, read as the reverse complement.
CCCCGGCCCCCAGTGCACCTCCACGAGGTCCGTCCACGGCCGCACGCGGACGTGCTGGCGCAGCCCGAACCGGCGCCCCCGCCGGTCGGGCCCGTCCGGACCCGGACGTGGCCCCGACCGCCCCGACCGGCGCGACCGGGCGTCCAGGCCGACCTCCCTCCGCACGCGCGAGTGCAGCCCGTCGCACGCGAGCAGCCAGCGGGCCCGGACCCCCGCTGCCACGACTGTGTCGACGTCCTGGGTCACCCCCTCCGCGCGCCGGGGCAGCACCGTCGCGCCGGCGTCGAGCGCGGCCGCATGCAGCTCGGCGTGCAGGGTCGTGCGGCGCACGCCGCGCCCGGGGCCGCCGGCGAACAGGTGGTCGGCGACCACCCCCGCCTGCCGGTAGGAGATCCCACGAAGCGGCCACCCCGGCGGGTCGACCCCGAGCCGCCGCACCGCGGCGAGCGTGCCCGGCATCAGCCCCTCCCCGCACGCCTTGTCGACCGGCGCGGCGCGGGGCTCGAGGACCACGACGTCCCACCCCGCGCGCCGGGCCTCGATCGCGGCCGCGAGCCCCACCGGGCCGCCGCCGACCACGAGCACGTCGGTCTCGCGGTCGTCCCCGGTGCCGCCCATCAGCCGGCCTCGGCGGCCCGCAGCGCGCGCTCCTCGGCCGGGATCCGGAACCCGAGCAGCAACCAGGCGTTCAGCACCGTGAACGCGAGTGCCGTGACCCACGCCGTGTGCACCAGCGGCAGCGCGATCCCCTCCACCACCACGGCCACGTAGTTGGGGTGCGCCAGCCATCGGTACGGCCCGCGGCGGACCAGCGGCAGCCCGGGCACCACGATGACCCGCGTGTTCCACCGCTCCCCCAGCGTCGCGATGCACCACCAGCGCAGTCCCTGGCTCGCCAGCACCAGCGCCAGCATCGGCCATCCGAGCCACGGCAGGAACGGGCGGTCGGCCACGACGACCTCCACGACGCACGCCACCAGAAGGCCGGTGTGCAGCACGACCATCGCCGGGAAGTGTCCCCGCCCCGACTCCACTCCCCCGCGCGCGAAGGACCAGCGCGCGTGCCGGGCCGAGACCGTCAGCTCCGCCAACCGCTCCAGGCCGGTCGCGAGCACCAGGGCCGCGTAGAGCGCCGCGCTCACGCGCCCACCCCCGGTTCGTCGCGCCCCCGCAGCAGGACCAGCTCGACGGCGACCCCGGGCCCGAACGCCATGAGCACCGCCCAGCCCCCGGGTGGCGGCGCGCCGTCGTCCAGGGTCGCGGCGAGCACGTGCAGCACGGAGGACGACGACAGGTTGCCCTGGGCCGCGAGGGTCGCGCGGGTCCGGGCGAGCGCGTCCTCGGTCAGGTCGAGCGCGTCGCGGACGGCGTCGACGATCTTCGGCCCGCCGGCGTGCACGACCCACGTGCCGACGTCGCCCGGCTCGAGCCCGTGGTGCGCCAGCAGGTCCTTCACGTCGCCGGCGAGGTGCGCGCGCAGCAGCTGCGGCAGCTCGGCGGACAGCACGATGCCGAACCCCGTGTCCCGGACCTCCCACCCGAGGTACCGCTCGGTGCCGGGGTAGAGGCGGCTGCGGGTGCCCACGACCTCCGGTGCGGGGCGTGCGCCCCCGGCCGCGACGTCGTCCCCGGCGACGACCACCGCGCTCGCCCCGTCGCCGAAGAGGCCGGAGGAGAGCAGGTTCGCCGTCGAGCCGTCGCCGCGCTGGAGCGTGAGGGAGCACAGCTCCACCGAGACGAGCAGCGCCACCTGGTCCGGGTGCCCGACGAGGTGCTCGTGCAGGTGGGCCAGCCCGGCCGCGCCGCCGGCGCAGCCCAGGCCGAAGGACGGCAGGCGCCGCACGTCGGGGCGCAGTCCGAGGCGTCCCACCAGCCCGGCGTCGAGCGACGGCGCGCCGACACCGGTGACCGACGTGAAGAACAGCAGGTCGACGTCCACCGGGCGCACGCCGGCCGCCTCCAAAGCGTCCCGGCAGGCACGCTCGGCGAGCGCCGCGCCCTCACGGGCGAAGTGGGCGTTGGCCTCCGCGAAGCCGATCGGCTGCGCGTAGTCGCCGAGCGGGAGCGCAAGATGCCGCGTGCGCACCCCTGCCGCGGCGTGCAGGCGGCGGGCCAGCTCGCGCCGCGGCCCGGCGGGAGCGAGCAGGGGCGCCACGACCTCGGCGATGCGCCCCTGCGGGTGGGCCGGTCCGGGCAGGACGGGGGCGACGGCGAGAACGCGCGACATGCTTCGCATCGTGGCACTCGTGCCGTCCTCCCGCGCGGGCGGCGCCCGCGGCGCGCCGCACCGGCGTAGTTTTCCGGTCATGGGCGGCGACTTCGCGAGGCGGGCACGCGGGATGCTCGCGGCCACGCACCCCGCGCCCGCGGCGGTCGTCACGGCGCTGGCGCTCGTCTTCGCCCTCGGTGTGGGCCTCGACGCCGGGCGCACGGTGCTCGTCACGGCGGCGGTCGCGGCCGGCCAGCTCTCGGTGGGCTGGAGCAACGACTGGCTGGACGCCGCGCGCGACCGGCACGTGGGCCGCCCGGACAAGCCCACCGTGACGGGCGACGTCACCCCGCGCCTGCTGCGGACGGGGGCGTTCGTCGCGCTGGGCGCGTGCGTCGTCCTGTCGTTCGCGACCGGGCTCGTGCCCGGCCTGCTGCACCTCGCCGCGGTCGCCAGCGCCTGGTCGTACAACGCGCGGCTCAAGGCGACGGCGCTGTCCTGGCTCCCCTACGCCGTGAGCTTCGGCCTCCTGCCGGCGTTCGTCGTGGCGGCGGCGGGCGACGGCCGCGTCGTCGCGGGCTGGACCGTCGGGGCGGCCGCGCTGCTCGGCGTCGGCGCCCACCTCGCCAACGTGCTGCCCGACCTCGAGGACGACGACGCCACCGGCGTGCGAGGGCTGCCGCACCGCCTGGGACGCCGGGCGGCGAGCGTGCTGGCACCCGTCGTCCTGGCGGCGGGCAGCGTCGTGATCCTCCTCGGTCCCCCGGGCGCGCCCGCCGGGCCGTCGGCGGTGCTCGCGGGCGGCGCCGTGGTGCTCGCGGTCGCGGCGGGCGCCGTCGGGCTGCTGCGGCCGCGCAGCCGTGCGCCCTTCCTGCTGAGCCTGGCGGTGGCCGCGGTGTGCGTCGCGCAGCTCGTCCTCGCGGCGGACGCCGTGGCCCTCCCGGGCTGACCCCCCGTGGTTCGTCGGCTCCCCCGCGCGGGCTGTGGACGACGCGCCGCGCCTTCGGGCACCCCCGCATAGCATCCGGGGGTGCCCCCCATCGTCCAGCGCGCCCGCGACGCGGTCGCCCCGTGGCGCCGGACGGTGGCGTGGGTGGCCGCCGTGGCCGCGGTCTGGGCCGTGTGGGCCAGCGGGCCGGGCTGGTCCACCCCCGCCCTCGTGGCCGTGGCCGCGGGCGGGGCCGCGCTCGGCGTCGTCGACGCCCGCACCCACCGGCTCCCGGACGCCCTCAGCTACCCGACCACCGCGGCCGTCGCAGCGCTGCTGCTCCTGGCCGCCGCCGGCTCGGGAGCCTGGGACGCGGCGCTGCGCGCGCTGGTCGGCGGCCTGGCCCTCGGCGCGGCCTACCTCGCGCTGCACCTGGTCAGCCCTGCCGGGATGGGCCGGGGCGACGTCAAGCTGGCCGTGCCGCTCGGCATGATCGGCGCCTGGTACGGGTGGTCGACCCTGCTGGCGGCCGCGGCGCTGCCGTTCCTGCTCGGCGGGATCGTGTCGATCGTGCTCATCGCCGCGCGCCGGGCTACCCGCACGACGGCGCTGCCCTTCGGCCCGTTCATGCTGCTCGGCACCGCGATCGCGGTCACCGCCGCACGTCTGGCGGCCTGAGGGCGGGCCGGCCGTGTCAGACCGCGTGGCCTGAGGGCGTCAGACCGTGCGGTCGGCGAGCGCTCCCGCGAGGTCGGCGAGCGCGTCCTTGACCGACCCGTCCGGCAACGGCTCCAGCTCCTGCGCGGCCTCGCGCGCACCGCGGACGGCGAGCGCCCGCGTCTCGGCGAGCACGTCGTGCGCGCGCAGGTCCTCGACGACGGCGGCGAGCGCCGCGTCGTCCGACAGGTCCCCGTCGAGCCGCGCCAGGAGGGCGGCGTCGTCCGCGGTGCCCGTGCCGCGCGCGACCCGCTGGCGCAGCAGCAGCACCGGCATGGTCGGCACGTGCTCGCGCAGGTCGGTGCCGGGCGTCTTGCCGGACTCGTCGCCGGAGGACGCGATGTCGAGGACGTCGTCGGCGAGCTGGAAGGCGACGCCCACCTTCTCGCCGTACGCCGCCACGGCCTCCACGACCTCCGGCCCACAGCCGCCGAACATCGCGCCGAGGCGGGCCGACGTCGCGAGCAGGGACGCCGTCTTGTCGCTGAGGACCTGCAGGTAGTGCGCCACCGGGTCGTCGTCGGCGCCCGGCCCCATCGTCTCGTGCAGCTGGCCGAGGCACATGCGCTCGAACGTGCGCGACTGCAGCACCACGGCCTCGGGGCCGAGGCCCGCGACGAGCGCCGACGCGCGCGCGAACAGCAGGTCCCCCACGAGGATGGCCACGGAGTTGCCCCACACCGTGTGCGCGGCGGGCGCCCCGCGGCGCAGGGGTGCCGAGTCCATGACGTCGTCGTGGTAGAGCGACGCCACCTGGGTCAGCTCCACGACCACCGCGGCGTCCACGAGCTGGGGGTTCGACCCGTCGCCGAGCTCGCCGGCGAGCAGGGTCAGCAGGGGGCGGAACCGCTTGCCTCCTGCGGCGACGAGGTGGCGCGACGCGTCGTCGGCCAGGGCGTCGGCCGATGCCACGGCGTCGTCGAGCGCGGTGTCGACCAGCGCCATCCGGTCCGCGAGCCGCTCGGCCAGCGCAGGGTCGGACAGCGGGATCGCCGTCGCCGTCGACGGGGGCGTCGTGTGCCCCGGCCCGGAGGCCGGTGCGGAGGGTGCGCGTGTCACGGTCCGAACCTATCCGCCCACGGCGCCGAACACTGCACCGAAACGGCCCACGGACGCGTCGCATGCCTCACGGCTGCCCCGGGGGCCGCGCGCCGCGGACCCCGGGGACGCCCCGCGGTCAGGGCCGGAACTGCGCGGCCTGGGCGACGAGGTCCAGCGCTCCCGCCGGGAGGATGCCCAGCAGCAGCACGCCCACCGCGCACACGGCGATGGCGAACGCCGCCGGACCGCGGGAGCCGACCACCGTGACGACGGTGCGCGAGACCAGGGTGCGCGTCGCGGCGCCCGTGAGGGTCGCCGTCCCGGACCCGGCGGGCGCGGGCGCGCCGTCCGTTCCGCCCGTAGCGGGCTCCTGCCCTGCCGACGCCCCCGCGGCCTCGTGGTCCGTGGGGGGAGTGAGCACCATGAGCACGATGACGCGCACGTAGAAGAACACCGCGACGGCGGAGGCGAGGACGCCGAGCAGCGCGAGCGGCCACGCCCCCGCCTCGACCGCGGCCGAGAAGACGCCGAACTTCGCCACGAACCCGGCCGTGAGCGGGATCCCCGCCATCGACAGCAGGAACAGCGAGAACGCCGCGGTGAGCCACGGGGCCTTGCGGCCCAGGCCCGCCCACTGCGCCAGCCGGGTGGCCTCGCCGAGGACGACGCCGTCGTCCGGCACCTCGCCGGTCGGGACCCGGGTCTCCGCCGACGAGCCCGGAGAGACCGTCTGCTCGCGCACCAGGGTCACGACGGCGAAGGCGCCGATCGTGGCCAGCCCGTACGCGAGCAGGTAGAACAGCACGGCCTGCGAGCCGACCTGGTCCATCCCGACCAGGCCCACGACGAGGAAGCCCGCGTGCGCGATCGACGAGTACGCGAGCATCCGCTTGACGTCGGTCTGCACGGCGCCGGCGACGGTGCCGACGAGCATCGTGAGGATGGCGACCGACCACAGCGCGACCTCGACGTCGTGCCGCGTGGCCGGGTCGAGGCCGTTCGCCAGCGTGAACAGCACCCGCACCAGAGCCCCTATCGCGGCGGCCTTGGTGCACGCCGCCATGAAGCCCGTGATCGGCGTGGGGGCGCCCTGGTACACGTCCGGCGTCCAGGCGTGGAACGGCGCCGCGCCGATCTTGAACAGCAGGCCGCTGAGCACCAGCAGCAGCCCGACGACCACGAGCGCGGTCATCGACCCGAGCGGCGAGGTGACCGGGTCCGCGAGCACCTGGACCACGCCCTGCAGCCGCACCGTGCCGGCGAAGCCGTAGACGAGCGCGATGCCGAAGACGAACAGCGCGGAGGCGAACGCGCCGAGCACGAAGTACTTGAACGCGGCCTCCTGGCTGAGCAGCCGGCGCCGGCGCGCCGTCGCGCACAGCACGTACAGCGGGAGGGACAGCACCTCGAGCGCGACGAACATGACGATGAGGTCGTCCGTGGCCGGGAACAGCAGCATGCCGCCGGTCGCGAACAGCATCAGCGGGTAGATCTCGGTCTGCTGCAGGCCCGCCCGGCGGGTCTCGTCCTCGTACGCCGTGCCCGGCACGGCGGCCGCCGCCGGCGCGAACGCGTCCTGGCCCGTGGTGGTGCGCTCCGCGACGACGAGCACGCCCAGCAGCGCGCACACCCCGATCACGGCCTGCACGCCGAGGCCGAACGGCGTCAGCAGGTACGAACCGCCCACCACCGACACCGCGTTCTCCTGCACCCGGTCCCACAGCATCCCGACCGCCACGAGCGAGCCCGCGAGCGCCGCCAGGGTGAGCGTGAGCTGCGTGGCGCGACGGGCGCGAGCCGGGACGAACGCCTCCAGCAGGACGCCGAGGACGCCCGCGGCGAGCACGACCAGCACCGGGGAGACGGCCGCCCAGTCGATGGGCGGGGCGACGAACTCGTTCACAGCGGGCTCCCCTCGGTCACGCTTCCAGTGGTCGAGGCCGTCGTGGTCCCGACAGGCTCGGCCGACGACGCGGCAGGCTCCACCGCCGGTGGCGGGTCCGTCTCGCCGACCTGCTCGACGGCGACCTCGCCGGGCGCCCGCACGTAGTCGAGCACCGGGCCGGGCACGAGGCCGAGGACGAGCAGCGCGCCGACGAGCACGCCGGCGACCGTCTTCTCGCGGCCGTCGAGGTCGCGGGCGTCCGCGAGCTCGGGCGTCGTGGCGCCGGTGAACATGCGCTGGTAGGTGAGCAGCACGTAGACCGCGGCGAGGACGACGGCGGGCACGGCCACGAGCACGGCGGCGGGCCAGCGGGCGTACGACCCGAGGAACACCATGATCTCCGAGACGAACGTCGCCAGGCCGGGCAGCGCCGCCGCGGACAGGCCCGCGACGAGGAACGTGCCGCCCAGGATCGGCGCGACCCGGCGCAGGCCGCCGTAGTCGCCGATGAGCTGGCTCTGGCGCGGGTGCCGCGCGATCGCGAACCCGGCGATCAGGAACAGCGCCCCGGTGGAGATGCCGTGGTTGAGCATCATCAGGCCGGAGCCGGCCGTGCCGAGCGACGTGAACGTGAAGATGCCCAGGATGATGAACCCGAAGTGCGACACCGAGGTGTAGCCGATGAGCCGCAGCACGTCCTGCTGCCCGATGGCGAGGATCGCGCCGTACAGGATCGAGATCACGGCGAGCACGACCACGAAGGGTGCCGCCCACCGGCTGGCCTCGGGGAACAGCGGCAGGCAGAGGGTCAGCATCCCGAAGGTGCCCACCTTGTCCAGCACGCAGATGAGCAGCGTCGAGGTGCCGGGGGTCGCGTGCTGCGTGACGTCGGGCAGCCACGAGTGCACGGGGAACATCGGCGCCTTGATCGCGAACGCGAGGAAGAAGGCGCAGAACATGAGCTTCTCGGCCGTCGGGTCGAGCGTCAGCCCGGTGAGGTTGTCGGTGAGGAACGTCTGCGGCCCGCGGTCAGCCGCCGGCACCTGCAGGTACAGGGCGATGACTCCCACCAGCATGACCAGCCCGCCCGCCAGCGAGAAGAGCAGGAACTTCACGGCCGCGTACCGGCGCTGGGGCCCCTGCCCGAACCCGCCGATGAGGAAGTACGCCGGGATCAGCATGGCCTCGAAGACCACGTAGAACAGGAACACGTCCCGCGCCACGAAGACCGTCACCATGAAGGCCTCGAGCAGCAGCACCGTCGCGAGGTACCGGCGCAGGCGCACGTGGTCGCCGCCCTGCTCCCGCCAGGCGGCGAGGATCACCAGCGGCACCAGCCCCACCGAGAGCGCCACCAGCAGCAGGCCCACGCCGTCGACGCCGACGGCGTAGCTCGCGCCGAGCGCGGGGATCCAGGCGTGCGTCTCGGCGAGCTGGTGGCTGCCCGCGTCGCCCGTGTCGAACGCCGCGAACGCGCCGACCAGCAGCGCCACCTCCACCAGCGCGCCCACGAGCGCGACCGTGCGGGCCGAGCCCGCCCCGAACCGGCCCGTGCCGGTGACCCCGGCGGCCGGCCGGCCCCGGCCGACGCCGGTGAGCGCGGTCGCGGCCGCCGCCACCAGGGGCCACACGATGAGGACCGTGAGCCAGGGGAACCCTGTGGACATCGTCATGCTTCCCCGTCCTTCGTCGTCGACGTCGTCATCGTGGGCGTCATCTTGGGCGTCATCGCCATCGCTCCCGCCATCGCCCGCTCAGCTCGCCAGCACCCAGACGACGAGCGCGACGACCCCGAGGCCGCCGAGCATCGTCGCCGCGTACGACCGGACGTAGCCGTTCTGGAACCTGCGCAGCCTCGCGCCGAGCCGGCCGATGCCGCCCGCCAGCCCCAGCCAGCCGCCGTCCACCGCCGTGCGGTCCGAATACACGAGCGCCCGCGTCAGGTACTGCCCCGGCCGCATCACGAGCGACTCGTTGACGTCGTCCTGGTGCAGGTCGACGCGGGCCGCCCGCACGAGGGCCGGTGCCGGCGGCGGCTCCACCGGCACGGCCGCGACCGCGTACTGCCGGAACGCGAGGAACGCGCCGAGCAGCACCAGCAGCAGGGTGAGCGTCACGAGCAGCCACACCGGCAGCACCGGCTCGTGGTGCTCGGCATGCCCGGTGACCGGCTCCAGCCAGGTGACGAACCGGTCGCCCAGGGCCAGGATCCCGCCGAGGGCCACGGAACCCACCGCCAACACGATCATCGGCCAGGTCATCAGCCGCGAAGACTCGTGGGGGTGCCGCTCCGGGGCGCCGTCGTCGCCGGGGCCGCCGTCGCTCCAGCGCCGCCGCCCGGCGAACGTCATGAAGAACAGCCGCGACATGTAGTACGCCGTGATCCCGGCGCCGAGCAGAGCCGTCAGGCCGAACACCCACGGCCGCCAGCCCTCGCCGACGAACGCCGCCTCGATGATCTTGTCCTTCGACCAGAAGCCGGAGAACGGCGGGACGCCCAGGATCGCGAGCCAGCCCAGGCCCATCGTGATCGCCGTGACCGGCAGCAGGCGGGCGAGGCCGCCGAACCGGCGCATGTTCACGTCGTCGTCCATCGCGTGCATCACCGAGCCGGCACCGAGGAACAGGCCCGCCTTGAAGAAGCCGTGGGTGAGCAGGTGGAAGATCGCGAACGCGTACCCGACCGGGCCGAGCCCGGCGGCGAGCATCATGTAGCCGATCTGCGACATCGTCGACGCCGCGAGCGCCTTCTTGATGTCGTCCTTGGCACAGCCGACGATCGCGCCGAACAGCAAGGTCAGCGCGCCGACGATCGCGACGACGAGCTGCGCGTCGGGCGCGGCCTCCAGCAGCGGGCCGGAGCGCACCAGCAGGTACACGCCGGCGGTCACCATCGTGGCCGCGTGGATGAGTGCGGACACCGGAGTCGGGCCGGCCATCGCGTCCCCGAGCCAGGCCTGGAGCGGCAGCTGGGCCGACTTGCCGCACGCCGCCAGCAGCAGCATGAGGCCGATCGCCGTCATCGTGCCCTCACCGGCCGCCGCCGCGCCCTCGCCCGCCGCCGGCAGCACCGTGCCGAAGTCGACGGCCCCGAACGTCGCGAGCAGGAGCATCATCGCGACGATGAGCCCCATGTCGCCCACGCGGTTCATGACGAAGGCCTTCTTGCCCGCGACCGCGTTCTCCCGCTTGCCGTCCCAGAAGCCGATGAGCAGGAACGACGCGAGGCCCACGCCCTCCCAGCCGACGAAGAGCAGCAGGTAGGAGTCGGCGAGCACCAGCAGCAGCATCGCCGCCACGAACAGGTTGAGGTAGCCGAAGAAGCGGCGCCGGTCGACGTCGTGGTCCATGTACGCCACCGAGTACACGTGGATCAGCGTGCCGACGAACGTCACCAGCATCACGAACGTCATCGACAACGGGTCCACCTGGAACCCGAGGTCCACGTGCAGCGGGCCCGAGTCGATCCACGTGCCCACGGTGTGCGTGCCCACCCGCTGGTCGGCGGGGGTGCCGAGCATGTCGAGCAGCATCACCAGCCCGACGACGAACGTCGCGGCGCTGGCCAGCACGCCCAGCCAGTGCCCCCACCGGTCCGTGCGCCGCCCGGCGACCAGGAGCACGAGGGCGCCGACCATCGGGGTCGCGACCAGCCAGGGCGCGAGGGAGAGAGTCTGCATCGTCATCGATCGCCTCTCAGCTGTTGAGCAGGTTGACGTCGTCGACCGAGGCCGACCGGCGGGAGCGGAAGATCGTGATGATGATCGCGAGCCCCACCACGACCTCGGCGGCCGCGACCACCATGACGAAGAAGGCGAGCACCTGGCCGGTCACGTCGCCGTGGATGCGCGCGAACGTGACGAACGCGAGGTTGGTGGCGTTGAGCATGAGCTCGACGCCCATGAACACCACGATCGCGTTGCGGCGCAGCAGCACCGTCGTCGCGCCGATCGCGAAGAGGATCGCGGCCAGCCCCAGATAGTTCGTGATCTCCATCAGCGCACCCCCCCGTCCTCGTCCTCGCCGGTCGTGCCCGTCCCGCCGGTGGTCGAGCCTGGCGACGCCCCGGACGTGGTCTCGACAAGCCCGACCGGCGCTGGTACCGCCTCTCCGGACGTCGGCCCGACGCCGATGAGTCGCAGGTCGTCGCGCGCCACGAGCGTCTCCTCCTCGGCGAGCACGGCGGTGGCCGACCGCTCCTGGCCGCGGATGCGCAGCACGCGGGGCACGGAGTGCGGCAGCGGCTCGCCGTCGGGGCCGAGCGCGGGCGTGTCCATGGCGTTGTTCTGCGCGTAGACGCCGGGTGCGGGCAGGGGCGTGAGCGTCCGGCCCTGCGGGAGCGCCGCCACGCGCGCGGCCGCGAGCACCCGCTGCGTCGGCCGCACGCTGAGGCGGCGACGGTGCGTGAGCACCAGCCCTGCGAGCGCGGCGGTCACCAGCAGGACGCCGACCACCTCCATCGCGAGGACGTAGTCGCCCAGCAGCACCCGGGCCAGGGCCACGGGGTTGGTGACCGCGTTCGCCTCGGCGAGGCCGACCGCGGGCGGGAACGTGGCCTGCGCGATCACGCCGAGCAGCACCACGACCAGCCCGAGGCCGAGCAGCACGCCTACCCAGCGCTGACCCTTGATGGTCTCGGTGAGCGAGTCCGCCGCGTCGACGCCCACGAGCATCAGCACGAACAGGAAGAGCATCATCACGGCGCCCGTGTACACGACCACCTGCACGACGCCGAGGAACGGCGCCTCCTGCGCCACGTACAGGATGGCCAGCCCGACCATCACGAACATCACGCACACCGCGGCGTGCACCGCCTTGCGGGCGAACAGCAGCCCGAGGGCGGCCAGCACCATGAGCGGCGCGAGCACCCAGAACAGCGCGGCCTCCGCGCCCGACGCGGTCACGGCCGGCCGTCCGACACGTCGGGGGTGGGGAGCGTCGCGACGTGCCCGCCCTCCGCGGCCTGGCGCGTCGCGACGGCCGCCTTGGTCGCGCTGCCCCGCAGCCGGTGCCGGCGCGGGGTGGGCGGCGCCGCGTCGCCCTCCACCACCTTCTCGGCGGCGCCCAGCGTCGGGTCGTCGGGACGGTGCTCGCGCACCCACGCCACCTGCTCCGCCGTCGGGGCCGTGACCTCGCCGCGGTAGTACTCGGTGTCCGTCGTGCCCTCGGCCATCGGGTGCGGTGCGGCGAGCATCCCCTCGGCGAGCGGAGCGAGCAGGTCCTTCTTCTCGTAGATCATCCCGGCGCGGTCGGGGCCGGCGAGCTCGTAGTCGTTGGTCATCGTGAGCGCCCGGGTGGGGCACGCCTCGATGCACAGCCCGCAGAAGATGCACCGCAGGTAGTTGATCTGGTAGACGCGGCCGTACCGCTCGCCGGGCGACATGTGCTCGCCGTCGGGCAGCTCGGCGTTGTCCGCGCCCTCCACGTAGATCGCGTCCGCGGGGCATGCCCAGGCGCACAGCTCGCAGCCGATGCACTTCTCCAGCCCGTCCGCGTAGCGGTTGAGCTGGTGACGGCCGTGGTACCGGCGCTGCGGCGCTGTCTTCGTGCGCGGGTACTGCTCCGTCACGGTGGGACGGAACATCGACGAGAAGGTCACACCGAACCCGGCGACCGGGGCGAACAGGTCCCCCAGCGGCCCCTTGGACGGGCGCAGCGGCTCGTACGGCTTGTCGGTCATCGCGTCTCCTCGGATCGGTCGACGGCGGAGGGGGGCGCGGCGGGGGCGCCGGGGACCTCGGAGGCCTGCATGACGTGCCGGCGCGCGCGGGGCGACGGCGGCAGGGCCTGCCCGGGCAGGGGCGGCACGGGGAACCCGTCGGCGAAGGCGTCGAACTCCCCCGCCGGGCGGTGCGGGGCACCCGGCGGCCCGGAGCCGGCGGCCTCCTTCGCGGCCGCGCCCTTGCGGTCGGGCCAGAGCCACAGGAGGGCGATGACCACGACGGCCGCGACGGCGACGCCGGTGATGAGCTGCGTGCGGGTGACGCCCGCGAGGCCGAGGTACTGGAACACGCTCAGCACCACGACCCACGCCAGCGCGACCGGGATGAGCACCTTCCAGCCGAACGACATGAACTGGTCGTAGCGCAGCCGCAGCAGCGTGCCGCGCACCCAGACGAACACGAACATGACCAGCCAGAGCTTGGCGAGGAACCACAGCACCGGCCACCAGCCGGTGTTGAACATGCCGTCGTTGACGGCCGACAGGGGCCACGGCGCCCGCCACCCGCCGAGGAACAGCGTGGTGGCGACCGCGGACACGTTGAGCATGTTGATGTACTCCGCCAGGAAGAACCAGGCGAACTTCATCGAGCTGTACTCGGTCATGTAGCCGGAGACGAGCTCGCCCTCGGCCTCCGGCAGGTCGAACGGGAGCCGGTTCGTCTCGCCGATCATCGAGATCACGTAGACGACGAAGGCGGGCAGCAGGGGCAGGAACCACCAGATGCTCGTCTGCGAGGCCACGATCTGGGAGGTCGACATCGAGCCGGCCATGATGAACACGCTCACCAGGGACAGGCCCATGGCCAGCTCGTAGGAGATCACCTGGGCGGTGGACCGCACCGACCCGAGCAGCGGGTAGGTGGACCCCGACGACCAGCCGCCGAGCACGATGCCGTACACGCCCATCGACGCGCAGGCGAGCACGTACAGCACCGCCACCGGGAAGTCGGTGAGCTGCGCCGGCGTCGTGTACTCGGTGAACGGGATCGTCACCTCGGGGCCGAACGGGATGACCGCGAACACCAGCAGCGCGCAGAACACCGAGATCATCGGCGCCAGCAGGTACACGATCCGGTCCGCGCGGGTGACGTTCACGTCCTCCTTGAGGAGCAGCTTCATCGCGTCCGCGAGCGACTGCAGCAGGCCGAACGGGCCGTGCCAGTTGGGGCCGGGGCGCACCTGCATGCGCGCCACGACCTTGCGCTCGAACCAGATCGCGAAGAGCACGCTGGTCAGCAGGAACACGACGATGAGCACCGCCTTGATCAGCGACACCCACAGCCAGTCGTTGCTGAAGTCGGACGCGACCCCGGGGATCATGCGGCCCCTCCCTGCTCGTTCGTGCCGGTCGAGCTCGTCGAGACCCCGCTCGCGGTCTCGGCAGGCTCGACCACCGGGGAGATCCGCACCAGGTCCCCCGGCGCAGCGCCGAGCGTGTCGTGCACCCGGCAGCCGCGCGACGCGAGCGGGAGCCACACCACGTGGTCGACCATCTCCGTGATGGCGACGGGCACCGTCACGGAGCCGCGGTCGGTGGCCACGGTCACCCGGTCGCCGTCGTACACGTCGACGGCGGCCGCCGTGGCGGCGGACATCCGCGCGACCGGCCGCTTGGCCGTGCCGGCGAGGAACTGCTCGCCGTCCTGCAGGGCGCCGTCGTCGAGCAGCAGGTGCCAGCTCGCCAGCACGGCGGAGCCCGGCGGCACCTCGGGCGGCTCGACGGCCTCGCCCACCGGCGCCGGCAACCGGGCGCCGCCCCACGAAGGCAGCGCCGCGATCGCCCGGTGTGCGTCGAGAGGCGTCGCGCTGCCGAGGTCGACGCCGGCCTGCGCGGCGAGGGCGTCGAGCACCCGGTGGTCGGGCAGCGCGGCCGACTCCAGCGCCTGGCCGAACGCCCGGACCCGCCCCTCCCAGTTCCAGTACGACCCCGGCCTCTCGGCCGGTGGAGCAACAGGAAGGACGACGTCTGCGAGCGCGACGACCTCGGTCGTCCGCACCTCGAGCGAGACCACGAAGCCCGCGTCCGCGAGCGCGCGCCGGGCATGCTCCGGGTCGGGCAGGTCCGCGAGCTCCACGCCGCCCACGAGGGCGCCGCCGAGCTGGCCGACCGAGAGCGCGTCGAGGATCTCCGCGACGTCGCGGCCGGGAGCAACCGGCAAGGCGTCGGCGTCGACCGCCCAGGCGGCGGCGACCTCCGCGCGGGCCGCCGGGTCGGTCAGCGGGCGACCGCCCGGCAGCAGCCCGGGCAGCAGCCCGGCCTCGACTCCGCCACGCTCCCCCGCGCGCCGCGGGATCCAGGCGACGCGAGCGCCGGTGGCCTCTGCGAGCCGCAGCGTGGCGGCGAACGCACCGGGCGACGACGCGAGCCGCTCGCCCACGAGGATCAGCGCGCCGGGGGCGGCAAGGCCGTCGGCGACGGCGCCGAGCGCGGCGGCGTCGGAGTCGGCCGGCACCAGTCCGCCGGCGGCCCGGGTCGCGAGGATGCCCAGCCACTCGGCCTCCGTGCCGGGTGCGGCGGGCAGCAGCTCGCCGTCCAGGCGGGCGAGGCCGCGGCTCGCGAAGGGCGCGACGGACCACACCCTCGTGCCGTGGGCACGCACCCCCTTGCGCAGCCGCAGGAACGTGACCCCGGCCTCTTCCTCGGCCTCGAGGCCCGCCAGCAGCACGGCGGGGGCGGCCTCGACGTCGCCGAACGTCACACCCACTCCCGTGCCGGCCACCGCGTGGCCGAGGAACGCCGTCTCCTCCGCCGAGCCCACGCGGGCCCGCTGGTCGACGTCGTCCGTGCCGAGCACGGTGCGCGCGAAGCGCGACCAGGCGAACGCGTCCTCCACGGTGAGCCGGCCGCCCGGCAGGACCCCGACGCCGCCTGCCGCGCGGGCGGCGGCCAGGCCCTCGGCCGCCAGCTCGAAGGCCTCGACCCACGACGCGGGCCGCAGCTCGCCGCGCGACACGACGGCGCCGTGCGCGTCGAGCACGCGGTCGCGCACCAGCGGGGTGGTGAGCCGGTCCGGCGCCGCCTGCCAGGTGAAGGCGAACCGGTCCTTGTCGGTGATCCACTCCTCGTTGACCGCGGGGTCCTCCCCCGACAGCCGGCGCAGCACCACGCCGCGCCGGTGGTCGACGCGGATCGCGGAGCCGCACGAGTCGTGCTCGGAGATCCCCGGCGTCGACACGAGGTCGAACGGGCGGGAGCGGAACCGGTACGCCGCGCCGGTCAGCGCCCCCACCGGGCAGATCTGCACGGTGTTGCCGGAGAAGTAGGACGCGAACGGCTGCCCGCCGGCCGTGACCGCGGCGGACCCGAACGTCGCCTCGGCCGGCTCGCCCTGCGGGGGCGGCGCGAAGTCCAGCACCGTCTCGTCGAACCGGCCGATCTGCTGGTGCGCGCCGCGCTCCTGCAGGGCGATGAACGCGTCGCCCGCGATCTCCTCGCCGAACCGGGTGCAGCGCTGGCACAGCACGCAGCGCTCGCGGTCCAGCAGGATCTCGGTGGACACGGCGATGGGCTTGGGGAACGTGCGCTTGACGTCCTCGAACCGGGTCTCGGCGCGACCGTTGGACATCGCCTGGTTCTGCAGCGGGCACTCGCCGCCCTTGTCGCACACCGGGCAGTCCAGCGGGTGGTTCATGAGCAGGAGCTCCATGACCCCGTGCTGCGCCTTGTCGGCCACCGGGGACGTGCGCTGCGTCTTGACGACCATGCCGGGCGTGACCGTCATCGTGCACGAGGCCTGCGGCTTCGGCATCGGTCGCACGTTGCCCTCGCGGTCCGGCATCGCGACCTCGACGAGGCACTGCCGGCACGCGCCGGCAGGCTCGAGCAGCGGGTGGTCGCAGAACCGCGGGATCTCGATGCCCACCTGTTCGGCCGCGCGGATGATCAGCGTGCCCTTCGGCACGGTCACCTCGACCTCGTCGATGGTGAGCGTCACCGTCTCGACCGGGGGCGCGGCCGCGGTCGACTTGTCCGTGGTCGCCGTCATCAGTGACCTCCCGCCCCGGCGAGCGCCGGCGACTGCTTGGGGGTGTACGGGAACAGGGCGCTGGCGCTCGGGTCGAACGGGCACCCGTGGCCGTCGATGTGCGCCTGGTACTCGTCGCGGAAGAGCTGGATGCTCGACGTGACGGGCGACGTCGCGCCGTCGCCGAGCGCGCAGAACGCGCGGCCGAGGATGTTGTCGCACAGGTCGAGCAGCAGGTCGACGTCGCGCTCCTCGCCCTGCCCGGCCTCGATGCGGTGCAGCACCTGCTTGAGCCAGTAGGTGCCCTCGCGGCACGGCGTGCACTTGCCGCACGACTCGTGCGCGTAGAAGTCGGTCCACCGGCTCACCGCCCGGACCACGCACGTCGAGTCGTCGAAGAGCTGCAGGGCGCGGGTGCCGAGCATCGACCCGGCCGCGCCCACCGACTCGTAGTCGAGCGGGGTGTCGAGGTGGTCCGCCGTGAACAGCGGCGTCGACGACCCGCCGGGCGTCCAGAACTTCAGCTCGTGACCGGCCCGGATGCCGCCGGCCAGGTCGAGCAGCTCGCGCAGCGTGATGCCCAGCGGCGCCTCGTACTGCCCCGGCCGGGTGACGTGCCCGGACAGGGAGAACAGCCCGTGCCCCTGCGACTTCTCGGTGCCCATGCCGGCGAACCAGTCCGCGCCGTGGGCCACGATGCCCGGCACGGACGCGATCGACTCCACGTTGTTCACCACCGTGGGCCGCGCGTACAGGCCGGCGACGGCGGGGAACGGCGGCTTGAGCCGCGGCTGCCCGCGCTTGCCCTCGAGCGAGTCGAGCAGCGCCGTCTCCTCGCCGCAGATGTAGGCGCCGGCGCCGGCGTGCACGGTGACGTCCAGGTCGAATCCGGAGCCGAGCACGTCCTTGCCGAGGTATCCGGCGTCGTACGCCTCCTGCACCGCGGCCAGGAGCCGCCGGTACACGTGCAGCACCTCCCCGCGGACGTAGACGAACGCGTGGTGGCAGCCGATGGCGTAGCTCGTGATCGCGATGCCCTCCACCAGGTGCTGCGGGCTCGCCAGCATCAGCGGGATGTCCTTGCAGGTGCCGGGCTCGGACTCGTCCGCGTTGACCACGAGGTAGCGCGGGCCGCCGTCCGGCGGGGGCAGGAAGCCCCACTTCATGCCGGTCGGGAAGCCCGCGCCGCCGCGGCCGCGCAGGCCCGAGGCCTTCACGGTCTGCACGAGGTCGCCCGGCTCGGTCGCCAGCGCCTTGCGCAGCCCGGCGTACCCGCCGGCCGCCTCGTAGGCGGCGAGCTTCCACGACCGGTCGGCGTCCCACGTGTCCGTGAGCACGGGCATGAGGTCAGTCATCGCTGCCACCCTTCTCCGGCTCGGGATTCGCCGGGCCGCCGGACGGCGAGCGCCCGGGGCTCTCGTCCCCCGGTGCCGCAGGCTCCCGCTCGGCGCTGGACTGCTCGCCACCGGTCTGCGGCGGCACCTCGGCGCTCGCGCCCGTCGCGGCCCTCTCGGTGGTCTCGGCAGGCTCGACCGACGGTGCCGCGCCGTCGACCGCCGCTGCGGCCCGCGCCAGCCGCAGCCCGGCGAGCGTCGGCTCGCCCGCGCCCACGCCCTCGTCGGCGCGGCCGTCCGTGAACCCGGCTAGCACGCGGCTCATCTGCCGGAACGAGCACACCGACGACGCCCCGCGGGTGGGAGCCACCTGCTCGCCGGCGCGCAGCCGGTCGGCGAGGTCGGTGGCGGACTCCGGCGTCTGGTTGTCGAAGAACTCCCAGTTGACCATCACGACCGGCGCGTAGTCGCAGGCCGCGTTGCACTCGACGCGCTCGAGCGTGATCGCGCCGTCCTCGGTGGTCTCGTCGTGCCCGACGCCGAGGTGCTCGCTCAGCTCGTCGAAGACGGCGTCGCCGCCCATGACGGCGCACAGCGTGTTGGTGCACACGCCCACGGTGTAGGTGCCGTTGGGGTGCCGCTTGTACTGGGTGTAGAAGGTCGCGACGGCGCTCACCTCGGCGGGCGTGAGCCCCAGCCGCTCGGCGCAGAACAGGATGCCGTCACGGCTCACGTACCCGTCCACCGACTGCACCAGGTGCAGCATCGGCAGCAGCCCGGAGCGAGGGTCCGGGTAGCGCGCCGTGATCGTCGCGGCGTCCGCGGTCAGCGCCGCCAGCGTGTCGGCGTCGTACCGCGTGGCCGAGCGCGCGCTCGTGGGTTCTGCCGTCATCGGTCCACCCCTCCCAGCACGGGGTCCAGCGACGCGACGGCGACCACGACGTCGGCCACCTGGCCGCCCTCGCACATCACCGACACGGCCTGGAGGTTGTTGAACGACGGGTCGCGGAAGTGCGCCCGGTACGGCTTGGTGCCGCCGTCGGACACCGCGTGCACGCCGAGCTCGCCGCGGGGGTGCTCGACCGTCTGCCAGACCTGCCCGGCAGGCACGCGGAAGCCCTCGGTGACGAGCTTGAAGTGGTGGATCAGGGCCTCCATCGAGGTGCCCATGATCTGACGGATGTGGTCCAGCGAGTTGCCCTGGCCGTCGGCACCGACGGCGAGCTGGGCCGGCCACGCGATCTTCTTGTCCGCCACCATGACCGCCGCCCCGGCGGTGTCCTCGAGCCGCGCGAGGGCCTGCTCCACGATCCGCAGCGACTGGTAGCACTCCTCGATCCGCAGCACCACGCGGGAGTAGCAGTCCGCGTCGGTCGACGTCGGGACGTCGAAGTCGTACGTCTCGTAGCCCGAGTACGGGAACGCCTTGCGCACGTCGTAGGGCAGCCCGGCCGAGCGCAGCACCGGGCCCGTGACGCCCAACGCCATGCAGCCCGCGAGGTTGAGCACCCCGACGTCCGTGAGCCGGGCCTTGAAGATCGGGTTGGCGAGCATGAGGTCGCCGAGCTGGCCGAGGTAGTGCCGGACCTTCGGCATAGCCGCCCGCACCTGGTCCACGAAGCCGTCCGGGACGTCCTGCGCGACGCCGCCCGGCCGCACGTACGCATGGTTCATGCGCAGCCCGGTCACGGCCTCGAACAGCCGCAGGATCTCCTCGCGGGCGGTGAAGCCGATGGTCATGACCGTCGTCGCGCCCATCTCGTTGCCGCCCGTCCCCAGGCACACGAGGTGGGACGCCACCCGGTTGAGCTCCATCATCAGCACCCGGATGATCGACGCCCGCTCGGGCACGTCGTCCGTGATGCCGAGCAGCCGCTCCGTGGCGAGGCAGTACGCCGACTCCTGGAAGAGCGGCGCCAGGTAGTCCATCCGGGTGCAGAACGTGGTGCCCTGCGTCCAGGTGCGGAACTCCATGTTCTTCTCGATGCCGGTGTGCAGGTAGCCGATGCCGCACCGGGCCTCGGTGACCGTCTCGCCGTCGATCTCGAGCATGAGTCGCAGCACGCCGTGGGTGGACGGGTGCTGCGGGCCCATGTTGACGACGATGCGCTCCTCGCCCACGGCCTCGCGGGCGATCTCGTCCCAGTCCCCGCCGGACGCCTCGAAGCCCGGGATGCCCGGGTCGAACTCGTCGCCGGTCGGCGGTCGGGTCGCACTGAAGGTTCCGGTGCTCATCTCGGGGCCCCCGTTCGAGCGCGGGCGGAGCAGGGGATCGGGTGGGGTGAGGTCACGAGTACTGCCTCCTCGTGTCCGGCGGCGGCACCGTGGCGCCCTTGTACTCCACGGGGATGCCGCCGAGCGGGTAGTCCTTGCGCTGCGGGTGCCCCGGCCAGTCGTCCGGCATCTCGATGCGCGCCAGGCCGGGGTGGTCGTCGAAGACGATCCCGAAGAAGTCCCAGGTCTCGCGCTCGTGCCAGTCGTTGGTGGGGTACACGGACGTGGTCGACGGCACGTGCGGGTCGGCGTCCGGGACGGCGACCTCCAGCCGGATGCGCCGGCCGTGCGTCACCGACGTCAGGTGGTAGACGGCGTGCAGCTCGCGGCCCGCGTCGTGCGGGTAGTGCACGCCCGAGACGCCGAGGCTGAGCTCGAAGCGGAGGTCCTGGTCGTCGCGCAGCGCCCGGCAGACCGCGACGAGGTGCTCGCGCGCCACGTCCAGGGTGAGCTCGGCGAGCACGTCGGGCGGGTCGGGCTGCGGGTCGACGACGACCCTCTCGATCGCGTCGGCGAAGGCGACGCCCGCCTCGCCGAGCACCTCGGCGAGCACGTCGACCGCCTCGTCGAACCAGCCGCCGTAGGGCCGGGTCGCGGCGCCGGGCATCGCGACCGGCTGCACCAGCCCGCCGTAGCCCGACGTGTCGCCGGAGCCCTGCACGCCGAACATGCCCCGGCGCACCTCGACGACCTCCGGCCCGCGTCCGCCGCGGCCGGCCTGCTCGCTGCCGGACACGAGCTCCCTGGACCGGGGACCGAGGACCTCCTCGGGCTGCGGGACGGGCTTGTCCGACGCGGACCCGCCCGCCGTCGTCCCGTCGCTCATCGCAGCAGCCCCTTGAGCTCGAACGTCGGGGTGGCGTCGAGCGCCGCCGCCTCGGCGGCCGCGGCCGCCTCCCGGCGGTTGACGCCGAGCGGCGCGTCCTGGATCTGCTGGTGCAGCGCGAGGATCGCGTTGATCAGCATCTCCGGGCGGGGCGGGCAGCCGGGCAGGTAGATGTCGACGGGCACGATGTGGTCGACGCCCTGCACGATCGCGTAGTTGTTGAACATGCCGCCGCTGGACGCGCACACGCCCATGGACAGCACCCACTTGGGCTCGCTCATCTGGTCGTAGACCTGCCGCACGACGGGCGCCATCTTCTGGCTCACCCGGCCCGCGACGATCATCAGGTCCGCCTGCCGCGGCGACGCCCGGAACACCTCCATGCCGAACCGCGACAGGTCGAACCGCGACGCGCCGGCAGCCATCATCTCGATGGCGCAGCACGCGAGCCCGAACGTCACCGGCCACACGGACGCCTTGCGCAGATAGCCCGCCAGGTCCTCGATCGTCGTCAGCAGGAAGCCCGACGGAGCCTCTTCCAGGCCCATGACCCCTCCCCTCCTGAACATCGGTGCCGGATCTCTCGGCACCGTTGCCGTCCGTCTTGCCGTGTCGTGCCGGGTGGTGCTGGTGGTGCTGGTCGTGCGCCCGGGGCTAGACCCAGGTGAGGCCCCCACGTCGCCACTCGTAGACGAAGGGCACGGTGATGAGGGCGAGGAACGCGAGCATCGCGACCAGGCCGAAGCCGGCGAGCGCCGCGAAGTCCACCGCCCACGGGTAGAGGAAGACCACCTCGATGTCGAAGACGATGAACGTCATCGCGACCAGGTAGTACTTCACGGGGAGCCGGCCGCCGCCGACCGCGTGCGGCGTCGGCTCGATGCCGCACTCGTAGGCGTCGAGCTTGGCCCGGTTGTAGCGCTTGGGGCCGATGACGGCGCTCGCCGCCACGCCGCCCACGGCGAGCACCAGGGCCACGCCCATGAGCATGAGGACCGGCACGTACGGGTTGGTCATCGCGACTCCCCCGTCCGCACGGCCGCGTCCATCTCGACCTCGTGCATCTCGACCACTCCCTTGTGCTCGTTTGCGCTCATGCCGCCGGGACCACCCTGGTGAGCCCCGCGACGACCCGGTCCACCCAGTCGCCGCCCCGCGGCTCGTAGCAGTCGGAGAGCAGCTTGAGCACGAACCGCATGACCACCGGCCGCGGCAGCCCGTACCGCACGCAGATCCGCATGATCTGCGGGTGCTCGATGAGCCGCACGAACCAGCGGCCCAACGTGTAGTAGCCGCCCAGGTCGGCCCGCATCCGGTCCGCGTAGGAGGCGAGCGTGCGCTCCCGCGCGTCGTCCGTGGTGCGGGTGCGCGCCTGGGCGATCGCATCGGCGGCGACCCGGCCCGCCTGCAGGGCGTAGGCGATGCCCTCGCCGTTGAAGGGGCTGACCATCCCGGCCGCGTCGCCCACCAGCACCGCGCCGTCGCGGTACAGCGGGCGGCGGTTGAAGCCCATCGGCAGCGCGGCGCCGCGGATCGGGCCCACCTGGTTCTCGGGCGTGAAGCCCCACTCGGCGGGGGTGTTGCGCATCCAGGCCTGCATCATGCCGCGGTAGTCGTGGCCGGTCGCCGACTGCCGCGCAGGCGTCGAGCTCACGGCGCCGAGGCCCACGTTGGCTGTGCCGTCGCCGAGCGCGAAGATCCACCCGTAGCCGGGCAGGAGGTTCGACGCGCCGGGGGCGCCGTCCCACAGCTCGAGGTGCGACTCCATCCACGCGTCCTGGTGCCGGGACGTGCCCTCGGTGCGGAAGTAGGTGCGCACGGCGGTGCCGAGCGGGCGGTCGTCGCGCCGTGTGATCCCGAGCGCCGTCGCGAAGCGGGAGGAGACACCGTCGGCCGCCACGACGACGGGCGCGCGGAAGACCGTCTCGGCGCCGTCAGCACGACCGCGGCCGTCGAGGGCCTGCGCCCGCACCCCCACGACGCGCCCGTCGCGGTCGTCGAGCAGCGGCCCCGTCACCTTCGTGCGCTCGAGCAGCTTGGCGCCGCCGGCCTGCGCGTGCTGCGCGAGCCGGTGGTCGAGCGACGTCCGTGCGCGGGCCATGCCGTAGCCGGGGAAGGAGTCGAGGTCGGGCCAGGGAAGCTCCCACGAGCGGGCGCCGGCGACCACCCGCAGACCCTCGTTGCGGATCCACCCGTCGTCCTCCCGCGTGCCGAGCCCCATGCGGGCCAGCTCTCCGACGGCGCGGGGGGTGAGCCCGTCCCCGCAGACCTTGTCACGGGGGAAGGACGCCTTGTCGAGCAGGAGCACGTCGAGGCCCGCGGCAGCGCACCAGTGGGCCGTGGACGTCCCCGCCGGGCCGGCGCCCACGACGATGACGTCGGCGTCGTCCAAGCGACCTGACCGCACGTGCTCACCTCGATCCCTCGAGCGTCCCGGCGACGGTGCCGGAGTCGACTTGTGAACCTCATCACAACTCTTGCCAGCACTCTAGTCACGTTCGGGCGGCGCTGTGTAGGAAGGCAACCCTTCCTTGCCCGGGGGACGGGCCGTCGCCCTGCGGGGACGCGCGTCCCCGCAGGTCCGGAAGGGTGCCACGGCCGGCATGTCGCGGGGTGCGTACGACGCCGCACGTGCCTACGGTCGTGCGCACGACCCACGACCACGACCGCCAGGACGATCATCGAGGAGGCGCGACACATGAAGGCAGGACCGGCATTCGTCGTCGGTGCGGCGCTCGGCTACCTGTTCGGCACCGAGAGGGGCCGACAGCAGCTGGACAAGGCCAAGGACTGGGCGACGGAGACCTGGAACGACCCACGCGTGCAGGCCAAGGTCTCGGACGTCACCAGCAGCGTGACGGAGTTCGCCAAGGAGCAGGGCAGCGCCCTCAAGGACCGCACCGCCGGCAGCTGAGGCGGACGCCGGTCGAGCCTGTCGGGACCCTCCGAGGGTCTCGACAGACTCGACCGGCGGGGCCTGCTCAGCGCGCCGCGGGCACCTCGGCGTCGTCGAGGTCGGCGCCGTAGCGCTCCCGCTCGATCTCCTTGAGGCTCTTGCCCGCGGTGTCGGGAGTCCAGAGGACGCCGATCACCAGCGACGCGACGAGCAGCGCGACCATGATCCCGCCGACGAAGGGCACGCCCTGGTTCGCGAGCATGGTCGGGAAGAGGTAGCTCAGCAGCCCGACGGCGATGCGCGCCACGAAGAACAGCACGCCCTGGGCCGACGCGCGGTAGGCGGTCGCGAACAGCTCCGCCGTCCACAGCGCGTAGAACGCCTGGGCACCGATGCCGGCGGACACGCCCCACAGGACGGCGTACGCGATGAGCAGCGGCATCGAGACGTGCGGCACGAAGGCGAGGATCATCCACGCCGCGACGGCCATCAAGGCGCCGATGCCGTACAGCAGCCGGCGGCTCACCCGGTCGCCGTACTTCATGAACCCCCAGAAGGTGGCCGCGGAGGTCAGGCCCCACACCAGCACCTGCAGGAGGTTCTGCGCGACGGCGCTCTCGACCCCCGCCGTCTGGTAGACCCGGGGCATGAAGATGCCGGCCTGCCCGGCGACCGTGTTCCACAGGGCGTAGACGCCGACGAGGAACAGCAGCGCCTTGACGTTCTGCGGGTGCGAGATCAGCTCCCGGAAGCCGCGCCGCTTGCGGCCGAGGGCGACCTGCTTGGCGTTCGACTCCTTCCAGACGTCCGACTCGGCGAGGCCGCGACGCACCCACCAGGTGACGAACGCGATGACGAACAGGTGGGCGAAGATGATGCGGCTGCCGAGGAGGCCGAGCGGCACGAGCGCCGTCGCGAGCACGAAGCCCACGAGCGGCCCGAGCGACCAGGCGAGCTGCGCCGTGCCGACGTGCCGGGCCCGCTGGTCGTCGGGCGCCTCCTCGGCGATGTACGTCCACGCGACGGGCACGCCCGCGCCGACGGCGATGCCGGTGAGCACGATGCCGACGAACAGCATCCACGGGGCGCCGGCGAACACGATGAACGCCGTGCCGAGCATGTACAGCAGCAGGTCGTAGGTATAGATGAACTTGCGGCCGTACCGGTCGCCCAGCGGCCCGCCGATCATGGCGCCCACGGCGGCACCGAAAGCGTTGGCGCTGAGCGCGGCCGCGAGCCCGACGGCGAGGTTGCTGAGCCCGAAGTGCTCCTGCCAGAGCGTGAGGCTGGTGGCGAGCGCGATGATCGAGCCCGCCTCGATGTAGTTGGACATCGCGACCGCGACGGTCGCCCGGTAGCCGTGCAGGCGGGTGCCGCCGCCCGGCGTCGGGCGCATCGCGCTGTGTGGTGTCGTCATCGACCTGACCTTCCCTGCGTACGTCGTCGTGCTTGGCGCATCGGTGCGCCCTGAATCTACGTTGAATCGTTTCAGGACGAGTCGACGATACGACGCACGACCGCTCGGGTCAAAGACCGAGGTCGGACGCGGGGAGGGCGGCGCTCAGGCCGGGCGGACCGCCCGGTGCAGCGCGACGATGCCGCCGGTGAGGTTGCGGTAGGACACCCGGTCCCAGCCGGCGTCGAGCAGCCGGCGGCCGAGCGCGGCCTGGTCCGGCCAGCTGCGGATGGACTCGGCGAGGTAGTCGTAGGACCCGCGGTCGCGCGTCACCGCCCCGGCCACCACCGGCAGCGCGCGCATGAGGTACTCCATGTACACGGTGCGGAACGGCGCCCACGTGGGGGTGGAGAACTCGCAGATCGCGACCCTGCCGCCGGGCCGCACCACCCGCAGCATCTCGCGCAGCGCGGCGTCGGTGTCCACCACGTTGCGCAGCCCGAAGCTGATGGTCACCGCGTCGAAGACGCCGTCGGCGAACGGGAGCCGGGTGGCATCTCCGGCGACGAAGGACAGGTCGGGCCGGCGCTCCTTGCCCACGGCCAGCATGCCGAGGCTGAAGTCGGACGGCACCACCAGGGCACCGTCGTCCACGAAGGGCTCGCTGGACGTGCCGGTGCCCGCGGCGAGGTCGAGCACCCGCTCGCCGGGGACGGCCGCGACGGCGTCGACCACGGCCCGTCGCCAGCGCCGGTCCTGGCCGAGGGAGACGAGGTCGTTGACGAGGTCGTAGCGCTTGGCGATCCCGTCGAACATCGACGCGACCTCGGCGGGCTTCTTCTCCAGGCTGGCGCGGGACATGGACGTCATCGTCGCACGCACCGTCGACGCACCGTTGACGCACCGAGCGCCGCTCGCCTACCGTCCTGGAGCGAGGACGGCGCGGCGCCGTCGCTCCCTGGATCGGCAGACAGGCCCACTGAGCCGGCGCGACGCGGCGCCGCTCCCCGGGCGCCGCCAGGAGGCACCGATGAGCACCTGGATCAAGAACCCGCTGGCCGTCTTCACCGCCAACGACTCCACCGACAGCTCCGACGGCGCCGGCACGCCCGACGCCCGCGGCGGACTGGTCGTCACCGACGGCGTGATCACGGAGCTGGTCGCGGGGGGCGCGAGCCCGTCGACGCCGGTGGACGCCACGTTCGACGCGTCCGAGCACGTGGTCACGCCCGGCCTGATCAACACGCACCACCACTTCTACCAGACCCTGACCCGGGCCTGGGGACCGGTCGCCGACGCCGAGCTGTTCCCCTGGCTCGTGCGCCTCTACCCGGTGTGGGCCCGCCTCACCCCGCGCGCCCACGAGCTGGCGACCAAGGTCGCGCTCACGGAGCTGTTGCTGTCCGGCTGCACCACCGCGGCCGACCACCACTACGTCTTCCCCGCCGGCCTCGACGAAGCGATCGACATCCAGGTGGCGGCCGTGCGCGAGCTCGGCATGCGGGCCACCCTCACCCGCGGCTCGATGACGCTCGGCACGGACGACGGCGGGCTGCCGCCGCAGTCGGTGGTGCAGGACGCCGACACGATCCTCGCCGACTCCGAGCGCCTCATCGGCGCCTACCACGAACGCGGCGCGGGGGCGCAGATCCAGATCGCGCTCGCGCCCTGCTCGCCGTTCTCGGTCACGACCCAGAACATGCGGGACACGGCGGCCCTCGCCGAGCGGCACGACGTGCGCCTGCACACCCACCTCGCGGAGACGATCGACGAGGAGGACTTCCTGCGCGAGCGGTTCGGTATGCGCACGGTGGACTACCTCGAGTCGGTCGGCTGGCTCACGGACCGCGCGTGGCTGGGCCACGGCATCCACTTCGACGACGCCGAGATCGCCCGGCTCGGCGCCGCGGGGACGGGTGTGGCGCACTGCCCGACGTCGAACATGCGGCTCGCGTCCGGCATCGCGCGGGTGCTCGAGCTGGAGGACGCCGGTGTGCCCGTGGGCCTGGGCGTCGACGGGTCGGCGTCGAACGACGCGTCGACGATGATGCCCGAGGCACGCCAGGCCCTGTACCTGCAGCGCCTGAGGTACGGCGCGTCGGTCCCGGTGGCCAGGGCCCTCGGCTGGGCCACCCGGGGCTCGGCGCGCGTGCTCGGCCGCGACGACCTCGGCGTGCTCGCCGTCGGCAAGCAGGCCGACCTCGCGCTCTGGCGGCTCGACGAGCCGCGCTTCTCCGGCTCCCACGACCCGGTCGCCGCGCTCCTGCTGTGCGGCGCCGACCGGGCGGACCGCGTCATGGTCGGCGGCGAGTGGCGCGTGGTCGACGGCGCGGTCGTCGGCCTCGACCTGCCCGCCCTCCTGGCCGAGCATCGTGAGGCGGCCCGCCGGCTCGTCGACGCCGGCTGACCTCGTCGACGCCGGCTGAGCTTGTCGAAACCCCGGGAGGTCTCGACAGGCTCGACCGACGGACGGACCGAAAGGGTTGACACAGAGCACCCTTGCCGGTCGAATGGTGGAAGGCTTCTTCCGTACACCGGAAGATCTGGCACTGATAGCGCACAAGGAGGTCCGCTATGTCCCGACCCGCATCCACCCGTGCGGCAACCGGCCCCACCCGACCCGAGGACGAGCGCCTGCCCCTCGGCGCCACGTTCGGGTACGGCTTCCAGCACGTGCTCACCATGTACGGAGGCATCATCGCCCCGCCGCTCATCGTGGGCGGCGCGGCCGGCCTCACGTCGGCGGAGATCGGCACACTCATCGCGGCCTGCCTCTTCATGGGCGGCCTGGCCACGATCCTGCAGACGGTCGGGATCCGCTTCTTCGGCTCCCAGCTCCCGCTGGTCCAGGGGGTGTCGTTCGCCGGTGTCTCCACGATGGTCGCGATCGTCGCAGGCGGCGGCGGCATCCAGGCCGTGCTCGGCGCGGTGCTGGTCGCGTCGGCGATCGGGTTCCTCATCACCCCGTTCTTCGCCCAGATCATCCGGTTCTTCCCGCCCGTGGTCACCGGCGTCGTCATCACGACGATCGGCCTGACCCTCATGCCCGTCGCGGCGAACTGGGCGATGGGCGGCGACGCCGAGGCGCCCGACTACGGCTCCACGAGCAACATCGGGCTCGCCTTCCTCACGTTCGCCATCGTCATCCTGCTGTCGAAGGTGGGTTCCGGCGTCGTGTCCCGGCTGTCGATCCTCATCGCGATCGTCGCGGGCACCCTGATCGCCCTCGCGCTCGGGATGGCGGACTTCGCCGGCGTGGGCGAGGGCCCGGTGTTCGCCTTCCCGACGCCGTTCGCCTTCGGCCCGCCGACCTTCGAGGTCGCCGCCATCGTCTCGATGCTCATCGTCATCCTGGTGACGCTCACGGAGACGACGGCGGACATCATCGCCGTCGGCGAGATCGTGGGCACCAAGGTGGACCGCAAGCGCATCGCGAACGGCCTGCGCGCCGACATGGCGTCGTCCGTCGTGTCGCCGGTCTTCGGCTCGTTCACGCAGTCCGCGTTCGCGCAGAACGTCGGGCTCGTGGCGATCACGGGCGTGAAGTCGCGCTTCGTCGTCTCCGCCGGCGGCGTGATCCTGGTGGTGCTGGGCCTGCTGCCCGTGCTGGGCCGCGTCGTGGCCGCCGTCCCGACCCCCGTGCTCGGCGGCGCCGGCATCGTCCTGTTCGGGTCCGTCGCCGCCTCCGGGATCCGGACGCTCGCCAAGGTGGACTACGCCAACTCGATGAACCTCGTCATCGTGGCCGCATCGATCTCCTTCGGCATGATCCCGATCGCGAAGCCCGACTTCTACGACCAGTTCCCCACGTGGTTCGGCACGATCTTCCACTCGGGGATCAGCTCGGCCGCGCTCATGGCGATCCTGCTGAACATCCTGTTCAACCACATCAAGGCCGGCACGCCCGAGAACCCGTCGGTCTTCGTCAAGGGCACCGCCAGCAAGGCCGTCGACGACGACCAGCTCGACGACCTCGCGGACGACGGCGTCCTCAACCGGTCGGCCGGACGGCGGTCCGCCGCAGCGGACGAGCCCCGCGACGGCGCGGCCACGCCGTGACCTCGCGGGGCTCGTGAGGAACGCACCGTGAGCGGGGCGTGGCGGACCGTCGGGCGTACTCTGGAGCCGATGTCCGCCACGCCCCTCCCGGCGCCGCGCCCCCTCCCGGGCACGACCGATCCCGCCGCCACCGATCCCGCGACCGAGCCCCTCGCACTCCTGGTCCGCACTTCCCGGATCGACGATCTCCCCGGCGGCCTCACCGCCCTCGTCGACCTCCTGCCCGACGCCCGCCCGCTGAGCTGGGTGCGGCGCGGGGACGGCATCGTGGGCTGGGGCGAGGCGCTGCGCTTCGACACCTTCGGCCCGGGCCGTTTCGCCGACGCCGAGGCCGCCTGGCAGGCCACCCTGCAGCGGGCCGTGGTGCGCGACGACGTGCGCCTGCCCGGCACCGGGCCCGTCGCGTTCGGCACGTTCGCCTTCGACGACGCCGGCCAGCTCGACGACCAGGACGGCGACGACGTCGGGCACCCGCGGCCCGACGGCTCGCTCGTCGTCCCGCGGGTCGTCGTGGGTCGCCGCGCGGGCGTGACCTGGATGACCACCATCACCCCGGGCGCGAGCCTCGACGCCGCACCCGGCACCGACGCGCTGCGACGGGAGCCCCGCACGGAGGTCGCCGCTCCGGGCCGCGTCCGCTTCGCGGACGGCGCCGTCGCCGCCGCCGACTGGCCCGCCGTCGTGCGCGAGGGCGTGGCCCGCATCCAGTCGGGCGCCCTCGAGAAGGTGGTGCTGGCCCGCGACGTGCTCGCCACCACCGAGCACCCCGTGGACCCCCGCTGGCTCCTGCGCCGGCTGGCCGACCGTTACTCCGCCTGCTGGACCTTCTCCGTGTCCGGCATGGTGGGCGCCACCCCCGAGCTCCTGGTTCGCAGCGAGAAAGGGCTCGTCACCTCCCGCGTCCTGGCCGGCACCATCCGCCGCGAGGCGGGCATGTCGGACGACGACGCGCTGCTGCACGCCGCGCAGCTCGCCCGCTCCTCCAAGGACCTCGAGGAGCACGAGTACGCCGTGCGCTCGGTGGCGGCCGCGCTCGAGCCGTTCTGCTCGTCGATGAACGTGCCGGACGCCCCGTTCGTGCTGCACCTGCCGAACGTCATGCACCTCGCGTCCGACGTCACGGGCGTCCTCGACCGGGGCCCCGACGGGGTGGAGCGGGCGCCGTCGTCGCTCACCCTCGCGGCCGCGCTGCACCCGTCAGCCGCCGTGTGCGGCACGCCCACGAACGTGGCCCGCGACCTCATCCGCGAGATCGAGGGCATGGACCGCTCCCGCTACGCCGGTCCCGTCGGGTGGGTCGGCGCCGACGGGGACGGCGAGTGGGGCATCGCCCTGCGGTCCGCCGAGCTCTCCCCCGTCGACCCGCGGCACGTGCGGCTCTTCGCCGGCTGCGGCATCGTCGCTGCCTCCGACCCGGAGGCCGAGCTCGCCGAGTCCGAGGCGAAGCTGGTGCCCATGCGGTGGGCGCTCGGCGCCGACTGACCCGCGCACTACCTCGGCAACTACTCCTCCCAGACCTGCTCGCGGAACTGCGACCAGACCTGCTTGTCCGACGTCGCCCCCATGAGGCCGATCCGCGCGTCCGTGAGGCCGAGCAGCATCTCGACCGGCGACGCGCCCGCCGCGATCTTCTCCCCCAGCTCGGCCCAGTCGTCGCCGTCGGGCAGGTCCGCGTGGATGGAGGAGATGTACATCTGCGCGTCGCCCTCCATCGACACGTAGTCCGCGTCGGTGACCGTGCCGCCGACCTTGCCGTCGTTGTCGGCGTACGTCTTGAGCCAGAACCCGGGCACCTTGACGGAGTCGACGTTGATCCGCAGCGCGTCACGCCGCGGGCCGCCGGTCGTCACGGGCACGTTGACCACGTCGATGCCGTTGATACCGGTCAGCGGCAGCTGCAGGTCCCGCGTCTCGAGCTCGCCGTCGACCGAGAAGACGTTGGCGTCCTCGCGCTTGCCGCAGTCCCCGGGCAGGGAGACGTTGATGTCGTACTCGCCGCCGAAGGTGATCCGTGCGCAGGGGCCCAGCTCGAGCTCGAACTCCTTCTCGACGTCGTCCTGGGCCTGTTCCCCGGACGGCGCGTCCTTGTCGGTCGCGCCCTTGCCGGCCTTGCCTTCCTTGCCGGCGTCACCGTCGTCGGACGTCGCGTCGTCGTCCGTCCCCGCGTCCTCCGACCCTGCGGCAGCGCCACCCGTCGTGGCACCGCCGTCGGTCTCGCCGGCGCCGGCCGTGGCCGACGGCGACGGGCTGGGCGTCGGGTCGGCCTCGTCGTCGCCGCCGCAGGCCCACTCGAGCCAGCCCAGCGGGTCCCAGCAGTCCGAGGCGGCACGCACCTGCGTCGTGGGTGCCGCGGCGGCGGCCTCGACCGCCGTCGTGCCGGTGCCGCCGAGGGCGACCACCGCCACCGCGGCGATGATCGCGGCGTGCCGCCGGCCGGGGGCCGGCTCCTCGTCGAACGGCAGGAGCTCGGTGAGGCCGACCTCCTCGCCCTCGGCACGCGGGTCCGCGGGCGTCGGGACGGCGGGCTCCGGCGCCGTGGCGGGACCCTCGCCCGCCCTGGACGCCGTGGACGCCGAGGCCTCCGCGGCGGGGCGCGGCATCCAGGACACCGCGAGGATGCCGCCGACCACGCCGAGGATCATGCCGACGCCGAAGCCGCCCAGGTTGACGCCCAGCAGCGAGTACACCGAGATCGCCAGCGTGATCACGCCGTAGAACACCCGGAACTGCGGCTGCGCCAGCAGGAGGGCGCCGAGCAGCACCAGCGCCACGGGCAGCAGCGTGGACTGCATGCCCTCGATGCCGAGCTGGATCTCGAAGTTGTCGATCTGCAGCCGGCCGGAGAACCACAGCACCACACCGGACAGGATCGCCAACGTCCCGCCCCAGAAGGGCCGGTCCCGCCGCCACGCGGCGAACCGCTCGCGGCGGGTGGCCGGTGCCTCGTGGGGCGACGCCGTGGTCGCTGCCGTGGACGACTCGGGGGTCCCCTCGGGGATGCTCGGGGTGTTCTCGTCGCTCACGCCTGGTCTCCCTGGTCGCCCGGGCCGATCAGAAGCACTCGGTGCCGTCGGAGATCTTCAGGTGCAGGTCGGTGAGCTTGAAGACCGCGGCCGACGTGCTCGACGAGACCTGCTTGAGGTCGTCGATGGTGATCGCGTCGGAGTCCATCGCGAAGTCGCCCTTGCTGCCGTGCGCCTTGGTGTTGACGGTGGACGCGTCCACGCCGATCCGGATCTGGTTGAACTGCGCGGTGCCGCGCAGGTCGCTCATGCCGATCTGCAGGTCGGTCGCCTTGACCGGGTTCTTCGGGTCCGTGCCGGCCGAGATGAGCAGGCCGAGCGGCATGCCCGGGACCTTCACCGACTGACAGAGGTTGTGCAGCGTGGCGTCCTTGATGTTGGCGATCGCCACCGGGTGCGACTTGCCGTCCGCGTCCTTCGCCTCGCCCGCGTACTGCGAGAAGCCGGTCCCCTCCAGCAGGTCGGCCCCGATCTTGAACTGCTGGCCCGAGATCGCCATCGACACCGGCACCGCTCCCTGGGCGACCCCGCCCATGAGGACGCCGATCACCGCGACGGTCGGAACCGCCGCGAGCATCGCACGGCCTCGACGCGTGCGCGTCAGTGCGCTGAGCTTCATTTCCCCTCCAACAGGCGACATGGCGACCCCTGTGTCGCCGACGAGTCGCGACGGTACGCCTCTTACTGAGGCGGCGTCAATAGAACTGGTTGCCCGCGGCGCTTCACCCTCCGGCCGACGCCGTCACCTCGTGAAACGGCCATATGCTCGGGGCATGGCAGCCGCGCGACGCACCCGGATGAGCCCCGACGAACGCCGGCAGCAGCTCGTCGCGCTCGGTGTGGCCGCCCTCGCGGACCGGCCCCTGGAGTCCGTCACCGTGGAGGATCTCGCCGCCCAGGCCGGGGTCTCCCCCGGCCTCGTCCACTACTACTTCGGCAACCGGCAGGGCCTGCACTCCGCCATCGTCCGCACGGCCCGCGACGCCATGCTGCACGCCACCGAGCCCCGCGCCGAGCTGCCGCCCCGCGAGCGCCTGCGCGACACCCTCGACCGGTTCGTGGACTTCGTGCACGACCACGACGCGACGTTCTACTCGCTGGTGCGCGGCGCCGCGTCGGGCGACGAGCACGTCCGGGCCACCATCCAGCACGCGCGCGACGTGCTCGCCGGGCACCTGCGCGACGCCTTCCAGGAGATCGGCGTCGCCCCGAGCCCCCTGCTGGAGGTCGCCCTGCACTCGTGGATCTCGTTCGCCGAGCAGGCCCTCGTCGAGGCCGCCACCGACCCCGAGATCTCCCCCTCCGAGCTCGCCGACTTCCTCGAGCGCAGCGCCCTCGGCGTCCTCGCCGCGCTGCGTCCCGGCCCCGCCGGCTGAGCCCGTCCGGACGACAGCCTCAGCCTCGGAGCGGTCACGACGAAGCCCCGCGGTCCGCGACGAGGAGGGGGAGTTCGTCGCGGCCCGCGGGGCTGCTCGGTGCGGCCGGCCAGGGGGCCCGCCGCGGCTCAGTTGCCGCCCTGGAGCAGGTCCCGCAGCCACCCGGGCAGGTTGCCCGGGTCGGTCGAGTCCGAGCTGCCGTCCTGACCCTGGTCGCCCTGACCCTGGCCGTCCTGACCCTGGTCGCCCTGACCCTGGCCGTCCTGACCCTGGTCGCCCTGACCGTTCTGGTCCCCGCTGCCCTGACCGGTGGTGGACGACTCGTCGCGGACGGCGAGTGCGACGTCGACGGTCTGCGTCTTGCCGTCACGGACGTAGGTGAGCGTGACCTTCTGGTCGGCCGCCTTCTCCCGGACGTATGCCGTGAGGGACTCGGCGCCGTTGACGGAGTCGTCGTCGATCGCGACGATCACGTCGCCGGCCTGGATGCCGGCCTCGGCGGCGGGCGACCCGGAGGACACCTCGACCACCTGGGCGCCACGGCGCGTGACGCCGTCGGCCGTGGCCGTCGCGTCCTGCATGGTCACCCCGAGGAAGGCGTGCTCCGCCGTGCCGTTCTTGATCAGCTGGTCCGCGATGTTCGTCGCGAGGTTCACCGGGATGGCGAACCCGAGGCCGATCGAGCCGGACTGGCTCTCGCCCATCCCGCTGGAGAGCGTGGCGATCGACGAGGTGATGCCGATGACCTGGCCCTGCGCGTTGAACAGCGGGCCGCCGGAGTTGCCCGGGTTGATCGCGGCGTCGATCTGGATGGCGTTGGTGACGACCTGCGTGCTGCCGTCCTCCCCCGTCGCCGAGACCGGACGGTCGAGGGCCGACACGATGCCCGTGGTGGCGGTGTTGGCCAGGCCGAGCGGGTTGCCCACGGCCAGCACGGCGTCGCCCACCGTGACGTCGTCGGCGCTGCCGATCGACGCGGCCTTGAGGTCGTCCGGCGGGTCCTTCAGCTTGACGACGGCCAGGTCCGTGGTCGGGTCGGTGCCCACGATGGTCGCCTCGTACAGGCGGCCGTCGGACAGCGTCACCTGCACGGTGCCGTTCTCCGCGCCCGACACCACGTGGTTGTTGGTGACGATGTGACCCTGGTCGTCGTAGATCACGCCCGAGCCCTCGGCGCCACCGGCCTGGCTCTGCACCTGGATGGCGACGACGGACGGGGCCACCGCCGTGGTGACGGCCTCCCAGTCCGGGTTGCTCGAGGTCGAGTTCTTGACCGGGGCCTCGTCGGTGGACTGCTGGTTCGTGCCCACGCTCGCCAGCGACGAGGGGTTGCCCGCGTCGAAGGCGCCGGTCGCGGCCGCGGTGCCCAGGCTCGCGAGGACCGCCGCGATGACGGCGGCGCTCGCCACCGGGACCCACACGGACCGCTGGCGCGTCGTGGCGACCGAGCCCTCCGGCCCTCCCGGCTGCGCCGAGGTCTGGCCCACGGCGTACGGGTTGGCCGGGCCCTGGCCGTACGGCTGGCCCTGCGGGTGCTGCCCCTGCGGGTGCTGCCCCTGCTGCTGGTGGTACTGCCCCTGCGGGTGCTGCTGCTGGTTGTAGTACGGCGACCCGGGCGCCATCTGCCCGTAGCGCGGCTGCTGTGCCGTCGGCTGCTGGGGAGCCGTCGGCTGCGGCGGCGCCGGGGGCTGCTGGTCGCGCTGGGTCGGAATCTGCTGGGTCGGCTGCACGGTGAGGTGCTGGGTGTCCTGCGCGTCCGGCTGGGGAGCGCGCTCGGCAGCGGGCTGCTGCTCCGTCGGCTGCTCCGTGTGCGGCGTCGCGCTCCGGTTCGGCTCGTCGGCGCCCGACGGCTGCGGTGCGCCCGGGGTGTCGGTGCTCATGATGCCCTCCTCGATGTGTGACTCCAGGAGACCACCCCACCCTGGTGCGGGCCTTGGCTCAACCTGTGAACTTCCTGCGAATCATGTCGTCTCATGTCAGAGCGTCGCGCGGACCGCCGCGGCCACGTCGGCGGCGAGTCCTCGCGTCTCCGCGAGGCGTTCGGCGCGCGGCACGTGCACCTCGATCACCTGCACGCCGCGCGTCGGTGCCTGCAGCGCGTGCCGCAGCGAGCCGACGTCGAGCACCAGCTGGTGGTCCACCCCGTAGCCGGCGCACAGCTCGGCGAGGTGGGCGCCGTGCGGGGTGCCGAAGACGCGCTCGAAGGTGGCGGAGCCGCTCGCGGACGACGACGCCAGCTCCCCGTGCTCGAGCGTGGCGAAGATCGACCCGCCGTCGTCGTTCACGACGACGATCTCGAGGTCGGCCGGCGGCTCGTGCGGTCCACGCAGCAGCCCGCCGGCGTCGTGCAGGAAGGTGAGGTCGCCGACCAGCGCGCGCGTGCGGCGGCCCTGGCGGGCGCCGGCGTGCGCGACGCCCGCCGCGGTCGACACCGTGCCGTCGATGCCGGCCAGCCCGCGGTTGGCGAGCACGTCGGGCAGGTCGCCGGCATGCGGGTGGTCGAGCCCGAGCACGAGGTCCAGGTCGCGCACGGGGTTGGACGACCCGACGACGAGCAGGTCGTCCGGGCCGAGGACGGACGCCACGGCGCGCGCGACGGCGAGCGCGGCGTGGGGCGCCGTCAGGAGCCCCGCGGCGACCGCCTCGTCGCTCGTCGCGGCGTCGACCACGGCGGCGGCCGCCCGGCCCCCGGCCTGCCAGCGGGCAAGGAACGCCCCGTCGACGCCACCGGCGCGGGCGTCCGCGGGCGCGGCCGGGGACGACCAGCGGTCGGCGAGCCGGGGCACGACCAGCTCGGCGTTGCGGGCCGCGTCCGGCCAGGGGCCTCCGCCGGGCGCGACGACGGTGACGGCGACGTCCGGGCGGCCCAACAGCCGCTGCACGGGGCGGGACAGCGTCGGCCGGCCGAACACGACGACGTGCTCGACGTCGCGGGTCAGCTCCTCGACGCCCAGCACCGAGCGGTAGGCCGCCACCGCGTTCGGGCCCCCGCACGCGCCCGACGACGGCTCGGCGAGCAGCGGCCACCCCTGCGCCTCTGCGACGGCGCGCGCGTCCGGGCCCGCGCCGTCCCCCGCGACGACGAGGGTCCGCGCAGCGTCGCCGTGCAACGCCGGGTCGCTGCCGACCGGGGACACCGGCGGGACGACGGTGGTGCGGCGGAAGCCCTCGGGCCGCGGCTCCTCGGGCGGGAGGGGCTCGAGCGGTGCCGGCGGGTGCAGGGGGTCGCGGAATGCGAGGTTGACGTGCACAGGCCCCGGATCGCGGTCACGGAGCCCCTGGGCGGCCGCGAGCGCGCGGCCGAGGGCGCCGAGCAGGTCACGCACCTCGCCGTCGCGCCCGTCGGGGGCGGGGACGTCGACGGCGTACCGCACGGCGCTGCCGAAGATCCCCGCCTGGTCGGTGGTCTGGGAGGCGCCGGTGCCGCGCAGCTCGTGCGGGCGGTCGGCGGTGAGCAGCACGAGCGGCACACCGGAGTGGTGCGCCTCGAGGACGGCGGGGTGCAGGTTGGCCACGGCGGTTCCGGACGTCGTCACGACGGCGACCGCGCACGGCACCTCGACGGGCTCGCCGCCGGCGTGCCGGAGCAGGGGCTCGCTGCCGCGCGCGAGGCCGAGCGCGAGGAAGCCCGCGGTCCGCTCGTCCACCCGCACGTGCAGCGTGAGCCGCCCGGCGTCCGCGGCCTCGGCCAGCGCGTAGGCGAGGGGCGCGGACCGCGACCCGGGCGCCAGCACGACGTCGCGCACGCCCTGCAGGGCCAGGTCGGCCACGACGGCCCGCGCCGCCACGAGCGACGGCGGGAGCGCGGGTGCCGGCGCGCTCACGCGGGCACCCCGTCCAGCAGGCCGGCGAGGCGGGAGTACCGCGCCAGCCACCGGTCGCGCGTCGCCGGGTCGGGCTCGGCGGCGGCAAGAGCGGTGGCGTCCGGCGCGGGCCGGCGCACGGGCAGCGCGCCGTCGACCGGCAGCAGCGGGTCGGCGACGACGTCGTGCACCAGCAGCTGCGACGTCGCGAGGCCGCAGGCATAAGGCAGCTCGGGCAGCGCGGCGGCCAGCACCACACCTGCGGCGAGGCCCACCGACGACTCCAGCGCGGACGACACCACCACCGGGAGCCCCACCTGCTCCGCGAGGTCGAGGCAGGCGCGGACGCCGCCGAGCGGCTGGACCTTGAGCACGACGACGTCCGCGGCGTCCTCGCGCACCACCCGCAGGGGGTCGGCGGCACGGCGGATCGACTCGTCGGCGGCCACCGGGACGGGCGAGCGCAACCGGCGGCGCACGGCGGCCAGCTCCGGGACGGTGGCGCAGGGCTGCTCCACGTACTCCAGCCCGCCCGCCGCGGCGTCGAGCACGGGGATGCGCGCCAGCGCCTCGTCGGTGGACCAGCCGCCGTTCGCGTCCACCCGGATCGCGCCGACCCCCGGCCCGTGCACCTCGTCGAGCGCCGCGCGCACCGCCGCGACCCGCGCCTCCTCCGCCTCCAGCGGCTCGAGCGCGCCCGGGCGGCCGTCGGCGGAGCGGTCCCGCTGTGCGACCTTCACCTTCGCGGTGCGGCAGCCGCCGGAGGCGAGGACGATCTCGCGGGCCCGCTCGGGGCCGACGGCGGGGACCGTGACGTTGACGGGCACGCGGTCGCGCACGGGTGCGGGGAAGCCGACGTCGGCGGCCTCGCGCGCGGCGCGGAGCCAGGTCGCGGACTCGACGTCGTCGTAGTCCCAGAACGGGGACAGCTCGCCCCACCCGGCGTCGCCCCGCAGCAGCAGGCCGTCGCGCACGTCGAGGCCGCGGAACCGGGTGGTCAGCGGGGTGCGGTACACGACTTCACGCAGCAGCTGCACCCGTTCAGGTTACTGGCCGGTGGCAGGGCGCGGGCACGGCAGGACGCCGGGAGGCCCCGTCCGGAGGTCCCTGGCCGGTCAGTCGGTGAAGTCCGTCAGCTCCGGCACGTAGGACAACGGGCTCGGAGCCGGGCGACCACCGATGCGCTGGGCGTCGCGGCGGACCGTCTCTGCGTCGTACACGAAGATCTCGTGCGCGACGTCGGCCGGGTCCACCACGTCGTCCTCGGGTTCCCGCACGCTCATGACTTCAGGGTGCGCCCCGACACCCGCGGCCCCGAGGAGGACGCCGGGCGCGCCGCGACGCCGCCCGACCCGATCCGGGCAAGGCCTGATCCGGGGCGAGGCCCGATCCGGAACTAGGGTGGCCGCGTGAGCGCACCCCTCCCCCGCACCGTGTCCCAGACGTTCGACCCCGCCGTGTGGCGCGAGGTCGCCGGGTTCGAGGGCCTCACCGACCTCACCTACCACCGCGGCGTCGAGCGCGACGCCGCCGGCGCCGTCGTGCGCGACCTGCCCGTGGTGCGCGTCGCGTTCGACCGGCCCGAGGTGCGCAACGCGTTCCGCCCACACACCGTGGACGAGCTGTACCGGGTGCTCGACCACGCCCGCATGACGTCCGACGTCGGCACCGTGCTGCTCACCGGCAACGGACCGTCCCCGAGGGACGGCGGCTGGGCGTTCTGCTCCGGCGGCGACCAGCGCATCCGCGGCCGCTCCGGCTACCAGTACACGACGGCCGACGACGGGGGCGGCGTCGAGCACGGCGCCGACGCCGTCGACCCGGCCCGCGCGGGGCGGCTGCACATCCTCGAGGTGCAGCGCCTCATCCGCACGATGCCGAAGGTCGTCATCGCCGTCGTGGACGGGTGGGCCGCCGGGGGCGGGCACTCGCTGCACGTCGTGGCCGACCTGTCGATCGCCTGCCGCCAGCACGGACGGTTCAAGCAGACCGACGCGGACGTCGGCTCGTTCGACGGCGGCTACGGCTCCGCGTACCTCGCCCGGCAGGTGGGGCAGAAGCGCGCGCGGGAGATCTTCTTCCTCGCCCGCGAGTACTCGGCAGACGACGCCGAGCGCTGGGGCGGCGTCAACGAGGTGGCCGAGCACGACGACCTCGAGGGCCTCGCGATCGAGTACGCGCGGACCATCGCCGGGAAGTCCCCGCAGGCGGTCCGGATGCTGAAGTTCGCGTTCAACCTCGCCGACGACGGCCTCATGGGCCAGCAGGTCTTCGCCGGCGAGGCGACGCGCCTCGCCTACCTCACCGACGAGGCCGTCGAGGGTCGCGACGCGTTCCTCGAGAAGCGCGACCCTGACTGGTCGCGCTTCCCGTACGCCTTCTGACCTGCCTCGGCTGCGGCTGCGGAGGGTCCGGACCACCGCCGATCCCGTCCCCCGTGCCGGTAGCCTCCGGGCATGCCGCCGAGGTTCCGTCGCCCCGAGCCGATGACCACCTTCGAGCTCGTGCCCGACGCCGAGCCCGAAGCCGGCGGCCCGCCGCTGCCCGGCGGCGACGCCCCGGGGGACCCCACGATCCGCGACCGCGCCGCCGCGCACTGGCATCGGCTGTCCCGCCGGGCCCGTGTCGCAATGGCGGCCGGGGCTGTCGTCGTCGTGCTCGCCACGACGGGCGCAATCGCGGGCCCGTCCCTGCTCGACGCGCGCGCGGACCGGCTGCGGGCGGAGGCGGTCCGCGGGCTGGCGGGAACGGTCCCCGACCTGTCGGAACCGCTGCAGCAGACCTGGGAGGTGCCCAACGGCACCGGGATCCTCGCGGTTCTCCCTCGCAGCGTGGTCGTCACGACGGACGGGACCGACGCACGGGCCGTCGACGTCACGACGGGCGAGGACGTCTGGCGACATCAGGTCGGGGCGGATCCGGTCTGCGGACCGCGGCCCAGCTCGGTCGAGCTCGACCGGCCCGTCGACACCGTCGTCTGCCTCGGGGGCGAACCCGACGCGCGCACCGTCACGGTCCTCGACGCGTCCGGCACCGTGACGGGCGAGCGCACCGTCGGCGCGGCGATCACCGACCCGTACTCCGAGGGGCTCGACGACGACACCCGGATCATGCTGCCCGCCGCCGACGGGGCGGTCGTCGTCGTCGACGACCGGACGAGCGGCGTCGACGCCGCCTGGTCGGAGACCGGTGACGCCGACGCCGCTCTGCGGACCCTGCGGACCCTGCGGGAACGCGGGTGGACCGACCCGACCATGCGGATCGAGGACGCAGTGACCGGCGAGGTGCGCGCCGAGGTGACGGCGCGCCTGCGACCCGAGGGTCTCGAGGGCTGCGGCCAGTCGTACGAGACGAACGAGGAGGGCACGACTCGGGTCCGGGTCATCCCGGACAGCTCGGTCGACGTCACACCGTCGTTCGCCGTCCTGTCGGCGTGCGGCTCGAGCGTCGGCCTCATGGCCGACGGGTCGCCGCTCGACGCATCGACGTCCGCCGGGTGGCTGCAGGCGATCGCCGGCGGCGGGTTCGCAGCCACGGGCGAGGAGAGCAGGGTCCACGCCTCCGACGGCTCGCTGGTCACGACGGTCCCGGGGTGGGTGGTGCTGCCCTCCGTCGACGCCGACCCGAGCGGCCTCACCCTCGCGCTCACGGTCGTCGACGAGCGAGCGGAGGACATGCGGCTCGCCGCCTTCGGACCCGACGGCCAGCAGGCGTGGGCCGTCCCCGTGACGAGCCCCCCGGGCGTGGCGGCACGCGTCGCCGGCGTCGTCCTGCTGCAGGACGCCGACCGGGTCCTCGGGCTCGACGCCGCGACCGGGGCCGAGCTCTGGGCCCACGACGGTCTGCTCGACGTGCCGAAGGACGGCAACGGCGAGTGGGTGGCCGGCGCGCTCACCGACGGCACCCGAGTGCTGCTGGGCGTCGGCGGGAGCAGCGGCGGCAGCCACCGGCTGGTCGCACTCGACGTCCGCGACGGCACGACCACCTGGGAACGGGAGGGCAAGGGGCACCTGAACGCCCTGGAGGCGGTCGGCGGGCATCCCGTGCTCCTCACGAGCACGTTGCACGGCCTCGGATGAACGCAGCACCGCACCGGACGACATCTCACCCACCAGCACGAGGCGCGTCCGGGGTGAGAGCGCCGTCCCGCCGGTAGCCTCCGGGCATGCCCCCGAGGTTCCGTCGTCGCGAGCCGATGGCCACGTTCGAGCTCGTGCCGGACGACGAGCGGGAGGACGAGCCTTTTCTCGCCCCGGACGGCGACGAGCCCGGCGGCCGGCGGCCCCTCGCCGACCTGCGCGATCGTGCCCTCGCCCGCTGGCGCTCCCTGTCCCGCCGCGGCCGCGTCACCCTCGCGGCCGGCACCGCCGTCGTCGTGGCCGCCGCCGCCACCGCCGCCGTCGGCCCGGGCCTCCTGGACGCCCGCGCCGACCGGCTGCGCGCCGAGGCCGTGCAGGGCCTGCCCGGCGTGGTCGGCGACCTGTCCGAGCCGCTCGGCGAGACGTGGGAGCTCGCGAACGGTCACGGCACCCTGGTGACGCTCCCCGGTGGC
Source organism: Krasilnikoviella flava (assembly GCF_900167525.1). GTDB lineage: Bacteria > Actinomycetota > Actinomycetes > Actinomycetales > Cellulomonadaceae > Isoptericola > Isoptericola flavus. The sequence continues at coordinate 159,183 of NZ_FUZQ01000002.1, read as the reverse complement.
ATCGTGCTCACGACCCAGGGCACGTCCGTGTCGGCGCTCGACGCCGCCACCGGCGAAGAGCTGTGGCAGCGCGACGTCGGTCCGTACCCGGCGTGCGGCCCGCAGGGAAGCTCCCGGGACGACCCGGGCACACCCGCCGACACCGCGGTCTGCCTCAGCGGCGAGTCGGACGACCGCACCGTCACGGTGCTCGACGCCACCGGCGTCGTCCTCGGCGAGCGGTCGCTCGGCCCCGCACGGACCGACGCGTTCGATGAGGCAGCCCCGGACGGCGCCCCCGTGGTGGTGCCCGCCGCCGCGGGCGCGATCGCGGTGGTCGAGGGCAGCACGAACGCCACCGCCCCGTGGCCCGCCGACGACATGCCTGACGAGGACACCCTGCGCGCGCTCCGCGCCGACGGCTGGGTGGACCCGACGCTGCGTCTCGAGGACGCGCTCACCGGCGAGGTGCGCGGCGAGGCGACCGTGCGCCTCCGGGCACAGGACCTCGGGGAGTGCGGGATGACTCAGGACGAAGACGCCGCGCCCGAGCTGATGACGGACCCCATGGTCGACGCGTCCCCGTCGGTGACCTCGCTCTCGGTGTGCAGCGCCTCGGTCCTCGTCACGCCCGACGGCGCCGTGCTCGACGTGGGCCCGGACGGCGCATGGGTTCGTCCGATCCCCGGCGGCGGTCACGTCCTCGTGAGCGAGGAGAGCACCGTGATCGACGAGGACGGGTCGGTCGTCGCCACGGTGCCGGGCTTTCTGCTCCCGCCGCTGGTGGACGACGACCCCGAGGGGCCCTTCCTCGTGCTCGTGGGTACGGGCGACGCCGAGGGGGAGCTACGGCTCACGGCGGTCGGCCCGGACGGCGCGGAGGAGTGGAGCACCCCGACCGACGACCTCGGCGGCGTGCTCGCGCGGGTGGCGGGCGTCGTCGTCGTGCAGGACGGAGGTGGGCTCGTCGGGATCGACGTGGCGACCGGCGCCGAGGTCTGGGCGCGTCGCGACCTGCTCGAGCGCGCGGCCGACGGGTCGGGCGACTGGGTCACCGGGGCGGTCACGGACGGCACCCGCCTGCTGGTCGGCATCAGCGGCAGCGGCGAGCGGCACCGGCTGGTGGCCCTCGACCTGCGCGACGGCACCACGGTGTGGGAGCGGGAACGGAGGGGCTACCTCGAGGGGCTGCAGTCGATCGGTGGGCACGTGGTGGCCTTCGACGGCGCCGTGCACGGCCTCGGCTGACCCTGGCGATCCGGGCACCGGCGGTCAGGAGACCTTCCAGCTCCCGCTGTCCTTCGGCACGAGCTCGATCCAGGTGCTCCCGGGGTCGAGCTCGACGGGCTCGCCGTCACGGGTCAGCTCGACCAGAGACGCCTGGTCCTTCTTCGACCACCGCACCGGGACGGTCTTCCCCGCCGACGCCAGCACGCCCTTGCCCTTCCCGACCAGCTCGGTCTTGGGGACCGGGGACCCGGCCGGGTCCTTGTACTTCGTCTTGACCACGTCCACCGACAGGACGAGCACGTTGGTGGCGGCGTGCCGCGCCCCCGACGACGAGACGGACTCCCGGGAGCCCTCGCTGCGCTGCCACTGCTTCTCCTTGCCCGACCAGTCCCAGACGCTTCTCTGCGCCGGGCTGAGCGTCACGTCGACCGTGGCCGCCTTCTTCCCGTCCGTGCCGGCGGTGCCCGCCCCCGCCTCGCCGGCGTAGCGGAACTGGGCGGGCGGCGGCACGGTGCGGTCGCCGTCGGCCTGGTCGAGGAACGCCTTCGGGTCGCCGACGACGTTGTGCGGCGCGGCACGGTCCGGGTCGCGGGAGAAGCCCGCGTCGCCGCGGTCCATGATCACCGACTGGGTGCCGGACTTCTCCACCGCCGTGATGAACGGCGTCTGGCCGCCGGAGTAGGCGAGGATGCCGCCGAGCGGCGCCACGACGTCCGGATCCATGGGCCGCACGGAGCGCACGGGCTCGACGGCCTTCGGCACCTGCGAGTGGTACACGGCGACGAACCGCGTGATGCCGCCCTCGACGACCTCCTCCCACACCAGGTCGGCGTCCTCGAGCCCGGTCTGCGGCCGCGCCTCGGGCGCGTTCTCGATCTTCACGGCGAGCGCCGGACGAGCGGCCACGTCGTCCGACGGCACCCCGGTGAGGGGCCACGCCGAGGGCACCGCGGGCTGCGGCGGCGCGCCCTTGTCCGCCGTGCTGCTCGGGGTGACCGTCGGCGAGGGCGACCCGCCCGACGAGCACGCACCGAGCGTGACGACCGCGCCGAGCGCCAGGACGACGACGCCCCGGACGACGGCGCTGCGGGCGCGGGGCGGGCGGGGCAGGCGGGGCGTTGCGGTCATGCGGTCCTCCCGGGATGGCGGGTCGTGCGCGCGATCACACACGGTCACCGTATGCCGGGAGCGTCACGATCCGGCGTCACCGCACCCGCCACGACCCGCTGTCGCGTGGCACGAGCTCGACCCACAGGTTGCCCGGGTCGAGGCTCACCGGGTCGCCGCCCCGGGTCGTGAGCACGATCTTCTTGCCCGTCTTCTTCTTGGACCAGCTGACGTTGAGCGCCTTGCCCCGGGTGAGCAGCACGCCCTTGCCCGAGCCGACCATCTGCGTCTCGGGCACGGGTGCACCGCTCGGGTCGCGGTACTTCGTGTTCTTCATCTTCACGGACAGGACCAGCACGTTCCGAGCACGCAGCTGGCTCCCGGAGGAGATCGAGGGCGTCGAGCCGTCGTAGCGGGCGTAGGTCTTGGTCTTCGCCTTCCACCGCCACACGGTGCGCTGCGCCGGGGAGAGCCGGACGTCCGCGACGTGGCCCTCGCGGTCGTTCTTCGCGGCGGAACCCTGCCCGACCTTGGCAGCGTAGGAGAACTGCGCGGGCGGCGGCGTCGCGCGGCTCTTGCTGGCCTGTTTCGCGAACGACCTCACCGACCCGTAGACGTTGTGCGGGGCGGCGCGGTCGCCGCTGCGCCGGAAGCCGGGGTCGCCGCCGTCCATGGTCACGGACTGGACCTTCGCCTTCCCCACCGCGCGGATGAACGGCGGCTGCCCACCGGAGTACGCGAGGATGCCGCGCATCGGGGCGACGATCGCCGGGTCCATGGGGCGCACCGACCGGACCGGCCCGACGGTGCCGGGCAGCTTCGACTGGTACACGGCGACGTACCGCGAGATGCCGCCCTCGACCACCTGCTCCCAGACGATGTCCGCCTGCTGCAGCCCGGACTGCGGGCGCGCCTGCACGGAGTTCTCGATCTTCACCGCGACGGCGGGCCGGGCCGGGACCTTCTTCGTCCCGGTCGGCTTGCCGTTGAGCGGCCACACCACGGGCATGGGCTTGGGCTTCGGCTGCGGCTTCACGGGATCGGGCGGTGCCGCCTTGGGCACCGCCACGTCCGGGGCCGCGGTCACGGTGGGCGGGGCGGCCGGCTCGCCGACGCCGCACGCGGCCGTGGCCAGCAGGGCGACCGCGACGAGCGCGGCGACGGCCCCGGCGCGTGCGCCCCGGGTCGTGCCTCCGGGCATCGTGGGCATCCTCGGCGTCCTCCTCGACGTGCGTCCGACGACCGGCCCGAGCGGCTCCCGGGCCGGGACCGGACCACCCTACGGCAGCCCCGCCGAGACCCGGCACGGCCCGGACCTACCCTGGTGCGGTGCCCGGACCCTCTCTCCCCCCGCCCGTCGGCGCGCTCCGCGACGCCGTGCGCGACGCGCTCGACGGCGGCACCGTCGTCGTCCCCCTGCCCCGCACGACGGCGGCCCCGGTGCCGGCTGGCACCGCGCTCGTCGTGCGCACCTCCGGGTCGACCGGCACGCCTCGCGAGGTGGCGCTGACGGCCGCGGCGCTGCGCGCGTCCGCGACGGCCACCCACGAGCGTCTCGGCGGACCGGGGCGGTGGGTGCTGACGCTGCCGCCCACGCACGTGGCGGGCCTGCAGGTGGTGGTGCGGTCCGCCCTCGCCGGCACCCCGCTGACGGCCGCCGACCCGGACGCCCGCTTCACGCCCGACGGCCTGGCCGACCTGCTCGAGCCGGCGCTCGACGCCGCCGGCGGCGACCCCGTGTACGTCTCGCTGGTGCCCACCCAGGTGCACCGCCTGCTCGCCGCCGCGCACGAGGGCGCGTCCCGCGGGCTGGCGGCGCTGGCCCGCTGCGCGGCGGTGCTGCTCGGGGGCGCGGCGTCCCCGCCCGCCCTGCTGGAGCGGGCGGCCGACGCCGGGGTCCACGTCGTGACGACCTACGGCATGTCCGAGACCGCCGGCGGCTGCGTGTACGACGGCGCTCCCCTGCGCGGCGTCCGGGTACGCGTCGTCCCGGCCGACCTGTCAGAGCCACAGCGGGGTATAGCCCGCCCTGGCTCTGACAACTCGCGCCCTCCCGAGTTGTCAGAGGCACAGCGAGGTATGGCCCGCCGTGGCTCTGACGACTCCGGGGAGGTCGGTGTGATCGAGCTGGGTGGGCCCACACTCGCGGCCGGGTATCTGGGCGACGACGCCGCCACGGCCGCCGCGTTCCGGACCGACGCCGACGGGTCGCGCTGGTTCCGCACCTCCGACCTGGGCAGGCTGCGCGCGGACGGCACGCTGCAGGTGCTGGGGCGCGCGGACGACGTCGTGGTGACGGGCGGGGTGAACGTGGCCCCGGCGCCGGTGGAGGCGCTCGTCGGCGAGCTGCTCGGCGGCGAGGCGTGCGTCGTCGGCGTCCCGGACCCGGAGTGGGGGCAGGCCCTCGTCGCCGTCGTCGCCGACCCGGCCTCCGGCGGGGCCCGCCTCAGCCCGGTCGACGGCGACGACGTGGCGCGGGTGCGTGCCGCCGCGACGACTAGGCTGGGTGCGCCGTCCGCGCCCCGCCGCGTGTACCGCACGGCCGCGCTCCCGCTGCGCGGCCCCGGGAAGGTGGACCGCGGTGGCGTCGTCGCCCTCGTCCGCGAGCACGAGGCGCACGCCTGACCCGCTCGCGCACGCGACGCCCCGGCGCCGCACGGATGGACGGAGAACGATGGCCACGACCAGCGAGTGGATCGCCGGAGCACGCCCCCGCACCCTGCCGGCCGCGGCCGCGCCGGTGCTGATCGGCTCCGGGGCGGCGGCGGACGTCGGCGCGTTCGCCTGGCTGCCCGCCGTCCTCGCCCTCGGCGTCGCGCTCGCCCTGCAGGTGGGTGTCAACTACGCGAACGACTACTCCGACGGCGTGCGCGGCACCGACGTGGACCGGGTGGGGCCGCTGCGCCTCACCGCCTCCGCGGCGGCCCGGCCCGGGCAGGTCAAGGGCGCCGCGTTCGCGTCGTTCGGCGTCGCCGGCGTGCTCGGGCTCGCCCTGTGCGCTGTGAGCGGGCACTGGTGGCTGCTGGCCGTGGGTGTGCTGTGCGTGCTGGCCGCCTGGTACTACACGGGCGGCAAGCACCCCTACGGGTACGCGGGGCTGGGCGAGGTCGGGGTGTTCGTGTTCTTCGGGCTCGTCGCGACGCTCGGCACCACGTACACGCAGGCCGACACGCTCACGTGGCCGTCCGTGCTCGGCGCTGTCGGCGTCGGCATGATCGCCTGCGGCCTGCTCATGGTGAACAACGTGCGCGACATCCCGACCGACGTCGTCGCGGGCAAGCGCACCCTCGCCGTCCGGCTGGGCGACTACCGGGCCCGCCGCTGGTACGCCGCCTGCATCCTGCTGCCCGTGGTGCTGGGCATGGTGTGCGCGGCCTGGTCGCCGTGGGCGTTGCTCGTCACGGTGCTGCTGCTGCCTGCCGCGCTGCTCGTGGCGCCGGTGATGGCCGGGGCGCGTGGGCCGCTGCTGGTCAAGGTGCTCGCCGGCACCGGGATGTTCGAGCTCGCGTACGGGGTGCTGCTGGCGCTCGGCCTGGCGCTCTGACGCACGCTCAGCCGGCGGTGGGGTTCTCCCGGTCCACGACGGAGTCCTCGTAGTCGGAGTCGGCGTCGTGCTTGTCGGAGCCGTCCTTGCGCCGCTGCTCCTTCTCCGCCAGCCACCGCGCCGCCGCGTCCCGCGGCCTGCTGAACGCGAGGTACGAGACAGCGAACGCCACGACGGCGGCGACGAGGACGAGGAGCCAGCTGCGCAGGCCGAGCAGGTAACCGGCACCGAGGGCGGCGACGAACAGCAGGATCCGCCAGACGGTGTACATGACGAGGGGCACGCCTCCAGGGTAGGCGCGATTCCTGAGCACTCCGACGCCGAACTAGGCTGGAGGCATGTTCGCGCGTGTGATCCTGCCCCTCCTCGTCGTCGGGCTCGCCCTCTACGCCCTGCTCGACCTGTTCGGATCCGAGGAGGACGAGCGTGGCGGCCTCCCCCGGTGGCTCTGGGCGGTGATCATCGTGCTGCTGCCGATCTTCGGCGCCGTGGCCTGGATCATCGTCAAGCGTTCGGCGCGGCGCGCGTCCGGCGGCGGGCCGGGCCCGTCGTCACGGCCCGGACGGCGCCCCTCCGGCCCGAAGCGCCCTTCCGGCCCCGTGGCCCCCGACGACGACCCGGAGTTCCTCTGGCGCCTGGAGCAGGAGAAGCGCCGCCGCGAGCGCGAGGGCGGCGGCGACACCCCCTGACCGGGCGCGGTGTCAAGCGCCGCCGGTGGTGTCGGTGTTGAGGCCCGAGTACGAGTGCTTGCCGTTGAAGATCAGGTTCACGCCGGTGAAGTTGAACAGCACGCACAGGTAGCCGACGATCACGAACCAGGCGGCACGGCGGCCGTCCCAGCCGCGGGTGGTGCGGGCGTGCAGGTAGGCCGCGTACACGACCCAGATGACGAAGCTCCAGACCTCCTTGGGGTCCCAGCCCCAGTACCGGCCCCAGGCGTGCTCGGCCCAGATGGCGCCGCCGATGATGGTGAAGGTCCACAGCACGAAGCCGACGGCGTTGAGCCGGAAGGACAGCGCCTCCAGCGAGGTGGGCGTCGGCACGCGGTCGAGCCAGCGGAAGCCGGGGCGCTGCAGGTACGGGGAGCCGGAGTCCCGGCTGTCGCGGAACAGCTGCAGCACCGAGGCGACGAACGCCACCGTGAAGATGCCGGTGGCGCTGATCGCGACGCCCACGTGGATCACGAGCCAGTAGTTCTGCAGCGCCGGCTGGACGCCCATCGCGGCCACGTAGAAGACGTTGAGACCGAGCACGAGGAACAGCACGGAGAGGCCGGTGACGAAGGCGCCGAGGAACTTGAAGTCCTTGCGCACGTTCATCCCGAGAAACACGGCGAGGGCCATGAACGACCCCACCAGCGTGAACTCGTACATGTTGGCCCACGGGGTGCGGCCCGCGGCGATCCCGCGCAGCACGATCGCGACCAGGAGCAACGCGGTGCCCAGCCAGGTGGTGGACATCGCGATGCCGGCGGCACGACGACGGGCCGGCCCGTGCCCGGTGTCCCCGGGCGGGGTCGCCGGCAGGGTGCTCGCCGGCGCGAGCGTCGGCCGGGAGCCGGCCCCCACCGCCGCGGGCGTACGCGCCTCGGCGCGGGCGTCGGCCCGCTCCTCGGTGCGGCGGCCCAGGTCGATCGCGAACGCGACGAGCGCGATCGTGAGCGCCGTGGCGGCGCCCCAGACGAGCAGCACGCTCAGCTCGGCGATCTGCATGGTCAGTCCTCCGTGGCGGTTCTCTGATGGTCGTCGACGAGCGTGTCGTCGGCGGTCTTGTCGTGACTCGTGTCGTGACCGGTCCCGTCGGCGAGGCCGGGCACCGCTGCCAGGGCCTTGTCGACCTCGCGCTGCAGGCCGGCGTCGTCGCCGCGCGCGAGCCCGGCGAGCTCGACGCGGGTGACGGGTCGGCCGTCGTCGTCCGTGGTCTCCCATGATCGCACCCAGACGCGGCGGCGCGGCGTGAACAGCGAGACCGCGAGGCCGGCGAGCGCGGTGAGGGAGAAGGTCAGCACCCAGGCGAGCGACGGGTCGTAGCGCAGGTCGAGCGCGACGTAGCGGGGCACGTCCTCGCCGAGGGTGACCGAGCCCAGGCCGTCGGGGAGCTCGACCGTCTCCCCCGGCTTCACGAGCAGCTTGATCGTCTGCCCGTCGTCGTCGACCGAGGGCGTGAGGCTCGCGGTGTCGAGGCGGTAGACGTTCTGCGGCACGCCGTCGTCCAGACCCAGGTCTCCGCGATACACCTCGAGCACCAGCAGCGGGTTCTGCGGCTGGGGGAAGACGGAGCGGGCGGAGCCGTCCGCCTCCACGACGGCCGTGGGCAGGAAGTACCCGACGAGCCCGACCTGCTCCTGGCCGGCCGAGACGTCCGGCACCTTCACGACGCCGCGCGAGGTGTACATGGTGTCCTCGGGCAGGAACGGCACCCGCCCGGAGAAGGCCATCTCGCCCGCGCCGTCCTTGACCGTGATCTCGGGGGCGAAGCCGTTGCCCTGCAGGTAGATCTTGGCGCCGTCGACGGTCAGCGGGGAGTTGACCTTGATCTGGTCGGAGTGCTGCCCGCCATCCGGCTCGCTGACCGTCACGTGCGCGGTGAAGTCGCGTGCCTGGGCGAACGCGACGGTGTCGGAGGCGAACTCGGAGTCGAACGAGTCGAGGGTCATGGAGAACGGCGACAGCGACGAGGGCTGGAACCAGGCGCCCTTGTCGAAGGTGTCGTAGTCCACGACGGCGTTGGCGAAGCCGCGCCCCTCCGTGACGATCGCCTGGCCGCGGTAGTGCAGCAGCTGGCCGAGGGCGACCGAGACGAGCAGGCCCAGCAGCGCGAGGTGGAACACGAGGTTGCCGGTCTCGCGCAGGTAGCCACGCTCGGCGGCCACGGTGCGGGTGGCAGGGCGGCCGAGCCGCGGCTCCTCGGAGCCGACGTCGACCCGGAAGGTGGGCAGGCGGCGCAGCGGGCCGCGCAGGTGGCGGGCCACGGCGGTGGTGACCTCGTCGGGCGAGGCCGTGGTGCGCGCCCCGGCCGTCGCGGGGAACCGGCCGAACCGCACGGGAGTCTTGGGGGGCCGGTTCCGCAGCGCACGGCCGTGCGACATCGTGCGCGGCACGATGCAGCCGACGAGGGACACGAACAGCAGGATGTAGATGGCGGAGAACCAGACCGAGCTGTAGACCTCGAAGAAGCCGAACCGGTCCAGCCACTCCCCCAGCGTCGGGTGGTCGCCGAGGTACGCCAGCACGGCCGCGGCGTCCTGGCCGCGCTGCGGCAGCACCGAGCCGGGAACCGCCGCGACGGCGAGCAGCATCAGGAGCATGAGCGCCACGCGCATGCTCGTGAGCTGGCGCCACGTCCAGCGCAGCGTCCCGCGCCAGCCCAGAGTCGGCAGGTTCGGGCCGCCGGCAGGCTTCGTCGGGCCGCCGTCGGTCGCCGCGGGGGCGTCGCCGGCGCGTCCCTCGGTGAACGCGTCGTGGATGCCCTCGGGGCGGTAGGTCGCCTTGTCGCTCATCACACCACCGTCGCGAATCCGCTGATCCAGCCCTGGAGCTGGCTGGTCCACGCGGACCAGAGGCCCGTGACCAGCGCCAGGCCGACCAGCACCAGCAGGGCGCCGCCCGCGCGCTGGATGCCCAGGCGGTGGCGACGCAGGAAGCCGAGCATGCGCTGCGACGACTGCAGCCCGAGCGCCACCAGCAGGAACGGCACGCCCAGCCCGACGCAGTACGCGATCCCCAGCACGATGCCGCGGCCGGCGGACGCCTGGTCCAGCGACAGCGCCTGCACGGCCGCGAGGGTCGGGCCGATGCACGGCGTCCAGCCGAGCCCGAACACGATGCCGAGCAACGGGGCGCCCCACAGGCCGGCGCGCGGACTGAGGTGCATGCGCCGCTCGCGCTGCAGGAACGGCACGGCCCCGAGGAACGCCAGACCCATGAGGATCACGACGATGCCGAGGACACGCATGATCGTGTCCTCCCACAGGACCAGGTAGGACCCGAGCGCTCCGGCGGCAGCCATCAGCGCCACGAACACCGCGGTGAAGCCGAGCACGAACAGGCCCACGCCGAGGACGACGCGGCGGCGGGCCGGGTCCTGAGGCACTCCCGGGCGGCTCTTCGTGCCGGACCCCGCCGTCGCCGCGGCCATGCCGCTGACGTACCCGACGTAGCCGGGCACCAGGGGCAGCACGCACGGCGACGCGAACGACACCAGGCCGGCGATCAGCGCCACGGGCAGCGCGAGCAGCATCGAGCCGCTCCACACCGTGGTGGCGAAGAAGTCGCCCATCAGGCGCCCTTCGCGGCGCCGTCGTCCGAGCCGCTGTCCGACTCGGCGAGCAGCTCGTCGACGATCGCGTCGAGCGTGGACGCCTCCGCCTGCCCGATGACGCGGGCCGCGACCCGCCCCTCGGCGTCGAGCACGACGGTCGACGGCACGGCCTGCAGCGGGACGACCCCCGACAGCCTGGCCACGACCTGGCCGCTGCGGTCCTCGATCGACGGGTAGGGCACGTCGAAGGTGCGCTCGAACGACGTGGCGGCGCCGGCCTCGTCCTCGGTGTTGATGCCCAGCACCCGCACGCCGTCGGCCTCACGGTCGTTGGCGAGGGCCACCAGGTCGGGGGCCTCGGCGCGGCACGGTGCGCACCCGGCGTACCAGGTGTTCACCACGACGACGTCGCCGAGCCACTCGGCGGTGCTGACCTCGTCGCCCTCGAAGGTGGTGCCCTCGACGGTCACGGCGTCCTCGCGGTCGCCCGCGTCCCACTGCTTCACCGAGCCGTCGCCGGAGACGAAGCCCTGCCCGACGACGTCGCCGGCGCCCGAGTCCTGCGCGCCGCACGCGGCGAGGAGGCCGAGGCTCACGACAGCTCCGACCGTGGCGGAGGCGCGGCGGAGGGCGCGAATGCGAGCGGCGCGCATCACGCCCCCGGCACGGGGTCGGCGCCGGCGAGCAGGTCCGCGGCAGGCTCGGTGTAGTGCAGGCCGACGAAGGCCTCGCCGTCGAACCGCAGCGACGTCATCGACGCCAGGGCGCACTGCCGGCGCCGCGGGTCGTGCGCCAGGGGGCCGCCCTCGTAGGAGCGACGGGTGACCCACACCGGGAGCTGGTGGCTGACGAGCACCACCTCGTGCCCCTCGTACGCACGACGTGCGTCGTCCACGGCGGCCCGCATCCGGGTCACCTGGTCCGCGTACGACTCTCCCCACGACGGGCTCAGCGGGTTCCACAGGTAGCGCCAGTACTTGGGGTTGGCGAGCTGACCCGGGTTCTTGCCGATCGTGGTGCCCTCGAAGTGGTTGCCCGCCTCGATGAGCCGGTGGTCCGTGGCGAGCGTCAGGTCGAAGGCCTCGGCCGTCGGGGTCGCGGTCTCCTGCGCGCGCTGCAGCGGGGAGGCGACGACGGCGACGACGTCGCGGCCCTTGCCGGACAGGTGCTCCGCCACGCGGCGCGCCATCGCCTGACCGCGATCGGACAGCCGGTAGCCGGGGATGCGCCCGTAGAGGACCCCGTCCGGGTTGTGGACCTCGCCGTGCCGCACGAGATGGACGGTGGTGGTGGCCATGGGTCCCAGTGTCCCAGAACTCCGGGGTATCCAGGTCCCGTTCAGCCGAGCGTGACGGCCCTCACTCGGCGGCGGGTCGCGCCCCTGGAGCGGCGGGGTCCGTGGCGAGCTCGACGGCCGGGTCGAGCCCCTTCGCGGTGGCGGCGATCTTCGCCATCGCGCGGCCGAGCACCGCCATCTCCCCGGGTTCGAGGGCGTCGACCAGCAGGCGCCGCACGGCGGTGACGTGGCCGGGGGCGGCGTCGACGAGCGCCGCGTACCCGGCGTCGGTCATGACGCAGTTCACGCCGCGCCGGTCGCCGGGCACCGGGTTGCGGACCACGAGCCCGCGCCGCTCCATCCGGTCGACCGTGTGCGTCAGGCGGCTGCGCGACAGCGCGAGGAACTCCGCGAGCGCCGACATCCGCAGCGTGCGCTCCGGCGCCTCGGAGAGCTGCACCAGCAGGTGGTACTCGCCGAGCGTGACCGGCAGGCCCACGTCGTGGGCGTCACCGAGCGCCTCGAAGAATCGTGACGTCCCTTCGAGGAAGCGCCGCCACGCCCACTGCTGCTCCTCGTCGAGCCAGCGCACCTCCGCGCCGCCACCGTCGTCGTCGCGCTCCCGCGTCCTCGTCGCACCCACGGGAATAGGTTACGAGACCGCCGTGTTCCTCCCCTCGTGACGATAGTTGATCCATCAACTATCTTGGTGAACGTCCGACCGACCCGAACCCGAGGAGACACCATGACCGCGCTGCCCGCAGGCCTGACCACCGGCACCTACGCCATCGACACCGCCCACTCGACCGCCTCGTTCGCCGTGCGTCACGCCGGGATCGCCAAGGTGCGCGGCACGATCGCGATCTCCGCCGGCGAGATCAGCGTGGGCGACGACCTCGAGTCGTCGGCCGTCACCGCGGAGCTCGACGCCGCGTCGGTCAGCACCGGCGACGACAACCGCGACGGCCACCTGAAGAGCGCCGACTTCTGGCACGCGGAGGAGAAGCCGGTCTGGACGTTCGCCTCGAAGGGCATCTCCACCGACGGCGAGGACTACGTCATCCACGGCGCCCTGACGATCAACGGCGTCACCAACGACGTCGCGCTGCCCACCGAGTTCACCGGCACCGCCACCGACCCGTTCGGCAACCCGCGCGCCGGCTTCGAGTCCGAGATCGAGATCTCGCGCAAGGACTACGGCCTGATCTGGAACGCGGCGCTCGAGACCGGCGGCGTCCTCGTGGGCGACAAGGTCAAGATCGCCCTCGACGTCTCGGCCATCAAGCAGGCCTGAGCCCGCACGTCACGGCGGACGGACCCCCGTCGGTCGAAGCCTGTCGAGACCTCGCGCTGGTCTCGACGGGCTCGACCCGCGGGGGTCCGCGCCGTCTCCGCTATCGCGGGGTGCCGTTCGTCGCCGCCCGGGCCGCGGCGTGGAACGCCAGGATCTGCAGCTCGCCGGCCACGTCCACGGAGCGCACGACGACGTCGTCGGGCAGCTGCAGCGCGACGGGCGCGAACGACAGGATCTCCCGCACCCCGCACCCGACGATCCGCTCGGCGATGGCCTGCGCCACCGGGCCCGGCGTCGCGAGCACCACCATCGACACGCCGGTACGCGGCAGCACGTCCTCCAGCGCGTCGACGTGCTCGATCGTCAACCCCGCCGCGGAGCCCCCCACCACCTGCGGGTCCGCGTCCAGCAGCGCCACCACCTGGAAGCCACGGGCCGCGTACCCCGAGTAGTTCGCCAGCGCGTGCCCCAGGTTGCCGATGCCGACGATCGCCAGGCGGTGCTCCGACCCCAGTCCGAGCGCCGACGCGATGTACTGCGCCAGCGACTGCACGTCGTATCCCACCCCGCGCGTCCCGAACGACCCGAGGTAGGACAGGTCCTTGCGCAGCTGCGCCGACCCCACCCCGGAACGCTCCGCCAGCTCCGACGACGACGTCGTCGTCACGCCGGCCTCCGCCAGGTCGCGCAGGGCGCGCAGATAGTAGGGCAGCCGCGCCACCGTCGCGGCCGGCACCGTCGCCTCACCGAGCTCGATCACTCCGTCGTCCTCCCCGGGCTACCGTGCCAGCCGCCGCGCGAGCCGCGCGCCGTCGACCCGCCAGAAGCCCTGCTGCACGCCGTCCACCTCGACGACGGGCACGTAGTCCCCGTACTTGCCCACCAGGTCACCGCCGGGACCGTCGACGTCGATGTCGACCTCCCGCCATGCCTCCCCCGCCGCGCCGCACACGTCCGCGACCACCGCCCGAGCCTCTTCGCACAGGTGGCATCCGACACGCGTGTACAGCAGCACCCGGGGTTCACCTGCGGATCCCTGCAGCCTGCTCACCTGCACAGCGTATCCGCGCCGATACAGTGGGCCGCATGCCGTCGCCCGTCGAGTCGTCCCCGCCGGCGCGCGCCGCAGCCTTCTTCGACGTCGACAACACCATCATCCGCGGTGCCAGCGCCTTCCACCTGGCGCGGGCCCTGTACCAACGCCGGTTCTTCGGCACCCGCGACCTGCTGCGGTTCGCGCTGATCCAGGCGAAGTACCTGCTGTTCGGCGAGTCCCGGTCCCAGATCGAGCTCGTGCGCAGCCGGGCCCTGTCGCTGATCGCGGGCCGCTCCGTGGCGGAGATCACCGCCGTCGGCGAGGACGTGTACGACACCGTGCTCGAGCTGCGGATCTTCCCCGGCACCAAGCGGCTGCTCGACGAGCACCTGGCCGCCGGCGACCAGGTGTGGCTCGTGACCGCCACGCCGGTCGAGATCGGCAGCCTCATCGCACGCCGCCTCGGCGCCACGGGCTGCCTCGGCACGATCGGCGAGCACTCGGGCGGCTTCTACACCGGGCGGCTCGTGGGAGACCTCATGCACGGCGAGGCGAAGGGCGCCGCCGTGCGCGAGCTCGCGGAGCGGGAGGGCATCGACCTGTCCGCGTCGTACGCGTACGGCGACTCGCTCAACGACCTGCCGATGATGCGCACCGTCGGGCACCCGTGCCCCATCAACCCCGACGCCCGCCTGCGCCGGCACGCCAAGGATGTCGGCTGGCCCATCCGCGAGTTCCGCGGGCGCGGGCGGCGCGTGGCCGGGCGGGGCATGAAGACCGCGTCGTGGGCGGGGGCCGCCTGGGTGGCCGGGCTCGTGCTGCGCAGCATCCGCCGCCGCCTCCAGGGCCGCTGAGCGCCCGTCCCCCGGAGACGCGACGAGCCCGGCACCCTCGAGGAAGGTCCGGGCTCGGTGCGTGCCGCCCCGCCGGATGGCGGGGACGACGTCACTTCTTGTTGCGGCGCTGGTGACGCGTCTTGCGAAGCAGCTTGCGGTGCTTCTTCTTCGCCATGCGCTTACGGCGCTTCTTGATGACGGAGCCCATGAGGTCCTCACAATGCTGGTCGGTAGGTGGAGCACGGTTGGTCCCACGAGGCCTGTGTCCAGGCGCAGCCGACCAACGCGAAAAAGTCCGTCCCCCAGGGTACCCGATGCCGGGCGCCCTCCCGACCGGTCCGGTCAGGCTCGGGCCCGGGCTCAGTCCCGGTACGGGTCGAGGCCCCAGGTGGGGAACACGTGGCGCCGGGTGGCGAGGATCGCGCGGTCGACGTCGTCGGCGGGGTCGTAGCCGTCGGTCCACGGGCGCCACGCGACGTCGCCGCTGCCCAGCCGCTCGGCAGGGTCCAGGCCGGAGAGCTCCTCGACCTCCCGCCGCCAGGACTCCGGCAGCTCGATGCCGATGGCCAGCGGGGCGTGTGCGGCCTCCGCCACGAGGCTCGCCCACACCAGCGGCACGACGTCGACCACGGCGTACCCGCCGCCGCCGAGGGCCACCCACCGGCCGTCCGCGAGCTCGTGCGCGAGGTCGTGCACCCACCGTGCCGCCGTCCGCTGCGCGCCCACGCCCACGTTCAGGTCGGTGAGGGGGTCGTTGCCGTGCGCGTCGCAGCCGTGCTGCGACACGATCACCTGGGGGCGGAACTCGCGCACCACGGCCGGCACGACGGCGTCCAGGGCCCGCAGCCAGTGCGCGCCGTCGGTGCGCGGCGGCAGCGCCAGGTTCACCGCGGTGCCCTGCGCGGCCGTGCCGCCCGTGTCGCCGGCACTGCCGCTGCCCGGGAACAACGTGTGCCCGTCCTGGTGCACCGAGACGGTGAGCACGCGCGGGTCGTCCCAGAAGATCGCCTCGACGCCGTCGCCGTGATGGGCGTCCAGGTCGACGTACGCGACCCGCTCCGCCCCGAGGTCGAGCAGGCGCTGCACCGCCGCGGCGGCGTCGTTGTAGATGCAGAACCCGGACGCAGCTCCCCGCTGCGCGTGATGCATGCCGCCCGCGATGTTCACCCCGTGCACCACCCGGCCCGACCAGACCGCCTCCGCGGCGTCCACCGACGCGGCGACCAGCCGGGCGGCGGCCTCGTGCATCGACGGGAACACCGGGTCATCGTCGGTGCCGAGCCCGCGGGCCACGTCGGGCACCCCGGTCGCGGCCGCGCGGCGCACCGCCGCGACGTACGCGGCGTCGTGCACCGTCTCGATCAGCGCGTCGGGCGCGGGCTCGACGTCCGCCACCTCGAGGGTCGGCTCGTCGAGCAGGCCCAGCTCGGCCACCAGCCGCATCGTGAGGTCGAGGCGGGCGGGCGCCATGGGGTGCCCGGGGCCGAAGTCGTAGCGCAGGAGCTCAGGGCTCCACAGCAGCCGGGCGACGCGCATCCCGTCACCGTAGCCGACGGCGTGGCAGGCTGTGCCCAGCGACTGAGGGGCGGAAGGGGGCACGGTGCCGAGGACGTGGGGCGGTCGCGGGCTCTCGCTGCGCGGATGGGCGAACCGGGCGGCACGCGAGTACCCCGCCAGGCTCGCGATGACGGTGTTCGCCGCCGTCATCACCGTCATCTGGCTGCTGCTCCTCACCCCGTGGGCGACGGCGTCGGGCCGCGGCGCGTCCGTCGTCGACGCCCTGTTCACTGCGACGTCGGCCGTCTGCGTCACCGGCCTCGTCGTGCAGGACACCGCCACCTACTGGTCCGAGTTCGGCCACGTGGTCATCCTCGTCGGCATCAAGGTGGGCGGCCTGGGCGTGATGACGCTCGCCTCGCTGCTGGGCCTCGCGGTGTCGCGCAGGCTCGGCCTGACGCAGAAGCTGCTCACGGCCTCGGAGACGAAGACGGAGCGGCTGGGCGAGGTGGGTGCGCTGCTGCGCACGATCATCATCACGGCCACGAGCATCGAGCTGTGCATCTCGTTGCTGCTGTTCCCGCGCTTCCTCGCCCTCGGCGACCAGGCGGGCACCGCGGCGTGGCACGCCCTGTTCTACGGCGTCTCGTCGTTCAACAACGCCGGCTTCGTCCCGACGGAGCACGGCCTGCTCCCGTTCGCCTCCGACTGGTTCGTGCTGGTGCCGATCGCGCTGGGCGTGTTCATCGGCTCGCTCGGCTTCCCCGTCATCCTCAACGTGCTCACCAACCGGCGCCGGCACAAGCACTGGGTCCGGGCCCTGTCGCTGCACACCAAGCTGACGGTGACCACCAGCCTCGCGCTCCTGGTCGGCGGCGCGATCCTCATCGGCGCGATGGAGTGGACCAACCCGGCGACCTTCGGCGGGCAGGGCTTCGCCACCAAGATCCTCTCGTCGATCTTCGCCTCCGTGATGCCCCGCTCGGGCGGGTTCAGCTCCGTGCCCGTGGACGAGATGTCGCAGGAGACCTGGCTGGTCACGGACGCCCTGATGTTCGTGGGCGGCGGCTCGGCGTCCACGGCGGGCGGCATCAAGGTCACGACGTTCGCCGTGATGCTGCTCGCGATCCTCGCCGAGGCGCGCGGCGACGCCGACACCGAGGTGTTCGGCCGGCGCATCCCCCGCGACACGCTGCGGCTGTCCATCGCGGTGGTCTTCATGGGCGCCACCGCCGTGCTCGTGTCGTGCCTGGCGCTGCTGCGCCTCACCGACCTGCGGCTCTCCGAGGCGCTGTTCGAAGTCATCTCCGCCTACGCCACGGTAGGCCTGTCCACAGGGATCACCGCCACCCTGCCGGACGGCGCCAAGTATGTGCTGTGCGCCCTGATGTTCGTGGGCCGCGTCGGCGTCATCTCGCTGCTCGGCGCCCTGGCCCTGCGCGACCGGCGGCGCATCGTACGCTTCCCCGAGGAGCGCCCGATCATCGGGTGACCCGTCCTTGGACGACCTGCCTGAAAGAGGAGAACCGTGGCGGACAAGAAGGCTCCCGCGCGCGACGCGGGCGTGCTCGTGATCGGCCTCGGCCGCTTCGGATCCTCGCTCGCGACGACGCTGGACCGGCTGGGCCAGGACGTGCTCGCCGTCGAGCGCGACGAGAAGCTCGTCGCACAGTGGTCCGGCCGCCTGCCCCTGGTCGAGGCGGACGCGTCGGAGGCGGAGGCGCTCGTCCAGCTGGGCGCCAAGGACTTCGGCGTGGCGGTGGTCGGAGTCGGCACCGAGCTCGAGGCGTCGGTGCTCATCACCGCCAACCTCGTCGACCTCGGCACCCCGCAGATCTGGGCCAAGGCGATCTCGGCGGAGCACGGCCGCATCCTCACGCGCATCGGCGCCCACCACGTCGTCTACCCGGAGGCCGACGCCGGCTCCCGCGTGGCGCACCTCGTGAGCGGCAAGATGCTCGACTACATCGAGGTGGAGGACGGCTTCACCATCGTCAAGATGCGCCCGCCGAAGGAGATGCAGGGCTTCACGCTGGCCCAGTCGGACATCCGCAAGCGGTACGGCGTCACCGTCATCGGCGTGAAGTCGCCCGGCGTGGAGTTCCAGTACGCCACGCCCGAGACCCGTGTGAGCGCCAACGACCTGCTGGTCTGCTCCGGCCACGCCGACCTGCTGGAGCGCTTCTCCGCACGGCCCTGACCCGTGGCGCCGGGCGCGTTCGGCGACCGTTCACGCGGACGCCACCGCCCGGCCAACCACGCCGGGCACGCTCGGGTCCGTGCGATACCCCCGACGCGCCCTGCCGGCGCTGCTCCTGCTGCCCGCTCTCGCCCTCGTGCCCGCCTCCTCGGCGTGGGGCCACGGGCCCGGTCATGACCGCGGTCACGACGTCGCGACCGTGACCACCGACGTCGAGACGCCCGTCCTGTACGACGACGACGAGGGCGGGAACGCGTCCGGCGACGACCCGGCGATCTGGGTGCACCCCGACGACGCCGACGGGTCGCTCGTGCTGGCGACCGCCAAGGAGGGCGGGCTGCGCGTGTACGACACCGCGGGCGACGAGCTGCAGGCGCTGGCCGCGGACCCCGCGCCGCGGGCGGACGGCGTCGCCGGCCGCTACAACAACGTCGACCTCGCCTTCGGGTTGACGGTGGGCGGCGAGACCCTGGACGTCGCCGTCGTCTCCGACCGCTACAACGACCAGCTGCGCCTGTTCGCGATCGACCCGGACGGCGCCGACGCGGACACCCCGCTCACCGAGATCACCGCGCCCGAGCAGCCGTTCCTGTTCCAGCCCGACCGGGCGGGCGTCGGCTCCGAGCAGACCGCCTACGGGCTGGCCGTGTGGCAGGACGGCGCCGACGCGTACGCGGTCGTGACGCAGGAGGGCACGACCCGCGTCGCCACGGCCCGGCTCGTCCCGCGCGCCGACGGCACCGTCGGCTACGCGGACGTGGAGCACCTCGACCTGCCCGCGTCGTTCGACCTGCCGGGCGGCACCACGTGGACGCCGTGCGAGGAGCCGGGCGTCGGCCCGCAGCTCGAGGGGCTGTCCGTGGACCAGCGCACCGGCACGCTGTACGCCGCGCAGGAGGACGTCGGCCTGTGGCGCCTGGCCCTGCCGCTGGGCTCGGGCGAGCCGCGGCTCGTCGACGAGGTCACCGACTTCGGCGTCCAGGACGCCTACGACCCCGAGACCGAGGAGTGCGCCCCCGCAGACGGTTCGTCCCAGGAGGACGCCGTCGCCGCGAACCCGTTCGGCGGCGACCTGCTCACCGCCGACGCTGAGGGCGTGGACGTCTATCACGGCCCCGGCCGGACGGGCTACGTCATCGTGTCCAGCCAGGGCGACGACACGTACGCCGTCTACTCGACGACGGGCCGCAACCGGGCGCTCGGATCCTTCCGCGTGGCGGGGACCGGCGGTGTCGACGACGTGAACGGCTCGGACGGCCTGGCGGTCACCCACCGGCCTGTCGGCGACTTCGAGGCGGGCCTGCTGGTGACGCACGACGAGCCGGAGACCGGCGCGGACGTCGAGGCCGGCCGCGGCGACGCGACCGGGTTCTCGTACGTCGGCTGGGACGACGTCGCGGACGCGCTCGACCTGGTGGTCGGCACCCGCGCCGGGAACGACCCGCGCTTCCGTTGACCCACCGCTCGCATCGAGCGTGCTGACTTGTTCCTCAAATCCACGGTTTGAGGAACAAGTCAGCACGCTCGATGCGTCGGGACGGTCAGGCGGTGCGGCGGCGCAGGGTGAAGATGCCGAGGGCGACGGCGCCGACGATGAACAGCACGATCGCCCCGACGGCGCCCTGGACGTCGACCCACTCGCCGCCCGCGGCGAGCGTCTGCATGGCCTCGACGGCATAGGTGAGCGGAAAGACGCGCGAGAGCCACTCGAGGACCTCCGGCATCTGGTCGCGGGGCATGAGCAGGCCGCAGGTGATGAGCTGCGGGAAGATCACCGCGGGCATCATCTGCACGGCCTGGAACTCCGTGCGCGCGAGGGCCGAGGCGGCGAGGCCGAGGCAGCAGCCGAGGACGGCGTCGAGCATGCCCACGACGACCACCAGCCACAGCGGGCCGAGCACGTCCATCCCGACGGCGAGCGCGAAACCCACCACCACGAGGGACTGCAGCAGCGCGAGGGCCGCGAAAGCGAGCGCGTAGCCCGCCACGAAGTCGCCCTTGCGCAGCGGTGTCGTCATGAGCCGCTCGAGGGTGCCGGACTGGCGCTCGCGCAGGGTCGCGACACTCGTCACCAGGAACATCACGATGAGCGGGAAGAGCCCCACGAGCATGGGGCCGAACTGGTCGAGCACAGGCGTGCCGTCGAACATCCACGCGATGAGGCCGAGCAGCAGGCACGGCAGCACGAGGATGAGCGCGACGGTACGGCGGTCGAACCGGAGCTGGGCGATGACGCGGCCCGCGGTCGTGGTGGTGAGCGTCATCGGGACCCCTCCCCGGCCGCCGGGCCCGACGTCGAGCCGGACGTGGCGGCCTGCTGGTCGATGAGGGCGAGGAAGGCGCGCTCGGCGTCGGGCGCGCCGGTGGTGGTGAGCAGCTCGGCCGGGGTGGTGTCGGCGACGAGCGCCCCGTCGCGCAGCAGCAGCAGCCGGTCGCACTGGGTGGCCTCGTCCATGACGTGGCTGGAGACCAGCAGGGTGCGCCCCTCGGCGGCGAGCCGACGGAACATCGCCCACAGGTCGCGGCGCAGCACGGGGTCGAGGCCGACGGTGGGCTCGTCGAGCACGAGGAGCTCGGGGTCGCCGACGAGCGCGGCGGCGAGCGAGACGCGCGAGCGCTCCCCGCCGGACAGGGTGCCCACCCGCTGCTTCGCGTGCCCGCCCAGGTCGACCGCGGTGACCGCGCGCCGCACGGCCGCCTCTGCCCCGGCGTGCGGCAGGCCGGCGAGCTGGGCGAAGTAGCGCAGGTTCTGCACCACCGTCAGGTCCGTGTACACGGACGCGGCCTGTGTCACATAGCCCACGCGCCGACGCAGGCCGGGTGCGCCCGCGGGCTCGCCGAGCACGGTCACCTCGCCCGTGACACGAGCCTGGACGCCGACGACGGCGCGCAGCAGCGTCGTCTTGCCCGAGCCCGACGGCCCGAGCAGGCCCACCACCTGGCCGGCCGGCACCGCGACGTCCAGCCCGTCGATGATCGTCCGGCCGCCGCGCTCGACCCGGAGCCCGGCGACGCGCACCGCTTCACCACTATTCCCCATGTGGGGAATTCTGCTCCTCCCGGGCGCCGGGCGCAATGCCCGCGGGCAGGTCGCCCGTGAGGTAGCGCTGCACCGTCGGGCCCACGAGCGCCGCCACCCGCGCGGGCGGCTGCGACGCGAGCGGCTCGATCGGCACCAGGTAGCGCGTCATGAGCACGCCCGCCATCTGCGACGCGACCAACGCGGTGCGCAGGTGCGCGTCCTCGACGTCGAGCCGGCGCACGATCGGGCCGAGCAGCTCGGCGCCCAGGAACTGCGGCAGCAGCGCGCGCAGCCCGGGGTCCGCCATCACGGCGGGGATCACGAGCCGCACCGTCTCGCCGTAGTCCGTGTCCCAAACGTCGACGACCGCCCGCACGAGCCGCTCCCCCAGGCTCTCCACCGGGCCCTCGGCCGCGGCGCGCACGATCGCCGCCGGGTCGACGTCGACCAGGCCGAGCGAGGCGGTGAACAGGTGCGTCTTGTCCCCGAACCAGTGCCGTACCGTGCCCGGGTCCACCCCCGCGCGCCGCGCGACCGAGCGGACGGACGCCGCCTCGTACCCGCGCTCGCGGAACTCCTCCCGGGCGCCGGCGAGCACCAGCTCGCGGGTGTCCTGCCCCGCCGGCCGGCGCCCCCGGCGCGCCGTGCCCACCGGGCCGTCGGCCCGGTCGTCCACCCGACCGCCCGTCACGACCCGCTCCGTCAGCCGTGCTCGGCGGCGAGCTCGCGGGACCGGTCGCGCGCCGCCTCGAGCGCGTCGAGGAACGCGGCGCGCACGCCGCCGTCGTCGAGCTTGCGCAGCGCGGCGACGGTGGTGCCGCCGGGCGAGGAGACCTTTTCGCGCAGCAGCACGGGGTGCTCGCCCGTCTCGTCGAGAAGCTTCGCCGAGCCGAGCACGGTCTCCACCGCGAGGCGCCGCGCGACGTCGCGCGTGAGGCCCAGCAGCACGCCGGCCTCCGCCATCGCGTCGACCACGTAGAACACGTACGCCGGGCCCGAGCCGGCGAGGGCGCCGAACGCGTCGATGTCCTTCTCCGCGACCCGGAACACGTGCCCCGAGCCCGACAGCACCTTCTCGACCAGCGCGACGTCGTCCTCCCGCGCCGCGGAGCCGCCGACGAGTGCGGTGACCCCCGCGCCCACCAGCGCCGGGGTGTTCGGCATCGCACGGACGACGGGAGTGCCCGCGGGGAGGCGCTGCTCGAAGAACGACAGCGGCAGGCCGGCGGCCACGCTCACGACGACGGCGCCCGGCTCCAGCGTGTCCGCCACGCGGTCGAGCATCGCGCCCACGTCCTTGGGCTTCACCCCGATGACGACGACGTGCGCGCCGTCGACGGCCGCGACGTTGTCCGTCGTCGCGCGGACCCCGAACCGTTCGGTGAGGTGGGCGCCGCGCTCCGGGCGCCGGGAGGTGGCCACCACGTCCTCGGGCGCGACACCGGCGGCCAGCGCCCCCGCCAGCACCGCCTCGCCCATGTTCCCCGTCCCGAGGAACGCCATCTTCACGCCGCCCACCTGGTTGTTCGTCGGGGCGCCGCCATGCTCGTCAGTCTGCTCGCTCACGGGCACCACGGTACGTCGCGCGGGGTGCCGCGGCCGCCGGCCGGCCCTACAGCGGGTAGGCCGAGTAGAAGTCCTCGACGAGGTCCGCCGGACCCGTGGCCTGCAGCACGGCGGTGCCGTTGCGCCACGTCACGACGGCGGTGCCGGCGGTGGAGCCCGGCGTCACGACGTACGCGCCCGTCGCCTCGCCCTCCACCGCGACCTCGCCCTCGTCGGTCGGCTCGCCCGCCGCCTTCGCCAAGGCCTCGTACGCACCGGTCGCAGCGTCGTCGTCCTCCCACTGACCGGCGAGGACGACGACGGACGCCGCGCCCTCGCCGGCGCCGTCCGCGTAGGTGAGCTGCCATGCCTCGACGGCGTCGGCGTCGTCCTCCCACGTCGGGTACGCCGCGACCTCACGCAGCGCGAGCGCGAGGACCGCGTCCGGCTGCGCCTTGACGAACGCCGTCTGGTCCTCCGGCCGCCCGCTCGGCGCGATCGTCGGCGTCGGCACCGGCGCCGTCACCGTGGCTTGCGGCTCCGGCTCGTCGCGCGCGAACCCCGGCCACGCGAACGCCGTCAGCAGCACGATCAGCAGCACCAGCGCGCCCGCGGCGGACGCCACCACGAGGCGGCGACGCCGGAACACCTCCGGCGACGGGCGGCCGTTCCCACCCGTACGTGCCTGGCTCACGATGTCCTCCTGCGGGGTCGGCGGCGGTGCAGGGGCAGCCTAGGGCGCGGCGGGTCGGATCGATCACGACCGCGGGCCGCGTGTCGATCGGCCGTCCGCCGACCGGGCAGGGCCGGCCGGCGGCTCAGCGCAGCAGCAGCTCGACGCCGGGGTGGTCGGCGAAGACTTCCAGGACCAGCTCGGCGTAGGTCTTGCCGCGACCCGCCTCGAGGTCGGCGAGCCGTCCCCGGAACAGCGTGGTGTCGAACCGCGGGTCCGCGACCTTCGCGCGGTAGTACTCGCACGTCGCCGCGAAACCGAGGGCAGCGCGGGCCAGGGCGTAGCCGTGCCAGACGACGGTGAGCCGGTCTGCGCCGCGCGCGGCGCCGAAGCCGCCGTGCAGCAGGTCGTCCAGTGCGTCGAGGCTCGGCCCGAGCCGCCAGGCCTCGCCTGCCATGAACACCCGGTTCAGCTCGTCGTAGAACGCGGCGATCGAGTCGACCCTGCTGCCGTCGAGATGGAGCGTGCGATGCCCCGCGTCCGCGCCACCCTCTGGCCCGACGTCGTCGTACTCGGTGAGCTCCGTGCGCCAGTACTCGGCGCCGTCGCGCGTGCGGCGCACGATCCCGAGGTCGACGAGCGCCCGGCGGACGCCGACCGGGTCGTCCGCGAGGTCTCCCAGCCGCCGCGTGACCTCCCGCTCCCCCACGGGCTCGAGCAGGTCGGGCAGCGCTGCGTGCGCGAGCCAGCGCGCCACCGCCCTGCGGTGCTCCCGTCGCCGGGGCATCGTCTCCAGGCGTCCGCCGTGCAGGAACCGGCTCACGTCCGGGGGCTCGGGGACCATGCCGCCCATCATCGCGCGAGCGACGGCCCCTGTCGGTGCCGCCCCCTAGCGTCTGACGACGTGAGCACCACGACGTCGTCCCGCACCCGCGCCAAGCAGTCGCGCCCCGGCTACCGCTGCACCGAGTGCGGCTGGACCACCTCGAAGTGGGTGGGGCGGTGCGGCGAGTGCCAGGAGTGGGGCACGGTCACCGACGAGGGCCCCGCGTCGGCCGGCCCACGCACGGTCGCGACCAGCCCCGGGCGTGCTCCGGCGCGCCCGATCTCCGAGATCGACGTCGCCTCGGCGCAAGCGGCACCGACGCAGGTGCCGGAGCTGGACCGCGTGCTCGGCGGCGGCCTCGTGCCCGGCGCCGTCGTGCTGCTGGCGGGGGAGCCCGGCGTCGGCAAGTCGACGCTGCTGCTCGACGTCGCGGCCGCCTACGCGCGCGGCGCGGACGGTCGCGACGCCCGCACGGTGCTCTACGTGACGGGCGAGGAGTCCGCCGGGCAGGTGCGCCTGCGCGCCGAGCGCGTGGGCGCGCTCGCCCCGACCCTGCTGCTCGCGGCCGAGACCGACCTCGGCACCGTGCTCGGTCACATCGAGGCCAACGAACCCGACCTGCTGGTCGTGGACTCGGTGCAGACCATCGCGTCCGCGGAGGTGGACGGCGCCCCCGGGGGCGTGAGCCAGGTGCGCGAGGTGGCCGCCGCGCTCATCGCCGTGGCCAAGTCCCGGCAGGTGCCCGTGCTGCTGGTCGGGCACGTCACCAAGGACGGCACGGTCGCCGGCCCGCGCACCCTCGAGCACCTGGTGGACGTCGTGTGCCAGTTCGAGGGCGACCGGCACTCGCGCCTGCGCATGGTCCGGGCGGTCAAGAACAGGTACGGCCCGACGGACGAGGTGGGCTGCTTCGAGCTGTCAGAGGCGGGCATCGTCGGCCTCAGCGACCCGAGCGGCCTCTTCCTCTCCCACCTCGGCGCGGGCGTGCCCGGCACCTGCGTGACGGTCACCCTCGAGGGGCGCCGCCCGCTCGCGCTCGAGCTCCAGTCGCTGGTCGCGCCGTCCCCGCTGGCCAACCCGCGGCGCACCACCAGCGGCGTCGAGTCGTCGCGGCTCGCGATGATCCTCGCCGTCCTGCACCGGCACGCCGGCCTGCGCCTCGCCGACCAGGACGTGTACGTCTCCACCATCGGTGGCGCGCGCGTCACCGAGCCCGCCGCCGACCTGGCCACGTCCCTCGCGATCGTCTCGGCGAGGACGGGCGAGCCGCTGCCCACCGGCACCGTCGCGCTCGGCGAGGTCGGCCTCGCCGGCGACATCCGGCCCGTCACCGGCCTCGACCGCCGCGTCGGCGAGGCCGCCCGCCTCGGCTTCGTGCGCGCCGTGGTGCCCGCCGGGTCGTCCGTCAAGGCGCCCGCGGGGATGCAGCTCCTGGAGGCCCGGCACCTCGCCGAGGCCGTCGAGCTCGCCGGAGTCGGTGTCCGATCGGCGGATCGCCGGGGCGAGCGGCCGCCCGCGTCGTAGGATTCCCCCGTGGCTCCCTCTTCCGTGCACTCCGATGCCCTGCTCCGGGAGACGCTTGCCGCGGTCGCCCCCGGCACCGAGCTGCGCGACGGCCTGGAGCGCATCCTGCGCGGCCGCACCGGCGCACTCATCGTGCTCGGCCTCGACAAGACGGTGGAGCAGATGTGCTCCGGCGGGTTCGAGCTGGACGTCCAGTTCTCCGCCACCCGGCTGCGGGAGCTGTCGAAGATGGACGGCGCGTGCGTGCTCGACCACGACGCCACCCGCATCCGCCGCGCCGCCGTGCAGCTGCTGCCCGACCCGTCGATCGAGACCAGCGAGTCCGGCACCCGCCACCGCACCGCCGAGCGCGTCGCCAAGCAGTCCGGCCTGCCCGTGATCTCGGTCAGCCAGTCCATGCGGATCATCGCCATCTACGTCGGGTCGCACCGGCACGTGCTCGAGGACCCGGACACGATCCTCGGGCGCGCGAACCAGGCCCTCGCCACCCTCGAGCGCTACCGCTCCCGCCTCGACGAGGTGTCCGGCACCCTGTCCGCGCTGGAGATCGAGGACCTCGTCACCGTGCGCGACGTGTGCTCCGTCGTCCAGCGCCTCGAGATGGTGCGCCGGATCTCCGAGGAGATCGACGGGTACGTCGTCGAGCTCGGGGCCGACGGCCGCCTCCTCGCCCTGCAGCTCGACGAGCTCATCGGCGGTATCGGCGCCGACCGCGACTTCGTGGTGCGCGACTACGTCGAGCTCGAGCGCAGCGGCCGCTCCCTCGCCGGCGTGCAGGCCGACCTGGCCGCCCTCGACTCCGCGCAGCTCCTGGACCTCGGCCACATCGGGCGCGTGCTGGAGCTGCCGGGCGGCGGCGTCGCCCTCGACGCCGCCGTGGCACCCCACGGCTACCGGCTGCTGTCCAAGGTGCCGCGCCTGCCCGCCGCCATCATCGAGCGGCTGGTCGGGCACTTCGGCGGGCTGCAGAAGCTCCTGGCCGCGAGCGTCGACGACCTCATGGCCGTCGACGGCGTCGGCGAGCAGCGCGCCCGCGCCGTGCGCGAGGGCCTGTCCCGCCTGGCCGAGTCCAGCATCCTGGAACGCTACGTCTGACCGGGGTCACCCCCGCAGCGCCAGGCTCCACGCGACCTCTCCGTCCAGCTGACCGGTGCGGCGGAACAGCCGCACCTGCTGCGCGTCCGGCAGCGCCGCGGCCAGCGCGCCGGTCGTCGAGCGGGCGAAGCCCAGCCGCTCCCAGAACGGTCCGGACCGCCGCGAGAACAGCCACGCCGTGCTCGCCCCGGCGTCTCTGGCGCGGTCGACGGCGAACGTCGCGGCCGCGAGACCGGCGCCGCGGCCGCGCAGGTCGGGACGCACCGCGGTGCTGCGGATCAGGGCGTGCCGGCCGTCCGCGCTGAGCTCGATGCCCGCGCTCGCAGCGATCCCCGCGCCGTCGCGCCGCGCCCACAGGCGCACGGCCGGCGCGTCGAGTCCCGCCACCGTGAGGTCGGCACCGCACAAGAAGTCGGTCAGGTCGGGGATCTCGCGGGAGCGCACCGGTTCGAGCACCTCGGCACGGTACGCGCGCCCGCCAGGGCGCGGCGGTGGCGTCCGCGGACGCCGCGCCCCGGGGTCAGCGCGTCGCGGACTTCTCGTCCGCGGTGGCCCTGCCCTCGGCGGCCCGGTCCGCGGCAGCCTCCTCGCCGCCGCCGCCGGTCGCGTCGTCGGCCCTGCCCCCGTCGCCCTTCTGGCCGTCGTCCTTCTCGTCGTCGGAGGTCGCGCCGTCCTTCGCAGCGCCGCCCTTCGCGTCCGCCTCGTCGCCCGACGTCGCCCCTTCGGTGCTCGTGTCGGCGCTGGGCGTGGGGCGCGGCTTCGCCTTGGCCGCCACGGTGAAGGTCACGGGTTCGCTCGACGCCCCCGGGACGTCCTCCAGCGCCGCGGTGGCCCGGTAGGTGCCCGCCTCGACGACGGGGGCCTCCTTCGCGCAGCCCTGGACCGACGTCCAGTGCACCTCGCCGGCGTTCACGCCCTCGGGACCGAGGAGCAGCATGGTCGAGCCGTCGGAGCACTCCGCGGACGACCAGACCTCCTCCTTGCCGGACTCGTCGGTGATCGTCACAGCGCGGCTGGCGGCGGCGCCGTCGAACAGGCACGGCACGCGCCCCACGTTCGCGACGCGCACCATGAACGACATCGGGGACCCGGCCGTGACGGTCGTGGCGCTCGGCGACAGCCGCACCTCCACGTCCTGCGAGCGGCACGTCGTGGCGGGACCGCCGACGTCCAGCGGCTCGGGCGCCGCCACCTTGTCCGCCGGGAGGCTCTCCGGGCCGGTGAGCAGGTTTCGCGCACCGTCGACCGCCTGCCCGAGGCCGTACCCGCCGACCACGCCCACGGCGCACAGCAGCACCACGACCAGCATCGAGACGATCAGCGAGCGGCGGCCACGCCGCCGTGGTGCGGTCCGGGGGCGGGCCGGACGGCCGCTCGTCGTCGTCCGGCGGACCGACGCCGAGCGCGCACCCCCGCGCGAGGCACCCGGGGCCACCAGCTGCGACGCGCTGACCACGCGACGGTCGCCCCGGCGCGCGCCCTGCGCGCGGGACGACGAGCCGGACCCCGACTGGCGCGGCGACGTCGACCGCGTGCTCGACGACCGCGTGCTCGACGACCGCGTGCTCGACGACCGCGTGCCCGACCCGCTGCCGCGCGTGGCGCCGCCCCGAGAGGCGCCCTGCGCGGAGGACGTCGCGCCTCCGCGGCCGGCGCTCTTCGGGGTGCTCTTCGGGGTGCTCTTCGGGGTGCTCTTCGGGGTGCTCTTCGCCGTGCCCTTCGCCCCGCTCTTGGGCGCGCCCTTCGCGGTGTTCTTCGACGTGCCCCTCGCGGGTCCCGAGGAGGTCCCGCGCGGCGTGCCGCCCGTGCGCCCGGTGGCGCCGGAACCGTTCCGACCGGCACCGGAGCGCGCGCCGGAACCGCGCGAGGTGCCGGCACCTCGACGCCCGTCTTCCGCACGTGCCACGGGCCACCCCTCCGTCTCGATCCGTGCCGCGGCGCCACCGTACGACGCGCGCGGGCCCGCTCCGCGGAGCCGCGCCGCCGTCGCGCGCCACCCGCCCGAGTTGTCGGACCCACCGCGGGGTACGGCCGCCAGTGGGCCCGACAGCTTGCCCCGCCCAGGACCTGTCCGAGCGACCTGTCAGACCCGGGGCGCGGCACGCCTCTCGCCCTGGGTCTGACGAGTCGTGGGCGAGAATGGGCGACCGTGCCGCACCTCGACCCCGCAACGCAGCTCCCGGACCCGCCGTCGCGCCAGGCCGCGCTGGTCGCGCGCACCGTCGCGTGGTTCGACGACGCCGCGCGCGACCTGCCGTGGCGGCGCGCCGACCGCACGCCGTGGGGCGTGCTCGTCAGCGAGGTGATGCTGCAGCAGACGCCGGTGGTGCGGGTCGAGCCGGTGTGGCGGGCCTGGATGGAACGCTGGCCCGCTCCCGCCCACCTCGCCGCCGCCCCCACGGCCGACGTGCTGCGCGCGTGGGACCGGCTCGGCTACCCGCGCCGGGCGCTGCGGCTGGCGGACTGCGCCCGCGCGATCGTCGAGCGGCACGACGGCGCCGTCCCCGACGACGAGGACGCGTTGCGCGCCCTGCCCGGGATCGGCGAGTACACCGCGGCCGCCGTGCGCGCGTTCGCCTTCGGGCGGCGCTCCGTCGTCGTCGACACCAACGTGCGCCGCGTGCTGGCCCGCACGCTGGGCGGCACGGCGCTCGGCGCACCCTCCCCCACGGCCGCGGAGCGCGCGGTCGCCGCCGGAGTCGTGCCCGACGACGAGGCGACCGCGGCGCGCTGGGCGGCGGCGTCGATGGAGCTGGGCGCCGTCGTGTGCACCGCCCGCGCGCCGCGCTGCGGGGCCTGCCCGGTCGCCGACCTGTGCGCCTGGCGCGCCGCCGGCCACCCGCCGGACGAGCACGCGCACCGCCGCCGCGCCCAGGCGTGGCACGGCACCGACCGCCAGGTGCGCGGCCGCGTCATGGCCGCGCTGCGGGCCGCCGTCGACCCCGTGCCGGGCGCCCTGCTCGCCGACTCCGGCCCGGACCAGGCGCAGGTCGACCGCTGCCTCGCCGGACTCGTCGAGGACGGCCTCGTCGAGCAGGACGACGCCGGCCGGTACCACCTACCCGTCGGCTGAGCCCGTCGAGACCGGCGGACGGGTGTCGACCGGCTCGACCGGCGGGGGAGCTCAGAGCTCGAGGAGCATCCGGGTGTTGCCGAGGGTGTTGGGCTTCACGCGCGCCAGGTCCAGGAATTCGGCGACGCCGTCGTCGTGGGAGCGCAGCAGCTCGGTGTAGACCTGCGCGTCGACGGGCGTGCCGTCGATCTCGCGGAAGCCGTGCGTGCGGAAGAAACCCACCTCGAAGGTGAGGCAGAAGACGCGCCGCAGCCCGAGCTCACGCGCACGCCCGATCAGCCCCTCGACGATCGCGTGCCCCACCCCGCGGCCGCGCCACGCCGGGTCGGCGGCGAGGGTGCGCACCTCGGCGAGGTCGTCCCACATGACGTGCAGCGCGCCGCAGCCCATCACCTCGCCGTCGACGTCGGCGGCCACGAGGAACTCCTGCACGGCCTCGTAGTAGCCGACCATCTCCTTGGCCAGCAGGATGCGTCGCTCGGCGTACGGCTCCACCAGGCGGCGCACCGCCCGCATGTCGGCAGGCAGCGCGGGTCGGACGGCGTACGACGCACCGTGGTCGTGAGAAGGGTCCGGACGCACGCCGTCACTCTACGGTCGCGCGCCCCGGCCCGGGCGCGGGCGTCCGGTGCACGGACGTTCACGCTTCCTCCACGAGCGCGACGGCCGTGGCCTCGTCGATCACGAGGTCGGTGACCACTCCCGCGGCGAGGGCCGCGCGCAGGGGCGCCACCTTGTTGTCGCCCGCGACGGCGCACACCCGGCGCGGGATCCGACGCAGCTCGGCGGGCGACGGCCCGGTGGCGCGGGCGTTGAGGGGGATGTCGCGGTACGTGCCGTCGGAGCGCACGAAGACGGTGCACACGTCGCCCACGACCCCCTCCGCGTCCAGCACGGCGACGTCGTCGGGGTCGAGGTACCCGGCCGAGTACACGTGCGACGGCACGCCGCCGGTGAGGGCGCCCACCGAGAACAGGGCGATGTCGGCCCGGCCCTGGACGTCGAGCACGCGCCGCACGGAGCGCTCGCGCCACATCGCGGCCTTGGTCTCGGCGAAGTCGAAGAAGGCGGGCACCGGGAAGTAGTGGACGGACGCGTCGAACGCCGTGCCGAAGCCCGAGATGAGGTCACCGGCGTAGCTCATGCCCGAGGTCCGGGTGTTGGCGGCGCCGTTGAGCTGCACGACGGCGGCGCCCCGGGTCGGCTTGTGCGGCAGGTGCTCGGTGATCGCGGCGAGGGTCGTGCCCCACGCGACGCCCAGCACCATGTCGGAGTCGAACCAGCGCGCCAGGAGCCGGGCGGTGGTGATCGACACCTGCTGCAGGCGGTCGTCGTCCGTGGCGGAGTCCGAGACGGGCACGACGTAGGCGTCGATGCCGTACCGCTCGGCGATCTCCTGGCCGAGCCCGGGCGCCCGGGAGGGGCCGGGGCGCAGCGTGATCTCGACGATGCCGGTGTCGCGCGCCCGTTTGATCAGGCGCGACACCGTGGAGCGGGACGTGCGCAGGTGGCGCGCGATCGTCTCCATCTTCATGTCCTGCAGGTAGTACATCGTCGCGGCCATGACCACGTCGCGTTCCCGGTAGGTCGCCATGCCCCCAGGATCTCACCCTGCACGTTCGTGCACCCAGGTTGCGCGGACGTGCTGACGGTGCTGCTCTGGGAGCGTCGCCGACGATCGGAAGGAACCACGATGTCCTCCACCCGGCTCACGGCCGAGTCACGAACCCAGGCCCTGACCGCGCTCAAGGGCTCCCAGACCCCGAGCGGCGAGCTCGACGTGCTCGTCATCGGCGGTGGAGTCACCGGCGCCGGTATCGCGCTCGACGCCGCCACCCGCGGCCTGTCGACCGCGATCGTCGAGGCGCAGGACTGGGCGTCCGGCACCTCCAGCCGCAGCAGCAAGCTGGTGCACGGCGGCCTGCGCTACCTGCAGATGCTCGACTTCCACCTGGTCAAGGAGGCGCTCACCGAGCGCGACCTCCTGCTCAAGGACATCGCCCCGCACCTGGTCAAGCCGGTGCCGTTCCTGTACCCCCTGGAGCACCGGGTGTGGGAGCGCGCGTACGTCGGCGCCGGCATCGCGCTCTACGACACCCTCGCCTCGCTCGCCCCCGGCCGCCGCGCCATGCCGCTGCACCGGCACCTGTCCCGGCGGCAGATGTCGAGCAAGTTCCCGGACCTCGCGCACGACGCCGCCATCGGCGCCGTGCAGTACTGGGACGCGTCCGTGGACGACGCCCGCCTCGTGTCCACGCTGGTCCGCACCGCCGTGAGCTACGGCGCGCACGCCGCGTCGCGCACGCAGGTCGTCGCGCTCACCAAGGGCGCCACCGGCGCGGTGAACGGCGCCGTCCTCGTGGACCTCGAGAGCGGCGAGGAGATCACCGTCCGCGCCCGGCACGTCATCAACGCCACCGGCGTGTGGACGGAGGACACGGAGGCGTTGGCCGGCGACTCCGGCGGCCTGCGGGTGCTGGCCTCCAAGGGCGTGCACATCGTGGTCCCCCGCGAGCGCATCAAGGGCACCGTCGGGCTGATCCTGCAGACCGAGAAGTCGGTGCTGTTCGTCATCCCGTGGTCCCGGTACTGGGTCGTCGGCACCACGGACACCCCGTGGGACCAGGACCCGACGCACCCCATCGCGACCGCGCAGGACATCGACTACATCCTCGACCACGCCAACGCCGTGCTGGCCCACCCGCTGTCCCGTGACGACATCATCGGCACGTACGCCGGCCTGCGCCCCCTGCTGCAGCCCGGCACCAAGGAGGGCACCAGCTCGGCCAAGGTGTCGCGCGAGCACACCGTCGCCAGCCCGGTGCCCGGCCTCACCGTCATCGCCGGCGGCAAGCTCACGACCTACCGCGTGATGGCCAAGGACGCCGTGGACTTCGCCATCGGCCAGCGGGCCGCCGCGCTGCCGTCGATCACGCACCAGATCCCGCTGCTCGGAGCCGTGGGCCTCCAGGCCACGCGCCGCCTGGCCCGCACGTGGGCGGCGCGGTACGGGTGGACGCCGGCGATGGTCGACCACCTGCTGCACCGCTACGGGTCGTCGCTGCGTCAGCTCGTCGACCTGTGCGAGCAGGACCCGTCGCTCGCCCGCCCGCTCGAGCACGCGCCCGCCTACCTGCGCGCCGAGATCCACTTCGGCGTCAGCCACGAGGGTGCGCTGCACCTCGAGGACCTGCTGCTGCACCGCACCCGCCTCGTGTACGAGGTCGAGGACCGCGGCGTGGCCGCGCTCGACGAGATCGCCGACATCGCCGCGCCGCTGCTCGGCTGGGACGACGCGACCCGGCAGACGGAGGTCGACTCCTACACCGCCCGCGCCCGAGCAGAGGACGCGGCGGAGCACGAGCCCGACGACGCCGGCGCAGAGGCCGCACGCCTCCGCGCACCCGACGTCGCCGCCATGCAGCCCCTGCGGGGCTGACGAGTCACCCGGCCGGGAGCCCGGCCGGGGCAATCACCCGCAGGGCGGCTGCCCGTCGCGGGCTCTCCGGTCCCGGAGAGGACAACGAGGTCCCTGAAGAGAAAGAGATCCGACGATGGATACATTGATCATGCAGGCGTTCTGGTCCGAGATCCTCGGGACCGCGACCCTGATCCTGCTGGGTGCCGGAGTGGTCGCCAACGTCATCCTGCCCCGAACCAAGGGCTTCGACGGCGGCTGGCTGCTGATCAACTTCGGGTGGGGCCTCGCGGTCTTCGCGGGTGTCTTCACGGCGTACAAGTCCGGTGCGCACCTCAATCCCGCGGTGACGATCGGCCTCTACACGGCCGACCTGCCGTTCGCCACGCTCACCGGGCCCGAGGGGCGGGTCACCGCCACGATCGAGCCGACCGTGAGCAACATGTTCATCTACTTCGCGGCAGAGATGATCGGCGCCATCATCGGCGCCGTGCTCGCGTTCCTCGTGTACAAGAAGCACTTCGACCAGGAAGCCCCGGGAGCCACCAAGCTCGCGGTGTTCTCCACCGGTCCGGAGCTGCGCTCCTACGGCTGGAACTTCATCACCGAGGTCGTCGCGACCTTCGTGCTGGTGTTCTTCGTCGTCGTCTCGGGCAAGTCGCCCTCCGGGCTCGGGCCGCTCGCCGTCGCGCTGATCGTGGTCGGCATCGGCGCCAGCCTCGGTGGCCCGACGGGGTACGCCATCAACCCCGCCCGTGACCTGGGCCCGCGCATCGCGCACGCCTTCCTGCCGATCAAGGGCAAGGGCTCCAGCGACTGGGCCTACGCCTGGGTGCCCGTGGCGGGCCCGCTGGTGGGCGGCGTGCTCGCCGGCCTCCTCGGCGCCGCCTACTCCTGACCCGACCCGCCGGCCGGGCCCGCCCGGGCCCGGCCGGCCTCTCACCACCCACACCGACGTGAAGGGCAACCCCCATGGCTGACTACGTCCTCGCCATCGACCAGGGCACGACGAGCTCGCGTGCCATCGTCTTCGACCACTCCGGCCGGATCGTCTCCTCCGGCCAGCTCGAGCACGAGCAGATCTTCCCCAAGGCCGGCTGGGTCGAGCACAACGCCGAGCAGATCTGGACCAACGTCCGCGAGGTCGTCGGGCTGGCGCTCACCCGCGGCAACCTGGCGCACACCGACCTCGCCGCGATCGGCATCACCAACCAGCGTGAGACCGCCGTCGTGTGGGACAAGAACACCGGCAAGCCTGTGTACAACGCGATCGTCTGGCAGGACACCCGCACGCAGGCGATCGTCGACGAGCTCGGCGGCTCCGAGGGCGCCGAGAAGTACAAGTCGATCGTGGGCCTCCCGCTCGCGACCTACTTCTCCGGCCCCAAGGTGAAGTGGATCCTCGACAACGTCGAGGGCGCACGCGAGGCGGCCGAGCGCGGCGACCTGCTGTTCGGCAACACCGACACCTGGGTGCTGTGGAACATGACGGGCGGGCCCGAGGGCGGCGTGCACGTCACCGACGTCACCAACGCGTCGCGCACCATGCTCATGGATCTCGACACCCTGAGCTGGCGCGAGGACATCGCCGCCGACATGGGCATCCCGATGTCGATGCTGCCGGAGATCCGCTCCTCCTCCGAGGTGTACGGGCAGGGACGCGTCCGCGGCCTGGTGCCCGGCGTGCCGATCGCCGGCATCCTCGGCGACCAGCAGGCCGCCACGTTCGGCCAGGCGTGCTTCGAGGTCGGCACCGCGAAGAACACCTACGGCACCGGCAACTTCATGCTCCTCAACACGGGCACGGAGAAGGTGCCGAGCAAGAACGGCCTGCTCACCACCGTCTGCTACAAGATCGGCGACGCCCCCCAGGTGTACGCGCTCGAGGGCTCCATCGCCGTCACGGGCTCGCTCATCCAGTGGCTGCGGGACAACCTCGGCATGTTCGAGGACGCCCCCGACGTCGAGTGGCTGGCCCGCAAGGTCGAGGACAACGGCGGCGCGTACTTCGTGCCCGCGTTCTCGGGCCTCTTCGCCCCGTACTGGCGCCCCGACGCGCGCGGCGCGCTCGTCGGCCTCACCCGGTACGTCAACCGCAACCACATCGCGCGGGCCGCCCTGGAGGCCGTGGCCTACCAGACCCGCGAGGTCGTGGACGCCATGAAGCTCGACTCCGGGGTGCAGCTCACCGAGCTCAAGGTGGACGGCGGCATGGTCCAGAACGAGCTGCTCATGCAGTTCCAGGCCGACCAGCTCGGCGTCGACGTCGTGCGGCCCAAGGTCGCCGAGACGACGGCGCTCGGCGCCGCCTACGCCGCCGGCATCGCCGTCGGGTTCTGGAAGGGCGAGGAGGACGTCACCGCGAACTGGGCGGAGGACAAGCGCTGGTCGCCGGCCATGGCCGAGGACGAGCGGGAGCGCCTCTACCGGTCGTGGAAGAAGGCCGTGTCGAAGACGTTCGACTGGGTGGATGCGGACGTGCTGTAGTCGTTCTTGAGCCCGCGGCGGGGAGGAACGTCGTGCGAGCGGTCGCGTTCACGGGCGCCAGGACGCCCTCCACTCCGGGACTTCTACGACCGCCCGCACGACGTTCCTCCCCGCCGCTCTGCGTTCGTCCTCTGCGCCTGGTGGGTGCTGCTGCCGGTGCTGTGTTCCGCGGGCCGGCCAGGGCACGACGAGGAGGACGGTGGCGACGCCGACGAGCGCGAGGCCGACCGTCTGGACCGGTGTGGCCGTTCGCCGAGGACCGTGAGGCCGACGAGGACCGGCTCCACCGGGTACAGGCCACCGCGACGGCGAAGAGCGTCAACCGGGTCGCCAGCAGGTAGGCGACGAGGCCCGCTGCGGCCCCGACCCCCGAGCCTGTTCCGGCCTGGGCGAGCGCGAAGTACTGCACCGCGACGCCCACGCTCGAGGCCAGCCCGTCGCGCACCGCCGCCAGCACCGGGAGCACCAGCCCGCCGACGGCACTGATGGGGACGACGATCGAGATCGCGCCCTGGGAGATGCCGCGGACGAGGAACACCATCGCCGCCCCGGTGCCGGGCCCGGACAGGCCGCCCCAGGCGAGGTCGGCGCCGGAGACGCCGTCCGTCGGGACCACGGGAGCGACGCAGGGCCTCAGGCCCCACTCCTGCCTAGCGGCGGGGCCAGGTGGTCGCATCCGCGGCGTCCGCGGGACCGGCGAGGAACGCCCGGGCCGTGGCGACCAGGAGGCCCCTCTCGCCGTCGACGGTGAAGGCGTCGTCGGTGGCGACGCGCTCCAGGAAGCCGCCGGAGAGGAGGGCCAGCCAGGAGGCGATGCGGGCCGGGGCGAGGTCCGCGCGGACCTCCCCCGCGGCCTGGCCGCGCTCGACCCACGGGAGCAGCAGGTCGCGCTGCGCACGGTCGTCGGCGGCGAGCACCGCCGCGACGGCGGGCAGGTGCATGACGCCGGCCACCGCGCGGACGAAGCCCGGGATGCGGGGGTCGGCGGCGTCGTCGGCCCAGGAGCCCACGAGCTCGAGCAGGACGGCGAACGGGTCCGTGCGCCCCTCGAACGCCGCCGCCTGCTCGACGGTCTCGGCGGTGCCGAGCTCGAGGATCGCCAGCACGAGCTCCGTCTTCGTCGCGAAGTAGTGGAAGAACGTGCCCGAGCCGATCCCCGCCTCCCGGCAGATCGCCGCCGTCGTCGCCCCCTCGTAGCCACGTCCGGCCAGCACGGTCAGCCCGGCCCCGATGATCTGCAGGCGGCGCGCCTCGTGGCGCGCCGGGTCAACCCTGCGCGCCACGGGCGACGTCCGCCGCACGATCCGTCGGGGCGGCGGGCGCGCCGGCCCCGAGCCGCCGGACCTGGAGCCGGTCGTCGCGGACGCGCGCGGCGAGACGGTGACCGGCGAGCGCGACGTCGACCTCCGTGACCGCGGCGGCGTCCTTGCGCTCGGCGAGCCGGCGGCGCAGCAGCAGGTGCTCGGCCGCCGAGAACCCGGGGCGCCCGTCCATCCACCGTTCGTAGGCCCCCTCGTGGGGGTCGACGTCGCGCCACGGCCACCCGTGGGCCTCGAACGCGGCGCGGATCTCGGCCTGGCGCAGCGTGTCCGCGTCCAGCCGGGCCCGCGGGGCGCCGGTCGCGCCGAGGAGCACCAGGTACCGGCCGTCGCGGAGAACGTCGGCGACGTCCGCCCGCTCGACCCAGCCCTCCACGTCGTCCGTGCGGTGCTCGAGGTGGTCGTCGGCGACCGTCAGCCGCAGCGACTCCCCGATGCTGCTCAGCGCCACGAGGACGCCGCCCACCACGCCGAGGCCGCCGAGGATCGGCACCGACCACGCGAGGGGCAGGCCCGCGAGCAGCTCGACGGGGCCGAGGCTCGGCAGGGGGCTCTGCTCGAGCATCCCGCGCAGCCAGCGGGCGAGCGGCGGGAGGGCCCAGCCCAGCCCGACGCCGAGGGCCACGGCCCCGAGCAGCAGGAGGACGGGAACCCGGCGGGGCTGGCGCACCTCGGAGGGGTTGATGGTCGGCACGAGGACAATTGTTGGAGCACGCACTCCAATAATGCAACCCGGCCTACGCTGGCCCGGTGAGCATCACGGGCACCACCACCACGACGCGCGAGTACACGATCCCCGGCGTCCACGTCACCGACCGCACCCTGCCGGTGCCGCTCGACTGGTCGCACCCCGACGACGGGCGCACGCTCTCCGTCTTCGTGCGCGAGCTCGTGGACCCCGCCCGGCGCGCCGACGACCTGCCGCTGCTCGTCTTCCTGCAGGGCGGCCCGGGCGGCAAGGGGCCGCGCCCCACCGGCCGCGAAGGCTGGGTGGGCGAGGCCCTGAAGCGGTTCCGGGTGGTGCTGCTCGACCAGCGCGGCACGGGCCGCTCGACGGCGGTCCGGGCCGCCGCGCTCACCGCGCTCGGGCCGGCCGACGCCCAGGCCGAGCACCTCACCCACTTCCGCGCCGACGCGATCGTCGCCGACGCCGAGCACGTGCGCACGACTGTCTACGGCGGGCGCCGCTGGTCCACGCTCGGCCAGTCGTACGGCGGGTTCCTCACGCTCACCTATCTGTCGCAGGCCCCCGAGGGCGTGGCCGCGTCGTACGTCACCGGCGGCCTCGCCGGGCTCACCGCGAGCGCCGAGGACGTCTACCGGCGCACCCAGCCGCGCGTCACGGCCAAGAACGCGCTGTACCGGGAGCGGTACCCCGACGACGTCGAGCGCGTGGCGCGGATCGCCGACCGGGTCACCGCCGGCGACGTCCGCCTGCCGGGCGGGGACCTGCTCACCGTCGAGCGCTTCCAGACCCTCGGCATGGCGTTCGGCATGGGACCGGGCTTCGAGCGCGTGCACTGGATCGTGGACGAGGCGTTCGACGACGGCTCTGACGAGCTGACCGACACGTTCCTCGCCGAGGTGGAGGCCGCGACCGGCTTCGCGACCAACCCGATGTACGCCGTCCTGCACGAGTCGATCTACGCGCAGTCAGGCACGGGCGCCACCGCGTGGGCGGCGCAGCGCGTGCGCGACGACGACGGGTCGTTCGGCGCCGCGGCCCGCCCGCTCCTGTTCACCGGCGAGATGATCTACCCCTGGATGTTCGAGCAGGTGGCCGCACTCCGGCCGTTCCGCTCCGCCGCCGACGCGCTCGCCGCCCGCACCGACTGGGACGACCTGTACGACCTCGACGTCCTGGCCGGCAACGAGGTGCCGCTCGAGGCCGCCGTCTACCACGACGACATGTTCGTGGACGCCGGGCTCTCGCTGGAGACCGCGGCCCACGTCGGCAACGCCCACGCCTGGGTGACCAACGAGTTCGAGCACGACGGCCTCCGCCTGGGTGACGTCTTCCCCCGGCTCCTCGCCCGCATGGACGTCCGCGGGGGCGCGCGGTCGTGAGCAGGGGCGGTCCCGACTTACCCGACGGAG
This sequence comes from Krasilnikoviella flava, assembly GCF_900167525.1. Lineage (GTDB taxonomy): Bacteria > Actinomycetota > Actinomycetes > Actinomycetales > Cellulomonadaceae > Isoptericola > Isoptericola flavus. The sequence goes on along the minus strand of NZ_FUZQ01000002.1, from coordinate 119,845 downwards.
ATGACCCACGGCCGGATTGGTACGCGTACGCGCCCCACTCCGGCCAGGTGTTCGTGCCTCGACGACGCTCGGGAGACGCGCCCCCGCGCCCGCGCCCGCGCCCGCGCCCGCGCGACCCCTACCTCGTCCGGCTCATGAACGACTACTCGGTCGACTGGCCGATCTGGCCCAAGATCGACTCCGACCTGGAGTCGGCTGTCGAGGAGGCCGTGGACGACGTACTCGCGACCCGCCTGCGTGCCTGGGCGGACGACTTCGACAGGCACTATCACTACGAGCATGGCTGGGACGACCCCCGCGTGGCCGCCGCGCACCGGGCTGAGGGTGAGGCGCTGCGCGACGCGCTGGCCGCCGTCCTGCCCGCGCCGTGGCGCGTGGAGCTCGACTACTGGGAGACGAACGGCGCCTGATTCAGGTCGACGCACTCCAGGACCGGCCCGGCCAGTACGCCCACTCCTCGAAGTCCGCGACGCGGCCGTCGGGCGCGAAGCGCAGCACCCACAGGTCGCGGTACTCCTGCACGTCCGGGGCGGTATAGCGCACCTCGAGCCGGACGACGGCGACGTCGCCCTCGACGGCGAGCGGCTCCGCGCTCATCGTGAACGAGGCCCCCTCGTCGACGGTCCAGAACTGGCGGATCGCGTCGTGCCCGAGGAGCTCTTCGGGGTCGTACGGGGACCGGGCGTACCGCGCGTCCGGCGTGAACAGCCGAGCGACGGCGTCGACGTCGTTGTCGCGCCACGCCGCCTCGTACCCGGCGACCCAGCGCCGCACCGCGTCCCGGTTCAGAGCCATCTCGGCAGTATGTCCCGAGCCGCAGGATCTCGCCGGACCCGGACTACCTCGAGGAGCCGGGGACTACTTCGGCACGACAGGAACTACCTCGGCACGGCCCGAACTACCTCACGGAGCCCGGAACTACCTCGGCACGGTTCGAACTACCTCGCCGGGATCCGGACCGCCGGGCCGCGGTGCGGGAACCGCGGGGTACCGTCGTTCGTCGGACTAGCGGCCGGCCCCGTCGTCCGGCGCACGCACACATGAAGGTGACACCAGCATGAGCTCCACCTCCCCCGCCCCGATCCTGCGCGCGACCGACCTGGTGGTCGGCTACGGCGGCCCCGCGATCCTGGAGGGGATCGAGCTGGCGCTGCTGCCCGGCGCGGAGCCCGTCGGCGTGGTCGGCGAGTCGGGCGCGGGCAAGTCGACGCTGGTGCAGGCGCTGCTGGGGCACCTGCGCATCCGCGAGGGGCACGTGACCTTCGACGGCCGCACGGTCGGCAAGCTCGGGCGCCGGGACAAGAAGAAGTTCCGCGCGGCGGTGCGCACGGTCGCGCAGAACGGGCTCGACGTCGACCTGCGGTGGACCGTCGACCGCGCCGTCTCGGGCGCGCTGTCGGACGCCCGCAAGGCCGGCCGGGCGAGCGGCCGCACCGTGGCCGACCTGCTGGACGACGTCGCGCTCGAGCCGCACTTCGCGAAGCGCACGGTGTACTCGCTCTCGGGCGGGGAGAAGCAGCGACTCGCGCTGGCGCTCGCCCTCGCGACCCGGCCCGGGGCGCTGCTCCTGGACGAGCCGTTGACCGCCGTCGACCCGGCCATGCGCGGCGAGATCGTGCGTCGCCTCACCGACGCCACGCGCGCCGAGGGGACCGCCGTGCTGCTCGTCTCGCACGACGTCGAGCTCGTCGGCCGGCTGTGCTCCACGGTGCACGTCCTCGCGGACGGCACGTTCGTCGCCTCCGGCCCGATGAACGACGTCCTGGCCGCCGGCGCGGACGACGACGCGCACCCCGCCGTGCGGGGCCTCGCCGAGGCCGCGCCGCTGGCGGCACAGCGCTTCCGCTGACCGGCCGCCCGGGCCCCGACGGAACCCGGCCCCGCCGCGACGCGTTCACCCGGTGACGACACCGGGGCGACCGTCGGCGCCTCGGCCGACGACCGACCGAGAGGACCCCGGTGGACGCGGACACCTGGTGGAACATCGCGCTCGTCCTGCTCTTCGTGCTCCTGGGCGGCGTGTTCGCCGGGACCGAGTTCGCGCTCGTCTCCCTGCGGGGCACGCAGATCGACCAGCTCGAGCGCAGCAGCCCGCGCGGACGCCGGGTGGCGGCGATCGCCCGCGACCCGAACCGCTTCCTCGCGGCGGTGCAGATCGGCGTCACGGTGGCTGGCTTCTTCTCCGCCGCGTACGGCGCGTCGACCCTCGCCCCCGACGTCGCTCCCGCGCTGGAGTCCGCCGGCCTGCCCGCCGGTGCGGCGGCGACCGCCGCGCTCGTCGGCCTCACCCTCGTCATCGCCTATCTGTCGCTGGTGCTGGGCGAGCTGGTGCCGAAGCGGATCGCGCTGCAGCGCACCGCGCAGGTCGCGCTCGTCGTCGGCCCGCCGCTGGACCGCTTCGCGGTCCTGATGCGCCCCGTCATCTGGCTGCTGTCCCGCTCGACCGACGCCGTCGTGCGCCTGCTCGGGGGCGACCCGAGCGTGCGCTCGGAGGAGATCAGCGAGCAGGAGCTGCGTGACCTCGTCGCCGCCCACCCGGGCCTGCACGAGGACGAGCGCCGCATCCTCTCGGACGTCTTCGCCGCCTCGGAGCGCAGCCTGGGGGAGGTCATGCGCCCGCGGGCCGACGTCGTCTTCCTGCGGGCCGGCCTCACCCTCACCGAGGCGGAGCGACGGACGCGTGACCTGCCGTACTCGCGCTACCCGGTCACGGGCGAGGACGTCGACGACGTGCTCGGGTTCGTGCACGTGCGCGACCTCTCGCGCGGTGCAGGAGCGCCGGCCGGCGACCGCCGCACCGTGGGCGACGTCGCCCGGCCCGTGCTGGACCTGCCCGCGACCGGACGGCTGCTGCCGACGCTCGCGGAGATGCAGCGCACCCGGACGCACCTCGCACTCGTCGTCGACGAGTACGGCGGGACGGACGGGATCGTCACGCTCGAGGACCTCGTCGAGGAGCTGGTGGGCGACATCCGCGACGAGCACGACCCGCTCGCCGCGGTGCGCGTGGCGGGCACCTACGACGCCGGGCTCACGATCGAGGACTTCGCCCGGCTGACCGGCGTCGAGCTGCCCGACGGCCCGTACGAGACGGTCGCCGGCTACGTCCTGGCAGGGCTCGGTCGCCTCGCCACGGAGGGTGACACGGTCGCCGTGGACGGCGCGGACGACGACGCCGTGGACGGCGGGTCCGGCCCGCACGTCCTGCGCGTCACGGCGGTGGACGACCGCCGGATCCGTGAGGTCCGCCTCGACTGAGCCGGCGTCCCCGCCGCGTGCCGGCCGGCGGCCGGGATCGTCCCAGCCCGGGGCAGACGTCAGAGCGCCTCCCCTGCGGGCGCGTGCCGCTGGAGGAAGCCGAAGACGTCGGTGTCGTCGACGCCGGGGAACGCGCCGCGCGGCAGCGCGGCGAGCACCTGCTGGTGCATGCGGGCGCTGGGCCAGGCGACACCGTCCCACCGCTCGGCCAGGTCGGCGGGCGGGCGCTGGCAGCAGGCCGGGTCGGGGCAGGTGGAGGCGTGCCGCACCTGGGTGTCGCGGCCGCGGAACCACTTGGCGTGCGCGTACGGCACGCCCACGGTGATGGAGAACTGCCGCCCGTCCGCGCCTGTACCGGTCTGCACGGAGTCCCAGAACGTGCCCGCCGGGGTGTCGGTGTACTGGTAGGACTCGGTGGCCCGGTCGCGGCGGGCGAACGCCTCGCGCCCCGCCCACCACCGGCACACGAGCTGCCCCTCGATGGCGCCCGTCACGTCCTGCGGCAGGGGCAGCCCGTCGTTCGCGTACCCCCGGAACAGGGCGCCGTCGTCACCGACGCGCAGGAAGTGCAGCGGGATGCCGAGGTGCACGGTGGCGAGGTTGGTCATGCGCATGGCGGCCGCCTCGTGCGTGACGCCGAACGCGTCGCGGAAGTCCTCGACCGCCAGGTCCTTCTCGCGCTTGCGCCGCTGCAGGAACTCCACCGCCACCGACTGCGGGATGAGGCAGCTCGCCGCGAAGTACGTGATCTCCACCCGCTGGCGCAGGAACTCGGCGTAGCTGCGGGGCCGCTCGTGCCCCAGCACGCGGTGCGCGATCGCCTGCAGCGCCAGGGAGCGCAGCCCGTGCCCGCCCGGGATGGACGCCGGCGGCAGGTAGATCCGGCCGTTCTTGAGGTCGGTCACCGACCGCGCGGACCGGGGCAGGTCGTCGACGTGCAGGAGGGTCAGCCCCATCTGCTCGGCCATGCGGGCCACCGTGCGGTGGGTGAGGGCACCCGCCCCGGCGTACCCGGCGCGCCGGGTGAGGTCCTCCCCGAGGGCCTCGATCTGCGGGAAGTAGTTGTCGCGCTCCTGCCGCTCGTGCCGCAGCTCGGTGTTCGCCCGCCGCGCCTCCTCCGGGGTGGCGATCGCCTCCTCCTCGCGTCGCGACAGCTCCGTGTGCAGGCCGACGAGCTGTTCCAGCACCGGCATCGGCAGCTTCTGGCTGGGCTTCACCGACGGCAGACCGAGCGCCCCGAAGAGCGGGCCGCGCTGCGCCCGCTCGAGGGCGATCTCCAGCTCGGCCCGGCGCGACGGCGGCTCGTCGGCCAGCAGGTCGGGCACGGCCACGCCGACGGCGTCGGCGATCGAGCGCAGCAGCGACAGCCGCGGCTCGCGGCGGCCGTTCTCGATCAGCGACAGCAGGCTCGGCGCCGAGCCGACCCGCTCCCCCAGCGCCTCGAGCGTGAGCCCGTGCGTCGTACGCGCGTGCCGGATGCGCCGACCGAGGGTGATGAGGTCCGGAGATTCCGCCCCGCCGGCGTCCTTGGCAGCCATGGTTTGACGGTACGTGAAGATCGGCAAATCTTCACCGTCGAAGTGCTGGAAAGTCGGCTACCCGGGGGGGGACGCTGGAAGCAGCCCACCCGGCAGCGCTGGCCGGGGCCTCGACGGACGGAGCACCCGATGACCTTCACCGCGAACCCGCGCCGCACGCGACTCGCGATCGCCGAGCTCGCGCCCGACGCCCTGGCCCCCGGCACGACCGCGCCCCGCGAGCAGGCGGGCGCCGCGTCGTCGCGCACCGCCGCCGCCCCGCGCAGGTCCGGCAGGGACGCCCGCGCGTGGGTGCGCCAGGTCGCCGAGCTCACGCAGCCCGACGAGATCGTGTGGTGCGACGGCTCGGCCGCCGAGAAGCAGCGCCTGCTCGACGGGTTGGTGGAGGCCGGCACGCTGGTCAGGCTCGACGAGACCAAGCGCCCGAACTCCTACCTCGCCCGGTCGAACCCGTCCGACGTCGCGCGCGTCGAGTCGCGCACGTTCATCTGCTCGGAGCGCGAGGAGGACGCCGGCCCGACCAACAACTGGCGCGCCCCCGCGCAGATGCGCGCCGAGCTGGACGACGTCTTCGCCGGCTCGATGCGCGGCCGCACGATGTACGTGGTGCCGTTCTCCATGGGCCCCGTCGGCGGGCCGATCTCGCAGGTGGGCATCGAGATCACGGACTCGCCGTACGTCGTCGTGTCGATGCACGTCATGACCCGCGTCTCGAGCGCCGTCCTCGACCTCATCGACGGCGGCCAGCAGTGGGTGCCCGCCGTGCACTCGGTGGGCGCTCCCCTGGCCGACGGCGAGGCCGACGTGCCGTGGCCCTGCAACGACACGAAGTACATCGTCCACTACCCCGAGACCCGCGAGATCTGGTCGTACGGCTCGGGCTACGGCGGCAACGCGCTGCTCGGCAAGAAGTGCTTCGCGCTGCGCATCGCGTCGGCGATGGCGCGCGACGAGGGCTGGCTCGCCGAGCACATGCTGCTCATCCGCGTCACCTCGCCGGAGCAGCGGCGGTACCACCTGGCCGCCGCGTTCCCGAGCGCCTGCGGCAAGACCAACCTCGCGATGCTGCGCCCGACCATCCCCGGCTGGACGGTCGAGACCATCGGCGACGACATCGTGTGGATGCGCCCCGGCCCGGACGGACGTCTGCGCGCCATCAACCCCGAGGCCGGATTCTTCGGCGTCGCCCCCGGCACCGGCGTCGAGACCAACCCGACGGCGATCGACACGCTCTCCCACGACGTGATCTTCACGAACGTGGCCCTGACCGACGACGGCGACGTGTGGTGGGAGGGCCTCACCCCGGAGCCGCCCGCGCACCTGGTCGACTGGCAGGGGAACGACTGGACGCCGGACTCCGACACCCCGGCCGCGCACCCGAACTCGCGCTTCACCGTCGCCGCCGCACAGTGCCCGTCCATCGCGGACTCGTGGGAGGACCCGGCGGGCGTGCCCGTGGACGCGGTGATCTTCGGCGGCCGTCGCGCGACGAACGTGCCGCTCGTGGCGCAGGCGACCAGCTGGGACCACGGCGTCTTCATGGGCGCCACGATCAGCTCCGAACGCACCGCCGCGGCGGAGGGCACGGTCGGCGAGCTGCGCCGCGACCCGTTCGCGATGATGCCGTTCTGCGGCTACAACATGGCCGACCACTGGTCGCACTGGCTCGCGGTCGGCAGGGGCCTCGACGCCGACAAGCGGCCCAAGGTGTTCCAGGTGAACTGGTTCCGCAAGGGCGCCGACGGCAGCTTCCTGTGGCCCGGGTTCGGCGAGAACTCGCGCGTCGTCGAGTGGGTCGTCACCCAGCTGGACCGGGCGCGCGGCCTGCGCACCGACGCGGGTGCCGTGCACTCCCCCGTCGGCCTGCTGCCCGCGCCGGGCGCGCTGCGCACGGACGGCCTCGACCTGTCCGACGACGACCTCGTCGCCCTCTTCGACGTCCCCGCCGAGGCGTGGCTCGCCGAGGCGGCGCTGACCGGCGAGTTCTTCGACACCTTCGCCGGCCGCGTGCCCGACCAGCTCTGGGCGCAGCTCTCCCTGCTGCGCGAGCGGCTCGGCGCGGCCTGACCCACCGACCCCGGGCCCGACCGACGCATCGAGCGTGCTGACTTGATCCTCAAACCTCCTGTTTGAGGATCAAGTCAGCACGCTCGATGCCGTACCCGGGGTCGTCAGGAGTAGACGGTGCCCATGAGCTCGCGGACGTCGGCGAGCGTGCGTTCGGCGACGTCGTTCGCGCGCGCGTTGCCCCGCGCCAGGACGTCGCGGACGACGACGGGGGCGTCCGCGGCCAGCGCCACCCGCCGCTCGCGCAGCGGTCGCAACCCCTCGACGACCGCCTCCGTCACGACCGCCTTGAGCCGCCCGGCGCCCGCGTCCCCGACCGACGCGGCGAGGTCCTCCGGCGTCGTGCCGGCGAAGTGCGCGCCGATCCGCAGCAGGTTCGCCACCTCGGGCCGACCCTCCGGGTCGAAGGCGATCCGGCGCTCGGAGTCCGTGCGGGCACGGCGGAAGAACCGCGCGGTCTCGTCCTCGGACGCCCGCAGCTCCAGGGCGTTGCCGCGCGACTTGCTCATCTTGGCGCCGTCGTTGCCGAGCACCGTGAGCGACGGCGTGAGCAGGGCCTCCGGCTCCGGGAAGTAGGGGCGGGCGGCCGCGTAGCGCTGGTTGAACCGCCGCGCCACGGTCCGCGTGGTCTCGAGGTGCGGCAGCTGGTCCAGGCCCACCGGCACGAGGTTGCCGTGGCAGAACAGGATGTCGGCGGCCTGGTGCACCGGGTACGTGAACAGCAGCCCGGACATGCCGCGCCCCTGGCGCCTCTCGGCGTCGGCCGCCTCCGCCTTGACGGTGGGGTTGCGCTCCAGCTCGGCCACGCTGACCAGCGACAGGAACGGCAGCAGCAGCTGGTTCAGCGCCGGCACCGAGGAGTGGGTGAACACCGTGGAGCGCGCCGGGTCGATGCCCGCGGCGAGGTAGTCGAGCACCACCTCGCGCACGACGGCGGGCAGGTCGCCCGCGTCGTCGCGGTCGGTGATGACCTGGTAGTCGGCGACGACGAGGACGACGTCGACGCCGGCGTCCTGCAGGCGCACCCGGTTGTCGAGCGTGGCGAGCAGGTGGCCGAGGTGCAGGGCGCCGGTCGGCCGGTCGCCGGTCAGGACGCGGAAGCGGCCCGGGTCGCGCGCGATCTCGGCCTCGATCTCGGCGGAACGGGCTTGCGCGACGGCGGCGCTCGCCGTCGCCGTGGGTGCGGCGGAGGTCGGGACGGCCGGCGCGGTCGGGGCGGTCAGGACGGTCGGTGCAGTCATCGGGTCGGCTCCTCGGGGGATCGCCGCCCGTCGGTCCGGTCCGGACATGACGACGTCCCGGCTGCGACGGGCAGCTCGGGACGGGGACGTGGGCGCGTCGGGTCAGGGCTGCGGAGGCAGCCACCACCAGCACGCGCGCGTCGTCATACCGTCCACCCTACGCCGGCGCGGGGACGGGGGTGCGGTCCCGCGGGGGGGCGCAGTCCTGGCGCGGGCCGTGATCAGATGCTCCCGTGGAGAGAGACCCGCACCGCGACGCCGGCCACGGACGCATCCTCGGGCGTGACGCCGAGCTCGCCCGGGTCGAGCGCCTCGCGGGCCCCGGCGCGGGAGGGGCGCTGCTGATCGTCGGCGAGCCCGGCCTGGGCAAGACGAGCCTGCTGGACCACGGCCTCGTGCACGCGCGGCGGGCGGGCCGGCGCGTCCTGACGGCGCGGTGCGCCCGGGGCGAGCGCGACCTGCCGTTCGCCGCCCTGCACCAGCTCCTCCTGCCGCGCCTCGACCACCTCGACCGCCTGCCTGCACCCCAGGCGCGGGCCCTCGGCGTCGCGCTCGGGCTGCGCGAGGACACGGCGATCCCCGACCGGCTGCACCTCGCGGCGGGGGCGCTCACCCTCCTGTGCGAGGTGGGCCCGGGCGCCGCGGACGACGGCGGCACGCTCGCCGTCGTCGACGACCTGCACTGGGCGGACGACGCGTCCCGCGACGTGCTGCTGTTCTGTGCGCGCCGCCTGGCCGACGCCTCGGCGGCCACAGCGCTGCTCGTGGCGACGCGGCCGGCCCCTCCTCCGGACCCTCTCCCGACGATCACGCTGGCCGGGCTCGACACCCGGGACGCCGCCCGGGTGCTCGACCTGCAGCCCGTCCCGCCGTCGCCGGCGGTGCGGCACGACCTGATCCAGCACGCGGCGGGCAACCCGTTGGCGCTGGTGGAGCTGTCCCGGCCCGACGGCGCGGTGCCCCCGCCCGGGCAGTCCCCGGGCGGCCACTGGCCCGTGAGCGAGCGGATCGAGCAGGCGTTCGCGGCACGGCTCCCGGCGCTGCCCTCGGCGACGCGGTGGCTCCTGCTCCTGGCGGCCGCTGCGGACGGGGACGACCTCGCCCCGGTGCTCGCGGCCGGCCGCGGTGACGACGAAGGCGAGGACGACCCGCTGGCAGCCTGGGTGCCGGCCGAGGCCGCCGGGCTGGTGCGCCTGGACGGCCCGCGCTTCCGCTTCCGCCACCCGCTCGCCCGGTCGGCCGTCTACCACGCCTCCCCGTTCGCCGGACGGCGCGGGGCGCACCTGGCCCTGGCGGAGGCGATCGACGACCCGGACCGCCGCGCGTGGCACCGCGCGGCCGCCGCCGTCGGCCCGGACACCGACGTCGCCGCCGAGCTCGAGCAGACCGCCGACCGGGCCCGCGAGCGCGGCGGCTGGGCCGCCAGCGCCCGCGCCCTGGAGCGCGCCGGGGAGCTCTCGGCAGACCCGGCCGAGGCCGCCCGGCGGTTCCTCCTCGCCGCGCCGGCCGCCATGTACACCGGGCGCACGCCCTGGGTGGAGCGCCTGGCCGAGCGCGCCCGCGACACCACCGACGACGAGCACACCCGGTGGGAGGCCGACCTGTACGCGGGCTGGGCCGCCGCCTCGACGCCGCGGCACCGGGCCGCCGTCGAGCGTCTGACGACGGTCGCGCGCCGTGCGGGCGCCGCCGACCCGGACCTGGCCCTCGCCGCCCTGGCCCCCGCCGCGGTGGCCGCCTACAACTCCGGAGACGACGAGCTGATCGCCTCCGTCGTCGCCTGCCTCGAGGCGCTGGCGCCCGACGACACCCTGCCGGTCACCGCGTGGGTGCGCGGCACGGCGGCGCCGTTCGCGCCGGCGTCGCGGGCCACGCTGGACCGCGCGGTCCGCGCGAACACGCACCTCGGCATCAACGAGCTCAACGTGCTCGGCGGCGCCGCCTGGGTGCTGGACGAGACCGTGCTCGCCGCCCGGCTCCTCGGCGAGCTGCTGGAGCTGTTCGCCCACGGCCCCACCGAGGGCACGAACGCGCTGGTCTCCGCCACCCTGGCCGCGGCGCTGCACGAGCTGGGGCGGTGGGACGAGGCGCAGGCGCACGCCGAGGACGCGGTGCGGGTGGCAGAGGCGACCGGGATGCCCGTCGTCCGGGCGTCGGCCGTCGAGACGGCGGCGCTCCTGGCCGCGGGCCGCGGCCGCGTCGACGAGGCGCGGGACCTGGCCCAGCACGCGCTCGCCGACGTCGGGCCGGGCGCGACCCGGTCGGTGGAGGTGCGCGCACGCCAGGCCCTGGGGCTCGCGTCGCTGGCCGCCGGTGAGCCCGAGGCCGCGTACGACACGCTGCGGCAGACCTTCACGCCCGACGGCCTCCCGACGCACCGGCACGCGTCCGTGCACGGGGTCGCGCTGCTCGCGTCGGCCGCCGCGCACACGGAGCGGCCGGAGCGGGCCCATGACGCGGCGCGGGTCGTCGCGGCCGTCGCGACGCACGTCGGTGCGGAGCCGGGGCCGCGCGTGGCCTCGTTGCTGCACCACGCCCGCGGGCTGCTGGCCCCGCCGGAGGAGTCGGAGCGCGAGTACCGCGCCGCCCTCGTCGACCCCGCCGGCGCCACCTGGCCGTTCGAGCGGGCCCTCGTCCGCCTCGACCTGGGCGAGCGGCTGCGGCGGCTGCACCGCGTGAGCGAGTCACGCACGGAGCTGAGCGCGGCCCGCGAGACGTTCCTGCGGGTCGGCGCCGCCACCTACGCGGACCGGGCGACCGCCGAGCTACGGGCCGCGGGCGTCGCCGTGGCCGAGCGCACTCCCGACGCGCTCGCGCAGCTCACCCCGCAGCAGCGCCGCATCGTGCGCCTGGCCGCCCAGGGGCGCACCAACCGTGAGATCGCGGAGCGCCTGTTCCTGTCGCCGCGCACCGTCGGGTTCCACCTCTACCGGGTGTTCCCCCTGCTGGGCGTGACGTCCCGGGCCCAGCTGCGTGACCTCGTCGACCCGGCCGCAGAACGAGGACCAGTCATCTGACAGAAGCGCCCGGCCGCCCGGCCGGGCGATGGTGATGTCTCCGACCCCGACGGGAGGCACCACCATGACCGAGTTCAGCACGGCCCGCCGCGCCGTGGTCTTCGTCCACGGGCTGTGGCTCCACGCCGACTCCTGGACGCCGTGGATGGATCGCTTCGCGGAGTCCGGGTACGACCCGCACAACCCGGGCTGGCCGGGCGACTCGGCCACCGTCGCCGAGGCACGCGAGAACCCCGACCGGGCGGGCGGCGTCGGCCTCGACGAGGTCGTCGCGCACTACGCCGACGTCCTCGACGGCCTGCACGTGGAGGGCCTCGACCCGCGGCCCGTCGTCGTCGGGCACTCGTTCGGCGGGCTGGTCGTCCAGCGGCTGCTCACCGAGGGCCACGCCGCCGCGGCCGTCGCGATCGACCCCGCGCCCATGCGCGGCAACATCCTGCTGCCGCCGAGCTCGCTGCGGGTGGCCGCCGTCGCGCTGAGGAACCCCGCGAGCTTCCGGGGCACGGTCGCGCTGACCCCCGAGGAGTTCCGCTACGGCTTCGCCAACGAGCTCTCGGACGACGAGGCCGCGGCGCTCTACGACCAGTGGACGATCCCGTCCCCCGGCCGTCCGCTGTTCGAGGACGCCGCCGCGAACCTGCTGCCCGGGTCCCCCGCGCGCGTCGACACCCACGACGCGGACCGCGGTCCACTCCTGTTCATCGGTGGCGGCATGGACCACACGGCGCCCGCGTCCCTGACGCGGACGTCCGCGAGGATCTACCGGAAGCACTCCGGCGCCGTCACCGATCTCGTCGAGTTCCCCGACCGGGGGCACTCGCTCACCATCGACCACGGCTGGACCGAGGTCGCGGACGCCGCGCTCGCGTGGCTCAAGGAAAAGGGGCTGTGATGCCGTTCATCACCACCACCGACGGTCTCGAGATCTTCTACAAGGACTGGGGCAGCGGCACGCCCGTCGTGTTCTCGCACGGCTGGCCGCTCAACGCCGACGCCTGGGACCGTCAGATGACCGAGGTCGTCGACGCCGGTTTCCGCGCCGTCGCGCACGACCGCCGCGGCCACGGACGGTCCACCCAGACCTCCACCGGCAACGACATGGACCACTACGCCGACGACCTCGCGGCCATGCTGGAGCAGCTCGACCTCACGGACGTCGTGCTCGTGGGGCACTCGACCGGCGGTGGCGAGGTGGCGCACTACCTGGCGCGGCACGGCTCGGCGCGGGTGCGCAAGGCCGTGCTGGTCGGCGCCGTCCCGCCGCTGATGGTGCAGACCCCCCAGAACCCGGACGGCACCCCCATCGAGGTCTTCGACGGGATCCGCGAGGGCGTGCTCAAGGATCGCGCGCAGTACTACCGCGAGCTCGCGGTGCCGTTCTTCGGCGCGAACCGCGAGGGCTCGTCCGTCTCCCAGGGCGCCCTCGACCAGTTCTGGCGTCTGTCGATGCAGGCCGGGCTCAAGCCCGCGTACGACTGCATCGCGCAGTTCTCCGAGGTCGACTACACCGCCGACCTCGAGAAGATCGACGTCCCGGTCTTCGTGGCGCACGGGGACGACGACCAGATCGTGCCGATCAAGGCCGCCGGCCTGCGCTCGGCGGAGATCCTGAGCGACGCGACGCTCAAGGTCTACCCCGGCGCGTCGCACGGGATCGTGGGTGCGTACGAGGACGAGTTCACGAAGGACCTGGTGGCGTTCGTCCAGGCGTGACGCCGGGGTGGTCCCCCTGCCGTACGGCCGGGGGGACCACCCTCACGCGTGCGTCCTGGCTGGGGGCGTGAGCAACGGCTCCAGGTCCGAGGCGTCCACCAGCGGGTCGTCGAGGTCGACCGTCAGCTGCGAGCGCGCCATCACCCGGGCCGCGCCGGTGATGGCGGACCGGAGCGCCGGGTAGTCGCCCACCTGCGTGCGCCGCAGCACCGTGCCCACGAACCTGCTGCCGCGCGGCGAGACCGTCTCCAGCGACTCGCCCTCGCGGATCTCCCCGCGCCGGGCCATCAGCGCGAGCCGCGCGGACGTGCCGGTGCCGGTGGGGCTGCGGCAGAGCACGCCGGGATGCACGTAGGTCGCCGACGGCGACTCCCACCGTCCGTCGCCGACCTCGCGCAGCGGCCCCATGAAGTGCGCGAACGGCAGCGGCCCGACGTCGCCCAGGTCCGGGTGCTCCTGCCGCAGTCCCGGCCGGGCCGCGCGGACGAAGGCGTCCCCGAACGCGGTCAGCGCGATCTGCTCGGTCACCCCGAGGCCGAACCCGTACCGGGACGCGTCGATGAGGGCGTAGTAGGCGCCGCTCCACACCAGGTCGAACAGCACGTCGCCGTGGTTCGGCACCTCGACGCTCAGCGCCTCGTCCGCCACGTACGCCGGCTCGCCCTCGGTGGTGATGGACACGACGCGGCCGTCGACCACCCGGGCGCTGACCCGGGCCAGGCCCGCAGGCGACTCCAGCGTCACGTCCTGCAGCCCGTCGCCCTCGCGCAGCGGGATGGCCCCGCTCTGCAGCAGGGCGGTGGCCGTGCAGATGGTGTTGGAGCCCGAGTACAGCGGGTACCCCATCGCCTCCATGATCACGTAGCCGGCCTGCGCCCGGGGATGGCTCGGCTCGACGATCAGGTCCACCGACATCGCCGGGTCGCCGTAAGGCTCCGAGAGCAGCAGGCGACGCAGCCCGTCGCCCTCGCGCTGCAGGTAGCGCGCCTTCTCCAGCACGGTGGCCCCCGGCAGCGGCTCGACGCCGGACATGACGACCCGGCTGACGTCGCCGCCGGACTGCGCGTCGATCAGCTCGAGGGTGCGCTCACGGCTGCGCATACGGCGCCCCCACGAGGTCCCAGTGCCGGTCGGGGACGACGACCAGCTTGCCGACGTAGGCCTTGGCCAGGAACGCGCGCTGCGCCTCGCGGAGGTCCGACAGCCGGAACGTGCGGTCCAGGAGGGGCCGGACCGCGCCCTCGGAGACGTACCGCACGAGCCGTCGGAACGCGGTGCGCGTGCCCTGGGACGAGCCGTGCAGCTCGAGCTGCTTGAGGTACATGGTGCGCAGGTCGAGCTGCACGACGGGCCCGCCGATGGCGCCCGCCGTGGTGTACCGGCCCTCGGGGCGCAGGATGCGCAGCAGGTCGTTGAACATCGGCCCGGCGACCAGGTCAGCGACGACGTCGACGGGGCCGTCCACCACGCGCCCCACCTCGGCGACGAGGTCCGGGGCGTCGCGCAGCACGACGTCCTGCGCGCCCACCGCCCGCAGCGCGTCCTCCTTGCCGGCGCTCGTCACGGCGTACGGGATCGCGCCCCGCACCCGCGCCAGCTGGACGACAGCGGAGCCCACCCCGCCGGACGCGCCCGTCACGAGCACCCGCTCCCCCGCGCCCAGCCGCGCCCGGTCCAGCATCTGCTCGGCGGTGAGGTAGGCGCAGCAGAACGTCGCGAGCTCCGCGTCCGCGATGGCGGCCGTGATCTCGTACGCGTTCTCCGCGGGCACGGCCACGTACTCGGCGTACCCGCCGTCCCGCCCGTGCCCGATGTAGTCGATGTCCGCGAGGCTGTCGTCGCCCTCGGGCCGGTGGTAGATCGAGAAGTCCACCATCACGCGCTCCCCGACCCGGTCGGCGGGCACCCCGGGGCCGACGGCGGCGATCACGCCGACGGTGTCCGCGCCCTGGATCCGCGGGAACGTGAGGGTCGATCTCCCTCGCCTCCAGGTCGAGACGGAGCCAGGGTCGGTCTCCGTGCCGTACGCGCCCTCGCGGACCCACACGTCCGTGTTGTTCATGCCGCAGGCGTGAACGTCGATCAGCACCTCGCCCGCCGCAGGCACGGGCGTGGGCACGTCGTCGCGATACTCCAGCCGGTCGAGGCCTCCGTGGCCGACGAGCTGGACCGCTTTCATCACCGCCGGGATCTCCGCCATCAAGTGAGCCTAGGGGCGCGAGCACGTCGCGTCATCGGGACGGCGGCGTGTCGTCCGGCCGGTGGGAGAATCGGCCCGTGCCCGACCAGCTCCCGCCCACGCCACCGGTCCCCCCTGAGCCTGTCGAGGGGTCCCCGTTCGCCCACGTCGTGTACTACGAGCCCCGGATCCCCGGGAACACGGGCTCGGCCATCCGGCTCGCCGCCGTCACCGGCGCGCGGCTGCACCTCGTGGAGCCGCTGGGCTTCGACCTGACGGAGGCGAAGCTCAAGCGCGCCGGGCTGGACTACCACGACCTGGCCGTCATGGACGTGCACCCGACGTTCGACGCCGCGCTCGATGCCCTGCCGGGTGCGCGCGTCTTCGCCTTCACCGCGCACGCCGACACCACCTACACCGACCTCGCGTACCGCCCCGGCGACGTGCTGCTCTTCGGCCCCGAGCCCACCGGCCTGCCCGACGAGGCGATGGACCACGCGCGCGTCACCGACCGCGTGAAGATCCCCATGCTGCCCGGGCGCCGGTCGCTCAACCTCACCAACGCCGCGTCGATCGTCGTGTACGAGGCGTGGCGGCAGGCGGGCTTCCCGGGCGCCTCCTGACGACGGGGTCCCGGCGGCTTGCGCGTCCCGGTGGCAGTCGGTGGCTCCCACTGGAAGCACGCGAGGCCGGGTCCCACCCACCGCCCGCTCGGACGACGAGGCCGTCACGCGCATCGCCGTCGCCCTCGGCTGCAGCGACGAGTCCGCCCGCCAGGTCGCTCTCACAGGTCTGCTGCGATATCGGTCCGCGGACCGGCTCGAGCAAGGGGTGTCCGAGCTGCGCCGGGAGCTCGGATACCCCTGACCGACCGGCTGTCATCCCTCCGGCGGATGCCCCGCCTCCCGCTGCACGGCAGGATGGCGACCATGCGCAGCAGCCTCTTCCACCACACCGAGCCGCAGGGCGAGCCCGGCAGCTTCCAGCTCGTCAACCCCCGGATGCTCAAGGTGGACCTCGCCGGCTCCGGCGGGTTCTTCTACGCCAAGCAGGGGTCGATGGTCGCCTACCAGGGCGACGTCGACTTCGCCTACGAGGGCGCCGGCGGCATGACCAAGCTGTTCAAGAAGGCGTTCACCGGCGAGGGCATGTCGCTGATGAAGGTCTCCGGCGGTGGCGACGTCTTCCTCGCCCAGGACGCCGACGAGGTGTTCGTGCTCTACCTGGAGAACGAGAGCGTCACGGTCTCCGGCAGCAACATCCTGGCGTTCGAGAGCACGCTCACCTGGGACATCAACCGCGTCCAGGGCGCGTCCGTGCTCAGCGGCGGGCTCTTCAACACGACGTTCACCGGCTCCGGCGCCCTCGCGGTCACCGCGTACGGCACCCCGGTGGTGCTCGAGGTCGACGAGCCCACGTTCGTCGACATGCAGAGCGTGGTGCTCTGGTCGACGTCGCTCACCAGCACCGTGCGCAAGACGGCGAAGCTCGGCGCCGCCATCGGCCGTGGCTCGGGCGAGGCGTACCAGCTGGGGCTCACCGGCCAGGGGATCGTCGTCGTGCAGGCCTCCGAGGGCCACCCGTTGCCGAACCAGAACTGACGCCGGGTCCGGGCGGCCCGAGGGCCGCCCGGACCGCTCAAGCGGGCGCGAGCACCTCGACCCGGTTGCCTGCGCCGTCGCGGGTGTGGAACCGCAGGTAGCCGCTGAACGTCTCACGCTCGGTGCGGTCGACGGCGAACCCGGTGGCCTCGAGCCGGTCCGCCGTGGCGTCGAGCGTGGCGGCGTCGTCGACCACCAGCGCCGGGTGCGCCTTGCGCGCCGGGGCGAAGGGGTCCTCCACGCCGACGTGGATCTCGGCGACGACCGCGCCGTCCTCGTCGTAGCCGCGGAACCAGCAGCCGCCCCGGCCCGCCAGCTCCGGCGGCTTGGCCACCTCGGTCAGCTTCAGGCCCGTGGCGTAGAACGCGCGGGCCGCGTCCTCCCCGCCCCGCGGGCAGGCCACCTGCACATGATGGAGTCGCACGTTTTCTCCCTCGTCGTCGAAGTATCTCGACGTCAAGATATCCGGTCGCGGGCCCGCTCCCGACGGCGGGGCTCCGCGGCGGCGCGGACCGACAGCCCGCCCCCGATGACGATCGGTGCCGTCACGGCCGCGCGGCCCAGGTCGGAGATTCCCGGGGCGAGCCACTCGACGACGTAGACCGACGCACCCGCCGCGACCACGAACAGCACCGCGATCACGAGCACCCGCACCCCTCAGCCCTCCAGCAGCCAGGTGGCCGCGCGGCGCAGCAGCTCGGCGTGCGACGGCGAGTCGTAGGCGCGCACGTCGTGCCCCAGCCCGCTGTACACGGTGCGACCGCCGTGGGCGTCGGCGACCCAGACGGCGGGGTGGCGCTCGCCCTCGTCGTCGGTCACCCAGCCCAGCACCTGCGACGACGGCGCCACGCGGAGGTGGCAGTAGCGCTCGTCGACGACGTCCACGGCGCCCAGGCCCTCGGTGATCGGGTGCGCGCCGACGGCCAGCGGCACGGAGGTCGGCCCGAGCGGCGGGTGCATCGAGGTGCCCGGCACCCACCGGCCACCCAGCACCTCCTCCCACGCGGGGTGGTCGCCGAAGGCGTTGGCCGCCTGGTGCACGGCGAGGATCCTCCCGCCCGCGCGGGCCCACGCGTCGAGGCGGGCGTGGAACGGCGCCCACGCCGCGTCGTCGGGGCCGATGCCGGCGTCCCGCAGGCCCGGCCACGGGCTGCCGGCGTTGACCACGAGCAGGTCGACGTCGTCGAGGTCGTCGAGGGAGTCGGGGAACGTGCTGCGCACGACGACCTCCGGGGCGTCGGCTCCGGCGTCCGGGCCGGCGAGCACCAGCGCCAGCCGGTGGGAGGTGGCCGCGTGGTCGTGCCAGGGGTCTTCGTGGCGGCCACGGCCGGCGAGGATCAGGATGCGGGGCGGTCGGGAGTCGCGCGTCGTCGTCACGACGCCCCATCCTGCCCGGCGACACCCGCCCGGAGCCACCGATCGGTCGGAACCGCTCACGGGGTGGCGACTCCTTCCGGCGATGCGCGGCGCGCCGCGCGCGTCGCTTGCATCCGAGCCCCCCTGTGGTTGGCTGTTCGGCGCACGGTCACTGTCGCCCGAGTCACTCGACGGCGCCCCGCCGTCAGGAAGCCAGAGGACAACGATGCCTGCTCGCTCCGCCCGCACCACCCCGTCCCGCCACCCCCGCCGCCGCAGTGTGCGCCGCGCGGCCGCGGCGCTCGTCGCCGCCACCCTCGCCGCCGCCGGTCTGGGCGCGACGACCGCGGCCGCCGCCGGCGGCGGCGGCGGCCACCCGCAACCCGGCGCCGAGGCGAAGGCCGCCCGCGCCGCGGCCGTGCTCATGGACGACTACGACCCCGAGAAGGCCTGGTGGCCGTCGAGCTGGTGGAACTCCGCCGTCGCGACGGAGACCGTGATCGAGTACATGCAGCGCACCGGGGACACCGGCTACCTGCCGCAGGTGGACCGCACGTTCGAGCGCAACAAGGCCCCCTTCCCCGCGGGCGAGATGTCCAGCGACGAGATCTGGGGCAACTTCACCAGTCGCGCGATCGACGACGCCGGGTGGTGGGGCCTGGCGTGGGTGCAGGCCTACGACCTCACCGGCGACCAGAAGTACCTCGACATGGCCGAGACGATCGGCGAGTTCATGCACGGGTACTGGGACACCTCCACCTGTGGTGGAGGCATCTGGTGGAACCACGAGCGCACCTACAAGAACGCCGTCACCAACGGCCTGTGGGTACGGCTGACGGCCGAGCTGCACAATCGGATCGACGGCGACACGCAGTGGCTGGACCGCGCCCGGACCGGCTGGGACTGGATGCAGGGCAGCGGCATGATCGACGCCGACGGCCTGGTCCGCGACGGCCTGACCGACGACTGCCGGTCCAACGGCGACACCGTCTGGAGCTACAACCAGGGCCTCGCGATCGGTGGCGGCATCGAGCTCTACCGGGCCACCGGCGACGCCGAGGTGCTCGCCACCGCGCGCGAGCTCGCCGACGCCGGGACCACGGCGCCCGAGCTGGTCTCCGACGGGATCCTCACCGAGAAGTGCGACGTCGCCGGCGACTGCGACGACAACGCCAAGCAGTTCAAGGGGATCTTCGTGCGGTACCTGGACGACCTCGACGACAGTCTGGACGACCACCCGTACCGCAAGTTCGTCGACCGGCAGGCGTCGTCCGTCTGGGCGCACGACCGGGACGGCGACGACCGCCTCGGTCTGCGCTGGGCCGGTGGCAGCGGCACGGAGAAGGCCAACGTGTTCGACTGGCGCACCCAGGCCAGCGCGCTGAGCGCGCTGCTGGCGAACATGCCCGCGGAGTAGCCCGCCCGAAGGCGAAGCCGTCATACCTCCAGCAGCACCGCCGACCCCTGGCCGCCACCACCGCACAGCGCCGCCGCGCCGACCGACCCGGGGCCGAGCAGCTGCAGCCGGCGGGCGAGGTGACCCACCACCCGGGCCCCGGACGCCCCGATCGGGTGGCCCAGCGCGATGGCGCCGCCGTGGGCGTTCACCAGCTCCGGGTCGAGCCCCAGCATGTCCACCGACGCGAGCACGACGGCGGCGAACGCCTCGTTGATCTCGACGGCGCCGAGGTCGCGCGGCGCGACGCCGGCCCGCTCGCAGGCGGTCGCGATCGCGTTCGCGGGCTGGGCGTGCAGCCCGACGTCGGGCCCGGCGACGAGCGCGTGCCCGCGCACCCGGACGCCGGTCAGTCCGCGGGCCTCCGCGACGTCGTCCGCCACGAGCACCAGCGCCGCGGCTCCGTCGGAGATCTGCGACGCGTTGCCCGCCGTGATGGTGCCGTCCTCGCGGAACGCCGGACGCAGCCGGCCGAGGCCGTCCAGCGTGGAGTCGGGTCGCACGCCGTCGTCGGCATCCACGCGCACCGTGCCGCGCCGGCCCGGCACGTCGTAGGGCGCGATCTCCTCGGCCAGCAGGTCGGCGGCCTTGGCCGCGCGCGTGTGCGACGCGACGGCGAGCGCGTCCTGCGCCTCGCGGGTGTTCCAGGCCGCGGCCGCCATCGCCTCGCCGTGCCGCTCGGTGCTCAGCCCCATCGAGTCGTGCTCGAACGCGTCGGTGAGGCCGTCGTGCGCCATCGTGTCGATCAGCTCGACCGACCCGAACCTCTGCCCGGCGCGCGAGCCGACCCAGGCGTGCGGGGCGAGCGTCATCGACTCCATCCCGACCACGGCGACGACCCGGGCCTCCCCGCCCGCGATCAGCCGGTGGGCCTGCACCACGGCCTCCGCCCCCGACAGGCAGACGGCGTTGAGCGTCACGGCCGGCACCGTCATCGGCACGCCCGCGCCGACCCCGGCCTGCCGTGCCGGGTTCTGCCCGGCGCCGCCCTGCAGCACCTGCCCGCCGACGACGACGTCCACCTCGCCCGGCTCGACGCCCGCCGCGGCGAGCGCACCTGCCAGCGCGTGCGCGCCCAGCGCCGTCGCCGGGACGGTCGCGAACGCCCCGTTCGAGCGCACGAACGGCGTCCGCCGGTATCCCGCGATCACGGTCATGACTGCTCCTCCTGATCGTCCGTCGAGCCTGTCGGAACCCGGGTCTCGACAGGCTCGACCTGCGGGACGGGCTCCTCCAGCTCCACGAGCAGCTCCGCCTCGGTCGCCTCGCGCACCTCGTCGACCGTGACGCCCGGCGCGAGTCGGCGCAGCACGAACGCCGCCTCGAGCCCGTGGTCGGTCACGTCCAGCACCGCCCGGTCGGTGACGATCCGGTCGACGACGCCCTCGCCGGTGAGCGGCAGCGTGCAGCGGCGGCGCAGCTTGGGCGACCCGTCGCGGGCCACGTGCTCCATGAGCGCCACGATGCGTCGAGCGCCGACCACCAGGTCCATGGCGCCGCCCATGCCCTTGACGAGCTTGCCGGGCACGGTCCAGCTCGCCAGGTCGCCGGTGGCCGACACCTGCAGCGCGCCGAGGATCGCGATGTCGATGTGCCCGCCGCGGATCATCGCGAACGACGCCGCCGCGTCGAAGTAGCTCGCGCCCGGCATCGCGGTGACCGTCTGCTTGCCCGCATTGATGAGGTCGGCGTCCTCCTGCCCCTCCAGCGGGAACGGGCCGATGCCGAGCAGTCCGTTCTCGCTCTGCAGGGTGATGCCGACGCCCGGCGGCAGGTGGTTGGCCACCAGCGTCGGGATGCCGATGCCGAGGTTGACGTAGTCGCCGTCGCGCAGCTCGGCGGCCGCCACGGCGGCCATCTCGTCACGTGTCCAGGTCATGCCGCACCTCCCTGGTCCCGACCGTCGGTCGAGCCTGTCGAGACCCGGGCCTCGACGGGCTCGACCGGCGGAGTGGTCTCGACAGGCTCGACCAGCGGGTCGGGGCGCACCGTGCGCTGCTCGATGTCCTTCACCCGCTCGCGCGCCAGCACGAGGCGGTGGGTGTAGATGCCGGGCGTCACGACGACGTCCGGGTCGATCGGCTCGTCGGTGATCTCCTCCGCCTCGACGACCGTCACGCGGCCCGCCATGGCGACGACGGGGTTGAAGTTGCGCGCCGTGTACCGGTAGACGAGGTTGCCGAACCGGTCCGCGCGCCGCGCGTGCACCAGCGACAGGTCGGCCACGACGGCCCGCTCCAGCACGTACCGGCGGCCGTCGATCTCGTCGACCGGCTTGCCCTCGGCCACGGGCGTCCCGACGCCCGTGGGCGTGTAGAACGCGGGGATGCCCGCGCCGCCCGCCCGCAGCCGCTCGGCGAGCGTGCCCTGCGGCACGAACTCGACCTCGAGAGCGCCGTCCAGGTACTGCTGCGCGAACAGCTTGTTCTCCCCCACGTACGAGGCGAGCACGCGCCGCACCTGGTCGTTCTCCAGCAGGATGCCGAGGCCCTTGCCGTCCACGCCCATGTTGTTGGACACGACCGTCAGGTCCCGCACCCCCGAGTCGCGCACCGCCTCGATGAGGTCGGTCGGGTTGCCGCTCAGGCCGAACCCGCCGACCGCGATCGTCATGCCGTCGCGCAGCAGGCCGTCCAGCGCGGCCACGGCGCTGGGCTGCCGCCGGTCCGTGGTCCTGGTCATCGTCGTCCCCCGTTCTCCTCGACCGTACGTCCGGCGGCGGGGCCGCCGGGAGTCCCTTCGACGCCTGGTTCGCCCGCCCGCCGCAGCACCGCCTCGGCGTGCCGCAGCAGGGGGGCGTCGACCATCTGCCCGCCCACGGTGAGGACCCCGGAGTCGGCCGAGGCCCCGGGAGGCAGGTCGGCGAGCGCCGCCGCCCGCCCGGACGCCGCGGCCAGCACCTCGCGCGCCCGCTCCACCTGCGCCTCGGACGGCGCGAACGCGGCGCGCACCACGGCCACGTGGCTCGGGTGCACGCACATCGAGGCGACGAACCCGCTGGCCGCGGCGTCCCGCGCCTCGTCCCGCAGGCCTTCGAGGTCGTCGAGCTCCAGGTGGACGGCGTCGATCGCCGCCTTGCCCGCGGCGCCCGCCGCGAGCAGCACCGCCGACCGGGCGTGCCGCGCGACGTCGCGGTACCTCCCGTCGTCGGCCCGGCTGGACGTGCCGTGCAGGGAGGCCACCAGGTCCTCCGCACCCCAGGCGAGCGCGACGACGTCGGGCCGGGCGGCCAGCGCGGGCGCGGCGAGCACCCCCGCGGCCGTCTCGCACAGCGCGACGACGGCGTACGGGCCCCCGTCGGGCGCCAGCAGCGGGCCCACGAACCGGCCGTCCGCCTTGGGCAGCATCACCGTGCGGTACGGCGTGCGGGCGAGGGCGGCGAGGTCGGCGTCGTGCTCCGGGGTGCCGACCGCGTTGACCCGCACGACGACGCGCTCCGCATCGAGCACCGTGTCGACGAGCGCGGCGCGGGCCGCCGCCTTGCGACCGGGCGCGACGGCGTCCTCCAGGTCCAGGATCGCCGCGTCCGCGCGGTCCAGGGCCTTGGCGAACCGGTCGGGCCGGTCGGCCGGGCAGAACAGCAGCGCCGGCCCGAGGGTGAAGGGGGCGGGGTTCACAGCACTCCCCCGCCGTGGGAGCTCTCGCGCTGGTGCTCGTGCTCCTCGTGGCCCTCGCGCGTCCACATCAGCATCGTCCGCACCGCCCGGGCCACGACGTCACCGTCCTGGTTGCGCCCCACGTGCTCTGCCGTCACGACGCCCGTGCCGGGGCGCGAGCGCGACAACCGCCGGTCGACGACGGTCGTCTCCCCGTACAGCGTGTCGCCGTGGAACATCGGGTGCGGGAAAGCCACCTCGGTGAAGCCGAGGTTCGCCACGAGCGTGCCGCGCGTCAGGTGCGCCACCGACAGGCCCACGAGGGTGGCCAGCGTGAGCATCGAGTTCACCAGGGGCTTCCCGAACGGCTGGGTCGCCGCCCACGCCGCGTCCAGGTGCAGCCCCTGGGGGTTCATCGTGACGGACGTGAAGAGCACGTCGTCCGCCTCCGTCATCGTGCGGCCCGGCCGGTGCACGTACCGCACGTCCGGCTCCAGCTCGTCGTAGTACAGGCCGCGCTGCACCTCGTCACGCATCGCGCTCTCCCCTCCTCGTGCTCACGACGCCAGCCCCAGGTCGCGGGCGAGGATCATGAGCTGCACCTCCGTGGTGCCCTCGCCGACCTCGAGGATCTTGGAGTCCCGATAGTGCCGGGCCACCGCGTTCTCGTTGAGGAAGCCGTAGCCGCCGAAGATCTGCGACGCGTCACGGGCGTTCGCCATCGCCGCCTCCCCGCCCACGAGCTTCGCCACCGACGCCTCCGCCTTGAACGGCTTGCCGTGCACCTGCTTGAGCGCGGCGTCGAGCCAGCACAGCCGCGCCGAGTGCACGCGCGCCTGCATGCGGGCCAGCGTGAACGCGATGTGCTGGTTGCTGCCGATGGCGTGCCCGAAGACATGCCGCTCCTTGGCGTAGCGCAGCGCCTCCTCGAGGCAGCCCTGCGCCGCGCCCGTGGCGAGCGCGGCGAACGCGATGCGCCCCTCGTCCAGCGCGCGCAGGAAGTTCGCGTAGCCGCGGCCCCGTTCGCCGAGCAGGTTGCCGGCGGGGACGCGGACGCCGCGCAGCGACAGCGGGTGCGTGTCGGAGGTGTGCCAGCCGACCTTGTCGTAGCTGGGCTCCACCGTGAGCCCCGGCGTGCCCGCCGGCACGAGGAACGACGACAGCTCGGGCTGCTCCGTACCGTCCTCGGCGCGACGGCGCCCGGTCACGGCAGTGACCGTGATGACGCTGGTGATCGGCGTGCCCGAGTTGGTGATGAACTGCTTCGAGCCGTCGATCACCCACTCGTCCGCGGCGTCGTCGCGCCGCGCGCTGGTGCGCGTGGCCCCGGCGTCGGACCCGGCGGCCGCCTCCGTGAGCCCGAACGCGGCGAGCGCGCGCCCGGCCATGAGGTCGGGCAGCCAGCGCTGCTTCTGCGCGTCCGTGCCGTGCCGGAAGATCGGCATGATGCCGAGCCCGACCCCCGCCTCGAGCGTCACCGCGATCGACTGGTCCACGCGGGCGAGCGCCTCGACCGCGAGGCACAGCGACACGTAGTCCTTGCCCTGCCCGCCCACGTCCACCGGGAACGGCAGGCCGAACAGCCCGAGCTCGCCCATCTGGCCGATGATCTCGAGGGGAAGGCGGCGCTCGGTGTCGTACTTGTACGCGGCGGGCGCCACCACCTGGTCGGCGAACTCGCGCACCACGGCGCTGAGCTTGCGCTGCTCGTCGGTGAGCACGGTGGACTGGGTCTCGCTGATCATGACGCTCCTCGGGTGGCGGGGTCGGCCTGAGTGGGTGCTGCCGCCACGGCGGGGTCTGCCGGGGCGGGAGCAGGGTTCGCGGGCGCGCCGTCGGGGTCGACGACGGCGACGACCTGGTCGAGGCGCACCTGGTCGCCGGCCCGCACGTCGAGGCGGACGACGCCGCCGACGGGTGCGAGCAGCGGGTGCTCCATCTTCATCGCCTCGACGACGACGACGGGCTGGCCCGCCGCGACGACGTCACCGTCCGCGACGGGCACGGCGGACACGGTGCCGGGCATCGCGACGCGCACCGGCGCACGGGTCGCTCCGCCCGCCGCGCCGTCGCCGGTGAGCGCGCGGGCGGCGCGACGGTGAGCGGCCAGCGCCGCCCGGTCGAGCACCGTGAACGACGTCGTCCGCCCGTCCACGTGCACCCACACCACCGCGGGCGACGATGTGAGCGGGGCTTCGGCCCCGTCCGTCGGCGTGTCGTGGGCCAGTCGTCCGCTCACAGCACCGACCAGGCTTCTGGTGGTGCCGTCGACGGTGAGCAGGTAGCGGTCGTCGCCGAGCGGGCGCGCGGACGCGCGGACCGGCTCGCCGTCGTCGACCGTGACGACGGCGTCGTCGGGCGTCCCGGTGACCGCGACCCTGTGCTCGGCGCCCGTCACGTGGGCGAGCACCGCGCGACGCGGCGCGGCGGGCGCGTTGAGGCGGAAACCGTCGGCGGCGGCCCAGGGTCCGGACGCCCCGGCGGTGCCGCTGACGAGGGCGAGCACCGCCGCCGCCACGGCCACCTGGGTCTCGACAGGCTCGACCGCCGGAGCAGGCTCCTCCAGGGACCGGGCGACGAAGCGGTCGATGAGGCTCGTGTCGAGGCGGCCGGCGCGGACGTCGTCGTCGGCCAGCAGGTCGCGCAGGAACCCGGCGTTGGTCTCGACGCCGAGCACGACGACGTCGGCCAGCAGCCCGTCGAGCCGGTCGATCGCCTCGGCCCGGGTCGGCGCCCAGGCGACGGCCTTGGCCAGCATCGGGTCGTAGTCGCCGGTCACCTCCGCACCGGGCAGCAGCCCGCTGTCGAGCCGCAGGGGCGTGGCGGCGGGCCCGGCCCCCGCGCCGGCGTCGTCGTACGCGAGCACGCGGCCCGCCGCGGGCAGGAAGCCGCGCGCGGGGGACTCCGCGTACAGGCGGGCCTCGACGGCGTGCCCGGTGAGCCGCACGTCCTCCTGCCGGACCGCGAGCGGCTCCCCCGCCGCCACGCGCAGCTGCTGCTCCACGAGGTCGAGGCCGGTGACCATCTCGGTCACGGGGTGCTCCACCTGGAGGCGGGTGTTCATCTCGATGAACCAGAACGTGCCGGGGTCGTCGCCGGGCGCGAGGAACTCCACCGTGCCCGCGCCGACGTACCCGACCGACCGCGCCACGGCGCAGGCCGCCTCGCCGAGGCGTGCCCGGGTCGCGGCGTCGACGACCGGCGACGGCGCCTCCTCGACCACCTTCTGGTGGCGGCGCTGCAGCGTGCACTCGCGCTCCCCCAGGTGCACGACGCCGGCGTGCGCGTCGGCGAGCACCTGGACCTCGATGTGCCGCGGCCGCTCCACGAGCCGCTCGAGCAGCAGCCCGTCGTCGCCGAACGACGACGCGGCGACGCGGCGGGCGGAGGCCAGCGCCGCGGGCAGCTCGTGCGCCGCCGGCACCACGACCATCCCCTTGCCGCCGCCGCCCGCGACGGGCTTGACCAGCAGCGGGAAGCCGACCTCGTGCGCCGCCGCGACCAGGGCCGCGTCGTCGAGCCCGTCCTCGTGGGTGCCGGGCAGCACGGGCACGTCGTGGGACGCGACCAGCCGCTTGGCGGCCGCCTTGTCCGCCATCGTCTCCAGCGCGGCCACGGACGGGCCGACGAAGACGATCCCGGCGCGCTCGCACGCCCGCGCCAGGGCCGGGTTCTCGGACAGGAAGCCGTAACCGGGGTGGATCGCGTCCGCACCGGTCGCGACGGCCGCGGCGACCACGGCGTCGACGTCGAGGTAGCCCCCGAGTCGAGGCAGGCCCGGTGCCGCGGGCGCCGGGCCGAGCCGGACGGCGACGTCGGCCTCTTGCACGTGGCGGGCGCCGTCGTCGGCGTCGGAGTACACGGCGACGGACCGGATGCCCAGCCGGCGCAGCGTGCCGATCACGCGGCACGCGATCTCGCCGCGGTTGGCGACGAGCACGGTGGTGAAGGGTCGGGTGCTCACGCCGCTCACATCCGGAAGAGCCCGAAGCGGGGCTCGGTCGGGTCGGCACCGGGCAGCGGCGTGCGGGCGCACACGCCGAGCGCCAGGCCGAGCACGCGGCGGGTGTCGGGCGGGTCGACGATGCCGTCGTCCCACAGTCGCGACGTGGCGTGGTACGGGTCGCCGGCGACCTCGTAGCCGTCACGGATCTCAGCGCGGAACGACGCCTCCTCGCCCGCGTCCCACTCCTCGCCGCGGCGCGCGAGCTGGTCGCGCTTCACGGTGGCGAGCACCGACGACGCCTGCGCGCCGCCCATCACGGAGATCCGCGACCCGGGCCACGACCACAGGAACCGCGGCGAGTAGGCCCGCCCGCACATGGCGTAGTTGCCCGCGCCGAAGGACCCGCCGACGATGACCGTCAGCTTGGGCACCCGGGTGGTCGCGACGGCCGTGACCATCTTGGCGCCGTCCTTGGCGATGCCCCCTGCCTCGGCGTCGCGCCCCACCATGAAGCCGGAGATGTTCTGCAGGAACAGCAGCGGGATGCCGCGCTGGTCGCACAGCTCGACGAAGTGGGCGCCCTTGAGCGCCGACTCGCGGAACAGCACGCCCGCGTTGGCCAGCACACCGACGGGGTGGCCGTGGATGCGCGCGAACCCCGTGACCAGGGTGGTGCCGTACTCGGGCTTGAACTCGTGCAGCTCGCTGCCGTCGACGATCCGGGCGATCACCTCGCGCGGGTCGTAGGGCTGCTGCACGTCCACGGGCACGGCGGCGTACAGGCCCTGCGGGTCGACGACGGGCTCGCGGGACGGCACGACGTCCCACGCCGGCTCGGGGTCCGGCGGCAGCGTGCTCACGATGTCGCGCACGAGGTCGAGCGCGTGCTCGTCGTCCTCGGCGAGATGGTCGACGACGCCCGACCGCTGGGCGTGCAGCTCGCCGCCGCCCAGCTCCTCGGCCGTGACCTCCTCGCCGATGGCGGCCTTCACCAGCGGCGGGCCGCCGAGGAAGATCGTGCCCTGGCCCCGCACGATGACGGTCTCGTCGCTCATCGCGGGCACGTAGGCGCCGCCCGCCGTGCAGGAACCCAGCACCGCCGAGACCTGCGGGACGCGCGCCGCCGACAGCCTCGCCTGGAGGTAGAAGATCCGGCCGAAGTGGTCGCGGTCGGGGAACACCTCGTCCTGCCGCGGCAGGAACGCACCGCCCGAGTCCACGAGGTACACGCAGGGCAGCCGGTTCTCCAGCGCGATCTCCTGCGCCCGCAGGTGCTTCTTCACGGTGAGCGGGTGGTAGGTGCCGCCCTTGACGGTCGGGTCGTTGCAGACCACCATCACCTGCCGCCCGCTCACCAGACCGATGCCGGCGATGACGCCCGCGCCGGGCCACGCGCCGTCGTCCAGCCCGTAGGCGGCGAGCGGGGCGACCTCGAGAAACGGGCTGCCCTCGTCGAGCAGCCGGGCCACGCGCTCGCGCGGCGGCAGCTTGCCGCGCGACGTGTGCTGGTCGCGGGCGCGCTGCGTGCCGCCCTCGGCGGCGGCGGCGGTGCGCTCGCGGAGGCGGTCCGCGAGCGCCCGCTGCGCCTCGTCGTTGGCGCGGGTGGCGTCGGCGCGGGGGTCGACGGCCGAGTCGAGGACGGTCATGCGCCCTCCACCCCGCCGGTCGAGCTTGTCGACACCCGGGCCCCCGTGGCCTCGACAGGCTCGACAGGCTCGACCGACGGCAGCAGGAGGGCGAGCGCCGGGTCGGCGAGCACCGCCCCCAGCTCGGCGAGGAAGCGGGCGCCCTGCTCGCCGTCGACGACGCGGTGGTCGAACGTGAGGCTGAGCGTCGTCACCTGGCGCAGCGCCACCTCGCCGTCGTGCTCCCACGGGCGGCGGGCGACCTGGCCGAGGCCGAGGATGGCGGGCTCGCCCGGGTTGAGGATCGGCGTGCCGGCGTCCACGCCGAAGATACCGACGTTGGTGATCGTCAGCGTCCCGTTCCTGAGCCGTTCGGGGGTGGTGCGGCCGGCCCGCGCCGTGGTCGTGAGGTCCGTCAGCGCGGCGGCGAGCCCGGTCAACGACAGCGTGTCCGCGGCGGGGACGTGGGGCACGACCAGGCCGCGGTCGGTCGCGACCGCGATGCCGAGGTTCACGTGCGCCGGGCGCACGATCTCCGCCTCGCCGTCCGCCAGGTCCACCCAGCGGCTCGTGAGCGCCGGGTGCTTCGGGAGCAGGGCGAGGAGGGCTCGTGCCGTCAGTGCGAGCACCGTGATCCGCTGCCCGCCCGCCATCGGGTGCGTCTTGAGCCGCGCCAGCAGCCCCATGCTCGCCGTGACGTCCACCGTGAGGAACACCGATGCCTGCGGCGCCGCCGCGCTCGCGACCATCGCCGCCGCCGTGCGCCTGCGCACGCCGCGCACGGGGGTGCGTTCCTCGCCGCTGGTCGCGCTCGTCGCGGGGGCCGGTGTCGTCGGGCTCGTCGTCGCGCCCGACGACGCCGCCTCGACGTCGTCGCGCGTGATGCGGCCGTGCGGACCGGAGCCGGTGATCGTGGCGAGGTCGATCCCGCGCTGCCGTGCCATCGCCCGCACGACCGGTGTCGAGCGCGGCCGGTCGCTCGCCTCCCCGTCGGTCGGGGCCGTCGAGACCCTGGTCTCGACGGGCTCGACCGACGGGACGGGGGCCGCCCGACGGCGTCGCCGCGCCGGTCTCCCCGTGCGCGCGGGCCGCGCGCCGTACCCCACGAGGTTCGGCTCCGGCCCGTCCTCGCTGGTGGAGCCTGCGCCGTCCTGAGCCTGTCGAAGGGTCGGAACCCGGTCCGTGGTCTCGACAGGCTCGACCGGCGTCCCGTCGGACAGGTCGAAGGTGACCAGCGGCTCGCCGACCTCGACGGTCTGTCCCTCCTCGGCGTGCAGCACCCGCACGATGCCTGCGCACGGCGACGGCAGCTCGACCAGCGCCTTGGCGGTCTCCACCTCGGCGATCACCTGGTTGAGCTCGACGGCGTCGCCCACCGCCACGCGCCACTCGACGACCTCGGACTCGGTCAGCCCCTCGCCGAGGTCGGGCAGCTTGAACTCGCGCGTCGCCATCACGCTCCCACCTCCGCGCCCGCCGGGGCGGACGACGCCGGGGACCGCCCCAGCACCCGGTCCACGCCGACGAGGACGCGGTCCAGGTCGGGCACCTGGTTGCCCTCCAGCTTCGCGGGCGGGTACGGGATGTCGTACCCGGTGACGCGCACGGGCGGCGCCTCGAGGAAGTCGAAGCACCGCTCGGTGACCGACGTCGCGATCTCGGCGCCGACGCCGGCCTGCCGCGGGCCCTCGTGCAGCACGACGAGCCGCCCGGTGCGCCGCACGGACGCGGCGATCGTGTCGTGGTCGATCGGGGACAGCGAGCGCAGGTCGATCACCTCGATCGAGACCCCCTCGTCGGACGCCGCGGTCGCGGCGTCGAGCGCCGTCGCCACGTGCGAGCCGAAGGTCACGAGCGTGACGTCGTCCCCCGGACTGACCACTCGCGCGGTGCCCATCGGCGGCGCGTCGTCGAGCGGCAGGCCCGGGTCCACCTCGCCCTTGACGTGGTACAGGCGCTTGGGCTCGAAGAACACGACCGGGTCGTCGCAGGCGATCGCCTGGCGCAGCACGGTCGACGCGTCCTGCGGGTTCGACACCGACACCACGCGCAGCCCGGCGGTGTGCACGAAGTACGCCTCCGGCGACTCGGAGTGGTGCTCGGCCGCGCCGATGCCGCCGGCCACGGGGATGCGGATCGTCACGGGCAGCTTCACCGCGCCCCTCGTTCGGGCGTGCATCTTGGCGAGCTGGCTGACGATCTGGTCGAACGCGACGTAGACGAAGCCGTCGAACTGGATCTCCACCACCGGCCGGTAGCCGCGGTAGGCGAGCCCGACGGCGGTGCCGAGGATGCCGGACTCCGCCAGCGGCGTGTCCACCACCCGGCGCGGGCCGAACTCCGCCTGCAGCCCGTCGGTCACGCGGTACACGCCGCCGAGGCGGCCGATGTCCTCGCCGAGCACCATGACGGTCGGGTCGTCGGTCATGGCCCGGCGCAGCCCGGCGCCGAGCGCCTTGGCGAGGGTGAGCGTCTGGGTGGTCATCGGTCGGCCCCCTCGCCGCTCGTCGTCGTGTCGGTCGTCGTGGTGCCGGTCGTCGTGGTGCCCGTGTCGGCGAAACCCGCCAGGTACGCCGCGTGCTCCGCGCGCTCGGCGGCCACCGTGGGGTGGGGCTCGGCGTACACGTGGTCGAAGACGCTCAGCGGCGGCGGGTCCTCGATGGCGACGACGCCGGCCCGCAGCTCGGCGGCGACCGCGTCGGCCGCCGCGCGCACGCGCACCTCGTCGTCGCCGGTGAGCAGGCCGCCCGCCCGCAGGTACGCCGCGAGCCGCGCGATCGGGTCGCGCTCGGCCCAGACGTCCAGCTCGGACGCGTCGCGGTAGCGGGTGGGGTCGTCGGCCGTGGTGTGCGGGCCCATGCGGTAGGTCACGGCCTCGACGAAGGTGGGGCCTCCGCCGGTCCGCGCGCGGTGCAGCGCCTCGCGCGTCACGGCCAGGACGGCGAGCACGTCGTTGCCGTCCACGCGTACGCCCGGCACGCCGAAGCCCCACGCGCGCCGCACGAGCGGCACGGCCGACTGCAGCGCCACCGGCTCGGAGATCGCCCACTGGTTGTTCTGGCAGAACAGCACCAGCGGCACCTGCCACGTGGCGGCGAAGACGAACGCCTCGTTGACGTCGCCCTGGCTCATCGCGCCGTCGCCGACGTACGCGACCACGGCGGCCGTCCCGCCCTCGCCCGGCGCGACGACACCGCGCTCGACGTCGGCCTGGATCCCCAGCGCGTAGCCCACGCCGTGCAACGCCTGCGCGCCGATGATGACCTGCGGGGTCGCCATGCCCACCGCGTACGGGTCCCAGCCCGACGCGGTGACGCCGCGCCACACGCGCAGCAGGTCCACCGACGCGACGCCGCGCCGGCGGGCGACCGCGTGCTCGCGATAGCTGGAGAACACGAAGTCGTCGTCGCGCAGCGCCGCGGCCGAACCCACCTGGGCCGCCTCCTGCCCCTGCAGCGGCGGCCACAGCGCGAGCTCGCCCTGCCGTTGCAGCGCCGTCGCCTCGGCGTCGATCCGCCGGGCCACGACCATGTCCTCGTACAGCGCCAGCAGCGCCCCCCGGGCGTCGTCCGTGCCCGCGTCCACGTCCGTCAGCCAGCGGTCGAGCCCCGGGTCCGGGTGCCGCACGCCCTTCTCGTCGAGCAGCCGGACAGGGACGTCGCCCGGCGGTGCCGTGCCCGCCGTCGTGCCGCCGTTCGTGCTGCCTGCCGTCGTTCCGTCCGTCGTACCGGACGCCGTCTCCGCCCTCGCTCCACCCGCTCGTGACAGGTCGTCGCGGGACGTCGAACCCATGGTGCTGGGCATCGTCGCCTCACCTCGTGTGTCGCCGGACGCTCCTCGTCGAGCGCCGGATACCGCGAACGTAACGCCGCTCACAGATGTGCGACCAGCACCCCGCCACACGTTGAGCAGAGTGCTCAGCCAGCCCCCGCTAGGCTGGTCGATGTGCGCAGCTACGACGCCGTGGACCTGAGCCTGCTGACGGCCCTCGCCGAGGACCCGCGGGCCACGATCGCCGCCCTCGCGGAGCGCCTGCGCCTGTCCCGGAACACGGTGCACGCCCGGCTGACCCGGCTCGAGGAGTCGGGCGCCTTCCTCGCCTTCGACCGGCGCATCAACCCCGCCGCTCTCGGGCATCCTCTGACGGCTTTCCTCGAGGTCACCGTGCGGCAGCGGGAGCTGCCCGCCATCGTCGACCGGCTCGCCGAGATCCCCGAGGTCGTGCAGGCGTACGGGCACAGCGGCGCCGCCGACCTGCGCGTGCACGTCGTGTGCCGGGACACCGACCACCTGTTCCGCATCGACGCCGCCATCCTCGCCATCGACGGCGTGGAGCGCACCGAGACCTCGCTGTCCATGGGCGAGCTGATCCCCTACCGCATCCAGCCGCTCATCGAGGCCGCGCGGCGCAACCTCTGACGGTCGGCGCGGCCAGGTTCCCCGGTCGAGCCCGCGCCGCTCTCAGCCTGTCGAAGGGTCGAGACCACGTCCTGGTTTCGACAGGCTCAACCACCGGACGGCGGCGGTCGCGGTCTCCGACGGCGACCGGCGGTCAGGAGGTCCAGCGGACGACGACGTCCGCGCCGTCGCGCGTCGCCTCGATCAGGTCGGCGTTGACCTGGTCCGAGCCGTTCGCCCAGCGGCGGGCGTCGTCGCGGCTCTTGCCGAACGCGTGGTGCCGCTCCTCCAGCCGGGCGAGCCGAAGGTCGCCGGGCACGTCGAGGTACCAGACCTCCGCCATCCGGGCCCGCGCGGCGGGCCACGCGCCCGACGGCGCGAGCAGGTAGTTGCCCTCCGTCACGACCAGCGGGACGTCGGACGGCACGGCGACGCCCGCCGCCACGGGCTCCTCGATCTCGCGGCGGAACACCGGCGCGTACACGGGCGGGTCGCCGGGCCGGGCGGCGGCGAGACGCGCGACCAGCGCCGCGTACCCGGCATCGTCGAACGTGTCGATCGCGCCCTTGCGGTGGTCGCGTCCGAGGCCGGCCAGGACCGCGTTCGACAGGTGGTAGCCGTCCATCCCGACCTCGACGGCCAGCCCCGGGCCGAGCGTCGCGACCAGCACGCGGGCGAGCGTCGACTTCCCCGCGCCCGGCGGGCCGACGATGCCGAGGACGCGCCGCTCCCCCGGCACCGCCAGGCGGCGGGCGCGCGCGACGAGCTCCGCGGTCGTCGCGTCCCGCGTCACCCGTCCTCCCGCGAGCGGCCGGACCCGCGGGGGGCCATGGCGGCACGCGGGCCCGACACGTCGGGGACGTGGGCGAGCCACGACCGTGGCCCGACGAACCGCACCCGGGTGCTCGCCACGCGCACGGCCGCGGCACAGGCGTCGGGCACGCCGGCCCCGCGTGCCAGCGCCGCGGCGAGCGCGCCGTGGAACGCGTCCCCCGCGCCCAGGGTGTCGCGGGTCGTGACGCGCGGCACCGCCACGGAACCGTGGTCGCGCCCGTCGGTCCATTCCACGGGGTCGGCGCCGTGGGTCACCACCGCAGCCCGGGCGCCGAGCAGCAGCGCGCCGTGCGCGGCGTCCGTCGCCCCGGGGGCGATGTCGGCCGGCACGGTGAAGTCCGCACTCAGGGCCGCGACGTCCGCCGCGGGCAGCAGCTCGGCGAACACCGGCCGCCACCGGCCGCCGTCGAGCAGCACCCGTGGCCGCGGGCGCAGCCCGTCGACGTAGGCGAGCACGGCGCGCGCGATCGCGGGGTGGTGGCCGTCGAGCAGGACGACGTCGGGCCGCGGGAGCGCGCCGAGCTCGCCCGGCGACGGCGCGGGCGCCACGGCGAGCGCGGCGTCGGCGGAGACCACCGACCGCTCCCCGGTCGCGTCGTCGACGAGGACCGACGACACGGGGAGCGGGAACCCCTCGTCCGGGCCCGCGACGTCGTGCACCTGCACCTCGCACGCGTCGAGGTCGGCGCGGGCCGCCTGCGCGACCGGGCCCGCGCCCAGCGCGCTGACCAGCACCGCCCGGACCCCGAGCGCGGCCGCGGTCACCGCGGCGTTGGCCGCCGGCCCCCCGGCCGCGACGTCCTGCCGCGTGGCGGTGACCTTCTCGTTCGCGCCGGGACGCCCCGCCGCCCGGTGCACGACGTCGAGCGTCGTCAGCCCGACGAACCAGCAGACCGTCATCCGCCCACCCTTCCTGCCCGGTGGTTGAGCCTGTCGAACCCAGGACGTGGGCTCGACAGGCTCAGCCACCGAGTGCGTCCTAGCGCCCGGTGCCGTCCACGGCGTGCGGCTCGATGGCGGCGATCTCCTCGTCGGTGAGCGCCGGGGCGGACAGCGCGGCCACGTTGTCCTCGAGCTGCGCGACCGACGACGCGCCGATGAGGGCCGACGTGATCCGGTCGTCGCGCAGCACCCACGACAGGGCGAGCTGCGCGAGCGTCTGGCCGCGGCCCTCGGCGATCGTGTTCAGCGCGCGGGCCCGCTCCAGGTAGGTGCCGGTGAGGTTCGACGACGACAGGAACGGCGAGTCGCTGCGCGCGGCGCGCGAGCCCTCGGGCGCCGACCCGCCCAGGTACCGGCCCGTGAGCAGCCCCTGCGCCAGCGGGGAGAAGACGATCGTGCCGACGCCCAGGTCCCCCACGACGTCGAGCAGCGACTCGCTCTGCCGACCGTCGTACGCGTCGTCCCGGTCCGCGATCTCGACGTGCCGGTTGAACATCGAGTAGCTGGGCTGGTGGATGAGCAGCGGCACGCCGAGGTCGGCGAGCACCTGCGCGGCCTCGCGGGTGCGCGACGGCGAGTAGTTGGAGACGCCGACGTACGTCGCCTTGCCCTGCTGGACGGCGGACGCGAGCGCGCCCATCGTCTCGGTGAGCGGCGTCGAGGGGTCGGGACGGTGGTGGTAGAAGACGTCGACGTGGTCCAGGCCCATGCGGGTCAGCGACTGGTCGAGCGAGGAGAGCAGGTACTTGCGCGAGCCGTGGTCGCCGTACGGGCCGGGCCACATGTCGTAGCCGGCCTTGGTGGAGATGACGAGCTCGTCGCGGTAGGGCGCGAGGTCCTTCGCCAGGTGACGGCCGAAGTTCTCCTCCGCCGAGCCGTACGGCGGGCCGTAGTTGTTGGCGAGGTCGAAGTGCGTGATCCCCAGGTCGAACGCGCGGCGCAGGATGGCGCGCTGTGTGTCGAACGGGTTCACGTCGCCGAAGTTGTGCCACAGGCCCAGCGACAGCGCGGGCAGGTCGAGGCCGGAGCGGCCGGTGCGGCGGTAGGTCATCGACTCGTAGCGGGCGTCGTCGGCCAGGTACCGAGGTGCGAGAGGCATGTCCCCCATCCTCGCGCACCCGACCGACACGCCGCGCCGCCGCTCACGCCGCCGGCGGCACCGGGAAGTTGGCGCGGAACACGTTGTCCGGGTCCCAGTCCCGCTTCACCTCGCGCAGGCGGGTGAGCGTCGGCTCGGGGAACGCGTCGGTGAGCCGCTCGGGCCGCGTGTCGGTGTCGAACGACAGGTACAGCCCGTCGGTGTACGGCGCCATGACCGCGTCCCACACGGCGTCGAGCCGGTCCTGCGACGAGGACATCGCCGACAGCAGGAAGTTCTGGTGCCGGTGCGCGTACGCCGTCGCCCCCTGCTCGACGTCGTTCCCCGCCCCACCGGTGGCGCGCACCTGCAGGAAGTACGCCTCCCCCGACAGTGCGAGCTTCTCGAACGCGCGGGCCGTCGCCGTGTCCAGGTGCGCCACCAGCCCGGAGCGCACGGCCGGGTCGCCGCCGCCCTGGTGGTGCTTCTCCCCCGCCTGCACGACGCCCGCGTACGGCAGCAGGTACGCCTGGTGGCCCAGCAGCGGGCCCGCGCCGGCGAGGCGCTCGAGCTGCTCGACGGCCGCGTCCGTGTCGTCGCCCGCCCAGACGGTCATGAGCTGCGCCACGGGGCCCTGGTCGTCGCTCCCGTCGGGGAGCCTGCCCCGGCGCCCGGGCGACAGGATGAGGAAGCTGGTCAGCTCGCGCGGCGCCGACTCGACGACGGCGCCCCACCGCTCCAGCACGCCCGCCACGTCGGTCGCGTCGAGGGTCATCTGCGAGAACACGACGGCGCCCTGGTCCCCCAGCGGCATCGCCTCGATCTCGACCCACGTCACGACGCCCAGGTTGCCGCCCGCGCCGCGCAGCCCCCAGAACAGGTCGGGGTGCTCGTCCGCCGACGCGCGCACCACGCGCCCGTCCGCGGTGACGACCTCGGCGGCGACGACGTGGTCGATCGTCAGCCCGTAGGTGCGGCCCAGGAACCCGACGCCGCCCGCCGTGGCGAGCCCGCCGACGCCCACACCGCCGGAGTCGCCCGAGCTGATGGCCCAGCCGCGCGGCGCGAGCGCCTCGGCGACCCGGCCCCACGTGGCGCCGACGCCGACCCGCACGCGCCGGGTCGCCTCGTCGACCACCTCGACCTGGTCCAGCGCGCCCAGGTCGACGACGATCCCGCCGTCGTTGGTCGACCGTCCGCTGATGCCGTGCCCGCCCGACCGCACGCCGAGCGGCACGTCCTGCGTGCGTGCCCAGATCACGGCCTCAGCCACCTCGGCCGCCATGGCCGGATACAGCACGAGGCCGGGCGCGCCGGAGCGCAGGTAGTTGTGGCGCACCGCGTCGTACGCGCGGTCGCCGGGCTCGACGGCGGCCGCCGCGAGCGCCGCCGGTACGGCGGCGTAGTCGATGCCGGGGCGGCGCAGCGCGATCGCCCGGCCGCCGCGCTGCGTGGCGGCGGGCGCGGTGCCCGACGTCGCGCGCTCGCGCGCCACGAGCTCGCGCACCGCGGGCGCGATCTCCTGCCCGTAGACCTGGACGAGGTTCGGGTCGTCGGCGGCCAGGATCACGGTGCCGATCCCGTCCTCGAGCACCAGCGTCGCCAGCTCGTCGACCCACTGCTCCACGGGGCCCTGCAGGAACCCCTGCGGCTGCGCGGTGACCGCTCCCTGCACGTTGAGCAGGCGCCGGATCTCGGCCGGGTGGCGGCCCGCCTCCTGGGCGGCCTCGTCGATGATCGCGTGCCCCCGCTGCAGGTCGCCGTCCTTGAGGTACGCGAGGGACGGGAGCCAGCCGTCCGCCTTGCGGGCGATGAGGCGCAGCATGCGGGGCTTGAGCGCGCCCAGCCAGATCGGGACGTCGTGCGCCGGCTCGGGCCCGCGCTTGGCGCCGGCCACCCGGTGATGGGTGCCGTCGACCCGCAGGGCGCGGCGCTCACGGCCGTCCCAGATGCCGCGGATGATGTCGAGCGCCTCGTCGAGGGCGTCCACGGACTCGCCGGGGGTGAGGCGGGTGCCGCCCATCGCGACGATCGGGTCCCAGAACCCGCCGGCGCCCAGCCCCAGGGCAGCGCGGCCGCCGGAGAGCAGGTCGAGGGACGCGACGGCGCGCGCCAGCACGGCGGGCGGGCGCAGCGGCAGGTTGAGCACGTTGCCCGCGACGGTGACCCGCTCGGTCTGCGCGGCCACCCACGACAACAGGGTCCACGTGTCGAGGAACCCCGGCTGGTACGGGTGGTCCTGGAACGTCACCAGGTCGAGCCCGGCCGCCTCGGTCACCTTCGCCAGGCGCACGGGCGCCTGGGGGTCGGCGTTGGTGGGCGTGATGAACGTGCCGAAGACCAGGTCGTGGCCGTAGTCCGTCATGCGGGGCCTTTCGCGGGGAGGGCCGCTCCCGAGGTCCGGGAGATCGTCTGTCAGGCAGACGATATCAGCGGCAACTCTTCTGGTATGCCGCGCATTCCGTCTACGATGGCCCGGTGAGCACCACCGCCGACCCGACGCCCAGCACCGCGCGGATCCCGACGACCGGCCCGGACGCCCCGTCCCCGCTGGGCTGGTCGCTCGCCGCGCTGCTGCGCGAGTGGAGCGCCCGCGTCGCCGCCGCGTGCGCCGACGTCCCGCACGGCGGCCGCGGCTACGAGGTCCTCGCCGCGGTCACCCACGACGCCCCGCCCACCCAGGCGGCGCTGGCCGCCCGGCTCGGCATCGACCGCACCGTGATGACGTACCTGCTGGACGAGCTCGCCGGCTGCGGGCTCGTCGAGCGCCAGCCGGACCCCGCCGACCGTCGCGCGCGCCGCATCGTCGCGACCGACCATGGCCGCGTCGTCCTCGCCGACCTCGACGCCCGCGTGCGTGTCGCGGAGGACGAGCTGCTCGCCGGCCTCGACGACGCGGAGCGCGACGCCCTGCGCCACCTGCTCGTGCGCGCCGCCACCGGCGCCGCGCCCGGCGACGACCGGTGCGCCGTCGTCGCGCGCGTCGTCGACCCGCAGGCCTGACCGCGCGCGACCGACCGGCCCCCGGCAGTCACCACGGCACGGGGCCTGACGCGTCGACGAACGTGCCCGACGGCGCCGACGCGGGGAGCGTCGCCGCCCGGTGCACGACCTCGGCCGCATCTGCGGGCGTCAGCGGTGCCTGGGTCCGGTTGACCGGCGTGAGCTCGGTCTGGACGAAGCCCGGGCAGACGGACGTGACCTTGATCGGGGTCCCGGCGAGCGCCTTCGCCAGCGCGACGGTGACGGCGTTGAGCGCCGCCTTCGACGACTGGTAGGCCGGCACCACCATGGCGTAGTAGGGCGACGTCGTGTCCTGCTGGTCCGCGAGGGAACCCATCCGGGTGGTGACGTTGACGATGCGGCCCGCCGGGCTCCGGCGCAGCAGGGGCAGGAACGCCTCGGTGACGGCGACCGGCCCGAGCACGTTGGTGTCGTACGTGGCGCGGAACAGGTCGGCGTCCACGACCTCGCGCCCCTCGGCCGCGGTCGCCTCCGGCAGGATGCCCGCGTTGTTCACGAGGACGTCGAGCCTGCCGTGCGCCACCTCGACCTCTGCGGCTGCTGCTCGGACCTGGACGAGGTCGGTGACGTCGAGCGTGACGCTGCTCGCGGCCAGCCCTTCGTCGACCAGCGCGGCCGCGACCGCCCGGCCCGCCGCGGCGTCCCGGGCCCCGACGACGACGTGCGCGCCGCCGCGGGCCAGACGGCGCGCGGTGGCCAGGCCGAGCCCGCGGGTGGCCCCGGTGACGAGTGCGATCTGCATGAGCGGTCCTCTCAGAGACGATGTCCTCCCCGCCTCGTGGCGAGGGCGGACGCTCAGCACACCACCGCCCGAACGGCGTCGCTGGCGAGATTCGGACATGGCGTGTCCCGCCCTTGGCGGTCCCTCGTCGTCCTGCGGACGAGAACGGGATCCGTCCCGCCGCCCGGTCGGACGGCGGGACGGATCCCGTTCTCGGAGGGAGCGCGGGTCAGCCGCCGATCGCCGCCCCGACGTCCTCGAGGAACGCGTCGGCCGCCTCGTCGGGGGTCATGCGCTCGAACAGGACCTCGGTGTTGATGCGGATCATGATGTCCTGGATCTCGTTCGCGCCGTTCGGCGGCACGGCCGGGTTGTCGACGATGTCGGGCTCCAGGTCCGCCATGAAGTCCGCGACCTTCTGGTCCGCGGCGGTGAGCTCGGGGAGGATCCCCTCGCGCACCGACTCGTTGGCCGGCAGGCCGCGGTCGGTGAGCTGCAGCTTGGCGACCTCCGGGTCGTTGAGCAGGAAGTCGACGAGCTTCGCCGACTCCTGCGGGTGCTCCGTCTTCGCCGAGATCGAGTAGTACATGGCGGGCTTGAAGTACATGCCGGTGCGGTCGAACTCCGACTCTCCCGGCAGGCGCAGCAGCTCGAGCTCGTGCCCGGAGGCGTCTGAGAGCGCGCCGAGCTGGTTGGACCACCACACCCCCATCGCGCCCGCGTTGGTGCCGAGCAGGGAGCCCTCGGGCCCGGCGTTCTGGTACTCCACCGACCGTGACGCGTCGGGCTGGCCGCCGTTGGCCATGAGGTCCAGCGACGTCTGGAAGAACTGCGCCACGGTCTCCTTCGAGACCCCGAGCGTGCCGTCCGCGTTGTAGAGCGTCTCGCCCTGCTGCCGTGCCAGCACGTTGAGCCCCGCCTCGTTGAAGCCGTAGTCCTGTGCGCCCCAGACCCCGTCGCCCGCGCCCTTCGCGACCTTCCCCGCGATGTCGACGTACTCGTCCCAGGTCCACGTCGTGTCGTCCGGCATCTCGACGCCGGCGTCGGCGAAGATCTGCGGGTCGGCGACCATCGCGTACGCGTTGACACCGGTCGGGATGCCGACGAGCGTGCCGTCCACCTCGCCCGTGCCGAGAATGTCGTCCGCGATCTCGGAGGTGTCGACCCCCAGCTCGCCGAGGTCGCCGATCACGCCGCGCGAGGCGTAGTCCGACAGGTACCGCTCCTCCTGGGTGATGACGTCCGGGGTGTCGCCGCCCGCCGTCGCGGTGGCGAGCTTGTCCCAGTAGCCGTCCCAGTCCGTGTAGTCCGGCACCACGGTGATGCCGGGGTTCTTCTCCTCGAACAGGTCGATGATCTGCTGGGTCGTCTGGTGCCGGTCGTCCGACCCCCACCAGGAGAAGCGGATCTCGACGTCCCCGTCGCCGCCGCCGTCGCCGTCGGACGGCAGGGCGCCGGAGTCGCCGGAGCAGGCGGTGAGGGCGAGCGCCCCCGCCGCGGTGAGCGCGACGAGCGCGACGCCGCGGCGTCGCGTCGCCCGGGTAGCTGTGACTCGCATGAGGTTCTCCTTCGAACGTCGGGTGCGCACTACTTGATGCCGGTGGTGGCGATGCCCTTGACGAGGTACTTCTGGCCGAACAGGAAGACGAGGAACACGGGGATCAGCGAGACGATCGACATCGCGAACAGCGGCCCCCACGAGCTGTTGCTCGTGGCGTCCACGAACGTCCGCAGCGCGATGGGCACGGTGTACATGTCCGGCTTCGTCAGGAAGATGAGCTGGCTGAAGAAGTCGTTCCACGTCCAGATGAACGTGAAGATCGCTGTGGTGGCGAGCGCCGGGAGCGACAGCGGCAGCATGATCCGCAGGTAGATGCGCACGTGCCCGCACCCGTCGAGCCGGGCCGCCTCGTCCAGGTCCTTCGGGATGCCGCGGAAGAACTGCACCATGAGGAAGACGAAGAACGCGTCGGTGGCCAGCAGCTTCGGCACGATCAGCGGCAGGAACGTGTTGATCCACGACAGCGACGAGAACAGGATGTACTGCGGCACGATGATCACGTGGATCGGCAGCATGATCGACATGAGCATGATCGCGAACCACAGGTTGCGGCCGCGGAACTTCAGCCGGGCGAAGGCGTAGGCCGCCATCGAGCACGAGACCAGGTTGCCCAGCACCGAGCCGAGCACGACGATCGCCGAGTTCAGCAGGTAGTGGCTGAACGGGTCCAGCAGCGCGTTCCACCCGTCGGTGTAGTTGCCGAAGTCCCACGCGGTGGGGATCAGCCCGGGCTCGCGGAAGATCAGCTCGGTCGGCTTGAACGAGCTCGCCAGCATCCACAGCAGCGGGTAGAGCATGACCAGCCCGAACGCGATCAGCGCGACATGGCGCAGCACGCGGCGGACGGCGGCCCAGGCGCGACGGCGCGGCGGGCGGCGCTCGGGGTAGGTCGCCGCCACCTCGGACAGCGTCGGGCGGGCGGGCGTCGGGCGCGGGTCGGTCCGCGCGGGAGCGTCAGTCATCGTAGAAGACCCAGAACTTGGAGGCGAGGAAGTTCACGGCGGTCATGCCCGCCACGACGAGCAGCAGGAACCACGCCATCGCCGACGCATACCCCATCTGGTAGGAGCCGAAGCCCTTCTCGTAGAGGTACAGCGTGTAGAAGAGCGTGGAGTCCACCGGGCCGCCCGTGCCGCCGCTGACGATGAACGCCTGCGTGAACGACTGGAACGCGCCGATGAGCTGCAGCACCAGGTTGAAGAAGATGATCGGCGTGAGCAGCGGCAGCGTGATGCTGCGGAACCGGCGCCAGCGGCCCGCGCCGTCGATCGACGCGGCCTCGTAGTACATCGCCGGGATCTGCCGCAGACCGGCCAGGAAGATGATCATCGGCGCGCCGAACGTCCAGACGTTCAGCACCATGAGGGTGCCGAGCGCGTAGTCCGGGTGCGACACCCAGCCGACGCCCTCGATACCGAAGAACCCGAGCACCTGGTTCAGCAGGCCGTCGGCCCCGAAGACCTGGCGCCACAGGATGGCGATGGCGACGCTGCCGCCCAGCAGGGACGGCAGGTAGTACACGGACCGGTAGAACGCCAGGCCGCGCAGCCCCTTGTCGAGCACCATGGCGAGCGCGAGCGCGGCGGCCAGCTGCAGCGGCACCGAGACCAGCACGTAGGTGAAGGTCACCTTCAGTGCCTGGAAGAACCGCGGGTCGTCGAACATGCGCGTGTAGTTCTCGAGCCC
This sequence comes from Krasilnikoviella flava, assembly GCF_900167525.1. Taxonomy (GTDB): domain Bacteria; phylum Actinomycetota; class Actinomycetes; order Actinomycetales; family Cellulomonadaceae; genus Isoptericola; species Isoptericola flavus. The sequence continues at coordinate 77,008 of NZ_FUZQ01000002.1, read as the reverse complement.
GATCCAGCCCGGCGCCTCGAGCAGGCTGTAGTCCGTGAACGACAGGTACAGGGACGCGACCAGCGGGAAGGCCGTGACGAGGATCAGCCCGGCGAACCACGGGGCGAGGAAGAGCACCGCGGCCCGGCCGTCGCCCTTGCGCCGTTCCGGGGCGGCACCGCGGGTGCGAGCGACCTCCTGGATCACCGCCATCGTGGCACCCTGCCGATCAACCTGCCGATCACGCTGCCGATCGGCGTGCTGGTGGGCGTCATCGCCGGCCTCCCGATCATCGTCGATCCGAGGGCTTCCAGGGTTCCATCGCCTGGAAACCGGTTGCTTCTCGGGAACGTACCACGAGGGGAACCGGTTTCCAATGGTGTACGGTCGGCTCGTGAGCCCCGGGAGGCATCGATGCCTGAGCTGAACGTCCGGCGACCGTCCGTGACCATCGCCGACGTCGCCACCGCCGCCGGCGTCTCGCGCGCCACGGTCTCCCGCGTGATGAACGGTCGCAGCACCGTGGACCCGGCCATCGCCGCGCGGGTTCAGGAGGCGGCGATCGACCTGAACTACCGCCCCAGCAACGTGGCACGCAGCCTGTCCCTGGGGCGCACGGAGACCGTCGCGCTCGTCGTGCCCGACCTCGGCAACCCGGTGTTCCAGCAGATCCTGCGCGGCGTCACCTCCGCCGCCGCCGAGGACGGCTACCGCGTGCTCGTGGCCGACGCCGCGGAGGACCCCTCGGAGGAGGCGGCCATCGCGCGCGAGGCCCGCATGCGCTGCGACGCCCTGATCCTGGTCGCGCCCCGGATGCCGGGCGCCGCGCTCGACGCCCTGCTCCCCCTCGTGACGCCCGCGGCCGTGATCAACCGCGCCGTCGAGCACCCGGCCACGCCGAGCCTGGTCATCGACTACGAGGACGCCACCGTGCAGGTCGTCGAGCATCTCGTGGGGCTCGGGCACCGTCGGCTGGCGTACCTCGCCGGGCCCCGGGCCGCGGCCACCGACGTCGCCCGGCGCGCCGGTCTCGCCACCGCCCGCGAGCGCCACCCCGACCTGGAGATCGTCGAGCTCCCCGTGGGCGCCGACCTCGCGTCCGGCCACGCCGCCGCGGGCGAGGTGCTCGCCAGCCGCGCCACGGCCGTCGTCGCGTACAACGACCTCGTCGCGTTCGGCCTTCTGGCCGCGCTCAACGAGGCGGGCGTGGCCGTGCCGGGCGACATCTCGGTGGCCGGCTACGACGACATCGACCTGGCGCGCTACGCCACGCCCGGCCTCACCACGGTCTCCGTGCCGCAGGCAGAGCTCGGCCGGCAGGCGTGGCGCGAGCTGCACGCCGTCATCGACGACGACGCGCACGCGGCCACCAGCACCCGGTTCACGGCCCGGCTCGAGGCGCGCTCCAGCACCGGCCCGGCGCCCCGCGCCCTGCAGCGTGCCGTCGTCACCGAGCCCGCGCCCGCGGCCGCGCCCGAGGCGGACGTCGTCGACCCGGGTCCGGCATGGTCCGTCGAGCCGCGCGAGATCGTGCTGCGGCACACGCGCGACCGGGTGCCGCTCGCGCGGTACGTCGACGGCGAACGACTGCCCGCCATCCACTCGCCGCGGCCGTACCTGCACCCCGTGCACTCGCTGGCGGGCGTCCCTCTCACCGAGTCCGAGCCGGTGGACCACCGGCACCACTACGGCGTCAGCGTGGCGGTGCCGGACGTCAACGGCACGAGCTTCTGGGGCGGTCGCACCTTTATGGCCGACGTCGGCCCGACCCTGCTGCCGAACCACGGGCGGCAGGTGAGCACCCGCGCCGAGGTCGACCCGCTCGCCCCGCACGTGCTGCACGACACGGTGCGCTGGGACGACGAGCACGGCCAGCCCCTGCTCGAGGAGCAGCGCCGGCTCGGCGCCCGCCTCCTCGGCGACGACACGTGGGCGCTCGAGTGGCGGACCACGCTGCACGCGTCGCACGGGCCGCTGGAGATCCGCTCCCCCGCCACCAACGGCCGCCCGGGCGCGGGGTACGGCGGCGTCTTCTGGCGCGCGCCGATCTCGCAGGGCACGGTCGTGCTGTCGGAGTCGGGCGAGGGCGAGAAGCGCGCGCACGGCAGCACGTCGCCGTGGGTGGCGTACGTGCAGCAGCACCACGACCCGTACGAGCAGGACCGCCCGACGACGCTCCTGCTCGCGCAGACGTCCCCGCCGCGGCACTGGTTCCTGCGCGCCGCCGAGTACCCGGGCGCCGGCCCCGCGCTGGCCTGGGACACCCCGCTCGTCGTGCCCGCCGGCGGCACCGTCGAGACCGGGGTGGTGGCCGCGCTCGTGGACCGCGCCCTCGACCACTCCGAGGCGGCCGCGCTCGCCGCGACGCTGCGCTGACGCCCGCCCCGACCTCCAGACCCCGGCGCGCCGGGACGACACCGACAGGACGACGATGACGCACTCGACCCCCGACGGCCTCGCCCCGCAGATCGCGGTGGTGGGCCTGCACGGCCACGGCGCCTCCCACGTGCGCCGCGTGCTCGAGCTGCAGCGCGCCGGGCGAGCGCGGCTCGCCGCCGTCGTCGACCCGCGCGAGCCGGGCCCGGGTCACGACGCGCACGATGCCGGGGCGCCCTGGTTCCCGACACTCGGCGACCTGCTGTCCACGCCGTCGACGCACGTGGACGTCGTGGTGCTGAGCACCCCCATCCCGACGCACCTTCCGCTGGCGCGCGCCGCGATGGAGGCCGGTATCGACGTGCTGCTGGAGAAGCCGACGACGGCCTCGCTCGCGGAGCACGCGGAGCTCGTCGCGGTGGCCGAGCGCACGGGCCGTCGCTGCCAGGTGGGCTTCCAGACGTTCGGCTCGCACGCGCTGCCCGCGGCGGCCGACCTCCTGGCCCGCGGCGAGATCGGCGAGGTGCAGGGACTCGGCGCCGTCGGCACCTGGGTGCGCACGGCGTCCTACTGGAAGCGCGCCGCATGGGCGGGCCGGCGCCGGCTCGACGGCCGGGACGTCGTCGACGGCGTCGTGACCAACCCGCTGGCGCACGCGGTCGCGACCACGCTGCGGCTCGGTGGCGCCACCACCGCGCAGGACGTCGCCTGGGTGGACACCGACCTGTACCGCGCCAACCCGATCGAGGCCGACGACACGTCGTCCGTGCGTGTCAAGGACGCCGGCGGTCGGCGCTACGGCTTCGGGCTCTCGCTGTGCGCGCCCGAGCGCTCGCCCGCGCGCGTGGTGGTGCGCGGCACCCGCGGCGAGCTCGTCCTCGAGTACGAGCACGACCGTCTGCTGCTGCGTACCGACGCCGTGCAGATGGACAAGACCTACGGGCGCAGCTCCCTGCTGGAGGACCTGCTCGCCGCGCGCGCCGACGACCGCCGGCCCCTGCTGTGCGACGTCCGCGACACCGGCGCGTTCATGCGCGTGCTCGAGGCGGTGCGCACCAGCGCCGACCCGGCCCCGATCGCGCCCGAGCACGTCGAGTGGCAGGGCGACGGCGACGAGCGCCACCCCGTGGTGCGCGACGTCGAGCACTGGTGCGCCGAGGTCGCGCGCACGCAGCGCACGTTCGCCGAGCTCGGGGCGCCCTGGACCGCCTGAGCTGCCTCACCCTTCCCCGGGCCGACACCGTCGTCGGCCGGGTGCCGCCGCCGGAACGAAGGAGTTTCGCACCATGCACCCCCTCTCCCCTGCCCTGGCGCGCCCGCGCGGCCGCCACCGCTCACGGGCGGTCGCCGGGCTGGCCGCCGCCGTCCTGCTCCTCACGTCCGGGGCCGCGACGGCCGCCGCGCACGGCGGCGCCGGTGGGCCCGGCCCTCACCCGCGCACCGACCTCGGCCGCCAGGTCGTCACGCCCGGTGCCGACGGGTGGGCGTCCGTCGCCACGACCACCGCCCCCGAGGGCGTCCCGCGGGAGGCCGAACCGGTCACCGGCGGCGCCGCGGCATCGGCCTCCGAGGTGTACGTCGTCGACACGTGGGCCGAGCTGCGCGACGCCCTGGGCGGCCGTGCGGGCGCCGACCTGGACGACGGCCGCGGGCTCGAGGTGCCGCGCGTCGTCTACGTGCGCGGCACGATCGATGCGTTCACGGGTGCGGACGGCGCGGCGCTGGACTGCCAGGACTTCGCCGACCAGGTCCCGGTGGCCGGCGCCGGCCCGTTCACCATGGACGACTACGTCGCGGCGTACGACCCGGCCGTCTGGGGCACCGACGAGCCCGGCGGGCCGCTGGAGGACGCGCGCGTCGCCGCCGCCCGGGTGCAGGCGGCGCAGACGCAGGTGCACGTCGGCTCGAACGTCACGATCGTCGGCGTGGGCGACGCCCGGGTCGTGGGCGCCAACCTCCGGGTCCGCGACTCGCACAACGTCATCGTGCGCAACCTGACCCTCTCGGACGGCCGCGACTGCTTCCCGCAGTGGGACCCCACCGACGGGGAGCTCGGCAGCTGGAACTCGGCGTACGACAACCTGTCGGTCTGGACGTCCACCGGCGTGTGGGTGGACCACAACACCTTCGACGACGGCGACCACCCGGCGTCGTCGCTGCCGCAGGTGTTCGGCCGCCCGTTCGAGATCCACGACGGCCTGCTCGACGTGACCCACGGCGGCGACCTGGTGACCGTGTCCTGGAACCGCTTCGAGACGCACGACAAGACGATGATCATCGGCTCGTCCGACTCGCGGCTGCAGGACCGGGGCCAGCACCGGGTGACGATCCACCACAACCATTTCCAGGACATCGGCCAGCGCGCGCCGCGCGTCCGCTTCGGGGACGTGCACGTCTACGACAACTCCTACGCGCAGTCGACGGCGGAGGAGTTCCAGTACTTCTGGGGCGCCGGCAAGGAGTCGAGCCTCGTCTTGGAGAACAACGCGCTGCGGCTCGCGCCGGGCGTCGACCCCGCGCGGGCGGTCGGCGCCTACGGCGGCACCATGCTCCGCGAGGCCGGCACCCTGGTGAACGGTCGTCCCGTCGACGTCGTGGGCGCGTTCAACTCCACGGCCGCCGCTCCCCTCGCCGACGACGCCCGGTGGACGCCGTCCGACCACTACCGCTACCGGCTGCTGCCCGCCCGGGCCGTGCCCGCCGTCGTCGACGCCGGCGCCGGGGCGGGCGTGCTCCGCTCCACCACGCCGAGGTAGTTCGAGCACCGCCGAGGTAGTTCGAGCACCGCCGAGGTAGTTCCTGTCCCGAGGGCCAGGAACTACCTCGGCGTGGGGGTCAGAGGTCGATGCCGAGGCCCAGGTCATCGAGGCGCACGGGGTCGCCCGTGGCGAGCGACCGGTTGCCGGCGTAGCCGATGCCGGACGCGCGCAGGCCGTCGCGGAACCCGGCGGCGCGGCCCAGCGGGTCGGCCTCGGTGCGGCCGCGGAAGACGTCCGCGAGGAGCAGGGCGTCGCCCCCGCCGTGACCGCCGGGCCCGACGGCGACGATCGGCCGCTCCTCCGCACGCTCCCAGTGCTTCTGCACCACGAGCCGCTCGCCCTCGGGGCGCACGGTGTCCTCGCCGAAGGTCGCGGTGAAGCTCGGGTCGACGGTCGCCCTGCCGTCGGCGCCGAAGACGACGGACCCGCGCTCGACCACCTCGAGCTCGGCGCGGCCGCGCGAGCCGTTGACGACCACGCGGTACCCCTCCCACGGCGCGCTGGCGGTGAGCGAGTAGGTGAGCACCGGGCCCCCCGCGTACTCGACGACGAGCCCGAGGGTGTCCTCAGTGGTGATGCCCGGGTCGAACACGCTGCGGTCGCGCCGGTAGCCGTCCACGGCCTGCGCCTCGGGCCCGTACAGCTCGGCGAGGTGCGGGTCGGCGTCGACGTCGATCCGCCACGGGTCCACGCCCTGCTCGTTCAGGGCCTGCTCCCCCGCCGTCGGCTCGTAGCCCACCGCGTGCGCGGCGTCGTCGCCGTAGAACCGGCGCCCGCCGCTGGCGAAGACACGCTGAGGGACGGCGTCGATCCACCAGTTGACGAGGTCGAAGTGGTGGCTGGACTTGTGCACCAGCAGGCCGCCGTTGTTGACCTTCTCGCGGTGCCAGCGGCGGAAGTAGTCGGCACCGTGCACGGTGTCGAGGGCCCAGTCGAAGTGGACGCTCAGCACCTGCCCGATCTCGCCGGACGCGATGACCTCGCGCAGCGCGGAGTTCCGCGGGGAGTAGCGGTAGTTGAACGTCATCGTGAGGTCGCGACCGGTCTCGGTGACGGCGTCGGCGATCTGCCGCGCCTCGGCCTCGGTGGCGGCGACGGGCTTCTCGACGACGACGTCGACGCCCGCGCGCAGGGCGCGGGACACGAGGTCCGCGTGAGTGTTGTCCACGGACGTCACGACGAGGCGGTCGACCCGCTGCTCGTCGAGCGCCTTCTCGAGGTGGTCGGGGTGGTAGACGGGGCGCTCGCCACCCACGGCGGCGGCGACCTTGGCCTCGTGCACGGCCGCGCGCACCGGGTTGGGCTCCACCCACGCGACGATCTCGCCGTCGTCGGCGTGGTCCCCGATCAGGGCGTTCACGTACATGGCGGCGCGGTGTCCGGTGCCCGCGACGGCGTAGCGGCGACGGTCGGGACCGGTCGGGGCGGCGGGGACGGAGGGCATCGTCGATCTCCTAGGGTGTCGCCACGACGGCGACGTCGGGTAAGCGGTTTCCGACAGCCTACCCGAGTGCCGCCCTCGGCCCCACCCTCACGAGGTAGTTCCCCTCTCGCCGAGGTAGTTCCGATCTCGCCGAGGTAGTGGACTGGACCACTACCTCGGCGCGGTTCGAACTACCTCGGCAGGGTTCGGACTACCTCGGCGCGGTTCGAACTACCTCGGCAGGGTTCGGACTACCTCGGCGCGGTTCGGACTACCTCGACGGGGTGATGACGACCTGGCCGGCCCAGGTGAAGCCGCCGCCGAAGCCGAAGAGCAGCGCCGGGGTGCTCGCGGGGATCTTGCCCGCGTGCCACCACTTGGACAGGCCCATCGGGATGGACGCGGCCGACGTGTTGCCGGACTCCGTGATGTCGGCGAGGACGATGCGGTCCTCGAGGCCCAGCGACTTGGCGAGCGGCTCGATGATGCGCAGGTTGGCCTGGTGCGCGGCCAGCACGCCGATGTCGTCGAGCGTGAGGCCCGAGGCCTCCACGATCCGGCGGGCACGGTCGGCGGCGCGGGTGATCGCCCACTTGAACACGGCGCGGCCGTCCTGGACGAACGTGCCCGCCGGCTCCTCGATCACGACGGCGGGCGTCAGCTCGGGCTCGGAGCCCCACACGACGGGCCCGACGGCGGGGGCGTCCGCAGCCTGCAGCACGACCGCGCCGGCGCCGTCCGCGGTGAGGATGCACGTGCTGCGGTCGGACCAGTCGGTGACGGACGTGAGCTTCTCCGCCCCGACGACCACGGCGGTGCGCGCCGAGCCGGCGCGGATGGCCTGGTCGGCGACTCCGACGGCGTACGCGAAGCCGGAGCAGGCGGTGTTGAGGTCGATGACGGCGGGCCCGACGACGTTGCGCAGGTCCGGCTCGTCCTCGCCCTCGGGCGTGCTGGCGCCCGGCTGCACGCCGGTGCGCAGCGCGTACGCCACGCGGCCGGCGGTGTTGGGCGAGCGGTCGACGGCCGTCGTGGTCGCGACGACCACGAGGTCGACGTCGGTGCCGGCGACTCCCGCGTCGTCGAGCGCATGCCGGGCGGCGGCGGTCGCCATGTCCGCGACGGTGACGTCGTCGGCCGCGACGTGCCGGGTGACGATGCCGGTCCGCGAGCGGATCCACTCGTCGTTGGTCTCGACGAGCTGCGCGATGTCGTCGTTGGTCATGACCCGCTCGGGCTGGTGGTGCCCGAGGCCGACGATGCGGGACCCGGCGGCGCCCGCCGGCAGCGTGAGGGCGGGTGCGGTGGTCTCACTCATGGGAGCGATCATCCCACCGCAGCCGCCCTGATCTCACCCGCGTTCACCGGGGCGGGGACGGTCGTCCGGTCGGGGGCGCTCGACGAGCCCGAACGGCACGGTGAGCACGGCCCGGCCCACCCGCAGGTGGAACCGCGTCCGGCCGCGCTTGACCAGCGCACCGACCACCCCGTCGTACCTCCCCGGGGCCACCACGCGCAGCGTCTCCCCCACTCGCACGCTCGCCGGGTCGACCCGCGGCCCGGCCGCCGCCGTCCGAGCCCTCGACCCGGGCGACGCCGCGGCCGCCCCCGGACCCCGGCCGGTGCTCGCCGCCGCTCCGAGGTCCGGGACCGGCTGGCCGCGGTACGTCCACGACAGCACGTGCCGCCGGTCGAAGAGGGGCGAGCAACGGGCGCACGCCTGCGGGCGCTGGGGGCGGCGGAAGCGCGTCACCCGGTGCCCGGCCGGGCACCGGCCGACCCAGTCGCCCTCCACCTCGGGGCTCCCGTCGCGCACCACACGCCGGCCGGTCGAGCCGATCGACCGCGCCGTCGCACGCCACACGGAGTCGTGCCCGTGCCGGGCGCCGGCCAGCGCATGCGCGATCTCGTGCAGCACCACCTCGCGCACGTCCGCCTCGTCGTACAGCTCCGTCAGCGGCCCCGACAGGCTGATCTCACGACGGTCGTACCGGCACAGGCCGGCGCGCCGCCGCGCCCGGTCGAACCGGAACGTCCAGCCGGCCAGGCCGTGCTCGGCCATGAGCCGGCGCGCCAGCCGTGCCGCAGCCTCCCGCTCCATGCCCACCTCCGTCCGACGGGCGGTGGCCCGCGCCGACCGCCGGGCAGGACGCTAGTACCCGCCCGGGACACCCCGGTGCCCGCCGTCCACGGGCCCCGCACCCGCAGGCCCCGCAGGGTCAGACGCCGGCCTCCCGGGAGAAGCCCTCGATGTGCGCCTTCACCGCGGCGGAGGCGGCCGCGGCGTCCCCGGCCGCGACGGCGTCCAGCACGGCACGATGCTCGGTCCGCAGCCGGTCGGCGGTGCGCGGCCACGACGGCAGGCGCTCGATCCCCACCGCGACGTAGCCCCCGATGGCGCCGCGCAGGCCGGTCATCACGGCCTCGACGAGCACGTTGCCGGCCATCCGCACGAACTCCAGGTGGAACGCCTGGTCGAGCTCGAGGAACGCAGCTGCCGCGACGTCGTCGTCCTCCATCCGCGCGAGGAGCCGGCGCGCCTCCTCGAGGTGCGCGGCCGTGCCGGGCGCGCGGTCGACCACCCGTCCGGCCGCCTGGGCCACGGCCCACGACTCGAGGAGCACGCGCGTGGCGACGACGTCCCGCACGGGGAGCGTGCCGGTGGCGACGTGGAGCCGGACCGCGGCGCCCAGGCCCGCGGCGGGACGGTCGATGACGACGGCGCCCGCGTTCGGCCCCGAGCCGACGCCGGGGCGCACGATGCCGAGCGCGTCGAGGACGCGGATCGCCTCGCGGACCGAGGGACGGGAGACGCCCAGGTCCTCCGCGAGAGCCCGCTCGCCGGGCAGCCGCTCGCCGAGGCCCCAGCGGCCGGCGGCGATGCCCTCCTCGAGATAGGCGAGGACTCGTTCGTGGGTGCGCACGGGGTCAGCGTAACCACCCCGCGGCACAGTGGTCAGACCACATCCGCTACAGTGGCCGCTCGGCGCCCACCGCCGTGGCGCCGACGACCCGCCCGGGTCATGCTGGAACGACCGACCGGTGACCGACCACCTCCGCACCGCAGCGGTCACATCGGCACCGAACGAGTACGAGGAGTCGTATGCGCATCGCCCTCGCCGCCACCTGCCTCGCCGACACGCTGTTCCCCGGCGCCCCGCGTGCCACCGTGCGGCTGCTGGAACGGCTCGGCCACGAGGTGGTCTTCCCCACCGACCAGGCGTGCTGCGGGCAGATGCACGTCAACACCGGTTACTACCGCGAGGCGGTCCCCGTGATCCGCAACCACGTGGAGACGTTCGCGCCCGTGGCCGACGGCGAGTGGGACGCCGTCGTCATGCCGTCGGGGTCGTGCACCGGGTCGGTCCGCCACCAGCAGGCGATGGTCTGCCGCCGTGCCGGGCTCGACGACCTCGCCGCCACGGCGGAGGCGGTGTCCGCCAAGACGTACGAGCTGTCCGAGCTGCTGGTCGACGTCCTCGGACTGACCGACGTCGGCGCCTGGTTCCCGCACCGCGTCACCTACCACCCGACCTGCCACTCGCTGCGCATGCTGCACGTGGGCGACAAGCCGCTGCGACTGCTGCGCGCCGTCGAGGCCATCGACCTCGTCGAGCTGCCGGCCGCGGACTCGTGCTGCGGCTTCGGCGGCACGTTCGCCCTGAAGAACGCCGACACGTCGGCCGCGATGCTCGAGGACAAGACGGCGAACGTCCGCGGCACGGGCGCGGAGGTGCTCACCGCCGGCGACATGTCGTGCCTCATGCACATCGGCGGCGGGCTGTCCCGGCAGGGCACGGGGATCCACGCCCTGCACCTCGCGGAGGTGCTCGCCTCGACCCGCACGGATCCGACGCCCATGCCGGCGACGACGTTCAGCCGACCGGAACGGTCCGAGCGGACGGAGGCCACCCGATGAGCCGCACGTTCCTCGGCCTGCCGCGCACGCTGCGCCGGCCCGACGACGCGGGCGCCGTCGACGAGCCGTTCGGCGCCGTCCCGCACCCCCAGGAGCCGCTGCGCTGGGGCGACGCCTTCCCCGCCGCCGCGAAGCAGACCCTGAAGAACGACCAGCTGCGCCGCAACCTCGGTCATGCCACGCAGGTCATCCGCACCAAACGGGCCGCCGTCGTCGGGGAGGTGCCCGACTGGGAGGCGCTGCGCGACGCCGGCTCGGCCGTCAAGCAGCAGGTGATGGCCCAGCTCCCGGACCTCCTGCAGCAGCTCGAGGAGCAGGTCACCGCCCGCGGCGGCGTCGTGCACTGGGCCCGCGACGCGGCGGAGGCCAACCGGATCGTCGCCGACATCGCGAAGGCCAAGGGCGCCGACGAGGTGGTCAAGGTCAAGTCGATGGCCACCCAGGAGATCGGGCTCAACGAGGCGCTGGCCGACGAGGGCATCGCCGCCATCGAGACCGACCTTGCCGAGCTCATCGTGCAGCTCGCCGACGACATGCCGTCGCACATCCTCGTCCCCGCGATCCACCGCAACCGCTCGGAGATCCGCGACATCTTCCTCGCCCGCATGGGCGACGCCCCGCCCGACCTGTCGGACGTGCCGCGCGAGCTCGCGATGGCGGCCCGCGCGCACCTGCGCCGCAAGTTCCTCTCGGCCAAGGTCGCGGTGAGCGGCGCGAACTTCGCCGTCGCGGACACCGGGACCCTCGCGGTCGTCGAGTCGGAGGGCAACGGGCGCATGTGCCTCACGCTGCCCGAGACGCTCGTGACGGTGATGGGGATCGAGAAGCTGGTGCCCACGTTCGACGACCTCGAGGTCTTCCTGCAGCTGCTCCCCCGGTCCTCCACCGGTGAGCGGATGAACCCGTACACCTCCCTGTGGACGGGCGTGACGCCGGGCGACGGCCCGCAGGAGTTCCACCTGGTGCTGCTCGACAACGGCCGCACCGACGTCCTCGCCGACGAGGTCGGGCGGGCCGCGCTGCACTGCATCCGCTGCTCAGCGTGCCTCAACGTGTGCCCCGTCTACGAGCGGGTGGGCGGCCACGCCTACGGCTCGGTCTACCCCGGGCCGATCGGCGCGATCCTCACGCCGCAGCTCACCGCGTCGACCGGCGGCGTCTCCGGGCACCACGACCCCAACGCGTCCCTGCCGTACGCCTCCACGCTGTGCGGCGCCTGCTACGAGGTCTGCCCCGTGAAGATCGACATCCCGTCGATCCTCGTCGACCTGCGGGCGCGGGAGGTCGACGCCGACCGCTCGAAGCACGGCGTCGACCCGTGGAAGACGGCCATGAAGGCCGCGTCGTGGGTCATGGCCGACGGCGACCGCTTCGCCCTCGCCGGCCGCGCGGCGACGCTGGGCAGCGGGCTGGGCGGGCGGGACCACGCCATCTCGGTAGCGCCGCCGCCCGCGAGCGCCTGGACCCGGTCCCGCGACCTGCCCGCGCCGCCGCGGCAGACGTTCCGGCAGTGGTGGGCGGCGGAGCACGAGACGTCGCCGGTGGAGACCGTCGAGACCGACGGCCCGACGTCCGAGGAGGACGACCGATGAGCGAGGCACGCACCGAGGTCCTGGCACGCGTGCGCGCGGCGCTGGGCCAGACCGGCTCCGGCACGACGCCGTCCGGCAGGGTCGGCGCACCGCCGCACCCGGAGCCCGTGCCGCGCGAGTACCGCGCCGCCGGCGAGCACGCCGTCGGGTCGCCCGAGGTGCTGGAGCAGCTCGTCGACCGTCTGGTGGACTACAAGGCGCACGTGCACCAGGTCGCCGCCGACGCTTTGCCCGCCACGATCGCGACCCTCGTCGCCGACCTGTCAGAGCCAGACGGGGGTATGGCCCGACCTGGCTCTGACAGGTCGGTGCGGGTCGTGGTGCCCGCCGGGCTGGACGACGCGTGGCTGGCGACCCTGCCGGCAGAGGTCGACGTCGTGCGGGACTCGCGAGAGGACCCGACCGCCGCGACCGACCTCGACGCCGTGGCCGCCGTCGTCACCGCCGCCCGGGTCGCGATCTCGGAGACCGGCACGATCGTGCTCGACGGCGAGCCCGACCAGGGCCGGCGCGCGATCTCGCTCGTGCCGGACGTGCACCTGTGCGTCGTGCGGGCCGAGCAGGCCGTGCAGACGGTGCCGGAGGCGGTGCGCCTGCTCGGCGCGCACCCGGAGCGCCCTCAGACCTGGATCTCCGGCCCCAGCGCGACGTCGGACATCGAGCTCGACCGCGTGGAGGGCGTGCACGGCCCGCGGACCCTGCACGTCCTGCTCGTCGGCGCCACGCCGTAGCGTCCACGGGCCTGGTCCCCGCGCGCAGCGCCGCCGGCTCGTGGACCCTGCGGTCCGCGTGCCGGCGGCGCCTGCGGCGCGCGCCTACCGGTTCAGCCCCGGCGGCGTGCGCGGCGACCTGCCCGGGGTGGCGTCGCGGAGGCCCGCGAGCAGCACGTCGTAGGCCGGCTTCTTCTCGAAGTCCCCGGTCATGATCGTGGCGTAGCCCTCGGGGAAGACGCCCGGGACCCACGACCGCTCGTCGTCGAAGCCCCAGACCGTGAAGCTCGTGCAGGCGGAGACGGCGAGGCACGCGTCCAGCAGCCGGCCGTACCGGTCGGCCTGGAGCGCGACCTGCTCGGCGGTCGGCTCGCCGTCGTCACCGAGCGGCATCCGGACGTCGGCCTCGGTGACGGCGACCTTCAGCCCGAGGTCCGCGAACCGCTCGAAGTTCGCCTGCATCGAGTCGTCGAAGCCGTACTGGAGGCTCAGGTGGCTCTGGGCGCCGAACCCCTGCAGCGGCGCGCCGTCGGCGAGGAGCTGCTTCGCCAGCGCGTAGTAGGCGTCCGTCTTGGCGTTGATGCCCTCCGCGTTGTAGTCGTTCATGAAGAGCAGCGCGTCGGGGTCCGCCTCGTGCGCCCACCGGAAGACGTCGCCGAGCAGGCCGACCGGGTCGTCCGCGCAGGCCTTGAGGAACGGGTTGGCCTCCGTGCGCAGGCGCACGCCGCCCGCGTCCCAGTCGTCCTGGACGACCTCGTTGATCACGTCCCACTCGTAGACCTCGCCGGCATAGCGGCCGACGACGGTGCGCACGTGGTCCTCGAGGACGTCACGCGCCTCGTCGCAGGTCCAGGTACCGGCAGCCTCGGTCACCCACGCAGGGTTCTGGCTGTGCCAGAGCAGGGTGTGCCCGCGGACCTCCTGGCCGTTGGCACGGGCGAAGGCCATGACGGCGTCCGCACCCGAGAAGTCGTAGACGTCGGGCTCGGGATGGATCTCGGCCCACTTCATGTCGTTCTCCGGGGTGAGCGAGCCGAACTCGTCACCGAGGATCTTCTGGAACTCGTTCGGGTGCTTGCGGTCGTAGCCGAGCAGCTCGTTCTGGCCCCACACGGCGCTGCCGATCTCGAGGTCGCGCGGGCTCTCGGATCGCAGCGTCGGTTCCGGCCGTGCGGCCTGGGCCGCGGGGACGGTCAGAGCGAGGACGGTGGCGGCCGCCGCCGCGACGGCAGCGGCACGTTTCATCTGGGGGGAATGGGACATCGTTGTTCCTCTCCGGTCGGGTCATCGACGGGCTCGGGCGAGACCGTCGAACTGGTCCGACGTGCTGCAAGGTAACGATGTCGATAACGTTTTCGCAAGACCTGGGCGACGGTCGCCGGGCGGTCATGGCTCAGGCCGCGGCGCCGGCCTGTCGTCAGTGCGCGTCGAAGGCCGCACAATGGGTGCCCGTGACCGACAGCGCGCCGCCGGTGGACGACCCGGCGAACGAGTCCGACGCCCTCTTCGAGGTGCCGCCCGGCGCCCGTCGTCCCGCCCGGCGGATCGTGCTGCTCACGGGCCCGTCGGGATCGGGCAAGACGGCGCTCACGCGACGCCTCGGCCTCCCGGTGGTGAACCTCGACGACTTCTACCACGACGTCGACTTCCCGGGGATGCCGATGCGCTACGGCATCGTCGACTGGGACGACCCGCGCAGCTGGGACTCCGCCGCCGCCCTGGATGCCCTGCGCGCGGTGGTGCGCACGGGCCGCGCGGACGTGCCGGTGTACGACATCCCCACCTCGCGCCGCACGGGCGGCACGGTGCTGGAGGCCGGCGACGCCCCACTGGTGGTCGCGGAGGGCATCTTCGCGGCGGAGCTGGTCGCCGCGTGCCGGGCGGACGGCATCCTCGCGGACGCGATCTGCCTCACGCAGCCGCGCCTGGTGACCTTCTGGTTCCGCTTCCTGCGCGACGTCGCCGAGTCGCGCAAGCCGCTGCCGACGCTGGTGCGCCGGGGCTGGGGGCTGCTGCGGGCCGAGCCGGCGCTGGTGCGCCGGTGGACCGACCTCGGCTGCCGCACCGCCACTCCGGCGCAGGCCGAGCGGGACATCCGCGCACTCCTCACCCCCTGATCCGCTCGCCTGAGCCGGCCCGATATCCCGTCGTGCCCGACGGGGCCGGCCCCTACGGTGGGCGCATGGCAACGGTGCGGACCCTCCAGGTGACCTTCGACTGCGCGGAACCGGAGCGGGTCGCCCGCTTCTGGTGCGAGGTGCTGGGCTACGTCATGCCGGAGGGCGTGACGAGCGTCGCTGTCGACCCCACCGGCGAGGGCCCGCGGCTGTACTTCCAGCGCGTGCCCGAGGGCAAGGTCGTCAAGAACCGCGTGCACCTCGACGTCCGCGTCGGCACCGGGCTGGTCGGCGACGAGCGGCTCGCCGCGCTGCGGGCCGAGCAGGAGCGCCTCGAGCCGCTGGGCGCCGTCTACCTGTACACGCAGTACGCCGACGGCGAGGAGGAGTCCTGCATCACCATGCAGGACGTCGAGGGCAACGAGTTCTGCCTCGACTGAGGCGGGCCGCCCTGGCTACGGGGGCAGCGGCTCGTCGAGCAGCGCGAGGAGGCAGGTCGTCGTCCGCCAGGTCCGCACGGTCATCTGCCGGAACACGGGCAGGGCCATCAGCCGGGTGATCCGGGTCCTGCGCGCCTGCGCCGCGACACGGGAGAAGTAGACGGCCCCCGGCCCGGGTGCGACGGCGTCGACGCCGTCGCGCAGCGCCGGCATCCGGTCGAGCACCTCCGTCGCGGTGAGCGGGTGCTTGAGGAAGAGGACCTCGCTGCGCAGCGCGCCGGAGCCGTGGTCCGGCGGCGCGGCGGCGACGGTGGCCGCGAGCTCGTCCCGCGAGCGGACGAGCGTCGGGACGGCGAACCCGAAGCGGGCGGCGAGCATCCGCTCGATCGCGTCCTCGAGCTCCGGCCCGCTCGCCGGGTCGGCGGCCAGCAGCACGTTCCCGCTCTGCAGGGCGGTGCGCACCGCGCCGTGACCCCCGTCGCGGAAGCACGCGGCGAGGTCGGACATCGCGATCGGGTGGTTGCCCCCCACGTTGATCCCCCGCAGCAGCGCGACCGACGTCGGCGACCGCGGACCCGTGACCATGGGCCCACGATGGCACGTGACCCCGACGCGACGACGACCGCACCGCAGATGCCCAAGGCCTGCCCATCACAGGGCCACGACGCGTCATGAGAATGTCACACGCCGGTCATCCGCCTCACACCATCGCCGCTCACTCTGGGAGCAGGAGGTGGTCCCCATGGCCGAGCGCAGGATCGAACGGAACGTCCGGCACGGAGCAGTCCGAGTCCTGTCCCTCTACGAGGGCTTCTTCAGCGGCGGTGCCCGCGTGCTGCACTCGTCGGTCGTGGCGGGGCTGCACGCCCAGGGCCGTCAGCAGCACGCGGTGCTGAGCGTCCACGACGAGGTGCGGCGCGACGCCGCCCTGCAACGCATGGTCGACGACCGCCGGTTCCGGCAGCTGGTGGCCGCGGGCGTGCGGGTGACGTCGCTCGGCCGCTCGTCCGAGGTGCCCCACGACCCGGAGGTCCTCACCGACGCCGAGGCCGAGCACCTGGCCCGGGAGCTGCGGCGCACCGACGTGGTCCTGTCGCTCAAGGAGCAGCCGATGCGGCTGCTCTCCCGTCCGGACCTGCTGCCCGACCGCCCGGTGGTCGCCTGCCTGCACCGTTCCGACCCGGAGCACCAGGGGTCGGGGCTCGGACATCTGCTGCGCGCCGCGGACGACGGCCGGCTCGCCGCCGTCGTCTGCTGCGCCGAGTCCACGCGCGCCGCCTACGAGGCCGCCGGCGTGCCCGCCCACCTGCTGCGGGTCGTCCCGAACGGCGTCGACCTCACCCGCTTCCGTCCCGCGCGCCCCGCCCGCCGCCTGGCGGTCCGCGGGGCGCACCGGCTGCCCGCCGACGGGACGGTCGTGACGTACGCGGCGCGCTACGACCCGATGAAGAACCCCCGGCTCTTCGTCGCCGCGGCGCGCGAGCTGCTCGCGGACGACGCCGACGCGCACGTCGTGATGTGCGGCTCCGGCATGACCCCGACCAACCCGGACCTCGCGGCCGACCTCCGCACCGCGTTCGGCGACCGGCCCGACCTGCTCGACCGCGTGCACCTGCTCGGCGTGCGGCACGACATGGAGGCGGTGCTCGCGGCCTCGGACGTCGTCGCGCTCACGTCGACGTTCGGCGAGGCCGCGCCCCTGTGCCTCATCGAGGGCGCGATGTGCGGGGCGGTGCCGGTCACGACGCCGGTGGGCGACAGCGCGCGGATCGTGGACGGGATCGGTCTCGTGACCGGCTTCGACCCGGCCGAGATCGCCGCGGCGTGGCGCGAGGCCGCGGCGCGGCGGGACGCCCTCACCGGCGCGCTGGTCGCGGCGAGGCCGCGGTTCAGCCACGTGCGGATGCTGTCGGCGTACTCGGCCACGGTCGAGCGGGCACACCGCGGGCTGGGGATGATGCTCGCGCGCGCCTGAGCCGCGGACGTCGGACCGTCAGCGCGTGGAGTCGCGCAGCTGTACCTCGAAGTCGATCTCGGTGACGGCGCCGGGCGCGGTCTCGCCGACGGCGGCCTGCACGGCGAGGCTGCCCATCTCCTCGAGCGGGATGCGCACGGTGGACAGCGCCGGCACATGGTCGCGCAGGGTGGGGACGTCGTCGAACCCGGCGACCCGCACGTCGCGCGGCACCTCGACGCCCAGCTCGCGCAGGCGGGCGATGAGCCCGATCGCCATGACGTCGGTGACGGCGAAGACCGTCAGCGGCTCGCCGGCCGTGTCGGCGCGCACCAGCGCGGCGACGTCGTCGCCGGCCGCGTAGCCGCCGTCGCGGGAGAACTCGGTGACCAGCACCTCCGCGACCTCGGCGCCTGCGGCCCCGGCGGCGGCCGTGAACGCGTCGGTCCGCTCGCGCGACGTCACGACGCGCGCCGGCCCCCCGAGCACGACGAACCGCCGCTGCCCCTGTGCCAGCAAGGCCTCCGCGAGAGCGCGGGCCCCCGTGGCGTTGGGCGGGCGCACCACCCCGCCGTCGCCTACGGGCTGGCCGACGATGACGGACCGGCCGCCGGCGGCGACGAACGCGTCGAGCTCGGCCGCGAGGGCGGCGTCCTCGTCGGGTGTCCAGCGCGTGCCGGCGACGACGACCGCCTCGACCCGGTGCGCGGCGAAGGCGGCGACCGCCTCCCGCTCCGCCTCGGGGTCCCGACCGGTGGACGCGAGCAGCACGAGGCGTCCGCTCGCCCGCGCCGCGTCCTGCGCCCCGGCGGCGATGGAGGAGAAGTACGGGTCGGAGATGTCCTGCACGACCAGGCCGAGGAGCCCCGACCGGGCGCGCGCCAGGGCTTGCGCCTGCGCGTTCACGACGTAGCCCAGCTCCGCCGCAGCGGCCCTGACCCGGGCGACCAGGTCGGCCCCGGGCTGGCGCGCCGACCCGTTGAGCACCCGCGAAGCCGTGGCGAGGGAGACCCCCGCGCGGTCGGCGACGTCCTGCAGCCTCGCTCGGGGCACGTCTCACCTCCACGTCGTGGGGCGACGGCGCCGCCCGATGCCGGCTCGCACCGTGGCGCGCCTGCGGACAGCCTAACGACGGGCAGGCCGACCGCTTTCCCCACCACGTCGATAGAATTCCCCCGTGCCCAGGACCAGCGCTCCGACCACGACGCCCGTGCGGCGCCGGGTGCTCGCCGACCACGTGTTCGACGAGCTCCTGTCGCGGCTCATGGACGGCACCCTGGCGGCGGGCAGCAGCCTCAACATCGACGCCCTCGCCCGGGACCTGGACGTCTCCCCCACCCCCGTGCGCGAGGCGCTGGCCCGCCTCGAGGCCACCGGCATGGTGCACCGCGTGGCCCTGCGGGGCTACTTCGTGGCACCGGCCCCCACGGCCAAGGAGCTGGCGGACCTCATGGACGCCCGCCTCGCCGTCGAGCCGGTGAACGCCTTCTACGCCTGCGCGCGCGGCGACGGCGAGTTCGTCGCCGCGCTCGAGCGCGCCGTCGCGGAGCTGGAGGCCTCCCCCAACGGCCCCACTTACCAGGAGTTCCGCGACTACTGGGAGGCCGACGAGCGCTTCCACACCCTGGTCGCGGAGGCCGCCGACAACACCTACCTGCAGGCCGCGTTCGCGGCGCTCGGGGGGCTGGTGCAGCGGTTCCGCCAGTTCTCCGGCACCGGCGTCACGGACAAGGACGTCGCCGTCGCCGAGCACCGCGCGGTGCTCGACGCCATCCGGTCGGGCGTCCCCGAGCAGGCCCAGGAGCTCATGCGCCGCCACATCGAGGGCGTGCGGAGCCGGTCGCTGGCGGAACGCGGCGAGCCGGCACCCTCGCCCGGCGCGTAGCGGGGAGGGTGCCGGCTCGCGGCACGACGGTCGTCCGCCGAGTCAGACCCGCGTGACGTCCGCGCCGTCGGTGCGCGGCGTCGCCGCGACCGCGTCGTCCGACCGCTGGATCCGCCCCACGGCGCGGCGCGCCGCGAAGGTGCCGAGCGCCCCGAGGAACAGCACCACCATGAGGAAGTACATGCCCGCCTCCGTGGTGCCGGTCGCCTGCGTGAAGAGGCCGACGACGTACGGGCCGATGAAACCGCCGAGGTTGCCGAACGAGTTGATGGCCGCGATGGCGACCGCCGCCGTCGCCCCGGCGAGGACCCCGCTCGGCAGCGACCAGAAGACGCCCGCGATGGAGTAGACGCAGAACGCGGCGAGCGAGAGCGACGCGAGCTGCATCGCCGGGGACCCGAAGGTGGCGCTCGCCCCCATGCCGAGCCCCGCGCCCACGAACAGGCACGCCAGCGGCACCCAGTTGTCCTTGAAGTGGCGGGCCGCCCAGCGCGAGGTCACGAGCACGCCCACGAGCGCGAACAGGTAGGGCACGTCGGTGAGCAGGCCGGTCTGCAGGGTCGAGGTGGAGAACCTGTCCACCACCTGGGGCAGCCAGAACGACAGCCCGTAGACGCCGACCGTCGACGGGAAGAACAGCAGCGCGAAGACGAGGACCCGCTTGTCGATCAGCGTGCGCAGCGGGTTCTTGCCGTCCTCCTGCTTGCGCTCGGCCTTGTCCTTCGCGAGCTCGTGCTCGATCCAGTCGGACTCGTCCTTGGACAGCCACTTCACCTGGCGCGGCCCCTCGGGGAGGAGCTTCCACGTGGGGATCGCCATGAGCACGGCGGCCGCGCCGACGACGACGAACAGCCACTGCCAGCCGGACAGCCCGAAGCCCGACACGCCCAGCAGCCACCCCGCCAGCGGCGACATGATGATGAAGGCGAGCGGCGCCGAGATGACGAAGGTGCCCGTGGCCTTCGTCCGGTGCCGGTGCGGGAACCAGGTGGTGAGGTAGAAGATCACGCCGGGGTAGAAGCCCGCCTCGGCGACGCCGAGCAGGAACCGCAGCACGTAGAAGCTCACCGGGCCCTGCGTGAGCGCCATGGCCATCGTGATGATGCCCCACGTCACGAGGATGCGGACGAACCACATGCGCGGCCCGTACTTCTGCATGAGGACGTTGCTCGGCACCTCGAACAGGAAGTACGCGATGAAGAACAGCCCCGCCCCGAGGCCGAACGCGGCGTCGCCGATGCCGACGTCCGCCCCCATGCTGAGCTGGGCGAAGCCGACCGCGGACCGGTCGATGTACGCGACCGTGTAGAGGGCGACCAGCAGCGGGAGCAGCCGGAGGGTCACCTTCCTGATGAGGGCGGTTTCGATGACCTGTGTCACGAGCGAGGACTCCTGTGTCTCGGTGGTGGCGGG
This sequence comes from Krasilnikoviella flava, assembly GCF_900167525.1. GTDB lineage: Bacteria > Actinomycetota > Actinomycetes > Actinomycetales > Cellulomonadaceae > Isoptericola > Isoptericola flavus. The sequence goes on along the minus strand of NZ_FUZQ01000002.1, from coordinate 56,441 downwards.
CACGGCTCGGCGACGAGCGGTGCCCGGGGTGGGTCGCGGCGCGGCCCGGCGGCTCCGCCGGGCCGCGCGGGCAGGTCAGGCCGGGGCCGGCCCGAGACCGCGCACGAGGCGACCCATCTCGCTGTACGCCTTGTTGCGGTGGGCGACGAGCGCCTTGACCTGCTCCGGCGTGTAGTCCTTCAGCAGGCCCTTGCCGTTCTTGACGCCGCGCCGGTCGCCCGCCACGGCCTCCTGGATGAGGTCCGGCGTGCTCAGCCGCTCGCCGAAGGCCTCCTCGAAGGTGCGGAACCCGCCGGCGTACACGTCCAGGCCGGCCTGGTCCGCGATGGCGAACGGGCCGAAGAAGCCCAGCCGGAAGCCGAATGTCGTGCGCACCACGGTGTCGATGTCCTCGGGGGACGCGATGCCCTCCTCGGCGATCGACATCGCCTCCTTGAGCAGCACGTACTGCAGGCGGTTGAGCACGAAGCCGGGCACGTCGGCGACGATCGCGGCCTCGCGGCCCGCCTTGGCGAGCAGCTCCTTGACCGCGGGCACGACGGCCTCGTCGGTGCGCTCGCCGAGCACGAGCTCGACGCCCGGGATGAACGGTGCGGGGTTCGAGAAGTGGACGGTGAGGAACCGCTCCGGGTTCTTCACCGCCGTCGCGAGCACCCGGGCGGGGATCGTCGACGTGTTCGACCCGATGATCGCGTCCTCGCGGGCCGCGGCCGAGATGCGGCCCAGCACGTCGTGCTTGACCTCGACCGACTCGAAGACGACCTCCTCGACGAAGTCGACGTCCGCGACCGCCTCCTCGATCGACGGTGCCGTGCGCAGGTTCGCGCGGATCGTCTCCGTCGCGCCGGCGTCGTACAGGCCCTCGTCCTCGAACTCCTGCGCCTCGCCGAGCAGGCGGGCGTAGGCGGCCTCGGTCGCCTCGGCGGAGACGTCGGCGATCGTGACGGGCAGGCCCGCGAGCGCGAGCGACTGCGCGATGCCGCCTCCCATGTAGCCGGCACCGATCACGGCGACGCTGCTGATGCTGGTGACCATCGTTGCTTCCTCTCTCGTGGTCCAGTCTGTGGCGGTCACGGCCGGACGGCCGAATCCGCAGGTCGCGCGGCCGCGGCCTCGTCGAGCACGTCGCGCAGGGCGGCGACGTCGTGGGCGAACCGCCCGAGGAACACCCCGTCGACGGCGCCGGCGAGCGCCGTGAGGGTGCCCGGGCCGGCGGCCCCGCCGTAGAGCACCCGGCCCTCGACGCCGAGCGCGTCGAGGCGCTCGCGCAGCGCGCGAGCCACCGTCACGACGTGCGCGGCGGGCGCGGGGCGGGGGGCGCCGATGGCCCACACGGGCTCGTAGCCGACGACGACGTCCGGCGCCCCCGAGCCGCGCAGGGCGTCCTCGAGCTGGTCCGCGGCGACCGCGGCGGCCTCCGTCGGGGAGGTCTGTTCCTCCTCGCCCACGCAGAGCAGGGGCGTCACCCCCGCCTCGACGAGGCGGGCCACCTTGGCGCGCACCACGTCGCCGTCCTCATGGAACGCCGAGCGCCGCTCGGCATGGCCGACGACGGCGAGCCGACACCCGAGCTCGGCGAGCAGCGCCGCGGTGACCTCGCCGGTCTGCGCGCCCTGCGCCCCGGGCGCGACGTCCTGCGCGCCCCACCTCGCGGACGTCCTGGCCAGCAGCCGCGCGGCCGCGGGCAGCAGGGGGAACGACGGCAGGACGGCGAGCTCGACGTCGCCCGCCGGGGTGGTGGCCGCGCTCGTCGCCACCTCCGCGACCTCGGTGAGCCAGCGCTCCGTGTCCGCGGCCCCCAGGTACGCCTTGAGGGAGACGGCGACGAGCGGCCTGCGGGTCATCCGCAGGACCCGACGGGCTCCGGGACGGCCCCGGTGCCCGCGTCGGCCTCGACCTCGCCGATCGCCGCGACCTTGGACGCGGACGCCGACGTCGGGTCGAACCGGTAGCCGAGCCACTCGCGCAGCAGACGCCGCGCCAGCTCGATACCGACCACGCGCTGGCCGAAGCACAGCACCTGGGCGTCGTTGGACAGCACGGCACGCTCCACGGAGAAGGAGTCGTGGGCGGTGACGGCGCGGACTCCGGGCACCTTGTTCGCGGCGATGGCGACGCCGAGGCCCGTGCCGCACACGAGCAGCGCCCGGTCGGCCTTGCCCTCGGCGACGAGCCGCGCCGCGGCGGCACCCACGTACGGGTAGTGCGTGTGCTCGTCGGCGCCCACGCCGACGTCGGTGACCGAGGCGACGCGGGCGTCGGCCTCGAGGTCGGCCTTGAGCAGCTCCTTGTAGTCGAACCCGGCGTCGTCCGAGCCGACGACGACCCGCAGCGCGGTCGTCTCCTGCGTCGTGGTCATCGTGCAGCCACCTCCACGTCGTCCGTGCTGACGCCGAGCGCGGCCCCCACCTCGGCGAGGAGGAGCGCGAGCGACGTCGCCCCCGGGTCGGCGACCCCGAGGCTCTTGTCCCCCAGCACGCGCGACCTGCCGCGACGTGCCGTGATGTCCTGCGTGCGGGCGGCGCCCTCGCGGGCGGCCCGCACGGCGGCGCGCCACGCGTCGGCGGCGGTCGCGCCGTCCGCGTGCGCCGCGGCCAGCGCCTCGACGGCCGGGTCGAGCGCGTCGACGAGCGTCTTGTCCCCGACGCGGGCGCCGCCCACCGCGCACACCTCGTCGCGAGCGGCGCGGACGCCGTCGGCGACGTGCGTGCCGGTCAGCGCGACGTCGGCCGCGAGCCCGTCGGCCAGCGCGAGCAGCCCGACGCCCCACAGGGCGCCCGAGGTCCCGCCCGCCCGGTCGGCCCAGCGGTCGGCCGCGCGGCGCAGCACGGACGGGGCGTCCGCGCCGGCGGCCAGCGCCTCGTCGGCCGCCCCGACCGCGGCGTCGACCCCGCGCGCCATCCCCCGGCCGTGGTCGCCGTCACCGGCGACGGCGTCGAGCCGGCCGAGCTCGTCCTCCGCGGCGTGCAGCACCTCCTGCGCGCGGTGCAGCGCCCGCACGACGGTGCGAGCGGCGGCGGCCCCCTCGGCGGTGGTCGCCAGGACGAGCGGCGGCTCCGGCTCGGTGGCCGCCTCGGGCGCGGACGACGACGGTGCGGCGCGCCAGCCGCCGTGCCGGAACGCGGGCGTGGTGGCGGGCGCGAGCCACAGCGGCTCGAGCTCGTCGTCGAGCCACGCGACGGTCAGCGAGCAGCCCGCCATGTCGAGGCTGGTGACGTACTCACCGACGAGCGGCGCGACGAGCGTGACGCCCTGCTCGAGCAGGAGGTCGTGCACCCGGTCCCACAGCACGAAGAGCTCCTCGTACTTCACCGTGCCGAGGCCGTTGAGCAGGACGGCGGCGCGCCCGTCGGCGTCGCCGGGCCGGTCCGCGAGCACGCGCCCCACGAGCTCGGCGGCGAGGTCCGCCGCCGGAGGCACCTGCTCCTCGCCGATGCCCGGCTCGCCGTGGATGCCGAGGCCCCAGCCGGCCGTCCCCTCCGGGAGGCTGAAGAGCGGCGAGTCCGCGCCGGGCAGCGTGCAGCCGTCGAAGGCGACGCCGAAGGAGCGGGTGCGCTCGTTCGCCAGCCCCGCGAGACGGTCCACCTCGGCCAGGTCGGCGCCCGACTCCGCGGCAGCGCCCGCGACCTTGAAGACCACCAGGTCGCCCGCGACGCCGCGGCGCTCCGCCGCGCGGTCCGCGGGGGCCGAGGCGACGTCGTCGGTCACGAGGCGTACGGCCACGTCGACGCCCTGGGCGCGCAGGCGGCTGGCCGCCGCGCCGAAGTTGAGGACGTCACCGGCGTAGTTGCCGAACGACAGCCAGATGCCGGCGCCCGCGTCGGCGGCGCGGCACACGTCGAGCACCTGGCGGGTGGACGGGGAGGCGAAGACCTCGCCGCAGACGGCGGCGTCGGCCACGCCCTCGCCGACCAGCCCGGCGAACGCCGGGTAGTGGCCGGAGCCGCCGCCGACGACGACGGCGACCTTGCCGGGGCGGGTGCCCTCGGCGCGCGCCACCCCGCCGGGCACCCGGCGCAGGGTGCCCGGATGGGCCTTGACGAGGCCGCTCAGGGCCTCGCGGGCGAAGTCCTCGGGACGGTTGTGGACGTACGTCATGGACCAGCACCTTTGCTCGTGCGAATCGGGGTGGCGCGCCGCGGGCGCACCGGAGGGGCGGAGGCTCAGCGCCCGGCGGAGCGCAGGACGCCGCGGATGTAGTCGCGGTTGAGCGCGGCGACCCCGAGGCTGTCGGACCCGTAGTGCTCGCAGACGAACACGCCGTCGAAACCGTGCTCGAGCGCCTGGCGGATCATCACGCGGTAGTTGACGACGCCCTGCACCAGCGGGGTCGGGTGGGTCGCGTACGCGCCCGTCGCCAGGTCCACGTCGCGCGTGTAGTTCTTGATGTGCCAGAAGTTCGTGTGGGGCAGCACCTTGGCGAACATCGTCGGGATGTCCTCGATCTCCCGGTGCAGGCGCACGAGGTTGCCGAGGTCCGGGTTGAGGCCGACGTTGTCCCGGTCGACGTCCTGCAGGAAGCGCACCGCGAGGTCCGGCGTGCCGATGTACGTGTCCTCGTACATCTCGAGGCTGACCTGGACGCCCACCTGGGCGGCGTGGTCGGCGAGCTCCCGGATCCGGCGGACGGCCAGGTCACGGTTCTCGGTGTCCTCGAGGTCGTCGCGGTGCCCCTCGGCGAGCCAGAACCACAGCGCCCGCTCCTGGGCGGGCGCGAGCGCCTGCATGAAGCCGAAGTTCACGACCTCGGCGCCGAGCGCCGGCGCCCGGTCGATGATCGTGTGCCCGAACCGCAGGTAGTCCTCCCCGCGGGCGGCGTCCACGACGCTGCGGCGCGTGGTCGACACGGACGGCACGCTGAGCCCGACCTCCTTGAGGACGACGAGCAGCTCGTCGAACCGCACGTCGCTCATCTCCCCGATCGACAGCCAGGCGTCGGTGGGGTCGACGTCGGTGAAGCCGAGGTCGGCCACCTGCTGGAGCTGGCTCCGCCACGCCGCCGCGGGGGCCTCGAGGTTGGGAGTGCCGTCCGCGGCCGTGGAGCCGAAGGACAGCATGTTGGCCGCGATGGGCCAGGTGTCGGCAGTACGCAAGGGGATCTCCGTCGATCGGGGCGAATCGTGTTTCCTATAGGAAACACGGATGACCCTGAGGTGTCAACCAGCCGGATTCCCGCATGTCCCGAGCGGGCGGCACGGCTCCCTTCTTGACGCCGGCGCCCACGGCGTCCTACTTTGAGGGAAAGCGCATTCCGAATTCGCGTCTCCCCTCCGGGACGCACCGACGAAGGAGTCCCGAGTGAGCACCACTCCCACGCGCACCCTGCGCATCGCGATGAACGGCGTCACCGGCCGCATGGGCTACCGCCAGCACCTCGTGCGCTCGATCCTGCCGATCCGCGACCAGGGCGGCGTCGAGCTGCCCGACGGCTCGCGCGTGCAGGTGGAGCCCGTGCTCGTGGGCCGCAACGAGTCCAAGCTCGCCGAGCTGGCCGAGCAGCACGGGGTCACGGAATACACCACCGACCTCGACGGGATCATCGCCGACCCCTCGATCGACGTCGTCTTCGACGCCTCGATGACGTCGCTGCGCGCCAAGACGCTCACCAAGGCCATGCAGGCCGGCAAGCACGTCTACACCGAGAAGCCGACCGCGGAGACGCTGGCCGAGGCCGTCGACCTGGCCCGGCTGCGCGACGAGACCGGCGTCACCGCCGGCGTCGTGCACGACAAGCTGTACCTGCCCGGCCTGGTGAAGCTCCGTCGCCTCGTGGACGAGGGCTTCTTCGGCCGCATCCTGTCGCTGCGCGGCGAGTTCGGCTACTGGGTGTTCGAGGGCGAGCACCAGGCCGCGCAGCGCCCGTCGTGGAACTACCGCAAGGAGGACGGCGGCGGCATGACCACGGACATGTTCTGCCACTGGAACTACGTCCTCGAGGGCATCCTCGGCGCGGTCAAGACCGTCAACGCGCAGACCACCACCCACATCCCCACCCGATGGGACGAGCAGGGCAAGGAGTACGCGGCCACCGCCGACGACGCCGCGTACGGCATCTTCGAGATCGAGACCCCGGGCGGCGACCCGGTCGTGGCGCAGATCAACTCCTCCTGGGCCGTGCGCGTGTACCGCGACGAGCTCGTGGAGTTCCAGATCGACGGCACCCACGGCTCGGCCGTCGCGGGGCTGCGCAAGTGCGTCGCGCAGCAGCGCGCCCACACCCCCAAGCCCGTGTGGAACCCGGACCTGCCCGTCACGGAGCCCTTCCGCGACCAGTGGCTCGAGGTGCCCGCCAACGCCGACCTCGACAACGGCTTCAAGCTGCAGTGGGAGGAGTTCCTGCGCGACGTCGTCGCCGGCCGCCCGCACCGCTTCGACCTGCTGTCCGCCGCGCGCGGCGTGCAGCTCGCCGAGCTGGGCCTGCAGTCGTCGGCCGAGGGCCGCCGTCTCGACGTCCCGGAGATCACGCTGTGACGACACCGACCGCCACCCGCCTGCTCCCCGTGCTGGAGCCCTCCGGCGTCACCGTGCGCCTCCCCCGGTTCGACGCCGCGGGGCGCGCCACGGGCACCGAGGTGCGCGAGCTGCACGCGCCCGGCCCGTGGACCACGCCGTCCGGCCCGATCACCTCGCGCGTCGCGTTCGCCGCGGCCCACGTCGTGCCGCAGGTCGGCGCCGAGAACGTGCCGGGCGCGCCCGCACTCGTGGACTGGGACGCGACGCTCGCCTACCGGCACCGGATCTGGGAGCACGGCCTGGGCGTCGCCGACGCCATGGACACCGCGCAGCGCGGGATGGGCCTGGACTGGGCCGCGACGCAGGAGCTCGTGCGCCGGTCGTCGGCGGAGGCCGCGTCCGTCGGCGCGCGCATCGCCTGCGGCGCGGGCACCGACCAGCTCGACCCCGCGTCCGTCGAGCCCGGCGAGGCCGGGCTGGCCGCCGTCACGGACGCGTACCGCGAGCAGGTCCGCGTGGTGCAGGACGCCGGGGCACAGGTCATCGTCATGGCCTCGCGCGCGCTGGCGAAGGTCGCGCGCTCCCCCGAGGACTACGCCAGTGTCTACGACGCGGTGCTGGCCGAGGCGGACAGGCCCGTCGTCCTGCACTGGCTCGGCACGATGTTCGACCCGGCCCTCGCGGGTTACTGGGGTTCCGACGACGTGGAGTCGGCGACGTCGACGTTCCTCGACCTCGTCAAGGCCCACCAGGACAAGGTCGACGGGGTCAAGGTCTCGCTGCTCGACGCGCAGCACGAGATCGGGCTGCGCCGTGCGCTCGCCGCGCTCGAGGGCTCGCCCGTGCGCCTGTACACCGGCGACGACTTCAACTACCCCGAGCTGATCGCGGGCGACGAGCAGGGGCACTCCGACGCCCTGCTCGGCATCTTCGCGGCGATCTACCCGGCCGCGTCCACCGCGCTGCAGGCGTTCGACGCCGGCACGGCCGGCGACCCGGACGGCGCGGCCCGCGGGCACGCGATCCTCGCCTCGACCGAGAAGCTGGGGCGGCACATCTTCGCGCCGCCGACCTACTACTACAAGACGGGCGTGGCGTTCCTGTCCTGGCTGAACGGGTTCCAGCCCGGCTTCCAGCTGGTCGGCGGCCTCCAGTCGGGCCGCTCGCTGGCGCACCTCGTGGAGCTGGCCCGTCTTGCCGACGGCTGCGGCATGCTGCTCGACCCCGCCCTGGCCGCGCGCCGCCTGGACGCCCTGCTGGTGACGAACGGGGTGACCGCGTGAGCGCCACCGGCAGCACCCCGGACCTGAGCCGCTGCTCGCTCAACACCGCCACCGTCAAGCACGCCACGCTCTCCGAGGCGGTCGACGCCGCCGCGTCGGCCGGGCTCGGCGCCGTCGGCCTGTGGCGCCACCAGGTGCAGGAGCACGGCGCCGAGAAGGCCGCGCGGATCGTGTCGGACGCCGGCCTGCGCGTGTCGTCGCTGTGCCGCGGCGGGTTCCTCACCGCCGCCGACGAGGCGGGCATCGCGGCCGCCCTCGACGACAACAAGCGCGCGATCGAGGAGACGGCGGGCGTCGGCACCCGCGAGCTGGTGTTCGTCGTCGGCGGGCTGCCCGCCCTCAGCGTGCCCGGCCAGGGGCCCCGCCCGGACGCCGGGCCGGGCGACCGGGACGTCGCCGCCGCCCGCGCCCGGGTGGCCGACCGCCTCGCCGAGCTCGCGCCGTTCGCGGCCGAGCACGACGTGCGGATCGTGCTCGAGGCGCTGCACCCGATGTTCGCCGCGGACCGCGCCGTGATCTCCACCCTCGGGCAGGCGCTCGACCTCGCCGCGCCGTTCGCCCCCGAGACCGTGGGCGTCGTCGTCGACACCTATCACGTGTGGTGGGACCCGCAGTTGCGGTCCTCGATCGCGCGGGCCGGGGCCGAGGGCCGGATCGCGGGCTACCAGGTGTGCGACTGGAACCTGCCGCTCGCCGCCGACCCGCTCAACTCGCGCGGCCACGTGGGCGACGGGTACGTCGACTTCCCGACGATCTCGCGGTGGGTCGCCGAGACGGGGTACACCGGGGACGTCGAGACCGAGATCTTCAACGAGGAGATCTGGGCCGCCGACCCCCGGGACACCGCCCGCACCGTCGGCGAGCGGTACGCGCGGCACGTGCTGCCGCACCTGTAGCCCGCCCAGCACACCGGGCCTTGACACCCCGGTGCGGGTCTGTCGCCGACGCCGGCCCGCCGCACGCCGCCCCGTCGCCTCATCGAGGCGGCGGGGCGTCGTCGTGCGGGACGAGGGCGCCGTGGGTATCGATCAGGATCGGAGAAGCGCGGCGGGGGGCCGGTCTCTAGCGTGGGTGGTGCGACGCCAGCGGGCGTCGCGCCACCAGCCGGGGAGGAACGTCATGGCCACGTCCGAGGGTCTGAGCGCCGACGAGCGCGCCGCCGTCAAGCAGCGTGCCAAGGAGCTGCGCGAGCAGGAGAAGGCGGGCAAGAACCGGGCGGCCGGCGAGAAGGCCGTGCGCGAGGCGATCGAGCCGCTCGAGGGCACCGACCGCGACATCGCCGAGGGCCTGTACCGCGTGGTGACCGAGGTCGCGCCCGCCCTCGTCCCGAAGACGTACTACGGCATGCCCGGGTTCGCGAACGCCGCCGGCAAGATCGTGGTGTTCGTGCAGCCCGCCGCGAAGTTCGGCACCCGCTACGCGACGGTCGGCTTCGACCCCGCCGCGCAGCTCGACGACGGCGACTACTGGCCGACCGCCTTCGCGGTGCTCGCCTGGACCCCCGCGTTCGAGGAGCGGCTCACCGCTCTGGTGCGCGCCGCGGCGGGCTGATCCCGAACGGGGCGACGCCCCGACGCCTCCTCGAGGCGGCGGGGCGTCGTCGTGCGGCGCCGTGGGACGTGGGACGTGGGACGTCAGCGCACCTCGGCGCGTGCGAGCTCGGTGACGCCGCGGGCGGCGAGCGCCGCAGGGTCGGCGGCGGTCGCGCTGGTCACGACGGTCACGTCGGCGCCCCGCTCGCGCAGCTCGTGCCAGAGCTCGAAGACGGCGCCCCCGGGGCCGAGCGAGGGACGCGAGAGCGGCAGGTCCGCGCCGTCGACGTCGACCACCACGCCGACGGTGCGCGGCTGCGCGAGCGGCAGCGCGCCCCGCCGGGCGTCGGCGACGACCTCCGCGAACCGGCGGCCGAGCGGCTTGACGCGGTTCTCGGTGTCGAGAAGACCGAGCGAGTACTCGAGGTCCTTGTAGTCCGCCAGGTCGCGGGTGACGTCGTGCGAGCACCACCAGGTGACGGCGAAAAGGTCGCTCGACGTCAGAGCGGCCTCGATCGTGCGCGAGCAGAACTCGGGCATCTCGGCCTCGGCGAGGTTCATCGACGGGGCGCCGACCTCCTGCAGCCACACCTGGCGGCCGGGGTCGGTGGCGAAGGCCTTCGACAGCTCGATCATCCACTCCGCGTGCCGCACGGACTGCGGCGACAGCGCGCCGTAACGGGTGGCGGTCCCGTTGAAGATCCAGGAGTGCACGGTGGTCATGTCGCCGAGCCGCGAGGCGTGCTCAGGCAGGAACGAGTGGTCGTCCCAGTACCAGAGGTGGTCGTTCTCGCTGTGCACGACGACGTGGCGCGGGTCGCGGTCGCGGGGCGCCTCGAGCAGCGACGTCATCCAGTGGGTCACCTGGTCGGCGGTGGCGGGCATCGCGGCCGGGTTCGGCTCCAGGAACTGGTTGAGCTCGTTGCCGAGGGTGAGGCCCATGAAGTTCGGCCTGTCGCGCACGGCGTCGTAGACGGCGGCCACGAGGGCGGCCTGGGCGTCGATCGCGCCCTGGTCGGCGAACATGTTGCCGTCGTGCCAGTTCACGAGCCAGGCGGGGACGAAGTCGAAGCCCGACATGTGCCCCTGGATGACGTCGACCGCGACGTCGAGCCCGAACTCCGCGGCGACGTCGGTCACGAGCGCGACGTCGTCGAGCGCGCGGCGGCGCACCAGCGTGCGGTTCGGCTGCAGCACGGGCCACAGCGGGAAGACACGGACGTGGTCGACGCCCAGCCCGGCGATCGCCTCGAAGTCGGCGCGGACGACATCGGGGTCGACGGCCATCCACTGGAACATCCAGTCGCGGGACGGGGTGTAGTTGACGCCGAAGCGCGGCACGGTCGAAGTCAAGGTGCTTCCTCGCTGTGTCTCGGTGGTGCTGGGGGTGGTTACTGGGGCGCCGGCGCCGTCGAGTCGCGCACGACCAGCCGGCGACCGCTGACGGTCCGGGACTCGGCGGCCTCGCCGCGCACGAGCTGTTCGAGCAGCGCGACGGCGGTCCGCGCGCTCTCCTCGACGGGGGCGTCGAGGGCGGTGAGCCGCGGCCGCACGAGCGTCGAGACCCAGGAGTCCTCCCAGGCCACGACGGACAGCTGGTCGGGCACCCGGACGCCGACCTCCGGCGCGTGCGCGACGATCTGGGCGGCGATCGACTCGCTGTCCACGACGATCGCGGTCGCGGCGCCGAGGCGGCCGAGGAGGTCGGCGACCGGGTCGCCGGCAGCCGGGTCCCAGGCGACGAACGTGGCCTCGACCCCCAGCTCGGCGGCAGCCCGCGAGAAGCGTCGGTCGCGAGCCCCCGTGTGGGCGAGGCCAGGTGCGTCGGTGACGCGGGCGACGCCGCGGTGGCCGAGGCCGGCGAGGTGGTCGAGGACGGTGGCGAACGCCGTCTCGTCCTGCACGGTGACGGCCGGGACGCCGTCCTCGACGGGCGCACCGAGCAGCACCGCGGGGGCGCCGAGCTGCTCGACGAGGCCGAGCCGCGGGTCGTCGTCCCGTACGTCGACCAGCAGGAAGGCGTCGACGCGCTGCTCGCCCCACCACTGCCGGTAGACTCGCTCCTCCTCGTCGGCCTGCACCAGGGTGAGCGAGAGCGACCACCCGATGTCGGCGAGCGGCTCCGTGAGCCCGGCGAGCAGGCGCATGAAGAACGGGTCCCGGCCGAACGTGTCCCGCGAGCGGGCGATGACGAGGCCGAGGCTGCGTCCGCCCTGACCGGAGATCTTGCGGCTCGCGTAGTTGGGCCGCCAGTTGAGCTCGTCGGCCGCCGCGCGGATCCGGGCTGCCGTCGCCTCGGACACGTTGGGGCGCCCGTTGAAGGCGTGCGACACGGCGGAGGGCGAGACGCCGGCGCGGCGGGCGACGTCGGCGATCGTCACGCGTTTCGGGCTCGTTGCTGTCATGGTGCGTCCGAGAGTAGGGGGTTGACCCTCCCGTGTAAAGCGGTATACGTTGCTCGCCACTTGATGTGTACCGCTTTACAAGAGGCGGTGTCGGAGGACGGTCTCCGACCACCTGAACGACGCACCGCAGCTCCCAGGGAGGCTCAGTGACCCACGACGTCAGCAGGCGTGCCGTGCTGAAAGCCGTGTTCGGCAGCGCCATCGCCACGCCGCTCCTCGCGAGCTGCGGAGCCCTCGTCCCCGCGTCCAGCGGGCCGGGCTCGATCTCCGTGCACACCCAGCTCAGCGGCGCCGTCGCCGGCGCCCAGGTGTTCTCGGACGTGGTCGCGGCCTACCGGCGCCGCACCGGCCGCATCGTCGCCCAGCTCAAGAACGGCTCCGACCTGCCCATCGTCTTCGAGACGAGCACGCTTGCGGGCAAGCAGGCCGACGTCGCGATCGTCAACATGATGGGCCGCACGCTGGGCTGGACGGACGCCGGTGCGACCATCCCGGTGACCGACCTGCTCGACGCCTGGGACCTGCGCGACAAGATCCTGCCCGAGGCCGTGGCGGAGTGGACCGACGACGAGGGCCGCCTGCGGGCGTTCCCCTTCACACGGACCAACTGGCCCGTGTCCTTCAACACCGGCCTCCTCGAGGAGGCCGGCGTCGAGGTCCCCACCACGTCCGACGAGCTGATCGCCGTCGCCGACGCCCTGCGGTCGAAGGGCATCGGACCGGTCACGGTGGGCGGCTCGGACTGGAGCGGGCAGAAGCTGTTCCTGCAGATCCTCCAGGGGTTCGTCAGCCAGGAGGAGGCGCGCACCGTCTTCTCGACCGGCAAGCTCTCCGAGAGCGCCGGCGCCGTCGCGGGCGTGGAGCACTTCGTCATGCTGCGCGACGCGGGCGTCTTCGTCGACGACGTGCAGGGCTACACCTCGGACTCCGAGCTCACGCAGTTCAACACCCGCAAGGCCGCCATCGTGCCCGCGATGTCCTCGGCGCTCGCCCTCGTCCCGAACGAGCGGGCGAAGGAGGTCACCGTCGGCGGCTGGCCGGTCCCGTCGAGCGGCGGCGTGCTGGCACACCCCAGCGTCATCAAGAGCTACAACGGGCACGGCATCTGGATCAGCGAGAACGGCGCCGACAAGCTCGACCTCATCAAGCCGTTCGTCCAGGACCTGTACTCCGACGAGGTCACCGACGCGTTCGTCCTGGGCTCCGGCCGCGACATGAACCGCGTCACCGACACGGTCAGCCAGGACTTCCCGCTGGTCGCGCAGGCGTCCCGCCTCACCGACGACGACGTCACGCCCGTGATGCTGCCCGACCTGCTCATCCCCGACTCCGTCTTCGAACCGATGATCAAGGTGACCGCCATGGCCTACGGGTCCTCCGCGTCCGCCGCACGGATCGTCGACGCGTTCGAGAAGTCCTACGACGCGGCCTGACCGCCGGCGCCACGAAAGGATCCCCATGACCGCCCTCGTCGACGCCGGCGCTCCCGCCGCCACCCGCAACCCGCCTCCGGGCACCCCCGCCAGGACCCGGCGCAGGACGCTCCGCGAGCGGTTCCCCGGCCTCGCCCTGCCCGCGCTCGTCTGGTACGCGGTGTTCATGATCGGCCCCGTGGTGGCGATGTTCGTCATCGCGTTCCTGTCGTGGCCGGGCATGCTCGCCACGCCGACGTTCGCGGGGTTCGACAACTTCGCCACCGTGTTCTCGGACGAGACGTTCTGGGCCGCGACCCGCAACTCCGCCGTCCAGATCGTCGTCGGGCTGCCGATCATGATCGTGCTCGCCTTCCTGCTCGCGTTCTACGTGGTGCAGAAGCCGCGCGGGCACCGGGTGCTGCGGTACCTGCTCTTCATCCCGGCGCTCATCTCCGCCCCCGCGACGGCGATGGTGTTCTACGCGATGCTCAACCCGGACGGCCTCGTCAACGGCGTGCTGCGCCCGCTCGGGTTCGACGGCACCGCGTGGCTCGCCGACCCGACCACGGCCCTGGGCGCGATCATCGCCGTCGAGCTGTGGAGCGGCATCGGCTACTCCGCCGTGCTCATCGCCTCCCGCCTCGACGGCGTGGACACCGAGATCGTCTCCGCGGCACGCATCGACGGTGCCGACGACTGGCGCATCGCCTGGCGCATGTACTGGCCCATCGCGCGCGACTTCATCGGCGTCGTCACGATGCTCCAGTTCCTGTCGATGCTCTTCAACTCGGCGCAGAACGTGCTGCTGCTGACCCAGGGCGGCCCCGGCACCTCGACGACGACCCTCGCCTACCTCATCTACCAGAAGGCGTTCGTCGAGGCCGACCTCGGCTACAGCCAGGCCGTCGGCGTCATCCTCTTCGTGATCGGGCTGCTGGGCATGGGCGCCATCCGGCGCGTGCTCCGCGCGACCCACTGATCCCCGACCAGCCCCAGGAGCAAGCCATGGCCCGGCGCACCACCACCCTCCCGATGCGCGACCGCATCGGCTCGATCACGAGCGGCACGCTCGCCTGGATCTACGCCGCCCTGCTGATCGTGCCCTTCTACTACTTCATCGTCTCGTCGTTCAAGGACAACGAGCAGATCTTCGAGTCCCCGCTGTCGCTGCCGACCACGTGGGACCTGTCGAACTTCGTGACGGCGATCGACCAGGCCGACCTCTGGCTCGCCATCGCGAACTCGGTGCTGACGACGCTCGCCGCCCTGGTCCTCACGCTGGTGCTGGCGCTGCCCGCGTCGTTCGCGCTGGCCCGCGCCCGCGGCCGTGCCGGCAAGGTCGTCGAGGGCGTCTTCGCGCTCGGCTTCCTGATCCCGTCGTTCGCCGCGCTCTTCCCGACGTTCCTGCTCGCGGCGGCGCTCGGCCTCTTCCACACGCGCACGTTCGTCGTCTTCCTGCTGCCGGCCACCGCCCTCCCGCTCTCGATCGTCATCCTCACGTCGTTCATGCGGACGATCCCGCGGGAGCTCGAGGAGGCCGCGTCCATGGACGGCGCCACCTCCCTGCAGGTGCTGCGCCAGGTCTACCTGCCCATCTGCATCCCCGGCATCGCGACCGTGCTGCTGCTCAACTTCCTGTCGTTCTGGAACGCGTACCTGTACCCGCTGATCCTCATCGGGCCCGACACGGCGCAGCGCACGATCCAGGTCGCCCTGCCCACGCTCAAGGTGGACGCCGGCACCGACTACGGCGTCCTCATGGCAGGCACGCTGTTCACGCTGCTGCCCGTGTACCTCGTCTACACGGTGCTGCAGCGGCAGATGCAGCGCGCGCTGCTCTCGGGTGCGGTGAAGGGATGACGCCCGTCGCCGCCGCCTCGCTGCCCCTGCGGACCCGCATCGGCCAGGTCAACCAGCGCCTCAAGGGCTGGGAGGCCGTGCGCTGGGTCGACGGAGCGCCGCGCGTCACCGACGTCCTGCGCGCCGAGGTCGACCGGTGGGGCGGGCTCGGCGCCCTCTACGGCGTGCTACGCGCCGACCCCTGGTCGGCGGTGCGCTGGGAGAACGGCGTCCCGCCGGAGCGCAGCGCCGAGGCGTACGCCGCGGTGCAGGAGCACGTGACGCGGTACGGCGACGGCCTGCCCGTCCTGTTCGTCGAGGAGGCCCCGCACGGCCTGATGGCGCTCGGCGGGACGACGCTGCCCGTCAACCTTGCCCTGGGCGCCGGCATGGACGCCGCGCTCACCGAGGAGCTCGGCGCCCTCGTGGCGACGGAGGCACGCGCCCGCGGCACGCACGTCGCGCTCGTCTCGGGCCTCGACGTGCTGCGCGACCCGCGCTGGGGCCGGGCAGAGGAGTGCTTCTCCGAGGACCCGGCGCTGGCGGCGGCGCTCGTCGAGGCGACGGTCCGGGGCATGCAGGGCACGACGTCGTGCGACGACCCGATCGACGGCGGGCACGTCGCGGTCGTGGCCAAGCACCTGGCCGGCCAGGGGGCCGGTATCGGCGGCCGCAACGGCTCCGGAGCCCCGATCGGGCGGCGCGAGCTCGGCGAGCTGCACCTGCGCCCCGCGTTCGCCGCGGCGCGCGCGGGCGTCGCCGGGTACATGGCCGCGTACAACGACGTCGACGGCGTGCCGTGCAGCGCGAACGAGGAGCTGCTCACCGGCACGATCCGGGAGGCGTGGGGCTGGCGCGGGCTCGTGATGGCCGACGGCACCGCGATCGACCGCCTGCGCGACAGCTCCCCCGACCCCGCGTCGGCCGCCGCGCTCGCGCTGCAGGCGGGCGTGGACCTCAGCCTCTGGGACGAGGCGTTCACGCACGTCGAGAAGGCCCTGGACCGGGGCCTGGTCGAGGAGGCCGTGCTGAACCAAGCCGTCGACCGCGTGCTCGGGCTCAAGCAGCGCCTCGGGCTGCTCGGCGACCCCGTGCCCGCCACGCCGGCCCCCGAGCGGGACGTCGTCGCGCTCGTCGAGCGCGCCGCGCGGCAGTCCGTGGTCCTCGTGCGCGACGACGGCGTGCTGCCGCTGCGCGCCGGGGCGACGGTCGCCGTCGTCGGCCCGAACGCCGACGACCTCGACGCGCAGCTCGGCGACTACACGCCGCCGCGCCCGCCCTCGGACCCGGCGGCGTCCACGGTGCTGTCCGCGCTCACGGCCCGGCTCGGCGCGGGGACCGTGCGGCACGCCCCCGGCAGCCGGCTGCGCGGTCCGCTCGACGTCCGGCCCGACGAGCAGCCCGACGGGCCCCGTGCGCTCGACGCCGTGCGGGAGGCGTGCGCCGCCGCCGACGTGGCGGTCGTCGTGCTCGGCGGCTCCAGCCGGCGCAGCTACGACGACGAGTTCGCGGACAACGGCGCCGTCGAGGGCCCCGCCCCCGACACCACGAACGGCGAGGGCGTCGACCTGTCCTCGGTCGCCCTGCCGCAGGCCCAGCTCGACGTCGCGCGCGCCGCGCGGGCGTCCGGCCGTCCGGTGGTCGGCGTCGTCGTCGACGGTCGCCCGCGGGTGCTGAGCGAGCTGCTGCCGCTCGTCGACGCGCTGCTCGTCGTCCCGTTCCCCGGCCCCGCCGGCGGCGCCGCGATCGCCGACGCGCTGCTCACCGGAGCCGCCTCGGGCCGGCTGCCGGCCACGTTCCCCGCGGCCGACGGCGTCGTGCCCGTGGCGCACGACGAGCGGATGGAGACCGCCCGCGGCTACGTGGACAACCCCGTGCTGCGGGGGCTGCCGCTCGGGACCGCGCACACGCCCGGCGTCACGGCCGCCCTCCGTGCGGACGTGACCTCGGTCGCCGCGGCCGTCCTCGCCGAAGGCGGTGCCGCCGAGGTGGCCGTCGACGTCACCAACGACGGCCCGGCTCCCGCCACGGTGTCCGTGCCCCTCTACGGGCGGCGCCACGAGCGCGGCATCAGGCCGCGCCGCCGGACGCTGCTCGGCGTCCGGCGCGTCACGGTCGAGCCGGGCGCGACGACGCCGCTGACGTTCCGGCTCGGCCTCGACGAGCTCGGGTCGTGGGCCTCGGGCGTGCCCGCCGCCGTGCCGCTCACGGTCGGCGTGTGGTGCACCCCCGACACCGACCAGCCCGCCGACGCCGCGACCGTGCGCGTCACCGACCAGGAGGACTCCACCCCGTGGGAACGCTGAGCACGACCGGGCCCCACCGCCTCGACCCGGCGATCGACGCGACCCTGCACGCCGCCGCGGGCCGCGTGCGGGCCGTCGCGGGCGAGCGCGTCGGCGCGATGGTCGCCGCCGCGCTGCGGCGCACCCTGACCGACACGGTGACGATCGGCGCCGACGGCTCCGCGTTCGTCATCACCGGCGACATCCCCGCGATGTGGCTGCGCGACTCGACCACGCAGCTCACGCCCTACCTGCGGTTCCTGCGCGAGTGCCCGCCGCTGGCCGACCTGGTCGCGGCCGTCGTGCGCCGCCAGCTCGCCTGCCTGGACCACGACCCGTACGCCAACGCGTTCAACGACGGGCCCACGGGTGCGCACTACGACCCCGAGGACGTCTGCGACGACCCGCACGTGTGGGAGCAGAAGTACGAGGTCGACAGCCTCGCGTACCCCGTCACGCTGGCCCACCGGCTGTGGCGGGAGACCGGGCGCACGGACGTCCTCGACGACCGCACGCACCGCGTGCTGCGCACGGTCGTCGACCAGCTCCGCGCCGAGCAGCGGCACGAGAGCTCGCCGTACCGTTTCTCCCGCGAGACGGACATCCCCACGGAGACGCTCGCGCGTGACGGCCGCGGCACCCCGGTCGGGTTCACCGGCATGACGTGGAGCGCCTTCCGCCCCTCGGACGACGCCTGCACCTACGGGTACAACGTGCCGGCGAACCTGTTCGCCGCCCAGGCGCTGCGGGCCGTGGCGGAGATCGCCGACGAGGTGTACCGCGACCCGGCCCTGGCCGACGACGCGCGGGGGCTGTCCTGCGAGCTCGTCGACGGCGTCACCGCTCACGGGGTCGTGCCCGCCCCCGCTGGGTCCCCGGCCGCCGGCCGGCCGATGTACGCCTACGAGGTCGACGGGCTCGGCGGCGTGCTGTGCATGGACGACGCCAACACCCCCTCGCTGCTGTCCCTCCCGCTGACCGCCCCCGACGTCCTCGACGACGAGGTCTGGCGCGCGACGCGCGACTTCGTGCTCAGCCCGGCGAACCCGTACTGGTTCACGGGCACCGTGGCGGCCGGCGTCGGCAGCCCGCACACCAAGCCCGGCCACGTCTGGCCGATCGCCCTCGCCGTCGAGGGCCTCACCGGCACGCCCGAGGACCGCGTGCGTCTCCTGCGGCTGATCGCCGACACCGACGGCGGCACCGGGCGCGTGCACGAGAGCTTCGACCCGTCCGACCCGACGGCCTTCTCCCGGCCCTGGTTCTCGTGGGCCGACTCCATGTTCTGCGAGCTCGCACTCGCCGTGGCGGACGACGCCGGGGCCTGACGCTCCGGCACCTGGCGGCGGCACCGTCCGCGGCCGTCGTGCGCCCCGCTATCTTGCGTCGCAAGGAACCGGATGGCTACCTTGTGAGGCATGGTACCGACGCGCGACGCCGTCCTCACCCAGCTCCGCAAGGGAGTCGTGGAGTACTGCGTCCTGGCCTGCCTGCGCTCGGGGCCCGCGTACGGGCTCGAGCTCGCCGAGCGCCTCGGCGCCACGAGCACCCTGCTGACCAGCGAGGGCACGCTGTACCCGCTGCTCTCGCGCCTGCGCCAGCAGGGCTGGGTCACGACGACGCAGGTGGCGTCCCCGGTGGGCCCGCCGCGTCGGTACTACGAGCTCACGGCCGAGGGCCGGGCGGCGCTCGAGACGTTCACCGCCACCTGGGCCCGGTTCACGGAAGACGTCCGCACGACCTTGGAGCCTCGATGACCGCATCTCCCGCCGTCCCGCCGCTGGTCGAGGCGTACCTCGACGACCTCGACCGCGCCCTCACGACCGCGGACCCGCGCGAGCGCGCGGAGACCCTGGCCGCGGTGCGCGAGCACGCCGCCGAGTCCCTCGCCCGGTACGGGGCCGACGACGACTCCGCGCGGCGCGTGCTCGACGAGCTGGGGCCGGTGGACGCCATCGCCGCCGCGGCGACCCCCGCCGGGACGACCACCGCCGCCCCGGCCGCCCCGACGCCGGACCGGGCGCCGACCCCCGCCGCGGACGTGTGGCTCGTCGTGCTCGCGGTGTTCTCCCTCGTGACGGTCGTGGCCCCGGTCGCGGCCGCCGCCACCGTCGCCTGGGCGACCGTCCGGCTCCGCTCCGGTGCGGGGAACCGCGCGATGCAGCGGCTCGCCCTCGGGCTCGGCGCCGTCGCCCTCGTCGGGTCCACGGCCCTCTACGTGTCGCACGTGCTGGCCGGCTGAGCCCACCCGGGCGTTCCCTCCGGCGGAAACCGGTTGCTAGGCTGGGCTCAGCACGGCGGGAACCGGTTTCTCACGGTTTCTCGCCGACTGTCCCAGCGACGTGACGGAAGGCGACCATGACCCACTACAGCAACCCGGTCCTCGACGCGGACTGGCCGGACCCCGACGCGGTACGCGTCGGGGACGACTACTGGCTGATCGCGTCCAGCTTCAACCGTGCCCCCGGGCTGCCCGTGCTGCACTCCCGCGACCTGGTGTCCTGGGAGCACGTGGCCAACGCGCTGCCCGCCGTGCCGCCCGCCGGGCACTACGCGCTCCCCCGGCACGGCTCCGGGGTGTGGGCGCCCAGCCTGCGCCACCACGACGGCCTGTTCTGGATCGTCTACCCGGACCCGGACCACGGCATCTTCGTCCTCACCGCCGCCGACCCGCGCGGGCCGTGGTCCGAGCCGTGGTGCCTGCTCCCGGGCCAGGGCCTCATCGACCCGTGCCCGCTGTGGGCCGACGACGGCCGTGCCTACCTCGTGCACGGCTGGGCCAAGAGCCGCGCCGGGGTCAAGAACCGGCTCACGGTGGTCGAGGTGGACCCGGCGCTGCGCCGCGCCGTCGGGCCGGCGCGCACCGTGGTCGACGGGGACGAGCTGCCCGGCTTCCGCACCCTCGAGGGCCCCAAGCTGTACCAGCGCGACGGCTGGTACTGGATCTTCGCCCCCGCGGGCGGGGTCGCGACCGGCTGGCAGACGGCGTTCCGGTCCCGCTCGGTCTGGGGGCCGTACGAGCACCGCGTGGTGCTGGAGCAGGGCGACACCCCCGTCAACGGCCCGCACCAGGGCGCGTGGGTCGACACCCCGGACGGACACGACTGGTTCCTGCACTTCCAGGACCGCGGCGTCTTCGGGCGCGTGGTGCACCTGCAGCCGGTGCGGTGGGACGACGACGGGTGGCCGGTGCTGGGCGACGAGGGCCGGCCGGTGCTCGCCCACCCGACGCCGGTGCCGGGCGCCGAGCCGGGCGAGCCGGTGCGCAGCGACGACTTCTCCGCCCCCGGGCTCGCGCCCCGCTGGCACTGGCAGGCGAACCCCGTCGACGGCTGGGCCGTGGCCGACGGCGCCGGCACGCTGCGCCTGCCCGCCCAGCCGTCCGCGCGGGGCAACCTGCGCGACCAGGGCGCCGTGCTCTGCCAGCAGCTGCCCGGGCAGCCGAGCACCTGGGAGACCCGGGTCGCGCTGTCGGGCGACGCGCCCGGCACCCGCGCCGGCGTCGCCGTCCTCGGCCGCGAGTACGCGTGGGCAGGTCTGCTGCGCACTCCTGTCGGCGTCGAGGTGACCGTGCGGCGCGGCGGGACCTACGGCGACGAGGAGATCCTCGCGCAGGAGCCCGTGCCGGGCGGCGCGACGAGCGTCGTCCTGCGCACGGCGGTCGACGCCGAGGGCGCGGTCACATGGAGCTGGCGACCCGACCCGCCGGCGGAGGGCGACGGCGCCGCCGCCGCGGAGTGGCACGAGGCGGCAGCGCCGTGGCAGGCACGCGTCGGCCACTGGATCGGCGCCGAGGTCGGCCTCTTCTCGAGCGCCCCGCTCGGGGCGGACCTGCGGCCGGACGACGGCGGCACCTTCGGCCCGGTGCGCGTCGCCGTGGCCGGGAAGGACGCCTGATGGCCCGCTCGGGCGGGCCCACGATCGACGAGGTGGCGGCCGCCGCCGGGGTCTCGCGGGCCACCGTCTCGCGGGTGATGAACGGACGGGCCACCGTCGCGACCGACATCGCCGAGCGGGTGCGCGTCGCCGCGCGGGACCTGCGCTACCAGCCCAGCAGGGTGGCACGCAGCCTGTCCCTGGGCCGCACCAACTCCGTCGCGCTCGTCGTGCCCGACCTCGCGAACCCGATGTTCCAGCAGATCCTGCGGGGCACGATGGCGGCGGCCGCCCCGCACGACTACCGGGTGCTCGTGGCCGAGACGGCGGAGAACACGGGCGACGAGGCCGAGGTCGCGCTCGAGGCACGGCTGCGCTGCGACGCACTGGTCCTCGCCGCGCCACGCACGTCGGAGAACGCGCTGCTGGAGCTCCTGCCGCGCCTGGAGCCGGTGGTCGTGATCAACCGGCACGTGCCCGGCCTCACCGTGCCGAGCGTGCGCGTCGACTACGCGGCGGGCGTGCGCAGCATGGTGGACCACCTGGTCGCGCTCGGGCACCGCGAGCTCGCCTACGTCGCGGGGCCGCGGTCCAGCGCCTCGAACGCGCTGCGTGCCCGCGCCCTGGACGACGCCCGCGAGCGGCACCCCGGCCTCCGCGTCACGACGGTGCCCTGCGGCCCGACGGTGGACGCCGGGTACCGCGCGGCCGACGCGGTGCTGGCCACCGGCGCGACGGGCGTCGTCGCGTTCAACGACCTCGTCGCGTTCGGCCTCCTGGCGCGCCTCAACGAGGCGGGCGTGGCCGTGCCGGGCGACATCTCGATCGGCGGCTTCGACGACATCGAGCTCGCGCGGTACGCCACGCCGTCGCTGACCACGGCCGCCGTGCCGCAGGCCGACCTGGGCCGGCGCGCGTGGGAGCTGCTGCACGCCCGGGTGCTCGGCACGGAGCGCCCGACGCCGGGCGACGGCGCCGCCCTGCACGTCACGCCCGGCCTGGTGGTGCGGGGCAGCACGGGACCCGTGCCGCCCGCGCGGCGGCTCGGCGTGACGTCCGCCGACCTCGCGGGGCGGGCCCACGCCCGCGACGACCAGGTCCGTGCCCGCTGGCGCGCCGCCGACGACGACTGGGTGCTCGGCATCGGCGACGACCGTCCCCTGGCCCGGTACACCCGCGGCGCGTCGATGCCGGGCGTGCACAGCCCGCGCCCGTTCCTGCACCCGGTGCACTCGCTGCAGGGCGTGGCGATGACCGCCAAGAGCCCGGTGGACCACCGCCACCACTACGGCGTCTCGATGGCGGTGGCCGACGTCGACGGCACCAGCCACTGGGGCGGTCGCACCTATGTGCGCGACCAGGGCCCGACCCTGCTCGCGAACCACGGCCGGCAAGAGGTCGCGCGCACGGAGGTGACGGACGGCGGGTCGACCCTGAGCCAGGGGCTGCGCTGGCTCGACGAGCGCGGCGGCGTGCAGCTCACGGAGGAGCGGCGCCTGACGGCCGTCGTGCTGCCCGAGGTCGACGCCTGGGCGCTCGGCTGGCACGGCTCCCTGCACGCGGGCGACGCCGACGTGGAGATCGGCAGCCCGGCGACCAACGGCCGCCCCGGCGCCGGGTACGGCGGGTGGTTCTGGCGGCTCCCGTCGGGGGACGAGGCCGTCGCGCTGAGCCCGGACCGCGGCGGCGACGTGCACGGCTCGCGCAACCCGTGGGTGGCGGTCGTGCGACGGTCCGGGTCGGCGTGGACCACGCTGGTGCTGGCCCAGGTGTCCGGCGAGCCCGACCCCTGGTTCGCGCGCGTGGGCGACTACGTGGGCCTCGGCCCGGCGCTCGCCTGGGACGCCGTGCGGAAGGTGCCGGCGGGGTCGTCGCTCGAGGTCGACGTCGTGGCGGCCGTCGTCGACCGGCGCCTCGACATCGTGGGGGCGGGGGACGTCGCGGACCTCGCCGTCGCGCGGGTGGGCGCCGCCCGGCTGCCCTGACCGTCCGGCGGCAGGGGCCCTCTCCGTCGCTCGACGGGTGGGCTCCCGCCGCCGCTGCCTAGGCTGGCCACGTGACGCCGGCACCGCTGACCACGCGCACCAGGACGGCATGGAGCCCCGCGCCGGGGAGGCCGACGTGGGGCATCGTGCTGGGCGACGCCGTCCGCGCCGCCGCGCTGGTGAGCGTCCTGGTCGCCGCGGCGACGTCGGACGGCGTCGCCGTCGCGCTGTTCGCCCTCGTCCTGGGCGGCTCGATGGTGCCCCGGGCGGCCGGCGCCCCCGCCTGGCTCGACGTCACGTGCGGCACGGTCATGCTCGCCGCCGCGTGGTGCGCCGTGGCCGGGCTCTACGAGCGGGTCGAGGGTCTGGACCTGCTCGTGCACGCCGTCGCGACCGGGGCGCTCGCGGCCCTGGCCCATCAGGTGCTGACCCGGGGCGGCGTCGCGGTCTCCCCCGTCCGGCACCGCGCGACGGCCGCGCTGACGACGGCCGGCCTCGGCGTGCTGCTCGCCGTCGTCTGGGAGCTGCTCGAGGCCGCGGGGCACACTTTCGTCGACGACAGCATCCACGTGACGTACCCGGACACCGTCGGCGACCTCGCGGCGGCGCTGGCCGGCAGCGTCGCGGCGGCGTTGCTCGTCGCCGGGGTCGCTGCCCGGACACCGGCGCGGGGGCTCCCGTGACGGGGGTGCCGGCCGCCCCGCCCGCGGGGCGGCCGCTTCCCACGGTCTCCGTGGTCGTCCCCGCCCGCGACGACGCCGCCGCGCTCGAGCGGTGCCTCACGCTCCTCGCGGCGCAGACCCTCTCTCCGCTCGAGGTCGTGGTGGTGGACAACGCCTCCACCGACGAGACCGCCGACGTCGCGCGGCGCGCGGGCGCGGTCGTGGTCCACGAGCCGCGGGTCGGCATCCCCGCGGCCGCCGCGGCGGGGTACGACACGGCCCGGGGCGAGGTCCTGGCGCGCCTCGACGCCGACTCGCAGCCCGGCCCCGGCTGGGTGCGGGCCGTCGCCGAGCGCATGGCCGCCGACCCGGCCGTCGACGCCGTGACCGGGACGGGGACGTTCACCGACCTGCGGGGCGGCCGCTGGGCGTGCGCGCTCTACCTCTCCGCCTACTACGCCAGCACCCGGATGGCGCTCGGCCACACCGCGCTGTGGGGCTCCTGCATGGCGTTGCGCCGCAGCACCTGGTGGGCCGTGCGCGACCAGGTCGAACGAGTCGACCCGGAGGTCCACGACGACCTGGACCTCGCGTTCGCGCTCGGGCCCCGCCGCCGGATCGTCCGGGACCGGCACCTCCGGGTCGGTGTGTCCGCCCGGACCCTGCGGTACGGCCGCCGCCGTCGCCTGGTCCGGGCGGCGCGCACGCTGCGGCTGAACTGGGCGGTCGCGCCCCCGTGGGAGCGATGGCGCGACCGGCTCGGCGCAGCGGCGCGGTAGCTCCGCCCTCCGCACGCTCCGATTGGTACCGGCGGCTGAACTATTGACGCGGGCGTCCACCATCGGCTACGTTGTGAGAAACCGGTTTCTGAGGCGTTTCCGGTCGCAGAGCGCGACGGGCACGGGAAGTCCGACACCGACGTCGGCCGCACCACGAGCAGCACGACCAGCAACGACAGGCACCACCGGGGACCCGCCACGACGGCGCCCGGGGCCGCCGCCCGCTCGTCCCGACCCGAGGGCCACCGGCCCGAGTCTCACGAGAGGCGCGACGATGCCCTTCACCGCGGACCATCGGCACTCCCCGCACCGCACCACCTCCCCCCGGCCGCACCGGACCGGCTCGCGAGCCCGCCGGGTCACGGCGGCCCTGGCCGCGCCCGTGCTCGGCCTGACGCTGCTCGCCCCGGCGGCGCAGGCGTCGCCCGGCACCGACCCCGAGGCTGCCGGCCGGGCGCTGCTGCACCGCATCGGGGCGCCGCCCGCGACCACCGCGGACGGCCCCGTCTGGTCCCCCACGGCGACAGGCTTCGCCTCCGTCCCGACCGACGAGCTGCCGGACGGCACCACCGGCGGCGCCGGCGGCCGCACCGTCACGGTGCGCGACGCCGCGGACCTCGCGGCCTTCGCGGCGGCCGACGAGCCGCTGACGATCCTCGTGCAGGGCACCCTCGACGTGGAGCCGTTCGGCTCGATGATCGACGTGGCGAGCGACAAGACGATCGTCGGCGCGGCGACCGGCGGCGAGCTCGTCGGCGGCGGGCTGCGGCTGCTCGAGGTCGAGAACGTCATCATCCGCAACCTGACGTTCCGCGACTCGTACGTCGCGGCCGACTGGGACGGCAAGAGCGCGGACAACGACAACGACGGCATCCGCATCGACACCTCCGACCACGTGTGGGTGGACCACAACGAGTTCGCGCGCCTCGGCGACGGCCAGCTCGACGTGCGCAAGGACTCCACCGCCGTGACGGCGTCGTGGAACTCCTTCCACGACCACAACAAGACGCTCGGCGTCGGGTGGACGGACAACGTCGTGACCACGCTGACGCTGCACCACAACCGGTTCTCCAACGTGCACCAGCGCAACGGCAGCATCGACAACGTGGCGCTCGGCCACCTCTACAACAACTGGCTGTCCGGGGTGAGCTCGTACGGCACGACGTCGCGCGGCGGGTCGACGCTGCTGGTGGAGTCCAGCGTCTACGAGAACGCCCGCAACCCGCTCATCCTCAGCGGCGACGCCGCCCGCCTGCACCAGCGCGACAACCTGTTCCGGGGGAACTGGGGCGAGGAGCCGGCCGAGACCGGGCCGACCTTCGAGGCGTCCGACCTCTACGAGTACACGGCCGACGACGTCGAGGACGTCGTCCCGCTGCTCACCCGGTACGCCGGCACCCGCTCCTCGCGCGACGAGCGCCTGGGACGCCAGGTCATGGTGGCGCAGGACGGCACGGGCGACTTCCTGTCCGTCCAGGCCGCCGTCGGCGCGGCGTCGCGGTCGCTCCGGCCGGTCGAGATCGTCGTCGGACCGGGCACGTACCGCGAGGTGCTGTCCGTGTGGCCGGGCGCCGAGGGCCTCACGATCCGCGGCGCCACCGGCGACCCGGCCGACGTCGTCGTCACGTACGACAAGCCCGCCAGCGACTGGGCCACCGCGACCGTCCTCGCCGACGGTGTCACCCTGCGCGACCTCACGCTCGAGAACACGTACGACGCCGAGGCGAACGGGCCGCGCGAGACGCTCGCCCTGCGCGACGCCGGCGACGGCACGGTGCTCGACGACGTCGCCCTCGTCGGCGGCGGGCGCTCGACCGACGACCCGCGCGACTCCTGACCACCCCTGATCGACACCCTTGATCGAGGAGCATCCATGAGACTCACGACGACCCGTGCCGCCGCCGTGCTCGGCGCCCCGGTGCTGGCCCTGACCCTGCTCGCCCCCGCCGCGCACGCCACCGACGTCGACCCGGCCGCGGCCGGGGCGACGGTGCTGGACCGCATCGGCGCGCCCACCACCACGACGGCCGACGGCCCGGTCTGGTCGCCCGTCGCGACCGGCTTCGCCGCCACCCCGACCGACGACCTCCCGCACGGCACGACCGGCGGGGCGGGCGGCGACGCCGTCACCGTCCGCGACGCGGCCGCGCTCGCCGACGCGGCGGCGTCCGACGACCCGCTGACCATCTACGTCAAGGGCACGATCGAGCCCGCCGAGTTCGGCTCGATGATCGACGTGGCGAGCGACAAGACGATCGTCGGCCTCGCGTCGGACGCCGAGCTGGTGGGCGTCGGCCTCCGGCTCGACCACGTGCAGAACGTCGTCGTGCGCAACCTGCGCTTCCGCGACTCGTACGTGCCGGGCGACTGGGACGGCAAGAGCGCGGAGAACGACAACGACGGCATCCGCGTCGACACGTCCAGCCACGTGTGGATCGACCACAACGAGCTCACGCGCCTGGGGGACGGGTTGATCGACGTCCGCAAGGACTCCACGGCGGTCACGCTGTCGTGGAACTACCTGCACGACCACAACAAGACGGTGGGCGTGGGCTGGACCGACAACGTGGTCACCGAGATCACGATGCACCACAACCGGTTCTCGAACACCTACCAGCGCAACGCGAGCATCGACAACGTCGCCGCCGGACACCTCTACAACAACTGGTTCGACGGGCAGGCGCAGTACGGCACGATGTCGCGCGGGGCGTCGCAGCTCGTCGTCGAGTCGAGCGTCTACTCGAACGGCGAGGACGCGATCGTCGCCAAGGACCCGGCCTCGAAGGTCGACTCGCGCGACAACCGGTTCACCACGATCCGCGGCCGCAAGGACGACACCGGGCCGACGTTCGACCCGGCCGCCCGGTACGCGTACGCGCCCGACGACGTGGCCGACGTCGTCCGGATCCTCACGGCCGACGCGGGCACGCTCGGCGCGCCGGAGAAGGTCCGTCGCACGGTCACGGTAGCGCTCGACGGCACCGGCGACTACGCGTCGATCGGGGCCGCCGTGGGCGCGGCCTCGCGCTCGTCGCACCCGGTGGAGATCGTCGTCGAGCCGGGCGTCTACCGCGAGGTGGTGCGCGTGTGGCCCGGCGCGGACGGCGTGACGATCCGTGGCGCGACCGGCGACCCCGAGGACGTGGTGCTCACCTACGACCTCGCCGCCGGCCAGGCCAAGTTCTACGGCGGCACGTTCGGGCACACCGGCTCGCCGGTGCTGTCGGTGCTGGCCGAGGACGTCACGCTGCGCGACCTCACCGTCGAGAACGCCTACGACGAGGCCGCGAACGGCGGGAGCCAGGCTCTCGCGCTGCGCACGTCGGGCGACCGCACGGTGCTCGACGACGTGCGGCTGCTCGGCAACCAGGACACGTACCTCGCAGACCCGGGCTCCGGCGACACGGCGTCGCGCACGTACGTGACGGGCTCGTACATCGAGGGGGACGTCGACTTCGTCTACGGCGGCGGCACCCTCGTCGTCGAGGACTCGGAGATCCGCTCGCTGGACCGTGGCTCCGGGACGAACAACGGGTACGTGGCCGCCCCGGCGACCGTGCCGGGGGGCAAGGGCTTCCTGTTCACGCACACGCGGTTCACCTCCGACGCCGCGGCGGGCACCGTCTTCCTCGGCCGCCCGTGGCACCCGAGCAGCAACCCGCTCGTCGACCCGTCGGTCGTGGTGCGCGACTCGTGGCTGGGCGCGCACGTCGGCACCCCCGCCTGGTCGGACATGAGCGGATGGTCGTGGCGCGACGACTTCATGCGCGAGTTCCGCAACGCCGGGCCGGGCGCCGCGCCCGCCGGCCAGGTCGTCGACGGGCGGCCGCAGCTGACGGACGACGAGGCCGCCGCGCACACCCGCGAGGCGTACCTCACCGGCGACGACGGCTGGCGCCCCTGGCGTCGCTGACCGCCCCGGTGCGATGCCCCGCCCGCGACCGTCCGACGACGGTCGCGGGCGGGGCGTCGTTGCAGGTCACAGCCGCGCACGAGGCAACCGGTGGCTGCGCGCGCGACGCCGCCCGAGGGGCAGTAGGGTCGACGTCGGACTCGGCCGCCGGCGCGGCCCTGCGGCAGGGAAACGACCCCGTTGGCACAGGAGGCGGCATGGTTCAGGGCGTGCTTCGTTGAGCCCGCGGGAGGGCGTTCCTCCGCGGGGGCTCGCCGTCGTCGGGTCGTGGACGCTGCGCACCGTCGACGAGCTCGCGGACGTGCGGGCAGAGCTCGAGGCACGCCTCCCCTGTCACTGCGAGGCCGCGGCGACCGGGCCGGCGGCGGACGTCGGCGGCCTGTCCGGCCGTCAGCAGATGGTGCTCGTCGCGAGCGAGCTGGTGGCGAACGCGCTGGAGCACGCGCGCCCGCCGGTCACGGCCCGGCTGCTGTGCGACGGACGGGTGGCGGTGCTCGACGTCGTGGACCGCAGCCCCGACCGGCCGCCCGTCGTGCCGCAGGACCGCGAGCCCGGGGAGGGCGGGCACGGGCTGCGGCTCGCCGAGACCATCGCCGACCGGGTCGGCTGGTACCGCACCGACCACGGCGAGAAGCACGTGTGGGCGCAGTTCGCCTCGGCCGCGCCGCTGGCCGGCGCCACGCCGGCGGTCGGGCCGGTCGCCCTGGTCGCCGTGCCCGCGGGGGTCGCCGGCACGGACGCCAGGATCGCGACCGGCATGGCGACCGGCATGGCGATCGGCATGGCGACCGCCGCGTCCTACCGCGGCGCGTAGCGCTCGGGCGTGAACGCCGCGGCGACGAGCGCGCGCAGGTCCTCCAGGCCGCCGTCCACGAGACCGCGGGCACGGGCCTGCACCAGCAGGTTGCCGATCGCGGTGGCCTCGACGGGACCGGCGACCACGGGCAGCCCGGAGCGGTCCGCCGTGGCCTGGCACAGCAGCGTGTTCTGCGCGCCCCCGCCGACCACGTGGATGGTCGAGACGGTGCGGCCCGCGAGCCTCGCCGCCGTCGTGACGGCGTCCGCGAACGCCTGCGCGAGGCTCTCGACGATGCTGCGCACGTACTCGCCCCGCGTGGCGGGCACCGGCTGGTCGTGCTCGCGGCACCAGGCGGCGATGCGCCCCGGGACGTCGCCCGGCGGCAGGAAGCGCGGGTCGTCGACGTCGAAGACGGCGACGGGCGCGGTGACGTGCGCCGCCTCGGCCAGGAGCTCCTGCAGGGTGCTGGACCGCTGCGCCGCCGTGGACTCGCGCTCCCAGGTGCGGATCGACTCGCTGAGCAGCCACAGCCCCATGACGTTGTGCAGGAAGCGCGTGCGACCGTCGACGCCGCCCTCGTTGGTGAAACCGGCGAGGCGGGCGTCCTCGGAGAGCACCGGCCCGTCGAGCTCGAGGCCGACCAACCCCCACGTGCCGCACGAGACGTAGGCGACGTCCCGGTCGGCGGCGGGGACCGCGACGACGGCGGAGGCCGTGTCGTGCGAGCCGACGGCCGTCACCTCGAGCGCCCGGCCCACCAGCTGCGCGACGTCGGGGCTGAGGGTCCCCAGCGACGCCCCCGGGTCGACGAGGGGCGGCAGGATCCCGGGCGGGATCCCGACGAGGTCGGCGAGACCCGTGTCCCACTCCCCCGTGCGGGCGTCGAGCAGCCCGGTCGTGGAGGCGTTGGTGCGCTCCGCGACCTCCGCCCCGGTGAGCCAGTGCGCCAGCAGGTCCGGCACCAGCAGCATGCGGTCGGCGAGGTCGAGCAGCGGCCCCTCCGTCGCGAGCTGGAAGACGGTGTTGAACGGCAGGTGCTGCAGCCCGTTGCGCGCGTACAGCGCGGCGGCGTCGACCCGGGCGTGCACCCGCTCCACGCCGTCCGCCGTGCGCGCGTCGCGGTAGTGGTACGGCACGCCGAGCAGGCGGCCGCCGCGCAGCAGCCCGTAGTCCACGGCCCACGAGTCGATCCCGACGCCGAGGATCTCCCCCGGCGCCTCGCGCTCCGCCGCGGCCAGGCCGTCGAGCACCTGGCGGTACAGCTCCAGCAGGTTCCAGTGCAGGCCGTCCGGTGTGCGGACCGGTTCGTTGGGGAACCGTGCGACGTGCTGCAGGTGCATCGTCTGCCCGCGGCGCCCTGAGCCTGTCGAAGAGAACCGGCCCAGGATGACGCGCCCGCTGGTGGCGCCCAGGTCGACGGCGGCGAGGGTGCCCGCCGCCGTCGCCCCGGGTCCGGCCGACGTCGACGTCATCGCAGGAACGCCTGCGCCACGCCCGCGTCGACGGGCACGTGCAGACCGGTGGTGTGCGAGAAGTCGGACGTGCACAGCGCGTAGACGGCGTTGGCGACGTGCTCGGGCAGCACCTCGCGCTTGAGGAGCGTGCGCTGGGCGTAGAACTTGCCCAGGTCCTGCTCCTCGATGCCGTACGTCTTGGCGCGGTTCGCGCCCCAGCCGGAGGCGAAGATGCCCGAGCCGCGCACGACACCGTCCGGGTTGATGCCGTTGACCTTGATGCCGTGCTCGCCGAGCTCGGCGGCCAGCAGCCGCACCTGGTGCGCCTGGTCGGCCTTGGTGGCCGAGTAGGCGATGTTGTTCGGGCCCGCGAAGACGGAGTTCTTCGACGAGATGTAGACGATGTCGCCGCCCAGCTTCTGGTCCACGAGGATGCGCGCGGCGTTCTTGGCCACGAGGAACGAGCCCTTGGCCATGACGTCGTGCTGCAGGTCCCAGTCCGCCTCGGTGGTGTCGAAGAGCGACTTGCTCAGCGACAGGCCCGCGTTGTTCACCACGATGTCCACCCCGCCGAACGCGAGGACGGCCTCGGCGAGCGCGGCCTGCACGGCGGCCTCGTCGGCGACGTTCGCCGCCAGGCCGACGGCGACGTCGGTGGAACCGAGCTCGGCCGCGGCGGCCTGCGCCTTCTCCAGGTCCAGGTCCGCGACGACGACGCACGCGCCCTCCGCCGCGAGGCGGGTCGCGATGGCCTTGCCGATGCCCGACGCGGCGCCGGTGACGAACGCGACGCGCGTCGCGAGCGGCTTGGGCTTCGGCTTGCGCTGGAGCTTGGCCTCCTCGAGTGCCCAGTACTCGATGCGGAACTTCTCCGACTCGTCGATCGGGGCGTACGTGGACAGCGCCTCGGCGCCGCGCATCACGTTGATCGCGTTGACGTAGAACTCCCCCGCCACGCGCGCGGTCTGCTTGTCCGCGCCGTAGGAGAACATGCCCACGCCGGGCACGAGGACGATCGCCGGGTCCGCGCCGCGCATGGCGGGCGGCTCCTCGCCGCGGGCACGCGCCCCGGCGGCGCCGCGCTCGTAGTACGCCGTGTAGTCGGCGCGGTACGCCCCGTGCAGCTCGGACAGGCGCTCGACGATCTCCTCGACCGTCGCGGTGGCCGGCAGGTCCACGACCAGCGGCTTCACCTTGGTGCGCAGGAAGTGGTCGGGGCAGCTGGTGCCCAGCTCGGCGAGGCGCGCGTGCTCGGTGCTCGCCAGGAAGTCGAGCACGACGTCGGCGTCGGTGAAGTGGCCGACCTGCGG
Organism: Krasilnikoviella flava; assembly: GCF_900167525.1. Taxonomy (GTDB): domain Bacteria; phylum Actinomycetota; class Actinomycetes; order Actinomycetales; family Cellulomonadaceae; genus Isoptericola; species Isoptericola flavus. The sequence continues at coordinate 24,451 of NZ_FUZQ01000002.1, read as the reverse complement.
CTTGTCGTGGGAGGCGACGGCGCGCAGGTGCGGGGCGAGCGCGGCAGCCTTGGCGCGGCGCTCGTCGGCGGCCAGGGCGCCGTAGCCGTCGAGGGCGGGCCCGAAGGGCTCCGGCGCGCCGTGCTCGGCGATGTGCGCCGCGGCCGTCTCGATGATCCACAGCGAGTTCGCCTCGGACTCCTCGGCCGTCTCGCCCCAGGCGGTGATCCCGTGCCCGCCGAGCACCGTGCCGATCGCCTCGGGGTGCGCGGCCTTGATCTCCGCGATGTCGAGACCGAGCTGGAAGCCGGGGCGGCGCCACGGCACCCACACGACCTTGCCGCCGAAGATCCGCCGCGTCAGCTCCGGCCCGTCGACGGCGGTCGCGATCGCGATACCGGCGTCCGGGTGCAGGTGGTCCACGTGCGCGGCGTCGACGAGGCCGTGCATGGCCGTGTCGATGCTGGGGGCCGCGCCGCCCTTGCCGTGCAGGCAGTAGTCGAACGCGGCGACCATCTCGTCCTCGCGCTCGACGCCGGGGTACACCTCGGTGAGCGCGCGCAGGCGGTCGAGGCGCAGGACGGCGAGGCCCTTCGCGGTGAGGGTGCCGAGGTCGCCGCCGGAGCCCTTGACCCACAGCAGCTCGACGTCCTGCCCGGTGACCGGGTCCTTCTCGATCCCCTTGGCGGACGTGTTGCCGCCGGCGTAGTTGGTGTTCCTCGGGTCGGCGCCCAGGCGGTTCGACCGGGCGACGAGGGCCTCCACGGTCGGGTTGACGGTCTGGTTCGTCATCGGTGCTCCGGTGGTCGGTCCGTCGGCCGACGGACGGGGATGGGTGCGGTCAGGAGGTACGGGAACGTCAGCGCGGGGGCTCGTGCGTGGTGCCGACGAGCGCGTCCGTGGTCAACCACGCCGCGATCCGCGCGAGACTGCGCGCGAACCCGGGCTCGCCGGGCCGGTTGAGGTGGCCGTGGGTGGTGCCGTCCTCGCGGACCACGAGGACGTCGACCCCGGCGGCCGCGAGCTCGGCGGCGTAGGCCTCGCCGCCCGAGCGCAGCGCGTCGTGGTCGGAGTTGACGATCAGCGTGGGCGGGAGGCCGCGGAGGTCCGCACCGCCCGGGAAGGCGTACGGCGAGGCCGCGGGACCGTCGTGGCCGAGGTAGTTCGCGTTCATCGCGCGCACCGCCCCCGGCGGGAAGTTCTTCTCCGGCGGCAGCGCCGCGATCTTGGCGGCCAGCTCGGCGGTGGGCTCGGGCAGCTCCTGGTGCGTCACCGGGTAGGCGAGCACGACGCTGCGCGGCGTGGGTACGGGCGTCGCGCCGTCCGGACCGGTCGACCCGAGCCCGAGCGGGACGGCGGCGGGTCGACGGGAGACCGTCGCAAGGTCGCGCAGGCGCAGCGACGCCCCCGCGGCGAGGTCGCCGCCGGCGCTCGCGCCGCCCAGCGACCACCGACCGGCGGGGACCCCGAGGTCGGCGGCCCCTTCGCCCGTCGCCCACGCGAAGGCGAAGGCGACCTCCTCGGACGGCACCGGGAAGCGGACGCCGTCCGTCCCGGGCGTCGCGCCCGGGACGCGGTAGTCGAGCGCGGACACCAGGCGGTACTCGACGCTGACGACGGTGATCCCCGCGGCGGCAAGGCCGCGCGCGACGCCGTCGGCCTCGGGCATGTCCAGGTCGCCGTGCGCGAACGCGCCGCCGTGGGCCCACACGAGGCCGGCGACGGGCACGCCCGCCGGCCGGTAGACGCGCACGCGCAGGTCGCCGTGCGGGCCGTCGAGCACGCGATCGGCGACGGCGGACTGCGCCGTGCCCGCCGTCGTGCCCGCCGTCGTGCCCGCCGTCGTGCCCGCCGTCGTGGTCATGCTCAGGCGCCCCAGCCGGCCTGCTGGCCGCCCACGCGCTCGGCCGCGATCCGCTCCGCGTAGCCGGACGCGGCGAACGCCTTCATCGGGTCGGCGTCCCGGCCTTGCTCGACGCGCAGGTCGGCGAGGAGGCCGCGGACGTCCGTGTTGTAGGCGTCCATGAGCACGCCGTTGGCGCCGAGCACGTCGCCGGCCCGCTGCGCCGCGTCGAGGGCCTCGGCGTCGACGAGCAGCGCCTTGGCCGTGGCCTCCTGCACGTTCATCACGGAGCGGATCTGGCCGGGGATCTTCTCCTCGATGTTGTGGCACTGGTCGAGCATGAAGTTCACCCCCGACTCGGGCCGCAGCGCGTCCGCCTGCACGATCTCGTGCATGATCCGGAACAGCTGGAACGGGTCCGCGGCGCCGGCCATGAGGTCGTCGTCCGCGTAGAAGCGGGAGTTGAAGTCGAACGCGCCGAGCCGGCCCTGCCGCAGCAGCTGCGCCACGATGAACTCGATGTTGGTGCCGGGCGCGTGGTGCCCGGTGTCGAGGACGACGTTCGCCTTCTCGCCGAGGGCGAGGCAGTGCAGCAGCGACGTGCCCCAGTCCGGCACGTCGGTGTGGTAGAACGCCGGCTCGAAGAACTTGTACTCGAGCACCATCCGGTGGTCGTCGTCGAGCTCGGCGTAGATCTCCGCGAGCGACTCGGCGAGCCGGTCCTGCCGGGCGCGGATCGAGTCCTGCCCCGGGTAGTTGGTGCCGTCCGGCAGCCAGACCTTCAGCTCCTTGGACCCCGTGGCGCGCATGACGTCGATGCACTGCACGTGGTGGGCGACCGCCTTGCGGCGCACGGCCGGGTCGGAGTGCGTGAGCGACCCGAGCTTGTAGTCGTCGTCCTGGAACAGGTTCGAGTTGATCATCCCGATGGTCACGCCGTGCTCCTTGGCGTGCCGGGCCAGGTCGGAGAAGTCGTCGACCAGGTCCCACGGGACGTGCAGCGACACCCGCGGCGCGAGGCCCGTGTAGCGGTGCACCTGGGCGGCGTCCGCGATCTTCTCGTACGGGTCACGGGGGGTCCCGGGCGTGCCGAAGACCTTGAACCGGGTGCCCGAGTTGCCGAACGCCCACGAGGGCAGCTCGATGGTCTGCTCGCCGAGGGCCTTGCGCAGCCGTGCGTCGAGCACGGGCGTCGTCGCCGTCATGGTCTCCTCCTCGTCCGCGCTCCGTCGCGCGATGCTGGTGCGGCCGGTGCACGGCCCGCTTTGAATCGTTTCATAGCCTAGAGGGGCTCCGCGGCGGCGTCAACCGCCCGTCCAGGCTCGAGCACCGCCCCACCGAGTTGTCAGACCCGCCGAGCGGTATAGCCCGCCGTGAGTCCGACAACTCGCGAGCCTGCGCAGTTGTCAGAGCCAGGGAGGGGTATACCCCGAGGTGGCTCTGACAACTCGGGGGCAGGTCAGCCGGCCCGGCGGGCGGCCTCGAGCTGCGACTCCAGGTGGAAGACCTCCTCGAGCTGGACGAACCCCTCGTCGGGCCGCCCCTCGGCCGGCTCGAAGAAGCCCTTCATGGCGGCCTGCCACCGGTCGTTGATCTCGCGGGCGGCCATGTCGCGTTGCGCGCGCTCGTAGTCGTCCGTCCGCAGGACCCCGACCAGCAGCCCGTCCGCGCCGAGGAACAGGCGGTAGTCGTACCAGCCGGTCTCGGCCAGCGCCTCGAGCATCTCGGGCCAGACCGCGGCATGGGCCGCCTTGTACTCCTCGAGCCGGTCGCGTCGTACGCGGGACACGAAACAGACGTGCGTCGTTGCGCCGTCGTCGGTGAAACGGTTCATACGATGAACCTAGCAAGACCGGACCACGCACAGGTACCTCTACGCTGGAGCCCAGGCGCGACGAGGCGCCCGAACCCGAGGAGCAGCCCATGACGACGACCGCCCCCCGCCGCCGCGCGTCGATCAGCGACGTCGCGCGCCAGGCCAAGGTGTCGGTCGGCACCGTCTCGAACGTGCTCAACCGCCCGGACCGCGTCTCCCCCGCCACGCGCGAACGGGTGCTCGCCGCCATCGACGACCTCGTGTTCGTGCCGAACGGCTCCGCCCGCCAGCTCCGCGCCGGGACCATCACGACGGCGGGCGCCATCGTGCTCGACGTGTCCAACCCGTTCTTCACCGACGTGGCGCGCGGTATCGAGGACCGCCTCGAGGAGGCGGACTACACGCTGATGCTCGCCAGCTCCGACGAGAACCCGGAGCGCGAGGCTCGCTACCTGCGCCTGTTCGAGGAGCACGGGGTGCAGGGCCTCATGGTCGTGCCGTCCACCCCCGACGTCGAGCACCTGGAGGCCCTCCGCGCCCGCGGCGTGCGCGTGGTGCTGCTCGACCGCCCGTCGCCGGTCGACACGCTGTCGTCGGTGGCCGTCGACGACCGCGCGGGCGCCGCCGCCGCCGCGCGCCACCTCGTCGACCTGGGGCACGAGCGCATCGCCTTCCTCAACGGGGCGCACACGATCCGCCAGTGCGCCGACCGCAGCGCCGGCCTGCACGACGCGCTCGTCGAGCTGGGGCTGGACCCGGGCGAGGCGCTGGTCGAGATCACGATCTCCACGCTCAACGCCGACGGCGGCCAGTCCGGCACCGAGCAGGTGCTCGGGCTCGCCGACCGGCCGACGGCCACCATGTGCGTCAACGACCTCACGGCCCTCGGCGCGCTGCGCACGCTGCGCGCCGCCGGCGTCCCGGTGCCGTCCGGGATGGCCGTCGTGGGGTACGACGACGTCACGTTCGCGGGCGAGCTGGCGACGCCCCTGACGTCGGTGCGCCAGCCCACCCACCAGCTCGGCCACCGCGCCGCGGACCTGCTGCTGGACCCCGACGACGTCGTCGAGCAGGTGACGTTCCAGCCCGAGCTGGTGGTCCGCGAGTCGACGACCGGCGTCGGCTGATCCACCACCCACCTGCCGAACATGCACCTGCGCTCGGGATGCGGCGACATCCCGAGCGCAGGTGCATGTTCGGCATCCGGACACCGGTCGGCAAGCGCTTCCCCGTTGAATCGATACATGACAGACTCGTGCCATGCGACGACGCACGACACCGGAGTCCACCCCCACCCCCCGCCCCTGGAACGCCGGCCTCGACGGCCTCGGCTTCGGCGGCGACTACAACCCCGAGCAGTGGCCGCAGGACGTGCGCCTGGAGGACCTCGAGCTCATGCGCGAGGCCGGCGTCAACGTGCTCAGCGTGGCGATCTTCTCCTGGGCCACCATCGAGCCGCGCGAGGGCGAGCTCGACTGGGTCTGGCTCGACGAGACGATGGACCGCCTGCACTCGGCGGGGATCCGCGTAGCGCTCGCCACCGCCACCGCGTCGCCGCCGCCGTGGCTCACGCGCCGCCACCCCGAGATCCTCCCCCGCCTGGCCGACGGCACCGTGCTGCACCAGGGCGGGCGCCAGTCGTACGCCGTCACCCACCCCGTGCACCGCGACTACGCGCTGCGCATGACCACCCGCATCGCCGAGCGCTACCGCGACCACCCCGCCCTCGCCGTCTGGCACGTGGACAACGAGATCGGCTGCCACGTGTCGCGCGACTACTCGGACACGGCCGCCGCGGCGTTCCGGGACTGGCTCCGCGCCCGGTACGGCAGCGTCGACGCCCTCAACCAGGCGTGGGGCACCGCCTTCTGGTCCCAGCGCTACGGGTCGTTCGACGACGTGCTGCCGCCCCTCACTGCGCCCACCTTCGCCAACCCGACGCAGCAGCTCGACTTCCACCGGTTCTCCTCCGACGCGCTGCTCGACTACTACCGCGACCTGCGCGACACGCTCCGCGAGATCACGCCGCACGTGCCCGTCACGACCAACCTCATGGCGACCGCGCACTGCAAGGGCATGGACTACTTCACGTGGGGCCCTGAGCTGGACGTCGTCGCCAACGACCACTACACGATGTCCGCCGACCCCGAGCGGCACGTGGACCTGGCCTTCTCCGCGGACCTCACGCGCGGCGTCGCGGGCGGTGCGCCGTGGATCCTCATGGAGCACTCGACGTCGGCGGTGAACTGGCAGCCGCGCAACACGCCCAAGGCCCCGGGCGAGATGCTGCGCAACTCGCTGCAGCACGTCGCGCGCGGCGCGGACTCGGTGATGTTCTTCCAGTGGCGCCAGTCGAGGGCGGGCGCCGAGAAGTACCACTCGGCGATGGTGCCGCACGCCGGCCGCGACTCCGACCTGTGGCGCGACGTCGTGGACCTCGGCAAGGCGCTGCGCGCGCTCGGCGAGGTGCGCGGGTCGCGGGTGCGCTCGCGCGCGGCCGTCGTCGTGGACTGGCCCTCGTGGTGGGGGGCCGAGCTCGACTCGCACCCCACCCAGGACCTGCGCTACATGGACCAGGTGCAGGCCTGGTACCGGGCCCTGTGGCGGCTCGGCGTCACGACCGACCTCGTGCCGCCGGGCGCCGACCTCGGCGGGTACGACCTCGTCGTGCTGCCCACCACGTACGTCGTCACCGACGCGGACGCCGCGAACGTGGCGGCGGCCGCCGAGCGCGGGGCGACCGTCGTCGTCACCTACTTCTCCGGCATCGTGGACGAGAGCGACCACGTGCGCCTCGGCGGCTACCCCGGCGCGTTCCGCGACCTGCTGGGCGTGCGCACCGAGGAGTTCCACCCCTTGCAGGACGGCGTGTCCGTGCGGGTGGTCGGCAAGGCGGTGGGCGGCGAGGCCGGGGCCGACCTGTGGACGGAGAAGACGCGCGTGACCGACGGCACCGAGGTGGTCGCGTCGTACCACGACGGCACCCTCGCCGGGCGACCGGCGATCACCCGCCGCGAGGTGGGGTCCGGCCGGGCCTGGTACGTCGCGACGCGGCTCGACGAGGCAGGCCTGGACGCGCTCGCCGAGCGGCTCGTGGCCGAGGCCGGCGTGGGGCCGGACGTGGTCGCGCCGGCGGGCGTGGAGGTGGTGCGGCGGTGGGCCGACGACCCTGCGACACGCTCAGGACAGCGCGGCTCGACCGGGGTGGCGACGTCGTGGCTGTTCGCGATCAACCACACGGACGCCGACGCGACGCTCGGCGCCGCAGGCGCCCCGGTGACCGGCGTCGAGCTGCTCACCGGCGACGCCGTCGACGGACCGCTCGTCGTGCCCGCGGGCGCGGTGCGCGTGGTGCGGGTCGGCTGATGCCGCCGCCCACGCCGGACGGGCCGGTGGGGCCCTACGCGTTCGTGTTCTGGAACGACGACCTGGACGACGCCGCGGTGCTCGGGCAGCTCCGGGAGATCGCCGGCGCCGGGTTCGTCGGGGTCACGCTCAGCGCCCGGGTCGGGCTGGGCCGCCGCGTCGGGTACCTGACAGCGGAGTTCCTGCGGCTGGTGCGCGTCGCGGTGGACGAGTGCGCCCGGCTGGGGCTGGCGGTGATGCTGTACGACGAGGCGTCGTACCCGTCGGGGTCGGCGAACGGCGGCGTCGTGGCGCGCGACCCCGCCTTCGCCGCGCGCTGCCTCGTGCCCGTGACGCGCGACGTCGCGGTCACGGACAGCGGGCCGGACGGCGGGGACGAGGCCGCGTACTGGCGGCCCGCCCTGGGTCGCGACCTGGACGCGCGGCTGCTGGGCGTCGTCGCGCGGCCCGCGGGCGACGACACGGGAAGCAGGGTCGCCGTGCTGCTCCCGGTGCACGCGCCGGGACTGGTGCGGCTCGCCCTGCCGACGGGCGCGTGGCGCGTGACGGCGGTGTTCGACGCGACCAGCGGCGGCACGATCCGCGGGGCGCACGCGGAGCAGGACGACGGCTCCGCGCTCGCCCCGCCGGCGGCCGACCTGCTGAACCCGGACGCCATCGCGACGTTTCTCGAGCTCACCCACGACGCGTACGCGGCGGCGCTCGGGGAGCACCTGGGCACGACGGTCGTCGCGATGTTCACGGACGAGCCGTTCCTGCTGGGCCGCGGGCACCGCCCGCTCGCCCGCCCGTACACGCCGGGGCTGGAGGCGGAGGTCGCGGCCCGCCTCGACGTCCCCGAGCCCGAGGTGCTGCGACGGCTTCCCGAGCTGTGGGACAGCGGCGACGGCACGCGGCCCGGCGGCACGGACCCGGACGCCACGGGGTTCGTGCGCGCCTACGACGACGCCGTGCGGGCGCGGCTGCACCGCGTGTACTACGACGCGCAGGCCGCGTGGTGCGCCGCCCACGGCATCGCCCTCACCGGTCACCCGGCCGAGCCCGACGACCTGGCCACCGCCGGCCGGTTGCACTGGCCGGGGCAGGACACGGTCTGGCGCTGGGTGCTTCCCGGGGACACCGTGGGCACCAGCGGCCTCGACGGGCCCGAGAGCACTGCGCCCAAGGTGGCCGCGAGCGCCGCGCGACGGCGGGGGGCACCCGCCGTGACGGAGGTGCTGGGCGCGTACGGCTGGCGACTCAGCCTCGACGAGGCGCGCTGGCTGCTCGACTGGTACCTGAGCCGCGGCGTGACGACGCCCGTGCTGCACGCGTTCTTCGCCTCCGTGCGCGGGGGCCGCGCGTTCGAGAGCGAGCCCGACCTCGGCCGGTGGAACTCGTGGTGGCCGCACCTGGCGCCGCTGGTCGGGTACGTGCGGCGGGTGGCGGAGCTGCTCGACGCGACGCCGCCCGTGTGGCCGGTGGGGGTGCTCAGCCGGCCCGACGCCGCGCCGTCGGGCCCGGTGGTGCGCGCCCTCCTGGAGGCGCAGGTCGACTTCGGCTACGTCGACCGCGACGACGCCGCGGCCGCCGCGGGGACCGACCTGGTCCTGGTCGACCCGGACGACGGCGTGCCCGACGTCGCTGCGCTCAAGGACGACCTGCGGTCGCGCGCGCTGCCCGTCGTCGACGCCGAGCCCGCGGCGCCCGGCCTGCGCGCCGTCGTCCTCGCCGGTGGCGCCGGGTACGTCGTCTTCCACGAGGGCGAGGAGCGGGTCCGCACCGCGCTGCAGCTCCCCGCCGTGCCCGACGACGCCTGCTGGTGGGACCCGTTCGCCGACACCCGGCACCCGGTGGAGCGCGACGCCGACGGCCGTGTGCTGCTGGACCTGGAGCGCCGCCGCACCCTCGCGCTCGTCCGCGCCGCGGGGCGCCCGGTCGTCCCCGCGGCCCCGGCCCTCGGCCGGCGGCTCGAGGTCGCGGGCTGGCGCGGCACGGTCGATCGCGTCGTCGGCGACGCGGACGCGATCGCGGACGACCCGTCCGCCGTCGCGCCCCCGGAGCTGCGCCTCGGCGACTGGTCCCGCGAGCCCGCGCTGCGCCGGCTCGCCGGCTCCGTGCGGTACGCGGCGGAGGTGGACGTGCCCGACGGCGCGGGCGCCACCCGCCTCGACCTCGGCGTCGTCGGCGAGGCGGCGACGGTGCGCGTGGACGGCGTCGTCGTCGGGCACGCCCTCACCGCGCCGTACGTGCTCGACCTCCCGGCGGGCACGCTCCGGCCGGGCCGTCGCACCCTCGAGGTGCTGGTGAGCAACAGCGCCGCGAACTACTACGAGGGCGACCGCCGCCCGTCCGGGCTGATCGGTCCGGTCGCCCTGTCCTGGTGAGCCCGGCCCCCGACAATCCGCTGGTGCGCCGCGCGCCGGGTCCGTAGGGTGCACGGCGATGGGAACTCTGTGAGCACACCCGCGCCGACGCGTCGAGCAGGTCCGACAGCCTTGCTCCGCGTCGGCGTCCGCGCGCCCGCCGTCCTCCACGGTCGCCGACGCCGGCGACGGAAGGAGTCCCACCCATGGACCCGTCACAGCTCACCCTCACCGACATCACCCTGCGCTACGCCGACCGCGTGGTGCTCGACCGCCTGTCCCTGACCGTCGCGCCGGGCGAGCGCGTCGGCGTCGTCGGGGACAACGGCTCCGGCAAGAGCACCCTGCTCGCCGTCGTCGCCGGCTCGCTGGAGCCACAGAACGGCACCCGCGTCGTGCACGCGCCGGGCGGCGCCGGGTACCTGCCGCAGACGGTCGAGCTGCCGGGGGCGAGCACCGTCGCCGAGGCGATCGACCACCTCCTGGCGGACCTCCGCACGCTCGCGGCGCAGATCGCGGCGCTCGAGGACCGGCTCGGCACGCTCGACGGCGCCGCGCTGGACGACGCCCTGCGCCGGTACGGGGCGCTCACCGCGCGCTTCGACGCCCGCGACGGGAGCGGCGCGGACCGGCGGGTCGCCGTCGCGCTGCACCGGCTGGGCCTGCCCGGCCTGGACCATGGCCGTGCGCTCGGCACGCTCTCGGGCGGGGAGCGTTCGCGCCTCGCGCTGGCGGCCACGCTCGCGGCCGACCCGGAGCTGCTGCTCCTCGACGAGCCGACCAACGACCTGGACGACGACGCCCTCGACTGGCTCACCGACCGCCTCCACGCGCACGACGGCACCGTCGTCGCGGTCACCCACGACCGCGCGTTCCTGGCCGGCCTCACCACGACGCTCGTCGAGGTCGAGGGCGGCGGCGCGCGGCGCTACGGCACCGGGTACGCGGGCTACCTCGCGGCGAAGGACGCCGAGCGCGAGCAGCTGCGGCTCGCCTACGAGCGGTGGCGCGCGGACCTGGGCCGGCAGCAACGGATCGCCGACACGAACGCGGAGGCGATGGAGCGGATCCCGCGCAAGCTGCCCATGGCCTCCTTCGGCTCGGGCGCGTTCCGTTCCCGGGCGCGCACCCACGGCGCCACCGGGCGCATCCGCAACGCCAAGGAGCGGGTGCGGCGGCTCACCGACGACCCCGCCGAGCGGCCCGCCGACCGGGCGGAATTCCGGACCGACGTCGCTACGGCCGGGCCGGCGACGGACCGGAGCGACGGCGGGGCCGACGGCACCGGCCCCGCGATCCTCCTCGACGGCGTCGAGGTGCGCGGCCGTCTCGACGCGCCGCGCCTCGCGGTCCCCCGCCTGACGATCGCCGCGGGCGAGCACGTGCTCGTGACCGGCCCGAACGGTGCGGGCAAGAGCACGCTGCTGGGCGTGGTGGCGGGCGAGGTCGCACCGGACACCGGCACGGCTCGCACCGTCGGCGCCGTCGGGCACCTGCGCCAGGCGGGCGGGTTCACGTCGCTCGACGCGCGCACGGTGCTGCACGCCTTCGCCGCCGGCCGGCCGGGCGACCTGGAGGAGCACGCGGAGGCGCTGCTCGCCACGGGCCTGTTCCGCCCGGAGGACCTGCCCCGCCCGGTCCGCGAGCTGTCCCAGGGGCAACGCTCCCGCCTCGAGCTCGCGCGCGTGGTCACCACCACGACGGACGTGCTGCTGGTGGACGAGCCGACCAACCACCTGTCCCCCGCGCTCGTCGAAGAGCTGGAGCGCGCGTTCGCGGCGTTCGACGGCACGCTCGTGCTCGTCTCCCACGACCGGACGATGCGTGAGCGGTTCCGCGGCCGGCGGATCGTGCTCGACGGCGGCGCGACCGTCGCGGACACCTCCGCCGTCCCGCCGAGGTAGTTCAGCTCCCGCCGAGGTAGTTCGTGACGCGATGTCACGAACTACCTCGGCAGGGACCGGACTACCTCGGCGGGATGTGCACTACCTCGCGACGCGCGATCGGGGCGTCACAGAGCGCGCCAGCGCAGCTCGAGGGTGCGGGCCTGCGGGCGGAGCATCGCCGTCGGCCACACGTCCGGGCCGCAGGCGCGGGAGCCCAGGCCGTGCTGGGCGGCGTCCACGTACAGGTGGTGGCTCGACGGCTCGGGCAGCTCGTGCGGGTGGGCGGCCGCCGCGAGCTCGTGGGCGGAGTGCCGGGCGAGCGTGAACCCGGGCAGGCGACCGCGCGCGTCGCGGCCGAGCGTCACGCCCGCCCACGGCCGGCCGCCGCGCTCCAGCACCAGCTCGCGCACCTCGGACCGGTGCCCGGACTCCTGCGGCCGCGCGTACGGCACGGACAGGTCGTCGATGCCCGCGCGGTGGCGCCCCACCACGACCGACCCGCGCACGTCGGGGTAGGAGTCGTGCGGGCCGAGGCCGAACCACCCCGCGCCGTCGACGTCGGTCGGGAGCGCCAGGTGCACGCCGATCCGCGGCCACACGTCGTCCCACCGGTCGTCGGGCGTCATGACGACGCGCAGCACGGCCTCCACGACACCGGAGGCGGACCGCTCGGCTGTCCACGTCTCCTCGACGGCGATCGACGCGCGGCTCTGCGCCGCCGACACGCGCCGCAGCACCCGCAGCCGGTCGGCGGTCTGCTCGACGGCGACGGTGCGGTGGGTGAGCCGGTCCAGGCCCTGGCGGCGCCAGCGGTCCGCGACCGGCGGCGCGGGCATGCCGCGCCACGGCATGGCGGTCGGGTCGCCGACGTCGTAGGACCCCATCGCGGCACCCTGGTCGTTGTCCGTGGGTGCGCGCCACAGCTCGACGCGCGGCGCGGACACGTCCGCGCCGGCCAGGTTCACCAGCTCCGGCCCGCGGAAGGCGACGGGGGCGTCCGCGAGCGCCACGCCCGCACGACGCGGCGCGCGGACGGCGGCGGGCGTCGGCAGCGCCCACTGGTCCCGCGCGACGACGTGCCCGGCGTCGGCCCACGACGCGGTCTCGCGCAGCGCGAGCTCCACGGTGAGGAACGCCTCGGCGCCCCGGCTCGCCTCCGGCAGGGACGCCGGGTCGAGCAGCCCGGCGACGGCCCGCTCCCCCGCCGCGACCGACGCGCCGTCCTCGCCGGACGCGACCACCTCGCCGTCGTGCTCGACGCGCCAGCGCAGCACGAGGTCGGCGGTGTCCGCGGTGTGGCGGCGGTTCCAGATCTCGACGCTCCCCGACGCCGGCCCGTCCACCGGCCGCACGACGACCGGCCGCTCGACGTGCCAGAACTCGGTCAGCCCCGGGCTGGGGGTGTCGTCCGACAGCACCATGCCGTCCATGACGAAGTTGCCGTCGTGCACGACCTCGCCGAAGTCGCCGCCGTACGCGAAGTACGGGGTTCCGTCGGGCGTGGTGGTGCGGATGCCGTGGTCCCGCCACTCCCAGATGAACCCGCCGTGCAGCCGCGGGTGGGTGTCCACGAGCTCGCGGTACTGGTCCAGCGCGCCCGGGCCGTTGCCCATCGCGTGGGCGTACTCGCACAGCAGGAACGGCTTGGACCGCTGCCGGGCCGAATCGGCGACGCTGCAGCCGAGCAGCGGGGAGAGCACGTCGTCGCGACCGATCGACTCCGTCTCCGGCACCGTCGAGTACATCCGCGAGTAGACGTCGGTGTACTCGCCGGCGTAGTCGCCCTCGTAGTGCACGGGCCGCGACGGGTCGCGGTGGTGCACCCATTCCGCCATCGCGGCGAGGTTGCTGCCGGTGCCCGACTCGTTGCCGAGCGACCAGAGCACGATGCTCGGGTGGTTCTTGTCGCGCTCGACGGTGCGGCGCACGCGGTCGAGGTAGGCGTCGCGCCAGCGCGGGTCGTCGCTGGGGTTGCCCACCCAGCCGCCGGCCTCGAAGCCGTGGGTCTCGAGGTCGGTCTCGAGGATCACCCACAGCCCCAGCTCGTCGGCGAGGTCGAGCAACCCGGGGTGCGGCGGGTAGTGGCTGGTGCGGATGGCGTTGACGTTGTGCTGCTTCATCTGCGCCAGGTCGCGGCGGGCATGCTGCTCGTCGAAGACGCGCCCGCGGTCGGGGTGCGTCTCGTGCCGGTTCACGCCGGAGAACGTGACCCGGCGACCGTTGACGAGCAGCCGGTCGCCGACGATCTCGACGCGCCGGAAGCCGACCCTCAGGGTGACCGTCTCGCCCGCCGACGCCACGGTCGCGTCGTACAGGTTCGGCTCCTCCGCCGACCACGGTTCCACCGCGCCGACGGCCACGGGCGCGACGTCCTCGGGCGAGGCCCATACGACGTCGACCCCGAGCTCGGGCACGCGCAGCCGCACCGGGTACGCGGCGTCGTCGGCCCGCACCTCCGGCACGAGGACGCCGTCCTGCGTGGCGGGGTCGAAGTCGGCGTCCAGCCACACGTCGTCGAGCGCGCCGACGGGCCGGTGCAGCAGGGTGACGTCGCGGAAGATGCCGGGCAGCCACCACTGGTCCTGGTCCTCGAGGTAGCTCGCGGCCGACCACTGCACCACCCGCACGGCGACGGTGTTGGCGCCGGGGCGCACGGCGTCGGTCACGTCGTACTCGTGCGCGAGCCGGCTGCCCGATGCCGAACCGACCTCGACGCCGTTCACCCACACCGTGAAGAACGACTCCACGCCGTCGAACCGCAGCAGCACGCGGCCGCTCTCGGCCCAGGCCTCCGGGACGTCGACCTCGCGACGGTAGTCGCCGGTCGGGTTCTCGTCCGGCACGTGCGGCGGGTCCACCGGGAACGGGAACTGCACGTTCGTGTAGATCGGGCGCCCGTGCGCGCCGTCGCCCTCGAGCACCCAGTGCGCGGGCACGGGGAGCTCGCCCCAGCCGGCGGCGGACGACGGCGCGTAGCCCGGCTGCGCGAAGTCGGCCGGTGCCTCGCCGTGGGGGAGCACGCCGTGGCCGCCCGGGGAACCGGGGACGCCCGCCAGGAGGCGGAAGCCCCACGTGCCGTCGAGGGAGAGCCGGGGCGTGTCCCCGGCGGGGGCGGACCGTGGCGGGTCGACCCGCCCCGACCAGGGCGCGGTGGACTCGTGCGGGAGCGGGGAGTGCAGGGTCATGCCTTGACAGCGCCTTCCGTCAGGCCGCCGCGCCAGAACCGTTGCAGCACGATCATGGCGACGGCGAGCGGGATGACCGAGAGCAGCACGCCCCCGGTGGTGAGCTCGTAGAACTCGGGCAGCCGGTCGGTCTGGCTGTTCCAGTTGTTGAGCCCGAGGGTGATCGGGTACAGGTCCTGGTCGCTCAGCATCACGAGCGGCAGGAAGTAGTTGTTCCAGATCCCGACGATCTGGAAGAGGAAGACGGTCACGAGGGCGGGCGTCATGATCCGCAGCCCGAGGGTGTGGAAGATGCGCAGCTCCCCCGCGCCGTCGATCCGGGCCGCCTCGACGAGGGAGGAGTCCACGGTGGCGTCCGCGTAGATGCGGCACAGGAAGAACCCGAACGGCGACACGAGCGACGGGATCAGCACGCTCCAGTACGTGTTGGCGAGCCCGAGCTGGCTGAACAGCAGGAACAGCGGCAGGGCCGTGGCCGTGCCGGGCACCAGGACGCCGCCGAGCACGAGCCCGAAGATGAGGTTCCGCCCACGGAACCGGTACTTGGCCAGGGCGTACCCGCCCGCCGCGGCCAGGTACGTGGCGATCAGCCCGCCCACCCCGGCGTACAGCACCGAGTTGGCGAACCAGCGGACGAAGACACCGCCGCCGTACGTGAGCACGGCGCCGAGGTTGTCGAACAGGGCGAAGGTGTTGCCGAACCAGAAGCCGTTGGTGCCGAACAGGTCGTCCGTCGTCTTCGAGGCCGCGACGACCACCCAGTACACGGGCACCAGGAAGTAGATCGCGACGACGACGAGGATGCCGGTGACGAGGATCGTCGACGCCGGACGGCGGCCGGAACGGCCCTCCCGCGGGGCGGGGACGTCAGGGACGTCGGTGCGGCGCGGCGCGGTGGAGACGGTGGCGCTGGTCATCGCGAGCTCCTGTTCGTCAGCCGGAGGAAGAGGAAGGAGAGCGCGAACGCGACGAGCGCGATGAGCACCGACTGGGCGGCCGCGACGTTGTAGTCGTTGTAGGCGAAGGCGGTCGTGTAGGCGGACAGGTTGGGCGTGAACTGCGAGTCGATCGCGGGCGAGACCGTCATGAGCAGCTGAGGCTCGGCGAAGAGCTGCAGCGTGCCGATGATGGAGAAGACGGTGGTGAGCACCAGCGCCGGGCGGATCAGCGGCAGCTGGATGCTCCACGCCGTGCGCCACGGGCCGGCGCCGTCCACGCGCGCCGCCTCGTACATCTCCGGCGGGATGGCCTTGAGCTGGGCCACGATGATGAGCATGTTGTAGCCCGCGTACGTCCAGGTGACGATGTTCGCGATGGACCACAGCACGGTGCCGGCGCCGAGGAAGTCGGGCGTGAACCCGAACAGCGTCTCGGTCAGGTCGATGATCGGGCTCAGGCCCGGCACGTAGAGGAACGACCACAGGATCGTCGCGATGACGCCCGGGATCCCGTACGGCATGAAGAAGGTGGCGCGGAAGAAGCCGGGCCAGCGCGCCGACGCGGACTCGAGCAGCAGCGCGAGCACCGTCGCGGCGACGATCATCACCGGCACCTGCACGACGCCGAACAGCAGCATCCGCCAGATCGACGCGACGAAGTTCCCGTCCTCGAGCGCGATCCGGTAGTTCTCGAACCAGGCGAAGCCCGTGGTGACACCCTGCTCGCCGAACAGGCCGGCACGGGTGACGGTGGTGAAGCTCTGCCCGATCGCCACGATGATCGGCAGCACGAACGTCAGCAGGAACAGCGCGAGGAACGGACCCACCAGGATCCAGGGCGCACGGTCGACGGCGGTGCTGCGCTTCTTCGGCGGTCGGCCCGCGACGCGCGTACCGGGCGCCGCGCCGGTCGGCGTGGTGGTGGTCTGCGTGGTCATCGCTCCGCCTTCCGGATCGTCAGGCCCTTCTGACGGAACACCTCGATGGTCCGCTCCTCCGCGGCGACGACGGCGTCGACGAGCGTGCCGCCCGTCGCCTTGCGCCGGAACCCGTCGCCGAGGATGTTGAACGTCTGCTGCGTGATCGGCCACCACTGCCAGTCGGGGTTCTGGTCCTGCGTGGCGGGCTGGAAGACCTCCGTGTTGTACCGCTGCCCGCCGAAGAACTCGCTCGGCTCCTCGCGCGCGGCCCCGATGTAGTCGCGGGCGGGCGACCACCCGATCCCGGAGTGCTCGATCATCGCGTCGATGCCCTCCGGGTCCGTGTTCATCCAGACGGCGAACTCCATCGCCTCCTTCGGGTGCTTGCTGTTCGCCAGCACCGCCGACGTCGAGCCGCCGATGAACGACGACCCGAAGCCGTGGTCCCAGCGCGGGGCGGGCGCCACGCGCCACTTCCCCTCGGCCCCGCTCACGCTCTGCAGCAGCGCGTCGCCCCAGCTCGCGCTCACCAGGGAGGCGATCTGGTCGTGCGCCGCGGCGGCGTACCAGCCGGGGGTGTAGGGGTTGGCGGCCGTGGTCACCAGGTCGTCGTCGATCACCTGGTCGAAGAAGCGCGCGACGTCGAGCGTCACCTCGCCCGCCATGTC
The DNA here is from genome assembly GCF_900167525.1 of Krasilnikoviella flava. Taxonomy (GTDB): domain Bacteria; phylum Actinomycetota; class Actinomycetes; order Actinomycetales; family Cellulomonadaceae; genus Isoptericola; species Isoptericola flavus. The sequence goes on along the minus strand of NZ_FUZQ01000002.1, from coordinate 7,505 downwards.
GATGACCCAGCCGTCCTCGGCGCTGCGCAGCCACGTGGCCCCGGCCTGCATGGCGTGCGCGGTGAACACCGACGTGTCGTCCAGCGGGAAGGAGTCGATGTAGACGCCGGCGTCGCGGAACGCGGGCGCCACCTCGGCCCACTGCGCCCACGTGGTGGGGACGTCGGCGCCCACCTGCTCGTACAGGTCGGGCCGGTAGTACATCCCCACGGGGCCGGAGTCCTGCGGGATGCCGTAGACGCCGCCCGCGAAGCTCACCTGGCTCCAGAGGGTCTCGTCGAACTTGTCGGCGTGCTCCGAGACCCCGTACCGCTCGAGGTCGACCAGCCCGTTGACCAGCATGAACTCGGGCACGGTGCGCATCTCCACCTGCGCCAGGTCGGGCCCGCCGCCGGCCGCGAGCGCCGAGTACATCTTCTGGTAGCCGCCGTCGTTACCGCCCGGGATCCAGGAGACCTGCACCTGGACGCCCGGGTTCTTGGCGTTCCAGACGTCGGCGACCTTCTGCAGGTCCTTGAGCCACGCCCAGTACGTGAGCGTGACCTTCTCCCCTGCCGCGGCCGGCACCACCGGCTGGGCGTTGACCGACGTCGTGCCGGGTGTCGCGCACCCGGCGAGCATCGCCGTCGCTCCCCCGGCGAGCCCCCAGCCGAGGAGCTCCCGTCTCGTGACCTGTCGCATCCGTCCCCACTTCGTCGTGACGTCGGCCGGGGCGCGTGCCCCGGGCGCGTGTGAGCGTGGTCACGTTAACAGGGGCGCCGACCGCGCGGTCGGCGTTTCTCAGGGCGTGTCAGACCGGGCGGCGGGGGCACTGCTGGTCGAGCCTGTCGAGACCCCGGGAGCCGGGTTCCGACAGGCTCAACCAGCGGACGGGACGTCCTTGACCGGCGGCCAGGGCGTGCCGGAGCCGGCCATCGAGGCGTGGAACGGGTCGCCCTCGACGATCTCGCCGGACCGGACGGTGGCGTCCGTGAACGCGGACTTGTAGATCGCCGCGGCCAGCTCGAGGGTGGCGCGGGTGTCGGCGACCGTGACCGGCGGGGTGCGCCGCTCGGCCAGGGCGAGATAGGTGGGCACGAGCTGGGCCAGGTGGCCGCTCGCGCCGCCGTCCGACGCCTCGTGCGTCGCCGCCGCGTCCGCCGCCCACGCCTCGGCGACGTCCTCGCGCCCGGCCGCGGGGGTGATGGTCCAGCTCGTGTCGTCGTACCCGTACAGGTGCTCCAGCTCGACCGTCGCCGCCTCGGTGTCGAAGCGCAGTCGTGACGTCTGGCGCGGCGAGATCGCGGAGTTCGTGATCGTCGCCATCGTGCCGCCCGCGAACCGCACCAGCGCCGTCGAGACGTCCTCCGTGTCCGTGTGCCGCGCGAGCCTGCCGGCCATCGCCCGCACCTCGGTCCACGGGCCGAGCACGGCCAGCAGCAGGTCGAACTGGTGGATGCCGTGGCCCATGGTGGTGCCGCCGCCCTCGGTGTCGAAGCGCCCCCGCCACGGCACCTCGAAGTACTCCGGGGTGCGGAACCAGAGGGTGTCGCACTGCGCCACGTAGGCGGCGCCCAGCGTGCCGTCGTCGAGCATGCGGCGCAGCCGCTGGATCCCCGCGCCGAACCGGTGCTGCACGATCTGGGTGAACCGACCCGGCAGGCCCGCGTCGATCGCCTGCCGCTCGGCCGCCGCCAGGGCGTCGGCCTCGGCCAGCGACAGGACCGCCGGCTTCTCCACGACGACGTGCGCCCCCGCCCGCAGCGCCGCCACCGCGGCGTCCAGGTGCACCGACGGCGGCGTGCAGATGTGCACGACGTCGACCTCGCCCGCGTCGAGCAGCGCCTGCAGGTCGGTGCCGTGGTGCGGCACCCCGTGCTCGGCCGCGAACGCGGCCGCGCGGCCGGGGTCGACGTCGACGACGTGCGTCAGCCGGACGCCGACGGGCCCGCCGCGCGCGGACAGCTCGCGGACGGCTTCCGCGTGCGCGCCGGCGATCGCGCCGGCGCCCAGGATGGTGACCTTCATGTGTGCCTCTCTGCCGAGGTGGCTCGGATCTCGCGGTGACGGTGCCGGGTCAGGCGGTCAGGCGAGCTGCGAGTCCGCCATCGTGAACCACTGCTCGACGAACTCGTCCGCCGTGACGTTGCCGTACGCGAGCTCCTCGCCGAGGCGCTTGAACTCCGCCTCGAGCGCGCCGAACCCCTCCACGGGGATGGGCGCCGGCTCGGTGATGTCGTCGGCGCGCTCCTCCTCGTACTGCACCACCCGCTCGTCGACGGAGCCGGGCTCGAGCTCCATGGCGTCGCGCTGCGCCTGCGTGGCGGGCACGCCCTTCGACGTGCCGAAGATGCGGCCCACCTCGGGCTCGTTGACGAAGAAGTCGAGCAGGGCGGCCACCGCGGCCGGGTGCTCGGTGTGCGCGGAGCCCGCCATCTGGAAGGTGCGCGCGAACATGTGCTTCTCGCCGTCCGACCCGGACGGCGTGGGCAGCATCGCGATGTCGTCCTGCCCGGAGCCCGCCACGTACCCGGCGAGGAAGTTGTCCCAGCTCATCTCGAGCGCCTGCTCGTTGACGGTGAAGCCGCCCTCGGGCGCGAGCTGCTGCGCACGCTTCACCGGGAAGAACGCCCCGGCCTCGCGCAGCGCGTCCCCGGAGTGCAGCCACTCGGCCATGTCGTCGCGGGTGAAGCCGAGCTTCCCGTCGTCCGTGAACGGCGTGACGCCCTCCTGCACCAGGTGCTGCAGGAACGCCCAGAACACGCCGGTGTAGTCGTTGGCCCCGTACAGCGCGGGGTCCTCGCCGGCGCCCGTCTCGCTCGCCTCGGCGGTCCACGCCGCCAGGTCGTCCCACGTGAAGTCCTCGGCCGGCGGCTCCATGCCCAGCTTCTCCACCACGGACGGGTTGTAGAACGTGGCCCACGTGTTCGTGGCCGTCGGCACCGCGTACACGGCGTCGTCGATCGACCCCGAGTCGACGAGCTCAGGCGCGAGCTCGGTCGTGTCGATCGCCGCGTCCGACCCCTCGCCGAGGTACGGCGTGACGTCGAGCAGCTGCCCGGTGCCGGCGTACTCGCGCAGGAAGGACGAGTCGAACTGCATGACGTCGGGCAGCGAGCTGCCTGCCGCCTCGGTGGCCCGCGCCGTCCAGTAGTCGTCGAACGTCACGAACGAGCTCTGGATGGTGATGTTCGGGTGCTGCTCCTCGAAGAGGTCCAGCGCCTCGGTGTACCGCGCGGCGCGGTCGTCGTCGCCCCACCAGGCGACGGTCAAGGTGATCTTCTCGTCCGGGTCGAGCGTCTCGGCGACGCCCGACGGGGCGTCGTCCGCCGAGCAGGACGAGGCGAGCAGCGCGACGACGGCCGCGGGGGCGACGACGGCGACGAGCCGGCGACGGGCGGGGACCTTCATGGGTGTTCCTCTCTGGCGAGGTAGTTCCTGCCCCGCCGAGGTAGTTGCGGACTACTTCAGCGACGGGACGGGGACCTGCGACCAGTCGGTGTCGGACGCCAGGTAGAACCCCGGGTACGACGGCTGGTTGTAGGTGGTCTGCTGGCGGGCCACCTCGGCCCGGTACTGCGGGTCGTGCAGCAGGGTGTACATCTTGATGTCGCTCACCTCGGTGGAGGTGTAGATCCGCAGCGCGGACGAGTCCGTCGTGCGCACCAGCACCTCCTCGCGCCAGTCGCCCAGCACGTCGGCGACGAGCGACGGGTTGCCCTTGGTGTCGTTGTTCGTGCGCGTGCCCTCCAGCGTGCGGCGCACGGTGCCGTCGCCGTCGACGATCCGCGGGGTCTCCTCGCGCGAGCCGGTGACGATCTGGGTGGTGCCGTCGGCGGCCCACCGCACGGTCTGGTTGGTGCCCGGCGTGGTGGCGCGCAGCTGCTCCCCCGTGGCGCTGAGGAGCCCGGACGCGTCCGTGCCGTCGGGCATGGACGCCCAGACCTCGATGCCGGGGGTGGGGTCGACGTCGCCGACCAGGCACCGGCCGGTGTCCTTGCCCGAGAACGCCCCGAACAAGGCCTCGCCCGTCGCGGCCTCGCGCAGCACCGAGCCGTACGGCACGCCGGCACCGCCCTCGTGGCAGGTCCAGATCTCCAGGCCCGGGCGCGCCGGGTCGATGTCGGTGACGTGCATGGCGTCGCCGTGGCCGAGGTTCGCCTCGGCGCCCGGGTTCGACGACCCCTCCGGCAGGGTGTCGGACGACGAGTAGAGCAGCGTCCCGTCGTCGTCGAGCGTGGCCGCCCCATAGACGATCTCCTGCCGGCCGTCGCCGTCGACGTCCGCCGCGGACAGCGAGTGGAACCCCTGCCCCCACAGCTGCGTCAGCTCGTTCTCCGGGTCCGGCCGCACGCCCTTGTTGGCGCTGTCCAGGAACGGGTTGTTCATCGGCTTGAACCCGGAGTCCGCGGTCCAGCGCGTCGACAGGTGCCGCCCGTCCCAGTCGTAGGCCGCGATCGCGGCGCGCGTGTAGTACCCGCGGGCGAAGATCGCCGACGGGTGCTCGCCGTCCAGGTAGGCGACGCCCGAGAGGAACCGGTCGACGCGGTTGCCCGGCTCGATCCGCGTCCACTCGTAGTCGCCCCAGCGCAGCCCGTCGTCCGTGCGGCCCGGCTCGTAGTCCACGGTGTCCAGCGGCTTGCCCGAGCGGCCGTCGAAGACCGTCAGGTACTCCGGCCCGGTGAGGACGAAGCCGTCGAAGGTGCGCAGGTCGTTGCGGTCCGACCGTGCGGGCGCCCACTCGTCCACGTAGAGGTCCACCAGCTCGCGGGCGTCGTCCTCGGACAGCGGGTAGTCGTACCGCGGCTCGATGCCGAGCGCCGCCTCGATCGTCGCCGGCCACTGACCGCTCTCGACCTCGGGCTCCTCGGTCCAGCCCTGGAACAGCTCCACGAGGTGGTCCGCGTAGTCCGCGGCGCTCCAGCGGTAGTCGTCCTGGTTCGTGACGCCGGCCTTGCGGTCCGCCTTCGAGATCGGCACGTACCGCTCGTTCGCGGGCCGCCCGTCCCGGTACGTCGTGACCTTGGTGCCCGGCGCGGTCTTCACCATGACCTCGGCGGTCCCGTCGCCGTCGAAGTCCTGCACCGGGAACTGCGTGTAGTGCGCGCCCGAGCGGACGTTGACGCCCATGTCGATGCGCCACAGCTGGGTGCCGTCGAGCTCGTAGGCGTCGAGGTACGTGTTGCCCGTGTACCCCTTCTGCGACACGTCCTTGGCGCGCGACGGGTACCACTTGACGACGATCTCGAGAGCGCCGTCGCCGTCGAGGTCCGCGACGGACGCGTCGTTGGCGGAGTACGTGACCGGCTCGCCCAGCGGCGTCACGTCGTCGGCGGGCTTGTTCAGCGGGACGTCGAGGTGGTCGTCGGACCAGGCGGTCACGGGAGCGCTGGGCCTGCCGACCAGCTCCGTGCCGTGCTTGCCCTCGGTGACGGGCGCGACGGCGTAGCGCGCGGTCGCGCCGCCGCCTGCTGTCGCCGTGTCGACGTAGTTCGTGGAGTCCGTGACTGTCGCGATCCGCTTCCCGTCCCGAAAGACGACGAAACCCGGCCCGGCCATCCCGGTGTCGGTGTGCCCGGTGACCTCGTCCCCGAGCAGCCGCCAGGACAGGAACACGCCCTCGCTGGTCGAGGCGGCGACGAGGCCCCGGTCGAGGTGCTCCAGCTGGACGCCGTCAGGCCGCCCGTGGCCTCCGGTGGGGGCCGGCGCCGCGGCGGCCGAGACGCCGCCGACGGCGAGCACTCCCGCCGTCAGTGCCGCGACGGCGCCCGCGGTGGTTCTGGTCGTACGCATGGGTTCGTTCCTCTCTGCATCGTTGCATTGCGGAATCAGACAGTGTCGGCCGAGCCTGTCGAGACCACGGACCAGGTCTCGACCCGCTCGACCATCGGCGGTGTGTTGGTCGGCTCAGCCGGCCGCGGAGCGGCGGATCTCGACACCCACCACGGCGAGGGCGAGCAGGCCGCCCACCACCAGCACGAGCGGCGGCAGCATCCAGACGAAGACGACGCACAGCGCTGCCGCGACGGCGAGCAGCACGGACCCGGTCAGGTCGTCCTGCGTGCGCTGCGCGCCCGCGGCCAGCGCCTCGCGCGCCGTCATCCCGGTGGCGCTGCCGGAGGAGGTGTCGGCCCCCTCGGACCAGGCCCCCGCCGCCCGGGCCAGCACGACGACCACGGCGGCCGCCGCCACCGCGACCACCACCGCGACGACGCTCGCGCCGGGCAGCACGTCCGCCCGGGCGAGCTGCCAGTCGAGGGCGAGCAGCAGCGCCACCGCGACGGCGGCGAGACCGAGCGGCCACAGGGCCCGCACGGCCGCCCACCAGTCGCGGGCGAAGCGGGCCACCCCGATCTCGTGGCCGGTCACCTGGCGGCGGACGTGTGCCACGCCCGCCGCCAGGGACGGCACCGCGGTGACCAGAAGCAGGCTGCCCAGCGCGACCAGCACGCCGGCCAGCACCACCTCGGCGAACAGCCCGAGGGCCGCCCCGGTGCGGGTCTCGCCCGCCGCGCCGGAACGCTTCCGCCGGCCGCGACCCTCCCGCCCGGACCTTGCCGCCATGGCCACCCCTTCCGTCGCGTTCCTGTGCACCGTCTCGCCGTGTGCCATCGTCAGCCCTTGAGGCCTTGGGTGGCGACGCCGTCGACGATGTAGCGCTGGAAGAGGATGAAGAAGAGCATCACGGGCAGCAGGGCCAGGACGGCCATGGCCATCTGGGCGCCGTAGTCGGACACGGATGTCTGGTCGACGTAGAGGCGTAGCGCGATGGGCAGCGGGTACAGGTCGGGCTTCTTCAGGTAGAGCAGCGGGCCGAGGAAGTCGTTCCAGGACCAGATGAACGCGAAGATGCTGGAGGTGATGATCGCGGGGCGCATCAGGGGCAGCATGATCGAGCCGAAGATGCGGGCGTGCCCGGCGCCGTCGATGCGGGCTGCTTCGTCGAGCTCGCGGGGCAGGTTGCGCATGAACTGCACCATGAGGAACACGAAGAACGCCTCGCCGGCGAGGAACTTCGGCGCGAGCAGCGGGATGAACGTGTTCACCATGCCGAGCTCGTTGAACATGATGTATTGCGGGATGATCACGACGTGGAACGGCAGCAGCAGGGTGCCGATCATGATCGCGAAGAACACGCTGCGGCCGGGGAAGTCGATCCGCGCGAACGCGTACGCGCTGACCGTGGAGGACAGCACCACCCCGACCACGGACGCGACGGCCAGGATCATCGAGTTGCCGAAGAAGGTCCAGAACCCGACCCCGCCGATCCCGGACAGTGCGGTCGCGAAGTTGGACAACGACAGGTTGTCCGACCACAGGCTGATGTTCCCGATGATCTCGTTGCTGGGCTTGAACGAGCTCATCAGCATCCACGCCGCGGGATACAGCACCACGATCGTGCACACGATCATGAACGCGTGGAACCCGACCGACCGGACCCCCTTGCGCCGCCGCGCGGCCTGCCGCAGGGACGTGTCGATCACGCCCCGCTCACGCACCGGTGCGGGCTGGGAAAGAGTCGGGGC
>NZ_FUZQ01000004.1:182746-555544 GCF_900167525.1 Krasilnikoviella flava | reverse complement strand
CCCGACCTGCCGTACGACTACAGCGCCCTGGAGCCGCACATCAGCGGCAAGATCATGGAGCTGCACCACGACAAGCACCACGCCGCCTACGTCACCGGCGCCAACACCGCCCTGGACAAGCTCGCCGAGGCCCGCGAGTCCGGCGACCTCGCCGCGGTGAACCTGCACGAGAAGAACCTCGCGTTCAACCTCGGCGGCCACACCAACCACACCGTCTTCTGGCACAACCTGTCCCCCGAGGGCGGCGGCCAGCCCGAGGGCGAGCTCGCCGAGGCCGTCAAGGACGCCTTCGGCTCCTTCTCGACGTTCCAGGCGCAGTTCACCGCCGTCGCCACCGGCATCCAGGGCTCCGGCTGGGCCGTGCTCGGCTGGGACTCCATCGGCCAGCGCCTCGCCATCTTCCAGCTCTTCGACCAGCAGGCCAACGTGCCCGTCGGCATCACCCCGCTGTTCATGCTGGACATGTGGGAGCACGCCTTCTACCTCGACTACCTCAACGTCAAGGCCGACTACGTCAAGGCCGTGTGGAACATCGCCAACTGGCAGGACGTCGCCGACCGCCTGCAGCGCGCCCGCACCCAGACCGCCGGGCTGATCGTCCCCGCCTGACGGCTCACACCGGTCAAGCACGTCGGGACCCGGCATGCGAAGGGCCCTGCACGCCTCAGCGTGCGGGGCCCTTTCACGCTGCGATCGCGCCGCTCAGCCCTGGCCGAACTCCTTGTACGGGACGACCTCGTCGTCCGCCGGCGCTGTGATGTCGACGGGCTCGCCCCACCTGCTGAAGGAGGACTCGACGACCATCTCCTGTCCGGCGACCTCCATCGTGATGTCGGCCTGGACGGGCAGCCCCTCGGGCGCCACCTTGTAGACGACCGTCATCTCGCCGACCTGGGCCGCCGTCGACGCGTCGACGCCCGCCGCGCCGTTCTCGATCTTCGCCGGGTCCAGGGTGACGCTGTACACCTCGGTCTCGAGGTCCCCGACCCGCTCCGTGCCGGTGTGCTCGAAGGAGGTGACGGCGTCCGCCATCGCCTCGGCCTGGGCGGCCGCGTCCATCGACTCCATCGAGTCGAAGGTGCCTGCCATCGCCGGGTCGTCCGCCATCTCCTCCATGGTGAGCGACAGGTACTTGCCCTGGGTCATCTCACCCATGGAGAGGTAGATCGTGCCGTCGACCAGGACGATGTCCATGTCCGTGCCCATCACGGCCATGGACATGTGCATCGACGACTCCTCGAGCGTGGCGCCGTAGGAGAGGTCGGCGCTGGTGGTGCTCTCGCTCATCCCTGCGGCGTCGGCGAGCTCGCCCGCGTACGTCAGCTCCAGGTGCGACGTGGAGGCCTTCTCCTGCGCGGCCTGCATCTGCGTCGCGAGCTCGGTGAGGTCCGCCGCCGTCGCGACCTCGGCGACCTCGGCCTGAGCGCCCGCGTCGCCGGCGGGCGACCCGGCAGGCTTCTCGGTCCCGCAGGCGCTCAGGCTGAGGGCGACCAGGCCGGCAGATGCCAGTGCCACGGTCTTCTGGGGGACGCGCATGCTGCTCCTTCTCAAGGAATGGTGAGGTGCCATTCCACCACGCTGCACCGGGCCGCCGTGGAGCTCCGATGGTCTCTGCGCCTGATCGTTGTCGATCCGTGTCCGGGCTGTCACAGGGACGAACGAGGGCCCCTCACGCGAAGCTGCGTGAGGGGCCCTCGCCCGACGTGCGTCGGTGTGCGCTCAGTGCGCGTGCTGCCCGCGGCTGAACTCGAACACCCAGCCGACGAGGCCGATGACCCCGAGGATGAAGCCGATGTACAGCACCCACCAGCCCACGGCCAGCCCGAGGAAGGCCACCGCGGCCGCGGCGGCGATGACGAGCGGCCACCAGCTCCACGGCGAGTACACGCCCTGGTCACCGGCGCCCTGCTCGATCTCGCCCTCCTCGTCGTCCTCCGGCCGGGGGTCGATCCGGCGGGCAGTAAGGGCGAGGTAGGCGCCCACCATGGCGACCAGCGCACCCACGAGCGGGATGCCGAGGTAGCCGACCGGCTCCTCGAAGCCGGTGAACAGGCCGTACAGCACGCCCACCGCGACGAAGAACGGGGCGAGGAACAGGAAGAGCTTGATCTCGATCTTCACTTGCGGTTCTCCTCCTCGTCGTCGATCACGGTGGTGGTCGACTGGGCGGCCGACGACTGCGCGCTGTCACGACGCTCCTCGACCAGGCCCTGGTGCCCCCGTCGGTCGGGGTCGCCGTACACCGCGTCCAGCCCGCCGTGACCCGGCGCCTGCTCCATCGCCGCGACCTCGGGGTGGTGCAGGTCGAACGCCGGCGACTCCGAGCGGATGCGCGGGAGCGAGGTGAAGTTGTGCCGCGGCGGCGGGCAGCTGGTGGCCCACTCGAGCGAGCGGCCGTAGCCCCACGGGTCGTCGACGGTCACCTTCGGCGCGTTGCGCCACGTGGTGTACACGTTCCAGAGGAACGGAAGGGTCGACGCGGCCAGGAGGAACGCACCGATGGTCGACACCTGGTTCTCCCAGGTGAAGCCCTCCTCAGGCATGTAGTCGGCGTAGCGGCGGGCCATGCCCTCGACGCCCAGCCAGTGCTGGATGAGGAAGGTCATGTGGAAGCCGATGAACAGCATCCAGAAGTGGATCTTGCCGAGCCGCTCGTTGAGCATCCGGCCCGTGAACTTCGGCCACCAGAAGTAGAAGCCGGCGAACATCGCGAACACCACGGTGCCGAAGACGACGTAGTGGAAGTGCGCCACCACGAAGTACGAGTCGGACAGGTGGAAGTCCAGGGCGGGGCTCGACAGGATGATGCCGGTCAGGCCACCGAAGAGGAAGGTCACGAGGAAGCCGATCGACCACAGCATGGGTGTCTCGAACGTGAGCTTCCCGCGCCACATCGTCCCGATCCAGTTGAAGAACTTCACGCCCGTCGGGATGGCGATCAGCATCGTCATGAAGGCGAAGAAGGGCAGGAGCACCGCGCCTGTGACGTACATGTGGTGGGCCCACACGGTCACCGACAGCGCCGCGATGGCGATCGTCGCGTAGATCAGGCCCTTGTAGCCGAAGATCGGCTTGCGGCTGAAGACCGGGAAGATCTCCGACACGATGCCGAAGAACGGCAGCGCGATGATGTACACCTCGGGGTGCCCGAAGAACCAGAACAGGTGCTGCCAGAGGATCGCACCGCCGTTCTCGGGGTTGAAGACCTGTGCCCCGAGCCGACGGTCGGCGCCCAGCGCGAAGAGCGCGGAGGCCAGCGGCGGGAAGGCCATCAGCACGAGCAGGCTCGTGACGAGCGTGTTCCACGTGAAGATCGGCATCCGGAACATGGTCATGCCCGGCGCGCGCATCGTGATGATCGTGGTGATGAAGTTGACGGCACCGAGAATGGTGCCGAAGCCCGCCAGCGCGAGGCCGAACACCCAGAGGTCTCCCCCTAGCCCTGGACTGAACGTCGTGTTCGACAACGGGGCGTACGCGAACCAGCCGAACGACGCGGCACCCTGCGGGGTGAAGAAGCCCGCCCCGGCGATGAGGCCGCCGAAGAGGAACAGCCAGTACGCGAACATGTTCAGCCGCGGGAACGCGACGTCGGGCGCACCGATCTGCAGCGGCATGATCACGTTGGCGAAGCCTGCGAACAGCGGCGTCGCGAACAACAGCAGCATGATCGTGCCGTGCATCGTGAAGAGCTGGTTGTACTGCTCCTTGCTCTGCACCACCTGGAGGCCGGGCATGAACAGCTCGGCACGGATCAGCAGAGCGAGAATGCCCCCCACGGCGAACCAGATGAACGACGTGATGAGGTACATGTACCCGATCGTCTTGTGGTCGGTGGAGGTGATCCACTTGACCACGGTGCGACCGAGGTTCTGGCGCTTGGGCGCGAGGCCGGGGATGGCCTCTGCGTCGTACGCGGTGGCTGTCGTGGCCGCCATCAGTTCTCGACCTCCGGGAGCGTCTCGTCCTGCGAGAAGTTCGCGTCGTGCTGCTGACGGTTGAGGTCGAGCCCGAGCTCGCCCGTCTGACCGGCGTCGCGCAGCTCGTCCATGTGGGCGTCGTAGTCCGCCTGCGAGACGACCTTGACGTTGAAGAGCATCCCGGAGTGGAACTCACCGCAGAGCTCCGCACACTTGCCGGCATACGTGCCTTCGCGGGTCGGCGTGACCTGGAAGGTGTTCGTGCGGCCCGGGATCATGTCCTGCTTGTACAGGAAGGCGGGGATCCAGAACGAGTGGATGACGTCGCGGGAGTCCAGCGTGAACTCGACCGTCTGGTCGACCGGGAGATACAGCGTCGGGACGTCCTTCGACGTGCCGGGCGCACCGTCCACCTCGTCGTCGATCGTCTGACCACCGACGTCCAGCAGGTGCTGGCCGGAGTCGTAGACGTCGGAGTCCAGGTAGTTGAAGTCCCAGCTCCACTGCTTGCCGATGACCTGGATGTTCACGTCCGGCTCGGCGCTGGTGTCCTGCACCGCCGACATGTCGCGGTCCGTGAAGAAGAACAGGACCAGGATCATGATGGTCGGCACAGCCGTGTACATGATCTCCAGCGGCATGTGGTAGCGCGTCTGAATCGGGAGCTGGTGGTCGTCCCGGCGCTTGCGGTAGGCGGCGACGCACCAGAGCATCAGGCCCCACGTGAGCACCCCGACGATCAGGGCCGCGATCCACGAGCCGACCCAGAGGTTCGTGATCCTCTCGGTCTGGTTGGTCACCTCCCCGTCGCTGTAGCCGGGCAGGTATCCGCGCTGGACGGAGTCGCTGGCACAGCCGGAGGCCAACACCGCGACGGCGCCGGCGATCGCCGTCGCGCGCAGGATGACCCGCCGGGTGCGGGTGGGGCTCTTCGAGTGCAAGGGAGGCCTTTCACGTCACGTCCTGACCGACCGCCACGGCCCCTCTGGGCAACAGGCACGCGGACAGGACCTTCGTCCTCGATGAAGTGCAGCCTAGCGCGCCCGGAGCAGGTTCGACGCCGCAAAAGCCCCCTCGAGGCGTGACTCTTTGCGCACGGGACGTCCACATCTCCCTGTTGCACACACACCCCTGGGGTGTGTCAGATCGTTACCCCACGGTGTCAGATCGTCAGCGTCCGCCCGAGAGCGGCCGACCCGCCCCTCGGACCGGCCGAAGATGGCACGATCGTGCCCCGGGCGCGGGTCTCGCGCCCGGCCGACGGCCGCCCGCGGGCCGTCGGACCGCACGTCAGCCCCACGGAGCACGCCTGTGACCGACACCACCGGCCCGACACGGCCCTCCTCGTCCGCGGGCACGCCCGGCACGGGCACGGCCGGCGCGCGCGTGCACCTGGACAACGGGGGCGGCGCCCGGCTGCACCCGCTCGCCCGTCAGGCCCTCCTGCAGGCGCTCGACGACGGCTGGGCCGACCCGCACCGCCTGCACACCGAGGGGCGTCGGGCCGCGCGGCTCCTCGACGGCGCGCGCGAGGCGGTCGCGGACGTCCTGGGGGCACGAACCGAGGAGGTGCGGTTCACGGCCAGCCACACGACCGCCCTGCGCGCGGCGGTGCTGGGCACCGCTCAGGCGCGGCGCCGCACGGGCGGCGACGTCGTCGTCGGTGGCACCGAGCGGGCCGCGGTGCTGCACGCGGCGTCGGCAGCGTCGAGCGCCCACGGTGGCGCGCGCGTGGTGGTGGGCGTCGACCACTACGGCCGCGTCGACCTCGACGCCCTCACGGCCGCCGTCGCACGTCCCGGCGTCGCGCTCGCCGCTCTCCAGCACGCCAACGGCGAGGTCGGCACCCGGCAGCCGCTGCGCGCCGCGCACGGCGCCGCCCGCATCGCGGGCGTCCCGCTGCTGGTGGACGCCGGCGCGTCCCTCGGCCACGACGTCGTCCCCGATGCCTGGGACCTCCTCGCCGCACACCCGGCCGACTGGGGCGGGCCCGCCGGCGTGGGCGTGCTCGCGGTCCGCCAGCGGGTGCGCACCGTCCCGCCGGAGCCGGAGGACGCCGACCCGTGGGCGCCCGGCGGGGTGAGCGTGCCCGCCGCGTTCGCGGCGGCCGTCGCGCTGCAGGCGACGACCGCCGACCGGGCCGCCGAGGACGAGCGCCGGCGCCGCCTCACGGACCGGGTGCGGGCGGCCGTCGCCGCCGTCCCCGACGTCGAGGTGGTGGGCGACCCGGACGACCGGCTCCCCCACGTCGTGACCTTCTCGTGCCTGTACGTGGACGGCGAGGCGCTGGTGACCGAGCTCGACCGGGCGGGGTTCGCCGTCGGCTCGGGCTCGGCCTGCACGGCGAGCACCCTGGAGCCGTCGCACGTGCTCGCGGCGATGGGGGTGCTCACGCACGGCAACGTGCGGGTCGCTCTCGACCGGTCGACGACCGACGACGACGTCGACCGCTTCCTCGCCGTGCTGCCGGGCGCCGTGCAGCACGTGCGGGACGTGCTCGGGGTGGCCGGGCTGTGAGCGCCCACGACGACGTGATGGTGGTCGACGCCCGCGGGCTGCGCTGCCCGCTGCCGGTGATCCGGCTGGCCGCGGCGGCCCGCGAGCTGCCCGCGGGGACGCTCGTCACCGTGCTGTCCACCGACCCGGCGGCTCGACACGACGTGCCGGCGTGGGCCCGTATGCGCGGGCACGCGATGGTCGGGGACATGCTCGGGGAGACGGACGCGGCCGGGACGGACGCTCCCGTGTGGTCGCTCACCGTGCGGCTCGGCTCCGGCGCCTGACGGCACGCCGCCGGGGCGGACGGCGAAGGCCCGGCCACCCCACGGGGGCGGCCGGGCCTTCGAGATCGCTCAGCGGCTCAGCTGAACGAGCCGCCGCAGGCGCACGCGCTGCCCGCGTTCGGGTTGTCGATCGTGAAGCCCTGCTTCTCGATGGTGTCCGCGAAGTCGATCTTGGCGCCCTCGAGGTAGGGCACGCTCATGCGGTCGACCACGACCTCGACCCCGTCGAAGTCGCGCAGCGCGTCACCGTCGAGGATGCGCTCGTCGAAGTAGAGCTGGTAGATCAGGCCGGAACAGCCGCCGGGCTGGACGGCCACACGCAGACGAAGATCGTCGCGGCCCTCCTGCTCGAGGAGGCTGCGGACCTTGCCGGCGGCGACGTCGGACAGGTCCACGCCGTGCGTGGAGATCTCGGTGGTGTCGGTCATGCTTTCCTCCAACAGGCGGACCGGTACGGCTGTTCCCGATCCTACGCGCGAATCTCGCGGACGCGATGACGCGGGTCACAGGGCGCGTTGCGCCGGAGCGTCATGCCCAGGACGGCGCCCAGGTCCGGGCGGCGCGCCGGGTTGCCGCCACGGCGTCGGGACCGGTCTCGTGCACGCCGCTGATCCCGGCCCCGGACCACTCGCGACGGGAGACCTCGCTGTGGCCGGCGAGCACGACGACCGGCAGCGCGAGCGGCGCGGCGGCGGACACGGCGGCGGGCACCGGCCCGGAGTGCAAGGTCGTGGCGTCCAGCACCGGCACGTGCACGACGACGAGGTCCGCCGCCGCGGCGGCGCCGGCCAGCGGGCCGTCCCCCGGCCCCGCGACCTTCGTCAGGCCGAGCGAGCCGAGCGGCACGAACACACCGGCAGGGCGACCGCCGCCGGGCTCGTCCTCCGACCGCGCGGGCAGGGCGACGACCTCGACGTCGCACGCGGGTGCGGCGTCGCGCCACGCCGCGCCGAGCGCGACGGCCAGGTCGTCGGCGTCCCCGCCGACGCACAGCAGCACCCGCATCGCACGGTCCGTCCCGAGAGCCATCCCGAGATCGTGGCACACGGGGTCCGCCGCCGACAGGCCGGCGCCCGCCTGCTCCACGTACGCGTGGGCGCGGAGCACGGACGAACGGCGAGCCGCACGCACGTCCTGTGGAAGCATGGGCGGGTGACCACCCTGCTGAACGAAACCGCGGGCGCCTCGACCGGCTTCGCCGAGCCCGCACCCTCCGCGCTGCTGCTCCTCGGCCAGGGCCGCGACCTCGCCTCCGAGCGCGGCGTCGAGTGCACCGGGGCGCTGCCGTCGCCGTCCGACCCGGACCTGGTGGAGCGCGCCCGCGCCGCGCGGGCCGCGCTCGGCGAGCGCGCGTTCGTGCTCGGCCACCACTACCAGCGCGACGAGGTCATCGACTTCGCCGACGTCACCGGCGACTCCTTCAAGCTCGCGCGCGAGGCCGCGGCCCGCCCCGACGCGGAGTACGTGCTCTTCTGCGGCGTGCACTTCATGGCCGAGAGCGCGGACATCCTCACCTCCGACGCGCAGCAGGTCGTGCTGCCCGACCTCGCGGCCGGCTGCTCGATGGCGGACATGGCCGAGATCGGGCAGGTCGAGGAGGCGTGGGCCGTGCTGCAGGACGTCGGGATCGCCGACGACACCGTGCCCGTGACGTACATGAACTCCTCCGCCGCGATCAAGGCCTTCACGGGACGCCACGAGGGCACGGTCTGCACCTCGTCGAACGCGCAGGTCGCGCTGCGCTGGGCGTTCGACCGCGTCGGCGGCGTCGACGGCACCGGCAAGGTGCTGTTCCTGCCCGACCAGCACCTGGGCCGCAACACGGCCGTGCTCCAGCTCGGCCTGAGCCTGGACGACTGCGTGGTCTACGACCCCCGCAAGCCGCGGGGCGGCCTCACCGAGCAGCAGCTGCGCGACGCGCGCATGATCCTGTGGCGGGGGCACTGCTCGGTGCACGGGCGGTTCTCCGTGCGCAACGTCGAGGAGATCAGGGCGAAGGTGCCGGGGGTGACGGTGATGGCCCACCCGGAGTGCAAGCACGAGGTGATCACCGCGGCGGACGAGGTGGGGTCCACCGAGTACATCATCAAGGCCCTCGACGCCGCCGAGCCCGGCAGCTCCTGGGCGATCGGCACCGAGCTCAACCTGGTGCGCCGCCTCGCCAAGGCGCACCCGGACAAGCAGGTGCACTACCTGGACTCGACCGTGTGCTTCTGCTCGACCATGAACCGCATCGACCTGCCGCACCTGGTGTGGGCGATGGAGTCGCTGGTCGAGGGGCGCATGGTCAACCGCATCGTGGTCGACGCCGACGACGCCCACTGGGCGCGGGTGGCGCTGGACCAGATGCTGGCACTGCCGGGGATCTGACCGGAGGGCCCTGACCGGCCCGGACGACGCAGGAGAAGGCATGAGCACCGACGGCGGGCTCCATCTCGGGATCCTCGTGTTCGACGACGCGGAGGAGCTCGACGTCGTCGGGCCCTTCGAGGTGCTCGCCGCGTGGGAGCAGCACTCCGACCTCAAGCCGCAGGTGAGCACCTTCTCCCGCGACGGCGAGGGAGTGCGCCTGGCGAAGGGGCTGCGGCTCGTGCCGGCGCACTCCGCGGACGACGTCGGCCCGCTGCACGTGCTCGTGTACCCGGGCGGCTGGGGAACCCGCGCCATGATCGCCGACCCCACCCACCTGGAGTGGCTGCGGCAGGTGCGCCTGCAGACGCCGATCCTCGCGAGCGTGTGCACCGGCGCCCTGGTGCTCGCGGCGGCCGGCCTGCTGGCCGGCCGCCCCGCGACGACGCACCGCGACCACTACGACGAGCTGGCCGACATCGACCCGAGCGTCGTCGTGGACACGGAGGCGAGGTTCGTCGACGACGGGGACGTCGTCACGGCCGCGGGCGTCTCGGCCGGCATCGACATGGCGCTGCACCTGGTGGCGCGGCTCGAGTCACCCGAGGTGGCGCGCGCCGTGCGCCGGGCCATCCAGTACGACCCCGCTCCCCCGGTCTGACGGCCACCCGGGTACCTGATACCGGCGGTCGCCGATATAGCCTGCGCGGGTGACTCGAATGATCCAGCTCACCTGGGCCTCGCTGCGACCCCGCAAGCCCGTCCCCGGCCAGGGTCTCCTCGACCCGTCCGTGACGCGGATGCGCGTGCACCCCGGCGACCTCGACATGTACCTGCACGTCAACAACGGCGCGTACCTGCAGATGATGGACGTGGCACGGTCCAACTTCATCGCCGACCTCGACGGCTTCGCCAAGATCGGCGACCGCAAGTGGTACCCCGTCGTCGCCGCGTCGACGATGACGTACAAGCGCTCGCTCAAGCTCGGCGACCGGTTCGAGGTCACGACCCGCATCCTCGGTTGGGACCAGCGGGTGATCTACATCGAGCAGGTCTTCACGTGCCGCGGACAGCTCTACGGCCGCGGCTACGTGGCGGGGCGCTTCCTCGGCCCGGGGAACGCCCGCATCCCCGCCCCGGACGTCGTGGCGCTCATGGGCCCCGACGCGCCTGCCCGTGCCCCCGAGCTTCCCGACGACGTCGCCGCCTGGGCGCGGGCGCTGGACGTCGCGCACCGCGACCCCGGCCTGGTCTGACGGCGTGCCGCACCGGCGGCCGGCGGGCCGCCGTCGTCGTCAGTGGAACGTGGTCGCGTAGTACGTCTGCCGGTCCACCGTCTCGACGGTGACGTCCTGCGTGCGCTCGAGGCGGCGGCGCAGGTTGTCGGCGAACCGCAGCGAGTCGTCGTTGAACCGGGAGACGTCGTAGGCGCACACCACCCGGTGCTCGGCGAGGTGGGCGACGAGGGCGTCGATCATGTCCATGAAGGTGCGGGTGGCCCGCCGGCCGGGGTGGGCGAGGGTGAACCCGATGTACCAGACCGCGCCGCGTGCGGCGTGGTCCGGGTAGCGCTCGGCGAAGAACTCGGGGCTCACCCAGGGCACGGCGGCGAGATCCGTCGCGAGCGTCGTGAGGCCGACCGCGTCCCCCGGGGAGTCGTGGGCGAGGAGCTTGAGGATGCGGGGGTCGGCCATCTCCTCGTCGAACTCCTCGCGGTGCAGCACGTGACGGGCGGCGGCGCGGGTGCGCAGCGGCTCGAACGCCTCGAGGTAGAGCGCCCAGAACCTCTCGGCGACCTCGCCCTCCACGGTCGGCTCGAACGTCACGTCAGCGCGCACGGCCCAGCTCCTCCCAGGCGGCCCGGCTGAAGGTCGCCACGACGACGGCGCAGACCGGGAGCGACTCGCAGGCCAGGCCGACGAGCCGACGCCCCTCCGGGTGGTACGCGCCCCCACGGGTCGCGGACAGGTCCTCGAGGCTGTGCACGAGATCCGTCGCCACCTGCTCGTGCGACGGGCCGTCGTGCTCGACGAAGAGCCCCGCACCGCTGCCGTCGTCGCGCCGGGACCACGCCACGCCGGCCCACGCCTCGTGCCCCGGCAGCGACGCGTGCCCCGCCGCGTACACGCAGTAGAGCGCGTCGCCGTGCTCCCCCGGCAGCTGGTCGCGTCCGTCCACCTCGAGGACGGTGCTGCCCGGCGGGACGACGGAGCTCAGTCGGACGAGGTTGAAGTCGCCCACGCCGGCGGCCACGAGCGCCGCGTCGAAGGCGGCGAGGGTCGTGCGGCCCGTCCCGGTCCCGGTGCTCACACGGATGGTCAACGACTCGGTCATGGCGTCCTCGGGATGGTCGGGTCGGCGAGACCGTCGACGGCACGGCCGGCGGCGGCGTCCAGGAGGTCCAGGACAGGGCGGAGGACGGCGTCCGGCGCCTCCCGTCCCTTGGTGAGAAAGACGGTACTGCCCAGGCGGAGATCCGCCCGTTCGCCGGGCCCGACCTCCGCCCCGGTGTAGACCACGAGCGGCGTCCCGCGCAGGCGGCCGCTGCGCCGCAGGTCGGCCACGAGGTCGTACCCGGTCCCGTCGGGCAGGCGCAGGTCGAGCAGCACCAGGTGGGGCTCCGCGCCGTTCGCGAGGGCGTCGCGCGCCTCGGAGAGACCCCGGGCCGACGTCACGATCAGCCCCGCGCTCTCCAGGACCGTCGTCAGGACGGCCCGGAGGTCGTCGTCGTCCTCGACGACCAGGACGTGCTCGTGGTGGGGGCGCAGGCGCACCACGTCCCGGACGGTCGCCGCGAGCCCCTCGGGGTCGACGGGCTTGACGAGCCAGCCGTCCGCGAGCGCCGCGGTCTCGCGCGCGTCCGACGGGGAGGTCCCCGACACGACGACGACCGGCAGGCCGGCGGTCGCGGCCGAGCGCCGCAGCTGTCGGAGCACCTCCGCGCCGTTCGTCCCCGGCATCGCCAGATCCAGCAGGATGGCCGCTGGGTGCTCCTGCTCGACGACCTCGAGCGCCTCGCGGCCGTCGGTCACGCCCACGACGTCGTACCCCCTCGCCTCCAGCACCGTGCGCAGCACGTCGACCACGTACGGGTCATCGTCGACGACCACCACCCGCGTGGCCGCCGCGGCGCCCCGCTCGTCGGACGGCGCGCCGAGCGCGTCGTCCCGCCGGGGCAGGACGGGGACGAGCGCACGGGGCAGCGTGAGCCGGAAGCTGGAGCCGTGCCCCTCCCCGTCGCTGGCGGCCCACATCCGTCCACCGTGCCGCTCGACGATGCTGCGGGCGATGGCGAGTCCCAGGCCCGTGCCCCCGCGCTCACGCGCGTCCGAGGCGTCCACCTGCTCGAAGCGGCGGAACACCGCCTCGAGCTTGTCGGGCGGGATCCCCCGCCCCTGGTCGTCGACGCGCACCTCGACCAGGTCCCCCACCGGCGCGGCGGACACCAGCACGGTGCTGCCGCGCGGGGAGAACTTCACGGCGTTGCTGAGCAGGTTGGTCAGGGTCTGCACGATGCGCTCGTCGTCGACCCGCACCATCTCCGGGCAGCCGTCCGACGACAGCACCACGCCGGCGTCGTCGGCCAGGATCGACACCTGCTCCACCGCGGCTGCGACGAGGCCGTCGACCCGGTGGTCGGCGAGCTCGAGCTGCGTGGTCCCCGCGTCCATGCGCTCGACGTCGAGGATGTCGTCCACCAGCCGACCCAGCCGCTCGCTGCTCGTGAGTGCGATGTGCACCATGCGCGCGGCCTGGTCGGAGGACCGGTCGAGCACGCCGCTGTCGAGCAGGCCCAGCGCGCCGCGGATCGAGGTGAGCGGGGTGCGCAGCTCGTGGCTCACGACGGACACGAACTCGTCCTTGATGCGCTCCACCTCGCGCCGCTCGGAGATGTCGCGGAACACGACCACGGCGCCGCGCACCACGCCGTCGGCGCGCAGAGGGCTCGCCGCGACCTCGACCGGGACGTCCTTGCCGTCCGGCCGCCGGTAGACGTCCTGCTCGGCCGTCGCCGTGAGGCCGTCGCGCACGGCCTCGGTGATATAGCAGCCGTCGGCAGGGAACGGGGAGCCGTCCTCGCCCGGCGCGTGGAAGGTCGCGTGCGCGTCGCTTCCCACGAGGTCCGCCGCCGCCACGCCCAGCGTCCGCGCCCCGGCGTCATTGATGAAGGTGACGCGCCCGGCGGCGTCGACGCCGTAGATGCCGTCGGCGACCGACTCGAGCGTGCGCTCGCGCTCGCTCGCCAGCGCCCGCAGCTGCGCGGTGCGCTCCTCCACGCGGCGCTCGAGACCGTGGCGCAGCGACTCGTTGTCGACCACGACGAGGATCTGGCGGACCGCGACCGCGACGAGGACGGTGGCCCACAGCACGTTCGCCGTCCAGGGGAACACGACGTTCGCCTGCCCCACCCGCACGAGCGCCGCCGCGAGGAAGATGCCGAACGTGATCACGGTGCCGAGCACGGGCGACCCGTCGGTGCGCTGGCCGGTCACCGGGCTGCCGGAGGCGGCCGGGTGCCGCGCCGCGACCGCGATGGCGAGGTAGCCGCCCACCCACCCGACGTCCACCGGGCTGCCGAAGCTGAACCCGCCCCCGGCGGTGAGGAGCGCGAACGCGACGTCGGCCACGGCGTACAGGACGAAACCGATGCCGACGAGCCCGAGGGGCACCCGCTCGGCGGCCGGGGACCGGGTCAGGACGAGGACCGCGAGCGTCGCGAGCAGCGCGTCGACGACCGGCAGGGCGTACGCGGTGAGCGACGGTTCGGCCGCGAACCTCTGGCCCTGGAGCGCGACGCTGAAGACCGCGATGTACAGGATCGACCCGCCGACCACGACGCTGTCGAGCAGCATCCGCACGAGCTCGTGGCCGCGCGGGCGCACCGTCGGGAAGAGGGCCAGGCCGATCACCCCGAGCAGCAGCGCGGCGATGTAGGCCGTGTCGCCCGTCTCCGGGTCGCCGACCAGGCCCGCGTACACGTTGCCGAGGAGCCCGACCACACCGCCCAGGGACAGCAGGCCCCAGGCGCGCCGCCGGCGCCCCACCGACCGCACCGCCCGCCAGCCGCAGCTCGCTGCCGCGGCGACGCCCGCGGCCGCGATCGCCGCCCGGGAGAGCTCGGCCCGCGTGGACTCCTCCATGGGGCCCGCGAGCAGGACCGCCAGCACCAGCACCGCGACGGCCGCCGCCCAGCACCAGCGCACGAACGCGGAGTACGCCCGCGCCGTCGCCTGCCTTCCGTCCCCCATGGGCCCGAGGGTAGGAGAGGTTCGTGACCTTCGCCCTCCATGCCGCCACCCGGGGCGACGAAGGGCGACCTCGGCCGTCCAGGGGTAGCGTCGAGCGGACGCAGGACGGGTGACGGGAGGCGCGACACGTGGCGACGGGGGGCCGACGCGTGGTGGTGATCGACGACGATCCGTCGATCCGCGAGGTGGCGGCCGTCGCGCTGAGCGCCGTCGGGGGGCACGAGGTCCACACGGCGGGCGACGGCGTCGAGGGCCTGGAGGTCGCGCGGCGCGTGCGGCCGGACGCGATCCTCCTGGACGTCATGATGCCGGTGCACGACGGGCCGAGCGTGCTCGGACGGCTGCGCTCCGTGCCGGAGCTGCGCGAGGTCCCGGTCGTGTTCCTCACCGCGAAGGTCGGCTCGCAGGACATCTCCCGGCTCGACGACCTCGGCGCGGTCGCCGTGCTCACCAAGCCCTTCGACCCGCTGAGCCTGTCGACGGAGCTCGCCGCCGCGCTCGGGTGGGACGCGTGACAGGAGCGCAGGACGCCCCGCAGGAACGGCCGGACGACGACCTGGACGACGTGATCGCCGCGCTCGCCCGGCGGGCGCACGAGCGGAACCAGGTCCGGGCCCGGCGGGTCGAGGAGCTCCTGGCGGCGCCCGCGGGCGCGCGCGACCCCGCGGCGCGCGAGGAGGCCGTCCGCCTGTGCCACACCATGTCGGGCTCGGCCGCGACGTTCGGGGAGGTGGGCCTCTCCGACGCGGCCGGGCGGCTCGAGGCCGTGCTCCGCGAGAGCCGGGTCGGCGACGTCCCTGCCGCGCTCGACGCCCTGCGCGCCGCGGCAGGGGCGGCCTGAGCGCTCGGGGACCCGGGCGCTGCGAGGGCCCGCGGGTCAGTCGGCGGTGTCCTCCAGGAGGGTGCGCGCCTCGTCCGTCGCCGACCGGACGTCGTCGTTCGCACCGTTGGCGGCGGCGAGCGACTCCAACTCGGTCAGCACCTGGCGCGCCGATCCCGCCTCCCCCGCGCGCACTGCCAGCTCCACCAGGTAGGCGAGCGCGGGCGCGAGCTCGGCCGGCGTCGGGTCCCCGTCCGCGGCCCGCGCGCGGCGCACCGCACCGCCCAGCACCTTGCGGGCCTGCGCGACGTCGCCGTGCGAGTCGGCGAGGACGACGGCGTTCTCCAGGGCGCGCGCGAGCGCGCCGCCGCCGGCGGAGGCCCACGACGTCGTGCCGCCCTCCCCGGCCACGACCGGGGCGTCCGGCGCCCGGGTGACCCGCACCCAGTTGCCCGCGGGGTCCACCAGGCTGAACCCGCTGAGCCCCGCGTTGTTCGCTCGGCGCCTCGGCCGCGTGATCCGCGGTGCCCCCGCCACCGGCAGGCGCCCGTGGAGAGCCCGCAGCCCGGTCGCGAACGCCTCGTGGACCGGCTCGGTGTCGGGGACGGCGAGCAGGCACGTCGAGTGGCTCTGCTCCGGGTCCCAGCCCGGCATCCCGTAGTACTGCAGCTGGATGCCGCCGCGCCCGAACGCCACGAACGGGTTGGGGCGGCGCTGCCGGTAGGTGACCTCCAGACCGAGCGCCGACCAGAACGCGACCAGGGCGTCGAGATCGGCCTCGTCGCCACTGCACGGGAGCAGGGGCACCATGCTCGCCCGCGCGGCGACGGCGGCGAAGGAGTCGTCGGTCATCGCCAGGGCCTCAGGCCCCGGCCCGGGCGACGGCGCGCAGCAGGAGCGCCTCGGCCAGCACGACCTTCCGCAGCTCGCCAAGATGCACGGACTCGTCGGCGCCGTGCGCGCGCGAGTCGGGGTCCTCGACGCCGGTGACGAGCACGGCGGCGCCGGGGAAGAACTCGAGCAGGTCGGCGATGAACGGGATGGACCCGCCGACGCCGATGTCCACCGGGTCCGTGCCCCAGGCCGCGGCGAACGCCGAGCGCGCGGCGCGCATCGCCGCGGAGTCGTCCGCGGCCTGGAACGCCCGCCCCTGCTCGCCGGCGCGCCACGTGACGCGCGCACCGAGCGGCGCGTGCGCCTCGAGGTGGGTCCGCAGCGCGTCCTCCGCCGCCTGCGGCTCCTGACCCGGCGGGATGCGCAGCGACAGCTTCGCTGCCGCGCGGGGCGCGATCGTGTTGGAGGCGTGCGCGACGCTCGTCGCGTCGATGCCGATGACGGACAGCGCCGGCTTGGTCCACAACCGCCCGGCGATCGTGCCCTCGCCCGCCAGCTCCGCGCCGTCGAGCACGGAGGAGTCGGCGCGGAACGCGGCCTCCTCGTAGTCGACCTCCGGTTCCGGGGCGCTCAGCAGGCCGGCCACCGCGACGTTGCCGGCGTCGTCGTGCAGCGTCGCGATCAGCCGCGCGAGCAGCGTGTTCGCGTCCAGCACCGGGCCGCCGAACATGCCGGAGTGCACCGCGTGGCCCAGCACCTCGACCTCGACGACGCCGTCGACCAGGCCGCGCAGCGACGTGGTGAGGGCGGGCACGCCCACCTTCCAGTTGGTGGAGTCGGCGACGACGATGACGTCGGCGGCGAGCAGCTCGCGGTGGTCCGCGAGGAACTGGCGGAAGCTCGGTGACCCCGACTCCTCCTCGCCCTCCACGAACACCGTGATCCCGACTGGTAGCGCCTCGCCCGTCTCGTCCGCCAGGGCGGACAGGGCCCGCATCGCGCCGAGGTGCGCGACCAGCCCCGCCTTGTCGTCAGCGGCGCCTCGACCGTAGAGGCGCTCGCCCACCTGGACGGGCTCGAACGGGTCGGTCGCCCACGCGGCGGCATCACCGGGCGGCTGGACGTCGTGGTGGGCGTAGAGCAGCACCGTCGGCGCCCCCTCGGGCGCCGGCCGCCGCGCGACGACGGCGGGCGCGCCGGGCGACCCGTCGGGGCGGTCGGAACGCAGGATCCGTACGTCGGGCAGGCCGGCGTCGCGCAGCAGCGCCGCCACGGCGTCGGCGCTGGCGGCGACGTGAGCCTGGTCGAAGGCCGCCGCGGAGACGCTCGGGATGCGCACGAGGCGCTCGAGGTCGTCCTGCAGGGCGGGGAACTGCCGCTCGACGTGCGCGCGCAGGGCGGGGGCGTCGTCGGCCGGCCCGTCGGTGGGCACGGCGTCGGGGGCGGTGCTGCGGGTGTCGGTCACGCGGCTCACGCTACCCGCGCGCTCGACTACGCTGGGAGCGTGTTCTCCCGCAACAAGCCCGACGCGACGCCGTCGTCCCCCGACTCCACCGACGCTCCCGACCCCGTCGACGCGGCCGCCGAGATCGAGAAGGCCGGCGCGCCCTCCGGCAAGGGACGCCCCACGCCCAAGCGCAGCGTGGCCGAGGCCGCCAACAAGCGCCCCCTGGTGCCGAACGACCGCAAGGCGGCGACGAAGGCGGCGCGGGAGAAGTCGCGCGAGCAGCGCAACCTCGAGTACCGGGCGATGCAGACCGGCGACGAGCGACACCTACCGCCGCGCGACAAGGGCCCACTCAAGCGCTATGCGCGTGACTACGTCGACGCGCGCTGGAACCTCGGCGAGTTCTTCCTGCCCGTCGCCTTCCTGTTCATCGTCCTGAACTTCATCTTCATGCAGAACGTGACGATGTCGGCGCTCGTGCTGATGCTGCTGTACGCCGTCGTGCTGATCACCATCGCCGACGCGTTCCTGCTGTGGCGCGGGCTCAAGAAGCGGCTGCTCGCCAAGTTCGGCGAGGTCCCCCGGGGCACGATGATGTACGCCGTCATGCGCGCGTTCCAGATCCGCCGCTCGCGCCTGCCCAAGCCGTCGTCGAAGAAGCACGGCGTCTGGCCGGAGTGATTCCCTGACCCTGCGCCAGACCTAGGGTGGGCGCATGGTCAACTACCGGTACCTCGGCAACAGCGGTCTGAAGATCTCCGAGATCACCTACGGCAACTGGCTCACCCACGGTTCCCAGGTCGAGAACGACGTCGCCACGCAGTGCGTGCGCGCCGCCCTCGACGCGGGCATCACGACGTTCGACACCGCGGACGTGTACGCCAACACCAAGGCCGAGCAGGTGCTCGGCGACGCTCTCGCGGGCCAGAGGCGCGAGTCGCTCGAGATCTTCACCAAGGTGTACTGGCCGACCGGCCCGGGCGGCCCCAACGACACCGGCCTGTCGCGCAAGCACGTCATGGAGTCGATCAACGGGTCCCTGAAGCGGCTCGGCACCGATTACGTCGACCTCTACCAGGCGCACCGGTACGACACCGAGACGCCGCTGGAGGAGACGATGCAGGCGTTCGCCGACATCGTGCGCCAGGGCAAGGCGCTGTACATCGGCGTCTCCGAGTGGACCGCCGACCAGATCCGCGCCGGCGCTGCCCTGGCGAAGGACCTGGGCTTCCAGCTCATCTCCTCCCAGCCGCAGTACTCGATGCTGTGGCGGGTCATCGAGGACGAGGTCGTGCCCGCCTCGAAGGAGTGCGGGCTGTCGCAGATCGTCTGGTCGCCGATGGCGCAGGGCGTCCTGTCCGGCAAGTACGTGCCCGGGCAGCCGCTGCCCGCCGGGTCGCGCGCGACCGACGAGAAGGGCGGTGCGTCGAGCATCCGCCGGTTCCTCGACGACGACGTGCTCACCCGCGTGCAGAACCTGCGCCCGGTCGCCGACGAGCTCGGCCTGTCCATGGCCCAGCTCGCCGTCGCGTGGGTGCTGCAGAACGACAACGTCGCCGCGGCCCTCGTCGGGGCGTCCCGGCCCGAGCAGGTCGCCGAGAACGTCAAGGCGTCCGGTGTGACCATCCCGGCCGAGCTCCTGGCCCGTATCGACGACGTCCTCGGCGACGTCGTCGAGCGCGACCCGGGCAGGACGGCCGAGAACGCGCCGTCGACCCGCGTGGCCTGACCTCCCTCGCGCCGACGTCGCACCCGGTGTCGCTTCCGGTGTCGCTTCCGGGCCGGGAAGTCACACCGGGGGCGACGTCGACGCCCGTCGCACCGCTACGCGCGGGAAACCGTTCCGGAGAGCGGGCCGGTCAACGGTCGCCGTGCTCACGGGCGACAGCGTCGAGGGCGCGCGAGATCTCGCGCGCACGGCGCGCCACGTCCGTGTCCGTCAGCCCTGGCTGTTCCGCGGGGACGACCGGCACACCGGTCAGGCCCGTCGGTACCAGCCACCGCCAGTGCACGGTCGCCTGCACCACCGGGCCGACGCCCAGCGCGTAGGCGATCGTGGCCCACCCGAACGTGCCGCCGAGCAGCACCCCGACGAGGACGACGCTCACCTCGATACCGGTCTTCACCAGTCGCACCGACCACCCGGTGCGCTGCACCAGGCCCGTCATGAGGCCGTCGCGCGGTCCCGGGCCGAGCCGCACGCCGATGTAGGCCGCGGTGGAGACGCCGTTCAGCACGATGCCCCCGACGGCGAGCGCGACCCCGGCCGCCAGGCCTGGGTCGGGCACGAGCCACGCCATGGCCGCCAGGCTCGGCCCGACCGCCAGGCTGATGACGGCGACGTTCGCCACCGTGCCCAGGCCGGGGCGCTGCCGCAGCGGGATCCAGGCGAGCAGCACCAGCACGGAGGTCAGCGCGACGACCGTGCCGAACCCGAGCCCGGTGCTGCGCACCACGCCCTGGTGCAGCACGTCCCACGGCGTGCCGCCCTGGCCCGCGTGCAGCAACATCGCCATCGACCAGGTGTAGCCGAGCAGTCCCAGGACCAGCTGCGCCCCGCGTCGGACCGGCCCCCACGACGTCGCACCGGACCCGACCTTGCCGGGCACGGGCGACGTGGACGCCGACCCGTCGCCGGGCCCCACGGTCGACGGCCCGGCCGTGGCCGGCGGGGCGACGCGCGCACGGCGCGCGGCAGCCGGCCGCCAGGGGCGGCGGACGCGGCGACCGGCGAGGCGGCGGGAGCGCGGGCGGGCGGATCGGCTGGCGGGGGTGGTCGACGTGCTCATGATGCCCACCCTCCGCCGTAATGGCCTTGCATTCCATATCCAATGGGACGACAGTGGCCCCGTGACCGTCGTCTCCTCACCCACTGCCGCGTCCATGGCGCCCGCCGTGCGACAGCTCTCCCCCGCCGCCACGGCACGGCTGCTGGGCGACTGGCGTGCGGGCGGACCGGCCTACCTCGCGCTGGCGGACGCGCTGCGGGCGGCGGTGCTCTCCGGGAGCTTGCCCCCGCTCACGCGCGTGCCCAGCGAGCGCGAGCTGGCCGCGGCCCTGCGGGTCTCGCGGACCACGACCTCCGGGGCCTACGCCCGCCTGCGCGAGCTCGGCTTCCTCGTCAGCCGGGTCGGCTCCGGCACCGTCACGACGCTCCCGCGCGGCGCGGGGGCCGCGCCCGGCCGGCTGCCCGTCGCCGCGGGCGACGCGCCCACCGACTCCCCCGGCGCCGCGCCCACCGAGGCCCCGGTCGACCTGGCCCAGGCGACGCCGTCCGCCACCTCCGCCCTGCACGACGCGTACGCGGCGGCGCTCGAGGTGCTGCCCGGCTACCTCGGCACCGGGGGCTACGCACACCTGGGCATCGAGCCGCTGCGGGCGGCGATCGCGGACCGGTACACGGCGCGCGGGGTGCCGACGACGCCCGAGCAGATCCTCGTCACGACCGGCGCGCAGCAGGCCATCTCCGTGCTCACGCACGCGTTCGTGGGCCTCGGGGAGACCGCCGTCGTCGAGTCGCCGACGTACTTCCACGCGCTGGAGCCGGCGCGGCGCCTCGGCGGACGAGTGGTCGGGGTGCCCGTCGGCGACGTCGAGACCCTCGCCTCGGCCGTCCGGCGCGCGCGTCCCCGGCTCGTCTACCTGGTCCCGGACTTCCACAACCCCACGGGTGCCACGATGTCGGCCGAGACGCGGGCGGCCGTGCGCGACCTCGCGGACCGCACGGGCGTCACCGTCGTGGGCGACGAGACCCTCACCGACCTGGCCCTCGACCCCGGCGCCGAGGTCCCCGCGCCGTTCGCCGGCGACGGCGCGTCCCCGCACGTGGTGACCATCGGGTCGGCGTCGAAGTCCTTCTGGGGCGGCGTGCGCGTGGGATGGGTGCGCGCCGACCCGCAGGTGGTGCGACGGCTGGCACGGGTGCGCCAGTCAGCCGACATCGCCACGCCCGTGCTCGAGCAGCTGGCCGTCGTCGAGCTGCTGCGCCGGGCGGACGAGATCCTGCCCGGCCGCGTCGCCGAGCTCCGTGCCCGGCGCGACCTCCTCGTCGGCCTCGTCCGCGACGCCCTGCCCGGCTGGCAGGTGCCCGTGCCCGCGGGCGGGCTGTGTCTGTGGGCCGACCTCGGCCGGCCCCTCGCGCAGGCGCTCGCCGCCGCCGCCGTGCCGCACGGCGTGCTGGTCACCCCGGGCCCGGCGTTCACCCCGGACGGCTCGTCGCGCGACCGGGTGCGCCTGACATTCACCCGCGAGCCCGACCAGCTCGCCGCCGCCGTGCCGCGGCTGGCGCGTGCCTGGGCGCAGGTGGCGTCCGGCCGGTGAGGCGTCGGGCGGAACCGGACGTGGCCGGCCGGGCCGACATCAGACGGAGGGCAGCACCACGCCGGGCGTCACCTGGGACCCGTCGTGCAGCAGGCGGGCCGAGGTCGCGCTGCCGGCGGCCAGCTCTCGCCAGTGCTCCCCCAGCCACTGCTCGGCGTCGTACTGCGTGGTGAAGACCGGGCTCGGCACGCTCAGGACACGCCCCTCGGCGTCGTCCAGCGCCCACTCCCAGCGCGGCCGGATCACGCGGCGTCCCCCGATCCGCCCGTCGAGCCGCCGTCGATGCTCCCGGCCGCGACGGACCCGCGGGTGCGGGTCAGCGCACGGTTGACCCGCGACGGCCAGAACGGTCCCGAGTAGATGAACGACGTGTACCCCTGGGTGAGGTCGGCCCCGGCACGCAGGTAGGCGCGCACGTCGTCCGCGCCGGCGATGCCGCCCACACCGATGATCGCCGGGTCGGGCCCGAGCCGCCCGCGCAGCCGGCCCACCACCTGCAGCCCTCGCTCGAGCAGCGGGGGCCCGGACAGGCCGCCGGGTCCCCGGTCGTGGCCGATCGTCGTGTTCACCGCGACGACGCCGTCCAGCCCGAGCTCGGTGACGAGGTCCGCCACGGCGTCGACGTCGGCGTCCGCGAGGTCGGGCGCGATCTTCACCAGCAGCGGCACGCGGCGCGTGCCCGCGGCCGCGGTCGCCTCGTCGGCGGCGACGCGCGCGGCGGTGAGGATGGGCCGCAGCTCGGCCGTGGTCTGCAGGTCGCGCAGCCCGGGGGTGTTCGGCGAGGAGACGTTCACCACGAGGTAGTCGGCCCACGGCGCCAGCTCGCGCGCGCAGGCCGCGTAGTCGTCGGCGGCGGCCTCGGCCGGCGTCGTCTTGTTCTTGCCGATGTTCGCGCCCACGACGGCAGCGCGGCCCGCGGGCGTGGCGCGCAGCTCGCGCAGCCGGGCGGCCGCGGCCGCGGCGCCCTCGTTGTTGAAGCCCATCCGGTTCCGGATGCCGCGCACGTCGAGCTCGCGCCACATGCGCGGCGCCTCGTTGCCGGGCTGCGGGCGCGGGGTGACCGTGCCGATCTCCACGAAACCGAAGCCGAGCATGGTCAGCCCGCGGATCGCGCGGGCGTTCTTGTCGAAGCCGCCCGCCAGGCCGAACGGTGCGGGCACGGTGCGGCCGAGCACCTCGATGCTGCCTGGTCCCCCGCTGCCCCGTCCCAGGTACGGCGCGACGGCGCCCTGGACGACGTCGCGCAGCACGGGCACGCGCCCGGCGAGGGAGATGGCGCCGAACGCGAGCTCGTGCGCCCGCTCCGGGTCCATCCGGCGAAAGACGCCGTTGAAGAGCAGGGTGTACGGGCTCATCGGACCTCCGGGTCGGGGGCTACGGGCTCGGTCGGCTCGGGTGCGGTCGGGGCTGTCGGTGTCGCGTCGTCGTCGCTGCCCGCGCCACGCGGACGGGTGCGCCACAGCCACCACAGGCCGACGAACGGCAGCACGAGCGGCACGTAACCGTAGCCCTGCCCGAACCCGGACCAGACGGTCGTCTCGCCGAACACATCCGGCGAGACGACGGAGGCGGCGCCCACGGCGAGCACGCCGACGGCCTCGAAGCCGACGGTCACCCACGCGACGACGCGCCACCGGGGGCCGCCCTTGGCGAGCGCGACGGTGGCCACCACATACACGACGGCGGACAGGGTGGACAGGGAGTAGGCGACGGGGGCCTCGGAGAACTTGGTGGCCAGCTCGTACGACGAACGGCCGATCGCGGCGAACGCCAGGATCCCGTAGACCGTGACGAGCAGCCGGCCGAAGCCGGAGCCGGTCCGTCGCGCGGGGCGCCCGGGAGCGGGCGCGGTGCCCGGCGCCGCGGGGCTCATGCGGCCCCCCAGATCTGCCACAGCCGCCAGTCGAGGAACCCGACGGTGAGGGCGGCGACGGCGAGGACGACGGACGACCACTTGGTACGTTCGGCGAACGCCCAGATCGCCGCGACCGGCAGCACCACGAGCGCCGTGGCGACGTAGCCCCAGAAGAGCGGCCCGTCGACGGGGTGGTCGCGGGTCGCCATGAGGACGCCGGCGACGACGGCCTGGACGACGACCAGCGCCTCCACGACGGCGGCGCCGATCAGCTGCCGCAAGATCACCGCCCGATCCCGGACGACGAACCACAGCGCCCACCCGGCGAGCGCGGCGCACGCCAGCAGGACGACGATGAGCAGGGGAAGGACCACGCCCGCAGACTACCGGCCGACGTCCGCCACGTGAGGGGCCCGGGGCGGGGATAGCATCGGCGCGTGG
Source organism: Krasilnikoviella flava (assembly GCF_900167525.1). GTDB lineage: Bacteria > Actinomycetota > Actinomycetes > Actinomycetales > Cellulomonadaceae > Isoptericola > Isoptericola flavus. The sequence continues at coordinate 531,526 of NZ_FUZQ01000004.1, read as the reverse complement.
CAGACCTCACCCTCACCGGCAAGAATCCCAGCTCTCTCAAGGTCGACGCGCTCGTCGTCGGGACCTGCTCCACGTCGGACGGCGTCGCCGTCGTCGCGGACCAGCTCCCCGAGGCGCTCGTCCGGCAGATCGAGACCCTCGCACCCCGGCTCGGCGTCACCGGCGCCCCCGACGAGGTGCGCCGCGTGCCCGCCGGCGACGGCGTCGCGGCCGACGTCGTCGTGCTCGCGGGGCTCGGCGAGCGCGCCGCCGACGGCACGTTCTCCCACGAGGTGCTGCGGTCCGCCGCCGGCGCCGCCACCCGCGAGCTCGCCGGCACCGACACGGTCGCCGTCGCGCTGCCCGCGGTGGACGAGGACGAGCTCGGCGCGGTCGTCGAGGGCGCGCTGCTCGGCGCGTACACCTACACCCGCTACCGCTCCGGCAAGGACCAGAAGTCCGCCGTCGGCAGCGTCCAGGTCGTCACGTCGTTCGCCCGGTCGGGCCGCGCCAAGGCCGCCGTCGCGCGCGCCGAGGTGCTGGCCGCCGCCGTGCACGGCACGCGCGACCTGGTGAACGACGCTCCCAACGAGCTGTACCCGGCGGCCTTCGCCGACGCGGCCCGGGCCGCAGTCAAGGGCGTGAAGGGCGTCAAGGTCACGGTGCTGGACGACAAGCAGCTCGCCGCGGGCGGCTACGGCGGCCTGGTGGGCGTCGGCCAGGGCTCCTCACGCGGCCCGCGCCTCGTCAAGCTGGTGTACACGCCTGCCAAGGCCACCGAGAAGGTCGCGATCGTCGGCAAGGGCATCACCTTCGACACCGGCGGCATCTCCCTCAAGCCGCCGGCCAGCATGCCCACGATGAAGTCCGACATGGCGGGCGCCGCCGCGGTGCTGCACACCGTCCTGGCGGCCGCACGCCTCGGCCTGCCCGTCGCGGTGACCGGCTACCTCTGCCTCGCGGAGAACATGCCCGGCGGCAATGCACAGCGCCCCGCCGACGTCATCACGATCCGCGGCGGCAAGACCGTCGAGGTCACCAACACTGACGCCGAGGGCCGCCTCGTCATGGCCGACGGCCTGGTCGCCGCCGTCGAGGACGGGCACGACGTCGTCCTGGACATCGCGACGCTCACCGGCGCGCAGATGGTGGCACTCGGCAACCGCACGTCCGGCGTCATGGGCACCGACGCCGTGCGCGACGAGGTCAAGGCCGCGGCCGACGACGCGGGCGAGGCCTTCTGGCCGATGCCGATGCCCGCCGAGCTCAAGGCCGGCCTCAAGTCGAACGTCGCCGACATGGTGAACTCCGCGCCCAGCCGCTGGGGCGGCATGCTGTTCGCCGCGCACTTCCTCGCCGAGTTCGTCGGCGACACCCCGTGGGCGCACCTCGACATCGCCGGCCCGTCCTACAACGAGGGCTCGTCGTTCGGGTACACGCCCGCCGGCGGCACCGGCGTCGGCGTGCGCACCATGCTGGCGTTCCTCGAGGGCCGCGCGGGCGCCTGACCCCGCAGCGCGACCCCGCGTCGCGACGACGGCGCCCGCCCACCGACCTGGTGCGCGGGCGCCGTCGTCGTGCTGATGGTGGTCGTGTCAGGCGGAACGGGCCACGGCCCAGCGGAACGCGTTCGCGAGCCGGTACCCCTCGGTCGCCCGGAAGGGGATCGCCGCGGCGACGACGACCGGTGCCAGCTCGACCATCGTGCTCTCGTCCTCCCCGAGCAGGACGCCGCGCACGAGCGACCGGTCGTCCGGCGCGGTCCACGGGACGTCGACGATCCCGGACCCGACGACGTCGAGCCCGGCGCGCGCGAGCACGGTCTCGAGGCCGCCCGGGGCACGCAGCGGACCGTCGGGAGGGACCTCCTCCTCGTGGGCGGCCGCGACGGCCCTCTCGACGACGTCGAGGTCGTTGCGCGGGCCCTCGGCCCAGCAGGCGATCCCGACCCGGCCGCCGGGCACCAGCACGCGGACGATCTCGGCCAGCGCGTCCCCGGAGTCGTCGGCGAACTGCAGGGCGTTGACCGCGAGCACGACGTCGAAGGCGTCGTCCCCGAAGGGCAGGTGCTCGACGTCGCCGTCCAGGACGGTCGCACCGGGGTACCGCTCGCGCGCCCGCCGGGCCATCGCCGGGGCGGGGTCGACGCCGGCGGTCACCGCACCGGCGCGGGCGAGGTGCCCCAGCAGCTCCCCGGTGCCGCACCCGACGTCGAGGACGCGCGTGCCCGCTCCCACGTGCGCGGCGGCCAGCAGGGGCGGCCAGACCGGCGCGGCGAGCGCGCCCCAGAGCTCCGCCCACGCGTCGGCCACCGCCGACCAGCGCTCCCCGCCACCGCCGTCCACGTCGTGCCTCAGTCCCTGCGGCGCTGCGCCGACGTCCAGTCCCGCATGCGCTGCGGGTAGCCGGTGAAACGCACGTTGTAGACCGGCACGCCCAGCGACCGTGCCACCTCGAAGCCCGTGCGCTCGTCCGGGACGCGGCGGCGCGTCCACTCGCCCGTGGTCGCCACCAGCAGCACCGTCGACGGCGTCTGCACGTTGGGCGGCTCCACGTAAGCCTCCACGCCCACCCGGGTGCGCACGAAGTCCTGCAGGTAAGTCACCGTCTCGGCCCTCGATCCCGAGGTCGGCGGCGCACCGGGGGCCGGCGACGACGACCTGCCCAGCAGGCGTCCCAGCGAGGTCCTGAGCGACATGGCGCGAGAATACCGCCGTCGCGGGCGGTGTGGTCGGGAGACGACCCGGAGGTGTCCTGAAGGTCATGCGGCGGTCAGGTGTACCCAGCGTCACACCAACCGGGACCCCCGAACGATTGGGGCGACCACCGTGGAGGTGACAAGATGGCAGGCAGTGACCAGAACGCGGCAACCGGAGATGACGCGAATCGGCAGGACCGGTTCGCCTCGGCACGTCGCCTGACCCACTGATCGAAGGAGACTCCACAGGTCATGTCTGAGAACGTGCAGCTCCCTGCACTCGGCGAGTCCGTTACCGAGGGCACCGTCACCCGATGGCTCAAGGCGGTCGGTGACTCCGTCGCCGTCGACGAGCCCCTGCTGGAGGTCTCGACCGACAAGGTCGACACAGAGATCCCCTCGCCGGTCGCCGGTGTGCTCGAGCAGATCCTCGTCGAGGAGGACGAGACCGTCGAGGTCGGCGCCACCCTCGCCGTCGTCGGCGACGGCTCGGGTGCCGGTGGCAGCGACGCGGCCCCGGCCGCCGAGGCCCCCGCCGCCGAGCCCGAGGCTCCCGCCGAGCCCGAGCAGCCCGCCGCCCCGGCCGAGCCCGCCGCGGCTCCCGAGGCACCCGCACCCGCCGCCGAGGCCCCTGCCGCAGAGGCGCCCGCCGCCGGTGGCGGCGAGGGCACCGAGGTGACGCTGCCCGCCCTGGGCGAGTCGGTCACCGAGGGCACCGTGACGCGCTGGCTCAAGGCCGTCGGCGACTCGGTCGAGGTCGACGAGCCCCTGCTCGAGGTGTCGACCGACAAGGTCGACACCGAGATCCCGTCCCCTGTGGCCGGCACCGTGCAGCAGCTCCTCGTCGAGGAGGACGCGACGGTCGAGGTCGGCGCCGTGCTGGCCCTCATCGGCTCCGGTGCCGCGGCCCCGGCCGCCCCCGCCGCTCCGGCAGCGGCACCCGCTGCGCCGGCCGAGCCCGCACCGGCGGCTCCGGCTCCGGCTGAGCCCGCTCCGGCACCGGCGGCTCCGGCTGAGCCCGCTCCGGCACCGGCAGCCCCCGCCGCTCCGGCTGCTGCCCCGGCCCCTGCCGCTGCGCCCGCGACGGGCAAGGGCTCCTACCTCACGCCGCTCGTGCGCAAGCTCGCGGCCGAGAAGGGCGTGGACGTCACGGCGGTCCAGGGCACCGGCGTCGGCGGCCGCATCCGCAAGGAGGACGTGCTCGCCGCGGCCGAGAAGGCCGCCGCTCCGGCTCCGGCCGCTGCCGCAGCGCCCGCCGCGGCCCCGGCCGCCAAGGCGACCGTGCCGCCGGTCTCCCCGCTGCGGGGCACCACGGAGAAGATGTCGCGCCTGCGCAAGATCGTCGCCGAGCGCATGGTCGAGGCCCTGCACACGCAGGCCCAGCTCACCACCGTGGTCGAGGTGGACGTCACCAAGGTGGCGAAGCTGCGCGCGAAGGCCAAGGAGTCGTTCAAGGCCCGCGAGAACGCGAACCTCACCTTCCTGCCCTTCTACACGCTCGCCGCGGTCGAGGCGCTCAAGGCGTACCCGAAGATCAACGCGTCGATCGACCAGGACAAGGGCGAGATCACCTACCACCCCTCGGAGAACGTCGGCATCGCCGTCGACACCGAGCGCGGCCTGGTGGTCCCGGTCATCAAGAACGCCGGCGACCTGAACCTGGCGGGCATCGCCCGCCAGATCGGCGACCTCGGCGCCCGCACGCGGGCGAACAAGGTCGGCCCGGACGAGCTGTCCGGCGCCACGTTCACGATCACGAACACCGGCTCGGGCGGCGCGCTCATCGACACGCCGATCGTCCCCGGCGGTCAGGTCGCGATCCTCGGCACCGGCACCATCACCAAGAAGCCGGCCGTCGTGACGGGCCCGGACGGCGAGGAGACCATCGCCATCCGCCAGTTCGCGTACCTGTTCCTCTCCTACGACCACCGCCTGGTCGACGGTGCGGACGCCGCGCGGTTCCTCACCGCGATCAAGGCTCGTATCGAGGAGGGCGCGTTCGAGGCCGAGGTAGGTCTCTGACGTCGCTTCGCCCCTGAGCGACGAAGGGCGTCCCGGCTGCGGCCGGGACGCCCTTCGTCGTCGGCGGCCCGGCACCCGGTACGGGTAGCCGGCGAGATCCACCGAGCGCTCGCGTGGTCAGTCGACCTCGGCGACGCGCCAGCCGTCCGGCGTCCACGTGAGGCGCAGCGTCGCGCTGCGCGGGTCGGTCTCGGGCACGGCGGTGACCGTGCCGTCGCGCGCCACCTGCTCGTGCGCGCCGACCGCGTAGCGCACCACGACGTCCGCCACGTCCCCCGCGTGACGCCGCGTGGTCACGTCGTCCAGTCGCGCCTCGGCGGCCCGGACCCGCGTCCCGGCCCGTGCCGCGTCGGCGAGCAGCGCGGCGTCGGCGTCGTGCGCCGGCGAGCCCGGCGCGTCGAGGTCCGCCAGGCCGGAGGAGCCGGGCTGGCCGGTGCCGGACAGGAGGGCGACACGCCGCCGGGTCAGCTCGGCCGCCGCGGCCGACGGGTCGTCGCGGTCCTGCGTCGGGTCGGGCGCCTGCGCGGGGTCGGGCATCGGGATGGCCGTGGCGGTGGGGGCCGTCGCAGCCGCCGCGGCTTCGGGCTCCGAGCGCCCCGCGACGGAGGCCGAGGCGACGGCCCGGACCGGTTCCGCGGCGCCGTCGGGCGGGCGCACCTGCACCGCGACCGCCGCCAGCGCGGCGACGACGCCCACCGCGCCCAGCGCCCCCAGCAGGCGCCGCGAGCCGACACCGCCCCGGCTCCGCGGCGCGGTGCGCCGCGAGGCCCGGGTCGGGGTGCGTCCGGCCGGGGCTCCGTCCCGGCGCCGGACCGACCGGCGTCGCGTCGGTGGGGACCGGTGCGCGATCGGGTCCGTCGCCGGGCCGGCGGACCGCATGCCGAGCGACGCGGCGGCGAGCGACGCGGGCTCGGGCAGCCGGACCGGCTCGGCGACCACCGCGGCGTCCGCCTGGGCCGCGAGCGTGCCCGCCTCCGGCCGCACGCGCGGGTCGGGGGCGGCCGCCGGCGCGAGGACGGCGCGCAGCGCGGTCGCGTCGTCGTCACTGCGGTCGCCGAGCAGGTCGGCGACGAGCGTCGCGAGCGCGTGCACGTCTGTCGCCTCGCCGTCCGCGCGGTCCGAGGCTGCTCCGGCCGCCCCGACGGGGCCGGCGGCGTGCGGGCGCAGCAGCGCGCCGCCGCCGGGTCCGAGCACCACGTCCCGCGCGCCGAGGCTCCCCTGTCGCAGCCCCGCGCTGTGCAGCGCCGCCAGCCCGCGTGCCACCGCGACGAGCACACCGGCCGCCTCCCGCGACGTCAGACGCCCGCGCACGGCGAGCACGGTGGGCAGGTCGGCCGCTGCGCCGCCGCGCCGGAGCGCCAGGGTCCCGTCGTCGCGCACGTCGACGGCAGCCACGGGTTCCACGCACGGATGACGCAGCGCCGCGAGCGCCCGCACCCGCTCCAGGAGGGCGTCACGAGTGCCGGCGTCGGTCGGGATCGGGAGCGTCTGGGTGGGCACCCCGCCATCGAACACCCTCCCCACGACCCGTCGTCGCCGTCATCCACAGGCGACGATCAGAGGTCGACGCGGCGCCCCTCGCGCGCGGACACCCGGGCGGCGTCCAGCACCTCGGCGGTGCGCACGGCGTCGGCCGGGTCGACGGGCGCCGGCTCGTCCCCGCGCAGCCAGGGCCCCAGGGCACGGTAGAAGTCCGCGTGCCCGCCCGGCGCGGCGGGCACGGCACGCCGGTCACGGCCGCGGGTGAACCAGCCGACGGAGCCCTCGGGTGCGTCGGCGTCGAGGGCCTCGAGCGGCGAGGCGTCCTGCTCGAAGGTCGTGACCAGGTACGCGCCGGCCGACCCGAGCACCCGGGTGCGCGGGCCGGGAGCGCCCACCAGGGACCCCGCCCAGAGGCGGGAGACGACACCGTGCGGGCTCGCCGCCCGGCCACCGCCGGCCTCGTGCTGCAGCACCAGGAAGACGTCGTCCTCGGTGGGGGTCGTGAGCTTCCGGGTCTGCGCCCAGACGGACTGAACCCGGCCGAAGAGCTCGGTCGCCGAGTCCACGAGGTGCGGGCCCAGGTCGAGCAGCAGTCCGCCGCCGACCGGGTCGTTCTCCTTCCATCGCTGGCGCGGCACGGGGCGCCAGCGCTCCCAGCGGCGCTCGAACGTGTGCACGTCGCCCAGCTCACCGGCGTCGAGCAGGCCCGCGAGCGTGAGCTGCTCGGGGTCCCAGCGGCGGTTCTGGAACACCGTGAACGGGGTGCCGGTGGCGGCAGCCTCCTCGACGACGGCGCGCGCCTGGTGGGCGTCGAGACCGATCGGCTTGTCCAGCACGAACGGGATCTCGGCACGGGCGAGGGCGGCCGCCTGCTCGGCGTGCAGGGTCGTGGGGCTGGCGACCACGACGAGGTCGTAGGCGCGCCGGGCCGCGATCAGCGCGTCCAGGTCCGACAGGAGCCTGGCCCCCGGCCAGTCCCCCGCCGCCTGGTTGCGCCGCCCCGGGTCGCGCGTCACGACCGCCGTCACCGGCAGCCCCGCCTCCGCCGCCAACCGGGCGTGGATCTCCCGGCCCGCTCCCCCGTACCCGACGATCGCCAGCCGCGGAGGGGGCGCGGTACCCCCGTCCGTCCCGTGGCCGGCCGAGCTGTCCGTCGTCGCCTCGCCCTGTGCGGTCATGACGTCCATGGTGCCCGAGGTGCGTCGCCGGACGCGGGAGCGGCCCGCCGTCGTCGCCCGCCAGGAAGAAAGTGGCCCGCGGCAATAGCGTGTCCGACGACCCCGCCGCACCGTGCGGCGGGGTCGTCGTGAAAGGAGCAGCTCATGGCACGACGACGTACCACCGTCGCCACCACGGCGGCAGCAGCTCTGATCTCCACCTCCCTGGTCGCCGCGGGCTCGCAGGCCCAGTCACCGTCCGGCGGCAGTCCCGCGCTCCCGGCAGCCACGGCGGACATCGCGACGCCCGAGGAGTACTTCGGGTTCGAGATGGGCGCCGAGGGACGGCTCGCCGCCTACCCGGACGTGCTGGACTACCTGCGCACCGTGGCGGAGCAGTCCGACCGCGTCGAGTACGAGACGGTGGGCAAGACCACCGAGGGCAACGAGTACGCGACCGTCTTCATCAGCTCGCCCGAGAACCTGGAACGCCTCGACGAGATCGTCGAGCTGAACCAGCGGCTGTCCGACCCCCGGTCGACCTCCCCCGAGGAGGCGAAGGAGCTGGCCGCCCAGAGCGTGCCGATCTACCACCTGGAAGCCACCGTGCACTCCACGGAGGTCGGCAACGGGCAGGCGATCAACGACATCGTGCACCGGCTCGCGACCGAGTCCTCGGACTTCACCGAGGAGGTGCTGACGCGGTCGGTGATCATGCTGGTCCCGTCGCAGAACCCCGACGGTCAGGTCAAGGTGGTCGACCACTTCGACCGGACGGCGGGCACGGACCTCGCCCGCGTCTACCCGGACCTGTACCAGAAGTACACCGGGCACGACGACAACCGGGACTGGACGATGTTCACCCAGGTCGAGGCCCGCTACCGGCTCGGGCTGACCCAGAAGTACCGCCCGGTGATGACGCACATCATGCACCAGCAGGGCAACACCGGTGAGCGGATCTTCGTGCCGCCGTACGGCGGCGTGACGAGCCCGAACGTGCCGGCGAACTCGAACGCGTCCAGCTCGGCGGTCGGCCAGCACGCCATGCGCGACCTCACGGCCGAGGGCAAGAAGGGCGTGGGCACGGACGACTACCACGTCTTCTGGACGCTGGAGCAGCCGGTCGGGTTCTTCCCGTTCACGGGCACCGGCGTGTACCTCACCGAGATCGCGTCGGCGACGGACCTCGCGTACCCGCAGACGTCGAAGGACGGCGGTCCGCTCGGGCCGCAGACCCCGACGCAGGACCTCGTCCAGCCCTACGACGAGGACACCTGGACGCTGCGGGACATCGTCGAGTACGCCGAGACGGCCACCTACTCCGGCATGGAGTACGTGGCGCAGAACGGTACGGACCTGCTGTACGACAACCTCTACGCCGCACCCCGGGAGTTCGCGGAGAACGGCGTCGCGTCCGGCGTGGAGGCCTATTTGGTCGACGCCGACCAGCGCGACCCGTACGCGACGTACGAGATGCTCGAGCGGCTGGACTGGACCCAGGTCGAGATCGACCGGGCCACGGAGGCGTTCACGGCCGGCGGCCGGGACTTCCCCGCGGGGTCGTGGGTGGTCCGGACCCGGCAGCCGCTCGGCAACTGGGCGGACCAGCTGCTCGGTACCGACGAGTACCCGGTCGACGACCTCCCGTACGCGGAGGCGACGACCAGCCTGCCCCTGCAGCTCGGGGTCGACGTCGTCCCCGTCACAGACCCCGTCGACGTCGCGACGGACCGGGTGGAGTCGGTCGAGGTGCCCGAGGTCGAGATGCCCGCGGCACCGTCCGCCGACGGCGCCTACCTGGTCCGGCCCGAGTCGTACGGGACGATCCCCGTGGTCGCCGCCCTGCAGCAGGCGAACATCACCACGTTCCGCGCCGGGCAGGAGTTCGCCGACGCCGGCACCACCTACCCGGCCGGCACGTACGTCGTCCCGGCGACGCCGCAGGCCCGGCGGGTGCTCGCGACCGCGAGCGCCGACGTCGGGCTGCCCGTCGCCGCCACCGAGTCGGCACCGGCGGTCGAGGGGATCCAGCTCAAGCCCCGCACGCGCGTGGGCCTGCTGCGCGGCGCGAACAACATGCCCGGCGGGTGGGACATGTGGGTCATGGACGAGTACGGCGTCGACTACGACGTCGTCGGCGCGCAGGACTTCCGCAGCGGCCGGCTGATCGACGTCTACGACACGATCGTGGTCCCCCAGGGCATCTCGAAGGACGACGTCGTCGAGGGTCTCGACCCGGCGAGGTACGACGAGGAGTTCGCCTGGGCGTACGGCGTCGGCGCGAAGGGATGGCGCAAGCTCGCCCAGTTCGTGCGCCAGGGCGGCACGCTGCTCGCGATCGGGGACTCGGTCGCCACGGCACAGGAGCTCCTGGACCTGCCGATCGAGCCGGCGCTGCCGGACGACGAGGAGGAGTTCGCCACGGGCGGCAGCCTCCTCAACCAGGAGTTCGACGCCTCGGACATGGTCGCGTGGGGCATGCCGGAGCAGTGGCCGGTCTGGCTCTACGACACCCAGGCGTGGACCCCGACAGGCCCGGGGGCCGACGTCGTCTCGACCTACCCGGACCGAGACGTGCTCGCGAGCGGCTACCTCCGCGGGGAGGAGCACGTCCAGGGCGCGGCGAACGTCGTGTCGTTCGACGTCGGCAAGGGCACGGTCGTCACCTACGGCAGCGAGGTGACGTTCCGCTCGCTGCCCCGCTCGTCGTTCACGCTGCTCTACAACGCGGTGTACGGCGGTCCGGCGGCGGAGGTCGGCGCCACGCAGCTCGCCGGGCTGCGTCCGGCGTTCGCGGCCGACGGCACCCTGCGCGCCCGGTAGAAGGTTCCCGAAGCGCCGACGGGCGGCGACGCGCGGGGTCATCCGCGCGTCGCCGCCCGGTCACCGGGCCGCGGGAGCCGCCGGGCCTTCCCGGCCGGGCACCCCCAGCCGCGACGGCCACCAGACCCGGTCGCCGACGTCGTGCACCAGGGCCGGGACGAGCAGGCTGCGCACCACGAGCGCGTCGACCAGCACGCCGAACGCGACGATGAACGCGAGCTGAGCGAGGAACAGCAGGGGGATGACGCCGAGCGCGGCGAACGTGGCGGCGAGCACCACGCCCGCCGACGTGATGACGGAGCCAGTGACGGCAAGGCCCCGCAGCACGCCCCGACGGGTGCCCACCTGCAGGCTCTCCTCGCGCACGCGGGTCATGAGGAAGATCGAGTAGTCCACCCCGAGCGCCACGAGGAAGCAGAAGGCGTACAGCGGCACGGCCGGGTCGGCGCCCGGGAAGTCCAGCACGTGGTTGAACACGAGCGCCGCGACGCCGAGCGCGAACCCGAAGGACAGCACGTTCGCGGCCATGAGCAGCACGGCCGCCAGGACGGACCGCAGCAGCAGCACGAGGATCAGGAGGATCACGGCGAGCACCACCGGGACGATCGTGCGCAGGTCGTGCTGGCCGGCCACCTGGGTGTCGAGCCGCTCGGCGGCCGCGCCGCCCACCAGCGCGTCGGGGCTCACGTCGTGCACCGCGGTGCGGAGGTCGGCGACGGTGTCGACCGCCTCCTGGCTGTCGGACGGCGCCTGCGTCGTGACGTCGACGCGCACCTGCCCGTCGACGACGAGCGGGTCACCCTGGGCGGGCATGCCCGGCGCGGTGGCGGGCTGGTCGGTGACGACCGTCGCGGCCGTGATCCCGTCGGTCGCCTCGGCGGCCTCGACCACGGTGTCGGTGTCCTCCTCGGGGGCCACCACGATCGCGGGCTGCGCGGAGACGCCCTCGAAGTGGCGCGTGAGCGCCTCCTCGCCGTCGACCGAGTCGACCTGCGTGAGGAACACCTCCGAGTCGCCGGTCCCGTTCGCGTCCAGCGTCGGCACGAAGGCGGCCCCGGCGGCGAGGACGACGGCGGTGACGACCCACACGACGCGGTCGTGCCGCCCCACGAAGCCGGCGACGCGCGACCACACGCCGTGCCCCGCGACCTCCACGTGCGTGTCGTCGTCGGCGACCGCGGCGCCGGCCGCCGGGCCGGGGGCGGTGCCCGGCTGCGAGGTCGCGGCGTCGGCCGTCGGGTCGGCGGGCGCGGGAGCCTCCGACGCGTCGGAGTGCCGGCCGAGCGCGTGCGGGACCCGGGGCCAGAAGACCCAGCGGGCCCGACGCCCGCCGACGAGCAGCATCGCGGGCAGCAGCGTCATCGCCGACAGGAAGGCGGCGACGATGCCGATCGCCGCGACGGGCCCCAGGCTCCGGTTCGACGACAGGTCGGACAGGAGCAGGCACAGCAGGCCGACGATCACGGTGCCCGCACTGGCCGCGATCGGCTCTACCGACGCCCGCACGGCGCGGCGCATCGCGGTGTACGGGGAGCTGGTGGCCCGCAGCTCCTCCCGGTACCGCGCCACCAGCAGCAGGGCGTAGTCCACGGAGGCGCCCACCACGAGGATCGACAGGATGCCCTGCGACTGCCCGTTGAGCGTCAGGACGTCGTTCGCGGCGAGGTGGTAGACGACCAGCCCGGCCAGGCACAGCGCCAGCACGGCCGTGAAGATCACGACGAACGGCAGGACCGGCGACCGGTAGACCAGCGCGAGGATCACCAGGACCGCGCCGAGGGCGACGAGCAGCAGCACGGTGTCGATCGCGCCGAACGCGCTCACGAGGTCAGCCACGAACCCCGCGGGCCCGGTCACCCAGGAATCGAGCCCGGTCCCCGCGAGGCCGCCGTCCGCGGCGTCCGCGGCCGCGAGGGCCCGCAGCGCCCCGACGGCGAGCTCCGAGACGCTCGACTCCTCGGCCCCGACGTCCTCGGAGGCCTGCGCGGCGTCGAGCGACACGACGACGAGCGCGGCCTGCCCGTCCTCGGACGGCACCACCACGGGGTCCGCGACGCTCACGTCCCCCACGGTGCGCGGCTCGTCGCCCGAGGTGCCCTCGAGCGGTGCGTCGCCGATCGCGTCCGCGAACGCCTGCACGTCGGCGAGCTGGTCGCGCGTCAGCTCGGAGCCGTCGGCGGTCTCGGCGACCACGAGCGCGGGCAGCGTCTCGGAGTCCGTGAACTCCTCGGCGAGCGCCGCGGCCTGCGTGGACTCGGCGCTGGCGGGCAGGAACGCGGCGTCGTCGTTGGTCTGGACGCTGCTCAGGTTGCCCTGCGCCTGGCCGCCGAACGCGCCGATCGCGAGCCACACCCCGATCGCTGCCAGAATGACGAGGCCCCGCAGCAGACCTCGACCCCGATTGCCCCGCGCACGATTGCTCAGCATGCTGAGTATTCTGAAGGCGCACCTGGGAGGAAGCAAGTGCAGCACGACGAACGGCGCGACGGCACGCCCTGGCCCGACCCCGTCGACCCCACCAGCGACGATCCGGCCGAGTGGCCCACCGGACGGTTGCTGTTCACGGTCGTGCGCCGCATCGAGCACGACTGGAACGCCCACCTCGCGCAGTGGAACCTCAACCACGCGGGCTTCCCCGTGCTGCTGCACCTGTTCGCCGGCCCGCGCACGCAGCGCGAGCTCGCCGTGCTCAACGGCGTCACCGAGCAGACGATGAGCCGAGTGGTCTCCCGGCTCGAGCGCGCCGGCCACGTCACCCGCGGCTCCGACCCCCACGACCGGCGGCGGCGCGCCGTCACGGTCACCGACGCCGGACGCCGCGCCGCGGCTGAGGCGGGCCGCCTCCAGCCCGCGGAGGACCTCACCGCTCGCGGCCTCGAGGACGACCAGGTCGCGGCCCTGCGTGAGATCCTCGTCACCCTCGTGCGCGCGCAGCGCAGCGCCGAGGAGGGCTAGCCTCGGCAGGGTGGACGTGATGACGCTGCCCGGGCTGACCGACTACCACGAGGCGTGGGAGCTCCAGCGCCGCGTGCACGCCGACGTCGTCGCCGGCGACCGGCCCGACACGCTGATCGTCGTGGAGCACCCCGACGTCTACACCGCGGGCCGGCGCACACACCGCGACGAGCGCCCCGCCGACGGCACCCCGGTGGTGGACGTCGACCGCGGCGGCAAGATCACCTGGCACGGCCCCGGCCAGCAGGTCGTCTACCCGATCCTGCGGCTCGCCGAGCCGGTCGACGTCGTGGCCTACGTGCGTGCGCTCGAGGAGGCCGTGATGCAGGTGTGCGCGGGCGTCGGCCTCGAGACCATCCGGGTCGAGGGGCGCACGGGCGTGTGGCTGGCCGCCGACGCGGAACGCCGCGAGCGGAAGGTGTGCGCGATCGGGGTGCGCACCGCCAAGGGCGTGACGATGCACGGCATCGCCCTCAACTGCTGCCCAGACCTCAGCCGCTTCGAGCGGATCGTGCCGTGCGGCATCAGCGACGCGGACGTCACCTCGCTGACGATCGAGACCGGTCGCACCGTCACCCTCGACGATGTGTCCGGCACGCTGGTCGACGCCCTCGTCCGCCGGCTCGGCCCCTTGCGCGCCGCCTCCGCGGACCGCCCGGCAGGCCTTGCGGCTCCGGCACCGACGACCTCCCTGTCGTCAGCCTCCTGAACCGCCGCCGGACCATGCCGGAGGGCCGCCTCAGCCCGGCGTGAGCACCGGGGTCACCGGTCGTGGCCCACGTCCGCCGCGACGATCTGCGCCGCGGTGGGCGCCTGGTCGGGGTCGGCGAGCCACTGCGCGGCGACGCCGACGAGCAGCGCGTAGTAGTGCGAGCCCGCGAGCCGGACGGCGCGGGGATCGGCATGCTCGGGATCGATGCCGGCGAAGGCGCGGGCGAGCGAGTTCCTGGCCGCGCCCTGGCCCTCGGCGATCATCGTGCGGATCGACTCGTCGTGGCGCGCCGAGCCGAGGGACTCGAAGTTGACGAACCAGAGCGCGCGGTTCGAGCGGATCGAGTCGATGATCCGGCCCCAGAGCGCCTCCTGGCGGGCACCCCTCGACGCCCCCGACACGGTGGGCCGGTCGAGCGCGGCGAGCAGCAGCTCCCCCCACTCCCGGTTCAGGTCGTGCAGGACGCCGGTGAGCAGCTTCTCCTTCGACCCGAAGTGGTAGTTGATCGAAGCCTGGTTCGCACCCGACGCCGCGACCAGGTCACGGACCGTGGTCTGCGCGTACCCGGTCGCCAGAAGGCACTCGCGCGCCGCGACCAGCAGCTTGTCCTTGTTCCCCATGGCGTCCTACTCTACGGATAAACGTTCGTATCAAACGATCGTTTACCGAGAGAGGGACTCATCGTGCCTGCTGCCCCGACCACCGTCGACGCCCGTCCGACCCTGCGTGTGCGTGACCTGCGCTGCGAGTACCCGAGCGAGAGCGGGCCCGTGCACGCTCTGCGCGGGATCGACCTCGACGTCGCCGGAGCGTCGTTCATCGCGATCATGGGGCCCTCCGGCTCCGGGAAGACCACCCTCCTGCACTGCGCCGCCGGGCTGCAGGTTCCGACGTCGGGCGAGGTGCGCCTCGGCGGTCAGGACCTCGCCGGACTCGACCAGACCCAGCTCGCCAGGTTGCGCCGGCAGCGCGTCGGCTTCGTGTTCCAGTCGTTCAACCTCCTCCCCGCGCTGTCGACCGTGGACAACGTCGAGCTGCCCCTGCGCCTGGACGCACGGAGGCCGCCTGCCGGTCGCACGGCCGCCCTGCTCGCACGGGTAGGGCTCGACCGCAGGAGCGGCCATCGTCCCGACCAGCTGTCGGGCGGCCAGAGGCAGCGGGTCGCGATCGCGCGTGCGCTCGTCACGGAGCCCGAGATCGTCTTCGCCGACGAGCCGACCGGCGCCCTCGACATCCACAGCGCCCGCGAGGTGCTGACGCTCCTGCGCGAGCTGGCCGACAACGGCCAGACCATCATCATGGTCACCCACGACCCGGTGGCCGCGTCGTTCTCCGACCACGTGCTCTTCCTCGCCGACGGACGCATCGTCGACGAGCTCGCGCACCCGACCGCACAGGGTGTGGCGGGCCGGATGGCGACGCTCGTCGAGTCGGCGGAGCGCGCCTCGAACCGGTCGGCGGTGCTCTGATGCTCGCGCTCGCCGCGCGCACGTTCGCGCACCACCGCGTCTCCGCCGTCGCCACCGGTGCCGTGGCGATGGTGGGGACCGCTCTCGTCACCGCCATGGCGGGCATGCTCAGCACCGGCCTGGCCGCCACCACCTCGGCCGACGACCGCTCGTTCCTGACGCAGTTCCCGCTGATCCTGGGCGGTTGGATCGTCGTCATCGTGGTGTTCGCCATGGTCTCCACGGTCGGCGTCGCCCTCGAGGGCAGGGCGGGCGAGATCGCGGGGATCCGGCTGATCGGGGCGACGCCCCGTCAGGTGCAGTGGCTGAGCGTGCTCGAGACGGCCGTCGTCTCGGTCGTCGCCGCGGTCCCCGGCATCGCCGGCGGCTACGTCCTCGGGTGGGTCCTCCACCGCACCATCCGTGCCGCGGGCCTCACGGCGGGGGCCCCGGCATTCGCTCCGGGGGCGGCCCTCCCGCTCGTCGGCGCCCTCGTGGTGCTCGTCGCGAGCGTCGCCGCCGCGTGGCTCGGCAGCCGTACGGTCGCCGCCCGCAGCCCCGTCGCCGATGCGGCCCCCGCCCTCGACAGGCGTACGGGGCGTCGTGCCGGTCGTCGTCGGCGGGTGGCCGCAGCCGTCCTCACCGCCGCCGGGCTGGCACTGTCGGCGGCCGTGCTCGGGATGGACCCGGACGACCTGGCCACCACGGCCATGACGGGGCCCGGCTGCGTCCTGGTGGCGGCCGGGCTGTCGACGCTGGCGCCGGAGCTGCTCTCCCTCGCGAACCGTGCTCTGCGCGTGCTCCCCGGAGCCCGCAGGACCGCCTCGTCGCACCTTGCCGCGATCAATCTCGCGGCGGCCCCGGAACGCGTCCGCCCGACGGTCACGTTCCTCACCCTGTTCGTCGGGGTCGCGGCCGGGACGCTCGGCATGCAGGGCATCGAGAACGCGGCCGGCTCGTCGGGCGGCACGGGGGAGCTTGTCGGCGTGATCAACTACGTCGTGGTGACCCTCATCGCGGTCTTCATGGCGATCGCCCTCACCAACAACCTCGTCGCGACGATCGTTCGGCGTCGTCCCGAGTTCGCCACGATGGCCCTGATCGGCGCGACCGGCGCCCAGGCCCGGCGCATGGTCGTCGCCGAGATCACCGTGGCGGCGCTCGTCAGTGCCGTCGCAGGGTGCCTCGGCGCCCTGGCGAGCACGCTCCCGTTCGCGATCGTGAAGAGCGGCGGTGCTCTCGCGGCCCTCGCCCCGGCGCCCTACGTGCTCGCGGTCGGGGTCGGGGGCGCCATCACGCTCGCCGTCACGCTCCTCGCCGGGCGTCACGCGATCCGCAGCGCATGACCCGACGGCGCCCGGCCCGTTCGCCGCCCGACGGCGACGGGCCGGGGCGCTGTTGCCGAGGTCACGTCCACACGGTGGGCACGGCCCCTGGCCGAGCGGCCCCGCTCACGTAGTCTGACGAGGTCCGGCGCGGTTCCTGGCCCCACAGGCCGAGCCCGCCGGCGTCCACCTGCTCGACGACGACCGGGAGACACCCGTGACGATCGCACCCGAGGGCCGCCGCATGCTGCGCATCGAGGCCCGGAACGCCAGCACCCCCATCGAGAAGAAGCCCGAGTGGATCAAGACGAAGGCCGTGATGGGGCCCGAGTACCGCGAGCTCAAGGGCCTGGTCAAGGGCGAAGGCCTGCACACGGTGTGCGAGGAGGCGGGCTGTCCCAACATCTTCGAGTGCTGGGAGGACCGGGAGGCCACGTTCCTCATCGGCGGCGACCAGTGCACGCGGCGCTGCGACTTCTGCCAGATCGACACGGGCAAGCCGGCCGACTTCGACGCCGACGAGCCCCGCCGGGTGGCCGAGTCGGTCCGGACGATGGGCCTCAAGTACTCGACGATCACCGGCGTCGCCCGCGACGACCTGGCCGACGGCGGCGCCTGGCTCTACGCCGAGACCGTGCGCCAGATCCACGCGCTCAACCCCGGAACGGGCGTCGAGCTGCTCATCCCGGACTTCAACGCCATCCCCGAGCTGCTCGACGTGGTGAACGAGTCGCGGCCGGAGGTCATGGCGCACAACGTCGAGACCGTGCCGCGCATCTTCAAGCAGATCCGTCCGGCGTTCCGCTACGAGCGCTCGCTGTCGGTGCTCACCCGGGCCCGCGAGGCCGGGCTCGTCACCAAGTCGAACCTCATCCTCGGCATGGGCGAGACGATCGACGAGGCCCGCGAGGCGCTGCAGGACCTGCACGACGCCGGCTGCGACCTCGTGACGATCACCCAGTACCTGCGCCCGTCGCTGCGCCACCACCCGGTGGACCGCTGGGTGCGTCCCGAGGAGTTCGTCGAGCTGTCCGACGCGGCCGAGGAGATGGGCTTCCTGGGCGTCATGGCCGGCCCCCTGGTGCGCTCGTCGTACCGCGCGGGCCGCCTGTGGGGCCAGGCGATGACCCGCCGCGGCCTGCCCATTCCCGAGTCGCTCGCGCACCTCGCGGAGCCGACGACGTCGCGCCAGGAGGCCGCGAGCCTCCTGGCCCGCCCGGCGCACTAGACTGGACGACCATGGCCCGCACCAAGTCCGACGCCGGCGCGCCCGCCGACGCCACCGGTAAGCAGAAGAAGCCCAAGAAGCAGCGCTGGTACCACCAGGTGTGGGCCGCGTACCAGATGACGCGCAAGCAGGATCCCACGGTCACGTGGCTGATCCTCGGCGTGTTCGTCGGGATCCTCGCCGTCGTCGCAGCGATCGTGCTGCTGCTCGACGTCCCCACCGGCTTCCAGATCCTGTACATCATCGTGCTCGGCGTCCCGTTCGCGGCGCTGGGCGCGATGTTCACCCTCACGCGCAAGGCCGAGAAGGCCGCGTACACCCAGATCGAGGGTCAGCCCGGGGCGGCCCGCGCCGCCCTCGGCACGGTCCGCGGCGGCTGGGAGTTCGCGGACGAACCGGTCGCGATCAACCCGCGCACGCAGGACTTCATCTTCCGCGGCGTCGGCCGGCCGGGAGTCGTCCTCGTCTCCGAGGGCCCGTCCCACCGGGTGCAGCGTCTGCTGGAGGACGAGCGCCGGAAGACGGCCCGCGTGCTGCCGAACGTGCCGATCACGCTCATCCAGGTCGGCAGCGAGCAGGGGCAGGTCCCGCTGCCCAAGGTCGCGAAGAAGGTGCAGAAGCTCAAGCGGAGCCTCACCAAGCCCGAGGCCGAGCAGGTCAAGAAGCGCCTCAAGGCGCTCGGCGGCGCCCGCCTGCCGATCCCCAAGGGCGTCGACCCCATGCGGGCACGCCCGGACCGCAAGGGGCTCAAGGGCCGCTGAGCCGAGCCCGCACGAGCCGTCCCGGACGTGCTCGGTACCGCGGCAAAGGGCCGGGTCGCCACGGGCGACCCGGCCCTTCGTCCTTCGTCGTCCGCGCGCCCGTCATCGTCCGGCGCGCGTCAACGGCGCACGATCACCGTGCCGGCGGCGCGATCGTGCAGACCGCGGCCGTCGCCGTCCCACACGACGGCGGGGATCACGAGGCACAGCAGCACGGTGCGGACCGCGCCCCGCGCGAACCCGGGCGCGATGTCCTCCGGCGCACCGAGCGCGCGCACCTTGATGCCCAGGAGCCGGTGGCCGATGGTGAACCCGACCGTGCTGACCAGCAGCAGGTTCTCGAGCGCGAAGACACCCAGGGTGACCCAGGAGTTCAGCTCGGCGAAGGACGCCGGGCTCGTCACCAGGTAGGCGATCAGCGTCGCCACCGCCCAGTCGACGACGAGCGCCACGACCCGACGTCCGAGCCGCGCGAGCGAGCCCGAGCCCGCTTCGGGCAGACCCAGACGCCCACCGCCACCGGCGTCGTCCCGCCGACCGCCCTCGAGCCACGACCCGACGTCTTCCCTCGACATGTCTTCCCGCGACGCCATGCGTCCCAGGGTACGCACCCGGCTCGCGTTCTCCGTAACCTGTTGGAAACATATGCGCCATGCCGGAGAAACGCCGTCGCCATACCGTCATGGACGCCGAGCGGCGAGCGTGAGCCCGCCGCGCCCCATCCTTCGGAACCGTCCGGCGGCACGACCGAGCGGCACCATCCACGCAAGGAGCGCATGCATGTTCACGAACGCCGAGGAGGCCATCGCCTTCACCCGTCGCGAGGGGGTGGAGTTCATCGACGTCCGGTTCATCGACCTGCCGGGCGTGATGCAGCACTTCAACATCCCCGTGGAGCAGTTCTCGGAGGACTCCTTCACCGAGGGCCTCATGTTCGACGGTTCGTCGATCCGTGGCTTCCAGGCGATCCACGAGTCGGACATGAAGCTCGTGCCGGACGTCACCACGGCGTACCTGGACCCGTTCCGCAAGCGCAAGACGCTGATCATCAACTTCTCGATCGTGGACCCGTTCACGGACGAGCCGTACTCGCGTGACCCGCGCACCATCGCGGCCAAGGCCGAGGCCTACCTGAAGTCGACCGGCATCGCCGACACCGCCTTCTTCGCCCCCGAGGCCGAGTTCTACATCTTCGACGACGTCCGGTTCAAGACGTCGGCCAACGAGGGCTACTACCACATCGACTCCGTCGAGGCCGCGTGGAACACCGGTCGCGAGGAGGAGGGCGGCAACCTCGGGTACAAGACGCGCTACAAGGGCGGCTACTTCCCCGTCTCCCCCAACGACCAGTTCGCCGACCTGCGTGACGAGATCTGCGCCGCGCTCGCCGAGGTGGGCCTGGACGTCGAGCGCGCGCACCACGAGGTGGGCACCGCCGGCCAGCAGGAGATCAACTACCGGTTCAACACGCTGATGCACTCGGCCGACGACCTGATGAAGTTCAAGTACGTCGTCAAGAACGTCGCGTGGCAGGCCGGCAAGTCGGTCACCTTCATGCCGAAGCCGATCTTCGGCGACAACGGTTCGGGCATGCACTCGCACCAGTCGCTGTGGCTGAACGGCGAGCCGCTGTTCTACGACGAGAAGGGCTACGGCGGCCTGTCCGACATGGCCCGCTGGTACA
Organism: Krasilnikoviella flava; assembly: GCF_900167525.1. Classification (GTDB taxonomy): domain Bacteria; phylum Actinomycetota; class Actinomycetes; order Actinomycetales; family Cellulomonadaceae; genus Isoptericola; species Isoptericola flavus. The sequence goes on along the minus strand of NZ_FUZQ01000004.1, from coordinate 511,252 downwards.
TCGGCGGCCTGCTCAAGCACGCGCCGTCGCTGCTGGCCTTCACCAACCCGTCGGTGAACTCCTACCACCGCCTGGTGCCGGGCTACGAGGCCCCGGTCAACCTGGTCTACTCGGCCCGCAACCGCTCCGCGTGCATCCGCATCCCGGTCACCGGCTCCTCGCCGAAGGCCAAGCGCGTCGAGTTCCGTGTGCCGGACCCGTCGGCCAACCCGTACCTCGCGTTCGCCGCGCAGCTGCTCGCCGGCATCGACGGCATCAAGAACCGCATCGAGCCGCCGGCGCCGATCGACAAGGACCTGTACGAGCTGCCCCCCGAGGAGCACGCGCAGATCGCCCAGGTGCCCGCCTCCCTCGGCGAGGCCCTCGACAACCTCGAGCGCGACCACGAGTTCCTGACCCAGGGCGACGTCTTCTCCGAGGACCTCATCGCCACCTGGATCGACTACAAGCGCAACAACGAGATCGACCCGATCCGCCTGCGCCCGCACCCGCACGAGTTCGAGCTCTACTACGACATCTGACCGGCGGCCCGTCTAGGGCCTGTCGATGTCGCCAGGACGGCGGCCGACCGTCGGGACGTCACCAAGACGTCCCACGGGCCGGCTGCCGTCCTGCGTCGTTCGGGGGTTCCTCGGTACCGGTCATCCCAGCCCACCGAGCGGTGGGACAGGACCGTCCGTCGGCCGGTCTCGCCCGCAGCGGGCGCAGAACAAGTACTGGGAGTCCTCGACCTGCCGTCGAAGCCACTTGTGCATCCCTAGCATGCAGCGCACGTCCCTCATGACGCGCTCCTCTCGCTGACGTGGGCGTGGCCACGGGCGCCACGCGTCACGTTCCCAGGCTAGGCCGCAGACCGACACGCGGACAGGATGTCGTCAGCCCGCGCGCGGTCAGCGGCAACACCAGCTCCTCCACACCGTTCAGACGACACGGCCGCTTCTCCACGATCGCGGGCTCGAAGCTGCGCTGCCTTATTCGTCCCTCTCGGTTGATCATCACTAGTTGGTGATAGTTTCGGCGCATGACATCACTGGAGCGCCGAGATCTCCTCGAGCTCATCGGCCCGCTCTACCGAGGGCTGCGGCGCGCCGAGGAGCGCTGTGCGCGCGAAGCCGGACTGTCGATGTGGCAGTACGCCGTCCTGTCGGTCGCGGCGCGAGACGACGGCCTGAGCCAGACCGAGATCGCGGACCGGCTCGCCTACAGCAGGAACCGCATCGTCAACGACCTCGACCTCCTCGAGGCACGGGGCCTCGCCGAGCGACGCGCCGGAGCCGACCGTCGCCGGTACTCGATCGCCGTGACCCCCGCGGGTCGCGACGCCGTGGCCGGGATACGGGCCGCGATCTGGTCTGCCGAGGACGCCCTGCTGTCCCATCTCCCGGCCGCTGGGCGAGAGTCCCTGCAGGAGCTGCTTCACCAAGCCCTGGGGCGGCCGAGTGCGCCGGAGCCAGCCCTCGCGCAAGCGAGCGAGACCCCCGGGCGCCACCCGGCGGCCCGCCCGGATCGAACTACGGAGGGTTGACCTGTGGACACGTTCGCACTGCACACGACCACCGAGACGCTCGCCGCCTACCTGTCGGAGGTGGCACCCGGCGATCTCGTGCTCGCCACGCCCTGCGAGGGATGGGACGTCGGCGACCTCTACCGGCACCTGCTCACCGAGAACGCGCACTTCGGCCTGGCGGTCGCGCACGCCGGTGACGGCCAGGCGGGCGTGCCGCCGGACCCGTCCGACGGCGTCGATCCCCCCGCGCGTGAGCTGGACGCGGCCTACCGGCGCACCGCGGCGTTCATGGAACGCGCGTTTGCGGCGACCGGCGACCCCGCCCGGACGTGCCGGGTGCCCGGGGTGCCGGGTGACCGCAGCATCCACGACCTCTACGAGATGCAGCTGTGCGACACGGTGATCCACACCTGGGACCTCGCACACGCGATCGGTCTCGGGTACGACCCTGACCCCGAGATCGCCGAGCTGGTGCTCCGTCGTCTCGAGTCGGTGCCGGACTCCGCCCGCGGGCGGGACCGCGCCTTCGGGCAGGTCCAGAGCCCCCTCGACCGTGCGTCGAACACCCTCGAACGCCTCATCGTCCTGTCCGGCCGCCACCTGGGCACCCGCACCTGACGGTCGCAGGTGTCCGGCCCGCCAGGACGAGGTCAGCGCTCGTCGGCCTCCGGCGTCGCGGGCTGCTCCCCCGCGGCGGGCCCGGCGCCGTGCTCCTCGCCGCCATCCTTGCCGTGCTTCTTGCCGAAGGGCAGCACGTGCATCACGGCGACGACGACGGCGCCCACGACGACACCGATGAGGGCGGAGAAGAAGGTGTTGACCAGCCAGCCGAGGAACCCGCCGATGCCGGGGACCGCGTGGGCGACGGCCTCCTCGAGGTGGTGCACGAACTCGTAGGGCGCGTGCCAGCCCAGCTCGTCGGTGCCGGTCAGCAGGATGTGCCCGCCCACCCAGAGCATCGCGACCGTCCCCACGACGGAGATCACGGCCAGCACCTTCGGCATCCCGGCCACGAGGCCCCGGCCGACACGCTGGCTCGTGCGCGACTCGCGCCCTGCCAGAGCCAGGCCCATGTCGTCCATCCGCACGATGAGACCCACCACGCCGTAGACGATCACGGTGATCGCCAGGGCCACGACGAGGAGGATCACCAGCCGGGAGAAGAACGGTTCGTGCGCGACCTCGTTGAGCGCGATGACCATGATCTCGGCGGACAGGATGAGGTCGGTACGCACGGCGCCTGCGACGAGCGTCTTCTCGGCCTCCGGGCCGACGGTCGCGGCGGGGGCGTCGTGCCCCTCGTGCCCGCGCAGGCGGCCCCAGATCTTCTCCGCGCCCTCGAACGCGAGGTAGGTGCCGCCGACCATGAGGATGGGCGTCAGCAGCCACGGCGCCCACTGGCTGAGGATCAGTGCGATCGGCAGGATGAACAGCACCTTGTTGCGGATCGAGCCCCAGGCGATCTTCTTGACGATCGGGATCTCGCGGTTCGCGGCGACGCCGTGCACGTACTGCGGTGTCACGGCCGTGTCGTCCACGACGACGCCGGCCGCCTTCGCCGTCGCCTTCGCAGCAGCCGCCCCCACGTCGTCGAGCGACGCGGCAGCGAGCTTGGCGATGGCCGCGACGTCGTCGAGCAGCCCGAGCAGGCCGGCGCTCACGCGACCGCTCCCGTGGGGCGAGTACGGGCGGCCTGGACGCCGGCGGTCGACGACGGTGACATGCGCATGGACATATCGTGCCGCACCCCGCGGCGTGCGACGTCCCAATCTCGGCGCGACATCAGTCCTCCCCGTAGAAGACCCGTTCCATGACGGCCCGGGCGCGGCGGGCGGTACGGAGGTAGAGCTCCTCGAGCTCTCCCCCGGTCCCGACGTCGCCGAGCAGGGCGGCGACGCCCGTCAGGTCGCGCGAGTCGTGCGGCAGCCGGTCGGTCTGCGCACCCGTGGTGCGTCCCGACCAGAGCACGACGGCGGACCGCAGGCGGGAGGCGAGGACCCAGGCGTCGCGCAGCTGCGCGGCGTCCTCGGCGTCGAGGAGACCCGCCACCGTGGCGGCGTCGAGCGCCGCGACCGTGCCCGTGGTGCGTAGGCCGGGCACCTCGGCCGCGTGCTGCAGCTGCAGCAGCTGCGCGGTCCACTCGACGTCGGAGACGCCGCCACGCCCGAGCTTGAGGTGGCGTGCCGGGTCGGCGCCGCGGGGCAGCCGCTCCGCCTCGACGCGCGCTTTGATGCGCCGCACCTCGCGCAGCGGCGCGTCGTCGAGCCCGCCCGCCGGCCACCGCAACGGGTCGACGAGCACCTCGAACTGCGAGCCGAGAGAGCCGTCGCCCCCGACGTCGCCCGCGACGGGCCGGGCGCGAAGCAGCGCCTGCGACTCCCACACGCTCGACCAGCGACCGTAGTACTCGGCGTACGACTCGAGGGTGCGCACGAGAGGCCCCTGCCGGCCCTCGGGGCGAAGGTCGGCGTCGACGGGCAGCGTCGGCTCGGGCCCCACCTCGGACAGCAGCGCCCGCAGCCGCGTCGCGGCACGCGTCGCGAAGTCCTGAGCGACCTGGGGCTCCGCTCCGGGCACGGGCTCGTGCACGAACATCACGTCCGCGTCCGAGCCGTACCCCATCTCACGGCCTCCCAGCCGCCCCATCGCGACGACGAGCATCCGCGTGGGGTTCTCCCCGGCTCCCAGGCCGAGCTCGACCCGCGCGGCGTGCTCCGCGACGCGGAGCCCGCCGGCGAGGACCACGTCGGCCGCGTCCGAGATCGCGGCCGCCGCGTCCACGGGCGGCAGCAGGCCGAGCACCTCGGCGGCCCCGGTCCGGGCGAGCTCGCGCCGGCGCAGCGCACGCAGGCGCTGCGCGGCCGCCTTCGGCTCGTCGGCGCGAGTGAGCAGGGCGTCCACCTCCGCGGCCAGCCGTTCCGGGCCACGCGGCTCCAGCCCCGACGTGTCCGCCAGCCAGCGCACCGACTCGGGCGAGCGCGCCAGCGCCTCGGCGAGGTAGGTCGACGACGCCAGCAACCGGGTCAGGTGGTATGCCGCGTTCTCGGAGTCGCGCAGCAGGCGCAGGTACCAGGGGGTGGCGCCGAGCGTCTCGGACAGCTTGCGGAAGGCAAGCAGCCCCGCGTCGGGGTCGGCACCCTCGGCGAACCAGCCGAGCAGCACGGGCAGCAGCTGGCGCTGCAACGCCGCCCGGCGAGAGGTGCCCGAGGTCAGGGCGGTCACGTGCCGCATCGCGCCGTCGGGGTCGCGGTACCCGACGGCGGCGAACCGCTCGCGGGCGACGTCCGGGGACAGCGACAGCTCGGCGTCCGAGAGCTGTGCCGACGCCGGCAGCAGCGGCCGGTAGAAGACCTCCTCGTGCAGGGCGCGCACCTCGCGCCGCGTGGCGCGCCAGCGCTCGAGGAGGCCGGTGGCGCCCTCGGCCCGCATCCCGAGGGACCGCGCGAGCCGGCGCAGGTCCTCCTCCGCCGTGGGCAGCAGGTGCGTGCGGCGCAGCCGGAACAGCTGCACCCGGTGCTCCAGCGCCCGAAGGAACCGGTAGCAGACCGCCATCCGCGCGGCGTGCTCGCGACCGACGTAGCCGCCGGCCGCCAGTGCGGCGAGCGCGGCGAGCGTGTGGGGCGACCGGATCTTCGGGTCGGCCCGGCCGTGCACGAGCTGCAGCAGCTGCACCGTGAACTCGACGTCGCGCAGTCCCCCCTTGCCCAGCTTGATCTGGCGGTCCGCCTCGGCCGCCGGGACGTGCTGCTCGACCCGGCGCCGCATCGCGCGGGCGTCCTCGACGAAGTGCTCGCGGTGCACGGCCGACCAGATGAACGGGTCGACCGCCGCGCGATAGTCCCGTCCCAGGTCCGCGTCACCGGCCACCGGGCGAGCCTTGAGCAGGGCCTGGAACTCCCATGTCTGGGCCCACCGCTCGTAGTACGCGAGGTGGCTCGCGAGGGTGCGCACCAGCGGGCCCTGCGCCCCCTCGGGCCGCAGCGCCGCGTCGACCGGCCACAGGGCCGGCTCGGCGGACGCGGCGGAGCACACCCGCTGCAGCCCGGTCGCGAGACGTGTCCCGGTGGCGAGCGCCGTCGGCTCGTCGAGGACGCTCCCGCCCGGCAGCGCGCCGGGTTCGCACACGTACACGACGTCGACGTCGGAGACGTAGTTCAGCTCGCGCCCGCCGGTCTTGCCCATCCCCACGACAGCCAGCCGCACCCCCGCGCCGTGGTCGTCGAGCTCGGCCCGTGCGACCGCGAGCGCCGCGTCGAGGGCGGCTGCGGCGAGGTCCGCGAGCGCAGCCCCGACGACGGGCATGCGCATCAGCGGCTCGCTCGCGGTGAGGTCGTCCGCGGCCAGCGCCAGCAGCCGGGCGCGGTACGCGCGTCTCAGCGCGTCGGTCGTGGTCGCCGCGCCGGCGTCCGGCCACCCGACGCCCGGTCCGGCGTCCGGGTCCGCGGCCACCGGCACCTCGGCCGCCGGGTCGGCGCCGACGGCGCGCAGCAGCGCCGCGCGCACCTCCGCCGGGCCGGCGACGGTCCGCGGGCCGGGATCGCCGCCGTCCTCCCCGTCCTCGTCGTCGGCGCCGTCGACGTCCTCGAGGTCGGGGGCGTCGGCGGCGGCGCCGTCGGGCGCGGCGAGCAGGTCGAGCAGCTCGGGGCGACGCACCACCTCGTCACCGAGGGCGGACGACGCCCCGAGCACGGCCAGCAGTCGCGTGCGGGCCCGCGGGGGCGCGTCCTCGTCGAGCAGCTCGCCGAGGCGGGTCCGGGCCTCTGGGTTCTCCGCCAGCCGGACCAGCTGCAGGAGCGCGAGGTCCGGGTCCGCGCACCCGGCCACCGCGCCCAGGAGCGCGTCCTCGCGGCCCGGCGACGCGAACGCCTCCTGCAGCCCCGGGTCGGACCAGAGCGACGCCGACCGGGTGAGGTCCGCGAACCCCGCGTGCAGCAGCCGCCCCGTGAGGGTCGGCGGACGGGCGGTCACAGGTTCTGCAGGAACCGGCGCAGCTCGTAGGGCGTGACCTGCGCGCGATACGCGTCCCACTCCTGTCGCTTGTTGCGCAGGACGAAGTCGTACACGTGCTCCCCGAGCGTCTCGGCCACCAGCTCGGAGCGCTCCATCAGCTCGATCGCCTCGTCGAGGGACTGCGGAAGCGGGGCGATGCCGAGGGCACGGCGCTCCCGGTCCGTCAGCTCCCAGACGTCGTCGCCGGTGGCCTCGGGCAGCTCGTAGCCGTCCTCGATCCCCTTGAGGCCGGCGGCGAGCAGCACCGCGAACGCCAGGTACGGGTTGGCCGCCGAGTCGAGGGCCCGGTACTCCACGCGGGCCGAGTTGCCCTTGCCCGGCTTGTACATGGGCACGCGCACGAGGGCGGACCGGTTGTTGTGGCCCCAGCAGATGTAGCTCGGCGCCTCGGCACCGCCCCACAGCCGCTTGTACGAGTTGACGTACTGGTTGGTCACGGCCGTGATCTCGGCCGCGTGCACCAGCAGACCTGCGATGAACTGCCGGGCCGTCTTCGAGAGCTCGAACTGCGCGCCCGGCTCGTGGAACGCGTTCTGGTCGTCCTCGAACAGCGACAGGTGCGTGTGCATGCCGGATCCCGGCTGGTCGGCCATGGGCTTGGGCATGAACGACGCGAAGACGCCCTGCTCGAGCGCCACCTCCTTGACCACCGTGCGGAACGTCATGAGGTTGTCCGCCGTGGTCAGGGCGTCGGCGTACCGCAGGTCGATCTCGTTCTGGCCGGGGCCGGCCTCGTGGTGGGAGAACTCGACCGAGATGCCCATCGACTCGAGCATCGTGATGGCGGCTCGCCGGAAGTCGTGCGTGCTGCCGCGCGCCAGGTGGTCGAAGTAGCCGCCGTTGTCGACCGGGACCAGCGGGTCCTCCGGCGCCGCGAGCTGGTTGAACAGGTAGAACTCGACCTCGGGGTGCGTGTAGAAGGTGAAGCCACGGTCGCTGGCCTTCGCGAGCGCCCGCTTGAGCACGTTGCGCGAGTCCGCGAGCGAGGGCTCGCCGTCCGGCGTGAGGATGTCGCAGAACATCCGTCCCGTCCCGTGCCGGTCACCGCGCCACGGCAGCACCTGGAACGTGGTCGGGTCGGGCTTGGCGATCATGTCCGCCTCGTAGACCCGCGTCAGCCCCTCGATGGAGCTGCCGTCGAAGCCGATGCCCTCCGTGAACGCCTGCTCGAGCTCGGCCGGGGCGACCGCCACCGACTTCAGGACCCCGAGCACGTCGGTGAACCAGAGCCGGATGAAGCGGATGTCGCGCTCCTCGACCGTGCGGAGCACGAACTCCTGCTGCCTGTCCATGAGTCCATCCTGCACGAGAAGTGTTAATAACGTATGTCGCGTCTGGCATAGGCTGGCCGCCATGTCGAACCCCGGTCACGACACCACGACCGACACCGCCGTCTCCTCGCCCGCCGCCGACCTGACGCGCCGCCGGCGCGTGCGGGTGCACCACCTGGCGGAGGCCAAGGAACGCGGCGAGAAGCTCACGATGCTCACCGCGTACGACGCGGTCACGGCCCGGATCTTCGACGCCGCGGGCCTGGACCTGCTGCTCGTGGGCGACTCGATCGGCAACACCATGCACGGGCACACGACGACGCTGCCCGTCACGCTGGACGACATGATCCCGCCGGCCCGCGCCGTCGCGCGCGCGGCCGAGCACGCCCTCGTCGTCGTCGACCTGCCGTTCGGTACCTACGAGGCCGGCCCCGAGCAGGCCCTCGCCTCCGGGGTGCGCGTCATGAAGCAGACGGGCGCCGCCGCGATCAAGCTCGAGGGCGGCCGCCGGTCGGCCGCGCAGATCCGTGCCCTCACCGACGCCGGCATCCCCGTCGTGGGCCACCTCGGCTTCACGCCGCAGTCGGAGAACATCCTCGGCGGGCCGCGCGTGCAGGGCCGGGGCGACGACGCCGCCGAGGCGTTGTGCGAGGACGCGCTCGCGGTGCAGGAGGCCGGCGCCGTCGCCGTCGTCCTCGAGATGGTGCCGGTGGAGGTCGCGGCCCGCGCCACCGAGATCCTGCGCATCCCCACCATCGGCATCGGCGCGGGTCCCCGCGTCGACGGGCAGGTGCTCGTCTGGACCGACATGGCCGGGATGACCGACTGGTCTCCGCGCTTCGCCCGCCGGTTCGCCGAGGTCGGCAACCTGCTGCGCCAGGCCGCGCAGGACTACGCCGACGAGGTCCGCGGGGGCACCTTCCCCGACGCCGCGCACTCGTTCGAGCGGTAGGTCGCCCTGCCCGGCTACCGCGCGCCTCCGGCGTGCGGGTCGCCGGCCGTGGCCTGGAGGCCGAGCATCGCTGCCGCGACCTGACCGGCCGCCGCGTCGGGGATCGCCGTCGACGCGGCGTCGAGGACGAGCAGCTGCGCCAGCGGGATCTCGCGCGCCAGCGCCTCCCCGTTGCCGACCGGGAAGAACGGGTCGTGCCGGCCGTGCACCACCAGGGTCGGCACCGCGACCTCGCCCAGGCGTTCACGCCAGCGCGGCGCGCAGTCGAGCGCGGCGAAGACCGTACCCAGCTGGTTGGCCAGGTGCGCCGCCGGCGCCGTGCCCGGGGTGCGGTCCCAGATGCGCCCCGCGAGCACGCGGGCTGTGGCCGGGTCGTCCCCGAGGATCTCGGCTCCCGCGGCGGCGTGGTCCGCCACGGCCGCTCGGTCGGACCAGTCGGGCATGGGGAGCGAGAACAACCGGCCCATCGTCGCCGCGTCGTGGTCCGGCAGGTCGTCGTCGACCGGGCCCGGCGCGACGGACCGTGTCCCGGCCAGCGTCAACGCCGCGAACGACCCCGGGTGCTCGATGGCGGCGACCTGCGCGACCATCCCGCCGACGCCGATGCCCGCCAGGTGGGCCGGACGGTCGTCGAGCTCCCGGGCGAGGGCAGCCGCGTCGGCGGCAAGGTCGCGCAGCGTGTACGCCGGCGCCTCGGGGTCGACGGTGGTCGACGCCCCCGAGTCACGCAGGTCGTAGCGCACCACGTGACGCCCGCCCCGCGCCAGGGACTCGCAGAGCTCGTCGGGCCACGAGAGCATCGTCGTCCCGCCCACGCAGAGGAGCAGCGGTGCCGCCGCGTCCCCGAAGTGCTCGACACCGAGCGTGACCCCGTTCGCCTCGACCGTCGTCGTCATCCCGTCACCTCCGTCGTGCAGGTCGACGCCCCGGGCGACTCGAACTCATCGGCCCGCTCGACGACGCATCGTCAGTCGCGGCCGCGCCAGTCGGTGTCCTCGCGCTCCCACTCCTCGTTGCGGTGCTGCGCCGAGTCCAGGGCGCCGTGGGCCGCCTCTCGCGTGGGGTACGGGCCCATGCGGTGGCTCCAGCTCGACCGGTCGCGACTCTCCTCCACCTCGCCGGTCTTGGTGTTGTACCAGTACTGCACCGGGCTTGTGTCGCTCATAGGACGATCCTGCATCAAGATGGGCCCATGGTGGAGGCAGCGCAGCCGGTCGCGTTCGGCATCGATATCGGCGGGTCGGGCATCAAGGGGGCGCCGGTCGACCTGACGACAGGTGAGTTCGCGGACGAGCGCCGCCGCATCCCCACCCCCGAGAGGTCCACGCCGGACGCCGTGGCGGGCGTGCTCGCCGAGCTCGTCGACTCCTTCGCCCTGCCGTCGCACGTGCCGGTGGGCGTCGCCTTCCCCGCACCGATGGACCACGGCGTCGTCCGGTTCATCGCCAACCTCGACAAGTCGTGGAAGGGCGTGGACCTGCCCGCCCTGGTGCACGACGCGACGGGGCGCGACGTCATGGCCGTCAACGACGCCGACGCGGCCGGTGTCGGCGAGCAGCGGTACGGCGCCGCGCAGGGGCGCGACGGCGTGGTGCTGGTCGTCACGCTCGGCACCGGGATCGGGTCGGCGCTGCTCGTGGACGGCGTGCTGGTGCCGAACACCGAGCTCGGCCACCTCGAGATCGACGGGCACGACGCCGAGTCGCGCGCCGCGGAGTCCGCCCGCGAGCGCCACGACCTGTCCTGGCACCAGTGGGCCCACCGCCTGCAGCGCTACTTCGAGACCGTCGAGATGCTGCTCTCCCCCGAGCTCATCGTCGTCGGCGGCGGCGTGAGCAAGCACCACGAGAAGTTCCTGCCCCTGCTCGACCTGCACGCCCCGATCATCCCGGCCACGCTGCGCAACCGGGCCGGCATCGTCGGGGCGGCCGCGCTCGCCGCGAGCGGCCGCGACCACTGACGTTCGACCGTTGGCGGTGCGGCCCGACGGCGCTCAGCCGGCCAGGCTGTGCGGGGCCGTGGGGGCGCTCGGTGCCGGCGACGTCCTCGCCGGGGTGGCGCCCCAGTCACCGACGGTGTCCGGCGGCACGTCCAGGTCGAGCATGCGCAGCACGTCCAGGACCGCCGCCGGCGGGCGGTGCAGCGAGACCCGCAGACCCTCGTCCCGGCCGATCCGGCAGAGCTGGACGAGGAACGCGACCCCGGCGGAATCGATGAACGTCACGCGCGACGTGTCCACCACCACGGGGAGGTCGCGCTCGAACGCTCTCGCGAGCGCCGCGCTCGCCTCGTTGCGCAGGGCGATGTCGATCTCGCCCCACATGTCCACCACGCTCACGTCGGTCCGCTCCACCAGGGCGATTCCCCCGGCCTGCGCCTCGTCGGTGAAAGTCACTGCCACACCTTCGTCCCACGTCCCGCGTCCTGCACGCCTCGGTCTCGAGCACTGCGTTCCGGACTCGCGACCTCGTCGTCGCGACGACCGCAACGGTACACCTCCGCCGACCGGGAACGGAACCTCGGCATAGGATTTCTTTACGTACCGTTCACACGGCCGATGACGACGTCGGCGTACTCGCTGCAGGGGCCGGCGATGGCATGGCAGCGGACGTCGGACTACGAACAGCGCGTGGTCCGCACTGCTCCGTCGCCGGTGACGATGGTCATCCCCTGACGCTGTCGAAGGAGATGCCATGTCGTCGCACGCGATCCGATCACGCCGCGCAGTCGCTGCCTTGATCACGGTGCTCGTCGCCGTGTTCGGTCTGGCCCCGCTCGCCGCCTCGGCGGGCCCCTCGGGCGCACCAGCCGTGGTTGCGGAGGCCCGCCCCTCAGCTCCGAAGCCGACCGTCGTCCTCGTCCACGGGGCGTTCGCCGACTCGAGCGGGTGGACCGTCGTGGCCGAACGGCTGCAGGACGACGGTTACCCGGTCCTGGCCTTCTCGAATCCGCTTCGCGGCATCGAGCACGACTCCGAGTACCTGCGGATGTTCCTCGAGACCGTGGAAGGCCCGATCGTCCTGGTGGGCCACTCCTACGGCGGTGCGGTCATCACGAACGCGGCGACGGGCAACGGCCAGGTGAAGTCGCTCGTGTACGTGGCCGGGTATGCGCTCGACGAGGGAGAGTCGGTCGCACAGGCGAACGCCCTGGGCGGAGGTCACACCGACGTGATCGACCACCTCGTGCTCCGTCCGTTCCCCGGAGCCGGCGACGGCAACGCCGACGCCTACATCGACCCGGAGTGGTACCCGCGGCTGTTCGCCCAGGACCTCCCGCGTCGTCTGGCCGAGACGATGGCGGGGTCACAGCGACCGGGCGCCCTCGCTTCGCTCGTCGCTCCGTCGGGTGCACCGGCGTGGAAGACGATCCCGAGCTGGTACGTCGTCGCTCAGAACGACCGCATCATCCCCCCGGAGGCGGAGCGGGCCATGGCGAAGCGCGCCGGCGCGACGACGGTGGAGATCCGCAGCTCGCACTCGGTGATGATCAGCCACCCGTTCCAGGTCCTCCACGTGATCAGGACCGCCGCGAAGTAGCCGCCATGCCATGCCGACGTCTGCCGACGTCTGCCGACGTCTGTGACCGGGCCTGCCCGCGCCGTCCTGCGGCCGGGCAGGCCCGAGCCTGGTGCCGAGAGCGCCTGGGCACATCGACCCGGAGCGGGTGATATTCGCGCGCGGCCGTGCCGCCGTGGGAGCGCTTCCCTATCGTGTCGATCGTGCACGGCACCAGCGGCCTGCTCGGCCGCGAGAGTGAACAGCGACGGGTCGCCGAGGTGATCGGCTCGGCCCGCAACGGGCACGGGAGCGCACTGCTGATACTCGGGGAACCCGGCGTGGGAAAGACGACTCTGCTCACGGCCACGACGCCAGGCGCCGGGATGCAGGTCCTGCGACTCGGCGGGTACGAGTCGGAGTCGTCCATGCCGTACGCGGCGGTCGAGCGCCTCACCGGCCTGCTGCGTGAGCACCTGGCCGAGATCCCCGAGCGGCAGCGCCTCAGCCTCCGTGTCGCATCAGGAGTCGCGGACGGCCCTCCGCCGGACCGGTTCCTCGTCGGCCTGGGCGTGCTCAGCCTCCTTGCCGCCGCGAGCACCGGGCCAGGGCTGGCCTGCGCCGTCGACGACGCGCATCTCCTCGACCCGGAGAGTCTCGAAGCGTTCGCTTTCGTCGCACGCCGGCTCGGCGCGGAGCGCGTGGCGCTGACCTTTGCCGGGCGCCCGGAACTCGGGCTGGAGACGGTGCTGCGCGGGGTGCCGGTCCTCAGGCTCGCAGGCCTTGCTCCCGAGCCGGCCGCGACACTGCTGAACCGTTCGCCTGCCGGTCCGTTCACTCCGACCGCCGCGGCCGCGATCATCCGCGCGACGGACGGCAATCCGCTGGCGCTGGTCGACCTCGCCGCCGATCCGCTGCTGCGGGAGCTGACCGACCTCGGCCTCGGGCCGGAGCCGGTGCCGGTCGGGCAGCACCTCGAGGCCCACTACCTGCGCCGCGTCATGCACCTGCCCGGGGAGTCGCAACGGTGGCTCCTGCTCGCGGCGGCGGACTCGACGGGCAACCACGAGCTGCTCGAGGTCGCCAGCGACACCCTCGCCATCGACCCCGCCCGCAGGGACGACGCGGAGACGGCGGGCCTCGTGCACCTCGAACCGGTCGTCGGGTTCCGCCATCCTTTGGTCCGCTCCGCGGTGTACGGGTCGTCGTCCCGAGCCGAGCGTCGCAGAGTCCACGGGGCACTGGCGGCAGCGGCGACGAAGCTCGGACTGCTCGAGTCCGAGGCTTGGCATGCGTCACGCGCGACGATCGGGACGGACGAGGTCGTCGCCGAGCGTCTCGTGAGGGCGTCCGACCTCGCAGCGCAACGGGGCGGTTCGTCGTCGCGCGCGAGCATCCTCGCACGCGCCGCCGAGCTCACCCCGGCGGGGCCGGTGAGAGGTGAGCGGTTGGTCGGTGCCGCCGAGGCCGCGTTGGAGTCCGGCGCCGCCGACGTCGCCGGGCGCCTGCTCTCCGACGTTCGGGACGCGGACCTCGACCGGGTGACGCGAGGCCGGGCGATCCTCGTCCGCAGCGCCGTCGCGTTGTTCGTCGCCGATCCCGACGGGGTCCGGGCGTCGACCGCCGACCACCTGCGCGCGGCCGACGAGTTCCACGGACTCGACGTCGAACGAGAGCAGCGTGCCCTGGTGCAGGCGTTCGAGCGGTGCAGCAGCGCGGACCGGCTCCTCGTCGGCGTCGACGTCCCGACACTGGGACGTCGGATCGCCGCCGGCGCCGAGCCCCCCGGCCCCGCTTCGGTGATCCTCCGGGGAGTCGCCGCGCTCGTCCTCGAGCCGTACGGACGCGCCATCCGACCGGTGCGTGAGGCGTTCGACGCGATCCTCGACCTGCCGGACCGGCAGATGCTCCACATGGGCACCCTGATCGCCGCCCTCGGTGCCTTTCTCTGGGACGACACCGGTCGTCGGGCGGGACTGGAGCGGGCGATGCGCGCCGCTCGCGACACCGGCGCGCTCCAGGCGCTCGACACGCTGCTGTGGGTCGGTGCGCTCTCCGAGCTCATGGGCGGCACGGTGACTCGTGCCCGTTCCTACGACGCCACGGTCCGCGAGGTCCGCCGGGCCATGGGCTACGACGGTGAGAACGTGGTCAACGCCGCGGTCATGGCCTGGACCGGTAGCCCGGAAGCCGGGGTCGACGCGCTCGGAAAGGGCGCCGGAGCGGCCGGGTGGGGCGGGGTCGAGGCGACGACGACCGCAGCACTCGCCGTCCGCAACCTCGCCGAGCGTCGCTACGGTGCCGCCTTCGAGCGCCTGCACCCCCTGGTCGAGGCCCCTTTCCTGCAGGTCACGCCGCTCCATTACGCCGACTACGCCGAGGCAGCCGTCCGGAGCGGCCACCTGAGCGACGCGGCGCGAGCAGCCGGCGCGCTGCACGCGCGGGCACGGGCGAACGGGTCCGCGTGGTGCCGCGGCCTGGCCGAGCGCGCCCTGGCGCTGACGGGCACCGACGACAGCGAGCACCACTATGCGGCGTCGATCGACGCGCTCACGACGACCGGGGCCGTGGTCGAGCTCGCGCGCTCGCATCTCGTCTACGGCGAGTGGCTACGTCGGGCTCGCCGACGACGTGAGGCGGCCCTGCAGCTCCGACTCGCCATGGAGCACGCCACCCGCAGCGGCGCCTCCGTCTTCCAGGACCGGATTCGCGCCGAGCTCGTGGCGGCCGGCGGCTCCGCGAGTCTGCCGGGACCGGCTTCCGGGCACGACCTCACGACGCAGGAACGGGCCATCGCGACGATGGCGGCGGCAGGACGCACCAACGCCGAGATCGCGGCCCGCATGTTCCTGAGCCCCAACACCATCGACTACCACCTGCGGAAGGTGTTCCAGAAGCTCGGGATCACCTCGCGCCGGCAGCTCTCCGAGAACCTTGGCCCCATCGATCCGTAGTGCGGGCGCCGGACTACGAGGAACACGTGGTCCGCGCGAGGTCGAGCCCGGCGAGGCTCAAGAGGTCCTCGTGCCGATCGACTCCAGGAGGCCATCGTGCCCACCATCACCGCTGACGACGGCGCCGACATCTTC
The DNA here is from genome assembly GCF_900167525.1 of Krasilnikoviella flava. GTDB lineage: Bacteria > Actinomycetota > Actinomycetes > Actinomycetales > Cellulomonadaceae > Isoptericola > Isoptericola flavus. Next base: position 495,926 of record NZ_FUZQ01000004.1, on the reverse strand, counting down.
TACACCGACTGGGGTTCGGAAGGGACGCCGGTCCTCCTCAGCCATGGCTGGCCCCTCAACTCCGACGCCTGGGCGGCTGCGGCGCTCTTCCTCGCCGAGCACGGCCACCGCGCCATCGCGCACGACCGCCGCGGGCACGGCCGTTCGAGCCGCACCTGGGACGGCAACGAGATGGACACCTACGCCGACGACCTGGCCTGCCTGATCGACGCCCTCGACCTGCACGACGTCACCCTGGTCGGCCATTCCACCGGCGGCGGCGAGGTCGTGCGGTACGTCTCGCGGCACGGCACCGACCGGGTCGCTCGCGTCGTCCTGGTCTCCGCCGTCCCACCCCTGATGGTCCGCACCGACGACAACCCGGACGGGCTGCCGATGGAGGTGTTCGACCAGATCCGCGCCGGCGAGCGGGCCGACCGGTCCCAGCTCTACCGCGACCTGGCAGACGGACCGTTCTTCGGCCACAACCGCCGCGGGGACGTCGATCAGGGTGTCCGGGACGCGTTCTGGCTGCAGAGCATGGCCTGCGGGCACCGCGCCGCCTACGAATGCATCGCGGCCTTCTCCGCAACGGACTTTCGCCCCGATCTCGCCGCGATCGACGTCCCCGCCCTCGTGATCCACGGGGACGACGACCAGATCGTGCCCTACGAGGTCGGGGGCAAACGGTCGGTCGAGCTCATCGCGGACGCCCGACTCTTGACGTACCCCGGCAGCGGCCACGCCCTGCCCGATACCGACCGCGAACGGCTGCACGCGGACCTGCTGGCGTTCATCGACTCCTGAGAGAGGCCACACCATGAGTGACACGACCGGAAGCAGCGCGCCCGACACCGTCGTCCTCGTCCACGGACTATGGATGACACCCCGCAGCTGGGAGGGCTGGGTCCACCGCTACCAGCAGCAGGGCTTCACCGTCCTGACGCCGGCCTACCCCGGGTTCGAGATCGAGGTCGAGGCCCTCCGGGAGAGCCCGGAGATCATCGCGGACCTGACCGTCCCCGAGACCGTCGAGCACCTCGCCGACGTCATCAGCGGCCTGGACCGCCCGCCGATCATCATGGGTCACTCCTTCGGGGGCGCCCTCACCCAGATCCTCCTTGCCCGCGGGCTCGGCGCCGCCGGAGTGGTCATCGACTCCGCACCCACCGAGGGCGTCCGGGTCACCCCGCCGTCACAGGCGAAGTCGCTCTTCCCGGCGCTCAAGAACCCGGCGACGAGGCACCGCGCCGTCGGGTTCACCCCCGAGGAGTTCCACTACGCGTTCACCAACACCCTCTCTGCGGAGGAGTCGCGTGCGGTGTGGGATCGCTACGCGATCCCAGCCCCCGGCCGTTGGGTCTGGGACTACGGCCTGATCGCCAACTTCAAGCCCGGCCACCAGGAGACCTGGGTGGACTTCAGCACCGACCGCGCGCCGCTGCTGTTCATCGCCGGCGAGAAGGACCACATCATGCCGCCGTCCGTGAACCGGTCGAACGCCAAGTACTGGGAGAAGTCACCGGCGGTCACCGAGTACGACGAGTTCGAGGGGCGCGACCACTGGACCTGCGCCGCGCCGGGGTGGGAAAGGGTCGCCGACCGCGCGCTCACCTGGGCGCTCGAGCACGTCGACCGGTCCGAGCCCGCACCCGCCTGACACCGGACGGATCGGGCCGGGCACGCCTCTCGCGAAATGTCTGCGGACCCTCACGTGGCAGGTCGGGTCCCTCCTTCAGCTGACGGGGAAGTAGCGGCCGTTGTCGAGGTCGGCGAGCAGGCCGGGCCGAGCGGGTTCCCAGCCGAGGGTCCGGCGGGAGATGAGGTTCGACACCGGGTAGCTCTGCGTGACCACATTCGCGAGGAACCCGAAGTGTCCCGGCAGCATCAGCTCGTCCAGGGGAACGCTCGCCGCGGGCAAGCCCAGCCGGCTGCCGATGGCCTCGGCGATCTCGCGGACCGGGATGCCACCGTCCCCCACCGCGTGCCAGTACCTGCCCGCCGGGCCCTTCTCCAGGGCGAGCCGGAACAAGGAGGCGACATCGCGGACGTGCACCGCGTTCCACATGTTCGCGCCGTCTCCGGGGTAGCCGGCGAAGCCCTTCTCCTTCGCGAGCGCGATCAGCATGGGGAGGAAGCCGGCGCGATCGGCCGTGCTGTGCGCGATGTTGGCGATCCGCACGACCGAGGAGCGCACTCCTCGCTCGGCGAGCCCGATCACGGCAGTCTCCACGACGTTGCGAGCTCGCAGGGTGCCCCGGTGCTCGTCGCCGACAGGGAGGGCTGGGTCCTCCTCGGTGGCCGGCCGCGCGAGGATCCCCCCGTTGCCGGGCGAGCCGATGCTCCCCGCCGCGACCAACGGCTTTCCGGTTCCCGCGAGCGCCTCGCCGTAGGCGAGCATGATCGGGACCTCCGCCGCGGCCACGGCGTCGATCCCACCGGACGGAAGCAGGTCCTGCCGGTGCGCGACGTGGATGACGCCGTCGGCGTCCGACGCCGCCTCCTTGAGACCGTCGAGGTCCCGGAGGTCGCCGCGCCGCACCGTGGCGCCGAGCGCGGACAGCGTCGTCGCGGCCTCGTCCGACCGTGCCAGGCCAGTGACCTCGTGCCCCGCGCCGACGAGCTCGGGGATGATGTGCGAACCGGAATGGCCGGTCCCGCCAGTGACGAAGACTCGCAAGGTGCTGCTCCTTGTGGGCGATGCTGCGGATGATGGGTGGTGCGGGCGCTCAGCCCGAGAGGCCGGCGCCGAGGTGTCGCAGCCCGATGACACTGATGTCGTTCACGGTCCTGCAGCCACGATCGCCCGGGCCGCGCGCCCGGCGACGGACCAGACATCGTCGCGTCCAGCAAGCCCTGCGGGGTGTTGCTGCCGGACACCTCGGTGCTGAATATGGCGCTCGCGGCGACGTTCCAGCCGAAGTGCAGACCGATCGGCACCCAGAGCTTGCGGGTGGCGACGTACGCGGCGGTCAACATCCCGCCCGCTTCGATGGCGATGGCGACGGCGCCCCACAGGTTGGCGTTCGCGTCGAGCAGGTGGATCAGGCCGAACAACGAGCCGGTCAGGACGAGTGCGATCCAGGTCCCGGTCCAGCGCTCGACGTTCCGGAACAGGACGCCGCGGAACACGAGCTCCTCGGTCAGAGCGGGAATGACGAGGCCGAGCTGTATGGCGACTCAGCCGGCGAGCTCGGCGACGCCGAGGGCGAAGTTCCCGTGGCCGATCCCGTTCCCGGCGAGACCTACGGTGACGAGCCCCATCCCTTCCAGCCAGTGCGCCATCGTGACGCCGCCGACATCGAGGGAACGAAGTCCCATGCCCGTGATGAACTCCGCCACTTCCGCCTTCGCCCGTGCATCGTCACCGGCGATGAAGACGGTGGGCCGGCCGCTCTCCAGGACATGGCGAAAGATGGTGTTGAAGGCCTTCACCACGCTGGCGCCGGACGGCGCCACCTTGGCGGCCTCCTGAGCGACCGAAGTCCCGTCGCCGTGCGCCAGGCCGTCAAACGTGGCGTTGAAGGGGTTGCTGATGTCGACGATGACCTTGCCCGTGAGTGCGTCGCCGTACTCGGCGACGACGGGGACCACGCCGTCGTGCAAGAGAGCCATGACGACGATGTCCCCGGCCGGGACGGCGCCCCACGTGCCGGCGGTCGCACCCCCGCCCAAGGCCTGGGCCAGACCTTCGACCCTGGACCGGTCGCGCCCCATGATCTCGACGCTGTCGCCGCCCGCCACCGCGCGCGTGCCGATCGCGCGGGCCATGTTCCCCGTACCGATGATGGTGATGCTGCTCATGAGGTCCTCTCTTCCTGTGCTTGCGATGTGTGGCTCAGACGGCGGTGGTGCCGCCGTCGGCGACCAGTTCCAGGCCGTTGACGTACGCGGAGTCGTCGGATGCGAGGAACAGTGCGACCGTGGCGATCTCGTCGGGGCGCCCCATCGTTCCGCGCGGAATCAGGGACTCGAACGCGGCCCTGGTCGACTCGTCGAACAGTTCTTCCTGCTTTGCGGTGGCGACCTGGCCCGGGGTCAGGACGTTGACCCGGATCTTGCGGTCGCGCAGCTCGTTGAGCCAGACGCGGGCCCACGCCTGCTGGACGGCCTTGCTTCCCGCGTAGAGGCTCCAGCCGGGGAAGGCGCCGAGGGAGGCGTTCGATCCGGTCATGAGGATCGAACCGTTGTCGTTGATCAGCGGCAGCGCCTTCTGCACGGTGAACAGCGTGCCGCGCGCGTTGAGCGAGAAGGCCCGGTGGAACTGTTCCTCGGTGATCTCGCCGAGGACGGCAGGTTCGCCCATGCCGGCGCTGGCCCACAGCACGTCGATCGAGCCCTTGTCCCGCTTGACGGTGTCGTACAGGCGGTCCAGGTCGTCCAGCTCGGCCGCGTCACCCTGGACGGCGGTGACGTTGCGGCCGATCAGCTCCACGGCGGCGTCCAACGCCTCCTGCCGCCGGGCCTGGATGAAGACGTGCGCGCCTTCGTCGACGAACAGCTTGGCGCCGGCCAACGCCATGCCGGTGGATCCGCCGGTGATCACCGCTACCTTGCCATCGAGCTTTCCCACGATCACTCCGTCTGAATAGATGAGCATTGCGACGAGGTCCCGACGGCGAATTCCTGTATCGAATTCGATCGGGTTCCATGAACGGTGCCACCGGCGAGAGCGGGGTGTCCAAGACCCTTTTCAGCCGCGGTGATACCTTGGGGGTATTGCCGAAACCGGGGGCTCCATGGATCTGGACCTGCGCAAGCTGCGCTACTTCGTCACGGTCGCCGACACGCTGCATTTCGGCCGCGCCGCCGAGGAGCTGCACATCGCGCAGCCGGTGCTCAGCCGGCAGATCCGCGCGCTCGAACACGATCTCGGCGTCTCGCTGTTCATCAGGGACAGCCACGGCGTCACGCTGACCGACGCAGGGCGACAGCTGCTGGACGACGCCGGCCCCCTGCTCGCCTCCGCGCACGCGGTCCGGCGAAGGGTGTCGGCGGCCGCTCACGGCAGCCGGCGGCTGGTGGTGGGCTTCCGGGCCGGGATCCCGGTCATCCCGGCGGCGCGGGTGTTCGAGGCCCAGCATCCGGACGTGGTCGTCGACGTCCAGCGCATGGAGTGGGACGACCAGGCGCCGATGCTGCTCGACGGCCGTGTCGACGTCGGGTACGTGCGGCTGCCCATCGACGAGACCGGCCTGCGCCTGACTCCGCTCTACACCGAACCCCTCATGGCCGTGCTGCCGGCCGGTCACCGCTTGGCCGGCAAGGACGAGATCAGCGAGACCGACCTGGCCGGTGAGCCACTGGTCTGGCACGCCGGACCGAGCACGCAGCCCACCAGGCGCCCGCACCCCGACGCCGGGCTCCGGGTGCGCGGGGTCGAGGAGAAGCTCGAGCACGTCGCGGCCGGCCGTGGGATCTCGTTCGTCGGGCGTTCGGAGACCGTGTTCTACTCACGTCCGGACGTCAGCTACGTGCCCGTCCCGGATCTGGCGCCGGCGCAGATCTACCTCGCGATGGCGGCCTCCCGCACCTCGCCGCTGGCCGACGACTTCTTCGCAGCGGCTCAGGCGACGGCGGAGATCACGGCGGAGTGCGGGAACTACGAGATGTGGCAGCGCGCGAACGACGCCGTCTCACGACACGGCTGAACATTTCGACCGACAGCAGCAGCGGCTCCTGCTCGGCGTCGATCCGGCCGGGCGCGTTCTGGAGCTCGTCATCCTCGCCTTCGACTCCGGAGACGAGCTGGTGATCCACGCAACGAAGGCCCGCCAGCAAGACCTCGACTGGCTCTGATCGACGCCCCTCGAAGAGCCCTTCGCCGAGATTCTTGCGTACCCTCCGCGGACCGGGGCATCGCGCGCCCCCATGAACCCGCAGGTCAGGCCATGTGATGCGGACGAGCCGGTCTGTACGCCGGGTTCTGTTCCCGCGCGGGGTCACCCCCGCGCGGGCGACGGTCATCCATCTAGGCCCTGCGTTGCCGCAGGGCTCGAGCGGTCTACCCGGGAGCATCGGGCGGGCAACCCTCGAACGCTCCCTGTCTGACCTTGCTCCAGGTGGGGTTTACCTAGCCACGACCGTCACCGGCCGCGCTGGTGGTCTCTTACACCACCGTTTCACCCTGACCGCCACCGGTCGCCCGGCGACGGCGGTCTGTTTTCTGTGGCACTGTCCCGCGGGTCACCCCGGGTGGCCGTTAGCCACCACCTTGCCCTTCGGAGCCCGGACGTTCCTCGGCGACGGCGCCCGAGGGCAACCGCCGACGCGACCGTCCGACCGACTCGTCCGCGTCGCACAGTCTATGCGCCGCCGAGCTGATCAGACGCCCACGCTCAGACATCGACCTTGTAGCTCAGCGACAGCTCGTCGCCGGAGCGCCCGCGGATGCCCCAGCTCTCGGCGGGCGCCTCGATCACGACGAGCTCGACGTCGTCCGCCGCGACACCGAGCGCGGGGGCGACGTCGTCGTACACGCGGCGGATCAGCTCGCGCTTCGCCTCCCGCGAGCGGCCGGCGAACGCGACGATCTCGATCATCAGGTAGTCGTCCGAGCGCGGGGCGACGAGGTCGCCGTCGTCGAGCAGCAGGAACCGGTGGAACCGCTTGTCCTCGGGGATCTGCCAGGCCCCGACCAGCGCCGCGTGGAGCGCGTCGGAGACCTCCGCACGCCGCTGACCCCACACCCGTCGGTTGCCGTAGACCTTCACCTGGACCATGCCCGGCGACGCTAGCGGTGACGGACGCCACTGTCACCGGCGCGTCCACCAGCCGAGCACCCCGCCATAGGGTGTCGGGGTGCTGATCTGCCTGCCGCCCTCCGAGGGCAAGACGCCCGCGCCCGACGGCGCCGCCCCGGTCGACCTGGCGCGGCTCACGGGCGCGGAGCACCTCAGCGACCAGCGCCGCCTCGTGCTCGAGGCGCTCGCCGCGGTGAGCGCGCGACCGGACGCCACCGATCTCCTGGGCGTGGGCGCCTCGCTCGGCGCGGAGGTCACGCGCAACACCGACCTCAAGGACGCGCCCACGGCGCCGGCGTCCCGCGTGTACACGGGCGTGCTGTACGCCGCGGCCGGGCTGGCCGACCTCCCCGACGACGTCGCAGCACGGGCCGCCCACGACGTGCGCGTCTTCTCCGGCCTGTGGGGCGCCGTCTCCCCTGCCGACCTCATCCCGGCCTACCGGCTGTCCATGGGCGTGGACCTGCCCGGCGTCGGCAAGCTCGCCACGGCGTGGCGCCCCCACCTGTCCGCCGCCCTCGACGCGCGGGCCGCGGGCGACGTCGTGGTCGACTGCCGCTCGGCGGCCTACCTCGCCGCGTGGAAGCCGGCCACCACCGGCGACGCCGCAGCGGACTGGGTGACCGTCCGGGTGGTGCGCGAGGCGGACGGGAAGCGCACCGTCGTCTCGCACAACGCCAAGCACACGCGTGGCGTGCTCACGGGCCACCTGCTGCGCCGCTCGGGACCCGCGCCGACCAGCGCCACGGAGCTGCTCGCCGCCGCCCGCGAGCTCGACGGGCAGGTGATCGGCACGGAGGTCGGCACCGGGCTGTCCTACCGGATGGTCGAGGCGACCCTGCACGACGCTTCCACGCGACGTGGGCCGCGCACGCTCGAGGTCGTCATCGCCTGAGCCGAGCCGGCGCGGCGGAGTCGCGGCGCCCGGCGCAGACTGGCCCCATGGCCTACGACGAGGAGCTCGCCGCCCGTGTGCGCGACACCGTCGCCGGGCTCGCGGACTTCACCGAGCAGCGGATGTTCGGCGGCCTCGCGTTCATGGTGCACACGCACATGGCCGTCGGGATCACGCGCGACGAGCTCATGGTGCACGTCGGCACCGACGACGAAGCCGCCCTGGCCGACGGCGCGCACGAGCTGCGCATGGGCGACCGTGTCATGCGCGGCATGGTCGGTGTGCCCGCGTCGGTCACCGCCGACGAGGACGCGCTCCGCGGGTGGGTGGCGCGAGGAGTCGACCTCGCGCTCGCGCGGCCGCCCAAGCCGCCCAGGCGCTAGGGCGGGGTGCCACGCCCGGAGCGGACCGTCCGAGGACGAGCGCGTCGCCTCGCCGGCGTCCGGGTCAGGCAGGCTCAGCGGCTGGTGCGAGCGTGGCAGCCAGGACCCGCCAGCCCTCGTCCGCTCGCACCCAGAGGCGCGTGTAGGCCAGCCGCGCGGAAACCGTGGTGCCGCCCTGGATCGCCTCCACAGCGGCGACCAGCCTGGTCACTCCGCTCAGGACGTCCTCCTGGACGTCGAGCGACTCCTCGTCCAGGCGGGTGATCTGCAATGAACCCGAGCGGTAGCTCTCCAGGTCGTCTGCCTTGGTGAAGACAGACCCGTCCGGGCCGGCGCCGACGCAGCTCGGATGCAGCAATGCCTCCAGTGCGTCGACGTCACCGGCACGCTGGGCGGCTTGGAGCGCGTGCTCCGCAGCAAGAAGACTCATCGCGCGAGTCTACGCAGCGCACACCGGTCCGATCAGGATCGCGCCTGGCAGCCTCAGACGTCGGTCGGGAAGCCCACGGCTGTGGCCTCCGCGAGCACGGGCTCCCCGTCGGCCCCGAGGCCGAACCGCAGCACGGTGAGCGCGCAGGGCGGCACGTGCACGCGGCGCCACGACGACGCCGGCGCCTCGAGAGCACGACCCACCAGCGCGCGGACGACCACGAGGTGCGCGGCGACGACAGTCGTGACGGTGGGGTCGCCCTCGGCGACGACGTCACGCAGACCTGCCCAGGCGCGCTCGCCGACCTGTGCGTAGGACTCACCGCCGGGCGCGGGATCCGTGCCGGCTGCCCAGGCCGCGCGCTCGCCGGGCCAGTCGGCAGCGATCTGTGCGGGGGTCAAGCCCTCCCACGCGCCGAAGTCGCACTCGGTGAACCGCTCGTCGGGCCGGACGTGCTGCCCGATGCGCCGCCCGACGGCCGCGGCGGTCTCCAGCGTCCTCGCCGTCGGCGACGCGACGAGCGCGCCGGCACGAGGCAGGTCCGGCCACAGGTCCTTGCCGACCCGGAACACGGCGTCGGCGGCGCGGGCGGCCTGCGTGCGGCCCCGGGCGGTGAGCGAAGGACCGGGCAGGGAGCCGCCGCAGGCGGCGCGCGCCTCGGTCATGGGCGTCTCTCCGTGCCGGACCAGCACGACGGTCGTCGTTCCCCCACCCGCCAGGGGGCTCGCCCCGGACGGGCGAGCCATCAGGCGACCGCGCCCTCGTCCGCCAGGCGCACGAGGATGCGGCCGCACTCCTCGCAGCGCACGATCTGCTCGGCGGGGGCCGCCTTGGCGGCGGCGAGGTCGCCGGGGTTCAGGTCCAGGCGGCAGCCCTCGCACCGGCCGCCGCGCAGCGCCGCGGCGCCGAGGCCGCCGAGCTGGGCACGCAGCTTGTCGTAGAGGGCGACCAGGCCGGCGTCGAGGCCCGCCGCGGTGGCCTCCCGCTCCGCCTTGACCTTCGACCCGGTCGCGTTGATCTGGGCCCAGGCCTCGTCGCGCTCGGCGGTGGCCTTCGCCTTGGCCGACTCGAGCTCGGCGTGCGCCGACTCGACCTCGGCGCGCGAGCCCTGGTGCGCCTCCAGGCGCTCCATGACCTCGATCTCGGCGTCCTCCAGCACCGCCTGGCGCCGGGCGAGGGACTCGAGCTCGCTCACCAGGGCCTGGGAGTCCTTCGCCGACAGGGCGCCCGAGTCGAGCTTCTGCTGGTCGCGGTCGGCGCGGGTGCGCACCTGCGCGACGTCCGACTCCGCCTTGGCAAGCTCCCGCTCGAGGTCGGCCACGGCCGTGCGCGAGTCGACGAGCGAGGTGTGGAGGTCGCCGATGCGGCCGTCGAGCTGCGCGATGGTCGCCAGGGACGGGTGGTTCCGGCGCTGGTGCACGAGCTGCTGCAGCCGCGTGTCGAGGGCCTGGACCTCGAGCAGTCGGCGCTGGTCCTCGGGGGGTGCAGTGGCCACGGGCGGTCCTCTCGCAGTGATTCAGCTGGTCGGGGCGGTCAGCGGACAGCCTCACGCACGGTGCTCGCGACCCGCGCGGTCCACGGGTCGGTGCCGATCGTGCTCACCCTCGTGGTCACCGTACCTTCTCCGGAACCCGTTCCGGGCACCCCCTCGAGCCGCGCGACGACGTCCTCGGCGGCGTAGGCGAGCCACGGCCACTCGCTGGCGAAGTGGGCCACGTCCACGAGGAACGGCGTGGCCGCGCCGGCACCGGTGGCGCCCGCCTCGAACTCCGCCCGCTCCCGCAGCTCGGAGGCCGGGTGGTGGCGCAGGTCGGCGGTCACGTAGACGTCGACGGCGGCCGCGCGCACGGCGTCGAACAGCGAGTCCCCCGACCCTCCGACGACCGCGGCGGTGGTGACAGGCGCGCTCAGGTCCCCCGCGACCCGCACGCCCTGGGCCGTCGCCGGCAGCGCGGCCGCCACGCGCTCGGCGAACGCACCGAGCGTGGTGGGCTCGGCCAGGCGGCCGACCCGCCCGATCCCTCGCGCGGCCCCGACGGCGGTGTCGGAGTCGGTGTCGGCACCGGCCACGAGCGGTCGACGGTCGGTGATGCCGACGAGGTCCGCGAGCGCGTCCGCGACGCCGCGCGGCGCCGCGTCCGCGTTGGTGTGCGCGACGTACAGCCCGCAGCCCGCGCGCACCAGCTGGTGCACCACGTCGCCCTTGAACGTCGTGGCCGCCACCGAGTGCACCGGCCGCAGGAACAGCGGGTGGTGCGTGACCAGCAGGTCGGCACCCCACGTGATCGCCTCGTCGACCACCGCCGCCACCGGGTCGACGGCGAACAGGATCTTGCCGACCGGCGCGGCGGGGTCGCCGACCACGAGACCGACGGCGTCCCAGCCCTCCGCCGTCGCCGGCGGGTAGAGGTCCTCGAGGACGGCGACGACGTCGCGCAGGACGGGGGTGCTCGGGCTGCCGGTGGTCATGGCCCGACCCTAAGCGGCGGGCCGCTACTTGGCGTCGGCGTAGGAGTCCACGGTCTCGACGGTGAGCGGGAAGTCCACCGGGAAGCCGCCGAACAGGAGGCGGCCGGCCTCCTCGGCCGCGGCACGGACCTCGGCGGCGACCACGTCGGCGAGTTCGAGCGGGGCGTGCACCACCACCTCGTCGTGCAGGAAGAAGGCGAGGTGCGGGCGGTCGGAGAACGGGGCGGGGGCGAGGCCCGGCCGCGCGCCGCCGGCTGCGCCGAGCGCCCAGAGCCGACGCCGGATCGACGCCAGCCAGCACAGCGCCCACTCCGCCGCCGTGCCCTGCACCACGAAGTTGCGGGTGAACCGCCCCCAGGAGCGGGTGACGGACCGGGCGCGCGCCGCCGCGTCGGCACCGGCGTCGTCGGCGAACGCGCCCGCCTGCGCCTCGTCCCACGCCGAGCCCGGCACCGGGGACGACCGGCCGAGCCACGTCGTCACGACGCCCCCGCGCTCGCCCGTGCGCGCCGCCTCCTCGACCAGCGCGATCGCCCGCGGGTACTCCCGGCCGAGGCGCGGCAGCACCTGCGCGCTCGCGCCCGTCGTGCCGCCGTACATCGCACCGAGCATGCCCACCTTGGCCAGCTCGCGCGTCGGCACCGCCCCGGAGGCGACGATGCCGGCGTACAGGTCGCCGGCGCGGCCGGCGCCGGCCATCGCCTCGTCACCGGCCATGCCCGCCAGGACGCGGGGCTCGAGCTGGGCGACGTCGGCGACCACCAGGCACCACCCCGGGTCGGCGACCACCGCACGTCGGACGCCCTTCGGGAGCTGCAGCGCGCCGCCGCCCGTGGACGCCCAGCGCCCCGTCACCACGCCGCCCACCACGTACTCGGTGCGGAACCGCCCGTCCGTCACCCATTCGTCGAGCCAGTGCCAGCCGTTGGCGGTGAGCAGCCGGTAGAGGTTCTTGTACTCCAGCAGCGGCGCGACGACGGGGTGGTCGAGCTTCTCCAGCTCCCACTTGCGCAGGCTGCGCGCCCCCACGCCGGCGTACTGCATCGCCTTGAGGAGGTCCGGGTGCGAGTCGGGGTTGAGCGAGGGCGGGGCGTCGAGGGCCGTACGGATCTGCCGTGCGAGCTCCTCGAGACGCGCCGGGCGGTGCCCTTCGGCCGGTCGCGGCCCCAAGGCCTCGGTGAGGATCGCGTCGTGCACGTCGGCCCGCCACGGCAGGCCCGCGTGGTGCATCTCGGCCGCGACGAGAGCACCCGCCGACTCCCCCGCCGCGAGCAGTCGCAGCCGTCCGGGTGCCGACGAGCCGGCGACGGCCGCCTCCTGGAGGCGCAGCTGCGCCACGGGGTCCGTCGCGCTGGTGCCGGGTTCGTCGGCGCGGGCGGACGGCGCGGGCAGGGCCAGGTCGAAGAGCGCCGCATCCTGCGGCGCCCGGCGGGCTCCCGGAGGCTGCACCGCGCTGGGAGGGGTCGGCGCCATGGTGTCCCACGGACCGGGCGGCGCGGTGGCCAGCGGTGACCCGGCGGCGGCCGACGACTGCCGCAGGATGCGGTGGACGAGGCGCAGGTCGTGCGACCGCTCCACCCGGACGCCCGCGCGCAGCAGCCCGAGGTACCAGCGGTTCGTGTCGTCCCACGTCCACCGCGGCACCGCGGGGCCCCCGCGGGCGCCCTCCTCGGCCGCCACCACGAGCGCGGGCAGGTCCGCGGCGGGCACGGCGCGGGACGCACCGTCGTGCACGCGGACATTGCCGCCGGGTTCTCTGGTCAGGACGACGTGCACGCCGCCATCCTGCCGTCTGCCACCGACGGCCGTCCTGGTCGGGTGGCCTTGTCGGGCGGGCCAGGTCAGGCGGACGGACCGCGAGAAGGTGCATGGTCCCCACCTGGCAGAACGGAGGTTCGCACCGCCGCGCGCCCGTTCGGCGCGCGACGACCCCGCCCGTATGGTGCGCTGACCGAGGTCGGCGCGCCCGACCGCCGACCCGAGCGCCAGGAGGACCGCATGACGACCGAGCAGCCCGTCGAGACCGTGGACGTCGTGGTGATCGGCACCGGCCCGGGCGGGGAGGACGCGACCGGCCGGCTCGCCCGCGCAGGGCTCGACGTCGTCGCCGTCGAGGCGCGGCTCGTCGGCGGCGAGTGCCCGTACTTCGGCTGCATCCCGACCAAGATGATGGTGCGCGCGTCGGACGCGCTCGCGGAGGCCCGCCGCGCGGGCCGCCTCGCCGGGCAGGTCGACGTCGCGCCCGACTGGGCCCCCGTCGCGCGCCGCGTCCGCGACGATGCCACCGCCGACTGGGACGACACGGCGGCCGTGGAGCGCCTGGAGAAGGCGGGCGCGCGCGTCGTGCGCGGGCGGGGCCGTCTGATGGGTCCCGGCGAGGTGGCGGTGACGACCCCGGACGGCGAGCGCCGGTTCCGCGCGACGCGGGGCGTGCTGCTGAACCCGGGCACGGAGCCCGCCGTGCCGCCCGTCGACGGCCTGGCGCAGACCCCGTACTGGACCAACCGCGACGCCGTGCGGGCCACCGAGGCGCCGGTGTCCCTCACCGTGCTCGGCGGCGGGGCGATCGGCTGCGAGCTGGCGCAGGTCTTCGCCCGGTTCGGCACCGCCGTCGAGGTGGTCGAGGCAGGGCCGCGGCTCGCCGCCGCCGACGAGCCCGAGGCGAGCACGCTCCTCGCGGAACGCTTCGCCGCCGAGGGCATCGGGGTGCGGAAGGATGCGAAGGTCACCTCCGTCTCGCACGACGGCGGCGGGTTCACCCTCACGCTCGGCGACGGCACGCAGCTCGTCTCCGAACGGCTGCTGGTGGCCGCCGGCCGCCGCACCGACCTGCGGGCGCTCGGCGTCGCGACGGTGGGTATCGACGACACCGGGCGCACGATCGCCGTCGACGACCGGCTGCGGGCGGCCGACGGCGTGTGGGTGATCGGCGACGTCACCGGCCACGGGGCGTTCACCCACGTCTCCATGTACCAGGCGCGCATCGCCGTCGCGGACATCCTCGCGGGAGCCGAGGGCGGTGCGGAGCGGGCCGACTACCGCGCCGTGCCGCACGTGACGTTCACCGACCCGGAGATCGGGGGCGTCGGCCTCACGGAGGCCGCGGCGCGCGACGCCGGGCTGTCGGTGCGCACGGGCAGCACCGACCTGGCCGCGTCGTCGCGCGGGTTCGTCCATGGCCCCGGCAACGAGGGCCTGATCAAGCTGGTCGAGGACGCGGACGCCGGCGTGCTCGTGGGCGCGACGGCGGCGGGACCCGCCGGCGGCGAGATCCTCGCCGTCCTCACGCTCGCCGTGCAGGCGCGCGTACCGGTGGCCGAGCTGCGCCACATGATCTACGCCTACCCCACGTTCCACCGCGCGATCGAGAGCGCGCTGGCGGACCTGGACGAGACGTGAGCCGGTCCGGGGAGGAGCACGACCGCTGAGGCTCCGTGCCCACGGACGGGCCGTGCAGCGGCTGACCGCACCGCTTATCCTGTGATGGCCCATGACTGAAATGACCGAGTTCGCCGTCCTGACGCCCTCGTCCGCGGGCGCCCCGTCCGACACCCCGCCCCGCCACCGGTGCGCGGCATGACCCCGAAGGACCCGGCCGAGGAGCCGGCGGGCGGGCACGTGGTGCTCGGCGGGAAGTACGAGCTGGGCGACATCCTCGGGACCGGGGGCACCTACACCGTCTACGAGGCGTCGCGCGTGCGCCCCGCGGACACGCCCGCGGACTCCGGTGACGGCTCCGCCGGCACGGGCGACCAGTCCGAACTGCTCGTCAAGATCCTCCACCCGCACCTGGTCGACGACGAGGCGACGCGCGCCTCCCTCGCCCGCGAGATCGCGGCGTCGCGGCAGGTGGACCACCCCGGTGTCGCGAAGGTCCTCGACACCGGCGAGGACGAGGTCGCGGGGGCGAACGTCCCCTGGCTCCTCATGCGCCACCTCCCCGGACAGCCGCTCTCCGAGGTCGCCGCCGGGACGGGCCTGCCGTGGCCGGCCGCCCTCTCCGTCGTGGGCGGCCTGCTGGAGGCGCTCGCAGCCGTGCACGACGCCGGCCTGGTGCACCGCGACGTCAGCCCCCGCAACGTCGTCGTCGACACCCACGACGACGGCAGCATGTCGGTCGGCCTCCTCGATCTCGGGCTCACCGCGCCTGGCGGCGGCGACGGCGACGGCGATCTCGTCGCCGGTTCGGCGTCGTACATGTCGCCCGAGCAGGCCCAGGGCCGCCCGCTCGACGCGCGCAGCGACCTGTACTCGGTCGGCGCCCTGGCGTACTTCGCCCTCACCGGCCACCCGCCCTACGAACGCTCCCGGCCCGGCGACGTCCTGCTGGCCCACGTCGGGGCGCCCGTGCCCGCGCCGTCCGCGCGGCAGGCCGCCGTCCCCGCCGCCGTCGACCGGTTCGTCGCCCGTGCGATGGCCAAGACCCCCGCGCGCCGCTACGCCTCCGCCGGGGCGATGGGCGAGGCCCTGACAGCCCTCCTCGGCCCCGGCGGCGGGGCCGCCGTGCCGGGGGCCGCGCCGGACGGCGACCAGACGATGACGATGGGTCAGATCGCCGAGCAGGACCCGCACCGGACCGCGGCGCTCGGTGCCGCGGGCGTGGCCGCCGCCGCCGCAGCGGCCGATGCCGAGCTGCAGCGCACCCGGCTGATCGGCGCGGCCGACGCAACCGCGCCCCTGTCCGAGAACGACGAGGCGCCGACGGAGGTGCTCGCCGGGCCGCCGCCGGAGCCGCCGGCCGACACCCCGGTCGCGGGCGTGCCGGCTGCCGAGGAGCCTGAGCCGTCCGCGCCCGGCGGGTTCTTCGGCGACCGACGACGCGTCCTGCTCCTCGTCCTGGCCGTGGTCCTGGTGGCGGCCCTGGGCGCGGGCGCGTTCTGGTACTTCCGGGACACGGACGGCGGGGCGCCGGTCGCGCCCGTCACGCACAGTCCGTCGCCCTCCCCCAGCGCGACCACGACGCGACCGACCACGGCGCCGCCGACACCCACCGACACGGCCCCGACGTCGCGCCCGGAGCAGACGAGGGCGCCGACCCCGACCAACACCCCGACGCCGACGCCGACACCCACGCCCTCGTCGACGCCCACCCCGACCTCCACGCCGACGCCCACGGCCACCTCGACCCCGACGCCCACCTCGACGCCCGAGCCCACCGACGAACCGACGTCGCCCGAGCCCGATCCCACGGACGAGACGACCGAGCCGGAGCCCGACCCCACGGACGAGGAGACGACGCCGCCCGCCGAGCCCGAGCCCACCGGCGACGCGGCGGGCGGCGGCGGCAGCACGGGCACCCCGCAGTAATCAGGCCCGGGGGTGACCGCCGCAGCTGGACGTCGCGGTGCTCGATCTCGGCGATGTCGTCCTCGATGGCGCCCAGCAGGCGGTCCGACAGGTCGCGGACGGCCGGCACGCGGGACACGGTCCGGCACCCCGTCCTCCCGATCGTGCGGCCGGGCGTGCGGCCGCACCCAGGGCCGTCGGACCGGCCCGCGCCGGGAACTGCGTCCCGCCCGGACGTGACCAACGACCCTGTCGGCCGCCCGCCGGCCCTGACAGCGTGGTGACGTCGCGTCGACCCCGACCGTCCGCGCCCCGAGGAAGGACAGGATCATGAACAGCTCCGCACGCCCGGCACCGGTCGTCGTCGCCGTGGACGGGACGGACCGCAGCGAGGGCGCCGTCCGGTACGCGATCCACGAGGCGCGACGACGACGGACGCGCCTGACGATCGTCCACGTCGCGCCGACGGCGCTGCCGGTGGGCGGCTCGATGCCGTACATGGACTACCCTCGCGACGCCCTGGTCGAGGTGGCGCAGAGGATCCTCGACGAGGCGGTCGGCAGCGCCCGGGCCCTGGACCCGGACCTCACGGTCGACGGCGTGCTGCGGCAGGGACGCCGCGTGGTCGAGCTCGCGGTGGCCGCCGCGGCGGGCAGCCTGCTGGTGCTCGGCCGGGAGACCCGGCACGGCCTGGACCGGGTCTACGTCGGCACCACGACGGCCGGTGTGGCCGCACGTGCGCCCGTGCCCGTCGCGGTGATCGACGGGGCCTGGCAGCCCACGCAGCACGGCCGTGTGCTGGTGGGCGTCGAGCCGGCCTCCAGCGAGGTCCTGGCGTACGCGTTCCCCCTCGCGGCGGCCCGGCACGCGCTGCTGCAGGTGATGCACGTGTGGAAGGTGCCCGACCCCTATGCGTCCCTGGACCGCGGCAGGTCCGTGACCGGCGAATGGGTGATCGCCGCCACGCGGCTCCTCGAGTCGACGGTGTCCGACTGGCGTGCCAGCTTCCCGGACGTCGAGGTCGAGGTCTCCGTCGTCCCGGGCCGGGCCGCTCAGGTCCTCGCCGACGCCGCGGCGGGCGCGGACGTCCTGCTGCTCGCCCGGCGGCGGCGTGACATCGAGCACCCCGGCCGGCTCGGCCCCACCACGCGGGCGGTCCTCGGGCACCCGGGCGCACCGGTCGAGGTCGTCCCGCTGACGGGCGTCCCGCAGCACGCCCCGCTCGTCCTCGAGCGCTTCGGCGAGATCCTCAAGAGCTGACCGGCGGGTGCGTGCGCACGGCGCGCACGACTGGGTCGCCGCCGGCCAGGCCACAAGCGCCTGCTGCTGGTGGCCACCACCTACTTCGTCCGTGCGTCGTTCGCGACCACGGTGCTGGAGAACCCGACCACCCGCCACGACCTGCGGCAGGCCTCTCCCTCGACGCCCCGCCGCAGATGCTGATGCGTCTCGGGTACGGCACCACGCCGCGCCACACCCCGCGACGAAGCGTCGAGGACGCGGTCTCGCCCGACGCGCCGCCACGGGAGCTCGACAGGTCCACACGACCCGCCAGGGCTGGGCCCTTGGTCACGTGGTCCCGGCGCACGGCCGCCCGGGCTCCGCACGGGGGCCGGGGTCCAACGGCCCCGGCGGGATGTGGCACATGCCTCTGCCGGTCCACCGCGCCGCGGAGAACGGTGGAAGCAGCACCGACGCCCGCGTCGGGGACTGGAGCACACCATGGGCACCACGCCGGACCGCCCCATCGTCGTCGGGATCGACGGATCGCCGGAGGCCTCCCGAGCGCTGGCGTTCGCCGTCCGCCAGGCCGAGCGCGACGGCTGCGCGCTGTGGCTGGTCAACGCGGTCCACGAGATCGTCCCAGTGGGCCCGATGCTCCCGCTGATCAGCGGTGAGCCGCTCGTCGACGTCGGTCACCAGCTGCTCGCGGAGGCCCGCGACGCGGTGGAGGAGCACTCGGACGGCCGGGTCGGCGTCAAGCTCCAGGTGGCGCTCGGCCCCGCGGTCGAGGTCCTCGCCGCCGCCGGTGAGCGCGCCCGGCTCATCGTGCTCGGTCACCGCTCCGCCTCGCTCGTGGAGCGGATGTTCACGGGCAGCACCACGTTCGGGGTCGTCTCGCGCGCCGTCTGCCCGGTGGTGAGCGTCCCGCGCGACTGGGCCCAGGAGGCCGACTCGCACCGCGTCGTCGCCGCGATCGACGGCTCAGGCTGCTCGGCCGAGGTGCTCGAGCACGCCTTCGCCGTCGCCGCGCTCCGGGGCGCCCGGGTCGAGATCGTGCACTGCTGGCGGTTGGACCCCTTCTACAGCTACCTGGTCGACGAGTGGTCAGTCCAGGAGGAGTGGGGCGTCCAGGCGCACGGCATCATCGACGGGCTCATCGAGGAGGCCGCCCGGGCGCACCCCGACGTGCCGTACGAGAGCGACGTCGAGTACGCCGACGTCGCCGACACCCTGGTGCGCTACTCCGCCGGTGCCGAGCTCCTGGTCATCGGGCGGCACGGGCACGGCGCCCTGGGCTCCCGGATGATCGCGGCCGTGCTCGGCAGCGTGACCCGCGCCTTGCTCCAGCACGCACGGTGCCCGGTCGAGGTCGTCCCTCCCCGTCCTGCGACGGAGTCGTCCCGCGAGCCCGTCGAGGCGGACCAGGCGCAGACGCCCACCGACGACAGTCCGCTCTCCGCACCCGATGCCGCCGCACCCGTCGGCGGCCTGTCCACTGGAGGAGCGTCACCATGAGCACGTACGGAGCCGCCACGAGGCGCGCTGCGGTACGTGGGCGCCGTCACCCGGATCCGCCTCGGCTGGATCTTCCTGTGGGCCTTTCTCGACAAGCTCTTCGGGCTCGGGCACGAGACCCCGCCCGAGGGCGCGTGGCTCGACGGCGGCCAGCCCACCGCGGGCTTTCTCGGGAACGCGACCGCCGGGCCGTTCGCCGACTTCTACCAGGGCGTGGCAGGCCAGGCGTGGGTCGACTGGGTCTTCATGATCGGCCTCCTCGATCTCGCCCCGCGCTGGGCGACGCGGGCCGCACGCTCGGCCTCGGCGCCTGGTGGCGGCAGACCGCGCTGGTGCGCCGCTGGCCCGGCCTGGTGTGAGGGTGCCGTCGCCCCAGGGACCTGCCCATGCTCCGGTGCCGGGCGGCGGGCGGGCCCGGGGCGCCCGACCGCCCTACGCTCGTGCCGTGGACAAGACCTCAGCCGAGGTGCAGGACGCCATCCTGCAGGCGGTCAGCGGCGTCGCGACGGAGTTCGACCTGCGCGACCTCCTGCACGGCGTGGTGCGCGCCGCGTGCACCCTGTCCGGGGCGCGCTACGGCGCCCTCGGCGTGATCGGGCGGTCTCGCCGGCACCTCATCGAGTTCGTCACCGAGGGCGTCACCGACGAGGAGCGCGCGAGGATCGGGCACCTGCCCGCGGGTCGCGGGCTCCTCGGCCACCTCATCGTCCACCAGGAGGCGCTGCGCCTCGACGACCTGTCTCACCACCCGTCGTCGTCCGGGTTCCCGCCCGGGCACCCGCCCATGACCACCTTCCTGGGCCTCCCCGTGAAGGTGCGCGGCCACGTCTTCGGCAACCTCTACCTCACCGACAAGAAGACCGGGCCCACGTTCACCGCCGACGACGAGCACGCCGTCACCGCCCTGGCCGGACTCGCGGGTCTCGCCATCGACCACGCCCGTCTCCTCATGACCGCGGAGCGCCGGGCACGCTGGCTCGAGGCGGCCGCCGCCACCCCCTCGGAGGTGCTGCGGGCCGCCGGGACCGACGAGGCCGTCGACGCCGTCCTGCGCGCCGCCCTGCGCGCGTCGGGCGGACTGACGGCGATGGCGATCGCGCCCGACCCTGCTCCCGAAGCCCTCGGGACGTTCACGGTCCGCGCCGCGGCCGGTGACCTGAGCCGCGAGCCCCGGCGCATACTCGCGGACCTGCGCCCCGCCCTCATGCTCGCCATGGCCAGCAGCGAGACGCGCTGGGCCGAGATCCCCGGCGACGGCACCGCCGTCATGACCCGGCTGTCCATCGACATGCTCACCCGGGGCGCGCTCGTCATCGTCCTCCCACGGCGCGGGTACACGGAGAACCTCGGCGAGGACTTCGACTTCGTCGCCAACTTCGCCAGCCAGGCCTCGCTCGTGCTGGAACGGCGCCACACCCGGGCCATGCAGCAGGAGATCGCCGTCCTCGCGGAACGCAACCGCATCGCACGGGACCTGCACGACGGCGTCACCCAGCGCCTCTTCGCCCTGGGGCTGCAGCTGCAGGCCATCGAGCGACAGTCGCCGCCCCAGGTCCAGGACCTGCTGCGCACCGTGACGGACGACCTGGACGCCACCATCCGCGAGGTGCGCCAGTCGATCGTCGACCTCCGCCCCTCCGATCAGCAGCACCGCTCCCTGCGGGCCAAGATCCAGTCGCTCGTGTCGGAGTACGCCCACGTGCTGGGCCACGCCCCCGTGCTCCGGATCGACGGCCCGGTCGACACCCTCGTCGACCCCGCGCTGCACCACCACGTGAACGCGGTGCTGCGCGAGGGCCTCTCCAACGCTGCCCGCCACGCCGCGGCACACCACATCTGGGTCGATGTCACGGCCACCCCCGACGAGCTGCTCTGCACCGTGAGCGACGACGGGGTCGGCTTCGCGTCGACTTCGGCACGCAGCGGCCTGATCAACCTCGCCGACCGCGCGGCCGAGCTCGGCGGCACCCTCGACATCGCCCCGCGAGACCCACAGGGCAGCATCCTCACGTGGCGGATCCCCATCCCCGCAAGCCCCGACCCGACGGGCTGACCTCGGCGCGCGGTCAGTTCGCGCCGTGGTCCGACCCGCCGAGCAGTCGGGTCGCGAGCACCGCGGCCTGAGTCCTGGACTCCAGGTCGAGCTTCATGAGGATGTTCGACACGTAGTTCTTCACGGTCTTCTCGGACAGGAACATCTGCCCGCCGATCTGCCGGTTCGTCATCCCCTCGGCGATGAGCGTGAGGACCTTGTGCTCCTGCTCGCTCAGCGCCGCCAGCGCCGGCGCCTCGGCAGGCCCCGCGCGGAGTCGTTCGAGCACCCGCGAGGTCAGCGTGGGGTCGATCAACGACTGCCCCGCCGCGACCCGGCGCACCGCGTCGACCACGTCCGAGCCGGTGATCACCTTGAGCAGGTAGCCGGAGGCCCCCGCCATGATCGCCGAGAACAGCGCCTCGTCGTCGTCGTACGAGGTCAGCATGAGGGAGTGCAACCCCGGCACCGACGAGTGCAGCTCCCGGCAGACCTCGATCCCGGAGCCGTCCTGCAGCCGCACGTCCAGCAGCGCCACGTCCGGCCGGCACCGCGGGATCTCGCGCACCGCCTCGGCCGCAGTGCCCGACTCGCCGACGACCTCGACCCCGTCCTCTGCCTCGAGCAGGCTCCTCAGCCCGCGGCGCACGAGCTCGTGGTCGTCGAGGAGGTACACGCGCACCTGCTCCATGGGTTCGTTCTACCTCCATCCGGAGCGGGTCACCATCCGTGCCGGGCATCTGGGACACGGCGAGGGCGTCGACCACAGGAGGCACGAGCAGCCGAATTGCGCCCGCTCGCTGAGGCGGCAACCTGGAGCCTGGGCGCATCCTGACTCCCTTTCGCGAGGTGGACGCGGACCGGGCACGCCGGCATGGTGCTCTCCGAGGAGCGCACCCCGAGTCAGGTGCAGGCGGCGAACGCCTTCCTGCTCGGGCTCAAGGAGGCGGACCCGGATGCGGTGCTCTCCACCGTCAGCCTCGGGGTCTTCAAGAGCACCTACCCGCCTTTCCGGGGCAACCCGATGACCGATCCTGCTTACCCCGGGCCCGACCCGCAGCCGTTCACCGCGGCCACGCCGAACGCGCCCTGGCCCGGCTACCCGTCCTCCGGCATCCCTGCCACGTACGACTGCGCCTCCCCGCTGTCCTATTTCATGGCCGCCACCCCGCACGTCGGGGTGCCGTTCGACTGCGTGGCCATCGACAGACTCCTCGCCCAGGACCCGCAGATCGACACCCTCACCCACCAGCACAACGGCTTCTTCCCGCAGAACTACACGCTCAAGAGCCAAGACCCGGACGGGAGCAGAGGCTTCACGTTCACGGAGAACATGATGGCCGACACCCTCGGCGACCCTGCGGCCAGCGACGACGAAGACGGCTACTTCGCCGCGCACGACCTCGACGACATGCTCGGCGACCCGCGCGTGCTGACCGCGACCGGATACGACCTGCAGCCCCTCCTGGAACACATCACGAGCAGCTTCCTGACCGGCAGCCTTCAACCCGCCTCGCAGGACTACGTGCTGACGCTCGACGGGGCGCGGACCGTCGAGATCGCGCGGATCAGCCCGGACCTCTCCGCCGAGCAGAGGTCCGACATCACCGAACTGGCAGGGCGCGCCCTCGACGACCGGAAGCCCGAGGACGACCCGTTCTGCGGGCGCAGCGCCGCCCGCTATCTCGGCGAGGCCTACGCCTTCACCGACGGATGCATGCGCACGGAGGACAAGATCGCGGGCATGACGCTCGCCCCGGCCATCACCAGGCTCGAGCCCTGCACCGCCCAGCTCGACCCCGCCGCACTCGTCCCTGACCCGAACACGTCGTCGGCGTATCCCATCCGCTGTACGCCCTGACCCGGTCGTGCCCATGTCCTCGACGCCGACGAGACAGGCGGACAGGTCGGCGCCTGGCGCTGGTTCCCCGACGAGATGGACGACGACGGGCAGTTGACCGCCGACATGCCGTCCGGCTTCACCTCGCGCACGACGTCCGCCTGGTCGCGATGGAAGGTGAACCCGTACCCTGCTGGATGTCGTCGAGCTCGCGGCCTGTGTCACCCTCGACCAGCCTCGGGTGCCGGGGGTGGACGCCGTTCTCCGGATCCATACCCGCGGCCTGCCGCCTACTTGCTCCTCGACGCAAGCGGCGTCAACGGCACACGCGGGACCTCTCGGGATGGCCGGTCAACCACTCGGAGGTTCCAGACGGTGACGGCAAGATCGAGCCGCGCCCTCGCGGTCAGGTAGTCCGTGAGATCGATAGGAAGCCCGCCATCGACGACCATGACGGCGTCCTCCACCGCCCACTGGGCTGCCGCGAGTTCGCCGAGGAGGTCGTGGAGCCGGTCATGGCGGGGCGCCACGATGTCACGGTTCATGGGCGCGTCCCTCCGAGTACGGTGCGCACGTTTCAGTCGCCTCGCTGCACACGGCGTCGGAGCTGTGCGATGCGGACCGTGCCGACGACGAGCGCGATGACCCCGACCCCGGCCCCGGCGATGAGGAGGGCGACGGCGAGCGGCACCGTTCCCTCCATGCCGAGGAACGAGACCAGGACAAGCTGGATGTTCTGGAGCATGAAGACGATGAGGGCGACCAGGATGAGCGCCGCGATGCAGATCCCGACCCAGGCGGCTCCGGCGCGGCTGCGGGGCGCCTTGCCGTGGCTGGTGCTCGTTCGCGTGACGCTGGGCGCCGCGCTCGTGCCGGGGACCTTCCTGGTGGGGTTGCCGTTGACCGCGGAGGCCAGAGGCGGGGTGGGAGTGGTGGCCATGGCGGCCTCCTCGCGTCTCCGGGCCCACGTGACTCACATGAGGCGCGTTCGTCCGGATGCTCTCGACTGTACGCGCATTTCGCCCCCGTTCGGGCGAAAGTCCCTCATCGCCCGAGCTGCGCCGCCAGGGGACATTCGAACGGGTCACGCGCACGGTGCTCGACGTCGTTGAGGTAGCCGACGACGATCCGGTAGGAGGCGAAGAATCCGACCTCGACGTAGGCCACGCCCAGGGTGGCGCAGTGCTCCCGCACGAGCGGTTGGATGTGTCGGAGGTTCGGGCGCGGCATGCTCGGGAACAGGTGGTGCTCGATCTGACGGTTCAGCCCGCCCATGAGGAAGTCGACGACAACGTTCCCCCGGATGTTGCGGGACATCAGCACCTGCCGACGCAGGAAGTCGACCTCCGCGTCCGCCGGGACGATCGGCATCCCCTTGTGGTTGGGCGCGAAGGCCCCGCCCAGGAGCACACCGAACAGGCCGAGCTGCACCGCGAGGAAGGCGCCCGCAATGGCGGGCGGGAGCAGGATCACGAGAACTGCGACGTTCAGAACCAGGCGGGTCAGCAGGACCGGGACTTCCACGCCACGGTGCACGACCGGCGCACGACCCAGCACCGTGCGCACGCTCGCCACATGCAGGTTGAGGCCCTCGAGCGTCAGCAGGGGGAAGAAGAACCAGCCCTGCCGGCGGGCGAACCACCGGCGCCAGCCGTGCCGGCTCACCAGGACCGCCGGAGTGAACGCGATGACCCCGGGCGAGATGTCAGGATCATGCCCCTCGCGGTTCGGCGCCTCGTGATGCGCATTGTGCTTCGTGGTCCACCACATGTGGCTCAGACCGACGAACACGTTCGCCAGGACGCGACCGGTCCAGTCGTTCCAGGCGCGCGAGCGGAAGACCTGTCGGTGGGAGCTGTCGTGGCCGAGGAACGCCAGCTGGGCCAGCACGACCGCCAGAGCCGCCGCGAGCACGAGCTGCCACCAGGTATCCCCCAGCAGCACGACCCCCGCCCACACCATGGCGAATGCCAGGACGGTCGCGATCAGCCGTGTCCAGTAGTACGCGTAGCGACGCCCGTTCAGGCCGGAGTCCCGCACGACCTTCGCCAGCACGGAGTAGTCCCTCGTGACGCGCCTGGCGGGGCGACGGACATTGGTCGGCGCGGGGGCCGGATGCTCACTCGAAGCGGACACGGTCTGCCTCGGCCTTCACCCGGGCGGCCCGTTCTGCCTCCGCCGCGCTCCACTGCGCCCGTCGGTCATCACGGTGTTCACGGTCGGTGGCGACCTGCTGCTCGACGTCGCGCAGCAACGCCGCGATCGCGGTGGCGAGGCCGGCGGCGAGCATGGCCAGGTTCGTCCCGGAGATCTCGAGGCGACGGTCCGCGACCTTGAGCCCCAGGCCCGGGTACCCGTGCGCTGCCAGCGTCGACCGCGCGGCCGCCCCCTCGATCAGCGCGCGCTCCTCCGAGGCGACCTGACGCGAGAAGACCGCAGCGACCATGTACCGCTCCGGCTCGTCGTCGGTGCCGAGCTCGTGCGGGAGGGCCGAGTCCAGGATGCCGCGCAGGAACAGCCCACCCGTCGTCGGGGTGTCGCTATCCGAAGCGGTGTCGGAGTCGTCGGGCTCGTAGCCGCCGTCGTCGTCCCACCGCGCCCCGGAGGGCACCTCGTCGGGGCCGGAGGACCGAACCTCCGTCGGCGAGCCGTCTCGATCGGCCTCGTGCGGGCCGATCCGTCGATCACCCACCCGTCCACCGTACGCCCGTCGTGGGCGCCGTGGGCCAGCCCTGCCCGGGGCGGCGGTCGCATTCCGCAGCCGTATGCTCGCCCTGTGACCTTGACCGAGTTCCTGATCGCCCGCCTGGACGAGGACGAGGCAGCTGCGACGGCCGCGGAACTCCGCCCCCACCCCGACACCGGCGACGCGCCGCAGGCGAACGAGTTCGCGCAGGCGTCCCCGCCGGACCGCCTGCTGGCCGAGGTCGAGTCGAAGCGTCTGCTCATCTGGCTCGCCTACGAAGCGACGGGCCTCGACATGGACAAGGACCTCGACCGGGCGATCGACGCACGGGAGGACAGCGGCATCGAGTTCGTGGGCGAACGCATGCTCCGAGCCCTCGCGCTCCCGTATGCCGACCACGCCGACTACCGCGAGGCGTGGCGGCTCTAGCACGTCACCAAGGAGGACGCCGGCGCCACTGGGACTGGTCCTGCGCACCCCTTGAGCAGGGTCGCCACATGTGCCCCTGCTGAGACCGTGCCCAGGACGGCGGGCACCGACGCACCGACCTCCTGATGATTCAACTCATGTTCGGCGCCGTCACCGAGCACAGCCGCGACGTCGCCCCCGACCTCTGGCGTCGATGAGAGCGAGGACGGTCTCGAGGGTGCCCGCCCTGGCCTGGTCGGCGATCTGCCGCGTGATCACGCCGTCGACGCTCCGTTCGGCGAACAGGGCGCCGGCTGCGGCGATGATGCGACGCCGCTTGCCCTCCTTCGCGCGCTCCCGTCGCCCCGAGATGCGGCCCCGTGCCAACCTCCCCTTGACAGAATTTGTGAGTCGACTCAGACTTGAGCATACTCGGTCATGCGAATGACGAACCGCCGGGGTCGAGGGCGAAGGGAAGGACACCCATGGAGCGCGCAGCGCAGGGACCAGGTGCCGCACCGGTGCGGTTCGTCGATGCACAGACGCGGACCGTCGCCGCGGCGGGCGTGGAGCTCGTCTACCGCGAGCTCGGCAGCGAGCACGCGGGCGGGGTGCCGTTGGTGGCGTTGACGCATCTGGGGGCGAATCTGGACAGCTGGGACCCGGAGGTCGTCGACCCGCTCGCCACGGATCGCCGGGTGATCCTGCTCGGCTACCGCGGCGTCGGCTCTTCCACCGGGACCGTGCGGGACGGGTTCGAGGACATGGCGACGGACGCGGTCGCGGCGATCCGCTCACTGGGCCTGTCCCGGGTGGACCTGTTCGGGCTATCGATGGGCGGCATGGTCGCCCAGGGGGTCCTTCGCCTCGCCCCCGACCTGGTGGACAAGGTTGTCCTCGCCGGGGCCGGCCCGCAGGGCGGCCCCGGACTGACCCGGATGACGGGCGTCATGGTACGCGGGATCGCGCGCGGGGTGACGACGTTCACGAACCCGACATCCCTGCTGTTCTTCACCCGTACCCGCAACGGCAAGCACGCGGCGAAGGCGTACCAGGCGAGGCTGAGGCGGCGGCGCACCGGGCGCGACGGGCCCGTCACGCCCGGTGTGATGCGGGCGCAGCTGCGTGCGGTGAACCGGTGGGGTCACCGGCCCCCCGCACCGATGGGTTTCACCGGACCGGCACTGATCCTGCACGGCGACAGCGACCGCATGGTCCCGTCCGAGAACGCGAACGCCCTGGCGCGGCGATTCCATGACGCGCAGGTGCGGATCTTCCCCGACGCCGGTCACGGGGTCGTGTCCCAGAACCGTCGGACCGTCACCGACCTCGCCGGCCGCTTCCTGCGTCGCTGAACACGCCGATCACCCCACCGACCGATCCGCAGAAGAGGCAGAGATCATGCGAGCGTTCATGTTCGACAGGTACAAGCAGCCCGTCCACGAGGCCGAGGTGCCCGAGCCGACCGTGGGCGACCGAGACGTCCTCGTGCGCGTCGTCGCTGCGGGGGTGAACCAGCTCGACGAGAAGATCCGGGACGGCGAGTTCAAGGCGATCCTGCCCTACAAGACTCCCCTCGCCCTCGGGCACGACGTCGCCGGCACCGTCATCCGCACCGGCTCACGGGTGCAGGGCTTCACGCCCGGCGACCAGGTGTTCGCCCGGCCACGGGACGGCCGGATCGGGACGTTCGCCGAACGCATCGCGATCGACGAGGCCGACCTCGCACTCGCGCCGGAGACGATCAGCCCCGTCGAGGCGGCCTCCCTGCCGTTGGTGGCGCTGACTGCGTGGCAGGCGCTCGTCGTCAAGGGCAACGTGAAGCCTGGCCAGAAGGTCCTCGTCCACGCCGGCGCCGGCGGGGTCGGGTCGATCACGATCCAGCTCGCAAAGCACCTCGGTGCCACAGTGGCGACCACGGCCTCGGGGAAGAATGCGGACTTCGTCCGCGACCTCGGCGCGGACATCGTCGTGGACTACCGCACGCAGGACTTCGAGGCCGAGCTCTCCGGCTACGACCTGGTCCTGGACAGCCTCGGGGGGAAGAACCTCGAAAAGTCGCTGCGCGTCCTGCGCCCGGGTGGGAAGGCGGTCGGGATCTCCGGCCCACCCGACCCGGCGTTCGCAAAGGCCGCGGGCCTGAACCCGGTGCTGCGCCTGGCGATCGCCGCATTGAGCGGGAAGATCCGCCGGCAGGCAAGAAAGCTCGGCGTGAAGTACGAGTTCCTCTTCATGGCCGCCAGCGGCGACCAGCTCCGTCAGATCGCCGCCCTCGTCGACGACGGCACCCTGCGCCCGGTGGTGGGAAAGACGTTCGCGTTCGACCAGACCCCGCAGGCCCTTGCCGCCCTGGCCCAGGGCGGCGTCCGCGGCAAGGCCGTCATCACCGGCCCCTGACCCGGCCGCCGCACGTCACCGACAAGCCAACAACCCGCAAGCACCGGCCCTGAAGGAGCGAGCTTCATGAGCACCACCGACGGCACCAGCGAACCGACCATCACCTCGTACGCGGACGCCCCGGCGAAGTCCGTCACGGCGGGAGGCATCACGTTCGCCTACCGCGAGCTCGGACCGAAGGGCGGCATCCCCGTCGTGTTCTTCGTGCACCTGGCCGCAACCCTGGACAACTGGGACCCGCGCATCGTGGACGCGATCGCACAGACCCGTCACGTGATCACGTTCGACCAGCGCGGCGTCGGCGCCTCGTCCGGCACCGTCCCCGACACGATCGAAGAGGCCGCCGACCACGCCGACACCTTCATCACGAAGGGCCTCGGGCACGACAAGATCGACGTCTTCTCCTTCTCCATGGGCGGCATGATCGCGCAGGACCTGATCGTCAAGCACCCCGATCTGGTCCGCAGGCTCGTCCTCACCGGCACCGGCCCGCGCGGCGGGAAGAACATCGACAAGGTCGTGGGCGTGACCTACTGGGACATCTTCCGCTCCGTGATCACCCGGTCGGATCCGAAGGAGTTCCTGTTCTTCAACCGCGACACCGTCGGCAAGCGGGCTGGGAAGGCGTTCGTCGAGCGGCTCAAGGAGCGCACCGCCGACCGTGACAAGCCCATCAGCAACAAGGCGTTCAGCACCCAGCTGAAGGCCATCCAGCGGTACGGCCGTTCGGCGCCGTCGGACCTGTCCGTGATCACCCAGCCGACGCTGATCGCCAACGGCGACAACGACCGCATGGTGCCCTCCATCCTCTCCGCGGACCTGCACCAGCGGATCAAGGGCTCCGAGCTGATCATCTACCCCAACTCCGGGCACGGCGGCATCTTCCAGCACTGGGAGCAGTTCGCCCCCGTCGCCGCGAAGTTCCTCGCCCGATAACCCCCCTGAGACCACCGAACGAGCGCAGCCCCGGCCGCTCGCCGCAGCGCGGTCAGCGGGGAAGGATCGCTGAGACCTGGGTGCGGATGCTCGCGATGAGTTCCGGGATGCTCGAGTCCGCGTTCACACTGGCCCCCAGCTCAAGAAACACGATGGCCGAGACCACCCGGGCCAGCGCCTCCGCCTCCGCCGCGGGCCGTTGCGCCAGGCTCGTCAGGACGCCGGCGACGGCCTCCTCGGTCCGCGCGACGATGGACAGCGCCTCGGCGTGATGTGGTTCGCCCGGGTCGCCGAAGACCATCTCCCGCAGGTAGGTGCGGCCGTTGTCGACCTGGACGCGGTTGCACTCCGCGATCGGTGCGACCAGGGCCATCACCCCGTCCAGCGCCGTCGCCGCTCCCGCGGCCGCGGCGCGCCCACGCTCGAGCGCGGCGGAATAGTGCGTGTTCTGCACCAGGAGCAGCAGCTCACCCTTGGTCTTCGCGTACAGGAACAGGGTGCCGGTGCCGATGTCCGCCGCGTCGGCGATCTGCTGCGTGGTGACGTCGTCGACCCCGCGCTTGGCGAACAGCTCGCCGGCAGCCGCGGTGATGCGCTCGAGCTTGGCCTGCTTGTTCCGCTCGCGTCGCCCGAGCGGCGTCGTCGCCACTGCCATCGGTCTCCTCCAGGAATAGACTATGACTTGCCTCAGTTCTGAGTGTAGTCACTGTCGTGTGGGATCGGATGTGCCCCTGCTCATCCTTCCACGCCGCTGGGGGACCACCGAGGTCGCGCACCGGGGGCGGTGACGATCCGTTCGTTGCAAAGGAACACCACCTGTCATGACTTCCTCGTCTCTCTGGCAGCCGCTGGCCCTCGGCCGGCTCGAGCTTCCGCACCGTCTGGCGCTTGCTCCCATGACCCGCAACCGCGCCCACTCCGACGGCACCCCCGGTGAGCTCGCCGCGGAGTACTACCGCCAGCGGGCCTCGCTGGGACTGCTGATCACCGAGGGCACCCAGCCCTCGGAGGACGGGCAGGGGTACTTCTGCACCCCGGGGATCTACACGCCCGAGCACGTCGACGGGTGGCGGAAGGTCGCCGACGCCGTGCACGACGACGGTGGCTACCTCTTCATCCAGCTGATGCACGTCGGCCGGATCTCCCACCCGGACAACACCCCGCACCGCCGGCAGCCGGTCGCGCCGTCGGCGATCTCCGCCGAGCAGGACATCTTCACGCCCACCGGCAAGCAGCAGACTCCCGTGCCGCGTGAGCTCGCCAGCGAGGAGATCCAGGGGGTGGTCAGCGAGTTCCGTCACGCGGCGGCCTCGGCGATCGCCGCCGGGGCGGACGGGGTGGAGATCCACGCCGCCAACGGGTATCTGCTGCACCAGTTCCTCGCCCCGAACGCCAACCGGCGCACCGACTCCTACGGCGGGTCGGTCGAGAACCGGGCGCGGTTCGTCATCGAGGTCGCCCGGGCCGTGGCCGACGAGATCGGCGCGGACCGCACCGGCATCCGCATCTCCCCCGCGTTCCCGCTCGGCGGGCTCGACGAGGGCGACACCGAGGCCGTGCGTGCCCAGTACCGCTACCTCGTCGGCGAGCTCGCCCCGCTGCACCTCGCCTACCTGCACGTGCACCACCTCGGCGACGACGAGCTGCTGCGCTCCTTCCGGGACGTGTGGCCGACCGCAGTCCTCGTCGTCCGGTACGGACGCGAGCGCGACGGCATCGCCGCGGACATCGACGCCGGGCTCGCCGACGTCGAGCCCCTCGGCCGGTTCGCCCTCGCCAACCCCGACGTCGTCGAGCGGCTGCAGCAGGGCGCACCGTTCAACGAGGTGGACCCGGCCACCCTCTACACCGGCGGCGCGACCGGGTACACCGACTACCCGGCCCTCACCCACGCCTGACGTCCACCCACCGATCTCAGAGAACAGGAATCACCATGACCTCGCTCAACGGAGCAGTCGTCCTCGTCACCGGCGCGAACGGCGGCATCGGCACCCACTTCGTCCGCGAAGCGCTCGCCCGCGGTGCCGCGAAGGTGTACGCCACCGCACGCCACCCCCGTGACTGGGACGACGAGCGCGTCGTGCCGCTCACCCTGGACGTGACCGACCCGGCCTCCGTCCAAGCAGCCGTCGAGGCGGCCCCCGACGTGACGGTGCTGATCAACAACGCCGGCGCGACCGTGTCCAGCGCGGGCATCCTCACGCACACCGACGAGGAGATCCGCCGCAACGTCGAGACCAACTTCCTGGGCCCGCTGTTCCTCGCCCGCGCCTACGCACCGCTCCTGTCGGCCAAGGGCGGGAACACGGCGATCATCGACATCCACTCGGCCCTCGCCTGGTACGCCACGGCCGGGATCTACTCGGCCACCAAGGCCGCCCTGTGGTCCGCGACCAACTCCCTGCGGCTCGAGCTCCAGCCGTCCGGTGTCCAGGTCGTCGGGGTGCACGTCGGCTGGGTCGACACCGCCATGGCGGCCAGCACCACCGACCCGAAGCTCGACCCCGCCGTCCTCGTCACCAAGGTGCTCGATGCGACCGAGGCCGGCGAGCTGGAAGTCCTTGCGGACGAGACCTCCGTACAGGCCAAGGCCGGGCTCTCGGCCCCGATCGAAGCCGTCTACCCGCAGCTGGCCGCAACGAAGAACTAGGCATAGGCGTGGTGTGGCGCCACGATCGCGGCGCCACACCACGACCGCCCAGGTCACCTCAAATATGCCTGCTCGGAACGGGTGGCACGGTCCCAGCGGGCGCGGAAGACGCCGTTGTCGAGCTGGTGAGTACCTAGCGCGACGCCGCGTCGTGCGTCATTGACTCGATACGCGGTCCGGCCGCCGCCTTCCATGTCTTCTGTCCGAAAATGCTGGATGAAGCACGGGATACGACCTGACGCCTGCGCGCGATGTCCACTGCGGCGGCGTCCCGCCCAGCGCCTACCTGTTCCGCAGGCGTGGTCAAGGCTCGGGTCCACTGCTCACAGGTGCGGGTCAGGTAACCCTGGAAGCGTTCGTAGTCCCGGGGGCGAGCGTCGACGGAGAGGCTCCCGGCCGGACCGTGCGACGGTCCGTCCCGGACAGGAGAACAGCTCATGGAAATCCTCAAGAAGGCGGCGACCTGGACGGGGGTCGCCCTCACCGCCGTGTGCGGGGTCGTGCTGCTCGGGGGCGGCAAGGTGACGTCGGGAATCCTGCTCATCGCCACGGCCTTCGTCATGGTCCTGCCCGTGCGGCACCGTCTTCCCCGGGGAGTGCGCGTCGCGCTGCTCTGCGCAGTGCTCGCGGTGGTGGTCGTGAACGTCTCCACCACCGAGCTTCCCGGTTCCTCGCACGGCATGGTGGCGGCGTGCGGCGACGAGTCCGCGGGCACTTTCACGCCGACCGGGTACAAGTTCCTGGACCAGCTGCGGTACATCCTCGGCAATTTCCTGGCCCAGGCGGCACCGTCCTAGGTGCGGCGCGGTGCGGTGCGGTGCCACGATCGCGGCGCCACACCACACGGGCCTGATCATCAGACGATCTCGAATCGGCCCCGTCGATCACGATGTCGAGCGGCGGCGGCCGTCGCCGGCACCAAGACGCCGAGCTTTCGGTGACCCGGTAGGCGCAGGCTGGCGCCGGGAGTTCGCTGGCAGCCATCCGAGTCCGCTGATCACGCGGCAAGACCCGGATCATTTGCCAGCGGGACGTTCGCCACGAGGAGCGGTGGTGTCCATTGGTCGTTGCAACGGTGGCTGCGCTGGCCGATCGGGCCAGCTCCCGGACCCCGATCGTGAGGCGCCCCAGAATCGGTCAGCTCTGGAGCATCGCGTGCGATGGGGTGTCCTCCAAAGACTTCGCCGCACCCTCCAGGCACGTGCACGGTCACGATGCCTCGGCGAAGAGACGGTCCAGATGCTGATCGATGGCAGCCAGTGCGGCATGGGGTTCGATCACCTCGAGCTCGAGCAGCGGGGTGAACCCGGTCAGCGCCACGATGAGATCTGTCTCGATGTCCGGGTCGCGGTCCGGTGCGATCTGCCCCTGCGTGATCGCCTGTCGGATGAGGCGTTCGACCATGGCGCGACCGTCCCGTAGTCCGAGGCCAGCCTGCTTGCGCAGTGCGGGGTCGTGCAGCGCCTCGAGGACGTACGCGGCACTCATGCGGCTAGAAGCGCGCGCCTCGGGACGCAGGGGGAGCATTTCGGCGAGGACCAGCCGCAGCACGTCCCTGGGGTGCGGAGGCTGGTCGAGCGCGGCCAGTCCCCGCGTGACCCGGTCGCCGGTCTGCTCGGCAGCGAGCTCCATCGCGAAGGTCAACAGCCCTGTGCGAGACGTGAAGTAGTGCTGCAGGTGCCCCAGCGAGACCCCCGCCTCGCGGGCGACCTCACGCATGGTGGCCCTCGTCCAGCCGTGCTGGTCGACGACCCGCCACAGCGCACGCGCGATCGTCTCGCGACGTTCCTGGTGGTCCACCAGCTTCGGCATTCGGCCTCCTCGTCCCGTTGACAATACGCATGACATAATACAGGCGTATGGTAACCATGGGACGGAGTGACGATGGCTGAGACGCACCTATCCTCTGCGTTCTTCAACCCGTACGCGGTCGCCATCGACGAAGAGGTGGCGATCGCGCTGCTGGCTGACATGCACATTCGGAAGGCGATCGAACGAGGCGAGTTCGACGACCTGCCCGGCAGCGGCAAGCCGCTCGACCTGCCTGACCGCCACGACCCCGACTGGTGGCTGAAGAACCTCCTGAAGCGCGAGCGCCTCGTGCTGCTGCCGCCCTCCATCCAGCTGCGCAAGGAGGACGCCGCACTGGATGAACGCCTCGACCAGATGTGGAGCGAGGCGGACGTGCGTCTCGAGACCGAGGAGTTCAACAAGCGAGTGCTTCGTGGCCGCTACCAGCCGCCCGCCGGGCCGCCCCTGGTCACCATGCCGCGGGACGTCGAAGCGACGGTTGCTGCATGGGCGGATCGCCGGACGGTGCGAGCCGCGGAGGCGCGGGCGGGGGTACGCGCGGAGGCGGCTGATGAGGTCCGTCCTCGCCGTCGACGCTTTCGTCGGCGGCGTCAGTAGTTGCCGTCGCCGAGCTGTCTCAGAATCGGTCAGTTTTGAATTTGTGCGGGATCTTGTCGAGGCTCGACAAGATCCCGCGAGGGCGCGACCTCTCGCTGGATCGTTCCTCCGCCTCCCTAGCCTGACCGGTTCAGATCGATCTGGCCGCTGACGCTCAGGTCCAGCGCTGGTAGTCCTACCGCGCGAGTGCTAAGGCAGCATCGGCAGCGGGGGCATACCGGTTGGATCGAGCCGGGCTCCAGCCCTCCAGAAGGTGGAAGGTCGCGATGCGAAAGGTCAGGGCACGCACCAGCAGCTGCGCCCATTCAGGAGTGTCGGCCCCGAGCTCGGCGACTGTCTCTATTGAAGCGCCGTGCCAGGACTGTTGCGCCCGATAGCCCGCCTCCGTCTTCACCCGCCCCACGACGGCGTTGATCCCTTTGCCGCCCTGGGAGACGTGCTGCGCCACGCTGACGGACGCCGCCGACGGGTCCCGCAGGTCCACGTCCGGCGTCGCAGCGCCCGCGCCTCACCGATCCGCAAACCCGTCCAGCTCAGCAGGTCGGCCGGCGCCCGCAGGTGCTCGGGCAGCGCCTGCCCGAGCACCTGGACCTCGGCCGCGCCGACCACCACGAGTTGCCCTTGCCGCTTTGTGCCGGCCGCCTGCCACCACGCGCGCGGGCGAGGCGTCGATCAGTCCCCGGGCGATCGCCGCCTTGAACACCGCCGACAGGAACTTATAGGTCTGCGCGGCCTCCCCGGATCCGTCGGTGGACCGGTTCGCCTTCCTCGCCCGCGCTCGCATCTCCTTCTTCAGCCGGGCGTGCCACGCAGCGACGTCGGACACGGTGACCTCGTCGAGGTACTTGCTGCCGATCGTCGGGTGGATGTGCACCCGCAGGATCCGCGTGTAGTCCCGCAGCGTGCCCGGCGCTAGCGTCCGGCTCTCGATGTACTCGGCGGCCCACTCGCTGAGCGGGCTCTGGTGCCCTCGAACGTCCAGGACGGCCGGGAGTAAAGCTGCAGGTCAGCGCAAGAAGCGAGGGGGTGGTGGGCCCGGAGGGACTCGAACCCCCGACATCCACGGTGTAAGCGTGGCGCTCTGACCAGCTGAGCTACAGGCCCTGGACAGCGCACAAAGAATACCCGGCGAAGGGCGTCCCGCCAGACGCCGACCCACCCCGACGCGTCGGGTCGCGGACGCGCCGGATCAGATCTCCGCGAGCGCCTCGCGGTACGCCTCGAGGTCGCGCCGCTGCCCGCGCGACTTCACGACCGACCACCGCACGATCCCGTCGGCGTCGACGAGGAACGTCCCGCGCAGCGCGTGGCCGCTCGCGGGGTCAAAGACACCGTAGACGTCGGCGACGGCGCCGTGCGGCCAGAAGTCGCTGAGCAGGTCGAAGCCGAAGCCCTCCTGCTCGTGCCACGCCTTGAGTGTGAACACGGGGTCGGTCGAGACGGCCAGCAGTCGCACCCCGGCCGACTCGAAGTCCTCGATGTTGTCCCGCAGCTCGCACAGCTCGCCGGTGCAGATGCCCGAGAACGCGAACGGGAAGAACACGAGCAGCACCGGTTCCCCGCGCAGGTCGGCGAGATGCACGGGGGTGCCATGAGTGTCCGGCAGGGTGAAGTCGGGTGCGGGGTCGCCTGCGCGCCACCGCACCTCGGGGGCAGTGCTCGTCACCGGCCGGTCACCGGCTCAGCGCCCGCGTCCGCGGTTGGCCAGCTTGGTGGCCGACCAGTCGGGAGCGACGGCGAACGTGCTCGTGGCGTGGAGACCCGCGGTCGTCGCGGCCTCCTGGATCTCGTCGTGCGCGACGTGGCCGTCGCGGCCGGGCTTCGGCGTCAGCAGCCAGACGAGGCCGCCGTCGTCGAGCACCGTCAGGACGTCGACCAGCATGTCCGTGAGGTCGCCGTCCTCGTCGCGCCACCACACGATGACGCCGTCGGTGACGTCGTCGTAGTCCTCGTCGACCAGCTCACTGCCGACCGAGGCCTCGACCTCGGACCGCAGCGCGTCGTCGACGTCGTCTCCCCACCCGAACTCCTGCACGACCTGGCCGGGCGTGAACCCGAAACGAGCTGCCGGGGATTCCGCCTGCTTACCCACGTTGGACCTTCGTTCCTCTCCGTCTGACCATCACTGACGCGCGCGACACGCACGTCCGTCGTGTGCGCCAACGTAGTCCACAGGAAGCGCGCGCGCCCGGCAACCCCCTGCCCACCGTGGTTTGCTCGACGCGGGGCTCCGCCGTGGCCTCGGCGACATTCGAGGACAGCGGCATGACGTAGATCACGGATCCTTGACCGCCCGATGGTGTTCCCCCGGCCCGTCTGGGGACACAATGAGTGATGACCACCCGTTCGTGGTCCGCACCGTCGCGACCACGCGTCGCGGTGCCCTCACGACGGGATGCCTGACACGGACCGGAGCGGCGACCATGTGCTGCCCGTCTGAAGATGAGAGAGGTTGCTGGTGGCTTCGTACGACGAGACCGGACCGTTGATCAACGGCCTGCTCAGCGCCGTCCCGGACATCGACCCCGCCGAGACCGGCGAGTGGGTCGAGTCGTTCGACGGCCTGATCGACGACAAGGGCGGCCCGCGGGCGCGCTACGTCATGCTCAACCTGCTGCGTCGCGCGCGGGAGCGCAACGTGCACATCCCCGCGTCGGTGGCGACTCCCTACGTCAACTCGATCGCCGTGCACGACGAGCCCTACTTCCCGGGCGACGAGGCGATGGAGCGCCGCTACCGCTCGTGGATCCGCTGGAACGCGGCCGTCATGGTGACGCGCGCCCAGCGCCCTGACGTGGCGGTAGGCGGCCACATCTCCTCGTACGCGTCGGTGGCGACGCTGTACGAGGTGGGCCTCAACCACTTCTTCCGCGGCAAGGACCACCCGGGCGGCGGCGACCAGGTGTACTTCCAGGGCCACTCCTCGCCCGGCCAGTACGCCCGCAGCTTCCTCGAGGGCCGCATGTCCGCGGAGACGCTGGACGGCTTCCGCCAGGAGAAGTCGCACGCCGGCGGCGGCCTGCCGTCCTACCCGCACCCGCGCATGCTGCCGGACTTCTGGGAGTTCCCGACGGTGTCCATGGGCCTCGGCCCGGCCTCGGCGATCTACCAGGCATGGACCAACCGGTACCTGCACAACCGCGGGATCAAGGACACCAGCCAGCAGGACGTCTGGGCGTTCCTCGGCGACGGCGAGATGGACGAGCCGGAGTCGCGCGGCATGCTGCAGCTCGCGGCGCACCAGTCGCTCGACAACCTGACGTTCGTCGTGAACTGCAACCTGCAGCGCCTCGACGGCCCGGTCCGCGGCAACGGCAAGATCATCCAGGAGCTGGAGGCCCAGTTCAAGGGCGCCGGCTGGAACGTCATCAAGGTGATCTGGGGCCGCGAGTGGGACGCGCTGCTCAACGCGGACAAGGACCGCGCGCTGGTCAACCTCATGAACGCCACGCCCGACGGCGACTACCAGACCTACCGTGCGGAGTCCGGCGCGTTCATCCGCGAGCACTTCTTCGGCCGCGACCCGCGGACGAAGGCGCTCGTCGAGAACATGACCGACGACGACATCTGGAACATGAAGCGCGGCGGTCACGACTACCGCAAGATCTACGCCGCCTACTCCGCGGCGCGCGCCCACACGGGCCAGCCGACGGTCATCCTGGCGCAGACGGTCAAGGGCTACGCCCTCGGCTCGAGCTTCGCGGGCCGCAACGCCACGCACCAGATGAAGAAGGTCAAGAACGAGGACCTCAAGGCGCTGCGCGACAACTTGCGCATCCCGCTGACGGACGAGCAGATCGACGCCGACCCGTACCTGCCCCCGTACTACCACCCGGGCATGGACGACGAGGTCATCCAGTACATGCTGGAGCGACGTCGCCACCTCGGCGGGTTCGTCCCCGAGCGCCGCTCGACGCCGAAGCCGCTGACGCTACCGGAGCCGAAGTCCTACGAGATCCTCAAGAAGGGCTCGGGCACCCAGCACGTCGCCAGCACCATGGCCTTCGTGCGCCTGCTCAAGGACCTCATCAAGGACAAGGAGTTCGGCAAGCGCATCGTGCCGATCATCCCCGACGAGGCCCGCACCTTCGGTCTGGACGCCATCTTCCCGAGCGCCAAGATCTTCAACACGCAGGGGCAGAACTACCTCGCCGTGGACCGCGAGCTCATGCTGAGCTACAAGGAGTCCGAGGCCGGGCAGATCATGCACACCGGCATCAACGAGGCCGGTTCGGCCGCCGCCTTCCAGTCCGTGGGCACGTCGTACGCGACGCACGGCGAGGCCATGGTGCCGGTCTACATCTTCTACTCGATGTTCGGCTTCCAGCGCACCGGCGACCAGTTCTGGGCGGCCGGCGACCAGCTCG
Source organism: Krasilnikoviella flava (assembly GCF_900167525.1). Classification (GTDB taxonomy): domain Bacteria; phylum Actinomycetota; class Actinomycetes; order Actinomycetales; family Cellulomonadaceae; genus Isoptericola; species Isoptericola flavus. The sequence goes on along the minus strand of NZ_FUZQ01000004.1, from coordinate 457,277 downwards.
CCCGCGGCTTCATCATCGGCGCCACCGCCGGCCGCACCACGTTGACCGGTGAGGGCCTGCAGCACGCCGACGGCCACTCGCCACTCATCGCCGGCACCAACACGGCGATGGTGCAGTACGACCCGGCGTTCGGCTACGAGATCCGCCACATCATGCGCGACGGCATCGAGCGCATGTACGGCGACGGGTCCGACGGCCGCGACCAGAACGTCATGTACTACCTCACCGTGTACAACGAGCCGATGGTCCAGCCGGCGGAGCCGGAGGACGTGGACGTCGACGGCATCCTGCGCGGCATCCACCGGATCTCGACGTCCGACGCCGAGGGCCCCAAGGCCCAGCTCCTCGCCTCCGGCGTGGGCGTGCCGTGGGCGCTCGAGGCGCAGCAGCTCCTCGCCGAGGACTGGGGCGTGTCGGCCGACGTGTGGTCGGTGACCAGCTGGAACGAGCTGCGTCGTGACGCGCTCGCCGCGGAGAAGGACGCCCTCGTCAACCCGACCGCCGAGCCGCGTACCCCGTACGTGACGCAGAAGCTGTCGGGCGCGCAGGGCCCGTTCGTCGCGACGAGCGACTACGACCACCTGGTGCCGGACCAGATCCGCGCCTGGGTGCCGGGCGACTACGCGGTGCTCGGTGCGGACGGCTTCGGCTTCTCCGACACCCGCGCGGCCGCGCGGCGCTTCTTCCTCATCGACGGCCCGTCGATGGTGGTCCGGACGCTGCAGCAGCTCGCCCGTCGCGGCGAGGTCCCGGCCGACGTCGTCGCCAAGGCGGTGGAGAAGTACCGCCTGCTCGACGTGAACGCCGGCACCTCCGGCGTCGCCGGCGGCGACAGCTGACGTCGACCCGCCACAGCGCAGGCCGAAGGCCCCGAGCCGTGCGGCTCGGGGCCTTCGTGCTGCGCGGGACCGCACCGGGCGGACTACGTCGGCGAGGTCTGCTCCCGGGCGGCGACGACACGCTCCAGCTCCGCCCGTAGCTCCTCGGTGCCGGGGTGCAGCGCGAGCGACTCCAGGTGCTGGCGGGCCTCGCCGACCCGGTCGGCCTCGAGCGCGGCCAGCACGAGGTGGTGCCCCACCTCGGGCGTGTGCTCGCGCGCACGCCAGTGCCCGGTGCCGAGTCCGAGGGCTTCGGTGGGCATGGCGGCCCCGCGCAGGATCGCCAGCGCCTCGGCGAGGGCCTCGCCGCTGGGGTCGCGCTCGGCCGCGGTGGCGAGCCGGCGGGCGGCGCCCTCCGGGTCGTCCGCGACGGACAGCCGCCCGAGCTCCAGCAGGGGGCGCCATCCGCGCGGGTGGCCGGCGAGCTCCTCGGCGAGGGACCACACGGCCAGGTCGGCGGCGCGCTGCTGAGCCGCCTCGTCCTGCGGGGCCGTCAGCGGGTCCTCGGGGTTCGGCGACTCGGCGGCGCGCCGACGCACGATCTCCGCCAGGGCGTGGAACGCCGTCGCGTCGTTGGGGTCGTCGGTGAGGATGGCCCGCAGCGCGTCCTCCGGACGGGTGTCCCTGCGCTCCTGCGAGGGCGACGGACGGCGCGCCGCCACCGTGGACGCGGAGAACGGCCGTCGCAGCAGCTGCCGGAGCCGGGGCATGAGGGCCATGGGACCGACACTATCCAATGACGTCTACCGCGACCGGGCGCGGGCCCGGCCCGCCGGGCGTTTGTGCACTCCCCACAACCGCGCCCGTATCCTCGACCCATGACGACCAGCGGCACCCGGACCTCCGCGACCGACGGGACCCCCGTTCCCGAGGACGGTCCCGCGGCGGACGGCACCCCCGTCTCCCGCGGCGAGAACGTGCAACGGGTGCGCGAGGGCCTCGGTCTGCTCACGTCCACCGCGATGCGGCGCCTCGACGAGGAGGTGCACTGGTACCGGCAGCTCCCGGCGGAGGACCGGTCGTACGTGGCCCTGGTGGCGCAGTCCGGCATCAACGCGTTCGTGAGCTGGTTCGCCGAGCCCACGCCGACGCCGCACGGCGTCGGCGAGATGTTCGCCGCGGCCCCGCCCGAGCTGACGCGGTCGATCTCCCTGCAGCACACGCTGCAGCTCGTGCGCCTCATGGTCGACGTCGTCGAGCAGCACTCCGACGAGATCGCGGCCCCCGGGTACGAGCGCGAGCTGCGGGAGGCGGTGTTGCGCTACTCCCGCGAGATCGCGTTCTCCGCCGCCGAGGTCTACGCCCGTGCGGCGGAGGTCCGTGGCGCGTGGGACGCCCGCCTCGAGGCCCTCGTCGTGGACGCCCTGGTGCGCGGCGACGGCGACGACTCGCTCCGCTCCCGCGTCTCGGCGCTCGGCTGGAGCGGCCGCGGCCAGGCGCTCGTGATGGTCGGCGAGGCGACGACGCGGCTCGACGACGTCCGCACGGCCGAGCTGCGGCGCCTGGCGCGACGGGCGGCCGGTGACGCCCTGGTCGGCATCCATGGCGACCGGCTGGTCCTCGTGCTGGGCGGGGAGGGCGACCTCGTCACGGCCGCGACGTCGCTGCTCGACCGGTTCGGCCCCGGCCCGGTGGTCATCGGCGGCGTCGTGCCCGACGTGTCCGACGCCGCGGCCTCGGCGGCCGCCGCGCTCGCGGGGCTGGCCGCGGCGCCGGCGTGGCCCCAGGCCCCCCGCCCGGTCCTCGCCGACGAGATCCTCCCGGAGCGCGTGCTCACGGGGGACGTCACCGCGCGCCGCACCCTCGTCGCCCAGGCGTTCCGACCGCTGCAGGAGGCCTCCGGCTCGGTGCTCGAGACCCTGTCCGCGTACCTCGGCACCGGCCGCTCGCTCGAGGCTGCCGCCCGCCGTCTGTACGTGCACCCCAACACGGTCAGGTACCGCCTGCGCAAGGTCTCCGAGATCACCGGCTGGGACCCGCTCGACGCCCGCGAGTCGTTCGTGCTGCAGATCGCCCTGGCCCTCGGTCAGCTGGAGGGGGACGCCGCCGCCGGCTGAGCGTGCCGGAACCCCGTCCCGACGAGCTCGACCGACGCCCGGCTTGGAGGAATCCCACAATCGCCTTCCGCCAGGTTCGTGCGGGTCGCGACGACGCGTCCCCCGCGCGGGGTGGCACCGTGGGCACGTGCTCGCCGTCGTCTGCCCTGGACAGGGCTCTCAGACCCCCGGGATGCTCAGCCCCTGGCTGGAGCTGCCCGGCACCGCCGACCTGCTCGACTCCTTCTCGGCCGCGGCCGGGACCGATCTCGCCCAGCACGGGACGACGTCGGACGCGGACACGATCCGCGACACCGCCGTGGCCCAGCCGCTGATCGTCTCCTCGTCGCTGCTCGCCCTGCGCGCGATCCTCGACGGGCGGCCTACGACCGACGTCGTGGACGTCACCGCGGGCCACTCGGTCGGCGAGCTCAGCGCCGCGGCCGTCGCGGGGGCGCTCGACGACGCCGGGGCCGTCGGGCTGGTCTCCCACCGTGCGCGGGCGATGGCGGAGGCCGCCGCGGCCGCGCCGTCCGGCATGAGCGCCGTCGTGGGCGGCGACCCCGACGAGGTCCTGGCCTCGATCGAGGCGGCCGGCCTGTTCCCGGCCAACGTCAACGGCGGTGGCCAGGTCGTCGCCGCCGGCGACCTCGAGCGCCTCGCGGCGCTGGCCGCCGACCCGCCGACCCGCGCCCGGGTGATTCCCCTGCAGGTCGCGGGGGCGTTCCACACCCCGTTCATGGAGTCGGCCCGGGTCGCCTTCGAGCAGGTCGCCACCGGCTGGCTCGCGACCGACCCGCGCCTGCCGCTGCTCTCGGACGCCGACGGCGCCTCCTACGACGTGCTCGCGCCGGGCTCGCACGGGCACGGCACGGCCACGGAGGTGCTGGCCCGCCTCGTCGCCCAGGTGACCGCCCCGGTGCGCTGGGACCTGTGCCAGGCGACGCTCGCGGAGCGCGGCGTGACCGGCATCCTCGAGCTCGCCCCCGGCGGCGTCCTCACCGGCCTGGCCAAGCGCGCGCTCAAGGGCGTCGAGTCGGTCGCCGTGAAGTCCCCGGACGACGTCGAGGCCGCGCGCGACCTCATCGCGCGCCACTCGGTCGCGAGCGGCGCGGAGGCCTCCGCGTGACGACGGAGCGCCGCACGCTCCGCCAGGCCGAGCCGGTCCGGTACTCGCGGATCCTGGCGATCGCCGGCGAGCGCGGCGATCGCGTCGTGACGAACGACGACGTCGCCGGGCCGATCGACTCCTCGGACGAGTGGATCCGCCAGCGCACGGGCATCGTCACGCGCCGGTACGCCCGCGCGGAGGTCGACGTGCTGGACCTGGCGGAGGCGGCGGCGCGCAAGGCGCTCGACGCGGCCGGCCTCACCGGCGCGGACGTCGACGTCGTGATCCTGTCCACGGTGACGTACTTCCACCAGACCCCCGCGGGCGCGGCGGTGCTCGCGGAGCGCCTCGGTGCCACCCCGGCCGCGGCCTACGACGTCTCGGCCGCCTGCGCCGGCTACGCCTACGGCATCGGCCAGGCGGACGCCCTCGTGCGGTCGGGCGCCGCGCGGCACGTGCTGGTGATCGGCGCCGAGAAGATGTCGGACTTCGTCGACCCGACCGACCGCTCCATCTCGTTCCTGCTGGGCGACGGCGCGGGCGCGGCCGTGGTCGGCCCCTCGGACATCCCGGGCATCGGACCGACGGTCTGGGGCTCGGACGGCGCGAAGTCGCAGGCCATCTCCCAGACGCGCGCCTGGTCCGACCTGCGGACGGAGCCCATGGCCGGCTGGCCGACGCTCCGCCAGGACGGCCCGACCGTCTTCAAGTGGGCCGGCTTCCAGATGGCCCCGATCGCGGCAAAGGCCATGGCGGAGGCGGGCGTGGAGCCCGACGACGTCCAGGTCTTCGTGCCGCACCAGGCGAACATGCGCATCATCGACCAGCTCGTCAAGCAGCTCCAGCTGCCGGAGAGCGTCGTCGTAGCACGTGACATCGCCGACACCGGCAACACGTCGGCGGCGTCGATCCCGCTGGCCACCGAGCGCCTGCTTGCCGAGGGGCAGGCCCGCTCCGGCGACCTGGCCCTGCAGATCGGCTTCGGCGCGGGGCTCGTCTACGCCGCGCAGGTTGTGGTGCTGCCCTAGCTTCTGGTGCGGGCCCGGGCGTTCGGTCGCCCGGGGTCGTGACCGACCCCCATGGTGCGGGACAATCGCACCGCAACACCCCACGGTGCCGGACGGCCGGTACCCCGTTTCAAGGAGAGACGCACCCCATGGCTTACACCTCCCAGGAGATCCTCGAGGGTCTTGCCGAGATCGTCGCCGAGGAGACCGGTCTGCCGACCGACGCCGTCGTGTCGGAGAAGTCGTTCACCGACGACCTCGACATCGACTCGCTGTCGATGATGACGATCGTGACCCACGCCGAGGACAAGTTCGGCGTCCGCATCCCCGACGACGAGGTCAAGAACCTCACCACGGTCGGCGACGCCGTCTCGTACATCGAGGGTGCACAGGCCGCATGACGCCGCGGGGCGCTCGCCCCGCCGCGCGGGCGGGCCGGTGACCCCGGCCCGCCCGGCAACCTGGACCACCCGTACCCGCTCTCACCTCAGGAGTGACCCACCCATGACTGCCGCACCCGCCTCGCGCGACGTCGTCGTCACCGGCCTCGGCGCCACCACCCCTCTCGGTGGCGACGCCCCCAGCACCTGGGCTGCCGCCCTCGCGGGAGAGTCGGGCGCGCGCACCCTCGACAACGACTGGGCCGAGAAGTACGAGATCCCCGTCACGTTCGCCGCCACCATCAAGGTCACCCCCGACCAGGTCCTGTCCCGGCCCGAGACCAAGCGGATGGACCCGTCCACGCAGTACGCGATGGTCGCGGCCCGCGAGGCCTGGCAGGACGCCGGCGCCCCGGAGGTCGACGGCGAGCGGCTCGGCGCCGTGGTCTCCTCCGGCATCGGCGGCATCTGGACCACTCTCGACGGCTGGGACACCCTCAAGGAGCGCGGCGCCCGCCGCATGCTCCCCATGACCGTGCCGATGCTCATGCCCAACTCCCCCGCCGCGTACGTGTCGCTCGAGTTCGGCGCCAAGGCCGGGGCCCACGCCCTCGTCTCCGCCTGCGCGTCGGGCGCCGAGGCGATCGGCTACGGCGTCGACATGATCCGCGCCGGCCGCGCGGACGTCGTCGTGTGCGGCGGCACCGAGGCGACGATCCACCCGATGCCCATCGCAGCGTTCGCCGCGTCGCGGACGCTGTCGCTGCGCAACGACGACCCGCAGGGCGCCTCGCGCCCGTACGACATCGACCGCGACGGCTTCGTCATCGGCGAGGGCGCCGCGATCGTGGTGCTCGAGAGCGCCGAGCACGCTGCCGCCCGCGGCGCACGCGTCTACGCGAAGATCGCCGGCGTCGGCCTGTCCGCGGACGCGTACCACATCACCTCCCCGGACCCTGAGGGCACCGGGCAGGTCTCCGCCATGCGGCGGTCGCTCGAGGACGCGGGCGTGACGTCGCGCGACGTCGTGCACGTCAACGCGCACGCCACCTCCACCAAGGTGGGCGACCTCACCGAGACCGCGTCGATCCGCACCCTCATGGGCGGCGAGGCCGACCACGTGCGGCTCTCGGCCACCAAGTCCATGACCGGCCACCTGCTGGGCGGCGCCGGCGCGCTCGAGACGATCTTCACCATCAAGGCGGTGCACGACCGCCTCGCCCCGCCCACGATCAACGTGGAGAACCCGGACCCCGAGCTCCAGGTGCCCCTGGTGCGCTCGACCCCGGAGAAGCTGCCCGACGGCGACATCGTGGCGCTCAACAACTCGTTCGGCTTCGGCGGGCACAACGTCGCCCTCACGGTCACGAGCGCCTGACGGTCTGCCCGCAGGCACGCGAACGGCGGTTGCGGCGGTCGACGCCCCACGGGGTCTCGACCGACGCAACCGCCGTTCTGGCTCAGCCCACGCGGTGCAGCCAGCGCACGGGGGCACCGGCGCCGGCGTATCGGAACGGCTCGAGCTCGTCGTCCCACGCCGTGCCGAGGGCGAGGTCGAGCGCCTCGCGCACGCCACGACCGTCGTGCGCGGACTCCAGCGCCGTCCGGACGCGGTCCTCCGGGACGACGACGTTGCCGTGCACGTCCGTCATGGCGTGGAAGATGCCGAGGTCGGGGGTGTGAGACCAGCGGGCGCCGTCGGCGCCGTGGCTCGCCTCCTCCGTCACCTCGTAACGCAGGTGGTCCCAGCCCCGCAGGGCAGAGGCCATCCGGGCGCCCGTTCCCTGGGCGCCCTGCCACGAGTACTCGGCACGGAAAAGGCCGCGCCCCGCCGGCTGGGGTGTCCAGTCCAGCGACACGCGCCCTCCGAGCACGTTGCCCGCCGCCCACTCGAGGTGAGGGCAGAGCGCACGAGGGGCCGAGTGCACGAACAGCACACCGCGGGTGATCGCACCAGCCATGTTGTCCTCCCTGGTTCCGAGGTCCGTCTTCCCCAACGTCCTCGAACCGGGCAGGCCTGCTGGTACACGAGCTCCGACGGTGTGTCGTCTTGACACATCCTGCCCGATGCCGGGCCGCCGTGCGAGAGGAAACGCAGACTCGAGCACTTCTCTTGAGCCCCCCTTGAGGAACTCAGAGTCGTTCGCGCAACTCCCGCATGGCCTTCTTGCGCACGGTGCGCTCGAGGCGGTCCAGGTAGAGCTTGCCGTCCAGGTGGTCGCACTCGTGCTGCAGGCAGCGCGCCATGAGGCCCGTGCCCTCGACCACGAGCTCGTTGCCGTCGACGTCCGTGCCGACCACGCGTGCGTACCAGGCGCGCGTGGTGGGGTACCAGAGCCCTGGCACGGACAGGCAGCCCTCGTCGCCGTCCTGCGTCTCTTCCGAGAGCTCGACGATCCGCGGGTTGAGCACGTAGCCGATCTCGTCGTCGACGTTCCAGGAGAACGCGCGCAGGTTCACGCCGATCTGGTTGGCCGCGAGACCTGCTCGGCCGTCGGAGTCGACGGTCTCCACGAGGTCCTCCACGAGGGAGCGGACCCGGTCGTCGACGGTGGTGATCTCGTCGCAGGGTGTGCGCAGCACGGGGTCGGGCAGCACCCGGATCTCTCGCATCGCCATGGCCCGCATTCTCCCACGTCGCGAACACCCGACGACGCCGATTATCACGGTTTGATAACGTGCCCAACGATGCTGCAACGGATGACCGAGTCAACAACGACCCTAGCCCTCGCCCCGGGGCGGGCCGCCGCTCCGGCCACGGGCCGCCCGCGCCTCGCCGCCCTCGACGGGCTGCGCTTCCTGGCCGCCATGGCGGTGGTCGCCTACCACTACGTCGCGGTGAACCACTCCGCCTGGGGAGCCCGGACGGAGGACTCGTTCCCGAACCTCCAGCCGATCGCCGCGTTCGGGTCGTTCGGGGTGCAGCTCTTCTTCGTGATCAGCGGCTTCGTCATCCTCATGTCCGCGTGGGGACGCGACGTGCGGTCGTTCGCGGCGTCCCGCGTCGGCCGGTTGTTCCCGGCGTACTGGCTCTCGGTGGCGGCCGTCGTGCTGCTCCTCGTGGTCGTGGCGCCGGGTCACAAGGACGTCGGGATCCCCGAGACCGCGGCCAACCTCACGATGGTCCAGCGGGCCTTCGGCGTGCAGGACGTCGAGTCGGTGTACTGGACGCTCTGGGCCGAGCTGCGCTTCTACGTGCTCGTCGCCGTCCTCCTCGCCCTGGGGATGACACGCAACCGCCTCGTCGCGTTCGCCGCTGTCTGGCCGGTCGTGGCGGCCGTCGCCGTCCAGTCGGACAGCACGCTGTGGTCCACGGTCCTGGTGGGTACCGACGCGCCCCTGTTCGCGGGCGGCATGGTGCTCTTCCTGCTCACCAAGGAGCGACGCTCGCCCGTGCTGTGGCTCGTCCTCGGGCTCAACGTCGCCCTCGCCGGGGTGATCTCCGGCCGCAGCCAGTCGTTGCGCATCGCCACCAGCACCGACGTGACGGTCGGGCCGCAGACCTACTGGATCGCCATCCTGGCCTGCTTCGTCCTGGTCGCAGCCGTCACCCTCACCCGCCTCGACAGGCTCTCGTGGCGATGGCTCACCCTCGTCGGCGCCCTCACCTACCCGCTGTACCTGCTGCACTCCTCCTGGGGCCAGTGGCTCATCGCCAAGACCAGCCCGTACCTGCCCGCCGGCGTCACCTTCGCGCTCGTCACCGCGGTGATGCTGGGCGCCGCCTACCTGGTGCACCGGTTCGTGGAGCGACCGCTCGGGCCGCGGCTGCGCCGCGCCGTCGTGCGTGACCTGGAGCGGACGAGCCGCGCGCTGAGCCGGACGCCGCGGGCGGCCCGCCGGGCTCAGGCCCCGGAGCCGGACGCGGTCTCGTCCCGGTAGGACAGCAGTACCTCGCGCAGCACCAGCGCCTGGTTGTGCTCCGTGTCCCGCGCCGAGTAGAGCAGCGTGAGCTTCCGGTCTCCGGCGCCCAGCGCCGCGAGCCCGGCCACTTCCGGGTTGCCCGCGAGCTCGTCGCGATAACGGCGATCGAACTCGTCGAACCGCTGCGGGTCGTGATGGAACCACGTCCGCAGCTCCGTCGACGGCGCGACCTCCTTGCACCAGCGGTCCAGGTGGGCGTGCTCCTTGGACACCCCGCGCGGCCACAGCCGGTCCACGAGCACGCGCGTCCCGTCGTCCGCGGTCGGGTCGTCGTACACACGCTTCACGGCGATGGTCACGACCCCATGACACCGCGGGTCCCTGCCCGGCGCACCCCCTGGTCGTTGCGCCGGGCCGATATGCTCGCCGCGCGCCCCGTTAGCTCAGCTGGTCAGAGCAGTCGACTCATAATCGATCGGTCGCCGGTTCAAGTCCGGCACGGGGCACCGACGGCGCCACGACGATCATGTCGCACCAGGTCACAGGGGTACACGCGCGGGTCCCGAGCCGCTACGCTCCGGGTCCATGCTCCGCGTGCTGCCGATGCTGGCCTACCTCGCGCTCGTCGTCTACGCCCTGGTGGACGTCGTCCAGTCCGACGAGGAGGACGGCGGCGGCATCCAGAAGGGCTTCTGGATCCTCATCATCCTGCTGCTCCCGTTCGCCGGGTCGGTCGCGCGGCTCGTCGTGAGCCGGCGCGCACGCGCGCACCGGCGCCCGGCGCCGCGCACCGGTTACCCCGCCGGCCCGGTGCCGCCCGCGCAGTACCCCGGGCGCCGGCGGACCTGGGAGACCGACGACGCCCCCTCGAGCCCCGACGACGACGCCGAGATGCGTTGGCTGCTGGAGCAGGCCCGCCTCAAGCGGGAGCGCGAGCAGGCCGCGCCCGACCCGGCGACCCGGTCCGGCGAGGACCGCGACGCTGCAGCGGGCTGACCCGCCCGGCAGCGGTCGGTACGGTGTCGCCATGTGGTTCCGCCGCTCCCCCCTGCCCGACGACGTGCGACGCGCCCTCCCCCTGGCCCGCGGCGAGCGGATCCTCACGTCCGCCGAGCTCGCCGACGACCGCTGGGCCGTGGCGACGACGGCCGACCTGGTCGTCGTCGGCCCCGGCGCGCAGGACGTCGTCACGCGACGCCCGTGGTGCGACGTCGACCGGGGGGTGTTCGACCCCGAACGGTCGGAGCTGTCGATCGAGTGGGTGGATGCCGCCCCGGACACCCTGCTGCGGCTCGTGGACCCCGAGCGCACGCCGTTCCCCCAGACCTTGCGGGAACGGGTCCAGTGGTCGGTCGTGCTGTCCGAGACGGTCGCCGTGCCGGGCGGAGACGTGAAGGTCGCCGTGCGGCGGACGGCGGACGGCCGGTTCTTCTCGCAGGCCGTCGCCGGGTCGGGCGTCGACCTCGACGATCCGCGGGTGGCCCGAGTGGTGGACGCCACGGAGTCCAGGGTCCGGGGAGCGTCGGGACTACCCGTGTGAGCCTGGTAATGTTCTTCCCGGTTCGAAGGCCGCCGGCCGGACGACCATGCGATCCCGCGTAGCTCAGCTGGCAGAGCATCCGACTGTTAATCGGACGGTCGTTGGTTCAAGTCCAACCGCGGGAGCATCGAACAAGGCCCCTGACCTGCACCGCAGGACAGGGGCCTTCGTCGTACCGATCGACAGCCGCTCAGAGCGCGATCGGCACCCGCGTCGTGACGAGCCCGACGTCGCCGAGGAAGCGCTCCAGGGCGATCATCGCGACGCCGGTGGCCACGGAGTTGCTGCGCACCGTCGAGATCTCCAGGCGCAGGCCGGCGGCGGACTCCCCCGGCGCCTCCTCGTCGAGCCGGGCGCGGGTGAGCGGCAGGAGGCGGTCGCCGAGCGCCCAGGTGGTCCAGCCCGTGAGGGTGACCCGCTCCGGGTTCACCACGGCCACCAGGTCGGCGAGCGCCGAGCCGAGGTAGCGCGCCGTGATCGCGAGGGTCTCCTCGACGGCGGGGTCGGGCGTGTCCGCCGCGCTGGCCGCCGCGAGCGCCTGGATGAACTCCTGCTGCATCTCCAGGTCGCAGAGCGGGTGCTCGGGGGCGACCTCGCGCAGGGTCTGCTGGATACCGGGCGCGCCGACGTACGCCTCGACGCAGCCCTGCCGCCCGCACCGGCACCTCCGGCCGTCGATCGCGAGCAGCGAGTGCCCCCACTCGCCGGCCGCGTTGGTCGCGCCGCGCAGGATCCGCCCTTCGAGGACGATGCCCGCGCCCACCCCGGTGCCGAGGTTGACGGTCACCATGGAGTCCGACTCGCGCCCGGTACCGAACCAGAGCTCCGCGGTCGCGATCGCCTTGAGGGGGTTGTCCAGCACGAGCGGCACACCGATACGGTCGCGCAGGCTGTCCAGCTCCACGGAGTGCCAGCTCCAGTGCGGGACGACGACGACGACCCCGGACGCCCGTTGCACGATGCCGGGCAGCGCCACCCCGACCCCGAGGACGTCCTCGGCGCCGACGCCTGCCCGGTCGAGCGCGGCCTCGAAGGTGCGGCCGATGCCCTCCACGACGTACTCGGGCGAGCTCTCGTGCTCGTCGCGCGGCGTCTCCACCCCCGCGACCTCGCGGAGCGCGGCGTCGAACACGATCGCGCGGACGTAGGTCTCCGCGACGTCGATGCCGACGACACGGCCCCGGTCGGCGTTGATGCGCAGGCTGGTCGTGGGCCGCCCGACGCGTCCTGCGCTCAGGCGGGACTCGGTGACGATCCCCTCGGACAGCAGGTCGCCGACGACGGTGGCCACGGTGGCGGGGCTGAGCCCCGTCGCACGGGCCAGGTCGTTCCGCGTGGCCTCCTCGGCCGACAGCAGGGCGTGCATCACGTCCAGCCGGGACTCGCTGCGGATGTCGCGCGACGTCCGCCTCTCGACTGCCATGGTCACTCCTGGGTGGCGACGGTGCGAAGACGCGCCAGCCGCGGCCGGTCCGGCCCGGCAGTCGCGCGCACGAGCAAGCGTAGCCCGCCGTCGTTCCAGGCCGCGGGAAGCCACAGCCGGGTGGGTCGACCGCCGGAGAACCGCGGCGCGGCCGGGTCGCCGAGCCAGACCCGCCCCAGCAGCTCGCCGTGCGCGAAGGCGCTCACCCGCACCTGGGTGCCGGCGAACCACAGGGACCGTCCACCCGCCGGCAGCGGCACGTCCAGCCACGCCTCGTCACCGGGCTCCAGGTCCAGCGGCAGCCCGACCTCCACCCCCTCGGCCGGCCGCGCGGCGAGGTCCAGGATCGCCGTGTCCGGCTGCGGCTCCACCTGCCACCCGCGCACGGGGGCGAGGCGCAGCAGCTCCGCCCCGCCGAGCGCGCCGGGCGCGTGCGGCAGCGTGACCTCGACGTGCGCCCCCTCCCCTGGCGCCAGGTGCAGCCACGGGTCCTCGGCCACCACCGTGCGCCGCGCGCCGTCCACCAGCACGTCGACCGACCCCGGCACGCCGTCCAGGCGCAGGACGTGGTGGTGCGCGCCGTCGACGGGGAGCGGACGGCGATAGGTCACCGGCCGGCCGACGCGCGTGCTGCTCCACCCGCCGAGCGTGCGCAGCGGCGCCGGGTCGCCCGCCTGCTGCTCCCCCGCCGTGACGCTCCAGAGCGCGGACACGTCGTCGCGCGCCACGACCGACCAGACGCGGCCGAGCCCGCGCAGGGACCCGGCCCGCAGCCCCGGCAGCCGGGCGTCGTCGAAGTTGGCGTGGCCCCAGGTCTCGACGGTCGCCTCCAGGTGCCCCGCGCCGCCGGTCGGGACGACGACGGCGGCGCCGAAGCGCGCGAGCGTCGGCAGCGCGACGCCGTCGAGGGCGAGGTCGACCATGTCGCCCGCACCCTCGATCACGAGCTCGGCGGCCCCGGCGACGTCGGCCGCGTAGTGCGTACGGCCGCGGTGGACGCCGACCTCCTCGGACGCGGGCGGGAGGTCGTACCGCTCCCCGCCGCCCCGCCGGGTCGGTGCGGCGAGCCGGACCGCGCCGACGACCTCGGACGCGGGAACGGTCGTGTCCTCGAAGGGGTCGGCGTCCGCCGTGTCGTTCCCGACGAGGGCGACATCGGCTCCCACCGGCCCCGGAACGTCCTCGGGGTGCCGCAGGACGAGGTCCCACCGTTCGTCGCCCGCGCGCGCGACCTGCCGCACCGGTGCGCCGGGGCCGGGTGCGGCCAGCTCCACGACGGTCGTCTCGCCGTGGGGCGCCTCGAGCACGACGACCGCCGCACCACAGGAGGCGAGCTCGAGACCGTCCGGCCCCGCCCCGACGAGGTCGGCGGTCGACAGGCGCAGCGTGCCCGCCGCCCCGAGGGCGTCGAGCGGCAGGTCGCGCAGCACCAGCAGGCACGACTCGGGCGGCAGCGGGACCTCCACGTCGGCGCGCCCGCCGCCGACCGGCACCGTGGCCGTGGCCCACGACTCCCCGAGGTTCGGCACGCCGAGCAGCGTCCCCCCGCCGTGGAGTTCCAGGAGCGACGGCGACACGCTCGTCGGGGCGTCGGTCGCATACGCGTGGGACGCCGGCCGGGGCACGGCGCGCGCCAGCGCCGGGCCGAGCGTCCGCGCGACGGCCGCCAGCACACGCCCTTGCGCCACCTCCGGCCGCGCGACCCCGGTCGGCGAGAGGAACCCGCCGAAGTCGTAGTCGTGCGTCATGAAGCTGCCGGGCTCGCCCCAGTTGCCGACCGACGGCGTGTATCCCAGGTCGAAGCCGGAGGCCTGGAGGTACGGGGCGAGCAGGGTCGCGCCGCTGACCAGCAGCCGGCGCAGCGTGACGTGCCGGCGGTTGGTCTCGGTGACCAGCAGCGGCTCCCCGCGCCCGGCGACCAGCTCGGCGTAGCGTCGCACCTCGGCCTCGACGTGGGGCGACCGGTCGTCGGGGTAGAAGTTGAACGCGGGCACGACGCCGTCGACCCCGCCCGTCGCGCCGACGAGGTCGCCCTGGCCGGCGCACGCGACGAGCGGCACCGTGATCCCGTGCCCGCGCGCCAGGTCCGCGAGCGCCCCGACGTAGCCCGCCCGGTCGTCGCAGTCGAAGAAGTCGAGCTCGTTCTCCAGCTGCACGGCCACGACGCTGCCGCCGCGCCCGTGCTGGCGTGCGGCCAGGACCGGCAGCACCTGTTCGAACCACTCGCGCACGTGCTCCAGGTACCGCGGCTCGGCCTGCCGCAGGCGCAGCCCGGGCTCGAGCGTCAACCACGCGGGCAGCGCGCCGCCGTCCCACTCGGAGCAGATGTACGGCCCGGGCCGGGCGACCACGAGCAGGCCCGCCTCGTGCGCGAGGTCGAGGAAGGTGCCGACGTCGCGCCGCCCGGTGAAGTCCCACCGGCCGGGCTCGAGCTCGTGGAAGTTCCACGGCACGTAGACGTCGACGGCGTCGTATCCCGTCGCCCGCACCTGGGCGAGGCGGGCCGCCCACTCCTCGCGGGGCAGCCGGAAGGAGAAGAGGGAGGCGCACAGCAGCACCTTCTCCTCGCCGTCGACCACGAGGCCCGAGGGCCCGATCTCGACGCTGCTGCTGGTCACGGTCGTCACTTCACACCTGCGCTTCCGACGGAGACGTTCATCTCGTACAGGTACTTCTGGCCGAGGTAGTACACGACGATCATCGGCAGCGTGAGCATGATCGACCCGACCATGACGAGGTTCCACGGTGGCAGCTGCATGGCGTTGCTCGTGGAGGTCATGTACTGCAGGCCGAGCGCGAGCGGCATCATCTCCTCGGAGTTCAGGTAGATGAGCGGGCCCATGAAGTCGCCCCACGCGTGCGTGAGCGTGAAGATCGCGATGGCCGTGAGGATCGGCCACATCATGGGCAGCACGATGCGCCGGTAGATGCCGAAGTAGCCGAGCCCGTCCACCTGCGCGGCCTCGTCCATCTCGCTCGGGATGCGGGAGACGAACTGCCGCACGAGGAACACGTTGAACGCGTTCGAGAAGAAGCTCGGCACGATGAGCGGCAGGTAGGTGTTCACCCAGCCCAGCTCCTTGAACAGCAGGAACTGCGGGATCATCGTGATCTGCGCCGGGATCATCATCGTGGCGAGCACGACGACGAACATGACGTTCTTACCGGGGGCGCGCAGGCGGGCGAACGCGTACCCGACCAGCGACGACGAGAGCACCTGGCCGACGGCGGACAGGGTCGCGATGATCACCGAGTTGAGCACGAACCGGCCCACGGGCAGCCCCGTGGCGGTGAACACGGTGCTGAAGTTCGACCAACCGAACTCGGTCGGGATCACGGTGAACGCGTTCTGCGCGCTGGTCTGGTCGCTCGACAGCGCGATGGAGACCATGAGGATCAGCGGCACGAAGAAGACCGCCGAGACGATCAGCAGCACCGCGTAGGTGACCGGCGTCGCCTTGAACGCCTTGAGTGTGCGGGCCGTGGCTCCGCGGCCGGGCGCGACGCCCGGGTCGGCGGGTGCCACGGGTGGGGCCTGGGTCGCTGCGGCCATCACCGCACCTCCGTCTCGTAGAACACCCAGCGGCGGGACGTGCGGAACGCGAGCGCGGTGAAGCCGATGATGACCACGAACAGCAACCAGGCGACGGCGGACGCGTAGCCGAAGTGGTAGAACCCGAAGGCCTGGTCGAACAGCAGCGGCACCACCATCATGCTGGCGTTGTCGGGCCCACCCTGGGTGAGGATGTACACCTGCGAGAAGATCTGGAACGCGCCGATCAATCCCATGATCAGGTTGAAGAAGATGATCGGCGTGATCTGCGGGAACGTGATCGACCAGAACTGCCGGAACGGCCCGGCGCCGTCGATCTCGGCCGCCTCGTAGAACTCCCGCGGGATGCCGTTCATGGCACTGAGGAGCAGCACCGTGGCGCTCCCGGCGCCCCAGGCGGAGAGCACGATCAGCGCCGGCTTGACCCACAGCGGGTCGAGCAGCCAGTTGGGGCCCTCGACCCCGACCAGGCCGAGCAGGTCGTTCAGCGGGCCGGACGGCGCCAGCACCATCTTGAACACCATCGCGGTGGCCACCAGCGGCACCAGCGTGGGCAGGTAGATCATCGTGCGGAAGAACTTGCGGCCGCGGACCCTCTTGTTGAGGAGGTTGGCCAGCCACAGGCCGACCGCGAGGCCGAGCGGCACCGAGATCGCGGCGTAGTAGAAGGTGTTCCAGAGCGCCTGCCAGAACACCGGGTCGCCGGTGAGGGCCTGCACGTAGTTGTCCAGGCCCACGAACACCGGCGGTGTGAACGAGTCCCACTCGGTGAGCGAGATGTACACCGACGCGATCATCGGGCCCAGCAGGAACCCGAGGAAGCCGACGAGCCACGGCGAGACGAAGAGCCAGAAGAACCGGGCCTCCGTCCGGCCGCGCCGCGACAGCTTGGGGCGGGGCAGGCGGTCCGCGCGCCGGCCCCGGGCGCGGCGCGGGCCCTGGGCCCGCGCCGCGCCGAGGACGGCGCCGAGGTCGGTGGCCACCGTCAGCCCTGGCCGACGATCGACTCGAGCTCGGTCTGGATGGCGTCGAGCTGCGTCTTCGCGTCGCCGCCCTCGTTCCAGAACGTGCCCAGGTTGTCGTCGAAGGCCGCCTGCATCTCGTTCCACTCGGGGATGAGCGGCGACGTGAACACGAAGTCGGACGACTGGGCGAACGCGCCCATGTTGATGTCCTTGGTGGCCCACTCCGGCTTCAGGAACGCGTCCGACTGCTGCACCTCGACGTTGGCCGGCACGTCCTGGGCGTTGTCGATGATGACCTGCTGCGCGTCGGTGTCGGTGAGGTAGTCGATCGCCTCGAAGGCCTTGTCGGGGCTCTCGGAGTCGCGCGAGATCGCCAGCCCAGAGCCGAAGGCGGACACGGCCTGCTCCTCGCCCTGCCACATGGGCGCGATGTCCCATGCGAAGTCCGCCTCGAGGAGGCCGCCGATGGCCCAGAACCCCGTGGTGTTCATCGCGACCTTCTGCGCGGCGAAGGCCGGGTCGCCGCCCATGTCTGGACCCATGTCGGCGTACTCGGCCGCGGTGGGCACCACGTGGTCCTTGAACGTCAGGTCGTTGGCCCACTGCAGGGCGTCGACCACCTCGGGCGAGTTCGCCGTGGGGGCGCCCGCGTCGTCGATGATCTGCCCGCCGTTCTGATAGGCGAAGCTCCACCACTGCGCCCACCAGCCGGCGCCGCCGTAGCCCCACTGCTTGCCCGGCACGGTGAGCTTCTCCATCGCGGCCTGGGCGTCCTCCTGCGTCCAGTCGGCCGTAGGGTAGTCCACGCCCGCGGCGTCGAAGAGGTCCTTGTTGTAGTAGACGATCATCGCGCCCGAGCGGTCCGGGATCGCGTAGACCTTGTCCTCGTAGGAGTACAGGCTGCCCGTCGGGCCGAAACGCTCGGAGAGGTCCAGGCCCGCCTTCGACGCGTACTCGTCGAGCGGCAGGATCTGGTTCTTCGACGAGTAGACGTTGACGCCCTCGGCCACCTGCATGATGTCGGGGCCGTTGCCGCCCGCGATCATCGTCTGCACCTTCTGCTCGTACTGCTCGCTCGGGATGAGCTGCAGGTCGACCTTGATGTCGGGGTGCGCCTCCTCGAGCATGTCCACGCGCTGCTGGTAGGACTTCTTGTCGACGTCGCCGCCCCACACCGTCATGGTCAGCGTCGTCACGCCGCCGTCCCCGGAGTCCTCCCCCGAACCGCACGCCGCCAGTGCCGACATGCCCAGCACGGCGACCGCCGTCCCGGCGACCCCCCGGATCCATCGCGCCCTTGCGTTCATCGTCTCCGCCTCTCTGCGGTCCGGCGACGGTCTTCCTCGACCGTCGCCCCGATTGCGATACGGGTAAACCTAACCCCCAGAAAAATAGGTGGAGCAACCCTTGGGAGGTCACGGAACGATAACGATCAACGTTGAAGAACGAATCACCGCCCCGGCGCCCGGCGCCACGCGGAGGGCGCAGGGGCGGCCGGACGACGCCGGTCAGGGCAGGTCGTCGGCCCGTCCGCTTCCGCCACCAGGGCGCCGAGTCCTTCCCGGGTGAGCACGACGGACGGCACGCCGAGCTCGCGCAGCCGGGCGACGACCTCCTCGTCGGCGACATCGTCGCTCGCTCGTGCGGCCGCCGCGGTACAGCAGCCCGAGGGCGGCGTGCGCCTCGTGCTCGTTGACCACCAGAGGATCGGCCCGGCGCAGCACCGCAGGGTCGACGTCGATCGGCCGGTCAGAGCGTGCGCAGCCGCTCGACGAGGTGCGGGGCCAGGGGCGCGTCGGTGGCGAGGACGACGCGGGTGCGGGCCCCGGGCACGTCGGGATACCCGGCGTACCGGCCGCGCAGGTCGCACAGCGTCTGGCCGCGCCCCGGTCCGTCCGTGACGTCGACGACGACCGGCACGCGCGGCGCCACGGTCGGCGTCACGCCGCCGACCGCGATCGCGGCGGCCAGCGGGTCGTGCAGGGCGGAGCACCGCCGGCCGAACGTGGGCACGTGGAAGCCGAAGTACAGGTCCAGCACCTCGCCCAGCCACGGCGCCAGCGCGGTGCCGGCCTCGAGCAGCGCCTTGCGGTCCGTCTCCTCCAGCAGGTTGGCCATCGTGACGTCGAGCGGCACCAGGGTGACGTCCCAGTCGGCCTCGAGCACGGTGGCGGCCGCCTCGGGGTCGTTCGCGATGTTCGCCTCGCCGACCGGCGACACGTTGCCCGGGTGCAGGGCCGCGCCACCCATCACCGTCAGGTCCCGGACCCGCTCCGGGAGCGTCGGGTCGGCGCGGAGCGCGAGGGCGAGGTTGGTCAGGGGGCCCACGGCCACGACCCGCAGCCGGCCGGCGTGCTCGTGCGACAGCCGGAGCAGCAGCTCGACCGCGGACCCGTCCTCGGGCGCGCGGCCGGACGGCGGGAGGATCACGTCGCCCACGCCGTTGCGGCCGTGGATGTGCGGCACGCCGCCGTCGTATCCCCCGGCCACCGGGTCGTGCGCCCCGACGGCGACGGGGACGTCGTCGCGGCCCGCGAGCGCCAGCAGGTCGAGCGTGTTGACCGCACCCTGCCGGGCGCCGACGTTGCCGCTGACGCTGCCGACGCCGACCAGGTCGATCTCCGGCGAGGCCAGCAGGTAGCCGAGGGCGAGCGAGTCGTCGACGCCGGTGTCGCAGTCGAGGTACAGCGGGGCGGCCGGTGCGGGGGCAGGGGTGTGGGTCACGACAGGTCCTTCGGTGTGGTGGGAGCGGGACCAGTGTCGCGCACGGGCGGCGGCGCGGCGGACCTCCCCCGGGCAGGCGTGCCGCACCCTCCCCGCGGGCGCGGGAATACGCGCCGCGGCCCGCGGGCTTGTGCCTCACGTGCCCACGACCGGTCATGTGTCCGTGGGGCTGCGCTCCGAACGCGGCCCGATCCTCCTGTCCTTGATGCTCGCGACGGCGCTCGTCGCGCTCGACGCCACGATCATCGCCACCGCGTCCGCGACGATCGCCCGGGAGCTGGGCGGCTTCGACCAGCTCCCCTGGCTGTTCTCCACCTACCTGCTCGCCCAGGCCGTGAGCACCCCGGTGTTCGGGCGGCTCGCGGACGTGCTGGGCCGCAAGCGGCTGATGCTCGCGGGCGTCGCGCTGTTCTTCGCCGGGTCGGTGCTCGCCGGCCTCGCCCCGACGATGGGGGTGCTCATCGCCGGGCGGGTGCTCCAGGGGCTCGGCGCGGGGGCCGTGATGCCGGTGTCGATGACGATCGCCGCGGACATCTACACCCTGGAGGAGCGGGCGAAGACGCAGGGCTACCTCGCCTCCGTGTGGGCGATCTCCGCCGTCGTCGGCCCCACCCTGGGCGGCGTGTTCTCGCAGTTCACCAGCTGGCGCTGGATCTTCCTCGTCAACATCCCGCTGTGCGCCCTCGCCGCCTGGATGCTGGCCCGCCGGTACCACGAGGCCCCGCGCGAGGGCGTGCGGGAGCCGATCGACTACGTCGGCGCGACGCTGCTCGCCGGCGGCAGCACGCTGTTGCTGCTCGGCATGCTCGAGGGCGGCACGCGCTGGGGATGGGGGTCTCTCCCGTCGGTCGTCATCTTCTCCGCCGCGGCGGCCCTGCTCGCCGCGTTCGTCGTGCAGGCGCGCCGCACGCGACACCCGATCGTCGACCTCGCCATCCTGCGCCGGCGCGTGGTCGGCGTCTCGACGGCGGTCTCGCTGCTCGTGGGCGTCGTCGTGCTCGGCCTGTCCACGTACGTGCCGATCTACGCCCAGGGCGTGCTGGGCACCGGCCCGCTCGTGGCCGGCTTCGCGCTCGCGGCGATGACGGTGGGCTGGCCGTTGTCGGCGTCCAACGCCGGCCGGTTCTACCTGCGGATCGGCTTCCGGATCACCGCCGTGATCGGCACGTCGGTCGCCGTGGTCGGGACGGCGCTCACGCTGCTGCTGGGCCCGGGCTCGTCGGTGCTGGCCGTCGCGGGCGCGTGCTTCGTCATCGGCACAGGGATGGGCCTCACCGCGGTGCCCACGCTCATCGCCGCGCAGTCGCAGGCGTCGTTCTCCGAGCGCGGCGCCGTCACGGGCACCAACATGTTCGCGCGGTCGCTCGGGTCCGCGGTCGGCGTCGCCGTGTGCGGCGCCATCGTCAACGCGCGCACCAGCGTGGGAGCGGACGGCACCCCGGCCGGCCCCGGCCTGATGTCCGCGATCCATCTCGTCTTCGTGCTGCTGGTGGGCGTGGCGGCGGTGCTCGTCGTGCTCGCCGCCCTCATGCCCGCCGACCTGCAGTCGGCGCGCGACCGTCGTGCCCACGCCGAGGACGCCGCCGCGGCCTGACCCGCGCCCGTCAGGGCAGGGCGGGCGGGGTCCAGCCCATGACGGCACGGGCCCCGCGCGTCACCGCCGCGGCGGGCACCCGCCGCATCAGCGCGTTGCGCAGGCCCTGCCACCGCGGGCCCAGGTGGGAGCCGAACCGGCCGCTGGCCACCGAGGCCCGCGCGAGCGCCCGGCACCGCGGGCGGCGGGCGGCGTCGTAGGCCGCGAGCGCCGCGCCGAGGGGCGCCCCCGCCGCGACCCCGGCCGCCACGACCCGGCCCACGCACACGCCGTCCTCGAGCGCGGTCGCCGCGCCCTGGGCCATCGTCGGGAGCGTCGCGTGGGCGGCATCGCCCACCATGACGACGCGGCCACGGACGTACCGGGGCAGTCCCCCGGGCAGGTGCAGCACGTCGTGCCGCAGCACCGCCTCGGGCGGCGTCGCCGCGATCACCCTGCGCACCTCGTCGGCCCAGCCGGCGAACCGTGCGACGGCAGCGCCGTGCTCGTCGTCCACGCGCGTGCCCTCAGGCATGCGGACGTACCCGTACCAGTAGGTCGCGCCGTCGCTGACGGGCATCGTGCCGAACTCGGCGTGCGGCCCCCAGTACTGGAGCAGCCCTTGTCCGGCGGCCTCGAGGCCCGGCACGATCGCGCGCCAGCTCGAGTACCCCGAGTACACCGGCCCGCGACCGTCGAAGAGCGCGGCGCGGACGGCGCTGCGCACGCCGTCGGCCCCGACGACGAGGTCTGCCTGGCGCTCCCGCTCCGTCCCGGCCCGGTCCGCGTGACGCACGACGGCGGGCGCCCCGACAGGGTCGCCCGCGGCAACGGTCGTGACACGGGCGTCGGTGACGACCTCGACGCCGAGCGCCCGGGCCCGCGCCAGGAGGGCGCCGTGCAGGCGGGCGCGGTGGACGCCGCGCAGCACGGTCGACGCACGCAGGTCCGGGTCGTCGGGCAGGCGCAGGATCGGCCGGCCCCTGGCGTCCCAGGTACCCGTGGCCCAGGTGCGCGGGCCGAGCGCCGCGACGGCGTCGGCGTCGAGGCCGAGACCGCCCAGCGCGGCGACTGCGTTGGGGGTGAGGGCGACCCCCGCGCCGACCTCGCCCAGCTCGCGCGCCCGCTCGAGGACCGTCGTGCGCCAGCCGGCCGTCGCGAGCGAGACCGCGGACGCCAGCCCCCCGATACCGCCGCCGACCACGACCGCCGTGTGTGCCATGCCGGACCTCCGTGAACTCGATACTCGTCCGCGAGACCTGCTCGCGATACCGGTACGTGCGTAGTGGTATCGATCTTGCCATACTGGCCGCGTGCCTCGGACCAACCCCGAGCGACGCCGCGCGCTGACCGACGCGGCGATCGCGCTCCTCGTCGACGAGGGCGTGCACGGGGTCAGCCATCGCGCCGTGGAGCGGGCGGCGGGGTTCCCCGCCGGGACCGCCGCGAACTACTTCCCGCGGCGTGAGGAGCTGCTGGTGGCCACGGCGCACCGCGTCGTGGAGCTCCACCTCGCGGACGCCCGCGCCGCGACCGAGGCCTCGGTCGCCGCCGCGCCGGTGGGTCTCGACAAGCTCGACCAGCGGGGCGGGCTCGACCAGCCGGGCGGGCTCGACCCGCGGGCCGACACGCTCGAGCGCATGACCGACCTCCTTGCGGCTTCGCTGCTCGACGCCGCGACCCGCCACCGTGACCGCTACCTCGCGATCGCGGAGCTGCAGCTGGAGGCCCGCCGCCGGCCCGCGCTCGCCGCGGCCCTCGCCGCGCTGGCGACGCAGGCGTCCGACCTCACCGCCACGATGCACGCCGACACCGGCCTCGACGTCGACCCGGCCGCCGTGCCCACGCTCGTCCTGCTGTACGGCGGCGCGCTGCTCACGCTCGTCACCGGCGCCGCGCCGGCCGACGCCGCCACCACCCACCGGCTGGCCCGCGCCATGGTGCACGGGGCGCTGGCACCGGACCCCTGACCGGACCGTGGTCGCAAAACACCGGGGAGGGCTCGAGGTCCGGTGCTAGCCTCCCTGAGGCCGTGCAGCAGATCGAGGAGGTGGTACCCGTGAACGTCTCGACGTGGGTGCTCCTCCGCGGGGTCATGGTCGGGCGATAGGTCGTCCGGGAGCGCCGTTCACTCAGCACTCCCGAGAGGCACGACCATGAACGCCACACCGAGCTCCACCACCCTCACCTTCACCACCGAGCAGCGGCTCGACGACGGCGTCCTCGAGCGCCGCTTCACGCTCAACGAGGTCCCCGGCATCCTGTGGACGCCCCCGGGCGCCGCCAGCGCCCCCGTGCCCCTGCTCCTGCTCGGTCATCCCGGCGGGCAGGACCGGATGTACCCGCGGCTGGCGGGCCGGGCCCGACGCGCCGCGGCCGACGGCTTCGCCTCGGCCACCATCGAGGGCCCCGGCACGGGTGACCGCCCCCGGGACGCCGACGCCGACCGGGCCCGCGCCGACCTGCGCGCGGCGCGGGCCGCCGGCGAGCCGGTCACCGACGACATCGTCGACCGGCTGGTCCTTCCGCTGGTCGACCAGGCCGTCCCGGAGTGGCGGTCCGCCCTGGACACCCTCCTCGCTCAGCCCGGGATCCGTGGGCCCGTCGGGTACTCGGGCGGGGTGATCGCCGTCGGCGTCCGGCTGGCGGTGGTCGAGCCGCGCATCGTGGCCGCCGGGCTCTTCGCGGGGAGCTTCGTGCCCCGCGCCACGCTCGATGAGGCACGCCGGGTCACGGTCCCGCTGCACGTCCTGCTGCAGTGGGACGACGAGGGCAACGACCGCCAGGCGGCCCTGGACCTGTTCGACGCCTTCGGCTCGGCGGAGAAGACGCTGCAGGCCAACCTGGGCGGCCACACGGGCGTCCCGGCGTTCGCCGCCGCCGACGCGGCAAGGTTCTTCGCGCGACACCTGAGGTGAGACCGGTCTCCCGTCCGCCGGCCGCTAGGGTCGGCGGATGGGAGTCCTGTCGGCGCAGGGGCCGGAGACCGTGCTCGAGACCGACCGGCTGCTGCTGCGGCCCTGGCGCGTGGCCGAGGCCGTCGTCCAGCGCGAGCTGTGGACCGAGCGCGACCCCCGCGTCCCCGCGCACCGCCGCCTCGACGCCGAGGGCCGCCCCACGCTCGGGGAGATGGAGGGCTGGATCCGCGACGGCTCCCGCACCCCCTCCCTGGCGCTGCTCGCCGCGGAGCGCAGGAGCGAGGGGGACGTCGTCGGGTACTGCGGGCTGATCGACGGGGCCCTCGGACCGGACGAGCCCGAGCTGGCGTTCGAGCTGCTCCGACGGGTCTGGGGCGCGGGCTACGCGACCGAGGCCGCGGGGGCCGTCGTCGGCTGGGCGCAGGAGTCGGGCTACCACCGCCTGTGGGCGACGGTCCGCGACTGGAACGTCGCCTCCCGCCGGGTGCTGACCAAGGTGGGCTTCGCCGAGACCGCCCGCGTGGAGCGGGACGACGTGCACGGCGACTCCCTGTTCATGACCCGGAGCCTGTGACGTCCGGCGCCGGGTGCCTCAGCCGCTCTCGCGCAGGGTGCGGCGCTGCTGCTCGATGGCGAGCAGGTCGGTGAACGCCTGCTGGTAGGCGGCGGGGTCCTTCTCCTGGTCCAGCCGCTGCAGGCGGCTCTTCGCGTCCGCGATGCGGCGCGTCAGGCCGAGGTCGACCAGGGCCCGCACGACGTCGGCCACGTACGCGCCGATCACGGACTCGCGGTCCTCCGGCACCGGCGCGACCGCGAGCTCCGTGACCAGCGGCGCCACCGTCTCGGGCGCCTGCTCGACGACCGCCTCCACCCAGCGGCCGCCGCCCACCTCCCGGCCCACGGCCACGCCGCCGGCCGCGCGGACGGCGTCGTGCACCGCCCGCCAGGCGGGGACGCCGAACGCGGCCTCGCCCAGCTCGTCGAACGACGCGGGCACGTGCTGCGGGTACTGCAGGACGACGATCAGCGCCTGGCGCTCCAGCCGCGCCACCGGATCGCGCGGGTCGGGCGCGGCGAGGACCGGTGTCGCCGGGACGACCTCGGGGTCGGGCCGGGCGTCCCGGCGCTGCTCCGTGCGCGGCCCGCGCGCCGGCGTCGAGGCCGCGCGCGCCACCTCCCGGCGGACGTCCTCGGTGTCGATGCCGATCCACCGCGCCAGCGAACGGGAGTAGCCCAGCTGCATCGACCGGTCGCGGATGCCCGCGACCAGCGGGGCGGCCGCCCGCAGTGCCCCGACGCGACCCTCGACGGTGTCGAGGTCGAACGTGTCGAGGGTGGTGCGGATGACGAACTCGAACAGCGGCTGGCGACCGTCGACCAGCGCCCGCACCCCCTCGGGGCCGCGGGCCATCCGCAGCTCGCACGGGTCCATGCCGCTGGGCTCGACCGCGACGAAGGTCTGGGCGTGGAAGCGCTGGTCCTCACCGAACGCCCGCACGGCGGCCTTCTGCCCGGCGGCGTCGCCGTCGAACGTGAAGATCACCTCACCGCCCAGGGACGCCCCGGAGGCGAGCTGCAGGCCGCCGCCCGCCGTCGTGTCGCCGAGGAGCCGGCGCACGACCTTGGCATGGTCGGCGCCGAACGCGGTACCGCAGGTGGCCACCGCCGACTCGACGCCGGACAGGTGTGCCGCCATGACGTCCGTGTAGCCCTCGACGATCACCACGCGCTTGCCCTGCGCGATCGACTTCTTCGCCAGGTCGATCCCGTACAGCACCTGGGACTTCTTGTAGAGCGACGTCTCGGGGGTGTTGAGGTACTTGGGCCCCTGGTCCTCGTCGTACAGACGCCGGGCGCCGAAGCCGATCACCGCACCCGTGACGTCGCGGATCGGCCACACGAGGCGGCCGCGGAACCGGTCGTAGATGCCGCGCTGCCCCTGGCTGACCAGCCCCGACGCGACGAGCTCGGCCTGCGTGAAGCCGCGCCCCTGCAGGTGGCGCAGCAGTGCGTCCCAGCCCGTGGGGGCGTAGCCGACGCCGAAGTGCTCGGCGTCCGTGCGGTCGAAACTGCGCTCCGCGAGGAAGGCCCGCCCGGCCTGCGCGCCGGGGCCGAAGAGCTGCTCGGCGTAGAACTCGGCGGCCACCTTGTGCGCCTCGATCAGGCGCTGCCGCTTGCCCGGCTCCTCCCGCGGGCCACGGTTCGCCGCGGCCCCCGTGCGGGAGTCCTCGTAGCGCAGCTGCACGCCCACCCGGTCCGCGAGGTACTCGACGGCGTCGGTGAACCCCATGCCGTCGATCTTCTGCACGAACGAGATGACGTCGCCGCCCTCGCCGCAGCCGAAGCAGTGCCATCGCCCGACGCCGGGCCGCACGTGGAACGACGGACTGCGCTCGTCGTGGAAGGGGCACAGGCCCTTGAGCGAGCCGACGCCCGCGGTCTTGAGGGTGACGTGGGCGGAGACGATCTCCTCGATCCGTGCGCGCTCGCGGACCGCCTCCACGTCCTCGCGCTTGATCAGTCCCGCCACGGGCCCGAGTCTATGCGCGCCCGGCACCGACCATGTCGGTCGCCCCCGCGCCCCGGGCGCCCGGACCGCCGAGGGCGTCGCGCGAGGCCGCGCAGCGCCGCGCGTAGGCGGCCGGCGTCGTCCCGAGCGCGCGCGAGAAGTCCGTGCCGAGGTGCGCCTGGTCGTAGTAGCCGACGGCCGCGGCGACGTCCGCGAGCGGGCGGGACGGGTCGGCGGCGACCAGGTCGGCGGCCAGGTGCACGCGGTGGCGCTGGAGCACCCACTTGGGGCTCACGCCGACCCAGCCGGCGAACAGCCGCTGCAGCGAGCGCGGCGTCGTGCCCACCAGCGCCGCGAGGTCCGCGACGCCCGCGTCGGGGCCGAGCTCGCCCGCCACCACCGCGCTCAGCACCCGGGCGATACGGGCGAGCGACTCCGCCGCGTGCGGCGTACGTCGTGCTGCGGCCACGACCCGCAGCAGCGGGGTCACGGCCGCGACCGCGTCGTCGTCCCGGCCGGCGAGGACGGCCGCGAGGGCACGCCGGCCGGCCTCCTCGACGTCGGGCGCCGCCGGGCCGCCCCGGACCTCCGCGAGGGCGACGGCCGCGGGGAGGACCAGCCCGGGACGGACGGACGCGGGATCGCCGCGCAGCAGCCGTAGCGCGCCGGGCCGCAGCTTGGTGCCGAGCACGGCATCCGTGCCGTGCAGCGTCCGCGAGAAGAGCCCGCGAGGGACGCCGTGCACGGCGAAACCGCCGGCCTCCGCCACCAGGTTGGCGTTCGGGTGCGGGATCACGACCTGCGTGAACTCGGCGCCCGGCGGCAGGTCCCACCGCACCACCCAGTGCCGCTCGACGAGGTCCGCCAGGTCGGGCGCCGGGTCCAGGCGCACGAGCGAGAACCCGCCCCGGGCCGCGGCCGGGTCCACGACCCCTCGCGTCGAGGCCGTCGGCGGAGCGGGGCGGCCCGCACCTGGTTCGAACACCTGTCGCATTCCTCCAAGACTTCCCCCACCCTCCGACACCAGCATGGGGACCGGCCGCCGGGACCGCCCCGGCACATGCCGGAAGGAGAGCCATGGACCTGTCACCGCTGCACCCCAACCTGACGGTCGACGACCCCCGTGCCGCGATCGACTTCTACGTCGCCGGTCTCGGCGCCGAGGTGATCGACACCGTCACCGCGGGCGACGCGATCATCCACTCCGACCTGCGGATCAGCACCGCCGGCGGGTCGTCGACGTTCACCGTGGCCGCCGCCTTCCCCGCGGAGGGCGCGGTCGCTCCCGCTCCGGACGGCGGCACCACGGGCTCGTTCACGCTCACCGTGGACGACGCCGACGCCGCGCACGCCCGAGCGGTCGCCGCGGGCGCGACGAGCACCCAGGAACCGGGCGACTGGTTCCCCGGCTTCCGCCAGGCGGCGGTGCGCTGCCCGGCCGGGCACCGGTGGTTCTTCGCCCAGGTGGCCGACCATGTCACGCCCACCGACGTGCAGCGCGCGAGCGACGCGTGGATGGCCGAGCAGTCCTCCTGACGTCCGGTCAGCGCCCGCGGACGAGCCGGTCGTGCCACTGCTGGGCGGACACGTCCGTGAGCGACGCGACCTGGTCGACGACGACGCGCAGCCGCGCGCCGTCGTCGGCCGCGGCGCGCCAGTCGGCGGCGAACGGCGGCTCCAGGGCGTCCGGGGCCTGGTCGGTCAGCACGTCGACCAGCTCGGCGACGACCTCCCGCTGCGCGCCGTACACGGGCTCCGACTCGCGCGGCGCCATGACGTAGGCGACGGCGACGCCCTTGAGGGCGAGGATCTCGTCCGCCGTCTCCGCCGGCACCACGAGCCGGGCCACGTAGCGGGTCAGCGGACCGTCGCCGAACACCTCGCGCGTCGCGTCCTGGGCCGCCCCGCTGAACCGGCCGATGAGCTGGCTGGTCGCGTCCTTCAGCCGGGCGAGCGCCCGGCGCGAGCCGTCGAAGTCCGTCACCAGGTACCCGGTGTCGCGCAGCCGGCACAAGGCCGCGTCGATCGCGTCCGGCTCGTGCCAGGTGCCGTACCAGGCGCGCACGTGCGCGGCCACGCGCGCCCGCTCGTCCGCGTCGTCCAGCACCCGCAGGTCGAGCCGGCCGCCGACCACGGCGTCCTCGACGTCGTGGACCGAGTAGCTGATGTCGTCGGCAAGGTCCATGACCTGCGCCTCCATGCACCGCACGCGCCCGCCGGGGGCACCACGCCGCAGCCACTCGAAGACCGGCCGATCATCCGGATAGACGCCGAACTTCGGCGTGGGTGCCCCGTCCGGCCGGGCGGGCCCGGCACCGAAGCCCCAGGGGTACTTCACGCTCGCGTCCAGGCTGGCGCGGGTGAGGTTCAGCCCGCGCGGCGAGCCGTCGCCGGCGAAGATCTTCGGCTCGAGCCGCGTGAGCAGCCGGAGCGTCTGGGCGTTCCCCTCGAACCCGCCGATCCCCTCCGCGACCTCCGCGAGCGCCCGCTCGCCGTTGTGCCCGAACGGAGGGTGGCCGAGGTCGTGCGTGAGGCAGGCGGTGTCCACGAGGTCGGGGTCGCAGCCCAGCGCGCGTCCCATCTCCCGGCCCACCTGCGCCACCTCGAGGGAGTGCGTCAGCCGGGTCCGCACGAAGTCGTCGCTGCCGGGACCCAGCACCTGGGTCTTGGCGCCGAGCCGGCGCAGCCCCGAGGAGTGCACCACCCGGGCGCGGTCGCGCTCGAACGCCGTGCGGTGCTTGGACTTGGGCGGCTCGGAATACCAGCGCTCCGTGTCCGCGTCGGTGTACGACCCGAGCCACTCCTCGCCCGTGTCCGGGCGCGCGGCGGAGCCCAGCACATCGGGATCGAACGCGTCCTGCTCGAAGGTCTGCACGCTGGCAGCCTAGCGAGCCCCGCCGACGCGCCCCGTCAGGACGAGGCGACCATCTGGCCGCGGTAGACCGCCGTCCGCAGCTCCTGCTCCCACTCCGCGTACCGGGGCATGCCGAGCTCGCGGGCTACGGCGAGCTCGGCCTCGACGTCGTAGGGCACGCGGACGTGCTGAAGGCCGAACGCGGCCGGTTCCGCGCCGTCGAGCACGCCCTCGAGGATCGCGTAGCTCGCCGTCGGCTCGTCGAGCGCGTTGCCCACGCTGCCCGTGTTGAAGAGGGTGCGGCCGCGGTAGGTCTCCACGTAGGCGTCGTGCACGTCGCCGTACCCGACGACCGTCGGCTCCGGCCCTGGGCCGGTGAGCTCGGTGGTCGCGAACATGCCCGCGAACTCCTCGGGCGTGTGGTGGAAGTGCACCTTCGTGTGCACGCTGGCCGCCGAGGCGTGGAACAGGCGCACGCGCCGGCCGCTGAGCAGCAGGTCGTGGCTCAGCGGCTTCGCGCCGAGCCACGCGCGCTGGTCGGCGCGCAGCTCGTCGCGCCACCACACCATCTCTTCGGGGTCGCCGGCGCCGATCGCGGGCAGGAAGTCGTCCCAGTTGCCGCGCACGTCGACGTCGCACACCTCGCGGAGCCGGTCGACGACCGCCCTGCCCCGCGGCCCCTTGCCCGCGTCGTCGCCGAGGTTGATCACCCGCTCGATGCCGCGGGCCGCGATGTCGGCGAGCACGGCCTCGAGCGCCCCGAGGTTTCCGTGGACGTCGGAGATCACGGCGATCCGTTCCAGTCCTGCAGCCACGCCCCGATGCTGCCATGCCCGGCGCCGAGCAGGCGGTTGCGCGCGCTCTGACGGTCGAGAACGTGCGCCACCGCCTGTTCGGCGGCACGGGGGTCAGGCGAGGCGGACGACGGCGACGCCCGGGCCGTCGCCGGAAACGTCGAGGCCGTCCGCGGTCGCGCGGACACCGAGGTCGCCGTACAGCACCTCGGGCTGTGCCCCGGGCTCGAGCAGGTGCCCCGGCAGGCGGACGCCCGGCCAGGGCGCGCGGGCCAGCACCACGAGCACGCGCTCGTCGGGCGTCTCGCGCAGGTAGGCCACGGCGTCGTCGTGCACCGCCGCCCAGCGCAGGCCGCCGTCGCGCAGCGCGGTCGACGCCGCGCGCAGGGCCGACAGCCGCCGGTAGACGTCCAGCATGGCGGTGTCCCACCGCGGGCCGCCGCCACGGGCGGCCTGGTCCCACGCCATGGTCGTGCGGGCGTGCTCGCCGTTGGTCCCGGTCGCGCCCACCTCGTCGCCCGCGAACACCACGGGCGCGCCGGGGTAGGTGAACAGCAGCGTCGCCGCCACCTCGACCAGCTCCCGCGACCCGACGATCGAGCGCAGCCGCGGCGTGTCGTGCGAGCCGAGCATGTTCCACTGCGTGGCGGCGACCCGCCACGGCACCAGGGCCGCGACCTCGCGCATCGTCTCGACCATCGCGGCCGCGGGGCGGCGCGGGACCGGGACCGGCAGGTCGAGGAACGGCACGTCGGAGCCCTCGGGCACCAGCCACGACCAGGCCGGCCGGGTGAAGCCCGCGTAGTTCATGGTCGCGTGCCAGCCGTCGCCGGCCAGGTCCGCGGCGGCGTCGTGGAAGTGCTCCGCGACGAGCGCGCCGTCGGCGCGCTCGGCCAGGATGCGCTCGCGCACCGCCCGCGCGACGGCGTGTGTGCGGTCCGCGCTCCCCCGCCGCCCGGTCATGTTGGCCACGTCCACCCGCCAGCCGTCGAGGGCGAACGGCTCGCGCAGGTACCGCGCGACCACCGCCTCGTCACCGATGACCATCCGCCGCCACGTCTCCTCCGCGCCCCAGTCGAGCTTGGGCAGCGACCCGTGCCCGAGCCAGCCGACGTACGGGTCCGCGCCCTGGGGCCGGGCGACGTCGGGCCCGCCGTCGTCCCACAGGTACAGGTCGCGTTCGGCCGAGGCCGGGTCCTCGAGCGCCCGGGCGAACCACTCGTGCCCGTCGCCGGTGTGGTTGGTGGTCACGTCGCCCATGAGCCGCATGCCGCGCCCGTGCACGGCGCGGGCGAGGCGGGCGTACGCCGCGTCGCCGCCGAGCAGCGGGTCGACGTGGTCGAAGGTCGCGGCGTCGTACCGATGGTTCGACCGGCCGGGGAAGACCGGCGTGAGGTAGAGGGTGCGCACGCCGAGCGCCTCGAGGTGGTCGAGGTGCTCGACCACGCCGTCGAGGTCGCCGCCGAACAGCTGCGTGCCGGCCAGCGGGCCGGCCCCGGCGGGCTCGTCGCCCCAGGCCGCGGGCACCGCCCACCCCGGCACCGCCCGACCGTCCGCCGCCGCGGACCGCGCGAAGCGGTCGGGGAACACCTGGTAGGCGAGACCGTCGCGCAGCCACCCGGGCGCGGGTGCGTGGGTCGTGACGCGGAAGCTCGCGGCGTCCGGCACCTCACGGTCGTGCACCCCGCGGCCGTCGAGCCAGCGGTAACCGCCCGGCACGTCCAGGAAGAACCGGTACGACGTCACGGGGTGGTGGACGACGACGTCGGCCGCGTACCAGTCCTCGTGCGCGTCGCCGCCGTCGCGGCGAGCGGGCAGGAGCCGAGGCTCGCCGTCGCGGACCGTGCGCAGGCGCACGTCGCGCACGCCCGCGCCCTTCGGCACCCGCACGCGCACGGTGACCTCGTCACCGAGCGCGGGCGTGCCGGCCGGGGCGTACAGGGTGGACCCGTCGTGGTGGGCCCGGTCGAGCAGGATCGTGGTGCGGTCGTCGCGGTCCGTCGTCATGTCGTCCTCTCGTCGGTTCGGCGGGCGGGCCGCCGGACCGGCACGAGGACGGTTCAGCGGCGGCGGCGCCCGATCGCCCACCCGGCGGCGAGCGCGATCGCGATCCCGACGAGCTGCCCGCCGAGGATCACCTTGTTGAGGTCCAGCACCGGCTGGAAGCGCGTGCCCTCCGCCGAGACCACGAGCGCGCCGATCGGCTTGACGCGCAGCCCGTAGCCGCCGCCCCCGCCGCCGCCCTCGCCCTGTCCCTCGCCGTGGGCCTCGCCCTGCAGCTCGCCCTTGGCGTCGCCCTGCGCCTCGCCCGAGGCGTCGCCGTGGGCGGACCCGCTGCCGCGCGGCGCGGCACCCGCCTCCGTCGTGTCGGCGGCCTCGTCGCCGGCGGCGTCGGCCCCGCCCGATCCGACGCTGAACGACCGGCGCCAGCCCGGCGCGCTGCCGTCGCCCTTGCCCTGGCCGGTGCCGCGGCCGGACCCGCTGCCCGCCCCGGTGCCGGCGCCGTTGGCGGAGCCGTTGCCCGCGCCGCCGCCGGAGCCGGTCCCGATCCCGCCCCACACCTTGGCGACGGGGACGATCAGCTGGCCCTGGTGCTCGTAGGGCTCGCCGTACGCACGGCGCACGGAGAACGAGTCGTCGGCGGCGTCGGTGAACCGCGCGAGGTCCGGGGCATAGGTGCGCTTGTCGTCGGTCATGACGCCCAGGCTAGGACCGTGCTGTGACGGCCGCCACAAGGATCGCGGGTGGATCCTCACGAACCTCGCGGCGGCCGCCGTGCCGGGCGTGGCTCAGCCCTTCACGGAGCCCGCCGTCAGCCCGCCCACGATGTACTTCTGCAGGAAGAGGAACAGCGCGAGGACGGGGATCGCCGACAGCACGGCCCCGGCCGCGAACAGCCCCCAGTTGGCCTCGAGCAGCGACGACACCCAGCCGTACAGCCCCACCGCGAGCGTCCAGTTGGACTCCGACTGGAGCACCACGCGCGCGATGATGAACTCGCCGAAGGTGCTGATGAAGCTCAGCAGCGCCACCACGGCGAGGATCGGCGTCACCAGCCGCAGGATGATCGTCCAGTACACCTGGGCGTGCGTGGCGCCGTCGATCTTGGCCGCCTCGTCGAGCTCGCGCGGCACGGTGTTGAAGAACCCGTACATGAGGAAGGTGTTCACGCCCAGGGCGCCGCCGAGGTAGACGCAGATCAGGGCCAGCTTCGAGTTCAGGCCCAGCGCCGGCACGACCTCGCCCAACGAGATGAGCAGCAGGAAGATCGCGACGAACGCGAGCATCTGCGGGAACATCTGGATGATCAGCAGGGCCGTCAACCCCAGCCGCCGCCCGGCGAACCGGAAGCGGGAGAACGCGTAGGCCGCGGCCGCGCCCATGAGCACCGTGCCCACGGCCGTCGCCACGCCGATGACGAGCGTGTTGCCCATCCACGTCCAGAACCTCGTGTCGCCCAGCGCTGCGTAGTTGACGCCGCTCACCTGCGCGAACAGCTCGTTCGACCCGGTGAGCGTGCCGGTCGGCGACAGCGAGGCCGAGACCACGTACACGATCGGGAAGACGGCGTACAGCACCGCCAGGACGCCGACGACGTGCCGCCAGCCCAGCTCCCGGGCCCAGCGCCGCGGCGTCATCCGGTGCCGCAGCACCTGCTCGCCGGGTCGCCCGGTCGCGGGCCCGGTGGCGCGTTCGGTCGCCGTCGTCATCAGCTCAGCTCCTCGAGCTTGCGGGTCTGCCGGAAGGCGATCGCGGAGATGACCCCGACGATCACGAAGATCACGATGGACAGCGCGCTGGCCAGGCCGTAGTCACGGGGGGCCGAGCCGTCCAGGCCGGAGACGTTGTAGACCATCGAGATCAGGATGTCCGTGTGCCCGAGCGGCACGGACGCGTCGTCGAACCGCGGCCCGCCGCCCGTCAACATCTTGATCAGCGTGAAGTTGTTGAAGTTGAACGCGAAGCTCGAGATGAGCAGGGGCGCCGTGGCCACCAGCAGCAGCGGCATCGTGATCGATCGCCACGTGCGCCACTTCCCCGCGCCGTCGATCCGCGCCGCCTCGTACACGTCGCCCGGCAGCGACTGCAGGGCACCCGTGCAGATGAGGAACATGTACGGGAAGCCGAGCCACAGGTTGACGCCCAGCACCGACAGCTTCGCGAGCCACGGGTCGGTGAGCCACGGGATCGCCGCGCCGCCGAGCAGCACCTGGTTGATCACGCCGAAGCTCTTGTTCAGCATGCCGGACCACAGCAGGGCCGCGAGGAACCCCGGCATCGCGTACGGCAGGATCATCAGGGTCCGGTAGACCTTGCGTCCGCGCAGCCGCGGGTCGTTGAAGACCATCGCCAGGAACATGCCCAGGGCGAAGGTCGTCACCACGGACAGGACGGCGAACGCGACCGTCCACAGGAGGATCTTGACGAAGGGGCCCGCGTACCGATCGTCGCCGAACGCCGTCGCGAAGTTCTCGAAGCCCACGGTGACGCGCCAGCCGACGGGCAGCACCTCACCGTCCGCGGACTCGAACTGCCCCTCGTCGTTCGGCGTGTACACGACGCCGGTCGCCGTGTCGGTCATCGTGTCGGCGGCCTCGTCGTACTCCAGCACCGGCTGGAAGACGTAGCCCGTGCGGGCGTCCTGGGTGCGCACCGAGCCGTCGGCGGCGTCGTCGGAGACGGGCACCCGCAGGGTGGTGACCTCGTCCTGGCGCTGCAGCACGGTCGCGCGGTCCAGCACCGTCCAGCCGGGCACCTGGGTCACGGCGCCGCCGTCGAGCGTCGCGTCGGGCGCGGCCTCGAGCGGCTCCTCGGCGGTGCCGACCTCCGCCGCGCCGTCCTCGACGACGGCGAAGCCGAGCTCGCCGTCCCCGGACTCGACGACGGTCAGCGGCAGGGCGGGCGACCCCTCGACGCGGCGCTCGTTCTGCACCAGGAGGGCGTCGACCGCCTGCTCCTTGGTGGAGTTGTGCCCGTCGCCGTAGTTGGTGAAGGCCACGTAGCCGGTGTACCCGACCACGTAGACCTGGTAGACGAGCAGGAACGCCAGCCCCGGCAGGATGTACTTCAGCGGCAGGGAGCGCTTGGTGAAGTACACCCAGTTGGCGGCGGCGAGCAGCGCCACCGTCGCCGCGAGGATCCCCCACGACCCGGCGCGCCAGGCGGCGAGGACGCCGAAGACGCCCAGGGCGTCGACGAGCGCGATGAGCACGAGCTTGACGGCGAAGCCGGCTCCGGAAAAGGTCCCGGAGCCGGCCACGGCGCCCTTGTAGCGGGCACGCGACATCAGCCGATCGCACCCTCGATGTCGGAGACCATCTTGTCCCAGGCCTTCACCGGGTCGTCGGCCTTGCCCGAGATGATGCTCGCCTCGGTGACGCCCCAGAAGGACCACACGGAGCCCATCTCCGGGATGGACGGCATCGGCACCGCGGTGGCGCCGACCTCACGGAAGCCCGCGACCAGCGGGTCCTGCGAAGCCTTGTCCGCGGCCTCGACCAGCGCCGGCGGGCGGCCGCCGGCCTCGAACAGCGCCGTCTGCGCCTCCGTCGTCGACAGGTAGTTGACGAGGAAGTCGTTGGCGAGCAAGGCGTTCTTGCTCTGCGCGCTCACGTAGAAGCCCTGCACGCCCACGAACGGCTGCGCGGGCTGGTCACCCGGGGCCGGGATCGGGTCGACGGCGAGGTCGAGGTCCTGGAACTTCTCGAGCATCCACGGGCCACCGATGACGAAGGGCGACTGGCCCTTGGCGAACGCCTCGACGGCGATGTCGTAGGAGATGTCGGTGCTGAGGTTGCCGGCCTCGCCCTGCTCGCCGAGCCACGTGGCGAAGGCCTCGCCGTTCTCGCCGCCGAGCGCCAGCTCCGGACGGTACGAGCCGTCGTCGTTCTGCTCGAAGACGGGCGCGCCGAACGACGTCTGGAACGGGTAGTACGTGTACGGGTCGCCCTTGTCGCCGTCCGACTGGATGAGGAACGGGAACTTGGTGCCGGCCTTCTTCCCTGCGGCGATCATGTCGTCGTAGGTCTGGGGGGCCTCGGGCGCGAGCTCGGTGTTGCGGATGAGCGCGATGTTCTCGATGGCGTACGGCAGGCCGTAGACCTGACCGTCCTGGGTGAACGCCTCCACCGAGACCGGGATGAAGTCGCCCGCCTTGTCGCCCAGCTCGATCGGCGCGACCACGCCGTTCGCGGTGAACTCGCCGAGCCAGTCGTGCGCGCCGACGGTGACGTCGGGGCCCTCACCCGTGGGGACCTGGGCGAGGAAGTCGGCGCGGATGTCCTCGAAGTTCTTCTGGACGATCTCGACGTCGACGCCGGACTCCGCCTCGTACGCCTCGGCCGCGGCCTGGACGGCCGCCTCGCGGGTCTCGTCGACCCAGACCGTCAGCGAACCCGAGGCGGACGGCTTCGCGCTCGCGTCCGCGTCGGCCGTCGAGCCGCCGCTCGGCTCGCCGCTGCCGCACGCCGTCAGGGCCAGGGTGGTGGCCAGGGCCGAGGCGAGAAGGATGCTCCTTCGCATCGTGGTTACTCCCAGCTGTCATCGGTGGACGGCCCGCGCGACATCGACGCCGCGGGGCCCTTGATGCCCCACAACGTACGGACCGTTGCAGCGGTATGCAAGATCTTGCGATAACTTTTCAGCAACGCGCGGCAACATGGAGGCATCGCGCGCGCGACCGGCCACCGACCGGCCGGCGTCTCACCCCAGGACGAGGAGGTCCCGTGTCCCCTACGATTCCTCGGGTGCGAACCCGACTGAGCGACCTGGCGGAGCAGGCAGGCGTGTCGACAGCCACGGTGTCCCGTGTGCTCAACGGCAAGCCCGGGGTGGCCAGCTCCACCCGGCAGGCCGTGCTCGCCGCGCTCGACGTCCTCGGGTACGAGCGCCCCTCGGTCCTGCGCGGCCGCTCGGCCGGCCTCGTCGGCCTCATCGTCCCCGAGCTGACCAACCCCGTCTTCCCCGCCTTCGCCCAGGCGATCGAGTCGATCCTCGCGCAGCGCGGTTACACGCCCCTGCTGTGCACGCAGGCCCCCGGCGGCACCACCGAGGACGAGTACGTCAGCACCCTTGTCGACCACTCCGTCGACGGCATCGTCTTCGTCTCCGGACTGCACGCGGACACCCGCGCGGACCACACGCGCTACTCGATGCTGCGAAGCCAGGGGGTGCCGATCGTGCTGGTCAACGGCTATGCGCCGGGCATCGACGCGCCGTTCGTCTCGCCCGACGACGCGGCCAGCGTGGACGTCGCGGTGCAGCACCTGGTGACCCTCGGCCACCGCCACATCGGCCTCGCGATCGGCCCGGAGCGGTACGTGCCCTCGCGCCGCAAGCTCGCCGCGTTCCTCGCGGCGCTCGTCCGGCACGGCCTCGCCGACGACGAGGCCGCCGCGCGCGACCACGTCCGATCCAGCCTGTACACGCTGGAGGGCGGCCAGGCCGCCGCCGCCGAGCTGCTCGACGCCGGGCACACGGCCGTCGTGTGCGCCTCCGATCTCATGGCGCTCGGGGCCGTGCGCGCCGCGCGGTCGCGGGGCCTGTCGGTGCCCGACGACGTGTCCGTCGTCGGGTACGACGACGCGCCGCTGATCGCGTTCACCGAACCCCCGCTGACCACGGTGCGCCAGCCCGTCGAGGCGATGGCCCGGGCGACCGTGAGCGCTCTTCTCACGGAGATCCAGGGCGAGCGGGCCACCCGCACGGAGCTGCTGTTCGCGCCGGAGCTCGTGGTCCGGGGATCCACCGGGGCGGCGCCGCGGGGCTGACATACCCCGCTGGCGGACAGAGTTGCTGTGAATCTTGCAGCAACGCTTACACTCGACGGTCAGCACGGGCTCGCCGTGCGTGACCGTGCCCGCACGCCCGATGCCATGCACCGACTCGGGCCCCCGAACAGGTGAGGAAGCCAGCGATGACCTCCACCCCGACCATCACCCCCGCCGCGACCGGGGTCGACACGACAGACGACCTGCTGCGCACCGGCGCCGTCGTGCACGCCGGGAGCGGCGCCGCACGGCAGTGGTGGCGCGACGCCGTGATCTACCAGGTCTACCCGCGGTCGTTCGCCGACGCGAACGGCGACGGCATCGGCGACATCCCCGGCGTCACCGCGCGGCTGGACCACCTCGAGGCGCTGGGCGTCGACGCCGTCTGGCTGTCTCCGTTCTACCGTTCGCCCCAGAACGACGCCGGCTACGACGTCGCCGACTACCGCGACGTCGACCCGCTGTTCGGCACGCTCGCCGACTTCGACGACCTGCTCGCCGGCGCCCACGCGCGCGGCATCCGCGTGATCGTCGACCTCGTGCCCAACCACTCCTCGGACCAGCACGCCTGGTTCCAGGCGGCGCTCGCCGCCGCCCCCGGCTCCGCCGAGCGGGCGCGGTACATGTTCCGTGACGGCCGCGGCGCCGACGGCTCGCAGGAGCCGAACAACTGGCAGTCGATCTTCGGCGGCCCCGCCTGGACGCGCGTCACCGAGCCCGACGGCAGCCCCGGCCAGTGGTACCTGCACCTGTTCGACTCGACGCAGCCCGACCTCGACTGGACCAACCCCGAGGTGCGCGCCGAGTTCGAGGACGTGCTGCGGTTCTGGCTCGACCGGGGCGTCGACGGCTTCCGCGTCGACGTCGCGCACGGCCTCGTGAAGGCCGACGGCCTGCCCGACTGGGACGGGCACGTCGAGATGGTCGCCGGGTCCACCGACGACGCCGCCGACGAGAGCACCGGCGACGTTGAGCCCGGCGCGCCCGAGGACGGCTCCACCGGCGCCGGCAACCACGGGCCGATGTTCGACCAGGACGGCGTGCACGACGTCTACCGCGCCTGGCACCGGGTGCTCGCCGAGTACGACGGCGACCGCTGCCTCGTCGCCGAGGCCTGGGTCGAGCCGCTGAGCCGGCTCGCCCGCTACGTGCGCCCCGACGAGATGCACCAGGCCTTCAACTTCTCGTTCCTCACCACCGGGTGGGACGCCGCCGCCCTGCGGACCGTCATGGAGGCTTCCTACCGCGCGAACGACGAGGTCGGCGCGCCCACCACCTGGGTGCTGTCCAACCACGACGTCGTGCGTCACCCCTCGCGCCTCGGCTCCGCCGACCCGTCGCTCAAGGTCAACGGCGTCTTCGCCACCGACCCGCAGCCCGACGAGGAGCTCGGTCTGCGCCGTGCCCGCGCGGCCAGCCTGCTCATGCTCGGCCTGCCCGGCTCGGCGTACCTGTATCAGGGCGAGGAGCTCGGGCTGCCCGAGCACACCGCGCTGCCGGCCGAGGTGCGTCAGGACCCAGCGTTCTTCCGCACGGGCGGCACCGAGGCAGGCCGGGACGGCTGCCGCGTGCCGCTGCCCTGGTCGGCCGACGCCCCCGGGTACGGTTTCGGGCCCGCCGGCGACCCCTGGCTGCCGCAGCCCGAGTCCTTCGCGCGCTACGCCGCCGACGTGCAGTACGGCGTCGAGGGCTCGACGTTCGAGACGTACCGCGGCGCGCTCGCGCTGCGCAAGGCCGAGGGCCTGGGCCACGGGGCGCTCGCCTGGCTCGAGGCGTTCGCCGCGTCCGCCGACGTCGTCGCGCTGCGCAACCAGGACGTCGTCGTGCTGGCGAACCTGGGGACCGAGCCGGTCGTGCTGCCTCGCGGCGCGCAGGTGCTGATCGCCTCCGGCCCGGTGCTCGCCGACCGGTCCGCCGACCCGCAGATGCGCGTCCCCGCCGACACGACGGTGTGGCTCCGCGCCTGACCGCTCCGCCGAGGTAGTCCGAGAACCGGCGAGGTAGTTCGAACTACCTCGCCTCTTCCGGAACTACCTCGGCACGGTGCGGACTACCTCGGCGATCGGGTCGCTCAGCCACCGCTGACGCTGAGCTCGGCCTCGCGCAGCTTCGCCTCGAACTCGGCGTCGAGGTCGCGGGAGTCGAGCCAGCCGTACGGCAGGTGCGGCTGCTTCGGGGAGCCCGCGCGCCCGCGCGGGCCCTCGGCGTCCTCGCCCGGGTAGGGCAGGTCCAGGTCGAGCACGTCGAGGCGCTCCCGCAGCTCGGCCAGGGTGGAGACCATCGCGAGGGCACGGCGCGCGTCGCCCCCGGCGGCGTACCCCTTGAGGTACCAGGCCATGTGCTTGCGCAGGTCGCGCATGCCCTTGCCCTCGTCGCCGTCGTAGTAGTCGATCATCAGCTCGCCGTGCCGGTAGACGGTGTCGGCGACCTCGCGCAGGTCCGGGCGCACGCGCGTGGTCACGCCGTGGAAGGCGGCGGCGAGGTCGGCGAACAGCCACGGGCGGCCCTGGCAGCCGCGGCCGACGACGACGCCGTCCGCGCCGGTCTCGCGCACCATGCGCAGCGCGTCCTCGGCCGACCAGATGTCGCCGTTGCCCAGCACCGGCACGGTGCGGACCGCCTCCTTGAGCCGCGCGATCGCGGTCCAGTCGGCCGTGCCGGAGTAGTAGTCGGCGGCCGTGCGGGCGTGCAGCGCCACCGCGGCGACCCCGAGCGACTCGGCGATGCGGCCGGCCTCCAGGTAGGTCAGGTGGTCGTCGTCGATGCCCTTGCGCATCTTCACGGTGACGGGCACGCCGTGCGGCTCGGCGGCCTCCACCGCCGCGCGGACGATGTCCGTGAACAGCTGGCGCTTCCACGGCAGCGCGGAGCCGCCGCCCCTGCGCGTCACCTTGGGCACGGGACAGCCGAAGTTGAGGTCGACGTGGTCGGCACGGTCCTCGCCCGCGATGATCGCCACCGCGGCGCCGACCGTGGCAGGGTCGACGCCGTATACCTGCGCGGAGCGGGGCGTCTCGTCGTCGCCGAACGTGACGATGCGCAGCGACTCGACGTTGCGCTCCACGAGAGCGCGGCTGGTCACCATCTCCGCGACGTACAGGCCGGGGTCGAAGCCCTGCGACGCCCCGGCCTCGCGGCACAGCGTGCGGAAGGCGCGGTTGGTGACGCCGGCCATCGGGGCCAGCACCACCGGGGTGTCCACGGTGATCGGCCCGATCTGCAGCGGCGGCAGGACGCGCGCGGCGTCGGTGCTGACGGGATCGAGGGTGGAGGTCACGTACCCCATTGTCGCAAACGCCGACGGGTGCCCCGTCAGAGCCAGCCGTTCTCCTGCGCGATCCGCACGGCCTCGGCGCGCGTGCGCGCGCCCGTCTTGCCGATGGCCGCCGACAGGTAGTTGCGGACGGTGCCCTCAGAGAGGAACGCCTCGGCCGCCACCTGCGCCACGGTGCCGCCGCCCGCCGCGAGCGCCAGCACGTGCCGCTCCCGCTCGGTGAGCGGGCTCGCGCCCACGGCCAGCGACGCGATGGCGAGGTCGGGGTCGACGGCGCGCAGCCCGGCGTGCACGCGACGCACGGCGTCGGCGAGCTGCTCGGCGGGCGTGTCCTTGACGACGAACCCGCTCGCACCGGCGTCGAGCGCCCTGCGCAGGTAGCCGGGGCGGCCGAACGTCGTCACGACGAGCGCGCGGCATGCTGGCAACTCCCGGTGCAGCGCCGCCGCGGCGGCGATGCCGTCCAGCCCGGGCATCTCGACGTCGAGCAGCGCGACGTCCGCACCGGAGGAACGGGCGGCGTCGAGCACCTCGTCCCCGCGCCCGACCTGGGCCACGACCTCGAGGTCGGACTCGAGGTCGAGCAGCGCGGCGAGCGCGCCCCGCACGAGCGCCTGGTCGTCGGCCAGCAGCAGTCGGATCACGGGTCGATCCTGGCACCCGCGGGCGACGCGTCGTCGCGGGCCGTCACGGCGATCCGGAAGCCGCCGAGCGCGCTCGGGCCCGTCTCCAGCACCGCGCCGGCCTGCCGGGCGCGCGCGGCGAGGCCGATCAGCCCACGGCCGCCGCCCTCCTCCCGGGGCCCGGGCACGCCGCGGCCGTCGTCCTCGACGACGAGCGAGCCGGGGGTGAGGGTCACGACCACCCGGGACGCGCGCGCGTGCCGCACCACGTTGGTGGTGCCCTCGCGCAGCACCCACGCGAACAGCTCCCGCCGGTCGGCGGGCACGGCATCGACGGCACCCGGGAGCTCGGCGGCGACCCCGGCTGCGTCGAGCGCGGATCGGGTGGCGGCGAGCTCGCCGGCGAGGGTGACGCGCCGCGCCCCGGCGACCGTGCCGCGCACGTCGGCGAGCGCCCCGCGGGCGAGGTCCTGGATGTCGGCGACCTCGGCGGCGGCCCGGGCCGTCGGCGACGAGGCGGCACCCTCGGGGCCCGCCGAGGCGAGGAGCTTGGCCGCCAGCTCGGCCTTGACGGAGATGACGGTGAGCGAGTGGCCGAGGACGTCGTGCATGTCCCGGGCGATGCGCTCGCGCTCTCGGGCGACGGCGAGGTCGGCCACCTGCTGCTGGGCCTCGCGGAGGCGCCGGTTGCGCTCGATCACCTGCGTGAACCCGTACACCGCGGCGCTGGCGAGCAGCGCCCCGACGACGTTGCCGTCCTCCGTCTGCCACCCCGGCAGCACGCGCGGCAGCACGACCATGACCACGACGCTCGCGCCGACGATCACCAGCGCCACGCGCCCCGGCACGAGATAGATCGCGGTGACGCACACGAAGACGAGGCCGACGAGTCCGTGCTGCTGCGCGGCAAGGCACGAGAGCGCGACGCACACGACCTGCACGACCAGCAGCAGCACCGCGGCGCGCGGGCGCAGGGCGGGCCGCCGCCGATACCGCAGGAACGTCAGCGCGAAGATCGTCGCGACCCCGAGGACGCCGACGACGCCCACCGCGCGCAGCAGCGCGGTGGGCGCGTCGAACGACGCCTGGAAGGGCTCGACGAGGAAGACCACCCAGATGATCGCGAGCATCGGGCCGAACCGCGGCATCCCGCCGAGCGGGTAGCGGGAGTCGGGGTCCGACGGAAGGCCGCCGGGCTCGACGGGCGGCGCGGCGGGGGACGTCGGGGTCACGTCCCCCACCGTGCCATGCCCGCCTGTCGCGCAGGCGGAGCGGACGCTCACACCCGCGCCGTGTCCTTGCGGAACCGCCAGGCGGCGCCGACGGAGAAGATCACGGCCCACGCCACGACGTTCACCACGGCAGTGATTCCGAGCTCGCCGCCGAGGGGCGCGTGCACCAGCTCGGCCAGGCCGTACGTCGGGAAGAGCTGCGCCACGGTGGCCCACCAGCCGTCGCCGAGCGGCACGAACAGCCCGCCGGCGAAGGAGAGCAGCGCGAGCACCGGGCCGAGGATCTGCATGACGTTCTCCGCCGGGAGCAGGTAGCCCATGAACAGGCCGAACGCGGCGAAGACCAGGGAGCCCACCCATGCGAGCAGCGCGCACAGGACCCAGGCGGTCGCCGGCATCTGCGCCCCGGTGACCGCCGCCACCACGAGGGTGACCAGGACGGAGGCCGCCCCGAGGGCCATCGCGGCGGCGAGCTTCACCGCGACGTAGACGGCGGGCCGCAGCGGGGTCAGGCGCAGCTGCCGGGTCCAGCCCTGGGCACGCTCCACGGACACGCTCGCGCCACCCGCGGTGGCGGTGACCATCGCCCCGTACAGCGTCATCGAGACGGCGATCCACGCGGTGACGTTGCCGTGTCCCGCGCTCTGGTTCGCGTAGTCGCCCTGCAGCCCGAAGATGAGGAAGAGGACGGGCGGCATGACCATCGAGAAGATCAGGGTGCGCCGGTTGCGCAGCGAGCGGCGCAGCTCGACGGCGAGGTAGGCGCGCACCGCGGTCGAGGTGCGGATGCGCGGTCGCGCGGCGGGAGCCGAGGTGACGCCCGACGTCGTGCCCGAGGTCGTGCCCGGTGTCGAGGTGGTGGCGCTCATCAGGAGGCTCCGTCCATGGTCGTGGCTGCGGTGGCGGTGAGGGCGACGAACGCGTCCT
The DNA here is from genome assembly GCF_900167525.1 of Krasilnikoviella flava. Taxonomy (GTDB): domain Bacteria; phylum Actinomycetota; class Actinomycetes; order Actinomycetales; family Cellulomonadaceae; genus Isoptericola; species Isoptericola flavus. The sequence goes on along the minus strand of NZ_FUZQ01000004.1, from coordinate 413,323 downwards.
CGAGGTTCTCGGAGGCGACCTCGAGGTCGCTCGCGGTCGTCTGCGTGAGCAGGAAGCGGGCGACGACGTCGGAGTCGGGTGTGCGCACGACCAGCCGCGACCCGCGGTGGTCGATGGCGTCCACGACCGGCAGGCCGCGCAGCTGCACGGTCACGGCGGCGCGCTCGCCGTCGTCGTCGATCCGGGCGCTGACGGTGCGCCCCGACGCGAGGTTCTTCACCTCGGCGGTGGAGCCGTCGGCGACGACACGTCCCTGGCTGACCAGCACCACGCGGTCGGCGTACGCGTCCGCCTCCTCCAGGTAGTGGGTGGCGAAGACGACGGTGCGGCCCGCCGCGGCGTCGGCGCGGATCGCGGCCCAGAACTCGCGGCGGCCTTCGACGTCCATGCCGGTGGTCGGCTCGTCGAGGAGGAGCAGGTCGGGCTCGCTGACCAGGGCCATCGCGAACCGCAGGCGCTGCTGCTGGCCACCGGAGCACTTGCCCACCAGGCGGTCGGCGAGGTCGGCGATGCCGGCCCGCTCCAGGTAGGGCGTCGGAGAGCCGGTCCGGCCGAACAGCGCCGCGGTGAGGCCGACGGTCTCGGCCACGGTGATGTCGCGCAGCAGCCCGCCCGTCTGCATCACCGCGGCGACGCGGCCGGCGGCGATCGCCTCGGCCGGGTCGGTGCCGAACACGCGCACGGTGCCGGCGGTGGGGGTGCTGAGCCCGAGCACCATGTCGATGGTGCTGGTCTTGCCGGCGCCGTTGGGGCCGAGGAACGCCACCACCTCGCCGGGGGCGATCTCCAGGTCGATGCCGTCGACCGCGCGGACGGGCCCTGCGGACGAGGGGAACTCCTTGCGCAGCCCGCGCAGGCTCAGTGCCGGTGGTGCGGACGGTGTCGTGGTGCTCGTCGAGGTCATGCCTCGATCCTCGCCGTGCGGCGCCCTGACCTGCAGGGTCGCCTGTCACGACGTGGCCATGACATCTGTCATGGCTTGCCGAGATAGAGCGCGCGCCGCGCTGAGATAGATCTATCTCGGCGCGGCGCGCTCTATCTCGGCAGGACTCGGGCTCTGTCTCGGCGGGAGACGTCGTCAGCCGAAGTTCACGCCCTGCGCCAGGGGCAGCTCGGTCGAGTAGTTCACGGTGTTGGTGGCGCGGCGCATGTACTGCTTCCACGAGTCGGAGCCGGACTCGCGACCGCCGCCGGTGGACTTCTCCCCGCCGAACGCGCCGCCGATCTCCGCGCCGGACGTGCCGATGTTGACGTTGACGATGCCGCAGTCGGAGCCGACCTCGGACAGGAACGTCTCCGCCTCGCGCACGTCGAGCGTGAAGATCGCGCTGCTCAGCCCCTGCGGGACGTCGTTGTGCAGGGCGATGGCCTCCTCGAGCGTGTCGTAGGTCAGCACGTAGAGGATGGGCGCGAACGTCTCCCGACGCACGACGTCCGTCTGCGCCGGCATCCGCACCAGCGCCGGCGAGACGTACGCCGCGCCGGGCGCGCCGTCGACTTCGACCGCCTCTCCCCCGACGACGACCGTGCCGCCGTCGGCCCGGGCCTCGTCCAGCGCGGCGAGCATCCGCTCGCGCGCCCCGCCGTCGGTGAGCGGGCCGACCAGCGTGCCGTCGGCGCGCGGATCGCCGATCGGCAGGCCGGCATACACGGCCTGCAGCCGGCCGACGAGGTCGTCGACCACCGACGAGTGCACGATGAGCCGCCGCAGGGAGGTGCACCGCTGCCCGGCCGTGCCCGCGGCGGCGAACACGATGCCCCGCACGGCGAGGTCGAGGTCGGCCGACGGCGCGACGACGGCCGCGTTGTTGCCGCCGAGCTCCAGGAGGTACCGGCCCCCGCGGCCGGCGACGACGGGCGCAACCTGCTGGCCCATCCGCTCCGACCCGGTCGCGGACAGCAGGGCGACCCGGCGGTCGGCGACCAGGGCCTCCCCCGCCTCGCGCGCGCCGAGCACCACCTGGCTCACCGCCTCGGGGAACCCGGCCTCCGCGAGCGCCTGCCGCAGCAGGGCGTTCGACGCAAGTGCGCTCAGCGGCGTCTTCTCGCTCGGCTTCCACACCACGGTGTCGCCGCAGACCAGGGCGACGGCCGTGTTCCACGACCACACCGCGACGGGGAAGTTGAACGCGCTGACGACGCCGACGACGCCGAGCGGGTGCCACTGCTCCATGAGCCGGTGGCCGGGGCGCTCGGACGGCATCGTCCGCCCGCCGAGGGACCGCGACAGGCCCACGGCGTAGTCGCAGACGTCGATCATCTCCTGGACCTCCCCGAGCGCCTCCGAGGTGATCTTGCCCGCCTCGATGGTCACGAGCTCGGCCAGGTCGGCCTTGTGCTCGGTGAGCAGCTCGCCGAGGCGGCGCACCACCCCGCCGCGCACCGGACCGGGCACCGAGCGCCAGGTGCGGAACGCCTCAGCGGCGGACGTGATCGCGGCGTCCACGTCGGCCGCCCCCGCCTCCGGGAGGGTGAGCAGCGGCTCGCCCGCCAGCGGCGAGACGACGGGGATGGTCGAGCGTGTCGAGGTCCCGTCCGCGGGGTCGACGAGCTCGACCGACGGTACGTCGGCGCCGATCCGTCGCAGCGCGGCGAGCGCGGCCTCGCGCAGCTCGGCGCCGAGGGTGCCCGCGGCGGGGGTGGTCGTGTCGGTGGTGGTCATGCGTCGGCTCCCGTGCTCGTGGTGGTGGGGACGGCGGGCGTCGCAGCCAGGGTCTCCGGCGCGACGCCGCGGAGGTGCGCGGCAGAGGTGAGCGAGGCCGCCACCTGCGCCGCGTACAGGTCGAAGGGGTCGAACAGCTCGCGCCCGACGGCGCCGGCCATCCAGTCGGCGTCACGCTCCTCGCCCGCCTGGCTGGCGTCCTTGGAGCCCTCCTCGGTGAGGTTCGACTGGAAGATGCCGGCGGCGGAGCGGGGCAGGAAGTCCTCGTAGACGATCGGCTCCCGGGCCACCGCGCCGTCGTCGGTCGTCTCGTAGGTGAAGTACCCGAGACCCTGCTCGACGAGCCCGGCCTCGGTGGCGGGGAACGTCCGGCGCCACACCTCGGGCGTCGCGCCCTGCACGACGGCGGCGTCGTAGCGCGCCCGGCCCTCCCGGGTCAGCGCGATGCCGCGCGCCTCGACCTCGCCGAACCGCACGCGCAGCGCGTCCTGCACGATCTGCCCGTCCGGCGTGCGGAACGTGCGCGGCTCCGCGAGCGCCCGGAACGACGTCTGCCGCAGCAGCACGTCCGGCCCCTCCCACAGCGGCGGGCCCTGGATGGCGTCGATCATCGTGATGCCGCGCGCCTCCATGCGGGCGTACAGGTCGTCGATGTCGAGGACGCGGGGCGTGAGGTGGTTGATGTGCGTGGTCGGCACGCCGCCGATGTCGGCAGCCACCGCCGAGACCGCCTCGAGCTCCCGGTACCAGGCCTGGTCGACGGGCTCGCGCCCCAGCTCGAACGCTGCGGTGGCCAGGCGCAGGAACGCCGCTGCGTCGTCGCCCGCGAGCCCGCCGTCGGCCTCGGCGCGGTCGGCGAGCGCCAGCAGCTCCGGCCCGAACAGCGTGCGGGCCCCGAGGAACCGCTCGAGCCGCCGCTGCAGGTCCGCGCTGAAGAACCGCCTGTCGGACGGCACCAGCATCGAGGTGAAGACGCGGAAGGGGTTGCGCGCCAGCTCGGCCCGGTCGATCGGCCGGAACGCCGTGGAGATCACGGGTACGGAGGACGACGACGCGTCGCGGAGGTCGTAGAAGCCCACGGGGTGCATGCCCATCGCGCCGAAGATCCGCGCGACCTGCTGGATCTCCGCAGGCGTGCCGACCCGGATCGCGCCGTGCCGCTCGGCCGTGACGCGGTCGATGGAGCCCAGCCGCTCGGCGTCGGCGCCGCGGGCCCGCACGACGTCGGCGTTGACGTCGTGGGACACCTCGAGCAGCGTCGTATAGGCGGGCACCTCCCGGCCGTACATGTCGGACAGCGCACGGGCGAACGCCGCCCGCAGCTGCCACGGTTCCCAGAACGTGCCACGTGTGTCACGGATGTCAAGGGACGTCACGGTGCGCGACTCCTCTCTCAGATGATGTTGGCCTCGGTGCGCGCCCGCCGCGCCCCGAACCGGCCGGCGTCGAACGCCGACACGTCGACCCCGCGGGCCGCGGGCGTACCGGCGCGGCCGAGGTACAGGTCGGTCACCGCCTCCCCGACGGCGGGAGCCTGCAGGAATCCGTGCCCCGAGAACCCGCACGCGTACAGCACGCGGGCGCCCCCGCCGGCGGCCCCCGACGACGTCGCCTCGCCGATCAGGGCGTCGTGGTCCGGCGTCAGCTCGTACAGCCCGGCCCAGCCGCCGGTCAGCGGCGCGTCCGCGAGCGCCGGGGTGGCGCGCGCCGTCAGGCCGCGCAGCCAGGGCTCCCAGGCCGGGTCGTAGGTCGTGTCGAAGCCGACCGGGGTGCCCGGCTCCGAGGCGCCGAGCAGCAGCGTGCCCTGCGCGTCCGCGTTGTGCAGGTAGTACGTGGTGCCGAAGTCGATGGTGAACGGGATCGTCGGGGGCGCGGGCTCCAGCGGCGCGGTGAACGCGATCTGGCGGCGCACGGGATCCACGGGCAGGTCGACGTCCGCGAGGGCGCCGACGGCGCGGGACCAGGCGCCGGCGCACACGACGACGACGGGCGCGGTGACGCGGCCGCGCGGCGTGACGACCGTGACCCGGCCGCCCGGCAGGGGCTCGACGGCGGTCGCGGGCGCGTGGGTGACGACGGTCGCGCCGCGGCGGCGCGCGCCGTCCACGTACCCGGCGACGACGGCCGCGGGGTGCGCCCAGCCGTCCCGCGGCGCGTAGGCGGCGCCGGCGTAGGCGGTCGCGGACAGGTAGGGGTTGAGGCGGCGCGCCTCCGGGACGGTGAGGAGGCGGCTGTCGACGCCGAGGTCGCGCTGCATCGCGACGGACCGGCCGAACAGCTCCACGTCGTCGTCGGTGGGCAGCGCGAAGAGGTACCCGGCCTGCCGCAGCCCGATGTCGGCGCCCGGCCGCGCCCGGAAGTCCTCGAACAGCTCGAGGCTGCGCCGGCCGAGCGCGACGTTCGCGGGGTCGGAGAACTGCGCGCGCACGCCGCCGATGGGCTTGCCGGAGCTCCCGCGCCCCAGCTCTCCGGACTCGAGGAGCACCACGTCGGCCCCGGCCTCCGTGAGGTGGAACGCGACGGACGCGCCCATGACCCCGCCCCCGACGACGACGACGTCCGCCCGTGGCGGGGCGCCCTGGAGCTGTGCCACCCGACCTCCCTGTCGTGAACCACCCGTTGCGCCCATCCTGCCCCTGCCGGAGCGTCAAGCACCATCGAAGGTTCGTCGTTGAAACCGTCCAGGATGCCTGAACGGTTGTAGCCTGGTCGGGTGGACGCCAGCGCCGTCGATCCCTCAGCGCGAGACCTGCCGTGGTCCGGGCTCCGAGCCCTCCGCGCCCTGGCCGAGCAGCGCACGATGACGGCCGCGGCCACCTCCCTCGGCTACACCACGGGTGCCGTCTCCCACCAGCTCGCCGGGCTCGCCCGCGCCGTCGGCACCGAGGTGGTCCGCCCGCACGGGCGGGGCGTCGCGCTCACCGAGGCCGGGCTCGCCCTGGCGGAACGTGCCGAGACCCTCCTGGCGGCCCAGCGCGACGCCCTCGACTCGGCCCGCGCCGCGAGCGGCGACGCGTCCGGCACCGTGCGGGTGGGCGCCTTCGCGACCGTGGCGGCCAGCCTGCTGCCGCAGCTCGTGGCGGACCTCGCCGTCTCGTTCCCGCGGATCACGCTCGTCGGCATCGAGCTGACGGTCGACGACGTCGCCGGCGCGGTGCGACGCGGCGACGTCGACCTCGGGCTGGGCCTGGACTACCCCGGGGCCCCCATCCCGCGCCTGCCCGGCACGGTGCTGCGACCGCTGCGCACCGAGCGGTTCGAGCTCGTGTCGGCACCGGCCTCGGACCTGCCGTCCCGGCTGCACCTCGCCGACGTCGCCGACCAGGCGTGGATCCTGCCGCCGCTCCCCACGCACTACGGCGCGGCCGTGCGCGGGGCGTGCCGCGCTGCCGGCTTCGAGCCGCGCGCAGCGCACGAGGTGAACGACACCTCCACCACCCTGGCGCTCGTCGCCCAAGGGCTGGGCGTCACCCTCGCCACGCCGATCATGCTCCGGCTCCGACCGGCGCACGACCTGCGGACCACCTCGCTGCTCGACCTCGTGGAACGGGAGATCGTGCTGCTGGAGCCGTCGACGGCGCCGCGCCGACCCGCGGTCGACGCCGTGGCCCGCACGATCGACGCCGCGGTGCACGGGACGGGGCGCCCGTACACGGTCGCGCTGTGAGGGTCATCACGGACGTAGCCGACAAGGTGCATGTATCCGGGCGTTGTGGCACGGTCGTCCGGCGCGGCGCCGCACGGGCGTCGCCAGTACTCCAGGAGGTCACCATGCCCGCATGGCTCATCCTCATCATCGTCGGGGTCGTCCTCGTGATCCTCGGCGTCGCGACCAACATCGGCCAGTTCCTCATCTGGATCGGGGTCATCGTGCTGGTCGTGAGCCTGGTCCTCGGCCTGCTCCGGCGAAGCCGCACCTGAGCGCAGGAGCGCCACGCCAGGAACGACGACGGGGCCCGGGTCCGCAGCTGCGGACCCGGGCCCCGTCGTGCCGGCCGGTGGTCAGAACGCGGCGAGGTGCTCCGCGAGGTACGCGGTGACCTTGGCGAGCGCCACGCGCTCCTGCGCCATCGTGTCGCGGTGGCGGATGGTCACGGCGTCGTCGTCGAGGGTGTCGAAGTCGACGGTGACGCAGAACGGCGTACCGATCTCGTCCTGGCGGCGGTAGCGGCGGCCGATGGCACCGGCGTCGTCGAAGTCGACGTTCCAGTTCTGGCGCAGCTCCGCGGCGAGGTCGCGCGCCTTGGGCGACAGCGCCTCGTTGCGGCTGAGCGGCAGGACGGCGGCCTTGACCGGCGCGAGGCGCGGGTCGAGGCGCAGCACGGTGCGCTTGTCGACGCCGCCCTTGGTGTTGGGCGCCTCGTCCTCGGCGTATGCCTCGATGAGGAACGCCATGAGCGAGCGGGTCAGGCCCGCGGCCGGCTCGATGACGTACGGGAGCCAGCGCTCGTTCGTCGCCTGGTCGAAGAACGACAGGTCCTTGCCCGAGTGCTCCGAGTGCGTCTTGAGGTCGAAGTCCGTACGGTTCGCGACGCCCTCGAGCTCGCCCCACTCGCTGCCGGTGAAACCGAAGCGGTACTCGATGTCCACCGTGCGGGTGGAGTAGTGCGAGAGCTTGTCCGCCGGGTGCTCGTACAGGCGCAGGTTGTCCGCGTCGATACCCAGGTCCGTGTACCAGGCCATGCGCGTGTCGATCCAGTACTGGTGCCACTCGGCGTCGGTCCCGGGCTGGACGAAGAACTCCATCTCCATCTGCTCGAACTCGCGCGTGCGGAAGATGAAGTTGCCCGGCGTGATCTCGTTGCGGAACGACTTGCCGATCTGCGCGATGCCGAAGGGCGGCTTCTTGCGCGAGGCCGCCGCGACGTTGGAGAAGTTCACGAAGATGCCCTGCGCCGTCTCGGGCCGCAGGTAGTGCACGCCCGACTCGTCCTCGACGGGGCCGAGGTACGTCTTGAGCATCATGTTGAAGTCGCGCGGCTCGGTCCACTGGCCCCGGGTGCCGCAGTTCGGGCAGGCGATCTCGGCGAGGCCGCCCTCGGGGGCGCGGCCCTTCTTCTCCTCGAACTCCTCGATCATGTGGTCCTCGCGGAACCGCTTGTGGCAGCTCAGGCACTCCGTCAGCGGGTCGTTGAACGCACCGAGGTGACCCGACGCCTTCCACACCGGGGTCGGCAGGATGACGGCGGAGTCGAGGCCGACGACGTCGTCGCGGCGCGTCATCGCGCGCCACCACTGCTGCTTGATGTTCTCCTTGAGCTCCACGCCGAGGGGCCCGTAGTCCCACGCGGAGCGCGTACCGCCGTAGATCTCGCCGGACTGGAACACGAAACCTCGCCGCTTGGCGAGGGAGACGACGGCGTCGAGCTTGGCGGTGGGGGACGGTGCTGCCACGGATCACTCCTGGATGTCGGGCCGCCACGTGGCTCGTGGGGCCGGTGCGGGGGAACGCCGCCCGGTCGGCACGTCGAGGCTCGACGGCGACCGGCTGCGGTGGCCTCAGCCTACCGGGGCCCGCCCGCCGGACCGGGGGCCTGGTCAGCCCTCGGCCTCGGCCACCGAGCGCGGCGGGCCCTCCGGGCCGGCGGCGATCATCCCTGTCGGCGTCAGCCACCCCGTGCACTCTGCGACGAACCGGCCCGCGAGCACGCCCGGGTCCCGGGCCCACAGCTCCTCCGCCTCGTGCGCGCCGCAGGTCATGACCGCGAAGCCCCGCACCCGCTCGTCGGTGCCCACGGCCGAGCCCGCGGCGAGCAGCAGCCCGCGCGCGTGCAGGTCCGCGACGGCTGCCAGGTGCCCGTCCTGCACGGCCAGCTCCTCGTCCTCGGGCAGCGGCGCCCAGCCGTCCGGGCGCACCAGCCGGACCAACACGAGCTCGTCGAAACACATCGGTCTGCTCCCCCGCCCGCGGCCGCCGTCCCGCGCCGCTGCCGCCAGCGTACGGAGGCGGCCGCACCGCCCGCGAGGGTGAATCGCACCGGGATGACGATCTCGGCGCGCCTCGATCGTCATCAGGGTGTCGCCCCGGCACGCGGGCGGCGACCATGGAGTCGGCGCGAAGTCAGCGCTCGACGACACCGAGTGACGACGAAGGAGACCGACCATGCGCTACGCACTGCTGCTGCACAACCCCGAGCCCGCCCCGGGAGACATCCCCGCGGAGGGCATCTCCGAGATGGAGCGGCTGTTCTCCGACTACGCCGACGCGCTGGTGGACGCCGGCGTGCTCGTGGGCGCCGACGTCCTGCAGTTCTCCCACGCCACCACCACCGTGACACGCCGCACCGGCGCCACGCAGGTGCAGGACGGCCCGTTCGCGGAGTCGAAGGAGGCGCTCGCGGGCGTCTTCGTCATCGACGTGCCGGACCTCGACGCCGCCGTGGCGTGGGCGGAGAAGTGCCCCGGCGCGTCGTACGGGTCGGTCGAGGTGCGCCCGGTCGCGACGTCGATCGTCGACGGGGCGTGGACCGGTCACGGCCCGGCCGAGTAGGTCCGGTGCCGTGACCGCGACCTCCCCTGACGACGGGGTCGACAGGGTCGCGTACGACGCGGCGGCCACGGCCGCACGGGACGGCTACGGCCGCCTCGTCGCGCTGCTGGCCGCCGGGTCGGGCGACCTCCAGGCCGCGGAGGACGCCCTGGGCGATGCGCTCGAGCGCGCCCTGGCCACCTGGCCCCGGACCGGCGTGCCCGACAACCCCGCCGGGTGGCTGCTCACCGTCGCGCGACGCCGGCTGCGCGACCGGCACCGGTCGGCCGAGGTGCGACGCACCACGCCCCTGGTCCCCGAGCGGCACGCGCCGGTCCGGCTCGAGGACGTGGACCCGGACGCGATCGGCGACCACCGCCTGGAGCTGATGCTCGTCTGCGCGCACCCGGCCGTCGACCCGGTGGCCCGCACGCCGCTGATGCTCACCGCGGTGCTGGGGTTCACGGCCGCGCAGGTCGCCCCGGCGTTCTCGGTCCCGGCCGCGACGATGGCCACGCGCCTGGTGCGCGCCAAGCGGCGGATCAGGGACGCCGGGGTCCCGTTCGAGCTGCCCGACCGTTCCGTGCTGCCGGACCGGATGGCCGACGTGCTCGAGGCGGTCTACGGCGCCTACGTGGTGGAGTGGTCCACCGCCGACGCGGAGCCGCGCCCGCTGCCGTCCGAGGCGCTGCGGCTCGCCGAGGTGCTGGCCCAGCTCGCGCCCCGCGACCCCGAGGTCCGCGGCCTGGCCGCGCTCGTGCTCCTCTCGACGGCCCGCGCCGCCGCCCGCACCGACGCCGAGGGACGCTTCGTCCCGCTGACGGAGCAGGACCCGGACCGCTGGGACGCGGCCGCGATCGCCCGTGCGCACGAGCACCTGCGCGCGGCTCACGCCCAGGGTGCGGTGGGCCGCTTCCAGCTCGAGGCCGCCGTCCAGGCCGTGCACTGCGCCCGCCGGGCCGGAGAGCCGCCCGACCGGGCCGCGCTCCGGCGGCTGCACGACGCGCTCCAGCAGGTCGCACCGTCCCTCGGCGGCGCGGTGGCGCGCGCCGCCGTCGTCGCCGAGACCGACGGTCCGGCGGCCGGGCTCGCGGCCCTCGACGCCCTGGGTGATGCCGTTGCCCGGTTCCAGCCCGCCTGGGCCGTGCGCGCCGAGCTCCTCGCCCGGCTCGGGCGCGCCGACGACGCCGCGGCGGCCTACGATCGCGCCGTCGATCTCGCGTCGGCACGGGACCTGCGTGCGCACCTCGCCCAGCGCCGCGCGGCGGTCGTTCGACGAGCGACCTCGGGTCGCTCGGGCGCGTCGTGACGGCCACCGGCGTCGCGGCGCATCGTGCTTGCTACGCTCCGCAGCACCCCGGCGACGGGGACCCGGCAACGGCCCGACCGCCGCTGCGCACGCCCGAGAGAGGCACGGCATGATCATCGAGCTCGTCCCCCCGGAGTCCGTGGGCCCGGTCCGCATCGGCATGACCATGGAGGAGGCGGAGTCCGCGCTCGCTGACGCCGAGCGCCTCGCCTCCTGGGGTGGCCTGTCGGTGGAGCTCGAGCCAGGGCCGGACGGGTCGGTGGTCGCGATCCAGGTGTATCGGCCGTACGGCCCGATCAGCGTCCGGTACCGCGGCATCGACCTGCTGGGCACGCCCGCCGCACGGGTGGTGGAACAGCTCTCCGCGGTGACCGACCTGGAGGAGGACGAGGGCGGGCGGAGCTACACGGCGCCGACCCTGCTGCTGTCGTTATGGCGGCCGTTCGTGGAGGACGTCGACCCGGACGAGGAGCAGGGCCACTTCTTCCAGTCGGTCCTGGTCGCACGACCCGGCTACGACGAGGGGCCGACCGGCTGACTGCCGCACGCAGGCCAGGGCCTCGCAGAACCGAGTTGACAACGGTTCTCAAACTCCTGAGAATCGTTCTCATGCTTCGCCGACGCGCGGCCCTCGCCGCCCTGCCCGCCCTCGCCCTGCCCGCCGTGCTCGCGGGCTGCTCCACCGACGACGGCGCCGCCGACGGCACGCTCGAGGTGCTGGCCTCCTTCTACCCGCTGCAGTACGTGGCACAGCAGGTCGGCGGCGACCTGGTCTCCGTCTCCAACCTCACGCCGCCGGCGGCCGAGCCGCACGACCTCGAGCTCTCCCCCGCGCAGGTGCGCGAGATCGGCACGGCCGACCTCGTCGTCTACTCCTCGGGCTTCCAGACCGCCGTCGACGAGGCCGTCGAGACGCAGTCGCCGGAGCACGTCGTGGACACGAGCGACGTCGTGACGCTCGAGCAGCACCCCGGCACCCCGACGGACGAGGACGCCACGGCCGACCAGCTCGAGCAGGACTCGGGCGAGCATGCGGACGACGGCCACGACCACGCCGAGGGCGCGACCGACCCGCACTTCTGGCTCGACCCGACCCGCCTGGTCGACGTCGGCCACGCCGTCGCGGCGTCCCTCGGCGAGGCGGACCCCGAGCACGCCGCGGCGTACGCCGAGAACGCCCGGGCCCTGGAGAAGACGCTGCAGGGGATCGACGCCGACTACTCCGCGGGGCTCGAGGAGTGCGCGTCACGCACCCTCGTCACGTCGCACGAGGCGTTCGGCTACCTCGCGGAGCGCTACGACCTGGAGCAGGTGGGCATCGTCGGCCTCGACCCAGAGGCGGAGCCCTCCCCCGCGCGGCTGCGCGAGGTCGGTGCCATCGTCGAGGAGAACGACGTCAGCACCATCTTCACCGAGACGCTGACCAGCCCGAAGGTCGCCGATACCCTGGCGAACGACATCGGCGTGACGACCGCCGTCCTCGACCCGCTCGAGGGGCTGTCCGAGGACGCGGCCGCGGCCGGGGACGACTACGTCTCGGTCATGCAGGACAACCTGGCCGCGCTCACCGAAGGGCTGCAGTGCTCATGACCAGCCTCGCCACCGACTCCCCCAGCGGGGCCGGGACTCCACCGCCGCCCGACGACGGCGTCCCCGCGATCGAGGCCCGCGACGTGCACGTGCGCCTCGGCGCCAGCCCCGTGCTGCGCGGGGTGGACCTCACCGTCCGGCGCGGCGAGGTCGTCGCGCTGCTCGGCGCCAACGGGTCCGGCAAGTCCACGCTGGTGCGCACCCTCGTCGGCGTCCTGCCGGCCACCGCGGGCAGCGTGCACCTGTTCGGCCACGCGCTCGGCAACGACGTGCCCTGGGCGCGCGTCGGCTACGTGCCGCAGCGCGTGAGCGCCGTCGCCGGCGTCCCGTCCACGGCCGCGGAGGTCGTCGCCTCGGGCCTGCTGCACGGCCGGCGCCTGCGGCTGCCGCGCGGCTGGCGCAGCAGCGTCCGCGAGGCTCTCGACCTCGTCGGCCTGGCCGACCGTGCCCGGTACGCCACGCACCAGCTCTCCGGCGGTCAGCAGCAGCGCGTGCTCATCGCCCGCGCACTGGTGCGCCGCCCGGAGCTGCTCGTGCTCGACGAGCCCGTGGCAGGCGTCGACCGGCCCAGCCAGGAGGCCTTCGCCGCCACCATGACGCGGCTCGTCGCCGACGGCATGACGGTGCTCGTCGTGCTGCACGAGCTCGGCGAGCTCGCCCCGCTGGTCCAGCGCTGCGTCGTGCTGCGGCACGGCAAGGTGGTGCACGACGGCGCCCCGCCCACGCCGCGCCCGGGGCACGGCGGCGAGGCCCACGAGCACGTGCACCCGCACGCGCACCCCCGCACCGTGCAGCGTCCCGAGGACGTGCGCCTCGCCGACGGCCCGTTCGAGCGACCTGACGACACCGAGGACGAGGTGGCACGTTGAGCGGCCTGTGGGAGATGGTCACCGACCCGTTCATGCAGCGGGCGCTCGTCGCGGCGCTGCTGGTCGGCGTCAGCGCGCCTGTCGTGGGCACCTACCTGGTGCAGAAGCGCCTCGCCCTGCTGGGCGACGGCATCGGTCACGTCGCGCTGACGGGAGTCGCGCTCGGCTGGCTCGTCGGCGCGGCGATGGGCCTGGTGCCCGCCGACGTCCTCGCCGTCCCCGGCGCGGTGGTCGCCGCCGTCGCCGGTTCGGTGCTCATCGAGGTGGTGCGCCGCCGCGGCCGCACGTCGGGCGACCTGGCGCTCGCGATCCTGTTCTACGGCGGCATCGCGGGCGGCGTGCTGCTCATCGGCCTGGCCGGCGGCTCGTCCGGGAGCCTCATGGCCTATCTGTTCGGCTCTATCTCGTCCGTCACGCTGGCCGACGTCTGGGTCACCGTGGCGCTGTGCGGACTCATCCTGATCATCGGCCTCGGTCTGCGCGCGGCGCTGTTCTCCGTGAGCCACGACGAGGAGTTCGCCGTCTCCGCCGGGCTGCCCGTCTGGGCGCTGAACATGGCCGTGGCCGTGCTCGCCGCGCTGACCGTGACCGTCGCGATGCGCGTCGTGGGGCTGCTGCTCGTCTCGGCGCTCATGATCGTGCCCGTCGCCATCGGCCAGCTCGTGACCCGCTCGTTCCGCCGCACCATGCTGGTCGCGTCGGTCGTCGGCGTGGTCGTGTGCGTCACCGGCCTGTCCATCACGTACTGGCACAACGTCTCGCCCGGCGCGCTGATCGTGGTGCTCGCGATCGCCGTCTACGCCGTCGTCGCGGCGCTGCACCCGGTGCTCGCCCGCCGCCGCCCGCCCGCCGACCCGCATCCCGACATCCCCGACGACGTCGCCGTGGCCCCGGCCGGCGCCGGCCGGGCCGCCCCTCAGGAGGAGTGCACGACGTGAACGACACGACCCGGTCCGCCCGCACACCCGCCCCGCCGCGGATGACGCGGCAGCGGGCGGCGGTGGCGGACGCCCTCGGCGACACCGACGAGTTCCGCAGCGCCCAGCAGCTGCACGAGCTGCTGCGCTCGCGCGGCGATGCCGTCGGCCTCGCCACCGTGTACCGCACGCTGCAGACCCTGGCCGACGGCGGCGACGTCGACGTGCTGCGCAGCGAGGACGGCGAGAGCCTGTACCGACGCTGCGCGCGCCGCGAGCACCACCACCACCTGGTGTGCCGGGCGTGCGGCCGCACCGTCGAGATCGACGGACCGACGGTCGAGCAGTGGGCCGCGTCCGTCGGCGCCGCGCACGGCTTCGCCGACATCGAGCACACCGTGGAGCTGTGGGGCACCTGCGCGGCGTGCCGCGCCGCGGACGAACGGTCGAGCTAGTCCGGCCGGACCAGGCCTGCCGAACCAAGCCGGTCAAACCGAGCCACCGAATTAGGGCAGCCATACCTCAGTCGGGCACAATGATCTCGTGCACCTGACCTCCCCCGCGCTCGCCCTGGCCTCCGCGGACACCGCCGGCAACACCGCCGGTCCCGGCGTGTTCACGATCGCCGGGGTGCCGTTCTGGGTCGTGTACGCGGCGGCGTTCGGGATCGTGCTGGTGCGCGCGCAGGCCACCTACTGGGCCGGTCGCGGCGTGGCCCGCGGCACGTCGCGCGGCCGGTTCGCCGACGCGCTGGCGAGCCCGGGCGCCGTGGCGGTGATCGAGCGCGTGAACCGGTGGGGCCCGCCCGCGGTGACCCTCTCCTTCTTCACCGTCGGGGTGCAGACCCTCGTCAACCTCGCCGCGGGCTACCTGCGCATGCCCTTCGGCCGCTACCTCGCGGCGCTGCTCGCGGGCTGTGCCGTCTGGGCGGGCATCTGGACGACCGTCGGTACCGCCGCGGTGAACGCTGCGATCGCCGTGGGGCTGCGCCACCCCGTGACCCTCGTCGCGGTCGGGCTGGGCGCCGTGGCACTCGTGACCTGGGTGCTCTACCGGCTGACGCACCGCGCGCCCGCGGACCGCCCGGTCGCGCCCGCGCCCGAGGACGCGTCGTGAGCGCGACGACCGACGTCGCACCCCGGCCCGCTGCCGCCCTCGTCGCCCGGCGCACCCGCGGCCGACTGCTCGTGGTCGCCGCCACGGTCGCGGTGCTGGCGGTCGTCGTCGTCGCCAGCCTGGCACTCGGTGTGCGCGACATCGACGTCGCGACCGTCTGGCAGGCGCTGACCCACCCGGTCGCCGGGAACGTCGACCACGACGTGGTGCGCGACCAGCGCGTGCCCCGCACGCTCGTCGGCCTCGCCGCGGGCACCGCCCTCGGCATCGCCGGCACCCTCGTCCAGGGCGTCACGCGCAACCCCATCGCCGACCCGGGCCTGCTCGGCCTCAACTCCGGGGCATCCCTCGCCGTCGTCGTCGCCGTCTCGATGCTCGGCGTGTCGTCCCCGCTCGGGTTCGTCTGGTTCGCCTTCGCGGGCACCGCCGCCGCCGCACTGCTCGTCTTCTCCATCGGCTCCGGGCAGCCGGTCAAGCTCGCCCTCGTCGGCGCCACCGTGACCGCGCTCATCACGCCGCTCATCACCCTGGTGCTGCTGCGCGACCCCGAGGCGTTCAACATGTACCGGTTCTGGGCCGTGGGATCGCTCACCGGGCGCGGCATGGAGACCATCACGGTGCTGTGGCCGTTCGTCGCCGTCGGCGTGGTGCTCGCGGGCGCCTTGGCGCACCGGTTGTCCATGCTCGCGCTCGGCGACGACGTCGCCTCCGCGCTCGGCCAGCGCGTCGGCGTGACGCGGGGGCTCGCGGCGGTCGCCGTCATCCTGCTCGCCGGCACGGCGACGGCGCTGGCCGGCCCGATCGCCCTCGTCGGGCTCGCCGTCCCGCACGCCGCCCGGCGACTCGTCGGCACGGACTACCGGTGGATCGTGCCGCTGACCGCCGTCCTCGGCCCCGTCATGCTGCTGGGCGCCGACGTCATCGGCCGGCTCGTGCTGCCGCACTCCGAGCTCGAGGCCGGCGTGGTCGCCGCCGCGATCGGCGCCCCCGTCCTTGTAGCGGTCGCCCGCGGCAAGACCGTGGCGGGGGTGTGACGTGACCGCCGAGCTCGCCGCCCGCCCGGCCGCCCCGGGGCTCCCGGCCGACCCCGTCGCCACCCTCCGGCACCGCCGCCGGCGCCGGCTCGCGCTCGTGGTGGCCACGCTCGCGGTCCTCCTCGTGGCGATGGCGACCCTCGCTCTCACGCTCGGCGAGGCCTCGCTCGCGCCCGGCCGCGCCCTGGCGGCGCTGTTCGGTGCCGGCTCCGACGCCGACGTGTTCGTCGTGCACCGGCTGCGGCTGCCGCGCATCGAGACGGCGGTGCTCGCGGGCGCGTCGTTCGGGCTCGCCGGCGCGCTCTTCCAGACCACGCTCCGCAACCCCCTGGCCAGCCCGGACATCCTCGGCATCGCCAGCGGCGCCAGCCTCGGGGCCGTCACGGCCATGCTCGTGCTCGGGCTCACCGGGCTGGCCGTGTCCGGGGCGGCGTTCGCCGGCGCACTGGTCGTCGCCCTGCTGATCTGGCTGTTCGCCTGGCGCCAGGGCCTGCATTCGATCCGCTTCGTCCTGGTCGGCGTCGGCTTCGCGTACCTGTGCTCGTCCTTGCTGGCGTGGCTGCTGGCGAGCGTCGAGATCCGGGCGGCGCAGTCCGCGCTCGTCTGGACGGTCGGGAGCGTCGCCGACGTGCGCGGCGCCGACCTCGTGACGTTCGCCGTGGCCGCCCTGGTGCTGGGCGCCGGGGTCGCCCTGGCGTCGCGGTGGCAGGGCCCGCTCGCGCTCGGGGACGACAACGCGCGCGCCCTCGGCGTCCCCGTCGACGCGGCCCGCGTCACGTCGTTGCTCCTCGCCGTCGGCCTCGTGGGCGTCGCGACGTCGTTCGTCGGTCCGCTCGCGTTCGTCGCGCTCGTCGCCCCCGCCATCGCGCGCCGGCTCCTCGACGACGGCGGCGCCGCGCTCGTCGTCTCCGTGCTCACGGGTGCGCTGCTCGTTCTCGCCGCCGACGTCGTGGGGCAGCACCTGCTGTTCGGTGTCGAGGCCCCCACCGGCATCGTGACCGGCCTCATCGGCGCCCCCTACCTGCTGTGGCTCCTGGCCACCGACCGAAGGAAGGCACTCGCATGACCGACGTGCACCGGCCCGCACCGGCGCCCGCGCGTCCCGCCGCCACCCGCGAGGCCGCCCCCGACGTGACGCTGCGCGCGCACGGCGTGAGCCTCGGTTACGACGGGCGCCGCGTGATCGACGGTCTCGACCTCGAGCTCCCCGCCGGCAGCGTGACGGCGATCGTCGGCCCGAACGCGTGCGGCAAGTCCACGCTGCTGCGCGGTCTGGCGCGCCTGCACCCGCTCGACGGCGGGAGCGTCACCCTGGGCGGGGAGGACGTGGGCGCACTGTCGCGCAAGGAGCTCGCGAAGCGGGTGGGGGTGCTGCCCCAGTCGTCGATCGCCCCCGACGGCGTCCGCGTCGCCGAGCTGGTGGCCCGCGGCCGGTACCCGCACCAGGGATGGTTCGGCCGGCACAGCTCCACGGACGACGGCGCCGTGCTGCGCGCCCTCGAGGCCACCGGTGTCGCCGACCTCGCCGACCGGCCGGTGGCCGAGCTGTCGGGCGGGCAGCGCCAGCGCGTGTGGATCGCGATGGTGCTGGCACAGGAGACGGACATCGTGCTGCTCGACGAGCCCACGACCTACCTCGACCTGGCCCACCAGGTAGACCTGCTCGACCTGCTGACCGAGCTGAACCGGACCCACGGCACCACCGTCGTCATGGTGCTGCACGAGCTGAACCTCGCCGCCCGGTACGCCGACCACCTCGTGGTCATGAGCGCCGGGCAGGTGGTGGCCGAGGGCCGGCCGGGCGACGTGCTCACGGCGGCCTCGGTGCACGCGGCGTTCGGGCTCCGTGCCCGGGTGGTGCCGGACCCGGTGTCGGGGACGCCGCTCGTGGTCCCCCTCGGACGGACGCACGACGGCGCTACGACATAGGTTAGGCTCGCCTCACCTACTGTTCCTCTCGCGCCGTCGGCGCGAGCACACCGAGGAGTACTCGTGCGTCTTCGCCGTCCTCTCGCCGCTGCCGCCGCCCTCTCGGCGACGGCCGCCCTGACCCTCGCCGGCTGCGCCTCCGACGACACCCCGGAGGACGGCGAGTCCGCCGCCTCGGGCAACGTCCGGTCCGAGGCCACCGACGAGTTCCCGATCACGATCGAGCACGCGCTCGGGGAGACGGTGATCGAGGAGACGCCGCAGCGCGTCGCCACCTGGGGCTGGGGCTCCACCGAGGCCGCCGTCGCGGCGGGCGTCTACCCCGTCGCCGTCGCCGAGCAGATCTACACCGTCGGCGAGGACGCGCTGCTGCCGTGGGTCGAGGAGGCCTACGAGGAGGAGGGCGTGGACAAGCCCGCCATCCTGTCCGACCCGGAGGGCGGCAGCACGGTGCCCTACGAGGAGTTCGTCGAGGCCGCCCCCGACCTGATCGTGGCCCCGTACTCCGGGCTGACCCAGGAGCAGTACGACGTGCTGAGCGACGTCGCCCCCGTCGTCGCCTACCCGGACGCCCCGTGGACCACGACGTGGCAGGACACGATCACGCTCACGGCCCAGGCGCTCGGCCGCTCCGACGCCGGCGACCAGGTGCTCGCCGACATCGACGACTTCGTCGCCCAGAAGGCCGCCGAGCACCCCGAGTTCGCCAGCAAGACGTTCGCGGCGATCTACGACGACCCGACGAAGGGCATCGTGTCCGTGTACACGTCGAGCGACCCGCGGACCGTGTTCCTCGAGGGGCTCGGCGTCAAGAACGCGCCGTCGGTCGCGGAGCTCGACACGTCGAACGGCAGCTTCTACTTCGACCTGTCCTACGAGGAGCTGGACAAGCTCGACTCGGACTTCGTCATCTCCTACTCGGCCAGCGAGGAGGCCGCCCAGGCCTTCGAGGACAACAAGGACCTCCAGGCGATCCCGGCGGTCAAGGCCGGCAAGGTGGTCGAGGTCGTCGGCACGCCGCAGGTGTCCGCCGTGTCCCCGCCCACCGCGCTGTCGGTGTACTGGGAGGACGGGATCCCCGCCCTCGTCGACTCCATGGCCGAGACCCTCGGCGACTGACCGCCGCGGGCCCGCGCCCGTCGAGCCCGCCGGGACACGGTCCCGGCGGGCTCGACCCGTGTCGGGGGCCGCTCAGTCCTCGTCGGGGGTGTCCACCGCGCCGCCGTAGCGCCGGTCGCGACGGGCGAACTCCTCCACTGCGCGCCACAGGTGCCGCCGATCGACGTCCGGCCACGGCTCGGGCAGGAACACCATCTCCGCGTAGGCGGCCTGCCAGATCATGAAGTTGGACGTGCGCTGCTCCCCCGACGAGCGCAGGAACAGGTCGACGTCGGGCAGGTCGGGCTCGTCCAGGTACTTCTGCACCGTCTTCTCGGAGACGCGCGCCGGGTTGAGCCTGCCGGCGGCGGCGTCGCGCGCGATCGCGGCGGCGGCGTCGGCGATCTCGGCCCGGCCGCCGTAGTTGACGCACATCGTCAGCGTGCAGCGGTCGTTCTCCCGGGTCATCTCCTCGGCGACCTGCAGCTCCTTGATCACCGAGCCCCACAGCTTCGGGCGTCGTCCGGCCCAGCGGATGCGCACTCCCCACGAGGACATCTCGTCGCGGCGCCGGCGGATGACGTCACGGTTGAAGTTCATGAGGAACTTCACCTCGTCGGGCGACCGCTTCCAGTTCTCGGTGCTGAACGCGTACGCCGACACGTGCTTGACCCCGATCTGCACGGCGCCGGCGACGACGTCGAGCAGCGACTTCTCCCCCTGCTTGTGCCCCTCGACGCGCGGCAACCCGCGAGCGTTGGCCCACCTGCCGTTGCCGTCCATGACGATCGCCACGTGGTTCGGCACGAACTGGGCGGGGATCGCGGGCGGCGTCGCACCCGACGGGTGCGGGTAGGGCTCGGCGTACCGGGCGTCGGCGGTGCGGGGCATCAGGCCTCTCTCTCGGTCATGCGCGCCCGATCAAGCGCGCTCGATCATGCGCAGGGAACGCAGCGTGCGCTCCAGGTAGTACTGCGAGTACGCGGCCACCAGCCCGGACGCCTCGGTGCGGTGGCGTGCGTCGGAGGCGTCCGCCGTCTCCCAGTCACCGCCGAGCAGGGCGCCGAGCAGCGCGAACGTCTCCGGAGCCGGGGCGGTGGAGCCCGGCGGGCGGCAGCGGGAGCACACGGCGCCGCCCTGCCCCACCGAGAACGCGTGGTGCGGACCGGGCTCGCCGCAGCGGGCGCAGTCGTTGAACGACGGCGCCCAGCCGGCGACGGCGAGCCCGCGCAGCAGGTACGAGTCGAGCACCAGGCCCGGCGCGTGCGCGCCCTCCGCCAGCGCCCGCAGGGCGCCCGCGAGCAACCAGTACTGCTGCACCGCCGGCTCGTGCTCCGCCGCCACCAGCCGGTCGGCGGCCTCGAGCATCGCCGCGCCTGACGTGTACATCGCGTAGTCCTCACAGATCGCGCGGGCGTACGGCCCCACCGTCTCGACCTGCGTCACGGTGTCGAGGTTGCGCCCTGTGTGCAGCTGCACGTCCACGACCATGAACGGCTCCAGTCGCGCCCCGAAGCGCGACGACGTGCGACGCACCCCGCGTCCGACCCCGCGCACCTTGCCGTGCTCGCGGGTGAGGAACGTGACGATCCGGTCGGCCTCGCCCAGCTTGTGGGTGCGCAGCACGATCGCGTCGTCTCGGTACAGGGGCACGGGCCCATTCTCTCAGCCCCCACCCACGAAAAGTGGCAGAGCCACGTCGGGGTACGCACCCCGACGTGGCTCTGACGGGTCGTGGCGCCGGCTCAGGAGCGGGCGGCCCGGTTCACGGCGGACACGATCGCCTTGAGCGACGCCCCCGTGATCGAGGGATCGATGCCGACGCCCCACAGGACGTCGTCGCCCACCTGGCACTCGACGTAGGCCGCGGCCGTGGCGTCGCCGCCCTCGGAGAGCGCGTGCTCCGCGTAGTCCAGCACCCGCACGTCCACGCCGACCTTCGAGATCGCGTCGACGAACGCGGCGAGCGGGCCGTTGCCCGTGCCCTCCAGGGTGTGCTCCACGCCCTGGTCGAGCACGTCCACCGCCAGCGCGGTGGCGCCGCCCTCGGCCGCGGTGGTCCGCGTCTCCCGCAGCTTGAGGCGGCCCCACGGCTCCAGGCCGCGCGGGTCGTGCACCTCGACCGGCAGGTACTCGTCGCTGAAGATGCGCCAGATGTCGGAGCCGGTGACCTCGCTGCCCGCGGTGTCGGTGAACTGCTGCACGACCCCCGAGAACTCGATCTGCAGGCGGCGCGGCAGGTCCAGCGAGTGCTCGGTGGACAGCAGGTAGGCGATGCCGCCCTTGCCGGACTGCGAGTTCACCCGGATGACGGCCTCGTACGACCGGCCCACGTCCTTCGGGTCGATCGGCAGGTACGGCACGCCCCAGGTGAGGGCGTCGACCGGCTTGCCCTCGCCCTCGGCACGGGCCGCCATGTGCTCGAACCCCTTCTTGATCGCGTCCTGGTGCGAGCCCGAGAACGCGGTGAAGACGAGGTCGCCCACGTACGGGTGCCGCTCGTGCACGGGAAGCTGGTTGCAGTGCTCGACCGTGCGGCGGATGCCGTCGATGTCGGAGAAGTCGATCTGCGGGTCGATCCCCTGGCCGAACAGGTTCATGCCCAGCGTCACCAGGTCGACGTTGCCGGTGCGCTCGCCGTTGCCGAACAGGCAGCCCTCGATGCGGTCGGCGCCGGCCTGGTAGCCCAGCTCGGCCGCCGCGACGGCGGTGCCCCGGTCGTTGTGCGGGTGCAGGGACAGCACCACGTGCTCGCGGAACGCCAGGTTGCGGTTCATCCACTCGATGGAGTCCGCGTACACGTTCGGCGTGGCCATCTCGACCGTCGCGGGCAGGTTGACGATGACCGGGCGCTCAGCCGTGGGCTCGAGCACCGCCAGCACCTCGTTGCAGATGCGGGCGGCGAACTCCAGCTCCGTGCCCGTGTACGACTCGGGCGAGTACTCGTAGTACACCGTCGTCTCGGGGATGGTCTCCTCGAGCTTGCGGCACAGCCGCGCGCCCTGCAGGGCGATGTCGACGATGCCGTCCATGTCGCTGCGGAAGACGACCTCGCGCTGCAGGATCGACGTCGAGTTGTAGATGTGCACGATCGCCTGCTTGGCGCCGCGGATGGCGTCGTACGTGCGCTCGATGAGGTGGTCGCGGCACTGGGTGAGCACCTGGATGACCACGTCGTCGGGGATGCGTCCCGTGTCGATGAGCTGCCGCACGAAGTCGAAGTCCGTCTGCGACGCGGACGGGAAGCCGACCTCGATCTCCTTGTAGCCCATCTGGACGAGCAGGTCGAACATGCGCAGCTTGCGCTCGGCGTCCATCGGCTCGATCAGGGCCTGGTTGCCGTCGCGGAGGTCGACGGCGCACCAGCGGGGAGCCTTCGAGATGCGGTTGTCGGGCCACGTGCGGTCCGGCAGGTCGACGGTGATCTGCTCGTGGAACGGCACGTAGCGCGTGTACGGCATCCCGGAGGGGCGCTGCGGGTTGGCGCCGGCGATGCCCTGGGGGTGGTGGTTCTGCATGGTGTCGCGTCCTTCGGTGGGGGCTCGGTGACCGTCGTCCCGGGTGGGGTCGTCAGTCGTGACCATTCGGCCGGCGCGCCAAAGCCTCCGCGACGGGGGTCCGGCCTAGAAGGCCCCGCCGCGGCACCGAAGGAGAAGGCTCACCGTGCGCTGCACGCTGCCACCGTACACCTTCGTCCGAGCGCCGCCCGAGGCGTCCGACATCCGGCCGGACGCCGCACGGCGCAGGGCAGGGGCCTACCGCCGGGAGCGCAGCGCGGCGTCCACGGCGGGGTCGCCGAGGGCACCGAGCCAGTCCAGCAGGGCCGGGTAGGTGGACGGGTTCGCGGCCACGTAGGAGCGCAGGTGCGGCGCCTCCGCCGAGATGCGCGCGAGGTCGGCGAGCGGCGTCGACGGGTCCATCGCCTGGGCGGCGGTCCATCCGGGGGCCTGCGCGGGCGGAGCCTCCCGCACCGGCGGCAGCACCTGCGTGGAGTCGGGCGCCTGGGTGACGCGCACGGGCTCCATCTGCTGCGTGGCGTCGAGCGGGCGCGCCGCCGTCCGGGGCGCCGCCTGCGGCTCGGTCGCTACCGGCGCGGCCACGCTCCAGGATGCCCGCTCCGCCTCGGGCGTCGTGCGCTCGGCCGGCGTCTCGTCAGCGGAGCCGGCGGGCGCGGAGACCTGCACCGCACCGGTGGCGGGCTCCGCCACCTCGGTGACGGGCGCCGCGGCCACGGGTTCGGGCGACTCCGGAGCCGAGGCGACGAGCTCGCGGACCGACGGCGGCACGAGCAGCACGGCCAGGGCGACGGCCGGCAGCCCGAAGGCGACCAGCAGCTCCTCGACGTTGGACTGGGTGCCGAGGCCGGCCCGTGCGACGACGATCACCAGCCCGAGCACGACGATCACGCACGCGGCGCCCACGGCGGTGACGTGCCCGGCACGCGGGTCGCGCGCGAGGGAGCGCCGCGCGGCGACCGCGACACCGGCCATCAGCACGCCGACCACGAGGCGCAGCACCCGGCCCACGCTCACGCCGTCGGCGACGACGAGCACCAGCGCGACGAGGGCGACGAACGCCGCGACCAGGGCGACGAGCCCGAACGCGCGCACGGCGACGGCCACCCAGCGCGCGGCGCGCACGTCGTCCGGGTCGCCGGCCGCAGCCGTGGCGTCGTCGACGACGCGCCGTGCGGTGACCGCGGCGACCACCGGGAGCAGGAGCAGCCCCAGGCGCTGGCCGTGCACGCTCTCGAACCAGGGCCGCAGGTTGCCGCCGGCGAACAGGACGAGCTCCAGTGCGACGGCGCCGCCCAGCGCGAGCAGCACGTAGCCCGCCGACAGGTCGCCGGAGCGCAGGTAGGTGCCCACGGTGAACCACAGCACCCCCAGCACGACGAGCGCGTTGAGGGTGCCGACGACGGTCACCGCCCACGGTGCGCCCTGCACGAGGGCGGCGACGGGAGTGGCGAGCGTGCCCAGCGCGACGATCCCGGCCACCGCGGCGGGGGTGTGCGTCCACCGCGGCGCCGCCGCGAGCGCGGCTCCCGCGAGGCCCACCGCGAGCCCGGCGCCGACCCCGCCCGCGGCGTCCGCCGGGGCAAGGGCGTCCAGCACCAGGTAGACCACGGCGACGACCGCGTAGGGCAGGCAGGCGAACGCCACCGTGCGACGGGACGTGAGGACGTCCCACGAGGAGGGCCCGACGCCGCCGCGGCGCAGGTAGGGAGCCGCGAGGGCGAGCAGCGCGAGCACGGTCACGAGCACGATCTCGAGCCGGTCGCTGCCGCGGTGGGCGTGGTCCCAGGGCAGCGGGAGCGCGACGAGCAGCGCGAACGCGGCCACCACGTCGCGCACGAGCTCGCGCACCGCCACCCCGCCGAACGGCGAGCGCTCCTGCTCGGGGGCGTCGAGGGTGTCGGGGTCGGTCATGCGTGCGTCTCCAGGGCTGGGGATCCGAAGGGGCCGGGGTGCCGTGCCCCCGCACCCGTTTCTACCCGACGCAGCGCCCTGTCGTCGTCTCCCGCGCGGGCGGGTTGGTCACAACGACCGCCTCGCTCAGATGCCGAGCTGGTAGACGCCCCAGTACGCCAGGGTGCCCAGGACCGCGAGCGAGCCGGCCAGGGTGCACCAGAACGTCAGCACGGCCGGCCAGCCGCGGGCGACCGCGACGTCCGCCCCCGCGCGTCGCTCCGCGCGGGCGTCGGCCACGCGACGGATCACGAGCGCGGCCGCGACGGCAGCCGCGACCCCGAGGAGGCGCACCACGATCCACCCGCCCTGCACCACGAGGTCGTCCCGCTCGTAGTCCAGGGCGAGGCGCGCCACCGCGAGCAGGTACGCCACCAGCGCGATCATGGTCGCGACCGAGCCGAGCGCGAGTCCCAGCAGGGACGACCTCAAGCCGCGCGCGAGGCGGGGCGCGACGGTCGACGAGCGGCGCAGGAGGGTGCGGCGCACCAGGGCGTGCGCCCCCCACACCACCGGCCCGACCACCAGCAGCGCGACCCCCGCGATCACCGCACCCACCACGATGTCCCCGTTCCCCCACCAGCGGGGCTGCGGGACGGCGGAGGCGAGATAGAGCTGGTTCGGCGTGTCCCCGGCGATCCGGGGCGCCGCATCCGCCGTGGCGGGCATGCCCTGCACCCAGGTGGCGACGTCCCGCGCGAAGTCCGGGTGCAGGTGCATCCCGCCGTCCAGCGGCACGTTGATGCCGTGGTTGGCCCCCGCGTAGTAGCGCACCGTCACGGGGGCGTCGTCCCCGTTCACGGCGGTGTCCGCGATGACCTGCCGCGCCCCCTGCTCGATCGGCATGGACGGGTCGGCGGTGCCGTAGGCCACCAGCACGGGCGCCGTCTGCTCCTCGAGCCACGGCCGCACGTCGAAGTCGGCGTACTCGAAACCACCACCGGGCAGCTGCATGCCCACCGCGCGCGGGATGGCGCGGAAGACCTGCTCGGGCACCCCGGTGTTGCGCAGGTAGCTGTCCACCGCGAACGCCGCCTGCTGGCGCGGCGGCACGACCGGCGCCGACACGAGGACGGTGAACGCGATCGTCGGGTCCTGCGCCTGCATGACGGGCACGATCCACGTGCCCTCCGACTCGCCGTAGACCCCGACCTGCGCGGCGTCCACGCCGTCGACCGTGCGCAGCAGGTCCACGGAACGCCGGTAGTCGGCGGCCATGGCCACGTAGTCCCGGTCGCGCGTCGTGTAGGTGTCGAGCCGCTTGTCCGGGACCAGCGTGACGATGCCGGCGCTCGCGAGGGCCGTCGCCGACTCGATGAACGCCTCGGTGGACTTGCCCGTGCCGGCGCCGTGCACGTACACGACGCCGGGCCGGTCGGCCAGCACCTCGCCGTCGTCGCCCACCGGCTGTCGCAGCAGACCGCCCACGGCCGTGCCGTCGAGCGGGATCGTCACCGCCGTCTCGCGGACCTCGTACGCCCCGACCGCGCCGAGCTCCTCGGCCGCCTCGGCGTCGACGCCGCCGATCGCGGTGTCCTCGGTCGCGGGGACGAGGTGGTCGGTGACGGGCACCGGGTCCCACTGCGGCCCGGCCACCGCCCCGGTCAGTGCCAGGCCCACCAGGATCGCCGCCGTCGTCGCAATAGTCCGGAACACCACGCAGCGATGCTACTCGGCGCAGCCCTCCCCGACGGCGTGGATATCCCCCACGACCTTGGAGGACGTCCCCCGTGCCGCGGCGCGTCCCGCCGTGAGCGGCGTCAGAACCCGAGCCGCTGCAGCTGCTTGGGGTCGCGCTGCCAGTCCTTGGCCACCTTGACGTGCAGGTCGAGGTACACCCGGGTGCCGAGCAGCTTCTCGATGCCCTCGCGGGCGTTCGTGCCCACCTCGCGCAGCCGCGACCCGCCCTTGCCGATGACGATCGCCTTCTGGCTGTCACGCTCCACGAACAGGTTCACACGCACGTCGAGGAGCGGCGGCCGGCCCTTCGCGGCGTCCCCGCTGCCCTCGCGCTCGACGATCTCGTCGACCACCACGGCCAGGGAGTGCGGCAGCTCGTCGCGGACGCCCTCGAGCGCCGCCTCGCGCACCAGCTCGGCGACCATCACCTGCTCCGGCTCGTCGGTGAGCTCCCCGCCCGGGTAGAGCGCGGGCCCGGCCGGCAGGTGCGCGACGAGCACGTCGGTGAGCTCGTCCACCTGGTAGCCGTCGCGCGCCGACACCGGCACGATGGCGGACCAGTCACGGTCGAGGGAGCGGGCGAGCTCGTCGACGGCCATGAGGTGCTCGGCCAGCCGCCCGCGGTCCACGAGGTCGGACTTGGTCACCACCGCGACGACCGGCACCGCACGCCGCCCCTCCATCAGGGGGGCGAGCTGGGAGGCGATGTAGCGGTCGCCGGGCCCGATCTTCTGGTCGGCGGGCAGGCAGAACGCGACGACGTCGACCTCGCCGAGCGTGTCCTGGACCAGCGCGTTGAGCCGCTCGCCGAGCAGGGTGCGCGGGCGGTGCAGCCCCGGGGTGTCGACCAGCACGAGCTGCGCGTCGTCCCGGTGCACGATGCCGCGGATCGTGTGCCGCGTGGTCTGGGGCCGCGCGGACATGATCGCGACCTTCTCCCCCACCAGCGCGTTCGTGAGGGTCGACTTGCCGACGTTGGGCCGCCCCACCAGGCAGGCGAAGCCGGAGCGGTGGGCGTCGCCCTCGTCGTGAGGTCCGACGAGGGACGGGTGCTGGGGCGCGGAGGTCATGCGTGTGCTTCCTTCTGGTCTGGCGGCGTGGCGTGCTCGCCACCCGCTGCTGGGTCGTCGTCGTGCCGGGAGGTGGAGGTCGTGCGGCGCACCCGGAGGGTGGCGAGCTGCTTGCGACGCCCCTCGACGTGGTCGGCCACGAGGTGCAGGCCGCCGACGTCGGCCGTCGCGCCGGTGAGCGGTACCTTGCCGAGCGCCTTGGCGAGCAGGCCGCCGGCGGTGTCCACGTCGTCGTCGTCGAGCCGCAGGTCGAACAGCTCGCCGAGCTCGTCGACGGGCATCCGCGCGGAGACGAGGAACGTGCCGTCGCCCAGGTCCTCCGGCTCGAGGACCGGGGCGGTGTCGTGCTCGTCGGTCAGCTCGCCGACGAGCTCCTCGATGACGTCCTCGACGGTGACGAGCCCGGCGATGCCGCCGTACTCGTCGACGACGACGGCGATGTGGGACCGGGACGCCTGCATCTCGCGCAGCAGCTCGTCCGCCGGCTTCGACTCGGGGACGAACACGGCGTCCCGGGCGACGTCGACCACCGGTCGGTCAGCGGCGCCCGGCTCGTTCTCCAGCACCCGGGCGACGTCCTTGAGGTAGGCGACGCCCACGAGGTCGTCCACCTCGTCGCCGACGACCGGGACGCGCGAGTAGCCCGAGCGCAGGAAGAGGCGCATCGCCTTGCGCAGCGGCGTCGTCGCCACGACCGTCACCATGTCCGTGCGCGGGACCATGACCTCGCGGGTGAGCGTGCCGCCCAGCTCGACGACCGAGCGGATCAGCTCGCGCTCGGCATCCTCGATCGCCTCGTTGTCGCGCACCCGCTCGGCGACCTCGCGCAAGGCGTCCTCGCCGGGGTCGTGCTCGCCGTCCCGCTCCGGGGCGCGGCCGCCGTTGCGGTCCGACGTGCGGACGGTGAGCCAGGCGGCGCCGCGGTGCACGGCCGAGAGCGGGCCCGCGAGCGCCACGAGCACCGGCAGCGGCCGGCGCAGGCCGAGCGCGCGCGGGCTGAGGCGCACGAAGACGACGCCCGCCACGAGCCCCACGACGGCCGCGGCGAGCATCACCTGCCACCACGAGTCGAACCAGTCCGCGATCATCAGGGTGGCCGCCGCGAGCGCCACGGTCTCGGCGAAGACGCGCACGAGCGCGAACGCCGCCACCGCGGCGGGCGGGTCGACGACCAGCCCCTGCGCCGCGCGCAGCCGGGCGAGCCGCGTGCGCCGCGCCGCGGACGTGAGGTCCTCGGAGGTCTCCGCCTCGATCACGGCGTCCGCGACCGAGGTGCGCGTGATCCGCAGCACCGCGGCCTCGCCGGCCGACAGCATCCCCGCCAGGGCGAGCGCGACCACGGCCACGAGAGCCAGCAACAGCTCGGGTCCGTCCATTCAGGCCACCGTCGCCGTCACCGGCCGGCGAGGAAGGTGAGCAGGAGACGGCGCTGCAGCGCGAACATCTCCTTCTCCTCCTCCGGCTCGGCGTGGTCGTACCCGAGCAGGTGCAGGATGCCGTGCGTCGTGAGGAGCAGGAGCTCCTCCGCGGTGGTGTGCCCCGCGACCTTCGCCTGCTGGGCCGCCACCTCCGGGCACAGGACCACGTCGCCGAGCGTGCCGGGGGGCGTCTCCTCGCCCTCGCGGCCGGGGCGCAGCTCGTCCATCGGGAAAGACAGCACGTCGGTGGGCCCGGGCTCGTCCATCCACTGCACGTGCAGCTCGGTCATCACGGTCGTGTCGACGAACATGATCGACAGCTCGCTGCGCGGGTGCACGTGCAGGGTGTCCAGCACGAACCGGCCGAGGGCGGCGAACTCCGCCTCGTCCACCTCGACGCCGGACTCGTTCGCTACTTCGATGCTCATGACCTACGTGCCCCTCGCTGCCGTCCCTGCGTCTGCCGACCCTGCTCGGGCCGCGCCATGGCCACGTCCCAGCGGGCGTAGGCGTCGATGATGTCCCCGACGAGCCGGTGCCGCACGACGTCGGCCGAGGTGAGCCGGCAGAACTCGACGTCGTCGACACCGGTGAGGATGTCCTCCACCACCCGGAGCCCCGACGTCGTGCCGCCGGGCAGGTCCACCTGGGTGGCGTCGCCCGTGATGACCATCGTGGACCCGAAGCCCAGACGGGTGAGGAACATCTTCATCTGCTCACCGGAGGTGTTCTGCGCCTCGTCGAGGATGATGAACGCGTCGTTGAGCGTGTTGTGAGTGACGAGGAAGTCGTCGGTCACGTACAGCGAGTCCGCGGCCGCGACCTGGATGCACATCGTCTCCTTCTCCCCGGCGGGGAGGATCGAGTCGATGAACCGCATCGGCCGACCGCCGCCGAGCTCCGCGTACTTCCGCGCCTTGCGTGCGAGGCGGAACGGCGACACACCCTCGGGCAGCCGGATCTCGACGACGAAGGCGTCCGACCGGTACGGGACCGGCCGGCCGTTCGCCAACCCCGGCTTGCGCCCCTCGGCCTCCCGGACGCGCGTGGTGGCGGTGCCGCCCAGAGACCGGACGAGCCGCACGACGTCCTTGTACAGCTGAGGGGACGTCGTGCAGAACTGCACCCGGCAGGTGCGACCGGCCTGCGTCACGGGACCGCCGTCGGTGTCCAGGAGACCCTGGAGCAAGGCGAGCCGCACGGCCCGGCTGTTGTTCAGGTAGACCTCGGGCACGAACTTGGTCCGAGACGTCCTGCCGTCCAACCCGAGCTCTCGCAGCGCCACCTTGACCGGGTTCGCGACAATGACCCCGCCTCGATGACCGTCGAGGTTCCGGAGGACGTAGTTGTAGCCTCCCTTGTCGACCAGCTCGATCCCCGGCAACGCAGCTTCGAGCGCTTCGGCGAGCTCCGGATCCGCCGTCGCGAAGGATGGCGTCGCGTGCGCCGTGCTGCTGCCGTCGCCCAGCATGAGACCGAGCGCATAGGGGTCCATGGGCACGCCCTGGGATTCGAGCTCCACCGGGTCCACCATCGGGAGCTCGAACCGTCGGGTACGGCCGTCCCACTCCTGACCGAGCATCTCCCTGGTCTCGAGGGTCCGGGCCTTGCCACGTCGCTTGTCGGAGGCAGTCCGAACGGTCCACAGGTGCTCACCGCAGCACACCGTCGACGACGCGTCGGACGCGGTCACCCGGTACACCTGCTTCACGCCCTGCGGATAGATGCCGAGGACTGGCGTGGGACGCCCGTCCGAACCGATGACGAGGTCGCCCACCCGGAGGCTGCCCATCTCACGGAATCCTGTCGGCGTGAGGACCTTCGCGTCGTAGGGCTGCGCCCGGCCCCGCATGTACGCCAGCGGCGCCACCTCGATCGTCCCGGCCTCGATGAGCCGCGGGATCGCATCAGGATCCATCATGTCGTGGAGCGCGTCGTACAGCGGCCGCAGGTACGGGTCGATCTTGTCGCTCAGCGATCCCGGCAGGTAGCCGAGCTTCTCCCCCGCCTCCACGGCCGGGCGCGTGAGCACGATGCGGTTGACGCGCTTGGCCTGCAGCGCCTGCACGGCCTTCGCCATCGCGAGGTACGTCTTGCCGGTGCCCGCCGGGCCGATGCCGAACGTGATCGTGTTCGCGTCGATCGCCTCGACGTAGTGCTTCTGACCCACCGTCTTGGGGCGGATCGTCCGCCCGCGGCTGGAGAGGATGTTGAAGGTCAGCACCTCGGCCGGACGCTGCACCGGCGCCGCGGTGAGCATCTGCACCGACCGCGCCACGACCTCGGGGGTGAGCGGCGTGCCGGACTCGACCACCTCGACCAGCTCGTCGAGGAGCCGGGAGACCAGGGCGACGTCACCGGCCGGGCCGCCGACCACGATCTCGTTGCCGCGCGCGTGGACGTCGACGCCGGGGAACCCGTCCTCCACCGCCCGCAGCACGGAGTCCCTGCTGCCGAGCAGCGCCACCATCGGCACGTGCGGCGGCACCACGATGCGGTGCTCGGTGGACCGTTCGCCATGGGCGCCGCCGGGTGTCGCGCCAGATGTCGATGCAGTGCTGGGTGTCGATGTCATGGGCCGGCTTCGCCGGGCCCTCCTTCGCGAGACGGGTGTCGTGGGCATCACGAGTCTATCGAGCGGGTGCCGACCCCGGCACGTGGTTTCCCCCGCATCCCCCGCGCGGCCTGTCACGAGGAACGACGCTCAGGCGGGCGTCCAGCCGAGCTGGGCGCCGGCGAGCACGTGGCCGTGCACGTGGAACACGCTCTGCCCGGCACGCGGGCCGGAGTTGAAGACGAACCGGAACTGGCCGTCGGCGAGGTCGCCCGCCACCCGGTCGGCCAGCTGCACCACCTCGGCCAGCAGCGCCGGGTCCGCCGCGGCGAGCGTCGCGACGTCGCCGTGGTGCTCCCGGGGCGCCACGAGCACGTGCACGGGCGCCTTCGGGTCGATGTCGCGGAACGCGATCACGCGGTCGGTGCTGGCGACCACGTCCGCCGGCACGTCGCCGGCGACGATCTTGCAGAACAGGCAGTCGGTGCTGGGCGCGCTCGTCATGCCCAGGACGCTACCGCGCCGGGGGCGCAGGGTCAGGCCCAGCGGCCGAGGCGCTCGCTGAGCAGGGCGACGGCGACCGGACCGGCCGTGGAGGTGCGCAGCACGTGCGGCCCGAGGCGCGCGGCGACGGCGCCGGCCTCCTGGAGCGCCGCCACCTCGTCGTCGGAGATCCCGCCCTCGGGCCCGACGACGACGAGCAGGGCCGGGGCCTCGACGGGCTCGACCGCCGGCGACCGCTCGGCCGTCGGGGCCGGGGCCGGGAGCGCGACATCGGCGAGCGACGTCGTGGCGTCCTCGTGCAGGACGACGACGACCCCGCGCTCGGCGACGACCTCGCGCACGCGGGCGGCGAGCTGCCGGGTGGTGACCGGCTCGGCGACGGCCGGCAGGCAGGCGCGCCGCGCCTGCTTCACCGCCGAGCGCACGGTCGCCACCCACTTCGCGCGCGACTTCGCGGCCCGCTGCCCCCGCCACACGACGACCGATCGGTCAGCCTGCCACGGGACGACGGCGTCGACGCCCACCTCGACCGCGGCTTCGACGGCCAGCTCGTCCCGGTCGCCCTTCGCGAGCGCCTGCACCAGCGTGAGCACGACGTCGGGGGCGGACTCGGCGACCACCTCGTCCACGCGCAGGCGCACCTCGCCGCCCTCGACGGCGTCGACCACGCACCGCAGGCGCGTCCCCGCGCCGTCGACCACGTCCAGGCGCTCGCCCGGACCGCGGCGCTGCACGACGCCCGCGTGCCGCCCCTCGGCGCCGTCGAGCAGGTAGACGTCGCCAGCGGCCAGCGCGCCGAGCGCACCGCCCTCGGCGAGGAACACCGGTGCGCTCACGTCGTGCTCTCCTCACGCGACCCCTGCGGTGCCTCGCTCCGGCACACCTCGTACCTCGGCGTACCTCCGCGGGGGCTCCTCGCGCTCACGTCAGCGGCCGCTCAGCTTGTCCCGCAGCCGGGAGAACACCCCCGGGTGCGCCGCGGTCAGCCGCGGCTCGGGTCGCTCCTCGCCGCGCAGCGTGGCCAGCGACCGGAGCAGCTCGGTCTGCTCCTCGTCCAGGCCTGCGGGCACCTGGACCTCGACGTGCACGTTGAGGTCGCCGCGACCGCCGGCGTGGAGGTGCCCCACGCCGAGGCCCTTGAGCGTCACGACCTGGCCCGGCTGGGTGCCCGGCCGCAGGTCGATCTCCTGCTCGCCGTCCAGCGTCTCGAGCTCGAGCACGGTGCCGAGCGCGGCCGCCGTCATCGGCACCTGCAGGGTGCAGTGCAGGTCGTCGCCGCGCCGCACGAACGTCTCGTGCGGCTTCTCGCGGATCTCGACGTACAGGTCGCCGGCGGGGCCGCCGCCGGGGCCGACCTCGCCCTGCGAGGTGAGCTTGATGCGGGTACCGGTGTCGACGCCGGCCGGGACGTTCACCGTCAGCGTGCGGCGGGAGCGCACGCGCCCCTCGCCGGAGCAGTCGGCGCACGGCTCGGGGATGACGGTGCCGAAGCCCTGGCAGGCGGCGCACGGCGCGGTCGTCATGACCTGGCCGAGGAAGGAACGCGCGACGCGCTGGACGTTGCCGCGACCGTGGCAGACCTCGCACGTCTTGAGGTCGGTGCCGGGCCGGCAGCCGTTGCCGCTGCAGGTGCTGCACACCACGGCCGTGTCGACCTGCAGCTCGCGCTTGGCGCCGAACGCCGCCTCGGCGAGGTCGATGTCCATGCGCACCAGGGCGTCCTGGCCGCGACGGGCGCGCGGCACCGGCCCGGCCGGGGCGCCACCGCCGCCGAAGAACGTCTCGAAGATGTCCTGGAACCCGAAGCCGTTGCCGAACCCGGCACCGGCGCCGCCCGACGGCGAGCTCGGGTCCACGCCCATGTCGTACTGCTGGCGCTTGTCCGGGTTGGACAGCACCTCGTAGGCGCGGGCGACGTCCTTGAAGCGTTCCTCGCCGGCCTCGCCGGCGACGTCGGGGTGCAGCTCGCGCGCGAGCTTGCGGTACGACTTCTTGATCTGCTCGGCCGAGGCGTCGCGGGGGACGCCCAGGATCTCGTAGTAGTCGGTCACAGGTCTCTCTTCGGTGACGTGTCGGTGACGTGCACGGTCAGGTCGGCGGGCTCGGGGCACCGCGGGGCGATCAGCTGGGCAGCACCCTGGACAGGTAGCGGGCGACGGCGCGCACCGAGGCGATCGTGCCCGGATAGTCCATCCGGGTGGGGCCGATCGACCCCAGGATGGCCACGGTGTCGCCGTCACCGCCGTAGCCGGAGGCGACGACGGAGGTCTCGGCGAGCCCGTCGAGACGGTTCTCGTGGCCGATACGCACACCCACGCCCCGGCCGGGTTCGGACGCCAGCTCGGTGAGGAGCCCGAGCAGCACGACCTGCTCCTCGAGCGCCTCGAGCACGGGGCTGAGCCCCTGCTCGAACCGCATCTCGGCGCGGGCCAGGTTGGCGGTGCCCGCCAGCACGATGCGATCCTCGCGCTGCGCCCCGAGCGTGTCGACCACGAGGTCGGCGATGCCGCGGGCGAGCGGGGCCAGCGTCGCGTCCACCCCGGCCACGACGGCGGCGAACGCCTGGGGCAGCTCGGAGAGCCGCTTGCCCGCGGCGGCCGCGTTGAGGCGGGCGCGCAGCTCGCCGAGGGTGCCCTCGTCGAGGGCGCCCGGGTCGGGCTCCGGCCCCGCCGGGGTGTCGACGGCGACGACGGCGGGCTCGGCGCCCGGCCCGGCGCCGACGTCCAGGAACCGCTGCTCGACGCGGCCCGTGTCGCTGATCACGACGACCAGCAGCCGCGCGCCGCCGACGGGGACGAGCTCGAGGTGCCGCAGGCCGGACAGCCGCAGCGACGGGTACTGGACCACGGCCACCTGACCGGTGAGCTGGGCGACGAGCCGCCCGGCCCGGCCGAGCACGTCGTCCATGTCGATCGCCTCGGAGAGGAACGTCTCGATCGCCCGCCGCTGCGGGCTGGTGAGCGGACGCACCTCGGCGAGCCGGTCGACGAAGAGGCGGTAGCCCTTGTCCGTGGGGATCCGGCCGGCGGACGTGTGCGGCTGGGCGATGTACCCGGCCTCCTCGAGCGCGGCCATGTCGTTGCGGATCGTGGCGGGCGAGACCCCGAGGCCGTGCCGCTCCGTGAGCACGCGCGACCCCACGGGCTCGCGCGTGTGGACGTAGTCCTCCACGATCGCGCGGAGCACGGCCAGGCGTCGTTCCTCGCTCACGGTCCTCCCTCGTCTCGGGCGCGGTCCTGGGTGCGATACCGGGCCGCCGCCACTCTTAGCACTCTCGTATCCCGAGTGCCATCCTACGCGGGCTCCCGACAGGTCCGCCGGACGCCGGCCCGGCACGCCGTCGGCCGCGTTCGTCCCCGACGTCGTCCTGGCGCCGCCCTCGCGCCGTCGCGCGCCTGAGGTACCCGGGAGGCGTCTGAGGTACCCCGCCGCGCGAAGATCCGGCACCTGACCGATCCGCCGCCGTACCTCAGGAGCCGAGGGTGGAACCACCGGCGGCCACCTGGCCACGGAGAAGGAGACCGGTGATGAACGAGTACCTGTACTACGACGAGTTCCGCGCCCGCCAGGCGGACGCGGAGCGGACGCTGCGCCGGGAGGCGGAGGCGCCGGAGGTGACGCGGCGCGATCGCCGTGCCCGGCGTCGGGAGGCGACGCGGCGCCGGCGGGCGGTACGTCCTGCGTGGGAGCTGCCCGCCGGGCTGATCCCGCCCCAGCCGCGCTGACCGCCGGATGACGAGCACCCGGCCGGCCTCGCCGACCGACGCGCCCGCAGGCCAGGCGGCCGCGGCGACGCCGCGCGCCGCCTGGCACGATGGCGACGTGCCCACCCTCTCCGCCCCCTCGCCCCTGATCGGCCGCGCCGCCGAGCTGGACTCCCTGCGCGAGGCGTTCACGAACGCCCGCGCCGGCTCCGGCGGCGTGGTCGTCGTCGGCGGGGAGGCGGGTATCGGCAAGACCCGGCTGGTGGCCGAGTTCCTCGCCGGGCTGTCCCGGGACGCCGGCGATGCCGGCGAAGCCGGGCCGCTCGTACTGCACGGGCAGTGCGCCGACTCCGGCTCCGGCCCGCTCCCCTACGCCGCGCTGACGGGCGTGCTCGCGGACGCGGTCGACGCACTGGGCCCGGAGGCGACGCTCGAGGCCGCCGGTCCCGCGGCCGACGCGCTCGGCGTCCTGGCGCCCGGGCTCGTGGACGTGCGCCGCGACGTCGACACCGGTCGGCTGCCCGAGGTGCTCGCCGACCTGGCGTGCGCGCTCGCCGTCGCGCGGCCGGTCGTGGTCGTCCTCGAGGACCTGCACTGGTCGGACGACGTGACCCGCACCGTCGTCGCACGCCTGGCCCGGTCCGCCCCGCGCACGACCCTCCTGGTGGTCGCCACCTTCCGTAGCGACGACGTCGGCCGGCGGCACCCCCTGCGCACGACGCTGGCGGAGCTCGAGCGCTCCCGGCTCGCGACGCGGGTCGACGTGCCCCGCCTGGACGCCGACGACGCCACCCGGCTCGTCGCGGCGCTCGTCGCGACGACCGGGCGGGCACCGGACGTGCCCGGCACGGTCCTCGCGCAGCTCGTGGAGCGCGCCCAGGGCGTGCCGTTCTACGCGGAGGAGCTGGCCGAGTTCGCCGGTGACGCGATGCCCGACTCGCTGCGCGACCTGCTCCTCCTGCGGTACTCGTCCCTGAGCGACGCCGCGCGCACGTTCTGTCGCACGGTCGCCGCCGCGGGCCAGCGCGCCCCGCACGAGCTGCTCGTCGCCATGCTGGGGGTCGCCGGCCTCGACGACGCCGAGTCCGCCGCCCGGGAGGCGGTCGAGGCGCACGTGCTGGTGGCCGACGCCGACGGCTACCGCTTCCGGCACGCGCTCATGCAGGAGGCGGTGGACGACGAGCTGCTGCCGGGCGAGGCGCGCCGCCTGCACGCGGCGTGCGCCCGCGCCCTCGAGGAGGCCGGCCGGACGTTCGCGGACGTCGCCGCCGCGGCCGACCACTGGTGGCGGGCCCGCGTGCCCGACCGCGCCCTCGCCTCCGCCGTCGAGGTCGTGACGACGGCCGAGGCCGACGGCTCCACGTCGACGGCCGTCGTCGTGGGCGAGCGCGCTCTGGAGCTGTGGGACCTGGTGCCGGAGCCGGAGCGGGTCGTCGGGCTGCACCACGCCGCCCTGCTGCGCCACGTGGCCGTCGCGCTCCAGGACGCCGCACAGATCGACCGCGCCGCCGGCCTGGCAAGGGAGGCGGTCGACGAGTGGCCGGCCGACGACCCGGCCGGACAGGCCCGGGCGCTGTCCACGCTGGCGCACATCCTCGGCAAGGCCGGCGACGCCGGGTCCGACGGGCTGCTCGACGAGGCGCTGGCGCTCCTGCCCGTGGAGGACCACGCGGGACGGGCGCCGCTGCTCCGCCTGAAGGCGCGCAACGCGATGATGGACCACCGCGACGACGAGGCGGTCGCCGTCGCCGGGATGGCCCTCGACGCCGCCCGGGCCGCGGGCGACGCGCAGAACGTCTCGCTGGCGCTCAACCTCCGTGCGATGAGCCGCCTCAACGGCGGGGACCTGGACGCCCTCGCCGAGCTCGACACCTCCCGCGAGGCGGCCGGCGACGACTGGCGCGCCCAGTGCCACTACTACACGAACGCCTCCGACTCCCGGCTCAAGCTGGGCCGCTACGTCGAGGCGGAGCGGCTCGCGGAGCAGGGCGCGACGATCGCCCGCTCCCTGGGTGCCGGCTGGGCCACCCGGGCGATGCTCGAGGGGAACGTCGCCGAGGCCTGGATCGAGGTCGGACGGTGGCCCGACGCCGAGGCCTGGTACGAACGGTCGGTGCCGCTCATCGACCCCAGCGACTACGCCGTGTACCTGGGCGAGCGATGGACCTGGCTCACCATGTGGCGCGGGGACGTCGACCGGGCGCAGGCCATCGCGCGGGCCCGGCGCGCCACGTGGCTGCGCTTCGGCCGGGTGGAGGAGCAGATCCGGGCGCGCGTCGCGGGCACGCTGGCCGAGCTCGCCCTGCTGCGCGACGACCTGGACGACGCCCTCGACCTGATCTCCATCGCGACCGACCGGCGGGCGCTGTCCCCCTTCTACCGCCTCACCACGCTCGCCGTCGCGGCGCGGGTGCTCGACCGCGCCCGCGCCGCCGGCCGGCCGGTGGACGTCGCCCCGTACCGCGACGCGCTCGCGTCGTGCACGGTGTGGCCCACCTACCCGACGTGGGCAGCGCTGTTCGCCGCCGAGCTCGGGGACGGGTCGTGGGAGGCGGTCGCCTCGGCGGACGGCCCCGCGCACCTGCGCCCGTACGCCCTGTACCGGGACGGTGCGTCGCTGCTGGCCGCGGGCGACCGCGCCACGGCCCGGGAGCGGCTCGACGCCGCGGCACAGGCGGCGGACGCGATCGGCTGCGGCCTGGTCGCCGCCCAGGCACGGGCGCTGCTCGACGGCGCCGGCCTCGCCCGGGGCGGTCGCGGCGGCGGGCGTGCCGTGGACCGCGCGCTCACGGAGCGCGAGCGCCAGGTGCTCGACCTCGTCGCCGAAGGGCTGACGAACGGGCAGATCGCCGAGCGGCTGTTCATCAGTCGCAAGACGGCGTCGGTGCACGTGTCCGCCATCCTGCGCAAGCTCGGCGTGTCCAGCCGGACCGAGGCCGCGGTCGTCGCGCGGTCCGACCCGTCCTGACGTCGCCCGACGCACCTGTACACATGCCCTGAGCAGTCGTGTACGGACCGACGTGCCCCCTCCTCCCTAGGCGTGAAAGCACACCCGGCAGGAGGACATCATGGATCCGCACGTGTACGACATGCTCTTCGAGCGCCGTCAGGAGGAGCTCGAGCGCGAGGTCGCGCTGCGCCGTCTGGCGCACGAGATCCGCGCCTCGCGCCGCGCGCTCCAGGACGCTGTCGCGAGCCCGGAGCCGGTGGCGCCGCGCCGCCGCCCCGCGCCGGCCGCGCTGCACCGGCCGCGGCACGCCTGACCGGTCGGTCGCGAGCAGGCGACGCCCACCAGGCAGCAACCCCCACGACGTCCCACGCGCCGTCCGGCCCCGGCCGGACGGCGCGTGTCGCGTGTCGGGGCCGCTCCCCCGCGGTCGCGACCGTAGGCTCTCGGCCGTGCACGACCGCTATGGCTCCGACGTCCTGTCCTCCGCCGGCTCCCGCGCGCCCGGCGCGCCGGACGGCTCCGCCCATCACCGACGCCGCCCGGTGTCCCGACCGCGCGCGGCCGACCACGGCCTCGTGGTCGAGGAGGTGACCACGGGCTGGGTCGGCGCCGTGGTGCGCGTGGAGAAGTCGGGCGGCATCCACCTCGTGGTGCTGGAGGACCGGCGCGGTCGCACCCGCTCCTTCCCGCTCGGCCCGGGCTTCTGGGTGGACGGGCAGCCCGTGGAGCTCACGGCGCCCGTGACCACCCGCGCCCCCGAGCGCCCCACCCGCACGGCGTCCGGCTCCGTGGCCGTGCACGACGAGCGGGCACGGGTGGCCCGCGGGTCACGCATCTGGGTGGAGGGCAAGCACGACGCGGAGCTGGTCGAGAAGGTGTGGGGCGACGACCTGCGCGTCGAAGGGGTCGTCGTCGAGCTCCTCGACGGCGTGGACAACCTCGCCGACGCGCTCGACGAGTTCGCGCCGACGCCCGAGCGGCGGGTGGGCGTGCTCGTGGACCACCTGGTGCCAGGGTCCAAGGAGCGCCGCCTCGCCGACGACGCCCTGCGGCGCGTGCCGCGCGGCACCGTCCTGGTGCTGGGCCACCCGTACGTGGACGTGTGGCAGGCGGTGAAGGCGGAGCGCCTGGGTCTGGCGTCGTGGCCCACGATCGAGCGCGGAACCGAGTGGAAGCGCGGGATCCTGCGGGAGCTGGGCTGGCCGGCGTCGTCCACCGAGGACGTCGGGCGCGCCTGGCAGCGAATCCTGAGGACCGTGCGCGACTACCGCGACCTCGACCCGGCCCTGCTGGGCCGGGTCGAGGAGCTGATCGACTTCGTCACCGCCTGACGGCGGGGATCAGCGCGTCGTGATGCCATCCCGGTGCGCGTACGCGTTGACCTTCTCCGACACGTTGATGACGGCCAGGAAGAACTCGAGCATGATGCGGGCGAGCGCCAGGTACACGAGCGCGATGATCCACCCGAACACCAGGTAGAGGACCCCGCCCCAGACGGACTGGGAGAACGTGGCGACGAGGCCGGAGAGCCAGACCAGCACGACGAGCACCGTGACGATGATGTAGACGACCTTGACGACGCTGGGCGTGATGTAACGGCTGAACGAATAGTCGAAGAGGGCGCTGAGGAACCCGCTGCCCTGCCCGCCGGGCATGAGCGGCGCCGCCGACCGGTCGGGCGGGTACTCCGACCCGGGGTACAGGCCCGGGTCGGGCATCTGCCCCTCGTACGGCTGCTGGGGCTGCGCGTACTGCTGGTCGCCGTACGGCGGCTGCCCGCCGTGCGGCGGCGGGCCCGCGGGCGGCTGCTGCCCGTACGGCTGTGCGGGCGGGGCGGGCTGTGCGGGCTGACCGGGCGGCGGCTGGTACCCGGGCTGCTGCGGTTCGCCGGGCTGCTGCGGCGTGTTCTCGCTCATCGTTCCTCCTGTCGTCGTCCCGGGATGACGCACCCGGCGGGGTCTGAGCGTCCCCCGCCCACTCTGGCCTCACGCCGGGGGTGCCGCCACCGCACGTGACCACGGCAGATGCGCGAGGATGAGCCCATGAGCACGCCGCCGTACGGACCGCCCCCGCAGCAGCCACCGGCCGGGCCTCCCCCGGGTCAGCCTCCGCACGGTGGGCCGCCCCCGGGTCAGCCCCCGTACGGCGCGCCGCCGCCGGGCCAGCCTCCGTACGGGTACGGGCCGCAGCCCCTCTCCTCGGCCGACGAGCGCACGTGGGCCCTCGTCGCGCACCTCGGCCCGCCGGTCCTGGCGCTGCTCACCCTCGGCCTCCTGGGCTTCCTCACGCCGCTGCTGATCTGGCTGTTCCTGCGCGACCGCAGTGCTTACGTGGGCGACCAGGCCAAGGAGTCGCTGAACTTCCAGATCACGCTGCTGATCGGCTACGTGATCGGCTGGATCACGGTCTTGATGCTCGTCGGCTTCGTCATCCTGTTCGCGGTATGGGTCGCGTCGATCGTGTTCGCGATCCTCGCCGCCGTGGCGGTCAACCGGCACGAGCCGTACCGCTACCCGATCAACATCCGGTTCCTGTCCTGACCACCGGGGCGCCACGGCACGAGCGTGCTGACGCGTTCGTCACCGCGGCCGTCTGAGGAACGCGTCGGCACGCTCGTCACTGCTCAGGGGGTGAGCTCCCGGACGACGGCGTCGGCGAGCAGGCGGCCCTGGCGGGTGAGCACGACCCGCCCGCGCACGGCGGCGACGCCGTCGAGCAGACCGCGCGCGACCAGCCCCGCGACCGCGGCGCGACGCGACCGGTCGAGGGCGTCGACCTCCAGCCCCTCGCGCACGCGGACGCCGAGGAGCACCCGCTCGAGCTGCGCCTCGGCGGGCGTGAGCAGCTCGCGCCCGGCACCCGGGGACGAGCCCGACTCCAGCAGCGTCGCGTACCGGCGGGGGTGCTTGACGTTCCACCAGCGCACACCGGCCGGGTCGGCGTGCGCGGCCTCGACGGGCTCGGCCGACGGGGCGGCGACGTAGGAGTGGGCGCCCGGCCCGATCCCCCACCAGTCGTCGCCGCGCCAATAGGCGAGGTTGTGCCGGCATGCGTGCTCGGGCCCGCGCGCCCAGTTGCTCACCTCGTACCAGCCCAGGCCGGCCTCCGTGAGGAGTTCGTCGGCCAGCTCGTACTTCGCGGCCTGGTCGTCCTCGTCGGGCAGCGCGAGCTCGCCGCGGCGCACCTGGGCGTGCATCTTGGTGCCCGGCTCGACGACGAGCGCGTACGCCGAGACGTGGTCGACTCCGGTGGCCAGCACCGCCTCCAGCGAAGCCCGCCAGTCGTCCAGGGACTCCCCCGGCGTGCCGTAGATGAGGTCGAGCGAGACGTCGAGTCCGGCGTCCCGCGCCCAGGCCACGGCGTCGGGCACCCGCCGCGGGTCGTGGGTGCGCTCCAGCGTGGCGAGCACGTGCGGCACGGCAGACTGCATCCCGAACGAGACGCGGGTGAACCCGGCGTCGGCCAGCACCCGCAGCGACTCGGGCGTCACGGAGTCCGGGTTGGCCTCGGTGGTGACCTCGCCGCCGGGAGCCAGGCCCCAGGCGTCGTCGACCCCGCGCAGGATCCGTGCCAGGTCGGCGGCGGGCAGCATCGTGGGCGTGCCGCCGCCGAAGAACACGGTGGACACGGGTCGCGACCCCAGGCCCGCGTCGTCGAGCACCCGCGCCGCCAGGTCGACCTCGCGCAGGGCCGTCGTCGCGTACGCCGCCTGGTTCGCCCCGCCGCCCAGCTCGGACGCCGTGTAGGTGTTGAAGTCGCAGTAGCCGCACCGCACCGAGCAGAACGGCACGTGCACGTACACGCCGAACGGCCGCGGTTCCTGAGCCTGTCGAAGGGCGACAGACCCCACCCGCGCGAACGGCAGCGTGCCGTCGTCGGGCACGGCCGTGCCCTCAGGCAGCGCGGGCACTACTTCTTCTTGTCCTTGGCGTCCTTGCCGCCCCCGCTGTCGGAGGAGAGCGCGGCGATGAAGGCGTCCTTCGGGACCTCGACGGACCCGATGTTCTTCATGCGCTTCTTGCCCTCCTTCTGCTTCTCGAGCAGCTTGCGCTTGCGGCTGATGTCGCCGCCGTAGCACTTGGCGAGCACGTCCTTGCGCATGGCGCGCACCGTCTCACGGGCGATGACGCGCGCGCCGACGGCGGCCTGGATGGGCACCTCGAACTGCTGGCGCGGGATGATCTCCTTGAGCTTCGCCGTCATCATGACGCCGTAGTCGTAGGCCTTCTCCCGGTGCACGATGGCGCTGAACGCGTCCACCTGGTCGCCCTGCAGCAGGATGTCGACCTTCACGAGGTCCGCCGCCTGGTCACCCTGGGGCTCGTAGTCCAGCGACGCGTAGCCACGGGTGCGCGACTTGAGCTGGTCGAAGAAGTCGAAGACGATCTCGGCGAGCGGCAGCGTGAAGCGCAGCTCGACCCGGTCCTCCGACAGGTAGTCCATGCCGTCCATCTGACCACGCCGGTCGTTGCACAGGCCCATCACGGTGCCGACGAACTCGCTCGGCGCGAGGATGGTCGCGCGCACCACGGGCTCGCGGACCTCCTTGATCTTGCCGCCCGGGAACTCGGACGGGTTCGTCACCTTCACCTCGGTACCGTCGTCGAGCGTGACGTCGTAGACGACGTTCGGCGCGGTCGAGATGAGGTCCAGGTCGAACTCGCGCTCGAGCCGTTCGCGCACGATCTCCAGGTGCAGCAGCCCGAGGAAGCCGACGCGGAAGCCGAAGCCGAGCGCCACCGACGTCTCCGGCTCGTAGTTGAGCGCCGCGTCGTTGAGCTTGAGCTTGTCGAGCGCGTCGCGCAGCGCCGGGTAGTCGGACCCGTCCACCGGGTACAGGCCGGAGAAGACCATCGGCTTCGGCTCGCTGTACCCGCCGAGCGACTCCGTCGCGGGCTTGCCGGCGTTGGTGACGGTGTCGCCGACCTTCGACTGCCGCACGTCCTTCACGCCCGTGATGAGGTAGCCGACCTCGCCGACGCCGAGCCCCTTCGTGACGATCGGGTCGGGCGAGATGACGCCGATCTCGAGCAGCTCGTGCGTGGCGCGCGTCGACATCATGACGATGCGCTCGCGCGGGCTGAGGCTGCCGTCGATGACCCGCACGTACGTCACGACCCCGCGGTAGGTGTCGTACACGGAGTCGAAGATCATCGCGCGGGCGGGTGCGTCGGCGTCACCGACCGGGGCCGGGATGCGCTCGACGATCCTGTCGAGCAGCGCCTCGACCCCCGCGCCCGTCTTGCCGCTGACCTTCAGCACGTCGTCGGGGTCGCCGCCCACGAGGTTCGCCAGCTCCTCCGCGTACTTCTCCGGCTGCGCGGCGGGCAGGTCGATCTTGTTGAGGACGGGGATGATCTCGAGGTCGTTCTCCATCGCCAGGTACAGGTTGGCGAGCGTCTGCGCCTCGATGCCCTGCGCCGCGTCGACCAGCAGGACCGCGCCCTCGCAGGCCGCGAGCGAACGGGAGACCTCGTAGGTGAAGTCGACGTGCCCCGGGGTGTCGATCATGTTGAGCGCGTGCGCCTGGTCGCCCAGCTGCCACGGCATCCGCACGGCCTGCGACTTGATCGTGATGCCGCGCTCGCGCTCGATGTCCATGCGGTCGAGGTACTGCGCCCGCATCGCCCGCGGCTCGACGACGCCGGTGAGCTGGAGCATGCGGTCGGCGAGCGTCGACTTGCCGTGGTCGATGTGCGCGATGATGC
The DNA here is from genome assembly GCF_900167525.1 of Krasilnikoviella flava. Lineage (GTDB taxonomy): Bacteria > Actinomycetota > Actinomycetes > Actinomycetales > Cellulomonadaceae > Isoptericola > Isoptericola flavus. The sequence goes on along the minus strand of NZ_FUZQ01000004.1, from coordinate 369,274 downwards.
AGAAGTTGCGGATGAGCTCGGGCGCCGTGACGTTCGGCTCGATGCGCGCACTCAGCGCGGGTCCGGGGATGGGCAACGCGATTCGCTCCGTCAGGGTCGCTGGAAGGGTGTCGTCGGTGGTGACGAGGCCCGGCCATTGTCCCATGAGGTACCGCGGGCACGTCCCACGTGCGGGCACCGCGCACCGCTGCGTACGGTCGAGGGCCCACCGACCGACGTGACGGAAGGAGCCCCGACATGACCGACACCGCCGACCTGACCGGGAAGCGAGTCCTGGCGATCGTGACGAGCTACGGCGTCGAGCAGGACGAGCTGGTCGTTCCGCTCGAGCACCTGCGCGCCGCGGGCGCCGAGGTGGTGGTCGCCTCGAACGAGCCCGGCGACGTCCGCACGCTCGTCGGCGACAAGGACCCGGGCCGGCCCGTCCCCGCCGACACGACCTACGACGCCGTCGACCCCGACGGCGCGGACCTGCTGCTGGTGCCGGGCGGCACGATCAACGCCGACACGCTGCGCCTGCAGGAGGCCGCCGTCGGTCTCGTCACCGCGTTCGCGCACTCCGGCAGGCCGGTCGCCGCCATCTGCCACGGCCCGTGGGCGGTGGTCGAGGCCGGTTGCGTCGGTGGCGCGACCCTCACCTCCTACCCGTCGCTGGCCACCGACGTGCGCAACGCCGGAGGCCGCTGGGTGGACCGGTCCGTGGTGCGCGACGACGGCGCGGGCTTCCCCCTCGTGACGTCGCGGACCCCGGACGACCTGGACGACTTCCTCCGCCAGGTCGACGCGGTCCTGAGCTCCTGACCCAGGGCCCGACCACCAGGCCACGCCGGGTACTAGCCTCGGCGCCATGCCGATCGAGCCCGCCGCCGCGCCGCGCCGTCCCACCGTCGACCCGCACACGGGGCGGCGCGCCGACGGCGGGCCGGAGCCCGAGCGGCTGGCGCTGCTCGCCCGGCTCCAGGACGAGTTCGCCGCCGCCGTGCCCGACGTCGCGCCCGACGCGCTCGTCCCGGCGTGCGGGGACTGGCGGGCCCGCGAGCTGGTGGTGCACCTCGCGGGCGTCCACCACTGGGCAGGCGGGATGGCCGTGGGCGACCCGTCGCGGTCGGAGGACCTGCCCGTGCCCGACCTCTCGGGGCCCGACGGCGGCGCTGCGGAGCTGGCCGCCCTCTACGCCCGGCACGCCACGGCCCTGCGGTCCGCGCTGGCGGCCGCGGGTCCCGACGGCGCCTCGCGCACCTTGCTCGGAGAGGGACCGGCGTCCTTCTGGTGGCGGCGCCAGGGATACGAGACGCTCGTGCACCTGCACGACCTGCACGGCGCCCGGCTGGGCTCGGGCCCGGCCGCGCTGGCCGCCGTCGACGTCGCCCCCGAGGTGTGGGCCGACGCCGTCGACGAGGTCGTGACGATGTTCCAGCCCCGGCAGGTGCGGCTCGGGCGGATGGCGCCGCTGCGCGACCGGCTGCGCGTCGTCGCGACCGACCTCGACTGGTCGTGGACCCTGGAGGCCCCCGCTGCCGAGGCCGGCGGACCGGCGGCGACGATCGAGGCGCCGGCGCACGGCCTCGCGCTGCTGCTGTGGGGTCGGCTGACCCTCGACGAGGCGGGCGCCGTCGTCGCCGGCGACGCGGCCGCCGCCCGCCGCGTGCTCGCGGCGCCGCTCGTGCCCTGACGCCGAGGCCCTTCGGGGCGGACGCGACCGATGACTCCCGACGGGTCGCGCGGTCCACCCGCCATGAGCGACGACACCACCACCGACACCAGCACGCCCGCCGTCACGACCGCGACGGTCACCACGGGGCGGGGCGACCGGGTCACCTACGACCTGCGCGGCAGCGGGCCCGCGGTCGTCTTCGTCGCCGGGGCAGGCCCGTACCGCGCCGTCGACCCGGTGACGACCCGCACGGCGGAGCTCCTCGCGGCCCAGGGCGTGATGACCGTGGTCTTCGACCGGCTCGGCCGGGGTGACTCCCCCGCCTCCGGGTCCCTCGACCTGGACCGTGAGCTCGACGCCGTGGCGGCGGTGCTCGACGTCGCGGGCGGCTCCGCCGTGCTGTGCGGGCACTCCTCGGGGTGCGCGATCTCGCTGCGGGCAGCAGACCGCGGGCTCCTCGTCGTCGGGCTCGCGCTGTGGGAGGCGCCCCTGGAGTCGAGCGCCGACGAGACGGCGGCCTGGGCGGCAGAGATCGAGCGGAGGATCGACGCCGGCGACCTCGAGGGCGCCACCGAGCACTACATGAAGGACATGCCGCCCGAGTGGCTCGCCGGGGCCAAGGCGTCGCCGCACTGGCCTGCGATCGCGGCGTCGGTCGTGTCGCAGCGCGCCGACGCGCAGGCGCTCGTCTGGGCGACACGCGCTCTGGCGGACGGTGGCCTCGGCGCGCTCGACGTGCCGTTGCTCGCCATGACGGGGACGCGGACGTTCCCGCGGATGCCGGAGGCCGCGCGGAGCCTCGCCGACGCGGTGCCCGACGGCACCGCCGAGACCGTGGACGGCGCCGACCACTCGTGGGAGCCGGAGGCGATGGCCGACCGCCTGGCGGGGTTCGTCCTCGAATGAGCCGCACGTAGGCTGTCCGCCGTGGCGAACCGATGGCTGAACCTGCTGGTCGACGTGCTGCGATCGGCGACGCGGCCGTCGTCGCGCGGCGCGTCGCGCCCCTCCTCGACCAGCCGGCGCGGCGGCGCCGCGACTCCCGCGCGGCCCGCGTCGGCCGTGGGCTACCCCGGCGACTTCTCCGGCACGGTGCGCCCTGTGTACTCCCCGCGCCCGGACGGCGAGCCCGACCCGGGCGAGGTCGTGTGGACCTGGGTGCCGTACGAGGAGGACCACGCCCAGGGCAAGGACCGACCGGTGCTGCTCGTGGGCCGCGACGGCCGCTGGCTGCTGGCCCTCCAGCTCACCAGCAAGGACCACGACCGGGACGCCGCCCAGGAGGCCCGGTACGGGCGGCTGTGGATGGACGTCGGCACCGGTGCGTGGGACTCCCGGAAGCGCCCGAGCGAGGTGCGCCTCAACCGGGTGATCCGCGTGGACCCGCAGGCCGTACGCCGCGAGGGCGCCGTCATGGACCGCCGGACGTTCGACCGGGTGGCCCGGGCGATGGCGGACGCTCGCCGCTGATACCGGCGACGGACCTCACACGACGGGCCCGCGCAGCGGTTCTGCCCGCCTGGGGCCCTCTGCTATCGTTGATGTTTGCGTGTCCGCCCAGGTCGGCGGGCACCGCCGCAGTTCCTCTCCACGGGTTCCCCACCCCAGTCCCGGAGCTGTGGCCGCCCTCTACGACCTATCCGCTCGCCGGCAGGCGAACACACCAGGAAGTCCACACGTGGCAAACATCAAGTCCCAGATCAAGCGCATCAAGACGAACGAGAAGGCGCGCCTGCGCAACAAGGCCGTCAAGTCTGAGCTGAAGACGTACGTGCGCAAGGTGCGCGAGGCCGTCGCCGCGGGCGACAAGGAGGCCGCCTCCACCGCGCTGCAGGCCGCGTCGCGCAAGCTCGACAAGGCCGTCTCGAAGGGTGTCATCCACACCAACCAGGCCGCGAACCGCAAGTCGGCCATCGCGAAGCTGGTCGAGGCTCTCTGAGTCGTCGCGCTCCGTCCGCCTGACGCGCTCGCGCCGGGTCGGACATGCAAGGCTCCGAAGGGCGCCGCACCCCCGGGTGCGGCGCCCTTCGTGCGTCCCGGGGATGCGGTGAGCGGGCGGCCGGTGGTCAGCCCCGGCGGGACCGCGCGATGGTCAGGACGGCGCGCTCGACGGCGAACACCGGGTCGCGGCCGCCGCCCTTGACGTCGGCATCGGCCTGGGCGACGGCGCCGATGGCGGTGGCGAGCCCTTCCGGGGTCCAGCGGGACAGGTCCCGCTGGGCGTTGCGCACCTGCCAGTCCTGCAGCCCGAGCTGACGGGCGGTGGCCGCGCCACCGCGGATGGCCGCGACCCGCGCCAGGGTGCGCAGCCGCAGCGCAAGGGCGGCGACGATCGGCACCGGGTCGGCCCCGGTCGCGAGGGCGTGGCGCAGGAGGGCGACGGCACCGCCCGGGTCGCCCGCCACAGCGGCGTCGGCGACCTTGAAGCCGGTGGCCTCGACCCGGCCGCCGTAGTAGCGGTCGACGACGGTCTCGCTGATCGTTCCGGTCGTGTCGGCCACGAGCTGGGAGCACGCCGAGGCGAGCTCGCGCAGGTCGGTGCCCAGGGCGTCGACGAGCGCGCGCACCGCGGCGGCGTCCGCCCGGCGGCGCGCGGTGCGGAACTCGGCCGTCACGAACTGGACCTTGTCGGCGTCCTTGGTGACGGGCTCGCACTCGAGCACCGGGGCGCCGCTGGCCACGATCGCGTCGAGCATCCGCTTGCCGCGCTGCCCGCCCCCGTGCACCACCACGACGACGGTCTCCGGGTCCGGCGACGCGACGTAGGCGACGACGTCCGCCACGAGGTCCTCGGTGGCCGCCTCCGCCCCCCGCACCACGACGACGCTCGGCTCGCCGAACAGGGACGGGCTGGCCGCGACGGCGAGCTGGCCGGCGGCGTACGTGCCGCCGTCGAGCTCCGCCTTCTCCGTGGTGGCGTCGCGCTCGCGGGCGAGGCGGACGACGCCGTCCACCGCGCGCTCCGCGAGCAGCCCCTCCGGGCCGCGCACCAGGAGGACGGGCGCCAGGGTCGGGTCGTCCCACGGCCGGCTGTTCGCCGCGGACCTCCCCTTGCGGGGCGGACGGGACTGGCGCGAGGCGGGGGCGGATGGCACGCCCCCAGCCTGCCACGGACCGCCGACGCCGCCGCCCTCCCCCGACCCGCGACGGCCCGCTACCCGCAGGCCAGGCCGATCTCGTCGCCCCGTCCCACCAGCGCGGCCGTGCCGCACTCGTCGGTGCGCACCAGGGCGGAACCCACGGACGCGTACAGGGACAGCGCGTCGTCGGTGGGGTGCCCGTAGGTGTTGTCCGCGCCCACGCTCACGAGCGTGACGCGCGGTGACAGGTGCCGGGCGAGCGCCGCCGACTGCGACCGCGACCCGTGATGGGCCATCTTCACCACGTCGACGTCGGCCGACCGCCCCGACGCGGCGAGGTCGGCCACCAGGGCCTCCTGACCCGGCTCCTCCAGGTCACCGAGCGCCACGACGTCGAGCCCGCCGGCGGTGCGCAGCTCGACCGCGACGCTGGCGTCGTTCGCCCCGTCGCCCTCGTCTCCCCCGCCCGACCCGCCCGCGCGCGACGCGCCCGAGGCCCCGAGCACCTGCCAGGTCGCGGAGCCCGCCGATCCGCCGTCTCCCGCGGCCGCCACGTGGACCGGCACGCCTGCGGCGTCGAGCTGCGACCGCGCCGACGCCGCCTGGCCCTCCGGCTGGTCGAGCGGTGAGACCAGTGCGTCCGTGACGGCACGGCCCCGCAGCACCGCCGCCAGCCCTCCCACGTGGTCGGCGTGGAAGTGGCTGAGCACCAGCAGGTCCACGGTCGTGACGCCGAGCCGGTCGAGGCACCGGCCGGCGGCCTCGCCGTCGGGGCCCACGTCCACCACCACCGCCGACTCCGGCCCCGTACGGACCGCGAGGGAGTCGCCCTGGCCGACGTCGCAGGCGGCCACCTGCCAGTCTGCCGGGACGCGGTGCCCGGCTCCCGCGAGGCGAGGCACCATCACCACGACGACCGCCAGCAGGGCGAGGCCGGCCAGCCCAGCCACAGCGGCGGTCCGCGCGCGCCCGTGCCGTGCCGTCGTGCGCCGGACCTGCCCGCGCGCCCGCCGCACGACCCGTGGCACGGCCTCGCGCCACTCGCGGCGCCAGCCCTCGCCGGGCGGTCGGCGCAGCACGAGCGCGAGGCCCGCGAGGGTCAGCAGCGCCAGCGCGGCCACCCCGCCGGCGCCGCCCGGCCAGGGCAGTCGTGCGCCCGGCACGGCGGCGAACGTCTGCGCCACCACGGCGATCCAGCCCGTGGCCGTCCCTGCGAGCCAGGCGACGGGCAGCGCGAGACCCGGCGCCCATGGGGCGAGCAACGTGGCCACGAGCCCGAGGACGGTGGCCGGGACCAGGGCGGGCGTCGCGAGAAGGTTTGCGGGCACGGACATGAGCGGCACGTGCGGGTCGATCAGGAGCAGCACCGGCCCGCATGCGGCCTGCGCGGCCCACGGGACGGCGAGCGCGAACGCGAGCGGACGCCCGGTCCACGGCGTCAGCCGGCGCGCGAGCGGACCCGCCAGCAGCACGAGGCCCGCGGTCGCCGCGCACGACAGCACGAACCCGAAGGAGCGCGCCAGCCACGGGTCGACGACGAGCAGCACCGTCGCCGCGGCGGCGAGCGCGGGGGCGCCTGCCGACGGCCGGCCGAGGGCGAGCCCCAGGAGCGCCGCGGCGCAGGTCCAGGCCGCCCGGAGCACGCTGGGCTCGGGCCGCACGAGGAGGACGAACGCGGCCGCAACGGCCGCCACGACCACCACCCGCACCGTCCGCGGGGCACGGGCCAGCGCGCACAGGGCGGTGAGCGCGGCCACCACGATCGCGAAGTGGCCGCCGGACACCGCGGTGACGTGCGTGAGGCTCGTGACCCGCATCGCCTCGTCGACGGTGTCGGGCACCCGGCTCGTGTCGCCTACCGCGACGCCCGGTACCAGCCCGCGGGCCTGCGGGGACAGGGGCTCCGTGACGTCCAGGAGCGCCGACCGCATCGTGTGCGTCCCGCGCAGCAGCGCCGACGGCGGTGCGCGCTCCGCCACCGGGTCGGACGCCGCCAGCCGGGCCAGCGGTCCGTCGCCGCCGGACACCGGGCGCAGCACGCCCGAGACCACGACGGTGGACCCGAACCGCGGCACCGGACCGTCCGCGGTGATCTCGACGAGGCCGGCGGTGGGCACCGCCACCCCGCGCGCGGCCACCTGGCGCACCGCCAGCACCCACCGGTCGCCCGTACCGAAGACCGCGGGCCGCGCCTCCGAGGCGACCCGCCCGACCAGCTCGGCGTGCGCGCCCTGCCCGGACAGCGCCCGCAGCGGCGCCTGGCGGGCGGCCTGCGCGTGCACCCCCAGCGCGACGGCCGCGACGCAGGCAAGGACCAGGACGGCATGCACCGCGACGGCCCGGCGGCCGCCCGCCCATCGGGCGCCTCGGGAGCCGCGCGCCCCCCGGGGAGCTCGAGACGGCACGGTGTCCGGTGCGTCCGGCCTGATGTCCGGCGCGATGGCGGCGGGCATGGCGGCGGGCACGGCGGCGGGCGTGGCGGCGGGCAACGCGGGCGCGCCGTGTCGCGACCGTCGCCGCGCCCGCGTGACGGCACCCAGCGCGACCCCCACGCCGACTGCGCCGAGCGCCGCCCCGACGGCCACCGGAGGCGCCCAGGCTTGCGCGGCACCGGTGAGCGCCCAGGCGACTCCCCAGGTGGCGAGCACTGCCGGTACCAGGCGCAGGTCGACCCGCCGGGGCGGCGGCACCACGCTCCCGTCTCCCTCGTCTCGGCCCGGCACAGCTCCGAGCCCGGCGGCCACTGCTCCGCGCAGCACCGGCGCGGACGTCCCGGACCGTGGCGGCAGCAGTAGCTCCGGACCCGGACGCCGCGCCCTCACAGCCGGACCAGGTCGCGGACCTGCCCGAGCACGGCCGGCCCGATCCCGGAGACCTCGTCGAGCTCGTCGACGCTGGTGAACGGACCGTGCTCGTCGCGCCACGCGATGATCCGCCCGGCCAGCGCCGGGCCGATGCCGGGCAGCTCCTCGAGCTCCGTCACCCCCGCGGTGTTGAGGTCCACCGTCCCTCCCGTGCCGGTGCCCGAGCTCTCGCCCGGCCCCGCTGCGGCGCCGTCCCCGGCGGCAGCACCGTCGGCGATCTGCGGCGCCTCACCCGGCCGCGGCACGCGGATCTGCTCGCCGTCGACCACGGCGCGCGCCAGGTTGAGCGCCGCGGCGTCGGCGCGCCGGGTCGTCCCCCCGGCGGCGGCCACCGCGTCCGCCACCCGGGCGCCCGTCGGGACGGTGACCAGGCCCGGCTCGCGCACCTCGCCCACCACGTGCACCACGACCGTCCCCGGCGCGGGAGTCGGCCCCGACGTCTCGCCGGGGTCAAGCTCCGCGTCCGGTGTGTCTGCGCCCGGGGCGGGTGACGCGCCTGCCCCGCCGTCCGCGGCGGCGGCACCTGCATCGCCGGCCGCGGCGTCGGACGCGGCGTCGGACGCGGACGGCGCGTTCCCCCCGGCGAGGGTGATGACGTCGTCGGGCCGGGCCGACGCGACCACCGCGACGAGAACGGCCACGAGCACCACGACGGCCGACGCCACGACCGCGGCACGCAGCCCGATCGACCATCGACGCGGTCCGCCGCCGTCGTGCCCGCCGAGCGGGTGCCCGTGCGCGGCCGCGTACGCCGCGGCGACGTGCCGCGCCGACCGGCGGGCACGCAGGCGCGCGGCAAGCTCGTCCTCCTCGGCCGGCACCGCCCCCGCCACCGCGCCCTGCCCCGCCGCCGTGCCGGCGACGGGCGGGGTGACCGCGCGCCCTTGGCCGGGGTCCTCTCGAGGGGGCTCGTCGGTCTCCTCCCGCAGGGCGTGCCACGCGTGCAGCCGTGCCGCGGCCTCGTCCAGCGCGGGGTCCCGCGCGCGCCACGGCGCGTCGTCCGGCCGCCCGACGTCGCCGGGCGGCCTCGTGCCGTCGGACGGGCCGGTGCCGTCGGGTCCGGTGCCGTCCGACGGCTCGACGTCGGCAGGGTCGTGGGGCAGCGTGGTGGTCACGCGGCGACGCTAGGGTCACCCGCCGCGCCACGAGCGCCGCCCGTCGGGAACCTGTGGACGGCGCTCGCCTGGGGGCAGGCTCGTCAGCGCACGGCGTCGCGCGGGCGTCCGCCCAGCTCGGCGACGACGACGGCGAGCGCCCCCGGCCCGGCGTGCGCACCGAGCACCGCGCTCACGGGGGTGACCACGGGCTCCGCCCCGGTGGCGGCCCCCAGCCGCTCGGCCAGCTCCGCCGCCCGCTCGGGCACCCCGAGGTGGTGCACGGCCAGACCGGGACGTTCGCACGTCTCGGCCCGGCGCAGCGCGAGCTCGACCAGCCGGTCGGTGGCCGCGCGACGGGTGCGTACGCGCTGCGCCATCTCGATCCCGCCGTCGCGCACCGCGAGGATGGGCCGCACCCCGAGGGCGGTACCGAGCGCGGCGGCCGGGGCGGACAGCCGCCCACCGCGGCGCAGGTGGTCGAGGGAGTCGACGAGGAACACCGTCGTGCTCGAGGCCGCGACCTGCCGCGCCCGTGCGGCGACGGTCGCGGCATCGTGCCCCTCGGCGGCGCACCGCGCGGCCTCCAGCGCGGCGAACCCGAGTGCCATCGCGACGGTGCGGGAGTCGATCGCCTGCACCGGGATCATCGCGCGGTGCCCGGCGCTCGCGGCTACCTCGACGGTACCGGACAGCGCGCCCGACAGGTAGACCCCGACCACCGCCTGCGCCCCGTCGGCGACGAGGTCGCGGTAGACGCCGGCGAACTCTGCCGGTGAGGGCTGAGAGGTGCTGAGCCGCTCGCCCGCGGTGATTCGCGCGGCCACCTCCTCCGGCGTGATGTCGACGCCCTCGCGCCACGACTCCTCGCCCGACACGACGCGGAGCGGGACGACGACGGGCGCGCCGGCGTCGGCGGCGGCGGCGGGCAGGCAGGCGGTCGAGTCGGTGACGACGCGGACCGCGGGGGCTTCGTTGGGCATCGGCGGGGAGTCTACCGACGCCGCCCGGGTGTTCCCGGGCGGCGCCGGCCGGCAATCACTCGTGATCGTGCGACTCGTGCGACTCGTCCGACCCGTGGTCGTCGCCCTCGTCCGCGCCGTGTGTCTCGCCGTGTGCCTCGACGTCGCCCGAGACTCCGGAGATCTCGTTCGGCGCGACGTCGAGCTGGACCGACTTCCAGACCTCGCCGGACTCGAGGTCGACGGCGTGCAGGGACTTCGTCGCGGGGTCCGTCACGTACACCGAACCGTCCAGCGCGAGGACCGCCGGGCGCGGCTCCTGCCACTCGACCGGCTCCTCCCAGGCGTCGAGCACGGGGATCGACGTCGAGAGCTTGCCGCTCTCGGGGTCGATCACGTGCAGGGCGCCGTCGGTGCCCAGCACGAGCGCCTCGCCGTCGTCGCCCCGTGCGAGGGACCGGAACGTGTAGCTCGACGGGAGGTCGACCAGCGAGAGCTCGCCGGTGCGCGTGTCGACGAGCGAGACGCGCGTGGGCCGCTCCAGCTCGGCGTCAGGGTCGGTCTTGTAGTCACCGAGGACGATCGGGGACTCCTCGGACCCGGCCTGGTTGCCGATGCGGCCGTAGTCGTCGGGCGCCTGGACCTTGGTCAGCTCGCCGCCTGCGTAGACGAGGATGCCGTCCTCGCAGCCCACGACCACGGCCTCGTCGGCCGCGACCGCTTCCCCGTGCACCCCGGGGCAGTCGTCGCTGGCCGCGATCTCCCGGTCGTCGGCGTCCAGGACGCGCACCCCGGAGCGGGACTCCTCGGTGCCCTCGGTGACGAGCAGCGTGTCGTCGGCGAGTTCGACGGCGACCCCGTGGTGCGCCGCCGGCGTGGTGAGCTCCCGCGCCGGGGCCTCGCCCTCCGCCACGTGGGCGGAGTCGAGCACGCTGACCTGCCCCGTCCCGTCGTCGAACAGCACGGTGCGCCCCCCGTGCACGACGACGTGGCCGGGCTCCTCGGCGGCGTACGTGACGTCGGTGAGGCGCGGCTCGGCCGTCCAGAAGTGGTGGTGGTCGCCGTGCGCCTCGGCCCAGGCCCCGAGATCGACGGCGCGGAAGCCGCCGGTCGTGGACGCCAGCAGGTGGCGGCCGTCGCCGGCCGGGTTGAGGCGGGTGAAGCCGTCGAGCGGCAGGTCGGCGACCTGCTCCAGCGTCTGCGCGTCGAGCACGGCGACGCCGCCGTCGTAGGTGATGGCGATCCGCGCGGTGGCGGCGGCGGCCTCGGTCGCCTGCGCCGACGTCTCGGACGGGACGGCCGCCGCGTCCTCGCCTGCGGGCTCGGCCGAGGCGCAGCCGGAGAGCGCGGCGGGCACGGTCAGGGCGAGCGCCAGCGCCGGCAGACGGTGCCGGTGGCGAGCTCCGGGGGTGCGGGTGGGGGTGGGGGAAGGCATGAGTCTTCTTTCCGGATGGGCAGCACGACGAGGGCCACATGAGAACGCTTCCCATGTGCCCGGACAGTGAAGCAGATGTGAGAACCGTTCTCAAGCGCGTTCGGCTCGACGCGCCACCGCGGCGACGCCGCGCTAGCGTGCGGGCCATGGCCGAGGGGACACCGCCCGCAAGGGCCGCCGAGCTCGCTGCGCTGCGCGCGGCCGCCGCGCAGGCCGCGGCCGAGGCCGAGGCCGCCGAGGCGAAGGCCGCCGCCGCCCAGGCAGCGCTCGAGGCGGCGGAGGCCGCGAGCGAGGACGTCCCCCCGCCCGCCCCCGCGGATGCGCGGCACACCGACACCGTCCCGACGCCGGACGCCGAGCCCGCGGCCCCGGCGTCCTACGCGGACGTGGTGCGCGAGGGCTACACCTCCGACGCCCCGGCCCTGCCCCTCGGTGCGCTGCTGTCGGGCACGCTCGGCGGCGACCCGACGCCCGACGCGACGGTCCAGGTCGGCTTCCCGCTGGCGACGCTGAACCGCCACGGGCTCGTCGCGGGCGCCACGGGCACGGGCAAGACGAAGACCCTGCAGGGCATGGCGGAGGGCCTGTCCGCCCAGGGCGTCCCCGTCTTCCTCGCGGACATCAAGGGCGACCTGTCCGGCCTGGCCGTCGAAGGCCCGGACAACCCGAAGGTCGCCGAGCGCGCGGCGAGCATCGGGCAGGAATGGGCCCCGACGTCCTACCCCGTGGAGTTCTACTCCCTGGGCGGGCTCGGCACCGGCGTGCCGATCCGCACGACCGTCACCGACTTCGGGCCCTTGCTGCTGAGCAAGGTGCTGGGCCTCAACGCGACACAGGCCTCCAGCCTCGAGCTGATCTTCCACTGGGCCGACACCCAGCAGCTCGCGCTGCTCGACCTCAAGGACCTGCAGGCCACGATCGCCTACCTCACCTCCGACGAGGGCAAGCAGGCGCTCAAGGGCATCGGCGGCATCTCGACCGCCTCCGCGGGCGTCATCCTGCGCGAGATCGTGGGCCTGCAGGCGCAGGGCGGCGGTGTGTTCTTCGGCGAGCCGGCCTTCGAGACCGCCGACCTGCTGCGCACCGCGCCGGACGGCCGCGGTCTGATCTCGGCCCTCGAGCTGCCCGGGGTGCAGGACCGACCGGCCCTGTTCTCCACGTTCCTCATGTGGCTGCTCGCCGAGCTGTTCCAGGAGCTGCCCGAGGTGGGCGACCCGGACAAGCCGCGGCTCGTGTTCTTCTTCGACGAGGCGCACCTGCTGTTCACGGGTGCCTCGAAGGACTTCCTGCAGCAGGTGGTCCAGACCGTGCGGCTCATCCGCAGCAAGGGCGTGGGCGTCTTCTTCGTCACCCAGTCCCCCAAGGACGTGCCCGCCGACGTGCTCGCCCAGCTCGGCAACCGCGTGCAGCACGCGCTGCGCGCCTTCACCCCCGACGACGCCAAGGCGTTGCGGGCAGCCGCCCGCACCTTCCCCACCTCGCCCTACGACCTGGAACGGCTGCTGCAGTCGCTCGGCACGGGCGAGGCCGTCGTCACCCTGCTCGACGAGAAGGGTGCGCCGACGCCCGTCGCGTGGACGCGCGTGCGCGCGCCCCAGGCGTCGATGGACCCGGCGCCGCAGCAGGTGCTCGACGCCGCCGTCGCGACCTCCCCCGGCCAGGCGCGCTACGGCGGCGCCGTCGACCGCGAGTCCGCGTACGAGCTGCTGCAGGCGCGCGCCGCGCAGGACACCGCCGCCCGAGAGGCGGCCGAGCGCGCCGCCGAGCTCGAGAAGGAGGCCGAGAAGGCCCGCCGCGACGCCGGCCGCGCACCGCGGACGTCCGGCACGCCGTCCCGGCGCAGCTCCCGCAGCCCGGTGGACGCGATCCTCACCACGGTCGGCACGACGCTCGCGCGGGAGATCACGCGGACGGTCTTCGGCACCCGCCGCCGGCGCTGACGGCCCGCGTCACCGGAGCTCGTTCGCTGGAGCCCGCGTCGCCGGGGCTCGGTCAGCCGGCCGTGAGCGGCGCGGCGTGCCAGACGCGGTCGAGGTAGTCGCGCATCGAGCGGTCGGAGGAGAAGAACCCCGAGCGGGCCACGTTGAGCACGGCCGACCTGCTCCAGGCGTCCGGGTCGGCGTACGCCCGCTCCACCCGCTCCTGGGCGTCGAGGTAGGCCTGGTAGTCGGCGAGCACCATGAAGCGGTCCTCGCTGAGCAGGTTGGAGACCACCCGCTCGAACACCGACCCGTCGCCGCCGGAGAAGGTGCCGCGGGCGATCAGGTCCAGCGCCCGGCGCAACGACACGTTCTCCTCGTAGTACGAGGCCGGGCGGTAGCCCGCCTCCGCGACGGCGCTCGCCTCGGGCTCGGTGAGCCCGAACAGGAAAAAGTTCTCGTCGCCCACGAGGCGCCGGATCTCGACGTTCGCGCCGTCGTCCGTGCCGATCGTGAGCGCCCCGTTCAGCGCGAACTTCATGTTGCCCGTGCCGGACGCCTCCTTGCCGGCCAGGGAGATCTGCTCCGACAGGTCCGCCGCGGGGACGAGCGTCTCGGCGACGGTCACGTTGTAGTTCGCCGGGAACGCCACCCGCAGCACCCGCGAGACGTCGGGGTGCGCGTTCACGACGGCGCCGACGTGGTTGATCAGCGCGATGATCTCCTTCGCCATCACGTAGCCCGGCGCGGCCTTCGCGCCGAAGACGACGGTGCGCGGCGTGACGTCGGCCGCGGCGAGGTCGCCCGACGTGATCCGGTCGTACAGCGTGACGACGTGCAGCAGCTTGAGCAGCTGGCGCTTGTACTCGTGCAGCCGCTTGACCATGACGTCGAGCATCGTGGCCGGGTCGATCGCGATGCCGTCGCGCGCGGCCAGGAAGGAGACGAGCCGGTCCTTGTTCGCGGCCTTGACCTCGCGGAACCGGCGGCGGAACTCGGCGTCGTCGGCGAGCGGCTCGAGCTCGCGCAGCCGGTCGAGGTCGGTGACCCACCCGTCGCCGATGGCCTCGGTGATCAGCCCGGACAGCCCCGGGTTGGCGAGCTTGACGAACCGCCGGGGCGTGACCCCGTTGGTGACGTTGGTGAACTTCTCCGGCCAGAACGCGGCGAAGTCGGCGAGCACCTTGTCGCGCAGCAGCTGCGAGTGCAGCTCCGCGACACCGTTCACCTTCGAGCCGCCCACCGTCGCCAGGTACGCCATCCGCACCGACCGCTCGGGGTGCTCCGCGATGATCGACATGCGCCGCACGAGCAGCTCGTCGCCGCCGGAACGCTCGCGCACCTGGGCGAGGAACTCGTCGTTGATGCGGTAGACGATCTCCAGGTGCCGCGGCAGCAGTCGCCCGACCAGCTCGACCGGCCACACCTCCAGTGCCTCCGGCAGCAGGGTGTGGCACGTGTACGCGAAGCAGCGCTGGGTGACCTGCCACGCGTCGTCCCACTCGAAGCCGCGCTCGTCCACGAGGATCCGCATCAGCTCCGGGACCGCGATGACGGGGTGGGTGTCGTTGAGCTGGAAGACGACTCGGTCGGGCAGGTCGTGCAGGTCGAAGCCCGGCGGCAGCAGCTGGTCGATGAAGTCGCGGATCGAGCACGCCACGAAGAAGTACTGCTGCTGCAACCGCAGCTCCTTGCCCTGCGGCGTGGAGTCCTCCGGGTAGAGCACCTTGGAGATGTTCTCCGCGAAAGTCTGTGACCGGACCGCCTCGGCGTAGTCGCCATAGTTGAAGATCTTGAGGTCGAAGGCGTGCGTGGCCCGCGCGCTCCACAGCCGCAGCGTGTTGACGCGCCCGTTCCGGTAGCCCGGCACCATGTAGTTGTACGGGACCCCGAGCACCTGCCAGCCCGGCAGCCAGCGGGTGCGCTCGCGGCCGTCGTCGTCCGTGTACGTCTCCGTGCGGCCGCCGAACCCGACCGCGACCTCGTGCTCGGGGTGCGCGAACTCCCACGGCGCGCCGTTGTCGAGCCAGTTGTCCGGCTCCTCGACCTGCCTGCCGTCGTCGAACCGCTGCCGGAAGATGCCGTACTCGTAGCGGATGCCGTACCCGATGGCGGGCACGCTCATCGTCGCCAGCGAGTCCACGAAGCACGCCGCCAGCCGACCGAGCCCGCCGTTGCCGAGCCCCGGCTCCACCTCCACCTCGCGCAGCTCGTCGAGGTCCAGGCCCAGGCTGGCGAGCGCCTCCGCGGCGACCTCCTCCAGCCCGGTCGCGATGAGCGCGTTGTCGAGCTGGCGGCCCAGGAGGTACTCCGCCGACAGGTAGGCCACCGCCTTGGCCTGCGAGCGGTACTGGCTCACCGTGGTCTGCATCCAGCGGGACATCAGGTAGTGCCGCACCGTGCGCGCGAGCGCCAGGTACTGGTCGTTGGTCGTGGCCCGCTCCAGGATCGTGCCCTGGGAGAAGTTGAGCTCGCGCAGGTACTCGCGCACGAACCCCTCGACCGTCGGTTCCGGGCTGGTGATCAGAGGCGTGGTCTCGGTCACGTGACGACAGTACACACGGCCCGCCCGCACGGCGCGGCCCGTCGCCGTGCGCAGCTCACTCCCCCACGAGCGTCACCAGCCGCGACCGGCCGGTCGCGTCCTTGATCGCCTGCAGCACGACGTCGGCGTGCGGCTCCAGCGCGCTCACCTTGTCCAGCGGCGCGCCCACGACGAGCTGGAAGCCCAGCCCGCGCCAGGCACCCACGGCGCGGCCGGCGAACCGGGCGTCCGCCTTGATGAACGCCTCGTCGAGGAACACGGGCGCGTACCGCGGGCGCTCCGCCCCGGCGTCGCCCAGCTGGTAGCGCAGGGCCGCGCCGACGATGAACGCGACGAGCTCCTGGGACTCGCCACCGGACTTGCCGGCGATGTGGTCGTAGACGCTCACGTGGTTGCCCGCTCGGTCCACGCACTCCGCGCTGACGCGGACGTGGTCGCGCACGTCCACCAGGCGCCGCCGCTCCGGGCTGTCCGGGCGGATGCGGTCGACGAGCCGGCGCATCCGGTCGTACCGCCGCTCGTGCTCGGCGAGCGGGACGTCGCCCGCGGGGACCGCGGCCAGCTCGCGCAGCCGCCGCCGGAACGAGACCACGTCGCCCGCCTCGACGGGGGTGGCCGTGATCCGCAGCCGGTGCGCCTCGTCGCGGAACGGCAGCGTCGCGAGGATCGCGTTGACGGGCTCCATGCGGTCGCGGATCTCCGCGACCGCCTGCGCGATGCCGTTGTTGAGCCGCGTGAGCTGGTCACCCGACATCTGGCGCAGGTGCGCCGACCACTTGTCCCGAAGCCGGTAGAGCTGCTGGTACTCCAGCTCCTCGTAGATCCGCAGGAAGTCCGCGTAGGCCCCGTCGGGATCGGCGCTGCGGTTCGGGTCGGGCCAGGTGTCGTTGAACCGCTCGAAAAGCGCCGCGAGGGCCGCCCGGGCGGCCCGCTCCGCCTCCTGCGCGGCCTCCCGCTCGTGGTCGAGCTCCCGCACGACGGCGGCCACGGCGGTGGTGAGGTCCGCGAGGCCGCTGCCCGACGTGCCCGACACCCCGGACCAGCCGACCTGCGCCATGAGCTCGGCCAACCGGCTCACCTGCTCAGGCGTCGGTTCGATGCCCCCGGCGTCGGCGTGCTCGACGGCGTCCGCGACCTGGTCCACCTGGTCGCTCAGCTGCTCCCACGCCGCGCCGAGCTCGGTCACGCGCTGCTGCGCCGCGGCACGCTCCCGGTACAGCTCGTCGACGCGGGCGCGCAGCCGGTCCTCGTCCGCCTTGAGGGCGCGCAGCACGTCCGAGCCCGCGACCAGCGTCTCGAGCCGCTCCTGCCGCTCGCCGAGCCGCTCCTCGGCCCCGCGCACGTCGAGGTCGTCCCAGGCGGCGCGCAGCGCGTGGCTGTACGCGACGAAGTGGTCGGCCTCGCCCTTCTGCCGCAGCCGCGCGCCCGCGAGCGCCTCGGACGCCTGCCGCAGCTCCTGGTGGGCCGCCCCGATCTGCTCGGCGAGCTGCTCGAGCCGCCGGTGGTTGCTGAACCCCAGCACCGACGCCCGGCCCTGGCCGCCGTGCGCGCCCCGACGCCCCTCCGACGTCTGACCCGACCGGGTGAGCGCCAGGTCGTGATGGGCCAGCTCGGTCGGGTCGTCCACGCACACGTAGGCGAAACGTTCCGCCAGGCGGCCGGCGAGCCACCCGCCGAACGGCCCGGCCTTGACCTCCAGCCGCCCGGGCAGCAGCGCACGGTCGGTCTCCTCGTGCAGCGCCAGGCCGGTGGGGACGCCCTCGAAGCGCACGCGCACCGGGGAGCGGACGGCGTCGATCGCGGCCCGGAACGCGTCCAGCCGCGCCTCGTCGACCAGCATCGTCACGGCGAGGCCCCCGAGCGCGAGGCCGATCGCGTCGCGCCAGGGCTCGTACTCACCGCGCACCTCGAGCAGCTCGCCGACGAACGGCACGTCCTGCGCCCGCATCCCGGCCGCCCGGGCCAGCGCCTCGCGCGCCTCGTGCAGCTCGCGCGGCACGTTGCCGCGGCGGGCCTTCAGCGACGCCTCCTCGCGCTCCAGCTCGGCGAGGGCGCGCATCGCGTCCTTCTCGCGGGCCGCGGCCTCGACGACCGCCTCGGACAGGGCGTCGGTGTGGGTGTCGCGCTCGTCAAGGTACCGGCGGGCGTCGGCGTGCAGGGCGTCCAGCTCCCGCCGCGTCCCGGCGTCCCGTTCCAGCGGCGCCAGGTGCCCCTCGAGCTCGGCGCGGGCGCGCCGCACCTCGGCCAGCCGCTGCCCGGCCGCCCGGACGTCACGCTCCGCGGCCTCGATGGCGTCGCCGCCGTTGCGCCGCTGGTCGGCGCGCACCTGCTCGAGCTCGCCCTGGGCGGCGGTGAGCCGCTCCTCGGCGACGGCGACCCGCTCCGCCGCGGCCTTGTGCTGGGCCCGGTTCTCCGCCTCGCCGGCGCGGAGCAGATCGAGCTGGGTGCGGTCGCGCCAGGCCGTGAACGGCGTGACCCCGCCGTCCGGACCGCCGTCCGGGCCGAGCGCGTCCACCACCCGGCGCTGCGCGGCGGCGTCGTCGATCGCCGCCCGGTGCTCCAGCATCGGGCGCAGCACGTCCACCTGCCGCTGCGCCGTGTCCATCTCGGCGCGCACCTCGCTGAGCTCGTCGAAGTGCTCGACGGCGCGCTCGGCCACCCGGATCGTCTCCGGCTCCTCGAGCACCATCGCCTTGTACAGCGAGTCCACCGTGGTGATCTGCTGCCCGGCCTGGATGCGGCCCAGCAGCTGCATGGCCTTCTCGCCGTCGCCGGCGGCGCCGATGCCGAGCGCCGCGTGCAGGCGGATGGCGAACGCCTTGTCCGTGTCGAACGTCGTCAGCCCGGCCGCGGTGAGCCCCGTCCTGCCGAACCGCTGGGCGGCGAGCGGCTCGAGGTCGCGCAGGCTGAAGTCCGCATCGACGACGGCGCGCACCGCGACCGTCTCGTCGGTGCGCTGGGCGCCGCGCGGCACGTACCAGGCACGTAGTGCCGTGAACCGTTCCCCGGCCTGCGACGACCAGGTCATCGCGATCCCCGACCAGGTGTCCGACGCCTCGCCGCGCAGCACGCGGTCCTTCGCACGCGCGGACCCGGCAGTGCGCTCCTCGTCGAGCTTGCCCCGCGCGTACGAGACGACGTTGCGCTGCTCCTGCCCGCGCGCCCGGCCGCTCGTGGCCGTGTTGGACGCCCCGTTGAACGGCGTCGTGTGGCTCATCATCAGCGCGATGTACGCGTCCAGCAGGGTCGACTTGCCGGACCCGGACGCGCCCGTGAGCAGCGTCGTCGTGCCCGCGAACCGCACCTCGTGGTAGCCGTGGTAGCCGCCCCAGCTCACCAGCTGCATGGAGCGCGCCGTCCACTGCCGCCCGTCAGACGCCGTCGGGATCAGCCCGAACAGCGACTGCTGCATGCGGGGCGCAGCGACCTGCTCCGCCGGGTCGCTCGTGATCGTCACGCGCGGGCCTCCTCGTCCTCGTCGACCGGCTCGGTCTCGTCCTCGCGCTCGGGGTGCTCGACAGGCGCGGCTGACGGGTCCCGCTCGCCCGACGGCGAGCGCAGCCACGCCGTCAGCTCGCGCAGCCGCTCCACCGGCAGCAGGATCTCCACGACCGGCTGGACCCGGTAGCGCCCCTCGGCGACCTCGTCGAGCACGTGCTCGCGCACGAGGGTGGCGATCGCGTTGTCGACCTCGCGCCGGCGCGCGGCGAGATTGGTCTCGTCCGCGGCGAGGAACCCGAGCGCGTAGTCCACCAGCTCCTCGGCATCCACGTGCGCGGCCCGCTCCCCCGCGCCCTGCTCCTGCCGGAAGCGGTTGCGCGCGAACAGCATGAGCAGCGTCTCGACCCGCTTGTACGGCTCGTCCTTGAGCAGCACGGGGATGCTCAGCCCGGCCTCGCGGACCTGCCGCTTGTACGCGATCTCGTAGTCGCGGTCGACCACGAGCTCCACGAACAGGTCGTGGCACCGCGAGGCGAGCACGTTCTGGTGCGCCAGCAGCGCCTTCCACTCCGCCGGGTGCGCCGCCGCCGACAGGTAGCGGCGCTGCAGCACCAGCGCCAGCGCGCGGCGCGCCTCGTACGGGAGCACCCCCGTGTCGCCGGCGAACAGCGCCGCGTCGTCGTCGGCGATCGCCGGCTCGGCGACGAACGCGCCCGCGCCCGAGGCGTCCGGCTCCGTCCCGGAGTCTGCGTCCGGGACCACGTCCTGCGTCGTGCCGGTCATCCGTCCGTCTCCTGGTGATCGTGGGGCTGGTCGTGGGGCATGTCGTCCGAGGCGTCGACCGATCCGTTGTCCGGTACCTCGATCGGGATCTCGGGCACCACCAGCTCGCGGGTGCTGCCGTCAGCGCGCACGGCCGTCACGCGGCGCAGCCGCGCGGCCGGGACGTCGCCGTGGCCGAGCGCCTCCTCGAGCGCGCCCGGCGCCGCCAGCTCGAGGTAGCCCAGCAGCTCCACGGGCCGGCGGAGCTCCGCGGGCGCCGCGGAGAACACCTCGTCCGCCGTCGCGTCGCCGCGCTCGCGCAGCACCCGCACCGCGTGGGCCGTCGTCTCGTCGTAGCGCGGGCCGCCCATACCCAGCAGGCCGCCCAGGATCTCCCGGGGCTCGCCGCCCGCGTCGTGGCCGGGGTCGTCGAGGTCCGCCAGCGCGTCGGGCGGCGTGTCGGGGCGCAGGTCGTGCAGCTGGGCGCGGAACCGCCCGAGGCGCGCACGCTCCAGCCAGCGCAGAGGCTCCACGCGCGCGGCGCGGCCCGACACCGGGAACCATTCGGCCATCGCCGCGGTGGCCTCGCGCAGCGCGGAGTCCAGCTCGCGGTCGCGCAGCGGGTTGTGCACCGTGAGCTGCTGCGTGATGGTGCGCGAGGCGCGCGCCTGGGCGTCGAGGACGCCGTCGACGGCGGCCAGGAGCTGCGAGTACAGGGCACGCACGGACTCGCGGCGGTCGGCGGGCAGGTCCCCGGCGAACGGGTGCGCCAGGACGGCCCGCACCCGCTCGTCCACCTGGCCGAGGAGCTGCGGGTCGCGCAGCAGCTCCATCGCGCCGGAGAAGGCGCGGCCCTCGGGCGTGCGCTGCATGAGGGTGTCGGAGGCGTCGAGGTAGGCGCCCAGCACCTCGCCGGTCGGGCGCTCGTCCTGGCGCAGGCTGGTGACGATGCTGCGCTGCAGCTCGGCGATCGACTCGGCCACGCGGGCGAAGTCGGCGGGAAGCTCGCGCACCAGCGCGGCCACGTTGTCGAACTGCTCGACCAGGCGTTCCGTCGGCGCCTGCACGACGGGACCGCCGGCGTCGAGCCGCGCCAGCTCGGCCTCGGCGGCCGCGATCTCGTCGCGGGCGCGCGCGGCCTGCTCCCGCAGCGCCCGCTGCTGCGACTCGCGGTCGGGGCGGGCGTCTCGCGCGAGCCCGTCCAGGGCCACGAGCAGGGTGCGGATGCGCGACTCGCTCACCAGGGCGCGCGCGCCCTGGGTGCGGTCGACGAACGCCAGCGCCTCGGCCGCGTGCGAGCTCACCTGGTACTGCTCGACGCCGTCGTCGTCGAGCGCCCGCACCAGCCAGCGGCCGGCAACCCAGCGCGAGCACAGCGCGCGGGCGGCGTCGTCGGGCAGCTCGTGACCGGCGGACCGCGCCTCGGCGAGCAGGTCCTCGACCTCCACGTGCATCTGCTCGGTCGGCACGGTGGCCCGACCGGGCGTGAAGATGAGGGACAGCAGGGCCACGACCAGCGGCCCCTCCTTGCGGTGCAGCAGGGCGAGCGCGGGCGTGCCGAAGGCGCCCTGGCTGCGTGCCAGGGCGCCCTCGAGTCGGGACCCCGCCGTCCGGCGGCCCGTCAACGGCGTCGACAAGCTCAGACGACGATGTTGACGAGCTTCGGTGCGCGCACGATCACCTTGCGCACCGGGGCACCGTCGATCGCGCGGACCACGTTCGGCTCCGCCAGCGCGGCGGCCTCCAGGTCGGCGTCCGAGATGGACGGCGGCACCTCGAGGCGCCCGCGCACCTTGCCCTTGACCTGCACGACGCACGTCACCGTGTCCTCGACCAGGTACTGCTCGTCGGCCGCCGGGAACGGCTCGCGCGCCAGCGAGCCGTCGTGCCCGAGCCGCAGCCACAGCTCCTCCGCGATGTGCGGGGCGATCGGCGCGACCATCAGCACGAGCGGCTCGACCGCCGCGCGCGGCACCCGGTCCAGGGACGTCAGGTGGTTGTTGTACGTGATGAGCTTCGCGATCGCCGTGTTGGGTCGCATGTGCTCCATCTCGACGTGCACGTCCGCGATCGCGCGGTGCATGGCACGCAGCGTGGCGGTGTCGGGCTCGTCGTCCGTCACGACGAGAGCGCCCGTCTCCTCGTCCACGACGTTGCGCCACAGACGCTGCAGGAAGCGCTGCGAACCGACGACGGCGCGAGTCTCCCACGGCCGCGACAGGTCCAGCGGGCCCATCGACATCTCGTACACCCGGAACGTGTCCGCGCCGTACTTCTCGTACATCTCGTCCGGCGTGACGACGTTCTTCAGGGACTTGCCCATCTTCCCGTACTCGCGGTCGACGGGGCTGCCCTCGAAGGTGAAGCCGGCCTGCTCGTCCCCCTCGACCTCCGCGGCGGGCACGTAGAAGCCCCGGTCGTCCGTGAAGGCGTACGCCTGGACGTAGCCCTGGTTGAACAGCTTGCCGAACGGCTCCAGCGAGGACACGTATCCGAGGTCCAGCAGCACCTTGTGCCAGAACCGCGCGTACAGCAGGTGCAGCACGGCGTGCTCGACGCCGCCCACGTACAGGTCGACGCCGCCGGCCGGGCCGGAGGTCGCGTTGTGGCGCGGGCCCATCCAGTACGACTCCAGCTCGGGGTCGACCACCGCGGTGCCGTCCGACGGGCCGTCGGTGGAGTCCGTGGGGTCCAGGTAGCGCAGGTAGTACCAGCACGACCCGGCCCAGTTCGGCATGGTGTTGGTGTCCCGGCGGTACTGCTGCGGCCCGTCGCCGAGGTCCAGGGTGACGTGCACCCAGTCCTCGTTGCGGCCCAGCGGTGCCTCGGGCGTGGAGCCGGCGTCCTGCGGGTCGAAGGTGCGCGGCGCGAAGTCGGGCACCTCGGGCAGCTCGACCGGCAGCAGGTGGCGCGGGATGGCGACCGGGCGGTCGTCCGCGTCCCACAGGATGGGGAACGGCTCACCCCAGTAGCGCTGGCGGCTGAACAGCCAGTCGCGCAGGCGGTACGTGGTGGTGCCCTCGCCCGCGCCGCGGGCCTGCAGCCACGCGACGATCCGCTCCTTGGCCTCGGCCACGCCCAGCCCGTCCAGGCTGACCTCGTCGTTCGTCGAGTTCACCGCCACGCCGTCGCCGGTGTACGCGCCGGCGAAGTCCTCGGGCAGCCCGCCCGCGGGCTCGACGGTGCGGATCACCGGCAGCGCGAACGCCTCGGCGAAGTCGAAGTCGCGCTGGTCCCCGCCCGGCACGGCCATGATGGCGCCGGTGCCGTAGCCCATCAGCACGTAGTCGGCCGTGAACACCGGGACGGTCGACCCGCTGACGGGGTTGACGGCCAGGTGCCCGGTGAAGACGCCGGTCTTCTTGCCAGCGTCGGCCTGTCGCTCGACGGCTGTCTTCGAGGCCGCTTCGCGGCGGTACGCCGCGACGGCCTCGGCCGGCGTCGCGTGCCCGCCGGTCCACACGTCGCGGGTGCCGTCGGGCCATGCCGCCGGCACCTCGTCCAGCAGCGGGTGCTCGGGCGCCACGACCATGAAGGTCGCGCCGAACAGCGTGTCCGGGCGGGTGGTGAACACCTCGACCTGCGCGCCCGCGCCGGCCGCGTCGTACTCGCCGGCGACGACGTCGAAACGGACGTTCGCGCCCGTGGACCGGCCGATCCAGTTGCGCTGCATGGACTTGACCTTCTCCGGCCAGTCGATGAGCTCCAGGTCGTCGGTCAGGCGGTCCGCGTAGGCCGTGATCCGCATCTTCCACTGGCGCAGGCTGCGCTGGAAGACCGGGAAGTTGCCGCGCTCGGAGCGACCGTCGGAGGTGACCTCCTCGTTCGCGAGCACCGTACCCAGGCCGGGGCACCAGTTCACGACGGACTCGTCCACGTACGCCAGCCGCTGCGCGTCGAGCACGTCGCGCCGCTCGACGTCGGACAGCGCGGCCCACGACCGGCCGTCGGGCAGCGCGCGAACGCCCGAGGCGTACTCCGCCTCCAGCTCGGGGATGCGGCGCGCGCGACCCTGGCCACCGTCGGCCTCGGTGTCGTACCAGGAGTCGAAGATCTGCAGGAAGATCCACTGCGTCCAGCGCACGTAGTCGCTGTCGATCGTCGCGAAGCTGCGGCGCGGGTCGTGCGCCAGCCCCATACGGCGCAGCTGGCGCTGGTAGACCTTGATGTTCCGCTCGGTCACCAGCCGCGGGTGCTCGCCGGTCTGCACCGCGTACTGCTCCGCCGGCAGCCCGAAGGCGTCGAACGCCATCGCGTGCAGTACGTTGTCGCCGCACATCATGCGGAACCGGCCCACCACGTCCGTGGCGATGAAGCCGAGCGGGTGCCCGACGTGCAGCCCCGCCCCCGAGGGGTACGGGAACATGTCCATGATGAAGTACGGGGAGCCGGCGGCCTGCGCGCCGTCGCCGTCCGTGAGCGCCCCCGACGGGTTGGCCGCCCAGAAGGTGCCCTGCTCCTCCCACAGGTCCTGCCAGCGCTCCTCGATCTGCTGCGCGAGGGCGGGCGTGTAGCGGTGTGCGGGCTCGTGGGACGAGGCGGCCGGAGCCTCGGATCGGGCGGGTGCGGTGTCGGGCGTGCTCACCCGGCGAGTCTAACGGCCGGGACCGCAGGCCCCGGCCGTGTTTTCACAGGCCGAACGACTCGACGAGCGGGCCTCCGACGGCCAGGAGCAGCCAGCCCACGGCGACCACGTAGCCGATGACCAGGACGAGCCCGCGGTTGCGCACGACGGCCCGGCGCAGCCCGTCGCTCGCGGGCAAGTGCCCCTCCTGCACGGCGTGCACCACCTGGAACCACAGCAGCGGCCACAGGATGGTCCACACCACCATGCAGGCCGGGCACAGCCGCACCAGCGCGTAGAAGCTCGACCACATGAGGAAGAAGATGAGCAGCTGGGCTGCGACCGTCACGGCGAGCAGGCTCCGGTGGTACCACCGCGGCAGCCGGGCACCCGTGAGCAGCACCACGCCCGTGGTGATCACCACGGGGAAGGCCGCCACGCCGAGGTACGGGTTGGGGAAGCCCAGCAGCGTGCCCTGCCACGACGCCATCGCGACGCCGCAGTCGAGGAAGACGTTGAAGCTGCAACTCGTGACGCGGTTCGGGTCGAGCAGCTTGAGGTACTCCTCGATCGCCAGCCACGACGCCGCGCCGAAACCGATCGCGCCCAGCACCGTCAGCAGCGTCGCGTAGGCGCGGGACGACAGGCCGCGCGGGCCTGCCGGGAGGACCGCCCCGGCGTCGTCGGGGGTGTCGTCGTGGGTCTCGTCGCGCACGCTCGGGCTCACGGGCGCGACGGTACCGCACGTTCCTGGGGCCGCCCGCCCGTGGCCTTCGACGCCGTCAGGCCGCGTGCGTCACACGCTGGCGCCCGAACGCGAGCACCATCGCCAGGCCCACGAGGGTGAGCGCGAGGCCGACCCATGCCGGCGCGAGGTAGCCGTAGCCCGCGGCGATGACGAGGCCCCCGAAGAACGCGCCGCTCGCGTTGCCGACGTTCAGCGCGGAGTGGCACAGGGCGGCGCCGAGGGACTGCGCCCGCGGCGAGAGGTCCATGAGCCGGGTCTGCATCGCGAGGCCGAGGGTCTGGGAGGTGACGGCGATCGCGAACAGGCCCAGCACCGCCGGGACCGGGGAGGTGCCGACCAGGGCGAACAGCACCAGGGACAGCGCCGTGGCGACGAACCCCCCGATCACGGTGCGCAGCACGTTCCGGTCGACGAGGCGGCCGCCGAGCAGCGTGCCCACGGTCATGCCGACGCCGAAGACGGCGAGCACCCAGGGCACGGCGCTCTCGGGCATGCCCGCCACCTTGGTGACGGTGGGCGCGACGTAGGTGTAGACGGCGAACAGCCCGCCGAAACCGATGGCGCCGGCGGCGAAGGAGATCCACAGCGGCCCGTTGCGCAGGGTGCCCAGCTCCTGCCGGACGCTGGAGTCCACGGGCCCGTGCTCGGGCACGAAGCGCCAGATGCCGAGCAGCGTGACGAGCCCGAGGACCCCGATCACGACAAAGGCGGCGCGCCAGCCGAGGTTCTGGCCCACGGCGGTCGACAGGGGCACGCCGACGACGTTCGCGATCGTGAGGCCGGTCATCATCATGGACACGGCGTGCCCGCGGCGCCCGGGCCCGGCCACCGCGGCGCCCACGGCGGCCCCGACGCCGAAGAACGCGCCGTGCGGCAGGCCGGCGAGGAACCGCCCCACGACGAGGCTCTCGATGCCGGGCGCGGCGGCCGACAGCACGTTGGCCACCGTGTAGAAGCCCATGAGGCACAGCAGCAGCCGCTTGCGCGACATCCGCGCCGCGGCGACGGTCAGCAGCGGCGCACCGACGACGACCCCGACGGCGTACGCGGTGATCGCGTGGCCGACCACCGGGTCGCTGACACCCAGGTCCGCGCCGATCTGCGGCAGCAGGCCCATGGTGGCGAACTCGGTGGTGCCGATCGTGAACCCGCCGACGGCGAGCGCGAAGAGCGCCGCCCCGACGTGCTCGGGGCGGGGTGCGCGGCCGGCGCCGGCCGCGGCGCCGCTCGCGGACGTGGTCGTCGAGGTCACTCGCCTCTCCTCGTGAGTGGGACCGCGGACGGTCGAATCGTTTCGAGACGGGGCGGCGACGACGGTGCGCCGTCAGCGCTCACGTCGTCGGGGAACCGGGACAGCCTACGCGCGCACGACCCAGATGCGCGACGCCGCCAGCAGCCCGAGGTCCACCGTGACCTCACGGCCGTCGGCCTCCCACGCCACGCCGACCGTCCCCGCGAACTCCCGGCGCGACGTCAGCCGCACCGGCAGGTCCAGGTCGATGCCGAGGTCGGCCAGGTACCGCAGGGCCTCCGGGTCGGCGTCGGAGATCCGGGCGACGACGCCCGACTCCCCCGCGCCGAGATCGACGAGCGGCACGGCCTCGGGCCGCAGGACCTGGCCGTCGGGGAACGGGATCGGGTCGCCGTGCGGGTCACGCTCCGGATGACCGAGCCGCGCGGCGATGCGCTCCACGAGGCGGTCCGAGACGGCGTGCTCCAGCACCTCGGCCTCGTCGTGCACCTCGTCCCACGCGTACCCGAGGTCGCGCACCAGCCACGTCTCCAGCAGCCGGTGCCGTCGCACCATCACCAGCGCATAGCGTCGGCCGAGCTCGGTGAGCCACACCCCGCCGTACGGCTCGTGGCCCAGCAGGCCCTGCGTCGTCAGGCGGCGCACCGTCTCCGAGACGGTGGACGGGCCCACGCCCAGCCGGTCGGCCAGCAGCCCGGTCGTGACCTTCTCGTCCGACCACTCCTGCGCGGACCACACCGCCTTGAGGTAGTCCTGGGCGACGGGGGTCAGCTCGTCCGGGTCGACGGTCGGGGCGGGTGAGGTGGGATCGGGCACGGTCCGAGCCTATCCGCCACGATCCACGTGCTTCCCGGTCAGCGGCGCGCGGACGCCATCGGCGCCGACACCGGCGACAGCCAGCATCAGCGCGACGAGGACGCCTGTCCGGTCCTTGCCGGCCTGACAGTGCACGACGACGGTCCCGGCGGGTGCGTCGGCGACGGTGCAGAGCGCCCTGCCGATCCGCCGCCGTTGGTGGTCCACCATCGGGGCACAGGTGTCCGGGTCGGGCACGTACGCCAGCGTGCCGCCCAGCACGGGCACGTGCCGATAGACGGCGTCTGCGACGAACGGGCTCGGCCGCTCGTCGCACTCCCGTCGACGGTCGGGACGCCGCCGAGGTCGCGGGCGTTGCGACATCCTGACCAGTCGACGACGGTCACGACCCGAGCGCGTCGTCGGCGGGCGGCACGACGTCGGGCACCGGCTCGCGCTCGCCGACCGTCGCCGCGCCGTCGGGCGTGACGCTCACGACCTGCACGTCGACCATCGTGCGCGTCGCGGGGTCGAACCGCAGCACCGTCATCTCGGCGGTGCCGTGCAGCGGCCCGACGGTCGGCTGGCTGGGCGCCGCCCCGGCCGTGGAGCCGTTGACGTACCGGATCCCCTGCCCGACCTGCCCCGGCCCGGACCGGCTGTGGGTGTGGCCGGAGACCTGGAACGGCACGCATCCCGTCTCGAGGGCGTCGAGGCCCACGGCCGGCGTGTGGATCAGCAGCAGGTCGACACCGTCGTCGTCGCAGGCCGTCGTCGCGAGGTCGGCGGCCTGCTGCTCGGGGGTCCGCTCGCGGGCGACGTTGGTCCCCTCGCCGACCCGGGTCTCGAGCGCGTCCCGGTCGCCGAGGATGCGCATGCCGTCGACCTCGACCACCTGGCCGTCGAGGATCGTCTGGCCGTGCGCGGCCTCCTGGTCCGACGTGATCTGCGAGTCGTGGTTGCCGTCCGCCACGACCATCGGCACGCCGCGCGGGACGGCCGACGCGAACGAGTCGACGCACACCTTCTCCACCGACGTGCCGTTCATGGTGGTGTCGCCCGCGTTGAGCACCACGTCGGCGCCCGAGCGCTCGACCGTCGTGCGGATCAGCGGCGTCATGCCGGTGTTGCAGTGCAGGTCGGAGATGACGACGAGCGTGACGAGGCCCTCCTCGGCGCTCCCGCCGGGCACGGCGCGCGGCGGCGCCACCGGCGCGGTGGGCTCGGCCGGGGCCGGCGAGGCGAACAGGGTCCCCGCGTCCGCGGCCGACGTCACCGCCTCGGAGGCCAACCGTGCGTCCCACGCGGCGGACAGGGCGTCGTCCGCGCCGGTGTAGAAGTTCTCGTTGTCCTCGTAGAGCTTCACGAGCTGCCCGCCGTAGGTGTCGATCACCCCGGCGAGGCGGCCCGTGATCCGCGCGCCCTCGAGCGCGGTGCCGGCGAAGACCGGTGACGCGGGCTGCCCCTGGCCGGCGCTGCCGGCGCCGGCGGACGAGAGCGTCGTCACGACGAGCCCGACGACCACCACGCCGGCCGCGATCTCCCCCGTCCGGGGACCGAGCGAGTCGGCGAGCTCGCGCCGGCGCAGGGGCCCGAGCAGCCAGCGCAGGGCGAACCCGGCCCCGACCAGCACGGCGGCGGCTCCCAAGGAGCGCCAGAGCGCGTTCTCGATCAGCGCGAGCGCGACGCTGCGCACCGCGACGTCCGGGCTGGAGAAGAACTGCAGGTAGCTCTCGAGGTCCTCGCCCAGGGCGGCGAGGGTGTTGGCCGCGCCCACCGTGGTCAGGTCGGCGGGGATCTCCTTGACCTCCACGTCCACGCCCAGCCCGAGCGGGAGCGGCGAGTCGATCTCGAGGGTGCCGAGGGGGCCGAGGTCGACCACGACCTGGCTGTCGTTGGTCACCGAGTACACGGCCTCGTGCGGCCCGAAGCCGAGCTGCGCGGTGGCGGTGCTCACCCCGAAGACGAGGCATGCCACGGCCGCGGTCACGCCGGCGAGGGTCCAGCGCACCCAGCGCGGGGGTGTCCGGCGGCGGCGCACCGGCCGCTCCCCGTGCGACGTCTTCTCGTCCCCGTCCGCCGGGGTGGGCTCGTCGTGCTCGTCGCTCATCGCGTCCCACCCTCGCCGAACACGCACGGCGGCGCCACCGTCCTCGCCGGTGGCGCCGCCGTCGCGCGGTGTGACCGTCGCCTCAGGAGCGCACGTCGCGGAGCGTGGTCAGCGCGATCCCGGCGGCGACGAGCACCGCCACGAAGCCGATCGCGGACGTCACGACGACCCCGCTGCCGAACGCGGCGTGAGCGGAGTCGAGCAGCGCCTGCGCCTGGCCGGCCGGAAGGTCGGCCGCGACGCTCGTCGCGCCGCCGAGCGTCTCGGCCGCCGACGCCGCGTCGGCGGCGGGCACGCCCGCGGGCACCACGACGTTCGCGTGGTACGACCCGGTGAGGATCCCGCCGAGGACCGCCGTGCCGAGCACGGCGCCGACCTCGTACGCGGTCTCCGAGATCGCCGAGGCCGCGCCCGCCTTGGCGGCGGGCACCGTCGAGACGATGAGGTCGTTCGACACCGTCTCGGCCGAGCCGACGCCGATCGCGAGGACGACGAACGCGAGCCCGAGCCAGCCGGCCTCGCCGCGCCCGGCGACGAGCGCCGTGACGAGGTAGCCGACGGCGGACAGCGCCAGCCCGGCGGCGACGACGCGTGACGGCCGCACGCGACGCACGACCTTCACCACGGACAGCCCCGCGACGACCATCGCCACGGTCCCCGGCAGCAGCACGAGGCCCGCCTGCACCGGCGACAGGCCGATGACGAGCTGCAGGTCCTGCGAGACGAAGAACAGGAAGCCGACCAGCGAGAACACCGACAGCAGGTTCACCAGCACGCTGCCGGTGAACGCCGGCACCGCGAACAGCCGCACGTCGAGCATGGGGTTCCGGCGCCGCAGCTGGCGGCGCACGAAGAGCACGCCCATGAGCAGGCCGACGGCGATCGCGGCGAGGCCCAGCGAGGGCAGCGAGCCCTTCGCGAGCGTCTTGATGCCGAAGACGACCGGCACCATCGCGGCCATGACCATGACGATCGAGACCGGGTCGACCGGGCCCGGGGCCGGGTCGCGCGACTCGGGCACGAAGACCGGCGCGAGCACGAGCAGGAGCGCCAGCACGGGCACCGCGAGGAGGAACACGGAGCCCCACCAGAAGTGCTCGAGCAGCAGCCCGCCGACGATCGGCCCCACGGCCGAGCCCGCAGCGAAGCCGGCGGCCCAGATCGCGATGGCGAGACGTCGCTCGTCGCGGTCGGTGAACACGTTGCGCAGCAGCGACAGCGTGGAGGGCATGAGCATCGCGCCGAAGAAGCCGAGGCCGGCCCGCGCGGCGATCAGCGCGCCCGCGGTGGGCGCGAAGGCGGCGACGGCGGACACGGCGGCGAAGCCGACCGCCCCGACCAGGAGCAGGCGGCGGCGTCCGACGCGGTCCGCGACGGAGCCCATCGGCACGAGGAGGCCGGCGAGGACGAGCGGGTACACGTCGACGATCCACAGCAGCTGCGTGCCGCCCGGGGCGAGCGACTCCGAGATCTGCGGCAGGGCGAAGCTGAGGACCGTGTTGTCGATCGAGACGAGCAGCACCGGCAGCATCAGCACGGCGAGGGCCGCCCAGCGCCGCCCGGCGCCGGCGGGGCGCGCGGGGACGGGACGGGTCGTCGCCGAGGAGGTGGGGTGCGTCGTCACCTGGGTCTGAGCCATGAGGTGCCTTTCACACACTGCGGACGGCCGGGGCGACGTCGTCGACGTCGAGCTTCCGCACCGTCCAGCCGGTACAGTAACACCTCGCCACTAGGCTGTCGACATGCCCCCTCCCCCCGCCGCCCGAGCCAAGGTCCTGCGCGCGTTCGCCGAGCTCCTCGTCGAGTCCGGGGAACGGTCGGCGACCCTCGAGGCCGTCGCGGACCGGGCCGGCGTCTCCAAGGGCGGTCTGCTCTATCACTTCCCGTCCAAGGACGCGCTCGTCGACGGCCTCCTCGACCAGCTCGGCCAGCTCACCTCGGCCGACGTCGAGACGATGCGCCGCGCGCCCGAGGGCGCGGCCGACTACCTGCTGCGCACGTCCACGGTCATCGACGGCGAGTTCGGCGTGGTCTACCTCGCCGCGTCGCGTCTCGCCCAGGGCGCCTACCCGCGCGCCCGCGACGTCCTCGACGAGGCCCAGGCCGCCTGGACCGCCACCGTGCGCGAGGAGGTCGGCGACCCCGTGCTCTCCCGGGCGGTGTCGCTCATGGGCGAGGGCCTGTACGCGCTGGCGTCGTTCGGCGCGTCGAGCCTCGACGACCGGGACATCGACGACCTGCTCGTGCTCGTGCGCGAGGCGGCGGCCGCCCGCGCCGCCGGCACCGACGCCCCGGCCTGACGGGCCGGGCGGCTCAGCCCGTCTTGCGCTGCGGTGACGACGACTTCGCGGCCGCCTTCTTCGCGGGCGCGGCCTTCTTCGCCGGTGCCTTCTTCTTCGCGGGAGCCTTCTCCGTCGCCGGCGCCTTCGCCGCCGACTTCTTCGGCGCGGACTTCGTCGCCGGGGACTTCGCGGACCCGGACCGCTTCGCCGGTGCCGACTCGTCGGACGCGCCCTTCGCGCCGGCCTTCGAGCCCCCGACGCTGCGCCGCAGCGCCTCCATGAGGTCGATGACCTCGGCGTCCCCCTTCTCCTCCTGCTCGCCGAAGGTCTCGGAGGTGTCGAGCGCGTCGCCCTGCTCGATCTTGGCGTCGATGAGCTGGCGCAGCTGCACCTGGTACTCGTCCTCGTACTCCTCGGGCGCGAAGTCCGCCTCGTAGCTGGCGACGAGCTGGCCCGACATCGCCAGCTCCTTGTCCGAGACGTTCACCGAGCCGTCCAGCGACGGGAACGCCGCCTCGCGCACCTCGTCGGCCCACAGCAGGGTCTGCATCACCAGCACCTCGTCGCGCACCCGCATCGCCGCCAGCCGGGTGCGCTGGCGCAGCGCGAACTTCACGATCGCCGTGCGGTCCGTCTCCTCCAGGGTGCGGCGCAGCAGCACGTAGGCCTTCGGGCTCTTCGAGTCCGGCTCCAGGTAATAGGTGCGGTCGAGCATGATCGGGTCGATCTGGTCGCTCGGCACGAACTCGACGACCTCGATCTCCCGGTTCGCCTCCGCCGGCAGCGCGGCGAAGTCGTCCTTGGTGAGCACCACGGTGCGTTCGCCGTCGTCATACGCGCGGTCGATGTGCTGGTAGGCCACCTCCTCGCCGTCCAGCTCGCACACGCGCTTGTAGCGGATGCGCCCGCCGTCCTCGTCGTGCACCTGGTGCAACGGCACGTCGTGGTCCTCGGTCGCGCTGTACAGCTTGATCGGCACGTTGACGAGACCGAACGTCACGGCGCCCTTCCAGATCGCCCTCATGTGACCATCGTCACGCGACCTGCGGATACGCGCCAGCGCCCGGCGTCGCGGATCCCGCGCTCGACCGCCGCGCCGTCGTCAGCCGCGACGTCAGCCGACGAGGCCGAGCACTCCCACGACGCCGACGAGCACGGCCAGGACCATCGAGACGCCCACCAGCACGGCGTGCACGGTGAAGAAGCGGGTGGGGCGGCCGGCGGCGTCGCGCGCTCGCGGGTCCTTGGTCACCCGACGCCAGAACGACGGCCACACCGCCAGGTTCCACAGGGCGGCGACGAGCAGGACGACGGACCAGACGACGGGAATCTCCACGGCGTCGAGTATGCCCCGGGCCGCGGGCCGCCCTGCACCGCTCAGGCCAGCAGGCCCGTCTGCAGGGCGAGCAGCACGGCCCGGGTACGGTCCTTGGCGCCGAGCTTGAGCAGCACGTTCGAGACATGATTCTTCACCGTGCCCTCGGCCAGGTAGAGCGCGTCCGCGATCTCCCGGTTCGACCACCCCTGGGCCATGAGCCGCAGCACCTCCCGCTCGCGCTCCGTGAGGTCGGCCGGAGCCACGTCGGCGGGCGCGGGCCCCGACCGGACCGCGCGCAGGAGCCGGGCCGTGACCGCGGGCTGCACCAGCGTCGCGCCGTCGGCGAGAGTCCGCACCGCGCCCGCGAGCTGCTCGAGCGTCACGTCCTTGAGCAGGTAGCCGCGCGCCCCGGCCTGCAGCGCGCGCAGGACGAGCGCGTCGTCGTCGAAGGTGGTCAGCACGAGCACGGCGACGTCGAGGCCGTTCGCCTGCAGCGTCTCCAGCGCCCAGATCCCGTCGCGGCCGGGCATCCGCAGGTCCAGCAGGAGGACGTCGGGCTCGTGCTCCAGCACCGCCGCGACGGCCGCCGCGCCGTCGTCCGCCTCGGCGACGACGTCGATGCCCCCGGCGATCTCCAGGAGGCTGCGGATGCCGTGCCGCACCAGGGTCTGGTCGTCGGCGAGCACGAGGCGCACCCGCTGCGGCGCCTCGGCGGCGCCCGCGTCCGCGCCCACGCTCACGACCCCCGTCACGACGCCACCCGCCCGGCGAGCCGCGCCTCGACCGTGAACCCCGCCGACGCGTCGAACGTCGCGCCGCCACCGAGGGCCTCGGCACGCTCCACGATGCCGGCCAGCCCGTGACCGAGCCGCACCGGCCCGGAGGTGAGGCCGTCGTCGCGGGCCAGGAACGTCAGCACGCCGTCCTCGCCCGTGCCGACCTCGATGCGCAGCACCGTGGCCATCTCGGCGTGCCGGACCGCGTTGGTCACGACCTCCTGGGTGACACGCACCAGGGCCGCCGTCTGCTCCTCGTCCGCGACGACGTCGTCGGCGACGGAGACCTCGACCCGCGGGGACGGCACGGCGGCGGCGACCGTGTCGAGGGCCGCGCGCAGGTCGGGGGCGCGACGACGGAGCTCGCCGACGGTGGCCCGCACGTCGCCCAGCAGCGCGCGGGCCACCGCGCGGGCACGCTCGACGTGCGCGGCCCCGCGCTCGCCGGGCAGGTGCGCGGCGGACTCCAGCTCGAGCGTGAGCACGGTGAGCTGGTGCCCGATGAGGTCGTGCAGCTCGCGCGAGATGCGCAGCCGCTCGGACGCCCGGGTCGCCTCCTGGTCCCGCACGGCCGCGGCCGCCAGCTCGGCGTGCGCGACGGTGAGCTCGGTGCGCATGCGCTGCTCGCGCTGCAGCGCGATGCTCACGGCGGCGCTCGCCACCTGGAGCAGCAGGTACAGCCCCAGCGACAGCACGATCTCGAAGGCGCGCGCCTGCCCGGGCGCGAGCAGGAAGGCGACGAGCAAGGCCGCCGTGTTGATCACGACCACGGCGACGACCACCCGCGTCGGCCCCACGTACGTGCTCAGCGCGGCGCCGAAGACCAGCAGGATCGGCAGCCAGCCGATCCCCGGCACCGTGACGACGAGGGCCGCGGTGAGCAGGGTCTGGGCCGCGAGCGCCACGTAGGCGGCACGGGTGCGGGGCGGCTGCAGGACGGCGACGGCGGTCGCGGCGAACCAGGCGACCGCCAGCAGCAGCCAGACTGCGAGGGGCACCAGCATCCGGTCCGGCTCGGCCACGAACGGTACGGGCACGACGACGGCCAGGCAGACGACGAGGATCGTCAGCCCGGACATCTCCTCGGGTCCCAGCCGGCGCACGGACACCACGCTAACGGGCCGCACCGCGTCGCGACCCGTGCCGGAAGTCACGGGTACGGGTCGTGACCGGCGGCACGCGCGGCGGCGTGGGCCGCGTCCCTAGCGTCGTCGGCATGACCGCACTCGTGGCGCAGCACCTGCGCAAGACGTACCGCTCCCGGGGTCGCGGCCGCCCGCCGGTGGTCGCCCTCGACGACGTGAGCCTGACGGTGGGGCCCGGCGAGGTGGCCGGCGTGCTCGGCCGCAACGGCGCCGGCAAGTCCACGACGGTGGAGCTCCTGGCCGGTGCACGCACCCCGGACTCCGGGCAGGTCCGCGTGCTCGGCCTCGACCCGCGCACGGACCGCGGGCGGGTGCGCGGCGTCCTCGGGGTGCAGCTGCAGGGCGCGTCCCTGCACGGCGCGCTGACCGTGCGCGAGCTGGTGCGCCTGTACCGGTCGTTCTACGCCCGCGGCCTCGACCCCGACCGGCTCGTCGAGCGGGTGGGCCTCGGCTCGTCACGCGACACCCGTTTCGAGAAGCTGTCGGGCGGCCAGCAGCAGCGCGTCTCGATCGCGCTCGCCCTCGTGGGCGCACCGCGCGCCGTCATCCTCGACGAGCTCACCACCGGGCTGGACCCCGAGGCGCGGCGCACCATGTGGGCGCTGGTCGAGGACCTGCGCGCCGACGGCGTCACCGTGCTGCTGGTGAGCCACCTCATGGAGGAGGTGGAGCGGCTGTGCGACCACGTGACGATCCTCGACGCCGGACGCGTCGTCTCGCGCGGCACCGCCGCCCAGCTCGTCGAACGGGCGGGGCTGCGGCCCACCGTCACCCTGCGGACCGACGATCCCACCGCGGCCGACCTCCTGGCGCGGCTGGCCGCCGTCGAACGCGTCGACGCGGCGGGGCCGCGGCTCACCGTCACCGGCGCCTCGTCCGGGCCGCAGGACCCGCGGCACGGCGACCTGCTGCACGAGGTGGGGGCGGCCCTGGCGGCGGCGGGCGTCGTCGCGACCGAGACGCAGCTGCGCCGCCCCACCCTCGACGACGCGTTCCTCACCCTCACCGGAAGCCCTCTGGAGGCAGCATGACCGCCCAGCGCACCATCCGTGACCACGGGTCCCGCGACGACCTGCCCGGCGTGCTGGAGCTGCCGGAGCCGGGCGCGCCCCCACGCGCGGTGCGGCCGGGTGCCGGTGCCTGGCTCGCACTCACCGTCGCCGAGGCCCGGATGGTGGCCCGCGACACCGCGGGGCTCGTGATCCCGCTCGGCATGCCGCTGCTCATCCTGGTGATGAACGGGCTGGCCCCGGGCCTGGACCAGGTCGTCCCGGGGACCGGCGGGCGCACGGCGCTGGACGTCTCCGTGATCCCGCTGACGTTGACGATGGTGGTCGCCACGGTCGGGGTGATCAACATGCCGAGCTTCCTCGCCTACTACCGCCGCACCGGCGTCCTGAGGCGCCTCGGTGTCACCCCCGCGTCCCCGGCGATGGTGCTCGGTGCGCAGGCCTTCGTCGGGGTGGCGCAGATCCTGCTCGGCATCGCCCTCGCGCTCGGCGTCGCGTTCGTGTGGTTGGGCGCCTCGCCGCCGGCCGACCCGTGGGTGGCAGCGGGCGTGCTGGCGCTGGCGATCGCCGCGATGTACGCGGTCGGGATGCTCGTGGCCGCCGTCGCGCCGACGCCGGGGTCGGCGGTGGCGATCGGCCTCGTCGCCTTCTTCGCGCTCGCCGCGCTCGGCGGGATGTTCGGGTCCCGCGAGAACCTGCCCGACGCGCTCGCCACCCTGGGCGGCTGGCTCCCGTTCGGCGCCGCCGTCGACGCGCTCGGCGGGGCGTGGGCGGGGCTGGCGGTGCCCCTGCCCGCCCTGGTCGGGCTCGGCGCGGGCACCGTCGTCGCGGGCGGCGCGGCCGCCGTCTGGTTCCGCTGGGACTGAGGAGGCCGGGCGGCGTTCTCGCCGCCCGGCCCCGTGGCTCAGAGGCCGGCGGCGTCCAGCTTCGCGGTGAGCTCCGCGTCCGTGGGCTCGACGAAGAAGTCGCCGTCGGGGAACACGACCACCGGGATGTTCTTGCGACCGCTGATCGACTCGGCGTCGTCGGCCCGGGTCGGGTCGGCCACGAGGTCCACGTTCACGTACTCCACGCCGCGGGAGTCGAGCACGCGCTTGGCGCGTCGGCAGTCGCCGCACCACGTCGCCCCGTACATCGTGAGGGTGGCGGGGCGGCGGAGGTCGGTCGTGGTGGTGTCGGTCATGGCCAGCACCATACCCCCCAGGGGTGAGGGTTACGGAATCCCGGGGGCCGGGGGGCTCAGTGCACCGAGAAGCCGCCGTCCACGTGCAGCGCCTGGCCGGTGACGTAGGCCGAGGCGCTGCTGGCCAGGAAGACGGCGGCGCCCGTGAAGTCCTCGGCAAGCCCGTTGCGGCCCACCATCGTGCGGGCCGCGAGCGCCTCGACCCGCGCAGGGTCGGACTGCAGGCGCGCGTTGAGCGGCGTGAGCACGAAGCCCGGCACCAGCGTGTTCGCGGTGACCCCGCGACCCGACCATGCCTCGGCCTGCGACCGCGCGAGCGACTCGAGCCCGCCCTTGGACACCCCGTAGACGCCCGACTGCACGAACGCCCGGTGCGCCTGCTGGGAGGACACGTGGATCAGGCGGCCGAAGCCGCGCTCCGCCATCCCGGGCCCGAACCGCTGCCCCAGCAGGTACGGCGCCTCGAGGTTGACCGCCATCGTCGCGTCCCAGGTGGCGTCGTCCGTCTCGCCCAGCGGCGGGCGCAGGTTGATGCCCGCGGAGCTGACCACGACGTCGGGCTCGCCGAAGACCGCGGCCGCGGCGTCCGCCGCCGCTCGCACGCCGTCCCGCGTGCCGAGGTCCGCGCTCACGCGGTCGGCGGTGCACCCGTCCGCGCGCAGCTCCGCGACCGTGTCGTCCAGCTCGGCCTCCCGGCGGGCCAGCACGACGACGCGCGCCCCGGCGTGGGCGAGCGCCCCGGCGATCGCCCGGCCGATGCCGGAGCTGCCCCCGGTCACCAGTGCGACCCGGCCGTCGAGGGAGAACAGGGAGGACAGGTACGCGTCGGTCACGCGGACACTGTGCCACGAGACGGCGTGCCGCCCGCGTATCGAGACGCCACCTCGATGGAGCGATCCTCCGGGTCGTCGAACTGGCCGGTCCTTGACCACGCGACGAGGGCTCGCGCAGGGCAGGGGCGCCAGGATCGAGACGGTCAGAAACCACCGCATGAGGGATCGATCAGCGTCGGGTCCTGGGCGTTTCGAGACCTCGATGGCTGCCGAGGGCCTTGCGGACGTGCGGCGCGACGTCTTCGGCGAAGCGCGTGATGGTGTCGTGGTCGTCGACGAAGAGGTTGAGGCCGCTGACGGCGTGGTCTGTGGCGAGCTTGATGAGCTGGTCTGCCCAGATCCGGTCGTGTCCGGAGGGTGGCGCGGAGATGTTGTAGAGGCGGCGGATCTTGGAGGGGTCGCGCCCAGCCGCACGGGCCGCGGCGTCGATGCGGGCGTTGGCGGCGTCGAGCCCGCTCGGAGGGATCCGGGTGGCCGAGGGGATCCAGCCGTCGCCGGTTCGGCCGACGAGTCTCAGCATCCGTGGTCCGACGGCCCCGATCCACAGTCCGATCGGGTGCGGGTGGGGTGGGCCGGGTGTCGCGTCGTGGAGCGCGTGGTGGCGGCCGTCGAGGGTGACGGGCGGCCCTGGCGTGGTGAGGCTGCGGATGACGTGGACGGCTTCGGCGAAGGCGTCGATCCGCTCACCGATGGGGAGGTCGGGTCCGCCTTCGCTGTGGATGGCGTCGCCGTGGCCGCCGGCGCCGAGGCCGAGCTCGACGCGGCCGCCGCTCAGAGCGTCGAGAGACGCGGCGGCGCGGGCGAGCCCGGCGGGCGGCCGTAGCGGGAGGTTGGCGACGTTCGGCATGACAGTGATGCTGTGCGTGCGGGCGGCGATCCAGGCGAGCAGGGTCCAGGCGTCC
The DNA here is from genome assembly GCF_900167525.1 of Krasilnikoviella flava. Lineage (GTDB taxonomy): Bacteria > Actinomycetota > Actinomycetes > Actinomycetales > Cellulomonadaceae > Isoptericola > Isoptericola flavus. Next base: position 330,600 of record NZ_FUZQ01000004.1, on the reverse strand, counting down.
AGGAACCGTGGGTGGTACTGATGGTCCGAGACGCTGACGAGATCGAGCCCGGCATGCTCGGCATGGATGGCGAGGTCGACGGTTCGTGCGGGGTCGGTGGCGTCAGGGGTGAGGATGACGCCGAACAGGGGGTCGTGTCCGTAGCCGGTCATCGCCTGGCCTTTCGGGTCCCGCCGAGGAGGCCGGCAAGGGCCGCGAGCACGAGCGAGATCGCGGAGACGGCGAAGGCGATGGTGTAGCCGGCGGGGTCGGGGTGGCCGGTGCTGGTCAGGTGGGCGGTGACGATGGCGGCGGCGGTCTGGGCGCCGATCGCGCCACCGATGGTGCGGACGATGGTGTTCACACCGGTGGCTTCCCCGGTCTCGTGTGGTTCGACGGCGGCGACGACCACGTTGGCAAGGACCGAGAAGGCAAGGCCGATGCCGATGCCGATGATCCCGGCGCCGGTGGCGATCGCCCAGCCTTGGTCGAGGCCGATCGCCAGGAGGCCGAAGCCGACGGCGCTGATGAGGCAGGCGATCACGAGGGTGGTGGTGTAGCCGATGCGAGGGCCGAGGCGTCCGGCGACAGGTCCGGCGAACAACATGGTCACGGCCATCGGCAGCAGATAGAGGCCGGACGAGGTGACCGTGGCGCCGAATCCGTAGCCGGCGCTGACGGGGGTCTGCACGAGTTGCGGGACGAGGGTGAATGCTCCGTACATTCCGAATCCGATGATGAGCGCGGTCAGGTTTGCTGCGGCGACGGGGCGTCGGCGCAGCACGCCGAGGTTCATCAGCGGCGCGGGTACGCGCCGCTCGAGGAGCACGAACACGATGAACGCGACCACCGCGAGGACGATGAGCTGCATGGTCGCGAGGGCTCCCCAGGTGCGGGCCTGGCTGATGCCGAGCAGCAGCGCGACGAGCGCGACCGACAGCACCGTGGCACCTGCCCAGTCGATCTGGCCTGCGCCTGCGTGGCGGGCGGCGGGTATGAACGCGAGGACGGCGGCGGCCGCGACGGCGACCAGAATCAGGGAGACCCAGAACAGCGACGGCCAGCCGAATGCGTCGATGAGTGGGCCCGGTGCGACCAGGCCCACGCCGAACCCGATGCCGAACGCCGCGCTGATCGTGCCGATCACTACCGGCACCCGCTCCTTGGTGAACAGCTCCCGCACCAGCCCGAACGCGAGCGGGAAGGTGCCGGCGCCCAGACCCTGGACTGCGCGGGCGGCGATGAGCAGGCCGAGCGATTCGGACAGGGCCGCCAGCAGCGAGCCGGCGGCGAGGATGCCAAGGCTGACAAGCAGCAGCCGCTTGCGGCCGAAGATGTCACCCAGCCGTCCCAGGATCACGGTGCCGACGGACGAGGCGACCAGGAACGCGCTGATCAGCCATGACGCGCCGCCGGTATCAGCATGCAGGTCGCGTTCCAGTGCCGGCAGCGCCGGGACGATGAGGGTTTGCAGCAGGGAGAACGACAAGACCGCCAGCAGCAGCGCCGCGAAGGCGCCGCCGGTCGATCGGGACGGGTGGACGGACCGGGATGACATGGAGGCATCATTACATGACGACACGATTACGTCACGGTACGATGAGGACCATGACGTCTGTACGGCCCCCGACCCTGCTGAGCCTGCCCTCCTACCTGGCCGGTCACGTCTCCCGGATCGGGAATCGGACCCTGGTCGAGGAGCTGACGGGGCACGGGCTGCGGCTGCCGCACTTCGCGGTGCTCGCGGGGCTGCACGACTTCGGACCGATCGCTCAACATGAGCTCGCTGATCGACTCGGACTGAACCGGAGCCACCTCGTCGGTTACCTCGACCATCTCGAACAGGACGGCTACACCACCCGCTCACGCGATGCCGACGACCGGCGTCGCCTGTTCGTGAAGCTCACCCCCTCCGGCACCCGGCTCGCCGACGAGCTCGTCGCGACCGCGCAGGCCGTCGAGCGCGGGCAGCTCGATTCACTGAACACCGAGGAACTGGCAACGCTGACACGGCTGTTGCGGCGCGTCCTCGAGGATGACGATGCTGCGGCAGCACGGCCCGAGGCGAACGGGCGCCGCCCCTGAACCGACGCGATGACCGCCGGACAGGGGACCCGAGGCTCCTGTGGCGAGCGCTCCCCGGCGTGACGCGACCGAGCCCTTGACCGCCCAGGGCACGCGTCAGACCGTCGTCACGACGGGGCCGACGAGGGGTCGGTCCTGGGGATACGGACGCCAGCCGTGCGGAGCTTGGGATCGAAGAGCGCGGACAGCCGCAGCATGGCCGGTGTCAGGCTGTCACCGTGCCCGGCGATCATGGCGTACCGAGCCGCAGCGTCGGTCCCTGCCTGCATGCTGCAGGGCATGTTCGAACTGGTTCAGGAAGTCGTCGAAGCCTCCGGGCACCAGGGCCCGGGCCAGCACGAGCCTGAGCAGATCGCATGATCCGTACCGCCGGTAGGGCCGATCACTGTTCGCGTCTGCTCACGCGCGCCCGCTGCCGAACACCGCATGGAGGAGTCGTTGCTGGGCGGCCTGGAATGCCGCGGCGACGGTGAGGTTCGCGTCGTCCACGCAGTTCAGGGCGGCGGTCAACGTCCGGGACCCGTCAGGCAGGGCGTACATGAGCGCCGCGTGGCCGACCGAGGCGCCGTTGTGGGAGATCACGGTGGCGCCGTCGTCGGTGGTCACCACGAACACGCCGAGGCCGTAGCCCATGTGCGGGATGCCGGTCTCGCGCGGGGTGAACATCTCGTCGCGCAGGTGGTCGGGGAGCAGCTCTCCGCTGGTGAGCGCGGCGATGAAGGTGCTCAGATCCTCGGTTGTCGAGATCATGTCGCCGCCGGCGGAGATCCATGAAGGATTCTGACGGGTGACGTCGACCGTGCACGCCTCGCCGTCTTCGTCGTACCGGTAGTAGGCGTGGGCGTGCGGTTCGGCGATCTCCGCGCCGGTCGGAACCACGGTGTGCGACATGCCGAGCGGGGTCAGGATCAGCCGCTGCAGCTCCTCGGTGATGGTGCGGCCGGTGATCTGCTCGATGAGCAGGCGGGCCAGGACGTAGTTGGTGTTGGAGTAGCTCCAGCCTGTTCCGGGTTCGAACCGTGCGGGCTTGGACAGGGCGAGCTCGACCAGCTCTTCCGGGCGAAACGTCGTGAACCGGTTGTCGAGCCACTCTCGGCCGTGAGGGCCGTACGGCATGGGGATGCCGAGCACCATCGAGCCGTCCTCGTAGACCTCACCGGTGAAGTTGAACAGGCCGCTGGTGTGCTGGAGCAGCATCCGGACCGTGATCCGCCGGTCGATACCGATCTTGGGCAGGTGGTGGGCCACAAGGTCGTCCAGGCCGACCTTGCCCTCGGCCACGAGCTGCAGCACGAGCGTGGCGGTGAAGGTCTTGGTGTTGCTGCCGATCCGGACGTGGCCGTCGGCGGGCGGCTTCGCGGCTCCGCCCAGTTCGGCCGCACCGGCGCTACCGACCCACACGCCCTGCTCGTCCTGGACGCGAACCGACAGGCCGATGATGCCGGGATCGACGACCGACTCGATCGTCTGCTGAAAGTGATCGGCAGTCTGGCCGGTAACGGTGGTGGTCATGGTGGCTCGCTCCTTCTCAAAGCGGTCGGTTCCTTGGGGCGATCAACGCCGATGCGGTCACCATTCACCTTGACCTTGGGTCAAGGTCAAACGTGATGCCCATCACAGGTTCCCGGCGCAGCCAAGGCCTCTCGGCGACCGGTCCCGGTCTCGGGCCGGGCCGGGCCGGGCCGGGCCGGGCCGGGCCGGGCCGGGCCGACCCTAGGGTGCACACATGTCCACAACTCCATTCGCTAGCTATGACGCCTTCGCGGACTGGTATGACAACTGGTTGGGCGACGGCATCTCCCTGGGCGACGACCCCTTCGCGCTGCCCTTGCTCGAGCTCATCGGTCCCGTCACCGGCCTGCGCGTCTGTGACCTGGCCTGTGGGCAAGGACGGATGACCCGACACCTCGCCGACCAAGGTGCCACCGTGGTCGGTATCGACGCGTCGAGAAGGATGCTCGAGATCGCCGGCACCTACCCGACCCCAGCGTCCGTGACGTACCGGTGCGACGACGCGCACGCTTTGGGAAGCTGTGCCGAAGCCGAGTTCGATGGGGTGCTGTGCAATATGGCGTTGATGGACATCGCAGACCTGGACGCCGCCTTCACCAGCGCCGCGCGGGTCCTTCGCCCCGGCGGATGGTTCGGGTTCTCCGCGTTCCACCCGTGCTTCAACACACCGTTGAGCGACCAGGTGCTGGACGAGGCGGGCCGAACTCACCGCACTGTCACTGGGTACTACACCGAGGGCTACTGGAAGTCCGACCTGCGCAACGGCCCGCCCGGCAAGATCGGGGCCTACCACCGCACCCTGGCCACGTTCCTCAATGGTCTGACCCGAGCGGGGTTCGACCTGGCGAAGGTCCTCGAGATCCCCGCCCCGACACCGTCCCCGCCCGAAGTCCCGTTCGTGATCGCGGTCGTAGCCACGCGCAGGTAGGCCCCACACGGAGGAGGTCCATCGTCGGGGCTGTCGGTGGATCTTCCCGCCCCGAGGTCGGCCCCGGAGGCTCCGATAGCCTCGAGCGATGGCAGACGACGACGTCCGGATCGTGTGGCGCAAGTTCGACGGCAGCCTGCACTGGCACCACCCCATGACACGCCTCGGCCAGGACGAGTTCGGTGTGTGGCTCGGCGCGCCGGCCGGGACGGTCTACACCCGGGGCGAGCGGGACCTGGTCGTGACCGTCGAGGACGACCGGGTGGTGCTCTTCCCCCGCGACGGGTGGTGGACGGCCGAGTTCCAGGCGGCACCGGCGCGGCTGGACGCGTACTGCGACGTCGCTACCCCGGCGGTGTGGTCGGCCGGCGAGGTCACGATGGTCGACCTGGACCTCGACGTCTGCCGCGTCCGGGAGGACATGTCCGTCTACGTCGACGACGAGGACGAGTTCGCCGTCCACCAGGTGCGGTACGGCTACCCGGCCGACGTCGTCGAGAAGGCGGAGGCGGCGGCCGTCTGGCTGACCGCAGCCCTGCGCGACGGCGTCGAGCCGTTCGGCAGCCACTACCGTTCCTGGCTCGACCGGCTCTCCGTGGTCGCCGGGGCCGCGAACCTTCGGCCGGCCTGACTCGTCGGGGTCGGCGAGCTGGTCGCGTCACTCGTCGCCCAGGACCAGGTGGACCTCCGGCAGATCCTCGCGCGACGTGGCACGCGGTGGCCCCGCTGCTGGCGAACGACCACACGGTGGTGTGGCCACGACGTGCGGGGCTGCGAGGGGCTCTGCCGCACGACGCACCCGACCGCGCCCCGTCCAGCAAGCGGGCGATGGCGCGGGACGTCGTCGGCCTGATGGACGCCTTGGGCACGACCGCTTCGCCGTGGTGGGCCACGACCGCAGGGCTCCCGGAGCGGTGGCTGCGGCCCTACGGGAGTTCCTCACCGAGACGTGACCGGGGTTCGCCCGCCTGCGAGCGCGCCGGCGACCCCGCCCGAGCCTCAGCCCTCCACCGCCGCCGACAACCACAGGAGCCACGCGAGCTCGACCCGGTTGCGCACGCCCGCACGGTCGATCGCCGCGCTCACGTAGGCCTTGACCGTGGACTCTGCCAGGTGGAGCTGCCCGGCGATCTCGGCGTTGGTGGCGCCCTCCGCCAGCGCCGCGACGACGTCACGTTCGCGCGGGGTCAGGGCACCGAGTCGTCGTGCGGCGTCCGCACCGGCCTGGCGCCGGGCACGGCCTCGCCTGAGCTCGGCGGCTGCCATGTGTGCGACGCCGGGCGAGAGGTAGGTCTCGGCGTCGGACCGCCCGTGAACCGCACGCAGCAGGTCGTGGGGGTCGCCCGACTTGAGGAGGAACCCGTCCACGCCCAGCTCGATGGCCTCACGGACGTACTCGGACTCCCCGAAGCTGGTCAGGATCAGCACCCGGGGGGTGTCCGGTCGGGCCCGGAGCAGGCGGAGGGTGGCGATGCCGTCCAGGACCGGCATGCGCACGTCCAGGACGACGACCTCCGTGGCCCAGCGGTCGAGCAGTGCCAGCGCCTCCCGGCCGTCGCCCGCCTCGCCGACGACGGAGATGCTCGGGTCGCTGGCCAGGATCTCGCGCAGGGTCTGCCGGACCCGGGGGTCGTCGTCGACGATGGCGACCCGGACGGCGCGGGCCTCGGCGGCAGCGGTCGTCACAGGAGTCACAGGAGCGGCATCTCACTCAGGTCGGTCACTCGCACGACGGTGCCGCCGTCCGTGCACACCTCGAGCGTGGCCATCGCGAGCGGCACGTTGCCGTCGGTGTACTGCCGGCACTCCCATCCGGGCCCGGGTCCCGGCGCGCGGGCGAGCCGGACCGGCGCTTCCCGCACGGGCAGGTGCTCCGCCGCCTCGGCGGCGGGCATACCGACCCGGACGGCGACCGCGTCCACCGGTTCGACGGTGGCGTCGTGCGACGCCCACGCCCAGTAGGCGGCCCCACCCAGCAGCACCAGGACCGCGGGAAGCACGAGCGGCCCGACGAGCGCCACGAACGGCCGGCGTGCGCGGGAGGTCTCGGGAGCGGCCCCAGAGGCGACCTCAGGCTCCGGCTCGAGCGTGGCGCGCACAGGCAGCCGCGCGACCACCCGGTGCCCGTCGGCGCCCGTGTCCACCTGCCAGGTCCCACCGATCGCCTGGACACGGCGGCGCAGGGACTCCAGGCCACCGCCCCGCCGGTCGTCGCGGTCGACGGCGGGCGAGGGATCGCCGGACCCGTGGGTCCGGACCTCGAGGGTCACCACGTCGTCCGCGCGCCGGACCACGACGGTCACCGCGTCGCCGGGTGCGTGCCGGGCCGAGTTCGTCAGTGCCTCGAGCACCACCCGGTGCGCGGTGACGCGCGTCGCCACCGACGCCCGGGTCAGCACGTCCGGGTCGCCGACGAGGTGCACGTCCGCGCCCGCGCGTCGGAACCGCTCGATCACCGCGGCGACGTCTGCCTCAGCCGGATCGGTCCAGGGCGTGCGGTGCAGCGTGGCCACCGTCTCGTGCAGCATCACGACGGCCCGCTCCGCGTCGCTGCGCACCTGGCCGGCGAGCACCGACTCGTCCCCGGTGGTGCGGAGCTGCAGCAGGGCGGCCCGCATCCCGATCACGCTCAGCTCGTGGCCGACCAGGTCGTGCACCTCGTCGGCGAGCTGCCGGCGTTCGGCGAGTCGGCGCGCCACCTCCCGCTCCCGCCGGTAGCGATCCCGGAGGTCGCGGTAGCGGACCACGCCGTACAGAGCGGTCCCACCGACCAGCAGGGCGAGCTCGCCGAACGCGAGCAGGATCCAGCTCCGGGACTGCCACGCCAACGCGCCCACGACGACCTGGGCTGCGACCAGGAGCACCGGCAGCCAGCGTGCTGCACCCGACTGAGCCATGGGGACGAGGTTAGGCGTCACGCCGCTCGACGCTCACCACGGCCGCGCCCACGCTCGCGACGACCCAGGCGAGGAGCACCAGCAGGGCCGCCCACCGGGCGTACGGGTCACCGGTGCCGGAGACGAGCGCGCTGCCCGCCACCCCCGGGAACACCTTGCCCGTCGCCGCGGGGGCCGCCAGGGTGAGGACCAGCAGCACGAAGGCCACGCTCAGCGCGGCCACCCCGCTCCGCGTGAGGAACCCGAGGGCCACGGCGACCATCGCGGCGCACGCGAACACGCCCGCCGTCATGACGGCCGCCTCCGCCGCCGGGACCGTGGCCCGTGGCGCGTCCCCCAGGGCGAGCTCCGTCGCCGCGACGCACAGGGGGCCGGTCAGCAGGCCGGTGAGCCCGCCGAGGACCCCCGCGACGGCGGCCTTGGTGAGCACCACCACCCACCGGCGCGGGTGGGACAGGAACGTGGTGGCGATCTGGCCGCTGGCGTACTCGGGAGTCACGAGCTGGAGGGCCGCCAGGACGACGACCATCTGCGCGAACATGACGGACGACGCCAGGATCTCCGCGACGGGCACCAGGGTGCCGACGGGGATCTCCCCGGTCTGCATCGCGCGGACCTGGTCGTTCGCCAGGGTGAACGCCGTGCCCGCGGCGAGCAGCACCGCCCCCGCCAGGCAGGCGGCCGGCGCGCGCACCGACCACGCCTTCCCCCACTCCGAGCGGATCAGAGCGACCAGGGCCGACGACGTGGCTCCCACCTCGATGGTGGCGTTCCGCCCGGACATCAGCGGGCCTCCACGCTGTCGACCTGCTGACCCCGGTCGCCGACCAGCGTCAGGTACCCCGCCTCGAGGTCCGCCGTCTCCCGCGCCAGGTGCAGCACCGTGAGATCGGCGCCGCGCGCCGCGAGCCCCACCTCCCGCTCGGACGCGCCGGTGACCCGCCACGCCCCGTCGTCGCACTGGTCGTCAACGGGCCGGATCGCGGCGTCGGGCAGCAGCGCCCGCAGCCGATCGTCCGCGCCGTGCTCCGCCGTCCGCAGCACCACCTCGTCACGAGCCCGACCCGCGAGCTCGGCGACCGTCGTGTCGGCGAGCAGGCGCCCGCCTCCGAGCACGACGACCCGGTCCGCCACCAGCTGCACCTCGCTCATCAGGTGGCTGGAGATCAGCACGGTGCGTCCCTGGTCGGCGAGCAGGCGCAACAGCTCCCGGATCCACCGGACGCCGTCGGTGTCCAGCCCGTTCACGGGCTCGTCCAGGACGAGGGCCGCCGGGTCGCCCAGCAGGGCGCCGGCGAGGCCCAGACGTTGACCCATGCCCAGGGAGAAGCCTCCCGCCGCGCGGTGCGCGACGTCTGCGAGCCCGGTCAGCTCCAGCACCTCGTCGACGCGCGCCCGCGCCAGGCCGTGGGTCAGCGCCACGCTCCTCAGGTGGGCACGGGCCGAACGACGGCGGTGCACCGGACGGCCGCCCAGGTGGGTGCCGATCACCCGCAGCGGCCAGCGCAGGTCCCGGTAGCGATGGCCGGCCACGGTCGCGGACCCGCTGGTGGGACGGTCGAGACCCACCAGCAGCCGCATGAGCGTCGACTTGCCCGCCCCGTTGGGCCCGAGGAGCCCGGTCACCGTCCCCTCCTCGACGCGGAACGAGACGTGGTCCAGTGCCGTCACCGGCCCATAGCGTTTGCTGATCTCTGCGAACTGAAGCATGGGCACCACGATGACGGGCCCGCTCTGGCGCCCGGTACCGACGAAAGTACGGAACGCCGGCCGGCGCGCCCGGTCGTCGATGCGCACAGGACCGACGCGCGCGACGATGGCCGCATGGCACGCACCTCGTCGAGCAAGCCGCAGACCGTCACGGTCGACGACCGACGCCTGCAGCTGACCAACCTCGACAAGGTCTACTACCCCGCGACGGGGACGACGAAGGGCGAGGTGCTGCAGTACCTCGCCCAGGTCGCGCCCGCGCTGCTGCGGCACGCGTCCCACCGGCCCGCGACGCGCAAGCGCTGGCCGGACGGCGTCGCGGGGCAGATGTTCTTCCAGAAGAACCTGGACGCGTCCACGCCGTCTTGGGTGCCGCGGCGCTCCATCCGGCACCGCACGTCGACCAACGACTACGTGCTCGTCAACGACCTGGCCACGCTCACGTGGCTGGGGCAGACGGCCACCCTCGAGATCCACGTGCCGCAGTGGCGGTTCGGCCGCACGGGCACGCCCCTGCCGCCGGACCGGCTGGTGCTCGACCTCGACCCCGGGCCGGGCGCGGGCCTGGCCGAGTGTGCCGAGGTGGCGCGCCTGGCCCGCGACATCCTGCGCGGCATGGACCTCGAACCGCTGCCCGTGACCAGCGGCTCCAAGGGGATCCACCTGTACGCGGCGCTCACCGGTCACGACGAGTCGCTCACCGCCGACGCCGTCTCGGCCGTGGCGCACGAGCTCGCGCGGCACCTGGAGTCCGAGCACCCCGACCTGGTCGTCAGCGACATGAAGAAGTCGCTGCGCGCGGGCAAGGTGCTCGTGGACTGGTCGCAGAACAACGGCGCGAAGACGACGATCGCGCCGTACTCGCTGCGCGGGCGCGACGAGCCCACGGTCGCCGCGCCGCGCAGCTGGGCCGAGCTCGAGGACCCGGGCCTGCGCCAGCTCTCGTTCACGGAGGTCGTCGAGCGGCTGGAGCGCGACGGCGACCTGCTGGAGCCGCTCGCCGCCGGGCACCTGGCGCAGCTGGAGCCCACCCCCGAGCGGATGGCCACTTTCGAGCGCACCCCGGCCGAGAAGCTCGAGACCTACCGCGCCAAGCGCGACCCCGACAGGACCCCGGAGCCGTTCGGGGCACCGGACGTCGAGCCTGTCGAGACCCGGGTCTCGACAGGCTCGACCAACGGTGGCCCCACGTTCGTCATCCAGGAGCACCACGCCCGCCGCCTGCACTGGGACTTCCGGCTGGAGCACGAGGGCGTGCTCGTGAGCTGGGCGCTGCCGCGGGGCGAGCCCACCGACCCGAAGCAGAACCACCTCGCGGTGCAGACGGAGGACCACCCGCTCGAGTACGGGTCGTTCGAGGGCAGCATCCCCGCCGGCGAGTACGGCGGCGGCGAGGTGACGATCTGGGACGCCGGCACGTACGACCTCGAGAAGTGGCGCGAGGGCGAGGTGATCGCCACGCTCCACAGCGACCGGCGCGGCTCGCGGCGCCTCGCGCTCATCCGCACCGGCGGGCGCGGCGGCGACGACGAGAACTCGTGGCTCATCCACCGCACCAAGGCCCAGCCCGGCGACGAGGCGGGCGGCGACTCCGGCGACGGTGACGGTGACGGTGACGGTGACGACGACGGCGCGCCCCCGGGACGCCGCGAGCGCCCGACGCCCGCCGCACCCGCCGCGGCACCGCGACCGATGCTCGCCACCACCGCGCCGGCGGGCGAGCTGGCCCGGCTCGACCCGGAGGACTGGTCGTTCGAGGTCAAGTGGGACGGCTTCCGCGCGGTGGTGGAGGTGCTGCAGGTGAGCTCGGACGGCGATGACGAGCGCACGGTGCGGCTCACGTCCCGCTCGGGGCAGGACCTCACGGTGACGTTCCCGGAGCTGCAGGCGCTCGGGGACATGGTGTCGGGTGACGACCTGCCGCTGGCGCTGGACGGCGAGATCGTCGCCCTCGACGCGGACGGCCGCCCGTCGTTCCGCCGCCTGCAGCAGCGTGCGAACCTCACCAGGCCGCGCGACGTCGAGAAGGCGCGCCGCGGGGTCGGGGTCGACCTCGTGCTGTTCGACGCGCTGGTCGTGGGCGGGCGGGCGCTGACAGGCCGGCCGTACACCGAGCGCCGCGCGGAGCTGGCGCGGGTCGTGGACCCGCGGCGCCCGGTGCACGTACCGGACCCGCTGGAGGGCACGCTCGACGAGGCTCTGGAGACGAGCCGCCTCATGCGGCTCGAGGGGGTGGTGGCCAAGCGGCGCGGGTCGCAGTACACGCCGGGCCACCGGTCGCGCGACTGGCTGAAGATCAAGCACGCCCGCACCCAGGAGGTGGTCGTCGTGGGCTGGCGGCCGCTCCACGCGGGCACCGGCCGCGAGGACGCGCGCGTGGCCGGGTCGCTGCTGCTGGCCGTGCCCGACGACGGCGGCGTGCTGCGCTACGTCGGCAAGGTCGGCACGGGCTTCAAGGAGGCGGACCGGCGGGACGTGGTCCGCCGGCTGCGGCCCGTGGACGACGCCCCGCTGGCCGGGGTGCCCCGCGCGGAGGCCGTGCACGCGCGGTGGGCCGCGCCGGAGCGCGTGGCCGAGGTGACCTACGGCGACTGGACGAGCGACCCCGCCGACCTGGGCGCGGCGGACGAGGTCGGCGACGAGGGCCCACGGCTGCGGCACTCGGTGTGGCGCGGCTGGCGCGAGGACAAGCGCCCAGGGGACGTCGTCGTCGAACGCTAGGAGAGGCGGGCCTCAGCGCACGGTCTGCCCGCGCAGCGCGTGCGCGACGGCCGCTGCGCGGGAGTCGACGCCGAGCTTCGCGTACACGTGCGCGAGGTGGGTCTTGACGGTGGCCTCGGAGATGAACAGCCGTCGGCCGAGCTCCCGGTTGCTGAGGCCCTGCGCGAGCAGGGTGAGCAGCTCCGCCTCGCGCGGGGTCAGGGCGCTGCCCGGGTTCTGCGCCTGCTGCATCAGCCGGGACGCGACCGGTGGGGACAGCACGCTGCGGCCGACGACGGCGCCGCGCACGGCGGCGAAGATCTCGGCGGGCGGCGCGTCCTTGAGCACGTAGCCGATGGCGCCGGCGTCCACGACGCGCACCACGTCCGCGTCGGTGTCGTAGGCGCTGAACACGAGCACGGGCACGCCCGGGTGGGCGGCACGGATGCGGCGGGTGGCGGCCACGCCGTCCTCCTCGGCGCCGAGCTCGAGGTCCATGACGACGAGCGCCGGAGCCAGGCTCCCGACGGCGTCGAGGGCCTCGACCGCCGAGCCCGCCTCGCCCACCACGGTGAGGTCCGGCTGGGAGTCGAGCAGGGCGCGCAGCCCGGCACGCACGACGTGGTGGTCGTCCACGAGCAGGACGGTGATCCGGTCGCTCATGCGTCCTCCTTGGTCCCGTGCCGCGGCGGCGAGGTGGTCCCCGGTACCGGCAGCTGCACCCCGACCACGGTCCCCTCCCCCGGCCCGCTCTCCACGGTGATCGTGCCACCGAGCTGCTCGACCCGCTGGCGCATGGCCCGCAGCCCGAACCCGCCGTCGGGGCCCACGGCCCGCGACGCGACCCCGGCGACGTCGAACCCGCGGCCGTCGTCGAACACGTCGAGCGCGACGGCCTCGGGCAGGTACGTGAGGGTGAGACCGAGCCGCGCCGGGCCGGCGTGCCGGTGCACGTTGGCGACGGCGCTCTGCGCGATGCGCGCGAGGGCGTGCGCCGTCTCGGCTCCCACGGGCACCGGGTCGCCCACCACGGTGAGCTCCGCGGCGGGGACGTGGCGACGCGCCGCCGTCCGGATCGCGGCCCCGAGGTCGGCCGGCGCCACCCCGCCGGCTGCCGGGGACGGGTCCACCAGGTCGTGCACGAGGTCGCGCGTCTGGCCGAGGCTGGCGCGCACGGCGACCGCGGCCTGGCGGGCGTCGTCGCGCGCGGCGCCCGGCTCGGCGTCCCAGCGCTGGTCGGCGGCCTCGAGGCGCAGCACCGCCGACGAGAGGGACTGGGCGACGGTGTCGTGGATCTCCCGCGCCATACGCTCGCGCTCCGCCAGCACGGCGACCTCGCGCTGCAGCCGCACCCGCTCGCCGGCCTGCCGGACGATCGCGTCGTACGCGAGGCTGAGCAGCACGGCCACGACCAGCGGCGCGACGGCGGCCGCCCAGTCGCTGCGTCCGGACAGGCCGAAGAGCGCGACACCGGTCACCACCGCGACGGCGCCGACCAGGACGTGCGCCGCGGGCGCCGGCACGAGGGTGCGGCAGACGAAGAACAGCGGGATCGCAGACCACGCGAAGCTCGGCGCGACGAGGACGAGCACGCCCCAGGCGAGGAGCAGGACTCCCAGCACGACGCGTCGTGCCGTCGGGCGGGGCCGCCGCGCGAGCACCACGAGCGCCGCGTACGCGGCGGCCACCACCGCGACGAGCACGATGACCAGCCACCACCGGCCGTCCAGGCCGTGGTGGGTGAGGTAGCGCGCGGCCGACGTCGCGACGAGGGCCGCGAAGGCGAGGTGGACGCCGCGCGTGAGGGATCCGGGCACGGACAGCCACGCTAGCCGGGCGCGACCGGTCCGCACCTCCACCGTTCGGATGAGACCGCGCGCCCCGGAGGTCCGATGCGTCGGCGGCACTCCGCCGACGAGCCTGGAGTCATGACCGACCGTCGACGTGACCGCCGGGGCGAGCCGTCAGCCCCGGCGCTCCGTCGCCGCGGTCCGGCTGGTGCCGAGGTGCTCGCGCGCGACCCGGGCCGCCGCTTCCTCGTCCCCGTCGCGGACGGCCGCCAGCAGCCCGCGGTGCTCGTCCGCCATCGCCACGAGGTCCGTGTGCTGGCCCAGCAGCCAGCGGACACGGCTCGCCGTGACGCCGTGCAGCTCGGCCAGCACCGGGTTGCCCGCGGCGTCGACCACCCGCTCGTGGAAGTCCGCGCCCGCACGACGGGCGCCCGGGGCGTCGCCGGCCCTGGCCGCCGCGTCCTCCCGCTCCCACGCCTCGGCGAGCGCCTCGAGCTGCGCGGCGCTCCGGCGTCGCGCAGCCAGCCGGAACTGCAGCGGTTCGGTGGCCTCGCGCACCTCCTGCAGCTGGGCGACGTCCGCGTCGGAGAACTCCCGCACCACCGCCCACGTGCGGGGGCGCGGGGTCACGAGGCCCTCGGCGACGAGCGTGCGCAGCGCGTCCCGGACGGGGATGCGGCTCACCCCCAGCTCCGCCGCCAGGTCGCGCTCGACCAGCCGGCTTCCCGGCCTCCGCGTGCCGTCCACGATCTGCTCGCGGACGACGCGCGCCACCCGCACGGACTCGGGCTCGAACGCTGCCGAGAGCTCGGACGACATGCGCTCATCCTGCCAGCCACCCGGAGGACCAAATGGCATACCATCTGCCGGTGACCCTGCCCCGCCCCGCGCGCCGTCGGGCCCGCGCCGCCGGAGCGGTCGTGTCCGTCGCCACCCTGCTCGCCCTCGGTGCGTGCGCCGCGCCCGAGGCCCCCGCCGCGGCGGGCGGACCGGGCACGCCGGCCGCACCGACGCCGACGTCAACTCCGACACCGTCGCCGTCGCCGTCGCGAAAGCCCGAGCCTCCGCAGCTGCTGCTGGTCACGCAGGCCGCGCGCGACACCCTCGCGGTGGTCGACCCGACCGACCGCCGCGGCTCCGCCGTCGTCGACGAGATCGCCGTCGGCGCCGCGCCGTGGGACGTCGCGGTCGACGAGGGCTCCCGGCGCGCGTACGTCTCCACCGCGGAGGGCATCGCCGTCGTGGACCTCGGTACCCGTGAGCGCACCGACCTCTTCCCCTATGCGCACCAGCCCGACCGCGTCGCGTTCGGGGAGTACCGCCGCGGCGGGCTCGGCCTGGCCGTCTCCCCCGACGGCGGACGCGTGCACGTCGCGGTGAGCACCGGTGACGCCACGTTCCTCGAGACCCTCGACGCGGACAGCGGCGAGGTCGTCTCCTCCGTGCCCGTGGGCCTGCGCCCCTTCGACGTCCTCGTGAGCGACGACGGCGACGAGGTGTACACGGTGGACCACGACGGCTTCACCGTGACGGTCGTCGACCCCGAGCGCGAGCGCGCCCGCGCGATCGAGGTGGCGCCGTTCGGCCGCGAGGGCGGCCTGGCGTCGTTCGAGAAGCCGCACTACGCCGTGCTCGACGACGCGGGAGACCTGCTGCTGCCGTACCAGGGCCGGTTGCTCGCTCGCGTGGACCCCGCCACCGGCGTGGTCACGACCACCGAGCTGACGGCGGACTCCCACCAGCACGGGGTGGCCCGCGCCGACGACGGCACGCTGGTGATCGCCGGCAACGGCCCGTTCGGCAACGCCGGGTCGGGGCCGAGCATCGAGGTCGTCGGCCCGGACGGCACCGACGTCGTGCTCGCCACCGACCGGCGGCACGAGACTGTGGCCGTCTGGCGCGGCCGGGACGGGGAGACGTACGGCGTCCTCGCCGGCGGCTACACCCAGCAGGAGGCGTGGGACGGCGCCACCGTCATCCCGCTCGACGCGGCGCTCGACGGCGCCGACGAGAGCTACGAGATCACCATCCCCGGACGACCCCAGGCGGTCGTCCCTGTCAAGGAGGACCGTCCATGACCGACAGCGTGACCACCGCCAGCCCCGTCTCCGTGATCCGCGACGTGCGGCCCTGGGGCGGCGACCGCTCCGACATGCACGTCGCGGACGGCGTGATCACCGCCGTCGTGCCGCACGACGCGACAGCGGCCGCCCCTCCGGGCGGCGTCGACGGGCGGGGCCTGCTGGCGCTGCCCGGGCTGGTCAACGCCCACGCGCACATCGACAAGTCGTGGTGGGGCAAGCCGTGGGTGAGCTACGGCGGCGAGCCCGGCACGCAGGGCCGCATCGCGCACGAGCGCGCGCACCGCGACGAGCTCGGCATCCCCGGCGTGGAGGTCACGCTGGCCGTGCTGCGCGAGTCCGTGCGCACCGGCACGACGGCGGTGCGCACGCACGTGGACGTCGACCTCGGCGTCGGGCTGCGCGGCATCGAGGTCGTGCGCGAGGCGGTCGCCGCCCTCGGCGGCGCCGTGCACGCCGAGATCGTCGCGTTCCCGCAGGACGGCGTGCTGCGGCGCCCGGGCGTGCTGGACCTGCTCGACCGGGCCGCCGCGGCCGGGGCCGAGCACATCGGCGGCCTGGACCCGGCGTCGATCGATCGCGACCCGGTGGGCCAGCTCGACGGGCTGTTCGCGATCGCCGAGAAGCGCGGCGTCGGGATCGACGTGCACCTGCACGACGGGGGCGAGCTCGGCGTGTTCCAGATCGAGCTGATGATCGAGCGCACCCTGCGCGCGGGGCTGCAGGGCAAGGTCAACGTGGCGCACGGGTTCGCCGTCGGTCAGCTGTCCGGGTCGCGCCAGGCGGACCTGGTCGCGGCGATGGGCGAGGCCGGGATCACCATGACCACCGTGGCCCCGATCGGCGCCGCTCCCCTGCCGCTCCTCGCGCTGCGCGACGCCGGCGTGCCGGTCGGCCTGGGCACCGACGGCATCCGCGACCTGTGGTCCCCCTACGGCACCGGCGACCTGCTGACGCTCACCACGCAGCTCGCCCGCCTGTCGGGCCTCCGGCACGACGAGGACCTCGTCACCGCGGCACGGGTGGCGTCGTCCGACGCCGCGCGGTTCGTGGGGCGACCGGTGCACGACCTCGTGGCCGGCGCCCCGGCGGACGTCGTGCTCGTCGAGGCCCAGAACGTGCCCGACGCCGTGGTGCGCGCGCCGCGTCGGGCGCTCGTCGTCGCGGGCGGCCGGGTGGTCGCCCGCGACGGCGAGGTGCTGGTCTGACGCGGCTGAGCGGCCTGCCCGGTCAGGCCGCCTGCGCCTGCCCGGCCAGGTCGTCGGCCGACGCCACGACGACGCCGTACGCGTCGGCGACGGTCGCCAGCGCCGCGTGGTGGAGCTCCTCCGCCGACACCTGAGCGACCGCGGTGGCGAGCGGCCGGGTGGCGCAGGCCTGGGCGACCACGGTGGGCCGGTTGCCCCGCAGCGCCGCGCCCTGGGACGTGAAGGCCACGCACATGTGGGTCATGAACCCGACCACCACGACGTCGTCGTGCCCGGCGGCGTCCACGAGGTCGCCCAGGTCGGTGCCGCGGAACGAGTCCGGCGCGGTCTTGGTGACCAACGCCTCACCGGGAGCGGGCGCGACGCGCGGGTGGATCTGCCCGAGCTCGGTGTCCAGGTCGTACGGCGAGCCCGTACCGCCGTCGTGCTGCACGTGGATCACCGTGGACCTCGCCGCCCGCGCGCGGGCCAGGAGGTCCGCCGCCGCGTCCAGAGCCGGCCCCCAGCCGTGGAGCTCCATCACGCCGCGCGTGTAGGTGTTCTGGTAGTCGACGAGGATCACGGTCGCGTCGGCCAGGTCGGCCGGCGTCTGGTCGCTGCCGCTGAGCTCGCGCAGGGTCGTGCTGGTCATGGGGTTCCTTCCGCAGGAGGTCAGGGGTCGCCACCGGTGGGCGGCTCGCCTCGACGCTACGGCCCGGCTATCGTGTCGGCAATGTCGTGCAACCCGCAGATTCGGACATTGCCATGATCGAGCGCCTGATGGTGGTCACCCTGTTCGACGGCGTCGACCTGCTCGACGTCACCGGGCCGGCCGAGGTGTTCGCCCTGGTGCCGCGGGTGACCACCGATCCGCCTGGGTACCAGGTGGTCCTCGCCGCGGAGACCCTCGACCCGGTGACCACGTCCGCGGGCGTGCGCGTGCTGCCCGACGCCACGTTCGACGACCTCGCGGGACGCGCCGTGGACACCCTCGTCGTGCCGGGCGCCGTCGAGCTCGACGACGAGCGCCGGGTGCGCGCCGTCGTCGACCCCGGCGTGGTGGAGCGGGTGCGCGAGCTGGCCCCGCGCACCCGGCGGCTGGCGTCCGTCTGCGTCGGGGCGCACGTGCTCGCCGACGCCGGGCTCCTCGACGGCGTGCGCGCCACCACGCACTGGTCCACCGCCCAACAGCTTGCCGACGAGCACCCCCGGGTGCGCGTCGACCCGGACCCGATCTTCGTCCGCGACGGCGACACCTGGACGGGCGCGGGCCTCACGGCGTGCCTCGACCTCACGCTCGCGCTGGTCGCCGACGACCACGGGCAGGAGGTCGCGCTGCGCGTCGCCCGGCAGCTCGTGATGTACCTCAAGCGGCCGGGCGGGCAGAGCCAGTTCTCCGTCTCGACGGACCCGCGGGCGACGTCCCGCCGCATCGAGGACCTCCGCCATCACGTGCAGCGCCACGTCGCGTCGCCGCTGACGGTCGCCGACCTGGCCGCGCACGCGCACCTCAGCGAGCGCCAGGTCACCCGGCTCTTCAGGACCGAGCTGGGCACCACGCCGGCGGCCTACGTCGAGTCGGTCCGCGTCGAGGTCGCGCGGCAGCGGCTCGAGACCACCGACGACACGCTGGAGCGCGTCGCGACCGCCTGCGGGTTCGGCACGACCGACACGCTCGCCCGGGCGTTCCGGCGTCGGCTGGACACCACCCCGGCGCAGTACCGCGCCCGGTTCCGCCTCGCGAGCTGAGCCGCGCACCTCACACCGGCCGGGGCCGGGTCGCGGGATGGCTCGCGACCCGGCCCGTGTTGTGCCCGGCATGCGAGCCATCACCTACAGCCAGTTCGGCAGCGCCGACGTCCTCGAGCTCACCGAGCAGCCCGACCCGCACCCCGGGGCCGACGTCGTCGTCGTGCGCGTGCGCGCCGCGTCCGTCAACCCGGTCGACTGGGTGGTCCGCCAGGGCTACCTCGAGGGCGTGCTCGACACCCAGTTCCCGGCGATCCCGGGCTGGGACGTGGCGGGCGTCGTCGAGCAGGTCGGCCTCGACACCCCCGAGCTCCAGGTGGGCGACGAGGTCTACGGCTACGTGCGCAAGGACTGGGTGCACGGCGGCACGTTCGCCGAGCTGGTCGCCGCGCCGGTGCGGACCCTGGCCCGCAAGCCCGCGTCGCTGAGCTTCGAGGAGGCCGCGGCCGTGCCGCTCGCCGGGCTCACGGCCTACCAGTCGATCCTGCGGTCCGGCGTCCGCGAGGGCCAGACCGTGCTGGTGCACGCGGCGGCCGGCGGAGTAGGCTCGTTCGCCGTCCAGATCGCCCGCAGCCTGGGCGCGCGCGTCATCGGGACGGCGAGCGAGGCCAACCACGACTTCCTGCGCGGTCTCGGGGTCGAGCCCGTGGCGTACGGCGACGGTCTCGTCGAGCGCGTGCGGGCGCTGGCTCCCCAGGGGGTCGACGTCGCCCTCGACTACGCCGGCGGCGACGCCGTCGCGGCGAGCGCGCAGCTGCTCGCCCCCGGCGGCACGATCACGTCCATCACGGACGCCGCCGCCCGGACCGAGCACGGCGGGCACTACGTCTGGGTGCGCCCCTCGAGCGCGGACCTCGAGGCCCTCGGCGCGCTCATCGACGCCGGCAAGGTCGCCGTCGAGGTGGGTCAGGTCTTCGACCTCGCCGACACGGCCGACGCGCACCGGGCCAGCGAGACCCGGCACGGGCGCGGCAAGATCGTCGTGCGCGTCTGATCGTGGTGCAGGCCGCGGTCCGAGGCGGCACGCTGGGCTCATGACGCCCTTCTCCCCCGCCGTGTACGCCGACCGCCGCCGCAGGGCCGCCGCACAGGCGGCCGCCGCTGGCCTCTCCGGGGTGCTGGTGACGCCCGGCCCCGACCTGCGCTACTTCCTCGGCTACACCCCGTCGGCCGACACCGAGCGGCTCACGCTGCTCACGATCCCGGCCGACGGCGGCTCCGACCCCGTCGCCGTCGTGCCGAAGCTGGAGGCGCACGACCTCGAGGTGGGCGCCGTCGGCGGCATCGAGGCGATCGCCTGGTCGGACGGCGAGGACGAGCACGCCGTCGCCGCCCGGCTGCTGCGCCCCGACGGGCGGTACGCCATCAGCGACGCCGCCTGGGCGCTGCACGTGCTGGGCCTGCAGCGCACCTTGCCCGCCTCGTCGTACGCCGCCGTGACGACGGCGCTGCCGATGCTGCGGGCGGCCAAGTCGCCCGATGAGGTCGCGCGGCTCGCGGCCGCGGGAGCGGGGGCGGACGCGGTGTTCGCGGAGATCGTCACGCGCCGGTTCGCCGGCCGCGCGGAGCGCGAGGTGTCCGACGACCTCGACGCGCTGCTGCGCTCCCACGGTCACGAGCAGGTGGACTTCACCCTCGTGTGCGCGGGCGAGAACGGTGCCGACCCGCATCACGAGGCGGGCGACCGCGTGATCCGCCCGGGCGACATGGTGGTCATGGACTTCGGCGGCCTCGCCGACGGCTACGGCTCCGACACCACCCGCACCGTGCACGTGGGCGAGCCCACCGCCCGCGAGCAGGAGGTGCACGACGTGGTGCGCGTCGCCCAACAGGCCGGCGTCGACGCCGTGCGACCCGGCGCGACCTGCCAGGACGTGGACCGCGCGTCGCGCGCCGTCATCACGGACGCCGGCTTCGGCGAGTACTTCGTGCACCGCACGGGCCACGGCATCGGCCTGACGACGCACGAGCCGCCGTACATGGTGGAGGGCGAGGAGACGCCGATCGAGGCGGGGATGTGCTTCTCCGTGGAGCCCGGGATCTACCTGCCGGGCGAGTTCGGCGTGCGCATCGAGGACATCGTCGTCGCGTTCCCGTCCGGGGTGCCCGGCCTGGCGGACGCCCCCGACGGCGGCGTGCGCCTCAACACCTCACGGCACGAGGTCGTCGTCGTCGAGTAGCCCCGCGCACCCTCAGCTGGGCGACGCCTTGCCGTGCCGCCAGTACCCGATGAAGTCGACGTGCGCCTTCGGCCACTGCCGGTCGTTCACCAGGTGCCGACGCACCCCGGCGGCGAGCGCCTGCTCCCCCGCGACGAGCGCGTAGCCGTCGCGGGCGGGCAGCCCCGCCTCGTGGAACGTGTCGCGGACGAACGCGAGGGCCGCCCGGCCGGGCACCTCCCCGAGGGCCGCGTCGTCGGCCGCGGCACGCTCGCGCACCACCCACCGCAGGTCGACGCCGTCGGGCACACGGAAGTCCTGGCGGTCGTCCGCGGTGGGCACCTCGACGACGGCGACGCCGCGCGCGTCGTCGGGGAGCGACTCGCAGATGCCGGCGACGGCGGGCAGGCCGCTCTCGTCCGCGACGAGCAGCGTCCAGGCGCACCCGGGCCGCGGCCGGTGGTACGCCCCCTGGTCGAGGATGCCGACCCGGTCGCCCGGCCGGGCCGCCGCCGCGAACCCGGCGCCCGGCCCGGTCGGCGCGGCGGGGTCGGCACCGTCGTCGTGCCCGTGCAGCACGAAGTCGACGTCGATCTCCCCGAGGTCCGGCCGCGCGGCACGGATCGTGTAGTTGCGCACCAGCGGGCGCCGGGCCCGCGGCGTCGCGAGGTACTGCGCGTACCAGCCGAGGTTCGACGTGCGCGTCGGGAGCTTCAGCGCGTCCTGGCCGGGGCGCGGGAGGAACAGGCGGAACCACTGGTCGTCGCCCACGAGCGTGAGGCGGTCGATGTCGTCGATGCCGAGCGTGACCCGGCGCAGGTGGGGGCTCACCTGCTTGGTCGTCACCACCTCGGCCACGAGGACGTGCGGGTCGACCGGCTTGCGCAGACTGGAGGTGCTCACGAAGGTAAGGTTAGGCGACCCTCACTTCTATGACCAGACCCGTGCCGGACACTGGACACGTGCCCCGTCGACACCCGCGCGCCCGGTCCCGCGCGACGCCCACCCGCCGGCCGGCCGCGGTGCTGGCCGCGCCGGCCGTGCTGGCCGTGCTGGCCCTGCTCACGCTGGGCGCGTGCACACCGTCGGACCCCACGCCGACCGCGCCGGCGACGCCCTCGGCCTCCCCCACCCCGACGACGAGCTCGACGGCGGACACGACCGCCGGCGTCCAGGTCGCCGCCGGGGACGTGACGCTGGAGGTGACGGCGCCGGGAGCGACGGTCGACGACCCGCGCGTGCGCACCTCCCCCGGGCCGGACGCCACCACCGCCACCGTGACGATCGGGGCGCCGCCCCACGACACCGACGCCGCGAGCCCCCCGGCGGCGCCGCGGGTGGCACTGACGTCGCCCGGGACGCTCTCCCCGAACGTCGACGGCAGCGTCACCGTGCTCGACGACGGCGGCGCGGCCGTGGGCGGTCTCACCGTCCCGCAGGGAGCACGGCTCGTCGCGCTGGACGGCACCCATCTCGAGGTGCGCACCACGGCGTCGGGCGCCGAGCGCGACGAGGTCACGACCACCCTCGGCACGGCCGCCGTCGCGGGGACCGACTGGGGTGAGCGCGAGGGCGGCCGCTCGCTCGCGGTCGAGCCGACGGACTGGGCGCGCGGCGCCGGCCAGGCCGGTGTCGACCTCGTCTGGGCCGAGCTCGTCGCGACCGACCCCGCGGTGGACGTCCCGACGATGCGCGACCAGCTCGAGTGCCATGCGATCGGGGCGCCGGACAAGGACACGTGGAACCTCGAGCCCTGGCGGCCCGACGTCGGCCTGGTCGCGACGATGGCGGCCCGCTGCAACCCCACCCCTTGACACATTCCGATATCGGCATACATTGGGTCTGTGGCACGTGCAGCGACGACGACGGACGCGTTCAACGCGGTGGCCGAGCCCCGGCGCCGCGAGATCCTCGACGCCCTGGCGCACCAGGAGCGCAGCGTCGGTGAGCTCGCCGAGCTGCTCCACGTCGCCCAGCCCGTGGTCTCCAAGCACCTCAAGGTGCTGCGGGAGGTCGGGCTGGTCGAGGTCCGCGACGACGGTCGTCGTCGCCTCTACCGCGTCGACAGCCGGCCCCTGCGGGAGATCCACGCCTGGGCCGGCCGGTACGAGCGGCTCTGGGAAGAGCGGTTCGCGCTGGTCGACGAGGTGCTCGCCGAGCTGGCGCTCGAGAGCCCGGACGACGCGGGTCGGCAGTAGCCCATCTGAGGCACCACCAGGCACCACGAGGCACCACGAGGCACCACGAGGAGTCACCATGGCCAGCACCACCACCGGCAGCGCCGTCCTGACGCTGCCGAACGACACGGACATCCGGGTCGTCCGCCGGTTCGCCGCCCCCGCGGCCGCCGTCTGGCGCGTCTTCA
Source organism: Krasilnikoviella flava (assembly GCF_900167525.1). Taxonomy (GTDB): domain Bacteria; phylum Actinomycetota; class Actinomycetes; order Actinomycetales; family Cellulomonadaceae; genus Isoptericola; species Isoptericola flavus. Next base: position 307,458 of record NZ_FUZQ01000004.1, on the reverse strand, counting down.
CCGAGCCCGACCTCATCGCCCGCTGGTGGGCCGGGCAGCGCGGCACCGTCACCAGCGTCGAGATCGACCCGCGACCGGGCGGCACGTACCGCTACGTCATGCAGGCCGAGGGCGGCTTCGAGGTCGCCTTCCACGGCGAGTTCACCGAGGTGGTCCCCACCGAGCGCCTCGTGCACACGGAGGTCTACGAGGGGATGCCCGACGGCGACACCGCGGCCACCCTGAACACCTACACGTTCGCCGAGGACGGCGGCGCCACCACGCTCACGCTCGTCACGCGTGCGCCCAGCCGTGAGGTGCGCGACGCGATCGTCGGATCCGGCATGGAGGGCGGCCTCCAGGAGGGCTTCGACCTCGTCGACGAGCTCGCCGCGGCCCTCGCCTCCCGCTGACCGGGGCGGCCCCGTCGGTCGAGCCTGTCGAGACCTCCGGAACGTTCCGGGTCGTCTCGACGGGCTCGACCGGCGTCCGGGGTCAGACGGCGGTGTAACCGCCGTCGACCAGCCAGTACGCGCCGGTGACGAACGACGCGTCGTCGGACAGCAGGAACCGCACGACGGCCGCCACCTCCTGCGCGGTGCCGAGACGCCCGAGCACGTGCTTGCCCTCCAGCGACCGGCGCGCCTCGGGCGAGAGGCTGGACTCGACCAGAGGCGTCTTGATGTAGCCGGGGCCGACGGCGTTGACGCGCAGCCCCTGCGCGCCGTACTCGGCGGCGGCGTTCTTCGTGATGCCGACGACGCCGTGCTTGGCGGCCGTGTAGGCGCCGTTGCCGATCGCGGCGACCGTGCCGTGGATCGACGCCATGTTGACGATCGCGCTCTCGCCCGCGCCCCGCTCGAGCATCGCCGGGATCTGCGCCCGCATGCCGTAGAGCACGCCGTTGAGGTTGATGTCGATGACGCGGTCCCAGTCGTCCAGGTCGGTCTCGCCGGCCGGTGCCTGCTTGCCGCCGATGCCGGCGTTGTTCACGGCATAGTTGAGCCCGCCGAACGTGGCCTTCGCGAACTCCACCGCCTTCGTCGAGTCCTCCTTCACCGCGGTGTTCTGCTCGAACGGCGCGGCCTCGCCGCCGGCGGCGACGATCTCGTCGGCCACACGCTGGGCCGCGTCCAGCCGGATGTCGGTGACCACGACCTTGGCGCCGTGCGCCGCGAGCTCCTTGCTCACCGCCTCGCCGATGCCCGATCCGCCGCCCGTCACGAGCGCGACCCGTCCCTGGAAGCTGCCGCCTGTCGCCATGTCCGTACTCCTTCGCATCACGCCCCGGCGGGCGGGGGCGCGCGGTTGCGTGACGACGGCCCGGACGGGACGAACGACCGCCCCGTCGACCTCGTGGGTCAGGGGCGCTGACCCTTCGACCGTAAGCCCGCGCGACGGACGTCGAGCCCCGGTCGGGGCCGAGAGTGACGCACTAGACGCCGGCGTCAGCACCCTCCGGAGCCCGGTGGAGATCGGCCAGGACCTCGGCCTCCTCCGCGCCGGTCAGGCCGGTGACGACGGCGTCGGGGGTCGCGCGCAGCCACGCGAGCGTGTCGCGGGCGGTGTCCTCGACCGGCCGCGGGTCCAGCCCCGCTGCGATCGCGGGCGCGGAGTCGTGCGCCGGCATCCCGGCGTACTCGGGCCTCGGCAGCCACAGCGGCAGCGACCGTTCCCCGGACCACGGTCGGACGTCGGCCGCCTCGAGGGCGGCGTCGTCCGCCCACACCCAGCGCGGCTCGGCACCGACACCGCGCGCCACCGCGGCGAGCAGCTCGCCGACCGGGGCGAGCGGCCCGACGGCGTCGTAGGTCCCCTCCGTCCGTCGCGCGGCGAGGTCCACGACCCAGGCCGCGAGGTCGCGGACGTCGATCACCTGCACCGGGTCGTCCGGGTCGCCCGGCGCCAGGACGTCGGTGGCACCCTCGGGCACCCTGGCCAGGCGCGCCGGCCAGTACGCGAACCGTCCGCTCGGGTCGCCCGGGCCCACGATCAGCCCCGGGCGCACGACCGCCGCGGTCGCCGCTCCCGCGCGGACGAGCTCCTCGCACGCGACCTTCATCGCACCGTAGGCCTCCGGGCCCTCCGCCCCGTCGACGTCGTCGGGCTGGGGCTCGCGCAGCCGCCCGACCCCGGGTCCGCCCGGGTCGGCGTCGTCCGCGTAGACGTTGACCGTCGACACGAACACCCAGTGCGCGTCAGACAGCGCCGCGACCGCGCGTCGCACGTGCGACGGCGTGCGCGACACGTCCACGACGGCGTCGAAGCGCCCGGTCGCCAGGGCCTCCGGGAACGGGTCGGCCCGGTCCAGCGTCACGTGCCGCACCCCGTCCGGGACCGGACCCGACCGGCCGCGGTTCGCGGCCACCACCTCGTGCCCGCGCGCCACGGCGTCCGCCGCCACCGCCCTCGACAGGAACACCGACCCACCCAGCACCAGCAGCCTCATGAGCACCACCTTGGCGCACCGCGACGCCGCGCGCCCCGCCTTCTGCCCGCGGCAGAACATCCCGGGACGCCGACGCGCTAGCGTCCGGTGACATGACCGACGAGCTGCCCGACGAGCTGCCCCGATCCGTACCTGTCCGCGCGGCGTTCGACGTGCTCGTGCGCTTCTCCCCCGCGGCGCTCGTGTACCACTCCGTGCGCTCCACGCTGCTGGCGGCCGACCTCGGGCGCCGGCTCCGCCTCCCCGTCGACGACGAGGTGCTCGCCGTCGCGGGCCTCCTGCACGACACCGGCCTCACGGCCGCCTTCGACGCGCACGCCGAGCCGTTCGAGGTCGCGGGCGGCAACGTGGCCTGGGCGGTCACCGCGGGCGCCGGCTGGAGCACGCAGCGCCGTGACCGCGCTGCGCGGGCGGTCGTCGACCACATGCTCGACGACGACGACGTCCCGCCGGGAGAGCGCCCCGAGGGGTACCTGCTCGCCCGGTCCACAGGCGCCGACGTCAGCGGCCGCGGCCTCGAGCACTGGCCCACGACGCTCCGCACCGACCTCGAGGCCCGGTGGCCACGGCTCGACTTCCGCGACACGTTCAGCGCCTGCCTCCGGGACCAGGCCGCGCGCAAGGCCGGGTCGGTCGTGGCCGGCTACGTCGCCGCGGGTGGTGCCGACCGGGTCCGTTGACCGTCCCGTCGTCGACGGCAGTGCGACGCTCACCAGCGCTGCGCGACGTCCTCGGCCCAGCCGTCGAGCCCGTCGATCTCGAGGCGCGCACCGTCGTCGGTCGTGATCCAGCCCGACCACGACCCGAAGCACTGATGCGTCGACGACGCGACGAGGCCGAGCTGCGTCCTGCTCACGCGGTCGTGGGCAGGGAGGAACGTGAGGTCCAGCCGGTCGCCGCGCACGCGCCAGGGCTCCAGGTGGGCGCCGCGGTCGAACGCCCAGTCGAGCTCGTCGTGGAGCTTGTGCACGCGCCCGTCCACGAGCACGCCGTTCTCGGTGGTCGCACCGGAGCGCGTCCACGTCCCGCCCAGCTGCAGCGCCACCTCGTGCCGCGCGCCGTCGGCGGCGACGCCGTCGCCGAAACCCACGCCCCACTGCCACGCGGCGCGGTACGGCCACCGGCCACGGCCGTGGTCCAGCACGGCCCACGAGCCCTCCGGCACTGACCTCACCGCGCCGTCGACCCGGAGCGTGCCGGTGGCCGGCAGCCCGACGTCCTTCACCGTGTACTGGAACCGCCGGTCCGACCAGGGCACGACCACGCCCACCAGCTCTCGGCCCACCGGCCGGGCCACCGTCACGTCGAGGTCCACGTGGGACGTCCGGGCACGCAGGCGCGTGCCGCCTGGCCCCTCGTCGACGGCGATGGCCACGGCCCGCGTGCGCGACCGGACCGGGCCGGACCCGAGGCGACCGGGCAGCGTCGCCGACCGGTTCGACGGCGAGATCGCGACCGCGTCGATCTCCTCGCCCGACGCCCGGTCCAGCGCCCACACCTGGTGCAGCGCCGCATAGTCCAGCGCGGACGTGGTGAGCGCGACGACATGGTCCGGCGTCACGACGGCCCAGTACTCCCACCGCTTGTTCCGACCGAGGCCCCGCAGGCCACGACCGATACCGGACGTGTCGTGCAGCGACGTCCGCGACCACCCGATCGCGTCGGGGTTCAGGCGCCCGTCCGGGAGGCAGAGGGCGACGTCGGCGGTGATCTCGCGCTCGGTCCGCCCTTCGGTCAGCCGCTCGCTCGGACGCTCGCTCGGATGGTCGGTCACGGGGCGAGGCTAGCGCCGCCTGCTAGCGTCCCGGCGTGCCCGACTCCCGCGCTTCCGCCGTCACGTTCCGCCCCGCCACCCGCGACGACCTGCCGCGCGTCGTCGAGCTCATCGCCGACGACGCCGTCGCCGCCGCCCGCACCGGGTCGTTCGGGCCGGCCCACGTCGCGGGCTTCGAGGCGATCGAGGCCAGCCCGAACGACGAGCTGGTCGTGGCCGAGCTGGACGGCTCGGTGGTCGGCGTCATGCAGCTGACGTTCGTGCCCGGCATCTCCCGCAACGGCGCCACCCGGCTGCTGGTCGAGGCCGTGCGCGTCGACGCGGCACTGCGCGGCCGGGGGCTGGGCCGGGCGCTGATGGAGCACGCGCACGAGCGCGGCCGCGAGCGCGGCTGCGTGATGGCCCAGCTCACCTCGGACAAGCAGCGCCCGGACGCCCACCGCTTCTACCGCTCGCTGGGCTACGCGCAGTCGCACGAGGGCTTCAAGCTGCCCCTGTGACCTCGGGACCGCCGGCCGTCGGTGCCGTGGGGGCCGGGGGCCGGCGCACGTCGCGGATGCCGACCATGCTCACCAGTCCGCCCAGCACCAGCAGCCCGGCGGTGACCAGCAGCGCACGGTGGAACGACGCGACGTCGAGCACCCCGCCGAGGATGACGCCCGCGAACGCGACGGTCAGCAGCCCCGCCACGCGCGAGACGGCGTTGTTCACGGCCGAGGCGATGCCCGCGTCCGCGGGCGGCGCCGCGCCCAGGATCGCCGCCGTCAGCGGCGCGACGGTGATGGACAGGCCGAGGCCGAACACCAGCAGCCCTGGCAGCACCTGGGTGACGTAGGTCGCGCTCTCGTCCATCGTGAGGAGCAACAGGTAGCCGGCGCCCGCGACGACGGGCCCGACGGTCATGAACCAGCGCGCCCCGTACCGTGCCGCGAGCGTGCCGAACCTGGTCGACAGGGCGAGCATCGCGAGCGTCGACGGCAGCTGCGCCACCCCGGCGGCGGTGGCCGAGTAGCCCGCCACCTGCTGCAGGAACAGCCCCAGCACGAACCCGCCCAGCGAGAGGGCCCCGTAGACGGCGAACGTCGCGACGTTGCCCCACGCGAAGTTGCGGGCCGCGAACAGCCGGGGCGGCATCATCGGGTCGCGCGCCCGCCGCTCGTACACGACGAACACGATCAGCAGCGCGACCCCGACGCCCACGAACGCCCAGGTCCGTTCGATCAGCCCGTACACGCCCGCCGCCAGGCCGGTGGCGGCGAGCACGGCGCCCGGCACGTCGAGCCGCCGCCCGGTCTCGAGACGCACCTCGGGCACGGGGCGCAGCAGGACCAGCGTGACCACGACGACGGGCAGGTTGATCCAGAACACCCACCGCCACGACAGCAGGTCCACCAGCCCGCCGCCCACGAACGGGCCGACGATCATCGCCGTCCCCGTCCAGGCCGTCCACCGCCCGATGGCGCGTCCCTGCGCCTCGCCGTCGAACGTCGAGATGATCAGCGCCAGCGAGCTCGGCACGAGCAGCGCCCCGGCCACGCCCTGCAGCAGCCGGGCCCCCACGAGCACGGGTCCCGTCGGCGCGATCGCGCACAGCACCGACGCCGCGGCGAACCCCACGAGCCCGGCGACCAGCACGCGCCGCCGCCCGTACAGGTCCGACAACGAGCCGGCGAGCAGGATGAGCGAGCCGAGCGTCACCAGGTAGCCGTCCACCACCCACTGCTGCAGCCCGAGGCGGGCCTCCCCCGTGCCGCCCAGCTCGTCCCCGATGGCGGGCAGCGCCACGTTGACGACCGTGCCGTCGAGGAACGACACGAACGAGGCGAGGATCGCGACCACCAGGACGCGGCTGCGCAGCCTGGCCTCGGGCGTCGCGTCGGGCACGGACGGCGGGCTCACCGGTTCACGGTACGGCGCAATGCCGGTGACGCGCCGTGCGGGGGACGCTAGCGTCGCCGACGTGACCCTCGAATTCCGCCGCACCACCTTCGCCGACGTCCCTGCCTCCCGCCGCCTCGGCGCCGAGGCCTTCGGCGTCTCGCCGCACCCGCTGCCCGACCCCGACCCCGACGCGTGGCCGTTGCCGAACATCCGGCCCTGGGTGGCGACGGACGACGGCGAGGTGGTCGCAGGCCTGGGCGTGCGGTCGTTCACGTCGTGGTTCCACGGCGCCCGGCTGCCGACGGCGGGCTTCGCCGGCGTCACCGTCGCAGCCGAGCGCCGTGGCTCCGGTCTCCTGCGGCCGCTGATGGAGGCGGCGCTCGCGGAGGCCCGCGCCCTGGGCGACGTCGTCTCGACGCTCTACCCCTCGTCGGCGGGCATCTACCGCGGCCTGGGCTACGAGGTCGTCGGCGCGTTCGAGGACGTGCGCGTCCCGATGGCGGCCCTCGCGGCGGTGCCCCCGCCCGGGGGCGACGTGCGCGCGCGACGGGCGACCGCCGACGACGTCCCCGCGGTCCGGCACGTGTACGAGGCGTGGGCGTCCGCGCAGAACGGCCCTCTCTCCCGGGTCGAGGCCCCGTTCGCCATGGAGGCCGACGAGCTGGTCGGCCCCGGCTCCGACTACACCGGCGTCAGCCTCGCGGTGCGCGGCAGCGGGGCCGACGAGGAGGTGCTCGGCTTCGCGAGCTGGTCGCGCGGGCCGGGCTACGACCGGACCAACACCATCGAGGTCGACGACCTGGTCGCGCTCACGCCCGACGCGGCGCGGGTGCTGTGGCGGCTGCTCGGGTCGTTCGCGTCGGTCGCCGGCTGGGTGCAGGTCAGCACGTCGGGCGGCTGGTCCGGCCTCGACGCCGCACGGCTCGTGCTGCCCGACCACGCGTCCACCTCGGCCCCGCGTCCGTACATGCTGCGCCTGCTCGACGTGCCCGGGGCGCTCGGCGCCGCCCGGGTCGCCCCGGTGTCGGCCCGCGTGCCGTTCGCCGTCTCGGACGCGCGCACCCCGGACCTCGAGGGCGCGTGGACGCTCGAGGCCGCGCACGGCACGGTCCGCGTGGCGCCCGACGGCGCGGCCACGCCGGGAGATCGCCCGACCTTCACCTCGGCCGGGTTGGCGCAGTCGTACGCAGGCGCGCAGTCGTGCGCGAACCTGCGGCTCACGGGGGGCCTCGCCGGCCCCACCGACCACGACGCCGTGTGGGACGCCCTGTGGGGCGGACGCCAGGTGCATGTGCGCGACTACTTCTGAGGCGCGCACCGGAGCTCGCCACCATACCGAGAGGTAGGTATGGTGGCGACATGAATACATCGACCGACGCGCGCGGGCGGCTCGTGGCCGCCGCGCAGGAGATGTTCGCGGCCCAGGGCGTGGGGGCCACCAGCCCCCGCCAGGTCCTGGCGGCCAGCGGGGTGGGGCAGGGCAGCCTCTACCACCACTTCCCCACCAAGCACGACCTCGCCGCCGCCGCCGTCGGCGCCACCGTCGCCGACGCGCTCGCGGCGGCCCGGCGCGACCTCGACGACGCCCCGGACGGCGACCGCACGGACGCCCTCGCCCGCGTGGTCGCCTACCTCGAGCGCCCGCGCGACGCCCTCGCCGGCTGCAAGGTCGGGCGCCTCACCAGCGACCAGGCCGTCATGGACGACGACGGGCTGCGCGACGTCGTCACCGCCTACTTCGTCCGCCTGCTCGACGCCGTGGCCGCGACCCTGCGCGACGCAGGCCTGCCCGAGGGCGCCGCCCGGGACCGCGCGCACGCGGCCGTCGCCATCGTCCAGGGCGGGTACGTGCTCGCCCGCGCCACCGGCGACCCCGACGCGATGCGGGCCGCCGTGCGCGGTTTCGTGACGCTGCTGACCGACAACCCCGAGGAGACCGCATGACCTTCCGCGAACGCCTGCGCGCCCTGCCGACCTTCCCGCCAGGGCTGCCCCCGTTCGGCGTCGACCTCGACGACCTCACGACCGCCCCCGCCACGCCGCAGGAGCTGTTCGGCCGGTGGTTCGACGACGCGCTCGCGGCCGGCGTGGGCACCCCGCACGCCGCGACGCTCTCGACGGCGGACGCCGCCGGTCACGTGCACGCCCGGACGCTGGTGATCAAGGACGTCACCGACGACGGCTGGTGGTTCGCCGGGCACGCGACGAGCCCCAAGGGCCGCGACCTGGCACAGAACGCGCACGCGGCGCTCACCGTCTTCTGGCGCGACCTGGGGCGCCAGGTGCGCGTCACCGGCCGCGCGACCTCGGCCGGCGGCGAGGCCGGGGCCGCCGACTTCCGCGCGCGCCCGGACGGCTCGCGCGCCGCCGGCCTGGTCGGCCACCAGAGCGAGCCCCTGGGCTCGCAGCAGGAGTACTGGGACGCCTTCGCGGACCGCCTGGTCGAGGCCCGCGAACAGCCCGCGGCCGTCGCGCCCGCCTGGACCGCGTGGGCACTCGCGCCCGCCACGGTCGAGTTCTGGCAGGCCAGCGACGACCGCGGCCAGACCCGGCTGCGCTACCGCGCGACCGACCCGACCGCGGCGACCGAGACCGCCCCCACCTGGACCAAGGAGCTGCTGTGGCCGTGACCCGCCCTGACACCGCCCACACCCACCTCGTCGCGCACGCCCTCGCCGACGCGGACGCCGCGCTCGCCGCGCTGATCGACGTGGTGCGCGGCCTGCCCGACGACGCGGGCGCCGACCCGTCGCCCCTGGACGGGTGGAGCCGCGGCCACGTGCTGTCGCACGTGGCGAACGTGGGATCGGCGCTCGCCCGGCAGGCCGAGTTCGCGGCCCGCGGGGAGAAGGTCGCGCCGTACGACGGCGGGCGGACCGGCCGCGCTGCCGCGATCGAGGCGGGCGCGGACCGCTCCGCGGCTGAGCACGCGGCAGCCCTGGAGGTCTCGCGGGCCCGCCTCGCCGCGGCCTGGCCCGCACCGGGCGACGCGCTCTGGGCGGCCCCGGTCGCCTATCGGGACGGCGTCCTCGTCGACGCCCTGCTGGCCTGGTGGCGCGAGGCGCGCATCCACGCGGTCGACGCGACGGTGGGCGTCGACGCCGCGGGGCTGGGCTACGGGTCCTGGGACGACGCGTTCTGCGCGCACCTGCGCGACTTCCTCGCGGTGCGGCTGCCCGGTGCGGACGGCACCGGTGCCCGGCTGGAGCTCGTCGGCGACCCGCGCGACGTCGCGGCCTGGCTCGCCGGGCGCGAGCCGTCCGGCCCGGTCTCGGCGCTGCGGGACGGCGCGGCCGCGGCGCTGCCGGAGCTCGGGCCGTGGCCGTCGTCGTCGGCCCCGACGCGCTGACCTGCGGCTCCGAGAATCGGCGATGTGACCCACGTCACTGCAGGTCAGAGGGCCGTGTGAGGTTGCTCTCATTCTTTGTGACAGTTTTCACGCGCGGCGTATGGTGACGTGGTGACTTCGAGTGCTACGACTGCTGGGGCCCCCACTGGGGCCGACGTCGATGTCGTCCTCATCGGCGGCGGGATCATGAGCGCCACGCTCGGCACGCTGCTCCAGCAGCTCGAGCCGTCGTGGTCGATCCGTATCTACGAGCGGCTCGACGACGTGGCGCAGGAGTCGTCGAACCCGTGGAACAACGCGGGCACCGGGCACGCCGCGCTCTGCGAGCTCAACTACACGCCCGAGCGCAAGGACGGCTCGATCGACATCTCCAAGGCGGTGGCGATCAACGAGCAGTTCGAGATCTCGCGCGAGCTGTGGCAGCACCTGCTCGCCACCGGGCGCATCAAGGACGACTCGTTCCTCAGCAACACCCCGCACATGACGTTCGTGCGCGGCGAGAAGAACGTCGACTACCTGCGCCGCCGGTACGAGACGCTGCGCGTGCACCCCCTGTTCCGCGACCTCGAGTACAGCACCGACCGGGCCACCGTCGGCCGCTGGGCGCCCCTGCTGACCACCGAGCGGGACGCCGACGAGCCGATCGCCGCTACCCGCGCGACGTCGGGCACCGACGTCGACTTCGGCAACCTCACCCGTCAGCTCGTCGACGGCCTCCTCGCGAACGGCGCCGAGCTCAACCTGCAGCACGAGGTGAAGAGCCTCAAGCGCACCAAGGACGGCCGCTGGCGCCTGCGCGTCAAGGACCGGTCCTGGAACGCCCGGAACCGCACCAGCACCGTGACCGCGAAGTTCGTCTTCGTCGGCGCGGGCGGCGGCGCGCTCCCCCTGCTCCAGTCGGCCGGCATCCCGGAGATCAAGGGCTTCGGCGGCTTCCCGATCTCCGGCGAGTTCCTGCGCACCGACAACCCGGAGCTCGTCGCGCAGCACCAGGCCAAGGTGTACGGGAAGGCCGACGTCGGCGCCCCGCCGATGTCGGTGCCGCACCTCGACACCCGTGTGGTGGACGGCAAAACGTACCTCATGTTCGGCCCCTACGCCGGCTTCAGCCCCAAGTACCTCAAGAAGGGCAAGTACCTGGGCCTGATCACCTCGCTGCGGGCGAACAACGTCACGTCGATGCTCGGCGCGGGCCTCAAGAACCTCGACCTCACCCAGTACCTCGTGGGCCAGCTGATGGCCGCGCCGGAGACCAAGTTCCAGGCGCTGCAGCAGTTCATGCCGACCGCCCACCCCAAGGACTGGGAGAAGCTGACCGCCGGCCAGCGCGTGCAGGTCATCAAGCGCGACGCCGACGGCAAGGGCGTGCTGCAGTTCGGCACCGAGATCGTCACCGGCGCCGAGGGCTCCATCGCCGGCCTGCTCGGCGCCTCGCCGGGTGCCTCCACCGCCGCCTCCGCGATGGTGGACCTGCTGGAGCGGTGCTTCCCGTGGCGCTTCACCAAGTGGCGCGCGGAGCTGGCGAGCGTCATGCCCAGCCTCGACGGCGTGCCCGCCGACGCCAGCACGATCGACGCGACGCCGGTGCCCGAGACGCCGTACCTGCACGCCGACGGCGTCCTCGACGCCGCGGTCTACGACTCCCAGGCCGACTCCCGGATCTGACCGGGCCGGTCCCCGCCGCGACACCTCCTCTCGGCGGCGTCAGAGAGCCTGGACGATCTTGTCCACCTGCTCCCTGGCGTCGCCGAAGAGCATCCGGGTGTTCTCCCGGAAGAACAGCGGGTTCTGCACGCCCGCGTACCCGGTGGCGAGCGACCGCTTGAACACCACGACGTCGCGCGCCTTCCACGCCTCGATGACCGGCATGCCGGCGATCGGCGACGACGGGTCGTCCTGCGCCGCAGGGTTCACCGTGTCGTTGGCGCCGATGACGAGCACGACGTCGGTGGCCGGCAGGTCGGGGTTGACCTCCTCCATGCCCAGCACCAGGTCGTAGGGCACACGCGCCTCGGCGAGCAGCACGTTCATGTGCCCCGGCAGCCGCCCGGCCACCGGGTGCACGCCGAACCGCACCGTGACGCCGCGCTCCCGCAGGTGCTCCGCGAGGTCCGCCACGGGATGCTGCGCCTTCGCCACCGCCATGCCGTAGCCGGGCACGACGACGACCGACCGCGCCGCGGTGAGCAGGGCCGCCACCTCGTCGGGAGACGTCGCGCGCACCTCGCCGGCCTGGACCGCCTCGACCGCGGCGCCGCCGACCGGGCCGCCCGTCGCTCCCGCCCCGAAGCCGCCGAGGACCACCGACCAGAACGACCGGTTCATCGCCCGGCACATGAGGTAGCTGAGGATCGCACCGGAGGCGCCGACGAGCGCGCCCGTGATGATCAGCAGGTCGTTGCCGAGCGTGAAGCCCGCCGCCGCGGCGGCCCAGCCGGAGTACGAGTTGAGCATCGACACCACGACCGGCATGTCCCCGCCGCCGATCGCCGCGACGAGGTGCCAGCCGAGGGCGAGGGCCACGAGCGTCATGAGCAGCAGCGGGAGCACCGCGACGCCCCCGTCCGCGGCGACGAACCAGGCCAGCAGGCCGGCGCACGCGACGAGCGCCAGCAGGTTGAGCGCGTGCCGGCCCGGCAGGGTCAGTGGCGCCGACGGCAGCCGCCCGGACAGCTTGCCGAACGCGACGACCGAGCCCGTGAAGGTGACCGCGCCGATGAGCACGCCGAGGAAGACCTCGACCCGGTGCACGGTGTCCCCGCCCGCGGCTGCGGCGCCCACGGGCTCGGCGAGGAACGAGCCGTACCCCACCAGCACCGCCGAGAGCCCGACGAACGAGTGGAGCAGGGCGATGAGCTCCGGCATCTGGGTCATCTCGACGCGCCGCGCCCGCCACGACCCCACCGCCGCGCCCACCACGAGCACCAGCAGGATCAGCCCGGCCGTCACCGGCCACGGGCGCTGCGATCGGTCGAGGGCGAGCGCGATCGTGGCCACGATCGCGAGGCCCATGCCGAGCATGCCGAGCACGGTGCCGCGCCGCGCGGACTCCTGGGCCGACAGCCCGGCGAGGGACAGCACGAACAGCAGCCCCGCGATCACGTACGCGGCCTGTGCCACCGACGTCACCGTCATGCCGCGCCCCCGCCCGGGGTGTCGCGGCGGAACATGCCCAGCATCCGCCGGGTCACGAGGAAGCCGCCGAAGACGTTGACGCTCGCGAGCGCCGCCGCGACGACGGCGAGCGTCGTGACCAGGGGCGAGGAGTCCCCGATCTGCAGCAGCGCGCCCACCATGATGATGCCGCTGATCGCGTTGGTCTGGGCCATGAGCGGGGTGTGCAGGGCGTGCGTGACGTTCGAGATGACGTAGAAGCCCACCACCACGGCCAGCGCGAACACGGTGAGGTGCCCGACGGCGTCCGGCGGCGAGGCGGCGATCAGCAGGCCTACGGCGACGGCGCCGAGCGCGCCCAGCACCGTGCGGCGCATCGCGCGGCGACGCCCCTCGGCTGCGGGGTCCGCCACGGCCGCCGCGGCCGCCGGCTCCGGGGCGGGCGGGGGCGGCGCGGCCGACACGGCGACGGGCGGGGGCGGCCACGTCACCGCGCCCTCGTGGGTGACGGTCATGCCGCGGACCACCGGGTCGTCGAGGTCCAGCACCAACCGGCCGTCCTCCCCGGGCGTGAGCAGGGTGAGCAGGTTGACCACCACGGTGCCGAGCAGCCGGGAGCTGTGCTGGGGCAGGCGGGCGGCCAGGTCGGTGTACCCGAGCACGACGACTCCCCGGGCGGTGACGACCCGCTCCCCCGGCACGGTCGCCTCGCAGTTGCCGCCGCCGGGAGCGGCGAGGTCGACCACCACCGACCCCGGCCGCATCGCGTCGAGCATCGCGCGGGTGATCGTCGTGGGTGCCGTGCCGCGCACGAGGGCGGTCGTGACGACGACGTCCGCCTGCGCGGACTGCTCCGCGTACGCGCGCAGGGCGGCGGCCTCCTGGTCCGCGCTCTGCGCACTGGCGTACCCGTCGGCGCTGACCTGCTGGACGGCGTCGTCCGCGCCCACCACGCGGGCTCCGAGCGACTCGATCTGCTCCGCAGCCTCGGGCCGCACGTCGAAGGCGTGCACGTCGGCGCCCAGGCTCACGGCCGTGCCGACGGCGGCCAGCCCGGCGACGCCGGCGCCGATGACGAACACCCGCGCGGGCGGCGTGCTCCCGGCGGCCGTCACCTGGCCGGCGAACATGCCGCCGTACTCCTCGGCGGCCTCGACCACCGCGCGGTAGCCGGCCACGTTGGACAGCGCCGACAGCACGTCGAGGGCCTGCGCGCGGGAGATCCGCGGTACGGCGTCGAGGGCGAGGGCGGTCACGCCGCGGACGGCGAGGCCGCCGAGCAGTTCCGGGCTGCCGGCCGGGGCGAGCTGGGACACCAGGACCGAGCCCGCACGCAGCAGGTCGAGCTCGGCCGGGCCGGGCGGGTGGAGGGTGACCACGACGTCCGCCGCCCACACGTCCGCGCGGTCGGCGACGCGCGCCCCGGCGGAGACGTACTCGTGCGCCGGCAGGCGTGCCCCGTCGCCCGCCCCGGGCTCCACGACCACGTCGTGACCGAGCTCCGCGAGCCTGCGCGCGGCGTCGGGGGTGACGGCGACGAGCCGCGGGTCCGCGCCGGCCGTGCGGGGGACGCCGATACGCATGGCCGCCTCCCTCAGCGCGCTGCGTCGAGCAGGCCGCGCAGGGCGCCCCACGCCGTCCAGCGGTCGACCTCGACCACGGCGGTCACGCGGGCGCGGTCCCGCACCGCGTACGGGTCGCCGGTGTAGTGGCGCGCGATGCGGTCGGTGTCGGCGAGGTCGGCGTCGTCGCGCCAGGCGGTGACGCGGCCGAGGAGGGTGGCGTGCGTGTACCAGTCGTCGTCCAGCACGGTGAGGCTCACATGCGGGTTCGCCCGCAGGTGCTCCACCCGCCTGCGGGTGGCGTCGAGGTTCACGAGCACGTGCCATCCGCCCGCGCCGTCCTCCTCGAGCAGGTACCACGTCGCGGCCGTGACAGGGCTGCCGTCAGGGCGGACGACGCCGATCACGGCGGGCTGGGGGCGGCGCAGCAGGTCGAGCACGGGGGCCGGGAACGGCGGACGGGGCATCGCTGACTCCTCGCTGACTCCTGTGGTGCAGGGCACTTTCGGTCGCTCGGCGCCGACGCTACGCCCTGGACGTGCGCGGACGCACGCGCTCGGGTCGTGTCACGGTGCCGCTAGGGTCCCGGGTAACCGCTTGCCAGCGGCACCCCTCGCGACCCGCATCCCGGAGGACCCCATGCCCCGCACCGTCCACCTCGTCGGCGACTCCACCGCCGGCCCGAAGAGCCGCGCCGCCGCCCCGGAGACCGGCTGGGGGATGGCCCTGCCGTACTACCTGGACGACACCGTCGCCGTCGCCAACCACGCGCGCAACGGGCGCAGCACCCGGAGCTTCGTCGCCCAGGGCCGGCTGGACGCCGTCGCGCGCGACCTGCAGCCGGGCGACGTGCTGCTGGTCCAGTTCGGCCACAACGACGCGAAGGTCGAGGACCCGGAGCGCCACACCGAGCCGTGGACGAGCTACACCGAGCACCTCGGGCTCTACCTGGACGCCGCTCGCGCCGCCGGCGCGCGGCCCGTGCTCGCCACCTCGGTCGAGCGCCGGCGCTTCGACGACGCCGGCCGGGCCGTCCCCGCCCACGGCGACTACCCGGCCGCGATGCGCGCGCTCGCCGAGCGCGAGGACGTGCCCGTGATCGACGTGCAGCGAGAGTCCCTGGCGCTCTGGGACGGGCTGGGGCCCGAGCGCACGCTGCACTACTTCTTCCACGCCGACGACGGACGCCGCGACGACACGCACTTCAACCCGCCCGGCGCGGCGGCGGTCGCGCGGATCGTCGCCGCCGGGCTCGTCGGGGCCGGCGTGCTCGAGGCCGCCGACGTGCGCCGCCTGGACGAGGACGTCCCCGACGCGTGGTTCCGCTGGCTGGACGGCGATCCGACCTGACCCGACCTGACCCGACCTGGCACGACCGCCGTCGGTCGAGCCTGTCGAGACCACGCGGACGTTTCCCGAGCCCGGGGTCACCGGGTAGGGTGTGGAACACGCTGGAACCGGTTCCAGGCTGTCGACACTCCGGGAGGACCGCGTGGTCACGCTCCGCGACGTCGCACGCGTAGCGGGCGTCTCGCTCGCCACGGCGTCGCGTGCGATGAGCGACGCGCCGCACGTGTCGGCGGCCAACCGCGAGCAGGTGGCCCGTGCCGCCGAGTCGCTCGGCTACCGCCCCCACCCCGCGGCCCGGGCCCTGACCACCGGCAGCACCGGCACGGTCGGGCTCGTCGTGCCGGACCTCGCGAACCCGTTCTTCGCCGCCGTCGCCAAGGGCGTGCAGGCGCGGGCCCGCGAGACGGGCCGCGACGTCCTCGTCGCCGACACCGACGAGGACGTGGCCGTCGAACCCGACGTCATCACCCGCCTGGGCGACCGCGTGGACGGTCTCGTGCTCTGCTCGCCGCGCCTGCCCGCCGATGCCCTCGGGCCGCTCCTGGCGGCCGCCGGCGGGCCGGTCGCCCTGGTGAACCGCGAGACGCCCGACGCCCCGTCCGTCTCCTTCGACATCGCCGACGGCGTCCGCCAGGCGCTCGACCACCTGCGCGCCCTCGGCCACGACGTCGTCGCCTACGCGGGCGGCCCGCGCACCTCGTGGTCGGACGGCGAGCGCCGCACCGCGCTCGGCGCCCTCGCCGGCGATACGGTGCTCGACCTCGGCAGCTTCCGGCCCACGCACGGCGGCGGCGTCCAGGCCGCGGACCTCGCCCTCGCGGCCGGCGCCACCGCGGTGCTCTGCTTCAACGACCTCGTCGCGCTGGGCGTCCTGGCCCGGCTGCACGCGCGCGGCGTCGCCACCCCTGCCGACGTCTCGGTGGTCGGGTTCGACGACGTCGCCGCCGCGTCGCTGGTGACCCCGGCGCTGACCACCGTCGCCGTCCCGCTGGCACGCGCGGGCCGCACCGCCGTCGACCTGCTCGGCGCCGCGTCCGCGCCGCCGGACCACCGCCGGCTGCCCGTGGAGCTCGTCGTGCGCTCCTCGACGGCCCCGGCGCCGCCCACCCCCGTCCAGCCGGACCCCCGTACGACAGTCCCCCGCACCGCAGATCCCGAGGTCGTGATCCGATGAGCACCGCCCCGCACCACCCGTTGCTGCCGCTCGCGGCGGCCCCCGCCCCCCGGGCGGCTGCCGAGCCGCCGCTGCCCGGCGTCGTCGACCTCGCCGACGTCGCGCTGCTGCTGCGCCCGGCCGACGACGTCGCCGTCACGACGCGCCAGGTGCCCGCCGGCACCACCGTGCGACTGCCCGACGGCTCCGAGGCGACCACGCGCTCGACGCTGCCGCGCGGGCACAAGCTCGCCGTCCGCCCCGTGGCCGCCGGGGTCGAGGTCCGCAAGTACGGACAGTCCATCGGGCGGGCGAAGCGCGACGTCACACCGGGCGACCACGTGCACACGCACAACCTGGGCATGGACGACGGCGCCCGCGAGTACGAGTTCGGCACCGCCCGCACCACGCTCCCGGCGCCGGAGCGTCCGCGGACGTTCCAGGGCTACCGCCGGTCGGACGGGCGCTGGGGCACCAGGAACTACGTCGGCATCCTCACCTCGGTGAACTGTTCGGCGTCCACCGCACGGATGATCGCTGACCAGTTCCGCGGACCCGTGCTCGACGCCTACCCCCACGTCGACGGGGTGGTCGCGCTCACGCACGACACCGGCTGCGGCCTGGTGCCCACGTCCGAGGGCGCGCAGGTCACGCTGCGCACGTTGCGCGGCTACGCGAGCCACGTCAACATGGCGGGCCTGCTCGTCGTCGGGCTCGGCTGCGAGATGCTGCCGGCCGCCTCCGTGCTGGACGGGCTGGAGCTGCGCGACGACCTGCCGGTGCGCACGCTCACCATCCAGGACACCGGTGGCATCCGCGCCACGGTGCGGGCCGGTGCTGCCGCCGTCACCGAGATGCTGCCGGAGATCGACAGGCTGCGGCGCGAGGAGGCACCGGCCTCCGAGCTCGTGCTGGGGCTGAACTGCGGCGGGTCCGACGGGTTCTCCGGGATCACCGCCAACCCCGCGCTGGGCCACGCGTCCGACCTGCTCGTCGCGCAGGGCGGCACGTCGATCCTCGCCGAGACGCCCGAGGTGTTCGGCGCCGAGCACCTGCTGCTGCGCCGCGCGGTCTCGCGTGAGGTGGGCCAGCGGCTGCTGGACCGCCTCGACTGGTGGCAGGGCTACGCGGCGGCAGGCGGCGGCACCCTCGACAACAACCCGTCGCCCGGCAACAAGGCCGGCGGCCTCACGACGATCCTCGAGAAGTCCCTCGGCGCCGTCGCCAAGGCCGGCACCGCCGACCTCGTGGCCGTGCACGAGTACGCCGAGCCGGTCACCGAGCGCGGCATGACGTTCATGGACACCCCCGGCTACGACCCGGTGTCCGTGACCGGGATCGTCGCGGGCGGAGCGAACGTCGTCGTCTTCACCACCGGCCGGGGCTCCGTGCTGGGCTGCAAGCCGTCGCCGTCGATCAAGGTCGCGACCAACTCCGACACCTACCGCCGGATGCGCGAGGACATGGACCTCGACGCCGGGCGGATCGTCGAGACGGGGATCTCCGTCGAGGAGGTGGGCGCCGAGCTGTTCGAGAAGATCCTCGCCGTCGCGTCCGGCGAGCAGACCGTCTCGGAGGAGCTCGACCTGGGGTCCGACGAGTTCGTGCCGTGGCAGCTCGGCGCGGTCACCTGACCCGGCACCCCGCCTCGAGGCTCTCCCAGGGATCGCGCACGCCCTCGGTCGCGCGCCCGATCTCCCCGGCGACGGCGGCGGTCACGTCCGCGTGCACGGCGGCGAACAGCCCTCGGACGTGCCGGCTGCCGCCCGGTTCTACGCCGACCTGCTGGGCATGGCGCCAGGCACGGACATCGAGGGCTAGAGGCGCTCGCGCACCCGCGGCAGCCCCTCACCGGTGAGCTCGTCGCAGAATGCCGACCGACCCGCCAGCACCATGACGAGCGCCAGGGTGCTCCCCCGCACCACGGGCCCCTCGCCGTGCGCGAACGGGCCGTCGGTCGCCTCCAGGCGCAGGCCGCGAGCGACGGTCCTGCCCGGGACGGTGAAGTCGCGCGCGGCGAAGAAGCGCGCCACCGCGGTGGTCGTGGCCACGGGCGGGACGCGCGGGAGGCGGAGCGGCGTACGGACGTCCTGCCCGTGCACCACGACCTCACCCAGCCACGCGGCCGTGTGACCGCTCGGCGCGACCGTGCTGGTCGCGACCGCGCGGAACCGCTCGAGCGTCTCGGCGGGCGTCGCGCCGCGGTGCTCCGCCAGGCGTCGCGCGTTGTGCAGGTCGGCGTCGAACCGTGCCCCGACGATGCTGCGCAGCCACGCCCACCGGCCGGTGCTCGCGCCCGCCGTGAGGTGCGCGACGACGTCCTGCACGGTCCACTCCCCGCACAGGGACGCCCCGGCCCAGGCCGCGTCGTCGAGCCCCGCGAGCTCGCCCGCGAGGGCCTCGCGTTCGGCGTGGATCATGGACCAGGTCTCGGCGCGCGGGGTGCTCGTCCTCACGTGGGCAGCCAACCACGGGACACCGACGGCGCGGTTAGGCGCGGTTAGGCTCGACGGTGCCCACGACGACGACGAGAGCTGGAGGCTGCCCACGTGTCGGGTTCGATGAGTGACGGGGCGCGCGTGGCGTTCCTGGACGTGGACGGCACGTACGCCGACCACGGGACCGTGCCTGCCGTGCACGAGGAGGCCGTGCGGGCCGCCCGGCGCGCCGGCCATCGCGTGCTGCTGTGCACGGGGCGGCCCGAGTCGATGCTGCCGCCGTCGCTCCTGGCGGCGGGCTTCGACGGCGTCGTCGCGACGGCCGGCGCATTCGTACGGCTCGACGGCGACGTCGTGGCAGACCTGCGCTTCCCGGACGACCTCGCGACCCGGGTGCGGCACGTGCTCGACGCCCACGACGTCGCGTACCTGCTGGAGACCCCGGACGCGGTGTACGGCCCGGTGGGCCTCGACGCGCGCCTCGTGCGCCGCGGCGACGCCGCGCCGCACGAGATCCTCGACGTGCTGAAGATGCCCGGCGACCTGTCCGGTGTGCGCTACGCGAAGATCAGCTACTTCGACTCCCCCACGCCGATCGCGGCGCTGCGCACGGAGCTCGGCCCGGAGGTCGGCATCCTGCCGTCGTCGTACGCGGACACCGGGGACAACGCCGGCGAGATCCACCTGGCCGGCGTGCACAAGGCCGTCGGGATGGCGGCCGTGATGGAGCACCTGGGGCTCTCCCCCGCGCAGTCCGTGGGCATCGGCGACGGGTACAACGACGTCGAGATGCTCCAGTACGCGGGCACCGCCGTCGCCGTCGAGGGCGCGCCGCCCGCCGTCCTCGCGGAGGCGGACCTGGTCGTTCCCGGGCCCGCCGGCGGAGGCGTGGCCGAGGCGTTCGCGCGGCTGGGCATGCTCGACGGCGTCGCCTGACGACGTACGCGCCCGAGCCCGTCCGGCCGCCGCGCCGCCGGACGGACGGCCGCTGGGTACGGTGAGGTCGACGGCCCGCAACGACGCGGCCCGCGCCTCGCGACCGACGGATGGAGCCCTGATGGCCGACCTGGACGCCCTCACCACGACCCACCTCGAGAAGGCCCGGACGGCCGAGCACGGCCGCAGCGCCGAGGTCGTCGTGCACGACGGCACGCTGCGCCAGACCGTGCTGGCCCTCCTGGAGGGCGTCGAGCTCGGCGAGCACAACTCGCCGCCGGCCGCGTCCGTCCTGGTGCTGCACGGGCGGGTGCGCATCACCGCGCTCGAGGGGGACGAGGAGGTCCGCGCGGGCCAGCTGCGCGTGCTGACCCACGCGCGGCACGCCGTCCTCGCCCTCGAGGACTCGGTCTTCCTGCTCACCACGGTGACGAGCATCCCCCACCCCTGAGCGCCCCCGCGCGCCGTCCGACGTCCCAACTCGTGGGACTTGGGGTGACGTGAGCAACCGGTTTCTGGCAGTCTCGGTCGCGAACGGTGTGAATCGTCTCAACCGGAACGGAGCAATGATGCTGCCGACACTCCGCACGACCGCAGTCACCACCTCGGTAGGAGCGCTCTGCGCGCTCGCCCTCGCCGCCCCCGCCCTCGCCGCCGGGGAGGAGCCGTCCGCCTCGGCGCCCGCGACGCCGACCGCGTCCGCCGACCCCTCCCCCGGCGGCCGGGCGGTGATCAGCACGCCCACCCCGGACGGGAACAGCGTGAGCTGGCGTCTTCTGTCCGCCGACGGCGACGACGCGGCGTTCCACGTGTACCGCGACGGCGTCCGCGTGCCCGGGCCCCCGGTCCGCGGCGCCACCACCTTCCTCGATCGCGGGGCGCCGGCGGACGCCCGGTACGCGGTCCTGGCCGTGGGCGACGGCGCCGCGCGCGCCGCGGCCGCGGGGCCGGTCGCGGGCGAGTCCCTCACGCTGGAGCCCGTCGCGGGCGCGCAGGCGAGCTCGCTCGACGTCCCGCTCGACGTCCCGCCCGGCGGCGACGGCTACACCTACTCCGCCAACGACGCGTCGGTGGGAGACCTGGACGGCGACGGCGAGTACGAGATCGTGCTCAAGTGGGACCCGAGCAACGCCAAGGACAACTCGCAGTCCGGCGTCACCGGCAACGTGTACCTCGACGCCTACGAGCTCGACGGCGAGCGGCTGTGGCGCGTCGACCTCGGCCGCAACATCCGCGCCGGCGCCCACTACACGCAGTTCCAGGTGTACGACTACGACGGCGACGGCGCCGCGGAGGTCGCCGTGAAGACCGGCGACGGCACGGTGTCCGGCACGGGCCAGGTGATCGGCGACGCCGACGCCGACCACCGCAACTCCGGCGGGTACGTGCTCAGCGGCCCCGAGTTCCTGTCCGTCTTCCGCGGCACCGACGGCGCCGAGCTCGACACGGTCGACTTCGCCCCCGTCCGCGGGAACGTGGGCGACTGGGGCGACACGTACGGCAACCGGGTGGACCGCTTCCTCGCCGGCACGGCGTACCTCGATGGTTCCCGGCCCAGCATCGTCATGGGTCGTGGCTACTACGCCAAGACGGCCGTGGCCGCCTGGGACTTCCGGGACGGCGCGCTCACCCGCCGCTGGACGTTCGACTCGAGCTCGTCCACCAACGGGCCCGACTGGACGGGCCGCGGCAACCACCAGCTGTCGATCGCGGACGTGGACGGCGACGGCCGCGACGAGATCCTGTACGGGTCGATGGCGATCGACGACAACGGCCACGGGCTCTGGCAGAACGGCACGCACCACGGCGACGCGTACCACGTGAGCGACCTGGTGCCGTCGAACCCCGGGCTCGAGGTGTTCAAGCCCTCGGAGTCGGGCACCGACCCGGCGCACTGGGTGGCCGACGCCGCGACCGGCGAGATCCTCTCCAGCGCGCCGGCCGCCGGCTCCGACAACGGGCGCGGCGTGGCCGCGGACATCACGGCGGACAACCCCGGCGCCGAGGTCTGGTCGTCCAGGGTCTCCGGCCTGCGCAGCGCGACGGACGGTTCCGAGGTGGGCCGCAAGCCGGGCTCCACCAACTTCGTGATCTGGTGGGACGGCGACGGGCAGCGCGAGCTGCTGGACGACACGCACATCGACTCCTACGGCGCGGACGGCGACACGCGCCTGCTCACGGGCGAGGGCGTCGCGTCGAACAACGGCACCAAGGCCACCCCGGCCCTGCAGGCCGACATCCTCGGTGACTGGCGCGAGGAGGTGCTCTGGCGCACGACGGACTCCAGCGCGCTGCGGATCTACTCCACCGACGTGCCGACCGACATCGCGCACCCGTCCCTCATGGAGGACCGGCAGTACCGGCTGGCCGTGGCGTGGCAGAACACGGCGTACAACCAGCCGCCGCACCCGAGCTTCGCCACGGTGGACTGACCTTTCGGCCGGACCACCGCGACGCAGGAGGGTCGGCCCGCGTCGGGCCCCGTCACGCCCGGCGCGGGCCGACCCACACCTGCTGCACGTTGACGAACTCCCGGATGCCGTGCGGGCCGAGCTCGCGCCCGTACCCGGAGCGCCTCACGCCACCGCTGGGCAGGCGGGGGTCGGTCTTCACGATGCCGTTCACCGACACCTGGCCGGCGACGATCTCGCGGGCCATGGCCTCGCCGCGCTCCGGCGTCGTCCAGACGCTCGCTGCGAGGCCGTACTCGGTCCCGTTCGCCGTCGCGAGCGCCTGGTCGGCGTCCTCCGCCCGCATCACCGCCATCACCGGGCCGAAGGTCTCCTCGCAGGCCGCCGTCATGTCGGCCGTGACGTCGGCCAGCAGCGTGGGCGGGTAGAACCAGCCCGGCCCGTCGGGCAGCTCGCCGCCCAGCAGCAGGCGTGCGCCCGCACCCACCGTCTCGGTGACCTGCCGGTGCAGGTTCTCGCGCAGGTCGGCGCGGGCGATCGGCCCGACCTGCGTGGCGGGGTCGCGCGGGTCCCCGACCTTCAGTGCCGCGAGCCGCTCCCGGAGCCTGGCGACCAGGGCGTCGTGCACGGGGGCCTCGACGATGATCCGCTTCGCCGCGATGCAGGACTGGCCCGCGTTGATGATCCGCGACAGGGCGATGGTGTCGGCCGCGGCGTCCAGGTCGGCGTCGGCCAGCACCACGCACGGGTCGGAACCGCCCAGCTCCAGCACCGCCGGCTTGATCTCGGCGGCGGCCACGCTCGCCACGGCGGCGCCGCCGCGCGCCGAGCCGGTGAACGACACCGCCTGCACGCGCCGGTCGCGGATCACGGCGGCCACGTCGGTGGTCTCCAGCGGCAGGTTCCGGAACACCCCCGCGGGCGCTCCCGACGCCGACAGCGCCCGGGCGAACACCTCGCCGATCGCCTCCGCGCAGCCGGGCACGTGCGGGTCGTGCTTGAGCACGCCCGTGTTGCCCGCCATCAGCGCGGGCGCGGCGAAGCGCAGGGCGAGCCAGAACGGGGCGTTCCACGGCAGGATGCCGAGCACCGTGCCCAGCGGCAGGTGCTGCACGTAGCTGCGGGTGGCGTCGGAGGCGATCTCCTCCGTGGCCAGGTACGCCGCCGCATGCTCGGCGTAGTGCTCGGCGCACCAGGCCGCCTTCTCCACCTCGCCGAGCGCCTCGGTGACCGGCTTGCCCATCTCCTGCGTCATCAGCGGGGCCAGCTCGTCGGCCCGCGCCCGCAGGTCGGCCGCGACGGCGTGCAGCACCTCCGCGCGGCCCTCGAGGCCCCGGTCCCGCCAGGCGGCCCGCGCCGCCTCGGCGGCCGCGAGGGCGGCGTCCACCTCCCCCGGCGTCGCCGCCCGGACCTCGCGGACCACCTGGCCGGTGCTGGGGTCGGTCGCGATCAGCATGCGTTCTCCTCCTTCTCCGGGACGGGGGCGTCCCGCACGAGGGACAGCGGCTCGCCGTCCACCCGTGCGGCGGCGTGCTCGGGCTTGCAGGTGAAGTCCTCGTCCAGCGTGAAGAAGGACTCGCACCCTTCGGCGGTGACGTGCACCGTGTCGGAGATGCCGACGGTCTTGTCGCCGTCCACGCCCCACATCCACGGGATGATGTGGAACGTCATCCCCTCCCGCAGCACCCGCGGGTCGCCCTGGTTGAGGCTGACGATGTACCCCTCGTCCCAGCTGGGCGGGAACGCGATGCCGATGGAGTAGCCCGAGCGGGTCACCAGCCGCGCCCCCACGCCGTTGTCCGAGATGATGTTCCGCACGATGTTGTCGGCGTCGGACACCGTGAGCCCCGGGCGGATGGCCGCCTTCACCTCCGAGAGCGCGAGCTTCATCCGCTCCTGCGCCACCCGCATGCTGCGCGACAGGTCGTCGAGCACGACCGTGCGCATCATCGCCGTGTGGTACCGGCGGAAGCAGCCGCCCACCTCGAGGAACACGTGCTCCCCCGGCTGCACCGTGCGCCCCTCCCACGTGGCGTGGCCGATCATGCTCCGCGGGCCGGAGGTGACGTACGGCATCACCGCCGGGAACTCCCCGCCGGAGCGGAACATCGCCGACGCGATCTCCGCCGCGATGTCGTTCTCCGTCACGCCCGCGGCGCACGCCTCGATGCCCGCCGCCATCCCGACCTCCGTGGCGCGCGCCGCCCGCCGCATGATCGCGATCTCGGCCGCCGACTTGACGATGCGCCCCTCCTCCACGATGCCGAAGCAGTCGAGCAGGCGGCCGTCCTTGAACGAGTTGTGGATGTAGTCCTGGTGGTAGGCCGGGAAGTAGTAGCTGTTGCGCTCGTACCCGACGTCGCGGGTGTCGAGGCCGAACTCGCGCAGGGACTGCATCAGGCTCTGGATCGCGTCGCCCGTGTCCGGGTACGGGCGGGTGAGGTCCACCCAGGTCCGCGCGTGCACGTTGGACTCCTCCATGGCGCGCGTGATCATGAACGGCTCGTCCTCGAGCGGCACGACCAGCGCCTGGAAGAAGGAGTACCCCGTGGTCTGGTAGTCCGTGAGGTACATGAGGTTCTCGGGGTCCGTGATGACTACGGCGTCGAGCATCCGTTCCGCCATGCGGCGGCGGAGGTCACCGAGGCGTCTGGCGTACTCCTCGAACGGGAACGTCATGTCGTCGCGCTGCCGCATGTCGGCCTCCTTCTGCTGGTCGCCGCCCCGGTCAGGGCGCTAGAGGGTGTCGCGCACCGCCCCCGTGAGGATCTCCAGGCCCTCGGTCAGGTCGTCGTCGGGGATGGTGAGCGGGGGGATGAGCTTGAGCACGCGGCCGCCGCTGCCGCACGGCCCGACGAGCAGCCCGCGGGAGAAGCACTCCGCCGCGACGGCCTTGGCGAACGCGCCGTCGACCACGTCGAGGCCCTGGATCATGCCGCGGCCCCGGACCACGAAGCTGCGGCCCTCGGCCTCCTGCGCGACGGCGAGCAGCGCCGACGCCATCCGCTCGCCCTTGGCGCGCACCTCGGTCATGAGCGCGTCGTCCTCGAAGTAGGTGAGCGCCTCCTTGCCCGCGACGAACGACAGCCCCTGCCCACGGAACGTGCCGGTGTGCTCCCCCGGCAGCCACCGCGCGTCGTGCTCGGGCTTCACGAGGTTCATCGCGAGCGGCGTCCCGTAGCCGCCGATGCCCTTGGCGAGGCAGATGATGTCCGGGTCGAGGCCCATGCCGTCGAAGCTGAAGTAGCTGCCGGTGCGGCCGCACGCCACCTGGATGTCGTCGATGACGAACAGCGCCCCGACGTCGTGGGCGAGCTGCTGCACGGCCCGCAGCCACTCGGCGCTCGCGACGTTCACGCCGCCCTCCGCCTGGATCGTCTCGACGACGAACGCCGCCGGCGCGGACAGCCCGCTGGAGACGTCGGAGAGCTGCGCCCGGTAGTCGTCCAGCGCCTGGAGGCCACCGCCGGGGGCGGTCTCGAACGGCAGCCGCACGACGTTCTCGAGCGGCACCCCCGCGGCCGCGCGGAAGAACTCGTTGCCCGTGAGCGCGAGCGACCCCAGCGTCATGCCGTGGAAGCCGTGGGTGAACGCGACCACCTCGCGCCGGCCCGTGACCTTCCGGGCGAGCTTGAGCGCCGCCTCGACGGCGTTGCTTCCGGTGGGGCCCATGAACTGCAGCTTCATCGTCAGGCCGCGCGGCTCCAGCACGGTGGCGACGAACGCCTCGATGAAGTCGCGCTTCGTCGTGGTCGCCATGTCGAGGCTGTGCGCCACGCCGTCGGCCTCGAGGAAGGCGATCATCGCCCGTTTCATCCTCGGGTTGTTGTGGCCGAAGTTGAGCACGCCCGCGCCGGCGAAGAAGTCGACGTAGCTACGGCCCGCCTCGTCCACCTGCCGCGCGTTCGACGCCGAGGCGAACACCGTGGGGTACGTGCGGCTGTACCCGCGGATCTCGGATTCCCACTTCTCGAAGACCTCCATCTCCCAGATGTAGGGGTCCGGACCGACCCCCGTCAAGGAACTCGCGGGTGAGCGTGCGTAACTTTCTCGTGTCGGTGGCCGGGGCCGAAGGTCGTGCGGTAGCCGTTCGGCGACACCCCCAGCGCCCGGGCGAAGTGCTGGCGCAGCGACGCGCCGGTGCCGAACCCCGCGCGACGGGCGACCGCGTCGACGGGCAGGTCCGTCCGTTCCAGCAGGTCACGGGCCCGCAGCAGGCGCTGCTGCAGGAGCCAGGCACCGGGCGAGACTCCCACCTCCCGACGGAACCGGCGGGTGAAGGTCCGCGTGCTCATCGCCGCGTGCCGGGCGAGGTCGTCCAGGGAGAGTGGCTCGTCCAGGTGCTCGAGCGCCCACGACCGCGCGGGGCCGGTGTGCTCCCCGGCCGGCTCCGGCACAGGGACGTCCACGTACTGCGCCTGACCGCCGTCGCGGAACGGCGGCACGACGGTGCGCCGCGCGACGTCGTTCGCGACCGCCGCGCCGTGGTCGGAACGGATGAGGTGCAGGCACAGGTCGATGCCGGCCGCCTCACCGGCGGACGTGAAGACCCGCCCGTCCTCGGTGTACAGCACGTCCGGGTCCAGCAGGACCGTCGGGAAGGCGCGGCGGAACCGCTCGGCCGACATCCAGTGGGTGGTCGCGCGCCGCCCGTCGAGCAGGCCGGCGCGCGCGAGCGCGAACGCCCCGGTGCAGATCGACGCGATCCGCGCGTCCGGCCGGACCGTCGCGAGCAGCTCCGCCAGGGAGACCTGGCCGGGCGCCGGTGTGCCCTCGTCGTCCGGCGCGCCGGTGTCGTCCAGCTCGTGCGACGCCGGCACCACCACCGTGTCGGCGACAGCGAGCGCCTCCGGGCCGTGCGGGACGTCGAGGGCGAAGTCCGCGTCCGAGCGGACCCGGCCCGGAACCGCGGCGCACGTGCGCACCTCGTACAGGCGCTCGCCGCCCGGGCCGCGGGCCGTGCCGAACAGCTGGTGCACGGCGCCGAGCTCCAGCGGCATCACGCCGTCGCGCACGAGGACCGCGACGCGGTGCGGGGGCCGGCATGGCCGCCCGGCCACGGCAGGTGCGGCTGGAGTCGTGGGCTCCGACGTCGTCATGGCCCGATTCTTGCACAGAGTGACTTTCCGGCCACTGGCCGGCGCGCGTCCCGACCGGCAGCGTGGGCGGTACGGGCGGCCGAAGCCGCCTCTTCCCGAGGACGCAGCACCGATGGAGGACCTGATGGAGGACCTGATGGACGCGACGCCAGGCACGACGACCGACACGATGAGGGTGCTGTGGGTGCTCGCCCACCCCGAGCCGCGCTCGCTCACCGGGCACCTGCGCGACGACGGGGTCCAGGCGCTGCGGGACGCAGGCCACGAGGTGGTCCAGTCCGACCTGTACGCGATGGGCTGGGACCCCGTGGTGACGGCCGCGGACTTCGGCGACGCCGCGGACGACCGGCTCGACGTCGCGGGCGCCTCGGAGCGCGCGCTGCGCCGCGGGGCGCTCGCGCCGGACATCCGGGCGGAGCACGACAAGCTGGCCTGGGCCGACACCGTGGTCCTGCAGTTCCCCCTGTGGTGGCTCGGCGTCCCTGCCATCCTCAAGGGGTGGCTCGACCGGGTGCTGGTGCAGGGCTACGCGTACGGCGTCCGCGACCCGGCGACCGGCCGCACGCGGCGGTACGGCGACGGGGGCCTCGCGGGCCGGCGCGCGCTGGCCGTGGTGACGGTCGGCGCCGGCACCGGGCTCGGGCCGCGCGGGCTGCACGGCGACCTGGCCGAGACGCTGTTCCCGCTGCTGCACGGCACCTTCTGGTACACCGGCATGCAGGTGGCCGAGCCCGTGCTGGTGCTCGGCGCGAACCGCCTGGACGAGGCGGGCTACACCGCCGCCGCGGCGGACCTGCGCGGGCGGCTGCTCGCCCTGCCCGACGGTCCGGTGCTGCCGTACCGGAGCCAGGACGGCGGGGACTACGACGACCGCGGCGACCTCCACGACGCGCTGGCGCCCGGCCGCCGCGGGCTGGGCGTGCACCTGCGCGGGTGACGCGCCCGGCGCGTCAGCGCCGCCGCCGCCGGGGCGGCACGAGGTTCGCCAGCGGCGAGTAGCGCGGTACCCATCGCGCCAGGGCGGCCGCGGAGGCCGCGCCCAGCGTGGCCGTGGCCCACACCCCGGCCGCGAGCGACCCCAGCGCCGCGCCCGCCGACAGGATCAGCGGCCCCAGTGCGTCGCCCGTGTCCTGGAACAGGCGCCACACGCTGAGGAACGTGGGCCGCACGGCGGCGGGCGCGACGTCGGCGCCCAGGGTCATGACGATGCCGGACCCCATCCCGTTGCCCACGCCGAGCAGGGCGGCGACCACGGCGAGCGTGCCGGCGGTGTGCGCGAAGGGCAGCACCGCCAGGCCCGCCGCCATGGTGAGCATCGACGGCACGGCCACCCACAGGCGGCCGAACCGGTCCATCACCTTGCCCGCCGGGTAGAAGAGCAGCATGTCCAGGGCGCCGGAGACGCCGAACACGAGCGACGTCACCTCGGCGTCCAGGCCCAGGTGCTCGCCCCACAGCGGGATGACGGTCTGGCGGGCGCCGCGCACGGCGCTCACCAGCAGGATGGCGACGCCGAGGGTCGCGAACAGCTGCCGGTGGTCGCGGGCGACCGCCGCGATGGACACCCGCGGCCCACCGGCCGGGCGCGGCAGCGGGGCGTCGGCACGCGGCTCGGGCCGCACGACGGCGATCACCAGCACGGCTACCAGCGCCGAGCCGACCCCGAGCCAGAACGCGCCGTGCAGCGACGTGGCCGCGATCACGGCGGCCCCGGCGAACGGCCCCAGGAACAGCCCGATGCGGTGCACCCCGGCCAGCGTCGACATGACCCGCGCCCGCCGCAGCGGCGGCGTGATCTCGGTGAGGTACGCCTGCCGGGCGAGGTTGAACACGGCGTTCGCCGCGCCGAGGGCGAGCACGCCCAGCGCCAGGCCCCACAGCGCCGTGGACAGCGCGATCGTCGTGAACGCCACGACGGCGACGCTGCCGGCGACCAGCATCGCCACCCGGTCGCCGAGGCGCTGGGAGAGCGCGCCCGCGGGCAGGTCGAACGCGATCTTGCCCAGCGGCAGCAGGGCCGCCACCAGGCCGGCGACGGTGAGGCTGGCGCCGCGGCCGGTGGCGGTGACGGCGACGACCGGCAGCAGCGCGCCGATGCCGATCTCCAGCACCAGGGTGGGGAGGAATGCCCCGAGGACGACGCTCCGCAGCGGGAACAGAGGAGGTGAGGGCACGCACCATTCCTATCGCACGGTCGGGCCGGTTCGCGGACCAGCGTCGGTCAGTGCATGTACAGGCCACCGTCGACGTTGAGGGTCTGCCCGGTGATGAAGCCGGACTCCGCCCCCACCAGGAAGCTCGCCGCCGCCGCGACGTCGTCCGGCACCCCCACGCGGCCGACCAGCAGGTCCGCCGCGAGCTCCGCCTTGCGCTCCGCGCTCAGCGTGCCTCCCATGATGTCCGTGTCGATCGGCCCGGGCGAGATCGCGTTCACCGTGATGCCGTGCGGGCCGAGCTCCCGCGCGAGCGCGCGGGTGAGGCCGACCACCCCCGCTTTCGCGACCGAGTAGGGAGTCTTGCTGAAGGTACCGCCGCCGCGCTGGGCCGACACGGACGAGAGGGAGACGACCCTCCCGACGCCCGCCTTCAGCATCTCGCCGGCGACCGCCCGCGTCACGTGGTGGACGCCGTCGAGGTTGATGCGCAGCACGCGGTCCCACTCGGCGTCGTCGAGCTCGAGGTACGGCGTCGGGGAGCTCACCCCCGCCACGTTGACGAGGGCGACGACGGGCGGCAGCGCCGCGGCCAGGTCCCGCACCGCGCCCCGGACCGCCCCCGCGTCGGCGACGTCGACCCCGGCGCCGGCCGCCTCGACGCCGTGCTCCCGCACCAGCTCGTCGGCCAGGTCCTCGACCGCCGGCCCGTCGACGTCGAGCAGGCCGACGGCCCAGCCCTCCCCGGCCAGACGGTGCGCGACGGCCCGGCCGATGCCTCGCCTCGAGGCGGCGCCCGTGACGATCGCGGTGCGGGACGTGGGGAACGAGTTCATCTGGTCATCTCCTGTGGATCGGTGCGTCTCGGTGCTCAGTAGGCGTAGTCGGTGCCGCGCTGCCAGTCGGGGAACTCCCAGTCCGACCGCGACACGGACGCCCCCGCCGCGCTCGCGCGCTCGACCGCCGAGTCGAGGCTCTGGGAGCAGGTGTCGCTGAGCTTGGCCAGCTCCCCCCGCAGGTCGGTGACGTCACCCCCGAGGTAGCCCTGGACGATGTCGCCGAGGTGCGGGGCCACGGGGGCCTGGACCGCGAGCGCCTGGTTCACCTCGACGTTGCGCACCTGGGCCTGCGGCGCGCGGAACACGCGGGTCCGGAAGTCCTCGACCAGCCATGCGTACGGCTCGATGACGTCGGCGCGCGCCACCGCGTCCAGGTTGATCGGGGGCTGGTCCATCGCCCCGGCGAGGACCGCCTGGTACTCGTCCTGGGTGAACGACTCGAGGAGCTCGATGGCGGCGTCGGCGTGGGACGTGTTCCCGGCGGCGAAGAAGGTGGGCGCCGGGGCTCCGCGGGTGATGACCAGGTCCTCGCCCTCGGGGGTGAGCTCGCCGGCCACCGCCATCTTCGGCAGGTGGGCCTCGTTCAGCGCGCGCACCCCGCCCGGCGACCACGGCCCGTCGATGAAGAAGCCGACGTTCCCCGCCGCCCAGCGCCCCCGAGCGTCAGGGACCTGGAACGAGTTGGTGCCGGGCAGCAGCCAGCCGCTGTCGGAGATCTCCTTGATCAGCTCGACGGCGCCCAGGTAGGCGTCGTCGTCGTACGCGTACTCGCCGGTGTCGTAGCGAAGCCCCTGCCACCCGGGGAAGCCCGCGGCCTGGGCGAGGTCGTCGACCTGGTCGCGCACGCGCCCCGAGTCCCCGAGCGCCAGCGTCATGGGCACGAACTGGCCGTCGTCGGCGATCGCCCGCAGCGCGGCGCGCAGCTCGTCGTAGCTGTGGGGCGGCTCGAATCCCACGCTCTCGGCGATCTCGGAGTTGTACCAGGTGCACGCCCAGTACTGCCGGTCGGACATGAGTGGCAGGCCGTACACGACGCCGTCGAGCATGGTGACGCCCTCGACGAACGTCCCCTCGGGGAACCTCCCCATCGCCGCGTCCGAGAGCGTGATGGCGTGCAGCCAGCCCGACTCGACCAGCGCGGACAGGGGCAGCCCCAGCACGTTGGAGTAGATGTCAGGCAGCTGCTGCGACTGGTTCGCCAGCTGCAGCGCCTCCACCGCCTTGCTCGGCTCGTTGTACGTGTACTCGATGCCCACGCCCAGCGTCTTCGCCTGGGCGGCGGCCCACTTCTGGTGCGCCTGCTGGAGGCCGCCGAAGTGGTCCCACCAGCGCAGGCCGGCGCCACCTCCCCCGGGCCCGGCGGTCGGGCCGCCGCAGGCGGCCAGGAGGCCCGCGAGGGCGCTCACCCCGACGCCCCCGATGAATCCGCGGCGTGAAAGCTCAGTCATTGCTGTCTCCTCTTCGAGAACGACGGACCGGTGGGAACGCCTACGACTTCACCGCGCCGGCGATGCCTTCGACGAAGTACTTCTGCATGAAGACGAACAGGACGACGACGGGGAGGATCGAGATCACGCCCGCCGCCGCCATCCCCGGCCAGTCGGTCGAGTTCTCCCCCACGAAGGCCTGCATGCCGACGCTGACCGTGCGCAGCCCGGGGTTGCTGAACGAGAAGACCAGCGGCAGGAAGAACGCGTTCCAGGTGGTGAGGAAGGTGAGGATCCCCACCGTGGCCGTGACGGGCATGGACAGCGGGAGCATGATCCGCAGGAAGACCCGGAGGAATCCCGCCCCGTCGACGATCGCCGCCTCCTCGAGGTCGGCGGGCAGCTTGCGGAAGTAGCCGGCGTAGATGAGGATCGCGGCGACGTTGGACGCGCCGGCCATCGCCATGATCATTCCCGTCAGCGAGTTGAGCAGGCCCAGCTGCATCGACACCTTGACGATCGGGATGATCGTGTAGCCCGTCGGCACGAACAGGGTGGCCACGAAGATGCCGATGATCAGGCGCGACCCGGGGAAGCGGTAGCGCCCCACCACGTAGCCCGCCAGAGCACACCGGACCACGACGATCAGCGTGACGGCGACCGTCACGATCACGGTGTTGCTCAGGTAGTGCCCGAACTGCCCGGTGGTCCAGGCGCGGACGTAGTTCTCCCACTGCGGCGCCTCGGGGACCAGGTTCAGCCCGCCGGCGAACACCTCCCCCGACGTCTTCAGCGAGGCCGAGACCATCCAGAGGAACGGGAAGACCCAGAGGAAGGCGCAGACGGCGAGCACGACGGCGAAGACCCACCATCCGCGGCGCCGTGGGTGCCGTCTCCCGCCGCGCGGGCTCCCGTGCTCGCGGTCCGGGGGCCGCGTGCCAGGCCTGGGATCGGCGTCGTGCCGTGCGGTGAGGGTGCTCATGCCCGTCCCTTCTGGAGCCGCTGCGAGGAGAAGGTGGCCCACGCCTGGAACGCGACGACCACCAGGACGAGGAGCCCGAACAGCACCGCGGCGGCGGAGGCGAAGCCGAGCTGCGGGATCGAGGCCGCGAACGCCCAGCGGTAGATGTAGATCTCGATGATCTCGGTGCTGTAGAACGGCCCGCCGGCCGTCATCGTCTGCATGAGGTCGAACGCGTGGAAGCAGTCCTCCACGGTGAGCACCGAGATGATGAGCAGGAACGGCAGCAGCATCGGCAGCGTGATGTGCCGGAAGATCCGGACGCCTCCGGCGCCGTCGATCCGGGCGGCGTCGTACACGTCCTGCGGGATCGTCTGGAGGGCGGCCAGCCAGTAGATCATCGTGATGCCGAAGAACTTCCACACGTAGGTCAGCGCCGCCGCGTACAGGGCCGTGTCGGAGTCGCCGAGCAGGTCGACGGGCGGCAGGTCGAACACGCCGAACAGGGCGGCGAGCGGGCCGGACCCCGGGTCGAGGACGAACCGCATCACCACGCCGATGATCGCCGTCGTCGTGACCACCGGCAGGAAGTAGACGGTGCGGAAGAACCGGGCGAACGGCATCCTCGGCGAGTTCAGCAGGATGGCGAGGACGAAGGCGCCGAAGATGCGCAGCGGCGCCACGACCAGCATGAACACGAGCGTGATGCGCACCGAGGACCAGAACATCGGGTCCACGAGGACCGCCTGATAGTTGCTGATCCCCACGAACGTCTGCTCGGAGCTGAAGCCGTTCCACTCGACGAGCGAGTACCAGTAGCTCGCCACGATCGGGTAGATCGTGTAGATGCCGTACAGCACGAACGTCGGCATCAGGAACGCGTAGATCCACAGGTTGCGGCGCCGCTGCCGCGCGCGCCCCTCCGGGCTGCGTGGCCGGTCGTTCGCTTCCCCCGCACCACGCCGCGGTGCGGGTGGGGGCGGTGCTGCGGCCCGTGCTGGTGTGGTCGGCCCCGCCGACCGTGTCTGACTCGCCATCGAGCACTCCGTCGTGTCGGGTCCGGCTAGCGGATCTGGCTGATCGAGAAGGTCCGGGGGTCGCCGCCGATGCGGGCGGCCGTGTCCAGGGCGTCGATCGCGGCCCGGTGCGCGGGCGTGAGCTCGACGCCGTCGAGCGAGGCGTTCTCACGCATGCGCGCGGGCGAGACCGACTTGGGGATCACCAGGCGCCCCTGGTCCAGGTGCCACCGCAGCACCACCTGGGCGGGCGTCACGCCGAGCTCCGCGGCGATCGCGGTCACGTCCGGGTGCTGCAGGTCGGCGCCCTGCCCCAGCGGCGAGTACGCCTCGACGGCGACGCCGTGCTCCCGGCAGGCGGCGACGACGTCGGGCTGCTGGAAGGTGGGATGCAGCTCGATCTGGTTCACCACGGGCATCTGGTCCGCGAACGTCGCGAGCTCGTCGAGGTGCTCCGCGAGGAAGTTCGACACGCCCACCGCCCCGACCCGGCCCTCGTCCCGGAGCCGCTCGAGCGCCCGCCAGGTGTCCTGCCACAGGCCGGCGGACGGGTTCGGCCAGTGGACGAGGTACAGGTCGACGCGGTCGAGGCCGAGCCGCTCGCACGTCTCGTCGTAGGCCCGCAGGGCGCGGTCGTACCCCTGGTCCCCGTTGCGGAGCTTCGAGGTGACGAAGACCTCGTCGCGCGGCAGGCCGGAGGCCCGCACCGCCGCCCCCGCGCCCTCCTCGTTGACGTAGGCGGCGGCGGTGTCGATGTGCCGGTATCCGGCCGCGAGCGCCTCTTCCACGACCTGCTGCGCCTCGGCGGACGGCACCTGGAAGACGCCGAGGCCGAGTTGCGGCACGACGGTCCCGTCGCGGAGGGTGCGGGTGCGTCGCAGGGTCGCGGTCATCGGACCGGCTCCAGGACCAGCAGGGACACCGCCGGCAGCGGCAGCGCGACGGACAGCTCCAGCCCGGACGACACGGCGGGCACCCGTCGCGGCGGCTCGAGCTCCTCGAGCCCCTGGCGCTCCTTGAGCCGCGCGAGCTGCTCGTCGGTGGGCAGCTGCGGCGAGCCGGCCTCCACCCACGCGGTGTGGGCGTTGCTGTGCGCGGCGTCGATGCGGAAGTGGCGGAGCGTGTACGCATCGGCGTCGAGCCCGGACAGCTGCAGGGTGACGTCGGCCTCGAGCTCGTCGCGCTGGTACTGGTCGTCGGTGTGCCGCCACACGAGGACGGCGACGGTGCCCGACGCCGAGCGGGACGCCAGCGCGTCGATCTCCTCGGGCATGCTGGCGCCGTCGGCCTCGTCGAGGAGGGTGACCGGGTGCGCGGCGTCCGAGACGGCGTCGACCCGCCGCTCGCCGAGGCGGCCCAGCACGCGGTAGGCGTTGAGCAGCGGTTTCTCGAGGCCGCCGGCCGTGAGGAACGCCCGGGTCCCCTCGAAGTACCGCTCGCCCTCGAAGTAGAAGCTCCAGGAGGTGGCCTGCTCGACCCGGACGTCCTCGGTGTCGTTGAGGTCGAGGATCTTCTTCATCAGCTTGACCTGGAACACGGGGTAGTACTCCGTGTTCTGGAACTGGAAGTTGGCGTTGTCGTAGACGCTGTAGTGCGCTGGCACGCCGGCGTCGCACTCGTCCACGATCGCGGGCAGGCCGCGGTACTCCTCGAACTCGGCGACCACGCGCAGCATCCGGCGGATCTCGAAGAGCATCTTGTGCGCCGAGGGGTTCTGCTTCTCCGGGGCCTCTCCCCCGGTCGGGCCGTAGACCCGCCACGGGGTGAAAGCGGACCCCTTCGTGTGGAACGAGACGAAGTCGATCGGGTCGGCGTGGTCGCGGGTGTGCTGGAGGAAGCCGCGCAGGAACTCGATGCCCGCGCCGGTGACCGCCGGCCCGCCGACCTTCGCCTGCGGGAGCACGCTGCGTACCGCGCTCGCCGTGACCGAGTAGAGGTCGTAGAACTCCTGGGGCGTGCCGCGCCAGTAGAAGATGTCCGGCTCGTTCCACAGCTCCCACAGCCAAGTGCTCACCTCCTGCTCGCCGTACCGCTCGAGGCAGTGCCGGGCGTGCGCGGCGACGAGGTCGCCCCAGCGGCCGTAGTCCTTCGGCGGGTAGGCCCAGGCACCGGCCTCGTAGCTGCTGTAGACCGTGGGGCTCGGCGTCACGCGGAGCTCCTGCGCCGCGTCGGGCAGCATGTCGCGCGGCGTGAACGCCAACTCGACGAGCACGTGGTGCCCGGCCTCGACGATCGCGTCGTACGCCTGGTCCACGATCGTGAAGTCGTAGGCGGCCTCGCCCGCGGCGTCCTCGTGGTAGACGTTCCCGTTGCCCCAGTGCGGGATGCCGAAGCCGGTCCCCGAGCAGAACACGTAGTGCGGCCGCACGTGGTAGCCCCGGTCCGACAGCTCACCGAAGGTCCGCAGCAGGCGGCGGCCGGTCGCGGTGTACGTCCAGTTGATCTCGTCGTACCCGATGCTCTCCCAGATCCGGGCGAGGTCCCCCCGGTCGGCGCCCGCGTCGACCCGGACGACGGCGCGGCGCACGTGCGGCGCGGACGGGTCGCTCGGTGCCGAGCTCGGGAAGCTCAGGTCGGTGCCGATTCCGGGGTTCACGTCCACGCTCGAGCTCACGATCGTGCCTCTCCTGTTCATGGCCGGCAGCGGTGCCGGGTCGTCACCGTCGACGACAGTCAGCGACACTAGGAGGCACTTTCATAGATTGTCAACAACATACTGTCGGCAACTTGCCCCTAGGATGGGCCCGACCGCTCCGACCGACGTCGGGGCGCGGCAGCTCGCCGTACGGAAAGATGAGGCCGGCGTGTGACGAGAGGAGCGTGACCGATGAATCCACTGGGGACGGCACCCCGAGCCACCCTCGCCGAGTACGTGGTCGGCGTCATCCGCGACGAGATCGCGCGGGGGGAGCTACGGCCCGGCGAGCACCTGCGCGAGACAGAGCTCGCCGCGGCCCTCGACGTGAGCCGCGGTCCGGTGCGCGAGGCGCTCGCGATCCTCGAGTCCGAGGGACAGGTCGAGATCCGCCGCCACCGCGGCGCGTTCGTCAGCGTCCTGACCCAGAAGGACGTCGAGGAGGTGCACACCCTGCGCGCGGCCATCGAGGTGCTCGCGGCCGAACGCGCCACCGTCCGGCTGAGCAAGGCGCACCTCACCGAGCTGGACCGCATCCTCGCGGCGATGAAGAACACGTCGGGCGCGGTCGCGCCCGAGGAGGCCGTCCGCCTGGACCTCGCGTTCCACGACGTCCTCTACGACGCCGCCGACCACGCCCGCCTCCGCCGGGTGTGGGCGTCGATCCGGAGCCAGGTCGCGTTCTTCCTGCACGTGCGGAACGTGAACTTCCCGGACTTCCCGACCGTCGGACACGTGGAGCACCTGGAGCTGCGGACGGTGCTGAGCCAGGGCGACCCCGTCGCCGCGCGCGTCGCCGTCGAGAAGCACATGACCGGGTCGTTCGCGCGGCTGAGCCGGCTCGAGCTCCCGTCGGACGTCGCCGGGTAGACCGTCGGGTCACGCGCGCCGCGTCGTGAGGAGCAACGCGGGCAGGTGCAGCTCCTCGCCCGCGGGGCGCGCGGTGATCTCGGCGTCCGAGACCGCGGTCGACGACCACGCCGGCCCCGCGAACGCGGCCCGCAGCCCGTCGGCGGTCGTGCCCCAGCCGAGGTCGGCGTCCACCGACATCGCGAGCACGGCGACGAGCGCGCCCGGTGCGCAGACGGCCTCCAGCCCTGCCACGTACGCGGCACGGCCGTCGTCGTCCAGGGTGTGCAGCAGGCCCGAGTCGAGCACCGTCCGCGGGCGCAGGCCCAGACGGTCGAGCCGGCGGGCGTCCGCCACCTCGAAGCTCACCTCGCCCGGCTCCTCGAGGATCGCCCCCGCCGCCCGCTCCCGCGCACGGGAGATCGCGTGCGGGGCCGCGTCGACCCCGATCACGCGGTGGCCCGCCCGCGCGACCGCGAGCGCCAGCGCGCCCGTGCCGCACCCGACGTCGAGCACCGGGTCCGCGAGCACCGACCGGCGCACCAGCGCGAGCAGCGCGGGCTGCGGCCGCCCGATCTCCCACGGCGGTGGGACGTCCGACGCATACAGGGCGTCGAAGCCACGCTCCGGTACGGCCATGGGGCACCTCCTGCGTCGAGTCTGCGCCCCGCACCGAGTGCCCGCGCGTCCCGGCGCGGGCTCAGCGGGCCACGGCCCCCGACGAGCCGTCGTCCCCGTCCGGCCCTGCCACGGCGGACAGCCCGACGAGGATCCGGCGCAGGCCCCAGAGGTACTGCTCGGTGGAGGTGGAGCCGGCCATCGTCACTGCCGCCGCGGCCGTGAGCGGGAACCGGTCGACCGGCACGGTGGACAGCTCGGCCCGGCGAGCGGCGGCCCGCTCCGGCTCGGGCGGCAGGGGGCCGCCCTCGTGCACCCCGGCGACCTCGCGGGACACCGACCCGAAGACGTACACCATGAGCAGGTAGGACGCCTGGGCGGCGGCGGCCGGTCCCAGCCCGGCGTCGGCGAACAGCTGCAGGAGGCGCTCGTTGAGCGCCATCGAGCTGGGCCCGTCCAGGGGCCCGCCGACCAGCAGACCGACCGCGCCGGGGTGCGCGGTCAGGGTCGCCCGCAGCTCGAGGGCGAGGGCCTCGACACGCACGCCCCAGTGCTGCTCGGGGTCGGCGAACACGTCGTGGTCGACCCCGCCGAGCAGCCGCTCGGCGAGGGCGCGGAGCACGGCGGCCTTGTCGGGGAAGTACGTGTAGATCGCGTTGGGCGCGACACCGACCTCGGCGGCGATACGTCGCACGGACGCTGCGACCGGCCCACCCTGGTCGAGCAGCCTCAGCGCCGCGTCGAGGATCTTCGCCTCGCTCACGGCCCGCCGCGGACCACGACGGCGCGGGACGGTCGATGTGGACATCCGCGTGTGCACCCCCTTGACGCCAACCCTCTGCAGGGTACACCGTGGCTGTACAGCGTCCAAAGTTTGTACACCGTGCAGGACGTCGCGCCGCCGCTCCGTCATCGCGCGGGCAGGCGCCAGGAGAGGATCCGCCATGGTCACCGTCTCGGCCTCTCCGTGGCGCACATGGTTGCTCTGGACCGCCGGGTTCCTCGCCTTCCCTGTAGCCGGCATCCTCGGCACCGCCGTCGCCGGCCCGGTCGACTCCCCCGTCGCCGCCCTGGTCGGGGGCGCGGTCACCGGCCTGGTCGTCGGCGCCGGTCAGGCACTGGTCGGCTGGGTCCACCTCGACGCCCGACGGTGGGTGCCCGCGACGACGGTCGGCATGGGACTGGGCCTGCTCCTCGGCGCCGTGGTCGTGGGCTACGGCACCTCCCTGGGCGACCTGGCGCTGATGGGCGCCCTCACCGGCCTGGTCCTCGGGCCGGCACAGGCCCTCGCACTGCCCCCGGGCGCGCGGGGACGCTGGGCCTGGGCCGCGGCGATGCCCGTCCTGTGGGCGCTGGGATGGATCGCCACCGCGCTCGGCGGCATCGCGGTCGAGGAGCAGTTCACCGTCTTCGGCGCCTACGGCGCCCTGGCCTTCTCCGCCCTGTCCGGGCTGCTGCTGCTCCGGCTGCTGCCCGCCCGCCACGTCGCGGACGCGCCCGCGGCGCCGACGCCGGACGGCGCACGCGCATGAGCGCCGCCCCGCGCCACGTCATCTTCGGCGCCGGTGCCGTCGGCCTGGCCACGCTCGACGCGCTGCTCCGGCGCGGGGAGACCGCCCGGCTGGTCAACCGCTCGGGGAGCGCCCGCGTGCCCGACGGCGTCGAGGTCGTCGGCGGCGACGCCCGCGACGCCGCGTTCACCACCCTGGTGGCCGAGGGCGCCGCGGTCGTCTATCAGACGCTGAACCCTCCCTACGCCGAGTGGAGCGCCCGGTTCCCGCTGCTTCAGGCCGGCGTGCTGGCCGCCGCGGAGGCCGCGGGGGCGCGGCTCGTCAGCATGGAGAACGTCTACATGTACGGGCGGCCGGACGGTCTGCCGCTGACCGAGGACAGCGGCGACCACGCGCACACCACGAAGGGGAGGCTGCGCGGCCGGATGTCGCGAGACCTGCTCGTCGCGCACGCCGAGGGGCGCGTGCCGGTGGCGATCGGCCGCGCGTCGGACTACTTCGGGCCGCGCGGGGGCGCACAGTCCAACCTCGGCGACCGGGTCTTCCCCGCCGCGATCGCGGGGAAGACCGCCACCGTGCTGGGCGACCCCGACCAGCCGCACACCTACACGTACATCCCCGACATCGGCGAGGGCCTCGTGCTCCTCGGCGAGCACCCCGACGCCCCCGGCGAGGTGTGGCACCTGCCGAACGACCCCGGCACGCGCACCACTCGACAGCTCGTGGAGGTCGCGTACCGAGACGCCGGCCAGACCCGCGCCAGGGTCCGCGCCATGCCTGCGTGGCTGCTGCGCGCGCTCGGCACGGTCAACCCGTCGATGCGGGAGCTCGTCGAGATGCAGTACCTGTTCGCCGAGCCGTTCGTCGTCGACAGCTCCAAGATCGTCGACAAGCTCGGCGCCACAGCCACCCCCGTCGAGGAGGCCGTCCTCGCCACGCTCCAGAGCTACCGCGACGGCTGACCCGCCCCCCACCCCCCGAGGAGGTGCCGGCCGGGCCCTCCAGCATCCCCAGGACCACCCGGAGGCCACCATGCCCACCCCGCGCCACGACGCACAGCCCGGCACCATGAGGGCCCCGCCGCCCCGGCCCGCCGGGCCGCGGACGATGACCTCCGTCGTCCAGGACCGCTACGGCCCCGCGCCCGAGGGCCTCCTGCACACGGCTGAGGTCGACGTCCCCGCCGTCGGGGTCGACGAGGTGCTCGTGCGGACGCGCGCCAGCAGCGTCGACCGGGGCACGTGGCACATCATGTCCGGGCTGCCGTACCCCATCCGGCTCGCCGGCTTCGGCGCGCGCCGGCCGAAGTACGCCAACCCCGGCCGCGCCCTGGCCGGGACGGTCGAGGCCGTCGGCGCCGCCGTGACCGGCTTCGCGCCCGGCGACGAGGTCTACGGCACGGGCACCAGCACGTTCGCCGAGCTCGCCGTCGCGCCGGCCGACCAGCTCGCGACGAAGCCCACGAACCTGTCCTTCGACCAGGCCGCCGCCGTGCCCGTGTCCGGGCTCACCGCCCTGCAGGCCGTCCGTGACCACGGTCGCGTCCGGGCCGGCCAGAAGGTCCTGGTGGTCGGGGCGTCGGGCGGCGTGGGCACCTTCGCCGTGCAGATCGCCAAGGCGAGCGGCGCCGCGGTCACGGGCGTGTGCAGCACGGGCAAGGTGGGCATGGTCCGCGCGCTGGGCGTCGACGCCGTCGTCGACTACACCCGCGGGGACTTCGACGGCGCCGGTCCGTTCGACGTCGTCCTCGACATCGGCGGCAACGCCCCGCTCTCCCGCCTGCGGCGTGCGCTCGCCCCGCGCGGACGACTGGTCATCGTCGGCGGTGAGACCGACGGACGGTGGCTCGGCGGCAGCGACCGTCAGCTCCGGGCGAAGGCCCTCTCGCCGTTCGTCCGGCAGCACCTCGGCACCTTCGTGGCGTCGGAGAACGCCGCCGACCTCGAGATCCTGCGCGACCTCGTCGAGAGCGGGAAGGTCATCCCCGTCGTCGACCGCACCTATCCGCTCGCGGACGTCGTCGCGGCGATCCGCCACCTGCTGGACGGGAGGGCGCGGGGCAAGGTCGTCGTCACCGTGCCCGACGACGCCCGGCCCGTCACCCTGAGGAGCACGCCATGACCGAGAACCCCGCCCCCTACCCGCTCCTTCTCGACGCGGCACCACGGCCGTCCGGGTCCCGCGGCCTGTGGCTGGTCAAGTGGCTGCTGCTGGTGCCGCACCTCGTCGTGCTGCTCTTCCTGGCGATCGCCTTCCTCCTGGTGACCGTGGTCGCGTTCTTCGCGATCCTGTTCACGGCTCGCTACCCGCGCGGCATGTTCGACTTCAACGTCGGCGTGCTGCGCTGGGGCTGGCGGGTGACCTACTACGGGTACGGCGTGCTGGGCACCGACCGCTACCCCCCGTTCACGCTCGCCGACGTGCCCGACTACCCGGCACACCTGACGGTCGCCTACCCCGAGCGCCTGTCGCGCGGCCTCATCTTCGTGAAATGGCTCCTGGCCGTCCCGCACCTCCTCGTGCTGTCGGTCTTCGTGGGCGGCGCGCTGTGGGTCGGCGACACCTCCGGGGCGCAGGACGCCTGGGAAGGCGGCACCAACTCCGTCGGCCTGATCGCCCTGCTGGTCCTGATCTCCGCCGTCGCGCTGCTGTTCACGGGCCGCTACCCCCGGTCCGTGTACGACTTCGTGCTGGGCATGAACCGCTGGGAGCAGCGGGTCGCCGCGTACACGCTCCTGATGACGGACACGTATCCACCGCTCCGGCTCGACCAGGGCGGTGTCGACCCCGGCAGGCAGCCCGCGCGACCCGACCCGCGGGCGCCCTCCGCGGCACCGGTCGCGTTCCCGCCCGGCGCGCCCCCGGCCCCGACGGGCTGACGCGCCCGGCCGACGCCGCGCCGGTCCGGCACGCCAGCGGCTACCGCACGACGAGGACGGCGTACGGCAGCGCCGCCGCGACGGCGCCGAGGGCGAGCACGGCGGTGTCGGTCCGCGTCCACGGCGCCGGCTCGGCCCAGGTGCGCGCGTGCGCGGCGGCGAAGCCGCGGGCATCCATCGCGACGGACATCGCGGTCGCGTCGCGCAGGGTGGCGGCCAGGACGGCGAACGTCACGGACGCGGCGTGCCGCGACCGGCCGACCGGCCCGCGCCCCGGCCCGACGCCGCGCGACCGGCGGGCGCGGGACGCTTGCTCCCAGACCTCCCCGAGCCGCTCGAACCGCTGGAGCGCGGCGGCGACCCCGACGACGAACCGCGCCGGCAGCCGCAGCCGCTGGCCGAGCTGGTCGGCGAGCCCGCTCGGGTCGACCAGCGGCGCGAGGGCAACCCCGGGCAGGGCGAGCACCGCGATCCGCATCCCCGCGACCGCCGCGACCGTCGGGTCGTGGCCGCCCAGCAGCCATGTGGACCACGCGACGGACGCCACCGCCACGACCACCGCGAGGAAGC
This sequence comes from Krasilnikoviella flava, assembly GCF_900167525.1. Lineage (GTDB taxonomy): Bacteria > Actinomycetota > Actinomycetes > Actinomycetales > Cellulomonadaceae > Isoptericola > Isoptericola flavus. Next base: position 264,505 of record NZ_FUZQ01000004.1, on the reverse strand, counting down.
GCGCCGCGGGTCCGGTACCTCGCGGCAGGAGCAGCAGCCCGAACGCCAGGCACGCCCCCAGCGCGACGCCGGCGCTCGCAAGATCGCGGACACCGAGGGACGCGACCAGCCCGAGCAGGCCGAGCGTCACCAGGACGAGCGAGTTGACCCGCCCGAGCGCGCCGACCACGCCGGTCGTGCCCGTCATGCCGTCACCACCCCGCCGGGCGACGTCGCGCGGTCGGAACCGAGAGGGTCCCGTCCGAGCCGCACGCGGTGGTCGGCGAGCGCGACGAGGTCGGCGTCGTGGGTGCTGGCCGCGACGGTCGCCCCGTGCCGCGCGGCGGCGGTCGCCCACCCGGCGACCGCCGCCCAGGTCCGGCGGTCCTGGCCCACCGTGGGCTCGTCGAGCAGCACCAGCCCCGGCCGGTGCGCGAGCGCGGCCGCGAGGGCCAGGCGCCGCTGCTCGCCGCCGGAGAGCCGGAACGGATGGGCGTCGACCAGGTGGTCGAGACGCAGCAGACCGAGCACCGCCTCCACGTCCACCGGGACGCCCAGGCGCCGGCCGGTGAGCTCGACCTCGTCCCGCACCCGCAGCGCGAGCAGCCCGTGCTCCGGGTGCTGCGGCACCCAGCCGCAGGCCCGCGCCAGCTCCCGCGAGCGCGCGTCCCGGCTCGGCGCGCCGCGGACGCCGCCGGCGGCGGGCCGCAGGTGGCCGGCCAGGGCTGCCACGAGCGCGGACTTCCCCGCGCCCGACGGTCCCGTCACCGCGGTGAGGCGGCCCGCCGGGAGCCGCGCGTCGACGCCGGCCAGCGCCCGGGTGGAGGTGCGGCCCCGCAGGCCGCGGGTCGTCAGGTCGACGACGAGGCCGTCGACCGCGACCTCCGGTCCGGCCGCGTCCGGGACCACCAGCGACGCGGGCACGTCCAGCGGTGCCGGAGGCGGCACGCCCGGCAGCCAGACGCCGGCGCGCGTGAGCTCGTCGCGCGGCCCTGCCGCGGCACCGTCGTGCAGCGCCCCGGGCGAGACCTCGTGCATGATCCGCCCGCCCGGCCCGAGCACGACCACCCGGTCCAGGTGCTCGAGCCACGGCCCCACGTGGTGGTCGACGACCACCAGCGCAGTGTCCGTCCCGTCGATCGCGCCGACCACCGCGGCGCGCACCTCGGCCGCCGCCTCCGGGTCGAGCATCGCGGTCGGTTCGTCGAGCAGCAGCAGGCCGGGCGCGCGGGCCAGGGCGCCCGCGAGCGCGAGCCGATGCAGCTCGCCGCCCGAGAGCGCGGAGGTCGGGCGTTCCAGCGGGTACCGCAGCCCCACCCGGTCCAGGGCGTGCCGGGTGCGCCGCCAGATCTCGTCCCGCGGCAGGCCGGCGTTCTCCGGCCCGAACGCGACGTCGCGACCGATCCGCCCGGCCACGACGGCGGCACCCGGGTCCTGGAGGACGAGCCCCACCGCACCGTCCACGTGGACGGTGCCGGACAGCTCCCCGGGCAGCGCCTCCCCGAGCACGCCCGCCAGGGCGTGCAGGACGGTCGACTTGCCCGCGCCGCTGGGGCCGACGAGGCCGATCCGTTCCCCCGCGCCGATCGTGAGGTCGAGGTCGTCGAGCGCCGGGGTGGCGCGACCGATGGGCCGCCACCGTAGTCCTCTCAGGCGCGCCCGGACCTCCCGGGAAGCCACGCTCTCAGCCCTGCGCGGCGCGGTCGGCGAGATCGCGGCCCGGCCCGAAGGCGTCGAGCACGCCGGCACGAGCGAGGGCACGCACGAGCGCCGCTCCCCCGAGGCCCGCCAGCAGCGCTCCCGACGCCGCGAAGAAGCCGAGGTAGGCCAGCCGGAACCCCCACGCCCAGTCCGGGTAGTAGGCGAACCACTCGTAGACGGCACCGCACGCCCCCGCGGCCGCGCCGGCCAGGGCTGCGACGGCGGCCCCGAAGCGCCGGTAGAGGAACAGGGCGAGCACGAGCTCGACGCCGAGCCCCTGGACGACGCCGGAGACGATCGCCGAGAAGCCCCAGTCGGCCCCGAGCAGCGCCTCGACGCTCGCGGCGACGACCTCGGTGAGCAGCGCCGCGCCCGGCTTGCGGACGATCAGCCCGCCCAGCACGCCACCGAGCAGCCAACCGCCGCCGAGCAGACCGGTGGCCGGCGGGAACGCGACGGCCAGGCCGGCGGACAGCAGGTGGTAGAGCTGGGTCCAGCCCCAGAAGACGACACCGACGGCGACGCCGAGCATCGCCACGGTGACCAGGTCGACGGTGCGGTACCGCACGGCCGCGCGGGGCGTGCTGCGCAGGAAAAGTGGCGCGGACATTCCAGGTAACTCCCTTCGCCGGTGCTAACCGGAGCAGGTTCCAAGGGTCTGCGGCTGTGCCCGCACTCTCAGCGCCCCTTCGACGGCGCTCCCCTGTCATGGGTGTCTTCAGATGTGGCGGCCGACGACGCGGCCGCAGGTCCGACCCTAGGCGACCGGACGACGGGCGCAAGGGCGTCCCGCAGCGTGGGCACCGGGCGGGTCGCGCGTCCGGGAATGCGAGAAGGCCCGGAACCAGGAGTTCCGGGCCTTCTCGTCGGGGTGGAGCTGAGGGGACTCGAACCCCTGACCCCCTGCATGCCATGCAGGTGCGCTACCAGCTGCGCCACAGCCCCGAGAATCGACGCTCGCGACCAACACGCGGCCGGGCAATTCGTCTGATTCGGTGCGTTCCGCCGGGCTTGCGCCCCGCGGAACGTCGATATCTTAGGCAGACTTCGGGCCAGGTTCCAAATTCCAGTCCGGCCCCGCCTGCCACCGGTCCAGCGGGTAGCCCGCGCCCACGTTGTGGGCCACGAGCCGCCAGGCCGGGTGGGCCTCCTCGCCCGCGCGGTGCAGGTGCGACCAGTGCACGTTGTGCATGCCCACCAGCCCCCGCCACGTCGACGGGTCGAGCCCGAGCAGGGCCGTCACCGCCAGCGAGATCGCGGCACCGTGCGAGACGACGACCAGGGTCGCGTCCTCGTCCAGGTCCGCCGCATGCTCGGTCACGGCCTCGGCCGTCCGCGCCGCGACGGCGGCCTTCGTCTCCGCGCCGGCACCCGTCGGCTCGGCGCCGAGGCGCCAGGCGGCGTACTCCTCGGGCCAGCGCTCGTGGAGCTCCGCCCCGGTGAGGCCCTCCCACTCGCCGAAGCCCCGCTCGCGCAGCCGCGCGTCCGCGGCGACGGACGCTCCCCCGAGCGCGTCCGCGTAGGCGTCCGCCGTCTCGCGGGCCCGGCCCAGGTCGGAGGACACGATGCGCGTCGCGCGGTGCGACGACGCGAGCGCCGCGCCGCCCTCCGCCGCCTGCCAGCGGCCGACGTCGTCGAGCGGGATGTCGATCTGCCCCTGCAGTCGCAGGGACGCGTTGTATGCGGTCCGGGCGTGCCGCAGGAGGACGACGGTGCCGGCCGTCACCGCTCGTCGCCCGCGAGGCGGATCGCGCCGTCCCCCTCGCCCTCGCCGTACTCGGCGGCGGCCGCCGCCCCGTCGCCGCCGCGCGCGTCCTCCGGCAGGTCGACCGACGGGCAGTCCTTCCAGAGCCGCTCGAGCGCGTAGTACACCCGGTCCTCGGCGTGCTGCACGTGCACCACGACCTCGCCGAAGTCGAGCAGCACCCACCGCGCCTGGGACTTGCCCTCACGGCGGATCGGCTTGGCGCCGGCGACGAACATCGCCTCCTCCACGGCGTCGACGATCGCCGAGACCTGCCGCTCGTTCGTCCCGGACGCGATGAGGAACACGTCGGTGAGCACGAGCTGCTCGCTCACGTCGAGCGCGATGATCTCCTGCGCCTTGCGGTCCGACGCGGCACGGGCGGCGACGACCGCCAGCTCGACGGCGCGGGGGCTTGCGGTCATGCGGCGGCTCCGGGGTGTTCGTGGGTGAGGGAGAGCGTGGCCGCGGGCGCGGCCCCGTCGGTGGGGAACTCGTTGGCGTCCGGTCCCTGCAGGAGCAGCTTCCAGACCAGCAGGCCGAGCACGAAGGCCACGACCACGAGGACGATGTAGTGCAGCCAGGTGTACGACGCCTCGGGCTCGTCCCAGTCCTCGTCGTCGTCCTCCTCGACCGGCGGCGCGGCGGAGCGCGCCCGGACGGGCTGCTCCGACGCGACCAGGGCGTCGAACGGGGAGGCGGCGGGACGCTCCGGCGCCACCGGGGCCGCAGCCGGGTTCGGGCGTGCGGGCGGTACGGCCGCGGGCCGCTCGGTCGTCGGGCTGGCCCAGGGCAGCGGCGGCGCCGACGACGCGGGGGCGGCAGGCGCCGCCGGGCTCACGGGCACCGCCGCAGCGGCCGACGGCGCCGAGGGTGCCGAGGGTGCCGCCGTCGAGCCGAACGGCGAGGACGTGCCCGTGGTCGAGAACGGGGAGCGGCGCGACGGTCCGTCAGGTCGCGGCGCGACCGTGGCGGGCGGCGTCGCCGCGGGAGGCGCCGCCGACGCGGCGGGGCCCGTGCTGAACGGGGAGACCAGCGGGGGCATCGCGAGCCCGGTCGCCGCCGGGGCGCCGCCGGCCGACGGCGCGCCGAGGTCGCGGCGGGCCGAGCTGCGTGCCGGCGGGGCGGCGGGGGCGCTGGGCGCCGCCGGACGCACCGACGGGGCCGGGGCGACCGCGCGGGACATCTCGCCGGTAGGCCGCTGGATCGGGGCGAGGCGGCCGGTCTCGTCCAGACCACGCATCCCGGCCGAGGAGGACGGCGGCCGCACCATCGGCGCCGGGGCCGGGGCCGACGGCGCGGGGCTCTGCTCGCGCAGCGCGCGCCGGGACGGCGCGCTCGGCGGCGCACTCGGCGGCACGTTCGACGGCACGGCGAACCGTGATCCGGCCGACGGCTGCGCGGCCGGCGGGCCGAAGGGCGACCGCGCCGCGGCGGGCGCACCATACTCGGGCCCGGACGGCGCCGGGGCGACGGTGCCCCCCTGCGCGGCGGCGGCCGCCTGCTCCCGCTCGCGCATCTCGCGGCGGGTCAGCGGACGGGACGGGTTGTTGTCACTCATCGAGACCTCGATACAGACCGTGCTTGGCGATGTACTGGACCACGCCGTCCGGCACCAGGTACCACACCGGTTGACCGGCCTGCGCCCGGCGACGGCAGTCGCTCGACGAGATCGCGAGCGCCGGGACCTCCAGCGTCGTGACCCCGTCATGGGGCAGGCCGTCCACCGTGAGCTGGTGCCCCGGCCGCGTGACAGCCACGAAGTGTGCCATCTCCCACAGGAGCGCGGCATCCTTCCAGGTGAGGATCTGCTCGATCGCGTCGGCGCCGCTGATGAAGAACAGGTCGGCGTCGGGTCGCTCGTCGCGCAGGTCCCGCAGCGTGTCGACGGTGTACGTGAGCCCGGGACGGTCGATGTCGACGCGGCTCACGGTGAAGCGGGGATTGGACGCCGTCGCGATCACCGTCATCAGATAACGGTGCTCGGCCGGGGACACCCGCTGGTGCTGCTTGAAGGTCGGCTTGCCCGTGGGCACGAAGACGACCTCGTCGAGGTCGAGCAGCGCCGCCGCTTCGCTGGCGGCGACCAGGTGCCCGTGGTGGATGGGGTCGAACGTGCCACCCATCACACCCAGGCGCGGACGGCGCTCCTGCGACGGGGGCACGTTCACGCTGACCGGACGGGGGCCGTCAGTGGTGGCGGTTGGACACGTTGCGGAAGGCGTACGTCACCAGGAGCGCGGCGACCAGGCCACCGAACGCGAGGAGACCCATCGCGATCGGGGAGATGGTCTCGGCGTGCTCGGTGGCCTCCTGGGCCACCTGGACGGCGGTGTGCAGCACGGGTTCCTCCTGTGCGTGGGTGTGCGGCGGGTTGCGGTCGGGGGTCAGTCTCTCACGCGGGCCGGACGTGGCCGTCGCCGTGCACGACCCACTTCGTGGTCGTGAGCTCGGCCAGGCCCATGGGCCCGCGGGCGTGCAGCTTCTGCGTCGAGATGCCGATCTCGGCGCCCAGGCCCAGCTCGCCGCCGTCGGTGAAGCGCGTCGAGGCGTTCACCATCACGGCGGCGGAGTCGACCTCGGCGACGAAACGCTCGGACGCGGCCAGGTCGCGGGTGAGGATCGCCTCGGTGTGCCCTGACGACCAGGTGCGGATGTGCTCGATCGCGTCGTCGAGCGAGTCGACGACGCGCACGGCGAGCTCGAGGGCGAGGTACTCGGTGGCCCAGTCGGCGTCGGTGGCCGGGAGCACCTCGACGGACCCGGGCGCCAGGGCGACCGTGCGCGCGTCTCCGTGCAGCACCACGCCCGCGCCGGCAAGGGCGGCGAGCGCGGCGGGCAGGAACGCCTCGGCGGCGTCGGCGTGCACCAGGAGCGTCTCGGCCGCGTTGCAGACCCCGACGCGCTGGGTCTTGGCGTTCATGACGATCTCGACGGCGTTCGCGACGTCCGCCGTGGCGTCGACGAAGACGTGCACGTTGCCGACCCCCGTCTCGATCACGGGCACGGTCGAGGAGTCGACGACGGTGCGGATGAGGTCCGCCCCGCCCCGCGGGACGAGCACGTCGACCAGCCCGCGCGCCTGCATCAGCGCGACGCCGCCGGGGCGGCCGTAGGCGTCGATGGTCTGCACCAGGTCGGCGGGCAGGCCCTGGGCCTCCAGCGCGCGGCGCAGCACGTCGACGATCACCGCGTTGGACGACGCGGCCGCGCTGCCCCCGCGCAGGATCACCGCGTTGCCCGACTTCAGCGCCAGCCCCGCGGCGTCCACGGTGACGTTGGGGCGGGCCTCGTAGATCATCCCGACCACACCCATCGGCACCCGGAGCTGGCGCAGCCGCAGGCCGTTCGGCAGGGTCTGGCCGCGCACGACCTCGCCCACCGGGTCGGGCAGCCCGGCGAGCTCGCGCAGCGCGCCGGCGATGGCGCCCACGCGGACCGGCGTGAGCGCCAGCCGGTCGAGCAGCCCGTCGCTCAGCCCGCGCTCCCGCCCGCGGGCGAGGTCGTCGCCGTTGGCCGTCACGATCGCGTCGGCCGCGGTCTCGAGCGCGTCCGCCAGCGCGTGCAGCGCGGCGTCCTTCGTGGCCCTGGTCGCGGTGGCGAGCGTCCGCGACGCGACCTGGGCGCGGCGGGCGACGTCGCGCACCGCGGCCGCGACGTCGTCGCCCGCCGCGCCGCCCCCGGCGCTGCCCGCGGCCAGGTCCTCCGTGAGGGTCGTGGTCATCCCCCGAGGGTACGACGGTGGCGCGCGCAGCGGCAGACCCCTCTCACCAGGAGGGACGGGGTGCGCGCGGGGGCACGGAGCGCGTGAACGCGGGCGCGTGGTCGAAGGTCTGCAGCGTCACGACCTCGAAGGTCGCCCGGTAGTCCGGGCCCAGGGCGTCGGCCGCGCGGTTCAGCTGCCGCGGGGCGAGCGAGGGCCACCGTCCGGTGTCGATCCGGCGCTCCAGGGTGCGCAGGGCCACGAGCTCCTCGCCGAGGCTGACCGACAGGTGCGCCCCGCGCTCGACGTACAGGCTGCGCAGGTTGCCGGGGTGGCCCACCTCGCGCACCCTCTGCGCGAAGGACCGCTCGCCCGACGGCGGGGCGCCGCCGTCGCCCGTCGTGTGCAGGGTGAGGACCGGGGACGGCGTCGTGCCCTCCGGCCGGTGGGCCGCCATCGCCGCGCGGGCGGACGGGTCCGCCACGATCGGGACGGCCGACTCCAGGGCGGCCAGGTCCGCGCGCAGGTCGAGGCCGGCCGCGGCGTACGCGGCCCGCACACCGGCTCCGTCGCCCGACCGCGCGAGGCGCGTCCGCAGCCGGGTCAGGTCGGTGCTGCTGGGGTTGCCACCCAGCGTCGCCTCGAGGTGCACGCGCGCGGTCGGCCCCAGCCCCAGCGTGTAGGCGCCGATCAGCCACTGCGCCTGCCCGCGCGCCCACGCCTCGGCGTCCGCCGGGCGCGGCTCGTTCATCCAGTACCACCCGGTCACCGTGTTGAGGGAGGCGATGAGGGAGATCCGGGCGCGTCCCTCGGGCGTCTCCGCCGCCGCAGTGAGCGCGGCGACCAGCGCGTCGCGGCCGGCCTGCGGGTCCGCCGCGTCGACGAGCTCGATCGGGTTCCCGTGGGCGTCGGTGCCGTCGGTGAGCAGCACGCGGGTCGCGAGGTTCATGTCGAGGATCGCGTCGAGCTGCCCCACCCAGTCGATGACGCCGCCGACCGTGAGCACCCCGTCGATCCTGTCGGGCTCGGCCTCGGCGTGCGCGACCGCGGTGACCGCGCCCATCGACTGCCCGTAGGTGAGGGTGCGGGCCGGCTCACCGACGTGCGCGGAGAACCAGTCCAGGAGGCGCGACTGGTCCGCCACCGCCGTCGGCACCGTGAAGTCCAGCCCGCCGCCCTGGAAGAGCGAGGCCGCCACGGCGTACCCCTGGTCGGTGAGCGTCTGCTCGCTCTGCTCCTGGTTGCCCAGCAGGTGCGGCACCGGGAAGCCGCCGAAGAACTCCGACGGGTAGTGCCCGTGGCTGAACAGCACGAGCGTGCCGTTCCAGCCGTCCGGGACCAGCACGCGATAGCGGGCGCCCGCGAGCTCCCCCGTGTACTCGGTCGGCGGGGCCGGGGCCTCCGCGGCCGTCGGGGACGGACGGGGCGTCGCCGACGCCGGGGCGACGGCGAGCGCCAGCACGGTGCCGACGGCGGCGACGAACGAGGTGACGAGGGCGAGGACGGGGTGCGGGCGACGCATGGGAGCCTCCTGGGGCGGGGGCGCGCACCGCACGCGCCGCTGCCCTATCGACGCCCCCGGCGCGAGGAACTCATCGCCGCCTCGTCGCCGCGGCGTCAGCGACGGTGCTCGAGCACCAGGTCGTCGCGGTGCACGACCTCCCGGTCGTACCCCTCCCCCAGCTCGGCCCGCAGGTCGAACGTCGAGCGCCCGAGCAGGCCGGGGAGCTCGCCCGAGTCGAACGCGACGAGCCCGCGCGCCACGACGGCGCCGTCGGGCGCGACCAGCTCCACGGGGTCGCCCGCCTCGAACGCCCCCTCCACGCGCGTGATCCCCGCCGGGAGCAGGGAGGCCCGCCCGCCCAGGACGGCCCGGGCGGCGCCGTCGTCCAGGTGCAGGCGCCCGTGCGACCGGGCCGCGTGGGCGATCCACAGCCGCCGCGCGGACGTGCGCCGCCCCGTCACGGCGAAGAACGTGCCGACGTCCTCGCCCGCGAGCGCCGTCGCGACGTTCCGCGCGCTGGTCAGCACGACCGGCACGCCGGCTCCGGTCGCGATCCGGGCCGACTCGAGCTTGGTCACCATCCCGCCGGTGCCGACCGCGCTGCCGCGCGCCGTGACCTCGACGCCCTCGAGGTCCGCGAGGTCCGCCACGTGCGGGATGCGCCTGGCGCCGGCGCGAGACGGCGGGGCGTCGTGCAGGCCGTCGACGTCGGTGAGCAGCACCATGGCGTCCGCGCGCACGAGGTGGGAGACGAGGGCCGCCAGGCGGTCGTTGTCACCGAACGTCAGCTCGTCGGTCGTGACGGCGTCGTTCTCGTTGACGACGGGCACGACGCCGAGCGCGAGCAGCCGCTCCAGCGACCGCTGCGCGTTGCGGTACCGCGACCGCCGCACCGTGTCCTCCGCGGTGAGCAGCACCTGCCCGATCTGCAGCCCGTGCGCCGCGAACGCCTCGGTGTACCGGGCCACGAGCTGGCCCTGGCCGAGCATCGCGGCGGCCTGCATGGTCGCGACGTCGCGCGGCCGTGCGTTCAGCCCGAGCGGTCCGATGCCGGCGGCGATCGCGCCCGAGGACACGAGCACGACCTGCCCGCCGCCCGTCACCCGGGCGGCCAGCACGTCGACGAGGGCGCGCAGCGCGCCGAGGTCGAGGCGGCCGTCCGGGCCCGTGAGCGACGACGACCCGATCTTGACGACGACGCGGCGGGCGTCCGGCAGGCTGGCGCGGGAGGTGGCGGCGTTCACCCGCGCATTCTCGCCGGAACGGGCGTCAGTCGTCGTCCGGGTCCGTCCAGTGGCCCGACTGCCGCTCCGTCCAGAGCTCGCGACGCGCCTCGGTCTTGGCGTCCATGCGCTCGGTGAACTCGCGACGCCGCTCGGAACGGGTGGGCCGCGAGCTCTCGTCCAGGCGCAGGTCGGTGCCGCGCACGCCCAGCAGCTCGGGTCCGGTGGTGAGCGTGGGCTCCCAGTCGAAGACGACGGCGTTGCGGGGATCACCGATGCGCACCTCGTCGCCCGCGACGGCGCCGGCCTTGAGGAGCTTGTCCTCCACGCCCAGCTTGGCGAGGCGGTCCGAGAGGAAGCCGACGGCCTCGTCGTTGTTGAAGTCCGTCTGGCGCACCCAGCGTTCCGGCTTGGAGCCGCGCACCTCGTAGTAGACGCCCTCGTGCTCCCTCTTCGCCGTCACCGTGAAGCCTGCCTCGTCGACGGCGCGCGGGCGCAGCACGACGCGCGTCTGCTCGGGCGCGGGCGCGGCGGCACGGGCACGCTCGACCAGCTGGCCGAGGGCGAAGGTGAGCGGGCGCAGGCCCTCGTGGCTGGCGGTCGAGACCTCGAAGACCCGCAAGCCGCGCGCCTCGAGGTCGGGGCGCACCAGCTCGGCGAGCTCGCGCGCCTCGGGCACGTCGATCTTGTTCAGCACGACCAGGCGCGGGCGCTCCGTGAGCGGCACCCGACCGCCCTCGATGCCGAGGTCCCCGGAGTACGCGGCCAGCTCGGCCTCGATGACGTCGAGGTCGCTCAGCGGGTCGCGGCCCGGCTCGAGCGTGGCGCAGTCGAGCACGTGCACCAGGACGGCGGTGCGCTCGACGTGCCGCAGGAACTCCAGCCCGAGGCCCTTGCCCTCGCTGGCGCCGGGGATGAGGCCGGGCACGTCGGCCACGGTGTAGCGGGTGTCGCCGGCCTGCACGACGCCGAGGTTCGGCACGAGAGTGGTGAACGGGTAGTCCGCGATCTTGGGCCGGGCGGCGGAGATCGCCGCGACCAGCGACGACTTGCCGGCGCTCGGGTACCCCACGAGCGCGACGTCGGCGATGGTCTTGAGCTCGAGGACGACCTCGCGCTCCTCGCCCGGCTCGCCGAGCAGCGCGAACCCCGGGGCCTTGCGCCGCGGGGAGGCGAGCGCCCGGTTGCCGAGGCCGCCGCGGCCACCCTGCGCGACGACGAACTCCGCGCCGGCGCCCACGAGGTCGGCCAGCACGTCGCCGTCGCGGTCCTTGACGACGGTGCCGTCCGGCACGCGCAGCACGAGGTCGCCGCCGTTGGCGCCGTCGCGGTCGTCGCCCATGCCCTGGGTGCCGCTGGTCGCGCGCCGGTGCGGCGAGTGGTGGTACTCGAGCAGCGTCGTCGTCTGCGGGTCGACGACGAGCTTCACGGTGCCGCCGTCGCCGCCGTTGCCGCCGTCGGGGCCCGCGAGGGGCTTGAACTTCTCGCGGCGGATCGACGCCACGCCGTGGCCGCCGTCACCGCCCACGGCGTGCAGCACCACGCGATCGACGAAGCTGGCCATGGTCAGATCCTCTCAGGCAAAGCGACGAGGGACGCACCGCGACGGTGCGCCCCTCGTCGTCGACTCGGGTGGGAGTCGAGGAAGTGTGTTGCGGCTCAGACCTCGGCCGCGACGATGTCGATGACCTTGCGGCCACGACGCGTCGCGAAGGCGACAGAGCCGGCGGTCAGCGCGAACAGCGTGTCGTCGCCGCCACGGCCGACGTTCTCGCCGGGGTGGAAGTGGGTGCCACGCTGGCGGACGATGATCTCGCCGGCCTTGACGACCTGGCCACCGTAGCGCTTCACGCCGAGGCGCTGGGAGTTCGAGTCACGACCGTTGCGCGAGGAGCTCGCGCCCTTCTTGTGTGCCATCTGTCAGACCTGCTTTCTGCGAAGAACGAGGGGATCAGTGCCGCGGGCCGTGCTGCGGGTGTCGCGCTCGGCCCGGCGATGAGTCACTTGATGCCGGTGACCTTGAGGCGGGTCAGCGACTGGCGGTGGCCCTGGCGCTTGCGGTAGCCGGTCTTGTTCTTGTACTTGAGGATCGTGATCTTCGGACCCTTCTCGTCCCGCACGACCTCCGCGGTGACCTTGACCTTCGCCAGCTTCGCGGCGTCGGTGGTCACCTTCTCCCCGTCCACCAGAAGCAGAGCGGGCAGCTCCACCGTGTCCCCGGCCTGGGCCTTGACACGGTCCATGACGACGATGTCCCCGACGGACACCTTCTCCTGTCGGCCACCGGCCTTGACGATCGCGTACACCATGTTGCTGCTCATCTCTCCTGGTCTGGGCATGCCGCACGACGTTCTTCACCGACTTGGTCTGCAACTCGGCCCGCCGCGGCGGTCGAGTGCGGTGCGTCGTGGACACACGGGACTGGCACGCCAGAGGCGCGCCGACGTCCCAGACTACGTCACGGCCCCCATCGGTTCAAACGACGGTCGGTCCGTGCGGCCGTGACGTGGCCCACCTCACGCCGGGTCCCGCTCACTCGTCGAGGACGAACGTCACCTGCATGTCCACCTGCCACGCGACGACCGCGCCGTCCGACACCTCCACCTTCTGCTCCTTCACCCAGGCGCTCGTGATGTTGCGGACCGTCCGGCCGGCGCGCTCGAGTCCGACGCGGATCGCGTCCTCGAAGCTCGTGTCCGAGCGGGCGGTGATCTCCGTGACGCGCGCGACCGTGCCTGCCATGTCGTCCTCCGAGGGTCCGGGGCCGGCGGCGGTCGCCGGCCGCTCCCCTCGATCGTCGACCCGGCCGCCGTCGCTCGCCCGGTGTCGGACGCGGGGCGGGGTGACGATGAGGGAATGACGGGACGGACCGGGCACGCCGACCTGCCGACGGGCGCCGGGGGCGTCGACGACGCGGTGACGGCCGCGCTGCGCGACGTCGACCGGCGCGGCTTCCTGCCCCGCTCCGGGCGACGGTGGTCCGCCGCCGACCGGCCGATCGAGATCGGGCACGGCCAGACGTGCTCGCAGCCGTCCACCGTCGCGGCGATGCTCCGCCTCCTGGCCGTGCCGGTCGGCGCGACCGTGCTCGACGTCGGCGCCGGATCCGGGTGGACGACGGCGCTGCTGGCGCGGCTCGTCGGCCCCACCGGCTCGGTGCTGGGCCTCGAGCGGCACGCCGACATCGCCGCCTGGGGCGCGGCGAACGTGCGCCGCACCGGCACGACCTGGGCGCGCGTCGCCCACGCCACCCCCGGGGTGCTCGGGGCGCCGCGCGAGGGCGGCTGGCACCGGGTGCTGGTGTCCGCCGCGGCCACCCGGCTTCCCGACGAGCTCGTCGACCAGGTGGCGCGCGGCGGCCGCATGGTCATCCCGGTGCGGCACGTGATGGTGCTCGTCACCCGCGACGACCACGGCACCACCCGCGCCTCCGAGCACGGGACCTACTCGTTCGTGCCGCTGGTGGAGGACTGACGCGGCGGGGCCCCGGCGCTCGTGCCGCCGTGCCAGGATGCGCTCCATGACCGAATCCATGGCCCCCGGCTCCGCCGTGCGGACGCCCCGTGATCCCGGCGACGTCGAGGTCGCGGTGTCCGCCGCCCTCGCCGGTGCGGCGGAGGTGTCCGCCGCCTACCGGCACCCGGTCACGCGGCACGCCAAGTCGGCGCTGGACTTCGCCACCGACACCGACGTCGCGGCCGAGCGCGCGATCCGCGCCGTGCTCGCCACGGCGCGCCCGGGCGACGGCGTCGTCGGCGAGGAGCTCGGCGCCACCGGCGGGGACGCCGCCCGGCGCTGGTACGTCGACCCGCTGTGCGGGACCCTCAACTTCGCCGCCGGCGTCCCGGCGTTCGGCGTCAACGTGGCTCTCGTCGCGCGTGACCGCGGCGGCGAGCGCGTCCTGGCCGCGGCCGTCGCCGACCCGCTCACGGGCGAGGTGATCTGGACCGACGGGTCCCGCACCCGCGTGCGCGGGGCACGCCCGGGCGTCCGGGAGGAGGACGCCGCACCCACGCCCGTGACCCGGCTCGTCAACGTGGACGTGGACAACGGGGGCCGTGCGCCCGCCCTCGTCGCGGACGCGGCCCTGCGGGCGGCGTTCGCCGTGCGCGTGGCCTCCACCTCGCTCGCCCTCGCCTGGGTGGCCGTCGGCCGACAGGCCGCGTACCTCACGGGCGCGAGCGTCGACGACAGCGTCCACTTCCTGCCCGGCGTCGCGCTGTGCGAGGCGGCAGGGTGCGTCGTCACCGACCTCGACGGCGGGCCCGTCCGCGGCGGGCGCGGGATCCTCGCGGCCGCGGACGCCGAGACGTCGCACCGGCTGCTCGCCCGGCTCGGCGCACTCGGGGGGACATCCCCCTTGCCCTGAACCTACGGCCCCGTAGGCTCGAGGCATCCGCACGACCGAGCGACCGCTCACACCTCGGCTGGGAAGTCGACCCCGACCCCTGCGAGGCGTGCATGCCCCCAGTCGTCCCGGCCGTCCTCGAGAGCAACGCCGCCCCGCGCGGCGGTGCCGCGGCACAGTTCACCAGCGCCTACGGCGCGCTGTCCCGGGAGGTCCGCGACGCGGGACTGCTGCGCCGGGCGTACGGCTACTACCTCGCCGTCGCCGTCGCACTCGCCGTCGCGCTCGGCGGGGTCGTGACCGCGTTCGTCCTGCTGGGCGACTCCTGGTTCCAGCTGCTGGTCGCCGCCGTGCTCGGAGTGGTGCTGACCCAGCTCGCCTTCCTCACGCACGAGACCGCGCACCGGCAGGTCTTCGCGTCCGGGCCGCTCAACGACCGGGTCGGGCGCATCCTCGCCAACGCCGTCGTCGGGATCAGCTACTCGTGGTGGATGACGAAGCACACGCGCCACCACGCCAACCCCAACCACGTGGGCAAGGACCCCGACGTCGCCCCCGGCGTCATCTCCTTCACCGCGGAGGCGGCCGCCGACCACCGCGGGTTCCTGGGCGCGATCACCCGCCGGCAAGGGTGGCTGTTCTTCCCGCTGCTCACCCTCGAGGGGCTCAACCTGCACGTCACGGCCGTGCGGTCGCTGATGACCGGACCGCCGGAGGACCGCGGGGCCCGACGGCGCGAGCTCGCCACCATCCTGGTGCGCCTGACCGTCTACGTCGCCGTGATCTTCTGGTGGCTGCCGCTCGGGCTCGGGTTCGCGTTCCTCGGCGTCCAGCTCGCTGTCTTCGGCGTCTACATGGGCGCGACGTTCGCGCCCAACCACAAAGGCATGACGATGATCCCCGAGGGCAGCCGCATCGACTTCCTGTCGAAGCAGGTGCTGACGTCCCGCAACGTGACCGGAGGCGCCTGGATGAGCGTGCTGATGGGCGGCCTCAACCTCCAGGTCGAGCACCACCTCTTCCCCAGCATGCCCCGCCCGCACCTGGCGCGGGCCCGGCTGATCGTCCGCGAGCACTGCGCGCGGCTCGGCATGCCGTACACCGAGACCTCGCTGCTGCGCTCGTACGCGATCGTCGTGCGCTACCTCAACGAGGTGGGGCTGGCCGCCCGCGACCCGTTCGACTGCCCGATGCGGCAGCAGCTCGGGCGGCGCTGACCGCCCTCGGTCCGCTCGCCGGCGTCACCCGTGCCGGTGGCGCCGGCAGCGTGCCTCGTACGACTCGGCGCCACCCACGTGACCCGAGGTCGGGGCCAGCGCGTCGTCGTCGCCCGTGGGCACTGCCTCGAGCCGCACGTGGAAGGCCGCGTCCCGGCCGCAGACCGCGCACACCGCGGTGAGCTTGGTGACCGACTCGGCGACGGCGACGAGGTCGGCCACCGGCTGGAAGGCGCGGCCGTCGAACGTCACCGACAGCCCCGCCACGACGACCACCAGGCCGGCGTCGGCCAGGGCCGTCGCGACGTCCACCAGGTCCGGGCCGAAGAACTGCGCCTCGTCGACCGCCACCAGCTCCGTGCCGTCGGCGACGAGCGCCAGGATCTGGCCGGCCTCGCCCACGCTCCGGGACGGCACCTCGAGCCCGGAGTGCGACGCGACCCGGCCCGGCCCGCTGCGGGTGTCGAGCTCGTGCCCGACGACGAGCACCCCGCGCCGCGCGACCTGCGCGCGGTGCACCCGGCGCACCAGCTCCTCGGTCTTGCCGGCGAACATCGGGCCGGCGATCACCTCGAGCCGCCCCATGCGCCCGTCGTCCGTGGTTCTCGGCATGGTCACCAGTCAAGCACCCGGCTAGCGTGGCGGGCGTGACCGACGACGCACGCACGGTGATGTTCCTCCACGGGCTCGGTGCGAGCCCTTCGTCCTGGGACGCCCAGCTCACAGCGCTGCCGCCGGGGTACACCGGCTTCGCGCCCCCCGTCCCGGGGATCACAGGGGCCGCGCGCACACCTTTCACGGTCCAGGGGGCGGCACGGTCCCTCGTCGACGATCTGGACGCGCGCAACCTCGACAGGGTGCACCTGTGCGGTCTGTCGCTCGGGGCCATGACGGCGACCCAGCTCGCCCTGGACCACCCCGACCGCGTGGCGTCGCTGGTGCTGTCCGGCACCCAGGTGCGCCCGAACCCCGTGCTCATGGCCGTGCAGCGGGGCGTGATCAGGCTGCTACCAGAGCGGGTCGCCGCCGGGATGGGGCTCACCAAGGCCGACTGGCTCGCCGTGCTGCGGTCGATCAGCCGGGTCGACACGGTGCCGCGCCTGCGCGAGATCCACGTGCCCACGCTCGTCCTGTGCGGCTCCCGCGACGTCGCGAACCTGCCCGCCGCCCGCCGCCTCGCACACGAGGTCCCCGGCGCCCGGCTGCAGGTGGTCCCCGGCGCAGGCCACCCGTGGAACGAGCAGCACCCCGAGAGCTTCTCGGCGACGCTCAGCGAGTTCTACGGCCGCCTGGACGACGAGCGGGCGATCGTCCCGGACGCCTGACGACGGCGGGCCCGAACCTGCGTTCGGGCCCGCCGTCGTCTGGCGGTCACTCGGTGCCGGTCACTCGGTGCCGGTCACTCGGTGCCGGTCACTCGGTGCCGGTCACTCGGTGCCGGTCACTCCCGCGGCCGTAGCCTCCCCAGCACCCGGCTGAGCAGACCTCGGTGCTCCGGCTCCTTTGCGCGCTCGGCGCGGCGCCTTCTTCACAGGCTTCTCGGCGGGCTGCTCCGGGGCGGGCTCCGCCTCCGGCTTCCGCTCGGGCAGCTCGATGAGCGTCTCCGGGGCGACGGGCGTCACCGCCGGCGCCTCCACCGGCTCGGGGAGCACGACCGGGGCGGGGGCTTCGGCGGCGGGAGCCTCCGCAACCGGGGCGCCGCCCTTCGCCACGTCCTCGGCAGCGTCGTCGGCACCGTCCTTGGCCTCGTGCTCGTGCGCGTGAGCCGCCGCGGCCGCGATCGTCGCGAGCGTGGCCTTGACAGCCTCGCGCGCCTCGGACCTGTCCTCGGGCAACGTCGGCACCTCGGCCGCCGGGGCCGAGGCCGCGGGCTCCGCCTGCTTGCCGCCGCGCTTGCGGCGCGAGCGCTTCGAGCCGTCGGCCTGGTCGCCGTCACCGTGCTGGTGCGGAGCGCCCTTCTCGATCGGCTCGCTGTGCACGATGAACCCGCGACCCTTGCAGTGCTCGCAGGTCTCCGAAAAAGCTTCGACCAGGCCCTGGCCCACGCGCTTGCGGGTCATCTGCACCAGGCCGAGCGAGGTGACCTCCGCCACCTGGTGCTTGGTGCGGTCGCGGCCCAGGCACTCCACCAGCCGGCGGAGCACCAGGTCGCGGTTCGACTCGAGCACCATGTCGATGAAGTCGATGACGACGATGCCGCCGATGTCGCGCAGCCGCAGCTGGCGCACGATCTCCTCGGCCGCCTCGAGGTTGTTCCTGGTGACGGTCTCCTCGAGGGTGCCGCCCGCGCCGGTGAACTTACCGGTGTTGACGTCGATGACCGTCATCGCCTCGGTGCGGTCGATGACGAGCGAGCCGCCCGAGGGCAGCCAGACCTTGCGGTCCATGCCCTTGGCGAGCTGCTCGTCCACGCGGTGCACGGCGAACACGTCGGTGTTCTCGGTCCACTTGGTCACGCGCTCGCGCAGGTCCGGGGCGAGCTCGTCGACGTACTGCGAGATCTCGTCCCACGCCCCGCCCTGGATCTGCAGGGACGTGAAGTCGTCGTTGAAGATGTCGCGCACCACGCGGATCGCGAGGTCGGGCTCCCCCTGCAGCAGCGCCGGGGCGCTGGCGGAGGCGGACTTCTTCTCGATCGAGGCCCACTGCGCCTCCAGCCGCTCGACGTCGGCACGCAGCTCGGTCTCGCTCGCCCCCTCCGCGGCGGTGCGCACGATGACGCCCGCACCCTCGGGCACGACGTCGCGCAGGATCTTCTTGAGCCGGCTGCGCTCGGTGTCGGGCAGCTTGCGGCTGATCCCGGTCATGCCGCCACCGGGCACGAACACGAGGTAGCGGCCGGCGAGCGTGACCTGCGAGGTGAGGCGCGCGCCCTTGTGACCGATCGGGTCCTTCGTGACCTGGACCAGCACCGAGTCGCCCGACTTCAGGGCCTCCTCGATGCGGCGCGGCTGGCCCTCGAGGCCCGCAGCGTCCCAGTTCACCTCGCCGGCGTACAGGACGGCGTTGCGCCCCTTGCCGACGTCGACGAACGCGGCCTCCATGCTGGGCAGCACGTTCTGCACGCGGCCGAGGTAGACGTTGCCCACCATCGACGCCTGCGACTGCTGGGACACGTAGTGCTCCACGAGCACGCCGTCCTCGAGCACGGCGATCTGGGTGCGCCCGTCGCGCTCCCGCACCACCATCGACCGGGTGACGGACTCGCGGCGGGCGAGGAACTCCGACTCCGTGATGATCTGGCGGCGGCGGCCCGCGTCGCGGCCCTCGCGGCGGCGCTGACGCTTCGCCTCGAGACGCGTCGAGCCCTTGAGCGCCGTGACCTCGTCGCGGTCGCGGGTGCGCGCCACGGCGGCCTCCGCACGCTCCGCGCGGGTCCCCCGGCGACGGCGGCGGCGCCGACGGCTCGAGGCGGACTCCCCGCCCTCCTCGTCGTCGCCCTGCTCGTCGGCGTGGTCCTCGCCCTGCTCGTCGGCGCGCTCGTCCGCGTCCGCGTCGGCAGTGCGGTCGTCGTCGGCCGCGTCCTCGTCCGACCCGTCCTCGTCGCCCTCGGCGTCGTCCTCGGGGCGGCGACCGCCGCGACGGCCCCGGCCACCCCGCCGACGACGGCGGCGGGGGCGGATCTCGTCGTCCTCGCTGTCCTCGTCGCTCAGGTCCTCCGGGCTCAGGTCGACGAGCTCGACGCCTTCGGCCACGAGCTCGGACTCGATCGCGCCGACCTCCTCGACCGCGGCGGCCTCGTCCTCGCTCAGCTCGACCTCGGCCGCGGTCTGCTCGGCCGCGGGCGCCTCGGCCGAGGCCTGCTCGGCAACAGGTGCCCCGGCCGGCGTCGCGTCCTCGCCGGGCTGGTCAGCCGTCGTCTCGACCGCGGGCTCGTCCACGGGAGCATCCGGGGCGGCCTGCTCGCGCTTGGCTGCCCGCGACCCGCGGGTCGACCGCGCGGACCGGGTGCGCGCCGACCTCGCCGACCCGCCCGTCGTCGTCTCCTCGGCCGCCGCTCCGGCCGCGGGGCCGGCGGTCGACGTGCCGGTCTCCTCGGCCGCCGGGGCGGCTGCGGCCTCCGTCTCCTCGTGCGGGCGCGGCGGGCCGGCCGGTGCCTGCGCCCGGCGAGACCGGCGCGAGGTCGAGAGGTCCGGCGCCTGGAACAGGACCGCCGTCGTCGCGAGACGCGGCGTCACCGACCCACCGCCCCTGGCGGCGGGCGAGCGGGGCGCGGCCGGCTCCTGCGCTGCCGGCTCAGCCGTCTCCTGCTTCGCGGCGACCGCGTCGGCCTTGGCCGTGGCAGCCTTCTTGCGCGGGGAGGCCTTCTTCGGCGCCTTCGTCACCGTGGTCTTCTCGGTGGTCTTCTCGGTGGACTTCTCAGCGACCTTCTCGGCGGGCTGCTCGACAGGCTGCTCGGCGTCGGTGACGGCGCCGTCCGCCGCGGGCGCCGGCTCGGCGGCGCGGCGAGCGCGGGTCCTGGTGCCGGATGCGGCACGGCCCTTGGCGGGCGCAGCGGGCGCCTGCTCGGCCTCGGGCTCGGCCTCGGCAGCGGCCGGGGAGGCGGGCTCCGCCTCGACGGCGGTCTGCGCTGCGCCGGAGCGGGTGGCTCGGCGACGGCTCCGGGCGGGCTTCTGCGCGACGGCGTCGCTCTCGTCGGCACGACCGTCGGGCCCCTCGGGCAGGACGATGTCGGCCAGCGACGCGGTGCCGGCAGATGCCTCGGAACGGGTCCCGGCGCGCTCCGGCAGCACCAGGTCGGCAAGGGCGGACGCGGCGGGCTCCGGTGCCGCAGGCGCGGCGGCCGGCTGCTCGGCGGCCGGCTGCTCGGCGGCCGGCTGCTCGGCGGCCGGCTGCTCGGCGGCCGGCGCGGTCGGGGCCGCGCTGGGGCGCGTGGCACGGCGGCGGGCGGGCTTGCGCGCCGGTGTGGAAGCGGGGGTCTCGACCTGCTCGCGGGCTGCGTCGGTCGGGGTGTCGGACGTCACGGAAGGCGCTCCAGCTCCGGCGGTCCCGCCCCCACACGTGCGGACCACCGGTGGTCGTCGTCGGACGGCGGCGCTGCTCAGCGCACCGGCCGACGGAAGTCTCGGTTCCGGCTGCGGCACCGCGCTCGTCGCGGACGCCCGCCGCCCGGCCTCGTGCCTGGCGGCGGCATCGCGTGCGGATCGCGAGTGCTGCGAGCTCGTGGGCCGCCCCGGGATGTGGGCCCGGACGGCTTCGGACCAGTATCGCATCCTGCGCGCACCACCGCGTGACCCGACGCCGCACGTCGCCGTCCGGGATCACCCGGCTTGACTTGTGAAGACCTTCACGACTTAGATCGTGAAAGTCTTCACTAACCTCGTCCCGGGATCGCGACCGTCGTGGTCGTGCGCTTGCCGGGCGGTGGTCCTACCGTCGGAAGACGACCCGGTCGAGCCCAGGAGAACCCGTGGACCCCCTCGCACTGGCACGGTGGCAGTTCGCCATCACCACCGTCTACCACTTCATCTTCGTGCCCCTGACGATCGGCCTCGCGCCGTTGGTCGCCGGGATGCAGACCGCGTGGGTCGTCACCAAGAAGGAGCGCTGGCTCCGGCTGACGAAGTTCTTCGGCAAGCTCATGCTCATCAACTTCGCCCTGGGCGTGGTCACCGGTATCTGGCAGGAGTTCCAGTTCGGTATGGCCTGGAGCGAGTACTCCCGGTTCGTGGGCGACGTCTTCGGGGCTCCCCTCGCGATGGAGGCCCTGGCGGCGTTCTTCGTCGAGTCCGTCTTCCTGGGCCTGTGGATCTTCGGCTGGGACCGCGTGTCGAAGAAGGTGCACCTCGCGTCCATCTGGCTGTTCGCGCTCGCGACGAACCTCTCGGCCTTCTTCATCCTCGCGGCGAACTCGTGGATGCAGCACCCGGTGGGCACGATCTACAACGAGGAGACCGGGCGCGCCGAGATGGAGTCGATCGGCGCGGTGCTCACCAACAACACGCTGTGGGCCGCGTTCCCGCACACCATCGCCGCCGCGTTCCTCACCGCCGGCACCTTCGTCTGCGGCATCGCGACGTGGTGGATGGTGCGGCTCGTGCGCAGCAAGAGGCCCGAGAACGTCGAGAAGGCCCGCACCGTGTACCGACCGGCGGTGCTGGTCGGCGTGTGGACCATGATCATCGCCGGCGCGGGCGTCATCTGGTCCGGCGACCTCCAGGGCAAGCTCATGTACGAGCAGCAGCCCGGCAAGATGTCGTCGGCCGAGGCCCTCTGCGAGGGCACCGAGGCCGCGGAGTTCTCCATCCTCGCGGTCGGCCCCCTGTACGCGGGGTGCGAGGACGTGGACCACCTGATCTCCGTGCCCGGCGTCACCAGCTTCCTCGGCACCGGCCACTTCTCCGGCCCCGAGTCGTACCTGCCCGGCGTCTACGACGTCCAGGAGCAGTACACCGAGCGGTACGGCGACGTCACCGCGTCGGGCGAGCCCGTCACCTACACCCCGCCGCTGGCCGTCACGTACTGGTCGTTCCGGCTCATGATCGGCCTGGCGGTGTTCTCCCTGGCGCTCGCGCTGGCGGCGCTGTGGGCCACCCGCAAGGGCCGGGTGAGCGACAACGTGTGGCTCTCCAGGCTGGGCCTCGTCGCCATCCCCACGCCGTTCCTGGCCTGCTCGTTCGGGTGGATCTTCACGGAGGTGGGCCGTCAGCCCTGGGTGGTGGCGCCCAACCCGACGGGGATCGACCAGGTGCGGCTGCTCACCGAGCGCGGCGTGTCCACGGCGGTGCCGGCGGGCGTGATCCTCACGTCGATGATCGTGCTCACGCTCGTCTACGCGGTCCTCGCCGTCGTCTGGTACCGCCTCATGCACCGGTACGCGGTCGAGGGCGTCCCGGACTCCGTCCGCGACGAGTCGCCGGAGGCGCAGGAGCCCGACGACACCGACCGTCCGCTGTCCTTCGCGTACTGAGCATCGCCAAGTATCGAGTGCCGAGAACGAGACTGGGAGACCCATGGACCTCGCGATCCTCTGGTTCGTCATCATCGCCGTCCTGTGGACGGGCTACCTCGTGCTCGAGGGCTTCGACTTCGGCGTCGGCATGCTGCTGTCGATCCTGCCGCGCGGCGGCAAGGAGCAGCGCGACAAGGAGCGTCGCGTCCTCATCAACACCATCGGCCCGGTGTGGGACGGCAACGAGGTCTGGCTGCTCACGGCCGGCGGCGCCACCTTCGCCGCCTTCCCCGAGTGGTACGCCACGATGTTCTCCGGCTTCTACCTGCCGCTGCTGATCATCCTGCTGGGCCTCATCGCGCGCGGCGTCGCGTTCGAGTACCGCGGCAAGATCTCCGACGCACGGTGGGTACGCCGGTGCGACGTCGCCATCCAGGCCGGGTCGTGGATCCCCGCGATCATGTGGGGAGTCGCCTTCGGCAACCTCGTGCGCGGGCTGCTGCTCGACGCCGACCACCAGTACGTCGGCGGCTTCTGGGCCCTGCTCAACCCGTTCGCCCTCGCGGGCGGGCTCACCACCCTCGTGCTGTTCCTGCTGCACGGCAGCGTCTTCGTCGCGCTCAAGACCGACGGTGACGTCCGGGTGCGCGCGGGCCGGCTCGCGTCCGCGCTCTCGGTCGTCGCGCTCGTCGTGGCCGGCGGCTGGGCGGTCTGGGCCCAGGTCGCCTACTCGGTGACGTGGACGTGGGCGGCCGTCGCGGTCGCCGCGCTTGCCCTGGTGGGCGTCGTCGTCGCGGCACGGGCGCGCCGAGAAGGGGTGGCGTTCACGCTGTCGGCGGTCGCCATCGCGAGCGCCGTCGTGCTGATCTTCGGCTCCATGTATCCCGACGTCATCCCCGCCCTCGACGGGGGCGAGGCCCTCACGGTGGCCGAGGCCGCCTCGACGCCGTACACGCTCACCGTGATGTCGTGGGTGGCCGTGGTGCTCACGCCGGTCGTCATCGCCTACCAGGCGTGGACGTACTGGGTCTTCCGGCGCCGGCTGTCCAGCAAGGACATCCCCGCCCCGGCGGGGTTGTCCTGGCAGAAGATCAAGGACGCGGCATTCTGACGCCGTGAAGCCCCTCGACCCGCGCCTCCTGCGGCGTGCGCGCGCCGCCCGCTGGTACGTCGCCCTGACCGCCGCTCTCGGCGTCGCCGCCGCCGGCGCCCTCGTGCTGCAGGCGTTCGCCATCGCGCACGCCCTCGGCCCCGCCGTCACGGCGGGCAGCGCGGGCACTCCCCTCGCCCTGTCCGACGTCGCGCCGTGGCTCGGCGCGCTGGTCGCCACGATCGCCGCCCGGGCCGCGATCGCCTGGGCGCAGGAGCGGTACGCGCAGAAGGCGGCGGCCGACGTCGTGGCCGAGCTGCGCGAGCAGGTGGTGGCGCACACGGTGGCGCTGGGCCCGCGGCCCGCCGGCGAGGGCGGCGCCGCCGCGACCGCCACGCTCGCCACGCGCGGGCTGGACGACCTGGGCCCCTACCTCGTGCGGTACCTGCCGCAGCTGCTGCTCACGGCGATCGTCACCCCGGTGCTGGTGCTGGTCGTGCTCGGGCTCGACTGGGTCTCCGCCCTGATCTGCGTCGTGACGCTGCCGCTGGTGCCGCTGTTCATGTGGCTGGTCGGGGTCATGACCGCGGGCGCGTCCGAACGTCGGCTGCACACGATCGAGCGCCTCGGGGCGCAGGTGCTCGACCTGCTGGCCGGGCTGCCGACCCTGCGGGCCTTCGGGCGCGAGATCGGCCCCGGCGCCCGCGTGCGCGCCCTCGGGGACGCGTCGCGGCGCGCCACCATGGGCACGCTGCGCATCGCGTTCCTGTCGGGGATGGTGCTGGAGCTGCTCACCACGCTGTCCGTCGCGATCGTCGCCGTCGGCGTCGGGCTCCGCCTCGTCGAAGGGATGATCGCGCTCGTGCCCGCCATCGCCGTCCTCGTGCTCGCGCCCGAGGTGTACCTGCCGCTGCGCCGCGTGGGCGCCGAGTTCCACTCCTCCACCGACGGCCTCGCCGCCGCGGAGCGTGCCTTCACGGTCCTGGAGCGGCCGCTGCCCGCGGCCGGCACGGCGACGGCGCCGGCCCTCGCCGGCGCGACCCTCGTGCTCGACGGGGTAGGCGTGCGGGCCGGTGACCGCGCCGTCCTCGCGCCCGCCGGCCTCACGGCCCGGGTGCCGCTGGGCACCGGCCGGCCCGGCGGCGGTCGCGTCGTCGCGCTGCGCGGCCCCAGCGGCGCCGGCAAGTCGACGACGGCGCTGGTGCTCCTGGGGCTGCTGCGCCCCGACGAGGGGCGGGTGCTGGTGGAGACCGCCCCGCACGAGGCTCCCGTCGATCTCGCCGACCTCGACCCGGCCACATGGTGGCCGCAGGTCACGTGGGTGCCCCAGCGACCCACCCTCGTCGCCGGCACGGTGCGCGACGCCGTGACGGACGGACGCCCGGTGACCGCCGACGCCCTGGAGGCGGCGGCGCGGACCACCGGCCTGCACGACGTCGTCGCCGGGCTGCCGCAGGGGTGGGACACCCCGGTGGGCCTGGGCGGCACCGGGCTGAGCGTCGGGCAGCGGCAGCGGGTGGCGCTCGCGGCCGCGCTGCTCGACGGCGGGGCCCCGGGAGGCGCCGCTCCCCCACCGCTCGTGCTGCTCGACGAGCCCACCGCGCACCTCGACGCCCGCGGGGAGCAGGTCGTGCTCGACACGGTGCGCGCCTGGCGCGCCGCCGGCCGCACGGTGGTGGTCGTCGCGCACCGCGCCTCGCTGCTCGCGCTCGCCGACCAGGTCGTCGACGTCGCCTCGCGCACCGTCGGTCCGGTCGAGGCGGTGGTCTCATGAGGCCCGCCGCCCGTCCCGCCGACCCGCTGCGCCAGGTGCTGCCGATGCTCGAGGTCCGCTGGACCCGCGTGGCCCGTGCGGTCGCGCTGGGCACGCTGGCGCTCGGCTTCTCGGTGGGCCTGGCCGCCGCGGCGGCGTGGCTCGTCGCCCGCGCCTCCCAGATGCCGCCGGTGCTGCAGCTCTCGGTC
The DNA here is from genome assembly GCF_900167525.1 of Krasilnikoviella flava. Lineage (GTDB taxonomy): Bacteria > Actinomycetota > Actinomycetes > Actinomycetales > Cellulomonadaceae > Isoptericola > Isoptericola flavus. Next base: position 239,142 of record NZ_FUZQ01000004.1, on the reverse strand, counting down.
GCCGTCGTCGCGGTGCGCGCGTTCGGCACCGGCCGCGGCGTGCTGCGCTACCTCGAACGGCTCGCCTCCCACGACGTGGCGTTGCGCGGCATGGCCGCCCTGCGCGCCAACCTCTACGACGCCCTCGCCCGCGGCCCCGTCACTCGGGTGATTGCGCTGCGCCGGGGCGACCTGCTCGCCCGCGTGGGTGCCGACGTCGACGCGGTGGGCGACGTCGTCGTGCGCGCCTGGATCCCCGCCGGGGTGGCGGCCTGCGTGGGGCTCGGCTCCGTGATCCTGGTCGGGGCGTTCCTTCCCTCCGCCGGGGCCACCCTGCTCGGCTGCCTGCTGCTCACGGGCGTGCTGGCGCCATGGCTCGCGTCCCGCGCCGCGGCGTCGGTCGAGCGCCGGGGCGCGGCGGCCCGGGCGGAGGTGACGGGACGCGCCCTGGAGCTGCTCGAGGACGGTCAGCAGCTGCGGGTCGCGGGCCGGCTCGACGGCCGCCGGGCGGGGCTGCGGGCCGCCGACGCCCGGCTCACCCGCACCACCGACGACGGCGCCCGCGTCTCCGGCACGTCGGCCGCCATCGACGCGGGGGCGCAGACCCTCGCCGTGCTGTGCTCGCTGCTGCTCGGGATCCCCGCCGTCGCGGCGGGCACGCTCACGCCTGTCGAGCTGGCGGTCGTCGTGCTCACGCCGCTGGCCGTCTTCGAGGCCACGTCGACGCTGCCGGCCGCCGCGGTCCAGCTGCGGCGGTCGCGGGAGGCGGCGCGGCGGCTCGTCGCCCTGCTCCCCGCCCTGTCGGGAGCCCCGACCACCGTGGTGCACCCGGCGTCCGACAGCCCGTTCGACGCGACCCCCGTGTCGGGAGCACCGCCCACCCCGGCGGGCCAGGGGGCCGACATGCTGCTCCGGCTCGACGGCGTGGATGCCGGCTGGGCGGACCGCACGGTCGTCGCGGGCGTCGACCTCGCGCTGCCGCCGGGCGCCGTCGTCGCGCTGGCCGGCCCGTCGGGCGTGGGCAAGACGACGCTGCTGCTGACCGCGGCGGGCCTGCTGCCGGCGCGCTCCGGCGCCGTCCGGGTCGGCGACGGCGGCGCGCTCTTCGTCGCGGAGGACGGCCACCTGTTCGGCACCACCGTGCTGGAGAACCTCCGCGTCGCGCGGCCGGACCTGTCCGAGGACGACGCGCGCGCCGCGCTGGCCGCCGTCGGCCTCGACGCCTGGCTCGACGCCCTGCCCGACGGCGCGGACACGATGCTGGGTCCCGACGGCGCGGACGTCTCCGGCGGCGAGCGGCGCCGGCTGCTGGTCGCCCGGGCGCTGCTCGCCCCGGCCGGGGTGCTGCTCGTCGACGAGCCCGCCGAGCACCTCGACGCCGCCACCGCCGACGCCCTGGTCGCCACCCTCGCCGCGCACGCCCGCGAGACCGGGCGGGCGGTGGTCGTCGCGTCGCACCGGCTCACGCCGCTCGCGGTCGCGGACGAGGTGCTGCTGCTCGGCATCTCGTCCGCGACCGGGGGCCGCGCCGCGCGGGTCGTGGCCCGCGGCCCGCACGCCGCGCTGCGGCGCGACGAGCCGGCCTACGCGTGGGCGGCCGACCAGGAGCGGGCCGGCGAAGCCAGGGTCCTCCCAGGGTGATGCCGGATGCCGGGGCGCGCCCCGGCACCCCTAGGGTCGGGCCCATGATCACGATCGACGCCCTGACGAAGCGGTACCGAGAGGTGACCGCCGTCGACGACGTCTCCTTCACCGCGCTGCCGGGCCGGGTGACCGGGTTCCTCGGCCCGAACGGCGCCGGAAAGTCGACCACGCTGCGGCTGCTCACCGGGCTGGGCGAGCCGACGTCCGGCACCGCGCGGGTGCTCGGACGGCGGTACGCCGACCTGCCGAACCCGGGCCTCGACGTCGGCGTGCTGCTCGACGCGTCCGCCCAGCACGGCGGCCGCACCGGCCTCGAGACGCTCACGCTCGCGCAGCGCACCCTGGGGCTGCCCGCCCGGCGCGTGGACGCGGTGCTGGACCTCGTCTCCCTCACCGCCGCCGAGGCCCACCGGCGGGTGCGCGACTACTCCCTCGGCATGCGGCAGCGCCTCGGCGTCGCGACCGCGCTGCTCGGGGAGCCGCAGGTGCTCGTGCTGGACGAGCCCGCCAACGGCCTCGACCCCGCCGGCATCCGCTGGATGCGCGACCTGCTGCGCGCGTTCGCCGACGACGGCGGCACGGTGCTGCTGTCCTCGCACCTGCTCACGGAGATCCAGATGGTCGCGGACGACATCGTGGTCATCGGGCACGGCCGCGTGGTGGCGCAGGGCACCAAGGACGAGCTGCTCGCCGGGGCGGGCACGCTCGTGCGGGCCGCCGACCCCGCAGCGCTCGCCGCCGCCCTCACCGGCGCCGGGTTCACCGCCGCACCCGCCGCCGACGGCGCCGTGACCACCGACGCCGGCCTCGCCGCCGCGGGAGCAGCGGCGTTCGCCGCCGGGATCGCCGTCACCGAGCTGCGCGCCGGTGACGGCGCGAGCCTCGAGGAGACGTTCCTGGCCCTGACCACCGACACCCAGCGCGACACCCTGGACCGAGCGAGCGGAGCCGCCGCATGACCGCCGTCGACACCGCCCCGCCCGCCCACGACGCCGTGGCACCGACGCTCCGCGGCGCCACCGCTCCCCCGCTGGCGCGCCTCGTCGACGTCGAGCTCCGCAAGGTCCGCGACACCCGCGCAGGGGCGTGGCTGCTCGCGACGATCGCGTTCGTCGTCGTCGCGATGATCGCGGCGGGCACCGCCTGGGGCGTGAACGCCACCGCGTCCTTCGGCTCGTTCGTGTCCGTCCAGGTGATGCCGATGCAGCTGCTGCTGCCGATGGTCGCCGTCCTGGCGGTCACCGGCGAGTGGAGCCAGCGCGGGGCGCTCACCACGTTCGCCCTGGTGCCGCGCCGCGGCCGCGTCGTCGCCGCGAAGGCGCTCGCCGTGCTGCTCGTGACGCTCGCGGCGACGGCGCTGTCGGTCGCCGTCGCCGCGGTCGGCGTGCTCGTGGGCGGCGCGCTGCACGACGTCCCCGTCGCCTGGGACCTCACCGCCGACCAGGCCGCGCGCGCCCTGCTGATCCATGTGGTCTCGGTGGCCGTGGGCTTCGGCCTCGGCGTGCTGATCCGGTCGTCGGCGCCGGGGCTGGTGGCGTACCTCGGCTTCGTGCTCGTCGCGCCCATGCTGTCGGCGATCGCCGCGTCGTACGTCGCCTGGTGGGCCTCGCACGGGCTCTGGCTCGACCTCCCCACGACGCTCCAGGCCTTCTCCGCGCCCCAGGTGACGGGCGAGTCGTGGGCGCAGCTCGGCACGTCGACCCTGCTGTGGGTCGGCGTCCCGCTGGCGGTCGGGCTGCGCGGGCTGCTGCGGACCGAGATCCGCTAGCCGGCTCCCAGCACTGCCATCGCCGCGGCGCGGCCGGGGACGCCGCTCACTCCCCCGCCGCGCCTCGCGCCCGCTCCCGCCAGGAGCACGCGGGGGTGCGCTGTCTCGACGCCCCACGTGCCGGGCCGGTCCAGTCCGGAGTCGTCCCCGGCGTCGCCGGCGGCCCACGGCCACGTCAGGTCGCGGTGGAAGATGTGCCCGCCCGGCAGCCCGACGTCGTCCTGCAGGTCCACGGGGGTCCGGGCCTCCAGGCACGGCCGCCCGTCGGCGTCGCGCAGCAGCACGTCCTCGACGGGCTCGGCCAGCACGGAGTCCAGCGACGCGAGCGTAGCCGCGAGCGCCCGCTCCCGCGCCGCGTCATGGGCGGCGGCGTCGCCCCGGAACAGCCGCGCCGGCATGTGCAGGCCGAACAGCGTGAGCGTCTGGGCGCCGGACTCCCGCAGGTCGGGGCCGAGGATCGACGGGTCCGTCAGGGAGTGGCAGTAGATCTCGCACGGCGGGAGGGTGGGCACCCGCCCGGCGGCGGCCTCGGCGTGCGCGGCCTGGAGCTGCGCGAACTCCTCGTTGACGTGGAAAGTCCCGCTGAACGCCGCCACGGGGTCGACGCCGTCGCGCAGGCGGGGCAGCCGGCGCAGCAGCATGTTCACCTTCAGCTGCGCGCCCTCGGGGGGCCGGGTCGTCCCGCGGCCCGACGGCGCGGCCCCGGCGGCGGCCAGCAGGCGGTCCAGGGTGTCGGGCGCCGCGCCGCACAGCAGGGCGCCCGCCGCGACCTCGTGCTCGCGGCCGTCGTCGGCCGTCCAGGAGACCCGTACCTCGCCGCCGGTCCCGGGGTCGACGGCGGTGACGTCGGCCCGCGTGACGACGGTGGCGCCCGCCGCGCGCGCGGCGTCCCGCAGCGCCCCGGACACGGCGCCCATCCCGCCCACCGGCACGTCCCAGTCGCCGGTGCCGCCGCCGACGACGTGGTAGAGGTAGCAGCGGTTCTGCGCCAGCGAGCCCTCGTCGAGGTCCGCGAACGTGCCGATCAGCCCGTCTGTCGCGACCGCACCGCGCACGACGTCGGAGGCGAACCGCGCACGCAGCGCCTCGCCGAGCGGGCGCTCGACGAGGGCGCGCCAGGTCGCGTCGTCGTCCACCAGCGCGCGGGCCTGCGACCGCGACAGCAGGGGTTCGGTCAGGGTCGGGAAGAGCCGACGCGCCAGGCGGCCGGTGGCGGCGTACCAGCGCCCCCACGCCGCGTGGTCGCCCGCCGCGCCGAGGGCGGCGAACGACGCCCGGGTGGCGGTGTCGTCGCCCGTGTCGACGAGGAGGCCGGCGTCGCCAACCGGCGTGTACGAGGAGTACCGGCGCCGGCGCAGCGTCACTGGCAGCGCCAGCTCGTCGACGATCCGCCGCGGCAGCAGCGACACGAGGTAGGAGTACCGCGACAGCCGCGCGTCGACGCCCGGGAACACCCGCGCCGACACCGCGGCGCCGCCCACGTGGTCGAGCCGTTCCAGCACCAGCACGCTGCGGCCCGCCCGTGCGAGGTAGGCGGCTGCCGTGAGCCCGTTGTGCCCGCCGCCCACCACGACGGCGTCGTAGCGGGCGGCGGGTGACGTCGTCGTCATGTCCACATCGTGCCGTACCCGCCGGGACGACGGTGGCCAGCCCTACCGGATCACGGCGGACAGCACGGTGGGCGCCGCAGGTCGGCGAGCCTAGCGTCGTCGACATGCAGACGCTCGAGGCCACCATCGGCACGACCAGCTCACGTCCGCCTGTCGTCGTCCGTCGCGCGACCGCCCTGTGGGCCGTCGCGGTCGGGTCGGGGATCGTCGAGACGCTGCTGGTCGTCGTCCCGCTGACGACCACCGGCGGGATGGACGCCGGGCTCTGGGCCGGCCTCGCGATCCGCGCCGTCGTCTACACCGTCGCGGCGCTCCTGGTCGTCGCGTACCGGCGGCGGCGTCGCTACGCACGGACCGCCCTCACGGTCCTGCTCTCCGGGGTGGGGTTGGCATCGATGGTCGTGCCCGCCGTCGCCGCGCTGGCGGCCGGCGCGGGCTTTCTCGACGCCGTCGGGTCCGGGGGCGTGCTGGCACCGGCGTTCGCCGTTGTCCGCGTGGCGCACGTGGCGGCGGTCGTCGCCGCGACCGTCACGATGTTCCTCCCCGGGGCGAGCGCCTGGTACCGGGGAGCGCCTGTCAGTCCGAGGGCCCGGACGGCGGCCTGACGCCGAGCCGGGCGAGGAACAGCGCCTCCCCGACGGCGAGGTTCTCGATCTCGCTGGGGTGCACGCTCTCGTTCGGGGCGTGGATGAGGCACGCGGGCTCCTCCACCCCGAGCAGCACGATCGCGGCGTCGGGGTACTGGCTCGCGAGGATGTTGCACAGCGGGATCGACCCGCCCTGTCCCGCGGTCACGGTCGCCTGGCCGTAGGCGTCCGCGAGCGCCGCGGACAGCGCCTCGAAGACCTGGCCGTCGGTGCGGGCGGCGAAGGGCTGGCCCGGGGTGTCGCGCTCGACGGTGACGCGGACGCCCCACGGCGCGTGCGCCTCGAGGTGTGCCGCCAGCCTGTCCTGCAGCTCGCGGGCGTCGGCACCCGGCGGCACGCGCAGGTTGAGGCGGGCGGCGGCGCGCGGCTGGATCGCCGCGGCCGAGCCGACGACGGACGGCGCGTCGATGCCGAGGATCGTCACGACGGGCCGGGCCCACAGCATGTCGGCGACGGTGCCGTCGCCGAGCAGCCGCGTACCCGGCAGCGCGCCCGCGTCGGCGCGGAACTGGTCGGCGTCGTACCCGACCCCGGGCCACGTGCCCGCGGCGTCCACCCCGTCGATCGTCGTGTTCCCGTCGGCGTCCCGGAGGGAGGCGAGGATCGCGACCAGCGCCGCGAGCGCGTCGGGGGCGGCGCCGCCGAACATGCCGGAGTGGATCTCGCCCTCGAGCGCATCGACGCGCACGACGACGCTCGTCGCGCCACGCAGCGACACCGTGAGCGTGGGCAGCCCGAGCGTCGCGTTGCCCGTGTCCTGGATGAGCATCGCGTCGGCTGCGAGCGCCCCGGGGTTGGCCTCCACCCACCCGTCGAGGCCGCCCGTGCCCTGCTCCTCCGAGCCCTCGATCACGATCCGCACCCCCACCGGCAGGTCGTCGCCCACCAGCGCGCGCAGGGCCCGCAGTGCCGTGAGGTGCGTGACGACGTTCCCCTTGCAGTCCGCGGCCCCGCGGCCGTAGAGCCGGCCGTCGCGCTCCGTGAGCTCGAACGGCGGCGTGGTCCAGGCGGCGTCGTCCAGCGGCGGCTGCACGTCGTAATGGGCGTACAGCAGCACGGTCGGCGCGCCGGGCGGACCGGGCCGGTGGCCGACGACGACGTCCGAGCCGTCGGGCGTGCGCTCCCGGCGTGCGTCGTCGATGCCCTCGGCACGGAAGGCGTCGACGACCCACTGCGCGGCGCGCTCGCACTCGGCGCGCGGGTAGAGGCGCTCGTCCGCGACCGACGGGATGGCGACCAGGGTGCGCAGGTCCTCCAGCGCGCGGGGCAGCAGCGGCGCGACGGCGGCACGCACGGCGTCGACGTCCGGCATGGCGTCGGGAGCGGCGTCGGTGGCGGTCATGAGGCCTCCTCGGTGGTGGGCTCGGTGGTGGGCTGGGTGGTGGTGTCGTCCAGGTTGAGGGAGTCGACATAGGCGTCGAACTCGTCGAGCTGGTCGGGGCAGTACGTCTCGATCACCAGCCGGTCGCCCTCGAGCCGGCGCTCGTCGAGCACGGACGGCCGAAGGCCCGGCCCGGCGGCGCCGTTGGCGGAGCCGAGGTCGGCAGTGGCGTCCACGAGCGCGGCGGGGTCGGTGCAGAACCCGCCGCCGTCGGACCCGAGCACGCGGGCGATGGTCTCCTCCGTGAACGCCGTGATGCCGATGTCGGCGAACGCGGCGTGCAAGGTCGCGGCCTTCTGCTCGGCCTCACGCTGGTCCTGCCGGTCCTGGTGGCCGGCGAACTGGATCATCATGATCGCGCCGAGCACCAGGAGCAGGACGGCGGCCGCCGTGTACGTGATCCAGCGGCGGCGGTCCGGCCTCTCGGTCCCCGGCTCGGGGGACGGCGTCGTGGTGGTCATGTCACTCCCCCTCGTCCGTCGTGGCCGCGCTCGCCGCCGGCTGCCGCCACGACGGCTTGCGCAGCCGCAGGAACAGCCACGGGATGAGCAGCCCGATGATGCCGAGCCCGCCGCCGACGATGAGGATGTAGGTCCACACCGAGCCGCTGGAGAACTGCGCGGGCGGCACGAACCCGATGATCATCGCGGCCACCGAGGCGAGGAACCCCACCACGCACAGCACGTTCAGCGCGGGGGCGCGGTAGCCGCGGGGGTGGTCCGGGGCCGTGCGCCGGAGCCGCATCGCCGCGACGAACAGCAGCAGGTACATGATCAGGTACACCTGCGTGGTGATCACCGACAGGATCCAGTAGGCGCTGGAGACGTCGGGGATGAACGCGTACAGCAGCGCGATGAGGGTGGTGAACACGCCCTGCGCCACCAGGATGTTCTGCTGCACCCCGTGCTTGTTGAGCTGCTGCAGGAAGGGCGGCATGTAGCCCTCCTCCCGCGCCACGGTCAGCAGGCCCTTGGACGGCCCCGCGAGCCAGGTGAGCATGCCGCCGATCGACGCCGCGATGAGCATGAGGCCGAGGATCGGCGTCAGCCACGACACCCCGAAGTTGGCGAAGAACGCGTCGAACGCCTGCATGACCCCCGCGGTGAGGCTGAGCTGGTCCGCCGGGATCACCCAGCTGATCGCGACCGCCGGGAGGATGAAGATCACCAGCACCAGCCCGATCGCCAGGAACATGGCGCGCGGGAACTCCTTGCCCGGGTTGCGCAGCGTGTTGACGTGCACGGAGTTCATCTCCATGCCGGCGTACGACAGGAAGTTGTTGACGATGAGCACCAGCGACGCGATGCCCGTCCACTGCGGCAGCAGGTGCGACGCGTCCATCGGCGCCGCCGACTGGTTGCCCTGGCCGAGGAACACGATGCCCAGCACCACGAGGATCGCCGCCGGGATCAGCGTGCCGATGATCAGCCCGGCGCTCGACAGGCCTGCCACGGTCTTCGTGCCCTGGGACGACACCCACACCCCGGACCAGTAGATGACCACGATGACGATGGCCACGTACACGCCGTTGGACGCCAGCGCCGGGTTGATGACGTACGCGAACGTGCTGGCCACGTACCCGAGCAGGCTCGGGTAGTAGAAGATCGTCATCGCGAACTGGCACCAGACGGCCAGGAAGCCGAGCGGCTTGGACAGTCCCTCCGCCACCCACCGGTAGACGCCGCCCGACCAGCCGGACGCCAGCTCCGCCGACACCAGTGACGTCGGCAGCAGGAAGACGAGCGCCGGCACGATGTACAGGAACACCGCCGCGAGGCCGTAGACCGCCATCGTCGGCGCGGCCCGCAGGCTCGCCACCGACGAGGTGATCATGAACGCCAGTGTGATCCACGTGATGTAGTTGCGCGGCGTGCGCGCCGTCATGGCCTTCCGCACCTGCTCGCGGGTCGGCGGCGCCGTCCCTGTGCCCGTGCCCGACGTCGTCATGCCGACCTCCCCGTCATCCGTCCCTCCCGGCGGAAGCCGGCCCTTCGCACGATAAGAGGGCAGGTCACGGGCCGCACGGCGAACGGTACGGATCCACCCGGCTCCCGGCTGCTAACGTCGCGAGGCGTGAAGATCCTCGTGCCGGGCAACGCGCCCTTCGACCTGACGATCGACGTCCCCGGCGTGGAGGTGGCGCGCTACGTGATGCGTGACCCGGTGCCCGAGGAGCACACGGGCGCCGACGCGCTGGTCACGTGGTCGAGCCCCCAGCGCGTCCTGGAGGACGCCGCACGGCGGATGACGCGCCTGCGCTGGGTGCAGACCCTCAACGCCGGCCCCGACCAGGCGCTGGCTGCCGGGTTCGCCCCCGACGTCGTGATCTCCTCGGGCCGCTCCCTGCACGACGCGACCGTCGCCGAGCACACCCTCGCGCTCGTCCTCGCCTCCGTGCGCCGGCTCGACCGCACCCTCGCCGCGCAGCGCGAGCACGTCTGGGACCGCGACCTCGGCAAGGAGCAGGCGCAGGACGAGGCCCGCTTCACCCTGCGCGGTGCGCGGGTGACGATCTGGGGCTTCGGCTCCATCGCCGCCGTCCTCGCCCCCCTGCTCGCCGCGCTCGGCGCGCGCGTGACCGGCGTCGCGTCGTCGGCCGGCGAGCGCTACGGGTTCCCCGTGGTCACGTCGATCGACGAGGTGGCGCCCACCACGGACGTGCTGATCTCCCTGCTGCCCGCGACCGAGGCGACCCACCACGTGCTCGACGCCCGCGTGCTCGGGCTCCTGCCGGCGCACGCGCGGTTCGTCAACGCCGGGCGCGGCGCCACGGTCGACGAGGAGGCGCTCGTCGGCGCCCTGCGCGACGGCACCCTCGCCGGCGCCGCCCTCGACGTCACCGAGACCGAGCCCCTGCCCGAGGGCTCGCCCCTGTGGGACGCTCCGCACCTGATCCTCACGCCCCACGTCGCGGGCGGGCGCCCGCAGGGCGCGGCCGGCTTCGTCACCGAGCAGCTGCGGTCGTGGCTCGCCGACGGCGCGGCCGGGCTGCGCAACGTCGTGGCGCGCTGAGACTCGCTCAAGCGGCCAGCGCCAGGCCCGCCGCCGCGCCCGCGGCCAGCAGGCCGACGGCCGGCGTCCAGTACCGGTCGTCGGCCCGGGCGAATCGGGTGTCGCGCACGCGCTTGGAGACGCCCACGTAACGCCCGTCCCCGACGACGCGGACCAGCAGGACGACGAGCGCCGCGATCCCGAGCGGGCGCCACCCGGCACCGTCCGCGCCCAGCGCCAGGGCGAGGACGACGACGGCGTACACGACGAGCGCCACGACGACGGCCAGCGTCGCCGCCCGGCCGGGCCGGAGCACGGGCTCGCGGGAACCCGTCCGCTGGGGCAGCACCCGGCCGGCCCCCGCCGTGGATCCCGCCGCCCACGCGACGTGGAACCCCGCGGCGACGAGCGCGGCGGCCACGGCGGCGATCGTTCCGGACCACAGCGCCACGGCCGGCACCGCCGACCCGGCGGCCAGCGCGAGCAGGCCTGTCACGGCGAGCACCGGCCACGCGAGGTGGCCGGGCACCGCCGCGAAGATCGTCACCGCGGTCACGAGGCAGAGCGCTCCGACGGTCACCGGCACCGACCAGCCGAGCAGCGCCCCGGCGAGGGCGTACCAGGCGAGCGACAGCAGGTGCCAGACGGCCCGGAGCAGGCGGTCCGCCCAGGGGCGAGGGACGCCGACGCGCCAGTCGGGCGACGCGAGCAGCGGGCGGACCACCACCCGCTCTCCCAGCAGGGAGTGCACGGTGGCGATGACGGCGAGCAGGACGGCGGCGGCGGTCGACATCGGATCCTCCATACGGTGGCGTACGGTCACGCTAGCCGTACGGTGGCGTATGGTCAACGGGTGGTTGCCCTCTCCGCCTCCGACTGGGTCCGCGCCGCCGCCCGGCGCCTGGCCGCGGACGGCGTCGACGCCGTCCGCGTGGAGCCCCTCGCCCGGGAACTCGGCGTCTCCAAGGGCAGCTTCTACTGGCACTTCTCCGACCGGGACGCGCTGCTCGGCGCACTGCTGGAGTACTGGCGCGAAGCGGGCACGGCCGGCGTCATCTCGCAGGTGGAGGACGAGGCCGGCACCGACCCCGCCGACCGGCTGCGTCGCCTCGCCCGCCTCGTCTTCGCGCACGCCGACAAAGGTTTCGACGGGGCGGTGCGCGCCTGGGCGGCGCGCGAGGGCAGAGCCCGCGACGCACTGCGTGCCGTGGACGACGTCCGCGTCGCCTACCTCGTCCGGCTGGTCACCGACGCCGGGGCCCCGGACGCCGATCGGCGCGCCGCCGTCCTGTACCGGACGCTGCTCGGCGAGTACGCCATGCGGCACGCCGGCGCCGACCCCCTGGACCGCGACGCCGTCGACGCCCTCGTCGACTGGGCGCTCAGCCGCTGACCGCCCCGGTCGTCACCAGCGTCCGTTCCGCGGGCGCGGCTGGCAGACCGGGCAGGTGTACGACGAGCGGTTCATGAACGCGTCGCGGCGGACCGGCGCACCACAGCGCGGGCACGGCTCGCCCGCGCGGCCGTAGACGGCGAGGCCCCGCGCGAAGTAGCCGGACTCGCCGTTGACGTTGACGTACAGGGCGTCGAAGCTCGTGCCGCCCTGGGCCAGCGACTCGGTCATGACCTCGGTGGCGGCGTCCAGCGCGCGGCGCACCTCGACCGGACGCAGCCGGTCGGTGGCACGCGCGAAGTGCAGGCGCGCGCGCCACAGCGCCTCGTCGGCGTAGATGTTCCCGACGCCGGACAGGAGCGTCTGGTCGAGCAGCGCGCGCTTGATGCCGGTGCGCCGCCGCCGGATCGCGGCCACGACGGCGTCGGCGTCGAACGCCGGGTCGAGCGGGTCGCGGCCGATGTGGGCCACGGGCTCCGGCACGGCCGGGAGCGCGCTGCCCAGGCCGCCGGGCGCGCCGTCGGGCGTGGGCTCCAGGTCGGTGACCGACAGGTGGCCGAACGTGCGCTGGTCGACGAAGTCCAGGTACTCCGCGCCGCTCGGCGCGTCCGCCACGTGGAGCCGGACGCGCAGGTGCGGGTGTGCCCAGCCCCCCGCGACGGCCGGGTCGCGCACGAGGAGCTGGCCGGACATGCCGAGGTGGGCCAGCAGCGCGGCACCGCCGGTCGGACCCGACGACGCCATGTCGCCCCGGGTCTCGTCGGACTCGCCCAGCGGCAGCCAGAGGAACTTGCCGCGCCGCACGGCCGCGTCCAGGCGCCGGCCCCGCAGCTGGTCCGCGAACCCGGCGGGACCGCCGTCGTGCCGCCGCACGGAGTAGTCGCGGAAGACCTCGACGTCGCGCACGACGGCGCCCACGACGAGGCGGTCGAGGCCGTCCCGGACGGTCTCGACCTCAGGGAGCTCAGGCACCGGCGGCGGCGTCCGGCTCGCCGGGGACCGGCAGGTGCTGGAGCGCCCGGTACGCCTCCTCGGCGGCGGCCTGCTCGGCGTGCTTCTTGGCCGAACCGGTGCCGAGGCCCAGCACCGGGCCCGCGGTCACCTGGGCGTGGAAGATGCGCGCGTGCTCCGGCCCCTCCCCGGTGACCTCGTACACCGGCGCGCCGAAACCGCGCACGGCGGCGGCCTCTTGCAGCGACGTCTTCCAGTCGAGTCCGGCGCCGAGCCCGGCGGCCGCGTCGAGCGTGGAGTCCACGAGCCGGTGCACGAGCTCGCGCGCCGGCTCCAGGCCGTGGGACAGGTAGGTCGCGCCGATCAGCGCCTCCACGGTGTCCGACAGGATCGAGTCCTTGTCGAAGCCGCGGGTGCGGAGCTCGCCCTTGCCGAGCAGCACGTAGCCGCCCAGGTCGAGGCGGCGCGCGATCGCGGCGAGCGCGCGCTGCGACACCGTCGCCGCGCGCATCTTCGCCAGCTCGCCCTCGGACTGGTCGGGGTGACGCCGGTACAGCGCCTCGGTCACGACCAGCCCCAGCACGGTGTCGCCCAGGAACTCCAGCCGCTCGTTGGTCGGGATGCCCCCGGCCTCGTGCGCGAACGAGCGATGCGTCAGGGCAAGCACAAGAAGCTCGGGGTCCAGGTGGACCCCGAGCTTCTCGAGAAGAGCGGTCGGCTCCGGACGCTGCCGGGTGCCGGGTGCAGGCATGTCAGCCCGCGTGCTCGGTGCGCAGCGCCTCGGCGTACTGGCGGCCCTTGTAGGCGCCGCAGGTGGGGCACGCGGCGTGGGACAGCTTCTGCCCCTTGCAGCTCGGGCACGTGGTGAGGACGGCCGCGGTGGTCTTCCACTGCGAGCGACGCGCCCGGGTGTTGCTGCGCGACATCTTGCGCTTCGGAACAGCCACGGCTAGCTCTCTTTCGTCTCGTCGGACACGCTCGACTCCTCGAGCATGGTCTGCAGTGCCGACCAACGAGGGTCGACCAGGTCGTGATGGTGGTCCGGGTCGTCCGCCAGCCGGGCTCCGCACACGGAGCACAGGCCGGGGCAGTCCGGACGGCACAGCGGTTGAAATGGTAGTGCAGTCACGAGGGAATCCCGAACCGCCGGCTCGAGGTCAGCCTGGTCGTCGACCAGCACCGCCTCGTCCTCGGCGTCCTCGTCGCCGGAGTCCTCGGCCGCCTGCGCCCTCTCGGGGTAGGCGAAGAGCTCCTGCACGTGCACCGTCACCTGCTGGGAGACCGGGTCGAGGCAGCGCACGCACTCCCCCACCGCCGTGCCGCGCACGACGCCGGACACCAGCACCCCCTCCATGACCGACTCGAGCCGCAGGCCCAGAATGAGGTCGTCGCCCTCGGGGACGCCGATGACGGCGGTCCCCATGTCCGCGGGGGCGGGCACGACGCGCGCGACCTCCTGCATCGTTCCGGGTCGCCGAGACAGCTCGTGCGTGTCGAGCACGAGCGGCGAGGGCTTCGCGGTCTTGATGGCAGGCTCCATGGACTGGGCGGGCAGGAAGAGTGCGGCCCGGACTCGGGCCAGCGACCTAGTCTAGGCCATCCGGACGGCACGACGCAGCACGCCCGGGAGTGACCCGCCTCTCAGCGCCGCGGCCGGCAGGCGTCAGGATTGCTGCTCCTGGGGCCAGCGCGGATCGGCGACGGCGTCCCACCGCACGCGCGGCGCGCCCCGCTCGAGCCGTTCCGCCAGCTTGTCCCGTCCGGCGCGCACCTGGCTCGTCAGGGCGTCCAGGTCCTGCTGGAAGTCCGCGAGCCGCCCGTCGCAGTACGCGTCGGCGTCCGTGCGCAGCGCGGCCGCGCGGGTCTCGGCCTCCGTAACGATCTCCGCCGCGCGCGACTGGGCCTGCACCACGACCTGCTCGGTCTGCACCAGCTCGATCGCGCGGGCGCGCGCGGAGGCCACGATCTCCTCGGCCTGGCGGTGCGCGTCGTCCAAGGTATCGCGCGCCGCCGCCAGCACCTCGTCGGCGCGGGCCACCTGGGTCGGCAGGGCGTCGCGCAGCTCGTCCACGAGCGCGAGCGCCTGGTCGCGGTCGAGCCTGACGTTGGTCGACAGCGGCACGGAGCGCGCGTTCTCGACCAGCGCGGCCAGGTCCTCCAGGATGTCCAGCAGCCCGCCGGCGGGGTTGTCCCGGCCGGCGCCGGTGGTGGTCTCGGTCGTGTCGCTCATCGGTGCTCCTCGATCCTGCTCATCGGCCCAGCGCCGCGCGCACGGCGTCGGCGACCCCGGGCGGCACGAGGTCGTCGATCGGCCCGCCGTACCGGGCCACGTCCTTGACCAGCGACGACGCGACATGCGCGTAGCGCTGCTCACCGGGCACGAAGATCGTCTCGATACCGGTCGAGCTGCCTGTCAGGTGCCGGTTCATGAGGGCCATCGGCAGCTCGGCGTCGAAGTCCGCGCCGCCCCGCAGCCCCTTGACCACGGCCACGGCCCCGACCTCCTCGCAGAAGTCCACGAGCAGGCCGGGCACCACCTCGACCCGCACGTCGGCGGTCTCCGGGTCGGCCGAGAGCGCGGCCCGGGCGAGGTCCACCCGCTCCTCGGGGCCCAGCAGCGCGTTCTTGGAGGCGTTGCGGGCGACCCCGACCACCACGACGTCGAACATCCGGCGCGTGCGCCGCACGATGTCGAGGTGACCGAGCGTGATCGGGTCGAACGACCCGGGGCAGACGGCGATGCTCACCCGGTCACGCTAGTACAGGGCCGTCACGATCCCGGGGAGCCCGGCCGGGCCCGTCGCCGGCCCGACGTCGGCCGCCGGCGCGTGCCGTGGGGCACGGTCGGGGAGACGATGGGTGGATGACCGCCGAGCCCGACGTCACGCCCCTGACGTCCGACGCCCAGCTCGCCTCCCTGTGGCGCGACGTGCTGGCCCCGTCGTTCCCGCCCGAGGAGCTGATGCCCCTCGACGACCTGCTCGCGGGCTGTCGCTCCGGCGTCCAGACCGCGTACGGCGTCGAGCAGGGCGACCGTGTGACCGCCGGGATCGTCGCGTCCTGGTCGCCCGGCACGCGGGTGCTGCTGGTCGACTACCTCGCCATCGCGCCGGGCGGTCGAGGCGGCGGCGTCGGCGGCCGGCTCCTGGACCTGTCGGTCGCGGCGTGGCGCGCGGAGCTGCGGCCGGCGGTCGTGCTGGCCGAGGTCGAGCACCCTGCCCACCACGCGACGCACGCCCGGCACGGCGACCCGGCCGCCCGGCTGCGCTTCTACGCCCGGCACGGCGCGCGGGTGCTGACTCTCCCCTACTTCCAGCCGGGGATGGGCGGCCCGGGCTCGTCGCGCGTCCCGGCGATGCTGCTCGTGGCGCTCGCCGTGGGCGACGCGGAGGCCGATCGGCCCCCGTCGTCCGTGCTCGCGGAACCGCTCCGTCGCTTCCTCGTCGAGCACCTCGTCGCGTGCGAGGGCGCGGTGGCCGACGACGCGGCGACGCGGCGCCTGCTCCAGGCGACTGCCACCGACCAGGTCGCGCTGGTCGACCCCGCCGACCCGGAGGCGCTCGCCACGGTGCCCGTCGGCGCCCTCGAGGGTGCGGAGCGCTACGCCCCGCCGCGGTCGGCCGGCTGAGGAGCCACCTCGTCCTCGGGCTCCGGCTCGGCGTAGTGCACCGCCGTCTCTCCGTAGTCCTTGCGGGCGAACGCCGCCAGCCCGGCAGGCCAGGCGGGCTCCGGGCTGCGGGTCGACCGCTCCACCACGACGACGGCGCCGGCGGCCAGCACGCCCGGCGCGGCGAGGTGCGCGAGCACCGTCGCGAGCGCGTCCTCGGCCAGGTCGTACGGCGGGTCGAGGAAGACGACGTCGAAGCCGCGCGCCGAGCCCCCTCCTGTGCCGGCCGCCGGGGCCGCGCCCGCGACGAAGCGCTCCGCGGCGTCGGCCACGACCCGCACCTCGCCCTGCAGCCCCAGGGTCGCGACGTTGCGGCGGGCGACGTCCGCGGCGCGCCGGTTCGCGTCCACCAGCACCACCTGCGCGGCGCCGCGGCTGGCGGCCTCGAGGCCCAGCGCCCCGGAGCCGGTGTAGAGGTCGAGCACCCGGGCGCCGTCCAGCACGTCGAGGTGGTCCAGGCGGGAAAAGATCGCCTCGCGCACCCGGTCGCTCGTGGGTCGCGTGCCCTTCGGCGGCACCTGCAGCGAGCGCCCGCCGAACAGGCCGGCCACGATCCTCGTCATGCCGCCGAGCCTAGGTCACCCGGCGGTGCCGCCCGGGATCACGATCGAGGTCACGCCCGCTCGAGGAACTCCTCCTGCTCGTCGTCCAGCTGCGCCTCGATCGCGGCGCGCAGCTCGGGGTGGTCGCCGAGCTCCAGGTCCGCGTCGACCACCGCGGACGCCTCGCGGCGCGCGTCGGCGATGAGGTCGGCGTCCTGCACCACGCGCAGCAGCCGCAGCGAGCTGGACCGGCCGGACTGGGCCGCTCCGAGCACGTCGCCCTCGGAGCGCAGCTCGAGGTCGAGGGTGGCGAGCCGGAAGCCGTCGGTCGTCTCCGCGAGCGCCTCGACCCGGGTCGCCGCGGGGGTGCCCGGCTCCGCCGTCGACACCAGGAGGCACAGCCCCGCCGCGGCGCCGCGCCCGACCCGTCCGCGCAGCTGGTGCAGCTGGGACAGGCCGAAGCGGTCGGCGTCGAAGACCACCATCACCGTCGCCTCGGGGACGTCCACGCCCACCTCGATCACGGTCGTGGAGACGAGCACCTGCAGCTCGCCGGACGCGAACCGGGCCATCGCGGACTCCTTGTCCGCGGGCGCCATCTGCCCGTGCAGGACGCCCACGTCGAGGCCGGCGAGCGCCGGTGTCTCGCGCAGCATGTCCGCGACCTCGAGCACCGCCCGCAGCGGCGGGCGGTCGCCCCCCGCCCCGGGGCCGTCGCCGTCGACGAGCGCCAGCAGGTCCGGGACGTCGTCGAAGTCCTGGTCCGCCGCCCCGCCGCCGGCCGGGAGGTCGTCGTCGGGGTGGATGCGCGGGCACACGACGTAGGCCCGGTGCCCCTTGTCCACCTCCTCGCGCACCCGTGTCCAGGTGCGCTCCATCCAGCGGGGGTTGCCGGCCGGTACGACGTGCGACGTGATCCCGGCCCGCCCCGCGGGCACCTCGGTGAGGGACGACGTCTCGAGGTCGCCGAACACCGTCATCGCGACGGTGCGCGGGATGGGGGTGGCCGTCATGACGAGCACGTGCGGCGCCACCCGCCCCTTGGCGCGCAGCGCGTCCCGCTGCTCGACGCCGAACCGGTGCTGCTCGTCCACCACGACCAGGCCAAGGTCCGCGAACTGCACCTGCTCGCCCAGCAGGGCGTGCGTGCCCACGACGATCCCCGCCTCGCCGCCCGCCGCCTGCAGCAGCGCCTCCTTGCGGGCCGCGGCCCCGAGGGAGCCGGTGAGCAGGGCGACCCGGGTGCCGTGCGCGGCGCCTCCCAGCAGCCCGCCCTCGGCCAACGGCCCGAGCAGGGTGCGCAGCGTGCGGGCGTGCTGCGCCGCGAGCACCTCCGTGGGCGCGAGCAGCGCGGCCTGGCCGCCGTCGTCGACCACCTGCAGCATCGCGCGCAGCGCCACCACGGTCTTGCCGGAGCCGACCTCGCCCTGCAGCAGCCGCTGCATGGGGCGTGCCTGCGCGAGCTCGTGCGCCAGGTCCTCGCCCACCGACCGCTGCCCCTCGGTGAGCGTGAACGGCAGCCCAGCGTCGAAGTCGGCGAGCAGGCTCGCCTCGCCCTGCGGCCGCAGCGGGCGGGCGGTCGCCTCCTGCTCGGCGGCGTGCGCCCGGCGCTGCGCGAGCGCGACCTGCAGCACGAAGGCCTCCTCGAAGCGGAAGCGGTCCCGGGCCTGCTGCCACGAGCGCTGGTCGACGGGCTGGTGGATCGCCCGCAGCGCGTCGAGCCTGCCGGGCAGGCCGTGCCGGTCCCGGACGTCCGGCGGCACCGGGTCCTCGACGTCCGCCTCCGTGAGGGGGTCGAGCACCGTGCGCACGGCGCGCTGGATGCGCCAGCTCGGCACCGACGACGACGCCGGGTAGATAGGGATGGGCCGGCTCGCCTCGAACATGGCGGCCTCGGCGTCGTCGGCGTCGACGCCCACGAGGACGTAGTCGGGGTGGGTGAGCTGGCGGGTGCCCCGGTACTCGCTGACCACCCCGGTGAACAGGCCGACGCGCCCGGGCCGCAGCTTCTCCTCGTGCGGGCGCAGCGCGCCGCCACGCTTGGCGAAGAACGTCAGCGCCAGCTCCTGCCGCCCGTCCGTGACGACCGCCTGCAGCATGGCGCCCGCGCGCGAGCGCATCGTGCGCACCGTGGCGCGCGACACCCGTGCCATCACGGTGACGTGCTCGCCGAGAGCGAGCCGGTCCATGTCCGTGAGCGTGCCGGGGTCGCCGTACCGGCGCGGGTAGTGCCGCAGCAGGTCCCCGACCGTCGTCAGCCCCAGCTTGGCCAGCGGGCCCGCGCTGCGCGCCCCCAGCACCTTGGTGAGAGCCTCCCCCTCGCGCCCCGTCACGGTGCCGTCCCGGTCGTGCCCGCGACGTCCGTCCCGAGCGGCTCGACGCCGATCGCCACGTGGTGGCCGGGTCGCCCGGTCCGCATGACGACCACGTCCGCGCCGTCCGAGACGGCGGCGGCCCGCGAGGCGAGCATCTCGAGGGTGGCGTCGGGCACGTCGTCGTCCGGCAGCAGGGTGACGATCGCGATCGGGGACCCCGCGACCAGCCGCTTGACGATCGCCCCGACCGTGACCGCCGGGCCCGCGCCGACCCGCAGGCCGGCGACCACCGCGCCGACGGCCGCGGGGACCTCCTCGTCCTGCGCCTCGGCATCCAGCGTCGCGGCCAGCGCGGAGGCCCCGGCGACCAGGTGCACGTCCCCCGGCGCGACGACGCGGACGATCTCCGGCGCCTCGTCCGGGCCCTCGGCGGGCGCGGCGGAGGCGACGTCGCCGGCCCCGGCCAGCAGCGGCTCGGGCGCGAGGACGAGCACGCGCGGCGCGCCGGCACCGAGCGCCGCGGCCGCGAGATCGTCCGCCGTGGGGTGGACGTCCAGGTCCAGGACCACGACGGCACCCGCGCGCGCGAGCTCGGCGGCAAGCGTCGGGGCCGCCGTGGTGACGACGAGGGCCCATCGGTCGGGCGGGACGGCGAGATGGCGCACCGACACCCGCGACACCGCGCCGCGCGAGGCCCACCGCCGCGCCACGGCGAGCGCGGCGTCGAGGTCCGAGGTGTGCACGTGCGCCTGCCACAGCGACCGGTCGGCGCCGTCCGGGTCGGGCCCGGTGGCGCCCTCGTCCCCGCCGCCCACCACGACGACGGAGCTGCCGACGTCGTCCAGGTCGGCGCGCAGCGCGTCCGCCACCGCGCCCGGGCGGAACCCGACCGCCGTGGCCGACCGTTCCAGGACGAACATCAGCTCGACGTCGTCCGCCGCGTCGCCACCCGGCGCGTCGTAGACCTCGTGCGGGCGCGCGCCGTCGGCACCCGGCGTAGGGGACGCCGGCTCCCCGTGGCCGTGCAGGTCGATGTCCAGCAGCACGGGGGCGATGCTGCCGTCCGCCTCCGACACGCCCTGTGCAGCGGCCCGCTGCGCCGCGGCCAGGGAGTCGAGCACGAGCACCAGCCCGCACGCGCCGGCGTCGAGCACGCCCGCGGTGCGCAGCGGCGCCAGGGCACCCATGCTGCGCAGCGCGGCCTCCCGCGCGCCGCGGCGGGCCGCGTCGATCGTGGTCAGCCGGGCGGGCGCGCCGGGCGGCCCGACCATCCCGCCCGCCTCGACGTGCCGGGCGGCGGCCGCCGCGGACTCGGCCGCCGTGAGGATGGTGCCGGGCGCCGGGCGCGCGACGGCCTGACGCGCCGTCCGCGCCGCGACGTCGAGCGCGATGGCGAGGCTGTCGCCGCGCGTCGCGGCGATCGTGAGGCCGCGCAGCCACTCGCTGAGGATGACCCCGGAGTTCCCGCGGGCGCCGAGCAGCGCGGCCCGCGCCGCCAGCCGCAGCAGCCGCGCACCGCTCGCGCCCGGCGGAGCGGCGTGGACGGCAGCCTCGGCGTCGCGGACGGTGAGGTACATGTTGGTGCCGGTGTCGCCGTCGGCCACGGGAAAGACGTTCACGCGGTCGATCTCGGCGCGGGCCGTGGCGAGCGCCCGGGCGGCGGTGCGCACCCAGGCGCGGACGACGGCGGCGTCGAGGAGCTCGGGCTGATGCACGCCCCCACGGTAGCGGTGAGGGACCCCACGTTGAGGGGCACCCCAGGGATCGGCTATCCTCGTGTGGTTGCCCGGTTGGTTCCGGGCTCCCCCAACCACCAAGCTTCACGCCCTGCTGCCCTGGCGCGGGTCGTGTCACGACGATTCAGGAGAGACCGTGGCTGCCAACTGCGACGTCTGCGGCAAGGGCCCGGGCTTCGGGCACAGCATCTCGCACTCCCACATCCGCACGAAGCGCCGCTGGAACCCCAACATCCAGCGCGTCCGTGCCGTGGTCGCGGGCACCCCCAAGCGTGTCAACGTCTGCACCTCCTGCCTCAAGGCGGGCAAGGTCACGCGCCAGGCCTGAGCCTGCGCGCCGGGCTCGCCCGGCGCATCGACGCCTTTCGCAGGACGCCCGTCGGGATCTTCCCGGCGGGCGTCTTGTCGTCCCCGCGAGCGACGCGTGCCGCGTGCACCGATCGCCTGCGGCCACCGGCAAAGAATTCGTGAAGGATTCACCAAACCGCCTTGGCCGACCCGGTGCCGCCGTGGCACTCTGAGCAGATGATCGTGCAGACCGACAGCGACGTGGAGATCCGGCCCGCCGCGGTGACCGACGCCGGCCGGATCGCTCAGGTGCACCTCACCTCGTGGAAGGGCGCCTACGCCAGCGTGCTGCCGGCCGAGTACCTCGACTCCCTCGACGCGACCGAGCGCGCCGCGCAGTGGCAGCAGATCCTCGACGAGGGCACCCGCACCACGCTCGTCGCCGAGGGCGACGGCCGCCTCCTGGGC
The DNA here is from genome assembly GCF_900167525.1 of Krasilnikoviella flava. GTDB lineage: Bacteria > Actinomycetota > Actinomycetes > Actinomycetales > Cellulomonadaceae > Isoptericola > Isoptericola flavus. Next base: position 217,762 of record NZ_FUZQ01000004.1, on the reverse strand, counting down.
TTCGCGAGCTACGGCCCGTCGCGCGACGAGGACGCCGAGGACGGCGACCTCGAGCTCTACGCGATCTACCTCGACCCCGAGTCCTGGGGCCGCGGCGTGGCCCGCGACCTCATGCGCACCGTCCTGGCCGACGTCCCCGACGGGGTGCCGATGTCGTTGTGGGTGCTCTCCGAGAACGAGCGCGCCCGGCACTTCTACCGCCGGCACGGCTTCCAGGCCGACGGCGTCGAGCGCATGGACGACATCGGCGACACGCCCGTCACCGAGGTGCGCTACCGCCGCGGCTGACCGCTCCGCGCTCGAACTCCGGCCGGCGAGGCTCTCGAGACCCGCCCCGGGTGTCGACGGGCTCAACCAGCGAAGTGGTCCCACCCGCCGCGCACGGCGGGTTCCTGGCCGTCGACGGTGACGCCGGCGGGACCGGGCAGCACGCGCCCCACCCGCCTGAATCCCTCCGGCAGCACGACGTCGGACGGGAACGCGGCGAGCAGGCCGTGGTCCTCTCCCCCGGTGAGCGCCCACGCCAGCGCGGCCTCGCGCCCCACGCCCAGCGCCCGCGCCGCGGGCAGCAACCGGTCGACGTCGCCCGCGAGCGCGTCCCGCTCGATGTCCACGCCGACGCCGCTCGCCCGGGCGAGCCGGCCGGCGTCGCGCAGCAGCCCGTCCGAGACGTCGAGCATCGCGGTGGTCCCGCTTCGCGCCGCCTCCGGGCCGGCAGCCAGCGGGGCCTCGGGCCGGAGGTAGCCGGCGACGCAAGCACCCACCCCGCCGCTGACATCGTCGGCACCGGGATCGGCGCTGGTGGCGTCCTCGGGCCCGACGAGGCCCGCGTCGAGCAGCGCCAGGCCCGCCGCCGACAGCCCGCGGTGTCCCGCGTACGCGAGCACGTCGCCCGGTCGTGCGCCGGACCGTGTCACGGGCTCGCGTCCCTCCAGGTCGCCGTGCGCGGTGACCGCCACGACGACGGCGTCCCCGCCCGACAGGTCGCCGCCCACGACGCCCGCGCCGACCGGGCCGCAGACGTCGGCCAGCCCGCGGGCCAGGCCGGTCACCCAGTCGACCGGCAGGTCCCCCGGCACCACGAGCGACACGACCAGGGAGGTCGGGCGTGCGCCCATGGCCGCGACGTCCGCGAGGTTCGCCGTCGCCGCCCGCGCGCCGACGTCGTCGCCGGCCGACCAGCGGCGGCGGAAGTGGCGGTCCTCGACCAGCACGTCGGTCGTGACGACGAACCGTCCGTCGGGCGCCGCGACCACGGCCGCGTCGTCGCCGGGCCCCAGCAGGGTCGCCGGCCCCATGGGCAACAGCGGGAAGATCCGGGCGAGCAGCTCCTCCTCGGTCAGGTGCCGTACGAGGGGGCGGGTGGCGTCGGTCACGGGGACGACTGTAGGCGGTCGTCACGCGCCGCCCGCCCGGTAGCGTGGTCGCCGTGCCCCGTCGTGCCCTGATGTCGTCCCGTGCCGCCCGCGCCCTGGCGCTGGGCGCCCTCGTCGTCCCGCTGGCGGCGTGCGCCACCACCATCGGCGCCACCGCGGCGGACGATGCCGCGAACCCGGCCTGCGCGCCCGTCATGCTCGCGCTGCCGGACGTGCTCGCGGGCGACCTCGACAAGGCGAAGACCAACGCCCAGGCCACCGCCGCCTGGGGCGAGCCGGGGGCCGCCGTGACGATGCGCTGCGGCGTCGCCCCGCCCGGGCCGTCGCCCGACTGCCAGCGCGTCGAGTCGGCCGCGGGCGCCGTCGACTGGATCGTCGAGGCCGGCGACGACGGCACGTGGCGGTTCACCACCTACGGCCGCGAGCCCGCCATGGAGGTCGTGGTGCCGCCGTCGGTCACGGAGAACCACTCGACGTCGTTCGTCGGCGATCTCGCCCAGGCTGTGGGCAACGTGCCCGCGACGGCGGAGTGCAGCTGACCCGACCGCGTGGCACGGTGACGGGATGGAACCCCGCGTCAGCCTCGTCACCCTCGTCGTCGCCGACCTCGACGCCACCCGGCGCTTCTACGTGGACGGCCTGGGCTGGGAACCGCTCATGGAGGCGCCCGGCGAGGTGCTGATGTTCCAGGTGGGGCAGCACGTCGTGCTGTCGCTGTGGGACGAGGGGCACGCGACGGCGGAGATCGGCCCCGTGACGCGCGGCGGGACCGCGCCGGTGACCCTCGCGCACAACCTCGGCGCCCCCGACGACGTGGACGCCGTGCTCGAGGACGCGCGGCGCGCCGGCGCCCCGACCGTCCGCGACGGCGTGCGGCGGGAGTGGGGCGGCTACTCCGGGTACTTCACCGACCCGGACGGGTTCCTCTGGGAGGTGGCACACGCGCCGGGCCCGCTCGGGGAGCTCGTGGTGCCCTGAGAAGGCCCCGGGCGGCGCTCAGCGCAGGCCGGTCCGCCGCTCCAGGGCGAGCTGGATGAGCTCGTCCACGAGCTCGGGGTAGGTCACGCCCGAGGCCTCCCACATCCGGGGGTACATCGAGAAGGGCGTGAACCCGGGCATCGTGTTGATCTCGTTGACGATCACGCGCTCGTCGTCGGTGACGAAGACGTCCACGCGCGAGAGCCCCTCGGCCTCGACGGCCTCGAACGTGCGCACCGCGACCTCGCGGATCTCGTCGATCACGTGCTGCGGCAGCTCGGCCGGGCAGCGCAGGTCGACGTGCGCCTCGTCGAGGTACTTCGCCTCGAAGTCGTAGAACGCGTGGCTGTCGTGGTCGACGACGATCTCGCCGGGAAGGGACGCCCGGGTCGGGGCGCCGTCGCGCCCGCCGAGCACGGCGCACTCGATCTCGCGGCCGTCGATCCCGGCCTCGACGACCACCTTGGGGTCGTGCTCGCGCGCGGCGTCGACGGCGGCCGGCAGGTCCGCCAGGTCGTCCACGCGCGAGATGCCGAGCGACGACCCGGCCCGCGCCGGCTTGACGAACAGCGGGAGCCCGAGCGGCTCCACCGCGGCGACGCACGCCGCGCGGTCCCGCTCCCAGTCCCGGGGCCGGATGACGGCGTACGGGCCGACGGCGAGACCCTGGCCCGCCAGCACCAGCTTCATGAAGTGCTTGTCCATGCCGACGGCCGAGGCGAGCACCCCGGCGCCGACGTAGTGCACGTCGGCGAGCTCGAGCAGGCCCTGCACCGTGCCGTCCTCGCCGAACGGGCCGTGCAGCAGCGGGAAGACGACGTCCACCTCGCCGAGCAGCGCGGGCACCTGGCCCGGCTCGAGCACGCGCAGGGTCCGCTCGCCCTGGGTGAGGGACAGCACGACCTCCGCGCCCGACTCGGCCGTGACCTCCGGCAGGCGGCCGTCGGCGATCTGCCAGCGCTCGGGGTCGTCCGCGGCGATCACCCAGCGGCCCTCGCGCGTGATGCCCACGGGCACGACGTCGTAGCGGTCGCGGTCGATCGCGCGCAGCACGCCCGCGGCGGTCGAGGCGGAGATGGCGTGCTCGCCCGAGCGACCGCCGAACAGCACGGCGACACGGGTCTTGCGCGGGGCGCCTGCGCCCGGGGTCGGGACGACGGGGACGGAGGCGGTGGTGGCGTCGGACATCGCCGCCCAACCTACCGGAACCGACCCCGCCGTCCGCGCGGCTCAGCGGGCACGGAGCTCCTTGCGTAGGATCTTCCCGGCCGCGGACTTCGGCACCGCGTCGACGAACTCCACCACCCGCACCTTCTTGTACGGCGCCACCTGGTCCGCGACGAACGCCTGCACGTCGTCGGCCGTCAGTCGGCCGCCCTCCGTCCGCACGACGAACGCCTTCGGCACCTCCCCCGACTCCGGGTCGGGCACGCCGATCACCGCGGCGTCCGCGATCTGCGGGTGGGTCAGCAGCAGCGCCTCGAGCTCTGCCGGTGCCACCTGGTAGCCCTTGTGCTTGATGAGCTCCTTGAGCCGGTCGACGACGGTGAACGCCCCGTCGGCGTCCACGGTCACGATGTCGCCCGTGTGCAGGAAGCCGTCGGGCTCGAGCGTGTCCCGGGTGGCCTGCTCGTCCGCGAGGTACCCCACCATGACGTTCGGGCCCGCGCACAGCAGCTCCCCCGGCGCGCTGACGCCCTCGTCGGGCTGCGCGATCGCCTCCCCGGTCGCCGGGTCGACCAGCCGGGCGATCATGTTGGGCACCAGCAGGCCGACCGTGCCCGACGAGATGTCGGTCCGGTCGACCGGCACGACGTGCGAGACCGGCGACATCTCGGACATGCCGTAGCCCTGCAGCACGCGCGCGTCGGGCAGGCGCCGGCCCACCGCCTCGGCGAGGTGCTCGTCGAACGGCGCCGCCCCGGACATGAGCAGCCGCACGCTGGACAGGTCGCGCCCCGCCGCCGCGGGGTGCTTGGCGAGCGCCAGCGCGATCGGCGGCGCGACGAGCAGCACGGTGGCCCGGTGCTGCTCGACGACGCGCAGGTACTCGGCGAGGTCGAAGCGCGGCAGGGTCACCAGCGAGCAGCGCTGGTAGATCGCACCGTTCATGAGCACCGTCATGCCGTAGATGTGGAAGAACGGCAGCACGGCGGGGATCACGTCGTCCGGCGTCAGCGGCAGGTACGCCTGGGTCTGCAGCACGTTCGCGACGAGGTTGCGGTGGGTGAGCATCACGCCCTTCGGCAGCCCCGTCGTGCCGGACGAGTACGGCAGGACGGCGAGGTGGGTGCGCGGGTCGAAGGCGACGTCGGGGGCGGGGTGCCCGCCGGCGAGCAGCTCGGTGAGCGACGGGTGCCCGTCCGCGCCGTCGAGCACGACGACGTCGCCCGGCGCCATCCCGACGGCGTCGGCGCCGTCCTCGGCCGCGGTCAGCAGCGCCGAGACCGTCACGAGCGCCCTCGCCCCCGACGACTCGAGCTGCTTGGCGACCTCCCGGCCCGACGCGAGCGCGTTGATCGTGGTCACGGTGACGCCGGCGCGCAGGAGGCCGTGGAAGACGGCCACGAACGCAGGCACGTTCGGGCTGTGCAGGGCCACCACGTCCCCGACACCGAGCCCGCGCGCAGCGAAGGCGCCGGCCACCGCGTCCACGCGGGCGCGCAGCTCGCCGTACGTGGTCGCCGCGCCGCTCGGGCCGTCGACCAGGGCCACGCGGTCGAGGTCGGCGTCGTCGAGCGAGGCGAAGAGGAACTCGTCGAGGCTGACGTCGGGGATCTCGACGTCGGGGTGCGGGCTGCGGATGACGCTGCGGTCGGTGCGGCCGTCGGCGGTGCCGGCGCTGGGGTCGGGCATGGCGGTCCCTTCGTGCGGCACGGTCCTCGTCGACCGTGTGCACCGGAGCGTAGCGCCGGGGAACCCCTCGCGCGGCGGCGACGTTGGGGCGAACGTGGACCACACTCTGACGACGCTCAGCGTCCCGGCGCCCGCGGCCGAGGACGCCGCCGCGCCCGCCGACGACCCCAGTCATAGTTCGGGCTCACCGCAGCCCCGACCTGAGGCGGTGCACCCCCGGTGACCGCCGCGCTCTCCCTCCTCCTCGGCATCCTGGTGATCCTCGTGATCACTGCCGCGACGGCCTACTTCGTCGCCCAGGAGTTCGCCTACATGACCGTGGACCGCTCCCGGCTCGCCGCCCGCGCGGAGGCCGGTGACGCGACCGCGCAGCGCGCCCTCGCCGTCACGCGCCGCACGTCCTTCGTGCTCTCGGGCGCCCAGCTCGGCATCACCGTGACCGGCCTGCTGGTCGGGTACGTGGCCGAGCCGCTGGTGGGCGACGCGCTCGGCACCCTGCTCGGCGGCGTGGGCGTCCCGACCGGCGTCGGCGTGGCCGTCGGCACGGTCGCGGCGCTCGTGCTCTCGACGCTGGTGCAGATGCTCTTCGGCGAGCTGTTCCCGAAGAACCTCGCCATCTCGCGCCCCGAGCCCACGGCCCTGCGCCTGGCCGCCTCGACGACGGCGTACCTGACCGTGTTCGGCTGGCTCATCGCCGTGTTCGACAAGGCGTCGAACGCCCTGCTGCGGCTGCTGCGCATCGAGCCCGTGCACGACGTCGAGCACTCCGCCACGGCCCGCGACCTGGAGCACATCGTCGCGGAGTCTCGCGAGAGCGGCGACCTGCCCGGCGACCTGTCGGTGCTGCTGGACCGGATCCTCGACTTCCCGCAGCACGACGTCGAGCACGCGATGATCCCGCGCTCGCGCGTCGGGACGGTCGACCCCGCCCTCACGGTGGGCGAGCTGCGTACCCTCATGGCCGGCGGCCACTCCCGGTACCCCGTGGTGGACGACGAGGACCGGGCGCTGGGCGTCGTGCAGCTCACCGATCTGCTGCGGACCGGGCTCGACGAGGCCGCGCCCGTCACCGACCTCATGCGGCCGGTCGCGGTGCTGCCCACCCTCATGACGCTGCCGGACGCGCTGAGCGAGCTGAACCGTGCGAGCAACCAGCTCGCGGTCGTCGTCGACGAGTACGGCGGCTTCGCGGGCGTGCTCACGCTCGAGGACCTCGCCGAGGAGCTCGTCGGCGAGATCACGGACGAGCACGACCCCGAGCTGCCCGTCACGGTCGCCGCCGAGGACGACGGGGCCTGGGTCATGGGCGGCGACGTCCACCTGGACGAGGCCGAGCGCGCCATCGGGCACGACCTGCCCCGCGGCGACCACGAGACGGTCGCCGGGCTGCTCATCGCCCAGACGGGTGCGCTGCCCAGCGCGGGCGACAGGGTGACGGTCGAGCTGCCGCCGGACCCGGCGGACCTGGTGCACGACGAGCCCCGCCCCCGGCGGCTCGAGGTGGACGTGATCTCGGTCGAGCGGCACGTGCCCCACCTGGTGCGCGTGCGCCTGGTCGAGGGAGCGGTGGAGCCCGTCCAGGGCGAGGCCACCACCGAGACCGCCGTGACGTCGAACGAGGAGGACCGATGAGCAACCCCTGGGTCGTGGTCGCCGCGACCGTCGTCATCATCGCGCTGAGCGCCTTCTTCGTCGCCGTGGAGTTCGCGCTGCTCGGCGCGCGCCGCCACCGGCTGGAGGACGCCGCGCCGCGCAGCCGCTCGGCGCGGGCCGCGCTGCGCAGCTCGTCCGAGCTGACGCTGCTGCTCGCCGGCTCCCAGCTCGGCATCACCGCCTGCACCCTGGCGCTCGGCGCCGTGACCAAGCCCGCGGTGCACCACTGGCTCACGCCGCTGTTCGCGGACTGGGGGGCGCCGTACTGGGTCGCCGACGTCGCGGGCTTCGTGCTCGCGCTGATCCTCGTGACGTTCCTGCACCTCGTGGTGGGCGAGATGGCGCCCAAGTCGTGGGCCATCGCGCACCCCGAGGCGTCCGCCACGCTGCTCGCCCTGCCGATGCGGGCGTTCATGTGGCTCACGCGGCCGGTGCTGCGCTGGCTCAACTCGCTCGCGAACCGGTGCCTGCGCGCCGTCGGCGTGGAGCCGGTGGACCACATCGAGGCCGGGCACGACCCGGCCACGCTGCGGCACCTCGTGGAGCACTCCGCGAACGTCGGCGCCCTCGACGCCGCGTACTCCTCGCAGATCGCGGGAGCGCTGGAGCTCGAGACCCTCACGGTCGACGCGCTGGTCCCGGCCGGGGCGCTCCCCACGGCCGTCCCCACGGGAGCGACGGCGGCCGACGTGCGGGCGGCGTCGGTGACGTCGGGCCACCTGCGCATCCTGCTGCGTGACGGCGCCGCGTCCGGCCGCGAGGGCGAGGTGCACGGCGGGGTGGTCGACGACGTGAGCGGTGTCGTGCACGTGCGCGACACCCTGCTGCTCGACGACGACGCCCCGGTGGCGCCAGTCGCGCGCGAGCCGTTCGTGCTCGACGCGTCGACCACCGTGCACGCGGCGATCTCCCTGCTGCGGGAGGCGGGCGAGCAGCTGGCCCTGGTGCGTCGCGACGGGCGCACGCTGGGCGTCGTCACCCTGGCGGACGTGCTGCACCGCCTGCTGCCGCAGGCGGAGGAGGCGACGGTGGCCACCGGCGGCTGAGCACGGGCGGCCGGGCGGCGGCGCGGCGTACGGTGAGGACATGCCTGTGACCTCGCCGGACGCCGCGCCGTCGTCCTTCCCCTCCCCTCTCGACGAGCCCCGCCAGATCCTCACCGACGAGCTGCTGGAGACGATCCGCGGCCGCGCGGCGACGTACGACCGGGAGAACGCGTTCTTCACCGACGACCTGGCCGACCTCAAGGCGGCGGGGTACCTGCAGGCGATGGTCCCGCAGCACCTGGGCGGCGCCGGCCTGACGCTGCGCGAGACGGCGCGCGAGCAGGCCCGGCTCGCGGGCGCGGCGCCGGCCACGGCGCTGGCCGTCAACATGCATCACGTGTGGGTGGGTGTCGCCCGGTACCTGCACGAGCGCGGGGACTCCTCGCTCGACTGGCTGCTCGAGGAGACGGCACACGGCGCGGTCTTCGGCTTCGGCTACTCCGAGGCGGGCAACGACCTGGTGCTGCTCGGCTCGCGCACCGAGGCCCGACCCGACGGCGAGGGCGGGTACTCCTTCCACGGCACGAAGATCTTCACGTCCAACTCCCCCGGCTGGACACGGCTCGGCGTCATGGGGCTGGACGACACGACCGACCCCGACGACCCGCGCATCGTGCACGCCTTCGTCACCCGCGACGGCGGCGGGTTCGAGATCAAGGACGACTGGGACACCCTCGGCATGCGAGCCTCGCAGTCCTGCACCACGGTGCTCGACGGCGCGCACGCGCCGGCGGACCGCGTGCTGCGTCGTCTCGCGCCCGGCCCGAGCCTCGACCCCTACGTGCTGGGCATCTTCACGAGCTTCGAGATCCTGCTCGCGAGCGTGTACCTGGGCATCGCCGACCGGGCGCTGACCCTCGCCGTCGAGACCGTGAACAAGCGCCGCTCGATGAAGACCGGCAAGGCGTACTCCCAGGACCCGGACATCCGCTGGCGCATCGGCACCGCCGCCCTCGCGCTGGACGGGCTGTGGCCGCAGCTCGACCTGGTGGCCGGCGAGGTCGACGCCCAGGTGAACAGAGGCGCCGGCTTCTTCCGCTCGACGGCGGGGCTCAAGGTGCGCGTCACGGAGACGGCGCGGCAGGTCGTGGACGAGGCGATCCGCTGCTCCGGCGGTTCCACGTACTTCAACCGGTCCGAGCTCGGCCGCCTCTACCGTGACGTGCTCGCCGGGATCTTCCACCCGAGCGACGACGAGTCCGCACACTCGACCGTGGCGCAGGCGGTGCTCGGCCCGCTGGAGGACTGAGGCGCGCCCGACGCGTCGCCCGGCGTCGGTGTCTGGTGGCCGGCGGTGTCTGGTGGCCGGCGGTGTCTGGTGGCCGGCGGTGTCTGGTGGCCGGGCCGCCGGCGCGCTCGCGGAGCCCACGTCGTAACCTGCGGCCATGACGCACGACCAGCTCTCCCCCGCCACGCTCGCCGTCACGGCCGGCCGACCGCCCCGCGTCCAGGGCGGTCCCGTGAACCCGCCGGTGGTGCTCAGCTCCACGTACGTGAACCAGGGCGTCTCCGCGCCGGGCGACCTGCTGTACACGCGGATCGACACCGAGACGTGGCACCCGTTCGAGGAGGCCCTGGCGGCGCTCGAGGGCGCGCACCACGGGGTCGTGTTCGGCTCCGGGATGGCGGCGGTCGTCGCCGCCGTCGGCGACGTGCCGAGCGGCGGCGCGGTCGTCGTGCCGCGGCACGCCTACCAGGTGTCGCTGGGCTACCTCGACGACCTCGCGGCCCGGCACGGCGTCGACGTGCGCCGGGTGGACATCGCCGACACCGACGAGGTCGTCGCGGCCCTCGACGGGGCGGACGTGCTGCTCGCCGAGTCGCCCACCAACCCCATGCTCGAGGTGGCGGACCTGCCCGCGATCCTCACGGCGGCGCGCGAGCGGGGGGTGCGCTCGGTCGTCGACAACACGTTCGCGACGCCGCTCGGGCAGCGCCCCCTCGACCTGGGTGCGGACGTCGTCGTGCACTCGGTGACCAAGTACCTGGCCGGGCACTCCGACGTCGTGCTCGGCGCCGCCGTCACGCGCGACGACGACCTCGCCGCGGGCCTGCGCGCCTACCGCACGCTGCACGGCGCGATCCCCGGCCCGATGGAGGTGTGGCTGGCGCTGCGCGGCCTGCGCACGCTGCACCTGCGGGTCGAGCGCGCGAACGCGAACGCGGCGGACCTCGCCCGGCGGCTCGCCGCGCACCCCGGCGTCGCGGAGGTGCGGCACCCGTCGCTGCCGGACGACCCGGGCCACGAGCGCGCGGCCGGGCTGATGAACGGCTTCGGGGGCATCCTCGGCCTCCGCCCGCGCGGCGGCGCCGCCGCGGCCGACGCCGTCGTGGCCGCCGTGCGCCTCTGGGTGCCGGCCACCTCGCTCGGCGGCGTGGAGTCCACCCTGGAGCGGCGCCGCCGGTTCGCCACCGAGTCGCTCACGGTGCCCGAGGACCTGCTGCGCCTGTCTGTGGGTGTCGAGGACGTCGAGGACCTCTGGGCCGACCTCGACCAGGCCCTGCGGTCCACCTTCAGCTGAGCTGCGGGCCCAGGCCGCCGGCCAGCAGCCGGGCGTGCAGGTCGGCGAGGTCCGCGGCGTGCAGGTCGAACGCGTCGTCGGCCCGCGGGGCGTCGCCCTGCGGCCGTGGCACGTACGCGGTCCGCATGCCCGCACACGCCGCCGCGCGCAGGTCCCACGCGTGCGCGGCGACCATGACCGGCTCGACGGCGCCCGGCCGCGCCGCATGGTCCGCCGCATGGCCCGTCGCCGACGCCTCGCCCGCGGACACGACCGCCGCCGCGTAGAGCGCCGGAGCGGGCTTGTAGGTGCCGGCGTCCTCGGCCGAGACCGTCCCGTGCCAGGCCAGCCCCACGCCCAGGGCCTCGAGCGTGCGCCGGCTCGCGTTCGACAGGCCCAGCACCGTGAAGTCGCGCGCCAGCAGCGCCACACCCTCGGCCGAGTCCGGCCACGGGCGCAGCCGCTCGGCGGCCGTCGCGAGCCGGTCGACCGCGACCGCGGGGAGCGCGCCCTCGCCGGCCAGCCCGGCGAGGACCTCGTGGTCCAGCTCGTGGCTCGGCGCGAACGACCGCCGGCCCGCCAGCACCGCGCCCTCCTGCTCACCGACCCGCGCGAGCCAGGTGGCCACGACCCGGGGCGCGTCCACGTCCGGCGCGGCGACCCGCACCTCGGCGACGAGGCTGCCTCCCTGGTCGACCAGCGTGCCGAGGACGTCGAACACCAGGACGGGGCGGGGCACAGGCGTCATGGCGCCACCGTACTGTCGGGCGCGGCCGGCCGCCCCCGACGTCCCGTCCTCGCGGTGCGGCCCCGGCCGGTGCTGCGTACGGTCGTGCCGACCCGCCCTGACGGCCGAGCACCGGGAGGCGCCATGACCCGCACCCGCGCGACCACGACCGCCCTCGCGTCGGCGCTCACGACGGTCCTCGTGACGACGCTCGCCGGGTGCGCCGGCGGGGGCCCGGCCGACGACGGGTCGCCAGGCACCCGCGCGTCGTCCGCCACGCCGACCGGGTCGACCGCGGGCGGACCCACCGGTGACGCCACCGGCGACACGACCGGCGCGGCCGGGGGCGTGCCCACCGCGGACATGCCGTTCGCCGCCGACGCGTCGCCGGACACGGCGGAGCCCGGTGCCGACGCCGCACTCGTCGTCACCGACGTCCGGGTCGGGGCGCACGACGGGTTCGACCGCGTCGTGTTCGACCTCGAGGGCGCGGGCACGCCCGGGTGGAGCGTCGAGTACGTGGACGCGCCCGCGGACGGTGGCAGCGGCCACGCGGTCCGGGTGGACGGCGACGCCGTGCTGCGGGTGCGCCTGTCGGGCATGGCGATGCCCGGCGAGGGCGCGGCGGAGTACGGCGGTGCGACGGTCGACGCCGAGGTCGCGGAGTCCGTGGAGGAGGTCGTCTACCGGTTCTGGTTCGAGGGGTACACGACGGCGTTCGTCGGTGTGGACGAGCCGGGCCTACCGTTCCGGGCCTACGCCCTCGCGGACCCCGCGCGCGTCGTGGTCGACGTGCGGCACGGCGGCGTGGGCTGACCCCGGTCGAGCGCAGCCGGGCTCCGCCGGCGTCAGGCGTCGACGCCCTCGGACTTCTTCGGCCGGGACAGGAGGGCGCGGGCCATCTCCTCCACCGGCAGGCCGTCGTAGAGCACCGCGACGACGCCGGCGGTGATCGGCATGTCCACGCCGTGCTTCGTGGCGAGGTCCAGCACGGAGCGGCAGGACTTGGCGCCCTCCGCCGTCGTCCCGGTGGCCTCGACGGCCTCCTCGAGCGTCCGGCCCTCGCCGATGTACTTGCCGAGCGTGTGGTTGCGCGACAGCGGGGACGAGCATGTCGCCACGAGGTCGCCCATGCCCGCCAGGCCCGAGAACGTCTCGGCGTCCGCGCCGAGTGCCAGGCCGAGCCGGGTGATCTCCACGAGGCCGCGGGTGATCACGGTGGCCGTCGTGTTGTAGCCGAAGCCGCGACCCTGCGCCATGCCCACGCACAGCGCGATGACGTTCTTGACGGCGCCGCACAGCTCGACGCCGATGACGTCCCGGTTGAGGTAGGGGCGGAAGTAGGCGTTCGAGCAGGCGTCGGCGACGAGCTGCGCCGCGGACTCGTCGGAGCACGCCACGACCGTCGCCGTGGGCTGGCGCTGCGCGATCTCGAGCGCCAGGTTCGGACCGGAGACGACGGCGACGCGCGACGACGGCACGTCGAGCGCCTCGACGATGACCTGGCTCATGCGCTCGTCGGTGCCGAGCTCCACGCCCTTCATGAGCGACACGATCACGGCGTCGGGCTCGACCAGGTGACGCAGGTCGCGCAGCGTGGTCCGGGCGACCTGGGACGGCACCGCGACCACCACGACCTGGGCGCCGGCCAGCGCCTCGGCCGCGTCCGTGGTGCCGGTCATGACGGGCAGCTCGACGCCCGGCAGGTACTTCGTGTTGGTCCGCTCGGCCGTCACCTCGCGGGCGATCCCGGCGTCGCGACCCCACAGCCGGACCTCGCACCCGGCGTCCGCCATGACCATCGCGAACGTCGTGCCCCACGAGCCCGAACCGAGCACCGCGGCACGGATCGGCACACCGCCGCGGGCCTCAGGGCCGGTCGAGGTGCCGGTCATCGGCGTGGTCGGTGTCGTCACGGGCGCTCCACGGGCGGGTAGATGGTCTGCTTGCGTTCGTACTCGGGGTGCTTGCGCAGGTCGAACCGGGCGGGCGGCGGCGTCTCGTCGCGGACCTCGCCGAGCAGCGCGGCGATCGCGTCCATCACGCGGTTCGTCGCTTCCCGCAGCACCTGGGTGTCCAGCGGGCGACCGTACAGGTCGGACAGGTCCACGGGCGGGCCGGCGACGATCGTCACGGGCTTGCGCGGGAACGGCCGCGGGATCCTGCCGTACCGGGGCAGGACCTTGTGGGCACCCCACTGGGCGACGGGCACCACCGGCAGACGGCTGGTCAGCGCCATCCGCGCCAGGCCGGTCTTGCCCTCCATCGGCCACAGGTCCGGGTCCCTGGTGAGGGTGCCCTCCGGGAGGATCGCCACGCAGGCGCCGCTGCCGAGCTGGGTGCCCGCGTCCTCGAGCGAGCGGGCCGCGGCAGACGTTCCGCGGTCCACCGGGATCATCCGCGTGGCGCGCAGCACCGAACCGACCACCGGCGCGGTGAACAGCCCTCGCTTCGCCAGGATCCGCGGCTCGAACCCCTTGTCGAAGAGGTAGTGCGCCAGCGTCAGGGCGTCGAACTCGGTGACGTGGTTGGCGGCGGCGATGAACCCGCCCTCGCGGGGCAGGTTCTCCTCGCCGCCGTCCCAGTCGTAGCGGACCATCGAGAACAGCAGCGGCCGCACGATGCGCGCGACGACGCGATAACCACGGGAGTCAGGACGGGCGATCGGCACGGGGCCAGAGCCTACCTTCCACGACTCGTCGGTCGAGCCTGCGCCGTCCTGAGCCTCTGGAGGGACCGGACCACGGAGACCCGCAGGCGCGACCTGCCGGGCGCCTCAGCCGCGCGTGACGTCCGCGCCGAGGGCGACGAGCTTGTCCTGGAACGACTCGTACCCGCGGTCGATCAGGCTGATCCCCCGGACCGTCGAGGTCCCCTTCGCCGCCAGCGCCGCGATCAGGTGCGAGAACCCGCCGCGCAGGTCCGGCACCACGATGTCGGCCGCGCTGAGCGGCGTCGGGCCCGAGATCACGGCCGAGTGGTGGAAGTTGCGCTGCCCGAACCGGCAGTCGCGACCACCCAGGCACTCCTTGTAGACCTGGATCGTCGCGCCCATCTTCCGCAGCGCGTCCGCGAACCCGAACCGGTTCTCGTAGACCGTCTCGTGCACGATCGACAGGCCCTTGGCCTGCGTGAGGGCGACCACCAGCGGCTGCTGCCAGTCCGTCATGAACCCGGGGTGCACGTCGGTCTCCAGCACGATCGAGTCCAGGTCGCCGCCCGGGTGCCAGAACCGGATCCCGTCCTCCTGCACGTCGAACCGGCCACCGACCTTCCGGAACGTGTTGAGGAAGGTCATCATCTCCGGCTGCGTGGCGCCCTTGATCGTCACGTCGCCGCCCGTGGCCAGCGCCGCGGACGCCCACGACGCCGTCTCGATCCGGTCGCCCAGCGCGGTGTGCGAGTAGCCCTCGAGGCGGTCCACGCCCTCGATCCGGATCACGCGGTCGGTGTCCACCGAGATGATCGCGCCCATCTTCTGCAGCACCGCGATCAGGTCCATGATCTCCGGCTCGATCGCCGCACCCGTGAGCTCCGTGATGCCCTCCGCGCGGACCGCGGTCAGCAGCAGCTGCTCCGTCGCACCCACCGACGGGTACGGCAGGGAGATCTTCGTGCCCTGCAGGCGGCGCGGGGCGCGCAGCTGGATGCCGTTCGGCATCTTGTCCACCACCGCGCCGAACTGCCGCAGGATGTCCAGGTGGTAGTTGATCGGCCGGTCACCGATCCGGCAGCCGCCCAGGTCCGGGATGAACGCCTCACCGAGCCGGTGCAGCAGCGGGCCACAGAACAGGATCGGGATCCGCGACGAGCCCGCGTGCGCGTCGATGTCCGCGACGTGCGCCGACTCCACGTTCGACGGGTCCAGGTCGAGGATGCCCGCGTCCGGGTCCGACTTCACCGTCACCCCGTGCAGCTCGAGCAACCCCGTGACCACACCCACGTCACGGATCTGCGGCACGTTCCGCAGCACGCTCGCCGACTCCCCCAGCAGGGACGCCACCATCGCCTTGGAGACGAAGTTCTTGGCCCCTCGCACCGTGATGGTGCCCTCGAGAGGGGTCCCGCCGTTGACGTGCAGCAGATCGTTCATGTCGTCGTGTTCGTCCCGTCGTTACGGATGCAGTGGTCCTGGGATGTCACCGTTGGTGTCGTCCCAGCGCGCCGTCGATCCTGCCTCGCCCAGCACGGTGGTGCCAACACGCGCCACCGCGGGCTTATTCACGTTCACCACACCTTCACGCCCCGGGCACCGGCACGCACGAGCGGCCGATTCACATGATGAGACGTCTGTTCATGATGCGATACGTCGGTCGTACGGTCGTCGACCATGAGCACTTCCGTCACGTCCGGCGCCACCAGCACGCCGACGCCGGCCGCCAACTCGCGCGGCCGCGTCATCGTCGCGTCGCTGATCGGCACCTCGATCGAGTTCTACGACTTCTACGCGTATGCGACCGCGGCGTCGCTCGTGTTCCCCGCGCTGTTCTTCCCGAACCAGGACGGGACGACGGCGCTGCTCGCGTCGTTCGCGGCGTTCGGGGTGGCGTTCGTCGCCCGCCCCGTCGGGTCGGTGCTGTTCGGCCACTTCGGCGACCGCGTCGGCCGCAAGGCGACCCTGGTCGCGTCGCTGCTCACCATGGGCGTCGCCACCGTGGTGATCGGCCTCATCCCCGCCGCCACGACCCCGGGGTGGGCCGTGCTCGCGCCGCTCGTCCTGGTGCTGTGCCGGTTCTGCCAGGGCCTCGGCCTCGGCGGCGAGTGGGGCGGCGCCGCCCTGCTGGCCACCGAGAACGCCCCGCCCGGCAAGCGCGCGATCTGGGGCACGTTCCCGCAGCTGGGCGCGCCGATCGGCTTCATCCTCGCCAACCTCGTGTTCATCGGCCTGTCCCAGACCCTGACGGAGGCGCAGTTCACCTCGTGGGGCTGGCGCGTGCCGTTCCTCGCCAGCGCCGTCCTCGTCATCGTCGGCCTGTGGGTGCGCCTCAAGCTCATCGAGACCCCGGCCTTCACCAAGGTCGTCGAGGCCGAGGCCGTGGCGAAGGTGCCCGTGGCCGAGGTGTTCCGCACCTCGTGGCGCAAGATCGTCTCGGGCACGTTCATCATGCTCGCCACCTACGGGCTGTTCTACCTGATGACCACGTTCACGCTGAACTACGGCATCGCCGCCACCGAGACCACCGACGGCTCCCCCGCCGGGCTCGGCTACGAGAAGATCGACTTCCTGTGGATGCTCATCGTGGGGTGCGTCTTCTTCGGCCTCTTCACCCTCGCGTCGGGCCCGCTCGCCGAGCGGTACGGCCGGCGCCCCCTGCTGCTCGTCGTGACCGGCGGCATCGCGGTCTTCGGCCTGCTGTTCGTGCCGCTGTTCGCCGCCGGGACGGTGGGCGTGATGTCGCTGCTCATCCTGGGCTTCACCCTCATGGGGCTCACCTTCGGGCCGATGGCCGCGCTCCTGCCCGAGCTCTTCCCCGCCAACGTCCGTTACACGGGCGCCTCCATCTCCTACAACGTCGCGTCGATCCTCGGCGCCGCCGTGGCGCCGTTCATCGCGGTGTGGCTGTGGGAGGCCGCGGACTCGCCCGTGCTGGTCGGCGTGTACCTCGCGGCCATGGCCGCGATCACGTTCGTCGCCCTGTGGCTCCAGAAGGAGACCCGGGACGTCGACTTCAGCGGGGACATCAAGGCCTGACCCCTCGGGTCACCGGTCGAGCCTGTCGGAACCACCCGGTCCCGACAGGCTCGACCTGCGTCCGGCGCGACCCCCGCGCGTCGAGGGCAGGCTCCGCCGACCTCCGGTCAGGCCCGGCCGGCGTCCTCGTGCTCGCGGTGCTGCACGGGCGACATCGCCGCGGCGCAGACGACGCCGATCACCAGGACCACGCCGACGAGCAGGAGCGTCTGGGAAGCCGCGTCGGCGAAGCCCGCGAAGAACGCCTGCTGGGCGGCGACCCCTACCTGCTCGGCGACCGACGCGGGCACCGAGTCCGGCAGCTGCACGGAGCCGACCGCCGTCGTGCCGAGGCTGCCGCTCGCCTGCGAGATGCCGTCGACGAACGCCTGCCGGTACTGCTCGGGCAGCGCGGCGGCGGCGTCCTGCGCGGCCGCCGGGACGGTCACCGTGAGCCGGGCAGACAGCAGGGCCACGACGACCGCCGACCCGATGACACCGCCCACCTGGCGGTTGGTGTTGAACGCGCCCGCGCCGGCGCCGGCCGTGCGCGCGTCGAGCCCCGACGTCGCGAGGTTGGAGAGCGGCGAGAAGGTGAGGCCGGTGCCGACGCCGAACAGCGCCATCGGCCACAGCAGGGCGTAGGGCGACAGGTCGGGGTCGATGACGGCGGCGAGCCACAGCACCGCGCCGGCGATCGCGGCGAACCCGGCCGCGACCACCCACTTGGCGGGCACGCGGTCCGAGAGCCGGCCCGCGAACGGCGCGACCACTCCGGACACGAGGGAGCCCGGCATCATCACGAGCGCCGCGTTGATGGGCGTGAGGCCGAGGATGGACTGCAGGTAGATCGTCAGCGGGAAGAAGATCCCGATCATCGCGAACGTGACGACCATGCCGTCCACGTTGGCGAGCGAGAAGTTGCGCGAGCGGAACAGCCGGAGCGGCAGCAGGGCGCGCGGCCCCTGCCGGTGCTGCCACCACACGAAGACGGCGAGGACGACGACGCCGAGCGCCACGATCGACCAGACCGAGAACGGCCCCCAGATGTGGCCCCAGTCGAAGTTCTCGCCCTCCTGCAGGCCGAACACCACGGCCGCGAGACCCACCACGGACAGGACCACGCCCAGCGGGTCCATCGTCGTGCCGTGCGACGGCAGGTGCGGCAGCCGCGCGAAGGCGAACCACAGCGCCGCGACGCCCACCGGGATGTTGACGTAGAAGATCCACTCCCAGCCGATCGTCTCCACGAAGACACCGCCGAGCAGCGGGCCGACGAGCGTCGCGACGCCGGCCGTCGCGCCCCAGAGCCCCATCGCGGCCCCGCGCTGGGTGGCCGGGAACACGCGGGTGATCATCGACATCGTCTGCGGCGTCATCATCGCCGCGCCGACGCCCTGCAGCACGCGGAAGCCGATGAGCCAGCCGATCTCGGGCTCCGAGCCGATGTTGCCGGAGAAGCCGCACAGGAACGAGAACGTCGTGAACACGATCAGCCCGGCGATGAACACCGACTTCTGCCCGTAGCGGTCGCCGAGCCGGCCGGCCAGCAGCATCAGCACCGCGTACGAGAGCAGGTAGGCGCTGTTGACCCAGCCCACCTCGATGAGGGAGGCGCCGAACTGGTCGGTGAGGGTCGGGATGGCGATGTTCACGATCGTGGTGTCGACCATGATCATGAAGAAGCCGAGGATGAGCGGCGGCAGCACGCTCCATGCCGACCTGCCCTGCAGGTCGACGAGCGGGGTCACCGGGGCGCGCCCGGACGTCGTGGACATGCGACGAGAGTGGCACGGGCCACCGACGGCCGCGCGCCCTGGGACACCGGGCCGGGCGGGCCGCCTCAGCCGCCGGGGCGGTCCAGCGCGGCCCGCAGCGCGGCGGCGATCTCACCGGCCGCAGCGAGCTGGTCGTCGGTCAGCGCGTCGACGAACAGGTGCCGGACGGTGCGCAGGTGCGCGACCGACGCGCGCCGGAACGTCGCCGCCCCGTCGTCGGTGAGCGCGACGCCGGCCGACCGGCTTCCCTGCCGGGCGACCAGGCCGCGTCGCTCCATGCGGCCCACCTGGTGCGACAGTCGGCTGCGCTCCCAGCCGACGGCGTCGGCGAGCGCCGAGGAGCGCAGGCAGTGGCCGTCGGCGTCGTGCAGCGCGAGCAGCACCGCGTAGTCGGACGAGGACAGCGACGACTCCGCCTGCAGGCGCGACGAGAGCCGCGAGCGCAGCGCGTCGGTCGTCTCGACGAACTCCCGCCACGTGCGCAGCTGGTCGCCGGTCGGCGAGCGCCGCGCGCCGGACCGCTCCTGCGTCACGCAGCCCACCACCCTCCGGGAATTGACACGTCAACTCCGACGTTACCCCGGCGTCCGCACAGATGACACGTCAACTCGCGACGGCCGGACCCGGCCCGCGGCACGGGAGGATTCATGACCACGCTCCAGCTCGGGCTCGACACGTTCGGCGACCGTCCCGTCGGCGCCGACGGCGAGCTCGTCTCGCACGCCGCCGCGATCCGCCAGGTCGTCGAGGAGGCGGTCCTGGCCGACCAGGTCGGCGTCGACGTCGTCGCCCTCGGCGAGCACCACCGGCCGGAGTATGCGGTCTCGACGCCGGAGACCGTGCTGGCCGCCATCGCCTCCCGCACCGAGCGGATCCGCCTCGCCTCGGGCGTCACCGTCCTGTCCTCCGACGACCCCGTCCGCGTCTTCCAGCGGTTCGCCACCCTCGACGCCCTGTCCGACGGTCGCGCCGAGGTCATCCTCGGACGCGGCTCGTTCACCGAGTCGTTCCCGCTGTTCGGCTACGACCTGGCCGACTACGACCTGCTCTTCGAGGAGAAGATCCACCTCTTCTCGGAGCTGCTCACCGAGAAGCCCGTCACATGGTCCGGCACCACCCGGCCGGCGCTGCGGGACGCCGACGTCTTCCCCAAGACGGAGTCCGGCCACCTGGCCACGTGGGTCGGGGTGGGCGGCTCGCCGCAGTCCGTGGTCCGCGCGGCCCACTACGGCCTGCCGCTCATGCTCGCGATCATCGGCGGCGAGCCCGCGCGGTTCGCGCCGTACGTCGACCTGTACCGGCGCGCGACCGCCCAGCTCGGCACGACGGCGCACCCCGTGGGCATGCACTCCCCCGGGTTCGTCGCCGACACCGACGACGAGGCCGTCGAGATCTTCTGGCCCCACTACCGTCGCCAGCGCGACCGCATCGGCGCGCTGCGCGGATGGCCGCCCCTGCGGCGCGAGGAGTTCGACGCCGAGGTGGCGCACGGCTCGCTGTACGTCGGCTCGCCCGAGACCGTGTCCCGACGCATCGCCGCCGCCGTCACCGAGCTCGGCGTCGGCCGCTTCGACATGATCTACACCACCGGCGCGCAGCCCGCGGAGGCCCGGCTGCGCAACGTCGAGCTCTACGGCACCCGCGTGATCCCGCGGGTCCGGGAGCTGGTCGCGGAACGCGCCACGTCCGGCGAGGCAGTCGTCGGCGCCGCCGCGGGCGGCGACGCCGTATGACCGCGCCGGCGCCTCTCGACGGAGCGGCCACGGTCGGCATCCTCGGTGCCGGGAAGGTCGGGACCGTCCTGGCGCGGCTCGCCGTCGCCGCCGGGTACCGCGTGCTCGTCGCGGGATCCGGCGACCCGGAGAAGATCGCGCTCACGGTCGACGTGCTCGCCCCCGGCGCCCACGCCGTCACCGCCCAGGAAGCCGCGGCGAAGGCCGACGTCGTCGTCCTCGCGCTCCCGCTCGGCCGGTACCGGACCGTTCCCGCGGACGCGCTCGCCGGGAAGCTGGTCGTCGACGCCATGAACTACTGGTGGGAGGTCGACGGGCACCGGACGGACCTGAGCGACCCGGCCACCTCGACGAGCGAGCTCGTGCAGGGGTTCCTCCCGGCGTCCCGCGTCGTCAAGGCGTTCAACCACATGGGGTACCACGACCTCGACGCCGGGGCCCGGCCCGCCGGGGCGCCCGGACGCCGGGCGATCGCCGTCGCCGGGGACGACGCCGACGACGTGCGGCTGGCCGCCGACCTCGTCGACCGGCTCGGCTTCGACCCGGTCGTCGCCGGCCCGCTGTCCGCCGGGGCGCGCCTGCAGCCCGGCACCCCGGCGTTCGGGGCGAACCTTCCCCACGCGGAGCTCCGCGCGATCGTCGCCCTCGCCAGCTGAGCGGCGCCGTCGGCGTACCGGCCAGGACGGCTCCGCGCGGGGCGCCTATGCTGGCGGGCAGGGCGGCGCGTCCCGCCCGACCCCCGGACCGACGCTCGCGCCGCCGGGACCGCGCGAGCGGTGGGGGCAGAGGGGACCTCGAGTGCTCGACGCGGTCAGGACACCGTGTTCACCGGTGCCTGCCGGCGGGCGCGAGCCGCGGGTGGCGCACCGAGCGAGCACGCAGGAGTCCTCATGACCACGCAGGAGTCGTTCAAGAAGCGCGTCCGCGCGCGCATGGTCGCCACCGGTGAGAGGTACGGCGCCGCGCGCCGCACCCTGCTCGCCCAGGCGTCGCCGTCCGACGCCCCCGCCGCCCGGGCGTGGGCCTCGGAGCCCGACCTCTCCGACGACACGATCCGCGCGAGCACCGGCCGCGCCTGGGACGAGTGGGTCGCCCTCGTCGACGCCGGGCCGGGCCGCGACGCCGGGCACACCGCCATCGCCGCCTGGGTGGGCGAGCACCCCGGCGTCTCGGGCTGGTGGGCGCAGTCCGTCACCGTCGGGTACGAGCGCATCACCGGCCTGCGCGTGCCCGGACAGCGGCCGGACGGCACGTTCTCGGTGAGCCGGTCGCGGCTGCTGGACCTCGACCCTGCCGAGCTGCGCGCGCTGCTCGACGACGACGGCGACCGCGCCGACCTCGTGCCCGGCCTGGTGCTCGCCCCGCGGTCGCGGGCCGGCGTCAAGAGCCCGCGGTTCAGGGTGTCCGACGCCGACGGCGAGCACGGCGTCGTGATGTTCTCGCTGGACCCGGCCGGCTCGCGGCTGCGGCTGACCGTGACGCACGAACGGCTCGGGTCCGCGACCGGGGCCGAGCAGTGGAGGGAGTTCTGGTCCGAGTGGCTGGCGGCGCTCGCCGACGCCTGACGTCGCCGGACGACGCCGGGGGCGTACTACCCGAGCTCGGGCCGCACGCCCTCGGCGATCAGCCGCCGGCGCTCGACGTACTCCGGCAGGATCGTCACGTCGTCGTCCGCGAACCACTCGAAGGGCGCGGTCGACGCGACGAGCGCGAAGTTCGCCCACGGCTCGAACGAGCCCGAGCGCACCACGACCTTGGCGCGCGGCGCCCAGTGCTCGATGAGGTGCTGGTGCGTGGTGCCGTGGAAGGTGGCGCCCGACCCGGTGAACAGGTCCTGCACGTCGCCGTACAGGCGCGGGTGGCGCGACCTCACCTCGGTGGCCAGGTGCACCTCCTCGACGAAGACCTCCTCCAGCAGCACCCGCAGGATCGTCCGCACGTCGAGGTGCCCGCGCGTGAGCGCGAGGTCGACGCGGTGGGCGTCCTGCGGGATGGGGAAACCCGCGTCGGTCACCAGCACGACGTCGGTGTGCCCCAGGGTCGCCAGCGCTCCGGCCAGCCCGGGGTGCAGGATCCGTCCGCTCCTCATGCGCTCTCCTCCGTCTCGATCGTCCCGGCCTGCACACCGGACCCCCCGAGGAACGCCTCGACGTCCTCCCGGGTCCGGTAGGACGGCACGGTCTCCCAGCCTTCGCAGCACAACGCCGCGACGGCGTTCGCGAACCCGGCCGCCGCGGCCAGGTCCTGCCCTTCCCCGAGCGCGACGGCGAGCGCCGCGTTGAAGCTGTCGCCCGCGCCGTTGGAGTCCACGACGTCGACCGCCACCGGCGGCACCGCCGTCGAGCCGGCATCGTCCACGACGACCGCGCCCGCGCCGCCGCACGTGACGACCACGGCGCGCGGCCCGAGGGCGCGCAGCCGCCGCGCGAGCTCGGCGACCGGGGTCGGGTCGCTGGGCGGCAGGCCCAGCGCGACCCGGGCCTCGTGCTCGTTCGGCGTCAGCACGTCCACCGCCGACAGGTCCACGCCGCGCAGGTCGACGGCCGGCGCCGGGTTGAGCACCGTCGCCACCCCGGCGGACCGCGCGACCGCCAGCCCGTGCAGCGCGGACCCCAGCGGGATCTCGAGCTGCGCGAGGACGACGTCCGCGGCGCGCAGCACGTCGGCCGACGCGTCCAGGACCTCCGGCGAGAGCCGGTCGTTGGCGCCCTTGTCGACGACGATGAGATTGCGTCCCGCGGTGTCCTTGACGATGAACCCGACGCCTGTCGGCGCCGTCGGGTCGACCGTCACCCGGGTGCCGTCCACCCCCTCGGCGGCCAGCAGCGCGCGGAACTCCGCACCGTGCGCGTCGTCACCCACCGCCCCGACGTACGTCACCTCGGCGCCGAGCCGCGCGGCCTGCACGGCCATGTCGGAGCCCTTGCCCCCGAACGTCTCGCGGTACTCCTGCCCGAGCAGGGTCTCCCCCGGCCCGGGCAGCCGGTCGACCGTCATCACGAGAGCCTTCGCGTAGCTCCCCACCACCGTGAGCCTCATCGCTCTCCTCCGTGTCGCGCGCTGTCGCGCCTGGATCAGTAGGCGTCCGGGTCGCCGACGAGACCGTCGACGATGGCAGGTCCGGAGCTGGTGCCCACCAGCTCGGCGCCGGCCTCGAACAGGCTCTGCATCTTCGCCAGCGAGTTGACCTTGCCGGAGACCTTCACCCGGCAGGGCGGCTCGATGTTCGCGGCGAGCAGGCGCACGTCGTGCTCGGTCGCCGCGAGGCCGCCCTTGCCCCAGCCCGAGGACTGCTTCACCCAGTCGACGCCGGCCTCGTACGCGATCCGGGTCGCGCGCACCTTCAGGTCGTCGGTGGGCAGGAAGCCGAACTCGAGCATCACCTTCACGACGACGCCCTCCGCGTGCGCGAGCCGGACGACGTCCTCGACGTCCCGGGCATAGAGGTCCTCGTCGCCGCCGAGCAGCAGGCCCGGGTGCGGCGGGAAGTCGAACTCGTCCACCCCGGCCGCGACGAGGGCCCGCAACGCAGCGAGGCGCATCTCGGGGGTGTCGTTGGCCATGGGGAAGTTGAGCGTGGAGGCGACCTTGACGCCGGTGCCGGCGAGCGCATCCTTGGCGAGGGGCACCCAGTAGGGCGCGATCATCGCGGCGTCGAAGCCGTAGGCGGCGCACGTCTCGACGTGCTTCACCACGCCGTCGCGGGTGAGGTCGGGGTTGACGTTCGTGTACTGGATCGCCCGGGCGACCTGCCGCGGGTCGGTGAAGTCGAGAGTCATGCGGGTCTCCTTGCTGGTGACGGGGAGGTCGGTCGTCGTGCCCACGGGTCAACCCTTGACCGCGCCCGCGGACAGGCCGCTCATCACGTGTCGCTGCATGAGGACGAAGATGAGCAGGATCGGCACCACCGCCAGCAGCAGGGTGGGGAACACGATCTCGTAGTTGGTGGTGTACGAGGACACGGCCGCGTACACGCCGGTGGTGATGGTCCGGAACGACGACCCGGGCCCGAGGATGAGCTGCGGGCTCACGAAGTCGTTCCACGCGCTCAGCGCGTTGAGGATGAACGCCGTCGCGACGATCGGCTTCATGAGCGGGAACACGATGCGCCACAGCACCCGCTGCTGGCTCGCGCCGTCGATCGCGGCCGCCTCGTCGAGCGAGCGCGGCAGCATGCGGATGTACCCGGTGAAGATGAACAGGGTGAACGGGATCATCGTCGAGGACATGAAGAGCACGAGGCCGGGCAGCGTCCCCATCAGGTGCAGCGCCTTGAGCACGAAGATCGCGGGCACCAGGATGATCTGCGCCGGGATGAACATGCCCGCCACGAAGAACAGCAGCAGGACCCGGAACAGCACCGTGGGGGTGCGGGCGATCACGTAGGCCGTCGGGACGGACGCCCCGATCGCGACGACGTTGCACGCCACCACGAGGAGCAGCGTCACCGCATAGCCCGAGACGACCGGGAAGTTCGGGTTGGTCCAGGCGTCCTGCAGGTACTGGGTCGACGCCGTGGCCGGGTCGAGCCCCAGCGGGGACAGCAGGATCTCCTGCTGCGGCTTGAACGCGTTGACGACGACGATGTACAGCGGCACCAGCATGGCCACCGACAGCAGCGCGATCGCCACGTTCCGTGCGGTCGCGCGCGACCGCACGGTCCGACTGCCCGACCGGTTCATGACAGCGCCTCTGCTCCCTCTTCGGCGCGCTTGCGCAGCGCGATGATCGTGAACGACAGGATCCCGGCGACGACGATGAGCAGCACCGCCTGGGCGCACGCCAGGCCGACCTTGTTGTTGGCGAAGGACACGGCGAGGATCTCGTAGGCCCAGGTCTGCGTCGCGTCCCCGGGGCCGCCGTTCGTCAGGCCGAGGACGACCTCGTAGACCTTGAGCAGCGACAGCACCGACGTCACGATCGTCACCGTCACGGTGGGCGCGAGCGCCGGCCACGTGACGTGCTGGAACACCTGCGCCTTCCCGGCGCCGTCGAGCGTCGCCGCCTCCTGCAGGTCCGCCGGCACCGCCTGCAGGCCCGCCAGGTACAGCACGAGCTGGACGCCGAGCTGGGCCCACACGATCACGGCGATCATGGTCGCGAGCGCCCAGCCCGGGTCCGACAGGAACGGCAGGGCCGACCGGCCCGACCCGGTGAGCAGGTTGTTCACGGCGCCCTGCGGGCCGAGGATCGCCTGCCACAGGAACCCGACGATGAGGGCGGACAGCACGTGCGGGTAGAACATCACGGCCCGCGCGAACGCGGTGAACGGCGTGGTCCTGCGCAGCAGGAGCGCCAGGCCGAGCGCGATCACGTTGACGCCGAACGCCCCCACGACCGCGATGATCCCGGTCACCCACAGCGACGAGTGCATGTCGCCGGTCGGGTCCGTGAAGATCCTCGTGTAGTTCTCCAGCCCCACCCACTGCGGCGTCTGGCTCGGGATGCCGTTGTACTCGGTGAACGAGTAGTAGACGGCGTATCCGACCGGCACCACCATCAGCCCGACGTAGATCAGGGCCGCCGGGACCGTCATCAGGCCCCGGCCGCGGGCGCCTCGTCTCCCCAGCATGCGTGCCGTCCTCGATCGAGCCATCTCAGCCCGCTGCCTCCGCGTCGTACCAGGCCGTGAGTTGGCCCGCGGCGTCGGCCGGGGCCGTCCCCTGCCACAGCCCCTGCGCGACCTCGGTGAACTTCTCGTTGAACCCGGCGACCGGCAGGGCGAAGTCGCCCACCGTCTGGTTGCCGGGCACGACGAGCGACGGCGCGGCGTCGAGGAGCTCCTGGACCTGCCCCGCGTACGGGTTCGCGCTGGTGTCCAGTCCCTCGCGGTTGAAGTTGTCCATCGCGGCCTGGGCGGCGATCGCGTCCTCGTCGGTGACGAGGTACTCGACGAGCTGCGTGGCGGCGTCCTTGGCCTGTGTGCCGTTCCAGACCATGTACGGGAACGCCATCGTGGCGCCCATCGGGCCCGGGTGGTCCGCGGCGTCGTCGACCGGCGGCGCGAAGATCCCGACCTCGAAGTCGGGCGGCGACGCGGCGAGCGTCGTGGTGAACCACGACCCCATCGGGTAGATGCCGACGTCGCCGGCGATGAAGTTCGCCTCCTGGGTGCCGCTGTCGGTCGCCACGTCGTCGGCCGTCGTGTAGCCCGCGTCGATCCAGTCGGCGACGTGCTCGAACACCGGCTGGAACTGGTCGCCGAGCGTCGAGGTCCCACCGGCCACGGCCTGCTGCCAGCCGGGCGTCGTGACGTTCTGCTGCGGGTGCCAGATCTCCTGCACCTGGACGCCCGTGGCCCACTCGGAGGCGAAGCCGATCGGCTTCTTCACGCCCTCGTCCTCGAGGGCCTGCAGGGCGGCGTCCATCTCCTCCCACGTGGTGGGCGGCTCGGCGACGCCGGCCTGCTCGAAGAGCTCCTTGTTGTAGTACAGGAGCGACTGCGCCTGCATGCCCACGCCCACCACGTTGATCGTGCCGTCCGTGGAGTACAGGTCGGCCATCGGCGTGTCCTGCGCCCAGTCCTGGTCCGAGAGGTCGAGGATCTCGGGCGCCGTGTCCTCGGTGGGGAAGATCGACTGGATGACGTCGGGCGCCGTGCCGGCCGCCAGCAGCGTCGGGAACGTCTCCGCGACCGACTGGCCGCTCGGGCCCTCGACCTTGACGTCGACCCCGGTCTCCTCCTCGAAGGGGGCCACCAGCTCGTCCCACTTCGCCTGGGTGAGGTTGTCGGTGATGTTCACGAGCATCCGCACCTGGTCGCCGCCGCCCGATGCGCCGCCGTCGTCGGAGCTGCAGGCCGTGAGGGCGAGGACGGGTACGAGCCCGAGCGCGGAGGCGCCGATCGCCCCGCGCCGAAACCTTGCTGACATCGTTGTCTCCCTGGGTGGGTGCGTCGTCCTCGAAGACGAGGACCACTTGTCATACATGCTACATGTGAGAGGTGGCGGGCCACCAGTCCCTATCCGAGCCGCCCTCGGAACGGGACGGGCCCGACCACGGTCACGTCCGAGGGCCGGTCCGCGGCGTCGACCCGGAAGATCCCCTCGTCCGCGACGAAGAACGCCGGCGCCCCCGGGTACTCCAGCTCCGCCGGCAGCGGCTCCTTGTCCGTCCAGGCGAAGAACGACCGGGCGAACGTGTCCCGGTCCTTGCGGCCGTAGATGCTGAGGTCCCCGGCCGTGTACGGGCTGAGGATGCACCAGTGCACGCCGTCCTCGGCCCAGAACGCCCGGTCGGACAGGATGACGGCCTGGCGGTCGCGGTCGGCGAACACGTCGTCCCAGAACGACGCGTCGACGTCGCCCCGGAGCAGCGCGTGCCGGACCAGGAACATCAGGTCGTGCGCGTGCCAGGCGGTGCTGGGCGCGACGTCGGCCTCGTGGTGCCAGCCCGTCGCCGACACGAACGGGCCGGCGGGCGACTGGTACTCGGCGTAGGTCCGCAGGCACGCGTCGCGGAACGCCGCCAGCTCCGGCACGTCGACCTCGGCGAGCACCTCCTCGATCCCGTAGAGGGTCAGCCCCATCCCGGCGACGAGCATCGGGGTGGTCGAGAGCAGGTGCGTGGCGCCCTGCACGTACCAGTAGCGGTGGAACCGCGTGCACCCCGCGTCGTCGACCCACGCCGAGCGCGCGACGTGCCGGCAGATCGCGACGGCCTCCTCGAGGAGGTCCGGGCGCCCGAACCGCCGGGCGCCGAGCGCGAGGGGCACCACCATGAGCCCGTAGTACTCGGCGGGCTCGAGGATGCCGCCGCCCGCACGGTCGGTCGGCTGGCGGAACGTGCCCACGGACTCGTCGTCGGGCACGCCGCGCACGTGGCCGAGCCGCACCAGCGCGTCGAGGTCGTCCTCGAGCTCGTCGGCGAAGACGTCGTCACCGCTCAGCTCCGTGTACCGCAGCTTCGCCCAGACCCGCGCGTACTCCTGGTTCACCGTGCCGTCGGGGGTGGGCCGGCCGCCGCCGTAGACGCGGCACGCGTCGAGGTTGCGCCGCACGGACACCAGCACCTGGGCGCGGTCGTCGTCGGTCAGGAGGTGGCCGGCGTGCCGCAGCCCCTCCACCAGGCCGAGGCAGCCCACCATGTTGTGGATGAGGCCGGACGTGGCCGACTCCCCCACCTGGAACCCGATGTGCCGGAACTGCCCGTCGTCCTGAACGGTCCCCGCCTGGAAGAGCATCATCCGGCGCCACAGGTCGAGGCCGCGGTCGTCGGGGTGCTGTGCGAGGGCCTCGCCGAACGCCGCGGTGGCCGGCGCCGAGAACGCCTGGTGGCCGCTGGTGAAGTCCACGAACGTCGCCGGGTTGGTGCCCCACACGCTGTGGTTGTGGAAGCCCCGGATCTGCCCCTCGTCGCCCACCCACGTGCGCATCCATCGCGCCAGCGCCGCGACGTCGGGTCCTGCCTGTCCTGCCGCCATCCGTCCTCCTGCCTCGTTGCTGCAGGTGGCATCCTCGCGCACCGTGCTCGACGTGCTCACGACGCCACCAGCTCCTCCGGGTGCTCGAACTCCAGCCCGCGCGCGAACCGCTCGGCCTCCGCCACGACCGACGCGCCGATCCGGCGCAGCTCCGTGCCCGTGGATCCGGCGAGGTGCGGGGTGAGCACCACGTTCGGCAGGCTCCACAGGTCGCTGTCCGGGGCCGGCGGCTCGGGGTCGGTGACGTCGAGCACCGCATCGATCCGGCCGGTGCGCAGCTCGGCGAGCAGCGCCGCACCGTCGACGACGCCGCCGCGCGCGGTGTTGATCAGCGTGGCGCCGTCCGGCAACAGGCCGAGGACCCGCGCGTCGACCTGCCCCGCCGTCTCGGGGGTGAGCGGCTGGTGCAGCGACAGGACGTCGCTGCGCGCCGCGACCTCGTCGAGCTCTGCCGCCCGGGCTCCGGGCAGACCCGGCACCGGCCCCGGCTCGAGCTCGGGGCTGTGCACCAGCACGTCGAGGTCGAAGGGGCGCAGCAGCTCGGCGACGCGGCGCCCCACCTGCGAGGCCCCGACGATGCCGACGGTACGGCGGTAGTTGCCTGCGCCCGTCAGCAGCCGCTCGGCGTCCGGCGCCGCGCGGCGCTCGCGATAGGCGCGCTCGGCCGAGTGCGCCTTCTTGTTCGCGAGCAGGATCATGGCCAGCGTGTACTCGGCGACCGGGACGGCGTTGGCAGCCCGGGCGTTCGACGCCGTCACCCCGCGCGCCGCGAGCCTCGCCGGGTCGGCGAGGCACGTGCGCGCGACCCCGCCCGCGTAGGCGACGGCGCGCAGCCGCGGCACCAGCTCCGTCGCCAGGGGCGGGGCGCCCCACCCGGCCACCAGCAGCTCGGCGTCGGCCAGCCGGCGACGCGCGCCCGGCGAGGCCACCTCGGTGACCACCTCCGGGTCGAGGTCGACGGCGGCGCCGAGCCGGGCGAGCCCCTCGGGCCCGAAGATCCGCTCGACGAGGGTGGGCGGGTCGAAGGCCAGGACCGCGCGGGGGCGCACGGGGCCGCTCCGCCGCAGGCTCGCGATCACGGCTGCTCGCCCGCCCGGCGGCGTGCGAGGCGCAGCCCGGCGTCGACGGGCCGCACGTGCGGGCCCGACGGCACCGCCCAGGTGCCCGACTCACGGTTGGCGGCGATGAGCCCTTCGTCGACCTCGATGCCGAGGCCGGGCGCGTCGCCCAGGACGATCCCGCCGTCCTGGATCTCCTGGTCCACGCGCAGCCCGACGGGCCACGACAGGTCCTGCACCTCGGTGACGAGGTGGTTCGGGACGGCGGCCGACGCGTGCGCGACGGGGTTGGCGTTGTAGCCCACGGGGCTCACCGGCAGGTCCCGCCCGAGCGCCAGCACCGCGACCCGCAGGAAGTGCGTGATGCCCCAGACGCTGCCCGCCTGCACGACGCCCACGGCGTCCCGGTCCAGCAGCGGCCCGTACTGCTCGAGCCCGGTGAGGTTCTCCCCCGTGGCGACCGCGGCGCGCAGCTCGGAGGCGACGGCCCGGTGCCCCGCCACGTCCCACCGGCGCACCGGCTCCTCGATCCACATGATGTCGACCTGGTCCTCCACGCGACGCGCGAAGCGGACGGCCTGGTGGCGCCCCCAGGCCTCGTTGACGTCGTACATGAGGTCGGGATGGTCGGTGTTCTCACGCAGGACGTCACGGACGATCGCGAGCCGCTTGACGTCGCGGTCGACGTCGAGGCCGCCCTTGACCTTGGCGCCGGTGAAGCCGCGCTCCGCCCAGGGCTCATAGAGCTCGACCAGCGCGTCGTCGGGCAGCGCGAACTCGAGCCCGGACGCGTAGGCCGGCACGAAGCGGTCGGCCGCACCGAGCGTGCGCCACAGCGGCTCGTCGGCGAGCTTGGCCTTGAGGTCCCACAGCGCCATGTCGAAGGCGCCGATCGTGCCGAACGTGCTGCCCGCGTGCCCGGACTTGAAGACGAAGGCGAGCATCCGGTCGTAGAGCGCGGTCACCGCGCGCGGGTCCTGGCCTTCCAGGGCCCCGAAGACCAGGTCGAGGTCGCCGCTCGCCCCGAGGCCGACGCCGGTGACGCCCGCGTCCGTCTCGAGGAGCACGACCGGCACCTCGGTCACCCCGTCCGCGACGACGCCGTTGACGTCGCCCACCGGACGCCCCCATCGGTGGACGGTGGTGAGGGTCCGGTATCCCGTGATGCGCATCCGCTGCTCCTACTCCGCGCTCGCCGCCGTCGGCGCGCGTCTCGAGGCCGGGTCGTGGGAGGTGCAGCGGCTGGAGTGCCCGCGCCTCGCCGAGTCTGACGGCTAGGTCATAACTTATGATACGAGTGATGAGTGCGCAAGCCTCCGCTACGCTCAGGGTGGCCGTCAGCGCAGGCCGCGACGCAGAACGGAGCCCGGACGACATGACAACGACGCCCTCGACCGCCGGAGCGGTACCCCGCCCGCAGCGACACCGCCCGCCGCTCGCCGCCGCGGTGGTGAAGAGCCTCGTCACGGCGATCGTCGTCGGCGACTACCCCCCGGGCAGCGCCCTCCCCCCGGCGGGCGCGCTCTGCGAGCAGTACGAGGTCAGCCGCACCGTGATCCGCGAGGCCACCACGGCCCTGGTGGAGAAGGGTCTGGTCGCGTCCCGGCAGGGATGGGGCACCATCGTGCTCGACCAGGACCAGTGGAGCCTGCTCGACCCGCTGGTCCTCGACGCCCTCTTCCAGCGCGAGGACCGGCTCGTCTACCTGGACAATCTCATCGAGATCCGGACCACCCTGGAGTGCGCGATGGCGCGGCGGGCGGCAGGCCTGCTCGACGCCGAGCAGCGCACCGCGCTCACGGCGAAGCTCGACGAGCTCGCGGACCTCGTCGACGACCCGACCGGCTACGCCCGTGTCGACGTCGAGTTCCACGAGCTGATCCACCGCGCGTCGCGCGACGCGTTCGGCCGCGCGATCGTGTCCAGCGTGCAGGGCAAGGCGCTGCACACGCCGCAGTACAGCGGCACCCCGAGCGTCGAGGACGTCCGCTCGACGCACGAGGGGCACACGCGGATCCTCGAGGCGCTCGTGGCCGGCGACGCGGCCGGCGCCGAGGCCGCGATGCGCGACCACATCACGTCGTCGTGGGCACGACGCCGGCCCCAGGAGGCGCCCGGCGCGTAGCCCGCGCCGCCGAACCCGCGCGCCCGGTGCTCCGGGCGACTCAGCAGCCGCCACGGAGCACCGGGCTTCTTCTCGGACTGTTGACTTGTACGACATGTGATGTACTACGTTACGTTCCATCGCAGCACGACGTCCCCGGCACCCCGCCGCGCGGGCGGAGCAGGCCGGGCGACGCTGCCCGGCCCCGGCGCACGACGCATGCGGCAGCACCCCAGCGACACCCCGTAGTTCCGGTACCGAAGGCGACGACGCCCGGCCGAGTGGGCAGGCGTCCGACCTTTCGTGATCCCAGCGACGAGAGGCATGGATGCGATGAGCACGTTCACCCGACGAGACCTCTTGAGGTCGACCGGCGCCGTGGCGGCCGGCGCCGTCGTGCTGGCGGGAGGAGCCCGCCCCGGCACCGCCCGGGCCGACACCCCCGCGCCGGCCGGCCACGATCCCGAGACCAACCCGCTGCGGCTCTGGTACCCGCGGCCCGCATCCCAGTGGCTGGAGGCGCTCGCCGTCGGCAACGGCCGGCTCGGCGCGATGGTCTTCGGCGGGGTCGCGGCCGAGACGCTCATGCTCAACGAGGACACGGTCTGGGCGGGCGGCCCGCACGACTACGCCGACCCGGGCGGCGCCGAGTCCCTGCCCGAGATCCGGCGGCTGCTGGCCGAGGAGCGCTGGGCCGAGGCCCAGCGGCTCGCCGACGAACGCTTCATGGGTCGGCCCACGGAGCAGATGCAGTACCAGCCCGTCGGCGACCTGCGCCTCGCCTTCCCGGGACTGACCGACGACGTCGCGGAGTACCGCCGGTCGCTCGACCTCACCACGGCGGTGACCACCACGACGTTCGTCGCGGACGGCGTGCGCCACACGCGGGAGGTGTTCGTCAGCCACGCCGACCAGGCGATCGTCGTGCGACTGAGCGCGGACGCGCCCGGGGCGGTCTCGGTCGACGCCACGTTCGCCTCGCTCCAGGAGACGACCACGCTGGCGCACGACGGCCGGACGCTCGCCCTCGAAGGCCGCTCCGGCGCCGCCGAGGGGCTCGAGGGCGAGGTGCGGTTCGTCGCCCTGGCGCGGGCCGTCGCCGACGGCGGGTCCGTGGTGTGCGACGAGTCGTCGCTGCGCGTGCGGGGCGCCGACGCCGTGACGCTGCTCGTGACGGTGGGCACGAGCCACCGCAGCTATCTCGACGTAGGCGGCGACCCCCTCGAGCAGGCCGGTCCGCCGCTCGAGCGTGCGACGGTCAGCGGGTTCGGCGTGCTGCGCCGGTCGCACGTGCGCGACCACCGGGAGCTTTTCGGCCGGGTGGACCTCGACCTCGGCACGTCGTCGGCGGTCGACCTGCCGACCGACGAGCGGGTGGCGGCGTTCCGCGCCGGCGGCGACCCGCAGCTGGCCGCCCTGTACTACCAGTTCGGCCGGTACCTGCTGATCTCGAGCTCGCGGTCCCCGGGGCAGCCGGCCAACCTGCAGGGACTCTGGAACGCGGAGATGCTGCCCGCCTGGCAGTCGAAGTACACGCTGAACATCAACTGCGAGATGAACTACTGGCCCGCCGGCCCGTCGAACCTCGCCGAGTGCTGGCGCCCGCTGTTCGCGATGATCGAGGAGCTCGCGGAGTCCGGGGCGCGGACAGCGCAGAAGATGTGGGGGGCCCGGGGCTGGGTGGCGCACCACAACACCGACCTCTGGCGCGGGACCGCCCCGGTCGACCACGCCTTCTACGGGGTGTGGCCCACCGGCGGCGCGTGGCTCTCGCTGCTCTTCTGGGAGCACTACGAGTACACCGGCGACCTCGACACCCTGCGCGAGTACTTCCCGGTGCTGCGCGGCGCCGTGGAGTTCTTCCTCGACACGCTCGTCGTCGACGACGCGACCGGCTACCTGGTCACGAGCCCGTCGCACTCCCCCGAGCTCAAGCACCACGAGGACGACGACGAGGGCGTGAGCCTCTGCGCCGGGCCGACGATGGACTGCCAGATCCTGCGCGACCTGTTCACCGCGTTCGACCAGGCGTCGAGGGAGCTGGGCCTCGACCGCGAGACGGCCGTGGCGGCCCTCGCCGCGCGCGACAAGCTGCCCCCGAACCAGATCGGCTACCTCGGCCAGCTCCAGGAGTGGCTGATCGACTGGGAGGACGCGGCCACCGAGACCAGCCGCCACGTCTCCCACCTGTGGGGCGTTTTCCCGAGCGACCAGATCACGCCCCGCCGGACGCCGGAGCTCGCGGCCGCGGCCGACCGCTCGCTCGAGCTGCGCGGCCCGGCCGTGACGGCCGGATGGTCGTTGGCCTGGAAGATGAACATCCGCGCCCGGCTCCTGCAGCGCGACGGCGCCTACACGCACCTCACGCAGCTGCTCTCCCCCGGCCGGACGGCGCCCAACCTGTTCGACCTGCACCCGCCGTTCCAGATCGACGGCAACTTCGGCGGCACGTCGGCGATCAACGAGATGCTGCTGCAGTCCCACTCCGGCGAGGTCTGGCTGCTGCCGTGCCTCCCCGAGGCGTGGCCCGAGGGGCGCGTGCGCGGCCTGCGGACCCGCGGCGGCTTCGAGATCACGATGACGTGGTCCGGCGGCCGGCTGGACCACGCGCGTGTGCGCTCGCTGCTCGGCCGCGCCGTCCGTCTGCGCACCGACGGTCCCGTGCGCGTCGTCGGGCCGGACGGCCCCGTCCCCGTGGAGCGCCCGGAGAACGGGCTCGCCGTGTTCGAGACGCGCCGCGGCGCCACGTACGTCGTGCAGCCGGCCGGCTGACGGCTATCTGACCTGACCGGCACCACCACACCGAGAGAGGACACCGATGTCCAGACGATGGATCAGGACGAGCGTCGCGGCGGTCGTCGCGGCCAGCGCGGTCGCGGCCGTCGGGGTCGGGGCCACGGCCTTCGACCCGTACGCGGCGAGCACCCAGAGCGCGGGGAAGTGCCCCCAGTTCTACGTCTCGCCCGACGGCGACGACGACCGCGGCAACGGCTCCCAGAAGAAGCCCTGGGCCAGCCTCGACAAGGCCCGCGACCACATCCAGGACCTCGGCCTCAACCACGAGCGCAAGATGCGGTGCGACATCGTGGTCAACCTCGCCGAGGGCGACTACC
>NZ_FUZQ01000004.1:0-182736 GCF_900167525.1 Krasilnikoviella flava | reverse complement strand
CGACAAGGCCCGCGACCACATCCAGGACCTCGGCCTCAACCACGAGCGCAAGATGCGGTGCGACATCGTGGTCAACCTCGCCGAGGGCGACTACCGGGTCGCCGAGACCATCGAGTTCACCGAGATGGACTCCGGCAACAACGGCCACCAGGTGATCTACCGCTCCGCCGACGGGCCCGGCAAGGCCAACCTCGTCGGCGCCGAGCCCGTCACCGGCTGGGAGCCGTACCAGGACGGCATCTTTAAGGCCGACGTCGACGTCGACGTCGACGCACCGTTCTACACGCTCTTCGTCGACGGCGACCGCGCCACCACGGCGCGCCACCCGAACCGTACGAGCGAGGACACCCATGCCCCATATCTCTTCTCGCGGCTCATCGAGCCCGAGAAGGAAGGGGTGCGCGACCAGATCGGCTACAACCCGGGCGAGTGGGACGAGACCGCGGACCTCGGCTCGTCCACGAGCTGGCCGGCGCAGGTGACGATCTGGTCCGGGGGGTCCTGGAGCTGGTTCACCGACACGGTGCCCATCAAGAACGCGGACATCAAGGACACCGACAACAAGATCATCCTCGACCACTGGACCCGCTACGCGATGATCAACAGCCGCAGCGGCTCCCGGTACTTCCTGCAGAACTCGCTCGACTTCCTCGACCAGGCCGGGGAGTACTACCTCGACCACGAGGCGGGGGAGGTCTACTACAAGCCGGCCGAGGGCTCGATGGACGGGCTGACCGTCATGCGTCCGACGGTGACCCAGCTCGTGGACATCAAGGGCCGTTCCGCCGAGGACAGGGCGCACGACATCACGTTCGACGGCCTGGGCGTGCAGTACTCCGACTTCGTCGGCTGGTACCGCGCCGGCTGGACGAGCGCCGGCGACGCCGGCGTCCCGCACGAGTATCCCGAGTACGACCGCCAGATCGAGATGCCACGCAACCGGTTCGGTGCCGTCACCCTCGAGAACACCTCGCACATCACCCTCACGCGCATGCACGTCCGCGACACCGGGTTCACGGGCGTCTACGCGCTGTTCGCGAACGACCACCTGACGGTCGAGGACTCGCTGCTGGAGAACATCGGCGCGGACGGCATCAAGGTCGAGGGCGGCTGGCCCGGCGAGGGCGACCTGACCCACCAGCACACGTTCCGCAACCTGTTCATCGACCACGTCGGCGAGCTCGTGCCCGGCGACGCCTCCGGCATCGAGCTCATGGGCACGGGCGACAACACGGTGGAGCACGTCCACGTCAAGCACTCCGCCCGCTACGGCATCAGCCTCGAGTCGCGTCCGGAGGTGGTGGACGGCGAGCAGTACACCGACAACAACGCGTTCCGGTACATCCGCATCGACCAGGCGGGGCTCGACTCCGGCGACATGGGCGCCTTCTACACCTACGGGGTGGACAACCAGGAGCCCCACCCGGTGCAGAACACCGTGGACCAGATGGTGATCGGCGACGTGATCCCCGACCCCGCCGGAGCGATGCCCGACTCCGGCACCCGCGGCGTCCACATGGACGCCGGCGGCTGCGGCTTCGCCTTCTCCAACATCGAGGTCGGCGAGACCACCGACCAGTCCTACCAGTCGTACCAGTGCAACGAGGTCACCAACGGCAACTGGGAGGACGACTTCGACGCCTCGCAGATGCAGTACGACCAGATCGGCGTCACCGACGACTTCCCCTTCGACGTCGAGTAGTGCTCGGGGCCGTGCCGCGCACCACGCGCGGCACGGCCCCTCCCTTTCACACACCTTGTGAGCGCTCACACCGAGGAGCAGGCCATGACCGACCACCACCCCATCACCCGAGCACCACGCGGCGCCCGAACGCGCCGCCGCGTGCCCGTCGTCCTGGGCGCCGCGGCTGCGCTGCTCGCGTCCGTCGCGGTCCCGGCCGGGGGCGCGACAGGCGCGGACGGACCGCCCGACACCGACGTCGGGCTGCAGCGCCCCTTCGCCCTGCCCGGCTACGTCGAGC
Source organism: Krasilnikoviella flava (assembly GCF_900167525.1). GTDB lineage: Bacteria > Actinomycetota > Actinomycetes > Actinomycetales > Cellulomonadaceae > Isoptericola > Isoptericola flavus. Next base: position 180,754 of record NZ_FUZQ01000004.1, on the reverse strand, counting down.
GGGACGACAACGGCGCCCTCCTCGTCGGGGAGGGCGAGAGCCGCTTCGCGCTCCGCGTCGACCTGCTGACCTCCGCCGGCCGGCTCGTCCGCGAGAACCAGGGCCTGCTCGCCCACGTCGCCCACGTCGGGCCCGTCACCGTGGACGGCTCGTACTACGAGGTCGAGATCAGCAGCGACGACCGGAGCATCACGCCGGACCGGCTCGGCGCGCTGCGCGAGATCCTCGCCCACCCCGACGAGTGGTCGGCCGAGCAGGTCGCGGAGGCCCGCGACCAGCTGCCCACCCTGCAGGCACGCTACGACCAGACGCAGCGCGACAAGCAGACGATCGTCCTGCGGTTCGCCCGCACCGCGCCGAACACCCTCGTGGGCTCGGTCACGGCTCGCGACGCCGACGCGACCGTCTTCCTCGAGGCGGCACCGCCGTGGGGCGAGGAGAACTCCTACGAGGTGACCGACCGCGGCGTCCGCGCCACGGGAGCCGGGCTGGACGACCCGTCCGCCGTCGGCCACTTCGCGCTGCTCCCCACGCAGGCGCCGGACGACGCCGGGGCGTACGCGTCCGTGGACGACATGGTCGCGGCGATGCAGGGCGAGGCGGGGGCCGACGGCGACGCCGCGGCTGCCCTGCGGTACACGCTGGAGGAGGACGAGACGATCACGTTCACGACGAGCGTGTCGGACGAGCCGCCGACGGCGGGCCCCGGCCACGGGGGCATCCTGCGCGCGCTGGCACGGGCCCGAGCGCAGGCCGACGACGACACCCTCAGCGGCAGCGGGCCGGCCGGTCGCGCGGCGACGGCGATGCGCACCGCCATGGCCCTCAACGCGAACTACGACGAGCAGTCGCGGCAGAGCTTCCTCGTGTGGGGCTGGGGCCGCGGCGGGGCGGAGAACGACTCGATCTTCACCGGCTGGGACTCCGCGTGGGACGCCGTCACCGCGCTCACCGTCGACCCCGACCTGGCGCGGCAGCACGAGCGGGTGCTGTTCGCCTCCGGCGGGCCGCGCTACGACCAGCTGCACGCGGGCCCGATGCACGCCTACGCCGTCAAGCGGATCTACGCCGCCACCGGCGACCGCGCGCTCGTCGAGCTGGCCTACCCGTCGCTCGTGGAGTTCTTCGACAAGCTGCCCGAGTGGGACGTGAACGACGACGGCCTGCTGGAGGCGCCGTACGACGGCGATCCGAGCAAGGTGGGCAACCACCTCGGCCTCGACGACCTGCCCGTCTACCTGGCCGCCGACCGCATCGCCAAGCAGGGTGGCAGCGGCGACGAGCGCGACAACACCGACCTCACCGACGTCGCGCTGACCTCGTACTACGCCCTGATGGCGGAGTCGTTGGCCGACCTCGCCGACGCGCTCGACCGGCCCGACGACGCGCGCCGGTTCACCGCCGTCCTGGAACGGACCAAGCAGGCCGCGAACGACACCCTCTGGGACGACGAGCGGGCCATGTACCTCGACCGGAACCTCGACGGCACGTGGGGGGACGTCATCACGCCGACGGTCTTCTACCCGCTGTTCGGCGGGCTGGCGACGCCCGAGCGGGCGCAGCGCACGGTCGAGGAGAACCTGCTCGACCCCGAGCAGTTCTGGGGCGAGTACGCCATCCCGAGCATCAGCCGGGACGACGCGGAGTACTGCGCGAACGGCGACGCCTCCGCGACGTCGTCCCCGGAGTACACGTACTACCTGGGCTGGGGCGAGGAGAACACCTGCGAGCAGTGGCGCGGCGCCGTGTGGCCGCCGATGAACGCCACCGTCTACGACGGCCTCAAGCGGTACGGGCTCGACGAGGCCGCGGGGACGCTGGCGGCGAAGAGCACGGACATGTACCTCGACAGCTGGGACGAGAACGGGTTCTTCCCCGAGTACTTCGACCCCGAGCCGGGCCAGGTCATCAACGCCTCGGCGGTGGACAGCGCATGGCGCTACTACACCTGGTCCAACGTGATGCCCCTGATGGCGGTGCACGAGCTCGTCGCCGAGGACGCGTGGGGCCGGCCCGGTGCCGTCACCTTCGGCTCCCTGGCCTTGCCCGGCCGCAACGCCGTCGACGACGTGCGCGTGGGCGGGCACACCTGGGCGGCGACGGTCAGCCCCACCGCGACCACGCTCGAGCGGGACGGGCGCACGGTCTTCCGCGCGACCGGGGGGCGCGTCGTCGTGCGCGACTTCGTGCTCACCCGCGGCGGCGCGTGCTTCGACGTCAACGTCGGCTCGGACGCACGCCTGCAGGTGACGCCGCGGCCCGGCACCACCCTGCGCACCACGGTGCGGGAGGGCAGCTCGCACGTCTGCCTGTGACGCCGTGCTCGTGCTGCGCCGGCGCCCGACCGTGACCACCCGTCACGGCCGGGCGCCGTCGTGCTCCGCGCCGTCGCCTGTCCTCTCGTCGTCGCCTGTCCTCCCGTCGTCCGCCGCGGCACCGTGCGCCGCGACGAGCTCCGCGCCCAGCCGGGCGAGCTCCGCCCGGACCTCGGGCGGGCCGACGACGTCCGCCTGCGCTCCCCAGCCGGCGAGGTGCCGCGCGAGGTCCAGCGGCGTGGGCGCGGCGACCCGCACGCGGACCCGCCCGGCGGCTGCGGCGCCGGGATCGTCGTCGTCCTCCGCCACGACCGTGTGCCGCCCGAACTGCGCGCGCAGGACTTCGACGTGCTCGGCGGCGACGCGCACGGTCGCCCAGGTCGCGGAGCGCTTGCTCTCGACCTCGCCGACGACGCGCTCCCACTCGGCCCCCAGATCGACGTCGTCGGGGACGACGGCGGCCTCGTCCGTGACCTCCAGGGCACCGATGCGGTCCACCCGGAACGTGCGCGGCCCGCCCGGCGTCCCGGCGATCAGGTACCACGCGCCCTCCTTGTCCACGAGGCCCCAGGGGTCGACGTCGCGCCGTGACGACCGCCCGGTGGCGCCCGTGTAGTCGATCCGCACACGACGCCGCTCGACGACGGCCCGCTGCAGCGCGTCCACCTCGGGGGGCCGGGCGCGCCCGACCGCGCTCCAGGCCTCGCGGTCCACGACCACGGCCGCAGCGGCCGCCTCCGCCTCGGCGCGGAAGGTCGCGGGCAACGCCCGTACGAGCTTGCGCAACGCGGACCGCGCGTCGTCGGACGATGCCACCCCGGGCCCCGCGAGCAGGAAGAGCGCCCGGGCCTCGGGCGCGGTCAGCCCGCTGAGGTCCGTGCGCGACCCGCCGAGCAACGACCACCCCCCGCCGCGGCCGGGTTGCGGGTAGACGGGCACGCCCGCGGCGGAGAGCGCCTCGAGGTCCCGGCGGGCGGTCGCCACCGAGACCTCGAGGTCCGCCGCGAGCTGGGCCGCGGTCACCCGGGGTCGGGACTGCAGGTGGAGGAGCACCTGGATGAGCCGGTCGGCGCGCATGCTCCGAGACTCCCACGGAAAGTGCTCAGTAGATGATCACTTTGACCGGAAGAGTGGTGCTCACGAGGTCACCGGACCTCGTGAGCACCGGCCACGACGGCCGCACCGAGCACGAGGAGCCGACATGCTGCGCGGACTGACCACCATCACCTACCTGGCCGACGACGTCGCCGCCGCCCGCGACTGGTACGCCGAGGTGCTCGGCACCGACGCCTACTTCGCCCGCGAGGCCGGCGGCGGCCTCGCCTACGCGGAATTCCGGATCGGCGACTACCAGCACGAGCTGGGGATCATGGACCGGCGCTTCGCTCCCCCGCAGCCCGACGGCGCCGCGGGCGCCTTCGCCTACTGGGCGGTCGACGACGTCCGCGGCGCCTGGGAGCGGCTGCTGGAGCTCGGCGCCACTGCGTACCAGGAGCCGATCGAGCGCGGCCCCGGCTTCGTGACCGCGGCCGTCGTCGACCCGTTCGGCAACGTGCTCGGCGTGATGGAGAACTCCCACTACCGCGAGGTGCTCAGCTCCCTGACGTCCTGACCGCTGCCGAGCCGCGAGCATCGTGCCAGCATGGTGTCGGCCCACGACGAGGAGGTCCGTGATGGCGGAATCGGCCGACGACCCGACGGACGACGCCGAGCTCGCGCGACGCGTCCTCGACGACGGTCGCTACCTGGTCCTCGCCACCGCGGACGGCGACGGGAACCCGTGGCCCACCCCCGTGTGGTTCGCCCGCGAGGGCCGGGAGCTCGTCTGGGTCTCCCGCCTCGGCACGCGCCACTCGTCCAACGTCGTTGCACGCTCCGCGGTGGGGGTCGTGGTCTTCGAGACCCCGGTGCCCGTCGACGGGCGGCCCCGCGCCGTGTACGCGGAGGCGTCGGCCGGCGAGGTCCCGGAGCCCGACCGCGAGCGCTGCCTCGCGATCTTCGACCGCCGCTCCCGCGCCGAGGGGCTGGGTCCGTGGCCCGTCGAGCGCGTCGTCGCGCCCGCCGAGCTGCGCCTCTTCCACGCCGTCGTGTCGCGGTTCTTCGTGCTCGAGCCCGATCGCGACGTCCGCCGCGAGGTCGAGCTCGACCTGTAGCCGGTCAGCGGCGGCGCCCGGGCAGCCGCATCGTGAGCAGCCCGGCGCGGGGTGCGAGCCGGCCGGCGAGGTCCAGGACGCCCTCGGTCCGGGCGCCGTCGGGGTCGATCACCGAGAAGAGGTTGGCACCGAGGTAGAAGGTGATCGCGGCGTTCGCCACGTCGCGCGCGGGCAGCAGGCGGGCGAGTGGGGTCCCGCCCACGACCCGTTCCCACTGCTCCTCGACGAACGCCACCCACGCCTCGGCACGGCCGCTGATCTCCTGGCGCAGCGCGGGCTTGGTGACGGCGGCCGCGACGAGCTCGCTGAAGGTCGCGAGATAGCCCTGCTCGACGTCGGTGCGATAGATCGTCGCCGCCGCGGCGGCGAGCTCCTCGAGCGTGCCGGCCCGCTCCGCAGTCGCACGGTGCCGCGCGAGCCGCACCTCGCTCGCGCGGTCGAGCGCGGCCAGCAGCAGCGGGTCCACGCCGCCGTAGTGGTAGAAGATCAGCGCCGGGTTCACCCCGGCCTCCGCGGCGACCGTGCGCGCCGACGTCCCGGCATACCCGTGGTCGCGCAGCACCCGGTCGGCGGCGTCCAGCAGTCGTCGCCGCGTCTCGTCGGCGTTCCGGCCGCGCCCGCCCGCCGCCGGGCCTGCTTCCACCATGGCGCGATCCTATGCTTTGATCGATCGACTTAACCGACTGATCAACATAGCGATCGGCAAGGAGCGCACGATGACCGTCCCCTCCCCCACGCCCGGACCCCGACGCGCAGTGGTCGCCGCCTGGACCGGCTTCCTCGGCACGGCCCTGGCCGCCGACCTCGCCCGGCGCGGGTACGACGTCGCGCGCGTCGGTCGGACCGGGCCCGACGCGCGGTGGGACGACGCCGCCGCGCTGGCCCGCGTGGTCGACGGCGCCGACGTCCTCGTGAACCTCGCCGGGAGGAGCGTCGGCTGCCGCTACACCGACGCGAACCGGGACGAGATCCTTCGCTCCCGGGTGGAGACCACGCGCGCGCTGCGCACTGCCGTCGCGGAGGCCTCCGCGCCGCCGCGCCTGTGGCTCAACGCCAGCACGGCCACGATCTACCGGTACGCCCTCGACCGCCCGCAGGGCGAGGACGACGGCGAGCTCGGCACCGGGTTCTCGGTCGACGTCGCGCGCGCCTGGGAGGCCGAGCTGTTCGCCGGCGACCTGCCCGGCACCCGCCGGGTCGCGCTCCGTCTGGCCATCGTGCTGGGCGGCCCCGCGTCCGACCTGCTCGCGCGCGTCGCGCGGCTCGGCGTCGGCGGGCCGCAGCTCGACGGCCCGTGGTTCGGCCACCGCCGGTACCGCGGCATCGGCGACGCGCCCACCCCCGCGGCGGCGGCGGCGCACCGCAGCCGGGGACGGCAGAAGTTCTCGTGGGTCCACGTGGACGACGTCGTGCGCGCGGTGCGGTTCGTCGACGAGCACGACCACCTGTCCGGACCGGTCAACGTCGCGTCGCCGCACACGGCTGACAACCGCTCCCTCATGGCCGCGCTGCGCCGCGCCACGCGAGCACCGTTCGGGCTGCCCGCGCCGCGCTGGCTGCTGGAACCCGCGATGCTCGTGCTGCGCAACGAGTCGGAGCTGCTGCTCAAGAGCCGGTGGGTGGTGCCGCGCCGGCTCGAGGACGCCGGCTTCACGTTCCGGTGGCCCGACCTCGGCCCGGCGATCGACGACGTCGTCGGCCGCCCCTGAGGGTCACGCCGTCAGCACGAGGACCCCGAGCGCGACGGCCAGCAGCACGTCGAGCACGCCGCAGAACTCCGCCAGGGACAGGCTGACCACCCGCCCGGTGCGGTGGTGGTGGAAGTCCCAGGCGGCGTGTCCGAGCAGCGCGACGGCGACGACCAGTCCGCCCGCGGTGGCGTCCGCCCGGACGGCGACGAGCGCTGCGGCGGCGAGGACGAGCATCGCCGCCGCCTGCAGCGGCAGCGACCATGCCGGCCGCGCTCGCCCGCGGGCGAGGCCCACGACCGCGAGGACCAGGGCCAGGGCCAGCAGCCACACCGTCGGGTCGAGGTCGGTGACCTTGGCGACGCCGATCAGCACGAACGTCACCCCGAACGCGGGCCACGCCGCGCCGGGGCGGCCGAGCGCGGCCGCGACCAGGTAGACGAATCCGGAGGCGGCGAGCACCGGGGCGACGTCGCGCGCGTCCGCGAGCCCGATCATCGTGCCCGCCGCGACGAGCACTCCCAGCGCCGCCGGCCACACCCGACCGAGCGTCGACCGCGCGGTGCCGCTCGTCCTCGAGGTGTCACGCACCTGGTCCTGGGTCATGGTCTTCTCGCTCCCCTGTGAGTGCGAACCGCCTGGGGCTACCGCTGACGCCCCAGCGCATAAACTGTACGTCGGTGTTCGAGTTATGGGAAGAGTGGCCGATGGAGACACCGATGAGAGGCGAGCTCCGGCCCGCGACGCCGGAGGACACGGATGCCGTCGCGCAGCTGTACCTCGACCGGGCCGCGCGCGGCGGCGGCCTCGGCGGGGCGCTGCTCCGCCGCGCGGAGCAGGCCGTGCGGGCGTCCGGCCACGCCCGCGCCTGGCTCGCCGTCGCGACCGGGAACACGGCCGGCCGGCGCTTCTACGCGCGGCAGGGCTGGGTCGACGAGGGCCGGTTCGCGCACCGGGCGCCCGTCGACGGCGGAACCGTCGAGGTCGACTGCCACCGGTTCCTCGGCCCGGGACGTTAACCTGGACATCCCTGTACAGGCTTGGAGGAACCTCGTGACCACGACACCGGCATCGACGGCAGCGGCGAAGCGGTCGGCCGGGGCGGCCGACGGCGGCCGGGACCGCGCCAAGCGCGCCGACGCCCTCCGGAACGTCGAGTCGATCGTGGCGGCGGCCACCCGGGTGCTGGCGACGGACCCCGACGCCAGCATCAACGAGATCGCGAGGGCCGCAGGCGTCGGCCGGGTCACGCTCTACGGGCACTTCGACTCCCGGGCGACGCTCGTGCGCGAGGTCGTCGACCGCGCCATCGCGCAGACCGACGCGTCGCTGGCAGAGGTGGACCTCGACGGCGACCCGCGCGAGGCCCTGGCTCGCATGCTGGAGGCCACCTGGCACCTCACCCACCGCTTCGGGGCGCTGGTGGTCGCCGGGTCGCAGGTGCTACCGCCCGAGGAGATGCGGCGCGCCCACGACGGACCCATGGCGCGCGCACGCGACGTGCTCGAGCGCGGCCGAGCGGCCGGGGAGTTCCGCGCGGACATGCCGGTCGAGTGGCAGCTCAGCGTGTTCCAGGCGATCCTCCACGGCGCGTCCGCCGCCGTGCACCGCGGCGAGATCACCGCCGACGACGCACCGGCCCTCGTGCGCGACACGACCCTCGCCGCCCTCTCCGCCTGACGGAATCACCCGCACGACCCTCTTGTCGTACACGCCTGTTCGAGTTAACTTACCCGAACAGGCGTGTTCGACTTATCCGGGATCGATCGATCGAGGGACCGTGCCATGACCTCACCAGAGAAGCCCGCTACGGCGAAGACCGCCCAGGACCGGTCCGCCGCGCCCGACCCCCGGCGCTGGCGCGTCCTCGCTCTGCTCGGCGTCGCCCAGCTCATGCTCATCGTCGACGTCACGGTGGTCGCGATCGCCCTGCCCGACATGGGCGCCGACCTGGGGCTCGACCGCGCGGGCCTGACCTGGGTGGCGAGCGTCTACGCCCTGGTCTTCGGCGGGCTGATGCTGCTCGGTGGCAAGGCCGCCGACGTCGTCGGCCCTCGCCGTGTCGTGCTCGCGGGCCTCGGGCTGTTCACCGTCGCCTCGCTGCTCGCGGGGTTCGCGGGCTCCGCGGAGCAGCTCCTGGCGGCCCGCGCACTGCAGGGCGTCGGTGCGGCGGCGATGTCGCCGGCTGCGTTGTCGGTCGTCGTGCGCACGTTCGCCGGCGCCGAGCTGCCCCGGGCGCTCGGCGTGTGGTCGGCGCTCGGCGGCGCGGGCGCCGCCGTCGGCGTCCTCCTGGGCGGGCTCCTCACCTCGGGACCCGGTTGGCCGTGGGTGTTCTGGGTGAACGTCCCCGTCGGGGTGGTCCTGCTGCTGACGCTGGTCCGGACGGTGCGGCCGTGGCCCGGCTCGGGCGGACGGCTCGACCTGCTCGGCGCCGCCCTCGCGACGCTCGCGACCGCCGCCGTCGTCTACGGGCTCGTCGCCGCCGGCGACCACGGCTGGCTCGGCGCGCAGACCCTCGTCGCCCTCCTGGTCGGCGTGGCGGGCTACGTGCTGCTCGCGCTGCGGCTGCGCTCGGCCGCCGCGCCGCTGCTCGACCCCGCGATGCTCGTGCGGCGGCCCGTGGCGCGCGGCCTCGCCCTGATCCTGGTCGCGACGGCGCTGATGATCTCCGTGTTCTTCCTCGGCTCGTTCACCCTGCAGCAGCTGCACGGCTTCAGCCCCCTGGACACGGGCCTGTGCTTCCTCCCCGTCGCGGTCGGGACCATGCTCGGGGCGAACCTCGCGGGTCGGGCACTCCCCCGGTGGGGCGTGCGCGCGATCTCCGTCGTCGGGCTGCTCGTCGCCGCAGCCGGGCTCGCGGCCGCCGCGGGGATCTTCTCGATGACGGTGCTCGTCGTCGGCATCACCGTCGCCGGGTTCGGCGTCGGCTCCGTGTTCGTCGCCGCCTCGGGGAGCCTGTTCTCGGCCGTGGCGCCGCAGGAGGCAGGCGTCGCCTCGGGCGCACTGAGCACGTTCCACGAGTTCGGCGCGGCGACCGGCGTCTCCGCCGTCTCGAGCGTGGCCGCCGCGGCCCTCCTGGACCCGAGCTTCGAGACGTTCGCCGCCGGGTACTGGTTCGCCGCCGCCGTCGCCCTCGTGGCCGGCCTCGCGTCCCTCGCCCCGGCCCGCGCCGCCCGCTGACCGCGCGGCCGCGGACCCGGCGGACCGGGTGATATCTCGCCCTTCCGATGGCCCGCTGCCGTGCCGAAGGGGACCCTGAGGTGCTGCCACGCCCGCCCTCCGCGGGCACATACTGGCAGGACCACACCCAGGCGGAGTCACCGATGAAGAGTGCACACGAGCCGGGGGCGCCCGACCTCGACGCCTCGACCCCGGGCCGTCGCGACCTGCTGTCCACGGTCTCGCAGGCGAAGCTGCGCCCGGCCGTCAACCCGGGGTACCTCGTGCCGCGACCCCGGCTCGTCGGGCTGCTCGACGACGCGGTGCAGGCGCCGCTCACGCTCGTCGTCGCACCGGCCGGGTCCGGCAAGACCTCCCTGGTGCGCGACTGGGCCGCCCGGACGACGCTCCCCCACGCCTGGCTGTCCGTGGACGAGCCCGACCGCGACCCGGCCCAGCTGTGGCGCGGGATCCTCGCGGCCCTCGAGGGGATCGCACCGGGGTGCTCCGACACGGCGTCCCGGGCGATACGGCAGCAGCGACCGCTCGCCGACGCCCTGGCGGTGCTGCTCGACGACCTGGAGGCGCGCGCCTACGACCCGCGCGTGCTGGTCGTCGACAACCTGGAGCTCGTCGACGACGAACCCGTGGCCGCGTCCTTGCGAACGTTCGTGCAGCACCTTCCCCGCTGGCTGCACGTCGTGCTGGTGAGCCGGCGCGTCCCGCAGCTCCCGGTGGACCGGCTGCGGGCCCGCGGGCTGCTCGGCGAGGTCCGGTTCACCGAGCTCAGGTTCTCGGACGAAGAGGCGTCCGCGATGCTCTCCCGGCTCGCGCCCACGATGCCGGCCGACCAGGTGGACGAGACGTCACGGCAGGCCGAGGGCTGGGCCGCGAGCATCCAGCTCGCCGCGCTCGCCGCCCGGGCTGCGGAGGCCCGGGCGGACGATGACCGGGCCGCCGAAGACCGGGCCGCCGAGGACCGAGTGGCACCGGACGCCCTGCGACACGACGACGGTGCCCGCTACCTCGAGGACTACGTGTGGCACGAGGTGCTCCGGGGCGAGGCGTCGGACGTCGTGGAGGTCCTGACCGACACCGCCGTCATCGACCGCGTCGCCCCGCACCTCGCCCAGGTGCTGGCCGACCGCGACGACGCCCCGGACCTGCTGGCGCGCGCCGAGGAGCGTGGCCTGTTCGTGGCCCGCATCGAGCCGGCGGGGTCCTACGAGCTGCACGGCCTGGTCCGGGGGGCCCTGGTCGCGCGGCTGCGTCGGCAGAGCCCGGAACGGGTCGCCCGGCTCCACCGGCTCGCCGCCCGGTGGTACGAGGAGGACGGGCAGCCGGTGAACGCCCTCGAGCACCTGCTGCTGGCGAGGGAGCACCGCGAAGCGCTGCGACTCCTCGCGTCCTGCGTCGCCGCCCTTCACGAGAGCGGGCGCGGGTCGACCGTGCTGCGCATGCTCGCCGCGATCCCGGAGGACGTCGCGCTGGCCGACCCGGCCGCCATGACCGACCTCGCGTGGTGCCGGCTCTACGTCGACCGGGCGAACTTCGTCCAGACGGTCGACGGGCTGGACGCCCGGGCCCACGACGCCGTCCCGGACGTCGCCGGCGGCGGGATCGAGGCGCCGGCTCGCGCCCGGATCGAGGTGCTGCACGCGGTCGTCGCCGCCATCCGTGGCGACTGGGCCGGGGGCGCCGGGCTCGCCCGGTCGGGGCTCGCCACGACGGGCGACTCGTGGCCGCTCGATCCCGTGGTGCGGTACGGCTGGAACCTGGTCGCCCGCGAGGTCGCGCTCGCGGAGCGGTGGGACGACGCCAGCGCCGAGGTGCGCAAGCTCGCGCTCACGATCGCCGCGGCACCCGAGCGGCGGCTCGCGCTCGAGGGGACGCGGGCGCTCGGCGCGGCGCTGGGCGGGCACCCCGTCGACGCCCTGCGCCTCGTCGCGGGCACGCGGAAGGCCTCCGACCAGGCCGGCATGACGATGCTCCGTACCGAGCTCCTGACCGCCGAGGGGATCGCGGACCGGGAGATCGGTGACCGGGCGGCCGCCCTCCCGCTGCTCGCGCGCCTCGCCGACGCGGACTGCGACCCGCTGCCGCACTGCCGCCTGCTCGCCTGCCTGGAGCTGACCCGGACGCACCTCGACCAGGGCGACCTCGACGCCGCAGGACGGGCGTTCGCCCGGGCCACCGAGATCGTGGACACCGACGTCACCGGGCCCGGCGGGCGAAGCCTCCTGGCGAGGACGGGCTGCCTCGTCGCGCTGGCCCGGGGCGGGACGGACGAGGCGCGACGCTGGGTGGCCCAGATCGACGACCCGTTCTGGTCCGCCGTCAAGGGCGCGCTCGTGCTCGTCGCGGAGGGAGAGCCCGGGGCCGTCGGCGACCTGCTCGAGGACGCCGAGCCCCGCAACCCGCGCCACCGCGTGGTGCGCGACCTGCTGCTCGGCCGCACCGCCGCGGGCCCGGCCGAGGCCGAGGAACACCTGCTGAGGGCCGTCGAGCTCGCTTCCGCGCACGGGCTCGTGCAGACCGTCGCGAGCGCGGGCCCCGAGGTCGTCGAGGCGATCGAGCGGCTGGCGTGGCGCGTGCCCCCGGCGTGGCTGGCCCGGCTGCGCCGCGTGCCCGTGAACGGGGCGGCCCTCTCGAACGCCGCGGTGCGCGAGCTCACCCGGTCGCTGACGGACCGCCAGCTCGGCATCCTGCGGATGCTCCCGAGCCGGCTCACCCTCAGGGAGATCGCCGACGAGCTGTACATCTCCGTCAACACCCTCAAGTTCCACCTCAAGACCATCTACCGCGAGCTCGGCTGCGGGTCGCGTGCGGAGGCGGCGGAGCTGGCACGCACGCTGATCAGCCGCGGGCGAGGTCACCCCTCGAGCACCCTGCGACGCTGAGCCTCGTACTGGTCGAACGTGAGGACGCCGCGCTCGACCAGCTCGGCGAGGGTGCGCAGCTGCGCCGCGGGGTCGACGGCGAGCTCGGGGTGGAGGCCCGTCGCCGGGCCGCGGACCAGCAGGTCGGCTGCCCCGCGGCGACCGGCGGCGGCCCCCGTGACGTCCCCGGCGGCGACGACGCGGACGCGGGCCAGCCGCTCGCCACCGACGATCCGTCCGCCGGCCGCGCGCGCGGCGGCGGCCAGCGCCGTGGCCCAGCGGTCCTCGATCAGCAGCAGGAGTGCCGCCGCGTCGGGCTCCACCGCCACGGCGGCCAGCGCGACGTCGTGTGCACTGAGCCGGACCCGGGGATCCTCGAGCGCGGCGAGCGGGGCCAGCTGCTCGACGTCCCGCAGGGTGTGAGCCGTGACCGACGCCTGGTCGGGCGCCCGGCGCAGCAGGACGACGTCGACCAGCCCGAGCACCCCTGACCGGACCAGCCGGGCGACCGACGCGACGACGCCGGCCAGGAGCTCCACCGCCGGGACGGCGATCAGGAGGTACTCGAGGAGGTCGTCGTCGGGCCCGTGCGCCGCGCTCGCCCCCGGCACGTCGGTCATCGGACTCCCTCCCGCGCAGTCGTGTCGTGCCCCGCCAGGCTGGCCCGGTCGCGGGTGGGCCGGCACCACCCCGCGACGGATGGCTCGCGCCCACCCGCACACGACGGATGCTCCGACACGACGGATGCGCCGACCACGACGGGTAGGGCGACCGCGCCAGGCGGTGCACGGCGGGCGGCCGGGAGAGGACGACGATGGCGGAGGGACCGGCGGCCGGACGCACCAGCAGCACCCGCGGGGTCGTGCTCCTCACCCTGGCGTCGGGCCAGTTCCTCATGACCCTCGACAGCTCGGTCATGAACGTCTCGATCGCCCAGGTCGCCGAGGACGTCGGGACCACCGTGACCGGTGTGCAGACCGCCATCACGCTCTACACGCTGGTGATGGCCACGATGATGATCACCGGCGGCAAGATCGGCACGATGATCGGGCGCCGCAGGGCGTTCGCCATCGGCTGCGTGATCTACGGGGTGGGGTCCCTCACGACCTCGCTCGCGCCCAGCCTCGGAGTGCTGGTCCTCGGCTGGTCGGTGCTCGAGGGCCTCGGCGCGGCGCTCATCATGCCCGCCATCGTGGCGCTCGTGGCGGCGAACTTCCCGCCCGCGGAACGACCCCGGGCGTACGGCCTCGTCGCCTCCGCGGGGGCGATCGCGGTGGCGGCCGGCCCCCTGATCGGCGGTGCGGTCACGACCTACTGGACGTGGCGGTACGTGTTCGCGGGCGAGGTGGTCGTGGTCCTGGCGATCCTGGTCCTGACCCGCCGGATCGCCGACGCCGAGCCCGCCGCCCGGTCGCGGATCGACCTCGTGGGGGTCGTGCTGTCGGCGCTGGGCCTGGGAGTCGCCGTGTTCGGCGTGCTCCGTTCGAGCGAGTGGGGCTGGGTCCGCGCCAAGCCCGGCGCCCCGGCCCTCGCGGGCGTGTCCGCCACCCTGTGGCTGATCGTCGCGGGCCTCGTCGTGATCCGGGTGTTCCTGTGGTGGCAGGGGCGGCGGGTGGCCCACGGTCAGGAACCCCTGGTCGACGTCACGCTGCTGCGCAACCCGCAGCTGGTGGGCGGCCTCGTCATGTTCCTGTTCCAGTTCCTGCTGCAGGCGGGCCTGTTCTTCACCATCCCGCTCTACCTGTCGGTGGCCCTCGGGCTCAGCGCGTTCGAGACCGGCCTGCGCCTGCTCCCCCTGTCGGTGGCGCTGCTCCTCGCGGCGGTCGCCGTCCCGAAGATCTGGCCCGAGGCCTCGCCGCGGCGCGTCGTCACGATCGGCCTGGTCGCGCTGCTGGCCGGCATCGTGTCCCTGGTCCTGGCTCTCGACGTCGGGGCCGGACCCGAGATCGTGTCGCTGCCGCTCCTGCTCGCCGGGATCGGGGTGGGCGCCCTGTCGTCGCAGCTCGGCGCGGTGACCGTCTCCGCCGTCCCCGATCGGCTCAGCGGCGAGGTCGGGGGCCTGCAGAACACGTCGACCAACCTCGGGGCGTCCCTCGGCACGGCCCTCGCGGGGTCGGTGCTGGTCGCGTCGCTCACCGCGAGCTTCCTCGCCGGGATCCGGGACGACCCCGCCGTGCCGGACGAGCTGGCCGAGACCGCCACGGTGCAGCTCGCCGCGGGGATCCCGTTCCTCTCCGACGCCCAGCTGGAGGCAGGGCTGGTCGAGGCCGGGCTCCCGGCCGAGCAGGTCGACGCCGTGGTCGAGAAGAACGAGGCGGCGCGCATCGACGGCCTGCGCACCAGCCTGGCGCTGCTGTCCGTGCTCGCCGCGGTGGCGGTGCTGCTGACCCGCCTCCTGCCCACCCGGGCGGTCGGCGCCCGGAAGCCTCCGGGATGACCCCGGCCCGGCCACCCCGCCGTCGGCGGCGGCGTCAGGCGCGTGTCCGGGGGCGACGCCGTCTGGACACCAGCTTCCACAGCTCCTCGACCACCACGAGGGAGAGGGCGAGGCCGGCGGCGACGCACCACTGCCCGAACGACAGCCCGGTGGTGCCGAAGATCCGCGCGAGCAGGTCCACACCCGTCACCGCGACGATCGCGAGCAGCGCCAGGCCGTACCGGCGCAGCTGGACCGCCCCGGGCAGGGCGTCACGGTCGAAGATCGTGCCCACCGGGTCGCGGGAGAGCAGGGCCCCGGCGAGGTGGAACAGCGACAGCGTCGTCAGGAGCATGGTCGTCGCGACGACCGGGCCGCCCTGCCGGTCGCCGACCTGGTAGGCGAGCAGGGAGCCTGCCGTCATGACGAGGCCCTGGGCACAGAGCCGTACCCACCCGGCGCGCGAGATCACCGGGGCGGACACGGGCCGGGGCGCCCTCGACATCAGCCCCGGCGCGGGCCGGTCGAAGCCCAGGGCGATCGCGAGCGGGATGTCCACCACCATGTTGAGCCACAGGATCTGCAACGGGTCGAGGGGTACCCCGCCCGCGATCCCGAAGGTGCCGGCACCGAGGAAGATCGCGATGTAGGCCACGAGGGTGGACATCTGGAAGCGCAGGTACTTGACCAGGTTGTCGTAGAGCGCGCGACCGTACGACACCGCTCCGACGATGGTGGCGAAGTTGTCGTCGGTGAGCACCATGACGGCGGCCTCCTTGGAGACCTCCGTGCCGGTGATGCCCATGGCGACGCCGATGTCGGCCGTCTTGAGCGCCGGGGCGTCGTTGACGCCGTCCCCCGTCATCGCGACCACCTCGCCCCGCTGCTGGAGGAGGCGGACCAGGCGGACCTTGTCCTCCGGTGCGACGCGGGCGACGACGCCGATCTCGTCGAGCTCGCGGAGCAGGCGCTCGTCGCTCATCGCCGCGAACTCGCCGCCGGTGACAGCCCGGCCCTCGATGCCGAGCTCCGCGGCGATCGCGGCGGCCGTCGTCGCGTGGTCCCCGGTGATCATCCGGACCCGGATGCCGGCCTCGCGGCACTCGGCGATGGCCGCCCGCGCCTCGGGGCGGGGCGGGTCGACGATGCCGACCATGGCCAGCAGGGTGAGGCCGTCCACGAGCTCGACGAGGTCTCGGCCCCGGAGCTCCCCGGGCTCCAGGTCGCGCTGGGCGACGACCATCACGCGCTCCCCCGCGGAGGCGATGGCGTCGTTGGCCGCGAGCGCGCGCCCCCGCTCGTCGTCGGTCAGGACGGTCGTCGTCCCGTCCGGTCGCAGCACGCCGGTGGACCTGGCGATCAGGACGTCCGGCGCACCCTTCACGTAGCAGCGGACGAGGCGCCGCCCGTCGTCGCCGGTCGCCTCGTGGAACGTCGCCATGAACTTGTATGCGGAGTCGAAGGGCACCTCCGCGACCCGCGGGACGGCCGCGCGCGTGCCCTCGACGTCGAGGCCGCCCTTCGCGCCGAGCACGATCAGCGCCCCCTCCGTGGGGTCACCCACGAGGTTCTCGCCGTCCAGGACGGCGTCGGCGCACAGCACCATCGGCAGCAGGTAGGGGTCGAGGTCGATCCGCTGCCCCCCGACGTGCCGGATCTCCCCGTCCGTGGCGTATCCCTCGCCGGTGACCGTGAAGCGACCGTGGCCCGGGACGACGAGCTGCCGGGCGGTCATCTTGTTGAGCGTCAGGGTGCCGGTCTTGTCCGAGCAGATCGCCGACGTCGACCCGAGCGTCTCGACCGCGGGCAGCCGCTTGACGATGGCGTGCCGGCGGGCGATCTCGCGGGTGCCCATCGACAGCAGGGCCGTGACCACGGCGGGCAGGCCGGTCGGGATCGCGGCCACGGCGAGCGCGACGCCGGTGACGAACAGCGTGTCGAAGGGCTGCCCCTGGGCGAGGCCGAGCATCACGACCAGCACGAGCGCGACGCCCGCGACCGACGCGATGATCCGGGACAGCGAGTCGAGCTGGCGCTGCAGCGGCGTCCTCGCGATCTCGGTGCCCGCCAGCATGTCGGCGATGTGCCCGATCTCGGTGCCCATCCCGGTCGCCGTCACGATCAGCTCGCCGCGCCCCCGGGTCACCGACGTGTTCATGAACACCATGCAGACCCGGTCCCCGAGGGGGACCTTTTCGCCGGGGACGGGGTCGACCGTCTTCGCGGCGGGCAGGCTCTCGCCGGTCAGCGCGGCCTCCTCGACCTCGAGCGCGGCCGCCACCCACAGGCGGCCGTCGGCGGGCACCCGGTCCCCGGCCTCGACGAGGACGACGTCCCCCGGCACCAGCTCGGCCGCGTCGATCTCGACCGCCTGGCCGTCGCGCCGCACCCGGCAGACCGTCCGCATCATCTGCGCCAGCGCCCGGACGCTCTCCTCGGCCTTGGCCTCCTGCCGCAGGCCGATCACGGCGTTGAACACCGTGAGGCCGGCGAGCACCGCGGTCGTCCCCGTGTCCCCGGTGACCACCTGGTTCACGGCGGCGGCGACCAGCAGCACGATCTGCATGAAGTCCTCGTACTGGCGCACGAACGCCCGCCAGCCGGGCTCCCGGGCCCGCGCCGCCAGCTCGTTCCGCCCGTGCGACGCGAGCCGCGACCGCGCCTCCTCGGCCGCGAGACCGCGGTCGGGGTCGACGCCGGTCGCGCGCGCCACGTCCCGGGCCTCGGCGGAGACCGGGTCGACCGAGGCCGGTCCGGGGTCGGTGCTCGTCATGCTCGGCTCCGAGGTCGGCGGGACAGGACGCGTGCACGGCGGTTGCCGTCGGGACCGATGCTGCGGGCGACCCGGGTGGGCACGCTCCACCCCGCCCGGGGTGGGGTGCGACCACCCGCCGCGGTGCCAGCCTGTGCATCGCGGCCGCACGGGCCGCGACCGACAGGCCCGCACCGTCGCAGGAGGACCCCGATGACCGCGCAGCAGGTGGGACCGATCGACTACCTCGTCCTGGAGTTTCCCGGTGCGAGGCTGCAGGGCAAGGGGCTGCCCGCGCTCCTGGACCTCGTGGAGCGCGGGATCATCCGGATCCTCGACCTGCGGGTCGCGAAGGTGACGGACACCGGCGTCGTCGGGGTGGCGCTCACCGACCTCGACGACGACGGGGAGCTGGACCTCGCGGTGTTCGAGGGGGCGACCTCCGGGCTGCTCGACGACGACGACCTGGCGCGCGGCGCCTCCCTCGTGGAACCTGGGAACGCCGTCGGGATGATCGTGTACGAGAACACGTGGGCGGGGCCCTTCGTCACCGCCATGCGCGAGGCCGGCGCCGAGGTCGTCTCCAGCGGCCGCATCCCGGTCGACGACGTCGTCGCGGCGCTCGACGCGCTCGAGTCCGCGCCACCCGCCTGAGGCTCGGAAGGCCACGGCGACGACGACTACAGGGACGACGACTACAGGGACGAGTTCGAGGAGGAGCGAGATGGGACTGCTACGTGGCGTCGCCCGGACCGCGGTGGTCGCGGGCACCGCGACCGCCGTGTCGAACCGGGTGTCACGACGCCAGGCCGGCCGCTGGGCGTCGCAGGAACAGCAGTACGCGCCACCACCGCCGCAGGACTACGCCCCGCCGCCGCCGGCGGCGCCCGCACCCGCGGCGGCCTCCGGCTCCGACGTGATCACGCAGCTGGAGAAGCTGGGCAGTCTGCGGGACAGCGGCGTCCTCACCGACGAGGAGTTCGCCGCGCAGAAGGCCCGCATCCTCGGGTCCTGACCCGGGTCGACGGGAGACGGTGTCGGGACGAAAGGGACCACGATGAGCTCCACGGACACTCCCCGGCCGGCCGTGGCCGAGACCCGGGCGAAACCGCCGGCGACGGCGTGGATCTCCTGGGTCGCGCTCGCCATGATGACCACCAGCTCGGTGGCCAGCCTGCGGGCCGCGCCGACCATGGCGGTCTACGGGCTCGCGTGCGTCTTCCTCTACCTGCTGCCCGCGGTCGTCTTCCTGCTGCCCACGTCGCTCGTCTCCGCGGAGCTCGCCTCCGGCTGGAAGGGCGGCGTCTACAACTGGGTCGCGCTCGGTATCTCCAAGCCGATGGGCTTCCTGGCGGTGTGGTGCCAGTTCGCGATGACGATCTTCTACTACCCGAGCCTGCTGGGCTTCGTCGCGAGCACCCTCGCCTATGTCTTCAACCCGGCCCTGGCCAGCAGCGGCGTCTGGACCGCGCTCGTCATCATCGTCGTCTACTGGAGCGGCGTCTGGGTGTCCGCCCGCGGCACCAAGGGGGTGGCCGGCCTCGCGAGCGGCGGCCTCATCATCGGCACCCTGATCCCCGGCGTCGTGCTCGTGACGCTCGGCGCCGTGTTCCTCGGCCAGGGCAACGAGTCGGCGGCGCCGATGACCGGCGACCACCTCTTCCCGGCCTGGGCCGGGCTCGCGAGCCTCGTGCTCATCGTGAACAACTTCCTGTCCTACTCGGGCATGGAGATGAACGCGGTGCACGTCTCCTCGCTGCGCCGCCCGGCCAAGGAGTACCCCAAGGCGATGTTCCTCGCCATGGGGATGGTGATGCTGATCTTCATCCTCCCGGCGCTCGCGATCAGCTGGGTGGTGCCCGCCGAGGAGCTGTCCCTCACCGCCGGAGTCATGCAGGCCTTCGACGCGGTGTTCGCGAACTTCGGCTCGCAGTGGCTGACCCCGATCGTCGGGGTCATGCTGGTCACCGCCTCGCTCGGCGGCATGCTCACCTGGCTCGCCGGCCCGTCCAAGGGCCTGCTGCTCATCTCACGGCAGGAGGGCTACCTGCCACCCTTCCTGCAACGGCTGAACAAGCACGGCGTGCAGCAGAACATCCTGGTGGTCCAGGGCGTGGTGACGACCGTGATCGGCCTGATGTACGCCCTGATCCCCGACGTCTCCAGCGCCTACTGGATCTTCTCGGTGATCACCACGCAGGTGTACCTGATCATGTACCTGCTCATGTTCGTGGCCGCCGTCGGCCTGCGCCGGCGGTTCCCCGACCACCCGCGCGGCTTCCGGGCACCGCTGCTCGTGTCGCTGTGCGGCGTCGGGTTCGCGGCCTCGCTCGCGGCCCTGCTGGTGGGCTTCGTCCCGCCGTCCCAGTTCGCGGGCGGCAACACCGGCCTGTACTTCCTGATCGTGGGCGGCGGGGCGCTGGGGCTCGGTCTCCTCGTCCCGTACCTCTTCTACCGGTTCCGCAAGCCGTCGTGGCGGCAGCCCGCGGTCCCGGGCGACGACGAGGGCATCGACGTCGAGAGCACGGGGGCGAACGAACCATGAGCACCGTCGACGAGACCCAGCCGCCCCGCGAGCGCCGCGTCCTGTACGTCGTCGTGGCCGTGGTCGTCGTCGCGCTCGTCGTCCTCGGCCTGATCTTCTACCGGTCGGGAGAGCAGACCCGGGACGCCGAGGCCAAGGCCGACCAGCTCGTCGCGGCCCTCGACGCCGCCGGCGCCCGCACGCCGTCCCAGGACCAGGTGATGCGGGTGCTCGCGGACGACGGCGGCGCGGTGTGCGCGAACCCGAACGACGCCCTGAGCAGGTCCGTCTACCTCGCCCAGCTCGCCAACGGGGCCACCGGGCCGGGCTCGCGGCCCGTGATCGCGGACAGCCGGGTGGTGCAGGGACAGCTGCTGATCATGGGGATCTACTGCCCCGACGAGCTGGCGGAGTTCCGGCAGTTCGCCGACAGGCTGACGACGGACGACCTGACCACGCCCTGACCGGCGGGCCTCCCGTCCGCCCCCGCCCCGACCCGCCGTGCGCCTCAGCTCAACGGCCTGCCGCCCCGCGCGCCGCGAGCTCCTGCAGGAACGTCGGGATCCGGCCCACGCCGAAGTCGTAGTAGCGCGCCCAGCGCGGCACGATCGCGATGCGCGCCATCCGGTCGTACAGCTCACGGCAGGCCTGCTCGAACTGCGCGGCTGCCTCGTCGTCCATGCCCTTGCGGGACGCGGCGAGGTATTCCTCCACGACGCCGTCGACGATGGTGATCTCGGCGCGCCCCCGGACCGACAGCTGGCGTGCGCCCGCCGGCCCGTCGCTCGCGTCGATCGTCACGGCGACGTCGGGGTGCGCCTGCAGCGCCGCGACCTTGGGGGCCGTCGCGGCCGTGGCGATCACGAGCTCCGTGCCGGTCCACAGGAAGCCCGCGGGGACCACGCGCGGTGTGCCGTCCAGCGCGGTGTAGGCGACGTGGAGGGCCGACGGCGAGGCCAGCAGCTCCCCCGCGTCGGTCAGCTCGCGATCGATGTCCAGCTGGTCCATCAGGGTGTCCCTCCGTCCGTAGCGGCGCCGGTCGCCGCCGTCGCCCCTGGGACGGAGCGGACCGCGCACCCTCGACATCGAATCGCACTCGGCGTCGCGCCGCGACCGACGGCGCGGCCGAGCTCCCACGGGGTGCCCTGGTGGTGCACGTCTCCCCAGGGACTTCCTCCCGCGCCGCCGCGGGCGTTCACTGGGACCTGAGCCGGCCCGACCGGGCCGCCCACCCTGCGGGAGGAACGACATGACGACACTGGCCATCATCGGCGCCGGCCCCGGGCTGGGGCTGTCGGTCGCGCGGCGTTTCGGCCGCGAGGGATTCTCCGTCGCGCTCGTCGCGCGGGACGCCGCGAAGCTCGACGCGCTCGCCTCAGCGTTGCGCGACGACGGCGTCACCGCTGCGGGCTTCGTCGCCGACGCCCGCGACCGCACCGCCCTGGGCGACGCCCTCGACCGGGCGGCCGCCGAGCTCGGCCCCGTCGAGGTGCTGCAGTACAGCCCGGTGCCCGCGCGCGAGTTCATGAAGCCCGTGCTCGACACCACCGCCGACGACCTCGTCGGCCCGCTCGAGATGTCCGTGCTCGGCCCGGCCGCCGCCGTGCAGCGCGTGCTGCCCGGGATGCGCGAGCTCGGCCGCGGCACCGTCCTGTTCCCGAACGGCGGCAGCGCCGTCCGCCCGCGCGGGGCCGTGACCGGCACGTCCGTCGCCTTCGCCGGCGAGAGCGCCTACGCCCGGCTGCTGCACGAGGCGCTGGCGCCCGAGGGCATCCACGTGGCGCAGCTCATCATCCCGCTCGGCATCGGTGGCGGGGAGCCCGACCACGAGCCCGACGCCCTCGCCCAGCGGCTGTGGGAGCTGCACACCGAGCGCGGCGAGTTCCGGACGTTCGTGCGCCCGCTGGACTGACGCCTCGCGGGCCGCCGGGCCGCAGGCCGTCAACCGCCGTTCCCGCCGTCGTCGCCGTCCGGGAAGGAGGAACTGACCAGCGGGTCGGAGTGCATGTGCACGATCCGCCAGCCGTCCTCGCCGCGCCGGTAGACCTTGGTGACGCGGCGCTCTCGGACCTCTCGTTCCCCGGTCGCGGACCGGGAGTGGATCTCCTCCACGTGCACCATCCAGGCCGTGTCCCCGTGGACGTGCTCGTCCAGCTGGTCGAGCCGCCGGTACACGCCGTTCCCGTACGTGACTGCCACGGCGGCGAGGCGGTCGCGCACCTCGTCCCAGCCGCGCGCGACGCCGCCGAACGCGCCCAGCAGCGAGACGTCCGGGGTGTGGTCCCACAGCTGCTGGAAGCCGTGCGGGTCGCCGGCCACCAGCGCGGCCAGGGCGGAACGCTGCGCGGCCTGGAAGCCGGCCCACGTCGACACCATCGTCCATGACCTCTCGGGGTGAGCGATGAGGGCCGCGGGGCGGTCGCCGGCGACCTCGGAGCCCCCACGTCACCACACCGGCAGCGGTGCTTCAACCCGTGCGCTCGCCCGGCGGCGGCGCAGCCCCGCACGACGCCCGCACGGTCGGCCGCGGCAGCAGGCTGAGATGCCGCGGCGGCCGGCGCCGGCCGCCGGATCCCCTGCTGGATCAGCCAGGACAGGAAGAACCAGAGCTGCCGGTGTCGTCGCTGAACCCGTACAGGGCCGGGTCGTGGGCCGTCGACCCGATCATTTCCGATCGCCGGGCAGGACGTACGACGTGCACCGATGACGTTGTCCACAGACTCCCGGGCAACCATCTGGCGATCTGCTCTACAGTGACGCCCGACGTCACCGCTGACAGGGAGCCCCGTCATGACCCGCAACCGGGCCATCCTCGCCGCCACCTCCATCGCCGCTGCTGCCGCGCTCCTCGTCGCCGGCTGCGGCGACGACAAGCCCGCGACCCCGTCGCCCGAGCCGACACCCACCAGCGCCAGCCCGTCGGCTTCCCCGTCGCCCAGCTCCACCGCCGTGGTCGTCGCGCCCGAGCGGCCGAAGGAGATGGACGACGACGGCCCCGCCGGCGCCGAAGCCGCGGCCGTGTACTTCCTCGAGCTCGACGACTACATCATGAAGACTGGCGACACCGCCGAGTGGGAAGCGATGTCGCACAAGAGCTGCGAATACTGCGCGAACCGTCTCGACCAAGCCAAAGAACTCGCTAGCAACGACCTCACCTGGCAGGGCGGCAAAGTCGCGGCACGCGTCACGCACACCTACGAACAGGACGCGGGTACGGGCATCTGGCCCGTCGACGTCAAGGCGACTATCTCCGCAGTGTCAGTGACCGATTCGTCTGGTGACGAGGTCTTCGCCGATCCGCGTACGAACACGAAATACCGGGTTGAGGTCGCTCGGGCTAACAACCAGTGGCGAATCGTCGGCGTGGCGGACCAGCCGAAGTCATGACTGTCATCAAGAGTGGATTCGCGTGCGCTATAGGAGCAGCTCTGGCATTTTCGGCTTCAATGGAGGCCGCAGCGGCACCTCCACCGACCACAAAGCCTCCGGTGACGATCACCGGAGCAGCCGACGATGGGCGTGACTCTGTTGGTGTCGGCGGTGATGGCACCGCCTGGCAACACGGTCCTGATGGACGTGAACCTGCTGACAACAAGCCAAAGGACCGCTACGTCCGCACCGACGCAGTGACCTGTGCGGAGCTGGGCGGCGAGCTGGACTCTCTCAGCGGGATCGTGACAGCACAGGGCGCGTGCCCGGAGGGCACGGACGTCGCCGAGATCACGATGCCGTGCGAGGAGGGCGAGTACGCGCTCGACGCACTCTGGGTCCAGCGCGTGCGGGACGACGGCTCGTACGACGAGGCGGAGCAGCTCACCGACGACGAGTGCATCACCCCCGCCGACCTCGCGGCCCAGGCCCGGCGCGAGTTCAAGACGATGAAGATCGAGGCACCCGTGGCGACGATGCAGGGCAACCCGCCCATGATCGTCAACGTCCACTACCCCGCCTACACGTCGGCCACGGCGCAGGACCGCACCGTCACGCTGCTCGGGGTGCCGGTCGTCATCCGCGCCGACCCAGCGGAGTTCACCTGGAACTTCGACGACCCGTACTCCGGCGGCGACACCCTCACCACCACCGACCCCGGTCGTCCGTGGCACGAGGGCGACCCGACGCCGGACAAGTCCTGGGTCGGACACACCTACAGCCGTCTCGGCACCCCCGGCGAGGACGCGGGGACCGCCGTCGACGACAACGGCAACGCCTACCGCACCGGCGTCGCCGTCGCGCTGACCACCACCTGGCAGGGCCGCTTCCGCGTGCAGGGCACCAGCACCTGGACCGACATCCCCGGCACCATCACCACGACCAGCACTACCGGGCCCACCACCGTCACCGAGGCCCGCACCCGCTTGGTCTGCGACGACCTCGACGGCAACACCGTCTGCTGACTTTGCGCCGGAGCATCGGCGCTCGTCACCCGACGGTGTCGCGGACCCGGCCTCCTTGCGGAACCTGATCGGCCGCCGCCAGACGGTGGAAACCATTGCCGCAGACCGCCTCGGCTTGGTTGGATGTCGACATCGTCGAACAAGGGAGTTCGTCATGCCGCAGCTGTCCCGCCGTCAGGTCCTCGCGCTGGTCCCCGCGGGAGCGTTCGTCGCGATCGCGGCGCCCCTGCGCGCCCGCGCGGACACCCCGTCGGATCACACCCGCCTGCTGGCAAACGCCCGGGCGATCTTCGCCGGCACGGCGGAGTCGAACGGCCGCCCCGAGGCTGCGGCGCGGCTGGCCGCGATCCACGCGGCCGCGCGCTCCCATCTGGCCGGTCTGGACGCCGCCGGCCCCGGCGAGCTGTTCGCCGGTGTCCCGCTGGGCACGAGCGACCCGAACCTCAGCACCTCGTTCCTCCGGCTGTACGAGATCGCCCTGGCGACCTGCACCCCGGGCTACGCGTCCGACCTGGTAGGGAACACCGCCGTCCAGCGCCGCGTGCTCGACGGGCTCGAGTGGCTCCACGCCCACCACTTCGGCGACCAGGCCGCCGGCTACTACGGCAACTGGTTCCACTGGGAGATCGGCATCCCCGCGAGCGTCAGCAAGACGTTCGCCCTCGTGACGGACCTGGCCGCGACGGAGCGGCCGGACCTCGTCACCACCTACGTCGCGTCGATGGACGCGTACCTGCGCAACGGGATGGACGGCGACGTCGACCTCGACTCCCGCTTCCACACCGGCGCGAACCTCGCCGACATCACGACCAACCGCGTGCTGCAGGGCGCCGTCACCGGCGACGACGCCCGCGTCTCCAAGGCGATCGCCGACCAGTCCACGGTGTTCGCGACGATCGACCCCTACGACATCCAGCACGGCAACACCGACGGCTACTACGCGGACGGCTCGTTCATCCAGCACCACTCGGTGGCCTACACCGGCTCGTACGGGCGCACGCTGCTGACCCGCGTCGTACAGACGATCAAGCTGCTCGACGGCACCGACGCCGCCCCCGGGACCGACCTGCCCGACGTCGTGCACGGCTGGGTCCGCGACGGGTTCGCGCCCGTGATCGTCGACGGCTGGATGATGGAGATCGTCAAGGGCCGCGCCGTGTCGCGCACCGGCACCGGGTACGCCGACGTCGCCACCGTGCTCGAGGCCGCCGTCGATCTCACCGACTACACGAGCGGTGACAACGCCGCCGCGCTGGGCGCGTACGTCCGCCATCTGGCGACGGCGTCGCCGACGCCGCCCGACCCCGCCCGCTTCGTCTCGCCCGTGAGCGCCGTCCGCTACGCCGACCTGCTCGCGGACGCGGGCGCGCCCGCCGCGGACCTCAACCCGCCGGCGCGCTCGGTCGCCTTCAACGCGATGGACCGCACCGTGCACCGCCGACCCGCGTTCACGTTCGCGCTGGCGCGCAGCTCGGACCGGATCAGCAGGTACGAGTACATGAGCGGCGAGAACCTCCTGCCGTGGTTCCAGGGCGACGGCGCGTTCTCCCTGTACCTCGCCGGCCAGGACCACACGCAGTCGTTCGGCGTCGACTTCTACACGACGGTCTCGCCGTACCGCCTGCCCGGCACCACCGTGCCGGTCGAGGAGCGGCGCACCGTCCCCGAGCTGTACGGGCAACCCTGGTACGAGAACCCCGGCCACCCGCTCGGCTTCACCTCGTCGTCCGAGTCGCAGAACACCTACGTCTACTTCCCGCGCGCCACGAACTCGTTCTCCGGCGGCGCGACGCTCGGCGCGTACGGCGCGGCGGGCATGGTGCTGTCCGACGACGTCCCCTACGTCGACGCGCAGGCCGGCGTCCTCCCCGACGACTTCGTGGTCTACGCGAACGCCCGCGCGGTGAAGTCGTGGTTCCTGCTCGACGACGAGGTCGTGGTGCTCGCGGCGGGGATCCACGACCAGCACGGCCGCGACGTCGTCACGACGCTCGACTCGCGCATCGCGTCTCCCGCTGATGGTGTCGTCGTGACCGGGCGCCGCCGCGACGGAGGCCCCTGGTCGTCGGACGGGGCGCCCGCCCGGCTCGACTGGCTCCGGTGGGACAACCCGGGGCAGGGCGTGGCCGTCGGGTACGCCGTCCTCGACGCCGGGCCGGTGACCGTGACGCTCGAGGACGTGACGCGCAGCCGCCGCACGGTCCGGACGTCGAACCCCGACACCGCCGCGACGAAGCGGGTTTTCACGGCCGCGGTCGAGCACGGTCGCCGCCGGTCGGCGCTCGCCTACGCGATCGTGCCCGGCGCCACCGAGGCGCGGCTCGCCGAGTACGGACGCCAGGGTCGGATCGCCGTGCTCGCGAACGACGAGCGCGTGCAGGCCGTTCGCCACTCCGGCCTCGGGCTCGTGGCCGCGACCGTGTTCGAGGGCCGGGCGCAGGTTCGGAACCTGGCGATCGACGGCCCGGCGTCGGTCCTCGTGCGCGAGGGCGACGACGGCCGCACGACCGTGGCGCTGTCCGACCCGACGATGCGGCGCGACGCCGTCACCGTGACCATCCGCGGCCGGCACCTCGACGTCGTCTCCGCGGACGACGGCGTCGAGGTGCGGCGCGTGCCGGGAGGCACCGAGGTGCGCGCCCGCACGCACGAGGCCTACGGCGCGAGCCTCACCGCGACGCTGCGGCGGCGCTGACGACGACCACGCCCGCGCGGGACCACGTCGACCGCGTTCTGCACCGCCCATGGACCGTGGTCGGCCGTGGTCGGTCGACGGTGCCAGGATCGGTCGATGACCACCACCGTCGGTGCCTCGTCCATGCCCTGGCTCACGGAGCTCTACGCCCTTGCGCAGGAGACTCTCGACCGCAACGTCGTCCGCGACGACGCCGGCCCGTTCATCCGCGCGGGCGGCGGCTACGCCGACCCGTGGACGCGCGACGCGGCGCTCAACTGCTGGGGTGCCGCCACCCTGCTGCGGCCCGACGACGCGCGCGCGACCCTGCTGCGCGTCTGCGAGCGCACGCCGGACGGGCGGCTCGTCGTCGCGCAGGACGACCAGTGGTGGGACCAGATCGTCTGGGTGCTGGCCGCGACCGACCACGCGTGGGCGACCGGTGACGACGAGTTCCTCGCGACCGCCTGGCAGGTGGGCCGCGACTCGCTCGAGATCCTGCACCGCGAGAGGTTCCGTCCCCGCTGGGGTCTCTACGCGGGCCCGGCGCTGATGCAGGACGGCATCTCCGGGCTGCCCGCGGGGCCCGCCACGGCGGACGAGCCCACCTCGTTCGTCCTCGACTACCCCGACGCGCACGAGGTCATGACGCTGTCGACCAACGTCGTCTACGTCGCCGCCCTCCGCTGCCTCGAAGCGGCCGCCCACCGGCTCGGCCACGACGCGTCGGCGCTCGCCGCCCGGGCCGACGACCTCGCGGCGGCGATCGAGGAGCACCTGCGCGACGGCGACAACTACGGCTACCTCCTGCACGGCTCCGGCCCGCGGGCGGGCACCCTCGACCGCCACCGCGAGGCCGCCGGCCTCGCGCTCGCCGTCGTCGTCGGCCTCGTGCCTCCGGAGCGGAGCCGGCAGGTGATCGCCTCGATCGGCCGCGGGCCGGCGGGCGTCGTCAACGTCGCCCCGCACTTCGACCGGTACGACGACGACCGCTCGGGTCGGCACAACGCGATGTGCTGGCCCATGGTCATGGGCCTGGCCGGGCTGGCGTCGGCCGTCTCCGGCGACCGGGCGGGCACGGTCCGGACCCTCGAGGACCTCCACCGCCTGGTGGGCGCCCGCGGCGGCCGGTTCGACGAGCTGTACGACCCCTCGACCGGCCTGGCGCACGGCGGCTGGCAGTGCGGCCACGTCTGGCCGAGCGAGCCCGACCAGACGTGGTCCGCGACCTCGCTGCTCCGGCTCGTCCACCTGGGGCTCGTCGGGCTGGTCCCGTCCGCCGAGGGTCTGCGGTTCTCGCCGGTCCCGCTCGACGTCGACGAGTCCGTCGAGCTCCGCGGCCTCCCCTACGGCGCGGCGACCCTGGACGTCACCGTGCGCGGCGTCACCGAGGTGCGCGGCGGCCCCGTCGTGCTGGTGGACGGTGCCGACGTCTCGGACGACTACGTCCACGTCCCGGCCGGCGCCACCGGCGCCCACCGCGTGGAGGTGCTCGTCGGCACGGCCGGCTGAGACGTCTGGGGTGCCCTGAGAGAGCCTCCCCCGCCCGGCGCGGAGCGCATACGGTGGTCGCCGCACCACCGACGAAGGAGAACTCTCTTGCGCACCGTCAACGCCTACGCCGCCCCGTCCGCGACCGAGCCCCTGGTCCCCACGACCATCGAGCGTCGCGACGTCGGCCCGAAGGACGTCCTGATCGCCATCCGCTACGCCGGGATCTGTCACTCCGACATCCACACCGTGCGCGGCGACTGGGGCCCGATCACCTATCCCCAGGTCGTCGGACACGAGATCGTCGGCGAGGTCGTCGAGGTCGGCTCCGCCGTCACCAAGCACGCCGTGGGTGACCGCGTCGGCGTGGGCTGCATGGTCAACTCGTGCCGCGAGTGCGAGAACTGCCGCGCCGGCATGGAGAACTACTGCCTCGCGGGCAACACCGGCACGTACGCCGGCACCGATCGGGACGGCACCATCACCCAGGGCGGCTATTCGACCCACGTCGTCGTCGACGAGGACTTCGTCCTCCGCGTCCCCGCCGCCCTCGACTACGCGGCGGCCGCGCCGCTGCTGTGCGCGGGCATCACCACCTACTCGCCCCTCGCGCACTGGAACGCCGGCCCCGGCAAGCGGGTCGCCGTCGTCGGCATGGGCGGCCTCGGCCACATGGCCGTGAAGATCGCCGCCGCCATGGGCGCCGAGGTCACCGTGCTCTCGCGCACGCTGGCGAAGAAGGACGACGGCCTCGCCTTCGGCGCGACCGACTACTACGCGACCGACGACGACGCCACGTTCGAGGCGCTCGCCAACCGGTTCGACCTCATCGTCAACACCGTCAGCGCGCCGCTCGACCTGAACCTCTACCTGCGGCTGCTGCGCCTCGACGGCACCATGGTGAACGTCGGCGCCCCGCCGGAGCCGCTGCCCATCCAGGTGTTCTCGCTGTTCAACAACCGCCGGTCGTTCGCCGGCTCCAGCATCGGCTCCATCGCCGAGACCCAGGAGATGCTCGACTTCTGCGCCGAGCACGGCATCGCCCCCGAGACCGAGCTCATCGGCGCCGACCAGATCAACGACGCCTACGAGCGCGTGCTCTCGAGCGACGTGCGCTACCGGTTCGTCATCGACACCGCGACGCTGTAGCGGCAGTCCGGAGCGCCGGCGACCCCGCTCCCGTCGGCAGGCGGGACGGGGTCGCCGTGCGTCAGAAGAGCGGCCAGGGCACGGCCGGCATGTCGCCCTCGGGCGACGGGAAGACGGCGGTGCGCAGCAGCCGCTCGCACCGCTCGGCCAGCGCGGCGAGCTCGGCGACGTCGAGCACCGCGGCAAGGCGGCCACCGAGCCCGCCGTCGCCGCGCTCCTCGAGGTCAGCGCGGATCCGTCGGACGCCGTCGAGCTCGTCGGCCTGCAGGGGTTGGCCGACCCAGCCCCACAGCACGGTGCGGAGCTTCGGCTCGACGTGGAACGTGACCCCGTGGTCGACCCCGAGGCGTCTGCCGTCGCTCAGCGGCAGCACGTGACCACCCTTGCGGTCGGCGTTGTTCACCACCGCGTCGAAGACGGCCATCCGGCGCAGCGACGGCGAGTCCTCGTGCACCAGGCAGACCGGCTCGTCGTCGGCGCCGCTGCCCTCCAGCGCCACGCGCCACCCGTCGCGCCTCGCGAGGTGGGACGGGACGACGTCGACGGGGTCCTGGTCGGGGTCCTGCTCCTGCCAGAGCTGGACCATGCCGGGGCCGAGCGGCCCGTCGCGCAGCCAGGTCCGGGGCACGAGACCCCAGCCGAGGGCTTCGGAGACGAGGTAGGCCGCGACCTCGCGACCGGCCAACGTGCCGTCCGGGAAGTCCCACAGCGGCTTCTCGCCGGCCACGGGCTTGTAGACGACGGTGGTGGCGCCGATCCGCCCGACGTATGTCGCGTTCGAGGCCGTCTGGATGCGGCCCACGACCTCGAGGGCCCCCGCCTCGAGATCGACCTGCTCCGTCACGGCGCGCCCGTCGGGCCGCTCGGTGGTGTCACGCGGTGACATCCGGGGGGCACTCGTGGCCGTCCTCGTCCATCGGCATGCCGCAGTCCGAGCAGGTCGGGCGACCCGACGCGACGACGCGGCGGGCACATTCGGCGAAGGCCCGCGCGGTGCCGACGGGGATCCGCACCACCAACATCTCGCTGGGCTCGGGCTCGTTCTCGCGCACGACGAGCGCATCGTCGTCGGCCGGCAGGTCCTCCTCGACGGGGAAGGCCTCGATCACCATCTGCGCGGTCCGAGGGTCCCAGCCCAGGCGCATCGAACCCGTCCGGAAGTCCTCCTCGACCGGCTGCTCCAGCGGCGCGTCGTCGACGAGCTCTGCCGGGGCCTCGGCGGGGATGGAGAGCGTGTCGTCCGCGGTCACCAGCTCGTCGAGCATCCCGTCGATCATCTCCGCGAGCACGGCCGACTGCTGCTTCTCCATGGCGATGCTCGCGGTCCGCTTCCCTGCGCGGGCCTGGAGGTAGAACGTGCGCTCACCGGGGCGGCCGACCGTCCCGATCACGACCCGGTCGGGCCAGTCGAACTCGTGCACCACAGTGGTCATGCCACCACTCTAGGAGGCACCCGGGCCGGCACCGCCGCCGACGGCCGCGTCACCGGCCGGCGCGGCGCCCCGCAGCCACGAGAGGTCGCCAGCGTCGGTGTTGACGGCCACCACCTCCGGTCGGTGCGGCCCGTATCGCACGATCGAGACCGACCCCGGCCCCACCGCGATGCGCTGGAAGAGGTCGAGGTGCATGCCGAGGGCGTCGGCGAGCACGGACTTGATGATGTCGCCGTGCGCGACCGCCGCCCAGACCGCGCCCTCGCCGTGCTGCTCCCCGAGCGCGGCGTCGTGACCGCGGATCGCCGCGACGGACCGCGACTGCATCGCCGCAAGCGACTCGCCGCCGGGGAACGTCACCGCCGACGGCTGCGTCTGCACCTGTGACCACAACGGCTCCTGGGCAAGGTCGCGCAGCGCTCGCCCCTGCCACTGCCCGTAGTCGCACTCGCTGATGCCATGCTCGACGAGGGTGGCCGCTGCGGCGCCATCAGCACCCCGCTGGTGCTCGATGACGACGCGAGCCGTCTGCCGGCACCGCTCCAGCGGGCTCGTCACCACCGCGGCCAGGGGCGCCCCCGCCAACCGCGTCGCAGTGCGCAGCGCCTGCTCGCGCCCGACCGCGTCCAGCCGCACCCCCGCCGTCCTGCCTGCGAGCACGCCCTGCACGTTCGCGGTCGTGCGGCCATGGCGGACGAGCAGCACGGTGGGCATGCCCGGAGCCTAGACCTCGCCACCTGGCCTTCGTCCTGGTGCGCGCACGTCGCCGCGCTGGTCCGAAGGCTTGCCCGACCACGCCCGGCCGGGCGTGTAGCTGCTCCGGGCCAGTTCATCGGTCGGAAGTTGATCGTGTAGTCCGAGGTCCCGGGATCGTTGAAATTCCGCGGTTGCTGCACGCGTTCCGAACCGGCGTGCAACCCGCGTGCCACTCGAAACGGGGGTGCGGACATGTTCGCGACATGTGTCCCGTCAAGGCTACGACAGCGCCGGTCACAGCACCCATCTGCCCCTCCCAACGAAGCAACGTCGGGCGCACACACCTCGCTCCGCCTACCTTGGTCTCGATGACGCCAGTGCGCCGCCCAGAGCGAATCACCCACGGATGCTGGGCACGATTAGGGCCTTTTCACCCGGTGATGGCCCGCTGGTGGCCTTTGTCCGAGGGACGGTCTAGATACGATGACCTGGCCGCTGACCTGGGGAGACTCGGCACCGGCTCATCGTTGTGCAAGGGCTGTCTAGGTCACCGCGGGTGTGAGAAACCCGGGGCGCGGCAAGGAGATGAAGGGCACGTGGCGTTCGGAGTTGGCAGCGTCGTCAGTGTCCGCTGTGTGAACGGGATCTTGCAGACCAAGGCGCAGCCGTGACTGAAGACGTGATGCGGTGCCCGCTCTGCGAGTCACCCATGCAGATTCGTTTCGCCACGCGCGGGGCGAACGCAGGCCAAACCTTCTGGGGCTGCTCACGCTACCCGCAGTGCCGAGGCCTGCGCGATGCGGATGGCAACGTCCCCAGTCCGCGCAAGCCGCGCGAGGCACAGACACCGAGGAAGTCAACCGCGAATGCGGCCGGGCCGCGCGGCAGGTCACTCGCGCGGGGCGATTTGCTGGTCTCGTCGGAGAACACGCTCGGCCCCGGCAAGTTGGTTGCTCGCGATGGCGAGCGGTTGGTCCTTGAGTACTTCGACTCGCCTGGACAGGCTCCTGATGAGCGATACCGCGAGGCCGTGACACGCGTCAACCTTTCACGGCTGACGCTCTCGCCAGAGTTGCGGGTCTTCTGGACGGACGCGCAGAACCGCTGGCGATCTGGTCGGATCCTCGAGACCAACCAGCACCACGACATCTATGTGCGCGGTCATGAGTGGGAGGGCTTCGTTGCGGAGGCCGACCTTCACGTCCGCTGGGGCAAGCCGCTCCTCGATCCTGTTGGCTTCGCCGAGGCAGGCATGCTGGAGTCGCCCCTACTCGCCGGACTTCGGCTGCCCTTCCTGCAGAGCATCCTGGAACAGCGGTCGGCGTCGCATGGAATGCGAGCTGCACTCTCGAGTTCCATCGAACTACACAGCCACCAGGTCGAGACCGCCTGGCGGGTACTCCAGGATCCGGTCCAGCGCTATCTCCTCGCGGACGAAGTTGGCTTGGGCAAGACCGTCGAGGCGGGCATCGTCATCCGACAACTGCTTCTCGACAAGCCGGATCTGACCCTGCAGTTGATCCTGCCACCGTTCCTCATCGAGCAGTGGCGCGGTGAACTCACACAGAAGTTCAGGATCGACGAGTTCCGGCGCGCCACCATCCGTTTCGGACGCGACGATGATCCGGCTTCCTGGAGACCGGCCGACCTCATGGTGGTCGACGAGGCACACAACCTCGCGCGCATGTCCACGAGTAACGACCCACTGCTGACCGCCCGCTTCGAAGGCCTCCGTACGGTGGCGTTGGCAAGCCCGCGCCTGTTGATGCTCTCTGCAACGCCGGCACTGCACAACGTCGACGCGTTCCTCGCCATGTTGCGCATGCTCGACCCTGCCGTCTACGCGACTACCACGGCAGATCAACTGAGGGAGCGCCTCGAGGCTCGCGCGGAACTTGGGCGGGTCTTCCTCGGCCTGCAGCCGAGCCTTCCCGGGGTCTTGCTCAAGGGTCGATTGACGCAAGTCGAGACGGCATATCCCGACGATGCAGATGTCGCGGAGATTGTTGAGCAGACCAGAGTTGCCATCTCGCGGCAGGACAAGCCGGAGGTTGCCTCGCAGATCCACGCCCTTCGTACGCATGTCGCTGAGGTGTATCGCGTTCACCGCCGCATGCTTCGAACGCGCCGAACTGCCGCACTCGAAGGCACGTACCGAGTCTCCGGGCGACGCGCGCCAGAGAGCATCAACTTGGCCTCGTCGAGTTCCGACGACGTCACCGACGCGCTTGAGAGATGGAGGGAGCACGTGCTGGCAGTCGCCGAGGGCGACACCGCGGCCATGACGTCGGCGGGTCGCGCATTTGCGGACGCCGTTGCGCTCACCCTGGATCCCGACGCTCTGCGGGTTTGGGCGACGGCCCGGGCCGCCTCAACCACAAGCACGGCAGAACGCACAGCGTTGCAACGCGTGCACGCGGACCTCGGGTTTGGTGATCGTCGTGGCACGGTCAGTGGGCCGTTCGCCGATGAACTCACGGATCTCATGACGCTCAAGGAACGTGCGGTCATCTTCTGCCCCACTGCGGCACTGGGCGAGGAAGTGGCGAGGGAACTCGAGGCTCGACTCGGCTCCGCCAGCGTCTTCAGACACCTGCACACGGCGCCCAGCGATCGGAACGAGCGAGCAGTGCGGTCGTTCGAGGCGGCGCGACGAGCCGCCGTTCTCGTCGCGGACTCCTCCGCCGAGGAGGGGCGCAACCTTCAGTTCGCCGATGTCCTCGTACACCTGGGGCTGCCGAGCAGCGCCAACCGGCTCGAGCAGCGCATCGGGCGATGCGACAGGTGGTCACCAGGTGACGCGACGCAGTGGCGCTCATACACCATCTCTGCCAGTGCGCAACGCACCTACGCGGACGCGTGGGCTCAAGTGCTCGCAGACGGCTTTGGCGTGTTTGACGCGTCCATCGCAAGCCTCCAACGAGTCGTCGATGTGGCGACCGATGAGGCCTGGACCCTGCTGCTTGAGCGAGGGCTCGACGGCACCGCCTCCGCCATCACCCGTGTACGGGAGTTACTGACGGCCGAGAGGGAGCGAGTACGCGAGCAGGACGCGCTCGACAGTCTCGAAGCAACGAGCGATGACCGATCCGTCTATGCACGCGTCGCGGCGGTCGAGTCCCGCGCTGCCGACTTCGCCGAAGTAAGCGATGCGCTGCTCACGGCGGGTCGTGTACCGGGAAATCTCCGCTTCGACCGAACCGGCGACCCGGTCATGAGCACGGGTGGATACGAGATCGTGGGGCGTCTCTCAGGCCGCCAGGCGCAAACGCCGCTCATCCCCACGACACGCCTACTTCGTGATTTCGTACCGCTCAAGGGACACCGCGGCTCGTTCGTTCGCGAGGTCGCCCTCCAGCAGGAAGGCGTCCGTCTCTATCGCTATGGCGACCAGTTCATCGATGCCGTCAGCGACTTCCTGTGGCATGACGACCGTGGACGGGCGTTTGGCATGTGGAGATGGCTTCCGGACTGGGAACGCGACGACACGCCTGTCTACCGGTTCGACTATGCGGTTGAGGCAAACCCACTCGAGGTGCCCACCGCTGGCGACCCTCGCGACGCGTTGCGTTCGTTGAGCGCAGGCTTTGACCACCTCGCCCTCGCCAGGCGGGCTGATGGCATCTTCCCGCCTCTCATCGTGAGCGTATGGATGACGGCAGAGGGGCACGAACTGAACTCTCAACTGCACTTGGATGCACTGCGCGCGCCCTACGCGAAGGCGAACGGTGCGGTCACTGGTGGTGACTTCTCGCTCAACCGAAAGCGAATCGAGCACGCCTACGAACTGATCCCCGCTCAGTCATGGGGAGGTTCGTGGCGCCACGTTGAAGGAGCCGCACAGCGCCTCGCACGAGGTCGAGAAGATGTCCTGACGGCGGTGCAGCGAGCGTCCGCGACGGCGGACCAGGACGCCGAGACTCGACTACGCCAACTACATCTGCGAGCTGCGCGCAGTTCGAGGTCGGAGGCGGCGGTGCTCGAGGACGAGATCCGGCGCGAGGAGGTTGTCGCACGGGCCATGGCAGCCGCGGTCGCGACGCCATCGCTGCGGCTCGACAGTACGGGACTTGTGGTGTTGTCGGGCCGACCTCTTTCGGCGGACGCATGACGAGTCAATGGGACCTTGCGACCGCAACCCTCGCGAGCACCGCAGATCACCGGACGACACTACGCGGTCCATACCGTCGTCTCGTGGACACGTGGTTCTCCAGCCATGACGGTCAGGCGATAGCGGGTGATCTTGGCGCTCTGCTGGGGCAAGTCCTTCGACACCGGCGCGGCGTCACAGGCCAGGGCAACCACTCGCTGGTGCTCTCACTGAATGATCGCGGCGTCCCAGAAGGCTCACTGCGAAAGGCGCACCTACGGGTGACGCGGTTCGGGCTCGACCAACATCGCATCGGACTCGGAGACGCCTGGGCACCCCCATGGCTTCGTGGCGATCCTCGCTGGGTTGACGTCGCCAGCACGAGTCCTGACAGCTTCATGGGGCCGGACGGACTGATCTCGACCTCGGCGCGACACAACATCGCGGTCACCGTGGATCCGGCGGTCGGCACGATTGCCGGCGTGGAGGCATACCGGTCGCGTACGCAGGCGAGCGCGTTGCGGGCGGCAGCCCTCGCAGTACCCGACAGCACGGTGCACGTTGTATTGCCGACGGGAACCGGCAAATCCCTCGTCGGCGTTGCACCCGGGCTGCTGAAGAACTCGGGGGTCACGGTCGTCGTGGTTCCGACGGTTGCACTCGCGCTCGATCAGGAGCGGCAGACGCGAATGCGGTTCGCCCAGCAACCGCTCCCCGCGGAGCTTGCGTACTACAGCGATCGACCCGAGTCTGAACGAGAGGCGATCAAGACACGGCTCCGTGACGGCACCCAGAAGGTCCTCTTCGCCTCGCCAGAGGCTGTCGTGACCGGCCTTGCCCACGCATTGCGGCAGTTGGCATCGCGAGGCCAGATCAGCCACATCGTGGTGGATGAGGCACACCTGGTTCGTTCTTGGGGCTTGAGTTTTCGGCCGGACTTCCAGGTGTTGGCCTCTCTGGTCTCCGAACTTCGCGACATTGCGCGCGCGCGGGACGTCGATCCCCCTCGTGTCGTAATGCTGACG
This sequence comes from Krasilnikoviella flava, assembly GCF_900167525.1. Taxonomy (GTDB): domain Bacteria; phylum Actinomycetota; class Actinomycetes; order Actinomycetales; family Cellulomonadaceae; genus Isoptericola; species Isoptericola flavus. Next base: position 143,916 of record NZ_FUZQ01000004.1, on the reverse strand, counting down.
GCGACCCTTTCTCCGCAGAGCCTTCTCCTGAACGACGAGTTGTTCGCGGGCTCTAGCCCTTCCCTGTTCGTCGGGTCGACGTTCCTTCGCAGTGAGTTGCGGTACTTCCTGGCACCCCCAGTTGCGGAGACCCACCGGCTAGATCGGGTCGTAGACGCCGTCCGCCACCTGCCGCGCCCGGCCATCGTCTACACGACAAAGAGGGAGGCAGCTGACCAGATCGCGGCGCGCCTTCGCGAGGAAGGCTTCGGCCGCACTGCCGTCTTTCACGGCGACGTTCAGTCCGACGAACGGTCGCGCATCCTGCGATCTTGGTCAGGTGACGGGGAACCGACGTCAATCGACGTCGTCGTCGGAACGAGCGCCTTTGGCCTCGGCGTGGACCAGAGTGACGTTCGCACCGTGATCCACGCATGCGTTCCCGCGTCGGTTGACCGCTTCTATCAGGAGGTCGGGCGTGGTGGCCGCGACGGTCACGCCGCTCTTTCAGTGTGGCTGCCGAGTACTACCGACGAGCAAGAAGGTCGGCGAATCGAGAACGCGACGGTTCTAGGCGACGCCAAGAGTTGGGGCCGATGGCAGGCCATGCGAACCGCTCAGCGTACCGCAGACCCCACACGTCGGGAGATGGTCCTCGACACCAGTACCGTTCCCCCGTGGCTCACCCATGCCTCCGATAGCAACAGACTTTGGAACCGCAACACTCTGGTTCTGCTGCAACGGGCGGGCCTCCTCGACATCATCGACACGCCTCCGCCGGCTCTCGAAAGACAGCCTGACGAGCCGGAAGCGCGTTGGACCGCCCGCCTTGAGACCGCATGGACCGAGTACGCGAAACTGGCGACCGTGCGCATCCGACCTGGCGTGGGCAATGTCTCTGAGTCCACGGTGAGTCAGGCAATTGAGACCGTGCGATCGGGGATCCGGGACGCAGAGGCGAGTTCACGGCGGCGCATCGAGAGGCTCTTTGCACTGAAGGAGTGCTGGGGTTCCGTACTTAGCGAGGAGTACGAGTACGCCGCCATCGGTGCAATGCATGCCAACCAGGTCGTTGCCCCAGCGTGTTCAGGGTGTCCGGCGGAAGGCCACGCTGCACTGCCGTCACTGCGAGCAGCGCAACCAACTGTCTCCGAGGCTTCGCTGCCTGACCTTCAGCGTTCGGTGAGTAGCACTCTAAAGGAAATGTCCAACGGGAGTCGCACTCTGGTCGTCACCTACCCCGAAGGCGGACTGAGGCTCCACCTTCCTGAACTCGTGACTAAGTCGGTAACTCACGGCATCCGGGGAATCCTCGCGTCAGCAAGCCTCGCAGCAACCCCAGCGGTAATCGGCGCAAGCCGCTCCGCACAAGAGGGATTGGTGACCCTGGATCCCATCGTGGCGAGACCGCCAACACCGATCTCGGTTCCTACGCTCATCCTTCTGGACCCCGCGGATCCGCCACGACTGACCTGGCTGCGCGGTGAGAAAGGAGCACTCCGGATCGTGGTCGTCCCGGAGGGGACTCCCGATCCCGAGTACCCAGATCAGGCCGTCAAGAACATCCGCGTCCCTCACTGGTCTCTGTCGTACTTCCTGAGGAGTCTGTAGTGGCAGTACTCAATCCACCCCGCACGCTTCCCGGTCTGGGCCGCGCAATCGTCAACCACCTCCTGGAAGCACGACGCGCTCCCACCGAGGACGAACTGCTTGCGACGTTCAAGCCCGAGGGCCTAAACCAGGGCGCTCAAGCGAGCGGTGGACTGCTCAACACGATCTCGTCGCTCCGCGCCATCAACGTCCTCAAAACCGCCGGCGACGGCACGCTTCAGCTCGGTGATCGCCTTCCCAGCACCAAGGTTCCCTTCGACAGAGCACAGTTCCGTCGGGTGCTCCAGGAGCATGTCTTTGATCTGCGTCGGGACGGTGACGTGTGGGCCGGTCAGCCAGGCGAGGGACACACGAGCGGTGCGCGGGACCTGAACCGTGCGCTGACGTGGGTGCTCGCGCAGGATGCGCTTGGCCAGCCGTTGTCGTGGACGGACAACGTGCAGACCCTTCAGGCTCAACAGTTCCTTACTGGCAGCAACGCGTCATGGGCGATCACCAACGACACACGATGGTTGGCAAACGTCCGATGGGCGCTGGCACTAGGACTCGCCACGACCTCAATGATGAAAGACAAGAACGGCATTGTGCCATTGCCCGTCGTTGCGGTCGCGGACGCGGTATCGCGCGTTCCCGCGGATCGGTACTCGGTGCACGACTTCCTGGTGAGTCTCGGCCGGGCTGTGCCGGTGCTCCATGGCGGGTCATTGCGCTCGGGGCTCGTCTCCGTCCTCGGCAGCGACCCTGACCCCGGTGTGACCGAAGACTGCGCGGACAGTTCCGTGGGCCAGTCACTGCGCATCCTCGAGGACCAAGGGCGACTGCAGTTCGAGACGCTGCCCGACGCGGAAGGCATTCGCCTCTCCCGTTCCGATGCGACACGCCAGACGCACGTGATCGTGAAGCAAGGGGGCAAGAAATGAGTTGGCGCGGAACGCTGCCGGCAACCTGTTGGGACGCCGGCGAGGCCTCTGCCATCATCCCTGTCGAGGCGGAGAGCACGTCCGTCGGCGTCTTCCTTGCTACGCACAGCACCATCCCGATCACGCAGCGCGACCAGGTGGAGAACGTCCGGGGCGGCATGGTCGTCGATGAGCGGGCCCTCCTTCGTGCCGTCCAAGACCAGCCGGCCGACCAGCCCATCATCCCCATCTTGGGCAAGTCTGGGACGGGAAAGTCGCACCTGGTGCGCTGGCTGCGTGCGAACCTCGAGACGAAGCCGTCCACGAGGCTGATCTTCGTTCCGAAGCACCGGATGTCTCTGCGTGGCATCCTTGAACTGATCCTGGAGCATGCAAGCGGTCCGCGGGCGGACGAACTCCGTGTGAAGGTAGCGACGGCAGTCGATGCCGCGGCCGATGAAAAGACCGCTCAACTCAAACTGCGCGCGGCCCTAGCAGTCAACATCGAGACGCGCGGGTCGCGAAGCGAAGGTACGGCCGAGGAGATAGAACTTCGCCAGTACCTTGCTTCGCCGGAAGGACTCCCCGCACTATTCGGCGACGACGTCTTCCGGAGCCGGCTCTTGACGGAGCACGGCCCCATCGCCCGACTTGTGCGAGAGAAACTATCCGGCAAGGGGGACGGCGACAAGGAGGATGCCTTCGGCTTCACTGCGGACGACCTGAACCTCTCAGTCGATGACGTCGCTCGTGCCGGCCACGCGGCCCGAGAGGTCGCCGGGGCCTTGACCAGCGAACCCAGCCTCCGCGAACTCGCGGCGAAGATGATCAACGAGCAACTCGGACCGTCCGTGAGCGAGGTATTCGGTCTCGGAGGTGACGACCTCAAGCAGATCCTGACCGACGTACGCGTCGAGATGGAGCAGCAGGGCCTCGAGTTGCTGGTCCTCATCGAGGACTTCTCAATCTTCCAGGGGATCCAGGGCGGTCTCATCGACGCGATTACCCTGATCTCCACGGAGACCCAGCAACTCTGCCCGATGCGCGTCGTGATGGCGGTGACAACGGGTTACTTCGTCAACCAGATGCCCGAGACTGTCTACACCCGAACCTACCAGGTGTTCGACCTCGATCTCCCCGAAGGCAGTGCGTCGGCCTTTGACCCAAGAGGGTTTGCGAGCCGCTACCTCAATGCGGTTCGAGTCGGCGCGTCGACATTGGACAAGGCTCACACGCAGGGGGACGAACTGGTCAACGCGTGCGAACAGTGCCCTGTCAATGCCGCCTGCCATCAGGCATTCGGCCAGGTCGACGGGTACGGACTTTTCCCCTTCAATGGCCCTGCCCTTGAGCGTGCGATTGCGAGCCAATCCGCCAATGGGGGCTTCGTAGCCCGAAACGTGCTCACACGCGTCATTCGACCGGTTCTGAGCCGCGATAATGCGGAAATCGAGAACGGCCGTTTCCCGAGCGAAGGTTTTGCCGACGATTTCCGGGCGGGAGTCGAGGACCGCCTGACCAGCATCGAGGAGCAGTTCAAACTCCGCTCCCCCGGTGACGACGAACTGAGCGAGCGCCGCGTGCGCCTAGTCAAGTTCTGGGGCACCGGCACCGGGGCGGAGAACCTCGCGTCGCCGATACATGACGCTTTTGGCGTGCCGCCGGTCGAGGGACTGACCCGCAGGAGCGAGCCTGCGCCCGTTCCGGTTCCTTCCCTCGAACCCGAACGGGACCCGACAACGCGGTCCGCGCAGGCCCGGCCGCCGTTGCCGACGCCATCTCCGCAATCGCCTGCGCCAGAGCCTCGCCTCGTCAAGGCCATTGACCGTTGGATTGCCACGCAGAACATTCTCCAGGGCGACCTCAACGAACTGCGCAATATCATATTCTCAGCGGTCCGACCGCGGCTCAACCTCGAGGATGGGTACGGAGGCGAGAACCTTTGGCGGAATGAGAAGGCACTGGCCCCTGGTTTTGAGGCCAAGTCCGTCGAACTCAACCAAGCGAACCTTGCAGCCGCGGCCGCTGTCTTGCCCATCGACCGCTCGAACCAACGCGACATGCGTGCGCTCAGAGCTCTCGCCTGGGCGAACCAGAAGGGCTCCTGGGCAGGCGTGCCGGATGGTGAGGCACTGCAGCGAGTCGCGGAAGAAGCGGTTGGCGAGTGGGCCCGGATCGTCGCGGCGAAGCTGCTCCCGTCATCGAGCGCGGAGGACGACCACGAACTGGCGCTTCTAGCTAGTGCGCTTCTTGAGGCGTCGCGAGCGCTGGGCATCGCCGACGCGTACAAGACGGACACGGCTAGTAAAATCAGGGCGTTGTTCGCCCCGGGCCCACCGCGTGTAGATGCGGTGGCCAGGCCTCAACTGCAGTCGCTTCACAACTACATTCTCGACGGCGCGCCCACTCGTGTGGGCCGCGCACAACTGCAGCAACGACTCCTTCGTCACGCGTCGTACACGCAGGGCGCGGGCGATCCCCTGGCGCTGAACGTCACGAAGTTGGCTAAGGCGATTCGAGCCGGCACAACTGCGGCACAATGGCCGGACTCGACTCCCGATCTAATCAAGACCTCGGTCGCGACACTGGGCAACCGGTTGACGTCGCTCGAACCGCAGTGGCAGGAGGCGCAGGCGCTCGTCCCCGACCTCGCTGATCTTGGCGGCGACATCAAGGACGTCGCAGCCGAACTCCTGGTGCTCGTCAACGAGCGATCGGCAGCAGGTGGATTGCCTGGGGGAATCAGCCCCGAGGCCCTGCGGGTTGCGGCAAGGGCCCTGAAGCAAGGGGACCAGCGCAGGGTCGACGAGGCGTTCGCGGATCTGAGCAGGTGGGATGACCTCAGTGGCGTTGAACGCCTCCAAGTCCTCAACGGTGACTGGTTTGAGGCCGCTCAGCGCGTCAGGACCTGGCTGGACGGCGCGACAAGGGCCGTCGCGTTGCTGCAATCAAGCCTTGGGCAGGGTGGGACAACGAGCGTGCAGGCCGAGTACGCCGTGGGCCGCGACCGGCTCGTAGGGAACCTGAACGCGGCAGCCGACTCCATCGCTGGCCTTCTCCCGACGGCACCAACCGCTGAGGACATCGCATGACGTTGCGAAGCACAATCCAGGGCCTTCGGGCGAGCGCCGAGGTGGCGAACGACGAGCACAAGGTCAAAATGCGCACGGGCGAGTTCGTGGAACTTGCCGACCAACTCGAGCCACTGCTCTCCAAGCTTCCCGACCTGAGGATCGGGCTAGCCGAGGTGAGAAACCTCGACGTCGGCCTTCCTCCGGGACTCGCGCAGGAGATCACGCTGTTCACCGCGGGCCTTCGCGCGCTCGCAACCGAGCTTCCCAGCGTCGGGGTCGATCACAACCTGCAGACGACCAAGATCCAGGTTCGCTCTGCGGTAGCCCAAGTCGCCGCCATTGAATCGCTCGTTGCGGACGCATGGCACGAGTTCAGGAGCCAGCAACCGCCGCCCGTCAACCGCGACCTCGTGGACACCTTGGCCCGCGGCGGCGTCGACGTCGAGGACATCCGCAAGGAACTCGAGACCGCTCAGGCACGGTTGCTCATTGCGAGCACCACACGAATTCCCTCGCTGGGTGCGGTCCAGCGGTTTCGAGAGGCGATCGAAGCCATCCGTCGCTGCGGCAAGCGCCTCGGTGAGGTCGTTGACGCCGACATCGCGAAGGGAATCGTCGGGTCACAGGAACCGTCCGGCGTGCCGCTTGCGTGGTTCACGCCCGATCGCCTCGAGAGGCTGCGGAGTCTCGGTGTTATCGATCGCTTCCAGGTGCATCTGCGATGAGCACCGAACTGGTTTTGAGGATCCTCGACCGTCTCGAGGCCTTGGAGGACCCACTACTGTGCTGGGGCGTCGTCGACGGTGGCTTCAGCACCGACGAACTGCGCCACGAAGTCGCGGATGAGTTGGTGCGGTCCCAGGTATGGGACCTCGAAGCGGACGACCTGATCGAGGAAATGTCGTCGCGTGGCCTGATTGTGCATGACTCGAGCGCGTCGCCGGCACGGTGGCGCACGCGCAATGGCGAGACGGTTCGACTGCTGGCTCGCCTCAAGCAAACCTTCCCGGGACAGAATTGGCGGTCGGGCACGAACCTGGTGTCCGATTTTCGGTATGCGCGACGCCCGCGGTTCTACCCAAAGCGCAACCATCACTGGGACTCGCCGCTTGAGGGGTTGGAGGGACCGTCAGCGTCCGCCTACCGCGGGGTCCTCGAGGTGATGACCTTGCGCGGCACCAACCACGACCTTCTCAGCGGATTCCAGGTGCGTGCGACGCGTCAGATCCTCACGGCCCTTGAAGCCCGTACCACCACGGCTACGGTCGTCGGCGCGGGCACCGGTAGCGGGAAGACCAATGCCTTCTACCTGCCGGCTTTCGCGTACCTCGCTAGCATCCGCGACCCCTCCGCTTGGACGCGAGCGCTCGCTGTCTACCCCCGCACGGAACTCCTCAAGGACCAACTCGGGACCGCATTCGCCCACGCGCGCCGCCTGGACGGAATGTGGACCACGCAGGTGGGTCGCCCCTTGACGATCGGCGCGCTATACGGCAGCACCCCCACTACTGCCAGGGATGTGCGCAAGCCCTACCGCGGTTGGAGCAAGCGCCCGAACGGGTTGGCGTCACCGCAGATGTGGTGTCCCGGCGACGGCCACGCCGAGTGCGGTGGCGAACTGGTTTGGGAGAACGCGGACATCGACAAGGGTGTCGAGCGCCTAACCTGCAGTTCCTGCAAGCGCGTCTTCGGCCCCGAACAGATCGTCCTCACCCGCCAGAGCATGCAGAAGACGCCGCCCGACGTCTTATTCGTCACGACCGAGATGCTCAACCGTGGCCTTTCGGACCTGAACCTGTCCCGACCCTTGGGTGTAGGAGCCGCCGAGCACCAGAAGCCCCGGATGATGCTCCTCGACGAGATCCACACCTACGACGGAACCACTGGTGCCCAAGCAGCGATGGTCCTGCGTCGCTGGCATCACAGCCTTCAGGCCCCGGTGACGTTCGTCGGACTCTCCGCAACGCTCTCGAACCCTGTTCGGCATGTGGCGGACCTCACCGGCGTTCCTGACGACCAGGTCACGAGCATTACTCCGGAACCTGCCGAGCTCGAGTACGAAGGGGCCGAGTACCTGCTCGCTGTCCGCAGCGATCCCACGAGCGGGGCATCCGTACTGTCGACGACCATCCAGGCGTCAATGCTGCTCCCTCGCACCCAGGATGTCGCGGACTCCCGCATCTCATCGGGCGTATACGGAACGAAAGCGTTCGTCTTCACCGACGACCTGGACGTCACCAACCGTCTGTTCTCCTACTTGCTGGATGCTGAGGGTCAGAGGTACGCCAAGGGACGCACCAACTCCGTGAAGCCACCGCTAGCAGCTCTGCGTTCCGCACCAACCGGCGGCGACACCACACTGCAACGGCGGGCTGGACAACTGTGGGACCTCCCGATCGCAATCGGACACAGGTTCACGGCAAGGGGAGAGGGGCTCCGCGTCAGCCGGACGACTTCCCAGGACTCCGGGGTCTCGGCTGACAGCCAACTCATCGTGGCCACCGCATCACTTGAGGTCGGGTTCGACGACCCGGACGTTGGCGTCGTCATTCAGCACAAGGCGCCTCGAGGAGTCGCCGCCTTCCTCCAGCGCAAGGGCCGCGCGGGACGAAAGCGCACGATGCGTCCCTACACCGCTGTCATCCTTTCGGACTACGGGCGCGACCGAGCCACATACGAAGCGTGGGACGCACTGTTCGACCCTGTACTGCCCGAACTCGTACTTCCCATCCGCAACCGAGCCGTGCTACGGATGCAGGCAACGATCGCGATGGTCGACTGGCTGACCGACCAACTTCGACGACAAGGAGTCCCTAAGACAACCGCTGCCTGGAGTGCCCTCGCCAAGCAACCGACAGGGGACTTCGCGAAAGCCGGCCGAGAGACGCAGGTCAAGGCTGCGGAGATTCTTGAAGAGGTCCTGCGGCGCCCGGAACGCCAGCGCAGCCTCCACACGTGGGTGCAGGGAGCACTGGGTCTGACGGCTGCGGAGACCAACGAGGTGCTTTGGCACCCGCCGCGCCCCCTTCTGTTGGCGGCGATCCCGACACTTCGCCGCCGACTTCTGTACGACTGGGCAGTCGCAGGGACGACTGCAGTCCGGCGGTTCGCAGATCGGATGGGTGGCAATCCCCTACCCGACTTCTTCCCGATGAACCTGTTCAGCGAACTCGCGTTGCCCGAAACGCAGGTGAGTCTTCCGCCTCAACTGGACTGGGAAAAGGATCGCGAACTGCAACCGATGGCTCTGGGCCAGATGCTCCGCGAGTACGCACCAGGCCGTGTGTCCCGCCGGTTCGCGACCCGCAACCTTGAACACCGCCACTGGATCCCGATTCCCCTGGAAGACTCTGAGCCCACCCTGGAACTCACAACCTTCCTGCCAGTCTTCGGCGTTGAGGAGTCCTGCACCGTCGAGGTCGACGGCCAACCCATCGTGACTACCGTCGTGCGTCCAGACGAGGTTCTCGTGACGCTGCCCCCAGACGACATCAAGGACTCGTCGAACGCAACGATGCAGTGGCGATCGCAGTTCGCCGAGACCGGTTCCGGGATGGCCATTCGCATGCCGATGGCCGACGCAGTGGGACGCCACATCAAGGACGCGCGCTTCTTCCTCCACGCTCAGAACGCACACGTCAACGTTCACCGCGCCGCCCTCAGCGCCGACGCGACGTTGACCATGTCCGATGGCTCGGAACGGCGCGCGCTGTCCAGTTTCACCCTGAATGGCGAGCGAGCAGCGCTGGGCTCGGCCTTCGACGTAGACGGACTCCGCCTGCAACTGTCACTGCCAAGCGAGATCGCCATCCCTGATCACCTGATGCCAGGCCTCCGGAGTGCCTGGTTCCGACACGTTCTGACAACAGACGGGCAGCTGCTTCGCCATCTCAACCGCTTCCGTCTTGACTGGCTGTACCAGTGTCTCGAAGCAATGCTCCTCACCACCGCGGTCCGCGATCAGGTGAGCCTTGCCGACGCCTACGGCTCGGTACACAAGTCCCTCGACCGGAACCTCGACGAGACCCTGGACGCCATGTTCAGGAGTTCGGACGTCGCTGAGTCCGACACTGGCACGATGACGAAACTCGGCGCACGCCTCAAGGCCGCCCTGAGGGAGCCCGAGATCGTCACTCGTCTCGATGCACTCGCACCGCAGTACTGGGAGCCGGATCAGGAGCCCTTCCTGCGGTGGGTCCGCCAGCGTGCCCTGTCGACGATCGGCCACGCCGTGCTCGCGGCTGCACGACAGATCTGCCCCGAGCACGACCCTGAGAGCGTGATCGTCGACGTCGAACCAGGTTTCGATCCCGCAGGCAACTCTCGAAGGGACGAGGTCTGGCTTTCAGAGAGTTCCGTCGGAGGTGGCGGCTTCATCGAAGCGCTCGCCGCTCGGGTGCGTCCTGATCCCCGACGCTTCCTTCGTCTCGTGGTGCGCGCGGTGCAGCCAAGCACCGATGAACTCGTCGATGTACACCTACAGCGCGTCATCGGGCTGATCAACACCGACGCCGCATGGACCACGCTGGTAAACGACTTCCGTTCGGCTTCGACCCAGACCGACCGGGTCGCCGCACTCGCGCAACTTCGCGGCGCACTCCGCCAGTCAGGCATCTATGGCGCGGAGCAGTCCGTGGTGACCTCACTTGCAAGTCGTGTTATGCGCCCCGGTTCAACGGCCGCGACAGACAAGACGCTATTTGCGGTGACGAATGGGTGGAAGGCCGAGGAGCAACGCCTCGGCGTCGAGATCCCTGCTCGGACGTGGGCGTACCTCATGCGGGGCCGATCCGACCTGGACTCAGGTCTCGTGCTCGCGGGCGGCGCCACCGAACGACAGCGGATGGACGCGATCCAGAGCCTGCTCTGGCCGCGTGGATGGCAGGTCGCCGCGGATCGCCTTTACGCCTGGAACCCCTTTGCGGAAAACCCGGCCGCAACCCCGGGGGTCCTGCGGGCTCTCGCAACGGACGGAGAGTCGCCACGAGCCGTCAGGGATGCCAGTCGAGTTCGGGACGAACTGGCAAGGCGCGGCTCGGTACAGGTGCTCGCGACTCCGGACGAGGCTCCCCACCTCGCGACACTTCTCGTCGACCTGAGCACCGAGCCTGTCGTTACGGAGTTCCTCAAGGTCTACCCGCGGGTCGCCGAGATCGATCACCGACCCAATGGCGATGTGATCGTAGCCATTGAACTCGCCGAGGTGTCGGAATGAGACGTATCACCACCGCTGGCCGTGGGCACACGCGCGTGCTCAACGACTTAATGCAGAACTTGCTCGTCACCGAACTCCTGGTGCCGTCAGATCAACTCTGGGTCCTATCGCCGTGGATCTCCGACATCGACGTCATCGACAACACAGCAGGTCAGTTCGCGGCGATCCTGCCGGGATTGCCCTCGCGAAAGGTCCGCTTGACCGAAGTACTGATCGAACTCGCGAGACGAGGCACCGAAGTGCGCGTCCTGACACGCGACGTCGAGAGCAATCTGGTTGCGCGTCAACGACTCGAGAACGTAAGCGGCCTCGGCGCACGGCCCACGGTGCGGACCCATGCCAACCTCCACGACAAGGGAATCTTGGGCGACCGCTTCCATCTTCAGGGTTCGATGAACTTTACGTTCTTCGGCCAAGCAGTCAACGCCGAGGGCGTGACGTTGACGAACGACCCACATGCCATTGCGGAGGCGCGTCTCACGTACAACACCCTCTACACGAAGGGGGTCGGTCATGGGAGCGCATGAGGAGTTCTTCGGCCCTGGTAACGACATTGACCCCACGAACCTGCCGCCAGAGCAGGAGACTTCGATCGAGTCTTGGCTCGACGACATTGGGAGGAAGCGGATCGCATTCCTTCCCCGCGCCGCCGGCGGCAACCTCTACTGGTACGCATTCGCGCCCACCGCGCGCGAGCAAAGGGAACTACTCTTCCTGCTCGACGCGTGGATTGGCCCGACATTCAGCGACCTGCCGCGAAGTCGCGGACGTCTCTACCCGCGTGACCGGTTTGACACCGCACTCGCGCAGAGTGAAGTCCCACCACTCCGGTTTGAAGTCCTTCCGCGCAAGAGCCCCTTTGCTCGTGACACGGTGCGCCAGACACTCATCGTTCTCTCGAAACTCGTACGGAAGCGTCCGCCGTCTGAGTTCGATGCGCCACGCACGACCGTCGAGATCCTCGACGACCTCGGACATGCCATCAGTGCCGGAGACCAGCGAGTCGCGCTGGATTGCCTGCGCGAACTGGAAACCATCGCCGACCTTGAGCCCGCTAACTTGGCGTTCCTGCGCATCCGCGTCAACGCAGGTCTTGGGGATGTCGACGCGATCCTTCACGACCCTGACCTCACACACGTCCTGCAAATGCGCAGGCCCGCGGGCGTCACGCGCCTTCTCCAAGGCGCGGTCTACAACCGATACCTCGTCGAGGCCGACCGGGCGCGTGACCCGGACGAGTTGGCGCGCGCTGCAGCCGCTATTCCGTCCCACCTCCGCTTGCTCACCGGTGTCGCGCAACCGACGGACCGCGCCTCGGTAATGGTCGAGTTCCTGCTGGCATTCCTCCGGAGCGGTCCGGCAGAAGCCCTTGCGCGGATGGCAGAGGAAGCGCGCTCCATCTCAAACGACCTCAGTGATCTGCTCGCAACCCTCGTGCCAGTGATCCCCGAGCCTGCGGATGACTCGACATCGACAGCGGAGCCCCAAACCGAACCGTCGAAGACTAAGGTCACGCCGGACGATCAGTTACACCAACTCATCGAGCAGGGCGAGTGGGCCAACGCTGTTGCCTTCGGACTCAAACTACCTGCTACACCTCCCGTGGCTGCCCTGTTGCTCTCGTGCGTCCGAGAATTCTCTGACGCGGCGACCGCCGCCGACGTCGCTGCGTTTGTGGACAACGCCGGACTTCGCGCCGACGTCGATGTGAACGACGCCGTCGTCCGTGCCGACCTGGAATGGCTCGAGCAATTCCTGAGCCCATCGCGAGCTCTGGGTTGGAACAGTTGGTTCGACGCCCTCGAAGCCGGGGACGCCACCGCGGCCGCCGCCGACTTCAATGTCACTGCGGACTGGGCGCAACTCGACCGCTCCGTCGTGGCCGAGCGCCTCGCGACACTCAGCGACGAGGCGCTAGCACGCATGGGCGAGCACGGTGGCGCGTTCCTTGCCGCACACTCCTCACTGTTCTCCGCTGCGGACGGTGCAGAACTGTGTGAGCGAGTCCTAGCTGGCTTCGCTGTAAGCGGCAAGAGTTCCCTGGGCGTGCGAGTCCAGACCGTTGCCCTGCTCGAGTACATGGCTGCCGGTTCGCCGTCCGCAGACGTCGTGGCGGCCGCGCTCGAGTGGACTCGGCTGATCGTCGAGGCCGCGACATCAGCTGTTACAGCGAACTGGGCCGTCGACGTGCTGCAAGCAGCGACAACAAGCCCACAGCCTCTGGCTCTCGATGCAAAGCACGGACTGCTTTTCGGAGCACTGGACGTACTCCGACCCCTGCAGTCAAGCCTTAGCCTCGCGGATCTCGAAGGGCTGCGCCTGGTAGCCGAGGAACTCGATACCGCACTTCCGGGTGACTTCGTTGTCGATGATGCACACGGCGACCCAGCGGCGCCCTTCCTCTACTTGAAGGATGCCGTCGTTGTGCTCTACTCCTTGACCGAGTCGGCGACGACCCGCGCGGCTCAGGTTCTTCGGCGCCTGATACCTGGCATTGACGTCCGTACGACGGCCGAACATGACGGGAGCCCACAACTCGCCGCACTCAGCGCGAACGCGGACATATTCGTCATGGTCGCTGCGTCCGCGAAGCACGCTGCGACCGAGTTCATCAAGGCAAACCGGAGAGGCCGACCCGTTATCCAGGTGAACTCTCGAGGGAGTTCCGCGATCCTGCGCGAACTCGCTGAAGGCTGAGATCAGTGACTTTGGGACGATCCTTCGGTTCGTTCGAGTGGGGGCTATACGACCCGTAATGCGCCCACCCGGACACCTTCAGGCGGCCGGCCAGACCCCCGATCGTCGCGTGCTCACGACGCAGTATGCCCGATCGCCCAAGCCACCGCACGCGTGGTGAAGCGGCATGGCTCCACGAGGCCGGGACCTGCTCGACGAATATTCCCCTCGAGGACGACGGATCCGGACGATCAGGTTGGGTTACATCAAGCACTTCTCCGCCGTGTCGAGGGAAGGTTTCGCAAGAGGAAGTTGGTGAGGCGCCGCACATCGTTAGGCGTATTCTGGAGCGAGTTCCACCTCGGCTGATCAGTCTCCGTGAATCGCCACGCGCCTTCGGTCCAGGCCGAAACTCGGCGGAGATGGAGGAAGGCATCGTAGTACCAAGGCTCATCAATAAATTCCTTGGCCGTGCGGTCCTCCGTCAGATTATCCATGACATAGCCCAGCGAGACGATCCCTACACCGTGCGTGAGACGTGATCGGCGTGGCGGTTGCTCCCACGCCAGTTCCCAGTTCGACTTCACAGTGCCCCAAAACACCTTCAAATGCAGCACCATCTTCTCAACATCTCCGGTACCAGTCGCCGGGTCGCGGTACTGATAGAGTGCACCCTCATAGAGACTGTTCTCGATCATCTTGAGAACACTATTGTCCTTGATGTATCCGTCTGGAGCCGTGGGCATTGAGATGCGCCCCGCAAATGGGCTGTCTGAGTCGGTGTTCAGCCGCATCATGATCTCCGCCGGCAACTTTCGCCGCGCATAACGCACCGGCAGTTCTCCGGAAGTTCCGGGGAGGAGTTCGTTGATCAGCCCTGACGGCAAGGGCTTAGTGTTGTTGACCAAGATGAACTGCGATCGCTGATCTTCCTGAGTGTGAGCGATGAATCCGACGGCCGCTACCGGGAACGACGAAAGTTCGGCGTCGCGAATCGCGGCCGAACGTTGCTGACCGTCGACGATCAACGCTGGCCGCTCGTCGTCCGCGAGGGCAGGGTTCACTGGAATGACCAGTTCGCCCATTGACGAATGGTCGTTTGCAGCGAAACGCTGTTCAAAGGTGACGCCGCGGTCGAAAGCGAACACGATCGCGTTCGGCAACATTGCATCGTCAGACTCCAGATACCGCCGAATAGCCCGGACATGAGTCAAGACCTCGGGGCGCTGATACCCATCTAGCCCATGCTCGTCCCGATGCACGCGCGACACAGCTGCGAAATCGTGGATCGTCTTGCCCTCGACGGCAAACGTGTAGATTCGGCGGGCACCTTGCATGATCTCGATTGCGGGCAGTCGGAGTTCATATTGGCCGCTCATTGGCGCTCCCAGTTCGGTGTCAATTCAACTTCCGCATCTTGCGCTCGAGCACCGAAAGATTGTGGAACCCTCGGCGCTTATTCCGCTCTGTCCCTCTAAAGATGATGATCTCAACCCCGAGCGTCGTACAAAGGGTGCAAGGACACGACCGCCACGGGGAATCGCCAAGCGTTCGAGCGTAGCGATCGATATAGGACTTCTTCTTGCTACCCGCCTGGCAGAGTGATTCGTACTCGTCGAGGGCCTGGAGGGCGTCGTCGGCGGTGTGGCTTCCGGCATCGAAGCCCCGCAATGCGATCAGTACCTCGCGCTCTGCCGCGACCGCGTCACGCCCCGAAACCTTGCCGGCGAGGATCGCACGCTTCAGTGTCGGGTTTCCGTCGACCTGCGGCACCCTGATTGCGACATAGGCATCGTCGTCAGTGTGGTAGTTCTTCCGATCGTCCATAAAGCTCTGCCGAAAGGGGCTCGTGCTGTCGAGGCTCGTGACGCCGTGCCGCGCGAACTCCGTCATCGCTTCAACGCGGGTTATCCCGAGGAGATGGATCTCAGTGCCCGGCGCACGGACATTGTCAATCTCATGGAGACACTCGAGGATATCGTTGGTCTTTAGCGGAACCATACCCCCTAAAGCGATGCGCTTGTAGCCCATCGACTGAAGTTCCTTAACAGAACGCGCGTAGCTCGCTGGGGACCAGCCTTGTGCCGCTCCCACGGGTTCGAACTCTGAAATGTACGATTGACTCGCGGCGAGAAACTTGTCGCCAAACTCCAGGGAGATCGATTGGCGTCGCTTCCACTCAGACTCGGCGGATATCTCTGTGGCGTCGCGGTCGTACGCCAGGATCACATGGTCGATGCTCACCCCGGCTTGGAACCCACAGCCGATGTAGAAGTCAAGGACCTCCTCGACTGTGTACGGAGGTTGGTCCTCGTCGACATAATTGAATGCCCCGCAGTCACCGAGTGTGACGACGTCTTCCGGGAGACGAAAGAATTTCTGGACGCCAAGTCGATATAGACGGTTCCGCTGGGACTCGCTGTACTTACCCGTCCCCTTCACCGACCCGTCGACGATCGCCTTGGATACCAGCATCCCATCGTAAGGCTTTTCGTCCAGGACTTCGTGGGCATATCGGTCGTCACGTTGCCGTACGCGAAACGGGCTGTACTCGTCGTGGATGAAGTCGTACGTCGGCGACACGAGGTCTTGACTGTCTGGGAAGTAGAACCTCATCGCTCCAAACTCCGGGACTCGAGGTACTTGCGAATGAGGAAGTTTGACAGAGCGGTGATGTGCCGCGGAACGTTCTGAAGTTCATCCCACTTTAGACCGAGTTCCTCCCACGATCCTTCGGTCCAGTGGCAGTACGGAGCAATCCGCTCCAACTCCTTGCGGATCTCAGCGCGCACTTCGTCGCTTTCGGGACGCACATGCGCCACCACTCGATCGAGCAGTCGTGACATGGACCGAATCCCGACTCCACCCATTAACCGCGACTCGGTCGCGGGCAGCCCCCATGCGTCCGGAAACAGGTCCTTGACCGCACCCCAGTACGCCACTAAGAGGTGTCGAATCGCCTCAGTGTCGGTGTTACCGGATGAGTAGTTGCGGTAGGCGAAGAGCGCTCCCGATGGTGACTCGAGCGACTCCCTGAGAGCCTCAACCAGGCCATTATCCTTCACCCGGGTCTTTGTATCCCCGGTCTCAGTTGAGGCCCGTCTGATCAATCCGAAGAACGGCGAAGCAGGATCTTGGTTGAGCATATCTACAAGCGCGGACGGGAGTTTGCGCGTTGCTAGGCGTGGGGACGGCGCCGCCACGATCTCCGGGAGCAGTTCCGTCACGAGGCTGCTTGGAAGGGGCTTGACGGTGTTCACGCGCAGGAACTGGTCGCGCTGCAGGTCAAGCGAGGGCGCCACGAAGCCAGCAACGAGCACCGGTAGGCGCGTGTGCCGTGTCTGGGCGAGCGCGAGGCTGCGCTGCTGTCCGTCGACGATCCATGCCGGTCGTGGAGCGTTGGGGTCGGTCGGGAGCGAGATCTCAAGGGTCCCGCTCGTTGCGAGTCCGTCCGTCGTGGCGGGGCCTCGCGAAGAGCGGAATTTGACTGTGTCGGGTAAGGCGAGGATGACGGCATTCGGGAACAGAACCTCGTCGGAGTCGAGATAGGCAAGGATCTGCTTCACATGCTGCCGGGTCTCGGGCCGTTGGTAGCCGATAAGTTTCCCGGCCTCGTCGCGGGAGATTCGCGCGACGTCAGCGACTTGTGCGAGTTCCTCTGCAGCGAGAGCGAACACGTAGAGCGGCACCTGCTCGCTCTGGTGGATCTTTAGGGCTCGCCGCTCAAGTACAAAGCCGTCGCTCATCGAGTTACCTCCATTGCGCGTGCGAAGAGCCTCCCGAACCGTGACTGCTCACACGCAAAGCCACTGCTACGCAGCGTACGGAGCGCCTCTGATCGAGAGAGCCGTGGGTTCGCTGTTCGCATCGACCGGATGGCTGTCATCACAGAATCATCCGACATCGGGCGACGATCCCAAACCTCGGGCTTTGCGACCTCGGCCTCCCAGGCATACCACTCAGGGAACGCGTCCTCGGCCAGCAGGTCGCGCCCATCGAGTCTCTCGAGCCACGCGGCCGCGATCCGCTGGTTGAGACTCATCATGGTGCCGCCGAGCTCGGTGCGTAGCGAACGGTTCCCTGGGAGACGACGAGCACCTGCTACCTCGCCCTCACCGCCGACGACGAGCACGTTC
Source organism: Krasilnikoviella flava (assembly GCF_900167525.1). GTDB lineage: Bacteria > Actinomycetota > Actinomycetes > Actinomycetales > Cellulomonadaceae > Isoptericola > Isoptericola flavus. The sequence goes on along the minus strand of NZ_FUZQ01000004.1, from coordinate 126,326 downwards.
GGGTTCGACTGGGCGAGGCGCGAGATGTCTCCCCGAAGCGGGGCTGAGTAGGCCGCCGACATGACCACCATGGTCGGCGCGCTCGGAAGCTCAGCGATCGTCGTCGCTCCTGCATCAACGCAACGCTCCGCCCACCATCGCTCAGCGTCCAACCGCGTGCGCGCGACGGCGTCTTCATGCGTCAGCGTAAAGGTCGCGGCGTACCCGGGAGCCTCGGATTCAACGTGGCGGAGGCCGAGGCCAGCGCTCGCTACGTAGAGTGTCGGTCGGAAGCCCACCGAGGCAGCGTGGCGCTCCAGCAGGATCGAGCGCTTCCATGCATCGCCCTTGTACAGGTCACGCAGCCGACGGCGTGGCCCCGGCGCCCCGAGAACCCGGTCACGCCAGATGTCAGACCGTCGAGCAAGACTGACGCCTGGAAGGTCGCGAGCGCTCAACCCAGGGCCTGGCACCAACGTCTTCCGCCCGGTGCACGTCACGATGATCGACAGTTCCCGCAACCTGCACCTTCCTCGACCTGGAAACTACATCCCTCGGCGCGTTGAGTGCGCTCGCAGTTTCTCCGTAGACGTAGGGTACCGTAACTGCAGACCCACGAGGAGGCGCCATGACCAAGCCCGCAGTCGTCCTGCTCTCCGGAGGACTCGACTCCACCACGACTCTCGCCTTGGCGAAGGACCAGGGGTATGCCCCGTACGCGCTGTCCTTCAGCTACGGCCAGCGCCACGCCACCGAACTGGAGGCGGCCAAGAGAGTCGCTGCCGCTCAGGGCGTCGAACGGCACGTCGTCGCCGAAATCGACCTTCGTGTCTTCGGCGGTTCAGCCCTGACCAGCGACGTCGCCGTGCCGAAGCACGACTCCGCCGACGAGCTCGCGGCCGACATCCCGGTCACCTACGTGCCCGCCCGCAACACGATCTTCCTGTCATTTGCCCTCGCGTACGCCGAAACCGTCGGCGCCAGCGACATCTTCATCGGGGTCAACGCGCTCGACTACTCGGGGTACCCAGACTGCCGGCCAGAGTACATCCGCTCATATGAGGTGATGGCCAACCTTGCGACACGCGCAGGCGTCGAGGGTTCGAAGCTCGCGATCCACACCCCACTCATGGAGCTCACGAAGGCGGGCACCATCCGGGCCGGCCTTGCCCTGGGAGTTGACTACGGGCTGACCTCGTCGTGCTACGACCCCGACGCCACCGGTCACCCCTGCGGCCACTGCGACTCCTGCCTTTTGCGCCTGAAGGGCTTTGACGAAGCCGGCGCCGTCGACCCTCTCGAGTACCAAGCCTGAGGCCTCCAACGTGAGCTACAAGGTCAAGGAGATCTTCTACACCCTTCAGGGTGAGGGGACCCACGCTGGGCGCCCCGCCGTCTTCTGCCGCTTCGCCTCGTGCAATCTTTGGACGGGACACGAAAAGGACCGAGCACGGGCAATCTGCCAGTTCTGCGACACGGACTTCGTCGGCACTGACGGACCGGGTGGTGGCAAGTTTGTGACTCCCGCCGAACTCGCCGCCGCCGTGGCAGACAAATGGCCACTTGAGTCGCGAGCGAACCGCATGGTCGTCTGCACGGGGGGCGAGCCGCTTCTTCAGTTGGACGAGGCAGCAGTCGATGCCCTTCACGCAGAGGGTTTCTACGTCGCCGTCGAGACCAATGGAACCCAGGCGCCGCCCCCGGGGATCGATTGGCTGTGCGTGAGCCCGAAGATCGGGGCCCCGCTCGTCATCGACGGTGGGCACGAACTGAAACTTGTCTACCCGCAGGACGGCGGCGACCCTGCGCAGTTCGAGCATCTCGCGTTCGAGTCGTTCCGGCTCCAACCGATGGACAGCCCCGACGTTGCCGAGAACACGAAGGCGGCGGTCGGGTACTGCATGGCTCACCCAAACTGGAACCTCAGCATGCAGACCCACAAGTACCTAGGGATTCGGTGATCATGGAGCTCTTTAAGGAGTTCACCTTCGAGGCGGCACACCGTCTGCCGAACGTGCCGCCCGGGCACAAATGCTCACGACTCCACGGACACTCATACAAGGTGCAGGTCGAAGTCACGGGGCCCGTCGATACCGATCTGGGATGGGTCATTGACTTCGGCGACATCAAGGCTGCTTGGGGGGATCTCGACGACGCCCTTGATCACCGCTACCTGAACGAGGTCCCTGGGCTCGAGAACCCCACGAGCGAGCTCCTCGCTGTCTGGATCTGGGACCGGCTTTCCGCCGCACTCCCCAACCTCCTCTCTGCCGTCACGGTCAAGGAGACCTGCACCTCGGGGAGCACCTATCGAGGGACGGCATGAGGACGCAGCAATCAACGAACGTGGAGGCCTGAGATGACGGACCACACCAAGCCGAAACCTCGCGACGAAACCTCGACCGAACTCGCCCCTGGAGCCCGGAATTACCGCAGCGGGGTCGGCCTTGCGGTGGCTCTCATCGCTTACATTGGCGCGGTCGTGACCGCCAACGTTGTGACTGCGCGAATGGGTCTGGTACCTGTCGGATTCGGCCTCCTCGTTCCCGCGGGCACCTACGCGGCCGGAGCGGCCCTCCTCGCGCGAGATTTCGTGCACCGGCACGGCGGACGCCGCTGGGCCCTCGGTGCGATCGGCGTCGCGGCCATCCTGTCGTGGTTCATGTCTACACCCGAGATCGCAATCGCTTCTGTGGCAGCGTTCCTCATCGCCGAACTCGTCGACCTCGTGATCTTTTCTGCCGTGCGGCGCCGTGGTTTCATCCGCGCGGCGCTTACATCGAACCTCGTTTCTGCCCCCCTCGACACGATCGTCTTTCTCGTTCTTGCCGGCTTCCCGCTGACGGTGGACACGGTGCTGGGACAGATGGTGGGAAAGCTCTTGTGGGCGACTGCTCTGCCCCTCGCTGTCTATGCCCTTGTGCGCTGGATCCGTGAACGCCGCCAAGCAGTCTGAGAGGCGAACTAGCTGTGATGTCCAGGGAGGTTGTCCCGAACCCGTGATGACGACACGGAGTCGGGTTACCGGATGACGAAGGCCTCCGGTTGTGAAGTGGAGCTGTCGAGGAACCGCTTCGCACCAACCGGAGGCCTTCGTGTCCCACGCTAACGCCCTGCTCACCCCGAGAACACGACTGCGCCTGGCGCAACTGATCGTGGAGTCCGGCTGGACGTACTCAGCTGCGGCGAAGATGTTCATGGTCTCCCCGCGCACCGCGAGGAAGTGGGCCGACCGGTACCGGGCCGAGGGCGTGGCCGGGATGGCCGATCGCAGCTCGCGCCCGCATCACAGTCCGTCCAAGACGCCGCAGCGTCTCGTCAAGCAGATCGTGCGGCTGCGCTGGAGGCGCCGCCTCGGCCCGGTCCAGATCGCCGGGATCCTCGGCATGCTGGCCTCCACGGTGCACGCGGTCCTGGTGCGCTGCCGGATCAACCGACTGTGGCGCCCCCTACCGGCCGCAGACGAACGGGAAGATCGAACGGCTCCACCGCACCCTTGGCGATGGCTGGGCCTACGCCCGCTTCTACGCCTCAGAAGCCGAGCGCCGCGCCGCCCTGCCCGGATGGCTGCACTTCTACAATCACCACAGGCTCCACAGCGCGATCGGCAACCATCCGCCGGTCAGCCGGCTGACCAACCTCCCTGGACATCACAACTAGCTCCCCTGCCGCACCTCACGCGCTCCGGATTCTTCTAGGGATTGCAGGGTCTCGCTACTGCGGAGCGCACTGCCGTGCACGCACCGCGGCGCTACCCGTTTGATGATCTCAGGGCACGAACTGCCGAGCAGCTCCTCATTTCGGGGCGCGCACGTAATCGTGGGATTCTGCAATTTGCACTTGTTCTAGAGTGCAGGCCTCGGCAAGCGGCACGATGAACTCTGCTCCGACACCTGCAAGTTGGGCACATTTCACCCGACCATCTGGATCCAGGCTTGGAGCAGCCCAGGCAAGAGAGTCGGCGCTCTAGCACCTTCCGGAAAACCGGACGCGCGGGACCGTAAGGACAGGCACCCGCTGCCCCGAGGCGGATCGGATTAGGTTCACCCACTCGAGTTCAGCGCACGTTGGTCCGAACTCCCCTAGCGTTGTTACATGACGTTCGGGCATCTCTTCGTGGTCAACGGCCGGCTCGACTCGCTGAGCGCAGACGCCGTCGTCATTCCCACGGACGCGTGGTTCGCCGTCGGGAACTGGTGGCGCGACACCCTCGGCCTCGGTCCAGGCAACACCTGGGACGAGCTACGACCCGAGGGCTGGGCCCGCGGCGCTGCATTGCCCGCACGTCAGAAGCCGTCAGACGACTCCGTGCCCGAGGTGTGGTTCCTCGATGTCGTCGCGGGCTCGCCGTCCGAGGTGGGCCAAGCGGCACTCCGCGTCGTCGAGGCGATCGTCGAGCACTCGGGCGAGAGCCTGATCCGGTCCGCGTACTCGGCCGGTCGCGACCTGCCCCTCATCGCCATGCCCGTCGTCGGGACTGGCGCTGGGGGCCTCGGCCGGCGACGAGGACAGGTCATCGCCGCGCTGGTCTCCACCTTGCGCGACGCCGCAGACCGGCTCGGCGTCGATGTCGCCCTCGTCGCCTCAGAGCGTTCCGATTACGCGGCGCTACAACACCGGCGTCGAGACACCGGGGCCCCTGTGACCCTGATCGACGCCACGGTCGCCGAAGAGCTCGGGCAACGCGTCCGTCGGGGCGAGGTGGCGTTGTTCTTCGGTGCCGGTGTGAGCATCGCGGCGGGCCTCCCGTCGTGGAACGGGCTCCTGACCGAGCTCGTCCACCGGCTGGGCCTCGACGAGATTAAGGACAAGATCGAGAAGCTCGGCCCCCTCGAGCAGGCCGAGCTCGTCCAGGTGACTCTCGCGGCGGCCCGCGGGGCCGAATCAGCTGGCTCGCAGGCAGAGCTCGGCCGGCTGGTGGCCGATGTCGTACAGGACCACGCGGCACGGCCGAGCCTCGCCCACGCCCTGCTCGCGAGTCTCCAGGTGCGGGAAGCCGTGACCAGCAACTACGACCGGCTGTACGAACGCGCCGTCGCAGCGGCCCACGGGACCGGGACCGAAGACGACTCCGCCGTCGATGTTCTTCCGTGGGCCAGGACGTCGAGCGAGCGACCCTGGCTGTTGAAGATGCACGGCGACGTCGAGCACCCGGAGTCGATCGTCCTGTCGCGCAGCTCGTTCGTGCACTACGACAGTCGCTGGAAGCCGGTCGGCTCGCTCGTGCAATCACTCATGCTCACCAAGCACCTTCTCGTGGTCGGGGCGTCGATGACGGACGACAACCTGATCCGGTTCGCCTATGAGGTGGCGGGCCTCCGGGAGACGATCGAGACGACCGGTCACGGGCGGCCCGAGATCGGTACGGTGATCAGTCTCGCCATGGACGATGCGTTCAGTCGGCTGTGGGAGGGGCGGTTCAAGGTCGTCGCTCCCCAGCTGGGTGTTGGCGTCGATGGTCCGGAACCCGTACCGCGCGCCGAAGGACCGGCGAAGGCGCGCGAGCAGCGAGAAGCACTCGAACGGCGACGAGCCGCCCGCGCGCTCGCTGTCTTCCTGGACGTGATGGCGATGCACGCTGTCCGCGAGTCGCCCTACCTCCTGGACCATCGCTACGCCGACGGGCGGGACGACGAGACGGCGCGACTCGTCGACGACGTCAATGCGGTCGCCAGTCGTGCGAGGACACAGGTCTCTGACGACGCCTGGCGCCTGCTCGTGCAGGCTCTTGAAGCGTTCGGTGCTCGACACAGCGGCCCGTCCACACCCCGAGCGGCGTGCCCGCCTCCGTCAGGTACAGCGTGAACGCCGACATCTGCGGCTCGTTCCCGTCACCGTCACCGTCACCGTCACGACCGAAGCAGGTAGGCACACCCCCGCCCGGCCGAGGTCACCCGCAGCGAAATCGTCACACCTGACAGGTGTACGGCGGACACCACGAACGGTCCAGACGGGAGAGTCGCCGCCAATCTGTGCCGATCGGCCGCCTACGTCAGCCGGCGTACGCCGTCGCGGTGGCCCACCTTGTGCGGGGCTTCCACGGCATCTCGAGAAGAGAAGCAAACGCACCCCTCGCGCTGTCTTCCATGACCGTCCCGTCGGGCATCACGACTCGGTACGAGCGCACCTTGCGACCGGTTCCGACCTCGACCCGACCGGCCACTGCGGCATCGATGATCGTGAGGAACACGTTCACGCTCGACGGCGTCCGAGGGAGCTGCCACCCCGGGCATCTGTCGAGCCCCACGATGACGCCGTCCGCATCGTGCATCAGCCAGACTTCCACCGAGCCGTCCGTCTCAGATCGCACGGAGAAGCCTTCGACGTCGCCGTCGACGGTGGGGCCTGTGATCTCGGCCCTGGCGCCCAGGTCGCTGCGCAGTGCGGACACCAGTCGGTGCAGTTCAGTCGTCACCCGATCGTTGGGTACTTCGCCACCCCGCGCTCTTCATGGACGGAACGATGCCGCACCTGCGCCTGTTCGTGACCGCTCGATCTGGACTCGGCCCGCCTCGGGTGCCAGACGTGTAAACGCGGAGTCCTTCCTCGTAGGTCATCCGTCGAGGGATCGGCGGTCACGGCCGCTGGCGGAAGCTGATGCGCATCAGCCGACTGTCAGCCCAGTCGTCGAGCCGAATCGGCCGGATGGTGCCGGGGTCGTGGGGCTGGTTGAGGTCCGCGACGATCGCCGTCAGCACGGCCTGTCGCTCAGCGGGGTCGGTGACAGGCGTGGCCCGGGCGGGCAGGTCTGCGCGGATCCCGTTCTTGAGGTGGACGGTGAAGTGGGGATCGGCGAGAAGGTTCGCATGCCAGCCGGTCGCGGCACCGCCGGCGCCGCTGCACAGGTAGGTCGCGCCCGCAGCTCGGTAGAAGAAGATCTCGATGCGGCGCGGCCGGCCGGTGCGGCGCCCCCGCGTCGTGATGTCGATGATCCGCCCCCTGGTGCCCGCGGCGGGGGTGATCGCGATGGCACGCCGGACGTGGTCGGGCCGGTGGGACAGAGACGCGTCCCGTGCGGAGTCGTCCGACCCGATCGTGTCGGCGGAGCTCATGCGGCCTCGGCCTGGAGGGCCGGGCCGAGGAGGAGCCCGCCGTCGATGACGTACTCCGACCCCGTGACGAACGACGCGTCCGAGGACGCGAGGAACAGGAGGAGCCGGGTGACGTCGGCCGGCTCGCCGAGCCGGGGGACGGCGAACGGCTCGGGTGAGTAGAAGTCGGCGATCGCCGCGGTGGCGCCGGCTGCTGGTTCGTGGATGAAGGGGGTCGCGACCACGCCGGGGTGGATGGTGTTCACCCGGATGTTGTCGCGGCCGAGCTCGAGCGCTGCCGTGCGGGTGAGCCCTCGCACGGCCCACTTGCTGGCGACGTACGGCGCATAGTGCGCTGTGCCGCCGAGGGCCATGGTCGAGGCGATGTTGACGATGGCGCCACCTCCCGCGCGGCGCAGTGCGGGAGCAGCGACCTTGATCCCGAGGAAGGTCCCCGTGAGGTTGACGTCGAGGATGCGCGACCACGTGGCCTGGTCCGTGTCCTCGATCGTCGCCGGCGGGTTCTGCACGCCCGCGTTGTTGACGAGCACGTTCAGGGCGCCGAAGGCGCTCTCGGCGGCGTGCACGGCGGCGGACCACGAGCGCTCGTCCCTGACGTCGAGGCGCGCGAAGCGAGCGCGGGTCCCGAGCTCGTCGACCAGCGCGGCACCACGGTCGGCGTCGAGGCCGCCGATCACCACGTTCGCCCCCTCCGCGTGGAAGGCGCGCACGTGGCTCGAGCCCTGGCCGCCGGTCCCGCCGGTCACGAGCACGGTCTGGTTGTCGAAGCGAGGCATCAGATGGTCCTTCGGCACGGGGGTGGTCGACCGGGATCACCTGCGGTGAACCGCGGCCAGTGGTGAGTCGGTCGACTCGCCATCACGTCGACGCTAGGTCGGTTGCAGTGGTGAGTCAAGCCACTCACCTCGTAGGCTCGTGCCCCATGAGCCAGGTCGTGACGACGTATCACCAGCGCGTCGCCCAGGAGAAGCGCGCGCTGATCGTGACGGCCGCGACCGCGCTGTTCCTCGAGCTGGGCTACGACCGGACGTCGCTGGCGCGGATCGCCGAGCGTTCAGGCGTCTCGCGCGCCACCCTGTTCAAGCAGTTCCCGACCAAGGCCGCCCTGTTCGACGCCATCGTCACCGAGTCCTGGTCGACCGCCGACGAGGAGGATCCTCCGCCGGCAGGCAACCTCGTCGACGGGCTCACCGTCATCGGTCGCCGTTACGCCGAGCTGCTGAGCCGCCCGCAGATGAGCGACCTCTTCCGGATCGTCATCGCCGAGCTGCCGCGGTTCCCGGAGCTGGCCCAGGCGCAGTTCTCGCACGGGAAGATGCCCTACTTCGAGTCCGTGCGCAGATACCTCCTGGCCGAGCACGAGGCGGGAACGGTGCGGGTCGAGGACGTGGACCTCGCGGCCACCCAGTTCCTGGGCATGATCTCCAACTACGTCTTCTGGCCGGCACTCCTGGTGCCGGGCTGGGAGGTGAGCGCCGAACGCGTCGCCCAGGTGGTCGACGAGGCCGTCCGCACCACCGCCGCCCGGTACGCCGTCGCCGGACCAGGGGCGTCCGCCAACGGCTGAGTCCCGCCGTCGAGACCCCGCAGCCCACCACTGCGAGCGCTTGAGCCGGCCGACATGAATGGCGGATCGCGCGGGCCCGGTGCCCGCGCGATCCGCCTTCGCCGTGACCGGCTCACGCACGCTGCGTGCAGCGGCCGAAGAACCTGAGGGACTACGCCCCCGTCACCTCGCGCAGCACGCGCACGTCCCAGTCGCCGAGGGTCAGGTCGGTGCCGGCGGCGAGCACGGGCCGCTTGCCGCCGGCGCCGCGCTCGGCGAGGAGGTCCTCGACGTCGACGGGCAGGGTGACGGTCGCCGTCCCCCACGCCCAGTGGTGCACGAACCGCACGGGTCCGTGCGCGCCCTCGCGGTCGAGGCCGCCCGTGACGGTCACGGACTCGGGCCGGTCGGTCGCGGCGACCCAGGCGTCGGCGGCCCCCGCCGGCACGACCCAGCGCACGAGCGCCTCGCCCAGGGCGGGGTCCGGGTGCGTGCCCACCACGGTGATCCGCCCGTCGCCGTGCGCGTGGGTCGTCGCGGCAGGCCAGCGGCCGAAGTGCGGGTGCTCGTAGGACGCCAGCACCTCGGTGCCGTCGTCGACCACAAGACCGTCGATCCACCGGGTGGCGGTGGCGCCGTCGGGCAGGTCGAGGACGCTGCTGCGCACGGGCAGCGCATCGACGGTGGAGTACTCGTCGTAGGACACGCCCGCCGCGGCGGCGAGCCGTGCGGGCTGGCGGTCCTCGCGAGCGCGTGCCTCGGTGTCCGCGTACCCGGTGCGGATGCCGAGCACCAGGTGCCCGCCGGCGGCGGCGTAGTCCCGCAGCCAGTCGAGCTGCTCGTCGGAGGCCACGTAGAACCCGGGCACGACCAGCGCGGGCAGCTCCGCGACGACGTCGGCGGGCGTCCGCGCGAACAGGTGCCGCGGGTGGATGACCCGCGCCTGCCGCCTCGCGTCGAACGCCGCGCGGTACCAGGCGTCGACGATGCGCTCGTAGGAGCCGCGGTCGGGCTGTGTGCCGCCGAACGGCGGCTGGAACGCGAGCGCCCACTTGGAGTCGTTGGCGTAGAGGATGCCGAGGTCGGCCTCGGGGGTCAGCCCCACGACGTCGTCCCCCGCCTGCTGCAGGTCCTCGCCGAGCTCGGCGATCTGGTGGTACACACGGCCGGGCTTATTGCTGTGCGGCAGCACCCCGCCCCAGTAGGTCTCCGTGCCGTACGGGAGCGTGTGCCAGTGCCAGTACTCGATGGCGCACGCGCCGCGGGAGACCAGGGCCCAGGCGGCCTGGCGCCACTGGCCGTCGTAGGCGGTCTCGTGGAGGCTCGACCCCCAGATCGACGACGCGTCCGTCTCGGTGACGAGGAACGGCGCCTGCCGCGACGACCACATCCGGTCGGCCGACCGGTACACCGACCACGCGCCGGTGGTGAACCACTCCTGGTCGGTGCGCGCGTGCGCCTGGTCGGGCAGCGCGAGGTGGTGCTGCATCCGGTAGTACGGGTTGCCCGCGGTCACGTCGAGCCCGTCGGCCAGCGCGTCGTCCTCGAGCGCCGGCCGGGCGTACGCCATGCAGGTCGTGACGAACTGGCCGGGGCGCGCGTACTCGCGCACGACGTCGGCCTGCCACGCGATGAGCTCCGTCGTGAGGCGGGCCTGGAACCGGCGCCAGGCGAGGTCGTACTGCGGCTGGGCGTTGTTGTCGGGCGTCCACAGGTCGGCCCAGGTGGACAGGCGGTGCGACCAGTAGGTCAGGCCCCACTCCTCGTTGAGCCGCTCGACGGTGCCGTACTCGCGGCGCAGCTCGTCGACGAACCGCTGGAAGACGCCGTGGTTGTGGAACAGCTCGTTGCCGGGCTCGTTGTCCACCTGGTAGCCGATCACCGCGGGGTGGTCGGCGTACCGCTCGACGACGCGGCGCACCACGCGCTCCGCGTGGAAGCGGAACGCCGGGTGCGTGAAGTCGGCCTCCTGCCGCGCGCCCCAGCCGATCCGGTCGCCGGTGGACCGCTCCCCCGCGATCTCCGGGTACTTCCGCGCCAGCCACATCGGCACGGCGTACGTGGGGGTGCCGAGGATGACGGAGATGCCGCGCTCGTGCGCGCCGTCGAGCACCGGCTGCAGCCAGTCGACGTCGAACCGGCCGTCCTCGGGCTCCCACGTCGACCAGACGGACTCCCCCACGCGGATCACGGAGAAGCCGGCCTCGACCATGAGGTCGAGGTCCTCCTCCAGCCGCGGGGTGCGCTGGTACTCGAGGTAGTAGGCGGCGCCGAAGAGGACCTTCGCAGGCAGGTAGTCAGTCATGGTGTCCTTCGGGTCGGATGTGCGGGTGGAACAGCGGGAGCGGGGGCGTCAGCCCTTGACCGCCCCGGCGGACAGGCCCTCCAGGAGCTGCTTGCGCAGCAGGAGGAAGACGATGATCATCGGCACCGACGCGAGCACGGCGCCGGGCAGCACGAGGTCGATCGCGCGGTTCTCGGACGAGAACAGGATGTTCAGCCCGAGCGGCAGCGTGTAGTGGTTCACGTCGGAGACGATGACCAGCGGCCACAGAAAGCTGTTGTACGACTGCAGGAAGCTCCAGACGGCGAGCGCCCCGAGCGACGGGCGAAGCAGCGGCAGCACCACGCTGAGGAAGGTGCGGAACTCCGAGCAGCCGTCGATCCGCGCGGCCTCGAGGATCTCGTCGGGCACGGACTGCACGATGTACTGCTGCATCATGAAGATGCCGAAGGCGGGCGCCACCCAGGGCACGACCAGCGCGAACCACGGCGTGCCGAGCCCGGTCTTGACGAGCAGCACGAACAGCGGCACGAGGATGACGGCGAACGGCACGGCGAGCGAGCTGAACATCACCGAGAACAGCACCCGCTTGCCGCGGAACCGGTACTTGGCGAAGCCGAACCCGGCCAGGGCGCACACGAAGACGGAGACGACGGTGGCCACGGTGGCGACGCCCACGCTCATGGCGAACCAACTCCAGAACGGCTGGCTGCTCAGCAGGTTCGTGTAGTTCTCGAGCGTCACGGACGACGGGATTAGCCGCAGCGGCTCGCCGAAGATGTCGGCCCGCGGCTTGAAGGAGCCCGACAGCGCGAACAGCAGCGGCAGCACGAACACCGCGAGCAGCACGACGAGGACGCCGTACAGCGCGACGCGGCCCGGGGTGAGGCGGCTGGTGCCGCGCGGCCGGCGCCGACGGGCCGACGACGGCGCTCCGGCGGGCGTCGCCGGGCGGGCAGGGCTGGTGACGGTGGCGGCGGTCATGCGGCCCTCCCGATCTGCAGCGCCCGGTTGAGCAGCTGGCTGACGGCGAACACGAGGACGAAGAGCAGGACGCCGGCGGCCGCGGCGTACCCGAACTGCTGGCGCTCGAAGGCGGCGCGGTAGACGAACATCGCGAGCGAGAGGGTCGACTCGCCCGGGCCGCCCCCGGTGAGCAGGTACGGCTCGTCGAAGAGCTGGGCCGCGCTGATGAACGACGTGACGACGACGAACGCGGTGACCGGCTTGATCGCCGGGAGCGTGACGGTGGTGAAGCTGCGCACCGGCCCCGCGCCGTCGAGCTCGGCCGCCTCGTAGAGCTCGCGCGGCACGGCCTGCAGCCCAGCGAGGAAGAAGATGGTGAGGTAGCCGACCCAGCGCCACAGGAGCACGAAGCTCACCGACGCCCTGGCCCAGCTCGGGTCGGTGAGCCAGTCCACGCCGGGCAGGCCGAAGGCCGCGTGCAGGAAGCTGTTGAGCAGGCCGTACTCGGTGTCGAGCAGCATCGAGAAGATCAGCGCGACGACGATGGGCGAGACGACCATCGGCACGAAGTAGGTGACCCGGAACAGGTCGCGTGCCCGCAGCCCCCGGGCGTTGAGCGCCTGGGCGATGAGCAGCGAGCACGGGACCACGAGGACGACTGCGACCAGCACGTAGAGGCCCGAGTTGCCGGCCGCGGTCCAGAAGCTGGAGTCGCCGAGCAGGTTCCCGTAGTTGGCCAGCCCCACGAACTCCGGCGTCCCGAGCCCGACCCAGGAGGTCAGGCTGAGGAACAGCGCGGCGACGATCGGCACGATCATGAACAGCACGTACAGCAGGTAGAAGGGCGCGATGAACAGGTACGGCGCGCGCTGGGTCGCCGCGGACGGCAGGGTGCGTCGCGCGGCGGCGCCGGGCGGCGTCGTCGTGCCGCGGACGACGGCGGTCGGTGCTGCTGAAGCGAGAGACGACATCGATGTCCCCTATCGGTCGGCCTGGCTGCGGAACGTCTCGGCCGCCTCCGTCAGCGCCTGCGCCGGCGTGCTGCGGCCGCGGTAGGCGTCGACGAGAGCTCCGGCGAGGACGGTGTTGAGGATCTGGATGTCCGGGCTGAGGTAGACGGCGGGCGCCTCGTCGACGAGGTCGGCGAAGACCTCGAAGGCCCGTTGCCCGCCCAGGTACTCGTCCTCGAGCGTGAGGAGGCGCTGGTCCTGGTACGCCGACCGGCGGGTGGGTAGGTAGCCGAGGTCGGTGAAGCGGCGGACCTGCTGGTCGGGGTCGAGGTAGGCGGAGGCGACGAAGTCCGCGGACGCGGCGGTGTGCGGCGACCCGGTGACCGCGGCGAAGCCGGTGCCGCCGCCCACGCTGGTGCGCCCGCCGCCGCCCTCGAAGGGCGGCAGCGCGCCGATGCGCCAGGCGCCCGCCTGCTCGGGGACGTTGGGCTTCAGGCCGTAGGACTCGTACCAGCTGGGCATCGAGAGCCCGATGATCTTGCCCTGCTTGAGGGCCGCCTGCATGGCCGGCCCGTAGACGTCCGAGACGGTCGACAGGAAGCCCGACTGCACGCCGTCGACGAGGAACCTCAGCACCTCCTCCGCCTCCGGGGTCTCGATGCTCAGCTCGCCGTCGGCGTCGAACAGCCCGCCGCCGCGCTGGAGCAGCGGGATCCAGAACTGCTGCACGACCTGGCCGAGGTCGGTCCCGGTCACGACCGTGCCGAGCGACCGCCCCGTCTGGTCGTGGACCTTCGCGCCGATCCGCGCGAGCTCCTCCCACGACTCGACCTCCGTGGGGATGCCGAGCTCGGTGAACAGGTCGTCGCGGCGGTAGTACACGGCCATCGGCACGTCGGAGTCGAGGGCGTACAGGTGACCGTCGCGCGAGAACGGGGCGAGGCGCGCCTCGATGAGGTCGTCGCGCACGTCGGCGACGGCGTCGTCCAGCGGCTCCAGGAGCTCGGGCGCGAGGTCGCCGCGCAGCAGGCGGGCGAAGTTGCCGATCTCGAGGCCCGCGACGTCGGGCATCCCGCGGCCGGCGACCGCCTGCGCGATGAGCTTGGTGACGAGGTCGTCCGCCGCGATCTGCAGCGACCTGAGCGCGTACCGGTACGAGGTCGCGCGGTCCGCGAGCCCGACCGCGCCGGAGAAGAAGTCGATGTAGCCCTGGTCGTGGGTCCAGAACAAGAGGTCGACGTCCCCGGACCTGACCGAGGGAGCGGCGACGGAGCTCGTCGCGCAACCGCCCAGGGCCGGGCCGAGGGCGGCCGCGGAGCCGAGGACGAGCGCGCTGCGGAGCAGATCGCGCCGGGAGATCGTCATGTGGAGTCCTCCTCGTTGAGGCTGCCGTGCGATGGGGGTACCGCTGGGTGGTGCTCAGGTCGTGGGGTCGCCCTCCCCTCCCCGGCCGCCGGGCGCGGCGGCACGGGCCGGGTGCGGCGGGGCCGTCGACTCGCGCACCACGAGCTGGAGCGGGACGGCGGTCTGCCGCTCGGGCACGGCGCGGCCCTCGATCGTGGCGAACAGCAGGGCCATGCCCTGGCTCGTGATCTGCGCGAAGTCCTGCCGCACGGTGGTGAGCGGCACGTGCTGGTACGCGGCGGTGGCGACGTCGTCGAAGCCGACCACGCTCACGTCGCGCGGCACGGTGAGGCCGGCCGTCTCGAGCGCACGGACGACGCCGACGGCCATCTCGTCGTTGGCGACGAAGACGGCGGTCAGGTCCGGCACGTCCGCCAGGACGCGGCCGGCCTCGAAGCCGGAGGCGGGGCTCCAGTCGCCGCGCAGCACGTCGGGGAGCGGTCGGCCGGCGGCGCAGAGGGCGTCGGCCCAGCCGAGCCGCCGGTCGCGGGTGGTGCCCCACCCCTCCGGCCCCGCCACGTGCCAGACCGTCTCGTGGCCCAGCTCGAGCAGGTGCTCCACCGCGGCCCGCGCCCCCGAGCGGACGTCCGCCCCGACGAGGAGCCACTCGTCGGGCTCGTCGGGGCGGTGCTCGAGGGCGAGCACGGGGACGCCCGCCGGGGCGTGGCCGAGCGGGCGGAGGCTGTCGGCCGGCTCGGACACGACGATGCCGTCGACGCCGCGTCCCGCGAGCTCGTCCAGCGCCGCGCCCACCTCGGCCGGGTCGCCCGAGCGGGTGTGCACGACGACGACCGTGTACCCGGCCTCACGGGCCGCCTGCTCCACGCCCACGGCCATCTGGCTCGGCCCGTACAGCGCGCTGCCGGTGGACACGAAGCCGATGACGCGGGACCGGGCGGTGACCAGGGCGCGCGCCGCGCTGTTGGGGCGGAAGCCCAGCTCGTCGATCGCGGCCAGCACGCGCTCGCGAACCGCCGACGAGACGTTGGGCTCGCCGTTCACCACGCGCGACACGGTCTTCTGCGAGACCCCCGCATGCTGCGCGACGTCGACCATCGCCGGCGGGCGGTGCGCGCCTCGTCGTGCTCTCTCGGACATTCCTGGCTCCTTCGCCGGACGGCCTGACTACGTAGTCAACTCGCGGTCGGGAAGGAGCCTCGCACCGACTGACTACGTAGTCAAGAGGTCGAGCCACACCTTGGCCGCCATCGAGCGAGGACCGGGCCGCGGTTCGCCGCAGGACCCCGCGCCGGCCGCTAGGGTATTTCGCATGCGAAGTGACAACCCGGCGACGGTGGACTCCGACGAGCTGCGGATCCAGATCCCGGCGGGCGGATGGGTCGTCGGCACGGTGCGGAAGCCCGCTGACGAGTCGCCGCGCGGCGTCGTCGTGATCCACCCCGCGACGGCGGTGCCCGAGCGTCTGTACACGGGGTTCGCAGAGTTCCTCGCCGCCCACGGGTACGTGGCCGTGACGTACGACTACCGCGGCACCGGCCGGTCCGGCAGCCCACGCGAGCACCGCGGGCCGCGCATGCGGGACTGGATGGCAGACGACGTCCCTGCGGTCGCCGCGTGGGCTCGCCCGCGGTTCGGCGACGTGCCGCAGCTCGCCGTCGGGCACAGCATCGGCGGGCACGCGCTGGCGCTGGGCCACGGGTCGCGAGGCCTCGCCGGGTTCGTGACGATCGCGTCGCACGCCGGCGTGACGGCCACGATCCCCGCCCGCCGCGAGCGAGCGCGTGTCGCGCTGATCCTGCGGGCGCTCGGCCCCGCAGCGGCCCGGGTGCTGGGCTACGTGCCCGGCCGCCGCATGGGCCTCGGCGAGGACATGCCCGCCGCCGCGATGCTCGAGTGGAGCCGGTGGTCGCGGCTTCCCGGGTACTTCTTCGACGACCCGAGCATGAACGCCGCCGCGGACGCCGCGCGCGTCACCGGCGACGTGCTCGCCGTCGGCTTCACCGACGACCCGTGGGCCACGCCCGCGCAGATCGAGGCGATCACCGACCACCTGACCGCCGCCCGGGTCGAGCGCCGCACGTGGAGCCCGGCCGACGGCGGGGTGTCGACCATCGGCCACATGGGGTTCTTCCGCCGTGGTCTCCGCGACACGCTCTGGCCCCAGCTCCTCGACTGGCTCGACGCACGAGCCGAGAGCGCCCCCGCGCAGCAGGACGGGAACGTCAGCCTCCGCGCCAGGAAGCCGCGCCGATGACACGCCGTCCGCCGCGGCTCGTCTTCCTCACCACCGCGGCGGAGCGCCAGATGCGGCGATGGATCACGCGGCGCGACGGCGGGCAGACCGGCGGCGCCGGGAACGGTCACGGCATCGGCGCCCCCGCCGCCGGGGTGCTGCTCCACCTCGCCGACCACCCGGGCGCGACGATCGGCGAGGTGACGGCCGCGCTGGCGGCCTCCCCCGCCGGCGTGAGCGGACTGCTCGCGCGCATGGAGCGCGCAGACCTCGTGCGCCGTCGCGCCGACCCCGACGACCGGCGCACCGTGCGCCTGGACCTCACGGCCGTCGGCACCGCCGCGCTGGACGACGTCCGCGCCGCGCTGGCCGAGCTGAACGACCGCCTCACCGAAGGCTTCACCCACGACGAGCTCGCCACCGTGAGCCGCTGGCTCGAGCACGTGACACGTACCCTTCCCTAGCCGCTTGAGATATCTTCGGGATCGGTCGGACGGAGGCGGAGACCACACGGGTCCGCCAGATCCACAGAGACCTTCTCAGCACAGACGCGACCTGTAATCGAGCGATACGGTGCACGCCAAGGCTGGTTTGTTGAGAACGCGGAGGCATGCGTGGTCAAGGCGACGGAGACGAACTTCGCGGGCGTGCTGGAGGGCAAGAAGCAGTATCAGGTCCCCCTCTATCAGCGCACGTATGCGTGGGGGAAGAAACAGCTCGACCAGCTCTGGAACGACATCGTCGAGCTGGCTCAGGCGCGGCGCTCCGACCCGGCCGCGACGCACTTCATCGGGTCGCTGGTCCTCGCCGCCAGCCCGGACTTCGCCGTCGTCGGCGTCGCGAAGCTCCTCGTCGTCGATGGTCAGCAGCGGTTGACCACACTCACCTTGCTCCTTGCGGCGCTCCGCGACCATCTCATCGAGACAGGTGACCGGGACCGCGCTGACGGCGTGCACGCGCAGTATCTCGCTAACGTGTACGACAAAGGCAAGCCGTCAAAGGTCCTTCCGACACAGGCTGACCGCCCCTCCTACCTCGCCGTCGTGCACTCTGCGCCGGAGGCCGGTGGAGGCGACGCGGTGGGCGAGGCGTACAACCACTTCCGGGCCAAGATCGCGGCGGCCGATGACCCGGACGATCCTCACGACCTCGAAGAGATCGAGAACGCGGTCGTGCGCGGCCTTGCCGTCGTTGTCGTCACGGCAGAGCCCGGTGACAATGCGCATCGTATCTTCGAGTCGCTGAACAACACCGGCCTGCAGCTCAACCAGTCCGACCTCCTTAAGAACTACCTGTTCATGCGGCTCGGCGAGAGGGCAGACCTCGTCTACGAGAACGTGTGGCTGCCGCTGGAGAAGAAGCTCAGCGCCGACAACCTCGAGCTCCTCTTCTGGCTGGACCTCGTCCAGACCGACGAACGTGCCAAGCAGTCCGACACGTACGTCGGCCAGCAGAAGCGGCTCGAAAAGCTGAGGACGGCCCAGGAGATCGAAGACGAGGCCGTCCGTATCGCCAAGCTCGGCGAGGTGCTCGCGACCATCCTGGATCCCTCCCGTGAGGAGGACGCTGAGATTCGCCGGCGTCTTCACAGGATCAAGGCCTGGGGTTCGACGACGGCGTACCCGGTCGTGATGCGACTCCTCGACCGCCGCTCTACGGGGGCAGCGACCGCAGAGCAGGTGGCCCGCGCTCTGACCTGCCTTGAGTCCTATTTCGTGCGCCGCATAGTCATCGGGCGGGCAACGGCCAGCCTCAACCGCACGCTCCTGCAGGCGGTCGGTGCGATCTCGGGCGACCAGTCGGTCGACGCGGCCTTGCGTGACTATCTCTCCCGGGGACGAAAGTACTACGCCACCGACCGGCAGGTGCGAGACGCAGCCGGCATGGTCCCGTTCTACTGGCAGGGACGCGCCGCACAGAAGAAGCTCATCCTGCAGTGGATCGAGGAATCGTACGGCTCCAAGGAGCCCATCGATCCGACCAAGCTCACGATCGAGCATGTCCTTCCCCAGACGCTCACCGAGGCCGTCCGGGACGACTTCGCGGCGGGGCTCCCCGATGATGCCGATATCACCTACGAGCACGAACGCATCGTTCACACGTTGGGCAATTTGACCCTCAGTGGCTACAACAGCGAGCTCAGCAACAAGGGCTTCGCGGCCAAGCGACGGATGCTCGCTGAGAGTGGCCTGCGGCTGAACCGGGAGGTTGCGGCCCACAGCACGTGGGGCCAGAAGGAGATTCTGGCGCGCGGCGCGGCTCTTGCGGAGAGAATCATCGAACTCTGGCCCGGGCCGGACGAGAACCTCGTCGGTGCCGCGGAAGCCGAACCATCCACGACGAGGGCGGCGGTAGCGTCGATCGTCGCGGAGATCCCGTCAGGTAGGTGGACCACCTACGGCGAGGTAGCCATCGTTGCGGGGACCTACCCTCAGCCCGTCGCTGCCATCATCAGTGCGCACCCGATGGCCAACGCGTGGCGAGTCCTCCAGGCCGGGGGATCCGTCTCGCCTGGCTTCCGTTGGTACGAAGCGGAGCGCAAGGATGACCCCGTCGAGTACCTCAAGTCTGAGGGCGTGACGTTCGATGAGGCGGGTCGGGCCTCCGCAGACCAGTTCATCGCAGCCACGGAGCTGGCGGCACTCGTCGGACTCGACATCGACCAGGGCGGCCGGCGGGCCAATGGCCAGGCAGTCGGTGCTGCAGCGAACAGCGACCTGAGCGCTCAGCAGCAACGCTTCTTCACGCTCGTCCGCGACCTCGGCGAGGCCAACAGCACCCTCGTGCAGTCCTGGCCCAAGGCGCCACCGCGCTATTGGATGGACGTGAGCATCGGGTCAAGACGCGCGCACATCAGTTTGACGGTGAGCTCGCGGGCCCCGACTGCTGACTGCGAGCTGTACATCGTGCATGACAAGAAGCTCTTCGCCGCACTGTACGCCCGCAGAGCCGAGATCGAGGAGGCGGTGGGTTCACCACTCGAGTGGCTGGAACTCCCGACGAAGAAGGCGAGCAAAGTCATCGCGCGGGGCGCGGGGGACTTTCGCGACCCCGATCAGGCCCCGCAGCTCGCTCAGTGGCTCGTCATGATGGCGGAGAGGTTTGCGGCTGTCTTTCCTCAATACCTGTGAGGCTCCGAACGACGAGGGCCAGACCTCTTCCCCAGCGGTCACATCGTCCAGTCTGCGTGTGCCTCCATCGGTCCCCTGCACTCGGCCGTCCCGCCCACGCGCACCCAGCCGACGTCCACCTCCGTCCGGGCGAGCACGTCGCCGTCGTCGTCCAGCGCACGCAGCATGATCGAGCGCGGCGAGGAGAAGAGCGTGAAGGTCCACGTGTCGCCGTCGTGCGACGTCGGGATCGCGGGCACCTCCGCGTCCGGCGGATACGGCGGCTGCCACTGCTCGCCGTCGCGCACCTGGAGGACGGCCACCTCGGACGTGTCCACCTCGAGCGTCACCTGGAGCAGGCTGGAATAGCCGATCGCCGGGCATGCCTGTTGCAGTCCGGGCACGTCCGGGCGCACGACGGCGGCGAGAACCGTGAGTGCGACGATGCCCAGCGCAGCCACCGTCGCCCAGAGCGGCATGCGTACGAGACGCCGACGCTCTGGTGCCGGAGGCCGGTCACTGGCGGACGGCGGCATCGCTCAGCTCCTTCCGGTGCGGTCCGGTCACCGACATCATGTCGCCGGGCGAGGCGTTCTTGCAGCCGCCGCCCCTCCGCGCCACACACCGTTGACAGTTAGATCTCTAATGGTTAGAGTTCTCATCATGACCGAGCAGCGCATGCCCACCAGCCTCGAGCTCGTCCGCTGGATCGGCTGGGCGCAACGCAAGGCCGGCGAGGACTGGATCCGCGAGCGCGAGATCAGCCACGAGCAGGCCTTCGTGCTCGGCTACCTGGTGCAGAATCCCGGCACGATCCAGCGCGACATCGCCGCGGTGAGCCGCACCAGCGCCGCGAGCGTCACGAGCCTCCTCAAGGGGCTCGAGCAGCGCGGCCTCGTCGAGCGCCGCGCGGCACCCGACAACGCGCGCGTCAAGCGCGTCCATGCCACCCCGGCCGGCGCCGAGCTGGTCGCCGGCTTCCCCGACGCGATGGCCGCCCTCGACGACACGATCCTCGCCCCGCTGGACACGGCGGAACGCGCCACCCTGCAGCAGCTCCTCACCAAGATCGTCGCGGAGCTGCCGCAGCCCACGCGGGACTGACCCGACCAGCCTGACCTGACCTGACCCGACCGACCCGCGCACCCGCGCGTCGGCCACTCCCCCACACCCTGTTCCGCTCCGCCGCGCCGGCGTCCCGTCGGCGTGCGCTCGAGCCTGCCCGACAAGGAGCAGCCGCCATGAGCACCACCGACCTCACTCCCACCGCCCCGTCGTCCGCGGACGCCGTCGGCACCAACCGCTGGTACCTCGCCTCCGCGCCGATCGTCCGCGCCCTCGTGCACCTGTGCGTGCCGATGGCCGCGGCGATGATCGTCGGCGCGGTCTACAACGTCATCAACGCGGGCTTCATCGGCTCGCTCCACGACAACGCCCTGCTCGCCGCGGTCACGCTAGGCACCCCGATCCTCGGCCTCGTCATGGCCGTCGGCGGCGTGTTCGGCGTCGGCGGCGGGGCGCTCGTCTCGCGTCTCCTGGGCGCGGCCGAGAACGACCCCGCGCAGGCCGCCCAGGTCAGGCACGTCTCGTCGTTCGCCGTCTGGGGTGCGGTGATCACCGGCGTCGTGCTCGGCGTCCTCGGGCTGATCTTCCTCGGCCCGCTCGTCTCGCTGCTCGGCGCGGACGCCGCCGCGACGTCGGCCACCACGACCTACGTCGCCGTCATGCTCGCCTTCGTCCCCGTGCTCACGGCGGCGTTCTGCCTGGAGCAGCTCGTCCGCGCCGAGGGTGCCTCGCGTCAGGTCATGGTCGGGCTCATCGCCTCGACGGTGGCGAACCTGCTGCTCGACGTGCTGTTCATCCTCGTCCTGCACTGGGGTGTCGCGGGCGTGGCCCTCGCGACCGGGTTGGCCAACCTCGGCGTCGTCGCCTACTTCGCCACCTGGCTGACCCGGCACAGCGAGCACATGAGCCTCGCGCCGCGGTGGTTCACTCTGTCGGGCGACGTCATCAAGCCCGTGTTCGGCGTCGGCGTCGGCGAGCTGCTGCAGGCGTCGTTCCTCATCGTCACCTCGCTGGTGCTCAACAACCTCGCCGCCGCCTACGGCGACGGGCCGCTCGCCGCGATGGGCGTCGCCGTCCGCATCGCGCAGGTGCCCGAGTTCCTGCTCATGGGCGTGACGCTCGGCATCCTGCCCCTGCTCGCCTACGCCTACGGCAAGGGCGACCGCGGCCGCCTCACGGCCGCGCTGCGGGTCGCCGCCCTCACCGTGGGCGGCCTCGGGGTGCTGTTCTCCGCGGTCGTGATGCTGTTCCGCGACCGGGTGTTCTCGGCGTTCGTCGCGGACCCCGCCGTCCTGACGATCGGCGCGACGATCCTCACCGCACAGCTCGTCGCGATGATCGCCAACGGCTTCGCCGGGCTCATGACGTCGCTGTTCCAGGCGACCGGCCGGGCCACCCCGGCGATCGTCATGTCGGTCTCGCAGGGCGTGCTGTTCATCCCGATCGTGATCCTCGGCAACCTCTGGTTCGGGCTCGCCGGCATCGTCTGGGCGCTCACCGTCAGCGAGGTGCTCGTGTGCCTGATCGGCGCCGGGCTGCTGGTCGCGTCGCGGCGCGCGATCGAGAAGGGCCTCGCCGAGGGCAGCCCCGAGCGCGCCGAAGGGACACTCGAGCAGGCGGAGGCCTGATCACGAGCGTGCGACAGGCGCTGTGCCGTCGACGCCGGCCGGGCTGGACGCAGGGCAGGGCCCCTCGTCAGAACGAGAGCAGGACCTTGGAGGACGACGTGGGGTCGGCCGCGAGCGCGAAGGCCTCCAGGGCGCTGTCGACGGGCACGACGTGGCTCACGACCGACCCCACGGCCAGGGAGCCGTCGGCCATCGCGTCGAGCACGTCGTCGATCTCGTCGTTGAAGCGGAACGAGCCGACCAGGTCGAGCTCTCGCGTGACGACGAGGGACAGCAGCGCGGGCTGCGGCCCGCTCGGCATGAGCCCGACGAGGACGACCGTCGCGCCGCGCGCCGCTCCCCGCACCGCGGACTCCAGGCCCGGCGACGAGCCGGAGCACTCGAGCACGACGTCGGCCCCCACGGCCGCGATCCCCTCGGCCGCCGTCGCGGGCAGCACCTCGTCCGCGCCGAGCGCGCGCGCCGTCGACAGCGCGTGCTCGTGCAGGTCGACCGCCACGACCCGCGCGGCGCCGTGGTGCTTAAGCACGGCGACGGCGAGCGCGCCGATCGGGCCGGCCCCGACGACGAGCGCCGTCGCGCCCCGCACGTCCCCGGCGCGCTCGACGGCGTGCCAGGCCACGGCCGCCGGTTCCGCCAGCGCCGCCGTGCGCAGGTCGAGCCCCGCCGGCAACGGTCGGAGGAGCCGCGCCGGGATCGCGACGACCGACGCGAACGCCCCGTCGGTGTGCGGCACGTGCGCTGCGCTGCCCAGGTAGGAGGCCCCGGGCGAGATGTTCGGTCGGTCGTGCGGGTACTTCTCGGGACCGGTGCCACGGGTGGCAGGGTGCACGGCGACGTCGCTGCCCGCGGCCGGGCCGGTGCCGTCGGCGGCGGCGCGCAGCACCGTGCCCGACACCTCGTGACCGAGGCGCATGGGGGCGCGCAGCACCGACTCGCCGGCGGCGCCGTGCCGCCAGTAGTGCAGGTCCGAGCCGCAGATGCCGCCGTACGCGATCCGCACGAGCGCCTCGTCGGGCGCCGGGGCGGGCAGCGGCTGCTGCTCGACCCGGAGGTCCCCGGCCGCATAGGCGGTGACGGCGGTGGTCGTGGTGGGCAGGTCGGTCATGGTTCTCCTCCGGACGCCGGCTCAGGCGCGCGCGGGCGCGGGCTGCGGGACGTCGATGGCGTTGCGCGGGTCGGTGAGGTCGCGGTTCAGGGTCTCGGGCGCCTTGAGGGCGGCCACGAAGGCGAGCAGCATCGCGAGGGACATGTAGATGGCGACGGGCAGCCACGAGCCGGAGAACGCGGTGACGAGCGAGGCCGCGATGAGCGGGGCGAACCCGCCGCCGAGCACGGCGGCGAACTCGCGGCCGAGGGTGACGCCCGCGTAGCGGTAGCGGCTCCCGAAGAGCTCCGGGAAGTAGCTCATGGTGATCGCGACGCCGCCCTGACAGGCCAGCATGAAGCCGACGATCATCGCGACGTAGATCCAGCCGAGGTGGCCGGAGCTGAGGGCCATGAAGGTCGGGTAGGGGATGACCAGCAGCGCTCCGGCGACGGCGAGGAAGAGGCCGCGGCGGCCCCAGCGGTCGGACAGGGCGCCGAGCACCCAGGCGGCGATGCCGCCGAAGACGGCGCCGACGAGCAGGATCTGCGGGACCTTCGCGGCATCGATCTGGACGGTGTCCTTGAGGTAGGACGCCATGAACACCTGGTAGGTGTACGACTGCACGCTGAAGCCGACCGTCATGAAGGTGACGATGGCGAGCAGCCGCTTGCCGTTGCGGAACACCTCGCGCACCGGTGCGGCGGCCGTGACCTTCGCCTCCTTGGCCTCCTCGAAGACGGGGGTCTCCTGGAGCTTGCGGCGGAAGACGTACGCGGCGATGGTCACGAGGATCGACGAGGCGAAGACGGCGCGCCAGCCCCACGACATGAGCTGGTCCTCGGGCAGGAGCTGCACGAGCGCCCACGCCCCGGCACCCAGGACGGTGCCCGACGCGGCGCCGACCATGACGAACGATGCCATCCGCCCTCGCTTGCCCCGGGGCGCGGACTCGGTCAGCAGCGTCGCGCCGCCGGACTGCTCGGCTCCGGCGCCGAAGCCCTGACCGAACCGGCACAGGACCAGCAGGGCGGGCGCGACGATTCCGGCCTGCTCGTAGGTCGGGAGGAACGCGATGGCCAGGGTCGAGAGACCCATGAGCAGCAGGGTCGCGACGAGGATCCACTTGCGTCCGAGGCGGTCGCCGTAGCGGGAGAAGAAGAGGCCGCCGAGCGGCCGGGCGCAGAAGCCCACGGCGTAGGCGCCGAAGCTGGCGATCACGCCGACGGCGGGCGAGACGTTCGGGAAGAAGATCTGGCTGAAGACGAGCGCGGACGCCGTGCCGTACAGCACGAAGTCGTAGTTCTCGAGGGCCGTCCCGACCAGCCCGGCCATCGCGGCACGGCGCACCTGCGCGCGGTCGGGCTCCGGGGCCGGGGGCACGGCACGGGTCCCGTCGTCGGGGACCGGCGTCGTCGCCGGGGAGAGCGTGTGGTCCATGGTTCCTCCAGGTCGGGCTCCTCCTGCGGGAGCCTCACGTCGTCGTGACGACCGGTTCGGGTCAGTGCGTGTCGGTCAGTGGTCGGTGGAGCGGGCTCCGGTCAGGAGCGACGGGCGGCCTCGGCCGCGGCCTGTGCGGCGGCACACGGGCCGTGGGCCACGATGGTGCGCACCTGCTCGGCCACCCGGGCGACGAACTCGGGATGGTCGGCGAGCTCGTCACCGAGGAGCCCGCCGGGGGCGAGGACCGCCTCGACCAGGCCGTCGGTGCCGCGCGTCTGACGGGCGAGCTCCGCGAGGTGCTCGCGCGCCGGGTCGGTCATCGCGGCGGCGTGCGGTCCGGGGTCGAAGCCGTCGATCGGTGCGACGCAGCACAGCCACGCCGCGACGGTCAGGGCCAGGTGCTCGGGCACCGCGCCCTGGCGCAGGATCCGCAGCGCCGGGGCGGGCACGCGCTGCGGGAGCTTCACGGACCCGTCCGAGCCGACCTGGCTCGTGCGGTGCCCGAGGGCCGAGTTCGACCAGCGGTCGAAGAGCTGGGCGACGTACGCGTCGGCGTCGAACCCGTCCGGCAGCGTGATGCTCGGCAGGTACTCCTCCGCGATCACCGCCCGCGCGGCGCGCTCGACGAAGGACTGCGCCCGCGCGTCGGGGATGGTCTCCCGGCCGTCGAGGGCGCCGAGGTAGGCGATGAGGGAGTGCGTGCCGTTGAGCAGTCGCAGCTTGATCAGCTCGTACGCCTCGACGTCGTCGGAGAAGACCGCTCCCCCGTGCTCCCACGCCGGACGGCCGGCGGCGAACCGGTCCTCCAGCACCCACATGGTGAACCGCTCGGCGGGCACTGGTGCGGCGTCGGCGAGCCCGGTGAGGCGGCGCACCTCGTCCGCGTACCGGGCGGTGGTGGCGGGGACGATGCGGTCCACCATCGAGTTCGGGAAGGTGACCGATGCCGCGACCCAGTCGAGCACGTCCTGCTCGGCCCCGGACGCCGTGAGGAAGTCCAGGACGAGCGCGCGCGTCGTCGACCCGTTGGCCTGCAGGTTGTCGCAGGACAGCACCGTGACGGGCTCGCCGTGCCCGAGCGCACGTCGCTCGAGCGCGCGGGCGACCTGCCCGACCGTGGTCACGGGCGTGCCCGCCGTGCGGGGGTCGAGATCGTGCCGGACGTCGTCGGCGGCGAGGTCCAGCCGCCCCGTGCCGGGGGCGATGCGGTAGCCGTGCTCGGTGACGGAGAGCGTCACGATCCGGGTCGACGGCGCGGCCAGCGCCGCGACCACGGCCGCGGGGTCCTCGGCGGCGACGAGCGTGCCCGTGTGCACGCCCGGCACGGTCACGCTGCTGCCGGACGGGGAGATCTCGAGCACGGAGTACAGGTGGTCCTGGGCGCGCAGCGCGTCCACCACGCGTCGCGACCGGTTCGCGACCCCGAGGATGCCCCAGTCCCCGGGCTCGGCCCGCAGCGCCCGCGCGGTGTAGACGGCCTGGTGCGCGCGGTGGAAGTTGCCCAGGCCCAGGTGCACGATGCCGGTCCCCGCCGGCTCGGCGGGTGCGACGAGGAGGTCGGCGAGCGGGGCGCCGCGCCCGAGCCGGGTCGCGCGGGAGTCGATGGTCGTGGTCATGGGTGTCACCAGTCCGTGAGGGTGCCGTCGAGCCGGCGCGCGACGGGCAGGTACGCGGGCTCGTAGGGGTACTTCGCCGCGAGGGCCTCGTCCAGCTCGACGCCGACGCCGGGCGCGTCGCCGGGGTGGAGGTAGCCGTCGCCGTAGGACCAGGAGTGCGGGAACACCTCGTGCACGAGGTCGGGGTAGCCCATGTACTCCTGGATGGCGAAGGCGTACGTCGCCAGGCCCACGTGGACGCTCGCGCCGAACGACACCGGCGACACGTCGGACGGCCCGTGCGGCGCGCCCTTGACCTGGTACACCTCCGCCAGCGCGAGGATCTTGCGCAGGTGGCTGATGCCGCCCGCGTGCACGACGGCGGTGCGCACATAGTCGATCAACTGCTCGGTGATGAGCTGGTGGCAGTCGAAGACCGTGGTGAAGACCTCGCCGATCGCGAGCGGCGTCGTGGTGTGCTGCCGCACCAGCCGCAGCACCTCCTGGTTCTCGGCCGGGGTCACGTCCTCGAGCCAGAACAGGTCGACGGGCTCGAGCTCCTTGCCGAGGCGCGCCGCCTGCTGCGGGGTGAGGCGGTGGTGCGCGTCGTGCAGCAGGGCGAGCTCCGGGCCGACGTGGTCGCGCACCGCCTGCAGCGCCCGGGGCGCGTGCCGCAGGTACGCCGCGGTGTCCCACGTCTCCTCGACGGGCCCGGCGCCGCGCGACGCGGGCTCGTACCCCGCGACGTCGCGGTGCACCCCGTACACCGTGTCCAGGCCGGGCACGCCGGACTGGGCGCGCACGGCCCGGAAGCCCTGCTCGCGGCGCGCGTCGACGGCGTCGAGCAGGGCCGGCGTGTCCCACGCGGAGGCGTGGGTGTAGGTGAGCACCCGGTCGCGCACGGCGCCACCGAGGAGCTGGTAGACGGGCTGCCCCAGGGTCTTGCCCTTGATGTCCCACAGGGCGACGTCGACGGCGCCGATCGCCGCCATCGTTACCGGGCCGCGGCGCCAGTACGCACCGCGGTAGAGCAGCTGCCACGTGTCCTCGATCCGCGAGGCGTCCCTCCCGACGAGCATCGGGCACACGTGGTCGCGCAGGTAGGACGCGACGGACAGCTCGCGACCGTTCAGGGTGGCGTCGCCCCAGCCCACCACCCCGTCGGCCGTGGTGATCTTGAGGACGACGTAGTTGCGCCCGGGGCTGGTGACGATGACATCGGCCGCGACGATCGTGTCGGTCATGCGGAGGCCTCCTGCGGCTGCGGCGCGACGACGCGCTCGAGGGCCCGGCCCTCGGCCAGGTGGGTGATGTTGGCGGCGATGTCCTGGACACGGCCGAGGAACGTCTGGCGGGTGACGCCGGAGAGGTGCGGCGTCATGAGCACGTTCTCCAGCTCGTGGAACGGCAGAGCGGCCGGGCGGGCGTGGCCGTCGGGGCCCGGGTACGAGTACCAGACGTCGACTGCCGCGCCGTGGATCGTGCCGGCACGGAGCGCGTCGTAGAGCGCCTGCTCCTCGACGACCGGCCCGCGGGCCACGTTCACGAGCACGCCGCCGGGGCCGAGCAGTCCGAGCTCGCGCGCGCCGATCATGCCGCGGGTGCGGTCGTCGAGCGGCACGCTGACGACGACGACGTCGGACTCGGCGAGCAGGCGGGGCAGCTCGTCGGTCGTGCCGGCCCAGTCGAGCCCGGCGGCCTCGGCGTCGACGCGGCCACTGCCGGTCACGGCGCGCCCGGAGGCGCCGAACGCCGACATCGCCTGCCAGCAGGCCGACCCGATGTGGCCGAAGCCGACGAAGCCGACGCGGGCCGCCCCGAGGGTCTGGACCTGCGGCAGCCCGCGGTCGTAGACCGACGAGCGCCAGCGACCCTCGCGCAGCGCCGCGTCGGCGAGGCGCAGGTCGCGGCGCAGGTCGATCGCCGCCCACACGGCGTACTCCGCGATCGAGCCCTCGTGGTGGAAGGTGTTCGCGACCGTGATCCCGGGGCGCAGGGCGGCGGGGTCGACGCGGTCGGTGCCCGCCCCGGCGACGTGCACGAGGCGCAGCCCGGGGGCGGCCTCGGCCATCTCCGGGGTCAGCGCCGGGCCGACGAGGACGTCGGCGGTGCGCAGCGCGGCGGTCAGCTCGTCGGCATGGACCCCGACGGCCCACGACACCTCGGTGCCCGCCGGCAGGAGGCCGACGAGCTCGTCGCGGAGCGGGAGCAGGTTCGCGTCGGTGACGACGACGCGCAGGGCGGCGCTCATCGGCGTGCCCCCCGCGGGTCCCAGCCCGGGGCCGGCGCGGTGGACTGGCGCACGACGAGCTGCGTGGGCAGGTGCACCGTCCGCGGGCCGGTGTCGGGCTCGTCGTCCTGCGCGAGCAGGCCGTGCAGCAGGTCGATGCTCAGCACGCCCGCCCGCGACATCGGCACCTGGATGCTGGTGAGCTGCGGCTTGGCGACCGACGCGAGGGTCGTGTCGTCGATGCCGATCACCGACAGGTCCTCGGGCACGCTGAGCCCGAGCTGGGCGGCGCCCTCGACGATGCCCAGCGCGACCAGGTCGTTGTGCGCGATCACGGCGGTGGCGCCGGTGGCGACCACGCTCGCGGCGGCGGCGTTGCCGCCAGCCATGGTCTCGGCGTGCCAGCCGAGCACGTCGAGCTCGACGTCGTGCTCCTCCGCCAGGCGCCGTGCTGCCGCGACGCGGTGCTCGTTGGACCAGGAGAGCTGGTTGCCCTGCACGTACGCGACGCGCTCGTGACCGAGCACGCGCAGGTACTCGATCGCCTGGCGCAGCCCGTGCTCGGTGTCGGCGAGCACGCTCGGCACCTCGTCGGAGTCCCGGTTCACGAGCACCAGCGGGGAGTCGCCGCAGAGCTCGACGATGTCGTGGGCGGGCAGCCGCGGGGAGCAGGCGATGAACCCGTCCACGCGGCCGTGCAGCTCGCCGAGGATCTCGCGCTCGCGGTCGGGGCTGCCGTCGGCGTCGGTGAGGACCAGCGTCTGACGGCGGTACCAGCCGTGCGCCTGAGCGGCCTTGACGAACGTCGCGATGATCGGGTTCGCGAGGTCAGGGACGACCATCGCCACGGTGGTCGAGCGCGTCGGGCGCGTGGCGTTGCGCTGCCGGCGCGGCGAGGACGCGACGTAGCCGATCTCCTCGGCGGCCCGGACGACGCGCGCGAGCGTCTCCTGCGCGATGCGGTCCGGTTCGCTGAACGCACGCGAGGCGGTGGAGAGCGACACCCCGGCGCGTTGGGCGACCTCGGTGAGGGTGGGAGCCACGATGGTCCGTCCTTCGGTCGACGACGACTGACGAACCAACCTTGTGCAAGTTGTGCAACATTGTCAAGCCTTGCACAAGGCTCGCCCGCCCCGCCGTCGTCATGCTGGCCGGCTGGTCTCCTGGTGACGTCGGGGTCCTGCCCAACAGATCGGTAGGGCGAGAGCCTGGTGTCGCCGAGGGCGCGACCGGTCCGGGCCGAGATTTCACCCGTGTCCACCGGAACGGCGCAGCGCGCCGTCCGTGATGCTGTGGCCATGTCGAACACTGCAGCCAGGGACGGCCGGGCGACGGCGCCCACTCCCCACCGCGAAGGACACCCTGCGACGCGCGGTCCGCGAAGGCAGCCCGGGTCCGGAGGCGGTCGTCGCACGGC
This sequence comes from Krasilnikoviella flava, assembly GCF_900167525.1. Lineage (GTDB taxonomy): Bacteria > Actinomycetota > Actinomycetes > Actinomycetales > Cellulomonadaceae > Isoptericola > Isoptericola flavus. The sequence continues at coordinate 96,376 of NZ_FUZQ01000004.1, read as the reverse complement.
CCGCCTGACGGCGTCCGGCGCGGCCGGCGCGGCCGGCGCACTGGTGCTGGCCGGCCTGGTGGCGGTCGGCCCCTCGGCGACGGCGGCGCCCGCACCCGACTGTGCGCCACCGTTCCCGGTCTCCGACCTGGTGAATGGGGCACCGGTGAACGGGCTGACCGTGAGCAAGGGCACCACCCCGCAGGCTTTCACCGGCGAGGTGCTCGGCGTGCTGTCGGACGGCATCGGCCCCGACCTGGACATGATCGTCGCCGAGCTCCGCTCCCCGGCGATCGACGCGGCGGGCGGCATCTGGCAGGGCATGTCGGGGTCGCCGGTGTACGCCGAGGACGGTCGGCTGATCGGCGCCGTCGCGTACGGCCTCGCCTTCGGGAGCTCTCCCGTGGCCGGCATCACGCCGTACGAGGACATGCAGGGCTACCTCGGCGCCGCGAAGGCCGCCCCCGAGGTGGCGGTGGGCTCGCGCATGGCGACGCGGATCGCCGCCGAGACCGACGTGACGCGGACCGAGGCCTCCCAGGGCCTGCGCCAGCTGCCGATGCCGATGGGCGTCGGCGGGGTCGACCTGGCTCGCGCGCGCACGGCGGTCAAGGCCGTCGGCGGCAGCGAGCTGGTGACAGCGGACTCCTACCGGATCGGCCGGTCCAGCGGCAGGACGGCCGCCGGCATCGACACCGTGGTCGCCGGTGGCAACGTCGCGGCGGTGCTCTCGCACGGCGACATCACCCTCGCAGGCATCGGCACCGCGACCTCGGTGTGCGGCGACCGGGTGGTCGCGTTCGGCCACCCGATGTCCTTCACGGGCAAGGCGCGTCTGGGCCTGGCGGCCGCCGACGCCGTCTACGTCCAGAAGGACCCGCTGGGCGTGCCGTTCAAGGTGGCGAACCTCGGCGACCTCGGTGGGACCATCACCGACGACCGTCTCGCCGGGATCGCCGGCACCTTCGGCGCGTCCCCGACGGCGGCGCCGGTCAGGTCGACGGTGTCCTACGGCGGCAGGTCGCGTACCGGGACGACGCAGGTGCTGCACCCGTCCGCCCTCGGGGACGTCACCCTCCTGGCCGGCGTCGCGAACCACGACCGGGTGGTGGACGGGGTCATCGGCGGTTCGGAGACCCATTCCTGGACGATCACCGGCACCCGCAGCGGGAGCGCGTTCCGGCTGCGGTACGCGGACCGGTACCAGGCGGCCGAGGACGTCGGCGCCACGGGCGGCTTCGACCTCGCGAGCGTCGTCGCCACGCTGTCGTCCCTGTCGGACGTCAAGCTCACCGGGGTGACCAACGACGTCAAGGTCAGCGACACCGGCATGCGGCACCGGGTGGTGAAGATCCAGCAGCGCACGGGCGGGCGCTGGGTCGACGTGACCGGCAAGACCGCGAAGGTCCGTGCCGGCAAGACCCTGGTGCTGCGGACCCAGCTGCTCGGCTCGGACGGCATCACGCGGTCGGTCTTCCGCCAGGAGTTCACGATTCCCAAGAGCCTCAAGGGCAAGAGCGGTGTGGTCACGGTCGTGGGCGGCAACACGTACCAGGACGAGTTCTACGGCCCGACGTCGTTCGCCTCCGTCCAGAAGCTGCTGCAGGGCAACCTGCGCAACGACGAGATGGAGCTGAGCCTCGTCATCGGCGGCGGCAAGTCCGCCTACGAGCGGACCCGGACGTCCGACGTCCTGACCCGCGTCGTGAACGGGCAGAAGCAGCTGCGGGTCAGCGTGACCTCCTGAGGACGAACTGGCGTGGGGGCCGCTCAGACGACGGCCCCCGATGTGACGCGATGGCTCCCTGGAACGACGGACCTCGGATCGATGCCCGCCGCGGCGAGCGCGATCACCGCCCCTGCCAGCTCCTCGAGCTGCCGTGCGCGACCGATGCCCCCGATCCGGTGTGCGGTCGCTCCCAGGCTGCCGACGAGCCCTGCAACGGTCGGCACTGCGTCCTGGTCGTCGGTCGCGAAGGGCACCGTGACGCCCGTAGCAGGCCCAGACCACGTCTGCGCCGGGTGCAGGTTGAGCGCCTTGACGACGACGGCACCGGGCGCCGACGAGGCGATCGCCTGCGCCGCCGAACCGGCGGGAAGGAGGTGCTCGCCGACTCCGTGCGCTACGGGGTTGGTCGGGTCGATGACCACGGTGTCCGCGAGGGTGCCCCGTGCGGCGCCGACCGCGTCCAGGACCTCCGCGATGCCGGTCCAGGAGATCGCCAGGAGGACGGCGTCGACGTCATGGACCGCGTCCGACAGCGAGGTACTCGACGCGCGAGGGCCGAGTCGCGCGGCGATCTCGTCCACCTTCGGGCGGGAGCGTCCGCCCAGGACGACGTCGTGCCCCGCTGCCGCCCAAGCTCGTGCAAGCGTGCTCCCCAGCGCGCCCGTCCCCAGGATTCCGATCCGCATTCGACGGCCTCACGCTTCTCGATTCGACCGGCGCCGGGATGACGCCAGGACACGACCCTAGGAACGGCGTTGCGCACCGAACGGTGCGTCAGGAGGACGCAGAGTGGGCACATGACCACGGCGGACCACGATTTCGTCGCCGACTGCCGCGTGCGGGCGGCGACCGACGTCCTGGCTCACCGATGGGACCCGGTCGTTCTCGCTGCCCTCGGCGAAGGCCGAGCGCGGCGCGTCGATCTGAAGGACAGGATCGGCGGGATGCGGGACAAGCCGCTCACCGAGTCGCTCGCCCGCCTCGTTCGCTGGGGTCTGGTCGAGCGCGAACGCCACCGTGAGTCGCCGCCGAGGGTCACGTACGGACTCACCGCCCTGGGGTGGACCATGCACGACGGGCCTCTGACCGCCCTCGCCGCCTGGGCTGTCGAGCATGGCGACGAGCTTCTGCGGGGCGAGGGCGAACCCGTCGCGGACCCATAGCCTCGGCGTCCAGCCTCACGAAGACAGAGAAGAGGCCCGGACCTGCGAAAACTCGCAGATCCGGGCCCCTGACCAGGCGACCGGCCGATGACCGATGTGCCCTGACTACAGGTTGATCATGTGCCCCACGATGCCGTGGATGGACTCCTGGACGGACTCCGACAGCGTCGGGTGGGTGTGCACGTTGCGCGCGACCTCGTCGGCGGTGAGGTCCCACTTCTGCGCGAGGGTGAGCTCGGGCAGCATCTCGGAGACGTCGGGGCCGATCATGTGGGCGCCGAGCAGCTCGTTGTACTTGGCGTCGGCCACGATCTTGACGAAGCCGGTCGTGTCGCCGAGGCCGTGCGCCTTGCCGTTGGCCATGAACGGGAACGAGGCGACCTTGACGTCGTAGCCCTCGTCCTTGGCCTGCTGCTCGGTGAGGCCGAACGACGCGACCTGCGGGGAGCAGAACGTGGCGCGCGGCATCATCCGGTAGTCGCCCAGCGTCTGGGTCTCGGCGCCGCCGATGGTCTCGGCGGCGACGACGCCCTGCGCCTCCGCGACGTGCGCCAGCATGAGCTTGGCGGTGACGTCGCCGATGGCGAAGATGTGCGGCACGTTGGTGCGCATGTGGTCGTCGATGGCGATGGCGCCGCGCTCGGTGAGCTGCACGCCGGTGTTCTCGAGGCCGAAGCCCTCGACGTTCGGCGCGAAGCCCACGGCGGACAGGACCTTGTCGACGACGATCTCGCCGGGCTTGTCGTCCTTGACGCCCTTGTAGGAGACGGTGACGGACGAGCCGTTGTCCTTGATCGTCTGGACGGCGGTGGAGGTGAGGAGCGTGATGCCGAGCTTCTTGTACTGCTTGGCGATCTCCTTGGAGACGTCCGCGTCCTCGTTGGGCAGCGCACGGTCGAGGAACTCGATGATCGTGACGTCCACGCCGTAGTTCTTGAGGACGTACGCGAACTCCATGCCGATGGCGCCGGCGCCGACGATGGCGATCGACTTCGGCAGCTCGCGGGTCATGATCTGCTTCTCGTAGGTCACGACGTTCTCGGAGAGCTCGACGCCCGGGAGCAGCTTGACCTGCGAGCCGGTGGCGATGATCGCGTTGTCGAACGTCACCGTCTCGGTGCCGCCGGAGTTGAGCGCCACCTCGATCGTGTTCGCGTCGCGGAAGGTGCCGCGGCCGTCGTACTCGGTGACCTTGTTCTTCTTCATGAGGAAGTGGACGCCCTTGGTGCGCCCGTCCGCGACCACGCGGGACCGGTCGAACGCCTTGCCGAAGTCGAACGTCACGTCACCCGACATGCCGAAGAAGTCGGCCTGGTGGTTGAAGATGTGGGCGAGCTCCGCGTTGCGCAGGAGGGCCTTGGAGGGGATGCAGCCCACGTTGAGGCAGACACCACCCCAGTACTTCTCCTCGATGATGGCGACGGACTTGCCGAGCTGGGCCGCACGGATCGCGGCGACATAGCCGCCGGGGCCAGCCCCGAGGAGGACGACGTCGTAGTGGGAAGCCATGGGCCCAGCCTATTAGCGCGCGCCACCCCCTGCGGCGTGACGTCCGTCGCACCTGCTGCGCGGCGTCCTCAGCGCACCGAGTCGACGCCGAGGTTGGCGAGGGCGTCGGCGCGCTCGTTCCCCGGGTCGCCGGCGTGGCCCTTGACCCACACCCAGCGCACGTCGTGCTTCGTGACCTCGGCGTCGAGGGCCTGCCACAGGTCGACGTTCTTCACGGGCTTCTTCGCGGACGTGGTCCAGCCGTTGCGCTTCCAGCCGACGATCCAGGTCTTCATCCCGTTCATCACGTACGACGAGTCGACGTGGATCGTCACGGCGCTGGGCTTCTTGAGGGCGCGCAGGGCCTCGACGACGGCGGTGAGCTCCATGCGGTTGTTCGTCGTGAGCGGGTCGCCGCCGTAGAGCTCCTTGGTGTGCTCGCCGGCCTTGAGCAGGGCGCCCCAGCCGCCGAGCCCGGGGTTACCCTTGCACGCGCCGTCGGTCCACATCTCGATCACGGGCTTCTCGTTCTCGTCTGACACCCGCACACCCTACGTTTCCGCCGCGTGTCGGTGCCGGCCCGTAGCGTCGGGCGGACACCCTGTCCCTGGCGAAGGAGTCACTGCGATGTCGCGCATGAAGTTCGGGTTCGTCGGCAGTTTCGGCACCCCGCAGCAGAACGTCGCGCTCGCCCGCGAGTGCGAGGAGCACGGCTGGGACGGGTTCTTCAGCTGGGACGGGATGAGCATGGGCGACTGGGGCGGCGACGCGCTCACCGCCTGGGACCCGTTCGCGGTGCTCGCGGGGGCCGCGGCGGTGACGGAGCGCATCTCGCTCGGCGCCATGGTGTTCGCGGTGCCGCGGCACCGGGCGTGGGAGCTGGCCCAGCGCGCGCTGACGGTCGACCACCTGTCGGGCGGGCGGCTCGTGCTCCCGGCCGGCGTCGGGGTGCTCGACGACCGCGGCTTCACGTCCGTCCCCGGCCAGCCGACGGCGCTGCGCGAGCGCGCCCAGCGGCTCGACGAGACGCTCGCCTGGCTCGAGCGCTCCTGGTCGGGCGAGGAGTTCGAGGCCGACGGGCAGCAGGTGCGCACCGGCCCGTTCCGGTTCGCCGCTCCCCCCGTGCACGGCCGGATCCCCGTGTGGCCCGTCGGCGTCTGGGACGCACGGAACCCGCCGCTGAAGAATCTGCGGCGCGCGCTGCGCTGGGACGGGATAGTCGTGCAGGTGCGCGGCACCACGCCCGAGGAGGCGGAGGCCGGGCCCGACGCCGTACGGGAGCTCGCCGCCTGGATCGCCGAGCAGCGCGACGGCGACGCCGGCCAGGCCCCCGGGACGTTCGACGTCGTCGCGTCCGGCCTGCTCCCCTCCGACGCGGGCGAGGCCCGCGACCAGGCGCAGGCGATGGCCGACGCCGGGGCCACCTGGTTCATCGACTCCTGGTGGGACCCCACGGCGGCGACGCCCGAGCGCCTGCTGGAGCGCGTGCGCCAGGGACCTCCGGCCCTGTAGCGGGCTCCCCCGTCACACCACGCCGGCGTCCGACTGGTCCTCGCGCCGGGCGCGGGCGGCCTCGATGTCGGGAACGTGCTGCTCGGCCCAGAGCCGTACGGCGCGGAGCGGGACCAGGAGGGATCTCCCCAGCGGCGTCAGCGCGTACTCGACGTGCGGCGGGTTCGCCTCGTACTCGTGCCGGCTGACCAGGCCGTCGGCCTCCAGGGAGCGGAGGGTCTCGGTCAGCACCTTCGGGGTGATGCCCTGGATGTGCGCCTTGAGGTCGGTGAAGCGGCGCGGGCCGTCGGCCAGGGCGTTGACGACGAACACGGTCCAGCGGGCGCCGATGCGGTGGAGCACGGTGCGGCTCGGGCACGTCGCCGCCATCACGTTGTACGCCTTGCCCACGGGAACCCCCGGTTCCGTTGTAGATACCGGTATCAAATCCATACCGTGAGTCCCGATCCTACGAGAGGGAGTGACGACGATGGAACGGATCCTGGTCATCGGCGGGGCACGGGCGCTGGGGGCGGCGGTCGCACGGCGTGCGGCGAAGGACGGGTACGAGGTGGTGATCGGCGCACGCGACCTGCCGGCCACCGAGGCACTGGCGGCCGAGATCGGCGCGACCGCGATGCGGATCGACCTGCAGGACGAGGCGACCGTCGCGGCCGCGGCCGCGGAGCTCGCCGACGGGGTCACCCACATCGTGACGACCGGCTCCGCGCCGCACGACGTGCGGGCCACCGAGCTGGATCACGAGCGGCTGGTCACCGCGTTCACGGCGAAGGTGATCGGACCGATGCTCGTCGCCAAGCACTTCGCCCCGGTGCTGCAGCCGCACGGGTCGATCGTGCTGTTCTCCGGGGTCGTCGGGTGGCGGCCAGGACCGGGCTCGCTGGTCAAGGGGACGACCAACGGCGCCGTCGAGCACCTCGCCCGCCACCTCGCGGCGGACCTCGCCCCGGTGCGGGTCAACGCCGTCTCCCCCGGCGTCGTCGACTCCGGCGCGTGGGACCGCCTGGGCGACGGCAAGGCTGCGCTGCTGAGCAAGAGCGCCGCCGGGACGCTCGTCGGGCGCCACGGCGAGCCCGACGACGTCGTCGACGCGGTGATGTGGCTGCTCGGCGCAGGCTTCGTCTCGGGCGAGACGATCCACCTCGAAGGCGGCGCGCGCCACAAGACGGGGTGAGCGACCCGGGAACGCATCGAGCGTGCTGGCTTGATCCTCAATCTCGAGGTTTGAGGATCAAGCCAGCACGCTCGATGGTGCGGGCGGCGTCAAGCGACGGGGCGCGCCGGCTCGATCGGCACGTTCGGCAGGTGCTTGGCGGGCAGCGTCCGGGGCCGCCACGCCGCGCGCTGCGACTCGAAGGCGCTGATGTCGTCCTCGTGCTGCAGCGTGAGGCCGATGTCGTCGAGGCCCTCCAGCAGGCGCCAGCGCGTGTAGTCGTCGATCTGGAACGGCACGGTGACGTCGTCCGCGTGCGCGGTGCGCGCCTCGAGGTCGACGGTCACCTCGGTGCCCGGCTTCGTCTCGAGGATCTTCCAGAGGATCTCGATGTCCTCGGGCGCGACGATGCCGGCGACGAGGCCCTGCTTGCCCGAGTTGCCGCGGAAGATGTCCGCGAAGCGCGAGGCGAGCACGACCCGGAAGCCGTAGTCCTTGAGCGCCCACACGGCGTGCTCGCGGGAGGAGCCGGTGCCGAAGTCAGGGCCCGCGACGAGCACGGAGCCGGCCTTGTAGGCGTCCTGGTTGAGCACGAAGGACGGGTCGCCGCGCCAGGCCGCGAACAGCGCGTCCTCGAAGCCGGTGCGCGTCACGCGCTTCAGGTAGACGGCGGGGATGATCTGGTCGGTGTCGACGTTGCTGCGGCGCAGCGGCACCCCGACGCCGGTGTGGGTGGTGAACTTCTCCATGGGGGTTCTCCTCGAAAAACGCGGGGTGCTCAGACGAACGACGGGGCGGACAGCGGGGCCAGCGGGCTGCCGTCGAACGTCGTGAGGTCGACGTCGCCGTCGAGCTCCAGGTCGGACACGGACGACAGGGTGCCCCGGATGGCGGTGGCCGCGGCGACGAGCGGCGAGACCAGGTGGGTGCGCCCACCCTTGCCCTGCCGGCCCTCGAAGTTGCGGTTCGACGTGGACGCCGCGCGCTCGCCCGGCGCGAGCTGGTCGGGGTTCATGCCCAGGCACATCGAGCACCCGGCGTTGCGCCATTCGCCGCCGAACTCCTTGAAGATGACGTCGAGGCCCTCGGCCTCGGCCTGCAGGCGCACGCGCGCCGAGGCGGGGACGACGAGCACGCGCACGTCCTCCGCCTTGTGCCGGCCCTGGAACACCTTCGCCACGGAGCGCAGGTCCTCGATGCGGCCGTTGGTGCACGAGCCGATGAAGACCGTGTCCACCTTGACGTCACGCAGCGGGACGCCGGCCTCGAGGCCCATGTACTCCAGCGCGCGCTCGGCGGCGACGCGCTCGTTCTCGTCCGCGATCTCCGACGGGACGGGCACGGACGCCGATAGCGGCAGACCCTGGCCCGGGTTGGTGCCCCAGGTGACGAAGGGCTCGAGGTCGGCCGCCTCGAGGACGACCTCCGCGTCGAACTCGGCGTCGTCGTCGCTGCGCAGCGTCTTCCAGTACTCGACGGCGGCGTCCCAGTCCTCGCCCTCGGGCGCGTGGGGGCGGCCCTGGAGGTAGTCGAACGTCGTCTGGTCCGGGGCGATCATGCCCGCGCGGGCGCCGGCCTCGATGGACATGTTGCAGATGGTCATCCGCGCCTCCATCGAGAGCGTGCGGATGGCCTCGCCGCGGTACTCGAGCACGTAGCCCTGGCCGCCGCCGGTGCCGATCTTGGCGATGATCGCCAGGATGATGTCCTTGCTGGTGGCACCCGGGGGCAGCTCGCCGTTGACGGTGATCGCCATCGTCTTGAACGGGGCGAGCGGCAGCGTCTGCGTGGCGAGCACGTGCTCCACCTCGGAGGTGCCGATGCCGAACGCCAGCGCGCCGAACGCGCCGTGCGTCGAGGTGTGCGAGTCGCCGCACACCACGGTGAGGCCGGGCATCGTCAGGCCGAGCTGCGGGCCGACCTGGTGCACGATGCCCTGGTCGGCGTCGCCCAGCGAGTGGATGCGCACGCCGAACTCCTTGGCGTTGTTGCGCAGCGTGTCGATCTGCGTGCGGCTGGTGAGGTCCGCGATCGGCAGGTCGATGTCGAGCGTGGGCGTGTTGTGGTCCTCGGTCGCGATCGTGAGATCGGGACGACGGACGGGGCGCCCGGCGAGCCGCAGGCCTTCGAACGCCTGCGGGCTCGTCACCTCGTGCACGAGGTGCAGGTCGATGTAGAGGAGGTCGGGTGCCCCGTCGCTGCCACGGCGCACCAGGTGCGCCTCCCAGACCTTCTCCGCCAGCGTGCCGGCCATCATGTGCTCCTCGTCCGCCGCGTCCCCGCGGCCCGTCGTGCGTGTGCTGTGTCGGTCGACGTCTCGGTCCGTGTCCGGTCCGCGTCTCGGGTCGTGACCGCCCGTCGAACCCGGGATGCCCATGACCTGTGAGACCGTTCCGTCCCGTGAGATGCGGTCCTCGACTTGCAATCTCAGTGACTGAGACGTCAATATCGTCCTATGGACGATACTAGCGGAGTCGGCGTACTCGACAAGGCCGCGTCCGTGCTGGGCGCTCTGGAGGCGGGTCCCGCCACCCTGGCGCAGCTGGTCTCCTCGACCGGGCTCGCCCGCCCCACGGCACACCGCCTCGCCGTCGCCCTCGAGCACCACCGTCTCGTGGGCCGCGACATGCAGGGCAGGTTCGTGCTCGGACCGCGCCTCAACGAGCTCGCGACGGCGGCCGGCGAGGACCGGCTCCTCGCCGCGGCCAACCCCGTGCTCACGGCACTGCGCGACCACACGGGCGAGAGCGCACAGCTCTATCGCCGCCAGGGCGACCATCGCGTCTGCGTGGCCGCCGCGGAGCGGCCCGTCGGGCTGCGTGACTCGATCCCCGTGGGCGCCACCCTCACGATGCACGCGGGCTCTGCGGCGCAGATCCTCCTCGCCTGGGAGGAGCCGGACCGCCTGCACCGCGGCCTGCGCGAGGCCGTGTTCACCGCGACGATCCTCTCCGGCGTCCGCCGCCGCGGGTGGGCGCAGTCGGTCTCCGAGCGCGAGCTCGGCGTCGCCTCCGTGTCGGCGCCCGTACGCGGGCCGTCGGGCCGCGTCGTGGCGTCCGTGTCCGTCTCCGGGCCGGTCGAGCGCCTCACCCGCCAGCCGGGCCGCCTCCACTCGGCCGCCGTCGTCTCCGCCGCCAACCGACTTACCGAGGTCCTGCGCCGCGCCGGCGAGTGACCACCGCACCCGACCACCTGCACGGACACCGGGCCCGGCCCGCCGCCACTCGACGCGGCGCGCCGGGCCCGGTGCTGTCAGCCCCCCGCCCAGGTCAGTACGCTCCTGGCTGACGGGGCAGCCCTGCCCCGAGACCCGAGAGGCGTGAGGACCTGATGCCCGCGAAGGCCAAGACCCTGCTGATCTGGATCGTCGTGATCTTCTTGATCTACGCGATCGTGAGCAGCCCTGACCGTGCGGCGAACATCGTCACGGCGATCTGGGACTTCATCACCAACGCGTTCTCCAGCTTCGGGCAGTTCTTCGCGAACCTGACCGACTGACGAGCGTCCCGGAGACCGGCATGATCACCGACGAGAGGCGCGAGCGCGACGCCGTCCGCGCGCACGCCCACCTGCGTCGGTACGTGCTGCCGAACGAGCGGGTCATCGTGGCGACCCGGCACCACTGGGCGCAGCTCCTCGGGCCGATCGCGACGACGGCCGCCGCCTTCCTGCTCATCGGCACGATCGTCCTGTCGACGCCGATCGACGTGCGCGGCACAGTGCAGTGGCTCTGGGTCGCGTGGTTCGTCGTGGCGGCCCGCCTCGCCTGGAAGTGGCTCGAGTGGCGCTACGAGTGGTTCGTCGCCACCGACAAGCGGCTGCTGCTGCTGTACGGGCTGGTCGTGCACAAGGTGGCGATGATGCCGATGAAGAAGGTCACCGACATGGGGTTCTCGCGCAGCCCCACGGGCCAGGTGCTCGGCTACGGCCGGTTCGACATGGAGTCCGCCGGCCAGGACCAGGCCCTGCGCACCATCAAGTACGTGCCGCACCCGGACGCCACCTACCGGACCCTCTGCGACACCCTCTTCACGCCGGGCGGCCCTCGCCTCGACGACGACGACGCGCTGCCCGGTCCGGGGCGCCCCGCGGACACCGCCCCCGGCGGCCCGACCGTCGTGCCCGGGCGGGAGACCTCCGACGGGCCGCGCCCCACGACCCAGCCGATCGCCGTACAGCCGGCGCACCCGGCGCCCCGCCCGCCCGAGGCGCAGCCCAGCGCCGGGGCGCACCCCGTCACCTGGAAGCCCACGGGCGCCACGCACGACCATCCGCGCAGCGACGGCGCGATCGTGCCCGACCCGTTCCTCTGAGGCGTCGGCGGCCGCACCGCTGCGGCGGACCGCGTCGGACCGGCGTCGGGCCACGTCCCGACCAGGTCGGGCACGTCCCGGGAACGACGAAGGCCCGGTCCGTGCGGACCGGGCCTTGCGATGTGTACCCCCAGCGGGATTTGAACCCGCGTTACCGCCGTGAGAGGGCGGCGTCCTAGGCCGCTAGACGATGGGGGCCTAAAACCGGTCCGGGTGGCGAGACCCGGACCGTGGCGACCGTTCGTCGGAACGGACGATCGACGTACCCCCAGCGGGATTTGAACCCGCGTTACCGCCGTGAGAGGGCGGCGTCCTAGGCCGCTAGACGATGGGGGCCTATGACTCGGTGATCTCAGTCGATCATCCGTGCCGATGAGAACTCTACACACCGCACCAGGCGGGCGAAGAGCGCTGCGCTGGGGTACCAGGACTCGAACCTAGACTAAGAGAATCAGAATCTCTCGTGCTGCCAATTACACCATACCCCAATGGATCGGACCTTCCGAGCAAATCCGACATCGTCGGAGTGCCGGCGTCAGGCCCAACGTCGGAAAACATTACCGGACGGGGGGCCGTCGGCCAAAACGCGCACGGGGTGCCGTACGTCACGCCGCGGGGTGCTCGTGGCAGGCTCGTGCCGTGCCCGCTCCGACGCCACCTCAGCCCACGCCCCCGACCGGCCCCTCCGGCCGGGACCCGCACTCGCACGCCGACCGCGCGGCGTCGTTCGACCGCGACGCCGCCGTGTACGCCCAGGTCAGACCCACCTACCCGCGCGAGGCGCTCGCCTGGCTGCTGCCCGCCGGTGCGCGCGACGTGCTCGACCTCGCCGCGGGCACGGGCAAGCTCACCGAGCGAGCCGTCGACCTCGTCGACAACGGCACGCACGTCGTCGCCGTCGACCCCTCGGCGGCCATGCTCGCCGAGCTCGCGGCGCGGCTGCCCGGCGTCGCGACGCACCGTGGCACGGCCGAGGCCATCCCCCTGGGTGACGCGTCGGTCGACGCCGTCCTCGTGGGCCAGGCATGGCACTGGTTCGACGGCGACGCGGCCGCCGCGGAGGTCGCCCGCGTCCTGCGGCCCGGGGGCACGCTCGGGGTGCTGTGGAACGACCGTGACGGCGACGTCGACTGGGTCGCGCGGTTCGGAGCGATCCTGCACCAGGGCGACCGGCTCGAGCCCGATCCTGGCCGCCCCGACGGGCCGGAGCTCGGCGCGGCGTTCGACGGCGTCGAGGCGGGCACCTTCCGCTGGACCGACCGGATTCCCGCCGGAGCCCTGCGCACCCTGGCGGGGACCCGCAGCTACCTGCTCACCCTGCCGGAGGCCGAGCGGGAGGAACGCCTCGCCGAGGTCGACGCCCTCGTCGCCACCCACCCGGACCTCGCGGGACGCCCCGACGTCGACCTGCCGTACGTCACCTACGCCTACCGCGCCCGCCGGCGCTGACCTCGCCCGGTCGGGGGCCGCCGGCACCTCTCAGCGAGTGCCGGCGTCGCTCAGCGGGCTCCCGCCACGGCCGCCAGCCGCCGCGCGGGCGCGGAGAGCGACGCGCCGTCGCGCCACACCACCCGCAGCCGGCGCGAGAGGTCGAGCTGCGCGATCGGCACCGTCACGAGGTGGCCGGCCGCCACGTCGTCGGCCACGGTGAGGGCGGACAGCACGGTGACGCCGTCCCCGTGCCGCACGGCGGACTTCACGGCCGCCGTGGAGCCCAGCGCGGTGACGTGGGCGGGCAGCCGCACCCCCGCCTGGCCGAGCGCGTCCTCGAGCACGTCGCGCGTGCCGGACCCTGCCTCGCGCAGCACGAGATCTCCCGCGACGAGCCCGGCGGGGCTGACGGACCGTCGTCGTGCCCACGGGTGCGCGGGCGCGACGACGGCCACGAGCTCGTCGTGCGCCACGGTCCGCGACCGCAGCCCGCGGCGCACCGTCGGGCTCTCCACGAACCCCAGCTCCGCGGCGCCGTCGAGCACGAGCTCCATCACCTCACGGGAGTTGCGCACGACGAGCTCGACGTCGGGTGCCGTCCCGGTCTCCTGGCGCTCGCCCCGCGCGAAGGCGGCGAGCCAGCGCGGCGCCAGGTACTCCGCGATCGTCAGGCTGGCCGCCACCCGCAGCCCCGGGACGGGCGCGGACCGGAGCGCGGCGGCCGCGGCCTCGAAGCGGTCGGTGGCGTCCACGACGTCACGCGCCGCCTCCGCCACCTGGCGTCCCACGGCGGTGAGTGCCGTGCCGCGGGGCCCGCGGGACAGCAGCTCGAGGCCGAGGCGCCGCTCGAGGCGGTGCAGGCCGGCGGACGCCGTGGGCTGGGAGACTCCCGCGGCCCGGGCCGCGGCGCTGATCGACCCGTGCGCGTCGAGGGCGACCAGCAGCTCGAGCGCGGCCAGCGGAGGACGTTCTGCCATAGCGTCAGTCTATGGATCGATCGGCACCTGGCGCTTCCGGGTGCTCGGCGCGGCCGCGAGCCTGGTCAGGTGCCGACCGCTCCCCCGACCACACCCCGCGCCCCGACCCGCACGGCGACCCCGACGACGCGCAGCCTTGCCGCCACGGCGTCCCGCCTCGGGCCGGGTCTCGCCCTGGCCGCGGTGGCCACCGTCGTCCTTCTCGGCGCCAGCCGCCTGCTCGCGCCGGCGACGGGCGGAGCGGTCTCCCCGCTCGTCCTCGCCCTGCTCGTGGGCGCCGCGGTCGGCTCCGTGCTCGGGCGGGTGGTGCCGCGCGGCGGCGGGGTGGCACGCTTCGCCGAGCGCGTCGGACCCGGCACGGACTGGACCGCGCGCACCGTGCTGCGCGCTGGCGTCGTGCTGCTCGGCCTCCAGCTGTCGGTCCCGGACGTGCTCGCCCTGGGCTGGCGCGGGATCGCCGTCGTGGTCGTCACGGTCGCATGCACCTTCGCCGCGGTCCTCGCCCTCGGGCGGATGCTGCGGGTGCCGCGCGCGACCGCCCTGCTCGTCGCGACGGGCTTCTCGATCTGCGGCGCCGCCGCCGTGTCGGCCATGACGAGCGTGCTCGAGCGGGACCCGCGCGCAGGCGCCGGGGAGCCCGCGCGGCTGCGCGACGACGTCGCCGCGGCGCTGGCCCTCGTCACCGTCTACGGGACGGTCGCGATCGTCGCGCTGCCACCGATCGCCGGGGCGCTGGGGCTCAGCGACCACCAGGCGGGGCTGTGGATCGGCGCCAGCGTGCAGGAGGTCGCACAGGTCGTGGCCGCCGCCGGAACGATCTCGGCAGCGGCCTTGGCCACGGCGACCGTCACGAAGCTGGCCCGCGTCGTCCTGCTCGCCCCGCTCGTGGCGGGCGCCGGCGCCGTGCTCGCGCGTCGCGCCGCGCGAGCCGCGACCCCCGGGGGCGCCGCCCCCGACGACGTCGCGCCCAGCACGGCGCGCGGGCGCCGCGCGCCCCTCGTCCCCGGCTTCGTGCTGGGCTTCCTCGCGGCGGTGCTGGTCCGCAGCACCGGCATCCTGCCGGACGTGGTCACCGACACCGCCACCCAGGTCACGACCGTGCTCTTCGTCGCCGCGATGTTCGCGCTCGGCACCGGCGTGGACGTGCCCCGCCTGGCGCGCACCGCCCGCCGGCCGCTCGTGCTCGGCGCGGCCGGCGCGGTCGTCGTCAGCGGTGTCAGCCTGGCCGCCGTGCTCCTGCTCGTCCCCTGAGCGACGCGTCAGAGGCCGAGTGCGACCGCCAGCCCGGCGAGGCCGGGCAGCACGACGATCCCGTCGGCACGCAGGGCGTCCGCGTCCACGTGGTGCTCGTCGTCGCGGCGCGCCCCGGGACGGTCGAGCCAGACGCCGGTGAGACCGGCGTCGTGCGCGGCCCGGGCGTCGGTGGTGGGCTCGTCGCCCACGTAGGCCGTGCGCGAGACGGCGGTGCCCAGCCGGCGGGCGCCCTCGACGAAGACGTCGGGGTGCGGCTTGCCGTAGCCGAGCGTGTCCACGCCGACCAGCACGGGGACGTCCGCGAGCCCGGCCGCGCGCAGCTTGCGCTCCTGCAGCTCGGTGGCGGCGTTCGTCACGACGCCCACCGCGACGCCGGCGGACCGCAGTGCGTCGAGCGCGGCCGCGGAGTCGTCGAAGGCCGCCCAGGACCGCTCGAACGTGCCCCAGAACAGTGCGTCCCAGTCGGCGAACGAGTCCTCCGTGACGGGCTCACCGCCGAACGTCCGGTGCAGCAGGTCGGCCCGCAGCCGCCGCTGCGTGAGGGCGTCCGTCTCGCCGCGCGTGTACCGCCGGTAGTAGCCGCCCGGGTCGGAGCGCCAGTGCGCCAGCAGCTCGGGATACCGGTCCGCCGGCACGTGCGGCAGGTGCTCGACGGCGACCGCGGTGAGCGCCTTGGCGAATGCGCCCTTGGTGTCGACGAGCGTGTCGTCGACGTCGAGCAGGACCCCGTCGACCTCGCCCGTGACCGAGCCCGGGACCGGCGCCTCGACGTGCTCGACCGCCGGGGTGCGCTCGACCGTCTCAGCCATCGAGGCGCGCCAGGGCGGCGTCGACCCGCGCGAGGGTGCGCTCGCGGCCGAGCACCTCCAGCGACTCGAACAGCGGCAGGCCGATCGTGCGGCCGGTGACGGCGACTCGCACGGGCGCCTGCGCCTTGCCGAGCTTGAGGCCGTGCCGCTCCCCCACGGCGGTGACGAGCTCCTTGAGCGGCTCTGCCTCCCAGGTCCCGAGGTCCGCGAGCGCCGCGCGGGCGTCCTTGAGCAGCTCCGCGGCGCCGTCCTTCATGGCCTTGGCCCAGGAGCGCTCGTCACGGACGGGCTCGTCGAGGAAGAGGAAGTCGACGTTGTCGGTGATGTCGGCCAGGAGCGCGACGCGCGACTGCGCGAGCGGCGCGACCCGTCCGAACGCGGCGGCGTCGTACTGCTCCTCGGTCCACGGTGCCTTCGGGGCGTGCAACCACGGGTCGACGGCGGAGACGAACGAGCCCACGTCCATCGCGCGGATGTACTCGCCGTTGAACGCCGTGAGCTTCTTGACGTCGAAGAATGCCGAGGCGCTGTTGACGTCCTCGATGCGGAAGCGCTCGACGAGCTCGTCGAACGGGAGGATCTCCTCGTCGTTGCCCGGCGCCCAGCCGAGCAGCATGAGGTAGTTGACCATCGCCTCGGGCAGGTAGCCCTCGGCCAGGTAGTCCTCGAGCGCGACCTTGTCGCGGCGCTTGGACAGCTTCTGGCGCTTCTCGTTCACGATGACCGGCAGGTGTGCCCACCTGGGCGGCTGCGCGCCGAGGGCCTCCCACAGCAGCTGCTGCTTGGGCGTGTTCGGCAGGTGCTCCTCGCCGCGGATGACGTGCGTGATGCCCTCGTCCATGTCGTCCACGACGTTCGCCAGGAGGAAGACGGGCGACCCGTCCCCGCGCGCGACGACGAAGTCCTCCATCGCGGAGTTCGGGAAGGTCGGGTTGCCGCGGATGAGGTCGACGACCTGGGTCTCCCCCTCGTCCGGGGTGCGGAAGCGCAGCGCCCGGCCCGGCTCGTAGGTCAGGCCGCGGTCGCGGCAGTGGCCGTCGTAGCCGGAGTGCGCGTTGCCGGTGCGGGCGGCGACGTCCTCGCGGGTGCAGTCGCAGTAGTACGCGCGGCCGGCCCCGTACAGGCGGGCGGACGCCTCGCGGTGCTTGACGACGTTCTGCGACTGGAAGTACGGGCCCTCGAACGTCGGGTCCTCGGCGTGCATGCCGAGCGCCGCGAGGGCGTTCAGGATGCCGTCCACCCACTCCGGCTTGTTGCGCGCCGCGTCGGTGTCCTCGACGCGCAGCACGAACGTGCCGCCCTGCTGCTTGGCGACCGCCCAGTTGAACAGCGCCGAGCGGGCGCCGCCCACGTGGAACATGCCCGTCGGGGACGGGGCGAAGCGGACACGGACGTCGGAGGAGCCTGCAGCGGGGATCACGGGGTCCAGCGTAGTTCGCCGCGGACGGGGCACTGCCCCCGCCTCCGGACGCCCCGTCCGATTCCCGCCGGACGCCGCCGGGCGGCCGCCCTAGGGTCGAGCTCATGACCAGCACGGACACCGCCGGCATCCCGACCCCGCAGACCACCGGTCACGTCGCCGTCGACCCCGCGATCCTGTACTTCGGCACGCCCGTCGTGCTGCTCAGCTCGACCAACGCGGACGGGACGACGAACCTCATGCCTATGTCGTCCGTCTTCTGGCTGGGGCGCAGCGCCGTGCTGGGCATCGGCGCGCGCAGCCAGACGGCGTCGAACCTGCGGCGGAACCCCGAGCTCGTCCTGAACCTCGCCTCGCCCGCCAACGTGGCGCACGTCGACCGCCTGGCCCTCACGACAGGGCGGCCCGACGTCTCGCCGTGGAAGACCCGTGCCCGCTACGTGCACGTGGCGGACAAGTTCGCCGCCGCGGGGCTGACGCCGCTCGACTCGGCGACCGTGCGGCCGCGGCGCGTGGCCGAGTGCCTGGTGCACCTGGAGGCGGTGGTCCGGGCGATCAGGCCCCTCGGCACCCGTCCTGGGGACGACCCTGAGTCCGCGCGCCAGCTCACCGTGGAGGCGCACGTGACCCGGGTGTGGGTCGACCCCGCGATCCGGCTCACGGGCCACGCCGACCGGATCGACCCCGACCTGTGGCGGCCGTTGATCCTGAGCTTCCAGCGGTTCTACGGCCTCGGCGTCGAGGTGCACCCGTCGCGCCTGGCCGGCATCGACGAGGACCGCTACCGCGAGCCGCGGACGGCCTCCTGACCGGCACGCACCCGGGCCACGGCGAGCGCGACCATCGGAGCGAGGTCCGGGTTCGGCAGGTCGTCCACCGGCCACCACCGCACGTCGAGCGACTCGTCGCTCACCGCGTGCCGGGCGCCGTCGGGCGCGACGGCGACGAAGCGCACGTCCAGGTGGTGCGCCACGCCGTCGGACCCGCAGAACGGGACGGCGTGCTCGTCCAGGTGCACCGGCACGGGATCGAGGGCGACGTCCAGGCCTGACTCCTCGACGACCTCGCGACGCGCGGCGGCGAGCAGCGTGCCGTCACCCGGCTCGGCGTGCCCGCCGAGCTGGAACCACCGGCCCGCCTTGGCGTGCAGGGTCAGCAGCACGCGCGACGCGTCCGCGGAGAGCACCACCGTGGAGGCGGTGAGGTGGTCCGGTCGGCAGGTCCGCAGCACGCCGTCGGGACGGGCGTCGAGATGGGCCACGTACCGGTCGCGCAGGGCATGCTGGCCGTCGGACGCCGCGGGGAAGCCCAGCAGCACGTCGCGGGCGTCCGCGACGAGCGCGGCGACCGGGGCGGAGGAGGTCACGCTCAGTCGCGACGGAAGACGGGGTTGGCGAGGACGCCGATCCCCTCGACCTCGCACTCCACGCGGTCGCCGTGGTCGATGCGACCCACGCCGGCGGGCGTGCCGGTGAGGATCACGTCACCCGGGAGCAGGGTCATCGCCTTGCTGATGTACGACACGAGGAACGGCACGTCGAAGACCATGTCCGCCGTCCGACCGTCCTGCTTGAGCTCGCCGTTCACGCGCGAGCGCACGGCGACGTCCTCAGGGTTCAGGTCGGTGACGATCCAGGGGCCCAGCGGGCAGGACGTGTCGAAACCCTTGGCGCGCGCCCACTGGCCGTCGGTGCGCTGCGCGTCGCGGGCGGTGACGTCGTTGGCGACCGTGTAGCCCAGGATGTGCGACCGCACGTTCTCCGGCTCCACGTCCTTGGTGACCTTGGAGATGACGACGGCGAGCTCGGCCTCGTAGCTGACCTCGCGCGTGAACTCCGGCAGCACCACCGGGTCGTCCGGCCCGACGACGGCGGTGTTCGGCTTGAAGAACAGCAGCGGCGTGGCCGGCACCTCGCCGCCCATCTCCTTGGCGTGGTCGGCGTAGTTCTTGCCGACCGCCACCACCTTGGAGCGCGGGATCACCGGGGCGAGCAGCCGGACGCCGTCGCCCAGCTCGATCCGCTCCCCCGTCGGCATGGCCGGCATGTAGAGCGGGTCGCCGCCCAGCACGGCGAGGTAGGTGCGGTCGCCCTCGGACTGGACGAGGGCGAAGCGGGGGTCGTCTCCGGTGGTGAATCTCGCGATGCGCACGGGCTCAGGTTACGCGGGCCTCCCGGTCGGCACCGTCAGGCGCGGGCCAGGACCTCGCCGTGCAGGATGGCGAACCAGCCGTCGGGCGCCTGCGCCCATGCCTGCCAGTCCTGCGCGATCTGCTCGAGCGCGACGTCGTCGGCCAGCCCGGACTCCTTGGCCTGGACCGCGAAGTTGGACTCCACGCAGCGCTCCGCCCACAGCTCGCCCCACCACTGCCGGTCGGTCGGGGTGGCGTAGCACCACGACGACGCGGAGGGGACGATGCCGTCCATCCCGGCCTCCTGCACCCACGACATGAGGCGCCGGCCGGCGTCCGGCTCGAAGCCGTACGCGTGCGTGACCTCGTGGTACAGCTCGTTCCACTCCGTGAGGCCCGGGGTCTCCGGGTACCAGGCCATGCCCGCGTAGTCGGCGTCGCGCACCGCGACCATGCCGCCCGGCTTGGCGACCCGCTTCATCTCCCGCAGGGCGGCGACCGGGTCGGACAGGTGCTGCAGCAGCTGGTGCGCGTACACGACGTCGAAGGAGTCGTCGTCGAACGGCAGCTCGTAGGCGTTGGCCTGCTCGAAACGGACGTTGCCGTAGCCGAGGGCCGCGGCGTGCTCGCGCGCCGCCTCGAGCACCTTGGGGCTCGCGTCCACGCCGACGGCCTCGCCGCCGGCGAGGATCCGCCCGAGGTCCGCCGTCACCGTGCCGGGACCGCAGCCGACGTCGAGCAGGCTCATGTCGTCGCGCAGGTGCGGCAGGAGGAAGCCCGCCGAGTTCTGGGCCGTGCGGCTGCGGTGGGAGCGCAGCACCGACTCGTGGTGGCCGTGCGTGTACGACTCGGACTCCTTGCTGGGCACCGTGTGGTGGGTGCTGGGTGCCTCGATCGCGTCGTTGAGGTCGGCACCGGCGGGTTCGGGGTCGCCCTGGGGTGCGGGCTCCGCGCTGAGGTCACTCATGCTCCTACCGTAGTGACCGCGCGCCCGGCAAGCCGTGCCGTTCTCACGCACCGGGACGACGCGCGCCACCTGCGGTGGCATCATCACGCCATGACCGCGGCCACCGGCGCGTTGACCTCCCGCCTCCGCGCGGGTCTGCACCGTCTCGGGGGCGGCCCGGGGCGGGTCCCGGGCGTCGACGTGGCCCGGGGCATCGCCGTCCTCGGCATGTTCACCGCGCACGTCGGCGTCACGACCCCCGACGCCGGGCCCGCCTGGTGGCTGCTCGAACTGTCCCACGGGCACTCCTCGATCCTGTTCGCGCTGGTGGCCGGGATCTCGGTCGCGATCGTCTCCGGCGGGCCGCGCCTCCTGGACGGCGACCCGCTACGGCGCGCACGACTGCGCCTGCTCGTGCGGGCGGCGCTGCTGCTCGTGCTCGTCGCGCTGCTCGACCTGCTCGGCACGCGGGTGGCGCTGATCCTCGGCTTCTACGCCTGCTACTTCGTGCTCGCGCTGCCCTTCCTGCGCTGGCGCCCCCCGCGGCTCCTGGCGCTCGCGGCGGTGGTCGCGCTCGTCGGGCCGCTGCTCGCGTACTGGGGCCCGGAGGCGCTCGCGCGGGGCGGGCTGCGCCTGCCGCGTGACGGCTCCGGTGCCGTCACCGACTTCGTGCTCACCGGCCACTACCCGGCGATCGTCTGGATGGCGTACGTCCTGGCGGGGATGGCGATCGGCCGCTGCGACCTGCGCTCGCCCCGGCTCCGCCAGGGGCTGCTCCTGGGCGGCCTCGCCGCGTGGTGCGGCTTCTCCCTGCTGTCGGGGACGGTGGTCGGCGCAGCCGGCGGGGAGGAGGCGGTCCTCGGGCAGGTCATGGCGTGGCAGTCGGTGGACGGGGCGCCGTTCGCCTGGGACGACCCGTGGCCCGGCGTCGCGGGCCTGTTCCTCGACGGCCCGCACGACGACACGACGATCGAGGTGCTCGCGTCGGGCGGCTTCGCGGCGGCGGTCGTGGGCCTGTGCCTGTACGTCGGCCGGGTGGGGCGGTGGGTGCTGGCCCCGCTGGCCGCGGTCGGGTCGATGGCGCTGACCGTGTACGCGCTGCAGATCGTGGCGATCTGGCACGGGGACCTGCTGGGGTCCACCACCAACGGCCCGCTGGTCGTGATGGTGCTGGTCACGCTCGCCGCCGCGACCGCGTGGCGGTTCCTGCTGGGCCGGGGGCCGGTCGAACGCCTCGTCGGCACGGTCAGCGAGCGCGCTGCGGGGCCGCCGACCGGTCGGTCGTGAGCCCGGCGGGGTGCGCCTCCAGCGCCGCGAGGACGTCCGCCGCGTCGAAGGCCTCGGCCGGGGCGAGGGCGCCCGTGCCCCGGTGGCTCCCGTCCAGGAGCCGCACGATCCCCTCCGCGAGGATCGGGGCGGACACGGCGTAGATGTCCTGGCCCTCCGCGGCCGACCGGCGCACGGAGTCGCCGCGCCGCACGGCCACGTCGACGACGAACCGCTGCGCCGACCGTCCCCCGCCGGTCGGGGGCGGCGGCGTCCGCTCGTCGCGCAGCTCCTCGAGCGGCGCCGCGCTCAGATACGAGGTGAGCTCCCCGACGGCGAGGTGCCGCGTGACGGTGACGACCTCCGAGAACGGGAGCTGCACCACGGGCTGCGCGCCCAGCGGTGCCGGGAACGACCACAGGCCCGTCGGTGCGGGGACGGCGAGCGGCACGAGGCGGCCGCCGCGGACCACCAGCCGCGTCGCGGTGTTCCGCTCCCCCGTGACGCGGGTGCCGGCCGTGGGCCACCAGTGGTCCAGCCCGACGGCGACCTCGACCGAGTCGGCGTCACGCTCGCCCTCGAGGGCCGCGGTGACGAGCAGGTCGGCGAGCCCTCCGTAGAACGCCATGGCGGGCACGACGGCGACGCCGGCGGCGCGGGCGGGCGCGTCGAGCCGCTCGTAGAGCTGCTGCACGGCCGGCTGCTCGGCCGAGACGTCGAGGTAGTGCGCCCCGGCCGCCACCGCCGCGCCCGCCAGCGGCAGCGCGGTGTCGAGGAAGGGGCCCGCGCAGTTCACCACCACCGCGACGCCGTCGAGGGCGACCCGCAACGCCGCGGGCCCGTCCACCCCCACGACCCGGCGCTCGAGACCCGGGTGCCGCGCCCCGATCTCCGCGAGCCGCTCGGCGCTGCGGCCGGCGAGCACGGGTGCCAGGCCACGCCGGACCAGCTCGTCGACGACGAAGCCCCCCGTGTGCCCGCCTGCGCCGTAGACCATCACTGCCTCAGGTGTCTGCATGCGTCGATCCTGGCCGCGCGCCCACCCTTCGTCGAGCGTCTGGAATGACATCATGCGTACAGTTTCGGACATGCCCCGCCTCGCTCTCGCCATGCACGACTCCGCGATGCTGTACGAGGTGGCGATCGCCGCGGAGATCCTCGGGGTCGACCGTGCCGAGCTCTCGCCCGGCGGCAGGTGGTACGACTTCGTCGTCTGCACCCCCGACGGCGCCCCGCACCCCTGGCTCCCCGACGCGAAGACAGCCCCGTACTCCGAGCTGTGCCAGGTCGACCGCGTGGTCGTCCCGTCGACCGACGCCCCCGACGCCGACCCCGCGCCCGAGCTCGTCGACGCGCTGCGTGCCGCGCACCGCCGGGGCGTCTCGGTGGCCGCACTGTGCACCGGCGCCTTCGTCCTGGCGGCCGCGGGCCTGCTGGACGGCCGAGCCGCGGCCACGCACTGGATGCACGCGGACGACCTCGCACGCCGCTACCCGCAGGTCGAGGTGCGGGCGGACGTCCTGTACGTCGACGACGGCGACGTGCTCACCTCCGCGGGCAAGTCGGCAGCACTCGACCTCTGCCTGCACCTGGTGCGCCGCGACCTCGGCGCCACCGCCGCGAACGGCGTCGCACGCCGGCTGGTCGTGCCGTCGCACCGCAGCGGCGGGCAGGCGCAGTTCGTCGCGGCGCCGGCCGAGCCACGGGCCGCCTCCGGGCTCGCCCCGACGCTGGAGTGGGCCCGCGCCCGCCTCGACAGCCCGCTGACGGTGCGGGACCTCGCCGGGCACGCCGGCCTCAGCCCCCGACAGCTCGCCCGCCGGATGCATGCCGAGGTCGGCAGCGGACCGCTCGACTGGCTGCACCACCAGCGGGTCTCCCGGGCGCAGGAGCTCCTCGAGCGCACGGACGCCACCGTCGAACGGGTCGCGGCCAGCTCCGGCCTGGGCACCGCGGCCACGCTGCGACGTCACTTCCAGCGGACCGTCGGGGTGTCGCCGGCGGCCTACCGGGCCGCCTTCCGCCTGCGCTGACGACCGGTCGCACCGTGGCCGCGGTGCGGCGTCGTCAGGTGGGCCCGGCCCGGTCGCCCGCGTCGTGGACCAGCGTGAGCCACTCCTCGTCGCGGACGTACCCGAGGGCCTCGTTGACGGCGATGATGGCCCGGTTCTCGAAGGATCCGCCGGTGCGGAACCGGTGGACGCCCGCGCCGGCGAGGGCGCCGAGTGACAGGGCCTTGACGGCCGACGCGAGGCCGCGGCCGCGCCAGGCCCGGGCCACGACGGTGAAATGCGTCTCCGCGCGGTCGCCGTCGACGTCGACGAACGTCATCGCGACCAGCTCCTGACCGACGACGGCGCCGAACGCCCGCCGGCCCGGTGCCGGGGTCGGGGCGCCGGCCGTCAGCGGCCGGTGCGTGGTGGCCACGTCCCCGGGGTAGTCGGCCACCGTGTCCCGGTCGAGCCGGAGGATCGAGTCACGGTCGTCCGGCGTGAGCTCGCGCAGCACGGCCAGGCCGGCGACCGCCTCCCGGGCCCGCTCCCACACTCGCGCGTCGACCACCTCGACGCTGAGCCCGGCGCCCCACGACCGGGCGACGACCCGCGCGCCGGCGGCGAGCGCGGCGGCCGCCTCCGGGCTGCCGTCGCGCAGCACGACCTTCGACCCCATCAGATCACCCTCCGTCAGAGCGTCACGGTTCCCGCGACCGTCGTGACCGCGGCTCCCGCGACCCACACCTCGCCGTCGGCGTCCAGGCTTACGTGCACGCGGCCGCGCCTGCCGAGGGCGGTGCCCTGCGAGGCGACGTACGACGCGGGCAGGAAGCCGCCAGCCAACCACTGCCCCAGCCCCGCGTTGAGGCTGCCGGTCACCGGGTCCTCGGCGACGCCGATGTCCGGGACGAACGCCCGCACCTCGACGGCGGCGTCGGACTCGCCCGGCGCGTAGGGGCCGACGACGCCGATCTTGAGGTCCCCGAACGCGGGGAGGTCCGGCTCGACGGCGAGCACCGCGGCGGCGTCGTCCAGCCGCGCCGCGACCCAGCCCGGGCCGTTGTCCACCCAGGCGGCGTCGGCGATGTCGGCGACGCGCACGCGCAGGCCCCGCGCGATCCGTGCCAGGTCCTCGGGCCCGACCGGCCCGGAACGACGCAGCGGCGGCGCGGCGAACGCGAGCCGGGCCGTCCCGTCGTCGCCGGTGCCGCGCCGGACGGTCACGAGACCGACCCCACACTCCTGCACCACGCGCTCCGCAGATCGCGGCGTCCCCCCGGCCTCGAGCCAGGCGTGCGCCGTGCCGAGGGTCGGGTGGCCGGCGAACGGCAGCTCGCCACCGGGCGTCCAGATCCGCAGGCGGTAGTCGGCCCCGGGGTCGGTGGGGCGTAGCAGGAAGGTGGTCTCGGACAGGTTGGTCCACCGGGCGAAGGCGGCCATCTGCGCGTCGTCGAGGTCGTCGGCGTCGTGCACGACGGCGACGGGGTTGCCCGTGAGCGGGCCGGTGGCGAAGACGTCGACCTGACGGAAGGCGTGGGTGTGCGGCACGGGTCACACGCTATCCCCGGCCAGGGCGGGCCCGTCGCGCTCGTACCCTGGTGGGGTGCGTGCGGCGACCTATGACCAGCCGGCGGCCGCCCCGGCCGCCGGTGCCGTCGCGCCCGAGCTCCTCCGGCGACCAGCCTGGGAGCCTCGCGCAGCCGCGCACGCCGCGCGGGCCGACGCGCTGACCGCCGTCTGGCGCGACGCCCGCGACCGCGGCGAGAAGCACGCGATCGAGGACTTCCTGTTCACCTACTACCCGACGCGCGTGAGCCACCTGCGCCGGTGGCACCCTGGCCCGGGCGTGGCGCTCGCGGACGCCGCCGAGCACGCCGGGTGGCGCTGGTACCGCGAGGTCGACCTGCCGGGCGGGAGCGCGGGCGCGACGCTCGACGTCGCCGCCTTCCTCGCCGACCGCGCCGACAGCGTCCGCTACGTCCGCGCGCTCGTGTCCGCCACCGCGGGGCGCCCGGGGACGTTCGGCTGCTTCGGCCTGCACGAGTGGGCGATGGTGTACCGCGACCGGGCGGCGGGCCGCGACCACCGCCACCCCCTGCCGCTGCGCCTCGGCCACGACGGCACGGACGCCGTCGTCGAGGCGCACCGCGTCGGCTGCTCGCACTTCGACGCCTACCGCTTCTTCACGCCGGAGGCCGTCGACCGCAACCAGCTGCGCCCCACGCGCGAGCGCCAGCCCGCCATGGAGCAGCCGGGCTGCTTGCACGCCGGGATGGACCTGTACAAGTGGGCGCTCAAGCTCGGCCCTGCCGCGCCGGGCGACCTGCTGCTCGACGCGTTCGAGCTCGCCCGCGACATCCGGTACACGGACATGGCGGCCGCGCCGTACGACGTCTCGTCGTACGGCATCGACGCCGTGCCGATCGAGACGCCGGAGGGCAAGGCGGAGTACGTGCGGCGTCAGCGGGCCTTCGCCGCGCGAGGCCAGGAGCTGCGCGCGCGGCTCGTCACCGTCTGCGACACGCTGCTCGCGCGCCGAGCGATGTAGTCCGTCGCCTTCTCGCGGTCCTTCGACGACGAGGTACGACGCTCGGCGGGCCTCCGCCCGACGAGTCAGTGCGAGACCATCCCGCTGACCATCGCGCGCCAGGTCACGGGGCCGACGACGCCGTCCACCAGGACGCCGAACGCGGACAGGGCCTTCTGGAGCTCCCGGGCCGCGGCCTCGGTCCTCGCCCCGAAGACGCCGTCGACCACGAGGTCGAAACCGATCCGGGTATCGAGCTCGGACTGGGCACCGCGCACGGCATGGCCGCGGCTGCCGTTGCGGACGGTGACGACGATCGCACCCCAGGTCCTGGGGCCGACGACGCCGTCGGCCTCCAGGCCGAAGTCGCGCTGCGAGGCGCGCACGGCGGCCTCGGTGAGCGGGCCGAACGACGCGTCGGCCTCGAGGTCGTGGCCGTGCTCGTTGAGCAGGTGCTGCAGCGTGCCGACGGGGTGGAACCGGTCGCCGGGCCGGACGACCGGCCAGGGGTCGAGGGCCTTGCTCGTCGTGACGGACATCGCCGCCTCCTTCGTGGGGCCGGGCCGGGCGGGTCGTCGCCCCGGGTGAGCCTGGCGCCCTCGCGGGGGAGGGAGGGTCGCCCGCGTGGCCAGATACGTCGGCCGCCACGGCGGCGCTCAGCCGGACCGGCGGGCCCGCAGCGCGGCCTGCGCGTTGCGGTTGGTGCAGGCGGTGGAGCAGTACCGGCGCGAGCGGTTGCGCGACAGGTCCAGCACGAGCCCCTGACAGCCGGTGTCGGCGCACACGGCCAGGCGGGAGTGCTCGTCGTCGCGGATGACGTCGATCATCGCCATCGCGGTCTCGACGACGACCCGCGTGGCCAGCGGCGCGTCGTCGGAAGTCGCGTGCACGTGCCAGTCCTCGCCCGGGTGCCGCACGAGCCGCGGGCGGACCGGCACGCCGGCGAGCAGCTCGTTGACGAGGCCGGCCGCCTCGTCCCGTCCGGCGAGCAGCAGCGCCCGCAGTCGCGGCCGCAACGCGCGCACCTGGGCGAGCTCCCCGGCCGTGCCGTCGTGGCGGCCGGTGTACCCGTGCTCACGGAAGAAGTCGTCGAGGGCGGCGACCGTGCCGAGGGTCTCCGGCGGCTCGGCGGTGTTCACGAGGGCGACGGCCGCCCGGAGCTCGGCCGCGGTGTCATGAGCGAACGGCATGTTGACACATTACTCGAGGCGCCCGTAGCGTCATGAGCCATGGCAGAGATGACGCCTGACACCAGCGCGACGCCGCGCACCGGGCTCGGGGCGGGCCTCGCGCTCGCGGTCGTCTCCGCGGTGACGTTCAGCCTGTCCGGCCCGCTGGCCGCCGGGCTCTTCGCCACCGGGTGGAGCCCCGGCGCCGTCGTCCTGGTGCGGGTCGCGATCGGAGCCGTCGTCGTGCTGCCGTTCGGCGTCGTCGCCCTGCGCGGCGACTGGTCCCCTGTGCGCCGCAATCTGCGGCTCCTGCTCGCGTACGGCGCGCTCGGCGTGGCCGCCACGCAGTTCTGCTACTTCGCCGCCGTGCAGCACATGCAGGTGGGACCGGCGCTGCTCATCGAGTACTCCTCGCCGGCAGCCGTCGTCGCCTGGCTGTGGCTGCGGCACGGGCAGCGGCCCGGCCGCACGACGGTCGGCGGGATCGCGCTCGCCGCGGCGGGGCTCGTCCTCGTGCTCGACCTCGCCGGCGCCCGCCTCGACCCCGTCGGGGTGGCCTGGGCACTCGGCGCGATGGTCGGCGTCTCCGCGTACTTCCTCCTCAACGCCCGCACGGACACCGGGCTGCCGCCCCTGAGCCTCGCGGCGGGCGGGCTCGTCGTCGGCGCCGCCCTGCTCGGTCTGCTCGCCGCGGTCGGGGTCATGCCCGTGACGGGCTCGGCAGCGCCCGTCACGCTCGCGGGCGCCGTGGTGCCCGCGTGGGCGGTGCTCGCGGCACTGGGCGTCGTGACCGCCGGCATCGCGTACGTCACCGGCGTCGCGGCCGGGCGGCGGCTGGGGGCGCGCCCCGCGTCGTTCGTCGGCCTGCTCGAGGTGGTCAGCGCCGTGTTCTTCGCCTGGGTGTTCCTGGGCGAGCTCCCCCGCCCCGTCCAGCTGGTGGGTGGGCTGCTCGTGCTCGCGGGCGTCGTCGTCGTGCAGCAGGGCGAGGCCGCGACCCGGCGCACACCTCCGACGATCGAGCCGACCGTCGAACCGGCCGGAAAGCCGTAGGGCGCCAGGGCGACAGATGCGACGATCGGGGCATGTCCCGCGCCCTCGCCGCCGCCCCGTCCGACCCCGCCGTCGTGCCCGACCGCGTGTCGCTGCTCGCGGGCGACGACCACGTCACGCCGGTGTGGCGCAACGAGCTCGGGGGCCTCACGTTCCGCCTGGTGCCCCCCGGTCCCGCGACCGCGGTCGGGCTCGCCGACGGCGACCGGTACGTCAAGTGGGTGCCGGCGGGCACGCCGGAGCTCGATCTCGACGCGGAGGCGGAGCGCCTCGCCTGGGCCCGTGGCTACACGCCCGTGCCGCGGGTGCTCGACCGCGGCGAGGACGCCGACGGCGCCTGGCTGCTCACGGAGGGCATCGCCGGGCGCTCCGCCGTCGACCCGCGGTGGCTCGCCCGCCCCGAGACGGCGGTGCGGGCGATCGGTGCGGGGCTGCGCGCCCTGCACGACACGCTCCCGGTGGGCGACTGTCCCTTCTCGTGGAGCGTCGCCGACCGCGTCGCCCGCCTCTCCCCCGACGCCCGCGGCCGGGTCGGCGACGTGCCCGAGGTCGACCGGCTCGTCGTGTGCCACGGCGACCCCTGCGCCCCCAACACGCTGCTCGACGACGGCGGCCGCTGGACCGCGCACGTCGACCTCGACGCCCTGGGCGTCGCGGACCGGTGGGCCGACCTCGCGGTGGCGAGCTACAGCCTGGAGTGGAACTACGGCGACGGCTACGAGCCCGCCTTCTTCGACGCCTACGGCATCGCGCCCGACGAAGCGCGCATCGCCTTCTACCGCCACCTGTGGGACCTCGGCTGACCGCCGGGTCCGGTCCCGCGGGGCGCGGCCTGGGACAATGGCCGGACCATGACTTCCCCCACCTCCTTCGGTGCCGCCCCCGAGACCGCCCCCGCCCCCCGCCCGTCCGGCACGCTGCTGCCGTACCTGCCCGCCCCGACCGGCGGCGCGCCGGACCCTGACGTCCTCTTCGAGGGGTTCGGCGAGTGGGCCGCCGGCACGGGCCGGCCGCTGTACCCGCACCAGGAGGAGGCGCTGCTCGAGCTCATGACGGGCTCGCACGTGGTGCTGGCGACGCCCACCGGGTCGGGCAAGTCGATGGTGGCGATGGGCGCGCAGTTCGCGGCGCTCGCGAACCGCCGGTCGGGCCGCGGCGGCCGCACGTTCTACACCGCCCCGCTCAAGGCGCTCGTGAGCGAGAAGTTCTTCGACCTCGTCGCCGCGTTCGGGTCGCGCAACGTCGGCATGATGACCGGCGACTCCGCCGTCAACGCCGACGCCCCCATCATCTGCTGCACCGCGGAGATCCTCGCCAACCTCGCCCTGCGGCGCGGGGCCGACGAGGGCGGCGACGAGGACGACGCGATCGCCCAGGTCGTCATGGACGAGTTCCACTTCTACGGCGACCGGCAGCGCGGCTGGGCGTGGCAGGTGCCGCTGCTGGAGATGCCGCGCACGCAGTTCCTCTTGATGTCCGCCACCCTCGGCGACACGACCCGCCTGCGCGAGGAGCTCGAGGAGCGCACGGGCCGGCCCGTGGCGGAGGTCGCGGGCGCCGAGCGCCCGGTGCCGCTGACGTTCTCCTACGTCGTCGAACCCCTCACGGACGTCATCGCCGAGCTGGTCACCACGCACCGGGCCCCCGTGTACGTCGTGCACTTCACGCAGAAGGACGCCGTCGAGCGCGCCCAGGCGCTGCTGTCGACGAGCCTCGCCTCCAAGGACGAGAAGGCCGCCATCGCCGCCGAGATCGGCGCGTTCCGGTTCGGCACGGGCTTCGGCAAGACGCTGAGCAAGTTCCTGCGCGCAGGCATCGGCGTGCACCACGCCGGCATGCTGCCCAAGTACCGCCGGCTCGTGGAGCGACTCACCCAGCGCGGCCTGCTCAAGGTGGTCTGCGGCACCGACACCCTCGGCGTCGGGATCAACGTGCCCATCCGCACCGTCCTCATGACGTCGTTGGTGAAGTACGACGGCGAGCGCATGCGCCATCTCACGGCCCGCGAGTTCCACCAGATCTCCGGACGCGCCGGACGCGCCGGGTTCGACACCGTGGGCGAGGTGATCGTCATGGCGCCCGAGCACGTCATCGAGAACCGCAAGCTGCTCGCCAAGGCGGGCGACGACCCGAAGAAGCTCAAGAAGGTGGTGCGCAAGAAGGCCCCCGCCGGCACCGTGAACTGGACCGACTCCACCTTCGAGCGGCTGCGGGACGCCGACCCGGAGCCCCTGACCAGCCAGTTCCACGTCAACCACGCGATGGTGCTGAACGTGCTCGCGCGGGCCTCGTCGGTCGAGCCCGTCGAGGCCATGCGGCATCTGCTCACCGCCAACCACGACACCGAGGCGCAGCAGGCCAAGCACGTGCGCCAGACGTTCCGCATCTACCGCTCGCTGCGCGTCGCGGGGGTCGTGGAGAAGGTGCGGGTGCCCGACCCCTCGCGACCGTCCGGGTACCGTCCCAGCGTGCGGCTCGTCGTCGACCTGCCGCGGGACTTCGCGCTCAACGCCCCGCTGTCGCCGTTCGCCCTCGCCGCGATGGACCTGCTCGACGCCCCGGCCCCGCGAGACTCCTCGCTTCGCTCCGGGGACTCGCGGGGGCCCCGGGAGATCGTGAGCCCCACGCACGCCCTCGACGTCGTCTCCGTCATCGAGGCCACCCTCGACGACCCCCGCCAGATCCTGTACGCCCAGCAGAGCAAGGCCAAGGGCGAGGCGGTCGCGGCGATGAAGGCCGAGGGCATGGAGTACGAGGAGCGCATGGAGGCGCTCGAGGACGTCACGTGGCCGCGGCCGCTCGCCGACCTCCTCGAGCCCGCGTTCGTCACCTACAAGCGGTCGAACCCCTGGGTGGCCGACGCCGAGCTCGCGCCCAAGTCCGTGGTGCGCGACATGCTCGAGCAGGCCATGACGTTCGCCGAGCTGGTGAGCGTGTACGGGCTGGAGCGCACCGAGGGCGTGGTGCTGCGCTACCTCGCCGACGCCTACCGCGCGCTGCGCCAGGTGGTGCCCGAGGACCACCGCACCGAGGAGGTGCAGGAGGTCGTCGAGTGGCTCGGCGAGTTGGTGCGCGGCGTCGACTCCTCCCTGCTGGACGAGTGGGAGCGGCTGCAGAACCCGGTCGACGACGATGCAGACACGATCGTCGAGGGCGAGCTCGCGGAGGCCGGGGCGGAGGCGCCCGCCCGCCCGGTCACGGGCAACCCGCGGGCCTTCCGCCGGCTCGTGCGCAACGCGACGTTCCGCCGCGTCGAGCTCGCCGCCCGCGAGAGCTACGACGCGCTCGGTGCGCTGGACGGCGCGCACGGCTGGGACGGCGACGCCTGGGCCGCCGCGCTCGATCCCCTGTTCGAGGCGCAGGGCGACGACGCGGTCGGCATCGGCCCCGCCGCCCGCGCGGCCGGCCTGCTGTCGATCCTCGAGCCCGGCGCCGAGCTGCCCGGTGGTGCCACGACGACCACTCGTGACGGCGTCGAGGTCGCCGAGGTGCCCGCGGGCACGTGGTGGGTGCGTCAGGTGCTCGACGACGCGGACGGCGACCACGACTGGGCGATCACGGCCGTCGTCGACCTCGCCGCCAGCGACGAGGCCGGGGCCGTCGCGCTCACCGTCGTGGACGTGGGCCGGATCTGACGTGTCGGTGGCTGAGCCTGCCGAGACCCGGCGGGCTCAACCACCGAGATGGGCGATCCCCTGGGCGAGGGTCGCGGTGCCGCCGATGTAGGCGAGCACGATGAGCCCGCGCCGGACGGCGGCCGCGGGCACGCGCGGGGCCAGCAGGTCGCCGAGGACGAGGCCGACGACGACGGCACCCAGGACGACGGCCCACTGCCAGACGGCGAACGGCGGGAACGACGCGTCCGTGAGGGTCAGCTTGGTGATCAGCGCGGCGAGCGCGTTGGTGGCGAAGAAGGGCTGCGCGGTCGCGGCGAACGCCTTCGGGTCCCACCCGCTGAGCACGGAGTAGACCGCCACCGGCGGGCCGCCGATGCCCGCGGCCACGCTCCCGACGCCGCTCGCGATCCCGGTGACGAGCAGCGGCGTGCGCGCCTCCGCTCGCACGGGGTGGCGGCCGCCGCGCCGCAGCCGGGCGGTGACGACCGCGAGCGTCATCGCGGCGACGACGAGGGCGCCGACCGTGATCTCCAGCGCCGCCGTGCTCGCGTCGCGCAACAGCAGGGCGGCGGGAATCATCACCGCCACCGAGGTGGCGGCCAGCCAGGCGTACCGCCGCCAGTCCACGTCCCGCACGACGCGGCCCAGGATGAGCGCGGACGCGATCGCGCCGGCGAGGTTGACGAACAGCACGCCTTCCAGCGGGCCCGCGACGAGCACGATGAACGGGCCGGCGACGAGTCCGAAGCCCATCCCCGTGACGCGCTGGAGAGCCCCTCCCACCAGGATCGCGAGAACGAGGAGGAGGAGCACCGCACCACCCTACTCAGGCAGAATCGGCCCCGTGTCGAAGAAGAGGACGCACGCCTCGCACGGGACGCCCGCGGTGGTCGCGCTCGACCGGGCCGGGGTCGCCTACGGGCTGCACACGTACGGCCACGACCCGGCGTCGGAGCTGAGCTACGGCATGGAGGCCGCCGAGGCGCTGGGCGCCGACCCGGCGCAGGTCTTCAAGACGCTCCTGGCCGACGTCGACGGGTCGCTCGTGGTCGGCATCGTTCCCGTGGACGGCAGCCTCGACCTCAAGGCGCTGGCCCGCGCCGTCGGCGGCAAGCGGGCGGCGATGGCCGACCCGGCCGCGGCGCAGCGCGCCACCGGCTACGTCGTCGGCGGGATCTCCCCGATCGGGCAGAAGCAGCGGCACGCGACGGTGCTCGACGAGTCCGCCGCACGGTTCGACGTCGTCTACGTGTCGGGCGGGCGTCGCGGGCTCGACGTCTCGCTCGCCCCCGACGACCTGCTCCGCCTCACCGGCGGCCGGGCGGCGCCCATCGCGCGCGCCTGACGGCGCCCGGCCGGCGGGGCCGGTCAGTGCTGGTACGTCGGGTACCGGGCGTCGCTGGGCACGATGTCCTTGCCGAGCGGCAGCAGCGAGATCGGGATCATCTTGACGTTGGCGATCGCCAGCGGGATACCGATGATCGTGATCGCCTGGGCGATCGCCGTGGTGATGTGCCCGATGGTGAGCCCGATGCCGGCGAACACGATCCAGATGATGTTGCCGAGCACGGACCAGCCGCCGGCCTCCGCCTTGTCCACGACGGTGCGCCCGAACGGCCACAGCGCGTAGCCCGCGATCCGGAACGAGGCGATGCCCCACGGGATGGCGACGATCGTGATGCAGCACAGGATGCCCGCCGCGGCGTAGCCGAGCGCGAGCCAGAAGCCGCCGAAGACGAGCCAGATGATGTTGAGCAGGGCTTTCACCCGTCCATCCTCGCCTCACCGACCCGCGCGGCACCACCCGGGACAACCCTGAAACCGACCCTGGCCGGGCGGTTCGTAGACTGACGCCATGCCCACCGAGTGTCCCGGGATCCCCGCACGCCTGGCCGCCGTCCACGACCGCGTCGCCGACGCCGCCCGCGCGGCGGGGCGCGACCCGCGGGAGGTCCGCGTCCTGCTGGCCACCAAGACCCAGGACGCCGAGACCGTGCTCGCCGGCGTGCGGGCCGCCGTCGACCTCGCCGCCGCGGCGGGCGACGTCCGGCCGGTGCTGGTGGGCGAGAACCGGGTCCAGGAGCTCGTCGCGAAGGCGCCCGCCCTGGCGGACCTCGTCGGTGCCGGGAAGGTCGAGGCGCACCTCATCGGCCACCTGCAGAAGAACAAGGTCAACCAGGTGCTCGCTGCCGCCACCGCGGTCGACTCCGTGGACTCCCTCGCCCTGGCGACCGCCCTGTCCACCCGCTGCCAGCGCGACGGTCGCGCGCTCGACGTCCTGGTGCAGGTCAACGTCTCGGGCGAGGCGAGCAAGTCCGGCGTCGCGCCGGACGAGGCCGGCGCGCTCGCCGTCGACGTCGCCGCCCTGCCCGGCCTGCGCCTGGCGGGGTTCATGACGATCGGCGCGCGCTCCGACGACGAGGCGCTCGTGCGTGCCGGCTTCGCCCGGCTGCGCGCCGTGCGCGACGCCGTCCTCGCGAGCGGCGCGCCCGGGACCCGCGACGCCCGCGAGCTCTCCATGGGCATGACCGGCGACCTCGAGCTCGCCGTCGCCGAGGGGGCCACTGTCGTCCGCGTCGGCACCGCCGTCTTCGGGGCGCGCCCCACCCCCGCGAGGTAGTTCAAACCTTCGCGAGGTAGTGCGAGTCCTGACCAGATTGTTCGAATAGTCCGAACTACCTCGGCGCGGGTCGGACTACCTCGCGGAGATTCGGACTACCTCGGCGGGGCGGCGCCCAGCCGGGCGAGGGCTCCGCGGACGCCGTCGGGGCCGTCCAGCGCGGCGCGGGCGGGCGCGGCGTCGACCCCGGCGAGCAGCATGACCAGCGCGACCTGCACCTCCCCGCCCGCGTCGGCGAGGACGGGCGCGCACACCTCCGGCGCGAGCCCCGTCGCCTGGCCGAGCAGCCGCACGAGGCGGGCGCGCAGCTTCGCGTTGGTGGCGCGGACGTCGACCATGAGGTTCGAGTACGTCTTGCCGAGCCGGATCATGGTGGCCGTCGAGAGCGTGTTGAGCACGATCTTCTGCGCGCTGGCGGCCTTCATGCGGGTCGAGCCGGTGACCGCCTCGGGGCCGGTGTCGAGCAGGATCGCGACGTCCACCCGGTCGGCGAGCGGCGCGGCCGGGTTGGCGCTGACCAGCGCGGTGCGCGCCCCGCGCTCGCGGGCCACGTCCAGCGCACCCGCGACGTACGGCGTGCGACCGCTCGCCGCCAGCCCGACGACGAGGTCGTGCGGGCCCACGTCGTCGAGGTCGCGACGCCCGGCCTCGGCGTCGTCCTCGGCCCCCTCGACGGAGAGGGTCATCGCGTCGGGCCCGCCGGCGAGGTGCGCGTCGAACCACTCGGACCCGACGCCGTAGGTGGGCAGCAGCTCGACCGCGTCCAGCACACCCAGCCGGCCCGACGTGCCCGCACCGGCGTAGTGCACCCGCCCGCCCGCGCGGATCGCCTCGACGGCGAGCTCCACCGCCTGGGTCACGCGGAAGCGCTCGGCGCGCACGACGCTTGCGACGCCGGCGTCCTCGTCGAGGATCAGGCGCACCACCTCGGCCGCCGGGAGCAGGTCGATGTCGGTGGTGCGGGGGTTGCGCTCCTCCGTCGGCGAGACGAGGCGCGCGACGGCGAGCACGTCGTCCGTGCTTCCGCCGGGGTCGGGGACGGTCGCTCCGCTCATCGGATGCTTCCTCTCGGAGTCGTCAGGTGGTTCGGAGTCGTCAGGTGGCTCGGGGCCGCCAGGTCGCGTGGTGCCGTGCGCGGGCTCGGCGCCGTGGTCAGCACGAGGCGCCGCACGGGGCCGCGGACGGCGGCCAGGGGCAGAGGCGTGGGCGGGGTGAGGGACCCCAGCACCACGGGGCGTCGGGCCCCGGTGGCCTGCCGTCGGTGCGGGCCCGCCGCGGTGCCAGGGACCCCGTGCACGCCGAGGAAGCCGAGCAGCGCGAAGAGGTACGCCTCCTTGCCGTCCGCGGGCAGCCCCAGCTCGTCGGCGGTGACGAGGGCGGTCGTGGCCGGGAGCAGCGCGCGCAACCGGTCGCGCAGCACGGGGTTGCGGGCACCGCCGCCGGAGATCACCACCCGCTCGACGCCGCCGGGGGGCGCGTGGTCGGCGATCGACCGCGCCACCGTGGCCGCGGTGAGCTCGACGAGCGTGGCGACCAGGTCCGGGGTGCTCAGGCGGTCGGCCCGCACCCCCGCGGCGGCGAGGCGCTCCCCGACGTACTCGCCGTCGTAGAGCTCTCGGCCGGTGGAGCGCGGCACGGGCAGGGCGTAGTACGGGTCGTCGAGCAGCGCGTCCAGGGCCTCGCGGTCGACGACGCCCTGGGCGGCGAGCTCCCCGTCGCGGTCGAACGGCTCACCGGTGAGGCGCTGCACGGCGGCGTCCAGCAGGCAGTTGCCGGGGCCGGTGTCCCAGCCCAGCACGGGCTCGTCGCGCGAGCCGACGATCGTCACGTTCGCGATGCCGCCCACGTTGAGCGCCGCGGTGCTCGCCGCGCCGGCCGGGCCGTCGTGCCCGAGCCACAGCGCGTCCAGCACGCTCACGAGCGGCGCGCCCTGGCCGCCGGCGGCGACGTCGGCGACCCGGAAGTCGTTCACCACCGGGCGCCGCGACCGTTCCGCGATCCAGGCCGGGTTTCCGAGCTGCAGCGTGCCGCGCGCGCGGCCGGCCACCACCCAGTGGTGCAGGGTCTGCCCGTGCGACGCGACGAGGTCCGCGTCGCCGCCCGCGAGGTCGTCGACGGCGCTGCGGGCGGCCGCGCCGAACTCCTGCCCGACGAGCGTGTCGAGCTGGCACACCTCGCCCAGGTCCACCGCGGCGGGCGGCAGGGCGGCGAGGATCCGGCGGCGCAGGTGGTCGGGCCAGGCGTACTCGGCGTGGCCCAGCGGGCGCAGGTACAGGGTGCCGTCCGGGCGCAGGTCAAGGTCGGCGGCGGCCGCGTCGATCGCGTCGACGCTGGTGCCGGACGAGATGCCGATGACGATCATCGCCACACCTCCGTGTCGTGACCCGTGCCGACACGACCGGTGCCGACGTGACCGGCGAGGAGCGCGACGGCCGCCTCCGCGTTCGCCCGGCCCGTGCCGCAGGCGAGCACCGTGGTCGGCAGGCCGCCCGGGAGCGCGGCGAGCCAGCGCTCCCCCGCGTCCGGGACGCCCGTGTGCACGACGACCAGGTCCGGCCGCGCCGACTGCAGCTCGGCCAGCCGGGCGTGCTCCGCGCCGCCGGGGGCCGGCTCGCGCGTCACGACGACGAGCGGGCGCACGGCCCCGTCGGCCCCGCCCGCGAGCCCGCGCAGCAGCGCGGCGAAGGCCGCATCGTCGAGCACGGGGTGCTCTCGCCCGGGATGCAGCACGGCCCCCGCCCAGCGGTCGGCGACGGCACGCTGCACGTGCTGCGCGGTGCGCCCGGCGGCGTGGTCGAGCCGCAGCCGCAGGTCGACGACGTCGGGCGCACCCGCGAGCACGGGGGCTGGGCCGACGACGCGCACCGCCCGGCGGGCGACCTCGGCGCCCACGGCCGCGAGCGCCTCCCGCGCATGCTCGGCCGGGACGGCACCCGTGGTCGCGCCCACGGCCGAGCGCCGGTCGTGCAGCCGGCGGACCAGGGCGTCCGTACGCCGCCGGGACGCGGCGAGCCGGTCCAGGTCCACCC
This sequence comes from Krasilnikoviella flava, assembly GCF_900167525.1. GTDB lineage: Bacteria > Actinomycetota > Actinomycetes > Actinomycetales > Cellulomonadaceae > Isoptericola > Isoptericola flavus. The sequence continues at coordinate 58,799 of NZ_FUZQ01000004.1, read as the reverse complement.
GCCCGGTGCCGACGGCGGCCACGAGGGCGTCGACGGCGGACCGGAACAGCGACTCGTCGTCGCGGCCCGTGGTCGTGCCCAGGCACAACAGGTCCGCGCCGCCCTCGACGGCGCGCACCGCGGCCTCGCCGACGTCCGCGCCGTCGGAGACGGCCCGCATGTCGAGCGCGTCGGTGACGATCGGGCCGGCGTGGCCGAGCTGCCGGGCGAGCGTCTCGACCGCCGGCTCGAGGGATGCCGGCGCGGGGCCGAGGGCGGGCACGACGACGTGCGCCGTCATCAGTGCGTCGGCCGCGGGCCCGCCGTCCGACCCGGTCTCGCCGGACCGGGCGTCGCCGGACCGGGCGTCGCCGGACCGGGCGTCCCCGGCGAAAGCGGCCGCGAACGGCACGAGGTCGCGCCCGCGCAGGGCCTCGAGGTCGGCGTCGACGACGGGCAGCGCGAGGTGCGAGTCGACCGTGGTGGACCCGTGCCCCGGGAAGTGCTTGGCGCACGTGCCGACGCCGCCGCGCTGCAGACCGCGGGCGAACGCGACGCCGTGCCGGGCGACGGCGTCGGGGTCGGGGCCGAAGGCGCGGACGCCGATCACCGGGTTGCCCGGCGAGTCGACGTCGAGCACCGGCGCCAGGTCGAGGTCCACGCCGGCGGCGGCGAGCAGCCGCCCCAGCGCCTCGCCGGCGGCACCGGTGAGGCGCTCGTCGTCCACCGCCCCGAGCGCGGCCGCGCCGGGCAGCGACGAACCTGCCGCGGCCTCGAGCCGGGAGACGTCCCCGCCCTCCTCGTCGGTCGCGACGAGGAGGGCCGGCGCGGCGGCGTGCAGGTGCGCCGTGAGGGCGGCCGTCGTCGCCAGGTCCGGCGTGTTGTGCGCGAAGAGGACCACCCCGCCCAGCCCGGACCGCGCGGCGTCGAGGAGCCAGCCGGGAGGCGTGGTGCCCGTGAAGCCGGGCAGCAGCACCCCGAGCACCGCCCGCCGGACGGCGTCGGCGTCGGCGTCCGTGTCGATGCCGTTGCCGGTGACCGGGTCGGTGGCGGTCATCCCTTCACCGCCCCGGAGGTCAGGCCGGAGGCGAGGCGCCGCTGCACGAGGATGAAGAAGACCATCACCGGCACCGTGATGACGGTCGACGCCGCCATGATCGCGCCCCAGTCGTTGGAGTGCTGCCCGAAGAACGACCGCAGGCCGATGGCCACCGTGTAGTTCTGGGTCTCGCCCCCGAGCAGGGTCATCGCGAAGACGAACTCGTTCCAGGCGGTGATGAAGCCGAAGATGCTCGTGGCCACCAGGCCCGGCGCGACCAGCGGCAGCAGGATCGACCGGAACATCCGGCCCCAGGTGGCGCCGTCGAGGTACGCGGCCTCCTCGAGCTCCACGGGCACGGCGGCCACGAAGCCGCGCAGCATCCAGATGCCGAACGGCAGCGCGAGCGCCACGTACACCACGATCAGACCGGTCAGGGTGCCGAGCAGCTCCAGGTTGCGCACCTGCACGAACAGCGGAATCACGAGCGCCTCGAGCGGCACCATCTGCACGACGAGCACCAGCATGAGCACCTGCGTGCGGAGCTTGAAGCGGAACCGCGCGACCGCCACGGACGCCAGCAGCGCGAGCAGCGACGAGATGAGCACGGTCGTGAGGGCCACGAGCAGGGAGTTGCGCAGGAAGACGTCGAACCCGCCGTCGGTGAGCACGAACTCGAAGTGCTCGAGCGTCGGCTCGGCGGGCACGAAGGACGAACCGCGCCCCGCGTTGCCGTCGAGCGCGCTGACGAGCATCCAGTACGCGGGGAAGAGGGTGAAGAGCAGGAGCAGCGCGACGGCCACCCCCTTGCCGACGCGGACACCGGCGGAGGGACGGCGGGAGCCGCGTCGGCGGGCCGCCGTGCCGCCAGCCGTCGACGTCCGGACGGGTCGTCGGTCGGTGCCGGTCGCGGTGCTCACAGCTCCTCCTCCTTCAGGATGGTGCGCACGTACACGACGGTGATGCCGAGCAGCAGCAGGGTGAGCAGCACCGCGATGGCGGAGCCGAAGCCGTACCGGTTCTGCCCGAAGGACTCCGTGTACGACCACACGCCGAGGTTGAGCACGTCGCGGTTGCTGCCGGCGCCGCCGGGCATGAGGTAGACCTGCGCGAAGATCTTGAAGTCCCAGATGGTCGACAGGATGATCACGACGGCGAAGATCTGCTTCAGCTGGGGCACGATCACCGCGAAGAACCGCCGCCAGGCGCCGGCGCCGTCGATCTCCGCCGCCTCCAGCAGCTCCTTCGGCACGCCGAGCAGGCCGGCGAGCACGGTGATGGCCACGAACGGGAAGCCGTGGTGCACCACGTTGAGCAGCACGATGGCGTAGAACGACCAGCGGTCGGTGAACCAGTTGACGGGGGCGTCCTGCAGCCCCAGCGCCTGCAGCACATGGTTGAACACGCCGCGGTCGGCGTCGAAGATCCAGACCCACACGTAGGTGCCGGTGACGGCGGGCATCGCCCAGGCCGCCATGATCGCGCTGGACACGATCGTGCGCCAGACGCGTCCGAGGGAGGCGAGCAGCACGGCCACCGCGGTGCCGAACACCACCGTGCACGCCACGGACAGCACCGCGAACACCACCGTGTTCGGCAGCACCACGGCCCACAGCTGCTCGGAGGTGAAGATCTCGACGAAGTTGGCGAAGCCGATCCAGTTCCGCTCGCCCGAGACGATCTCCTTCAGGCCGTAGTCCTGCAGGGAGAACAGCGCGACCCGCACCAGCGGCCACAGGAGCAGCACGGCCAGCACGAGCAGCGCGGGCGTCAGCAGCATCCACGGCCGCACCCGCGCGAGGACGGACTTACCGAACGGGCGACGCCCGCCGGGCCCGGGCGACTGCCCGGGCCCGGCGGGGGCCGCGACGGGGAGGGTGCTCGTCATCCGTCAGCTGCCACCGTTGAGCAGCGACGTCATCTCCTCGGCCGCCTTCGTGCTCGCGGTCGGGACGTCCTCGCTCCCGGACAGGATCGACTGCATCATCGTGCTGGTCGTCAGCTTGGCCTGCACGGCGCCGAACTCGGGCGAGACCGGCACGGACGCGCCGCCCTCGACGAACTGCTTCGCGAACGGGGCCACGAGCGGGTCGGTGCTCTTCAGCGTCTCGTCCAGCAGCGACTTCTGGCCCGGGAAGTACCCGGCCTGCTCGCCCCACTTCGTGGCGAAGTCGCCGGTCGTCATCATCTCGATGAACGCGAACGCGAGGTCCTGGTCCTCGGCCGTGGAGAACATGCTCAGGTGCGAGCCGCCCAGGACCGACGGCGACATCCCGCCGTCCTTGCCCGGGATCGGCACGGCCGCGAACTTGCCCTCCATGTCCTTGTTCGCCTCGACGATGGCGCCCGGCGTCCAGGAGCCCATGACCGCCATGCCGACGTCGCCCTGGGCGAAGGCGTCGAGCACGTCCGTCTCGCGCCACGTCGTGGCGCCGGCCGACGAGTAGCCGTCCTTCGCCAGGCCGGTCCAGAAGCTCAGGCCCTCCTGCGCCTCGGGGCTGTCGAGGCCCGAGGTCCACGTGTCGCCGTCCTGCGTCGCGACGTCGCCGCCGGCGCCCCACACCCACGGGTACACCGTGAACTCGGCGTCGCCCGGCACCGCGATCGCGGTCTTGTCCGGGAACTCGGCCTTGATGGCCTCGGCCGCCGACTCGATCTCCGCCCAGGTCGTGGGCGGCTCGACGCCGGCCTTCTCGAAGATCTCCGTGTTGTACACGAGCGAGCGGACGCCCGCGTACCAGGGCATGCCGTACAGCTGCTCGTCGTACGTGCCCGCCTCGACGAGCCCGTCCACCAGGTCGTCGCCCAGGCCCGCCTCGGCGACGAAGTCGTCCAGCGGCGCGAGCGCGCCGGCGTCGGCGAGCTCCGGGGTCCAGGTGGTGCCCGTCTCCGCCACGTCGGGCGTGGCGTTGCCCGCGATCGAGGTGACGAACCTGTCGTGCGCGTCGGCCCACTCGACGAACTCGACGTTGAGGTCGGCGCCCGTCTCCTCCTTGAACGCCGTGGAGACCTCGTCGAAGAAGGTGTCGGCGCTGGGGTTGGTGCCCTGCATGATCCAGACGTCCAGGGTCTTGCCCTCGCCGTCGACCGTGCCGTCGCCCCCGTCCGAGCCGTCGGAGCCGCTGCCGCAGGCGGCGACGCCGAGCGCCACCAGCGCCGCGGTGGCCACGGCCCCCACGTTCTTCCGGGTCCACATGTCTCGACGCATCGTCGTCCTCCCCCGGCGGCCCGCTGGGCCGCCCTCCGTGGTGCGCGGCGCCGCCGTTCTCGCGGTCGTGCGCCGTCCTCGCGGTCATGTCCTGCCGACGCCCTCGTCGTCCGGCGTGACGTCGTCGTCTCGCTGTCCTGCTGATCGCTGTGGTGATCGCTGCGTGCGGCGGCACCCCGGTCCTGAAAGGAAGTTCCGGGGCGTCGCTTCGTGGGGAAGATTACTGACCGAGCACGGATGACGAAAGCCACCGCCCCGATTCGTGACAGGACGGTGACCTCGACGGCGCGTCACGGTCGGCGCGCGGGGGGACGACGCGGGGGTCAGGGCACCCGGTTGATCCAGGTCGGGTTGCCGAACTTGGTCCGCACCAGCTCGTCGGCGCGCGCCAGCTCCTCGGGCCGCAGCTCCGAGTCGGCGGTGCGGTGGTGCGACCTGAAGTGCGCCTCGAACGCGTCGATGATCTCGTCGCGCGACATGCCGGTCTGCGACCGCAGCGGGTCCACCCGCTTGTTGGCACTGGTGGTGCCCTTGTCCGAGAGCTTCTCGCGGCCGATGCGCAGCACCTCGAGCATCTTCGCGCTGTCGATGTCGTACGCCATCGTCATGTGGTGCAGCACGGCCCCGCCGGCCAGCCGCTTCTGCGCGGAGCCGGCGAGCTTGCCCGCCGGCGAGGCGACGTCGTTCATGCCGGAGAAATAGGCCTCGACGCCGACGTCCTGCAGGGCACCCAGCACCCACGAGTCGAGGAACGCGTAGGACTGCTCGAACGACAGGCCGTCCACGAGCGAGGCCGGCACCACCAGCGAGAACGTCACGCAGTTGCCGGCCTCCATGAACATGGCCCCACCGCCGGAGATGCGCCGCACGACCGTCACGTCGTGCTCGCGCACGCCCACCGGGTCCACCTCGTTGCGCAGCGACTGGAACGACCCGATGAACACCGCGCGCTCGTTCCAGTCCCAGAACCGCAGCGTGGGGCCGCGCCGGCCCGCGGCGAGCTCCTCGGTGAGCACCTGGTCCAGGGCGGCGAGCGTCGCCGGGGGCAGCGGGCCGGGCCGCAGCACCTCGAACGTGTGGTCGTCCCACGTCGTGGCCAGGCCCAGCGCGCGACGCACCGCGACCGCGACCGCCCACGCGTCGAAGCCGACCATCGTCACGCCGCCCGTCACGCGGCCGTCCTCCTCGGCGACGCGCAGCCCCTCGTCGACGGCGCGGGCGAGCTCGCTCGTGGACGTCTCGCGCGGCAGGCCGACGAGCGCGTCGTCGATGACCTCGAGGGCGTCGTCGGGCTCCAGGAAGAAGTCGCCGCTGAGCCGGACGTCGGCGAGCAGCCCGTCGCGCACGTCGAGGTCGACCGTCACGAGCTTGCCACCGGGAACCTTGTACTCACCATGCACGTCTCCACGGTAGCCGTGCCGCGCCCGGAGGCGGAGGCGGCGTCGGTCACACCGGCCGCGCCCCGAGCGGGCGAGATTCTTTTTGTGAGGTGTCCAGCCTGAGAAAATCACTGCCACACTGGTTCCCGTGACCGGCCCCGACGCCCCGACCGCCGCTCCCGAGCACGTCGTCGCCGTGGACGTCGGCGGCTCCGGCGCCCGGCTGGTCGCCGTGCCGCGCCACCGCCCGCCCGCTGCCGACCCCGACGGAGCGCCGGGGCCCGCGGGCGCGATGACCCTCTCGGGCCGCCCCGTGCGCATCACGACCGCCGGGAGCGACGCGGCCGACGTGGTGGCCGAGCTCGTCGACACGCTCACCCGTCAGCGTCCCGGCCTGCGCCTCGCCGCCGCCGCCGTGTCGGTCACCGGCCTCCCGTCGCTCGTCCCGGAGCCCGGCGCCCTGCACGACGTGCTGCACGACGCGGGCGCAGGGGCGACCGCCGTCGCCGCCGACGCGCTCGCCGCCCACCTCGGCGCCCTCGGCGGACGGCCGGGCGCGGTCGCCGCCGTCGGCACGGGCGCGATCGTGCTCGCCACCGACCTGCGGCGGCGCTGGCATCGCGCGGACGGGTGGGGCCACCTGCTCGGCGACCTCGGCTCCGGCTCCTGGATCGGCGCGCACGGGCTGCGGGCGGCGATCGCCACGCACGACGGGCGACCCGGCCCCGCCTCGCCCACCCTGCTCGCCGCCGCGCTGGAGCGCTTCGGCCCCGTCGACGGCTGGCCCGCCGCGCTCTACGGGCGCCCCGACCGCGCGCACGTCCTCGCCTCGTTCACTCCCGCCGTCGCCGACGCCGCCCGCGCGGGCGACCTCGTCGCGACGCGCCTCCTGCACGACGCCGGCACCCACCTCGCGGAGAGCATCGCCGCCGCGCTGCGCCCCGGGATCCCGCCGCTCGCGGCCGTGACGGGCGGCGTGCTGCAGATCGGCGCGCCCGTGACCACGCCGCTCGAGGCACGCCTGTCCGCCCTGCGCCCCGACGTGCGGCTCGTGCCGGCGGACGGGAGCCCCCTCGACGGCGCCCTGCGGCTCGCCCGCTCCCTCCTCGACGAACGCCCCGGGGACGGCGCTCTCGTCGAGCCCCACGACACCTGGCTGACGGTCCGCCGGACCGCAGGCCCCGCCGGCACGATCCCGGCCAGCACCGCCCCCTCGACCGCCGGCGCCCCCGCCGGGAAGGAGACCCGCGCATGAACGGTGACGTCCTCGTCCGGCTCCGCCAGACACTGCCCACGCTCCGCCCCGCCGAGGCGCGCATCGCCGCCGTCGTCCTCGACGACCCGCCCGGCGTCGTCGGCGCCACCATCACCGAGCTCGCCGCCCGCGCCGGGACCTCGCAGGCGACGGTCGTGCGGTTCTGCCGGGCCGTCGGCTACGCCGGGTACCCCGAGTTCCGCATCGACCTCGCGCAGGCCACGAGCCGCCGCGCCGTCGAGCTCGAGCGCTCCGGCATCGCCGAGGGCGAGATCAACCGGACCGACACCGCCACCGACGTCGTGTCCAAGATCGCGTTCCACGAGGCCCGGACGATCGAGGAGACGGCGCGCATGCTCGACCTCGACGCGCTCGAGCGCGCCGTCGACGCCGTGGCGGCCGCCCCGCGCGTCGACGTCTACGGCGCCGGGTCGAGCGGCCTCACGGCACAGGACCTCGGCCAGAAGCTCACCCGCATCGGCATCGCGTGCTTCGCCCCCGTGGACCTGCACGGCCAGCTCCAGTCCGCGGCGCTGCTCGGCGAGGGCTGCGTCGCCGTGGCCGTGTCGCACACCGGCACCACGGTGGAGACCGTGCAGGCGCTCACGCTCGCGCGCGACGCGGGCGCCACCACCGTGGCCGTGACGAACTTCCCGGCCTCGCCGCTCGCCGAGCTCGCCGACGTCGTCCTCGCGACGACGGCGCGCGAGACGCAGTTCCGCTCCGGCGCGATGTCGAGCCGCATCGCCCAGCTCGCCGTCGTCGACTTCCTCTTCGTCCGCGTGGCGCAGCGCCGCTACGACCGGACCACCGCCGCCCTCAAGGCGACGTACGAGGCCGTCCGGCCCCACCGGCTCACGAGCGGCCGGAACCCACGGTAGGTCAGCGCGGCTCGACGCCCGCGTGCACCAGGCCGTACACGTACGCGTCGATGAGCGACTCCCAGGCCGCCTCGATGACGTTGGGTCCCACGCCCACGGTGGACCACGAGTGCTGCCCGTCCGTCGTCTCCACCAGCACGCGGGTGGTGGCGTCCGTGCCCTGCTGGGCGTCGAGGATGCGCACCTTGAAGTCGATGAGCTCGAACTTCTCCATCTGCGGGTACACGCGGGTCAGCGCGCTGCGCAGCGCCTGGTCGAGGGCGTTCACCGGGCCGTTGCCCTCCCCTGTCGCGACGACGCGCTCGCCGCCGGCGTGCAGCTTCACCGTCGCCTCCGCGACCGCGTCGGCGTCCCGGCTCGCGGCATCGTGGCCGGCCGTGCCGGCGGTCGTCTCGACGATGGTCCGCCAGCTCTCCACCCGGAAGTACGTCTGCCGCGTGCCGGTGAGCTCCTCGCGCAGCAGCAGCTCGAAGGACGCGTCGGCGGCGTCGAACGTGTAGCCCTGCGCCTCGGCGTCCTTGACGCGCGTCATGACGCGGGTGAGCAGCTCGCCCTGTCCGCTGAGGTCGTATCCCAGCTCGCGACCCTTGAGCTCGATGGATGCGCGGCCCGCCATGTCCGACACCAGCATGCGCATGTCGTTGCCCACGGCCGTCGGGTCGATGTGCTGATACAGGTCCGGGTCCACCTTGATGGCGCTGGCATGCAGCCCCGCCTTGTGCGCGAACGCGCTGGCCCCGACGTACGGCTGGCGCGCGTACGGGGAGATGTTGGTGATCTCGGCGACGGCGTGTGCGATGCGCGTCGCCTCCGCGAGGCCCTCGCCGGCCAGGGTGCGCAGGCCGTGCTTGAGCTCGAGGTTCGCGACGACGGTCACCAGGTCCACGTTGCCGGTGCGCTCGCCGTAGCCGTTCACGGTGCCCTGCACGTGCCACGCGCCGGACGCGACGGCGGCCAGGGTGTTCCCCACGGCGCAGCCCGAGTCGTTGTGCGCGTGCACGCCCAGGAGGTGGTCGCCCGCGGCGGCGTCGCGTCCGTGCGGCACGCCCAGCGCGCCGCGCACCTCGGTGACGACGTCGGTCACCCAGTGCGGCAGCATCCCCCCGTTCGTGTCGCACAGCACGACGACCTCCGCGCCCGCGGTGAACGCCGCCTCGGCCGCGGCCCGGGAGTACGCCGGGTCGAACCGGTAGCCGTCGAAGAAGTGCTCGGCGTCCACCACGACCCGGCGCCCCTCGCCCACGAGGAACGCCACGGTGTCGGAGATCATCGCCAGCCCCTCGTCGGGGGTGGTGCGCAGCGCGCGTTCCACGTGCCGCACGTCCGACTTGGCCACCAGGGTGACGACCGGTGCCTCGGAGTCGAGCAGCGCGCGCACCTGCGGGTCATCCCAGGCGCGCGTGCCCGCCTTGCGGGTGGCCCCGAACGCCGCGAGCACCGCGTTCCGCAGGGAGAGCTCCTTGGCGGCCCGCCGGAAGAACTCCGTGTCCTTGGGGACGGCCCCCGGCCAGCCTCCCTCGATGAAGCCGACACCCAGCTCGTCCAGCAGCGGCGCGATCGCCAGCTTGTCCGCCACCGAGAGGTTCATGCCCTCCTGCTGCGCGCCGTCGCGCAGGGTGGTGTCGTACACGTGGAACGGGGTGGCGGTCATGCGGGACTCCCCACGTCGAGAAGCTCTGGGCGTTCTGGTCAACAAAAAAGACCCCCCGGGGTACGGAAGGTCTGCGCGTCCGGCGGGTGTGCCGGACGCGCTACCGAATGATGAGCGAGCGACGCTGATGGGCGAGGCGTGTCATGGGCCACATGGTGCCACACCCTCGCGGCGGACGGACAGGCCGTCCACGCCGTGGCCCCGCACGTCCCGCGTCGGGCGGCCGTGCGACCGAGCCCGGGGTGTGGTCGGCTGGCACCGTCACCGAGGTCAGGAGGCAGCACCGATGACCGACCCGCGACCGACCGGGCCCACCTGGCCCACCGAGCCCGCCGGACCACCGCCCGGTATCTCGCCCGGCATCTCGCCCGGAGCCGGCCACGTCACGCACCCCGTGCCGACGGCGGAGCCCGTCGACGCCTGGGACGCACCACCACCCACGTCACGCGGGCTGCTCGCCCTGGACCGCCGCCGCTACTGGTCCGGGGCCGCCGTCACCGTGGTGGTGTGCGCCGTCCTCGGCCTCGCGGCATCGGTGGTCTTCGACAGCGCGTTCGACGTGGGCCTGCTCGGCCCGTCCCGGCTGGTGCCCGGCGCGCCCGCGCTGGCGTGGGCGCTGACCGGGGCCGTGTTCGCCCTGCTCGCGGCCGTGGTCCTCCAGCTGCTCGTGCGCGTGGTGCCGCGGCCACGGATGTTCTTCGGCTGGTTGGTCGCGCTGGTCACCGTGATCCTCGCCGCCCTCGCGTTCACGGGCACCGGCGACGCCGCCTCGGCGGTGGTGACCGCCCTGGTCTGGGTCGTGGTCGGGGTGGCGGTCTCCGCGATGCTCAACGGTGTGCTCGGCCGGACTCTCGTGCGGCCGGCTCGGCCGACCAGGTGATCTCGCGCTCGGGGGCGTCCGCCGCGGCGAGGTCGAGCAGGGCGCCCGCCTCCGCCTCCAGCGCGTCGCGGTGGTGCGCCCAGGCGTCACCGGTGAAGGGCTCGAGGTGCACGGTGGCGCGGCGCGCGTCGACGTCCAGGGACCACGTCCCGGCGACCCGGCCGTCCACCCAGAGGGTGGGGAGCACGTCGGCGTTGCGCCGGTAGACGCGGCCGACGTGCTCGGCGTCGACGATCCGCGACCGCTCGTCGAGCGCCACGAGCAGCTGGTCCCAGCGCGGCAGGAGCCGCACCGGCGCGGGCGTGTCCCCGGGCACCACAGCCGCGTCGGCCAGGTCGAGCAGCTCGCGGCCGTCGGGCGCGACGTACGCCCGCAGCTCCAGGAGCGCGAGCGCGCGCTTCATCGACCCGACGCCCCGGACGCCGATCCCCCGCGCGACGTCGCGCACCGATGCCGGCCCGAACGCGCGCAGGTACATCTCGACGACCCGGGCGCGGGCCTCGTCCGGAGGCACCACGGGCAGCGGGTGCGACACCCGGTCGGCCAGCCAGCGCGACCCGTCCTGGTAGCGCGCCGCGACGTGGGAGCCCCACAGGCCGCTCGGCGGCACGTGCACGAGGCCGCCACCCGCGCTCGCGAGGCGCCACCAGGCGCGGCTCACGCCGCCCGGGATCGCCGCCACGGCGTCGACGCCGGGGTACTGGTCGGCGGCGAAGGCCTCCACCTCGTCGAGGGTGCGGGGCTCGGCGCAGAACGCGCGCACGGCGGCGTTGAGCCCGGTCAGGTCGACCCCCGCCCGCCGGGCGCTCGCACGCCAGGCCGCCAACCGCTGCTCCGCGGAGACGGCGTCGAGCAGCGGCCAGTCCGCGCTCGGCACGACGTGCAGCGTGGACCTCATGACGGTCGCCTTCACGACGTCGCCGTCGGTGAGGGCGTCCTCGAGCGCACCGATCGTCTGCCCGGCCCGCCGCGCCCAGAGTGCGACGTAGGGCATGTCGGCGTGCTGGGCCTGCAGGCCGCCCACCCGCCCGACGACGGCGGGGACGTCGTCGTCGGAGCGGGCGAGCAGCTGCTGGCGCGCGAGCGTGGTGCGGTTGACCTCGTCGGCCGTGATCGGGGTCGCCATGCGGGGAGCCTCCGTCCGTGGTCGTGGCCGAGCCCGCCCGAGCTGCGTGCCGCGACGACCGCGGCGCGGCTCAGGCGAGCCGGCGCATCCAGCCGTGCCGGTCCGCGGCCCGACCGTACTGGATGTCGGTGAGCTCCTCGCGGATCGCCATCGTGAGCTCCCCCGGTTCCCCGCCCGAGACCTGCAGGTCGAACTCGTCGCCCGCGAGCCGGCCGACCGGGGTGATGACCGCCGCCGTGCCGCAGGCGAAGATCTCGCGCACCGTGCCGTCCTGGAGGCCGGCGACGACCTCGGCGAGCGGGAGACGACGCTCGACGGCCTGGTGACCGCGGTCCGCGGCGAGCTGCAGGATGGACGAGCGGGTGACGCCCTCGAGGAACGAGCCGGTGAGCTCCGGGGTGTGCACCGAGCCGTCCGCCATGACGACGAAGACGTTCATCCCGCCGAGCTCCTCGAGCGACGTGTTCGTCGTCGCGTCGAGGTAGCAGACCTGGTCGAAGCCCTTCTCGGCGGCGAGCTGCTGCGGCAGCAGGCTCGCCGCGTAGTTGCCGCCGTACTTCGCGTCGCCCGTGCCCCCCGGCCCGGAGCGGTGGTAGTGCTCGTCGATCCAGATCGACACCGGCTTCACGCCGCCGGCGAAGTACGGGCCGACGGGAGAGGCGATGACGAGGTACTCGGCCTCGGCGGTGGGACGTACCCCGAGGAACGCCTCCGACGCGAAGGTGAAGGGCCGCAGGTAGAGGCTGAAGTCCTCGCCGGACGGCACCCAGTCGATGTCGGCGCGCACGAGCGCCGCGATGGAGCCGATGAAGTCGTCGACCGACAGCGCGGGCAGCGCCAGTCGGTGCGCCGAGCGCGCGAACCGGGCCGCGTTGGCGTCCGGACGGAACGTCCAGACCGAGCCGTCCGCGTGCCGGTACGCCTTCATCCCCTCGAAGATCTCCTGCGCGTAGTGCAGGACGGCGGTCGCGGGGTCGAGCTGCAGCGGGCCGTACTTCTCGATGCGGCGGTCGAGCCAGCCGTCGCCCTGGCGCCAGCTGATGCGGGCCATGTGGTCCGTGAACACGGTGCCGAACTTCGGCGCCTGCAGCGCGGCCTCGCGCTCGGCGTCCGGGGTGGGGCTGTCCGTGGCACGGACGTCGAAGAGGGTGACGAGATCCTCGAGCTCGGCCGGGAGGATGCCCGACCCGTCGGCGCTCGCGGCGGAGGAGGTGGTGCTGGAAGTGGTCATGATCGGGGGCCTTTCACCGGGTGACCCCTGTAGTTTTCCACGACCGCGCAGCGCGTGGGCACCGGCGTCGTGCCGACCACAGCGGCCACCCGGACGATAGAGAGATCGTCGGGTGATCGACAGGGGACGACGGCCGGGGCGGGCGGTGGCTCGGACGACACGTCCGACGGCGCGGCGCAGGTGGCGCCGCGCCGTCCGGTGGCGACGCGCGGGGCGTCGTCAGCCGTTGACGCGAGCGGCGAGGTCGCGCCCGACCTCGGCCGTCGTGCGTACTCGGTCGCCGCGCTCGACGAGGTCGGCCGCGACCGCGGCCTCCACGCGCTTGCTCTCCTCGGTGAGGCCGAGGTGGTCGAGCAGGAGGGACACCGACAGCACGGTGGCGGTCGGGTCGGCCTTGCCCTGGCCGGCGATGTCCGGCGCGGAGCCGTGCACCGGCTCGAACATGGACGGCGCCGTGCGGTCCGGGTTGATGTTCGCCGACGCGGCGAGGCCGATACCGCCGGTGATCGCGGCGGCCTGGTCGGTGAGGATGTCGCCGAACAGGTTGTCGGTGACGATCACGTCGAAGCGCGACGGGTTCGTCGTGAGGAAGATCGTGGCGGCGTCCACGTGCAGGTAGTCCGTGGTGACGTCCGGGAAGTCGGCGTTGACGGCCTCGACCGTGCGGCGCCACAGGTGGCCGGCGTGCACGAGCACGTTGTGCTTGTGCACCAGCGTGAGGTGCTTGCGCGGGCGGGCCTGGGCGCGGGCGAAGGCGTCGCGGACCACGCGCTCGACGCCGAACGCGGTGTTGACCGACACCTCGGTGGCGATCTCGTGCGGGGTACCGACGCGCAGCGCGCCGCCGTTGCCGACGTACGGGCCCTCGGTGCCCTCGCGCACGACGACGAAGTCGACGTCGCCGGGGTTGGCCAGCGGGCTGGTCACGCCGGGGTACAGCTTGCCCGGGCGCAGGTTCACGTAGTGGTCCAGCGAGAAGCGGAGCTTGAGCAGCAGCCCGCGCTCGAGGACGCCCGACGGGACGCTGGGGTCGCCGATGGCGCCCAGCAGGATCGCGTCGTGGCCCTTGATGGCCTCGAGGTCGGCGTCGGTGAGGGTCTCGCCCGTGGCATGCCAGCGGCGCGCCCCCAGGTCGAACTCGGTGGTGGAGATCTTGACGTCCGAGCCGGCCACGGCCGCCTCGAGGACCGCCAGGCCCTGCTCCACGACTTCCGTGCCGATGCCGTCGCCGGCCACCACTGCCAGGTCGATGCTCCGCGTCATGGGGCCGAGCCTAAGCCCGCGGGGTCATGATGCGGACAGAGATCTCATTCCTCGGACGGACGGGGCCGTGACCTCGCAGGTCACGCGTGGTCAGCGCACGTGCCGGACCTCGGCGAGGTCCAACCGCTCGTCGACGAAGCGGGCGCCGTCGGGGACGAACCCGTGGCGCTCGTAGAACCGACGTGCCCGCGGGTTCTCCTCCACGACCCAGAGCTGGGCGGGCACCCCTGGCGGCACGACGGCGCCCAGCAGCGCCTGACCGATGCCCGTCCCGTGGTGCTCCGCCAGCACGTAGAGGAGCCAGAGCTCGCGGTCGCGCACCGGCGCATGGCCGCCCACCTCCCGCCCCCTGTCGGCAAAGGCGACGCCGACGACCCGCCCGTCGAGCTCCGCCACGACCGCCGTCAGCTCACCGGCGAGCCAGCGCCGCCAGGTCGCGGTGCGCGCCTCGAGCGTGTCGGTCTCCCAGTGCTCCGCGGGGAGCAGGCCGCCGTACGTCTCGACCCACGACGTGTGGTGCACGATCGCGCACCCCGGCGCGTCCTCGGGCGTGGCGGGTCGGATCGTGGCGGGCGGCAGCGGGGCGGGCGGCGGCGCGGCGGGCATCGCGCCATCGTGCCCGATGTCGGCCACCGGACGCACGCTGCCCCGACACCGGGACGCGGGTCAGGCGCGGAAGAGCACCTTGAACCGCTCGCAGACCACCGGCATCGTCGGGTCGAACTCGCGGCCGATCTGCGCCAGCGTGCGCCGCCAGTAGCGCTCGTGGCCCGCGCGCCAGTCGGCGAGGGAGCGGTCGCCCTCACCCTCCGCGGCGGCGTGCTCGGCGGTCACCTCCTCGAACGGGACGGTGTCGACCTGCGTGGTCCTGATGAGGAGGCGCGGCGCGCCCCCGCCGTCGAGCACGATGGACAGGTCACCCTTGCGCGGCAACGGCTCGTCGGCGGCCTCGTACTCCCAGACGGCGGCCGCGGTGCCGGTCTTCACCCCGTCGACCACGAGGGCCAGCAGCTCGTCGGCCAGCTCGGGCGAGTCCCCGAACGACCAGGCCGGCGGCGGCACCACGTTCTCCGAGCGCTCCCCCACCGCGCCGCCGTGGCTGGTGCGGCCGGCGCTCGGGCGCGCGACGTCCCAGAACTGCGTGATCAGGTCGGCCTGCTCGGCGTCCAGCCCGGGGTTCGCGTCGTCGGTCATGCGCGCCATCCTGCCAGGTCACGCCGCCCTCGTCAGGCGCCGCCTGTCAGGATGTCCGGATGTTCACGCGCATCGCCGCCTACGCCGTCGTGGTCGACGACGACCAGATCCTCCTCCCCCACTGGAACGAGGGCGGCGGGTCCGGCTGGACGCTGCCCGGTGGCGGCATCGACCCCGGCGAGCACCCGGAGGCCGCCGCCGTCCGCGAGCTGCGCGAGGAGACCGGCTACGACGTCGTGCTCGACGGCCTGCTCGGCGTCGACAGCATCGTCGTGCCCGCGGAACGCCGGTTCGCGGTGAACGGCACGCCGCCCACGGAACCGCTGCACGGGATCCGGATCGTCTACCGCGCACGCGTCGTCGGCGGCGAGCTGACCGTCGAGGCGGACGGCAGCACCGACGCCGTCGCCTGGCACCGGCTGCCCGACGTCGACGCCCTGGACCGGGTCGACCTGGTGGACGTCGGCCGCCGCATGGCGGGCCTGATCGGCTGAGCAAGCACTCCCTGCGGGTCGCCCCATGCCCCCGGGGGCGGACGCGTACGCTCGGCCGTCGTCATGCCGAGTAGAGCACCGTGAACCGCTCGCACACCACCAGCATCGACGGATCGAACTCGCGCCCGAGGGACTCGAGCGTGCCGCGCCAGGCCCGCTCGTGCTCGGTGCGCCACGCCTCCACGGTGCGGTCGCCTTCGCCCTCGAGGGAGGCGTGCACGGCCGTGACCTCCGCGAACGGCACGATCTCGACCTGCGTGGTCCGGATCAGCGCGCGCGGCTCGCCCTGGCCGTCCAGGACGATCGACAGGTCCCCGGCGGCAGGCACCGGATCGGCGACGTCCTCGAACTCGACGACCAGCGACGCCGCGGCCGTCTTGCGCCCCCCGAGCACCAGGGCGAGCAGCTCGTCGGCGAGCCCGGGCGAGTCCCCGAACGCCCACGCGGACGGTCGCTCGACGTTCTCCGACCGCTCCCCCGCCGCCCCGCCCTGGCTGATGCTCCCGGCGCTCGGGCGGGCGGCGTCCCAGAACTCCGCGATGCGCTCGGCGTGCGCCTCGTCGTGGATCGCCCCGCCCGTCCCGTCCTGCGAGTCGTCGGTCGGGGGCCGGGTCGTGTCGTCGCACATGCCGGACATCCTGCCTGGCGGGCTGGCTACAGCTCGCCCGGCCGGTCCGTGTCCGTGCGCGGCCCGCGGGAGGCCGCGCCGTCCCCGGACGCACGTGCGGCCGCCGGCCGGGGGTCTCCCGGGCGGCGGCCGCGCGCGTCGCTGCTGACGGTGTGGGTCAGCGAGCGGCGCTGCCCTCCGTGTAGTCGGAGTCAGCGGGCTTGATCCACGAGAACATCTTCCGCAGCTCGCGGCCGGTGGTCTCGATCGGGTGCGCCTCGCCCTTGTCGCGCAGCGCGGTGAACTCGGGCGCGCCGGCGTCCTGGTCCGCGATGAAGCGCTCGGCGAAGGCGCCGTTCTGGATGTCCGCGAGAACGGCCTTCATGTTCTCCTTGACGTGCGGGTCGATGACGCGCGGGCCGGAGACGTAGTCGCCGTACTCGGCGGTGTCGGAGACCGACCAGCGCTGCTTGGCGATGCCGCCCTCGACCATGAGGTCGACGATCAGCTTCAGCTCGTGCAGCACCTCGAAGTACGCGACCTCGGGCTGGTAGCCCGCCTCGGTCAGCGTCTCGAAGCCGTACTGGACCAGCTGCGAGGCGCCGCCGCAGAGCACGGCCTGCTCGCCGAACAGGTCGGTCTCGGTCTCCTCGGTGAACGTGGTCTTGATGCCGCCGGCACGCAGGCCGCCGATGCCCTTCGCGTAGGACAGCGCGAGCTCCCAGGCGGAGCCGGACGCGTCCTGCTCGACGGCGACGATGACCGGCACGCCGCGGCCGTCCACGTACTCGCGGCGCACGAGGTGGCCCGGGCCCTTGGGGGCGACCATGAGCACGTCGTGACCCGCCTCGGGCTTGATGTAGCCGAAGCGGATGTTGAAGCCGTGACCGAAGACGAGCGCCGCACCCTCCTTGAGGTTCGGAGCGATCTCGTCGCGGTACACGTGCCGCTGCACCTGGTCCGGCGCGAGGATGACGACGACGTCGGCCTCCTTGACGGCGTCGGCCACGGTCAGCACGCGCAGGCCCTCGTCCTCGGCCTTCTTCGCGGAGCCCGAGCCCTCGCGCAGGCCGACTCGGACGTCGACGCCCGAGTCGCGCAGGTTCAGCGCGTGCGCGTGGCCCTGGCTGCCGTAGCCGATGACGGCGACCTTGCGCTGCTGGATGATGGACAGGTCGGCGTCGTCGTCGTAGAACAGCTCAGCCACGGTGATGCTCCTCGGTTCTCGGTACTGCGGGTCGAAATTCGGGTCGGTACCGGGTCGGTACGTCGTTCGGTACTCGATTCGGTGGTCACCGGCAGGGGTGACGGTACGCGCTCGGCGTCAGGCCGTGCGCACGCGCTCCAGCGCTCGGTCGGTGATGGACCGCGATCCGCGGCCCACCGCGAGGGTGCCGGACTTGACGATCTCGCGGACGCCGTACGGCTCCAGGGCTGCGAGCAGGGCGGACAGCTTGGCGTCGGTGCCGGTCGCCTCGATGACGACGGTGTCGGGCACGACGTCCACGACGTGGGCGCGGAAGAGGTCGACGACCTCGAGCACCCCGGACCGCGTGGCCGCGTCGGCCCGCACCTTGACGAGCAGGAGCTCACGCTGCACGGACGACCCAGGGTCGAGCTCGACGATCTTGATGACGTTGACCAGCTTGTTGAGCTGCTTGGTCACGTGCTCGAGCGGGTGCTCCTCGACGTCGACCACCACGGTGATGCGCGAGATCTCCTCGTGCTCGGTGGGGCCCACGGCCAGGGAGTGGATGTTGAACGCCCGGCGAGCGAAGAGCGCCGAGACGCGGGTGAGGACGCCCGGCTTGTTCTCGACCAGCACGGACAGGGTGTGACGCGACATGGGGTGTGGCTCCGTCTCTGCTCGTCGGCCGGTCAGTCTTCGCGGTCCCACGCGGGCGAGATGCCGCGCGCGTACTGGATGTCGTCGTTCGGCACGCCGGCGGCGACCATCGGCCACACCATGGCGTCGCGCGAGACCTGGAAGTCGATGACCACGGGGCGGTCGTCGATCTCCTGGGCACGCTTGATCGCGGCGTCGATCTCATCCGCGCGCTCGACACGGATGCCCTCGCACCCGTACGCGTCGGCGAGCTTGACGAAGTCGGGGATGCGTCGGGTCCCGTGCCCGGTGTGCAGGTCGGTGTTGGAGTACCGCTCGTCGTAGAAGAGCGTCTGCCACTGCCGCACCATGCCGAGCGAGCTGTTGTTGATCAGCGCCACCTTGATCGGGATGTCGTTGATCGCGCAGGTCGCGAGCTCCTGGTTGGTCATCTGGAAGCAGCCGTCGCCGTCGATCGCCCACACCTCGCGGTCGGGCTCGCCCACCTTGGCGCCCATCGCGGCCGGCACCGCGAAGCCCATCGTGCCCAGGCCCGCGGAGTTCAGCCAGGTGCGCGGACGCTCGTAGCGGATGAACTGCGCCGCCCACATCTGGTGCTGGCCCACGCCCGCGGCGTAGATCGCGTCCGGCCCGGCCAGCTCGCCCAGGCGGGAGATCACGTGCTGCGGCGCCAGGTGCCCGTCGTCCGTGGGCGAGAAGCCGAGCGGGTAGGTCTCGCGCCACGTGTCGAGCTGGTGCCACCACGCCGCCAGGTCAGGCTTGCCCACCTTGGCGTGCTCGGCCTCGAGGGCCGGCACCAGGTCGGCGATGACCTCGCGCAGGTCGCCGACGATGGGCACGTCCACGGGTCGGTTCTTGCCGATCTCGGCGGGGTCGATGTCGGCGTGCACGACGGCGGCCTGCGGCGCGAAGCTCGACAGCCGGCCGGTCACCCGGTCGTCGAAGCGGGCGCCGAGCGCCACCACGAGGTCGGCCTTCTGCAGCGCGGCCACCGCCGGGACCGTGCCGTGCATGCCGGGCATCCCCAGCTGCTGCGGGTGGCTGTCGGGGACCGCGCCGCGGGCGGTCAGCGTCGTGACGACGGCCGCCCCGGACGTGTCGACCAGGCGGCGCAGCGCCGCGGACGCGCCCGCACGGACGACGCCGCCGCCCACGTACAGCACAGGACGGCGAGCCGTGGCGAGGAGCTTCGCGGCCTCGCGGATCTGCTTGGCGTGCGGCTTCGTCACCGGGTGGTAGCCGGGCAGCGAGAGCTCCTGCGGCCAGGAGAAGGTGGTGCTGGCCTGCATCGCGGACTTCGCGATGTCCACCAGCACGGGCCCCGGCCGCCCGGTCGACGCGATGTGGAACGCCTCGGCGATCGTGCGCGGGATCTCCGCCGGGTCGGTGACCAGGTAGGAGTGCTTGGTGATCGGCATGGTGATGCCGACGATGTCGGCCTCCTGGAAGCCGTCGGTGCCGATGAGCGACTCGGCGACCTGGCCGGTGATCGCGACCAGCGGGACGGAGTCCATGTGGGCGTCCGCGAGGGGCGTCACCAGGTTGGTCGCACCCGGCCCCGAGGTCGCCATCGTGACGCCGACCTTGCCCGTCGCGTGCGCGTAGCCCTCGGCCGCGTGGCCGCCGCCCTGCTCGTGCCGCACGAGGATGTGGCGGATCTGCTTCGAGTCCATGAGCGGGTCGTAGAGCGGGAGGATCGCACCGCCCGGGATGCCGAAGACGTCCTCGACGCCGACCGACTCGAGGGAGCGGACGATCGACTCGGCGCCGGTGACCTCCTCACCGGACACGGGTCGGTCGGTGGGGCGCGACGCGGTGCGGGCGGCCACCTGGGCGGGGGTCGGGTTCGGCTGGACCATCGGTCTCTCCTGCCGGTCGGTCTTGCGGGCGAAGGGTCTGGCGAGGGTGTCGCTGCAATGAAAAACCCCCCGGTCCCGGGATGACGGGACTGACGAGGGGTGAGCGCGCTGACGAAGCCTGGTGCGTGGGCCTAGTCGGCGCGCCCGGGAAGAAGTACTACGAGGATCGTCTGCACGGATCGAACGTTACGCCCGCGACTCCGCGATGTCACGTCGTGAGCCCGGTGTCCCACCATGCGGGACACCGGGCTCACGACGTGCAGCGCGACGGCGGGTCAGCTCACGTCGCGCCGCCGGAACACCAGCGCGGCGAGCAGCGTGAGCACGGCCGTGACCGCCAGCAGCGTGAGCCCGCCCTGCGTCGTGGTCACGACGTGGTCCACCGGGAGGCACTCGAAGACGCCGTCGGCGCTGGGCGTGCACCGCTCCGTGCTGAAGACCGAGCCGCCCTGCAGCCATGCCGTGAGCGCCGTCGTCGGCAGCCAGCGCTGCAGCTCCCCGAGGCCGAAGCCGAAGACCAGGGACCCCCACGCGACGACGCCGACGACGCCGACCGCCGCCGCCGCGTGCTTGAACAGCACGCCCAGGGCCACCCCCACCGCGGCGAGCGCCGCGCCGGCCGCGACCAGCCGGCCGGTGAACGCCGCGACCTCCAGCCAGACGGCGCCCGTAAGGCCGCCCAGCGTGCCGAACGAGGCGTACACCGCGTACGAGGCGGCGACCAGGAGCGCGAACCCGACCAGCACCAGCGGGACGGTGCCGAGGGCGGCCGCCGCGGCCTTGGCCCAGTACACCCGTTGCCGCCGCGGCTCGAAGGTGAGCCACATGCCCAGCGACCCGCTGTTGATCTCGGCCGTCACGAAGCTGACGCCGACGACCAGCGCGACGAGGACCAGCAGGACGGCCACGTCGTCGAGGGAGGCCAGCCCCGCCCACCCGTTCCACACGGAGCCGCGGATCTCCTCCACCGCTGCGGCCGTCGCGTCGTCGTCCGCGTCGACCTCCTCCGCGCCGAACATCAGCTCCTGCTGGGTCGCGTCGGGGACGAAGGTCTGCGTGGGCGGCAGGTAGTACTCCAGGCGGGGCGCCATCTGGTCGCAGCCCCACTCCTCGGGGGTGCGCCCCTCGGCCTCCGCGTCGGCCTCGCAGCTGGCGACCTGCTGCTCGCCGTCCGTCTCCCAGGCCTCCTGGTCGGCCGCGAACATCTCCTGGGCGTTCGCGACCTCCTGGGCGCTCGGCGGCGGCGCCGACAGGTACACCGCCAGGCCGCTGATCGCCGCCAGCGCCAGCACCCCGACGCACGCCCAGCGGGTGATCTGACGCGCCCACAGCCGGCGCAGCTCGACGCGGAGCAGGCGGCTCATGCCTCCCCCTCCGAGATCGGTGCCTGCGCCGCCGCGTGCGCGGGCTCCGGCGGCGGCCCGCCCCGCTTGGTGCGCCCGCCCTTGTGGGTGTGACCACCCGGGGTCTCGTGTGCGGTGAGGCCGAGGAAGACGGACTCCAGGTCGGCCTGGAGCGGGGTGAGCTCATGCACCCACACCCCACGCTCGCCGAGCGCGCGGTTGACCTGGGCGGCGTCGGCCGCGCCGTCGACGACGAGCGCGTCGTGCTCGCGGCGCACGAGCAGCCCGCCCGTCTCGAGCACGCTGGTGGCGATGGTGAGGTCGGGGGCGGCGACCCGCAGGCGCACCGAGCGCGCGGCGGAACCGGCGCCCACGAGGTCCGCCACCCGCCCCGCCGCGACAAGGCGCCCGCGGGCCACGATCGACACCGTGTCCGCGATCTGCTCCACCTCGGCGAGGATGTGGCTGGAGACGAGGACAGTCTTGCCCTGGTCGGCCAGACCGCGCATGGTCTGCCGGATCTCGCGGATGCCTGCGGGGTCGAGGCCGTTGGTGGGCTCGTCGAAGATCAGCAGGTCGGGGTCCTTGAGCAGGGTCGCGGCGATCGCGAGCCGCTGCTTCATCCCGAGCGAGTACCCCTTGTACCGGTCCTTGGAGCGCCCGGTGAGCCCGACCTCGTCGATGACGGCGTCCACGCGGCCCGTCGGCGCACCGATCGCGTCGGCGAGCAGCCGCAGGTTCCGCCGCGCGCTGAACGCGGGGAAGAACTTGGGGCTCTCCACGATCGCGCCCACCCGACCCACCACCTCCGGCAGCCGCCGGGGCACCTCGTGCCCGAAGATCGTGGCCGTGCCGCGGTCGGGCCGGACCAGGCCGAGCAGCATCCGGATCGTCGTCGTCTTGCCGGAGCCGTTGGGGCCGAGGAAGCCGTGCACCCCGCCCACCGGTACCTGCAGGTCGAGGCCCTCCACCCCGACCGACCTTCCCCGCGCGCTGCGGTACGTCTTGCGCAGCCCTCGCGTCTCGATCGCGAGGTCTCCGCCGCCTGGCACGCTCACCGCCACCTCCTCGTGGCCGCGGCGTCACCGGGGCCGGGTCTCGCCCCGGTCGCTCCGGCGCGCGCCCCGGAGCATAGCGGCAGGCCAGGCGGCATGGTGCAGGCGCACCGGGGACGACCAGCGAGGACCCAGGTCTCACCCGCGGGCCGGGTCGATCACCCGCCCCACGCCTCCGCGCGTCCCGGGACGACCGCGATGTCCACCTCGTTGCCCTCGGGATCCGCCACGGTGCGCCAGAAGGGCGCCTCGGCGTCCCGCACCACGGTGCCGCCCGCCGCGATCGCGGCCGCCACGCGGGCGTCGGCGACGTCGGCGGGGACCATGACGTCCACGTGGATCCGGTTGCGCTGCTCGCGCGGGGCGTCGAGCGGCTGGAGGAACACCGACGGGCCGCGCAGCAGCGGGTCGTACAGGTCCGTCGCCCCGCGCGTGGCGTACCCGAGTGCCGCCGCCCAGAACCGCCGCACCGCGTCGACGTCGAGCGCGTCGAACGTGAGCTGCACGTCGCGAAGCACCGCCGGGTCGGCGCGCAGCCCGAGGTCGCGGGCCGCGGACTGCACCCGCCTCGCCACCCCGAGCCGGGCGGCGTCGATCCAGCCGTCCTCGGGCGGCCCGACGCGCAGGGTCGCGCCCGAGTACCGCAGGTCGGCGAACAGGGGCACGCCCGCCTCCTCCGCGGCGCGGGCCGCCCGCGCGACCAGCTCGACGCCCGCGTCGAAGCCGCCCGTCGCGTAGTAGGCGCTGGCGCCCTGCAGCACCCGCCAGTCGTCCGCGCCGCCCGCCGCCCGGAACTCCTCGGGGGTGAGCAGGCCGTCGGCCAGGTCCTCGTCGAAACCCTCCCAGGCCACGACGTCGGCCTCGTTCCCCTCGTGGTCCGCGAGGGTCCACCAGTGCGGCACGAACTCCTCGGTCGTGACGCGGCCGCCGGCCGCGAGCGCCGCGTCGACGCGCGCCTGCCGCACGTCGTGGGGCACGAAGACGTCCAGGTGCAGGCGGTTGCGCAGCGGGCGCGGCTCGTCCATCCCCTGGAACCAGATGCCGGGCCACCGCCCGTGGGGGTCCACGAGGTCCTCGTCCTCGCGCCGGTGGCCGAGCACCGCGCCCCAGAACGGCATGACCCGCTCGCGGTCCGCGGCGTCGATCGTCAGCTCCACCTCCTGCACCCCCGCGGGGTCGGCGGCGAGCCCGAGGTCGGCCGCGGCGGCGGAGATCTCGCGGGCCAGGGCGACGTCACGACGGCAGAGGCCGTCGACGTCGTGCGACGACACGCGCACGACGACGCCGTCCGGGCGCAGGTCGACGTCCGGGTGGTGGTCCGCACCGTCGGCGAGCACGCGGACGCGCTCGAGGAGCACCGCGCCCTCGCCCGGCGCGCGGGTGCGGAACAGGGCGCTCGCCCCCAGGGAGAGGGCGCGCCAGTCGTCAGTACCAGGGGCGGCCTCGAACCCGGCCGCGGTGATCTCGTCGGACATGGCCCTCCCTCGTCCGTCGCCGGTGGCGTCGTGCTCGCCGCCCGAGGCGGTCAGTGCCGCTGCTCCTCCGCAGGGAGCTCCAGCTCACGGGCGGCGTCGCTGATCCGCCGGGCCAGGTCCACGTCGCGCGTCGTCAGCCCGCCGGCGTCGTGAGACGAGGTGCGGACCGTCACCGTGGAGTAGCGCAGGTCCACGTCGGGGTGGTGGTTCACCGCGTCCGCGATCTCGGCGATCGCGTCCACGAACCGTGCCCCGGCCGCGAACGACCCGGTGCGGAACACTGCCCAGGCGGAGCCGTCGTCGGCGTGCCAGTCGGCGACGCCGTTGGCGTGGGCGAACTGTCGCGAGGTGATCGAGTCGGTCATGCGCCCAGCATCGCCCGCCACGGCGCGCCTCGCCCGCCGGCGCTTCAGCCGGCGACCGGCGCCGGGTCCGGGTCGTCGTCGAACGCCGGGAGGCCGTCGATGCTCGTGCGGTTCTTGCGCCGCCGGTAGTCGGCCTGGCCCTCGGGTCCCTTGCGGTCCATGAACTGCGGCAGCAGGTCGCGCTCGCCCACGTAGTCGAGCAGCGGCACCCCGTAGCCGCAGGAGTCCGACACCCGGTCGACGTCCACCACGATCACCGCGCGGGCGCCCCGCCGCTCCGGAAACCGCTCCGCCCACGCCGCGAACTCGTCGTCGTACAGGGTCACGACGCGCCCCCGACCGTGCAGGCGGACGATGTTCGGCGGCCCGTCGAAGGCGCAGAACATCAGGGTGATCCGGCCGTTCTCGCGCAGGTGCGCGATGGTCTCCGCGCCGGACGCCGTGATGTCCAGGTAGGCGACGGTGTGCTCGTCGACCACCACGAACGACCCGTCGACGCCCTTCGGGGACAGGTTGACCCGCCCGTCGCCCGCCAGCGGGGCGGTCGCGACGAAGAAGACGTGCTGCGACTCGATGAAGGTCCGGAGGCGGCCGTCGACGGCCGGGTGCACTGTACCCATCCGGGCATCCTGCCCGGCGGCCGCCGGCACGGTCGACGGTGTTCGGCGCGTGGTCCGGTGCTCAGCCGAGCACGGCGCCTCGCGACGCCGAGCCCACGAGCTTCGTGTACTTGGCCAGCACCCCGCGCGTGTAGCCGTGGGACAGCGGGGCCCAGCCGTCGCGGCGGGCGTCGAGCTCGGCGTCGTCGACCAGCAGGTCGAGCGTCTTGCGGGCGACGTCGAGCCGGATGCGGTCGCCGTCGCGCACGAAAGCGATCGGCCCGGCGTCGACGGCCTCGGGCGCGATGTGCCCGACGCACAGCCCGGTGGTGCCCCCGGAGAACCGCCCGTCGGTGATGAGCAGCACGTCCTTGCCGAGCCCGGCCCCCTTGATCGCGCCGGTGATGGCGAGCATCTCCCGCATGCCCGGGCCGCCCTTGGGGCCCTCGTAGCGGATCACGACGACGTCGCCCGCGGTGATCGTGCCGTCCTCGAGCGCGTCGAGGGCGCCGCGCTCGCGCTCGAACACGCGGGCGGTGCCCTCGAAGACGTCGGAGTCGAACCCGGCCGACTTCACCACGGCGCCCTCGGGGGCGAGCGACCCGTGCAGGATCGTGATGCCGCCCGTCGGGTGGATCGGCCGGTCCAGGGCGCGCAGGATCTTCCCGTCGGGGTCGGGCGGGTCGATCTCCGCGAGGTTCTCGGCCACCGTGCGGCCGGTGACGGTGGGGCAGTCGCCGTGCAGCAGGCCCGCGTCGAGCAGCGCCTTCATCACCACCGGCACTCCGCCGATGCGGTCGACGTCGTTCATCACGTACCGGCCGAACGGCTTGAGGTCGCCGAGGTGCGGCACGCGGTCGGCCACGCGCGAGAAGTCGTCGAGCGTGAGCTCCACCTCCGCCTCGTGCGCGATGGCGAGCAGGTGCAGCACCGCGTTGGTGGATCCGCCGAACGCCATCACCACCGCGATGGCGTTCTCGAACGCCTCCTTGGTCATGATCTGCCGCGCCGTGATGCCTCGCCGCAGCAGCTCGACGACGGCCTCGCCCGAGGCGTGCGCGAACCCGTCGCGGCGGCGGTCGGCCGACGGCGGCGCCGCCGAGCCGGGCAGGGACATGCCCATGGCCTCGGCCACCGACGCCATCGTGTTCGCGGTGTACATCCCGCCGCAGGCGCCCTCGCCCGGGCAGATCGCCCGCTCGATGCGGTCGAGGTCCTCGGTGCTCATGAGCCCGCGGGCGCACGCCCCGACCGCCTCGAACGCGTCGATGAGCGTGACGTCCCGCTCGGTGCCGTCCGACAGCTTCACCCAGCCGGGCATGATCGAGCCGGCGTAGAGGAACACGCTCGCCAGGTCGAGCCGCGCGGCCGCCATGAGCATCCCCGGCAGCGACTTGTCGCACCCGGCGAGAAGCACGGAGCCGTCCAGGCGCTCCGCCTGCATCACCGTCTCGACCGAGTCCGCGATGACGTCGCGGCTCACCAGCGAGAAGTGCATCCCCTCGTGCCCCATCGAGATGCCGTCGGACACGGAGATCGTGCCGAACTCGAGCGGATAGCCCCCGCCGGCGTGCACCCCGCCCTTGACCGCGTCCGCGAGCCGGTCGAGCGAGAGGTTGCACGGCGTGATCTCGTTCCACGAGCTCGCGACGCCGATCTGCGGCTTCACCCAGTCGTCGTCGGTCATGCCGACGGCGCGCAGCATGCCGCGCGACGCGGTCGCCTCCATGCCGTCGGTGACCTGGCGGGAGCGGGGCTTGAGGTCCGGGGTGGCTGCGGCGTCGGCGCTCATGGACCCGAGCCTAGGCACGACCGGCGCCGGTGGCTCCCCGACGCGCGCGGTCCGACCACCCTGCTCAGGCCCGGGCGACGACCTCGCGCACGTACGCCGCCGCGGGCGCGGCAAGCGCGCCCTGCAGCGCGGCGAACCGCGCGACCCCCGCGGTCCCCGGCCAGGCCGCGGGCAGCACGTCCGGCGGCAGCCCCGGGTCGAGGTACGGCAGCGGGCGCCAGTCGTCGACGGCGCGCACCCAGCGGGCGAACGCGTCGCCTGACCCGACGCCCGACCCGACGCCGTCCGGGTCGGCGTGCGCCGCCAGGAAGTCCCGGTGCATCGCCGCGAGGCGCGGGAGGTCCCACCAGCGGGCGACGGCGTCCGCGAGCGACCCGGCCACGCGGGGCGTCCCCGCCACGAACACCGTCGCGACGTCGCGCAGGCCCAGCCCCTCGAGGATGTCCTCGACCTCATCGGCCAGGTGTCCCGGGCAGATCCACAGCCCGTCCGCGACGGTGCCGCAGCCGATGCCGGCCAGGTGCCGCCGCAGCTGGTGGCGCGCGTCGCGCCGCGCCTCGGGGATCGAGAACGACACGAGGCACCAGGGGTCGTCGGCGGCCTGCTGCCGGTAGGCGAAGATGCGCCGGTCGCCGCGCTCGAGCATGGCCGCCGCGCCCGGCGCGAGGCGGTACCCCGCCCGGCCGCCGGACTCCTCGCCGTCGAGCAGGCCCCTCCCCTTGGCCCGGGACACCGCCGACCGCGCGGCCCCGGGCGCGACGCCGGCCGCGCCGAGCAGCGCGACCAGGTCCGCAGCGGCCACCCAGCCGCCGAGGTCGCGGGCGTACAGCCCGACGACGGTCCGCAGCAGCGAGGTGGCGCTGCCCGGGCGGGCGTCCAGGTCGTCGAGAATCACGGCCGGGCCCCGCGCACCCCGGCCTCCCCGGTGACCTCGACCAGCGCGTCGCGCACCGCCTCGACGCCGACCCGCACCTCGCCGAAGGACGTCGACAGCGGCGAGAGGCCGAGCCGGAGGCCGTTCGGGCGACGGAAGTCGGGGATGACGCCGCGGGACCACAGCAGCGGCAGTGTGTCGGCGAACGCGTCGTGGTCGACCGTCACGTGGCTGCCCCGCCGCTCGTCGTCGCGCGGCGACGCGACCCGGACCCCGAGCGGCACCAGCAGGTCGTCCACCAGCTCGAGCGCGAACCGGGTGAGCGCCACCGACTTCGCCCGGACGACGTCGAGGCCGGCGTCGGCGAGGAGGTCGAGCGTGTCCTGCATGGCGAGCATGCCCACGATCGCCGGCGTGCCGGACAGGAACCTCCGCACCCCCGCGTGCGGGGCGTACGCGGGCCCCATCTCGAACGGCTCGGCGCTGCCCATCCAGCCCTGGATCGGCTGGACCAGCTCGTCCTGGAGGTCCGCGCGCACGTACCCGAAGGCCGGCGAGCCCGGCCCGCCGTTGAGGTACTTGTACGTGCACCCGGCAGCGAGGTCCGCGCCCCATGCGTCGAGCGCGACCGGTACCGCGCCCGCGGAGTGGCACAGGTCCCACAGCACCAAGGCGCCGGAGGCGTGGGCGCGGCGCGTGATCTCGGCGGCGTCGCTCACGTAGCCGGAGCGGTAGGCGACGTGGCTGAGCACGACGAGCGCGGTGCGATCGGTGAGCACGGCGGAGACCTGCTCGGGCGTCACGCCGCCGTCACGGTCGGGGGCGATCCAGCGCAGCGTGGCGCCGTGCTCGCGCGCCACCCCCTCCAGCACGAAACGGTCGGTCGGGAAGTTGCCGGAGTCGAGGACGATCTCGTCGCGCCCCGCCACCCGCGGCGACGACAGCGCGGCCCGCACGAGCTTGTACAGGATCACGGTCGTCGAGTCGCCGACGAACGTCTGGCCGGGCGCCGCCCCGACCGCGACGGCGCCGATCCGGTCGCCGACGCGCAGCGGCAGGTCGTACCACTCCTCGTCCCAGCCCCGGATCAACCGGGCGCCCCACACGTCGGGCGCGAACCGGGCGAGGCGCTCGGCCGACGCGTGGGTGGGGCGGCCGAGCGAGTTGCCGTCCAGGTAGGCGGTCACCTCGTCCGAGGCGACGAACGCCGCCCGGAACCGGGCCAGCGGGTCGGCGGCGTCGAGCGCGGCGGCGCGGTCGACGGCGGTGTTCTCGGTCATGCGGCTCCTCCGGGTGCGGCGGCAGGCGGGACGAATGCGGGGTCCCGCAGGTCGGCGAGGTCGAGCACGGTGGCACGGGCGAGCCAGGCGGCGTGGACGGCGCCGTCGTCGGCCCGCGCGGGGGCCGGACCCGGCACGAACGACACCAGGCCGGCCGGCGGGTCGTCGCCCACCAGCGCCGTGAGCAGCGATCGCCGGCCGAGCCCGGCGGCCGCGAGGGCGGCGAGCTCGCGGGCGTTCAGGCCCACCGGCAACGGGCCGTTGCCCAGGTCGGTGCCGTAGCGGACCCGGCCGCCCGCCACGGCGAAGCGGCCCAGGTTGTCGAGCGCGACGGCGTGCTCGGGCGTCGGGGTGCCCCAGCCGTGGATGTCGAGCGTGCTGAGCCACGTCATCGGCCGTCGCGTCGCCCCGCGGGCGGCCATGGCCGCGAGCAGCTCGTCGGGCAGGCGCTCGCTGAACGGGGCGTGCGCCAGGCGGTCGACGCCCGCCTCGAACGCTCGCGCCACCTGACCCGGCCCCTCGGCGTGCGCGACGACGTCGCACCCGCGCGCGTGCGCCCGGCCGACGACGGCGGCCAGGGTGGCGTCGTCGGGCACCGGCCCCGCCGTGCCGTGCAGGGCGACCTTCACGAACGACGCCCCCGCGGCGACCTGCCGGTCCACGGCCGCGGCCGCGGCGTCCGGGTCGGCGACCTCCTCGACCGCGCCTGCGGGTGCCCACGCCCGGTCGGACGGGTACCCGCCCGGCGCGGTGAGGAAGGCGCCCGCGTACAGGACGCGCGGGAGGGCGGGGTCGTCCGCCCACGCGGCGGCGGCCCCGGAGACCCAGCCGAGGTCGTGGACGGCCGCCACGCCGTGGGCACGCAGCGGCGCCGGGTCCACGAGACCCAGGTGCACGTGGGCGTCGGTGAACGGCGGCAGCAGGGTCCCGCACTCCCCCAGCCGGCGCCGCACCTCCGGCGGGACGTCGGCGGGGAGGGCGACCGGGGCGACGCCCGGGGGCACGACCAGCGGGCCGGTCACGACCGCGCGCCAGGCCCGGCGGTGGCGCCGATCTCCGTGCGCACGGCGAACAGCTCCGGGAAGAACGTCAGGTCGAGGGCCCGCTGGAGGAAGCCGACACCGCTGGACCCACCGGTGCCGCGCTTGGTGCCGATGATGCGCAGCACGGTCTTCATGTGGCGGAAGCGCCAGAGCTGGAAGTTGTCCTCGAGGTCGACCAGCTCCTCGCACGTCTCGTAGGCGGACCAGTGGCCCGACGGATCGGCGTAGATGCGGCGGAACACCTCGACCAGGTCGTCGTCGAGCGTGTGCGCGGTCGTGACGTCGCGGTCGAGCACCCGCTGCGGCACGTCGTGGCCGTGCCGGGCGAGGTAGCGCAGGAACTCGTCGTACACGCTCGGCTCGGCGAGCAGCCGCGCGAGCTCGGCGCGGGCCTCGGGCTCGGCGTCGAAGACGGCCAGCATGCGGGCGTTCTTGTTGCCGAGCAGGAACTCGACCGCCCGGTACTGCCACGACTGGAACCCGGACGCGTTCCCGAGGAACCCGCGGAACTGGGCGTACTCGCTGGGCGTGAGCGTGGCGAGCACCGACCACTGCTCGGTGAGCGTGCGCTGCACGTGTTTGACGCGCGCGATGCGCTTGAGCGCCGCCCCCAGCTCGTCCGCGGCGAGCAGGTCACGCGCGGAGACGAGCTCGTGCAGCACCAGCTTGAGCCACAGCTCCGTCGTCTGGTGCTGCACGATGAACAGCATCTCGTCGTGGTGCACCGGCGTGCTGATCGGCTCCTGGGCCGCCAGCAGCGTGTCCAGGTGCAGGTAGGAGCCGTACGTCATCCGCTCCCGCAGGTCGGTGACGATCTCCGGCTCGAGCTCGCGCTCGTTGGGCGAGTCGGCGCGCGCGGCGGCGGGCCCGGGCTGGTCGACCATGCCCGGAGCATATGTCACGAACGTGACGCCCGCCCAGATCCCGCAACACGGGTCCGGACGGGCGCCACGGTGACACTCCGGTCAGCGGCGCGCGATGAGCGACACGTCGCGCACGGCGCCGCGGTCGGCGGAGGTCGCCATCGCCGCGTACGCCTGCAGCGCCGGGGAGACGTACCGGTCGCGGTTCTCGGGCTGCCACGGGTTCTCCCGGGCCTCCATCTTGGCGCGACGCTCGGCGAGCACCTCGTCCGCGACGTTGAGCCGGATGAGCCGGGTGTCGACGTCGATCTCGATCTCGTCGCCGTCCTCGACCAGGCCGATGACGCCGCCCGCGGCCGCCTCGGGCGACACGTGGCCGACCGAGATGCCGCTCGACCCGCCGGAGAACCGGCCGTCGGTGATGAGCGCGCACACCTTGCCCAGGCCTCGGCCCTTGATGAACGACGTCGGGTAGAGCATCTCCTGCATGCCCGGGCCGCCGGCGGGGCCCTCGTAGCGCACGACCACGACGTGCCCCGGCTGCACCTGCTTGGTGAGGATCTTCTCGACGGCGTCCTCCTGCGACTCGCAGACCAGGGCCTTGCCGACGAAGTGGAAGACGTCCGGGTCGACGCCCGCCGTCTTGAACACGGCGCCGTCCTCGGCGAGGTTGCCGCGGAGCACGGCCAGGCCGCCCTCCACCGTGTACGCGTGCTCGAGGTCGCGGATGCAGCCCTCGGCGGCGTCGGTGTCGAGGCTCTCCCAGACGTTGGACGTCGAGAAGGCCTGGGTGGTGCGCACCCCGCCGGGGGCGGCGAGGAACAGCTCCTTCGCCCTGTCGGTGGCCTTGCCGCCGCGGACGTCCCAGTCGTCGAGCCACGCGCGCAGCGTGGGCGTGTGCACGGAGGTGACGTCGTGGTCGAGCAGGCCGGCGCGGTCCAGCTCGCCCAGCAGGGCGGGGATGCCACCGGCCCGGTGCACGTCCTCCATGTGGAAGTTCGGGTGGTTCGGCGCGACCTTGCTCAGGCACGGCACGCGGCGGCTGATCTGCTCGATGTCGGTGAGGTCGAAGTCGACCTCGCCCTCCTGGGCGCCCGCGAGGATGTGCAGCACCGTGTTGGTGGAACCGCCCATCGCCACGTCGAGGGCCATCGCGTTGGAGAACGCCGCCTTGGTCGCGATCGACCGGGGCGCCGCCGAGTCGTCCTCGTCGTCGTAGTAGCGCTTGGCCAGGTCGACGATGGTGCGCCCCGCCTCGAGGAAGAGCTCCTTGCGGGCGGAGTGCGTGGCCAGCGTGGAGCCGTTGCCGGGCAGCGACAGGCCGAGCGCCTCGGTGAGGCAGTTCATCGAGTTCGCCGTGAACATCCCGGAGCACGACCCGCACGTGGGGCAGGCGTTCTCCTCGACCTGGGCGAGCGCGTCGTCGGACACGTTGTCGTCGGCCGAGTAGTTGATCGCGTTGACGAGGTTGAGAGGAGTCTTCGCGACGCCGTCCGCGACGATCGCCTTGCCGGCCTCCATCGGGCCCCCGGACACGAAGATCACGGGGATGTTGAGGCGCAGCGCGGCGTTGAGCATGCCGGGCGTGATCTTGTCGCAGTTGGAGATGCACACGAGGGCGTCGGCGCAGTGCGCGTTGACCATGTACTCGACCGAGTCGGCGATGAGGTCGCGGCTGGGCAGCGAGTAGAGCATGCCGCCGTGGCCCATCGCGATGCCGTCGTCCACCGCGATGGTGTTGAACTCCTTCGCGACGCCGCCGGCCTCCTGGATCGCGGACGCGACGAGGTCGCCCATGTCCTTGAGGTGCACGTGCCCGGGGACGAACTGCGTGTACGAGTTCGCGATCGCGATGATCGGTTTGCCGAAGTCGCCCGCTCCCATCCCGGTGGCGCGCCACAGCGCGCGGGCACCGGCCATGTTGCGGCCGTGGGTGGACGTCCGAGAGCGCAGGGGACGGCTCATGTCAGCTCCTTCGACGAGTTCTGCCGCGCCGTCGCGGACGACGCGCACGGGCACGCTACGCCCGCCGTCCCGGATCGCGGGCACCCGTCCGCCCAGTGGTCGATTTGCCCGACGAAACGATCCGAAGGTCACGGACAGGTTGCGATCCCCGAGCAACCAGGGGCATGTTGTCCACGGTTCAACCAGTTTTGCGGACAAACCGGATCAACCGGAGGTCCACGGCGAACCGCATCACCAGCAGCGACCCGCCTCCGGGCAGCGCCGCCACGGAGTCACCGACCTCAGCACCACGCAGCGCACCACGATCAGGGAGCACACTCATGACCGCGACCGCCGCAGGCAGCACGATCGGCACGACCCCCACCGACCGCACCCGGACCGACGACGACGCGACGGGCGTCGTGACCCTGCCGGCCGCGCGCCGCGCGCTGGCGCTGTGTCGCATCCTCCTCGCAGGGGTGTTCCTGTGGCCCGTGGCCGACAAGACCTTCGGCCTCGGCTACGCCACCCCCGCCGAGCGCGCATGGGTGGAGGGCAGCTCCCCCACAGCCGGCTACCTGGGCTCGATCGAGAGCCCGCTCGCCGGCGGCTTCGCCACGCTGAGCGGCCCCGCCGTCGACTGGCTGTTCATGCTGGGGATGCTCGGCACGGGCCTGGCCCTGCTGCTCGGTATCGGGCTGCGCGTCGCGGCCGTGGCCGGCGGCATCCTCATGCTGAGCCTGTGGCTCTCGACCTGGCCCTTCGCGGCGGGCTCGCAGAACCCCGTCGTCGACCAGCACCTCGTGTTCACGGCGCTCCTGGCCGCCCTCGCGCTCACCCGCGCCGGCGACACCTGGGGCCTCGGCCGCGCCTGGGCCGCCTCGCCCGTGCCCGGCAGCGCCACCTGGCTGCGCTGACCGGGGCGCTGGGGCAGCACCCGCGGCGCCGGCGCGCTCAGGCGCCGGCGCTGTGGGTGTGCTCCATCTCGTCGGCGCGCCGGATGTGCCGCGTGACCCACGGGGCGAGCAGCAGCAGGAGCCCCGCGAACACCAGCGCCACGACGCCGATCCCCCCGAAGTAGGCGGTGTCCGAGACGCCCTCGGTCGCCTCGATCGTCTGCGCCGTGATCGCCTGCCCGGCGGCCGACGACAGGAACCACAGCGCCATCGCCTGCCCACGGAACGCCCGCGGGGCCAGCAGCGTCGTCGCCGCGATGCCCACCGGCGAGAGGCACAGCTCGCCGAGCGTCTGGATGACGTAGACGACCCCGAGCACCCACGGCGGGGCGAGCTCCTCGGCGAAGACCTCGGACATCCCCGCGAGGAACAGGAACGACAGGGCGGCCAGGGTCAGCCCCATGACGAACTTGTACGCGGTGGGCGGGCGGTCCCCCGTCCTGGTCCAGATCCACGCGAACACCGGCGCCAGGACGATGATCGTCGCCGGGTTGATCGACTGGAAGAACGCCGGCGACAGCTCGATGCCGAACAGCTGGAGCTCGGTCCGGTCCGCGGCGAACTGCGTGAGCGTGGTCGCCGCCTGCTCGAAGATCATCCAGAACAGCATCGCCGAGACGAACAGCGGCACGTAGGCCAGCACGCGGGGCCGCTCGGCGTCGGTCACCCGCTTCGAGCGGTACATCACGGTCAGCAGCACGACCGGGGTCGCCAGGGCCAG
The DNA here is from genome assembly GCF_900167525.1 of Krasilnikoviella flava. Lineage (GTDB taxonomy): Bacteria > Actinomycetota > Actinomycetes > Actinomycetales > Cellulomonadaceae > Isoptericola > Isoptericola flavus. The sequence continues at coordinate 24,597 of NZ_FUZQ01000004.1, read as the reverse complement.
GTACGACACCGCGTCGATGAAGGTCTCGACCGCCCAGCCTCCGGCGAGGACGACGGCGAGCGCCGTCGCCAGGGCGATCGCCCCGAGGACGATGAGGCCGAGGCGGACGACGGCCGGCCGGTCCTGCGGCCGGATCGGGTTGGGGACGTCCGTGCCGGCGTCGCCCAGGTACCGGTAGCCGGCGACGAAGAAGACCAGCGCGATCGCCATGCCGACGGCCGCGACCGAGAATCCCGCGTGGTAGCCCCACATGCGCTGGACGAAGCCGACGATGAAGGGCGAGAAGAACGACCCCAGGTTGATCCCCATGTAGAAGATCGAGAACGCCGGGTCGCGGCGCGGGTCGTCGCGGGAGTAGAGCTCGCCGACCATCGAGGAGACGTTCGGCTTGAGCAGGCCGGTGCCGAACGCGACCATGCCGATGCCGAGCATCGAGAAGGCGTAGGTGGGCACCGTGAGCGCCACGTGCCCGGCGGCGATGATGATCCCGCCGTACAGCACCGAGCGCCGCGCCCCGATCACCCGGTCGGCGAGCCAGCCGCCCACGACCGACAGCAGGTAGACCGACGTGCCGTAGATGGAGACGAACGCGGCGCCCGTCGTCTCGTCCATCCCGAGCCCACCGTTGGCGACGGTGTCCGTCAGGTACAGCAGCAGGATCGCCCGCATGCCGTAGTAGCTGAACCGCTCCCAGGCCTCCGTCGTGGCGAGCGTCATCAGCCCGCGCGGGTGGCCGAAGAAGGCGCGGTCCCCCTCGTGCTCCGGGTGCGGCGCCGACGCTGCCGCCTGATCGGTCATGGACACGACTGTGACACCGGGGTCGGGGATCTGCGACCGGTGGTGGTGGCTTCCACCCGCCACGTCCGTCCTCGGCCGGGGCCGGAACGGGAACGTACGGTGGTCGGATGTCGACGACCGTGATCTGGTTCCGGCGCGACCTGCGCCTCGCCGACAACCCTGCTCTCGTGGCTGCCGTGGAGGCGGCCCGCTCCGACGGCGGCGAGGTCGTGGGGCTCTACGTCCTGGACGACGCCCTGTGGTCCGCGGCGGGAGCCAACCGCCTGGCCTACCTGACCGCCTCGCTCCGCGCCCTCGACGCCGCCTGCGACGGCCGGCTGGTGGTGCGCCGCGGCGACCCGCGCGACGCGGTGCCCGCCGTCGCCCGGACCGTGGGGGCCGGCGAGGTGCACGTGGCCGCGAGCCACGAGCCGTACGGCCGGCGCCGGGACGACGCCGCGGAGGCCGCCCTTGCCTCGACCGGTGCGCGCCTGGTCCGCACCGGTTCCGCGTACGCCGTCTCCCCGGGCCGGCTGCGCACCGGCGCGGGCACGCCCTACCAGGTGTTCACGCCGTTCCGCGGCGCGTGGCTGGAGCACGGCTGGCGGGCGCCGGCGCCGCGGCCGCGCGAGATCCCCTGGGCGTCGCTGCGCACGGACGACCTGCCCGACGCCGCGCCGACGGCGGAGCGCCTGCCCCGTGCCGGCGAGGACGCCGCGCGGCGCCGGTGGCACGCGTTCCTGCGCGACGGCCTCGCGGGCTACGGGACGAACCGGGACCGGCCGGACCTCGCGGGCACCTCGGCGATGTCCGCGCACCTGCGCTGGGGCGAGGTCCACCCGCGGACGCTGCTGGCCGACCTCGGCCGGGCGCAGGCCGGCGGGGCGCCCGAGGCCGACGTCGCGACGTACCGCTCCGAGCTCGCCTGGCGCGAGTTCCACGCCGACGTCCTGCACCACCGCCCGGACGCCCGGTCCCGCTCGCTGCGGGCCGTGGTGCCCGACGACTCCTGGGCCACCGGCGCGACCGGCGACACCGCCTTCGAGACCTGGGCCGCGGGCCGCACCGGCTACCCGCTCGTCGACGCCGGGATGCGCCAGCTCCTCGCCACCGGGTGGATGCACAACCGGGTCCGGATGGTCGTCGCGTCGTTCCTCGTCAAGGACCTGCACGTGCGCTGGCAGCGCGGGGCCGCGCACTTCATGGCGCACCTGGTGGACGGCGACGTGTCGCAGAACCAGCTGAACTGGCAGTGGGTGGCGGGCACGGGTCACGACGCGGCCCCCTACTTCCGGGTCTTCAACCCGGTGACCCAGGGGAAGAAGTTCGACCCGGACGGCGACTACGTGCGCCGCTGGGTGCCCGAGCTGCGGGACGTCGCCGGCCGCGCCGTGCACGAGCCGTGGAAGCTGCCCTCGCCGCCGGAGGGCTACCCGGCCCGGGCCGTCGACCACGCGCACGAGCGGCGCGTCACGCTCGACGACTTCGAGCGTGCGCGCCGCTGAGGCGCCGCCGGAGCGCCCGGGCCGTCAGCGGCGGTCGAGCTTCACCTGCCGGTTGACGTCCTTGTAGAGCAGGTAGCGGAACGGCTTCGGGCCGCCGGCGTAGCAGGCCTGCGGGCAGAAGGCGCGGAGCCACATGAAGTCGCCCTCCTGCACCTCGACCCAGTCGCCGTTGAGGCGGTAGACGGCCTTGCCCTCGAGCACGTACAGGCCGTGCTCCATGATGTGCGTCTCGGCGAACGGGATCGAGCCGCCGGGCTGGAACGTCACGATGTTGACGTGCATGTCGTGGGCGAGGTCGTCCGGGTCGACGAAGCGCGTGGTGGCCCAGGCACCGTCGGTGTCGGGCATCGGTCGCGGCGCGACGTCCTGCTCGCGGGTGACGAAGGTCTTCGCCTCGTAGCCGTCGATGCGCTCGTAGACCTTGCGGACCCACTGGAAGGCGGCCTTGGCGTCCGAGCGGTTGTGCAGCGACCACTGGTCGCCTGCGGCGAGGTACGCGTAGCCGCCGGGCTCGAGCACGTGCTCCGCGCCGCCCACCGTGAGCACCAGCGTGCCCTCGGTGACGAAGACGACCGACTGCACGGTCGCCTCGACCTCGCCGCGGTCGGCGCCCCCGCCCGGGGAGACCTCCACGACGTACTGCGCGAAGGTGGTGGCGAAGCCCTCGACCGGCCGTGCGAGCACCCACAGCCGGGTCTTGGACCAGCCGGGCAGGTTCGACGTGACGATGTCGCGCAGCACGCCCCGCGGGATGACCGTGTACGCCTCGGTGACGATCGCACGGTCGGTGAGGAGCTCCTCCTGGCCGGGCAGCCCGCCCTGCGGGGTGTAGTAGCGGGTGGTCTGGGTCATGGATCTCGCTCCTCGCTCGACGGTGACGCGATCAGTTCTTCCATAGTTTGGAATACTGTTTCTGCGATATGAAGTTAAGGCGCGGGCGGCGACAGTGTCAAGGACGCCCGTGGACGACGACGCCGGTGGCCGCGGGCGTGCGGTCACCGGCGTCGTGGCCGCGTCGTGGGCCGTCGTCGTGGGTGGTCGTCAGTCCGTGCCGGACCCGGCGCGGAACTCGTCCTCGAGGATGCTCATGACGACGGCGTCCGCCCAGCCCTTCCCGTCGCGGAAGGCGTCGCGCAGGCGCCCCTCCTCGCGGAACCCGAGCGAGTCGTACAGCGCGCGGGCCCGCGGGTTGATGCTGATCACCGCGAGGCTCACGCGGTGCAGCCCCGGGCCGGCGCCGCCGTCGAACGCGAACCGCAGCACCTCACCGATGGCCTCGCGCCCGTACCCCCGGCCCCGGTAGTCGGGCATCATCCGCAGGCGCAGGCTGGCCGACCGCAGCACGAGGTCCACCTGGTCGAGCGAGATCTCGCCGATCAGGTCGTCGCTGACGAGCTCCCCGTCGCGCACGGCGGCCGACGTGACCGCCCAGTCGTACCGGGCGGGGAGCTCCGCCGCGCGTGCGGCCCACGCGTCCACCTCGGCACGGGTCGAGGCGCCGCTCGTGCCCATGCCCGTCAGCCGCCCGCTGTCGGGGTCGCGCAGCGACACCCAGAGCCGGTGAGCGTCGCGCGTCTCGAGCGGGCGCAGGCGCACGAGCTCCCCGTGCAGGACGGGCGACCGCATCAGCCGATCCTCTCCAGCACCAGCTCGCGCACGCGCTTGGCGTCCGCCTGGCCCCTCGTCGCCTTCATCACCGCGCCGATGATGGCGCCCACCGGGCCCTGGTTGCCCCCGCGGACCTTCTCCACGATGTCGGGCTGGGCCGCCAGCGCCGCGTCGATCGCCTCGAGGAGCGGGCCGTCGTCCGAGACGACCTCCAGGCCGCGGGCCGCCACGACCGCCTCCGGATCGCCCTCGCCGGCGAGCACGCCGTCGAGCACCTGGCGGGCGATCTTGTCGTTGATGCGGCCGGAGTCGACGAGCTGCTGCAGCTCGCCGATCTGTGCGGGCGTGATCGCGAGATCCGCCAGCTCGACCTCGTCCTGCTTGGCCCGGCGAGCCAGCTCACCCATCCACCACTTGCGGGCCGCGGCCGGGGTCGCGCCCGCGGCGACGGTCGCCTCGATGAGGTCGAGCGCTCCCGCGTTGACGACGTCGCGCATCTCGGCGTCCGCGAAGCCCCACTCGTCGTGCAGGCGGCGGCGCCGGGCCTGCGGCAGCTCGGGCAGCGTCGCGCGGATCTCCTCGACCCACTCGCGCGAGGGCGCGACGGGCACGAGGTCGGGCTCCGGGAAGTACCGGTAGTCCTCGGCGTCCGACTTCACACGGCCGGGCGACGTCGAGCCGTCCTCCTCGTGGAAGTGCCGGGTCTCCTGGATCACCGTCCCGCCGGCGTCGAGGATCGCGGCCTGGCGCGAGACCTCGTAGCGCACCGCCCGCTCGACCGAGCGGAACGAGTTGACGTTCTTCGTCTCGGTGCGGGTGCCGAGCGGCGACTCGGGCGTCGGGCGCAGCGAGAGGTTGACGTCGGCGCGGACGTTGCCGCGCTCCATGCGGGCCTCGGAGACGTCGAGCACGCGGAAGATGTCGCGCAGCGCCTGCACGTAGGCGCGGGCCACCTCGGGCGCCCGCTCCCCCGCGCCGGTGATCGGCTTGGTGACGATCTCCACCAGCGGGACGCCGGCGCGGTTGTAGTCGACCAGCGAGTACTCGGCGCCGTGGATGCGGCCGGCCGAACCGCCGACGTGCGTGTTCTTGCCGGCGTCCTCCTCCATGTGCGCGCGCTCGATCTCGACGCGGTGCACCGTGCCGTCCTCGAGCTCGACGTCGAGGAAGCCCTCGAAGGCGATCGGCTCGTCGTACTGCGACGTCTGGAAGTTCTTCGGCACGTCCGGGTAGAAGTAGTTCTTCCGGGCGAAGCGGCAGGTCTCGGCGATCTGGCAGTTGAGCGCCAGGCCGATGCGGATCGCGTACTCGACGGCGGTGCCGTTGACGACGGGCAGCGCGCCCGGCAGCCCGAGCGACACCGGCGTGGTCTGCGTGTTCGGCTCGGCGCCGAACGACTGCTCGGCCGCGCAGAACATCTTGGTGCGGGTGCCGAGCTCGACGTGCACCTCGATGCCGATCACCGGGTCGTAGCGGCGCACGGCGTCGTCGTAGGCGACGAGAGCAGGGGTCCCATGGGTGGTCGTGGTCACAGCGGTGTTCTCCTGTTCTCCGCCGTCAGCCCAGCTCGGGCGCGCTGGCCAGCAGCGGGGCGCCCCAGGTGGACTCGAGGGCCGACTCGAGCGCGGCGCCGACACGGTAGAGGCGGTCGTCCGCCTTCGCCGGCGCGAGGATCTGGAAACCTGTGGGCAGGTCGGCGCCACCCTCCGACGACGCAGCAAGGCCGTTCGGCACCGAGATGCCCGGCACGCCGGCCAGGTTGGCCGGGATGGTCGCGACATCGTTGAGGTACATCGCCAGCGGGTCGTCCAGCTTCTCCCCCAGCTTGAACGCCGTGGTCGGGGCCGTGGGCGAGACCAGCACGTCGGCCTGCGCGAAGGCTGCGGCGAAGTCGCGCTGGATGAGCGTGCGGACCTTCTGCGCGCTGCCGTAGTAGGCGTCGTAGTAACCGGCCGACAGGGCGTAGGTGCCCAGGATGACGCGGCGCTTGACCTCGTCGCCGAAGCCGGCCCCGCGGGTGGCGGCCATGACGCGCTCGGCGGTGACCGGGCCGTCGGTGGGCTCGACCCGCAGGCCGAACCGCATGCCGTCGAACTTCGCGAGGTTGCTCGACGCCTCCGCCGGCATGATCAGGTAGTACGCCGCGAGCGCGTAGTCGAAGCTCGGGCAGGAGACCTCGACGACCTCGGCGCCGGCCTTCGTCAGCAGCTCGAGCGACTCGTGGAACCGCGCGAGCACGCCCGGCTGATAGCCCTCGCCCTGCAGCTGCGTCACGACGCCGACCTTGAGGCCCGACAGGTCGCCCAGCGCACCCTGGCGGGCCGCGGCGACCAGCGGCGGCAGCGGCTCGGGGATGGACGTCGAGTCGCGGGGGTCGTGGCCGCCGATGAGCTCGTGCAGCAGCGCGGAGTCCAGCACGGTACGCGTGACGGGGCCCGCCTGGTCGAGCGAGGACGCCATGGCGATGAGGCCGTAGCGCGAGACGCCGCCGTACGTGGGCTTCACGCCGACCGTGCCGGTGACGGCGCCCGGCTGGCGGATCGAGCCGCCGGTGTCGGTGCCGATCGCCAGCGGGGCCTCGAAGGCCGCGACCGCGGCCGCGGAGCCACCGCCGGAGCCGCCGGGGATGCGGTCGAGGTCCCACGGGTTGTGCGTGTCGCCGTAGGCCGAGTGCTCCGTGGAGGAGCCCATCGCGAACTCGTCCATGTTCGTCTTGCCGAGGATCGGCAGGCCCGCGGCGCGGAGCTTCTCGACGAGGGTCGCGTCGTAGGGCGGGATCCAGCCCTCGAGGATCTTCGAGCCGGCGGTGGACGGCATGCCCTTCGTCACGACGACGTCCTTGACGGCGATCGGCACGCCGGCCAGCGCGTGCAGCTCCTCGCCGGCCGCGCGACGGGCGTCGACGTCGGCGGCCGTGGCCAGCGCGTCGTCCTCGTTGACGTGCAGGAAGGCGTGCACGTCGCCGTCGACGGCGGCGATGCGGTCCAGGTGCGCGCGGGTCACCTCGACACTGGAGGCCTCGCCGGCGGCCAGCGTCTCGGCCAGGCGGGCGGCGCTGAGGCGGGTCAGGTCCGTCATCTCACTCCTCCCCGAGGATCTGCGGCACGGCGAAGCGCCCGTCCTGGGCGTCCGGCGCGGAGGCCAGCACGTCGGCCACGGGCAGCGCCGGCTGCGGCACGTCCTCGCGGAACACGTTGGTCAGGGGCAGCGGGTGGCTCGTCGCGGGGACGTCAGGGGTGGCGACCTCGCGCACGCGGGCGATCGAGTCGACGATGACGTCGAGCTCGCCGGCGAGCCGGTCGACCTCGTCGTCGCGCAGGTCGATCCGGGCCAGGGCGGCGACGCGCGCGACCTCGTCTCGGGAGATGGTGGACATGGCCGCCAGTCTAGTGGTCGGCACATGTCGGGGACGTTGTCCCCACGTGACGGCGCAGATGACGGACACCGATGACGAGACGGCCGGGACCACGTCACAGAACGTGGTCCCGGCCGTCTCGCTCCGGCGGTGCTCGGCGCCCCCGTCGCAGCCGAGCGTGCCGGTTCCTCAGTCCATCCGCTCGTAGGCGGCCGTCGTGAGGAAGTCGATGTACTCGTCGGCCACGGCGACCTCGAGGAACGTGCTGCGCGCCACGGCGTAGTCGGCGGCGTCGCCCGGGAGCTTGGCCACCTCCTCGGCGACGAGCCGGTCCACCAGCTCGCGGGTCACCCTCTCGCCCGTGTCGGCGAGGACGACGCCGTTGTGCAGCCACTGCCACACCTGCGACCGGGAGATCTCCGCGGTCGCGGCGTCCTCCATGAGGCCGAAGATGGCGACCGCGCCGAGCCCGCCCAGCCAGGCGTGCAGGTACTGGATGCCGACGGACACGTTGTTGCGCAGGCCCGCCTCGGTGACGGTGCCCGGCGTCTTGTCCACCGACAGCAGGTCGGCGGCCGTCACGCGCACGTCCTCGCGCTTGCGGTCGATCTGGTTCGGCCGGTCGCCGAGCACGGCGGTGAACGCCTCCTTGCAGGTGGCGACCATGCCCGGGTGCGCCACCCAGGAGCCGTCGAAGCCGTCGCCGGCCTCGCGCGCCTTGTCGGCGCTCACCTTGGCGTAGGCCTGCTCGTTGGCCTCGGCGTCCTTGCTCGGGATGAACGCGGCCATGCCGCCGATGGCGTGCGCGCCGCGCTGGTGGCACGTCGAGACGAGCAGCTCGGTGTAGGCCCGCATGAACGGCACCGTCATGGTGATCTGGTTGCGGTCGGGCAGCAGGTAGGCGGACCCGCTCTTGCGGAAGTTCTTCACCACGGAGAACAGGTAGTCCCAGCGGCCGGCGTTGAGGCCCGCGGAGTGCTCGCGCAGCTCGTAGAGGATCTCCTCCATCTCGAACGCCGCCGGGATGGTCTCGATGAGCACCGTGGCACGGATGGTGCCGCGCGGGATGCCGAGGGCGTCCTGCGCCAGGACGAACGCGTCGTTCCAGAGCCGCGCCTCGAGGTGCGACTCCATCTTCGGCAGGTAGAAGTACGGCCCGAGGCCCTTCTCGATCTGCCGCAGCCCCGCCGTCGCGACGTAGAGCGCGAAGTCGACCAGGGAGCCCGAGGCCTCCGTGCCGTCGACCAGCACGTGCTTCTCGTTCATGTGCCACCCGCGGGGGCGCATGATGATCGTCGCGAGCTCGTCGTCCGGCTTGAGCTCGTAGCGCTTGCCGTTCGCCTCGTTGGTGAAGTCGATCGTGCGGTTGATCGCGTCGAGCAGGTTGAGCTGGCCGCCGACCACGCTGCGCCACTGCGGCGTGTTCGCGTCCTCCTGGTCGGCGAGCCAGCACTTCGCGCCCGAGTTGAGCGCGTTGACGGTCATCTTGCGGTCCGTCGGGCCGGTGATCTCCACGCGGCGGTCGACGAGCCCGGGGGCCGGGGCGGCCACGGTCCAGGAGTCGTCGGCACGGATGTGCGCGGTCTCCGGGAGGAAGTCGAGCGTGCCCCCGTCGGCCAGCGCCTGGCGGCGACGCTGCCGCGCCTCCAGCAGCTCGAGGCGACGGCCGCCCAGCTCGCGCTGCAGGGTCACGATGAGGTCGAGCGCGGCCGGGGTGAGGACCTCGGTGTCGCGCTCACCGATCTCGGCGGTGATGGTCAGGCCGTCGGGGAGCTCCACGACAGTCCCTCCTTGTTCTTGTCCTGCTGGTTCGGGTGTGCTGCACGCTGCATGGCGAACCGATGCATAGCGGAATCCTGATTACGCCTGGTGGAAACCTCTGGGGGAACCCTAGCGGTTCACGCCCTCTCGGGCACCCACGAGCTGCGCGCGCAGCGCGGCCACGTGACCCGTGGCCTCGACGTCGTACTCGGCGGAACGGATCGACCCGCCCGGCTCGACGACGAAGGTGCAGCGGTGCACCCCGTCGAACGTCCGGCCGTCGATCGTCTTGGGGCCCCACGTGCCGTAGGCGTCGGCCACCGCGTGGTCCGCGTCGCTCAGCAGGGGGAACGTCAGGTGCTCGGCGTCGACGAAGGCGCGGATGTCCTCGACGGGGTCCGCGGAGACCCCGACGACGGCGTACCCCGCCCCCGCGAGCGAGGCGAGGTTGTCGCGGAAGTCGCACGCCTCGGTGGTGCACCCGGGGGTGCCCGCCTTCGGGTAGAAGTAGACGACCACGCCCTTGTCCGCGCCCGCGCGCACGTCCGCGAGGGACACGGTCGCGCCGGCGGCGTCGGGCAGGGTGAAGTCGGGGGCGGTGTCGCCCGGCTGGAGTCGCGTCATCGTGCGTCCTCGTTCGTTCGTGTCGTTCGTTCGTGTCGGTGGCAGGGAACCGTGGCGGGTCAGGACTCGCCGCGGCGCAGCAGGGTGCCGGCGGGCTCGTCGCCCACGGGACGACCACGCAGCAGCGTGCGTCGTACGACACCCGTGAGGTCACGGCCGGAGTACGGCGTGACCGGGTTCTTGTGGTGCAGGCGCGTCGGGTCGACGACGAAGGTCGCCTCCGGCGCGAAGACGGCGAGGTCCGCGTCCTTGCCGACCGCGATGCCGCCCTTGCGCTCCAGGCCGACCAGCGCGGCCGGGCCCGCGGACATCCAGCGCACCACGTCGGCGAGCGGGACGCCCCGACGACGGGCCTCGGTCCACACCACGGCGAGGCCGAGCTGCAGCGACGCGACGCCGCCCCAGGCCTCGGCGAAGTCGCCCGACGCCGGCTCCTTGAGCGCGGCGGTGGCCGGCGAGTGGTCGGTGACGACGACGTCGATCAGGCCGTCGCGCAGGCCCTGCCAGAGGCGGTCCTGGTTGTCCTGCTCGCGGATCGGCGGGCAGCACTTGTAGGCCGTCGCGCCGTCGGGCACGTGGTCGGCGTCCAGCGACAGGTAGTGCGGGCAGGTCTCGACCGTGAGGCGCACGCCCTCGGCCCGCGCGGCCGCGATCATCGGCAGCGAGTCGGCGTCGGACAGGTGCAGCACGTGCGCGCGGGCGCCCGTGACGCGGGCGGCGTCGATGAGCCCGGCGATCGCCGTGGACTCCGCCTTGGCCGGGCGGGAGGCGAGGAAGTGCTTGTAGGTGGGGCCGGGCTCCTGCGGGGCGTCCTCGAGCGTGCCCGGGTCCTCCGCGTGCACGATCATCATGGCGCCGAACGAGGTCAGCTCGGCAAGGTCCGTGCGCAGCTCCGCGTCCTCCAGGTGGCCGAACTCCGGCACGCCCGAGTCGGCGAGGAAGCACTTGAAGCCGAACACGCCCGCGTCGTGCAGGGGGCGCAGGTCCGCCGTGTTGCCCGGCACGGCGCCACCCCAGAACCCGACGTCCACGAACGCCTGGTCCACGGCGCGCTGCTTCTTGACCGCCAGGTTCGCGACCGAGGTCGTGGGCGGCAGCGAGTTCAGCGGCATGTCCACGATGGTCGTGACGCCCCCGGCCGCGGCGGCGCGCGTGGCGGTGGCGAAGCCCTCCCACTCGGTGCGGCCCGGCTCGTTGACGTGCACGTGCGAGTCGACGAGCCCGGGGAGCAGCACCTCGTCCTCGGCCAGCTCCAGCACCTCGGAGCCGGCGAGGCCGGTACCGAGCGGGACGACCGTCTCGATCCGGCCGGCGGTCACGCCGACCTCGACGGCGCGCTCACCGTCGGGGGTCAGCGCGCGGGCGGCGCGGACGACGAGGTCATGGGTGGCGGTGTCGGTCATGCGTTCTCCATCGGGGTCGTCGTCTCGGGCGGCACGGAGCGTGGCGTCACAGGGTCCCTGGGCGCAGCCGTCGGCAGGTGCTCGACGAGCCGCACGGCGAGGGTCTCGAGCAAGGGTCCCGCCTCGGCGAGGCAGCGGGCGACGTCGGGCTCGATGTCGGTGAGGGCGAGCACGGCCGCGAACCCGGCGGCGGCCGCCCGCTCGGGGTCGAGGGCCGAGCGGCCGCACACGGCGACCGTCGGGACACCCGCCGCGGCCACGGCCACGCCCACCGGCGTCTTGCCGTGCAGGGACTGCAGGTCGAGGCTGCCCTCCCCCGTGACGACCAGGTCGACCCCGGCGAGGCAGTCCGCGAAGCCGGTCAGGGCCAGCACCTCCTCGACGCCGGGGCGCCGCTCGGCACCGAGCAGCAGGCAGGCGAAGCCCACGCCGCCCGCAGCCCCGGCTCCGGGTTCCGCGGCGTACCCGCGGGCGCCGGTGACGCCGACGGTCGCGAGCACGTCGACCCAGGTTGCCAGGCCGAGCTCGAGCTCGGCCACGGTCCCCGGGTCGGCGCCCTTCTGCGGCCCGTACACCGCGGCGGCGCCGTGCTCGCCGAGCAGCGGGTTGTCCACGTCGCTCGCGAGGACGATCTCGGCCTCCGCGAGCGCCGGGTGGAGCCCGGAGAGGTCGACGTCGACCAGCTCGTGCAGGTGCCCCCCGCCGTCGGCGAGGTCGCCCGCGCCAGAGGTGAGGCGTGCGCCCAGCGCCGCCAGCATCCCCGCCCCGCCGTCGGTGCTGGCGGACCCGCCCACGCCGACGACGATCTCCCGGGCGCCGGAGTCGAGCGCGTGCGCGATCACCTCGCCGAGCCCGCGGGAGGACGCGACCAGGGCCGTGCCAGGGGTCGGGATGACCGTGGCGAGCCCGGTGACGGCCGCCATCTCGACGACGGCCGTGCCGCCGCGCCGGGCGTACCGGGTGGCGACCGGGTCCCCGAGGGCGCCGGCCGCCACCAGGTCCACCGGGGTGAAGCCGGCGGCGAGGGCGGCCTCGAGCGTGCCCTCGCCGCCGTCGGCCACGGGGAGCTCGCAGGTGACGACGCCGGGCACCGCGCGGCGCAGGCCGGCCGCCAGGTGGGCGGCGACCTCGCCCGCCGTCAGGGAGCCCTTGAACTTGTCCGGGGCCAGCAGCACGCGCGGCGCGCGCCCAGGCGCGGTCCGGGCCGTCGTCGGACGTGCCGTCGACCGCGTCGTCGTGGTCATCGCCGCTCCACCTCCCTGGTCCGTCCTCGTCATCGTCCCTCCCGTCGCCGTCCTCGGGTACCCGTCAGTCGAGCAGCGCGATCGCCGTGGGCGAGTCCTGCGCCGAGATGGCCAGGTCCTCGAACTCGTTCACGCCGTCGAGCTCGGCGCCCATCGCGATGTTGGTGACCCGCTCGAGGATGACCTCGACCACCACGGGGACACGGAACTCGGCCGTCATGGCCTGTGCCTTGGCGAACGCGGCGCCCAGGTCCTCCGGGTCCTTGACCCGGATCGCCTTGCAGCCCAGCGCCTCGGCGACCTTGACGTGGTCCACGCCGTACCCCTCGGTCTCGGCCGAGTTGATGTTGTCGAACGCGAGGGACACGTGGAAGTCCATGTCGAACGCGCGCTGCGACTGGCGGATCAGGCCCAGGTAGGCGTTGTTCACCACGACGTGCACGTACGGCAGGTGGTGCTGCGCGCCCACGGCGAGCTCCTCCAGCATGAACTGGAAGTCGTAGTCGCCGGAGAGCGCCACGACGTCGCCCTCGGGCAGGGCCCGCGCGACGCCGAGGGCGGCCGGGCCGGTCCAGCCCAGCGGGCCCGCCTGGCCGGCGTTGATCCAGTGCCGCGGGTGGTACGTGTGCAGCAGCTGGGCGCCGGCGATCTGCGACAGGCCGATCGTCGTGACGTAGACCGTGTCGCGGCCGAAGGCCTTGTTCATCTCCTCGTACACGCGCTGCGGCTTGATCGGCACCTCCGTGAAGTGCGTCTTGCGCTGCAGCGTGCGCTTGCGCTCCTGCGCCGACGCGGCCCAGGCCGCGTAGTCGGGCACCCGGCCGGCGGCCTTGCGCTCGGCGGCCACCTCGAGGGCGGTGCGCAGGAACGCGCCCGCGTCGGAGACCACGCCGTAGTCGGGCGCGAAGACACGGCCGATCTGCGTGGGCTCGATGTCGACGTGCACGAAGGTGCGGCCCTCGGTGTAGGTCTTCAGCCCGCCGGTGTGGCGGTTGGCCCACCGGTTGCCCACGCCGATCACGAAGTCCGACTCCAGGAACGTCGCGTTGCCGTAGCGGTGCGACGTCTGGATGCCGACCATGCCCGCGGTCAGCGGGTGGTCGTCGGGGATCGCGCCCCAGCCCATGAGGGTCGGGACCACCGGCACGCCGAGGGTCTCGGCCAGCTCGACCAGCTCCGCCTCCGCGCCGGCGTTGATGATCCCGCCACCGGCCACGATCAGCGGGCGCTCGGCTGCCAGCAGCATGTCGATCGCCTTGGCGACCTGCTCGCGGGTGGCCTCCGGACGCTCCACGGGCAGCGGCTGGTACGTCTCGGGGTCGAACTCGATCTCCGTCAGCTGCACGTCGATCGGCAGGTCGATGAGCACCGGGCCCGGACGACCGGAGCGCATCAGCTGGAAGGCGCGCTGGAAGACGCCCGGCACCTGCGACGCCTCGAGGACCGTCTTGGCCAGCTTGGTGACCGGCGCGGCGATCGACGCGATGTCGACGGCCTGGAAGTCCTCCTTGTCGAGCTTGGCCACCGGGGCCTGGCCCGTGATGCACAGCATCGGGATCGAGTCGGCCCACGCGGCATAGAGGCCCGTGATCATGTCGGTGCCCGCCGGGCCCGACGTGCCGATGCAGATGCCGATGTTGCCGCGGGCGGCGCGCGAGTAGCCGTCGGCCATGTGCGACGCGCCCTCGACGTGCCGGGCGAGCACGTGGTGGATGTCGCCGCTGCGACGCATGGCGTCGTAGAACGGGTTGATGGCGGCGCCGGGGAGGCCGAAGGCCTCGGTGGCACCCTCCTTCGCCAGGATGGCGACCGCGGCGTCGACCGCGCGCATGCGGGGCATGGTGCTCTCCTTCGAGTCTTCTGAAAAGTGGGGTCGGCTCAGCGGCCGGAGAGGCGCGCGACGGCGTTGAACAGGCCGGAGTGGTCGAGCGAGCCGTCTCCCTCGGCGCGGGCCGCGGCCATGAGCTGCGCGACGACGGCACCGACCGGGGCGACGACGCCCTGCTCGCGCGCGGCGGCCTGGAAGATGCCCAGGTCCTTGTGGTGCAGGTCGATCCGGAAGCCCGGCGCGAACTCGCGGCCGAGCATCTTCTCGGCCTTCTGGTTCAGCACGGCGGAGCCGGCGAGCCCGCCGCCGAGCACCTTGACGGCCGCCTCGGTGTCGACGCCGAACGCCTCGAGGAAGACGACGGCCTCTGCCAGGAGCGCGATGTTGCCGGCGACGATGAGCTGGTTGGCCGCCTTGACGGTCTGGCCGGAGCCGGAGGGCCCCACGTGCACGACGGTCTTGCCGACGGCGTCGAACACGTCGGACGCCGCGGCGAAGTCCTCGGGGGCGCCGCCGACCATGATCGACAGGGCGGCGTTCCGGGCTCCCGCCTCGCCGCCGGAGACCGGCGCGTCGAGGTACCGGAAGCCGGCGGCCCTCGCCTGCTCGGCCAGCGCGATCGTCACGTCGGGGCGGATCGACGAGAAGTCGATGATCAGCGTCCCGGGCTGCGCGTTCGCGAGGACGCCGTCGTCCCCGGTCAGGACGCCCTCGACGTCCGGCGAGTCCGGCACCATGACGGCGACGACGTCCGCGGCCTTGACCGCCTCGGCGACGGAGGACGCGGCGGTGCCGCCGGCCTCGACGAGGGGCTGGGCCTTGGCGGCCGTGCGGTTGTAGCCGACGACGGCGTGCCCGGCGTCCTGCAGGTGAACGGCCATCGGGCTGCCCATGATGCCGAGGCCGATGAAGGCGATGGTGCTCATTGGGGTGTTCCTTCCGGAAGGGTCGACGAGGTCGTGGTCGGGCCGCGGCTCAGCGACCGGATCGCTGCTCGCGCGGCAGCCAGGCGAACGGGTGCACGTCGGCGGTCTTGTACTCGAGGCCGACGGGGCCGGCGTAGCCCGCGGCCCGCAGGTCGGCGATCCAGCGCTGGATCGGCAGGTCGCCGCTGCCCGGGGCGCCGCGCCCGGGGGCGTCGGCCACCTGCACGTGGGCGATGCGGTCGCCGTAGGTCTTGAGGTCGAGGTCGACGTCCGAGCCGTTGACCGACAGGTGGTAGACGTCGAACAGCAGGCCGAGGTTCGTGGCGCCGTGCTCGTCGCGGACGCGGTCCAGGACGGCGACGGCGTCGGCCGACGTCGTCAGCGGGTAGGCGGGGGCGCCCGAGACGGGCTCCACCAGCACCGTGCCGCCGATGCGCTCGACCGCCTTCGCGGCCAGCGCGAGGTTCTCGGCGCCGAGCGCGTCCTGCGCGGCCGGCTCCTCGCGCTCCACGCGGTTGCCGTAGAGCGCGTTGAACGCGCGGCAGCCGGTGCGCTCGCCGATGCGGGCGACGACGTCGAGGTTGGCGCGCAGGTCCGCCGACCGCTCGGGCCACGAGATCAGGCCTCGGTCGCCGCCCGGCATGTTGCCGGCGTCGAAGTTGAGGCCGGTGAGCTGCACGCCCGCGTCGGCGAGGGCGGCGACGAACGTATCGACCTCGTCGGCCGCGGGGGTCGACGTCGCGAAGGGCCACCAGAACTCGACGCCGTCGAAGCCGGCCGCCTTCGCGGCCGCCGGGCGCTCCAGGAGCGGCAGGTCCGTGAGGAGGATCGAGCAGTTCACGGTGTAAGGGATCTGGTCCGTCATCGCTGACTCGCTTTCGCCAGATGGAAGATTGGTTCCTTGTTATGGAAACGCTACGTCGGCCCGGTGCGATCGGTCAACCCCTGCCCGGGCCCGTCCCGCGGTGCGGTCGTGATCCCGCCCACACGCCGACGGCCCGGCAGGACGTCGTCCTGCCGGGCCGTCGTGGCGGTCCGCTTCGCGCCGGTGCCGGGAGCGTCAGCCCCCGAGCGGGCGCGTCACCATCGCCGTGAGCGCGGCCGGCTGCAGGCCGACGCGCTCGACGATCTCCTCGGCGCTCAGCGCGCCGCAGTCGACACCGCGCTTGAGGTACCACGCGAGGGCCTTGGCGGTGGCGGGTTCGTCGAGCACCGCCCCCTCCACCCTGTTCACATAGTTCGCCAGCCGCTCGGTCGCGGGCTCGAAGCCCTCCCGGTAGAACGCGTACGTTGCCGCGAACCGGCTCGGGAGCTGGGCCGGGTGCAGGTCCCAGCCCTGGTAGAACCCGCGCTCCAGCGACCGGCGCACGAGGCGCCCGTGGTTGGCCCATGCGGCGCGCACCTGCGCGTCCTCACCCACCGGGAGCACGTTCGTCGAACCGTCGGACAACCGCACGCCCGTGCCGGCGGCCGCCAGCTGCATGACCTCCTTGGCGAGGTCCGCGGCCGGGTGCTCCATCGACTGGTACGCCGCGGCGATGCCGAGCGACGCGGAGTAGTCGTAGGTCCCGTAGTGCAGGCCGCTGACGCGCCCCGCCCCCGCGTGGATCATCCGTGCCACCGTGGCCGTGCCCGCGGCGTCGAGGATCGACTGCGGGGTCTCGACCTGCACCTCGAAGCGCAGGCGCCCCGCCGGGAGGCCGTTGGCCTCCTCGAGCCGCTCGCAGACGGCGACCATCGCCTCGACCTGCGCGACGGCGGTCACCTTCGGCAGGGTCAGGACGAGGCCGGCGGGCAGGTTCCCCGAGGCAGCCAGGGTGCTGACGAACACGTCCAGGGTCCGCAGCCCCCGGGCGCGGGTGGGCCGCTCGAAGCACTTGAACCGGATGCCGACGAACGGCGTCGCGCTCCCGGCGTCCAGCTCGGTGCGCAGCGCGGTGGCGGCCGCGGCCGTCACCTCGTCCTCGGCGGCGTCCGGGTGCGTGCCGTACCCGTCCTCGAGGTCGATCCGCAGGTCCTCGATCGGCTCCACCTCGAGCTTGCGATGCACCTGTGCGGCGACCGCCTCGCGCAGGTCGTCCCGCACGCCGACGGCGTCCAGGAGCGCGTCCGTGCCCTGCGCGTCGACCACGGCGAGGGCCTGGGCACCCCAGTCCTGCGCGAGCCCGGCCGCGTAGCGGTGCGCCGGCACGTACACGGTGTGCACCGGCTGCCGCGTGCCGTCGTCGCCCGGGTAGGCGCGCTCGAGGTGGGCGTCGTGCGCGGCGAGCCGCCGCTCGACGTCGTCGAGCGTCGCCTGGCCGAGGGAGGCCTTCATCGGGCCACCGCCGCGGCGTCCGCGTGCAGCACGCGGCCGAGGTGGGGGGCCAGGTGCTCGGCGTCCTCGGCGCGCTGCTCGGCCACCGCGACCTCCTTGAGCCCCTCGGCCCGCACGGCGTCGGCGACGGCCTCGGCCACGCGGTGGTCGAACACGCCGGGGATGATGAACGCCGGGTTGAGCTCGTCCTCGCTCACCACCGAGGAGATCGCGACGGCCGCCACGCGGAGCATCTCGTCGGTGATCTGCGTCGCACCCGCGTCGAGCAGCCCCCGGAACAGGCCGGGGAACGCCAGCACGTTGTTGATCTGGTTCGGGTAGTCGCTGCGGCCGGTGGCCACGACGGCGGCCGTCTCGCCCGCCGCGATCGGGTCGACCTCGGGCGTCGGGTTCGCGAGGGCGAACACGATGGCACCGTCGGCCATCGTCGCCACGTCGGCGCCCACGAGGATGTTGCCCGCCGAGACGCCGACGAAGACGTCGGCCCCGACCAGGCCCTCCTTGAGCGTGCCCGTGAAGCCGGACGGGTTCGTGCTCTCCACGATCCAGGTCCGGTTCTCGTCGCCGGCCGCCGACTCGGGGGTGAGCGCGCCGTGCCGGTCGAAGCCGATGATGTCCCGGGCGCCCTGCGCCAGCAGCAGCCGGATGATGGCCGACCCCGCGGCGCCGACGCCCGACACCGCGATGCGCACGTCCCCGATCTTCTTGTTCACGACCTTGAGCGCGTTGATGAGCGCCGCGAGCACGACGATGGCTGTGCCGTGCTGGTCGTCGTGGAAGACGGGGATGTCGAGCTCCTCGCGCAGGCGCTTCTCGATCTCGAAGCAGCGCGGCGCGGAGATGTCCTCGAGGTTCACGCCGCCGAAGCCGGGCGCGATCGCCTTCACGGTCCGGATGATCTCCTCGGTGTCCGTGGTGTCGAGGGCGAGGGGCCACGCGTCGACGTCCGCGAACTGCTTGAACAGCGCGGCCTTGCCCTCCATGACCGGCATGGCGGCCTGCGGCCCGATGTCGCCGAGGCCGAGCACCGCCGTCCCGTCGGTGACCACCGCGACCGTGTTCCGCTTGATGGTGAGACGGCGCGCGTCCTCGGGGCGGTCCGCGATCGCGAGGCACACGCGGGCGACGCCCGGGGTGTAGGCGCGCGAGAGGTCGCGGCGCGTCTTGAGCGGCACCTTCGGGGTCACGGAGATCTTGCCGCCGAGGTGCATGAGGAACGTCGAGTCCGACATCTTCAGCACGCGCACGCCGTCCAGGGCGTCGAGCGCCGCGACGATCCGCTCCCCGTGCTCGGCGTCGACCGTGTCGCAGGTGACGTCGACGACGATCGTGTCGGCGTGGGACTGGGCGATGTCGACGCCCATCACCGAGCCGCCGGCCGTGGCGATCTCGTGGACGATCTCGCTCGTCGCGCGCTGGGTCGCGGGCGCCTCGACGCGGAGGGTGATCGTGTAGCTGGGGCTGGGCATCGCCATGGCCTGGGTTTCCTTTCGTCCTGCTGATGTCATGAAGTTCCGAGATGTGGAAGGATGCTTCCTGGGACCGACCACGGTTCAGGGGAATGCGGAGTGCTCGCCGACGTGGGAGCACGCACGGACGGCCCGGCGGCGAAGCCGGGGCCGTAGGCGAAGGAGGACGCGACCATGGCGAACGGCACCGGAGTCCAGTCGGTGGACCGGGCGATCGACCTGCTCGAGATCATGACCGACCTCGGCGGTGACGCGGCCCTCAGCGAGCTCGCCGCGGCCGCGAACCTCCCGCTCCCGACGATCCACCGGCTCATGCGGACGCTCGTCGGCCGGGGCTACGCCCGCCAGCTCCCGTCGCGCCGGTACACCCTGGGCCCGCGCCTCATCCGGCTGGGCGAGAGCGCCGGGCGCCAGCTCGGCGCCAGCGCGCGCCCCCACCTGGAGCGCCTCGCCCGCGAGCTCGGCGAGAGCGCCAACCTCGCGATGATCGACCGCGACATGGTCGTCTACGTGGCCCAGGCGTCGTCGTCCTACTCGATGCGGATGTTCACCGAGGTGGGACGGCGCGTGTACACGCACTGCACCGGCGTCGGGAAGATGGTGCTCGCCGAGCTGCCGGACCAGACGGTCCGCGACATCGTCGGCCGCGTCGGGATGCCGCCCGCCACCGACCTGTCGATCACGGACGTCGACGACCTGCTCAAGGAGATCGGCACCATCCGCGAGCAGGGCTACGCCGTCGACGACGGCGAGCAGGAGATCGGCGTGCGGTGCTTCGCCGTCCCCGTCAAGGACGCGCCCACCCCGACCGCGCTCTCGGTCTCCGGGCCCGCGGCCCGCGTGACCTACGAGTTCGGCGAGGCCGCGCTCCCCCTGCTGCACGAGGTGGCCGACACCATCTCGAAGGAGCTTCTCGCCGCCTGACGGCAGCGCGCGACCCGAGGCGGGGTGCGAGGCGGGGCTCCCGCCTCGCACCCTGCGTCGTGACGGGACGGCCATCGTCGTCACCCGTCTCCCGCCTCGGCGCGGCCGGCGTGCACCAGCTCGCCGGGCGCGCGGGCCACGGGACGCTCGGCCACCGCCGCGCGTGCCCCCGCACGGATCTGCAGCACGTCCGGCACGCCGTCGGCGTCCAGGTCGATCGCCGACACGCAGCCCGACCGGCGGCCGTGGCCGTGGCGCACCCGTGCCCGCACGTCCGCGTTGAGGCGGGCGCGTCGACGTTCCTCCTGCCGTTCCGCGTCCAGGCGGGCGAAGTACTCCGCCCGGCGCTGCTCCTGCTCCTCCGTCACGACCAGGCGCGCCGAGGACCCCGCGGTGAACACCGACGGGTCCTTGCTCCGGCGGCCCCACCGGATCTCGTTGAACACGAGGTTGAGCAGGACGGCGACCACGGCTGCCGCCGCGATACCCGAGTGGAAGATCATGCCTACCCAGGTCGGGAACTGGTCGTAGAAGTCCGGGACGGCGATCGGGACGATGCCGAACCCCAGCGCGACCGCGACGAGCGTGAGGTTGAGGTTGCCCTCGTACTCGACGCGCGACAGCGTGCGGATCCCGGACACGGCCACCGACCCGAACAGGACGATGCCGGCGCCGCCCAGCACAGGCGGCGGGATCGCCGCGACCACGCGGCCCAGCACCGGGAACAGGCCCAGCACGAACAGGACGGCGCCGCCCGCCGCGACGGCGAACCGGGACCGGATGCCGGTGATCGCGACCAGGCCCACGTTCTGCGCGAAGGCGGAGGCGGGGAACGAGTTGAGGAACGGCGCCACCAGCGTGGCGGCCATGTCGGCCCGCAGCCCGTCGCCGACGCGCTTCGCGTCGACCTCGGTGTCGAGCACCTCGCCGATGGCGATCAGGTCGGCCGTCGTCTCCGTCATGATCACGAGGATCACGATCGTCATCGAGATGATCGCGCCGATCTCGAAGACGGGGGCGCCGAAGGCGAACGGCGTCGGCAGCTCGAACGCCGGCCCCTGACCGACCCCCGAGAAGTCAGCCAGCCCGAGCGGCACCGCCGCCACGGTGCCGATGACGATGCCGAACAGGATGGACAGGCGCGAGATCGTGCCCTGCAGGAACCGGCTGAGGAAGAGCACCACGGCGAGCGTGCCGAGCGCGAGGGTGATGTGGGGGACCGAGCCCCAGTCCGCCGCCTCCTCGTCGCCGCCCATCATCCAGCCGGCCGCCGTCGGCAGCAGCGAGACCCCGATGATCGTGATGATCGTGCCCGTCACGACGGGCGGGAAGAACCGCACGACCTGGGCGAAAAAGGGGCTGATCGCCAGCCCGACAACCGCCGCCACGATGATCGCGCCGAAGACGGCGGGCAGCCCGCCGTCCCCGCTCGCCACCGCGACCATCGTGGACACGGTGGCGAACGAGATGCCCTGCACCAGCGGGAGCTGAGAGCCGAAGAAGCGGATGCCGAGCGTCTGGAGCGCGGTGGCCAGGCCGCTGACGAGCAGCGCGGCCGAGACGAGGACCCCGATCTCCGCCCCGGTCAGCCCTGCCGCCTGCCCGACGATGATCGGCGGCGCGATCACGCCGCCGTACATCGTCATGATGTGCTGCAGGCCGTAGAGGAACGTCTTGCCGAGCGGGTACCGCTCGTCCTCCGGTCGACCGGCCTTCGACGCGGCCGGCCCCGCGGCCGCGTCGATCGTCGTCGTGCTCATGTCGATGCTCCTTCGAACCGACTCCACGGAGTCACGCTGATCAGCAGAACCCCGTGACGGTCGCCCACGCGCGCGGCTCCTGGTCCGCGCCCTCCCGCTTCACCTCCGCCTCGATCTTCCCGTACGGCCTGTCGGCGACGTAGAAGACCTCGTTCGGGTTCTCCAGCCCGAAGGGCTCGAAATCCACGACGAAGTGGTGCAGGTTCGGCATCGAGAACTTGATCTCGCCGATCTCCGGGTGCGCCTCGAGCACCCGCTTGCCCATCTGGTAGAGCGTCTGCTGCAGCGCGAGGGAGTGCACGTCCGCAAACGTCTCGAGCAGGATGCGACGCACGTCGTCATAGACGGCGTTGAAGTCGATGTCCAGCGTCGTGTAGCGCCACCGGGCCGTGACCGACGTCGCGAGGATCCGGTCCGTGGTCTCCTGGAGCGTCGTGAAGCGGTCCTTCGGGAAGCCGTGGAACTCGGAGCCCGTCGACTTGAGGACCTTGAGGTCCTCGAGACCGGAGACGACGAACACCTCCTCGCCCTCGCGCTGGACGACGGTGGTGCGGGTCTCCGTGCCGCCCTTGACGAACGCGTGGTCGTGCTCGCCGTCGGAGACGTTGGCGGTCAGGGAGGACGGGATGTGCTCCCAGGTGTACTCCTTGGCCTCCCAGCGGCCGCCCTCGATCCAGTCGAAGCTCGAGACGAAATGCTCGCCCAGGCGAAGGGCGAACTCCTCCGGCGAGGGGATGCCGTCCTTGGCGAGCGCGAACACCGTGTTCTTCTGCGTGTCCGTCGGGACCACGCGGCCCTGGTCGCCGTCGATGTGCGCGGCGGTGAAGTCGCCGCGCAGCTGGGAGGTCACCGAGAGCTCGGTGATGCGGTGGCGCGCCTGGTCGCGGTCGACCTTCATGACACGGACCTCGGCCTTGCCGTACTGGTTCTCGCCCAGCACGATCGTGCCCGTGGTGGCCTGGGCGTCGGTGGCGGTGGCAGTCATGGTGCTGACTCCTTCATCTGTTGTTGCGTTTGTCCGAGGCCGCCTCGCAAGGGTGGCCCGGGGGTACGTCTCCGATGACGATGACGCAGGCCGCGGCGCCTCTGCCGCGACTGGTGATGGGGGGCCTGGGCCTGTCAGCTCCCGCGGTACGTCGAGTACGCGAAAGGGCTGAGCAAACAGGGCACGTGGTAGTGGTCGCGCCCGGCCTCGACCGAGAAGTCGATCGTGATCGACGGGTAGAAGGTCGCGACCCCTCGGTCGGCGAAGTAGTCGCCGGTCGCGAAGGTGACGCGGTAGGTGCCCGGCTCGAGCACCTGCGGGCCGAGGTCCTTCACCCGGCCGTCGGCGTCCGTCGTGGCGTCAGCCATACGCTCGGCGCTGTCGGTGCGGACACGCCACAGGGAGACGGCCACGCCCGCCGCAGGCAGGCCCGAGACGGCGTCGAGGACATGGGTCGTGATGTGCGAGGTCATGCCAGCTCTCCTTCCAGCCGCAGCACGGCGATCTCCCGCAGCTGCTGGCCTGCGATACGACGCTCGGCGGCCGGGTCGTTCGCCAACCGCACCTCGAGCTGCGCCAGGATCTCATCGGCGGTTCGCCCCGCAGCACGGATGAGGAAGACGTGGCCGAACCGCTCCTCGTAGGCACGGTTGCCGGCACGCAGGCGTTCCTCGACCGACCCGCTCAGCTCGCCGAGCCCGGACTGTTCCCGGCGGGAGTGCGCCGCGTCGGCGTCGGCCCCCTCGGCCCGCTCCCCGATCCGCGGGTGACGGGCGAGCGCGGAGTCGATCTCTTCCTCGCTCCAAGGGTCGGCCACGGTGCGGGCAGCGGCAAGGGCCGCATCGACGTCCGGGTACGGCCGGCCCGCGACCACCGCGTCAGCCCACCGCGCCACGGCTGCGCACGACAGCACCTGCTCCCGCGCAGATGGGCTGTCTGCGGTGTTGAATGCCTCGAGACCAGCACTCATCATCGAGCGATCCTCCTCAGAGATTCCACCCACCGAAAGTGGGTTTCCGTTCAGTGAAGTCTGACTCTCTCTCGCGCGCGCTGTCAAGTGAGTCTGCGCTCATCGGGTGTGCCGCGCCCCCTGCCACCATCGCGGCAGTGGTCGATCTGACGTGTCGCCTCTGGTCACGCCGCCAACAGGCGCCCGCGGCAGGGCCGTAAAAGACCGTGGCGGTCACGCCGGCGCACCTGCACGGGCCGCCCGGAAGAATCGACGGCCGTCGCGGAGCGCGGCAGAGGCGGCGGACCATCACCACCAGGCGGGTGTTCGGATGCGCAGCGAGTGCGGCACAGCAGGTAGCAGCACGATCGGAGACGGACGCAGCCGGCGCGGCACGGCAATACCAGCACGGCCGGAACTCACACGGTCGAAGACGGCACGGCCGGCGACGTCA
Source organism: Krasilnikoviella flava (assembly GCF_900167525.1). Classification (GTDB taxonomy): domain Bacteria; phylum Actinomycetota; class Actinomycetes; order Actinomycetales; family Cellulomonadaceae; genus Isoptericola; species Isoptericola flavus. The sequence goes on along the minus strand of NZ_FUZQ01000004.1, from coordinate 708 downwards.
CAGTCGGGCACGGCACGGTCGATGACTGGCGCGGGGACGAAAGCACTAACGGGCCACGAACAAGAACAGGACGACGGAATCACCGCGGCGGACGCCGGCCCTGACCCGGAACGCCGCGATGCGTTGGTCGCCGGGATCGGGCGGTGGGGTCGAGGGTTGGTCGCTGGGTTCGACTCCCGCGTGGGGGGTGTCGGGTGACTCGTGTGGGGTCTGTGCGGGGCTTGTTCTGGGTATGCGAAAGGCCCACCCCGGGGGGGTGGGCCTTTCGTGAATGGGTGTCCGGCGGCGTCCTACTCTCCCACCCCCTCTCGAGGGCAGTACCATCGGCGCTGAAGGGCTAAGCTTCCGGGTTCGGAATGGGACCGGGCGTTTCCCCCACGCTATGACCGCCGTAACAGTATCGAGTTTTCGGGTTGGTCCCCCCTGGTTTGCCCGCGCACTGGTGGTGCGCGGGGGTGGGGGTGGTGCCCGTTTCTCGGGAACCGCACAGTGGACGCGTAGCATGTATTGATCAACAGTGTTGATGTGTGTGTGAAGTTGTTGGCTTATTAGTACCGGTCAGCTCCGACAGTCTTGAGTCCTGTCTTCCACATCCGGCCTATCTACCCAGTGGTCTAGCTGGGTGCCTTCACCCCTTGCGGGGATGGAAACCTCATCTTGAAGCAGGCTTCCCGCTTAGATGCTTTCAGCGGTTATCCCTTCCGAACG
>NZ_FUZQ01000003.1 GCF_900167525.1 Krasilnikoviella flava | reverse complement strand
GCCCCGACTCTTTCCCAGCCCGCACCGGTGCGTGAGCGGGGCGTGATCGACACGTCCCTGCGGCAGGCCGCGCGGCGGCGCAAGGGGGTCCGGTCGGTCGGGTTCCACGCGTTCATGATCGTGTGCACGATCGTGGTGCTGTATCCCGCGGCGTGGATGCTGATGAGCTCGTTCAAGCCGTCCAACGAGATCATCGGGAACATCAGCCTGTGGTCGGACAACCTGTCGTTGTCCAACTTCGCGACCGCGCTGTCCGGGATCGGCGGGGTCGGGTTCTGGACCTTCTTCGGCAACTCGATGATCCTGGCCGTCGCGTCCGTGGTCGGGGTGGTGCTGTCCTCCACGGTCAGCGCGTACGCGTTCGCGCGGATCGACTTCCCCGGCCGCAGCGTGTTCTTCGCGATCATGATCGGCACCCTGCTGCTGCCGTTCCACGTCGTGATCATCCCGCAATACATCATGTTCAACGAGCTCGGCATGGTGAACACGTTCATCCCGCTGCTCGCGCCGAAGTTCCTCGCCGGCGAGGCGTTCTTCGTGTTCCTCATGGTGCAGTTCATGCGCAACCTGCCCCGCGAGCTCGACGAAGCAGCCCGCATCGACGGCGCCGGGCACGCCCGCATCTTCGGCTCGATCATGCTGCCCCTGATGCGCCCCGCGATCATCACCTCCAGCATCTTCGCGTTCATCTGGTCCTGGAACGACTTCCTCGGCCCGCTGCTCTACCTGAAGAAGCCCGACCTGTACCCGCTGCCCATCGCGCTACGCCTCTACGTCGACCAGACATCCGTGTCCGACTACGGCGCCCAGATGGCCATGGCCGTCCTGGCCCTGCTGCCCGTGATGCTCTTCTTCATCCTCTTCCAGCGCTACATCGTCGACGGCGTCGCCACCCAAGGCCTCAAGGGCTGACGATGGCGCACCGCAGGCCCTCGAACCGACAGACCATCTCGCACACCTGACCAGCCCGCGACGAGGACACGTCCTCCCGGGCCCGAACAACCCGCAGAGCTGCGGGACGGAGGAACCATGAAGTTCGCACGAGCCGCCGGAGCGATCGCCGCCCTGGCCGTCACCGCCGGCCTCACCGCCGGCTGCGGGAACGGCGGCGCCGACGCCGGCCCGGCCGCCCCGGTCTCCACCGACGAGGACATCACGCTGACGTTCGCGTGGTGGGGCAACGACGACCGCGCCGCGAAGTACGAGAAGGCCATCGACCTGTTCGAGGAGAAGTACCCGAACATCACGGTCCAGACCCAGTTCCAGGCGTGGGACGACTACTGGACCGCCCGGTCGACCGAGGCCGCGGGCAGCGCCCTGCCCGACGTCGTGCAGATGGACGCGGGCTACGTGCGCCAGTACGGCGCGACGGGCCAGCTCGCCGAGCTGGACGGCCAGGTCGGTGTGAACCTCGACGTCGACGGCGTGGACGACACCGCCCTGGCCTCGGGCCAGATCGAGGGCACGACGTACGCCGTCCCGGTCAGCCTCAACACCCAGTCGATCATCTACAACACGAAGCTCCTCAAGGAGATCGGCGTGGAGCCGCCCGCGGACGGCTACACCTGGGACGACCTCATCGCCTGGTTCGGCGAGGTCGCCGAGGCGGGTGCCGCGCACGACCCGCAGGTGTACCCCATCGGCGACATGACGGGGAACAACCCGTGGTTCCTGCAGTGGCTGGTGCAGCAGGGCAAGGCACCGTTCACCGACGACGGCCAGATCGCCTTCACCCAGGAGGACGTGCAGGCCTGGGCCGACCTGTGGGCCCCCCTACGTGAGTCCAAGGCGTTCTTCCCGGCCCAGCGCGCGGCGCAGCTCGAGCCGAAGACCGGCCTGAACTCCGGCGAGGTCGTCGCCGAGGCCAACTGGGACACCCTGATGCCCAACTACGTGGCCGAGCTCGGCAGCGACGACCTGGATCTCCTGCCCATCCCCACGGGCGACGACGGCAAGAAGATGTACTGGCACTCCGGCGTCATGCTCTCGGCGTCGGCCAGCTCCTCCCACCCGGACGCCGCGGCCGCGCTCATCGACTTCATGACCAACGACCCGCAGGTCGGCGAGATCTTCGGCACCAGCAAGGGCGTCCCGTCCACGCAGGCGCAGAAGGACGCGATGAAGCTCGAGGACGGCTCGCCCGACTCCCGCCTCCTCGACTACGAGGACGCGCAGTCGGACCAGATCACCGAGCCCGCCCCGGTGCCGGTCGAGGGCTACGGCGAGATCGAGGTCGAGATGGCGCGCCTCTCCGAGGAGATGCAGTACGGCAAGCTCACCGAGGACCAGTTCGTGGACCAGTGGTTCCAGTACGTGCAGGACACCGTCAAGACGCAGTGACGACCCGGGGGGCGGTGCGCTTCGGCGCGCCGCCCCCTGTCATGCCCCACCTCCCGCACGACGTGGCGGCGCGCCGACGCGCCGCGGCGAAGCAACACCCTCACCTGTCCGGGACACAGCGGTCCCGGTCCTGCAGAAGGAGTTGTCATGTCACCTGCGATGTCACCGGCGACGTCGTCCGAGACGTCCCACACGACGACGCCACCTCGACGCCACGGGAGGGTTGCCGCCCTGCTGGTCGCCCTGACCGCGTCCGTCGGCCTGGTCGCGTCGTCGGGCGTCACCGCCTCGGCCGACCCCGACGACGCGCCCGGCACGTACCGGAACCACGTCATGGACAACCTGGCGGACGCGTTCTCCGACCCGTCGATCATCCGCGGCAAGGACGGGTACTGGTACGCGTACGCGACCCAGACGAGCATGCGCAAGGACAACCAGGGCGGGCCCTGGGAGGACCAGTACTTCATGCCGATCACGCGGTCGAAGGACCTGGTGAGCTGGGAGTACGTGGGCGAGGTCTTCGGCCCGGACAACCACCCGGAGTGGCGCGACTTCGCCACCACCTACTACTGGGCGCCCGACGTCCGGTACATCGACGGGAAGTACTACCTGTACTACTCGGTGGCGGGCGGCGACAAGAACACGATCGCCCTGGCCACGGCGGACGACCCGGCCGGTCCGTGGACCGACATCGGCCACCCGGTGCTGCCGTACGACTACGAGGACAAGGTGGTCAACCAGATCGACCCGGCCGTCTTCGTCGACGACGACGGCCAGAAGTACCTCTACTACGGCTCGTTCAAGGACGGCGGCATCCAGGCCGTGCACCTGAACGACGACGGCACGGAGGTCGTGGGCGACCCGGTGCAGGTGGTCGGTGCCCGCCGCGGCGAGGCCGCGTACGTCGTGAAGCGCGACGGTTGGTACTACCTCTTCTACTCGGGCCTCGGCTGCTGCGCGAAGGCCGACGGCGCGTACCCGGTGTTCGTGGGCCGCGCCAAGGACCCGATGGGCCCGTTCGTCGACGCGGAGGGCGTGGGCCTCACCGGCCTGCACCTGGGCGGCACGATCGTGAACTCGCCGAACGGCAACAAGTGGGTGTCCACGGGTCACTCGGCGAACGTCGTCGACAAGTCCGGGCAGGACTGGATCCTCACCAACGGGTTCGACCGCACGGAGACCGACCCGAGCTGGGGCGGGCGCCCGGCGGTGATGGACCGGCTCGACTGGATCGACGGCTGGCCCACGGTGCGGGCCGGCCAGTGGACCAGCGACGACGTCGAGACCGCGCCCGTCGGGGCGTGGGACGCGGGCAGCGACTTCACCGCCGGGCTGCGCGGCTTCGCCGCCGTCGGCGCCGGGCGCTGGACCACGGGCACGGACGCGGACTCGGGCACGTACGCTCGCCCGGTGAGCCGCGGGGCCGACCCGCAGCTCCTCCTGCCCCGCTCTGCCCCGCACGGTGACGTGCGCCTCGAGGCCGACGTCCGGCTGCGGGACGCCGCGGGCCGCGTGGGCCTGGTGCTCGCCGCGGACGGCGAGGACGACCACGCGGTCGCGTGGCTCGACGCGTCGGGCCGCCTGTCGGTGGAGCTGACACGGCACGGCGTCGTCGTGCAGAAGAAGACGGCGCGGCTGTACGACGGCATTGACCTGGGCACGTGGCACGCCCTCACCGCCGAGGTCCGCGACGGCCGGGCCGACGTGCAGCTCAGCGCCGACCTGCTCGGCATCCCGCTGGCCGAGCTGTCCATCGACGTGCCGCGCTCCTGGGACCGCGGCGGGGCCGCCTCGACCCGGGGCTCCGGCGAGGTCGACAACGTGGGCGTCACGACGCTCTACACCCCGGTGACCGAGAAGGTGGCCGACCCCGAGGTCGGGGCGGAGCTCACGGAGTACGGCGAGGAGTTCGAGGACGCCGACCTCGACGGGTGGTCGTGGTTCGGCCCGGCCGACGGCCAGGTCGCCGGCGGCGAGTACGTGTGGCCCACGCAGGACGCCGACTTCTCCGGCAAGGGCACCATGGCGTCCGCGCTGCTGCGCGACGCCCCGACCGGCACGTACACGGTGGAGACCAAGCTGCACCTCCCGATCACGGACGCGCCCGACGGCCGCAGCCAGGCCGGGATCATCGCGTTCCAGAGCCCGGAGGACTCGATCCACCTGGCACCCACCCGCACCGGCCCGTCGCGACAGGTGTTCCTGTGGATCGGGCGCGACCGCGACAGCTGGCCGGAGATGCAGATCGGCCCGTCGGCGGACACCATGTGGCTCCGCCTGCGGCACACCGTGGACGCGACGACCGGCGAACACCTGTTCCGGGCGGCGACCAGCCGTGACGGCGAGCACTACGTCTGGGGCGGCGTCTGGCACCTGCCGGCCGGGAAGGAGCCGCGGATCGGCCTCGTCTCGCTGGCAGGCAAGGGCCTGACCGCCGAGTTCGACTACGTGCGGTTCTCCCGGTGAGCGGCCACGGGCACGAGCGCGGGGTCTCCCGGCGCAGCGTGCTGCAGGCGTCGGCCCTCGCGTTCGCCGCGACGCTGGCGCCCTGGGGCGCCGCCACCGCGCTCGCGGCCCCGGCGGGGCTCGCGGACGAGGACGGCTACGACCTGTGGCTCCGCTATCACCTGACGGCCGACCCCGGCCGCCTGCGGGAGTACCGGGCCGCGCTCACCAGCGTGGCCCGGCAGGGCGCCGGCGCCGTCATGGCGAACGCCGAGGAGGAGCTGCGGCGCGCGATCGAGGGTCTCACCGGGGCGGCGCCCGCACGTGCGGGCGCCGCCCGGGCGGCCGTCGTCCTCGGCACGCTCCAGGAATCGGCCGTCGTCCGGTCGGTCGTGGGCCGCGGGCGGCTGAAGCCGGCCGGCGACCAGGGCTTCGTCATCGAGACGACGGGGCTGCCCGGTGGCGGACGCCGCGTGGTCGTCGCAGGGAACACCGACCGCGGCGTCCTCGCGGGGGCCTTCCACCTGGCGCGGCTGCTGCAGCTCGAGGTGCCGCTGCGAGAGCTGGCGACGGTCGAGAGCCCGCGCACCCCGCTGCGCATGATGAACCACTGGGACAACCTCGACGGGTCGATCGAGCGCGGGTACGCGGGCACGTCGATCTTCGACTGGGACGGGCTGCCCGAGATCTCCGACCGGGTGGTCGACTACGCGCGCGCCATGGCGTCGGTCGGCGTGAACGCGTCGGTGATCAACAACGTCAACGCGAACGTCGGGTTCATCACGAGCGACATGCTGCCCCGGCTCGCGCCGCTGGCCGAGCTGTTCGCCTCGTGGGGGATCTCGCTCTGGGTGTCCGTGAACTACGCGAGCCCGATGCTCCTCACGGCGGACGACGCGGAGCCGATCACCACGGCCGACCCGGCGGACGAGCGCGTCCGGGCGTGGTGGCGGGACAAGTGCGCCGAGATCGTGGCCACCCTGCCCGGCTTCGGCGGCTTCCTGGTCAAGGCGAACTCCGAGGGCCGTCCCGGCCCGCTGGACTACGGGCGCACCCATGCCGAGGGCGCGAACATGCTGGCCGAGGCCCTCGCGCCGCACGACGCGCTCGTCATCTGGCGCAGCTTCGTGCACGAGGACTTCGGCGACTGGGCCGAGTACCAGCACCGGCAGTTCGCGCCGCTCGACGGCGAGTTCGACGACAACGTCATCGTGCAGACCAAGTACGGGCCGATCGACTTCCAGGTGCGCGAGCCCGTGCACCCGCTGTTCGGCGAGCTGCGCGACACCCACCAGATGCTCGAGCTCCAGCTCACCCAGGAGTACACGGGCCACGAGCTCCACGCGGTCTACCTCGCCCCGATGTGGCGGGAGGTGCTGAGCTTCCCGACCCAGGGCCCGGGGGCCGGCCCCACCGTCGCCGACGTCGTGACGCGGGGCCCGGTCGAGGCGCGGCACGCCGGCATCGCCGGGGTGAGCAACATCGGCAACGACCAGGACTGGACCGGCTACCAGCTCGGCGCGGCCAACACGTACGCCTTCGGGCGGCTGTGCTGGGACCCGGGCGCGGACCCGCGCGACCTCGCGACCGAGTGGGTGCGGCTGACGTTCGGCACCGACCACGCGGTGACCGACGTCGTGGTGGACGTACTCATGCGATCGCACGGGACGTACGAGGACTACACGTCGCCGCTCGGGCTCGGGTACCTGGCCAACCCCGGCGGGTCGCACCTCGACCCGGACCCGCTCGGCACCCTCTTCCAGTCGCACCACACGACCACGGAGGGCACCGGGTTCGACCGCACCGCGGCCACCGGCAGCGGCTTCACCGGGCTGTACCCCGAGGGGTGGGCACAGGTGTACGGGTCGCTGGAGGACTGCCCGGACGAGCTGCTGCTGTTCATGCACTGGGTGCGGTACGACCACCGGCTGCGGTCCGGGAAGACCGTCATCCAGCACGTCTACGACACCCACTTCACGGGCGTGGAGCACGCCGCCGGGTTCGCGGAGGCGTGGCAGGGGCTGGCGGGGAAGGTCGACGGGCAGCGGCACGACGACGTCGCGGCGAGCTTCGCGGCGCAGGTCGCGCACGCGACCCTGTGGCGCGACGTCGTGGTCGGGTTCTTCTTCGACCAGTCCCGCGTGGTCGACGAGCGGCGCGAGTGGTGGCAGGTGAGGCCGGGCGGGTCACGGCTGCTGCTCGGCGGCCGGCAGAACCTGCTGCCCGTGGCGGTCACCAACGCCTCCGGGCAGGCCCACGACGCGACCGTCGCGCTGGCCGCGCCGTCGGGCTGGGCCACCGAGCCGGCGACGCGGCGCGCGGCGTCCGCCGAGACGGTCGAGGTGGACGTGCCGATCGCCCCTCCGCTCGAGTCCGCGTCGGTCCCGTTCGACGTCGCCGTGGCCCCGGCGCTGCCGCGGCTCGACGGGCGCGGCACGACGCTGGTCGTGGCGCCCACGGGCGCGCGGTGCCACCTGGCGCTCAACGGCGGACCGGCGGGCGGGGTCCCGGCCCCGGGCTACACGTCGCTGACGCCGGGGTCGGCCTGGTCGACGGAGGCCGGCTTCGGTTGGGTGGGCTCCGCCCCGTCCGCCCGCGACCGCGGCGGCGACCCGCTGCTGCGTGACCACCTGTTCCACAGCTCCTCCCGGGTGCTGCGCGTCGCCGTGCCGCCGGGCGCGCACACCGCGCGGCTGCTGTTCGGCGACACCGGCGGCGCGGCGTCCGCCACCCGGGTCGCGGTGGACGGCACGACGGTCGTCACCGGCGAGAAGCTCGACGCCGGCACGTTCGCCTGGCTGGACGTCCCTCTCGACGGCGGCGCCGCCGGCCGGACGGCGGACCTCACGCTCACGGGCCAGGGCGGCCCGTGGCGGCTCACCGCGCTCACGATCGCCGACCCCGCGGCGCCGGAACCGTCGCTGGTCGCGCTGCGGGCCGCGGCGGAACCGGTGTGGTGGACGGGCCGGCCGAACGACGTCACCGTGCTGGTGCGCAACGCCGGGGCCGAGGACCGCGAGGTCACGGCGTCGCTGGTCGTGCCCGACGGCTGGGCCGCCGTCGACACCACGGTGACGGTGCCCGCCGGGCAGGACGTCGAGCTGACGGTCGCCGCCACTCCCCCGGCCGCCCCCGGGCTCGCCGTCGTCGAGGTGCGCCTGACCAGCGGCGACGAGGAGGTCGAGCGGGGCCGGGCGGTCGAGGTGATCACCACCCCGCACGCCGACGACGCCGCCCTGGCGTTCGACGCGGGCACCCCGTCCAGCCCGATCGTGGCCGGGTACACCCGCCTGTCCCCGGAGGACATGTTCACCGAGGACGCCGGCTACGGGTGGACCGGCGACAAGCCGGACAACCGCGACCGCGGCAACGCGGACGCCCTGCGTCGCGACATCGTGATGCAGAAGGTGAAGCCCAGCTCGCTGCGCCTCCCGGTGCCCGCCGGGAAGCACACCGTGTGGGTGCTCAGCGGCGACTCGCTCACCGACTCGGGGATCACCACGATCTCCGAGGGCGGCACGGTGCTCGGCGCCTCCGGCGACGCGAGCATGCCCGGCCGGTCGTTCGTCTGGTTCTCGTTCGAGCTGGACGGCGGCGTTGCGGGCCGCAGCGCGGACCTCGACATCGTCGGGTCCACGCTCAACGGGCTGTGGCGGATCGCGGCGCTCGTCGTCGTCTGACACCCCGCTGGTCGAGCCTGTCGAAACCCGGTCCGACAGGCTCAACCAGCGGGGGTTTCGACAGGCTCAACCAGCGGGTTGCGCGAGCAGCTCCAGCTGGGCGAGCGTCAGCGGCCCGTCACCGGCCGCGTCCGTGACGACCAGCCGCAGGCGCGCGTACCGCCCCGGGTCGGCGACGCCGAACGGCCGTGTCTGCCGGGCCCAGCGGAACGCCTCGCCCGACCGCTCGTCGAGCACGGTCCAGGTCGCGCCGTCGTCGCTGCCCGCGTCGTCCGTTCCCTCCAGGCGCCAGGCGGCCGGCGCCGCACCGTCGCCCGAGGTGAGCGTGTAGCGCGTGACCAGGGGGCGGTCGCCGTCGCACGTCCACGTGACGACGGGCGTGCGGGTGGCGAAGGTCAGCGCCGTCGCGGACGTGTCGTCGACGAGGAGCGCGCCGTCCGTGGGCGTCCCGCCGTCGTCGACGACGACCGTGCCGCGCCCGGACACGTCGAGCAGCGGGGCGGGAGGCGCGTCGCCGCTGGTGAGCGACGGCGGCGCGGCGTCCGGGCCGGTGCCCCAGGCCGACGGCTCGGGGCCCATGACGAGCTCGACGACAGCGCCGCCGACCAGGTCCTCGTGCGCCAGCCATGCCGCGTCGCGCGGCTCGCCGTCCACGGTCAGGGACTGCACGTAGACGTTCTCGAGCGAGTTCCCCACCGTCCGCACCACGAGGTCGCCGTCGGGCCGGTGCACGGTGATCTCGTCGAACAGCGGCGACCCGACGGCGTACCGCGGGGAGCCGACCTGCAGCGGGTAGAGGCCGAGCGCGGCGAGGAGCCACCACGCCGACATCTCGCCGTTGTCCTCGTCGCCCGGGTAGCCCTGGCCGATCTCGCTGCCGACGAACAGCCGGCGCAGCGTCTCGCGCAGGATCCGCTGGGCCTTCCACGGCGCACCGACCGCGGTGTACAGCCACGGCACGTGGTGCGACGGCTGGTTGCTCACGCCCCACATGCCGAGGCGCGCGTCGCGGGCCTCGGTCATCTCGTGGATGACCTGCCCGTACCCGCCCGCGTGCGTGCCGTCCTCGGGCCGGGCGAAGAACTCGTCGAGCCGCGCCTCCAGCCCGGCCGGGCCGCCGTAGAGGTTCGCCAGGCCGCGCGGGTCGTGGGGCGCGTGGAACGCGAAGTTCCAGGCGTTCGTCTCGGTGAACGGGCCGCCCCAGTCGTCCGGGTCGAAGTGCCGTGCCGCGGGCGTGAACGCGCCGTCCGCGCGGCGCGCGCGGAAGAACCGGACCTCGGGGTCGAACAGCCCGCCGTACTGCGTGGCGCGATCCAGCAGGTAGGCCGACTCCTCGCGCAGCGTCGCGCGCCGGTCGTCCGGCGTGGCCGGGTCGTCCGCGAGCGCCGCCGCCATCGTGCCGGTGCCGAAGTCGTTGAGGCAGCCCTCCAGCCCCCAGGACACCGACTCGTGCGTGGCGGCGGGGGTGAAGCCGAGGAAGGCCGACGTCTCCAGGCCCTTGCGGCCTACGGCGTCGTGCGGGGGCGCGACGGTGGCGTTCTTCAGGGCGGCGTCGTAGGCGTCGAGGGCGACGTCGGTGGGCATCGCGCCCTTGAGGTAGGCGTCGGCGAACGCGACGTCGGAGCTGGTGCCGGTCATGAGGTCGGCGTAGCCGGGCGACGACCAGCGGGAGATCCAGCCGCCGTCGCGGTACTGCTGCACGAACCCGTCGGCGAGCCGCGCCGTGAGCCCCGGGTCCAGCAGCGCGAGCGCCGGCCAGGCGGTGCGGTAGGTGTCCCAGAACCCGTGGTTGACCATCATCCGGCCGTCGACGACGGCGGCCCCGGTGGCCGTGTCGGTGCCGGGCCCGACGGGCGGCGCGACCGGGCTCGCGTGCCGGTGCACGGGCGCCTCGGCGGTGCCCGCGTTCTCGGTGTGCGACGTCGGGTAGAGGTGCAGGCGGTAGAGGTTCGAGTAGAGCGTGACGCGCTGGTCGTCGGTGGCGCCGGCGACCTCGACGACGCCGAGCCGCTCCTGCCAGAGCTCCCGCGCCGCGTCCTGCACCTCGGTGAACGACCGCCCGGCGAGCTCCTGGTCGAGGGCGCGGCGCGCCTGGTCGAGGCTCAGGTACGACGTCGCGAGGCGGAGCTCGACGACGGCGCCCTGCCCGTCGTCGCCCGCCGCGTCGAACGTCGCGTACCGCGCGTGCTGCCGCTCGCCCGCGGCGACGCCTACCGCGACGGGTGCCCGGTCGAAGACGCCGGCCACGAACATGCGGGAGCGGCCCACGGACAGCGGGCTGCCGTCGTCGACCCAGCCCGTCACGGTGCCGTCGGGGTGCGCCGTGAGGCGCGCCTCCCCCGCCGCGGTGGTGACGGTGTCGAGCAGCACGTGCCCCGCGCCGTCCGGGGTGTCGGCCGGGAAGCCGAACCGGAGCACCCCGCCGTGGTCGGTGGGCGCGGCGGCGAGGGTGAGCCCGCCCGCGAAGGTGACGGCGTACAGGTCGGGCCGGGCGGTCTCGTCGGCGTGGTCGAAGGGCAGGCCGCGGGCGGCCAGGTCGGCGGTGGGCGTGCCGGACCCGGCGGCGGGCTGCACGACGAGCTGGTTGCGGTCGCCCATCCACGGGCTGGGCTGGTGGGAGACGCCGAACCCCTGCAGCACGGGCCGGTTCTCGTGGTCGTTCGCCCGGTGGTACTCGTACAGCCAGCGCTGCGAGGCCGCGTCGGTCATCGGCACCCAGAGGGTGAACCCGTTCGGCACCGCCGTGGCGGGGGCGTTGTTGCCCCGCGAGAACTGCCCGCTCGACATCGTGCCGCGGCGCGTGTCGACGAGGTCCACGAGGTCAGGCCCGGGGGCGACGACGGGCTCGGCCGTGAGCGCCACGTCGTCCACCCAGCCGGAGAACGCGGCGTCCGGCAGGTCGTCGGGCGGGTCGCAGTGCAGCAGGACGGCGTCGACCGTGCGGCCGGCGGCGACGGCGCCGACCTCGACCCGCACGGCGTTCCACTGGTCGGGGTAGAGGATCTTGCCCTCGCCCTGCGCGCGGGCGCTCGCGCCGGTCCCGTGGGCGTCGGTGGCCGCGAGGTCGGACAGGTACGTGCCGTCGGTGAAGGCGAGGTCCAGGGCCACGTAGGTGGACGGGTAGCGCATGTCGCCGCGCAGGTCGGGCAGCACGACGTAGCTCAGCCGCGTGCGCGGCCCCACCTCGATCCCCAGGTCCCGGAACAGCACGTGCGTCGCGGGCCCGGGTCCGTCCTTGAGGCCCGCGAAGCCCAAGGCGTGCAGGCCCGTGAACCCCGCGCGCGGCTTGTGCGTGGCGCCCGACGCCGGGCCGTCGCCCACGCGGGCGACCAGCGGCGCCCGGCGCGCGGACGGCAGCGGGGCCGGGTCACCGGGCTCGAACGAGGTGCGGAAGTCGGGTCCAGCCATGCGCTCCACTCTCCTGCGGTCACGACCGCGCGGCGACGGGACGGGGTCCCGCCGCCGCGCGGCTCGATGCGTGTGGTCGTGCGTGCTCAGTCGGCGTCCTTCTCGAAGGCGGCGGGGCGCACCTGGACGGCGCGCACCCGGTCGACGTCGAGCTTCTCGGACCGGTCGAACCGGTAGACGCCGTTCTGCTCCTGGAACACGTCGGTGAGCTGCGTGTAGCAGTAGCCGAACATCAGCGGGTCGTCGAGCAGGGCGTCCGTCAGGCCGGCGAAGCGGGCGTGGAACTCCTCCTCGTCGGCCACGCGCTGCCCGTACCCCCACGACTCGCTGCGGTCGTCGCCCGCGGCCTTCGCGGCCTCCTCCGGGTTCCACCAGATGCCGCCGTACTCGCTGCAGAAGTAGGGCTGACCCTTGTAGGGCAGCGAGATCGGTCCCTCGTCGTACCGGTTGCCGTACGGCTCGTCGTTCTTGAGCCCCGCCATGTCGCGCGCGAAGGCCTCGGGCTCCTGCTCGTAGTGGTGGGAGTCCCAGACGTCGGTCTCGAGCACGCGGTGCGAGTAGCCGCTCGCGTCGAGGACGGGGCGCGACGGGTCGGCGAGCTTGGTCGCGAGGAACATCGCGCGCGTGACGTCGTCGAGCTGGGTGATCCGGTCGTGCAGCAGCTGGTGGGTCTCGTTCAGCGGGCACCAGCCGACGATCGACGGGTGCGAGAAGTCCCGCTCCAGGGCCTCCAGCCACTCCCCCACGTACGACGTCGTCGGCTTCTGGTGGTCGTCCTTGCGGCCGAAGTCGCCGGAGCCCCAGTCGCCGAACTCGCCCCACACGAGGTAGCCGAGCCGGTCCGCGTGGTACAGGTAGCGCTCCTCGAACACCTTCTGGTGGAGGCGGGCCCCGTTGAACCCTGCCTCCAGCCCGAGCTCGACGTCGCGCAGCAGGGCGGCGTCGCTGGGGGCCGTCATGAGCGACTCGGGCCAGTAGCCCTGGTCGAGCACCAGGCGCTGGAAGACGGGCTCCCCGTTGATCCGGATCGCCTTGCCCTCGATCGCCACCGAGCGCAGGCCGGCGTACGAGCGGACGGTGTCGACGACGGCGCCCGCCGCGTCGCGCAGCTCGACCTCGACGCCGTAGAGGTGCGGGTCCTGGGTGGACCACGGGCGCAGCCGGTCCTCGGGGACCACGACGCGCAGCGACGGCGCGAGGTCGAGGTCGGCACGCGTCGTCTCGGTCGCGACGACGCCGTCGGCGTCGCTCACGGTGACGACGACCCGGTGGCCGCGGCGGTTCTGCGTGAGCGGCACGCGCACGTCGAGCGCGCGGGCGGCGAGGTCGGGCGTGATGCGCGGGCGGCGCAGGCTGGCGCCCGGCACCGGCTCCATCCAGACCGTCTGCCAGATGCCGGTGGTCCGCGTGTAGTGGCAGTCCTTGTTGGCGTACTGCCCGGACTGCTTGCCGCGGGCCTGCGGGATGCCCCGGTGGTCGCGGGCGCGGACGACGACGGTCACCGTGTCGCCCGGCGCGGCGACGCCGAACAGGTCGGCGGTGAACGGGGTGAAGCCGCCGCGGTGGCGGGCCACCTCGGTGCCGTCCACCCAGACCGTCGCGTCGTGGTCCACGGCGCCGAAGTGCAGCAGCACGTGCGTGTCCTCGCCGGCGACGTCGGCCCAGTCCGCGGGGACGGTCACCTCGCGGCGGTACCAGACCGCCTCGAGGAAGTCGGTGTTCTCCACCCCGGACAGCTCCGACTCGGGCGCGAAGGGCACGGTGATCGTGCCGGTCAGCCGGCGGTCGCGCACCCCCCGTTCCAGGCCGGAGTCACCGGGGTCGATCTCGAACCCCCACTGACCGTTGAGGTTGAGCCACCGGTCGCGCACCACCTGCGGGCGCGGGTACTCGGGGCGCGGCACGGCGGTGCCGGCGGGGGCGGAGGGCGGGTCGAGACGATCGAGGACGGACATCGTGGTGCTCCGTTGCATGGACGACAGTTCCGCGCTGATTCAACCGAAGCCGCTCCGAAAATGCAACGTTGAATCAGATGTTAGCCCGGATTCGGCCGGGCGTCAGGCCTCCCGGCTGCTCTCCCGCACCAGGAGGCGGTGCGCGACGACGACGTCCACGTCGCGCTCCGGCTCGTCGTCGGCACGCCGCTCGACCTGCGCGATCACCCGGTCGACGGCGGTCTCGGCGATGGCCTGGAGGTCGGGGGCGACCGTGGTCAGCGACGGGTTCGAGTACCGCCCGTCCTCCGTGTTGTCCCACCCCGTGACGGCGACGTCCTCGGGCACCCGCACCCCGTTGACGCGCAGCGCGTGGAGCGCGCCGAGGGCGAGCTCGTCGTTCGCGCACACGAGGCCGTCCACCTGGTCGATCCGCGGCAGCACCTGCTCCATCGCGGCGACGCCCGCCGGACGGGAGAAGTGCGTGACCGGCAGGATCCAGCGCGGGTCCGCCTCGACGCCCTGGGCGGCGTGCGCCTCGCGGTAGCCCTGCAGGCGCAGCGCGCCCGTGCGGTCCTCCACCGGCTCGGCGCCCACGAACGCCAGCCGCCGGCGGCCCGTCGTGAGCAGGTGCTCGGTCACCTCGCGGGCGGCCCGGACGTTGTCGATGCTCACGTGGTCGGTGCTCCAACGACGGTCGTGACCAGGGTCGTCGCGCTCACCGAGCAGCACCAGAGGCGTCGCGCCGCGCACCTCGGCGATCTCCGACGGCCCGATCGCCAGGGGCGAGAAGATGATGCCGTCGATCGCCTGGACCGAGAACCCGCGCGCCACCTGCAGCTCGGCGTCGCGGTCGGTGCGCGTCTCCTCGATGAGCACCCGGTACCCGCGGGCGCCGGCGGCCTCGATGACGATGTGCGCCAGGAGCGAGAAGTAGGGCGAGTGGGCCCACGGGACCGCGAGCGCCAGCGTGTTCGTCCGCCCCCGCCGCAGCTGGCGCCCGGCGAGGTTCGGCCGGTACCCGAGCTCGGCGATCATCGCCTCGACCTTGGCCCGCGTCTCGTCGCCGACCCGCCCCGTGCCGTTGACGACGTTCGACACCGTCTTCCACGAGACGCCGACCGCGGCGGCCACGTCCTTGATCCCGACCCTGCCCGTACCGCGGCCTCGGGCGCCCGGAGACACTGTCGCCTCGGCCTCCGGTCCTGCGCCCTGCTCGTCCTGTGCTGCCATCCACCGGCCCTTCCCTCGCCCGCCGCGGGCGACGTCGCCCCCGTACCGCGGGACCTCTTGACGGCCCGCCCGCCCTAGTCCATCGTGGTCCCACGTTGGAGCGCAACGTTGCACTCAGGAGGGTCGATGAAGACCAAGGTACGCACGTCCGGAGGAATGCCAGGCCCGTGGCCGAGCCGCGGCCAGGGCCGGTTCCCCCGTCGCTCGGGATCGAGCGGCACGGTGGACGACGTCGGGCTGAGCAGGCGCGGCCTGCTCCAGGCCGCGCTCGTCGGCGCGGGCGGCATCGCGCTGGGCGGCGCGCTCTCGGGGTGCGCGACCCCCGCCGCGTCGGGCTCCGGCCGCACGTCGGTGATGATCTGGGACCTCTTCTCGGGCGGCGACGGCGCGCTGATGCAGGAGATGGTCGGCGCGGTGGCGCAGGCCAACTCCGACATCTCCGTGGACTCCACGACCCTCGCGTGGGGCGCCCCGTACTACACGAAGCTCGCCATGGCCTCGTCCGGCGGACGCCCGCCGGAGGCCGCGGTGATGCACATGTCGCGGCTGGCCGGCTATGCGCCCGGCGGCCTGCTGGAGCCGTTCGACCTCGACGCGCTGGCCGAGCTCGGCATCACGCAGGACGACTTCGCGCCCGCCGTGTGGGAGAAGGCGCAGTTCGACGGGCAGCTGTACGCGCTGCCGCTCGACACGCACCCCTACATCGCGTTCAACAACCCGGCGATCGCCGGGGACGCCGGCCTGCTCGACGCCGACGGCCTGCTCTCGATCGCGCCCGGCGCGGACGCGTTCCTCGACGCGGGCCGGGCGATGGCGGAGGTGACCGGCGAGACAGGCGTGTCGTGGGGCTACCTCCGCGACCCCGCGGGCTGCTGGCGCATGTTCTGGGGCCTGTACAGCCAGAACGGCGGCGCGTACGACCTCACCCCGGGCAAGCCGGCCGAGATCGACGAGCAGGCGGCGACGGAGGTCTTCGAGTTCCTCCAGGCGATGGTCGACGGCAAGGTCGCGGCCACGAACCAGGACGGCGGCGCGGCGTCCGGGCGCTTCATGTCGAATCGCACCGGGCTGATGTTCGCCGGCGAGTGGGACCTGCCGATGTTCCGCGACGCCATCCCCGACGTCGGCGGCACGCCGTTCCCGACGATCTTCGGTCAGCCGGCCAACTACGCCGACTCGCACTCGTTCGTCCTGCCGAAGCAGGCGCACGCGGACCCCGCCAAGCGGGAGGCCACGTACCGCGTGCTCGCGGGCCTCCTCAAGGAGGGGCTCACCTGGGCCTCTGCCGGCCACATCCCGGCGTACCAGCCGGTCGTGAAGACGCCGGAGTACCAGGAGCTCACCCCGCAGCGCGACTACGCGCCCGCGGCCGAGGTCGCCGTCTTCGACCCCGACGCCTGGTTCACCGGCGGCGGCAGCGACTTCCAGACCCGCATGGGCGACTCGATGACCGACACCCTGTCCGGCAAGGCGTCCCCGAAGACCGCCGTCGACCGCATGCTCAGCGAGATGAACCGCTTCCTCTCGCAGCCGAGCCCCGCCTAGAAGAGAGAGGACGACGATGACCGCCTCCAGCACGTCACTGAGCGCCCCGGTCGCGCGCCCCTCCCGGCGCAGCGCAGGGCCCCGCACCGCCGGCACGACCCGGTCCACGCGCACGTCGCTGCGCGCCCGCGACCGGTCCGGCTACCTGTTCGTCGCGCCGTTCGCGGCGGCGACCGGGCTCTTCCTCCTGTGGCCGACGATCTACGGCCTGTGGATGAGCTTCACCGACCAGAGCCTCACCGCCACGGGGAGCTCCTTCATCGGCTTCGACAACTACGTCGAGGCGTTCAGCGACCCGCAGGTGTGGACGACGCTGTGGCACACCGTGTGGTTCACGGTGCTCAGCACCGTGCCGCTCATCGTGGTCGCGCTCGTCATGGCCCTGCTGGTCCACACCGGCCTGCCGGGGCAGTGGGTGTGGCGGATGTCGTTCTTCGCCCCGTTCCTGCTGACCAGCGCCGTCGTGTCGTCCCTGGCGAGCTGGCTCTTCCAGCCCGAGATCGGCCTGCTCGACGTGTGGCTCGCCAAGCTCGGCCTCGGGCCGGTCGGGTGGCTCACGGACGAGAACGTCGCGATGTTCTCCATCGCGTTCGTCACCGTGTGGTGGACCGTCGGGTTCAACTTCCTCCTCTACCTCGCGGCGCTGCAGGGCATCCCGCAGCAGCAGTACGAGGCGGCGACCATCGACGGCGCCGGGGGCTGGCGGCGCCTCTTCTCCATCACGCTGCCGCAGCTGAAGACCATCACCGGCGTCATCGTGGTGCTGCAGCTGCTCGCGTCGCTCAAGGTGTTCGACCAGATCTACCTGCTCACCGCGGGCGGGCCGAACGGCAGCACGCGGCCGATCCTCGAGTACGTCTACGACACCGGCTTCACCAACTACCGCCTCGGCTACGCCTCGGCCATCTCGTACGTGTTCTTCGCCCTGATCCTCGTGTTCACCCTGGTCCGGCTGCTGCCGACGAAGAAGGAGGCCTGACATGTCCGTCGCCGAGTCCGTCTCCACGATGGTCGCCGGCCGCCGGTCGACCGCGCAGCAGGCCCGTGCCGAGAACCGCACGCTCACCAAGCTGACGATCGGGCCCTCGCCGTGGGTGCGGGCCGCGGCCCTCGCCGCGCTCGTCGTCATGGCCGTCCTGTGGCTGCTCCCCCTCGCATGGGGCGCCGTCACCAGCTTCAAGCACGAGGCCGAGGCGGCGCTGCCCGCGTCGTGGTGGCCCGCCCAGGGCTGGACCCTGGACGCCTACCGGCAGGTGCTGGGCAACAGCGAGCTGCTGGGCTGGATGTGGAACAGCCTGGTGGTCGCCCTGCTCGTCACCGCGCTCACCGTGCTCATCTCCGCGATGGCGGCGTTCGCGTTCTCGCAGACGGTGTTCAAGGGCCGCGGCCTGCTGCAGTTCCTCACGGTCGCGTCGATCATGATGCCCGGCCAGATCCTCATCGTGCCGCTGTTCAAGCAGATGCAGGCCATGGGGCTGGTCGACACGTTCGCGGGCATCGTGCTGCCGCAGGTCGTCGCACCGGTGATGGTGTTCATCCTCAAGCGGTTCTTCGACGCCATCCCCACCGAGCTGCTCGACGCCGCCCGCATCGACGGCGCCGGGACGTGGCGGCTGTTCTGGACGATCGTGCTTCCGCTGTCGAGGTCGATCCTCGTGGCCGTCGCGATCTTCGTGTTCATCGGCGCGTGGAACAACTTCCTGTGGCCGTTCATCGTCACCACCGACCCGCAGTTCATGACCCTGCCGGTCGGCCTGTCCACCGTGAAGAACGCCTACGGCGTGCAGTACGCGCAGAACATGGCGTCGGCGATGATCGCCGCGCTGCCGCTGCTCGTGGTGTTCATGCTCTTCCAGCGCCGCATCGTGCAGGGCGTCGCCACGACGGGCATGGGCGGCCAGTAGCAGGGACGATCGGGGCATGTCAGGCCCCACCGCCCCCGCCACGACCCGCACCACCGAGAGAACGTCGCAGCGACCCCACGTCGCGGCGGTGCTCGAGGACCGGTGGTGCGCCGTGGCGGGGGCGTTCCTGCGCCGCCGAGGCTGGATCCCGCGCCTGCTCGGGTACACGGGGTACGGCACACCGCGGAGCGTGCGGGTGCTGGCCCGCGTGCTGCTGGTGCCGGCGTCACGGGCCGGCGGCCCGCTGTCGCCCGTGCTGCACACGGATCGCCGCCCGCTGCGCAGCTATCTCACCCTGCCCGCGCCCGGGGAGCCGGTGCGCGTCGTCGTGGGCGGCGCCGTCGTCGACGTCGCGACGGACCGCGCCGGCTACGTGGACGTCGAGGTCGTGCTCCCCGACGACGCCCCCCTGCCGCCCGGCCGGCACGACGTGACGCTGACCGCCCTCCGCACCGGGGCAGAGTCCGTCGCCGCCGTCGTCGTGGTCGGCGACCACGAGACGTTCGGCGTCGTCAGCGACATCGACGACACGGCGATGGTCACCGCCGTCCCGCGACCCTTCGTCGCGGCGTGGAACACGTTCGTCACCCGGGCCAGCGCCCGCCGCCCGGTGCCCGGCATGCCGGAGCTCTACCGCCGTCTCGCGGCCGACCACCCGGGGGCGCCGTTCGTCTACCTCTCCAACGGGGCGTGGAACACCGCCGGCACGCTGGCCCGCTTCCTCGACCGGCACGGCTTCCCGCCCGGACCGCTGCTGCTCACCGACTGGGGGCCCACGCAGACCGGCTGGTTCCGCAGCGGCCCGCAGCACAAGGGCGAGAGCCTCGACCGGCTGATGACGGACTTCCCGCACGTGCGCTGGCTGCTGCTCGGCGACGCCGGCCAGCTCGACGAGGACGTGTACGTGCGCGCCTCCGCGCGCTGGCCCGGTCGCGTCGTGGCGATCGCCATCCGCCAGGTCGAGCGTGCCCGTCGCCGACCCGCCCGTGACCGCCCCCGCCCCGGCGCCCCGCTGGTGCACGGCGCCGACGGCGTGGAGCTCGGCGACCGCCTGGCCGAGGTCGTCCGATGATGGCCGTCGACGCGGTCGAAGGGGTGCTTCTCGCCGTCTGGGTGCTGGGGGTCGCCTGTGCCCTCTGGGCGACGACGGACCGTCGTCTCGGCCTGCTGCAGCGCGTCGCGGTCGTGGTCGCCATGACCAGGCGTCCATGGAGGCCGCCACCGGGCACGGCATGGACCACGCGGTGGGCTGGTTCGCCGGGCCGTGGCTCGTGGACCGCCCACGGCTGGCCGCGGTCCTGGGCGCGGTGTCGCTCGTGCCGGTGGCGCTGCTGACGCTGGTGCCCGTCGACCGGGAGCTGTTCGAGCGGTGCGCCGTGGGCTGGGTGCTGCCCACACCGGGACGGGTCGAGCTGATGGCGAACGTCGTCCTGTTCGTGCCGCCGGTCTTCCTGGCGGCCGTCGCGCTCCGCCGGCCGGTGCCCGCGCTCGTCGCGGGGTCGGCGGCGTCCGCCGCGATCGAGGCGGTCCAGGCGCTCGTTCCCGCGATCGGCCGCTCCTGCGACACGAACGACTGGCTGTCGAACACGATCGGCGCCGCGGCGGGCGCCCTCCTCGCGGCCGTCGCCCTGCACCGGTGGCGGCGGCGCGCTCAGGCCCGACCGACCGGGACGAACCCGGACTCGTAGGCCCACACCACCGCCTGGGTGCGGTCGCGCACGCCCAGCTTGGCGAGCACGTTGCCCACGTGCGTGCGCACGGTCTCGACGCCGAGGTACAGCTCTCCGGCGATCTCGGCGTTGGACAGACCCGCGGCGACGAGCCGCAGTACCTCGCCCTCCCGCTCGGTGAGGCGCGCGTCCCGCAGCGCGTCCCCGGCCGCCCCGTCGGAGCCGCGGGCGGCCACGAGCCGCCGCACCGCGTCCGGGAACAGCAGCGAGTCGCCGCGCGCCACGAGCCGCACCGCGTCCGCCACCTCCTCCGGGCGCGCGCGCTTCAGCAGGAAGCCCTGCGCCCCGGCGTGCAGGGCGTCGAGCACGTGGTCGTCGTTCTCGAACGTCGTGAGCACGAGGACCCGCGGCGCCGGCGCGCCCGGACGCCCCGCCGCGACGACCGACCGCGTCGCCGCGATCCCGTCCACGCGTGGCATGCGCACGTCCATGAGGACGACGTCGGGCCGGGACTCCGCCACGACCTGCGGCACCTCCGACCCGTCGCCCGCCTCCCCCACGACGTCCAGGTCGGGCTCCGCTTCGAGGATGACGCGCAGGCCCGCGCGCACCAGCGGCTCGTCGTCGACGAGGACGACACGAACGACGGCATCGGCGGCAACGGGGAGGGTCACCCGCACGATCCTGCCGCAACCCCGCCCGGGCGTCGCCCGGATTCCCGCCGGTCACGTGTCGCCGACGTCCGCAGAACGGTGGCGCGTGGAGACCGCCGTCAGTTCTGTAGAGCTGCTGCGTCGTCGAGTGCCCCCCACCTGACGCTTCGAGGCCCTCCCTATCGAACGCCCGTCACCTGGAGAACCGCCAACGCGATATACGGCAGCGAACCGAGGATCAGGCCCATGCCGGCGGCGCAGATCCACGCCAGACGTCGTCGGGCCCAGGCCACGACTCCTGCGGCCGCCAGGACTGCTCCCAGGACGAGCGTGCTGAGTGCCAGGGCCGGCGAGGCCACGAACGCCACGAGCGTCGTTCCCCAGAACCACCACGAGACGAGCGCCGCCCGCCAGAATCCCCGGCGCGCGGGGGGCCGCGTCACCGCAGGGACCGTGTGGCTCGCCATGACGACAGTGTCCGCCTCCACCTCACCGGCCGCCCCACGAAGGTCGGTGCTTCTGGGGGCGAGCCGGCCCTGTCGGCTCAGGGCACCAGGACTTTCGACCTCGTCAGGAACACGGGCGCATCGTCGCGCCGACACCCGTCGGCCGACCTAGGGTTCCCGCATCCGGGATCGGAGTACGTCGAACTCGCACCCCCGTGCGTCCGGATCGAAGCCGTGCTCGATCAGCCAGCGCGACGCCACCAGGCTGCGCAGCGACCACCAGGCGCGGATGACGTCCCGGTCCGCGCCGGGACCATAGCCCGCCAGCACCTCGTCCAGGCGTTCCTCGTGCCCCAGCGTCAAGATGGCAAGGTCGAACATGGCGTCGCCGGGGGCGGCCTCGGACCAGTCGATGACGCCGGTGACCTCGTCGCCGTCGACGAACACGTGGGTGATCTGCAGGTCACCGTGGACGAACACCGGTGTCCACGGCCGCAGCGCGGCCTCGGCGATCGCCCGGTTTCTCCGGACCACCTCGGCGGGCACGACGGCGTGGGCGAGCAACCACGCGCACTCGCGGTCGAGCTCCGCCGCCACGTCGTCGAGCCTGGGGCCCGGCCAGGGCGGCAACGGCGCGTCGTGCAGCTTCCGTACGGCGGCGCCCGCCGCGGCCCACGCCGCCGGTGACGCGGCCGACGGTTCGCCGAGGACGCCGAGCGCCTTGCCGGGCACGGCGGCGATCGCGAGCACGGGCGGCTCGCGCCAGAGGACCGCCGGCGTCGGAATCGGCGCCATGTCCATCGCCCGCGCCTCGCGCTCGGCGTGGGCCGGATCGCCGTCGACCTTCAGGAACACGTCGCCGACGCGCAGCGTCGCGCGCTGGCTGTGGGCCACGACGACCTCGACCTCGTCCATACCGACCATCCTGGCGAGATCTCCCGCGATGTCGCCCGGTTTTTTGGGCCCCTCGTACCGAACCGCTCCCCGCTCGGCGGGTCCAGGGACGACTGGTGGCGTGCGCCGTCAGGCCGACGGTCAGATCCAACCGGCGACGACACGCGCTCCGTGGACGACGAGCGCACCGAGCCCGATCAGTGCGAGCAGGCCGAGCGCCACGACCACCGCGCAGCCCACGACATTCATGGCGCGCTGGACACGGTCGGGCTCTTCATGCCGCTGAGGCTGGTCGGCGCTTCGTGTCGCGTCCTCACGCAGCGCGTTCAGCCGTTCCGCGGCCAGAGGCCCGAGCGCGCCGACGTCGCCCGACCATGCCAGTGCCGCGAGCCGTCCACGCGCCGACCGAAAGGCGCGTCCGAATGCGGCCAGCTCGTCCGGGTCCGCGTCCTCGGCCAGGAACGACCACCGCCCGGCCTGCGCGGACTCGCCTTGGCTGCGGTACACGTCGGCGAGCCGTGAGCGGACGTCGAGGCGTTCCGGGTGCGAGCGCACCAGGCTGCGGAGGCGTTGGAGCGCCGGGAGGACCTGACCTCGCTCGAGCTCGGTCTCCACGCGGTGCAGCGTGACGTCGACGGGCATGCGCCGAGTGTCCGGGAGTCCTGGCGCCTGTGGCCAGCGGAATCTCCGGCGGCCGTCGACCGCGCCCCGCCACGGATTTCGCCCTCCGGAGTCGGTCGCCCGGGCGGTGCCGAGTGCCATGATCTGGCGATGGCGCTCCAGGGAGACATCGGCCGCGACACCGGTCGTGAGGATGCTGCGCTTGTCCTTGTCGCGGTTCTGGGGGTCATGACCGCGTCGGTGAGCGCAGCGATCCTCGGACCCTGGGCGCCGATCGTGGGCGCGGCCCTCCTGGCGGTCGTCCGTCTCGGAGTGTGGCGACTGTCCGCCACCCACAGATCGAGGCTGGTGAGAGCGGCGCTGACCTGGGCGCTCGTCGGATGGGCGGCGATGGCCGCCTTCACGGGCGCGCTGCTCCTGATGATGCCGCCAGACATCGACTGACGGCGAAGTCTCACCCGGCGCGCTGTGCGCCACGGTCGAGGGGAAACCGCACCTGCACGACCCAAGCGCCGCCGCGCGGCCCGACCTCGAGCTCGCCGCGCAGCAGGCGGACGCGCTCGGCCATGCCGTGCAGCCCTCGCCCCCCTCCTTCGGGCGACGGCGCGCCGGGCAGCGGGTTCGACACCTCGACGTCGAGGGAGCCGTCCACGACGGACAGCCGCACCGTCACCGGCAGCCCGGGCGCGTGCCGGACGGCGTTGGTGAGCGCCTCCTGCACCACGCGGTAGGCCTCGTGCGACGTCGCGCGGGGCACGGCACCGCCCGTCGTCTCGGCCCGCAGGTCCAGGCGGACGTCGGTCCCCGCATGGCGGGCGTCGTCGACGAGGGCAGGCAGGTCGTCCAGCGACCGGGCGGGAGCGCGGCCCGGTCCGGGAGGCGCGTCGTCCCCCGCACGCAGCAGGCCGAGCACGTGGTCGAGGTCCGCCATCGCGGACCTTCCCGCCTCCTCGATCGCGACGAGCGACCGTCGGGCGGCGGCCGGGTCGGTCTCGACCTGCCGCGCGGCGGCCGCGGCCTGCAGGGTCGTGACGGTGAGGGCGTGCCCCACGGAGTCGTGCACCTCGCGGGCGAGCCGGCCACGCTCGGCGAGGCGGTCCGCCTGCGCCTCGAGCTCCGCGATCCGCGCCGTCTGGTCCGGGCCGAGCAGCGGCTCCGCCGACTGCCGCAGCAGCCGCCGGGCAAGGGCGGCACCGTACGGGAGCGCGAGCACCGTGAACAGCGCGAGGGCCGCCCACCAGGCGGGGTGCCGCACCAGCGTCGGCGCCATCTGCACCAGGAAGGACCGGTCGACGCCGAACGCGGACAGCGCCAGCTGCGTCGCGAGCGGCACGGCGACCAGCAGGCCCAGCGTGACGGCGCACCCGAGGGCGAGGTGCAGCGCGAACCAGGCGGCGCCGCGCCAGCGCGTCGCGACGGTGGGCGGGCCCACCGGGTCGGGCAGCACACGGGGGTCGACGTCGAGGAACGTCCGTACGGCGGCGATCTCGAGCGCCCGCACCGGCGCGAGGAACGGCGGCGACCCGACGATGACCGCGCTGACCAGCGCCAGCACCCCGACGGCGACCCGCGGCGTCGCTGGGTCGGCGAACATCTGCACGAACCCGGCGGCGAGCGCGACGTACGCGCCCGCCAGCACGCCGCCGATGACGAGGTACACCCCCGCGCGCACCGTGGACGCGCTGGTCAGCGGCCCCAGCGCCCAGCGCAGCGTGCGCCGCCCGCCGCCCGCCGTCGTCCTGCCCGTCATGCCCGCCAGTCTGCCGACCGGCCGGGCGGAGCGCCTCCCCCGGCCGGGGGAACCCCCTGGGACGGCGCGGACTACGGCTTGCGGGCGCTGACGATCATGTGGGTGCCGAGGAAGCGGCGCCGCCAGGTGACGTCGTCGAACCCGAGCCGCCAGAGGATCGAGGCGACCTGCTCGGGGGACATGAACCCGAGGGTGGTCTCCTCGAGATAGGTGTACGACTTCTTGTCGCGCGCCACGAGCTGGCCGAGCAGCGGGATCACGACCTTCACGCCGAGCGTCACGGGGAGGCGCAGCAGCCCGCGGGGCGGGCAGGTCTCCAGCAGGGCGAGGCGGCCGCCGGGCTTCAGCACGCGCAGCTGCTCGGCGAGCACGCGCTCGGCGTCCTCGACGTTGCGCAGCAGGTACCCGTGCGTGACGGCGTCGAACGACGCGTCGTCGAAGGGCAGGTCGTCGGCGTCGGCGAAGCCCCAGGTGACGGCGTCGGCGCCGGGCTTGCTGCGGGCGCCGTCGAGCATCCCCTCGGAGAAGTCGACGCCGTGGATCGTGGCGCCCGGGTACTGGCGGGCCGCCTCGAGGGCGATGACGCCGGTGCCGGTCGCGATGTCGAGCAGGGACCCGCCGACGGGCACCTGCGCGCGGCGCGCGACGTCGCGGCACCAGGCCGCGTGCCGCCCCAGCGTCATGAGGCGGTTCATCCGGTCGTAGTAGCCGGGGACCGTGTCGAAGAGGCGCTGGACCTCCTCGCCGTGCGGCGAGGGGTGGGTCACGCGGCGAGCTCCTGACCGCTCATCTTGTGGATGGACGACATCACGTGGTCGGTCAGCTCCCGACGCACCTGGGCCGGGCGGGCCCCGGCCGTGAGCTGCCGCGACGGGTCGATCGGGGCGCCGAAGTGCACCTGGATGCCCCGGGTCGGTCGCGGGATCCGCTTGCCGACGGGCTGCACCTTGTCGGTGCCCCGCAGGGCGACCGGCACGACGGGCGCCGACCCGGCGAGCGCGAGCCACGCCACCCCGGTGTGCCCCTGGTGCAGCTTGCCGTCGCGGGAGCGGGTGCCCTCCGGGTAGATGCCGAACGCCCCGCCGCGCTTGAGCACGACGAGCGCGTCGTCGAGCGACCGCTGCCCGGCACGCGGGTCCTCGCGGTCGACGGGGATGTGGCCCATCGTGGTGAAGAACCACCGCGACACGCGGCCCTTGAGGCCACGGCCCGTCCAGTACTCCGCCTTGGCGATGAAGGTGACGTGCCGGGGCACCACCAGCGGGATGACGATCGAGTCGATGAACGACAGGTGGTTGCTCGCCAGGATCACCGGGCCGCGCCGGGGGATGTTGTGCAGCCCCGTCACCTGGGGGCGCAGCAGCACGTACACCAGGAGCGACAGGACGAGGCGCAGGAACCGATAGGTCACCGGACCATTGTGCCCCCTGGCCCGTCCGGCTCGGCCGAGGCGAACCCGGCGGGGGCGTGATCAGGGGGTTCGCGTCTCGGCGGCCGCGAGGAGGGCCTCGGCGGCCCCGCGCGCCGCGCGGGCGACGCCGGTGTCGTGCGTGATCGCGGCGGTGGTCTGGGCGCCCTCCGCGAGCAGCACGACCTGCAGCGCGACGGTGTCGGGGAGGCCGGCCTCGCGCACGAGCCCGAGCACGTGCCCCCGGAAGGCCTCCTTGTGCCCTCGCACGGCGTCGGCGATGCGCGGCGACGTGGCGCCGAGCTCGCCGAACGAGTTGATGAAGGCGCAGCCCCGGAAGCCGTCCTCGCGGAACCAGGCGTCGAGGAAGTCGAAGACGGCGAGGATCCGCTCGCGGGGGCTGCCGGCGTCGGCGGCGGCCGCGGCCACGCCGTCGTCCCACTGTCGAGTGCGCAGCGCGAGGACGGCGACCACGAGGTCCTCCTTGGACTGGAACAGCCCGTAGATCCGCTTGAGCGACACCCCGGCCTCGGCGCGCACGGCGTCCATGCCGACGGCCTGCACGCCGCGGGCGTAGAACAGCCGGTCGGCGGCCGCGACCACGGAGTCACGTGCCGCGTGCTCGTCGAGCATCGTTCACCCTCTCGTCGTCCTGTCTCCCCTTGCGGAGAGAACCATCGTTCTCTACTGTAGCGAACAGCGGGAGAACGAGCGTTCTCCCCTCCTTCGGAAGGAGCACGACCATGGGCTACATCACCGTCGGGCAGGAGAACAGCACGGACGTCGAGCTGTACTACGAGGACCAGGGCTCCGGTCAGCCGGTCGTCCTCGTGCACGGCTATCCGCTCGACGGGCACAGCTGGGAGCTGCAGACCCGCGAGCTCCTCGCCGCCGGGTACCGCGTCATCACCTACGACCGCCGCGGCTTCGGCGCGTCCAGCAAGGTCGGCTCGGGGTACGACTACGACACCTTCGCCGCCGACCTCGACACGGTGCTCACCACGCTCGACCTGCGCGACGTGATCCTCGTCGGCTTCTCGATGGGCACCGGCGAGCTCGCGCGGTACGTGCACAACCACAGCCACGAGCGCGTCGCCAAGCTCGCCTTCCTCGCCTCCCTCGAGCCGTTCCTCGTGCAGCGCGACGACAACCCCGAGGGCGTGCCGCAGTCCGTCTTCGACGGGATCGCGGACGCGGCGCGCGGCGACCGGTACGCGTGGTTCACCCAGTTCTACAAGGACTTCTACAACCTGGACGAGAACCTCGGTACGCGGATCTCCGAGGACGTCGTGCGCGCCAACTGGATCACCGCCGTGGGCTCCGCGCCGGTCGCCGCCTACGCCGTCGTCCCCACGTGGATCGAGGACTTCCGCGCCGACGTCGAGGCGGTGCGCGCGGCCGGCAAGCCGACGCTGATCCTGCACGGCACGAAGGACAACATCCTGCCGATCGACGCCTCGGGGCGGCGCTTCCACGCCGCCGTGCCCGACGCCGAGTACGTCGAGGTCGAGGGCGCGCCCCACGGCCTGCTGTGGACGCACGCCGACGAGGTCAACGCGGCCCTGCTCGCGTTCGTCTCCCGCTGAGCCCGACGGCCCGGCGGCTCAGCCCGCGGTGAGCAGGTAGTCGTCGGCGTCGTCGTCCCACGCGAGGGCGACGGCGCCGGCGGCCTGCGCACCCTTGGCGAACTGCAGGAAGCCGCGGTAGCCGAGCGCCTTCTCCGAGAAGTCGGGGCGGCGCTTGCGCACCTCGTTCTTCAGGCCGGACAGCGGCGCGCTGCCGCCCGCGTCGCGCACTACCTGGCGGAGCAGGTCGAAGGCGCCCTCGGTGTCCTGCTGCTCCGGCAGCGCCACCTCCGGGTCGCCGGTCGACGGGCCGTCCGACAGCACGACGAAGTCGCGGTCGGCCAGGAAGCGCAGGAACTCCCCGAACGTGCGGAAGCCGTAGTCGGACTCGCTGAACGTGGGGTCCTTGCGCACCAGCGTGCGCTTGAGCATCGACGCCGTGACCGAACCGCTCGTCGACGCCTGCAGGTCGGCGAGCGTCTGCGCCACCCTGACCTCCATCGGCGCGTCCTCGCCCGGTGACGCGGCGGCGTCGTCCTGCTCGAGGTCGGTCTCGACCACGGCCTCGACGGCGGGCTCGGCCGTGGGCTCGGCGACGGCGTCCGCGGGCGCCTTCCTGCGACGGCGCGTGCCCGTGGTGCCCGACGCCGCGGGCGCGGCCTCCTCGGCGGGCGCGGCGGGCTCGGCCGTCTCGGCCGGTGCCTCCGCGGGGGCAGGGGTCTTCGCCCGGCCGCCCCGGCCGCCGCCGGACCGCCCGGTCCCCTTGCCGGCGCCCCGGCCGCCCCGCTTGGGAGCGGGCGCCTCGGACTCGTCGGGCACGTCCACGCCCTCGAGCCGGTCGTAGAAGAGGAACTCGTCGCAGGCCGGCGGCAGCAGGCGCGACGTGGAGTTCTCGACGCCGACGCCGATGACGCGCTTGTCGAGCTCGCGCAGCTTGTGCACCAGCGGGGAGAAGTCGGAGTCGCCGGTGCACATCACGAACGTGGTGATGTACTCGCGCTCGAACGCCATCTCGATCGCGTCGACCACCATCTTGATGTCGGCGGCGTTCTTGCGGGACGCGCCCATCCGTTGCGTCATCTCGATCAGCTCGACCTGGTGCCGGGTCAGCATGCGCCGGTCCTCGTCGAAGTACGACCAGTCCGCGTACGCGCGCCGCACCACCACGCGGCCCCGCACGGCGAGCGCGTCGGCGATGGGCTTGAAGTCGAACTGCATGCCGCCCAGGTGGTCGCGGGCGCCGAGCGCCAGGTTCTCGTAGTCGAGGAAGACGGCGAGGCGCTCTTCGGTGTCCATGGCCGCCACACTATGCCCGCGCCGTGCCGGAACGCCCGCCACCAGGGCCAGGGCCGACTCCCACGGACGCTGCGCCGTCGTCCACGGCGCGCGACGTTCCGTCACCCTTTCTTCACCCCCTATCCTGTGGCGGTCCCCGCAACGTCGCGACGCCCTGGAGGCTCACCTTGTCCGCAGATTCCGGAGCTACGACGGCGACGGACGAGATCGTCCCCGACCCCTCGCTCCCCCCGACGGCGGTCCCCGCCGACGAGCTGAAGCCCCGCTGGACCTGGCAGAAGGTCGTGCTCTGGGCGGCGATCGCGCTGCTCGGCGGCGTCGCGTGGGTGATGATCGCGCTGGTGCGCGGCGAGACCATCAACGCGATCTGGTTCGTCTTCGCCTCCGTGTGCACGTACCTCATCGGGTACCGCTTCTACTCGAAGGTGATCGAGCGGTACATCACACGGCCCGACGACCGGCGCGCCACCCCCGCCGAGACGCGCGAGGACGGCAAGGACTTCGTCCCGACCGACCGCCGCGTGCTGTTCGGCCACCACTTCGCCGCCATCGCCGGCGCCGGCCCGCTGGTGGGCCCCGTGCTCGCCGCGCAGATGGGGTACCTGCCGGGCACCATCTGGATCATCGTCGGCGTGGTGCTCGCTGGCGCCGTGCAGGACTACACGGTGCTGTTCTTCTCCATGCGCCGCGGCGGCCGCACCATCGGCCAGATGGCGCGCGAGGAGCTGGGGCGCATCGGCGGCGTGGCCGCGATCGTCGCGTCGCTGCTGATCATGATCATCATCGTGGCGATCCTCGCCCTCGTGGTGGTCAACGCCCTGGGCGAGAGCCCGTGGGGCGTGTTCAGCGTCTCCATGACCATCCCGATCGCCCTGTTCATGGGCATCTACCTGCGCTACCTCCGCCCGGGCAAGATCACCGAGGTCTCGCTCATCGGCTTCGTGCTGCTGCTCGCCGCGATCATCGGCGGCGGCATGGTGGCCGACACCGCGTGGGGCGCCGAGTTCTTCCACCTCGACCGCACCACCATCGCCGTCGGCGTGATCGTCTACGGCTTCGTCGCCGCCGTCCTGCCCGTGTGGCTGCTGCTCGCCCCGCGCGACTACCTGTCCACCTTCATGAAGGTGGGCGTCATCCTGGTGCTCGCCGGCGCGGTCGTCATCGTGCGCCCCGAGATCTCCGTCCCCGCGGTCAGCGAGTTCGCGGGCTCCGAGACGGGCCCGGTCGTGGCCGGCAACCTGTGGCCGTTCCTCTTCGTGACGATCGCGTGCGGCGCCCTGTCGGGGTTCCATGCGCTCATCTCGTCGGGCACGACGCCGAAGCTCGTGGAGAAGGAGCGGCAGACCCGCTTCATCGGGTACGGCGGCATGCTCATGGAGTCGTTCGTGGCGATCATGGCGCTGGTCGCCGCGATCTCGATCGACCGCGGCGTGTACTTCGCCATGAACTCGTCGGCGGCCGCCACCGGCGGCACGATCGAGGGCGCGGTCGCGTTCGTGAACTCGCTCGGCCTCGCCGGTGTCAACCTCACGCCCGACGTGCTCAGCACCCTGGCCAGCCAGGTGGGCGAGCCGTCGATCGTGTCCCGCACGGGTGGCGCCCCGACGCTCGCGCTCGGGCTGGCGCACATCATGCACCAGCTGGTGGGCGGCACCGCGATGATGGGCTTCTGGTACCACTTCGCGATCATGTTCGAGGCGCTGTTCATCCTCACCGCCGTCGACGCCGGCACCCGCGTGGCCCGCTTCATGCTGCAGGACACCATCGGCAACGTGGCGCCGCGGTTCAAGGACATGAGCTGGCGACCCGGCGTGTGGATCTGCACCGCGATCATGGTCGCGGGCTGGGGCACGATCCTCTACCTGGGCGTCACCGACCCGCTCGGCGGCATCAACACGTTCTTCCCGCTGTTCGGCATCGCGAACCAGCTGCTGGCCGCCATCGCGCTCGCCGTCGTGCTCGCCATCGTCGCGAAGCGGGGCCGCGCCTACTGGGCGTGGCTGTGGATCGTGGCCGCGCCGCTGGCGTTCACGGCCCTCATCACCATCTGGGCGTCGTTCGAGAAGATCTTCTCCGACGTGCCCGCCGTGGGGTACTGGGCGCAGCACAACGCCTTCAAGGACGCCCTCGCCGCCGGGGAGACGTCGTTCGGCACCGCGCCCGACGTCGCGGCGATGGAGGCCGTGGTCCGCAACACCTTCGTGCAGGGCACCCTGTCGATCGTGTTCGTGGTGCTGTCGATCGTCGTGATCCTCGCGTCGCTGGTCGTGACCATCAAGGCGTTCCGCGCCGGCGGCGGCGAGAACCACGAGGACCCGGCTGTCCCGTCGCAGCGGTTCGCCCCGGCGGGCCTGTTCGCCTCGGCGACCGAGAAGCGGATCGAGAAGAAGTGGGCCGACGCCGGCCTGCGGGAGACCAGCGGTGCCGGGCACCACTGAGGCCGGCACCCCTGCGGTGCACCACGCCGCCCGGGCGCTGGCCCGGGCGGCGGCGGCCGCGTGGCGGAACCTGCGCTGGTACGTGCGGCAGGTGATGGGCGACGACGCCTACCGCACGTACGTCGCGCACGAACGGTCCGTCCACCCGGACCGTGAGCCGATGGGCGAGCGCGAGTTCTGGCGGGAGCACTACGCGGAGCAGGACCGCAACCCCGGCTCCCGCTGCTGCTGAGCGCGCGGGCGCGACGGCGGCGGCTGGGCCAGGATGGCCGCGTGCGCGCGATCGTCTTCGAGACCCACGGCGACCCCGAGGTGCTGCACCTCGCCGACGTCCCCGACCCCCAGGCCGGACCGGCGCAGGTGCGGGTGCGCGTCGAGGCCGCCGCCGTCAACGGCTGGGACCTCACGGTGCGGTCCGCGCCGGTGCCGGGCATGCGGCCACCGAGGTTCCCGGTGGTCCCCGGGCTCGAGGTGGCGGGCGTCGTCGACCAGGTCGGGGACGCCGTGACCGGGGTCGCGCCCGGCGACCGCGTCGTCGGGTTCGCCGTCGGCGGCGGGTACGCGGAGCTCGCCCGCACCTCCGTCTTCGCGCGGGTGCCGGACGGGCTCGCCGCGACCGACGCCGTCACGCTGCCCGTCGCCGCGGAGGCCGCGACCCGCGTGCTGCGCCGGCTCGGCGTGCGCGCCGGCGAGACGCTGCTGGTGCACGGGGCGTCCGGGTCGGTGGGCGAGCTGGCGACCCAGCTCGCCGTGCGCCGCGGCGCGCGCGTGATCGGCACCGCGTCCCCGCGGAACCAGGACCGGGTCGCCGCCCTCGGCGCCACGCCCACCCCGTACGGCGCGGGCCTGGTCGAGCGGGTGCGGGCGCTCGCCCCCGACGGCGTGGACGCCGTCCTCGACACCACCGGCGCGGGCGTCCTGCCCGACTCGATCGCCCTGCGCGGCGGCACCGACCGCATCGTCACCATCGCGGACGACGCCGCGGCGGACCTGCGCGTGGAGTTCAGCTCGCGGTCCGAGCGGGACGCCGGCGACCTCGCCGAGGCCGTCGCGGCCCTCGCCCGCGGTGACCTGGTGACCACCGTCGGCGCGGTGCTGCCGCTGGCCGACGCGGCCCGTGCGCACGCCCTGGTCGAGACCGGGCACCCCGGCGGCAAGGTCGTGCTGGTGCCCTGAGCAGGGCCTTCGCCCACCCCACGTCTCAGCAGGCGGTCTCATCCTCGACCGCATGGCGGATGCTGCGTACGATCGAGCTCCAGCCATCCAGAGCGGCCGAGAGTCCTGGCTCGACGACGCCGCAGCAACCCGTTCTCCGACGGAAGCCTCCCGAGGACGAAGGTGCTCACGCCAGGATCGATGGAGTGACGCATGGTCGCAGAGGCATCCCTTCCGCCCACCCCGGCGCTGCCGGCACGCCCGACGATCTCGTTCGAGCTCATGCCGCCCCGCCGGCCCGACGCCGCCCCCAAGTTCTGGGAGACGGCGCGCCGCCTCGTGGCCGCGCGACCGGACTTCGTGTCCGTGACGTACGGCGCGGGCGGCAGTGACCGGGCCACCGCCCGCCAGGTCGTGTCCACGCTGCTCAAGGGCACGCCCGTCCTGCCCGTGGCGCACCTGACCTGCGTGGGCGCGCACCGCGAGGACGTGTCCGCCGTCATCGACGACTTCCTCGACGCCGGCACCCGCGCCTTCCTCGCCCTGCGCGGGGACCCGCCGAAGGACCAGCCGGACTGGCGGCCGCCCGCCGACGGCGTCGCGTCCTCGATCGAGCTCGTGCAGCTGCTGCGCGAGGTCGAGGCCCGGCGCTGCGCCAGCGACCCGGGCGCCGCGCTGCGCGGTGCAGCCCGGCCGATGACGATCGCCGTCGCGACCTTCGTCGACGGCAACGTGCAGGCCGGCACCACCCGGACGCAGGAGGTCCGGCGCCTCAAGGAGAAGCAGGAGGCGGGGGCGGGCTTCGCCATCACGCAGCTGTTCTACGAGGCCGACTCCTACACCGACTTCGTCGCCGAGGCCCGCGCGGCCGGCGTGACGATCCCGATCCTCGCGGGGCAGCTGCCCACGACCGAGCCGCGCCGGCTCCGTCGCGTCGAGGAGCTCACCGGCGTCCGCGCGCCCCGGCACCTGCTGGACGCGCTCGACGCCGCGGGGGACCCGGAGGCGCAGCACGCCTACGGGACGGCCCGCGCCGTGGAGCTCGCCCAGCGCGTGCTCGACGCGGGCGCCCCCGGCATCCACGTGTACACGTTCAACAAGTACCGTCCCGCTCTGGACCTGCTCGAGGGTGTCCACCTCGGCGGACCGGCGCCGGCCGACGACCCGTCGGACGGCGCGGACCTGGCCAGAAGGCCGTGGGTACCGAGCATCCCGACCCAGGCTCCCGCCGTCTGACGCGCGGAGCCCGACCTCTGGAGTGCTCATGTCCACCACCCCCACCCCCGCCTTTCCGGGCGGCACGATCCTCGGCTATCCGCGCATCGGGCGCCGCCGCGAGCTCAAGAAGGCCGTCGAGTCCTTCTGGGCCGGGCGCACCGACGCCGTCGACCTGGAGGTCACGGCCGGCACGCTGCGCCGCGAGACCGCGCGTCGCCTCGTCGACCTCGGCCTGAACCCCGACGACGGCTCCGTCCCGGGCGCGTTCTCCTACTACGACCAGGTGCTCGACGTCGTCGCGCTGCTGGGCGCCGTCCCCGAGCGGTTCCGCGACCTGCTCGACGAGGAGGACGGCTCGCTGGAGCTCGACGGCTACTTCACCGTGGCCCGCGGCCGCGGCGAGGACGCCCCGCTCGAGATGACCAAGTGGTTCGACACCAACTACCACTACCTGGTCCCCGAGATCAGCGAGACGACGCCCGTCTCGTTCGCCGACCACCGCGTCGTGCGCGAGTACGCCGAGGCCAAGGAGGCCGGCGTCACGACCCGCCCGGTGCTCGTGGGCCCGGTGACGTTCCTTGCGTTGTCGAAGGCGGCCGACGAGGCGGGCGACGGGTTCCACCCGCTCGACCGGCTCGACGACGTCGTCGCCGCCTACGCCGACCTGCTGCGCGCGCTGGCCGCGGTCGGCGTGCCGTGGGTGCAGCTCGACGAGCCCGCGCTCGTCACCGACTCCCTCGACGTGCCCGCCGAGCGCCTGCACGACGCCGTCCGGTCCGCGTACCGGGCGCTCGCGACCGACCTCGCGACGGGCACCGACGACACCGACGACACCGACGACACCGACGACGAGCGGCCCGCGATCCTCGTGACCGCGCCGTTCGGGGGCCTCCACGACGACGCGCTCGCGCTCCTCGCCGCCTCCGACGTCGACGCGATCGCGATCGACCTCGTCAAGGGCGCCGTGCCCGCCGGCCCGGTGCCGGGCCTCGAGGGCAAGACCCTGGTCGCCGGCGTGATCGACGGGCACAACGTGTGGCGGGCCGACCTGGCCGCGAGGCTCGACGTCGTCGGGTCGCTGCGTCCCCTCGGCGCCGGTGCCCTCGCCGTCGGCACGTCGACGTCGCTGCTGCACGTGCCGCACGACGTCGAGGACGAGGTCTTCGCGGAGCCCTCAGCGGGTGCGGGGACCACGCTCGACCCGCGCCTGCGCGACTGGCTGGCGTTCGCCGACCAGAAGGTGGGCGAGGTCGCGACCCTGGCCCGCGGGCTCGCCGAGGGCCGTGACGCCGTTGCGGACGCGCTCGCGGCGTCGTCGGCGGCCGTGGCCTCCCGCGCGACCGCGGCCGGCGTCGTCGTGCCCGCGGTGCGCGACCGGGCCGCGGCGCTGACCGCTGCCGACTTCGCCCGCGGCCCGTACGCGGAGCGGGCGTCCGCGCAGGCCGCGCGGCTGAACCTGCCGGCCCTGCCGACGACGACGATCGGGTCGTTCCCGCAGACCCCGGAGATCCGCAAGGCGCGCGCCGCGTGGACCAAGGGGGAGCTCCCGGACGCCGACTACTCCGCCGCGATGCGCGCGGAGATCGGGCGCGTCGTGACGCTGCAGGAG
Organism: Krasilnikoviella flava; assembly: GCF_900167525.1. Lineage (GTDB taxonomy): Bacteria > Actinomycetota > Actinomycetes > Actinomycetales > Cellulomonadaceae > Isoptericola > Isoptericola flavus. Next base: position 622,074 of record NZ_FUZQ01000003.1, on the reverse strand, counting down.
GAGCTGGGACTCGACGTGCTGGTGCACGGTGAGCCCGAGCGCAACGACATGGTGCAGTACTTCGCCGAGCACCTCGACGGCTTCGCGGTGACGGCGAACGGCTGGGTGCAGTCGTACGGCTCGCGCTGCGTGCGTCCGCCGATCCTGTGGGGCGACGTGCAGCGCCCGGCGCCGATCACGGTCGAGTGGTCCGCGTACACGGCATCGCTCACCGAGAAGCCGGTCAAGGGCATGCTCACGGGCCCGGTGACGATCCTCGCGTGGTCGTTCGTGCGCGACGACCAGCCGCTCGGCGACACCGCGAACCAGGTGGGCCTCGCGCTGCGCGACGAGATCGCCGACCTGGAGGCCGCGGGCATCGGCATCGTGCAGGTGGACGAGCCCGCGCTGCGCGAGCTGCTGCCCCTGCGCCGCGCTGACCAGCCCGCCTACCTCGACTGGTCGGTCGGGTCGTTCCGGCTCGCGACGTCCGGCGTCGAGCCCGCCACCCAGGTCCACACGCACCTGTGCTACTCCGAGTTCGGCGAGGTCATCGGCGCCATCGACGGCCTGGACGCGGACGTCACCTCCGTGGAGGCGGCCCGCTCGCGCATGGAGATCGTGCCCGAGCTGGCCGACGCCGGGTACTCCCGCGGCATCGGGCCGGGCGTGTACGACATCCACTCGCCGCGCGTGCCGTCGGCGGACGAGGTCACCGAGCTGCTGCAGCTCGCGGTGAAGTCCATCGACCCGGCGCTGGTGTGGGTCAACCCGGACTGCGGGCTCAAGACCCGCCGGTACGCGGAGGTCGAGCCGGCGCTCGCCCACCTGGTCGCCGCCGCCCGCGAGGCCCGCGCCACCCTCTGACCCGGCCGACCATGCAGCTGCGCGCATTCTGGCGGCTCAGAACGCGCGCAGCTGCATGCTCTCCGCCCGGTCGCGGGGCCCGGTCATGGGGCCCGGTCATGGGGCCCGGTCGTGGGGGCGTGACGGAATAGACGTCGACCCGGGCGACGGTCCCGTGCCACCATGGAAGGGCCGGTCGTGCCCCCGGAGGCGCGAACGGACCAGACTTTTTCTCGAGCGAGGAGCGAGCGATGCGCGGCGTCGCAGGGAGCGGGGTGGGCCATCAGGCCTGCTCGGGCAGTCCCGCCTGCCCCGGCACCGCCTCCCGCTGAGCAGTTCGGTTCGGCAGGTGGGCGGTGCGGGGTTTCACCCTGCCCACCCCCGCTCACCCCGAAAGCCGATCTCTCATGAACCCGCTCACCGAGCAGCAGCTCCGCGCCTCCCTCGTCAACGCCACCCGCAGCGAGCGGCAGCGCATGATCGTCCCCGACCTCGCCGAGCTCGCCTGGGACCGCCTCGACTACCTGGGCTGGCGCGACCGCAAGCAGCCCCTGTCCGCGTACGTCGTCATGCCGCTCGACGACGCTCCCGACGCCGAGCCCGTCGGCGTCCTGCTGCGTGCCTCCGAGCGCACCGGCCCGCGCCGCGCCGCCATGTGCGCATGGTGCGAGGACGTCGTCGAGACGCGCGACGTGCAGCTCTACGTCGCGCGGCGCGGCGGTGCCGCCGGGCGCAAGGGCGACACCATCGGCACGTTGATCTGCAACGACTTCCGCTGCTCGCGCAACGTGCGGCGCCGGCCCACCCTCGCCGAGGCGGGGCGCGACGACGACGGCGTCCGCGAGGCGATCGTGGAGCGGCGCGTCACAGCCCTGCGCGAGCACACCCGCAAGTTCCTCAACGAGGTGCGCAGCACGGTCTGAGACGCCTGGCCCCTGCCTAACAGGCGGTCGACACCGTGATCCGGGACATCTGCCCGCGATCACGGTGCCGACCGCCTGTTCGGCGTCTCGGGCCTACCGGTAGAAGCCCTCGCGCAGGTTGATGCCGTGCTCGACCCACGCCTTGAGCGCGGTGAGCATGCCGGTCCAGCCCTCGCAGTTGCCGAACGCGTTCTTCGCGCCGCCCGGCGTGAGGGCCCAGGAGGACTCGGTGATGGTGACGAGCGTGCGGGTGTCGTCGTCGAGCGGCTCGAGCTCGAACGTCGTCGTGGTCTCGGCCGAGCCGTCGGCGGTGTCGGTGCCCTCCCACCGGACGACGATGCGGCGGGGCGGGGTGGCCTCGACGACGGTGACGGGGAAGCGGCCGGGGAAGTCGGCGAAGTCCCAGGACACGTCGGCCCCGGGCTCGAGACGCCCGCGGGCGCCGCCGGTGGTGAAGTAGCGGGAAAGCTGGTCGGGGTCCGCGATGGCCTCGTAGACGTCTCGGCTCGGGCGCGAGACGCGGCCCGAGACCGTGAAGGTGAGCTCGGAAAGTGCCTGCTTCTCGTTCATGTTGTAGTTTTATCACATGAACGAGAAGACGACCAGGGAACCGGACGACGCGGAGTCGGACGACGATCTCGTGTTCAAGGCCCTGGCCGCGCCCGTGCGTCGTCGCATGCTCGACGCGCTCAAGGAGTCCCCCCGCACCACCGGCGAGCTCTGCGCGCTGTTCCCCGGGCTCGACCGCACCACCGTGCTGCAGCACCTGCGCGTGCTCGAGCGGGCCGAACTCGTCGCCGGGCGCAAGGTCGGGCGGGAGCGCCACCTCGCGCTCGCCCCGCTGCCGATCAAACGCCTCCACGACCGGTGGATCGGCGACTACGCCCGCGCCGCCGTCGAGCTGCTCGACCGGCTCGACGGCGCCTGACCGACGCCCTGCCCTCCGTCAGGTGGCCGTGGGAAGCACCAGCGTCACCGTGCTGACGACTGCGGCGACCGCCGCACCGACAGCTCCCGCCGCCTCGCGGACCGGGCTGCCGCGCCACCACGTCGCCGCAAGCTCGTGCATCCGTGCGTCCGCCTCCCGGCGGCGCTCGCGCGGGACCCGCGGCCGGAGCCAGCCGGACCCCTCGGCGAGGGTGAGCAGCGCGGCGGTCCGGTCCCCGGGCGCGGCGCCGTCGAGCAGCACGCCGTGGACGCGGCGCCGCAGCGCGGCGACCGCCGGCCCGTCCACCGTGCGCCATCGCGTGCTGCGGAGCAGGCCCCAGACGGCACGGTCCTCCCGCCTCAGCAGCCCGCGGTCGACGAGCCCGTCCAGCAGCGGGCGCTCCACGTGACGCGCCAGGAGGTCGACGAGCTCGGCGGCGTGCCGGGGCGTCGCGGCGGCGAGGTCCAGGACGCGGTCGAGCTCGTCCCGCCCCGTCGGCGCACCGTCCAGGACCACGACCGGCCCGTCGCCCCCGGGGGCCGGCGCGACGCGGCCCGCGATCACCAGCTCGACGAGCAGCGCGCCGGCGAGCCGGTATGGCGCGTCGTCGAACAGGGACGGCGCCGTGCGCAGGTCGTCGTGGGCCAGGAGCAGCAGCTCTTCGGCAATGAGCACGTGGTCGGTCCTCCCCGTGAAGCGCCTGGTCGTGGCCTCGCTGCCTACCAGTGCGCAGACTCTCCCACACCCGACCGCGCCTGCGGCACCCCCCACGGGTTACCGTCCTGCAACGGCGCCGGCAACGCGTCCTGCGGGGCGTCCTGGTACGTGGTGCCGCGCAGGAACCGGCCGATCGCCGCGGTGCCGACCGACGTCGCGTCACTGGTCGTGGCCGGCCACGGGCCGCCGTGCTGCATCGCCGGGGTGACGGCGACGCCGGTGGGCCAGCCGTCGACGAGCACCCGCCCGGCGTGCCGCCCCAGCGTGGCGAGCAGGCCCGCGAGCTGCGCCCCCTCGCCCGCCCCGCGGTGCACGGTGGCGGTGAGCTCGCCCGGGAAGAGCTCGGCGACGACGGCACCGAGGTCGGTGTCCTCCGGGTAGGTGACGAGCACGGCGAACGGGCCGAACACCTCCTCCAGGACGGTGTCGCGGTGGGCGCGGAGCGTGGCGAGGTCCGTCTCGACGAGCGTCGGCGTCGCGTGGACGACGCCGTCATCCTCCGTCTCTGCGGAACCCGCGGCGAGCACGGCGACGCCGGGGGTGCCGAGGACGACGGACCGGCCCGCGACGTAGCCCACGCCGACGCGCGCGTTGAGCAGCGCGTGCTCGGGCACGGCGGCGGCGGCGTCGGCCACGACGGGCCCGAGGCCGTGCCCCTCGGGCACCAGCAGGAAGCCCGGCTTGGTGCAGAGCTGCCCAGCCGAGCCGCTCACCGACCCCACCCAGGCACGGGCGATCTCCGCACCCCGCTCGGCGAACGCGTCGGGGGTCACGAGCACGGGGTTGAGGGACCCGAGCTCGCCGAAGAACGGGATCGGATCCGGCCGGGCGGCAGCGGCGTCGGCGAGCAGCCTGCCCACGCGCGTCGAGCCGGTGAACGCCGCCGCCCGGACGGCGGGGTGCGCCAGCAGCGCGCGGCCGGCGTCGTCGCCCTCGACCAGGGCGAACGTGCCGGCGGGCAGGCCGGCGCCGGCGAGGGCCTCGACCATGAGGTCGGCGACGCGCCGCGACAGCGCCGGGTGCCCGGGGTGCGCCTTGACGATCACGGGGCACCCGGCGGCGAGCGCAGCAGCCGTGTCGCCGCCCGGGACGGAGAACGCGAACGGGAAGTTGCTCGCCGCGAAGACCAGCACCGGGCCGACCGGCCACAGCGTGCGGCGCAGGTCGGGACGCGGGCCGAGCACGAAGTCCGGGTCGGCGGCGTCCAGGCGCACGTCGAGGTACGCGCCGGACTCCACGACGCGGGCGAACAGCCGCAGCTGCACCCGCGTGCGCTTCAGCTCGCCGCGCAGCCGCGCCTCGGCCAGCCTGGTCTCGCCGGCGGCGAGGCCGACCAGCTCGTCATCGTGCGCACCGAGCGAGTCGGCGACGGCACGCAGCGCGTCGGCCCGCGTCGACGGCGAGAGGTCCGCGAGCACGGGTGCGGCCGCGGCAGCGGCGCGGGCCGCGTCCTCCGGCTGCGCGGGGGCGGTCGTCGTCGGGGAGTCTGTCGGGGTCGTCATCGTGTGCACCTCAGAACTGGAAGCCGGTCGGGAACGGGTCGCTCGGGTCGAGCAGGTAGGTGCCGAGCCCGGTGACCCAGGCGCGGCCGGTGACGGTGGGCAGGACGGCCGGGATCCCCGCGACCTCGGTCTCCCCGACGAGCCGCCCCACGAACCGCGAGCCGATGAAGGACTCGTTGACGAAGTCGGCACCCAGGGCCAGCTCGCCCCGCTGCCAGAGCTCCGCCATGCGCGCGGACGTGCCGGTGCCGCAGGGCGACCGGTCGAACCACCCCGGGTGGATCGCCATCGCGTGCCGGGAGTGCTCCGCCGTCGAACCCGGCGCGATGAACTCGACGTGGTGGCAGTGGTCCACGCCCGCGATCGTGGGGTGCGACGGCGGCGCGGTGGCGTTGATCGCGTCCATGATCGCGAGCCCCGCGGTCAGGATGTCCTGCTGCCGGGCGCGGTCGAACGGCAGCTGCACGGCGTCGAGGTCGACCATCGCGTAGAAGTTGCCGCCGAACGCCAGCGAGTAGGGCACGGTGCCGAGCCCGGGCACGTCCACCTCGTCGTCGAGCCGCACGACGAAGCTCGGCACGTTCTCGATCGTCACCGACTCGGCGTGCCCGTCGCGCACCTCCACCCGGGCGACGACCACCCCGGCCGGGGTGTCCAGCCGGATGGTGGTCGTCGGCTCGGTCACCGTCACCATGCCCGTCTCGACGAGCACCGTCGCGACGCCGATGGTGCCGTGCCCGCACATCGGCAGGCAGCCGGAGACCTCGATGTACACGACGCCCCAGTCGCAGTCGTCGCGGGTCGAGGGCTGCAGGATGGCGCCGCTCATCGCGGCGTGCCCGCGCGGCTCGTTCACGAGCAGCTTCCGCACGTCGTCGAGGTGCTCGATGAAGTGCAGCCGCTTGTCGTTCATCGTCGCGCCGGGGATGACCCCCAGCCCGGACGTGACGACGCGGGTGGGCATGCCCTCGGTGTGCGAGTCGACGGCGGTGAACGTCCGGGACGAGCGCATGGTGGTCTCCTGGGTGGGCTCGGCGACGGTGTACAGGATCAGCGGTTGGCGATGTACGCGAGGGCCTTCTCGGTGTCCCGCCGCACGGTGGCCTCCTGCTCGGCGGACAACGGGCCGCGCGGCGGGCGGGTCTCGACGGCGAACGGGCGCCCCGCGATCTGCGTGGACAGCTTGATGGCCTGCACGAACTCGGTGCGCGAGTCCCAGCGGAACATGGCCACCACGTTCTCGTACAGGTCCCGCGCCTCGGTGATCTTGCCGGCCCGCACCAGCTCGTAGAGCTCGACGGCCACCTCGGGGATGGCGTTCGGGTACCCGGCGAACCAGCCGGTCGCGCCCATGACCAGCGACTCGAAGAGCAGGTCGTCGGCTCCCGCGATGACGTCGATGTCCGCCACCTCGCGCAGCTCGGAGATCCGGCGCACGTCGCCGGAGAACTCCTTGATGGCCACGACGTTCTCGAGCTGCGCGAGCTCGGCGACGACGTCGGGCGTCAGGTCGACCTTCGTGTCGAACGGGTTGTTGTAGACCATGATCGGCAGGCCCACCTCGTTGACGCGGCTGTAGTGCTCGACGATCTCGCGGCGGTTGGCGCGGTAGATGGTGGGCGGCAGCAGCAGGACGGCGTCGGCGCCGTCCTCCGCCGCGAGCTCGGCCCAGTGCTTGGCCTGGTGCCAGCCCACGCCGTGCACGCCGGCGATGACGATGCCGCGGCCCGCGACGGTCTCGACGGCGGTCTGCACGACCTTGCGGCGCTCCTCGTCCGTCAGGGACGAGTACTCGCCCAGGGAGCCGTTGGGCCCGACGCCGCGGCAGCCGGCGTTCATCAGGTGGTCCACGTGGGCGGCGTAGCCGGCGTAGTCGACGGCGAGCCCGGCGGGCGCCGCGGGGTCGGGCGTGAACGGCAGCGTCGTCGCGACGACGACGCCGCCCAGGTCGATCTTCTGGGAGCTCATGCGATGTGTCCTCTCGGTTCACGCGCCTCCGGACTCGGGACGCGAGGGGTCGATGTCGGGATGAGGGTCGGGATGAGGGTCGGTGTCAGGTCAGGGGGCGTCGGCCGCCGGCACGTCGGGCAGGGTGGCGAGGTCGCCGAGACGGACGGGCACGACGAGCGGCCGCCGGTCGGGCACGGCGGGCGCCGAACCCGTGTCCCCACCGGGCGCGGGCTCGGTGGCCCCGACGAGCTCCGCGACCGTGCGGCCGCAGATCCTCGCCTGGCAGGGGCCGAGCCCGGCGCGGCTGGTGAGGCGCACGGAGCGCAGGTCGGCCGAGCCGGTGGCGCACGCCGCGGCGCGCAGCGTGCCGGCGTCGACCTCCTCGCAGCGGCAGACGAGGGTGTCGTCGCGCAGCCAGGAGGTCCATCCGCCGCGGATGCCGTGGGCGGCATCGAGCCGGCGCGCGAAGTCGGCGGACCGCGCGCGGCGCCGCGCCGCGCGGGCGAGGCCGGCATCGTCGGGCGCCCCGGACGCCGCGTGGTGCCCGGCCACCCAGCCCTCGGCCAGCGCGGCCTCCGCCCCGCCGATGCCGGTGAGCTCGCCCGCGGCCCACACGCCGGCCGCGCTGGTGCGCTGCTCGTCGTCCACGACGACGAAGCGGTCCGGCGAGATCGCGCACGCGGCGGCGACCGCGAGCTCGAGGCGCGGCGTGAAGCCGTGCGAGACGCACACGGCGTCGGCCGCGACGGTCCGTTCGGTGCCGGGCACGGGCGACCACCGCGCGTCCACGCGGGCGACCGTCACCTCCTCGACCCGGCCGTCCCCGCGGGCGGCGACGACCGCCTCGCCGAGACGGTAGGCCACCCGGTGGCGGGCGAGCGTCCCGACGTACCCGCCGAGCTCTCCCGCCTTGTGCGCGGCGCCCAGCAGCCCGGCCGGCCGGGCGCCCCAGCCGCGGGCCATCGACGCCGGCGTCGCCGCCTCGTGCACCGACAGCACGCGCGCGCCGGTGCGCAGCAGCGACGAGGCGACGGGCAGCAGGAAGGGGCCCGCCCCCGCGACGACGACACGGTCCCCCACGGCGACGCGCTCGGCCTTGGCGAGGGCCTGGGCCGCGCCGGCCGTGGTGACGCCGGGCAGCTGCCAGCCGGGGAACGGCAGGGTGCGGTCGTGCGCCCCCGTGGCGAGCACGAGCGCGTCGGGGGTCAGCGTGAGGTGCTCGCGGCCGGCGCCGTCCGCCGGCCCGACCAGCACGCGCAGCCGCACGCCGGCGTCGAGCCGCTCGAGCGCCCACACCTGGGCCGACGTCAGCAGCGTGACGCGGGGGTGCGTGGCCACGACGTCACGCAGGGCCGTGAACGTGCCCCAGCCGTGATGGAACGTGGGCTCGTCGGGCGCGGTGCCGCCGCCCGGGAGCGCCCGGTGCCGCCAGAACTGCCCGCCCACCTGGTCCGACGCGTCGAGCAGGGTCACGTCGGCGCCGGCGCGGGCCGCGGCGCGCGCCGCGGACAGCCCGGCAGGCCCGGCTCCGACCACGACCACCGTGCGGCGGCTCACGAGGTCACCCCCGGCAGCGGGTCGTGCTGCGTCTCGACGACGTCCCCGTCGGCCGCGCGCCGCAGGCAGGCCCGCACGTCCCGGGAGCCGTTGACGGTGACGAGGCAGTCGAAGCACACCCCGATCCCGCAGAACACGCCCCGCGGCGCGGACTCCACGCTGGTGGTGCGCCACGACCGGCGCCGCGCGGCCAGCAGCATCCCCGCGATCGTCTGACCCTCGGTGCCGGCGAACGGCCGACCGTCCAGGGTGATCGTCAGCGGGCGCGGTCCGGCGCCCTGCGACGTCGCGCTCATGAGGCCTCCCCGGTGTTCTCGGACGGCGTGTTCTCGGACGGCGTGGACTCGGACGGGTGCGGCTCGTCGAGCGCGGCGTCGAGCACCGCCGGCCGGTCGACGCGGAACGGCGCGGGATCGGTCGCGGGCTCCGCGCCGGTGAACAGGTCGGCGAGCAGCTCGCCGCTGACGGGCCCCAGCCCGATGCCCGCGCCCTCGTGGCCGGTCGCGACCCACAGCCCGGGGGTCCGCGGGTCGGGGCCGACGATCGGCAGGTGGTCGGGCACGTAGGGGCGGAAGCCCAGGTAGGTGCGCATGACGCTCGCGTCGGCGAGGAACGGGAACAGGCGGACCGCGCGGGCGGCCATCTCCCGCAGCACGGCGACGCGCAGCCGGTCGTCGAAGCCCACCTGCTCGCGGCTGGAGCCGATGAGGACCGTGCCGGCGGCGGTCGACTCGACCACGCTCGAGGTCTGCAGCGCCGCGTCGCCGGACTGGGTGGCGCCCACGTAGTCGCCGTCGTACACCTTGTGCCGCACGACGTGCGGCATCCGCGTGGTCACCAGCACCATCCCCCGCCGCGGTCGCACGGGCAGGCCCACGCCGAGCCGCGCGGCGACGACGCCGGACCACGGCCCTGCGGCGAGCACGACGGCCGCCGCCGGGATGTCGCCGTCGGAGGTCCGCACCCCGACGAGCCGCTCGCCGTCGCGCAGGGCGCCCACGACCTCCACGCCCGGGCGCACCGTGGCGCCGGCGCGCCGGGCGGACGCGAGCAGCGCCTCGGCCGCGGCGACCGGCTGCACCTGCGCGTCCTCCGGGTACCAGACGGCGGCCGTGAGCGCGGGGTTGAGCGCGGGCTCGAGCTCGAGAGCGTGCGCGACGTCGATCTCCCGCGCGTCCACCCCGGCGCCCCGCTGCCGGGCCGCGAAGTCCCGCAGCGGCTGCGCGCCCGCGGCCGTGGTCGCGGCGACGAGGCCGCCCTTGGGGTCGTACTCGAGAGGCGGGAACCCGTGGCGGTCGCTGCCCAGCTCGTCCTCGAGCTCCGCGACGAGGGAGGGCCAGCGCCGCGCCGCGTGCTGCGCGAGCACGAGCTCGGGGCCCGGTTCCTTGTCGGAGACGAGGAGGTTGCCCTCACCGTGGGCGGTGGTGCCCGAGGCGGCTCCCCGGCGGTCGAGCACGGTCACCGCGAGCCCGCGCCGGGCCAGCGCACGGGCGCACGCGGCACCCACGATGCCCGCTCCCACGACCACGACGTCGACGGTCATGCGGCTCCCTTCGATAATATGTCACATACCAGATATCGCGGAGGTTCGGCCACGCTGCCGGGCCGACCGGGTCAGCCCTCCTCGGCCCGCCCGGCCCACCAGCCGGTGGTGTGGCCGATGTGGCGGTGCATGAGGTCCCGCGCGCCGGCGGCGTCGCCGGCGGCGAGGAGGTCGAGCAGCTCGTGGTGCTCCGCCGCCGAGTGCTCCAGACGATCGGTGGCGACCATCTGCGACAGGCCGAGCAGCCGTGCGCGGCTGCGCAGGTCGGCCACCACGTCCACCAGCAGGGGGTTGCCCGCCAGCGTCGTGAGCCTCAGATGGAAGTCGCGGTCCGCCTCGAGGTACGTCACCAGGTCGCCCGAGCGCGCACCCGTGACGATGGCGTCTGCCTGCTCCCGGAGCGCCGGCAGCGCGCCCTGCGGGAAGCGGCCGGCCAGCTTCTCCATCGCGGGCGGCTCGAGCAGCTGCCGCACCTCGGCGATGTGGCTCAGCATCTCCGGGGACACCTCGGTGACCCGGAAGCCCTTGTTGCGGACCGCGGTGACGAACCCGCGCTTCTCGAGGTCCAGCATCGCCTCGCGCACCGGCGTCGCCGACACGGCGAAGCGCGCGGTGAGCGACGGCACCGACACCAGCGTGCCCGGGGCGAGGTCGCCCGAGACGATCGCCGCCGTGAGGGCGCGCGACACGCTCTCGCGCAGGCTCACCGGCGCCTCGATGCGGCGAAAGGACGCGACGGCTTCCGACATGAGCACTTCCTCACGAGCTGATCCAAGGGGTGGTGGACATCACAGTAGTGCATGATATGTTACCGCCCACATCGGCAGGCAGGTCAAGACGACCCGCCCGCCGAGGGCACAGGAACCGCGACCCGGCACCCTGGCCCACCTGCAGGAACAGCGCGGTTCCAGGCATCTGACGGAGCGCGGTCGACCTGCCGGACGCGACGAGGCGGGCGCGGCAGCACAGGACGGACGACGACGTCACGCCGGCTCGCCCATGGACGACGCAGGCGCATGTATGCAATGTGATATACCACCGAGGAGATTCCGTGGCCATCGCCCCGCACCTGACTCCCCCACCGACCCGCGCCCCCGCCGTCGCCGCGGCGACCGGGCGCGTCGGCTCCCCGCTCGGCACGGACCGTGTGCGGCTCACCGCCGGGCTGCTGCACGACTGGCAGCGGCGCAACCGCGTCGTCACCGTGCCGCACGTGGTGCGCGAGGTGCGGCAGGCCGGCAACCTCGACAACTTCCGGCGGCTCCACGACCCGTCTGTCGGCGACTACCGCGGGCGCTACCCCTTCCTCGACACCGACGTCTACAAGACGCTCGAGGGCATCGCGTACGAGCTCGCCCGCGGGGCGGCCGACGAGGACGAGGCCACGGCGCTGGCCGTGGCCCGCGACTTCTACGAGGAGTCGGTGGCCCTGATCGAGCGGGCCCAGCGCGCCGACGGCTACCTCGGCACCTTCTACCAGTCGCCGCAGAGCCCCAAGGAGCCGTGGCAGGACCTCTCGTGGGGACACGAGATGTACAACCTCGGCCACCTGGCGCAGGCAGCCGTCGCCGCATCCCGCCAGCTCGGCGACCGGCGGCTGCTCGACGTCGCGACGCGCTTCGCCGACCTCGTGGTCGAGCGGTACGGCCCCGACGGCGAGGCCGCCTACTGCGGCCATCCCGAGGTGGAGATGGCCCTGGTGGAGCTCGCCCGCGAGACCGGCGACCGCCGCTACCTGGAGCAGGCACGGCTCTTCGTCGAGCGCCGCGGCTCGGGCACCCTGGCGCACTCGATCTTCCCCGCGGACTACTTCCAGGACGCGGTGCCCCTGCGCGAGCTGGACTCGGTCACCGGCCACGCCGTGCGCTTGGTCTACCTGGCCGCCGGCGCCACCGACGTCGCCCTCGAGACGGGCGACGACGTGCTCCTCGCCCGCCTCGAGCACCTGTGGGACGACATGGTGGCCCGGAAGTCCTACCTCACCGGCGGCATCGGCTCCCGGCACTCCGACGAGGCGTTCGGCGACCGGTACGAGCTCCCCGCCGAGCGCGCCTACGCCGAGACGTGCGCCGCGATCGGCACCGCCCAGTGGGGCTGGCGGCTCTTCCTCGCCACCGGGCGCGCCGACGTGCTCGACCACGTCGAGCGGGTGCTGCACAACGCGTACGCCGTCGGGCTGTCGCAGGACGGCGCCGCCTTCTTCTACGACAACCCGTTGCAGCGCCGCCACGACCACGAGCAGCGCTCCGGCGCCGAGTCCGGCGGGGAGCTGCTGCGCCGCGCCTGGTTCGGCTGCCCGTGCTGCCCGCCCAACGTGGTGCGGTGGATGTCCGAGCTGCAGGACCACCTCGCCGTGGCCGACGACGGCTCCCTCACGCTCGCCCTGTACGCGAGCGCCGCGATCGACTCGCCCGCCCTCGACGTCGACGTGGCGACCGACCTCCCGTGGGACGGCCGCGTCACCGTGCGCGTGCGCCGCGCGGCAGACGGCCCGGCCACGCTCGCGCTGCGCGTCCCCGCCTGGGCGGACGGCGCCGCGGCGACCGTGGACGGCGCGCCCGTCGCCGAGCGTCCGGACGACGGCTGGCTCCGGCTGACCCGCGACTGGACGCCGGGGCAGACGGTCGTGCTCGACCTGCCCATGCCGGTGCGCGCGGTCACCGCCCACCCGCACCTGGACGCCGTCCGCGGCACGGCCGCCGTCCTGCGCGGGCCGCTCGTGTACTGCGTCGAGCAGCAGGACTCCCCCGCCCCGGTGGACGACCTGCTGCTCTCGGGCGACGACGTGTCCCGGCTCGTGGTCGACGAGGACCACCCGTGGCGCGTGCTGCGCGGCGACCTCGCCGTCGCGCCTCCGACGGGCGACGACCCGTACCCCCCGCTGGGCGCCACGGCGCCCGCCACGCACCGCGCGCCGGTGGCCCTCGTGCCCTACGCGCTGTGGGGCAACCGCGAGGCCGGCGCCATGCGCGTCTTCCTCCGGCTGTCCTGACCGCTCCACCGCTCCCCACTCCTCGCACCATCCCCACCCTGGGAGGCCTTTCATGAACCGACGAGTGACCAGACCAGCCCTCCGCGCCGCAGCGTTCGGCATCGCGGCCGCCCTCGCGCTCAGCGCGTGCTCGGGCGGCGCCGACGGCGGCTCCGGCTCGACGGCGAGCACCGCCGGGGGGCTCGAGGGCGAGCCCGCCGAGGGCGGCGTCGTGCAGGTGCTGCAGAACGCCGACTACTCCTACCTCGACCCCGCCAAGGGCTGGGACGGCGGCGTCAACAACTTCTACCGGCTCGTGTACCGCACCCTCACGACGCCGGCCTCCGGCAGCGCCGAGGACCCGAACGAGATCGTGCCGGACCTCGCGACGGACACGGGCACCGTGTCGGACGACGGCCTCACCTGGACGTTCACGCTCAAGGACGGGCTGAAGTTCGACAACGGCGACCCGATCACGTCGGCCGAGGTCAAGTTCGGCGTCTCGCGCGCCTGGGACCCGGAGATCGGCATCGGCTCCCCGTACGCCAAGCAGGTCATCGACGCGCCGAAGGACTACCAGGGCCCGTACGTCTCGGGCGACCTGCCCACCATCGAAACGCCCGACGACACCACGATCGTCTTCCACCTGAAGGCGCCGTTCCCCGACTTCCCCGCCGTCGCGTCCCAGCCGAACTTCGCGCCGTTCCCCGTCGGCTCGGGCGCCGGCGACGAGTTCCTCAACGACATCGTCGCGTCCGGCCCGTACACGCTCGACGAGTACACCCCCGGCAGCGTCATCAACCTGGTCCGCAACGAGAACTGGGACCCGGCCACCGACGAGGTCCGCACCGCCAAGCCGGACGGCTGGCACTTCCAGCTCGGCCTCGACCCCGCCACCATCGACGAGCGCCTGCTCGCCGGGCAGGGCGCCGACGTCAACGCCATCGCGGGCAACCTGCAGCCCGCCACGCTCGCCCGGCTGCAGGACCCGAAGTACCAGGACAGGCTGGTCGACTGGCCCGGCGTCTGCACCACCTACATGGGCCTCAACACCACGAAGAAGCCGCTGAACGACGTCAAGGTGCGCCAGGCGATCTCGTACGCGGTGGACAAGGCCGCCGTGCAGAACGGCACCGGCGGCACCATGCTCGCCGACATCGCCAGCACGACGATCCCGCAGTCCGTGGCCGGGTACAAGGAGTTCGACCTCTACCCGAGCGAGGGGAACACCGGCGACGTCGAGAAGGCGAAGGAGCTGCTCGCCGAGGCCGGCTACGCCGACGGCTTCGACATGACGCTCGACATGCGCACCCAGCCGAAGCTGCAGGCGCAGGCCGAGGCCGTGCAGCAGTCGCTGGCCCGCGTGGGCATCAAGGTCACCTTCAACCCGATCGACACCTCGAAGTTCTACGAGACGATCGGCACGCCCAAGCTGCAGAACGACGCCGCGATCACCGGCTGGTGCCCGGACTGGGCCTCGTCGGCGAGCACCGTGATCCCGCCGCTCTTCGACGGGCGCCGCATCACCGACAAGGGCAACTCGAACCTCGGCCAGATCGACGACCCGGCGATCAACTCCGCCATCGACGACGCGCTCGCCGTCACCGACCCGGCGGCCGCCAACGAGGCGTGGGGCAACCTCGACGAGCAGGTGCTCGAGGAGGCGCCGATCGTGCCGCTGCTGGTCGAGAAGGTCGTGCTGCTGCCCGGCGAGAACGTCACCGGGGTGTACTCCAGCCCCGGCGTCGCGACCGGCGGCCTCGACTACACCGGCGTCGGGCTCAAGGACCCGAGCAAGGGCTGAGCCATGACCATCAGCATGACCACGCTCGAGGCAGAGACCGGGGGCGCGCCGTCCGTCGGCGTCGCGCCCCCGGCGCCCCGGCAGGGCGTCTGGCACCACCTGCTCCGCAACCGCGGAGCGGTGCTCGCCCTGTCGTACATCGCGCTCGTCGCCCTCCTGGCCGTCGCCGCACCGCTCGTCGTCAAGCTCTCCGGCTGGGGGCCGTACGAGTTCGACCAGTCGGCCATCGACCCGAACCTCGGCGGCCTGCCCATCGGCCCGCTCGGCGGGATCAGTGCCGAGCACTGGTTCGGCGTCGAGCCCGGCACGGGCCGCGACCTGTTCGCGCGCATCGTCTACGGCGCGCGCACGTCCATGCTCATCGCGATCGCAGCCACCACCCTCACCACCCTGCTCGGCGTCCTCTTCGGGCTCCTCGCGGGGTACCACGGCGGCAAGGTGGACCAGGTCGTGTCGCGCGTCATGGACTTCCTCATGGCGTTCCCCGCCCTGATCTTCATGATCGCCATCCTGTCGGCGCTGCCCGCGAGCAACCGCGCCCCGCTGCTGGTGCTGGTCATCTCGGTGTTCGGCTGGCCGTACCTGGCCCGCGTCGTGCGCGGGCAGACCATGACGCTCACGCAGCGCGAGTTCGTCGAGGCGGCCCGGGCCTCCGGGGCGTCGGGCTGGCGGATCGTGCTCCTGGAGATCCTGCCGAACCTGCGCTCCACGATCATCGTCATGACGACGCTGGCCGTGCCCGGGTACATCGGCACGGAGGCGGGGCTGAGCTTCCTCGGCGTGGGCGTGGTCCCGCCGACCCCCTCCTGGGGGCAGATGATCGCGCAGTCGATGAGCTGGTACGCCGTCGACCCGGTGTACTTCCTGCTCCCCGGAACCTTCCTGTTCCTGCTCGTGCTGTCCTTCACGGTCCTCGGCGACCGCCTCAAGGACGTCGTCGACGCGGGAGAGAGGCGCTGATGGTCCGCTTCCTCGTGACGAGGCTCGCCGGCATGGTGGGCGTGCTGTTCCTCGTCGTCCTGTTCACGTACGCGATCTTCTTCGCGCTCTCCCCCGACCCCGCGGTGCAGATCTGCGGCAAGAACTGCACCCCGGAGCTGATCGACCAGATCCGCACCAACCTGGGCCTGGACCGGCCGTTCTACGAGCAGTTCCTCGGCTTCCTGTCCGGGCTGTTCGTCGGCACCACGTACGGCACCGGCGCCAACGCGATCGACTGCGCGGCGCCGTGCCTCGGCTACTCGTTCCAGACCGGGCAGCCCGTGCTCGAGATGTTCGAGCAGCGCTTCGGCGTCTCGGCCACCCTCGCGGTGGGCGCGGCCGTGCTGTGGCTGTTCATGGGCGTGGCGGGCGGCATGCTCGCGGCGATCAAGAAGGGCACCTGGTTCGACCGGGCCGCCACCGGCGCGGCGCTCGGCGGCGTGTCGATCCCCAACTACGTGCTCGCCCTGGTGCTGCAGTACGTGCTGGTCGTGAAGCTCGGCTGGCTCCCCTTCCCGCAGGCGGTGCCCTTCGGCGCCGATCCCGGGCAGTGGTTCCTCAACTTCGTCATGCCGTGGCTGGTGCTCGCGTTCACCTACGCGTCGATGTACCAGCGCCTCACCCGGGCGAACGTGCTGGACACCCTCGACGAGAACTTCGTCCGCACGGCGCGCGCCAAGGGGCTCGCGCCACGGCTGGTGTGGCGGCGGCACGCGCTACGACCCGCGCTCACGCCGGTCGTGACGCTGTTCGGCATGGACTTCGCAGGCCTGCTGGGCGGCGCGATCATCATCGAGACCGTCTTCGGCCTCAACGGCGTCGGCAAGATGGCGTCCGACTCCATCACCAAGAACGACCAGCCGGTCATCATGGGCGTCACCCTCGTCGCGGCGTTCCTCGTGATCGTCGGGAACGTGATCGTGGACATCGTCTACACGACGATCGACCCCCGCGTACGGATCGGAGCGAGGGCATGAGCGCGCTGCTCGAGGTCGAGGACCTCACCGTCACCTTCCGCACGGCGCACGGGCCCGTCGACGTCGTGGACGGGCTCTCGTTCACCCTCGAACGGGGCGCGTCGCTCGGGATCGTCGGCGAGTCGGGCTCCGGCAAGTCGATGACGTCGCTGGCCGTCATGGGGCTGCTGCCACCCACCGCGAGCCTGCGCGGCCGGGTGTCGCTGGACGGTGCCGAGCTCACCGCGCTGCCCGAGTCGAAGGTGCGGCGCCTGCGCGGCGACCGCATGGCGATGATCTTCCAGGACCCGCTGTCCTCCCTGAACCCGTACTACTCCGTGGGGATGCAGATCGAGGAGGCCTACCGGGCCCACCGTGCGGGCGTCACCCGCCGCCAGGCCCGGAAGGTCGCGGTCGAGGCGATGGAGCGCGTGCACATCGCCGACGCCGCGCGGCGGGTGGACCACTACCCGCACCAGTTCTCCGGCGGGATGCGGCAGCGCGTGATGATCGCGATGGCGCTGTCCACCGAGCCGGACCTGCTCATCGCCGACGAGCCCACCACGGCCCTCGACGTGACCGTGCAGGCCCAGATCCTCGACCTGCTGCAGGAGGTGCGGCGCGAGACCGGGACGGCGCTGGTCCTCATCTCGCACGACCTCGCCGTGGTCTCCGAGATCGCCGAGGACGTGGTCGTCATGCGGCACGGCCTCGCGGTGGAGCAGGCACCCGCGGAGCGGCTGTTCTCCGACCCGCGGCACCCGTACACCCGGGCGCTGCTCGACGCCGTCCCCAGGATCGACGACGAGATCGGCGAGCTGCGCGCCATCGACAGCATCGACGTCGTGGGAGGGAAGGCATGAGCACCACGAGCACCGGGCACAGCACCGAGGCCGAGGCCGTCGCCCCCGCCGCCGCGAGCGCCCCCGCGGCCTCGACGTCGCGCGGCGCCGATCCGCTGCTGCGCGCCACCGACCTCGTCAAGGAGTTCGCGGTGCCCGGCACCGGCGGGCTGCTGGGCCGCGCCGACACGTTCCGCGCCGTCGACGGCGTGAGCCTCGAGGTGCGCGCCCGCGAGACGCTGGCGCTCGTCGGCGAGTCGGGGTCCGGCAAGTCCACGACCGCGCGGATCGTCGCGCGCCTCATGGACGCGACGTCCGGCGAGATCGTCTTCGACGGCGAGCCGGTGACGCACGCGAAGGGCGAGCGGCTGCGGCGGTTCCGCAGCGACGTGCAGGTCGTGTTCCAGGACCCGTACTCATCGCTCAACCCGCGGCACACGGTGGAGCGGATCGTCACCGCTCCCCTGCTCTATCAGGGGCGGCAGGTGCCGGGCGGCACGCGGGCGTTCACGCAGCAGCTCATGGAGCGCGTGGGCCTGGACCCCGACCACCACCGTCGCTACCCGTCGCAGTTCTCCGGCGGGCAGGCGCAGCGCATCGGCATCGCCCGGGCGCTCGCCGTGTCGCCGCGGCTGGTGGTCTGCGACGAGGCGGTCTCCGCCCTCGACGTGTCCGTGCAGGCGCAGATCATCAACCTGCTGCGCCGGCTGCAGCGCGAGGAGGGGTTCAGCTACCTCTTCATCGCGCACGACCTCGCCGTGGTGCGTCAGATCGCCGACCGCGTCGCCGTGATGTCGAAGGGGCGCATCGTCGAGCAGGGCGAGCGGGACGCCGTGTTCGACGACCCGCAGCACGAGTACACGCGCACGCTGCTGTCGGCCGTGCCGCGCATCCGCCCCGAGTGGGAGCGGGCGCGCCGCGAGGCGGCCGCGGCACGGGCCGCGAGCGGCCACGCGGAGGAGACCGCGAAGCAGACCGAGGAGGAGACGACGTGACCACCTATCACCTGCCGGGGCTGCACGTCACCGAGCGCACGACCACCGTGCCGCTCGACTGGTCGCGGCCCGACCCGTCGACCGGCCCCGGAGGCTCCGGGGAGCAGATCTCCGTGTTCTGGCGGGAGGTCGTCGACCCCGACCGCCGCGACGACGACCTGCCCCTGCTCGTGTACCTGCAAGGGGGTCCCGGGGGCGCGTCGCCCCGCCCCCTGAAGCGCGACGGCTGGCTCGACGAGGCCCTGAAGACGTACCGCGTGATCCTGCCGGACCAGCGGGGCACCGGCCGCAGCACCCCGCTCGACGGCGAGGAGGTCGCGGCGCGCGGGGACGGCGCCGCCGGCGCGGACTACCTGGCGTGCTTCCGGGCGGACTCGATCGTGGCCGACCTGGAGCACGTGCGCCGCACCCACTACGACGGGCGTCGGTGGGCGAGCCTGGGCCAGTCGTTCGGCGGCTGGATCACGCTCGCCTACCTGTCGACCGCGCCGGAGGGGCTGGCCGCCTGCTACGTCACGGGCGGCATCCCGGGCACCCCGGCGAGCGCGGACGAGGTCTACCGGCGCACGTTCGCCCGGGCCGAGGCCAAGACACGGCGCTACTACGACCTCTACCCGCAGGACGTCGACGCGGTGGCGGCGATCGCCGACCGGCTGGCCGAGGGCGACGTGCGCCTGCCCGACGGCGACGCCCTCTCCACCCGCCGCTTCCAGTCCCTGGGGATCGACCTGGGGATGAAGCCCGGGTCGGAGCGCCTGCACTGGCTGGTCGACGAGGCGTTCGTGCGCCCGGGACGGCTGTCGCACGCGTTCCTCGAGCAGGTGCAGGTACGCACGTCGTCGGCGTCGAACCCGCTGTTCTGGACCCTGCAGGAGTCCATCTACGGCGACGGCGCCAACGGCCCGACGGCATGGGCCGCGCAGCGGGCCCGCGACGAGCGGCCGCAGTTCGGTCCCGACGAGCGGCCCCTGCTGCTCACCGGCGAGATGGCGTTCCCGTGGATGTTCGACGAGGTGCGGCTGCTGGAGCCGTTCGCCCCGGCGGTGCACGAGCTCGCCGCCCGGACGGAGTGGAGCCGGCTGTACGACGTCGAGCGCCTGGCCGCGAACGACGTGCCGCTGGCCGCGGCCGTGTACTTCGACGACATGTACGTGGACTCGGGCCTGCAGCTCGACACCCTGTCCAGGCTGGGGAGCTCGCACGCCTGGGTGACCAACGAGTACGAGCACGACGGACTCAGCGACCCCCGGGTGCTGCGGCGCCTGCGGGAGCTCGTCCGGGACGCGGGAGGAGAACGACGATGACGCACCAGCACACCCACCGCCCACCCCACGCGGGCACGCGCCCGCCGCGCCTCACGGAGGTCCCCGCGTTCGGCGCGATGATCGCCGAGGGCTGGGGCACCGACGTCGTCGAGGTCCGGGTGCCCGACGGCACGGCCGAGGCCGCCGCGGCCCACCGCGCCCGGCTGGCGGAGCGGCTCGGCGGCCGGACGGTCGTCGTCGGCGCGGGCCGCGCGCCCGTGCGCAGCAACGACACGTCCTACGACTTCCGCGCCGACAGCGACTTCGTGTGGCTCACGGGCTGCCAGGTGGAGGACGCCGTCCTCGTGCTGCACGGCGCCGACGCGGTGCTCTACCTGCCGCCGCCCGCCCGCCCCGGGGAGCCGGGGTTCTTCGCCGACGCGATGCACGGCGAGCTGTGGGTGGGGGCCTCCCCCGGGCTCGGCGAGTGGGAGCGGGCGCTCGGCGTGCCGGTGCGCCCGCTCGCGGACCTCGAGGGCGCCCTGGCCGCCGGCTCCGGCTGGTGGGCCGGGCGCGCGCTGCCGGCGGACGTCGTGACGCGGCACGGCCTGGAGCCGTCCGCGGAGCTCGCCCGCGCGTGCTCCGACCTGCGCATGGTCAAGGACGCCTGGGAGGTGGCGCAGCTGCGTGCCGCCGTCGACCACACCGTCACGGGCTTCGAGGCCGTGGCCCGCGAGATCCCGGCCGCCGTCCGCGCGGGCGGCGAGCGCTGGCTGCAGGGCACGTTCGACCGGCACGCCCGCACCACGGGCAACGGCCCCGGCTATGCGAGCATCGTGGGCAGCGGGCCGCACGCCCCGACCCTGCACTGGGTGCGCTGCGACGGCCCCGTGCTTCCCGACGCGGCCCTGCTGCTCGACATGGGCGTCGAGACCGACACCCTCTACACCGCCGACGTCACGCGCACCGTACCGCCGTCGGGCCGGTTCAGCGCCGAGCAGCGGGCCGTGCACGACCTGGTCGAGAAGAGCCACCGCGCCGGCATGGCGCGCGTGCGGCCCGGCGTGAACTACCTCGACTTCCACTTCGCGGCCATGGAGGTGCTGGCCCAGGGCCTGCACGACTGGGGCCTGCTGCCGGTGTCCGTCGACGAGGCGCTGTCGCCGCAGGGGCAGCACCACCGCCGGTGGCTCGTGTGCGGCATCGGTCACCACCTCGGCCTCGACGTGCACGACTGCGCGGACAGCGACTGGCAGGACTACATGGGCGCCGACCTCGAGCCGGGCGTCGTCATGACCGTCGAGCCGGGCCTGTACTTCCACGCCCACGACCTCACCGTGCCGCCCGAGCTGCGCGGCATCGGCGTGCGGCTGGAGGACGACCTGCTCGTCACCGCCGACGGCCACGAGGTGCTGTCCGACGCCCTGCCCATCGACGCCGCCGGCATCGAGGCGTGGACGACGGCCCGGCTGCCAGCCGGAGCCTGAGGACGCCACAACGCAACACCGCAACACCGAGCACCAACGTCAGGCAGGACCACCCGCAGACGAAGGGAACACTGGTGTGAAGACCAACCGAGACAGGTCGGGCCGCGCGGTCGCGGCCGCCGCGATGACGGCGGCCGCGACGGCCGTGTCGCTGCTCGCCGGGGCCGGGCCCGCCACGGCCGACGGCGCCGTGACGATCCCCGTCGCCGCCGACGGCACGGTGACCACGGACCCGGCCTTCGAGGGCCCCCAGGTCACCGAGGTCCGGGTGATCAACGAGGGCAGGTTCCTCGAGATCTCCTGGGACCGGTACGTCGACGAGACGACGGCGGTGAGCCCCGAGAACGTCACGCTCACCCAGGGCGGCAGCACCGTCGCCCTCACCGCGAAGCCGGCGACGGGGCCCACCGACACGATCTTCTTCGACAAGGACAACCGGCAGATCGCGGCCTCGGACGCGAACAGCATGGCGCGGCTGCCCGACGACCTGCACCTCGCGAGCATCGCCTACACCGGGACACTCGACCCCGACGAGCCCCTCACCGTCACCGTCGACGGGTCGCAGATCGAGGACGCCGTGGGCCGTCCCGCCCAGGACGCGACGTACACCGGCGTCCCGCGGCTGGACTACTACACGCAGTCCGTGACCACGGCGTCCGGGATCGCCGTCAAGGCGAACCCCCGCGTGGACCCGGCCACGCTCGACCTCGCCGCTGCGCAGGTGGACGTCCAGCTCGGCAGGGCCGACAACGGGATCGCGGCCCGCATGGCCGACTTCGGCTGCTCGCTGGCCGTGTACGCGGCGCGCGAGAACGCCTACCTTGTACCCGAGCACCGTGGCGGCTACGACCCGGAGATGTACGACGTCGAGGGGTACGGCGGCAGCGAGTGGAACGGCTGCGTGTCGTCGATCTCCGAGCGCAACGTGCTGCGCACGCGCGACGACGAGAACGCGTTCCTCAACACGGGCTACCGGAACGAGAACATCCTGGTCCACGAGTTCGGCCACGCGGTGCGGCTGGTGGGCATCGAGACGTTGGCGGACACGAGCCTCTCCGACGAGCTGTACGCCGCGTACGAGAACTCCTGGTCGAC
This sequence comes from Krasilnikoviella flava, assembly GCF_900167525.1. Taxonomy (GTDB): domain Bacteria; phylum Actinomycetota; class Actinomycetes; order Actinomycetales; family Cellulomonadaceae; genus Isoptericola; species Isoptericola flavus. The sequence continues at coordinate 599,754 of NZ_FUZQ01000003.1, read as the reverse complement.
CGGCAGGTGGCCGAACACCTACGCGATCGGCAACATCGACGAGTACTTCGCCACGCTGTCGGCGATCTGGTTCGACGTCATGGCCGAGAAGCCGGACTGGACCGACGGCGTGCGCAGCCCGATCAACACCCGGGCCGAGCTGAAGGAGTACGACCCGCAGGCGTACGAGCTCTTCGCCAAGGTCTACCCTGCCGACCTCACGCTCCCCGCCCCGTGGGACGAGCCGGCGCCCGACGTCTACCACGGCGACCACACCCAGCTGCCGGAGCGGCCCGAGCGCACCACGGCCGAGGACGTCGACTTCGCCGCCGACGCGTTCCGCATCGTCACCGACGGGATCGGCACCGAGTACCAGGTGGACCGGTACGCCGGCGACGGCGACCACCCCGAGCGCGACATGGTCGTCTGGTCGCGGTGGGGCGACGGCGTCTGGACGCTCGCCCCGGCCGGCGGCGGCGCCTACACGATCGCGGCGTCCGACGGCTCCGGCGCGCTCGCGGCCGTCTCCGACACGGAGGTCCGGTACTCCGGCGTCGAGGCGGACGCGGACGATCCGCGGCAACGGTGGACGTTCGTGCCGGACACGGCGACCCCGGAGCAGCACGACGGGCAGCTGGTCAACGCGTCGACCGGCGGCGCCCTCGACGTCGACGGCCGCACCACCTCGGGCGTCTCGCTCACCCTGACAGAACCGTCGGACGCGACGCGGTGGCTGCTGGAGGACACGACCCGCACCGCGGTCCAGGGCGTCGGCGCCTACCTGCTGCCGGACGTCACCGCGCCGGAGGTCACGTCCGCGTGGGCGCACCCGAACCGGAAGTCCCTGACCCTTGCGGCGACGGACGACGCGTCCGGCGTCGCGAGCCTGGAGTACCGGGTCGGCGACGGCGGGTGGACCGCCTACCGCGGGGAGGTCCGGATCGGCCCGCGCGACCGGATCGAGGCGCGAGCCACCGACCGCGCCGGCAACGTCTCGGAGATCCTGGTCGTCACGCGGTAGCCCCGACGCCGAACAGGCGGTTGATGCCGGTATCGAGCGCACGACGGCGCGAGACCGGCATCAACCGCCTGTTCGGCATGACGGAGTGGCGTCAGCCCCGCTCGTGCGCCCCGATCATCGGCAGGCCGAAGGCCAGCCCGACGGCGAGGATGCCGCCCACGACCATGTAGGGGTCCAGGGTCGGGTTGCCGCCCGAGGCGCCGGAGCCGAACAGCACGATGCCACCCAGGAAGAGCACGAACGCGCCGAGGAAGCGGCCGAGGACGGCACCGGTGGGCTCGGACTTGACGCGCGGGTTGACCTGGAAGTCGCTCATGGTCCGAGGATAGGCCGCCCGTCGTGTGCCGGGCCAACGGCCGCCCGGGCTCAGCGCCGTACGCGCACCGTGACCTCCTTGCTGCGCGTCTCGCCCGCGGCGTTGGTCAGCACGGCGACGTACCGGTGGGTGCCGGGCGCCCGCCCGGTGAGCACGGTCGCGGCGGACTGCGCCTCTCCCCCGGTCCCCGGCGCCAGCTCCTGCCGGTCCACCTCGACGCCGTCCTCGTAGAGGACGTAGCCCGTGGCCTGCGTGCCCCACCACTTGTGCATGGTGACGACGTAGTCGCCGTCGCCGGGCACGTCGTCCGAGCCGTTGTCGTGGGACAGGGTGGGCGTGCCCGGGTTCGCGTCTGTGACCCGCACCGAGTGGGGCGCGGCGCACGGCGTGGTCCCGGCGGCGTTGACGAGCTCGCACGTGTACTCGTACTCGCCGTTCGGCCTGCCCGTCACGGGGACGGCGATCCGCTGGGCCTGGGTGCCGCCGTGGGTCAGCTTCTCCGTGTGGATCAGCTCGCCGTCCTCGTAGAGCCGCATGCCGGTGGCGTTCTCGCCCCACCACAGGTCGACGAGCACGTGGTAGTCGCCGTCGCGCAGGCCCGTGTCCCAGCCGTTGTCGTCGCTGATCCGGGCGGTGCCCGGCGCCCCGGCGGGCACGAGCACGTCGAGCGTGCCGACGACGCCGTTCACCTCGACCTCGACCGTCGCGCGGCCGGGCGCGACGGCGGTCGCCTCGTGCGTCGCCGGGTCGAGGGCGAGCACGGCGCCCGACGGCGCGTCCTCGGCCGCGCCGACGAACACGCCCTGACCGCCCCAGCGGGACGAGACCGGCCAGGCGACCGGCACCTGGCGGGTGCCGTCCTGCGTGACCAGGGCGCTGACCTGCCCCGACGTGCCCACGGCGAGCTCCTCCGGGCCGCTCACCGCGACGTCCTCGGCCCGCGCCTCGACCTCCCAGGAGAACCAGCCGCCGTCGCCGGTGCCCTCGGCCGCCGGGTCGATGCCGACCATCGACCAGCCGGTGAACCCGCCGTCGGCGGGCGTGCTCGCCGGGCTCTTGCCGGAGTTGCCGTTGACGACGGAGGGGATGCCGTCCGCGGTGGCGGCATGGAAGACGCCCACGTGCGAGCCGACAGACGCGACCTGCTTGCCCGACGTCTCGCGGAAGTCCTCGAACCAGCCGCGCAGCGTCTCCGCCTCCACCCGGTCGACGAGCTGGCTGGCCTTCGTGGGCAGCGGGTCGTCGAGCGGGTGGTGGAAGAGGGTGACGACGCCGGTCACGGCGTCGTCGGACGCCGCGTCGTCGAGCGCCTCGCGCAGCGCACGGAGCTGCGCGAAGTCGCTCCCCAGGCGCCCGCTGGACGAGTCGAGCATGACCAGGCGGGTGGTGCCACCGTCCGCGCCGTCCGGGTCGGGCACGTCGACGACGTGCGTGCGCTCGCCGAACTCGTCCTCGAAGTTCTCGATCGACCCGCCCATCACCTCGTGGTTGCCCGGCAGGTAGTACCAGGGGAACCCGGCGCCGGCGAGACCCTCGTCGAGCACCTGGCGGGCCAGGTCGAAGTCGGCCGGCGACGCCTCGTCCACCAGGTCGCCGTTGATGACGAGCAGGTCGGGGTCGGCGGCGACGATCTCGGCCAGCGCCTGCTTCGCCCCCTGCACGGCGCCGGACCCCGGGTCGCGGGCGACGAACTGCGCGTCCGACATCACGGCGACGCGCAGCGGGGCGTCGTCCGTCGCCCCCTCGGCGACGACCACCCGGTCCTCGACCCGGTCCGGCGTCGGCGCCTCGACGTCCGGCGGCACCTGCGCCCGCAGGTCCGAGACGACGATCTCGCCCGTGTACTGCTCCGCGGCCCGCGTCTCGAGGACGCGCAGGCGCTGCAGCGTGAGCGGGAACGCGACGCCCTCGGGGACGGCGACCTCCACCTGGCGCCAGCCCTCCCACGACACCGTCGGGCCGTCGAGGTTGGTGACGACCCCGTCGCCCTGGCGCACCTGCAGCCGCAGCCAGGCGCCGCGCCCGTCGCCGTGCACCCACGCCGTGAGCGTGCGGGGCTGCCCCGGGACCTCGATCCCGCCGTCCGGGGCGACGGCGTACTGGCCGCGCGTGGCCGTGGACCGCGTGAAGTCGTACGTCAGCCGCAGGCCCGCCGCGCCCTCGTGGCCCTCGGCCGGCCCGACGGAGCCGCCCGGGGCGCGGTCGTGCGCGGAGGTCCAACGATCGGCGTCGGCCAGGTCGGCCACGACGACGTCCTCGAGCGAGACCGCCACCGCGACCTCGATCTCCTCGTCGCCGACCGCGAGCGTGAACGTCGCGGCCCCCGAGCCCTGCAGCGCCCGGACCGTGAACGACCCGTCCGCCGCCGGCTCCAGCGCGGCGACGCCGTCGCCGCCCGTGACCTCGACGTCGCGCGCCTCGACCGGCGCGCTGTAGCCGTCGTCGTCGTGCCCGACGACGGTGAGGGACGCCGTCGCGTCCGCGTCGGGGAGGGTCACGACCGGCTCGGGGACGGTGAGCCGCTCGAGGCCGCCGAGCACCGTGAGGCCGGTGGACCCCGTCGCGACGCCGTCCGTCGCCGGGGCCGCGGCGCGGACGGTCGCGGTGCCGCGCGCGACACCGGTGACCACGCCCGCGCCGTCGTCGGCGCGCGCGACCGTGGCCACGCCGGCGTCGGTCGTCGTCCAGCCGTCGGGCCGGGTGTCCACGGGCGCGCGGGTCTCGTCGTAGCCGGCTGCGGTGAGGGTGCGGTGCAGCCCGGGGAAGACGCGGAGCGCGTCGGTCGCGGGGGCGTCGCCGGTGGGGACGGCAGCGCGGACGTCGAACGCGTGCACCTCGCCCGACCCCTCGGGGGTGAACAGGCCGAGCCCGTTCGCGTCCAGGCGCTCGGCGCCGTCGGACGGGCTGTTGAGCACGCTCGTGCGCGCGTCGCCCGGCAGTCGCGCGATCATCGTCGTCGAGCCGCCGCCGTCGAGGTTGATCGCGTCGTCGGCGCCGAGCTGCCCGACGAACCTGCCGAGCTCCGGCAGCGAGGCCCCGATGCTGTGCGCCTGGCGGCCGTCGACCACCACGAGGTACGCGGTCGCGCCGTCCGCGCTGAGCCCCACCGCCGTCCGCGGGTGGCGCAGGCGCGCGAAGTCGCTGGTGGCCGAGGTGATCTCGCCGTCCTCGAGCAGCCAGTCGTCGGGATCGCCGCCGACGGCGGTGCGGATCTCGCCGAGGTCGTCGCGCAGGCCGTAGGCGAGCGTCACCTCGGCGCCCGGCGCGAGGGCGGCGAGCGCGTCTGCCGCGGCACCGGGCCGCGCGACGACGGCGCGCACGTCGGCGGGCAGGCGGCCCGAGCCGGGGGCACCGACCGTGACGACGGTGCCGGGAGAGCCGCCCTCGCCGCCGCGGACCTGGACCTCGACGCCCTGCTCCCCGGCGGCGAGCGGGCGGGTGCGCGCGGCGTCGCCCCACGCGGCGTCGAAGACGACGACGCCGGCCGCGGGGGCCGCGGTGACGTTCAGGCCCGCGACCGGCAGCTCGCGGCCGTCCGGGCCGAGGGTGACCGTGCCCTCGAGGAAGAGCTCGGCGAGGCGCCCCACCCCGGACGCGTCGACCGCGAGCGCCTTCTCGCGGCCCGGGGCCGCGGACTTCAGCAGCGTGCCCTCGTCCACCGCCGCGCCGAGGGCGGCGCCGGAGCTGTTGATGTCGAAGAAGTCGCCGTTGATCGCGGCGACGGCGCCGCGGTCGGCCGCCATCTCGCTCACGGTCGCGTTGCCGGCCACGGCGTCGGGGCCGAGGTAGCCGAGCCGCGGCCCGTCGTCCCGACCGAGGTGGGCGACAAGCACCTCGCCGCTCAGCCAGCCGTCGGCGGACACCCGCGCGAACTCCGTGAGCTCCAGCCCCGGGGCGATCAGGCGCTCCGTGCGCTCGGTGACGATCGCGGCGCCGTCGTCGTCCAGCGCCAGGTCGGCGACGTCGCCCTGGAGGACGGTGGCCGCGGCGGGCTCGGCACCCGCGGTGGCGACGGGCAGCGCGGGCCGGTCGTCGGGCGGTACCGCGACCGCGGCGCCGGCGGGCACCGCCATCGCCAGGCCGAGCAGGAGGCCGACACCCGCCGGGACGGCCGCGGTGCGTCGGGCAGGGGGCAGAGCTCGGCTCATCGGGTCCTCCGCTGGTCGGCCGGGACGTGCGCCGTTGCAGCGTCCCGCGACCAGGTTGCCATCAACTTTCACATTGTCAACCAATGGGGAAACTTCTGAACATCGGTGGGTCGTACCGCGGGCGACGGCGCCGGCGCCGCCTTACCAAACGGATGGTAGGTTCGCGGAATGACGACGAAACCCGAGATCCTCGACGCCGGCCTGGCCGCGCTGCGGCACGGAGAGCCGCTCACCCTCGACGCCGTGGCACGCCGGGCCGGGCTCACGAAGCCCGGCGTCGTGCACCACTTCCCGACGAAGGCGGCTCTCGCCGTCGCGGTGGTGGACCGGCTCGTGGACCGGTGGATCGCGGACCTGGAGTCGCGGGCAGGCGAGACGTCGTCGACCCCGCAGGACCGCCTGCGCGCCTATGTCGACTTCGCGCTCACGGCCGACCTCGACCCCAGCGACCTCGCGCTCCTGTCCGACGTGCGGCTGTGCGACCGGCTCGTCCGGCAGTGGACCGACCGCCTCCACCCCTGGTTCGGCGAAGAGCTCACGTCCAGCCCCCGCGGCCGCGCCGCGCTGCACGCCGTGCGGCTGATCGCGGACGGCGCCTGGTTCGACCGGGCGCTCGGCATCGTCGACCTCGACGAGGACGAGCGGACACGGATCATCGACGTCGCGCATCGGCTGGTCGACGAGGCGGTCGCCGCATGAGCGGGGCCACCGTGAACCAGGACGGTGCCCACCAGGCCGAGATGGACCAGGCCGGTGCGGGCCGCGGCAGGGCCGCCGCGTGGGTGTTCCTCGCCGGCGCGATCCTGCTCGAGGTGAGCGCCACCCTGTCCCTCAAGGGCGCGCTCGAGCTGCCCGCGCTGTACGCGCTCGTCGTCGCCGGGTACGTCGGGTCGTTCACGTGCCTCACACTCGCCCTGCGGGCCGGGATGGCGCTCGGCGCGGCGTACGGCATCTGGGGCGCGTCCGGGGTGGCGCTCACTGCCGTCCTGTCCACGATCCTCTTCGGCGAGCCTTTCACCCTGCTCATGAGCATCGGCGTCGTGCTCGTCATCGGAGGGGTGCTGTGCGTCGAGCTGGGGGCACAGGCCGCCCGCCGGAACAGGGAGGTGGCGTGATGGCGTGGCTCTACCTCGCCGGCGCGATCGTGTTCGAGGTCGGCGGCACGCTCTCGCTCCGCATGGTCGCGACCGGGAGGAAGGCCTGGCTGACCGGCGTCCTCGTCGGCTATCTGGTCGCCTTCTGGATGCTCGCCCTCGCGCTCGCCGAGGGCATGGGGATCGGCGTCGCCTACGGCGTCTGGGCCGCCTCGGGCGTCGCCCTCACCGCCGTCCTCAGCAGACTCCTGTTCTCGGAACCGCTCACCTGGGTCATGGGCCTCGGCATCGTCCTCATCGCCGGCGGGGTCCTGCTCATCGAGGCGGGAGCCGCGCACTAGGGACGGCCGTCGTCTCGGCGCGCGACTGGCGGCGAACTCCGCCAGTCTGGTGGATCATCCCCGCCTGACCTGCCCGAGGAGAGAGCCATGGACCACCGTCGTTCCAGCAGGCGCCGCTCCCCCGCCCCCGCCGTGCCGGCCCGCGCCACGGCGGCGCTCGCCGCGGCCACGCTGGCCGCGGGCCTCGGCGTCGTCGGCGCGGGCGCCGCCACCTCCGCGAGCGCCGACCCGCGTGACGACATGAAGGTGCCCACCGCCGTCGGCCACGGCGGCGCGATCAGCACCGTGGACCCGGAGGCGAGCCGCGTCGGGCTGGACGTGCTGCGCAAGGGCGGCAACGCGGTCGACGCGGCGGTGGCCGCCGCGGCCGCGCTGGGCGTCACCGAGCCGTACAGCGCGGGCGTCGGCGGCGGCGGGTACTTCGTCTACTACGACGCGGCCAGCGGCGAGGTGCACACGATCGACGGTCGCGAGACGGCTCCGGCGGACATGCCGAACGACGCGTTCGTCGACCCGGCGACGGGCAAGCCGTACCCGTTCACGCCGGACCTGGTGACGAGCGGCGTCTCCGTCGGCACGCCCGGCACGCCCGCCACCTGGGAGACGGCACTGGACGAGTGGGGCACGTACTCGCTGAAGAAGGCGCTCAAGCCGGCGACCCAGCTGGCGCGGCGCGGGTTCGTCGTCGACCAGACGTTCCACGACCAGACGGCGTCCAACGCCGCACGGTTCGCGGCGTTCCCGGCCACGGCGGAGCTGTACCTGCCGGGCGGCGAGCCGCCGGCCGTGGGCAGCGTGCTCCGCAACCGCGACCTGGCCGCCACGTACGACCTGCTGGCGAAGCACGGCACCGACGCGTTCTACGGCGGCGACCTCGCGGCCGAGATGGTGGACGTCGTGCAGCACCCGCAGACCTCGCCGGACACCGACCTGCCCGTGCCGCCCGGCTACCTCGACCTCGACGACCTGGCCGGCTACGAGGCGCTGCTGCAGGACCCGACCGTGTCCGACTACCGCGACTACGACGTCTACGGCATGGCGCCGTCGTCCAGCGGCGGGTCCACGGTCGGCGAGGCGCTGAACATCCTCGAGACGTTCGACCTCGCGGGCATGGACGACGCCGCGTACCTGCACCACTACCTGGAGGCGAGCGCCCTGGCGTTCGCCGACCGCGGCGCGTACGTGGGCGACCCGGCGTTCGTCGACGTCCCCCTCGCCACGCTGCTCTCCGACGACTTCGCGGCGGAGCGCGCCTGCCTGCTCGACCCGGAGGCGGCGGCGACCAAGCCCGTCGCGCCCGGCGACACCGACGCCGACGACGCGGCGTGCGGCGAGACGATCTCCCCCGCCGACTCCGACACGGAGAACGTCTCGACCACGAACCTCACCGTGGTCGACGGGGACGGGAACGTCGTCGAGTACACGCTGACGATCGAGCAGACCGGCGGGTCCGGGATGCTCGTGCCGGGCCGCGGCTTCCTGCTCAACAACGAGCTCACCGACTTCTCGACGGTGTGGGCGGCGGAGGACCCGAACCGCATCGAGCCGGGCAAGCGGCCCCGGTCTTCGATGGCCCCCACGATCGTGCTGCGCGACGGCGAGCCGGTGCTCGCGCTCGGCTCGCCCGGCGGGTCGACGATCATCACCACGGTGCTGCAGACCCTCGTCAACCACCTCGACCGCGGCATGCCGATCGGCGACGCGCTCGCAGCCCCGCGCGCGGCGCAGCGCAACACGGCGTCCGTCACCGCGGAGCCGGAGCTCATCGCCGCGTACGGGCCCGCGCTCGAGGCGTACGGGCACACGCTCGTGCCGTCGGGCGACCAGTTCACGTCCGCCGCCGAGATCGGCGCCGCGACGGCGGTGCAGATCGGCGACGACGGGCTGCTCACCGCCGTCTCCGAGCCGCGACGCCGCGGCGGCGGCGCGGCGATGGTGGTGCGGCCCGCGGACGGCTGAGCCGCTCCCGCTACAGGCGCCGCGGCTGCTCGTCCTGGCCGATGAGCGTGCGCCGCGTCACCCGCGCGACGGGGCGTCGCTCAGGCCGTGACCCGCTCCCCCGCGTCCGCGGCGACCGCCGGCAGGTCGGCCACGCCGTCGAGCACGTGCGTGTGCGGGGCGGCCTCCAGCACGGCGCGCGGCACCCCGCCGCTGAGCACGCCGACGACGAGCGCGGCCCCGGCGTTCGTCCCCGCCTCGAGGTCGAGCACCGTGTCGCCGACGGTGAGCACGCGGGCGACGTCGGTGACCCCGGTGCGCTCCATCGCCCGGTGCACCATGTACGGCGCGGGGCGCCCGGCGGGCACGTCGTCGGTGGTGACGACCGCGTCCACGACGCCCGCGGTCCAGCCGAGCCGGTCGAGCAGCAGCCCGGTGACGTCGGCGGAGAAGCCGGTGGTCAGGGCGATCCGGGCGCCGCGGTCGCGCAGCGCCGCGAACGTGTCGAGCACGCCGGGCATCGCGACCGGCGGGGTGACGTCGTAGGCCTCGAGCAGCAGGCGCTCGAAGTCGGCGAACGCCGGCTCGACGGCGGACGGGTCGCCGCCGAGCGCGAGCAGGGCACGGATGGCGGTGCGCTTGTCGGCGCCCATCCAGCGGGCGACGTCGGGCACCTCGGCGGTGCTCCCGTGCCGGCGGACCGCGGCGTGCAGCGCGCGGTAGACGACACCGCCCTCCTCCACGGTGGTGCCGGCGACGTCGAAGGCGGCGAGCTCGATCGGGGCGGGGACGTGCGGAGCGGTGTGGCTCACGGGGTTCCTTCCGGTGGGTGGGTCGTGGGGGCCGGGGCGCTCAGGCGACGCCGACGCGGTCGAGGACGTCGGCGGCGAGGCCGAGCCCGGTGGTCATGCCGATGCCCGTGGTGACGGTGGCGACGTGCACGCCCGGCGCGGGCTCGGCGACGAGGAACTCGCTCCCGGGCGCCGTGGCATAGGTGCCCTGCCAGCGCTCGACGACGCGCAGGTCGCCGCCGAACAGGTCGCGGCCCAGGCACAGGAGCAGGTCGAAGCCCTCCTCGTCCTGGAAGACGGGCGCGTCGGCGGCGCGCGCGTGGGTGTCGCCCAGGAGCAGCGTGTCCCCCTGCGGGGTCGCCATGAGGTTGACGTCCCACCGCGCCCCGGCCGGGTCGGCGTCGGAGAGCTCCGCCGCGACGTCTGCCGCCGACGAGCAGGCCATGAACGCGGCGTACCGCACCATCGACCAGCCGGTGAGGAGCGGCGTCGTGAGGCCGAGCGGGGCGTCGGGCCGCACGCGGAGCATGTGCAGGCGGCAGCGGCGCAGCCCGGCCGCCTCGGCGACGTCCGGCAGCAGGCGATCCAGGTCGTGGTGCGCAGCGACCAGCACGACGTCGGCCTCTTCGACGCCGCGCGTGGTCTCGACGCGGCCAGGCGCGACGGCGCGGGCGGCGGTGCGCCAGCGGAAGGTGACGCCCTGCGCCTCGAGCCACCGGGCCAGGGCCGGCGCCGCCGCGCGGGGGTCGACGAGCAGGTCGAGAGGCAGGTGCGCGCCGCCGACCACGGGCTGCGGCCGCACGGGCACGGCCGCCCGGGTCGCCGCGGCGTCGAGGAGACGCACCTCGTCGGGCCCGCGCGCGGCGGCGAGCTCGCCGAGCAGCCGCAGCTCGGCCGCGGTCCGCGCCACGACGTGCGTGCCCACCGGGGCGACGTCGAACCCCGCCGCCGCGCCGAGGGACAGCCAGCGCTCGCGGGCGGCGAGGGCGTACCGGCGCGCGTCGCCGGCCTGCGCCGTCGTGCACACGTGGCCGAAGTTCTGCACCGACGACCCGACCACGCCCGCCGCCTGCTCCACGACCGTCACCCGGTACCCGCGCCGGTGCGCCTCCGCCGCGGCGCCGAGCCCGACCACCCCCGCGCCCACGACGACGACCCGGCGGCCGGTCGCGGGCGACGGCACGCGCGGCGGCACCGTGGCGGTCGTCGTCGGGGCGGTCGTCGTGGAGCCGGTCATCGGGTCCCTCCGGGGAGCTGGTCGGCGTCGTTCACCGCACGGCCACCTGGGGCCGGTACGGTCCGGGCGTGGCAAGCGAGAAGGGACCGGCGACGCCGTCGGCGCAGATCGTGCGGGTGCTCGCGGACGAGCTCGCGGGGCTGCCGTCCGGCACGCGCGTCGCCTCCGAGGCGGAGGTGGGTCGCCGGTTCGGCGTCGGGCGCGCCGCCGCACGGGCCGCGCTGGGCGAGCTGGAGCGCCGGATGCTCGTGAGCCGCGTCCAGGGCCTCGGCACGTTCACGCGCCGCCGCGTCGACTACCTCGTGGCGCCGGGGCGCGCGCCGTCGTGGAGCCGGACCCTGCGCGAGGCCGGCGCGTCGCCGCGCACCGTCGTCCTGGCCTGCGACGACGTCGCGCTGCCGGACGACGTCGCCGGCGCGCTGGAGGTCCCGGCCGGCACGCGCGGGTTCCGGCTGGTGCGGCGGTCGCACATCGACGAGATGCCCGCCGCGTGGGGCGTCGAGTGGCTCGCCCGCCGCCTCGTGCCCGAGCTGCCCGCCGCGCTGCGGCTCGAGGAGTCCCTGGACACGATCCTGCGCGAGTCGGCCGGCACCCGCCCCGAGCGGGCGTGGACGCGGGCCAGCGTGGAGCCCGCGCCCGAGGTGGCGAGCGAGGGCCTCGGCTGCCGTCCCGGCGACCCGGCGTGGCTCATGGTGAGCCTCGCGCGCGACGGCACCGACGGCCGCCCCCTGCTGTTCACCGAGCGCTGGGTGCGCGCCGACGCCGTGCGCGTCGTGCTGGAGCTGGGCCAGGGCGGCTGAGCGGGCGGGCGTCACGGCGCCACCGCCGCGCGGGGCGCGGAGAGGGCCGGCCCGGTGAGCAGCGCGGCCACGTCGACCAGCGGCGCGGCGGGCGTGACGAGCTCGCCCCACGGCACGGCGTCGCGCGTCCGGTCGAGCAGCAGGAGCGCGGCCCGCAGGTGGCGGGGCTCGTAGTTGTGCACGCCGGTCACGGTGAGCCAGCCGCGCACCACGCGCTCCGGGTCGAGCGGCACGGCGGGCGACGGCGCCACCGACCCGACGAGCACGAGCCGCCCGCCGACGTCGAGCGCGTCCAGGCACCGGGCCACGGCGGGGCTCGCGCCGGAGAGCTCGATCGCGACGTCGACCTCCCCGACGGGCTCCGCGGTCCCCAGGGCCGCGTCAGCGCCGAACCGGGCCGCGAGGCCGCGGCGGCCCGGGTCGGGGTCGGTGACGACCACCTCCGCCGCCCCGGCGTCCCGCGCCGCCACCACGGCAGCGACGCCGAGCATGCCGGCGCCGCTGACGAGCACACGGCGACCGGGCAGCGGGCCGGCGGCCTCGATCGCCGCCATCACGGTTGCGGTGGCACACCCGGCGGGCGCGGCGAGGGCGTCGGGCACGGTCACCGGCACGCGGGCGATCGTCGACCCGGCCGGCAGCACGAGGTGCCGCGCGTACGTGCCGGACAGCGGCCAGGCCGAGTCGAAGGCCTCGTGTCCCACCTTGCGCACGGACCGGCACTTGGCCGTGCGCCCGGCCCGGCAGCGGTCGCAGTCCCCGCAGGCCACGGTCACGCCCCAGACGACGCGGTCGCCCGCGGCGAGCGCGCCGCCGTCGTCGCCCACGGCGCCGCCGGGGCCCACCTCGATGATCTCGCCGACGGCCTCGTGCCCGAGCACGGACGGCGACGGCGACGACCGCCGCCCCGAGACGGTGTGCCGGTCGCTGCCGCACACGGTGGCGAGCAGCACGCGCACGAGCACCTCGCCCGGGCCGAGCGCAGGGAGCGGGACGTCGACGATGCGGACGGCGTCGCCGCCCTCCCACAGCGCGACGGTGGTCAGGACAGCTGAGCGCGGATCCACCCGGAGAGCCTCTCGATGAGCAGGACGACGACGAACACGAGCAGGACGATCCCGCCCGCCACCTGGAAGTGGAGGGTGCGGACGGCCTCGAAGAGCAGGAAGCCGACCCCGCCGGCACCGACGATCCCGAGGATCGTCGAGGTGCGGATGTTGACGTCCAGGAGGTACAGCCCCGACCCGACGATCGCGGGCATGCCCTGGGGCAGCACGGCGGCGAACAGGACCTTCCACCAGCCGCCGCCCACGGAGCGGACGGCCTCCGCCGGCCCGGGCGGGATCTCCTCGACGGCGTCGGCGACGAGCTTGCCGAGGAAGCCGATCGACCCGATGCCGAGCGCGACGGCGCCCGCGACCGGCCCCAGCCCCACCGCGGCGACGAAGACGACCGCGAGGACGAGCTCGGGGATCGCCCGCACCACGAGGATCACGGTGCGGGCGGCGCCGTACACCAGCGGGTGCGGTGCCACGGTACGCGCGGCGAGCAGGCCCAGCGGCAGGGACAGCAGGACGCCGATGCCGGTGGCGGACAGCCCGATGGCGAGCGTCTGGAGCAGGGCCTCCCACAGCGCGGGGCCCAGGGTGGTGAGGTCGGGCGGGAACGTCCGGCCCGCGACGGCGAGCAGGGCGGGCACCGAGGTGACCAGGGCGAGCGGGTCGATGTCGAGCCGCACGAACGACACGACGAGCAGCACGGCGGCCGCTCCCCCGACCGCCAGGCGCACCGCACGGTCGCGCCCGTACCGGGGGTTCTTCGGCGCGAGCAGCGTGCGGCGGATCGCCATCGACAGCAGCTCCATGCCCGCGACCAGCACGAGGATGACCAGCACGATCCCCATCGCCTTGGGGTAGACGAGGCCGCGCAGCGCGTCCTGCAGGGCGAAGCCGATGCCGCCGGCCCCGACGAAGCCGAGCACCACGGAGGTGCGCAGGTTGATGTCCACGCGGTAGACGAAGGCCGAGACCCAGGCGGGCACGACCTGCGGCACGACGCCGTTGAGCAGCTCGCGCACCCGGCCCACGCCGACCGCGCGCACGGCCTCGCGCGGCCCCTCGTCGGCGCCCTCGATCGCGTCGGCGAACAGCTTGCCGAGCATGCCCACCGAGTGCAGCGCCAGCGCGAGCACGCCCGGCAGCACCCCGAGGCCGAGCGCCCGCACGAACAGGACCGCGAACACGAGGTCCGGCACCGCGCGGCAGAACGTGATGACCCCGCGGGCGGCGGCCGCCACCGCGGGGTGCGGCGTCGTGGTGCGCGCCGCGAGGAACGCCAGCGGCACGGACAGCAGCGTCGCCAGGACCGTGCCGAGGAACGCCATGAGCACCGTGTCCAGCGCGAGCGTCGCGATCCTGGCCGGGTCCGACAGCTCCGGCGGCACCATCCGGCCGAGCAGGTTCGCGACGTCCTCGCCGCCCGCGACGAGCGTGGGCAGGTCGAGGCCGATCGCCGACGACGCGACCAGCACGAGGACGACGCCGCCCCCGGCGAGCCAGCGCAGGGCCCGGCGCCGTCCGTCCGCCGGCGGGCGCAGCGGGTCCCGCCCCGGTGCGGGCGCGCGGCCCGCGCCGTCGTCGGGCCGCTCCGGTGCGGACGCCCCGCCGGGCGGCCGCGCCTGCGTCGCCGCCGTCATGCCGCCACCGCGGCGGGCTCGACCCGCCGGTAGATCGCCATCGCCTCGTCCCGCGTGAGCCCCGCCGCGGGCCGGTCGAGCACCTTCTCGCCCTGCCGCAGGCCGACGAGGCGGTCCGCCCAGCCGAGCGCGAGGTCCACCTGGTGCAGCGTGCACAGCACGGTGAGCCCCTCCTCCGCGCACACGCGCACGAGCAGGTCCATCACCGTGCCGGCGTTCTCCGGGTCGAGGGAGGCGACCGGCTCGTCGGCGAGCACGAGCTGCGGGCGCTGCATGAGCGTGCGCGCCAGCGCGACACGCTGCTGCTGGCCGCCGGACAGCGTGTCGGCGCGCTGGTACGCCTGCGCCGCGAGCCCCACGCGCTCGATGTGCGCCATCGCCTCCGCCCGCATCCGGCGCGAGTAGGTCGAGACGCCGTAGCGCGGCCCGCGCACCCGGCCGAGCCCGCCGATCAGCACGTTCTCGAGGCAGGTGAGGCGGCCCACGAGGTTGAACTGCTGGAACACGAAGCCCACCTCGGTGCGCAGGTGCCGCAGCTCGCGCGCGGACGCGCGGTCCACCCGCGTGCCGGCCACCGTCACCTCGCCGCCGGACGGCCGGTGCAGGCCGTTGAGGCAGCGCAGCAGCGTCGACTTGCCGGAGCCGGACAGCCCCAGCAGCACGACGAGCTCGCCGCGCGCCACGTCCAGGTCCACCCCGCCGAGGGCCGGCGTCCCGTCGAACTCCTTGCGGAGGCCGCGGACCCGCACCAGGGGCTCGTCGCCGGCCGGCACGGTCACTCCTCGCACTTGTCGGACTTGGTGATGGTGCAGACCTCGCGCGTGCCGTCGTAGTCCGCGTCCTTCGCGGGCACGAAGCCCCACGCGTCCTCGTCGGTGAGCAGGCACTCCCCGTCGCAGTAGCCCTGCTCGCGCAGGTAGTCGGCGTTCGCCTTCTCGGTGAGCAGCGTCGTGAGCTTCTGGTTCACCTCGTCCCCGAGGGCGTCGTTGCCGACGAACAGCGAGCCCGAGATCGTCGCCGACCTCCAGACCTCCTTGAGGTCGCCGTCGGCGAGGTCGCCCGACGCCGGCAGCGTCTCCTCGACCATCGACTGCATGGCGAAGCCCACCTCGCAGTCGCCCGACGCGACGGCCAGCGCCGACGCGTCGTGACCGCCCGCGTACACGGGCTCGACCCCGGCCGCGACGTCCTTCTCCGTGCCCGACTCGATGACGCCCGCGTCGATGAGGCCGGCGGACGGGTACAGGAAGCCCGACGTCGAGCCCGGGTCCACGAGGCAGACCGTCTTCCCCGCGAAGTCCTCCAGGCCGTCGACGGCGTCGTTGTCCCCCTGCGTGATGCCGAGGGAGTAGTAGCCGGGCTCCGCGCCCTTCTCGGCGATGACGGACGCCAGCGGCGTGATCGCGGCGTCGTTGTGCGTCGCGAGGACGTACCCGAACGACCCGAGGAAGGCGAGGTCGACCTTGTCGGCGATGAGCCCCTCGATGACGCCCGCGTAGTCGGAGGCCTGGCTGACCTCGACCTTCGCGCCCGTCTCCTCCTCGAGCATCTGGATGATCGGGTCGTAGCCCTCGGCGAGGTTCGTCGAGTTCTCCGCCGGGATGGCGCCCAGGCGCAGCACCTCGGGGAAGCCCTGCTCGGTGGTGCCGCCGCCCGCGGACGCCGTGCCCAGCGACCCGCAGCCGGCGAGCGCGACTGCCGCGGCGCCGGCGAGCGCCACGGCCGCGAGGGTGGTCCTGGTGGTCTTCATGTCGTCTCCGCCTCGAGGCTCTCCGCGTGCGCGCCGACCCCCGGCGCCGTCCAGGAGTCTGGAAGCCCGGGAAGAAGGGGTGACCCCGGGGACATGAACGCCGGGTGAAGCCTCGTTAACCGTCGCGCCAGGTCGTCCGGACAAGATGCCCCGGTGTTCACCGAGCTGCGCCCTACGACCGGGAGGCCCTGGCCGCTCGGCGCCCCGCCCGCAGAGTGGTCGCTCGCCGGCGTCCGCGCCGTCCTGCCCGACCGGGTGGTGGACGACGCCCGGCTCGTCGTGCACGCCGGCCGCGTGGCGGAGGTGGGCACGCGGCCGCCGGGCTTCCGGGCGGACCTCGACGGCGGCGGGGCGCTGCTGCTGCCCGGCCTCGTCGACGTCCACACGGACGTCCTGGCGCACGAGCGGCGGCCGCGCCCCGGGGCGGACCTGCCGCTCGACCTCGCGGTGCGGACCGCCACCGACAGGCTCGCCGCGGGCGGCGTGCTCACCGCGTTCCACGGGGTCCCGTTCGGCGAGCGCACGCCGGTCGGCCTCACGGCGGGCGACCCCGGGCCGGAGCCGCTGCTGGCGGCGCTGCGCGACCCGGTCGCCGTGGACGCGGGCGCGAAGGTGCTGCACCGGGTCGACGTGCGCTGCCCGACCGGGCTCGCGGACCTCGAGGCCGCCCTCGACGCCGACGCCTGCGGCGTGCCGCCCCTCGTCTCGCACGAGGACCACACCCCGGGCATCGGGCAGTACGCCGACCCGGCGACGATGGAGCGCTTCCTCGTCGAGCGCGAGGGCATGGACCCGTCCGACGCCCGCGCGCACGTGGCCGCCTGGCGGGCCGAGCGCGAGGACCGGTCGGAGGTCGCGACGGCCGCCCTCGACCGGTTGGGCGGGTGGGCCCGAGCCGGACGGGTCCGGCTCGCCGGGCACGACCCGCAGGACCGGGCCGACGTCGAGGCGCTCGTCGCCCGCGGCGGCGCCGTCGCCGAGTTCCCGACCACCGTCGAGGCGGCGCTCGCGGCCCGAGAGCACGGGCTGCACGTCGTGGCAGGCGGGCCCAACGCCGTCCGCGGCTCCTCCCACGCCGCCAACGTCTCCGCCCGCGAGCTCGTGGCCCGCGGCCTGGTCGACGCCCTGGCGTCCGACTACGTCCCGTCGTCCCTGCTCACGGCCGTCGAGGTGCTCGTGCGCGAGGGCCTCACCGACCTGCCCGGCGCCGTCCGGCTCGTGACGTCCGGGCCCGCGCGCACCGCGGGCCTGCACGACCGCGGCACGCTGGAGCCCGGCGCGCGGGCCGACGTCCTGCTCGTGCGTCGCGCGGGACGCTGGCCCACCGTGGTCGCCGCGCTGCGGGCCGACGTCGCCTCCTGAGCGCCGGGCTCAGCGCGTCGCCGCCTCCAGCAGCTCCAGCACGTGCACGTAGTCGCGCCCGGTGGCGCGCGCCATCCCCATCTCGCAGGTGCGGTTGGAGGAGACGTACGCGTCGTACCGGCCGCCCGGCAGCGCCCGCTCCCCCGCCGCGACGTCCGCGGCCTCGGCGTGCGTGGCGGCCGCGGTGAGCTCGGGGTGCAGCATGCCGCGGTCGCCGGCGAAGCCGCAGCAGCCCCACGCCGCCGGGACGACGGCGTCGTCGGCCACGGCGGCGGCGACGGCGGTCAGGTCGTCCACCGCCCCCAGGTGCACGGTCGCGCACGTGGGGTGCACGACGACGCTCCTCTGCCGCTCGATCGCCACCTCGCGGTCCGCGAGCGCCGGCAGCACGTCGGTCCGCACGAACGTCACGGCGTCGACGATCCGCAGCCTCCGGAACCGCTCGCGGTCCTGCGCCGACAGGTGGTGCCGCATCTCGACCAGCCCGTGCGTGCAGCTCGACGCGTCGCACACCACCGGCAGCTCGCCGCCGCGTGTCGCCGTCCACAGCGCGTCCAGCACCTGCCGCGCCATCCGCGCCGCGCCGTCGGGCAGGCCCTTGCTCACCCACGGCGTGCCGCAGCACAGCCCGCCGATCCCCTCGGGCACGGCCAGCCCGATGCCGGCACGCTCGCACAGGGTGCGGAAGGCGAGCTCCGCGCCGAGCGCGGACCCGTCGAAGTCCGGGAGGCCCCGGGGTGACGCGGCGAACAGCTCTCCCATGCAGGAGGCGAACAGCACGGCGCGGGGCGAGCCCCCGTCGCCTGCCGCGAGGTCGCCCTCCTCGCGCTGGAGGCCCGGTCCGGGCAGGTCGCGGTCGACCCGCGGCACGACGTCCGTCCCGACGACGCCGCGCGCCACCTCCGACGCGACGCGCACCACGGGCGTGGGCACCTTCTGCACCACGCCGAGCGCGCCGCGCAGCACGTCGACCACCGGCCCCCAGGACCCGGCGAGCGCCTCGGCGCCCTTCTGCACGAGCGCCGGGGTCGACCGCGCCCGGTGCCCCTTCATCACGACGCCCGTGTCGATGCCGACCGGGCACGCCTCGACGCACATCGAGTCGGCGGCGCAGGTCTGCACCCCCCAGTACTCGTACGCCTTCGCGAGCTCCTCACGCTCACCCTCGGGCGCGACGGCGAGCTCCTTGAGCAGCGCGATGCGCTGACGCGGCGTCGTCGTCACCGTGCGTGACGGGCAGCCCGGCTCGCAGTACCCGCACTCCACGCACCGGTCCACGAGCGGCGCGTCCTCGCCGCCGGCGGAGGCCTCGACCTTGAGGTCGCGCAGGTGCTCGCGCGGGTCGTCGGTGATGATCACGCCCGGGTTGAGCACGCCGCGCGGGTCGAACAGCCGCTTGACCTCCCGCATCACGGCGTACAGCTCGTCGCCGTACTGGCGGCGCACGAACGGCGCCATGATGCGGCCGGTGCCGTGCTCGGCCTTGAGCGAGCCGCCGTGGCCGAGCACCAGGTCGACGAGGTCGTCGCTGAAGGCCGCGTACCGGTCCAGCTCGGCCGCGTCACCGAGGCGCGGCGAGATCATGAAGTGCAGGTTGCCGTCCTTGGCGTGCCCGAACGTGACCGCGTCGTCGTAGCCGTGCCGGGCGAACAGGCCGCCCAGGGCCCGCACGGTCGCGGTGAGGTCCGGGACGGGGACGACGACGTCCTCCAGCAGCGCCGTCGCCCCGGCCGGGCGCGCGCCCGCGACCGCGGTGTACAGGCCCTTGCGCACCCGCCACAGGCGCTCGCGGGTGGCGGTGTCGGTGGTGAGCGTGGCGGGCAGCTCCAGCGCGAGGCCGCCGACGGCGGCGCGGGCGGCGTCCTGCAGCGGGGCGAGCCCGTCGTCGGTCGCGGCGCGGTACTCGACCAGCAGCGCCGTCTGCCCCGTGATGCCGGTGCCCCCGGCGAGCGCCCGCATCGAGGGGTCCGCCTTCGGGTCGGCTGCCGCCACGCGCAGCGACGCGGCGTCCATGAGCTCGATCGCCTCCGGCCCGGACGCGCCGAGCGGCACCAGCGCGTCCGTGGCGCGCTCGAGGGAGTCGAAGACCAGCAGCGTCGTCGCGGCGCGCGTCAGCAGCGGCACGGTGCGGAAGGTGACGTCGGCGACCCAGCCCAGCGTGCCCTCCGACCCGATCATCAGGTGCTCGAGGATCCTCACCGGGGTGTCGTGGTCGAGCAGCGCGTTCACCGAGTAGCCCATGGTGTTCTTCATCGCGAACTGCCGCTCCACCTCGGCCCGCATCGTCGCGCTGCCGCGCACGCGGTCGCGCAGCGCCGCGAGGCCGCGGTGCAGGTCCGGTTCGAGGGCGGCGAGGCGGACGTCGGCGTCCGGCGCGCCCGTGTCGACGACGGTGCCGCTGGGGAGCACCACCGTCATCGACTCCACGGTCCGGTACGCGGTGCGCGTGGTGCCCGACGACATCCCCGAGGAGTTGTTGGCCACCACTCCCCCGACGGTGCACGCGACCTCGCTCGCCGGGTCCGGCCCGAGCCGGCGGCCGTGGCGTGCCAGGTGCCCGTTGACCAGGCGCAGCGTGGCGCCCGGCTGGCAGCGCACCCGCTCCCCGCCGTCCAGCACCTCCACCCGCGCGAACCGGGTGCGCGTGTCGATCAGCATCCCCGCGCCCGACGCCTGTCCCGACAGGCTGGTGCCGCCCGAGCGGAACGTCACCGCCAGCCCGCGCCGGCTCGCCTCCCGCATCGCCGCGACGACGCCGTCCAGGTCGTGCGCGCGCGCCACCGCCTCGGGGCGCAGCAGGTAGTGCGACGCGTCGTGCGCGTGCGCCACCCGCGTGAGCAGGTCGGTCCGCAGCTCGAAGCCGTCGTCGGCCCCGCCGCGGGCCGCGGTCCGTCCCGTCATCGCCCCTCCTTCGTCGCCAGCGCCGCCAGCCGGCGGCGCCGCTCCACGACGCTCGACCCCCGGTCGTCGAGGAGCCCGGGGGCCACGGCGAGCGGCGCGAGGTGCGGCACGGATGCTCCGTCCTTCGGGGTCGACGTCGACCACGGATGCTGGGCGCTGCGGCCACCGTACCGTCGCCGCCGCCGCACGCCCCCGCTCCCGCGGGCGCCGGAGACGACGTGCGCGGCGCGCCGGGCCGTACCCCGGCGCGCCGTCAGGCGCCGAAGGTCTCCAGCAGCGCCGCGCGCTCCGCGTCCGTGAGGTTCGTGGCGATGAGCGTGGCGTGCATGCCGTGGAACCGCTCGCCGACACGGTCGGTGTCGCCGTCCTCGGTGACCGCGAACAGGGCGGAGGTGCCGGTGGTGACCTGCTCGCGGATCGTCTCGAGCTGCGTCCTGCCGATGCCGACGGCCGCCGTGGTCTTGGAGATGGCGCCGATCGCCGCCCCGGCGGCGGCGCCGAGGATCGGCATGAAGAACAGCACGCCGAGCAGCAGGCCCCAGAAGGCGCCCCACCCGGTGCCCCGCTTCTGGTCGTCGTGGGAGTGCTTCGTCGTGGGCGTCGCCTGACCGACGGGCCACGAGACGACGGCGTGGTCGATCACGGTGATCAGCCCGTCCGATGCCGCGCTCCGGAGGATCGCCGCGGCCCCGTCGGCCGCCACGGGGTCGTCGAACTTCCAGACGGTGAACGTGGCCATCGAGGGGTCCTCTCGGTCGGTCGCGGAGACAGGGATGTCGCCGGACCGATCGTGGCACCGGGCGTGCCACGCCGCGCGGCGACCGGGCAGGATGGCCCCATGACTACCGCCACCGCTCTCACCCCGCTGGTGGAGGTCCCCGCCGGGCGGTTCCGCATGGGATCCACGGAGTTCTACCCGGACGAGGGCCCGGTGCGGGACGTCGAGGTCGACGCCTTCGCCGTCGAGCAACATCCGGTGACGAACGCCCAGTTCGCGCGGTTCGTCGCCGAGACGGGGTACCTGACCGTGGCCGAGCGCGAGCTCGACCCCGCCGACTTCCCCGGCGCGGACCCCGCCGTCCTGGTGCCCGGCGGACTCGTCTTCACCCCCACGCGCGGGCCGGTGGACCTGGCCGACTGGACGCGGTGGTGGCGCTGGCAGGCCGGCGCGTCGTGGCGGCACCCGGGCGGCCCGGGCACGGGTGTCGACGGCCGCGGGGACCACCCGGTGGTGCTCGTCGCGTTCGACGACGCCCTCGCCTACGCGCGCTGGGCGGGCCGCGACCTGCCCACGGAGGCGGAGTTCGAGTACGCCGCGCGCGGCGGCACCGACGGCGCCCGGTACGCGTGGGGCGACGAGCCACGGCCGGACGGCCGGCTCATGGCGAACACGTGGCAGGGCCGCTTCCCGTACGCGAACACGGGCGCCGGCGGTTGGGTGGGCACCTCCCCCGTCGGCTCCTTCCCCGCCAACGGCTACGGCCTGGCGGACATGATCGGCAACGTGTGGGAGTGGACGACGACGTTCTACCTCACCGGCGACGCCCGGCACGCGCACGACGGCGCGTGCTGCGCGCCGTCGTCCGACGACCTCGGCCCCGCCGCCCGCGCGTCGATCGCCCCCGGCGAGCGGCAGCCGCGCAAGGCGCTCAAGGGCGGGTCCCACCTGTGCGCGCCCGAGTACTGCCTGCGCTACCGCCCCGCCGCACGCTCCGCGCAGTCCGTGGACTCCGCCACCACGCACATCGGCTTCCGGTGCGTGGTGCGGCCCGCCGCGCCGGCCATGCCGGCCGGCGCGGCGGACCTCCTCGCAGGCTGAGCCCGCCCGCTGGGTGGCGGACGGGTCGAGGATCAGAGCGCGGTGATGCCGTCGCCGATCATCTTGGCGCCGATGACGAGCAGCAGGACGGCCATGATGACGGCGTTGTTGGTGATCATCCAGGTCTTCAGCCCGTCGAGGACGGCCGCGGCGCGCTCCCCCATGACGAGGTAGATGATCAGCGGGGTCACGACGCCGGCGCTGGCGATCAGCGCGAAGACGACGGCGGCCACGACCTGGGCGTTGGTGTCGCCCGGCGCGGCCGCGGCGATGGCGGCGCCGCCGGACACGACGAGCAGCAGGTTCTTCGGGTTGACCGCGGACAGGAGGACGGCGAGGCCGAGCGCCTTGCCCGGCGTGAACTGGTCGATCGCGGCCATCCACTTCGGCGTCTCCGGAGCCACGCCCTCGCGCGGCCGCCCGCGCCACTGCTTCACCGCGAGCAGCAGGAGCAGCACGCCGAGCACGATCTTCGTCACGCTCGCCCAGGCGGGCGGGCCGCCGTCGTCCGGCGCGGAGGACCCGGCGAGGACGGCAACCAGCGCGACGACGACCAGGACCGCGACGAACCAGCCGACCAGGAAGGCGCCGGCGTTGGCCTTGGCCCGCCTGCTGACCAGCATCAGCACGACCGCCACGATGGGCAGCGGGCTGATGAGCACACCCACCGCCACGGGCAGGGACTGGCCGATCGCTGCACCCACGCGCTGCTCCTTCGTCCGACGATGGTCCGAACCTAGGCGCGGCGGCGCGATGGTGCCTGCGGGGCGATTCAGCGGGCGGCGTCGACCGGGTCGAGGACGGTCTCGAGCGTCTCGACGATGCGGACGTCGCCGTCCAGCCAGTCGACGTCGAGGAGCGTCTCCCGGTCCAACCAGCGCAGGTCGTCGTGCTCCACGAGGGGCCGCGGGTCACCCTCGGCGACGGTCGCGAACCACAGCCGCAGCACGTGCCGGTCCGTGATGATCCAGCCGCCGTCGTCGGGGCCGGGCACCTCGTCGCCGAGCTCGACCCGCACGCCCAGCTCCTCGCGCAGCTCGCGGTGCAGCGCCTCGACCGGTGTCTCCCCCGGGTCCACCTTGCCGCCGGGGAACTCCCACCGCCCGACGAGGTGCTCGGGCCGGCTCCGCCGGGCAGCGAGCAGGCGCGCCGGGCGGTCGAGGTCGTCGACGATCGCGGCGGCGACCACGAGGCGGCGTGCTGCTGTCATACCGCGAGTCTGCCATCCGGCACCGGTGGCCCGTGCTCGAGGCACCGTGCCCGGTACCGTGCCCGGACGTGCGAGAGCCCCGCACCGACGACCTCCCCTGTCGTCGAGCGGGGCCCGGCACCACCGCTGTCAGATGGCGCCGAAGCCGGCCTGTCGCGCCCATGCGACAGCATCGGCCCGGCTCGAGACGCCGATCTTGCGGTACACGCTGCGAACCTGCGACTTCACCGTGTTGCGGGTGACGAAGAGCTTGGTCGCGATCTGCTCGAGGGTGACGTCCTCGGACAGGTTGGACAGGACCACTCGCTCGCGACGCGTCAGCAGGCGGTTCGGCACAGGGCCAGCCATCTCGATGATGCTCATCGTTTTTCCTCCGGCGACGGCCGTCGACCGAAAGTCGACCAGGGGAAGCCGTCATGGATGAAGAAGGTCGGGGAGCCCCGTTATGACGCGGAAGAACTTGGGATAGTTGCCGCGAACCGACGACGGCGGCCGGCCGCACGCCCTCGAAGGGCGGGGCCGGCCGCGTCGTCGCAGGTCAGCGCGGTTATCCCAGGCAATCAACCCAATTCGGGCGCCGATGTCACGATTTGGTCACGATGCCGGGGAAAGCGTCAGCCCGCCTGGGCGGCGTACTCGTCGGCCGTCAGCAGGGCCCCGCGTGAGGTCACGTCGACCTTGAAGAGCCAGCCCGCGCCGAACGGGTCGGAGTTCACGACGGCGGGGTCGTCCACCGCGGACTGGTTGACCTCGACCACGGTGCCGCTCACCGGCGAGTACAGCTCCGAGACGGACTTGGTGGACTCGATCTCGCCGACGACGGCGCCCGCCTCGATCGAGGCGCCCACCTCGGGCAGCTCGAGGTAGACGACGTCGCCCAGCGCGTCGGCGGCGACGGAGGTGACGCCGATGGTCGCGGGCGACGCGTCGTCGACCCACTCGTGCTCGGCGGAGTAGCGGAGGTTCTCGGGGAAGTCGGCCATGGGGACTGCTCCTTCGGTGTTCACGGCTGGAGAGGGAGGGGGTGCTCGAGGACGATCGTCCTACGCCCGCTTGTAGAACGGCAGCGGCACGACGACGAACGGCTCGGCTCGGCCGCGGACGTCGACCGCGAGCTCCGAGCCCTCGGCGGACACCTCGGGCGTCACGTACGCCATCGCGACGGGGTACCCGAGCGTCGGCGACGGCGCGCCCGACGTCACGTGCCCGACGACGGCACCCACGGCGCCGTCGAGACCGCGCTGCACGACGTCGTAGCCCGCGCGGGCGGGCCGACGACCCTCGCCGCGCAGCCCGACGAGCACGCGCGCCGGCGCGCTCTGCGCCCGGGCCGCGAGCGCGTCGCGCCCCACGAACGGCAGGGCCTCGCCGTCCGCCCCCGTCTTGTCGAGCTTCACCACGCGGCCGAGGCCGGCCTCGTACGGGGTGGTGGTCTCGTCCAGCTCGTGCCCGTACAGCGGCATGCCGGCCTCCAGGCGCAGCGAGTCGCGCGCGGACAGGCCCGCCGGGACCAGGCCGCGGGGCTCCCCCGCCGCGAGCAGCGCGCGCCAGAGCCCCACCGCCCGGTCGGCGGGGACGAACAGCTCGAAGCCGTCCTCCCCCGTGTACCCGGTGCGGGCCACGAGCACCGCGACCCCGGCCACCGTGGCGGGCGCGGAGGCGTAGTACTTCATGGTGCGGACCGTCTCGACGTCGTCCGCGGCCGTGAGGGACGCGACGATCTCCTCGGCCTGCGGGCCCTGCACCGCGACCAGCGCCGTCTCGGCCGACCGGTCCGTCACGACCGTGTCGTGCGCGGCCGAACGCGCCACCAGCTCGGCCGCGACGCGCGGCGCGTTGCCCGCGTTCGCGACGACGAGGAAGTGCTCGTCCGCCAGCCGGTACACGATGAGGTCGTCGAGCACGGCGCCGTCGTCGGCGCAGATCATCGAGTACCGCGCCCGGCCGACGCCGATCGCGCTCGCGTTGCCGACCAGGGCGGCGTCGAGCGCCGCGCCGGACTGCGGCCCCTCGAGATGGATCTCCCCCATGTGCGACAGGTCGAACAGGCCCGCGGCGTCGCGCACCGCACGATGCTCCGCGAGGTCCGAGGTGTAGCGCAGCGGCATCAGCCAGCCACCGAAGCCGGTGAGGCTGGCGCCGAGCGCGACGTGCTCGTCGTGCAGCGGCGTGGTCTTGTCCTGCGTCGGGTCCTGCTGGTCCTCGGCCATCGAGGCTCCCTTCGTTGATGAACGTCGTCGGTCGAGCCTGTCGAGACCCGTGGCCGTGTCGACACCGTGGCCTCGACAGGCTCGACCGACGATCAGACGGCGTACGACTCGATGGGCGGGCAGGCGCACACGAGGTTGCGGTCGCCCTTGGCGCCGTCGATGCGCCGCACCGGCGACCAGTACTTCCCCGCGCGCAGGCTCGGCAGCGGGAACGCGGCGAGCTCCCGGGAGTACGGGCGCTCCCAGCCGTCCGTCATGAGGCTCGCCGCGGTGTGGGGTGCGTGCCGCAGGGGCGACTCCTCCGCGCTCCACTCCCCCGCCCCGACGCGGTCGATCTCGGCGCGGATGGCGATCATCGCGTCGACGAAGCGGTCCAGCTCGGCGAGGTCCTCGCTCTCCGTGGGCTCCACCATCAGGGTGCCGGCCACGGGGAACGACAGCGTCGGCGCGTGGAAGCCGTAGTCGATGAGGCGCTTGGCCACGTCCTCGGCCGTCACGCCCGTCTCCGCGGTCAGCGCGCGCAGGTCGAGGATGCACTCGTGCGCCACCAGGCCGTTCTCGCCCGTGTAGAGCACCGGGAAGTACGGGTCCAGCCGGGACGCGACGTAGTTCGCGGTGAGGACGGCGGCCTTCGACGCCTCGGTGAGCCCGTCCGGACCCATCAGCGCCAGGTAGGCGTACGAGATCGGCAGGATGCCCGCCGAGCCGTGCGGCGCCGCGCTCACCGGCGCGATCCCGTCCTGCGCGACGACGCCCGGCGTCGGGTCGGCCGGCAGGAACGGCACCAGGTGCGCCGCCACCGCGACCGGGCCCACGCCCGGGCCACCGCCGCCGTGCGGGATGCAGAACGTCTTGTGCAGATTGAGGTGCGAGACGTCGCCGCCGAACTCCCCCGGCCGCGCCAGCCCGACCAGCGCGTTGAGGTTCGCGCCGTCGATGTACACCTGACCACCTGCCTCGTGTACAAGATCGCAGACCTGGCGGACATGCTCCTCGTAGACGCCGTGGGTCGACGGGTACGTGATCATGATCCCGGCCACCTGCGGACCGTGCTGGTCCAGCTTCGCGCGCAGGTCGTCCAGCTGGATCTCGCCGTCGTCCGCCGTCGCCACGACCACCACGCGCAGCCCGGCCAGCGCCGCCGACGCCGCGTTCGTGCCGTGCGCCGACGCCGGGATCAGCACGATGTCGCGGTGCTCCTCGCCGCGCGACCGGTGGTACCCCTTGATCGCCAGCAGGCCCGCGAACTCCCCCTGCGAGCCCGCGTTCGGCTGCACCGACACCGCCGCGTACCCCGTGATCTCCGCGAGCTGCGCCTCGAGCGTCGACACCAGCTCCGCATAGCCCAGGGCCTGGTCAGCCGGCACGTACGGGTGGATGTCCGCGAAGCCCGGCCAGCTGATGGCCTCCATCTCCGCCGTGGCGTTGAGCTTCATCGTGCACGAGCCCAGCGGGATCATCGTGCGGTCCAGCGCCAGGTCCTTGTCGCTCAGCGCGCGCAGGTAGCGGAGCATCGAGGTCTCGCTGCGGTGCATGTGGAAGATGGGGTGCTGGAGGAACGGCGTGGTGCGGGTGACGGCCTCGGGCAGGGCGACGGGCTCGGGAATGCCGCGCACGGACGCGTTCACGGGCGCCAGGGCGCCCTCCACTTCGGGATTGACGTCCGTGCGCGCCCTTCCCGAGCCCGCCACCTTCGCGTCGGTCTCACCGTGGCCGTTGCTCAGCACGGTGGAGAACGCCGACAGGACGGTCGTCACGTCTGCGGACGTGGTGGTCTCGTCGCAGGCGATCTGTACATGGTCCGCGTCGGCCTTGTACAGGTTGTAGCCCGCCGTCGCGGCGGCCGTGACGACCTGCTGGGCGACGCCCGGGACGACGGCGCGGACGGTGTCGAAGAAGACGTCGTGCTCGACGGTGACACCCGCGGCGCGCAGGCCCGCCGCGACGGCCGCGGCGCGGGCGTGGGTGCGCTCCGCGATCGCCCGGAGGCCGTCGGGGCCGTGGTAGACGGCGTACATCGAGGCCACGATGGCGAGCAGGGCCTGGGCGGTGCAGATGTTGCTCGTCGCCTTCTCGCGGCGGATGTGCTGCTCGCGGGTGGCCAGCGCCAGGCGCAGGCCCGTGGCGCCGTCGGCGTCGGTCGAGACGCCGACCAGGCGGCCCGGGAGCTGGCGCTCCAGCCCCTTGCGCACGGCCATGAAGGCGGCGTGCGGGCCGCCGTAGAACAGCGGGACGCCGAAGCGCTGCGCCGAACCGACCGACACGTCCGCGCCGAGCTCGCCAGGGGAGGTGAGCAGGGTCAGCGCCAGGAGGTCCGCGGCCACCGTGACCAGCGCGCCGCGCTCCTTGGCCTCGGCCACGACGCCACGCGCGTCGAGCACGCGTCCCGACGCGCCCGCCTGCTGCACCACCACGCCCACCAGGTCGCCGTCGGGCAGCGAGCCGCCCCCGGCCACGAACGCGTCGAGGCCCGCCGCGAGGCCGCCGTCGAGCCCGACGACGACCGCCGGGAGGCCGATGGCCTCCGCGCGACCGCGCGTGACCGACAAGCTCTGCGGGAACAGGTCGGCGTCGAGCACCACGTACCCGCTCTTCGCCCGCGAGGCGCGCCACATCAGGGCCACGGCCTCAGCGACGGCGGTCGCCTCGTCGAGCAGCGACGCACCGGCGATCCCCAGCCCCGTCAGGTCCTCGACGGCCTGCTGGAAGTTGAGCAGCGCCTCGAGGCGGCCCTGCGAGATCTCCGGCTGGTACGGCGTGTACGCCGTGTACCAGGCGGGCGACTCCAGCACGTTGCGGCGGATCACCGGGGGAGTGGCGGTGCCGTAGTAGCCGAGGCCGATCATCTGCCGCTTGACCTGGTTCCTGCCCGCGAGGTCGCGCAGGTGCGTCAGGACCTCGGCCTCCGAGCGGGCGGCCGGCAGGTCGAGCGGGCGGTCGGTGCGGATCGTCGCGGGGACCGCGGCGTCCACCAGCGCGTCGAGGCTCGCGTGGCCGAGCTGGTCGAGCATCGCGGCGACCTCGCGGCCCCGCGGGCCCACGTGCCGGTCGGCGAAGACGTCGGGGTCGACGCCGGTGAGGAGGGGCGAGTCGTCCGGGAGGGTGGTCACGTCGGAGCTCCGTGGGTCGGGCCGGGCAGGCGGGGGACGGGCGGTGTCCTCCCCGCTCTGTCATCGGACGCGCGCGCGTCGACCTGAGAGTTTTGCCGGTCCGCCATGGCGTCGTCGCAGACGTGACCTACGACGTCGACGGGGCGCGCCGACTTGCACCGTCGGTGGGCCCGGGCCGCCGCAGGGACGGGACCGGGCCGCTTTCCAGAGTTGCCTCGCCACGACGGTACGGATGCCTGAGAGTTTCCCGGGGAGGGTTGCTCCTTCGGCGCCGGCCGTCCCCTGGTGGGGCACGGCGCGAGCTCTCCCGTCGCGGTTCGAGCGGCTATGTGGCAACCGCATCGGGGTGCGGCCGCGTTGTGGGCAGCCGGGGCTGCGGTGTGACGCGGCCGATCCTACCCGCCCGGGGCGTCGCCCCGGGCCTTCCGGGCGTCGCGGGCCCGGGTGCCGGTCGCGAACGCGCCCACCACCAGCACCGCGCCCGCGAGCACGAGGTACAGGGCCAGCAGCTGGCCCGAGGTCGCGACGTCCGAGCTGGGCCGCAGGAGCATGACCAGGCCGAGCACGATCCACAGCACCGCGTTGACGAGCTGCCAGTCCCACGACGCCGTCCGCAGCGCGCGGCCCCGTAGCCCGCCGATGACGCCGACGGCACCGGCCGCGCACGCCCAGACCGCCACCACCAGGTACATCACCGGGCCGGTCATCGAGGGCCACACGACGATGAGCACGCCGGCGAGGATGCTGACGACGCCGGCGATCAGGCGCCAGCTGACCTCGTCGCCCGCGCCCTGCGGGCGGCCCGACCGCCTGGTCGGCGCACCCTCGAACGTGAGCAGCACGCCCTGCGCGACGATCACGCCGCCCACCAGCCACCGGACCCACACCAGGCCTCGGTCGGGGTTGGCGAACAGCACGATCCCCGCCGCCAGGTACATCGCCGCACGCAGGTACACGAGACCCCAGAGCCGACGCGCAACGCCGAACGTGCGGTCGGACAGGGGCGCCGCCTCGCGCCCCGGACCGTCCGCGGAGCCCGAGCCCGCCGTCGTGTCGCCCATGTCGCGATCGTAGGAGCGCCGGGGCCCGGCCGCGCGCGGGACCTGCGGCGGCGTCGCGGGGGTCGTGGTTGTCGCGGGTGTCGCGTCAGCCGAGCTCGAGGTCGCGGGTCACCTCGACCATGGCGTCGACGACGGCGCGCACGGCCGGGCCCGGCTCGTGCCGGGTGGCGCGGTGCCGGGCGACGATCCGGCGCGTGCCGAGGCCGGCGAGGCGCGCGACCTCGACCCCCTCCGGGACGTCGCCGCCCTGCAGCGCGAGCGCCGGCAGCATGGCCACGCCCTGGTTGGCCGCGACGAGCGCGAGCGCGGTGTCGAAGTCGAAGAACGCGTGCCGCTGGCTGACGGTGGTGCCCAACGTGCGCGCCAGACGCCGCAGGGCACGGTCGGACGCCGTGTCGGCCTCCGCGCCCACCCATTGCAGGTTCGCCAGGTCGTCGAGGCGCTCGGGCATGGGCAGGCCGGCCGGGACGACGACGCACCAGGGCTCGTCGAGCAGGGGCACGTCGTGCACGCCGCGGGGCGCGGGGGAGTCCATGTCGGAGTCGCGCTCGAGGAGGATCACGTCGAGGTCGCCGGCGCGCAGCATGCGGATCGCCTCGGCCGGCTCGTGCTCGCGCACGTCCACCTCGACGCCCGGGTACTGCTCGGCGAGGTCCAGCAGCATCGGCGCCACCACGGCGCGGATCCCCGTCTGGAAGGCGCCGAGCACGACCTTGCCGCTCACCCCTTCGCCGAGGGCCGCGATCGCCTGCCGCGCCTCGAGCAGCTCGGCCTCGATGCGCTCGCCCGCCTCGGCCAGCACGCGGCCCGCCGGGGTGAGGGTGACGCCGCGCGGGCCGCGGTCGAGGACGGCGATGCCCTCCTCGGACTCGATCCGAGCGATCTGCTGGGACACCGCCGACGGGGTGACATGCAGAAGATCTGCTGCCGCGAGGACGCCTCCGGCACGGTGCACGGCAAGGAGGAAGGCAAGTCTCCGTGGGTCTGTGGCCATGTAGTGATACTAACTGCCCGTCGGAGAAGGATTTGATTGTGCTGAAGGCAGATCGTGCTGCAGAATCGTTTCGACGCCAGCCGGATCTCTCCGGTTCCCGGTTCTCGGGGCGGCGCCCACATCCCTCAGTTCCTTCCTTCGTGTGGCACACCTGTGCCGCGCCGACACCCCCGGAGGTGCCGTCATGACGATCTCCCTGCTGACCGTGATTACTGCCTTCGGGTGGATCGGCGCCATCGCCGTCGTCCTCGCCTACGGCATGGTGAGCAAGGGCCGCTGGACCGCCGACTCGCTCCCGTTCCAGCTGTCCAACTTCGCCGGCGCGGCCGTGATGCTCGTCATCGCGATCGCGAACGGCATCTGGCCGTCCGCCCTGGCGAACGTCGCCGCCGTCGTCATCGGCGCCGCGGCGATGCGCACCATCGCCCGCGCCCGCCGCGCCGAGCGTGCCGCCACCGCGCAGCTCGCCGCCGTCCGGGCGACCGGCGACCCGCGCGCCGTCGCCGTCGTCGACGGGTCCGCCGACCCGACCGCCGGCGTCCTCGTCGCCGAGCCCGCGGGCGACGCCGAGCCCGTGGCTGACGTGGCCGAGCTGCCGCGCCAGGAGCGCGTCGACCTCGCCGCCTGACGGCGAGGTCGCGGCGGTCACGACCGCCGGCGCACCACGGCCGGCACCACGGCCCACAGGCCGAGCAGCACGACGGCCGACGCGGCCCCGACGACGATCCCCGCCGTCCGACCCATGACGACGTCGAACACCAGCTCCGCCGTGCCCGCCAGCGCGATCGCGAGGAGCACGAGCCCGGCGCGCGCCATCCGGTCCCCGCCGGTGACCACCGAGCGCTTGAGGTGCTGGCGGAACAGCCCCCGGTGCAGCGCGACCGGCGCCACGAGCAGGCCCGTCGTCGCCACGCACACGAGCACCAGCGCGAGGTACACCGCGCGCTGGAAGTCGTCGAGATCTCCGAAACGGCTCTGGAACGGCAGGATCAGCAGGAACCCGGTGAGGATCTGTACGCCCGTCTGCATGACGCGCAGCTCCTGCAGCAGCTCGTTCCAGTTCCGGTCCGAGCGCTGCTCCGGCGTCTCCGGGCGACCGTGCCCCCGGTCCGGCACGCCGCCGGCGGGCTCGTCCGTCATCACGCCCCCTCCCCGTCGCCCAGCACAACGTCGACCACGACAGCGCGGTGGTCGCTGACGCCGAGGTCGACCGCCCGCGCTGCGGCCGTCGCGACCACCGGACCGTCGGCGAGCACGTGGTCGATGCGGAGCCACGGGCGCCCGCGCGGGTAGGTCGGTACGTGCACCAGCTCCCGCCAGCCCGTGCGCCGGGCCGGCAGGTCGCCGCGCGTGTTGAGGTCGCCCAGCAGCACGAGCGGGCGTGGCGCGTGCCGCAGCCGGTACCGCAGCCGGCGCAGCTGCTCCCGCTTCCACGGCTCGCTCTTCGACAGGTGCGTCGTGACGACGGTCAGCGGCCCGTCGGGGGTCGCGACGGCCGCCGCGACCGCGACGCGCGGCTCGTCCACCCCGAGCGGCGGCAGGCCGGGCAGGTTGAGCCCCGGCAGCCGCATCGGGTGCCACGCCCGCACCGGGTGGCGCAAGAGCAGCGCGACGCCGTACCCGGGCGGGGCGGGCAGCCGGCCGTCGTCGCCCGTCGTCGTGCGCGGCGCACGACGACGCCGCCATGCCGGGTCGAGCGCGCCGCGGATCGCGGGGACGAACCGGTGCTCCGCCATCCCGAGCGCCGTGGCGAGCCGGTAGGTCTGGGCCTCGCCGTCGGACCGCGCCTGGCCGTGGTCCACCTCCTGCAGCGCGACGACGTCCCCGTCGAGGTCGGCCAGCGCCGCCCCGAGGCGGTCGAGGTCCACGTGGCGCCCGTCCACCAGCGCATGCTGGACGTTCGCCGTCACCAGCCGGATCATCCGCCCTCCGTCCGCGAGGTAGTCCGGGGCCTGCCGAGGTAGTTCAGTTCTCGCCGAGGTAGTTCGAGGCACCGCGAGGTAGTGCGAGCCTCCCGCACCACGACGCGTCTCGCACCCACGGCCAGGCCGAACTACCTCGGCGAGAACTGAACTACCTCGGCAGGATGCGGACTACCTCGCGACGATTCCGACTACCTCGGGGAGGTTCGAACTACCTCGGCGTCACAGGGTGCGGTGCCAGGCGACGATGCGGTCGACGGCGCGGGAGACGACCTCGGGCGCGGCGGCGAAGGAGAGGCGGACCCAGTCGCCGCCGCCCACGGTGTCGAAGTCCGCGCCAGGGGTGATCGCGACGTCGGCCTCGGCGAGCAGCCGGCGGCAGTACGTCACGGAGTCGCCTCCGACGGCGTCACGGAAGCCGGCCACGTTCCCGTACAGGTAGAACGCGCCGTCGGCGGGCGCGACGGGGCGCCAGCCGAGCTCGTCGACCCGGTCGAGCAGGGCGGCGCGCGACGTCGCGTACCGGGCGACGTTCTCGGCCGCCGCGGCGTAGCCGGCGGGGGAGAAGGCCGCGACGCCCGCGTGCTGCGCCAGCGCGGGCGGCGAGAGGGCCACGTTGCCCGCGAGCGCGTCGACCGGGCCGACCAGCTCGTCGGGGAGCACGAGCCAGCCCAGGCGCCAACCGGTCATGGCCCAGTACTTGGAGAACGAGTTCACCACGACAGCCCCGGAGTCCGCGTACATCGCCGCGGTGGCCTGCTGTACATCAGTCGAGTACGCGATGCCGTGGTAGATCTCGTCGCTGATCAGGCGGACGTCGTGCTCTTCGCACCACCGGGCGAGCGCGGCCAGCTCGGCGGGCGGCAGCATCGTGCCGGTCGGGTTGGCGGGGGAGGCGACCACCAGGCCGTCCAGACCGCCCGCGTAGTACGCCTCCATGAGCTGGGAGACCGTGGGCTGGTACCGGGTGTCCGGTCCGCAGTCGAGCTCCACGACCTCGCACCCCAGCGCCGCGAGGATGTTCTTGTACGCCGGGTATCCGGGCCGGGCGAGCGCCACCCGGTCCCCGACGTCGAACGCGGCGAGGAAGGCGAGCAGGAACCCGCCGCTCGACCCGGTCGTCACGGCGATCCGCGCCGGGTCGACGTCGACGTCGTACCAGCGCCGGTAGTGCCCGGCGATCTCCCGGCGCAGAGCGGGCACGCCCAGCGACTCCGTGTAGCCGAGGTCCGCGGTGCGCAGCAGCTCCGCCGCCTTCTCCCGCACGACGTCGGACGCCCCGGTGGACGGCTCGCCCGCGCACAGGTTGAGCACGTCGTGCCCCGCCGCGCGGCGCTCGTTCGCCGTGGCCAGGACCTGCATGACGGCGAACGGTGGCACGTGGCTGCGGCGCGAGACCTTCATACGGCCATCATGCCGGGTCACCCTGGCCGCGGCGTCGGCCCGTCCGCGCCTAGGCTGGGGACGAGCCGACCCCGGAGGGATGACGATGTTCCGACGCCGCCGTGACGACCAGAAGGACCCGGCCCGCCGAGCCGCGCAGTACCAGGTGGACCGCGAGATCGCCGCCGTGAGCGCCGACGGGGACGACCACGGCAAGGACTACGGCACGGACGGCTCGGCCGCGGCCGCCGCGCCCCGCAAGCGGATGGACGACCGCGCCCTGTGGGTGGACACCGTCGTCGACCAGGCGATCCGGCGCGGCGAGTTCGACGACCTGCCGCTGGCGGGCAAGCCGATCCCGGGGCTGCGCGGCACGCACGACCCGGACTGGTGGCTCAAGAACCTCGTGGAGCGCGAGCAGATCACCGGCGTCCTGCCGGCGGCGCAGCTGCGCCGGGACGACGCGGAGCTCGACGAGACGCTCGACCGCGAGCCCGAGGAGGCACGCGTGCGGGCGACCGTCGAGGAGTTCAACGCCCGGGTGGTCGACGCCCGCCGGCAGCTCCTCGGCGGCCCGCCCGTGGTGACGCCCACGCGTGACGTCGAGCGCGAGGTGCAGCGGTGGCGCGAGCGCCGCCGCGCCCACGGGATCTTCTGAGGCGGCCGTGGGAGACGTCGTCGTGGTGACGGGTCCGCCGGGGTCGGGCAAATCCGCGGTCGGCGCGGCCCTGGCCGCGCAGCTCGACCCGTCGGTGCTGGTCGAGGCCGACTGGTTCTTCGGCCGGTGGCGGCGCGGCGGCATCGCACCCTGGCTCCCGGAGGCCGCCCCGCAGACCGGTCCCGCCGGCCGCGCCGCGCTCGCCGCCACCGTGGAGTACGCCCGTTCGGACGCGTGGGTCGTGTACGACGGCGTCCTGCACCCCGCCGCCGCCCGGGAGCTCGCCGCGCTCGCCCGCGATGCGGGCGCCGTGGTGCACCGCGCCGTCCTGCTGCCGCCGCTCGAGGTGTGCCTCGCGCGGGTGGCGGCACGCACCGGGCACGGCTTCGACGACCCCGCCGCCACGCGCGCCATGCACGCGGCGTTCGCGGCGGAGGGGGACGGGCCGGGCGACGAGACCCTGCGGACCACGGACGAGACGCCGGGCGCCCTCGCCGCGCGCGTGCGCGACCTGCTGCGCGGAGGCGTTCTGCGGGTGCCGGCGCCGGACCGGGCACCGGCCGGGGGAGCGCGGCCGTGAACGGCCACGCGGTGCTCCTGGACCTGCAGGGCACGGTGTACGAGGGCGACGACCTGGTCGCGGGGGCGGACGACGCCGTCGCCGCGCTGCGCGAGGCGGGGCACGCGGTCCGGTTCGTCACCAACACGGACTCGCAGGACTCGGCGTCGATCGTCGCGAGGCTGCGGGGGATGGGCCTCCGGATCGAGCCCGCCGAGCTGTTCACCCCGGTGGACGCGGCGGTCGCGCTGCTCGCCGGCCCCGAGGCCCGCGTGCACGTGCTGGCCACGGGCGCCGTACGCGACCAGCTCACCGCGCGCCTCGCCGTCGTCGGCCCGGAGGACGGCCCGACGCACGTGCTCGTCGGCGACGTGCACGACGTGCTCGACTACCCGGCCCTCGACGCCGCGTTCCGCGCGGTCCTCGGCGGCGCGGAGCTGCTGGCGCTGCAGCACGGACGCTGGTTCCTGCGCGGCGGGCGGCCCGCCCTCGACACCGGGTCGGTGGTCGCCGCCATCGAGCACGGTGCCGAGGTGGCGGCCAGGACGCTGGGCAAGCCGAGCACCGGCTTCCTGCGGCTGGCGCTCGGCACGATCAGCCCGGCGCCGGGCCCGGACCGCACGTGGGTGGTGGGCGACGACCGCTCGTCGGACGTCGCGATGGGCCGTGCCGCCGGGGTCCGCACGGTGCTGGTGCGCACGGGCAAGTTCGCGCGGCAGGCCGACGACGACTCCCTGCCGCACGCGGAGCACGTGCTCGACGACCTCACCGGGCTGCCGGACCTGCTGGGCCGGGCCTGAGCCGGCCGAGCGGGCCCGGCGGCGGGTCAGTCGACGAAGGCGAGCGCGTCGATCTCGACGAGCATCTCCTCGCGGGGCAGGCCGACCATCACGGTGGTGCGCGACGGCAGCACGGCGTCCGGGCCGAGACGCTCGGCGAGGAAGGCGCCGTAGGCGTCGTTCATGGCGGCGAAGTCGTCGCGCGTCGTGAGGTACACGCGCAGCATGACGACGTTCGCCATCGTGCCGCCGCCGGCCTGCACGATCGCCTCGACGTTCTGCAGCGTGCGCGTGGTCTGCGCGGCGACGTCGCCGGGGTAGAGGTACTCGTTGGTCGCCGGGTCGACCGGGCCCTGCCCGGAGACCTGCAGCAGGTTGCCCACACGCACCCCTTGGGAGAAGGTGTGCGCCGGGGCGGGTGCCTGGTCGGTCGTGACGGCGGTCCTCGGGGTCTGCTCAGCCATGTGCTCGTCCTTTCGCGGGGTGTGACCGGCCTCCCCTGGACCCGGCGTGCATTTGGGCGGCCGGTGCGGCATCGTCGCACCGTCGACGGGGGAACGAGGAGGGCCTGACGATGGACGGTACCGGAGCCGAGGACACCTGTCGGATCGATCGAGGGCGGGTGGCCGCGCGGGACGACGAGCGCGTCGGCTGGCGCCACAAGGCGATTCCCCCCGAGCTGTGGGGCCTGACCGTGGCCGAGGTCCGCGAGCGCCGCCCGCGGCTGTCGCAGCTGCCGACCCCGCTGCTCACGCTGTCCCGCCCGGCGCTGGACACCAACCTGCGCGTGATGGCCGACTGGTGCGCCGCGCGCGGCCTCGACCTCGCCCCGCACGGCAAGACGACGATGGCGCCGCAGCTGTGGGCGGAGCAGGTCGACGCCGGCGCGTGGGCGATCACGGTCGCGAACCCGTTCCAGCTGGGCGTCGCCCTCGAGTTCGGCGTGAGCCGCGTGATGGTGGCGAACAGCGTGATCTCGCCCCTCGCGCTCCGCTGGATCGCCGACGAGCTCGCCGCCGACCGCGACCTGCGGGTGCTGGTCTGGGCGGACGCGCCGGCCACGGTGGACCTCATGCACGACGCGCTCGCGGCGCACGTGGACGCGTCGGGCTCGCGCCCGCCGATCGACGTGCTCGTCGAGCGCGGCGGCGCCGGCGGACGCACGGGCGCCCGGGACCTCGGGACGGCGCTGGCGACGGCGGAGCGCGTGGCCGCGTCCCCGCACCTGCGCCTCGCGGGCGTCGGCGGGTACGAGGGCGCGCTCGCCCACGACTCCGACACCGGCAGCCGGGACGTGGTGCGCGGCTACCTGCGCGACATGGTCGAGGTGCACGAGCGTCTCGCGGCCGACGGCCTGTACGAGGTCGACGCCCCGGTCGTGACGGCGGGCGGCAGCGCCTACTTCGACGTCGTCGACGAGGTGCTGTCGCCCCTGGTCGCGACGGGTGCCCGCGTCGTCCTGCGCAGCGGCGCCTACGTGGTGCACGACGACGGCTTCTACCGGCACATCTCGCCCCTGGGCGAGGAGCCGCGCACCGGCGGCCCGGGGTTCCGCAGCGCGATGCACGGCTGGGTCCGCGTGAGCTCGCAGCCCGAGCCGGGGCTGGCGCTGTTCGACGCCGGCAAGCGCGACCTGCCGTTCGACGAGGGCCTGCCGGAGGTGCAGCTGCGCCGCCCGCGGGCGGCGGGCGAGGTGCCGGCCCCGGTGACCGGCGTCCAGGTCACCGCCCTCAACGACCAGCACGGCTTCCTGCGCGGGGAGGGCGCCGCCGACCTGCGCATCGGCGACGAGCTGCGCCTCGGCCTGTCGCACCCGTGCACGGCGATGGACAAGTGGGTGCTCGTGCCGGTGGTCGACGACGCCGACGCGGCCGACCCGGTCGTCGTCGACCTCGTCCGGACCTGGTTCTGAGGGGGCGGGGATGACCGCCGACTGGCTGTTCCGCGACGCCCTGGTGCTCGACGGCACGGGCGCCCCGGGCGTCGTCGCCGACGTCACCGTGGCCGACGGCCGCGTCACGGCGGTCGACGAGAGCCGCTCCGACGCCCGCGCGGGCGGGGCGCACCGGACGGTCGACGCCGCGGGACGGGCGCTGACGCCCGGCTTCATCGACATGCACGCCCACTCGGACGTGCAGATCCTGGCCAACCCGGACCACACGGCGAAGGTGAGCCAGGGCGTGACGCTCGAGGTGCTGGGCCAGGACGGGCTGTCGTTCGCGCCGGTGGACGAGCGCACCCGCACCGCGATCCGCGCGCAGATCGCGGGCTGGAACGACGACCCGCCGGGCTTCGCCTGGGACTGGGAGTCCGTGGCCGGCTACCTGGACCGCCTGGACCGCGGGATCGCGTGCCATGCCGCCTACCTGGTGCCGCAGGGCACGCTGCGCCACCTCGTCGTCGGGCCGGACGAGCGCCCGGCCACGCCCGCGGAGGTCGCGCGCATGGGCGAGCTGCTCGCCCAGGGGATGCGGGAGGGCGCGCTCGGCATGAGCAGCGGCCTCACGTACACGCCCGGCATGTACGCCGACGACGACGAGCTCGCCGCGCTGCTGCGCGTCGTCGCCGCCCACGACGGTTACTACAGCCCGCACCACCGGTCGTACGGCAAGGGCGCGCTCGAGGCGTACGCGGAGATGATCGACCTCGCCAGGGCCACGGGCTGCGCCCTGCACCTCACGCACGCCACGATGAACTTCGGGCCCAACAAGGGCCGCGCGGGCGAGCTGCTCGACCTGATCGACGGGGCGCTGGACGACGGCGTCGACGTCACGCTCGACACGTACCCGTACCTGCCCGGCTCGACGACGCTCAGCGCGATCCTGCCGAGCTGGTCGTTCTCCGGCGGCCCGGACGCGCTGCTCGCACGGCTGGCCGACGCGGCCGACCGCGAGCGGATCCTGTTCGAGCTGGAGCACGTCGGCACGGACGGCTGCCACGGCTGCGTGGCCGAGTGGGACACCATCGAGATCAGCGGCGTGCAGCACCCCGAGCTCGAGGGCCGGGTGGGGCGGACGATCGCGGCGATCGCCCGCGACGAGGGCCGCGCGCCGAGCGACGTCTTCGTCGACCAGCTCGTGGCCGACCGCCTCGGCACCACGATCCTGCAGCACGTGGGGCACGAGGAGAACGTGCGCGCGATCATGCAGCACCGCACCCATACCGGCGGCTCGGACGCGATCCTCGTGGGCGGCCGCCCGCACCCGCGCGCGTGGGGCACGTTCCCGCGCTACCTCGCGCGGTACGTGCGCGAGCTCGGTGTCCTCACGCTCGAGGACTGCGTGCACCACCTCACCGGCCGCCCGGCGGCCCGGCTGAAGCTGACGGGCCGTGGCCTGGTCCGCCCCGGCTACGCCGCGGACCTCGTGCTGCTCGACCCCGACACCGTCCAGGACACCGCCACGTTCGAGAACCCCCGCCAGCAGGCCGCGGGCATCGACCTGGTCCTGGTCGACGGCGTCGCCGTCATGGACGACGGCGCCCGTACCGACGCCCTTCCCGGCCGTGCGCTGCGGCGCACCGGGAGCGGCACCCGCTGACGTCGACGCCGGCGCGGATCCTCACCGAGGCGGACCCCGACAGGAGGAGACCGGGATGCGAACGTTGCTGCAGGCCGCGCGGGACGACGACGACACGCTCGAGCTGATCAACCAGCCGTGGTCGGAGCACGACACGCAGGTGCTGGTGGTCACCGCCATCGGCATCGCGATCGTGGTGCTGCTCATCACGATGCTGAAGATGCACGGCTTCGTCGCCCTGACCCTCGGGTCGCTGTTCGTGGCGATCGGGTCGGGGATCCCGCTCGGCGACGTCGCCGGCGTGTTCGAGACCGGCGTCGGGGACGTGCTCGGCACCGTCGGCGTGCTGGTCGTGCTCGGCGCCATGCTCGGCAAGCTGCTCGCCGACTCCGGCGGAGCCGACGAGATCGTGGACAAGATCTTCCGCGGCTCCACCGGCAGCCTGCCGTGGCGGATGGCGCTCATCGCGTTCCTCATCGGCATCCCGATGTTCTTCGAGGTCGGCCTCGTGCTGCTGATCCCCGTCATCATGCTCGCGGTGCGCCGCTCCGGTCTGCCCGCCATGCTCCTGGCCATCCCCGCCCTGGCCGGCCTGTCCGTGCTGCACGGCTTCGTGCCGCCGCACCCCGGCCCCCTGGCCGCCATCGGCAACCTCGGCGCCGACGTCGGCATCACCATGGCCCTCGGCCTGCTCATCGCCGTGCCCACCGTGATCATCGCCGGGCCCGTGTGGGGCCGGTTCGCCGCGAAGCTGGTGCCGATCGGCGCCCAGGGCGGCGGCGGAGGCATCGTCGCCGGTGACACCGGCGGCTCGGGCGAGCCGGGCACGGTCACGACGCGCAACCCCACGTTCGTGCTCACCCTCGTGACCATCCTCAGCCCCGTGATCCTGATGCTGGTGCGCGCCGGAGTCGAGGTCTGGGCCAGCCCCGACGCCTGGTTCTTCCCCTTCGTGTCGTTCATCGGCGAGCCCCTGATCGCCCTGCTCATCGCCGTCCTGCTCGCCATGATCACGTTCGGCACCAGCGTCGGGTTCTCCCTCGGCACCCTCGGCTCCAAGATGACCGAGAGCCTCAAGCCCATCGCCAGCGCCACGATGATCGTCGGCGCCGGCGGCGGCTTCAAGGCCGTCCTCGTCGAGGGCGGCACCGGCATCGCGATCGGCAAGGCCGCCGTCGCGATGAGCCTGTCGGTGCTGCTGCTCGGCTGGCTCATCGCCGTCCTGGTGCGCATCGCCACCGGGTCCGCCACCGTCGCGATCGTCACCGCCTCCGGCATCGTCGCGCCGCTCGCCACCGGCCTCACGCCCACCCACCTCGCGCTCGTCGTGCTCGCCATCGGCGCCGGCTCGCTCATCCTGTCCCACGTCAACGACGCCGGGTTCTGGCTGGTCAAGGAGTACTTCGGCATGACCGTCGGCCAGACCTTCAAGACCTGGTCCGTGATGGAGACGATCATCGCCGTCCTCGGCCTGCTCTTCACCTGGCTGCTCTGGCTGGTGGTGTAGCCGCGCCGGCCGGGTCGCGGGCGGGCGCCGCGTTCCTTACCTTCGGGGCGTGGACGACGAGACCGGCACCGCGTGGCAGCCCGACGTGCTGCCCGGCTTCGAGCAGCTCACGCTGCCCCTGGAACAGGACTTCGAGGGCGACGTCGTCGCGACGCTCGTCCGCCGCGCCCCGGAGCCCGACGGCGGTGACACGGTGCCGGACGCCGGCGTCGACGTCCTGTACGTGCACGGCTGGGTCGACTACTTCTTCCAGACCCACCTCGCGGCGTTCTGGGAGCGCCAGGGCGCCCGGTTCTACGCCCTCGACCTGCGCAAGTACGGCCGCAGCCTGCGCGAGCACCAGACGCCCGGGTTCGTCACCGCGCTCGCGACGTACGACGAGGACGTCGAGGCCGCGCTGGCCGTCCTCGGGCACGGGCCGCGCCCGTCGTCAGACCGCCGCCTGGTGCTCATGGGCCACTCCACGGGCGGGCTGGTGCTCAGCCTGTGGGTGTCGCACCGGCCGGGCCGCGCCGACGCGCTCGTGCTCAACAGCCCGTGGCTCGAGTTCCAGACGCGCAGCGTGGGCCGGTGGGTGCTGGAGCCGGGCCTGCGCGCGCAGGCCGCGCTCGCGCCGCGCAGCCACCTGGTGAACGTGGACCTCGGGTACTACGTGCGCAGCGTCTCCCACCGGTACGACGGCGCGTGGGAGATCGACCCGGCCTGGCGCCCCGACATGGGCTGGCGCGCCACCCCGGCATGGCTGTCGGCGATCTTCCAGGGGCAGGAGCGGGTGTCCCGGGGGCTCGGCATCGACATACCGGTGCTGGTGCTGCTGTCGGCGCGCTCGACGACGCCCGTGCGGTGGAGCCCGGAGATGATGACCACCGACTCGGTGCTCGAGGTGGGCGGCGTCGCGCGGCGCGTCCCCGCGCTGGGCAGCCTCGTCACCCTGGTCCGGGTCGACGGCGCCCTGCACGACGTCACGCTGTCCGCCCCCGCCGTGCGCGACGTCGTGTGGCGCGAGATCTCCCGCTGGGCCGGCGCCTACGTGCCCGGCTCGCCGCCGGTCGCCGAGCCGGAGCCGTCGGGCGCCGCGGCCTGGTGGCGCCGCACCTTCGGCCGCGGGCGCCCGTCCCGGCGGGGCGTCACAGCGCCCGCACCAGCTCCAGCTCCTCGCCCTGCTCGAGGACGAAGCGTGAACCCGACGGTGTGAAGCCGAGCTTGCGGTAGGCGGCCTGCGCGCGCGGGTTGGCGACGTGCACGCACAGCCGGGCACGCTCGACGCCGAGCCCCCGCGCCCAGTCTTGCGCGCCGTCGAACAGCCGGCCCAGCAGCCCGGCGCCCCGGTGCTCGGGCCGTACGAACACGCCCACCAGGTGCACCTGCCGCTGCGCGACCGGGCCGCCGAGCACGTCGGTCGCGCCCGGCTCCTCGACGAGCCCGGTCGTGGTGCCGACCCAGCGCCCGTCCGCGCCGACGGCGACGAACGCCGCCACCGCCTCGCTCGTCGCGTTGCCCCGCGCCCGCTCCTGCCAGAACTCGTCCGGGCGGGCCGCCGCGACGTCGTACGTCTCGAGGAACGCCACCGGCGCGGCCGGGTCCTGCAGCGCCGCCAGCCGCAGGTCGCGGGTCTCGCGCCACTCGTCCTCCCGGGCGCG
The DNA here is from genome assembly GCF_900167525.1 of Krasilnikoviella flava. Lineage (GTDB taxonomy): Bacteria > Actinomycetota > Actinomycetes > Actinomycetales > Cellulomonadaceae > Isoptericola > Isoptericola flavus. The sequence goes on along the minus strand of NZ_FUZQ01000003.1, from coordinate 557,011 downwards.
TCGGACGGTGAGCGGCGGGTGCGACGTGGTCATGCGCCGATCCTTCCACCCCGCGGGCGCGGACCGCCCCGGGTCCTCAGCGGTCCAGGAACGACCGCACGTGCTCCACGACGCCGTCGGCGGCGGCCTCGACCTCGGCCAGCGTCGTCTCGAACCCGGCCTGGTCGCCGTACCAGGGGTCGTCGACGTCGAGCAGGTGCTCGTCACCGCCCGGCTCGACGACGGGCGCGGCAGGGTCGAACGAGCGGTACATGCGGATCTCGGCGAGCCCGTCCGAGCCGGCGCCGCCGTCGGCGAGCCGCCGCAGGCGGCGCGCGTGCTGCGCCGTCATGGGCAGCAGCAGGTCGTGGCCGGCGAGGTCGGCGGCGGTGACCTGGCGGGCCCGGTGGCCGTCGCCGGTCGCGTAGCCGTGCGCGGCGAGCACCTGGCGGGCGCGCCGGTCCACGGGGTTGCCGTGCTCCTCGTCGCTGACGCCGGAGGAGTCCACGACCACACGGCCGCCGAGCCCCGCGGCCTCGAGCCGGTCGCGCAGCACGATCTCGGCCATGGGGGAGCGGCAGATGTTGCCGGTGCAGACGGTCATGACGCGGTACGGGGTGGCAGGCACCGGCCCATTGTCGCCTCTCGCCGGGCCCGGTCCTCGATCCGTGCCTACCGTGGGGCATGGCGAGATGGGCGGCGGACGGGCTGGTCGCCGTGACCGGGGCGAGCGGGCGGCTCGGGTCACGACTGGCGTTCCGGCTGGCGGCGGAGGGCGCGCGGCAGCGGCTGGTCGTGCGCGACCCGGCACGCGCGCCCCGCCTCAGCGACGGGCGGGCGCTGCCGCAGGGCGAGGTGGCCGTCGCCGACGGATACCGCGACACCGCCGCGATGCGCGCGGCGTTCGACGGCGTCCGCACGGTCTTCCTCGTGAGCGCGCGCGAAGCTCCCGATCGGGTCGCGCAGCACGCCGCCATGATCGACGCCGCGGCGGCGGCGGGCGTCGAGCGCCTCGTCTACACGTCGTTCGCGGGCGCCGCCCCGGACGCGGTGTTCACGTTCGCCCGCGACCACTGGCGCACCGAGCAGCACCTGGCCGACGTCGCGGCGCGCACCGGCCTGCGCTGGACGGTGCTGCGAGACAACCTGTACCTCCACGCGCTGAGCACGTTCGTCGGGCGCGACGGCGTGATCCGCGGCCCCGCGGCGGACGGCCGGGTGGCGGCGGTGTCGCACGACGACGTGGCGGACGTCGCGACCGCCGTCATCCTCGACGAGCGGCCCGCCCGGCACGACGGCGCGACCTACGAGGTCACGGGGCCGCAGGCCCTCACGCTCGACGAGGTGGCGCGGATCCTGGGCCAGGCCGCAGGCCGCGACCTCACCTACCACCCGGAGACGGAGGAGGAGGCGTACGCCTCGCGTGCCGGGTACGGGGCGGAGCCGTTCGAGGTCGACGGGTGGGTCACGTCGTACACCGCCATCGCCGCGGGCGAGCTGGCGCACGTCTCCGACGACGTCGGCCGGCTCGTCGGCCGCCCTGCGCGCTCGCTCGCGCAGTGGCTGGACGACTATCCCGGCGAGTGGGCGCACCTGCGGCGGGCGTGAGCGCCCGGAGAACGCCGTCGTTCACCCTGAGGAAAACCCTTGGCCTCCCTGCCAGGGCGGGCGTAGCGTCGTCCGCACATGAGAAAGGAGGTGATCGGAGAAGTGAAGACTCTTCGGACCCATGAGGTGGTCGCGCGCTAGTCGCGTGCGCCCTTGAGCGTTTCGCGCTGTCGGCCTGACGACCTGATCACTCGTCGGACCGGTCGGCGCACGGGACGGGTAGCGAGTTCCTCGCGACCACCGGATCCCGCGGGTGCCGTGCCCTCGTCCAGCACGGCAGGAGGTTCGACCTCCAGCCCGCGGGCTCTTTGCTGTCCGGGCGACGTCGCCTCCCCGGCGTCGACCTGGGCGATCGTCAGACCAGCACCGCCGCACGACGCTCGCGCAGGAGGCGCCGCTCGGCCTGGGTCACGAGCTCGTCGGCGTCGGCCGCGCCCGCCACCGACCACGCCGCGGCCGAGTGCAGCGCCGGCCATACCGCGGCGTCGAACCCGGCCGACGGCGGCGCCACGTGCGCGAGGACGTGCTGCCGCAGCGCGTCGGCGGACGCCGCCGCCTGGATGTCGTCCATCGCCGGCAGGGTCGCCAGGACGGCGAACCCGTCGCCCTCCACCCGGCCCGCCTCGCACCCCGCGGGCAGCGCGGCCGAGACCCGCGCCGCGAGCTCGGACAGCACGGCGTCCCCGACGTCCTGTCCGTGGTGGGCGTTGACCGTCGCCAGGCCCCGCACGTCGAGCAGCACCAGCACGACGCGCGTCGCGCCGCCCCGCACCAGGGCGCAGCGGCGCCGCAGCGCGTACCAGGTGGCGGCGCGCCCGGGCAGGCGGGTCAACGGGTCGTGGGTGGATCGCTCGGCGAGCTCGGCCACGACGGCCCGCATGACGTCGGCCGTGCCGGCAGCGCCCCAGGCCGCCGGACCGCTCACCAGGACGTCGTCGTACCGTCGGTCCGCGGTGCGGGCCATCGCGAGCGCCGCGACGTCGGCCACCGCCGTCCCGGGGTCGACGACGAGGGGCGACCAGTCCGCCACCGCCCCGGTCGGACGCCGCTCCAGGACGGCGCGGCCGTACCCGAGACGGCCCGTGAGCGCGGCCGTCAGGCCCGCGCGGGTGACGATGCCGGTGCGGGCCGGCGCGGCGTCGTCCTGCACCGCGACCGACCCCACCTCAGGGCGCCGGAAGATCACCTCGAGCTGCCCGACGGGCATCGTGGAACCCACCACCAGCACCGGCTGCGCCAGCTCCGCGACCGAGCCGGCGCGCGTCGTCCCGCGCGGGGCGACGTGGCGGGCCAGGCGGGCGATCTCGTCGTGCACAGCGGAAGTATGGTCGCGGCCAGGCCCGTTCCCGGGCCGCCGATCAAGAGTTCGCCGAGCGTTCGCCCGGCGTTCAGCCGATCCCACGAAGCATGGGAGCGTGACCACCCGGCAGGCGCACCCTCGCCTCCCTAGAGTGGCGCGAGGTACGCGCGATTCGTGACTTTTCTGGGGGCTGCACATGCGGAGGACGGGCTCGACGACAGGCCGCAGGACGACGAGCGGACTGCTCGCCGCAGCGCTCGCGCTGGGCGGCCTGGTAGGGCTCGGGGCGCAGACCGCGACGGCGCCGTCCGCCGCGGCGGCCGAGGGCGACGTCAACCCGTTCACGTCCGCGGGCGGGTTCACCGTCTACGCGCAGCGCGACGCCTTCGTCGGGAACCAGGAGCTCGAGGGCTCCCTCGCCGCCGGCCGCAACCTCGCGCGGACCACGGCCGAGCAGTGGGCCGTGATCCACGTGGCGGCGGGCACGGCGGACTACACGATCCCCACCGTGGACGGCGACCCGGCCCGGTTGCTGATCGGGCGCTTCGACCCCGACACGTCGACGAACGTCGGCGAGGTGAACCTCACCAGTCGCGGCGCGACGACGCCGGAGAACGTCGGGACGCTCAAGATGGTGGACCGCGACCTCGGGCCGTTCGAGACGTCGGCACGCGGCGAGAGTTGGGTGCGCGTCTCGCAGCCCGGCTCGATCCCGCCGCTCATCGACGCCACCGCGCAGACCTACCCCGCCGACGCGGAGCCCCCGACGGGCGGCAACACGTCGATCTTCACCGAGCAGACCGGCAGCACGCAGGACGTCGTCGCCGGGTACATCGAGGCGGACCAGGACGCCACGATCGACGAGAGCGCGCAGTGCCTCGCCGACCTGGCGGACCCGGACGGCCAGGACGCGCACCACGTGACCGTCGCGGAGGACGACGGCGACCGCAAGGTGCTCTCCCCGCTCGCCGCGGACCGGCCCAACGTGGTGGCGTACGAGGACGTGGCGGGCGCGAGCCTGCTGCAGTTCTCCGCGGGCAGCGCCACGCCCGGCCAGGAGAACCCCCTGATCATCCGCGTGCCCGCCGGGACGACCGACGTCCACGGCCTGCGCGTCGACCCGCAGGGCCAGTACTCCCCGTACATCCTGTGGGACCTGTCGGCGGTGACCGGTGACGTGACGGTCGAGAACACCGGCGCGCGTATCGACGGCTCCGTCTACGCGCCGTTCGCCGACGTCACCGTGGACGCCGCCCCGCTGGACGGCCAGGTGATCGGCCGCGACGTGACCCTGCTGGGCGGCGAGGTGCACTCGTTCCTGTTCGCCAGCACCATTCCCTGCGGAGCGCCGCAGGGCACGTTCGAGGTCTCCAAGGAGCTCGACGGCATCACCGCCGGCGACCTGCCGGACGGCACGACGTTCCCCGTCGACTGGTCCGCCACGTCGCCGGACGGCGAGGTGCTCGGCACCGGCACGCTCGAGCTGCCGGCCGACGGCGCCCCGGTGAGCCCGCTGTCGGTGGACGGCACCACCGCGACGTTCCCCGTGGGCACCGTGGTCAGCTTCGCGGAGCAGGACCCGACCGACGTCCCCGGGTGGGAGTGGGGCGACGCCACCGTGGCCCCGGACCCGGTGACCATCACGGCCGACGGCGACGCCGTCGTCAGCGCGACGGTCACGAACACCGCGGAACGGACCGAGGGGACGTTCGAGGTCACGAAGACGGTCACCGACGGCACCGACGACCCCCTGCCTCCCGCCCCCGAGGCGGTCATCACCGTCGGCTGGACCGCGGTCGACCCGGACGACAACGAGTCCAGCGGCACCATCGACCTGGTCTCGGACGGGGCCTGGGACTTCCAGGCGCAGGGTCCGGAGGACGACGACGGGAACGAGATCACGTTCCCGGTGGGCACGGAGGTCACCCTGAGCGAGCCGGACCTTCCGGACCCGCCAGAGGGCTACACCTGGGGAGAGCCGTCGTGGAGCCCGGGCGCCACGTTCACCATCGACCGCACCGACCAGGTGGTCGCCGTCGACCTCACCAACCTGCTGGTGCCGCAGGAGCCGACGGCGTCGTTCACCGTCACCAAGGTGCTCGACGTCGACGGTCCGGTGGACCCGGAGCCGCAGTTCGCCGTCGAGTACACGTTCGACCCGCCGGGCGGGCCTCGTGAGTCCCGCACGCGGGAGATCGGCGTCGGCGACCCGGTGACGATCGACACCCTGCTCGACGGCGAGCCCATCCCCGCCGGCAGCACCGTGTGGGTGCGGGAGCCCGCCCCGACGGGCGGCGACGGCGTCGACTGGGAGGACCCGGTGCTCTCGGTCGACGGCACGCCGCTCACCGACCCGGACGAGGACGGCTTCTACCCCCTCGAGCTGGACGAGGGGCAGACGATCGCGCTCGAGGTGACGAACGTCGGGCACGTGCCCGCCGGCTCGTTCACGCTGGCCAAGGAGCTCGACGGTCCGGCCGCCGAGGACGTGCCGGACGGGCTGACGTTCGGCGTCGGCTGGACGGCCGCCTACCCGGACGGCACGACGACGGAGGGCACCACCGAGCTGTCGCCCGACGGCACGCCTGCCGGGCCGACGGACGCCGATGGCGAGGCGCTCGACTTCCCGGTGGGCACGACCGTCACCTTCGACGAGGCGGACCTGCCGGACCTGCCGGGCTGGGACTGGGGCACCCCGACGATCACGCCGTCCGAGATCACGGTGGGCGACGGCGAGACCGCGCAGGTCACCGTCACCAACTCCGCCACCGTGGAGCACGGCACGTTCGAGGTCTCGAAGGCCCTCGAGGGCGCCGACCCGGGCGACGTGAGCGCCGAGGGGTTCGAGGTCGACTGGACGGCCACCCTGCCGGACGGCAGCACCACGGACGGCGTGATCCAGGCTCCGACCGACGGGAGCCCGGCGGGCCCGGGCCGCGAGTTCCCCGTGGGCACCACCGTGCAGGTCACGGAGCAGGAGCCGTCCGACGCCGTGCTGCCGGACGGCTGGACCTGGGCCGTGCCCACCTGGTCACCCGGGAGCAGCCTCACCATCGACGAGGGCGTCGGCACGGCCACGTTCACGGTGACGAACTCCGCCGTGCCCGTCACGACGCTGCGGGTGGAGAAGCTCGTCGAGGGGGCGGACCTGCCGGACGGCACGGACTTCCCCGTCGAGTACCGCGTGGACGACGGGCCCGTCCAGCAGGGTGACCTCGTGCTCGGCGAGCCGTTCGTCGCGGACGACGTCCCGCTGGGCACCACCGTCGAGATCCGCGAGGCCGACCCGCCCGGCGTCGACGGCGCCCGATGGGGCACGCCGCGCTGGGCGATCGACGGCCAGCCCCTCGAGCCCGACGACGACGGGTGGGTGGTGATCCACGCGGACGACGAGCGGCTCAACGCCGTCACGCTCACGAACACCGCCCGTCCGACCACGCCGACCACGCCCGGGTCGGAGCTGCCGGAGACAGGGTTCGGCGGGGGCACGCTCCCGCTGCTGGCCCTCGGGCTGCTGCTCCTCGGCGTCGCCGTACGCCTCGTCGCACGGACGCTCCGGGCCTGACGGACCCGACAGGGTGAGGATCGTCCCGTGACTCCCGAGCCGGAGGCCGCGCACGACGTCGCGGCGCTGCGCCGCGGCGCCCACGAGCGCGCCGTCGCCCGGCCGCGGCGCCCGTTCGCGGGCGCCGTGGAGGACCTGGTCCGCGACGGCCTCACGCTGCGCCGGTACACGCCGGAGGGACGGCACCCGGGCGCCGCGGCCGTCTTCCTGCACGGTGGGTACGGGCTGTTCGGCGACCTCGAGCTGCAGGACGGCTGGTGCCGCCGCACCGCGGAGGCCCTGGGCGTCGTCGTGCTGTCCGTGGACTACCGGCTCGCGCCGGAGGCGACGCTCGACGACTCCGTCGCGGACGCCCTGGCCGCAGTCGACCTCCTCGCGGGCGAGGGGTTCGACAGGCTCTACCTCGACGGGGACTCCGCCGGCGGCACCGTCGCGACGCTCGCGGCCGCGCGCACCGGTCGCCGGCTGGCAGGCCTGCTGCTCACGAACCCGAACCTCGACCTGTCGCTGGAGACCTACGACGACACCCTGCCGGGCGGCCCGGGCCGGGAGCTGTCCACGGTCGCGATGCGGGTGTGGACGGGGGTCGAGCCCTCGGACGCACTGCGGCTGCACCGGTCCGCGCACGGGCTGCCCCCGACGTTCGTCGCGGTGGGCGACCGGGACTCGCTGCTCCCGGAGGCGCGGGCCCTCACGGGGTCGTGCCGGCGCGAGGGCGTACCGTGCCGGCTGGTCGAGCTGCCCGGCGCCGAGCACGGCTTCGTCGGCACCGAGCGCGCCGGCGAGGTGCTCGCCGCGGCCCGGACCTTCTTCGACCTCGGCTGAGGCGCGGCGGCCGCGTCGCCGGCGGTCAGTCCCGGCCGGGATCGGCGCCGAGCTCCGCGACCCCCACCGCGACGGCGAGGTCCTGCCACGACATGCCGGAGCCCTTGAAGACGTTCGGCCGGTCCGTCGCCCGGCGGCCGCCGCGCACGACGTCGGTCAGCGGCACCAGAGCGTCCGGGTTCAGCACGCCCTCCTCGACGGCGAGGACGACGTCTCCGCACTCGCGCATCGCGGTCGCGCGGTCCTCGACCACGACGCGCGACCGGCCCATGAGCCCGGCGTCGAGCTCGCGCCGGTCCGGCTCGTGCGAGCCGATGGCCACCACGCACGCGCCGTCGCGCACCAACGCGCCGTCGAAGAGCGGCGTGCCCGCCGACGTCGCGCAGACGACGAGGTCGGCGTCGCCGACGTCGTCCCGGCTCCCGGCGCGGGCCGGGAGACCGCGCGCGGCGAGGTCCTCGACGGCGGCCGACCGCCGCGCCGGGTCGCGACCGACGAGCGCGACGTCGTCGAGGTCGCGCACGGCCGCCATCGCCACCGCGTGCTCGACCGCCTGGGGGCCCGCGCCGAAGACGACCAGCCGGCGCGCGTCCGGCGCGGCGAGGTGATCGGCGGCGACCGCGGACGTCGCCGGCGTGCGCAGCTCGGTGAGCGCCGACCCGTCGATCAGCAGGCGCGGCGTGAGCGTGTCGGCGTCGAGCAGCAGGTAGGTCGCCTGGATGCGCGGCAGGCCGCGAGCCGGGTTGCCCGGCGCCACGGACGCGACCTTGACGCCGGCCCAGCAGCCCAGCACCGACGGCATGAGCAGCAGGTGCCCGGTGCCGGCGGGCACGGACGACCGCGCCGGGTCGGCTGCCGGGTCGAAGCCGTCGCGCAGCGCCCGCTCGACCAGCCGGCGTGCGTCGTCGGGCCGGACGCGGCGGCGCACCTCCTCGGCGGTGACGAACGTCAGGCCGGTCACGCGGCCACCGCCTCGCGGGCCTCGCGGGCCGCGATCCGCGCCCGCTCGGACCGCACGACGCGGCCCGACAGGGAGACGGCGACGAGCGCGACGAGCGCCAGGCCCACCATGTAGGCGGCGATCGGCCACCAGGCGCCGTCGAACCGCGACAGCAGCCACGTCGCGAGGAGCGGCGCGGTGCCGCCGGCCAGGGCGGCGCCGATCTGGTAGCCCAGCGTCACGCCGGTGTACCGGACCCGGGTGGTGAACGTCTCGGACATGAGCGTGCCGAGGGTCGCCGTGACGGGCGGCCACACGATCCCCAGCCCGATCACCACAGCGGCGTACACGGCCCAGTCCACCCGCAGGTCGAGGAGCAGGAAGAACGGCGCTGCGAAGAGCGCGATGAGCACGGTGCCGCCGAGGAAGACGGGCGGCCGGCCGAACCGGTCGGAGAGGCGGCCCATCGCCAGGATCGCGAACGTGCTGACGAACGCGCCGGCGCTGACGGCGTTGAGCACCACGGACTGCTGCATGCCGATCGTCCCGGTCGCGTAGCTGACGACGAACGTGGCGAAGATGTAGAACGGCCCGGTCTCCACGACCTTGGCGCCGACGGCGACCAGCACGGACCGCCAGTGGTCGCGCAGCGTGTCCTTGATGGGGAGCTTGGCCACGTTGCCGCTCTCCTTGGCCTCGCGGAAGGCGGGCGTCTCGGCGAGGCCCTTGCGGATCCACAGGCCGACGAACACGAGCACCACCGACGCGATGAACGGCAGGCGCCAGCCCCAGGACTCGAACGACTCGGACGGCAGCGAGCTGACCAGCGCGAACGCGATCGTCGAGAGCAGCATGCCGATGGTCACGCCGGTCTGCGGCACGGAGCCGAAGAAGCCGCGGCGGTGCTTCGGCGCGTACTCGTAGGCGAGCAGCAGGGCTCCGCCCCACTCGCCGCCGATCGCGAGCCCCTGGATGACCCGGCAGAGGATGAGGAGCGCCGGGGCGAGCACCCCGACCTGGGCGTACGTGGGCAGCAGGCCGATCGCGACCGTCGCCCCGCCCATCAGGGAGAGCGTGATGACCAGCGTCTTCTTGCGCCCGATCCGGTCGCCGATGTGGGAGAAGACGATGCCGCCGAAGGGCCGGATGAAGAAGGTCAGCGACAGGGACAGGTACGACAGCATCAGCGAGATCGCCGGGTCGTCGGTGGGGAAGAACTGCTTGTCGAAGATGAGGGCAGCCGCGGTGGCGTAGAGGAAGAAGTCGAACCACTCGATCGCGCTGCCGGAGAGGCTGCCCACCAGGACCCGGAGGTTCGTGGCCGGCTTGCCGATCGTGGATTGCTGCGAGGTCACGCGCCGCTCCCGTCCGGCCCGCAACGGTACGGGCCTCGAATGGCGTGCAACGTACAATTGCACCCAGGTTGAGCGCAAGGCCCATCCGATCCATGGGCGGGCCCGGACCGCGTCAGCCGGCGCCGACCGTGCCCCGGTCCGCGGGCTCCGACACGGCGTCGCCGCGCCCCGACCAGATGTCGCGCACGTGCTGCAGGTGCCGGCGCATCCACGCCTCCGCGCCCGGCGCGTCGGCGGCCGCGAGCAGGTCGAGCAGCTCGTGGTGCTCACAGATGGTCGCCGCGAGACGCCCCTCCTCGTGCAGCTTCTGCAGGCCGAGCAGCCGCGACATCCCGCGCAGTCGGCGTACCTCCTCGACCAGCCGCTCGTTGCCGGCGATCGCCAGCACCTCGGTGTGGAAGGTGGTGTCCGCGGCGACGAACGCCTGCAGCTCGCCCGCGGCGGCGGTGGCGTCGATGCGGTCGGCGAGCGGGCGCAGCGCCTCGACCTGCGCGGCGGTCGCGAGGGCGGCGACCCGGCCCACGGTGGGTACCTCGACGAGCTCCCGGATCTGCAGGATCTCCTCGAGCGCGACGTCGCCCAGCGCCACGACGCGGTAGCCGCGGTGCCGCAGCGTCTCGACGAGACCCTCGCGCGTCAGCTCCATCATCGCCTCGCGCACGGGGGTCGCCGAGACGCCCAGGCGCTGGGCCAGCGCGGGCGCCGAGTAGATCGCGCCGGGCTCGAGCTCGCCCGCCACCATCGCCTCGCGCAGCGTCACCAGGACGCGCGCTCGGATGCTGTCGGGCATGCCGAGCGACCCGAGGACCGGCGACCTCCGCCCACCACCGGCACCGTCGCTCATCTGCTCTCCCGGGTTCGACGATCAGGACCCGGCCAGGATGCCATGGTCGCGAGCTGAGCGGACGGCGTGCCGCCCGCTCCTGGACACGGGCCGGCCGGCCCGTCGGAGGGGGTCGACGGGCCGGCCGGGTCAGGGACGCCGCACCCGGCACGGCCGGGGGCGTCGAGCGGGGGATCAGGTCAGCCGAACGTCACCTCCAGGGTGCCGTCGGCGGCGAAGGACCAGTCCAGGTCGCCCGCGTAGGCGGCGCACGCGGAGCCGTTGGAGCCGGACCAGAACTGGTTGGAGCCGTCGTCGTCGCCGACGATCCGGTCGTTCGAGCCGCTGTCGCAGGACACGTTGCCGCTGAACGAGTGGCTGCCCTCGTCGAAGTTGAAGTTGCGCTCCTCGTTGCCGATGCTCACGTTGTCCGAGACCGTGATCGAGCCCGGGTTGCTGTTGTACGTGAGGCCGTGCTTGCCGTTCTCGTAGGCGATGCTGCCCGTGATCACGTGGTCGACGGGGATGTCCTCGCCGCCCAGCTTGTAGCCGTTGCGGTCACCGCTCCCGGCCTGCGAGCCGTCCGACAGGGTCCCGTTCTCGTAGGCGAGCGAGTCCTCGATCGTCACGACGCCGATCGGGCCGGTGTCGGTCTTGGCGTACAGGTCCCAGCCGTCATCGATGTTGTTGTGGGACACGCAGTCGCGGAACACGTTGCCCTCACCGACCGTCAGCTTGGCCGCGAAGCCGTCCGCGTCCTCGCCGTCGGAGTCGGCGTTGTCGTACGACTCCGAGCTGACCACCAGGTTGTCCGCCGGCCACTCCGCCTTCGGGGCCCCCGCGACCAGGCGGGCGATCTGCAGGCCGGTGTCGGCGTTGCCCCGGGTCACGACCCGCTCGATGACGTTGTCGTCGCCGCCGAGCAGGATGCCGTTGTCACCGGCGTTCTGGACGGTGATCCCGTACACGTGCCAGAAGTTGCCGCCGATGGCGAGGCCCCGGTTGGCGGAGTCCTCCGCCTGCGCGGAGAAGTCGAGCACCGGCGTCTCGCCCGGGTACGCCGACAGGAGCGTGCGCTCCGACGACGTGCCGTCGTTGCCCGGCTCGATCGTGAGCGTGTCGGCCTCGTCGTACTGGCCGCCGCGCAGGTAGATCGCACCGCCCGGCTCCACGGCGGCGATCGCCGCGGCGACCGTCGTCGGGTCGGCCTCGGTGCCTGCCGCGCCGGCCGAGCCGTCGGGCGCCGCGTAGATCACCTCGCCGCTCGGGGTGGGCGGGTCGGTCGGGTCCGGGTCGGTGGGGTCGGTCGGCGGGTCGGTGGGGTCCGTCGGGTCCGGCGAGCCCTGGCCGGCGTACGTCTCGAGCTCGGCCACCTTCGGCGTGCCGGAGGCGCTGGTGATCTCGAGGTCGAGCTTGCTCAGCGTCGTCGCGGGCAGGTTGACGACGCCCGCACGGCTACCGGTCGCGAGCACCGCACCGTTGTCGTGGTTGACGATGCGGAACGCGGTGATCGTGCCCTCCGAGCCGGCCGCCTCGACGACCTTGGCCTGCGCCACCGTCTGCGGGGTGGCCCACTTGACGGACACGCGACCCGTGGTGCTCGAGGGCGACCAGAAGGTGCTCAGGTTGCCGTCGGTCACGTTGCCGAAGCTGCTGCCCGACGCCTTGGTCGAGCCGTCCGCGCCCGCGCCGAGGCTGAGGTTGGTGCCGGCCGGCGGATCCGTGGGGTCCGTCGGCGGGTCCGTGGGCTCGGTCGGCGGGTCCGTCGGTTCAGTCGGCGGATCGGTCGGGTCCGGCGTCTGCGCCTCGCACGAGCCGTCCGAGACCTTCAGGCCGGTGTTCGCGCCCGCGGTCTCGGCGACGACGTCCGGCACGCAGTCCGCGTCGTCGAGCGAGTACGAGTAGGGGATGCTGACCGTGGTCGTCGACGTCGGGTTGGGGCCGGCGGGGTTGTTGTCCTCGCCCGGCTCCGACCACGTGACGTTGTCGAAGGTGTTCCCGGCGACCTGCCAGTACCCGGGCAGGTCGGTGTAGAACGTGCCGAGCACGTCCTTCGAGTCCTGGAAGTAGTTGTTGTCGACCTTCGCCTTGCCGCCGGCGCGGGCGTTGATCCCCGACTCGTTGATGCCGCTGTAGTGGTTGTTGTAGACGTGCGCCGTCGCACCGCGCAGCAAGGGGACGCGCGAGTCGAGGTTCTCGTAGAGGTTGTGGTGGTAGGTCACCGGGCCGTTGTCCAGGTCGCTGTCGCCCGAGCCCACGAGCCCGCCGCGGCCGGAGTTGCGCAGGATGCTGTAGGAGAGCGTCACGTACGTCGTGTCGCCCTTCATGTCGAAGAGGCCGTCGTAGCCCTCCGACTCGCCGCCCGACGCCTCGAGCGTCACGTGGTCCACCCACACGTTGGAGACTCCCGACTCCATGCCGATGGCGTCGCCCCCGTTCGACGTCGGGGAGCCCGACTTCTTCACGTTCTTCACCGTGACGTTCTGGATGATGATGTTGCTGGCCTCACGGATGTGGATGCCGAGCTGGTCGAACGTGGCGCCGTTGCCGACGCCGACGAGCGTGACGTTGCTGATCTGCTTCAGCTCGATCACACCGTCCGCGGTGTTGCAGCTGTCCCCGGAGACCTTGCTCGTGTTGCCGTGGTTGATCGTGCCCTCGACCTCGATCGTGATCGGGGTGTCGTCGGCCGCGCGGCCGCACAGGGCCTCGTGGATCTGGGTACCGGTCGTGGCCCGCACGACCTCGCCGCCCGCACCGCCCGTCGTGCCGCCGTTCTGGGTGGCGAATCCCGTGGCGCTGCCGGTCGCGGCCTGGGCGCCGGGGAGCGTCAGGGCGGTCACGCCGATCGCCGCGGCCAGGGATGTCGTCACCCCCGCCGCCAGGAGTCGTCGCGCTGCTGTGCGTCTCATCGTTGCTGCCTCACCTTCGTCGTCGAACGCGGGACTTGCAGCCGGTGCCTCGGGCCGCTCCGCGCCGGGCGGGCGTCCGCTGTCGAACCCTCGTTGGTCACGAACAGATCACAGCAACCGGTTTCTTGACCGTAAGGGACCGGTTTCCCGGTGCGCAACCCCTGGGCGGACATTGGTCGCCGCGAGCGACCGACAGGGAGTCGGGTCAGCGCCCGACGGCGGCCGACCGCAGCGCGTCACGCCGCGCCAGGCCCGCGAGCAGGTCCGCCACCTGCACGCGCGGGTCGCGGCGGGAGTCCACCTGCCGCACGCCCAGCAGCGGCGGCGGCGCCGGCGACACCCCCGCGGCGAGGCTCGCGGCCAGCACGGCGGTGCGCTGCGGCGTGAGCGCGCTCTGCTCGTCGTGCACGACGGCGGCCGACCGGCGGCCCTCGCTCCAGCGCAGTGCGGTCTCGGCGAGCGCGGGGACCAGCGGCTCGAGCGGCGGTGGCACCGCCGGGTCGCCGTCGAGCAGCCGGTCCAGGACCGCGACGACGTCCCGCCGCTCGAGGCCGGCCAGCGCTGTCACGCCGTCCCGCACGACGTCCGGGACGAGGGCGAGGAACCGGCCGACCGCAGCCGGGTCCGGCCGGCGCCGGTGCTTCAGGTGCACCATCGCGACGAACGCGGCGAGGACGTCGGCCCGCTCCCGCAGGACCGCGGCCGCGGGGCCGTGGTCGCGCCCGAGCCGCGTCCCGTCGAGGTACGACGGCTCGCCCGACAGCAGGTCGAGCATGCGGCCGGCGACGTGGTCGCGCTTGTCGACGACGTGCACCGTCGAGCGGCCCGCCAGCTCCGCGACGAACCACGCGACCGCCTCCGGCTGCCCGGGCCGCAGCAGCAGGTGGGCCTTGTGCTCCGCCGTCCGACGATGGTTGAACCGCGACCGCAGCGTGCCGAGCACGGCGGCCGCCTCCGCCTCCGACAGGTCCACCCCCGCGTGCGCGATCACCGGCGACGCCGGGTCCAGCAGGTTCGTCCCGGAGAACCCGGACTCGTCGCACGCGATCTCGACGACGTCGGGCGCACCGGCGGGCACGGTCATGGGGTCATCCTGGGCCCCGGCCCGACCCCCGTCCAGGAACCGACGTCGCACCGGCCGTCGTCGTGGAGGCCCGCCGCCACGACCGTGCCGTCGGCACGCAGGCCGAGGGTGTGGGACGAGCCCGCCGCCACGGCGACCACGTCCCGCCATCGGGCGACGTCGCACTGCCCGTGGGCGTCGTCGCCCGCGGCGAGCACCCGGCCGGACGCCGTGACCCCGACCGTGTGACGGCTGCCCGCGGCCAGCGCCACGACGTCCTCCCAGGCGTCGACGTCGCACGCCCCCGTCGCGCGGTCGCCCGTCGCGACCACGCGCCCGTCGCGCCGCAGGCCGACGGTGTGGAGGTAGCCGGCGGCGGCGTCCGTGAGGTCGCGCCACCCCTCGACGGCGCTCTGACCTCGGCGGTCGCTGCCCACCGCCAGAGCGCGGCCGTCCGCCCGGACCCCGACCGAGTGCCAGTCGCCGCACGAGATGCTCACGACCTCCCGCCACGGCCACACCTCGCACTGACCCTCGGCGGTCCGGCCGGCCGCCAGCACCGTGCCGTCCGCCAGCAGGGCGAGGGTGCGCCGCCAGCCTGCCGCGACGGCGACGACGTCGCCCCAACCGGCCACGTCGCACTGGCCGTCCCCGTTCCACCCCGTCGCCAGCACCGTGCCGTCCGCCACCAGCCCGACGGTGTGGGACCGGCCCGTGTTGGTCGCCGTGTGGACGTTCCCCGCGGCCACCGCGACGACGTCGCGCCACCCCTCCACGCGACACTCCCCGGCGCCCTCGTGCCCCGTGGCCGCGACCGTCCCGTCCGCGCGACGGGCGACCGAGTGGCGCCGCCCCGCTGCCAGCACCGAGCGCATCACTGCCTCCTGGGTGGGGGAGAACCGCGTCCTGACATGCTCCGACGCCGGATCGCCTTCGTCGGCAGCGGTCCACGAGTCTAGGACCGGTCACGCCCGGGCGCCCTGGAGGGGACGGCCGCCGGGCCGTCAGTGCCGGACGTCGTAGACGAGCTTGACCACGCCGTTCGCGTACGCCTCCGACTCACGCAACGACAGGGTGCGACGGTCGGCGCCGCGATCGCCGAAGATCGTCTTCCCGCCGGGGAGGAGGTACGGGAACATCAGCAGGTGGTAGCGGTCGACGAGGCCCGCCTCGCCCAGCCGGCGCGCGAGCGCCGCGCTGCCGTGGATGAAGATCGGCCCGCCGTCGGTCCTCTTGAGGTCGGCGACGTCCTCCGTGCTGCGCAGGATCGTCGTCGGCCCCCAGCCCTCGACCAGCTCGTCGTCGCCGATCGTCGAGGACGCGACGAACTTCGGCAGGACCTTGTAGGCCGCATGGTCGGCGGACGCGGGCCAGACGGCGGAGAACGCCTCGTAGCTGCGACGACCGAACAGGAGGGCCGTCGTCTCCTCGAGCTCCTCGACCTTCAGGGAGTACGCCTCGGGGACGAACTCGGTGTCGAAGACCCACCCGCCCCCGGGATGACCTTCGGCCGTCCCGCCGGGAGAGTCGACGGAGCCGTCGAGAGTGATGAAGCCGGTGTAGACGAGTTCGCGTGCCATGGTTCCGTTCCTGTCGGGGTGCCGTCTCGCTGCTGTCACTCCCAGGTCGAACGGGCCGGGCCCCGATCGACACCCGGAGCACCCTTCTCGTGCATCCGGCGTCAGGCCGGGACGTCGAGGCTCCCCGGGGCCTCGACGCGGTGGATGCCGAGGTCGGTGCGGCCGGGCAGCAGGTCCGGGTGCAGCGCCCTGAGGGCGGAGGGGTAGTCGCCGTCGCGCAGGCGACGGAACGGCCGGGCACGCTCGGTGTCGATCCCCGCGAGCCGTTCCTGCAGCCGGCTCACCTCGCGGGCCGCGCCCTTGGCGTCCAGGGTGTCGGCGTCGTGCACGACGTGCAGGTCGAGGGCCTCGATGCCGACGTACCAGAGCGCGCCGTGGGTGAGCGGGAACAGCAGGGAATCGAGGTCCCCGCTGATGCCGCGGGGCCCCAGCGTCCGCTCGTCCTCGCCCACGGTGACGACGACGAGCGCCTTGCGCCGGGTGAGGCCGCCGTCGCCGTACCGTCGCGGCAGCCCGTGCGCGGGATCGAGCTCGGTGTCGTAGGCGAAACCGTCCGTGAAGGTGCGGTCCAGCCATCCCTTGAGGATCGCCGGCGGCCCGTACCACCACAGCGGGAACTGGAGCACGAGCAGCTCCGCGCGGGCGATCTTCTCGTGCTCCGCCCGCACGTCCGGCGACGTCTGGCCGCGGGCGTAGGCCTCGCCGGCGAGCGCGGCCAGGTTGCCGGGGCGGTCCGCGAGGTCGCCCAGGTCCCGCGCACCGAGCACGGGGTCGAAGCCCAGCGCGTAGAGGTCCGAGGTCGCGACGTCGTGGTCACGGGACAGCGCCTCGACGCCGGCGCGGAACAGGTGGCCGTTGAGGGAGTCGGGGCGCGGGTGCGCGAGGACCCACAGGGCGGATCCCGGGGTGGGCGGCTGGTCGACGGTCATCGAGTACCTCCGAGGTGACGGGAGCGGTGCGGAGCCCGCCGGGTGCGTCGTGCCAGGCGGGTGCTCCGCGGTACGGGACGAGTCCACACCCCGTGAGCGAGACGACGAATGGTCGGAACGCTGGAATGGATACGTCATCGTCTAATCTCGGAGAGGTGGACACGCTGACGGAAGTGCTCGACAACCTCCGCGCCTCGGGCGCCCTCATCGGGCAGAACGTGCTCACCGCGCCGTGGTCGGTCTGCGTCGAGGCCGGCTCCACGATCACCGTCGTGTCGATGCTCCGGGGCGAAGGGTGGGTCCTGCACGACGACGCCGACCCGATCCACCTGGGCACCCGGGACCTCGCGGTGCTCACCGGGCACGGGAGCGCCGTCGTGGCCAGCGACCGCGAGGGCGGGGGCGACCCCACCTGCGCCCTGACCGCGGACGGCGTCCGCGACGACGCGTCGGGGCGTCTCCTGGAGCAGGAGCGTCTCGGCCTCGGCGGGGAGGGCGACACATCACCACTGGTCGCCGGGCACGCGATGCTGGCCGGCGCCTTCCGGGCCTCGGGCCGCATCGCCGAGCGCCTGCTCGGCGC
This sequence comes from Krasilnikoviella flava, assembly GCF_900167525.1. GTDB lineage: Bacteria > Actinomycetota > Actinomycetes > Actinomycetales > Cellulomonadaceae > Isoptericola > Isoptericola flavus. The sequence goes on along the minus strand of NZ_FUZQ01000003.1, from coordinate 539,549 downwards.
GCTGCCGCCGGTGCTCGTGGTCCCCCGCGCGCAGCAGAGAGGGCGCGCGCTGGACCTGCTCGAGAGCGAGCTCGAGCACCAGGAGCCCGGACAGCAGGCCGTGCTCGACCGGCTGCTGGACATCCTGCTGATCGGGGCACTGCGGGACTGGTTCGCCCTGCCCCACACCCCCGCCCCCGCCTGGTACGCAGCCGCCGGCGACCCCGTGGTCGGCCCTGCGCTCAGGGCACTGCACGCCGACCCGGCGCAGGAGTGGACCGTCGAGTCGCTCGCGCGCCGGGCGCAGGTCTCGCGGGCGACGTTCGCCCGCCGCTTCGCCGACGCGATGGGGGAGCCGCCCATCTCCTACCTCGCCGGCTGGAGGTTGTGCCTGGCGGCAGACCTCCTGCAGGAAGGCGACGACACCCTCGAGTCCATCGCACGGCAGGTGGGTTACTCGAACTCCTACGCGCTCAGCGCCGCGTTCACCCGGGAGTACGGGGTGCGCCCGAGCCGCTACCGCGCCCAGGCTCGATCTGGTGCCCGGCATCCCCTGGCGTCGTGAGCCGCCCGCCGGAACGCATGAAGTCCCGGCCAGGAGACCCTGACCGAGACACCCTGATCGGCCCTCGAGGCACACCTTCAGCCGTCGGGCATCAGTCGGTACTCATGGCGTCGGCTGGGTGGTCCAGCACTCGCCGGTCGGGGGTGGGTGGGGTCGAGCGCGTAGCGCGTGGTCAGACGGCGGAGGTGTGCGACGAGCTCCGGCGGGCCGGTGACGTCGAAGTCCGCGTCGAGCAGTCCCAGGTACGCGCCGAGCGTCTCCACGGTGTCGGCTCCGGTGTCCAGCACGCACGTGTGCTCGTCGACGCGTTCGACGACGCCCACCGCCGGGCTGATCCGTTCGCCCACGACCTCGGCGGGGGCGTGCACGGTGACCCGCGCCCGGTACCGCCAGGCGGCGGCGGAGACCCGGCTCGACACGTACGCCGCGACGTCGTCGGGCAGCTCGCGCGGGGCGAACCGCGGGCCGGTAGGGATGCGCGGCCGGATCCGGTCGACACGGAAGATCCGCCATTCGTCCCGGTCCAGGTCCCACGCGAAGAGGTACCAGCGGCGGCCCCAGCTCACCAGCCGGTACGGCTCGACGGCGCGCAGGGTGGCCGCGCCGGAGTGGTCCGCGTAGTCGAACCGGAGCCGCTCGCGGTCGCGGCAGACGGCGGCGAGCGCCGTCAGGACCTCCGTGTCGACGGTCGGTCCCGTGTCGTCGCGGGGCACAGGCACCGTATAGGTCTGCAGCGTGCTGACCCTGCGGCGCAACCGGGAGGGCAGCACCTGCTCCAGCTTGGCCAGAGCCCGGAGCGACGACTCCTCGATTCCCGCGATGGCGCCGCCCGTCGCCGTACGGAGTCCGACGGTGACCGCTACCGCCTCGTCGTCGTCGAGCAGCAGCGGCGGCAGGTCAGCACCGGCGCCGAGACGGTAGCCGCCCACGTTCCCGCGCGTGGCCACGACCGGGTAGCCGAGGTCGCGCAGGCGCTGGACGTCGGTGCGCACCGTCCTCCCGCTCACCCCGAGCCGCTGGGCCAGCTCGGCACCGGTCCAGTCGCGCGGGAGCTGGAGGAGCGAGAGCAGACGCAAGAGCCGCGCAGAGGTTTTCAACATGGCCCAAGATTCGCACGCCATGAGGAAGCAACTCTTCCTCATAAGCGCCCAGAGTTGGATACATGGACATCAACGAGTACCGCATCGACATCCCCCAGGCCGACCTCGACGACCTGGACCAGCGCCTCTCCCGCGTGCGCTGGACCAACGAGCTGCCCGACGGCGGCGGCGACTACGGCGTATCGCTCGAGTACCTGCAGGGCCTGGTCCGGCGCTGGCGCGAGGAGTACGACTGGCGCGCCTGGGAGACGCGGCTCAACCGGTACCCACAGTTCACCACGACCATCGACGGGCAGAACGTGCACTTCATGCACGTCCGCTCCCCCGAGCCGGATGCGACCCCCCTGCTGCTGACGCACGGCTGGCCGACGACGGTCGTCGAGTACCTGGACGTGATCGACCGCCTGAGCGACCCGCGGGCTCACGGCGGCGAACCGGCCGACGCGTTCCACCTGGTGATCCCGTCGGTGCCCGGCTTCGGCTTCTCGGGCCACACCACCGACCGGGGCTGGAGCCGGTACCGGATCGCGAAGGCATGGGCCGAGCTGATGCACCGCCTCGGGTACGAGCAGTACGGCGCGCACGGCAACGACGGCGGCTCCCTCATCTCGCCCGAGGTCGGACGCTGCGACCCCGACCACGTGCTCGGGGTGCACGTGACCCAGGTCTTCTCGTTCCCGTCCGGCGATCCCGCCGAGCTGGAGAACCTGTCGCCGGAGGACCAGAAGAACGTCGAGTTCCTGGCGTGGTGGCTGGAGAACGGCGGTGCGTACGACAAGCTGCAGTCGACCGCCCCGCAGACCCTCTCGCACGCGCTCGCGGACTCGCCGGTGGGACAGCTCGGCTGGAACGCGCAGCTGCTCGGCCCGAACCTCGACCCCGACTACGTGCTCACGAACACGATGATCTACTGGCTCACCAACACGGCGGCGTCGTCCGCACGCCTCTACTACGAGGACTTCCACGCCACGGACAAGCCGACCGAGCCGACCACCGTGCCGCTGGGGCTGGCCAACTTCGCCTGGGACTTCCACTCGATCCGCGCGTTCGCCGAGCGGGACCACAAGAACATCGTGTCGTGGAACGTCTACGACACCGGTTCCCACTTCGCGGCGCACGACGCGCCCGACCTGCTGGTCGGCGATATCCGCGGATTCTTCCGCAGGCTGCGCTGAGCGCGGGTTCCCGGCCCACCGGGAGGACCTGACTCCCTGCGCCCCTTGAGCTCGTGCTGCCCGAGGACGTCCCCACCGAGATCGCACAGGACTCCGACTGAGGGGTGTCGGAGGGTACGGGAAGGCGGCTCCACGGGGTCTGGTCGACGGACGCGGACTTGTACAACGCGCTGTTGCACAGCTGTTCTGAAGACGTGACCGCTGGTCGGTCGCGTCGAAACCCGCGCCCGGGGGCGTACGCCCAGGGAGCGCGTCGTGGCAGCCGTCGACCTCAGAAACGACGAAAGTCCCGACCGAGGTGACCTCGGTCGGGACTTTCCGCCATCTGGGTCCCCGAGAAACCGGGAACCCCTTCACGTGCGCGAGGGGGGAGTTGAACCCCCACGCCCTTTCGGGCACACGGACCTGAACCGTGCGCGTCTGCCTATTCCGCCACTCGCGCGTGCCGCAGAAGATTAGCACGGCGCAAGGGCTGCCCCCCAATCGCTGTCGTGAGCCAGGCGGGACGCCCCGGGAGCGCTGTCCCGCCGCAGGTGACAGGGTGGCGGCCGTCACCGTGACGTGACCTGCCGGTTCCGCTTCTGCGCCGAGCGTTCGCAGGAAATCCACACCGCGCGGAGGAGTGGTGCTGCGGCGCTGCCTACGATCTAGATAGTCTGCCCGCGGACGTGTCGGGCATAGGGAAGGAGGTGGCATGGGCGCCCTGGATCGCTTCGAGAAGAGCGTGGAGCGCGTGATGAACAACGCGTTCGCGAAGGTGGGTCGCAACAGCGAGATCAAGCCGGTCGAGCTGGCGAGTCGCCTGCGACGCGAGGTCGACGACCGCGCTGCCGTCGTCGGGCGCGACCGTACGGTCGTGCCGAACGAGTTCACGATCGAGCTGTCGTCGGCCGACTTCTCCCAGATCGACGCCTGGGGCGCGGAGACGATGGCCGACGAGCTCGCGACGAACCTCACCGAGTACGCGGCCTCGCAGCACTACGCCTTCGTGGGCCCTGTCAGCGTGTCGTTCGAGGAGCACGAGGACCTGTCGGGCGGCCGCTTCCAGCTGCGCTCCGCGACGGTGCGCGGCAACGTCGCCCCGGCCACGTCGGCGGCGCCGTCCACGCGCCACCCCCTCATCGACATCGACGGTCAGCGGTACCTGCTCACCGGCCCCGTCACGGTCATCGGCCGCGACGCCGAGGCCGACATCGTCGTGGACGACCCGGGCGTCTCCCGCCGCCATCTGGAGATCCGCGTGACGCCGGAGGGCGTCGTCGCGACCGACCTCGGCTCCACGAACGGCCTGTTCGTCGAGGGCCACCAGGTGCCCGCGGCCACCCTGCTCGACGGCAACACCCTGACCATCGGCCGTACCCGCATCATGTTCTGGACCGGCAGTGCCTCGGGCCAGCAGAACGAAGGCTGGTGATCTCCCCAGGATGAGTGAGCTGACGATCACCCTGCTGCGGCTGGGCTACCTGGTGCTGCTCTGGGTGTTCGTGCTCTCCGCGATCGCGGTGCTGCGCCGCGACCTGTCGCCCCGCGGCGCCCCGCGCGCCTCCCGCGCGGAGCGTCGTCGCGCCGAGGCGGCACCGGCTACCGCCGGCGCGTCCGCAGGAGCCGCGGCGGCTCCCGCACCGGCCCGCCGCTCCGGACCCACGCGCCTGGTCGTGACCTCCGGCCCCCTGACCGGCACCACGCTCCCGCTGTCCACGGCGTCGATCCTCATCGGTCGCTCGCCGGGCTGCACCCTCGTGCTCGACGACGACTACTCGTCGTCGCGGCACGCCCGCATCTTCCCGCAGGGCGACCAGTGGTACGTGGAGGACCTCGGGTCGACGAACGGCACCTTCATCGGGGACACCCAGGTGTCGGGACCGCAGCCGCTGGCGCCGGGTGTCGGTGTCCGGATCGGCCAGTCCGTCGTCGAGCTCCAGGGGTGACCGCTCCGTGACCCTCACCCTGCGCTATGCCGCGCGGTCCGACGTCGGGCTCGTGCGCTCCAACAACCAGGACTCCGCGTATGCCGGGCCACACCTCCTGGTCGTCGCCGACGGCATGGGCGGGCACGCGGGCGGCGACGTCGCGTCGCGGCTCGCGATCGCCGCGCTCGCGCCGCTCGACCGCACCGAGCACGGCCCCGAGGAGGCCCTGTCCGAGCTCGAGCACACCGTGGAGCGCGCCCGGCAGGACCTGGTGCGCGTCAGCGACGCGGATCCCGAGCTGGTCGGCATGGGCACCACCGTGACCGCCCTGCTGCACACGGGCACCACGCTGGTGATGGCCCACCTCGGCGACTCGCGCGCCTATCTGCTGCGCGACGGCCGCCTCACGCAGGTCACGGTGGACCACACGTTCGTCCAGCACCTCGTCGACACCGGCCGCATCTCGCCGGAGGAGGCCGAGCACCACCCGCAGCGCAACGTCGTCATGCGGGTGCTGGGCGACTTCGACGTCGACCTCACGCCCGACATGTCGGTCCGCGAGGCCCGGGCGGGCGACCGCTGGCTGCTGTGCTCCGACGGCCTGTCCGGCTTCGTCTCGACCGAGCAGATCACCGAGGTGCTCGCCGAGACGCCGTCGCCCGACGACGCGGCCGACCTGCTGATCACGCTGTCCATGACGGCCGGCAGCACCGACAACATCACGGTGATCGTCGCCGACGTCGTGGAGGACGACGCCGCACCCGCGGCCGAGGAGGTCGCGAGCGCGCCGGCGGACCTGGTCGAGGGCGCCACGATGCCGCAGGTCGTGGGCGCTGCCGCGACGGGCGAACTCCCCGCGGTCCTCGCGACCCCCGCCGAGGACCCGGGCGACGACCCGGCGTCGGCGGACGGGAGCGCGGCAGCCGCAGGCGGCGACGACGAGGACGACGAGGACGACGACGCCCGGCCCGAGCGCAAGCGCCACCCGTGGATCACGCTGCTCGTGGTGCTCGTGGTGCTCGGCGGCGTCGGGTACGGCCTGTGGCGCGCCTACGGCTGGACGCAGCAGCAGTACTACGTCGGTGTGGCCGACGGCGAGGTCGCCGTGTTCCAGGGCATCCCGGCCAGCGCCGGCCCCCTCACCCTCTCCACCCCGGTGGAGCTCACCGGCACGCCGGTCTCCGACCTGCCGGACTACTGGTCGGAGCGCCTCGACGGGTCCATCCGGGCGTCGTCGGAGGCCGAGGCTCGCGAGCGCGCGGACCGGCTCATCGCCGAGGCCGCCCCCGAGCCGACGCCGTCCCCCACCCCCTCCGCGAGCCCCAAGAGCACGCCCTCCGCCACACCGTCGAAGGACACGGCGACGAAGAAGCCCGCCGACACCGAGCAGGCCGCCGACACCGAGGCCGGCGGGGGGTCGAAGGGGTGAGCGCCGCCGTCGAGGCTCCTGCCGGGCGCACGGTCGAGCCGACCGAGCGCCGGCCCGCTCGCCTGGCCGAGCTGTTCCTGCTGATCCTCGCCCTGGCCGCCGGCATCACCGCGTTCGCGATGGTCGGCCGGAGCGTCACCGGCGAGCTCCCGTCCGACTTCTGGCCGGTCAGCCTGCTCCTGACGGGCATCGGCGTCGCCGCGCACGTCGTGCTCCGGCTCCGCGCGCCCTGGGCAGACCAGGTGATCCTGCCGGCGGTGGTGCTCCTCAACGGGCTCGGCCTGGCGATGATCCTGCGCCTGCAGCTGGCCGACACGAAGGGCGCCGACGCCTGGTCCCAGATGATGTACACCGCGCTGGGCGCGGGCATCGCGATCCTCATCATCTGGTTCCTGCGGGACCACCGGTGGATCCGCCGGCTCACGTACACGGCGATGCTGGTGGGCCTCGGGCTCGTCGTGCTGCCGCTGCTGCCCGTCATCGGACGGGAGATCAACGGCGCCCGCATCTGGGTCAACATCGCGGGCTTCTCACTGCAGCCCGCCGAGTTCGCCAAGATCGCGTTCGCGATCTTCTTCGCCGGCTACCTCGTGACCAACCGGGACACGCTGGCGCTGGCCGGCAAGAAGGTGCTCGGCCTCCAGCTGCCCCGCATCCGCGACCTCGGCCCGATCATCATCGTGTGGGCCGCGTCCCTCGCCGTCCTCGTCTTCGAGCGCGACCTCGGCACGTCGCTGCTGTTCTTCGGGCTGTTCGTCGCGATGCTCTACCTCGCCACCGAACGGTTCAGCTGGGTGCTCATCGGCCTCGTGCTGTTCGCGGCGGGCGCCCTGGTCGCCGCGAGCGTGTTCCCGCACGTCGGCGCGCGCATGGACGTGTGGCTGCACCCGTTCGACAACGAGCTGTACAACGCGGTCGGCGGGTCGTACCAGATCGTGCAGGGCACGTTCGCGCTGGCGGCGGGCGGCCTGTTCGGCACGGGCTGGGGCGAGGGCTACCCGTACCTCGTGCCGTACGCCTTCTCCGACTTCATCTACTCGTCGCTGGGCGAGGAGCTCGGCCTCACCGGCCTGCTCGCCATCCTGCTGACGTACCTGCTCATCGTGCAGCGCGGCCTGCGCACCGCGATCGCCGTGCGCGACGGCTTCGGCAAGCTGCTGGCCGGCGGTCTCGCGTTCGTCATGGCGCTGCAGCTCTTCGTCGTCGTCGGCGGCATCACGCGCATCATCCCGCTCACCGGCCTGACACTGCCGTTCATGGCGCAGGGCGGGTCGTCGCTGCTCGCCAACTGGATCGTCATCGCGCTGCTGCTGCGGGTCTCCGACAACGCCCGGCGCCCGTCGGCACTGCCGATGCGCGGCACCGTCGCGCAGGGCGGAGGCGCGATGCACGACCCCATCGTGGTCGGCGCGCACGACGGGACGACGCCGGGCGGCGGCGTCCCCGTCCGACGATCGGCCGCGGACGCGCCGTCGCGCGGCTCGACGCCGTCGCACCCCACCGAGGCGATCAGCGGCCCGCTCGACCCGCGCCGCGACGATCCCCGAGGAACGACTGGAGGTGAGCACCTGTGAACACGACCCTGCGCCGGCTCGCGAGCGTCGTCATGGTCATGTTCCTGGCGCTCATGGTGTCGACCACGTGGATCCAGTTCTTCCACGCCGACGAGCTGAACAGCGACACCCGCAACATCCGCTCGATCTACGCCGAGTACGGCCGCGCCCGCGGCCCGATCGTCGTGGGCGGCGAGGCGGTGGCCCTGTCCAAGCCCGTCGACGACGAGTTCGGCTACCAGCGCGAGTACACGAACGGGAAGCTGTACTCACCCCTGACCGGCTTCTTCTCGCTCGCGAACGGCACCACCCGCATCGAGAACACGGAGAACGACTTCCTCAACGGGCAGGCCGACGCCCTGTGGGTGGACCGCCTGCAGAACCTGCTCACCGGGCGGGACCCGGAGGGCTCCTCCGTGGAGCTCACCATCGACCCGAAGGCGCAGCAGGCGGCCTGGGACGCCCTCGGCGACCAGCGCGGCGCCGCCGTCGCCCTCGACCCCAAGACGGGCGCGATCCTCGCCCTGGTCTCCAAGCCGTCGTTCGACCCCAACGACCTGGCGTCGCACTCCACCAAGGAGGCAGGAGAGGCCTACACGAACCTGCTCAACGACGACAGCAAGCCGCTGAACAGCCGCGCCACGAACTGGACCTACCCCCCGGGCTCGACGTTCAAGCTGGTGACGGCGGCCGCGGCGCTCGAGAGCGGCGACTACGACGCCGACACCTCCATCGACGCGCCCGACACCTACCAGCCGCCGGGCACCGACCGGAGCATCGGCAACTACGGCGGCACGTCCTGCTCGTCGTCGGGGCAGATGAGCCTGGCCGACGCGCTGCGCATCTCCTGCAACACCGCGTTCGCGGAGCTGGGGGTGGACCTCGGCAGCGACGCCCTGTACGAGCAGGCGAACGCGTTCGGGTGGAACGAGCCCTTCCAGGTCCCGTTCAACACCGACGCGAGCATCTTCCCCGAGCCGAGCGACGCGTTCGCCCCGGCGTTCGTGGCCCAGGCAGCCATCGGGCAGTGGGACGTGCGGGAGACGCCGCTGCAGGTCGCCGTGACCACGGCCGCGATCGCGAACGGCGGCGAGGTCATGCAGCCGTACTCGGTAGACACGGTCCGCGACCCGCAGCTCGAGGTGGTGCGCGAGACGTCGCCCACGAGCGTCCGCCGCGCGATCTCGCAGGAGACGGCGAACCAGCTCACCGACATGATGATCGGCGTCGTGGAGGACGGCTCGGGCAGGTCGGCGCAGATCTCCGGCGTGACGGTGGCGGGCAAGACCGGCACCGCGCAGCACGGCGAGGGTGCGCCTCCGCACGTGTGGTTCACCGGGTTCGCGCCGGCGGAGGACCCGCAGGTGGCGGTCGCCGTCGTCGTCGAGAACGGCGGCACGGTGGGCACGTCCGAGGCCACGGGCGGCGCCGTGGCCGCACCCATCGCGAAGGCCGTCATGGAAGCGGTGCTGAACGGATGAGGCCGAACACGGGGCTCGCGCTCGGCGAGCGGTACCGCCTCACGCGCCGGATCGCCATCGGCGGTATGGGCGAGGTCTGGGTGGCCGACGACGGGTACCTGGGCCGCGAGGTCGCCGTGAAGGTGCTCCGCGAGGAGTACACCGGCAACGAGGACTTCCTGCGCCGCCTGCGCACGGAGGCGCGCAACAGCGCGGCCCTGTCGCACCCGAACATCGCGCAGATGTACGACTACGGCGAGCAGGACGGCGCGGGCTTCCTCGTCATGGAGCTGGTGCTGGGCGAGCCGCTGGCCGACCTGCTGGAGCGCGAGCCCGTCGTCGCGCCTCGCAAGCTGCTCCCGATCCTCGCCGCCACGGCGCGGGGCCTGCACCACGCGCACCTGGCCAAGGTGGTTCACCGCGACGTCAAGCCGGGGAACATCCTGCTGGAGCACGGCGGCAATGTGAAGATCACCGACTTCGGCGTCTCCCTCGCCGCGAACCAGGCCCCGATGACGGCCACCGGCATGGTCATGGGCACGGCCCAGTACCTGTCGCCCGAGCAGGCGGTGGGGCAGGCCGCGACGGCGGCGTCCGACCTCTACGCGCTCGGCGTCGTCGCCTACGAGGCCACCGCGGGCAAGCGCCCCTTCACGGGCTCGACGCCGGTCGACATCGCGGTCGCGCACGTCAACGCGCCCGTCCCGCCGCTGCCCACGCACGTGCACCCGGGCCTCGCCGAGGTCATCGGGCGCATGCTCGAGAAGGACCCGGCGCGACGCCCCGAGTCGGCCGCCTCCCTCGCCGGAGAGCTGGAGTCGCTCGCCCGCGAGATCGCGGAGGACCCGCTCGGCGCCCGGTCGCGGTCCGCCCGCCGGGTCGCGGCGGCACGCCAGGGCGCCCGACCCGCGCGGGCCGTCCCCGCCCACGCCGCTCCCGCGCCGCCGCGCCCCGCCGGCCCTGCCACGCCGGCGTCGGCCGCGATGCCCGTCGCCTGGGCGTCCGTGACGCCGCCCGCCGACGAGCGTGCGGCGGCCGCCGAGCCCGCGCCGGCGACGCCGGAGGACGAGCTCACGCCGCAGACGCCCGTCGACGGCACCGCCGCCGGCCGGTCCTACCCCCTGCGCCGCGACGTCCACGCCGGCGGCCACGACGCGCGCCGCCCCGCGGTGCGCAAGGCCCAGCCCGGTCCGGCCGGCACGCGCAGCCGCTCGGCGGCCCGCTCCGCCCCGGAGGCGAAGCAGGGCGGGCGCCGGACGTCGACGTCCACGGGCCAGCGCTTCGGCCCGCTCGGGCGGCTCTCCTGGCCCCTGCTCGCACTGCTCGGCCTGCTCGTCGTGCTGCTGCTCGCCACCGTCGTGCAGGCTATGGCGGCCGACGCCGAGGGTCAGGCCGGTCAGGCCGCGGCGTTCCTGGCGGGGCCGGTCCTCGCGCTCTCCCGCTCCTCCCGCACGGGTGCGCCTCCCTCCTCTGGGATGATGCTCCGAGACACGCCGCGCGCCCCGCGCACGGCCATGACCGAGAAGGACTTCTGAGTGGTGGACAACACGCCCCGGGTACTCGCGGGCCGTTACGAGGTCGGTGAGCTCATCGGCCGCGGCGGCATGGCCGAGGTGCACATCGGGCACGACACGCGTCTGGGTCGCACCGTCGCGATCAAGGTGCTGCGGTCCGACCTCGCACGCGACCCGTCCTTCCTGGCACGGTTCCGTCGGGAGGCGCAGTCGGCCGCCGCGCTGAACCACCCCGCCATCGTCGCGGTCTACGACACCGGCGAGGACACGCACACGGACACGCAGGGCGCGTCCGTGCACGTGCCGTTCATCGTCATGGAGTACGTCGAGGGCCACACCGTCCGCGACATCCTCCAGGACGGCGCGGCGGTGCCGATCGAGGAGGCCATCGAGATCACGGCGGGCATCCTCAGCGCCCTCGAGTACTCGCACCAGGCCGGCATCGTGCACCGGGACATCAAGCCCGCCAACGTGATGATCACGCCCACCGGCGCGGTGAAGGTGATGGACTTCGGCATCGCGCGCGCCATGGCGGACTCCGCTGCGACGATGACGCAGACGCACGCCGTCATCGGCACGGCCCAGTACCTGTCGCCCGAGCAGGCCCGCGGCGAGACCGTGGACGCGCGCAGCGACCTGTACTCCACCGGCTGCGTGCTGTTCGAGCTGCTCACCGGGCGCCCGCCGTTCATGGGCGACTCCCCGGTCGCGGTCGCCTACCAGCACGTCGGTCAGGCGCCGCAGCGCCCCAGCGAGCTCGCGTCGGACGTGCCCGAGGTGCTCGACCGCATCGTGCTCAAAGCCCTCACCAAGGACCGCGACGCGCGCTACTCGACGGCCGCGGAGTTCCGCGCCGACCTCGACAACGCGCTCCGCGGCGGGGACGTCACGGCGCCCCTCGTCGGCGCGGCCATGGCCGGTGCCGCGGCGACCCAGGTCATGAGCCCGGGCAACGGCACCCAGGTGATGGACCCCGCGAGCACGTCCCAGTGGGGCACCACCGGGGTCCAGGGCGCCAACGGTGCCGAGCCGGACGACGAGAAGAAGAGCCGCAAGGGGCTCATGTGGACGCTCATCGCGGTGGGCGCCGTCGCGCTGGCCGCGATCATCACGTTCGTCGTCATGAACGGCGCCGAGGCCAAGACCACCGTGCCCGAGCTCCAGGCCAACGTCACCCCCGCCGAGGCGGAGCGGGACATCAAGGCCGCGGGGCTCGTCTACGAGCAGGCGACGGACACCGAGTCCACCGAGCCGGAGAACACCTTCCTCGGGCAGAACCCGAAGGGCGGCGCCGAGGTGGAGCGCGGTTCCACCGTCACGGTCACGTTCTCCGCCGGCCCGGACACCGTCGCCGTCCCCGAGCTCGCCGGACTCACGCAGGACGAGGCCGAGGCGAAGCTCCAGGAGGCGGGCCTCGAGCTCGGCGACGTGTCGCAGGCGGACAGCAGGAGCGTGGAGCAGGACCACGTGATCGAGTCCAAGCCTGCGGAGGGCCAGGCGGCGAGCGAGGGCGACTCCGTCGCCATCGTGACGTCGACCGGCCGGGTCAAGCTGCCGGACCTCGTGGGCATGACCGAGGACAAGGCCAAGGAGACGATCACCGACCTCAACCTCAGCTCGTCCACCAGCACGGAGGAGAGCGACGAGAAGGCCGGCACCGTCATCCGGCAGAGCCCGGAGCCCGGTTCCGTCACCCAGCGGAGCGAGGTCTCGATCGTCATCGCCAAGGAGAAGGCGCCCGAGATGACGACGGTGCCGGACGTCGTGGGCAGGAGCGCCGAGGAGGCGCAGACCCTCATGGGTGACTCCCAGATCGTCCCCGACACGACGTTCGCCCCGTCCGCCGACGTCCCCGTCGGGTTCGTGGTCTCGCAGGAGAAGCCGGGCGGCACCGAGGTCGAGGTGAGCTCGCACGTCGGCATCGTGGTGTCCACCGGCCCGGAGGCCGGGGCGACACCGACGGACGAACCGACGCCGACGGACGAGCCGACCGACGGCGAGACGGACGACGCCGGCGACCCGCTCGGCATCCTCGGCGGCGAGGGGTAGCAGCGGCGCCCCGCCGGTGCCGACGGGCTCGACCGACGCCGGTCAGCCCTGGTGCACCAGCGGCGCCATGCCGCGCGACCGCGCGACCGCGCCGTCGTCGCCGCACACGGCGAGCCAGTTGGCCAGCAGCCGGTGCCCGCCCTCGGTCAGCACCGACTCCGGGTGGAACTGCACGCCGTGCAGCGGTAGCTCACGGTGCTGCAGGCCCATGACGACGCCGCGCGCCGTCGCGCCGGTCACCTCGAGCTCGGCGGGCACGCTCTCGGGCAGCACGGCCAGCGAGTGGTAGCGCGTCGCCGTGAAGGGCGACGCCAGGCCCTCGAGCACGCCGTCGCCGTCGTGCTCCACGAGGCTCGTCTTGCCGTGCATGAGCTCGGGGGCGTGCGCCACGGTGGCGCCGTAGACCTCCGCGAGGGCCTGGTGGCCCAGGCAGACGCCGAGCATGGGTGTGCGGGAGCGGGCGCAGGCGCGGATGACGTCCTCCGACGAACCGGCCTCCTTGGGCGTACCCGGGCCGGGGGAGACCAGCACGCCGTCGAAGGGGGCGCCGTCCGCGCCGTGGAAGACGCCGTCGGCGTCGGGCTCGGGCACGGCGTCGTTGCGCACGACGACGGTGCGCGCCCCGAGCTGGTCCAGGTAGCCGACGATCGTGTAGACGAACGAGTCGTAGTTGTCGACCACGAGGATGCGCGGGCGGTCGGTGGACGTGGTGGCCGCGGGGGAGGTCATGGCTGTCTCGCTTCGGGGTGGTGGTCAGGAGGTAGGCGGGGCGGTAGGGCGGCGCCATCGCCGGCGCCCGGCGCTCCTGGGGTGCGCGCCGCTCACGAGAACACGTCCGTGCCGTCGGGGACCGTCGCGTACCGCATCTCCGAGCTGCCGGTGTAGGCGGGCAGCTCGAGACCGCCTGCTGCCTTGACCGACCACCCGAGGGCCACCCAGTCCACGTACTGCTGGTAGATCGCGACGCCCGGGTCGGCGTCGAGGGAAGCGCGGAGCTCGTCCGGGTCGCCGACGGCCTCGATGACGTATGGCGGCGAGAAGACCTTGCCGTGCAGCAGCAGGATGTTGCCGGAGCAGCGGAACGCCGACGTCGCGGTGACGCGCTCGCCCTGCAGCGTCATCGCCTCGGCGCCGCCCGCCCACAGGGCGTTGATGACGTGCTGCACGTCCTGCTGGTGGACGACGAGGTCGTCCGGGCGGACGCCGGAGATGGACTGGCTGGACGCCGGGGCGTCGTCGAGCGCCACCCGCACGCCGGGCCCCGAGACGGGCGCGGCGCCGGTCACGACCGACTCGTCGGCGACCAGGTCGGCGCTCCGCGTGGGCAGGTCGGTGCCGGCCTCCTTGCCGAGGTCGTCGATCTCCGCCTCGAGCTCGTTCATCCGGTCGGTGAGGTCGGCGACCCGGTCGGACTCCGTGGTGACGAGCTCCGCCAGGTCCTGCGGGTCGCGTCCGTCCTGGGTGTCGGCGAGCTGCGCGCTGGCGGTGAACAGGAGACCGGACGCGGCGAGGACGCACGCGACGGTCGTGCTCGTGCGCAGTCGGCGGTTCATCGGCACACCCCTGTCGGCTTGCTGCTGTCCTTCTCGAGCCTGCTGACGACTACGCTAGTCGACAGAATCGCCGACGGCGGCGGGCATCCGGCCCGCGGCCGCCATATCGCCCGTCCGGACAGGAGCCATCCCCGTGCCCGAGTCGAAGTCCCGCAAGAAGAAGAGCGCGCCTGCCGAGCAGGCCGCCGTCCCCGCGAAGGCGAAGGCCCAGGGCAACCCCCGCTGGCTGGTGCCGACGATGCTCGCGCTCATGCTGGTGGGTCTCGCGTGGATCGTCCTGTACTACCTGACGGCGCCCGGCCTGGGCCTGCCGATCCCGGCGCTCGGCGGCTGGAACCTCGCCGTCGGCTTCGTGCTGATCATCGCCGGCTTCGGCCTCACCACCCGCTGGCGCTGACGGCGGCCCTACTTCCACCCGTGTAGTTCGTTCCACATCTGTGGGTAACCCTGTGGACAACCGTGCGGACGGGCAGGATCAGAGCCAGCCGACGGACGCGTACTTCCACAGGGTCGCGCCGACGAGGACGACGGCGACCGCGGCCGGCAGGGCCCAGGCGACCAGGGCCTGACGCTCGCGGGGGGCGGCGGCGAAGCCGGCGCCCATCGCCAGCCCGACCACCAGGCCCCCGAGGTGCGCCTGCCACGCGATACCCGGGAAGAGGAACGGGATCGCCATGTTGATGGCGATCAGCACGACGATCTGGCCGGCGTTGCGGCCCATCCGGCGCAGCGCCGGGATGATGGCCCCGAAGAGGCCGAAGACGGCGCCCGAGGCGCCGACCACGGCGGTGTTCCACCCGCCGTCGACGGTCGGGGTGGCGAGCAGCAGGTAGCCCACCGAGCCGCCGATCGCGGACAGCACGTAGAGCGCGACGAAGCGCGCCCGGCCGAACGCCTGCTCGAGGAACGGGCCCACGAGCCACAGCGCGTACATGTTGAACAGGATGTGCAGCACGCTCGTGGAGTGCAGGAACGCCGCGGTCAGGAACCGCCACGGCTCGTCCAGCCCGACCGAGGGAGCGAACGCCCACCGCTGCGTCCACTCGCCGCCCGTGACGAGCTGCAGCACCCAGCTCACCACGCAGAGGCCGATGACCGTCAGCGTGACGACCGGACGGCCACCCCGCACGGTCCCGCCGAACATCGTCCGCGCACTCGGCACCGCCCGCGCGGCCTGGTTGACGCAGTCGACGCACTGGATCCCGACGGCGGCGGGGCGCTGGCACTCCGGGCACGTGGGGCGACCGCAGCGCTGGCAGCGCACGTAGGACACGCGATCGGGGTGCCGCGGGCACACCGGCGGCCCCCCGGCAGGCTGCCCGGGCTGCGGTGCGGGTGGGGGTGTCGAGATGGGTCGGCCCTCCGGGGCTCGGCAGCGCGGTCGGGGTCAAGACTCTCGGCGCGGTCGCGTTCACGCGCCCCTGGGGCGCTCCGCTTCGGGAGGGATACGACTGCGACGAGGTTCTCGACCCCGACCGCTCGACCTGGTGTCGGTCGGACCTCGGTCAGTCCTCGATGGTGATGCTGTTGATGACGATGTCCTGGACGGGCCGGTCGCCGGGGCGGGTCGGCGTGTTGCCGATCGTGTCGACGGCGGCGCGCGACTCGTCGTCCGCCACCTTGCCGAAGATCGTGTGCTTGCCGTTCAACCACGGGGTCGCGCCGGTCGTGATGAAGAACTGCGAGCCGTTGGTGCCCTCGACGGCGCCCGTGACGGGGTTCCGACGCTTGCCGGCGTTCGCCATCGCGAGGATGTACTTGCCGTCGAAGGCGAGCTCCGGGTGGATCTCGTCGTCGAAGGTGTAGCCGGGGCCGCCGGTGCCGGTGCCCAGCGGGTCCCCGCCCTGGATCATGAAGTTGTCGATGACGCGGTGGAAGATCACACCGTCATACAGGGGGTCGTTGCGCTCGGCGCCCGTGGCCGGGTCCGTCCACGTCGTGGTGCCCTGGGCCAGACCGACGAAGTTCGCGACGGTCTTGGGCGCGTGGTTCGGCAGCAGCTCGATACGGATGTCACCGGCGGAGGTGTGGAGGGTTGCGAACATGCCCTCATCCTCTCACTCTCCCCCTCACCATCCATCTCCTCGACCCTCACGGCGCGGCCCGCGCGTACCGCTGCAGGCCAGGGCACCTGGTGGCACAGTGGGTCCATGGTGCGAAAGAACGTGGGCGACAACGCCAAGGACCAGGCCGAGAAGCTCTCCGCCAAGGTGAGCGAGAAGATCAACGAGCTCGACACCGAGAAGCTCAAGGGTTCCGCGACGGAGGCCGCCGCCGTGCTGGTCGACGTCGGTGCCCGGGCTGCCGGCGGGGCCAAGGAGGCCGCCACCCAGGCCAAGGACTGGGCGGAACCGCGGATGGACACGTTCCTCGAGTGGCTCGTGCCGCGCGCCGAGAAGGCGTGGCGGGAGAGCGTGCTCGCGGCGGCGCCGCGCGTCGAGAAGGCAGCCGACAAGGCAGGCCCCTTCGTCGACACGGCGCACGACAAGATCGTGGACGACTACCTGCCGCGCGTCGTGACGGCGTTCAACGACGCCGCGACCCGTGCCGGGGCAGCGGCCGGTGCGGCCGGCGTCCTGGCGGCCGACGCCGCGCGTGACGCGGCGGAGAAGGCCGGTCGGGCGGGCAAGAAGGCCGCGAAGCAGGCAGCCAAGGAGGCGGCGAAGGCCCAGGCCGCCGCGGAGAAGGCCGCCAAGGAGGCCGAGAAGTCAGGCAAGGGCAAGGGACTCCTCTGGTTCCTCGCGCTCGCCGGTGCCGCCGCGGCCGGGTACGCCTTCTGGCGCCGTGCCCAGCCGCAGAACGACCCGTGGGCCGAGCCGTGGGAGCAGCAGTCCGGCCCGGACTACGATTCCGCGGCCCGCGACGCACGGCACGCCGTCGGCGACGCGGCAGAGGCGGTGGGCGAGGCGGCGGGACACGCCGTCGCGAAGGGCCGCGAGGCCGCCGAGCGGGCCACCGAGAAGGCCGCCGAGCTCGGCGAGGAGGTCACCGGAGCGGTCGACAAGGCCAAGGACCGGGCGACCGACGCCGCCAAGAAGGCCGCCGGCCGCACGCGCTCCGCCGCCCGGAAGACGGAGGAGGCGGCGAGCGACGCCGCCGACGACGCCAAGGACGCCGGGGACGGCGACAAGGCCTGACCGCCTGCCCTCCGAGGTAGCAG
Organism: Krasilnikoviella flava; assembly: GCF_900167525.1. Lineage (GTDB taxonomy): Bacteria > Actinomycetota > Actinomycetes > Actinomycetales > Cellulomonadaceae > Isoptericola > Isoptericola flavus. Next base: position 522,102 of record NZ_FUZQ01000003.1, on the reverse strand, counting down.
CGCACCGCGCGAAGGCCCCTGTCCCGATGGGACGGGGGTCTTCGCCGTACGGGCGCGGATGTCAGGCGTCGCGCATGCCCTGGAACGCGCGGGATCTCGACGCGGTCTTGACGCGCCCGCAGGGGACGACAAGACCCCGCATGCCCGGAGGCGTGCGAGGTCTTCGGTGGTGGAGCCAAGGGGACTCGAACCCCTAACCCCCTGCTTGCAAAGCAGGTGCGCTACCAATTGCGCCATGGCCCCTGGCGGCCTCGTCAGACGGGCCGGACGGTCTCAGTCGATGGTGTCGGTGACCTCGGACCACAGGTCCCGGTCGGCCGAGTCCTCGTTGAGACGGCGCCAGACCAGGTAGCCCGCGCCGAGCGCGAGCAGGAGGACGAACAGCTTCTTCATCTTCTGCCTCCTCGTCACGGCACGAGGCCGTGCGTCTCGGGCCCTGGCCTGGTGGCCTGGAGTGGGGCTAGGAGGACTTGAACCTCCGACCTCTTCCTTATCAGGGAAGCGCTCTAACCGTCTGAGCTATAGCCCCGAGCGCGCCCCCACGAGGGAGCGCGTGCAGCACGGAACATTACCGTACGCGTAGGCCCGTTCCCAAACTGGGAGCGGCGTCACGCGGTGTGACGTCGATCCCGGTCGGGACGGGGGTCACTCGTCCGTCAGCGTGAGGTGCACACCGCCGACGAGCGCGGCCGTGATGTTGTACAGGATGGCCATGATCGTGGTGAGTGCGGTCAGCAGCACCACGTTGACGATGGCGATCAGCACGGACAGCGACACGACGCGGTCGAACTGCACGAACTGCATGAGGTTGACGGCCTGCGGCCCGATCGTGTCGCTCAGGAACGTCTGCATGGTGGCGAACGTGCCCATGTCGTTGAGCACGTACCAGACGACCATCGTCGCGACGACGGTGATGAAGCCGATCGCGACCGACAGCAGGAACGCGAGCTTCATGATCGACCACGGGTCGACACGCGAGACCGACAGCCGCACCCGACGCGGCCCGACCCCGGGCTGCGCCGTCCCGACCATCGGCCCCGCCGTCGCGGCGGCGGGCGCGGCCGTCCCGTGCACGCCGCCGGCGGAGTAGTGCATCTCCGGGCGCGGCTCGGCGGGCACGGACTTCGCGGCCCCCTTCGGCCTCGCGGGGGTGTCCGCGGCGTCCTGCCCCTTGGCCGGCGCCTCGGGCATGACCGACTGGACCTTCTTGGCCGCGCTGCGGGCGGCGGCGAGAGCGGCTGCGGCCGCCTTCACGGCACCCTCCTTCACGGGGGACGCGCCCTGGGTCGCCGCGCCGCCCGTAGCGACCGCGGGAGCAGCCGCGGACGACGACGCCGGGGCGACGGTCGGCGGGGCGGGCGGTGCCGGTACCTGCCCGAGGTGGACGGCGCCCGTCCCTGCCTGGGTGGGCACCGGGTTCCGGCGGTGGGTCGCCTCGTCGATCTCCGCCTCCCGAACGGGAGGCACCGACGACGCCCTGGTCGACGCGCTGTTCTCCGTCATCAGTCCTCGTCCCCGCTCGTGGTCTGCTCGTCGGCGGCCTGCTCGCCCACGCTAACCGACGCGTCGCCGGTTGCCTCGTCGACGTCCCGGCGCTCGACGTTACGGGCGACGGCGATGATGCGGTCCCCGCGGTCAGGCTTCGCGAACGTGACGCCCTGCGTGGTGCGGCCGGTGAGGTTCACCTCCGCGACCGCCGAGCGCACGATCTTGCCACGCTCCATGATGACCAGCACCTCGTCGTCCGCCTCCGTCACCAAGGCCCCCACGAGGTCTCCACGAGCCTCGACCAGGTTGGCGACCTTGATCCCGTAGCCGGCACGGCCCTGGACGCGGTACTCGGTGATCGCCGTGCGCTTCGCGAAGCCGCCCTCGGTCACGACGAACAGGTCCGTGCCCGGGGTGACGACGTCGGCGTTGAGCAGCTCGTCCTCCTCCCGGAACTTCATGCCGGTGACACCGGACGTCGCGCGCCCCATCGGCCGCAGGGTGTCGTCGTCGGCGGGGAACCGGATCGACTGGCCCTTGCGGGACACGAGGATGAGGTGGTCGTCCGCGTTCACGAGGCGCGCCGCGACGAGCTCGTCGGGCTTGCCCTCGTCGTCCTCGCGCAGGTTGATCGCGATGAGGCCGCCCGAGCGCGGCGAGTTGTACTCGCCCAGGCGGGTCTTCTTCACGAGCCCGCGGCGGGTGGCGAGCACCAGGTAGTCGGCAGCCTCGTAGTCCGGCAGGTCGAGCACCTGGGCGATGTGCTCGCCCGGCTGGAACGCCAGCATGTTCGCCACGTGCTGGCCCTTGGCGTCGCGGCCGCCCTCGGGCAGCTCGTAGCCCTTGGCGCGGTACACGCGACCGAGGTTCGTGAAGAACAGCAGCCAGTGGTGCGTCGTCGTGACGAAGAAGTGCTCGACGATGTCGTCCTCGCGCAGGGCGGCGCCGCGCACGCCCTTGCCGCCGCGGCGCTGGGCCCGGTAGCTGTCCGAGCGCGTGCGCTTGGCGTACCCGCCGCGCGTGATCGTGACGACGACCTCCTCCTCGGGGATGAGGTCCTCCACCGACATGTCGCCGTCGAACGGCAGCACGGTGGTGCGGCGCTCGTCGCCGTAGCGTGCGACGATGTCGTCGAGCTCGTCCTGCACGATCGTCCGCTGGCGTTCGGGCTTGGCGAGGATGTCCTTGTAGTCCTCGATCTCCCGCTGCAGGACGTCGTGCTCGTCGATGATCCGCTGGCGCTCGAGGGCCGCGAGCCGGCGCAGCTGCAGCGCGAGGATCGCGTTCGCCTGCTGCTCGTCGACGTCGAGCAGCTCCATCAGGCCGGTGCGCGCCTGCTCGGCGTCGGGCGAGCGGCGGATCAGGGCGATGACCTCGTCCAGCGCGTCGAGCGCCTTGAGGTACCCGCGCAGGATGTGGATCTGGCGCTCGGCCTCTGCCAGCAGGTACTCGGTACGCCGGTGGACGACCTCGATCTGGTGCGTGGTCCAGTGCCGCACGAAGGCGTCGAGGCTCAGGGTTCGCGGCACGTCGTCGACGAGGGCCACCATGTTCGCACCGAAGCTGAACTGCAGCGGCGTGTGCTTGTACAGGTTGTTCAGCACGACCTTGGCGATCGCGTCGCGCTTGAGCACGATGACGAGGCGCTGGCCGGTGCGGCCCGAGGTCTCGTCGCGGATGTCCGCGATGCCCGCGAGCTTGCCGTCGTTGACGAGGTCGGCGACCTTGCTGGCGAGGTTGTCCGGGTTGACCTGGTAGGGCAGCTCGGTGATGACGAGGCAGATCCGGTTCTGGATCTCCTCGACGTTCACGACGGCGCGCATCGTGATGGAGCCGCGACCGGTCCGGTACGCCTCCTCGATGCCCTTGGTGCCGAGGATCGTGGCGCCGGTGGGGAAGTCGGGGCCCTTGATGCGCTGCATGAGCGCGGCGAGGAGCTCCTCACGCGATGCCTCGGGGTTCGCGAGGTGCCAGCGCACGCCCTCCGCGACCTCGCGCAGGTTGTGCGGCGGGATGTTCGTCGCCATGCCCACGGCGATGCCTGCGGAGCCGTTGACCAGGAGGTTCGGGAAGCGCGCGGGCAGGACGACGGGCTCCTGCGTGCGGCCGTCGTAGTTGTCCTGGAAGTCGACCGTGTTCTTGTCGATGTCCCGGACCATCTCCATGGCCAGCGGAGCCATCCGGCACTCGGTGTACCGCGGGGCGGCAGCCGGGTCGTTGCCGGGCGAGCCGAAGTTGCCCTGGCCGGCGACGAGCGGGTACCGCAGCACCCAGTCCTGCACGAGGCGGACGAGGGTGTCGTAGATCGCCGTGTCACCGTGCGGGTGGAACTTGCCCATGACGTCGCCCACGACGCGCGAGCACTTCGAGAACGCGCGGTCGGGCCGGTAGCCGCCGTCGTACATCGCGTACAGCACGCGGCGGTGCACCGGCTTGAGGCCGTCGCGCACGTCCGGGAGCGCACGCCCGACGATGACGCTCATCGCGTAGTCGAGGTAGCTGCGCTGCATCTCCAGCTGCAGGTCCACCTGGTCGATGCGGCCGTGCTGCACCGCGACCGTGCCGTCGGTCGTGTCGATCGCCTCGTCGTCCGGGGCGCCGTCCGTCATGTCGGGGCCGGGGGTCTCGTCCGTCACCGTCTACCTTCTTCCTGTCCTGCGCCGCCAGGGCGCGGGTTCCGTCGTCCTCGAGATCATGGTTCGGCTGGCGTACAACGGCATACGCACGTGTTGTACGACGCCGTCGTCAGCCGCTAGATGTCGAGGAAGCGGACGTCCTTGGCGTTGCGCTGGATGAAGCTGCGGCGGGACTCGACGTCCTCGCCCATGAGCACCGAGAAGATCTCGTCGGCCGCGGCCGCGTCGTCCATGGTCACCTGCAGCAGCGTGCGGTGCTCCGGGTCCATCGTGGTGTCCCAGAGCTCGGTGTAGTCCATCTCGCCCAGGCCCTTGTAGCGCTGGATGCCGTTCTCCTTGGGGATCCGCTTGCCGGCGGCGAGCCCTTCCTTGAGGAAGGCGTCCCGCTCGCGGTCCGAGTACACGTAGTCGTGCGGGGAGTTCGACCACTTGAGCCGGTACAGCGGCGGCTGCGCCAGGTAGACGTGGCCGTGCTCGATGAGCGGGCGCATGTACCGGAAGAGCAATGTGAGCAGCAGGGTGCAGATGTGCTGCCCGTCGACGTCGGCGTCGGCCATGAGCACGATCTTGTGGTACCGGAGCTTCGAGAGGTCGAAGTCCTCGCCGATGCCGGTGCCGAACGCCGTGATCAGGGACTGGATCTCCTGGTTGGAGAGCGCCTTGTCCAGGCGGGCCCGCTCGACGTTGAGGATCTTGCCGCGCAGCGGCAGGATCGCCTGGTTGTGCGGGTCACGACCACGGACGGCAGAGCCGCCGGCCGAGTCGCCCTCGACGATGTAGACCTCGCAGTCCTCGGCGCGATTCGACTGGCAGTCCTTGAGCTTGCCCGGCATGCCGCCCGAGCTGAGGATCCCCTTGCGACGCGTGGCCTCGCGCGCCTTACGGGCGGCGATGCGCGCCTGTGACGCCTGGATGGCCTTGCGGATCACGTCGCGGGCCTCGGTCGGGTGCGCGTCGAACCAGTCCACAAGCTTCTCGCGCACGACGCGCTGCACGAAGGTCTTCGCCTCGGTGTTGCCGAGCTTCGTCTTCGTCTGGCCCTCGAACTGGGGCTCGCCGAGCTTGACGGAGATGACGGCGGTGAGGCCCTCGCGGATGTCGTCGCCCGTGAGGTTGTCGTCCTTCTCCTTGATGATCTGCTTGTCGCGCGCATAGCTGTTCACCAGGGTGGTGAGCGCCGCACGGAAGCCCTCCTCGTGCGTGCCGCCCTCGGTGGTCGAGATCGTGTTCGCGAACGTGTGCACCGACTCGCTGTACGCGCTCGTCCACTGCATCGCGATCTCCACGGAGATCTGGCGCTCGGTGTCCTCCGCCTCGACGTCGATGATCTCGGGGTGGACGAGCTCGGACTTCTTGGCCGCGTTGATGTGGGCGACGTAGTCCGTCAGGCCGTGGTCGTAGCGGTACGTGACCGTGCGCACGGGGTTGGCGTCCTCGACGTCGGCGGCGCCGTCGGCCGCGGTGACGTCCCCGGTCCGGCCTTCCGGCGCCTGCCCGGCCACCTCGTCGTCCGCCACCGCGTGACCGGCGCGCTCGTCGCGCAGCGTGATCTGCAGCCCCTTGTTGAGGAAGGCGTACTGCTGGAAGCGCGATCGCAGGGTCTCGAAGTCGTAATCGGTGGTCTCGAAGATCGAGTCGTCCGCCCAGAAGGTCTGCGTGGTCCCGGTGGCCTCCCCCTCGGCGAGCGGCTCCAGCCGCTGCACCTCGGTGACCGGCTCGCCGCCGTCGTGGTACTCCTGCTGCCAGTGGTAGCCGTCGCGCTTCACCTGGGACACGAAGCGGGTCGACAGCGCGTTGACCACGGACATGCCGACGCCGTGCAGGCCGCCGGAGACGGTGTACCCGCCGCCGCCGAACTTGCCGCCCGCATGCAGGATGGTCATGACGACCTCGAGCGTGGGCTTGCCCTCGGTGGGGTGCATCGCGACGGGGATGCCGCGGCCGTTGTCGCGGACGCGGACGCCACCGTCCGCAAGCAGCGTCACGTCCACGCTGTCGGCGTGCCCGGCAAGGGCCTCGTCCACAGAGTTGTCCACAATCTCGTAGACCAGGTGGTGCAGGCCCCGCTCGCCCGTGGAGCCGATGTACATGCCCGGGCGCTTGCGGACGGCCTCGAGGCCCTCCAGGACGGTGATGTTGCCGGCGTCGTACCCGTTCCCCGGTTCGGCTGCTCCGTTGGCTCCGTTGGCGACAGTGTCGGGACGGGGGGTGTCGGTTCGGTCTGCCACAGGCGGAGCTGCTCCTCGGTCGTCGTGCACGCGCCGACGCTTCGTGCTGTGTGCAGGCGGCGCGGCTCTCAGGTTCCGGGCGCGCACTCGACCGAGCCGTGCAAGAGGTCGGAACACGACCCGGAATGACCGTCTCAGTCTACCTGCCAGAGGCAAGGAAATGGCGGATTGACGCCGCTGGAGCGAAGTTCCGCACACCTTGTCCACAGGCCGGGGACAGCGCTGTCTCCCCACCCTTGTCCACAGAGTTTTCCCCAGCCTTGTCCACATCATCGGCCGATCGCGCGCCTCGTACCGATGTGTCCGGCTTTTGTGCTCTGACTGTTATCAACGACTCTCCCCCTTTGCCCCAAAAACTGGTGTACTACACGACGATTCCCCGTACTGCACCTCGACCGGCGCGCGCTCGTGCACCGATCACCACCGAAGGGACAACCCCACAGTGAAGAGGACCTTGGCGGGCGTCGCAGCGACGACGCTCGCCGTCGGAGGGATGCTCGTCGCCACCGCGGCGCCGGCCTCCGCCCACACGCCCCGCACGTCGGCCACCTGTGACACGCTCACCGTGAACCTGCAGGCCTATGCCGACGGCCGGGACGGCCGGACCAACACCGTGACGGTGAAGGTCGACGACGAGACCGTGGTCGAGGAGTCCTTCGGGACCTGGTACCACAACGACAAGATCGACATCGCCGGCAGCTCCCGGTGGACCGTGGAGGTCGACGCCTGGGACGGCCGCGACGGCACCGAGTACGACTGGTCCGACGGCGGCAGCACCGAGCCCTGCGCGACCCCGGAGACCACCGACGTCCAGGTGGGCATCTACCTGTACCCGAAGCTCGACAAGAACAAGCCTGCTGCCTGGGAGAACTCCGGGGAGCAGCAGCTGCTCGGCACCACGCCGCTCACTCTTCCCGAGGACGAGCTCACCAACGACGAGCACTGGTACACCGAGCTCCCGCAGACTGACGCCCTCGACGACATCGACCTGTGCACCGGGTGGGGCATCCAGCAGGACCTGGTACGCGGCGGGGCCGACGACTACACGATGCCCGAGACGATCACGTACCCCGACGGGTCCTCCATGGACGGGCACCTCGTCGACTGGCAGCACCAGGAGCTGAGCGACTTCGGCATCGAGCTGCCCTCCGCCGAGGACTGCGCCACGCCCACCGAGCCCGAGGTCCCCGAGCCCCAGGTCGTGGTGCCCCAGGCGCCGGCGGCGGTCGAGGTCTGCGGCGCGGACGCGTCCGACGTCATCCTCCCCGCCGACAGCGAGGACGTCACGTACCTCAGCACCGAGCAGGGCGTCCTCGCGGTGCCCGGCGAGGGCCGCACGTTCGGCGACGACCTCGCCGGCTACACCCGCACCGAGGGCGGCGACGTGGTCTTCCCGATCGCGGAGCTGGTCCCGTCCGCCGAGGACTGCGCGCTGATCCCCGGTGACATCGGCGCGGTGTGCGTGGGCGACACCCCGCACCTGGAGTACGGCGTCGCGCTGCCCGAGGGCATCGAGGTCGACGACGACACGCCGTTGACCATCACGTTCCTCCACCCGGACGGCGGGGAGAACTTCGTCGCCGAGGACCAGCCGCTCGAGGGTTCGCTGCTGTGGCCGGGTGCCTCCGACACCGCGCCGAAGCAGTGGCCGGGCTGGGAGCAGCAGGACGACGGCGCCTACGTCGAGACGGACGGGAACTACGCCTGGACGCGTGACGGCGTGCAGGTCCTGTTCGAGGTGAACCCGCAGTACTCGACCGTGGTCGACTACCCGCCGGCCTCGTCCGAGTGCGCCAACCCGATCGGTGTGGGCGGCGCGGACGTGGAGGTCGTCGCGGACGACGCCGCCGTGCCGCCGGCCGAGGCCGCGCCGGCCGAGGAGCTCCCGCAGACGGGTGCGACGGTGGGTGTCATCGCCGGGATCGCCGCACTGCTGCTCGTGGCCGGTGGCGTCCTCTTCTGGCTGCGTCGTCGCATCCAGCACTGACGCACCGAGCACGACACGCCCTGAGCACGGCGACGGGCCCGACCGCACCGCGGTCGGGCCCGTCGCCGTCTCGTGCCAGCCGCACCGAACCGGTCCGCGGGAGCGGGCTCAGCCGAAGGTGTCGCGCGGGCCCGGGCCGCGCACCGAGCGTCGCCCACGCCGGAAGCCGGGCCCGGCCGGGCCCAGCACCGTGACCTGCTCGACGACGCCCTCGCCGATCTCCTCCTCGAGGCGTCGCAGCAGAGTCGGCACCAGCAGGCGCACCTGGGTGGCCCACGCCGTCGAGTCGGCGCGGACGACGAGGACCTTCTGCTCGAACGTCTCGGGCTGGCAGTGGTCGGCCACCTGGGCGCCCACCACCTCCCGCCACCGGCCGATCACGCCGCCGACGGAGACGTCCGCGGTCCACCCCTTGTCGCGCATGAGGCGTCCCAGGACCTCCGACAGCAACTGCGGGTCGCGCGCCCCCGGCCCCTGCCCCGACAGCCGCGGCTCCGCGAGCGGGGAGCGCCGGGCGGGGGAGCCCGGGCGCAGGCCCTTGGCCCGCGCCGCGGCCTTGGCGCGGTTCAGGGCCTCGCGCGCGACGGCGGACGGCGGCGTCAGCTCCGTGCGGTCCTTGACCGGCCGGGGATCCTCCGCGGCGCCCTGCGATCGACCCGCGCTCCCGTTGTCGTCGTCGCCGAGGAGCTCGCCCGCGTCTCCCTCGTCGTCACCCCGCACGACGCACCTGCCCGGGCGTCACCTCGAACCGGGCGCCGAGCAGGCTGGGCGGGACGTCGTCCGGCACCGCGGCCGTGACCAGCACCTGGCGAGCAGGGGCGACGAGCTCCGCCAGCCGCGCCCGACGTCGCACGTCCAGCTCCGCGAAGACGTCGTCGAGGATGAGCACCGGGTCCGCGTCCGTGTCGAGGTCCGGGTCCCAGAACGCGGCGTCGGGCACGTGCTCCGGGTCGTCACCGCCACCGAGCAGTCGGTACGACGCGAGGCGCAGCGCAAGCGCGAACGACCACGACTCGCCGTGGCTCGCGTACCCCTTGGCCGGCAGGCCGGCCAGGGTGAGGACCAGGTCGTCGCGGTGCGGGCCGACGAGGCTGACCCCGCGCTCCAGCTCCTGGGGCCGGGACTCGGCCATCGCCTCCAGGATCGCCTTCTCGAGGTCCTCCGCCGCCGGGGTCGCCCCGTCGCCGGTGCCCGGCACGCTCGAGCGGTACGCGAGCTCCGCGTCCCCGTCCGCGTCGCTGACCTGCTCGTACGCGGCCGCCACGTGCGGGCGCAGGGCCTCGACGAGCGCCAGGCGCATGGCGAGGATCTGCCCGCCCAGCTGGGCCGCCCGTGCGTCCCACACCTCGAGCGTGCTGATGTCCTCGGCGCCGCCCCCCGAGCGCCGGACTCCACGCAGCGACTTGAGCAGCGCCGACCGTTGCCGCACGACGCGCTCGTAGTCACCCAGCAGGCCCGCGGCGCGGGGGAGGAGCTGCACGACCAGCTGATCGAGGAAGCGCCGGCGCCCGTCGGGGTCGCCCTTGACGAGTGCCAGGTCCTCCGGAGCAAAGAGCACGGTCCGCAGGATGCCCAGCACGTCGCGCGCACGGCCGAGCTGCCCCCGGTTCACCCGGGCCCGGTTGGCCTTGCCTGCCGTGATCTCCAACTCGACGGTGGACGCGCGCACGCCCCGCACGATCCGGGTCCGCACCACGGCCCGCTCGGCGCCGGACCGGATCAGCGGCGCGTCGTTCGCGACCCGGTGGCTGCCGAGCGTCGCGACGTAGCCGATGGCCTCGACCAGGTTGGTCTTGCCCTGGCCGTTGCGCCCGACGAACGCGTTCGGGCCGGGCTCGAGCTCGACGTCGGCCGCGGCGTAGGACCGGAAGTCGAGGAGCGACAGGTGGGAGACGTACATCAGCCTTCTCGACGGTCGAGCCTGTCGAGACCGCCTCGTGCCGGGGGCCGGGTGGTCTCGACAGGCTCGACCACCAGGGACATCACTGGGCGGGCTTGACCGCGTGCCCGCCGAACTGCTGGCGGAGCGCTGCCACGGCCTTCATCGCCGGGGACTCGTCCTGCCGGGAAGCGAACCGGGCGAACAACGCCGCCGAGATCACGGGGAGCGGCACCGCGTTGTCGATGGCCTCGTCGACGGTCCAGCGGCCCTCGCCCGAGTCGTCTACCCAGTCGTCGATCGCCGCCAGCGCCGGGTCCTCCTCGAGTGCCTTCACCATGAGGTCCAGCAGCCAGGACCGCACGACCGTGCCGCGCATCCACGCCTTCATGGTGCCGTGCACGTCGGTGACGATGTCCTTGGCCTCGAGCAGCTCGTATCCCTCGGCATACGCCTGCATGAGGCCGTACTCGATGCCGTTGTGGACCATCTTCGCGAAGTGCCCCGCACCCACCTCGCCGGCGTGCACGAAGCCCTCCTCGCGCGGACCCTCGGGACGCAGCGCGTCGAAGACGGGCATGAGCGTCCGCACGTGCCCGGCGTCGCCCCCGCACATCAGGCCGTACCCGTTCTCCAGGCCCCACACACCGCCCGAGACGCCGACGTCGACATACCCGATCCCGCGCTCGGCCAGCTCCGCGGCACGGGCCTGGTCCTCGGGGTAGTGCGAGTTCCCACCCTCGACGACGACGTCGCCCTCGCCCAGCAGCGTGCCGAGCTCCTGCACGACGCCGCGCGTCGGGTCGCCCGCCGGGACCATCACCCACACCACACGACGGTCGGCGGGCAGTGCGGCGACGAGGTCGGCCAGGGACGCGACGTCGGACACCTCGGGGCGCGGGTCGTACCCGGTGACCTCGATGCCGCCGCGGCGCAGCCGCTCGCGCATGTTGTTGCCCATCTTGCCCAGACCGACGAGTCCGATGTGGCTGACCATGGGTACCTCCGTGAGCGTGCGAGTGTGCGGGGGACGCGTGTCAGCCGGCGAACCGGATGGGCACGAGAAGGTAGCGGTACTCCGACGAGTCCTCCCCGTCGAGCGACTCCTGGCCGGTGAACTCGACCGGCTTGTTCGGGTGGGTGAACGACAGGCGGACGAAGTCCGTGCCGAGCGCGCCCAGGCCGTCCAGCAGGAACTGCGGGTTGAACGCCACCTGGATGTCCTCGCCCGCGAGCACCGCCTCGAGCGCCTCCGACGCCTGCGCGTCGTCGCCCTGGCCTGCGTCGAGCACGACCTGGCCGTCCGTGAACGACAGCCGGATCGGGGTGTTGCGTTCGGCCACCAGGGACACACGCTTGGCCGCCTCGATGAGCGGGCCGGTCGCGACCACGGCGTGGATCGGCGTCGCGTCCGGGAAGAGCCGCCGGACCGGCGGGTAGTCGCCGTCGACGAGCTGCGACGTCGTGTGCCGGCCGCCGGCCTCGAAACCGATCAGGTCGACGCCCTGCCCGGTCGACAAGCCCACGTTGACCAGCCCGCCGCCCCCGCCGAGCGACTTCGCGACGTCGGTCAGCGTCCGGGCGCGCACGAGCGCGACGGCGGAGTAGCCCGGGGTGGCCGGGGTCCAGGTCAGCTCGCGCAGCGCGAGCCGGTACCGGTCGGTCGCGATGAGGGTGATGCGCTCACCCTCGATCTCCATGCGTACGCCGGTGAGCAGGGGCAGCGTGTCGTCACGGCTCGCCGCCACGCTGACCTGCGCGACGGCATGCGTCAGCGCGTCGCCCGTGACGGTGCCGGTCAGCTCGGGCATCTGCGGCAGGGCGGGGTAGTCCTCGACCGGCATGGTCAGCAGCGTGAAGCGCGAGGCGCCGCACGTCAGGACCACCTTGGTGCCCTCGAGGGTGACGTCCACGGGCTTGTTCGGCAGCGCCCGCGAGATCTCCGCGAGGAGCCGGCCGGAGACCAGCACCGTGCCCGGCTCGGCGACCTCGGCCGGGATCGCGGCGCGGGCGGAGACCTCGTAGTCGAAGCTCGACAACCAGATGGTGCCGGCGGTGTCGACCTCGATGCGCACGCCGGCGAGCACAGGTGCCGGCGGACGCGTGGGGAGCGTGCGCGCCGTCCAGGTCACGGCCTCGGCCAGGACGTCACGCTCAACCCGGAACTTCATCCCACTCCTCGCGTTGTCGACTCGTGTCGTCGATCGATGTGGACGGACGGGAGGCGCGTCGTGCCCGGCTTCCCGGACCGTCGGAGATGACCAGACCTGCCTCGTCGTCCGAGCCAAACCCTACGCGAGACAAGGGCTCTTCGGCACGTGCTCGGTGGTCGGAGGGCCCGCGGTCGCCTGGATCGTCGCGCCGCCCTGATGAAGGTGTGTGGATTTCTCTGATGATCAAACGTTCGTCATCGTCATAGGACCTGTGGAATCTGGGGATGACGAGTGTTTCCCCAGGTCAGAGCACATTTTGGGCTGTGGAGGCTGTGGGGGCGGCCCTGTGGACGACGCCCTGCGCCTGTGGGCGACGGAATTCATACCCACAGCCGTCCACCGATCGGGTCCTCGTCGTCCACGGATCTGGGCCCGTGATCCACAGCCGTCCACAGCTTTGTCCACAGGTGTGTATCTCGGCGATGCCGTGAAACGGCGAGTTTTCCACGATTGTGCTCCACAGGGCTGGGGACAACTGGGAGAAAACGGCGGCACGGCGGCCCACAGGGTGTGGGTGGAGATGTGGAGAAACGCCAGCGGGCCCAGTCACACACCCTGTGGAGAGCGTGGACGGGCCCGCGAGGAGGTCCGAGGCGGTCAGCCGCGGTGCTGCTGCTTGATACGGCTGGTGAGCTCGGTCACCTGGTTGTACGTCGAGCGACGCTCCGCCATCTGGCCGGCGATCTTCTTGTTCGCGTGCATCACCGTGGTGTGGTCGCGGCCGCCGAACTGCTGGCCGATCTTCGGGAGCGACAGGTCCGTGAGCTCACGGCACAGATACATCGCGATCTGGCGTGCGGTCACCAGGACGCGGGAGCGCGAGGACCCGCACAGGTCGTCGATGGTGAGTCCGAAGTAGGCCGCCGTCTGCGCGATCACCATCGCAGGCGTGATCTCCTGCGTGTCGTCGTCCGTGATCAGGTCCTTGAGGACGATCTCCGCGAGGGCGAGGTCCACCTGCTGCCGGTTGAGGTTCGCGAACGCCGTGACGCGGATGAGCGCGCCCTCGAGCTCGCGGATGTTCGTCGAGATGCGCGACCCGATGTAGCTGAGCACCTCGGCCGGCACGTCGAGCCGCTCGCTCGCCGCCTTCTTGCGCAGGATGGCGATCCGCGTCTCGAGGTCCGGCGGCTGGACGTCGGTGATGAGGCCCCACTCGAACCGGGAGCGGAGGCGGTCCTCGAACCCGTTGAGCTGCTTGGGCGGGACGTCCGACGTGATCACGACCTGCTTGTCCGCGTTGTGGAGCGCGTTGAAGGTGTGGAAGAACTCCTCCATCGTCTGTTCCTTGCCCTGCAGGAACTGGATGTCGTCGATGAGGAGGACGTCGACGTCGCGGTACCGGCGCTGGAACGCGCCGGCGCGGCCCTCGCCGATGCTGTTGATGAAGTCGTTGGTGAACTCCTCGGAGTTCACGTAGCGCACCCGCACGTGCGGATAGAGGTTGTGGGCGTAGTGGCCGATGGCGTGCAGCAGGTGCGTCTTGCCGAGCCCGGAGTCCCCGTAGATGAACAGGGGGTTGTACGCCTTGGCAGGCGCCTCGGCCACGGCCACGGCAGCGGCATGGGCGAAGCGGTTGGACGACCCGATGACGAACGTCTCGAAGATGTACTTCGGGTTGAGCCGCGTGGGCTCGGCCGACTGCTTCGGGTTCGGCGGCAGAGGCGGCGCCTCCGGCTCGTCGGGGACGCCCGGCTCGAGGGGAGCGGTGTAGTCCTGCGAGGGACCGGTGAGGGTGTCGCTGCTGAGCTCGGGGTCGACCGTGATGCCGAAGCGGATGTCCCGACCCAGCGTCGACGCCATCGCGGAGACGAGCTGGTCGCGCACGCTGGTCTCGAGGTAGGCCCGGGTCTGCTCGTGCGGCACCGCGATGAACACGGTGTCCTCGAGGATCGCCATGGGCTTCGCGAGCTTGATGAAGGCGAGCTGCCGGGCCGTCATGTCCGGCCGGGCCTCGAGGGTGGCGAGCGTGTGTGCCCAGACGTCGGTGATGTTCTCGTCCGGCTGGGCCACGGGCGTCGTCCTTCGGGTCGTTCGGGATGGGGAGCGAGGTCGCGAGTCTGCCACGCCGGAACTCCGTCCACAGCGTTGTCCACATGCTGTGGAACCTGTGGATAAAGCTGTGGGCGATGACCGAACGGAGCAGCCGGCGCGACGTCGCCCCGAGATGCGTGAGGTCCTCCACATCGTAGCCACCGCCCGCCGCCCGTCGCCCCCGGGCCGGTTTGACCTGAAGGGGCTCCGCGGCGTAGCGTCATACAGCCGTTCCAGGTCCTTTTGCGCGCCCTCAGCCGGGCTGCCGGTCCTTGGGTCGGCCCGGTCGTGCTTTCACGTCTCGTACGTGAGGTCCGACCTGCGACAAGACCCCTGCATCGTCGAGGAACTGACGGTGTACTTCCCCGACGTTTCTTGGAGTACCTCGTGAGCAAGCGGACCTTCCAGCCGAACAACCGCCGTCGTGCCAAGACCCACGGCTTCCGGCTGCGCATGCGCACCCGTGCCGGCCGCGCCATCCTGGCGAACCGTCGGCGCAAGGGTCGCGCCGAGCTTTCTGCCTGACGGATGCTGCCCGCGGCGCACCGACTGCGCCGTTCCGTCGATTTCGAACGGGCGGTGCGCCGCGGCACGCGTGCAGGTCGATCGACCGTGGTGGTCCATCTCCTCGTCGACTCCGACGTCGGCCCTTCGGCCGACGGCTCGGGTGTCACGGGCGATGAACCGCCATTGGTCGGTCTTGTCGTATCCAAGGCCGTGGGGAACGCCGTGCACCGCAACCAGGTGAAGCGTCGCCTGCGCCACATCGCGGCGGCGCACCTCTCCTCTGTGCCGGCCGGGTCGCGCCTCGTGGTCCGCGCACTCCCGGCGTCGAGCTCCGCCTCCTACGCAGAGCTCGACCGCGACCTCGCGAGCAGCCTCGACCGCGCGACCGCGCGCGCACGGAGGGCAGCATGACCGCCTCGACGCTCGGCCATGGCCGCGACGTGCTGCGCAATCTTCCGGCCGCCGTCCTGATCGGTGTCCTGCGCGTCTACCAGACGGTGCTCTCCCCGCTCACGGGGCCCACCTGTAAGTACTACCCCTCGTGCTCGCAGTACGCGATCATCGCGATCCGGACGCACGGCACGCTACGGGGGACCGGTCTCGCTCTGTGGCGGATCTTGCGATGCAACCCGTGGAGCCTCGGTGGCGTCGACGACGTACCGCCAGCTCGCGCGAAGCACGTCGACACGGACGTCGACGCGCCGACGCACGAGCACCGCGGCGCAGCTCGCCACTGACCATCCCGGATCGCGCCACCGGGGACGCAGCTTTTCCGACAGAGGAGACAATTCGGGATGTTGGACACCATCCTCTACCCCATTGAGTGGGTCGTGGCCTGGATCATGTACGGGGCCCATGCGCTCTTCACGACGCTGGGCATGCAGGACGGGCCGGGCTGGGCGTGGGTGTTCTCGATCGTCGCACTGACGGTCGTCATCCGTATCGCACTGATCCCGCTGTTCTTCAAGCAGATCAAGGCTTCGCGCGGGATGCAGATGATGCAGCCCGAGCTGCAGGCGGTGCAGAAGAAGTACAAGGGCAAGACCGACCCCGCGTCCCGTGAGGCCATGGGCCGCGAGACGATGGAGCTCTACCGCAAGCACGGCACCAATCCCATGGCGTCGTGCCTGCCGATTTTGCTGCAGTCCCCGATCTTCTTCGCCTTGTTCCGAGTGCTCAACAACCTGCAGGGGATCGCGGAGGGCACGCACAAGGCCATCGGCCCGATCGACCAGCGCATCGCCGGCGACGTCGAGTCGTCTTCCCTGTTCGGCGCGCAGCTCTCCGACGTCTTCCGGACCACCGACTCGACGACGTCGCGCATCGTCGTCATCTGCCTCATCCTCCTGATGAGCGCCACCATGTTCTTCACGCAGCGCCAGCTCACGATGAAGAACATGCCGAAGGCCGCCCTTGAGGGGCCGATGGCGAGCACGCAGAAGATGATGCTCTACATCCTCCCGGTGATCTTCTTGATCTCGGGCATCAACTTCCCGGTCGGCGTGCTGATCTACTGGGTTATCTCGAACCTCTGGTCGATGGGCCAGCAGTTCTACACGATCAAGAAGATGCCCGCGCCGGGCTCTGAGGCGGAGCGGCTTCTCAAGGAGAGGCAGGCTCGCAAGGCCGCGGCCAAGGGGGCCATTGAGGCCGCGCCGGAGCCCGAGCCCGAGAAGGCACGCGGGCAGCGCGAGCAGCCCAAGCGCAAGAACCGCCAGAAGCGCGGCTGAGCAGCGAGAGGAATCGAACTCCGATGACGACGGACACGCCGGTGGAGCAGGAGCCCGACCGCACGAAGCGCCTCGAGGAAGAGGGCGAGATCGCGGCTGATTACCTCGAGGAGCTGCTCGATATCGCGGACCTCGACGGCGACATCGATCTGGACATTCAGCACGACCGCGCGGCGGTCGAGGTCGTGGCGGACGAGGACGGGGACCTTTCCGTCCTCGTGGGGAGCGACGGCGAGGTGCTGGAGGCGCTGCAGGAGCTCACCCGACTTGCCGTTCAGGCACGCACGGGGGAGCGAAGCCGCCTGATGCTCGACATCGGCGGCTTCCGCGCCACCCGGCGGCAGGAGCTGACGGCTCTTGCCGAGGACGCGATCCGTGAGGTTCGCGAGTCGGACCGCGAGATCGAGCTCGCTCCGCTGAATGCGTTCGAGCGCAAGGTGGTGCACGACACCGTGGCGGCAGCCGGCCTGGTCAGCGATTCGCGGGGCGTGGAGCCTTCGCGGTACGTGGTCGTCCAGCCGTCGCCGGAGCAGGGTGGCGCGTCGGCGTCCTGAGTGGTGTCTCGAGAGCCCGTTGTTTCACGTGAAACGACGGGCTCTCGTCATGATGTGGGAGTACGAGGGAGTGGAATCGTGAGCGAGGACGAGGCACAGGTGGCTAATGGCGCCAAAGACGAGGAGCTCGGCCGGAGCGACGCCGTCCGCGCCTACTTCGGCGACCGGTACGACCTCGTGGCGCGGTACGCCGCGAGCCTGCGAGCGGAGGGTGAGTTGCGTGGGCTGATCGGCCCCCGTGAGGTCGCCCGGCTCTGGGAGCGTCACATTCTGAACTCAGCAGCGGTGACCCCGTATCTCGGCGACGCAAAGTCTGTGGCGGACATCGGTTCCGGTGCAGGGCTCCCGGGAATCGTGCTCGCGATCCAGCGCCCCGACGTCGAGGTTCACCTGATCGAGCCGATGGAGCGGCGGACTGCGTGGCTCGAGGAGTGCGTTGACAGGCTCGACCTGAAGAACGTGCAGGTGAGGCGTGGTCGAGCCGAGGAATACCACGACGCATTCGAGGTCGACGTCGTGACGTCTCGCGCGGTGGCTGCCCTGAGCAAGCTGGCGCGAATGAGTCTTCCGCTCGTCCGGAGGGGCGGCGCGATGGTCGTGCTGAAGGGGCGCAGTGTTGAGCGGGAGATCGACCCCGCGCGTAAGGTGCTCCGCTCCTTCAAAGCTGCCGAGCCAGAGATCCTGGAGGGCCGGACGATCGCGGACGTCGAGCCCACCACCATCCTTCGCGTGCGGAGGCAATGACCGACGACCAAGTGTGCAGAACGACGGCCGGGAATGGCTTCTGTCGGTGATGTCCACAGGCCGGAGTTTTGCCCCGTCCCGGCGCCCATGAGGCCGTAGAGTGAGCGCGGAGCACCGGGCCGTGGTGGCGTCGTATGTGCCGCGACCGGTGCACAGTCCCTGTGACGAACCGGAGGAGTGGCACGTGAGCACGAGTACGGAGCACGTCGACGACGTCCCGCAGAACGATGGGACCGCGACGGGCGATCCGCACGTTTCACGTGAAACAGCGCCGGGGCTGGAGTGGGCACAAGGCGGCCTTCCTCCTGCCATCGACGGACATCGCGCGGCGCTCGTGGCATCGGTGCCAGAAGCAGACGAGTCGACTCCGCTGGCAGCTCAGCTCGCGATCGATGCCCGGCGTCGTATCGAGCTCCATGGACGACAGTTCCCACGCCCGGATCACACCCGGATCATCACGGTGGCGAACCAGAAGGGCGGGGTCGGCAAGACAACGACCACCGTCAACATCGCCGCCGGGCTTGCGCAGTCCGGGTTGAGGGTCCTGGTGATCGACAACGACCCCCAGGGGAACGCATCGACCGCGCTCGGCCTGGAGCATCGCGCGGGGACGCCCTCGATCTACGAGGTTCTGGTCGAGGACGAGCCGCTCGAGAACACCGTGCAGGCGTGCCCGACCGTCCCGGGCCTCTACGGAGTTCCGGCGACAATCGACCTGTCCGGCGCCGAGATCGAGCTGGTCTCCCTTGTTTCACGTGAAACGAGACTGCGCCGCGCTCTCGATACCTACCTGGCGCGGCGGGAGGAGCGCGGCGAGGAGCGCATCGATTACGTCCTGGTGGATTGCCCTCCGAGCCTCGGCCTCCTGACGGTCAACGCCTTCGTGGTCGGCCGTGAGGTCTTGATTCCGATCCAGTGCGAGTACTACGCGCTCGAGGGCCTGAGCCAGCTGTTGAAGACGATCGAGCTCATCAAGGCTCACCTCAACCCGCAGCTTCGCGTCTCGACCATCCTGCTGACGATGTACGACGGCAGGACGAACCTCGCGCAGCAGGTTGCAACCGAGGTGCGCGACCATTTCCCGGACCAGACACTGCGGACGACGGTGCCGCGTTCGGTGCGCATCTCGGAAGCCCCGAGCCATGCGCAGACAGTGATGACCTACGACCCAGGGTCGACCGGTTCGCTGGCCTATCTCGAGGCCGCCCGTGAGCTTGCGGAGCGTGCACCGCAGCGCGCTGAACAGGGATAACGCCCATGAGGTTCACGATCAGGGACGCTCGCACCTCCTATGACAGCGCGTCATGCCGGGCGGTGCGGGCGGATGCAATGGGGTCTCCTCACGAGGGCGGAGACGACGGTACTTCCACGACGACCAGGGGAGCGCGGAGCCATATGGTTCAGGAGGCTGGAGCATGAGTCAGAAGAAGCGTGGTCTGGGTCGCGGTCTTGGCGCCCTGATCCCCTCCGGGCCCGAAGGCGATCGCCCGGTCGATGTCTTCTTTCCCGCCGGCGAGGGACGTGAAGGCGCGGAGAGTGGATCGGCTCTCGCCACGATTGCCCCCGATCGCCCCGCCAGTGAGGCGGGTGAAGACCAAGGCCGAATGTCGCGCCGGTCTGCGTCGTGGGATTCAGCGATCGCCGGCGGGCGTCTGAGTATTCGGACAGGCGGCGACACGCAGCTCAAAGAGGCGACGAGCTCGGCCTCTTCCCCAGAGCCGGTACTTACCGACTCGAGAGAAGACACGGCGGTCCCTGCCGATCAGGGCGAGCAGCAGCACGAAGGCGACGACCTCGGCGCCGACGGGCTGTCACTCGGACTGATCACCAGCATCGAAGTTCCCGAGATCGCCGACGCCCCGGCCTCGTCGCCGTTGAATGCGGAGCCAGCGGCGGATCAGTTCGCGACCTCCTCTGCGGCTGTCGAGCAAGAGGACGAGGACGAGGGTGTCGACGACGCGGCTGTTTCACGTGAAACGGAGCTCAAGCCGGTACCAGGAGCGCGATTCGCGGAACTCCCCGTCGAGGCGATCCGGCCGAATACGTGGCAGCCGCGCAGTGTCTTCGACGATGGTGAGCTCGATGAGCTGGTGGCGTCGATTGCCGAGATCGGTGTGCTGCAGCCGATTGTCGTGCGCCCCGACCTGTCCGAGCCTGACCGATACGAACTCATCATGGGTG
This sequence comes from Krasilnikoviella flava, assembly GCF_900167525.1. Taxonomy (GTDB): domain Bacteria; phylum Actinomycetota; class Actinomycetes; order Actinomycetales; family Cellulomonadaceae; genus Isoptericola; species Isoptericola flavus. The sequence continues at coordinate 501,921 of NZ_FUZQ01000003.1, read as the reverse complement.
AGCGTCGTTGGCGCGCGACGCAGGCCGCCGGGCTGGAGACCATCCCGGCGATCGTTCGCGAGACCGACGACAGTGACATGCTGCGGGACGCTCTCCTCGAGAACCTGCACCGCGCGGCCCTCAATCCCCTCGAGGAGGCGGCCGCGTACCGACAGCTGCTGGACGACTTCGGCTGCACCCACGAGGAGCTCGCCACTCGCATCGCGAGGTCGCGTCCGCAGATCTCCAACACGCTGCGGCTGCTCAAGCTGCCCCCGTTGGTGCAGCGTCGGGTCGCGGCCGGCGTGCTGTCTGCAGGTCATGCTCGCGCCCTGCTCTCGCTCAGCGATGGGGCGGAGATCGAGCGCCTCGCTCAGCGCATTGTGTCGGAAGGCCTGTCGGTGCGTGCCACCGAGGAGATCGCCACGCTCCTGACCAGCGGCGACGGTGACAAGCCGACCCGCCGAGCGCCGCGGGCGGGGCTCCGAAGCGAGGCAATGGACGAACTGTCGACGCGGCTCGCGGACAGGTTCGAGACTCGCGTCAAGGTGAGCATCGGCAAGACGAAGGGGCGGCTCACCGTCGAGTTCGCCTCGGTCGAGGACCTCAATCGGATCCTCGGCGTGATGGCACCCGAGGATCCAGGTCTTCTGCGGTCCTGACCGATTGCACTGGCGACGGGCGCCGTTCCTTGTGGAACGGTGCCCGTTGTCATTGGCGTGCCCGCGCGGTGGCTGATGGCGCGATCGCCCCGATCTGCGTACGCGGTTTCACGTGAAACGACCAGGGGCGGCGGGTGGGTCATGGCGCGAGGACCTCGTCGACAGCGGCATGTCTTGCCTGGATGGAGAACGGGTGGGCCAGGGTCACGCTGAGCCGACAGGCGGAATCGGTGCGATCGGTGACAGGTCGCCCTTCCTGCCAGCGCACCTTGAGGTGCTGACTTGCGGCGTCCAGGGTCCTGCATTCAACGGAGAAGCTTGACCGGGTTCGCACAGTTCGTCCATTCTGCGGGGCCCGTCGCCCGGACCTCCGGATGCCGGCCGCCCGAGACGCCCAACATCGGTGGGGTGGCCCGACACGAGGTGAGCGGGCTGGCTTCCGTCGCAGCTCCGCGCAGGAGTGAGGCGCGTTTGGGCCTTGAATCGAAGGAGTGCTGGCGGGAGATCTGGACGTGACGGCTATGGCTGGCGGTGCGGTTGGCGAAGCAAGGTCGCTGAGGGTAAGGCGCCGTCGGAGGAGCGCGTTGACGCCTCCTGTTCCACGTGAAACATCGCCGGGCGTCCGTGAACCGTGTGCCCCAGGTCCGGAGCTCGCGGCGGTTCGCCAGTCCGCCTCACATGGCACGCCTTCTCGTACCTGCTCTCCAGTTTGGGGGGAGTGGTCGGCGGCGCCAAGGCCGGTCACGTTGGCCTGGACCCAACGCGGACGGACGCTAGGCGGCGAGCCTGGCTTGGCGCGGCCGTGCGCTGCGGCTTCGCAAGGACGGGGCGAAGTGCAGGTCCTCAAAGTTTGGCATGAGACCGCCGGGCGCGCCTCGATCCAGGCGATAGAGGGCGCGCAGCGAGGAGCGTGCGGACCAGATCCCGAGTCATGATCCCGGCCCCGCGCCGGACGAAGGCATCAGTGATTCTTGTCGCGCCGGCGGGCGGCGGCGCAGGTCACGGCGCTCCGAGGGCCTCGAGGGATGGTGGGACGCACGAGACGAGAGTGCCCGCCTGGAGCGCGGCCCTGTGCGCCACCAACCCGCCCTGCGGACCTGGGTATGACCTGGTCTGGAAACCTCGAGCGAGTGGGGCGACCAGCCTGGGGCTCGGAGGGACGAGATCGATCCCGCACGGAGACGGGGGGCAGAACGGGCGCACTGGTTGAACCCATCGCAATGCCCCAGTTGGGCCTGCCGGATGGGCTGCCTGATCATTGATCGGTGAGCGCGCGGCTCGCGTCGTCTGTGCTTATTCACATTGCGGTATCGGGGCTGCATGTCGTGTTCGCCTACCGCTCTAGTGGTTCGCCGAGCGGTCGAGACATGGGCGTCGGCCCCAAGATCTGGCAGATCTGGCCGGCGATGGCATGCTCTTGATCGCACCCACCCCGGGCCCCGGAACTGATCTCGACCATGGCTTTGAACCTGACACCGACCGCGGTCCCGATCTGGACAGTGTTCCGATCCGACCACCGTCCCGATCCTGGTCCTGGTGCTGGCCCCCACATGGAACGCGCACCACGGGCACGGATCAGGAACCGCTTCGGGCTCCGCCGCCGCCCACACCTTGACCGGGCCTGGCCCTCTGACTGGGCGCGACCCGGTGAACCGGGGCACAGCCCTCATGCGAGCCCTGACCGGTTCTCGGCTCTGGCCCGACTCCTGCCCGCACCGACCCTGACCTCGGCCTGACTCGGGCTCACGCTCCGCCCGCCCACGGGGTCCGACATTGACACGACGGACAGCGGGTCACTTCTGGGTGCAACCCCATGGCGCGCACCCACGGCACTGCCCTGGTCCGAGCCACGAGGCCGGGGCCCCGAACCAGGGCACGACCGTGGCCTCGGTCCGGCGGGGGGAGGTCGAGCGGCAGACCATCCGGACCCGGCTTCGACCGGGCCTCCGGCGACGCCGATCAGACGTCGCCCGTTGCGCCGCCACCGTGCTCGCCTGGGGCAGGCACGGTGGCGGCGTCGAGACCAGGAACACCGACGTGGAACGGCAGCGGCCGGCCACGGACTGGTCGTACGTGCGACGTGGGACGCGCGCTTCGGAATGGAGTCGGTCCAAGGCGGGAAGGGAGAAGGCGTTGCTGTGAGCCCACAGCTGTCTTCGGACGACCGCACCTGGTGGCCGCGCCTGCGGCGCTCGGCGGTCGCGGGTCGTTGGTTGGAGGGGCGTTACCCGGTGCGGAGGCTGCAGGAACGGATCCGCGCATGTCTTCAGTGCACCCATCGCCACAACGCGCCAGAGCCCTGGTAGGGGGACCTTCGTCGGGAGCGGGAGCGGGAGCGGGAGCGGGAGCGGGAGCGGGAGCGGGAGCGGGAGCGGGGGAGCGCTGCGATTAGACCGAAGACCTCAGCAGCACCTTGGCGGACATGGAGCGGTTGTATTTCGTCCTCGCGGAACAACGCGAGTCGTGCGGCACCGTGCGGATCACCTCCGCGCATGACGACGGCCGGCCCTGTTTCACGTGAAACAGGACCGGCCGTCGGCGCGTGCTCAGGCGGAGGGCGTGAGGACCGCGTCGATCTCCTCCTGGAGGGCGCGCTTGGGGCGCGCACCGATCACGGACTTCACGAGCTCGCCGCCGGAGTAGACGTTGAGCGTCGGGATCGACGTGATGCCATAGGCCATGGTGGTGGCCTGGTTGGCGTCGGTGTCGAGCTTGACGATCTTGATCTTGCCCTCGTACTCGTCCGAGAGCTCCTCGAGGATCGGGGCCACCATGCGGCAGGGGCCGCACCAGGTCGCCCAGAAGTCGACGAGAACCGGGACATCGGACTCGAGAACCTCGGCCTTGAACGTGTCGTCGGTGACGGCGACGGTAGCCATGTGTCGCTCCTTCGGTCAGGGTTGGGGGAGAGGTCAGCCGGCGACGGAGTCGAGGGCCGCGGGCAGCCCGTCCGGGTTCGGCTCGGCCGGGGTGCCGGCGAGGATCGCCTCGCCCTCGGCGTCAGCGACCTCGGTGAGGAAGGACTGGGCGTCGAGCGCGGCCGCGCATCCGGAACCGGCGGCGGTGATGGCCTGGCGGTAGGTATGGTCCACGGCGTCGCCACAGGCGAAGACGCCGGGCAGGTTCGTGCGGGTCGAGCGACCCTCGACGAGGATGTAGCCCTCGTCGTCGAGGTCGATCTGGCCCTTGACCAGGTCCGTGCGGGGGTCGTGCCCGATGGCGACGAACAGCCCCGTGGTGTCGAGCTCGCGCTCGGCGCCGGTGATGGTGTCGCGGAGCGTGATCCCGGTGACCTTGTTCTCGCCGGAGATCCCGGCGACCTCGCTGTTCCAGGCGAACTCGATCTTCGGGTCGGCCTGTGCGCGGTCCGCCATGATCTTCGATGCCCGGAGCGAGTCGCGACGGTGCACCACCGTCACCTTGGACGCGAACCGGGTGAGGAAGGTCGCCTCCTCCATCGCGGAGTCCCCGCCGCCCACGACAGCGATGTGCTGGTCGCGGAAGAAGAACCCGTCGCAGGTGGCGCACCACGAGACGCCGCGGCCGGAGAGCTGCTTCTCCTCGGGCAGGCCCAGCTCGCGGTAGGCGGAGCCGGTCGCGAGGATCACGGCACGGGCGCGGAAGGTCTCGCCACCGCCCGTGACGACCGTCTTGACGTCACCGGTGAGCTCGACCTGCTCGGCGTCGTCCCACAGCACGCGGGCACCGAACTTCTCGGCCTGCTCGCGCATGGCCTCCATGAGGTCCGGGCCCTGCACGCCGGTGGGGAAGCCGGGGAAGTTCTCGACCTCGGTGGTGTTCATGAGGGCGCCGCCGGCGGTGACGGAACCCGCGATGACGACGGGCGACAGACCAGCTCGCGCGGCGTACACGGCCGCGGTGTAGCCGGCCGGGCCCGAGCCGACGATGACGATGTCGTGCACGGTGGCCTCACCGGTGGTGTTGGTCGGCTGATCGGTCACGTTCTCTCCTGGTCGTCTGGTGGTCGTTCGCGTCCTGGGCGCCACCGCCCTCAACACCTTGAGGAGGTGTGGTGTTCCCGGGCGACGGCCGCCGCCCGGGAACGGTCACGAGAGGACGATCTCGTTGAGCTCCACGTAGTACTTGTCGTTGGTCTGCGGGAGCTCCGTGACCCAGATGACGAAGGAGTCCGCGACGGTCTCCTCCGAGAGGTCGAGCGTCGTCTCGGAGCTGAAGGAACCCTCGGCGAGCACCGGCCCGTCGGTGGGGTTGTCACGCGACGTCGCGCGGACCTCGACGTGCCCCCCGGACGAGTTGGTGTTGAGCGTGATCGACGTGACCGGCGCCGGCTCCTCGAGCTCGATGACGTAGCCGAGGCCGCTGCGCAGGCCGGCGAAGTCCGCGCCGTTGAACCACTGGGTGTACCAGAATGTCGACGGGTCGCCGTCGTAGGCCAGGTCCACGGCCTCCGGGTGCTGGCCCTCGCCCTCGGGGTCGAGCTGGTCGCCCGACTTGATGACCGGCCGGACCTCCGGGGTCTCCGTCGGCTCGCTCGACTCCTCGCCGCTGGGCTGCTCGGCGGCTCCACCGCCGCCGCCGGCCTCTTGGGTGGCGGCGGGGCTCTCGGCGGCGGGCGGCGCGGACGGCGACATCACCTGGGAGACGGCCCACAGGGCGCCGGCCAGCACGAGGACGACCACGAGCCCGAGCACGATCGGCGTCGGGTTCACGCCCCGCCGCTTGGGGGCGGGGGAGGACGCGAAGCCCCCGGTGTCGGCGCGCGGCTCGCCACCCCCGGGCGGCGGCGGCACGGGGGCGTGCGCGGTCTGCTGCTGTGCCGGGGCGGCCTGGGGCGCCGGGTACGCCTGATTCGTGTACGTGGCCGCGGGGGCGGCGCCGTACGCGGCCGTCGGCGCGCCGGCCTGGGGCGCGGGCGCGGACTGCTGGACCGGCGGCATGGCTGCGGTCGCCTGGGTGGGCGGCACCGGTGCCTGCGCCGCGCTGGGCGCGCCGACCGGCGGGATCGCCTGGGTGGACTGCGGCGGCACGGCGCCCGTCGGACCGGCGGCGGCCCCGGCCGCCGCACCCGCGACACCACCGAACCCGGCGGAGCGGGCGATACGCCCGCTGGAGGGGCGGCGGACCGGCGGGGCGGGCGGCGGGGTGCCCGGCAGCCCGGCACCCGCGCCGACGGCGCCCAGGACGGACGAGCGCACCGGCGGCTCGGTCGACGGCTGCACGAACTGCGGCAGCGACGCGACGACGGACACCTCGCCCCAGGGGGCGAGCGCGGCGACGACGTCGCCCGGGGTGCTCGGGGCGTCCGGGGTGCCGGTGCCGAAGGTGCGCCGCACGAGCGTGTCGAGCTCGGGGTCGACGTGCGGCACGAGCGTCGACACCGGGACGACGCCGTGCGCGTCGCGCTGTGCGGGCAGCGGGCGGACGGCGTCGGGCGCGATCCACGGCTCGTCGAGCGAGTCGCCCGGCCAGCGGGCGGTGAGCGTGTAGTAGGCGAGGGCGACGAGGTCGCGCGCGTCGGCCGCGGCCGCGCCGGAGCCCGTGATGTTCTCCCGGCCGCCGTCGACCCCGGCGAGCGCCGCGTCGATCCCGAGGCCGGTGACGACGACGCGGTGGCCGTCCACGCGCACGGCCTCGGGCCGCAGAGCCAGGTGGTGGACGCCCCGCTGCCCGGCGGCCTCGAGCGCGGCGGCAGCCTCGCCGACGACGGCGCGGGCCTGCTGGGCGTCGACGAGGCCGCCCGAGACGACCTCCGTGAGCGACGAACCGCGGTACGGCTCGGAGATGATGTAGCTGCGCTGGCCGGCACCGAGATCGGTGCTGCCGACGTCGAGCACGCGGGAGAGCCGCGGGTCGGCGACGAGCGCGGCTCGGCGCGCCGCGTCGAGCGCGGCGGACGCGTACGGGCCGTCGACGAAGGTGACCCGGACCGGGCGGTCCAGGATCTGGTCGTGCGCCTCCCACGCCTCGGCTGCGGCGAGGTCGGTGGCTGCGGGCTGCACGAGCCGATAGCGATCGACCATGACGGTCCCGGGATGGGCGGTGCTCACCTGGACTCCTCGGTGGGGGTTCGGGGGGAGAGTGTCCTCCGGTCCATCGGACCATGGTACGGGCGGGCCGGTGGCCCTGAGGCGACGCCCCGTGGGCGTGCCCGCAGGGCCCTCACGGAACCCGCGCGAGCCGGGCACGCGTGTGCCGTCATCGCTTCAGCCGCCGGAGGACGGGGGCCAGCGCGTCGTCCAGCTCGCGCACGTGCAGGACCTTGAGCGCGAGGACGTAGCCGAGGATCATCACGACGCCCGCGACCGCGGTGACCAGCACGGAGTGGCCCCAGGACGTGACGTCGTAGCCGTCGAGGAGCCGCACCGTCAGCCAGCCGAGCAGCCCGGCGACCAGCGCGCCGACCAGGGCGCGGACGTACAGCCGCAGCACCCGCCGACCGTCCATCCCCTGCAGCTTGCGGCGCATGCCGCGCACGCGCAGGAGCAGGGAGATCCAGGTGGACAGGGCGTACGCGCCGCCGGCGGCGACGGCCCACCACTGCGGCGGCAGCAGGCGGGTCGCGCCCCACAGGACGAGCACCATCGACACGGTCGCGATGACCTGGATGCCGAAGATCGACCGCCCGTCCTCGAACGCGAAGTACATGCGGCGCACCAGCACGGTCGCACCCAGGGCGACGATGCCGATCGCCATCGCCTGGATGATCGGCGCCACGGCGGCGACCCCCTCGGCATCGAGCGTCGGCAGCAGGGACGCCGTCAGCGGGACGGCGAGGACGACGAGCGCGGCCGCGGAGAACACCGAGAAGACGCCCGCGGACCGCATCCCGAGCGACATGTCGCGTCGCACACCGGGGAGGTCGCCCGCCTGCACCGCCGCCGTCATGCGCGGGAACAGCACCGTGACGATGGAGACGACCACCAGGGAATGGGGCAGCAGGTAGATCGTCATCGCGTTCGTGTACGCGGCGTTGCCGGCGAACACCTCGTCGAGGTCCGTGCCGCTCTGCCCGGCGGCGCCGAGGACGTTGGTGAGGAACAGGACGCCCACCTGCTCCAGCGCGACGGCGCCGATGGTCCAGCCGACGACCGTCCCGGCCGCGCGCAGCCCGATGCCCCGCAGGCCGAACCGGAACCGCCAGCGGAAGCCGGTGCGTCGCAGCGCGAACACGAGCACCAGGGCCTGGGCGGCGATACCGAGGGTCGCCGTGCCGGCGAGCACCGCCGTCTGCGCCGTCGACCAGGTCGACAGGTCGGAGATGCCGCGGGACGGGGCGGAGCCCCACACCGCGATGAAGGCCCCGAAGCCGATGAGGGAAACGACGTTGTTCGCGACCGGGGCGACGCCGTAGGCGCCGAACTTCCCCTGGGCGTTGAGCACCTGGCCGAGCAGCATGTAGAGGCCGTAGAAGAAGACCTGGGGGATGCACCAGTACGCGAACACGACGGCGAGGTGGCGCGCGTCGGCGTCCCAGGCCCCGCTGAGCGTCGAGAGCCAGATGATGAGCGGGGCCGCGACGACCAGCACCGCCGTGAGCAGCAGCAGGCCCAGGCCGGAGAGGGTGAGGAGCTTGTCGAGCCGCTCGCGGGCGTTGCGGGCGTTCATCGCGCGCAGGATCTGCGGGATGAGCACGGCCTGCAGCACACCGGCCGAGATGAGCGCGAACAGCATGTTGGGCAGCTTGTTCGCGATGTCGAACGCGTTGGCGACCGTACCGACGGCGCCGACGCAGGCGACCAGCAGCATCGCGCGGATCAGGCCGGAGGCGCGGGAGGCGACGGTGCCCAGCGTCATGATCACGGAGCCACGCCCGAGGCTCGTCCGCCGCACCGCGTCGCCGCCGCCCGGCGAGCCGGCGCCCGGGTCGGGCAGGCCGTCACCGGGCGCGGCGTCACCGGGCGTGCTGTCGTCCACCATGCCGTCGCGGGGAGTCGGGTCCCCGGGGCGCTCGGGCCGGCCGTCGTCGGGGAGGGCGGGCGTGTCGGTCATGAGGGGTCGGTCTCCGTGGCCTGGGCGGGGGGCGTGCGGGCGGCGGGCGGGGCGCCGCCACCCGGGTCGTGCGGGGCGTTCGGCTGGTCGTCGTGCGCGCCGTCACGGGGCACGGCGGCCGGGTCGGTGTGCGGCGGGTCGGCGTCGTCCGGCCCCTGCGGGTCGGCGGCGTCGTCCGCGACGCCCTCGTCCGTGGTCCGCGCGGAGGACCGGCCCCTGCGCACGGTACGCCAGATGCCGCCGAGGAAGAGGAGTGCCACCAGAGCGGCGACGACGGCGGTGCCCGCGGTCTCCCAGCCGGCGCGGACGCGGACGGCGAAGCTCGTGGGCCCGGCGACCACCGCACCGCTCGGCGCGAGCACCTCGACCTGCAGGTCGACGTCGCCGGAGCCGATGGCGCGCACGGGCACGTGCACGTTCGTGGACGTGCCGGCGGGCACGACGACGGTCGGCCGCGACTCGACCACGAGCCGGGACGCGTCGGGGCGCAGCACCACCGTGACGGTGGCGTCGACGGGGAGCTCGTTGGACACCGTGACGGGCAGCTTGCCGGTGTCGCTGACGAGGGTGATGTTGGAACGGTCCGCGACGCCGATGCCCTGCTGCAGGGCGTCCGACCGTTCGACCGCGAGGTCGACGGCGTGGTCGCGGGTGTCGGGCGCCGTGCGCGCGGCGACGGCGAGCGGGGCGACGAGCGCCTGGTCGGTGTCGCCGCTCAGCTCGACCGGGTCGCTCGCCACGGTCGAGAACGCGGACAGGTCGCGGTGCGAGTCGAGGAGCCGACGCACCGAGGGGGGCGCGAGCTCGCCGTCGCCGGACCGCCCGGCGCGCGCGGGGCCGTCGCGCGGGACGCGGGAGGCGGGGGCAGCGACGGTCTCCGTCAGCGGGACGACGTCGGCCCACGACGCGCCGTCGAGGTCGTCGAGCACGGTCCCCACGAGCGCGGGGTCGGGGGACCAGCCGCGCGGGAGGGCGGCGAGCACGTGCAGGTCCTGCGTGCCGGCGTCCTGCTGCTGGAGGGCGAGCAGGGCCGCGTCGGCGAGGATCCGCGTCGACGCCTCGGCGGCCGACGGTGCCGAGTCGCCGTCGGTGAGGGCGGCGAACCCTGCCGAGAGCCCGGCGTCGGCCACCAGCGCGGACACCTTGCCCGACGGCGTCTCGACCGCGGTACGGGCGGAGGCGGGAGCGCCGTCGGTGGGGGCGAGGCCCGCGGCCACGACGACCTGGTCGACGGGGGCGGCGCGGCCGACGGCGAGCGTGGCGGCGTCGGGCCGGCCCACCGGCCAGGCGACGGTGAGGTCCCAGTCCTCCGGACGCTGCCAGGACCCGCCGAGGGCAGCCTCCCCGCCGGTCGCGGCGGCGACGTCGGCGCGGGAGGGGTCGGCGTGCGCGACCGCCGCGAGGTCGGGGTCGAAACCGGGCAGGACGGCGACGTCGGCCGGTTCCCCGGACGCTGCGGCGTCCGCCGCCGTGCTCGAGAGGCTCGCCGACGTGGCGGTGGCGTCCGCGGTGGCGTCCTCGTCCCCGGTGACCGGTGCGCCGGTGAGCCGCGTGGCCCACGCCTGGGCGTCGGTGTCATCGGTGCCGGCCGCAGCTGCGACGAGGGCCGGGTCCACGGCGAGCGACATGCCGGGGGAGGTGCCGGTGACGGCGGCGGCGTCGAGCAGGCGGGACAGCCGCCCGTCCGACGCGGTGTCCGTGGCGAGGTCCAGGTCGTAGCCGTCCGGGTCGAGCGGGTCGACGGCGGGCCCGGTCACGGGGGCGGCGACGCTCACCGCGACCGGGTCGGGCGCGGTGTCCTCGGGCGCGAACAGCAGGAAGGTGTGGAGCACGTCGAGGGCAGCACCGTCGCGGGTCAGTGCCACCGACATCTCGCGAGGACCCCAGGGGTTGTCCGCGCTCAGGCCGAGGGCGTCGACCTCGAGCTCGAGCTGCACCTGTGCGGAGTCGCCGGGGGCCAGCCGGTCGACGGGCTCGACGACCTGGCTGGCGGCGGTGCCCGCGCCGTCGTCGTCGGCCCAGGCGGACAGGTCCTCGCGCGAGGTGATCGGGCGCCACGAGACGCCGAGGTCGAGAGCGGCGCCGTCCAGCGCGGCGTCGGTGCCGTTGGTGACCCGGACCGTGAGGGTCACCGTGGAACCCGGTACCGCGAGCGTGGGCGTGGACCGCACCAGCTCCACCGTCGCCGCGCCGTCGCGCGCGGCAGGTGCGGTGACGGCTCCGGGAGAGGCCGACGCCGGGCCCACGGGGAGCGCGACCAGCGCGCCCGCGCCGAGCAGGGCCGCGAGCAGGAGCAGCACGGTGAGGAGGCGGGCCGGCCGGGCGGGCGTCGGCGCGGGTGCGGCGACGGCACCCGGGGGTCGGGACGTGGTCACGCGGCGGGCCTCACTCGACGGCTCCGGGGTCGGGGTGCCCGAGCACCTCGGGAGTGCGGCGCAGCACCTGCTGCGCGACGACGGCGAGCCGCTGCTCGTTCGGATACGAGAGGCGCTCCGTCAGCTGCTCGACCGGCACCCACAGCGCGTCCTCTGCCTCGCCGTCGGGGTCGCCCTCGGCGGTGATGGTGCCGCCCTCCGCGCGCAGGAGGAAGTGGTGCACCACCTTGTGCACCCGGTGGTCCTCGCCGCTGAACCAGTAGTCGATGACGCCCAGTCGCGTGCGGACGGTGCCGAGGATGCCCGTCTCCTCGCGGATCTCGCGCACGGCCGCCTGCTCCGGCGTCTCCTCGCCCTCGAGGTGGCCCTTGGGGAGGCACCACTCGAGCCGGCCGCCGCGGTTGCGCCGCACGATGACGGCCGCCTCCGGGCCGCCCGGGGCGATCTGCACGACGAGCCCGCCCGCCGACGTCTCGTCGTACACCGGCAGGTGCGTCGTCGTGCCCGACGGGGCGACGCCGACGACGGCGGGCGTCGTCGTGCCGCGCGGACCGGCGAGGCGCGCGGGGTCGACCTTGAGCGGGTGCCCTCCCGGCGGCACGGGGACCGGCGCGGCCGGGCGCCCGCGCCGGGGGCCGGGAACCGGTGCCGGGGATGACATGCGCCCACCCTACCGAGTGACGGCGGGCCGCCGGCCCAGTCTCCGGGGCGCCCGCGGGCAGGATCTGGGAGGATGGGACGCCGTGTCGACCCCTGAACCCCCGGCCCCCGCCGCGCTGCTGCGCCGCGCCCTCGCCGTGCTGACCGAGATGGCCCCCGCCGCCGTCGAGCTGGGCGAGGTGTTCCGCGCCGCCGGTCACGAGCTCGCGCTCGTCGGCGGCCCCGTGCGCGACGCCTTCCTGGGCCGCGCGAGCCACGACCTGGACTTCGCGACGTCGGCCACGCCCGACGAGACGCAGGCCCTGCTGGCCCGCTGGGGCGACGCGCACTGGGACATCGGCAAGGAGTTCGGCACGATCGGCGCGCGCCGGTTCGCGCGCACCGGCGGCGGGTCGGGCGGCGCGTCCGGCGACGTCGTCGTCGAGGTGACCACCTACCGCAGCGACGAGTACGACCCTGCCTCCCGCAAGCCCGTCGTGGCGTTCGGGGACACGCTCGACGGCGACCTGTCGAGGCGCGACCTCACCGTGAACGCGATGGCGGTGCGGCTGCCCGACCTGACGTTCGTCGACCCGTTCGACGGCCTGAGCGACCTGGCCCGTCGCGTGCTGCGCACCCCGATCGCCCCCGAGCGGTCGTTCGACGACGACCCGCTGCGCATGATGCGCGCCGCCCGCTTCGCGGCCCAGCTCGGGTTCGACGTCGAGCCCGCGACCCGGCAGGCGATCGTCGACATGGCGGGCCGGATCGAGATCGTGTCGGCCGAACGGGTGCAGGCCGAGATCTCCAAGCTGCTGCTGAGCGACCGCCCGCGCGCCGGGCTCGAGGTGCTCGTCGACACGGGCCTGGCCGACCACGTGCTGCCCGAGCTGCCCGCGCTGCGGCTGGAGATCGACGAGCACCACCGGCACAAGGACGTGTACCAGCACTCCCTCACGGTGCTGGAGCAGGCGATCGCGCAGGAGACCGGCCCCGACGGCCCGGTGCCCGCACCCGACCTCGTGCTGCGGCTCGCGTCCCTGCTGCACGACGTCGGCAAGCCCGCTACCCGCCGCTTCGAGCCCGGCGGCGGCGTGAGCTTCCACCACCACGAGGTGGTCGGGGCCAAGCTGGTGGCCAGGCGACTGCGCGCGCTGAAGTACGAGAAGCAGGTGGTCAAGGACGTGGCGCGGCTCGTCGAGCTGCACCTGCGCTTCCACGGCTACGGCGACGGGCAGTGGACGGACTCCGCCGTGCGCCGCTACGTCACCGACGCGGGCCCGCTGCTCGAGCGCCTGCACCGGCTCACGCGCGCCGACTCCACCACGCGCAACCGGCGCAAGGCGCAGCGGCTGGCGGACTCCTACACCGGCCTGGAGGAGCGCATCGCGCACCTGCGGGAGAAGGAGGAGGTCGACGCGATCCGCCCGGACCTGGACGGCACGCAGATCATGGCTATCCTCGGCATCGCGCCGGGGCCCGCCGTCGGGCAGGCGTACCAGCACCTCCTCGCACTGCGGATGGAGCACGGCCCGCTCGGCGAGGAGCGCGCGGAGCAGGAGCTGCGAGCCTGGTGGGCCGACCGCCAGGCCTGACCTGACGCCTCGGCCGGACGGACGACCGCCGCGTCGCCAGGAGGCGGGGCATGAGCGGGTCCGGTGGGACGGCGGGGACGGCCGGTGGCGCGAGGGACGCCGACGACGCAGGAGCGCGCGAGCGGCGGGCACGCCTCGTCGTGTCGGCGTTCTACCTGGTGCAGGGCATGTGCTTCGCCGGCCTGCTCGCGCAGGTGCCGACGTTGCAGCACGACCTCGGCATCTCCGACGGCACGCTGACGCTGATCCTTCTGCTGGTGCCGGTGGTGGCCGGGGTGGGCAGCGTGCTCGCCGGGGCGCTGGCCCCGCGGGTGGGCAGCGACCGCCTGCTGCACGTGTGCGGGCCGCTGGTGGCGCTCGCGGTGCTGGGCGCGGGCCTCGCGCCGACGGTCGGCGTCCTGTACCCGGTGGTCGCGGCGGTGGGGCTGCTGCTCGGCCTGGTGGACGCGAGCATGAACATGCAGGGTGTCGAGGTGGAGCAGCGGTACGGCCGCAGCCTGCTCAACTCCTTCCACGGGGCGTGGAGCGTGGGCGGCATCCTCGGGTCGCTGGCGGCCGTGCTGGCGCACTCGCTGGGCTGGTCGCTCGCCGCCGGGCTGGGGCTCGTCGCCGCGGTGGGCGTCACCGTCGACCTCGTCGCGACGGCCGCGTCGGGGCGTGGCGCACCGCGTCCGACCGAGCGCGAGGCGGTGCCGGGCCTGGTGACGGCCGCGGGCCCGCTCCGCATCGTGAACGACGTGCCGGAGCCGGGGCGCCCTGCCGGTCGGGAGCAGGACGACGCGGGCGCCTCGCGTCCCCAGCGCCCGCCGTGGGGCCCGCTGCTGCTCGTGGGCCTCGCCGTGACGATCGTGTACGTCGCGGACTCCGCCACCTCGAACTGGTCCACCAAGTACATCCAGGACGCGCTGGGGGCGGCGGCGAACGTCGCGCCGCTGGGCCTCGCCGCCTACCTGGGGTGCCAGCTGCTGGGCCGGCTGGCCGCGGACCGGCAGGTCAACCGGTTCGGTCCGGTGGTGCCGGTGGCCGTCGGCGGGATCGTCGGGGCGGCCGGCCTCGCCGCGGTCACGCTCGCCCCCGGGCCGTGGGTGGCCGTCGTCGGGTTCGGGCTGACGGGGCTGGGCCTGAGCGTCGTGGTGCCGCTGGCGTTCTCGGTGGCCGGCCGCCTCGACCCCGAGGGCACAGGGGTCGCCGTCGCGCGCGTCAACCTCTTCAACTACGTGGGCTTCGTCGTCGGCGCGGGACTGATCGGTGCGGTGGCGGAGCTCACGAGCCTGCGACTGGCGTTCGCCGTCCCCGCACTGCTGGCGCTCGGGGTGATCGCCCTGGCGCCCGCCTTCAGGGTCGCCGCTCGCGACGCGAGCGTCGCCGCCCCCGCTCCCGAGACGCGGTGAGCGCGATCTCGGGGACCGTCGACGAGCGAACAGTCCCCGAGATCGCGCTCACCCCGTCGGAGCGGCGGTGTCAGTGCCCCGGATGAGCACCCTCGGGCGCGTCCGTCCGACGCAGCCGGGTGGCCAGCACGAGCGCGACGAGGACCACGGCCCCGCCGACGGCGAACGCGAGCTGCGCCCCGCCCGCGGTGGCCTGCGCCTGCGTGGCACCGCCCTCGAGCAGCGCCACCGACCGCAGGGTCAGCAGCGCGACGAAGAGCGCCGTGCCGGCCGCGCCGGCGAGCTGCTGGACCGTCGCGACCGCTGCCGACCCGTGCGAGTACAGCGACGGCGTGAGGCCACCGAGCGCGGAGGTGAAGGTCGGCGTGAAGATGAACGCCAGCCCGAAGCTCAGCACCATGTGGCCGAGCAGCACCAGCCACACCGCGGAGGTCGGCGTCAGGGTCGCGAAGACGACCATCGAGACGCCGACGGCGGCGACGCCGGGCAGCACGAGCGGGCGCGGCCCGAGCCGGTCGTAGAGGCGCCCGACCACCGGTCCGAGCACTCCCATCGCCAGTCCGCCGGGCAGCATGAGCAGTCCGCTGGTGACGGGCGACAGGCCCATCGCGCGCTGCAGCACGAGCGGGAGCCCGATGATCATGCCGAACATCGCGATCATGCTCACCGCCATCACCGCCAGGCCGACGGAGAAGCCCGGGGCCCGGAAGACGCGCAGGTCCAGGAGCGCGGAATCGGTGCGCTGGAGCACGAGCTGACGCCAGACGAAGAGTGCGAGGAAGGCCGCTCCGCCGACGATCGGCACCACGGGCGAGACGGCCATCGCGTGCCGCGCGGACTCGCCGAGCGCCGAGAGCCCGTAGACCAGACCTCCGAACGCGCCCACCGACAGCACCAGGGACAGCGGGTCGAGCCCGTTGCGTGCCCGGTCGGCCACGTCGCGCACGAGGAGCGCTCCGAGCGTGAGGGCGAGCAGGGCGATGGGCAGGACGACCCAGAACACCTCGCGCCAGCCGAGCGCGGTCACGACCAACCCGGACATGCTCGGGCCGAGCGCCGGCGCGACGGCGATGACCATCGACACGTTGCCCATGACGCGGCCGCGCCGGTGGTGGGGGACGGTGCTCATGACGGTCGTCATGAGCAGCGGCATCATGATCGCGGTCCCGGTCGCCTGCACGACACGGGCCGCGACGAGCACGCCGAACGTGGGTGCGATCGCGGCCATGAGGGTGCCCGCGCTGAACAGCGACATCGCCAGGATGAACGCCCCGCGGGTGCCGAGGCGCTGCAGCAGCCAGCCGGTCGTCGGGATGACGACCGCCATCGTCAGGAGGAAGCCGGTGGTCAGCCATTGCCCGCTCGACTCGGTGATCCCGAAGTCGTCCATGACCGCCGGCAGGGCCACGCCCATGGTGGTCTCGTTGAGGATGACGACGAACGCCGACGTGAGCAGGAGCGCGATGACGGTGAACTGCTGCCGTGTCAGGCGGTCCGGTGCGGGCGTCGTCGTCTCGTTCAGGGCACCGGTCGTCGCGGCGTCGGTGGTGGCGGGGGACGTCAGGAGTGCCTCCGGGGTGGTCGTACCGGGTGGGGCGGTGTCGGTCTGTCGGGGGGCTGGCACGCTGTGCTCCGCTCGCTTCGGTGCCGGGTGAGCCGGCGGAGGGCAGGAAAGGGCCGACGCCGGTGGGCGCGGCACGTCGTCGTGGTCGGTCGTGGTCCCGGGGGACGGTCACCCTCGGAGCGGTCGCCGGACGGGCGAGACCGTACTGTGTACGACCACGAACCATCCTGCGATATTCCCGCTTCCCGTGACGACCTGATTTTCGGGCCGAACTCGTCGGTCCGATCCCGGCGGGTCGCCGGCGGGTCGAGGGTGGGGTCGCGGGTAGCGGCCCGGCGTCAGGCGCGGGCGGCGGCGTCCTCGGCGCCCCCGGTCCGGCGGACGCGGGGCGGCACCTCCGCAGGCGTGCGGGCTCCGCGGGTCGCCATGATCAGCGCGGCGAGGACGTAGGCGACGGCCAGGCCGACGAAGACGCCACGGGACCAGCCGGTGTCCGGCAGGGTGAAGGCGGCGAGGGCGGCGGCGCCGACGAACGCGGCGTTGTAGAGCACGTCGTAGAAGGCGAACGCGCGGCCGCGGAACTCGTCCTCGGCGTCGCGCTGCACGATGGTGTCGACGGCGATCTTGGTGCCCTGCGCCGCCAGGCCCAGCAGCGCGGCGCCGGTGTAGACGACGACGCGGTCCGGCGTCGTCACGAGCAGGAGCTGGCTCGCGGCGGCGAGCAGCAGCATGACGGCGATCCAGCCCTGTGGGCCGGTGCGGCGCGAGAGCGTGGGCGTCAGCACCATCGCCACGGCGCCGCCGGCGCCCGTCAGGCCGATGACGACGGCGAACGTCGCCATGCCGGCGCTCTGGCTGCCGGGGTCGAGCAGGTTGCGCGAGATGAGGATCGACGCGATGAACACGACGCCGTAGAGGAAGCGGTGCACGGCCATGGCGAGCAGCGCCTGGCCGGGGGTGCGGCGCGCGACGAGGTAGCGGGCGCCGTCGGCCAGGCCGCGCGCGACCTTCGCGACCTCGCTGCGCAGGTCGGCCTCCGCGGGCGCCTCGGGGCCCAGCTGGGTGCGCCGGAGCCGCGTGGCGAGCAGGGACGCGACGCCGAAGACCAGCGCCGCGCACACCAGCGCGGAGGAGTCCTTGAGCCGGCCGGGCTCGAACGCCAGGCCGAGGACGAAGCCGATGCCGCCGCCCACGAACGCGGCGCCCGCGCCGAGCGTGGGGGACAGCGAGTTGGCGGTGAGCAGCAAGGGCCCGTCGACAACGCGAGGCAGGCCGGCGGACAGCCCGGCGAGGAGGAAGCGGTTGACCGACAGCGCCGCCAGCCCGATCGCGTAGATGGCCCAGCCGACGCCACCGGCCAGCATCACGCCTGCCATCGTGAGCGTGAGCACCAGGCGTACGGCGTTGCCCCACACCAGCACCTGGCGGCGCTGCCAGCGGTCGAGCAGCACGCCGGCGAAGGGGCCGACGATCGTGAACGGCGCGAGCATGACGGCGAACGCCCCTGCGATCGCCGCCGCGGTGCCCTGCGACTCGGGGGAGAAGAACAGGAGGGACGCGAGGCCCACCTGGAACATGCCGTCGCCGGCCTGCGAGACCAGGCGGACGGTGAAGAGCTTGCGGAAGCCCCCCAGCCGCAGCAGCGCGCGCAGCTCGTGCCAGGTCTCGCTCATCGCTCCCACGCGCCCAGCCTAGGCGTTCGGCGGTCGGCGCCACGCGGGGGCCGTCCCCCGGGCGCAGCGGAGGACGAGCGCTCCTGTTTCGAAGCGCGGCTGTGCAACTCATTGTCGGCCACTGCCCTTGTCGTCCCCGACTTATGAAGGTACCTTCCAGAAATCGCACGACGACGTGCACCGGAACGCGTCGCGTGCCGCACGACGGGAGGTCGCATGGTCCGCACCGGGCCCCGCGGGCAGGATCGACACGTCACGGACGTCCGACGCCGCAACACCCTCAGCTGCGTCGAGGTGCTGCGCGGCAGTCCGTCGACCACGCTGACGGCACTCGCGAAGGACACCGGCCTCTCCCGGCCCACGGTCGAGTCGATCGTCTCCGAGCTCGTCGAGCAGGGTCTCGCCCGCGAGGTGGCGGTGGCGGAGGAGGGCGCGCTCGGTCGCCCCGCCCGGCACTTCGCGTTCGCGGCGGACGCCCGGTACGTCGTCGGGCTCGACCTCGGGGTGCATTCCGTGACGGGGATGGTCGCCGACCTGTCGGGCCAGGTGCGCGCCGTCGTGCGGCGGACCGTCGACGGTCCGGTCGACGGCGTCGCCCGCCTCGAGGTGGCGCGCGCGGTGCAGCGCGAGCTGCTGGACGCGGTCGACGCGCCGAGGTCGCGGCTCGCCGCCGTCGCCGCGGCGGTGCCCGGGATCGTCGACGGGGCGCGGGTGCGGCTGTCGCTGCCGATCCCCGACTGGACCGGGGTCAACCTCGCGGCCCGGCTCTCGACCGGCGGCGAGCACCCGGTGGTGATCGAGAACGACATCAACATGGCCTCCCTCGCGGAGCACGCCCTGGGCGCCGCGCGCCTCGCCGACGACGTCGTGCTGGTGCAGCTCGGCCACCGTGTCGGCGCGGCCCTCGTCCTCGGCGGGCAGGTCTACCGCGGCAACCGCTTCGCCGCGGGCGAGGTCGGGGACTTCTCGTGGACCGGCTGGGACGGCTGGTGCGAGGGCAGCCTGCTCGGCGAGATCGAGCAGGCCGGCGGGGCGGAGGCCGTGGCGCTGCGGGCCCGCGAGGGCGACGCCGTCGCCCTGGGGCTGCTGCAGCAGTACGTGCGCCGCGTGGCCCCCGGCGTCGCCACGCTCGCGATGGTGGTCGACCCGGAGTGCGTCGTGCTGGGCGGTGGCCTGTCGCGCGCCGGCGAGCTGCTCCGCGCGCCGCTCCAGACGGAGGTCGACCGGCTGGTCCACCCCCGCGCGGCGGCGCCCCTGGTGACGTCGGCGTTCGCGTCGGACGGCGCGGCCCTCGGCGCGCTCGTGCGCGCGCTGGAGGTCGGCTCGCAGGACGTGTTCGGCAGCGAGATCGCCGCGCCGCCGCTGCGCGCGGCCGGCCCGGCCACGTCCCTCGCCGACGCGCTGGCCGCGGCGGACGAGGCACCGGCGCCGGCAGCCCCGGACGCCGGGGTGGGCAGAGGCCCCGGCGCCGAGGCGCAGCAGGGTGCGGGCGGCGTCGCGCAGGTCCGGGAGCCGTTGCGCGTCGCGGTGGTCGGCGTCGGGGCGCGGGCGCGCCTGGCGCAGTGGGTGGGGCGCACGGGCGTCCCCGCGCACGTGGTCCGGGCCGTCGACGTCGACCCCGCCGGCCAGGACCGGGCGCGCGAGCTGTTCGGCCCCGGGACGGCGTTCTCGACCGACCACCGGGACCTGTCGGCACGGGGCGGCACGGGCGAGGGCGTGGACGCGGCCTTCGTCTGCACGCCCGACGACACGCACGCCGACGTCGCGGAGGACCTGCTCCGCGCGGGCGTGGCCGTGTACCTCGAGAAGCCGCTGGCCACGACCACGGAGGACTGCGACCGCGTCCTCGCCGCGGCCGTGGAGACCGGCACCCGGCTGTACGTGGGGCACAACATGCGGCACATGGCCGTGGTGCGGACGATGCGGGACGTCGTCGCGCGGGGCGAGATCGGCGAGGTGCAGGCCGTGTGGTGCCGGCACTTCGTGGGCAACGGCGGCGACTACTACTTCAAGGACTGGCACGCGGAGCGGGCGCGGAGCACAGGCCTGCTGCTGCAGAAGGCCGTGCACGACATCGACGTCATCCACTGGCTCGCCGGCTCCACGACGCGCGACGTGGTCGGCATGGGCGACCTGCAGGTGTACGGCCGAGTCACGGACCGCGCCGACCGCACGGGCCAGCTCATGACCGACTGGTTCTCGTACGACAACTGGCCGCCGCTCGAGCAGCGCGGCCTGCACCCCGTGATCGACGTCGAGGACACGTCGATGATGCTCATGCGGCTCGGCAACGGCGTCCTCGCCAGCTACGAGCAGTGCCACTTCACGCCCGACTACTGGCGCAACTACACGGTCATCGGCACGCGCGGACGCCTCGAGAACGTCGGTGACGGCGACGGAGGCTCCGTGCGGGTCTGGAACCGCCGCACGTCCTGGTCCGAGCGCGGCGACGTCGAGTACCCGGTCGTCGCCGCCGGCCAGGGGCACCAGGACGCCGACCGGCTCACCGTGGACGAGTTCCTGCGGTCCGTGGCCGACGGCGCGCCGATCACCACCTCGCCGGTGATGGCCCGCGACGCGGTCGCGACGGGCATCGCCGCCACCCTCTCGCTGCGTGCAGGGTCCGCGCCGCAGCGTGTCCGGCCCGTGGCCCCCGAGGTCGCGGCCCACTTCGACGACGACGTCGACCCCGCGGCACGGAGGCCCGGGACCTGAGCGGACCCATCCAACCCGAGGAGCACCCCGATGAAGCATCTCCTGCGCAGCGCGTCCCTCGCGGGCGTCGCCGCCGTGGCACTGACGCTCTCCGCGTGCGCGGGCGGCGACGACGCCGCCGAGGACGGCGCGGCGGTCGCGCCGACCGACGCCCAGGCCGAGCTCACCTACGCGATCTGGGACGAGAACCAGAAGCCGGCGATCGACCAGAACATCAAGGACTTCAACGAGCAGTACCCGGACATCAAGGTCACCGTCGACCTGACCCCGTACCAGCAGTACTTCACCAAGCTGCAGACGCAGGGCGAGTCCCGCACCCTGCCCGACGTGTTCTGGATGAACGGCCCCAACGTCCAGCTCTACGCCGCGAACGACCTGCTCGAGCCGCTGACCGGGCTCGTGGAGGGCGGCGACCTGGACCCGTCGAAGTACCCCGACGCGCTCAACCAGCTGTACACGTACGAGGACGCGCAGTACGGCGTCCCGAAGGACTTCGACACCGTGGCGCTCTGGTACAACAAGGCGCTCTTCGAGCAGGCCGGCGTCGACCTGCCGACCGACGACTGGACGTGGGACGACTTCAACGCCGCCGCCGGCACGATCTCCGACAAGCTCTCGGACCAGGGCGTCTACGGCGTCGTCACCGAGCTCAACAGCGCGGGGCAGAGCAGCTACTACGACTCGATCCTGCAGGCGGGCGGGCACGTCATCTCGGAGGACGGCACGACGTCGGGCTACGACGACCCGGCCTCGATCGAGGGCCTGCAGCTCTGGGCCGACCTGGTGGCGGACGGCTCCGCCCCGACCCTCGAGCAGATGTCCGACACCAAGCCGAACGTCTGGTTCAACTCCGGCAAGGCGGCCATGTTCTGGTCCGGCAACTGGTCGGTGGCCGAGATGAAGGACTCGCCGAACAAGGACGACTTCGGCACGGTGCGGCTGCCCGAGGGGCCCGAGCAGCGGGCCACCGTGATCCACGGCCTCGCGAACGTCGTCGCCGCGGACAGCGAGAACAAGGAGGCGGCCAACGCCTTCCTCGCCTACCTCGGCTCCGAGGAGGCGCAGCGCACGCAGGCGGAGATGGGCGTCGCGAACCCCGCGTACACCGGGACGCAGCAGGCGTTCGTCGACTCCGTGCCGAGCTTCGGCATCGACGTCTTCCTGGAGTCCGCCGACGAGATGTCCTTCCCGTACCCGATCTCCAAGAACACGGCAGCCTGGAACGCGCTCGAGAACGAGCTGCTCCCGCAGGCGTTCTCCGGGGACCGGCCCGTCGAGGAGGTCGCCCGCGAGCTGGCCGACGCCATGAACGAGGAGCTGGCGAAGGAATGACCTCCGTCGACCGATCCCCCCGGGCGGGCGACGGCCTCGCCTCGCCCGCCCGGGGCTCCACCCGCCGCGCCGCGGCGCGCACCGGCCCGCCCCGGAAAGCACCTGCTGGCGGCGCGCGGCGCGGGCACGACGGCTGGTGGCCCGTCCTGTTCGTCCTGCCCACCATGTTCGGCGTCGTCCTGTTCTACCTGTGGCCGATCGTCCAGACCGGCTGGTTCAGCTTCACCGAGTGGGGCGCGTTCGGCGGCCAGACCTGGGTGGGCACCGAGAACTACGTGCGCCTCGCGAGCGACCCCGACCTCGGGACGGCGATCGTCAACACGCTCGTCTACACCGGGATCGTGCTGCTGGGCATCCCGATCGCGATGGTGGTCGCGAGCCTGCTGAGCCGGCCGGGCATGCGGTTCACCGCGTTCTACCGGGTGCTCTACTTCATGCCGTACGTCGCGATGCCGACGGCGGTCGCGATGGTCTGGCGCCTGATCTTCAACGGCGACTTCGGCGTGCTCAACTGGGCGCTCGGCCTGGTGGGCGTCGACGGGCCGGCGTGGACGTCCACGCCGGGGTTCGCGCTGGTCGCCGTGTCGATCGTGGGCCTGTGGACCTCGCTCGGGTTCGCCATCATCATCCTGTCGGCGGGCCTCAAGAACATCCCGTCCGAGCTGTTCGAGGCGGCCTCCCTCGACGGCGCCTCGCCGTGGCGGCAGTTCCGGTCGGTGACCGTGCCGCTGCTGACGCCCAGCGTCTTCTTCGTCACCGTCATCACCGTCATCAACGGGTTCCAGCTCTTCGACCTGCTGTACGCCCTCATGGGCCAGGGGAACCCCGCGATCCAGGAGACGCAGTCCCTCGTCTACCTCTTCTACAACGAGGCGTTCCTGCGCAACGACAAGGGCTTCGCCGCCGCCATCGCGATGGTCATCCTGCTCATCGTCGGCGCGGTGACCCTGCTCCAGTTCCGCATGCAGAGGAGGTGGGTCACCTATGCCTGAGCCGACTCTCGCCGCCCCTGCGGTGCCCGGCACGGCCGCCCGCCCGGCGCCCGCCCGGCGGCGCAGCTCGCGCCACGGCTCCAACGCCTGGGCGCACGTGCTGCTCGCGGCCGGCGGCGTGGTGATGGTGTTCCCGTTCGTGTGGCAGGTGCTCACGTCGCTGTCCACCAACGCCCAGGTGATGAGCGTGCCCCCGGTCTTCTGGCCGGGGGAGCTGCAGTGGGGCAACTATGCGGAGGTGTTCTCCAAGCTCCCGTTCCTGCAGGAGTTCTGGGTGTCCGTGTCCATCACGGTCGTGCGCACCGTCGGGCAGCTCGTCCTGTGCTCGATGGCGGGCTACGCGTTCGCGCGGATGCGGTTCCCGCTGCGCGGCGTGCTGCTGGCGCTCGTCCTGTCGATCCTCATGGTGCCGTCGCAGGTGTACCTCATCCCGCAGTACCAGATCGTCAACGGGCTCGGCTGGCTGAACACCGTGGCCGGCATCGCCGCCCCCGGCGTCTTCAGCGCGTTCGGCACCTTCCTCATGATGCAGTTCTTCAAGGGCGTGCCCGACTCGCTCGAGGAGGCCGCCCGCCTGGACGGCGCCAACCCCTTCCAGGTCTTCGCGCGCATCATGCTGCCCCTCGCGGGGCCCAGCCTCGGCGCGCTGACGATCATCACCGTCCTGTGGTCCTGGAACGACCTCCTGTGGCCGCTCGTCGTCTCGACCCGGGCCGAGAGCATGCCGCTCGCGGCCGGCATCGCGACCTTCGCCGGGCGCACCACCACCGACTACACGGTGATGATGGCGGCCAGCGTGCTCGCCATGGCCCCGATCCTGCTGCTGTTCATCGCCCTGCAGCGCCGTGTGATCGACGGCCTCGCCCATTCCGGACTCAAGTAGGGAGCACCCATGCCCGCACTGCCCGCACTGCCCGCACCGCCACCCCTCACGGTCGGCCTCGTCGGCGCCGGCGGGATGGCCCGCGCCCACGCCCCGGCCTGGCGCGCGCTCGGCACCGAGCTCGTCGTCCACTCGGTCGACGGCGCCGCCGAGCTCGCCGCGGCCCACGACGGCCGCGTCGCCGCGTCGTTCGACGAGCTGCTCGACGTCGTCGACGTCGTCGACGTCGTGACGCCCACCCCGACCCACCTCGAGGTCGCGTCGGCCGCCCTCGCGGCCGGTCGGCACGTGCTCTGCGAGAAGCCCCTGGGCCGGACGGCGGCCGACGCCCTCGCCCTGCTCGAGGCGGCCCGCGCCGCCGACCGACAGCTCTACCCCGGTCATGTCGTGCGGTACTTCCCGGAGTACGCGCTCATGCGGGCCGCGGTCCACGCCGGGGAGATCGGGACGCCGGCCGTGCTGCGGTTCGCCCGCGGCGGGGCGTTCCCCTCGTGGTCCCCGTGGTTCGCCGACGACGCGCGCTCGGGCGGCGTCGTGCTGGATCTCATGGTCCACGACCTCGACGTCGCCCGATGGGTGGCGGGGGAGGTGACCAGCGTCTTCGCCACCCGCCGGTCCCTGGAGGAGGACGGTGCGCCGCACACCCTCGCGCACGTCGTCCTCACCCATGCCGGCGGGGCGATCACCCACGTCCGCGGGCTGTGGGGCGCCCCGCACACGGCCTTCCGGACCTCGTTCCACGTGGCGGGCGACGCCGGCGTGCTGCGCTTCGACTCGGCGACGTCGGGCGGGGTGCGGTCCGACCTGCCGCCCGTCCCGACCGGCGGGCTGGCGCGTCCGGCGCCCGCGGCGGGGGAGAGCCCGTACCTCACCGAGATCCGGGAGCTCGCGCGCGCGTTCGCGGCGTCGCCGACGGCGCTGCCCGCCGACCATCCCCTCCGGCCGCGGGTGAGCGCCCTCGACGGCGTGGTCGCCGTCGAGCTCGCCGAGGCGGCGCTCACGTCGATCGACGCGGGGGAGCCGGTCGCGGTCGACACCGCCGCCCGGGTGCGCGAGCTCGGCGGCACGCCGCACCCCCCGCCCGACACCCCCGCCCTCGCAGCCGCCGGGAGCCCGGTATGACCGCCCCCACGACGCCCCTGCGCGTCGCCGTCCTGTCCTTCGCCCACGTGCACGCCGGGTCGTACATCGCCCTGCTGCGCGACCGGCCGGACGTCGAGCTCCTCACCGCCGACCCCGACGCCGCGACCGCCCCGCCGGACGAGCTGCGGGGCCGCGGGTTCGCCGACCTGCACGGCGCGCCCTACGTCGAGACCTACGCCGAGGCCCTGGAGTGGGGGCCGGACGCCGTGATCGTCTGCGCGGAGAACGCCCGGCACCGGGACGTGGCGCTCGCCGCGGCCGCGGCGGGGGCGCACGTGCTGTGCGAGAAGCCGCTCGCGACCCGGGTCGAGGACGCCGAGGCGATGCTCGCGGCGTGCGACGCCGCCGGCGTCCTGCTGATGACGGCCTACCCCGTCCGGTTCAGCCCGGAGTTCGCGACGCTGCGCGGCCTGGTGGAGTCCGGGGCGCTCGGCACGGTGCTGGGCGCGACCGGGACCAACAACGGGAAGGTCCCCTCCGGCCGGGCCTGGTTCACCGACCCCGAGCTCGCGGGCGGCGGGGCGCTCGCGGACCACGTGGTGCACGTGGCGGACCTGCTGGACGCGCTGCTCGGGGAGGAGGCGGTCGCCGTGCGTGCCGTGACCAACCGGGTCCTGCACGGCGACGACCCGCGGGTGCGGGCCGAGACCGGCGGCCTGGTCAGCATCACGTACGCCGGCGGCGCGGAGGTGACGGTGGACTGCTCGTGGTCGGTCCCCGACGGGGCGGCCACGTGGGGCGGCCTCACGCTGCAGGTGACGGGCACCGGCGGCACCGTGGAGATCGACCCGTTCGGCGCGCACGTCGACGGCTTCGTGGGCGGCGGCGCCGTGCCGGCGTGGCTGGGGTTCGGCGAGAACCTGGACGCGCTGATGCTGGAGCACTTCCTGGGGTGCGTGCGGACGGGAGCGACGCCCGGGCCGGACGGGCGCGCCGGCCTGCGCACCCTGCGGGTGGTCGCCGCCGCCCAGGAGTCCGTCGCCGCGGGCGGGGCGGTGGTGCGGCCGGCGTCCTGAGCGAGGTCGAGAAGGGCTCGGGCACGACGGAGCCGGGCACCGCACGCGGTGCCCGGCTCCGTGGTCGTGCGACGGTGGTCGCCGGCGTCAGCGCTCGATGTCGCCGCGGATGAACGCCTCGAGCTGGGCGCGGCCCGCGGTGTCCTCCATCTGCACGGGCGGCGACTTCATGAAGTACGTCGACGCGGAGAGGATCGGGCCGCCGACGCCGCGGTCCAGCGCGATCTTCGCGGCGCGCACGGCGTCGATGATGATGCCGGCCGAGTTGGGGGAGTCCCACACCTCGAGCTTGTACTCCAGGTTCAGGGGCACCTCGCCGAACGCGCGGCCCTCGAGGCGGACGTACGCCCACTTGCGGTCATCGAGCCACGCGACGTAGTCCGACGGGCCGATGTGGACGTTGCGGTCCTCCTTCTTGCCGCCGAGGGCACCCGTGAGGTTCGAGGTCACCGCCTGCGTCTTGGAGACCTTCTTCGACTCGAGACGGTCGCGCTGCAGCATGTTCTTGAAGTCCATGTTGCCGCCGACGTTCAGCTGGTACGTGCGGTCCAGCACGACGCCGCGGTCCTCGAAGAGCTTGGCGAGCACGCGGTGCGTGATCGTGGCGCCGACCTGCGACTTGATGTCGTCGCCGACGATCGGCACGCCCGCGTCCTCGAACTTCTTCGCCCACTCGGGGTCGGAGGCGATGAAGACGGGCAGGGCGTTGACGAACGCGACCTTCGCGTCGATCGCGGCCTGCGCGTAGAACTTGTCCGCCGCCTCGGAGCCCACCGGCAGGTAGGAGACGAGGACGTCGACCTTTGCGTCCTTGAGGGCCTGCACGACGTCGACCGGCTCGGCGTCCGACTCGTCGATCGTCGCGGAGTAGTAGTCGCCGAGGCCGTCGAGCGTGTGGCCGCGCTGGACGACGACGCCCGTGGGCGGCACGTCGGCGAACTTGATCGTGTTGTTCTCCGAGGCGTGGATCGCCTCGGCGAGGTCGAAGCCGACCTTCTTCGCGTCGACGTCGAACGCCGCCACGAACTCCAGGTCGCTCACGTGGTAGTCGCCGAGCTGGACGTGCATGAGGCCGGGGACGGTGTCGGTCGGGGCGGCGTCGCGGTAGTAGTGCACGCCCTGGATCAGGGACGATGCACAGTTTCCGACACCGACGATGGCAACGCGGACGGAGGTCATCCTCGCTCCTTGTTTCTCTGGGCCGGGGCGTCCTGCGCCCCGGCGCTGTGGTCGCGGGCGCGGCCGAGAGCACGGTCGCGTTCCGTGGTGATGAGTCCGTCGAGCCAACGCACCTCGCGCTCGACCTGTTCGAGCCCGTGGCGCTGCAGCTCGAGGGTGTACTCGTCGAGCCGCTCGCGGGTGCGTGCGGCAGACTCTCGGACCGCCTCCAGCCGCTCGGTGAGCCGGGTGCGCCGACCCTCGAGGATACGGATGCGGGTCTCGGCGTCCGTCTGCGCGAAGAACGCGAAGCGGACGTCGAAGTTCTCGTCCTCCCAGGCCGCCGGGCCCGACGACGCGAGGACGGTCTGGAGATGCTCCTTGCCGTCCGCGGTCAGCCGGTACACGATCCGCCCGCGCCGGCCCGACAGCGGCGCCTTGCCCGAGGACTTGGCGCCGGCCTGACGGGTGCCCGACGCCCGGCCCGCGGGGGCCGGGGCCTCGCGCTCCGTGGTCTCGATGAGGCCGCGGGCGACGAGGGACTTCAGGGCCGGATAGAGGGTGCCGTAGGAGAACGCGCGGAACGAGCCGAGCAGCAGGTTGAGCCGTTTGCGCAGCTCGTACCCGTGCAGGGGGGCGGAGTTGAGCAGGCCGAGGATGGCCGTCTCGAGCACGACAGACCTGCTGCGCACGAGGAACCCCTTCCTGTCCGATTCGTCCCGGTGTTGCCGACCCGTCGTCACGACGTATCGAGTCGATACATCGTGAGAATAGGACGCGCCGACATGATCGTGCAACGGCAAGGACCGCGGCGGGGCATGCCCGCAGTTGTGAAGGTTCCGCGGAGCGCAGGCCAGAGGGCTGGGGACGGCTGGGGGCGAACCGTCGCCCCGGGCGCCCGAGGCTCCCGCTGGCACCGTCGTATCGCCTAGTGTTCCCTGTGGTCCGCAGGCCGGCGCGAGCACCCGACGAGAGTGCCGCCGGTCCCGCACGACGAAAGGCTTGACGTGGCGAGGAGACGTCGCTTCTGGAACTACCCGCGCCCGAACAAGGGCGCGGTGCAGCGATGGCTGCCCTCCTGGCGCATCGTCGTCGGCACCGGGCTCACCGGCACGGCGCTCGGCGCCGGCCTGTTCGTGGCCGCGTGGAGCACGACGACGATCCCCGACGGCCTCGACGAGGTGAACAACCAGGCCACCACGGTCTACTGGTCGAACGGCAAGGAGATGGGCACGTTCGCGGAGCAGAAGCGCGAGCTCATCAAGTACGAGGACCTGCCGCCCTACGTGGGCAACGCCGTCGTCGCCTCCGAGGACTCGACGTTCTGGACCAACAACGGCATCGACGTCAAGGGCATCGCCCGCGCCGCCTACAGCAACTTCCAGGGCGGCGGCCGGCAGGGCGCGTCCACGCTCACGCAGCAGTACGTGGAGCGGTACTACCTCGACACGACGACGTCGTACGCGGGCAAGGCACGCGAGGCGATCATCGCGCTCAAGGTGGCGCAGACCCAGCCCAAGGAAGAGGTGCTGGAGAACTACCTCAACACCATCTACTGGGGCCGCGGCACCTACGGCATCCAGGCGGCGTCGCAGGAGTACTTCAACAAGGACGCCAAGGACCTCACGCCGTCCGAGGCGGCGATGCTGTCGGGCATCATCCCGTCCCCGGTGAACTGGGACCCGTCGATCAACCTCGACCAGGCGAAGATCCGCTGGGGGCGGAGCATCGACCGGATGTACGAGCAGGGCTACATCACCAAGGACGAGCACTCGAAGGCGGAGTTCCCGAAGTTCCAGAAGAAGCGGGAAGCCACCAACACCCAGGGCGGGCAGAAGGGTTATCTGCTCGCGGAGGTGAAGAAGGAGCTCGTCCGCTCCAAGAACAACCCCGACGGCCCCCTCGAATCCGAGGCGGAGCTGGAGACCCGGGGACTGAAGATCACCACGACGATCGACCAGAAGCTGCAGAAGACCGCCGTCGAGGTGGAGAAGACGCTGCACGACGACGGCACCTACGGCAAGGCGGACAAGAACGTCCGCATGTCGCTGGTGTCGATGGACCCGCAGACCGGTGCCGTGAAGGCGCTGTACGGCGGGCCGGACTACGTGAAGCAGTCGCTCAACACCGCCACGCAGGACGTGGTCCAGGCGGGCTCGACGTTCAAGCCGTTCACGCTCATGGCGGCGCTCGAGGACGACCACACGCTCGAGGAGAAGGTCGACGGGAACTCGGGGAAGGTCTTCCCCGCCGCGAACAACGGCGAGGACTGGACGGTCCCCAACTTCGGCGGGGCCAACTACGGCAGCAGCATCGACCTGACCACGGCGACTGCCCACTCCGTGAACACCGCGTTCGTACAGCTCAACGAGGAGGTCGGGCCCGAGAAGACCCGCGAGGTGGCTGAGCGTGCGGGCATCCGCAAGGACGAGAACTACCCCCTGTCGGCCGGCCTGTCGAACGTGCTGGGCGTCGACTCCGTGCGACCGGTCGATCTCGCGCGGGCCTACTCCACCATCGCGGCGGGCGGGTACCGCACGACGCCGCACGTGGTGGCCAAGGTCGAGACCCTCGACGGCACCACGCTCTACGAGGGCCCGTCGGAGCAGGAGAAG
The DNA here is from genome assembly GCF_900167525.1 of Krasilnikoviella flava. GTDB lineage: Bacteria > Actinomycetota > Actinomycetes > Actinomycetales > Cellulomonadaceae > Isoptericola > Isoptericola flavus. The sequence continues at coordinate 472,218 of NZ_FUZQ01000003.1, read as the reverse complement.
GAGTTCGACCCGGACGTCACCACCGCTGCGGCCTACGCGATGACCAAGGTCGTCGAGGACCCCACGGGTTCCGGCCGGGTCGCCCAGGAGCTGGACCGGCCCGTGGCCGGCAAGACGGGCACGTCGAACGACAACAAGTCGGCGTGGTTCGCGGGCTTCGTGCCGCAGCTCACGACGGTGGTCGGCCTGCGGCAGTACAAGACGCTCGACCTCGAGGCGGGCAAGATCTCCGGCCAGGACGAGATCGACGGCTTCGGCGAGTGGGACGAGATCACCGGTGGCACCTGGCCGGTGCGCGCGTGGACCGACTTCATGCAGGTCGCCACGGAGGGCATGGACGTCGAGGAGTTCCCGGAGTACGTGCCCACGCAGCCGACCTACACGCCGTCGCCCACGCCCACCGAGACGGAGGAGGAGGCGGTCACCGTGCCGAACCTCGTCGGTCAGGACGTCGCCTCCGCCACGCAGCAGCTGGAGGGGCTGCAGCTCAAGGTCCGCGCGCAGTCCCAGAACAGCGAGGAGCGCAAGGGCACCGTGCTGCAGATGTCGGGCGCGAACACCGAGGTGCCGGTCGGCACGACCATCACCCTCGTCGTCTCGACCGGGCAGCCGGAGCAGCCGGAGCAGGTCGTGGTGCCGAACGTCGTCGGGCAGCCGCGGACGACGGCCGAGCAGATGATCTACGGCGACGCCCTGCAGCCGGCCGTGCGCGAGGAGTTCAGCGACCAGCCCGTCGGCGTCGTCATCGACACGGATCCCGGCCAGGGCAACAGCGTCGACCAGGGTTCCACGGTGACGCTGATCGTCTCGAAGGGCCCGCAGGGCAACGGCAACGGCAACGGGAACCAGCCGACCGACGAGCCGTCGGGTGAGCCGACCGATCCCCCGACCGAGGACGACCTGGGCATCCTCGACGGAGAGAACTGACCGATTTCCAGGACACCCGCACGGGCGGGTATCCTGGTCGACTGGCTGTGCCTTCCACCCCGGTCCGATCCGGGGCGGAGCGCGGCCGACGCACGAATGAACCCTCCTGTCACGGAACGACCGTGACCGCTGAGACCAGAGGAGGTGGGTTGAACACATGCGTCAGTACGAGCTGATGGTGATCCTGGACCCGGAGGTCGAGGAGCGCACCGTGGCCCCGTCGCTGGAGAAGTACCTGTCGGTCATCTCGACCGAGGGTGGCTCCGTCGACAAGGTCGACATCTGGGGCCGTCGCCGCATGGCGTACGAGATCTCCAAGCGTTCCGAGGGCATCTACGCCGTCGTCGACTTCACGTCGACGCCGGACACCGCGAAGGAGCTGGACCGCCAGCTCGGCCTGAACGAGGCCGTGCTGCGCACCAAGATCCTGCGTCGCGACGCCCGCTGAGACCTGAACCGAAAACTCTGCCCGTCGCGGGCGGCGTCCCGAGAGATGTCACCGCCCTGTGATGGGATCCCCTCACGACTCTCGGACGAACGAAGGAGCATGGCATGGCTGGTGAGACCGTCATCACGGTCGTCGGAAACCTGGTCGCGGACCCGGAGCTGCGCTTCACCCCGTCAGGGGCTGCCGTCGCCAACTTCCGCATCGCGTCCACGCCGCGCACGTTCGACCGCCAGACCAACGAGTGGAAGGACGGCGAAGCGCTGTTCCTCGCCTGCTCGGTCTGGCGCGAGGCCGCGGAGAACGTCGCCGAGTCGCTGACGAAGGGCATGCGCGTCGTCGTGCAGGGCCGTCTGACGCAGCGCTCGTACGAGACCCGCGAGGGGGAGAAGCGCACCGTCGTGGAGCTGCAGGTCGACGAGGTCGGTCCGTCGCTGAGGTACGCCTCGGCGAAGGTCACCCGCGCCCAGCGCTCCGGTGGCGGCGGCGGCTTCAACGGCGGCGGCGGCAACCAGGGGGGCGGCTACGGCGGCCCCCAGGGTGGCGGCCAGGCCGGCGGAGGCTTCGGTTCTTCCGGCGGCGGTCAGAGCAACGACCCGTGGGCCACGGCCGGTCCCGCCTCCTCTGGTGGCGGGTTCTCGGACGAGCCCCCGTTCTGATCGGCGCCAGTCCCCAGATCACCCGTCCTCCGACGTCGGCCCCTGTGGCCGGCGCGTCGCGAGGACTGCACCTGTGAAGGAGCAACACCATGGCAAAGCCTGTGGTGCGCAAGCCCAAGAAGAAGGCCAACCCGCTCAAGACGGCGAAGATCGAGTCCGTCGACTACAAGGACACTGCGCTGCTGCGTAAGTTCATCTCCGACCGCGGCAAGATCCGCGCGCGTCGCGTGACCGGCGTCTCCGTCCAGGAGCAGCGCCAGATCGCTCGCGCGGTGAAGAACGCCCGTGAGATGTCGCTGCTGCCGTACTCGTCCTCGGCTCGCTGACCGGAAAGGATCACTGAATCATGTCGAAGCTGATCCTGACCCACGAGGTCACCGGTCTCGGTGAGCCCGGGGACGTCGTCGAGGTGAAGGACGGGTACGCCCGGAACTTCCTCATCCCGCGCCGCCTGGCCACCCCGTGGACCAAGGGCGCCGAGTCGCAGGTCTCCGCGATCCGCAAGGCTCGCAAGGCTCGCGAGATCGCCACGCTGGACGAGGCCAAGGCGGTGGCCGACTCGCTGGCCTCCAAGTCGGTCGTCGTCACGGCGCACGCCGGCGAGTCCGGCCGTCTGTTCGGTGCCGTCACCACTGGTGACATCGCCGACGCGGTCGTGGCCGCGTCCGGCCCGCAGGTCGACAAGCGCAAGATCGAGATCGGTCAGCCGATCAAGACGACCGGTGAGTACACCGTGTCGGTGCGCCTGCACCCTGAGGTCTCCGCGAAGATCGCCGTCAAGGTCGTCGCCGGCTGAGTCCGCTCACCGGTGGTCGAGCCTGACGAGACCACGCACGACGGCCCCTGTCCTCTCACGAGGACAGGGGCCGTCGTCGTCCCCGGAGCGTCGCGCGCGACCGCTCAGGTCGACGCGTTGTCAGCCGTTCTGAGGAGCCGCCATCACCCCACCACCATCCTTCGTCGACGGGCCGGCCACCGACCCGGCGCTGCTGCGGACGCTGGCGGCCGCCGGTCTGCCGGCAACGGGGCGGTTCGTTCCCAGGGCCGGCTGGGTGAGCCGCGCATGGGTCGGCGACGAATACGTCGTCCGACTGAGCACCGACGCACGGTTCCGCGACGCCTATCGCCACGAAGCGAGAGTCGTCGGCCTGCTCGCCGGCAGCGAGGTCCCGCACGCCCGGCACCTCGCCCACGGCGACGGCCCAGACGGGTCGTGGTACGTCTCCGCGCGCCTGCCCGGCCACACCCTGTACGACGCATGGCCGGCGGCGGACTCGCACACGCGCCGATCCATCATCGAGAGCCTCGGCGCCGCACTGCGCGCACTCCACCGCGTTCCTGTCCCGGCCGACCTGCTACCGCCCTGGCTGGCCGACGCGCTCTCCGGCGAGCCGTGGCCGGCGTTCCACCCGCCCGTCTGGGGTGCGACGCTCCAGCAGGTCGAGGCTGCCCGGCGGGTGCCCGGTCACGACCCGCACCTGCTCGCGGACGTCGCCGGGTGGGTCCAGGAGCGGCTGGCGTTGTTCGTCGACGACGTACCCGTCCTCGTCCATGGCGATCTGCACGGGTCCAACGTGATCGTCGACCAAGGACGCGTCACCGGTCTGATCGACTTCGCGGAGGCGTTGGCCCAGCCGGCGGATGCCGAGCTCGACACCGTCCTGCGCTGGTGCGCCAGAGCGCGGGAGTTCCCACCCACCCCCGACGCGCGAGGGCTCGACGAGACCACCCTGACAGAGGTCCCCGGATGGCTGCACGGCGCGTATCCGGAGCTGTTCGAGGCCGAGCATCTGCGCGAGCGGTTGAACGTCTATGACGGGTACGTGGAGCTCGCGATCTACGCACACCACCCTCATCCTGGCGTCCGCGAGACGGCGCGGGGTCGCCTCGCTCTCCTGCTTTCCGGCCACAACCATCTCGACGGACTCGCCTGGTAGCCGACCACGCAAGACGCTCGGCCGGGACTTCCCGGCCGAGCGTCTGCGTGATCGACCGGCGACCCGACGGACGACGAGATGTCCGACGGGCGCCAGATGCGGCCTGCCCGGGGGGCGGGCCGTGGTCGTTCCCTCCTGTCAGGTGCGGGTCACGGGAGCGGCTTCAGGTCGACGTCGTAGACCGACGTCTGGCCGGCGACGATCTGCGCGGTGCGGACGGCCGGGACGAACCCGTTCGCCGCGACGACGAGCTGGAGCGGCCCGTTGGGCCTGGGCATCCACCAGCCGTACGTACCGTCGGCGCCCGTGACGAGCGTCGTGTCGTACGCCTTGCCGTCGAGGTTCACGACGGCGCCGTCGAGCGGGGCACCGTCGCCGGTGACCGTGCCGGCGACCTTGCCCCAGCCGGTCGGCGCCTTGACGGTCATCAAGGCGGAGACGGTGGGCGCCGCGTACGGCGTGTCCTCGCCCGCGGTGATCGTGGCCGAGTACGCCCCGGGCTGCTCGACGACGGCGCTGAGGGTCACCGCGGCCTGGACGGACGCCCCCGGTGCGAGCGTGAGCTCGGGCGGCTGGACGTCCAGCCACGCGACGCCCGCGCCTCCGGAGGTCTCGCCGGACACGTTCATGACGAGGTGCATGTCCGGGAAGTCGACCTCCGTGGTGTCGGTCGGCTCCAGGAGGCCGCAGGCCTCCGACCGGATGTACGTCGGCGCCGTCTGCCCGGCGTCGTTCGACCCGGCGAAGAACCACCCGCCGGCCGGGACGTCGACCTCCACGACGAGCGTGCCGCCCTTCGGCACCTCGCCCGTGACGGGCACGGAGACGACCGTGCCGGCCGCGTCGGTGCCCACGGTGGCCTCGGCGCTGCCGACCAGCGTCATGTTGGCGTAGGTGAGGGCGCCGTCGAGCGTGTAGAGGTTCACGGTGAGCGGCTGTGCGGTGCGCACCGCCTCGACGCCGAAGGACACGGACGAGACGTCGAGCGAGCCGTCGATGCCGAAGTCGCTCAGCGTGAACGTCCGCAGGTAGCCGTTGTCCTGCGTGACCACCTGGTTGGTGCAGGCCGCGGAGTTGTTCGCCACGATGTCCTGCGACGCGGAGTGGGTCAGGGTGGTCTCGTCGAGCGGGACCGCCGAGAGGTCCGGCGAGACCGTCCCGGCCTTCGCACCCGACGACGCGAGGCCGTTCTTGCCGTCCGCCGTACCCAGCCCGGACCCGGTGGTGCCCATGGACGGCCCCGCGGGCTCGGGCACGGTGGCGGCGTCGGTGACGTGGCTGATCACGCCGCCGTCGGCCGCCGTCGCGCCGAGCATCTCGAAGCCGCCGCCGCCGGCGCCGAGCGTGACGTCCACCGGCTCGGTGCCGGTGTTGGTCAGCCGGAAGGCCCGGGACGCCGTGCCCCCCATGCCGAGCGCGGCCGAGACGCTCTCCTTGTTCACCTCCAGCCGGCCGGCGCCGAGCGCGACGTCCCGCGTCACGACCTGCCCGTCCTCCGTGAGGGCCGCGTTGCGGGTGGCGCCCGCGTACTCGTCCTTCGCGTAGGTGATCCCGTACCGCTCGAGCGGGAGCCGGGCGGCGTAGGTGCCGTCGGAGCCCGTGGTCACGACCGTCTCGTCCCCGTCGTCCTTCGACGTGATCGTCACGGTGACGCCCTCGACCGGCTGGTCCGTGTTCCCGTCGCTGACGGTGCCCCTCACGGAGCCCATGCCCGCCAGGTCGTAGGTGACGGACAGCCCTTCGGTGACCGCCGCCGCGTTGTACGAGAACTGGGACGCGACGGCGCCCGCGGCGTCCTCGATGCCGATCGTGGCGGAGTCGCCCCGCGCGGTGGTGGTGTCGGTGACGGGGCCGTACCCGAGGGTGACCCGCCCGTCCGCGAGGAGAGTGGCGGAGAAGTTGACCCGGTCGGTCTCGGGCCGGTACTTGCGCACGTTGCGCCACTCGACGACGAACGCGTCGACGCCCTCCACCGTGGTGACGCCGGTGTACACGGCTGACGCCGCGTCGACGTTGAGGTCGTCCCAGAACGGGTAGACGGCGGCGTTCGGCGCGGCCGCGGCGGGGAGCGCCACGTTGGACAGGCTGGTGGACGAGGCGAGGAAGTTCAGGAACCCGTTGGTCGAGACGTACGCGGTGTCGTACGCCTCGCCGTAGTACGGGAACGCGAAGGGCAGGTCGACGGACGCCGCCTTGTCGTCGCCCGTGAGCGCCAGCAGCGTGTCGCCGGACGCGACGCCCGCCGACCCCGTCGTGCAGTAGTAGCCGTAGTCGTCGAGCAGGCGCTTCAGGGCGGCGTCGACGGTCTCGTCGCCGTCCACCACGACCTCGGTGCTGAACGGCTCGGCGCAGGTGCCCGCCGAGACCGAGAGGGTGTACGTCCCGTCGGGCACGCCGGCGATCGCGTACCGCCCGTCGTCCCCGGTGGTGACGGCGTCCAGCGGGCCCGAGAGCGCGACGACGGCGCCCGCGGTGGGCGCGCCGTCCTTCTCGGTGACCGTGCCGGAGACGGTGCGCGTCGCCGCGCGCTCGAGCGTGATCGGCAGGGTGACCGTCGCGTCGACGGTCACGGCGACGTCGGCCGGCGCCGAGGCGACGTACCCGAAGGCCTGCGCGCTCACCGCGTAGTCGCCCACGGCGAGCTCGGCGGCGAACGCGCCGTCGTCTCCCGTCGTGACCGTGCGGTCGCGGGAGCCGTCGAACGTCACCTCGGCCCCGTCGACGGGGGCGCCGTCGGCGTCCGTCACGGTGCCGGTCACGAGGCCGGTGTCGCCCACGGGCGCGGCGTCGAGCAGGGTCATGACGTCGAGCCTGCCCTCGCCCCACACGTTGTTGTCGTCGGCGGTGCCGCCGCAGGTCGTGTCGTCGACGTCGACCGCCGCGCCGTCGAGCAGGGCCTGGGTCTCCTCGATCTGGCCCACGAGGCTCGGCGCCGCGCTCCACAGGAGCGCGACCGCGCCCGCGAGGTGCGGGGCCGCCATCGAGGTGCCGTTGTAGGAGGCGTACCCGTCGCCGGGGACGGACGACCGCACGTTGACGCCGGGGGCCGAGATGTTCGGCTTGACGGTGCCGTCCTCCCCGGTGCCGCGCGACGAGAACGACGCGATCGCGCCCGAGGAGTCGAACGCGCCCACGGCGTACGTGTTGGCGTTCGCGCCCGGCGACGAGGTGGTGGTGCACGCCGGGCCCTCGTTGCCGCCCGACCAGGCGCCGAAGATGCCGGCGGCCTCCCAGGCGTCGATCTGGTCGGCCATGAAGTCGTCGATCACGCCCGGGGAGTCGTAGCCCCACGAGTTGTTGACGACCTGGGGCCGCTTGCTCGGGTCGGCGTCGCTGCCGTCCACCTTGGTGGGCGCCAGGATCCACTGGCCGGACTCCAGGAGGTCGGCGTTCGAGCACGTGGCGCAGCCGTTGGCCGCGATCCAGTCCGCACCGGGGGCGACGCCGATCTGGTTGCCGGCGCCGTCGTCGCCCACCATGGTGCCCATCGTGTGGGAGCCGTGGCCGTCGGTGTCACAGGGGGAGTCACCGGCGCAGGCGTTCGACGTGTCGAACCAGTTGTAGTCGTCGACGACGCTGCCGTCGTCCTGGAGGCCCCGGTAGTGCGACGCGAGCGCGGGGTGGTCGCCCTGCACACCGGAGTCGATGTTCGCCACGGTGACGCCCTGGCCGGTGTAGCCGAGGGCCCACGCGTCGTCGGCGTTGATCGCCTGCAGGCCCCACTCGACGGACTGCGTGCCCTGGGTCGCGACCTTGTCCCGCTCGACCGGCTCCACGAGGTGGTAGCGGCGCGGGGCGCTGATGCGCTCGACCTCGGGCGACGCGGCGAGGGAGGTGGCGAGGGCGCCGTCGCCGTCGCGCACCAGGATGGCGTTGGAGATCCAGAAGGTCTCGTAGTCGGCGCCCGCGGCGTCGAGGTCCTTCACGAGCCCGGCCTGTGACGCGTCGGCGACCGCGGTGAGGGTGTCGTAGACGAAACGGCCGCGCTCGTCCCAGTCGGCGAGGTCCTTCGCGGCGGTGAGGTCGGCGGTGTCGGCGAGCTCGAGCCAGAAGTCGGTGGGACCGGCGGCGAGGTCCTTCTCGACGTCGGGCCCGATCTTCTCGTCGGGGTCGGGGACGGCGCCCGCAGGGGCGAGCGCGGGGTCCGAGGCGGCGGCGAACGCCGGCGCCACCCCGGCCGCGGACGTGGCGAGGAGGGCGAGGGCCGCGCTCGTCGCGACCCATCCCCTTCTCGCGTGAATCGACCTGGTGCGAGTCGATCGTGTGCGGATCGGTGAGTGCACGCTTCCTCCAGGTGAGGGTGCCCCCGGGTCGCGGGGGCGTCGTGACGGGCGCCCGGTCGGGGCCCACCCTCCAGCCCATCCGCCGTCGACCGGGGCGACAAGGGCGGCCGGGGGCCAGTTCCCGGTCAATCCGGGGGCAGGTCCGGGACGACGGCGGGGGCAGTCGGCGGGCGGTGTCGCCTGAACTCTGATAGGCACCTGGGTAAACGATGTCCCACGACCTTCCCGGAGCGTGTCGGACGGAGGACGGCGATGCCCCACGAGGACCTGGTCGACACGGCCGGTGGCTACGTCCTGTGCATCGGGCTGCCGCTGCAACGCGTGGGCGAGGTGGCCCGGCTGCTGCGCGGGAGAGCCGCCGTCATCGCGACGGCCGACACCGACGGCGCTCGGACGCTGCTCGGCCCGCCCGCCGCCGCGGTGATGGCCGACGACGAGGGCGGCTCGTCCCACCCCCTGGAGGTGCACGTCAGGGCCGTGGCCCCGGCGGAGGACCGTGGGACGGCCCCGGCGGTCGCCGTCGTGCCGGACGCCGGCCCGGGTGTCGCCGGGGAGGATGCCGGCGCACTCGGCGCCCTGGCCGCGGACGCCTCCCGCCTGCGGCGCCTGGTGCTGGGGGCGCTCGAGGTTGACCTCGGGGCGCGGGAGGCCACCGCGCGCGGCACGCCCGTGCACCTGTCGATGCGTGAGTTCGACCTGCTCGTCACCCTGGCGTCCGCCCCGGACCGGGTGTGGTCGTTCGCCGAGCTCACGCGGACGGTGTGGCGCACCGGCTACCTCGGCGACTCCGACCCGGTGACCTCCGCCGTCAAGCGCCTGCGCAAGCGGCTGCGGGTGGTGCCCGAGCTGCGCGTCATGTCCGTGCGCGGCATCGGCTACCGCCTCCTGGTGCCCCTGTGACCCGCGTCCCCGTCACACCGCGTTCACCGGCCTGACCGCCGGCGTCACGCGCCGGTGACCATCCAGCGTTCGCCGCGGGCGCGCAGCCCCGTGGTGAGGGCGCGGGCGAGCATGAACACGCCGGCGAACGCTCCCCACAGCCAGGCGAGCCCGACGGCGCCGTCGGGCGCCCAGGCGCGGACGGCGAGGGCGAACGGCACGTAGACGACGAGCGTGAGCATGCCCGCCCAGGCGAGGAACCGGCCGTCGCCGGCTCCGATGAGGACGCCGTCGAGCACGAACACCCAGCCGGCCATCGGCATGAGCACCCCCGTGACGACGAGGCCCGCCGTGATCGCGACCCGCACGTCGGGGTCGGCGGTGAACAGCGGGGCGATCCACCACCCCGACACGGCGAACACGACGCCGATGACGACGCCGGCGCCGACGCCCCACTGCAGGGAGCGGCGCAGGACGGCGCGCACGCGGCCGACGTCGCCGGACCCGAGGCCGTGGCCGACCAGGGCCTGGCCGGCGATGGCGAGCGCGTCGAGCGCGAAGGCGGCCAGACCCCAGAGGCTGTTGACCACCTGGTAGCCGGCCAGGGCGCTGGCGCCGAGGCTCGTCGCGACGGCGACGGTGAGCAGGATCGCGAGGCGCAGCGACGCCGTCCGGACGAACAGCGGGGCGCCCGCGCGCGCGTTGGCCCAGATGCCGGCGCGGTGCGGGCGCAGCGACGCGTGGTGGCGCCGCGCGCCGCGCACCACGACCACCGTGAGGACCGCGCCCATGCCCAGCTGCGTGGCGGCCGTGCCGATGGCCGACCCGGCGATGCCGAGGCCGGCGCCGTACACGAGGGTCACGCTGAGGATCGCGTTGACGACGGCGCCCGTGGACGCCACCCACAGCGGCGTCCGGGTGTCCTGCAGGCCGCGCAGCACGCCGGTCGACGCCAGCACCACGAGCATCCCGGGCAGCCCGATCAGCGACCAGCGCAGGTACGTGGTGGCGTACCCCGCGACGGCCGGGTCGGCGCCCATCGCCGCGACCGCCCACGGGGCGCCCACGGCCAGCACCACCGCGAGCAGGGCGCCCAGGCCGAGGGCGAGCCACATCCCGTCGATGCCGGACTGCAGCGCGTCGCGGGTGCGGCCCGCGCCGACGAGCCGGGCCACGGCGGCGGTGGTGGCGTACGCGAGGAACACGCACAGGCCGACGAGGGTGACGAGCAGCGTGGAGGCCACGGACAGCCCGGCGAGCTGCGCGGTGCCCAGGTGCCCGACGACGGCGCTGTCGACGAGCACGAACAGCGGCTCGGCCACGAGGGCGCCCAGCGCGGGCAGCGCGAGTGCCAGGATGTCGCGGTCGATGCGGCGGCGGCCCGCCCGGCCGTCGTCCTCGCCCCTGTGGACAACCTTGTGGGCGGCCTCGCCCGGTGCGTGACCGTCCGACGGCGTCGGTGAAGACGGGGTGGCGCCGGGGTGTCCGCCGTCTGGATCCGGGGTGCGGTGCACGTCACCCAACTTTCTTTCTTTCCACAGCCTGAGGGTAATGACACCGCAGGTCAGCAGCTCGCTCGAAGTTGTACACAGCCGATATCCCCAGTTGTGCACATGGCTGTCCACCGGCCGTGCACAGTCTGAGGGGCATATCCACAGGCCTGTCCACACCTGTGTCCACACCGTCGATTGCGCACCGTCGCGGGCGCGCCTAGCGTCGTCCGCGGTGTCAGTGCCCCACGGTAGAACGTGGACCTGACAGCGGGAGTCGATGTCCGGTGACGGACCGGACGCCGGCGACGGCGGGGGAGCGGGGTCAGCATGTCGATCGAGGAGCTCGAGGCGGGATATCAAGGTGCGCCCGGCGCCACCTTCGACCGCACACCTCCTCAGGACGTCGCTGCCGAGATGAGCGTGCTCGGCGGCATGCTGCTCTCCAAGGACGCCATCGCCGACGTCGTCGAGCAGATCCGCGGCAACGACTTCTACCGCCCGGCGCACGAGGCGGTCTACGACGCGATCATCGACCTGTACGGCCGCGGCGAGCCCGCCGACGCCATCACGGTGGTCGCCGAGCTCACCAAGCGCGGCGAGCTCGCCCGCGTGGGCGGCGCCCCGTACATCCACGACCTCATGGCCGGCGTCCCGACCGCCGCCAACGCCGGCTACTACGCGCGCATCGTGCAGGAGCGCGCCGTGCTGCGCCGCCTCGTCGAGGCCGGCACCAAGATCGTGCAGCTCGGCTACGCCACCGACGGCGGCGACGTCGAGGGCATCGTCAACACCGCCCAGGCGGAGATCTACGCCGTTACCGAGCGCAAGACCTCCGAGGACTACCTGCCGCTCTCCGAGATCATCGGCGGCACCATGGACGAGATCGAGGCAGCGGGGAACCGCGGCGAGGGCATGGTGGGCGTGCCCACCGGCTTCGCCGACCTCGACCGCCTCACGAACGGCCTGCACCCCGGCCAGATGATCGTCATCGCCGCACGGCCTGCCATGGGAAAGGCGCTGGCGCTCGACACCCCGCTGCCCACGCCCTCGGGCTGGACGACGATGGGCGAGGTCGCGGTGGGCGACGAGCTGATCGCCGCCGACGGGACCCCGACGCGCGTCGTCCGTGCGACCGAGGTGATGACCGGGCGGCCGTGCTACGAGGTCGTCTTCGACGACGGCACCACCATCGTCGCCGACGCGCAGCACGAGTGGTCGACGAGCCTGTCCGGCGACCCGCGTGACGCCGCGATCCGGACCACCGAGGACATCGTCGGATCGATGCGGTCCGGCGCCGCGCACACCGTCTCCCGTCATGGGGCGGCGTGGAAGGTCGTCGACGTCGTCACGGTCCCGTCGGTGCCCGTGCGCTGCGTGGAGATCGAGCACCCTTCACACCTGTACCTCGCGAGCCGGGCCATGATCCCGACGCACAACTCGACCCTGGCGATCGACATCGCGCGTGCGGCGTCGATCAAGAACCAGCAGTCGTCCGTCGTCTTCTCGCTCGAGATGAGCCGCAACGAGATCACGATGCGCCTGCTGTCCGCGGAGGCGCGGGTGCACCTCCAGAAGCTGCGCAACGGCTCCATGGGCGAGGACGACTGGCAGAAGGTCGCCAAGGTGATGGGCAAGGTCTCCGAGGCGCCGATGTTCATCGACGACTCGCCGAACATGTCGCTCACCGAGATCCGCGCCAAGTGCCGGCGGCTCAAGCAGAAGCACGACCTCAAGCTCGTCATCATCGACTACCTGCAGCTGATGACCTCCGGCAAGAAGGTCGAGTCGCGACAGCAGGAGGTCTCCGAGTTCTCCCGTGCCCTCAAGCTCCTGGCGAAGGAGATCGGGGTCCCCGTCATCGCGCTGTCGCAGCTGAACCGTGGCCCGGAGCAGCGGCAGGACAAGAAGCCGGCGATGTCGGACCTCCGTGAGTCCGGTTGTCTTACGGAGGACACCCGCATCCTTCGTGCGGACACTGGTGCCGAGACGACGATGGGCGAGCTGTTCGCGCTCAATGCCAAGGACGTCCCGGTGTGGGCGCTGAACGAGCGGCTGCAGTACGTGCGTCGCCACCTGACGCACGTGTTCCCCACCGGCGTGAAGCCGGTGTACCGCCTCCGTCTGGCATCAGGCAAGGAGATCGAGGCGACGGCCAACCACCCTTTCCTCACGTACGAGGGCTGGACGCCGCTCGGCGAGCTCGAGGTGGGGTCACGACTCGGCGTGCCCCGTCACGTGCCCGGACCGGAGCTCAACGCGGAGTGGGACGACCGGAAGGTGGTCATGCTCGCCCACCTCCTGGGAGATGGATCGTTCGTGAAGCGTCAGCCGATCCGGTACGCGTCGATCGACGAGCAGAATCTTGCCGCGGTGACCGAGGCGGCAGGAGTATTCGGCATCACGCCGGCACGTGACGACTATGCGGCGGCGCGGGTCACGACGTTGCGACTCCCTGCGCCTTACCGACTGACGCACGGTAAGCGGAACCCGATCGCGGAGTGGCTCGACGACATGGGCCTTTTCGGCGCCCGCAGCCACGAGAAGTTCGTTCCGACGAGCGTGTTCCACCTGCCGAAGCGCCAGATCGCGCTGTTCATCAAGCACATCTGGGCGACGGACGGCTCGGTGACGGTGAACAAGAACGGGCGCAGTGGTCGGATCTACTACGCGTCGACCTCGCGTCCGCTGGTCGACGGCCTGTCGCGGCTCTTGCTCCGGTTCGGCATCTCGACCCGAGTGCACCGCGCGACGCCGAAGGGGGCCTACCGCCCCGGCTACACGCTCGACGTTTCCGGGGTCGACGACCAGCGCCGATTCCTGCAGGAGATCGGTGTGCACGGCGACCGCGGCGTGAACGCCGAGCGCCTGCTACAGATCATCCGTGACACTCAGGCCAACACGAATGTTGACACCGTCCCGCGCCAGGTCTGGGACGACGTTCGTGACCTCCTTGTCGAGCGGGGGATGACCCATCGTCAGTTCGCCGAGGCGATCGGCACCCAGTTCTGCGGCAGCGCCCTGTGGAAGCGCAGCCCGTCGCGACAGCGTCTCGGAAAGATCGCCAAGGTCCTCGACAGCGAAGAGCTCGAGATCATGGCGGTCAACGACCTCCTCTGGGACGAGGTCGTCTCCATCGAGTCGTTGGGAGAGAAGCAGGTGTTCGACGCGACCGTGCTCGACACCCACAACTTCATCGCCAACGGCATCGCGGTCCACAACAGCATCGAGCAGGATGCGGACATGGTGATCCTGCTCCATCGCGAGGACGCGTACGAGAAGGAATCACCCCGCGCCGGCGAGGCGGACCTGATCGTCGCCAAGCACCGTAACGGTCCGACGGACACGATCACCGTGGCGTTCCAGGGCCACTACTCGCGGTTCGTGGACATGCAGTCCTGACGGCGGCCTTGTCGAGATGCAACCTAGATTGCACAATCCTGCGTCTATGCAGCATGGCGAGCTCTTGACCGAACGATGTGGTGCCCCTGTGGCGCCTGCCGTCGCTTCGACCTGACGGGCCGACTGCACTCACGTCGCTTCAGAAGCGACCGATTTCTGGCGCGGAGAGGTCACCGGCCTCATCCCCATGCCGTCGACGACGGTCACCTCGCGGTTCCCCGGTCGGGCGCGGGTTCACCTGATCTGGGTGAGGCGCGCTCGCTCACGACGACAGTCCAATGGACGTGGACGCTCCACACGACGGCACAGGTCTCCCGGCCCGGCCCACGGCGTCATCAACGAATCGCTGAACCCGGAAGGACGACCATCATGAGCGAACCCACCGAGGACACTCCCGTGCTCGACCTGCTGACGCAGCTGACGGCCGACTCGGTCGACGCATCGAGCCTGGACACCCGCACACTGATGCTCGTCCGACTCGCCGCGCTCGTCGCGGTCGACGCCCCAACGGTGTCCTACCTCACGAACCTGGAAGCGGCGGCAGCGTCCGGAATCGACGCCGACCAGGTTGCAGGTGTGCTCACGGCGATCGCGCCCATCGTCGGCACACCTCGCGTCCTCTCCGCGGCGGACGGCATCGCGGAGTCCCTCGAGATCGAGATCGCGGTCGCTCTCGCCGACGCCGAGGACCAGGAAGAGGCGTAGCACCCGTGTCCGGCGACGCAGGGGCCAGCGTCCCTGACGTCGACGAGCCCGCGTCGGAGAAGGAGACGACGTCGGGTTCGGCGAGGCCGCTCGCCTGGGGGCCCAAGCTCGGCATCTGGGCGTGGAGCTTCGTGGGCGTCGTCGTCATGGTCGTCATCGTCGTCCTCGCACTCGCGGCGGTGAGCGAGATCGTCCTGCCGCTGACGTTTGCCGCCGTTCTGGCCGTGTGCTTCAAGCCGCTCGCGGACCTGCTGCGACGTCACGGGGTCAGCGGCTCCGTCGCGGCGGCCTTGATCGTCCTCCTGCTGCTCGCACTCACGACGATCGTCGTCGTCGCCACCGTGCGAGGGGTCGTCCAGCAGACGGCCCAGATCGGAGGATCCGTGGACGACGCGATCGCTCACCTCGTCGCCGAATCCGACATCGACGAGGGCGCACTGGACGCGGCCCGCCAGGCGGTCGAGGAAGCGGCGCCCACGGTGACGGGTGGAGTCGTGACGGGCCTGCTGGAGGGTGTCAGCACGATCGTCGGCCTGGCCAGCGGGCTGATCCTGGGCGCACTGATCATGTACTACCTCCTCAAGGACGGCACCAAGCTCAGGGACTCGGTGGCCGCCCTGTTCGACCAGGACGACACGCGGACGGAGATCGACGGGTTCATCAGCGACTCGTGCCGAACCCTGCGCGACTACGGCCGGGGCCGCACCGCGATGTCGGCCATCGTCGCCGTCGTCATCGGGCTCGCCGCGCTCGTGCTAGGCCTGCCGCTGGTCTTCACCATCGTCGTCGTGAACTTCGTCGGCGGGTACATCCCGTACATCGGCGCATTCCTCGGCGGCGGGCTCGCCGTGATCGTTGCACTGGGCGAGGGCGGCCTGCCCACCGCAACGATCATGCTCATCGTGGTCGTCGCGTCCAACCTGCTGCTGGAGAACTTCGTGGAACCCCGGGTGATGGGCCGCACGCTCGACATCCATCCCCTGGTCGTCCTCGTGGTCACCGCGCTCGGAGGGATCGTCGGAGGGATCGTCGGACTGATCCTGGCGGTCCCCGCCTGGGTGGTCGCCACCGAGGGCCTCGCGCGGCTGCGCCGCCACGGCTTCTTCGACCGCGTGGTCACGCGTGCCAAGCCCGCGGTTCAACGGATGCTCCAGTAGCCAGATCCATCACACCCACTCACAACGTCGGAGGGAGCGGACGTGCACGCCGGCGAACCACACGAGGAGCGCGTCGACGGCGGTTCGGACACGGCTGGCACACCGCCCCTGCGGGCCTTCACCGCCAGGCGCCGACGGGCCATGATCACGCTCGGGCTGCTTCGCGCGGGCGCGACGGCGGTCCTCCTGGTGGCGCTCTACTACCTGCTGCCCCTCGATCGCGCTTCGGTTTCGTCCCTCGTGCTCGTCCTCGCCCTCAGCCTCGTGGCGCTCCTCGCGACGACGGTCTGGCAGGTGCGCGCGATCGTGCGGTCCAACTATCCCGGCATCCGGGCGACCCAGGCCCTGGCCACGGTCGCCCCGCTCTTCCTGCTCGTGTTCGCGACGACGTACTTCATGCTCTCGTTCCAGGATCCGGGATCGTTCAGCGAGCCTCTGAGTCGGTCCGACGCGCTGTACTTCACCATCACCACGTTCGCCACTGTCGGTCTGGGGGACGTCGCCCCCACGGCGGAGGGTGTGCGGCTGCTGGTCGCGGGGCAGGTCCTCCTCGACCTCGTCGTCCTCGGGCTGGGGATCAAGGTCATCCTGGGTGCGGTCAAGAAGGGTCGTATCAGCTGACCGGCACGGACGGGGGGTGCTATGGCCCCCGAGACGCCGATGTTCAACTCCCTTGCGTGCCGGATCGGGCGCTCGTGGTCGCCGACCAGAAAGCGATGCAACCTACCTTGCACACCACGCGCGACGCGCCCGGGATCGTGCAAAGGTGCAGTGGTCGTGTCCGTGCGACCTGCGCTGCACCTCGACACCTTCTGTCGGGATGCCACCTAGGTTTCACGAACCCGCGCCTATGTAGCATGGCGCGCTCCTGACCTAGTGGCATGGTTCAGAGGGGATGTGCGTGGGCGCTGCTGGACGGCCACGGGTGGTGTGCCTGTGCGGGTCGCTGCGCTTCCAGAGCCTCTTTGAATCGGAGCGGCGACGGCTGACATCCCGAGGCGTGATCGTGCTCGGTCCCGAACCGATCGACGAGGAGCTGACGCCACCCCGGCGCGAGGCTCTGGGCGAGCTGCACCTCAGGCGGATCGACATGGCGGACGAGGTCCGTGTGGTGAGCGAAGGCGGTTACGTCGGAGAAGCGACACGCCGCGAGATCGCGTACGCACGGGAGAAGGGCAAGGTCCTCAGCTCGATGGAGCCGCTCGCCCTGTGATCCTGTGGGCGGTCGTCGACAGGAGTGCCACCTCACCTCCCTCCGACCGCCCAGGCATGATGCCCACGTGGACTTCTCGCAGCCGCCGGTGGTCCGGGTCGCGCCGGACGCCGAACGTCCCCTGCCCGCCGGCGTGTGGCCGCGCACCATCCCCGCCGTCGACCAGCTGCTGCGCGACGGGTTGGACCTCCCTCCAGGCGTGACGTTCCTGGTCGGGGAGAACGGCAGCGGCAAGTCGACGCTCGTGGAGGCCGTGGCTGTCGCCTACGGCCTCTCGCCCGAGGGCGGCACCGCGCACGGGCGGCACTCGACACGCGACTCCGAGTCGCCCCTGCACCGCGCCGTCCGGCTGCAGCGTGGCGTCGGGTCGGGGCGGTGGGGCTTCTTCCTCCGCGCCGAGACGATGCACGGCTGGTACACGTTCCTCGAGGAGCACCCGGGACCGAGGGACCCGGTGTTCCACGAGATGAGCCACGGCGAGTCCTTCCTCGCCGTCCTCGAGTCCCGGTTCGACGGATCGGGCCTGTACTGCCTCGACGAGCCCGAGGCGGCGCTGAGCTTCGCCTCGACCCTCAGCCTCATGAGCGTGCTGGCGGACGTGGCCGGCCGCGGCGGGCAGGTGCTGTGCGCCACGCACTCGCCGGTGCTGGCGGCGCTGCCCGGCGCGACGATCCTGGAGGTCGGGCCGTGGGGCCTGCGCCCGACGACGTGGGAGGACCTCGAGCTCGTGCAGCACTGGCGCGCGTTCCTCGACGCGCCCGGGCGCTACCTGCGCCACCTGCTCGGGTGAGCGGCTCGGTCCACGACGTGCGAGGGCGGCGCCCGTCCGAGGCTCGACTCCCGAGCTGCCGACGTTCCGCTGCGAGTTCGGGTACAACGTCAGCGTCGGCGACCGGTTCCACGCGAACTTCGACTGCATCATGCTCGACGGCGGCAGGATCACGATCGGCGACGACGTCCTCCTCGGGCCGCGGGTGGGCATCTACACGACCAACCACGCCCTCGACGCGGGCGAGCGCGTCGCCGGCGCCTGCTACGCCCAGCCCGTCGTCATCGAGGACCGCGTCTGGGTCGGCGGCGGGGTGACGATCAACAAGGGGGTGACGATCGGGGAGGGGGCGGTGATCGGCTCGGGCAGCGTCGTGACCCGCTCCGTGCCGCCGCACACCGTGGCGGCGGGCGTGCCGGCGACCGTCCGGCGTGAGATCACCGAGGCCGACCGGACGGGGTACCTCGACGTCTGACCGGCCGACCTCCTTCCGGATGTCGAGAACGCCGCCTCGCCTCCGTCCCAGGGATGTGGGTGCCGGGAGGCGGCACCCGGAGGGAGCACGACATGACGCACTCGACCGGCCGCACGGTGGCGGCGAACCTCAGCCTCTCGCTCGACGGGCGGTACCACGGCCCCGGTGGGCCGGCGGACTTCGCCGCCTTCCTGCCCTACGTGGCCACGGACACGGCGCGCGACCACATGGCACGCATGTGCGCGGGCGCGACGACGGCGGTGCTCGGCCGGGTCAACGCCGAGGGGTTCCTGGGCTACTGGCCGTCGGTGGCCGACGACGAGGCCGCCGACCCGCGCGACCGCACGTACGCGCGATGGTTGGTCGACGCGGAGAAGGTCGTCCTCTCGCGCACGCTGACCGTCGCGCCGTGGGAGCGGGCCCGCGTGGTGGACGCCCCGGCCGCCGAGGTGGTCACGGAGCTGAAGGGCACCGGGGACGGCGACGTCCTCGTCAACAGCAGCGCGAGCGTCATCCAGCCCTTGCTGGCGGCGGACCTGCTCGACCGGCTGTACCTGCTGGTCGTCCCCGTGATCGCCGGCAGCGGGGCGCGGCTGTTCGTCGACGGCCTGCCGGGCTCCACGTGGGCGCTCACCTCCCAGGAGGTGGGGGAGCGGGGCGAGGTCGCCGTGGTCTACGACCGCGTGCGGTGAACGTCGGCGGTCCGGGACGCCGCTGACGACTACGCTGCCCGGGTGCTCGAGCCCGCCCCGCTGATCGCCGGCCTGCCGTGGACCGGGTGGGCCGTCGCCGCGCTGGTGGCGCTGCTCGTCGGCTTCTCCAAGACGGCGCTGGGCGGGCTGGGGATGATCGCGGCGGCGCTGATGGCGCTCGTCATCCCGGCCAAGGACTCGACCGGGGCGGTGCTGCTGCTCCTGCTCACGGGCGACCTCGTCGCGATCTGGGCCTACCGCAAGCACGCCGACTTCCGGATGATCGGCCGGCTCCTCGCGCCGGTGCTGGTGGGCGTGGCGCTCGGCGCGTTCTTCCTCACCGCCGTCAGCGACGACGTCATGCGGCGCACGATCGGCGGCATCCTGCTGGCGCTGCTGGTGCTCAACCTGTGGCGGGACCACCTGCGCACCGACACGCGCGCCGCCACCCTGGGCTACGGGGGGCTGGCCGGGTTCACGACGATGGTCGCGAACGCCGGCGGGCCGCCGATGAGCCTCTACCTGCTGGCCGCGCGGTACGAGAAGTGGCGGTTCCTCGGCACGACGGCATGGTTCTTCTTCACGGTCAACGTGATCAAGCTGCCGGTCGCCGTCGGGGTGGACATCGTGCGCGCGGACACGGTGGCGCTGTGGGCGGTGCTGGCGCCGGTCGTGCTGGTCGGGACGTGGATCGGGCGGCGCGTCATCGGGCACGTGGACCAGCAGCTGTTCGAGCGGCTGGTCACCGTGCTCGTGGCGCTCGCGGCGCTGAACCTGTTGCTGCTCTGACGACGGGCTGCCCCGACCGGCCGGTCACGTGGGTCGCAGGCCCCACCGCGCGGGCGCCATCGTGTAGATCTGCCGGTACAGCGCCGTGCCGACGAGGACGCCGAGGGCGATGGAGACGATCGACCCGGCGATGGTGGTCAGGCTGGCGGAGGCGACGGCGGCCCCGCCGGCGGACTGCGTGAGGCCGATCAGCCCGGTCGCGCCGGGCACGAGCAGCCAGAACGCGGGCAGGAAGCAGACGACGGCGGGCGGCGCGCCCCGGACGGTCTGCACGAGGTACGCGCACAGGGTCAGCGCGGCCGCGCCGAGGAAGCCGCTGTAGACGCCGTTGGTGACCGTCGCGCCGACGACCTGACCGCCGTAGGCGACCAGCAGCACGACGGTGAGGAAGAAGAGCGACCGCGGCGGCCCGCAGTGGTACAGGAAGATGCCGACCGAGAAGAGCAGCACGCCGATCCACGGTTGGAACGCGCCGAGGGTGGTGGGCGACGAGGCGAGGGCGGCCGAGCTCGGCACGTCGGTGATCGCCAGGGCCGCGAGGATCCCGAAGGCGAGGAACAGCAGCTGCGCCAGGCCGGACACGAGGCGGCTGGAGCCGGCCACCATGTCCCCGGCGGCGAGCTCCTGCACCCCCGTGGTGAGCGCGGCCCCGGGCAGCAGTGTGACGAGCGGCGGCACGAGCACCTGCAGCGGCTCGCTGACGACGGCGGTGTCCGCGAGCCCGAAGACGAGCAGCGCCAGCACGAACGCGGTGACGACGGGCAGGAGCGTCGCGGCGTACGTGCCCGGCCGGACGGTGAGCTTGATCGCGCCCACCAGCACGCCGAGGACGAACGCGTACAGCAGGCTGACGGGGTTGCCGCCGAGCAGCACGAGCCCGAGCCCCGCCGCGGCCAGCCCGTGCCCGGCCGTGCGCACCCACCCGGGGAACCGCGGGTGCGCGTCCCGGATCCGCTGCAGCCGCTCGACGCCCTCGGACGCGTCGATCCGGCCCGCGACGGCGTCGTCCACGACGGCGTAGACCTGCGCGGCGCGGTCGAAGCGGACCTCGCCGCCCGCCGACTCCGCGACGTCGAACCGGGTCTCCGTGTCGCCCGGCATCCGGATGAGGATCAGCGTCGGGAAGACGAACAGCGTGGTCTGGGGCGACCCGAGCGCGACGGCGACGCGCTTGAGCGTGTGCTGGATGTCGGTGGCGGCCGTCCCGACGGTGAGCAGCGCTCCGCCGAGCAGCACCAGGAACTCCTGCAGCCGCTCGGACGCGGCGTCCACCACCGGCTCGCCCTCGAGGGACCGACGACGCAGCGAGAACCTCGGGAGCCGTACGCGCAGGAGGCGGCGCCGCGCGCTCGTGCTGTCGTTCTCGGTCACCGTCCGCCGCCCTCCGCCGGGTGCACGCCGTGGATCGCTCGCCAGGCTAGGGCCGCGGTCCCGGGACGGCGACCGCGACCAGCGACCTTGACCCCCAATTTACAGCGCTGTATGTTCACTGCGGCCCGTTGCCGAGACGGTGCCGATCGTGGTCGAAGGAGACGTCGCGTGAGATCGAAGACGATGGCCGGTCCGCCGAGGACGGTGAGCCGGCGCTCGTTCCTTGCGGGAGCCGCCGGGGTGCTGGCGGCCGTCCCGCTGGCGGGGTGTGCCACGCCGGGCGGCGGCGGAGGCCGCACGCAGATCACCTTCTACGAGCAGAAGCAGGAGGTCATCGCCTACTTCGACGAGCTCCTGCGGCAGTTCGAGCGCGAGCAGCCGCACATCCGCGTCGTGCACGACTCGACGACGGCGATCGCGCCCCAGTTCGTGCGGAGCGAGCCGGGAGACGTCGGCTGCTTCAACGACAACCTGGAGCTGGCCCGCTACATCTCCCGCGGGCAGATGAGCGACCTGTCGCAGCTGCCGTCGGCGGCCACCGTGCGGACCGACATCAGCGACCTCACGGACCAGTACGCCACCTACGCCGGGCGCACCAGCGTGCTGCCGTACTCGCTGGCGGCCGCCGGGGTCATCTACAACAAGGCGATCTTCGCCGAGCACGACCTCCCCGTCCCCACCACGTGGACCGAGTTCGTCGACGTCTGCACCGCGCTGCAGAAGGCCGGCGTCACGCCGATCTACGCGACCGACCGGGACACCTGGACGCTGTGGCAGGGCCTGTTCGACTACTCCGTCGGCAGCCTCGTCGACCCGGGCGAGTTCTTCGGCCGGATGAAGGAGCTCGGCACGGACGTCGGGCCCGACTCGGACGTCTCGTTCGCCAAGACGCTGGCGGTCCCGATGGAGCGCGCCAAGACGATCTCGTCGTTCTTCAACCCGGACCACGCCGTGCGCGGCTACGCCGACGGCAACCTCGCGTTCGGCCAGGGCAAGGCCGCGATGTACCTGCAGGGCCCGTGGGCGCTGAGCCAGATCGCCATGGTGGACGAGGACCTGGAGGTCGGCACGTTCGCGCTGCCGGTGAGCGACGACCCCGACGAGCGCCAGGCCCGCGTGAACATCGACCTCTGCCTCTACATCCCTGTCGACACGGCGCACCGCGAGGAGGCCGTCGAGCTCGTCGAGTTCCTCATGCGCCCTGAGATCCTCAACGCCTACAACGCCGACAACCTCGCGTACTCGACGCTCACCGACGGGCCTGCGCAGCAGGACGAACGCCTCGCCGGCCTGCAGCAGTACGTCGACTCCGCCGCCTTCTACCAGGGCGCCGGCACCTTCGTCCCCACGTCCATCCCGCTGGGCAACTACCTGCAGGAGGCGATCCGGTCGGGGAACTTCGAGGCGATGCTCGACCAGCTCGACGCCGACTGGCGCCGCCTCGCGAGCCGGGAGGCCACGGTATGACCACGACGACCGCCCCCACCACCCCGGCCGCACCCGTCGGCCGGCGTCGACGGCACGGGCGCCCCGAGCCGATCGCCTACCTGTTCCTCGTCCCCGCGCTGCTCGTGTTCACCGCGTTCGTGGTGGTCCCGGCGCTGGTGGGCATCTTCTACAGCTTCACCGACTACGTCGGGTTCGGGAACTGGAGCTTCCTGGGCCTGCGCAACTACACCGCGCTGCTCGGCGATCCCGGCATCCGGGAGGCGTACGGGTTCACCCTCGGCTTCGCGGTCGTGACGGTGGTCGTGGCACAGGTGATCGCCCTGGTGCTCGCGATCGGCCTGTCCAAGCGCATCCGCTTCGCGGCGGGGCTGCGGGCCATCTTCGTGATCCCGATGGTCGTCTCCGGGATCGTCGTCGCCTACGTCTTCAACTACCTGTTCTCGAACACCCTGCCGGCCTTCGCCACGGCGGTGGGTCTCGACCCGCTGTCCCAGAGCATCCTCGGCAACCCGGACCTGGCGTGGCTCGCCATCGTCGTCGTGTCCGCCTGGCAGACCATCCCGGGCGCCCTGCTCGTGTACACGGCCGGGCTCACGTCGATCCCGCACGACCTGTACGAGGCGAGCTCGCTGGACGGCGCCGGACCGTGGCGGCAGTTCCGCTCCATCACCCTGCCGCTCATCGCCGGCTTCGTGCTCATCAACACGATCCTGGGGATCAAGGGGTACCTCGGCGTCTACGACATCATCGTCGGCCTCACCGGCGGCGGGCCGGGCAACGCGACGAGCAGCGTCGCGATGACGATCTTCGGTGGCTTCACGGGCGGCGACTACGCCTACCAGATGGCCAACGCGACGGTCTTCTTCGTGATCACGGTGCTCATCTCGGTGCTGCAGCTCGTCGTCTCCCGTGGAAGGAACATCCGCCTGTGACCGCCACCGCCACCGCCGTCGCGCCCGAGAGGCGCGCCCCGGCGCCGTCCGGCGACCGCCGTCGCCGTCCGGACCGCACCCGCCGCACCGGCTGGCCGCTGACCGTCGCGCTCGCCCTGTGCTCCCTCACCGTGCTCGCCCCGCTGTACGTCACGGTCACGATGGCGTTCAAGACCAGCGAGCAGTCCGTGGACGGCAACGCCTTCGCGCTGCCGGCGCCGTTCAACCCGGCGAGCTTCGCCGAGGCGTGGCAGCTGACCCGGTTCCCCGTCTCCTTCGGCATCTCCGTCGGCGTCGCGGCGCTCACCGTGGCCCTGACGCTGCTGCTGAGCTCGCTCGCGTCGTACGCCATCGTGCGGTACTGGTCGCACCGGTTCTTCCGCTGGTCGTTCGTGTATCTGCTCGCGTCGATGTTCCTGCCGTTCCCGGTGATCGCGCTGACGGAGATCAAGCTCACCGCGCTCACGGGCCTCGACAACCCTCTGGGCGTCGCCATCCTGCACGCCATGTTCCAGCTCGCGTTCAGCGTGCTGCTGTTCTCGGCTTACCTGCGCTCGATCCCGGTCGAGCTGGAGGAGAGCGCCCGCATCGACGGCGCGACGACGTGGCAGGTCTTCTGGCGCATCATCCTGCCGCTGCTGGGCCCGATGATCGCGACGGTCGGCATCTTCGCCTTCCTGGCGTCGTGGAACGACTTCATGCTGCCGTCGATGATCGTGTCCGACCCGACGCTCCAGGTGCTGCCCGTGGTGCAGAACATCTTCCAGAGCCAGTTCGGCACCAACTACAACGTGGCGTTCGCGTCGTACCTCATGGCGATGGCGCCCACCATCGTCGTGTACCTCATCGCCCAGCGGTGGGTCATCAGCGGCATCACCCAGGGCGCCGTCAAGAGCTGAGCTGTCCGGCCCCGGCCCCACCGCCCCGGCACCACCGCGCCGGCACCACCGCACCGCACGCACCACCCGAGGAGTCCCCGTGACCGACACCGTCGACACGACGCCGGCGCTGCCCGTCGTCCGCCCGCTGCCCGGCGCGGCACCGCAGGCCCGCCCCGAGCAGGAGGTGCGGGGCGCCGGCTGGCGCGTCACCGTCCTCACCGACTGCCTGTTCCGCGTCGAGTGGTCGCCCGACGGCGGCTTCGAGGACCGCGCCTCGACGTTCGCCGTGCGGCGTGACCTCGGGGAGTCGGAGTTCACCGCCCGGCCGTGGGGCGAGGGCGTCGAGATCACGACCGCGCACGCGTGGCTGCGCTACGACGGGCGGGAGCCGTCCGCGCACGGGCTGGTCGTCGAGCTGCGCGGCACGGACTCCGGGCGCTGGCGCTACGGCGAGCCCACGCACGACCTCGGCGGCACGGCGCGCACGCTCGACGACGCGGACGGGCGCATCCCGCTCGAGGCCGGCGTCGTGTCCCCGGACGGCATCGGCGTGGTCGACGACACGGAGTCGTTCCTGTTCGCCGACGACGGTGGGGTCGGCACGCGGGCGGCGGGCGGGCGCGACCTCTACGTCTTCGCGCACGGGCGCGACTACGCCCGCGCGGTGCGCGAGCTCTACGCCGTCTCCGGCGCGCCGACGCGGCTGCCGCGCTGGGCGCTCGGCAACTGGTGGAGCCGGTACCACCCGTACTCCGCGGACTCGTACCTCGAGCTGATGGACCGGTTCGACGACGAGGACGTGCCGTTCTCCGTGGCCGTCATCGACATGGACTGGCACCGGGTGGGCACGGTCCCGCCGCAGCACGGCAACGGCTGGACCGGGTACTCCTGGGAGCCCACGCTGTTCCCGGACCCGGCGGCCTTCCTGGGGGCGCTGCACGACCGCGGCATGCGGACCACCCTCAACCTGCACCCCGCCGACGGCGTGCGCGCGTTCGAGGACGCCTACCCGGCCGTGGCCGAGGCGGTGGGGATCGACCCCGCGACCGAGGCGCCCGTGCCGTTCGACCTCACCGACCCGGCGTTCGTGCGCGCGTACTTCGAGCTGCTGCACCACCCGCTCGAGGAGCAGGGCGTGGACTTCTGGTGGATCGACTGGCAGCAGGGGCGCACGTCGGGCCTGCGCGGCGTCGACCCGCTGTGGCTGCTCAACCACTTCCACCACCTCGACGCCGCGCGGCACGGCGGCCCGGGCATGACGTTCTCGCGCTACGCCGGCCCCGGCAGCCACCGGTACGCGGTCGGGTTCTCCGGCGACACCGTCGTGTCCTGGGAGTCGCTCGCGTTCCAGCCCGAGTTCACGGCCACGGCCGCGAACATCGGGTACTGCTGGTGGAGCCACGACGTCGGCGGGCACACCCGCGGGGTGCGGGACGACGAGCTCGCCACGCGGTGGGTGCAGCTCGGCGTCCTCTCGCCGATCATGCGGCTGCACTCCGCGAACAACCCGTTCATCCGCAAGGAGCCGTGGCTGTTCCCGGCCGAGCACCGGCAGGCCATGGGCGAGGCGCTGCGGCTGCGGCACCGCCTCGTGCCGTACCTGCACACGATGAACCACCGGGCCGCGGGAGGCACGCCGCTCGTCCGCCCGATGTATCACCTCGAGCCGTACCGGGGCGAGGCCTACTCCGTGCCGAACCAGTTCGCCTTCGGCAGCGAGCTGCTGGTGGCGCCGGTCGTGACGCCGCGCAGCCGGGTGTCGCTGCTGAGCCGCACCCGGGCGTGGCTGCCCGCGGGCCGGTGGACCGACGTCTTCACCGGGGCGGTCTACGCGGGCGACCGGCACGTCGAGCTGCACCGGCCGCTCGAGTCGGTGCCGGTGCTGCTGCGCGACGGCGGGATCCTGCCGCTCGCGGCCGCCGCCGAGCGGGACGCCACCCGCAACCCGGCGGGCTTCGAGGTGCTCGTCGCCCCCGGCGCGAGCGGGCGGCTCGACCTCGCGGAGGACGACGAGGGCGACGTCGTGGACCCGGCCGCCGGCGCCGGGCCCGCGGCCGTGACGCCGCTCGTCTGGGACCGCGACGCGCGCGAGCTGCGCGTCGGCGCCGTGGAGGGCCGGGCCGACGTCGTGCCCGCCAGCCGTGAGTGGACGGTCACGTTCCTCGCGCGGCGTCCCGACGCCGAGGTCACCGTGGACGGCCGCCCGGTGCCGGTGACGGGAAGCGACGGCCGCTGGAGCGTGTCGTTCACCGCGCCGTCCGGCACGGGCGCCGTGGTGCGCGTCGGGGCGCCGCTGCGCGTCGGCGTCGACCCGGCCGAGGCCGTGCGGACGGTGCTGGAGCGCGCCCAGACCGGCAACCCGGAGAAGCTCGCGGCGTGGGAGGTCGTGACCAGCGGGCGCGGCACGGTCGAGCGGCTCGCCGAGCTCGACACCGTGGGGCTGCCCCAGGATGTCCGCGGCGCGGTCGTCGAGCTGCTCGCGACGGTCGTGGACACCGCGGCCTGATCAGGCGGGGGCGCCCCCGGGCTCGGGGGCGCTCTCGCGCACGCGCAGGTCGTGCCCGACCGTCACGTGGCGGCCGGGGACGTCGAGCCCGTCGACGCGCTCCAGCAGGAGGTCGAGCGCGCGGGAGGCGAGCTCGACCGTGTCCGGCGCGACGCTGGTGATGCTGGGGACGGTGCTGGCGGTGAGCACCGTGGCGTCCCACCCGACGACGGCGACGTCTCCTGGCACGTCCAGCCCCCTGACGCGCAGCGCGCGCAGGGCACCGATCGCCGCCAGGTCGTCGCGGCACAGCAGGGCGTCGATCTCGAGCCCGGCGTCGAGCGCGTCGCCCAGCGCCGCCTCCGCCCCGAGCGCGTCGCCCTCGGCCCGCGCGACGAGGAGGGTCTCGTCGAACCGGTGCCCGGCACGCTCGAGGCCGGCCCGGTACCCGTCGAGCCGCAGCGTCGACGTGAACGACCAGGGCCCCGTCTCGTGCCCGAGGAAGCCGATGCGGCGGCGGCCGAGCCGCACCAGGTGCGTCACGGCCTGCTCCGCGGCGGCGACGTTGTCGATGGCGACCTGGTCGGCGCCGGACGGCTGCGGGTCCTCGCCGAGGAAGACGAGCGGGGTGTCCTCCCGATACGTCGCCAGGTCGGCCGCGCTCAGCGCCTGCGGGTGCAGGATGACGCCGTCGACGATCCCGGCCTCGCGGTCGCGCAGCACGGCGCGCTCGCCGTCGGGCGTGCCGCCCGTCTCCTCGAGCAGCAGGCGGTAGCCGCGCGCCGCCGAGATCCGGGCGAAGACGTGCGCCAGCTCGGCGAAGTAGGGCCGGCGCAGGTCGGGGAACGCCAGCGCGAGCATGGACGACCGACCGGTCGCGAGGCTGCGGCCCCGGAGGTTGGGCCGGTAGCCGAGCTCGTCGATGGCGGCCTGCACGCGCTCGCGCATGGCCGGGCTGACGTGCTGGTAGTCCCGGACCACGTTGGACACAGTCTTCATCGACACGCCCGCGTGCGTCGCGACGTCCTGGAGCGTCACTCTCTTCACGGGGATCACCGTAGCGTCCGTGGACCTCGGATTTACAGCGCTGTATAGTCGCGCCGTGACCACGACGACCCACGCCGCCGCCGACGCCGGCACCGCGCTCGACCGCCTCCCTCTCGCCTCCCGCCAGGACGGCACGTACCCGCGACCGCAGCAGCTGCGGGAGCGGTGGGCGTCGCTCGACGGCCCGTGGGACTTCCGCCACGACGACGCGGACGCCGGCCTCGACGCCGGCTGGGCGTCCGGCTGGGCCGCCGACGCCGCCGACAGCCGCGAGATCACCGTGCCGTTCCCGCCGGAGTCGGTAGCCTCCGGGATCGCGGAGCCCGGGTTCCACCCCGTCGTCTGGTACGCGCGGACGATCCGCCCCGCCGACCTCGAGGCCGCCGGCCGGTCCGCGGCCGCGCCCCGGGTCCTGCTGCACCTCGGCGCCGTCGACTACCGCGCCACCGTGTGGGTCGACGGCGCCCTCGTCGGCGCGCACGAGGGCGGCCACACGCCCTTCACCCTCGACCTCACCGCACACCTCGGCGACGGCACCGAGCACCGGCTCGTGGTGCGCGCCGAGGACGACCCGCACGACCTCACCCAGCCCCGCGGCAAGCAGGACTGGCACGAGGACGCGCACGCCATCTGGTACCGCCGGACCACCGGCATCTGGCAGACCGTGTGGCTCGAGGCCGTGCCGACCACGAGCGTCGACCACCTGCGCTGGGTGCCCGCCGGGCCGTCCGCCGTCGACCTCACCGTCCGGTTCCGCGGCCCGGTGGTGCCCGGGTCGCGGGTGCGGGTCGCCCTGCGGTTCGACGAGCGCGACGAGGACCTCGGCGCCGTCGAGGTCACGACCGTCCGCGCCACCTCGACGGTGGACGTCACCGTGCCGATCGCCCGGCAGCGCAACGGCCAGGCCGAGGACGAGCTGACCTGGTCGCCGGAGAAGCCGCGGCTCGTGGACGCCGTCGTGTCGGTGCACGACGCCGGCGGCGCGCTGCTCGACGCCGTCTCCTCCTACATCGGCGTCCGCAGCATCGGCGTCGCCCACGGCGCGTTCCTGCTCAACGGGCAGCCCTACGACGTGCGGTCCGTGCTCAACCAGGGCTACTGGCCCGACAGCCACCTCACCGCGCCGTCGTCCGACGCGCTGCGCCGCGAGGCGGAGCTCGTCAAGGAGCTCGGGTTCAACGCGTGCCGCGTCCACCAGAAGATCGAGGACCCGCGCTTCCTGTTCTGGGCCGACCGCCTCGGCATCCTCGTGTGGGGCGAGACGCCCGGCGCGTACGAGTTCTCGCCCACCGCGGTGCAGCGCCTCGCCCGGGAGTGGATGGAGGCCGTCGACCGCGACGTCTCGCACCCGTCGATCGTCACCTGGGTGCCGTTCAACGAGTCGTGGGGCATCCAGCACGTCGCGGACGACCCGGCCCAGCAGGCCTACTCCCGCGCGCTCACCGACCTCACGCGCGCCCTCGACCCGTCCCGCCCCGTGATCTCCAACGACGGGTGGGAGCAGCAGAACACCGACATCGTCACCGTGCACGACTACGAGGGCGACGGCGCGGCGCTCGCGCGCAGCTACGCGGACGACGCCGCCCGGGAGCGGATCGTCACCGGGATCGCGCCGTCGGGCCGGCGGCAGCTCGTGGCGGGATGGGCCGACGCCGGGCAGCCGGTGATGCTCACCGAGTTCGGCGGTGTGAACTACCAGCCGGGGGCGGCGCGCGCCGACGGCTGGGGGTACACCAGCGCCGCGGACGGCGACGACTGGGTCGCGCGGATCACGGCCCTGTACGACGCCGTCCGGGCGAGCGACTTCCTCGCCGGGTCGTGCTGGACCCAGCTCACCGACACCATGCAGGAGACGAACGGCCTGCTCACCGCCGACCGGGAGCCGAAGGTGCCGATCGAGCAGATCCGGCGCGCCGTGACGGGGGAGCGATGACGGTCAGCGACGCCGACCGGGAGATCTGCGCGGCGGCGTGGACCGGGCCCGGCCACGAGCCCGGCGCGATCGCGCCGCCGGTCTTCCAGACCAGCCTGTTCGCCAAGGACTCGTTCGCCGAGCTCGCCCGGCAGCAGGCGGCCGAGCACGAGAACTTCGTCTACAGCCGGGGCACCAACCCGACCGTCGCCTTCCTCGAGCGGCAGCTCGCCCTGCTGGAGCGGGGCGAGGCGGCCAAGTGCTTCGGCTCGGGCATGGGCGCGATCGGGGCGGTGTTCGGCGCCCTGCTGCGCAGCGGCGACCACGTCCTCTTCGTGAACAACGTGTACGGCCCGACGCTCGAGCTGGCGCGGCACCTGGAGCGCTTCGGCGTGGAGCACACGGTCGTGACCGACCCGGGTGCCGACGTCGCGAGCCACCTGCGGGAGAACACGGCGCTCGTGTACGTGGAGAGCCCGGGCACGATGCTCATGCGCCTCGTGGACCTGCGGGCGCTGACGGCGGCCGCGCGGCGCCGCGGCGTCCTCACCGCCATCGACAACACGTGGGCCACGCCCCTGTTCCAGAAGCCGCTGGAGCTGGGCGTCGACCTCGTCGTCCACTCGCTCACCAAGTACGTGGGCGGGCACAGCGACGTCGTCGGCGGCGCCGTGGTCGGGTCGGCCGGGCTGGTCCGCGAGGTGTTCTACCGCGGGCACCAGCTCTTCGGCGCCGTCATGTCCGCGATGGAGGCGTCGCTCGTGCTGCGCGGCCTGCGCACCCTGCCCGTACGGATGGAGCAGCACCAGGAGAACGCGCTGCGGGTGGTCGACCACCTGCAGGCCCACGCCGCGATCGCGGCGGTGCACCACCCGTACGCGGCCCCCGGCCCCGACGACGACCTCGTCCGCAGCCAGCTCACGGGCTTCTCCGGGCTGCTGAGCCTCGAGCTGCGCGACGGCTCCTTCGAGGCCGTGTCCCGGTTCGTCGACGCCCTGCGCGTGTTCCGGATCGGGGTGAGCTGGGGCGGCTACGAGAGCCTCGTCAGCTCACCGGTGCGGGCCGACAACGCCGACCGGCTCGCGGCCGACGGCCTGCCGCCCGGGCTCGTCCGGCTGTCCGTGGGGCTCGAGGGCTCGCGGGTCCAGCTCGCCGACCTCGACCGGGCGCTCGCCGCCGTCTGACGCCGGAGCCCGACCGCCAGATGTCTACCGCTCGGTAGGCAGATGGCCCGGGGTTGTGTACGTTTGTACGCATGCCTCTTCCCGCCCCCACGACGGTCGACCGCCGCGCCCGCGCCGCCGTCGCGGCCCTGTTCCTCACCAACGGGGCGCTGTTCGCCAACCTCGTCCCGCGCTACCCGGAGATCAAGGCGGACCTCGAGATCGGCAACGCGACGTACGGCCTCGCCGTGGCGGCGTTCCCGGCGGGCGCCATCGCCGCGGGGCTTGCCGCGGGCTTCCTGGTCCGGCGGTTCGGGTCCGCCCGGGTGGCGGTGGCGGGGACGGTCCTCACGAGCGTCGGCGTGCTCGTCGTGGGCCTCGCCCCCTCGTTCGGGCTCCTCGTGGTGGCGATGCTTCTCGGCGGGGCCATGGACGCCTGCACCGACGTGGCGCAGAACGCGCACGGCCTGCGGGTGCAGCGGCGCTACGGGCGCTCGATCCTCAACTCCTTCCACGCGGTCTGGTCGATCGGCGCCGTGCTCGGCGGGTCGATGGCTGCCGCCGCGATCGCCCTGGACGTCCCGCGCGGCGTGCACCTCGGGGTCACGGGCGCACTCTTCTCCGTCGTCGCCCTCGTGGCGCTGCGCTTCTGCCTGCCCGGCCTCGACGGCGCCACCGACGACGGCGCGGCCTCGCCCGCCACGGCCGAGGGCGCCCCGGTCCTGCGGCGCGGCCGGACGGCGCTGGTGCTGGCGGCGCTCGTGCTCGTCGCGTTCGCCGGGGCTCTCGTCGAGGACGCCGGCAGCACCTGGGCCGCCGTCTACCTCTCGGGCTCGCTGGGCGCGGCGTCCGCCGTGGCCGCCGCGGGGTTCGTCGCCCTCGTGGGGGCACAGTTCGTCGGGCGGATGCTCGGGGACCGGTTCGTGGACCGGTTCGGCCAGCGGGCGGTGGCGCGCGCGGGAGGCCTGCTCGTGGCGGTGGGCACCGGGCTGGCGCTGGCGTTCCCGTCGGTCCCCGGGACGATCGCCGGCTTCGCCTGCGCCGGCTTCGGCGTCGCGACGCTGGTGCCGGCAGCGATGCACGAGGCGGACGAGCTGCCCGGCCTGCGGGCCGGCACCGGGCTCACCGTGGTGTCCTGGCTGATGCGCCTCGGCTTCCTGCTCTCCCCGCCGGTCGTCGGCCTCATCGCCGACGCGACCAGCCTGCGCGCCGGCCTCCTCGTGCTGCCGCTCGCCGGCGTGGTCGTGGTGGTGGCCGCGGGCGTGCTCTCCGGCCGTCGCGCGGCCCGTCCCGCGGCGCGGCCGGCGGACGCCATCATGGGGTCATGACCGCCGGCACCCGACCGCGCCGCCACGATCCCGAGCGCCGCGACCGCATCATCGACGCCTGCCTCGACGTCGTCGCCACCCGCGGGGTCGAGGGCACCACGCAGCGCCGCGTCGCCGCCGCCGCGGACGTGCCGCTGGGCTCGATGACGTACCACTTCGCCGGGCGGGAGGAGCTGCTGCGCGAGGCGTTCGGGCGCTTCGCCCGCCAGGCCGCGGCGCAGTTCGACCGGCGCATGGCCGAGGCGCCGGACCGCGAGGCCGCCCTGCGTGCCGTCGTCCGGCTCATCATGCAGGACGTGTTCGCCACGCAGCGCGACCTCGTGCTCTCGCACGAGCTCTACACGCTCGCGGCGCGCGACCCCGCGTTCCGCGACCTGACGAACGACTGGATGCGCCGCAGCCGCGACGCGCTCGGCCGGCACTTCGACCCGGCGACGTGCCGGGTGCTCGACGCCTTCGTCGAGGGCATGACGATCCATCGCGCCCTGGACACGGAGCCGGCCGACGGGGTGGACGTGCTCGACGCGGTGCGCCGGCTCGCCGGGACGGTCAGTAGCCGCCCATCTGCGTGACGCCGGCGGTGTACTCCCAGTGCCACGGCTCGTACTTGGACCCGCCGGGCCGGGCCCAGTCCGGGTTGTCCCAACCGTAGGCGGGGGCGTTCGCGGCGAGCCAGTCCCACCGGGAGCCGGCGTACGTCTCGGGGCAGATGTCGACGGCGAGGCCCCAGCCGTGGTTCGACGTGCCGGGCACGGCGGCGAGGTACCCCTTGGCGGCCTTCGTCGCGACCTGCTGCGAGTAGCTGCGGAAGCCGTCCGTGATGCACATGGACTCGCCCCACGCCGCCTGGTAGGCCTCGTTGAGCTCGGCGAGGGCCACGGCCGCGTCCCCGCGGACCTGCGTGTGCCCGTCCCACAGCGTGCAGAGCTCGCTGGAGGGGATCTGCCCGTTGGAGCCCGACCCGGCGGCCTGGCCTTCGCAGCCCGGCAGCACGGGCGGCGGCGCCTGGATCTCCCCGCGGTCGAGACTCTCGACCGACATCGTCGCCTTGTCGGACACCGTGACCTTCGCGCCGCCCGCGACCGACTTCACGGCCGAGGCGGGGGCCACGCCGGTACGGGCGCCGCTGCGGGACGCGGCGCCGTCGCGGTCGTCGACGGCGGCCGCGGCGGCGGCGGTGATGGCCTCGAGCGAGCCCGTGGTGGGCCCGTCGCCGGACTCCGGCGCCGCGGCCTGCGGTGCGATCGCGGTGAGCGTCGTCGTGGTGGCGACGGCGACGGTCAGCCCGACGCCGATGCCGGCCCAGCGGCCGGGCGTGCGCCCCTTGCGGGCCGGCTTGCGGGCGGGCCGGCGCTCCGGGGAGCGCTCCGCCCGTGCGGGCTCCGCGGCGGGCGTGGGCTCGGCGGAGGTGCGGGCGGCGGCGCGGACCGGGTCGAACACGTGGGTGTGCACCACGGTGGGCGCGGGCGTGCGGACGGGCGGGGCGGGGCGCGGCTGCTCGACGGCGTGGAAGAGCTGGGTCGCGTCGGGCCGCGGAGCGGGGTTGGCGTCGGCGGGCCGGACGTCGTGGACGGGCTCGGGGGCGAGGGCCGGTTCCGGGACGTGCCGCCGGGCATCGACGGGGCGGGCGCGGCCGCCGCGGCCGGGGTCGCGCCGGCTCGGGTAGGTGCGGGTGGGTTCGGCGGTGGGGGCCGGCGCGGGCTGGGTCTGCGTCATCGCGCGGCCCGTGTCGAGGCGTCGGACGGAGCGGGCGCGCCGCGGCGCGCGGTGCTCCTCTGAACGTGGGTTGTCATGCGACCTCTCTTGCTGCCTGAACCACCGGCCGGGCAGGAACGTACCGCACCGGCAGGGGGAATGTCACGAAACGATCACGAGGTGGTCTGTGCCCGGTCGTCCCGGTGCGCCCGGGGCGGCGCGCCGGCCCGCGGGCCGGCGCGCCACCCGGGCACGTCACCGGGACGTCACCATGACGTCACCGGGACGCGAGGAGCTCCTGCATCAGCCGGATCTCGTCGGTCTGGGCGTCGACGACGGACCGGGCCATCTCGACCGCGCCGGCGTCGGCGCCGTCGGCCACCTCGGCCCTGGCCATCTCGACCGCGCCCTCGTGGTGCTCGACCATCTGCTCGAGGAACAGCCGCTCGGCGTCGGCCCCGGTGGCGTCGTCGAGGGCCTGCATGTCCTCGGCCGACATCATGCCGCCCATCCCGTGGCCCGTCGTGCCGCCGGGGGCGGGGTCGGCGCCCCAGTCGGCGAGCCATCCGGTCAGGGTCTCGATCTCGGGACCCTGGGCGGCCTTGATCTGCTGGGCCAGGTCGACCAGCTCCGGGCCGACGCCGTCCTTGGCGAGCAGGGTGTCCGACATCTCGACGGCCTGCTCGTGGTGCGGCACCATCATCTGCGCGAACATCACGTCCGCGTCGTTGACCGCGGCCTCGGACGGGTCGCCGGGCGCCGTGGCCGACGGGCTCGAGGAGCCGCCGGACATGCCGGCCATGTCGTGGCCGCCGCCGTCGTCGGCCGCGCACGCGGCGAGCGGGACGACGACGGCGAGGGCGAGCGCGGGCACGCGGGCGCGCGCCAGCAGGGAGTGCTTCATGGGAGGTGGCCTTTCTCGGAGGTTCTCGGGGTGCTTCCGCTGCCGGGCCCGTGGTCGGGCCCGTGCCGGCGGCGCGCGTCGGCGCCGTGGGCGGGCGGTCCTACGTCCGAGAGATCCCGAGGGCGTGCAGGCTGGGTCCCGACGGGCGGCGGGAGGCGGCCGGGAGCGGGAACCACGCCGCGACCTGCGGGCCCTCGACCCGCAGCAGCGCGCGGGAGCCCGGGCCGACGAACGTGAGCAGCACGGCCAGGATCATCAGGCACATCGCCGTGACCATCTCGTGCCCGCCGCACCCGCCGGCACTGCAGCCGGCGGTCCCGCCGGTGTCCTCGACGGCCGGGAAGGCCGCGTGCGCCGTCGTGCCCGTCGTCGTGCCGGAGGACGCGTGCCCTGTCGACGCGACGGTCGAGGCGAAGGCGACGGGGGCGTGGTGCCCGGCGTGCCGCGTCGCGGAGCCGCTCATGGCGTGCATGACGACGACGCCCGCCACGAGCGTGAGCACGAGGAGCACTCCGGCCAGGCGCCCGCGGCGGCCCGTCAGCAGGGGGCGCACGGTGCGGATCATGCGTCCTCCCCCTCGCGACGTACGGGCTGCCGGCCGAGCCACGGCGACCCTGGCACTGTAGCCAACGGACCCGGTCCCGTCCCGTCCGTGCGGGAACCGCGCGCCCGGCCTAGCGTCGGGACATGAGCGAGGACAACGACGCCGTCCGCACCGAGAAGGCCAGCGGGGGCAAGGCCGCGAAGATCCTGTACCGCCCGGTGGGGATCGTCAGCTCGATCGTCGGCGGGATCGTGGCGGGGCAGGTCTTCAAGCAGGTCTACAAACGGGTCGCCCCCGGGCACCCGGACGACGCGCCCACGCCCCTGCAGTCCGAGTACCGCATGCGGGAGATCCTGCTCGCGTCGCTGCTGCAGGGCGCGATCTTCTCCGTCGTGAAGGCGGCCATCGACCGGGGCGGAGCCCGCGTGTTCGAGCGGTGGACGGGGGAGTGGCCGGGCGACTGATCCGGCGCCCGGCCGCCGGGGTCACCAGTCCGCGGGGCGCGAGTCCTTCCCGTCCAGCCACAGGCGGTCGCTCGCGTCGCGGTGCGTGCCGGTGGTGCCCACGTGCTTGGTGCTGATCCGGTCGCCCTTGACGATCACGTGCGCCACCGCCTGGGCGTGCCCGTGGCCGATCCCATAGGTCTCCTTGAGCCACGCGACGACGGGCGTGGTCTTGCTGCCGGGGCCGAAGCCCTGGTCCGCGGCGGCCTCGACGAGCTGGCGCGGCGTGAGCCCGGTCTGGGTCTCGACGTTGTCGAGGTAGGCCTGGAAGGACATCAGCGGCTCTCCTGGGTCTGGGTCTGGGTCTGGGTCTGGGTCGGGGCCGCGGCCTCGGGGGAGGCCTCGTCCCGCATCTGCTGGACCATCGTGGCGGACGCATGGATGCAGACCATGCGCAGCACGCCGGTGCCGGTGTTGGTGAAGCCGTGCCAGACGTCGGGCCCGACGACGGCGGTGTCGCCCGTGCGGGCGACGACGGTCTCGGCCCCGATGCGGATCGTGGCCTCGCCCTCCAGCACCGACCAGGTCTCCGAGTAGGGGTGGCGGTGCAGGTCCGGGCCCTGGCCCGGGTCGTTGGTGACGAGGAAGAACGACACCTCCGAGCCGTGGTGGCGGCCCTCGAAGCGGAGCGTGCGCGAGCCGGGGATGCGGATCGAGTCGGCGGGGACGACGGCGGCCATGGTGGCTCCTTCGTGGGTCCGGGGTGCGTCGTCGGGCGGCTGCCCGCGGCGTGTCCCCAGCCTCGGGCGCGGTCGGCCGGCGCACGAGCGTTTCGACCCACGTCGAAAGGTCGGTCGTTCGAAAGGGTGGGTCGTCGAGAGCTCAGCGCGCCGCGGCGAGCAGCGCGGCCAGGCTGCGCCCGGCGGAGCGCAGGGGCTCCGGGTCCCGGGTCGTGCGGGCGAGCAGGAACGCCCCCTCGACGAGCATCACCATGGCGAGGGTGA
Source organism: Krasilnikoviella flava (assembly GCF_900167525.1). Classification (GTDB taxonomy): domain Bacteria; phylum Actinomycetota; class Actinomycetes; order Actinomycetales; family Cellulomonadaceae; genus Isoptericola; species Isoptericola flavus. The sequence goes on along the minus strand of NZ_FUZQ01000003.1, from coordinate 435,238 downwards.
GGTCGCGGGCACGGTCGGGCGCGACGTGGCGGGAGAACCATGCCGTGCCGCCCTCGACCCACGCGGCGAAGACGTCCGCGGCGGCGCCGCGGAGGGCCTCGTTCGTGTCCGCGACGTCGAGCGCCATCGTGGCGACGGGGCAGCCGTCGGCGTAGCCGTTCGCCACGAGGTCGCGGGCGGCGGAGTCGAAGGCGTGCACGACGGCGTCCACCGGGTCGTCGCGCTCGTCGAGGAGGGCGAGCACGAGCGCCATGAACTGCGGGCCGGTGGTGCGGATCATGTCCTCGGCCAGCGCGTCCTTGCCGCCGGGGAAGAAGTGGTAGATCGATCCGAACGGCGCCGCTGCCTCCGTGGCGATCTGCTTGAGCCCGGTGCCGGCGTAGCCGCGGCGCGCGAACAGGCGGGCCGCCGCGTGCCGGATCCGGGTGCGCGTGCCGGCGCCCGCGGGGGGCCCGGTGAGGAGCGGGGGCAGGTTCGAGGGGGTTGCCGCGGCCATGGCTCCAGCCTACGGTGGCTGACTAGAACGATCTATCACGTCCAGGACGCACGTCCGGAGACCGGGAGGTACGACCATGGCGGTCGTCGAGCTGGCGGCAGGGCCCGTGACCTACGAGGACACCGGCGGCACGGGGCCGGTGGTGCTGCTCGGCCACGGGCCGCCGATGGACTCGCGGGCCTGGCGCAAGGTGGTGCCGCTGCTGCCCGGCTTCCGCGTGATCACGCCGACGCTGCCGCTCGGAGGCCACCGCACGCCGATGCGCCCGGACGCCGACCTGTCCCAGCGCGGCATCGCGCGCCTGCTCGGCGACCTCCTCGACGCGCTCGACCTGACCGACGTCACGCTGGTGCTGAACGACTGGGGCGGCGGCCAGTTCCTCATCAACGACGGGCGCACCGACCGGGTGGGGCGCCTGGTGCTGGCCGCGTGCGAGGCGTTCGACAACTTCCCGCCCGGCGCGGCCAAGTCGCTCGGGGCGGCCGCCCGGGTGCCGGGCGGCATGTGGCTGCTGCTGCAGCTGTTCCGCCTGCGGGCCTTCCGGCGGATGCCGGGCGGCTACGGCGGCATGTCCGTCGCGGGGCTCCCGGACGACCTGCTCGTGGACTGGTTCGCTCCCGCCACCCGGGACCGACGCATCCGCCGGGACTTCGCCCGGTTCGCCGCCGGCGCCCCGGGGCGGTCCGAGCTGCTCCGCCTCGCGGCCGGCTGGCGCGCGTTCACGAAGCCCGTGCTGGTGGTGTGGGCGGAGCAGGACCCGCTGATGCCCGCGGCACACGGGCCGCGGCTCGCCGCGCTCTACCCGGACGCGCGGCTCGAGGTGCTGGCGGACTGCGCCACGCTGGTCGGCGAGGACCAGCCGGAGCGCTTCGCCCGGCTCGTCGCCGACTTCGCCGTGCAGGGGGGTCTCGCCGACTCGCTGAGGCCCATTCATTGACACGGTGAAGGAATAAGGGCCAGAGTGTCCGGGTGCAGCGCCGCGCAGACGTTCCTCGCCTCGGCTCGCTCGGGCCCTCCGCCCGGGCGGTGGTCCGTGCCCTGCTGCTGGCCGGCCCGCTCTCCCGGGCCGAGCTCGCGCGGCGCCTGGAGCGCTCCCCGGCGAGCATCACCAAGATCACCCAGCCGCTGCTGGCCGCCGGTCTGATCAGCGAGGACACCGCCCCGCTCGGCGAGAGCCGCGGCCGCCCGGGGGCGCCGCTGGTCCTCCAGGCGGCGCGGCACCGGTTCATCGGCGTCAAGGTCACGTCGGACGAGGTGTACGCGGTCCGGGCGGACGCCTCGGGCCTGGTGGAGGCGACCGGCCACCGCAGGCTCGCCGACGTCGCGCAGGCCACGGTCGTGGCCGAGATCATTGAACTGGTGAATGAACTCGGGGACACGGGGGAGATCCAGGCGCTCGGCGTCGGCATCGCCGGCCAGATGTCCCGCTTCGACGACACCGTGCGCGGGAACGTCTACCTCGGCTGGGACGACGTGCCGCTCGCCACGATGCTCGAGCGGGCCACCGGCATCCCCACCGTCCTCAGCGGCGACGCCCGGGCGCTGACCGCCGGGGTCCAGTGGTCCGGACCGGGCCGCGGCACGAGCGACTTCGCCGTCGTGACCGTCGGCGTCGGCGTGGGCCTCGGCATCGTCCTCGACGACACGGTGCTCGCCGGCCCGACCGGGCGGGCGGGCATGCTCGGGCACCACCGCGTCTCCGACTCCGGGCCGTCGTGCCCCCGCGGCCACCGGGGCTGCGCCTCTGCGTTCCTCACCACGGCGGCCATCACCCACGGCATCGGTGTGCCGCACGGCCGGTCCGACCTGGACCTGGCCACGGCGTTCGAGCTCGCGGAGGCGGGCGACGACGTCGCCCTGCGCGTCTTCGCCGACGCCGGCCATGCCCTGGGCGTGCTGATCGCCCAGCTCGTGAACATCCTCGGGCTGCCCGCGGTGATCCTGGCCGGCGACGGGCTCGGCATGCTCGCCCACGCCCGGCCCGCCATGGAGGCCGCGGTCGCGGAGCACCTCGACCCGCACGCCACCCCGCCGTCGGTGGTGGCGTTCTCGTCCGGCTTCGACGAGTGGGCCCGCGGGGCGGCCGTGGTCGCCTGCCAGTGGATGCTCGTCGACCCGCCCGACCCGCCCGACCCGACCTGACCCAGCACCACCCGACCCGACCTGACCCACCACCCAGGAGGATCCGTTGTCCGCACTGCCTCTCGACCCCACGGCCCCGCTCGCGGCGGACGCCGGCTCGATCAGCATCGGCATCGTCGGTGCCGGCCAGTTCTCGCGCAGCTTCGCGACGCTCTGGGACCTGCACCCGAACGTCGACCGCCTCGTCGTCACCGACCTGGTGCCGGAGCGGGCCAAGTCCCTGGCGGACCGCTACGAGCGTGCCACCGTGGTCGACAGCTTCGAGGAGATGCTCGACTCGGACGTCGACGCCGTGGCCATCTTCACCCAGCGGTGGACGCACGCGCCGCTGGTGCTGGCCGCGCTGGAGGCCGGCAAGCATGTGTACTCGGCGGTGCCGATGGCCACCGAGATCACCGACATCGAGGCGATCGTCGCCGCCGTCGAACGCTCCGGCCGCACCTACATGATGGGCGAGACGAGCTACTACAACCCGGCCACCGTCTTCATCCGGGAGAAGGTCCGCGAGGGCGCGCTCGGCCAGGTCTTCTACGCCGAGGGCGACTACGTCCACGACATGGACCTCGGGTTCTATGCCGCCTACCAGTACAGCGGCGGGGAGAACTGGAAGTCCACCGCGAGCTACCCGCCCATGCTCTACCCGACGCACGCCATCGGCGGCGTGCTCGGCGCGCTCCCGACCCGCGCCGTCAGCGTGAGCTGCATCGGCGTGGAGGACCGGCGCGGCGACGGCGTCTTCGACCGGGAGGTCAGCCAGTTCGGCAACAGCTTCTCCAACGCGACGGCGCTGTTCGAGCTGGCCGACGGCGGCGCGATGCGCACCAACGAGATGCGCCGGGTGGGCTACCCGTCCCACATCCGCGAGTCGCGGTTCCGGTTCTTCGGCACGGAGGCCAGCTTCGAGCAGCTCGCCCACCAGAGCGTCTGGAACGACAAGGAGACCTCGACGGACGTCTCTGCCGACTTCGTCCCGGTCCGCGGCGCGGCCGACGACGCGGACCTCGCCGACGTCGACCCGGCGCTGCGGGAGGCGTTCACCTCGGGCTCCACGCCGGTGCACGACCGGACCCGCCTGCCGGCCACCTACGCCGACGCCCCGAACGGGCACGAGGGCTCGCACCACTTCCTCGCGGACGACTTCGTGCGCGCCGTGGTGACCGGCGAGCACGCGCCGGTGGACGCCTGGCTCTCCGCCAGGTTCACGGCACCGGGCATCGTGGCGCACGCCTCCGCCCTGGCCGGCGGCGAGCGGCTGCCCATCCCGGACTTCGGGAGCCGCCCCGCGCGCGACTGAGCACCACCGGCCCGGCGTCGACGACGACGCCGGGCCGTGCCGAGCACTGCTTGCAACGACGCAAGGAGGAATCTGATGGCTGCACCGCCTGCACCGACCGTCCGTGGCGGACGGGTGGGCCGCCGGGACGACACCCGGCTCGCCCTGCTCTTCATCCTGCCGGCCGGCATCGGCCTGGTGGCGTTCTACTTCTGGCCGCTGCTCCGCGGCATCTGGCTGAGCTTCACGTCCTGGGACCTGCTCAGCCCGGCCCAGTTCGTCGGCCTCGACAACTATCGCGCCATGGCCGCCGACCCCGTGTTCTGGAACGCCGTGCGGGTCACCCTGCTCTACGTGGTGATCAACATCGCGCTGCAGACGGCCGTCGCGCTGGTCATCGCGGTGCTGATGCAACGGCTCAGCCGTTCGACGCTGCTGCGCTCGCTCGTGCTCGCCCCGTACCTCGTCTCGAACGTGGTCGCCGCCCTGGTCTTCCTGTGGATCCTCGACTTCCAGCTGGGCATCGGGAACCAGGTGCTGGAGTGGATCGGCCTGGAACGGATCGGGTTCTTCACCTCCGAGGCCTGGGCCATCCCCACCATCGCCGTGGTGAACGTCTGGCGGCACATGGGATACACGGCGCTGCTGATCTTCGCCGGCCTGCAGGCCATCCCGGCCACCACCTACGAGGCGGCCCGGGTGGACGGCGCGTCAGAGGTGCGGACCTTCTTCGGCATCACCCTGCCGCTGCTGCGCCCGATCCTCGGCCTGGTGCTGATCATCTCGGTGATCGGCTCGTTCCAGGTGTTCGACACCGTGGCGGTCACCACCAACGGCGGCCCCGTGGACGCCAGCCGGGTGCTGCAGCTCTACATCTACGACAAGGCGTTCGGGCAGTTCGACTTCGGCTACGCGTCCGCGCTGAGCGTGGCGATGCTGCTGATCCTGGTGGTCGTCACCTTCTTCCAGTACCGCATGACGCGGGCCGGCCAGACGGACCTGAACTAGGAGGCGGCGACCATGACCGAGACCACGACGGCACCCGCCGCACCCCTCACCGCCGGCGCTCCGGCCACCCCCGGCGAGGCGGTCCCGCGCCGCCGTCGCCGGCGGCTCACCCCGGGCCGCGTGCTGGCCTGGGCCGTGATGATCCTGCTCCTGCTCGTCACCCTGTTCCCCTTCTACTGGATGCTGCGCACGGCGCTGTCCAGCAACGGCGCCCTGTACGCGAACTCGACCTCCCTGCTGCCGGTCGACTTCAGCTGGGGCGGGTTCGAGCGCGTCTTCGGCCTGCAGAGCACCGAGGAGGCCATCGCGCAGGGCGGCTCGGGGGCCTCCATCGACTTCTGGCTCTACCTGCGCAACTCGGTGGTGGTGGCCACCGTGGTCACCGCGTGCCAGGTGTTCTTCTCCGCGATGGCCGCGTACGCGTTCTCCCGGCTGCGCTGGCGGGGGCGCAACGCCGTCTTCGGCGTCTTCCTGCTCTCCCTGATGGTGCCGGCGATCTTCACCCTGCTGCCGAACTTCATCCTGGTCCGGGAGCTGGGCCTCATCGACACGCTGCTCGGCATCATGCTGCCCGGGCTGTTCATGACGCCGTTCGCGATCTTCTTCCTGCGGCAGTTCTTCATGAACGTCTCCACCGAGGTGGAGGAGGCCGCCCTGATCGACGGCGCCAGCAAGGTCCGGGTGTTCTTCGCGATCATCATCCCGATGTCCGTGGGGCCGATCGCGACCATCTCGATCCTCACCTACATCGGGTCGTGGAACGACTACTTCTGGCCGCTGATGGTCTCGTACACCGACGACTCCCGGGTGCTCACCGTGGCCCTGGGGAACTTCAACGCGCAGTCGCCGCAGACCGGCCCGGACTGGGCGGGGCTGATGGCCGCGACCCTCGTGGCCGCGCTGCCGATGATCCTGCTCTTCCTCGTGTTCGCGAGACGGATCGTCAACTCCATCGGCTTCAGCGGGATCAAGTGAGGAGGCACACCGTGCACCACGCACGTCGTACGACCGCATCCCTGGCCGCGGCGCTCGCCGCCGGCACCCTCGCCCTCGCCGGCTGCGCCGGGCCCGGCACCGCGGCGGCCGCGGGGGACTCCGTCGTCGTGGACTACTGGTTGTGGGACTCCAACCAGCTGCCCGCCTACCAGCGGTGCGCTGACGAGTTCGAGAAGCAGAACCCGGACCTGCAGGTGCGGATCAGCCAGTACGGCTGGAACGACTACTGGCGCAAGCTCACCGCCGGGTTCGTGGCCGGCGCCGGGCCGGACGTGTTCACCGACCACCTCACCCAGTACCCCGGCTTCGCCGAGCGGGGCCTGCTGCGGGACCTCAACACCCTCGAGGCGACGGCCGACGTCGACTACGGCGGGTTCCAGGAGGGCCTGGCGGACCTGTGGGTGGGCCAGGAAGGCAGCCAGTACGGCATGCCCAAGGACTTCGACACGGTCGCGCTGTTCTACGACACGACGATGATCTCCGAGGCCGGGATGAGCCCGGAGGACATCGCGGGCCTCGACTGGAACCCGGAGGACGGCGGCAGCTTCGAGAAGGCGCTCGCCCACCTCACCGTGGACGAGAACGGGGTGCGCGGCGACGAGGAGGGCTTCGACCCGAAGAACGTCGCCGTCTACGGCCTGGCCTCGAACGGGTCGGGCGGCATGTCCGGCCAGACGACGTGGTCCTGGCTGGCGGGCGCGACCGGCTGGACGTTCACCGACGCGGACGTGTGGGGCACGGAGTACCACTTCGACGACCCGCGCGTGCAGGCGTCGCTGAAGTGGCTGTTCGGCCTGGTCGAGAAGGGGTACATGGCGCCGTACGAGGAGGTCGGCACGGAGCCCAACCCGCAGCAGGCCCTCGGCTCGGGCCGTGCCGCGATCTCGGCGAACGGCTCCTGGATGCTGGGCACGTACGCCAACCTGGAGGGCGTGGACCTGGGCATCGCCCCGCCGCCGAGCGGCCCCGTGGGCCACCCGGTGTCGATGTACAACGGCCTCGCCGACTCGATCAGCGCCCAGTCCCCGGACCCCGAGGAGGCGGCCCGGTGGGTGGCGTTCCTCGGGTCGGACGACTGCCAGCGGATCGTCGGAGAGGCGGGCGTGGTGCTCCCCGCCCGGCCGGCCGGGACCGAGGCGGCGATCGAGGCGTTCGGGGAGCGGGGCCTGGACGCCTCCGTGTTCACGGACCTGGTGGAGAAGAAGCAGACGGTCTTCTTCCCCGTGACCGAGGAGTTCGGCGCGATCGACGCCCTCATGACGCCGATGATGGACGAGATCTACATCGGGGACCGGGACGTCGCCACGCTCACGGAGGTGAACGACCAGGTCAACGGCCTGCTGAAGTGAGGGCGGTGGGGCACGCGACTACGGTGACGACGTGCCCCGCCACCCTCTTCCGAACGTCGTGGAGCTCCGCCTCGCCCCCGACGACGTCTCGGCGATCCGGTTCGGCGTCTCGCCCGGCCACGAGCTCGCGCACGCGGTGCGCGTGCTGGCCCAGCCGCACTACCACCCGCTGCAGTGGGGGTGGCTGCGCAGGGCCCGCGGCCACGCCCCGGCCCGCGCGCTCGACCTGCTGACGCTGCTCGTCGGCGCCGACGGGTACATGCCGGACTTCCTCACCTCCACGCCCGGCTGGGACCTCGGCCCCGGCGAGGAGCTCGAGCGGCTGCGGGAGGCGGACCTCGGCCCGCTGCGGGTCGACCTGCTCAAGCGGGTGGACCGCACCGTCGGCGCCGACCAGCGGCTGCTGCGGGCGCTGGCCGACCACCCCGAGCACGCCCGCGGCCTCGCCGTCGACGCCTGGCGGCAGGTGTGGGACGCGGTGCTCGCGCCGTCGTGGCCGCAGCTCGAACGGATCCTGCGGGCCGACATCGGCGCCCGGTCCCGCCGCGTCACGACCCGCGGCCTGGGCGCGATGGTCGACTCGCTGCACGAGGCCGTGACCTGGGCACCCGACGCCGTGCGCGTGCGCCTGCGGATGCACGGCGAGGTGCTCGACTGCGCCGGCAGCGGCCTCGTGCTGGTGCCGTCGGTGATGGCGCCCCGCTGCTCGGTGGTCACCGAGCCGCCCGCCCAGCCCACGCTCTTCTACCCGGCCCTGGGGGTCTCCGAGCGCTGGGCGGACGACGCCCCCGACACCTCCGCGGCGCTCGCGGACCTCCTCGGCGCCGGCCGGGCGGGCGTGCTGCTCGCCCTGCGGGGCCCGCTGTCCACGAGCGAGGTCGCCGCGGCCGGCGGGCTCGCCGTCTCGACGGCGTCGCACCACCTGGCGCTGCTGCGCGCCGCGCGGCTGGTCGACTCGCGCCGCGACGGGCCGCGCGTGCTGCACGTGCGCACGCCGCTCGGGGAGGCGCTGGTCGGGGGCTGACGGCGTAGATGTTGACGTCAACATTCACCCGTGCCAGCCTTCCGTGCGGCGGGTCCGATGCCGGACGCCGCCGCACGCCTCGCTTCGACGACGAAGGAGATGGACATGCCTCAACCCCGCGGAGACCAGGGTGCGCGGCCCCTCGGACGGAGGGCGGTCGCCGGCGGCCTCGGGCTCGCCCTCGCGCTGGTCGCCCTCCAGGCCACGGCAGGATCCGCTGCCGACGACCCTGCCGCCGACCCCGCCGACCCTGCCCTCGACGGCACGACCGCCGGCGCGCGCTACCCCGCCGTCGTCGACCCGGGCGCCGGCGCGGACGACTACTTCTCGCCGCTCTGGCCCGACGACGGCGGCGCGCACGTCCAGGCGCACGGCGGCCAGGTCGTGGAGACCGAGGAGGACGGCCGCACCGTCTACTACTGGTACGGCGAGGACCGCAGCAACGGCTACTACGGCAGCCCCGGCGTGCACGCGTACAAGTCGTACGACACCAAGAGCTGGACGGACGAGGGTGTCGTGCTCCGCTCGGTGTCCGACCCGTCCGAGCTGGAGTCCGCGTACTTCGACGACCTCTACGACACGGTCGACGACGCGGGGCAGCCGCGCGCCGAGCGGATCGAGGAGCTCGACTACCACCTGGACACGAACGACGCGGCCGACCTCACCACGATCTTCGAGCGGCCCAAGGTGATGCACAACGAGAAGACCGGGAAGTGGGTGCTGTGGTGGCACTCCGACGGGCAGACGACGCCGGGCGGCAGCATGTACGCGCGCTCGATGGCGGGCGTCGCGGTGGCGGACAGCCCCACCGGCCCGTTCCGCATGACGGGCGTGTACCGGATGCCCAACCGGACGAACTACCAGGACTGCATCTCGGCCGCCGTGCCGGGGCAGGCCCGGGACATGACCGTGTTCCAGGACGCCGACGGCACCGCTTACCTCGTGTACTCGTCGGAGGAGAACCGGTCGCTGTACGTGGCGGAGCTGGACGCCACGTACACGAACGTCACGCACACCACCGGCACGGACATGGCTGACGCCGGGCAGTACTCGGAGGACGGTCGGTACCCGTACCTCTTCGCGGACGGCACGCCCGAGGCGCCCGTGCGGGGCGAGGACTTCCAGATCGTCAAGGAGTGCGGGATGCTCGAGGCGCCCGCGCTGTTCGAGCACGGCGGCACGTACTACGCCGTCGCGTCGGGCGCGACGGGCTGGGCGCCGAACCCGCAGACGTACTACACGGCCCCCAGCCTGCTCGGGCCGTGGATCCGCGGCGTCGAGGCGGACGACGAGTACGAGGACGTCCCGTACGGCTCCATCCCCGAGGGCGGCGACGGGCTGCTGGCGGTGGGCGACACCCGGCGGTCCACGTTCGGGTCGCAGTCCACGAACGTGCTCGACCTCGGCGGCGGCCGGTTCGTCTACATGGGCGACCGCTGGAACGCCGGCGCCGCCGACTCCACGTACGTGTGGCTGCCGATCACCATCGGCGAGAACGGGCGCGCCGAGCTGCGCAACCCGGCCACGGAGGACCCCGCGCGCTGGGGTGCCGGCTGGGACGAGAGCTATGGGGACTCGCGGGGCGCGGGCGACGGGATCTGGTCGGTCGTCGACGACGGCCTGCCCGAGCGGGTGGGCCCGCGCGAGGACTTCTCGGGCGCGCTGCCGACGGCGGTGCCGGTCGAGGTCGACGGCGAGACGACGGACGTCGCGGTCACCTGGGACGCGTCGTCGTTCGACACGCGCGGCGAGCACACGATCACGGGCACGCTCGCGGCAGACGACCGGTTCGCCGCCGGGCGGACGTTCAGCCGCACGATCGAGGTGGCCGAGGAGGGTGTCGTCGAGCTGTGCGGCGCCGACGGGACGACCGTCTCGGCGAGCTTCCACCAGACCGACTGGGAGACGATGCCTGCCGCGCAGGCCTGCGACGGCAAGGCGTCGACGTCGTGGTCGACCTGGGCGAGCAGCGCCATGAAGGACGAGGTCACCTTCACCGTGGAGCCGTCGGAGGCGCGCGTCGTCGACCAGGTCGCGTTCACGAACATCGAGGGCACGATCGCCCGGTTCGGCGTCGAGTACCGCGACGCCGACGGCACCTGGCACGCGACGACCGCGCAGGATGTCGCCCCCGGTGCGAACGGCACCCGGACCGCGGTCGCCTTCGAGCCGGTCTGGGCCGCCGCCGTACGGCTCACCTTCGCCACCCCGGGCTCGTACCTCAAGATCCCCGAGCTCACGGTGGACGCCCCGCCGACGACCGTCGAGCCGGCGGTCTCCGTGCGCTGCGTGGGGACGGGGCGCGCCCAGCTCGTGACGACGGTACGCAACGCGACCGACCGGGCGGGCGACGTCGACGTCCGCACCGAGCGCGGTTCCCGTACCGTCCGGGAGCTCGCCCCGGGCGGCTCCGGTTCTGCCGTGGTGAGCACGCGGGAGGCGGCCCTCGCCGCAGGCAGCGCCACCGTGACGCTCGGCGGCGGGGACGCCGTCGCGGTCGGATACGCGGGCCGCGACTGCGACTGACACCGCCCGCCCCGCGGGGCGTGGTCAGCGCGATCTTGGCGCCGTTCCGTCGGGAGCAGCGCCAAGATCGCGCTGACGACGATCTCCCGGCGCTATGCCGGGGCGGGGCCGGTGCTCTCCCGGACGACCAGGCGGGTCGGGACGGCCTCGTGCACGTCGACGAGGGCCTCGTCGTCGCGCACCTGCTGCAGCAGCAGGTCGACGAGCCGGCGGCCGATCTCGCGGAAGTCCTGCGCCACCGTGGTCAGCGGCGGCCAGAGCTGCTCGGCGAGGTAGATGTCGTCGAAGCCCACCACGGAGATGTCCTGGGGCACGCGCCGTCCGACCTCGTGCAGTGCGTGCAGCAGGCCGGTGGCGGTCTCGTCGTTGGCGCAGAAGACGGCGGTGACGTCCGGGTCCCGGGCCAGCCGGAGGCCGGCCTCGTAGCCCGACGCGGCGCTCCAGTCGCCGCGCACCACGGCGGGGACGTCGCGGCCCGCGGCCTCGAGCGTGGCCCGCCACGCGTCGATGCGCATCTGGGCGGGGCCGGAGTCGTCCGGACCGGAGACGTGGTGCACCGTGCGGTGCCCGAGGCCGAGCAGGTGCTCGACGGCGAGCCGCGCCCCGGCGGTCTGGTCGGCGCCGACCGCGGGGTGGTGGCCGACGAAGCGCGAGTCCGACACCACGACCGGCAGGCCGGGCGGCAGGGCGAGCGTCTCGGGGCCGGCGGCCTCGGCCCGGACGATCACGAGGCCGTCGATCGCCTGGTGCCCGAGCCGGGCCACGGCTGCGGTCATGTCGTCCGACGTCGGGCTCTCGAGGTCGACCAGCGTGACCGTGTACCCCTCGACGCGCGCGGCCTCGACCACGGCCTCGACGGTCCGCGACTCGCCGGTCCGCGCGAGCCGGTGCGCGATCATGCCGATCGTCCCGAAGCTGCCGTAGCGCAGGGCGCGCGCGGCGCTGTTGGGTGCGTACCCCAGCCGATCCATCGCGCTGCGGACCTTCTCGCGCGTGGCGGGGCGCACGTTGTCCAGCCCCATCGACACGCGCGAGACCGTCTGCGAGGAGACTCCGGCGAGCGCCGCGACGTCGGCCATCGACGGCCCTGTGCGTGCGCGTGTGCCGTTGCGGCCGCCCATCGAACCTCCCGTTGCTCCGCGGTGCCGTTGCGGGACGGATCTCGGCGCCCTTGACACCGGCCGTCCCTGCGAGCACTCTAGTGACGCGGATGATGTTTACGTAAACATGTTAACGTCACCATCTGCACTCACGATGACCGGCGTCCCTGACCGGTCCGTCCCCGAAGGAGTGGCTCTTGTGACGACGGCCGTCACCGCGACTGCTCCCCGCTCCTTGCGCCGCAGCCGCCGGCGCTGGACGGGGTGGATGTTCGTCGGCCCGTTCATGCTGGTGTTCGCGCTGGTGTTCCTGGCCCCGATCGTCTACTCGCTGTACCTGTCGGTGTTCCGCACGCAGATGGTGGGCGGCACCACGTTCGTGGGCCTCGAGAACTACGCGCAGGCGCTGGCCGACCCCCAGTTCTGGGAGGGCCTCGGCCGCGTCTCGCTGTTCCTGCTGGTGCAGGTGCCGATCATGCTCGGCATCGCGCTGCTGGTGGCCCTCGCGATCGACAGCGGCCGCCTGTACGGCAAGAGCTTCTTCCGGATCTCGATCTTCATGCCGTACGCCGTGCCGGCCGTCGTCGCCGCCCTCATGTGGGGCTTCATGTACGGCACGCGCTTCGGCCTGGTGGGCAACATCAACGAGGCCCTCGGCGTCAGCCTGCCGAACCCCCTGTCGCCGGACCTCGTCCTGGCGTCGATCGGCAACATCGTCACCTGGGAGTTCGTCGGCTACAACATGCTGATCTTCTACTCCGCGCTGCGCGTGGTGCCGCACTCGCTGTACGAGGCGGCGGAGATCGACGGCGCCGGCCAGTGGCGCGTCATCAGCGCCATCAAGCTGCCCGCCATCCGCGGCGCGCTCGTCATCGCCACGATCTTCTCGATCATCGGCAGCTTCCAGCTCTTCAACGAGCCCAGCATCCTGCAGTCGCTCGCCCCGAACGCCATCACGACGTCGTACACGCCCAACCTGTACGCCTACTCGCTGTCGTTCTCCGGCCAGCAGTACAACTACTCCGCGACCGTGGCCATCATCATGGGCCTGATCACCATGGTGATCGCCTACGTGGTGCAGCTGCGCGGCATGCGCAAGGAGCCGTGACCCGTGTCGACGCTGACCGCCACCCCTGCCCGACGCGCCGTGCGCCTGCGCACCCGACGCCACCACTCGGTGGCCCGCCCCCGGCGCAGCCCTCTGCTCACCGTGCTCACCGCCGTCGTGCTCGTGTACTCGCTGGTGCCGCTGGCGTGGCTGCTCATCAACGCGACCAAGACGCAGGAAGACCTGTTCTCCTCGTTCGGCCTGTGGTTCGGCGACTCGTTCTCCCTGTGGGACAACATCGTCGCCACGCTGACCTACGACGACGGTGTCTTCGTGCGGTGGTTCGGCAACACCGTGCTGTACGTGGTCGTGGGCGCCGGCGGCGCGACGTTCCTCGCCATCCTGGGCGGCTATGCGCTCGCGAAGTTCAACTTCCCGGGCAAGCGCGGGGTGTTCGCGCTCGTGATCGGCGCGGTGGCCGTGCCGGGCACCGCGCTCGCCGTCCCGACGTTCCTCATGTTCAGCCAGCTGGGCCTGACGAACACGCCGTGGGCCGTGATCATCCCGTCGCTGATCTCGCCGTTCGGGCTGTACCTCATGTGGACGTTCGCCGCCGAGGCCATCCCGGGCGAGCTGCTCGAGGCCGCCCGGATCGACGGGGCGGGGGAGTTCCGCACCTTCTTCCGCGTGAGCCTTCCCCTGCTCGCGCCCGGGATCGTCACGGTGCTGCTGTTCACCATGGTCGCCACCTGGAACAACTACTTCCTGCCGCTGATCATGCTGCGCGACTCGTCCTGGTACCCCCTGACGCTCGGCCTCAACGCCTGGAACGCGCAGGCCGCCACCGCCGGCGGCGAGGCGATCTTCAACCTCGTGATCACCGGCGCGCTGCTGACGATCCTGCCGCTCGTCGCCGCCTTCCTGCTCCTGCAGCGCTACTGGCAGTCCGGCCTCGCGGCCGGATCCGTCAAGGAATGACCTCGTGACGTCGGGGTCTCGACAGGCTCGACCAGCAGGTTTCGACAGCCTCGACCAGCGTATTTCTGACAACGAAGTGAGGACCCCATGAACGCACGATCCCGCCACCTGGTGCGCGGCACCGCCCTCGCCGGCGTGCTCGCCCTCGGCCTGGCCGCCTGCGGCTCCGGCGACGACGGCGGCTCCGGCGGCGGCGACGCCGCGCCCGTCGACACCGCCTCTGTCCTCGAGAAGGGCGGCGAGATCACCGTCTGGGCGTGGGAGCCCACCCTCGAGGACGTCGTGACGGACTTCGAGGAGAAGTACCCGAACGTCACGGTGAACCTGGAGAACGTCGGTACCGCCAACGACCAGTACACCGCGCTGCAGAACGCGATCGCGGCCGGCGACGGCGTGCCCGACGTCGCGCAGATCGAGTACTACGCCGTGCCGCAGTTCGCCATCTCCGAGGCGCTGACGGACCTCGGCCCGCTCGGCGCGGACGAGCTGGACGGCACCTTCAGCACCGGCCCGTGGAACTCCGTGCACAGCGGCGACGGCGTCTACGGCATGCCGATGGACTCCGGCCCCATGGCCCTCTTCTACAACGACGAGGTCTTCAAGAAGTACGGCGTCGACGTGCCGACCACCTGGGACGAGTACCTCGAGGCCGCGCGCACCATCCACGAGAAGGACCCGAAGGCGTACATCGCCAACGACATCGGCGACGCCGGCTTCACCACCAGCATGATCTGGCAGGCCGGCGGGCAGCCGTACCAGGTGGACGGCACCGACGTGACGATCGACTTCGCCGGCGACGAGGGCACCCAGAAGTTCGCCGAGGTGTGGCAGCAGCTCATCGACGAGGACCTGCTGGCCCCCGTCGGCTCGTGGAGCGACGAGTGGTACCAGGGCCTCGGCAACGGCACCATCGCGACGCTGACCATCGGCGCGTGGATGCCGGCCAACCTCGAGTCCGGCGTCCCGCAGGGCAAGGGCAAGTGGCGCGTGGCCGAGATGCCGCAGTGGGAGGCCGGGCAGCACGCCACGTCGGAGAACGGCGGCTCCTCGCTGACCGTGCCCGCCGCGAGCAAGAACGCCGAGCTCGCCTACGCGTTCGTCGACTACGCCACGAACGGCGAGGGCGTGCAGGCCCGTCTCGACGGCGGCGCGTTCCCTGCCACCACGGCCGACCTCGAGTCGGACGAGTTCCGCGGCACCGAGTCCGCGTACTTCGGCGGCCAGAAGATCAACGAGGTGCTCGCGGACTCCGCGGCGAACGTCGTGGAGGGCTGGCAGTACCTGCCGTTCCAGGTGTACGCGAACTCCATCTTCAACGACACGGTGGGCCAGGCCTACGTCTCCGGCACCACGCTGGACGACGGCCTCGCGGCGTGGCAGGAGCAGTCCGCCACGTACGGCAACGGCCAGGGCTTCACCGTCAACAAGTGAGCCCGTCCGCATGACCCCGGCGGCGGGGCGCTCCGACGCCCCGCCGCCGCACCGCACCTCGTCGAAAGGCTCACCGCGCCATGCCCACGTTCGAGATCGGCGAGCGGGACTTCCTGCTCGACGGCCGCCCCTTCCAGGTGATCAGCGGGGCGCTGCACTACTTCCGCGTGCACCCCGACCAGTGGGCCGACCGGATCCGCAAGGCCCGGCTCATGGGGCTGAACACGATCGAGACGTACGTGCCGTGGAACTTCCACGCGCCCGAGCCCGACGAGTTCGACCTCGCCGGCCGGCGTGACCTGGGCCGCTTCCTCGACCTCGTCGCGGCGGAGGGGCTGCGCGCCGTCGTGCGTCCCGGCCCGTACATCTGCGCGGAGTGGGACGGCGGCGGCCTGCCGGCGTGGCTCTTCGCGGACGGGAGCGCCGGCGTCCGCCGGCACGACCCGGCGTTCCTCGAGGCCATCGGCACGTACTACGCCCACCTCCTGCCCGTCGTGGCCGAGCGGCAGGTGACGCGCGGCGGCCCGGTGCTCATGGTGCAGGTGGAGAACGAGTACGGCGCCTACCCGGGCGTGCCGGCCGACGAGCGCACCCGCTACCTGCGCGCGCTCGTCGACCTCACCCGGGCCCAGGGCATCGACGTCCCGCTCTTCACCTGCGACCAGGCCGACGACGAGCACCTGTCGCTCGGCGGCCTGCCCGAGCTGCACAAGACGGCGAACTTCGGCTCCCGGTCGCTGGAGCGGCTCGCCGTGCTGCGCCGCCACCAGCCCACGGGCCCGCTGATGTGCACGGAGTTCTGGGACGGCTGGTTCGACTCCTGGGGCCTGGAGCACCACGTCACCGCCCCGGAGACCACCGCGGCGGACCTGGACGACCTGCTCGGCGCGGGCGCGTCGGTCAACCTCTACATGTTCCACGGCGGTTCCAACCTGGGCCTCACCAACGGGGCGAACGACAAGGGCACGTACCTGCCCATCACCACGTCGTACGACTACGACGCCCCGCTGTCCGAGCACGGCGCGCCGACGGCGAAGTTCCACGCCCTGCGCGCGGTGATCGCCAAGCACGCGCCCGTGCCCGACGAGGTGCCCGTCGAGCCGGCCCCGGCGCCGGAGCTGGACGTCGTCCTCGACCGGCGCGTGGCGCTCGACGGCGTCCTGGACCTGGTGTCCGGGCGGACGTCGCGCACGTCGTCCGCGCAGCCACCGACGATGGACGACCTGCGCCAGTGGTCCGGCTTCGTGCTGTACGGCACGCGGGTCGCGGCCGACGACGCGGTGCTGGTGGCGGACGAGGTGCGCGACCGGGCGCTCGTGGCGGTCGACGGCGACCCGGTGGGCGTGCTCGACCGCACCACCCACGCCTGGTCGGTGCCGCTGCCGCGCCGGGCGGGCACGCTGACCCTGCTCGTCGAGGACCGCGGGCGCGTGAACTACGGCCCCCGGATCGGCGAGCCCAAGGGGATCGTCGGGCCGGTGCGCACCGCGACCCGCGAGCTCACCGACTGGGAGGCCGTGCCCCTGCGGCTCGACGTCGCCCCGGGGCTCCTGACCGACGCCGTGTGGCAGCCCGCCGGCGACGACGCCGCGCCGGTCGCCGGGCCGTCGTTCCACCGCGGCACCTTCGGCTCCGTGGCCGGCGCCGACCACTTCCTGCGCCTGGACGGCTGGAGCCGGGGGCTCGCCTGGGTCAACGGGGAGCTGCTGGGCCGGTACTCGGGCCAGGGCCCGACCGGCACGGTCTACGTGCCCGGGCCGCTGGTCCGCGCGGAGGGCAACGAGCTGGTGCTGCTCGAGCTGCACGGCGCGGCCGCACCCCGCGCCAGGTTCGTCGCCGCGCCCGACCTCGGCCCGACGGAGGCGTGACATGACCACGGGAGCACAGGCCGCGACGGCCGCCGCCTGGCACGACGCCTGGTCGCCCGCCGACGGCGCGCGGCGGGCCCGGGAGCTCTTCGCCCGGGCGTTCGGCGAGGACCCGGCCGGTCCGCCCGCGGGCGTGTGGTCCGCGCCGGGGCGCGTGAACCTCATCGGGGAGCACACCGACTACAACGCCGGCCTGTGCCTGCCCACGGCGCTCCCGCACCGCACGTACGTCGCGCTGCGGCCGCGGCCGGACGGCGTCGTCCGCCTGGCGTCGGCGCAGGCCGACGGGCTGTGGGAGGCCGACCTCGACGACATGGACCCGGCCGTGGGCACGACCCCCGGGTGGGGCGCGTACCTCGCGGGCGTCGCGTGGGCGCTGCGCCAGGCAGGGCACGGCGTCGGTGGCTTCGACGCGGCCGTCGACTCGTGCGTGCCGTTCGGTGCCTCGCTGTCGAGCTCCGCCGCGCTGGAGAGCGCGGTCGCCGTGGCGCTCGACGACGTGCACGGGCTCGGCCTGGGCGGCACCATCGCCGGCCGGTCCCGCCTGGTCGCGGCGTGCGTGCGCGCGGAGAACGACGTGGCCGGCGCGGCGACGGGCGGGCTCGACCAGTCCGTCTCGCTGCTGTGCCGCGCAGGGGAGGCGCTGCTGCTCGACTTCCGTCCCGGCCTCGCGCCCGAGGAGCACGCCGTCCGGCTGCCGTGGGACCTGGCCGGTGCCGGGCTCACGCTGCTGGCGGTCGACACGCGGGCGCCGCACCAGCTCGTCGACGGCCAGTACGCGGCGCGGCGCGCGTCGTGCGAGCGGGCCGCCGCGCTGCTGGGCCTCGGCAGCCTGCGCGAGGTCGTCCCGGGATCCCTGGACGACGCGCTCGCCGCGCTGGTCCCGCACGACCCGGACGGCGTGCTGCGCCGCCGCGTGCGGCACGTCGTGACCGAGACGGCGCGCACGGCGCACGTCGCCGAGCTCGTGCGGGCGGGGGCGTACGTCGAGGTCGGGCCGTTGATGACCGCGTCGCACGCCTCCCTCCGCGACGACTTCGAGGTCACCGTGCCCGAGCTCGACCTGGCGGTGGCCGCGAGCCTCGCGGCCGGTGCGCTCGGCGCCCGCATGACCGGCGGCGGCTTCGGTGGCTCGACCCTCGCGCTCGTGCGCGCGGGTGACGTGGACGCCGTCGTGGCGGAGGTAGCCGCCGCGTTCGCCGCCGCCGGCCTCGCCGCGCCCGCCTTCCTGCTCGCCCCGCCGTCCGCCCCCGCGGGCCGGACGGACTGATCCGCACCACCAGACCGCACCACCAGATCGCATACCCGTCGCACGACCCCACCCATCGCACCGACGCGAGAGAGAGGTTCACCGATGAGCCCGACGAGAAGGAACGCACGACGGCGGCTCGCCGTCGTCACCGGGGCGGCCGGCGCGCTGCTGGCGGCGGGGCTGGTCCCGGCGTCCGCGCAGCCGGCGACGACCGCCGCCACCGCCGCCTCCACCGCGACCGCCGTCGACGCCGCCGGGGTGACGGTCCGCCCGGACCCGTCTTACGCGGGGGAGCCGTTCGAGGGCTGGGGCACCAGCCTCGTGTGGTTCGCCAACGCGACGGGCGGCTACCCGGACGAGATCCGGGACCGCCTCGCCGACATGGTGTTCGGCGACGAGGGGCTGAACCTCAACATCGCGCGGTACAACATCGGCGGCGGCAACGCCCCCGACGTGCCCGACTACCTGCGCGCGGGCGGCGCCGTCGACGGCTGGTGGCAGGCGCCCGAGGGCACCACCCGCGAGGACGTGGACTGGTGGGACCCGGCGGACCCGGAGCACTGGGACGCCGACGCGGACGCCACGCAGCGCTGGTGGGTGGACCGCATCAAGGACGACGTGACGCACTGGGAGGCGTTCAGCAACTCCCCGCCGTGGTTCATGACGGAGTCCGGTTACGTCTCCGGGAACTTCGACGCCGGCACCGACCAGCTGAAGCCCGGCAGCATCGACGACTTCGCGCAGTACCTGGTGGGCGCCACCGAGCGGCTCGAGGACGCGCACGGTATCGACGTCGACACGATCGACCCGTTCAACGAGCCGAACACCGACTACTGGGGCACCCGGCTCGGCGCGGACGGCAACCCGACGGGCGGCCGGCAGGAGGGCGCCCACATGGGCCCCGAGCTGCAGCAGCAGGTGATCCCGGCGCTCGCGGACGCCCTCGACGGCTCCGGCACGGACGCGGTGATCTCGGCGATGGACGAGACCAACCCGGGCCGCTTCGCCACCAACTGGAACTCCTACCCGGACGCCGTGCGCGACCAGGTGTCCCAGCTCAACGTGCACACGTACGGCACGGGCCAGCGCACGTCGGTGCGCGACATCGCCAAGGGCGAGGACAAGCCCCTGTGGATGAGCGAGGTGGGCGGCTCCTGGTCGAGCACCGGGCAGGACTTCGAGTCCATGGAGTCCGGCCTCGGCAGCGCGCACCAGATCGCCGACGACCTGCGCGAGCTGGAGCCGTCCGCGTGGGTGTTCTGGCAGCCCGTGGAGGACTACGACAACATGGCGCCCGGCGGGGAGAGCCCCGAGGGCGGCAACTGGGGCGAGATCCAGCTCTCGTTCTCGTGCACCGAGGACGACACGCTCGAGACCTGCCCGATCTACACCAACACCAAGTACTGGGTCACCCAGAACTTCACGCACTACATCGCGCCGGGGGACCGGCTGGTGGGGGTCGACGACGCGGACAGCACCGCGGCCGTGTCCGCCGCGGGCGACGCGGCGACCGTCGTGCACGTCAACGACACGACGGCGGCGCGCGACGTCACGCTCGACCTGTCGGGCTTCGCCGACACCGCGGGCGCGACGGTCACGCCGGTGACCACCAGCACCGACGGCTACCTGGTCGAGGGCGAGCCCGTGGCCGTCGAGGATGCCGCGGCCACCCTCGCCGTGCCGGCGGAGTCGGTGACGACGTTCGTCGTCGACGGCGTCTCGGGCGTCGCGGACGACGCGCCGCTGGCGCAGGACGGCCACGTCTTCCGGATCGACGGCGCGCAGTCGGACCGCTCGCTCGCGCCCGCGGGCGGCGCCCTGCAGATCGTGACCGACGACCCGGCCGCGGCCGAGCAGCTGTGGACGCTCGACGACCTGGGCGCCCCGGAGGGCTCCGGCTCGCACCGCACCCGGTACGCCGTGACCAACGTGGCGACGGGCCAGCAGCTCGCCGTGGGCGACGACACCTCCGCGGTGCTCGCGGACGCCCCGGCCGACCCCGCCGACACGCCCGAGGCCGCGCGCTGGATCCTCTCCACGACCGGCGACGGCACGTTCACCCTGGTCAACGCGTCGTCCCGCACCTTGCTCGAGGTGGGTGGCGAGGCCACGGCCGACGGCTCGCCCGTCGGGACCTACCGGGCCACGTCGGGCGCGAACCAGCGCTGGGCCGTCGTCGACGAGACGGTGCTGGGCACGGAGCCGGTGGACGTGTTCACCACGCCGGGCGTCGCGCCCGAGCTGCCGGGCGTCGTGACGCCCGTCTACCCGGGCGGCGCGCGCGGCGAGCTGCCCGTGGCGTGGGACTTGCCCGGTGACGACGCGTGGGCGCAGGCCGGCACGGTCGAGGTCACCGGCACGGTGCAGGTCCCGGCCGGCGGCACGGTCGAGGCGACCGCCACCGTGCTGGTCGACACGCTCGAGCGGACCGAGACGGCTCGCGCCGAGGCGTACGCGGGCGAGGACGCAGCGGCGGTCGACCTGCCCGGCGCCGTCACCGCCGTCGCGGCCGGCGGCGACGAGGTGCAGCGCCCGGTGACCTGGGACGACGTCCCCGCGGGGGCGTTCGACGAGCTCGGCGTGGTCGAGCTGACCGGCGCGGCCGACGACGGCGCGGGCGGCACGCTGCCCGCCACGGTGCGGGTGCTGGTCACCGCGCCGGGGGAGGCGAACGCCGCGCTGGCCGAGGGCACCACGGCGTCGGCCACCTCCACCGAGCCCGGCTACCCGGCGTCGCGCGTCATCAACGGCGACACGTCCGACAAGGGCTGGTCCAACTGGCGCTCGGACGCCAAGAACCCCGAGGACACGCTCACCGTGACGCTCCCGGTCGCGCGCGACGTGACCGGCGTCGTGACCCGGTTCTACCGGGACGGCGGCCACCGGAGCTGGGCGACGGGCGTCACGGTCGAGGCGCGGGTCGACGGTGCCTGGCAGGCCGTGGGCGAGGCAGCCACCGACGACGCGACGCTGGTGGCCGACGTCCCCGCGGACGTGCACGCCGACGCGGTGCGTGTGGCCATGACGGCGCACGAGGACACCCACATGATCGTCAGCGAGATCGAGGTGCTGGCGAAGGTGCCCGGCGACGCGGAGCCCACGTGGGACGCGGCGGCGACCTACGACGACGGTGACGTGGTCTTCCACGACGGCGGGCAGTTCGCCGCCACCTGGTGGACCCGTGGCCAGGAGCCGGGCGCCTCGGTGCACGGGTCGTGGCAGGAGCTCGTGCGCGGCGGCGACGGCACGGCCGTGTGGACGGCGTCGCGGATCTTCGACACGGGCGACGTCGTCGTGCACGACGGCGTGCGGTACGAGGCGAAGTGGTGGACGCGCAACCAGGAGCCGGGCGGCACGAAGCACGGCCCATGGAAGGTGCTCTGACGTCGGGGTCTCCTGACCCCGACGGGGGCGGGGCCGCGCGATAGGTTCGCCCGATGCGCCGTCCCGCCCCGCAGCCCTCGTCGTCCGTCGCCCGCGTGCCGGGGTTCCGGCCCCTGCTGGCGATGTCGGCGCTGGGCTTCTCGGGCTACGCGCTGCTGCTGCCGGCCGCGCCGCTGTGGGCGGTGCACGGGGGAGCGAGCGAGGGCGGCGCCGGCCTCGTCAACGCGGTGCTCATGCTCGCCACCGTGCTCACGCAGACCACCGTGCCGTGGCTGCTGCGGCGGGTGGGGTGGCGGCTCACCATGTCGGCGGGCGTGCTGCTGCTCGGCGTGCCGTCGCTGCTGTTCATGGTGACCGACCAGCTCGGCTGGCTGCTGGCGTTCTCGGCCGTGCGCGGCACGGGGTTCGCGGTGCTGACCGTGTGCGGGTCGAGCGCCGTCGCCGCGCTCGTCGACGGGCCGCGGCACGGCCGCGCCATCGGGCTGTACGGCCTGTCGATCGCGTTCCCGCAGCTGGTGCTGGTGCCGAGCGCGGCATGGGTCGCCGAGACGCTCGACTTCCGCGTCGTCTTCGCCCTCGGTGCCCTGCCGGTGCTCGCGGTGCCGTTCGCCGCGGTGCTCGGCCGGTGCCTCGACGCCCTGGACGCCAAGGCCGACGCCGACGCCGCGAGCTTCGGGCAGGTCGACGACCAGGGGCCCGGGCGCGGGCGCGTCCTGCTCGCCCTGGTGATGCCGTCGCTGGTGCTGCTCGCGGTGACGACGCCGGGCGGGGCGCTGCTGACGTTCGCGCCGCAGTTCGCCGGGGGAGCGGGCGCCGCCGTGGCGGGGCTGCTCGGCTTCACCGCCGCGACCGCCCTCGCGCGCTGGGGCGTGGGCGGGCTCGCCGACCGGTTCGGGCCCCGCGTCTTCCTCGCGCCCCTGCTGGCGGTGTGCGCGGGCGGCCTGGTGCTGTGCGCGTGGGCGATCGCCGAGGGCGGCGCCCGGCCGGCCGTCCTCGTGCTCGGCATGACGATCGTCGGCGTCTCCTACGGCAGCCTGCAGAACCTCACGCTCGTCGCCGCGTTCGCGGCCGTCCCGGCGCGGCAGCACAGCACCGCGAGCGCCGTGTGGAACATCGGGTTCGACGCCGGGACCGGGCTGGGGTCGCTCGTGGTCGGGTTCATCGCCGCGGGGACGTCGTTCTCCGTGGGGCTGCTCACGACGGCCGTGGTGTGCGTCGTCGCGGCGGCCGCCGTCCTTCTCACCCGACCCCGGCGCTGAACGGCGCGCCCGTCGGGTGCACGATGGGAGGACCTGACGACGACGACCAGCGGAGGCCGAGATGGGCACGCAGCACGACAAGCAGCACACGAAGCTGCAGGGCAAGCCGCAGGAGAAGCCCGACCGGAAGCGGAAGGGGCCGAACCTGTTCCAGCTGGTCATGGTGGCGCTGGTCGTCGCGGCGGTCACCAAGGAGCTGCAGAAGGACAAGGAGGACCGCACCTGGCACGGCACGGTCGCCGGGTTCGTCCCCTACGAGTTCCGCGTCCCGACCGCCGAGCGGTTCCGCGAGCGCGTGTGGGACCCGGAGGGCGAGCACCTGCTCAGCCCGCACGTCTTCGGCGTCGGATGGACGCTCAACCTCGGCCGCGTGGTGGAGCTGGTCAAGCGCCGGGTCGAGAACGCGCGCGAGGACGCCGCCCCGGCCTGACACGCCGGTGTGACACGCCCGCGCCGACACCGTGTGTCGACACGGTGCGCGCGCTCACGGGGTCAGGCCTCTCACGACCAGTCCCTGCGCGAGGGCGCCGAACGCGCCGCGCTCGTCGTGGAGCACGCTGGACGTGAGGCCGGCGCCGTCGGCACCGAACACGACGGACGTGTCCAGACCGAGCCAGCCGCCCTCGGGGGCGCGGTGCAGGTGCGTCGAGAGGTCCACGTTGGGGAAGGCGACCTTCCGCGGGTCGGCGCGCACCGTCATCCCGTTCGCGACGTCGAACAGCCCGACCGTGCGGGCGAGGGCGCTCACCTCTTCGTCCTCCACGAGCGGGTGGCCGGTGCGCACCCAGACGGTGCCGCGGCCCGGCTCGTCCAGGGTGCGGCGCACGTCGATCGACGCGACGAAGGCGCCCGGCCAGTCGGTCGTCGGGTCCCACGCGGGCGTCTCGTCCGGCCCCGGTAGCGGCGCGGGTGCACCCCCGGCGAGCTCGGTGGTGTCGCCGGTCGCGGTGAGCCACGCGCGCACCGTCACGACCCGCCGCCCGCCGCACACGACCCCCGCCTCCACCAGCTCGACGCCGCGCCCCGGGCGCAGCACGCGCACGTCGGTGGTCATCTCCTCGAGGCGGTACGGGCCCCAGATGTCGAACGTCAGCCGGGTGGCCACCAGGTCGTCACGGCCGCGCTTCTCCCGGTCCGCCTCCACCAGGTGGGTGAGCAGCCCGAGCGTCGGCGCCACGTGCTGCTCGTCGGTCTTCCAGGCGCCGCCCACGTGCTCGGTGGGCTGGAACGTCGTCGCGCCGGTGCGGCGGAAGTAGGCCATGGTGTCCGTCCTTCGTGGGGAGACGGCCATCCTGCCAGGGCGCAGTTGCGGGTTCTCCCGGACGGCATTCATGTGGATGGCAGGAAGGTGACCCGCGCGGACCCCCTCGCCGCGGGCCGGGTGAGCTCTGCCCGGGAGGCGGCTCCGGTTCGTCGCGTGCCGGACCGTCAGCCGGCCTGTCCGGCGGCGACGTCGGCGGGGTCCGCGGCAGCGCCCCACGACGCCAGCAGCCGCAGCCGCTCGGCCGACGGCGAACCGGGCTCCGCCGTGTAGACGAGCAGGACCTGGCCGGGCTCGGCGGTGATGGCGAGCTCCTCGAAGGCGAGGGTCAGCTCCCCGACGACGGGGTGGTGGAAGCGCTTGGTGCCCGTGCCGTGGATGCGGACGTCGTGCGCGGCCCAGAGGGTGCGGAACGTCTCGCTGCGGGTGGACAGCTCGCCCACCAGGTCCTGGAACGCCTTGTCGTGCGGGTTCCGGCCCGCCTCGCCGCGCATCACTGCCACGCACATCTCGGCCATGAGGTCCCAGTCCGGGTAGAAGTCGCGCGCCGCGGGGTCGAGGAACTGGAACCGGGCCAGGTTGGGCGTGCGTCCGCCGTCCCCGATGACGGGGGCGTAGAACCCGCGGCCGAGCGCGTTGGTGGCGAGCAGGTTCTGCCGCGGGTCGCGGACGAACGCGACGGCGTCGGTGATCGCCTCCAGCGCCCACTGCAGGCTCGGTCGCGGGGCGCCGGGCCTGGTCGTCCGGCCGCGCGAGCGCCCGGACGTCGGGATGCCGTCGGCCGCCCGCGCGAGGTCGAGCAGGTGCGCCCGCTCGGCGTCGTCCAGGTTCAGGGCGCGGGACACGGCGTCGAGCACGGACGCGCTCGCGCCCGCGATGGCGCCCCGCTCGAGCTTCGCGTAGTACTCGACGCTGACCCCGGCCAGCATGGCCGCCTCGCTGCGGCGCAGCCCGGGCACGCGCCGGTTCGACCCGCCGGGCAGGCCCACCGCGTCCGGGGTCACCTTGGCGCGGCGCGACATGAGGAACTCGCGCACCTCGGCTCGGTTGTCCATGCCGCCAGGCTAGGCACGGACGCGGCGTCGCGGCGGCCGTGAAGGGTGTACTGGCGGTACACGGTTCGTCAGGGACTCCCGCCGCGCGGCTGCGCGGCGGACGCTGGTGGACATGCCCGCTCCCGCACTGCTGCTCCTCTTCACCGTCTTCGGGCCGATCTCCATGGACCTGTACCTCCCGGCGCTGCCCGCGCTGACGGCGGACCTCGGGGCGGCGACGTCGGTCGCCCAGCTCACCGTGACCGCCTGCCTCGTGGGGCTCGCCCTCGGGCAGCTCGTCGCGGGGCCGCTGTCGGACCGGTTCGGGCGGCGCGGCGTGCTGCTGGTCGGGGTCGTCGCCTATGTGGCGACGTCGGCCCTGTGCGCGGTCAGCCCTACCGTGGAGCTGCTGATCGGCGCCCGCTTCGTGCAAGGCCTCGCCGGCGGCGTCGGCATCGTCATCGCGCAGGCTGCGGGCCGCGACGTCTTCGAGGGTGGCGCTCTGATCCGCTTCTACGGCCGCCTGACGGTGGTCGGGGGACTCGCGGCGATCGTCGGCCCGCTGCTGGGCGGGCAGCTGGACACGGTGACCGACTGGCGCGGCCTGTTCGTCTTCCTCGCTGCCGCGGGCGCGGCCATCCTCGTCGCGGCGCTCGTCGCCTTCCCGGAGACGCTGCCCGCCGACCGCCGCACCACCGGGGGCTTCGCGCAGACCGGCCGCGACTTCCGGGTGCTGCTGTCCGACCGGGTGTTCGTCGGCGCGGTGCTGCATCAGGGCTTCATGTACGCGGCGCTGTTCGCCTACCTGTCCGGGGCGACGTTCGTGCTGCAGGGCATCTACGGGCTGTCCCCGCAGGGGTACGCGCTCGCGTTCGGCCTGAACTCCGCCGGCTTCATGGTCTGCGGGTTCCTCGCGGGCCGGGCCGCGGAGCGCTGGAGCCTGCCCGGCAGCCTCGCCGTCGGCACCGGCCTCGCCGGCCTCGGCGCCGTCGGGCTGCTGGTGTCCGGGCTGGTGGCGATGCCGCTGTGGGTCGTCATCGTGTCGCTGCTGGCGCTGGCGAGCGGCGTGGCCACGACCTCCCCGCCCGCGACGACGCTGGCCCTCGTCGGCTATCCGCGGCTGGCCGGCACGGCGTCCTCCCTGCTCGGCATGGTGCGGTTCGGCCTCGGCGGCGTGGCCGCGCCGCTGGTCGGGCTCGCCGGCGCGGCGACGATCCTGCCCCTGGGCCTCGTCACCGTCGTCGCCGTCGCCCTCGCGGCCGTCGCCTTCCTCGTGCTCGCCGGGCGTCCGCGCGCCGCGGCGCCTGGCGTCCACCGCATCGACCTCGACGCGGACCTCGTCCACTCCTGACCAGCCCTGACCACCCCGAACGAGCAACCCGAACGGAGCACCACCATGCGCGGAGTCATCCTGCACGCCCCCGGCGACGTGCGCGTCGAAGAGCGCGACGACCCCACGATCATCGAGCCCACCGACGCGATCATCCGGGTCACGGCGACCTGCATCTGCGGGTCCGACCTGTGGCCGTACCGTGGCGTGGAGGACGTCCACGACGCCGTCATGGGCCACGAGTACGTCGGCGTGGTCGAGGAGATCGGCGCGGACGTGAGGACCGTCAAGGTCGGCGACTTCGTCGTGGGCTCGTTCTGGGCGTCGGACAACACCTGCGAGATCTGCCGGTCCGGCTACCAGGCCTACTGCGTGCACCGGGTGCTCATGGGCACCCTCGGCACCCAGTCGGAGCGGGCGCGCATCCCCCTGGCCGACGGCACGCTCGTCGCGACGCCCGGGATGCCCGACGACGACCTGGTGCCGTCGCTGCTCGCCGCGTCCGACGTGCTCGGCACCGGGTGGTTCGCCGCCGTCGCCGCCGAGGCCGGCCCCGGCAAGACCGTCGCCGTGGTCGGCGACGGCGCGGTCGGGCTGCTCGGCGTCCTCGCCGCGAAGCAGCTCGGCGCCGAGCGCATCATCGCGATGTCCCGGCACGCCGACCGGCAGGCCCTGGCCCGCCGGTTCGGTGCCACGGACATCGTCGAGGAGCGGGGGGCCGCGGGCGTGGCCCGCATCAAGGAGCTGACCGGCGGGCTCGGCGCGCACTCGGTGATCGAGGCCGTCGGCACGCAGGAGTCCATGATGCAGGCCGTGCACTCCACCCGTCCCGGCGGGCACATGGGCTTCGTCGGCGTCTCCCACGACGTTGCCCTGCCTGGCGACGACATGTTCATGGCCGGCATCCACCTGCACGGCGGCCCCGCCCCGGTGCGCCGGTTCCTGCCCGAGCTGGTCCGGCTCATCTGGGACCGGGAGATCGACCCGGGCCAGGTCTTCGACCTGACCCTGCCCCTCGACCAGGCGGCCGAGGGCTACCGGGCGATGGACGAGCGCCGCGCCACCAAGGTGCTGCTCACCGTCTGAGGCGGCCGGCCGGTCACGCCTTCGCCGGCGTCAGTGCCAGGGTGCCGGCGAGGCCGAGCATCATCCCGCCGCCGGTGGCGCGGACGGCGGACAGCCGGCGCGGCGACCGCGCGAACCACGCGCGCGCCGTGCCGGCCAGGATCGCCCACGCGCCGTCGCAGACCAGCGCGATCAGGGCGAAGACGAGGCCGAGCACGAGCATCTGCAGCGGCACGGCGCCGGCGTGGAAGTCGACGAACTGGGGGAGCGCGGCGACGAAGAACACGATCGTCTTCGGGTTGGTCGCGCCGACGACGAACCCCTGCCGCAGCGTCGTCCACGACGACGCGGGCCGCACCCTCGGGTCGACGGCGACGTCGGTGCCCTCGCGCCGGTGCCGGATCGCCTGGATACCCAGGTAGGCGAGGTACGCGGCGCCGAGCAGCTTGACCACGGTGAACAGCGCGACGGACTGCGCGACGACCGAGCCGACGCCCAGCGCCACGGCGGTGATCGGCACCAGCGAACCCAGCTCGTTGCCGAGCACGCTCAGCAGCCCGCCCCGGCGGCCCAGCGACAGCGACCGACCGACGACGAACAGCACGCTCGGCCCCGGGATCGCGATCAGCACGACCGAGGCGAGGGCGAAGGCGAAAAGCGATTCCACCGGGGGCACAGGATGAACCTAGCCCTGCGCCGGGACGCCGGGAACCCCGGCGCTACCTCGCAGGTCGCGGCGTCGGCAGGGCAGTGGGCTGGATGCCGGGAACCAGGCGATCCATCATCCGCAGAAGCCTCGGGGCCTGGTAGACCTCCGAGCGGCGGAACCGGCCACCGGACGGTTCCAGGATCTGGGCCTCGAGAAGGTTGTCGATCACCTTCCGAGCGGTGACGCCGGACGTTCCGAGCGCCTGCTGGAGGTAGCGGGCGGTGATGACGGGTTGTTCGGCGAGGATCCGCAGGGCATCGTGCACTCTCGAGTCGGAGCGGAAACGGGCCACCCGCTCGGCCCAGTCGTGCTGCACCTCGGCAGACTCGATCATGATGCGTTCGGTCTCGTCGCACGCGTCCGCCAGGATGTCGGCGAAGTAGGCGACGAACTGGCTGACCGCCTCGGACCTGTCGACCGGATCTCCGTGCCGGAAGTCCGTGAGGCGGCGGACGTACTCGTCGGTGTCCCGGCGCAGCACGACGGACAGCGGGAGCACGCCCTGTTCGAGGACGGCGGCGCGGGCGAGGTAGCCGTGCACGAGCACACGTCCGGTGCGCCCGTTGCCGTCCTCGTACGGATGGATCGTCTCGAACTGGGCATGGATCAGCGCCGCCTTGATCAGCGGGCTGTCCGGGCTGCGGTTGGCGTAATCCAGCAGGTTGCCCATGAGTGGGGGCACGCGGTCGGCAGGCGGCGCGACGTAGGACGCGGTCAGCTTCGACGAGCCTCCGATCTGGACGTCGACCTCGCGGTATCCACCGATATGGACGTGTGGCGCGATGGCCCGGTGGATGTCGTGCACCGACGTGTCGTCCCACGGGTCGCGGAGGGACTCCACGCCGTCGCGCACGGAGTTCAGGTTGCCGAGGATGGCGTGGGCGGTGTCGAGCCGATCGAACTGGTAACCCTCCAGCCCGGGATCCAGGTCCTTCAGCTGGGCGACCATGACGTTCCGGGGAGTCTCGCGCAGTCCTTCCACCCACGAGGAGGAGATGGACTCGGAACGCACCAGTGTCGCGTAGAGGATCGGCTGTGGCCGGTCACGGAGCCGCTCCGCGGTACGGGCGACGCCGGCTGAGACGTCGGTGATGGCCTCCATGGCGTCCGCGTCCAGCAGCGGCGCCATCCGCATGTCCAGCTCTGCAGGGAAATAGCGGCGGTATGCGCCGCCGCGCCGGTCGGCCGATCGCATCGCACCGAGGTCGGGTACCTGGACTTCTCGCACCCACAGGGTGGGTTCGTCGGTGGTCACGGTAGCCCTCTCCTCTCTCGCCCTCTGGTTAAGGGTAGCGCGCTAGCCTTAACTGTGGAGCGCCGGCGGTTCGAGGTTCCGGGAAGGACCCGTGCCCGAAGAGGATGCGTCGCGCGGCAGCACGACCGGGAGTCGTGCGCAGCGCGGCGACACCGGCGGCGGCCACGGCGGGCGTGCGCACCAGCGACAGGCCGCGGCGCATCGTGAGCCGCCCGCGGAACCGGGCGCGCAGGGCTGCGCCGTCGTAGGCGGCGAGCTCACGACGGTCGCCGGTGCGCAGGGCGCGGTCGAGGACGTCGGCCGCGTGGGCGGACAGCCGCAGGCAAGGATCGAGGCCGCCCGCCGTGAGCGGCGAGACGGCGCCCGCGGCGTCGCCGACGAGAAGCCCGTGCGGCCCGGCGATGCGGCGCAGCAGCCCGCCGACGGGGATCGGCCCGGCCCGTCGCTCGACCGCCTCCGGCCGGGGCAGCCCCGCGAGCCCGGGGGCGCTCGCGGCGAACCGTCGTAGCGCGTCGCGCAGACCGTGCGGGTAGCGGTCGGCGTAGCCGGCGACCCCCACGTGCGCGTGCCGGCCGTCGTCGAGCACCCAGGCCAGGTAGCCGGGTGCGAGCCGCGGGTCGAGCACGCAGTGGAACGCCGGCACGGCCGCGGGGCGGTGCGGGACGGCGAAGACCTCCTCGGCGCCGACCAGCAGCTCGCGGTTGCGATCCAGGCCCAGCTCGCGCGCGACGGCGGACCGGGCGCCGTCGGCCCCGACGACGAACGTCGCGCGGACCTCGACCGGGCCGCCGGGGCCGTGCAGCAGGTGGGCGCCGTCCTGTCTCCCGAGGTACCGGGTGCCCAGCTCGAGCCGCACCCCGGCGGCGGCGGCGCGCGTGGCCAGCTCCAGGTACAGCGGCGCCATGTCGCCCACGCGGAACTCGTCGTGCGCGCTGTCGAGGGTCACGGGGTTCCGGTGCGACGGCGGGTAGAGCACCATCCGCCGGATCGGCGGGCCGAGGTGCTCGGGCGGCAGGTCGAAGTCCTCGAGCGTGCGGCGCACGAAGATGCCCGTGGTGCGGACGGTGGCATCGAGGCGGGTGCGCCGGTCGGCGAGGACGACGTCGTGCCCCCGCCGCGCGAGCTCCGTGGCGGTCCACAGCCCGGCGAGGCCCGCCCCGACCACGAGCACGTCAGCCCTCATCACCGGCACCCCCGTCCGGCGCGTCCTCGTCGTCGACCCACTCGAGCAGGTCGCCCGGCTGGCAGCCGAGCACCCGGCACATGGCGTCGAGGGTGGCGAACCGGACCGCCTTGGCGCGCCCGTTCTTGAGGACGGCCACGTTGGCGGGTGTGAGCCCGACGCGCTCCGCGAACTCGCCGACGCTCATCTTGCGACGGGCGAGCTCGACGTCCAGACGGACGACGATCGGCATCAGATCACCCCGTCGAGGTCGGTGCGCAGGTCGGTGGCCTGCCGCAGCAGCGCGCGCAGCACGACCATGAGCAGCCCGACGGCGGCCCCGACGAGCAGCACCCCGAGGAGCAGCGCGGCCAGCCCGGCCAGCCCTTCGGTGGCCACGAGCAGCACGAACGCGCCGAGCACCAGCAGCCAGGCGCCCGCGACGGCGGCCACGATGCCGTTCACCCAGACGAGCGCGTGGTCGGAGAAGATCCGGTCGTCGCGGACCATCGTCAGCAGCCGCCACGTGCAGACCACGACCGCCTCGACGCAGGCGAGGCCGACGACGGCGAGCGCCAGGAGGGGCCAGCGCAGCGGCGCCAGGTCAGGTGACTCGCCGGCCATCCGGGCGAACGCCGCGGGCAGCACGGCGACCTGGGTGACGACGAGGGCGGCGAAGGTCGCGACGAGCAGCGCGCGGAGCGGCACGACGAGACGTCGGGTGCGTGACATGCGGACGAGCGTGGGTCATCCGGCTATCGAAAGTCAATAGATATCGATCGCTCTACAGAACCTTTGCAGGATGAGTGCACCCGGTCGCCGACCATGGTGAGCTCGCTCTTGTCCTGACATCTGTGGCGCGAACCGAGGACTGTTCCAGCCCTGATCCAGCGTCGGTGATTCGTCCAGCGTCGGTGATTCTTGGTGGGGTCGGTGCCGCGTGTCTCGCCCGGATGCTTCCGGATGCCATGATCGGCGGCGTACGGAGCCCGACCGACTGGAAGGACACCATGCCCGCCTATGTCATAGCGCACCTGCAAGAGGCCGCCCCGGCCCCTGAGGTCGTGGAATACATCGAGCGCATCACCGCCACCTTCGAGCCGCACGGCGGCCGATTCCTCGTGCACGCTGCGCAGCACGAGGTGAAAGAAGGAGCTTGGCCGGGGCACGTCGTGGTGATCGGCTTCCCTGGGATCGCTGAGGCACGGGCCTGGTGGGACTCACCTGCGTACCAGGAGATCGCACCGCTGCGCTCGCGGCACATCGAGGGCGCCATCATCCTGGTCGAGGGCGTCCCCGCGGGGTACGACCCCACTGCCACCGCCAAGGCGATGCGGGAGGCCATGCCGACCGAGTAGCCCCAGGTCATGCGCTCGGCTCAGGCTCCGAGGGTCACAGCCCTTCGGCGTCAAGGAGCTGCTCACGCAGGATGTCGGCGTGCCCGCAGTGGTGGGCCAGCTCGCGCAGGACCTGCAGGTACACCCAGCGCAGCGTTCGCGGTCCGGCCCGGTGGCCGGTCGCGACGGTGTCCAGAGGCAGGTCGGTGACCATTGACCGGGCCGTCGCACAGGCAGCGCGGTGGGCCGCCGTGACGGAGGCGACGGTGTCGACGTCGGTGAGCCGGAAAGACTCCTCCGGGCTCTGAACCAGGCCGAGAGTCCGACGGGATGTGCCGCCGACGCACTCCTCGAACCACACCCGCTGCATCCATGTGACGTGCTTGAGCAGTCCGAGCAACGTCGTCGACGACGGAACGAGCCGGCGGCGGGCCTGCTCCTCGGTGAGGCCGTCGAGGGTTGACTCGAGCGCGCTCCGGTACTCCTCCACGAACGCATCGAGCTGGATGCGTTCGTCGTCCAGCGGCACATCGAACGAGCTCATGAGGGTCTCCCGCGACGTCGTAGACCGAGGGCGCGTCGGCTCGTGCGAGCGGCGACCCACGGTGGTCGGCATGCCAGACCGGGCATCAAGGACATTCTGCGACAGCCCTAGTCCTCGCCGCCGAACAGGCCGCCGTCGAGCAGCCAGTGGTAGCGCAGGCGCAGCGCGCGCTCCGTGCTGGCCACCAGCGTGGCGACGAGGAGCGCGACGTTGAGGCCCGCCGAGAGATGGACGGGCGACGTGAACGTGCCGAAGTGCTCCGCGACCGGCGGGATCTGCGAGACCTGCTCGACGATCTGCGGGACGCCGAGCACCAGCGCGAGGGCCAGGACCACCCAGGTCGCGACCCCGATGCCGCGGCTCAGGCCCGGTCGGTCGCGCTCCAGGCGGGCGCGGCGGCCCTCGGCGGACGCCGGGTCGGGGGTGAGCTGCCGCTCGCGCCCGTCGGGGGCCACGTAGTGGCAGCGCCGCAGCCCGTAGCCGCTGTTGTCCACCTGCACGGTGCCGCCGGTGACGGGGAGCTCGGCCGGAAGCTTCGACGTGGCCTGGTGGACGCCGTCGCGGTACAGCCGGGCGCGCACGTCGCCGTCGTCCGAGTCGCCCCAGAGCCGGACGTCGACGGACCACCTCTCGGGCCGGCCGTCGTCGCCGACGAGGTCGAGGTGGAAGAGCGCCCGTGACAGGGGCTGCCACCAGCGGTAGCGCTTCAGGGCATGGCCGTCCCCGGGCCTGACCCGTCGGGCGGCACGCCGACGCCTGCGGTCCGAGAACATCCCCGGCAGCGTAACCGCCACCCCGGACGCCTGGCCCGTCGGGCGCACCGGGTGCACGATGTCTCGCGGAGTCCTGCGGCTCCCGCACCGACACCACGGAGGACCGCGCGATGAGCACCCCCGAGACCACCGCCGCCCGATCGCGCCTCCTGCCGATGCGGGCGCGCGACCCGCACGAGCCCGGCAGGACGGCGAGCACGCTCGAGCTGTTCTTCGACCTCGTCTTCGTGGTCGCCGTGAGCACGGCCGCGGTGCAGCTGCACCACGCGCTCACCGAGGGGCACGTGGGTGGCGGGCTGGCCGCCTACGGGATGGTGTTCTTCGCGATCTGGTGGGCGTGGATGAACTTCACCTGGTTCGCCACGTCGTTCGACACCGACGACTGGCTCTACCGCGTCCTCACCGTGGTCCAGATGGCCGGCGTGCTGGTGCTCGCGGCCGGGATCGAGCCGGTGTTCGTCGACGGCGACTTCACGGTGGTTATCGCCGGGTACGTGGTGATGCGCGTGGCGATGATCGTGCAGTGGCTGCGCGCTTCGGGCACGGCGGGGCCGACGCGCGGCGCGACGCGCGCCTACGCGGCGGGCATCGCCGTCGTCCAGGTCTGCTGGCTCGCCCTCCTGGTGCTGCCCGAGGCGGTGCAGGGGGTGGCGTGGGTCGTGCTCGCCGCAGCCGAGCTGGCGGTCCCGGTGGTCGCGGAGACCCGCGGCCGCACGCCGTGGCACCCCCACCACATCACCGAGCGGTACGGCCTGTTCACGCTGATCCTGCTCGGCGAGAGCCTGCTCGCGTCGTCGAACGCCATCATCGAGGCACTGCACGACGAGCAGGACCTCGGCTCGCTGATCTCCGTCGCGGTGGTGACCGTCGTCGTGACCGCCGCGCTGTGGTGGATCTACTTCTGGCCGCCGCACCACCGCGCCCTGGGGGAGGAGGCCCGGCTGTCGCGGTCGCTGCGCTACGGCTATGTGCACTACTTCGTCTTCGCCGCGGCGGGTGCGTTCTCCGCGGGCATCGAGGTGGAGATCGACGCGCTCACCGGGCACACCGCGCTGAGCGACGTGGGGGCGTCGTTCACGGTCACGATCCCCATCGCCGTGTTCGTGCTGGGCATCTGGTGGATCGCGATCCGCGACAACGCCGACCGCGTGGTCAACACGGTGGTCCCGGTGGGCGCGCTGCTCGTGCTGTGCGACCCGGTGGTGCCGATCCCTGTCACGCTCACCGCCGTGATCATGGTGGCGATCGTCGTGGTGCTGGTGCTGCACCCGCCGCTCAGCGCGCCGCGACCTCTGCGAGGAGCTCGGCGGCGGGAGCCGGGTGCACCAGCCAGCCGAGGTGGCTCGAGCTGAGCGTCCGCACGTCGTAGGGGTTGTCCGGCGTGAGCGTGTCGCCCTCGCGGATCAGCCGGTCCTGCATGGCGAGCGGGAGGCTCGCGTCGTCGGTGAGGCGCACGTAGGTGCGCGGCACGGTGCCCCAGGTCGCGGCCTGCGCGACGTCGTCGGCGGTGCCGGCGTCGAGGTTCTCGTCCGGCTGGAACGTGTTGAGGAAGACGCGGAACTCGTCGTCCGTGCCGTCGGCGTGGAACACGGCCTTGAGGCCCGCGACGACCTCCGGGTCGGCGGTGCGGAAGTTGCAGCGCAGGAGGCCGACGTCCGCAGGGTTCGCGGCCAGGGCCCCGACCAGGGCGCCGGCGTCCACGGACGCCATCTCCGGCTCGGCGTTGTAAGCGGCCGCCTCGAGCTCCACGGGCGCCCAGGCGGAGACGTACACGAGGCGGTCGACCAGGTCGGGCCGGGCGTTGGCGACCGCGGTCAGCGTGACGCCGCCGCGGCTGTGCCCGACGAGCACGACGGGGCCGTGCTCGCGCGCCCGCTCGAGCACCTCGATCACGCGGGCGGCGTTGTCGGCGAGCGTCACGCCCTTGATCGCCCCCGGCGTGGTGGCGAGCCCGGCGGCGTCCTGCGGCGCCTGGTACGCGGCGGGGAAGGTCGCCTCGAAGCCGTGGCCGGGCAGGTCGACCGCCAGGGAGCGGTGGCCCCGCAGCGCGAGCTCCGCCTGGAGCGGCGCGAACGAGAACGAGTTGGCGAAGGCGCCGTGGACCAGCACGAACGTGGGGGCGGTGGGAGGCATGACAGGGAACATATCGGGTGCCGGCCCGCGACGCGGGGAGCTCAGGCGGAAGCGGGCAGCGGCGTGTCCTGACCCGTGCGGCGGGCGTTCACGGCGCGCGCGAGGAACAGGCCGACGATGCCGAGGGCGACGAACAGCAGGTTCGTCGGGCCGGCGAGGGTGACCAGGGTGTTGGTCGTGGCGCCGCCCGAGACCTCGTCGATCCCGCCGGTGGACAGGAAGAGCAGCGGGTCGAAGAGCCCGTGCAGCAGGATCGGCCAGACGAGGTTCCGGGTCACGCGCAGCGTGAGGTACATGGCGGTGCCGAAGCCGAACGTGTAGACCACGGTCAGGGCCACCGTGCCGAGGGGCATGCCCGACAGGATGTTCGCGGAGTGCAGGAGGGCGAACACGAGGGACGACACCACCATCACCGCCCACTCCGACCAGCCCCCGCGGCGCAGCATCGTCACGACGATCCCGCGGCACAGGACCTCCTCGACGAACCCCACGAGCAGGCCCGCCGCGAGGGCCGTCGCGACGACCCCGGGGGCGTAGGTGGCGTAGTCGATCCCGAGGGCGCGCAGCACGATCGGCACGAGCACGAGCGCCGGGGCCACCCACATCCACCCACGCCCGGGGAGCGCCTGGCGGGCGAAGAGCACCGGGAACCAGCGCAGCGAGACGAGGAACACCGTGAGCACGACGGCACCGACGAGCAGCGGCGCGGCCAGGCCGAGGAACACGCTGAGCGGCGTCGCGAAGATGTCGTCGGTGTCGACCAGGTCACCGAACCATGTGCCGACGAGCAGCCCGGCGAGCAGGTAGAGCGCGAGGTACACGACCGTGACCAGCAGCGCGCGCCACAGCCCGCCGCGCTCCCAGAAACCCCGCCATCGTGACGTGACCGGCGTGCCGACCATCGTGTCCCCCTGCCGTCGCGCCGTCCGGGGGCGGATGCCCCCGGCCGAACCGTAGACGCTGACGCGCGCCGGCGCGCGCGGTGCGCACCCCCTCACCGGAGGGGACGCCGCAGCGGAGCGTACGAGCGTACACATCGGCCGGGTACGCTCCGGCGCATGACACGCGACTACTTCGCCGGCGACCCCCGCAGCAACCACGAGCGCATGCTCGCCGGCGACCTGTACGTCGCGGACGACCCGGAGATCGAGCGGCGCGCGCTGCGCGCGGCGCGCCTGCAGGACGAGTACGCCCGGACCGCGCCGCGCGACCCGGCCGGCGCCCGCCCGCTCCTCGCCGACCTCCTGGGCACGCTGGGGGAGGGCGCCGTGATCCGCCCGCCGCTGTTCGTGGACTACGGCGAGAACCTCCACGTCGGGCCGCGCACGTTCGTCAACTACCACCTCACCGCGCTCGACGTGGCCCCGATCGTCATCGGGGCGGACTGCCAGATCGGCCCGAACGTGCAGCTCCTCACCCCGACGCACCCGGTCGAGCCCACCCCGCGCCGGGACAAGCTCGAGGCGGCGAAGCCGATCACCCTGGGCGACAACGTGTGGCTCGGCGGCGGCGTCATCGTCTGCCCGGGCGTCACCATCGGCGACAACTCCGTGATCGGCGCCGGCTCCGTGGTCACGCGCGACGTCCCGGCGAACGTGGTCGCGGTGGGCAACCCCGCGCGCGTCGTGCGCGACATCGCGGAGGACTGAGGCTCAGGCCTCCCCGGCGGCGGCCAGCTCGGCGTCGCTGCGCAGGATGCAGAACTCGTTGCCCTCGGGGTCGGCGAGCACCACCCACCCGCCCTTGCCGTCGGGCCGGCGGCGGTCCGCGACCTGCGTCGCGCCGAGCGCGAGCACCCGCGCGACCTCTTCCGCCTGAGTCCGGTCCGTGGGCCGCAGGTCGAGGTGCCCGCGGTTCTTGACCGTCTTGGGCTCGGGCACCTCGATGAACAGCACGCGCCCGTGGCTCTCGGCGGGCGCGTCGTGGTCGGCCGGCGGCACGATCATGCACTCCTCGTGGCCGGGCAGGTTCGGGTCGCCGGGCACGTCCGTGTAGCCGAGCACATCGGCCCAGAACACGGACTGGGCATAGGCGTCGCGGGCGTCGAACGTCGTGTGCGAGATGCGTGAGGTCATGCGGGCATCCAAGCAGCGCCCGCGGCCACCCGGCCAGGAATTTCGCCGGTCGTCCGCATATCCTCGCCGGAGCCCTGTCCCCGCGAGCCCCTGGAGGCCCCGCATGGTCGCGCACGACGCGCGGGTCGCGCCGTGAGCGCCGACGTCACCGCCACCGTCGGCTCCGTCGTCTGGTCGGTGGTGGTGTGCGCCTTCTGGGCGGTCTGGCTCGGGGTGTCGCTGCGCGCAGACCGGCGCCGGCTGCGCAACGGCTTCCTGCTGATCGCCGTCGTGTACACGGGCGTCGGGGTGGTGGGCCAGCTCGTGACCCTCCTGCCCGAGGGCGACACCGTGCTGGGGTGGGTCGGCCTCGCCCTGTTCGCGCTGCTCGGGCTGGGGCTCCTCGTCCTGCCGGCGTTCCTGGTCGTCAACGGGCTCACGATGGTGCGCCGCGAGCGGCGCAGCCTCGGCAACCTGCTCTCGCTGCTCGTGGGGCTGGCGATGTTCGCCGCGCCGGTCGTCGTCGCCGCGCCCGTCGTGGTGCGCTCCCCGTGGACGGCGGGGCTGTCCGTGGCGGTCTTGATGGGCACGGCGTGGCTCGGGCTCGTCTTCCTGGGCTTCGTGGCTCAGACGCTGCTCTACCGGCGGTACGTGGCGCGGGCGCCCGCGCACGGCGTCGTCGTGCTCGGCTCCAAGGTGGTCGGCGGCCGGGTGCCGCCGCTGCTCGCGGGTCGCCTCGCGGCCGGGGTCGCGGCCGCCGACCGGCTCGCGGCCGCCGGCGGGGCGCCCGTGCCGATCGTTCCCTCGGGCGGGCAGGGTGCGGACGAGGACCGCCCCGAGGGCGTCGCGATGGGGGAGTGGCTGACCGACCACGGCGTGCCGCCCGAGCGGGTGCTCGTGGAGGACCGGGCGCGCACCACCCGGGAGAACCTCACGCTCGGCGTCGCCGTGCTGCGCGAGCACGGCGTCGACGGCCCGTACCTCGTCGCGACGAACGACTACCACGCCCCCCGCGCCGCGCTCGAGGCGATGGACCTGGGCCTCGACGTGCACGCGGTGGGCGCCCCGACGGCGCGCTACTTCTTCCCCAGCGCCTACCTGCGCGAGTTCGTCGCGGTGCTGCGCCGCCGCCCGACGGTGCACGTCGTGGCGGCGGCGGGCATCTTCGCCGTGGCGGTCCTCGTGGCGGTCCTCGTGACGGTCGTCGTGGTGGCCGGGCTGTAGCGGATCAGCCGACCGGGACCGGCTCTCCCTCGGCGTCCGGGACGGCCTGCAGGTGCCGGGCGGCGTCCTGCGTGCCACGCGGCCGCGGGATGAACAGCACGATCGCCGCGCCGACGGCCGCCGCGAGGGCGCCGATGACGAAGCAGAGCTGGAACGCGCCGCCGGTGGGGACGGCGGGTGTGCCCGGGGCCAGCACGGTGGTCCGGCTGGTGAGCACGATGGCCATGACCGCGCCCGCGACGGTGGTGCCGATGGAGCGCATCAGGCTGTTGAGCCCCACGCTCGCGGCCGACTCGGCGGCGGGCACGTTGGTGAGGATGAGCGTCGGCATCGCTGCGTAGCCGATCCCGACACCGGCGGACGCCACGCAGGAGGCGAGCATGAGCTGCCAGGGCGCGTCCATGAGGAAGACGGCGACGACGTAGCCGAGCGCCAGGACGCCCGCGCCGATCGCCATCGTGCTGCGCCCGCCGAGCCGGGTCAGGAGGCGGGACGAGACCGGCGTGAACAGCATCATCATCAGGCCGGCAGGGGCCATCCACAGGCCGGCCTGGAGGATGGTCTGGCCCAGCCCGTAGCCCGTGACCGTCGGCATCTGGAGGAGCTGCGGCACCACGATCGACTGCGCCATCATGCCGAAGCCGATGAGGACGGCGGCGAGGTTGGTCAGCAGCACGGGCTTGCGCGCGCTGGTGCGCAGGTCGACCAGCGGGTCGTCGTGGCACAGCTCGAACCTGCCCCACAGGAGCAGCACGACGACACCGCCCACGATCATGCCGAGGGTGCTCGCGGATCCCCAGCCCCAGTCGTTGCCCTTGGAGACGCCCACGAGCACGCCGACGAGACCGATCGCCAGGCCGAGGGCGCCGACGACGTCGAGCCGGCCGGGGTGCGCGTCGCGCACGTGGGGCACGACGGTGGCGGTGAGCGCCGTCATCGCGACGGCGAGGACGACGGAGACCCAGAACAGCATGTGCCAGTCGAAGTCCTGCGCGATCCATGCCGCCAGCGGCAGGCCGAGCGCGCCGCCGACGCCGAGGGTGGCGCTGACGCCGGCCACGGCCGTGTTGCGCAGGTGCGGCGGCGCGATCTCGCGGACCATGCTGATGGCGACCGGGATGTAGCCCATCGCCACGCCCTGCAGCACGCGGCCCACGAGGACGGGGCCCACGGAGTCGGACACCGCGCAGACCAGGGAGCCGACCACCAGCACGGCGGCCGAGACGACGAGCACCGGCTTCTTCCCGTAGAGGTCGGCGAGGCGGCCCGTGACCGGCATGGCGACGCCGCCGCCGAGCAGGGTGGCGGTGACGACCCAGGAGGCGTTGCTGGCGGAGGTGGACAGGAGCTCGGGCAGCTCGCTCTGGATCGGGATGACGAGCGACTGCATCAGCGCGGCGCAGAGGCTGCTGAAGCAGACCACCACGACGACGGCGATCGCGCGCCGGTCGGTGCGCGGTGGCGCGTCGGGGGCGGGGGACGGGGAAGAGCTCACGGCACACCTCAGGATGTGTAAGTTACATATGACCGTGTGTATGCTACCTGCATATCGACCCGCGTCAATCTTCGGAGGGCACCCGATGCCGAGCGAGACACCGTCGTCCGCGACGTCGCCCACCCGGTCCGCACCGTTCGGAACCGGGCCCGGCCTGGCCCCCGACCGCCGCATCGCGGCGCTCCTGGCGCGCCTCGACGTCCATCGGCGCCTGGCCGAGCACCGCAGCGTCATCGGGGTCGCCGACGGCCGCCTGCTGTGGCTCCTGTCCGACGGCCGCCCGCGCACGCTGCGGGAGATCGCCGACTCCCTGCGCCTCGAGCAGTCCACCGTGAACCGCCAGGTCAACGGCGCGCTCGCGGCCGGGCTCCTGCGCCGGTTCACCGAGCCGGGCCGGTCCGCCCGGCTCGTCGAGCCGACCGCGGAAGGGTTGGCCCTGTTCGAGACGGCGACCGGCCAGGCGCTCGGCGCGTACTCCGACGGCCTGGCCGTGCTCGGTGACGACGTCGAGACCTTCCTCGAGCTGCTGGGCCGGTTCGCTGACGCCTACGGGGACGCCGTCCGCGAGGCGTAGGGCGTCCTTGCCCGGATGCGGGCAAATTCTGGCAGGTCGTGTTCGGCGGGTGCATGATGTCCCGGTGACCGACGCCGACCTCGTCGCCCGCATCGCCACCTCCACGGGGCTGTCCCCGGCCGAGGCGGCACGCGTCGTCGAGGACGTCCTCGCCTGGTACCGCGAACCGGTGGAGGACTACGTCCGGCGCCGGCACGCGTCGCTGCGCACCTACGGGCACCGCAACGAGGAGATCTACGCGCTCATCGCCGCCGAGCTCCGCGAGCGCCTCGTCGCCGCGCCGCAGCTCAGCGAGCGCCAGGTCCGTCGCACCATCTACGGCTGAACCGTCTACGGCAAGGAGCACCACCCCCATGTGCGGAATCGTCGGCTACGTCGGCCCCCAGCAGGCCGCTCCCGTCCTCGTCGAGGGCCTCACGCGCCTGGAGTACCGCGGCTACGACTCGGCGGGCATCGCCGTGCTCAACCCGCGCTCGAGCGCGCACCCGTCGCGCGTCGTGCGGGCCAAGGGTCGCGTGCGCGACCTCGAGGCCGCGCTGCCGGCGCGGCTGGCCGGCACGGTCGGCATCGGGCACACGCGCTGGGCGACGCACGGCGAGCCGAGCGAGCGCAACGCCCACCCGCACACGTCGTACGACGGCCGCGTGCACGTGGTGCACAACGGCATCATCGACAACTTCCACGTGCTGCGCTCGCGCCTCGCCGCCGACGGCGTGGAGCTCACGTCGGACACGGACACCGAGGTCGTCGCGCACCTGGTGGCGCGTGAGCTGGCCGCCGGTCTGGGCTTCGAGGACGCCGTGCGCGCCGCCGTCACGTCGATCGACGGCACCTACGCCCTCGCGGTGGCCGACGTCCAGAACCCCGACCGCGTGGTCGTGGCCCGCAACGGCTCGCCGCTGCTGCTCGGCGTCGGCGACGGCGAGATGTTCGTGGCGTCGGACGCCGCGGCGATCGTGCGCCACACCAGCCAGGTCGTGCTGCTCGACGACGGCGACTTCGCCTCCGTGACGGCCGACGGCTTCCGCACCTTCACCGCCGACGAGGAGCACACCGCGCGCTCCGCCGTCACCATCGACCTCACCGTCGAGGAGCTGGAGCTGGGCGGCCACGCCCACTTCATGCACAAGGAGATCCACGAGCAGCCCGAGTCCGTGGAGCGCATGCTGTCCGGCCGCCTCGACGACCGGTTCGGCACCGCCAAGCTGGACGGCCTCAACCTGGACCCGCGCCAGCTGCGCCGCTTCACGCGCGTGAAGATCCTCGGCTGCGGCTCCGCGTACTACGTGGGCCAGCTCGGCGCGTCGATGATCGAGGACCTGGCGCGTATCCCCGCGGACGCCGAGCCCGCGAGCGAGTTCCGCTACCGCAACCCGATCATCGAGCCCAGCACCCTCTACGTGGTGGTCAGCCAGTCCGGCGAGACCGCGGACACCCTCTTCGCCGTCCGCGAGGTGCAGCGCAAGGGCGGCACCGTCGTCGGCCTCGTCAACGCCGTCGGGTCTTCCATCGCCCGCGAGGTGGACGGCGGCATCTACCTGCACGCCGGCCCCGAGGTGGCGGTCGCGTCGACCAAAGCCCTCACGCACATGGGCGTCGGGTTCGCGCTGCTGGCGCTCGCGCTGGGCCGCGTGCGCGATCTGTCGTTCGCCGACGGGAAGCGCATCATCGCCGGCCTGCGGGCGGTCCCCGCGCAGATCGCGCAGATCCTGGGCGGCGAGGAGGAGCTCGCCGGCGCCGCCAAGGTGCTCGCCGAGGCGCCGAGCCTGTTCTTCATCGGCCGCGTGCGGGGCTACCCGGTGGCGCGCGAG
The DNA here is from genome assembly GCF_900167525.1 of Krasilnikoviella flava. Taxonomy (GTDB): domain Bacteria; phylum Actinomycetota; class Actinomycetes; order Actinomycetales; family Cellulomonadaceae; genus Isoptericola; species Isoptericola flavus. The sequence goes on along the minus strand of NZ_FUZQ01000003.1, from coordinate 392,343 downwards.
GGCGCGCAGAAGTTCAAGGAGATCACCTACCGCCACGCGGAGGCGTACCCCACCAGCGAGCTCAAGCACGGCCCGCTCGCCCTCATCAGCCCCGAGCTGCCGACGGTCGCGATCATGCCCGCCGACGACCTGCTGGAGCGCAACATCACCGCCGCGCAGGAGATCCGTGCCCGCGGCGGCGCCGTCGTCGCGATCACGCACCCGGGCGTCGAGCTCGGTGACGCCGCCACGCGGCGCATCGAGGTGCCGCGCAACGAGGTGGAGCTGGACCCGATCCTGCTGACCATCCCCACCCAGCTGCTCGGCTACCACGCGGCCGTCGCCCTCGGCGAGGACGTCGACCGCCCGCGCAACCTGGCCAAGTCCGTCACCGTCGAGTGACGACGGCGGCGGGGAGGTGCGGCAGGTGGCGGCTCAGCCGCCGACCTCGTCGAGGAGCTGCCGCACCCCTTCGCCGTCCATGAGGCCGATGACGTTGCCCGCCGGGTCGGTGAACCAGGCGCCGTCACCGCCCTCCATGAAGCCGCGGGCGACACCGTTCTCGTCCTGGTCGAAGCCCTCGTAGCGCTCCAGGGACACGCCCTTCGCGACGAGGTCCTCCACCACCGGGTCGACGTCGTCCACCGCCAGGTGGAAGACGGTGAACGCCGCGGGCGTGTGGTCCTCCTTGGGGTACACGAACACCGGGGCGCCGTCGCCGAGGTGGACCACCAGGCCCATGCCCTCGTCGAGGGTCGTGACGCGGAGCCCGAGGGTGTCCGCGTAGAAGCTGCGTGCCGCGTCGAGGTCGTCCACCGAGAAGCTGGAGAACCCGCGCCGAGTCGTCACCATCGCTGATCCACTCCTTCGTGACCGCCGGCCCCGGACGTCGGGGAGCCGCCACGCAGGGTGCCGGACCCTTCCAGGATCCGTCCGCCACGCCCGTACGGGCGGCGCCGGGCCGGGTGAAGTTCCGTCAGGCGGGGTCGGGCTGGTCCTCGATCTTCACGGCCTTGAGCTCCGGGGTGAACGCGAACAGAGCGCCGTTCCTGGTGCCCACCCACCAGCCGCCGCACTGCAGCGAGGCGTCCTGCTCCTGGCCGGTGGTCCACCAGCTCGCCTCGAGCGTGGAGTCGGTGCGGTAGTCGTCGGCGCTCAGGGTGCCGCGCGTGGGCGCCGCGACGAGCGGGTGGTCGGCGTCCACGGACGTGCAGCCGGCCGGCAGGGACGTCACGTCGGCGTCCATCGTGAGGATCATCTCGTCGCCCGTGGTGCGGAAGACGCCTCGGACGTCGGAGGCGCCGTCCGGCACCCACGAGGGCAGCCCCTCGTCGGCCTTGCCGTCCGCACCGCTGTCGTAGGAGAACGCCTTGGTGTGGCCGGAGCTGCGGTCCTTCATCGCCTCCGTGATGGCACCGCAGGCCGACGTGGAGACCGCGACGGCGGCGACGAGCGCGAGGGCGCCGACGCCGCGGTACCGGCGCGTGGCGGAGGTGGTGACGGTGGACAGGTCGGCGGGAGCGGTGCGGTGCTGGTCGTGGTGGTTCTCGTGCTGCGTCATGTCCTCGACGCTACGAACGCGCAGGTGGCACCGGCGTCGGCCTCCGAGCGGAACCTCGCGGCCCGCGCGTACGACCCGGGGAGGACCCGGGGCCCAGGGCCGGCTCAGGGGTTCACCGGAGGGGTCACCCGAGGAACTCGCGCACCAGCGGCGTCGCGACCTCCTCGCCCTCGTGGAAGTAGGCGTGCCGCAGGCCGGGCAGCACCTCGACTCGCGCGCCGGGGACCCGCCGCCCGAGCAGCCCCGCGTTTACCGCGGGGGCGAGCACGTCGTCCGCGCCGTGCAGCACGAGCGTGGGCGCCAGCACCTGCGGCAGGTGATCCCACGCGTCGTGGCCGTCGCTGGCACGCAGGTGGTCGCGCCGGGCCTGCGGCGTCATCGACGGGTCGCCCTCGACCGTCGTCGGGCCCGGGTGGGCGGCCAGCCAGGCCGGCGTGTACATGAGATCGAGCAGGGAGCGCCGGGCCGCGCCGCGGTCGGGCTGCACCATCGCACGTCGCACCTCCGTCGACCGCTCGACGGCGTGCGCGCCGCCGGGCGTCGTGCACCCGAGGACGAGCCTCCCCAGCCGCCGCGGGTGGTCGACGGCGAACCACTGCGCCACCCGGCCGCCCATCGACGTGCCGTACACGTCGGAGCACTCGAGGCGCAGGTCGTCGAGGACGGCGGCGACGTCGCCCGCGAGGCGCCGGGTGGTGAGCTCACGGTCGGTCGGGCCGGACGTGCCCGTGCCACGCCAGTCGAGGGTGATCGTGCGGCGCCCCGCGCCGAGCCGGTCGCGCACCGGGTCCCACCAGCGGTGCGAGTTCGCCTGCCCGGCGAGCAGCACCAGCGCCGGTCCGGCGCCCCGCACCTGGTAGGCGATCTCGGCGCCGTCGTCGGCGATCGCGTGGGGCATCGTCACACCGTAGGCCGCCGGTCGAGGCGCGCGGCGACGGCGGCCGCGACGACGGCGACGACGGTGGTCGCGAGCGACACGGTGAGCACCCCGGCCCAGCCGGCGTCCTCCCAGACGTGCGTCGCGACGGCGCCCATGACGGCGCTGCCCACGTAGTACGCGAACAGGTACGCGCTGGACGCCTGCGCGGTGCCGCGGCCCAGCCGGTGCGCGCGGTCGACGGCCCAGCCGCTGACCAAGGAGTGCGCGCAGAAGAAGCCGACGGTGAGGATCCCGAGCCCGGCGACGACGGTCACGACGGAGGGCGGTGCGGTCACCGCGACGCCGACGGCGAGCAGCACGAGGCCCGCGACGACGGCGGCGCCGCGCCCGCGCCGTCGGGCCACCAGCTGCGCGACGGACGGGGTGACGATGCCGATCGGGTAGGCCAGGTACACGAGCGTCACCGCGTGCCCGAGAGAGAACGGCGGCGCCTCGAGCCGGAACGCGACGGCGTTGTACACGCCGACGAAGGTGCCCATGCTCGCGAAGCCGACGGCGCACAGCAGCGCCACGACCGGGTCGCGGAACGCCGACGCCGTGCCGGTCAGCACGCTGCCGAGCCGCAGCGGCCGGGGAGTGAACCGGGCCGAGCGCGGCACGAGCACCCACAGGGCCACGGCGGCGAGGAGGGTGGTGACGCCGAGCACCTCCGTGGCGAGCGGCCACCCGCCGACCGCGGCGAGGGGGCCGGGCACGAGCCGCCCGACGGCGCCGCCCACCGCCGTGCCCGCGATGTAGGCCGCGTTGGCGCGGGCGTGCGCACCCGGGTGCATCTCCTCGCGCAGGTACGCGAGCGCGACGGCGGGCAGGCCGGCCAGCGCGACGCCCGCCAGGCCGCGCAGCACCAGCAGGCTGCCCCACGTGGGGGCGAAGGCGCTCGCGAGCCCCAGCAGGCCGGAGGCGAGCAGCGACCAGCGCATCACCTCGACCCGCCCGAACCGGTCTGCCAACGGCCCGACGGCGAGCAGCGCGACCGCCATCGCCGCCGTCGTCACCGACAGCACCTGCGCCGACGCGCCCGCCGAGACGTCGTAGTGCGCGGCGACCTGCGGCAGCAGCGGCTGCACGTAGTAGAGGAGGGAGAAGTTCGCGAGCCCGCCCGCCGCCAGGCCGAGCAGCGTGCGCCGGTACGCCCGCGACCCGGGGCGGTGGCCCTCGAACGGGGCGGTGTCGCGCGCGGCGGTCGGCGCGGGCGGGGCGGTGATCACCGGTCCACGGTGCCCCCGGCAGGTCGATGCGCCAAATGATCCAGCCGCTCCCAGTGATGCGAGGATCGCATCTGACGACGAGAGGGAGGGCCATGGACGAGCAGACGCTGCGGGTGTTCCTGTCGCTGTGCGAGACGGAGAGCACCCGCGACACGGCCGCGCTGCTGCGGGTGGACCAGTCGACGGTCTCCCGCACGCTCGCCCGGCTGGAGGCGGGGCTCGGCGTCGAGCTGTTCCGCCGGCACGGGCGCCGCATCGCGCTCAACCGCGCGGGCGTGAGCTTCCGGGGCGACGCCGCCCGGGTGCTCGACGAGATCGAGGTGGCGCGGCGGCACGTGCGCCAGGAGGCGCTCGGCGCCCGGACGGTGCGCCTCGGCTTCCTGCAGTCCGTGGCCCGCTGGCTGGTGCCGCGCGTCGTGACCGAGCTGCGCCGCGACGATCCGGGCCGCCGGTTCGAGCTGCGCCAGGGGTTCGCGCAGGACCTGTTCGGCTGGCTCGACGACGACGTGCTGGACCTCGCGCTCGTCACGCCCCCTCCGCCCGCCCGCACGACGGGCTGGCGCCTGCTGCACGAACAGGTGCTGTGCGTCGCCGTCCCGCCCGGGCACCGGCTGGCCGGGCGCGCGGGCGTCGGCGTCGCCGACCTGGCGGGGGAGCGGTTCGTCGCCTTCTCGCGCACCACCGAGCTGCGCGGCGTCGTCGAGGGCATGCTCACCGAGCACGGCGTCGAGGTCGAGGTCGCGTTCGAGTCCAGCGAGGTCGACACCATCCGCGGCCTCGTCGCCGCGGGCATGGGCGTCGCCGTGCTGCCCCGGCCCGAGCGGCCCGACGCCGCCGACCCGGTCTACGTGCCGCTGGAGCCGCGCACCACGCGCCGGCTCGGCGTCGCCTGGCCCGACCGGGCCCGCCCGCCCGGGGTGGTCCGGTCCCTCACCGGGTAGGTTCGCGACCGTGAACCCCGAGCCGCCGACCCCCGAGCAGCCGAGACCCGAGGCACTGACGCCCGAGGCGGTGACGTCCCTGCAGCGCCGCACGCTGACCGTCGTCGTCGCGAGCCAGGTGCTGGGCGGCGCCGGCCTCGCGGCGGGCGTCACGGTGGGTGCGCTGCTCGCGCAGGAGATGCTCGGCACCGACCGGCTGGCCGGCGTGCCCACCATGCTGTTCACGCTGGGCTCGGCGCTCGCGGCGTTCCTCGTCGGCCGGGTCACGCAGCGCGCCGGCCGCCGCGTCGGCCTGGGGCTGGGCTTCGCCGCCGGCGGTCTCGGCGCGGTGGGGGTGGTCGCGGCCGCGGCCCTCGACGTCGTCCCGCTGCTGCTGGTGTCGCTGTTCGTCTACGGCGCGGGCACGTCCACCAACCTGCAGGCCCGGTACGCGGGGACCGACCTCGCGGCCCCGGACCGTCGTGGGACGGCGGTCAGCGTCGCGATGGTGTCGACCACCCTGGGCGCGGTGGCCGGCCCCAACCTCGTCGAGCCGCTCGGCGGCCTCGCGACGTCGTTGGGGCTCCCGGCGCTCGCAGGCCCGTTCCTGCTCGCCGCGGTCGCGTTCCTCGCTGCCGGGGCCACGCTGTTCGCCTTCCTGCGGCCCGACCCGTTCCTCGTCGCGAAGGAGCTGGCGCGCGCGGACGACGCCGCGGCGGAGGCGCGAGGCGACGCGGTGGACGCCGACGCCTCGGCGCGGCGTGCAGTGTCGCCTGGCGTCGTCGTCGGCGCCACGGTGATGGTGCTGACGCAGATCGCGATGGTCGCGATCATGACGATGACGCCGGTGCACATGCGGGGTCACGGCCACGACCTGGGCGACGTCGGTCTCGTCATCAGCATCCACGTGGCGGCGATGTTCCTGCCGTCGCTGGTGACCGGCGTGCTGGTCGACAAGGTGGGGCGGATCCCGATGGCGGTGGCCGCCGGCGTGACCCTCCTGCTCGCGGGGGTCACGGGGGCGGTCGCGCCGGGCGACTCGACGGGCCTGCTGGTGCTGTCGCTCGCGCTGCTGGGGCTGGGCTGGAACTTCGGCCTCATCGCGGGGACGGCGCTCATCGTCGACGCGACGACGCCGGCCACCCGCGCCCGCACCCAGGGCACGGTGGACGTGCTCATCGCCCTCGCCGGCGCGGGCGGGGGCGCGATGTCGGGGGTCGTGATGGCGGGGACGAGCTACGCGACCCTGGCTCTGGGCGGCGGGGTCCTGTCGCTGCTGCTGATCCCGGTCCTGTTCCTCACGCGGAGGCCGTCGCCGGCGACGGCATGAGCGTCGACACCGAGTCGACCAGGCCGGCGACCGCGCCCGGCGCCGCGCGGTAGTACGCCCAGCGCCCCCGCTGCTCGCGCTCGAGCAGGCCCGCCTCGACGAGGATCTTGAGGTGGTGGCTGACCGTGGGCTGCGACAGCCCGACCGGCTCGGTGAGGTCGCACACGCACGCCTCGTGACCCTCGTGCGCGGTCACGATCGACAGGAGCTGCACCCGCGTCGGGTCGGCGAGGGCCTTGAACTGCCGCGCCAGGTCGCGGGCGGCTGCGGGGTCGACGACGTCGCCCGCCGCCGGGGCGCAGCAGCCGGCCACGGCCCCCGTCTCCGGTCGGTCCACGAGGGGGAGGTCGATCGTCGTCATGTCCGCCATCCTCGCACATATTGACAACCGTCGATAGGTGGTCCACGATCGTCGCATCGATGGCCGTCGATACGACGGTGAGGTCAAGACGAGTCAGGAGTGGTGATGAGCGAGATCGCACGCGATGAGCTGCCGGTGGTCGTGATCGGTGCCGGCCCGGTGGGGCTGGCGGCGGCGGCGCACCTGCTGGAGCGCGGGCTGGAGCCCCTGGTGCTCGAGGCCGGCGAGGGCGCCGGCGCGGCCATGGCGTCGTGGGGGCACGTGCGCCTCTTCTCGCCGTGGCGGTACGACGTCGACGCCGCGGCGCGGCGGCTGCTCGAGCCCACCGGCTGGACGTCGCCCGACCCGGACGCCCTGCCGACCGGCCGCGAGCTCGTCGAGGGCTACCTCGCCCCGCTGGCCGCGACCGGGGCGATCTCCTCCCGGCTGCGCACGGGCACCCGGGTGCTCGCCGTGGCGCGCGACGGCGCGGACAAGACGCGGTCCCTCGGTCGCGACCGCCGCGGCTACCGCGTGCGGACCGTCGACGCCGCCGGCCGCGTGACCGACGTCCTGGCGCGGGCGGTGGTCGACGCCTCGGGGACGTTCTCGACGTCGAACCCCCTCGGTGTCAGCGGCCTCCCGGCCGCGGGGGAGGAGGGCGCGGCGACCTTCGTCACCGGACCGCTGCCCGACGTCCTCGGCGCCGACCGCGACCGGTTCGCCGGGCGGCACACCCTGGTCGTGGGGATGGGGCACTCGGCCGCGAACACGCTGCTGAGCCTGGTCGAGCTCGCGGAGGCCACCCCGGGCACGACGATCACCTGGGCGATCCGCGGCGGCTCGGCCCGCCGGCTGTTCGGCGGCGGCACGGACGACGAGCTGCCCGCCCGCGGCCTGCTGGGCACCCGGCTCAAGGGCGCCGTCGACGCGGGCCGTCTGCGCCTGCTCACCCGGGTCTCGATCGAGCAGCTCGTCCCGGGCGACGGCTCCGTGCAGGTGCTCGGCACCGCCAAGGACGAGCCGCTCGCCCTGGACGTGCACGCGATCGTCAACGCCACGGGCTTCCGGCCCGACCTGGGGATGCTGCGCGAGGTGCGGCTCGACCTCGACCCCGTCGTCGAGGCCCCGAGCGCGCTGGCGCCGCTCATCGACCCCAACCAGCACTCCTGCGGCACCGTGCCGCCGCACGGCGAGGCCGTGCTGTCGCACCCGGACGACGGGTTCTACCTCGTGGGCATGAAGTCCTACGGCCGTGCCCCGACGTTCCTCCTGGCCACCGGCTACGAGCAGGTGCGCTCCGTCGCCGCGGCGCTGGCCGGGGACCGGGCGGCGGCGGACGCCGTCGAGCTGGACCTGCCGGCCACCGGGGTCTGCTCCAGCGATCTCGCCCTGGAGGCCGACGGCGACGCCGGTGGCTCCTGCTGCGGGAGCGCGCCGGCCGAGCCGCAGCTCGTCACGCTCGGCGTCGGCGCGCCGGCCGGCGTCGGGTTCGCGTCCGGCATCGTGCACGGGCGCTCTGGCGACGGCGAGGACTGAGGTCCTCAGCGGGCGACCGGCTCCACACCGAGCGAGGCGAGCAGGTCGCGCACGCGGCGCTCGATCTCGTCGCGGATGGGGCGGACGGCGTCGAGGCCCTGGCCCGCGGGGTCGTCGAGCTGCCAGTCCTCGTAGCGCTTGCCGGGGAAGATCGGGCAGGCGTCGCCGCAGCCCATGGTGATCACGACGTCGGAGGCCTGCACGGCCTCGGTGGTGAGCACCTTGGGCTGCTCGGCGGTGATGTCGACGCCGACCTCGGCCATGGCATCGACGGCGACCGGGTTGATGCGGTCGGCGGGCATCGAGCCGGCCGACCGGACCTCGACGGCACCACCGGACAGGGTGCGCAGGAAGCCCGCGGCCATCTGGGAGCGGCCGGCGTTGTGGACGCAGACGAACAGGGCGGACGGCGGGGCGGGGGTGTGGGTGTCGGTCACGGTGGTCTCCGTCGTTCGGGGGTGTCAGGGTGTGGGCAGGTCGAGGTCGGGCACCAGGTCGGCGAGCAGCGCGCGTACGCGGGTGTCGAGCTCGTCGCGGATGGCGGCGACGCCGGCGGGCGAGGCGAGAGCGGGGTCGCCCACGAGCCAGTCCTCGTACCTCTTGCCGGGCAGGACCGGGCACACGTCGCCGCAGCCCATGGTGATCACGACGTCGGCGGCGCGGACCGCGTCGTCGGTGAGCGGCTTGGGGAACGGCTCGTCGGCGCCCAGGGCGGCGAGCTCAGGGCGAACGGCGGGGTGCACGTCCGCGGCCGGGGTGGACCCGGCGGAACGGACCACGACCCGGTTGCCGGCGTAGTGCCGCACGAGCGCGGCGGCGAGCTGGGAGCGTCCGGCGTTCGCGACGCACACGAACAGCACCTGCGGGGCGGCCGCGGGGTCGGCGACGCCACCACGGGGGGCGTCGCGAGCGAGGTCGGCGAGGCGCTGGCGGGCGAACCGCTCGGTGAGGGTGAGCAGGTGCGCCGGGACCTTGGCCGAGCGGGCCAGCGCGGTGTAGGACTCGCGGACGGTGCTCAGGACGACGTCGGCGCCGAGGTCAGGGTGCGCGGAGGCCAGCTCGGCAGCGAGCCGGTCCAGCGCGGCGTCGGCGTCCTCGAGCCCGGTCAGGTGCGGGTGCGGGCCCCGGGCGTCCAGCGCTGCCGGCGCGAACGACTCCAGCAGGGTGCTGATCGCGGACTTGTAGCCGGGGGTGATGCGGTACCAGACCCAGGTGCCGCGCCGCTCGGAGGCCAGGACGCCGACGTCGCGCAGCACCTTGAGGTGGTGGGACACGGTCGGCTGGGACACGTCGGTCAGCTCGGCCAGGTCGCACACGCACGCCTCGCCGGCGGGCGCGGTGGCGACGAAGGACAGCATGCGCAGCCGCAGCGGCTCGGCCAGAGCCTTGAGCGTGGCCGCGACCACGCCCGCCGCCTCGGCGCCGATCGCGTGCGCCTCGATCCGCGGCCCGCAGCCCGGGTCGCGCACCGTCAGCGGCAGGCTCGCCCCGGTCGTGTCAGTCGTGGTCATGACCTCACCTCGTCCAGCTCTCGTGCGGGGACTTCGACGGCGTACGGGTCGACGGCGAACCAGCGCCGGGCGATCCACAGGGACACGTAGACCAGGCCCACCAGCACCGGGACCTCGATGAGCGGGCCGACGACGCCGGCCAGTGCCTCACCGGAGGTGGCGCCGAAGGTGCCGATCGCGACGGCGATGGCGAGCTCGAAGTTGTTGCCCGCCGCGGTGAACGCGAGCGTGGTCGAGCGGGCGTAGCCCAGGGACAGGGCCTTGCCCAGGGCCAGGCCGAGGCCCCACATGACGGCGAAGTACACCAGCAGGGGAAGGGCGATGCGGACGACGTCGAGCGGGTTCGAGGTCACGGCGTCGCCCTGCAGGGCGAACAGCAGCACGATCGTGAACAGCAGCCCGTACAGGGCCCACGGTCCGACCTTCGGCACGAACCGCTCCTCGTACCAGTCGCGGCCCTTGACGCGCTCGCCGATCCAGCGGGAGGCGAAGCCGGCCCCCAGCGGGATGCCGAGGAAGACCAGGACGTTCAGCGCGATCTGCCCGACCGACACGTCCAGCCCCTGGGTGTCGAGGCCGAGCCAGCCGGGCAGCACGGTGAGGTAGAAGTAACCGAGCAGCGAGAACGCGACCACCTGGAACACGGAGTTGATCGCCACCAGCACGGCGGCGGCCTCCCGGTCCCCGCACGCGAGGTCGTTCCAGATCACGACCATCGCGATGCAACGGGCGAGACCGACGATGATCAGCCCGGTGCGGTACTCGGGCAGGTCGGGCAGGAACGTCCAGGCCAGGGCGAACATCAGCGCCGGTCCGACGATCCAGTTCAGCAGCAACGAGGAGACCAGCAGCTTCTTGTCCCCGGTCACGGCGGCGACCTTGTCGTAGCGGACCTTGGCCAGCACCGGGTACATCATCACCAGCAGCCCGAGCGCGATCGGCACGGAGATGCCGCCGATCTCCATCGAGGCCAGCACGTCGGACGTCGCCGGCACGAAGCGGCCCAGCAGCAGGCCGACGACCATCGCCAGCCCGATCCAGGCGGGCAGCCAGCGGTCGAGGGTCGACAGGCGACGGGGCTGCTGCATAGGCATGCGTCTATATTGACCTATGTCAATTCAAGAGCGCAAGGCGCGATCCGCGCACGCCGCGGGTCCTCACGACTGCGGCTCCACCGGCCCGTCCTCGCCCGCGACCAGCTCGCCGCAGCTCGTCCCCTGCGCGGTCACGACCACCGGGTCGGCGGGCCCGGCCCCCTGCGCGACGGTCTGCTCCTCGCCGTTGGAGCCCGTCACGGCCCCGTCGTCCAGGTCGACGAACGTGCGGTCCACCGTGAACGAGCCGTCGCCGGCCGTGGTGGCGTCGAGCCCAGCGAGGCGCAGCGCCCCGTCGGCCTCCGTGCACCCCACGCCCGTGCCGTGCCCGGTGAACCCCTTGTCGAACGTGTAGGCGTCGCCCGCGAGGTTCTGCGTCGCGGCGAGGTCGCAGTCGGCCGCGGAGAGCAGCAGCACCTCGCGGCCGGTGTCGATCAGCGCGATCGGGGAGGAGTCGTCCCCGGCCGCGACGACGTTCACGACGGCGGCCGCGCGCTGCGGGCTCGCCGCGTCGATCGCGACCGAGAACGTGGCTCCCGACGCCGTGGTGATGCCGAAGCGGCGGTCGGCGCTGCCGGTGAGCCACGCGGTGTCGGCCTCGCCGTCGCCGTCCACGTCCACCACCTCGTGGGTGTCCGCGCCCTCCGGGGTGTCGTCGTCGGTCGCGTCGCAGCCCGCGGCCCCCGTCGTGCTCGGGGTGGGTTCCGCGGGGTCCTGCGTCGCGGTGGGGGACGGCGCCGTGGGCGACGACGCGGCGGGGGACGGCGACGCGGCGGGGGCGCCGCCGTCCCGCACCACCAGCCAGACGACGACGGCGAAGATCACGACCGCGACGAGCACGACGACCCGCAGGGTCCAGGGGCTGCGGGCGCGAGGTCCGGGGTCCGGGGAATCGCTCATGTCCCCAGGCAAACATCGTCAGGCGGGGTCGTGCATCCCGTGCAGCCGGGCGTGCAGGGCGCGGACCTCGTCGGCGAGCTCGGGCTCCGGGCCTCGCGTCGGGACGCCGGGCGCGACGTCGCCCACCGGCAGCGGGGTCACCGGGCCGGGCGCGACGCCCCACTCCTGCAGCCACCCGGTGAGCTGGGCGGTGCTGGTCGCGTAGACGATGGGCCCGAGGCCCACCCAGGCGTGCGCGGCGCTGCACATCGCGCAGTGCTCGCCCGACGTGTACGCCGTCGCCCCCGCGCGCTCCTCGGGCGTCAGGTGCGCCGCCGCCCAGCGGGCGATCTCGAGCTCGGGGTGGCGGGTCTGGTCGCCGTCCTTCACGCGGTTGCGGTCCTCGAAGACCACGGCGCCGCCGGCGTCGACCAGGAGCGAGCCGAACGGCTCGTCGCCGTCCTCCAGGGCCTCGCGCGCGAGGTCCACGCAGCGCCGCAGGAACGGCAGGTCGGCGGGGGCCGCGGGTTCGAGGGGCTCAGTCCGGTATCCCATGCCGCCCATCCTCCCGCACCGCCCGGTCGTCACGACCGGCGACGCAGCGCCGGGTCGTCCTCGTTCGCCTCGAGCGCGGCGATGAGGGTGCGCGCGTCGTGCGGGCCGCGGTGGCGGACGCCGTCGAGGAAGAACGTGGGAGTGCCGCGCGCGCCGGACGCGGTGGCGCTGGCCTCGTCCGCGCGGACCCGGGCGTGCAGCGCCTCGTCGGACATGTCGGCGTCGAACCGCCCGAGGTCGAGCCCGATCTCGGCGGCGTGCTGGCGCAGGTCGTCGGGCTCGAGCCGCGACTGGTGCGCGAACAGCCGGTCGTGCATCTCCCAGAACCGGCCCTGCCGCTCGGCGGCCTCGGCCGCGACGGCGGCCAGGTACGCGTGCGGGTGCACGTCCTCGAGCGGCAGGTGCCGCACGACGTACCGCACCCGGTCGCCGAAGTGCTCGCGCAGCTCGGCGCCCATCCCGGTGGCGCGGGCGCAGAACGGGCACTCGAAGTCGAGGTACTCGACCACGGTGTGCGCGGCGTCGTCGTCCCCCTTCACGTGGTCGCGGCCGGGGTCGACGGCGGGGGTGAGCGTCACGGGCAGGTCGGCGCTCGCCTCGCCGTAGCGCACGCGCGCGACGGTGAAGATCGCCCACCCGAGCAGGGCGGACAGCACCATCGCGATCAGGATGCCGACGGTCGCGGCCTGCCCGGCGGGCGTGCCGTCGAACGCGAGGTCCACCACGAGCAGCGACACGGTGAAGCCGATGCCGGACAGCGCCGCGCCGCCGAGCACGCTGCCGGGGCCGACGCCGTCGGGCAGCGCGCCGAGGCGGGCGCGGATGGCGCCCCAGGTGCCCAGCGAGACGCCCACGAGCTTGCCGACCACGAGCCCCGCCACGACGCCCCACGTGATCACGGAGCCGAGGGCGTCACCCAGGGCGCCGCCGCGCAGGTCGATCCCCGCGTTGGCGAGCGCGAACAGCGGCACGACGACGAGGGACACGGGGCTGCGCAGCACGTCGTGCAGGCGGTGGTTGACGGAGATGGAGCGGGCCAGGCCGACGCGGGCGTTGCGGGCCACGCTGGCGCTGGGCGACTGCCAGTAGTCGCGGAACAGGCTCTTGGCCTGCAGCACGTCGTCGCGCCGCGTGGCGACCGCGGGCACCAGCAGCCCGGCCAGCATGCCGGCGATCGACGGGTGGACGCCGGCCTGCACGGTCGCGCCCCACAGCACCACGACGACGAGCACGTACGGCGAGCTGCGCCACTCGCGCATGCGGCCCAGCAGCCACAGCACGCCGAGCGCGGCGAGGGCCACCAGGAGGGGCGCGACCCGCACGTCCTCGGAGTAGACGACGCCGATGATGCCGACGGCCAGGAAGTCGTCCACCACGGACAGGGTGAGCAGGAAGACGCGCAGCTGGCTCGACATCGTGGGCCCGACGAGAGCGAGCACGCCCAGCAGGAAGGCCGTGTCCGTGCCGACGACGACGCCCCAGCCGTGCGGGTCGGCGTGCCCGGCGACGGCGAGGAAGACCAGCGCGGGCACGATCACGCCGAGCGTCCCGGCCACCAGCGGGACCAGGCGCTGGCTGCGCTTCCGCAGCGACCCGATCGCGAGCTCCTGGCGCACCTCGAGGCCGACCACGAAGAAGAACAGCACCATGAGGCCGTCGTTGACCCAGTGGTGCAGGTCCATGTCGAAGCGCAGGTCGCCGACGTCGACGTGGATCGGCAGCTCCCACAGGTGCTCGTACCAGCCCGACAGCGGCGAGTTGGCCCACACCAGCGCCAGCAGGGTCACGCCCACCAGCAGCAGGGCGGCGCCCGACTCGGTGCGCAGCCGTTCGGTCAGCGCGCGTGCGGCCATGCGTGTCTCCCGTCCGTCGTGGGGTGCGGGCCCGCGAGGAGCCTATGTCTCCCGCGGGTCCCGCGACGGGCCAACACCGCTCAGGCGCTGCGGCTTCCCAGCCACGGCGCCAGCACGTCGTCGCGGCCGAGCCAGCGCAGCCCGCCGTCCGCCACCTCGTCGCCGGTGGCCAGCGCCTCGCCGAAGGCGTCGAGGATGCGGTCGTGCACCTCGCGGGCGTCGCGGGGCCCGCCCGCGCCGACCACCAGGATGCGCGTGACGGGACGATGCCCGGCCGCCACCTCGTCCCAGGTGCCGAGGTCCGCCACGCACAGGGCGCCGCCCGCGCCGTCCCACAGGCACGCGGAGTCGGGCCGGTTCGGCACGTGGAAGACGCCGCGGCTGCGGACCGGCCCGGTGCCGAGGTCCTCGACGTGCGCCAGCAGCCGCTCGGGGTGGAACGGCCGGTCGCTGCGCAGCAGCAGGCTCCAGCTCCGGTCCCGGGGGTCCTTGGCGCGCCGGCGCCCGCCGCGGGCGGCGAGCGGGTGGGCGCGCCGCTCGGCCGCCGCGGGGGCGTGCGCGCGGGCGGCGAGCGCGACGGGGTCCAGGTCGTGCAGGCCGTCGACCCGGTGGCTGTCGACGGCGCGCAGCCGGTCGGCGAGCCCGCCCCCGGTCGGCGCGTCGCCGGTCGTGACGACCACGTCCACCTGCTCCAGCTGCGCCGCCAGTGCCTCGCCGACGGGCCGCTGGTCGTCGTCGGTGAGCGCGAGCCCGCGCTCGTCCACCAGGTCGTCGCCGAGGAGGTCCGCCTCCAGGGCGTCGAGGTCGACGACGCCGACCGTGGCGGCGAGGCGCAGGCGCTCGAGCGCGCCGCCGGCGCCCGTCTGCGCCGCGAGGGCCCGCGCCACGGGCAGCGGCTCCGCGGTGACGGGCAGGGCGAGCACGAGGTGGGCCCAGCGACCGTCGTCGGCGAGGCGGGCGAGGGTGGGCACGGCGTCCTCCCGCACGCTGCACGAGACGCAGGCGTGCTCCAGCGCCACCGTCTCGTCCTCCACCACGCCCGTCGCGTCGACGGCGACGCGGCGCAGCGCGCCGTCGTCAGGCAGCAGGTCGTGCCGCACGACGACGACGCCGGGCGCGGCGAGGGTGAGGCTCGCGGCCGCGGCGTCGCGCAGCACGGGGTCGACGGCGACGAGCACGCTCAGCGCGGGCGCGACGGGCGTGGTGGACGCGTGCGGGCGGTCGGGAATCACGGGCACCTCCGGCGGGTTAGGGATGGCGGTACTTGAGAACAATTCTCAAGTCTGCCAGTCTAGCGCTCTGATGAGAACCGTTCTCATGACGGAGGTATCGATGTCTGCCCGCTGCCAGGTGCTCGGCACCGTCCCGGGCTTCGGCCACGCGATCTCGCACTCGCACGTGCGGACCAAGCGCCGGTGGGACCCGAACGTCCAGAAGAAGCGCTACCGGGTGCCCTCGCTCGGCCGCACCGTCACGCTGCGGGTGAGCGCCCGGGGCATCAAGACCATCGACCGCGACGGGATCGACGTCGTGGTCGCCAGGATCCAGGCACGAGGAGAGAAGGTCTGATGGCCACCCGCACCGACCTGCGCCCGATCGTCAAGCTCCGCTCGACGGCGGGCACGGGCTTCACGTACGTCACCCGCAAGAACCGCCGCAACGACCCGGACCGCGTGGTGCTGCGCAAGTACGACCCCGTCGTGCGCCGGCACGTCGACTTCCGCGAGGAGCGCTGATGGCGAAGGCGTCCACGATCGCCGCCGACGCGCGGCGTCGCGAGGTCGTCGAGCGGTTCGCCGCCCGGCGGGCCGAGCTGAAGCGCGTCGTCGCCGCACCGTCGTCCACCCCGGAGGAGCGGGCCACCGCCGTCATGGAGCTGCAGCGCCAGCCCCGTGACGCGAGCCGCGCCCGCCTGCGGAACCGCGACGCCGTCGACGGCCGCCCCCGCGGCTACCTGCGCCGCTTCGGGCTGTCCCGCATCCGCCTGCGCCAGCTGGCGCTGCGCGGCGAGCTGCCCGGCGTCACCAAGTCCAGCTGGTGAGAGGAGAACCACCATGAAGCAGAGCATCCACCCCACCTACGGCCCCGTCGTCTTCCGCGACACCAGCGCCGGCACCGCGTTCCTCACGCGCTCCACGCTGGCCGGCGAGACGGCCTCGGGCCCCGGCCGGCCCGCCCGCACGATCGAGTGGGAGGACGGCAACACCTACCCCGTGGTCGACGTCGAGATCTCGAGCGCCAGCCACCCGTTCTGGACCGGTGCCGCGCGCGTGGTCGACACCGCCGGCCGCGTCGAGAAGTTCCGCCGCCGTTACGGGCAGGGCGTCCGATGAAGGTCCGGGCCTCGCTGAGGTCGCTGAAGCGGCTGCCGGGCGCCAAGGTCGTCCGGCGCCGCGGCAGGACGTTCGTCATCAACAAGCAGAACCCCCGGTTCAAGGCCCGCCAGGGCTGAGCCGGGGGTACCGGACCCGAGGAAGGAGCGGCCACGGCCGTCCCCCAGCGCAAGTCCTCCCGCTCGCGCACCCGCAGCCGGCGGGCGCAGTGGAACGCCGGGGTGCCGGCGCTCGTGCCCGTCGCCGTCGGCGGTCGGTCCCTTCTCGTGCGCGCCGTCCGCCACCCGGGCTGACCCGCGCGGAGGTCGACGCCGGAGCGGTCTGGTCGCCCTGGGCCGTCGCTGGTATGTTCCATCTATTAGATATACCTAAACGATGGAGCGGCAGTTCATGGACCAGGGTGGCCCCCCGATGCTCGACGACCGCGTGCTGGACGAGGTGACCGACCGTGTCGCCGACGCCTTCGACGCCCCGACCGCCGCAGTCTTCGCCGAGGCGATGCAGCGCACGCTGCGCGACGCCGTCGTGCTCGAGCCCGACGGCACCGCCTTCGTGCTCACCGGCGACATCCCGGCGATGTGGCTCCGCGACTCCGCGGCCCAGATCCGCCCGTACCTCGCGCTGCTCGACGCCGACCCGCGGGTCGGCGACGTCGTGGCGGCGCTGGTGCGGCGGCAGAGCGCGCAGATCCTGCAGGACCCGTATGCCAACGCCTTCAACCGGACGCCCGACGGCGCCGGGCACCAGGCCGACCGCACGGCGATGACGCCCGGCGTCTGGGAGCGCAAGTACGAGGTCGACTCGCTGGCCTTCCCCCTCCAGCTCGCGCACCAGCTGTGGCTCGCCACCGGTCGCACCGACCACCTCGACGAGACGTTCCGCGGCGCCGCGGAGGCGGTCCTCGCCACCCTGCGCACGGAGCAGGACCACGACGCGCGGTCCGACTACCGGTTCGAGCGCGACGACTGCCCGCCGACCGACACGCTCGTGCGCGACGGCCAGGGGTCTCCGGTCGCCGTCACCGGCATGACGTGGAGCGCGTTCCGGCCCAGCGACGACGCCTGCGTCTACCACTACAACGTGCCCGGCAACCTGTTCGCCGCCGCGTCGTTGCGCGACCTCGCCGACCTCGCCCGCGGGCCGCTCGCCGACCCGGGCCTGGCCGCACGGGCCGTGGAGCTCGCCGCGGAGCTCGACGACGCCATCCGGCGGCACGGCGTCGTGGACCACCCCGAGCACGGGCCGATCTTCGCCTACGAGGTCGACGGCCTCGGCCACCGGCTGCTCATGGACGACTCGAACATGCCGAGCCTGCTCTCGCTGCCGCTCACCGGCGGCGTCGCCCTCGACGACCCGCTCTACGTCGCCACGCGGCGCTTCATCTTCAGCGACGACAACCCCACCTACGTGCGCGGCGCCACCGGCGACGGGCTCGGCAGCCCGCACACGCCGCCGCGCTACGTCTGGCCGATCTCGGCGGCGGTGCGGGGCCTGACCTCGACGGACACGGCCCAGAAGCGCGCGCTCGTCGCGTCGATGCTCGCCACGAACGCGGCGCGCGGGCGGATGTGCGAGTCGTTCCACGTGGACCACCCGGAGCAGTTCACGCGGGAGTGGTTCAGCTGGGCGGACTCGATGTTCTGCGAGCTCGTGCTCGACGTCGTCGGGTACCGCGTGCCCGGCACGGCGACGACAAGGTTCACGCACGCCGCATAGGAGCGGCCGTGCGGATCGGCAAAGGAGGCGATCAGCACCATGACGGTGACGACAGCGGCAACGGCGCCGCCAGGCCGGGCGGCGACCCCGCTCCCGGCCCCGGCACCACGCAAACCCTCACGGCAGTGGCGGATCCAGGAGAGGTGGGCCTGGCTCTTCGTGGCCCTGCCCATCGCCCTGTTCGCGATCTTCGTGGTCATCCCGGCGGGCATGGCGCTCGTCATGAGCTTCACGAGCTACTCGGTCATCGGCGACTCGCACTGGGTCGGTCTGGACAACTACCGCCGGCTCTTCCTCGACCCGTACTTCTTCATCGCGCTGCGGAACACGGCGTACTACACGCTGCTGTTCGTGCCGCTCGGCATCCTGGTCGCGCTGGCGACCGCGCTGCTGCTGCACCGCAACGTGCGGGTGTCGACGCTCTTCCGCACCTTCTTCTACGTCCCCGTGGTCTCGTCGACCGTCGCGACCGCGACGATCTGGCTGTGGCTGCTGAACCCCCAGTTCGGCATGGTCAACGTCGCGCTCGGCTGGTTCGGCATCGACGGCCCCGCCTGGCTGTACGACTCGAACTGGGCGATGCCGGCCATCGTCATCATGAGCGTCTGGGCGGGCTTCGGCACCAACATGATGATCTATCTCGGCGGCCTGCAGGGGATTCCGTCGCAGCTCTACGAGGCCGCGCGCATCGACGGCGCCGGCTGGTGGCAGCAGCTGCGCTACATCGTCATGCCGAGCCTGTCGCGTACCACGTTCCTCGTCTCGACGCTGCTGGTCATCGGCGCCTTCCAGGTGTTCGACCAGGCCTACGTGCTCACCAAGGGCGGCCCGGGCAACTCCACGATCACGCTCGTCTACTACATCTACACGCAGGGCTTCGGGAACCTCGAGATGGGCTACGCGTCGGCGATCTCGTTCGTCCTCTTCGCGATCATCGCGGTCTTCGCCGTCATCAACGCCCGCGTCACGGGGAGGGACAACTCATGAGCGCGCAGACCGCACCCGGCCTGTCCGTCGCGGCCACCACCGGCGCCCTCGCCGGCCGGTCCCCCCGGCCCGGCGAGCTGCACACCAAGCACAAGACCCCCGCCCAGCGCGTGGGCGCCGTCGCCTGGTGGATCGCCGTCGTCGTCGTGGCGATCCTGACCGTCTTCCCGTTGTTCTGGACGCTGGTCACGTCGCTCAAGCCGGCCGGCGACATCCTTTCCGGGGCGCTGGAGCTGATCCCGCGCACCGTCACCCTCGAGAACTACCAGCGCGTGCTCACGGAGGTGCCGTTCGGCCGCTACTTCCTGAACTCGATGCTGCTCGCGGTGGCCGGCGTCGTGCTGAACCTGTTCTTCGGCTCGCTCGCCGGGTACGCGTTCGCCAAGCTGAAGTTCCGTGGCAAGCGGGCGCTCTTCGTGACCCTCCTGGGGTCGCTGATGGTGCCCGGCATCGTGACGATGGTGCCGTCGTTCCTGGTGCTGCGCGCCTTCCCGTTCGCCGGCGGCAACAACGTCGTCGGGCAGGGCGGCGTCGGCCTGCTCAACACCTGGTGGGCGATCATCCTGCCCGGGGCCGCCGGCGCGTTCGCCGTGTTCTTCATGCGGCAGTTCTTCTCCTCCATCCCGGACGAGCTGGGCGAGGCGGCGCGGATCGACGGCGCGTCCGAGTTCCGGATCTTCGCGCAGGTCTACCTGCCGCTCGCCAAGGCGGGGGCCGCCGTGCTCGCGATCCTCACCTTCCAGGCGGGCTGGAACTCCTTCATGTGGCCGCTGATCGTCCTCAACGTCCAGGAGATGTGGACCGTGCAGGTCGGCCTCGCGTCGTTCGTCACCGACTACGCGACCGACTACGGCCCGCTCATGGCCGGGACCGTGATCACCAGCCTGCCGGTGCTGCTGCTGTTCGTCTTCGCCCAGCGCTACATCATCGAGGGGGTCTCCCATGTCAACGCCCGTTAGCCGCCGCGCGATCCTGCGGGCGCTCGGCGTGGGCGCCGGCGCCGCCGTCCTCGCGTCGTGCGCGGCCCCGAACCAGCCCCGCTACACCGACACGGGTGCCCGCCGCCTTACCATGTGGGGCAGCTGGGCGGGCGACCAGGCCGCGCAGATCAAGACGCAGCTCGACGCGTTCAACGCCGCGCAGGCCGAGTACGCGTTCCACTACGTGCCCCAGGGCGCGCTCGAGGAGAAGATGCTCACCGGCATCGCGTCGGGCAACGTGCCGGACCTCGTGCTCTGGGACCGCTGGCAGACGGCCAAGTACGGCCGCCGCGGGGCGCTGCAGGCGATCGACTCCTGGGCGGCGCGCGACGGCGTGGACCTGGGGTCGTTCTACGCCGAGGCGGTACGAGAGATGACCGTCGGCGACGTGACTTTCGGCCTGCCCCTCCTCGTCGACACACGCGCGCTCTTCTACAACAAGGCGCACCTCGACGAGGCCGGCATCCGCCCGCCGACGACGTGGGCCGAGCTGGCCGACGCCGCCGAGGCGCTGACCGTCCGCGAGGGCGGGCAGCTCAAACGGGCCGGGTTCGAGCTCCAGGACGTCGGGCTGTTCAGCATGTGGCTCAAGCAGGCGGGCGGGGAGCTGCTCGACCCGACCCTGCGCTACACGGCGTTCGACTCCCCGCAGGGCCTCGAGGTGCTCGACTTCTGGGACGAGCTGCTGCACGAGCGGCGCGTGTACGAGCTGGGCTTCTCCGACGGCATCGACGCGTTCGCGCAGGGAGCGGTGTCGATCAAGTACGACGGGCCCTGGAACTTCCCCACCTGGGACGCCGTCGACGGCCTGGAGTACGGGGTCGTGCCGGCCGTCGCCGGGCCGCGGGGCGACACCGGCGCGTCCATGGGCGGCTTCGGGCTCGTCGTCCCCGCCGAGGCCCCGTGCCCCGAGGGCGCGTGGGAGCTCATGAAGTGGTGGGCGGCGGACCAGGAGAACAGCCTCGCGTTCGCCGAGATCAGCAAGAACATCCCGGCGAACGTCGAGGCGTCACGACGCGCGGTGGACACGGTCGACGACCGCTTCGCCCCCATGGTCGAGACCATCGAGGTCGCCACCGTCCGCCCGCCCGTCCCCGGGTACTCGGATGTCGAGGGGCTCGCCCTCATCCCCGCACTGCAAGAGGTGATGTCGGGTGCCCTGCGGGCCCCCGACGCGCTCGACACCGCCCGCACGCAGGGCGACCGCATCCTGGAGGCCAACCGATGACGACCACGACACCGGACGCCGCGCGCGTGCAGACCTGGGCGGACCGCGCCGACGTCGCGCAGCACAGCGTCGACCTGCTCTACGGCGCCGCGCCGCCGCAGCTGCTCCACAACGGCCACCCCGAGGTCGCCGACGGCACGTTCAACTACTGGTGGCTCGCGCACGTCGTCGACTGCCGGCTCGACGCCCACCTGCGCACGGGCGACGAGGCGTGGCTGGACGCCGCGCGGGCGACGGCCGCGAACATCCGCGAGCGCAACGACGGCAGCCTGTTCAACGACTACTTCGACGACATGCTCTGGTACGCCCTGGCGCTGCTGCGGCTGGCCGCGGCGACCCCGGACGACGCGGAGCGCGATGCCGTCGAGGCCGACGTCGTCGCGCTGTGGAAGCACGTCGTGGACCACGGGTGGAACGACACCCACGGGCCGTCGCTGTCGTGGCGCAAGCAGCAGCCGGGCTACAAGAACACCCCGGCCAACGGGCCGCTGGCGATCCTGGGCGCGCGGCTGGCCCGCCGCACCGGGGACGAGCGCTACCTCGACCGCGCGCTGACGACGGTGGCGTGGCTCGAGGCGCACCTGGTGGGGCCGGACGGGTTCGTCGAGGACGGGTTGGGGCGCGAGGGCGGCTCGGCCGTGGACACCCACTGGCGGTTCACCTACAACCAAGGCCTGTACATCGGGGCATGTGTCGAGCTGTACATGTCTACGGGGGACGCCGGCTGGCTCGACAAGGCCGAGCGCACGGCCCTGACGTCGGTGCGCGAGCTCGCCGTCGGCGGCGTCTTCCGCCGGGAGGGCGAGCTGGTCGACGACGACGTGCCGGACACCGCGGGCGGCGACGTCGGCCTGTTCAAGGGCGTCTGGTACCGGTACGCGGCGCTGCTGCTGGACGAGCGCGCCGTCCCCGAGGTGGAGTCGCTCGTGCGGTCGAGCACCGACGCCCTGTGGGAGCACGGGCTGGTGGCGCTCGACGACGTCGCCCGGGCGGACGGCGCGCCGCCCGCCGCGGTCGTGGGGCTGGGGCGCGCGGGCGTCGTGCTGCGGCCGGGCGACGACTGGGCGCGGCCGGCGCCCACCCAGGTCGGGTACTCGACCGTGCTGAGCGCGGTCATGGCGCTCGAGGTGCGTGCCCGCCAGGGATGAGCTGCTACGACCTCGCCGAGCGGGGCGCGGGGGCGGTCGACCCGCCCGCCAGGATCCGCACGGGCACGGTGTCCTGCGAGACGTCGCCCCGCTCGGCGAGCTGCCGCTCGACCAGCTCGAAGGCGCGCGCCCCGATCGCGTGCTGGTCCTGCTCCACGTGGGTGAGCGGGACCGCGGCGTCGACGTACTCCGGCGGCGCGTCGAAGCAGATGACCGAGAGGTCGTCGGGCACCGTCCGGCCGAGCCGATGCGCGGCCTGCAGCACGAGGCGCGCGGAGTGGTACTCCGTCACCACACAGCCGGTGAGGTCGGGGTGGGCCTCGAGGAACGCGGCGAGGCCGTCGACGTCGTCCTCGGGCGTGACCTCGGAGCCTGGCACCACGGACCGGACGCCGGAGTACACCTGGGACTCCTCGAGGCGTACCTGGTGCGCGGCGTGGGCGGCCACGACCCCGCGCCTGCGCTCGTCGAGGGTCGACACCGCGTTGGGCGACTGGACCAGCGCGATCCGGGTGTGGCCGAGGTCGAACAGGTACTCCGCCGCCAGCTGCCCGCCGGTGACGTTGTCGGAGGTCACCGTGCTGACGGGCACGCCCGTGAGCGTGCGGTCGACGATGACGATGGGGAACCCGCGGCCGACGAGCGTCGCGACGCTCTGCGGGATGGACTGCGACGACGTGGGGAGCAGGACCAGCCCGTCGATGCCGCCGTCCAGCTGCTCCTCGATGAGACGTTCTTCGAGCTCGGAGCTGCCCCGGGACATCGCGACCACGACGTGCGCCCGCTCGCTGGACGCCGCGAGGATCCCGCCGAGCAGGTGCGACCCGAACGCGTCGTCGAACCCCGGCACGATGTACCCGACCAGGGGCAGTCGGTCGGCCGGCGCCGAGGGCGCACCGCCCGCGGGGGTCGTGGAGACCACGATCGTGCCGATGCGCGGCCGCCGCGTCACGAAGCCCTCGTCGCGCAGCATGTCGAGCGCGCGCTTGATCGTGATAGCACTGACCGAGAACTCCTCGACCAGCTCCGCCTGCGTCGGCAGCCGGTCGCCGACGGCCAGCCCGCCGCCGACGATGCGTGCCCGCAGCGTCTCGTGCACCTGGGCGTACAGCGCCTCGCTCAAGCCAGCTCCCCTGATCCGGACAGACACATCCAGCCGATTGAATATGGCCGGTGGTCACGTTCCGTCCCATTGTGGGCCACGACCACGCCCCGGGCAGAGCCCTGGTCGCCTCGTTGAGCCTCTGATACGTTTCAATCCGCGTCCGACGACGGGCGCGAGATGTCCCCGACAGCGGGTTCGTCCCGCGAGGAGGCGCGACGATGCGCATCGAACGGCTCGTGGCCGAGTACGGCGCTCCGGACCTGGGGGTCGGTACTGCCGCTCCTCGGCTCTCGTGGGTCCGCAGCGAGGGAAGCGGCTCGCAGACCGCGTCCGAGATCCGGTTGCGGGCTCCCGACGGCCGCACCGAGGTGGCCCGGCGGTCAGGACCCCAGCAGGTGCTCGTGGCGTGGCCCTTCCCGGAGCTGCGCTCGCGGGAGCGCGTCGAGGTCGAGGTGCGGGCGGAGGCCGGCGGCGAGTGGACGGCGTGGAGCGATCCGCTGGTGATCGAGGCCGGACTGCTGACGCCGGAGGACGTCGAGGCGCGGTTCGTCAGCCCGCGGGACGTGGGCGGGCTCGACGGCGGCGCCGTCGTGCTCGCGCGGGATCTCGAGCTCGATGGTGACGTCGTGGCCGCTCGCCTGTACGTCACGGCGCACGGGATCTACGACGCGTGGATCGGTGGCCGCCGCGTGGGCGACCATCAGCTGGACCCGGGCTGGACCGCGTACGACGCGCGGCTGCGCTATCGGACGTTCGACGTCACCGAGCACCTGCGCTCACCCGGGGCGGACCGGATCGCGGTGGGTCTCGGCAACGGGTGGTACCGCGGGCAGCTCACGTGGACGCTGCAGCGAGACTCCTACGGCGACCGACTCGCGCTGCTCGCCCAGCTCGAGGTGACCTATGCGGACGGCCGCCGGCAGACGGTGGTCACCGACGAGAGCTGGCGTGCCGGTACGACAGGGGTTCTCGCGGACGACCTGTACGACGGCCAGACGACCGACCTCCGCCTGCCGCTCGCGCCGGACGCCGTCGCGGAGGGCCCGGTGGACGTGGTGGAGGCTGACCTCGGTCGCCTCGTCGCGCCGACGGGCCCGCCCGTGCGCGAGGTCGCCACCCTGCCGGCGCGCGAGGTGAGCACGTCGCCCGGCGGTGCCCAGATCCTCGACTTCGGCCAGAACGTCGTCGGCTGGGTCCGCCTGCGCGTGACCGGCGAGCGCGGGGCCCGGGTCACGGTGCGGCACGCGGAGGTGCTCGAGGACGGAGAGCTCGGCGTGCGCCCGCTGCGCGACGCGAAGGCGACCGACACCTACCTCCTTGCGGGCGGCGGGGCGGAGCTGCTCGAGCCCCGCTACACCTTCCACGGGTTCCGGTACGCGGAGGTCACGGGCGCGACCGTCCGCGCGGAGGACGCCGATGCGGTCGTGGTCAGCTCCGACCTGCGACGCACCGGCTGGTTCGAGTGCTCCGAGCCGGAGGTGAACCGGCTGCACGAGAACGTGGTCTGGGGCATGCGCGGCAACTTCGTCGACGTGCCCACCGACTGCCCGCAGCGCGACGAGCGCCTCGGCTGGACCGGCGACATCCAGGTCTTCGCGCCCACGGCCGGCTTCCTGTTCGACGTGGGCGGGTTCCTCGGCTCGTGGCTGCAGGACCTCGCCGCGGACCAGCACGCCGACGGCGGCGTGCCGATGGTGGTCCCGGACGTGGTGCACGAGAACGTCAGCGGACCCCGGCCCGGGGACCAGGGGCAGACGTCGGGGGCGGGGTGGGCCGACGCGGCCGTGCACGTGCCGTGGACCCTCTACGAGCGCTACGGCGACGTCGGGGTGCTGGAGCGGCAGTACGACTCGATGCGGGCCTGGGTGGACAAGGAGCGCGCCCTGGCCGGCGACTCGCTGCTGTGGGACACGGGCTTCCAGTTCGGCGACTGGCTGGACCCGGACGCCCCGCCCCACGACGCGGCGGCGGCGAAGGCGGACCCGGCCGTCGTCGCCACGGCCTACCTGGCGCGCAGCGCGCACCTGCTGGCCCGCGCGGCCGGCGTGCTGGGGCACGAGGCCGACGCCCGGCGGTACGGGCAGCTGTCCGAGGACGTCGCGTCGGCGTTCCGCGAGGCGTACGTCGGGGCGGACGGGACGGTCCGCAGCGACTGCCAGACCGTCTACGCGCTGGCGATCGTCTGGGGCCTGCTCGACACCGACGCGCAGCGGCGCGGCGCGGGGGACCGGCTGGCGGCGCTGGTCCGCGAGGCCGACTTCCACGTGAGCACCGGGTTCCTGGGCACCCCGGTGATCCTGGACGCCCTGTGCGAGGCCGGGTACCCGGAGCTGGCGCACGCGATGCTGCTGACCCGCACCAACCCGTCGTGGCTCTACCCGGTGAGCATGGGAGCCACGACGATCTGGGAGCGGTGGGACTCGATGCTGCCGGACGGCTCGGTGAACCCCGGCGAGATGACGTCGTTCAACCACTACGCCTACGGGGCGGTCGCGGACTGGCTGCACCGCTCGGTGGCGGGCCTCGCGCCCGCGGCTCCGGGCTACCGGGAGGTCACGGTGCGGCCCTTGGTGACGGGGCAGCTCGACCGGGCGTCGGCCCGGCTGGACAGCCCGTACGGACCGATCGAGGTGTCGTGGCGGCTGGCCGGCGAGCGGTTCGAGCTCGAGCTCGAGGTGCCGCCGGGCGTGACGGCCCACCTCGACCTCCCGCTCGACGAGCCGGCACGCACGGTCGGGCCGGGGGCGCATCGGGTCGCGGGCGACTGGGTGCCGGTCGGGAGCCCGCTCGTCACGCGGTGACGTGCTCGGGTGCGGGCGACGCGGCCCGCACCCGAGGTCTCGGGACTCTTGACACGACCAGGTCCCGACGCCACGATCGATCCCATCGCTTGTAACGTTTAAATCGGGAGCGAAGCGGCTCCCCGCCGGCAGGTCAGCTTCTCAAGGACGAGAGGGAGTGACGATGAAGTGGCACAGAACGCTTCGTGGCGTGGGTGCGGCGGTGATCGCCGGGACGGTGGCGTCGGTCGCGCTGTCCGGGTGCGCGGCAGAAGGACCGGCGGCCGACCCCGCAGGCGGTGAGCGGACGCTGACGCTCGGCGTCTCGGGCGAGCCGCAGTCGTTCGACCCCGCCCTCCAGCAGAGCGGCGGCGACCAGCGGTGGCGGTGGCAGGCGACCTTCGACTCGTTGCTGCACTGCGAGGCGGACGGCTCCGTCGTCCCCAACGCGGCCGAGTCGTACACGCTCAGCAAGGACGCCAGGACGCTCACCATGAAGCTCCGCGAGGGCATGACGTTCTCGGACGGCACCCCGGTGGACGCGGCGGCGGCGAAGGCGACCATCGAGCACATGAAGGTGGGCGGCGGCAGCGACGCCGGCCGCGTCGCCGACGTGACCGTCGAGACGCCGGACGACCTCACCGTCGTCCTCAAGGCCCCCCGGCCGACGGGCCAGCTGCCGACCTTCATGTGCCTCGCGCCGGGGGCGATCGCCCAGCCGGAGCAGATCGAGAGCGGCGCGGTCGCCTCGAACCCCGTCAGCTCCGGCCCGTACGTGCTCGACGTCGCCGGGTCGACGTCCGGGTCGGTCTACCGGTTCGAGAAGCGTGACGACTACTGGAACGCCGACGCCTACGCCTACGACGTCATCACGTTCGTCACGATGTCCGAGGCGACGGCGCGGCTCAACGCCCTGATGTCGGGTGAGATCGACGGCGCCACCATCAACTACGACCAGGCGGGCGAGGCCGAGAGCTCCGGCCTGCACGTCCTCTCCGCACCCGGTACCTGGACGGGGTTGTACCTCAACGACCGCGCCGGCGAGGCGGTGCCCGCGCTCGGCGACGTCCGGGTGCGACGGGCGATCAACATGGTGTTCGACCGCCAGGGGGTCGCCGACCACATCATGGGCGGCGAGGCCACCCCGACCACGCAGATCTTCAACCCGTCCTCGGCCGCGTTCGACCCCGCACTGGACGAGCGCTACCCCTACGACGTCGAGGCGGCCCGCAAGCTGATGAAGGAGGCCGGCTACTCCGACGGCTTCGAGGTCGAGGTGCCCACGCAGGGCGAGAACCCGATCTACGCCCCGATGGTGGCCCAGCAGCTCGGGCTGCTGAACATCGACGTCAAGGAGGTCCCGCTCACCGGGCCGACCGCGATCACCGACATCCTCGGCGGCCGGTTCCCCATCATGGACGCCCGGATGAGCACCTCCGCCTCGTCGCTGTTCAGCATCGTCGAGGCGCTCGAGCCCGGCTCCATCTGGAACGTCATGCAGACGGAGGACCCGAAGCTGCAGAAGCTGCTCGACGAGGCCCAGGTGGCGCGGGGCGAGCGGGCGGACGAGGTGTACCGCGAGATCAACGAGTACGTCGTCGACCAGGCGTGGTTCGCCCCGTGGGTCGCCGAGAACACCTTCTTCGCGGTCCGCGACGCCGAGATGGTGCCGGAGATGACCGACCCGTTCAAGTTCAACCCTTATCTGCGGGACTTCAAGTGAGCGTCCGCACAGGCCACACAAGGAGGTGGGGCATCTCATGATCGGATTCACGCTGCGCCGGCTCGCCTCGGCGCTCCTGCTCGTCGTCGTCGTCACCTGCGCGACGTTCCTGTTGATCTTCAGCGACGGCGCCACGATCGCGCGCGCCACGCTGGGGGAGAGCGCGACCCAGGAGGCCGTCGAGGCCAAGGCCGTCCAGCTCGGCCTGGACCAGCCCGTCGTGACGCAGTACCTGGACTGGGTCCAGGGCGTCCTGCACGGGAGCCTCGGCAACAGCTACTTCACGGGCGAGCCCGTGACGGCGATGCTCCTCACGAGGCTCCCCGTCACGCTCTCCCTGACCGTCATCGTCGTGCTGCTCACGGCACTGATCAGCGTGCTGGTCGGCACGCTCGCCGCCGTGCGCGGCGGCTGGCTCGACCGCGGTCTGCAGCTCCTCGCGGTCGCGGGCGCGGCGGTCCCCGGGTTCATCGTCGCGATCATCCTGGTGCTGACGGTCGCCGTCGGGTGGGGCGCCCTGCCCGCCACCGGCTACGTCCCCGTCACCACTGACCCCGGGGGGTGGGCGCGGTCGCTGGTGCTCCCCGTGCTCGCCATCCTCGTCGGCTCCGTGGGCGGCGCGGCGCAGCAGTTCCGCGGCGCGATCTCCGACGTCCTCCAGCAGGACTTCGTGCGCACCCTGCGCTCGCGCGGGATCGGCGAGTTCCCCATCGTCGCCCGGCACGTGCTGCGCGCCGCGGCCGCGCCCGGCCTGACGATCCTCAGCCTCCAGACGATCGGCATGCTCGGCGGCGTCGTCCTCATCGAGCAGGTGTTCGCGCTCCCCGGGGTCGGCGACCTCGCGCTCGAGACCACCATGCGCTCCGACGTCCCCGTCGTCATGGGGTGCGTCGTCTTCACCGTCCTCGTCGTCGTGGTCGTGAACCTCGTGGCGGACGTCGTCGGTGCCTGGATCAACCCGAAGGTGAGGCTCGCATGAGCACGGTGCAGACCACCCAGGCCGGCCTCGACGCGCGCGACGCCCGTCCCGAGGCCGGGACGCCGCCGGGACCGCGCGACGACGGGCGCGGCGGCGACGCAGCACTGCGGCGCCTCCTGCACGACCCGCTGGCCCTCGGCGCCATGGGGTACGTGGCCCTCGTGGTCGTCGTGGGCGTGTTCGCCCCGCTGATCGCGCCGAACTCCCCGAACTTCGTCGACCTCTCCCAGGCGAACGCCGCCCCGTTCAGCGACGGAGACTTCCTGCTCGGCGGCGACTCCTCCGGCAGGGACGTGCTCTCCCGCCTGCTCTGGGCCACCCGAGGCACGCTCGTCGCGTGTGTCATCGTCCTCGTCGTCTCGACCGTCGTCGGGGTGGTGGGAGGGCTGCTCGCGGGCTACTTCCGCGGCCGCACGGAGGTGGTCGCGAGCTGGATCGCCGACGCGATCATGGCCCTGCCGGGAATCGTGCTCCTCATCGCGCTCTACTCCGTCATCGGGCCGTCGATCCCGACGGCGATGGCCGTCTTCGGCGTGCTCATCGCCCCCGCCAACTACCGGCTCGTGCGCGCGGTCGTGGCCCAGGTGCGCGGCGAGCTCTACATCGACGCCGCCAAGGTCTCGGGCCTGTCCGACCTGCGCATCGTCTTCCGGCACGTGCTGACGGCGGTCCGCGCGCCGATCCTCATCCAGAGCGGGTACGTGCTGGCGGCCGGCATCGGCATCCAGGCGGGCCTGGAGTTCCTCGGCCTGGGCAACCCGAGCGTCCCGTCGTGGGGCGGCGTCCTCGAGCAGGCGTTCTCCGCGATCTACCTCAACCCGCAGGGTGTCGTCGCCCCGGCGGTGCTCGTGAGCCTCACGACGCTGGCGTTCGTGCTGCTGGGCAACGCGCTGCGCGACGCCTTGCAGGGCTCTGGCCGGCGCCGCGCAGCGACGGCCGACCGCGTCGCAGAGGCACGAGCGGCGCGCGCGGCCCGTCCCTCGCCGTCCACCGCCCCCGAGGCGGAGGCGCTCGTGACGGTCCGCGGGCTCGCTATCGGCTACCCGGACGGGGAGAGCGACGTGCGTGCGGTCGTCGACGGCGTCGACCTGTGCGTGCACCGCGGCGAGATCCACGGCCTCGTCGGCGAGTCCGGGTCCGGCAAGTCCCAGACCGCGTTCGCGATGCTGGGGCTGCTGCCCAAGGACGCGACGGTGCTGGGCGGGGCGGTGCTGTTCGACGGCGCCGACCTGCTCGCCGACCCCCGGGCGATGCGGCGGGCGCGCGGCACCCGCATCGCGTACGTGCCGCAGGAGCCGATGAGCAACCTCGACCCGACGATCACCATCGGGCGCCAGCTCACCCTCGGTCTGCGGGCGGTGAAGCGGATGTCGAAGGACCAGGCGCGCACGCACCTGCTGGGGCTCCTGGGCCGGGTCGGGATCGCCGACCCCGAGGCGGTCTTCGCGATGTACCCGCACCAGATCTCGGGCGGCATGGCACAGCGGGTGCTCATCACCGGCGCCATCGCGGGCGACCCCGAGCTCATCGTCGCCGACGAGCCGACGACGGCGCTCGACGTCACCGTCCAGGCCGACGTCCTCGCCCTCCTGCGGGAGCTGCGTGACGAGCGCGGCCTGGGGATGCTCCTCGTCACCCACGACCTCGGTGTCGTGGCCGACATCTGCGACACCGTGAGCGTCATGCGTCACGGCACGATCGTCGAGCACCAGGAGGTCCGCGCCTTGTTCGCCGCACCCGAGCACCCGTACACGCGCGAGCTGCTGTCGTCCGCGCTCGACCCCGAGGAGGCGTGATGACCACGACGGACCACGGGCCGCTGCTGCGGGTGGAGGACCTCGTCGTCGAGTACCGGTCGGGGCGCCTGCGCGCGCCCAAGCGGGTGATCGACGACGTGAGCCTCGAGATCGCCCCGGGCGAGACCCTCGGCCTGGTCGGCGAGTCCGGTTCGGGCAAGACGACGATCGGGCGCGCGGTCCTCGGGCTCGCGCCGGTCACGTCCGGCCGCATCCTGCTCGACGGCACCCAGATCAGCGGTCTGCGTCGCCGGGAGCGCCGCGACCGGGCGCGGGGAGTGCAGGCGATCTTCCAGGA
The DNA here is from genome assembly GCF_900167525.1 of Krasilnikoviella flava. Taxonomy (GTDB): domain Bacteria; phylum Actinomycetota; class Actinomycetes; order Actinomycetales; family Cellulomonadaceae; genus Isoptericola; species Isoptericola flavus. Next base: position 361,561 of record NZ_FUZQ01000003.1, on the reverse strand, counting down.
CCCGTACTCCTCGCTCAACCCGTCGATGTCGATCGCGGACATCCTCGCCGAGCCGATCCGAGAGGGGACGCCCGCGTCGCGGCGAGAACGGGTGCGCGAGCTGCTCGACGCCGTCGGCCTGCCCGCGGACGCCGGACGGCGGCGGGCGCGGGAGTTCTCCGGGGGGCAGCGGCAGCGCATCGCGATCGCGCGCGCCCTGGCGCTGCGTCCCCGGCTCATCATCTGCGACGAACCCACCAGCGCCCTCGACATGAGCACCCAGACCCGGGTCCTCGGGCTGCTCCGGGACATCCAGGCGCGCACGGACGTCTCGTACCTGTTCATCAGTCACGACCTGGGAGTCGTGCGGGCGATGAGCGACCGCACCGCGGTGCTCCTGGGAGGGCGGGTGGTCGAGGAGGGGACTGCCGAGCAGATCGCCCGGGACCCCCGGCACCCGTACAGCCGGCGGCTCCAGATGGCGACGCCGGTCGCCGACCCCGTCCTGCAGGCACGACGCCGCGAGGAGCGGGCGACGCTCCTGCGCGAGCAGGCCCGCTCGGCCGCCGCCTGACCGCCACCCGCTCGACCGCACCCACGGAAGCCCCATGGAAGGAACCCTGGTGGACCCGCAGCTGATCGACCTCTTCGACCACCCGCCGACGCACCACGGACCGGTGCCGCTGTGGTGGTGGAGCGGTGGCCGGGTGACCCGCGAGCGCGTGCGCTGGCAGCTCGAGCGCTTCGTCGAGGGGGCGATCCACGACGTCGTGCTCATGAACCTCGCCCCGAAGGGCCCGACCTACGGGGCGCCGCCGGACGACCCACCGTGGTTCAGCGAGGAGTGGTGGGAGCTCGTCGCCTACGCCTGCGACGTGGCCGAGGAGGTCGGCGTCCGGCTCTGGTTCTACGACCAGATCGGGTTCTCGGGGGCCAACGTGCAGGGCACCATCGTCGCCGCGCACCCCGACGCGGCGGGCCGGGTCCTGCACACCGAGGTCACCGAGGTGCGCGGGGACGGTGTCGTGCCGCTCGGTGGGCGCGACCACCTCCTCGGCGTCTACGGCGCCCGCACCGGCACCGGCTGGGAGCGCCTCGAGGTGCGCGACGGGCGGGTCGGCGCCGCGCCGGGCACCCGTGTGCGGGTCGTGAGCTGGCGCGACACGGCGTTCGACTACCTCGGCCCGCAGGCGTGCGGGCTGCTGCTCGACGCGGTGCACGGCGAGTTCGACCGCCGGCTCGGCGAGCGGCTGGGCTCGGTCGTCGTGGGCAGCTTCCAGGACGAGCTGCCGGCCATGCCTACCTGGTCCGCCCGGTTCGCGGCCGAGTTCGAGCGCCGCCGGGGCTACGACCTCCTCGACCACCTGCCGTCCCTGTGGGAGCGCGGCGGCGACGCCGACGACGGGCTGCGCGCCGACTACCACCTGGTGCGCACGCAGCTGGCCGAGGAGGCGTTCTTCCGCCCGCTCGGCGAGTGGCACGAGCGGCGGGGCATGCTCATGGGCGCGGACCAGACCAACCCGGCCCGCGCCGGCTGGCCGACGCAGAGCTCGCAGCTGTACGGCGACTACTTCGCCACGCACCGGTGGGTCAACGCCGTCGGCAGCGACCACGAGGGCGACGCCCGGGTCCACTCCTCGATGGCCGACCTGTACGGGCACCCGCGGGTGTGGATCGAGTCGTTCCACTCGAGCGGCTGGGGCGGCACGCTCGAGGACACGTGGGACTGGCTGCTCCCGTTCTTCCGCAGCGGGGCCGACCTGTACAACCCGCACGCCACGTACTTCGACACGCGGGCCGGCTGGTTCGAGTGGGCGCCGCCCGGAACCGACTTCCGGCAGCCCTACTACGCCGTGTACCCGAGCTTCGCGCGCGCCATCGCCCGGACGTCCGCGCTGCTCACCTGGGGTGAGCACGTCGTGGACGTCGGCGTGCTCTACCCCTCGACCACCGGGCACGCCGAGCTGGCGCCGGACGAGCCGATCGACTACTTCGGCGACGGGAGCGTGGGCGGCCCGCACGAGCGGACCGACCGTGCGCACGCCGCCTACCTGGCGCTCGTCGGCACCAACAACTGGTTCCGCCACGCCCCGAGCCTGCTCGACCGGGCGGGCATCGACTTCGACGTCGTCGACGAGGACTCGCTGCGTCGTGCCACGGCCGGCGGCGGACGTCTGCAGGCAGGCCAGGTCGGGTTCCGTACGGTGCTGCTGCCGTCGGCCACGCACCTCCTTCCCGGCACCGCGGAGCAGCTCGTCGCGCTGCTCGACGACGGCGGCCAGGTCGTGGTCGTGGGGGCCGTCCCGCAGGCGGTGGCCGGCCGGGACCCGGGAGCACGCGCCGCGGCGGCGCTCGCGGCCCTGGCCGGGCACCCGAAGCTGCTCCGCGTGGACACGCCGGAGCAGGCGGTGCGGCTGGCCGCGGCCGCGGGCACTCCGGCGTGGGCCCCGCACGGGCTGCGCGCGCGCAGCTCCGGCGACCTGGTGGTCGCTTTCGTCCCGGCCGCCGAGCCCAACGCCACCGCGTACCCGTTGCGCCAGGACCCGGACTCGCTGCACTGGGACGAGATCGACGTCGACCCGTCCCGGTACGCGGCGACCACCCGGGTGGAGGTGGCCGGCCCGGTGCGCGAGGCGGAGGTGTGGAACCCTGCCACCGGCGAGCGGCGGCCGGCGCGGGTCACCCCCACGGCGTCCGGGAGCACCATCGAGGTCGACCTCGCCGGTGCGCCCGCCGTCTTCGTCGTCTGGCGCGCCGGCGACCGTCCGTCCCCGCGCCAGGTGGCGGCCCCTGCCGTCGCTTCTCCCGTGACCCAGGAGCCGCTCGACGACGGGTGGACCCACGAGCTCGTCCCCACGCTGGACAACACCTGGGGCGACATGGCGCTGCCGGCGGGCCCGGACGACGTCCCGCTGGAGGTCTGGCGGATGCGCTGGCGGGACGGCGACGGCGAGCAGGCCGAGGTGCGCGCGACGTTCGGCCAGCAGGTGCTGGTCCACGGCCCGACGACGGCGCCGCCCGGGCCGCTGGGGGAGCGGGAGACGGCACGGGTGCGCGAGGGCTCGGACCTCGCGGGCCCGCACGGCGGGGAGCCGTGGCGGGTGCACCGGTTCTCGGCGTCCCGCGGCCTCGACACCGACGACGGGCACCGGTACGAGCCGAAGGGGTTCGTGCCCGAGGAGTTCCTGGTGCTGCCCGCGGCCGGCGAGGGCGAGCACGTCACCGTGCGCACGGTGCTGCGCGTTGACGAGCCCGGGGAGTACCTGCTCACCGTGGCGGCCCCGGCGTCGACCGAGGTCTGGTTCGACGGCGTGCCGTGTGCGGGCGACGACCGGTACGCGACGACCGTTCCCGTGCGGTTCGCCGGCCGCACCGCCGTCCTGGAGTACCGCGTGGGCCCCAGCGAGCTTCCCGCCTCGGTGCACGGGACCCGTCCGGACACCGTGGGGTCGTGGTTCATGCTCGAACGGCCCGGCCGCCACGTCGACCGACCCGAGTTCGTCGCGCCGGCGCACGTGGCCGGCGGGGAGGGTGACCTGCGCACCGGGTTCCGCACCACCGCCGACGCCACCGACGTCACGGTGGTGGCCGGCTCCACCGCCGCCCTGCGGATCGAGCTCGACGGGGTGCCCGTCGCCCGGCAGGAGAAGGTCCAGTACTACGAGTCGGACGCCGGCGACCGGCCGATGTTCTTCACCCACCGGCTCGGGGCCCTCGCGGCCGGGGAGCACGAGCTCCGCGTCGTCGCGGAGACGGCCGACCTCGCCCACGCGGTGTCGATCGACGCCGTCGTGCGCGGCCCGGGTTCTCGGCAGGCCGTGGTGAGCGGTCCGGGGTGGACCACCGGCGCGGGGGACGCCGGCGTGCGGGTGGTGCGGGGCCTCGGGGCGGGGCTGACCCACACCCACGCGGTCCGGCGCCCGCACCCGTTGCCCGACACGGCCTGGCTCGCCGGCGAGCCGGAGCTCGGGGAACCCACGGTGCGGTTCTCGGCCGCGCGGTCTGCCACGCCACGCGCGCAGGAGTTCGAGGTGCTCCTGCCCGCGGGCACGATCGAGGCGGACCTGCCCGTGCCGGCCGTGAGCGCGGAGCTCGGCGGGGCCGAGGTGGACGTCGAGGACGGCCGGCTCGCGCTGGACGCGCCGCTCGGACGTCCCACCCCGCTCGTCGTGCGCACGGCGCCGCGGGCGTTCGACGTCGGGGGAGCCTCGTGGGACGGCCCGGTCGTGGTGCGCACGGGCCCGTTCGCCGGGCCGTTCGAGGACTGGCCGGACGCCGGGCTCGGGGCGTGGAGCGGCGCAGTCCGCTCGACGCGGTCGATCCGAGGGGGCGAGGGGGAGCGGCTGCGTCTCGACCTCGGACGCGTGCGCGGGGCCGTCGTGGTGGCGGTCGACGACGAGATGGTCGCGGAGCTCTTCTGCGGCCCGTTCGCGGTCGACCTGGGCGAGCTCGGGGCCGGTGAGCACGAGCTCGCCGTCACGGTGTACGGCACCCTTGGGCCCCGCCTCGACTCGGTCGGTCCGACGCACTTCCTGCGGCCGTCACAGCTCCGGACCGGCGTGCGCGGTCCGGTCCGGCTCCTGCGTCGGGTGGGCGACGATGTCCCCGTGCCGTGACGGCGGCCCTCAGGAGGCGATGAGATGACGAAGAAGGCCAGCGGACTGGTCGCCGTGGCGCGGCTCGCCGGCGTGTCGACCGCCACGGTGTCGAACGTGCTGAACCGTCCGGAGCTGGTGGCGCCGGCGACCCGTGAGCGGGTCGTGGCCGCACTGGACGAGCTCGACTACGTCCGCAGCGGGGCGGCGGTCGCGCTGCGCACGGGAACGAGCCGGCTCGTCGGCCTCGTCGTGCCCGACATCACCAACCCGTTCTACGCCGCCATCGCCGAGGGCGTCACCGCCGCCGCCGACGACGCGGGGTACAGCGTCGCGCTCTGCGTCAACCACGACGACCCGGCCCGCGAGCGACGCCAGTTCGAGCTGCTCGCCCAGCAGCGGGCCGCCGGCGCGCTTGTCGTCCCCCTGTCGGCGGGGTCGTCGCGGCTCTCGACGCTGCGTCGCGTCGGCACCCACCTGGTGCTGGTGGACCGCATCGCCGAGCGCGACGAGGGGTGCTCCGTCGCCATCGACGACGTCCTCGGCGGGCGCCTCGCCGTGCGGCACCTGCTCGCGCTCCGCGGGCCGCGGATCGCGCTCGTCAACGGGCCCCGCACGATCGAGCAGTGCGCCAACCGGAGAGCCGGTGCGCGGAAGGAGCTGCGACGGTCGGGCGTGGACCCTGACACGATGACCGAGCTCACGGTCGAGGAGATGACGATCGACGCCGGGCGGCGTGCCGGGAACGCCCTCGCGGCGGCGGGCGGCGTCGACGGCGTCTTCTGCACCAACGACCAGCTCGCGACGGGCGTGATCCGCGGCCTCGCGGACGCGGGCGTGCGGGTGCCCGACGACGCGGCGGTGGTCGGGTACGGCGACCTCGCCCTCGCCACGGACGGGCCGCTGCCGCTGACGACCGTGTCGCAGCCGAAGCTCCTCATGGGCCGTACCGCCGTCGAGACGCTCGTCCGCGAGATCGGGGACCAGGTGGACGGCGGGCGGGAGCACCAGCACTCCGCCACGTTGTTCCAGCCCTCGCTCGTCGTCCGGGACTCGGCCCCCGCGACCTGACAGGAGTGGGCCGACGCCCACCGCCACCGCTCCGAGACGGAGGAGTCACACGCATGACCCAGGACCTCACCGCCGTGCCCGACCCGCTCACGCGGGTGCGACGCCGCAAGGCCCGGATCGGCCTCGTCGCCGGTGGCCTCGGCACGTACTGGCCACAGTTCCCCGAGCTGCTCCCGCAGCTCCAGGAGTCCGCCCGCTACGTCGCGGACCGGTTCGGCCGCATGGACGCCGAGGTCACCGACGTGGGGTTCGTCTCCGATGCGCAGGAGGGGGCCCGTGCCGCAGAACGGCTGCGACAGGCCGACTGCGACGTCATCGTCCTCTTCCTGACCACCTACCTGACGTCGTCCATGGTGCTGCCGATCGCCCAGCGGACCGGTGCCCCGGTGCTGGTGATCGACCTGCAGCCCAGCGAGAAGATGGACCACGCCGCCTTCGACACCGGGGCATGGCTCGCCTACTGCGGCCAGTGCCCCGTCCCGGAGATCGGAAACGTCTTCCGCCGGGCGGGCATCCCGTTCCGCTCCGTCTCCGGCTGGCTCCGGCAGGAGTCGGCCTGGCGCCGCATCGAGCGGTGGGTCACCGCCGCGCACGTCCGGGCGGCGCTGCGGCACGCTCGCCACGGGCTCCTCGGGCACGTGTACCCCGGCATGCTCGACGTGTCGACCGACCTGACGCTGCTGCCGACCACCTTTGGGTCCCACGTCGAGGTGCTCGAGATCGACGACCTGCGGGTGCGGGTGGCCGAGGTCACCGACGCAGCGACGCGGGACCGCATGGCGCTGGCCCGCGACGTGTTCACGCTGGACGGGTCGGTGGACGACGACGACTTCGCCTGGGGGGCGCGCGTGTCCGTCGGGCTGGACCGCCTGGTCGAGGACTTCGAGCTCGACACGCTCGCGTACTACCACCGCGGGCTGGACGGGGAGCAGCACGAACGGCTGGCCGCGGGGATGATCCTGGGCGCCTCGCTGCTCACCGGCCGGGGCGTCCCGGCGTCCGGGGAGTACGAGCTGCGGACGACCGTGGCCCAGCTGATCACCGACGTCGCGGGCGCCGGGGGGTCGTTCTGCGAGATCCAGGCGCTGAACTTCGAGGATGGCGTGGTCGAGATGGGCCACGACGGCCCGGCCCATCTCGGGGTCTCGGCGCGCGACCCCCTGCTGCGCGGGCTCGGCGTCTACCACGGGAAGCGGGGGTGGGGGGTGTCAGTGGAGTTCGACGTCCGCCACGGCCCGGTCACGCTGCTCGGGTTGGGGCAGGACCGGGACGGGACCCTGGCCCTCGTCGCGTCCCAGGGTGAGGTCGTGGCCGGCCCGCTCCTGGAGATCGGGAACACGACGAGCCGGGTCGACTTCGGTCGTGACCCGGGGGAGTGGGTCGACGCCTGGTCCGCGACCGGTATCGGCCACCACTGGTCGCTGTCGGTGGGCCACCGGGTGGACGACTACCGTGCCGCGGCGGACCTGCTGGGCGTCCCCTTCCGGGTGGTCTGACCGGCGGGTCTCCCGCGCGGGTCGCGCAGGGCTGACAGGATCGGCCGGACGACGACGAGAGAAGGTGGACGATGGCGATCACCCTGTGCGTGCTGCTGTGGGCGGCCGACGGCGAGGCCCAGACCCTGGAGGACTACGAGACCGAGGTGCTGGCGCTGGTGCCCCGGCACGGCGGCCGGGTGCTGCAGCGCGTGACCAACGTGGCCCACACCGACGACGCCGCGCACGGCGCGGTGCAACCGACCGAGGTGCAGCTCATCGAGATGCCGGACGAGGAGGCGCTCGCGGGCTTCATGGCCGACCCCGACCGCGAAGCGCGGCTCGACGTGCGCGACCGCGCGATCTCCCGGACCGAGATCCTGCGCGTGCGCCCGGTGGGCTGACGGGGTCTGACGGGGCCCGGCGCCGCCGCGGGAGCGCGGCGCCGGGCGGGGGTCTCAGTCGGTCGTGGTGCCCGCGCCATCGAACTCCCATCGGTCACGAAGGGTGCTCCCAGGCCGGGATGGTGACGTGTGCGGCATGATGCGCAGCCGCCCGACCGTCCCCCGCCGCCGCGCCACCGGCGGCCTCCACCCCTCCTCGTCGTCGCGGCGCCTCGTCGCGGGGGCCGGTGCCGTGGCGCTCGCCGGCACCCTCGCCGCGTGCGACGCGAGCGCGTCGGCGGACGACGCCGGCGACTTCTTCGACACCTCCGCCGTGCACACGGTCTCCGTCGAGTACGACGAGGACGACTACCAGGAGATGCTCGACACCTTCGCGGACACGGGGGACAAGGACTGGATCAGCGCCAGCGTCACCATCGACGGCGACGAGTACGACGACGTCGGGCTGCGGCTCAAGGGCAACTCCAGCCTGCGGGGACTCGGTGGCGACGCGGTCGCGCCGCAGGCCAGCGCGGACGACGACGCCGCCGCCCATGACGGCGCGGCGAACGACGAGGGCCAGCAGCAGCCGGGCGCGGACGAGGGCGACGGCAACGCGTCGGCCGACGACCCGGCGGGCCTGCCGTGGCTGATCCGCCTGGACAAGGACGTGGACGGCCAGGAGCACGACGGGCGCGCTGACTTCGTGGTGCGCGGCAACAACACCGAGTCGTCGCTCAACGAGGCGGTGGCGCTCAAGGTGCTGGAGCTGGCGGACGTCACCGCCGAGCAGGCGACCTACACGCGGTTCAGCGTGAACGGCGGCGACGAGCAGCTGCGCCTGGTGATCGACCTGCCGGACGACGACCTGTGGAACGAGGACGCCTACCCGGACGGCGGCATCACGTACAAGGCGGACGCCGACGGCGACTGGGCGGTCAAGGACGACGCGGCGGCCTACGCCGAGTCGTTCGAGGCGAAGTACGACAGCGCGGGGTCGACGGACGACGACGCGGCGTACGAGCCGCTGCAGGCGTTCCTCGAGTTCGTCAACAACTCGTCGGACGCGGACTTCGCCGCGAAGCTGGGCGACCACCTCGACGTCGACTCCTTCGCCCGGTACCTCGCGGCGCAGGACCTCGTGGCGAACTCCGACGACATCGACGGCCCCGGCAACAACGCGTACCTGCACGACGACCCCGAGTCCGGCCTCATGGAGGTGGTGGCGTGGGACCAGAACCTCTCGTACGGCGGGTTCGGCACGATGGGCGGTGGCCCCGGCCTCCAGGGTGGTGCGCGCCCCTCGGGCGCACCCGAGGGGATGGAGCTGCCGGAGGGCATGACGCGACCTGACGGCGCGCAGGGCGGCGGCCCGGGCGGGGGCGGCGGCGTCGGCGGCCAGGAGAACCCGCTCGTCACGCGCTTCCTGGAGAACGACGACTTCAACGCCGCCTACGAGTCCGCGGTGGAGGACCTCACGGCGTCGATCTACGGCACCGGTGACGCGCAGGACTACCTGGACACGCTCACCGCGACCCTCGCCGACCAGGCGTCCGACCTGGTGGACGCGGACACGCTGAAGAGCGAGTCGCAGTCGGTCTCCGACCTGCTCGCCGTGGACGCGGTTCAGGCCGGCCAGGGCCAGGGCGGGCTCGGCACCGCCGGCGGCGCCTCGAAGGAGGACTCCGACGACGCCGCCACGGACGGCACGACGTCGGGCGCGGGCGCCTAGGCCCGGTGCCACCGCCGGGTCCCGCCGGAGACCTCGGCCGCGGCGCCCGTCTAGCGTGGTGCCGTGATCACCGTCGTCGAGTACCACCCGGGCTGGCCCGCACGCTTCGAGCAGCTCCGTGCCGCGTACGCGCAGGCGCTCGAGGCGGCGCGGGTGCCGTACCGCGGCATCGAGCACGTGGGCAGCACGGCCGTCCCGGGCCTGGCCGCCAAGCCGGTGATCGACGTCGACGTCGTCGTCGCCGGGCCCGACGTCGAGGCGGCGTCGGCGGCCCTCGGCGGCCTCGGCTTCGAGCCGCGCGGCGACCTCGGCATCGCGGGCCGGTACGCCTTCGAGGCGCCGGAGCGGTTCGCGCCCACCCACACCTACGTCGCCGTCGAGGGCTGCCTCGCGCTGCGCAACCACCTCGCCGTCCGGGACGCGCTGCGGGCCGACGACGCCCTGCGCGACGAGTACGGCGAGGTCAAGCGACGGGCGGGCGTCGAGGCCGCCGACATCGACGAGTACCTCCTGCTCAAGAGCGACGTGCTGGGCCGGATCCTGCGGCGCGGCGGGCTGTCCGAGGACGAGCGCACGGCGATCGCCGCGACGAACCGCGGCATCGCCCGTCGGGGCGCGCAGGGCTGAGCCGGGACGGCAGCACCCGTCAGCCGACGGATCCCGGCATGTCCCGCCCGGGGACGAGCAGGTCCTCCGGGAAGCAGTAGCCCCAGTGCTCGCCGGGCTCGATCGACCGCATCACGGGGTGCGCGGTGGCGTGGAAGTGCGCTGTCGCGTGCCGGGCGGGGGAGGAGTCGCAGCACCCGACGTGCCCGCACTCCAGGCAGGCGCGCAGGTGCACCCACGTGCCGCCGGCGGTGACGCACTCGGGACACTCGCCGAGCGTCTCGGGTGCGACGGGGTCGATCTGGTCCAGGTGCGTGCACGTGCTCGTCATGGTGACGCCCTCTCCGGCGGGTCCGTTCACCGCCGTCGGCGAGTCTAGGGAGGGTCGGCGTGCGCTGCGCCAGGGGCGACGTCCCGCTAGCGTGTCGTCATGCTCGCCGGACCCCACCATCTGAACGGCGTCGAGGACGCCCGCGAGCGCACGGCCGTGATCGTGGAGGACGATCCGGACGTCCGCGACCTCCTCGACGCGGTGCTGTCGCAGGCGGGCTTCGCCACGCGCACCGCGGCGTCGGGGCGGGAGGGTGTCGAGCTCGTGCGCACCTTCGACCCGCTGGTCACGACGCTCGACGTGGGCCTGCCCGACATCGACGGCTTCGAGGTGTGCCGGCGGATCCGCGCGGTGTCCGACACGTACGTCGTGATGCTCACCGCGCGCACCGACGAGATCGACGCCCTCATGGGTCTCGACGCGGGCGCCGACGACTACCAGACGAAGCCGTTCCGGCCCCGGGAGCTGCGGGCCCGGATCGAGGCGATGCTCCGGCGGCCGCGCCGGCAGGTGCCCGCGGTGGGCGCCGCGGCCGTGCCCGCGGTGTCCGACGGGCTCGTCGTGGACGTCGCGGCCCGGACGGTGGCCGTCGACAGCGTCGAGGTGCACCTCACGCGCAGCGAGTTCGACCTGCTCGCCGCGCTCGTCGCCGCGCCCGGGCGCGCGATCTCCAAGGACGCCCTCGTCCGCGTGCTGTGGGAGGACGAGTACGACACCGGGACACCGATCACCGACCAGGACCGGCGCAGCGTGGAGGCGCACCTGGCCAACCTGCGCCGCAAGCTCGGCGAGGACGTGGCGTCGCCGCGGTGGATCAGCACGGTGCGGGGCGTGGGCTACCGGTTCGACCAGCTCTCCTGAGCGAGGGCGCCGGCCACGTGGATCGCGGCGGTCCGGGCCTCGTCCGCGATGTGCTCGACGTGCTTCCGCGCGCCGTCGACCCCCTCGTCCTCGAGGGCGTCGAGGCCTCGCGAGGCGGCGTCGGCGAGCCGGTCCACCCCGAGCATGTCCGCGGTGCAGGTGAGGGTCAGCAGCACGTCGCGCGCGGCGTCGGCGTCGGCGTGCCCCAGCGCCTCGATGAGCATGCCGGTGCGGTGCGGCAGGAGGCCCGCCCAGGAGCCCGCGAAGCCTGCGACCGCCGCGCGGTCGCCGTCGAGGTCGTCGACGAGCGACTGCCACGCGACGGCCATGCCGGGGGTGAGGCCGGGCGTCATGCGGGGCGTCATGACGGGCGCCCTGCGGGCAGGCCGGGGACGACGCCGGACGCCTGCCGGGGGAGTTCCTCCCGGAGCACCGTCGGTCTCGCCGACCGCAAGGCCTGACCGTGCGCCCAGGGGGAGGTGCGCGCGGGGGCCCCGAGGGGACCGGACGTCGAGGTGGTCATGGTGCTCCGGGAGGAGATCGTGGGGTCGAACGAGTCGATCCTGCGACGCGAACCTCGGGGCCACCCCCGGGTCGGCCCAGGACTGGCTCAAGATCTGCTGAGGATTGCGCCGCCCCCTACCCTGACCGCATGCCCGAGCGCCCTGCCGACCGTCCCGTGATCCTGCTCGTCGCCGACGCGCACGCGCCGCTGGTGGAGCAGGAGTTCCGCGCCCGCTACGACCGGGACTACCGGATCGTGCTGGTGGGCACCACCGGCGAGGCGCTGGACCGGCTGCGCGACCTGGTGGCCGACCGGGTGCCGGTGGCGATGATCGCCGCGGAGCGCCACCTGCCGGACTCGGCGGGCGTCGACCTCCTGCACCAGGTGCCGGCCGTCGTGTCGACCGCGCGGCGGGTGGCGCTGATCTCCGGCGACGAGTACGCCGACGCCCTGGACGAGATGCGGGCGGCGCTGCTGCGCCGCGACATGGACACGTTCGTCGGCATCCCGCGGGGCGCGCGCGACGAGGAGTTCCACGTGGCGCTGGTCGAGCTGCTGTCGGAGTGGGGCTGGTCGGTGGCCCGCCCCACGGTGACGTCCACCGAGGTCGTCGCGGAGCCCGGCGACCGCGTGGCGGCCGCCGTCCGCGACCTGCTGGAGCGGCTCGGCGTCCCGAACCGGGTGCTTGCCCCGGACGACGCCGCGGCGCGCGCGATCCTCGACGCGGCGGGCCCGGGCGCCGCCCTGCCGGTGGTGCGCACGTTCGCGGGTCGCGTGCTGACCGGCGCGACGCCGTCCGCCGTGGCGGAGGCGATGTACGGCGGGTACGACTCCATCCCGCCCGGGGAGATCGCGGACGTCGTGGTGGTCGGGGCGGGCCCGGCAGGGCTGGCGGCCGCGGTGTACGCGGCGTCGGAGGGGCTGTCGACGGTGGTGCTGGAGCGGGAGGCGATCGGCGGCCAGGCCGGCTCGAGCTCGATGATCCGCAACTACCTCGGCTTCCCGCGCGGGATCTCGGGGATGCGGCTGGCGCAGCGCTCGCGCGTGCAGGCGGGGCGGTTCGGCGCCCGTTTCTACACCGGCCGCCCGGTGGCGCGGATCGAGCCCGGCCCCGCCCACGAGCCGGAGCACCACCACGTGCACGTGGACGGCGCCCAGCTGTGCGCCCGCACGGTGGTGCTCGCGACCGGCGTCTCCTACCGCCGCCTCGGGGTGCCGGGGGTCGACGACCTCGTCGGCGCAGGGGTGCACTACGGCGCCGCGAGCTCGATGGCGCGCGAGATGGCCGACCGGGACGTGGTCGTGGTGGGCGGCGGCAACTCGGCGGGCCAGGCCGCCGTGCACCTGGCGAAGTTCGCCGGGTCGGTGACGATCCTCGTGCGCCGCGGGAGCATCGCCGAGACGATGTCGGACTACCTGGTGCGGGAGATCGCCGCGACGCCGACGATCGCGGTGCGGCCGCGCACGTCGGTGGTCGACGGCGGGGGAGAGGGCGCCCTGCAGTGGCTGGTCACCCAGGACCTCGACACGGGCGAGCGGTCGAAGACGCACGCCGACGGCCTGTTCTGCCTGCTGGGGGCGGAGCCCGACTGCGGCTGGCTGCCCGGCGGCCTCGCCCGTGACGAGCACGGCTTCGTCCTCACCGGCCGCGACGTGCCGCAGGAGCGGTGGGTGGACGGCCGCCCGCCCGCGAGCCTGGAGACGACGCTGCGCGGGGTCTTCGCCGTCGGCGACGTGCGCGCGGGCTCGATGAAGCGGGTCGCGTCCGCCAGCGGGGAGGGGGCGTCCGTGCTGCCGCTGGTGCACACCCACCTCGCCTGGCTGCGCGCGCAGGAGTTCGGCGCGGACGCCTGATCGTCGGTCGCCGCGCGCCGTCGGGCCATCGCGGGTGGAATGGCGCCATGGGATCTGCGCAGGACGTCGCCACGGACCCGGCCCCCTGGTCACGACCGCCCGCCGAGGTGCTCGCCGCGCTCCGGACGGACGACGGCGGCCTGAGCGCTGCCGACGCCGCGGCGCGGCTCGCGGAGGTCGGGCCCAACCGGCTGCCGCCGCCGGAGAAGGACCCGCTGTGGAAGCGGGTCCTGGTGCACTTCGACGACGTGCTCATCTACATCCTGCTGGTCTCCGCGGTGCTCAAGGCGATCCTGGGCGACTGGGTGGACTTCACGGTGATCCTCCTGGTCGCGGTGGTCAACGCGGCGATCGGCTTCATCCAGGAGGGGCGGGCGGAGAGCGCGCTCGACGGCATCCGCCAGATGCTGTCCGTGCACGCCGAGGCCCGCCGCGACGGCGCGTGGGCCAAGGTCGACGCCGACGACGTCGTGCCGGGCGACGTCGTGCGCGTGCGCTCCGGCGACCGGGTGCCCGCCGACGTGCGGCTGCTGCAGGCCACCAACCTGCGGGTCGAGGAGTCGGCGCTCACGGGGGAGTCGGTCGCGGCGAGCAAGCGGGTCGACGTCGTGGACCCCGACGCCGGGGTGGGCGACCGCACCAGCATGCTGTTCTCCGGCACCCTGGTCGCCGCCGGCCAGGGCGTCGGCGTGGTCACGGCCACCGGCGAGCGCACCGAGATCGGCCGCATCCAGACGATGATCTCCGAGGTCGCGAGCCTGGAGACGCCGCTGACGAAGCAGCTCGACCGGTTCGGCAAGCTGCTCGCGGTGCTCATCCTGGGCATGGCCGTGGTGATGGTCGTCATCGGCCGGGTGGTGCACGACTTCTCCGTGCCGGAGCTGGTCTCGGCGTCCATCGGCTTCGCCGTCGCCGCCGTCCCGGAGGGCCTGCCCGCGCTCGTGACGATCACGCTGGCGCTCGGCGTGCAGCAGATGGCGCGCCGTCGCGCGATCACGCGCAAGCTGCCCGCCGTCGAGACGCTCGGCTCCGTCACGACGATCTGCTCGGACAAGACGGGCACGCTCACCAAGAACGAGATGACCGCGCGCCGGGTGCGCACCGCCGGCCGCGCGTTCGACGTCGAGGGCGCCGGGTACGCGCCGGTCGGGGAGCTCACGCTCCCCGGGGCCGCCGGGGAGCACCGGCACGCGGACCTCGCCGGGGACCGCGACCTCGCCGCCGTGGTCGCCGTGATGATGCTGTGCAACGACGCGCGCGTCGTGCCCGGGGAGGGCGACGACTGGCGGCTGGTCGGCGAGCCGACGGAGGGTGCGCTGCGCAGCCTCGGCATGAAGGCGGGGTTCGACACCACGGGCTGGTCGCGGGTCGGCCTCGTGCCGTTCGAGTCGGAGAACAAGTTCATGGCCACCCTGGACCGGGGGCCCGACGTCGGGCCGGTCGTGCACCTCAAGGGGGCGCCCGACCGCGTGCTGGACCGGTGCGACACGCAGACCGCCGCGGACGGTTCGGCCGAACCGCTGGACCGCGCGTTCTGGGAGGCGCAGATCGACGAGATCGGCGGCCGCGGCCTGCGGGTGCTGGCAGCGGCCCGCCGCCGTGCCGAGGAGGGCACGACGGCCCTCGACGTCGACGACGTCGCGTCCGGCCTCGAGCTGTGCGGCCTGGTCGGCATCGTCGACCCGCCGCGGCCGGAGGCGATCGACGCCATCGCGCAGTGCCGCGACGCCGGCATCGGCGTCAAGATGATCACCGGCGACCACGCCGGCACCGCCGTGGCGATCGGCCGCGAGATGGGCATCGTGGACGCCCCCGAGCCCGGCGAGACCCCCGCCGTCCTCACCGGCGCGGAGCTGGAGGCGATGAGCACCGAGCAGCTGCGCGCCGTCGTGCGCGACGTGTCGGTGTACGCCCGCACCAGCCCGGAGCACAAGATCCGCATCGTCTCCGCGCTGCAGGCGCACGGCGAGGTGGTCGCGATGACGGGGGACGGCGTCAACGACGCCCCCGCGCTCACGCAGGCCGACGTCGGCGTCGCGATGGGCATCAAGGGCACGGAGGCGACGAAGGACGCCGCCGAGGTGGTGCTCGCCGACGACAACTTCGCCACCATCGAGCGCGCCGTGGAGGAGGGGCGGCGGATCTACGACAACATCCGCAAGTCCGTGCTCTTCCTGCTGCCGACGAACGGCGCGCAGTCGCTGGTCATCCTCGTGGCCGTGCTGTTCGGCCTGGTGCTGCCGCTCGCGCCGGTGCAGGTGCTGTGGATCAACATGATCACGGCCGTGACCCTGTCCCTCGGGCTCGCGTACGAGAGGGCCGAGCCCGACATCATGTCCCGGCCTCCGCGCGACCCGAAGGCGTCGATCCTCGACGCCGCGTTCGTGCGCCGCATCCTCGTCGTGTCGCTGCTCATCGGCGGCGCCACGCTGTTCGTCTTCTATGCCGAGCGGGCCCAGGGCGCGCCCCTCGCCGAGGCGCAGACCACGGCCGTGACGATGCTGGCCCTGGGCCAGCTCGCCTACCTGTTCAACTGCCGGTTCCTGGACCGCTCGAGCCTCACCTTGGACGTGCTGCGCGGCAACCGCGTCATCTGGGTCTCCGCCGCCGCCCTGCTCGCCCTGCAGTGCGTGTTCGTGTACGCCCCGTTCATGCACGACTGGTTCGCCGCCGCCCCCATCGGCCTCGAGGAGTGGGGCAAGACGGCGGGCCTGGCGCTCGTCGTCTTCCTGCTCGTCGAGGTGGTCAAGGCGGTCGGCAGGGCCCGGTCGCGCCGGGTCAGGGCGTGACGATCGGGAAGTTCGGGTCGAACTCGTCGAGGACGGCGGCCAGCCCGTCGAGCACCGCGGCGTCGCCGTCGAGCGCGACCTTCCCCGCCGCGGCGAGCCGCCCCGCGGCCGCCGGCTGCAGGAGGGCCGCCGCGGCCAGCGGCCGCGGGGCGCGCAGCGTGAGCGGCGCGTCCGGGCTCGCGCCCCGCCGGGCGTTGAGCACGCCGTGGCGCACCCGGGCCGACCAGGTCTCGCCGAGGTCCGTGAACTCGACGTCGAACCGCAGGTCGACGTCGGCGGCCCGGTCGCCGATCACGTGCACCGCGACGAAGTCGAAGAGGATGTCCACGGGCATGTGGCTCACCGAGTCCGGGCTGGCCGTGGCGAAGGCGGCCTCGAGCACGCCCTCGCGCAGCTCCCGGGCCGCCGTGAGGAAGATGCCGCGCCACTGCGGGCCCTCGGCCTGGTACCCCATCTGCTCGTAGGCGTCGGCCTGCAGCTCCCTCGCCTCGACGTCGTCCGGGTCCGCGAAGACGAGGTGGTGCAGCACCTGGGCCGCCCACCGGTAGTCGCCGGTGTCGACGGCGCGACGGCCCTCCGCGAGGATCGCGTCGCGGCCGAAGGCGGCCACGTACCGGGTCGCCGTGTCCACCGGCGGGTGCGGGTGCAGGGTCACCGGGTCGCCGTCCCACAGGCCCAGCTCCTTCGCGAACACGGCGCGCACGTCGTGGTGCACCGTGCCGTGGTACCCGCGGTTGAACCATCGACGGCCCAGGGCCTCCGGCAGGTCCACGACCTCGGCCGCCTCCAGCGGCGTGTACCCCTTGTTGGCCAGGCGCAGCGCCTGGTCGTGCAGGTACTTGTACGTGTCGCGCTGGGACTCGATGAACTCCACGATCTTCGCGTTGCCCCAGACCGGCCAGGTGTGCGGCCCGTAGTGCACCTCCGCCTCGTCGCCCCATCGCACCAGCGTCTCGTCCAGGTACCGCGCGAAGTTCCGGGCATCGCGCGTGCGGGCGCCCCGCAGCGTCTGGATGTTGTGCAGGGAGTGGTTCGCGTTCTCCGCGCAGGTGAGCGCCTTCAGCTCGGGGATCCAGATGTGCATCTCCTCGGGCGCCTCGGTGTCCGGGGCGTACAGGAACTCGAACGTCAGCCCCTCGATGACGCGGCGCTGCCCCGTCTCCGTGATCGGGTCGGTGGGAGAGATGTACGAAACGGTCGGGCCGTCCGCCGTCGCGGACCCGATGCCGCACGACACCGCCTGGCGCGGATCGCGCTCGAGGAGACTGCCGAACGCGTAGCCCGCGCGGCGGCTCATCGCGTTCCCGGCGATGACGTTCTCCCCGATCGCGTGCTTGTCGAAGCTCGCGACCGTGCCGGGCGCGATGATCGGCACCCGGCCCGCCGCGACGTCGGCCTCGTCGACCACGCCCCTCACGCCGCCGTAGTGGTCGATGTGGGTGTGCGTGTAGATCACGGCGGCCACCGGCTTGTCCGCCACGTGCTGCCGGTACAGCGCCAGCGCCGCCGCGGCGGCCTCGACGGACGACGAGCAGTCGATGACGATCAGCCCGCCGTCGCCCTCGACGACGGTGACGTTCCCGATGTCGATGTTGCGCACCTGGTGGATCCGGTCGACCACCCGGTACAGGCCCGCCTCGTGCACCAGCTGGGACTGGCGCCACAGGCTGGGGTCCACCGAGTCCGGCGCCTCCTGGTCGTCGCCGTCGAGGAACGCGAGCCGGCCGACGTCGTAGCTGACCGTGCCGTCCGCCAGCCGTACCTGCCCCCCGGGGAAGTCGGCGACCTTGCCCCGCCGGGCGGTCTCGTAGTCCTCCCGGTCGTCCAGCGCGTACCGGGTGCGGGCTGCGGCGAGCGCGTCGGCCGTCGCCGGGGTCGGGTCCTTCGGTGCGTACGACATCGTTCCTCCGGGGAGTAGGAAGGTTCGGCCTGGCAGCACGGTCGCCCGGCGCCGACCGGACCGCAACCCGAGCCGGACGGACCGCCGTCTACCGTGGGACCGGCAGGTCACGGGGTCGGCGAGGGATCAGGGCGTGGGGCGAGGCAACGGGCGGCCGTCGATGGCACAGGTCGCCGACCGTGCGGGCGTCTCGCTCGGCACGGTGTCGCACGTCCTCAACCACCCCGACCGGGTCACCGGAGGCCACGCGGGCCCGGGTCCGCGCGGGGATGACCGAGCTCGGCTTCCTGCGCAGCTCGGTGGCGCGCACGCTGGCGGGCGGCTCGAGCGACGCGATCGGCCTCGTCCTCACCGACCTCGGCAACTCCCTGTTCGTGGATCTGGCGCGCGGCGCGACCCGGGAGGCGGAGGACGCTCGACGACAACCTCGCCGCCCGCGACGTACCCGTGCCGGCACAAGGCCGTGGTGCTTCAGCCGACGCTGGTCGTGCGCGCCTCCACGGCCGGCGACGCGGGGGCCTGAGCGCCCACCCGCACCTCGTGCACCCCGTGCCCGACGACGGACGGGGCGCGGCCGGGCAGGTCCAGCTCCGCCATGGCGCGCGGACCTGCCACGACGGTGCAACGATCGGTCGCGGCACCGGATCCCAGGAGGGACGCGCGGATGGCGAACGAGGGCACGACGGCAGCGCCGGGCAGCACGACCAGCATCACCACCAAGGTCTCCCTGCTGACCCTCACCGCGATGGTGGTCGGCTCGATGGTCGGCGCAGGAGTGTTCTCGCTGCCGCGCCGGTTCGCGCAGGAGACGGGCGTCATGGGCGCCCTCATCGCCTGGGTGGTGGCGGGCGCGGGCATGCTGATGCTGGCGTTCGTCTTCCAGCGGCTCGCGATGCGCAAGCCCGACCTCGACGCCGGCGTCTACGCCTACGCGAAGGCCGGGTTCGGTGAGTACACCGGCTTCTTCGCCGCGGCCGGCTACTGGGCCAGCGCGTGCGTCGGCAACGTCACCTACTGGGTGCTCATCATGTCGACGCTGGGGCAATGGATCCCCGCGCTGGGCGCGGGGGACACGGTGCTCGCGCTCGCGCTCTCCACCGTCGGCCTGTGGCTGTTCTTCCTGCTCGTGCGGCGCGGGATCAAGGAGGCGACGGCGATCAACCGGATCGTCACCGTCGCCAAGCTCATCCCGATCATCGTCTTCGTCCTGCTGGCGCTGTTCGTCTTCGACCCCACCGCGTTCGCGGAGAACTGGGGCGGCGCCGACTACGCCGGGAGCCTGTTCGACCAGGTGCGCGGCACCATGCTGGTGACGGTGTTCGTGTTCCTCGGCGTCGAGGGCGCGAGCGTCTACTCCCGGCACGCGAAGCGCCGCGAGGACGTCGGCCGCGCCACGATCCTCGGCTTCCTGAGCGTCTTCGCCATCTTCGCGTCGGTGACGATCGTGTCCTACGGCATCATGCCGATGGCCGAGATCGCCGAGCTGCGCCAGCCGTCGATGGCGGGGGTGCTCGAGGCCGCCGTGGGGGAGTGGGGCAGCGTCTTCGTCGGCGTCGGCCTCATCATCTCGGTGCTCGGCGCGTACCTGGCCTGGACGCTCATGGCGGCCGAGGTGCTGTTCGTCGCCGCGAAGGACCGCGACATGCCGCGGTTCCTCACCCGGCAGACGGACCGCGACGTGCCCGTGAACGCGCTGCTGCTGAGCACGTCGCTGTCGCAGGTGGTGCTGATCCTCACCTACTTCTCCGAGGACGCGTTCGACTTCGCGCTCGACATGACCGCCGTCATGACGCTCATCCCGTTCCTGCTCGCCGCGCTCTATGCGGTCAAGCTGCGCGCCACCCGCGAGACGTACGACGGCGCGCCGCCGTCGACCCTGCGCGGCGACCTGGTGGTCGCCGTCCTCGCGACCGTCTACACGGCCTTCCTGGTCTTCGCGGCCGGGGCGAGCCTCGTGCTGGTCTCGTTCCTCTTCTACGCCCCGGCGACGATCCTGTTCGTCATGACGCGGCGCGAGCAGGGGCGCAAAGTCTTTGCCCCCGCCGAGCTGGCGCTGTTCGTCGTCGTGGTCGCGATCGCCGTCGTCGCCGTGACCGGGCTCGCCACCGGGTGGATCTCCATCTGAGGCGGATCCCGATCCGACCCGTCCTCTCCGTCGTTGCACCGAAAGGGAACCCTCCATGACCACCGCCTCGTCAACGCCGTCCGCCCCCGCCCACGGCGTCCACTCGGAGGTCGGCCGGCTGCGCAAGGTGCTGGTGTGCTCGCCCGGGCTCGCGCACGAGCGGCTCACGCCCACGAACTCCGACGAGCTGCTGTTCGACGACGTCATGTGGGTGGAGTCCGCGCAGCGCGACCACCTGGACTTCGTCAACAAGCTGACCAACCGGGGCGTGGAGGTCGTCGAGCTCCACGACCTGCTGGCGCAGACGATGGCGATCCCCGAGGCCCGGGACTGGCTGCTGGACCGCAAGGTGGTGCCGAACCACGTGGGCCTCGGGCTCGTCGAGGGCACGCGCGCGTACCTCGAGTCACTGACGCAGACCGAGCTGTCGCGGTACCTCATCGGCGGGCTGTCCACGCACGACCTGCCGGAGGACTTCCGCAGCGACTACGTGAACCTGGCGCGGGAGTCCACCGGCACCCCCGAGTACCTGCTGCCGCCGCTGCCCAACACGCTGTACACGCGCGACACGACCTGCTGGATCTACGGCGGCCTCACGCTCAACCCGCTGTACTGGCCGGCCCGCAAGGACGAGACGCTGCTGATGAAGGCGATCTACTCCTTCCACCCGGAGTACGTCGGCTCGAAGGTCTGGTGGGGCGACCCGGAGCAGGACTGGGCGCAGGCCACGATCGAGGGCGGCGACGTCATGCCCGTCGGGAACGGCACCGTGCTGGTCGGGATGAGCGAGCGCACGTCGCGGCAGGGCATCACGCAGTTCGCGAAGGCGCTGTTCGACGGCGGCGACGTCGAGCAGGTCGTCGTGGCGGGGATGCCGCGGCTGCGGGCGGCGATGCACCTGGACACCGTGTTCACGTTCGCCGACCGCGACCTCGTGACGGTGCACCCGACGATCGTGGACGGCATCCACGCCTTCACCCTGCGGCCGTCGGACACGGCGCCCGGCGTGGAGGTCACCGACGAGGGCGACACCCCCTTCGTGGACGTCGTCGCCCGGTCGCTGGGGCTGCCGAAGTTGCGGGTCGTCGAGACGGCGGGCGACGCGTACGCCTCCGAGCGGCAGCAGTGGGACTCCGGGAACAACGCCGTCGCGCTCGAGCCCGGCGTCGTCTTCACCTACGACCGCAACACCCTGACCAACGCGGCCCTGCGCCGCGCCGGCGTGGAGGTCATCACCATCGTCGGGGCCGAGCTCGGCCGCGGGCGCGGCGGCGGGCACTGCATGACCTGCCCGATCTCGCGCGACCCCCTCGACTGAGCACGCCGGGCCCAGGGATGACAGCTGAACCGGTGATACCAGGGGCAGGAGAGCACTCGGAACCCGATTCCCACCGGGACACCGACCGCAGGGTGCTCTTGTGGTCCTTGAGCGCCTCGGCCGTCCTCGGCTCGATGGGGCTGATCTGGGGACTGCTCGCCGGCGCGGACGTGATCGTGTTCGACGGCGTCTACACGCTGGCGAGCATCGCCCTGTCGGCAGGTTCGCTGCTCGCGTCGCGGGCGGCGAGCGCCGAGCCCACCCGTCAGTTCCCGTACGGCCTCTCCGCGGCGGTGCCGTTGGCGGTCGTCGTCCAGGGTGCCGCGCTGGCCGCCACCCTGCTGTACGCGCTCATCGGCGCCGTGCAGACCCTCATCGGTGGCGGTTCGGACACGACCCAGGTCGCGCTGCTGGCCTACGGCGCGGTCTCGGGGCTCCTGTGCTGCCTGGTCGTGTGGTTGCTCGGCCGGCTCGGGGTCGGCACCGACCTCACTGTCGCCGAGGTGGTCGGCTGGCGGGCCGGTGCGGTCCTCAGCCTCGTGGTCGCGGTCGGCGGCGGCGCGGGGCTGGTGATGGAGCGTGCCGGCCTGGACGCGGCGGCCGACTACGTCGACCCCGTTCTCGTCCTGGTCGCCGTCGCCGTCGTGTCGCCGATGCCGGCGCGCCTCGTGCGGGACGGGATGTTCGAGCTGCTTGAGGGCACACCGGAACCGGAGGTCCTCACGGACCTCCACGGCATCGTCGACGACGTCCGGCAGGAGTTCGGCCTCCCCGCGCCGACGGTGCGGGCCACCAAGCTCGGCCGACGGTTGTACGTCGACGTCGTGTTCGTCGTGCCGCACGGCGACTGGGACGTCGACGCCGAGGACGAGGTCCGACGGTCCGCCGTCGGCAGGCTACGGAGGATGCCCTTCGACGTCTGGGCGAACGTCGAGCTGACCGCCGACGTCGAGCTCGTCCCGTAACTCCTCGTGACCGTCGTCGCCATCGATCGCGAGGACGCGTCCTTCTTCACCCCACCGACCGTCTTTCGGTGTGAGCGGGCCACGCCCGATCCGTCGACCTTGCCGCCCGCGGCCTTCGGCGACGAAGGGCCGGCGCTCCTGCCCTCGCGTGCCCGCGCCAGCGTTCGGGCGCGACATCCGGGACGTCCGAACCCGGGTCTCGGTCCGGCAGCGCTCGTCCGCCGTGGTGCCGATGCACTGCACGACCTGTGCCCACTCCGACGATCTCTCGACGAGGGCTGCCGGAATAGAAGTGGCGCGGGTCACCGTTCGACCCGTCGTGACCCTGCTGACGCGCGCCGCCTCGTTCCTTCGCGACCTCGACTTCCTCGACGACCTCGGGGCCGCGACGGCCGTGCAGGTCGTCCCCGCGCGCGAACCCGGCCGGCCGCAGCGCAGCTGGGTGGTGCGCCTGGGCCACGACCTGTACGTGCGGTCCGCGCCGGGCTCCGTGGGGCGCGCGGGCGGCGGGCGGGCGCACCTGCAGGTCGACGGCACCCGCCGCCCGGTGATGCTCGCCGAGGTCGCGCCTGAGCTGCACTCCCTGCTCGACGACGCGTACCTCGCGAAGTACGGCCGCTGCGCGGCGGAGAAGGTCGCCACCGTCACTTCCGACCGCGCCGCCGCGACCACGTTCCGCGTGCGGCTCCGGCGGGCGACGTGGTCCGAGCAGGTCGCGGCCGCCGTCGACTCCGCGCGCGGCGCCCTGCGCCGCCGGCCCGCCGAGCAGCCCTGCCCGACCTGCTAGGCGCGCCCGGCGACCGTGTCGGCCCGCTCGAGACGGGCGTCGAGCATCCGCTCGGTGGCGTCGACGGTGGCCAGCGTGGACGCGTCGTGCGAGACCAGCAGGGTGGCCGCGCCGGTCTCGCGGGCCAGGCCGGTGATGAGCTCCACCACCCGGGTGCCGCGCTCGTGGTCGAGGGCCGACGTCGGCTCGTCCACCAGCAGCACCTCCGGCCTGCCGACCAGGGCGCGCGCGATCGCGACGCGCTGACGCTGCCCGCCGGACAGCTGCGCGGGCCGCTTGCCCGCGTGGTCGGCCACGCCGACGGCGTCCAGCAGCTCCATGGCGCGCTCGCGCACGCTCGCCGGCCGCCGGCCGCGCAGGTGGGCGTGCAGCTCCAGCTGCTCGAGCGCCGTGAGGGAGCCCAGCAGCTGCGGCGACTGGAACACCATGCCGATGCGGTCGAGCCGGGCGCGGGTCGCGTCCGCGACGGTCGTCGTGGGCGTGAAGACGACGTCCTCGCCGAACCTGACGGTGCCGCGCGTCGGGTTCGTCAGCCCGGCGGCGACGGCCAGCAGGCTCGACTTGCCCGCCCCGGACGGGCCGAGCAGGGCGGTCGTCGTGCCCGCGGGGACGGTGAGGTCGACGTCGTCCACGGCGGTGAGGGTGCCGTCGCCGTCCGGGTAGACGAGGGTGACGTGGTCGAGGTGCAGGTCCATCGGATCCTCCTGGGCGCGGGTCAGCGCGCCGCGAGCGCGGCGTGCGGGTCGATGCGGGTGATGCGGGCGACCGAGACGGCGGCCCCCACGAGGCCGAGCAGCACCAGCCCGGCGGCGGGCACGAGCGTCGTCGACGTCGTCACGACCACGGGGACGACGTCCGGCAGCAGCGCCGCGCCCGCGACCGTGAGGGCGGTGCCCACCGCGACGCCGCCGACCAGCAGCACCGCGGCCTGCCCGAGCGCGTCGCGCAGCAGGTAGCGGGTCGAGGCGCCCAGCGCCTTGAGCACCGCGATGTCGCCGGCGCGGCCGATCGTCCACACGGTGAAGAACGCGCCCACCACCAGCGCGGAGATGACGAGCAGGAACGCCTGCATCGTCGTCAGCGACGTGTTCTCCCCGGCGAACGACGCCACCGCGGAGCGGGCGTCCGACGTCGTGACCGTCGTCGTGCCGAGCGCGGCGTCGGCGTCGGTCAGCGCCGTCGCGTCCGCGGCGTCCGAGGTGGTGAGCGCGACGACGGTCGCGACGTCGTCGCCACCACCTCGCGCGCCGACGGCCTGCCAGTCGTCGAGCGTGGTCCAGACGACGGGGGTGTGCGAGAAGGACTCGTCGGCGTCGACGGTCGCGGCGACCGTGAGCCCGGTGCCGCCGAGGGTGACGGTGTCGCCGGTCCGCGCACCCAGCGCGTCCGCGGCGCCGGGGGTGAGCACCACCGTCCCCGGGTCGACGTCGGTCCCGCCCGGCACGAGGCCGGAGCCGTCGGCCACGCCCAGCGCGGTGACCGACGCCGTCGTGCTGTCCGACCCGGCGCGCGTCGTGGCCAGGCCCAGCGGCTCGGCGGACTCGACGCCCGGCACCTGCGCCCAGCCCTCCCACTGGTCGGCAGTCACCCGGGACGCCGTGAACTCGGGGGCGTCGCCGGCGGCGGGCATGGCGAACGCGAGGTGGTCGGCCGGCAGGTCCGTCACCGCCGACGTCGACTCGCGGGCCAGGCCCGCGGTGAGGGACGCCAGGAACGTGACGAGAAAGGTGATCAGCACGATCACCACGGACATGAGGACGAAGCGGCCGCGGGCATGACGCAGGTCGCGCAGGGCGACGAACACGGAAGGACCTCCACGGGTCGAGGGGGAAGGGCTGTCTGGGCTGGTTCCAGCCTCCGCGTCGGGGCGCCCGCGATCATCGGGATCCGGGGGGATCCTGCGGCGCCGAAGGGTGGCCCGCCCTTTCCACCTTTCGGACGATGCGGCGGCACCCGCCGCGGCTACCGTGGACGGGGTGATCCGCCACCCCCCGCCCTCGGCGACGCGCGCCCTGAACCTGGGGCTCGACGTCCTGCTCGGGACGCTCGCCGTGGTCGCCGTGGTCCAGGCCCCGCCGGGGCGGACCTGGGCGGCTGCCGCCGTCGCGGCCGTCCTCGTCGCCGTGCACGTCGCGGGGCGCCGGGCGGTGCGGGTGCACGACCGGTCCGTCGACACCCCGCGCGGGGCCTGGTGGCCCGACACCGCGTGGGTCGTGGCTCTCGTGGTCCCGTGGGTGGTGCTGCTGTGGCTCTCGCCCGCGGCCCTGTGGCTCGCGTTCCCGCTGATGCTCCTGCAGATGCACGTGCTCGGGCCGCACCGCGGGGTCGTCGCGGTCGCCGTGACGACGGCGCTCGCCGTCGCCGAGGGGCTGCTGGTCCAGGTCGACGCCGACGACCCGTGGACCGGGTTCGTGCTGGGCCCCGTGCTCGGAGCGGCCGTCGCCGTCGGCGTCGTGCTGGGGATCGAGGCGTTCGTCCGCGAGTCCCAGACGCGGCAGCGGACCGTCGACGAGCTCACGCAGGTGCGCCAGCATCTCGCCCAGGCCGAGCGGGAGCGGGCCGTCACCGACGAGCGGGCCCGGCTCGCGCGGGACATCCACGACACCCTGGCCCAGTCGCTGTCCGCCATCGAGCTGCTCCTGCGGGCGGCCGACGACGCCGTCGGCACCGACGACGAGCGGGCCCGCGCCCTCGTGGGCCAGGCGCGCGGCGCGGCGCGCGACGGCCTCGCCGAGGCGCGCCGTGTCGTGCAGGACCTCACGCCGCCCGACCTCGACCGCACCACCCTCGTGGCCGCGCTGCGTCGCGTGGCCGGGCGGCAGCCCCTGGACGTGTCCGTGCACACGGCCGGCGACGTCCGGC
This sequence comes from Krasilnikoviella flava, assembly GCF_900167525.1. Taxonomy (GTDB): domain Bacteria; phylum Actinomycetota; class Actinomycetes; order Actinomycetales; family Cellulomonadaceae; genus Isoptericola; species Isoptericola flavus. The sequence goes on along the minus strand of NZ_FUZQ01000003.1, from coordinate 335,423 downwards.
CGCTGCCCGTACCCGTCGAGACGGCGCTGCTGCGCATCGCCCAGTCGGCGCTGGCCAACGTCGTCCAGCACGCCGACGCCCGTCGGGCCCGGCTGACGGTCACCTACGAGCAGGACACCGTCACGCTGGACGTCGTGGACGACGGCCGCGGGTTCGACCCGGCGGCAGCGTCGGGAGGGGCGTCGGGCCGGCCGGACGGGCGGGGCTTCGGCCTGCCCGCCGTCCGGTCGCGCGCGCAGGAGCTGGGTGGCACCGTCGCGCTCGAGACCTCGCCCGGCGGGGGCACCGCCCTGGCGGTCACGCTGCCGGTGGGCGCGCCCGACCCGACCGCCCCGACGACGGAGGACGCCCCGTGATCGACGTCGTGCTCGCCGACGACCACCCCGTGGTGCGCGCCGGGCTGCGGGCGGTCGTCGACGGCCAGCCGGACATGCGCGTCGTGCACGAGACCGGCACCGCGGAGGACCTGCTCGCCTGGCTCGACGGCGGCGGCCGGGCCGACGTCGTGCTGCTCGACCTGCGGTTCGGCGACGCGGGGCCCGGCAGCACCCGGCTCGGGGGTGCCGAGGCGACGGGGACGGTCGTGCACCGGCACGCGACCCCGGTGCTCGTCGTGACCACCTACGGCACCGACGCCGACATCCTCGCCGCCGTCGAGGCCGGGGCCACCGGCTACCTGCTCAAGGACGCGCCCACCGAGGAGCTCGCCCGCGCGATCCGGTCCGCCGCCGCCGGGGAGGTCATCCTCGGCGCCGACGTGCAGCGCCGCCTGCTCGGCCGGATGCGGTCCCCGGGCGAGAACCTCAGCGCGCGCGAGCTCGAGGTGCTGCGCCTCGTCGCCGCCGGCCGGTCGAACGACGCCATCGCGCGCGAGCTCTTCGTCTCCGTCGCCACCGTGAAGTCCCACCTGGCGCACATCAGCACCAAGCTGGGCACGCAGTCCCGCACCGAGGCGGCCGCCACCGCCCGGGAGCGCGGGATGCTCTGACGCCGAGCGCCGCGAGCGACCGTGCGCCGCACAGCGGTGCCGAGGGCAGATTCTCGTTGCCGGGCGCACCCCGGCTCGGGCAGGGTCCGGATATGACGATCCGCTACCCCCGCCCCCTCCGGCCCGGCGACACGATCGGCGTGACCGCGCCGTCGGCGGGGGTCGCGCCCCCGCTCCACCGGCGGCTGCACCACGCGGCCGACGTCGTGCGGGCCAAGGGCTACGACGTGCGGGTCGGGGAGACCCCGTTCGCCGACGGGGTCGTCGCCGGCCCGGCGGAGGTGCGCGCGGCCGAGCTGACCGCGATGCTCACGGACCCGGCGGTGCGCGCCGTCGTGCCGCCGTGGGGCGGGGAGCTGGCGACGGACCTGCTCGGACGACTCGACTGGGACGCGCTCGCCGCGGACCCGACGTGGCTGGTCGGTTTCTCGGACGTGTCCACCCTGCAGCTGCCGCTCACGCTGCGCACGGGTGTCGCGACGCTGCACGGCCAGAACCTCATGGACTCGCCGTACGACGTGCCGGACGGCCTCCTGGGCTGGTGGGACGTCGCCTCCGCCCCGCAGCAGGGCGAGGAGCTGGTGCAGCGCTCGCCGCGCCGCTACCGCTCGTCCGGCTGGGACGACTACGAGAACGAGCCCGAGGTGTCGACGTGGACGCTCGACGCCGAGGGCTCCTGGCTGCGGCTCGACGGCGGGGACGCGGAGGCGCCCCTCGACGTCCGGGGCCGGCTGATCGGCGGCTGTCTGGAGACGGTCTCGCTCCTCGCGGGCACGCCCTACGGGGACGTGCGGCGGTTCGCCTCGGAGCACGCGCCGGAGGGCCTGGTCGTCTACCTCGACATCCTCGAGTGGGAGGCGCTCGAGGTCGGTCGGGCCCTGTGGGGGATGCGCCACGCGGGCTGGTTCGACGCCGCGCACGCGGTGCTGCTGAGCCGCACGCCCGCCCCGGACTCGGACGGTTTCACCCAGCACGACGCCGTGCGCGACGCGCTCGGCGACCTCGGGATCCCCTTGCTCGCGGACGTGGAGTGCGGGCACGTGCCGCCGTACCTCGCGCTGGTGAACGGCGCGCTCGCGCGCGTGCAGCACGCGCCGGCGGCATCGACGATCTCCCAGCGCCTCGTGCCGTGACCCGGCACGGGCGGCTCCCCGCTACGGTGCCGGCATGACCCTCGCGCTGCTCGGCGACCGCCGCGACCATGCCAGCCACCGGGAGCTCGACGCCCTCGTGCCGCGGCTCGCGGACGAGCTCGGCGTCGACGCCGTGTGGGTGCCGACCGACGCCCCGTTCGAGGTCGAGGACTACGACGGCGTGTGGCTCGTCCCAGGCTCGCCGTACGCGGACGACGCCGCCGTGCTGCGTGCCGTCACCGCGGTCCGCGAGGGCAGTATCCCCTTCCTCGGCACGTGCGGCGGTATGCAGTACGCCGTCGTGGAGCTCACGAGGGCCCTGCTCGGCCGGCCGGCGAGCCACGCCGAGTCGGACGGCGCGTCGGGCGACAACGTCGTGGCGGCGCTCGCGTGCTCGCTGTACGGCGAGGAACGGATGGTGACGCCGGTGCCCGGCACGCGGTTCGCGTCGTGGGAGGGCGAGCCGTTCGTCGGGATGCACTACTGCCGGTACGCCCCGACGCCTGAGGCCGTCGCGTCGCTGGAGGCTGCGGGCGTCGTCGTGGGCGCCGTCGCGGAGGACGCGGGGGCGGAGGTGCTCGAGCTGACGGGGCACCCGTTCTTCGTGCTGAGCCTCTTCCAGCCGCAGGTCGGGGCGTCGGCCGGGCGACCGATCCATCCGCTCGTGCGGGCGTTCGCCGCCGCGCTCTGAACGGGCTCGCGCCCGCTGTTCAGGGCGTCGCGCAGGGGCGATGATCGAAGGGTCGGCCCGGCGGGACGGAGGTCCGGGATGGGCGAGCCCGACGAGCACGGCAACGGCGACGCGGCGGTCTTCGCCGAGCTGCTCCGTCGCTGGGGCGCCGCGATCGTGGCCAACGATGCGGCGGCGATCGACGTGTTCCTCGATCCGGGCTGGGCGATCGTCGGGACGGACGGCGAGGTCCAGGAGCGCACCGGCTTCCTCGCTCTCGTGGCGTCGGGGGAGCTGGTGCACACGGCCCTGTCGTCCGAGCTCGTGGCCGTGCGTGTGCACGGCGACGTCGCGGTCACCCTGGCCCGCGGGCTCTCCGCCGGCGCGTGGCGCGGGATGCCGTTCCGCGACGAGGAGTGGTCGGCGGACACGTTCGTGCGGCACGGCACCGGGTGGCGCTGCCTCCACACCGCCGTGGTCCCGGCGGCCTCCTGAGGCGTCAGCCCCGGAATGCGCGCGCCATGACCTCGCGTGCGGGGCCGGTGCGGCCGAGGAAGCCGACCTCGCCGGCCTGGAGCTCGCGGGCGGCGTCGACCAGCGCGGACAGGGCGACCCAGGCGAGGGTGCCGCCCACGGAGATGCGCGCCACCCCGGCGTCGGCGAGCTCGGCGGGCGTGGGCCCGCCCGCGACGAGCAGCGCGTTGACGGGCCGGTCCACCTCGCGGCAGACGGTCGCGACGGCGGCGGCGTCGCGCAGCCCCGGCGCGTACAGCACGTCGGCGCCCGCCTCCTGGTAGGCCTGCAGCCGCGCGATGGTGTCGGCGAGGTCGTCGCGGCCGAACAGGTGGTTCTCGCAGCGGGCCGTCAGCACCAGGTCGCCGGCGGCCGCGGCCGCGGCGGCGACGCGCTCGACGGCGAGGCCCCGGTCGTAGACCGGTGCGTCGTCGCGGCCCGTGGCGTCCTCGATCGAGCACCCGGCGACCCCGGTGGTCCGGGCCTCGGCGACGGTGGCCGCGACGTCGGCGGGGGAGTCGGCGAAGCCGTTCTCCAGGTCCGCGCTCACGGGGACGTCGACGGCGTCGGCGAGCGCGGCGGCGTGCTCGAGTGCCTCGTCGCGGGTGGTCGCGCCGTCGGGCCGTCCGAGCGTCGCGGCGAACCCGCTGCTCGTCGTCGCGAGGGCGGCGAAGCCGAGGGCGGCGAGGATCCGCGCCGACCCGGCGTCCCACGCGTTCGGCAGCAGGAGCGGGTCGCCGGGACGGTGCAGGGCGAGGAACGCGGCGCGGGCGTCGGACGAGGGGGAGGCCATGCGCCGACGCTAACGACCCCCTCCGACGTCGCCCCGCCCGTGCCCGACGAGCCGGCGCTGGCTAGGCTCGGGCCTCGTGAGCCGCGAACGCTTCCCCCGGTGGGTGTACGAGAGGGGCACGGAGCCCGACCCGCGGTTCTCGCTGGCCAACGAGCGCACCATCCTCGCGTGGCTCCGTACCGCGCTGGGGCTCATCGCCGGCGGGACCGCGCTCGAGGCGCTCGACCTGCCGATGGAGCCGCACCTGCGCCTCGCGTCCGCGATCGTGCTGCTCGTCGCCGGCGCCGTCGTGCCGGTTGCGGCGGCGGTCGAGTGGGCCCGCTCGGAACGGGCGATGCGCGAGCACGGCCCGCTCCCGGGAGCGATCACCGGGTTCGTGCTGGTCGTGACCATCTCCGTCGTGGGCATCCTCGTGCTGCTCGCCCTGCTGCTGCACTGAGACGGCCGTGCTGACATGACGGACCGTCCCCCACCCCTCGTCGGGCCCGAGCGCGACCGGGGCCTCCAGGCCGAGCGCACCGCTCTGGCCTGGCGCCGCACGCTGCTGTCGTTCACCGCGGCGTGCGCGGTGGCGTGGCAGACGCTGCCGGGCGTGGACGGCGCGACGTCGTTCCTCCTGGCTGCCGCCGTCGGGCTGGTGCTCACCCCTCCGCTCTGGTGGTTCGCCCAGCGGCACGCCCGGCACACGCACCGGCACCTCGACACCGCGGAGCCGCGCCTCCGGCACGGCCGGCGGATCGTGCTGATGTGCGCGGGCACGGCCCTGCTCGGCCTCGGGGGGCTGGTGGCGGTCGTCGTGTTCTGACGGGGTCTGCTTCACTGACGCCCATGCGCGTCGTCGTGGGCCTGTTCCGGCTCTTCCTCGTGGTCCTCGCGCTCGTCGGCAACCGCGCCATCTGGCGCGACGGCGACGTGGAGGGCCTGGTCTACTTCACCAACCTCACCGGCTTCCTCGTCGTGGCCGTGTTCGCGTGGGCGGGCGTCGCGTCGCTGCTCCGCCGCGCCCAGCCGCCGGTGTGGGCCAAGGGCGTCGTGACGCTGGCGGCGTCGATCACGGGGCTCGTGGCGTGGCTCGTCCTCGCGCCGGAGGACCCGGACGCGCCCGCAGTGTTCCTCGGGCTGACGGACGGGCAGATCGAGCACCAGGTGGTGCCCGTCGCCGTCGCCGTCGACTTCCTGCTGCTCGACGAGCACCGGCGGATGCGGGTCCGCGACGCCGCGGTGTGGATGGCGTTCCCCGTGCTCTACTTCGGCTTCGTGCTGCTGCGCGGGCAGCTCAGCCCGGGCAGCGAGTACCCGTACGGGTTCGTCGACCTGGACGCCCTCGGGTGGGGCGGCCTCGGCCTCAACCTGGTGGTCTACGGCGGCGCGTTCTACGTGCTGGGCCTCGTCGTCGTCGGGCTCGACCGGCTGCTCCCCACGCTGGTCGAGCCTGTCGGGACGGCGTCTCGACAGGCTCGACCGGCGGGGGAGGGTGGCGTCAGGGGGTGACGATGGCGAAGTCCGGGTCGCCCGGGTCGAGGACGGCGGTCAGGCGGCCCAGGACCGACGCGTCGCCGGTCACCTCGAGCCCCGAGGCGGCGAGCGCGTCCGACGACCCGGCGGCGAGCGCGGGAAGGGCCTTCTGCGTCCCGGTGATCGTCGCGTCGGCGTCGCCCTGCTGGGCCGCCGCGCTGTAGGTGAGGACGCCGTTGGCGAGCCGCAGCCGGTACCGGGTGTCGACGTCGGTCAGCACGACGTCGATCGTCAGCCTCTCGTCCCACGCCCGCGGGCCGTTCACCTGGATGGCGATGGCGTCGAACAGCATCTCGGGGGAGAGGTTGGCGAAGATGTCGGGCGCGTTGGTCTCCGTCGGGGTGCCGAAGGAGCCGTCGCGCAGCTCGGTGGCGCCCGAGAGGTACACGCTGCGCCACGTGCCGTTCTCCGACCCGTAGCCGAGCTGCTCGTAGGTGTCGGCGAGCAGCTCGCGCGCACCGGCGTGGTCCGGCTCCGCGAAGACGGCGTGGTTGGCGGCCTCGGCCGCCCAGCGGAAGTCGCCGGCGTCGAACGCCTCGCGCGCGTTCGCGACCAGGGCGTCGACGCCGCCGGCGAGCTTCGCGTAGCGCTTGGCCCGCTCGACGGGGGTGTGCTCCCACAGGTGCGCCGGGTTGCCGTCGTACCAGCCCATGTACCGCTGGTAGATGGCCTTGACGTTGTGGCTCACCGAGCCGTAGTAGCCGCGGGCGTGCCACGCGCCCTCCAGCGCCGGCGGCAGCATGATCTCCTCCGCGATCTCGGCGCCGACGAGCCCCTTGTTGAGCAGTCGCAGGGTCTGGTCGTGCAGGTACGCGTAGAGGTCGCGCTGCAGCGACAGGTACTCGACGGCGCGCTCGCGGCCCCAGGTGGGCCAGTGGTGCGAGGCGAAGACGACGTCCAGGTCGCCGCCGAAGAGGTCGATCGTCTCGGTGAGGTACTGCGACCACACGTGGGGGTCGCGCACGAGGGCGCCGCGCAGGGTCAGGAGGTTGTGCAGGGTGTGGGTGGCGTCCTCCGCGGCGCACAGCGCCCGGTGGTCCGGGAAGTAGATGAGCATCTCAGACGGGGCTTCCGTCCCCGGCGCCATCTGGAAGACCATCCGCACGCCGTCGACGGTCTCCTCCTGGCCCGTCGTCGTGATGTGCACGGTCGGGGAGATCAGGGTGACGGTGGTGCCGGTCGAGGTGGTCTGGCCGAGGCCCGCGCCGACCTGGCCCTGGGGTCCGCGTGCCAGCGCCGCGCCGTACATGTAGCCGGCACGCCGGCCCATCGCGGTGCCCGCGTAGACGTTCTCCGACACGGCGTGCTCGGTGAACCCCTCGGGGGCGAGCACCTGGACGCGCCCGGCGTCCACGTCCTCCTGGGTGGTGACGCCCTTGACGCCGCCGAAGTGGTCGACGTGCGAGTGCGTGTAGATGATCCCGGTGACGGGGCGGTCGCCGCGGTGCTCGCGGTAGAGCTCGAGCGCGGCCGCGGCGGTCTCCTGGCCGATCAGAGGGTCGAGGACGATGACGCCGGTGGTGCCCTCGATGAAGGTCACGTTGGACAGGTCGAAGCCGCGCACCTGGTAGATGCCCTCGACCACCTCGAACAGTCCCTGCTCGGCGACGAGCTTCGACTGCCGCCACAGGCTCGGGTTGACGGTGTCGGGGGCGTCGCCGTCCAGGAAGTCGTAGGTGTCGTTGTCCCAGTACAGGGCGCCGCTCGGGCCGGTGATGGCGTTCGGCACACGGGCCGCGATCTTGCCGCGCGTCGCGTCCTCGAAGTCCTGAGTGTCGGAGAACGGCAGGGCGTTGAGGATCTCCTGCTGCTGGGCGGCGATCGAGGGCGTGGCTGGCTTCGGTGCTGTAGGCATGGCGCCAGGCTGGCACCGGTGGCGCGGGACCGCACGGTGAGCGTTCAGCCGCCGGCGGACGGCGCCCGGCGGGTGCGGCGACGCTCCGCGAGGTCGTACGCCTCGCGCACGGAGCCGAGCAGCACGTCGGTCTGCGGCACGACGGCGTCCTGGAGCCGCGTCGAGACGCCGCCGGTGGCGAACCGGCGCGCCAGCTCCTCGGGGACCCCGCAGACCACGACCTCAAGGCCGTGCTCGTGCCAGCGGTCCAGGAGGCGGTCGAGGGACTTGAGGAACGTGGTCGACGGGATGCCGGCCGAGCCGCGCAGCGAGATCACGAGGGCGGCGTCGCGGGTGTGCGCGGTGTGCGGCCACTCCTCCTCGAGGCGGTTCACCTCGGCGAAGAAGCCGGTGCCCACGTAGTGCAGCACGGTGGTGCGGCCGCTCGGCAGGTCGGCGGGGGCGTCCTCGACGCCGAAGTCCCCGTCGCCCGTGGGGACGAGCCGGACCAGCCGGCCGCGCTTCGCCGCCTGCACCGCGAACAGCACGATCGACAGGGCGGCACCCAGGAAGATCGCCTGCTGCAGCGGCAGCTGGGTGGTGGCGAGGAACGTCACGACCAGCGCCACCGCGGACATCCACGACGTGCGGAACACGAGCACGACGTCGGCCCACCGGCCCACGATCAGCTCGCCGCCGATGACGAGCAGCAACCCGCCGATGACGGCCATCGGGATGGTGCCGGCCAGCGGACCGACGGCCAGCACGATGACGATCAGCCAGACGCCGGAGAAGATGCCCGCCCAGCGGGTCTGCGCGCCGCCGCTGGTCGCGACCCCCGTGCGCGACAGCGACCCGCCGGTCGGCAGCGCGCCGAAGAAGCCGCCCGCCATGTTGGCGAGGCCCTGTGCGGTGAAGTCCTTCGAGACGTTCGTGCGCGACCCGTCCGGGTTCGGCACGGCGGCGCCGATGCCCGCCGCCTGCGCGAGCGCGATGAGCGCGATGGCGAAGCCGCCGGACACGAGGTCCGGCAGCGCGCCGACGTCGGGCAGCGTGAACGGCGGCAGGGAACGGGGGATGGCGGCGATGTCGGAGACCAGCTCGACGTCGGTGCCGAGCAGCGCGACGACCACCGTGACCACCACGAGAGCCAGCAGCGTCGCCGTCTTGCGCAGCCGCGGCACGAGGCTCAGCGCCGCCCACGCGGCGACGGTCGCGACGGCGACGGCGACGGTCGGGCCGTCCCAGTCGCCGACGTGCGCCACGGCCTCGACGAGCTTGCCCACCGTGTTGTGCGACTGCGGCACGTACCCGGTCGCGTCCTTCACCACGCCGGCCACGATCTGCACCGCGATGCCGGCGGTGAAGCCGGTCATCACCGCCGTCGAGACGAACGACATCACCGACCCGAGCCGCAGCACGCCCAGCAGAGCCATCCACAGGCCCACCATCACCGTGAGCGCCGCGACCGCGCCCAGGTCCGACGGATCCAGGCCGGCGTCGGTGAGCACGCTCTTCGCCGACAGCGCGATGGCGCTGGTGAGCGTCGTGACCATGAGGACGGTGCGGGAGAAGATCGAGCCGATCACCGTCGGCACGGCGCCGGACCACAGGCCCATCGGCGCGGAGAACCCGCCCACCGTCGCGTACGCCATGCCCTCGGGGATGGAGAACAGGCCGGTCACGAATCCGGAGACGACGTCACGCGGGGTGGGCTTCGACAGAGGCACCCCAGCACAGTGCCGCACCGCGAAGGAGGCCGCTACCGGGCGAGACACGGGCGAACCGTCCCGGACGGCACGCGCCGATCGAGCCGCATCCCGGGGCGGCGGTCGCGGCTCAGCCGCAGTCGAGGTCCTCCCGCACGGACGCCGTCGCGTCGACGACGCCCTCGGCCTCGTCCTTGAGGGAGTCGGCGGCCTCGGCGAGCGTCGCGTCGTCGTCGACCTGGGAGAACGCCGTCGCCAGGGCGTCCCAGCTGCGCGCGATGTCGTCCGTGCGGTCGTCGGTCACGCCGGAGATGCTCTCCTCCAGCGCCTGCTGGGCCTCTTCGGCCTGGTCGCGGGCGGCCTGCACGTCCTCGACGGTGGCGTCGGGACCGATCGTGCTCGCGAGGTTCCGCAAGGCATCGGTGTACGCGGTGAGGTCCGCGCACGTCTGCGTGGTCCGGTCGCCCATGGCGTCGGTGCTGCTCTCGCCGCACCCCGCCAGCAGCAGCGCCGTCGCGGCCAGCAGCGCGCACCCGTGCCAGGCCGCCGTCGGCCGGCCCTTCGTCGATGGGGACATGTCGGCTCCTTCGTCGCGCCCTGACCTGCACCCTCTCCTCGAGGGTCGCCGACACCGGGCCCGCTCGCGCGGGGGAGGTGGCGCCCGAGAAATCACCCTTTCGACGCGCCAAGTCCGTCTATGTCTGGCAACTTCGGAGAGGGTGCCCGCGCACAGCGTCGCGCGCGGGCGGTTTGCACCGATGTGTGGAGGGGCACTGATGGTGAACGGTCGCAGGACTTCGGGAGCACGGCAGCGCCACAAGGCGCTGCAGCAGCGAGCACGACGGCGGGTGCGTCGCGGCGCGTCCGTGCTGGGCGTATTCGCGCTCGCGCTCGCCGGGGCGGTCATCCCGGCGACGACGGCGTCCGCCGCGGAGTGGGGGATCCAGAAGCAGGTCACCAGCGGGCCGGGGCCGTACGAGCCCGGGCAGAACGTGACCTACTCGATCCAGATCTCCTGCTCCGACCCGAACCTCGACCCGTGCGTGAACGCGGTGATGACCGACGAGCTGCCCGACGAGCTGATCCTCGTCAGCGCCACGGTGAGCAGCGGCGGCGGCGAGGTCACGACCGACGGCAACACGGTGACGTACACGAACCCCTCGGTGCCCAACGGGCAGCAGGCGCTCGTCACCGTCACCGCCCAGGTGGACCCCGACCTGCCGTACAGCCAGAACGGCGTCCCGATCCCCAACACGGCGACGGTCGACGCCGACAACGCCGAGCCGGTCTCGGACGACGTGGAGATCACCCCGGTCGTCGAGCTCGAGCTCGACTCGGACACGGCCAAGACGATCGAGCCGGAGGGCGCGCTCGCCGAGCCGGGCACCCCGGCGACGATGACGCTCGAGGGCACCAACACCTCCAACGCCGCCGTCGACACCCTTGTCGTGCAGGACCCGGTGGACCCGACCGCCGACCCGAACCCCTTCACCTACCTCGAGTACTCGGGCACCGGCGACATCACGCTGCCGCCGAACGCGGACACGGTGGAGGAGGAGTACTGGGACGGCGACTCGTGGGAGCCCCTGGACGACACCGTCGACCCCACCACGGTGCAGGGCGTGCGCTACACGTTCAGCGGCGACATCCAGCCCGGGGCCACCGCGACGATCCCGGTGGACGTGCAGCAGAGCGAGGCGGTCACCGAGCTCAACGACCCGACCACCGTCACCAACGACACGTCGTCGTACGTGACGCTCGACGACGCAGAGTCCGAGCCCACGACGGACAGCGACACCTACGTCATCACGCCGCCGAACACCAGCGTCACCGCGTCCAAGACCTTCAGCCCGGCCGAGGTGAGCGCGGGCGACCCGACGACCGTCACCCTGGGCGCCACCAACACCGGCACGCCCGTGGACACGATGACGATCATCGAGCCCGCGCCGGGGACCGACAGCCCGTTCGAGGGCGAGGACCCGATCACCTTCACCGGGTGGGGCACCGACGGGGCGGGCGCCGGGGTGGTGTGGCCCACGGGCGCCACCGAGGCCACGGTCACCTTCACCTGCGCCGACGGCTCGACGCCGAGCGACAGCACCACGACGGCGAACACGCTGCCTGACCCTCCCGTGGGCTGCGAGGTGGTCGGGTTCACCATCGAGTACACCGGGAACATCGTCAACGGCGGGGCGGCGACCGTCCCCTTCACCGCGGACACCGATCCCGACCAGACCCCGGACAACGTCTCGCACCCCAACGAGATCGAGGCGGACGTGCCGAGCGCCGAGCCGGCCACCGCCGACGCCGAGCTCGTCACGCTCGTCGACCGGCTCGCGACCGACATCGAGAAGATCGTCACGCCGTCGACGATCCCGGCCGTGCCGGGGCAGAGCGTCGTGGTGCAGCTGCCGAGCCAGCTCCTGCCCTTCGGACCCGACGGGTCGACGACCGAGGCGAACACCTTCGTCGTCCAGGAGCCGGTCGACCCGGCGAACCCCGGCGAGTTCTGGGAGAACTTCGCGGCCACCGGCGTGCGGAGCACGGACGTGCCCGCGAACGCGACCCTCACGGTGAACTACTGGGACGGCGACTCCTGGGAGCCGGCGCCCGGCTGCGGCCCGACCGACGGCCCCGCCACGGTGAACTGCGACCTGCCCGCGGGAGCCGAGGGCGTCCAGTTCGTCTTCACGTCCGACGACGGCTTCCCGCCGGGCACGGAGTTCCAGCCGAACTTCACCGCCGACTACACCGGGCCCACCGACCGCGACGACCCCATCGAGAACTGCGGCTACTCCGCGGCGTCGGCCGACACCGTCGACCCGACCGAACCGGTCGAGGGCTGCGACACGGTCGACCCGTTCCCCGTGGACGGCGAGGGGCCGGGCGACTTCATCGACAAGACGATGCTCGGGGACCCGGCGACGGTCCGGGCCCGCACCGACGACCAGGTGACCGCGCAGATCACCTGGTCCACCGGCGGCTTCTCGGGCGTGGACCCGATGGTCATCTCGGACATCGAGAACCCCGAGACCACGGCGATCGCGGACTCGTTCTACGACGCCTTCAACCTGGTGAGCGTGGACCCGATCGACGCGTCGGTCGACCCGATGATCCCGTACGACCAGGTCGAGAGCGTCGAGCTGTTCGTCGACGGGGCCTGGGTCGAGGCATCGGGGGACCCCTGCCCGGAGGCCTGTGACGGCACGTTCCCCGGCTACACGCTGACCGCGGAGGAACAGGAGTCGGCCACCTCGGTGCGGCTCACGTACACCGAGTCCCCGTCGCGGTCCGCGAACCCGACCGACCCGACCGCACCGGCGGCGGGCGACGGCGTCGCGCGGTCCACGCAGGACGACGGCCGCCACCTGGACCTCACGTTCCAGGTGCGCGACTTCAAGCGCAGCGCCCCGACCGAGGCGGTGCTCGGCGCGACCTCCGGGACCATGTACAACACGGACACCGCGGGCGTCGTCAACGACACCGCGGAGGGCACGGCGACGTACGACGGCGAGGAGTTCACGGACGCCGACGCGGACACCGCCGAGATCCTCGACGTGCCGCTCAACGTCACCGTGGACAAGGAGTGGACCGGCGGCCCGCTCTCGGTGCCGCCGCCCGGCACCCCGAACGAGTTCTACCCGTCGACCACGGTGACGGTGACGGGCACCAACAACTCGGCCGCGAAGATCGAGGAGCTGCGGCTCGCGGACCCGGGCGCCGTGGACTCCGACGACGTGCAGACGGCACCCGGCACCCCGCCGTTCGACGCCTTCACCCTGACGGCGATCGAGCTCTCCCCGCCCGCGGGCACCGAGACGACGACGGTCACGCTGACGAACGAAGCCGGCGAGACCGCGACCTTCACCGAGGCGGAGGCCGAGGCCCTCGGCCCCGACGTGCTGGCCCAGGTCGTCGGTGTCGAGGTCGCCTACGACGGCCTCGTCGAGCCCGGCGCGGCCGGCACGATGGACCTCACCCTCCAGCTGCGCGAGACCGACCGGTACACGGACGCCCCGATCACGGTCGCGGACTACAGCCCGGTGCCGAACGGCGCCGTCGCGACGCTCGACGACCCGGGCGGCACGGGCGGCGACGTCCGCCAGGCGTTCGACGACGCGAACATGGTCCTGCAGGACGCCGCGATCGCGCTCGAGGTGGGCAAGTCGTTCGACCCCGACACGATCGTCGAGCCGAACAACGGCGTGGGCCCGGACGGTGACACCCCCGTGGTCATGACGCTCACGGGGCAGCCGCTCGGCCCGTCGCGCAGCGTCGAGATGGTGCTGACGGACGACGACCCTCAGTTCTGGAACCAGTACGACTTCGTCGGCTTCGACCCGAGCGCCGGCCTGGTGAACCCGATCGACCAGGTGCAGGTGGATGTCTTCACCGGTGGCACCTTCGTCGGCGAGCCGGACTCGCCCGACCCGGTGACGGTGACCGGCGGCGCCTGGGTCGAGGGGACCCCGTCGAGCTCCTTCACGCTCCCCGACGGTGTGGAACCGGCGGACGTCCAGGGCCTGCGCTTCACCTTCACCCGCGCGGACGGCGCCATCTGGGAGAACCCGGCCACCCCGACCCAGTCGGTGCCGATCCAGATCCTGCGCCGCGACGAGATGCGTTCCGGGGGCGAGGTGCAGCACGACCTGGCGGGCAACCCGGTGGCCCCGGGCGAGTCCGCCCCGGGCGTCGCGAGCAACTCCGTGCAGGGCAGCACGACCGGCGCCGACCTCGTGGTGGACCCGGAGTCCGGCGACCTGGTGCCCGTCTCGGGCACGGACGAGGCCGAGTCGTCGATCCTCTACCAGCACGCCACCAACGGCGTGACGATCGAGAAGGACTTCGCCGGCACGCCCAGCGGCAGCACCCAGGCCCCCGACGCGACGTTCCCGATGAACATCACGTTCACCAACACCGGCGACCGGCCCATCATCGACCCGGTGGTGACCGACGCCATGCCGGTGGACGACGAGGGCCCGCAGCTCACGCTGGCCGAGGACGCCGACGAGCCCTTCAGCTACGCGCTGGGCGGCGTGGACGACCCCGACACCAGCACGCCCGACCTGCCGACCGACGCCGCCCAGGTGACGGTCGACCAGACGGGCGACATCGAGAGCCTCGGGTTCAGCTTCCCCGAGGGGTCGGTGCTCGAGGTGGGGCAGAGCTACACCATCACGGTGCAGGTCAACTTCCGGTTCGCGATCGAGCCGCAGACGCTGGTGGAGAACACGGCGGGCGTCACCGGTGACCGGCCGTGGGACGAGTGCTCGCCGCGGCTGAACGAGGAGACCGGCGCCTGCGAGGCGGATGCCGACGTCACCCCGACCGGCACCGCCGTGCTGCAGCAGCAGAAGTTCGTCAAGGCGACCGACGACGACGAGCTCGACGTGATGATCGACCCGGACTACACCGGCCCGATCACCGAGTGCGAGACGAACGCCGCCGGTTTCTACGCCTACCCCTGCACCCCGGTCATCGCGCCGGGGCACGACGAGACGTGGCGTGTCCGGGTGGACAACGTCGGCAACCTGCCGATGAACAAGGTGGTCCTGTACGACCGGTTCCCGACGCCGGGGGACACCGGGTCCCTGCCGACCTCGACGACCCAGCGCGGGTCGCAGTGGACGCCGATCTTCACCGACGACCCGCTGCCGCGGGTCGTCAACGCCCCCGCCGGCAGCGAGGTCGAGTATTTCTACACGACGGTCGACGACTACTGCGGCGACGACATCCAGGACCCCCAGAACGAGCCGATCTGCTCCACGGACCCGGATGCCGGAGGCTGGGCGCCCCTCACGCCCGACCTCAGCGACGAGGTGCTCGAGTCGATCACGGCCATCAAGAACGTCATCACGTTCCCCGAGGACGACCTGTTCCAGCCCGGGCAGTTCATCGCGCTCGAGGCAACCTCGACCACGCCGCCGGTGGCTCCGGAGGCCGGTGACCGGTCGATCGCCTGGAACTCCGCCGCGGCGTCCGGCGTCGTCGTCTCGAACCAGGGCGAGTTCAACCTGCTGCCCACCGAGGGCGTCAAGGTGGGCGTCGCCACGGCGACCGGCCCGCTCGAGGTGAACAAGGTGGTCACGGGCGAGGGGGCCGAGTACGCCCCGGACTCGTTCGACCTCACGGTCGAGTGCACCTCGGCCGTCGGGTCGTGGGTGGAGACGGAGCTCGACCCGATTCCCATCACCGTCACGCCAGGAACTCCCGTGACGGTGCCGAACCTTCCGTACGGCGCGGAATGCACCGTCACGGAGGACCCGGCCGCCGGGCAGACCGAGCTGATCGTCGGCAGCGTCACCATCGGTGAATCGCCGGACGTCACCGAGCTCACGGCGGTCAACGTGTACGACCTGGCGAGCATCGACATCTCGAAGGAGGTCGTGACCGACGCGGTGGACCAGGACGGCGAGCCGGTGCCGTTCGGCCCCTTCGAGGCCACGGTGGAGTGCACGTTCCTCGGTGAGGACGTCTACGCCGAGGGCTATGGGCCGGACGACCCGATGGTGGTCGCGCTCGAGGACGGCGAGACGGTGACCCTCGACGGGCTGCCCGTCGGCTCCGAGTGCACCGTGACCGAGACCGGCACGGGCAACGCGTCGTCGGTGTCCATCACGGTCGCGCAGGCAGGCCAGGACCCCGTCGTCACGGACGGCCCGTCGGCGGACCTCACCCTGGAGCCCGACGTCCTGGGGGAGTCCACGAACGACGTCACCCTGAGCAACGTCTACGACGTCGGCTCGATCGAGCTCACCAAGGTCGTGGACGGTGACGGTGCCGACGAGTTCGGCGACGGCCCGTTCACCTTCGACGTCGTGTGCACGTACGACGACGACGGCGACGGCCCGCTGGAACCACGGACGGTCTACGACGACTCCGTGAGCCTCGGCGGCGACGACCCGCTGGTGCTGACGATCGACGACCTTCCCGCGGGGGCGGTCTGCGACATCACCGAGACGGACGACGGCGGGGCGACGGACACCGTCGTCACCCCGAACCCGGTGACGGTCGGTGCTGACGAGACGGCCGAGGTGACGGCTACCAACACGTTCGACCTCGGGTCGGTCGCGGTGGACAAGGTCGTGACGGGCGAGGGGGCCGAGCTGTACGGCGCCGGTCCGTTCACTGTCGAGATCGCCTGCACGTACGAGGGCGACGAGGTCGCGATCGACCCCGCGTCACAGACCTTCGTCGGGGGCGAGACTGTGACCTTCGCCGGCATCCCGATCGGCGCGGAGTGTGACATCACGGAGACCGACGACGGCGGCGCGACGTCGAGCGACGTCTCGCCGAGCACCGTCACGGTCGGCGGCGAGGACGGCTCGACCGACCCGGTCGAGGTCACCGCCACCAATACCTTCGACGTCGGCGAGATCGCGGTCGACAAGGCGGTGGACGGCGACGGCGCGGCCTACGCGCAGGGGCCGTACGAGGTCACCCTGGCCTGCACGTTCAACGGGCAGGAAGTCGAGATCCCCGAACCCGGTGCGACGCAGACGCTCAACGCCGGCGACACCGTCACCTACGAAGACCTGCCGATCGGCGCCGAGTGCACCGTGACGGAGAGCGACCAGAACCAGGCGACGTCGGTGACGATCGAGCCGGAGAACGTCGTGGTCGGGGGTGAGGACGGCACCGAGACGAGCATCGCGGTGGACGTCACCAACACCTACGACCTCGGTCAGTTCACGGTGACGAAGGACGTCGTCGGCGACGGCGCGGACTTCGGCGTCGGTCCGTTCACCGTCGAGGCCGCGTGCACCTTCGAGGGTGCAGAGATCGACATGGGCTCCGGCACCATCGGCGGCGCGACCCGCACCGTCGAGCCGGGCGGCACGGTGACCTACTCGGGCCTGCCTGTCGGCGCAGAGTGCACCGTCACGGAGACAGCGGACTACGGAGCCGCCGACGTCACCATCGACCCGGAGACGGTCATCGTCCCTGCAGCGGACGGCGACCCGGTCGCAGTCACCGTGACCAACCGGTTCGACGTCGGCACGATCGAGGTGGACAAGGAGCTCGCCGGTCTGGGTGCCCTCTATGGTCCGGGTCCGTTCGAGGTCACCCTGGAGTGCACGTACCAGGGCGACCCGATCGAGATCCCGGGCGGCGGCGTCCGGACGTTCACGCCTGGCGAGCCCGCGGTCTACGACGGGCTGCCGGTCGGTGCGGAGTGCTCCGTCATCGAGACGAACGACTTCGGCGCCTCGTCGACCACGATGTCCGTGGACGGCGGCGACGCGGTCGACGGCACCACGGTGGACGGCGTCGTCGTCCCGCCCAACGACGGGGGCGACCCGACGTCGGTGACGGTCACGGCGGAGAACACGTTCCTCACCGCGCCGCTGGTGGTGCGCAAGACGGTGGACGGCGACGGCGCGGCGTTCGCGCCGGCGATGCCGGACCTGCCCGGGCTCCCGGAGCTCCCGGACCCGCTGCCCACCGACCCGGAAGAGATCGCCGCCCTGCTCGACCAGGTGAACGACTACGTGGACCAGGTGGGCGCCGCCTACCAGGAGCTGCCGTACTCGGTCACCCTGGAGTGCACGGACAACCAGGGCGCCCCGGTGGGCACGATCCCCGGCGGGCCGGAACGACGGTTCGGTCCGGGCGTGCCCGCGCTCTACTTCGGGCTCCAGCACGATGACGAGTGCACCATCACGGAGACGGAGGTCGGCGGCGCGACGTCGACGACCATCGACCCGAACCCCGTGACCATCGACGGGGAGGCGACGATCACGGCCCCGAACGAGGCCGCGGTGACCAACACCTACGACGTCGGTGAGTTCACCGTCGAGAAGGCCGTGGACGGTGACGGCGCATCCTTCGCCGCCGGCCCGTACGAGGTCAGCGCGGCGTGCACGTTCGAGGGCACGCCGATCGACATGGACTCGGGCGACATCGGCGGGGCCACCCGCACGGTGACGCCGGACGAGCCGGCCGCCTACGACGGTCTTCCGATCGGCGCCGAGTGCGTCGTGACGGAGACGGACGCCGCGGGAGCGACGTCGTCGACCGTGTCGACGGCCGTCGAGGACGGCGAGCCGGGCCAGGTCGTCGTGCCGGGCGCGGACGCCGATCCGGCGGTGGTCACGGTGACCAACACGTTCGACGTCGGGTCGCTCGCCGTGGACAAGGTGGTCGACTTCGAGGGCGACGCCTATGACGTCGGGCCGTTCGAGGTGACCCTCGCCTGCACGTTCCAGGGCGAGGACATCGAGATCCCGGGTGGCGCGGCGCGCGAGATCGCGGCGGGCGACACCGTCACGTACGCCGGGCTGCCGATCGGCGCGGAGTGCGTCGTGACGGAGACGGACGACGGGGGCGCGGCGTCGTCCACGGTCTCGAGCGTGGGGGACGGCGACCCGGGCGCGGTCACCGTCGCGGCGGAGGCGGCGTCGGTCACGGTGACGAACACGTTCGACGCCGTCCCGCCGCCGATCGATCCGGGCGACGACGGTGACACCGGCGGGGGCGGCTGGTTGCCCACGACGGGCGCGGACATCGCCTTGTGGGTCGGCCTCGCCGTCCTGCTGGTCGCCGGCGGGATCATCCTCGTGGGGGTGCGTCGCCGGCACCAGCACTGACGGACGCACCGACGGCGCCGACCCTGGTCACAGGGCCGGCGCCGTCGGCATTCCGGGCGCGTGCAGCGGGAGTCCGCCGTAGGTTCGAGGTAAGCGCGACCGTGCGCCGTCGTCGAGGAGGGAGCAGTACCGTGACCGCAACTGGCATCATCACCGCGATCATCATCGGCGCGATCATCGGGGCCCTCGGACGCCTGGTGGTCCGAGGCAGGCAGAACATCTCCATCATCGTGACGATCATCGTCGGGATCATCGCGGCGCTGCTCGGCACCTGGGTCGCGAGCCTCTTCGATGTGAGCGACACGGGCGGCATCGACTGGATCGAGCTGCTCTTCCAGATCGTCCTCGCCGCCATCGGCGTGTCCATCGTCGCCGGGATGGGCGGCCGCAAGCAGACGACGCCCTGACCGGGGGTCAGCCCTGCGTGACGTCCTCGGCCACGTCCGCCCTGCGCGCGTGACCGAGGACGTCGCGGACCATGACGGTGACGGGCGCCGACAGCATCGCGCCGAGCAGGCCGGCGAGCAGAGCGCCGACGATCGTCGACCCGAGGTTGACGATCGGGTGCAGCCGGAGCTGGTCGGACGACAGCTTGGTGAGCATCAGCGTCTGCACCACGTTCTGCACCACGAGGATCACGCCGAGCAGGACCAGGGCCGCGGTGGGGCCCTGCGAGCCGAGCGCGATGAGCACGGCGAAGGCGCCGGAGAAGATCGCCCCGAGGTAGGGGATGTACGAGGTCACGAACGTGACGAGAGCGATCGAGAACGCGAGCGGCACGTCGAGCAGGATCGCGGCGATCCCGATGAGCACCGCCGTGACGAGGCTCGACGACGTGAGCGCGCCGAAGTAGCGGCGCAGCGTGGTCGTGGCCTCGTCGACGACGACGCGCCCGGGCGTGCCCCGGACGGACGCGTGGTGCCTCGCGAACTCCTCGATGCGGGGCCAGTCGGCCATCACGTAGAAGAGGAAGAAGACGGCGACGAACGTGCCGACGACGAACGCCGCCGCGCTGGAGAACACACTCCCGAACAGGGTGGCGACGCCGCCCGCGAGGGAGCTCGTGGTCTCGCTCAGGTCGACCCCGGACAGGTCGAGGGTCGTGCCGGCGAGCTGCTGCTGGAGCGCGTCGAGCCCGCTGCCCAGCCGGTCGGTGATCTCGGCCGACTGGTCGACGACGCCGTCGGCCGTCACCCAGACGGCGAGGCCGAGGACGCCGATGAGCGCGACCAGGACGGCGAGGGAGCCGAGGCCGCGGCGCAGCCCGAGCCTCTCGAGGCGGTCCACCAGGGGGTGGAGCAGCACCCCCAGGACGGCCGCGACCACCAGGGGGACGGCGAGGCCGCTGATCGCGGACACCGCGGCGTAGACGACGACGGCGGCGGCGGCGATGCCGACGACGGCCCACCCGATCCGGCCCAGCCGTAGCACGCCGTCACCCGGGTGTCGTGCGGTCTCTGCGGTCTCGGCGGTCTCGGGAACGTGGTCCGGCACGGCACTCCTCGGGTCGGTCCCGTGCATCATCCCGCGCCCGGCCCCCGAGCGCGCGGCGCGGGAACGGCGTCCGCCCAGGTGGGGCGGGGGTGGCGTCAGGCCGCGGTGCCGAAGTCCCCGCGGCGGCGCGTGCCGTGGGCGGTCTCGCCGTCGGGGACGATCGCGTCGGGCGGGACGACCACGCCCGCGGGGACGCGGCTGTCGGTGCCGAGTCGGCTGCCGGAGCCGACGCGGGCGTCGTCGCCGACGACGCCGCGCATGCCGACGTGCACGTTCTCGTCCACGCGGGCGCCGCGCCCGACGACGGCGTCGACGTCGACCCAGCTGAACCGGCCCACCTTGGCGTGGGCGCCCACGCGGGCGCCGGCCTCGACGTAGGCGCCGGGCCGGATGGTGGCATCGGGGTGGACGGTGGCGTGCGGCGAGACGAAGCCTTCGCCGTTGTCGTGCCGGAGGTAGCGGGTGAACTTCCCCGGCTCGTGCTCGACCTCGACCTTTCGGGGGATGCGTCGCAAGAGTGCTCCTCATGGGTGCGGGTGAATCTTGTGACATAACGCGCAAGCGGTCGCTGGTGTTCCCGGTCGCGGCGTCCTCGGCCGGGGCGCTGGGCCTGGCCGTGTGCAGTACGGTCAGGTCCACAGCGAGGCGAGAGCTCGCATCTTCGTGGCGCGTGGACGAAAGGGAGCGCTGGCGTGCGCAGACACCGTGCGAGGCTGGCGGACGTGGCCGAGGCCGCGGGCGTGTCGATGTCGACCGCGTCGAAGGCCATCAACGGGCGGGGTCGGATCAGCGCCGCCACCCGCCGGAGGATCCTCGACAGCGCACGCGAGCTGGGGTTCGTCGCCAGCAGCGGACCGGGCCGGCAGCCGGTCACGTCCGTGGGCGTGCTCGCTGCCGACCTGGAGTCCCGGTTCTCGCTGCCCGTCCTCGACGGCCTCGAGGACGGGCTGAGCTCGTACTCGTCCTTCGTGCACCTCTGCAACGCGCGCGGCGACGGCCTGCGCGAGCGCCACCAGCTCAACGCCCTGCTGGACCGCCGGGTCGACGGACTGATCGTCGTGGGCGGGCGCACCGAGGAGCGTGAACCGGTGGGCGAGGACCTCGCCGTCCCGGTCGTCTACGTGCACAGCCGGTCCCGGAACCCGCAGGACACGTCGTTGGTCGTGGACGACGCGCAGGGCGGGCGCCTCCAGATCGAGCACCTCGCCGCGCTCGGGCGGACCCGCGTCGCGCACATCAGCGGCCGGCCGCAGTACCGGGTGGCCGCCGACCGCAAGACCGGGGTCGCCCAGGGGGCGGAGGCGCTGGGGATCCGGCTCGTCGCCGAGCTCGCCGACGGCCCGCGGACCGCACTGTGGGGCCGTTCGGCCATGCACCGCATCCTCGAGAGCCACGACGTCGACGCCGTGGTGTGCGACTCCGACGCCATCGCGCTCGGCGTCATCGACCAGCTGCGGCGTGCGTCCGTGCGCGTGCCGGAGGACGTCGCGGTCGTCGGGTACGAGAACTTCGGCCCGCTGGTCTGGAACTCCGACCCGAGCATCACGAGCGTCGACATGAAGCTGGAGGCGATGGGGCGCGCGGCGGCGCGGCGGCTCCATGACGCGGTCACGGGCCGCGGCCTCGAGCCGGGGGTCGTCGCGATGCCGTGCGAGCTCGTGCCGCGCGGGTCGACGACGCCCGGCCTCTGACGCGCGTCGTTCCCCCGCTGGCCGCCCGCGGTCCGAGGCCGCCGTGCCGAGGCCCGGCACCGTGCCGCGCCGCCCGAACCCACCGTTCCTGTTGACGCGCCTGGCCCCGGGCGCTACGTTCAGGAAACCGCATTCCCATAATATTGCGCACGTACAGAGAGGTACGGACGATGAGGGCACGACGGTCTGCAGCGCGATCAGGAGTGGCATGGCTCGCCGGGTTGGCGGCGGCTCTGACGGCCGTCGCGGTCCCCGCGGCCCCGGCGTCGGCGGGCTACGACGCACTCCCGGCGTTCCCCGGGGCGGAAGGATTCGGGTACGCGGCCACCGGCGGACGCGGCGGCGAGG
The DNA here is from genome assembly GCF_900167525.1 of Krasilnikoviella flava. GTDB lineage: Bacteria > Actinomycetota > Actinomycetes > Actinomycetales > Cellulomonadaceae > Isoptericola > Isoptericola flavus. The sequence continues at coordinate 313,145 of NZ_FUZQ01000003.1, read as the reverse complement.
TGTACCACGTCACGAGCAAGGAGCTGACGGGCCCGGGCACCTTCCACGACGCGCTCACCACGGCGGGCGACGTGCCCCGCACGATCGTCTTCGAGATCGCCGGCGACGTGACCGTCCCGCAGATCGTCGTGCGCGGCAAGAAGGGGATCACGATCGCCGGCCAGACCGCGCCGGGCGACGGCGTGACGATCCAGGGCAACACGGTCCGGTTCGTCGACAGCAGCGACATCGTCATCCGCCACATGCGGTTCCGGCTGGGCTCGGGGTCCACCGACGACGCGATGTACCTCGAGGACACCCAGAACGTCATCATCGACCACTCGTCGTTCTCCTGGGCGGGTGACGAGGTCCTCTCGATCAAGAGCAAGGACTACGACGACCCGAGGTCGAAGAACATCACGGTGCAGTGGTCGATCATGTCGGAGGGCAGGCTGACCCACTCCATGGGCGGCCTGGTCGAGATGAACACGATCTCGATGCACCACAACCTCTACGCCCACAACAACGACCGGAACCCGAAGACCAAGGGCGTCATGGACTTCGTGAACAACGTCGTCTACAACTGGGGCGACTTCCCCTACGTGGCCGGCGGCGAGTCCGGCACCAAGGGGTACGGCAACGTGGTGGGCAACTACTTCGTCGCCGGAGTGAACTCCGCGAACCCCACCGAGGCGGTCGTGCGGGGCAACGAGAACTACCAGGTCTTCCTCGACGACAACCGGATCGACAGCAACCGGGACGGGGTGCTGAACGGCAGGAACACCGGCTCGGGGATGATCGAGGCCGCCCGCCCGGCGGTCCGGGTGCCAGAACGGTTCGAGTACCCACCGGTGCACACGCAGAACCCCCGCCGGGCGCTCGGCCTGACGCTCGACCACGCCGGCGCCTCGGTCGCGCGCGACGCCGTGGACGCGCGGGTCGTCGACGAGGTGCGGCACCAGACCGGCGCGATCATCGGGCACGAGTCGGACGTCGGGGGCTACCCGGAGCTCGACGAGGGCACCCCGGCGACCGACGTCGACCGGGACGGCATGGCCGACGACTGGGAGCGGGCGCGTGGCCTCGACCCGGCCGACCCGGCGGACCGCAACGGCGACGACGACGGCGACCGGTACACCAACCTCGAGGAGTACCTCAACGAGCTCGCGGCGCCGGGCTTCCCGAAGGGCTACCCGATGGAGCCGGTGTCGTGGTCGGGCGAGCCGTTCGAGCCCCCGGCGCCGGAGGTCCCGGAGGCCGCCCCGGCCGCGCCGCTGGACGGCGACGCGATCCGCAGCGCCGTCGTCACCGACTCGAGCAGCAACGGCGCCGCCAACGCCGCGCTGTGGTCGATCGAGCAGAACCTGCAGGTCGGGGACTACGTCGCCGGAGACCGGATGACCGGCAGCAAGGCCTACCGGTTCACGTCGGTGCCCGCCGAGATCCAGGGGCTCGAGTGGGTGCGGTCGGCCGTCGAGTCGCGCGGCGCCACGAACGACGACCTGCTCTCCTTCTACCTCCCCGTGGACGCGGAGGTCTGGGTCGCGCACGACTCGCGCATCTCGCCGCGTCCGGCCTGGCTGACCGAGGGCTACGAGGCGACGGACCGCACGGTCGCCGACGACCACGGCGGGTCGTGGAACCTCTTCAAGGCGCGGCTCCCCGCCGGGTCGCACGTGGTGACCGGCGCCAACGCGGGCGGCACGGTCCTCAACTACTTCGTCGCCGTGGACCCGGTGCCGGGCGACAGCGAGCCCGTGGCCGACGCGCCGGGCGAGGTCCGTGCGGAACCCGCGGGGGCCACCGGCGACACGGACGTGGCGGTCTCCTGGGCGGGGTCCGCCGGCGCGACCGCCTACCTGGTGGCTCGTGCGTCGTCGTCCGAGCGCGAGATGCGGATCGTCGCCACCACCACGGACACGACGTTCCGCGACGCCGACGTCGAGGCCGGGGTCCCGTACCGGTACCAGGTGACCGCGGTCGGGCCGGGCGGGGCCTCCGCGGCGTCCGCCGACGCGCGTGCGCTGGTCACCTCGGGGTCGACGACGGCGCCCGCGCCCGGAGACCTCGACGTCACCGCCGAGCGGAGCTACTCGGTCGACCTCGGGTGGTCGGGCGTGGACGGCGCGACCGCGTACGGGGTCTACCGGGCGCCGGCCGAGGGCGGGGACCTCGAGCTGCTCGGTCACGTGGCCGAGCCGGGGTTCACCGACGACACCGCGGAGCCGTCGTCGACATACCGCTACGCCGTCACGACGGTCTCGCCGGGCGGCGAGTCGGAGCCCTCCTCCGAGGTCGCCGCCGCGACGGGGGGCCCGTTGGACCCGGCCAGGGCGCCGGAGCAGGTGCAGGCCACGGAGGTGTCGGCCGCCGCGTTCACGCTGGGCTGGGAGCCCGTGCCCGGGGCGGAGTCCTACCAGGTGTACCGCCGGGACGGCGAGGGGGCGTTCGCCCGCGTCGGCACCACCACCGACCCGCGGTACACCGACGACACGATCGGCTCCTCGGTGGCGTCCTACGACTACGCCGTCACCGCGGTCAACGAGCTCGGCGAGTCGGAGCGGAGCGAGCCCGTCACCGTTGAGCTGCCCGTGCCCGCGGCGCCCACCGACCTGCGCGTGGGGCTCCAGGGCGCCACGTTCACGGGGCTGATCTGGACGTCGGGCGGGGGCGCGTCGGAGTACCGCGTCCTGCGGTCCGAGGCGGGCGGCGAGCCCCAGGAGGTCGGCGTCGCGAAGGTCCACACGACCTACGACCGGACCGCCGAGCCCGGCACCGCGTACACGTACCGGGTGGTGGCCGTGAACGCGGCCGGCACGTCGGAGCCATCCGCGCCGGTGCGGGTCCGCACGCTGCCGGGGGCGCCGTGAGGTGACCCGCCACGGTCTGACCGCGCGGCGGTCAGACCGTGGCGGGGAACCCCTCCAGCTGGACGTCCCAGTCGGACGGGAACCCCGCCCCGCCGTCGAGGTGGGTGCGCGCCATCAGCGCGACGGCGGAGAGCAGGCCACCGTTGCCCGGCAGGTACAGGGGCAGGGACTCCGTCTGGTGGTTGTGCCCGTTCGGGAGCACGACGTTCTTGCCCGTCGTGTCCATGAGCGCGTCGACCGCCCACCCGGGTTCACCGAGGCGCGTCGCGGTCATCGCCATCATGGGGTAGTCCCAGCCCCAGGTGGAGCCCCAGTCCCAGTCGCGCAGCACGTCCTGGTAGGTGGCCCGCATGACGGCGGGGTCCACGAGGCCGACGTCCGGGACGATGCCCAGCGCGCCGAGCACCGACGGGTGGTCGGCCCGGATCGTGTAGGGCTCGACGTCGACGCCGGTGTAGACGCCGTCGCGCACGTGCGGCGCGACCATGCCCTCGGCGACCTCGGCCCACCGCTCCTGCACGGGCAGGCCCAGCCGCTCGCGCCACGCGTTGGCGGTGCGCAGGGCCCAGCGCCAGTACGCCAGCTCGAACGGCGGGTTCGACATGCGGTCCCGGACTCCGGCGTAGCTCTCCTGCGCGGGCACGAGCGGGGGGCCGAGCGTGAACCCGTCGGGGCCCTCCTGCGCGAAGGCGGCCATGAACTCCGCCGACGCGAAGACGACCTCGGCCTGCTCGCGCAGGAACGCGTCGTCGCCGGTGACCCGGTGGACGAGCTCGGACATATAGACGACGTGGGGCTGCTGCCACACGAGGTGGACGCCGATCGAGCTCGGCGTCTCGCGCAGCACGGAGCCGAGCTGCTTGGGCCAGCGGGCCCCCGCGTACCCCTGGTCCTGCGCCGTGGCCCGGGCCAGCGGCAGCGCGTGCCGGTACCACCCGAGGCTGGGCCGCAGCAGCTCCGGGCGCCCCCACATCGGGAAGTGCGCGGCGTGCCACCAGTGCATCTCGAGGTGGAACTTGCCCCGCCAGGAGTTGCACACCAGCCCGGTCTCCTGGGGCGGCAGGGACCCCGCGCAGTTCACGGCGGTGACGTACTGCGACAGCACCACCCGTCGTTCGAGCTCGCTGGCCCGCGGGTCGGCGGACCCGGCGAGCTGGACGGCGGCGCCGGACTCCCAGAACCGCTGCCAGTGCTCGCCCGAGGCCCGGAGCACCTCCTGCGCGTCGCCCGCCTCCGGGGCCGTGTCCTCGTGCCCGGCCCGGCCGGGCAGCAGCACCATGTCGCCCCTGCCGTCGGTGGTGAACTCCAGGACGGCGTCCACGACGTCCGACGTCGGCCGCAGCACGACGCGGTGCGGCTCGACGTGCGACAGCTCGGCGCCGGTGGCGGCGACGTGCACGCGGTACGCCGAGTCGTCGAGGCGGCGCTCTACGAGCCACCCGCCCGGCGCCGCGGTGACGGTCGTCGAGTGCGCGTCGGGGGAGTCCCAGTCGGCCGCGTTGTGCCAGTCCGACGAGCCGTACGGGAAGTCGACGGCGATCGCGAGGCCGGCGGCCAGGGCGGAGCGGACGGTGACGCCCACCCGGTCCCGGGTCGGGTGGACGGCGGTGCGGACCTGGACCGGCGCACCGCGGTGGGAGAACGAGCTGTCCACCGTGCCCGTCCAGAGGTCGAGCACCTGCCGGGTGTCCGTGAGGTCGGTCGGGCGCAGCGCGACGAGGCCGTCGCCGTCGTCGTCGCCCTCGTCCCCGTCGGCTCCGTGGACCGGGGTGGCGACGAAGCCGATGCGGCCGAGGTCCAGACGGTGCGGGTTGGCCCGGAACCACCGGTTGGCGTCGTACCCCGGGGTGCCCCGGCGGCTCTCCTCGACGTACGGGACGAGTCGTCCGTCGACCTCGTACCGGCGGGTGGTCTCCTCCAGCGAGTACTCGCGCTCGCCCGCGATGGAGTGCCAGGCCCACTGCGACTGCGTGCCCAGCAGGGTGCCAGGCACCTCCCGGTCGGGCTCGTGGCCCCGCTTGTGCACGGGGTACTCGGCCGGCAGCGACTGCAGCCCCGTGAGGTCCACGGTGACGGCGAACTCGCCGTTGCCGACGGTCACCGGGCTGCGCGGGTCCAGGGTGGTCTGCTCGACGGTGTGCCGGCGTACGAGCGCTCGGCGGTCGACGGGGGACGACGGGTGCAAGGTGGTGCCCCTTCAGGCGTGACGGGCGGCGAGCGGTGCGGGCGCGAGGTCGCCCGCCAGGGCGTCGGCGGCGAGCCGGGCGACCCGGTCGTCGTCGAGGACGCCATCGGCGACGAGCACGCGGACGCGCCGCCGCAGGGGCTCGTCCACGGGCGCGGTCGTGCGGCGGTCCCACGCGAGCGCGAGCCCGACGCCGGGGTAGCCGGCGGAGCGGACGAACCACGGGTCGGTGTCGTCGTCGTGCACGGTGACGAAGACGAGCGTGGCGGTGCCCGACGCGAACTCGGCGGTCCAGGCCAGCCACGACGACGTGGTGCCGTGCACGGCCTGCTCGCCGTCGGCCTCCGCGGTCCGGACGTGGACGTCGGTGCAGGGCGCGACCCGCCAGAAGAACCCGCCGTAGCCGCCGCCGGCCCGACCGTTGCTGCCGGGGCCGCCGAGCGGGACGGGGGAGCCGGTCGCGCTGCGGAGCTCGGTCGACAGGTCCAGCCACCAGCCGTCGCGCGCGGGCGACGCCTCCCACCGGCGGCGCTCGGTCAGCAGGGGAGCGCCCGACGGGGCGCACCAGGTGAGGACCTGGTCGGCGACGCCGTCCTGTCGCGCGTGGTGGTCGAGCCGGACGCGGCCGTGGTCGTCGCGCCAGACATAGGCGCGGTCCTCGGCGGTGTAGGTGCGGCCGCCCCAGAGGTTCGTGCCGTCCACGTCCTGGATCGCCAGCCCGGCGCCGAGGTGCCAGGCATGGTCGGCGGGCAGATGGTCGGTCGTGACCACGCCGCCGAGGGTGGAGACCGGGTGCAGGTAGGGCCGTGGGGAGAGCGTCGGCGCCACGTCCGAGCCGTCGCGGAGCTCGGCCACGGGCATGCCGCCGACGTCGAGCACGTCGCGGGCGGGCCGCGTCCTCGCCCAGGGCACGCCGAGCTCGGCGAGCGTCGCCTGCGCGGTGACCGCCCGCGCCAGGAGCGCGTCGACGTCGTGCACCACGGGACGGCGGTCGCGCCCCGTGCCCGTCCACGTCACGGCCTCCGGGGGGATCTGCCGGGGCGGGTCGGCCACGCGCACGGCCTCGAGCACGCGCATGAAGGCGCCGGAGTCGGCCAGGGGGCTGAGCAGGTCCGCGCCGGTCGCGCGGTGCGTCAGCAGGTCGTCGAGCAGGTGCGCGCGGCCCGCGGTGAGGGTGCGCCGTCCGTCGACGCCGTCCACCGTGATCTCGTCGGTGGTATAGCTCAGCTCGATCGTGCCGAGGGTGCCGCGCACGCGGATGGTCGGCGCGGTCTGCTCCTGCGCGCACAGCGTCAGGCCGAGGGTCACGGCGACGCCGCTCGTCGTGCGCACGCGGATGAGCGACGTGTCGTCGCTGTCGATCGTGTGCGCGTGATAGAGGTCGGCGTCGACGTCGAGCACGTCCTCGGCGCGCCGGGCCCCGGCCAGGCGCAGCGCCGTGACGACGGCGTGCGCGAGCGGGTTGGTCGCCACGCCGTCCACCACGTCGACGCCGTCGAGGACGCGCCGGCCCGCCCACGGGGACCGGTCGTAGTAGCCGACGGTGCGCGACCACGTCCCGACGGCGCCCACGGCGAGCACGTCGCCGATCTCCCCGGACCGGACACTGCGGTCGATGATGCCGAGAGCCTCGGAACCCAGGCTCTGGAACCCGACCTGCACCACGCGGCCGGAGTCCCGGGCGGCCTCCTCGAGCGCGACGAACTGCGCCCAGGAGGAGACCGGCGGCTTCTCGACGTAGACATCCGCGCCGGCTGCCATCGCGCGCAGCGCGAGGGGTGCGTGGGTGTGGGGCGGCGTCGAGACCACCACCACCTGGGGCGCGACGCCCGCGTCGAGCAGGTCGTCGAGCGAGTCGAACCAGGGGACGCCGCCGGCGTCGTCCTCGGGCGGTCGGGGGTCCGCGACACCGAGCAGCCGGGCCTCTCCGGAGCGCTCCGCGCTCCGCAGGTGCTCCAGGTGACGGGTCGCGTAGCCGTGGCCGCCGACGAGGACGACGCCGGGGGCGGTCACTTCAGGGAGCCTTCGACCTCGGAGATGAACTGCTCGGCGGCGTCGTCCGGGGTCGTCCGCTCGAAGAGCACGTCCTGCATCAGGCGGGTGAAGATGTCCCCGGTGCTGCTGGCGCCCTCGGGGGCGGGCATCCGCGCGCCGGCGTCGGACGCGGTGATCTCGTCGATGAGGTCGACCTCCTTCTGCTGCACGGTGCTGAGGCTGCCGCGCAGGTGCTCGCGCACGTCCTCGTTCGCCGGGACACCGCGGTCCGTGCCGACCTCGTCGACGACGCGCGTGTCGTTGACGAGGTAGTCGAGCAGCATCGCCGCGGCCTCGGGGTGCTCGGTCTTGGAGGTGATGGCGTACTCCATCGTGGAACCGACGCGGTTGCCGCGCGCCTCGGCCTCCCCGGGCAGGTTCGCCTCGACGACGGCGTCGCCGAGCGCGTCGACCTTGAAGTTGCTCCAGGCGAAGGTGATCCCGGACCTGCCGGTACCGAACAGGGACTGCTCGGGCACCGCGGTCGAGTCCTCCACGAAGATGCTGGCCTCCGGGGTGGCGCCGTTCTTCTGGGAGTCCAGCCAGAGCTGGAACCACGCGGAGACGGTCTCGGGGCTCACGCCCACGGTGCCGTCCTCGGCGAAGATGGCCTCGCCGTGCTGGTGCGCCCAGGCGTCCAGCATCGACGAGTTGGCGAACGGCACCGTGCCGAACGTGCCCTTCGGGCTCTTCTCGGACAGCTGCTGCGTGATCTCGGCGAAGTCGTCCCACGTCCAGGTCGACGTGTCCGGGAGCTCGACGCCGGCTGCCTCGAAGACGGCCGGGTTGAGGAAGGTCGCCAGGGCGTTGACGCCGGACGGGACGGTGTACTGCTTGCCCTCGATCTCGCCGATCTTGAGCGTGTCCGCGGGCACCTTGGAGGTGTCGAGGTAGTCGGACACCGTGGCCAGGTCCAGCAGGGCCCCGCGCCCGGCGTACTCGCTCGGGTAGGACCCGCCCATCGTGATCAGGTCGGGCGCGTCGCCGCCCGCCACCTGCGTCGCGAGCATGTCCCAGTAGCTGCCGAAGTCGCTGCTCTGCGTCTCGACGGTGATGTTCGGGTGGTCCTCCTCGAACCCCTCGATCGCCGTCTTGGTGATCTGGTTGCGCTCCTCGCCGCCCCACCAGGCGAAAGTGATCGTGACCTTCTCGTCGGGGTCGTACGGAGCGGCGTCGGTACCCGGCTGGTCGACGGCGCAGCCTGCGGTCGTCGTCAGCACGACGAGGCCCGCAGAGGCCATCGTGGCAACGGTCCGGAAGTGGTGTCTGAGCATGGGGTTCGTACCTCCCTGTACGAGCAGCCCGTCCCGAGGTAGCTCGCGACGGTCGGTGTCGGCGAGTGGGAAGGCGCTTCCCAGACTACGGAGAGTTCGATACTGTGGTCAACGGTTACCCCAAAAGTTGCGCGAAGCTGCGCAGCAGTCCGTGGCCAAGGGAGGTCCGCGATGAATCGTTCCATAGCTCCGGCGGGAGCGAGCTCGCCCCGTACGAGAGCGGTGTCGCGCGGATGAGCGCGATCACCGAGCTCTCGAAGCTGAAGGGAGGTCGGCGTCCGCTCGACCCCCGCGAGCGGAAGGCCGCGCGACGGGACAACAAGGCGGCGCTCGTCTTCCTGCTCCCGTGGCTCCTGGGGCTGGTCGTCATCACGGCGGGCCCGATGATCGCGTCGTTCTACCTGTCGTTCACCGACTACAACCTGCTCGAGGACCCGAACTGGGTCGGCCTGGAGAACTACCTCCGGATGCTGACCGACGACCGCCTCCACCAGTCGCTGCGCGTGACCCTCACCTACGTCGTGGTGGGCGTGCCGCTCCAGCTCGTGGTCGCCCTCTTCATCGCCGTGGTCCTCAACCGGGGGATGCGCGGGCTGTCGTTCTACCGCTCCGTCTTCTACCTGCCGTCCCTGCTGGGCGGGTCCGTGGCGATCGCCATCCTGTGGCGGCAGATCTTCGGCACCACCGGCCTGGTCAACCAGGTGCTCGGCCTCCTCGGCATCGAGGGGATGGGCTGGATCTCCAGCCCGGACACCGCGCTCGGCACGATCATCCTGCTGCACGTGTGGACGTTCGGCTCGCCCATGATCATCTTCTTGGCCGGGCTGCGACAGATCCCGACGATGTACTACGAGGCCGCCGCGGTCGACGGCGCCACCAAGGCCAAGCAGTTCTGGCGCATCACCATGCCGATGCTGACGCCGATCATCTTCTTCAACATCGTGCTGCAGACGATCGGCGCATTCCAGTCCTTCACCCAGGCGTTCATCATCTCGGGAGGGATCGGCGGGCCGTCCGACTCGACGCTCTTCTACACGATGTATCTCTACAACACGGGGTTCAAGGACTTCGAGATGGGATACGCGTCGGCGATGGCGTGGCTGCTCGTCCTCATCGTCGGTGCTCTGACCGCCGTGAACTTTATCGCGTCCAAGTATTGGGTCTACTACGATGACTGAGACCATTCAGAGAGAAGTCGACGCCGTCCCGGCCGCGCAGGAGCCCGTGCCGCCCGGCGGCCGCCGGCGGCACGTACCCCGCCGCCCCCTGAAGAGCCTGGCCAAGCATCTCGTGCTGATCGTCACGGGCGCCGTGATGATCTACCCGCTGCTGTGGATGGTCGTCTCGTCCCTGCGGCCGGACGACCTGATCTTCAGCCAGCCGGGCCTGTGGTTGAGCGACGTCGACCTGTCCCACTACCCCGACGGCTGGAACGCGCTCACGCATCCCTTCGGTCGCTACATGCTCAACTCGGCGATCGTCGTCCTCGGGTCCGTCCTCGGCACGCTCGTCTCGTGCTCGATGGCGGCGTACGCGTTCGCGCGGATGCGGTTCTCGGCCAAGACGCTCCTGTTCGCGATCATGCTCATCACGATCATGCTCCCGGGCCACGTCACGCTGGTGCCGCAGTACGTGCTGTTCTCGCAGCTCGGCATGGTGAACACGTTCTGGCCGCTGGTCGGCCCGAACATGCTGGCGACCGACTCCTTCTTCATCTTCCTCATGGTGCAGTTCATCCGAGGGCTCCCCAAGGAGCTGGACGAGGCGGCGCGGATCGACGGCGCGGGCCATGCCCGGATCTTCCTCCGCATCATTCTTCCGCTCATGACCCCGGCCCTGGCGACGACGGCGATCTTCACCTTCATCGGCACCTGGAACCAGTTCTTCAGCGCCCTGATCTATCTCACCGACACCGACATGATGACGGTGCCCGTGGCCCTGCGGCTGTTCGTCGACTCGCAGGGGGAGAGCAACTGGGGGTCCATGTTCGCGATGTCGATCGTGTCGCTGCTGCCCGTGTTCTTCGTGTTCCTCTTCGGCCAGCGCTTCCTGATCCGCGGCATCGCCACCACGGGGATCAAGTGAGTCGCCAGCCTGCCTCCGGCGCCGCGCGCCCGAGGCCGAGGCGGCGTCAGCCGCGGGCGGAGCGGGACGACCGGGCCGCCGCCACCAGCTCGCGCGCTCGCACGTCGGGTAGGTAGCACCGCACGAGAGCAAGGCCGACCAGCGTGAGGGTCGCGGGCTCGGTCACGACGAGATAGAGCGGCACGCTCCGCGGCTGGAACTTCATCTTGAACCGGTGCAGCGAATCGAAGCCGTACCAAGGTTCGAGCGTCTCCGCGAGGCGGTCGAGGACGGCGTCGAGACCCGCGGGGGACCGCTCGTCGCCGTGCGCGAGCGGGCTCCCGGACAGCGAGGCCTCCAGGGCGCCCTCGTCGCGGAACGCCGTGAGGGCGGACGCGATGAGCAGCTCCATCGTGTAGCGGAAGGAGTTCGGCGCGCGCCGCATGACGTCGAGGGTCCAGCCGACGACCTGCCCGCCGGGCGCGTGCACGGGCAGCCAGCTGGTCACCCCGTGCACGCGGCCCTCCCCGTCGACCGCGAGGCCCACGCGCACCTCCGGGTCGAGGGCCTCGCGGACCCCGCCCAGCGTGAAGGCCATCTCCGGCAGGTCGCTGTCGCCGAGCCACGCCTCGGAGATGGCCCGCACCTGCGCGAGGGTCTCGGGCGGCTCGTCGACCAGCCGCACCAGCCGGTGCTCCATGCCCTGCTTCGCGGCCTGGTTGAGCGCCGTGCGCACGTCCTGCCACTTCTTCCCCCGGAACTCCAGCCCGGGCAGGTCGATCACGGCCTCCTGGGCCACCGGGACGAGCGTCCATCCGCGCGCCCTCCCGATCGACGCGACCTCCTCGCTCGAGGAGAAGAAGCACGACCCGGCGCCCGCGGCGGAGGCCGCGTCGACGAAGGCGTCCACGAGCTCCGCGCGCCCCTCGGGCCCGTCGCCGACCGGGTCGGTGAGGACGACCGCGACGCCCGCGTGCGCCTGGTACGCGACGTAGCCGCCGCCCGCCGCGGCCTCGTCCGGCGGTGCCCAGCGCTCGCTGCCGTCCCACGTCGTCATCCACGCGAGCCGCTGGCCCGCGCCGAGGCGTCGGAGCTCGGCACGGGCGGCGTCCTGGTCCAGGTGGCTCCCGGCGGCCGGGCGGGCGGCGCGGCGGGCGCGGAACGAGGACCGGCGCACGAGCAGCAGGGCCAGCGCGCCGCCGTCGAGCAGCAGCATCAGTACGTACAGCAGCAGGTCGCCGCGCCCCAGGCCTTCGGCGGCGGCGAGCGTGAGCACCGCCTCGGCGAGCACGCCCACGCCGGTGAGCACGACGGCCACCCGCCACCAGGTGCGGCGTCCGCGCAGCAGACCCACGGCCAGCACCAGGTCGACCGTGACCGCGATGATCCCCGTGGGCCAGTCGTCGCCCGACATCGTGCCGAGCGGGCCGGCGCTGGGCCCGGCGGCGAAGCTGGTGAGCACCACGAGGAGGGCCGAGATCGCGAAGTACCCGGCTGCCGTCGCCCGGTCCCGCTGCACCCGTCCGGCGCGGGTGCGGCGGCCCAGCCTCGCGCCCAGCACGGGGCGGGCGATGACGAGCCCGGCCAGCCAGCCGACGAGGTGCTCGACGTCCGCGATCCCGCCCCACGCCACGAGGGCGACGAGCACGTAGATCGCGACCAGGGCGCTCACCCGGAACCGCCACGGCGGGGCCAGGCTCAGGGCGGTCACGGTGACCGTGCCCACGACGCCCGCGCTGAAGCCGACGTCGAGCACGCCGGCGAGCCGGTCCGCCCAGGCCCAGTCCGTCCGGGCGAGGAGGGCGAGCCCGCCCGCGGTGCCGACGACGCCGACGAGCTGGCAGGTGACCGCCGTGACGGCGGCGCGGCGGGTGCCGAGCCGGTGCTCCGTCCAGCCGACGAGCAGCAGGAAGACCCCTGCGACGGCCAGGTACTCCCACGGTTCGAGGGCGAAGAACGAGCCGGTGACGGGCGTCCACCAGCGGCCGTCGGCGAACGCCGGGGCACCGAACGCGACGTTCTCGAACCACGGGTGGTCCTCGAACGGGGTCCACAGGGCGCCGGTGACGCCGCCGAGGACGAGCATCAGCCCGACGACGCCGAGCGTGAACGGGACGCGGCGCGCCGTGCGGAGCAGTCGGGCGGGGGCCGTCGCGGCGGCTCGGGGCGCTGCCGCAATGTCGCTGGTGACGTCGGGCACGTCGCTCCTCACCTCGGATGGGGACATCATTCCGTGGCGCTCGGCGTCCGGCGCGCGGGACGCTGGCCGCGCGGGGGCCGATCAGGGATCATCGGCGGGTGAGCAGCGGAGGGACCGGCGGACGCCGGCGGGGCCGGGTCCTGGGGATCGTCGCCGGGGCCGTCGTCGTGCTGCTGGCCGTGCTGGCCCTGCTGGTGTGGAACGGCGTGCTCTGGCCCAACCGTCTGACGGCGGACCGGTACGCCGTGCGCGGTGTCGACGTCTCCGCCTACCAGGGCGAGATCGACTGGCCCGTGCTGGCCGCGCAGGACCTGGACTTCGCGTTCGTCAAGGCCACCGAGGGGTCCGGTCACGTGGACGAGCGGTTCGCCGCCAGCTGGGCGGCCGCCCGCGACACCGACCTGCTGGTCGGCGCGTACCACTTCCTCTCCTTCGAGAGCCCCGGCGCCGACCAGGCGGCGCACATGATCGACGTCGTGCCGTCCGAGCCGGGCAGCCTGCCGCCGGTGGTCGACGTCGAGTACTACGGCGAGTTCGCCGCCGACCCGCCCGGCGTCGACGAGCTGCGCGGGATCCTCGACCCGATGCTCGACGCGCTCGAGGAGCACTACGGCGTGCCGCCCATCCTCTACACGACCCAGCAGATCCGGGCGGACTACCTGGGCGACGACTACGACCGGTACCCCCTGTGGATCCGGTCCGTCGCCTCGAGCCCCGACCTGCCGCGCCGCGACTGGGAGTTCTGGCAGTACTCCGACCGCGACACCCTGCCCGGCTACGAGGGCGAGGAGGAGCACATCGACATGAACGTGTTCGACGGCACCCTCGAGGACCTCCGCGCGCTCACCCAGCCGTAGCTCGCCGGCGTCGTCCATACTGCCTGCATGGCCGACTGGAACCAGCAGATCATCGACGAGTTCCGCGCGAACGACGGGACCGTCACGACCATGGGGTTCGGGCGCGGGCTGGTGCTGCTGCACCACCTGGGCGCGCGGACGGGCGTCGAGCGGGTCACCCCTCTCGCGGCGATCGGGGACGGCGAGAAGTCGTGGCTGATCGCCGCGTCCGCGGGCGGGCACCCCGCGAACCCGGCGTGGTACCACAACCTCCTCGAGCACCCGGACGTCAGCATCGAGGCGCCCGACGACGGCGTGGTCGACGTTCGCGCCGAGGAGCTCCTGGACGACGACCGCGACGAGGCGTGGGCCCGCTTCAAGGCGCACTCCGACGGGTTCGCCGATTACGAGCGCAGGACGTCGCGCATCATCCCGGTGTTCCGGCTGACCCGACGCTGAGCTCACCGGTTCTCGCTCATCTGTGACGGCGCACGTGCTCGTTTGCTACGTTGGGTGCTTCCCGCACCCGACGGAGCAAGGACGCACCATGACCGCACTCAACGCCGAGACCGTGGCCTCCCTGGCGGGCGGTGACCTGCCGCTCGCCGTCCCGGAGTACGACCGCACCCGCCTGCGCGCCGGCATCGTGCACCTCGGCGTGGGCGGCTTCCACCGCGCGCACCAGGCGATGTACCTGGACCGGCTGATGAACGCCGGCAAGGCGCTCGACTGGGCGATCTGCGGCGTCGGCGTGCTGCCCCACGACGCGCGCATGCGCGACGCGCTCATGTCGCAGGACGGGCTGTACACCCTGGTGCTCAAGCACCCCGACGGCACCCTCGAGGGCCGCGTGATCGGCTCGATCGTGGAGTTCCTGCTCGCCCCCGACGACCCCGAGGCGGTGCTGGAGAGGATGGCGTCGCCCGAGATCCGGATCGTGTCGCTGACGGTCACCGAGGGCGGCTACAACGTCAACCCGGTCACGGGGGAGTTCGACGCCGCCGATCCGGCCGTGCGCGCCGACCTCGAGCCGGGCGCCGCGCCCGCCACCGCCACCACGTTCGGCCTGGTCACCGAGGCGCTGCGCCGCCGTCGCGACCGCGGCGTCCCGCCGTTCACCGTGCAGAGCTGCGACAACATCCAGGGCAACGGCGACGTCGCGCGCCGCATGTTCACCGCCTTCGCGCGCCTCAAGGACCCGGAGCTCGCCGCCTGGATCGAGGAGCATGTGCCGTTCCCGAACTCGATGGTCGACCGCATCACGCCGGTCACCACGGACGACGACCGCGCCATGGTGGCCGAGCGGTTCGGCGTCGATGACGCGTGGCCGGTCGTGGCCGAGCCGTTCACGCAGTGGGTGGTCGAGGACCGCTTCGCCGCCGGCCGCCCGCCGTACGAAGAGGTCGGTGCGCAGCTCGTCGACGACGTCGAGCCCTACGAGCTCATGAAGCTGCGGCTGCTCAACGCCAGCCACCAGGCGCTGTGCTATCTCGGCTACCTGGCGGGCTACCGGTACGCGCACGAGGTCTGCGCGGACGAGACGTTCGTGCGCTTCCTGCGCGACTACATGGCGCGCGAGGGCGCCCCGACGCTGCGGCCCGTGCCGGGCGTGGACCTCGAGGGGTACCAGGCCACGCTGATCGAGCGCTTCGCCAACCCGCACGTGCGCGACACGCTCGCGCGCCTGTGCGCCGAGTCGTCCGACCGCATCCCCAAGTGGCTGGTCCCTGTGATCCGGGCGAACCTCGCGGCCGGCGGGGAGGTGCACCGGTCGGCGGCCGTCGTCGCCGCCTGGGCCCGGTACGACGAGGCCGTGGACGAGCAGGGCGAGCCCATCGCGATCGTCGACCGCCTCGCCGACCGGCTCAAGGCCGCCGCGGCGCGGAACCGCAAGGACCCGCTCGCCTTCGTGCGCGACGAGGAGCTGTTCGGCGACCTGGCCACCGAGCCGCGGTTCGTGGAGGCGTACACCGCCGCGCTGGACTCGTTGCACACGCTGGGCGCGCGGGCGACGGTGGAGAACCTCGTCGCTGGCTGAGCGTGTCGAGACCCGGGGGTGGTTCCGACATGCTCAACCGTCGGCGTCGCGGGCGGCGGCCTCCCGGACGGCGCGCGCCTCGGCGACCGCGTCGCGGCGCTTGCCGGCCTTCTTGTCGCTGGCCTTGGTGTCGCGGGGCGGGAGCTGCACCCTCTCCTCCGCGGGCAGTCCGTCGTTGAGCTCGCGGCTCCGCTCCACCTCGGCGTCGAGCTCGGCCCCGAGCAGCAACACGAGGTTGACGATCCACAGCCACAGCAGCAGCACGATGACCGCGGCGAGGATGCCGTAGGAGCCGTAGTTCGAGAAGCTGCTGCCGACGTACCACCCGAACGCCGCGGAGGCGATGCCGGTCACCACGATGGCGACCATGGCGCCGACGCTCAGCCAGCGGAATCGCGGCCGCTTCACGTTGGGGGTGAAGTGGTACAGCAGCGCGACGGCCACGATCACGAGCAGCAGCGCCACCGGCCACTTCGCGATGCCCCACACGGTGATCGCGACCTCCCCGAGCCCGATCGCCTCGCCCACCGACCGTGCGATCGGCCCGGAGAGCACCAAGCTCGCGACGACGACGGCCGTGATGATCAGCACCACCAGCGTCACGGCGAACATCGCGGGGCGCAGCTTCCAGATCGGGCGCCCCTCCTCGATGTCGTAGATGCGGTTCATCGCGCGGCCGAACGCTCCCACGTACCCGGACGCGGACCACAGTGCGAGCACGAGGCTGAGCACGAGGGCGACGCCGGCGCCCGTGTTGCCGACGGCGTTCTCGATGAGCGGCTCGACGATGCCGATCATGTCCTTCGGGAGGAACTCCGAGAGGGTGTTCAGCACGGAGTCGAGGGCCTTCTCGGCGTCCCCCACGAACCCGAGGAGCGACACGAGCGCCAGCAGGGCGGGTGCGGATGCCAGGACGGCGTAGTAGGTCAGCCCGGCCGCGAGGTCGGTGCACTCGTCGGCAAGGAACTCGCGGAAGGTGGCCTTGAGTGCCCGGCCCCAGGACGGCTTCGGCGCGTCCGAGGGGGCGCGCGGGGTGTCGGGGGCCTCGGTGCCGGAAGCCTCGGTGTCAGGGGCCTCGGAGTCGGGGGCGTCGGGCGACCTGCCGTCGTCGGGCCCGGTCTTCGGCGTGCCGGTCTCGGCCATGGTGTCCTCCTCGCGTCCCCCTCAGGCTCGACGGCGCAGGTCATGCCCGCAAACGGACGTCACGCGGTCGCGGCGTCCAGCAGGTCCTCGAGGGCGCTCGCGGCGGCGTCGTCGCACACCACGGTCGTGGCGATGCCGCCGGCGACGGCGGCGCGCAGGCCCGGGGCGGCCTCTCGCCCGTAGCCGGCGGTGACGACCTCGGGGGTGCGCACGAGCTGGTCGAAGGTCACGCCGACCACGCGGGCGTCGAGCGGCGTGACGACGCGGCGTCCCTCGGCGTCGAAGAGGCGCCCGGAGCACTCGGCGACCGTGCCGGCGGCGGTCGCGGCCCGGCGTTCGTCGCCGGTGACCTGCGGGAACACGGTGGACCCGGTGGCGGTCCAGGCGCCGACGGCGACGACGGCGAGGTCGAGGCCGTCGGCGCGGTCGAGGGCCGCGGCGATCTCGGGCTGGCGCCGCATGCCGGCGGCCGTGCCCGGGTCGGAGACGAGCAGCGGCGACCACACGGGCCACGTGCGCACGCCGGGCATCCGCCGGAAGGCCTGGATCATGTCGAGCGAGTCGCCCGAGCCGTCCACGGGCAGCGCGCCGACCAGCTGCACGACGTCGCACGCGGGCAAGGGGGCGAGGTGCCGCACGGCCAGCTCGATGGTGCGGGACCAGGAGACGCCGAGCGTCGCCCCTTCGCGCACGTGCTCGCCCACGACGCGGGCGAGGGTGCGGGCGACGGACTCGCGCGTCGCCGCGGTGGAGCCGCCCGAGCCGACGACCACGACCTCGCGGGCCCCGAGGCGGTCGGCCAGGCGCCGTGCCCGGTCGGAGTCGAGGTGGGCGGGCGGCGAGATCTCGATCCGCACGACGCCGCTCTCGCGCGCCTCGGCGAGCAGCCGGGCCACCTGGAAGCGGGAGATGCCGTGGCGGGCGGCGATGTCCACCTTGGACT
Organism: Krasilnikoviella flava; assembly: GCF_900167525.1. Taxonomy (GTDB): domain Bacteria; phylum Actinomycetota; class Actinomycetes; order Actinomycetales; family Cellulomonadaceae; genus Isoptericola; species Isoptericola flavus. The sequence continues at coordinate 295,579 of NZ_FUZQ01000003.1, read as the reverse complement.
CGTTGTCGAGGTAGTAGTCGCGGCTGACGTCCACGAGGAGCCGGGCGTGCTCGACATCGGTCACGGGATCATCCTCGCTGGCTGAGTTCGTCGATACCCTCGTCGGGTGAGCAGCGGGCCTTGCTCACCTGAGCATAACGAACTACTGTCCAGACAGATGAGCGCAGCGCCGCATCTCATCTGTGCGCGCTGCGGCTCGTCGAGGCACCACCGATCGAACCGACCAGCGACGTGAGGACAGCGATGTTCCGACCACGAACCCGGCGGCTCGCCGCCGCGGGCAGCGCCGCCGTCCTCGGGCTCTCCCTGGCCGCGTGCGCCGGCGCGGGGGCCGTCGGCGGGGGAGACGGCGAGCAGATCGTGGTGGCGATCGTCTCGAACCCGCAGATGCAGGACGCGATCTCCCTGCAGGACGAGTTCCGCAAGGAGCACCCCGGCGTGGACGTGCGCTTCGTGTCGCTGCCGGAGAACGAGGCCCGCGCCAAGATCACGGCGTCCGTCGCCACGGGCGGCGGCGAGTTCGACGTCGTGATGATCTCCAACTACGAGACGCCGATGTGGGCCGAGAACGGCTGGATCGAGAACCTGCAGCCGTACGCCGACGCCACCGAGGGCTACGACCCCGACGACTTCGTGCCCAGCGTGCGCGACGCGCTGTCGGTGGACGGCGACCTCTACTCGGTGCCGTTCTACGGCGAGTCGTCGTTCCTGGCGTATCGCAAGGACCTCTTCGAGCAGGCCGGGCTCACCATGCCGGACCGCCCCACCTGGGACGACGTGCGGGAGCTGGCCGCCGAGCTGAACGACCCGGCCGAGGACTTCGCGGGCGTCTGCCTGCGCGGGCTGGCCGGGTGGGGCGAGGTCATGGCCCCGATGACCACCGTGATGAACACCTTCGGCGGGCAGTGGTTCGACGAGGACGGGAACGCACGCCTCGACTCGCCCGAGGTGCGCGAGGCGGTGGAGACGTACGTCGACACCGTGCAGCGGTACGGCCAGCCCGGCGCCGCGACGTCCGGCTTCGGCGACTGCCTCACGCGGTTCGCGCAGGGCCAGGCGGCCATGTGGTACGACGCGACGTCGATGGTCTCGTCGATCGAGGACCCGGCGTCGTCCACCGTGGCGGGCAAGACGGGCTACGTGCCCGCGCCGGTGAGCGAGACGGACGCGGCCGGCTGGCTGTACTCCTGGTCGCTGGCGATCCCGTCCACGAGCGAGCACAAGGACGCCGCCTGGGACTTCGTCTCGTGGATGACCGACAAGGACTACATCAAGCTCGTCGGTGAGCGGCTGTCGTGGGAGCGGGTGCCGCCGGGCAGTCGGCTGTCCACGTACGAGATCCCCGAGTACGCGGAGGTCTCCGAGGCGTACGCCGACGCCACCCTCACGGCGATGGGCGAGGCCACCCAGGAGAAGACGATGGTGGCGCCCGCGCCGTACCCGGGCATCCAGTTCGTCGGCATCCCGGAGTTCCAGGACCTCGGCACCCGCGTGGGGCAGCAGATGTCCGCCGCGATCGCCGGCCAGAAGTCCGTGGCCGAAGCCCTCGAGCAGTCGCAGCAGTACGCGGAGACCGTCGCGGAGACGTACCACGAGCAGCAGGACGCCGCCCCAGGCAGCGAGGCCGGAGGAAAGCCATGACCGCCGTCGCCACCCAGGCCGGGAACCTCCGGCGCGCCCAGGCCCAGCGCGCGGCGCGCGCCGACAAGCACCGGTACTCCCGGGCCGAGCGGTGGCGCCGCCGCGGCCCGCTGCTGCCCGCGCTGGTCTTCACGATCGTCGTCACGCAGATCCCGTTCCTCGTGACGATCTGGTACTCGCTGCACTCGCGGAACCTGCTGCGTCCGGAGTCCGACCTGTTCGTCGGGCTGGCGAACTACGTGGACATCGCGCGCGACTCGGTGTTCCGCCAGACGGCGCTCAACTCGGTGATCATCACGCTGGGCTGCGTGCTCGTCGCGATGGTGCTGGGCATCGTGCTCGCGATCCTGCTCGACCGGCCGTTCCGCGGCCGCGGCGTGGCCCGCACCCTGCTCATCACACCGTTCCTCATCATGCCGGTGGCCAGCTCGGTGCTGTGGTCGATGGCGATGCTCAACCCCACGTACGGGCTGTTCAACTGGACGCTCGGGCTGGTGGGCATCGACCCGGTCGACTGGACCTCGACGTACCCGATCGTCGCGATCCTCATGGCCCTGGTGTGGCAGTGGACGCCGTTCATGATGCTGCTGGTGCTCGCCGGCCTGCAGGCGCAGCCGAAGGACGTGCTCGAGGCGGCCGCGATGGACGGCGCCGGCTGGTGGCGCACCTTCGGCTCGATCACGCTGCCGCAGCTGCGCCGGTACATCGAGCTGGGCGTGCTGCTCGGGATCATCTACGTGGTCAACACGTTCGACCAGATCTACCTCATGACCGCGGGCGGCCCCGGGACGGCCAGCGCGAACCTGCCGTTCTACATCTACCAGCGCGCCTTCCTCGGCTTCGACGTCGGGCAGGCCGCCGCGATGGGCGTCGTCGTCGTCATCGCCACGATCATCGTCGCCTCCGCCGCGCTGCGGCTCATCTTCCGCAGCTTCGACGTCAAGGAGTGAGCATGACCGCCACCACCACGGCTCCGCGCACGACGACGGCGGCCGCGCCCGTGCGGCGCGAGGCGCGCCGCGGTCGCGTCACGGGCGGCCTGCTCACCAGCCTCACCTGGATCCTCGCGCTCGGGTTCTTCTTCCCCGTCCTGTGGATGGCGATGACGGCCTTCAAGCAGGAGAACCAGGCGTCCTCCGACCCGCCCACCTGGTTCTTCAGCCCGACGCTCGACCAGTTCCGGGCCGTGATCGGGGAGTCCGGGTCGTACGTCGCGAACTCGGCGATCGCCACCGGCGTCTCCACCGTCCTCGTGCTGCTGCTCGGCATCCCCGCCGCGTACGCGCTGTCGATCCGGCCGGTGGAGAAGGTCAGCGACGTGCTGTTCTTCTTCATCTCCACCAAGATGCTGCCGGTCGTGGCCGTCATCGTGCCGATCTACGTCATCGCCGGGCAGCTGAGGGTGCTCGACAACATCTGGACCCTCGTCGTGCTGTACACGGCGATGAACCTGCCGATCGCGGTGTGGATGATGCGGTCGTTCTTCCAGGAGATCCCGGCCGAGGTGCTCGAGGCCGCGGCCGTCGACGGCGCGGGGCTGATGAAGACCCTGCGCTCCGTGCTCATCCCCATGGTGGCGCCCGGCATCGCCGCGACGGCGCTCATCTGCGTGATCTTCGCGTGGAACGAGTTCTTCTTCGCGCTCAACCTCACGGCGTCGCGTGCCGCCACGGTGCCGATCTTCATCGTCTCGACGATGACGAGCGAGGGCCTGTTCCTCGCCCGGCTGAGCGCGGCGGCCCTGCTCGCGTCGCTGCCGGTGATCCTCGCCGGGTGGATCGCGCAGAAGCAGCTGGTGCGCGGCCTGTCGATGGGTGCCATCAAGTAAGGCATCCTGGGCGGCATGGCACTCCCTCCGCCCCCGGCCGGCTGGTCGCGGTACGTCGTGAAGTCGAAGTTCGTGTCCATGGGGCGCGACTTCACCGTCACGGACCTCGCGGGCGCCGACGCCTTCGTCGTCGACGGCAAGATCGGGCCGCGCGAGCGCGCCGACGTGCTCGACGCCGCGGGGACCGTCGTGTACCGCGTCACCGGCCGCGTGCTCAACGTGCCGAAGCGCATGACGATCGCCGACGCCGCGGGCACCGAGGTCGCGTCCCTGCACGGCAAGCTGTTCTCGCCGATCCGCTCGAGGATGACGCTCACGGTTCCCGGCAGCCCGGAGTGGGAGCTGCAGGGCAACCTCATCGAGAAGGAATACACGGTCACCGCAGGTGGCGCGCCCGTCGCCCTGATCACCCAGAAGTGGGTGACGGTCCGCGACACGTACACGATGGACGTCGCCGACGGCACCGACCCCGGGCTCGCGCTCGCCGTGCTGTGGGCCGCCGACCGCTGGGTGGAGCGCGACCCGGGCTGATCGAGGCTCAGCCCTCCAGCGCGTCGTCGTCCGGTGCCGGAGCAGGGCCGGTGTGGAGCAGGTCGCGCGCCTGCTCCGCCGCACGCGTGATGCTGTCGGCCACGAAGTCGATGAATCGCGCCATGTTCTCCAGGCGCGCGCCTGCGGGGGACTCGCGGCCCAGGACGTCGACCCCTTGGCGGGCAGTGGCCGCGAGCGCAGCGTTGGCGCGGGCGGCGGCGATCATCGACTGGTACCAGGCGTCGCCGTCGGCGGCGTAGCGCTCGCGGCGGCCGTCCTCGCGCTCGCGGCGGATCAGGCCCAGGTTCTCCAGGAGGCCGACGGCCTTGGACACGGACGCCGGGCTCACCTGCAGCTGCTCCACGAGCTCGGCCGCGGTGAGGCTCCCCGAGTCGGCGACGTAGAGCCGGGTGAGCACGGCGGCGGCCATGCGGGGGAGCCCCGACTGCATGAGCAGGGTCGTGAACGTCTCCTCGTACTCGCGCAGGGCCGCGTCGTCGGGGCGGGCGAGCTCCGTCGCGGCGCCGCGATGCGCCGCGGAAGGGCGGCGACGGTGGGCGCGCTGCTGGGTGGCACGCTGCGCGAGGTCGGCGCGGTAGCCCCCCGGCCCGCCGTTGCGCATCACCTCGCGCGTGACCGTCGACGTCGGGCGGTCGAGCCGTCGCGCGATCTCCGCGTACGCGAGGTCGTCGGCGAGGCCCAGGGCGATCTGCTGGCGCTCCTGCGCGGTGAGCCGGCCTCCCGGCATGGCGTCCTCCCTCGGTCGTGACGCGCCCACGTTACGTTCACTCCGGACCGGATGCAACGCGCGCGACATCGGTGGTTGCGTTGAATTCTCACACCGATGCAACGATCTATGCCCAGTGACCTGCGAGAACGTCTCTGATGTGCAACATTGCTCTTGCCCAGTCTGCGAACGCAACGTAGCGTTTCTCTTGTCAGAAACACTCGCACCGATCACCGCAGGAGCTGAACGCGATGCAGACCTACCCCACCACCACCCCGGTGTCCGCCGTCGTCGACGTCCCCGCCGGGCGCCTGACCTTCATCGCCGCCGATCGCGCCGACACCACCGTCGAGGTGCGGCCTGCCGACGCCTCGAAGAGCCGCGACGTCAAGGCCGCGGAGCAGACCACGGTCGAGTACGCCGACGGTGTCCTGCGCGTCACGGCCCCCGACGGGCACCGGGCCTTCGGCCCCTCCGGCTACGTCGAGGTCACGGTCCAGCTGCCCGCCGGCTCGGGCGTCGAGGTCAAGGCCGCGAGCGCCCCGCTGCGGGGCGTCGGGCGCCTCGGCGACGTCGTCGTAGACACCGCGCACGGCGACATCAAGCTCGACGAGGCGGCGAGCGCGCGCCTCACCACGCAGGCCGGAGACATCGCCGTCGGCCGCCTCACCGGCCCCGGCTCGCTGAGCACCGCGAAGGGCGACCTGAGCGTGGACGAGGCCGTGCAGGGTGCGCTCGACCTGCGCACCCAGGCCGGCGACGTCACGGTGGGTGTCGCGTCCGGCGTCACGGCGTCGCTCGACGCCGGCACCACGCTCGGCCGCGTCAGCAACGCGATCACCAACAACGGCGGCGACGTCGCCGTGGCGATCCGCGCCACGACCACGCTGGGCGACGTGTCGGCGCACAGCCGCTGACCGCTCCCGGTCGCAGGTTCCCGGACCCGCCGGGCCGACGAGTTTCGTCGGCCCGGCGGGTCTGTCCTGGCATGACACCTACCGGAACCCTCGACTCCCGCTTCAGCGAGATCGCCGTGCCCACGCCGTGGGAGGAGGTCGAGGCCGCGCTCTCGGCCGCCACCCTGTACCGGCTCGTCACGGTGCGGGCGGACGGGCGACCGCACGTCACGCCGCTCGTGGGCCTGTGGACGGACGACGGCTTCGCGTTCTGCACCGGCCCTGACGAGCAGAAGGCCCGCAACCTGGCCGCCGGCCCGCAGGTGGCGGTGACGATCGGCTCCCCGGCCTGGGACGACGGGCTCGACGTCGTCGTCGAGGGTGCCGCCGTCCGCGCCACCGGCGAGCCCGGGCTGCGCCGCCTCGCCGACGGGTTCCGCGCCAAGTACGGCGACGCCTGGGACTTCGAGAACGACGACGAGTCGTTCGACCCGCACGGCCAGCGGGCGCTGGTCTATCGCGTCGTCGCCGACAAGGTGCTCGCGTTCGCCAAGTCGCCGCACGGGCAGACGACGTTCCGGCCCTGACGGCCGGTCACCACAGGTCCGCGGGGTCCGTCTCGATGGCCGGGACCGGAGCGGAGCACTCGGCCACGACCGCCCCGTCGTCGAGCAGCTCCGCGCGCGCCGTCCAGCCCGTGGGTTCCTCGGGCACCGTGACCACCGCGGACGCGACCTCATCGGCGAGCGAGATCCACGGGTCGCCGGCGACCTCGTCGAACCCGTCGCCCGCCTCGTCGAGGCCGGTCGCGCCGGGGGACTCGGCCCAGGAGTGGGACCGCCCGTCCGGCGAGGTCGCCGTGAGCCGGGCGCGGAGGTCGCCGACCTCCGGGTTGTCGCTCGAGTCGATGCCAAGCCCGGTGGACCACGCCACCGCGACCTGCCAGCGTGTGACGTCGACGCGCGTGATGCCGAGTCGGGAGTCCATGTCGAACGACCGGGCGCTGCCGATCACCGCCGTCGGCGCGAAGTCCCCGGTGCTGAGGCACGACGTCTCCTGCTCGGACATCTGCTGCCCGCCGCCGCTGCTCGCGGTGATGCTCATCGTGGCAGCCGCGGCGCAGAGCACGAGGGCGACGGCCGAGGTGACGCGGCGCGGCCAGCGCAGCCACGGCGCATGCGTGTCGCGGGCCGTGCGGAGCCGGGCGACGAGGGGATGCGGCTCGGGCGTCGTCGTGCGCACCGCGACGGTGCCGAGCAGCGAGTCCGCGAACGTGCGCCCGTCGCGGCGGAAGGCGGCGCGCAGGTAGCCGATCAGCAGGATCGCGTCGAGCACGTGGGCGAACCAGCGCACCATCGTGCCGGGCAGCCCGATCGGGCGGCCGGAGCCGTCGTCGACCACCGCGATGCCGGCCACCCGCTTGCCGGGCGTCATGCCCGTGTATGCCTGGAGCGCCCCGAGCACCAGCAGCGTGCCCACCGTCCACCCCGCGCCGCCGCCGCCGCCGGGCTTGCCCAGCACGGGCAGCGCGGCCAGGGTCGGCCCGCCGCCGGTGGCGAGGAAGGCCACCGACGCCACGAGGGCCGAGTCGAGGAGGGTCGCCAGCACGCGCAGTACCCACGCGGCCGGAGGGCGGGCACGCGTGAACGGGCCGAGGGCGTGCTCGACGGCCGGTCGTCTCCCGGCAGGGGGTGCCGTCGCAGTCATGGCCGGATGGTTCCACGACGGGCCGTGGGCGTCCACGGGTCGTCCAGCCCGGTCGCAGGTCAGGTGGGTGTGACCGTCCCGGCGTCGCCGTCGACGGCGACCGTGCCGGCGTCGCGCAGGACGTCGGTCGCGGCGGCCACACCGAGCACGGCGGGCAGGCGGAGCTCGCGCGCGACGATCGCCGCGTGCGACAGCAGCCCGCCCGTCTCGGTGACGACGGCGGCCGCGACGCCGAACAGCGGCGTCCACGCCGGGTCCGTCTCGCGGCAGACCAGGACGTCGCCCGGCCGGACCGTGCCGAAGTCGTCCGGCCCGCGCACCACCCGTGCCGGTCCGGTCGCCCGTCCGCCGCTCGCCCCTGTGCCGCGCAACGCCCCTGGCCGGTCGTCGTGCGCCCGGTCCGAGGGGAGGTCGGCCGTGACCGGCCGGGACTGCAGCAGCCAGACGGCGCCGTCGTGGTCCACCGCCCACTCCACGTCCTGCGGCCCGCCGAGGAGGCTCGCGGCTCGCTCGCCCAGCGCGGCGAGGCGCAGCACCGCGTCGTCGTCGAGGCTGGGGCGGGCCCGGTCGGCGGGCGGGACGTCGCGGGTGGTGGTGCCGGCGGCGGAGCGGTCGACGCGCGTGCGCTTGTCGCCGGTGCGGCGCTCGACGACGCGCCCGCCGGTCACCGTGAACCGGTCGGGGTCGACGGCGCCCTGCACGACGCTCTCGCCCAGGCCCCACGACGCCTCGACCACCGTGCGCCCGGCGCCGGTGAAGAGCACGCCTGCCGCCCGGGCGCCGACGAGCCGTTGCACGAGGACGGCGACCTCGACGCCGGACCCGTCGGCGCCGCCCCCGCCCGCGCCCGCCGTCGCCGCCCGGTAGGCGGTGGCCCGTGGTCCGGCGGCCGACGCTCGGCAGGTCGCGACCGCCCGGACGACGTCGGCCGTGCCGACCACGCCGAGCACCGTGTCGTACTGCCCGGCCGCCGACGCGCGCGCGCCGTCCTCGTCCGCCGCGGACGACCGCACCGCCACGGGCCCGGGCCGGTCGAGCCGGTCGAGCCCTGCGGCGACGGCTTCCGGCAGGTCCCGCTCCGGGACGCCGGCGGGCACGACGTAGCCGTCCGGGACGGGCAGCCCGGCGCGAAGCAGCCGGCCGATGGTGGCGGCCTTGCCGCCGTGCGCCGACGAGGCGGCGTCGAGCGGGAGCACCGCGGGCACGAGATCGCCTCACCTTCAACATGATGTTGACAACAATTCGTTGATGGTCCACCGTCGCGGGATGGAACGCAAGCCCCACGACGCCGACCAGGGTGCCGCCGACGACGAGGCCCGCGCCCGCCGTGTGCTGCTCGACCTCGGCGCCGACGCGCTCATGCCGCGCCCCTGGCAGCCGGCATCCGTGCCGCCGTCGGCGACCGACCTCGTGCGCCACTACCTGTGGCGCTCCGCGCGCGGGGAGCTCACCCCCGCGCAGGACGCCGCGGGGGCGCTCGCCGCCCTCGCGCTCGCGCCCTCGGCGCGCGCCGAGGCGGAGCAGCTCGAGGTCGCGGCGCTGTTCTCCGCCCGCGCCGCCGGGCACACGTGGGGGCGCATGGCCGGGGCGCTCGGCCTCGGCTCCCCGCAGGCGGTGCAGCAGCGGCTCGACCGGCTCGTCGCCCGGTCGGCGGGGGCGGGGGAGGCGTCGTGAGCCGCGCGTCGGAGCCCGAGCTGCTCGTGCTGCACGCCGTCCGCGTCCGGGGCACGGCGGACGACGCCGCGGTCGCCGAACGGGCGGGAGTCGCGCCCGACACCGCTCGCGAGCTCCTGCTCGACCTCGAGGCGTACGGGCACGTGACCTGGGCGGAGTTCGCCGGGTCGGGCGGATGGTCTCTCACGGACCGAGGCCGGGCCGAGGGCGAGCGTCGCCTCGCCGCGGAGCTGGCCGCCGACCCGAGCGGCCGCGCCGCCACCGTCGTGCGCGAGGCGGTCGCCGCGTTCGACCCGCTGAACTCCCGGCTGCTGCGGGCGTGCACCGACTGGCAGCTGCGCCCCGGCGACGGCGGGCGCCTCGACGTCAACGACCACCGGGACGCGGACTGGGACGCCCGCGTGCTCGACGAGCTCGCCGCCGTCGTCGACGGCGTGCGACCGGTGCTCGCCGCTCTCGCGGGCGAGCTCGCTCGGTTCGCGGGCTACGACCGGCGGCTCGACGACGCCCTGACGGCGGCTCGGGGCGGTGACGGCGCGCGCGTGGCCGGCCTCGGCGCGGCCTCCGTCCACGGGGTGTGGATGGAGCTGCACGAGGACCTGCTCGCGACGGCGGGCATCCCGCGAGGCGCTGCGAATCCGGTCGACCGGCCCTGCTGAACTGCGGGGCCTCCGCGGACCGCGCCTCAGCGCCGGGGCGCGGCGCCCAGCGCTTCGAGGACCCGGTCGCGGAGGAGCTCGTACTGCTCCCGGTGGTAGCGAGGCGCGTCCGGGGGCCGGGCCACCACGGTGCCGCCGACGACCGTCTCCTCCGGCCGGAACTGGTCCGCCGTGAGGTCGACGTCCGTGCCGTCGGGCAGCCGGTTCCAGTAGTGGTGGCCGATCTGGGCCCCGTCGACGTGGACCTCGGCGAGGACCAGGTCGCCGCCCAGGATGTCCTGGACGACCAGGGCGGTCATGCCGCACTGGTCGCGTGACGGGTTCTCGCGGGACCACTCCAGGCTCATGTGCGGATAGCAGGTGTCGGGACCCCAGGCGGCGAGGAAGTGGTCACGCAGCTCATCGACGGTGATCGGCATGCGGGCAGCATGGCACCGCGCGCCGACACGCCTCGGGCGAGGGCGGCGCCGCCGTCAGACCGCCGCGACCTCGTGCAGCGACGACGCCAGCGGGGCGATCTCGGGGATCTTCTCGGCGCGCGTGAGGGCGTCCTCGAGCGCGCGGTCGTGCGTGGGCCGGGCCTTCTCCAGGAGGGCGCGGCCGCCGGGCGTGAGCTCGGTGTAGATGCCGCGGCGGTCGTCGGCGCACAGGATGCGCGTGAGCAGTGCGCGGTCCTCGAGGCGGGTCACGAGGCGCGTCGTGGCGCTGCTGGACAGCGCGGCGGCACGCGCGAGCTGCTGCATGCGCATGTGCCAGCCGTCCTGGCGGCTCAGCGCGTCCAGCACGGTGAACTCCACGACGGACAGCTGGTGCTCCTTCTGCAGCGCGCGCTCCAGGTCGGTCTCGATCAGCCCGTGCAGCGCGGCGAGCGTGCGCCACCCGCGTGCGCGGATCTCGACGGCGTCGTCGGCGATTCCCATGTCGGCCTCCTCGCGGGCTCGTGGCAGCCCGTCGTCCGGGTCACAGCATAGCGCCTTGCGCCTATATAGCGCGTGTGCAACTATCTAGAACGTTGCGCGTGCAACTAATGCACGCGCCGGTAGTTGCGTCCGGCCTCACACCGGGCCGGACGCGTCCCCACCCTCACCCTCATGGAGGCACGATGCCTGCCGCGCTGTACGCCCTCGCCCTCGGGGGCTTCGGCATCGGACTCACCGAGTTCGTCATCATGGGCCTGCTGCCGGAGGTGGCCGCCGACTTCGGCGTCACCGAGACGGTGGCCGGCTACCTCATCTCCGGCTACGCCCTGTCCGTCGCCGTCGGCGGCATCGCCCTCACCGCGGCTCTCTCCCGGGTGCCGCGCAAGCAGGCGCTCATGCTGCTCATGGTCCTGTTCATCGCCGGCAACCTGCTGTCCGCCGTCGCGCCCACCTACGGGATGACGATGGCCGGGCGGGTCGTCGCCGCCCTGTGCCACGGCGCGTTCTTCGGCATCGGGGCGGTCGTCGCGGCCGACCTCGTGCCCGCGAACCGCCGTGCCGCCGCCATCTCGTTCATGTTCGGCGGGCTCACCGTCGCGAACGTGGCGGGCGTGCCGCTCGGCACGTTCCTCGGCCAGGCGGCCGGGTGGCGCGCCACCTTCTGGGCCATCACCGCCATCGGCGTGCTCGGTCTGATCGGCATCGCGGTCCTCGTGCCGCGCGTCGAGCATCGCTCCACCGGCTCCGTGCTGTCGGAGTTCCGCATCTTCCGCGACCGCCAGGTCTGGCTGTCGATGGCGGTCACCGTGCTCGCCTTCGGGGGCATGTTCGGCGGGTTCACGTACATCGCCTTCACCCTCACCGAGGTCAGCGGCTTCAGCGCCGCCGTCGTGCCGTGGCTGCTCGTCGTCTTCGGCGCCGGCCTCTTCGCGGGCAACGTCCTCGGCGGCCGGGCCGCCGACCGCAACCTCGTCAAGGCGCTCGTCACCGTCATCGCGGTGCTGGCGGCCGTGCTCGTCGTCTTCGCGCTCACCGCGCAGAGCAAGGTCGCGACCGTGGTCGCGCTGCTGCTCATGGGCGGCTTCGGCTTCGCCACCGTGCCCGGCCTGCAGGCCCGCATCATGCGGTTCACGGAAGCCGCCCCCACGCTCGGCTCCGGCGCCAACATCGCCGCGTTCAACGTCGGCAACGCGTTCGGTGCCTGGGCCGCGGGCCTCGCACTCGCCGCCGGCGCGGGCTACACCTCGCCCCTGTGGGTGGGCGCCGCCATCACCGTCGTCGGGCTCGGCGTCCTGCTGGTCGCCGTCCGCACCCGCGGTGGCGAGCTCGCCCGGCCGCGCGACGTCGAGCACGAGCTCGCACCCGCGGCCGTCTGACCCCGACGCTCCAGCACCGCACCACCGGAAGGATCATCATGACCACGCACGTCCCCTCCGTCTCTCTCTCGGACGGCCGCACCATGCCTCAGCTCGGCTTCGGCGTCTTCCAGGTGCCCGACGCCGAGACCACGGCCGCCGTGAGCTCCGCCCTCGAGGCGGGCTACCGCAGCATCGACACGGCCGCCGTCTACGGCAACGAGCGCGGCGTGGGCCGCGCCCTGGCCGAGTCCGGCGTCGCCCGCGACGAGCTGTTCGTCACCACCAAGCTGTGGGTCGACAGGCTCGGCCGGGCGTCGGCCCGCGAGGGTCTCGAGGAGAGCCTCGGGAAGCTCGGCCTCGACCACGTGGACCTGTACCTCGTCCACTGGCCGGCCCCCGCGACCGACGCCTACCTGGACGCCTGGCAGGGCCTGGAGGACCTGCGCGACGCCGGCCTGGCCCGGTCGATCGGCGTGTCCAACTTCCTGCCCGAGCACCTCGACCGCGTCGCGGCGCTCGGCGGCAGCAACCCCGTCGTGAACCAGGTGGAGCTGCACCCGGCGCTGCAGAACCGCGAGACCGTCGCGGCGAACGCCCGCCACGGCGCCGTCACCGAGGCCTGGAGCCCGCTGGCGCAGGGTGCCGTCCTGGGCGACGCGCCCGTCGTCGACGCCGCCCGCGCCCATGGCGTCACGCCCGCCCAGGTGGTGCTGCGCTGGCACCTGCAGCAGGGCCGCGTCGTCATCCCCAAGTCCGTGACGCCCGCGCGGATCGCCGCCAACCTCGACGTCCTCGACTTCGAGCTCAGCGACGCCGAGCTGACCGCCGTCGACGGGCTCGAGCGCGATGGGCGCACCGGCCCGCACCCCGGCACGTTCAACGGCTGAGACGTCTGCTCTCGGAGCGACGCGGCGTCGACGACTAGCATCGGGAATCCCCGAGGTCGACGCCGCGCCGACCGGTTCCCGCTCCCGAGGAGGGCCTCTCCATGTCGACCCCGCCCAGCACCGCCCGCGTCGCCGTCGTCACCGGAGCCAGCAGCGGGATCGGCGCGGCCAGCGCCCGCGCCCTCGCGGCGGCGGGCTTCCATGTCGTTCTCGGCGCCCGCCGGATGGACCGGCTCGAGCAGGTGGCCGCCGAGACCGGCGGGACCGCGCTCCCGCTCGACGTCACGGACGACGCGTCCGTCGAGGCGTTCGCGGCGGCGATCGACGCGGGGCCGGGCCGCTGCGACCTGCTCGTCAACAACGCCGGCGGCGCGCTGGGGACCGAGTCCGTGGCCGAGGCCGACCTCGCCGACTGGCAGCGCATGTACGACATCAACGTGCTCGGCACGGTGCGCGTCACCAAGGCGCTGCTGCCGCGCCTGATCGCGAGCGGCGACGGCCAGGTCATCACCATCGGCTCCATCGCCGGCCGCGAGCCCTACAAGGGCGGCGCCGGCTACAACGCGGCCAAGCACGCCGAGGCCGCGCTGACCCGGGTCCTGCGCCTCGAGCTGCTCGGCCAGCCCGTGCGCGTCAGCGAGATCGACCCCGGCATGGTGCACACCGACTTCTCCCTGGTGCGCTTCAAGGGTGACCAGGAGCGGGCGGACGCCGTCTATGCGGGCGTCGAGCCGCTCACGGCCGAGGACGTCGCCGAGACGGTGGCGTGGATCGCCACCCGCCCGGCGCACGTCAACGTCGACCAGGTGCTGCTCATGCCGCGCGACCAGGCCGCGGCGCAGGTCGTGCACCGCCGCGAGGTCTGACGCCGCGCGCGGTGACCGCTAGGCCCAGACGCCGGCGCGCGCCGCGGCGGCCGCGGCCCCGGCTGCGCGGTCGGCGTCGGCCTGCACCGGGGGGCGGCCCACGTTGACCATGGCGTAGTAGAGGGGCGCGGAGACGGCGGCGACGACGGCGTCGGCGTCGGTGCCCGCGGGGACCTCGCCGCGGGCGACGGCGTCCGTGACGCACGCTGCCCACTCCCCGATGCGGACCGCGTAGAAGCGGTGCAGGGCGTCGGCCGCCTGGTCGTTGCACAACGAGGCGGCGATCAGGGCGCGGAAGAGCGCCCCCTGCCGAGGGTCCGTGAGGGTCTTCACGACCAGCCGCGCGTTGGCCTGCAGGTCGCCGTCGAGGGTGCCGGTGTCTGCGCGGGGGAGCGACGTCTCCGCCATCTCGACGAGCAGGTCGGCGGCGAGCGCCCCGGGGGTGCCCCAGCGGCGGTACACCGTGGTCTTGCCGACCTCCGCGCGACGCGCCACCTCGGCCAGGTCGAGCGCCGCGAAGCCCTCGGTGGCCAGGGTGTCGCCGGCCACCTGCAGGACCGCCTCGCGGACGCGCGCCGTCCGGCCGCCGGGGCGCACGGTGCCGGGGGCGGTCTCGGCGGTGCGCGGGTCGTCCGCCGTCGTGTCCTGGTGCGGTCGTGCGGGCATGGGTGACCTCCTCCTTCGACGGGCCCGAGCGACCCGTGGGCCATGTTATCGGAACTGCAGTTCCCATTGCGTCGTCCTGGTGCTACGTTCGGCAGTAACGGGACTACAGATCCATTAGTGGTCCCCTGTTCCCGCCCCTGTCCCGCGCCGCCGCCTCCCTGCGGCCCCGGGTGACGAAAGGACCCATCGTCATGACCACCGTCAGCTCCGCCCCGAGGACCGCGCCCCGCACGACCGCGCACCGCACCGCACCGCCCCGGCCTGCGCCCCCGCGCCTCACGGGCAGGATGCGGCTCGTCCTCGCCGTCCTGCTCGTCGCGCAGTTCATGCTCGCCGTCGACTTCTCGATCCTGAACGTCGCGCTCCCCGCGATCGGGGACGGTCTGGGCTTCCCGCTCTCCGGCCTCCAGTGGATCGCGACCTCGTTCGCGCTCGCGGCCGCCGGCCTCACGCTCTTCTTCGGCCGGATCGGGGACCTGGTCGGGCGCAAGCGGATCTTCGTCGGCAGCCTGGCGCTGCTGGGCGTGTCGTCCCTGGTGGGCGGCCTGGCGACCACGCCCGAGATGCTCCTCGCCGCCCGCGTGGCCCAGGGGCTCGCCACCGCGGCCGCCACGCCCGCCGGCCTGTCCCTGCTCACGACGTCGTTCCCGGAGGGGCCGCTGCGCCAGAAGGCGCTCGGGATCAACGGCGCGCTCATGTCCGCGGGCTTCACCGCGGGGGCGATCCTGGGCGGCGTCCTGACGGACCTGTTCTCGTGGCGCTGGGCGTTCTTCGTCAATGTGCCCGTCGCGCTCGCCGTCGTGGTGGTGGCCCCGCTCGTGATCCGGGAGTCGCGGCCCGCCGTCCGGCCGCGACTGGACCTGCCCGGCGCCCTCACGGTCACCCTCGGCCTGCTCGGCCTCGTGTACGGCCTGACCCAGGCGGGCGAGCACGGCTGGTCCGACCCGCACGCCCTCGCCGGCCTCGCGGCCGGTGCCCTGCTGCTGGTGGCGTTCGTCCTGATCGAGCGCCGCGTCGCGCAGCCGCTGGTGCCGCTGGGCGTGCTGCGGCGACGCAACGTCGCCTGGGGGAACGCGATCGGCGTCATCGCCTTCGCCACCGAGACGTCGCTGGTCTATCTGCTGACCCTGTACCTGCAGCGGACCCTCGACTTCACGCCGCTGGCCGCCGGGCTGTCGTTCGGGGTGCTGGGCGTCGGGACCGTCCTGGGCGGCCTGGTGGCGCCCCGGGTGATCGCGCGGACGTCGACCCGCACCACGCTCGTCGTCGGCGGCGTCGTGCAGGCCGTCGCCACCGCCGCGCTGCTCCTCCTGGGCACGGGGACCACGGCCGCCCTCGCGCTGCTGCTGCCGGCGACCTTCGTCGGCGGCATCGGCAACATGCTCGTGATCGTCGGCTTCATGGTCACGGCCACGAACGGCCTGCCCGACGCGGAGCAGGGGCTGGCCACGGGCCTCGCCTCGATGTCGCAGCAGGTCGGCATCACCCTGGGGACGCCGATCATGTCGGCGGTGGTCGCGGCCGCCTCGGCGGGCGGGGTGACGGCATCGGCCGTCCACCACGGCGTGACCGTCGCCGTCGCGGTCAACGCGGGGCTCGTCCTGCTGGGTGTCGTCGTCGCGGTGGTGCTCCTGCGCCCCCGGCGCCCCGTCGTCGGCGCGGCAGGGGCGCGGGCGGCCTGAGCCGGGCCGTGCGCGACGGCGAGACCCCCGGGGGGCGGGCGTCCCGGGGGTCTCGTGTCAGTCGGCGGTCGCGGCCGCCCGGTCGTCGGCCTCGCGACGGTCGGCCTTGTCGCCGACCAGCTTGAGGCCGATGGCGCAGCCGATGATGCCGAGGAGGAACAGGGCCTTCAGCAGCGACGCCGTCTCGGTGCCCGTGAGCATCGCCCACGCGACGGTCAGTGCCGCGCCGATGCCCGTCCAGATGGCGTAGGCCGTGCCGATCGGCAGGTGCTTCGCGGCGTACCCCAGGCCCAGCATGCTCAGAGCCAGCGCCACGACGAAGAGGGTGGTCGGGCCGGGCTGCGTGAACCCGTGGCTGGCGTGCAGGGCGGTGGCCCAGACGGCCTCCAGCACGGAGCTCGCCAGGAGGACGCCCCAGGCGGCCCCGTTCGCGTTCTTCGCGCTCATGTCAGCTCACCACCTTGAGTCCCACGACCGACCCGACCAGGCCGACCAGCAGCAGCGCGCGGGCGACGGTCAGCCGCTCGTCGCCGCGCACGATGGCGACGAGCACCGTGAGCACGGCGCCGATGCCCACCCACACGGCGTAGGCGGTGCCCACTTCGATGGTGAGCATCGCGTGCGCCAGCCCCCACATGCTCAGGGCCAGGCCGACGACGAACACGATCGTCGCCACCGGCCGCCTGAAGCCGCGCGACGCGGCGAGCGCGGTCGCCCAGACGGCCTCCATGACGCCGGCGGCGATGAGGATCAGCCAGTCCACGGTTCTCACTTCCTCTCGATCGGGATCGGGTGGTTGTCTTCGCACGATCGTGCGAAGACAGTTCTAGCACACTTCGCACGACTGTGCGAACATGGGCCGCGTGCCCCAGAAGCTCGACCGTGACGAACGCCGCCGCCAGGTGTCCGAGGCCGCGTGGCGCGTCCTCGTGCGCGACGGCCTGGAGGCCCTGTCCGTGCGCAACGTGGCGGCCGAGGCCGGCCTGCCCCAGAGCTCCCTGCGCTACACCTTCCCCACCGTGGCCAGCGTGCGCGAGCGCGCCGTGGCGCTGGTGCTCGAGCGGCTGCTGGAGCGGGTGGACGCCGTGGAAGACGGCGAGGGCTGGTCGCGCGCCGTGCTGGCGCAGCTCCTGCCGCTCGACGCCGAGCGCCGCACCGAGATGGAGGCCTACCTCGCCCTCGGCACCGCCGCCATGACCGACCCCGCCCTGCGGGAGGGGCACCGCGCCTCGCAGGACGCGATCCACGACGTCTGCGCGCGGGCGCTCGCCGCACTGACCGGGCGCCCGCCGTCCGACCTCGAGGTGCGGGAGCTGCACGCGCTGGTCGACGGCCTCGCGCTGCACGTCGTGCGGCAGGAGCCCGGCGCCGACGCCGGGTGGGCGCTCGACGTGCTCGATGCGCACCTGGCGCGCGTCGGCGCCTGACCGCTCAGCGGGTCGGCCCGACCAGCGCGTCCCCCACCTCGGAGCGCAGGTACAGCACCGACCGGCCGGCGCGGGCGGAGGTCAGCAGGCCCACGTCGCGCAGGACGCGCAGGTGCTGGTTCACGGCGCTCGTCGTGACGTCCAGGCGGCGGGCCAGCTCGGTGGACGACGCGGGTCGCTCCAGCGCGGTGAGCAGCCCCGCCCGCGCGCGGCCCAGGACGGCGACCAGGGCGTCGTCCGCGACCTGCTGCTCCGCCTGCCACAGCGTCCCCGTGCCGCGCGCGCCGTACATGATCATCGGCGGCTCGTCGGCGGAGATGGGGGCGGACGCGCCACCGGTGAACAGTGTGGGCACCAGCGTCAGGCCCTCTCCGGTCGTGGCCCGTCGCAGGTCCTTCGTCGAGCTCCCGAGCTGCACGCTCACCACGCCGTCGGCGAAGGACACCCGGTCGGCGAGGTCGGCGAACATCGCGCCCGCCCCGCGCGCGGAGATCACCGCTCCGCGGTGCACGACGTCGGCCTGGAGCACGGCGCGCATCCGGGGCCAGTACGGCGCGAAGCACGAGTCCCAGTAGGCGGTCAGCGCGTCGAGCGCCCGTCGCCGCACGCGGGGGAGCGGGTCGCGGAGCGGAGCGGGGCGGCCGCCCGAGTGCAGGGCGGCGAGCTCGCGGGCGACGACGTCGTCCCCGGTCGCGGCGACGGCGGCCAGCTCGTCGTCGATCCGGGTGAGCGGGCTGCGCGGGCGCGGGGTGAGGAAGTCCGGCGTCCACAGCACCTCGTTGGTCAGCGCGAGCAGCATCTCGCCGTCGAGGCGCGAGCGGGCCTCCTGGGTGCGACGCAACCACGGCAGGTGGAGCGGGTAGCGACCCGGGTCACGCCAGGTGCGCAGCGACAGGACCAGCTCGTTCAGCGGGGAGACGGCGAACCGGACGTCGGCGAGGTCCATGCCGGCCAGTTCGTAGCGCATCCATCCCACGGAGCGAGCATAGGTGTAGCGCAGGACTACATCGATTCGTTGCCCGGCGTCGGGGGCGCTTACTGGTGCCCGTGATCCAGACCCTCCTCCCGCGGGACCCCGTGGCGCGCGCGCTCACCTTCTCGACCATGGCCTTCGCGGCGTCGACCGGGATCTTCTACACCGTGTCGGTCCTGTACTTCACGCGGGTGGTCGGGCTGTCCGCGGCCACGGTCGGGCTCGGCCTCGGGATCGCCGGCGGCGCGGGGGTGCTCGGCTCGTACCTCGCCGGGCGATGGTCGGACCGGCGCGGCGCGCACCGGGTGCAGGTGTGGGGCCTGGTGGCGCAGGCGCTGGCGCTGGCCGCGTACTCGTTCACGTCCGACGTCGTGAGCTTCACGGCGGTGGCGGTCGTCGTCAGCGCAGGACGGGGCGTGCAGTCCACGGCGCGGCAGGCGCTGCTCGCCCGCTGGTTCACCGGCCCCGAGCGCGTGGACGTGCGAGCGCGGCTGCGCGTCGTGACCAACGTCCTCATCGGGCTGGGCACCCTCGCCGCCGCCGTCGCGCTGCTGATCGACACCGCGGCCGCGTACCGCACCGCGATGGTCGCGACGGCGCTGCTGCTGCTCGGCGCCGTCGTGCCGCTCGTGACCCTGCCGCGCCGCGTCCCGGGCCTCGCCGCGCGGATGCTGGCGGACGCTCCGTCGTCGCCGTCGCCGTCGCCGTCGCCGTCGCCGTCGGACGCGGGCGAGGACGGCGCCGGCGCGGCCGCCGACGCCCCGCACCCGCTGCGCGACCGCACCTACGTCGCGAGCGTCGTCCTCAACGCCGTCGTCGCCATGCAGTTCGGCGTCATGACGGTGGGCGTGCCGCTCTGGGTCGCGAGCACGGACGCGCCCACCGCCGTCGTGTCCGCCTTGCTGGTGGTGAACACGGCGGTCGTGGCCCTGCTGCAGGTGCGGGCGTCGCGCGGCACGCACGACGTCCGGGGCGCGGGCCGTGCCGTGCGCCGGGGTGCCCTGCTGTTGGCGGTCGCGTGCGTGCTGTACGCGGCGGCCGGCCACGGCAGCCTCGTGGCCGCGACGGCGCTGCTGGTGCTCGCCGCCGTCGCGCACTCCCTTGGCGAGGTGCTGTCCGAGGCCGGCGGCTGGGGCATGGCGTTCGAGCTCGCCGACCCGCGTCGTGCGGGCGCCTACCAGGGCCTGTCGCAGACCGGCTACGCGCTCGCCGGCATGGCGGCTCCCGTCGTGGTGACCGCCCTGCCCATCCAGTTCGGCACGCCCGGCTGGCTCGCCCTCGGTGCGATCTTCGTCGTCGCGGGTGCCGGGGCGGCGCTCGTCGCCTCTCGGGCCGCGGACGCCGCTGACGCTCAGCCCGTGCAGGAAGCCGCTCATCTCGGCAGCTGAGGTTCCTGCCGGCAGCTCGAACTGCCGATCCGGTGGGAACGGCCGATCTGAACGCGAAGTGCCGCCCGATCAGCCGCAGCCGATGCGAGGGGACAGCACCAGCTCTGCCGCGATGGCGTCGCGCACCTCCGCATCTGTGAGGCCGTGGTCACGGGCCAGCCGGACGAATCGCCGCGCTTCCTCGGTCACGGCGGCCCGGTCGAGGGTCGCCGCGGGCGCGGTGACGAGTGTGCCCGCCCGGCGTCGCGTGGTGACCAGGCCGGCCGCCTCCAGGTCGCGGTAGGTGCGTGCCACCGTGCCAGGCGCGATACCGAGGTCGTGGGCGAGGGCACGGACGGTCGGCAGGCGCTCGCCATCGGGCAGGGTGCCCGCCGTGACGAGTGCGGCGAGCTGGGACCGGAGCTGCTCGTAGTGTGGCACCGGCGAGGTCGTGTCGATCCGGACGGTGAGAGTCATGACCGCGCCCCTGCGGGGACCTGCCCGATTGTGGACTGCGGTGCGGGGTCGCGCGCAGGCCAGGCCGCTGCGACGAGCGAGGCGGCGACGGCGGCTATCGCGATCCCGCACAGCACGTCCCCGACAAGGACGTGCACGCTCGATCCGACAGCTGGTGCCTCGCCGGCCATGACCGCCAGGCCGAGCCAGCGGAGCGAGAGGCCGGCGAGCCCGACGAGCCCCGCGAGGGTGAGCCCGAGGACCAGTTGCGTGACGCGCACCAGGCGTCGGGCAGCGCGGCGGCGCAGCCACATGTCCCAGTACCCGTCGACCCCCTCGACGGCGGGACGCGAGGCGACGAGCCGCAGCACCGCCTCGGTGGCGCCGGCGGCGACCATCGCCACTGCCAGCACCGGGATGGTCCACGACCACCCAGGGAACGAGGTCTGTGCCGCGACGGCGCCGTCGGCGAGACGGGCGATCGTCCGCGGGCCGTCCGCGGCCAGGGCGAGGGCGCCACCGGCGGCGGCGAGCACGGCGACCGTCGCCCACATCCACCGCCGGGCGGCGTGGCCGACGACGTCGGAAGCGGTGCGGGCAACCAGTCGTGCCTCCCGGTGCGAGCCGCGCGGCCCGGGCCAGGTGAGCTCGCCGACCGTCTGGACGGCGAGGAAAGCCCACAGCCCGATGGTGGGAGCGATCGCGAGTAGGCGGGGCTCGAGCCGGGGCGCCAGAAGCCCGAAGTAGAAGACCAGCACAGGGGAGGCCATCCCGACGACCAGTGGGGTCAGCGCGACGGCGAACGTGATCGTCGCGTGCCGGATGCCGCGTCGGGCAGACGTGGTGGGGGCGACTGTGCGCCGTCCGTCCCACCAGAGCAGCCCGCCGGCGACGAGCGCGAGGGCGAGGACAAGCACGATCGGCTCCACGGCGAAGCCGCCTACGACGATCCAGGTCACGAGAGTCTCCGCTCGACTCGGAGTGAGTATTGATCATGAACTATGTACTTTGCGGTCGTCATCGTCAATGACCCCACCGCGCCGACGCGACCGGTTCGTCCGAGAATGCGGGGGTGACGGACGAGGAGACGCCTGCGGGCGCGAAGGTGTGGTTCGTCGGGACGCACGGTGCTCCGGTCGACGCATCCGACGCCGCGCACCCGGCGCGCTGGCTGCACGCGGAGGGCAAGCAGGGTTTCCTGGCCGCGGCTGAGGAGCTCGACCCGGCGCTGCGCGACCGGCTGGCGGGGGTGCACGCCATGTCGCGGGAGGTGCCCAAGCGGCCGGTGGCCGCGGTGCGGTGGCTCGACGACGACTGGGTCGCGGTGCTCACCCCCACGGTGTGGTTCACGGAGACGGACCGGCAGGTGCACACGGGGGAGCTCGGCATCCTCGTGGGCCCGGAGCTGGTGCTGACCTTCGAGGCGGGCGGCGCGGGGGTGCACGACCGCGCGCTGGAGAGGCTGCGCGGCCCGGGCCCGGCGCACGACTCGGGGGCGCAGCGGGTGGCGCTGGCGGTGGTGCTCGCCCTGGTGGGCGCGGCGTCGGAGGTCGAGGTCGCGCTCGGGGACGCCGTCGCGGACACCGAGCGGATCGTCTTCGACCGCGCGACGGCCGACCCGGTGCAGCGCCTGTACGACCTCAAGCGGGAGATCACGGAGGCCCGGCGCGCGCTGCTGCCCATGGCGGCGGAGCTCCCCGAGCTCACCCAGGACGGGGACGAGCGGCGCGTCGTCGCCGACCGGCGCACCCTGGAGCGGGTGGCGTCCACCGTGGAGCGGATCGACCGGCACCTCGACGCCCACGACGACCTGCTCTCCGACATGCTGCAGGTGCACCTGTCCCAGGTCTCGGTGCGGCAGAACGAGGACATGCGCAAGATCTCGGCGTGGGCGGCGATCCTCGTCTACCCCACCGTGGTGGCCGGGATCTACGGCATGAACTTCCGCCGCATGCCGGAGCTGCACTGGCTGCTCGGCTACCCGTTCGCGCTGCTGCTCATGGCGGTGGGGTGCGTGGTGCTCTACCGCGTCTTCCGCCGCGTGGGCTGGCTCTGACCGAAGGTGCGACGCTCCGCTAACCTGTGCGCTCCAGGCGCCCGACGGAGGGACAGTCCCGTGCAGCTGCTCGTGGTCGAGGACGACGACCATGTCGCGGGCGCACTCGTGTCCGTGCTCGGCCGGCACGGCTACGAGGTGGTGCGCGCGCGTGACGGTGCTTCCGCGCTGCGGGAGCTCAGCCCGCGCACCGACATGGTGCTGCTCGACCTGTCGCTGCCCGACATCGACGGCTTCGAGGTCTGCCGCCGCATCCGCCGCGTCTCGGACACCCCGATCATCATGGTGACCGCCCGCACCCGGCTCGACGCGCGCATCCGCGGTCTCGAGCTGGGTGCGGACGACTACGTGACGAAGCCGTACGACGTGCGCGAGGTCCTCGCCCGGATCGACGCCGTCATGCGGCGCGGCCGGGGGCGCGAGTGGGACGGCGCCCGCGCGGACGCGGCCGAGGCGCGCGTGCGGGTGCGCGGCCTGGTGGTAGACCTGGCGCGGCGCGAGGTGCGGCGCACGGCCGGCGCGGTCGGGGACCGGGTGGGCGACGCCGTGGGCACCGTCGTCGAGCTGACCCGCAAGGAGTTCGACCTGCTCGCGCTGCTCGTGCGCCAGCAGGGTTCGGTCCTCACGCGCGAGCGGATCCTGCGGGACGTGTGGGGGTCCAGCTGGAAGGGGCTGGGCCGCACGCTGGAGGTGCACGTCGCGTCGCTGCGCCGCAAGCTCGGCGAGCCGGACGTGGTGGAGACGGTGCGCGGCGTGGGCTACCGGGTGGCCGTGCCCGACGGCGGCGACGGGGCCGCGCCGCGCGGTGCGGGGGCCTAGGCGTCGATGCGGACCCGGCTGGCGATCATCCTGTTCGTGCCCTGCGTGCTGGTGCTGGCGCTGCTCGGCACGGCGTACGCGGGCAACATGGCGCGCGCCAACCAGCAGGAGGTCTACCTCGACCGGCTGTCCGACGCCGGGTACCTGGTCATCACGGCGCGGCAGTCGCTGACGGCGGACGACCCGACGATCGTCGAGGGCGACCTGGACCGCTACCGCGAGGTGTACGGGGTGGACGCGGCCGTCGTCGACCAGTCGGGCGCCACGTGGGCCTCCAACGGGCTCGACCCCGCGGCGGTGGACGAGCGGCAGGCGGCGCTCGCGGGCCGACGGGGCGAGGCCGACCTCAGCTCGCTGCCGTGGAAGGCCGAGCGGGTGGTGGTGGCCGAGCCCGTGTACGACGGCGGCGATCTGGTGGGCGCCGTCGTCACCGTGTCCGACGCGGACGAGGTCTCCCGCAGCATCTGGTCGAGCTGGGGCATCCTCGTCGCAGCGGGCCTGGCGATGTGCGTGCTGGCGGTCGTCATCGCGCACCGTACGGCCGGCTGGGTGCTGCGGCCGGTGCGCGCCGTGGACACCGCGATGGGCGAGATCGGGCGCGGGCGCCTCGACGCCCGCATCCCGCCGTCCACCGGCCCGCCCGAGCTGCGCGAGGTGATCACCCGGTTCAACGCGATGGCCGGCCAGGTGGAGCACTCCATGCACCGGCAGCAGGAGTTCGTCTCCAACGCCTCGCACGAGCTGCGCAACCCCCTCAACGCGCTGATGCTGCGCGTCGAGGACCTCGCCCTGTCGACGCCGCCCGAGCACGCCACCGAGGTCGCGCACGTGCGAGCCGAGGCGGTCCGGATGGCGCACATCCTCGACGCCCTGCTGCTCCTGGCCGACGACGCGAACCTGGCCGCGGGCGCCCACCCCCTGGACGTCACGGAGCTGGTCGCGCGGCGGGTCGAGAACTGGCGGCTGCTCGCCGTCGGGCGGGAGCTCCGCATCGACGGGAGCGACGGGAACGGCAGCGTGTGGGCCGAGCTGAACCCGATCGTGCTGGAGTGCGCGTTCGACGCCGTCCTGGACAACGCCGTGAAGTTCTCGCCCGTGGGCGGCCGGGTGGACGTCACGGTCGCCGTCGCGCACGACGACCCCGACGCGGTCGACGTCGTCGTGCGCGACCACGGTGCGGGCGTCCCGCACGAGGAGCTGGACCGCCTCGCGGAGCGGTTCTGGCGCTCGCCCGGCCACAGCACCGTGCGCGGCTCCGGGCTGGGCCTCGCGATCGCGTCCGAGCTGCTCGCCACCGGCGGCGGCGGGCTGCGCCTGGGGCTGCCGGCGGGCGGCGGCCTGGAGGTCCGGCTGCGGGTTCCCGCCCGCGGCACCCTCGGCGACACGGCGGAGGGGACGTCGTGACGGCGCCGTCCGCGCGGGCGGCGCGCGTGCTGGCCGCGCTGGGTGCGGTGCTGCTGGCGCTGCCGGTGCTCGCCGGCTGCGTGGGCGACGCCGGCGCGGGCGACCCGTGGGACGGGCAGCGGCCCGAGGCGCTCACCGTGGCCACCGGCGGCTCGACCGGCATCTACCACGCGTACGGGACGGCGCTCGCGCAGGTGCTGACCGACCGCTACGACGTGCCGGTCGAGGTCGACCAGTCCGGCGGGTCGGTGGAGAACCTGGAGAGCCTCGACGCCGGCACGGCGCAGGTGGCGTTCTCCGCCGCCGACGCGGCGCGGGACGCCGTCGCGGGCGAGGGGGAGTTCGACGAGCCGCTCGACGTGCGCGCGCTGGCCCGCGTGTACGACGACTTCCTGCACCTCGTGGTGCCTGCCGACTCCGCCGTCCGGACCATCGACGATCTCCGGGGCAAGCGCGTCTCCCTCGGCGCGCCGCAGTCCGGGACGGCGCTCATCGCCCACCGGCTGCTCGCCGCGACCGACCTGCCCGCCGCCGACCTCACGGACGCCAGCCTGGGCCTCGACGGCTCGATCGCGGCGCTGCGGGCGGGGGAGATCGACGCGTTCTTCTGGTCCGGCGGCCTGCGCACCCCCGGCCTGACGACGCTCGCACACGACGTGCCCGTGCGCCTCGTTCCCCTGGGCGACCTGGTCGAGGAGGTGCGCTCCCGGTACGGCAGCGGCTACCGGCACGGCATCGTGCCCGAGGGCATGTACGGGTCGTCGCGCGTGGTGGAGACGCTCGCCGTGCCGAACTTCCTCATGGTGCGCGGCGACATGCCCGACGCCGAGGCCCGCACCCTGGTGTCGACGCTCTTCGACGCGCGGTCGCAGATCGCCGCGCAGGTGCCGTCGGCGGCGAACCTCGACCGCGTGCGCGCGATCTTCACCGACCCGGTCGAGCTGCACCCCGGCGCGCTGCAGTACTACCGCGACACGAAGGACTGAGCCCGGGCGCCGCCCTGGCTACCAGGCCGCGGCGGAGGGGACGGCGGAGACCAGCCGGAGCCGGTGGCCGACGCCCCCGCGCCACGGGGCCGACGGCGCGAGCGTCGCCGGGTACCCGGTGGGGTTGCGCTGGTGCCAGCGCCAGAGGTCGAGGCAGATGTCCTCGAGGCCGCGGGTGGCGCGCCAGCCGAGCTCGGCCTCGGCGCGGGCGGGGTCGGCGTACGACACGGCGACGTCCCCCTCCCGGCGGCCGGTGACCCGGTACGGCACCGCCCGGCCGGTGACGGTCTCGAACGTGCGGACCAGCTCCAGCACGCTGGTCGGGCGGCCGCCGCCGAGGTTCCAGGTGGAGAGCTGCTGGTCGGCGTCGTCGAGCACCTCGAGGGCGGCGACGTGCCCGGCCGCGAGGTCGTC
Source organism: Krasilnikoviella flava (assembly GCF_900167525.1). Lineage (GTDB taxonomy): Bacteria > Actinomycetota > Actinomycetes > Actinomycetales > Cellulomonadaceae > Isoptericola > Isoptericola flavus. Next base: position 269,635 of record NZ_FUZQ01000003.1, on the reverse strand, counting down.
GACGTGCACGTAGTCGCGCATGGCCGTGCCGTCGGGCGTCGGGTGGTCGTCGCCGTGCACCTCGAGGCCGTCGCGCAGCCCGGCCGCGGCCTCCGCGACGGCGGTGAGCAGGCTCGCGGACGCCCCCGTGCGGTCCGGCCCGAGGGTGCCGGAGGCGTGCGCACCGGCCGCGGAGAAGTGCCGCACGACGCCCACCCGCAGGGCAGGGCCGGCGTCGGCCACGACGTCGCGCAGGATCTGCTCGTTCATCGCGTGGCTGCGGCCCACCGGCCCGGTCGGGGCCAGCGGCGTGTCCTCGGCGTGCGGCAGGTCGCGGCCCTCGCCGTACACGGCGGCCGAGGACGACACGACGAGCCGGTCGACGCCGTACCAGGCCATGCAGCGCAGCAGCGTGAACGTGGTGCCGAGGTTGGTCTCGTAGCTGTCCAGCGGCCGCACGCCGCGGGCGCTCGGGCTCTTGATGCCGGCGAGGTGCAGCACGGCGTCGAAGCCCTCGGCGTCGAAGAGCCGTTCCAGCGCATCGATGTCGGCGCCGTCGAAGACGTGCACCGGCACGGGCCTGCCCGCCAGGACCTCGACCCGGTCCAGCGCCGCGGGGGAGCCGCGGGAGAAGTCGTCCACGACGACGACGTCGTGCCCGGCCCCGAGCAGCCGGAGCACCGTGTGAGACCCGACGTACCCGGCGCCTCCGGTCACCAGGACGCGCATGGGAGTTCCTCGCTTCACGGCTCGCGGCGGTTGATGTCGCCTCGTCATCTTGATGGCCGTGCCCGCGCCCCGGCAGGGGATTTGAGGAAGGTCAGAGGGTGCCCACCGCCACCTGGGCGAGCTCCTGCGTGCACCGGGTGAGCGCCACGTAGAGCCCGTTCCAGCCGCGCGGCTCGGCGGCGATGCCGTCCGGGTCGACCACGACGGCGGCGTCCCACTCGAGGCCCTTCGCGTCCGTCGCGGACATCGCGGGGACGCCGTCGGGCAGGACGTCGCGGAGCGCGCCGAGCCGGGCAGCGGGTGCGACCACGCCCACCGTGCCGCCCTCGTACCGCCCGGCCATCCCCGCGACGGCGTCGGCGACGACGCCGGGCCAGGTGGCGTCGTCGGCCTCGGCCCACCAGGGCGCGACCGGGGCCGACCGGACGGCGCGGGGCGGGTCGTTGCGGCTGCCCGCCCGGCGCAGCACCGGGCCGGTGAGCTCCATGACCTCGCGCGGCGTGCGGTAGCAGATCGTCAGGTCGGCCCGGCGCCAGCGGTCGCCGAGGGCGTCGCTCACGGCCTCGCCCCAGTCCGTCTGCCGGTGCGCCGACGACGCCTGGTCGATGTCGCCGACGGCGGTGACCGAACGGGTGGGGCAGCGCCGCACCACCATGTGCCACTGCATCCCGGACAGCTCCTGCGCCTCGTCCACCACCACGTGGCCGTACGCCCAGTCCCGGCGTGCAGCGGCGCGCCCGGCGACGAAGACGCCGTCGTGGTCCGCGTCGTCCGCGCCGGGCCCGGCCTCCTCGGGGTCGCCGAGGAGGTCGGCGAGGGCGTCGAGGAGCGGGACGTCGCTGCTCGACCAGCCCTCGCCCGTGGGCTCGGCGGCGACGCGCGCCGCCTCGGCGGCGGTGAGGTCGTGCCCGTGGTCGGCCAGGAGGTCGGCGTCGTGCAGCAGCCGCGCCAGCTCGGTGGCCGCGTCGCGGCGGGGCCACCAGGCGTCGAGCGTCGCGGCGACCTGGCGGTCGGCGGCGACGCGCTCCCGCAGCGCGTCGAGGTCGGCCTCCGACAGGACGCCGTCGACGTCGGAGCCCGTCGCGCCGGTGTGCAGCGCCCGGTCGTCGGAGGCGGCGAGCCGGGCGTCGAGCTGGCCCAGCACGTCCTCGAACCCCTCCTCCGCGCGGGCGAGCAGCTCCGCCTGGCGGTCGGCGACGGCGTCGACGAGAAGCTCGTGCACGCGGTCGGTCACCCGGTCGCGGGCCTGGTGGTACGAGCCCGCACCCGCCGCGGCGCGGCGCGCGGCCGCCACCCGGGCCGCGGGCAGCGTGTACTCCTCGCCGTCGAGCGCCAGGGCGAGCGGGCCGTCGTCCGGCTCGAGCGACGCGACGAACCGGCGCAGCGTCGGGAGCCAGGACGACCGGCCCTTGAGCTCGGCGACGTCGCGCCCCTCGGCGCGCGTGGGCCGCACGCCCGGCACGAGCGTGTCGCAGGTCGAGGAGACGACCGCCGTCTCGCCGAGCGCGGGCAGCACCTGGGCGATGTAGTCGAGGAACCGCGTCGACGGGCCGAGCACCAGCACTCCGCGCTCGGCCAGGTGCGGCAGCGCGAAGAGCAGGTATGCGACGCGGTGCAGCGCCACCACCGTCTTGCCCGTGCCGGGGCCGCCCTGCACCACCAGCGGCGTGCGGGCGTCGGCGCGCACCACGTCGTCCTGCTCGCGCTGCAGGGTCGCGACGGCGGTGCCCATCCGGCCCGTGCGCCGCTCGTCGAGCGCGGCGAGCAGGGCGCCCTCGCCGACGAGGCCCGAGTCGTCGAGGCTGCCGTCGAGCGGCTCGTCGTCGACACCGACCACCTCGGGCCCGCTGGTGCGCACGTGCCGCCGGCGGCGCACGCCCTGCGGGTCCACCGGCGTCGCCGTGTAGAACGGGCGGGCGACGGCGGCGCGCCAGTCGACGACCAGCGGCTCGTCGTCCTCGGTCGCGCCCGGCAGCCCGACGCGTCCCAACCGCCGCACCGAGCCGTCGTCGCCGTCGAGCCGGCCGAACACCAGGCCGTGGTCGGCCTGCCGTAGCTCCGCCCGCCGTCCCCGCAGTCGGACGATCCGGGCGCGGGCGGCGGCGTCCTCGGGGCGAGCGGCGGCCAGCGTGGCCTCGAGATCGTCGAGGACCGTGGCGCGTCGTGACCAGGCGGCGTCGAGGGCGGCCTGCTCCTCCGCCAGGGCGCTGCCGACGGCAGCGGGGGTGTCGGTGGTGGCGTGCGGGGTGGCGGGCTGGGGCACAGGACCTCGATTCGTACGGTGTACGGGGCCATGCGGCAACGCGTCGCCCCCGGCGATTGTTCCCGGCCCGCCTTCATGCTGCGGCGCATGCGGTCGTGCGCCGTGCGACAGATGTCGCGAAATACCGAGGAGGGGTATACGGTTGGCGGCGGGCAGATACCCCATAGGGGTATCGGTCGAGATCGCGAACATGTCCGTCCGAGGCAAGGATCGAGCTGTGGACCACTCCTCTCACGACCAGCACCCGGGGCATCGACGCCCCGACGACGCGCGCGTCCTGGAGCACGACCACGACGCACACGGCGGTCACGACATGACGACGACCCATGACGCGCACGCGGGTCACGAGATGCCGACCCACGGCGGGCACGCCGGCCACGGCGACCACGTGGGCCAGTTCCGCCGGCTGTTCTGGATCATGCTGGCGCTGGCGGTGCCGACCGTCGCGCTGTCGCCGATGTTCGCGATGGTGCTCGGCTACGAGCTCCCTGGCGCGACATGGGTGGAGTGGGTGTCGCCGGTGCTCGGCACGGTGATCTTCGTGTGGGGCGGCAGGCCGTTCCTCACGGGGGCGGTCTCGGAGCTCCGGGCGCGCAAGCCCGGGATGATGCTGCTCATCGGCCTGGCGATCACGGTGGCGTTCGTCGCGTCGCTCGGCGCCAGCCTCGGCGTCCTCGACCACCAGCTCGACTTCTGGTGGGAGCTCGCGCTGCTGGTCGTGATCATGCTGCTCGGCCACTGGGTCGAGATGCGGTCCCTGGCCCAGACCACCTCGGCGCTCGACTCGCTGGCGGCGCTGCTGCCCGACGAGGCGGAGCGCGTGGACGGCGAGGGTGCGGACCAGCGCGTCGTCGCCGTCGCGCCGTCCGACCTGCGCGTGGGCGACGTCGTCCTCGTCCGCCCGGGCGGCAGCGTCCCCGCCGACGGCCGCGTCGTGGACGGCCGTGCGGAGATGGACGAGTCGATGGTCACGGGCGAGTCCCGCACGGTGGCGCGCATGCTCGGCGACGACGTCACGGCCGGCACCGTCGCGACCGACTCCGGGCTGCGGGTCGAGGTCACCGCGACCGGCGACGACACCGCCCTCGCGGGCATCCAGCGCCTGGTCGCGGAGGCGCAGGCGTCGTCGTCGCGGGCCCAGCGCCTGGCCGACCGTGCGGCGGGCTGGCTGTTCTGGTTCGCCCTCGGGGCCGCCGTCGTCACCGCGGTCGCGTGGACGGCGCTCGGCCTCCCGGACGACGCCGTGGTCCGCACCGTCACCGTGCTCGTGATCGCCTGCCCCCACGCCCTGGGCCTGGCCATCCCGCTGGTGGTCTCCATCGCCACGGAGCGGGCCGCCCGCGGCGGTGTCCTCATCAAGGACCGCCTCGCGCTGGAGAGCATGCGCACCGTGGACGCCGTCCTCTTCGACAAGACCGGCACCCTGACCAAGGGCGAGCCGACGGTCGCCGACGTCACGGCGGTCGCCGACCTGGACGTCGACGCGGTCCTGGCGCTCGCCGCGTCCGCCGAGGCGGACAGCGAGCACCCGCTGGCCCGGGCGATCGTCCGGGCGGCGGAGGCCCGCGGCCTCGACGTCCCGCGCGCCGCCGACTTCGCGTCGTCGCCCGCCGTGGGCGTGGTGGCGACCGTCGACGGCCACGAGGTGCGCGTCGGCGGGCCGCGGCTCCTGGAGGAGCAGCTCGGGGAGCAGGGCGCGGGCGAGGTGCCGCAGACGGCGGCGTGGCGCGCCGACGGCGCGATCATCCTGCACGTGCTGCGCGACGGCGTCGTCGTCGGCGGGCTGAAGCTCGCGGACGAGGTGCGGCCCCAGGCCGCCGAGGCGGTCGAGGCGCTGCACCGGCTCGGGGTACAGGTCGTGATGATCACCGGAGACGCGGAGGCCGTGGCGCGGTCCGTGGCCGACGAGCTCGGCGTCGACCGGTGGTTCGCCGGCGTCCGGCCGGAGGACAAGTCGGCGCGCGTCGCGGGGCTGCAGGCCGAGGGCCGCAAGGTCGCGATGGTCGGCGACGGCGTCAACGACGCCCCGGCGCTCGCGCAGGCCGACGTCGGCATCGCGATCGGCGCCGGGACGGACGTCGCCATCGCGTCGGCGGGCGTCATCCTCGCCAGCGACGACCCGCGTTCCGTGCTGTCGGTGATCGAGCTGTCGCGGGCCGGCTACCGCAAGATGAAGCAGAACCTGTGGTGGGCGGCGGGTTACAACCTGCTGTCCGTGCCGCTGGCGGCGGGCGTGCTCGCGCCGGTCGGGTTCGTGCTCCCGATGTCTGTCGGGGCGCTGCTCATGTCGCTGTCCACCGTGGTGGTGGCGCTCAACGCGCAGCTGCTGCGGCGGCTGGACCTGCGGCCCGACGTCGCGACGAGGGACGTGCTGGGCCGCTGACCTCGTCGGTCGAGCCTGTCGAGACCCGGTGGCGTGGTCTCGACAGGCTCGACCGACGGTGACGGTCGGGTGTCGCTCAGGCGATCTCGAGACGGATGGCGTCGTAGGCCGCCTCGTTCCACAGGTGCTCGACGCCGTCGTTGATCTGCAGCGTGATCTCGTTGCCCGTCGGCTTGAGCAGGGCGGCGTCGAAGGCGATCTCGCGGGTGTAGTTCCGTCCGCCCCGCGCGCTGCGGTACGTGGCGCCCTTCGCGTCCTCGGGCCCGAAGGTCCACACGAACGGCTCGCCGTTCACCGTGACGGTGAGGTTGCTGTTCTCCGGCGGCACCGGGAGCGCGGAGCCCATGGCCCACGCCGCCAGCGCGATCGTCAGGGTGGCCTGGGCGCCGGGGGCCGGCGCGCGGCCGAGGTCGAACAGGATCCGCCACGGGCTCTCCTGCCGGGTCACGTGCAGGCGGTACGTCGTCGGTGTGGTCGGCGCGCCGCCGTCGCCCCCGGTCACGACGACCTCGAGGACGGTGCGCTGCGCGTGCAGCGGCACGGCGAGACCTGCCTCGGGCACGACGTCGCCCCCGATCGTCACCTGCGCGCCGCCCCGCCCCGTAGCCCGGACGGTCACGGACCCCTGGTCCCATGGCAGGTCGGCGGCGAAGTCGGAACGGAAGGTGCTGAAGCCCGGCACCAGGTCCGCGCCGTCGACCTCGAGGCTCCCGAGGACCGGGAGAGCGGCGTCCGCCGCGAGGACCTCCACGGCGTTGATGCGGCCGTCGCCGCCGGCCAGCAGGTCGAGCCGGCCTCCGGACACGGTCACCTCGGCGGTGTGCACGGCGTACTCGCCGCGGCCCGAGACGAGGGCCACGGGGTCGCCGCCGCCGAACGAGACCTGGGTGTTGTTCGCGGCGATGTCGTCGCCGGAGAGCACGGTGACCTCGTACACGCCGTCGGGCAGGTCCACCGCGAAGGTGTAGCCGGACCCGACGACGAAGTCGCGCTGCAGGTCGCCGTCCGACCCCCGGTCGCGCGAGTCGACCGCGCGGTCGAGGCCGAAGCCGCCGCCCGCGGCGTAGAGGGTGTTCTGGGCGACCCGCTCGTACCCGTCGGCGACGGGGCTGGACGCGGTGCCGAAGTCGAACAGCCGGACGCCTTCCGCATCCTCCGGCAGCACGGTGCCCTCGGGCGCCTGGACCGGGTACGACCGCTGGTACTGGAGGTAGTTCCAGTCCTGCGGGGTGCTCGTGCCGACCGTGTAGGTGACGCCGTCGGGGAAGTCGTCGTGGAAGGACTCGAAGAGCCCGTAGCGCCGGAACTCCCGACCGTGGCGGAACTCGCCCGAGTCGCGGGTGGGCGTGCCGAGCTGGAACACCGTGCGCCCGTGGCTCGTGGGCTCCCAGAGCATGCGGCCCAGGGTCACCTCCTGGCCGGCACCGACCTTGACGTCGTCGATCACGTACTCGCCCCAGAGGCCGCCGCCGTAGACCGTGAGGCGGTAGGTGCCGGGGCGCACGTGGTCCAGGGTGAACCGCCCGCCCTCCTCGACGTCCGCCCAGTAGTTGTGCCCGAGCACGGAGTCCTGCATGGGCGTGTCGTTGTCGGACAGCACGACGACGGCGCCGTCGAGGACCGGCACCCCGGGGACCCGGACCGTGCCGCGCACGCGGGAGCGCTCGGCGGTGGGCGTCCAGCCCTCGATCGCGAGCCGGTCGTAGAACTCCGCGTGCGTCTCGAACCGCGCCTGGCGGGCGGCGTCACGGCGCAGCGCCCGCGGGTCGTCGCCCTTGTTGAGGTAGACGAAGTACGGGCCGTAGGTCTTCTGCCACGCCTGCCCCGCGGCGACCCGGACCGGCGGCGCGCCGTAGTGGGTGGCCTGCGGCTCGACGAGCAGCACGGGCGTGCTGCCGGTCTGGTGCAGGATCAGGTCCTGGCGCACCGGTCCGCCGGTGAACGCCTCGAGGTTCGGCAGGGCAGCCCACATGCCGTAGCCGCTGCCGTAGAGCCCGTGCAGGCTGTGGTCCTTCATGGACACGGCCCAGTCGTACTTCGTGTAGTAGCGGCGGGGGTAGGCCGAGCCCGTCCCTTCCAGGTCGTAGGTCGCGTCCATCACCATCTCGGCGCTCGAGATCTCGGCGCCGGTGGGCATGCGGGCCGCGGCGGCGCGCCACGCGACCGCGTCGGCGTCGTCGGGCACCGAGGCGTGGGTGAAGACGCCGCCGGCGGTGTAGAAGACGTACCGGTGCTGGTCGGTGCGGAAGCCGTGCAGCTCCGCCGGGTGCTCGTAGCTGTAGGCGAGGTGGATGCCCGCCTCGCCCGAGCGCACCACGTGGTGCCGCACGAGCCAGCACGGCATGTCGCCCGACGGGCTGTGGTGGTAGGCGATGTCGACGAAGTCCTGCTCGACGCGCACGGTCAGGTGGTTGTCCGCCGGGGGCAGCGGCAGGCCGCCGCCCTCGCGGACGGTGTTCATGTCGTAGTTGCCGCGACCCACCATGTTGACGCCGTCGTAGACGAGCGAGGTGGTCCGACCATTCGACTTGTCGACGGTGAGGCGGACGAGGCCGTTGTCCACAACGACCTGGGTGTCGGTCTCGACGACCTCCGGAGGTCCCGCGGCGACGGCGCGCGTGGTCTGGGCCCACGGCAGCAGGGCTGTCGCGGTGATTCCGGCGAGCTTCCCGAAAGTGCGCCGCGTCATTGCGGTCGATGTGGTCATGCCACGGAAATTAGCACGATTCAATCCAGGATTGGAAGGATTCATCGGACGATTGGGCGGGCATGTTCGGCGGGGTGATGCCTGAGCGGCGCGGCTGCCGAGCGTTGTCGTTCGTCGCCGACAGACCGTGGGAGAGCGACGAGCTACAGCGCTCGAGGACCCGACGACCGCCGCAGGACGACGAGGTTGAGCGCCGCGGCGGCGAGCAGCACGACGGCGGTGGCGACGAAGACGGCGCGCAGTCCGGCCTGCGCGGCGACCAGGCCGCCGAGCACGGGGCCGGCGACCTGGCCCACGTACTGCGCGGAGACACCGAGCCCGAGCACCCGGCCCACGGCCTCCGGCGGGGCGAGGTGCTTCACCGCGGCGGTGATCGACGGCAGCAGGCCGCCCAGCGCGAGACCGAGCAGCACGCGCAGCACGCCGAGCTGCCAGACGTTCGCCACGAACGCCTGCGCCAGCGCCAGGACCCCGGCCGCCGCGAGGCACGCCACCACCACCCGGGCGTGGCCGACGCGGTCGGCAAGGCGGCCGACGCGCGGGGCGGCGACGACGCTGCCGAGGGCCGTCAGCGCCACGAGGATCCCCGCGACACCCGCGGCGTGCGACGCCTGCCCCAGGTCCTCCACGTACACGGTGACGATCGGCTCGATCGACATCGTGGCGAACAGCAGCAGGCTCGACGTCGCCAGCAGGGCGACGACCGCCCCGGGCCGCTGCACCCGGGACCACACGCCCCCGCGCGGGGTCGCGACGGGCTCGACGGCCTCGGCCGACGGCTCCGGACGCGGCTCGCGCAGCAGGAACGTCGTGGCGAGGAACGCCAGGAAGATCACCGCGCCGCACACGACGAACGTCGGCCGGATGCCCACCCAGGCGGGCACGAAGCCGCCGACCAGCGGTCCCACGACGTTGCCCGCCAGGATGCCCGACGACAGCACGCCGAGCGCCCAGGCGCTGCGGCCCTTCGGCGTCTGCGCGGCGACGAGGATCGTGGCCCCGGAGGAGTAGCCGCCGAGCAGGCCCACGAGCAGCCGGACGGCGACGAGCTGCTCGACGCTCTGGACGAAGCCGAGCAGCGTCATCGCGATCGCCATGCCCAGGCTGGCGCGCACCAGCATCGACTTGCGGCCGAACCTGTCGCCGAGGGCGCCCCACAGCGGCGCGGTGAGCGCCGCCGTGAGGAACGTGGCCCCGTACGCGATCCCCGACCAGCGCACGACGGCGCCCGGGTCCGTGACGCCGAGCTGCCGCACGTACTCGGGCAGGAATGGCACCAGCAGCGTCATCGCGACGAGCGTGGTGAACGACCCGGCCGTGCCGACGGCGAGGTTGCGCCGCCAGTAGGGGTGCTCGGTGGCGCGGTCGGCGACGGCGCGGGGCTCGACGACAGGGCTGGTCATGGCCCCAGGTCTACACCTGCCGTCCGTGGAGTGGGACCATGTGTCTCAAATAATGAACGAGAGGAGGTCAGCCGAGCGTCAGGCGCACCGTCGCGAACGCCGCCGGCGGCAGCTGGGCGGTGAGCACGCCGTCCGTCACCGTCACGCCGTCGAGCGGGCACGGGGTGACGGCGTCGGGCGCGTCGAACGTGTTGTGCGCGGCGGGGTCGTCGGCGGCCAGCACGGTGGCGACGGGGTCGCTCGCCACCCGACCGCGCAGGTCGATCCGCACCGACGCCGGCGCGTCCGGGTCGAGGTTGGTCAGCGACACGAGCACCGCGCCGTCCTTCGTGGACGCCGACGCCGAGACCGTCCCGACGGCCGTGCCGTCGACGTCGTGCGTGGCGCGCGCCGTGCGCTCGCGGACCGGCAGGCTCGCGGCGTCGTGGTGGCCGGCGCTCATCGCGAAGGCGTGGAACGTGGGCGTCTTGATCATCTTCGCGCCGTCCGTGAGCAGCATGGACTGCAGCACGTTGACCGTCTGCGCGATGTTCGCCAGCCGCAGGCGGCGGGCGTGGTCGTGGAAGGCGTCGAAGTGCACGGTCGCGACCAGGGCGTCGCGCATCGCGTTCTGCTGGTACAGGAAGCCGGGGTTGGTGTCGCGCTCCACGTTCCACCACGTGCCCCACTCGTCGAGCGCCAGCCCGAGCTTGGCCTCCGGGTCGTAGGCGTCCATCACCGCGGAGTGGCCGGCGATGATGCGGCGCACGTCGAGCGCCTTGCGCATCGTGGCCCAGTACTCGTCGCGCGTGAACTCGGTGGCTGCGCCCTTGTCGCCCCACGTCCCGGCGAACGTGTAGAAGTGGAACGAGACCATCTGCCACAGGTCGCGCGGGTCGGCGTCGCCGAGCTTCGCCACCTGCTGCATGAGCGTCTCGGTCCATGCGTAGTCGTCGTCCGACGCGCCCGCCGCGACCCGCACCAGGCGGTTGCCGCCGTGGTCGCGCGCATACGTGGCGTGCTGGCGCGCGAGCGACGCGAACTGGTCGGCGCGCAGGTTGCCGCCGCAGCCCCAGGGCTCGTTGCCGATGCCGAAGAACGACACGCCCCACGGCTCGTCGCGGCCGTGCTCGCGGCGCAGGCGCGCCATCGGAGAGTCGTCGCCGCGCGTCAGGTACTCGACCCAGTCCGCGGTCTCCTGGACCGTGCCGGAGCCGACGTTGCCCGAGATGTACGGGGCCGTGCCGAGCAGGTCGCACAGCGCCATGAACTCGTGCGTGCCGAAGGAGTTGTCCTCGACGACGTCGCCCCAGTGCGTGTTGACGATGCGCGGGCGGTCGGCCGCCGGGCCCACGCCGTCGCGCCAGTGGTAGGTGTCGGCGAAGCAGCCGCCCGGCCAGCGCAGGTTCGGGATCGCCAGCTCGCGCAACGCCTCCACGACGTCGGTGCGGATGCCGCCGACGTTCGGGATGTCGGAGTCCTCGCCCACCCAGAAGCCCTCGTAGACGCAGCGGCCGAGGTGCTCGGCGAAGTGCCCGTACAGGTGGCGGCTGATCGTGGGGCCGGGGACGTCGAGGTCGACGACGGCGTCGAGGACCAGGTCCTTCTCGGGCGCGGTCGTGGGCAGGTCGGTCACGGGGTTTCCTCCAACGTTGCAGGTGGCGGTCAGACCATACCTGCGCCGGGCTGGAGGGGTGCCAGACTCGTCGCGTGCCGGACGACCTGGAAGCTCCCCCCGTGATCACCCCCACCTGGCTCCGCGCCGCGACGCTCGTCGTCGCGGCCGCGGCCCTCGTCGTCGTCGCGTGGGCGTGCGCCACCGCGTGGGGCGCCGTCGTGCACTGCCACCCCGCGTACGCGGTGCTGCTCGTGCTGACGCTCGCGGGCGCGGTCGTCGCCGGCGTGCGCACGCTGCGCCGCCGGCCCGCGCGTCCCGGCTGGCGGCGCGTGCTGCGGGTGGTGCTGCTCGTCCTGGGCGCGGCCTGGGTGGTGCTGCTCGCATGGCTGCGACCGTTCGGCGCGGTCGAGCCGGCGCTCGCGGCGATGCGCTCGGACGACGCCGTGACCGTCACAGAGGGTGCAGCCCGGTACGTGCTGGCCCCGGCGGACGGCGGCGACGGCACGGCCGTGTTCTTCCAGCCCGGCGCGCGCGTGGACGCCCGCGCGTACGCGGCGGTGCTGCGGCCGCTCGCGGAGGCGGGGCACACGGTCGTCGTCGCCAAGCAGCCGCTCGGGATCGCGTTCCTCGCGATGGGCGCGTTCGACGACGCGCGGGACGCGATGCCCGGCACCGAGCGGTGGGTGGTGGGCGGCCACTCGCTCGGCGGCACCGTCGCGGCGATGGAGGCGGACGCCGCGGACGGCGACGCCGCCGCGCCGGCCGCGGGTCTGCTGCTGTTCGCGTCGTACCCGGCGAGCGACATGAGCGGCACGCTGACCGCCGCCGTCGCGTCCGTCTCCGCCAGCGAGGACGGCCTGGCGACGCCCGCGAAGATCGACGCGTCGCGCGCCGACCTGCCCGCGGACACCTCGTTCACCGTCGTCGAGGGCGGCGTGCACGCGTTCTTCGGCGACTACGGTCCGCAGCCCGGCGACGGCACGCCGACCATCTCCCACGACGACGCCCGCGAGCAGATCTCCGCGGCCGCCGTCGCCTTCGTCGACGGCCTCGCGAGGTAGCTGCGGGGACCGAACTACCTCGGCAGGATCTGAACTACCTCGGCGAGATGTGGACTACCTCGTGCTGGGGGTGGTCACACCCCGTCCAGGGTGAGCCGCACGACGACCTCGTCGCCGTCGGTCACGCCCTCGGGCCGGCGGACGGCGTCCTTCAGCGGCACGAGGTAGCCGCCGTCCTTGGGGAACAACGATGTGGTGAACGTCGTGCCGCCGAGGCGGCCGGTCACGGGGATGACACCCCAGCCGTACGTGATCAGCGGCGCGACCGCCGCGATCTGCTCCGCCTCGGCGTCCGGCACCGCGACGTAGTAGTACGGCGCTGGGCCGCGCCACTGGAAGACCTCACCGCGCACCTCGAGCTCCATGCGCCCCAGCGTGCCGCCCGCCGGTGACACCGGCGAGCGGCGCACGCGTCAGGCCAGGTCGAGGACGGCGTACCCGTGCCCGTCGAGGTGCACGACGTCGCCCTCCACCCGGTGGCCGCGTGCCTCGACCGGGCGCGAACCCGCGGCGCCGGGCACGGTGATCGACACCGCCGCGCGGCCAGGGTTGAGCACGACGGCGAGCGTGTCGCCGCGCACGTACGCGAACGGGTACCCGGTGGCGAGCACCTGGACCGGAGCGGCGGCGTCCAGCCGCTCGTCGGCGGTGCGCAGGTGGGCGAGGCGCCGCACCAGGTGCAGCAGCGACCCCTCGTCGTCGAGCTGGGCGGCCACGGTGGGGCGGTCGGGGTCCGGGTCCTGCGGCAGGTAGCGGGACTCGGCGATGTCCGGCCCGAGCCGCCCGGGTGGCACGTCACCCCACTGCATCGGGGTGCGCGAGCCGGCCCGGTCGTAGGTGGGGTTGAGGCGCGACCCCTCGAGCGTCGGGCTGCCGGGCACGAACCGCATGCCGATCTCGTCGCCGTAGTAGATCGAGGGCATGGACGGCCAGGTGAGGGTGAGCACGAGGGCGGCGCGGGCCTGCTCGGCGTCACGCGACCCGGCCACGAGGCGCGTGAAGTCGTGGTTCGACGTCGGCAGGCCGGTGAGGCCGCCGCGGCCGCCGGCGGCGATCGCGCCGGTCGCCTCCTCCCAGGCGCGGACGAACGTCGCCGCGTCGCCCTTCGCCTCGGCGTCGGCCCAGCTCGGCACGTCGCCCCACGACGGGTTGACCGTGCCGGCGCCGTTGTTCCACAGCGAGCGCAGCGGCAGGCCGTCGTCGTCGCCCCCGAACTGGAGGAAGAAGTCGGCGTGGAAACCTGACGGCACGGACACGCGCGGGTCGCCCCACTCGCTGACGAGCACGCGGCCCGGGTACGTGGCGTCGAGCCACTCGCGCGTCTCGCGCCACAGCCGGCCCGTCTCCACGAGGCCCGGGTCGTCCTTGACGAGCGACGCCGCCATGTCCACGCGGAAGCCGGCGACGCCCAGGTCGAACCAGTGCGCCATGATCGCGCGCAGCGCGGCCCGGTTGGCCTGCGGGCCGGGGGCGTCGATCGGGCTGCGCCACGGCTCGTCGGGATGCTGCCGGGCGTACCCGAAGTTCAGCGCCGGTTGCACGGGGAAGAAGTTGGGCAGGTAGTACCCGCCGCGGCGGCCGGGGCCGGGTTCGAACCCGTCGACCGGGACGTCGCTCCACACGTACCGGTCGTCCTGGGGGGCGTCGGCCGACGCGACGAACCAAGGGTGCTGGTCAGAGGTGTGCCCGGCCACGAGGTCGAGCAGCACGGAGATGCCGCGGCGGCCCGCCTCCTCGGTGAGCTCCGCCAGGTCGTCGTTGGTGCCGTAGCGCGGCGCGATCGTGAAGAAGTCGGCGACGTCGTACCCGGCGTCGGCGAACGGGGACACGAAGCACGGGTCGAGCCACACGGCCCCGACCCCCAGCCACTGCAGGTAGTCGAGCCGGGCGGTGATCCCGGCGAGGTCACCGATCCCGTCGACCCCGGCACGGCCGGAGTCCGCGAAGCTCTGCGGGTACAGCTGGTACAGCACGGTGCGCCCGAGGTGCGGGGCGAGGTCGGTGGCGGCGTGCGACGACGTGGTGCGAGGCAACGTGCGGCTCCTTCGTGGCGGCGGGGCTGGTGTGATGCTGCGGCGACCGTCAGACGACGCCGGTGGTGCCGAGCAAGGACCCGAGGCCGAACGTGACGCCCAGGGCGAGCGCGCCGCCGACGACGACGCGCGCGACGGACCGGGCGCGCGACGAGCCGCCGATCCACGCGGCGATCGACCCGGCGGCGCCGAGGGCGGCGAGCACGACGACGAACGTGCCGGCGATCTTCCAGGGCTCGGGGATGAGCAGCACCGCGAGCATCGGCAGGACCCCGCCGGACAGGAACGCCAGCAGCGACGCCCAGGCGGCGTGCCAGGGGCTGACGACGTCGTCGGGGTCGATGTTGAGCTCGGCGTCCAGGTGGGCGCCGAGCGCGTCGGACGCGGTGAGCTCGGTGGCGACCTGGCGCGCGGTGGGCTCGCTCAGCCCTTGCTCGCGGTAGAGGCCGACGAGCTCGTCGAACTCCTCCTCCGGCATCGTGGCGAGCTCGTGCTTCTCCTTGGCGATGAGCGCCTTCTCGCTGTCCGACTGGCTGGAGACCGACACGTACTCGCCCAGGGCCATGGAGATCGCACCGCCGACGAGGGCGGCGAGGCCGGCCGTGAGCACCGCGGCGCGCGACGGGGTCGCGGCGGCGACGCCCACGACGACGGCTGCCACGGAGACGATGCCGTCGTTGGCGCCCAGCACGCCGGCGCGCAGCCAGTTGAGCCGCTGGGCGAGGCTGCCGGCGTGCGGTTCGTCGGGGTGGCCGGTCGGGTCGGTGTCGGCGCGCACGGACATGTGCCCAGCACAGCACCGCCGGTCGGGGGCCGCCACGGGGAGGCGCGCCCCGTGGCGCGTCTCACGGGCGCCTGCCGAGCGAGAGCTCCCGGAACAGCGGGTTGCGCAGCGGGACCGTCATGAGGAGGGTCATGGCGGCGCCGAAGACGGCGAAGGGCACCCAGAGCGCGGTGGCGGAGGCGAGCACCCCGAAGGCGGCCATCGCCAGCGGCATGAAGACGTCGTCGCCGAGGCGGGTGATCGACGCCATCCGGCCCAGGTACGAGGGGTCGACGGTGCCGGCGAACGTCGCGCCGAGCAGCGCCGAGGCGTACCCGGCCGTGAGCCCGACGACGAGGCAGGCGGCCCCGGCGACGCCGACAGGCCCGCTGCCGAGGGCGACGATCGCCGCGCCCTGCACCGCCAGGGCGACGAACCCGGCGCGCGCCTCGTGCCGGGGGCGCCACCGGGCGACCGACAGCGCGCCGACCGCCGCGCCGAGCCCGATGCACGCCTCCAGGATCCCCACGGCCCGGGCGCCCCACCCCGCGTCGTGGGCGCGGAGCGCGATCCCGATGCCCACGGCGGGCCCGACGGCGAGGTTGAGGCCCGACAGGGCGATCACGAGCGTGCGGGTGGTGGGCATCTCGCGCAGGTGGCCGAAACCGCGGCGGATCCCGCGCCACGCGGACTCCTGCTCGGCGCGGGGCAGGGCGAACCGGGGCCGTAGCCAGACGGCGACGAACGCGATGACGAGGGCGAAGGTGACCGCGTTCGCGCTCGCGCTCCCGAGGAGCCCGGACCGCGCGACCAGGAAGCCGCCCACCGCGGAGCCGGCCATGGTCGCCAGCCGGGACGCCGTCTGGGCGGCGGCCGTGTACGAGGGGAGGTCCTCGGTCCGGACGAGCTGGCGCGCGATCGTGCTCGCCGACGGCTCGTAGAACGCGTCGCACACGCCGAACGCGACGGCCGCGAGGGTGAGCAGGAGCACCGTCGGCGGCGAGGACAGCACCCACAGCGCGGCCCCGACGAGCACCGCCACCCGCAGCAGGTTGCAGACGATCATGACCCGCCGCGCGTCCACCCGGTCGGCGAGGACGCCGCCGAACAGCAGCACGCCGGCCCGCGGCGCGGTGCCGGCGGCCACGACCAGCCCGGCGACGGCCGGGGTCGAGACCTGCACGGCCGTCCAGGCCAGGGCGATGGACCAGATCGCGTCGCCGGCGTCGGAGAGTGCCTTGACGCCGATCCACGCGTGCACGGCGTGGTCGCGGGAGAACCGCGGCGGCTCGCGCACGAGCACGGGTTGCACGGCGTGCGGGGCCGCGGTCACGGCACCGTGGGGAAGCCGTGGGCGAAGACGAAGACCGGGCGGCGCTCGGCGTCGGCGTCGGCCTCGGCGTCGGACTCGTCGATGCCGGCCTGCCAGGCCGCGAACGTCTCGCGCATCGCTGCCGAGAGGGCCTCGAGCTCGTCGGGGGTGGCCCACGCCAGCGTGTCGATGCTGAATGCGGCGCGTGCCCACTCCGGCAGGGGAGCGGTGCGGCGGTGCCAGGCGCGCAGGCGGCCGACGTGCGTCTCGACGTTGGCACGCTCCGCCTCCCGCGCGAGCAGCGCGTCGGCGGGGGAGTCGGTGAAGTCCTCGGCCGACCAGGTCAGGCCCGACCGCGACGTCTGCCACCAGCTCGTGCGCCGGTCCCCGGTCGTGTCAGGGGCGTGCTCGACGACGCCGGCCCGCTTGAGCATCCGCAGGTGGTGGCTGACGCTGCCCACCTGGAGCCCGAGCGCACGCGCCAGCGTGGTCACCTGCGCCGTGCCGTGCAGGCTCAGGTAGTCGTAGATGCGCCGTCGCACGGGGTGGTGCACGGCGGTGATCGCCTCGATCCGCTCCATGCCGACGACGCTAGGCGAGCGGTCGAAAAACGACAAGACTTCTTGTATACCGCGGAATCCTGCCGATTGATGACGCTAAGCGTGGGTCGGGTGCTCGTGCTCCGGGTGGGTGTCGGGCTCCACCTGGAAGGTGGAGTGCTCCACGGCGACGTCGAAGTGGGTGGCCACGCACTCCTGCAGCTCGTCGAGGATCCTTCCGGCGTGGCCGTCGGTGAAGCAGCCGGAGTCGACGACGACGTGCGCCGACAGGATGGGCAGGCCGGTGGCGATGAGGGACGCGTGCACGTCGTGCACGTCGCGCACGTGCTGCACCTTCAGCAGGTGGGCGCGCACCTCCTCGAGATCGAGCCCGGGCGGGGTGGACTCCAGCAGCACCGACCCGGCGGCCCGCAGCAGGCGCACCGCGCGCGGCAGGATGAGCGCGCCGATGAGCAGGGCCGCGACGGAGTCGGCGCGCTGCCAGCCCGTGGTGGCGATGACGATCGCGGCGACGATGACGCCCACCGACCCGAGCGCGTCGTTGACCACCTCGAGGAACGCCGCTCGCAGGTTGAGGTTCGCGTCGCGCCGTCCGGCGAGGACGGCCATCGACGCGAGGTTGCCCACCAGGCCGATGACGCCGAAGACGACGAGCTGTGTGGAGGGGATCTCCGGCGGGTCGGCCAGCCGGAGCACCGCCTCCACCAGCACGTACACGCCGACGACGAGCAGCACGGCGGCCTGCGCCAGCGCCGCCAGCACCTCGGCGCGTCGGTAGCCCCAGGTGCGCTGGGGCGACGCCGGCCGCAGGGACAGGTGCGCGGCGAACAGGGCCAGCGCGAGCCCGCCGGCGTCCGTGAGCATGTGGGCGGTGTCGACCAGCAGCGCGAGGCTGCCGGTGAGCAGCGCCCCCACCGCCTGCGCGACGAGGATCGCCGCGGTGATGCCGAACGCGATCGCGAGCCGCCCGCGGTGGTCGGCGGCGCCGTGCGCGTGGTCGTGGTCGTGCGTCATGCGGCGTCCGCCGGACTCACCCCGTCGGCCGCGCCGGCCGGCGTCGCGCACGTGCAGTCCGGCCCGCAGCAGTCCGGGTCCACGACGAGCGCGAGCCGCAGCATGTCCCCGAGCGCGTGCGCGAGGTGCGGGTCCGACAGTCGGTACTCGGTCCGTCGGCCGTCCGGACGGCCGACGACGAGCCCGCACCCGCGCAGGCATGCGAGCTGGTTCGACATGACCTGCTTGGAGACGCCCAGCGCGGCCGCCAGGTCGGAGGGATAGGCGGGCGCGTCGCGCAGCGCGAGCAGGATGCGCGCGCGCGTGCCGTCGGACAGGGCGTGCCCGAGCCGCGCGAGCGCCGCGGTGTGCGTGAGCGTGACGGTCTCCATGGGCGCGACGGTACATGGCCTCGTGTACTCACGCCAGGTGCCGACCCGCGGGGTGCCGAACAGGCGGTCGACACCGGGATCGCGCAGGCTTCCGCCCGATCAAGGTGTCGACCGCCTGCTCGGCGGGGGCGGTCGTCGCGTCAGGACGCGCAGCCCTCCAGCTGCTCGGCGCTCGGGCTGAACCGGACCCAGTCGAAGGCGGCCGTGACCTCCGGCGTCGCGGCAGGACCGCGGTAGGCGAACGGCCCGACGTCGGTGGCCGCGAGCTCGCCCGCGGGGACGGCGCGCCCCAGGTTGACGAACGTCTGCCCGTCGACGCTGTACGAGGCCGTGAGCCACTCGCCCTCGTGGGTGACGCGCAGCCACACCGTGTCCCCGGTCCCTGGCGGCGCCATCGCCACGTCCTCCATCGTCCACGTGTTGTTGCGGTCCACGCCGGCCTTGCGCCAGATGAAGTCGAACCGCTTGCCGGCGTCGACGTGCGAGAGCGAGATCCGCACGGCGTTCGCGTCGTCGCGCCGCACGATCAGCCCGGCCTGCTGGAAGTTGACCTGCGGGTCGAGGGTCAGCTTCGTCGTCACCTCCCACGGCGTCCCCGGCAGGGGCTGCAGGGTGAACGGGGCCGAGGTCGAGTTCCCCGCGTAGGTGGGGATCTGCCAGGAGCCCCCGGCGACGACGGACCGGTCCAGGCCGTCGCGGACGCCGGTCGACCAGAGCTCCCGGTCGAGGGCGCCGCCGTCGAGCTCGTCCGAGCCCGGTGCGGGGCACTGCGCGTACGTCGGGTCCTCGGGGTGCGGGTTCAGCGGGTCGCGCCAGCCGTCGGGGTCGGCGACGGCGTGCGCGATCGTGGTGTGCGATCGCTCGCCGGTCTCGTAGAGCAGGTGCAGCGTGCCGCGGTCTCGCACGATCTGGGCGGACGTCGCGCGGCCCGCCTCGGGCGGCGCCTGCCCGGGGATGTACAGGGCCTGCGGGTCGCCGGCCGTCCAGGTCCGCGCGTCGACCTCCCGCGCGAAGATCGTGCCGACCGTCGAGCCGTAGACGACGTAGTTGCGGCCGCGGTAGGTCCACAGGTCGGCCGCGGCGACGTTGGTGCCCTCGGCGGTGCCGGGCGAGACGATCGGCTCCGGCTGCACCTCCCAGTCCTTGCCGTCGGGGGAGGTGGCGACGTTGATGTGCCGCACGTTGTCCGCATAGTTGGTCATGAAGAACATCGCCCACCGGTCGGGCGAGCGTCGGTCGGGGTTGCGGAACACCCGCGCGTACGACGTCTCGGTGGCCGTCCGACCTGGCTGCGCGGCGTCGACCATCTCCGTGGTGACGACCTCGTCGCCGTAGTCGAAGGTGAGGCCGTCGGTCGACGTCGCGTAACGCGTCACGGTGTTGTCGCCGTGGAAGTAGAGGAACATCTTCTGCTCGGCGGCGTTCCACACGGCGTCGGGGGAGGAGACGTGCGGCACGTCGTAGATGCCCTCCCACTGGTTCGAGACCACGGGGCTGCCCTCGTACTGGGTCCACGGGCCGTCGAGCGAGTCGGCGTACATGAGGTTGATCCCGCCCGGGTCGTCGTGCGGGGCGTAGTACACGTACCACTCGCCCAGCGGGTCCTCGAGGTGGGCGCCCGCGTGGAACACCGACGGGAAGATGAACTCTCCGTTGGGGTTGTGCGGCAGCGTCTCGTCGTCGGGGTCGACGATCGGGCCCGTCGAGGTGAAGACCGGGAGCTCGGCAGGCGGCGGGCCCGCGTCGGGGTGCCCGGCGGGGGCGGCGACGCCGGGGGCAGCGGCACCCAGCCCGACGAGTGCCGCGAGGGCCAGGCCGGCGACGATCCGGCGCGGGTGCCCCGAGGGCCTGGCGGCAACGGCGGACGGACCTGCGGGCCGGTGGGACGGCGGGCTGGCTGATGGTCTGGCGGACGGGCTGACGGACATGGCGCGCACTCCTTCGTCGCGGGGATGTCGGCGGTGACAGCGGTGTCGTCGTGACCCGGTGCAGCCTTCGGTGCGGAGCCGACGCCGGTCAAGGTGCCTTATCGAATCCATCAGCAGGCCGCGTCGATAATGCGCCCCAATCGAGCCGTCGACGAACGCGCGGAGCCTGGAAGCACAGGGATTCTCGGCCTGTCTGCCCGTCCTCGGACCGTTGCTAATAATGCGCATCATCCCGTTGACCGGCGGGCGTTCGACGCCCGAGACTCCTGGCACGTCGCGCCCCCGCTGACGTCGTCCGAGCTCGAGGAGGAGCGATGCCCCGTCGCCGCATCACGCAGGCCGACGTCGCCGCGATGGCGGGCGTCAGTCAGGCGACCGTGTCGTTCGTGCTCAACGACAGCAACCCCAGCGGTGTCCGCATCAGCGAGGAGACCCGCCAGCGGGTCCGCGACGCCATCCGGATCACCGGATACTCGGCCAACCCCGCCGCCCAGCGGCTTGCGGGCGGGCTCACGCAGATCCTCGGCGTCTTCACCTACGAGTCGACGTTCCCGCAGGGTGGGCGCGACTTCTACGGCCCTTTCCTCGTCGGCATCGAGCACGCCGCGGAGAAGCTCGGCGTCGACATCCTCCTGTTCACCAGCGCGCGGGTGGAGGACGGCCGGCGCCGCCTGACCCGCGACGGCTGGCAGCGGCTCGGCATCGCGGACGGCTGCCTGCTGCTGGGCCAGCACGAGGACCGCGGCGAGCTGCAGCACCTGCTCGACACCAACTACCCGTTCGTGTTCATCGGCAAGCGCGGCAGCGACGGCGGCCGGCTGCCCTACGTGGGTGTCGACTACGTGGCAGCCACGGCCCGGCAGGTGGACCGGCTCGCGGCGCTCGGGCACACGCGCATCGGCTACGTCGGGTCGCGCGGCACGGACCAGCCCACGCTCGATCGCGTCGAGGGGTATCGCGCCACGATGAAGCGGCACGGGCTCACGGTGCGTTTCGTCGAGCTCGACGACGTCGCCGCGACCGCGGCCGAGGTCGCCGACCAGCGGCTCACCGCGGTGCTCGTGGCGCCGGAGAACTCTCCCGAGGAGCTCGCCGACGAGCTCGAGCGGCGCGGCCTGCGCGTGCCCGACGACATCTCCGTCCTCCTCCTGGGGCAGCCGCTCCACCCACGCCCGGGCGGCCGCCGGTGGTCCGGGTTCTCGATCCCGCGCGAGGAGATGGGCGCCCGGGCGCTGCACCTGCTCTCGCGCCTCGTGGCCGCGGACACCGGCAGGCCCGCGCGCCGCGACGCCCCGCAGGTGCCCGACGACGAGCTGCGTCAGCTCCTGGGGTGCGTCGACGTCGACGCCGAGACGCTCGCGCCGCCGCCCGCCTGAGGCGGACCCACGACCTACGACCCACGACCCACGACTCACGACCCGCACCAGACAGGACGGAAACCGCGTGACCCTCCACGAACTGCAGACCGACGTGCTCGTCGTCGGAGCCGGGCTCGGCGGCATCGCCGCCGCCCTCGCCGCCGCGGACCGCGGCGCTCGGGTGGTCCTCACCGAGGAGCACCCGTGGATCGGCGGCCAGCTGACGTCGCAGGCGGTGCCGCCGGACGAGAGCGCGTGGGTCGAGGACTTCGGCGTCACCGCCCGCTACCGGCGCCTGCGCGACGGCATCCGCGACGTGTACCGGCGCTCGTACCCGCTGACGGGCGCCGCCCGGTCGTGGGGCGCGCTCAACCCGGGGGCGGGCTGGGTGTCGAAGCTCTGCCACGAGCCGCGCGTCGCCGTCGGCGTGCTCGAGGAGATGCTGGCGCCGTGGCGGTCGTCCGGCCGGCTGACGCTGGTCGAGCGGGTCCGGCCGACGGCGGCCACGACGGACGGCGACCGGGTCACGTCGGTGACGCTCGGGTCGGTCGTGGGCGGCGAGCCCGTGACCGTGGTCGCGGCGCTCGTCGTCGACGCGACCGAGACCGGCGAGCTGCTGCCCCTCACGGGGACGGAGTACGTCACCGGGTTCGAGTCGAACCGGGAGACGGGCGAGCCGAGCGCCCCCGACGAGGCGCAGCCGGGCAACGTCCAGGCGCTCAGCGTGTGCTTCGCCGTCGAGCACCTCGACGGCGACCGGACCATCGACCGGCCCGAGCGCTACGACTTCTGGAGCTCCTACCGGCCCGGCGCCTGGAACGGGCGCCGCATGCTGTCGTGGGAGGCGCCCAACCCCCGCACCCTCGCGATGGACGTGCGCACGTTCTCGCCCAACCCGGGCGACGACGCCCGCGCGGTGGCGGCCGACCAGTCGAAGAACCCCGGCGACGGCAACCTGTGGACCTTCCGCCGCATCGCCGCCCGCGACCTGTTCGCGCCCGGCCACTACGCCAGCGACCTGTGCCTGGTGAACTGGCCGAGCATCGACTACTTCCTCCATCCCGTGCTGGACGTCCCGCGCGACGTCGAGGAGGCGCGGATCGCGGACGCGCGGCAGCTCAGCCTCTCGATGCTCTACTGGATGCAGACCGAGGCGCCCCGGCCCGACGGCGGGACGGGGTACCCGGGCCTGCGGCTGCGGCCGGACGTCATGGGTTCCGCCGACGGCCTCGCGCAGGCCGCGTACCACCGCGAGTCGCGCCGCATCCGCGCCGTCACGACCGTCACCGAGAACGACGTCTCCTACGCCGTGCGGGGAGACGCCGGGGCCACCCGCTACGACGACTCGGTCGGCGTCGGCATGTACCGCATCGACCTGCACCCGTCCACGGGCGGCGACACGTACATCGACGTGCCGTCCACGCCGTTCGAGATCCCGCTGGGCGCGCTGCTGCCGCGGCGGGTCACCAACCTGCTCGCCGCGAACAAGAACATCGGCACCACCCACGTCACCAACGGCTGCTACCGGCTGCACCCCGTCGAGTGGAACATCGGCGAGGCGGCCGGCCACCTCGCCGCCCACTGCCTCGCGACGGGGCGTGCCCCGCACGAGGTCCAGGCCAAGCCCGACCTGCTCGCCGACTACCAGAGCGAGCTCGTCGCGGCCGGCGTCGAGCTCCGCTGGCCGGACCAGCAGGTCTACCCGTACTGACCGGCCCCGTCCCCGCCCGAGCACTCAGTCCGAAGGAGCACTGATGAACTCCACCACCACCCGCCGCACCCGTGCGGCCGCCACCGGGGCCGCCGCCGTCGCGGCGCTGCTCGCCCTGACCGCCTGCGGCGGCGACGGGCAGGGCGCCGCCGGCGAGCCCGAGACGCCGGACGAGCCCGTCGACCTGCGCATGACGGTCTGGACGGCCGACGAGACGCAGCTCGCCCAGTTCCAGGAGATCGCCGACGCGTACGTCGAGGCGAACCCGGACCTCGTCTCGGGCGTCACCTTCGAGCCCGTCCCGTTCGAGGACTACACGACCTCCCTCACGACCCAGCTCGCGGGCGGCAACGCCCCCGACCTCGCCTGGATCCTCGAGAGCTACGCCCCCGAGTTCGTGGAGAGCGGCGCCCTGGTCGACGTCGGGCCCGTGCTCGAGCAGACCGAGGGGTACGAGTACGACGACCTGCTCGACTCGTCGCTCTCGCTGTGGCAGAAGGACGGCGGGCTGTACGCGTACCCGTTCTCCAACTCGCCGTTCGGGATCTTCGTCAACACCGACCAGGTGGAGGCCGCGGGGCAGGAGAACCCGGCCGACCTCGTCGCCGCCGGGGACTGGACCTACGACAACGCTCGCGACATCGCGGCGGCCGCCGCCGAGAAGTCCGGCAAGCAGGGGCTCGTCGTGCGCGACTTCGACTTCCAGGCCTGGGAGAACCTGTCGAGCGTCTGGGACGGCTGGGGCGCCGCGCCGTGGAGCGAGGACGGCACGCAGTGCACCTTCACCGACCCGGCGATGGTGGACGCGCTCACGTGGATCCACGACGCGACCTTCACCGACGGCGCGATGCCCGGCCCGGGCACCACGGCCGACTTCTTCGCGGGCGACGCCGCGATGACGATCACCCAGATCAGCCGCGCGTCGTCGCTCGACGACTCGTTCGCCTGGGACGTCGTGCCGCTGCCGGCCGGCCCCGCGGGGCAGCAGAACGTCATCGGCCAGGCCGGCATCGGCGTCTTCGCGGCCGGCGAGCACCCGGACGTCGCGGCCGACTTCCTCGCGTGGTTCACGAACCCCGAGAACGCCGCGACCCTCGCCGCGTACTTCCCGCCGCCGCGGGAGTCGCTGCTCAACGCGGCCGACCTCGCCGCGGCGAACCCGCTGCTCAGCGAGGAGCAGCTCCAGGCGGTCGTCGTCGACGGCATCCAGGACGCGGTGACCAAGCCGACCCACCAGAACTTCGCCAAGCTGCAGGAGACCGTGCGGGCGCAGCTCGACGGCCTCTGGACCGCGGACGCCGACGTCGAGGCCGTCCTCACCGACACGTGCGGCGCGATCCAGCCCCTCCTGGAGGACTGAGCGTGCCCGGTTCGGCGCTGCGCAGGCGGGACGCGGCCGTGGGTTACACCATGGTCGCGCCCGCCGTGCTCGGCGCGGTCGCGTTCGTCGTCGCGCCCCTGGTCGCCGTGGTCTGGTACTCGCTGCACGAGTGGAACGTCCTCGCGAGCACGTTCACGTTCACGGGCGGGGACAACTACGCGCGCATGCTGGAGGACCCCGGCCTGCGCGACTCGCTCGTCGCGAGCCTGTGGTTCTCCGTGGGGCTCGTCGTCCTCAACGTCACGCTCGCGCTGGGGCTCGCCGTCCTGCTCAACCAGCGCCTGCCCGGCACGACGACCTTCCGCACGTTCTTCTTCTCGCCCGTCGTCGTGTCGCTCGTCGCGTGGACGATCGTGTGGAGCTTCCTGCTCCAGGCCGACGGGGGCATCAACGGGTTCCTCTCGACCGTCGGGATCGACGGCCCGAACTGGCTGCGCGGCGAGACCACCGCGATGCTCTCCGTGATCGTCGTGCAGGTCTTCAAGAACGTCGGCCTCAACATGATCCTGTTCCTCGCCGCCCTGCAGGGGGTGCCGGAGGAGATCCAGGAGGCCGCCCGCATCGACGGCGCGGGCGCATGGCGGCGGTTCCGTTCGATCACGCTGCCGCTCATCAGCCCCACCCTGCTGCTGGTCTCGATCCTCACGATCGTGGGCTCGCTCGAGGTCTTCGCGCAGATCGCGGTGCTCACCGGCGGCGGGCCGGGGACGTCCACCACCGTGCTCGTCTACTACCTGTACCAGCAGGCGTTCCGCTTCAACGACTTCGGCTACGCGAGCGCGGTCTCCGTCCTGCTGTTCGTCATCGTCCTCGTCCTGACACTCGTGCAGTGGCAGACGCGCAAGAGGTGGGTCTTCCATGAAGTCTGACGTGATCCCCGACCCGGCCGTGCGTCCGGGGGTGCGCCCGGGCACGGCCGGCGGGCACGACGAGGCTCCGCCCGCACGGGACGGCGACGGCGGCGCACCGCACCGCCGTGCCGCCCGCCCCGGGCGCTCGCGGCGGCGGTGGGGCCGGGCCGGGCTCGTGGCCCTGCTCGTCGTCGTCAGCGTGCCGTTCGTCTTCCCCACGTGGTGGATGGCGACGTCGAGCCTCAAGCCGATGAGCGAGATCCTGCGCTCCGTGCCGACGCTGTGGCCGCAGGACCCGTCGTTCGCGGCCTACGGCGAGGTGTTCCGGCTCCAGCCCTTCGCCCAGCAGTACTGGAACAGCCTCTACATCGCGGTGCTGGTCACGGCGGGGACGATCCTCGTGTCCGCCATGGCCGGGTACGCCTTCGCCCGGATCCGCTTCCCCGGGGCGAACGCGCTGTTCCTGCTCGTCCTCGTCGGCCTGCTCGTGCCGTCCGAGGTGACGATCGTGCCGCTGTTCCGGATGGTCAACTCGCTGGGGCTCATCGACACCCACTGGCCGCTGGTCGTGATCCCGGTCTTCGGGGCACCGAGCGTGCTGGCGACCTTCATCATGCGCCAGTACTTCCTCGGCCTGCCGGGCGAGCTCGAGGAGGCCGGCCGCATGGACGGGTTGGGCCGGTGGGGGATCTTCTGGCGGATCGCGTTCCCCCTGTCGCGCTCAGCGCTCTCCGCCGTCGCGATCTTCACGTTCCTCAAGTCGTGGAACCTCTACCTGGAGCCCATCGTCTACCTGTCCTCCAAGGACGCCTTCACGCTGCCGCAGGCGCTGACCCAGTACGTCGACGCCTACGGCGGGCCCATGTGGAACGTCCAGCTGGCCGCGACCACCCTGACCGTCCTGCCCGTGCTGGCCGTGTTCCTCGTGGCGCAGAAGCAGTTCGTCCAGGGGCTCGCGCACACCGGCCTCAAGGGCTGAGCGCGGGATCCCCCGCCGCCGTCACGCGGCGGCGGGGGCGATCCCGTCGAGCACGGCGAGCTCCTCGTCGGTCAGGCGGAGCGCCGCGGCGGCGACGTTCTGCTCCAGGTGCGCCGCGTCCCCCGTGCCGGGGATGGCGAGCACGTGCCGACCGCGGTGCAGCGTCCAGGCCAGCCGCACCTGGGCCGGCGTCGCGCCGTGAGCTGCGGCGACGGCCTCGACCTCGGCGCGGCCGGTGTCGTCGGCAGTGCCGCCCGGGACGGCGCCGGGCACGGCGGCGCCCACGGAGAAGAACGGCACGTACGCGATGCCGAGCTCGCCGCACCGTTCCAGCAGCCCGTCGTCGGCGCGGTCGGTGAGGCCGTACCGGTTCTGCACGCAGACCACGGGCGTGATCGTCAGCGCCTCCTCGAGCTGCTCGGGCAGCACGTTCGAGATGCCGACGTGCCGCACCAGGCCCGCGTCGCGCAGGTCGGCGAGGGCGCCCACGTGCTCGGCGACGGACCCGGCCTCGCGCACCAGGCCGGCGCCCCAGCGCAGGTTCACGACGTCCAGCTGGTCGAGGCCGAGCTGCCGCATGTTCTCCTCGACCTGGCTGCGGAGCTGGTCGGGGCGGGCGTACGGCTCGAAGACGCCGTCGCGCGACCGGGAGGCGCCGACCTTCGTGGTGATCACCAGGTCGTCGGCGTAGGGCCGGAGGGCGGCGCCGATCAGCTCGTTCGCGGAGCGGGTGGGCAGGAAGTAGAACGCGGCGGTGTCGATGTGGTTCACGCCGAGCTCGACGGCGCGCCGCAGCACGGCGATCGCGTCCTCGCGCGGGCGGGGCGTCGGGGCGCCGAGGATGCCGGGGAGCCGCATGGCGCCCAGGCCGAGCCGGTTCACGGTGCGGTCGCCGAGCCGCCAGGTGCCGGCGGCGCCGGCGTCGGGGGCGGTGGTCGTGGCGGAGGGGGTGCTGGTCGTGGTGGTCATGCGGTCCAGCCTGCGTGCCTCGCGCCCCCGCCCCTCGGCGATGGCAGGTTGTTGCCGACCCTGGCAGGACCCTGCCACCGGGGTGCAGGATCGAGGGCATGCAGACCGGAGAGGCCGTCACGATCGTCCGGGGCGAGGAGGAGCTCCTCGCTCGCACCGCGCACCTGTTCGCCACCGCGACCGACGTGGCGTGCGCCGCCAACGACCTGTTCACCTGGCAGGCGGCGCACCGGGCAGAGGGGCTCGCGGTGGAGCACCCGCCGCGGGGCGCCGCGACCGTCCGCAAGGTCTACCGGTCCGGCGTCCTGCTCGACCCCGTCGCCACCCGGCACCTGAAGCTGCTGCGCGACCGGTACGGCGCGCAGGTCCGCATCACCCCCGACGAGATCAACGAGACGATCGTCCTCGACCGTCGGCTCGTGATCCTGGCGGGCGACCTCCAGGCCGGACGCCGCAGCTACAGCGTGATCACGCAGCCCGAGGCGGTGCAGGGCGTCACCTCGTTGTTCGACGCGGCCTGGCGGTCGGCGACGGACCTGGCCGTCTTCGACGCCCGCATCGCCGAGATCCGTGCGATCGCGCCCCAGGTGCTCGACCTGCTCGGGCAGGGCGTCAAGGACGAGACCGCGGCCCGCGCGATGGGGATGGGAGTGCGCACGTACCGTCGTCGCGTCGCCGAGCTGATGGTCGCCCTCGGCGCGGGGTCGCGCTTCCAGGCGGGCGTGCGGGCGCGGGAGCTCGGGCTGGTCTGACGCTCAGTCGTCGTCGGGGTGTGCGCCGCTGAGGTCGACGAGAAGGTCGACGAACGCCCGGCCGGCCGGCGCGTGCCCGGCAGTGCGCCACAGGACGCCGTACTCGAGGCGGGGGCCGTCGTGGAACGGGACGAAAACGATGCCGGGACGGTCGTGGTACCGCTCGGCTCGGGCCGCCACGATCGAGGCGCCAAGACCGGCGGCGACCAGCGCGGGCACCTCGGACCAGAGAGCGTAGGAGGGGCCGCGCGGGACGACGAGGCCGGAGGGCGTGCGGGCCGGCACGTGCGCTTCCCGCATGGCCGCCGGCGCGGCTCCTCGTGGGCCGATCAGCGGTACCTCGGCGAGGTGCTCGAGGGACACGCCGTCGAGCCGGGCGAGGGGATGGCCGGACGGCACCATGAGGGCCCTCGTCTCGCTGAACAGGACCGGCCCCTCGGTGACGCCGGGAACCTGCACCGGGAGCTCGCTGATGTGCAGCTCCAGCTCGCCACGGCGCAGCGGCCCGAGCGGATCGTCGAGCGGGACTTCCTGCACCCGTATCGAGCAGCCGGCGTAACGCCCCTGGAAGGCCTCGGCGGCGCGGTACGCCAGGTCGGCGCCCCAGGGCGTGGTGTATCCGACCCGCAGCGTCCCGGTGATGCTGCGGGCGTCGGCCGCGGCCCGGTCGATGGCCTGCTGGATCTGCTGGTACGCGGGCAGCAGGTCGTCGCGGAGCTGGCGCCCGAGCGGGGTGAGTCGAACCGTGCGGGAGGTGCGCTCGAACAGGGCCGCGCCGACGCGCCGCTCCTGCGTCTTGATGACGTGGCTGACCCGCGACGGCGTGATGTGCAGCCGCTCGGCGGTGCGGCCGAAGTGCAGCTCCTCGGCGAGCGTCAAGAAGATCTCGATGTCACGCAGTTCCATGGCGCCTCCGGAGCGTCAACCTACTGGTCAACGCCGAAGTGACGCGACACGCATCGATGACCCGTCAGGCAACGCTGCCTTGCAGGAACGGCCGTTGATCGGCCTGCGCTACCGCGCCAGCCTGAGGTCGGGCGCTCTCTCGACGGCTGACGTCCGCCCGCATCCCGACACCAAGGAGCAGCATCATGACCATCCACGACGTCGCGACCGGCGAACTGCGCGACGAGCACGCAGGCGACGAGCGCCCCGCCCTGCGCAGGATCCTGCGCGAGATCGTCGACTCCGGGTTCACCGGGGTCCAGCTGCGGGTGAACGACCGCCACGGTGAGTGGGCCTGGAGCGACGGGCTGGCCCAGCGCGGCGAGCCGGGCCGGCCGTCGACCGACGGGCACATGCGCATCGGCAGCAACACCAAGACGTTCGTCTCGACCGTGGTGCTCGGGCTCGTGGCAGAGGGCAAGATCGCGCTGGACGCGCCCGCGGGCGACTACCTGCCGGGCATAGATCTGGACCCTCGGATCACCGTGCGCATGCTGCTGCAGCACACCAGCGGTGTCTTCAACTTCACCGGCGAGTTCTCCGCCGACGGCACGTTCGA
Source organism: Krasilnikoviella flava (assembly GCF_900167525.1). GTDB lineage: Bacteria > Actinomycetota > Actinomycetes > Actinomycetales > Cellulomonadaceae > Isoptericola > Isoptericola flavus. Next base: position 240,027 of record NZ_FUZQ01000003.1, on the reverse strand, counting down.
GCCCGGGATCCCCTCCACGGGCAAGGAGTGGGTGGATCTTCGGCTCAAGAGCTACCGGCCCCAGGAGCTGGTGCAGCTCGCGGTGTCGAAGCCCGCCCGGTTCGCGCCCGGGACGGACTGGAGCTACTCCAACACCAACTACGTGCTCGCCCGGCTGCTGATCGAGAGCGTGACCGGCCGCACGCTCGCCGAGGAGATGGAGCGGCTGGTGCTGACCCCGCTCGGGCTCACTGGCACGGTGGTGCCGAGCTCACCGGAGCTCCCCGAGCCGCACGCCCACGCCTCCTACCGGTACGACGACGACGGCCAGGAGGTGACGGTGGACGTCACCCGTCAGGACCCGTCCTGGATCTCCAGCGGCGGTGACATGATCTCGACCACCCGGGACCTGCACCTCTTCATCTCCGGGCTGGTCGGCGGCCGGCTCCTGCCGGCCCCTCTCCTGTCCGAGATGCTCACGCTGCATCCGAAGGTCGGCTACGGCCTCGGGCTGTTCGTCGAGGAGACCGCCCACGGCCCCCTCGTCACCCACAACGGAGGCATCGCGGGGTCCGCCGCGCTCATGTACAGCACGCCCGACGGCGGCACGACCCTGACCGCCGGGCTGAACTACGTGGACGACGCGGCCCTCTCCATGGGCGCGGCCTTCCAGCAGGGGAGGCAACGGCTCCTCGACGAGGTGTTCGGCAGCGGGCGGGCCTGAGCGCCCGACCGCGCCGCGCCGCCGTCTACCGTCATCCGCCCGGGCGCACCAGCCCGGTCTCGTAGGCGAGGACGACGAGCGCGGCGCGGTCGCGGGCGTCGAGCCGGGTGAGCAGCCGGCTCACGTACGTGCGGGCAGTGGCGGGGCTGAGGTACAGGTCGCGGGCGATCTCGTCGTTGGTCAGCCCGCGGCCCACGAGGACGAGCACCCCCCGCTCGCGCTCGGTGAGGCCGGCGACGGCGGCGTCGTCGAGCCGGGGCGGCGCGGCGGCGACCGCGCGCATCGCCGTGGCCGTGACGGCCGGGGCCAGCAGGGAGTCCCCGGCCGCCACCGTGCGGATCGCGGCCCGCAGGTCGCCGGGGGAGACGTCCTTGAGGAGGTAGCCCGATGCCCCGGCGCGGATCGCCTCGACCACGTGCTCGTCCTCGTCGAACGTGGTGAGCACCAGGACGCGGACGTCGCGCAGCGCCGGGTCGGCGGCGATCTCCCGCGTCGCGGCGATGCCGTCCAGGCCGGGCATCCGCACGTCCATCAGCACGACGTCGGGCCGCAGCTCGCGCACGCGGGACAGCCCGGCGCGGCCGTCGGCCGCCTCGCCCACCACCGCGACGTCGCCGTCGAGCTCCGCGAGCGGGCGCAGCCCGGCGCGGACCAGCTCCTGGTCGTCGACCAGCACCACCCGGATCATCCGCCCAGTGTGTCGGTCTCCCGGGGCTCGGCGCATTCGTGGCGGCCGTCAGCCCGGTGGGTGGGCCGGGAGCTCGGCGACGACGGCGAAGCCGCCGCCCGGCACGTCGCGTGCGGAGAACGTGCCGCCCAGCAGCCCGGCCCGCTCGCGCATCCCGGCGATCCCCGCGCCCGTGGGCGCGTGCGGGCCGGCGCCTCGGCCGTCGTCCGTCACGGACAGCCGCAGCACGCCGTCCGCGACGGTGGCCCCCACCCGCACGCGCCGCGCGCCCGCGTGCCGCACGACGTTGGTCAGCGCCTCCTGCACGATCCTGAACGCGGCGGCGTCGACCGCGTCGGACAGCGCCCCGGGAGGAACGTCCAGGTGGGCCTCCACGTCCAGCCCCGCCGCCCGGGCCGGGTCGAGGAGCGTGTCCACGCCGCGCAGGCCGGTCACCGCCGGTCGGCGGAGCGCGGCGTCCGGCGGCCCGGGTTCGCGCAGCACCTTCACCGTGGCCCGCAGCTCGTCGAGCGTGCCCGACGTCGCCTCCCGGACGCGGGCGAGCGCTCCCCGTGCTGCGTCGTCGTCCCGCCCGACCGCCTCGTCCGCGACGCCGGCGTGCAGCGCCACCACCGACAGGTGGTGGCCCACGGTGTCGTGCAGGTCGCGCGCGATCCGCAGCCGCTCGGCCTGCAGCCGCTCCTGCGCGGCGTGCGCCTCCTGCGCCGCCGTGAGTTCGCGGAGCAGGGCGCTGCGCTCGCGTGCCTCGCGGGCCAGCCGGACCGCGACGCCGAGCGCGACCGCCGCCGCCGTGAGCGCCACGTTGGTGACCAGGTCGTAGGCCGTGAGCGCCGCGCTGGGGTCGACGTCGGCGTCGGTCACGCGGAAGTACGTGGCGACCCCGATGAGCACCGCCCCCGTGCCGACCGCCCAGCCGGTGCGACCGCGCTCCGCGGCCGAGTAGAGCGCGGCCACCGCGGGCAGCACCATGCCGATCGGCGCGAAGCCGAGGGCGTAGTAGGCGCACACGCCGAGGAACGTCAGCACGAGCATCGTGCGCGGCGCCGGACGCCGCAGCAGTACCAGCGCCCCGAGGCCGACGGCGAACAGGTACGCGGCCGGGCCGGTGTCGCCCTCTCCGGCGGGTTCCGCGGCGATGACGACCGCCACGACGAGCGTCGATGCCAGCGCCAGGACGACGTCGGTCACCCACGGGCTCGGCGGCGCCGTCGCGGACGAGGTCATGGGAGCCAGGCTAGGCGCCGCCCCCGGAGCGTGCCGCGGGGTGGGGGACGGGTCAGGGTCGCTGTCGCCGCGGGGCGACAGCAAGAGACGCTTCCGGGCCGATGTGTCGACCACGGCGTGGCGGCGATCGTCGGGGCATGACCTCAGCACAGCACCCTCAGACTCCCCACCAGCCCCAGCAGCCTGCCCCGACGGGGCCCGCACCGGCCGGCATCTCGTGGCCGCTCGTCGCGGGGCTCGCGTCGATGGCGCTGCTGTGGCCGCTCACCGGGCTCACCGGCATCGGTGGCACCGGCGCGCCGCGCGCGCTCGGCATCGTCACGCTCACCGCGGCCGTGTGGATCGGCGTCGTCGGCCTCGGCCGGGTGCCCCGCCCGGTGCTCACCCTGACGATGACCGGCCTCGCGTTCGGCGTGGTCGCCCTGCTCGTCTCGACGCTGGTCGGCGGGGCGGGCCCGGGCGGCGAGGGCGCGGGCGCGTGGACGGCAGTCCCCGCCCTGGCGATGGACGCCGGCTGGGGGGCGCTGGCCGGCCTGGTCGCGCTCGGCGTCCAGAAGGCGCGCGGCGGCGCCCGATGACGGCGCGACCGACGCGCCGCGCGGTGCTGCGTGCGACGGCGCTCGCCGCCGTCGTCGCGGTGGCGGGCGCCGGGTGCGGCGCCGTCCCCGGCTCGGTGACGTCCGTGGACGAGCCGGAGTTCATCCGGGAGCTGCCGATCCCGCCGCTCGCGGAGTCGACCGTCGCGGGTGGCGTGCGCACCTTCCGCCTCACCGCGCAGGAGGGCACCACCGAGCTCCTGCCCGGCGTCGAGACGCCCACCTGGGGGTTCGACGGCCCGAATCTCGGGCCGACGCTGCGCGCGGAGCGGGGCGAGAAGGTCGCCGTCGAGGTGACGAACGACCTCGACGTGACGACCAGCGTGCACTGGCACGGCATGCACCTGCCCGCCGCGATGGACGGCGGCCCGCACCAGCCGGTCGCGCCCGGCGACACGTGGCGCCCCGCGTGGACGATCGACCAGCCCGCCGCGACGCTCTGGTACCACCCGCACCCGCACGGCGAGACGGAGGAACACGTCTACCGCGGGCTCGCGGGGCTCTTCCTGCTCGACGACGACGCGTCGCGCGCCGCCGACCTGCCGCAGGAGTACGGCGTCGACGACGTGCCGGTCGTCGTGCAGGACAAGGTGCTCGACGACGACGGGCGGCTCGTGCTGAAGGACGACGGCGGCGAGCCGGGCACGCTCGGCGGCACGGTCGTGACGAACGGCGTGGCCGGCGCGTACCAGGAGGTCACGACCGAGCGGGTGCGGCTGCGGCTGCTCAACGGGTCGACGGCGCGCACGTACTCGCTGGGCCTCGCGGACCGGGAGATGGACCTCGTCGCCACGGACGGCGGGCTGCTCGACGCGCCGGTGCGGCTCGACCACGTGCGCCTCGCGCCGGGGGAGCGGGCCGAGGTGGTGGTCGCGCTGGAGCCGGGAGAGACCACGCGGCTGCGTTCGTCGGAGGCCGACCTGGGCGGCGTCGCGGCGCCGTTCGCGATGGGCGGCAACGACGCGTTCGACGTGCTCGAGCTGCGCGCGGCGGACGAGCTCGCGCCGTCGCCGGAGCCGTCGTGGGGGCCGTCGACGCATGCCGCCGAGGACGCGCTGCACGAGGACGACGCGACCGTGACCCGCACGTTCGACCTCGACGAGCGCACCATCAACGGCGAGCGCATGGACGCCGGGCGCATCGACGAGGTCGCGACCGTCGGCAGCACGGAGGTGTGGGAGGTGCGCAACACCATCCCGATGCCGCACAGCTTCCACGTGCACGACGTGCAGTTCCGCGTGCTGACGGTCGACGGGCAGGCGCCGCCTCCCGAGCTCGCCGGCCCCAAGGACACCGTCTACCTGGAGCCGCGGCGCACCTACCGGCTGCTGATGCGGTTCGACGACTACACGGACGACGTGCTGCCGTACATGTACCACTGCCACATGCTGCTGCACGAGGACGAGGGGATGATGGGCCAGCTCCTCGTCGTCGAGCCGGGGTCGGACGCGCGGCCCGGGCGCTCGGAGCGCCTGTCCGGGCACGCGCGGCACGCCGCCGACGCCGACGGGACGTCGACCGTCGTCGGCGACGGGTACGGCCCGCGGGCGCCCGACCGCGGCGCGCACGCCGGGCACGGGTGACCGGCCGGGCCCCGGTCGGCGTCAGAGCAGCGGCAGGCTCCGGATGATGCGGTCCACCTTGTTCCGCGGCCCGATGATCCCGACGGCCGCGTAGTCGACATCGTCGACGGGAGTGCGCGAGACCGCGTCGAGGTACTCGTCGTAGACCCGGACGGCCTGCCCGACGGCGGGCATGTCGGCGACGAAGGTCTGCTCGTGCGCGGCCGCCTTCGCCCGGATCTCGCGGAGGGTGGCGGCGTCCGCGGTGACGATCGAGCAGCCGGTCCACGGCAGGCCCGGGTGCACGGACCCGTCGGCGTCCTTGGCGTCCGGGCCCAGGAGCCCGTCGACCCGCGGCACCGTGGCCGCGGCCACGCAGATCGCCGCATTCGCCGCCTGCCCGGGCGCCAGCGTGTCCCGCACGGCGATGACCCACTTGAGCCGCGCCTTGCGGGTGGGGGTGGCCGTGTCGATCTCCTCCGGGGTGAACCCGATGCCGGTCATAGGGGTTTCTCCTGTTCGTTCGTGCGCTGTCGGGGTGAGACGCTACGACGTCTTCCGGCGCTGATGCGGAGAGTCCGCACGATGTTCGGCAGGGGTGCGAGAATCGACGCCGTGGACGAACTTGATCGGGCGATCCTGCGGGAGCTCCAGTCGGATGCACGGCGGACCAACCGGGACGTGGCGGCCGCCGTCGGGGTCTCGCCCAGCACCGCCCTGGAGCGCACGCGGGCGCTGCGCCGTCGCGGGGTGATCCGCGGCGCGCTGCTCGACGTCGACCTCGGGGCGATGGGCCGGCCGGTGCAGGCCCTGGTGTCGGTGCGCATCCGACCGCCGTCGCGTGCCGTCATCGAGGAGTTCCGCGACTGGGCACAGGGCCTGCCGGAGACGCTGGGCGTCTTCGTCACGACGGGCACGGCAGACTTCGTCCTGCACGTCGCCGTCCCCGACAACGACCGGCTGTACGCGTTCGTCATCGACCGCCTCACGCAGCACACCGCCGTCGCGGACGTCCGCACGTCGGTGGTGTTCGAACACCTGCGCACGACGCGCGTCGACCCGGTGGCCCAGGACTGACCGCACCGGGCCGGGGAGCGCAGGGCAGGCCCCGGAGCAGCGAAGACGTGCTGGCGCCGGTCCCGGGACGCTGTCAGGATCGCGGCATGCCCACACTGCTGCCCGTGACGTTCGCGCCCTTCACCGAGCCCGCGCAGCCGGTGCTCGACGTGCCCGCCGTGGGTGCGCGGCTGCGGCCGTGGCGGCCGGACGACGCCGCCGCGCTGCGCGAGGTGTACGCGGACGAGGCGGTCCAGCGGTGGCACGTGCGCGTCCTGGAGTCGGACGACGAGGCCCGCGAGGTGCTCGACGGATGGCGTGCAGGCTGGGCCGACGGCCGCGAGTCGAGCTGGGCCGTGGCCGACGCCCGGGACGACCGCGTGGTCCTGGGGCGCATGGCCGTCAAGACCTTCGACCCGCACGGCGTCGGCGCCGTCGCGTACTGGACGGCCGCGGCCGCGCGCGGCCGAGGCGTGGCCCCCGCCGCGCTGGACGTGGCCGCGGCGTGGGCGTTCGACATCGGGTTCCACCGGCTGGAGCTGGTGCACTCGGTCGACAACGCGCCGTCGTGCCGCGTGGCCGAGAAGGCGGGCTTCGCCGCCGAGGGCGTGCTGCGGGAGTCGGTGCGCCACCTCGACGGCTGGCACGACATGCACCTGCACGCCCGGGTCGCGCCTGCGGTGTGAACCGGGCGGGCGAGATGTGCGGTGGCCGCGACCGTGGTCAGCGCCGGGTCATCACGGAGCGGTAGCCACCTCCGCCCGGGTAGACCCACTCGCCGTCGAGCGTGCGACCGTCCGCGCTGAAGGTTCCCTCGAAGTACGCAGGACTGCCCTTGGCTCCCGCCCAGATGGTCAGGGTGTCATCGGTGAGCTCGTAGACCTCGGTCGTGCCACGGAGGCGTCGGCTGCCTTCGCCGCGGCGGCCGAGCTCGCCACGAACGAGGTCGAGCGCCGACACCTGCTCCGCCGTGCAGGAGCCGGGGGATGAACGGGGGGACCGGCAGGCGGGTGTCGGCGGGCCGTGGAAGCATCGCACCGTGACCAGCAGCGACGCCGACCGTCTGCGCGACCTCGCGCTGCTGCGGCGCGTGCGCGACCGGATGGACCGGGAGTTCGCGCAGCCCCTCGACGTGGAGGCGCTGGCCCGCGGGGTGCACATGTCAGCCGGGCACCTGAGCCGGCAGTTCAAGGCCGCGTTCGGCGAGTCGCCCTACAGCTACCTCATGACGCGGCGTATCGAGCGGGCGATGACGTTGCTGCGGCGCGGGGACCTGAGCGTCACCGAGGTGTGCTTCGAGGTGGGGTCGTCGTCGCTCGGCACGTTCAGCACGCGCTTCACGGAGCTGGTGGGGATGTCGCCCAGCGAGTACGCGCGGCGGGCGCGGACGGCGGGAGCGGGGGAGCTGCCGTCGTGCGTCACGAAGCAGGCGACGCGACCGGTCAGGAATCGAGAAGCGCCGGCCGTGGACGTCCACCTAGCGTGAAAGCCATGAGCGACATCGACATCACCATCCACACCACCTTCCTCCCGCACACCGATCCGGAGGCCTCCCTCGGCTTCTTCCGCGACCTGCTCGGTTTCGAGCTGGTCCAGGACGTCGGCCAGGGCGACATGCGCTGGCTGACGTTCGTCTCGCCGGCGCAGCCCGAGACCCGCCTGGTCCTGACCCCGCCCGCCGCCGACCCCGGCGTCACCGAGGACGAGCGCCGCACCATCCGCGAGCTCATGGCCAAGGGCAGCTACCAGTCGATCATCCTGGGCACGAAGGACCTGGACGGCGTCTTCGCCAAGCTCCAGGCCGCCGACGCCGAGGTCGTCTCCGAGCCCACCGAGCAGCCGTGGGGCGTGCGCGACTGCGCCTTCCGCGACCCGGCGGGCAACATGGTCCGCATCGACCAGGTCGGGTGAGTGCCGTGACCTCGCAGCAGACGCAGGAGGCGCGGCGCCCGAAGGGCACCCCCGGCGCGCTGTCCCGGTGGATCCAGCGCCGGGCCAACGTCAGCACGGCGAAGAAGATCCGCCGCAAGGGCGGGCAGATGATGGGCATGGACCTGCTGGTCCTGCACACGGTCGGCCGCCGCACGGGCGAGGCGCGGGAGAACCCCCTGGCCTGGTTCGACGACGGCGCGGGCGGCCGGCTCGTGGTCGCCTCGGGCGGCGGCAGCCGCCACCCCGGCTGGTTCGCAAACCTGGCGGCGCACCCGGAGCGGGTCGCCTTCGAGGTGCACGGCAGCGCCGTCACGCCGGCGACGGCGCACGTGCTCGACGACGCGGAGCGCGCCCGGGCGTGGCCGGCCATCGCGGCGGCGGCGCCGACCATCGACAAGCACCAGCGCAAGAGCGACCGGCAATACCCGGTGGTCCGGCTCGTCCCGGCCGGGGCCTGACGTGTGCGTGCCCGGGATCCCGCGGATCACCAGGACCACCACCGAGAGCGAAGGAGCGGTCATGAGGTTCCGTGCCGTCGTCGAGCCCGCCGAGAAGATGAAGGGGCTCGAGGTGCCGCCGGAGGTCGTCGAGGCCCTCGGCGGGGGAGCCCGGCCACCGGTCGTCATCACCGTCCACGGCCACACCTGGCGCAGCCGCGTCGCGATCATGCGGGGCCGGCACCTGCTCGGCCTCAGCCGGGCGAACCGGGAGGCCGCGGGCCTCGAGGTCGGCACGGAGGTGGAGGTCGAGCTGGCGCTCGACACCGAGCCGCGCGTCGTCGTCGAGCCCGCGGACCTCGCCCGGGCGCTCGACGCCGACCCTGTCGCCCGTACGGCGTACGATTCCCTTCCCCCGGGTCGCCGGCGCCGCCTCGTGCTCGACGTCGACGGCGCCAAGCAGGCCTCGACACGGGCCCGCCGCATCGACAAGGCTCTTGCCGAGCTGCACGGCTGACGCCCGACCGAAGGAGATCCCCTGGTGACCGTCACGGACCCCTCGACCACCACCCCGTCGTCCGGCACGACGGCGCGCGTCGTCTCGGTGCACGCGAGCGGCGTCCATGGTTTCAGCAAGCCGGCTGTCGACGAAGTGGTCCTGATCGAGGGCGTCGGGGTCGCAGGCGACGCGCACGCCGGGGTCACCGTGCAGCACCGCAGCCGGGTCGCCGCCGACCCGTCGCAGCCGAACCTGCGCCAGGTCCACCTCATCCACGCCGAGCTCTTCGACCGGTTCGCCGCCGCCGGCCACGACGTGGCGCCCGGGGACCTGGGGGAGAACGTCACCACCCGCGGGATCGACCTGCTCGGGCTGCCCGTCGGCACGCGGCTGACGATCGGCGAGGCCGTCGTGACCGTCACCGGCCTGCGCAACCCCTGCCAGCAGATCAACGACTTCCGGCCCGGCCTGCTCAAGCAGGTGCTGCGCCGTCGCGACGACGGCGAGGTCGAGCGGCTCGCCGGGGTCATGGGGATCGTCTCGCGCGGCGGGACGGTCCGCCCCGGGGACGTGGTCGACGTCGCGCTGCCGACCTCTCCGCACCTGCCTCTCACCCGCGTGTGAGCGCGGCGACATCGACAGCACCTGCCCGCCCACCGGTGTCACCGCGCCACCACGATCGAAGGAGCACCACCGTGACCGCCACCGAGTCCCGTGCCGGGTCCCGCGCCGCGACGACGTCGCACACCGCCGACGCGCACGACGTCATCCGCGTGCAGGGCGCCCGCGAGAACAACCTGCGCGACGTCGACGTCGAGATCCCCAAGCGCCGGCTGACCGTGTTCACGGGCGTGTCGGGCTCGGGCAAGAGCTCGCTGGTCTTCGCGACGATCGCCGCCGAGTCGCGGCGCCTCATCGACGAGACGTACTCGACGTTCGTGCAGGGCTTCATGCCGTCCCTGCCGCGGCCGGACGTCGACGTCCTCGAGGGGATCACCACCGCGATCCTGGTGGACCAGGAGCGGATGGGCGCCAACGTCCGGTCCACCGTCGGCACGGTCACCGACGCGAACGCCATGCTGCGCCACCTGTTCAGCCGCATCGGTGACCCGTACGTGGGGCCGCCCACCGCGTTCTCGTTCAACATCCCGACCTCGACGGCGAGCGGCGTCTTCAGCACGGACAAGGCCGGGGGCGAGGTCGACAAGAAGGTGGTCCGCAACCAGGTGTACCTGGGCGGCATGTGCCCGGAGTGCGAGGGGCGCGGCACGATCTCCGACCTGGACCTGTCCGTCATCGTGGACGAGTCGCTGTCGCTGCGCGACGGCGCCATCCTCGTGCCCGGCTACAAGGCCGACGGCTGGATGGTGAAGGGCTTCTCCGAGACCGGCCTGCTCGACGGCGACAAGCCGGTGCGCGACTTCACCGAGACCGAGCGGCACGACTTCCTCTTCAAGGAGAAGGGGAAGATCAAGGCGCTGGGGATGAACATGACCTACCAGGGCCTCATCCCCAAGCTCCGCGAGTCGCTGTTCAGCAAGGCGCCCGAGTCGCTGCAGCCGCACCTCCGCGCGTTCGTCGAGCGGGCGGCCGTGTTCGTGCCGTGCCCGGCCTGCGACGGCACGCGCCTCAACGACTCCGCCCGGTCGGCCAAGGTCGACGGCGCCAGCATCGCCGACGTGTGCGCCATGCAGATCTCCGACGCCGCGGCCTGGGCGCGCGGGGTCGACGACCCGGGCGTCGCCCCGCTGGTCGGGAGCCTGCTGCACCTGTTCGACAAGTTCGTCGACATCGGCCTCGGCTACCTCTCGCTCGACCGTCCGGCCGGCACGCTGTCCGGCGGCGAGGCGCAGCGCACCAAGATGATCCGGCACCTCGGCTCCGCGCTGACCGACGTCACGTACGTCTTCGACGAGCCCACCATCGGCCTGCACCCGCACGACATCCAGCGGATGAACACGCTGCTCCAGGACCTGCGCGACAAGGGCAACACCGTGCTCGTCGTCGAGCACAAGCCCGAGGCGATCGCCGTCGCCGACCATGTGATCGACCTCGGCCCGCGCGCCGGCACCGACGGCGGCACCGTCTGCTTCGAGGGCACGGTCGAGGGGTTGCGCGCCAGCGACACCCTCACCGGCCGTCACCTGGACGACCGCGTGAGCACCAAGGAGTCGGTCCGGGCGCCGTCCGGCACCCTCGAGATCCGTGGGGCGGCGCAGAACAACCTGCGCGACGTCGACGTCGACGTCCCGACCGGCGTGCTGACCGTCGTGACCGGCGTCGCCGGGTCCGGCAAGAGCTCCCTCATCCACGGCAACCTCGCCGGGCGCGACGGCGTGATCGTCGTCGACCAGGGCGCGATCAAGGGATCGCGCCGCTCCAACCCCGCCACCTACACCGGCCTGCTGGAGCCGATCCGCAAGGCGTTCGCCAAGGCGAACGGCGTGAAGCCGGCCCTGTTCAGCGCGAACTCCGAGGGCGCGTGCCCCACCTGCAAGGGCAACGGGCGCATCTACACCGAGCTCGGGTTCATGGAGACGGTCGAGACGCCGTGCGAGGACTGCGGCGGCAAGCGGTTCATGGCCTCGGTGCTGGACTACACCCTCGGCGGCAAGAACATCGCCGACGTGCTCGACCTGTCCGTGGCCCAGGCGCACGCCTTCTTCCGCGAGGGGGAGGCGAAGATCCCCGCCGCGCACAAGATCCTCGCGCACCTGGAGGACGTGGGGCTCGGGTACGTGAAGCTCGGCCAGCCGCTCAACACCCTGTCCGGCGGCGAGCGGCAGCGGCTCAAGCTCGCCATGCACATGGGCGAGAAGGGCGGCACGTACATCCTCGACGAGCCCACCACCGGCCTGCACCTGGCGGACGTCGCGAACCTGCTCGGCCTGCTCGACCGGCTGGTCGACGCCGGCAAGACCGTGATCGTCATCGAGCACCACCAGGCGGTGATGGCGCACGCGGACTGGATCATCGACCTCGGCCCGGGCGCCGGGCACGACGGCGGGAAGGTCGTCTTCGAGGGCACGCCGGCCGACCTCGTGGCCGCCCGGTCCACCATCACGGGCGAGCACCTGGCGGACTACGTCGGCGCCTGATGGACCGCTTCGCGGGGCGCGTCGCGCTCGTGACGGGGGCCGCGCACGGCATCGGCGCCGCCGTCGTCCGCCGGCTCTCCGGCGAGGGCGCGGCGGTGGTGCTGGCCGACGTCGACACGGCCGCGGCCGAGGAGACGGCGGCCACCCTCGAGCCGGCCGCGCGGGAGCGCACGCTCGTGGTGACCTGCGACCTCACCGACCCGGCATCGGTCGATGCGGCGGTGGAGGCCGCCGTCGCCCGGCGCGGCCGCCTGGACGTGGTGGTCAACGTCGCTGGCGGCGCGCTGCCGCACCCGGACCAGCTCGACGGCGGCACCGACGACGACTGGGCGGCCACCGTGGACCTCAACCTCGCCGGGCCCGCGCGCGTGCTGCGCGCCACCGCGCCGCACCTGAGGCGCCCGGGCGGCGCCGTCGTGCTGGTCGGGTCCGTCAACGGCCTGGCGGCGTTCGGGGGCGACGCGTACTCCGCCGCGAAGGCCGGGCTGGGCGTGCTGGCCCGGAACCTTGCCGTCCGGCTCGGGCCGGACGGCGTGCGCGTCAACGTCGTCGCACCCGGCACCGTCCGCACCCGCGTCTGGGACGACCAGGGCGGCCCCGACCGCCTCGCGCCGATGTACCCGCTCGGTCGCGTGGGCGAGCCGGAGGACGTGGCTGCTGCCGTCGCGTTCCTGGCGTCCGACGACGCCGCGTGGATCACCGGGGTGACCCTGCCCGTGGAGGGCGGCGTGCTCGCCGGGCCGCTTGCCGCGTTCGCCCGGCTCGCCGACGAGACCTGACGAGCGCGCGCTATCGTGACGGGACGGCCCGAGGTCCACGAGGGGAGACGGCATGAGTGACGTCCTGCTCGCGCTGGCGCGCGACGTGTCGTCGTCGCTCGCGGTCCTGCTCGGCACGCCGACACTGACGACCCTGCTCCTCCTGGTCGGCGCCGCCGGCCTGGTCGCGATGGCGCTGAGCTTCGTGGCCCGCGCGACGGCGACCGGCCCGCGACTGGTGCCCGTGACCGCGCCCGTCGTGCGGCGCGGCGCCGAGGTGCCGCCTCTCGTCACCCAGAGCGATCCCCACGCGCCCGGCCGTCCCCGGCCGCGTGCTCCCGGCGTCCTCGCCGGCTGATCACCCCTCGGGCCCTGCCCTGACCGTCCCTCGCCCGGACGGCGCGACGTCGTGCGCTGCGCGGCGACCCCGCACGCCCGCGGGGTGTTCGGCGAACGCGAACCCGACCGTTCGACCGAGGACACCCCATGGATCTCTTTGCCCTGCCCCCTGTCGCCGCCGTGCTCGGCGGCGCGTACCACGCCCTGATGGGCCTGTCCCACCTGCTCGAACCGGCCCTCGGCGGCGGTGCCGCTGCGGCCGCCGTCGTCGCCGTGACGCTCGCCGTCCGCGCCGCCCTGATCCCCGTCGGGGTCTCGCAGGCGCGGGCCGAGCGCACCCGGGTGCGGCTCGCTCCCCGAATCGCCGAGCTGCAGCGGCGGCACCGCAAGGACCCTGAGGCGCTGCAGCGCGCCACGATGCGGCTCTACGCCGACGAGGGCACCACGCCCCTGGCCGGCTGCCTGCCGATGCTGCTGCAGGCCCCGGTGGTCGGGGTCATCTACGCCGTGTTCGTCCACGCCGAGGTCGCCGGGCAGGCCAACGCCTTGCTGGGCCACACGCTGTTCGGGGTGCCGCTCGGCACCAGCCTCGTCGGCACGCTGTCCGCCGGCGTTCCCGCCGTCGCGACCGTGGCCGTCCTCGGTGCGCTCGTGCTCGCCGTCGCTCTCGTGGGCGAGCTGACGCGGCGCGCCGCACTGCCCGGCGGCCGCCTCGCCGTGCCCTCGGCGACCGCCGTCACCGCCGTCACCGCGGGGCCGTCCGGGGCGGCGGGGATGCAGCGCGTGCTCGGAGCGCTGCAGTTCGTCACCGCCGTCGTCGCCTGCTTCGTCCCGCTCGCCGCGGGGCTGTACCTCCTGGTGACGGTGGCGTGGACCTTGGTCCAGAGGATCGTGCTGCGGCGCCGGTTCCCGCTCGACCCCGAGGGTGGCGTACGACCGGCGATACCGTGACGCCATGTGGCTCGAGCGGCCGGGTTCGACCCCTGCGGTGCGCACGGTGTGGCGCGCGATCGTGGAGGAGCAGGGGGAGTACCTCGTGGCGGGCTCGGAGTACTGGGGCATCTCCTTCATCCGCCGCGCCGACGGGAGCCTCGGCGGCGAACTCGACGGGCCGAGCATGAGCGCCCGCAGCACGAAGAGCGTCGCGGGTGAGAGCTACTGGGGCGTGGAGCTGGCACCGTTCGTGGTGGTCACGGGCCTCGACAAGCAGCCGGTGCTCGGGGCCACCGTCGACCTGCCGGTGCGCTCCGGGCAGGTCCGGCTCGGGGAGCGGTGGACGACGCTGCCGGCCTTCGATGAGCTCGAGGACTGGGTGGACGAGATGGTGCGCCTCGGCCCGCTGGGCGTGGACGAGGGCGTGCGCGCGGCGCTGGACGGGCACCGGGACGGCGCGTCCCCGCGCACCTGGCAGCGCCGCTACCGGCGCACCGTCGGGCTGACGGCGGGGCAGGTGGAGCAGGTCAGGCGGGCCGAGAGGGCATACGCCCTCCTGCAGGCCGGCGTCGCGCCGGCGGAGGCGGCGGCGCGGGCGGGGTTCGCCGACCAGGCGCACCTGACCCGTAGCCTGCGCCTCATCCGCGGGCGGACCCCGGCGGCGGTGCTCGCGGCCGCCGCCCGCCGACGGCCCGACGCCGGGTGACGTTCTCGTTCAAGACCGGGCCCCTGCCCACGGGGTGTGATGGCGGGGACGAAAGGAGCCACCATGGCCGTCCCCTCAGGATTCTCGACGATCAACCCGTTCATCATCAGCCGCGACGTCGAGAACCTCATCCTCTTCCTCGTCGACGTGTTCGACGGCGTCGAGCACCCCGACGCACGGACCGTCGACCACGACGGATTGCTGCTGCACGCCGAGCTCCAGATCGGCGGCACCACCATCATGTTCGGCGAGCGCAAGCCCGGCTGGCCGTTCACCCCGTCCTTGCTGCAGGTCTATGTCGACGACGTGGACGCGGTGCTCAAGCGGGCGCTGGCCGGTGGCGCGGACGTCGTGACGGAGCCGACGGACTTCTTCGGCGAGGTGTTCTCCCGCTTCGTCGACCCCTGGAACAACCTGTGGTGGGTCTACAGCACCCCGCAGGACGACGCCGCCGGCGAGTGGGCGGAGGCCGGCGACGGTGACGAGACCGACGCCGAGTGGGAGCCGACGCCGGAGCTGACCTACATCCGCGACACCCTCGTCGCCACCCTGCCCCGCCTTCAGGACCCGGCCGTCTGAGCCGCGGTCACGTCCCCGCCCGCCGCCTCGTCGGAGGTGCAGGACGCGCGGTGGTCGCGCGACGACGGAGGAGGACGGCATGGCACGCATCCTGGTCACCGGCGGTACGGGGCACCTCGGCAGGCTTGTGGTGCCGCGGTTGGTGCGGACGGGCGCGGACGTGCGGGTGGTCAGCCGCAGCCCGCACGCGGAGGGCGACGGTGCGCGGTACGTCGTCGCGGACTGGGCGACGGGCGAGGGTCTGGCGCAGGCCGTGGGCGACGCGGAGGTGGTCGTGCACCTTGCCGGCGACCAGCTCCACAACGAGCCGATGGCGACGGCGCTGGTCCGGGCGGTCCGGGACGCCGGGGCGGAGCCCCACCTGGTGAACATCTCGGTGGTGGGCGCGGAGAAGGTGCCGGTGCGGTCCGGCTTCGACCGGCGCGCCCTCGGCTACATGGAGAGCAAGCTCGCCCAGGAGCGCGTGCTGGAGGAGTCCGGGATCCCGTGGAGCAACCTGCGCGCCAGTCAGTTCCACGAGCTGGTGCTCATCGCGGCCCGGGCGCTCGCGAAGCTGCCGGTGGTGCCCACGCCGTCCGGCTGGAGGGCGCAGCCGATCGCGGCGGACGAGGTCGCGGCGCGCCTGGTGGAGCTCGCCCTCGGCGACCCGCAGGGCCGCGTGCCCGATGTCGCCGGGCCGGAGGTGCTCACGTTCCGCGGGATGGTGCGGGACTACCTCGACGCCGTCGGGTCGCGGCGTCCCACGATGCCGGTCCGCGTGCCAGGTGCGGCGTCGCGGGCGTACGCGGCGGGCGGCAACCTCGCGCCCGACCGCGCGGTCGGCAAGCAGACGTGGGGTGAGTTCCTCGCGGAGCACGTCGAGCACCGCTGAGCGGCGGCCGTCGACGTAGCGCTTCCTTCCCGTCCTGCGCAGGGACGAGAAGGAAGCGCTACGTCGACGACCGGTCCGCCGCCTCAGCTGCCGGACAGCCGGAGCGACCGCACGATGCTGGCGAACCGCTCGTGGGAGGCCTCCCCGCGCGGCCCGTAGTACGACAGCACCACCGCGTCGTCGCCCCGGCGGAGCTCCACCGTTCCCAGGAAGCACGGCTGTCCGTTCTCCGTGGTGTCGTCGCCCACCTGGAGCGCGACGGCGTCCGCGCCCGGGACGTCGTACCGGTACCCGGCAGCCGGGGCGGTGTCGAGGACGTCGCCGGCCGCGGCCATGACCGTGACCGTCTCATCGGGCCCGCTCGCCGCCCAGTCGACGCCGTCGGGCGGGGGGCCCTCCGACCAGCTGCCCGGCAGAGCCAGCCGCAGCGCGCCCCCGCCGACCCCGCCGACGGTCGCGGCCCGCCACCCGTCCGGGACGGCCGTCGTCTGGAACTCCGGCAGGTCCTCCGGCCCGGGCACCGTCGCCGCCTCGGCGGAGAAGCCCAGCGTGCCCAGGAGCTGCCGCGTCAGGGCGCGCCCGTCGGCGTCGCCGGGGGTCTCGAGCGTGACGATGTACCCGCGCCCGCCCTCGCGCCGCACGTGCGCGGTGGTGCTGTCGACGCCGTCCGCGGTCATTGTCTCGACCTGGACCACGTCCGCGCCGTCCAGCGGGAACGTGGACGCCGGGTCGAGCGGCGACGACGCGATGGACTCCGGCCATCGCGCGAAGCCGTCGGACAGCGCCACCGTCATGGCGGCCGAGCCGTCGGCGCTCGCGGACCGCGACCGCTCACCGGCGGGGAACGCGTCGGCGACGCTCTCGTCGGCGGCCCAGCCACGCGGCAGGGCGTACTCCAGGCCGGCGAACGACGTCTCCTCCCAGCCCGCCGGCACGCCCGCTGCGAACCCGTCCAGGGGCTGCAGCTCGGCCTCCCCGTCCGGGTCCGGCAGGGGGGCGGAGTCCTCGTCCGCCGACACGGACGCCACGAGGTCGGCGAAGATCTCCTCGCCCTCGCCGCCGTCCACCCAGACCAGGGACACCTGCACCACGTCCCCCGACTCCAGCGTGACCTGGAGCCTCCCGAGGAAGTCCTGGGCGAAGGTCGGGTCGTCGCCGTGCTCCTCGACGACATACCGGGCCGACTCCGCCCCCGGGACGCGGACGTCCACCGGCGTCAGCCCGGAGCCCGGCGGCACGAGCGGCGCGTCCGCCCCCGCGGGCTGCACCTGCACGAAGTCTCCGCCGTCGTCGTCCGGACCCTGCTCCCAGACGCCGGCACGGCGGCTCGGCTCGAGCCCGGGCGGCACCGCGAGCCGCACGCCGCCGACGGCCACGGGTGTCCACCCGTCCGGCACGTCGGGCGACGACGCCGGGCCCACGACCCCGCCCGTCGACGTCACCTGCCACACCCCTGCGACGGTGCCGACGGCGGCGAGCGCCCCGACGCCGGTCAGTGCGGCGCGCCGGGCCCGCACCCGGCGGACGGCGCGGCGGCCCATCGCCGCGCCGTCGAGCGCGGCGACCGGCTCGACCCGGTCGGCCGCGTGCTGGAGCTCGGTCACGAAATCGTCCTGGAGGGTCATCGGACCGTCCCCTTCCTCTTCGGTGTCGGTGTCACGTCGTGGTTGCTGCCGTCGGCGCCGAGCAGCTCGCGCAGCCTCGCCAGGCCGCGCGACCCGCTCGACTTCACCGAGCCGGTCGAGATGCCCAGCTCGTCCGCGGTCTGCGCCTCCGAACGGTCGAGCAGGTGGCGCAGGACGACGACGCGCCGCTGCGACTCGGGGAGCTGCCGCAGCGCGCGGACGAGCCGGTCGCGGTCGACCACCGTCCGCGTCGCGTCCGGCACGGGGGCGGGGCGCAGGTCGGCGGGGTCGGAGAGCACGTCGTGGCGGGTGCGCCGCCAGCCGTCGATGCGTGTCGTCGCGATCACGCGGCGCGCGTACGCGAAGGGGTCGCCGTCCTCGACCCGCCCCCACGCGCGGTAGGTCCGTTCCAGCGCGAGCTGGACCAGGTCGCCCGCGCGGTGCTCGTCGCCGCACAGGAGGTACGCGATCCGGGAGAGGGCGGGCGTGCTGGCCGCGGCGAACGCCGTGAAGCGGTCCGCCGGGGTCTCGCCCGCCGCCACGACCCGGAACGGTTCGGCGCTCGCCTCGGCGACGAGCGGCACGGCGCCGTCGGCCGTCATGGGTGCTGCCTGTCTCGTGTGTTCACGGGACATAGACGCCGACGGCGCGGGAAAGGTTGTCGGGCGACGCCGCCCGGAGGCGGCGTCAGGCCGCGCGGTCACCCTTGAGCACGCCGTAGACGAGCGTGTCCGTCCACTCGCCCTTGGACCACCAGTCCTGACGCAGGTGTCCCTCGCGCCGCATCCCGACGCGCTCGCACAGGCGGGCGGAGGCGTCGTTGCGGGCGTCGAGCTGCGCGACGACGCGGTGCATGCGGTAGAAGTCGAACGCGAGGCCCAGGACGGCGCGCACGGCCTCGGTGGCGAAGCCCTGGCCGGTGTGGTCGGGATGGAAGACCCACCCGATCTCGCCGCGGGACATGGTGTCGCCCGTCGTCCACAGGGAGACGTCGCCGACGACCTGCCCGTCGTGCTCCACGATCAGCGCGAGGGCGGAGCCGGGCTCGTCGATCCGAGTACGGGCGAGCCGCTTCGCGAGCTGCGCCTCGGCGACGTCCGGCGTCCACGGCTCCTCGAGGAGGTAGCGCGCCACCTCGGGGTCGGCGTAGTAGGAGAGCAGGGGCTCGAGGTCCTCCGCGCGGTGCGCGCGCAGGACCAGGCGGCCCGTGGTCACCGGCAGCGGGGAATCGGTCGTCACGGTCAGGCACCCTACGCGCCGCGACGCCCGGCTCGCGACGGAAGCCCGCGGAAAAGGCGTGACGCCGAACCCGCCGGCGGCGCACCGTGGGCGCATGAGCATCCCCGCTGCCCCGCCGACGTGGCGCCTCGTCGACCCGCCCCGGCCGGGCACGCTGGACGTCCCGGAGGCCTGGGCGTACCACGGCATCGCCGCGCTGGAACGGGTCGTCGGCCTGGCCGACCTCGGCCACGACGACTTTCCGCCGCGCGCCGTCGACCTCCTGGTCGGCGACCTGCACCAGGAGCACCTGCGGCGGCACCGGCTCGTCGCGGTCGAGGTCGGTCCCGACGCTCCCGGGGCGGTGCCGCGCGTCGTCGGGCACGGGGTCCTCACGCTCCCCGTCACCGACAACCGGCACCTCGCCGTCGTGCGGATCGCCGTGCTGCCCTCCCACCGCGGCCAGGGCATCGGCTCCGCGATCGCGGACCGACTGCGCCGCGTCGCGCTCACCGAGTGCCGCTCCACCGTCTTCGCGGAGGTCGAGTTCGCCGCCGAGCCGCCGTCGGGCGCGCCCGACGCGCTCGCCCCCCGGGAGGGCGACGGCCACGTCTCCGCCGACCTGCCCGGGATGCGGTTCGCTCGTCGGGCCGGGCTCGGGCTGGAGATCGTCGCGCGCCGCTCCGTGCTCGAGGTGCCGCTGCCCGACGGCGTCGTCGAGAGGCTCGCGACCGACGCCGCGGCCCGGGCCGGCGACGCCTACCGCCTGCACACCTGGCAGGACCCGGTGCCCGAGGCGTGGGTCGAGCAGCTCGCCGCCCTCGAGCAGCGGCTGTCCGAGGACGAGCCGAACGGCGGCCTCGCACTGGAGGCCGAGCAGTGGGACGGGCAGCGGGTCCGGATCGAGGAGGCCAAGCGCGCCGAGCGCGGGCAGGGCGCGTTGGTGACCGTGGCCGAGCACGTGCCCACCGGCACCCTCGCGGGGATGACCCTGTTCATCTGGGACGCCGACCGCCCCGAGTTCACCGAGCAGGAGAGCACCGTGGTGCTGCCCGAGCACCGCGGGCACCGGCTGGGCATGCTCCTCAAGGCCGTGAACCTGCGCGAGCACACCCGGCTGCGCCCCGACACCCGCCGCATCTCCACGTGGAACAACGAGACGAACGCCCCGATGCTCGCGATCAACGTGGCGCTGGGCTTCCGCCCCGCCGGCGGCGCGGCCGAGCTGCAGGCGCCCCTCGCCGACGTCGTGCCGACGCGCCGACTCGCCGGTTGAGCTTGTCGAAACCTGGTCTCGACAGGCTCGACCGACAATTCCGACAGGCTCGACCGACGGTTCCGACAGGCTCGACCCACGTGCCGTCAGGCCGCGGGGACCTCGAGGCTCTCGCCGGGGGCGAGGCGGCGGTACTCGACGCCGCCGAGTCCGCCGACGACGCGGTCGGACAGCGCGCGGCCGGCGTCGCTGAGTATCGCGTCGTGGATCGGGACGGCGACGTGGGGCGCCACCTGTCGCACGTAGTCGACGGCCTCGCCCAGCTTGAGCCACGGCGCGGCCACGGGCACGGTGAGCACCTGCACGGACGTCCCCTCGGGGGCGGGCGTGAACGAGTCGCCCGGGTGCAGCACGGCGCCGTCCACGAGGAAGGCGACGTTCTCCGGCGGGGGCATGTCCGGGTGGATCGTCGCGTGCCGCTGCCCGAGCGCCTGCACCGCGAACCCGGCCGCCGTGAAGGCGTCGCCGCCGGAGACGGCGTGCAGTCGGTCGGCGGGGGCGCCCGCCTCCTCGAGCTGGTCGACCACCGGCCGCGGCGCCCACAGCTCCAGGGCGGGGTCGGCGGCGAGGGCCGGCGCCACGCGGGGCACGTCCAGGTGGTCGACGTGCTCGTGGGTGATCAGCACCGCGTCGGCGCCGTCGAGGATGCGGGGGTCGGTGAACGTGCCGGGGTCGACGACGAGCACGCGCCCGTCCCGCTCCAGGCGGACGCCGGCGTGGCCCCAGGTGGTCAGCGTGATGGAGGACATGACGCCATCCTCGCCCCGCTACCTGCGCGTGTGCTCCACGAGCTCCGGCAGCAGCACGTCCCACGACGACGGCGGCGGCGCCTGGTGACCCATGTGCTCGAGCAGCAGCAGCCGCGCGCCGGGGATCGCCGCCGCCAGCGCCGCCCCGTGGCCCGGGAACAGCGGGTCCTCCGTGCCGTGCACGACGAGCGTCGGCACGGTGAGGTCCGCGAGCGTGCCCACGAACGGGGCGCCCGGGTCCGCGGCGAAGTGGTTCGTGCCGGCCGTCGGGTCGATCGACCGCTCGACGGCGCGGGTCGCGATCGCGCGGGTGCGCGCCTCGTCGAACACGCCCCGGCCGGTGAGCGCACGGTCCTCGGCGACGGCGGCCTCCACCAGCGCGGCGGTGTCCCCGGGGTCGGGGGAGGGGCCGTCCCAGAGCCCGTGCAGCTCGGGGGCGGACGGCGGCAGGGCGGCGTCGCCCGGCGCCGAGAACGCGCGCGTCGTGGAGACCAGGGTGGCCGACGCGACCCGGTCGGGGTGCTCGAGGGCGAGCTCCTGCGCGATGGCGCCGCCCATCGACAGGCCCACGAGGTGCGCGCGATCCACACCCAAGGAGTCGAGCACGTGCAGCGCGTCCTCGGTGACGTCGCGGCCGGTGTAGTCCGGTGCGCCGGGCCGGCAGGTGGTGGAGCGACCGGTGTCGCGGTGGTCGTAGCGCACCACGTGGCGGCCGCGTTCGGCGAGCGCCGAGCACAGGTCGGCCGGCCACCAGTCCATCGACGACCCGACGCCGCCGATCAGCAGCACCGTCGGGGCGGCCGGGTCGCCGACCGCCTGGTAGCAGAGGCGCACGCCACCGGACGGCGAGCCCGCCGGGACCTCGGCGTACCGCTCGGGGCCGAGGGCGTCGCCGTCGGCGGGGCCGACACCCGAGGTCGGGGGGCTCGGCGTCGCGGGGCTCCGTGTCATGGACGGGTGGACGGCGCGGGCGGGCCCGAATCATCGGGGAGCGTCTCCGCCCGTCAGCGATCGGCGGTCGATTCCTGACGAGCAGAGACGCTCGACGGCGTCACGTCAGGCGCAGCAGCGCCTGGACGGGCGTGTGGTCGCTCGGCCAGCGGCCGTCCTTCGTCCACGTGTTGATGGTCGCGGCGAGCACCTCGGTGCCGCCGGTGGCGAGCACCCAGTCGATCCGGTCGGCGCCCGGCACGGGCTCGCCGTAGTTCGGGAACGTGCCGACGTCGGGGGTGAGGCGGCGGTCGGCGGACACCCACGTGTCGAGCAGGCCGCCGTCGGTGACGAGCACGTCGTAGGGCGCGGACCGCTCGGCGGGGGCGTTGCAGTCGGCGGTGAAGACGACGGGCAGGCCGAACCCGGCGGCCAGGTCGCGCACGACCTCGGCGCTGCGCACACGGGCGTTCTCCGACTGGTGGTCGAAGTGTGAGTTCACGTGCACGAACTCGGTACCCGTGCGCTGGTCCCGGAACCGGGCCCAGGTGACGATGCGGGTCACGGAGTTGCCCCACGTGGCCGAGCCGATGACGTCCGGGGTGTCCGACAGCCAGAACTGGTCCCACCACAGCAGCGTGAGCCGGCGCGCGTCGTAGAAGATCGCCGAGTACTCGCCGTCGGCGCCGCCCGACCGGCCGTAGCCCACCGTGCGGTAGTGCTTGCCGAGGCCCTCCTCGACGGCGGCCAGCTGCTGGAACTCCGCCTCCTGCACGCCGAGGATCGTGGGCTGCTCCAGGGCGAGGAACGCGGTGACGAGCGGGGCGCGGTCGGGCCAGTGGTCCGGCTCGCCGGGCTGGGTCGCGTCCTCGCGGTCGAGCCGGATGTTGAAGCTCATCGCGTGCAGCGTCGATCCCTTGGCCGGGCCGATCAGCGCGCCCCTGGCGGGGCGTGCGGCGGTCGTGGCGGCGGCGCCCGGCGCGGCGAGGGCACCCGCGACGCCGAGGGCGCCGAGCGCACCGGCGGCCGTGAGGGCGCCGCGGCGGGTGATGCCGGCGGGGGCGGCGGAGCTGCGGTGATCCATGTCGTCCTCCAGAGGGTGGTCGGCCGTGGTCGGCCGTTGCCCGACCATCCCATCGGTCGCACGTGACCGCCCGGCGGACGGCAGGTGGACGGCGGGCGACGGGGCCGTGACCAGGGCCTCGACCAGTCCGCGGCGGCCTCTCGCGATGCCGGCCCGGCTATGCTCGGCGCATCGTGACCGACCCTTCCCGAGACTCCGCCGCCCCTTCCGCTGCCCCTTCTTCTCCGGCCCTGTCCGCCGCCGGAACCGACCGCCTCGTCGCCTGGGGCCAGGAGCTGCGCTCCGTCCACGCCCGCCTGCGCGACGCGCTCGAGGTCGCGCGCGAGGCCGTCACCGTCGCAGCCGACGACGGTTCGACGCCGGCGGACGCCGACCCCCGCCGCCTGATCGGCCTGTACTGCCACGGCTTCTGCCAGGCGCTCGAGGGTCACCACCGCGGCGAGGACGGCAGCGTCTTCACCGCCCTGCTCGACCTGCGGCCCGACCTCGCCGACGTCGTCGCCGAGCTGCAGCGCGACCACACGATGCTCGACCACCTGCTGGGCGGGCTGGCCCGCGCGGTCGACGCCGGTGCCGACGCAGCCGCGCTCGACCGCCACCTGGACGGGATCGACGCCGTCATGGAGACGCACTTCCGGTACGAGGAGAAGCGGCTGGTCGACGCGCTCGACGAGCCGGCGCTCGCGGCGGCGCTCGCCGGCACCGACCGACGCGTCGCCCTGGGCCCGCTCGCCTAGAGCGGGTGCGGGGCCGAGGGTGCCGACGGGCTGTCACATCCTCGCGACGCCGAACGCCCGGCGTCGGGCAGACTGGCCCGACCGCCCGCACCACGAGAGGTCCGCCATGCCTGCCACGCCCCCGTCGCCCGCCCGCCCGCCGCTGTCCGCGATGGGCCGCGCGTTCGCCGTCGTCGCCGTGATCGAGGCGCTCACCTGGGCGGGGCTCCTGGTGGGGATGTTCCTCAAGTACGTCACGGAGACGACGGAGGCCGGCGTCTGGCTGTTCGGCCGCCTGCACGGCGCGGCGTTCGTGGCCTACGTGGTGATCGCGCTGGTCGTGGCGGTGAAGCTGCGCTGGGGTTGGTTCCGCACGCTGGTCGCCCTGGCCGCCGCCGTCCCGCCGCTGACCACGCTGCTGGCGGACTGGTGGCTGCGGCGCACCGGCCACCTGAGCGACCCGGCCTCGCGCCCGGCGGCGGCCCCCGAGCCGGAGACGGTCGGCGCGGGCTGAGCGGCGGGCGGCCTCCCGTTCTCCCGGCCTTCTCACGGCCGTCATGCCGCTGTCGCACGGTCCCGCTACGGTGACGCCCACCACAGTCCTTGTCACCGGGAGCGTCCCATGTCCTCAGCTCGGCCCTCCTTCCGCCGGCGGACCGCCGGCGCCACGTGCCTGACCCTCGCGCTCGCGGGGGTCACCACGGCCGGCGCCGTCTCCGCCCAGGCGGACCCGATCGTCGACGTCCAGATCCTCGCCACCAACGACTTCCACGGCCGCATCCAGGCGAACGGCACGGAGGCCGGCGCCGCGGTGCTGGCCGGCGCGGTGCAGCAGCTGCGCACCGAGAACCCGAACACGGTGTTCGCCGCCGCGGGCGACCTCATCGGCGCCTCCACGTTCGAGTCGTTCATCCAGCACGACAAGCCCACGATCGATGCCCTCAACGCCGCGGGCCTCGACGTGTCGGCCGTGGGCAACCACGAGCTCGACCAGGGCTACGACGACCTGCTGAACCGGGTGATGGCGCCCTACGACGCCGACAGCAACCCGTTCGGCGGCGCGCAGTGGCAGTACGTGGCCGCCAACCTCAAGGTCAGGGCGACGGGCGACGACGCCGTCCCCGCCACCTGGATCAAGGACTTCGGCGACGTGCAGGTCGGCTTCGTCGGCGCGGTGACCGAGGAGCTGCCCGCCCTCGTCAGCCCGGCGGGCATCGCCGACCTCGAGGTGCAGAGCATCGTCGACACGACGAACGAGGAGGCCGACGCGCTCAAGGCCGAGGGTGCCGACGTCGTCGTCCTGCTGGTGCACGAGGGCGCGGAGTCCACGGACTGCGCGGCGATGCCGACGGCGGACAACGCGTTCGCGAGCATCGTGAACGACGTCAGCCCCGAGGTGGACGCCATCGTCTCCGGGCACACGCACCTCGCGTACGACTGCACGTTCCCGGTGGACGAGTGGGCCGGCGAAGCCGTGACGGAGCGCCCGGTCGTGTCGGCCGGGCAGTACGGCTACAACCTCAACCAGCTGGTCTACTCGGTCGACGCCGCGACGGGCGAGGTGGCCGGCGTCGAGACGGGGATCCTGCCGCTGGCGGGCGCGTACCCGGCCGACCCGGACGTCACGACGATCGTGGCGGACGCCGTCAAGGAGGCTGACGTGCTCGGCGCGGAGCCGCTGGGCGAGATCGGCGGGGCGTTCAACCGCGCCAAGCTGTCGTCCGGCGCGGAGAACCGCGGCGGCGAGTCCACGCTCGGCAACCTCGTGGCCGAGGTGCAGCGGTGGGCCACCGAGGCTCCCGAGTCGGGCGAGGCGCAGATCGCGTTCATGAACCCCGGCGGGCTGCGGGCCGACATGGTGGGCTCCGGCACGGACGCCTTCCCGCGCACGCTCACGTACAAGCAGGCGGCCGCGGTGCAGCCGTTCGCCAACACGCTCGTCAACATAGACCTCACGGGCGAGCAGATCAAGGCGGTCCTCGAGCAGCAGTGGCAGCGCGACGCCGACGGCAACGTCCCCTCGCGGCCGTTCCTGCGCCTCGGCGTCTCCGACGGGTTCACGTCCACGTTCGACGCGAACCGTGAGGAGGGTGACCGCATCACCGGCATCTGGCTGGACGGCGAGGCGATCGACCCGGCCGCGTCGTACTCCGTCACGGTGAACTCGTTCCTCGCGTCGGGCGGCGACAACTTCCGCGCCTTCGCGGACGGCGCGAACGCCCGCGACACCGGGAAGGCCGACCTCGCGGCGTTCGTCGACTACATGGCGACCTTCGCCGCCGACGAGCCGCTCGCCGTCGACCCGAGCCAGCAGGCCGTCGGCGTCTCCTTCCCGGCTGACGCCCCCGAGGCGTACGAGCCCGGCACGACCGTCGCGTTCGACGTCTCGTCGTGGTCGATGTCCGCCCCCGGCGACGTCACCGACCCGGAGCTCACCGTGTCGCTCGGCGACACCGTGCTCGGCGCCGCCGCCGTGACGACGGCCGCGGGCACCACGCCCGACGACACGATCGGCACGGCCGCGGTCTCCGTCGAACTCCCGGCCGACACCCCCGCGGGCGCCGCGACGCTCACGCTCACCGGGGCCGCGACCGGCACCGAGGTCACCGTGCCGATCGAGGTCACCGAGCCCGCCAAGGCCACCCCGACCCTGACGGTCGACGCGCCGGAGACGGCGGTCGCGTGGCTCCAGCCGGCCCGCATCGACGTGTCGGTCGAGACGCCGGACGGCACGCCGACGGGCAAGGTCACCGCGACGATCAAGGGCAAGAAGGTCGACGTCGACGCGCTGAACAAGAAGGGCGACGCCCGCCTGTGGGCGGGCCCGTTCCAGCCCGGCACCGTCGAGGTGGAGCTGCGCTACTCCGGCGACGACGCCACCGAGGCCGCCACGACCACCACCACCATCCGGGTGAAGAGCCTGTGGGAGGTCATCTTCGGCGGGCGGTGACCCGCACCCCCCGAGACACCGACGGCCCGGCCCGACGCTCCCCTGAGCGTCGGACCGGGCCGTCCGGCTTCCGTCCCGGCGTCAGACGCGACGCCGGACGTGGAGCGCGACCGCCGCCACCGCCGCCAGCAGCCCGAGGGCCAGCAGGACGCCGCCGCCGAGCGCCGCGCCCCCGGCGGGGCTGTTCGTCACCTCGGACCTCATGGTGCCCGTCCCGTCCGCGAGCTCCGTGGTGCCCGCCGCGAGCGTGGCCGCCCCGTCCGCGAGGTCCGTGCTGCCATCGGAGAGCTGCGTCGCGCCGGTCGCCAGGCGCCCGGCCCCGTCCGCGAGCTCGGCCGAACCGTCGGCCAGCCGTCCGGCGCCCTTGTCGAGGTCCTGGGCGCCGGTGTCGATCTTGCGGATGCCGACCGTCGCGTCGTCCGCGCCGTCGGCCAGCTTGCCCAGGCCCGCCTCGAGGTCACCCGCGCCGGTCTGCGCCTCGCCGAGCTTGCTCGTCAGCTGCGCCGCCCCCGCGGACACCTGACCCGATCCGTCGACGAGCGCGGGGAGCTTGCCGGCCAGCTCGGCGGCGCCGTCGTTGGCGCGGACGGTACCGGCGGCGACCTCCTCGGCTCCGTCGGCGAGTGCGGGGAGCTTGCCGGCGAGCTCGGCCGCGCCATCGCTCAGCTCGGTGGTCTTCCCTGCCAGCGTGGTCACGCCTGCGTCCAGCTCGGACGATCCATGGGCGAGCGACTTCGCTCCGTCGCGGGCCGAGGCCGCGCCCGCCTGGAGCTTCGAACCGCCGGTGAGGAGCGCGCCGATCCCGTCCCGGACCTGCGCAGCCCCCGCGTCGACCTGCTGTGCGCCCCCGTCGAGGCGAGCGGTGGCGTCGGCGAGCTTCCCGGCTCCGGACGCGACCGACTCCGCGCCGTTCGCCACGGCCACCGTGCCCGACTGCAGGGCCTTCGAGCCGGCGACGAGGCCCTTCTCCCCGTCGAACCCGCCGGCGAGCTGCGCGGCACCGTCGCGCGCGGCACCGACACCGCCCGCGACCTGGGTGGCACCCGCCGACAGGCCCTCGGCCCTCGCCGTCAGGCCCTTCAGCGTCGCGGCGAGCTCAGGGTCCTCGGTCGAGGCGGCGAGGTCGGCGAGCGCGTTCGCCAGGTCCGAGCTGCCGCGCGCGACCTGGCCGGCACCCGCGTCGACGGACTCCAGCCCGGCGGCGAGCGAACGGCTGGCGCCCGCGGCCTGGGCGACTCCCGTGGTCAGACGCTCGGCGCCTGCCGCCGCTGTCGAGGCGCCGTCGGCGGTCTGCCGCGCCCCGCCCTTCAGCGTGCCGGTGGCCCCGACGAGTGAGGTCGTACCGTCCGCCACCGTGGTCGCGCCGGCCGCCACGTTCGTGGCCCCCGCCCCGAGCTCGCCCCCCGACGTGACGAGCTTGTCGATCCCCGCGGACAGCTGACCGACACCGGACGAGAGGTCGGATGCGCCCGAGGCGACCGCGCCCGAGCCGGTGGCAAGTCTCGTACTTCCCTCGGCGAGCAGCTCGGACCCGCCCGCAAGTGCGTTCGCCCCGTCCGACGCCTTGGCGTTTCCGGCAGCGACCTGGGCGGCGCCGTCGACGAGCTGGGGGAGCTTGCCGGAGAGCTCGGAGGCGCCGTCCGACGCCCTGACGCTGCCGGCGGCGACTTCGGAGGCGCCGTCGCTGAGCTTGGCTCCACCGTCGTGCAGCAGCACGGTGCCGTGGTGCAGCGTCTGGATCCCGGCGAACGCCTCGACGGTGCCGGGCTGCAGCTTGGTCTCGAGGCCTTCGCGCAGCTCGCTCGTACCGTCGAAGAGGCGTGCGGTGCCGGCCGTGAGGTCGTCGGTGCCGTCGACGAGGCGGACGGTGCCGTCGACGAGGGTGCCGGCGCCGTCGGACAGCTCGCCGGCCCCGTCGGCGAGCTGCGTGCTGCCGTCGGACAGGCGGGCTGCGCCGTCGTCCACCTGGGCGGCGCCGGCGTCGAGGCGCGTGGTGCCGTCGGCGACCTTGCCGTCGAGCAGCAGGAGCACCACCAGCGCGACGAGCGCCGCGAGGGCGAGGGCTGCGACGGCGATGGCAGAGGACACGGCGGGGCCGCGTGTTCCACGGGGCACGGGGGTGATCGAGTTCATCGGGGCCTCACTCCGGTCCGGGTCGTCGTCGACGCGGACGTCCGCGCGGCTCGGGGCCGCGGCCCGTCGTCGTCGACGGGTCTGGAGGGAGACTACTGATGCGGCCTCAATAACGGGAGGGTGCGTGCGGATTTCACCCGCTCGGCAATGCGGACGACGCGGGTCGCCGGTCAGTCCCACCCGCAGGCGTCGTGGACGATCTGGTAGATCACCGCGCGCTGCTCGTCAGACATCGGCACGTGGATCACCGGCTGCGGCGCGCCGTCGACCTCGGTGTGCAGGGGCAGGAACGTGCCGCGCTTGTCCTCCGCGACCACGTGCGGGTCGCAGCGCGCGGGCACGAGGTCGAGCACGACCCGCCCGTCGTCCTGCCCGGCCAGGTCGTCGCCCGTCCAGGCGACGCCGCGTGCGGGGGAGAGCAGCGTGGTGCCGGAGATCTCCACCAGGTGCACGTCGGGTCCGCCGGGCACGGGCTCGACGCCGAGCGTCACCCGCCCGCCGGGCTCGACGCCGCCGGAGGTGCGGACCCGGGCGGCCTCGACGTCGGCGACGCGCAGCGTGACGCCGGAGGCGACCAGGCGCTCGGCGCAGGCCTCCGCGTGCACGGCGGCGAGGCGGGCCAACGGGTCGATGACCTCGACGTCGACAGCGGTCCCGGACGTCGCGCCCTCGGCGGCGGACGCCGCGCCCGAGACGTCTCCCGCCGCCACCCGCACCGTCGCCGTCGCGACCGGCGTCTGCTGCGCCGCCGCGCCGGTCAACGGGTCCGGGGCGGTCGCGTCGCAGTCGACCTCCCCGAGCCGCAGCCGGACGTCACGGCCCGCGCCCGGCGCGAGCTCGCGGGCGCGCGGTGCGCCGTCGGGGCTGCTCGGCCCGAACCCCGGGGCGTCGAGGCTGCCGCCGAGCAGGGTCACCGTGCTGTCGGAGCCGTTGACCACTCGCAGCACGGCGCGGCGGTCGGCGTACTGCGTGCGGTCCTGGCGCAGCTCCGCCGTCAGGCCCTGCGCGACGCCGCTCGGCAGGGGCTGAGCGTCGTCGCCGGGGGACGTGCAGCCCGCGAGCGCGAGCGCCGCCACGGCGACGAGCCCGACGGCGCAGTGTCGCGCCCGCACGTCACGCCCCCTCCGCCGAGGACGACCGGGCGGGCCGGTCGATGACGCGCGTCATGACCAGGGACGTGCGCGTCTTGTCCACGCGGGCGCTGGCACGGATGGCCTCGACGGTGCGCTCCACGTCGCCCATGTTGCCCGCCATGATCTGCACCATCGCGTCGGCCTCCCCGGTGACCGTGTCCACCCGCACGATCTCCGGGATGGTGGCCAGGTCGCGGCGCAGGGTGGCGGGGGAGACGTTGCCGCGGCAGAACAGCTCGACGTACGCCTCCACGCCCCAGCCCAGCTCCTCGGGCGCCACCCGCACCGTGAACCCGGTGATCTCGCCGCGCGCGAGCATGACGTCCACGCGGCGCTTCACCGCGGGCGCGGACAGCCCCACGTCGGCGCCGATGTCGGCGTAGGTGGCACGACCGTCGCGCAGCAGGTGCCCGACGATCCTGCGGTTCAGCGCGTCCATGTCAGCTCCATGCCCGAATTCTTCAACCGGGACGCTCGATACGCCAGGTCGGGGCCCGGAACGCGCAACGGATCGCGCGTCCGGCGCAACGTCGGCGGCCCTAGCGTCCGGGTTATGACGGCCCTCACCACGCCGACGACGACGTCGGCCACGGTTCCCCAGCCTGCGAGGATCCCCGAGCGCGCGGCGACCCCGCGCCACTTCCTCATGTGCCCGCCCACCTATTTCGACGTGGTCTACGAGATCAACCCGTGGATGGACCTCGGCGTTCCGGTCGACGCCGGGCGCGCCCTCGCGCAGTGGGAGCACCTGCGCGCCACCTACGAGGCGTACGGTCACCGCGTCGAGGTGATCGACCCGGTCCCGGGCCTGCCCGACATGGTGTACGCCGCGAACGGTGGCGTCGTGCTCGGCGGGCGCGCCCTGGCGGCGCGGTTCACCTACCCCGAACGGCGGCCGGAGGGCGTCGCCTACGAGAAGTGGTTCGCCGGCGCGGACGACGGCGTCACCAGCCTCGGCCAGGCCGTCGAGCAGAACGAGGGCGAGGGCGACCTGCTGCTCGCCGGTGACGTCATGCTGGCCGGCACGGGCTTCCGCACCTCCCGCGCCGCGCACGCCGAGGTGGCCGCGCTGCTCGGCGTCGAGGTCGTGACTCTCGAGCTCGTCGACCCGCGCTACTACCACCTCGACACGGCGCTGGCGGTGCTCGACGGCGGAGCCTCGCCGCTCGTCGCCTACCTGCCGGAGGCGTTCAGCCCCGCCTCGCAGGCCGTGCTCGCCGAGCGCTACCCGGACGCGATCCTCGCGACGCCCGAGGACGCCGCGGTGCTCGGCCTCAACGCCGTCTCGGACGGGCGCCACGTGTTCCTCACCGACCGCGCCACCGGGATGCACGCCCGGCTGCGCGAGCGCGGCTTCGAGCCGGTCGGCGTCGACCTGTCCGAGCTGCTCAAGGGAGGCGGGTCCGTGAAGTGCTGCACGCTCGAGCTCCGACCGGCCCCGGCGACCACGCCGACGAGCTCGCCCACGAGCACCGCCACCGACCAGGAGGCCCGCGCATGACGACCGTCCCGTTCCTCGACGTCGCGTCCATGGCGCGCTGGGTGGCGCACCGCGGCCCGGAGCCCGTGATCCGGCGGCTCATGGACGCCCTCGAGGTCGACTTCGCCCGGTGGCCCGACCTGGACAAGCGCCCGCGGATCGCGTCCCACTCCCGTGACGGCGTCATCGAGCTCATGCCCACGTCCGACGACGTCACGTACGGCTTCAAGTTCGTCAACGGCCACCCGCGCAACCCGGCGCGCGGCTACCAGACCGTCACGGCGTTCGGCGTCCTCGCCGACGTGCGCAACGGCTACCCCACCTTCCTCGCCGAGATGACGCTGCTCACCGCGCTGCGGACGGCGGCGACGTCGGCCCTGGCGGCGCGGTACCTGGCGCGCGCCGGCTCGCGGACCCTCGCGCTGATCGGTGCCGGGTCGCAGTCGGAGTTCCAGGCCCTGGGGATGCGGGCCGCGCTCGGCATCACGCACCTGCGCGTCTGGGACACCGACCCGGGCGCGCAGGCCAAGCTCGCCCGGCACGCGCGGGCCCTCGGCTTCGAGGTGCACGAGGCGACCAGCGGCGAGGACGCCGTCACCGGCGCCGACGTGATCACGACCTGCACGGCGGACAAGGCGAACGCGACCGTGCTCACCCACGGCATGGTGTTTCGCCTCGCCCGGCCCGGCGTGCACGTCAACGCGATCGGCGGTGACTGCCCCGGAAAGACGGAGCTCGACCCGGCGATCCTGCGCGGCGCCGAGGTGTTCGTCGAGTACGAGCCGCAGACCCGCATCGAGGGCGAGATCCAGCAGACGCCGGACCTCGTCGTCACCGAGCTGTGGGAGGTCGTGGCCGGGCGGCGCGACGGGCGCCACGGCGCGCCCGCCACCGCGGGGCCCGGCGACGCGTTCGCCCGGCACGCCGGCGACCGCCGCACCCCCGACGACGCCACCGTGACCGTCTTCGACTCCGTGGGCTTCGCCGTCGAGGACTGGACAGCGCTGCGCCTCGTGCGCGACGACGTCCCCACCGGGCTCCTGCAGCACCTGGACCTCGTCGCCGAGCCGGAGGACCCGAAGGACCTGTACTCCCTGGTGCTCGCCGCCGAGCAGGACGACCGCGCCGATTCCCGGGACGCCCTCGACCGGCTCATGGGACTGACCGGCCGCGGCCACGTGGAGGCGCTCGCGACCGCACGGCGCTGACCCCGCCGCGCAGCCCCCGCTCGGGGTCGCCGCCGCCCGGCGGCCCCGAGCCCGCGGCGCGTCCTCACGCCCCGTCGAGGACGAGGTCCGTCAGCTCGGCGAGGGTGCCGATCCGGTGGGTGGCCCGTGAGAAGTCCTGCGAGCTCGTGAACTCGTGGTGGACGACGGCGCAGTCGATCCCTGCCGCGACCGCCGAGGCGAGTCCCCGCGACGAGTCCTCGACGACCAGCGTCTCCGCCCGGGTCGCCCCGAAGAGCCTCAGGCCGGTCAGGTACGGCTCCGGGTGCGGCTTGGCGTGCACGTAGTCCTCGCGCGCGAGGACGAAGTCCATGAACGGCAGGATGTCGCGCCTCTCGTGGATGAGGTCGAAGTCGACCCGCCGCGACGTCGTCACGATCGCCATACGGACGTGCGGCGCCAGCTCGGCCAGGGTGTCGACGACCCCGTCGATCTCGATCGCCTCCGTCCGCAGGTACTCCTGGTAGTAGCGGTCGCGGACCTCGCGCTGCCGGTCGATCGTGGCCTCGTCGACGCCGGCCCGACGCGCCTGGGCCCAGGTGGCCTGCCCGTCGTGCATGTCCCGCAGGTACCGGTCCCGGTCCTGGGTGAAGCCGACGTCCGCCAGGGCGCGCTCCCCGGCCCGGTAGTACCAGGGCTCGGTGTCCACCAGCACGCCGTCGTGGTCGAAGAGGACGAACTGCTTCATGCGCTCGAGCCTGCCCGTGGTCGCGGAGAGCGGCGCCGACGTCCCGCACCCTGAGACCTGCCTGAACAGGGGCTTGCCCGAACCCTGGGGTTCGCTGTCATCATGACCCCGCGAGCGTGCCTCCGGTGCGCCGCTCGAGACCCAGGGACGGGGGCACCGTGACCGAGACGGCCGGTGACGACGCGCCGTCGCGCGCGGGGTTCGTCGACGACGCGATCCGCCGGATGCGGGTCGCCGCCGCGGCCGCGGGGCGCGGGGGAGCACCCGGCGCCGCCGGGACCGCCGACCCCGAGGCGCAGCGCACCGCCCTCGCCGCGCTCCCGCCCGACGACCAGCTGCTGCTGTGGGCCACCCACGTCCAGCGGCACGAGCCGGCCGCCGTCGCCGCCGCGCTCGGCACGCACACGCGCGCCGTGCCTCGTTTGCTGGGGCAGGCCGAGCAGGCCCTCGCCGCGGCGCTCGAGGCGGCCCACGCGCACGGCTGCCCGCCCGGCTGCGCGGCCACGCGGCGGGCCCTCGGCGACCTGACGCACCGGCGGGTCCAGCCCGCGCAGGAGACGGAGCCCGAGGACCATCTCGTCGCCTGCCCCGCGTGCCTGCACGCGTTCGTCGACGTGCGCGAACCCGCCTGGGCGCTGCGGGACGCCGGCCCGCGGCTGCTCGCGGGCGGGTGGCGCCCGGCCGCGGTGCTCGCCGCGACGGCGGACCGACCCGCGACGCCCGCCCCGCGACCGGTGCGACGGCAGAGCTGGCTGATCGTCGCGGGCACGGTGGCCTGCGTCGCCGTGGCGGGGGTCGCGATCGCGCTCGGCAGCGGGGACGCGGCACCCGCGGCGCCCGGCCCCGGGTCGTCGCCGGAGGCGACCACCGTGGGCACGGTGCCCGACGGCGGGGTGTCGCCTGCGGTGGCACCCACCTCGACGACGCGAGAGGGCGGGCCGAGCGCGGGGCCGATGCCGTCCGGGGACGCCACGGAGACGCCGACGGGCGAGCCCTCGCCGACCCCGAGCGGCGACGACGATTCCGTGGACCCCGACCCGTCTGCCACGTCGTCGCCCACCCGCGGCGACGACCCGACGTCGTCGCCGACCTCCTCGTCGTCCGGGTCGCCGTCGACGCCGTCGTCGCCGCGGCCGTCGTCGACCACCCCGCCGGAGGACCCGCCGACGGAGGAGGAACCCGCGCCCACCGACAGCGGAACCCCGAGCGAGGACCCGACGAACGAGCCGACGGACGGGACCTCGACGGAGCCGGCACCCACGCCTTCGGCCGACCCGGAGCCCACCGGTGAGCCGGGGCCGACCGAGCCCACGGAGTAGCCCACTGACGCAGCCCGCCGCACCCTGCCGAACGAGCACGGGAGCAGGTCGTCGAACCGCCCGGGGGCTCGGTGAGCGCCGCTGCGGCGCGCCGTCCCGGGCCTGGGGATTTGCCTTGGCCCCGTGCGTCGCTGCGATCATGGCCCACGGCGCGCCCGTGTCGCGCGCCGTGAACGGCCCGCGACGACGGGCACCGGAGAGCATCAGCAGAGACGGGGGCGTCGCGTGACCGCGATCCACGACGGCGACGCGCCCGCGCGCCGCGGCGCCGTCGACGACGCGATCCGGCGGATGCGTGCCGCAGCCACGGCGGACGGTCGCGACGACGGTCCGGGCGCGGCAGGCACGGTGGACCCGGCCGTGCTGCGCACCGTGCTCGCCACGCTGCCGCACGACGACCAGCGGCTGCTGTGGGACCGGCACGTCGTGGGCCGGGAGCTGGCCGCGATCGCCACCGAGCTGGGCATGCACGCCCGGGCGGTGCTGCGCCGGCTGCGTCAGGCCGAGGAGCGGCTGGCCGCCGCGTTCGCGGCAGCACACGCCCGCGCCTGCCCGCCCGGATGCCTCGACACGCGGCAGTCGCTGCACTCGTACGTGCGGCACCGGCTCTCGCCGCCGCGCCGCACGGTGCTCGAGGCGCACCTCTTCGGCTGCCAGGGCTGCATGCGCGCGTTCATCGACGTGCGGGAGGCCGGCTGGGCGGTGCGCGACGCCGGCCCGCTGCTGCTCGCGGGCGCGGCTGCGGGAGTCGCCGCGGGCGGCGCCGTGCCGGTGGTCGTGGGCGCGCTCGGTGCCGGTACCACCGGCGCGGGCGCGCTCGTGTGGTCGGGCCCGGTGGGCGCCGCGCTCGTCACGGCCGGGGAGTGGGTGCGGGCGATCGTGCTCCGGCTCGGCCAGCTCGGCAAGGGCGGGCTGATCGGCGCGGGCACGGTCGCCGGGATCGCGGTCGCGGCCGTCGCGGTGGCGATGAGCGGCGGCGGCACCGGTGGACCGGTCGCCGCGCCGCCCGCGCCCGCCCCCACGTCGTCGGCCGTGGCCCCTGCTCCGGCCCCGAGCGACGCGGCGTCGCCCGACGCCCCGCCCGAGCCGGAGCCGAGCGCGACGACGGCCCCTCAGCCCACGCCGTCGGCGGACGCGCCGTCGACCCCGTCGACCGGCGGCCACGCCACCCCGAGCACGCCGACGCCCGGCCCCACGACGACGCCGGGCACCACTCCGCCGTCGTCGCCGCAGCCCAGCGCGCCGGCGACGGGCCCCGGCACGTCGCCCGAGCCGTCCGCCTCACCCGGGCCGACGGAGCCCTCGACGTCGCCGAGCGCGAGCCCGTCGCCGACCACCGCGCCGTCGCCGCCCGCCTCGCCGTCACCGAAGCCGACCCCGCCGTCACCGACGCCGACGACGACGCCCGAACCGACCCCCACCCCGACCGAGGAGCCTGACCCGGACCCGGTGCGCACCACGGTCACGGCCCAGACCTCCGGGCTGCGCGGCATCTACTCGGTGACCGTGGCCGACGCGGACGCGACGATCGTCAAGGTCACGGAGGACCGCCGCTGGCTCCAGACGAAGGAGTGCTCCGACGGCTGGCACGTCGCCTCGTGGCGCAACCGGGTCGGCACCGTCACCATCACCGTGGAGGCGCCGCCCGGCGTCGAGCCCGGCGTGACCCTCGCCCGGACCGGCAACTGGCCGGGGTGGCTGCACACCTGCTGACCCCGGGCACGGGTCGAGCCTGTCGAAACCCGGCGAGGTCTCGACAGGCTCGACCAGCGGTGGTGCGGTGCCGACAGGCTCGACCGGTGGCGATCAGCGCCCGTCGAAGCCGTGCGACCCGCGGTGGTGACCACCGCCGTGGCCGTGGCCGTGGCCATGGCCGTGACCATGGCCGTGACCGGGCCGGCCGGGCTCGACGCCGTTGACGGACTCGGTGCTCCACGCCAGCTGCTGCGCGGCGTGCCCGATCGCGCGGGACATGATGTCCAGCGCCTCGATGTTCACGTTCGACAGGTCGTCGCCCGCGGAGTGGTAGTTCTGGTCGAGGGCCTCGCCGGCGACCCCGCCGAAGACGGCCGCCTCCTCCTCGGTCTTGATCGCGTCCGCGCCGGTGAACAGGCCGGAGGCCGGCACGCCGTTGCTGATGAACGCGTCGTAGTCGGAGCGGCCGGAGAACTCCGAGTCCACCCACGCCTGGTCGATGTCGTCGAAGTAGTCGGTGAAGACGGCCTCGGTCGCGACCGAGCCCTCGGGCACGGTGACGGGGGCCGGGAACGTCGACTCGTTGGCGTCGTACACGCCGATCGTGTAGTTCGGCGAGCCCACCATGTCGAAGTTGAGGTAGGTCGCGATGTCGTCGAGGGCCTCGGGGTCGTTCGTCACGAGATCGTCGACGTAGTGCGCCGAACCGACCAGCCCGAGCTCCTCGGCGCCCCACCACGCGAAGCGGACGGCGTTGTTGAGCTTGGCGCCCTTGGCCAGCTGGACGGCGGTCTCGAGGATCGCGGCCGAGCCGGTGCCGTTGTCGTTGATGCCCGGCCCTTCCGGCACGCCGTCGAGGTGGGCGCCCAGCATGACGACGTTGTCGTGCCGCCCGCGCTTCGTCTCGGCGATCACGTTGAACGTCTCGGCGGTCCCGATCACGGCCTGCAGGTCGAAGGAGACCTGCGTCGCCGGGTCGGCGGCGAGGGCGGCGACGATGGCCGCACCCTCCGCCTGCGTGACGCCGACCGTGGGCGCGTACCCGTCGTTCCGCTCGCCGAGGGTGCCGTTGAGCGCGCCGTCGGTGTTGTTGTAGATGATCAGCCCGGCGGCTCCGGCCTCGCCGGCGGCGAGCGCCTTGGCCCCGAACGTGCACGACCCGCGCTGCACCACGGCGATCTTGCCGGTGGCGTCGACGCCGGCCCACGAGTCGTCGTGCGGCGCCTCGGGGTCGTCGCTGGCGGGGCAGCCGTCCGCGACCGCGGGCTGCACGGCCGCCGCGGTGACGCCGTCGTCGGGCGTGGAGGTGGAGTACGTCATCGGCACCGGGTCGAAGGCGACGCCGGGGATCGTGACGGACAGGTCGAGCACGTCGAACGTGTCGAACTCGAAGTACTGGCGCTCCGGCTGGTACCCCGCCTTGCGCAGGGTCTTCTCGACGTACCTCGCGGACGCCTCGTAGCCGGGGCTGCCGGCGGCGCGGTTGCCGTCGTTCTCGTCGGCGATCTCCTGGAACGCCTCCAGGTGGCGGAAGACCCGCTCGCCGGTCACTCTCTTCGACAGGTCCGGCCCTGGCACGTGGGTGCCGTGCCGGCCGGTGGCGACGGCGGGTGCCGCCGTCGCCGTGGGGGTGAGGGACGCCGCGACGACGAGCCCGCCGAGGGCTGCGGTCGCGACGGCCGTGCTGAACATCCTTGTTCTCACGGTCGACCTCCTGGTGGTGACCCCGCGAGGCCCGGGGTCGGGCTCACGACGCACGGCGCGACGCTGCGGGGTGCGGTTGGCGCGAGCGTAGGCCTCAGCCCGTGTTCAGGAAACCCCTGCCGCCGTCGGTCGAGCCTGTCGAGACCACGCACACGGTCTCGACAGGCTCAACCAGCGGTTGCCGTCCGCTCGAGGAGCACCAGCACCTCGTAGTGGCTGGTCTGCGGGAACATGTCGAGCAGCCGGGCACGGGTCGGTCGCAGCGACGGCATCCGCGCGAGGTCCTCGGCGAGCGTCACGGCGTTGCAGCTCGAGTAGAGCACGTGCGTGGCGTCGGAGTCCTCGAGCCAGCGCGACAGGTCGGCGCCGATACCGCGCCGTGGCGGGTTGACGATCACGAGCTCGGGCGCCCCGTCGTCGCGGGCGACGGCGGTGGCGTCGCCCGCGGCGAAGCGGACGTCGCGCACGGCGCCGGCCCACCAGGTGGCGTCGTGGCCGGCGACGACGGCGCCGGCGGGCAGGGCGGCGAGCTCGTCGCGCGTCGTGGTGGCGCTGGCGATGGCCTCGGCGGAGATCTCGATGCCGGTGACGGTGCGCCCGGGAGCCGCGCAGTGCAGGGCGAAGCCGCCGACGCCGCAGTACAGGTCGAACAGCGAGGCCGGCCCGACCTCGTCCACCCAGGCGCGGGCCTGCGCGTAGAGGGCGGAGGCGACGGCGGTGTTGGTCTGGAAGAAGCTCTGCGGCCGCAGGTGCAGGGTGATGCCGTCGGCCCCGACCCGCATCGGCAGGGCGTGCCGGTCGGTGAGCACGATCTCCTGCTCGCCCTCGAGGACGGCCGCGTGCGCGGGCTGCACGTTGACGCTCACCACCGCGACCTGCGGCAGCGCGGCGAGCAGCCACGAAAGGTGCTTGCGGAGCCGGGCCACCGGCTCCTGGCTGCGCAGCACGAACCGCACCATGAGCTCGCCGTCGGCGGACAGCGTGACGAGCACGTGCTTGAGCTCGCCCCGCCACGCCGACTCGCGCGGCGTCTCGCGTCGGCGCGCCCCGCGTGACGGCGACGTCGCGTCGTAGGGCTGCAGCCGGGCGCGCGTGATCAGCTCGGCCAGGACGGGGAACGACTCCTGCAGCGCGCCCGGATACAGGCCGCAGTCGGTGAGGTCGATGCCCTGACCGGAGAACGGTCCCGCCGCCGAGCCGAGGATGCCGAGCACCGGCTCCTCGAGCGTGCCGCTCACCACCATCTTCGCCTTGTTGCGGAACCCGGCCTCGGGGCCGGTCGCCGGCGGCAGCCAGGCGATCCGGTCGTCGGCGAGCAGGGCGGCCACGTGCTCCTGCTTCTCGCGCACCTGCGTGGGGTACGGCGTCGCCAGCAGGGTGCACGAGTGACAGCGGCCGGCGTCGAAGTGGGGGCACTGCACCGACCCATTCTCCCCCGTCCCGGCGCGCCCGGCGGGCGCCCCGGCCTCCTGATGCGGCCCACGGCGGGCGACCTTAGGTTGTGCTCGGGCCGGAAGAGGTCACGTCGCCAACGGGGAGGCCGGGATGACGACGCAGGTCGCAGGGCACATGAAGGGCACGACGGCGGCGCTGGTGGCGCTGACCGCCGCCTCCTGTCTCCAGGTGGTGGACCCGACGGCGAACAACATCGCCATCGTCGGGGCGAGCGTCGATCTCGACATGTCGAGCTCGTCGCGGGCGTTCGCGGCCAGCGTCGGCACCCTGTCGCTGGCGGCGTTCATCCTCACGACGGGGGCGCTGGGCGACCGCCTGGGGCGCCGCAAGGTGATGCTCGCGGGCCTGGTGGTCGCGATCGCGGGCGGCGTCCTCACGGCGATCGCCCCCACGACGGCGATCTTCATCCTCGGACGGGCCGTCACCGGCGTGGGGATCGCGGCGTCGTTCGGGCTGAGCTTCGCCCTGCTGCGCGAGGTGCTGCCGAACCAGATCCCGAAGGCCGTCGCGTTCTGGCTCGCCGGGCAGACGGCGGCCGCGCTGGTGCTCGGCGTCGTCGCCGGGTGGTTGGCCGGCTTCGGCTGGCGGTTCGGCTACCTCGCCATGCCGATCGTCGCGGTGATCGCCCTGCTCATGTGCCTGCGTGGGCTGCCCGAGGCCAAGGCCGACAGCGTCGGCGCGTTCGACTACGTCGGCCTCGGCTCGATCGCCGTCTCCCTCATCGGCCTCATCTACGGGCTGTCGAACGCCGCCAGCTACGGCTGGGGCTCCACCCAGGTGCTCGTGCCGGTGCTCGTCGGCCTGGTGTTCATGGCGCTCTTCATCTGGTGGGAGGGGCGCATCGCCGCCCCGGCGTTCCCGGTCAAGCTGTTCAAGGACCCCGAGCTCGCGGGCTCCGTCGCGGTCGGGTTCTCGTTCAACATGTGGCAGGCCGTGGTGATGATCCAGCTGTCCATGCTGTGGCAGTACGTGTACCAGTACACGCCGCTGCAGGTGAGCCTCGGCCAGCTGCCGATGAGCCTCGCCATGGTGGTGGGCGCCGTGATCGCCGGCCGGTTGCTGTCCCGCGGCATCCCGGCGTCGCTCAACCTGATCATCGGCCACGTGCTGCTCATCGGGACCATGGTGCTGTTCGGCTTCTCGACGACGACGTCGCCGTACGTCTTCTTCGCGATCCCGATGATCGTCGGCGGTTTCGCCCGCATGCTCAACGAGACGACGATGGGCCAGTTCTTCGTGGCCAAGCCGCCGCCGGCCCTGACCGGCGCGATGGCGTCGTCGAAGACCGCCATCGGCCAGACGAGCTTCGCGCTGGGCACCGCCCTGTCCTCGACGTTCCTGTTCGGGCAGTACGGGCGGGGGATCGCGGAGGCGTTCGCCGACGCCAACGTGGAGCCGTCGCAGCAGGGCCAGTACACCGGCATGATCCAGCAGTACGTCTCCGGCGGGGACATGTCCGACTACGACCCCGCCGTCGTGCAGAAGGTGATCGACCAGGCGTCCGAGGTCTTCCTGAGCTCCTTCAACGGGACGATGTTCATCATCGCGGGCTTCCTGGCGTTCTTCGCGATCATCTCCACGCTGTTCTTCGCCAAGGCGAACCGGGACCGCAAGGCCGGCCGGCTCGTCGACGGGCCGCTGACGCTCGACGGCCGCCCGGCTGCCCTCGCGGGCGGCGACGCCGGCCCGCGCGGGGACGAGACCCAGAGCTGAGCACGAGAGGAATCGAGGAACCATGACCGCGCCCGACCTGATCCTCACGAACGCCACCGTCGTCACGGTGGACGACGCCGACACGATCGCGGAGGCGGTGGCAGTCACCGCGGGGACGATCACGGCCGTCGGGTCGGCGACCGAGGTCGGGGCCTTCGCCGGGCCCGGCACGGAGGTGGTCGACCTCGGCGGGCGGACCGTCGTCCCCGGCTTCGTGGACGCACACAGCCACGTCTCGATGGGCGCGCCGTTCATCAAGCACGCGGCGCTGACCACTCCACCCGTCGGGGG
This sequence comes from Krasilnikoviella flava, assembly GCF_900167525.1. Classification (GTDB taxonomy): domain Bacteria; phylum Actinomycetota; class Actinomycetes; order Actinomycetales; family Cellulomonadaceae; genus Isoptericola; species Isoptericola flavus. The sequence goes on along the minus strand of NZ_FUZQ01000003.1, from coordinate 198,661 downwards.
CACGCGGACCGTCGGCGACATCCTGGCCAAGCTGCACGAGGCGAAAGACCGCAACGACCCCGCCCCCGGCGAGTACGTCATCGGGTGGGGCTACTACCCGGAGGCGATGGACGACGACGGCGAGCTCACCGCCGAGATCCTCGACCGGGAGTTCCCCGACCACCGCGTCGCCGTCGTGCACGTGTCGGCGCACGGCGGGGTCGTGAACACCCGCGTGCTCGAGGAGCACGGCTATGTCCCGGGCGTCGCGGACCCCGACGGCGGCACGATCGTGCGCGTCCCCGGCACCGACCGGCCGAACGGCGTGCTGTGGGAGGGGGCGTGGATGCCGCTCGCGTTCTCGCTGCTCGACTACGGGCGCGGGGAGTTCGACGCGATGCTCGCCGAGTACGCGCGCTGGGGCATGACGACCGTGCAGGACGGCGCCGCCACGTGGCCGCAGGTCGAGAAGGTGCGCGGGTTCGCCGCCGAGGGCGCGTTGCCGGTCGACGTGCGCAGCCTCGTGATCTTTACCGAGCTCGACGAGGCGGTGGCGTCGGGTCTCGTCGACACGACGGTCGGCGGGCACACGGTGCAGGGGGTCAAGCTGATCCTGGACGGTTCGCCGCAGGGCAAGACGGCGAACGTCACGCAGGAGTACCTCACGGGCGGCCCCAGCGGGGAGCAGCACTGGCACGGCATCGCCAACATCGACCAGCCGACCAGCGACGCGATCGTGACGACGGCGTACCGGAACGGCGTCCAGGTGTTCGCGCACTGCAACGGGGACGGCGCGGTGGACCAGCTCCTCGCGGCCCACCGCGCCGCCAAGGCGGCGGGCGCGACCCCGCCGGGGCGGACCGTGCCGATCCACTCGCAGGTGATGCGCCTGGACCAGCTCGACGACTACGTGGCCGAGGGGTTCGAGCCGTCGATGTTCACCGTGCACACCCTGCTGTTCGGGGACACGCACCTCGCGAACTTCGGCCGGGAGCGGGCGTTCGGTATCTCGCCGATGCGCTCCGCGATCGACAGGGGCCTACGCCCGTCCAACCACTCCGACTACCCGGTCACGCCGATCGACCCGCTGCTGCTCCTGTGGAGCTCGGTGTCCCGCACGTCGACCGGTGGCGTCGTGCTCGGCGAGGACCAGCGGGTCACCCCGCTCGAGGGCCTGCGGGCGCTGACCATCAACGCTGCCTACGAGCACCGCACGGAGGGCGACCGCGGGTCGATCGAGGTGGGCAAGCTCGGCGACCTCGTGGTCCTGAGCGACAACCCCCTCGAGGTCGACGTGGACGCGATCCGCGACATCCAGGTGCTGCGCACGATCAAGCGCGGCGTCACGGTGCACGAGGCGTCGTGAGCGGGGCCGCGCCAGCCGGCGCCGGCGCGACGTCCGGTGGCGCGACCCCGGGCGAGCCGGCCGACGGCGTCGCGCAGCGGCCCGGCCTGGCGATCTTCGCCCTGACGGTCGCGGGCGTCGCTCAGGCGGCCGACGTGTCCCTGCACAACACGGCCCTCGCGTCCGCGGCGGCCGAGTTCGGTATGTCGGCGACGCAGCGGTCGATCGCGGCGTCGGCGGCGACGCTGGCCCTGGCCGCGTCGATCCTCACGATCGGGACGATCGGCGACCGGTTCGGCCGGCGCCTGACACTGATGTGGTGCGCGGTGGCCCTCGTCCTGGGGGGCCTGGTGACCGCGACGGCGCCGGGGTTCGGCATCTATCTCACGGGCCGCGTGATCACGGGGATCGGGCTCGCGGGCACGCTCGCGCTGTCGATGGCGCTCATCCGCACGGTGGCGCCCGACCACATCCCGAGCGCGATGTCGCTGTACTTCACCGGTCAGGTCGGTTTCACCCTTCCTCTGACGATCCTCGGCGGCTGGCTCATCGGGTCGGACTGGCGCCTCGGGTACCTGGTGGTGCCCGTGGTGGGCGCGGTGGCGCTCGTGCTCAACAAGCTGTTCGTGCCGCGGTCGAAGGCCGTGCACCGGCGCAAGTCCGACCCGGTGGGGCTGGTGCTCGTCGCCGTCGCGCTGGTGGGGATCATCTGGGGCGTCAGCGACGCGGCGAACGGCTGGTTGACGGCGCGGGTGCTCGTGCCGGTCGTGGTCGGCGTCGTCGCGCTGGCCGGGTTCCTGTGGTGGGAGCAGCACCACGACGAGCCGGCCCTGCCCGTGCACCTGTTCAAGGACCGCAACCTCGCCGGCGCGCTGACCGCGGACGTCTCGTTCAACATGTGGCAGGCCGTCATGGTGCTGCAGCTGTCGCTGCTGTGGCAGTACGTGTACGCATACAGCCCGCTGGACGTCACCCTGGGCCAGCTCCCGGCGTCGCTCGCCATGGTGCTCGGCGCGTTCGCCGCCGGCCGCCTCGCCGCGCGCGGCCGCCGGCCGCAGACGCTCGTCCTGCTCGGCCTGACCGGCGTCGCGCTGTCGATGTACCTGTTCGTGCTCGGCGGCGCGACGACCCCGTACTGGGTGTTCGGCGTCTCGCTCGTGCTGGGCGGGTTCTCCCGGATGCTCACCGAGACCGCGGCGGGGGAGTTCTTCGTCGAGGTCCCGCCGCCGGACCTGGTCGGCGCGACGGTGGCGAGCAAGCCGGCTATCGGGCAGGCGTCGTTCGCTCTCGGGTCCGCGCTGAGCTCGACCCTCCTCTACGGCGGCCTGGGCCGCGGGCTGTCCGACCGGCTGGCAGAGCTCGGTCTGACCCCGACCCAGCAGAGCACGGTCGTGGGCTGGTTCTCCGACGACTCCGTGTCCGCCTGGGCGCGGGACAACGACCTGTTCGACCAGGTGGTGGCGGCCAGCCAGGACGCCTACGTGGACGCCTACCGGGTCACCATGCTGGTCTTCGCCGTCGTCTTCACGCTGCTGCTCGGCCTGGCGTGGCACTTCCTGCGGCGGCGCCCGGCTTGAGACCGGGCGGCAGGATGAGGTCAGATCCCGCCGCTCGTCCTCAGGAGACGGAAAGTCTCATGCTTCGTCGCTCCATCGCGGTGCTCCTCGGTGCCGCCATCGCCCTCGGGCAGCCGCGCTCCCCGCGCAGGCGGCCACGGTCTACCCGACCAGCCTCACCCTCAACGCCAAGCCGGAGCCGGTCGCGGTCGGCGGCACGGTGACCCTCGCCGGCACGCTGAAGTACAAGAATTCCGGCCGCTGGGTGGCTCCGACGGCCGGCAAGGCGATCGCCGTGTGGTTCGACCCGGCGGGCGACGCGAAGCCGGTCAGGATCAAGACCCTGAAGACGAACACCAAGGGCGCCTACGGCTACAAGCACTCGCAGTCGCGGTCGGGCACCTGGGTCGTCAAGTTCGCCGGGAAGTCCAACCTCGAGGCCGACCGCGCGACCGACTACGTGCGCACGTACGTCAAGGGCCCGTGGAACTACCCGGGCAAGGACCTCGACTGCTCCGACGTCCGCAAGAAGGTCTGGGTCGGCAGCGACGACTACCACCGCCTCGACGCGGACGGCGACGGCTGGGGCTGCGACTCCTGGGGCTGAGCCCTCAGCCACGAATCAGCCCACGAAGAGGCAGAACGGGTGACCGGCGGGGTCGGCGTAGACCCGCAGCGGCTCCTGGGGGTCGTCGGACCGGTCGCGCAGCAGCCGTGCCCCGAGCGCGAGGGCGCGCTCGTGCTGGCGGTCCAGCGCGGCGACGTCGGGCACGGTGGCGTCGAGGTGCAGCTGCTGCGGCACGCCGTCGTCCGGCCAGGTCGACGGCGGCAGCGCCGGTACCTGCTGGAAGGCGAGGGGGACGCCGCCCGGGTGGCGCAGCACCAGCCAGTCCGCGCCCCGCGGGTCCGGCTCGCCCGGTGCCGGCGGCTCGTCGCCCGGGCGGTACGCGAGGCCGAACATCTCGCGGTAGAACTCGGCGAGCCCGCGTGCGTCGGCCGTGTCGAGCACGACCTGGCGGATCGTCGGGACGGTGGGGACGTCGTCGGTCATCGGCTCTCCTCGGGGAACTGCTCGGCGATGCCACGCAGGGTGGCCGTGAAGGCGGCGTAGTCGAAGCCGCTCGCCAGGTTGTCGTTGCCGGGCCGCATGCCGACGGCGCCGTCGGCCTCCTCCCGCAGGATGTCGGCGTGCCCGGCGTGCCGGTGCAGCTCGGTGGTCACGTGCACGAGGATCTGGTGCAGCGTGACGTCCTGGTGCCCCTCGCGCCACCAGGGGACACGACCGGGCGCGTCGAGGGGGAGCGCCTCGATGGTCGCGTCCGCGAAGTCCCACACCTGCCGGTACAGGCCGATGATCTGCCCGACCGACTCGTCTGCGGTCGCGAAGAACTCCGCCTGCAGCGCGTCGGCGTCGGCGTCGGGGGCGTCGGCCGCGGCGAGCCACGGCGCGTCCTCGGGGCGGGGCCATGGGCGCCGGAACACGCCGCCGAAGTAGCCGATCTCCACGGTGGCCGCGTGCTTGACCAGCCCGAGGAGGTTGGTGCCCGTCGGCGTGCGAGGCATCCGCGCCTCCCGCTCCGACAGCCCTTCCACCTTCCACAGCAGCGCCTCGCGGGCCGAGCGCAGGTAGCGGTGGAGCACGGTCCGGGGGTCAGGGGGCGGCGCCGTCGTCATGGGCACAGCCTGCCCACGGCCACCGACAGCTCGCGCGACCACCCCGCCGACCACCCTCCGACCACCGCCCCGAACGCAGGGTAGGCAAACCTTACTTCCCCTGTTATGGTGACGCCACGTCGTGACGATCGGTCACGACGTCGACGGCGACGCCGGAGGTCCGGCCGACCATGACCTGGAGGTCCCATGACCGTGCTCGCGGAGGTTGCCCCGCTGTCGACCCGGCTGCGCGAGGGCACACGTGCCGAGCACTCGCAGGCGGAGTCCGAGGGGTTCGTGGAGCGGCTCCTCGCGGGCGTGCTCGACGTCGCGGCGTACGCCGACCTCGCCGCGCAGCAGCTCGCGGTCTACACGGCCCTCGAGCGGGCGAGCGACCTGATGCGGGCCGACGACCGTGGCCAAGGCCTGGTCTTCGATGAGCTCACCCGCGTGCCCGCCATCGAGCGGGACCTCGCGCACCTGTACGGCCCGGGATGGCGTGACGTCGTGCGCGTGCTGCCCGCGACGGAGCGCTACGTCGCGCGGCTGCACGCCGTCGGCGGCGACGTCGCCTGCTATGCCGCGCACGCCTACACGCGGTACCTCGGCGACCTCTCCGGCGGGCAGGTCATCCAGCGGATGATGCAGCGCCACTACGGCCTCGCCGGCGCGGGCCTGGAGTTCTACGACTTCCCCGAGATCCCCAAGGCCAAGCCCTTCAAGGACGTGTACCGCGAGCGCCTGGACGGCCTCGACCTCGACGACACCGAGGTCGACCTCGCCGTCTCCGAGGCGAAGGAGGCGTTCCGCCTGAACCGCGCGCTGTTCGTCGAGCTCGGCGCCGCGCACCTCTGACGCCCGCGGGTCAGCGGACGCGGGCGGCGAGCACGGCCACGTCGTCGCGCTGAGGCACCTGCACCATGCGGTCGACGAGCCGCTGCGGCAGCTCCGCCGTCGGGCTCCCGTGCAGGTCCACGAGCACGCCGCGCAGCTCCTCGGCGCGGGCGGCGAAGGACACGGTGCGGGACTCCACGAGCCCGTCGGTGTACAGCAGCAGGGTGTCGCCGGGCCCCAGCTCGGCCGCGTGGTCCCGCCGCAGGATCGAGGGGTCGACGCCGAGCATGAGGTCCGGGCGCCCCGCCAGCTCGTGCACGCGGCCGTCGGCGCGCAGCACCACCGGCCGCGGGTGGCCCGCGCTGGCCCACCACAGGCGGCAGCCGTCGTCCCCGTCGCCGGGCTCGCCGCGGCCCGTGCGGTCCAGGCGCGCGACGACGGCCGTGCCGCTCGCGGTGAGCCCGAGGCCGCGGTTGGCGCGGTCCAGCTCGCGCAGCAGCCGGGCGGGCGGCGCGTCCTGGCACCAGGCGAGGGTGCGCAGCATGGCGCGCAGCTGCCCCATCCGGGCGGCGGCCTGCATGTCGTGGCCGGTCACGTCGCCGATCATCAGCACGGTGGAGCGCGGGTCGAGCTCCACGGCGTCGTACCAGTCGCCGCCCACCTTGTCGGTGCGGGTGGCGGACGCGTACGTCGACGCCAGCTCCAGGTACGGCACGTGCGGCAGGTCGGTGAGCATCGCCGCCTGCAGGGTGGTGGCCACGCGGTGCCGGTCCTCCAGGACCCGGATGCGCACGAGGGCCTGCGCCACGCACGACGCGAGGGTGGCGGCGGTGCGCCGGCTCTCGTCGTCGTGGTCGTGGGGGCCGCGCCACAGCAGCACGACGACGCCGAGCAGATGGTCGTCCACGACCATGGGCAGCAGGGCCAGGCCGCCGAGGGACGGGTCGACCCACGGGGACCAGGTGGGCTGGTCGCGCAGGGCCGCGGTGCCGTCGCGGTAGAACGCCGGGCGGCGGGCGCGGGCGACGGACGCCACCGCGGGGTCCGAGAAGCGCCAGTGCCGCGGCAGGTACGGGTACGCGCCGTCGCGCTCCGCGAGGGTGAGGCCGGACCCGCCGGGCTCCGCGAGCGCGAGCGCGGCCCAGACGGTGCCCAGCCCGGGACCCGACGCACGCAGCGCGTCGACGATCTCGTCGAGTGTGGTCGCGGCGGCGAACCGGTCGGTGAGGTCGAGCAGCATGCGGGTGCGGCGCGTGGCGTGCACCGCCACCTGCTGGATGCGGTGCGCGCGCTGCCGCTCGAGGCGCAGGCGCAGCTCGGCGGTGCAGGCGGAGGCCAGGTCGGCCAGGGTGGCGAGGTCGGTCGCGCTCCACGCGTGCGCCTCGGTGTCCAGGGCGCACACCGTGCCGACGGCGGTGCCGTGCCGGTCGAAGATCGGGAAGCCCGCGTACGACCCCATGCCGAGCTCGGTGACCGTCTCCCGGCTCGCGAAGCGGGGGTCGGCGCGCAGGTCCTCGACGACGAGGGGGCCGCTCGTCCGGATCGTCTCGCCGCACAGGGGATCGGCGAGCGTGGTGCGGCGCGTGGCCTGGTAGGGGTCGGGCAGCCCGAGCGCACCGGGGTACACCTGGGAGTCCGGCAGCACGAGGGTGACCAGCGCGGTGGGGACGCCGAGCTGGCGCTGCACCAGCCGGGCGAAGCGGTCGAAGGACTCGTCCGCGACGGGGCGGGCGAGCCCCGCCGCCACGAGGGCCTGCACCGCGGTCGCCCCGGGTCTCCCGGGGGGCTGCGTCGTCCTGAGCCTGCCGAGGGGCCGGGCCGTCATGGGCGCGCACCCCCGTCACGGCTGTGCGCACCGTCCGCGACCATGCCCCGGATTCTTCCACGCACGCCGCCGGATATCCTCGCCGGACGATGGAAACCGCCCCCCGTGCCGCCCCACCGGCAACGACGTCGCGCCAGGCGTGGCGGGTCGTCGCCGCGGCCCTCGTGTCCGCGTCGGCGATCCTGCTGTTCGCGGTGCACGTGCGCCCGCTCGCGTACCTGCCGCTGGTGGCGGGCGTCGCGCTCGGCCTCGTCGTCGATCGGCGGCTCGGGCGCGACCTGGCGCTGATCGCCGTCTCGCTCGGCATCATCTCGACGATCTCCCTCGAGGCGGACCTGTCCGACGCCGGGATGGCGCGGTTCGCCGTCGTGCTGTCCCTGGCCGTGCTGGTGCCGTGGGCGGCGTCCCGGTTCTGGTTCCGCGACGACGACGGCGCGGGCGTGGTGCGCTTCCCCATCGCGACCGGGCGGCGGTGGTCGAGCGGGCAGTACGTGTACCTCGTCGTCGTGGTGCTGGTGGGCTACCTCCTGCTGCCCTGGTACTTCCTGGGCTCCGGGGCGTACCTCAACTGGCCCCCGCTCGAGGACGGGCAGGACGTGGCCCGGCTGTTCGTCGGCGTCAATGCCGTGGGCATCTGGGACGAGCTGTTCTTCGTGTGCACCGTGTTCGCGCTGCTGCGCCGCCACTTCGGGCTGTGGACGGCGAACGTGCTGCAGGCGGTGATCTTCGTGTCCTTCCTGTGGGAGCTCGGCTACCGCGAGTGGGGGCCGCTGCTCACCGTGCCGTTCGCCCTCGTCCAGGGGTGGATCTTCAGCCGCTACAAGAGCCTCACCTACGTGGTGGCGGTGCACCTGCTGTTCGACCTCGTCGTGTTCGCCGTGCTGGTGCACGGCCACCACCCCGAGCTCTTCGACGTCTTCGTCACCGCGCCTTGAGCCCCGGGCCGGCCACGCCGCAATTTTGGAGGCGGCACGAGCGGCGTGGGAGGGTTCCTTCGTGCGCCAAGAAGCGGCCGCCGCGCACGAACGAGCCCAGGATGAGGCTGATCGAGCATGCGGAGCTCCGTCCGAGACAGTGACGACGACGCCGACCTCGAGGTCTGCGCGGCCGAGCCGATCCATGTGCCGGGTTCGGTCCAGCCCCGCGGAGTGCTGATGGTGCTCGACGCGGACGTCGTGGTCCAGGTGTCCGCCAACGCGGAGGATCTCCTGGGCGTGGCGGCCGACGACGTGCTGGGGCGGACCGTCGCCGCCGTGCTCGGCGACGACGCCGCGGCGGCGCTGCGGCTCGACGACGTCGCCGACGGCGGGCCGCTCGCGGACGGGCTCCGGCGGGTGGTCCTCCACGGCCGCACCTGGGTGGCGTCGACGCACCGGAACCCGCAGTCCGCCGTGATCGTCGAGCTCGAGCCGCTCGCGGACCAGTCCGCCGACCCGGCGGAGCCGTACCGCGCCGCGTACACCGTGCTCGGCCAGGCGGCGACGGCCGGCTCGCTGGAGGAGCTGTACGCGCTCACGGCGCGCGGGGTGCGGGAGGTGACGGGCTTCGACCGGGTGATGGTCTACCGGTTCGACGAGGACCACCACGGCGAGGTCGTCGGGGAGTCTCGCCGCGAGGACCTCGAGCCCCTCCTCGGCCACCGCTACCCGGCGGGCGACATCCCGCCGCAGGCGCGCGCCCTGTACGAGAAGAGCTGGCTGCGGCTCATCTCCGACGTGGAGTCGGTGCCGCGGCACCTGGTGCCCGTGCTGCTGCCGGGCACCGGCGAGCCGACCGACCTCTCGTTCGCCAGCCTGCGCGCGGTGTCCCCCGTGCACGTCGAGTACCTGCGGAACATGGGCGTCGCCGCCTCGATGTCGATCTCCCTGCTGCGGGGCGGGCGGCTGTGGGGGATGGTCGCGTGCCACCACGTCGACGGCCCGCACACGCCGTCGCTCGAGGTCCGCGCAGCGGCCGAGGCGCTGGCGTCGGGGCTGTCCCTCCAGATGGTGGTGCGCGAGGCCGCCGACGACGCGCAGCACGCCCGCGACGTGTCCCGGGCCCTCGAGGCGCTGGTGCGGGCGGAGGACGACCCGGTGGCCCACGCCGTCGCCCAGCCGGAGCTGCTGCGCATCCTGGGCGTGGACGGCGCGGTGGTGCGCACCGGGGACGTGACGGCGGCGGTCGGGCTGGTCCCGGACGCGCCGGAGGTGGTGGTCGACGTCGTGCGACGGACCGCGACGCCGCGCAAGGACGTCGGGACCGAGCCGGTGTACACGTCGGACGACCTGCGGGGCGAGCACCCCGAGCTGAAGGAACAGCTCGGCGAGGTCGCGGGGGCGCTCGTGGCCCCGCTGCCCGACGGGGACCTGCTCGCGCTCTTCCGCCGGGAGGTCGCCCGCGAGGTGACCTGGGGCGGCGACCCGAGCGCGAAGACGGTCGACCGCGACGAGGACGGCACCGTCGTCCGGGTCGGGCCCCGGCGCTCCTTCGCCGCGTGGCGCGAGGCCGTGCACGGCACCTGCGAGCCCTGGTCGGACCACGACGTCCGCGCCGCCCTCGTGGCGCGCCGCACCGTCGTCGAGCTCCTGTACCGGCGCAGCCGTCCCGACCTGGGGGCGGCGCTGGTGCTGCAGCACTCGTCGCTGCCCGCCGCGCTGCCCACGGTGCCGGGCTGGCGGCTGGAGGCGCGCTACCGGCCCGCGGACGGGGGACGGGTCGGCGGGGACTGGTACGACGCGTTCGAGCTGCCCGACGGGCGGACCGCCCTCGTCATCGGGGACGTGGCGGGCCACGGGCTGCCCGCTGCCTCCGCGATGAACCAGCTCCGCAACGGCCTGCGCTCCCTGCTCCTCGAGCACCGCGACGTCGCGACGGCCGCGGCCGGGCTCGACCGGCTCGCCCGCACGCTCCTGACCGACGACATGGCCACGCTGCTGGTCGGCATCCTCGAGGTCGACACCGACACCGGGGCGGGGGTCGTCGACTACGTCTGCGCCGGGCACCTGCCACCCGTGGTCGCCGACGCGCACGGCGCCCGGTGGGTCGAGGTGGTCCGCAACCCGCCCGTGGGCGCGATGCGGGAGACGGTGCGCGCCGGCCAGGTGACCCTCGTGCCGGGCGAGTCCCTGCTGCTCTACACCGACGGGCTCGTGGAGCGTCGCGGCACCCGGCTCCGGGACCGGCTCGAGGACCTGCGCTCCACCCTCGGGCTGACGTGCGACCTGGAGGTCGTCGAGCACAAGCTCGCCGGCCTCGAGTCCGACGACGACTCCACGATGCTGCTGGTCACGGCTCTGCCGAGGCCCTGACCGGCGCGGGTCACGCGTGGCCGGTCGGGACCACGGTGGGCAGCGCGTCGTACGGGTCGGGGAAGACGTGCGCGTCCAGGCCGAAGACGTCGGCGAGCATCGTGGCGTCCAGGACGTCGGCGGGCGGTCCCTCCGCGCGCACCCGCCCGTCCTTCATGACGACCACCCAGTCGGAGTAGCGGGCGGCCAGACCCAGGTCGTGCAGCACCGTGACGACCGTGCGGCCCTCGGCGCGCAGCCGCACCACCAGGTCGAGCACGTCGACGGCGTGCGCGAGGTCGAGGTGGGTGGTGGGCTCGTCGAGCAGCACGACGTCGGTCTGCTGCGCCACCGTCATCGCGATCCACGCCCGCTGCCGCTGCCCGCCGGAGAGCTCGTCGAGGGCGCGGTCGGCGAGGTCCGCGACGCCGGTGGACTCCATCGCCTCCTTCGCGATCCGCACGTCCTCCGGGGACCACTGGCGGTACCAGGGCCGGTGCGGGTGCCGACCGCGCTCGACGAGGTCGCGCACGGTCATGCCGTCGGGCGCGACGGGCGACTGGGGCAGGATGCTGAGCCGCCGCGCGAGCTCGCGCGGCCGCAGCCCGGCGACGCGGTCGCCGCCCAGCTCGACGTGCCCCCCGGTGGGGGTCAGCAGGCGCCCGAGGGTGCGCAGCAGCGTGGACTTGCCGCAGCCGTTGGGCCCGACGACGGTGGTGATCCGTCCGGCCGTGACGGCGAGGTCGACGCCCTGCAGCACCGCGCGGTCGCCGTAGCCGGCGTGCACGCCGACGGCGCGCAGGGGCGGGAGCTCGCCGGTCACGGCGCCGGGGGCGGCCGGCGCGCCGGTGTCGAGGCGGGCGGTGTCAGCCACGGGTCCTCCGCAGGGATCGGGTCGCGAGGTAGAGCAGGAAGGGGGCGCCGACCAGCGACGTCAGCACGCCCACCGGCAGGGGGACGGGCAAGGACTGGGCCAGGGTGTCGGCGACGAGGAGCAGCGCGGCCCCGACCGCCGCGCCGGCCAGCGGCGGGGGCCCGGCGGTGCGGAACGCGCGCAGCGCGATCTGGGGTGCCACGAAGGCGACGAACGCGACCGGCCCCACGACCGCCGTCGCAGCCGACGCGAGCACGACCGCCAGGACGAGCGCCCCCACCTGCGTCCCCCCGGCCCGTACCCCGAGCGAGCGGGCGACCTCGGGCCCGAGCCGCAGCGCGCCGAGCCGGTCGGCCAGCACGACGCACGCCAGCAGCCCCGGCAGCGCGACGAGCCCCAGGGACGCGACCTCCGTGCCGGTGGCGCCCTCGAGCGACCCGACGAGCCAGCGCTGCGCGACCGCGGCGCTCTCGAGCTCGGCGCGGGTGAGCAGCCAGGACACCACGGCGAGGGCGAGCGCGTTGACGCCGATGCCGACCAGCACGAGCCGGAACCCGTCGAAGCCCCCGCGCTGGCTGAGCACGAGGAGCAGGGCCGCCGTCAGCAGGCCGCCGAGCACCGTGGCGACGCCGACGACGCTCTGCGGGGGGACTCCCAGGGCGCCCTCGACGACGTCCGGCCGGACGGCGACCAGGACGGCGAACACGCTGGCCCCGGCCGTGACGCCCAGGATGTCGGGGCTGGCGATGGGGTTGCGGGTGACGGTCTGCGTGAGGGCCCCGCTGCAGCCGAGCGCCGCCCCCACGACGACGGCCGCGGCCGCGCGCTGCAGGCGCCGGCCCACGACGAGCTGCTCGACGCCCGACCCCTGCCCCGCGAGCGCGACCAGCACCCGGTCCACCGGCAGCGCGAGCGCCCCGGTGAGGAGCGCCACGGTCAGGACGCCGACCAGGACGAGGAGCACGGCGAGCGTCGCGACGACCGCCCGCCGACGCACGCGCAGCGCGACGGGGCCGAGGCGCACCGCCGCGACCCCGGGGGCCGTCGTCCGCCCGGCGCTCACAGCGCCACCAGCCGGCGCCGGCGGGTGATGACGAGCAGCACGGGCGCGCCGACGAGGGCCATCATGATGCCGACCTGCAGCTCGCCCGGCGGGGCGATCACGCGGCCGAGGGTGTCCGCGACCAGCACGACCACGGCCCCGACCAGGGCGCTCGCGGGCACGATCCAGCGGTAGTCGTGCCCGGCGAAACGCCGTGCGACGTGCGGGGCCACCAGCCCGACGAACCCGATCGGCCCGCACACCGCGGTCGTCGTCCCCGCCAGGAGGGTGACGGCGACGATCCCGACCACGCGGGCGCGCAGCACCCCGGTGCCCAGCGACCGCGCCACGTCCTCGCCCAGGCCGAGCGAGCTGAGCGCGCCTCCGTTGAGGAGGGCGAGCACGAGCCCCGCGACGGCGAGCGGCAGCACGAGGGCGGTCGCGGACAGGTCGCGCCCAGCCACCGACCCGACGTCCCAGAAGCGCATCACGTCGAGCGTCTGCCGGTCGAGCAGCACGAATCCCTGGGTGAACGCGCCGAGGAAGGCCGCGAGCGTGGTGCCGAGCACGGCGAGCATCACGAGCGCGTCGCCGCGCAGCGCACCGAGGCCCAGCACGAAGAGGAGCGTGGCGGCCACGCCCGCGCCGAGGAGGGCGGCGAGCACGATCGCGGCGGGGGCCTGCACCCCGAGGACGAAGACGAGCACGGCCACCCCGAACGCGGCGCCCGCGTTCACGCCGAACAGGCCGGGGTCGGCGAGCGGGTTGCGGGTGTGGCCCTGCATGAGGGCCCCTCCCGCACCGAGGGCCAGCCCGGCGGCCAGTGCCACGAGCGTGCGGGGCAGGCGCTGGCTGGTGACGACGGTGGCGTCGTCGGAGTCGACGTCGGCGAACAGGGCGGCGAGCACGTCGCCGGCGGGGATCGCGCGACTGCCGATCATCAGGCTGAGCAGCAGCGCGGCGGCCAGGACGGCGGCGAGGACGACGAGCAGGAGGGCCTGGCGCGGGGCTCGCCGTCGCACGTCGGGGGGAGACACAAAGGGCATCCTAAGTTACGTTAGCCTCGCCTTAGCACCAGGTCCCGCGATCCGGCGGTCGTCGCCGTCGCGCGGCCGTCGCACGGCTGCGACCCCGCCTCCCGCCCGCCCCTCCCGAAGGAACCTGCATGTCTCCGACCCGCACCGTCGCCGCGCTCGGCACCGCCCTCCTCGCCCTCTCCCTGACCGCGTGCGGCTCCGCGGGCGCCGCGGACGACGGCGCGTCGTCCGCCGCCGAGGGGGACGGCGGCACGCGCACCGTGGAGTCCACGTTCACGGGCGAGGACGTGGAGATCCCCGCCGACCCGCAGCGCGTCGTCGCGCTGTGGCGCACCGGGACGGAGCTCGCCGAGCTCGGCGTCGTGCCGGTCGCGTCGCTCGAGGACGAGTTCCTGCCGGAGGAGCTCGGGGAGCGGTACGACGCCGTCGCGGACGTGCCCACGGTCGGCACCTGGGAGGGCGTCGACATCGAGAAGCTCATCGCGGCGGAGCCGGACCTCATCATCGGCATGGACAACGGGTCGCTCGGGATCGACTACGAGGAGATCTCGCAGGTGGCGCCCACGGTGATCCTCGACATCGCCGAGCCCACGGACGTCTGGGCCAACTACCCGACGGTGGCCGACCTCGTGGGCAGGGCGACCGACTCCGACGAGCGGCAGAAGGCCCTCGACGCCGAGCTTGCCGCGATCGAGGAGGAGCACGGCGACGTGCTGACCGGGCTCGAGGCCACGCACCTGAGCACCATGGACGGCATCTGGGTCTCCACGTCCAAGTCGCTCGCCTACCAGCGCCTCACGGGCGCCGGGTTCGGGTATAACCCCGCCTACACGGAGAACCCCGAGCGGTACGTCACCGAGCTCGCGACCGAGAACCTCCCGGACCTCGCCGGGCAGGACGCCCTCTTCTACGCCGTGAACCTCGACGGTTCGGTGGACGCTCCCACGCAGGAGATCCTCGACAGCGCGTCCTGGCAGCGGCTGCCCGCGGTCGAGGCCGGGCACGCGTTCCCGATGACGTCGGGCACGATCTACACCTTCGACGCCGCCGAGCAGCAGGTGGAGGACCTCCGGGCCGCGGCCGAGACGCTGGCGGCGGACCGATGAGCGCCCTGACCGAGCCCGTCGCGGTCGTCGACCCGCGCGGGCCGCGGCCGGAGGCGTACTTCGACGACTTCCCGATCCGGATCCGCGAGCTCACCGTGCTGCGCCGTACCCACGTCACGCCGCGCATGGTGCGCGTGACGCTGGGCGGGCCGGACATGGACGGCTTCGAGTCCCACCAGGCCGACGAGCACTGCAAGCTCGTCTTCCCCGACGCCGACACGGGCCGGGTGCGCGTGCCGTGGCAGGCGGACGACGGCGAGCACCTCGACTGGCCGGACCCGTTCCCGCCCACCCGCGAGTACACGATCCGGCGCTACGACCCCGTGGCGCGCGAGGTGGACCTCGACTTCGTCGTCCACCCCGGCGGGCTGGCGTCCGACTGGGCGCAGACCGTCGAGCCGGGGGAGACCCTGTGGGTGGCCGGCCCGAGGCCGGGCCTGGTCGTGCCGCCCGAGTTCGGCTTCCTCGTCCTGCTCGCCGACGAGACGGCGCTGCCCGCCGTCGCGCGATGGCTCGAGGAGCTGCCCGACGACGCGCGCGGCGTCGCCGCGATCGAGGTCGCCGACGCCGCCGAGGAGCAGGAGCTGCGCGTGCCGGCCGGGTTCACGCTGACCTGGCTGCACCGCGACGGCGCCGCCCCCGGCAGCACGCGGCTGCTCGGCGACTTCGCCGAGGGGATCGAGCTGCCCACGGACACGTGGGCCTACGTGTGGGCGTTCGCCGAGGCGGGATGCGTCAAGCCCGTGCGCCGCTGGGCCCGCGCCCAGGGCATCGGCAAGCGGCAGAGCGACATCGGCGGGTACTGGAAGGCCGGCCGCACCAACTCCTTCCAGGACGTGGTGGCGGACCCGTCGCGGCACGAGGAGATGCACGAGCGCCAGCGCGAGCACGACGACCACGACGACCACGACGAGTAGCCTCGCTGGTTGAGCCTGTCGAAACCCGGCCTCTGGTGTCGACCTGCTCCACCGGCGGTGGTTTCGACAGGCTCAACCAGCGAGCTCGTCGAGCAGCCGGGACATCCGGTCGATCTCCGCGATCTGGTCCGCCGCCACGTTCGCGGAGAACTCCTGGACGGTCTCGTCGCGGCCGGCGGAGCTGACGTCCTCGACCATCTCCAGTGCACCGCCGTGGTGCTGGATCATGCCCTCGAGGAACAGCCGGTCGAAGGCGGTGCCGTCCGCGTCCGCCAAGGCCTCCATCTCGGCGTCGGTCAGCATGCCGGGCATCGAGTCGTGGTCGTGGGTCTGCGGGGCGCGCGGCCCGCTCCCGTCCGAAGGCGCCGCCGACGGCGAGGCGACCGCGGGCACCGGGAGGCCGTGGTCGGTGAGCCAGCGGCTCATGTACTGGATCTCGCCGTCCTGCGTCAGGCGGATGCGCTCGGCGAACTTCTCGATCTGCGCCGACGTCGACCGCTCGGGAACCAGCTGCGCCATCTCCACGGCCTGGGCGTGGTGGCCGATCATCTGGGTCATGAAGTCGGCGTCGGCGTCGGTGACCACGTCGACGTCGCCCATGCCCTCGTAGTCGTCGGGTGCGATCGTCCGGGCGGGTTCGCCGGGCTTGCCCGGCGCGAGCACGGCCGACGACGGCGTCGGTGCCGGCGCGGGCTCCTCGGCGGTGCATCCGGCGGAGAGCCCCAGAGTGAGCGCGACGACGCAGGTCAGGGCGGCGCGACGGCCGCCCGTGCGACGGATCCGGGGGTCTGTGGTCACCGGAAGATCCTCTCCTGAGGTTGTTGCCACGGCGTAAAAAGATGCCCGCACACCTGGTGGGGAGGATGCTTCCAGACAACACTCAGTGTGACCAACACAACGATGTGTGGCGCATGCGCGTCGTCCAACCCTGAGTTCACGGAAGAGGAGTCCACGGATGCGGAGTTCACGGACGAGCAGTTCACGGACGAGAGGCGTCGCCGGTGTCGCCCTCTCGCTGACCCTGGTCGCGGGGGCGCTGGGGCTCGCGGCCCCCGCGTCGGCGTCCGACGCCGCCGAGCCCGACGTCCCGCCCGGCGAGGTGGCGTCGTCGAACATCGAGCACCTCAGCAACAACCCGAAGAACGGCGCCCTGCAGGGCACCGGCTCGGACATCGCGTTCCAGGGCAAGTACGCCTACGCGGGGAACTACGACGGCTTCACCGTCTACGACCTGTCCGACCCCGAGGAGCCGGTCCAGGCGCTGCAGGTGTACTGCCCCGGCTCGCAGAACGACATCTCCGTGTACGGCGACATCCTGGTGCTCTCCACCGACTCGTCGCGCAGCGACGACTCCTGCGCCTCGACAACCCGCCCCGCGACGGAGAAGGACGCCTGGGAGGGCATCAAGGTCTGGGACATCTCCGACCCGCTCGAGCCCGAGTACGTCCAGGCGGTCGAGACGGCGTGCGGGTCCCACACCCACTCGCTGGCACCGACCAAGAACGGCAAGGACCTGTACGTCTACGTCTCGTCGTACAGCCCGAACTCGTCGTTCCCCGACTGCCAGCCGCCGCACGACATCATCTCGATCGTGAAGATCCCGGTGAAGAACCCCGCCGCGGCCGAGCTCGTCGGCACGCCGAACCTCTTCCCCGAGGGCGGCTACGAGGGCGACCCCGACCGCAGGGCCTCGGCGACGTCCGGCTGCCACGACATCACCACCTACGCGCAGAAGGACCTCGCGGCGGGTGCGTGCATGGGCGACGGCATCCTGATGGACATCAAGGACCGCGCCCACCCGAAGGTGATCAGCACGGTCCGCGACACCGAGAACTTCGCGTTCTGGCACTCGGCCACCTTCAACAACGATGCGACCAAGGTCGTCTTCACCGACGAGCTCGGCGGCGGCGGCCTGGCGACCTGCACCGGCGAGTACGCACCGGAGCTCGGCGCCAACGGCATCTACGACATCGAGAAGGTCCGGAAGCACGGCGGGAAGCACGGCAAGGAGCTCGTCTTCCAGAGCTACTACAAGATCCCGCGCATCAACGACGCCACCGAGAACTGCGTGGCCCACAACGGCTCGCTGATCCCCGTCGAGGGCAAGGACCTCATGGTCCAGTCCTGGTACCAGGGCGGCGTCTCCGTGTTCGACTTCACCGACTCGTCCCACCCGACCGAGGTCGCCTGGTTCGACCGCGGCGCGGGCATCTCCAGCGGTGGCACCTGGTCCACCTACTGGTACAACGGCTACGCCTACTCGAACGACCTGGGGATCGGTTTCGACACGTTCGACATCGACGACCGGATCGACGGGAGGGCGAAGACGAACCTCAAGTCGCTGAACCCGCAGATGCAGGAGAAGTTCTGAGGCTCTGAGCCCGGCCGGCAGCAGCGGCCGGGAGACGACGACGGCCGGTCCACCTCCGCGGTGGGCCGGCCGTCGTCGTGCGGTGCAGGAAAAGGCCTTCGGGGCCGGTGGTCGAGACCACCGGCCCCGAAGGCCTTCGTCAGGCGCGAGCGAAGCGCTCAGCCGATGCGGATCACTCCGCGGCGGCGGCCTTCTCCCAGCCCACGTTCTCCACCGGCTGCAGGCCGAAGAGGTCGAGACCGGTGTAGGTCTCGGGCGTGAGGTTGGCGAGGCCCTCCTTGGCCATGGCGATCCACGGGCCGTTGTACAGCGGCAGGACGCCCCACGTCTCGGCGATGATCTCCGCCTCGAGCTTCATGCCGGCCGCGTTCTGCTCCTCGGCCGTGGGCAGCGACGACACCTCGTCGGCGATCTTCTTGTCGATCTCCTTGGTGCTCGTCGCGGACAGGTTCAGCCCGCTGTCCGAGCAGTAGATCTGGCACATGTACGCCACGCCGTACGGGTCGCTCGACGAGAAGCCCATCGTGATGAGGTCCCAGTCCTTGGTGGTGACGACCGTGGAGAAGTCGCTCTCCGGGCGCTTGTCGATCTCGAGGGCGAAGCCGACCTGGGCGAGCTGCTGCTGCAGCACCTTGGCGCGGGCCTCGACGATCGGGTCGTCGCCGAAGATCGGCATGCGACCCTCGAGCTTCTGACCGTCCTTCTCGCGCACGTCGCCGTTCAGCGCCCAGCCGGCCTCGTCGAGGGCGGCGTTGGCGGCCTCGACGTCGTACTTGTAACCGGCCTCGGCCAGCGCGTCGACGTAGCCCTCCTGGAACGGGTACAGGTTCAGCGACCCGACCTCAGGCTCCGTGTAGTTGAGGCCGTTCCACATGACCTCCTTGATCTGCTCGCGGTTGACCGCCTTGAAGATCGCCTCGCGGACCTTGAGGTCCGAGAGCTGCGGGCGCTCCGCGTTGAGCTGGATCAGGTTGGTCGCCGCGCGCTGCGCGCGGTAGGTCTCGGCACCCTCGACGTCGGCGAGCTGCTCGAGGTTGTCGGCGGAGAGGTTCTCGACCAGGTCCACCTCACCGTTCTGGAACGCGTTCACCGCGGCGACGGAGTCGAGCACGCGGTACGTGACCTTGTCGAGCAGCGGCTTGTCGCCCCACCACTTCTCGTTCGGGACGAACGTGATGACGCCACCGTTGAGGTCGAACTCGTCGATCTTGTACGGCCCCGCGCCCCACTCCGGGTGCGCCTTCTCGACGTAGCCCTCGTTGAAGACCTTCGGCGAGTCGACGTTCGGGTTGAGGATGTGCCAGAACAGGCCGTCGGTCCACGGGTACTCCGACTTGAACGTGACGACGGCCTGGCGCTCGTCCTCACCCTGCTTCACCGACTCGATCTGCGAGTAGCCGTCGGTGGTGTTCGGCACGTAGCCGTCGTCGACGGACCGGTTGGCGATCCAGGTCTGCTCGTACGACTTCCACGTGATCGGGCTGCCGTCGTTCCAGACCGCCTCGGGGTTGATCGTGAACGTGACGACCGTCTTGCCGTCCACGACCTCGGAGGTCCAGTCGGTGAGGTAGGCGGGGTTGGCCTCGGCCTCGCCCTCCGGCGTCATGAGGATCGTCTGCGGGTTGTACCACTCCCAGATCCGGGCCGTGTCGACCGATCCGTCGGAGTGGTTGACGTTCATCTGCGGCGTGATCTCCCCGATCGGGAAGGTCACCTCGCCGCCCTGCTCGAGGTTCTCCCGGGGCTGCGGGTTGTAGTCCGCACCCTCGACGGTCTGCGCCTCGGCGGTGGGCTCGTCGCTACCGCCGTCGTTGCCGCCGCCGCCGCAGGCGGTGAGGGCCAGGGCGAGCACGCCGGCCACGGCGACGCTGCCGACCAGTCTCTTCTGCAGCCTCATAGGGGCTCCTTTCGCGCCTCGGGGGCGCTGACTCGATGGTGGGGTGAGTGATGGATGGGGAACGTGGTCAGCGGTGGTGGCAGGCGTTCACGTGCACGCCCGTCCGGCCGCTGAGAGCGGGGACCTTCGTGTCGCAGACGGCGCGCTCGGCGTCGTCGAGCGTCTGGTACAGCGGGCAGCGCGAGACGAAGGCGCACCCCTGGATGCTGTCGGTCGGGCTCGGCAGGTCTCCGGTGAGCACGATGTGCTCGCGGGTCCGCTCTGCGACCGGGTCCGGTACCGGGATCGCGGACAGCAGGGCCTGCGTGTACGGGTGCTGCGGGTCGTCGAACACCGCGTCGACCTCACCGTGCTCGACGAAGCTGCCGAGGTACATCACGGCCACGCGGTCGGCGATGTGCCGCACGACCGACAGGTCGTGCGCGACGAAGAGGTACGACAGGCCGAGGCGGACCTTGAGCTCGTCGAGCAGGTTGATCACGCCCGCCTGGACCGACACGTCGAGCGCGGACACGGGCTCGTCCAGCACGACCAGCTTCGGGTTGGTCGCCAGGGCGCGGGCGATGCCGATGCGCTGGCGCTGGCCGCCCGAGAACGCGGCGGGGAACCTGTCGCTGTGCGAGGGGTCGAGCCCGACCAGGCCCATGAGCTCGTCGACCCGCGGCCCGACCTGCGCGGAGGGCGTACCCACCGTGCGCAGCGGCTCGGCGATGACGTCGAAGACCGTCATGCGCGGGTCGAGCGAGCCGACCGGGTCCTGGAAGACGATCTGGACGTCGCGGCGGAGCTGCCGTTCGGCGCGGCCACCCTTGACGTCGGCGACGCTGGTGCCGACGATCCGGATGTCGCCGTCGTCCTGCGTGGCGAAGTCCATGATCTGCAGCAGCGTCGTGGTCTTGCCCGACCCGGACTCGCCGACGATCGCCATCGTCTCGCCCTCGCGGACGTCGAAGCTGACGCCCTTGACGGCGTGCACCTCGCCGACCTTCTTCTTGCGGAAGGAGCCCTTGAGGAGCGGGAACGACTTCGAGAGGTTCTCCACCTCGAGCGTCGGGTTGCGCAGGTCCCTCGGCACGGACTCGAGCGTCGAGGTGGGGATCTCGGGGAGCGGGTAGACCGGGCCGCCGTCGATGCGACCCGCACGGATCTCCTCGGCGCGGATGCACGCGGCGCGGTGCCGGTCGTCCCCGCCGACGGCGACGAGCTCGGGCTCGGCGGTGCGGCAGGCGTCGGTCACGATCGGGCAGCGTGCCGCGAACGGGCACGCGTCGGGCAGGTCGACCAGCAGCGGCGGGGTGCCCTTGATCGGCACCAGGGGCTGCTTCTCGGACGTGTCCACGCGGGGGATCGCGCCGAGCAGGCCGATCGAGTACGGCATGCGCGTGTCGGCGAACAGCGTGTCGACGGGTGCCTGCTCGATCGGGCGGCCGGCGTACATGACGACGACGTCGTCGGCGATGTTCGCGACGACGCCCATGTCGTGGGTGATCATCATGACCGCGGCCCCGGTCTCACGCTGGGCGGTCTTGATCAGGTCGAGGATCTGCGCCTGGATCGTGACGTCGAGGGCGGTCGTCGGCTCGTCCGCGATGATCAGCCGGGGGTTGTTCGCCATCGCGATGGCGATGACCACGCGCTGGCGCATGCCGCCGGAGAACTCGTGCGGGAAGGACTTGACGCGATCCTCGGGCCGGGGGATCCCGACCAGCTTGAGCAGCTCCACGGCGCGGCTCCAGGCCGCGCGGCGCGACATCCGCGGGTTGTGGACGGTGAGCGCCTCGACGATCTGGTCACCGACGGTGAAGACCGGCGTCAGCGACGTCAGGGGGTCCTGGAAGATCATCGCGATGCCGTTGCCGCGGATCTTGGACATCTGCACGTCGCTCTTGCCCAGCAGCTCCTCGCCCTCGAAGCGCACGGAGCCGCCGACGCGGGCGTTCTCGTCGAGCAGGCCCATCACGGCGAGCGACGTGACGGACTTGCCCGAGCCGGACTCGCCCACGATGCCGAGGGTGCGACCCGCCGCGACGTCGAACGAGACACCGCGCACGGCGTCCACCCGACCCGCCTCGGACGGGAAGCTGACGGTGAGGTCGCGGACGGAGAGAACGGGGGTGGTCATGCGCGGCCTCCCGCAGCGGAGGTGGGATCGAGGGCGTCCCGCAGGCCGTCGGCGATGAGCGCCATCGAGACCGTCAGCAGCGTCAGGGCGGCGGCGGGGAAGTAGAACATCCACGGCGAGCTCGAGATGCTCGAGGCCCCGATGCCGATGAGGGACCCGAGCGAGACGTCGGGCAGCTTCACGCCGAAGCCGAGGAAGGAGAGGCCCGTCTCGGCCATGACGGCGCCGACGACGCCGAGCGTGAAGTTGATGACAAGCAGCGACCCGATGTTGGGGATGAGGTGGCGGAAGACGATCCGCAGCCCGGGCACCCCCATGTAGCGCGCTGCGTGCACGAACTCCCGCTCGCGCAGCGAGAGGGACAGCGTCCAGATGGTGCGGGCCTGGAAGAACCAGCTGACGAGGATGAGGACGAGGGCGATGACCTTCCAGTCGCCGCCGGAGCTGTTGGACATCATCGCGAGCAGCAGGAACGTGGGCGCCACCATGAGGAAGTGGATGACGAACAGCGCGACCCGCTCGATGCGGCCGCCGAAGTAGGCGGCCGCCGTGCCGATGACGGCGGACAGGATCGTCGTGCCGGTGGCCACGACGACGGCGATGAGCAGGGAGCGCTGCAGGCCCACCACGACCATCGCGTAGAGGTCGTTGCCGGCGTTGTTGGTGCCGAACCAGTGCTCGGGGCTCGGCGGGTCGGACAACGCCAGGAAGTCCAGCTCGACGTGGTCGTACTTCGCGAAGAGCGGGCCGAACAGGGCGAACAGGACGAGGAGCACGAAGATCACGACGCCGCCGACCGCGGGGCGGTTGCGCGTGAAACGGCGCCCGTACAGCCGCCACTTGGAGAGACGCTTGCGCTGGCCGGGCTCGACGACCGGCGGCGCGGTCTCCGCCTCGGCGAGGGGGTCGACCATGGAGGGATCGGTTGCCATGTCAGCTCACCCGCACTCGGGGGTCGAGGACGACGACCGCGATGTCCGCGAGGATCGCGCCGATCGCGGTCATCACCGCGCCGAACGCCGCCACCGCGACCACGCCGTTGATGTCGTTCTTGGAGATCGTCTCGATGAAGTACTGACCCATGCCCTTCCAGGCGAAGATCGACTCGGTCAGCACGGCACCGGTGAAGATGCCGGGGATCGAGAAGGCGACCTGGGTCGTGACGGGGATCAGTGACGTGCGCAGCGCGTGCTTGCGGATCGCCTGCTGCTTGGTCAGGCCCTTGGCCCGCGCCATGCGCACGTAGTCGGACTTGATGTTGTCGAGCAGCAGCGAGCGCTGCAGGAAGTGGTACTGCGCGTAGCCGACGATGACCAGCGCGAGCGTCGGCAACGTGAGGTGCTGGATGGTGTCGACCAGCGTGGGGAAGAACCCGCTCACGCCGGGACTCGACGCTCCGGTGACGTAGAAGACGGTGGTTCCGACCGCGCCGTTGAACGCGATCGCGAGGAGCACGAGCCCCAGCGCCGCGACGACGATCGGGATGTTCATCGTGATGATGGACGTGCCCTGCGCGACCCGGTCACCGACCCGGTACTGTCGCGACGCGCTGTAGACGCCCAGCGCGATCCCGATCAGCGTGAGCAGGATCGTCGCACCGAGCATCAGCTCGGCCGAGATCCACATCCGGTAGGCCACCTGGTCGTTGACCGACTGCCCGGTGGGGCTCACGCCCCAGTCCCAGCGGAAGAGGACCCCGCTGAACCAGTTCCACCACCGGACGAGGAGCGGAGTCCCGTCGTCGAGGTTGCGCGGCTCGAGCAGGTTGACGATCTGCTGTTCGCTCAACGGTGGGCGCCGGCCCACGTAGTTGCTGCGGGGATCGAGGTACGCCCAGGCGAGGAAGTACGTCAGGTTCGTGACGGCCACCACCATGAGCAACCAGCCTGTGGTGCGGCGCAGCAGATATCGGGTCAAGTTCGTCGGGGCTCTCTGGGCGAAGGTCGGTGCGGCGAGGCTATCCGTGCCCCGAGGGTGCTCCAGACCACATCCCCCCGGGCGGAAGAATCGTTACCGATTCGTGCTCGGGGCGAACATTCCTTGCAACGCAGCGGTTTCGGCGCCGCAACCTTCCGGTCGCGGCGTCCGATGCGCCGGACCACGACGTCTCCGCAGGTCAGGCGTGGCGGCGCAGCGCGCCCTCGACGAGGGGGACGGCGACGGCGACCAGGGTGAGCGCGGCGCCGACGTAGGTCGCGGCGCCGGGCGGGCCGACGGCGGGGGAAACGACGTCGAGCACCAGCGCGCCGACCACCTGGCCGGCGATCATGCCGAGCCCGAGCAGCAGCACGCCGATGCGCTGCACGACCGCCGCCTGCAGGGCGATGAAGACGATGCCGAGCAGGCCGCCGGAGTAGAGCAGCAGGTCGGCGGGAAGTCGGGTGGGCAGCGCGCCGGTGGGCGGGCCGTCGACGGCGATGGACACCCCGAAGACGACGAGCAGCGCCGCCGTTCCGACGAGGAAGCTGACGAACGTCGCGGCCAGCACGCCGCCGTCGCGCCCGCCGGCCGTGCTGTCGGCGGGGCGCACGGCCGCGCGCACCCGCCCGTTGAGCGCCTGCTGGAACGACTGGAGCACGCCCGCCACGAGGGGGAACAGCGCCAGGCCGAGTGCGGCCGTGGTCGCGCCCGCGCCGGAGACCACGACCACGGCGACCAGGGTGAGCACCGGTCCCAGCGCGCGGCCCACGGTGACCAGGCGCACGCCGCCGGGCGCGAGCCCCATCCGGTCGATGACGAGCGAGCTCACCGACTGCCCGGCGACGAGCGCGATGGTGAACACCGCCACGCCCAGCGCGTCGACCGTCAGGCCCTGCGACATCACGTAGAACGCCCCGCCGAGACCGCCCAGGCACTCCCACCAGCGCAGGCCGCCCGCGCCGCCGCCGCGGCGCAGGCCGGCCGCGACCTGCGCGAGCGCGGACCGCCCGGTGCGGGAGAAGGGGAGCACGAGCGTGAGCAGCACGAGCCCGGACCCGAACGACAGGGCGGCCGTGCCGAACGCGGTGCCCGTCTCGGTGGCGAGCGTGCCGTTGACGCGGCTCTGCAGCGCGGCGGCGAACCCTGCGACGATCGCGAGCGCCACCCCGAGCGCCCGCCCGGACCCAGATCCGGCGGGGGGATCCGGCGTCTGGTTCACCCCGGGAGTGTACGTCCGGGAAACTGCCGGCCCGCGTGTGAGGATCCGCGCATGACGCCTGCCCCGAGGTCCGACGTCAGCCCTGCCCCGGCGCACGCCGACGACCCGGGCGACGGCCGTCACGACGGCCGTCCACACGGTCATTCCCACGGACACTCGCACGGACACGCGCACGGCGGCGCCGTCGCGCCCGCCCCGCGTCGCACGCGGGTGGTCATCGCCTGCCTCGTGCTGCCCGCGATCGTCGCGACCGCGCTCGGGCTGTGGATGCTCTGGCCGAAGGCGGGCGAGGTGCCCGACCGCATCCCCGTCGTGGTCGACGGGAGCGCCTTCGTCGAGGTGACGGTGGCGGGGCCGCCCGGCGAGGACGAGTCCGGCGAGATGACGGTGCCGATCGAGCTGCCCGGCGGCGGCGCGTCGCGGATGCAGGTCGACCCGCGGTTCGAGTTCGAGACGGGCGACGGCCTGGTGGCGCTGCTCATCGCCGACCTCCAGGGGGAGGTGGCGGCCCCCTACGTCTTCATGGAGCACCAGCGGGAGCTGCCCCTCGCCCTGCTCGCCGGCGCGTACGTGCTGGTCGTCCTCCTGGTGGCGCGATGGCGGGGGCTGGCGGCGTTGGCCGGGCTCGGGCTCGCCTTCGCCGTCTTCCTCGGCTTCACCTTCCCGGCCCTGCTGGCGGGCAAGGACGCCATGGCCGTGGCTCTCGTGACGTCCTCGGCGGTGATGCTGGTGGTCCTCTACCTGGCGCACGGCCTGACGACGCGGACGTCGGTGGCGCTGCTGGGCACGCTGGCAGGGCTCGCGCTCACGGCCGCGATCGGCACGTGGGCCACGGGCGCCTCGAACATCACGGGTGCGACGTCGGAGACCGCGCAGACGCTGCCGTCGATGGCGCCGGGCGTGGACCTGCAGGGCATCGCGCTGTGCGGGCTCGTGCTCGCCGGGATGGGCGTGCTCAACGACGTCACCATCACCCAGGCGTCGGCCGTGTGGGAGCTCCGGGCGCTGGCGCCCCTCGCCCCGCGGCGCGCCCTGTTCGCGCGGGCCATGCGGATCGGTCGCGACCACATCGCGTCCACCGTGTACACGATCGCGTTCGCCTACGTGGGGGCCGCCCTGCCGCTGCTGCTCACCGTGTGGCTCCTGGACCAGTCCCCGACGACGGCGCTCACCTCGGGGGAGATCGCGGAGGAGATCGTGCGGACGCTCGTGGGCTCCATCGGGCTGGTCCTCGCCATCCCGATCACGACGGCGATCGCGGCGGTCGTCGTCCCGGGCGCCGCACCGGCGCCGACCACGGGCGCGGGCACCGCGCCGGGCCCGGAGCGCGCCGCGTCCCGCTGAGCCTCAGGTCAGGTGGTCGAAGTCGCCGCGCGCCCAGGCGGCGTGCCGCTCGGCGGAACGCAGCACGACCTCCCTGGCGTCGGCCGGGATCACGCCGTCGAAGTTGTTGTAGAGCCGGTCGAAGGGCCGGCGGGCCACGTGCTCGGCGACGCGCGTGACGACCGCCCCGGACAGCGGGATGCGGTTGGGGTAGCTGCGCATGAAGCTCGCCGTGCGGTCCGGGTTGGCGAAGATCGTGTCGCCGGAGAGCAGCACCCCGCGCCCGTCGGCGCCGGTCCAGTGCACCACCGTCGAGCCGGGGAAGTGCCCGCCCGGCTGGCTGAGCACCACGCCGGGCAGCACCTCGCGCTCACCGTCCGCGCCGGGCGACCACGTCTCGATCACGGCGTCGGGGCGCGCGACCCAGCCGGCGTCCGCCTCGCTGACCAGCACGGGCACGTCGCGGCCGGTGGCCTCCGCCAGCAGCCGGCTCCACTCCACCTGCACGCCGAACATGTGCGGGTGGCTGGCCGCGACCACCACGTCCCCGCCGCCGGCGGCGGACACGACGGCCGCGACCCCGGCGTCGTCGACGAAACCGAGCGGGTCCCACAGCAGCGCGCCCGCGGGGGTGCGCACCACCTTCGCCTGCTGCCCGATGCCGACCTGCGGGGCGGCGTGCAGGGCCAGCAGGTCGGGCTCGAGCTCGGCGACCTCGACGGCGAGGCCCTCCGCGGTCAGCTCGGCCAGGGTGGTCCACTCCTGACCCGTGGCGGGCACCCACTGGCGCTCGTCGGCGCAGATCGCGCAGACGTCCGGTCGGTCGGCGTGCTCGACGGCGCAGGTGCGGCAGATCCAGAACGTGTCCGCCGGTGTGGGGATGCTCATGGGCCCACCCTTCCACCTCACGGCGGAGGCGCCCACCCGGTGGTGCTCCCTAGGCTGGCCGGATGCCGCAGCAACCCGCCGGGTGGACCGCCCGCCTCGCCGACTGGTGGGGGATCGACTCCGGGTGGGAGCGCGTGCCCGCCGACCCGGCCCGCGCCTACCGCAACGACCTGTGGTTGGGCGCCGCGTTCGTCGTCGTCTCCCTGGTGGGCGCCGAGCTCGCCCGCAGCATCGGGTACTTCGAGGACGAGCCGGCCCCGACCTGGCTGCTCTACCTGCTCTCGGCCGCGGGCGCCGCACCTCTCATGTGGCGCCGGCGGTTCCCCCTGGTCGTGCTCTCCGTGGTGTACCTGCACTTCCTCGTGGTGGGGCTGACCGTCCCGATGGTGACGATCCTCGTGCCTCTGCAGGTGGTCTACTTCGTCGCGCTGTTCAGCGCGGTCGCGTGGGCGCGCGACCGGCAGGCGATGGTGCTCGTCGTGGGCGCCGCGCTGCTGGCGATGTTCGGCTGGCTGGCCTGGCAGTTCGCCGTCGGCGCGGGCATCGACGGCATCGTCGAGCAGATGGGGCTGGCCGACGAGCGGCCCGGGCTGGTCGACCCGGGCGTGGCGTTCACCGCGTACAACCTGCTGATCAACCTCGCCTACTTCTACGGGGCCGTCGTGGGAGGCCAGCTCATGTGGCACGGCGCGCGCCGGCGGGAGCAGCTCGAGGCGCAGGCCGCGACCATCGAGCGGCAGACCGCGGAGCTGCAGCGCCAGGCCGTGGTCACCGAGCGGCTGCGCATCGCCCGCGAGCTGCACGACGTCGTCGCCCACCACGTGTCCGTCATCGGCATCCAGGCCGCCGCCGCCCGGCGGATGCTCGCCGGCGACCCGGCCACCGCGGCCGCGCCGCTGGCCACCATCGAGGGCGAGTCGCGCGAGGCCGTGGCGCAGATGCGCGGCCTGCTCGGCACCCTGCGCGGGGTCGAGGACGCCGCCGGCAGCGCCCCGGGCGGGCGCGCGCCGGAGCCCGGGCTGGCCGACGTCCCGGCGCTCGCGGACGACGCCGGGCTGGACGTCGAGGTGCGGGTGGTCGCGGAGGACGGCGCCTTGGACGCCGTGCCCGCGCCGCTCGGCCTCAGCCTCTACCGCACCGCGCAGGAGGCCCTGAGCAACGTCCGCAAGCACTCCACCGCCCGGTCCGCGCGCGTCGTCGTGCGCGTGGACCGTCGGCCCGTCCGCCGCGGCGACCCCGCGGCGGAACGCTTCCCGCACGGCTTCGCCGAGGTCGAGGTGCTCGACGACGGCCGCCCGCGGCCCGGCTCCTCCGGCACCGGCCTGGGCCTGGTGGGCGTGCGCGAGCGCGTCGCGACCCACGGCGGGATCGCCGACGTCGGGCCGCGCGCCACCGGCGGCTACCGTGTGCGGGTGCGCCTGCCCCTGCCCGAAGAACGCCCGTGACCGGCCCCGACGCACCCCCGGGCGGCGCCCCCGTGCGCGTGCTGCTCGTCGACGACCAGCGGCTGGTGCGCTCCGGGTTCGCGATGATCCTGTCCGTCGAGCCCGACGTCGAGGTGGTGGGCGAGGCCGCCGACGGCGCGCAGGCGCTGGAGCAGGTGCGGTCGCTGCGGCCCGACGTCGTCCTCATGGACGTCCAGATGCCGGTGATGGACGGCATCGAGGCCACCCGGCGCATCGTCGCCGAGGACCTTGCGCGGGTGCTCGTGCTCACGACGTTCGACGACGACGCGTACGTGGACGACGCCCTGCGGGCCGGCGCGTCCGGGTTCCTGCTGAAGAACTCCGACGCCGACCGGCTGGTGGACGCCGTGCGCACCGTCGCCCAGGGGCACGCGCTGCTCGCGCCGGAGGTCACGCGTCGGGTGATCGAGCGGATGGTCTCCGGGGAGCGGCCGGTGGCCGACGTCCGGCCGGCCGGGGCGACGTCGGACCGGCGGCTGGGTCAGCTGACCCCGAGGGAGCGCGAGGTGCTGGTGCTCGTGGGCCAGGGCCTGTCGAACGCCGAGATCGCCGGAGAGCTGTTCCTCGGCGAGGCGACCGTCAAGACGCACGTCTCCAACGTGCTGTCCAAGCTGCACCTGCGCGACCGCGTCCAGGCGGTCGTCTTCTACCACCGCAGCCTGACGTAGCGGTGGGTCGTCGTCCGATGCTGGCACGACGACCCACCGCTACGTCGACAGGACGAACGGCCGGTCCGCGGGCCAGGGGTGCGGGGACCAGCCCGCGGCGGCCAGGACTCGGCGCACCTCGTCGACGACCACACCTCGGGCGACGTCCCGTCCGGTGAACCGCAGCAGGACGGCTCCGTGGCTCGTCAGCCCGTTCTGCCGACGCCGATCGCCGAAAAGGGCCTTCGGCGTCGTGTGGGCGTCGCGTCCGTCGAGCTCCAGGAGAAGGACCCGGCCGCCCGGCAGGAGCCACGCCAGGTCCACACGGGCCAAGAACCGGCCCCGCGCGTCCCGCACCACGAGCTGCAGGGCGTCGGGTGGGTAGCTCGCGTCCGTGCAGGCGAGCCGTGCCGCCGTCTCGATCGGAGACTCCGCCCGCGGGTCCGACTCGTCCCACCAGGGCGACGCCCGCGCCGCCCCTCGTCGACCGCGCGCGGCCTCGCGGGCCCGGCGGAACTCGTCCTCCGTGACGACTCGCCGGTGTCGGGCGGAGTCCATCAGCGCGACGGCGTGACCTCGGTCGAGCTCGGGGACCGCCTGTGCCAGCGCAAGCTCTGCCGGGACGCAGGGGAGGCCTCCGACGACCACCCATCGCCGCAGCCGCTCGCGACGCACCCGCCCTGGCCCGCCGGACCGCGGGGAGCCATCGGGGAACGTCACCTCCGGTGCGATGTGTGCGGGCGCGCCTTGCACGCCCTGCCACACGAGGGCGCACAGCCCGGTGGCGACCGAGCCGGGACGGGCGAGGACGCCGACGAGTGCCGACCGTCGTCGGGGGACGTCGAAGGGGTCGGTCGTGCCGCCGGCCGCGCCGGTGTCGAACACCCCGCGAGCCACGCGGCCCCAGTCCTGGCGTCCCACCAGCGCGGCGGCGTTCTGTTTCGTGAGCCCGTGCTCATGGCACTGTTCGGACGACACCAGCCCCTCCTGCGCGGCGGCGATCTGCCGGAGCGACGCGGGGACGACGAGGCGACGATGCACCCCGGAAGCAGACCAGAGATGGGGGCGGTGGCCTGGTCGTGATCCACAGCCCTGACCTTCGACGTAGCGATCAGTCCTCGTCCTCCGTCCGGACGAGGACCGATCGCTACGTCGAGGGTCAGGCGCGGGGGATCAGCCGGATGACCGGCAGCTCGCGGTCCGTCCGGGCCTGGTAGGTGGCGAAACCGGGGGAGATGGTCGTGACCGTCCGCCAGGCGGCCGCGCGCTCGACGCCGTGCAGCTCCTCGGCGACGACGGGCAACGTCTGCCCGCCCGTCGTGACCGTCGCGCGGTCGGGGTGGGCCGCGAGGTTGAGATACCAGGCGGGGTTCGCCCGTGCGCCGGCGGCGGACGCGACGACGATCCAGCTGCCGTTCCCGCCGGGGAAGCCGCCGACGGGGGTGGACCGCTCCTGCCCGGTCTTCCGGCCGATCGTCGTCAGGGAGAGGAGGCCGCCGGTGGCCCGGCCTGCGCGTCGCGCCGCCCGCCGGTTCCGGCCGGCGAGGAAGCGGCCACGGGGCTGGCGGGTGCCCCGCGGGTGCGTGAACGTCATGGTGCTCTCCGTCGTCGGGGCGCCAGGTGCTCGCCGGTGGATCGTGCGTCCCGCCGAACGTAGCCAGGGGCGAGCGGCCTCCGGTACCGACCGTCGGCCCCGGTGCCGCGACGAAAGTCGGGGGTCGGAGGGCGGATCCTGGACGGCCCTTGCGCTGGAGTGCACTCAAGCTCCTACGGTCGACGCATGACGACGACGGGGACCGGGACGACGGTCGGCATCCGGGAGGTCGCGGAGCACAGCGGCCTGAGCGTGGACGCCCTGCGCTGGTACGAGCGCGAGGGGCTGCTGCCCCGCGCGCCTCGCGGGCCGGACGGCAGGCGCCGCTACCCGGAACGGCTGGTCGGGTTCGTCCGTCTGGTCGTCGCGCTGCGCCGCACCGGCATGCCCGTGGCGGACGTCCGCGAGTTCGTGGCGCTGACCGACGACGGCGCCGCGTCGCACGGGCGCCGCATGGCCCTGCTGGAGCGGCAGCGCGAGAACATCCTGCGCCAGCAGGCCCAGCTCGCCGACGACCTCGCCGCCGTCGGGCACAAGATCGAGCACTACCGGGAGCTGATCGCGGCCGGACTCGACTGCGAGGGCCTCCCGGTGCCCCCCGACGTCGCGGCGGTCCAGTGCCTGCCCACCCTTCAGACCGAGAGGACCGCCTCATGACCACGACCACCGGCATGCCCCGCACCACCCTGGGGGACGGGCTCGACACCTCGCTGCTCGGGTACGGGGCCATGGGCCTCGCCCAGGTGTACGGCGCGGTGGACGAGGACGACGCGCTCGCGACGCTGCACCACGTGGTGGACGTCGGCATCGACCTGATCGACACGGCCGACCTCTACGGCGCGGGCTCCAACGAGCGATTGGTCGGGCGGCTGCTCCGTGACCGGCGCGACGACGTCACGCTCGCGACCAAGTTCGGCATCGTGTCCGAGGACGACACGTACTCCCGCATGTCGGCACGCAACGACCCGGCGTACGTCGCCGAGGCGGCCGACGCGAGCCTGCGCCGCCTCGGCGTCGACGTCATCGACCTGTACTACCTGCACCGCCGCGACCCGCGGGTGCCGGTCGAGGACGTCGTCGGCGCGATGGCGGAGCTGGTGACGGCCGGGAAGGTGCGCCACCTGGGCCTGTCGGAGGTCACGGCGACCGAGCTGCGGGCGGCGCAGGCCGTGCATCCGATCGCCGCGGTGCAGAGCGAGTGGTCGCTGTGGAGCCGCGACGTCGAGCGGTCGGTGGTGCCGACGGCAGCCGAGCTCGGGGTGGGCTTCGTGCCGTACTCGCCGCTCAGCCGCGGCCTCCTCACCGGCAAGCTCACCGATGCCGACGCGCTGGCCGGCGACTGGCGCAGCAACCTGGAGCGCTTCCGCGGCTCCGCATTCGAGGCGAACCAGGCGCTCGTCGCCGTCGTCCGCGGGATCGCGCAGGAGCGTGGTGCGACGCCCGCCCAGGTCGCGCTGGCCTGGCTCCGCCACCAGGGGGACGCGCTGGGGCTGCCCGTGGTGCCGATCCCGGGCTCCCGGCGCGCCGCCCGCGTGGACGAGAACCTCGCCTCGCTGGGCCTGGCCCTCGACGCGGAGGCCGTCGCGGCGCTCGACGAGCTGGCCGGCCGCGTGGTCGGGGCCCGCTCCGACCAGTCCAACCCGGACTGGGTCTCCGCGACCCGGGAGTGAGGGATCCGCCCGGCGGGGGAGGGGACGATCTCCGCCGTCGGGCGGATCCGCCGAGGGGCTGTGGTCCGTAGCGTCGTCGTCATGGACAACGACTCCCTCGAGGTACGGGGACTGACCAGGACGTTCGGCGACCTCACCGCCGTCGACGACGTCTCGTTCACCGCCCCGGCCGGGCTGCTCACCGGGTTCGTGGGCGGCAACGGCGCCGGCAAGACGACCACCATGCGCATGATCATGGGCGTCCTGGCGCCCACGGCCGGAGAGGTGCGGTTCGGCGGCGACCCGGTGACGCGGACGGCCCGCCGCGCGTTCGGCTACATGCCGGAGGAGCGCGGGCTGTACCCGAAGCAGCCGGTGCTCGACCAGCTCGTCTACCTGGCGCGGCTGCGCGGCATCGCGGCGCCCAGGGCGCGCGCCGAGGTGCTGGACATGCTCGACCGGCTTGGCCTCGCCGGCCGGTCCAAGGAGCACGTGGAGAAGCTGTCGCTCGGCAACCAGCAGCGCGTGCAGATCGTCGCCGCGCTGATGGGCACCCCGCGGATGCTGGTGCTCGACGAGCCGTTCAGCGGCCTCGACCCGGCCGCCGTCGACGGCATGGTCGACCTGCTCGCCGAGCACACGGCCCGCGGCGTGCCCGTGCTGTTCAGCTCGCACCAGCTCGACCTCGTCGAGCGGCTGTGCGAGCGGCTCGTGATCCTCAAGTCCGGCCGGGTCATGGCCGACGGCGCCCCTGCCGACCTGCAGCAGGCCGGCGCCCTGCGCCACCGCCTCGTCGCGGGCGGCGACGCCGGCTGGGTGCGTGGCGTCCCCGGCGTGCACGCGGTCGACGTCGACGGACCCGTCGCACTCCTCGAGGTGGCCGACGACGCGTCCCTGCAGCGGCTGCTCGCCGCCGGCCTCGAGCGCGGCGGCGTCCGCGAGCTCACCCCCCTGAAGCCCACGCTGGCCCAGATCTACCGCGAGGTGACGGCATGACCACCACCCTTCCCTCCCCGACCGGCACGACGACGCCCGAGGAGGCCGCCGAGGGCACGCGCGGCGCGTGGCTGGTCGTGATGAAGCGCGAGATCGTGGTGCGCGCCCTCAACAAGACGTTCCTCGTGGGGCTGCTCGTCTCGGTCGTGATCATCGCCGCCCTGGCCGCGTTCATGGCGTGGCAGGGCAGCAAGACCGACAGCTTCACGGTCGCGGTGCCGGCGGGCGACACCGCCGCGACGGCCGCCGTCGAGTCCGCGGCCTCGATCCCGGAGGCGCAGGGCGGCGGGGCCGAGCTCACGACGCTCGAGGTGCCCGACGACGCGGCCGCCCGCACGGCGCTCGCCGCCGGCGACGCGGACGCGTGGCTGCACCCTGCCGCCGGGTCCGCGGACGACGGCTGGGTGCTCACCGGCGAGGCGGACCCCGACTCGACGCTCACCCGCCTGCTCACGGCGGGGGTGGCGGAGCAGACCCTCGCGACCAACGCGGAGGCCGCCGGCACGACCACCGCCGAGCTGACCGCCGGCGGCACGCTGACCACCGACCGGCTCGACGGCGACGCCGTGGACTCCCAGACGCTGTTCTTCGCGTCGTTCGCCCTCGCGCTGCTCTTCTTCCTCGGGGCCCTCGGCTCCGGGCAGATGATCGCGGGCAGCGTGGTGGAGGAGAAGCAGTCGCGGCTGGTGGAGATCATGGCCACCGCCGTGCCGTTGCGGCACCTGCTGGCGGGCAAGATCCTCGGCAGCTCCGTCGTCGCGCTGGCGCAGAACGTCGTCTTCGCCGCGGTCGGCCTCGTCGCGCTGTCGTTCACGCCGACCGCGTCGATCCTGCCGTCGTTGTCGACGTCGCTGCTGTGGTTCGTGCTGTTCTTCGCGGTCGGGTTCCTCGGCCTCGCGGCCCTCTACGCGGTGGCGGGAGCGCTCGCCTCGCGCACCGAGGACCTGCAGCACACGACGACCCCGATGACGATGGCGGTCATGGGCGTGTACTTCCTGACGTTCTCCGCCAGCGGCACGTTCGAGACCGTCCTGTCGTACGTCCCCGTGGCCAGCGTCGTCTCGATGCCGGTGCGGGTGCTGTCCGGCGACGCCGCGTGGTGGGAGCCGATCGTCTCGCTCCTGATCCTCGCCGCGTTCGCCGTCGTCGCCCTGCTCGTGAGCGAGCGCGCCTACCGCGGTGCGTTGCTGCAGACCGGTGGGCGCATCGGCTGGAGGAGTGCCCTGACCGCACGCGCCTGACCCGGTAGGAGTGTCCCCCGAAATCGCTCAGGGTTGTCCCCCGAAGGTCCCGAAATCCCTGGGATCGCGGGGCTGGGGCGCCCTAGCGTCGGCCCCATGACCGCCGTCGACGCCGCCCGCCTGCAGTTCGCGCTGCTCGCCGGGACCCACTTCCTCTTCGTCCTGGTGACGCTGGGGCTCGGGCCCGTCGTGGCGATCCTGCAGACCCGCTGGGCGGCGGCCCGCGACGCCGGGAGGGCGGCCACGCTCGAGACCGCCACCCGGTTCTGGGGCCAGCTCTACCTGGTCAACTACGCGCTGGGCATCGCCGCCGGCATCGTCATGGAGCTGCAGCTCGGGCTGCACTTCCCGGGCCTGCTGGACGTCGCCGGCGGCGTGCTCGGCGCCCCGCTGGTGATCGAGACGATGGCCGCGTTCTTCCTGGAGTCCACGTTCCTCGGCCTGTGGGTGTTCGGCTGGCACGTGCTGCCGCGCTGGGCGCACACCGCCGCGTTCTGGGCGGTGGTGGTCACGGGTTACCTGTCCGCCTTCACGGTGATGGTGGCGAACGGCTTCCTGCGAAACCCGGTCGGCTTCGAGATGGTCGACGGAGTCGCCCGCGTCACCGACGCGGCGGCGCTGATCACGAACCCGGCGGCGCTGCAGTCCGCGCTGCACGTGGTGGGCGCGTGCCTCATGGCCGGCGCGTTCCTGCTGGTCGGGGTCAGCGCGTGGCACCTGCGCCGCGCGCCGTCGCGACTGCCGGGGGTGGTCGCGGCCGGCCTGCCGGGCGCCGTCATGTCGCCGGAGAACGACGTGTGGCGGCGGTCGATGCGGATCGGGCTGGTCGCGGGGACGTTCGGCGCGTTCGTCGCCACGGGGTTCGGGTACGCGCAGTTCGGGTACCTGCAGGACGTGCCCGGCGGCGACCCGCCGGTGGTCGGCATCGCGTACGCGGTGATGCAGGGCGTGGGCGGCCTGGCGTTCGTCGTCGGGTGCGTGCTGCTCCTCCTGCTGCCGGGGAACCTGCTGTTCCGCATGTGGCGGCCGCTGCGCCTCGCCCTCTACGGCACCCTCACCGTCCTGCTGCCGGTGCCGTTCCTCACCGCGCTGCTCGGCTGGGCGGCCCGCGAGATCGGGCGCCAGCCCTGGGCGATCGCCGGCGTGCTGCGCACCGAGGACGCCGTTTCGGGCGCGTCCGCGGCCGCCGTGATCACGTCCCTGGTCGTCCTCGTCGGGGTGATGCTCACCCTCGCCGTCGTCGACTGGGCCGTGATGGCGAGGCTCGCGCGCCGCGGCACGACGCGCCTCGCGCTCGGCGCCCCGCCCGCCGACGTGCTTCGCGACCTCGACGACGTGCAGGCGGCGCGGGTCTCGGCAGGCTCGACCGGCGGGCCAGGCTCGACCGGCGGGGCAGCGGAGGCCGGCGTGGACGACGACCGCACCGAGATCCTCACCTTCGGAGGCACCCGATGAACGCGCTGGGCTGGGGCCTGCTGCTCGCCGTCCTGCTCGCCGGCTGGGCGGTGCTCGACGGCGCGGTGCAGGGCGGGGTGCCGCTCGTGCGCGCCCTCGGCGGCCGGGACGACGCGCGCCGCCGCCTGGTGCTCGCCACCGTGGCGCCGTTCCTCCTGCTCGGGGAGGTGTGGCTGGTCGCCGCGGCGGGCGTGCTGCTCGCGGCGTTCGGGCACGTGGAGACCACCCTGTGGGCGGCCGGCTATCCCGTGGTCGTCGCGCTGCTGGTGGCGTGGGTCGTGCGGGACGCCGGGCTCTGGCTGCGCAGCCGGCTGCCGTCGCCGCGCTGGCGCCGGGGGTGGGACGTCGCGGCGCAGGCGGCGAGCCTCGCGCTGCCCGCCGCGTTCGGGGCCCTCGCCGGGGTCGCGTGGGTGCGCCTGTCCGTCGTCGGCGCGCAGGCGGACGGCGGGTCGGGCGCGGCGCAGGCGCTCGCGCTCGGGCTGCCGGTCGTCACCGCGGGCCTGGCCGTCGCGGCGGCGCGGGTGCACGGCGGCCTCGTCGTCGCCGCCCGGACGCCCGCGGCGGTCGGGCGGGAGGCCCGCGTCCGGGTGCGCCGCGCCCTGGTCCCGGCCGCCGCGCTCAGCACCCTGGCGGCCCTCGGCGCGCTCGCGGTCGCCGCACTCGGCACCGCCTCCGCCCTCGTGGCCGCCGTGCTGCTGGTCGCCGCCGCGGGCGTGGCGCTCGCGGCCCGCTTCGACCTCGACCGCGGAGAGCGCCGCAGTGGCGTCGTGCGGGCGGCGGGGCCGCTGCTCGCCGTCGTCCCGGTGGTCGCGACGGCGGCCGTCGTCGGCCCCGCGACGCTCGCCCTGGCCGCACCCGCGGCGGTGCTGCACGACCTGACGTGGCCGGTGCTGGGCGCGTTCGTGGCCGTCCTCGCGGCGCAGGTCGTGAGCTGGCGGGTGCTCGTGCGCCCGCTCGGGCCGCGCACCGCCGTCTTCCTCTGACCGGGCCTCCGGGCCGCGAGCCCTGACGAGGCCGTCACGCGGGGGCAACACCGCGGAAACGCCGGCCTCGCAGCATGGGGACGAGCGGCCACCCGGGCCGCGAGAAGGAGGCGCACGATGCCTGTCCCGACCCCGGCCACGATGCCCGCCACGACCTCCCGGCCGATCCTGCCGTCGCCGCACGCCTCCGCCGGCTCCCGCCCGGCCGAGCGCCGCGCCAACCCCGGCGACCGGATGACGGTGGACCCCGACGACCGCCGCCGCCGTGCCCGCACCGCCCTGCTGGAGCTGGCCGTGGCACGGTCGGTCGAGCGGCGCCGGGTGATCTGACCGGCGGGGGCCGCGCACGGGTCGCCGGTCGCGGGGGCCAGGCTTAGGTTCGAGAGGTGGCCCGACGACGCGGCGCCCGCCCGGACGCCTACACGTTCGACCTCGATCCCGACGGCATCGATCAGGACGGCAACGAGCCCGACGGTGCCGGAGACGGCGAGGCCGGGCCGGTCGTGCGGGCGACGTACCGGGCCGGGACGCGCGGCCCCCTCCTGATCGACCTCGACCCTGTCGAGGACGCCGACGACGATCCCGACGACCTCGCCCCGCCCCCCGGTGCCGACGACGTGCTGACGTGGCGCCGCGCGGCGGACCGCGTGCGCGACGCCCTGCGGGGCCGTCGGCTGGCGGCCGCGGTGGTGCTCGTCGCGGTGACGCTCACCGCGGTGGTCGTCGACACGGTGGGCGACCGGGGCCGCCTCGCCGCGCTGCGCTCCGCCCCCGGAGGCGTGCTGGACCTGACGGACCAGCCGCGCGAGGTGTGGCGCGTCGCGGCCGAGGGCGACGCCCCGGGCGGCCTGATGGGGGTGCTCGGCGGGCTG
This sequence comes from Krasilnikoviella flava, assembly GCF_900167525.1. Lineage (GTDB taxonomy): Bacteria > Actinomycetota > Actinomycetes > Actinomycetales > Cellulomonadaceae > Isoptericola > Isoptericola flavus. The sequence continues at coordinate 160,581 of NZ_FUZQ01000003.1, read as the reverse complement.
GTGGTGGCGCAGCACCGGGACGCGCTGCTCGGGCTGGACGTCGAGACCGGCGAGCGGCGCTGGGAGGTGGACCTGCCGGGCTCGGCGAGCTCCTGCGGCCCGGGGATGCAGGTGTGGTCGGGCGGCTTCCAGCCGGAGGCGGTGGACCGGATCGTGTGCGTGACGCAGGCGCCCGCCGCCGACGACGGCGCGGCGCGGCACAGCACCGTGACCGTGGTGGGCGCCGACGGCTCCGTGGAGGGCAGCCGCGAGGTCGAGGGCTCGCCGTCGGAGCTCTACCCCGGCGCGGACGGCGGGCTGGTCACCGTGGACTGGGTCGGGGAGGCCTCACCCGTGGACCCGCACGTCGCGGACGACGTGGTGTCCGGCATCGCGGACGAGGGGGCCATCCCCGACGGGTACGACCTGCGGGTCCGCGTCGAGGACGCGATCACGGGGGAGCTGCGGTGGGACGACACGGTGCGGTTCGACGCCGCCGTCGACCCGTCGCTGTGCGTGCGCTGGTCGGACGACGGCACCACGTCGGGGGTGGACCTGCGCGGCGGTGTGCAGGCGATGGTCACGGACCGGGTGCTGTGGCTGGGAGGCTGCGGCATCGACGCGTGGTTCACGCCGGAGGGCGTGCGCCTGGACCGCCCGGACGACCCGGGGACGTTCGACGGGTTCTCGGTGGAGCCGTTCACGGACGGCGGCTACGTGGTCCGTACGGACGCCGACGGCCTGGGCGCCCGGGACCCGGCTGACGCCGACCGCCTGCTCCGCGACGACGGCACCGAGGTGCGCGAGGTGCGCGGGCGCTACCTCGTGCCGCTGAGCACGGACGGCGGCGGCGAGGGGGTGCACCTGGAGCGGCGGGGCGGCGCGACCGTGGGCACGGACGCCGACGGCGACGAGCGGTGGCGCACCGACGTGCGCAGCACCAGCCTCCTGGTGCGCACCTCGCAGGTGGCGGTGGTCGTGGACGAGGGCCGTCGGGTGTACGGGCTGGACCTCGGCACGGGCGAGGTGCTGTGGGTGCGGCCGGACCTCGTGGAGGGGCTCGACGCGATGGGCGCGTACGGGCCGCGGTTCGTCGACGCGGCGTTCACCGACGGCCGTCTCGCCGCGTTCGTCGTGCCGGACTACGCCCGAGGCGACGTCGTGCACTGGGTAGCGCTCGACGCCGTCTCGGGCCGTCAGCTGTGGCAGGTCGAGCTCGGCGGCGACGGCTGGGGGGTCCAGCTCGCGGTCGCCGGCCGGCTCGTCCGGTGGTCACCGACCGAGATCGTCGGTCTCGGCTGACGGGTCGTCGGTGCCGGTGTCCGTGGCCGTCTCGGCACTCGTGCCGGTGCTCGTGTCGGCGAGCACGAGGTAGACCTCGCGCCGCGCCCTGTCGAGCACCGCGGCAGCGGCCTCGGCCTGCGCCCGGGTGCCGGCGCGGGCGACCTGCTCGACGGCGCCGCCCAGGGCGCGCATCGCGTGGTGCAGCTCGTGCCCCTGGCGCCGCGGGTCCTCCGCGACCTTCTGCCACGGGCTGCCGAGCTCCTCGCGGTGCTCCTCCACGTACGCGCGGCCGGTGTCGGTGAGCGACGCGAGCCGGCGTCCGCCGTCGTCCGCCACCGCGACGAGGCCCTCGTCCTGGAGCTGGGAGATGGCCGGATAGACGGCGCCCGGGCTGGGGCGCCAGCGGCCGTCGGTGCGCTCGGCGAGCTCGGTGATGACCTGGTAGCCGTGCATGGGCTGCTCGGCGAGCAGCAGCAGCAGGGCGGCCCGGATCTCACCGCGGCCGGCGCGGCGCCCGCCGCCCCGGTGGCCGCGCGGGCCGAACCCGGGGCCGAAGCCCGGGCCGGGGCCGAAGCCGGGGCCGAAGCCCTCGGGTCCGGGGAAGTCGCCGCGCCGGCGGCGGTCGCCGCGCGGGCCGGGCTGACGGTCGAAGGGGTGCCGGTCGAAGGACCGGGGATCGAAGGTGCGGGGGTCGAAAGAAGTGTCTCGGGGGGTACGCATGAGAGATGTCCTCACTGGTTCGGGGTCTGGGGTGATCCGCTGGTCGAGCCTGTCGACCCGGTTCCGGGGACGGGCTCGACCGCGGGGGTCCGGGGTTTCGACAGGCTCAACCACCGGAGGTATCGCGACGTATCTAAGATAGAACGCGATATATCGTTAAGCAACACCGATCGACTGTGACGTGGGTCACTCTGATATCGGTCCGGTGACGGGCCCAGGAGAACCCGCGACGGTGCGCCTACGTTGTTCGGCATGGAGGTGTTACTCGTCGCGGTGCTCGCGGCGGTCGTCGTCATCGCCGTCACCGCGCTGGCGCCCCGGGCCGGGGTCGCCGCACCGCTGGTCCTGGTGCTGATCGGCGTCGCCGTGAGCTTCGTCCCGGCCGTAGCGGCCATCGACATCAACCCCGAGGTCATCCTCGTCGGCGTGCTGCCTGCACTGCTCTACGCGTCGGCGGCGTCGTTCCCGTCGATGGACTTCCGGCGCGACTTCACCGCGATCGGTGGCATGGCCGTGCTGCTCGTGGTCATCTCCGCCGTGCTGCTCGGGTTCGTCTTCTCCTGGGTGATCCCCGGCATCGACCTGGCCGCCGGCATCGCGCTCGGCGCCATCGTCAGCCCGACGGACGCCGTCGCCACGTCGATCATCAAGAAGCTCGGTGCTCCGCAGCGCGTGGTCGTGATGCTCGAGGGCGAGGGGCTGCTCAACGACGCGACGTCTCTCGTGCTCCTGCGCTCGGCGATCGCGGCGACGGCGGCCAGCGTCAGCCTGTGGGGCGTGGTCGGCAGCTTCTTCAAGGCCGTGCTGCTCGCCGTGATCATCGGCGTGATCGTCGGCCGGCTCGGCCTGTGGGCCCGCGAGCACCTGCGGCACGCGGCGCTGTCCACCGCCGTGTCGTTCGTGGTGCCGTTCGTGGCCTACCTGCCCGCCGAGGAGCTCGACGCGTCCGGCATCGTCGCCGCCGTCGCGGCCGGGCTCGTCACCAGCACCCTCTCCGCGCGCCACCTCAGTCCGCAGGACAGGGTGGCGGAACGCATGAACTGGCGGACCATCGAGATCCTGCTCGAGGGCGGCCTGTTCCTCGCGATGGGGCTCGAGGTGTTCGGGCTGGTCCAGGACGTGCGGGAGGCCCACGGGTCGCTCTGGACGGCGGTCGGCGTCGCGGCCCTCGCGGCGGCGGGCGTCATCGCGCTGCGCGCGATGTTCGTGCTCCCGCTGCTGCGGTACCTCGCGGCACGACGGCGGCGGGCCGAGCAGGTCCGCGAGACGCTCGACCGGATGGAGCACCGGGTCTCCGCGAAGCTCGACGAGTTCACGGACCCGAACGGCATCATCACCCCGGAGGCGGCGCAGGCCCTCTCCGCGGTGTGGACCCAGGGCGACCAACGAGTGTGGGAGGCCGGCAACCCGCGCCGCCAGGTGCGACGGGTGCAGCGTCGCGTGCAGGTCGAGGCCGACAAGCGGCGCGTGGCCGCCGGCGGGCTGTCCGACGACCAGAAGGAACGGATCCGGCAGCGCCGGATGGACCGCATCACCGAGTTCCGCCGCCGGTTCACGCGGCGGATCGCCGACGTGGACTACCTCGTCGCCGCCCCCCTCGGTCCGAAGGAGGGCGTGGTCATCGTGTGGGCCGGCATGCGCGGCGTCGTGACGCTCGCGGCGGCGCAGACCCTGCCCCACGACTTCCCGCAGCGGTCCCTGCTGATCCTCATCGCATTCGGCGTCGCGGCCGGCACCCTGCTGGTGCAGGGCGGCACCCTGCCGTGGGTGGTGCGGCGGCTCGGGCTGGCGGGTGTCACCTCGTCGCGGTTCGTCGAGGGCACGCAGGGACTGCGGGAGATCGTCGACGGCACCGCCCGCGACGTGCTCGACGACCCCGAGCTGCGCCGCAAGGACGGCACCCCCTACGCGCCGTACGTCGTCGACCGCGTGCGGTCCGTCGTCGTGCGCGAGCAGGCCGACCAGGACGAGGAGGAGGCCACGCCCGAGGAGCTGTCCGCGCAGTTCTTCGAGCTGCGCCTCGCGACCATCGCCGCGCAGCGCAAGGCCCTGCTCGAGGCCCGAGCCCTGGGGACGTACGACTCGGACCTGCTGAGCAGGGCCCTGGAGCAGCTCGACGCCGACCAGATCGCCGTCGAGATGCGGGGGCACCTCGACGGCGGTTGATCAGGACGACGAGATCTCGCTGCGCTCCACGCGCCAGAGGCCGCCGGCCAGCGGCGCGACCACCCAGATGAGCGTCGCCGTGCCGAGCTGGGCCCAGCCCTCGCCGTCGAGCGCGCTACCGAAGAGCAGCGGCTCGCCCGCCGTGCCGAGGTCGATCCAGGGCAGCACGTCGGCCATGCCCGGCACGAGGCCGCCCACGAGGCCGAACAGGGTCGGCGCCAGGAGCAGGGTGACGATGGCTGCCGGGGTGCTGCGCAGCAGCAGGCCGAAGCCGACCCCCTGCGCCATGAACAGCACGACGGACAGCGCCAGGTAGAGCACGGCGCGCGCGGTGACGTCCCACGCCGGGTCGGCGTCGCGGAAGGCGACGACGAGCAGGTGGGCGAGGGCGGCGAGGCCCACGGTCACGACGAGCAGCGCGAGGCCCGAGCCGATCGCGGCGACCACCTTGGCCAGTCCGACGCGGGTGCGGCGAGGCTCGAGGGTGAAGGTCACCAGCGCGGTGCGCTGCGACCACTCGGACGTCGCGGCGAGCACGCCGACGATGGGCAGCAGCATCGCCATCGGCGTCGTCGTGCCGACGACGAACGCGCTGAACGAGTGGTTGCCGCCGTTCACCGCCACCATCACGGCCAGCACGCCGGCGGTGACGATCGCGATGACGGCGAGCAACCACCGGCCGGCGCGGGTGTCGAGCTGCTTGCGCCATTCGACCAGCGTGAGCGTGGCGAACGTGAGCGGGCGGACGTCGGGGGTGGTGCGGGTGCGGCGGGTCCTGGTCTCGACCGGCGGTTCCTGAGCCTGTCGAAGGGCGTTCGACGATGCGGTGGTCATGCGGGCACCTCCATCCGGGACTGCTCACGGGCGTCGTCGGCGGTGAGCTCGAGGAACAGGTCCTCGAGGCCGCGGGAGTCGGCGGCGCGCAGCTCGGCGAGCACGACGCCCGCCGCGGCCGCCGCACGGCCGACGTCGATCGGCTCGGCCTCGACGGACAGCCCGCCGGTGCTGAGCTCCTCGACGCCGGCCCCGCCCTGCCGCAGGGCGAGGGCGAGGGCGACGTCGTCGGTGGAGCGGACGAACGTGCCCGCCTGGCGCAGCAGGTCGTCCTTGTGGCCCTGGGCGACGACCCGGCCGCGGCCGATGACGACGAGCCGGTCGGCGACCGCTTCGATCTCGCGCAGCAGGTGGGAGGACAGCAGCACGGTGCCGCCGCGCGAGGCGAAGTCGTCCAGCAGGTCGCGCATCCAGCGGATGCCGGCCGGGTCGAGGCCGTTGGCCGGCTCGTCGAGGATCAGCACCTCGGGGTCGCCCAGCAGCGCCGAGGCGATGCCCAGGCGCTGCCGCATGCCGAGGGAGTACTGGCCCACGCGGCGGGCGGACTCGCGCTCGGTGAGGCCCACCAGGTCCAGCGTGGTGTCGATGCGGCGGCGGTCGACGCCGGTCATCAGCGCGGCCAGCGTGAGGACCTCCCGGCCGGTGCGGCCGGAGTGCTGGGCGGCGGCGTCGAGCAGGACGCCCACGCGGCGGCCGGGGTTGGGGAGCGCGGTGAACGGCTTGCCGAGCACGCGGGCGGAACCCGACGTGGCCGGCGTGAGGCCGCAGATCATGCGCATCGTCGTGGACTTGCCGGCGCCGTTGGGGCCGAGGAAGCCCGTCACGTGGCCGGGCTCGACGGTGAACGACACGTCGTCCACGGCGACGGACGGCCCGTATCTCTTGGTCAGGTGCTCGACGGTGATCATGGCTCCACCCTGCCCGGGCGGGCGGCGGCGGCGCGTCCGGCGAGGGGATGGTTCGTGTCCTCCTTCCGGAGGATGCGCCCCAGCCGCCCGGCGGATGCCCGAGGGCCGGGCGGTGCCTAGGCTCGACGACGTGCCCGCCGCCCCTGCCCGTCCGTCCCGAGCCCGCCGGGTGTGGGGCGAGACGTGGCGGGTGCTCGTGGCGCTGCTGGCGGGCATGACGGCGCTGGTCTTCGTCGCCTGGGAGTCCGACACCGGTCAGCGGACGATGTCCGACGGGCTCCTGGCGCTGGACCTTCTCGTCGGGCTCGCCGCGCTCCCGGTGCTCCTGCTGCGGCGGAGGGCGCCGCTGACGGTGGCGCTGGTGCTGACCGCGGCCTCGGCCGTGTCCGTCCTGGCGATCGGCGCCCAGGCGATCGCGATCATCTCGCTCGCCACGCGCCGTCGCTGGTGGCAGCTCGCGGCCGTCGGGGTGGCCTTCGCCGCGGCGAGCTGGGTCTACGAGCGGACGCACCCCACCACGTCGCAGCAGGACGTCGACACGTGGGTCGGGGGCCTCGGATCGGTGCTGATCTTCGCGCTGCTGGTCTGGATCGGCGCGTACATCGGGCTGCGGCGCGAGCACCTCGCGTCGCTGCGGGAGCGCGCGGAGACGGCGGAGCGGGAGCAGGCGAGCCGCGTGGCGCAGGCGCGGACGGCGGAACGGACGCGCATCGCCCGCGAGATGCACGACGTGCTTGCCCACCGCATCTCCCTGGTCGCGATGCACGCGGGCGCGCTGGCCTACCGCACCGACCTGCCGCCCGAGAAGGTCGCGGAGACCGCGGCGGTGGTGCAGGAGAACGCGCACGCCGCCCTGGCCGAGCTGCGTGAGGTGCTCGGCGTGCTGCGCGACCCGGCGCCCGCCTCGCCGGAGCCGCCGCAGCCCACGCTGGCCGACCTCGACGAGCTGCTCGCCGAGGCCCGCGCGAGCGGTGTCGACGTGCGGCTCGCGGACCACGTCGACCGGGTCGACGAGCTGGGCGAGGCGGTGAGCCGGCACGCCTACCGGATCGTGCAGGAGGGGATGACGAACGCGCGCAAGCACGCCCCGTGGGCGCCCGTGTCCGTGGCCCTCGCGGGCGCGCCCGGGGACGGGCTGACGATCACGGTGCGCAACCCCGTGCGCACCGTGGGTCCCGATCCCGAGCTGCCGACGGCACCGGAGTCCGGGCTCGGGCTCGTGGGCCTCACCGAGCGGGCGGAGCTGGTGGGCGGACGGCTGTCGTACGGCACGACGGGTGACACGACGGGCGGTGTCGCGCCGCGGGACGGGCGCGCCGCGGACTTCCTCCTGGAGGCGTGGCTACCGTGGGCGGCATGAGACGGGCGGCATGAGATGGGCGGCATGAGCGAGAAGACACGGGTGGTCCTGGTCGACGACGACCCGCTGGTGCGGTCGGGGCTGTCGCTGATCCTGGGCGGCGCGCCCGACCTGGACGTCGTCGCCTCCGCCGGGGACGGGCTGGAGGCTCTCGACGTCGTCGCGCGCGAGCGGCCCGACGTCGTCCTCATGGACATCCGGATGCCGCGCCTCGACGGGATCGAGGCCACCCGCCGGCTCGTGGCCGCCTCCGCCGTGCGCGTCATCGTGCTCACCACGTTCGACACCGACGACATGATCGTGGACGCCCTCCGCGCCGGCGCCGCGGGGTTCCTGCTCAAGGACACGCCCCCCGACCGCCTCGTCGCCGCGGTCCGGGCGGCGGCGGACGGCGAGCCGACCCTGTCGCCGCGCGTCGCCGCGCAGCTCATCGCCGCCGTCACGGAGGGCTCGGCCCCCGACGGGCGCCGCGCCGCCGCGGCGCGCCTCGACACGCTGACCGACCGCGAGCGGGACGTCGCGCTCGCGGTCGCCCGCGGCCTGTCCAACGCCGACATCGCCGCGGAGCTCTACATGAGCGTCCCCACGGTGAAGACGCACGTCTCGCGCATCCTCACCAAGCTGGACGCCGCCAACCGCGTGCAGGCGGCGATCGTCGTGCACGACGCGGGCCGCGCCGCGGGGTGAGGTGTCACCCTCGGCGCACGGCCCTTCCTGCGCCGGGGCCCAGGGGCCACCCTCGGCGTCGTCGCCCCTCGTCCACAGGCCCGCGGGCCGATCCGGCCGATCCGGCCGGGCGGTCGAGGCGTCAGGCCGCGAGGCGCTCCCGCAGCCAGGCGATGTCGGGGCCCATGTCGCCGTGCGTCTCGCAGACGACGGGTGCGCCCGCGGCGGCGACCACGCCGACGAGCAGCTCCGGCGGGATGTTCCCCTCGCCGAAGTGCGCATGCCGGTCGGCGCCCGACCCGGCGGTGTCTCGGGAGTCGTTGGCGTGCACCAGGTCGATGCGCCCGGTGATCGCCCGGATGTCGTCGACCGCGGTCGCGAGGTCGATGCCGCCGGCCCAGGCGTGGCAGGTGTCGAGCGTGAAGCCGACGTTCTCGGCGCCGTTCGCCTGCATGACGGCCGCCCAGAGCTGCTCGATCCGCTCGAGCCGCCGGGCCATGGAGAAGTCGCCGCCCGCGGTGTTCTCGACGAGCACGGGCACGTCGGTCTCGAGCGCGTCGATCGCCTTGCGCCAGTTGTCGAAGCCCACGGCCGGGTCGTCCTTGGCGGTGACGTGCCCGCCGTGCACGACGACGCCCCGGGCGCCGATCGCCTCGGCCCCGGTCATGATCTGCTGCAGCAGCTTGCGGCTCGGGATGCGGATGCGGTTGTTGGTCGAGGCCACGTTGATGACGTACGGGGCGTGCACGTAGACGCCGAGGCCCGCCGCCGCCGTCTCCTCCCGGAACGCCTCCGCGCCGCCGGGGTGATCGAGCGGCGGCACCTTCCACGCCTGCGGGTCGGACAGGAACACCTGCACCACGTCCGCCCCGATCGACTTCGCCTGCGCGACGGCGTCGGACAGGTCGACGTGGGCCCCGATCTGAACGCTCATGGGCCCACCCTACGGATCCGGCCCGACAACCCCGGGTCGGGGCCGTCGTAGGCTGGCCCACCATGAGCAGCACGCCGTCCCTCGCGTACGTCATCGCCGGATCCGAGGCCACCGGAGGGGCCGGCATCCAGGCCGACCTCAAGACCTTCCAGGAGCTGGGCACCTACGGGGTGGGCACCCTCACCTGCATCGTCTCCTTCGACCCCAAGCACGACTGGGGCCACCGGTTCGTGCCCGTCGACCCGCAGGTCATCGCCGACCAGTTCGAGGCCGCGACGTCGACCCACGCGCTCGACGTGGTGAAGATCGGGATGCTCGGCACCCCGGCGACGATCGACGTCGTGGCGCGCTCGCTCGAGTCGCAGCCGTGGCGGCACGTGGTGCTCGACCCGGTGCTGATCTGCAAGGGGCAGGAGCCGGGCGCCGCCCTCGACACCGACACCGCGCTGCGCGAGCGCGTGCTGCCGCTGGCCACCGTCGTGACCCCGAACCTGTTCGAGGCCAAGACGCTGGCGGGCATGGACGACATCACCTCCCTGGAGGAGCTCGTCGAGGCCGCGCGGCGCATCCACGCCCGGCTCGGCGACGGCCGCGGGCCGCGCTACGTGGTCGCCAAGGGCGGTGTCGAGCTGTCCGGGCCGGACGCCGTCGACGTCCTGTTCGACGGCGAGGACGTCACGGTCTACGCCGCCCCCAAGGTGGGGGAGGAGCGCGTCTCCGGCGCCGGCTGCACGTTCGCCGCCGCGATCACCGCCGAGCTCGCCAAGGGTGCGGACGTGCACGACGCCGTCCGCGTCGCGAAGGACATGGTGACGCAGGGGATCGAGGCGCGGGTCGCGGCCCGCACCCCGTTCGACACCGTGTGGCAGGGCGCGTACGTCGCCTGACACCCGTCAGTAGCCGCCCCCGCCGCCCGAGCCGGCCATCGTGGTGATCTCGGAGCCGTCGGGCGCCACCACCCACCAGATGTCCTGGAGGCCCTGGCCGGCGACGTCGCCCGGGGCCGCGTCACCCGCGTACAGGTAGACGGGCCGGTCGTCGAGCGTCAGCTGCGGCTCGCCGTCGTTGCCGGTGATCGTGCCGACGTCGGCCGTCACGCCCTTCACCGCCGGGGTCCCGCTGCCGGCGTGCACCGGCGGCCACGCCGCGAGGCACTCGTCCGTGCACGCGCTCTTGCCCGACCCCGGCTCGTCCGGGGTGTAGTAGTAGACGGTCATGCCCTGGCCGTCGACCACGATCGTGCCCAGGTCGCTCTCGCCCGTGGTCAGGGCGGCGGCGCTCGCGGAGCCACCCCCGCCGGACGGCGAGCCCGTCGTGCCGCCCGTCGTGGTGTCGGTCGGGGAGCTCGCCCCGCCGCCGTAGCCGCCGCCACCCCCGCTGCACGCGGCGAGGGTCCCGGCGAGCGCCGCCGCGGCGGCCAGGGCCGCGAGTCGCCTGCTCGTGGTGCGCATGATGTCTCCTCCGTCTCGGGTACACGGCTCGGTGCACCTATGGAGCACGACGAGATCGCGGCACCGACGGTTCACCGGCGGGCCCACGGGCCCGGATGAACCTCCCCCGGCCCTGTCTCGTCGTGCGGGTAGGAGCCGCGCGGGCGGGCGCGGCCCTCGGCGGAAGGGGGCCGGTCGTGCGCAGACGGACGAAGGTGCTGGTCGGGGTGGGCGCCGACCCGGCCCTCGACGGCGGCATCGTCACGGACGAGCCGCCGCGGGACGCGTACTTCCGTGGCAGCGTGATGCAGGTGGGGACGTTCCCGGCCGCGGAACTCGCGGTCACCGACCCGGTACGGCTGACGGCGGGCGCCACCGAGGTGGACCTGACGGGCGAGCTGACGGTGCACGGCGTCACGCGCGGCGTGATGGCGGAGGCCGAGGACGACCACGGGTCGGTCGAGCTCTCCCTGCACCTGGCCCCGGCGGACCCGGAGTGCTCGTCGTGAGGTCGCGCTCCCGGGCCGACGAGGAGCTCCTCGCGGCGATCCACACCGCGCACGCGCCCGACCTGCAGCGGTTCGTCGCGCGGCTGGTGCCCGACGGCGCCGACGCGCAGGACGTGGTGCAGGAGTCGCTGCTGCGCCTCTGGCGCCACCCCGAGGTGCTGGAGCGCCCCGAGGAGTCCGTCCGCGCCTGGCTGTTCACCGTGGCGCGCCACCTCGTGGTCGACCAGCTCCGCAGCGCGCGGCACGCCCGCGAGCGCGTCACGGGGCACCTGCCGGAGCAGGCGGAGCCGGACCGGACCCAGGCCGTCCTGGACGCGTGGCTCGTCGCCGACGCGCTCGCCGACCTGTCGGCCGAGCACCGCGCCGTCGTCGTCGGCGCCTACTACCGCGGGCGTTCCGTGGCCGAGCTGGCCGACGAGTTCGACGTCCCGGCCGGGACCGTGAAGTCCCGGCTGCACTACGCCCTGCGCGCCCTGCGGCTGGCGCTCCAGGAGAAGGGAGTCACGCCATGACCGCGACGACCGACCCCTACCGCGAGTGGGACGCCGCGTACGTGCTGGGGGCGCTGGGCCCGGCCGAGCGCCGCGAGTTCGAGGAGCACCTGGCCGGGTGCGACGCCTGCCGCGCGGCGGTCACGGAGCTGGCCGGGGTGCCCGGCCTGCTCGCCTCCGTGCCCGTGGAGCACGCCCTCGCGGCGGGCCCGCGGGCCGTCGTCGCGGGCGAGGGCGACGACGGCGACCTGGCGGACGTCGTCCCGCTGGCGGGCCTGGCCGGCGCGGCGCGGCGCTCCCGGCGGCGGCGGCGCACCCTCACGGTGGCCGCGGCGTCCGCGCTGCTGGTGGCCGGCGTCGGCGCGGGGCTGGCCCTCGGTCCAGGGTCCGACGGGCCTGGCTCCGCGCCGTCCGCGACCACACCGGTGGCGCAGGGCACGACGGTGGACCTCGAGCCCGTGGGCGCCGTCGAGGTCCGGGCGTCGCTCACGGCGACGGCGCGGCCGTGGGGCACCAGCCTGGAGTGGAGCTGCACGTACCCGCCCCGGTCGGGGGCCTACGACCCGCCGGACGCGGCGACCTACACGCTGGTCCTCGTCGACCACGACGGCGGCCGCACGGTCGCCGCGACGTGGACCGGGTCGGGCACGGCCTCCACCGGCCTCGGCGCGGCGTCCGCGTTGCCGCTGGACCGCATCCAGCGGGTCGAGATCGCGCGGGCGGGCGGCGAGACGCTGGCCTCCGCCCCGCTGTGACGGGCGCGCCGGGTCAGGCGACCGGGGCGGCCGTCGAGTCGCGCACCACGAGCTCCGGCCGGAACAGCAGCGACGTCGCCTGCGACGTCGGCTGCCCGTCGGCGGGGGCGTGCAGCGCGCGGAAGGCGGCCGCGGCCATCTCCTTCATCGGCTGGCGCACCGTCGTGAGCCGGGGCGAGTAGAGCTCGGCGAGCACGATGTCGTCGAAGCCGGCGACCGAGACCTCCCGGCCCACCTCCATGCCGGCGTCGCGCACGGCGCGGCAGACGCCGATCGCGGTCATGTCGTTGACGGCGAAGATGGCGCTGGGCGGGTTCGGGCCGGTGAGCAGCTCCGTGGCCGCGACCCGCCCCAGCTCCGCGGCCTCGACGTCGCCGAAGGTCCCGTCGGCGCTGCTGCTGCCCGGCCAGGTGACGACGTCCGGGCGGGCTATGCCGGCCCGCTCGAGCGCGCGCAGGAAGCCCGCGAACCGCTCGGTGCGGTTGACCGACCGGATCGCCCCGGAGACGAACGCGATCCTGCGGTGGCCGAGGGACACCAGGTGCTCGCCCATGAGCTCGGCGCCGATGGTGTTGTCCACGCTCACGTTGACCAGGCCCACCGGGTCGTCGGCCTGGGCGGTGCGGTCGAAGGCGACCAGGCGCAGCCCGTCCTCGATCAGCCCGGACACGTGCTCCAGCGACGGCAGCGAGGAGCACAGCACGATGCCGCGGATGCCGTCGGAGACCAGCTCGTCGACGTACTGGCGCTCGCGCGCCGGGTCGCGCTCGGAGTTGCACAGCAGCACGTGGTAGCCCTCGGTGAGCGCGGCGGCCTCGAGGTACCGGGCGAGCGCACCCCAGTACGGGTTGCCCACGGACGGCACGACGAGGCCGATGACCTGCGGCTTGCCCGTGCGGAGCTGGCGCGCCGCGCGGTTGGGCCGGTAGCCGAGGTCGCGGATGGTGGACTCCACGCGCTCGCGGGTCTCGGGCAGCATGCGGCCGGTGCGCCCGTTCAGCAGGTTCGAGACGGTGCTCGTGGACACGCCGGCGGCGCGCGCCACGTCCAGGATCGTGATGCCAGCCATGCTTCCGTGCGGCCTCCTCCGGTTCCGGACTCCGCCCACCGTCCAGTGCATCGATGGACTGTCTGGCGCCGATCATAGGGCATCAATTCACGCTTGACGCCGGTCACACCCGCCCCTATGGTCGGTGCATCGTTACACCGGAGTCGAGGTCGACTCCCCACGCCTTCGCCAGATCAACGCCGATCGAAAGGGCTTGTCATGGAATTCAGCCGTCGCAGCTTCCTCACGGCCATGGGCCTCGGAACCGCGGCCGCCGTCGCGGGCTGTGCCACGACGAGCCCCAGCGGCTCGTCCGCCGCCGACCCCACCGGACCGGTGGAGGGCGACATCACCTTCCTGTGCGCGCTGTTCGAGGGCGCCACCGGCAAGGACACGCTCGAGGGCAAACTGCTCAAGCAGTTCAACGAGAAGTACCCGGACGTCAACGTCACCGTCGACTACACCGACTACGGGTCGCTCAACGAGAAGATCACCACCGGCCTGGCCAGCGGGCTCATGCCCGACGTCGTCACGCTGGGCGTCGGCTGGATCCCGCCGTTCGCCTTCAAGAACGCGATCGCCCCGCTGCCCGAGTCGCTCGCGACGCGCTACACGTACGAGGAGCGGGTGCTGGAGCCGTCGCGGTTCGACGGCAAGCTCTACGCCCTGCCGATGGTGCTGGACACGCGCATCGTCGCGTACCGCAAGGACTTCTTCGAGGAAGCCGGCATCAAGGACACCCCGAAGAACTGGGACGAGCTGCGTGAGATCGCGAAGCAGCTCACCGTCAAGGAGGGCGACAAGGTCACCCGCGTGGGCTTCGACCCGTTCTCCATCGACCTGCGCCAGTGCTGGGAGACGTTCCTGTTCGGCAACTCCGGCGAGCTCTTCTCCGCCGACGGCCGCGAGGTGCTCTTCGACAGCCCCGAGGGCGTCGCGTCGCTGCAGCTCTTCCTCGACATGATGGCGGACGGCTCGGCCGACTTCGCCCTCACCACCGAGGCCGGGCAGCCCACCACCCTCCAGCAGGGCACCTCGGCGATCATGATGACGAACAACTCGCTGTACGTGCAGCTGGAGCAGCAGTCGCCCGAGCTGATCGACAAGATCGGCACGTTCGTGCTCGGCAACACCGACCCGGCGATGCTGCAGGGCGGCACGATGGTCTCCCAGTCGGCCACCAGCAAGAACCCCGCCGCCGCGCGCGCCCTCGTCGAGTTCCTGGGCTCGCCGGACCCGGTCCTGGTGGCGAGCGAGCAGCGCGGCTCGGTCCCGGCGATCTCGGACCTCAAGGACAGCGAGTACGTCCAGGGCAACCCCATGGTCGCGTTCGCGCTGGAGAACCTCGGCAAGGCGCGGTCCGAGGGCGGCACCCCGGCCTGGATGGAGATCCGGGAGAAGATCAAGCCGACCCTCGAGACGGCGATCGTCGGGCAGCAGACCGCCCAGCAGGCCATCGACCAGCTCGCCGGCATCGCGAACGACGCGATCGCCCGCCTGTGACCCGGCCCGCCCCATGACCGTGACCGTCACACCGAGGAAGAGGGGGTCGTCGTGGCCGTCGTCTCCGCGCCGCGCGACGTGAGCGCACCACCTGCCACCCCGCCCCGTTCGCCCGCGCCCCGGCGCCGGCGGGCGGGCGGGGCCCGGCGCCGAGCCGGGATGCTCATGGTGGCGCCGGCGTTCCTGCACGCCCTGATCTGGATCGGCATCCCCGTGATCGCCGCGTTCGTGCTGTCGTTCACCAACTACGACGTGCTCACGCAGCCGCGGTTCACCGGGATCCAGAACTACGTGGACGCGCTGACCGACCCGGTGTTCCGCCGGGGCATGGTCAACACGCTGGTCTACGCGTTCTTCACCGTGCCGGTCGCGATGGGGATCGCGCTGCTCATCGCGCTGATGCTCGACACCCAGCTGCGCGCCCGGGCGCTGTTCCGCACCGCCGTGTTCATCCCGCAGGTGACCGCGACCATCGCCGTCGCGCTGGTGTGGCTGTGGATCTACGACCCGCGCAACGGCCTGCTGAACGCCGTGCTCGGCTTCTTCGGGATCCCGGCGCAGAACTGGCTGTCGTCGACCACGTGGGCGATGCCGTCGGTGATCGTCGTCGGCATCTGGCAGGGCATCGGCCTGAAGATGCTCATCTACCTGGCGGCGCTGCAGTCCCTGCCGAAGGACGTCTACGAGGCGGCCTCGGTGGACGGGGCGTCGAAGACCCGGCAGTTCTTCAGCATCACGCTGCCGCTGCTCAAGCCCGCCACGTTCTTCGTCTTCGTCACCTCGGTCATCTCCGCCTTCCAGGCGTTCGACCTCATCTACATCCTGACGGACGGCGGTCCGGCGAACACGACCACGATGATGACGTACGAGATCTACAAGTCGGCGTTCCGGGAGTTCCGCGTCGGCTACGCGTGCGCCCAGTCGATCATCCTGTTCGTCTTCCTGCTGCTCCTGACCCTCGCGAACCGACGGCTCAACGGAGGCGACAGTGGCCGGCATTGATCTCACCGCGACCTCGCCGCGCACCTCGCTCGACGTCGTCGGCCGCTCCCCGGCGTCGCGCCGCCGGCTCTCGCGGGCCGCCCTCTACGTGGCCCTGAGCGTCATCGCCGTCGTCATGGTGGTGCCGTTCGTGTGGATGGTGCTGACGTCGCTCAAGACGCCGGCGGACATCGCCGCGAGCCCGCCCACGTTCCTGCCCACCGAGTGGGCGTGGGGCAACTACGCCGACGCGCTCGCCGCGGCGCCGTTCCTCACCTACGCGCGCAACAGCCTGGTCATCGCGGTGAGCCACACGACCATCAACCTGCTGGTCGCGTCGATGGCGGGCTACGCGCTGGCCCGGCTGCGCTTCCGCGGCTCGGAGCTGGTGTTCCTCGGGTTCGTCGCGGCGCTGATGATCCCCACCTACACGAAGATCATCCCCGAGTTCCTCATCGTGCGGTTCATGCCGCTGTTCGGGGGCAACGACATCCTCGGGCAGGGCGGCACCGGCTGGCTCGACACCTGGTGGGCGCTCATCGTGCCCGGCGCCGTGACGCCGTTCGCCGTCTTCCTGTTCCGGCAGTTCTACCTCGACCTGCCGGTGGAGCTGGAGGAGGCCGCCAGGCTCGACGGCGTGAGCGAGCTCGGCATCTGGGCACGGATCATGACGCCCCTGGTCAAGCCGGCGTTCATCACCGTGGGGCTGCTGACGTTCGAGAGCTCCTGGAACAACTTCCTGTGGCCGCTGCTCGTGACGCGCACCGACTCGATGCGCGTGATCCAGGTGGGCCTGTCGGTGTTCCGCACGGAGAACGACACCCAGTGGGCGTTCCTCATGGCCGGCACCACGCTGGCGACCCTGCCGATGGTGGTGCTCTTCCTCCTCGGCCAGAAGTACTTCGTCCGCGGCTTCGCGAACGCGGGCATCAAGTGACGGTCGGCGGACGGCCGCCCGTCGGACAGAGAGGACAGCAGATGGCGATGGACATGACGGACGCGAAGGTGCTCGTCACGGGCGCGGGGCACGGGATCGGGCGCGGTGTCGCGCTCGGCCTGGCGGCCGCGGGGGCGGACGTCGTGGTCCACTACGGCAGCTCGGCCGACGCGGCCGCACGGACGGTGGCCGACATCGAGGCGCTCGGCCGCAAGGCGGTCGCGCTGCAGGCCGACGTCACGTCGACCGAGGACGTCGACCGGTTGGTCGAGGACGCGGTCGCCTTCCTGGGCGGGCTCGACGTCGTGGTGTGCAACGCGGGCCACCTGGTGGGGCGCGTGCCCGTGGCGGAGATGAGCGACGACCACTACCAGGCCGTGGTCGACGTCAACCTCGGCGCCACGTTCCGCACCTGCCGGGCCGCGATCCCGCACCTGCGCGAGTCGGACCGGCCGCGGATCGTCGCGGTGTCGTCGCTGGCGGCGCACAACGGCGGCGGGCCGGGATCGGTCGTGTACGCGGCGGCGAAGGCGGCCGTGCGTGGCTTCGTCAAGGGCCTCGCCAAGGAGCTCGGCCCGCAGGGCGTCACGGTGAACGCGGTGGCCCCCGGCTACATCGCGGACACGGCGTTCCACGGCACGTTCAGCACCGACGAGGCGCAGCAGAAGATGGTCGCGGGCACCCCGGTCGGGCGCCCCGGCACCGTCGAGGACGTCGCCGCGGCGGTGCAGTACCTGGCCTCGCGCGAGGCGTCGTACATCACCGGCACCACCCTCGACATCGACGGGGGGACCTGGCCGCGATGACCTCCCTCGCCCCCGTCCCCCTCCCCGCCGGCGCTGTCGCGGCCGGGCTGCCCCGTCAGCGCGGCGGCTGGTGGCACGACTTCGTCTGCCCGACGCACGGCACAGAGCTCTCCCACGCGGGGATCCCCGGGCCGGTGCCGCCCGTCGGCGGCGTGCGGTGCCCGCACGGCTGCACGGTGGACACCGAGCTCGTGCGCGGCGCCTGGCTGGTGCTCAGCCACCAGGCGTGGGCGCGGCGGGCGCGGGTGCTGGCGCACCGGGCGGCCCGGACCGGGGACGCGGCGGCGCGGGCAGAGGCGGTGGCCCTGCTGGTGGGCTACGCCGACGTGTACGCGGAGGTCGCGGGCGGGGGCGAGCACGAGCGCGCGCAGGACTGGATGCTGCGCGGGAGGCTGTTCCACCAGGCGCTCACGGACGCCATCTGGGCCGTGTCGATCGGGCACGCGGTGTGGTCCCTCGCGGAGGCCGACCCGGACCGCGCGGGCGACCTGGTCCCCGTGCTGGGGATGCTCGACGCGACCGCCGAGGCGGCCCGCGCCGCCCGGGGGCGGCTCGTGGACGACGGACGTTTCACGTCGAACTACACCGCCTGGCTGAACGCCGCCGGGCGGGTGTGCAGCCGGGCGGCCGCGCTCGTGCGCGGCGACCGGCAGGCGCCCGCCGTCGCCGGCGACGAGTGGCTGTCGGGGGAGCACGGGCAGCTCGCCCACGCCCTCGCCGCCAGCACCCGCGGCGGCTGGGAGTGGGAGGCCAGCACGTACTACCACGGCTTCGTGGTGCGGGCCTATCTCCTGTCCCTGCGCGGCACCGACCCCACAGACCTGCCCGCCGACGCCCGTGACCGGCTCGTCGCGATGGTCGACGTGCTGGCCGGGCTCGCGACCGATGGCGGCGTGCTGCCGTCGGTGCACGACGGCCCGTACTCCCGCCCGGCCCTCGCGCTCGAGTGGACGGAGCTGGCCGCGCTGGCCGACGGCTTCGTCGCCGACGCCGGGCTGGCCGCGGTCGCCGCGCACGCCCGCACGGAGGCGGCGGCAGGGGACGGCGACGACGAGGGGGCGGACGGCCTCGAGGACGAGCTGCGCCGGATGGCGCCGGGCTGGTTCGCCGCCCCGCCGCTGGCGGTGGCGCGGCCGCCGCGCCCCGCCGTGAGCCTCGACGAGGAGGTGGGGATCGCCGTCCTGCGCGGGGCGGGGATCCACGCCGTGCTCGACCACGGGCCGCACGGCGCCGGGCACGGGCACCACGACAAGCTCGCGCTCGCCCTGTTCGGGCGCAGCACCCCGTGGCAGCCCGACCCGGGCCAGGTGCCGTACGGCCACCCGGCCTGGCGGTCGCACTACGCGTCGGCCGCCGCCCACCCGGTCGTCCGCGTCGACGACGCCGACCCCGCCGAGGCGACCGGGCGGCTGCTGGCCCGCGACGAGCGGTCGCTGACCGTCGAGGTCCGCGGAGACGCGACGTCCTGGTACGACGGCGCCCGCGCCGTGCGGCACGTCGTCCTCGGCGACGGCTACCTGCTCGACGTCGTGCACGCGCGCGCCGACCGGCCGAGGCGGCTGGTGCTCGGGCTGCGGCCCGACGTGCCGCTCGGGGTGCGCGTGGACGGCGACGTCGTGCGCACGGCCTGGCTGGGCGCCGAGGCGCTCGACGGCGTGCACGCCGCCGGCGCCGCCGGGCCGGACGGCGCCGGGACCGACGGACCCGTGCCCGTGCGCGCCGTCGTCCTCCCCGGGCCGGGCCCGGCGGACGACCCGCAGCGCGAGCGTGCGCACGTGGACTGGGCGGCCGAGGGCGCGACGTCCGCGACGTGGGTGTCGGTGTACCAGGCGGACGTCGACGCGCGCGGGGGCGGTGCGGACGTGACGGGCGTCGAGCTCGACGCCGCGGAGGTGCGGGTGCTCCGCGCGGACGGGGCGGTCCACGTCCACGCCCTGCCGGAGGCGATGGCATGACCGACGTCGTCGCGACCACCCGGATGCTGCTGCTCGACGACGCCCGGCTGGCCGACCTGCGCTCCCGGCTGGACGGCGACCTGGCGCCGCAGTGGCGCCGCCTGGCGGAGCAGTGCGACCTGTACCGGCGCACGGCGCCGCCGGCGGAGCACCCGCTCGCGAGCATCACGTACCTGGGCCCGGCGGCCGCGAACCTCGCGCTGGCCTACCGGCTCACGGGCCAGCGGCACTACCTGGAGGAGGCGTGGCGCTGGATCTCGGCGGCCGTGTCCTTCGAGCACTGGGGCCGCGCGCACCTGCCCGACCACGACCTCGACGCCGGGTGGATCCTCCACGGGCTGTCGCTGGCGTACTCCTGGCTGGGCGACGACCTCGACCCGGAGCGGCGGGAAACGCTGCGCGCCAAGCTCGCGCTGCAGGGGGAGCGGCTGTTCGACTTCGCCGTCGCGAGCGAGGGCGGCTGGTGGAGCAGCTCGTACTGGCAGAACCACCACTGGATCTGCCACACCGGCCTCGCGACCGCCGGCTACGCGCTCGGCGTGCCGGCCTGGACGGAGCGGGCCAAGGCGGCGATGTCCACCGTCGTCGACGTGCTGCCCGCCGACGGCTCCGACATGGAGGGCGTCGTCTACTGGCGCTACGGCGTGCCGTGGCTCGCCACCTACCTCGACCTGCTGCACGACGCCGAGGGCGTGGACTGGTGGGACCGGTGCCGGTTCCTGGCCCGCACGTTCTTCTACCGGCTGCACCAGGCCGCACCGGGCTACGAGGAGATCGTCGACCACGGGGACTGCCACGACCGGCGCAGCGGGCACAGCGTGGCGCTGTACCGGATCCTCGCGTCGCGGTACGGGATCGGCGAGGCGCAGTGGCTGGCCGACACCGTGGCGAGGCGCTTCTTCTGGCGCGAGGCGTACGAGAGCGGCGTGAAGCCCGGCGTGCTGCCCGAGGCCTGGGCCGAGCTGCTCTGGTACGACGCGTCCGTGGCGCCGGTCGACCCGGCCACGTCCGTCCCCGCGCAGGCGGCGTTCGAGGACCTGGGGCTGCTGGTGCACCGCACGTCGTGGGACGACGACGCCACGCTCGTGTCGTTCAAGTCGTCGCCCGGTGGCGGGCACACGGCCTGGGACACGTCGCGGCGGATCGACGCCGAGCGCGGCTGGGACACCCTCAGCGCCGGCCATCACCACCCGGACGCCGGGTCGTTCGTGCTCGCGTCGCGCGGCGCGTGGCTGCTGGTCGACGAGGGGTACTCCAACAAGAAGCGGGCCGGGCACCACAACCTCGTCCTCGTCGACGGGCAGGGCTTCGCGGGGGAGGGGCGGTACCACGTCTACGCCGACGCCCCGCCGGACCGCACCGCCGACATGGTCGACGTCCTCGCTGAGGGCGGGTTCCTGCACGGCCGCGCCCGCATCGGGCGGATGTACCCGGCCGAGCTGGGCGTCGAGTCGCTGGAGCGCACGCTCGTCGTCCTGCCCTCCGGGCGCACCGTCGTCGTCGACCGCGGGCGGGCCGCCGAGCCGCGCGAGTGGACGGTGCTGCTGCACGCCGACCACCCCACGGAGACGGTCGACCGCGACGTGCCCCACGACGGCCTCGGGGACGGAGCGGACGACGGCGTCGTGCGGCGCGTGCTGCGGAACGGCCGTGCGGGCGCGTGGCTCACGACCCACGCCGCCGGCGGCGCCCGCGCCGAGCAGGTCGTGACCGACGTCGAGGCCAACCCGACGTCGAGCACCCCGTCGCTGGTCGTGACGCGGCGGCTGCACACGCTGCGCGTCACGCCGCCCGCCGCCCGCGACCTGCTCGCCGTCACCACGATCGAGCCGTTCGACGCCTTCGGCCCGACGCCCTCCACCGTCCGCCTGCCCCGCCCGCTCACCATGGAGGTCGGGGTGGACCTGGGCGGCGGCGAGCGCGTGTACCTCGCCGGGCCGGACGGCGCGATCGAGGCAGACGGCGTGACGGCGCTGGCGCGCGCGGTGCTGGTCGCGGGCGACCGGGTCGCCGTCGTCGGGGCCCGGCGCGTCGAGCTCGACGGCCAGGTGCTGCTCGACGGCGACGCCGAGGTCACCGCCGTGCTCCCGGCCCGGGGCGAGCGATGACGGCCGCGCCCGCCGCCGGCCGCGCGCCGGCCGACCGGTCCCGCCGCTGGTCGCAGACGTTCCTGGGCTGGCTGGAGTGGCTCGCGCACCCCGTGGCGGCGGGCGCGGCGTTCGCGATCCTGTGCCTCGGCGTCGTCACCTGGCTCCCGGCGCTCGCGGCGACCAGCCACGCCCTGCGGGCCTGGCGCGCCGACGGCGAGGGCCGCGTGTTCACGGGCGTCTTCCGCGCCTTCGGCACGTATTGGCGCCCGCTGCTCGGGCACGCGGTCGCGTCGACGGCGGGTCTCGCCCTGCTCGTGGTCGACGTCGTGTTCCTCGTCGGGCGTACCGGCCCGGGCGCGCTGGTCCTCGTGATGCTCGCGCTCGGGCTGCTCGTCGCGTCCGTGCCCTACCACCTGGCGCTCGCCGTGGTCGCCGCCGCGCGGCCCGACGGGTCCGTGCGTACCTGGGCGCCCGGCGCGCTGTGGTTCGCCTTCGGCTCGGTGCCGCGCGGCACCGCCCTGCTGGGCGCCGCCGTCGCGACGCCCGTGTTCTCGCTCGTGGTCCCCGCGGGCCCCCTGCTGCTGTGCGCGAGCGTCCCCGTCCTGGTGGGGCTCGTGATCCTCGACCAGACGGAGGACGCATGACCGGCACCACCGCACAGGCCCTGTCCCGCCCCGGCGCCGTCGGGCGGCGGTCGCTGCTCGCCGGGGCGCTCGCCTCCACCGGCGCGCTGCTCCTCGCGCCCCGCGCCGCGGCGCTCGACGAGGGCCCGGCGCTCGCGGACACCGCCACGGCCCGGACACGCACCACGTCGTGGGTGCCGTCGTGGACCACCGCGCACACCCGGCCCACGGCCACCGACCCGCTGGTGGTGGGCGGCGTCACCGACCGCACGGTGCGGCACGTGCTGCGGCTCAGCACGGGGACCGGCCGGGCAGGAGCGCTGCGCGTGCGGCTGGCGGGCACGTTCTCGGCGACCCCGGTCCGCGTCGGAGCGGTCACCGTCGCGCGTCGCGCGGCGGGGCTCGCCGGGGCGGGCGCCGCCGTGGACCCGGCCACCGTCACGACGCTCACCTTCGGCGGCGAGCGTGGTGCCCTGCTCGCCGCGGGCGCGACGCTGGTCAGCGACCCGGCGGAGCTCGGCGTGCCCGACGGCGGCGACCTCGTCGTCAGCGTGCACCTGCCGGGCCCCACCGGCCCCCTGAGCTTCCACCGCAACACGCATGCGACGGGCTACGTGGGCGCGGGCGACCTCACCGCCGACGTGGGGCCCGGCTTCGACGGCGCGGAGACGACGAGGTCGGCCGTGCTGCTGGTCGGGGTCGACGTCGAGCGTCCCGGCGTCCCGGGCGTCGCCGTGCTGGGCGACTCGATCACCGAGGGCGTGGGTACGCCCGACGACGCCGACGAGCGGTTCACCGACCACCTCGCGCGTCGCCTCGCCGAGCGTGGCGGACCGGTCGGCGTCGCGAACCTCGGCATCAGCGGCAACCGGGTGCTGCTCGACGACGAGCGGTTCGGCCCGAGCGGCCAGGCGCGCCTGGACCGCGACGCCCTGGCCCTGCCCGGCATCGACACCCTGCTGGTGGTGCTCGGCGTCAACGACCTGCAGCAGCCGCCCAGCCAGACCGACCCCGCCGTGCTGCTCGCCGGCTACCGCCAGCTCGTCCTGCGTGCCCGCGACCGGGGCCTGCGGGTGGTCGGCACCACGATCACCCCCTTCGGCGACTGGCAGCGCTGGACTCCCGCTCTCGAGGAGGAGCGTCGGGTCGTCAACGCGACGCTGCTCGCCGAGGCAGGCCGCGGCACCGGGGCGTTCGACGCCGTCGCCGACGTGGCGTCCGCCCTCGCCGACCCGGCCGACCGGGCGCGGCTGGCGCCCGCCTTCGACAGCGGCGACGGCCTGCACCCCGCGCCCGCCGGCGCGGCCGCGATGGCCGCCGCGGTCACGCGCCGCGCCCTGCTGGGCTGACCGGTCCCGACCTTTCTCCCGCACCACCCGCACGCCGTTCCACCCCTGCGTTCCACCCACCTGCTCGACGACGAGAGGGATCGTGATGGAGAACGACACGACCATGCCTGCCCACCGGGCGACCGCGCCCAGCCGCCGGTCCGTGCTGCGCGGCTTCGGCGCCCTCGCCGGCGCCGCCGCGCTCGCCCCGGCCCTGCCGCTGCCCGCCCGGGCGACGCCCGCCTCGACCACCACGGAGCTGGTGGAGCGCTGGGCCGTGCTGCAGACCGGCGGCCCGGGCCTGGACCTGGCCGACGCGCACGTCGCCGCCGCCGTGCGACGCGTCGACCGGGCCGCCACGACCGTCCTCGCGACGCTCGACCCGTCCGCCGGGCGGGCGTCCCTGTGGCCCGACCTGGGCGACTGGACGAGGTCCAACACCGTCACCACGACGTTCAAGCGGCTGCGCTCGATCGCCGTCGCGTGGGCGACGCCGGGCACGTCGGTGGCGGGCGACGCCGCCGTGGCGGACGCGGTCGCGGACGGCATCACGTGGATGCACGACCACGTCTACGGCCCCGGGATCCCGCGCTTCGACAACGACTGGGACTGGGAGATCGGCTCGGCGTCGGCCCTGGCGGACACGCTCGTCGTGCTGCGCACCCACCTGGGCGACGCGCTCGCCCGCAGCACGGCCGCCATCGACCACTACACGCCCGACCCGAACCTGTGGCGGGCCGACCGGCAGATCGCCACCGGCGCCAACCGGGTGTGGATCGCGACGGTCGTCGCCGTGCGGGCGTCGCTGGACGGCGACGAGGCTGCGCTGCTGCGGGTGCGCGACGCCCTGAGCGACGTCGACGGCGGGGGCGCCAACAGCGTGCTGGCGTTCGTCGACGGCGGCACCGCGGAGGGCGAGGGCACGGGGGAGGGCTTCTTCCGGGACGGCTCGTTCCTGCAGCACTGGAAGCACCCGTACAACGGCGGCTACGGCAAGGAGCTGCTGGGCACGCTGTCGTCGCTGCTGCACCTGCTGGGCGACTCGCCCTGGCAGGTCACCGACCCGGCGCTGGCGAACGTCTACGCCTGGGTCACCGACGCCTTCGACCCGCTCATGGTGCGCGGCGACATGGTCGCGTCGGTGTGCGGGCGCGAGATCGCGCGGCCCAGCAAGCAGGGGCACGCGGCCACCCAGACGGTGATCGAGGGCACCCTGCGGCTCATCCCTTCCGCCCCCGAGACGCTGGCGGCGACCCTGACGTCGCTGGTGGCGCAGTGGATCACCGAGGACACCTACCGCGACTTCCTCGCCGCTACCACGCCCGCGTCGGTCGTGGCCGCGAACGCCCTGCTGGCCGCCTCGCCGACGCCGCGCGGCGCGCTCGTCGCGCACCGGCAGTACCCGGCGATGGACAAGGCGGTGCACCACCGGCCGGGCTTCGCGGTGAGCGTCAGCGGGTACTCGGCCCGCGTGTACAACTACGAGTCCATCCAGAACGAGAATCTGCACGGCTGGCACCTGTCCGACGGCATGGTGCTGCTGTACACGGACGACCTCGGCCACTACAGCGAGGACTACTGGCCCACGGTCGATGCGTACCGCCTGCCCGGCACCACCGTCGACACGGCGCGGCTCGCGAACAGCGCGAACTTCCGGGAGACGAGCGAGGCGACCTGGGTGGGCGGGGCCGCGGTGCCCGGCGCCACGGTCGGCGCGTACGGGCAGGACCTGCGCGCCCGCGGGTCCGACCTGCGGGCGCGCAAGAGCTGGTTCCTCATCGACGACGCCGTGGTCTGCGTCGGCTCCGGCATCACCGCCCCCGCGGCGGGCGGCGTCGAGACGGTCGTGGAGAACCGCAAGGTGCGCGACGGCGCCGCGCTCGTCGTCGACGGCGTCGCGCAGGGGATCGGGAACGGCTGGTCGGCCACGCTCGACGACGTGCGCTGGTGCCACCTGTCCGGCACGGCCGGCTACGTCTTCCCGGACGGCGCGCGGCTGCACGCCCTGCGCGAGGACCGCACGCACACGTGGCGCGAGATCAACATCAAGTACGGCACCGACACCCCGGTGACCCGCCCGTACGTCACGGCGTGGCTCGACCACGGCGCCGCCCCCGCGGACGCGACCTACGCCTACGTCATGCTCCCGGCCGCCGACCCGGACGGCACCCGCGCGTTCGCGGAGGCCTGCGGCACCGCCGACGGGTTGCGGATCCTCGGGCAGGACGCCGACGTGCACGCCGTCGCGCTCGGCGGCACGCTCGCGGCCAACTTCTGGGCGCCCGCGTCCGTCCCGGTCGGCGCCGGGGTGCCCGGGGAGGGCGGGGCGCTGCACGCCGACGGCCCGGCGTCCGTCGTCGTGCACGAGTCCGGGGTCACCGAGTGGACCCGGCCCACCACCGTCGCGGTGAGCGACCCCACGCAGACCCGGGACCAGGTCGTCGTCGACCTGAACCGCGACGGGCTGCGGTTCGTGTCCGCCGACCCGGGCGTCACCGTGACCCGACAGGGGGCGGGCTGGCGCATCGTCGCCGCCACCGCCGGCCTGGCCGGCGCCACCGTCACCGCGTCGTTCGTCTGACCAGCCCGCGACCTCTGGAGGAACCATGAAGAAGCACCTCGCACTGCCTCTCGTCCTGGCCGTCGGGCTGTCCCTGGGCGCTGCGACGCCCGCCACCGCCGCCGGCTCCGCGCAGTCCCCGGTGCCCGCCGACGCCGCGACGTCCGGCGGCCCGGCCGCCGCCGCGGGGGAGGACGCCGAGCCCGCGCCGCTGCGCACCGTCCCCGTGAGCACCAGCGCCGAGCTCGCTGCCGCGTTCAAGGCGGCGCTGCCCGGCGACCGCATCGTGCTGGCCGACGGCGAGTACACGATGGTCAAGCTGGCCGACAAGGCGGGCACCGCGGAGGCGCCCGTGGTCGTCGAGGCCGCGACGCTCGGCGGCGCCGTCGTCACCGGCGGCCAGCTGGAGGTCGCCCGGTCGAGCCACGTCGTCGTGCGCGGCCTGACCTGGCGCAACGCCACCACGCTGAAGATCACCGCGTCCACGCACGTGCGGTTCACGCGCAACGACGTGGCGCTGCGGTTCGAGCCGCCCGCCGACCCGACGTCGTCGCGGCACTGGCTGCAGATCTCCGGCGAGGGCAGCGGGTACCACCGCATCGACCACAACGCGTTCCACGACAAGACGCTGATGGGCAACTACGTCACCGTCTACGGCGGCGCCACGCAGATCTCCCAGCACGACCGGATCGACCACAACTGGTTCGCCGACAGCCCGGCGCAGCCGGTCAACGGCGGCGAGGCGATCCGGCTCGGCGTCTCGGCCCTGTCCGACTCGAGCTCGTTCGCCGTCGTCGAGCACAACCTGTTCGAGAACACCGACTCCGACCCGGAGATCGTCTCGATCAAGAGCGACGACAACACCGTGCGCTTCAACACCGTGCGCACCTCGGCGGGGGCGTTCGTCGCGCGGCGCGGGGACCGCAACGTCATCCAGGGCAACTTCTTCCTCGGCGAGGGCAAGCCGGGCACGGGCGGCGTGCGGCTCTACGGCGACGACCAGGTCGTGTTCGACAACTACTTCGAAGGGCTCGCCGGCTCGGGGTACACGGCCGCCCTGCAGATCGACGGCGGCGACGTGGACGGGTCCGGCTCGACGTCGGCCCACTGGCGCGTGCACCGCGCGACCGTCGTCCACAACACGTTCGTGGACAACGTCGCGAACATCGAGGTCGGCGCCAACTACCTCTACCCGCCGGTGGACTCCCTCGTGGCCGACAACCTCGTCGTCGGCTCCGCCGGGCCGCTGTTCGTGGAGCACAAGCAGCCCGCCGGGATCACGTACTCCGGCAACGTCGCGTTCCCGACCGGTGCCGCGACCCTCGGCCTCGACGCCGCGCCGCGCGAGGTGCGCGTCGTCGACCCGCTGCTGGTCCGCTCCGGCGGGCTGTGGCGGCTGCGCCCCGGGCCGGACGTGAACACAGCCGTCGGGAGGTACCCGTTCCTCACCGAGGACATGGACGGCCAGCCCCGTGACCGGCGCCCCGACGTCGGCGCCGACGAGGTGTCCTTCGCGCCCGTCGTCCGGCAGCCTCTCGAGCGGGCGGACGTCGGACCCTCCGCTCCCTGACCGGGCCCCTGCACCACCCGTCCCCGCACCACCACGACCCAGGAGCAACCCGCATGGCCTTCTTCGACAAGCCCCTCGACGACCTGCGTGCCTACCGCCCGGAGCCCGAGGAGCCCGCGGACTTCGACGCGTTCTGGAAGCAGACGCTCGACGAGGCGGCGGCCGCCGCCTCCGAGCCGGAGTCGGTGCCGTTCGACGCCGGGCTCGGAGGCGTCGAGGTGCGCGACGTGACGTTCTCCGGGTGGGCCGGCCAGCCCATCAAGGCGTGGCTGCTGCTGCCGCGCGAGCGCAGCGGGCCGCTGCCCGCCGTCGTCCAGTACATCGGGTACAACGGCGGGCGCGGCGTCCCGTGGGAGTGGCTCACATGGTCCGCGGCCGGGTACGCGCACCTGGTGGTGGACAACCGCGGCCAGGGCGGCGGCGGCAAGACCACCGCCGACACCCCGGACGTCGCGCCCGAGGGCCACGGGTCGTCGTCGCCCGGCTTCCTCACCCGCGGCATCGAGGACCCGGCCAAGCACTACTACCGCCGCCTCGTCACCGACGCCGTGCGCGCCGTCGACGCCGTCAAGGCGCTGCCCGAGGTCGACCCGGCCCGGGTCGCGGTGCTCGGCGGCAGCCAGGGCGGCGGGCTCGCGCTCGCCGTCGCCGGCCTGCGCGACGACCTCGCCGGGATGATCGCCGACGTGCCGTTCCTCAGCCACTACCGGCGCGCGTCGCAGATCACCGACGAGGGCCCGTACGCCGAGATCGCCCGCTACCTCAAGGGCCACCGGTTCGAGGTCGAGGAGGTGATGCGCACGCTGTCGTACTTCGACGCCACGAACTTCGCCGCCCGCGCCCGCTGCCCCGGATGGTTCTCCGTGGCGCTGATGGACAAGATCTGCCCGCCGTCCACCGTCTTCGCGGCCTACCACCGCTACGGCGGGCCCGCGCAGATCGAGGTCTTCCCGTACAACGGGCACGAGGGCGGCGCGGCGTACGACATGCCGCGCAAGCTCGCGGCGCTCGCGGGGGTGCTCGGCCCCCGGTGACCTCCCCCGACGACGCCGCGGGGCGGACCCCGCCCCGCGGCGCCATGCCCGCCCTGTACGCCAACACGTTCGTCATGGCGACGGGCTTCTACGTGCTGGTGCCGCTGCTCGCCGTGCACCTGGCCGACGGGCTCGGGTTCGGGCTGGCGCTGGTCGGGCTGCTCGCGGGGGTCCGCGCCGGGGCGCAGCAGGGGCTGCAGCTCCCCGCCGGCATCCTCGCGGACCGGTGGGGCGTGCGCCGCACCATCGTCGCGGGCGTGCTCGTGCGTGCGGCGGGCTTCGGGGCGCTCGCGCTCGCGACGACGCCGCTCGCGGTCGGGGCCGCCGGCGTCGCCGTCGGTCTCGGCGGGGCCCTCTTCCACCCCGCCTCCTACGCCGCCTACGCGCGGCTCGGCGGCGCCCGACCCGACGTCTTCGCCCGGCGCGAGGCGCTGAGCAACGCCGGGTTCGTCGTCGGGCCGCTGCTCGGCGGGTTGCTCGTGGCCACCGGCTTCGACGTCGTGTGCTGGGTCGCGGCCGGGCTGTTCCTCGTCGCCGCACCGCTCACCTGGTGGGGGCTCGGGCGGGCGGCGGAGCCCGACGCCGGGCCTCCCGCCGTCCCGGCCGCCGAGCCCGCGACGCCCGCACCGTCGCCGAGCGGCGGGATGCGGCGCGAGGCGCGCCGCGCGCTCGTTCTCCTGTGCCTGCTCAACGCGGGCGCGTGGGCGATCTTCACGCAGCTGCAGCTCGTCGTGCCGTTGCGGCTGGATGCCGTGCTCGGCAGCAGCGTGGGCGTCGGCGCGGTGTACGCCGCGGTCGCCGTCCTCGTCCTCACGACCACCGTGCCCGTGACGCGGTGGCTCCAGGCGCGGCTACGGATGCCCGCCGTGCTCGCCCTCGGCGTCGCGCTCATGGGCACGGGCATCGCCGTCCTCGGCGGCGGTCCGGGCGTCGCGTCGCTGGTGGCAGGGATGGTCGTGTTCACCCTCGGGCAGATGGTGTTCCAGCCCGCGATGAGCGCCGTCGTCGCCGCGGGGGCGCCCGCCGCGTCCGTCGCCACGCGGTTCGGCGTCAACGGGCTGGCGCTCGCCGTCGGCGGCGTGGTCGGCTCGTCGGTCGTCGGCGCGATGCTCGCCGGCCCCCTCGCCGACGGCGGCTGGGCGTGGGCGGGGTTCGCCCTCGCCGGGGCCGGCGTGGCCGTCGGGTACGCCCGCGCCCGGGTCGGGTAAAGAGTCTGGAGCTCTGCCCGACCGGCCAGCTCACGAGGCTTCCGATGGTGCCCCAAGAGCCGAGGACCGCGATGAGGCCGACGACGCCCGGACGTCAGGCCAGCCGCGCGACGAGGCAGGGTCCGCCCTCGTAGATGCCGCCGTCGATGGCGAGCGCGCGGCCGTCGGCGTAGGACTGCGGCTCGGTGACGTCCGCGTACGCACGGCCGAGCATCTCGGCGACGATGCTGTGCCCGTGCACGACCCGGTCGCCCCCGAGGTGGTCCAGCAGCTCTCGGGCGGCCTGCGGGCCGCCCTCCCCGCGGAAGGCCGCGCGGGAGGTGAGGCGCCGCCACGTCTCCCACCACACCGCGAGGTCGTCCGACTCCAGCAGGCCCTGACCGGTGGCGTTGAGGTCCTCGAGGGTCCGGCCCCACTCGAGGTAGGCGAGGGTGTCGGAGTGCACGAGGAGCGCACCGGCGTCGCGCGCCGCCATCGGCAGGGCACGCAGCCACCCGACGTGCTCGTCGGTGAGGCGCGCCTGGTCGCCGGCGAGGCCGCCGTTGCGTTCCCACGACCGTGCGAAGCTCCGCCCCGCCTCGCCCGGACCGGGGATCGTCGTGGCTCCGAACTGCCGCATCCCGAGCGCCAGCACCTCGTGGTTGCCCAGGAGCGCTCCGACGGCGCCCTCGGACTCGTCGACGAGCCGCCGGACGAGGTCGATGACGCCGACGCCGTCCGGCCCACGGTCCAGGTAGTCCCCGAGGAACCAGAGCCGGGCGTCGGCACCGGCCCACCGCCCGTCGGCGTCGGTGAGCCCTTCGGTGGCCAGGGCATGCACCAGGACGTCGCGGTAGCCGTGCACGTCGCTGACCGCGTACACCCTCGTCATGGGTCCCTTGCTCCGTTCGTCGGTCTGCCGCGGGTCGAGCGGCCGCACCCGGGAGGGTACCGGGACGGGGGAGAGGTACGTCCGGCTCGCGCCGTCCTCGCGGTCGACGCCGAGCGGTCGGTACGCCGTCGAAAAAGCGCTGTGCGTCCGCGCGGGTGGCTGCGACCATGCCCGCATGGACACGTCCGCCCCGGTCCCCGTCGACGTCGCCACGTGGCCGCGCCGGCAGCACTTCGAGCACTACCTCCGGGCGTCACCGTGCACGTACGCGATGACCGTCGAGCTGGACGCCACTGCGTTCGTCGACGCGCTGCGCCGCTCGGCGCGCAAGACGTACGTCGCTCAGGTCTGGGCGCTCGCGACGGTCGTCAACCGGCACGACGAGTTCCGGATGTGCCTCACCAGCGAGGGGGGCCCCGCGGTCTGGCCGACGGTGCACCCGGCGTTCACCGTCTTCCACCCGGAGCGGGAGACGTTCTCGTGCGTCTGGACGCCCTACGACGCCGACTTCGGCACGTTCCACGACGCCGCGGCCGCGGTGCTGGCCGAGCACGGGAGGTCGGCGGAGTTCTTCCCGCAGGGCGCGCCGCCGCCGAACGCGTTCGACGTGTCCAGCCTGCCGTGGACGTCGTTCACCGGGTTCACCCTGAACATCCGGGACGGCTGGAGCCACCTCGCGCCGATCTTCACGCTCGGCCGCTACGTCGAGCGGGACGGCCGGGTGCTGCTGCCGCTGGCGGTGCAGGTCCATCACGCCGCCGCCGACGGCTTCCACACCGCGCGGTTGGTCGACGAGCTGCGGGAGCTCATGGCCGACCCCTCCTGGGTGGACTGACGCGAGCGTCACAGGGGTCACCAGCCGGACGACCCGACGCCCGGACGGCGAGACGGCTTACGCTCTGGTCCCGTGAGCGAGAACCTGGGATCCACCGGCTCGATCGAACGTGTGGTGGCACGCCACGAGATGCCCGACCCTCTGCGCGACGACATCCGCCTGCTCGGCGGGCTGCTCGGCACCGTGCTCAAGGAGGCGGGCGGGCAGGGCCTGCTCGACGACGTGGAGCGTCTCCGCGGCCTGACCATCCGCGCCTACGGGGCGGACGACGGCGGCGCTGCGCTGGCGGAGGCGGCCGAGGTCGTGGCCGGCTTCACGCCGGAGCGCGCCGAGCAGGTCGCGCGCGCCTTCACGTGCTACTTCCACCTGGCGAACCTCGCGGAGGAGTTCCACCGCGTCCGCGTGCTGCGGTCCCGCGAGTCGGACGCCGCCGGGAACGTCGTCATCGAGGACTCCCTGCCGCAGGCCTTCACGCAGCTCGCGGAGGAGGTGGGCCGCGACGAGGCCCTGCGTCGCCTCGGCGAGATCGAGTTCCGGCCGGTGCTCACGGCGCACCCCACCGAGGCGCGCCGTCGTGCCGTCTCGGGCGCGGTCCGCCGCATCTCGTCCCTCGTCGCCGACCGCGACACCATGCGTCCCGGCGGCACGACGCTCGCCGAGAACGAGCGCCGCCTGCTCGCCGAGATCGACACGATGTGGCGCACGTCGCCCATCCGGGCGCACAAGCCGTCGGTGCTCGACGAGGTGAAGACCGCCATGGGCGTCTTCGACGCCACCATGTTCACCACGTTCCCCGAGGTGTACCGGCGCCTGGACGACTGGCTGCTCGACGGCGAGGCGGGCAGCGTCCCGCCCGTCGCCCGGCCCTTCGTCCACCTCGGCTCCTGGATCGGCGGCGACCGGGACGGCAACCCGAACGTCACCGCCGAGGTCACGCGCCAGGCCGCGACCCTCGCCGCCGAGCACGCGCTCGGCGCGCTCGAGACCGCGGCGGTCGAGACGGGCCGCCGGCTCACGCTCGACGAGGCCGGCACGCCGGCGTCGTCGGAGCTCAAGGCGCTGTGGCAGCGGATGCGCCAGCTTGCCGACGAGCTCGTCACCCGCGCGGCCGCCGACTCGCCGAACGAGCCGCACCGGGCTGCCGTCCTCGCGATCGCCGGCCGCGTCGCCGCGACCCGCCGCCGGGACGCCGACCTGGCGTACCGGAACCCGGAGGAGCTCGTCGCCGACCTCGAGGTCGTGCAGCGCTCCCTCGTCGAGGCGGGCGCCCCCCGCGCGGCGTACGGCGACCTGCAGAAGCTCGTCTGGCAGGTGCAGACCTTCGGGTTCCACCTCGCGGAGCTCGAGGTGCGCCAGCACTCGCAGGTGCACGCCGCCGCCCTCGCCGAGATCGAGGAGAAGGGCCTCGACGGGGACCTGTCGGAGCGCACCGTCGAGGTGCTCGACACCTACCGCGCCCTCGGCGCCGTGCAGAAGCGGTTCGGCATCCGCGCCGCCCGCCGCTACATCGTGTCCTTCACCCAGGCGCCCGAGCACCTGGCCGCCGTCTACCGGCTCGCCGCGCTCGCGTTCGAGGGCTCCGACGAGGCCCCCGTGGTGGACGCCGTCCCGCTCTTCGAGACCTTCGACGACCTGGAGAACTCGGTCGACATCCTCGAGGCGATGCTGGAGTTCCCGGAGGTGCAGAAGCGCCTCGTCGAGAACGGCCGCCGCGTCGAGGTCATGCTCGGGTACTCCGACTCGTCGAAGGACGTCGGCCCGGTCGCCGCGACCCTCGCCCTGCACAAGGCGCAGTCGCGGATCGCCGACTGGGCGCAGCGTCACGACATCACGCTCACCCAGTTCCACGGCCGCGGCGGCTCGCTCGGCCGTGGCGGCGGCCCCGCCAACCGCGCGGTGCTCGCCCAGCCGCCGCACTCGGTGGACGGCCGGTTCAAGCTCACCGAGCAGGGCGAGGTCATCCTCGCCCGCTACGGCGACCCGACGATCGCCGCGCGGCACATCGAGCAGGTCGCCGCCGCGACGCTGCTCGCGTCGGCGCCGACGGTCGAGAAGCGGAACGCCGAGGCCCGCGAGCGGTTCGCGCCGCTCGCCGACGCCCTCGACGTGACGTCGCGGGCCGCCTTCCACGGCCTCGTGAAGTCCGAGGGCTTCCCGCAGTGGTTCGCGCAGGTGACGCCGCTGGAGGAGGTCGGCCTGCTGCCGATCGGCTCCCGCCCCGCCAAGCGCGGCCTGTCGGTCAACTCCCTCGACGACCTGCGCGCCATCCCGTGGGTGTTCTCCTGGTCGCAGGCACGCATCAACCTGGCGGGCTGGTTCGGCCTCGGCACGGCGCTGCGCTCCGCCGGCGAGCAGCCGGGCGGGCTCGAGGAGCTGCAGGCCGCCTATCGCGAGTGGCCGCTGTTCACCACGCTGCTGGACACGGTCGAGATGGGCCTCGCCAAGACGCAGGAGGACATCGCGGCCCAGTACCTCGCGCTCGGTGACCGCGACGACCTCGCGCAGCTGGTGCTCGACGAGCTGCGGCGCACCCGCGAGTGGGTGCTGCGCGTCACCGGCAACGAGTGGCCGCTGGCGAACCGTCGCGTGCTGGGCCGCGCCGTGCAGCTGCGCTCCCCGTACGTCGACGCCCTGTCGCTGCTGCAGGTCCGCGCCCTGCGCGCGCTGCGCAGCAAGGGCACCAGCGAGGGCCTCACCGTGGACGACGGCGAGTGGGTGGACGGCGGCCACAAGGACCGCTGGCAGCACTTGCTCCTCCTCACCGTGAACGGCGTCTCCGCGGGCCTGCAGAACACGGGCTGACCGGCAAAAGCGCTGGTCGCGCGGTCGGGGCGGCTGCGACGATGGACCCATGTCACGTCGCCCTGCCCACATCGCGATGGTCGGTGTACCCGCCGTCAGCCACGTCCTGCCGAGCCTGGAGATCATCCGTGAGCTCGTCGCGCGCGGGCACCGGGTGACGTACGCCAACGACACCCCGGTAGCCGACCTCATCACGCCCACCGGGGCGGAGCTGGTGCCGGTCACGTCCACGCTGCCGGTCGCCGACAACGACTGGCCCGAGGACGCCATCGGCGCGATGGAGACGTTCCTCGATGACCAGATCCAGGTGCTGCCGCAGCTGCGCGCCTTCTACGGCGACGACCCGGCGGACCTCTACCTGTACGACATCGGCGGGTACTCCGCGCGGGCGCTCGGCGAGTCCCAGGGACGGCCCGTGATCCAGCTGTCGCCCACGTTCGTCGCGTGGGACGGCTACGCCGAGGAGGTCGCGGCACCGCTGTGGCAGCTCCCCGGCGCCGACGCCTACCGGGAGAAGTTCGCCCGCTGGCTCGCGACGAACGGCGCCACCACCACCGACGTCGACGCCTTCCCGGGGGCGCCCGGCACGGTGCTGGCGGCGATCCCGCGGGCGATGCAGCCGGAGGCCGACCGGGTCGACACCGACGTGGTGACGTTCGTCGGCCCCTGCTTCGACATCCGCAGCGCCACGGACTGGAGCCGCCCGGCCGGCGCGGAGAAGGTGCTGCTGATCTCCCTCGGCTCCGCGTACACGCGGCAGCCGGAGTTCTACCGGCGGTGCGTGGAGGCCTTCGGCGACCTGCCCGGCTGGCACGTCGTGCTCCAGGTCGGCAAGTACGTCGACGCGAGCGAGCTCGGCGAGCTCCCCTCGAACGTCGAGGTGCACGCCTGGGTGCCGCAGCGCGCGATCCTGGAGCAGGCCGACGCCTTCGTGACCCACGCCGGGATGGGCGGCAGCAGCGAGGGGCTCCTCGCCGGCGTGCCGATGATCGCGGTGCCGCAGGCGGTCGACCAGTTCATGAACGCGGACCGGCTGGTCGAGCTCGGCGTCGCGCGCCGCCTCAGCAGCGACGTCTCGACCGCCGACGAGCTGCGCACCGCCCTGCTCGAGCTCACCACCGACCCCGAGGTCGCGCGCCGCTCCGCCGCGCTGCAGACGGAGGCGCTGGCGGAGGGCGGGACCCGGCGGGCTGCCGACCTCGTCGAGGCCGCGCTCGCCTGACGGCGGCCGTGGGTACCCTTCCGGTCATGAGCCTGGTGACGTTCAAGGACCTGTGCGTCGACGCCACGGACGCGGCCGCGCTGGGCGAGTTCTGGGCCCGCACGCTGGGGCTGCGGGTCGAGCGGCTGGACGACGGTGACGTCGTGCTGCGCGACCCGGGCCCCGACCCCGTGCCCGAGCGGACGGTCTGGGTGAACACCGTGCCCGAGGTGAAGACGGTGAAGCACCGCGTGCACCCCGACGTGCGCGCCCGGTCGCTCGACGAGTTCCCCGACCGGCCGCGCCTGACCGAGCCAGGGCAGTTCCACTACACGACGCTGGCCGACCCCGAGGGCGGTGAGCTCTGCGTCTTCACGGTCGACGACGTGCCGTCCTACCGGCTCAAGGACATCGTCGTCGACTGCGCGGACTACCGGACCGTCGCCGCGTTCTGGCACGGGCTGCTGGGCGGCACGCTCACCCAGGACGACGACATGGACTACGCCTACCTCGACGAGGGTGCCGGCGTCCCGTTCGAGTCGTTCGACTTCGTCCCCGTGCCGGAGCCGAAGACGGTCAAGAACCGCTGGCACTGGGACGTCACGCTGGACGACGGCGTCAGCCTCGACGACCTCGTCGCCCGCGGCGCGCGGGTGCTGCGCGCGCAGGACGACGAGATCGGCTGGACCGTCATGGCCGACCCGGAGGGCAACGAGTTCTGCGTCTTCCAGCCCTGATCAGGGACGTGCGGCAAGGGCCGTGAGCACCCGGTCCACGCTGCTGCGGATGCCCCACCGCTCGGCGAGGGTGTCCAGCGCCTCGGGGTCCTTCGGGGCCCGGGGCAGCGCGTCGTCGACCTCGCCGACGGGGGCGTCGCGCGCGACCTGCACCACGGTGGGGGCGACGTCGAGGTAGGCCGCGGCGTCGAGCAGCTTCTGGCGCTGCGTGGCCGTGAGGCCCTTCGCCCCGGACTCCGCGGCCGCGCGGAGGCCCGCCAGGTCGCCGAACGCGGCGAGCAGCTTGGCCGCCGTCTTCTCGCCGATGCCGGGCACGCCGGGCAGCCCGTCGGAGGGGTCGCCGCGCAGCGTCGCCATGTCGGCATACGCCTGGCCGCCGGGGACGCCGTACTTCTCGGCGAGCCGGGCCTGGTCGACGACGTCCGGGTCGCGCACCCCGCGCGCCGGGTAGAGCACGCGCACGCCCGCCGCGTCGTCGACGAGCTGGAACAGGTCCCGGTCGCCGGTCACGATGTCGACGCTGGCCGGCATCACGATCCCGACGGCACCGGGGACCGGCAGCGCGGTCGCGGCGCTGCGCGCCACCTCGCGCGTCACGAGCGTGCCGATGACGTCGTCCGCCTCGAACCCCGGCGCCCCGACGCGGGCGATACCGAGCGCGGCCAGCACGTCCACGATCACCGGCACCTGCGGGGTGAGCGCGTCGGGCACCTCCTCGACGTCGGGCTCGCCCGCCGGCGTGACCGCCGCGACCCGGTGCCCCTTGTACGACCCGATCGCCTCGACCCGGAACGCAGGCCGCCAGTCCTCGTCCCAGCACGCCACGAGCCGGTCCGGCCCGTGCTCCGTGACGAGGAACGCGATCATGTCGAGCAGGCCGCGCACCGCGTTGACGGGCCTCCCGTCCGGGGAGCGCAGCGAGTCGGGCAGGCCGTAGAAGGCGCGGAAGTACAGGCTCGCGGAGTCCAGCAGCATGAGGCTCACCGGGTCAGCGTGCCACAGCGGCTCCGACGTGGTCGGCCGAAGTCCTGGCCGGGGCGCGAGCGTCTACGGCGTCGCGGCGTCCGGACCGGCCCGCCGCCGGGAACGCAGGCGCTGGACGGCAAGGACCGCGGCCAGGAACGAGCCCAGGACCGGGAGCAGGAATGCCATGAGCACCGTCACGACCCGGCGTGCCGGACTCGTCCGCCGGTCGCCGGCCGCGTAGACGGCGCAGGCCAGACCGACGGCCCACACGGTGAGCACGAGGACCTCGCCAGGGTTGAGTGCCAGCACGGCACCATCATGTGGCGGCGCGCGGAGGAGGGCCAGCGCGGGCGACGACGGCTCAGAGCAGCCGGCCCACGAGGACTCCGAGGCCGATGCCGACGACGACGGCAATCAGCGTGAGGGCCATCGTGCCGAGCGCGTTGGCCACCGCGAGCCGTCGCCGGCCGGAGCGGGCGAGACGCACCGCCTCGACCATCGCCGTCGAGAAGGTGGTGTAGCCGCCGCAGAAACCGGTCGCGACGCCGATCCGCCACGGCTCGAGCGAGGCGGGGTCGCCCGCGCCGAGCAGCACACCGGTGACGAGGCCGATCACGAGCGAACCGGACACGTTCACCACGACCGTGGCCCACGGGAACGCGGCGCAGGGTGTGCGCGCCCGCACCGCGCCGTCGACGACGAACCGGGCGGCGGCACCCAGCCCGCCCGCCACGGCCACGAGCAGCAGCGCCGTCGCGGCGCTCATCGTGATCTCCGGGTCATCGCGACCTCCGCCCGGAGCCGAGCAGCACGCCCGCGAGGCAGGCCAGGTAGCCGAGCACGAGGGTGCCGCCCGCGTAGGCGAGCGCCTGCCACACCGCCCCCACCGCGAGCAGCCGCTCCGTCTCCAGCGCGAGCGACGAGAACGTCGTGAACCCGCCCAGCACGCCGGTGCCGACGGCGAGCCGCACCCGCTGCACCGCCCGCGTCTCGGGCCCGCGGGCGGCGAGCGACTCCAGCAGCCAGCCCAGCACGAAGGCGCCGAGCACGTTGGCGGCGAACGTCGCGACGGGCCATCCCTCCACGGCGGGCCAGGCCTGCGCCAGCCCGTACCGGCCCGCGGTGCCGACGGCGCCGCCGGCCGCGACCAGCGCGACCAGGCCGGGCCGGCGATGGGCGGGCCGGGCCCGGCCGGACGGCACTCGCGCGGGCGGGCTGCCCGCCGTCACGAGGCGTCGTCCGCGTGCTCGTCGGGCAGCACGACGACGGGTCGTGGTTGGTCGTGGACCAGGCGGCCCGCGACGGTGCCGCCGACGAGGTGCGTCGCCCAGCCCAGCACGCCGGGTCGCCGCGCCCCCACCACGATGAGGACGGCGTCGTGGGCGGCCGCGAGGCGGGCCAGCTCGGCAGCCGGGTCGCCGGCGGTGCGCTCCAGCCGCCACGGGACCGGGCTTCCCGCGAGGGCGGCGGCGAGGGCGTCGTGCGCGTCGCCGTCGTCGGCGGCGGGCGAGCCGGCGTCGGGGTCCACGGGCGCGACGCCACCGGAGGACACGCGCACCGACGCTTCGTCCACCGTTACGCACAGCAGCTCGGCGCCGAGCGCGGCCGCCAGGTCCGCCGCCCGGCGGGGCACGCTCGGGCGGTGGTCGTGCGGCACGCCCACCAGCACCGGACCGGTCATGCCGTCATCGTAGGCAGCGGGCCCTCATCAGGCCGACCGGTCACGTCGACCGGTCGAGGATCGGCAGGCCGTCGTCGTCCAGGCGCTCCCGCTCGGACGAGCGCACGCCGAACAGCGTCGCGGCGGGCCCTCCGGTGAACCCGTAGACGATCGCAGTGAGCAGCACGACGCCGAAGACCACCGGCACCAGCTGGGGGAACGGCT
Source organism: Krasilnikoviella flava (assembly GCF_900167525.1). Classification (GTDB taxonomy): domain Bacteria; phylum Actinomycetota; class Actinomycetes; order Actinomycetales; family Cellulomonadaceae; genus Isoptericola; species Isoptericola flavus. The sequence goes on along the minus strand of NZ_FUZQ01000003.1, from coordinate 121,605 downwards.
CGCCGGCATCTTCGAACCGCAGCGCGAAGACGGACGCGGTCGAGGCGGCGACGATGCCGCGCGGGGCCATCCACCCGATCATCGCGCGGTCCGACCAGCGCAGCTCGGTGCCGAGGGTGGAGACGGCGGCCACCACAGGGCGCAGCACCAGCACGAGGAGGGCGACGATCCCGATGGTGGGCAGGGCGTAGCGGGCCAGCGCGTCCAGGTCGATGCGCGCGGACAGGACCACGAACAGCGCGCCGATCAGGAGCAGTCCGATGTGGGTGCCGAACTCGTGCAGCGGCTCGGTGCGCGCCACCCGCTGGTTCGCCAGGACGGCGCCGAGCGCGGTCGTGGCGAACAGGCCCGCCTCGTCGTGCACGCCCTCGGCGATCGCGTAGGCCCCGAGGGCGAACGCGAACGCGAGCACCACCTCCGTCTCCCGCGGTACCCGGCCGAAGCGGATGAGGATCACGAGCAGGGCGGCGGCGACGACGCCCACCAGCAGGCCCCAGCCGCCGGTCTCGAAGAGGCTGACCGGCTCGGCGTGCAGCACGACGTTCGCCACCGCGAGCGCCACGGTGGCCCCGATCGGGTCGATGAAGATGCCCTCGAAGGCGAGCACCGACTCCACGGGCTGGCGGGGCCGGATGATCGCGAGCAGCGGCCCGACGACGGTGGGGCCGGAGACGATGAGGATCGCGCCGATCACGGCGGCCCGCCCCCACGTCACGTCGAGGAACAGGTACGCGATCGCGGTGGCGCCGAGGCCGGTGACCAGCGCTCCGGTGGTGACCAGTCCGAGCACGGGACGTCGCGCGCCGCCGCGCAGGCGCCGGAAGTCCAGCTTGAGCGACTCCTCGAACAGCAGCAGGCCGACCGCCATGGACACGAGGGGGAAGAGCGCGTCGCCGAACACCTCGTCCGGGTCGAGCCACCCGAGGACGGGGCCGACGAGGAGGCCCAGCACGAGCAGCAGCAGGATGGACGGCACGCGCAGCGCCCGCGCCGCGACCTGCCCTGCCACGCCGACCGCCACGACGAGGGCGATACCTCCGACGAGATCCATGCTCACTCCCTGTGCTCAGTCCTCTGCGCCGTCGCGGCGCCGGGCCTCCGCCTCGCGTGCGGCACGCTCGCCCGCCTCGAGGTTGCGGCGGCGCCGCGACGACCAGGACCCCTCGCCCCGGCCCGTCGTCCTGGCGCCCGGCGCGTCCGGGTCGTGCAGCAGTCGGGACTCGACGAGCTCGTGCCGCTGGAGGTAGGTGTTCCCGAGGGCCTGCACGGTCGCGAGGATCGGCAGGGCGAGGAAGGCGCCGAGCGCGCCGAACACGGCGCCGAAGCCGAGCACGCCGACGAACGACACGGCAGGGTTCATCTCCAGGGCCCGGGCGCTGACCTTGGGGGAGAAGATCAGGTTCTCCACCTGCTGGTACGCCACGATGAAGACGAGGACGGCGATCGCCTGCGGCAGCCCCTGCGCGGCGAGCGCGACGGCCACCGGCAGCGCGCCGCCGATGTATGTGCCGATGGTGGGCACGAACTGCGAGACGACGCCCGTGAACACCGCCAGCGGCAGGGCGTACGGAGTCTGCACGATCAGCAGGAACACGAACGTGAACACGCTCGACAGGGCCGCGAGCACGACGCGCGAGCTGATGAAGTCGGAGACCTTCACCTGCGTGATCTCCCACAGGGTCAGGACCTCCTGCTGCCGGTCGGGCCGGAGCCAGGCACAGATGGCCGCGCGGAACTTTGGCCCCGCCGCCATGAGGTAGTACGTGATGAGCAGGATCGTGGTGATCGCGAAGAGCACCCCGACGATGGACACGCCGACGCTGATCGCGCCCGTGGCGACGTCCTGCCCCCACTGGTCGAGGGCCTGCGCGATCAGGTCGTCGGAGTCCGGGACGGTGACGTCCCAGCGGGCCTCGATGTCGGTCTGGACGCTCGTGTAGAGCGCGGGCAGCGAGGACACGAGCTGGATCAGCTGCTGCACGAACAGGTTGCCGAACAGGGCCAGCACGCCCGCGACCACCACGAGCGACCCGCCCAGGGCTGCCCCGGCGGCCGCGCCCCGCCGCCACCCGTGCCGCACCAGCCACACGACGATCGGCTCGAGGGCGAGCGCGACGAAGAAGGACAGGAGGACGTTGACGGCGAGCCCGCCGAGCTGGCCGAACGCGTACGACAGGAACGTGGCGACGAAGATGGCCACGACCGCCATCGCGAGCGCCCGCGGCAGCCATCGCGGCGGGTTGCGGCTGTCGTGCTGGACCGGGCGGACGGAGTCGTCGATCTCCTCGTCCGGCGCGGGCGCGGGTGTCCCGGTGGGGGGCACGCCCTCGGGCTGCGGGGCGTCCGTGGTCATGCGGGAAAACGTAGCCCAGCGACGTCCGGCGGGCGCGGCGGGCGCGCAGGTCAGAGGGCGGGCAGGCGGTCCGGCAGCCCGAAGCGGGGGAACCAGGTGGCGGTGTCGAGGAACGTCGTGATGCCGGTGATGCGGCCGCTGCCGTCGTCCTCGAGCACGGCCAGCCCCCACGGCGACCAGCCGCCGGCCGGGTCCCGGCGGTACTGCCCGTACGCCATGGACCCGTTCGCCTGCACGGGCAGGCACCGCGACCCGCGACAGCCGGCGCCGGCGCCGGTCATCCAGCGGATCACCTCGGAGCGGCCGCGCACCCACATCGTGTACGGCGGCATGTTGAGCACGGCGTCCTCGTGCAGCAGCGCCACCAGGGCGTCCATGTCGTAGCGCTCGAAGGCGTCCAGGTACCGCTCGAGCAGATGGTGGTCGATCTCGGACCACTGCGGCTCCGGCGCGTCCGCGGCGTCGTCGCCCCCCGCCCGGCGCAGCCCCTTGCTCCCGAGGGTGGCGCGGGCGCGCTGGAGGGCGCTGTTCACGGACGCGACCGTGGTGTCCAGCAGCGCCGCGACCTCGGCGGCCGACCAGCGCAGCACCTCGCGCAGCACCAGCACGGCGCGCTGCCGGGCCGGCAGGTGCTGGAGCGCGGCCACGAACGCGAGACGGATCGACTCCCGGCCCACCGCGACGTCCGCCGGGTCGCCCTCGCGCGGCAGGACGGCGTCGTCGGGCACGGGCTCGAGCCACCGGTCCTCGGCGAGCACGTCGCCGAAGTACTGCTCCTCCGCGGGCTGCGGCCCGCCGAGCCCCATGGGGCGCTCGCGTCGCTTCGACGACCCGAGGTGGTCGAAGCAGACGTTGGTCGCGATGCGGTACAGCCACGACCGCAGCGACGAGCGTCCCTCGAACTTGTCGTAGGACCGCCAGGCGCGCAGCAGCGTCTCCTGCACCGCGTCGTCGGCCTCGAACGCGCCGCCGAGCATCCGGTAGCAGTAGCCGGTGAGCTCGCGCCGGTACGGCTCGAGCAGGGCGCCGATGTCGTCGGGGGCACCGGTGGCGGCCGTCGTCGAGGGTGAGGTCGACGGCGCGGCGGTGCGCTGGGCGGTGTGTGTCACGTCTCACACCGTACGACGGACCGCCGACACCCGGGAGGGGTGTCGCCCGGGGCGACGGCGCTGCCACGCTTCTGGGCCCCGCCGGACGAGTCCTCCGTGCCGCCGCACTCAGCAGGGTTCCTGCTCGCTCAGAAGGGAGGCGGATCCCTGGAATGCCAAGACCCGCCCACCGGGGCGTCAGCCGGTGGCCTTCTTGCGGCGCGCCCATGTCGTGGCGGCCGCCCCCGCCCCGAGAAGCAGGAGCGCGACGACGGCGAGCGGCGCGACGGGCCTGCCGGTGGCGGCCAGCTGTGCGGTGTCGGAGCCGCCGCCGTCCACGGGAACCGTGCCCTCACCGCCAGGGAACCCGTCCGCGTCGATTCCAGGGCCCGGGTCGTTGCCGTCGGGGACCGGGACCGGATCCGCGCCACCGTCGTCCGGCCCTGGCGGCTCCGGCGCGGGCGCTCCTTCGACGGCCCAGACGGCCTGCGCGTCGTTGTCGGTGGCAGTGGCTTCGGTGTCGGTCGAGATCGTCGGGACGACCAGCGGGCTGAGCTGCTCGATGATCGCGTCGACGCTGCCGTCCTCGTCGAGGTCGATGTCCGGAGCGGGCGCGACGTAGGCGACGTTGCGCATCGTCGACTCGCCCGCCGGGGGCACGAGCACCTGAGCCGTGACGGTCAGCAGCGGGCCGTCGGCGCCGACCGCCAGGTCGGCGGCGGCCGTCGCGGTGGTGCCGTCGACGGAGTACCCCTCGCCCTCCATGGAGACGAGCTCGACGCCGTCGGGCAGCAGCTGTGTGATCGTCCAGCCGGCCGGTGCGGCGCGGGGACCGTCGTTATGGGGCGTGAGCCTCCAGGTCACCAGGTCGCCCGCGTGGAAGACGGTGCCGTCGTCGGCATCGATGACCTCGGTCAGTGACAGGTCGATGCAGTTCATCGGGTACAGCACGGGAGCCTCGGTCACCTCGTGCACCTCGGCGCCGCCGCCGTCGTAGTAGGAGGCGTCGTCGAGAAGACCCGTCGCCTTGCACGTCGAGTCCCAGTCGTTCGGGTCGTCGTGGTCACGCGCGTCGACGGCGACCGGGCCGTCCACGGGCAGGGCTCGGGCGAGGGCCGGGGCCGTGTCCTCGCCGACGACGGCGTTGGCGTAGGTGCGGATCGCCGCGGAGCCCGCCGGAAAGATGTTGCCGGTGGCGAGCACGTCGTCGCGGAGGGCACGGCGCAGGGCCTCGTCGGGGTGCGCGTCCGGATCAGCGGTGCCGACCTGAATCCACGTGCCACCCCCGGCGAACTCGTTCCCGGTGATCTCCACGTCGGACGAGGAGTACGAGCCCGGGAGCGCGCCGTCCTGCCACAGAGGGGCGACGGTGATCGCCGCGAGGCCGGCGGCGCCGGTCTGCTCGACGCTGTTACCCGCGATGGTGAGGTCGTGCGCAGAGCCGGCGGTGACCATGTCGGGCTGGCCGCTCACGGTGTTGTCGGTGATCGACACGCCGGTGGTGCCCTGGAGCACGTGGATGCCGCCGTCGTTGTCGGTCATGGTGCTGTCGTGCACGGCGACGTCGTGGCTGATCCCGTCGTCGGGGTTGGTCACGACGAAGAGCCCGACCGCCGAGTTGCCGGTGAACGTGGCCTCGCTGACATCGACGTTCGAGACACTGCGCCCGTACACGCCGTACTCGGCGAGGCCATTCACGCTCGCGTCGGTCACCGTGGATCCGTCGGTGTCCGAGTAGAAGAACCCGTAGGAGCCGCCGTCGATCGACGAGCGCGTGACGTCGACGTCCTGCGAGCCGTAGGCGCGCAGGATGGCGCCGCCGGTCACCGAGGTCGGGCCCTCGCGCCCGGTGACCTCGACGTCCTGCGCGAGCACCCCGGTCGACTGGTGGATCACGAGCGCCGCGCCGGTGAGCTCAGCCGTGACGCGGGAGATCGTCGCGTCCACCGCACCGAGGAGATACACGCCGCTCGAGGCGTTCGGAGCACCCGTCACGCGGATGTCGGAGATCGCGATGTTCGCGCGGTCGGAGCTCGCATCGAGGTTGGACTGGGCGCCGATCCCGTAGAGGAAGCCCGTGGCGGTCATGTCCGAGATCGAGACGCGGCCGGCGTTGACGGTGTTGATCCCGGTCCCACCTGTCCACGGCCCGTTGTCGAGGACGGCGCCGGTGACGGAGGCGCCCTGCGTGGAGCCGAGGGTGATGCCGCCGAAGGCGGTGATCCGGGGATCGGTGATCGTCGGCCCGGCGCCGGTGTTGACGGCGCTCGTCGTGATGCCGTACATCGCCTCGGTGATCACCGGCCGTTCGATCGTCACCGCGGTGGCCAGCAAGGTGAGGATGCCGGTGGACTGGGCGGCGCCGGCCAAGGTGATCCGGGCATCGGTCACGCTTGCGCCCGTGGTCGAGCCGAGCGCGATGCCCTCGCGGCTGCTCCCGTCGATGACCGCGTCGCTGACGGTCGGCCCGGCCCCGGCACTGGTGGGGGAGGCACCGATGCCGCGGGCGAAGCCGTGCACGGTGACCGAGTCGACGACGGCGCCGGTCGAGTTCGCCAGGTCGATGCCGGTGCCCGCGCCGGACGTGCCCGTGACGTCGACGTCCGAGACCTGCGGTGCGGTCGAGGTGCCGAGGGAGACTCCGGAGGTTGCCGCCGCGACGGTTCCTCCCTCGACCGCGATACCGCTCGCGGTGGAGGCCGCCGTGGCGACGACGCCGGTCGCGACTCCGGCGATGGTGGGGTCGGTGAGGGTCGCCGAGCCCGTGGTGAGGTTGACGCCGAACGACGACGGTTCGCCTGCGCCGTCGACGTCGAGGCCGACAAGGACCACGCCGGTGACTCCCGCTCCGAGCTGGACGCCGGTGGGTCGCAGGACGGGGGTCGGGTTGCGGATGGTGACGCCGGTGAGGGTGGCGCCCGAGGCGGTCACGGTGACGATCGCGCCGGTGTTGGCGGCGCCGATGCTGACGTCGTCGGCGAAGGTCGCACCGCCTCCGCTGACGGTGAACCGGCTGTAGAGCATCGAGGCGGCACTGCTGTCGAGGGTCATCGCCCTGGGGATCGTCAGCGCGCCCGTGAAGGCGTAGTCGTTCGGGTCGAACGAGACAGTGCCTTCCGACGGTGCGGCGTTGATCGCCGCCTGGAGGGTGAGCAGGGCGTCGTCGTCCGGGCGCTCGCCCGGCGTGCCGACCCACGCCATCCGGATCGTGTTGGCGTTCGGCACGATGTCGGGGGACGCGGGCGGAGGCATCTCGACGATGCTGTCGTCGGGCAGGGGGGAGGGCTCGTCGAGCCCGTCGGGCGTCGTCGGGTCGGCCGGGGGAGGCGGATCGCCGGTCTCGGTGGTGTCGGGCGGCGACGCCGCGACGGCCGGCGACGGCGCGGCAGGCAGCATCGCGGCGGCGAGCGACAATGCGGCGATGCCGAGTGCTGCGGCGCGCGCGCCGCCGCGGGGCGCCCGGGTGGAACCGTTGCGCCTGCGTCTCATCCCGACCTCCGGCAGTCCGTGGCGCGCGACCACGGGCCGCTTGTGAAGAATCGTGCGCTGACCGCGCGGCATCGGCAACCCGTCCGACCCGGGACCAGCGCGGGACGATCAGCCGCGGTTCCCGCGCAGCACGCGCTCGACCAGGGGGACGGCGCCGGTCGCCGGGGTCGGCGGCCGCACCCGCGAGACGGTGCCGGTCAGCGGCCGCGCCCCCCGGTCGATCTCGAACCACACCGTCTTGCCCTCCACCACGCCGGAGTGCCGCCCGACCGCGTCGGAGCCGTCGTGCCGCAGCACGCCCCACCGCGACGCGAGGCGGTCGAGGAACAGCACCCCGCGGCCCGACAGGTCCTGCGGCTGCGGGGACTGCAGCTCGGGCTCGGCCGTGCTGCCGTCGCGGACGCCCACCCGCAGGCGACGGCCGTCCACCTCGACCGTCGCGGTGATCGGCCCCTCGCCGTGCTCCAGCGCGTTGGTCAGCACCTCGCTGGTGAGCAGCATCGCGGTCCGTCGCTGCTCGTCGGACACGTCGCACGACTCGAGCACGTCGTCCACCCACCGGCGCGCGGGCCCGAGGTCGCTCAGGTCGTCGTCCGCGACGCGGCGCTCCGCCTTCGCGGGCCCGGCCGACGTCGGCGGGCCGGACGGCGCGGGCACCCGCACCCGCAGCGCCAGCACGGCGACGTCGTCGCGCTGCGTGTCGCCCACGAGGCCGCGCACCAGCGCGCGCGGGACGGCGGACGTGGCCTCGCCGTGCGCGGAGCGCAGCACCTGCTCGAGGTCGGACAGCCGCTGGTCGCTGGGCACGCCGCGGCGCTCGACCAGCCCGTCCGTGTAGAGCACGAGGGTGTCGCCCGGCAGCAGGCGGACGGTGCGGTCCTGGCGGGGGGTGGTCGGGACGACGCCCAGCAGCAGGTCGGGGGTCTCCGACAGCCGCTCCACCCGGCCGTCGCGGCGCAGCACCATCGGCGGCGGGTGTCCGGCCACGGACCAGGTCAGCGTGAACGCGCGCTCGGGCGGGTTCGCCGCCGTGCCGCCGCCCTCCGGCACGTCCTGCGGGCACGGCGCCGGGTCGCGGTCCAGGCGCGCGACGACGGCGGTCGCCATCGCGCGCGGGCCGAGCCGCGCGTTCGCCTTGTCGAGGCGGGTCAGCAGCCCGGCCGGCGACTCGTCGTGGCTCCACGCGAGCGCCCGCAGCATCGAGCGCAGCTGGCCCATCTGCGCCGCGGCGTGCACGTCGTGGCCCGCGACGTCGCCGATCATGACGATCGCGGTGCCGTCGTCGCGCACCACCGCGTCGTACCAGTCGCCGCCCACCTGGTCGGTGCGGGCCGCGGGGGAGTAGGTGGTCGCGATGTCGAGGTGCGCCACCGTGGGCGGCGCGGTGAGCATCGACTCCTGCAGCGTGGTCGCCACGCGGCGCCGCGCCTCCAGCAGCGCCACCCGCTCCAGGGCGAGGGCCACGTACCGGCTGATCGTGGACTCCAGGGCGGCCGTGTCGGCGTCGTGCTCGCGCGCCTGGTCCCACACGCAGGCGATGACGCCCACGACCGTCCCGTTCGACATCACGGGCAGGAACGACCGGGCCCCCTCCGATACCGACCCCACCGGGCCCATCTCCGGGTAGGTCGCCACCATCTCCGCGTGGTCGCGGAACCGCAGGGGCGCACGGCTGCGCACGACGTGCGTGTCCGGCCGGGGCGCGTCGAGCCGCGTGCTGCGCAGCGCCGGCTCGCCGGGGTGGTGGTGCCCGACGGTGAAGAACGACAGGTGCCGCCGGTCGGCGTCCACCAGCGCCAGCGACACCCACCGGGCGCCCGTGCCCGTGCCGATGACGTGCGCGATGGCGTCCTCGACCTCGTCCAGGGTGGTGACGCGGGCGAACCGTTCGGACAGGCCCAGCAGGAAGCGCGACCGGCGGTGCGCGCGGAACGCCACCTGCTCGGCCAGCCGCGCGCGCTCCCGCTCGGCACGCAGCCGCAGCTCGCCCGACGCCGCGGCGGACAGGTCCGCGAGGGTGGCGAGGTCCGTCTCGGTCCAGGTGCGCGGCACGGACGACACCGCCCACAGCGCCCCCACGACGTGGCCGCGGGCGTCCTCGATCGGGTAGCCCGCGTACGCGGCCAGCACCAGGTCGCCGATCGTGTGCCGCCCCGACACGCGCGGGTCGTCCTCCGCGTCGGGCACGACCAGCGGGGTGCGCGTGCGGGCGACGATCGTCGTCAGCGGCCGGGGGAGCTCGAGGCGGCGGCTGCGCTGGGCGTCGTCGGGGAAGCCGACCGCGCCGGGGAGCGTCTTGACGTCGCCGTCGTCCGTGACCATGACCACGGCCGCCGCGGGCACGCCGAGCTGACGGTGCACGAGCCGCGCGATGCGGTCGAACACCTCGTCTGCGACGGGCTCACCGTGGGCCGGACCGGGCGGCGGACCGGCCACGCGATCGGACGCGGGACCGGGTACGGGACCGGGCGACGGACCGGACAGGGAGCCGACAGCCTGAGCTTCCGGCACGCGCCCAGTATGGACCTTGGGCGGTCAGACGCCGATCAGCCCGCGCCGGTGCGCGACGGCGACCGCCTCCGCCCGCCCCGAGACGCCGAGCTTCGCGAGCAGGTTCGACACGTGCACGCTGACCGTCTTGGTGGAGATGTACAGGCGCTCGCCGATCTGCCGGTTGCTCAGACCCTGCGCGACGAGGATCAGCACCTCCTCCTCGCGCTCGGTGAGGACCGACGTCGTGCGTCGGGTGCCCGGCAGCGGCACCCGGGCCCGCCGGCCCCACGCGTGGATCGCGGCCGTCAGCGGCGCGGCCCCCATGGACACGGCCTCGCCGAGGGCCTCGGCCGCCTCCACCTCGGCCGCGGGCACGTCGCCCGTCGCCCGCAGCGCCTGCGCCCAGCGGAACCGGGAGCGGGCCACCTCGTAGCGGTAGCCGAAGTCGAACTCGCGCACGGTCGCCTCCCACAGCGCCGGGTCGGCCGGGTCGTCGGTGAGCGCCGCGCGCAGCCGCGCGTGCTCGGCGTCGGCGCGCCGCAGCCAGGCGCGGCCCTCCGGTCCCAGTCGCCCGCCGCGGGGGCGGCCCCGCTCCGCGGTCTCGTGCGCCACCGCGAGCAGGGTGTCGCCGCGCTGGAGGAGATCGGCGGCCCGACCCTCCGCCACCGGGCGCGTCTCGGCGCTCTCGGCGAGGGCCGCGAGGGCCAGGGCGGTGATCCAGATGCGGCCCAGGAAGAACTCGGACCAGGCGGCCCCCAGGTGGGCGGCGACCTCCTCGGCGAGCGCGACCGCGTCCTCGTACCGACCGGCCCACGTCATGGCGTCCACCAGGGTGCCGCCGGCGATCAGGGCGACCTGGCCGTCGGAGTCCCAGTGCGGGCGTAGAGCCTCCGCGCGGGCGGACGCGTCGGCGCCGTCCCGGGCTACGGCCGCGTACAGGCGGCCCGCGTCGAGATAGGGGAGCACCCAGGCGGGGGTGCCGGGCGGGACCTCGCGCTCGGTCAGGTCGCCTCTGAGGTAGGGCAGGATCTGGGTGAGGTCGACCATCTCCACGCCGTACGTGGACCACACCATGCCGGTGGCGCGCGCCCGGGCGAGCCCCTCGTCGAGGGTGGCGCCGGCGGCGTCGAGCCGGCCGGCGTAGAAGTGGGTCGCGGACAGGTTGTACCAGGAGCGCAGCTCGGTGGGGAGGTCGCCCGCGTCGGCGGCCCGGTCCCGCGCCGCCTCCAGCCGGCCGGCCGCCGCGTCCGGCTCGGCGACCTCGAGGATGGCGAGCGTCGTCTGGGCGTCCGCCTCCGCGCCGGCGGCCCCGGCACGCCGCGCGACGTCGACCGCCAGCTGTGCGTGGGTGCCGGCCTCGTCGTCCCGGTCCACGCTGAGCAGCGCCCGCGCCCGAGCGGCGAGGGTCCACGCCAGGTCTGCCGTGGCCGCGGCTTCGTCGATCTCCGCCCCGCCCGGCCCGTCCGGGCCGGTGGCGCCCGGCAGGAGGACGTCGAGCGCGAGCGCCGTCTGCTGCAGCGCGTCGTTCGTCGCCTCGACGTTCAGCAGGTAGCGCACGAGCACGTGCCGCAGGCGGGCCTGTCTCTCCGGGTCGTCGCCCAGCCCGTCGACGGCCCGCCGCGCGAGCTGCTCCGCCCGGGTCGCCTGGCCCGCGGAGCTGGCCGCGGCCGCGGTGTCGAGGGCGACGGCGACCCGGTCGGTGCCCAGCAGGTCCTCGGCGTCGGACACGGACTCCCACAGCGACAGCACCTGCTCCAGGTGGCGCAGCTCCTCGGCCGGGGCGAGCAGCTCGGCCGCGGCGAGGGCGGCGTCGCGGGACGCGACGAGGGCGGCCGGCAGGTCATGACCCTGCAGGGCGTGGTGGGCGCGCTTCGCCGACGAGCCGAGGGCCGGGTCCGCCGTCAGCGCCTCCAGGTAGGCGCGGTGCATGGTGGTGCGCTCGCCCGGCAGCAGGTCGAGCACGAGCGCCTCGGCCACGAGAGCGTGCCGGAACGCGACGTGCTGGCCCTCGACGCCCAGCACCTGCTGGGTGACGGCCTCGCGCAGCGCGGCGTCCGCGGCACCGGGAGCGTCGAGGCCCGGCAGACGGGGCGCGGTGGCGCGCAGCAGCGCCTCGTCCACCTGGCGCCCGGCCACCGCGGCCAGGCGCACCAGCTGCTGGACCCCCGGGTCGAGCCGTTGCAGCCGCGTGTGCAGCACGTCCGTCAGCGACCAGGGCAGCCCGGCCGACGGCTGCCCCGCGTCGAGCAGCTCCTCCGCGAAGAACGCGTTCCCGTCGGACCGGGAGCGCACCGCGTCGAACTCCTGCTCGTCGAGCGGCTCGCCGCGGGTGGCCGTGGTGAACTCGCGCAGCTCGTCGGGGGTGAACGGGGACAGCTCGACGTGCTCCACGGGCCGCTGACGGTGCAGCTCCGCGAGGACGGGGCGCAGCGGGTGGCGGCGGTGCACGTCGTCGCTGCGGTACGTCACGACGAGCAGCAGGTGCTCCGAGCGCAGCCGGGCGACGACGAACCGCAGCACGTCGCGCGTGGACTCGTCCGCCCAGTGCACGTCCTCCACCACCAGGACCAGGGGCGAGCCCGCGTGCCCGGCGGCGGCGAGGCTGCCCGCCACGCCGTCCAGCAGCTGCAGGCGCTCGCCGTGCTCGTTGCCGTCGGAGCCGCCGTCGCCCCCGGCCGGGTCGAGCAGGCGGGCGAGGGCGGGGCGCTCGGCGACCACCTCGGCGACCGCGGGGACGCCCCGCAGCTGCGTCAGCGCCTCCGTGAACGGCAGGTACGGGATGCCGACGTCACCGAGGTCCACGCAGTGCGCGACGACGACGCGCGCCCCGGCGTCGCGGGCGACGTCAGCGAGGTGCGTGACCAGGCGCGTCTTGCCCACCCCGGCGTCGCCGCCGAGCAGCAGCACGCCGGGCTCGCCCTCGGCGGCGTGCTCCAGCGCACCGCGGAAGGCGGTGACCTCCGCCTGGCGGGCGATCAGGGGGACCTCGCTGGAACGACGCACGAGGTGATCGTCCCACCGGGCGCCCACACCCGCCGCCACGGTGGCCGAGCCCGCCGGGATCCTGGTCCCGACGGGCTCGACCGAGAGGGCGCTCGTCCCCACCACGGTCAGGCGGCCCGGCGCGCGGCGCCGTCCTGAGGGCGCAGCGCCTCCAGGCCGTGCGAGATCTGGTCGGCCCGGCGGGTCACCTGGATCTCCCACGCGTCGGCGTCGGTGCGCGCCGCCACCGCGTCGATCGTCGCCCCCAGCCGCTGCACCGCGTCGCGGGCCACGGCCCGGGCGCGCACCCGCCGCACCAGGCCCTTCGCCCAGCGGCCGGCGGCCCGCACCCACGCGGGCGTCCCACGCTGGTAGGTCTCGGCCAGCCGTGCCTGCCGGTAGTCCAGCTCCGCCAGGACGGTCAGGTCTCGCGACGTCATCCGGTTCATGTCCTCGTCCCCTCACCGGCCGGGGTGCCCGGCCCTGTGTCTGCTGCCTGCCGGCCACCGCCGGCTTCTCGTCGATCTCGTGGTGACGACGTTCGTCCTGAGGCCCCCGACCGTGGATCGGTCAACCGCCCCGTCTTCGGCCCCGGGGTACCTCAGACGGGGCCGTCACCAGGGCGTCGGCCCGTCTGAGGTGCCCCCGGGAGCGCCGGGCGCGCCGGTCGGGCAGCCTTCGCCCGCCCTATCCGTTGCGACCTGGGTCACACCCGTCGCACACTGGGGGTGACCGGACCGATACGGGGGTGGACTCGTGGCTGGATCTGTTTCAGGCGCTTTCGACGCGCTGCCGATGCTGGGGCGGGGGAAGCACCGCAACCCGAAGAAGGGCGCGTGCTTCATGGAGCTCGCGTCGTTCCTCGCCGGCGAGCGCTGGAGCGACCATCCCCAGTGCACGCACCCGCTGCTCGCGATGCTGGCCCGGGCCGTGAACGACCTGACCTCCGACGGGAACCGGCCGCAGCTGGCGCCGCTCATCCCGTCCGTGATCGGGCTCACGAGCCCCGACCCGCGGTGGGACGTGCAGATCGCGCTGCGCGCCGCGCAGACGGCGCTGCCCGTCGCGCCCGCCGACCGGCAGCAGACCTTGGCCGTCGCGATCATCGGCGCGGAGCGGATGCTCGACGTGCTCGACGGGCGCCCCGAGGGCACCCTCGACCCCGCCAGCGCCGACGCGCTCGCCGCGTCGCCGCGGACGGCCGAGTGGGCGTACCGGTTCTGCGAGGGCACGCGCGTGCGGCCCAAGCGGTTCGTGCGGGACGCCGCGCCGTCCGTCGTGTCGACGGCGGTGCAGGGCATCAGCGAGGCCTTCGTGCCCGACACCGACGCCCGGCTGCGCGGCCTTCTCGCGGCCACCATCGAGGACGCCCGGCGCTGGGCCGGGCGCACCGACGACGACCGCCCGGTGCTCGCCCCGGACGAGTGGGAGCCCGTCGTGAAGCGGGCGGCCGCGGCTGGCTGAGCCCCGCGTACGGTCGAGCCTGTCGGGACCAGGACCGGTCTCGGCAGGCTCAGCCGTGGGTGCGACGGTCTGGTAGACCGGAGCCGTGACCGACAACCCGCTGGAGCAGCTCACCCTCGACGACCTGCGCCGCCGGACGTCCGTGAAGTGGCGGGCGTACCCGCCGGACGTGCTGCCGCTGTTCGTGGCGGAGATGGACACGCCCGTCGCGCCACCCGTGGTGGACGCGGTGCAGCGGGCGCTGACCCTCGGCGACACCGGGTACGACGTCGGCACCGCGTACGCCGAGGCGCTCGCGCCGTTCGCGGAGCGCCGCTGGGGGTGGACGCCGGACGTCGCGTCCAGCCGCACGATGCCGGACGTCATGGTGGCGGTCGTCGAGGTGCTGCGCGTCCTGACCGCCCCGGGCGACGCCGTCGTCGTCACGCCGCCGGTGTACCCGCCGTTCTACGGCTTCCCCGGCAACGAGGGCCGGCAGGTCGTGGAGGCGCCGCTGGACGCCGAGCTGCGGCTCGACCTCGGCACGCTCGAGGCGGCCCTCGCGCGCGCCACGGGCGCGGCCGCCCACGGCGTCGGGCCGGGCTCCGGGCGGCGCGCCGTGCTGCTGCTGTGCAACCCGCACAACCCGACGGGCACCGTGCACACGCGGGCCGAGCTGGAGGCCGTGCTGGCGCTCGCGGACCGGTACGGGGTGCGGGTGGTGGCGGACGAGATCCACGCCCCGCTCACGTTCGCGCACCTCGACGACGCCGCGCCCGCGTTCGTGCCGCTGCTGTCGGTGACGGGGTCCGAGCGGGCCGTCGCCGTGCAGTCGGCGTCCAAGGCCTTCCACCTCGCGGGGCTGCGCGCGGCGGTCGCGCTGGGCGGCCCGGGCGCCGCCGACGACCTGCGCCGCATCCCCGAGGAGGCGGGCCACGCCGTCAACCACCTGGCGGTGCTGGCGCACGCCGCCGCCTACCGCGACGGCGGGCCGTGGCTCGACGCGCTCCTCGCCGGCGTCCAGGAGAACCGGCGACTGCTCGCCCGCCTGCTCGCCGAGCACGCCCCGGCCGTCCGGCTGCAGCCCGCCGACGCCACCTACCTGGCCTGGCTGGACCTGCGTGCCGCCCTGCCCGGCGGGGTCCCCGCGGCCGACGCGGCCGGGCACGTCCTGGAGCACGGGCGCCTCGCCCTCGAGGACGGTGTGCGCTTCGGCGCGGGCGGCGCGGGGTGGCTGCGGCTCAACCTCGCGACGTCGACGGCGGTCCTCACCGAGGCCGTGGAGCGGCTGGGCCGCGCGCTGGCCGCCTGACCCCGCTGGTCGAGCCCGTCGGGGCCCGGTCGGTGGGTTTCGACAGGCTCACCCGCCGGTCGGCGCGTAGTCGGGGGCCGGGGCGGCGCCGAACGCCTCCTCCAGCGTGGGGGTGTCGGCGAGGTGCATGAAGGTGGTCAGCGCGGTGCCCACGTAGCGCAGGTGCCAGGGCTCGGGGCTGTATCCCGTCACCGCCTGCTCGCCCTTCGGGTACCGCACGACGAACCCGTAGCGCCAGGCCTGGTCGGCCACCCACCGCCCGGTCTCGGTGCGCCCGAACCGCGTGTACGAGGTGCCCGCCTCGGCGACGTCGGCGGCGAGGCCGGTCTGGTGCTCGGAGAACCCGGGACGGGCGGAGAAGGTGTCGGCGGCGCGGCGGCCGTGGGCGTCGACGTAGCGGGCGTACAGCCGGCGCTGGTAGTCGGCGGAGCGGTAGCCGGAGGCGAGGACGAGCTCGTGACCGGTGGCGTCCTCGGCCGCGGCGGCCAGCCGCTCGAGGGCCCGCGCGGCGTCGGCGCGCAGACGGTCGTGCTCCCCGAGAGCCGTCACGTCGGGGCGCACGAGGTCGTCCGGCGCCCAGCCCGCCGGCGAGACGGGGTGCGCCTTGTTCACCAGGACCAGGGGATCGGCGGGGTCGAGGGCCGGCGTCCATGTCCGGCTCAGGACGGACTCGCCGCCCGGCCGTGGGTCGGGGAGCGCGGCGTGCGCGACGGCTCCCGGCGCGACGGTCCCCGCGATCGCCAGGGCGCCCACGACGGCAGCGCCGCGAAATCTTTGCAGGACCGTGACCGGGACACGGGGGGGCATGCCGACCAGAATGCCAGGAAGCCGATAATCTCGCCAAGGTGCACCGTCGCTACCGCCTCGCCCTCGCCGTCCTCCTGACACCGGTCGTGGGCCTGCCCCTGGTGGCCTGCACCGGGACCGACGTACCGCCCGCCGACGAGGCCGCCGCGGCGCTCGCCGCGGCGCTCCGTGCCGGCAAGGTGGGCGACGTGCCGCTGCAGGCTCCCGGATCCGTCGACGTGCAGACGCAGCTGTCCGAGGTGCTGGAACCGCTCGTGGACGCGGCCGGGACCCGGGAGCACACCGTGACCGTGGCGGACGTCGGCAAGCCCGTCACCAAGGACGGGGCGACGACCGCCGTGGCCACGCTGGACTGGTCGTGGCCCGTGGGGCGCGACGTCACCTGGGCGTACTCCACCGACGTCGACCTCACGTACGCGGTGCCGGAGAGCGAGGACGGCACCGGCACCTGGCGGCCGGTGTGGAGCCCGGACGTGCTGGTGCCCGACCTGGCGCCGGGCGAGCGGCTGAAGGTCACGACGCTCGACGCGGACCGGGGTGACCTGCTCGACGGCGACGGCGAGCCGATGGTCACCGAGCGGGGCGTGTGGCACATCGGGGTGGACAAGACGGCGGTCGAGGGCCTCGGGCAGGAGTCGGCGGCCCGCGACCTCGCGCAGCTCGTCGGGCTCGAGCCGAACGAGTTCTTCGCGCAGGTCGACGCGGCCGGGGAGAAGGCGTTCGTCGAGGCGATCACGATCCGCAAGGAGAACCCGGGCACGGACTTCTCGCTGGAGGACGCCCTGGACATCATCGGGGTCCGGGCGGTCGAGGACTCCCTGGAGCTGGGGCCCACCGGCGACTTCGCCAAGCCGATCCTGGGACGGGTCGGGGAGGCGACCGAGGAGGTCGTCGAGGAGTCCGACGGGGCCGTGCAGGCCGGCGACGTCGTGGGGCTGTCCGGCGTGCAGCGCGCCTACGACGACCGGCTCACCGGCTCGCCGGGCGTCCTCGTGAGCGTCGTGGCGGCCAGCGGGGCGGACGGCGACGTCGGCCTGGACGGCGAGCCCGACGAGGACGAGGACGAGGGCCGCGAGCTGTACCGCGTGGACGCCGTGGACGGCACCCCCGTGGCGACCACCCTGGACCAGCACCTGCAGAAGCTCGCCGAGAACGTGCTCGACGACGTCGACCCGGCCAGCGCGATCGTCGCGGTCCGCCCGTCCGACGGCGCGGTCCTCGCCGCGGCGAGCGGCCCGGGCAGCGAGGGCTGGTCCACCGCGACGCTCGGGCAGTACCCGCCGGGGTCCACGTTCAAGGTGGTGGACGCGCTGGCGATGCAGCGCGCCGGCCTCACCCCGGACACCGAGGTGGCCTGCACGGACACCATCACCGTCGACGGCCGGACGTTCGGCAACGTGCCCGGCTACCCGTCGTCCGCCACGGGCGACGTGCCGCTGCGCACGGCGTTCGCGCACTCGTGCAACACCGCGATGATCGCGCAGCGCGACAAGGTGGCGCAGGCCGACCTCGCGACCGCGGGGTCCGACCTGGGCCTGCTGGACGACGAGGCGGCGGCGGCGGCGATGGGCGTGCCGGCGTTCCTCGGCTCGGTGCCCGCCAAGGCGGACGGCACCGAGCACGCGGCGTCGATGATCGGTCAGGGCAAGGTGCAGGCGTCGCCGCTCGGGATGGCGACGGTCGCCGCGAGCGTCGCCGCGGGCCACCGGGTGGAGCCCGTGCTGGTGCAGGACGACGCGGCCGAGGAGGGCAGCGACGCGTCCGCGTCGCCGTCGGCGGAGGCCGAGAAGGAGCCCGCGACGCCCGGGGTGTCGGACGGCGAGGCGCAGGTGCTGCGCGACCTCATGCACGGCGTCGTCACCGACGGCAGCGCCGACATGCTGCAGGACGTGCCCGGCATCGTCGGGGCCAAGACGGGCACCGCGCAGTACGGCGACGGGTCGCAGCAGCACGTGTGGATGCTCGCGATCGTGGACGACCTCGCGGTGGCGGTCTTCGTCGAGGACGGCCACCGCGGGTCGGACACCGCCGGCCCGCTCATGGAGGACTTCCTCGACGACCTGTGACGGCCGGTGACGGGTCAGCGGGCGAACCGCTGTGACCGCTCGCGCACGCGGCCGGCGCCGCGGCCGTCGTCCGCGGTGCGGTCCCACGTGTAGACCTCCGTGCCCGTGACGAAGACGTGCTCGGCGCGCGACCCGACGTCGAGCGGGTCGCCCGACCAGACGACGACGTCGCCGTCCAGCCCGGGCGTCAGCGCGCCCACCCGGTCGTCGAGGCCGAGGAACGACGCCGGGTTCACCGTGAGCGCCTCGAGCGCGACCTGCGGGTCCAGGCCCTCCTTCACGGCGAACGACGCCTGGTGCACGAGGAAGTTGATCGGCACCACCGGGTGGTCGGTCGTGATGGCGACCCGCACCCCGGCCTCTGCCAGGCGGGCGAGGTTGGCGACGTCCCGGTCGCGCAGCTCCACCTTGGAGCGCGACGTGAGCATGGGGCCGTAGATGACCGGCACGTCCCGCTCGGCGAGCACGTCGGCGATCGCGGCGCCGTCCGTGCCGTGGTTCACCACGAGCCGGTAGCCGAACTCGTCGGCGAGGCGCAGCGCGGTGGCGATGTCGTCGGCTCGGTGGGTGTGCTGGTCCCACGCCAGCTCGCCGGCGAGCACGCGGGCGAGGGTCTCCTTGCCGAGGTCGCGGGCGAACGGCTCGCCCTTCAACTCCGCCGCGTCGCGCTGGGCGGCGTAGTGCTGGGCGTCCAGGAAAGCCTGGCGGATGACGGCCGCCACGCCCAGGCGGGTGGACGGCTGCTTCTTCTGCTCGCCGTACACGCGCTTGGGGTTCTCGCCGAGCGCCGACTTCACCGACACGGCGTCGCTGATGACCTGCTCGTCGACGGTGCGCCCGCCCCACGTCTTGATCGCGACCGTCTGGCCGCCGATCGGGTTGGCCGAGCCGGGCTTCACGACGACGGACGTCACACCGCCCGCGAGGGCGTCGCGGAAGCCCTCGTCCTCCACGTTGATCGCGTCCAGCGCGCGCAGGTGCGCGCCGTCGGGCCCGGTCTTCTCGTTGGTGTCGTCGCCGGCCCACCCCTCGGCCTCCTCGTGCACGCCCACGTGCCCGTGCGACTCCACGAAGCCCGGCAGCACCCACCGGCCGCCCGCGTCGAGCGTCGGCACCCCCTCGGGCACCTCGACGTCCGGCCCGACGGCGGTGATCACGCCGTCGGTGACCAGGACGGTGCCGCCGTCGACGGGCAGGCCGTCCACGGGGACGACGTAGCCGTTCGTGATCGCGACGGAGGAGCGAGCGGTGCGGATCGGTGTGGTCATGCCCGCCATCATGCCGCCGACCCGTGGTCCCTACAGGTAGTGACCGACGGCGGGGGACGGCTTCCAGCGGCCGGTCGCGGTGATGTCGAGGATGCGGCGCGTCGTCAGACCCTCGATGCCGTGCTCGAGGACGGCGCGGCGCGCGACCTCGCGGATCTCTGCGCCCGTCGCACCGTCGAGGCTCCCGGCGATCGCCGCGAGGTCGAGGCCCTCGCCCTGCCGCGGCAGGTAGATCTTCAGGATGGAGACACGCCCCTCGTGGCTCGGCAGCGGCACCTCGAGGATCGTGTCGAACCGACCGGGCCGCTTCACGGCCGGGTCGAGGGAGCCCGGGTCGTTCGTGGTCGCGAGCGTGAGGACGTCGTTGCGCACCCGCGCGCCGTCGAGCGCGTTGAGGAACTCCGAGAACCCCGACGAGCTGCGCATGTCGGCGTTCGCGACGCCGTCGATGTCCTCCATGACGACGAGGGTGGGGCCGAGCCGCTCGACCTCCTTGTAGAGGTTCTCCGACGCCTGCCGCAGCACGTCCGGCTCCACGATCATCACCGTCATCGCGCCCGCGACCTCCGCCGCGAGGATCCGGCCGAGCTTCGTCTTGCCCACGCCGGGCTTGCCCGCCAGCAGCAGGCCGCGCGTCGTCGGCAGGCCGAGGGAGAGCAGGTCGGCGCGGCGCGTCGTGCCGGACGACAGGAACAGGTCCACCTCGCCCCAGACGGCGTCGGCGAGCACGAGGTCCGCGCGCGTCTCGTGCGTCGCGGGCACCGGCTCGAACGCCACCTGGTTGCCGTAGCTGCTCACCGACACCTGGAGGATCCGGCCCCGGTACGGGTTGCCCTCGCCCTTGAGCGCGGTGAGGAAGTCGTCGAGGACGGCCTCGGCGAGGTCGCGCCGGCCCTTGCCGGCGTAGACGGTGATGTCGGCGGGATGCCCGCCGCAGATGTGGATCGCGACCGGCTCGTCGCGCAGGGTGCCCGCGGGGAAGAACACCGACAGGTGGAAGGGCACCGACACGGTGTGGTCCTCGCCGAGGCTCAGCGGACGCCACTCCGGCGTGCTGCCGTGGGGCCCGAGGATCTTGACCGCGGCCTGGTGCTCCGTCATCCAGCGGGCCAGGACATGCCCGTGCAGCAGCAGCTGCGAGTCGGAGAGCTCCCGCTTGACCTCCGACAGGGCGGCCTTCTTCACCCCCAGCTTGCGCGCGGCCCAGCCGGAGCTCGACGTCGGCTTCGACTTCTTCTTGCGCGGCGCGCCGAGGATCTCCGCGAGCACGCGGATCGTCTCGCGGACCTCGGTGGGGTACGGGCCGAGCTTGGGCCACAGCAGCGTGTCCTGCTGCCGCTCCGGCGTCGCGACGCCGTCCGTGGTCGTCCCCGAAGGCTGCCGCTCGCTCATGTCGCTCCCCGCGCTCCCTGCCGCCGTCCCCGGCGGAACGGCCCGAAGCACCTTATCTGCCTGCACCGACGCCTTCGGGGCCCGATAGCGTCGGTCGCATGCCGACCCGACACCTGCACGTGCTGCGCCACGGCGCCGCGGACCCGTTCGGCGAGCTGACCGGGGTGGGGGAGCGGCAGGCCGAGCTGGCCGGCCGCCGCCTGGCGGCGCTGCCCGTCGACGCCGTCTGGCACTCACCCCTGCCGCGCGCGGTGCGGTCCGCTCAGGTCCTGGGGGCGCAGCTGCCCGGCGTTCCCGTCGCGGAGGCGGCCGAGCTGGTGGACCACGTGCCGTTCATCCCGGACCCGCTCCCGCCGGCCTGGGCCGGGTTCTTCGACGGCGAGGACCGGGCCGAGGCGGCCGAGGGCGAACGGCTGGCCGCGGCCCTCACGGCCCGGTTCGCGTGCCCGGCCGAGACCGAGACGCACGAGGTGCTGGTCACGCACGCGTTCCAGGTCGCGTGGCTGGTGCGCGACGCGCTCGCCGCCCCGCCCGCGAGCTGGCTGGGGCTGCCGTACGGCAATGCCGCCCTCACGACCCTCGAGTACCGCGACGACCGCTCGGCGTCGCTGATCGTCTACAACGACATGGGCCACCTGCCGCCCGAGCTGCGCTGGACCGGGTTCGGGCCGGCCGCGCGCCCCTGACCGCAGTGTCAGCCCGCCAGGCGGAGGGGCACCAGCCGGTTGAGCGACACGTGCTGTTCCGCAGCCTCCACGGCGAGCTGACGGTGCAGCTCAGGCGGTCGGCACGTTCTCCTCCAGCTCGGCGAGCCAGGCGGCGGCGGAGGCGTCGGACGGCATCCGCCAGTCCCCGCGCGGTGACAGCGAGCCGCCGGCGGCGACCTTGGGGCCGTTCGGGATGGCGGAGCGCTTGAACTGCGACGAGAAGTAGCGGCGGAAGAACACCGTCTCCCACTTCCGGATGGTCGCCAGGTCGTAGGTGGACCGCTCGTCGTGGGGGAAGTTCGGCGGCCACTCGCCGGCGTCGGCGTCACGCCAGGCGTGCCAGGCGAGGAACGCGATCTTCGACGGCCGCAGCCCGTGCCGCAGCGTCCAGAACAGGGTGAGGTCCTGCAGCGCGTAGGGGCCGATCGTCGCCTCGGTGGACTGCGGCGCCTCGCCCTCCTCCGCGGGCACGAGCTCCGGGGAGATCTCCTGCCCCAGGATCTCGAGGAGCAGGGTGTTGGTCTCCGCCTCGAACCGTCCCGAGTCCGCCACCCAGCGGATGAGGTGCTGGATGAGCGTCTTCGGCACGCCGGAGTTCACGGCGTAGTGCGACATCTGGTCGCCCACGCCGTACGTGCACCAGCCCAGCGCGAGCTCCGACAGGTCGCCGGTACCGAGCACGATGCCGCCGCGGTGGTTGGCGAGGCGGAACAGGTAGTCGTAGCGCAGTCCGGCCTGGACGTTCTCGAACGTGACGTCGTAGACCTTCTCGCCGGACCCGTAAGGGTGGCCGAGGTCGCGCAGCATCTGCTCGGCGGCCGGGCGGATGTCGAGCTCCTCGAAGTGCACGCCGAGCGACGTCGCGAGCCGGGTGGCGCGGTCCTTCGTCTCGGACGACGTCGCGAAGCCGGGCATCGTGATCGCGTGGATGTCGGTGCGCGGCCGGCCGAGCCGGTCCATCGCGCGGGCCGCGACGATCAGCGCGTGCGTCGAGTCCAGGCCGCCCGAGACGCCGATGACGATCTTCGGCTGGCCGATCGACCGCAGCCGCTGCTCCAGCCCGGCCACCTGGATCGAGTAGGCCTCGTAGCAGTCCTGGGCGAGGCGCTCCGGGTCGTCGGGGACGAACGGGAACCGGTCCACCTTGCGGCGCAGGCCGACGTCGCCGGACGGCGGGTCGACGGTCCACGACACGGTGCGGAAGCCCTCCACGCGGGAGCCGAGCGCGCGGCGGTTGTCGTCGAAGCTGCCCTGCCGCAGACGCTCCTGGCGCAGCCTGTCGAGGTCGACGTCGGCCACGGAGCGTCGTGCGCCGTCCGGGAAGCGCTCGGTCTCGGCGAGCAGGTCGCCCACCTCGTAGACCATCGTCTGGCCGTCCCACGACAGGTCGGTGCTCGACTCGCCCTGCGCCGCCGCGTACGCGTAGGCGGCCAGCCCGCGGTGCGACGCCGAGCGGACCATGAGCCGCCGGTCCTCCGCCCGCGCCACGGTGATGGGGCTCGCGGACAGGTTGAGCAGCACCGTCGCGCCCGCCAGCGCCGCCTCGGCCGACGGGGGCACCGGCACCCACAGGTCCTCGCACACCTCGACGTGCACCACGAGACCGGCCACGTCGTCGGCGGCGAACAGCAGGTCGGGGCCGAACGGCACGGGTCCGTCCACGAACGGCAGCGTCACGGTGGCGCCGCGGCGGTCGTCGCCGGGGGCGAACCAGCGCTTCTCGTAGAACTCGCGGTAGTTCGGCAGGTACGACTTGGGCGCGACGCCGAGCACCCGGCCGCCCTGCACGACGACGGCGCAGTTCAGCAGCCGGTTCCCGACCTCGAGCGGGGCGCCCACGACGAGCAGCGGGCGCAGGTCCGCGCTGGCCTCGACGATCGTCGCTAGGGCGTCCGACGTCGCCTCCAGGAGCGTGTCGGCCAGGTGCAGGTCGTCGATCGCGTACCCCGAGACGCAGAGCTCCGGGAAGACGGCGACCGCGACGCCGTCGTCGTGGCACGCGCGCGCCTCGGCGAGGACCGCGGCCGCGTTCGCGCGGGGGTCGGCGACGGTGACGGGGACGGTGCAGGCCGCCACGCGGGCGAAGCCGTGGGCATAGGCCGAGGTGAAGTCCACCCCCCGAGTGTAGGAACGCTGCCCGTGCCCGCGAGACTTGTCAGACCCAGGACGGTCCATACCCTCTGTGGCTCTGACAGGTCGCGAGCCCCAGGAGTTGTCCGAGCCAGGGCGGGGCATACCCCCACGTGGCTCTGACAGGTCGGCGGGTCGCTAGGGTCGGGCCGTGCACCCCCAGACCGCGCGCCGCCGTCGCGCCCTCGTCGCCCTGCTCGCCGTCGCGCTGGCGCCCGTGCTCGGCGTCGCCGTGGCACAGCCCGCCAGCGCGCACGACCGGCTCCTCTCGTCCGACCCGGCGGACGGCGCCTCCGTGGACGGGGCGCCCACCGAGATCGCGTTGGTGTTCAGCGCCGAGGTGCTGGAGGCGGGGGCCCAGGTCGCCGTCACCACGCCGGACGGCACCGTGGCCGCGCAGGTGAGCGTCGACGGCGACGAGGCCACCGCGACGCTGCCCGACGACCTGCCCGGCGGCGACTGGGACGTGTCGTGGCGCGTCGTCTCCTCCGACGGGCACCCCATCGAGGGCGAGCTCGCGTTCAGGGTGGCGGGCGTCGCGACGCCGTCGCCCAGCCCGAGCCCGACGTCGAGCCCGACGCCGAGCCCGTCGGCCAGCCCGACGCCGAGCGCGACGACGTCCCCGGACGCTGCGGCGACGGCCGGGCACGTGCACGAGAGCGGTGGCACCCCGGGTGTGGACCTGAACTCCGACGGCGAGGCCGGGTGGGCCACGGCGTGGCTGTTCCCGGTGGTCGTGCTGGCGGCCGTGGGCGTGGCGGCGGCCGTCCTGCTGCAGCGCCGCCGTCACGCCGGCGCCGGCGAGCGGCACGACGCCGTCGACGGCGCCGACGGTATGGACGAGCCGGGCGAGCCGGGCGAGTCGGGCGAAAACCGCGAACCGGGCGACACGCCCGACGACGGGGGCCGTCCGACGCTCTGAGCGACTGCCGTCGAGCACGCGATCTGTCCCGTCATGACGGCAGATACCGGGACAGATCACGTGCTCGAAAGGTTCCCGGATCGAGGTGTACGGCACGCCACGCGCGGAAAAGTCGCAGGAATCCGCGGATGTTCCCTAGTGTGTTCCCCGTCCTCCCGGCGCGAGCCGGGTTGGCGTCGAACGTGACGACGCGCGGGTCGCGTGCGTCGTGAACCGGAGAAGGGATTCACATGTCGCTGAACAAGTCCGAGCTGGTCTCGGCCATCGCCGGCAAGGCTGAGCTCAGCAAGGCGGAGGCGGAGAAGTTCCTCAACGCCTTCCAGGCGGTGCTCGAGGAGTCGCTCGCCAAGGGTGAGGCTGTCAAGGTCACGGGTCTGCTCTCGGTCGAGCGCGTCGAGCGCGCGGCCCGCACCGGTCGCAACCCGCGCACCGGCGAGGAGATCCAGATCCCGGCCGGCTTCGGTGTGAAGATCAGCGCCGGCTCGCTGCTGAAGAAGGCCGTCGCGAAGTGATCCTTCGCTGACACGACGTCCGCGTCGTGTCGGCACCCCGGAGGCCCGCCGCTCGCCACCCGCGAGCGGCGGGCCTCCGGCGTCTCCGGACGACGACGGCACGGCGTGGCGTCTGGATCGAGTCCGTCGGCGTCCCGGTCGGCCCGGGCGTGGGCGCCCGTTGTTGCGACCAGCATGACGACGAACCCGATCGACGCCGCCGCGAGCACCGCGGCGGCCCCCACGACCAGCACGACGACGACCAGCCCGACGACCAGCACGACGGCCGGCGCCGCGACGGCGCCCCGCCCGCTCCCGCCGCGCCGCGCGGGGTTCGCGCTCGCCACGATGTTCCTGGGCAGCTTCTCGCTCGTGACGGCGGAGTTCCTGCCGCCCGGGGTGCTCACGCCCGTGGCCCTCGACCTCGAGGTCTCCGAGGGGGTGGTGGGCCTCTCGGTGAGCGTCACGGCCCTCACGGCGCTGCTCACCGCGCTCGGCCTGGGCGCCCTGTTCCCGCGGACCGACCGCCGCACGCTGCTGGTGGTGCTCGCGCTGGGGGCGGTCGTCTCCAACGTGCTGGTGGCGGTGGCGCCCAGCATCGGCGTGCTCATGGCGGCCCGCCTGCTGCTCGGCGCCGCCCTGGGCGGCTACTGGTCGATGTCGCTGGTCATCGCGACGCAGCTCGTCCCGGCCGACCGGGTGGGCCGGGCCATGATGGTCGTCAACGCGGGCACCACGGTCGCGACGGTGGCGGGCGTGCCGCTCGGCGTGATCCTCAGCGCCGCCGCCGGCTGGCGGGTCGTGTTCGTGGCGGCCGCGGTGGTCACGGTGGTGACGGCGGTGGCGATGCGCGTCGCGCTCCCGCCCGTGGCCCCGACGCCCGGCATCGGCTGGTCGGCGACGGGTCGGGCGCTGCGGTCGCCGGGCGTCGGGCTGGGCCTGGTGGCGATCGTCGCGGTGATCGGCGGGCACTTCGCCGGCTACACGTACGTGCGGCCCGCGCTGTCGCTGCTGCCGGGCTCGGACGTCGGGACGATCGCCGTGCTGCTCGCGCTGTTCGGCGTGGGCGGGCTGGTCGGCAACTTCGCGATCGGGGCGCTCGTCGACCGGCACCTGTCCGTGCTGCTGCTCACGGTGCCCGTGGCCATCGGTGCGGGCGTCGCCGCCGTGGGGCTGTCCGCGGCCGTTCCCCTGCTCGTGTACCCCGCGGTCGTGGTGTGGGGCGCGGCGTTCGGCGGTGTGCTCAACGTGGTGCAGGTGTGGATCACGCGGATGATGCCGGGCCAGGTCGAGGCGGGCAGCGGGCTCGTCGTGGCGGCGTTCCAGACGGCGATCATCCTCGGCTCCGCCGTCGGCGGCCTCGGCGTCGACTCGGTCGGGGTCGGCTGGACCTATCTCGTGGCCGCGGTGGCCGCCGTCGCGGGCGGGGTCCTGGTGCGCAGCACGCTGTCGCGGCGGTACTCGGACGGCGTCGCGCCGGTGTGACGGCGGAAGGCGCGGCCGAACGCCGTGTCCGATCCGTAGCCCAGGCGGCGGGCGATCGTCGCGACCGGGAGGTCGCCTGCCGTCAGGAGGCAGCGGGCGTGCGACACGCGCACCTGCGTCAGGTAGCGGCCGGGGGTCAGCCCCGTGGCGCCGCGGAACCGGGCGGCGAACCCGGAGCGGGAGGCGAGCGCCACGCGGGCCAGGTCGTCCACCGTCCACTCGCGGCCCGGGTCGGCGTGGATGGCCGCGACGGCGCTCGCCAGCCCCGGGTCCTCGCGCTGCATCAGCCAGCGCGCCGGGGCGCACCCGCGTGCGTACCAGGCGCTGATCGCCATGGACGCCACCAGCGTGACGACGCGGTCGCCCAGCACGCTGCGCGGGGCGCGGTAGTCCTCCACCAGCGAGCGCAGCATCGTCGCGGCCGTCGGCTCCGTCTGCGGCAGCTCGGTGAGGAGCACGACGGCGGGCAGCACGCCCGCGCCGCTGTCCGCCCCGACCGGCGCCACCCGCACGCACTGGACGGCCGCGTCCGACAGCGCGTGCACCTCGAACCGCGGGCCGTGCGGCAGGAACAGGAAGTCGCCGGGGGCGAGGTCGGCGATGTCGCCCCCGGCGCGCACGCGCACCAGACCGTCGGTGACGAGCAGGAGCGCCGCGTCCCCGGAGGTGTGCTCCGCCCACTCGCCCGCGGCGAGCGTGTGCCGCGCCCGGGCCACGAACCGCCACTGCAGCCCGGCGAGCACGCGGTCGAGCTCCTCCGCGGCGGCCGACGCGGAGGTCGACGACGTCATCGAGCCGGGGCCGTCGGGGCTGACGTCGCACGACGGCGTCCGCAGGTCCGTCACGGTCATCGCGCCTCCCGGGGGCGACGACCGGCGCGTCCGGCCCGGGCCCTCCAGGAGCATCCCACGCGCGCTGACCGCCCGCGCGACCGTCCCGGGACGCGCACCCGGGGCGGTCCACGGTCGGCCGGCGTCTCGCGGCCGGCGGGCGGTCGTGACTACGCTCCGGGGGATGCCCCGCGACGACCTGGAGAACGTTCTCGACCCGAACCCGTCGCAGCTCGCCCTGCTGACCGCCACGGAGCGTCTCGTGGCGCGCCACGGCCTCCAGGGGGCGAGCTCGCGGGCCATCGTCCGCGAGGCGGGGCACCGGAACCACTCCGCGGTGACGTACCACTTCGGCTCTCGCGAGACCATGCTCGACGCGCTGTACCACTGGCGCAGCAAGCCGATCGAGGCCCATCGCTCGCACCTGGTCGCCGAGCTCGTCGCCGAGGGCAGGGAACAGGACCCGGAGGCCCTGGTGCGGGCGTACGTGGTCCCGTTGGTCACGGCCGTCGAGGGGCTGCGGCCCAGCGCGTGGGCCCGCTACACGCAGGCCGTGCTGCAGCACCGGCCGCTGGTCTTCATGGACTGGGTGCGGCGCGACGTGAAGCGCTACGAGGGGGTCGACGTGCCCGTGGTCGGCACCCTCGACCTGCTCGACCGGATGCGCGCGGTGACGTGCGACGGCGTCGAGCCCGTGGCCGCGCTGCGCGTCGCGATGGTCTCGCGCGCGGTGGTCGCGGCCGTCGCCGCGTGGGAGGCGGACGACGAGCGGGGCGACCTCGACGTCCCGCCGCTCGACGTCCTCGCCGACCAGCTGGTGCGGTCCGCCACGGGGATGCTCGCCGCCTGACCGCGGGGTCGCCCCCGGCGGTCAGGCGGCGAGCGTGACGCCGTCCCCCCGGACCGACGTCAGCTCTCGGCCGCGCCCGTGCCCCGCCGGCGCGACGCGCGCAGCAGCAGCCCTCCCGCGGTGACCAGCAGCAGCGCCCCCAGCGCGGCCGCGCCGACGTCGGCGCCTGTCGCCGGGAGGCTCCCCGTGCCGTCCGTCGTGGCGGGTCCGTCGCCCGACGCCGCGGGTCCGTCGCCCGGCGAACCGGGGTCGGGCAGCGGCGCGGTCGGGCTCGCGGACGGGTCGGGCGACGGGCTCGGCGCCGGGGTGGCGTCCTGCGCGGCGAGCACGAAGTCGAGCCCGGTCACCTCGCCCCCGACGACGTCGAACGGCAGCGACGCCTCGCCCTCGACGACGTAGCCGTCGGGCGGGGTGACCGTCGCCGTGTACCCGCCGTCCGGCAGGTCGGCGGTCCACGCGCCGTCCTCGTCGGTGGTGGCCGTGGCGACCTCCGCGCCGTCCGCGTCGGTGACGGTCACCTCGGCGTCGGGGACCGGGCCGCCGTCGGTGTCGGTGACGGTGCCGCCGACCGGCTGGGCCGGCGGCGCGACGACCTCGCGCTCCAGGGCGAAGTCGATCCCCGTCACGTCGTCGGTGCCCACATTGACGTCCTGCGTGGCCGGGCCGTCCACGGTGTAGCCGTCCGGCGCCTCGACGGTCACGGTGAGGTCGCCGGGCAGCACGTCCTCGAACGTGTAGGTGCCGTCCGCGCCCGTGGTGGTGCTGCGGTCGCCGAGCGTCACGACGACCCCCGCCACGGGCTCCCCGCCCGCCGTGACGGAGCCGGAGACGGCCGGCGGCCCTTGGACGATGAAGTCGTTGCCGGTGCTGGCCTCCTCCTGCCCCACGTCGACCGTGAGGTTCGGCGGTGCGCCGGTGACGACGTGGCCCTCCGGCAGGTCGCTCAGGGTGAACTCGTACTCCTGCGGCTGCTCGTTCTCCACGTCCCACGCGACGTCGTCCACGAGGTACTCGCCGCGCGAGTTCGTGACGGCCGTGATCGGCTCTCCGCCACCCACCGGCGTGAGCGTCACGGTGGCGCCCGGCACGGGTTCGCCGTCGTCGTCGAGCACGGTGCCGCTGACGGCGACGGGCTCGATGTCGCGGGCCTGGAAGTCGGCGACGCCGTCCGTGTCGGTGAGGTCGACGTCGTCGACGACGGACGAGCCCACCGCGACGAGTCCGAACGGGTGGTCGTCCGACGGACCGGGCAGCTCGGTCAGCTCCACCCGGTAGCCCGGCGCGGCGGTGTAGCCCTCGAAGGCGTACGCGCCGTCGGCGGCCGAGGTCGTGGTGGCGAGCGCGGTGCCGTCGGGTCCGAGCAGCGTGACGGTCGAGCCCTCGAGCGGGCTCCCGTCGTCGAGCGTGACGGTGCCGGTGATGTCGCGCGCGAGCGAGGCGAACCACGTCTGGTAGACGGGGAACCCGGACCGCCAGGCGAACTCGATCGTGAGGCTCGTGACCGGCACGGAGGGCTGGAACCAGCCGCTGGCGCCGTTGGTGTCGGTGGCGGTCGCGTTGCCCGTCAGCGTGCCGGTGGCCGGGTCCGAGGTGGGGACGTCGACGTCGGTGCACGACGGGGTGCCCGCGCCCTGGCAGTAGTTGAAGGCCTCCTGCCAGCCGAGCTCGTCGGCGCTCAGGGGCTGCCCGTCCTCGCCGAGCGCGGAGACGCGGACCCGGTCGGCGTCGATGTCGCCGAGCACGAACGCCCAGCCGCCGGCCGGTGTCGGGCGCTCGAACGTGTAGGTGGTGGTGGACGGCGTCGTCGGCCGGTCGGCCTGCGGGCGCAGGTTGAGGTAGGGCTGGTTGCGGCTGGAGCCGAACGTCTCACCGGGCGGCGTCGAGGCGGCCAGCCACGACGAGGCCCCCGAGATGACGCCGACGCCGCCGCCGCGCGAGTTGCTGGTCACCGTCGCGGCGGGAAAGTCGCCCGCGGGCAGCTGCATCGTCGTGGACCAGTCGCCGGCCGACCCGGTGAGCGGGTCCCACTCGGCCCAGCCCGCGGTGGTGGCCGCGGTGGCCGTCGTGGGTGTCACGACGGCGGACAGTGCGGCGATCGAGAGCGCCGCGAGCGCGCTGAACATCCCCCTGGCACGGTTCACGGGGCCACGCTATGAGACGGCTGTCTTGAGCGCGCGGCGGGCGGGGCGCCCTGAGGCGACTCAGAGGTCGCCCGTCTTCTCCAGACGCCGCATCGCCACCCAGCCGATCGGCACGCGCGCCCAGTAGGTGACGACGCGGTAGAGGATGGTCACGGAGAACGCGAGGGACGGGGGGATTCCGGCGGCCGTGAGCCCGGCGATGAGCGCGCCCTCCACGCCGCCCAGGCCGCCGGGGGTGGGCACCAGGGCGCCGACGGAGTTGCCGACCAGGTAGATCACGGCCACGTCGACGAGCTTGAGCGACTGCCCGAACGCGGCGAGGGCGGCGTCGAACGCGAGCACGTAGCCCAGCGTCATGATGACGTTGCCGCCCAGTCCGAGCGCGAGGCGGGTGGGCTGACCGAGCATCTGCGACAGCCGCGGCCACACCTGCTCGAGCGTGGGGCGGGCCTTCTCCCACGCCCACCGGCGCACCGACGGCACCAGGAGGGTCGCGACGACGGCGACGGCGACTCCCGTGATGGCGAGCAGCACCGTGGTCGAGGGCAGGTCGATGAGGCCGCCGGAGCCGGTGGACACCGACAGCACGACGAGCAGCAGCACCGTGACGACGAACTGCGACAGCTGCACCAGGGCGACGGTCGCGACCGCCATCGGGGTGGAGACGCCACGGCGGGTGAGCATCCGCAGGTTGAGTGCCGCGGGACCGATGCCGGCGGGGGCGGCGAGCGCGACGAACGACCCTGCCATCTGGGTGAGCGTGGCCCGCCACAGCGGCAGCTTCTCGGGCGCGAACGCGCTGAACGTCAGGGCAGCGCCGAACCAGGTGATCGCGCCGAACGCGAAGGATGCCGCCACCCACCACGGGTTCGCCTCGGTGATCGCCGAGGCGATCTCCTCGAAGTTCATCGTCGTGACGATCACCGTGACGGCGACGATCGTGAGCGTCAGCATGATGACCGTGCGCGCGCCGAAGCGCGTGATGTTCTGCGGCTGCACGTCCGCCTGGGGCAGCCGCTCCACGAGGGCGTCGCGCAGCTCGTTCAGCAGGCCCTTGGCCTTGCGCACCTCCTCGCGCGTCGGGCTGGGCAGGGCGATCGACTGCAGCAGCGGCCCGATGGCGGCGATGTCGTCGTCGGGCAGGGCGCGCACGGCGGAGGCGAGCGCGCGGCGGGCGCCGACGCGCAGGGCCAGCAGCGCGAGCATCTGCGTGAGGTCGAGCCGTCGCGACAGCGTGCCCGACGCGATCTCGCCCTGCTCCCACCCGGTGAGCCAGACGTGCGGCTCGTCGCCGGTGTCGTGGTGCACCAGCACGACGTCGGGGGTCAGCGCGTGATGGGTGAGGCCGGCGTCGTGCGCGCGGCGCAGCTGCTCCCACGCCTCGGCGAGCACCGCGTCGCCGCGCGGCCCCTCGAGCTCGGCGTCGTCCATGTCGCGGAGGGAGACGGCGCCGCGCGCGTGCTCCTGGACCAGCACCACGGAGTCGTCCGCGACGCCGATGCCCTCCAGCCGCGGGGTGCGCACGCCGGCGGCGGTCGCCGCGTACGCGAGCAGGGCGGTGCGCTCGGCCGCGGCGCGCAGCGAGATCGACGCCCGGCCCTCGAGGCCGCGCAGCCGCAGCGCGCGCCACAGCCGCTGCACGGTGGTCAGCACCTGGCGGTCGCCGTCGAGCACGACGACGTCGCGGCGGGGCTCGTCGTCCGTGAACAGCGCGTACACCCGGTTGTCGCCGGACCGGGTGAGGGCCACGGCTGCCGCGTCGGCGGTCGTGGGGTCCGGCGGGAGCGTCTGGCCGTCGTCCTCCGGCGCGTCCACGGCGTCGCCGTCGGCGTCGTAGGAGGCGACCGGATCCTCGGGCAGCGCGGGCGCGCCGTCGGCGTCCACGTCGTCGACGACGGCGGAGACGTCGCGCACCCGCACCAGCGCCGTGGGGTGGAAGCCGGCGCGCCGCACCGCGGCCACGAGGTCCGCGCCGTACGCACGCTCGCTGCGCACGCCCGAGACGTACTGCACGGCCTGCCCGGCGAGGCGGCCGAGCAGCAGGGCGACGAGCACCCCCGGCAGCGACACCTGCCCGGTGATGAGCACGATGAACAGGGCCAGGTACAGCACGTTCCACGACCAGCGCACGGTGCGCCGGCGGGTGCGCGGCCCGGCCGTCGTGAGCAGGCCGGCGATCGCGGCGACGTACCCGGGGACGGTGAGCTGCCAGGCGCCGTCGGAGTACACGGACAGCCCGCGCACCAGCTCGTCGCTGCCGAAGCTGGCGATCGTCAGGGTGGTGACGACGCCCAGCACCAGGCCGAGCGCGGCTGCGCAGATCGACTCGACCACCTGTCGTCCCAGCCGGCGCCAGCCCAGCTCGATCAGCACGGCGGCCGGCACGAACAAGGTGATGAGGCCCTCGAGCAGGGCGACCGGCACGAAGAGGATGCGGGCCAGCAGCGTGCTGAAGCCGCGCACGTCCTGGGTGACGCCCTCGGTGGTGGCGTGCGCGACCACCGACAGCACCAGCACGAGCGCCACGGCCAGCGCGCTGACCACCATGCCGAGCATGTCCGAGGGGTGCCGGACCCGGGCCTCGGGGGTATCGACGACGCGCACCAGGTCGGAGCCCGTCCGCTGGTCAGAGGTGTCGCCGCCCAGCAGGGCCTGCAGCGGGCCGGTGGGCGGCGCCGGTTCCTCGGCCGGGTTCCGGTGCGACGGCTCCCGGGCGGGACCCGCGGTGCTCGCTCCGGACATGTCGGGAAGTCTAGGTGTTGCGAGGCCTCACGGCCTGTGACACGAGGCAGAGAGCGGTGGTAGGTTCCCGGACCACGATGCCATCACCGGCCCGGGAGTGACCCACACCCGTGACGGGGGCGACACACCGGCGTGCTAGAAACGCCCGCATCGTGACGAGCCCGCGGCCACCCGCCGCGGCCGGCCAGGACGAAGGGGACCATGACCATGAGTGCCATCAGAGGCTCGCGACGGCTGATCGCCGGCGCCGCAGGGACCGCAGCGCTCGCGCTGGTGCTGACCGCGTGCGGCGGCGGCTCCGACGACGGCGGCAGCGGTGACGGCGGCGGGGGCAGCGCCGAGTCGATGGTCATCGGTACCACGGACAAGATCACGTCGCTCGACCCGGCCGGGTCGTACGACAACGGGTCGTTCGCGGTGATGAACCAGATCTACCCGTTCCTCATGAACACCCCGTACGGCAGCCCGGACGTCGAGCCGGACATCGCGGAGTCGGCGGAGTTCACGTCGCCCACCGAGTACACGGTGAAGCTCAAGCCGGGCCTCAAGTGGGCCAACGGCAACGACCTCACCTCCTCGGACGTGAAGTTCACCTTCGACCGCCAGCTCGCGATCGCGGACGAGAACGGCCCGTCGTCGCTGCTGTACAACCTGGACTCGGTCGAGACGCCGGACGACACCACCGTCGTGTTCAAGCTCAAGAGCGAGAACGACCAGATCTTCCCGCAGATCCTGTCGTCGCCGGTGGGCCCGATCGTGGACGAGGACGTCTTCTCGGCCGACGCCGTCACCGACGACCAGGCCATCGTGGACGGTAAGGCGTTCGCCGGCCAGTACTCGATCACGAGCTACAAGGCCAACGAGCTCATCAGCTACGAGGCGTACGACGGCTACCAGGGCGTCCTCGGCGCGGCCAAGACGCCGAAGATCGCCGCCAAGTACTTCACCGACGCCTCCAACCTCAAGCTCGAGGCGCAGGACGGCTCCGTGGACGTCGCGTTCCGGTCGCTGTCGCCCACCGACATCGAGGACCTGCGCGGCGACGACTCGGTCAAGGTCGTGGACGGCCCCGGCGGCGAGATCCGCTACATCACGTTCAACTTCAACACCCAGCCGTACGGCGAGAAGCAGTCGGACGCCGACCCGAAGAAGGCGACCGCGGTGCGCCAGGCGGTGGCCGACCTCATCGACCGTCAGGCGCTGGCCGACCAGGTCTACAAGGGCACCTACACGCCGCTGTACTCCTTCGTGCCCGACGGCCTGACCGGCGCCACGGAGCCGCTCAAGGAGATGTACGGCGACGGCCAGGGCGGCCCCGACACCGACAAGGCGAAGAAGACGCTCGAGGACGCGGGCGTCACCACGCCGGTCGAGCTGAACCTGCAGTACTCGAACGACCACTACGGCCCGTCGTCGGGCGACGAGTACGCGCTCATCAAGGACCAGCTCGAGGAGAGCGGCCTGTTCAAGGTGAACCTGCAGACCACCGAGTGGGTGCAGTACTCGAAGGACCGCACGGCCGACGTCTACCCGGCCTACCAGCTCGGCTGGTTCCCGGACTACTCCGACGCGGACAACTACCTCACGCCGTTCTTCCTCAAGGAGAACTTCCTGGCCAACCACTACGTGAACCAGGACGTGGAGGACATGATCCTCGAGCAGGCCGTCACGGCCGACGAGGCGAAGCGCACCGAGCTGCTGGGCCAGATCCAGGAGGCCGAGGCCAAGGACCTGTCGACCGTCCCGTACCTGCAGGGTGCGCAGGTCGCGGTCACCGGGGCCGACGTCACGGGCACGGAGGACACGCTCGACGCGTCGTTCAAGTTCCGCTACGCCGCGCTGGCCAAGGGCTGAGAGACGGACTGAGCTCTTCCCGTGGCCTCGCGTAGTACGGCAGGAAGCGCACTGGGACGCTACATCCTGGTGCGCTTCCTGCTCATCATCCCCACCGTGTTCATCCTGGTCACCACCGTCTTCGCGCTCATGCGCGCGACCGGTGACCCCATCACCGCCGCGCTGGGCGGCAAGCTGCCGCCCGACCAGCTCCAGCAGCTGATCCACGCGGCGGGCTACGACCGCCCGATCCTGGTCCAGTACTGGGAGTACCTCACCAACATCTTCTCGGGCGACTTCGGCACCACGATCAGCGACAACCGCCCCGTCACCGAGGTGCTGACCACCTACGGTGCCGCGACGCTCGAGCTCGCGTGCTACGCGGTCCTCGTGGCGCTCGTCCTGGGCGTCCCGTTCGGCATGGTCAGCGGCTACTTCCGCGACCGGCTGCCGGACGCGGTGCTCCGCATCCTCGCGATCCTGGCCTACGCGACGCCCGTCTTCTTCGCCGGCCTCATCCTCAAGCTCGTGTTCTCCGTCTGGCTGGGCTGGTTCCCCGTGGCGGGCCGCGTGTCCACCGACGGGGAGATCGCGATGCAGCTCGCCGGGGCGGACTCCGGGTTCATGCTCATCGACGCCTTCAAGACCGGGGACCCGGCCGTCGTGCTCGACGTGCTGTCCCACGCCGCCCTGCCGGCCATCGCGCTGGGCCTCCTCACCGCCGGTGTGTTCCTGCGCCTCGTGCGCACCAACATGATCGGCACCCTCGGCACGGGCTACATCGACGCCGCCCGGTCGCGGGGCGTCAAGGAGGGGCGTCTGGTGCGCAAGCACGCGTGGCGCCCGGCGCTCATCCCGATCATCACCGTGGCCGGCATGCAGGTCGCGATGCTGCTCGTGGGGGCCGTGCTGACCGAGACCACGTTCGAGTGGCGCGGCCTCGGCTTCCAGCTGTCGGAGTACCTGCAGGCGCGCGACTTCGTGGCCGTGCAGGGCATCGTCGTGCTGATGGCCGTGGTCGTGGCGGTGACGAACTTCCTCGTCGACGTCATCGCCGCCCTGATCGACCCGAGGGTGAGGTACTGATGACCAGCGGAGAGATCACCAGCGTCGGCACCGCCGGCGCGGCCCCGGAGCACGTCGGAGGCCGGGGAGCCTGGTTCAAGAAGCTGCCCGTGGTGCACCAGGTGCGCCAGAGCGTCGGGCTCCAGCGGGGCATGCTCATCGCCGGTCTCGTCCTGACGGCCGTGTTCGTGCTGGTCGCGGTGTTCGCGCCGCTGCTGGCCCCGTACGGCTGGTCGCAGCTGCGCGACCTCGACGGCGCGTTCGGCGCCCAGCAGCCGCCGTCGGCGGAGCACTGGTTCGGCACCACGGTGGGCGGGTACGACGTGCTGTCCCGCGTGATCTGGGGTGCCCGTACGGCGCTGCTGGTCGTGCTGGTCGCCGTGGCCTCGTCGATCGTCGTGGGCGTGCTGCTGGGCCTGGTGTCCGGGTACTTCGGCGGCTGGCTCGACCGGTTGCTCGTGGTCGTCGCCGACGCGATCTACGCGTTCCCGTCCCTGCTGCTCGCCATCCTGCTCGCCATCGTCATCTCCGGCGGGCAGTCGAGCATGTGGGGCGGCATCCTCGCCGCCGCGCTGTCGATCACGGTGGTGTTCGTGCCGCAGTACTTCCGGGTGGTGCGCGCCGAGGTGGTGCGCATCAAGGCGGAGGCGTTCGTCGACTCGGCGCGCGTGCTCGGCACCGGGCACTGGCGCATCATGACGCGCCACGTGCTGCGCAACTCCACGCGCACGCTGCCGCTCATCGTCACGCTCAACGCGTCGGAGGCGATCCTCACGCTCGCCGGGCTCGGCTTCCTCGGCTTCGGCATCGAGCCGACGGCCGCGGCGGAGTGGGGGTACGACCTGCAGCGCTCGCTCGCCGACGTCACCTCCGGCATCTGGTGGACGGCGCTCTTCCCCGGCCTGGCCATCGTGCTGGCGGCGATGGGCATGACGCTCATGGGTGAGTCGCTGAACGACCTGGCCGACCCGCGGCTGCGTTCCCGCGCCCGCTCCGGCCAGGTGTCCGGCGCCGTGGCGGCGACGGCCGTCGAGCCGAACCCGAAGGGAGACGACGCATGAGCGCCGTCGCATCGATCACGGACCTCGCGGTCTCGTTCGCCACGGATGCCGGCCCGGTGCGGGCCGTCGACGGCGTGAGCCTCGACGTCCAGCCGGGCGAGGTGCTCGCCGTCGTCGGGGAGTCGGGGTCGGGCAAGACCGTCACGGCCAAGACCATCCTCGGCCTGCTGCCGGAGACGGCGACCACCAGCGGCGCCGTCGTGCTCACCGGGCGCGACGGCGCGACGACCGACGTCATCTCGGTCTCGGCGGCGCGGCTGCGGCAGGTGCGCGGCCGGGACGTGGCGATGGTGTTCCAGGAGCCCTCCAGCGTGCTCAACCCCGTGTACACCGTGGGGTGGCAGATCGCCGAGGGCATCCGGGCGCACGGCGACGTGTCGAAGAAGGTGGCGCGGCGCCGGGCGATCGAGGTGCTCGGCACGGTCGGCATCCCCGACCCCGAGCACCGGGTGGACCACTACCCGCACCAGTTCTCGGGCGGGCAGAAGCAGCGCATCGTCATCGCGATGGCGCTGGTGCTGGGGCCGAGCCTCATCGTCGCGGACGAGCCGACGACGGCGCTCGACGTCACGGTGCAGGCCGAGATCCTCGACCTGCTGCGCCACCTGCGCGACGAGACGGGCACCGCCATCGTGCTCATCACCCACAACATGGGCGTGGTGGCCGACCTGGCCGACCGGGTCGCCGTGATGTACCAGGGCAAGGTCGTGGAGCAGGCGCCCGTCAAGGACCTGTTCGGGGACCCGCAGGCCGACTACACGAAGGCCCTGCTCAAGGCCGTGCCGCGCGTCGGGGAGGGCACCGCCCGCGCCCTCGAGCGGGCGGCCGCCCGGCCCGAGGGGTGGGAGGCGTCCGAGCCGGTCGTGCGGGCCGAGGGCCTCACGATCACCTATCCCGGCCGGTTCCGGCAGCCGGCGTTCACGGCCGTGAACGGCGTGTCGCTGGCGATCCGTCCCGGCGAGGTGCTGGGGCTCGTGGGGGAGTCGGGGTCCGGCAAGACGACGATCGCCCGTGCCATCGCGGGCCTCACGCCCGTCAGCGGCGGGTCGCTGCGCGTGCTCGGCACCGAGATGCACGGCGCAAAGGGTCGCGACCTCAAGGCGATGCGGCCGCGGCTGGGGTTCGTCTTCCAGGACCCGGCCACGTCGTTCAACCCGTTGCTGACCATCGCCGAGTGCGTGGCCGAGCCGCTGGTGGTGCACGGGCGGGCACGGAACCCCGAGGCCGCGCGCCAGCGGGTCGACGAGCTCCTCGAGGCGGTGCAGCTGCCGCGCAGCTACGGCGACCGCTTCCCGCACGAGCTGTCCGGCGGGCAGCGCCAGCGGGCGTCGCTCGCGCGCGGGCTGGCGCTCGACCCGGAGCTGCTCGTCGCGGACGAGCCGACGTCGGCCCTCGACGTGTCGGTGCAGGCCCGCGTGCTGGAGCTCTTCGCCGAGCTGCAGAAGGAGCTGGGCTTCGCCTGCCTGTTCGTGTCGCACGACCTGGCGGTCGTGGACCTCCTCGCCGACCGGATCGCGGTGCTCTACCGCGGCCAGCTGGTCGAGGAGGGCACGGGCGCGGAGGTGCTGGGCGCTCCCCGCGAGACCTACACCAAGCAGCTGCTGGCCTCCCTGCCGGTGCCCGACCCGGAGGCGCAGGCCGATCACCGGGAGGGGCTCCGCGCGCTGCGGGCGTCCGCGGGCTGACCCGCCGGTCGGGCCTGTCGAGACCCGGGTCCCGACAGGCCCGACGGGCGTGGCAGGTCCGACCGACGGGTCGTGCCGAGCACGACGCCCGCGCCGACGACCAGTGCGCCGGCGACGTCCGCCGTGCCGACGTGGCCGAGCCCGAGCACGACGGTGGTGAGCAGGGCGCCGACGGGGACGAGGCCGGCGAAGAGGCCCGCGCGGTCGGCGCCGAGCCGGCCCAGCGCGTCGTACCAGAGGAAGAAGGCGGCCGCGGTGACGACCGCGCCGAGGTATACGAACGCCGCCGCCTCGCCGGGGGTGGGCAGGCGCAGCGCCGCCGGGCCGTCCAGGGCGAGGCCCGCCACCAGCAGCAGGGGGGCGGCGAGCGCGGCGGGGTACGCGGCCACCCGCAGGGGGCCGAGCTTCGGCAGCAGCGGGACGGCGAGCAGGGAGAAGGCGACCTCGCCGGCGAGCGCGCCGACGGACAGCAGGAGGCCGGTGAGGCTGCCCGAGCCCAGCCCGGCGGCGACGGCGGTGCCGAGCGCGACGACGACGGCGGCCGTCACGGTGCGCGGGGCGGGGCGCCGTCGCTCCAGCAGCGGGCCGGCGAGGGCGAGGACCACGGGCACGCCCCCGATGACGGCGCCGATCATGGCGGGACCCGCGTGCCGGGTCGCCTCGACGAGGCACAGGTTGAAGCCGGCCAGGCCGGTGGCGGCGAGCGCGGCCACCAGCAGGACGTCGCGCGGCGTCAGACGGACACGGGGCGGCCGCCGGTGCCGCAGGACGGCGAGCAGGATCGCCGCGGCGAGCGCGTAGCGCAGGGCCTGCCCGACCAGGACCGGGTAGTCCGCGACGGTCGCGGAGACCGCCGTCGACGTGCCGACGAGCAGCATCGCCGCACCCGCCCCGACGGAGGCGCGGACGGTCGTGCCGCGGGGCGCGCCGACGGACCTCATGCGACCCGCTCCCGCGTGGTGGCGGGAGCGGACAGGACCGTGCGGGTGACGCGCTCGGCGAGGGCCGCGACCAGGGCGCGGGGACGGCGGGGCACGAGGTGCGCGGTGAGGGCGTTGCCGAGGCCGGGCGCCAGGTAGCCGCGGTCGCGGTCCAGGGCGCGCAGGGCGGCGCGCACGACGGGCGGCGGGGTGGTCATGGCGCCGGTGACGGCCGCCCGGCGGGTGCCGATGGTGTCGAAGAACGCGGTCTCGACGGGGCCGGGGCACAGGGTGAGCACGCGGACGCCCCGGTGGCGGTATTCCTGGCGCAGGGCGAGGCCGAAGCTCAGCACGAACGCCTTGGCGGCGCCGTAGACGGCGAAGTACGGGTCGGGCTGGAAGGCGGCGTTGGACGCGACGTTCACGACGGCGCCGTGGCCGCGGTCCAGCATGCCCGGCAGGAGCTCGTGGGTGAGGTCGACCAGCGCGACCACGTCGACCATCAGCAGGTCGTGGTCGCGCTCGGGGGCGATCTCCTCGAACCGTCCGCAGGTGCCGAAGCCGGCGTTGTTGACCAGCAGGTCGACGTGCAGCCCACGGGCGGCCACCTCGTCGGCGACGCGGCGGGCTGCGTCCGGCGCGGCGAGGTCCTGGACCAGCACGTGGGTGGCCACGCCGTGCTCGGTGGCGAGCCGCTCGGCGAGCGCGACGAGGCGGTCGCGCGAGCGGGCCACCAGGATCACGTCGTGCCCGGTGGCGGCGAGCTGGGCGGCGAACTCTGCGCCGAGGCCCGACGACGCTCCGGTGATGAGGGCGGTGGGGTGCACGACTGCTCCTTCGGTCGACGACAACTGAGTCATGACAGTACCGGGAAATACACAATATGCAACAGTTGTGACGCAGTTAGCTGAAATACTGCATCCGGCGTGTACGGTTGGCGTCAGTCCACGGATGAGCGGAGGCGTGATGGGTGAGGCGACGGTGCGGCCCCTGAGGGCGGACGCGGAGCGCAGCGTGCGCGCGATACTCGAGGCGGCCGTGCGGGTGCTCGCCGAGGACCCGGGCGCGTCCATGGATGCGATCGCGGCCGCGGCAGGCGTGGCGCGGACGACCGTCCACCGGCGGTTCGCCAACCGCCAGGCGCTGATCGAGGCGCTGGCGTCCACGGCCGCCCGGCAGCTCGCCGACGCGGTCGACGACGGCCGGCCGGACACCGCGCCGCCGCTGGTCGCGATGCACCGGATCACGGCCAACGTGCTCCAGGTCAAGGGTGCCTGGGCGTTCGCCCTGGAGCTGACGCCGGAGCCCGGCAGCGAGGCCGCCGCGCTCCAGCAGGACATCGACCGGCGCTGCGTCGCCGTGCTCGAGCGGGCCAGGGCCGAGGGGCTCATCGACGCGGGGGCCGACCTGGACTGGGTCCGCCGGGTCTACTACGCCCTCCTCGGCGAGACCCTGCGCGGTGACGCCGACGGCGACCCGGACGCCCTCGCCGCGCGCATCGTCGACACCCTGCTGCGCGGCGCCGGCCCGCGCGCCTGAGCCGTCGGTAGCGGTGCCGGGCGGGCGGGGTCGGCCGGCTACAGCCCGAGCGCGTCCTTCCACTCCTGGGGCAGCAGGGCGTACCCGACGAAGGCGACGACGTCGAGCAGGGTGTGCGCGACGACGAGCGGCACCACCCGCTGCCGCCCCCACCGGCTCGTGTAGAACCACGAGAAGACGATGCCCATGACGACGTTGCCGAAGAACGGCCCGATGCCCTGGTACAGGTGGTAGGAGCCGCGCAGCAGCGAGCTCCACACGATGAACCACAGGCGCGACCAGCCGAGGTCGCGGGTGCGCTCGTGCAGGTAGGCGACGGCCACGACCTCCTCGAGCAGCCCGTTCTGCAGGGCGGCCACGACGAGCACGGGCACCGTCCACCAGTGCTCGTTCAGGGCGCTGGCCTGCACGGACACGGTGATGCCGAGGGCGCGGCCCAGCAGGTAGAAGGCGAGCCCCGGGATCCCGATGGCTGCGGCGAGCCCGAAGCCCCACGCGACGTCGCGGCCGGGCCGGGCGCCGTCGAGCCCCCAGTCGAGCCCGATCCGACGGCGGGTGCCGCGCCACGTGGCGCCTGCTCGCCCGCTCAGCAGGTAGAGCGCCAGTGCGACAGGGACCAGCGCGAAGAAGACGCCCAGCAGCTGGTAGGTGAGGTCGAGCAGCGAGCGGTCGGACTGGCTGGCGTTGAGCGTCGCGGACTGGTCTGCGAGCGGGGTCTCGGCCGTGAGCCGCGCGACGATGTTGACCAGCGCGTACACGCCGCTCTGGCCCAGGCTGAGGCCGAGCACGATCCAGATCTCGGCGGTGGTCCGGCGGCGCTCGGCGGGGGTGGTCGCGGGCGCGACGGGGGAGAGGACGGCAGGTCGCTCGGCGGTCACGGGGTCAGCGTAGGCCGCGCCGCCGGGAACCTCGGCCGCGCGCGCCTGCCTCCGCGGCTGACGTCCTCGAGGGCGCGGCGCAGCGGCAGGCCGATCTGTGCGTTGACGCCGCACCGGCGCTCGTGCCATGCTTGACAAACCAGTTTGCAACGCAAAGTTCTCTGCGAGGTAGCGATGACCGACAGCCCAGACCGACCCGGCGGCGACGCCGTCGAGCTGGGAGCCGCGGACTCGCTGCGGCTCATCCGCGAGCAGCAGGATCGTGCCCGCGCCGCCCTCGAGCCGGACGGCCGCGCGCTCTACGGCGCCTGGGGGGTCGCGTGGCTCGCCGGCTACCTGGTCCTGTGGACCAGCGCCCGGGCCCACGGCGCACCCGAGGCGTGGGCGTACTGGGTGTTCGCCGGCGCGCTCGCCGCGGCCGTCGTCTTCACGATGGTGCACACCATCAGCCGGACCTCGGGCACGCGCGGCGTCTCCGCGCGGACGGGAGCGATGTACGGCTGGTCGTGGATGCTCGGCTTCCTCACCTTCAGCGTCTTCCTCGGCGGGCTCGCCCGCGCCGGCGCGGACGGCGAGCTGATGGCCCTCGTCAGCAACGGCGGCGCCTGCCTGGTGGTCGGGCTGCTGTACCTCGGCGGGGCGGCGGCCTTCGGCGACCGCAGCCTCTTCGTGCTCGGCGCGTGGATCCTGCTGGTCGCCGCGGCTGCGACCATCGCCGGTCTGCCCATGACCTACCTCGTCATGGCGCTCGCGGGCGGTGGCGGCTTCCTCGTGATGGCCGCCGTCGAGCACCTGCGGCTCCTGCGCGGGCGGCGCCGAGCGGACGGGGCGGTAGGCCGTGGCTGACGCCCTCGACCCCGTCATCCACGCGCCCGCCCGGCTGCGCGTCGTCGCGACGCTCGCCGCCCTGGACGCCGGTGACGAGCTGAGCTTCCCCAAGCTGCAGAAGCTGCTCGGCATGACCGCCGGCAACCTGTCCACCCACCTGCGCAAGCTCGAGGACGCGGGCTACGTCCGCGTCACCAAGACCCACGAGGGTCGCACCCCCGCCACGTACCTCGCGCTCGCCCCGCAGGGGCGCCGCGCGTTCGAGGACTACACCGAGGCCCTCACCGGCCTGCTGAGAGGAGCCGGATCATGACCCGCACCCACCCGCCCGAGCGTGCCCCCGTCGTCGCGCCCGCGCCGCCGGAGGCCGCGGCCGCCGTCGTCGCCGTGAGCGGCGTGACGCGCCGCTTCGGCGACGTCGTCGCGCTCGACGACGTGTCGCTCGACGTCGGCGCCGGCGAGCTCGTGGGCCTGCTCGGGCCCAACGGGGCCGGCAAGTCCACGCTGCTGTCGCTGGTCAGCGGCCAGCGCCGCCCCGATGCGGGCACGGTGCGCCTGCTCGGCGGCGACCCGCGCGACGCCGCCAGCCGCGCCGGGCTCGGCATCACCCCCCAGGAGACGGGGCTGCCCCCCACGCTGCGGGTGCGCGAGGTGGTCGACTTCGTCGGCGGGCACTTCGCCGACCCGGTGCCCACCGGCGAGCTGCTGGAGCAGTTCGGCCTCACGGACCTTGCCCGGCGCCAGACGGGCGCCCTGTCCGGCGGCCAGAAGCGGCGGCTCGCCGTCGCGCTGTCCCTCGTGGGGCGGCCGCGCGTCGTCCTGCTCGACGAGCCGACGACCGGGCTCGACATCGGCGCCCGCCAGGCGCTGTGGGACGCGATCCGCGCGTACCACGCCGACGGCGGCACGGTGCTGCTCACGAGCCACTACCTCGAGGAGGTGCAGGCGCTCGCACAGCGCGTCGTCGTCGTCGACCGCGGGGTGGTGCGCGCCGACGACTCGCTGGACGCGATCCTGCGGCGCGTGGGGCTGCGCCGCGTGGCGCTGCGCTCCGCGTCCGACCTCGCCGCGTGGCCCGGCGTCGTGCGTGCCGAACGCCGAGACGACGGCACGCAGGAGCTGTACACCGCGGACGCCGACACCCTCGTGCGTGAGCTCGTGCGCGGCGACGTGGACTTCCACGACCTCCAGATCCGGGGCGCGAGCCTCGAGGAGGCCTTCGAGGAGATGGTGATGCAGGAGGCGACCCGATGAGCGCGACGACGATCCCCGCGACGGGGCCCACGGTGGCGGCCGGGCCCGGCCCGCTGCGGCTCACGTGGCTGCACCTGCGGTACCAGTTCCTCGAGACGGTGCGCGTGCCGATCGCGGTGCTGGGCAACATGCTGTTCCCCGCGCTGGCGATGTTCTTCTTCGTGGTGCCGCAGAGCGACGTCGCCCAGAACCCGCTCTGGGCCACGATGTCGGTGGCGAGCCTCGGCCTGTTCGCCGTCTGCTCGGCCAGTCTGTTCACCTACGGGCTGGGCGTGGCCGAGGACCGGCAGCTCCCGTTCGACCCGTTCCTGCGCTCCCTGCCCGCCGGCCCCGGCCCGCGGAT
This sequence comes from Krasilnikoviella flava, assembly GCF_900167525.1. Lineage (GTDB taxonomy): Bacteria > Actinomycetota > Actinomycetes > Actinomycetales > Cellulomonadaceae > Isoptericola > Isoptericola flavus. The sequence goes on along the minus strand of NZ_FUZQ01000003.1, from coordinate 77,208 downwards.
GGTGGCGCGGATCGGCAACGGCGCGATCTTCGCGCTCTTCGGCCTGGTGCCGCTGATCCTCATCGGCTGGCTGTTCACGGCCGCGACGGTGACGGTGGGGCAGCTGTTCGCCGGGGTGGGCACGATCCTGCTGGTCTCGGTGCCGTTCGTGCTGCTCGGCATGGCGGTGGGCTACTCGCTGTCCGCCAAGGCCGCGCTGCCCGTCGTCCAGGTGGTGCTGTTCCCGCTGGCGTTCGCGGGCGGGCTGTTCCTGCCGCCGCAGGCGTTCCCGTCCTGGCTCGACGCCATCTCACAGGCCACGCCCACGCGCGCCGGTCGTGACCTGCTGGTCCAGGCCCTCACCGGTCAGCCGGCGTATCCCGCCGCGTGGCTGGTGCTGCTCGGGTGGACGGCGCTGTTCGCCGTCCTCGCCGTCGGCGCCTACCGCCGCGACGAGGGCCGACGCTTCCGCTGAGCGTCGGGGTGTGCGACCGTGGCCCCGTCTCGACCCGGGACGGGGTCACGGCCGCACCCCCCACGTCTCCGACCCGTCACGCGAGGCAGTCGTCCACGACCTTGCCGACGATGCCGCCGATGGCGCCACCGAGGATCGCTCCGTCCCTGTCGCCGAGCACGCCACCGATCGCGGCTCCCGCCGACGCCAGCGTGGCCTGCCAGCCGAGGGACGACTTCTTGTAGACGACGTGGCCGTCGTCGCTCTCGGCGGAGATGTACGAGCCGACGTCGGCCGACGCGAGGGCGAGCGCGACGGGCGAGCCGCGCTTCACGACGAGCTCGGTGCGCAGGCGGCGGGCCTCGACGTAGGCCGTCTCCGCGTCCGTCGTCCCCGCGGCGGCGTCGAAGCCCAGGTCGTTGAGGCGCTCCAGCACCGTGAGGTCCTCGTCGGTGACGAGGTCCCAGGTCCGGAGCATGCGCAGCAGCGCGACGGTGGCGGCCCGGCGGTCGCCCTTGGCCCGTCTGATGATGCGGACGGCCTCCTGTGCGGCGGCGTCCTGCAGGTCGCCCACCCCGATCCCGGTGAGCTGCATGGTGGTGCTCATGACGTTCCCTCCTCGACGAGGCGACGGTGGCTCTCGGTGCGGACGCATCGGGGGCGCGTCATACCTGGAGGGAGGGAGCACATGCACGGGCAGGACCGCCGACCGGGGGGTGATCGGCGGCCCTGCCCGTGGGGTCGGACGCGGGAACGGTCCGGGCGTCAGCCGGCGCGGCGCAGGCGCAGCGAGTTGCCGACGACGATGACGGACGACGCGGCCATGGCTGCCCCGGCGATCATCGGGTTGAGCAGGCCCGCCGCGGCGAGCGGGATGGCCGCCACGTTGTACGCGAACGCCCAGAACAGGTTCTGCTTGATGACCCGCAGCGTGCCGCGGGACAGGCGGACGGCGGCGGGGGCGGAGCGCAGGTCGCCGCGCACGAGCGTGATGTCGCTCGCCTCGATCGCGACGTCCGTGCCGGTGCCCATCGCGAGCCCCAGGTCGGCCGTGGCGAGGGCGGCGGCGTCGTTCACGCCGTCGCCGACCATCGCGACGACGCGTCCCTCCGAGCGCAGCCGGGCCACGACGGCGGCCTTGTCCTGCGGCAGCACGCGGGCGATCACGTCCTCCTCGGCGATGCTGACCTCCCGGGCGGCGACGCGGGCCGCGCCCTCGCCGTCGCCGGTGAGCAGCACGGGCCGCAGGCCGAGGTCGCGCAGCTCGCGCACGGCTTCGGCGGAGGTCGCCTTGACCGGGTCGCGCAGCACGACCACGCCGCGGGCGGCGCCGTCCCACGCGACGACGACGGCGCTGGCGCCCGTCGCCTCGGCGTCGGCGAACGCGGCCGCGAGGTCGCCGTCGAACGCGACGCCCTGCCCGGTCAGCCACGACGGCTGCCCGACGAGGACCCGCCGGGCGTTGAGCCCGCCGTCGGCGGCAAGCCCGGCGATGCCCGAGTGGGCCCGCCGCACGACCGCCTCGACGCCGCCGCCCGCCGTGGCGCGGAAGTCGAACGCCTGCAGCGTGCCGATCCCGATGCCGTCCGCCCCCGTCCCGCCCGAGTTGTCAGAGTCACGTGGGGCCATAGCCCCCTGTGGCTCTGACAGCTCCGGGACGAGCACGCGCTCGACCTGCATGCGGCCCTCGGTGACGGTGCCGGTCTTGTCCAGCACCACGGTGTCGACGCGGCGCGTGGACTCCAGGATCTCCGGTCCCTTGATGAGGATGCCGAGCTGCGCGCCGCGGCCGGTGCCGACCAGCAGCGCGGTGGGCGTCGCGAGGCCGAGGGCGCACGGGCACGCGATGATCAGCACGGCCACGGCGGCGGTGAACGCGAGCTGCACGTCCGCGCCCGCCAGCAGCCAGCCCACCAGCGTGAGCACGGACAGCGCGATGACGATCGGCACGAAGACGGCGGAGATGCGGTCGGCGAGCCGGGCCACGGGGGCCTTGCCCGTCTGCGCCTGCGACACCAGGCGCCCGATCTGCGCGAGCGTCGTCTCCTCGCCCACGCGGGTGGCGCGCACCAGCAGGTGACCCGACGTGTTGACGGTCGCGCCGGTCACGGCGTCCCCGGGACCGACGTCGACCGGCACCGGCTCGCCCGTGAGCAGCGACGTGTCGAGCGCGCTGGCTCCCTCGACCACCTCACCGTCGGTGGCGACCTTCTCGCCCGGCCGCACGACGAACACGTCGCCGACGGCGAGGTCCGCCACCGCGACGCGCTCGGTGACGCGGCCGCCGTCGGGCCGGGTCCGGGGCGTGCCGTCCGGGGCCAGCAGCACCCGCTCGGCGTCCTTGGCGCCCAGCTCCAGCAGGGATCGCAGGGCGTCGCCCGCCCGACGGCGGGAGCGGTGCTCCGCGTAGCGGCCGGCGAGGAGGAACGTCGTCACGACGGCGGCGACCTCGAAGTACAGCTCGGGCGCACCGCCGGACTCGGACGGGATCAGCGACGGCCGCATCCGCATCCCGAGCTCCCCGGTGCCGCCCAGCGTGAGCGCCCACAGCGACCACAGGGTCGCGGCGACGACGCCGAGCGAGACCAGCGTGTCCATCGTGGAGGCGCCGTGCCTGGCCGCCCGTGCCGCCGCCGTGTGGAACGGCCACGCGCCCCACGTGACGACCGGCAGCGCCGCCGCGGCGACGACCCACTGCCAGCCCGTGAACTGCAGCGCGGGGATCATCGACAGCGCGACCACCGGGACGGTGAGGATCGCGGAGGCGACCAGCCGGCGGCGCAGGTCCGCGCCGCGTGCGTCACCGCTGATGGTCGGGGCTGTCGGTTCGCTGGTCGAGCCTGTCGCGTCGGTGGACGAGCCTGTCGAGACCCGGGTCTCGACAGGCTCGACCGGCGGGGTGTGCTCGACGGGCTCGGCCGACGGCGCCCGCGGGGCGACACCGCGCCGTGCGGTGACGCGGGCGCCGTAGCCGGCCTTCTCGACGGCCTCGACCAGCGCGGCGTCGTCGACGGGCGTGGTGAGCTCGACGTGCGCGCTCTCGAGCGGCAGGTTCACGGTGGCGGTGACGCCGTCGACGCGGTTGAGCCGCTTCTCGACGCGGGCCACGCACGACGCGCAGGTCATGCCCTCGATGGCGAGGTCGATCTCGAGGACCGGTGGCGTGGCCCCGGCCGGCTGGACCGGCGAGGGTGTGGGGGTGCTCATGGGGGGTGACTCCCTGAGGTGCTGGGGCGGAGGTCACCCGCGACGACCCGGGGTGGCGGGGTCGCGGTGGGGGCGCCGTGTCGGTGGACGACGGCGCGGCGCGGAGGGCCTGGGTCGCGGGGGCTCGGGGGAGCGCGGGGCGACGGTTCGGCAGGCGTACCGCGGGCGGTGGCTCGCTCGGCGGTCGGCGTCGGGCGAGCGAGGACTCAGGCGCGCGGGGGGACGGCCAGGTCGTAGGTCTTCTGCGCGGGCTCGTCGGTGGCGGAGGCTTCGCCGGCGCCGCAGCCGCACGCGCAGTTGTGCGCCTCCTGGCGGGCCGGCGCCTGGGCGGCCTGCTGGGCGGCGAGCGCGTCGGTCTGGACGGCGACGGACTCGACGTCGTACCCGGCCTCGTCGACGGCCTCGCGCAGCGCGGCCTCGTCGAGCGGGGCGTCGGAGAAGACGGCGACGTCGGAGGTGCCGCCGGCGTGCAGCTCGACGCTCACGTCGACGACGCCGGGGACGGCGGCGAGGTCCTTGGTGACGTGCGCGACGCAGTTGCCGCAGGTCATGCCGGTGACGCCCAGGGTGGTGACGGTGCTCATGCGTGCTCCTTCATCGAGGGTGGATCAGCAACGGGTGGATCAGGACCGGACGAGGCGGCCGATCGCGTCGGCGGCCTCCTTGACCTTCGCGGCGCCCTCGGCCTCGGACGCGCGGGCGGCGTCGACGACGCAGTGCCCCAGGTGGTCCTCGACGAGTCCGATGGACACGGCCTGCAGGGCCTTGGTCACCGCGGACACCTGGGTGAGGATGTCGATGCAGTACACGTCCTCGTCGATCATGCGCGCGATGCCGCGCACCTGTCCCTCGATGCGGCGCATGCGCTTGAGGTACGCCTCCTTGTCGGAGGCGTAGCCGTGCGGCCCGTCATGCTCGTGCTGGGCGTCCGGCGTGAGGGCGGCGGCGGGTGCGGTCGTGTCGGCCATGACCCCACCATACCCCTAGGGGGTACATCGTCAACCCTTCCGCCCCTGCCATGGACGTGGTCGGCCCCGCCATCCGGCCGGATGACGGGACCGATCACGTCCTCGACGGCGTCAGGAGATGCGGAACGGGGCCACCAGCAGGTCCTCACGACGCGAGCTCGGGCCGACCAGCAGCTCGAACTCGCCCGGCTCGACGACGCGGCGCCCGCCGGCGTCGACGATCGTGCAGTCGGCGGCGGGCACCTCGACCTCCACGGCGACGCTCTCGCCCGGCGCGAGCGGCACGCGACGGAAGGTCGTGAGCTCGCGGTCGGCCCACGTGACCGACGTGACCTTGTCGCTCACGTACACCTGCACGGTCTCGACGGCGGGCCGGCTCCCCGTGTTGGTCACGGTGACGCGGCCGCGCACGACGCCGTCGCGGGCGACGTCCTCGGCGTCCAGCCCCAGGTCGGAGTACTCGACGCTCGTGTACGAGAGACCCTCGCCGAACACGTACGGCGGCCGCTGCGTGAGGTCCGCGTACCGGGTGCCGTGCTGGCCGCGCACCTGGTGGTAGAACACCGGCTGCTGGCCGGCGTGCAGGGCGTAGGAGATCGGCAGGCGGCCCGTCGGCTCGATCAGCCCGAGCAGCAGCTCGGCGACCGCGCGCCCGCCGCGCATGCCGGGGTTGGCGGCGTGCACGAGGGCGGCGGCGCGGCGCGCGGCGTCGGGCAGCACGAGCGGCTTGGAGGCGACCAGCACGACGACGACGGGCGTGCCCGTCGCGACGAGGCGCTCCAGCAGCTCCACCTGGCCGCCCTGCAGCTCCAGCGTGGCCGTGGACCTGCCCTCGCCGGCGAGCGCGACCTCGTCGCCCAGGACGGCGACGACGACGTCCGCCGCGCGCGCCGCCTCCTCCGCCTCGTCCAGCAGGACCGGGTCGGACGGCGCGGGCAGGGCCGCCGGCGGGCGCGGCTGGCCGTCGGGGAAGTGCGTGCCGTCCGGGTCGGGGCCCAGCTCCACGATGTTCGCCCCGCGCGCGTACGTGACCTCCCACGACGACGGCGCGACGGCGCGCAGGCCGTCCAGCACCGTCTCGGTCAGCTCGCGCGGGTGCCCGTCGCGGATCCAGCTCACCTGCCCGGAGGCGCCGGCCCAGTCGCCGAGCTGCGCGTGCGGGTCGTCCGCGTTCGGCCCGACGACGGCGACGCGCAGCCCGTCGGTCGAGCCTGTCGAGACCAGCGGCAGCGTGCCGTCGTTCTCGAGCAGCACGAGCGAGCCGCGCGCGACGTCGAGGGCCAGGTCGCGGTGCTCCGCCGAGCCGACGACGGCCTCGATCCGCTCGGCCACGGGCGCGCGCGGGTCCTCGAACAGCCCGAGGTCCACCTTGAGGCGCAGGATGCGTCGCACCGCGTCGTCGAGCCGTGCCACGTCGATGCGGCCGTCGGCGACGGCCTCCTGGGCGCCCTCGAAGAACGTCGGCGTCGCCATGATCACGTCGTTCCCGGCGTCGACGGCGGCGGCCGACGCGTGCGCGTGGTCGGGGCTGACGAACTGCTCCCACACCATGCGGCCCACGTTGTCCCAGTCGGTGACGAGGGTGCCGTCGAAGCCCCACTCGTCCTTGAGCACGCCCTGCAGCAGCCAGCGGCTCGTCGTGATGGGCACGCCGTCGATGGCCTGGTAGCCGATCATCACGGTGCGCACGCCCTCGCGGACGACGCGCTCGAACGGCGGCAGGAACCACGAGCGCAGCTTGCGCGGCGAGAGGTCCGCCTCGGTGGCGTCCCGGCCGCCCTGCGTCTCGGAGTAGCCGGCGAAGTGCTTCGCCGTGGCGAGCACCGCCGTCGGATCGGTGAGGCCCTCGCCCTGGTAGCCGCGCACCATCGCCGCGCCGAGCTCCCCGACGAGGTGCGGGTCCTCGCCGAACGTCTCGTTCACGCGGCCCCAGCGCAGGTCGCGGGTGAGGCACAGGACGGGGGAGAAGGTCCAGTGCAGGCCGGTCGCCGCGGCCTCGACCGCCGTCGCGCGCGCCGCCCGCTCCACCAGGTCGAGGTCCCACGTGCCCGCCATCCCCAGCTGGCTGGGGAAGACCGTGGCGCCGGGGAAGAACCCGTGGCCGTGGATGGCGTCGTCCGCCACCAGCAGGGGAATCCCCAGCCGCGTCCCGCGGGCCAGCTCGATCGCCTCGACGACGCGTGCCGGCGACGCGTGCAGGATCGACCCGGCCAGCCGGTCGACGACGATCTCGGTGAGGTCGTCCATCGCGTTGAGCTGCAACATCTGCCCGACCTTCTCGGGCAGCGTCATCCGCGCCAGCAGGTCGTCCACCCGCTCGGCCGGGGACAGGGACGGGTCGCGGTACGGCAGGTGGGTCATGGCTCCGAGTCTTCCGTCGAGAGGTGGGGTGCGCCGGCGGCCGGCCGAACCGGCCTCGCCGAGGTAGTTCTCCTCCCCGCGAGGTAGTTCGGTCCTCGGCGAGGTAGTGGACCAGACCACTACCTCGCCGAGTCTCGAACTACCTCGCGGAGCTTCGAACTACCTCGGCGAGGATCGAACTACCTCGGCGGGTCAGCGGACGGTGAGGCCGTTCGCCTGCGCGACCGAGCCGAGCCAGCCGAGCGAGGGCTTCGGGCGGCGCTCGAACGTCTCCTTGTCGAACTCGACCAGGCCGAAGGTCGGGCGGAAGCCGGAGGCCCACTCGTAGTTGTCGAGCAGGCTCCAGTGCAGGTAGCCCCGCACGTCGACGCCGTCCTCGATGGCCGCGTGCAGGCCGGCCAGCGCCCCCTCGGTGTAGTCGACGCGGCGGGCGTCGTCCTGCGTGGCCATGCCGTTCTCGGTGACGAACACCGGCACACCCTCGGTCTTCTCCCACGCGGCGCGGACGCCGTGCTCCAGGGCCAGCGGGTAGAACTCCCAGCCGGTGAGGGTGGTCTCGACGCCCTCGGGCACCTGGCGCGGGCCGTCGGGGCCGATGATGGTGCGGGTGTAGGCCTGGACGCCCACCCAGTCGTCGCCGCGGGCGGCCTCGAGGTACCAGTCGTCGCGCTGGTGGCCGTACTCGTGGGCCACGTCCTCGCAGCCCGGCTCGGGCTGGAAGTCCTGGGTGGCGACGGTCCAGCCCGACTTGATGCCGCCCACGCCGGCGAGGATCTCGCGCGAGCGCCGGTGGGACTCCAGCAGCGTGTCGGCGACCTGCAGGTCGGGGGCGGGCAGGCCGTAGGCGACCAGGTTGGCCGGGTCCTCGCCGCCGGCGATCATCGCGGCGATGTTCGGCTCGTTGATGGTGCAGACGTAGTCGACGTCGTTCCCGAGGATCGGCAGCGCGAGCTCGGTGAAGCGGGCGAAGCGGTCGGCGGCCTTGGGGGAGCGCCACATGCCCTCGTCGTAGAACCAGCGCGGCACGGTGAAGTGCATGAGCGTGACCATCGGGGTGATCCCGAGCTCGAGGCAGGTCTCCACCATCCGGCGGTAGTGCGCGATCTCCGCGCGGGAGACGAAGCCGTCCTCGGGCTCGATGCGCGCCCACTCGATGGAGAAGCGGTACGTGTCGAGGCCGGCGTCGCGCAGGAGCGTCATGTCCTCGCGGTAGCGGTGGTAGCTGTCGGCGGCGTCGCCGCTGGGCTCCACGATCGAGGTGCCGGTGGCGTGCTCGCGCACCCACCAGTCGCTGGAGACGTTGTTGCCCTCGATCTGGTGGGCCGCGGTGGCGGCGCCCCAGCGGAAGCCCTCGGGGAAGTGCAGCACGGGGTGGTCCTTACGTTGCGGTGCGGGTGTGCGTGAGCGCGGTGGCTCAGCGCGAGGTCGTGGTCCAGAAGTTGGCCAGGAGGTCCGCCGTGGCGGCGGGGTTCTCGATGTTCGGCAGGTGCCCCGCGCCGTCGATCACGGCGTAGCGGGCGCCGAGCCGCTCGGCCATGGCGCGCTGCCACGGCTGCGGCCAGGCGGCGTCACAGGCGCCGTGCGCGACCAGCACCGGGAGGCCGGTGGCGGCCAGGGCGGGCGTGACGTCGTGGACGTCGGCGAGGACGTCGACGGCGCCCAGCAGGTTGTCGGTGCTGGTGGCGATCGAGCGGTCGCGGTGGAAGCGCGCGTCGGCGTCGAGACCGGCCAGGGCGGCCGGGTCCTCGGACAGCCGGCGGGCGAGCGCAGGGTTGTCGAGCGTCCACAGGTCGACCAGCCCGGCGGCGGCGAGCAGCCGGTCACGCTCGACGTCCTTGCGCCCGGGCCAGCCGTGCGGGCCGGAGCAGAGCATGGTCAGGCTGGCGAACGCGCGTGGCGCGCGGACGACCGTGGCCGCCGCCACGGTGCCGCCGAAGCTGTGCCCCAGCAGGTGCAGGTCGCCGGGCTCGGTTCCGGTCGAGATGCCCGCGGCCTCGGTCACGACGGCGGCCACGTCCAGCGCGTCGCCCGTGAAGTCGTCCAGGCGGTAGGCGTCCACCCCGTGCGGGGCGACCGAGTCGGCCTGCCCGCGCTGGGAATACGTCCACGCCTCGACGCCGCGCTCCGCCAGCAGCGGCAGCAGCAGCCGGTGGTCCTCCCGCGACCCGGTGAAACCGGGCACGAGCAGGGCCACCGCGCGCCGCTCCACGCCGTCCGGCACGACCGACCGCAGCGCGGTGAGCGGGCCCACCGGCACGTCGAGCACCAGCGGCTCGACGCCGTCCGGCAGCGGCAGCACCGAGAACGCCGCGCCCGGCCGGACCGTGCCGGTGGTCGAGCCTGTCGAGACCACGGACGGGGTCTCGACAGGCTCAACCACCGGCCCGGCGGGCGCGGTCACGACGCCGCCCCGCCGGCGAACCGGCGCGCGGGCTGCGGGATCGCGTCCAGCAGCTGGGTCGTGTACGCGTCCTCGGGGAAGCGCAGCACCTGGGTGGTGCCGCCGGACTCCACGACCTTGCCGTGGTGCAGCACCATGATCTGGTCGGTCACGACGCGTGCCGAGAGCAGGTCGTGCGTGATGTACAGCAGCGAGACGCCGAGGTCGGCCCGCAGGTCCTCCAGCAGGCTGAGCACGCCGGCCCGCAGCGACACGTCGAGCATGGAGACAGGCTCGTCGGCGATGAGCACCTGCGGGTCCGACGCCAGGGCGCGCGCGATGACGACGCGCTGGCGCTGCCCGCCCGACAGCTGGTGCGGCAGCTTGGCCGCGTACTGCTCCACCGGCGTGAGGCCCACGGTCTCCAGGAGCTGCAGCACGCGCTCGCGCGCGGCCTCGCCCTTGAGCCCGGTGAAGTTCTCCACGGGCCGGGTGAGCGTGTACTCCACGGTGTGCAGCGGGTTGAGCGCCGAGTACGGGTCCTGGAAGACCATCTGGACGTCCGCGTGCAGCGTCCTGAGCTGGCGGCGGCGCAGCCGGTCGACCCGCAGGTCGCCGAACGTCACCGTGCCGGACGTCGGGCGCTCGACGCCCGTGACCATCTTGGCGATCGTCGACTTGCCGGAGCCCGACTGGCCGACCAGCGCCATCGCGGCGCCGGGCTCCAGCCGGAACGAGACGTCGTCGACGGCGGTGACCGCCTTCTCGCCGCGGCGCGGCGGCGGGTACACCTTCGACACGTGGTCGACGACGATCGCGTCGTGCGCGGCCGCGCGCTCGGGGCGGGCCTCGCCGTTCCCGCCCGCGCGCTCCGCGGCGGACGCCTTGCGCTCGAAGCCGGGCAGCTCGACGACCTCCGCGCGCGGGTCGGCGTAGTGGCTCAGCAGCATCTGCGTGTACGGGTGGGCGGGCGCGGAGAAGATCTGCCGCGACGCGCCGTCCTCGACGATCTCGCCGTCGTGCATGACGACGACGCGCTCGGCGGACTCCAGCACCACGCCGAGGTCGTGCGAGATGAGCACGGCGGTGAAGCCCTCCGCGGCCTGCAGCTCGCGGACGGTGTCCATGACGGCGTGCTGCACCAGCACGTCGAGGGCCGTGGTGGGCTCGTCGAACACCATGAGCCGCGGCTCGAGCGACAGGGCGAGCGCGATGGACACGCGCTGGCGCATGCCGCCGGAGAGCTCGCCGGGGTACCGGTCGAGCACCGTGGACGGCAGCTGCACCTTGTCGAGCAGCTCGATCGCGCGCTGGCGCCGCCTGCCCTTCGGCACGTGGCCGTGCGCGGCGAAGATGTCGCCGAAGTGGTTCGCGATGCTGCGCACCGGGTTGAGCGCGTTCATGCCCGACTGCAGCACCATCGCGAACCCGCCGCGGCGCTGGGAGCGCAGCTCCTCGGCGTCCAGGTGCGCGATGTCGGTGCCGTCGAACACGATGCGCCCGCCGGAGATGCGCGCCGGGGCCTTCGCGAGCCGCGTGACGGCGAAGCCGAGGGTCGACTTGCCGGAGCCGGACTCGCCGACCAGGCCCACGAACTCGCCCTGCTCCAGGGAGAGGCTCGCGTTCTTGACGGCGTGCGTCGGGACGGCCCCGCGGGGCTCGTAGACGACGGACAGGTCCTGGATCTCGAGCAGGCTCATCGGCCGGTCCCTTCCCGCAGGCGCGGGTTGCTCAACCCGTCGACGCCGAAGTTCACGAGGGTCATGGAGGTCGCCAGCAGCGCGATGCACAGACCCGGGGCGAACAGGAGGATCCACTGGCCGGTGAGGATCGCCATCGAGTTCTGGGCCCAGAAGATCATCGAGCCCCAGCTCACCGTGGCCATGTCGCCCAGGCCGAGGAACGACAGCCCCGACTCGGCGAGCACCGCCGACGTCGCCGCGCCGAAGAACGACCCCGCGATCATCGAGGTCATGTTCGGCAGGATCTCGCGGAAGACGACGCGCGCCGAGCTCTCGCCGGAGAAGATCGCCGCGGTGACGAAGTCGCGCGAGCGCAGCGACTGCGTCTGCGAGCGCAGCACGCGCGCGCCCCACGCCCAGCCGGTGATGACGACGACCAGGATGATCATCGGCAGCCCGCCGTTCTGCAGGTACGCCGCGATGATGATCATCAGCGGCAGGCCCGGCATCACGAGGAACAGGTTGACGAGGAAGTTGACGACGTCGTTGCCCCAGCCGCGCAGGTAGCCCCACGACAGCCCGATGACGACGGCGACCACGGTCGACAGGCCGCCGGCGACGAAGCCGACGAGCAGGGAGACGCGGGCGCCGTAGATCACCTGGGACAGCACGTCCTCGCCGGCGCCGGTGGTGCCGAGCCAGTGCGCGGCGCTTCCGGGCTCGTTGCGGCCGAACGAGTCGTCGTGCGGGGAGTAGGGCGCGAGCAGCGGCGCGAAGATCGCCATGAGGACGAACATCCCCAGGATGACGAGCCCCACGCGGGCCTTCGGGTTGGCCCAGACGGTCGCGAACGCGCGGCCGAGCACCTGGCCGGTGCGGCCGAGGCGCGTGCGGGCGGGCCGCCGGGGGCCGTTGACCGACTCGGCGCCGCGGGCGGACTCGGGGTCGGCGATCGCGGGGGTCGCGGTGGTGGTCGGGTCAGCAGTGGTGTCAGCCATCGGGGTCACCGCCTCGTTCGGGGGTCGAGGACGCCGTAGAGGATCTCCACCAGGAAGTTCGCGAGCAGCACGCTCACGGTGATCATGAGGAAGAGCGCCTGCATCAGCGGGAAGTCCTGGTTGGTGACGGCGTTGAAGAGCAGGTAGCCGACGCCGGGGTAGGCGAACACCTGCTCCACGAGCAGCGAGCCGCCGACGACGCCGCCGAGCGCCATGCCGAAGCCGGTGAGGTTGGGCAGGATCGCGTTGCGGGCGGCGTAACGGATCGCGACCGTGCGGCCGCGCAGGCCGTTGGCCTCGGCGAACGTCACGTAGTCGTCGCCGAGCGTGTTGATCATGGTGTTGCGCATGCCGAGGATCCAGCCGCCGAGGCTCGTGATGAGGATCGTGATCGCGGGCAGGGCCGCGTGGTACAGCACGTCGCCGAGGAACTCCCACGACAGGTTCGGCACCGCGGTGGCGGAGTAGGCGCCCGAGGTGGGGAACCAGCCGAGCACGTAGCCGAGGAAGAAGACGATGAGCAGCGCGGTCCAGAAGTAGGGGAACGCGGAGAGGAAGCTGCCGGCCACGGTGGGCAGGGAGTCCATCCAGGTGCCGCGCTTCCAGGCGGCACCGATGCCGATCAGCGTGCCGAGCACGAACGCGATGACCGTGACGGCGCCGACCATGATCAGCGTCCAGGGCAGGGCGCCGGCGACGAGCTCGGAGACCTGCTGCGGGAAGAAGGTGTATGACACCCCGAAGTCGAGGTGGATGACGTTGTTCAGGTACGTGACGTACTGGTCCCAGATGCTGCCGCCGGGCACGCCGAGCTGAGCCTCGATCGCCGCCTGCACCGACGGCGTCACGGGGCCGTTCTGGGCGAGCTTGGCGATCGCCGCGTCAGCGGGCGAGCCGGGCATGAGGCGCGGGATGACGAAGTTCAGCGTCACCGCCGCCCACAGCGTGAGGACCAGCAGGCCGAGCTTGCGGAGCGCGTAGCGCAACGGAGCCTCCGGGTCGGTCGGGTCGCGGGTCGAGCCTGTCGGCTTCGGTGGTTGAGCTTGTCGAAACCGGGTTTCGAGAAGCTCAACCACCGAGCCGGCTCCACCGGCGAGGGGAAGGTCAGCCCTGGGCGGGCTTGAGGTGCGTGAGGATGAGCAGCGGGGTGGAGTCCCACGTCTTCGGGGAGGCGTAGGGGTCGTCCGCGCTGGGCCAGCCGGTGAAGTTCTTGTTCGAGAACAGGCCCCACGAGCCGCCGTAGAACAGGGCGATCATCGGCAGCTGCTCGTACGTGATCTGCTCGAGCTGGTGCGTGATCTCGAGCTGCTTCGCCTCGTCGGTGGTCACCTTGAGCTCGGCGAGCAGGTCGTCGGCCTCGGCGGACTCGAAGCGGCCGAAGTTGCCGGAGGCCGTCTTGCCGATGTCCAGGCGGAACTCCGACCCCATGAGGCCGTTGTAGTCCTGGAACGGCTGCCCGGTGCCGCCGACGGTGCCCATGATCATGTCGAAGTCGCCCGTGCGGAGCTCCTTCTGGTACGCGGCGGCCTGCGGCTGCACGACGGTGACGTCGATGCCGATCGCGGTGAGCTGGCTCTTGACCTGCTCCACGCCCTGCAGCCAGTCGGACCAGCCGTTCGGGGTGGTGATCGTGATCTTCAGCGGCTTGCCGGACGAGTCGACGAGCTTCTCGCCCTTCTTCGTGTACCCGGCCTTCTCGAACGACGCGAGGGCGGCGTCGGTGTCCTGGTCGACGTAGCCCTGGTTCGGGATCGACGTGTCGAGGATCGCCTCCTGGTTGGGCAGCATGAGGCCGGTCTGGCTGGCCCGGTCGACGTAGCCCTGCTCGGCCTTGTCGGCGATGACCTGCTTGTCCAGCGCCAGCGCGATGCCCTCGCGGAAGTCGACGTTGTCGTACGGCGCCTTGGTCATGTTCGGGATGAGCGAGATCGCCGCGCCCGCCGGGAACCAGTACGTGTTGTTCTCGGGGTCGGCCTTGACCCAGGTGTCGTCGACGTCGCTCATGAACGCGTAGGCCCAGTCGTAGCCGTTGTTGACGATGTCCAGCTCGGAGTTGGCGGCGGGCTGCACGAGCTCCTCGACGGCCACCTTGTCCGCCTGCCAGTACGTCTCGTTCTTGGTGAGGGTGTACTGGTTCGGCGTGAACTCGTCGAGCGTGTAGGGGCCGGACCCGACGGGCTCCTCGTTGGTGAAGGTGACCGGGTCCTTGACCTCGGACCAGATGTGCTCCGGCACGATGAGCTGCTGCGCGAGGATCTTCGCGGCGGGGACGTCCTCGTCCTGCAGGTGCGCGACGACGGTCTTGCCGTCCACCTCGACCGACTTCAGGTGCGACCACGCGCCCTTGAGGTCCATCTCGGGGTGCTTCTTGACGAGGTCGAAGGAGTACTTGACGTCCTCGGCGGTGAGGGGCTCGCCGTCGGACCACTTCACGCCGTCACGGATGGTGAAGACGACCGTCTTCGCGTCGGGCTGCTCGTACCCCGTGGCCAGCCAGGGGGTCTCCTCGCCGCTCATCTCGTTGATGATGACCAGGGGCTCGTACATGTACGTCGTCGTGTTGCGCTTGCCGGACGAGTACGGGTTGAAGTTCCGGTCGAACGTCGGCGAGCCGTTGTCGGCCGCGATGAGCATCGACGTCGCGCCACCAGCGGCGCTGTCGTCCCCCTTGTTCTGCACCGGTGCCGAGCAGGCCGCAGTGGCCAGCACCGCGACGGTGGCCGCGATGGCGGCCAGGCGCCGCCCCGAGCGCGCTGTGCGCGTCATGGACATCCACTCCTCTTCGTCGAGGCCTCTCCTGTGAGGGCCCGCGCACGCCGGGGTCGGCGTGCGACGTCCCGGCGAGTGTATGCGCATACATTTCGGAGCGGCAAACCGCGTGGCCAGTGGCCCGGACGCGGTCCGCGGCGCCCGCTCGCGAGGGTCGTCACGTGCAGCCGCAGCTCTCGCGGAGCAGCACCCGCACGGGCAGGTTCACCGTGGCGGGCGGGGCGGCGGGGTCGGTCAGCCGCGACCGCAGCAGCTCCACGGCCGCCCGCCCCAGCTCGACCATCGGCTGGCTCACGGTGGTGAGCCGGGGGAGCGACGCCTGCGTGGCGTCGATGCCGTCGAAGCCGGTCAGCGCGACGTCGCCCGGCACGTCGACCCCCGCCTCGGTGAGCACGTCGAGGAAGCCGAGCGCGGTCTGGTCGTTCGAGCAGACCAGCGCACGGGGGAGCGCGCTCCCGGTGTCGCCGGGGCCCCGGCCGGTCACGTGCGCCTCGAGCATCGTGCGGGCCAGCTCACGCGCGCCGGCCCGCGTGAAGTCGGAGCGCGCCGCCGGCTCGTCGGGCGCTTCCAGGCCGGCCGCGGTGAGCGCGTCCCGGAAGCCCTGGAAGCGCTCGTGCGCGTCAGGAGAGTCGAAGGGTCCGCCTACGAACGCGAGGTCGCGGATGCCGTGGTCGGCGACGAGGTGGTCCACCAGCGCGCGGGTGCCCGCACGGTTGTCCACCGAGATGTGGTCGTAGGCGTCGTCCTGCGGCGGGCCGGCCATGACGACGACGGGCACGCGGCGGGCGATGTGCGCCAGCAGGTCGTCGGGCACCGACTTCGACAGCACCGCCAGGCCGTCCACGCGCCCCGCGAGCTCGTTGACCGCCTGCGTGCGGCGCAGCCCGCGCGCCACGCCGATCATCACCGCGTGGCCGGTGCGCCATGCCTCGAGCTCGGCGCCGCGCATCACCTCGCCGAGGTACAGGTTGCTCCACCGGGCCGTGACCGGGCCGCCGACGTCGCGCACCACCTCGACGGCCTCGCCCACCCGGACCGGGTCGGGCAGGTCGTCGACCTCGTCGATGCCGTCCACGTCAGGGAAGCACAGGCCCAGCACACCCGTGGAGCGCGCCGCCAGCCCGCGGGCCGCGCCGGAGGGCACGTAGCCCAGCTCGCGGATCGCCTCGTGCACCACCGTGCGGGTGCGCTCGCGCACGTCGTCGGGTCGCCGCAGCACCCGCGAGACCGTCGCGATCGAGACCCCTGCGCGCTGCGCGACGTCGTACACCGTGGGGGCCTTCGCCACCGGAACTCCTTGACCGCGTGCGTCGCCCGCACGGCCGTGCGAGCGGTCCCACGATAGTGACTGCGCATACATCCGGCATCGTGCCTGGTCGCGAGCGTGCGGGCTCGCCGCGCGGTGCGGACGAGTCGCCCATACCGTGTGCTCACCCGCCGCCGACCCGGGGGCGGGCACCATACGCGACGAAGGAGTTGCCGTGCGCAGAACCACCAGGACCACCGCGGCCCTCGCCCTTGCCGGAGGCCTGATCGTCGGCTCGACCGCGACCGCGGTCGCCGTCGGCGAAGGGCCGGACTACGGGGGCAACGAGGTGATCACCACCTCGATCCTGTCCACCTACGACGAGGTCGCCGACTTCCTGCGGACGCAGGACGCGAAGCAGGACGCGATGGAGCTCGAGGTCATCGGCCAGACCGTCAAGGGCCGTGACATCCACCTCGTGAAGTACGTGAGCGACCCCGCCAACCCGACGATCCTCTACCTCGCCCAGCAGCACGGGAACGAGCAGCTCACCACCGAGGCGATGCTGCACTTCGTCAAGTCCCTGGGCTCCGGCCAGCAGGCCCGGATGCTGCAGGACGTCAACATCCTCCTGATCCCGATGTTCAACGCTGACGGCGCCATGGGCGACGTGAACTTCTCCCTGGAGGACTACCTCGCCAAGGGGGAGCGGCACCTCACGCGCTACAACGCGAACGAGGTGGACCTCAACCGCGACCACGTGGCCAAGGAGCAGCCCGAGACCCGCGCGCTGCACGAGAACGTCCTGGGCGCCTACGACGTCGACTACATGATCGACCTGCACCACCAGGGCACGCAGTCGCGCGTCGACGGCGACCTGGTGTCGGGCTCGATCCTCTACCCGACGTCGCCCGGCGCCGACCCGGCGGTCGTCGAGCGGTCCAAGCGCCTCGGCTCGGTCGTGTACCAGAACGTCGACCGGACCGGCTGGGGGCACATCGGCAAGTACGTCGGCGGCACCGCCGACACGATCGGCCGCAACGGCATCGCGGTGGAGTACGGCGTCTCCACGCTCCTGTTCGAGATGCGCGGCATGTCCGACCACGAGTACGCGCCGTACGTGCTCGGCCAGAAGAGCAACGGCTACCTCATCCGGCAGTCGGTCGTGACGCTGACCTCGACGGCGAAGGCCGTGGCGGACGGGTCGGTCGAGACGGCCGACACCTCGTTCTGGGACACGCTGCCCGAGCAGGACTGACCCCGGGCGCGGGGGCGTGCGCCCCCGCGCCCGGCGCTCAGGCGGTGGCGACGGGCACGGCGGAGGGCTCCGTGTCGACGGCGATGCGCAGCGCCGCCACCAGGTCGCGGTACAGCTCGTCCGTGGCGTGCAGCTCCTCGTGGGTGCCGCTCGCTCGCACGCGGCCGTTCTCCATGACGAGGATCCGGTCGGCGTCGAGCACCGTGGACAGCCGGTGCGCCACGGTCACGACGGCCCCGCGGCGGGTGTGCGCGCGGATCGCGTCGTGGATCGCCGCCTCGGTGAGGCCGTCCACCTGCGACGTCGCCTCGTCGAGGAGCAGCACGTCCGGCTCCTTGAGCAGCGCGCGGGCCAGGGCGATGCGCTGGCGCTGCCCGCCGGAGACGGCGGAGGACACGAGGGACGTGTCCAGCCCGTCGGGCAGCGCGTCCAGGTCGGCGGCGAGGCGCACCGCCTCGAGCACGGCGCGCACCTCCTCGTCGGTGGCGTCGGGGCGGCTGAACAGCAGGTTCTCCCGGACGGTGCCCGGCACCACCGGCGTCTCCTGCTCCACGTAGGCGAACCGTGCGCGCACCTGCGCGTGGGTCAGGTCGCGGTACGGCGCGCCGTCCAGCCGCAGCTCGCCCGACGTCGGTTCGAGGAACCGCAGCAGGAGCGACAGCAGCGTCGTCTTGCCCGCGCCGGACGGGCCGACCAGGGCGACGTGCCCCCGCCGTGGCACCTCGAGCGTCACGTCGTGCACCACCGGCGCGCCCTCGGCGTAGCCGGCGGTGACGCCGTCCAGCACGAGGACCGGCCCGGCGTCGTCGCGACCGTCGGCCCGGACCGCGCGGGGCGTACCGGCGCGGGCGGGGACGTCGTCCTCCTCGAGCTCCATGGTCTCCACCTCGCGGATCCGCTCCGCGGCGGCAAGCCCGGACTGCAGCGTGGTGAACGCCTGCGTGAGCTCGGAGATCGGGCCCACGATGTTGAACGCGTAGAGCAGGAACGCGACCAGGCTGGAGACGGCCAGCAGGTCCTCCGACACCCGCCAGGCGCCCAGGCCGAGGATCACGATGATCGCGAGCTGGATGCCGCCCCACGACACGGTCCAGGCCACGGCCTCGGTCTTCACCGCCGTCACCGCGTGCTTCCGCGCCTCCTGCGCGTCGCCGAGGATCGTGCGGCCCTGCCGCTCCTCCGCGCCGCTCGCCTTGACCGTGCGCACGGCGCGCACCGCGCCCTCGACGGCGCCGCCGAGCCGCCCCACCGCCGCCTGCGTGCGGTGCTGCGCCTTGCCGATGCCGGGCAGCAGCAGCGCCATCGCCACCGCGACCACGACGATCGCCACCACGGTGGAGGCCAGCAGCGTGAGGTCGAGCACCGCCATGAGGACGAGCGTGCCGACCAGGGAGATGAACCCGTTGACGAGGCTGACCAGGCTGTTCGACGTGGCCTCGCGCAGCAGCAGGGTGTCGGAGGTGACCCGCGTGACGAGCTCTCCCGCCGGCTTCGAGGTGATGGCGCCGACGCGGGCCCGCAGGTAGCGCGTGACGATCGACGAGCGGGCCTCGTAGACGACGTCCTCCGCGAGGCGGCCCAGCAGGATCCACTGGAACAGCCCCACCACCGACCCGAGGATCATCAGGCCGAGGAGCCAGGCCACCGGCCCGCTCATCGACGTGCCCGAGGACAGGGTGTCGAGCACCCACTTGGTGACCATCGGGGTGGCGAGGCTCATCGCCGTGGCGAGCAGCCCCAGCACCAGGCCGAGGGCGAGCGTGCGGCGGTGCGGGCGGACGAAGCCGAGCAGGATGCGCAGGCGCTCGCGGCCGGACTTCTCGGGGGCGACGGAGGTCGTGGCGTCGGTGGCGGGGTCGGGCGGCGGGGAGTCGGTGGCGGTCATGCTGTCAACCATGGTTGACACTCCTTGATCTCGTCAACCCTGGTTGACGATGCTGACGGCGGTTCGCTGGGGTCGGCCGGATTCCAAAGTGGAACACGAGTGTTCCAACCCGGTCAAGCACCGTTCCATTCCGCGGGTGTAGCGTTCGCCGCATGACGGACGTGCAGGACGTCGAGACGGGAGCCCGCGCGCGCACGCGGCGCGCGATCGTCGAGGCGGCGGTGACCCAGCTCGCGCGCGACCCGGGCGTGGCCCTCGGGCAGGTCGCGGACGCCGCGGGCGTCGGCCGCACCACGCTGCACCGCTACTTCCCCGAGCGCTCGGACCTTCTCGAGGCCGTCGGCGCCGAGACCGTGGCCCGGCTGGGGGAGGCCCACGAGCGGGCCCGGCTCGACCAGGGCACCGCCCGCGAGGCGCTGCGCCGGCTCTGCCCCGAGTACCTGCTGCTCGGCGACCACCTCACGCTGCTGTTCACAGAGGTCGTGCCCGACGCCCCCGCTGACGGGTGCGCGGACGACGACCCGATGGTCGCCCTGGTCGAGCGGGGCCGCGACGACGGCAGCCTCGACCTCGAGCTCAGCCCGTCATGGGTGATCGGCACCATCTGGGCGCAGCTGTACCTGGCCTGGGAGACCCTGCGCGAGGGGCACGAGTCGCGGCACGACGTCGTGCAGCAGCTGATGCGCACGGTGGACAAGGCGCTCGCCCCCTGACGTCGGGGCGGGGTCGAGGTCGTCCGGGTGATCCGTGGGTGACGTTGCCCATGGAACCGGAGAGTCGACTGTCCTGACGATTACCCTCGGTGAGTCACATTGCTCTCGAGGTTGGACCAGAGATGAAGCGCAAGATCGTGGCGTCCGTGCTCGGCGCCGTGCTGGCCGTCGGAGCCGTGGCCTCTCCCGCTGCGGCAGGCAGCGGCTCGACCACCGACAACGACTACGAGGGCCGGTCGGTGAGGATGACCGTCACCACCCCTACGTACGTGACGATCAACCGGGCGGGGTACACCAAGATCCCCGTCACGGCGAAGCTGTCGTTCTCCGGCCCGGGGACGTTCACCGGCTGGTGGGGGAACGCGGGTAGCGCCACCGCCGAGTCCATCAACGGCCCGTTCCAGTGGGAGTACGCGGACTTCACGAACAGCGTGTCGACGACGAAGAAGACCACGATCACGTTCCGCAAGTACGACCACCTCGTGCCGCAGCGGCTCGCCGTCGGCGCCGAGCTCGCCCCGGAGTACGGCGGGTCGCTGCTCTACCCCAGCAAGGACCACCTGACGACCGTCTACCTGCGCAACAAGCGCGCCGTCACGGGCACCAGCGCCTATCGGGCCAGCGGCTCCCGCGCGTACGTGCAGGTGCGCGGCACCGTCAAGGAGAACGTCTGGAAGAGCTCGTACTCGGACTCGGGCACGTGGAGGGGGAAGACGGGCGTGCGCGTCGCGATCCGCTTCAACCCGACCGGCCCGGCCGGGTGGCGCACGGTCAAGCACGTGACGACCCGCACGGGCGGGAAGGTCGTCACCCGGGTGAAGAGCTCGAAGGCCGGCACGTACCAGATCGTCGTGCCCGCGACGACGAAGACGACCGCGGCCAGCGGCAAGGACGGCGTCGCCCGCCGCTGACCCGGGTCAGGCGGTCGCCGCGGCGGCGGCGCGGGCGCCGGCGGGCAGGGCATCGAGGATGCGGTTCACGGCGGCGTCGTCGTGCGCCGCGGAGACGAACCAGGCCTCGAAGACCGACGGCGGCAGGTTGACGCCCGCGTCGAGCAGGGCGTGGAACAGCGCGCGGTAGCGGAAGGCCTCCTGCGCCTGGGCCTGCGCGTAGTCGCGCACCCCGTGCTCCGCGGCGAACGGCCCGAAGAACGTCGAGAACAGCGAGCCCGCGCGCTGCACGCGGTGCTCGACGCCCTCGGCGGACAGGGCCTCCCCGAGCGCGGTGGCCAGGGTGTCGGCGACGGCGTCCACCCGCGCGTACACGGCGTCGTCGGCGAGGCGCAGCGTCGTGAGGCCGGCCGCCACGGCCACCGGGTTCCCGGACAGCGTGCCCGCCTGGTACACCGGGCCGGTCGGTGCGAGCTGGTCCATGATCGACGCCGGGCCGCCCAGGCCCGCCACCGGCATCCCGCCACCCACGACCTTGCCGAACGTGAGCAGGTCCGGGACGTACCCCTCACCGCCCTCGCTGCGGATGCGCGTGTTCTCCAGGCCCCACCATCCGGACGGGCCGACGCGGAAGCCGGTGAGCACCTCGTCCATGACGAACAGGGCGCCGTGCTCGCGCGTGATGCGGCGCAGCCCCTCGTTGAAGCCCTCGGCCGGCGGCACCACGCCCATGTTCGCGGGGCTCGCCTCGGTGATCACGGCCGCGATCCGCGAGCCGTGCTGCGTGAACGCGGCCTCGACGGCGGCGAGGTCGTTGTAGGGCAGCACCAGCGTCTCGGCCGCGGACGCCTCGGTGACCCCGGCGGTGCCGGGCATGGCGAGCGTCGCGACGCCGGAGCCGGCCTCCGCGAGCAGCGCGTCGACGTGCCCGTGGTAGCAGCCGGCAAACTTCACGACCAGCGGCCGCCCGGTGACGCCGCGCGCCAGCCGGACCGCCGTCATCGTCGCCTCGGTGCCCGTGGACACCAGGCGCACGCGCTCGGCGACGGGCACCCGACGACGGATCTCCTCCGCGAGCTCCACCTCGGCCACGGTGGGCGCGCCGAACGACAGGCCGCGCGCGGCGGCGTCCTGCACGGCGGCGACGACCTCGGGGTGCGCATGACCCAGCAGGGCCGGGCCCCAGGAGCAGACCAGGTCGACGTACTCGCGCCCCGCGACGTCCGTGACGTACGGGCCGCGCGCGCTCGCGAGGAAGCGCGGGTCGCCGCCCACCGAGCCGTACGCGCGCACGGGGGAGTTCACGCCGCCGGGGATCGCCGCCTGGGCGCGCAGGAACGCGGCGTGGTTGCTCCGTTCCGAGCCCGTCGAGGTGTCGGTGCTGGCCATGGCGTTCACTTGATCCACTCCGCGATCTCGGGGGCCCAGTAGGTGAGGACGACGTCGGCGCCGGCGCGCTTGATGGCGGTCACCGACTCGAGCACGGCGCCCTTGCGGTCGATCCAGCCGTGCGCGGCGGCCGCCTCGATCATCGCGTACTCGCCGCTGACCTGGTATGCCGCGACCGGGACGTCGGAACGGTCCGCGACGCCGCGCAGCACGTCGAGCGACGTCCCCGCCGGCTTCACCATGACCATGTCCGCACCCTCGGCCAGGTCGAGGTCGGCCTCGCGCAGCCCCTCACGGGCGTTCGCGGCGTCCATCTGGTAGGTGCGGCGGTCGCCCTGCAGGGCGCTGTCGACGGCGTCGCGGAACGGGCCGTAGAAGGCGCTGGCGTACTTGGCGCTGTAGGCCAGGATGCTCACCTGGTCGAAGCCGGCGTCGTCGAGCGCGTCGCGGATGACGGCGACCTGGCCGTCCATCATCCCGGACGGCGCCACGACCTCCGCGCCCGCGCGGGCCTGCGCGACCGCCATCGACGCGTACCGGTCGAGCGTCGCGTCGTTGTCCACCACCTGCTCGCCGGACGGGCCTGCCGTGAGCACGCCGCAGTGACCGTGGTCGGTGAACTCGTCCAGGCACGTGTCGGCCATGACGACCGGGCCGGGGCGGCCGGTGTCGGCCTCGACCTGCGCGACCGCCTCGCGAGCGATCCGGATGCCGCGCTGCAGGACGCCGTCCGGGTCGTCGCCGGCGGAACCGGTCGCGTCACGCTGCGCGGGGATGCCGAACAGCATGACGCCGCCCAGGCCCGCGCGGGCCGCGTCGGCGACGGCGTCGCGCAGCGACGCCTCGGTGTGCTGCACCTGGCCCGGCATCGACGCGATGGGGGCAGGCTCGGTCAGCCCTTCCTTGACGAACAGCGGCAGCACGAGGTCCGCCGCGTGCAGGCGGGTCTCGGCGGCCAGCCGCCGCATGCGCGGGGTGGTGCGCAGGCGGCGGGGGCGGTACACGATGCCGGACGTGCTGCCCGAGGTGCTCACGGGTGCTCCTTCGTGGAGAGGGACGGGGTCGCCGCCGGGTGGGCGGCGAGGGAGTCGGGGGCGGTCGCGTCGAGGGCGGAGGCGACGGCCGCGGCGAGCGCGTCGTCGGTGGGCTGCGCCGCGACGGCGGCGACGGCCAGCCCGGCGTCGCGCGCGGCGTCGGCCGACGGGACGCCGATGGCCACGACGGGCGTGCCGGTCCCGACCTGGGCGGCGATCTCGCGCGCGACCGATCCGGAGGACACGACGACGACGTCGAAGCCGCCGCTGCGGGCGCGGGTCACGACGTCCGCGGGCAGCGCGTGGTGCACCGTCCGGTACGCCGTCACGACGTGCGGCACCCAGCCGCGGACGGCCAGCCCGTCGTCGAGGGTCGGGCTGGCCAGGTCGCCGAGCGGCAGCAGCACGGAGGGCAGATCCGGGTCGGTGACGGCCGGGTCGGGGAACGCCGCGACCAGCCCGGCGGCGGTGGCGTCACCTGCTGGCACGAGGTCGGTCGTGACCCCCGCGGCCTCGAGGGCGCGGGTCGTGGCCGGTCCGACGGCGGCCCAGCGGGCGTGGGACGCCGCGAGGCTCGTGCCGGTCCGGCCGGCGGCGTCGACGAGCGCGTCGACGGCGTTGACGCTGGTCACGACCGCCCACGCGTAGGCGCCGCGTGCCAGGCCGCGGACGGCGTCGTCGAGCGGGGCGACGTCGTCCGCGGGGGCGCGCTCGATCACGGGGGCGACGACGACGTCGTGCCCGGCCCCCTGCAGGAGCCGCGCGAGCGCAGCACCGCGGTCCGGCGCCCGCGCCACGAGCACGGCACGCCGGGGCCCTGCGGCGTCGTCGAGGATCACGCGCCCTCCGGGTCGTCCGTGCCGGTGGACGCGTGCAGCGGCGCGACGTCGGTGCGCGACACGACGTCGTCCGGCGTGGCGCTGCGCGGCTCGCCGGGGCCACCCACGAGCGGGGCCAGGCGGGCGGCACCGTCGGCGAGCAGGGCCTCGGCGACCCGGACGCCCAGCGTGGTCGCGGCGTCGTCCTGCGCGGTCGCGTCGGCCGCGGCGAGGGGCGCCGACGCGCTGTGCGTGAGCTGCTCCGTGCCGTCGACGCGCGCGACCACCGCGGTGAGCTCCAGCTCGCCCGCCTCGACCCGCGCGTGCGCGCCGACCGGGGCGGCGCACCCGGCCTCGAGGCGCGCGAGCACCGCACGCTCGGCCAGCACCGCGAGCCGCGTCGGGTGGTGGTCGAGCGCGGCGAACGCCTCGGCCAGCGGGGTGCCGGCCGCGAGGTCGCCGGTGCGCGCCTCGACGGCGAGCGCGCCCTGCCCGGGCGCGGGGGCGACGACGACCGGGTCGAGCGCCTGCGTGACCACCTCGGTGCGGCCCAGCCGGGACAGGCCGGCGAGCGCGAGGACGACGGCGTCGAGGTCGGCGTCCGGGCCGAGCGCGCGGGCCAGGCGCGTCTCGACGTTGCCGCGGATGTCCACGAGCTCGACGTCGGGCCGCGCGGCCTGCACCAGTGCGGCGCGGCGCGGGGAGCCGGTGCCGACGCGCGCGCCCCGAGGGAGCGTGTCGAGCGTCAGGCCGTCACGGGCGCACAGCGCGTCGCGCGGGTCCTCCCGCTCGGGGGTGACGATCGTCAGGTCGGCGGGCTGCGCCGTGGGCAGGTCCTTGAGCGAGTGCACGGCGACGTCGCATCGGCCGTCGAGCAGCGCCTCACGCAGGGCGGTGACGAACACGCCCGTGCCGCCCAGCGAGGCGAGGGAGCCCGTCTTCACGTCCCCCTCCGTGCGGATGCGCACCAGCTCGACCGGGCGGCCCAGCAGCTCCTCGAGCCGCCGCGCGACCAGTCCGGACTGCGTCGTCGCGAGGGCGCTGCCGCGGGTGCCGAGACGCAGCGGGGCGGGGGCGGGCTCGGGGGTGCTCACCCGTCCAGTGTCGCGCAGCCTGGCGGCCTGTGGACAACTCCGGGCGGACCTGGAGGCCGATCTCACACGGTGCTCCCGACGTCCTGACGCGCGGTCATGACGATGCGTCACGACCCCCGCGGATCTGCGAGCTCCCTCGTGGGTCAGAGGGCGGCGACGGCGGCCTGCGCGTGCGCGACGATCGCCGCGAGGCCGGTGCCGGCCACCCACCCGCCGGTGACGGCCAGCCCGGGGGTGTGCCCGACGGCGGCGGAGAACGCGGCGACCTCCGCGCGGTAGGCGGGGGTGGGCGGGGGCAGGGAGCCGTCCCAGCGCTGCAGCAGGTGGTCGCGCACGCGGTCGGCGAGGTCGACGCCGAGCAGCACGGACGCGTCGCGGGCGGCCTCCTCGGCGGACGGCGGGTCGGTCGGCGTGCCGATCCGGCCGTACGAGAGCCGCACCACGTGCACGCCCGGCCCGGCGGCGGCGCGGACGCGCTCGGCCAGCCACGGCCACTTCGCGGTCGCGTGCGTGAGCGCCTTGGCGCGCACCTCCGCGGCGCCGCCGCCGTCGGGCGCCACGAGGAGCCCGGAACCGCGGGGGGCGGCGTCGAGCCCGGGGGCGTCGAGCAGCAGCGTCGCGAGCCAGATGTCGGCGCCCCGCTCCGGCGTCGGCACGCGCACCCCGCCCGGGGCGGCGTCGCCCAGCCCCGTCACCCACGGGGCCAGCAGCGGCGCGACCCGCGGCGTCGTCACGATCAGCCGCGGTGCGCGCACCGTGTCGCCGACGGTCGTGGTCACCTGCCAGTCCGCGCCGACCCGCTCCACCCCGTCGACCTGCTGCCCCACGCGCACGGCGGCGTGGATGGGGCCGGTCGCGTCGGTGCGCGGGGACTCGGCGAACTCCTCGGCGCTCGCGGCGATCTCGCCGGTGAGCGCCTCGACGAGGGCGTGGATGCCGCCGTCGATGCCCCGCACGGCGGACCCGGCGGGTGCGGCCGCCCGCAGCTCGCCGACGGCGCGGGAGAGCGACCCGGTGCGGGCGAAGGCGTCGAGCAGCCCGGGCGCGACGGCGGCGACGTCGAGCCGGTCCAGGGGCGCGGAGTGCACCCCGGCGGCGACGGGCCCCACCAGCCGCTCGGTGACCCGCCTGCCCAGCCGCGACCGCACGAGCGAGCCCAGGTCGGTCCGGTCGGCGACGACGCGCGGCAGCACGCGGTCGAGGGCCGCCCGCGCGACGCCGGGCCAGCCGATCGCGCGCCGCACGTCGGGCGCCCACGGCACCGACGGGATGCCGAGCACGCCCGCCTTCGGCAGGGGGAAGGACTGCCCCGCCGCGTACCCCCAGGCGGACAGGGGAGCCGGGCTGACGACGTCGAGCCCGAGCTCGTCGGCCAGGTTGGTGACCGCCGTGCCGCGCGCCGCGAACGACTCCGCGCCGAGGTCCAGCCGCACGCGCGGCAGCGAGCCGAACGCGCCACCGCGCACGGGCCCGCCCACCCGGTCGGAGGCCTCGAGGAGCACCACCTGCAGCCCGCGCTGCACGAGGGTGCGGGCCGCGACGAGACCGCCGATCCCGCCGCCGACGACCACCGCGTCGACGTGCTCCGGCGGCCGCGAGGGTCGGCCGGAACGCACGTCGGGGGCGCCGAGCGGCGGGAGGGGGGTCACAGCGAGTGCACCAGCTCGACGACGCGCGTCAGCACGGTCGGGTCGGTGTCCGGCGGCACGCCGTGCCCCAGGTTGACCACGTGCCCCGGCGCGGCCTGCCCGCGGGCGACGACGTCGCGCACGTGCGCCTCGAGCACGGGCCACGGGGCGCCGAGCAGCGCCGGGTCGATGTTGCCCTGCACGGGCACGGCGCCGCGCGGGTGGTCGGCCAGCAGGGCCGCGGCCTCGTCGAGCGGGGTGCGGTAGTCGACGCCGACGGCGGGGTGCGTGACGCCGGCGGCGTCGAGCACGTCGCGCAGGGCGGGCAGCAGGTGCCCGGTGCCGGTGCCGAAGTGGATCGCCGGGAGGCCGTCGCCGGCGCTCCCGTCCGTGCCCGGCGTGCGAAGGTCGGCGACGTGCGCCAGCGCGGCGGTGGACGACGGCGCGACGTGCGCGGTGTAGTCCGCCAGCGCCAACGAGCCCGCCCAGGAGTCGAAGAGCTGCACGGCGGACGCGCCCGCGAGCACCTGGGCGCGCAGGAAGCGGCCGGTGAGCTCCGCAGTCCAGGCGGTGAGCCGGGCCCACGTCTCGGGGTCGGCGTGCATGAGGGTGCGTGCGGCGAGGTGGTCGCGCGACGGCCGGCCCTCGACGAGGTAGGCGGCCAGCGTGAACGGCGCGCCCCCGAAGCCCAGCAGCGGGACGTCGCCGAGCTCGGCGACGGTGAGGCGCACGGCCTCGGCGATCGGCGCGAGCGCGGCGTCGTCGAGGGTCCGCGACGTGAGCCGCGCGACGTCCTCCGCCGTCCGGTACGGCTGGTCCATGACCGGCCCGACGCCGGGCTTGATGTCGACGTCGACGCCCGCCAGCCTCAGCGGCACCACGATGTCGCTGAAGAAGACGGCGGCGTCCACGTGGTGGCGGCGCACGGGCTGGAGGGTGATTTCCGCGGCGAGCGGTGGCCGGAGGCAGGAGTCGAGCATCCCTACTCCCTGACGGACCTCGCGGTACTCGGGCAGGGACCTGCCGGCCTGCCGCATGAACCACACGGGGGTCACGTCCGGACGTTCACCCCGCAGGGCGCGCACCAGCGGGGCGCGCGACGTCCGGCCGTCGACCAGGGGGTGGTCGGCGGGCAGCAGGTGGGTCTCGCGGCTCGGCTCGGGAGTGATCGTGGGGGATGTCACGGTCCATGATTCTGCCCCGCCGGCTCGTCGCTCTTAAAGTGGAGGCACTGTGGTACTCCTCTCCCTCACCGCCTCGCACCGCGAGCTGGACCTGGACGCGCTCGAGCGGCTGTCCACCGGGTCGGGCTCCGTCGGGCGCGTCGCCGTGGGTTCGTGCGGCCCCGTGCGGGGCTCGGTCGTGATCTCCACGTGCAACCGGTTCGAGCTCTACCTGGACGTGGACGCGCCGGTGCACGGCGACGCCGTCCGGCACGCGACGCGGCACGTCGCGGCGCTCGTCGCGCAGAGCTCGGGGGTGTCCCAGGACGCCGCGGCCGACTCGTTCACGGTCCGCACCGGGCCGGAGGTCACCGAGCACCTCTTCACGGTGGCCGCGGGCCTGGACTCGATGGTCGTGGGGGAGCGGGAGATCGCCGGACAGGTGAAGCGGGCCCTCGCGGAGGCGCGCGCCGACGGCACCACGTCCAAGACTCTCGAGCTGCTGTTCCAGACGGCGTCGCGCACGTCCAAGCGGGTCGGCACCCGGACGGAGCTCGGCGCCGCCGGACGGTCCGTCGTCTCGCTCGGCCTCGACCTCGCGGGCAAGGACCTGATGCAGGGCCCGGCCGACCACGACGGGTCGTGGCGGGGCCTGCGCGTCGTGCTCATCGGCACGGGCTCGTACGCGGGCGCCTCCGTGGCGGCCCTGCGTGCCCGGGGCTGCGACGACGTGCGGGTGTACTCGCGCTCCGGCCGCGCCGAGGTCTTCGCCGAGGGGCACGACGTCGAGCCCGCGCGTGACCTCGTCGCCGCGCTGGCCGACGCCGACCTCGTGGTCTCCTGCTCGGGTGCCCGCGGCCGCCGGCCGGCTCCGTCGGTCGAGCCTGTCGAGGCCATGGGCGGCGGCCGGGCCGAGGTCTCCCTGGAGTACGTGCTCGACGCCGCCGCGGTGGTGCGGTCGCGCGAGCGCGCCGCGGCCGCCGCGGGCGACCCTTCGACAGGCTCAGGACGGCGCGAGACCGGCGGCCCCCTGGTGGTGCTCGACCTGGCGCTGCACCGCGACGTCGACCCGCGCGTCGCGGACGTGGAGGGCGTGCTGCTGTACGACCTGGGCACGCTCAAGGCGCACGCCCCGGCGACGGCGGCGGACGTCGTGGACCGCGCCCGCCGGATCGTGGTCGACGCGGCCGCGGACTTCGAGGAGACGCGCCTGGGCCGCGCGGCCGACGCCGCCGTCGTGGCGCTGTTCGACGCCGCGGAGGTCCGGGTCCGCCGGGAGGTCGACGCGGCCGTGGACCGGCTCGCCACCGAGCTCGCGGCCCGCGGGGAGACCCCGGACGAGTCCGACGTCGACGCGATCGCGCGCGGTGTCCGCCAGCGGATCCACTCCGCCCTGCACGGTCGGATCGTGGCCGTGCGCGCCGACGCGCTGGCCCGGGCCCGGGCCGCGGAGGCCGCCGTCGTGTCGGGTGCCGAGGAGCTCGTCGCGGACGCCGGACGCGCCACCCGCCGCTGACCGTCCCGGCTGTCGCGAACCTCCCGGAGCGACCGGTTCGCCGGGTGGAGGCCCAGATCACCCCGTTTCGACGCGCGCGTCCGGCATGTCGCTACTAGCGTTCCGAGCGCGGGCAACGGGTCCGCCACCGGTCGACCTGTCGATGGTTGGGACCGCTCGAAAGGACACCTGCGATGGAAACCTTCTGGGACTTCTTCTGGTACCTCGTCTGGATCTTCCTGTTCATCGCCTACCTCATGGTGCTGTTCCAGATCCTCACCGACCTGTTCCGCGACCGGGAGCTCTCGGGCTGGTGGAAGGCGGTGTGGGTGGTCCTCCTGATCTTCGTCCCGCTGATCACCGCCCTGGTCTACCTCATCGCCCGTGGCCGCGGGATGTCGGAGCGTCAGCTCACGGCGGTGAAGGAGGCCAAGGCCGGCACCGACGCGTACATCCGGGAGGTCGCGGGCTCCCCGGCCGAGCACATCTCAGCGGCCAAGAAGCTGCTCGACGAGGGCACGATCACGCCCGAGGAGTACGAGCGCCTCAAGGTGAAGGCCCTCTCCTGACCGCTCTCGGCTGAACGACCCAGCCCACGACCCGGCCGCACGACGCCCGGCCCCGCCCCGCGGGACCGGGCGTCGTCGTGCCCGGCCCCGCCGCTACGCTCGGCTGCCATGAGCAGCACAGCCACGACCCCGGCGCCCCGCCTCGGCGTCATCGACATCGGCTCCAACACGGTGCACCTGCTCGTCATGGACGCCCGGCACGGCGTGCGGCCGGTGCCGCACGCGGAGCGCAAGATCACCGTGCGGCTCATGCGGTACCTCGACGCCGACGGCGCGCTGTCGGCCGAGGGCGAGCGGGCGATGCTCGCTGCGGTCGACGACGTCCTCGACGTCGCGCGCGAGTCCGCCGTCGAGGAGCTGCTGCCGATGGCGACGTCCGCGCTGCGCGACGCCGCGAACGGCGCCGCGGTGC
Source organism: Krasilnikoviella flava (assembly GCF_900167525.1). Taxonomy (GTDB): domain Bacteria; phylum Actinomycetota; class Actinomycetes; order Actinomycetales; family Cellulomonadaceae; genus Isoptericola; species Isoptericola flavus. The sequence continues at coordinate 46,816 of NZ_FUZQ01000003.1, read as the reverse complement.
TCGCGGAGATCTCGCGCCGGGTGGGTCGCGACGTGCAGGTGCTCTCCGGCGAGGACGAGGCTCGGCTGACGTTCCTCGCCGCGCGGCGCTGGCACGGGTGGGCGGCCGGCCGGCTGCTGGTGCTCGACATCGGCGGCGGCTCGCTGGAGATCGCCTCCGGCGTCGACGAGGAGCCCGACCTCGCCGCGTCGGTCCCGCTGGGCGCCGGTCGGACCACGCGGGCCTTCCTGCCCGACGACCCGCCCGGACCCGACGAGGTCGAGGCCCTGCGCGTGCACTGCCGCACCCTGCTGGCGCCCGTCGTGGAGCGCCTCGCGGCCGTGCCCGCCCCCGACCACGTGGTCGCGACGTCCAAGACCTTCCGCTCCCTGGCCCGGCTCGCCGGCATGCAGCTGGAGGTCGTGGGCCCGGACGAGCGCTGGCGGATGCGCCTGTCGCAGCTGGCCGACTGGGTGCCGCGCCTCGCCCGCATCCCCGCCGAGGGCCGCACCGCGCTGCCGGGCGTCACGCCGGAGCGCACCTACCAGATCGTCGGAGGGGCCGTCGTGGCGGAGGAGACGATGCGGGCCCTCGGGGTCGACGAGGTCGAGATCTGTCCGTGGGCGCTGCGCGAGGGCGCGGTGCTGCAGCGGCTCGACCGTCTGTAGGGGTCAGCCGCCCGGGGCCTGCACCCAGGCCGCGCCGGACGCCGAGACGCGAGGACCGTCGGGTCGTTCGACGACGACGAGCAGGACGGCGGTGCAGGTGGCGCAGCGCACGACGGCGCCCATGGCGGTCAGATACACGGTGGCGCGGGCGAAGACGTCGGTGTGCCCGCAGCTCGCGCAGCGCACGACCGCGAGGGTGGCGTCGAAGGCGTAGACCTCGCTCAGCAGACCGGCCAGGGCGGACCCGTCGAGCGTGGGCCTGTCGTGGACGGGCGCGTCGTGCGTCGTCATCAGGCACCTCCGAAGCGTTCGGTGCGGACGCGGCCGGGCGGGTGCCCGAGCCCGGTGAGCAGCCCGGCGGCCGCCTCGACGAACCCGGTGGGACCGCAGACGAACACCGACGTGCCGTCGTCGGGACCGAACCCGGGGGCGGTGAGGTCGGCGGTCGTGATCCGCCCGGGCGGGGTGGGCCAGCCGGGCGGGGCCTGGCGGGTGTAGACCCACCGTGCCTGCAGGCCGGGGTCGGGGGCGTCGATCTCCTCGCGCTCGATCGCGTCGCCGGGGGCGCGCACGGAGCACACGAGGCGGAACGGGGCGTGGCGCCCGGGCTGCTGCCCGGCGCTGCGGCGGGCGCGCAGCATCGCGAGGAACGGCACGACGCCCGAGCCGCCGGCCACGAGGAGCACCGGAGCGGGGTCGTCGTCGTGCCACACGAAGTACCCGCCCAGCGGTCCGCGGATCTCGAGCTGGTCGCCGGGCCGCGCGTCGTGCACGAGGTAGGGCGAGACCTCTCCGCCGGGCACCTCGTCCACCACGAGGTCGACCCGCTCGTCGTGCCCGGCCCGGGCCAGGGAGTAGGCGCGGGTGGCCTGGTAGCCGTCCGGCGCGGTCAGCCGCAGGTCGACGTGCTGGCCCGGCAGCGCGCCGGCGAACCCGGGCGCGGACAGGGTCAGCGCGCGGGCCGTGCCCGTCAGGGGCCGGGCCCCGACGACGGTCGCGACGTGCCAGCTCACGCGTACCGCTGCTCGAGCCAGGGGTCGCCGTAGGCGTGGTACCCGTTCTGCTCCCAGAAGCCCAGGTCCTCGTCGTCCATCAGGTCCAGGCCGCGCAGCCACTTCGCGCTCTTCCAGAAGTACAGGTGCGGCACCAGCAACCGCGCCGGGCCGCCGTGCACCGGATCCAGCGGCTCGCCCTCGAACTCGAACGCCACCCACGCCTGCCCGTCGAGCAGGTCCTGCAGCGGCAGGTTGGTCGTGTACCCGCCGTAGGAGCGCGCCATGACGAACTCCGCACTCGTCTCCACGTCCGCCAGCAGCGTGTCGAGGGAGACCCCCCGCCACGTCGTGCCGAGCTTGGACCAGTGCGTGACGCAGTGGATGTCCGTCTCGACGTCCTCGGCCGGCAGCGCCATCAGCTGCTCCCACGACCACGAGGTGCCCTCGCCCGTCTCCGTGCGGACCGTCAGCTCCCAACGGGACTCGTCCACGTTCGGCGTCGGGCCCGCCGACAGCACCGGGAAGTCGTCGGTCACGAACTGCCCCGGCGGGATCTCGTGCTCCGGCTCGGGCCGTCGCCCCCCGAACCCCCGCGTCACGACCGCCATCGCCGACTCCTCCCGCCGCAGCCCGCCCGGGCGGTGCGCGCCGGGGACAGGTCCGATGAGACCAGAGGCGCGCGCTCCTCGCACCCGGCCGCCGCCGTCACGGCGACGACGGCGGCGGAGACGTCGCCCAGGCCCCGTGGTCGCCGCCCCACGGGTGAGCAGGTGCGGGGTGGTCGTCGTGCCCCGGGAGCGCGGGGCGAGCGGTCGTGACGCGCGGCCGGTGGCCGTGGCTCACGACGGCGTCCGGCCCGGGGACGGCGGCCTCCGGGTGCGCGGCGTCGCGGCCGTCGGCGTCGAGCAGCCACGCGGCCGTGCGGGCCAGCGCGGACGAGACGGTCCGCCCGCGCCCGTCGGCGCCGCGGGCGGCGAGCGCGTCGAGGACCCCGGCCGCGAGCAGGTACCCCGTCGCGTGGTCGAGCGCCTGCGCCGGCAGCGCGCCGGGGGCGTCGCCGTCGGGGGACTCGACCAGGGCGATGCCCGACGCCGCCTGCACGATCGAGTCGAACCCCCGTCGGCGCGCCCACGGCCCGTCGTCGCCCCAGGCGGAGACGTGCGCGACGACGGCGCCGGGCGGCGGGCGCAGCCCGAACACGTCGAGAGCCCCCGGCCGGTAGCCGGTGACCAGCACGTCCGCACCGGTCAGCAGCGCCTGGGCGCGCTCGCGGTCGCCCGGGTCGTGCAGGTCGAGCAGCGTGCTGCGCTTGCCCTGCCCGACGTCGAGGTGCTGGTGCCGGATCTCGGCCGGCACCGGGGGGTCGACGCGCAGCACGTCCGCGCCGAGCGCGGCCAGCGCGCGGGTGGCCACGGGGCCGGCGATGACGCGCGTCAGGTCGAGCACCCGCACCCCCGCCAGCGGGACCGGGCCGCCGGCCGGTGCCGCGGGACGCCCGACGACGTCGTCGCGGACGCCGGCTCGGACGAGCGGCCCCTCGTGCGCTGCCCGGCCGGGCGCCGACCCTCGCCACTCCGCCTCGGCCCGGACCCGGGCGACGACGGCGCCGACCACCGCGGCGTCGTCCTCGAGCGCGCCGGCGGAGGCGTCGGCGAGGCGGGCGGCGAACCCGTCGCGGTCGGTGTCGTCGGGCAGGTCCAGCAGGCGCAGCAGCCGGGCGCGGTGGTGCGGGTAGTTGGCGTGCGTGCGCACCCAGCCGTCGCCGGTGCGGAAGAACCCCGACAGCGGCGCGAACCCCGCCACGGGGCGGCCGTCGAGCCGCAGCAGCCGGTCCGAGCCGAACGACGCCGCGACCCGCGCGGGCGACGGTCCGCGCTCCACCAGCGGCCCCGTCGCGCCCGCCCGGGCGGCGGCGGAGCACAGCGCCGCGACCGACCCGAGCGCCAGGTCCGCCGCCGGCAGCGTCGCCGCGAGCCAGCCGTCGCGCTCACCGTCGAGGTCCGCGGTCCGGTGCGCCGCGCCGTCGTCGCGAGCGTCCGCCGCGTCGTCGTGCGCGAGCCCGCGCGCGACCCCCGACCGGTAGTCCGCCACCAGGCGGCGCCACCTCTCCATCCGGCCACCGTACCGACGCCCGATGCGGACTACCTCGCGCGGGGAGGGGGCGGTGCGGGGCGGATAGGATCGCGGACATGGTCAAGAGCTCTGCTTCCGCCCCCGTCCTGCGTCCGTTCGAGGGTCTTCCCGGGGAGGCGGACTGGGTCGCGCTGCGCGAGGTGGTGCCGTCCGCGACGGCGACGGCGCGGACGACGGCGGACCACGGCGGACGGGACGTCACCGTCACCACCGTCCTGCCGGGCGGCTGGTGCGCGCTGCACCGCGAGGACGGCACGGTGCTGCTGGCGCTGCACGGCATGGGCAGCTCCGACGACCTCAGCCGCGACCTCGCCGCGGCGCTGCTCGTGGCGCTGGCTGCGGAGCCGGGCACGGGCGTGCTGCCCGAGGAGCTGCCGGCCGTGCAGGACGGCGACCCGCGCCTGCAGGACGTGCTCGATGTCGACGTCCCGTTCGAGGTGAGCGTGCACGACGGCTACGACTACTGGATCGACTCCGGCACGCAGATGACGGACGAGATCCGCGAGTCGCTCGCGGAGGCGGCCGAGGCCTCGATCCCGACCGTCAAGCTGGCGTCGGTGCCGGCGGCGTACTGGTGCCAGATGTCGCGCGAGTTCCTGCGCTGGGCGCGCACCGAGGACGAGGACGCCGTCGTCGACGCGGTCGCGCGGCTGCACGCGCGCCGCGAGTCCGGCCTGGCCGGGGGCAAGTTCCTCGGGATGTTCCGTGCCTGCGGGCTCGTCGTGCCGGTCTGGGAGCTGCCGCGCGGCACCGAGGCGGCCGAGCTGGAGGAGCCGGTGGCGGAGCTCGCGCGCAAGCTCGACGAGGCGCTCGCCGTCACCGACCCGCTGGACGCGAACGAGCGACGCGCCCGGGCCGGTATCGTCTCCCGACAGGTGACGCTGCGCTGATGCAGCGGCGCGACCCGGCTCCGCACGATCTTCACGGCATGTCCCGGACGACACCGTTTCTTGACCCGAGGTCGGGCGTTCCGGGGGAGTACAGTTTCTCGGGAAAAGTTTGCTCTTCTGATCCTCGGTGATTCCCCCAAGGGGACACCGCACAGCACGCCGGGCGGGCTGCCCGGCCGACACGGGCGAGACCCAACAGGCAGGGAGTCGTGAACACGGACCACGGGGCGACCCGAACGGGCGCTGAGGTGTCCACCAGCCAGGACGATGCCGGCGAGCGGAATCGCGTCGCCGGCCACGAAGGCAGCGCCGGGGGCGCCGGGGGCGGCGCCTCCGTCGCCACCCGCGTCGGCGCCTTGCCGGTCGCGAAGACCCCACGGCCGCCGACGGCCCAGGGGCGTCGCAACCCGCAGCGCGTCGCGGTGATCATCCCCGCGAAGGACGAGTCCGCGCGCATCGCCGCGACCGTGCGCTCGGCCCGCGCCATCCCGCACGTCGACCTCGTCCTCGTCGTCGACGACGGCTCGACCGACGAGACGCAGCACGTCGCCCGTGACGCCGGTGCCGTCGTCGTGCGGCACTCGCACAACCGCGGCAAGGCGGCCGCGATGGAGACCGGCGCGGCCGTGGTCGCCATGCGCGACGCCGACGGCCGGGCTCCTCGGCTGCTGCTGTTCGTGGACGGTGACCTCGGCGACACGGCCGTGAACACGGCCCCGCTGGTCGCGCCGGTGCGCGAGGGGGTCGCGGACCTGGCGATCGCGCTGCTGCCCCGGCAGACCGGGGCCGGTGGCCGCGGCATCGTCGTCGGCACGGCGCGGCGCGCCATCCAGCACCTCACCGGGTGGAGCCCAAGCCAGCCGCTGTCCGGGATGCGCTGCCTCACCCGCGAGGCGTTCGAGTCGGCGACGCCCCTGGCCCACGGCTGGGGCGTCGAGACCGGCATGACGATCGACCTGCTGCGGCAGGGGTACGTCGCCGTCGAGGTGCCGTGCGATCTCAGGCACCGGGCGTCGTCGAACGACCTCAAGGGGCAGCTGCACCGGGCCGGGCAGTACCGCGACGTGGTGCTCGCGGTCAACGCGCGGCGGGTGCGCGGAGCGGTGGACGCGGTCCGCGGCATCGGCCGGTCGCACGACCACGCGTCGTCATGAGCCTGGACCGGGTCGGCGTCCGATCTGCATCCTGATCTGCACCGACACGTCGCGTCGACAACGTCGCAGGGGCGTGGCTAGGCTCGCAGCGCCGGGACGATCGCGTCCCACCCTGTCCCGACGGAGGCCCGATGCCCACCCCTGACACCGGAATCCTGGGCCCGCTGCGCGGGTCCGACGTCCTCGAGGTGCTCGACGCGCTGGTGTCCGGCGGTCCCGCCGGCGAGCCGGCGGTGGCCGAGGTGACGGGTCTGCCGCGTGTGACCGTCGCCCACGCGCTGTCGTCGCTCGCGGCGGCCGGCGCGGTCGCCACCGACGACGCCGAGGGGCGCTTCCGCGTCGACCCGGACGCCGCGTTCGGGCTCGGCGTGGACGTCGCCCGGGACCGGGTGCGGGTCGCCCTGGTGGACGCCACGGGAGCGGTCCGGGCGCGCGCGGAGCGGCGCGACGTGCAGCGCACGCCGGTGGCGCGGGCGCGCGCGGCGGCGGTGCTGGCGAACTCCTGCCGGGAGGATGTGGAGGCGCGGCTCGAGCCGGGCCGCCGGATCGAGGTGAGCCGCGCGGTCGTCGCCTTCCCCGCCGTGGTGGGGGACGACCGCACCACCGTGCTGCACGTGCCGGGCTACGAGAAGGGCGGGACGGCGCTGCACGACGCGCTGGTCGACGCCCTCGGCTGCCCGGTGTCGCTGGACAACGACGTGAACCTTGCCGCGGTGGCGGAGCAGCATCGTGGCGCCGGCCGCGGTCGGTCGTCGTTCGTCACGATCTCGTTCGGCGAGGGCTTCGGCGCCGGGATCGTGCTGGACGGTCGTCTCCACCGGGGAGCCGCGGGGATCGCGGGCGAGGTCGCGTTCCTGCCGCAGCCGGGGCACGCCCTGGGCGAGCAGGTGCTCGGCGACGCCGCGATCGCCGCCCTCGCGAAGGACCACGACCTGCCGGAGGACGTCACGGTCCGTGAGCTGATCGACCGCGCGGAGGCCGGGGACGGCGTCGCGGCGGAGGTCGTCGCGGAGCTGACGCGCCGGGTGGCCGTCGTCGTCGCGTCCCTGGCGATCGTGCTCGACCCGGAGGCCTTCGTCCTCGCGGACGAGGCTGCCCGCGCCCCGATCCACGCCCCGGTCGCCGCGTACCTGCGCGACCGCGTCGGCGTCCTGCCCGTGCGCGTCGAGGCGTCGCCGCTCGGCGCGGACGGCGCCGTCCTGGGGGCCGCGCACGCGGCGGGAGAGGCGCTGCGCGCCCGCGTGGCGGCGGACGCCGCGGCGGCCGTGCCGGGCGGCGACGCGAGCGTGGACGGGGCGCCCCGGTGAGCGCGGCCGGCGCACCGCTGTCCGACCTCACCGCGCGCCTCGGTCTCGGCCCCGACGCCCGCGCGATCATCCTCAACGCGGACGACCTGGGCATGTGCCGGGCCGCCAACCGCGCGATCCTGCCGCTGCTCGCGGCCGGGCACCTCGACTCGGCGACCGTCATGGTGCCGTGCCCGTGGGCGCCGGACGCCCTGGCCGCTGCCGCGGCCGACCCCGGCCTGGACGTCGGCGTGCACCTGGTCCTCACGAGCGAGTGGACCCGCTACCGGTGGCGGCCCCTCACGGGGGTAGACACGTCGCTCGTCGACGCGGCGGGGTACTTCCCCGCGGCGGTCGACGTCGTCGAGCGGCAGGCGCAGGACGACGACGTCGCGGCCGAGCTCGCGGCGCAGCTCGACGCCGCGCTCGGGGCGGGCGTCGACGTCAGCCACCTGGACAACCACATGGGGTCGGTCTACGGGCTCGTGACGGGGCGCTCGTTCCTGCCGCAGGTGCTCGCGCTCGCGGCCGAGCGCGGCCTGCCGTTCCGGCTCCCGCGCTCCCTGGAGGGGCTCGCGGCCGTCGGCGCGGACCCGGACGCGCCGGGGTCGCAGACGATCCTCGACACCGCCACGGCGGCCGCCGACGCGGCGGGCGTGGTCATCCTCGACCGCCTGTGGTCGCACCCGTTCGAGCTCGTGGGGGAGGGCACGCCCGACGCCGAGAGCTACGAGGCGGTGAAGGCCGGGTTCCTCGACCTCCTGCGGCGCGTCGGCCCCGGGGTCACCGAGATCTTCCTGCACCCGATGCTCCCGGGTGACGAGCTCACCGACGCCGTCGACTACGCGGCGCCCAAGCGCGGCTACGAGGAGCGGCTGCTGCGCGACCCGGACGTCGCCGCCGTGATCGCCGCGGAGGGGCTGGTGCGCCTGGGCTGGCGCGACCTGCGTGCCGTGCAGCGGGGGGAGCGGTGACCTCGCTCGCCGGGCTGCGCGACCGACGGCTCGTGGGCGCGCCCACCCGGACCCAGGCCGTCGCGTACGGGGCGTCGGCGTTCCCGGCGAACCTCATGCTGCAGACGTTCTCGGCGTTCGTCGTGTTCTTCTACGTCGACCGCCTGGGTGTGCCCGCCGGGTGGGTCGCCGGTGCGATGGTGGCGCACGGCATCCTCAACGCGGTGCTCAACCCGCTGGTGGGCGCGGCGTCCGACCGGCGGCGCACGCGCTGGGGCCGGCGGGTGCCGTGGATCGTGCTGGGGATCGTGCCGCTCGTCGTGGCGTTCGCGCTCGTGTGGATGCCGCCGCCACTGCCACCGGCGGGGCTGGTGGTGTGGTTCCTGCTCGTGGTGGCCGTGTTCGACGTCGCGTACGTGGCGGTCGTGCTCAACGTGTCCGCGCTGTTCCCGGAGATCTTCCGCACGACGGCGGAGCGGGCGCGCGGCAACGCGCCCCGGCAGCTCTTCGCGCTGGTCGGGATGATCCTCGGCACGGCCGGGGCCCCGCTGCTGTACGACGCGATCGGCTGGACCGGGATGGGCGTCGCGCTCGCCGTGGTGTGCGCCGCGTTCTTCGCGTGGTCCCTGCTGGGCATGGTGGAGCGGGACGCCGACGACGCGGTGCGCGCCCGGGAGTCCGCCGTCGGGCTGCGCGACCAGCTGCGGTACACGTTCGCCAACCGCGCGTTCGTGACGTACGTGCTGGGGTCGCTGCTGCTGCAGAGCACGACGGCGGTGCTGCTGGCCGGGATCCCGTTCTACGTGAAGTACACCGTGGGCGGCGCCGACGCCGACGCCACGCTGCTGCTGGCGCCGATCTTCGTGGCCGCGATCCCCGCGATCTGGGGCTGGTCGTGGGTGGTGCGCCGGCTCGGGCCGCGCACCACGATGCTCGCCGTCGTCGCCGTCTACGGGCTCGCGACGTGCCTGTACCTGCTGCCCACCACCGTGCTCGGCGCCGCGGCGGCCGGGATCGCCGTCGGCCTCGGCGTCGCGGGCCTCATGCAGGTGCTGGAGGTCGCGCTCGCGCAGGTGATCGACGACGACGAGGGCCGCACCGGCCTGCGCCGCGAGGGCATGTACTTCGGCGCCAACGGCTTCGTGGTGCGCGGGTCGGTGGTGGTGCAGGCGGTGGTCGTGGCGGGCGCGCTCGCCGCGAGCGGGTACGTCGAGGGCGCGTCGACGCAGGTGCCCGAGGTGGCCACCGGCATCCGCATGCTGATCGGCGGTGTGCCGGTGGTCCTCGCTGCCCTGGCGTTCGTCTGCTTCTGGCTCTACCCCTTGCGCTCCGCGGTGCCGAGCACTCCCGTCCCCGCCGTCGGTCCCTGAGCCGGACGGTCGGCCCGCCGGGCGACGAGCCGGTTGAGACGTTCGGACATGAGCAGGCCCAGCGCCACGAGCACGGCGAGGAACAGCGGGAAGATCCAGGTTCCTGCCCAGGTCGAGAGCACGCCGAAGGTGGGCGGAGCGAGCGTCGAGCCGGTGTAGGCCGCGGCCATCTGGATCCCGATCACGGCCTGGGAGTTGCGCGCGCCGAAGTTGACCGGGGTGGAGTGGATGATCGCGGGGTAGATCGGCGCGCACCCGAGTCCCGCGACGACGAGGCCGACCAGGGCAGGCACGGGCGTGCCGGCGGGGAGGGCGATCAGCAGGACCCCGAGCCCGACGGCCGCGAAGCCGCCGCGGATCAGGTGCTTGTCGCCGACGTGGTCGGCGAAGAAGCCGGCGAGGAACCGCCCGCCGGTGATGCCGAGGAGGAAGAGGGAGGCGAACGCGGCCGCGGTGGCGTCCTCGACCCCGCGGTCGGTGACCAGGTACGTCGACGCCCACAGGATCGCGGTGCTCTCGAGCGCGCAGTACGCGAAGAAGGCGGCCAGGATCAGGACGACGCCGGGGATCCGCAGCGCCGTCGCGAGCGGGACGTGGGAGTGTCCGCCTCCCGACGGCCCGGCGCCGGACGGCTGACCGTCGGGGGCCGCGTCGGTCCCGGCCGGAGGCGCCGGTCTGACCTTCCCCCAGAGCGGGATGCTGATGATCAGCACGAACGTGAGCACAGCCTGCGCGAGGCCGACGATGCGGTAGGCGCTGGACCAGCCCAGACCCGAGGTGATGGCGTAGCTCATGATGAACGGGCTGATCGAGGCGCCCAGCCCCCAGAAGCTGTGCAGCCAGTTCATGTGCCGCGCCGCGAAGTGCAGGGCGACGTAGTTGTTGAGGGCCGCGTCCACCGCGCCGGCCCCCAGCCCGTAGGGAACGGCCCAGAGGCAGAGCAGCCAGAACGAGCCCGAGACGGAGAAGCCCACGAGCGCAGCGGCGGTCAGCCCGACGCTGACGGCGGTGACGACGCCGACGCCGAACCGCCTCGTCATCCGCTCGGACGCCAGGCTGGAGAGGATCGTCCCGCCGGCGATGATCATGGTGATGATGCCGGCGAAGGCGACGGGGACGCCGAGGTCCTGGTGCATCACGGGCCAGCCGGCCCCGACGAGGGAGTCCGGGAGCCCGAGGCTGACGAAGGCGACGTAGATGATCGCCAGGAGGAGCGAGTACACGGCGGGGTGGGTCGCCTTTCACTGGCGTCTGGTGGGAGTACGAGCCAGCCGACCACCCTAGGACAGGTGATCGGCCGGCTCGACCGCGGGTGGTGTCAGGCGGGCGTCAGGACTGGAGCCAGGCGGTCGTCCCGCCGGGCAGCGCGCCGTCGGCCAACGGGCCGCTGGTCAGCAGCACCTCGCCGTCGGGCAGCGGCACGGCGTCGGACCCGAAGTTGGTGACGCTGGTCCAGCCGTTCGGGCGGCGGAACGCGAGCACGTCCGGCGAGCCGGTCTCGAGCCACTCGAGCTCCTCGGCGGTCTGCAGCTTGCGCCGCAGGTCGAGGGCGGAGCGGTAGAGCGTCAGCGTGGAGCCCTCGACGCCGTCCTGCACCGCCGCGGCGTGCTCGGCGAACCAGGCCGGCTGGGGCAGGTGCGACGGGCCGTCGCCGAAGCCGAGGGAGGGCCCGTCCGCGGTCCAGGGCAGCGGCACGCGGCAGCCGTCGCGACCGATCTCGACGCCCCGGTTGCGGAAGAACGTCGGGTCCTGGCGCTCGCCGTCGGGGATGTCCGCGACCTCGTGCAGGCCGAGCTCCTCGCCCTGGTAGAGGTACGACGAGCCGGGCAGCGCCAGCTCGAGCAGGGTCGCCGCGCGGGCCTTGGCCAGCCCGGCCTCGCGGTCGAGGTCGGACTCCGGGCCCCCGGCGAGCAGCCAGTCCGTGCCGCCCTTGCGGCGGTCGTCCCCGCGGGGTGGCAGGCCGTACCGGCTGGCGTGCCGCACGACGTCGTGGTTGGAGAAGACCCACGTGGTCGACGAGCCCGACGCGGCGGCCAGCGCCAGGTTGGCCGTGATGATGCGGCGGAACTGCGCGGCGTCGAAGTCGGCCTCGAGCAGGTCGAAGTTGAACGCCTGCCCCAGCCCGTCCCGGCTCGCGTACCGCGCGCGCCGCTCGGCGGAACCCACCCATGCCTCGGCGACGGCGGTGCGCGGCGGGTCGTAGGAGTCGAAGACCTCGCGCCACCCGACGTACACGTCGTGCACGTCGTCGCGGTCGAACAGGGGGTGCTGGCCGTCGCGCGGCAGCGCCTCGAGCTCGGCCTGGGACGGGAGGGGCTCGCCCGGGGCGGGCAGGTCCTTGGTGAGCATGTGCGCGACGTCGATGCGGAAGCCGTCCACGCCGCGGTCGGACCAGAAGCGCAGGGTGCGCAGGAAGTCCTCGCGCACCTCGGGGTTGTCCCAGTTGAGGTCCGGCTGCTCGACGGCGAAGTGGTGGAAGTACCACTGACCGTCGCCCACCGGCTCCCAGGCGGGCCCGCCGAAGGTGGAGGTCCAGTCCGCGGGCGGCAGCTCGCCGTGCTCGCCGAGCCCGTCGCGGAAGAGGTAGCGGTCGCGGGCGGGTGAGCCCTTCGGCGCGGCGAGCGCCTCGGCGAACCACGCGTGCAGGTTCGACGTGTGGTTGGGGACGATGTCGACGACGACGTGGATCCCGGCGCCGTGCAGCGCCGCCACCATCTCGTCGAAGTCGTCGAGCGTGCCGATCTTGGGGTCGACGTCGCGGTAGTCGGCGACGTCGTACCCGCCGTCGGCCAGCGCCGACGGGTAGAACGGGCTGAGCCACACGGCGTCGATCCCGAGGGCGGCCAGGTAGTCGACGCGGGAGGTGATGCCGCGCAGGTTGCCGATGCCGTCGCCGTCGGAGTCCGCGAAGCTGCGCGGGTAGATCTGGTAGACGGCGGCCTGGCGCCACCACGTGGGGTCGGACGTCGCGCCGTCGGCGGCGGGGAGGTCGAGCAGGTCGGTCATGGGTACATGCCCTTCTTCGTGTGGTGCGGTCGGGGTGCGGGACGCGGGGTCAGCCCTTCACGGCGCCCTGGGTGACGCCTTCCATCACCCAGCGCTGCGTGAACAGGTACGCGACGATCGCCGGGGCCATCGCCATGAGGTACGAAGCGAAGGAGACGTTGTAGTTGTTGCTGAACTGGGTCTGGAACAGCTGCTGCCGCACGGGCAGCGTCTGCAGGCCCGGGTCCGAGATGATGAGCGACGGCATCATGAAGTCGTTCCACGCGTAGAGGAACGCGAAGATGCCGACCGTGGCGCTCATGGGCGCGAGCAGCGGGAAGATCAGCTTCCAGAACGTCTGCCAGGTCGTCGCGCCGTCGATGCGGGCGCTCTCCTCGAGCTCCAGCGGGATCGACCGCAGGAACGCGGTGAACAGCAGCACGCTGAAGCTCAGCTGGAACATCGTGGCGAGCACGATCACGCCCAGCGGGTTGTCGAGCCCGAGACGCCCGGTGAGCTGGATCTGCGGCAGCGCGACTACGGGGAACGGGATGAACATGGCGCCGAGGAGGTAGAAGAACGACCACCGGAACAGGCGGCGCTCCCAGTTGCGCATGATCGCGAAGGACGCGACGGCGGCCAGGAGGATCGTCGCGGCCACCGTCCCGGCCGTCACCAGGAGCGACATCGCGAGGCCCACGGGGAAGTCGGTGAGCTGCCAGGCCTGCACGAAGCCCTGGACGCTGACGGGCGCGGGCAGCGAGAACGCGTTGCCGTCGACGGCCTGCTCCGTCGTCTTGAAGGCCATCGAGACGGTCACGTAGAGCGGCAGCAGCACGGTGACCGTGCACACCGCGAGGAGGATCGTGCCGGACGTGTTCCACCGTGGGCGCGACGCGCGGAGCCGGCTGCGGGCGGACGCCGGCGCGGGGAGCTCGGAGCGGTGCGGCGTCGTGGCGAGCGTCGTCATCAGAGGGCGTTCCTTCCGCGGGTGACCGAGAGCTGGAGGAACGCGATGAGGACGGTGACGACGAAGAAGATCGTCGCGTTCGCCATCTGGTAGGCGTAGTCGCCCCCGTTGAACCCGGTGATGATGGTCATCGCGATGCTCCGGGTGGCCGTCCCGGGACCGCCGTTGGTCAGGCCGACGATGATGTCGTAGGCGTTGAGGAAGTTCTTGAAGCCGAGGATGACGTTGATGACCACGTAGCCGGCCACGAGCGGCAGCGTGATCCTCGTCAGCCGCTGCGCCGGGGTCGCGCCGTCGATCTCGGCGGCCTCGTACACGTCGCCCGGGATGGCCAGCAGGCCGGCGATGTAGATGAGCAGCGTGCCGGGGACGGCCTGCCAGGCCGTCACGAGGACGATCGCGACCCAGGCGAGGTCGGGGTTCGCCAGCAGGCTCGTGGACAGGAACGGGATGCCGAGCGCTTCGCCCGCGGCGGGCAGGGAGTTCGAGAACAGGTAGCTGAAGACGTAGGCGATGATGATGCCGGAGACCACCATCGGGATGACGTACACCGCCCGCAGGCCCACCTTGAGCCGGATGCGGGAGGTGAGCCCGACCGCCAGCAGGAACGCGGCGACGTTCACCACGAGCACGGTCACGAGCGCGAACCCGAAGGTGAACAGGTAGCTCTGCCAGATGGCGGGGTCCCGGAACGCCACGGCGTAGTTGGTGAGGCCGATGAAGTTCCAGTCGCCGATGCCGACCGAGTTGGTGAAGCTGAAGAAGATGCCGACGAGCGCGGGGACCGGGATCGCCAGGGTGAACAGGACGAGGCTCGGCAGCAGGAAGAGGTAGTAGATCGGTTCGGTCCGCCTGGCGCCGCGTGGCGCGCGCCGGGCGGCGTCCGGGGCGGCCACGCCCGGCGTGGCCGTCGTGAGGGTGGACATGAGCAGGACTCCTTCGTCGCTCTGCAGGTCGGGCTGCTGCTACTGGCGCCGGGCCAGACGGGCCCAGTCCTCGTCGAGGGTGCGCATCACGTCGTCGACGTCCTCGCCGAACGCGATCCCCTGGGTGTAGGGCATGACCGGGATCGTCTTGGGCACGAGCACCGAGGCGCCCTGGTAGACCTTCCCGTCGTCGTAGTAGTCGGTCATCCCCGCGAGGCGGGGGTCCGAGGGCGGGGGCGCGTCGGCCGTGGGCGTGTAGCCGAGCTGCGACTCGTTGTAGCCCTCGATGACCTCGGGCCGGTAGAGGTACTCCAGGAAGTCGCGTGCGGCGTCCTGGTGGTGCGAGCCCTCGGGGACGATCGCGGCGAGGTCGACGTTGACCCGCACCTTCAGGTCGGCCGGGTCCTCGGTCATGGGCAGGGGAAAGGTGCCGAGCTCGAGGTCGGGTGCGGTCTTGGCGATCTCGCTGAAGGCCCACGGACCCTGGAGGTACATCGCGGCACCGCCCTGCGCGAAGGCGAGGTTGCCGTCGCCGTACCCGCGGCTCGCGGCGTCGTCGTTGACGTAGCCGGCGAGCTGCGTCATCTGCTCCAGCGGCCCCGCGAGGTCCTTCTCGAACGACACGGCCGACCGCGGGCCGACGTCGGCGCCCTCGGCGGCGAGCCGGTCGAAGAAGTCGAGGGTGTCGACCTGCCCGCCCACGGCGTAGTCGAACCACCCCTGGGCCACGGTCCAGTCGTCCTTGAAGGTGCCGTAGAACGGCGTCTCGCCGGCCTGCTCGAGCGTGTCCGCCACCTCGATCAGCTCGCTCCAGGTCTGTGGCACCTCGAGGTGGTGCTCGGCGAAGATCTCCTTGTTGTAGATCACCGAGGCCGCCATCACCGAGTAGGGCAGGGCGCTCGTGCGGCCCTCGCACCGGCCGTACTGGTCCATGAGGGGCTGCAGGTCCGGGCGGATCCGGCTCGCGGCCCGGGTGTCGCCCAGGTCGGTGAGCGTGCAGCGGTCGACGAACCGTGCGACCTCGTGGTTGTAGTTCGCGAGCATGAGGTCGGGCGGGTTGCCGCGGACGAAGCTCGCGGAGACGACGTCGACGCCCGAGGTGTCGAGCTCGACCCGGACGGCGTCCTGCGAGGCGTTGTAGTCGTCGACGACCTGCGTCATGTAGGGGATGGCCTCGCGCTTGCTGAAGGTGAACCGGACGTCCTCCGGGCCGCCGTCGCCCGGCCCGCAGCCGACGAGGAGGCCCGCCGTGAGGGTGATCCCCAGGGCTCCACCGGTCATCCGCGCGGCGCGTCGGCCTCGCGCGGGCGCCGTCGTCCTGGCCCGGGCAGTGCTCGATCTACCGGCCCTCATGCTCGCTCCGTTCGTCGTCGAACTTTGTTGGCGGAGAAAATCTAGCACTAGAATTTACTGCTCGACCATACTGGTCCCGACCTGGCCCCGGCGTCCTCGGGGCCCGGCGACGACGACACCGGAGCGACGATGACCCACGGCGCGGAGGCCACGACGCCCTCGACGCATCTCGTGCGCCGGCTCAACGCCGAGCGCGTGCTGCAGGAGGTGTGGGACGGCGAGCCCGTCACGGCGAGCGCGCTCATGGCCGCGACCGGGCTGGCCCGGTCCACGGTCCTGGCGCTGTGCCGGGAGCTCACCGACCGGGGATGGCTCGTGGAGCTCGACGACGCCCGAGCCGCCGGCGCGTACACGAAGGGGCGTCCGGCGCTGCGCTACGCCTTCCGCCCCGACGCCGCGCTCGTCGTGGGGGTGGACGCGGGGCAGCACCGGGTCTCGGCGGCGGTCGCCGACCTGCACGGACGGGTGGTCGCGGAGGAGTCCGTCCACCTCGACCCGGGGAGCGACGCCGCAGCCCGCCGTGCCAGCGTCCTCGACGCGGTGGGCGTCGCGGTGGCGCGCGCCGGCCGGACCGACCGCGAGGTCGTCGCCGCGGTGCTGGGCGTGCCCGCCCCGGTCGGCACCACCGGCGTGCCCGCGGGGGAGCGGAACCCGTTCTGGGCCCTGATGAACCCCGGCCTGGAGGACCTGTTCGCCGACCGCGGCTGGGACACCGTCGTCGAGAACGACGCGAATCTCGCCGCCGTCGCGGAGGCCGAGCACGGGGACGGCGCCGCGGCGTACGCCGCGCTCCTCGTGGGGGAGCGGTTCGGCGCGGGGATCGTGCTGGACGGCACCCTGCGGCGGGGGCCGCGCGGCGCGATCGGGGAGATGCGGATCCTCGACCTGGTGGAGGGCGTGGGGCGCAGCGACGGGCTCGGCGCGCTGGCCCGTGACGAGGCGCGCCGACGGCTCGACGCCGGTCGTGCTGCCGGCAGCGTGCTGGCGGACGTCCCGCGTGACCGCCTCGACGCCGAGCACGTCCTGGCGGCGGCGGGCGCGGGGGACGCCGTGGCCGGCGAGGTCGTCGACGGCCTCGCCGACCGGCTGGCGCGCGTGTGTGCCGTCCTGTCCGGGCTCCTGGACCTCGACCGGGTGATCGTCACGGGCGCGATGGCGCCCGCGCTCGGGCCGGTGGTCGAGCGGGCCCGCGCGCTGCTCCCGGACCACCTGCACGACCCGTCGGTCGAGGTGGTGGTGTCCGACCTCGGCCCGGACGTCGTGCGGACGGGCGCCGTGCGCCTCGCGGTCGAGCACGTCCGGTCCCGGGCGCTCGACCGCGACCTGCCCGCGGAGGGCTGAGCGGTCAGCGGGAGCGCAGCAGCTCGATGAACTCGTCGGCCATGGCGAGCTTGCGGGCCAGGCCCGCCCGGCGCTCCTCGGCCGCGGCGCGATAGCCGTCCAGACGGGCGCGGGCGTCGCCGGCCCCCTCGCCGTCGAGCGTGCCCGCCTCGAGGGCGTCGGTGATCTCCAGCAGCTCCGCCATCTCCTCGAGCGTGAAGCCCAGCGGCTTCATGCGGCGCACGAGCAGCAGCCGCTCGACGTCGTCCTCGGTGTACAGGCGGAACCCGCCCTCGCTGCGGGCCGACGGCCGTACCAGCCCCACCTCGTCGTAGTGCCGCAAGGTGCGCAACGACAGCTCGGTGCGGCTCGCGACGGCCCCGATGTGCAGCGTGGCGGCAGGGGAGGGGTCGGTCATGGGGTCCAGTCTGACGGATCGCGAGCGGGTAGAACTCTACCCTCACGTGAGGGTAGAGTCGGCGTCGCCGCGGACGCTCGTACCCACGTCCGCCCGCGGCCTCCCCAGCTTCTCGGCGCGACGGCGCGTGCCCTGCCCCGGGTGTGCCGCCGGCCGCCCCTCGACCGAACGGAGCCTCCGCGTGTCGGACGACCTGCGTGCCTCCCTGCCCGATCCCGCGCCCGCGCCGGTCCTCGTGACCGGCGCCCCCGACGCCACCGCCTCGGGGTCGTTCAGGGCGGCGTTCAGCTCGGCGAGGACCCTGCGCACCGAGGTCCTGGCGGGCCTCGTCGTCGCGCTCGCGCTCATCCCCGAGGCCATCGCGTTCTCGATCATTGCGGGAGTGGACCCGCGCATCGGCCTGTTCGCGGCGTTCACGATGGCCGTGACGATCTCGTTCGTCGGCGGCCGCCCGGCCATGATCTCCGCCGCCACGGGCGCCGTCGCGCTCGTCATCGCGCCCGTCGTGCGCGACCACGGCCTCGACTACCTCGTCGCCACCGTGATCCTCGGCGGCATCATCCAGGTCGTGCTCGGCGTCCTCGGCGTCGCCCGGCTCATGCGGTTCGTCCCGCGCTCGGTGATGACGGGCTTCGTCAACGCGCTCGCCATCCTCATCTTCACCTCGCAGCTGCCGCACCTGTTCGGCGACAAGGTCACGGCGGACAACCGCTGGTGGGTCTACGCGCTCGTGGCCGTCGGGCTCGCCGTCATCGTGCTGCTGCCGCGCTGGACCAGGGTCGTCCCCGCCCCGCTGGTCGCGATCGTGCTGATCACCGGCGCCGCCCTGCTGGCCGGGCTCGACGTGCCGACCGTCGGCGACGAGGGCGAGCTCCCGCAGTCCCTGCCGAGCCTGTTCTTCCCGGACGTGCCGTTGAACCTCGAGACCCTGCAGACCATCGCCCCGTACGCGCTGGCGATGGCGCTGGTCGGCATCCTCGAGTCCCTGATGACGGCCAAGCTGGTCGACGACATCACCGACACCCGCTCGAACAAGACCCGCGAGACGTGGGGGCAGGGCGTCGCGAACGTCGTGACCGGGCTCTTCGGCGGCATGGGCGGCTGCGCCATGATCGGCCAGACGATGATCAACGTGAAGGTGTCGGGAGCCCGCACGCGGCTCTCGACGTTCCTGGCAGGCGCGTTCCTGCTGGCGCTCGTCGTCGGGCTCGGCGACGTCGTCGCGACCATCCCGATGGCGGCGCTCGTGGCCGTGATGATCATGGTGTCCGTCGGCACGTTCGACTGGCACTCGGCCCGCCCGTCCACGCTGCGGCGCATGCCGAAGTCGGAGACGGCGGTCATGCTCGCCACCGTCGCGGTCACGGTCGCCACGCACAACCTCGCCTACGGCGTGATCGTCGGCGTGCTCGTGGCCGCGGTCCTGTTCCTGCAGCGCGTCGCCCACCTCACCACCGTCACGCGCCTGGACGCCTCCGACGCGGACGACGAGCGGGTGTACGCGGTGGACGGCGAGCTGTTCTTCGCGTCGTCGAACGACCTCGTCTACCAGTTCGACTACGCCGGCGACCCGCAGCGTGTCGTCGTCGACATGTCGAGCACGCACGTCTGGGACGCCTCCACCGTGGCCGCGCTCGACGCCGTCCAGCACAAGTACGCGCAGCACGGCAAGACCGTCGAGTTCCGCGGCCTGGACGCGGACAGCGCCGAGCGGCTCGAGCGCCTCGCCGGCAGGCTCGGCGCCGGCCACTGACGCCCCGGACGCCCTTGACACCAAGGCCGACGCCATGGCGGCGGGCCGGCGCGCGGTAGGTTCGGGCCATGCCCGCCGCCGGAGGAGTCACCACGTCGATCCCCAGCCCCGACCCCGCGTGGTCGGTGCTCGAGCTCGGGCCCCTGACGATCCACGTCTACGCCCTGTGCCTGCTCGCCGGCATCGCGCTGGCCACCTGGATCACGCACCGTCGCCTCGTCGCGCGCGGCGCCGACCGCGAGGTGACGCTCGACATCGTGATGTGGGCCGTGCCGCTGGGCATCGTCGTCGCGCGGATCTACCACGTGCTCACCCACCTGGGCGACTACTCGGACGGGACCGGTCCGTGGGGCTACTGGGAGTGGGTGCGCGTCTGGGACGGCGGGATCGCGATCTACGGGGCGCTCCTCGGCGGGGCGCTCGGCGTGTGGATCGGGTGCCGGCGGGCGGGCCTGCGGTTCTGGTCGTTCGCCGACGCGCTGGCGCCCGCCATGCTCGCGGCCCAGGCCGTCGGCCGCCTCGGCAACTACGTGAACCAGGAGCTGTACGGGGCGCCGACCACGCTGCCGTGGGGCCTGGAGATCGACGGCGCGGTGGCCGGCTTCCCGGACGAGACCCTGTTCCACCCGATCTTCCTGTACGAGATGCTCTGGAACCTCGTGGGCGTCGCCCTCCTCCTCCTCGTCGAGCGCGCGGTACGGCGGCGCGCCGAGCTCCGGGCCGACGCCGTCGGCGAGCCCGGGTACGGGCTGCGGTGGGGCCGGATGTTCGCGCTGTACCTGATCTGGTACGGGCTGGGGCGCAGCTGGCTCGAGGCGCTCCGTATCGACCCCACGAGCAACGCGTGGCTCGGGGTCCCCGCCAACATCTGGACGTCGTTCGTCGCCGTCGCGCTGGGCGTCGCGCTGTTCGTGGTCCGAGGGCGGATGCACCCCGAGCCCGAGACGTCCGTCTACGTGCCGGGCCGTTCCGCCCGCTCGGCCACCTCCGGCGACGCCGCCTCCGGCGACGTCACCCCTGACGACACGGCCGCCTCCGACGACGCGGGCAGCAGCTCCTCCGCCGCGGGCTGACCGCGGTCGTCGGGATCCTCGGTCATCCCCGTCCGCAGCACGATCAGCCCCACGAGCGGCACCGCCGCGGACAGCATGATCGAGACCATGCGGATGCCGTAGTCGTTGACGACCGCGCCGCCGACGCCGGCGAGCAGCAGGCTGACCAGCACAGGCCGCAGCAGGGGCCAGCGGGCCTCGGACCGCTCCAGCCACCGGGCCCGCAGGCGCGGCCCGCCCCAGAGGACGGCGACCAGGCCGACGAGCACGGCGAGCGCCAGCCACGCCGGCACGCCGCCGGTGAGGGAGCGCAGGGCGTACCCGGCCTTGCGCGCGACCGTCTCGATGGCGGTGCCGTCGACCACGGACTGCACGAAGGCGCCGAGGTGCGTGCGCTGCGCGGCCGGGCGCAGCCAGTCCACGACGCCGATCACGGCGACGAGCGCGACGCCCGCGAGGCCCGCGAGGATCAGCCGCTTCCAGGTGACCCGCGCCTCGAGGACGCCGAGCACGACGACGACGAACACGGGCACCAGCACGAGCCCGCCGCCGACGTCGGCGCCGAGGGTGGGCCAGACGCTCACCACCAGCGTGACCAGGCCGACCGCCGCGGCGACCACCCCGGCGGGGATCGTGCCCCACCGCCGGCGGACGGCGGTCGCGAGGCCCGCGGCGGCGATCACGGCCGCGGTGGCGTAGATCGAGTACGTGGGGTTGCCGAAGCCGTAGTACCGGCCGCCGAGCGTGGGCGCGGAGCCCAGCGGGCTGCCGCGGTGCAGGGGCGTGCCGAGCATCGCGTCGACGGTGAGCACGAGGAAGGTGAGCGTCGCGACCACGGTGGCCCCCGCCCACACCGGCCGCCGGGGTGCGAGGGCGCCGACGAGCGCCACGACGACGGTGCTCGCGCCGAGCGTCAGCCACAGCGCGGTGGCAGGCTCCGCGAGCCGCCACCAGCCCCACGCCGTCATGAGGAACGCGGCGGCCGGCACGGACGCGCACACCAGCAGCACGGCGTCGAGCACGCGCGCCCAGCGGCCCGCGGCCCGCGGGGAGGTGCGGCGCAGGCGAGGCAGCAGCAGCACGACCAGCGCGAACGCGGCGAGGCCCACGTACGCGGGGAGGGTCGTGACGGTGCCGGTCGTGACGCGCAGCATGTGGTCGCGCTCGGTGAGGCCGGCCAGCTCGCGCACGGTGGCCCCGGTGCCGCCCGGCCGCTCCGCCGCGAGCTCGATCGGGGAGCCGCTGAGGTCGGCGGGCACCGGCACGTCGAACGCGGAGACGAGGGTGGTCGGCACGTCGAGCAGCCGCACGACGCCGAGCCAGTGGGTGGCGCCGGACGTGAGGTAGGCGGGGGCGTCGTCGGCGTCCGCGTCGGCCACGCCGACCCCGAGGGACGGGCGGCCCGGTGCCGGGTTGCCGACGTCCATCACCAGCACGGTCGCGTCGGCGGGCGCCGTGGCCAGGACGCGCCCGACGGTCGCGTCCACGGCGCGCAGCGCGGTGTCGCGAGCGGGGCCGTCGGCCGTGACGTCGTCGGGCAGCGGGGCGAGGCCCGTGTAGCCCTCCGGGTCGGGGTGGTACGGCGCGCTGCCGGCGTCGACCACGGTGACGGGGCAGGAGAACGTGTCGGCCGGGTCGGCGAGCGCCGCGTCGAGGGTGCGGTAGCGCGCCACGGCGCCGTCACGGTCGGCGAGGGCGAGGGCCGCGCCGGGGGCGACGGCGGTGGTGCACACGCCGCCGTCGGCGAGGGCGTCGCCGAGCACGCCGAGGGTCGGGCGGAACTCCGACGACGACTGCAGCGCGGCGAGGTCGTCCCATCCGTCGACGGTCGCGGCGCCGTCGCCCGACGCGTCGCCGGAGGGGGCCGTGACCTCCCACGGCGCGCACGACCAGGCGCCGTCCGCGGTCTGGCCGGTCACCGGGCTGCGCCCGGACGACAGTCCGAGCCAGCCGGCGGCGGGGCACGTCGCGGAGGCCCCGCCGACGGCGGGCGTGACTCCGGCGCCGCTGGCGCCGTCGCGCAGCACGTCCCACAGGGTGGGGGTGGCGGACGGACTGACGTCCTCCCAGCGCAGACCCTGGGTGCCGACGATCACGACGGGGTGCGCGTCGTCCACCACGGGGGTGCCGGCGGAGGAGACGTCGCCCGCGCGCGCCGATGCCGAGCCGGGCAGCGCGGTGGTGCCGACGAGCAGCGCGACGAGCAACCCCGCCGACGCCCCGACGAGCACCGCGGGCACGCGGGCGAGCACCGGTCCGGCGGCGCGCGCGGCACCGGACCTGGGGGCGGTGACGGCCTCCTCGGCGTGGGCGAGGCGGCCGGCGAGGAGCACGGGCACGGCGAGGGCGAGCACGATCGCAGCCACCGCGACGCCGGAGTCGTTGAGCAGGGTGCCGACGCCGGCCGTCACGACCAGCGCGACGACGAGCCGCCACAGCACCGGGTCCTGCCGGTACGCGCGGGCGAGGCCGTCCAGGCGGGCGCGCCCCGGGGCGAGCACCGCCCACGCGGCGGCGACGCAGACGAGGAGCGCGGCGGCACCGGCCGGGTTGGCGACGGTCGCCCAGGCACCGGCGGCCTTGCCGGCGACGACGCCGAGGGCGCGACCCTCGACGACGGACTCGACGAAGCCGCCCAGATGGCTGCCGGGCCCGGGCAGCAGCCAGTCCACGACGGACACGACGGCGACCACGAGGACGGTGCCGGCGGCCACGAGCAGCATCCGGCGCCCCGTGATCCGCACGCCGGCCACGCCGAGGGCCAGCACCGCGAAGCCCGGGACGAGCGCGAGGATGCCGCCGAAGTCCGCGCCGAACGGCGGCAGGCCGTCGACGAGCACGGTGACCAGCCCCACCGCGGCCGCCGTCCAGCCGGCCCGTGCGGGGCTGCCGCCGCGGGCGCGCACGGCTGCGGCGAGCCCGGCGGCGAGCACCAGGCCGACGACGGCGTAGACGGCGAAGACGGTGTTGGAGAAGCCGTAGAACCGCGCCCCCAGGGAGGGCGCCGGGCCGAGCAGCGAGCCCTGCTGCAGGGTGGTGCCGGTGAGCCCGTCCACGGTCACGACCAGCCAGGTCACGCCCGCGAGGCTGGTGGCCAGGCGCCACGGCGAGGGCGGCAGCAGGCGGCGGGCGAACCACGCCACCAGCGCCGCGACCAGGGCCGCGACGGTGAGCGAGAGCACCAGCGTGGTGACCGGCGACGGCGCCGCCCACCACCGGGACAGCGTCGCCAGGGACGCCGCGACGGGAAGGCTCGACGCCACGACGAGGACCGCGAGGCCCACACGGCGGCCGTACCGCGGGCGGCCGTCGTCGGCCCCGCCGTCGTCGCGGGCGCCGCGGCGGCGCGCCAGCAGCAGCGCGCCGACCACGACGATGTCGGCCAGGCCGACGAGCCCCAGCACCAGGGGTGACAGGCGCGGCACGGTGTCGGTGAGCACGCTGAGGTACTGCCGGTTCTCCACGGTGCGGGAGACGGAGATGCGGCGGTCGTCGCCGCGCTCCAAGGGGGAGCCGGTGAAGGGGGCGAGGGCCTGGTCGAGCGTGTCCTCGCCGTCGTCGGCGGTCGTGCCGGAGCCGTCGTCGCCGTCGGAGCCGTCGTCCGTCGCGGCCTCCTCGTCGGTGGGCGACGTGCCGGACAGCGCGCCGCCGGTCACGGTGTCGGCGACGGTCGCGGACAGGTCGGCCAGCACGACCACCCCGGCCCAGCGGGAGGACGTCGAGCTGAGCCAGGTCGCGCGGCCGCCGGGCGCCGTCCAGTCGACGACCACCTGGAGGTCCGAGGGTCCGAGCGGGGTGTCGGAGATCCCGGCCACCACGAGGCGGCCGCCCGCGGGCAGCAGGTCGGCGAGCCGGCCCACCTGGTCGTCGAGCTCCTCGACGGCGGCGGTCCGCTCGCTCGCGGCGTCGGGCAGGACGCCCAGGTCGACGACGGTGGCCGGGCACTCGGCCACCTGCGCGGCCGTGAGCCGCCCCGCGTCGGAGAGGTAGCGGGGCACGTCGCCCCCGGCGTCCGCGAGCGCGACGGCGGCACCCGGGCCGACGGCGGTGGTGCACGTGCCCGCGACGTCGGCGACCTCGCCCAGCGCGCCGGGCTCGGCCGCGTTCGGCGTCAGGGGGTCGCTCGCGGCGAGCTCCGTCCAGCCCGGCACGTGCGCGCGCTCCGTGCCGTCGTCGGTGGTGGGCGGTACGGGCACGGTGGGGCAGCCCAGGGCGGGCGCGCCGTCGACGGAGTCCTGCGCGGTGTCCTCGCCGGAGTCTTCCGCGCCGTCGGGGACGGCGGGCTGGGCGACGGCCCTGCTGCCTGCGGACAGCGTGAGCCAGCCCTCGACCGGGCACGTGGGCGTGAGGGTGCGCACCGCGATCGACGCGACCGACCCGCCCCCGATGAGGCGCCACAGGTGCGGCGTGCGCACGGCGTCCACGTCGGACCACTGCAGCCCCGACACGCCGGCGAGCACCAGCGGCGTCTCGGGCGGCTCGGCGTCGGACGGCGCCGGGGCCGCGGACGCGGCCGGTGCTCCGAGGAGCAGGGCGGTGAGCGCGACGACGAGCGCGAGGACGCGAGCAGGGCGGATCACGCGGGCCAGCCTATGCACGCCCAGGTCCGGGCGGCCGCGGGGCCGTCACCGGGCGCGGGACGTTCACGCGATCATCCCGTCCGGACCACGAGGGCACCGGGCTCGACCCAGGTCTCCAGCTCGACGGCGCTGCCCAGCGGGTCGCCGTCGACCTGCGCCTGCTCGCCGTCGTCCACCCGGATCACGGCGCGCCGGGCGCGCGTGTGGTCGATCCGGCCGATCTTGCCGGGCAGGTCGTTGCGCACGCCCAGGCCCTGCGCCACGACCTCCCCGAGCAGCTGCGCCCAGCCGGCGAGGCCGCCGCGGGTGTCGATGGCGGCGACGTCGAGCTCGCCGTCGTCGATGACGGCGTCGGGCAGCAGGGTGAGGCCGCCGGGCAGCCGGCCGCAGTTGCCGACCATGATGCTGCGCAGCCGTGCCTCGACCGCCTCGCCGTCGTCGAGCCGGATGATCGCCCGCATCCGGCGGCCGTGCAGGTGCCGCGCGCCGGCGAGGAAGTACGCCACCCAGCCCACCCTCGCCTTGAGCTGGTCGTCCGCGTCCGCCACCATCGCGGCGTCGAAGCCCAGGCCGGCGATGACGAGGAAGATGTGCGCGCGGTGGGGGTCGCCGTCGACGAGCGGCTCGGCGTCCGGGGCGAACTCGCTGACCCGGGCCCGCCCGACGTCGATGGCACGGTCCGTGCCGCCCACCACGACGGCCACGGCGTCGGGGACCGAGGTGAGCGGAAGGTCGAGGTTGCGGGCCAGCAGGTTGCCCGTGCCGACGGGGATCAGCCCCATCGGGTGCCCGGTCCCGGCGAGCGCCTCCGCGACGGCCCGCACCGTGCCGTCCCCGCCCGCCGCGACGACGACGTCCGCGCCGTCCGCGAGGGCCTGCCGCGCCTGGCCGGTGCCGGGGTCGTCGACCGCGGTCTCGTAGAACAGGGGGTCGGGCAGCGCGGCCTCGGCGCACACGCGCTCGACGACGGCGCGCACGTCCGCGGCGCCCTCCTTCGACGGGTTGATGACGACGGCCAGCAGCATCCCCCTCGCTTCGCCGTCCCGTGTGCGCTGCGCGTCCCGCTCGGCGACGGCGTGCTGCTGCGTGCGTGCCCGCCGCCACACCACCAGGAGCGCCACGAGCGCGCCCAGCGCGACGACCAGCGCCACGACCAGCGCCACGATCCCCGCGTACTCATCCGGCATGACGGCAACCTATGCCGATTCGGGCCTCGAGACCCGACGAGGTAGCCCATCTCACGCCGAGGTAGTCCATCTCACGTCGAGGTAGTCCGGAATCCGGCGAGGTAGTTCGAGGCTTCGCGAGGTAGTCCGGGAGCCGGCGAGGGTGTTCCGGCCCCCGCGAGGTGTCCCGGCCGGGGGGAGCGGCGCGGATTCCCGTGGGGCCGCGTGCGACCCGGCCGTTAGGCTGGCGGGCGTGATCGACCTCCGACTGCTGCGCGACAACCCCGACGTCGTCCGTGCGAGCCAGCTGGCCCGCGGCGACGACCCCGCCCTCGTGGACGCGGCGCTCGACGCCGACGCGCGCCGTCGCTCCTCCCTGACGGAGTTCGAGTCGCTGCGCGCGGAGCAGAAGGCGCTCGGCAAGAAGGTGGCGAAGGCCCAGGGCGACGAGAAGGCCGAGCTGCTGACCCACACCAAGCACCTCGCGGAGCAGGTCAAGGCGCGGCAGGCGGAGGCGTCGGATGCGTCGACGCAGGTCGACGAGCTGCTCTACCGCATCGCGAACGTGGTCGAGGGCGCGCCTCCCGGGGGCGAGGACGACTTCCTCGTCGTCAAGGAGGTCGGCGCGCCGCGCGACTTCGCGGCCGAGGGGTTCGCCCCTCGCGACCACCTGGAGCTCGGCGAGGGCCTCGCGGCGATCGACACGGCGCGCGGCGCGAAGGTGTCGGGGTCGCGGTTCTACTTCCTCACCGGCATCGGGGCGCGCCTGGAGCTGGCGATCCTCAACGCGGCGGTCGACCAGGCGGTGGCGGCGGGGTTCACGCCGATGATCACGCCCACGCTGGTCAAGCCGGAGACGATGCGCGGCACCGGCTTCCTCGGCAGCCACGCGGACGAGGTGTACCACCTCGAGAAGGACGACCTGTACCTGGTCGGCACCAGCGAGGTGGCGCTCGCGGGCTACCACGCGGACGAGATCCTCGACCTGTCGGCCGGCCCGAAGCGGTACGCCGGCTGGAGCGCCTGCTACCGCCGCGAGGCGGGCGCCGCAGGTCGCGACACCCGCGGCATCATCCGCGTCCACCAGTTCCACAAGGTGGAGATGTTCAGCTACTGCGACCCGGAGGACGCCGCCGCCGAGCACCAGCGCCTGCTGGCCTGGGAGGAGGCGATGCTGGCCAGGGTCGAGCTGCCGTACCGCGTCATCGACACGGCCGCCGGCGACCTCGGCACCTCCGCCGCGCGCAAGTTCGACTGCGAGGCCTGGCTGCCCACCCAGGAGCGTTTCCTCGAGCTCACCTCGACGTCGAACTGCACCACGTTCCAGGCGCGTCGCCTGGGCGTGCGCGAGCGCACCGTGGACGGCACCACGCGCCCGGTCGCCACGCTGAACGGCACGCTCGGCACCACCCGCTGGATCGTCGCCATCCTCGAGAACCACCAGCAGGCGGACGGGTCGGTGCGCGTGCCCGAGGGCCTGCGGCCCTACCTGGGCGGCCTCGAGGTGCTCGAGCCCGTCCGGTGAACCAGCACCTCGTCGCCCTCGACATCGACGGCACGCTGCTCGGGTACGACGGCGGCCTGTCGCCCGCGGTGCGCGACGCCGTCGCGACGGTCCAGGCGGCCGGGCACCACGTGGTGCTGTCGTCGGGACGCTCGCTCATCGCGATGGCGCCGGTGGCCGAGCTGCTCGGCATCGCCACGGGCTGGATGGTGTGCTCGAACGGCGCGGTGACGGTGCGGCTCGACCCGGCCCTGCCGCAGGGGTGGGAGCTGGACGAGGTGCGCACCTTCGACCCCGGCCCGGCGCTGCGCCTGCTGCGGGAGGAGCTGCCCGACGCCCGCTACGCCGTCGAGGACATCGGCGTCGGCTTCCGCATGAACGCGTTGTTCCCCGAGGGCGAGCTCGACGGCGAGCACCAGCTCGTGGACTTCGAGCAGCTCTGGTCCCGTGAGGTGACGCGCGTCGTCATCCGCAGCCCCGAGCGCACCCCCGAGGAGTTCAGCGCGATGGCCGCCCGCATCGGGTTGGGCGACGTGACCTATGCCGTCGGCTGGACGGCGTGGATGGACGTGGCGCCGAAGGGCGTCACCAAGGCGTCCGGGCTGGAGCGGCTGCGCGAGCGGCTCGGCGTCGACCCCGCCGCGACCCTCGCCGTGGGGGACGGTCGCAACGACGTCGACATGCTGCGCTGGGCCGGGCGCGGCGTCGCGATGGGACACGCGGACGACGTCGTGCGCGCCGCCGCCGACGAGGTCACCGGCACGGTCGACGAGGACGGCGTCGTCCCCGTGCTCCTCTCTCTGCCGAGGTAGTTCGACGGTCGCCGAGACAGTTCGAGGGCCGGCCCGCATCTCCTGCGGACCGGCCCTCGAGCTCGCTCGGCGTGTCAGCCGCGAGCGGTGAAGACGACGGGGCCGTCGTCGGTGATCGCGATGGTGTGCTCGCTGTGCGCGCCGCGGGAGCCGTCGGCGGAGCGCAGGGTCCAGCCGTCCGGGTCGGTGAAGATCTCGTCGGTGGTCTCGAGGAACCACGGCTCGATGGCGATGACGAGGCCCGGCTTGAGCGGGAAGCCGCGGCCGGCGCGACCGTCGTTCGGCACGTGCGGGTCCCCGTGCATGGTGCGACCGACGCCGTGGCCGCCGAAGTCGGTGTTGATCTCGTAGCCGGCACCGCGGGCGACCTTGGCGATGGCGGCGGAGATGTCGCCCACGCGGTTGCCGACGACGGCGGCGGCGATGCCGGCCTCGAGGGCCACCTCGCTGGTCTCGATGAGCTTCGCGTCGGCGGCGGCGCGCTGCGGCGAGGCGGAGGTGCCGACGACGAAGGAGACGGCGGAGTCCGACACCCAGCCGTCGACCGACGCGGCGAAGTCGAGGGTGAGCAGGTCGCCGTCGCGAAGGGCGTAGTCGTGCGGCAGGCCGTGCAGCACCGCGTCGTTCACCGACGTGCAGATGACCTTGCCGAACGGCATCGCACCGAACGACGGGTGGTAGTCGATGTAGCAGGACTCGGCGCCGCGGTCGCGGATCATGCGGTGGGCGAGCGCGTCGAGCTCGAGGAGGTTCACCCCGACGTCGGCGGCGTCACGGACGGCCGTGAGCACCTCGGCCACGAAGCGTCCCGCAGGGCGCATCTGGTCGATCTCTCGCGGGCTCCTCAGCTCGATCATGGGGGTCCTCTCGAAGGGCTCGTGGCGGGGGTCCGGGTCTCAGGGTGTCATGAATCGTCACCGAGTCGTGACCGTGAAACTCGTTGCGGGAACTTGCATCGAGCGGTGCAGGTGCGATCGACTCTGGGTGGAGGCAGTATCCCGGTCTAGGGGGACCTGGGATCGCGGGCCGCCGACCGGTGGGCAAACTTCCGTGAACCACGACGCAGTGGAGGAGCTTGGCATGACCACACGAACGACGACGGCGCGGCGACGCGCCCTGGCGCTGGCGGCCACCGGCGCGAGCCTTGCGCTCGTGCTGGCCGCGTGCAGCGACCCGGACGGCGAAGGTGGGACGGGCGACGAGACCGGGGGTGGTAGCGCTTCCGCAGCGGGCATCGACTGTGCCGCCTACGACGAGTTCGGCGACCTCGACGGCAAGACGGTGAGCGTCTACACCTCGATCGTGGACCCTGAGGGCGCCACACAGCAGGACTCCTACAAGGCCTTCGAGGAGTGCACGGGCGTCACGATCGACTACGAGGCGTCGCGCGAGTTCGAGGCGCAGCTGCTCGTGCGGATCAAGGCGGGCAACGCGCCCGACATCGCCTACCTGCCGCAGCCCGGCCTGCTCAACACGATCGCCACCGACTACCCGGACGCGATCCAGCCGGCGCCCGACGCGACGGCCGCGAACGTCGACGAGTTCTGGAACGAGACCTGGAAGGGCTACGGCACGGTCGACGGCACCTTCTACTCGGCCCCGCTGGGCGCCAACGCGAAGTCCTTCGTGTGGTACTCGCCGTCGATGTTCTCCGACGCCGGCTACGAGATCCCGCAGACGTGGACCGAGCTGATGGACCTCACGCAGCAGATCCGCGACGACACCGGCGGCCAGGTCTGGTGCGCGGGCGTCGAGTCCGGCGACGCGACCGGCTGGCCGGGCACGGACTTCATCGAGGACATGATGCTCCGCACCGCGGGCGTCGAGGACTACGAGAAGTGGTACACCCACGAGATCCCGTTCAACGACCCGAAGGTGGTCAAGGCGTGGGACACCGCGGGTGAAGTTCTCAAGAACCCGGACTACGTCAACGCAGGGCTGGGCGGCGTCGACTCGATCGCCACGCAGTCGTGGACCGACGCCGGCAACGGCATCATCGACCAGACCTGCTGGATGCACCGCGCGGCGAACTTCTACCAGACGCAGTGGCCGGAGGGCACCGAGGTGTCCGAGCAGGGCGACGTGTTCGCGTTCTACCTGCCGACGGACCAGACCGACGTCAAGCCGATGCTCGGCGGCGGCGAGTTCGTGGCCGCGTTCAACGACCGGCCCGAGGTGCAGGCGTTCCAGACCTACCTCGCCAGCGCGGACTGGGCCAACCAGAAGGCGCTGAGCACGCCTGACGGCGGCTGGGTGAGCGCCAACAGCGGGCTCGACCCGAACAACCTCGCGACGGAGTTCGACCAGTACGTGGCGGGCGTCCTCACCGACCCCGAGACGGTCGTCGCGTTCGACGCCTCGGACCTCATGCCGGGCGAGGTGGGCGCTGGCACGTTCTGGACCGGCATCGTGCAGTGGCTCACCGGGGCGAGCACCCAGGAGGCCACCGACAAGATCGAGGCGTCCTGGCCGAAGTGAGCCGGTACGCCGCGTGATCTCGCTCGACGGCGCGGTCCGGGGACGTCCCACGACGTCCCCGGACCGCGCGTCGCTCCTGACTCCGTCCCCACTCCTCGAGGAGGTCATCGATGACCTGGTTGCTCGAGCCTGACACCACGGGGCAGAAGTTCATGCTCATGGTGGTCGCCGTGGTGCTCTTCGCCGCGGTGATGGGCCTCATCCTGTTCCTGGTGGACCGGCCGAAGCGGATCCCGTCGTGGGTGGTGGCGGCCGGCTTCGTCGGCGTGCCGCTGCTGTTCCTCGCCTACGGCCTGCTGCGCCCCGGGCTCATCACGCTGTGGCAGTCGTTCTTCAACCGCAACGGCTCCGAGTTCATCGGCTTCGACAACTACGTGCGCGCCTTCACCGAGGGCCAGTTCCAGCAGGTGCTGGTGGTCACCGCCGCCTGGGTGATCCTGGCGCCCCTGCTGAGCGCCGTCATCGGCCTCGGGTACGCGGTGCTCGTGGACCGCACCCGGTTCGAGAAGCTCGCCAAGGCGCTCGTCTTCGTGCCGATGGCGATCTCGATGGTCGGTGCCTCGATCATCTGGAAGTTCGTCTACGAGTTCCGCCCCGACCAGGCGAACATCAACCAGATCGGCCTGCTCAACCAGGTGCTGGTGTGGGTCGGTCTGCCGCCGCAGCAGTTCCTCATCGGGCAGCCGTGGAACACCTGGTTCCTCATCGTGGTGATGATCTGGATCCAGACCGGCTTCGCCATGACCGTGCTGTCCGCCGCGATCAAGGCCATCCCGGACGACATCGTCGAGGCGGCGCGCCTCGACGGGCTGCACGGCATGGGGATGTTCCGCTACATCACGGTGCCGAGCATCCGGCCCGCGCTGGTCGTGGTGCTCACGACGATCGCGATGGGCACGCTCAAGGCCTTCGACATCGTCCGCACCATGACGGGCGGACAGTTCGGCACGCAGGTCGTGGCCAACGAGTTCTACACGCAGGCGTTCCGGCAGGGGAACCAGGGGCTCGCGGCGGCGCTCGCCGTCGTCCTGTTCGTCCTGGTGATCCCGATCATCGCGTACAACGTGCGGCAGATGCGCAAGTCGGAGGAGATCCGATGACCTCGACCCCCACCCCCGGCCAGGCCGTCGCGGGCTCCGCGCTGGACGAGGACGTCCCGAGCCAGCAGCTCCGCAAGCTCTCGCGCCTGGAGCGCCGGGCGATCGCCACCAAGGGCAAGCTCAGCTCGCCGTGGGCGTCCGCGATCGCGATCATCATCGCGATCCTCTGGACGATCCCCTCGCTCGGGCTGCTCATCACGTCCTTCCGCCCGCAGGAGGACATCCGCCGTACGGGCTGGTGGACGGTCTTCACGGGCAACGCCTCGTTCACGATGGACAACTACAACGAGGCGCTCTACGGGAACAGCAACGACCTGTCCACGTTCTTCGTGAACTCGTTCGTCATCACGATCCCCGCGGTCCTCATCCCGATCACGCTCTCGCTGCTGGCCGCGTACGCGTTCGCGTGGATCAGGTTCCCGGGCCGGAACTTCCTGTTCGTCGCGGTCTTCTCGTTGCAGGTGGTGCCGCTGCAGATCGCCCTGGTGCCGCTGCTGTCCGACTACGTCGACTGGAACGTCAACGGCAGCTACTGGACCGTGTGGCTCTCGCACTCGATCTTCGCGCTCCCGCTGGCGATCTTCCTGCTGCACAACTTCATGAAGGACATCCCCGCGTCGCTGGTCGAGGCCGCCCGCGTGGACGGGGCGGGGCACGTCAAGATCTTCTTCCGCGTGCTCTTCCCGCTGCTGATCCCGGCGATCGCGTCGTTCGGGATCTTCCAGTTCCTGTGGGTGTGGAACGACCTGCTCGTCGGCCTGACGTTCGCGGCACCGGAGTACCAGCCTCTGACGGTGAAGATCGCGGAGCTGGCCGGTACGCGCGGCGGCGACTGGTACCTGCTCACCGCCGGTGCGTTCATCGCGATGATCGTGCCGCTGATCGTGTTCATCGCGCTCCAGCGCTTCTTCGTCCGCGGCATGCTCGCCGGGGCGGTCAAGGGCTGAGCGCCGCGCCGCGCGACGACGGCGACGCGACGGCGCCGGGTACGACGACGGCGGCCCGGGTCGAGGGGATCCCTCGGCCCGGGCCGCCGTCTGCCGTGCGTGGTGTCAGACCGCCGGCGCGCCGTACTGCCCGGCGGGGGCCTGCAGGCCCTTCGGGTCCGGGCCGAAGCGGTTCGGGCCCACGGTGCCCGCGGTGGCGTAGAAGACGATCATGATGATCGGGCCCGCCAGCGGGATGAGCGTCATGAACCAGAAGAAGCCCGACTTGTCCTGGTCGTGCAGGCGGCGGACCATGACGGCGAGCGTCGGCAGGAGCAGGGCCAGCCAGACGATCGAGATCAGCGCGGTGAGGACGTAGAACCCGGCGCCGAACGTGCCGGTCGCGGTGTCGAGGGACGCCGAGCCGACGATGCCGAGCAGGATGCCCCCCACCGCGGAGATGATCACCAGGAACAGGTACCAGAACCAGAACTCGGAGCGGCGCGCGCGGCCCGAGAACGTGGCGTACTGCGAGAAGACGGACTTGATCGCGTCCGGGAACGACATGACGGCCTCACTGGGTCGATGGAGGGGGCGCCGGTCCCGACAGGGTTCCGGTGCGCGCGGAGTCGCGCGCGAGCCCCCGGTAGCCCCGCGAGCGTAGGGGGCGCCCGCACGGTTCGTCCAGAGATCCCGCACGCGTCGTCCACATCCTGGCCGGGGAGAACTCCCCGTCGCGGGGCCTGGCCGTCCGCGCGGCGCCCGTATGCTCCCTGGGTGCCGACCCCCGCCCCTCCGCCGAGCGGAGCGCTGGACCGCGTGCCGGCGCCCGTCCTCTTCCTGGTCTCCGGGCTCACCCTGTACGCGGGAGCGGCCGTCGCCGTCGGCCTCTTCGACCGGCTCGGCGCCACGACCGTCAGCTGGTGGCGCATCGTCCTCGCTGCCGTCGTGCTGCTCGCGTGGCGGCGCCCCTGGCGTCGTCGCTGGACCCGCCGCGACCTCGTGTCGGCGGCGCTGTTCGGCGTCGTCCTCGCGGCGATGAACATCGTGTTCTACGTGGCGGTGGACCATCTGCCGCTCGGCGTCGCCGTCGCGATCGAGTTCCTCGGCCCCGTGGCGGTCGCCGCCGTCACGGGCCGCGGGTGGCAGGAGCGGGCCGCGATCGTCGTCGCCGCCGGGGGCGTGGCGCTGCTCGCCGGCGTCACGCTGGGTTCCGGGATCCCTCGCGAGGACGCCGTGATCGGGCTGGCCGCGGTGCTCGCCGCCGCCGCGTGCTGGGCGGGCTACATCGTGCTGGGCAAGCGTGTCGCAGGCGCGGGGAGCGGGGTCGACGGGCTCGCCGTCGGCATGGCGGCGGGAGCCGTCGCGTTCGCCCCGTTCTTCGCGTCGTCCACCGCGACGGTCGTCACGGACGTGCCGCTGCTGCTCTTCCTCCTGGTCGTGGCGGTCTGCTCGTCCGTCGTCCCGTACGTGCTGGACCAGGTGGTGCTGCGGCGCGTCGGCATGGCGACCTTCTCCGTGCTGCTCGCCCTGCTGCCCGCGACCGCCGTCCTCGTCGGCGCCGTCGTCCTGCAGCAGGTTCCTACCTGGCCCGAGCTGGCCGGCCTCGCCCTCGTCTCCAGCGCCATCGTGATGACGGCGCGCACTTGATTCCGGGCCCCGGCGCCTCCCCGGGCCGGTACCTGGAGCGGTCGGCCCGCGTCACGTGCCGACCGTTACAGGTACTGGCCAGGGGTGGGGCGTCGGTCGTCGGGCCCGGGCCCGGGCCCGCCAGGCTGGCCGGCGCCGTCGGGAGCGCCCGGGCCGGGCCCGAACGGCGCGGGGTGCGCTCCCGGCGGCAGGGCGCGGCGCATCTGCGAGAGCTGCGCCTGCGCGGCCATCTGCTGCGCGACGAGCGCGGTCTGGATGCCGTGGAAGAGGCCCTCGAGCCAGCCCACCAGCTGGGCCTGGGCCACGCGCAGCTCGGCGTCCGACGGCACTCCCTCGTCGGAGAACGGCAGCGTGATGCGGTGCAGCTCGTCGACGAGGTCGGGCGAGAGGCCCTCCTCCAGCTCGGTGAGGGAGCGCTCGTGGATCTCGGCCAGACGGGTGCGGGCGGCGTCGTCGAGCGGGGCGTCGCGCACCTCGTCGAGCAGCCGCTTGATCATGCCGCCGATGCGCATGACCTTGGCAGGCTCTTCGATGCGCGACGTCTCCTGCTCGTCGGCTGCGTCGCCGGTCGGTGCCTGTTCGCCCGTCGTAGGCCCGGCGGCGCCCCCGCCGGGGGTGACCACGCGGGGCAGGGTGTCGGCGGTCTCGCGAGTGCTGTCGTCGCTCTCGGTCATGCCTCCCAGTGTGGCCCACCCGGGTGACGCGGGCCGGTCAGGGCACCAGGAGCACCTTGCCGAACACGGCACCGGACTCGAGCAGCTCGTGCGCGGCCGGCGCCTCGGCGAAGGGCACGCGGGCATGCACCACGGGCCGCACCCGCCCGTCGGCGACCAGGGGCCACACCCGCTCGCACACGGTCGCGACCAGCGCGGCCTTCTCCGCGGCGCTGCGCGGGCGCAGCAGGGTGCCGGTCACCCACGCGCGCTTGGCCATGAGGGCATTGAGGTCGAGCTCGCCCCTGCGGCCCTGCTGGAGCCCGATGACGACCAGGCGGCCGCCGGGGGCGAGCGCGCGCACGTTGTCCGCGAGGCCGCCGCCTCCGAGCACGTCCAGCACGACGTCGGCACCGCGACCGCCGGTCGCGTCGCGCACGGCGGCCACGACGTCCTGCGTGCGGTGGTCGACGCCCACGTCCGCGCCGAGCTCGACGCAGCGTGCCGCGCGGTCCGGTCCACCCGCGGTGGCGACGACGCGGGCCCCCAGCGCGGCGGCGAGCTGGATCGCGATGCTGCCGACGCCGCCCGAGCCGCCGTGCACCAGCACCGTCTCCCCGGCGTGCAGCCGGCCGGTGTCGACGAGGTTGGTCCAGGCCGTGCAGACGGCCTCCGGCAGCGCGGCGGCGTCCACGAGGTCGACGCCGTCCGGCAGGGGCAGCAGCTGGGTGGCGCGGGCGACGACCTGCTCCGCGTACCCGCCGCCCTCGAGCAGC
Source organism: Krasilnikoviella flava (assembly GCF_900167525.1). GTDB lineage: Bacteria > Actinomycetota > Actinomycetes > Actinomycetales > Cellulomonadaceae > Isoptericola > Isoptericola flavus. The sequence goes on along the minus strand of NZ_FUZQ01000003.1, from coordinate 10,966 downwards.
GCGACGACGCGGTCGCCGGGCGCCCAGGTGGTCACCCCCGGGCCGAGCGCGCGGACCGTACCCGAGATCTCGAGGCCCGGCCACTCGGGAGCACCCTCCGGCGGAGGGTAGTTTCCGGAGCGTTGCAGCAGGTCAGCGCGGTTGACCCCCGCAGCGCTGACATCGACCAGCACCTCGCCGGGGCCCGGTTTGCCCAGGTTGACGAGGGATAGGGTGAGTTTCCCTGGACCGCCAGGTGCCGATATCGTGACCGCTCGCACACCGATGGAGCCTACTCGCGCGTCTGGAAGCCCCGCCGGGCGCGAGGGGTGGTGCCGGACGTGATGGCACCCATCCGGGGATCGGGCGGCGACGGCCGCCCGCCTCGACGAACTGTGTTGGAGAGAGGTTCAGATGCTCCGCAGGTTGGGCGTTCGCGGGAAGATTCTTGCGACACTCGCCGTGCCGATCTTCGTCCTGGCGTTGACGGCGGGCTGGATCACCTGGCAGTCGCTGCAGGAGAACCGCAGCGCCGAGCAGACGGCGGCTCTCATGGAGTCGCTGGAGCTGCAGGACGCCGCGGGCTCCGCGGTCGCCGCCGAGCGCGCCACGAACATCGCCGCGGAGCTGGGGATCCCCGGTGCCACGAAGGCGTTGGTCAAGGCGCAGGAGACCACCGACCGTGCTCTCGACGCCCGTGACGAGGCGCTCGAGGTGCTCGACGTCACCGCTCTGCCGACCAACGTCCAGGACGCGGTGAGCCGCACGCTGCGCGACCGCACGGTGCTGGACGAGCTGCAGCGCAAGGTCACGTCCGGCCAGCTCACGGAGGCACGTGCCACCGAGCAGTACTCGTCGCTGATCGACAACGCGCTCGACGTGCCGCGCTCCGTCGCCCAGAGCGGCGACGACGCCGGGCTCACCCGACACATCAACGCCTATACCGCCCTCGACGAGGCGATGCTCTCCAACACCTTGGAGCGACCGATCGTGGGCGGCGCTCTCGCCGCCGTCGCACAGGGTGAGTCGCCGGGCGCCGACCTCAACGGGCGCATGGTCACCTCGCTGCAGCAGACGGACCTGCTGCGCACGGAGGCGCAGGAGCAGCTCGACCAGATCCCGGGCGAGTTCACGCTGCCGCCGTACGCGGACGACCTGGACCAGCTGCGGCTGCAGCTGCGCTACCTGAACCTGTCCGGTATCGACCCGGAGGCCGCCACGCAGTGGAACGACCTCTCCCAGGGCTGGGTCGACACCACGCAGCCGGTGCGCGACGAGGTGCGTGACGCGGCCGTCGACTACTCGAACGACCTGGCCAGCGACGCCCGCACGACCGCCCTGCTGACCGGTGCGGCCGCGTTCGGCGTCGTGCTCGTGTCGTTCCTCCTGGCGCTGCTCATCGCACGCCGCATCGTGCAGCCGCTGGCCCGACTCACCTCCGCGACGGCTGAGGTGCGCGACCGCCTGCCGCGCATGGTGGAGCAGATGGCCGTGCCGGGGCAGGCGCCGTCGATCGACCTCGTCCAGGTGCCGGTGGAGTCGGTCGACGAGATCGGTCGTCTGGCCGCGGCGTTCAACGAGGTGAACGAGACCACCATGGTCGTGGCCCGCGAGCAGGCCGCCCTGCGCGGCTCGATCGCCGAGATGTTCGTCAACGTGGCGCGTCGCGACCAGGTGCTGCTCAACCGCCAGCTGTCGTTCCTCGACGAGCTGGAGCGGTCCGAGGAGGACCCGAGCACCCTGTCCAACCTCTTCCGGCTCGACCACCTGGCCACGCGGATGCGTCGTAACGCCGAGTCCCTGCTGGTGCTCGCGGGCATCGACTCCGGCCGCCGCGTGCGCAACCCGATGCCGATCTCGGACGTCGTCCGCACGGCGTCGTCCGAGATCGAGCTCTACGACCGCGTCCGGCTCGACCTGGGCGTCGACCCCCACATGCTCGGCCACAACGCGCTGAGCGCCGCGCACCTCATCGCGGAGCTGCTCGAGAACGCCACGATGTTCTCCGAGCCGCACACGCCGGTCGAGGTGTCGACGGCGCGCGACCAGCGCGGCGTCGTGGTCACCGTCCGCGACCACGGCCTCGGCATGAGCCCCGAGGAGATCTCGGACGCGAACACGAGGGTCTCGAGCCGGTCGGCGTCGGACGCCGTCGGGGCGCAGCGCCTCGGCCTGTACGTGGTCGGCCGGCTGGCCGACCGCCTCAAGGCGCAGGTCCGGTTCCGCGGCGGCGAGTCGGGCACGGGCACCGAGGTCACGGTCGTCTTCCCGGCGGACCTGTTCCTGCCCGACGACGCGCTCCCGCTGCCCCAGCCGACCGACCCGCTGGAGGCCGCCACGCAGAGCGCGGCCGCCGACCTCGGCCAGCCCGTGGGCACCGTCGCGGCGCCCTCCGCCCCGATCGGCTCGGTGCCGGGCAGCGCCCCGGAGCCGGCTCCGGCGTTCGCTGCGCCGGAGGCCGTGGAGGCCCCGACGATGCCGACGCCCGCCGTCGCGTCGGCGGTGCGTTCCGAGGTGCCGGCCGAGCCCGAGCCGCCGGCGGCGGTCCCGGTCGACCTGAACGCGCTCACCGACGGCACGACGTCGGTCGGCATGCCGCGCCGTCGGCGCTCCGACGTCGGTATCGGTGACGCCGGCTCGCGCGTCGACACGGGCCCGATCGTGCTGCCGCCGCTCGCGACCCCCGACCTGCCGGACCTCGTGGACGAGTCGACCACCGACTCCTGGCGCCCGCCGGCCGAGGTCGAGGCGTCGGCCTCGTCGCTGCCGAGCCGGCACCGGGCGCAGCCCGAGCCCGTCGCGGAGCCGGAGCCGGTGTCCGCGCCGGTGCTGGGCGTCGACCAGCGCGCGGGGCTCTTCTCGAGCTTCCGGTCGATGGGGTCGATCGACACCTCCGACACGGAGAGCACGCTCCAGCTCGACGCGGTGACCGAGGACCCGGCTGCCCTCCCGGACGCGCTCGCCCCGCTCACCCCGGCCGACCCGGCGCCGGCCGTGCTGGCCCAGCCCGTCGCGGCGGTGCCCGAGCCGCAGGACGTCCCGATCGCGGCGGTGCCTTTCGCCGCGCCGGCTCCCGAGCCCGTCGCGGAGCCCGTCGCGCCCGTCGAGCCGGAGCCCTACCGTCCGGCTACCGAGGCGGCACCTGCCGTGGCGCTGCCGACGCGCGGGGGCGCGCCCGCACCGGCGGAGCCGGCCCGTCCTGCCGCGTTCGCGGAGCCGGCGTTCGCGGAGCCGGCACGCGCCGAGCCTGCGTTCGCCGAGCCTGCGTTCGCCGAGCCTGCGTTCGCCGAGCCTGCGTTCGCCGAGCCTGCGTTCGCCGAGCCGGCGTTCGTGGAGCCGGTGCGGCACGAGCCCGCGCCCGCCCCGTACGCCGAGCCCACGACGTCGGCGTTCGACCCGGTCGTGCGCGAGGTCTCGGAGCCCGTCTCCGAGCCGTTCCCGGAGCCCGTCCCCGAGCCGTTCCCGGAGCCTGTCGCCGGGCCCTCGTTCGACCCGGTCACGCCTGCGGCCTCGAGCCCGTTCGCGGCGCGCGACGCGCTCGCGCCGTCCGAGGCTCCTGCGCAGGACGTCCTGCAGGAGCTGCCGGCGTTCGAGGACCTGATCGCCGACCTGCCGTCCCGCCGGGGCGCGCGGGAGGCGGCGGCGCCGCAGGGCGGCCGCAAGCGCGGTCTGTTCGGTCGCAAGCCGTCGGCCGACGAGCCGGTGGCCCCTGCGGCATCGACCGCCTCGCCGTTCCCGCCGTCGACGGAGGTCGCGCCGGAGCCGGCCCGGCCCGCGGCGACGGCGTTCGGCGCGGCCCCCGCGGCCGACACGACCCGGGCCGACGCGCCCTGGCCCGAGGCGGTCGAGGAGCCGGCGGCGGCGACGTCGTACGGCGGCTCGGTCCTCCCGCTGCGTCCGACGGAGCCGGCGGGCTACGACCCGCTGGACCCGCACTTCGTGCCTGACACCGTCGAGGCACGCTCGGAGTGGATGGCCTCGGCCGTCCTGTACGAGGAGATGTCCACGATGCTGCAGCGCGGCGTCTTCCAGGAAGGGAACGTGACTTCGACGAACGACGAGCAGACGTACCGCCCGACGACGGTCGCGAACGAGGCCGGCGGCCTCGCGCGGCGTCAGCGGGCGGGGGAGTCGACGGCGTCGACCGAGCGGTTCACGGCCCGCATCGAGCGGGATCCGGAGCAGCTGCGGTCGCGGTTGTCGGCCTTCCAGTCGGCCACGAGCCGCGGCCGGAACGACGCCGGGGCCGTCCGGGCCTCGACGCAGCCCGCCCCTACCGTGAATGATGTCCCTGGATCCGCGCCGCAGCAGCGGTGACCTGCGCCTTCGGCGTATCGACGAGGAGGAAGCGTGACCCTCAGTACTGAAGCGACCAACTTCGGGTGGCTTCTCGACAACTTCGTGCGCACCGTCCCGGGCAGCCGCCACACGCTGGTGGTCTCGGCGGACGGTCTGCTCATGGCGATGTCCGACCAGCTCGACCGCACCAGCGGTGACCAGCTCGCCGCGATCGTCTCCGGCATGTCGAGCCTGACGCGCGGGGCGGCGCGCCAGCTCGACGGCGGCAACGTGCGGCAGGCCGTCATCGAGATGGACAACGGCTTCCTCTTCTTGATGAACGTCTCGAACGGGTCCGTCCTCGCCGTGGTGGCCGAGTCGTCCTGCGACATCGGGCTCATCGGCTACGAGATGGCGTTGCTCGTCTCCCGCACCGAGGCCACGCTCACCCCGCAGCTGATCTCGGAGATGCGTGGGAACCTTCCGGTGGACGGCTCGACGCGCTCCGCGCGGGTGGGATGAGGTCGCGACCATGACGCACGCATCGTTCGGTTCTCTGGGTGCGCACTCGGCAGACGGCTACGAGGCCTCGACGGTGCGTCCCTATGCGGTCACCGGTGGCCGCGTCCGTTCCGCCCTGTCCGACCTGCCTCTCGAGGCGCTGGTCGAGGTGATGCCCGGTGCTGTCTCGAGCGTCGGTCTCACCCCGGAGAAGCGGGCGATCCTGCAGCACGCCGCGCACACCTACGTGTCGATCGCGGAGCTCTCCGCGCTGCTGCGCCTGCCCCTCGGCGTCGTCCGCATCCTGGTCGCGGACATGCAGGAGGAGGGGCACATCACCGTGCACACCTCGACCCCGGTGAACGTCCACACGGGTCACGGCAGTTCCCACTCGGGCCTGTCACTGAGCGTCTTGGAGAGTGTTCTCAATGGCATTTCCGCCCTCTGACAGCCCGGCGCCCGGAGCCTCCGGGGGGATGTCCCCGGCGTGGGCCCCGGTCTCGCCGACCGTCGGCGCCGTGAGCGGGCCGACGGCCGGCGGCGCTCCGGCGGCGGTCGGCGCCCCGCAGCGGCAGAGCGTGCTCGGCGGCGCCTCGGCGGCCGCCCGTGAGGACGTGCGTCCTCCCCAAGCGGCCCAGGGCCCGATCACGTCGGTGCCGTCCGCCTCGGCAGCACCGGCCGGCGCCGCGACGGCGCGCCCGGTCGCGCAGCAGGTGCCCGCGGCGCCGCCCCAGGCGTCGGCCGCCCAGCCCGCGCCCGCGGCTGCCCCCGCGCAGCCGGCCGGCGCGCCCACGGTCACGAAGATCGTCGTGGCCGGTGGCTTCGCCGTGGGCAAGACGACGTTCATCGGCTCGATCTCGGACGTCGAGCCGCTGAACACCGAGGCCGCGATGACCGAGCACTCGGTGGGCGTCGACGACGCGGGCGGGGTCTCCGACCGCAAGACGACCACCACCGTGGCGATGGACTTCGGTCGTGTGAACCTGCCGGGCAACCTGTGGCTCTACCTCTTCGGCACGCCGGGCCAGGATCGCTTCCTGTTCATGTGGGACGACCTGATCCGCGGCGCCATCGGCGCCGTGGTCCTGGTCGACACCGACCGCCTCGAGCAGTGCTTCCCGGCGATCGACTATTTCGAGTCGCGGGGCGTGCCGTTCGTCGTGGGCGTGAACTGCTTCGACGGAGTCGCCAAGCACCGGCTCGAGGACGTCCGCGAGGCGCTGCAGATCCCGGCGCACGTGCCGATGCTCTACACGGACGCCCGTTCGCGCGCGGCGACGAAGCAGACGCTCATCTCGCTCGTCCAGCTCGCGATGCGCCAGCTGCGCTCGGGTGGCGGCGCGGCCTGAGCCCCGACGCCCGCAGGTCGGCCCGCGGCCCCGGAACGCCCCTCGGCGACCGGGGCCGCGGCCGTGCCCGGCCGGTACACTGCTGAGCCGGACGGGCGCCTGTGCGGCCGTCCTGGGAGGGCTGACAGAGCGGCCTAATGTGACGGTCTTGAAAACCGTTGTGCAGCAATGCACCGGGGGTTCGAATCCCTCGCCCTCCGCGTGACGACGCCCCGACGATGACCCGTCGGGGCGTCGTGCTGTCCAGCCCCGGCGGCTCAGGAGTGGCGGATCTCGACGAGCGGCAGGCGCAGCGCGCCGGGCGCGGCGGCAGGCACGGCGGGGCGCCGGGGCGCCGTCGGCGGGACGACCTCGTAGGCCGCGCCGAGTGCGGGCCGGGCGTCGGCCTCCCCGCGGTGGGGCCAGAGGGCGCACGCACGCTCGGCCTGCGCGGTGATCGTGAGCGACGGGTTGACGCCGAGGTTCGCGGTGACGGCGGACCCGTCGAGCACGTGCAGGCCCGGGTGACCGTGCACGCGGTGGTAGGGGTCGACGACGCCGGTCTCGGCGGTCGCCCCGATCGTGCACCCGCCGAGGATGTGCGCCGTCATCGGCACGTCGAAGGGGTCGCCGGCGCTGCCGCCGGCGAGCCCGCCCATGCGGGTCGCCATCGCGCGCACAGCGTCGTGCGCCGCGGGGATCCACGTGGGGTTCGGTGCACCGGTGCCCTGCCGGGACGTGAGGCGGCGGCCGAGCGGGCCGCGCCGCGTGAACGTGGTGAGCGAGTTGTCGCGGCTCTGCATGACCAGCGCGATGACGGTGCGCTGCGACCACCCGCGCAGGTCGTACAGGGAGCGCAGATGCCACCGCTGCCGCCACAGCTCGCGGAGCCAGCGGCGCCAGCGGGCCCCCTCCCCGGGGCCGACGCCGTCGACCAGCACCGTCTGCAGCAGACCCATCGCGTTGGATCCCCGGCCGTACCGCACCGGCTCGACGTGCGTCTGCGGGTCGGGGTAGAAGGACGACGTGATGGCGACGCCCTCGGAGTAGTCGGGCTCGCCGGCCCGACCGTGGCGCGCGGGGCGCATCGCGCCGAGGAGCGCCTCGGAGTTGGTCCGTGTGAGGTGCCCGAGGCGGTCGGACAGGTGCGGCAGGTCGCCGCTGTCCCGCATCGCGTGCAGCAGACGCTGGGTGCCGAGGGTGCCGGCCGCGAGCACCACCTGCCGCGCCCGGTACGTCCGTCGGGCGGCCCACCCCCGTCCGGTCCGGTGGGTGCGGACCTCGTACCCGCCGTCGGGACGGGGGACCACTGCGGTGGCCGTGGTCAGGGGGTGCACGCGGGCGCCGGCGCCCTCCGCGAGGTGCAGGTAGTTCTTCACGAGCGTGTTCTTCGCGTTGTGGCGGCAGCCGGTCATGCACTCGCCGCAGTGCAGGCAGGGGTTGCGGTCGGGACCGGCGCCCCCGAAGAACGGGTCCGCGACGGTGGGGCCCCGTGTGCCGCGGGGGCGGTCGCCGTCCTCCCCGAGGTACACCCCGACCCGGACCTTCCGGAAGGTGTGGCCCACCCCGAGGTCGTCGGCGACGTCCCGCATCAGCTCGTCCGCCGGGGTCGTGCGCCGGTAGTCGACGACGCCGAGCATGCGCTCGGCCTGGTCGTAGTAGGGCTCGAGCTCGGCCTTCCAGTCGGTGACGTGCGCCCACGCGGGGTCGGACCAGAACGGGTCGAGCGGCCGGTAGAGGGTGTTGGCGTAGACGAGCGACCCGCCGCCGACGCCCGCGCCCGCCAGGACCAGCACGTCCTTGAGGCGATGGATCCGCTGGATGCCGAAGCAGCCGAGCGCCGGCGCCCACAGGAAACGGCGCAGGTCCCAGGAGGTGCGTGGCAGCTCGTCGTCGGCGAACCGCCGTCCCGCCTCGAGCACGCCCACCCGGTAGCCCTTCTCCGTCAGGCGGAGCGCGGCGACGCTGCCGCCGAAACCCGAGCCGATCACCAGGACGTCGTAGTCGTCGTGCCCGGGGCGTTCCTGGCGTGCGTCGGAGGGCGTCGGGGGACGGTCCCTGCCCTGGTCGTGGCGGTGCCCGCGGTCCTGGTCGTCGTCGTCCAGCATGCGCCAGACCGTAGCGCGGCCCGGGTTGTGGCGGGGACGACGGCGCGCGGCTTTTGCTCCTGGGCGGCGTCGACGGTTAGTCTGGGCGCCGCGGTGTTGCTGTGCTACCGCGAGGAGACGTCGCATAGTCTGGTCTAGTGCGCCACCCTGCTAAGGTGGTAACGGGGCAACCCGTTCGCGGGTTCAAATCCCGCCGTCTCCGCCAGGAAGGCTCCGGCTGCTGAACGCCCGGGGCCTTTTCTGTTGCTCGGTGGTGGTCGCGCTCGCGTCCGCCGCCGCGGTCCCGGTGTCGTGCATCACGATGGGGCACCTCGGTTTGGGGAACCGGCCCGGGGGCTGTAATGTTCTCGTCGGTCGGTGCGAATGCGCCGGTCAGGACTGCGCCCGTAGCTCAACGGATAGAGCATCTGACTACGGATCAGAAGGTTGGGGGTTCGAATCCCTCCGGGCGCACCGAAAGACACAACGGCTCGATCCTCACCCAGGATCGGGCCGTTGGTCGTTTCGGCCCCCACGGGGTGGCCCAGCAGCGAGGTCAGCGCCGACCGCGTCCCGACCTGGCCCCGGTCCGTCGCGCACGTTGCGGCGGTCGGCGCGTCCAGCGCCAGACGCTGCACGACACGACCGAGAGGGTGATCGATCGCATGAGCGATCAGACCTGGCAGACGATCGCGATCGTCGCGTACCTGCTGGCGATGCTGGGCATCGGCTACGCCGCGTACCGCCGCACGGACGACCTGGACGACTACATGCTCGGCGGCCGGAAGCTCAGCCCGGGTGTGGCCGCGCTGAGCGCGGGCGCCTCCGACATGTCGGGCTGGCTGCTCATGGGCCTGCCCGGGGCGATCTACGCGACCGGGCTCGTCGAGGCGTGGATCGCGATCGGGCTCACCGTCGGGGCCTGGCTCAACTGGAAGTTCGTGGCCCCGCGGCTGCGCGCCTACACCGAGGTCGCGAACAACTCGATCACGATCCCCAGCTTCTTCGACAACCGCCTTCGCGACCCGGCGCACCTGCTGCGCATCGCTGCCGGGCTCATCGTGCTGGTGTTCTTCACGTTCTACGTCTCGTCCGGGATGGTGGCCGGCGGCACGTTCTTCGAGAGCTCGTTCGGGCTCGACTACCTCACCGGCCTGCTCGTCGTCGGCGGGGTGACGCTGGCGTACACGCTCTTCGGCGGGTTCCTGGGGGCCACCTGGACCGACGTCGCCCAGGGGCTCCTCATGCTCGCGGCGCTCGTGGCCGTGCCGGTCATCGCGATCGTGGACCTCGGTGGATGGGGCGCGGTGCAGGACGGGATCCGCGCCGCCGACGAGGCGGGCGGCACCCAGCACCTGTCGTTCCTCGCGGGGGCGTCCGCCACCGGGGTGATCTCCGCGCTCGCGTGGGGCCTCGGGTACTTCGGGCAGCCGCACATCATCGTGCGCTTCATGGCGATCCGCAGCCCGCAGGACGCGACGGCGGGACGACGGATCGGCATCGGCTGGATGTTCCTCACCGCACTGGGCGCCGTGCTGACCGGGCTGGTCGGCGTCGCCTACGCCACGGTGAAGGGGCTCGACGTGGACAACCCGGAGACGATCTTCCTGGTGCTCGCGCAGCTGCTCTTCCACCCGCTGGTCGCGGGGCTGGTCCTGGCGGCCGTGCTCGCCGCGATCATGTCGACCATCTCGTCGCAGCTGATCGTCTCCTCGTCCGCGCTCGTCGAGGACCTCGTGAAGATGACGGGCGTCCGGCTGAGCGCGCGGACCGAGGTCATGCTGGGGCGCGCCGGGGTGCTCGTCGTGGCCGTCGTCGCGGGACTCATCGCGCTGGACCGCACGTCGTCCATCCTCGACCTGGTGGGCTTCGCCTGGGCGGGGTTCGGCTCGGCCTTCGGGCCGGTGGTCATCCTCAGCCTCTACTGGCGCCGGCTCACGAGGTGGGGCGCGCTGTCGGGGATGGTCGCGGGGGCGGTCGTCGCCTTCGTCTGGGGACGGTCGTCCCTCGCGGACTCCTTGTACGAGATCATCCCGGGGTTCGCGATCGGTCTGCTCGTCGCTGTGGTGGTCAGCCTCCTGACACCGCGGCCCGACGGCGCCGTGCTCGAGGAGTTCGACGCCGCGCGCCGGCTCGCTCGTGGCGAGAAGCCGGAGCCGGTGAGCGCCTGACCTGAGCCGTCCGGGTGCCGATCCCGGGCCCCGTGGCCGGACGTGGCGCGCGCCACGTCCGGCCACGTTGCACAGGGCGCTCCGGCCGGGTAATGTTCTACGACGTCAGCCCGACGGGCCGACGGACACCGAGGAGACAGCCGAGAGGCTGGGTACCGGTGGCCGGGCCGGGACTGAAACCCACACCTTCACGGACGGGATGCTTCGCGCATTCTTTCCTGTGGGATCGGATCGTCTTTTCGATTCCTTCTGATCTTCGGATCAAGGATTTGGAAGAGGGAGAACGGTCTGGTAAGTTTGAGGGGTTGCCCCGGCGGGGCTGGGATCCTGGAAAGGGGTTCTGGTTGCGCGGTGTGCGTCGGTTGTTTGAGAACTCAACAGTGTGTTTGATAGTCAATGCCAAGTATTTTTGAACCTTTTTGGTTCCTTTGGATCGGACTGAGCAGTTCAGCTTGGTCTGGCCAGTATCGTTGAATGCTGCGGGCTCTTTTGGGGGTTCGTGGTGTTTCTCTTCTTTTACGGAGAGTTTGATCCTGGCTCAGGACGAACGCTGGTGGCGTGCTTAACACATGCAAGTCGAACGGTGAAGCCCAGCTTGCTGGGTGGATCAGTGGCGAACGGG
>NZ_FUZQ01000005.1:384571-548769 GCF_900167525.1 Krasilnikoviella flava | reverse complement strand
GGCGATGTTCCACACGGCCTTGACGTAGTCGGCCTTGACGTTGAGGTAGTCGAGGTAGAAGGCGTGCTCCCACATGTCCAGCATGAACAGCGGGGTGATGCCGACGGGCACGTTGGCCTGCTGGTCGAAGAGCTGGAAGATGGCGAGGCGCTGGCCGATGGAGTCCCAGCCGAGCACGGCCCAGCCGGAGCCCTGGATGCCGGTGGCGACGGCGGTGAACTGCGCCTGGAACGTCGAGAAGGAGCCGAAGGCGTCCTTGACGGCCTCGGCGAGCTCGCCCTCGGGCTGGCCGCCGCCCTCGGGGGACAGGTTGTGCCAGAAGACGGTGTGGTTGGTGTGGCCGCCGAGGTTGAACGCGAGGTTCTTCTCGTGCAGGTTCACCGCGGCGAGGTCGCCGGACTCGCGGGCCTCGGCGAGCTTGTCCAGGGCGGTGTTGGCGCCGGTGACGTAGGCGGCGTGGTGCTTGTCGTGGTGCAGCTCCATGATCTTGCCGCTGATGTGCGGCTCCAGGGCGCTGTAGTCGTACGGCAGGTCGGGAAGCGTGTAGACAGCCATGCTGAGTTACCTCCGGTTGCGTGCCGCACGTCGTGGCCGGCGTGCGGTGGGGACGTCGTCGAGGGCTGCGATCCCGCCGGGCTCACCGGCGGGGGACGACGATGGCCCGCGCACCCCGCCCGAACGATCGGGGGAGGGGAGCGCGGGCCATCGTTCCAGCCTGCAGGAGACTCAGTGCTCCCGCTCGACGGTTCCAGACCCCGAGACCAGCTCGGGGGTGTCGTGGGCCGGCTCGAGCTCGTCGTGCTCGCCGTGAGCATGTGCCGCCGCCAGCTCGGCGGGCGTCACGGGCTCCACGCGGTCCTCGTAGAAGAACCGCGAGAGCTTCTGCCAGCGCTTGTCCTTCTTGTAGCCCTTGCGCTTGACGCCGCGGGAGTCGGTCGCCGGCTCGATCGCCAGAGGCTGGCGCGCCTCGTAGTTGACGCGCAGCCAGCGCTCCTGCTCGTCGAGCGGGCGGTGGACCTCGATGTACTCGCCGTTCGCGAACCGCACGATGCGACCGGTCTCGTGGCCGTGCAGCACCAGCTCGCGGTCCTTGCGCTGCAGGCCCAGGCAGATCCGCTTGGTGATCCAGTACGCGAAGACCGGGCCGACGAAGAACAGGATCCGGAAGACCCAGGTGATCGTGTTGATCGACAGCGCGAAGTGCGTGGCGATCAGGTCGTTCGACCCGGCCAGGGCCAGGATGACGAACGCCGTGAGGAACGCGACGCCGAGGCCCGTGCGGGCGGGGACGTTGCGCGGCCGGTCGAGCACGTGGTGCTCGCGGTGGTCGCCGGTCACCTTCGCCTCGACGAACGGATACACGAACAGGAAGGTGAACAGCAGGCCCGGGATGATGACGGCGGGGACGAGGATGTTCAGCGAGAGCGTGTAGTCGCCCCACGTGACGATCTCCGCCTGTCCCGGCATGAGGCGTAGTGATCCCTCGAGGAACAACATGTACCAGTCCGGTTGGGCACCTGCGGACACCGGTGACGGGTCGTAAGGGCCGTAGTTCCAGACGTTGTTGATCGCCATCGTGCCGCCCATGAGGGCCAGCACACCGAAGATGATGAAGAAGTTGCCGCCCATCTTCGTGGCGAACGCCGGGACGGCGGGGTAGCCGACCACGTTCCGGTCGGTGCGGCCGCCGCCCGGGTACTGCGTGTGCTTGTTCAGCACCATGAGGAACAGGTGCACGCCGATGAGCGCCAGGATCAGCGCCGGCACCAGCAGGATGTGCACCGTGAACAGGCGCGGGATGATGTGCTCGCCCGGGAACTCGCCGCCGAAGACGAAGTACGACAGGTACGACCCGATGATCGGGATCGACTTGATCACGCCGTCGGTGATGCGCAGGCCGTTGCCGGAGAGCACGTCGTCCGGCAGCGAGTAGCCGGAGAATCCGGCGGCCAGCGACAGGATCATCAGCAGCGTGCCGACGAGCCAGTTCAGCTCGCGGGGCTTGCGGAACGCGCCGGTGAAGAACACGCGCATCATGTGCACCACGATGCCGGCGACGAAGATCAGTGCCGACCAGTGGTGGATCTGCCGCATGAGCAGACCGCCGCGCACCTCGAACGACATGTCGAGCGTCGAGGAGAAGGCCACCGACATCAGCTGGCCGTCCATGGTCGCCGGCGCGCCGTGGTGCGTGGTGAGCGCCATCGACGGGTCGAAGAACATCGCCAGGAACACGCCGGAGATGAGGAGCACGACGAACGAGAACAGCGCGATCTCGCCGAGCATGAAGGACCAGTGGTCCGGGAAGACCTTGCGGACGAGCTGCTTGGTGAGCACGCCGATCTTGGTCCGCTGGTCGAGGTAGTCCGCGGACTTGCCGATCACCGTGGTCGGTTCTGCGGTGGGGGAGGTAGTCGTGGTGCTCACTTCAGGCGCTCCCAGTAGCTCGGGCCGACGGGCTCGTTGAAGTCGTCCTCAGCCATAAGATACCCCTCGTCGTCGACGGTGATGGGGAGCTGCGGCAGCGGGCGCTTGGCCGGCCCGAAGACCACCTTGGCGCCGTCGGCGACGTCGAACGTCGACTGGTGGCACGGGCACAGCAGGTGGTGCGTCTGCTGCTCGTAGAGGGCGACCGGGCACCCGACGTGGGTGCAGATCTTCGAGTAGGCGACGATGCCGTCGTACGACGCGCCTTCGCGATGGTCGCGCTTGAGGTCCCGCGGGTCGAGGCGCACCAGCAGCACGACGGCCTTGGCCTTCTCTGTGATCCACTCGTGAGTCTCGCGCTCCTCGGCGGGCACGTCGGGGATGACGTGCGCGACGGAGCCGACCGTGACGTCCGAGGCCTTGATCGGGCGGCCGGAAGGGTCGTACGCGAGGCGCATGCCCTTCCGCCAGATCGTGTTCCGGAACTTGCCGACGTTCCAGTCACCGCCGACGCTCGAGACGAGCGGTACCGCGATGGCCAGCGGGAAGAGCGCGAGCGCGGAGAAGACCGCACCCTTGAGCACAGGCCGGCGGGCGATGCCCGAGTCCTCGAGCCCGTCCTTGAACTGCTGCTGGACGACCTCGCGGACCTCCTCGGAGCTGCTGCTCGAGTGCCGCTCCTCGACGTACTCCTTGCTCGACATCAGGGTCTTGGCCCAGTGCACGGCCGCGAAGCCGATGCCGAAGAGGGAGATGGCGAGCGCGACGCCGAGCAGGACGGTCGAGAGCCGCACGCCGGGCGTCGTGCCGTCCGGGCGGACGGCGAAGTATGCGACGAGCGAGCCGATCGTCCCGAGGCAGGAGATCGCGAACAGGATCGCGATGATCCGCTCGTTGCGCTTGGCGGCCCTGGGGTCGGTGTCCGCCAGGCGCGGGTGGTGCTCCGGGACGCCCGGGTCCGCGAAGCGGTCGGTCCGGGCGACGGTGCCGTCGCCGTCGTGCCGGGTCAGATCATGACCCTGGGGGTTCTGGTTCTCGCTCACGAGGACTTTGCTCCGATCCACACCGCGCCGCCGATGATCAGGCCGATGCCGATGATCCAGGCCCACAGGCCCTCGCTGACCGGCCCGAGCGATCCGAGGGTGAGGCCACCGGCCGAGCCCTGATCCTGCTCGTCGAGGAACGCGATGATGTCGCGCTTCTCGTCAGGCGTGATGTTGGCGTCGTTGAACACCGGCATCGACTGCGGGCCGGTGAGCATCGCCTGGTACACATTGCGGCTCGACGTGTCCCACAGCGGCGGCGCGAACTTGCCCTCCGAGAGGGCGCCTCCGGCGCCGACGGCGTTGTGGCACATCGCGCAGTTGGTGCGGAACAGGGCCATGCCGTTGGCGGCGTCGCCCTCGCTCCCGTCCACCTGCTCGTCGGTGGGGATGGCCGGACCGGCGCCGAGGGACGCGACATACGCGGCGAGCGCGGCGGTCTGCTCCTCGTCCATCTGGCGAGGCTTGGCCTCGGCCTGGGGGCCGTTCATCTGCATGGGCATCCGACCGGTGGAGACCTGGAAGTCCACCGCGGCCGCGCCGACGCCGACGAGCGACGGCGCCTCGGAGGTGCCCTCCGCGTTCGGGCCGTGGCAGGTGGCGCAGTTGGCCTGGAAGAGCTTCTTCCCGGTCTCGATGTCCGCGGTGCTGGCGGTGTCGGCCTGGGCCGGGCTCGGGGCCAGGGCGGCGTAGACGCCGCCCGTGACCAGCAGCGCCAGCAACAGCAGCACGACCGGCGCGAGCCGGTGGTGCCTGCGGGCGGCGAGTGCCTTCACGAAATGATCCTCGTCTCGCAGATCGAAGGGTGCAGGGTCAAGGCCGGCAGCGACACCGGCCGGGGGGTTCAGCGCAGGAGGTAGATGACGGCGAAGAGGGCGATCCACACCACGTCGACGAAGTGCCAGTAGTAGGACGTGACGATCGCGGTGGTGGCCTCGTGGTGGCCGAAGTTCCGGGCGGCGAAGGAGCGGCCCAGGAGGAACAGGAAGGCGATCAGACCGCCGAGCACGTGCAGGCCGTGGAAGCCGGTCGTCAGGTAGAAGACCGAGCCGTACGCGCTCGACGAGATGGTCAGGCCCTCGTGCACCAGCTCGGTGTACTCGAAGATCTGGCCGCCGATGAAGAAGGCACCCATGAGGTAGGTGAGCGTCATCCACTCGTGCATGCCCCACTTGTTCACCTGCAGGATCGTGCCGGAACGCACCGGCTTGAACCGCTCGGCGGCCCACACGCCCATCTGGCAGGTGACCGACGACAGCACCAGCACTGTGGTGTTGATCGTCGAGAAGGTGATGTTGAGCTTGTCCGCCTCGGCGGCCCACTCGGCCTCGGGCATCACCGAACGGACGGTGAAGTACATCGCGAAGAGACCCGCGAAGAACATCAGCTCGCTCGCGAGCCAGACGATCGTCCCGACCGACACGGGGTTCGGACGGTTGACGCTCACGTGCTGGTGGGCATGGGGGGCAGCAGCCGTTGCGGTCGACACGTCAGCCATTATGGCCGATATACAGCCGGTTCGAGCCACTCGGGCGGGCGCTGCGGAAAGTCGATGTGCACAGAATCTGCGGAAACTCGCCACTCTGCCGCTACGAGGTGACGGATCCGTGGAGAGTGCCAGTAAAAGACCACGTTCGGCACCTGCCCGAGGTGACGCGGGTGTGCCACGATGCCAGCAAACGTCGACGTCCGTCGGCCGGGTGCCGGTCCCGGGCGTCGTGCCCGTGCCCGGTGCCGTGCACGTCCGCGAAGGGGAGCCTCGATGACGGATCAGACGACCGAAAGCCCGACCGACGCGATCACGCCGACCGCCCGGACGGGCCCGGCGGCCCGCGGGCCGCGCATCCTGCTCTACAGCGACGACCGGTCCGTGCGCGACCAGGTGCGCACGGCGGTCGGTCCGCGGCTGCGCGCGCACGCCCCGGAGATCGCGTGGGCCGAGGTCGCGACACCGGCGGTGTTGATCGCCGCGGCCGACCGCGGCGGGTGGGACCTGCTCGTGCTGGACGGCGAGGCGGACAAGTCCGGCGGCATGGGGCTGTGCCGTCAGCTCAAGAACGAGATCTACCGCTGTCCGCCCGTCGTGGTCCTCACCGGCAGGCCCGACGACGGATGGCTAGCATCGTGGTCGCTCGCCGACGCCGTGGTGCCGAGGCCGCTCGACGCGATCGAGCTGCAGCGCACCGTGGCCGACCAGCTCGCCGCGACGGCCTGACCGACGGACCCGCGAGGGTCGTGCCAGGGGCGTCCGGACCGCGCGACCACCGAACCGGAGGAACCTGGTGCCCACGAACGACCGCCCCGAGAACACCTTGCCGTCGCCGCCGGCGGAGCAGGCCGTGCCGGCCGAGCCCGCCGAGCCGACATGGCCGGGTCTGCTCTCGGAGCTCATCGCCGGGCGCGACCTGACCACGCGCGACACCGCTTGGGCGATGGACGCGGTGATGGCGGGTGAGGTCTCGCCGGCGCGCCTCGCCGCCTTCCTGGTGGCGCTGCGCGCCAAGGGGGAGACCGTCGAGGAGCTCACCGGCCTCGCCGACACGATGCTTGCTCATGCCCGCCGGTTCACGGTGCCGGGCCCCAGCGTCGACATCGTCGGCAGCGGCGGCGACCGGGCGCACACGGTGAACATCTCCACCATGGCTGCCGTCGTCGTGGCCGGGACGGGCGTCAAGGTGGTCAAGCACGGCAACCGCGCCGCGTCGTCCTCCTCGGGTTCGGCCGACGTCCTGGAGGCCCTGGGCGTCCGCCTCGACCACGGTCCCGACCGGGTGGCGGAACTGGCGGAGCAGGTCGGCATCACGTTCTGCTTCGCGATGGTCTTCCACCCGTCGTTCCGGCACGCCGGCGTCGCTCGCAAGGAGCTGGGCGTGCCCACCGCCTTCAACTTCCTCGGGCCGCTGACCAACCCGGCTCAGCCGCGGGCCACGGCCGTCGGCGTGGCGGACGCACGGATGGCCCCGCTCGTGGCCGGCGTCTTCGCGGCCCGGGGCACCCGGGCGCTCGTGTTCCGGGGGGACGACGGCCTCGACGAGCTCGCCGCGACCGGCGGGTCCACGGTCTGGGAGGTCCGTGACGGTGCCGTGACCGAGACGCACCTGGACGCGGCGGCTCAGCTCGGCCTGCGCCGGATCGAGATCGCCGACCTGCGTGGTGCGGACGCCCAGCACAACGCGGCCGTGGCGCGCGACGTCCTCACGGGGGTCGACCGTGGGCCGGTGCGCGAGACGGTCCTGCTCAACGCGGCCGCCGCGCTCGTGGCCGACGGCAGCCTGCCGGGGACCGTGACCGGGTCGCTCGCCGAACGGCTCACTGCGGGCATCGAGCACGCCGCCCGGAGCATCGACGAGGGTGCCGCAGCGGCCCTGCTCGAGCGCTGGGTCGCCATGACGCAGGCCTGAACGGGACGGCGCCGGCGCGTGGTGACCCACGCACCGGCGCGGATCCGAAGCTGCCGACGACCGACGCGGTCAGTCGTCGAGGCCGAGGGCGAACGCCTGCTCGAGGTCCACGTGGGAGTAGGTGCGGAAGGCGATGAGCGTCTCGGTGCGGACCACACCGGGGATCTTGCTGATCCCGTCGGCGATGACGTCGGCCAGCTCCTCGTGCTCGCGCACGCGCACCATGGCGACGAGGTCGGCCTTCCCGGTGACTGAGTAGACCTCGCTGACTCCCTTGAGGTCGGTGACCTTGGTGGCGACCTCAGGGATCTGGTCGGCCTCGGTGTCGATGAGCACGATCGCGGTCAGCATGCCGTCATCGTAGCCACGGGTACCGGGTCCGCGACGTCGTCCGGGCGCCCGTCGGGGTCGACCCACAGGTCCGCGACGGTGGTCGACACGGTCGCGAGGTCGGCGTGCGCCGCGGCGGAGCGCACCGGGCACGCCCAGGTGTGGCTCACGTGCACCAGCCGGACACCCGGCTCCTCCAGCCAGGCCAGCACGAGGGCGGCCTCCTCCGGGTGGCACGCCGGCGCGGGCGCCACGGGCGGGGCGACGTCCTCCGCCGTCGCGCGCAGGGCGTCGACGACGGGCAGGGGGTCCTCGTCGGGCCGCGTGACCGCAGTGGCGGCGAGGCGGGCGTGCTTCACCACGACGAGCTCCCAGCCGCCCGCCGACGTGGGCCGAGCGGCGACGAGCTCGGCGCACCGGGCGACAGGGTCCAGTCGCTGGGCGCGCGCCGCCCCCTGGACGAAGGCGCGCAACCGGTGGGTGACCAGCCCGGCCTCTTCGAAGCGTTCCTGCGCGGCGAGCCGGCCCACCCGTGCGGCGAGAGCGTCCACGACGGCCGAGGGATCGGAGGTGAGCGCTGCGCGCGCCGCGTCCGCGACGGCGTCGTATCCCTCGTCGGCCGTGCCGGTGGCCACGCACGGGGCCGAGCAGCGGCCCATGCCTGCGAGGGCGCACGGGCTGCCCGCGGTGCGCGCGACGCGAGGGAGGCGGGCCGTGCACTGCCGCAGCGGCAGGGCGTCGTGCAGGGCCTCGACGGCGGCCAGGGCGGTCTGGCGCGAGGGGTAGGGGCCGATGTGCGGGGTGCCGGCACGCACCTCCCGGACGACCGACAGCCGGGGGTAGGCCTCGTCCGTGAGGCGCACCCACGACTGTCGCTCGGGGTGCTTGGAGCGCCGGTTGTACCGCGGGGCGTGCTCGGCGATCAGGCGCAGCTCCCGCACCTGTGCCTCGAGCGGTGTCACGCAGACCACCGGGGTGACGGCGTGCGCGATGCGCACCATCTCCGTGATGCGGCCGCGCTTCTCGGCCGCGGTGAAATAGGAGCGCACGCGCTTGCGCAGGTTCGTGGACGTGCCGACGTACAGGACCTCGTCCCCGGGCCCGCGGAAGAGGTAGACACCCGGTGCCTCGGGCAGCCCGTCGGCGAGCGTGCGCTTGCGGCGCACGTCCGGGGGAACCGGGTCGGCGGCGCCCGCCAGGTCCTCCAGGTGGGTGATGCCGAGCGGCGCCAGCCGCTCCAGGAGGGCGTGCAGCACGTCGACGGTGGCTCGGGCGTCGGCCAGTGCGCGGTGGTCGGGCGTCACCTGCGCCCGGAAGAGCGCGGCCAGGGTCGACAGCTTGTGGTTGGGCGCCTCGTCGCGGGTGACGACGCGCCGGGCGAGCGGGACCGTGTCGACCACGGCGAACCGCGGCCACTCGTAGCCGAGCCGGTCGCACGCCGCCCGGAGGAAGCCGACGTCGAACGGCGCGTTGTGCGCCACCAGCACGGCGTCCCGGGCGAACTCCAGGAAGCTCGGCAGGACGAGCTCGAGCGGGGGAGCGGTGGCGACCATCGACGTGGTGATCCCGGTGAGCCGGGCGACGAACGCGGGGACGGGACGGCCCGGGTTGACCAGGGACTGCAGCTCCCCGAGCACCTCGCCGCCGCGGACCTTGACCGCGCCGATCTCCGTGATGCCGCCGTCAGCTGCGCGCCCGCCGGTGGTCTCGAGGTCCACCACGACGAAGGTGACGTCGTGCAGCGGGGTGCCGAGGTCCTCGAACGAGGGCTGGAGCGCGGTGGTGCTCGTCGGGGACGGGGTGGTGCTCGGCATGCCGGGACCGTAGCGGGGACCTCCGACAAGCTCGTCCGCGCACCCGTGACCGGACAGCGGTCGAGCCCGCCGAGACAGCGTCTCGGCGGGCTCGACGGGCAGTGCGGGAGCGTCAGCTCGCGGACGTCTGCCGGGTGTCGACGTACAGCTGGTCGATCTCGGCGGCGAAGTCCTTGACGAAGACGTGGCGGCGCACGCTCTGCTT
The DNA here is from genome assembly GCF_900167525.1 of Krasilnikoviella flava. Lineage (GTDB taxonomy): Bacteria > Actinomycetota > Actinomycetes > Actinomycetales > Cellulomonadaceae > Isoptericola > Isoptericola flavus. The sequence goes on along the minus strand of NZ_FUZQ01000005.1, from coordinate 539,549 downwards.
GGGCGTGAGGTAGCCGTTCTCCACCGTCAGGTCACCCGGCAGCACGGCGAACTTGCGGATCGACTCGGCCTTCGACACCGCCTGGTTGGCGCGCGTCACCGCGGCGTCGAGGGCGGCCAGGACGTCTGGGTCGGTGGCCGCCTGGGCGGGCGTGAGCTCCGGCTTGTCGTGCATCTTGAGCCAGCCCGGCAGGCCCTCGGCGTCGAGCGTGACGAGCGCTCCGATGAAGGGGCGGTTGTCGCCCACGACGACGCACTGGCTCACCAGCGCGTGCGCGCGGATGCGGTCCTCGAGGAGCGCGGGGGCGACGTTCTTGCCGCCGGCCGTCACGATGATCTCCTTCTTGCGGCCGGTGATGGTGAGGAAGCCGTCGTCGTCGAGGGCGCCGAGATCGCCGCTGCGGAACCAGCCGCCCTCGTCGAACGCCTCGGCGGTCGCCTCCGGGTTGTTGTGGTAGCCCTTGAAGACCTGGATGCCGCGGAGCAGGACCTCGCCGTCCGGGGCGATCTTCACGCCGCACCCGGGCAGCTGCGGGCCGACTGAGCCGATCTTCGTCGCGGTCGGCCTGTTCACGCTGGTCGGCGCCGTCGTCTCGGTGAGCCCGTAGCCCTCCAGGACGGTGAGCCCGAGGCCGCGGAAGAAGTGGCCGAGACGCTCGCCGAGCGGGCCGCCGCCCGAGACGGCGTACTGGGCCTGCCCGCCGAGCACCGCGCGGAGCTTCGAGTACACGAGGACGTCGGCCACCTTGTGCTGGACGCGCAGCCACAGCGAAGGGCCGGAGGCGGTGTCGAGGCCGCGGGAGTACTCGATCGCGGTCGCGGCAGCCCAGTGGAAGATCTTGATCTTGCCGCCGGCGGCGGCCTTCTGCTCCGCGGCGTTGTAGACCTTCTCGAAGACGCGCGGCACGGCGAGGATGTACGTCGGCTTGAAGGCACCGAGCCCGGCCGTGACGGTCTTGAGGTCGGGCCAGTGCCCGAGCACCGTGCCGCTCGCGATCGCGAGGATCTCGACGTACCGGGCGAACACGTGGGCCAGCGGCAGGAAGAGGAGGGTGCGGCCGCCGTCCTTGAAGACCTCGGGCACGACGGCCACCGCGTTCACCGCGAGCAGCGCGAGGTTGCCGTGCGTGATCTCGGCGCCCTTGGGGGTGCCGGTGGTGCCGGAGGTGTAGATGATCGTCGCGACGTCCTCGAGGCAGGAGATCCCGCGACGGCGCGCGATCTCGTCGTCGCCGACGTCGGCCCCCGCGGCCGTCAGCGCGGCGATCGCGCCGTCCTCGATCTCGAGGACCTCGCGCAGCGCCGGGGCGTGGTCGGACACCTCGGCCACCGTCGCAGCGAGCCCGGCGTCCTCGACGACGAGCACGGTGATCCCCGAGTCGGTGAGGATCCACTCCACCTGCTCGGCCGACGACGTCTCGTAGATCGGCACGGGCACGGCGCCCGCGGCCCAGGCGGCGAAGTCGAGGAGCGTCCACTCGTAGCGGGTGTGGGACATGATCCCGACGGGGTCGCCGGGCTGCACGCCCTTCGCGACCAGGCCTTTGGCCACAGCCACCACCTCGGCGTCGAACTGTGCGGCCGAGACCGGCTGCCAGCCGTCGCCGGAAGGACGCTCGGCGAGCGTGGCGCGCGGGTCGCTCGCCACGCGGGTGGCGAGGAGGTCGTTGAGGTTCGACGTGGCAGGCAGCTCGACCGCCTGCGGAATGGTGATCTCGTCCATGCTGACTCCATCGTCCATGCTCAGTGCATTGGCCTGGGGTTCGTTCCCCGCCGTCACGATACCGGGTCTCATGAGTGGTCAGGGACACGTTTCGGTGACGGTCGGGTGACGGACGAGCGTCGCACCTTCCCGGTCGTGGTGGATACTCTGGTCCCAGCGCGCACCGCGCGCCCCGTGTCGCGCCGGCGACCGGGTGATGCGCCGTGCGGACGCGGCGTCCTGAGACACGAACGCGAGGTTCTGCATGCACGCCATCGGAGTCGACATCGGCGGCACGAAGATTGCCGTGGGTGTGGTGGACGAGGCGGGCAACATCCTCGCGAAGGTGCGCCGCGAGACCGTGGCCGACGACGTCGCCGACATCGACCGGGCCATCGCGGACGCGTGCGCCGAGCTCACCAAGGAGCACGAGGTCGGCGCGATCGGCCTCGCCGCGGCGGGCTTCGTCAGCCCGGACCGGCGCTCGGTGCTGTTCGCTCCGAACATCGCATGGCGTGAGTACCCGCTGGCCGAACGGGTCGAGGCGCTGCTGGACGTCGACGTCCCCGTGGTCGTGGAGAACGACGCGAACGCTGCCGGCTGGGCGGAGTTCCGGTTCGGCGCGGCCCGCGAGGCGACCGACATGCTCATGCTCACCGTCGGCACGGGGCTCGGAGGCGCGATCGTCGTGGACCGCGAGCTCGTCCGCGGCAAGTGGGGCGTGGCGGCCGAGGTCGGGCACATGCGTGTCGTCCCGGGTGGCCACTACTGCGGCTGCGGGCACGAGGGCTGCTGGGAGCAGTACGCCTCGGGCACCGCCCTGGTGCGTGACGCGCGGCAGGCCGCGATCGCGCAGCCGGAGCGGGCGGGGCGGCTGATCGAGCTCGCCGGTGGTGACGTCGCCGGGCTCGAGGGGCCGCACGTCACGCAGGCCGCGCAGGAGGGCGACGACCTCGCGGTGGAGCTGCTCGCCACGCTCGGCCGGTGGATCGGGGAGGGGTCGGCGTCCGTCGCCGCGCTCCTGGACCCGGAGCTGATCGTCATCGGCGGTGGCGTGGGCGCGGCCGGCGACCTGCTCCTCCTGCCGGTCCGCAAGGCGTACGAGGCCCAGCTCTCCGCCCTGGGGCACCGGCCGGTGGCGCAGATCGAGCTCGCCGAGCACGGCAACGAGGCGGGCATCATCGGCGCCGCCGACCTCGCCCGGCGCTGACGCGTCTCGGCGACGTCAGACGACGGCGCCGGTGCCGTGGTCGTCCGGGTCGCGTCGGTGCGGCATCCGCCAGAGCAGGACGCCGAGCCCCACCAGGAACAGCACCCCGGCCACCGGCCCGGACCACGCCGGGATGCGCAGGACGGGCATCGCCGCGCGGACGACCACTCCCACCACCACCAGCACGGGGATCCCGACGACGAGCGACCACGCCAGGGTGAGGAGCGGGTCGCGGGAGAGGACGGGCTCGGGGTCCGGCGGCAGGAAGTGAGACTCCGTCTCTTCGAGCTCCTCGACCTCCGGGGTCGCGGGCCAGTCGCGGGGACCCGGGTCCACCGTCCGCGCCGGCCCCGCGGTGTCGGGCGCAGGTGACGCGGCCGCGTCATCGGCGCCGTTCCGCGGCTCGTCGCCCGCCGGGTCGGCTGCGGCGCGTTCGTCGAGCGGTCCCAGCTGCGCGACGATGTCGGCCCAGCGGGCCTCGAAGGCGTCGTCGGGCAGGTCGTCGTCCGGGAGGTCCGGTTCGGCGTCCGGGTTCGGTGCGGGCATGGGTTCACTCTATTGTCGTGGGCGATGCAACGCGTCGGTGGCGACGCCCGTCGGCGCCACGGCCCGTCGCAGGCGGACCGCTGACCGGGGCGCTGCCGACACTGGGCGAGGAGGACCGTTGTTCTACTGGGTGATGAAGAACGTGCTGGTGGGGCCGTGGCTCCGGCTGGCGTTCCGCCCCTGGACCAAGGGCGTCGAGAACATCCCGTCGTCGGGCCCGGCGATCCTGGCGAGCAACCACCTCGCCGTCATCGACTCGTTCGTGCTGCCGCTCGTGCTCGACCGGCAGGTCCAGTTCCTGGGCAAGTCGGACTACTTCACCGGCGGCGGCGTCCGCGGCCGCATGGTGGCCGGCTTCATGCGGGGCGTCGGCACCATCCCGGTGGACCGCTCCGGGGGGAAGGCCAGCGAGGCTGCGCTGCGCACCGGGCTGCGCGTGCTCGACGAGGGCGACCTGTTCGGCATCTACCCCGAGGGCACGCGCAGCCCAGACGGGCGCCTGTACCGCGGCAAGACGGGCGTGGCGCGGCTGGCCCTGGAGTCCGGCGCCCCCGTGATCCCGGTCGCCATGGTCGGCACCGACGTCGCGCAGCCGCTGGGCCGGTCGATCCCCAAGCCGATGCCCATCGGCATCGTCATCGGCGAGCCGCTCGACTTCAGCCGCTACCGCGGGATGGAGGGCGACCGGTTCGTGCTCCGCTCGGTGACCGACGAGATCATGTACGCGATCCTGCGGCTGTCCGACCAGGAGTACGCGGACGTCTACGCCGCGACCATGAAGGCCCGGCTCGCGGCGGCCGCCCAGCACCCCGAGCAGCCGCAGGACCCTGCCCCCGGATCCTGACCAGGTTCCCGCCGGGGCGCGGGTCAGTCGACCGTCAGGGACAGCCAGGCGTCCGGCGGCACCTCCGGCCGCCCGGGGACCAGTCGGTGGTCGACCGTCCACGCGTCGCCCGTGACGTCGGTCGCGACCCGGGGCCAGAACGCGGCGGCGGCGATGTTGGCGTCCTGGAACGCGATCTCCCACGGGCCGGGGAGGTCCCGCAGCACCGTGCCCGCGAGGTCGCGTCCCACGCCGCCGCGGCGGGCCGCGCGCACCACGAAGAACGCGGACAGCACGCGGACCGGTGCGTCGAGACCACGGACCAGGGCGAACCCCACCGGGTGCTCGACCTGGCCGCCCGCGGGGTCCTCGGCGACCGTCGTCGCGAGATGGGTGCGCCACCGCGCCCGCGCGCCGTCGTGCCCGAGGTCGTCGAGCGCCGCGAGGAGCCGCTCGTCGCGGAACCGTCCGTCGGGTCGGGGGAGCTCTCCCGAGACCGCGGACATGTCGTGCCGGAAGAGGAGCCAGAGGCGCTCCAGGACATCGCGGTCTGCCGCGGTCGCGCGGCGGACGCGGAGACCGGTCGTGGTCCGGGCGGAGGGCTTGCCAGGTGTCGTCATACGCAAGAGCCTCCCGGCGCCGGAACGGCGGGGAGGCTCGGGGACATCATCTCACGCGTGGCGCCCTGGGGGCGAGGCGGCCCGTCCGGTGGACGGCGGGGATGGCGGCGCGGCGCTGCTCTTAGGATGGAGTCGCTGTTCGTCCCCCACCGAGAGGTAGCCCCTGTCATGTCGGTTCGTCGCGTGGCTCTCCTGACCGCCGGCGGCTTCGCGCCCTGCCTGTCCTCCGCCGTCGGCGGCCTCATCGAGCGGTACACGGAGCTCGACCCGTCGATCGAGATCATCGCCTACCAGTACGGCTACCACGGGCTCCTCACGGGCACGAAGATCGTGGTGGACGACGAGGGCCGTAAGCAGGCCGGGATCCTGCACCGGTTCGGCGGCTCGCCCATCGGCAACTCGCGGGTGAAGCTCACCAACGCCGCGGACTGCGTCAAGCGCGGCCTGGTCGAGGAGGGCGAGAACCCGCTGGAGGTCGCCGCCGAGCGCCTCAAGGCCGACGGCGTCGACGTGCTGCACACCATCGGCGGCGACGACACGAACACCACCGCCGCGGACCTCGCCGCCTACCTGCACGACAACGGCTACGAGCTCACGGTCGTCGGCCTGCCCAAGACGATCGACAACGACGTGGTGCCGATCAAGCAGTCGCTCGGCGCCTGGACGGCGGCCGAGGAGGCCGCGGGCTTCGCCGCGAACGTCATCGGCGAGCACCGGTCCGGCCCGCGCATGCTCATCGTGCACGAGGTCATGGGCCGCCACTGCGGCTGGCTCACCGCGGCCAGTGCCAAGGAGTACCGCACGTGGCTCGACGCGCAGGAGTGGGCCCCCGCCCTCGGCCTGACGCGCGAGCGCTGGGACGTGCACGCCGTCTTCCTGCCGGAGCTCGAGCTCGACATCGACGCCGAGGCCGCCCGCCTGCGCGGCGTGATGGACGAGATCGGCAACGTCAACATCTTCCTGTCCGAGGGTGCGGGGATGAACGAGATCGTCCAGCAGCTCGAGGCCGCCGGCGAGGAGGTGCCGCGCGACCCGTTCGGGCACGTCAAGCTCGACACGATCAACCCGGGCCAGTGGTTCGCCAAGCAGTTCGCCGAGAAGCTGGGTGCCGAGAAGGTCATGGTGCAGAAGTCCGGCTACTACTCGCGCGCTGCGGCCGCGAATGCGGAGGACCTGCGCCTCATCAAGTCGATGACGGACCTGGCGGTCGAGTGCGCGCTGCGCGGCGAGGCCGGCGTCATCGGCCACGACGAGGAGGACGGCGACCGCCTCAAGGCGATCGCGTTCCCGCGCATCGCCGGCGGCAAGGCCTTCGACGTCTCGGTGCCCTGGTTCGGCGAGATCCTCGAGGGAATCGGCCAGCCGCTGGTGCCCGCGAAGCCCGCCGCGCACTGACGTCGGGCCACCGAGGCAGACCACGCAGCCACAGGCAGGAGTAGCCCGCATGACCACCGCCGTCGACACCGTGGCGCCCGGGAGCGACCCCGAGGGCCTGGACCGGTTCCGGGCCCTCAAGGCGCGCCAGCAGCCCACGTGGCCGGACGCCGACGCGCTCGCGGCGGTGGCGGGCAGGCTCTCGCAGGCCGCGCCCCTCGTGGTGCCGGCCGAGGCCCGGCTGCTCACGGAACGCCTCGCCGCGGCAGGCCGCGGCGAGGCGTTCCTCCTGCAGGGCGGGGACTGCGCGGAGACGTTCGCCGACGCGAACGCGACCCGTATCCGCAACAAGATCCGCACCATCCTGCAGATGGCCGTGGTGCTCACCCACGGCGCGAGCACGCCCGTGGTGAAGATGGGCCGGCTGGCAGGGCAGTACGCCAAGCCGCGCTCGTCGGACCTCGAGACCCGTGACGGCGTGACCCTGCCCGCCTACCGCGGCGACATGGTCAACGGCCACGAGTTCACCAGTGCCTCGCGCACCCCGGACCCTCGGCGCCTCGAGCAGGCGTACCGGATCTCCTCGGCCACGGCGACCGTCGTGCGCGCCTTCACGCAGGGCGGCCACGCCGACCTGCGCCGCGTGCACGAGTGGAACCGCGGGTTCATGCGCAACCCCGCGTACGCGCGGTACGAGCGCACCGCCGCCGAGATCGACCGCGCGATCCGGTTCATGGAGGCCTGCGGGGCCGACTTCGACGCCCTGCGCTCCGTGGAGTTCTACCTCAGCCACGAGGCGCTCATCCTCGACTACGAGCGAGCCCTCACACGTGTCGACGCGCGGTCCGGCGAGGCCTACGCGACGTCGGCCCACTTTCTGTGGATCGGCGAGCGCACCCGCCAGCTCGACGGCGCGCACGTCGAGTTCCTCTCCCGCGTCGCCAACCCGATCGGGGTCAAGCTCGGTCCGACGACGTCAGCCGACGACGCGCTCGCGCTCGCGGCGCGGCTCAACCCCCACAACGCCCCCGGCCGCCTGACGTTCGTCACCCGCATGGGCGCCGGCAAGGTCCGCGACGTGCTGCCCGGAGTGGTCGAGAAGGTCACCGCCGCAGGGGTCGCCGTCACCTGGGTGACGGACCCGATGCACGGCAACACGATCACCTCCGACAGCGGCTACAAGACGCGGCGGTTCTCCGACGTCCTCGACGAGGTCACCGGCTTCTTCGAGGTGCACCGCGCCCTGGGCACGGTGCCCGGCGGGCTGCACATGGAGCTCACGGGCGACGACGTCACCGAGGTGCTCGGCGGCAGCGAGGAGATCGACGACGCCGGGCTGGCGCTGCGCTACGAGACGCTCGTCGACCCGCGCCTCAACCACCAGCAGTCGCTCGAGATGGCCTTCCGCGTGGCGGAGATGCTCACGAGCTGGTGACCCCCCCGTGGTCACCACACCGTGAGCGTGACCGTGCTGCCCTTCGGGGCCTTACCCGTGGTGTCCTGGAACCGGACGGTGTCCAGCAGCCCGCCCAGGTAGGTGTTCTCCTCGACCTTGAAGCCCGCCTTCTCCAGCGCCTTGCGGGCAGGCTCGGTGTGCTTGCCCACGACGTTCGGCACCTCGACCAGGGGCGGGCCCTGGGAGATCGTCAGGGTCACGGTGTCCGTGCGGTGCGCCGTGGCGCCGTCCCGGGGTTCCTGGGCCAGCACGTGGCCCCGGGGGACGTCCTCGGAGTACTCGGGGTCGGCCAGCTCCACGGCGAGCCCCAACCCCTCGAGGTCGGCGACCGCGGCGTCCTTCTCCTTGCCCACCTCCTGCGGGACCTGCACCGGCGCGGGCCCGTCGGAGACGGTGAGCGTCACGACCGTGTCGTGCCGCTGGCGCGAGCTCTCCTCCACCGACACGTCGAGCACCTCGCCGCGGTCGGCCTCGTCGTCGTACGACCGGGCCGGGTCGCCGACGGTGAAGCCCGCGTCCTCCAGTGCGGCGGTGGCGTCCTTGCGGTCGGCGCCGACGAGGTCGTCGGGCACGGTCAGCATCTGCACCCCGCGGGACACGACCAGCTCGACGGAGCCGTCGGTGCGCACCCGGTCGCCGGGCGCGGGGACGCTGGTCACGACCGAGCCCTCCGGGACCTCGTCGTCGAAGGCACGGCTCGTGGTGGTGCCGAGACCGGCACCCTCGAGCACGGCGCGAGCATCGTCGGCCGCCACCCCGGCCACGCCGGTGGGCACCGAGGTCCAGGCTCCGGGGCCGTCGGCGAACCACCACCAGGTACCCAGTCCGCCGCCGCCGAGCACCAGGACGAGCGTGAGGATCCACGCGACCGCGCGACGGCGCCGCGAGGGGCGACGGTAGGCCTCGGTGGGTTGCTCGACGAGCGCGTCCGTGAGCTGGGCCGGGGCGCTCGCCGAGACCTCCTGGAAGAAGGCGGTCGGGATCTCGTCGACCGCGTCGGTGCCACCCTCGCCGCCGTCGTCCCCGTCAGCGTCGCCGTCACCGTCGGCCGCGTCGACCCCGCCGGGGCCGGACGGGCCGGGACGGGCGGCGACGGCGGGCGGGTCGGCGCGGCGCGCGAGCAGGTCGGCGTCGAGAGACGCGCGCAGCGCCTCGACGGCCCCGAGCGCCGCCCCGGCGTCCGGCGGGCGCTGCTGCGGGTCCCGGGCCGCGAACGACGCGACGAGCGCGTCGATCTCGGCGGGCAGCCAGTCCACGAGGCCCGACGGCGCCGGAAGGTCCTCGTGCACGTGGTGGAAGGCCACCTGGATCGGCGTCTCGCCCGCGTAGGGGAGAGTGCCGGTGACGAGCTCGTACGCGAGCACCCCGACCGCGTAGACGTCGGTGCGCGCGTCGCACGTGCTGCTGGTGATCACCTCGGGCGCGAGGTACGCGACCGTGCCCAGGACGGTTCCCGTGGCGGTCGTGGTCACCTCGGTGACGGCCCGGGCGAGGCCGAAGTCGGCAACCTTCACCCGGCCGCCCGCGGCGGGGTCGCCGTCGCCCACGACCAGGACGTTCTCGGGCTTCACGTCCCGGTGCACCAGGCCCTTGCGGTGCGCGGCGGCGAGCGCGGCGAGGACCTGCGCGACGACGTCGAGCGCGCGGTCCAGGGTGAGCGGTCCCGACGCGTGCAGCTCGCGCCGCAGGTTGGTGCCGGGCACGTACTCCATCGCGAGGTAGCTGGTGTCGCCGTCGACGCCCTGGTCGTAGACCGCCACGACGCCGGGATGGGTGAGGCGGGCGGCGGCGCGCGCCTCGCGACGGAACCGCGAGACGAACGCGGCGCCGTCCACGCCGTCCGCCAGGTGCGGGTGCATCACCTTGATCGCGACCTCGCGGTCGAGGCGGCGGTCGGTGGCGCGGTACACGGTGGCCATGCCGCCTCGGGCGACGCGCGCGACGATCTCGTACCGCCCGTCGACCAGGCGGCCGAGCATCGGGTCGGTCGTCGTGATGGCCACGCGACGAGTGTAGGGGCGGCCGGATCGGCAGGCCCGTAGGCTGGCCCGGTGAACGACACGACCGCGCCGGAGCCCGGCAGCCACACCGACGACCGCACCGCCCTGGAGTCCCTGGTGGACGAGTGGCTGACCCTGCCCGACGTGGCGGAGGCGCTCGGGACCCCGGTGAGCAAGGTGCGCGGGCTGGTGTCAGAGCGCACGCTCGTCGGGATCAAGCGCGGAGAGCGGAACACGTTCCAGGTGCCCGCCGTGTTCCTCGTCACCGACGACGGCGCACCGCACGTGCTGGGCACGCTGCGCGGCACGGTGCTGGTGCTCTCCGACGTGGGGCTGGACGACGCGGCGATCCTGCGCTGGCTGTTCGAGACCGAGCCGTCGATCGGCAGCTCCCCGATCAGGGAGCTGCGTGCCGGGCGCCGGGCCGAGGTGCGCCGGGTCGCCCAGGCGCTGCTCTGACCTCTCGCGGACTCAGGCGGCCCGGTCGACGGCGGCTCGGGCAAGGTCGAGCAGCACCCCGCGACCGGGCTCGTCGAGGCGCGCCGCGGCGAGGGCGTCCAGCGCGCCGTCCGCCAAGGTGTCGATGAGGGCCTCGACGCCGTCCAGCGCGCCCGACCCGGCGATGACGCCGCGCAGCCGCTCGACGGCGGTGTCGTCCAGGCCAGGGTCGCCCAGCCGTGCCACGACGAGGTCGTGGTCGGCCGACCCCGCGGCCGCCAGCGTGCGGGCGACCAGCACGGTGCGCTTGCCCTCGCGGAGGTCGTCGCCCGCCGGCTTGCCCGTCACCGACGGGTCGCCGAACACACCGAGCACGTCGTCGCGGAGCTGGAACGCCTCGCCGAGCGGGAGCCCGGCGTGCGAGACGGCCTCCACGCCGGCGGCCGACGTCCCGGCGAGGACCGCGCCGAGCACGAGCGGACGCTCCACCGAGTAGCGGGCCGACTTCGCGCGCAGCACGCCGCGGGCGCGCTCCTCGTCCGCCGCGGGATCCAGGCCCCAGGGCTCGGCCTGGACGAGGACGTCGAGGTACTGGCCGACGACGACCTCGGTCTGCATGGCGTCGAACAGCGCCCGGGCCGCGGACGACCGGTCGGCGGGCAGGTCCGCGACCGCGGCCGCGATCTCCCGCTGGCACGCCACGAGGCAGAGGTCGCCGAGCAGGATCGCGGCGGCCGTGCCGAACCGCTCTGCGGAACCGGCCCAGCCGGCGTCCGCGTGGCGCGCCTCGAACGCGCGGTGGGCGGTGGGCTCGCCGCGGCGCGTGTCCGACGCGTCCATGACGTCGTCGTGCAGCAGGGCGGCCGCCTGGAACAGCTCGAGCGCGGCCCCGGCCCGCACCACTGCGTCTCGCTCGGGACCCGTCGCCGCGCCGCCGTGGGCGCGGTAGGACCAGTAGCAGAACGCCGCTCGCAGGCGCTTGCCGCCGTGCAGCAGCACGGCAGCCTGGTCGGTCAGGGCCGTCGCCGGGGCGCCGATGGCGGCGACCTCCTGCGCGAGGGCGTCCAGATGCTCCTCGACCCGGGCGTCGACGTCGGTGCGGAGGTTCTCGAGGTCGACCAGCGACGCAGCGGTGGGCATGCCGACAGCCTAAGCGCCCGGTGCGGGCGCCTCGACGGGCATGACGGTCGCGCCGCCGGGGTCAGCCGGCCACGACGGAGCCGCTCACCGTCACGAGGCGGCGATCGCCGTCGTCGAGCACGCCGAGGGTGACGGACTCCAGGACGGGGTCCGCGTCCTTCTTCCCCTTCGGCGTGCTCTCGCGGCCGAACGTGGTCTGCGCCGTGAGGCCCGAGAAGGTCGACGTGCCGGACTCCTCGAAGCCCTCCTTGCCGAGGCGCTTCGCGAGCTGGTCGATGACCTCCTGGGTGCTGCGTGTCGTGCTCAGGTTGAGGGTGACGTCCGTGAGGGCGCCGTCGCCCGGCGTCGCCGAGCTGGCGAGCACCGTGGCGTCCTCCGGGGCGCCGAGCAGCTTCTCGGGGAATCCCTCCGCGTAGCCCCCGACCGCCGTGCCCGGGTCGAAGGTGGGCAGTGCGGACGCGTCGCTCGGCCCGGGGCTGGGGGTGGGAGAGTCGGTGGCGCCGCGCACTCCCACGCCCGAGCCGGCCGTCCCCGTCGCGGAGGCCTCGTCGCCGGGGCTGCCACCGCCGTCGAGCAGGCCGCAGCCGGACAACGTCAGCAGAGCGACGAGGGCGGCGGCGCCGACGTCGCGTGCCCCCGCGGCGAGCGTGCGTGCCGGCCGGTCCGGGCGACGAGGGCGGCGGGGGAGCGGGGGCACGGCGCCTACGGTAGCGGCCCGCGGAACGAGGCCCGCGCCCGATCTGCGACCGGACCCCCACCACCTTGCGGACGTCGCGCCGCCGGCGTGGGCGCCGAGCCTGCCCCCAGCTCGGCTCCGTCCACAGACGGGCGTCGGGCGGCGCCGCGGTGCACGACAGGACGCTGGGATCGAGCCATGGACGCCGCATACGCCACCGACCGCACCGGGGAACCGGCATCGCCTTTCGACGCCCCGCTCGTGCTCCGATCCTCACGCGACCTGCTCGCCGCCGTCCCGTACCTGCTCGGGTTCCGGCCTCGGGAGTGCGTCGTCGTCCTTGCGGTCACGACCGACGGCCGGGTCGGGCTCGTGGCTCGGATCTCGCTGACAGACCTCGACGGCACCGGGGGCGACGTGAGGACCGTGGCCCGGGCCGCCGGCCGGGTGGGCGCATGCCTCGCGCTCGTCGTGCTCTACACGTCCTCCCCGCCGGTGCAGGCACGGGCGCGTGCCGCAGCCGTGGTGGGTGCGCTGGACGAGTCGCTGGACCGGGCGGTCGACGTGGAGACCTGGCTGGTGGGATCCGAGAGGTACCGCGGGCTCGACTGCACCGACCCCGCCTGCTGCCCGCCGCAGGGGCGCCCCGTGGCCGAGCTCGAGCAGGGCGAGGTCGGGGCCGCGTTCGTGGTCGCGGGCCGGGCGGTCGCCGCCTCGGAGCAGGAGGCGCACCGGATCCGCCGCGCGTCGGCCGGCGTGCGTGACCGTGTCGCGAAGGCGGCGGCCCGCGCGGAGCGGACGCGCGCCGCGGCGCGCGGACAGGCGGCGGCCGCCCCCGGTAGGGGGCCCGGCCCGGGCGGGGTCGACGCCCTCGGACGGTGGCGGGCCGAGGCGTACGGCGTGTGGTGCGACCTGGTGCGGCAGGCTGCCGCAGAGCTGCGCGCCTGCCCGCCCGGCGACGTCGTGCTGCCGCCGGCGCGCCTGGGCCGCCTGGCAGTGGCGCTCGCGGACGTCCCTGTCCGCGACGCCGTCCTGCTGTCGCTCGTGCCCGGCGGGCGGGAGGCGGCGGACCACACCGTGGGAGCGGGCCCGGACGGCGACCCGCGCGAGGTGGAGGCCGCCACGTCGCGGGCGATCGCCAGGGTGGTGGACCCTCGGTGCGGCGTGCCGCCCGATGGGCCCACCGCGGACGCGGCCCGGCTCGTGCTCGAGCAGGTGGTGGGCGCAGCGCCGCGGCGGTGGCACGCTCCACCCCTCGCGCTGCTGGGGTTCCTGGCATGGTGGCGCGGCGACGGGTGGCTTGCCGCGCGCCGGGTGCGCGAGTCTGCAAGACAAGATCCCGCGTACCGGCTCGCGGCGCTCCTGGCAGGGGTGCTCGAGGCCGGCGTCCCGCCCGGATGGGTGAGCTCGGGGCGGCACCCGTCCACGGCCGGTGTGGCTGGGCGCGCGGTCGGGTAGCGTGCCCCCATGGCGATCGTCGTCGGACTCCTGAGCACGGCCGAGGGACAGGCGGCACTCGCCGCAGCGAAACGCGAGGCGCAGGAGCGGTCAGTCCCGCTCACCGTCGTCGTGACCAGGGACGACGGTGGTCCCGAGAGGCAGGCGGTCGAGGACGACCTGGCCTCCTCCGGGCTCGTGTTCTCGGTCGTCGGCGGCACAGGTGACCTTGCCGAGGACCTCGTGCGCACGGCGCACGACGCGGGGGCCGAGCTCATCGTCGTGGGGCTGCGCCGGCGCAGCCCGGTCGGCAAGCTGATCCTCGGGTCGGGGGCGCAGCGCATCCTGCTCGAGGCGCCCTGCCCGGTGCTGGCGGTCAAGCCGTGACGACCGACGCGCGCGCCACGCCCGGCAGTGTGACGCTCGTGACCGTCCGGAGGTGGCCGGCGGCGTCCGACGGAACGGGCGACGGGCGCCGATCGGCCCGCCATGCCGGGAATCTTCGCCCCGCCCCGTGCGTTGTGCCAGCACCGGAGAACGGACGACGTGGGTACGGGACAGGGCGCAGGAGCCCGTGGTGCCCCTCCGTCGCGGATGTCGCCGGTACAATAGAGGTGTCCGCCTGAGCCACGACAGTCCGAGTCGGAGGCCTCGACGGCGGTGCACCGTCCCCTCGAATGCCGAAAGGTCGGTTTGTGGCGTCCACTGCGCAGAACCCTGCACTTCCCCGCGAGTTCGAGCACCCTGCCCTGCAGGGGCTGCTCGCTCGAGGCACCGCCGACGGCCGGGTCGACGCCGAGAGTTTCCGCGCTGCCTGCGAGAACGCCGCGGTGGCGGACCCGAAGCGTCTGAAGGCGGTCCTGCGCGCCTTCGCGACCGCCGGCGTCGAGATCGGTGTGCCCACGGCCACCAAGGTCGCCGCTGCCAGCTCGGGCCGGAGCACCACCACCCGTGCGAAGGCACCGGCGGCGCGGTCCGCGAGCGCGGTCAAGACGTCCACCGTGACGACCTCCACCGTGAAGTCCTCGACGGACGACGAGCCGGACGAGGCCACGCCCGCGGCGAAGACGCCGGCGGCGAAGGGCGCGTCGGCCAAGACCGCCGCGGCCAAGGGCACCAAGTCCACGCGCGCTCGTAAGACGGCAGCGAAGGACGAGCCGGCCCCGGACGGCATCGAGGACGTCGAGAACGACGCCGACGACGAGTCGGAGAACGAGGCCGCCGAGCGCACCACCGCGAGGGGTGGCAAGGCCGGCGCCGGCAAGGACGGCAAGGGCGAGGACGAGGAGACCGGGTTCGTCGTCTCCGACACGGACGACGACGACCAGCCCGCGCAGCAGGTCGTCACGGCCGGCGCCACCGCCGACCCCGTCAAGGACTACCTCAAGCAGATCGGCAAGGTCGCGCTGCTGAACGCGGAGCAGGAGGTCGAGCTCGCGAAGCGCATCGAGGCCGGCCTGTTCGCGGAGGAGCGCCTCTCGAAGAACTACGCGGACTACGACAAGACGAAGGCGAGCGCCGACGAGCGCCGCATGTACCGCGACCTGCGGTGGATCGCGCACGACGGCAAGCGCGCCAAGAACCACCTGCTCGAGGCCAACCTCCGTCTCGTGGTCTCCCTGGCTAAGCGCTACACGGGCCGCGGAATGCTGTTCCTGGACCTGATCCAGGAGGGCAACCTCGGTCTGATCCGCGCGGTCGAGAAGTTCGACTACACCAAGGGCTACAAGTTCTCGACGTACGCCACTTGGTGGATCCGGCAGGCGATCACGCGCGCCATGGCCGACCAGGCCCGCACCATCCGCATCCCGGTGCACATGGTCGAGGTCATCAACAAGCTGGCCCGCGTGCAGCGTCAGATGCTCCAGGACCTCGGCCGCGAGCCCACCCCGGAGGAGCTGGCCAAGGAGCTGGACATGACCCCGGAGAAGGTGGTCGAGGTCCAGAAGTACGGTCGTGAGCCCATCTCGCTGCACACCCCGCTGGGCGAGGACGGCGACAGCGAGTTCGGCGACCTCATCGAGGACTCCGAGGCGGTCGTGCCGGCCGACGCCGTGAGCTTCACGCTGCTGCAGGAGCAGCTGCACCAGGTGCTCGACACCCTGTCGGAGCGTGAGGCGGGCGTCGTCTCGATGCGGTTCGGCCTGCAGGACGGCCAGCCCAAGACGCTCGACGAGATCGGCAAGGTCTACGGCGTCACGCGCGAGCGGATCCGCCAGATCGAGTCCAAGACCATGTCGAAGCTGCGGCACCCGTCGCGGTCCCAGGTGCTGCGGGACTACCTGGACTGATCCGCGCACGACGCACGAGAGCCCCGGAACCCTGCGGTTCCGGGGCTCTCGTGCGTCCGCGGTCGGCGGAGGTCGCGCGGTCAGCGCGCGTCGCCCCCCACGACCGACCACCGGGCGGACGGGTCGAGGACCCCGTGGGGATCGAGCTGCCGGCGCAGCGTCACGAGCCGGTCGTACGTCGCCGGGCCGTACGCGTCGCGCACCAGCGGCGCTGAGACGTCGTCGCGCGGCCCGGCGAAGTTGAGCAGCGATCCACCGGTGGCCCACGGCGCCATCGCGTCGTGCACCGCCTGGAGGTGTACGGCGACGTCGGGTGGGCCGACCGGGCTGCCGAGCGCGCCGGTGAACAGCGTGTATGCGGCGTCCCGGCCGCCGACGGCGTTCGGCACGGCCGGTGGCCGGGCGAGCGTGCCGCCCAGGAGCCGGATCTCGCCCGCGAGCACGGGAGAGTCGGGCGGCACCGCGCCGAGGAACGTGTCGACGGCGTCCTCGGTCAGCTCGCGGAGCAGACCGCCGCGCTCGACGAACGGCATCGGGTCCTCCGGGTCGGCGTGCAGCGCGCCGATCAGCGCGTACGGCAGGTCGCCGACCGTGTCGAGGAGCGTCGGGGACACCTGGCGCAGGGCATCGACCACCGGGTCGGGGGCGGCGAGGTCGCCGTGCCGGACGTAGCGGACCACGAGCACCGCCCGCCCGCGCAGCGGCTCGGGCACGTCGGGCAGAGGCGGCAGGTTCAGCCGCGCCACGGAGGTGGAGACGTCGTCGGCGAGAGTCGACGTGAGCTCGCGCCACCGGTGCAGCACGGCGGGCGCGTCGTCGACGTCGAACCAGAGCGTCCCGGCGCGCACGGCGCGCAGGGGGAACAGGTCGAAGGTCATCGCGACCACCACGCCGAACGCGCCGCCGCCGCCGCGCAGCGCCCAGAACAGATCCTCGTGCCGGTCCGGTGTCGCGGTGACGAGCTCGCCTGACGGGGTGACCACGTCCATGGATCGCACGTGGTCCGCAGCGAAGCCGAAGGTGCGGGCCAGCGGGCCGAGCCCGCCGCCGAGCGTGTAGCCGACCACCCCGACGTGCGGGGACGACCCGCACAGGCCGCCCAGACCCCAGGCAGCGCCGGCCTCGAGCACCGTCGCCCAGGCAACGCCCGGGCCGACGGTGGCGGTGCGGGCGTCCGGGTCGACGGAGAGCCGGTCGAGGGCGGCCACGTCGAGGAGCACGTCGTCAGGGCCGGTCGGCGGGGCGCTGTGCCCCGTGGAACGGACGCCCACGCGGACGCCCTGGTCGGCGGCGGCGCGGACGGTCGCGACGACGTCCGCGACGGTTCTCGCACGCACGACCAGCGCCGGCCGATGGGCGAGCGCGAGGTTGAAGCCGGGGAGCGCGGCGCCGTAGGCGGGCTCGCCGGGCGACAGGATCTCGCCGTCGAGCCCCTGCGTGAGTGTGGCGTGCAGCCGGGCGTGCCTCGACGGGTCGCGGGTGGTGGTGGGCGCGGTGCTGGTCATGGTCTCTCCTGGCGCTCGGGACTGTCCCGAGAACTGAGAGCGAGGAGGAGGGACGGCGGTGACGGCATCGCGGGGTGACGTCTGGGTGAAACCGCCGCGCCGGGGGATGACCGGGTGCGGCGGGTTCGAGCGCCCCGGACGCACAAGAGCCCCGCACCGAGGTGCGGGGCTCTCGTCGTTCGTCGGTCTGCCGGAGAGGCGGCGGGTCAGCCCGCCCCGTGCTCGGCGTGGAGCCGGTCGGTCTCGTCCTGGATGTGGACGGCGACTCCCTGGTAGGCGTCCGCGTGCGCTCGTGCGTGGTGCCCGCAGAAGAGGAGCTCTCCGACGGGCAGGACCACTCGCACGTACGCCTGGGCGCCGCAGCGGTCGCAGCGGTCGGCGGCGGTCAGCGGCTGGGTCGGTTCGGTCGTCGTGGTGCTCACGTGACTATCCAACCAGACCGGTGCCCCGGAGCATCCCTGACCCGGGGCAGGTTCGCTCCGGGCATAGCGGCGTGGGGCACACCTCGGCGGCGTGGGCCGACGGTACAGGCGTTCGAGTCGTCTACCCTCGTTCCCGTGACAGCCACCTCCGAGTCCGGGTACACCGCACGCCACCTCACCGTCCTCGAGGGTCTCGAGGCGGTGCGCAAGCGCCCCGGCATGTACATCGGGTCCACGGACTCGCGGGGCCTCATGCACTGCCTGTGGGAGATCATCGACAACTCCGTCGACGAGGCGCTGGGCGGCCATGCGACGGCGATCCGCGTCGTCCTGCACGCGGACTCGTCCGTGACCGTCGAGGACGACGGGCGCGGCATCCCGGTCGACATCGAGCCGAAGACGGGGCTGTCCGGCGTCGAGGTCGTCTTCACCAAGCTGCACGCGGGCGGGAAGTTCGGCGGCGGTTCGTACACCGCGTCGGGAGGCCTGCACGGCGTCGGAGCCTCCGTCGTCAACGCGCTCTCGGCGCGCCTGGACGTCGAGGTCGACCTCAGCGGCAAGACGCAGCGCATGACGTTCCACCGTGGCGAGCCGGGCATCTTCACCGACCCGGCGACCGGTCCGTCGCCGGAGTCCCCTTTCGAGCCGTTCGTGTCCGGGTCCGAGCTTGCCGTCGTCGGCAAGGTCAAGCGCGGCGTCAGCGGGACCCGCGTGCGGTACTGGGCGGACCGTCAGGTCTTCCCGAAGACGGCGGTGTTCAGCTACGACGAGCTCGTCACCCGGGCCCGCCAGACGACGTTCCTCGTGCCGGGCCTCAAGCTCACGCTGCGCGACGAGCGCGGGCTGCCCGGCACGCCGGGGGAGACCGGCCCGCACGAGGAGGTCTTCCAGCACGACGGCGGCGCGGTGGACTTCGTCGAGTTCCTCGCGCCCGACGCCCCGGTGACGTCGACCTGGCAGCTGCGGGGCAGCGGGCAGTTCACGGAGACGGTGCCGGTGCTGGACTCCCGCGGGCACATGTCGCCGCAGGAGGTGAGGCGCGACTGCGAGGTGGACATCGCCCTGCGCTGGGGCGGCGGCTACGACACGGAGGTGCGCACCTTCGTCAACATCATCGCGACACCCAAGGGCGGCTCGCACCTGTCCGGCTTCGAGCAGGGCCTGCTCAAGACGGTGCGCAAGCAGATCGAGGCCAACGCGCGCCGGCTCAAGGTCTCCACCAAGGACGCGGCGGAGCGCATCGAGAAGGACGACGCGCTGGCCGGCCTCACGGCCGTGGTCACCGTCCGGCTCGCCGAGCCGCAGTTCGAGGGGCAGACCAAGGAGGTGCTCGGCACCGCGCCGGTGCGCGCCATCGTCTCCCGCGTCGTCGAGAAGGAGCTGGGCGCGCTGCTCACCTCCACCAAGCGCGACGAGAAGGCGCAGGCGGCGCTGCTGCTCGACAAGGTCGTCGCCGAGATGCGCGCCCGCGTGACCGCGCGCAAGCAGAAGGAGATCTCCCGCCGCAAGAACGCTCTCGAGGCCTCGTCGCTGCCGGCGAAGCTCGCGGACTGCCGCAGCGACGACGTCACGCGCAGCGAGCTGTTCATCGTCGAGGGCGACTCGGCCCTCGGGACGGCGAAGCTCGCGCGGTCCAGCGACTTCCAGGCGCTGCTGCCGATCCGCGGCAAGATCCTCAACGTCCAGAAGGCGTCGATCAGCGACATGCTCCGCAACGCGGAGTGCGCGGCCATCATCCAGGTGCTCGGCGCCGGATCGGGCAGGTCGTTCGACCTGGAGGCCGCGCGCTACGGCAAGATCGTCCTGATGACGGACGCCGACGTCGACGGCGCGCACATCCGCACCCTGCTGCTCACCCTGTTCTACCGGTACATGCGCCCGATGCTCGAGGCGGGCCGGGTCTTCGCGGCCGTCCCGCCGCTGCACCGCGTGGAGGTGCTGGGCAGCGGACGGCGCAAGAACGAGTACCTGTACACGTACTCGGAGGCCGAGCTCACCGCGACGCTCAAGAAGCTGGACCGCGCCGGGCGCCGGTACAAGGAGGACATCCAGCGCTACAAGGGCCTGGGGGAGATGGACGCCGACCAGCTCGCCGAGACCACCATGGACCCGCGGCACCGCACGCTGCGCCGCGTCACGGTGGAGGGCGCCGAGGCCGCGGAGCGGGTGTTCGAGCTGCTCATGGGCAGCGACGTCGCGCCCCGCAAGGAGTTCATCGTCGCCGGCGCGAACACGCTCGACCAGTCGCGGATCGACGCCTGACCGTCGACCGGCCTCGGCCCGGACCCGCACGCCCCGGCGTCCGGATGGCGGCCCGAGCGGCGGGCGACCCCGGGTGATGGGTACCCTCTGGCCGTGAAGATCCCCCGCTCGACATCTCGTTCGGCACCGTCCCGTCTGCTCGCGCTGCTCCCGGCGACCGCCCTCGCCGCGGGCCTGCTCGCCGGGTGCTCCGACGGCGGCGCGTCCGACGCCGGCTCCACGGCGTCCGCCAGCGCGTCGGTCGACCCGACGGAGCAGGTCGCCGAGAGCCTCAGCAAGTTCTCATACCCGGGCGAGGACGGCAGGACGGCGCTCGAGCTGCTGGAGCAGCACGACCCGGACGCGCAGGTGCAGGGCAAGGGCGAGAACGCCTACGTCACCGCGATCGGCGGCCGTGAGGCCGACCCGGAGACCGAGTTCTGGGGCCTGTACGTCGACGACGAGATGGCCCAGGTGGGCGCGGGCTCCCTCGAGACGAAGGACGGGGAGACCATCACCTGGAAGCTCGAGGAGATCGAGAAGTGACCGCCGCGAGCTCCCACCTGGACGCCCCGCTCCCCGCACGCGAGCTCGCGCGGCGCTGGTGGCGCCCGGCGGTCGCGGTCCTGCTCGTCGTGGGCGCCGTCGTCTGGCGCCTGGTGAAGACCGACCTCGGCGCGCCGCCCAACCTCGAGCTCTCGACGGCCGCGGCGTTCGCCGCGGCGGGGCTGCTGCGCCACCGGCTCGCGATGCTCGCGCCGCTGGTCGTGGTCGCGCTGAGCGACGTCCTGCTCGGCAACTCCTCGGTGCTGGTGTTCACGTGGACCGCGTGGGCCGTGATCGGCGTCGGCGCCTGGTGGGCCGGCCGCACCCGAGGCGCCACGGGCCGCCTGGTCGCCGCGCTGGGGTTCGGTGTCGGGAGCTCGCTGTTCTTCTACGTGTGGACCAACGCGGGCGTGTGGTGGCTCGGCCGGGGGACGTTCTACCCGGAGGGTCTCGACGGCCTGGTGGCGAGCCTTGTCGCGGGGCTGCCGTTCCTGCGGCCCATGTTGATCGGCAACCTGGTGCTGGTCCCGCTGGCGGCCGGGCTGGTCGCGCTGGTGGCGCGCCTCGAGCGCGCGACCGGACCGGCTGTCGACGCGGTCCCCGCGCGGTAGCCTCGACGGCAGACCTGACCGTCACGACAGGAGGCGACCGATGCCTGCCGACCGGATCCGGCGGATGACCTTCGCCAGCATCTACCCGATGTACGTGCAGAAGGTGGAGCGCAAGGCGCGCAGCACGGACGACCTCGACCGCGTCCTCACCTGGCTCACCGGGTACGACGGCGAGGGCCTCGAGCGAGTGATCGCCGACGAGGTCGACCTGGAGACGTTCTTCGCCCAGGCCCCCGCGATGAACCCGAACACGTCTCTCATCACCGGCGTCATCTGCGGTGTCCGCGTCGAGGAGATCGAGGACCCGCTGATGCAGCAGATCCGGTGGATGGACAAGCTGGTCGATGAGGTCGCGAAGGGCAAGAAGATGACGTCGATCCTGCGCGGGGACGTCGGCGTCGGGGCGTAGCGGTCCGTCCGGGCGGAGCCGCCCGGTCGTTCCGCGCCCGCCGGCTCACGGCAGGACGGCGACGGCGTCGACCTCGACGAGGTAACCGGGTGCGGCGAGCGAGGTGACGCCGATCCAGGTGCTCGGCTGCCGGAGCTCCACACCCAGCGTCGCCGCCGCCCGCTCACGCCCGACGACGAACTGCTCGGCCTTCGCCTCGTCGAGGCCGACGACGTAGACGGTGACCTTGGCGAGGTCGGCGGCCGTCCCGCCCACGGCGTCAAGCGCGGCGGCGATGTTGAGGTACGCCTTCTCGGCCTGCGCCGCGACGTCGTCGCGGCCCACGAGGTTGCCCTCGGTGTCCCAGGACACCTGTCCCGCCAGGTACACGGTGCGCGATCCCTGCGTGACGGCGACCTGATGGTGGACGTCGACCCGGTGGACGCCGTCGGGGTGCACCAGCTGAACGGTCATGGTCGTTCTCCTTCGTTTCGGACGGACGGGTCTGGCTCGGCGTCGCGCCGTGGCTCTCAGGATGCCCGGTGCGGGTCGGTTCGGGTCGGTGCGTGCCGCCGGAGCGTCGTCACCGGACGACCTGGAGGACGCCGCTGATGATCAGGGCGGTGGCCGTCGTCCAGATGACGATCGCTGTCGCCTGCCAGACCAGGATGCGCGCCTTGCCGATGCCCGTGGCCGCGAGCATCGTGGCGGTGAACTGGGTGGGCAGGACGAGGGGGCCGAGCAGGCTCACGCCCGGGACCCCGTAGCGCTCGTAGGCGCGCTGGAACTTGGCCCGGCGGGCCACGGCGCGCGCGTCGTCGGTCTCCGGGACCGTCGGCCTCGGCCCCCGGGTGGGCGGGCCGCCGACGGTCGCCTCCGCCCGTGCCCGGGTGCTCGCCCGGCGCCGGGTGACGACGGCGTCTCGCGCCCCGGAACCGAGGAGCACCAGGAGCGCGACGCTGAGGAAGTTGCCGGCCATCGCGGCCACGGTGGCGACGACCGGGTTGATGCCGCCGAGGATGCCGATCGCCACGCCGCCCTCGCCCTCGACGAAGGGGATCGCTCCGGCGGCGGCCACGATCAAGGGCTGCAGCAGGTCGGGCACCTGCCCGACGAGGTTCTGGAGGCTGTCGACGAGGTCCATGGCGTGCTCCTGTGGTCCGGGGTGCCAGGGCGGGCCCCTGGACTGCCTCCAGTTCACCGGGCGGACGGCCGATGCAGTAGTGCGCGGCGTCACCGACTTCCGGGCGTTTCGCACGTCGCGCCCGTGACAAGTGTCATGGCCGTGACCTGCACGGACGGGTCACGTGCCCGCGCGACCCGGCCCCGCACCGCACAACGGGGCGTCGCCGTCGCAGACGACGCTCAGGCGCCCATTTCGGCCGGGGTGCCGGGGCTCAAGTTCACGCGGGACTTGTCCCATCGCCGGTAGGCGACGAACGCGATCAGGATCATGGCGAGCAGCACGACGACGGCGGGCGCGCTCGCCTCGGTGCCGAACTCGCCGCCGGTGAGCCAGTCGGGCGCGTCCTCGGCCGGAGGAAGACCGCTGACGTCGAGAGCGGCGGCAGTCCGGAGACGGGGATGCCGTCGATGTTGCCCCTCGTGAAGGTCCAGCCGGCGTGGAAGCCGATGGCGAGCCACAGCGACCCGAGCCGGAGCACGAGCCTGCCGTGACGCGGGAAGGCGCACCGGTCAGGCCAGCCAGCGGTCCAGGTTCTCGGCGACGAATGCGTCGTCGCGCAGCGCCGGGTACGCGCGCCACACTCGGTCGATTTCCGCGAGCTGGCCGGGGGAGAGGCCCTCGGCAGGGTCGAGGAATACCAGGTTCTCCAGCAGCCCCTGCCGGCGCAGCGCCTCGTGGACACCGGCGATGCAGCCGACGAACGCGTTCGCGGCGTCGAACAAGACCCCATTGGCGTCGGTGAGGGCGGGGTTGAGACGGAGCAGCTCGTGCAGCGCTGCGCCATCGCCGGCCTTCGCCGCACGCGCCAGGTCGAGTAAGCGGACGGCCTCGCGCACCCACACGGCCCACTGGCCCAGGAGTCCGCCGACCATCTCGAACCGGTCCACGACGCCGGTGGCGTCGGTACCGGTGAACGAGGTCAGGAGGTCCATGACGATGTGGTCGTCGTTGCCGGTGTACAGAGCGACGTCGTGACCGCGCTGCGAGGACGCCAGGCCGTGGACGACGTCGAGCGTCGCGTACCTGTCGAACGGCGCCGCCTTGATGCCGACGACGCTCGGGATGTCGACGAGGCGGCTCCAGAAGTCGCGCGACAGGCGACGGCCGCCGACGGCGAGCTGCAGGTAGAACCCGATGACGGGCATGACCTCGCCCACGGCGCGGGCCCGGTCGAGCAGGTAGTCCTCATCGACGTCTCCGACGCCGTGCGGCGCGAGCAGGCACAGGTCGTACCCCAGCGACGCGGCGAGCTCGGCCTCCGCGACGGCCTGCGACGTCGGACCACTCAGCCCGGCAACAAGCACGACGTCGGCGTCTGGGTACTCCGCGGCCGTCTCTGCCGCGAGGCCGAGCACGGGCTCGAGCAGCCCGCGGCCCGGCTCGTGCACGGCGAACTGCGTCGTGTGGACGGCAACGGCGAGCCCGAGCGAGCCTGCCTCCACGTAGTACCGGCTCAGCGCGCGCTGCCGGCGCTCGTCGATGCGGCCGCCGGCCGTCAGGGCGAGCGGGTGCGCCGGGATGACGCCGCCCGCGCGGAAGCGCGTGATGGCGTCGATCGCCGTGGGTGCGGACGCGGTGACGACGCGCACACCCGGAGCGGTGGGCGTGGCCATCAGAACTTCCCGTCGCGCCGCTGGAACTTGGTGGGCTTGCCGTGGACCTCGCCGCCGTCGGCGATCCAGTGGGCCGTGAGGTCCACCAGCTCGTCGACGTCGAACGCCGGGTACCCATAGCGGTCGTGGCAGCGGCTCGCGTCGGACAGCAGCGCGGTGGGTGCCTCCGAGCCCACGAACGTGACGTCCCGGCCCAGGCGCTGCCCGAGCGCAAGCGCGAGGTCGTGGACCCGGAGCGTGTCGGCCCCGGTGACGTTGAGCACGAACGGGGGCGAGTCCGCGCGACGGAGGGCCCGCAGCGTGACCTCGTTCGCGTATCCCTGCCACACGAGGTTGACGTGGGAGGTGGTGATGTCGATCGGCTCCTCGGCGAGGATCTGCTGTGCGAGGTCGACCAGCACGCCGTACCGCATCTCGACGGCGTAGTTGAGGCGGATCAGCGAGACGGGAGTGCTGTGGCGGCGCGACATCGCCTCCAGCACACGCTCGCGTCCGAGGCAGGACATGGCGTACTCGCCCACGGGGCCGGGGGCGTCGCCCTCGCGGGAGCCGCCGTCGTCCGTCGCCACGAGCGGGTACACGTTCCCGGTCGAGAGCGCGACGATCCGGGACGAGGCGAACCGTTCGGCGACCCGTCCTGGGAGGTAGGTGTTGGTGTGCCAGGTTCCGGCCTCGTTGCCGTCGGAGCCGAACTTTGCGCCCACGAGGAACACGACGTTCGCGGAGTCCGGGAGGTCGGCCAGTGCCGCCTCGTCCGTGAGGTCAGCCACGAGCGTCGCAGCCCCGGCGGCCTGGAGACGTTCCGCGGAGCCCGGGGTGGAGAACCGCGACACGGCCGTGACCCGAGCGCCGCTGCCGGCCTCCGCCACGGCGTTCGCGGCGAGCCGGACGAGGCTCGGCCCGAGCTTCCCGGCCGCCCCGAGCACGAGGACGTCGCCCTCGAGCTCTCCCATGTCGGCCACGAGGCCGGCGCTCGGCGTCGCGAGCATCCGCTCGAGCTCGTCCACCGTACGCATCTCGTCTCCTGTCTGCCGAGTGTCTGTCGAGTGAATATTGCCGGTCCGTAAACGTGAATATGGCCGTATCTAATCACACGATGGGCGGCGTGCGGGAGAGGTGCGACCCTGTCTCGTCAGGCCCAGGCCTCGACGCGGCCGCCGTGGCGTGCGCTGCGGGCCGCCAGCAGAGCCACGCGGCTGGCTCGCACGCTTGCGGCCGTCGTCACCTCCGGCTCCCGGCCGGCCGCGACGGCGGCGAACGCGTCCTGCGTGGGCCGCAGCCCGGGCCCGAGCGGCTCGTCCCACGAAGCCCGGTCGTGCGTGACGACGTGCAGACGATCCCGCGCCCAGTCGAGCTCCGCCGTCCCGAGCGTCCCGGTCAGCCGCATCCGATACCGGCCGTGCACGTCGGACGCCGCGGGCCAGACCCAGTGGGCCTCGACCGTCGCCGTCACCTCGCCGGCCGCCAGCAGCAGTGCCCCGGAGTCGGACCACTCGGGGTGCTCCGGCAGCGGTCGGCGCGGTGCCAGCCCGCTGACGGTGCCCGACGCCGCCCCGCTCAGCGCGAGGACGAGGTCGACGTCGTGGACGGGCAGGTCGCCGAGCAGGTCGCCGTAGCCGTCGCGGGTGAAGAACCACGAGGGCCGGGTGTCGGGGAGGAGCTTGTGCGGCCCGGTCGCCGCGACGAGCGCGAGGTCGCCGAGCGCCCCGGCGGCGAGCAGCCGGCGTGCCGCGAGGGTCACGGGGTGCCATCGCTTCTCGAGCACCACTGACACCCACCGCCCGGTCCGCTCGACCTCTTCCTCGATCGCCACCACGTCGTCGAGCGTCGTGCACAGCGGCTTGTCGGAGATGACGTGCGCGCCCGCCCGCAGAGCGTCGACAACGACGGCGGCGCGCCCGCCGTAGACGCCGAACGCCGCGACGACGTCGGGCTCCGTCGCCGCCAGGAGCTCCCGGTGGTCCGCGTACGCCCGCACGCCGGGCGGCGTCCACCGCTCACGGGCCGCCGGGTCAGGGTCGCTCGTGCCGACGAGCTGGAACGGTCCGTGCTCCAGTTCGTCCAGAGCGTAGGCCGTGTGTGGATGGGCCATGCCCGCGACTGCGACGCGGATCATGCGGCAACCGGGGGGAGGGGGAGATCGACCCGGCGCCCGGTCGCGGCGGAGCGGTACGCGGCGTCGATGAGCGCCACCGTGCGCCAGCCGTCGACGGCGCGGACCCGGGCCTCGCGGCCGGCCCTGCGTGCATCGAGCACGTCGTGCCACGCCTGCATGTGCCCGGCGATCCCGATGGCGGCGGGGTCGTTGGACCCGGCGGCCACCTCGGAAGACGCGTTCGGCCGGGGGACGCCGTCGACGTCCCAGCGCACGATGTCCGTGTGCGCCAGCTCGATCACGCCACGTGTCGTGCGCAGCGTGAGGCGAGCCGGGTCGCCGGGTGGCGTGGCCGTGGACGTCGCCACGATCCCGAGCGCGCCGGCCGTGGCGCGCAGCGTGACGACGGCGGAGTCCTCCGCCGGTCCGCCGTCGCCCAGCACGGCCGTCTGTGCCGTCACGCTCGCGACCGGGCCGAGGAACCACGACAGCAGGTCGACTGAGTGCAGCCCCTGGTTCATCAGGGAACCGCCGGCCGGCATTTCGCGACGCCACGGCGCGGCGTCGTAGTAGGCGACGTCGCGTCGCCACGGCACGAGCACCTCGCCGAGCAGCAGCGTGCCGAGCTCTCCGTCGTCGAACAGCCGCCGGATCGCGACGTGCTGGGCCTCAAGCCGCCGTTGCGCGATCGGGTAGACGCGGCGGCGGCGCGCAGCCGCGACCTCGAGCACACGCGTGGCGTCGTCCGTCGTGGTGGCGAGCGGCTTCTCGACGACGACGTCCGCACCGGCGTCCAGCGCGGCGACGGCATCGGCGGCGTGTCGCCCGCTCGGGGTCGCGACGGCGACCACATCAGGGACGCCGCCCGTGAGGAGATCCGTGGGGGTTACATGCCGCGCGTCTGGCCACCCCGCCCCCCGAAGCGCCTCGGCCGATCCTCCGCTGGCCGCGACGAGGCGGACATCCGCGCCGTCGCGAGCCAGGGCGGCAAGCGCCGCCGCGTGCGAGCGGCCGATGCTGCCCAGGCCCAGGATCCCGACGGTCGTCGGGCGCGTGGCCGCGGCGCTCACGCGAGCTCGTTCGCGGCCTGCGCAACCTTCGTGATCGCTCGCCCGACGGCGGCGACCTGCTCGGCGGTGCCGAGGAGGACGTGCTGGGGGAGCCAGAGCGTGTCGCGGCTCACGAGGTCGGCACGCGGGCAGGAGGACTCGGGTACCGGCTGTCCGAGCCGCTCCGCGAGCGCGCGGATCTCGGCCACGAGGGCGGTGTTGCGGTGCAGTGGCACGTAGCCGGTCGACACGCCCGGGACACCCTCCGCCGTGAGGGCGCGCACGGCAGCGTCGCGGAGCCCGCGGCGGCCGAGCTCCGGGATCCGGAAGATGAAGAGGTGGTGGCCGTGCGCCGTGACACGAGGGTCCGGCGTCGCGACCGCGACCCCCTCGACGCCGGCGAGCTGTTCGTGCAGCGCCTCGGCGTTCGTCGCCCGGACCGCCTGCTGCTCGGGGAGCCGTGCCAGCTGCGCGCGCAAGATCGCGCCCTGGAACTCGGTGAGTCGCAGGTTGTAGCCGACGGCGGCGTGCTCGTACCAGCCGCCGTCCGGCACTCGACCGACATTGACGAGGGAGTACACGGCGCCCGCGAGCTCGTCGTCGTTCGTCGTGACGATGCCGCCCTCACCGGCGCTCATGTTTTTCGAGGTCTGGAAGCTGAAGGTACCGAGGTCGCCGAACGTCCCGACGCCGCGACCCTCCCACTGCGCGCCGACGGCCTGGGCGGAGTCCTCGATGACGGTGATGCCGTGACGGCGCCCGATCTCAGCGAGCGCCGTCATATCGGCAACGTTGCCCGCAATGTGGACGGGGATCACGGCCTTCGTGCGCTCGGTGATGGCCGCCTCGACCGCCTGGGGATCGATGAGGTGCGTCGTCGCGTCGACGTCGGCGAACACGGGCACTGCCCCGACGAAGAGCGGCGCCGCCGCCGTCGCGATGAACGTGTACGGCGGCACGATCACTTCGTCGCCGACCCCGACACCCGCGGCCCGGAGCGCGGCTGCGATCGCCAGGGTGCCGTTGGAGAGCGCAACGGCATGTCGGGCCTGCTGCGCCTGCCCGAACTCCCGCTCGAACGTCGCGACGACGTCGCCGTGCGTGCTCCCCCACTTCCCCGAGTGCAGGACCTCGACCAACCCGCGCTCCTCCTCCGGGCCGGACTGAGGCCAGCTCGGGAAGGCGGGCAGCCTGCCGAGCTCGGCGTGCCCGCCGTTCAGGGCCAGGGAGGACTTGGTCTCGGACATGGTCGGCCTCATCGGTGCTCCATTTTGGCTTGCCGGATTATGCATTTACGGTAGCGACAATAAGGCGAGGCGTCGATAGGGTGGAGGCAACCGGCACGTCAGCACGACCACCCCCGACACCACAGCCACCCGGAGGCATCGATGCCCGACACTCTCGCTCTGGACGGCGGTACGCCCGTTCGCCGCATCTCGTTCCCGTCCGTGGGCACCCCGGGGGGCCGCACGCTCGGCGTCGAGGAGGAGCGCGCCGTCGTCGACGTCATCCGGAGCGGCCAGCTCAACTCCACGGTCGGCGGCGTCACGCGTGGGCTCGAACAGGACTTCGCCCGCTACTACGGCGTGCCGCACGCCGTGGCTTCGGGGTCGGGGACGTCGGCGATCCATCTGGCCGTCGCCGCCGTCGACCCGGATCCCGGCGACGAGATCATCACGACCGGCCTGAGCGACGCCGGGACCGTGCTGCCGATCCTGGCGCAGAACGCGGTACCGGTGTTCGCCGACGTCGACCCCGCCACGGGCAACCTCGATGTCGAGTCGGTGCGCGAACACATCACGCCCCGCACGCGGGCGATCATCGCCGTCCACCTGTTCGGGCAGCCGGCACCGGTCGCGCAGCTGCGCGAGCTCGCCGACGCACACGGCATCGTGCTCATCGAG
This sequence comes from Krasilnikoviella flava, assembly GCF_900167525.1. Taxonomy (GTDB): domain Bacteria; phylum Actinomycetota; class Actinomycetes; order Actinomycetales; family Cellulomonadaceae; genus Isoptericola; species Isoptericola flavus. The sequence continues at coordinate 510,277 of NZ_FUZQ01000005.1, read as the reverse complement.
GACTGCGCGCAGGCGTACCTCACGGCGGTCGGTCCGGACGGCGCGCTCGCGGGCACCGTCGGTCACCTCGGCTGCTTCAGCCTGCAGCAGTCGAAGCACATCACCGCCGGCGACGGTGGCCTCACCATCACCGCCGACGACGCGTTCGCGCGGCGCGTGAGACTGTTCGCGGACAAGGCGTGGCCGCGCGACACCGACGAGCGCACACACCTGTTCCTTGGGCTCAACTACCGGATGACCGAGCTCCAGGCTGCCGTCGCGCGGGTGCAGCTGACGCGGCTCGCCGACGTCGTGGACGACCGCCGCCGGACCGCGAAGGCTCTGACCGAAGTCGTCGCGGGGCTGGCGGGGCTCACCCCGTCCGCGAGCGAGGGGAACAGCTACTGGCAGTTCCCGGTTTTCGTCGAGCCGGACGCCGTCGGCGCGGACGCGCACTGGTTCGCACGGGCGCTGGCGGCCGAGGGGATCCCGGCGTCGGGCGGGTACATCCAACGACCGCTCTACCTGACACCGGTGTTCACCGAGCGTCTGACGTACGGGTCGTCGGGCTACCCGCTGAGCTCGCCGCCGGCCGATGCCGTCCCGGTGTACGCGCCGGGCCTGTGCCCGACGACCGAGGAGCTCATCGCCGCGCGACTGCTCGTCATCGCCTGGAACGAGAGGTACACCTCCGACGACGTCGCGGACATCGCCGCCGCGCTCCAGAAGGTGCACGCCGGGGCCGGTCGATGAGCGGTGTTTCCCGGGTCGGGATAGTCGGTGCCGGGTACATGGCGAAGCGCCACGTCGCGGCACTTCTCGCGTTGGGCATGGAGGTCGGGGTGTACTCCAGGTCGGCCCGACACCCGGGGGTCCTCTCGGGGTTGCCGCGATACCAGACGTACGACGACCTGCTCGATGCCGTGGGACTGGTCGTCGTCGCGACGCCGACCCCGAGCCACCGCGAGCTCGTGGAGCGCGCCGCGTCCGCGGGCGTGCACGTGATGTGCGAGAAGCCGCTGTCCCTCGGATCCGCCGACGCCGCGGCGTCGGCGCTCGCGTGCGAGCGGGCGGGTGTGCGCCTGTTCCCGGCGCACGTGGTGCGCCACATGCAGCCGTACGCCGCAGCCCGGGCCGCCGCGCGCGTGGGAGAGATCGGCACGGTCCGGATGACTCGGCTGTCGCGGACCGGCGGCCCTCCGACGTGGGCGACGTGGTTCGCGGACCCCGCGGTGTCGGGTGGAGTTCAGACCGACCTGATGATCCACGACCTGGACGTGGCGCGCTGGATCGCTGGCGAGGTCGTCGCTGTCGACGCCGCCGCTCCGTCCGGTGCGAGCACGTCCTGTGCGGCCCTGCTGCGGCACGCTTCTGGAGCGGTCAGCTGCGTCACCGCGTCCTGGGAGCACGTCGAGAGGCCCTTCTCGACGGCATGGGAGGTCGTCGGGGCGGAGGGTGTGCTCGACGAGCGTTGGTGGACCCAGCATCAACCTGCCACTCCGCCCGGTGACGCCCACGCGATCCAGATGGCCGACGTGCTCGACGCGATCGCGACCGGCCGAGCCGCGGTCACGGAGGCAGCCGACGGCGTCGCGGCCGTCGCGCTCGCCGAGGCCGTCCGCGAGTCGGTCAGGACCGGCCGTACGGTGCGCCCGCGCTCCATGGTGCGCGCGGACACACCCGACCGACAGCAGTACTCCTAGCGGGTCCAGGCGCCATCGGCCGGGATCTGCACGGTACGGCCCGGCTCGACGTCGTAGCGGAACCCGGCATCCGGGTTCGCCGCACGGACGTACGACCGCACGAACGTCGTCGGCACGTCGAGCTCCAGCCGGCGGCCCGAGCATCGCGCAGCGGTGACGCGGTAGACGGCGTTTCGGACGCCGTCGTCCTCCACGTACACGCACCGCCCGACGAACGACTGTGCGTCGGCGTCGTCCATCGGCGCGTCCAGCTCGACGACGAGCGTGCTCGACGCCGCGAGCTCTGCCGTCCGCCCGGTCACGATGCCCGTGGCGCCACCTCGGGGGCGAACCAGCACACGCGAGCCCTCGCGCACCTCGACGGCGTCGTGCCCCACGGCTCGTTCCGGCCGGCCGCTCGCGTCGAAGCGGACGAGCGCGAACGCCCCGTCCACCACGATGCGCCCGTCCACCTCGAGGCGCCGGCCTCCCGCGGCGTCGTGCACCAGCCAGTCGACCCGCCCGTCGGCGAGCGTCACGGCGACGGCGGTCACGTCGTCGGCGTCCACAGCCCCACCGTCCGGTGACGTCACCGGCAGCGCCCGGACGTCGGCAACGACGGGGGAGTCGACGTACGGCTCGATGACCGACGTGAACGTGCTCCGGAGACCCTCGCCGGACCGCTTGGCCAGCATGAACCGCAGCGAGGCCGGGTTGCCCGGCTTGTTGCGCGGCGGGATGCCGTCGGCGAGCGCGACCTCCGCCACGGGCGTGAGCATGGTGAGCCGCACGTGCACGTCCGGATCGACCTCGTGCACGCCGTACGTGTCCGTGATGTCCCAGTCGACGGAGAACGCGCCGGAAGGCGTCCCGCGCTCGACGCGCGTCAGCCAGTCGAACCCGCTCGCGCCGGGACGAGCCGGGCCGGTGGGGTTCGGCGGCTCGACGTCCGGGCCGGCGTACGTACCGGTCGGCTGTGCCGCCAGGGTGACGCCGTCCGCCGTCGCCGGACCCTCGGCCGCGTGGAACGAGAACACGTGCTCGCTCCCGCCGTGCACCCGGAAGAGGTCGAGCACGTAGCTGCGCTCGTCGTCGACGTCCACGAGCATCGACGTCCGCCGGTACCGGGACGCGTCGGGGTATGCCGCCGGCGCCTCGACGTCCGTGAGGTGCACGCCGTCGCCGCCCGAACGGAACGCCAAGGGTCGCCCCACCACCTGGGTGGCGTGCGGCGTCGCGTCCACGACGACGGTGGCGCTCGCCACCGTGTTGCTCTCCCACTCCCGGCGCCGCGCGTTGTTGTCCGCGAACTCGGGATAGCCCAGGCCGGGGGCGAGGTCGAGGCCGTGGGCGAACAGCCCCAGCGCGAGACCATTGCGGTGACCGTGCAGACGGTTCGTGCCGTAGAACGTGGTGAGCCCGCGAGCGTGCGCCCCGGTTCCCGTGCGGTGTGCCGCCAGCCCGAACCCGGTGAGGTTCTCGCTCGGCAGGTCGAGCGGACCCTCGGTGTCGATCACGGCCTGGATCCGCTCCGTGATGCGCGCGGCGTCGGCGCTGAACACGTCGCCCCGCAGCCCGTCCGTCGAGTCGCCGTTCATCCGGTGCGCCATCTGGGCGTCGACCGCGCGGTCGTAGCGCTCGAAGGCGGCGACGTACTGCGTCGCGAGCCCGAGCAGGTACGGCTTGCCCGTCTGGCCGGAATCGCCGATCGACGGCGTGTACGCGCCGAGCATCGTCAGCCCGGGCCGCCCGGCGAACATCGCGGCGTACTTCGGGTGCTCGTACAGGTCGGCGGCGGGGTAGGTGTCGTACCCGGCGAGCGCGTCCGCCACGGACTGCAGATTGCTGATCGGCAGGATGTTGTAACCCGGCGCGCCCTCGCCGTACCAGCCGTCACGGTCGACCTGGTCGACCAGCGTCGGGCCGATGTTCCCGCCCGTGTTGCGCCACGATCCCGCGCTCCCGGTCAGGCCGCCGGCCGCGAACAGGAAGTCGAGCCACTCGGCGGCCGAGGCGGGCTCGTCGAGCACGACGGCGGTCATCGCCAGCGTCGCCTGGTGCATGCCGAAGTTCCCGAAGATCGATGTGTCCTGCACCGCCGGGAACACCTGTCGCAGGATGCCGTTCTCGATGTTCGCGCGGATGTCGGCGACCGTGGCCTTGGGAGCGAGCCCGTACTCGTCCGAGCGTGCCGACAGGTACTCGACGACGCCGGCGTCGTCTGTCTCCGCGATCACCGGGTAGAAAGCGTCGTAGCACTCGACGAGCGTCCGCGTGAGGCCGCTCTCCCAGATGCACCCCACGGCCTTGCCGACTCCGCGCAGCCCGTCCGAGTGCAGGTACCCCTCGGCCCGCGGGTACACCGACGTGTCCATGGCGGGGTAGAGGTCCGCGAAGCGGTCGAGCAGGATGACGCCGAGCCGCGCGTACTGCGCGTCGCCCGTGAGCAGGTACGAGTCGCGGAGCCGCATCAGCCCCTGCCGCAGGCTCGTCTGCTTGACGCCGTTGACGTCCGCCGGCGGGCCGTACCATCCGAACCAGTGCGCGTAGTACGCGCAGAACGTCCACTTGGCGCCGTCGTCGTCGATCCAGCCCCAGCCGTCGTCGACGCCCCACGTCGGGCCCCGCTCCGGGTAGAGCGTGTTGACGAGATGGGCGGGGTCGCCGAGCTCCCGCTGGAAGTTCCCGTGCTCGTCGAGGGCGCTCGCGTAGAACGCGGCGAAGTCGTTCGTCGGGAACAGGTAGCCGCTTGAGGGGTCCTCGAGCTTCCACGGTCGGGCGTACGGGTCGGCGAGCCATGGGTAGTTCCCGTACTCGAAGATCTCCTCACCGGTCACGGGCGAGCCGAGGTCCTGGTTCACGGCGTAGCTGCGGGGGAGGCCCTGGCTCGTGATCGAGCGCCACAGCCAGTCCTCGCCCGCGTCGACCAGCGGCTGGGCCCCGGCGACCGCCTCGTCGCGCATGGCTGCCGCCCAGGCGAGCGCCGCGACGTTCGCCCGCGCAGCGGCCACCTTCTCGGGCGTGTAATACGTCGCGCGGGTCTTCACCGGGGTGGACGACGGCGTGGCGGTGCCGGCCGGTCCGGGGGGTGCGGCGGCGCTCGAGCCGGCCTCGAGGGTCGTCAGGCCGTAGGTACCGGCGCCGGCAGCCGCGAGGCGCAGCAGGGTGCGGCGGCTGAGAGCGAGATCGATCCGCGCTCGGGGCACGGAAGGGTGGATGGTCACGTGCACTCCTCGTCCTCGAAGGTCGTCGGCCCGCGGGCCGACGTCAAGCTGTCGCTGCGCTGGTGGCACCGACCCCGCGGACGGGAAGGATCGCGCCCAGGAGCTGATGGGTGTACGGGTGCTGCGGGGAGGCGAAGATCGTCCTGCGGTCACCGCGCTCGACGATCGCGCCGTCCTTCATGACGGCGACCTCGTCCGACATCGTCTCCACCACCGCCAGGTTGTGGGAGATGAGCAGGTAGGCGACGCCGAGCCGGTCCTGGATCTCCGACAGCAGGTCGAGGATCTGGGCCTGGATCGACACGTCCAGGGCCGACGTCGGCTCGTCGCACACCAGGACGTCGGGCTCCGGCGCGAGCGCCCGAGCGATCGCAATCCGCTGTTGCTGACCGCCGCTGAACTGCTGGGGGTACCGCCGCGCGTCGTCCCGCGAGAGCCCTACCAGCTGCAGCAGCTCGGAGGCCCGTTCGATGCGCTCCGCAGGTGTGCCGATCCCCTGCAAGCGCAGTGGTTCCGTGATGTTCGCGCCCGCCGTGTAGTGCGGAAGGAGGGAGCCGTACGGGTTCTGGAACACCATCTGCATCCGGCGGCGCTGGACGTCCGACACGTCGCCGTGCACGTCGTGCCCGTCGAGGAGCACCCGCCCGGAGTCCGGTTCGTGCAGCCCCATGACGAGGCGGGCCACCGTCGACTTCCCGCTCCCGCTCTCGCCGACCAGGCCGAGGGTCCGGCCGCGCTCGATGCTCAGGCTGACGTCCCGCACCGCGTGCGTGGTGCCCCCGCGCGAGGTGAACGACTTCTTGAGGTGCTCGGCGACGACGATCGGCGCACCCGCGGGCGAGGCCGGCACCTCGTCACCGGTGCCGCGATCGGCGACCCTGGCGGAGCCCTCGAGCGGTGCACGCTTCGCGGGAGCCGCGAGCACGACCGGTCGGGCGTCGGCACGGGCGACGTCGCCCACGTCCAGCGTCGCGTCGAGGAGCATCCGCGTGTACGGCTCGCGCGGGGAGTCCAGGACGTCCGCGATCGGGCCGGTCTCGACGACCTGCCCCTGGTTCATGACGAGCACGTCGTCGCAGAACCTGCGGGCGACCCCGAGGTCGTGAGTCACCATCACCATGCCCGTGCCGCGGGCCTTGATCTCGGCGAGCAGGTCGAGCACCTGCGCCTGCACCGTGACGTCGAGCGCCGTGGTGGGCTCGTCGGCGATCACGAGCCGAGGCTCGGCGATGATCGCCATGGCGATCATCGCGCGCTGCCGCATGCCCCCCGAGAGCTGGAACGGGTACATCCTCGCCCGCCGCTCCGGGCCCGGGATCCCGACGTCTGCCAGGGTGGCGATCGCTCGTTCCCGGGCCTCGGACCGTGAGCACAGGCCGTGCCAGGTCAGGGCTTCCGCGAGCTGGCGCCCCACCGGGATCGTCGGGTTGAGCGCCTCCATGGCGTTCTGGAAGACCATCCCGATCTCGCGCCCTCGAATCGTCCGCATCGCCTTGTCCGGCGATCCGACGAGGTCGACGCCCGCGAACCGGGCCTCGCCGTCCAGGATCCGTCCCGTCTTCGGCAGGAGGCGCAGCAGCGACCGCACCGTCACGCTCTTCCCGCTCCCGGACTCACCCACGATCGCCAGGGACCGACCCGGGCGGAGTGTGAACGAAACGCCGTTCACTGCCACGAAATCGTCGCCGTCGGCACGGCGGAACCCGGTCCGCAGGCCCGAGACCTCGAGCAGAGGGGCTGCCTCGTCGAGCTGCACGCGTGCGGGTCGCCTGCTCATCGCCGCCCCTCCGACGTGATGTCGAAGGCGTCGCGGACGCCGTCGCCCATCCAGGTGAACGCCAGCAGGGTGACCGCGAACGCGATCGCCGGCGAGATGATCATGTGCGGCGACGACGTCGCGAACCGCACGCCCTCGTTGATCATCGCTCCCCAGGACGGCATGTCGGCGATCCCGAGCCCGAGCATTGAGAGACCCGCCTCCGTGGTGATCGCGGCCGGGACGGCGAAGCTCGTCGTGACGAGGAGCGGTCCGAGTGCGTTCGGGAGGATGTAGCGGGTCGCGATCGTCGGTCCCTTCGCACCCATGCCCTGGGCCGCCTCGACGAAGTCCCGCTTCTTGAGGGTCATCACCTGCGCCCTGACCAACCTGGCCTGGGTGACCCATCCGGCGACGGCGATCGCCGCCATCACGGACCAGAAGTTCCGGCCGAACACCGTCACCAGGAGGACGGCGAACAGGTACGTCGGGAATGCGTACATGATGTCCGTCGCCGCCATGAGGGCGCCGTCGGCCCTGCCGCCCCGGTAACCGGCGACGACGCCCACGCTCAGCGCCACGACGACGGAGATCACCTCGGCCACGAACGCGACGAGGAACGCCGTCCGGAACCCGTACACCAGCCGGGAGAGGATGTCGCGGCCCAGCGTGTCGGTCCCGAGGGGGTGCCCCGGCGAGCCGATGGGAGCGAGCTGCTGGCCGTAGTCCGTCGTCTGCGGCGGGTACGGGGCGACGAGCGGCGCGAAGATCGCGACGAGCAGGAGGACCAGGACGACCCACAGGCTGATGAAGGCCATCCGGTTGCTCCGGAACCTACCCCAGGCCTTGGACCACGGCCCTGCTGCCTTCACTGCTTCCGGCGCCGGGCCGGCCGACGTCCTTCCTGCTGATACGGCTGCCACGGAGCTTTCGCCCACTTTCTGCGCGCACGCGCGGGTCGAGGAGGCCGTACACGAGGTCGACCACGAGATTCGTCGCCATGAGGATGATCGCGAAGAAGAGCGTCGTCCCCATGAGGAGCGGCATGTCACGGCTGGACGCGGCCTGGGTGAAGGAGAGGCCGAGCCCGGGGATCCGGAACATCGTCTCGATGAACACCGTCCCGGTCATCAGCGCGGCGAGCATCGGTCCCGTGACCGTCACGAGCGGGATCAGAGAGTTGCGCAGCACATGCTTGCGGATGACGACGCCGGGGCGCCCGCCCTTCGCGATCGCCGCCGTCACGTACTCCTCGCTCAGGGTGTCCAGCATGGAGGACCGGACGTATCTGGCCAGGACGGCGAGGGGTCCGATCGCCAGGGCGATGACGGGAAGGATGAGGTGCTGCGGGCCGTCCCACCCGGCCGCGGGGAGGACGTGCATCGCGCCCGCGAAGATCAGGACCAGGAACACCGCCGTGAGGTAGTTCGGCAGCGCATGCCCGAGCGTCAGCACGAACATCGACCCCGTGTCCCACGCCGTGCGCTGCTTGAGTGCCGCGAACACCCCGGTCGGGATCGCGATCGCCAGCGCGATGAGCGTGGCGAGGACGGCGAGGGTCGCCGACACCGGGAACCCCTGGGCGATGATGCTCTCCACCGACTGCGCCGGGTACTTGTACGACGGCCCCAGGTCCCACGTCAGCGCACCCTTCATGAAGACGAGGTACTGCTGCCAGGCGGGGACGTCGTCGCCGTACCGCGTCGCGAACTGGCCGGCGACCTCCTGCGCCGCAGCACCCGCCATCCCGGTCGAACCGGAGCTGGCCCGCTGGATGTCCGCGAAGCTGCCCGGAGCCAGCTGCAGCAGCGTGAACGTGAGAGCCGAGATGACGACGAGGGAGAAACCCACGCGCGCGAGGCGCCGGCCGAAGAACTCGAGGTAACCCATGTTCACTCCGCCACGTCGTCGACCGAGACGTCCTTGAAGTAGTACCGGTCGGCCTGAGCACGGATCTCGAGGCCCTGGACGCGCGGCTGAGCGACGTACACGACATCGTTCCACGCGACCGGGAGCAGCAGCTCCGCCTCCTCGCGCAGGGTCGCGGCGTCGAAGAAGATCTCCTGCTGCTCGGCCTCATTGGTCGTCGACTTGGCCTCCCCGACCCGCTCGGCGAACGCCTGCGCCTCGGGGGTCGAGGCCGTGCTGAGGATGTCCTCGAGCTGCTTGGTGCGGTCGCCCGGCGCGAGCGCGGCGTCGTTCTGGACGGCGAGGAACTGCTCGTACCTGGCGGCGTCGAGCCCCGCCTGGCGGACCATTTCCGGGGACCACAGCTGCTCGACCTGGTACGGCCACGTGCTGATCCCGGAGAACGACCCGTACCAGTAGCCGACGTAGTCCGCGTCGTGCATCTCATCGCGGCGCTCGACGTAGACGCCGACCTCCACGACGTCCTTGACCGCCTCGATCCCGAGGTTCGTGTTCCAGGTGTCGATGATCGCGTCGAGCTGCGGGAAGTCGGAGCCGGCCAGGATGGTCAGCGTCGGGAACCCCTCGCCGTCCGGATACCCCTCGTCGGCGAGAATCTCTTGCGCCTCGGCGACGGCGTCCTCGCCCCACATGGCGTCGTGGGCGGCCATCTCCTCGCTCCAGCCCGGCGTGGCCGGGGACGTCAGTGTTGTGGCGGGCGACGTCATGTCGCTGATGCCGGCGATCTCCTCCCGACCGAGGCCAAGGCTCAGGGCGCGCCGGATGTTCGGGTCCTCGAGGATCGGGTTCGCGCTGTGGATCGGCGCCAGGTAGGCCGTCCCTGCGTTCTCGAGCACGTACATCTGCTCGCTCAGCTCGGGGTCGGCGAGGAACCGGGTGATCTCGGCCGGCTCGCTGATGGCCTGGATGTCGACCTCGCCGTTCTCGTACGGCACGGTGGTCGTGATCGACCCCTGCTCAATGAGCTGGACGTTGACCTCGTCGAGCGCGACGTTCTCCGCGTCCCAGTACTCGGGGTTCTTCTCGAGCCGCATGCTCGAGTTCGCCGTCCACTCCACGAGGTTGTACGGGCCGTTGCCGACCCAGTTCTCGGGCTGCTGCCAGTCGCCCTCGCCCTGGACCGCGTCGGGGTTGAGCGGGAGCATCGAAGGGTAGGTGAGGCCCATGACGAAGCCGGGGTTCGGCGCCGCGAGGGTGAACTCGAGCGTCTGGTCGTCGACGGCCTCGATGCCGACCTCGTCGAAGTCGGTGACGACGCCGGTGCTGTACTCCTCGGCGTTGAGGATGCCGAGCGGTACCTGGTACGACGACGCTCCGGTGGTCACTCCGCTGTCGCCGCGCGCGGGGTCGAGGAGGCGCTCGTACGTCCACTCGAAGTCGGCGGCAGTGAGGGGCTCGCCGTTCGACCACGTGACTCCGTCGCGCAGGTGGAACGTGTAGGTGAGTCCGTCCTCGCTCACCTCCCATTCGTCGGCGACGCCTTCGCGGACGTCGGTCCCGTCCGGCGTCTGCAGCACAAGCCCCTCGAGCAGACCCATCTGCACCAGCCACATGCCGAACGTGATGCTCTGAGGGTCGATGTGGGCGAAGTTCGTCGCCTGGACGGTGATGCTGCCGCCGGCCTCGGCGCCTCCGCCGTCCCCACCCCCGGAGTCGGGGAACAGCGAACAGCTGGCGAGGGCGAGCGTGGCCGCCGCGGTGAGGGCGGCGACGCGGGCGGTACGACGGCAGCGCGTGCGGGTCATGGGGATCTCTCTCTCGGTAGACGGTCCCATCGAGTCCTCCTCGACTCGATCCAAATTCGGTCTGTCCGTAACTCTGGTACTGCCCTGGCGTTATGGTGCCTGACGTTATGGTGCCCGCGTGGTCGGCGTCAACGGATTCGGCGTCCCGTTCGGTAACCTCGATGTCAACTTCTCGTTGCCGGCGCTCTGCCCACGGCGCGGTCAGCCCATCGCCAGGGCCGAGATCTCCGTCCGGATCGCCTGCTCCGCGGCAGGAGCGAGCGGCGCCGGGATCCCGAAGTACACGGGCGCCTCGCACGGTTCGTAGCCGCCCTCCTCGAGCTGCTTGGCCGTGACGAGGTAGGTCGTCATCCCGTCGGTGTAGCCGAGCGGCACGCAGGTCCCGCCGCTCACCCGGCGCACGTGGAGGCCGTAGGCGCTCACCGGCTCGCCGGACATGCCGAGCAGAGACAGCCCAGACGTCAACCGGAGGTGGACGAGCTGGAGCACGGGGGGGCGTGCGTATCCTCCCGGGTCCTCCAGCGCGAGCCGGGCCCACTCGCCCCGCACGTCGTCCCGCTCCGCCATGCGCGCGACCAGGGGCAGGGCCAACCGGTCCTGCAACGGGAGCTCGAGGGGCCGACGGCGCACCGCCAGCGCGGCGTCGCCGGCGCACGTGGCGTGCGCGAGGGCGTCTCTGGCCACGCTCGCCACCTCCGCGGCGAGCTGCTCGACGTCGTCCTGGTCGCCGTCGGCGAACGAGCCGTCGGCCGCGTAGCGGGCCGGGTTCACGTCGCCGCAGCACCCCTGCAAGGGCATCGCGAACGGCGTGGTGTCACGTTCGAGGGCAGCAGCGACCGTGCCGTGGAGGTCCGGGGTGACGGCGTTGCCGTGGTGCACCACGGGGTGGCACGCGAGGTGCGTGAGCACGGCCGCGGGAGCCCCGTCGTCGTCTACGAGGCTGACCACCGTGAGATCGGGGTCGATGGGCGAGCGGGGAACGGCGCCACCCGTGCGCGCCCAGCGCCGGTCGACTGCCACATCGGTGGCCGCGCGCGCCGTCTGGACGCGCACGGGCGTCTCGCCGGCCAGGGCGCGCTCGATGCTCGCGAGCGTCCGGTCCGTGAGGAACGCCAGGTAGTCCTCGTCCGGCTCGCCCAGCGACGGCGTCATCCGTCGCGCCACCTGCGGGCCGGAGTGGTTGTGCGTCGCGTGCAGCACGAGCGAAGCCGGGTCCAGCCCGAAACGCGCGGCGTAGGCCTCGCGCAGCGTCGCGACGACGTCGTCGCCCCACCAGAGCAGGTCGGCGGAGACGAGCACGACGGGTGCCGCGGTGCCCGCGCGGAGTGCGAGCGAGCGCACGTGCAGCGGGGACAGTACCTCCGTCGCCGGCCCCAGGTCCGCCCGTGCTGCGAACCCGGCGAGCGGGACCGGTGTCGGCGGCGTGACGTCCGTGCGGTCGACGCCGATCCGCAAGGCGGGTGCGCTCACCTCGCCAGCGTCCAGGTGGTGGTCCCGGCGGGAAGGTCGGCGGCGAGCTCCGTGAACTTCCGGCCGTGGCGCGTGACGCCGGTGAGCGCGTGCGGCGGCCCCGCCACGCTCACGCCCGGCGGGAGGAGGATCGCCGCGCCGGCCACGGACGCGTCGGAGGAGACCCGGAGGACGAGCTCCTCGCCGTCGGCGACGACCTCGACGCTCACACCGCGCCGGGCGCGCTCCCACGCGTTGATGCGCTCCGCGGTCCACCACTCCATCCCGCGGCGCCGGGCCTCGTCGGCGAGCTCGAGGCACGCCGCGCGGGTGAGCGGCCGGATATTGAGGTGCGGGCCGTGGAACAGGAAGTGGGCGACGCCGTGCTGCTCCTGCGCGCCGTCGAGGATCACGTCGCGGATCGAGGCGTGCCCCGCCCAGGCGAGGTCCTGGGTGTGGAGCGGCAGGTTGAGCACGTCGTGGAACGTGCGCTCGGACCCGTCCTCGGCGAGCGGGAACGAGACGTGCGCCGTCCCAAAAGGAAAGCCCACGGTGCCCTGCTTGCTCGGGCCGCGGGACTCGTCGATCTCGATGCCGAGCCGCTCGCACCAGGTGTAGAACTCCGTCCAGCCCTCCCAGCGCGTGTAGTGGTTCTTGTTCGAGACGATGTGCTCGCGACCGGTCACCGCCTGCGCCCACGCGTACTGCGCGCGGATCTGCGGCCAGCCCCACGAGGCGAGGTCGGCGTCGTGCATCGCGTTGTAGTGCAGTGCATGCTCGTGCCCTGCGGCCGTGATCTCCTCGTAGATCTCGGGGCCGTACCCGCCGGGGAACACCTGGCACCACGTCACCTGGACGTCGGCGTCGGCGAACGCGTCGAGCGCCGCGCGGCCGTCTTCGGGGCTGTTGCCGTCGGAGTCGTGCGACATGTGCGCGATCGCTGAGAGCCCGGCGGGCCAGTAGCCCAGCCATGGCACGACGCTGCCCGAACGCTCCGCCGCGAACCAGGTCGCCTGCAGCAGGAGGGAGCGCCACCAGTCGGCGTGCGGTGTGTCGAACATCGGAACGGCTGACGGCGGCGGATAGGTGTGCGTGTAGTTGGCCGGCACGGGGCCCTCGCGGGGCGGCAGGGCGCGGTCCGTCTCGAGGTCGAGGGCCATGCCGTCCTCGGCCTTGAGGATGTCGTCGTCGATGGGCGCGGTCCCGTCCGAGGCGGGGGCGCCGTCGGCGGTGACGGCGTAGCCCTGCTGGATGCGGACGACCGACTGCAGGAGATCGGCGCCGAAGGTGAGGACGACGCCGTCGCCGTGCGTGTGGACGGTCACGGCTGCCGCGCCGCCGGGCCAGGTCGCGAGCGTGCGGGTGCTCGGCGCGGGTGTGAGCTCGACGCCACCGACGGCACGCAGCGGCCGTGGGGGGAGGTGGGTCCAGGCGTCGTCCGGCACGATCTCGACCTGCGCGGTCCGTACCGTTGCGCCCTCCTCCACCCCGGCGAGCGCGGCGAGCGCGCCGGGCGCCGTCGCGAGGACGAGAGCGCCCCCGTCGGCGACGAACGAGGCGAGCCGGGCGGCGTCGTCGGCGGTGACGGGTGTGGTGACGAGAACGACGCCGCGCGGGTCGGAGGAGGTGGTGTGCGCGATGCCTGCGTGCGCGAGCACCTCGGTGGCGTAGGCGGCCCACGGGGAGGGTGTGCCGGACCTTCCCGACGCCCAGAGCGTCACGCCCGCCATGGCGGACGTCGGGTCGGTCTCGGGGGCGGGGTCGACGGTCTGCGGTGTGGTCACGCGCCCCAGCCTGCCCGAGGGCAGGACATAAGTACAGGGCCAAATGACACTTGCGGTCCATGCTTAATGACCGCGACGATTGCGCGCGGCCGCGGCGGGTCAGTCCGTGAGGCGCTCGTCCAACAGCTGGTAGCGCACAGGCGGCCGCCCGACCTTCTGTGCCCGTGCGGGGGGCATCGGCCACGCCAGCCCCGCGTCCACGAGCGAGCGGAGCGTGCGGCGCGCGGTGCGGAGCGTGACGCCCTGCAGCTGCGAGATCCGCTCGGCGTCGACCACGCGGCTCGCGTCCCCCGATCCGTCGAGCAGCGTGATGATCTCGCGCAGTGTCTCGTTCTGGGGGTCCGCCACGGGCGCCGGCTCGGGCGCGTCGTCGTCGGCCGAGTCGGTCAGTGCGATCGGGCTGCCCTGCGTCCCGACCAGGTAGGCCAGGTCGCTGCCGGCCCGGGCCACCAGGTTCACGGCGGACTGGGCGTTCTCCTCCGCCTCGAGCGTGGTCCGGCCGAGGCCGATGCCGACCTCGGCTTCGATCCCGAGCGCCTGGCGCACCGAGGCGAGGAAGGGGGCGCGTGTGAGGTCGTCCGTCCCCGAGCGCAGCGAGCCCATGGTCGTGATCACGAGGTAGCTGTGCTCGTCGCGCTGCAGGACCGCTGCGTCCATGTGGCGCGCGTCGTGCAGCAAGGCCCGGTGCAGCGAGAGCTTGAGCTCCTGATACCAGTAGTTGCTGGAGCTCGTGCGGTGCGGGAGCGCCGAGGACGGGAGCCGGACGATGACCACGGCGATGCGCGAGTCCTCGAGGCGGGCGCCGCTGCCGAGGAGGCGGGCCGTGCGCAGCGCGTTCCGCAGGCTGAGCAGCGCGGGCACCATCGTGAGGTTCGGGACGCCGATCTCGGTGAGCGCGGCGGCGACGGACGGAACGGTGGTGATCGCGCCACTCGTGCGTCCGGATTCGAACAGCTCGCGGTGGAACGCGAGGAACTGCTCGGGTGCGACGGACTCGTGGTACTCCATGACGTGGACGTGCCGCCGCGGCACGCCGAGGTCGGCGTACGTCTCGCGGACGTCGCGCTCTAGGGCGGAGTCGATGCTGACCCGTGCCGGGTCGATGGTCCCGTCGAGCGCTCCGCGCAGCAGGGTCGTGGGCAGTGCCGCGCCGCCCGTCGGTACGAACGTCGCAGGCACCGGGAGCCGGCCGGCCGACATGGCGACGTCGTACGGCAGCGGGCCGGCGAACAGCAGGACGTCGACGTCGCCGATGATGCGCATCGTCTTCTCGTGCGCGTCGGACTCGCGATCGTAGACGGCCGTGACGAGCCGCAGCCGCGTGCGCGTCTCCTCGCGCGCGACGCCTGCCATCCGGTGCACGAAGTTGTCGGCGCCGACGACGCCGATCGTGACGCCCTCAGGCGCCGGACCTCCGAGTGCGGCCATCATCAACCTCGCTTCCCGTCCCGACCCCGCGAGCGTAGCGGCGGCGGGCGGCGTGTGACCCCCCGACGGGCCCGCGCTCCGATGGGACGCGGGCTCTACGGAGGGCTGATTTCGAATTTCGTGCATGCCCTATTGTGGATCATGGTCGTGACTCATAGTGTTCTTCGGCATGCGCATCGGAGTCGTTGACCTGGACACCTCCCACCCCGCCGCCTTCCACCCGCTGCTCCTCGAACGGGGCCACGACGTCGTCGCCGTCGTCGGCGGTGACGACGTCGCAACCGCTTCCTATACCGCCGCGTACGCCGCCGAACGCGGGATCAGCCGGGTCGCCAAGGACCCCGCGGACATCGTGGGCGACGTCGACGCCGCGTTCGTGCACAGCGTCGACTGGAACCGCCACGTGGAGAGGCTGCGGCCCTTCGTGGAGGCGGGGGTCGGGGTCCATGTCTGCAAGCCATTCGCCGGCAGCGTCGCGGACATCCGCACGCTCGAGGGATGGGCAGCCGACGGCGCCCGGATCACTGGAGGCTCTGCGCTGCGCTGGTCGGCATCGGCGCGGACGGGCGCCGGGCTCGGTCCGCGGTCCGCGTACGCGGTCACGTTCGGTCACCACCTGGACTACGGCATCCACGCATCCTCGCTGCTTCACGGCATCTTCGGCCCGGGAATCGAGGCGGCTCGGGCGCTCGACGGGACAGGGCGCCGGGCGGAGCTGCGCTGGAACGACGGGCGCACCGCCGTCGTCGACGTCCAGGAGGCGGGCACGGGCTACGGGTTCGTCGCGACGCTCGTGGGCGACGACGGCGTCACGCACCTGGACGCGACAAAGGACGACCTGTACGGCGCGTTCCTCGACGCCACGTGCTCCTACCTCGCCGGCGGCGATCTCGGCCTGACCTTCGCCGAGCTCGTCGAGCCGGAGCTCGCCGTGCTCGGCGCGAGGGCCTCGGCGGCGCACGGCGGCGACTGGATCGCCCTGCGCGGGGATGACCAGCGCCTGGTGGCGGGCGACGTCGACCCGGACGAGTTCGTGCGCAGATACGTCGCGACACGCCGCGCGGCGCTCGGCCTCGCACCCCAGGAAGCGACCCGGTGACCGCGCGGCACTCGCCGCGCGTGCCGGCGGCCGTTCCTGGCTGCGCTTCGCCGGGTAACACACCACGCTGCCCGCCGCCCGTATCTCTGACGAGTACGGCTGCTCTCTGACGAGTACGGCTGCGCGCGGGAATCCTGGTCAGCCTCCCGTCGTCTCGCGCAGTTCGAGTGTCCCAGGGATCTCCATTCGCGCGTTGCGGGGCTCGGTGTCCCCGAGCATCTCCAGCGCTGTGCCGGTCCCTCGCTCGATCTGCAAGCGGATGGTCCGCGGGTGGGTCTCGATCGGCAGGGCGTCGTCGCATCCCAGCAACTGCGTATCCTGCGGCACACGAACACCGCGGGCGGTGAGCCCGTGGAGCACACCCGGGGCGACGACGTCGTCGAAGGCAACCACCGCCTGCGTCTCCGCGCGCCGATGCTGGACGCGAGCGATCGCGCATCGGCATACGTCCCGCTTTCAACCTCCAGATAGCGCACCCGCAGCCCGAGCTCTTGCTCCGCGTCCATCTTGGCGTCGCGACGTTCGCTCTCGGACCAGGATCTGCGGGGGCCGCCGACGTAGCAGAACTCGCGCGTGCCGGCGGCGTGCATGCGCCGCACGCCTTCGACCAGCGCCTCTCGCGATGAGGTCAGGATGCGGCCGATCCCGGCGACATCGCGGTTGACCGGTACGGTCCGGGTGTGGGCGGCGAGGTCGCGCAACCGCACGTCCGAGAGCCGGGACGAGGCCCTCCACCTGCGGCACCAGACGCCTGACGAGCTGTTCCTCGCGCTCGGGGCCGCTGTTCGACTCGACGACGAAGACGCCGAGCTCCCTTCGCTCGGCCTCGCGCTCAGCAGTCCGTATCAAGGGCGGAAAGTACGGGTTGGTGACGTCCGGGATGACGAGGCCCATAGGCGCCGGACCGTCCCGTGATGAGCGCGCGGGCGTGCTGGTTGGGGGCGAACCCCATCTGGGCCGCAGTGGCGCGGATTCTCTCGACCGTCTCCGGACGCAACGGCCGCGGCTTGTTGAAGGCCCGGGACACCTTGACCGGGCGCCCTCGAGCCGTCAGGCCATCTCGACCATCGTCGTCCGAGTTGGGTACGCTGAGTTCCGTCCAGCGACGGTGGGATCCGTGGGCTTCCGGGTATCCCTGCAGGTCACGGCCACCCAGGGCGGCGCCGACCAGGACTCCTGAACCTCACACGGAGAAGTACTTCGCCTCCGGGTGGTGGAAGACGAACGCGTCGGTGGACTGCTCCGGGTGCAGCTGCAGCTCGTCGGACAGCGTGACGCCCACGCGCTCGGGGCGCAGCAGCTCGACCACCTTGCGGCGGTCCTCCATGTCCGGGCAGGCAGGGTAGCCGAGCGACATCCGCGCGCCTCGGTACCGCAGCTTGAACAGTCCCTCGACGTCCTCGGGCTCCTCGTCGGAGAACCCGAGCTCGTCGCGCACGCGCGAGTGCCAGAACTCCGCCAACGCCTCCGTGAGCTGCACGGACAGCCCGTGCAGCTCCATGTACTCGCGGTACTTGTTCGCCTCGAAGAGCTTCGCCGTGTGCCCCGAGACGAGGTCGCCGACGGTCACGAGCTGCACGGGGAGCACGTCGAACCGGCCGGTCTCCTCGAAGAACGACCGCGGGCGGACGAAGTCCGCCAGGCACAGGTGCCGGTCGCGCCGCTGGCGCGGGAAGTGGAAGCGCAGCCGTTCGGTGCCCGGCTCGCCGCCGGAGCCGCCGTCGGGACCGTCGTGGTGCGCGACCACGACGTCGTCGCCGTCCGACCACACGGGGAAGTACCCGTACACCACCGTGGGGTCCATGATCTGGTCCGTGCGGACCCGCTCGAGCCATGCGGCCAGCCGCGGCCGGCCCTCGGTCTCGACGAGCTCCTCGTAACTCGCCCCGTCGTCCCCGCGGCCTGGCTTGAGCCCCCACTGACCCATGAACGTCGCGCGCTCGTCGAGGAACGCCGCGTAGTCGGCGAGCTGGATCCCCTTGACGACGCGGGTGCCCCAGAACGGGGGAGCGGGTACGGGGTTGTCGGCGGCGACGTCCGAGCGGGCCGGCAGGTCCTCCGGCGCGGTCTCCGTCACCGTCACGACGCCGTGCCGGCGCTTGCGCAGCGCGGGCAGGCCGACCGACTCGGGGTCCGCGCCACGCGCGATCGCCACGAGCGGCTCCATGAGCCGCAGCCCCTCGAACGCATCCTTCGCGTACCGGACGGTGCCGGGGAACGCGGAGGCGAGGTCGTCCTCGACGTAGGTGCGGGTCAGCGCGGCGCCACCCAGCAGCACCGGCCACCGCTGGTCGAGCCCGCGCGAGGCCAGCTCCGCGAGGTTCTCCTTCATCACGACCGTGGACTTCACCAGCAGCCCGGACATGCCGATGACGTCCGCGCCGTGCTCCTCGGCGGCCTCGATCATCGCGCTCACCGGTTGCTTGATGCCGATGTTCACCACCGTGTAGCCGTTGTTGGTGAGGATGATGTCCACGAGGTTCTTGCCGATGTCGTGCACGTCGCCGCGCACGGTGGCGAGCACGACGGTGCCCTTCGACCGGTCCCCGTCGCCCTCGACCTTCTCCATGTGCGGCTCGAGCAGCGCCACGGCGGACTTCATCACCTCGGCCGACTGCAGCACGAACGGCAGCTGCATCTGCCCGGAGCCGAAGAGCTCGCCGACGGTCTTCATGCCGCCGAGCAGGTAGGTGTTGACGATGTCGAGCGCCTTGGTGCCGTCCGCCAGCGCCTCGTCGATGTCGTCCTCGAGGCCCTTGCGCGCGCCGTCGATGATGCGGCGCTCCAGCCGCTCACCGACCGGCAGCGCGGCGAGCTCGGCCGCGCGCTGGTCGCGCATCGCCGTCGCGTCCACGCCGGAGAACAGCTCGAGCAGGTGCGACAGCGGGTCGTGGACCAGGTTGCCCTCGTCGTCGTAGCGGCGCCGGTCGAAGACCAGGTCCTCGGCGGCCTCCCACTGCTCGTCGGGGATGGCCGTGCGGGGCAGGATCTTCGCGGCGTGCACGATGGCGGAGTCGAGCCCGGCCTTCGTCGCCTCGTGCAGGAACACGGAGTTGAGCACCGTGCGTGCCGCCGGGTTGAGCCCGAACGACACGTTGGAGACGCCGAGCGTGGTGTGCACGCCGGGGTAGCGGGAAGTGAGCTCGCGGATGGCCTCGATGGTCTCGATGGCGTCGCGGCGCGTCTCCTCCTGCCCTGTCGCGATCGGGAACGTGAGGGTGTCCACGATGATGTCGTCGACGTGCATGCCCCAGTCGCCGGTGAGCTGGGTGATGAGGCGCTCGGCGATCGCGACCTTCGTCTCCGTGGTGCGGGCCTGGCCCTCCTCGTCGATGGTCAGGGCGACGACGGCGGCCCCGTGCTCGCGCACCAGCGGCATGATGCGGGCGTACCGCGACCCGGGGGCGTCGCCGTCCTCGAAGTTCACCGAGTTCACGACGGCGCGACCGCCCACCAGCTCGAGCCCGGCCTGGATGACCGCCGGCTCGGTGGAGTCGATGACCAGCGGCAGCGTGGACGCCGACGCGAGCCGCGAGACGACAGCCCGCACGTCCGCGACACCGTCGCGACCCACATAGTCGACGCAGACGTCGAGCAGGTGCGCGCCGTCGCGCGTCTGGGCGCGGGCGATGTCGACGACGTCGTCCCAGCGCTCCTCGAGCATCGCGTCCCGGAACGCCTTGGAGCCGTTGGCGTTGGTGCGCTCGCCGATCGCGAGATAGGAGGTGTCCTGCCGCAGGTCGGTGTGCGAGTAGAGCGACGCGACGCCGTTCTCCCGGACGGGGTTGCGGTTCGGCAGCTCACGGCCGCGCACCGACTCGACCACCTGGCGCAGGTGTTCCGGGGTGGTGCCGCAGCAGCCGCCCACCAGGCCCAGGCCGAACTCGCCGACGAACTGGGTGTGGGCCGCGGCGAGCTCCTCGGGGGTCAGCGGGTACACCGCGCCGTTCGGCCCCAGCTCCGGCAGGCCCGCGTTCGGCATGCACGTCACCGGCACCTCGGAGTGCTGGGACAGGTGGCGCAGGTGCTCGCTCATCTGGTCCGGCCCGGTGGCGCAGTTCAGGCCGATGGCGTCGACGCCGACCGCCTGGAGCGTCGTCAGCGCGGCGCCGATCTCCGAGCCCATGAGCATGGTGCCCGTGGTCTCGACCGTCACGGACGCGATGACGGGCACGTTCCGCCCGACGTCCCGGATCGCGTCGTGGCACCCGGTCACCGCGGCCTTGGTCTGCAGCAGGTCCTGGCTCGTCTCGACGAGCAGCGCGTCCGCGCCGCCCTCGAGCAGCCCGGCGGCCTGCTCCGCGAACGTGCTGCGCAGGTGGGCGTACGTCGTGTGGCCGAGGCTCGGCAGCTTGGTCCCCGGGCCCATCGAGCCCAGCACCCAGCGCGGGTGGTCGGGCGTGGTGAAGGCGTCGGCCCGGCCTCGGGCGAGCGCGGCGCCCGCGCGGGCCAGCTCGCGGATACGGTCGTCGATGCCGTAGTCCGACAGGTTGGACCAGTTCGCGCCGAACGTGTTGGTCTCGATCGCGTCGACCCCGACCTCGAGGTACGCGTCGTGCACGCTCGTGATGATGTCCGGCCTGGAGACGTTGAGGATCTCGTTGCACCCCTCGTGGCCCTCGTAGTCCTCGAGCGTGGGGTCCGCGTCCTGGATCATCGTGCCCATGGCGCCGTCGGCCACCACGACGCGCGTGCGCAGCGCCTCGCGCAGGGCGGTGGAGCGGGCGTCGGCGGCAGGATCGAGCGTGATCGTCACCCGTGCAGCGTAGCGGCGCGCCGCGCCGCCCGGACGGCGCGTCCACAGCGGCCCGGAGGCGGTTCAGAGCAGCGGTGCGCCGTTCACGGCGAGCAGGATCGAGTACACCGAGGTCGACGCCGTGACGAACAGGCGGTTGCGCTTGGGGCCGCCGAACGCGAGGTTCGACACCTCCTCCGGCAGGTGCAGGCGGCCGAGGAGGGTGCCGTCCGGGTCGAGGACGTGCAGCGCCTCCCCGGCGGCCACCCAGACGCGGCCCGCGGTGTCGACGCGCACGCCGTCGGGGCCGCCGTCGAGCTCGGCGAAGACCTCCCCGCCCACCAGCCGGCCGCCGTCGACGCCGAAGGCGCGCAGGTGCCGTCGCTGCGTGTCCGCGATGTACAGGCGACGCCCGTCGACCGAGAAGGCGAGGCCGTTGGGCCGCTCGAGGTCGGTCGCGACCGCGGCGACCACGCCGGTGCCGGGGTCGACCCGGTACACGTGGCACCCGTCGATCTCCGGCTCCGCGCGCTCGCCCTCGTAGTCGCTCGTGATGCCGTACGGGGGATCGGTGAACCACACGGCGCCGTCGGGCGACACGACGACGTCGTTGGGGCTGTTGAGGCGGCGCCCGTCCCACCGGTCCGCGAGCACGGTCGTGGAGCCGTCGTGCTCGGTGCGCACCATCCGCCGCGGCCCCTGCTGGCACGTGACGACCCGGCCCTGCCGGTCGATCGTGCGGCCGTTGGCGTAGCCCGCCGGGGCGTCGAACACGCTCACCGAGCCGTCCGTCTCGTCCCAGCGCAGCACGCGGTCGTTCGGGATGTCGCTGAAGAGCAGGTACCGGCCGGCGGGCACGTACAGCGGGCCCTCGGTCCAGCGTCCGCCCGTCCAGAGGCGTTCGAGGCGGCTGTCGCCGCGCACGGCGCCGAAGCGCTCGTCGAGGCGTTCGTACACGGCGGGGACGGCGTCGGTCATCACGCGCTCCGTTGCGGGTCGGTGCTGGTCAGGACGCTGCACCGTGCCACACCGGGGCGCCGGGGGCAAGGCCCGGACCGGGCGCCGCCCGGCGAAAAGCCCGTGCGCGCGGCGGGCGGGCGCACCTAGCGTGAGTCCATGGCGACCCCGACCTCCACCGCGCTCGCGCCCCTCGCGGAGCGCGTCGCCGCGCCGTCCGCCCTCCCGGCGCTCGCGGCCGGCGGCCTGACCTGGCGGCCGGCGGCCCGCGACGACGCCCCCGTGCTGCTCGGGCTGCGGAACACGATCGCCGAGGCCGACCACGAGCCGTACCGGGAGTCGCTGGGCGAGCTGGTCGAGATCCTCGAGGCGCCCTGGCGGCGTCTCGAGCACGACTCGGTGCTCGGGTTCGACACCGACGGCTCGCTCGCCGCGTACGGGTACGTCGAGACGATGCCCGGCGACGTGAGCCGGGTGCGCGCCTTCCTGTGGGGCGGGGTCCGCCCGGACCGCCGCGGCGAGGGCATCGGGCGCGAGCTGCACGCCTGGCTGGTCGCGCGTGGACGACAGGTGCTGGGCGAGTCGGGCAAGGCACTGCCCGGCCGTCTCGCCGCCTTCGTGGAGGACGACCTGCCGCCCGCGCGCCTGCGGCTCTTCGAGCGGGCAGGGTTCACGGCGCAGCGGTTCTACTCCGACCTGGAGCGCGACCTGCGCGACCTCGACGCGCACCCCCTGCCCGACGTCGGGCTCGATCCGGCGCTGCGGCTGCTGCCGCTTCGGGCGGAGCACGACGAGCCCGCGCGGCTCGCGCACAACGACGCGTTCCGCGACCACTGGGGGAGCGAGCCGCAGACCCCCGAGCAGTGGACGAGCGGGCGCAGCACGTACGCGCCGGAGTGGTCGTTCGTCGTGGTCGACCCGGCGCCGGACGTCGACGCCCTGCTGACAGACCCGGCCACCGACGCCGAGACGGCCGCCGCGCTGCGTGCGGGCGCGCCGCTCGTCGTCGGGTACCACGTCGCCGCCCGCTACACGGAGGACTTCGCGGTGCGCGGCTACCCGTTCGGCTACACCGACATCCTGGGTGTGCGCCGCGCCTACCGCGGTCGCAGGGTCGCCCCAGCCCTGCTCGCGGCGGGGATGCGGGCCTTCGCCGCCGACGGGATGGCGGCCGCGGCGCTCGACGTGGACACGCAGAACCCGAGCGGTGCGCATGGCCTGTACGCCAGCCTGGGCTACACCAAGCGACACGGGTCGCGGCTCCTCACGATCGAGTTCTGAACACCGTCGGGCGGCGCGGACCGCGGCCGGCGTCCCGGGTGTCCGGCCGGCTTCCGGCGCGGCGCACCGGGGGCCTAGGCTGCGCGACGTGACCGACGTCGTTCATCACGGGCTGCTCCCTGCGCCGCCGCCCCGGCTGCTCCCCACCGTCGCCTCGCGCGCGGCCGCCGTCGCGCTCGCGATGCTCACCGTGCTGCACCTGTCGGCACAGGTCGCGGACGCGGGCACGTGGGCCCGCGTGACGCAGACGTGCCTCATGCCCCTGCTCGCCGTGACGCTCTGGTGCGCGGCGCCGCGCTCGAGGCTGGTCCGCCTGGTGCTCGTGGCACTGGGACTGTCCTGGCTCGGGGACACGGCGCCCGCGGCGTTCGACGGTGACGCCGCGTTCCTCGTCATGGTGGGCTTCTTCCTGCTCGCCCAGGCGGCGTACGTCGTCGCGTTCTGGCCCGCCCGCGGCGCGAGCGTGGCGCGCCGGCCGGCGCTCCTGGCGCCCTACGCGGTCGCGGCGGTGGCTCTCGTCGCGGCGTGCGCGCCCGGCGCGCCGGGGCCGCTGCTCGCCGCCGTGGTCGTGTACGGGGTCTGCCTCGTCGCGATGGCGGTGCTGGCCACGGGCGTGCACCCGGTGGCCGGCGCCGGCGGGATCGTCTTCCTGGCGTCGGACGCGATGATCGCGCTGGGCGCGTTCACCGACTGGTTCGCGCCGCCCGCGTCCGGCTTCTGGGTGATGCTCACCTACGTCGCGGGTCAGGCGCTGCTCGTCGCGGGGGTGCTCGCGCGCAGCTCCAGCCAGGTCTCGGGCTCGGGCACCGGCGTGAAGCCGGCGCGGTCGTAGATCGGCCGGCCGTCGTCGGAGGCCCTCAGCAGGACCCGCTTCAGCCCGAGGGCCTCGACGTCGGCCAGCGCCGCGGCGACGACGGCGCGGCCCAGCCCACGCCCACGGTGCGCCGGGTCGACGACGACGTCCGCGAGCCAGCCGAACGTGGCCCCGTCGGTGACGAGCCGCGCGTAAGCGACCAGCGCGCCCGTGTCGCGGCTGAGCGCCGCGTAGCTCCGGGAGCCGGCGATCGCCGCCTCCTGCACCTCGCGGGTGCGCCCCGCGGCCCAGTACGCGTGCGCGGCAAGCAGGTCGTGCACGCGCGCCGGGTCGATCCGGGCGCGGTCGGCGGAGAGCTCGTAGTCGGCGTGAAGGGCCAGGTCGTCGGGCACCCCGACAGTGAACCAGGCGGCGTGTCGGGGGTCACACCTAATCTCGGGCCATGGACATCATCCTGGTACCCGGGTTCTGGCTCGACGGATCGGCGTGGGACGAGGTCGTCCCGTCCCTCACGGCGGCGGGCCACACCGTGCACCCGGTCACGCTGCCCGGCATGGGGTCGGTCGACGCGGACCGGTCCGGCGTCCACCTCGCTGACCACGTGGGCGCCGTGGTCGAGGCGATCGACGCCGTCCGCGGCGGCGTGCCCGTCACGCTCGTCGGCCACTCCGCCTCCGGCGGCCTCGTCTACGCGGCCTCGGACGCCCGGCCCGAGCGGGTCGCGCGCATCGTGTACGTGGACACCGGGCCCGTGGCGGACGGCCAGGCGGTGAACGCCGACTTCCCGGCCGACGCCGTCGAGTACCCGCTCGACTGGGACGAGTTCGAGGCGGACTCGCTGCGCGGCATGACGGACGAGATCCGCGCCGACGTCATGTCCCGGTCGGTGCCGCAGCCGGGGGGCACGGTGCGCGAGCCGCACCGGCTGAGCGACGACGACCGCCGCCTCGACATCCCGTCGACCGTCGTCGCGTCCGAGATGTCGGGCGAGGTGCTGCGCAGCCTCGTGGCGCAGGGCCACCCGTTCGTCGCGGAGCTCGCCCGGCACCGCAGCTACGAGATCGTCGACCTGCCGACGGGCCACTGGCCGATGTTCACCCGGCCGGCGGACCTGGGGGAGATCATCGTGGCGGCTCTCCGGGGCTGACGGCGTGTACCTCAGCAACTGCCGGACGGTGGCAGGCAGCTGCTGAGGAAGAAGACGTCATGTCCACGACGGGCGCGTCGTGGACACGGCGGGCCGGCGGTCAGCCGATCGCGGCGACCGGCGCACCCAGGGGCTGACCGGAGCCGTCGCGGCGGTCGGTGCTCTCCGGCAGCTCGACGGGCTGACCCGCGCCCCCGACGGCGCGGGCGGGGCCCTCGCCGACCCAGGCGAGGACGAGCCCGTCCTCGCCCTTGAGGAAGCGGTGCGCGCGCACGCCGCCGGTGCCCCGCCCCTTGCCGGGGTACAGCTCGTACGGCGTGACCTTGGCGGACCCGCCGCCCGTCCCGGGCAGCGCACCCGACGTCCCGGCCACGGTGACGACCGTGTGCAGGTCGCGGGTCGCCGCGCGGGCGACGCCGAAGAAGACGACCTGCTCGCCCGCGCCGAGGCGGATGCCCGCCATGCCGGCCGCGGCGCGGCCCTGGGGGCGCACCGCCGAGGCGTCGAAGTGCAGCAGGCTCGCGTCGGAGGCGACGAACACCAGCTCGTCCTCGTCGCCGACCGGGCTCGCGCCGACCACACGGTCGCCGTCCTTGAGGGCGATGACCTCCCACTCGTCGCGGTTCGCGGGCACGTCGCCCGCCGTGACGCGCTTCACCACGCCGTTCGCGGTGCCGAGCGCCAGGGTCGGAGCGTCGTCCTCGAGGGAGACCACGGCCAGGGCCGACTCGCCCTGTGCCAGCGCGACCAGCTCGCTCACGGGGATGCCGCCCGACAGGGACGGCGGGCCGTCGACCGGCGGGAGTGCCGGCAGGTCGAGGACGGACACGCGCAGCAGGCGGCCGGCGGTCGTGACCAGGCCGACGTCGCCGCGGGTGCTCGTCGGGACGTCGCCGCGCATCGCGTCGTGGGCGTGCCGGCGGCCCGCTCGCTCGACCGGCGCGTCCGAGGCCTCGCCCGACGTGCGGGCCAGCAGCCCGGTGGCGGACAACAGCGCCCGGGTGGGGGAGTCCGCGATCTCGAGGCTGATGGCCGGCGCCTTGCTGCGGCCGTTCGTCGCCGCGGGCGCTGTGGCGCCGCCGGCCGAGTCGAGCAGCACGGTGCGGCGCGGGGTGCCGAAGGTGGACGCCACCTCGCGCATCTCGGCGCTGACCACCGCCCGGAGGCGGGCCTCGTCCGCGAGGATCTCCTGGAGCTCTGCGATCTCGCGCTCCAGCTCCGACTGCTCCTTCTCGAGCTCGATGCGGGAGAACTTGGTGAGGCGACGCAGCTGCAGGTCGAGGATGTAGGTGGCCTGCGGGTCGGACAGGTCGAAGACGCTCATGAGGCGCTCGCGCGCGGCGGGCGCGTCGTCGGACGAGCGGATGACCTGGATGACCTCGTCGATGTCGACGATGGCGAGGAGCAGACCCTCCACCAGGTGCAGGCGCTCCTGCCGCTTGGCGAGCCGGAACGACGAGCGCCGGCGCACGACGTCGATGCGGTGGGCGACCCACACGTGCAGCAGCTCCAGCAGCCCGAGCGTGCGTGGCTGGCCCTCCACGAGCGCCACGTTGTTGATGCCGAACGAGTCCTCGAGCGGGGTGGTGCGGTACAGCTGCTCCAGCACGGCGTCGGGGTCGAAGCCGGTCTTCACCTCCACCACCAGGCGCAGGCCGTGGCTGCGGTCGGTGAGGTCCTGGACGTTGGAGACGCCCTGGATCTTCTTGGCCTTCACGCCGTCGGCGATCTTCTCGATCACCTTCTCCGGGCCGACGCCGTAGGGCAGCTCCGTGACGACGATGCCCTTGCGGCGCGAGGTGACGTTCTCGACGCGCGCCGTCGCGCGGGTGCGGAACGACCCGCGGCCCGTGCGGTAGGCGTCGCGGACGCCGTCGAGCCCGACGATCTTGCCGCCCGACGGCAGGTCGGGGCCCGGCACGAAGCGCATCACGTCGTCGAGCGTGGCCTCGGGGTGCTCGATGAGGTGCTGGGCCGCGGCGACCACCTCGACGAGGTTGTGCGGCGCCATGTTGGTGGCCATGCCGACCGCGATGCCGGACGAGCCGTTGACCAGCAGGTTCGGGACGGCGGAGGGCAGCACGGAGGGCTGCGTGAGCTTGTTGTCGTAGTTCGGGACGAAGTCGACGACGTCCTCGTCGAGCCCGGCGGTCATCGCCACCGAGGGCGGGGCGAGGCGGGCCTCGGTGTACCGCGGCGCGGCCGGGCCGTCGTCGAGCGAGCCGAAGTTCCCGTGCCCGTCCACCAGCGGCAGGCGCATGGAGAAGTCCTGGGCGAGGCGCACCAGCGCGTCGTAGATGGCCGTGTCGCCGTGCGGGTGCAGCTTGCCCATGACCTCGCCGACCACGCGGGAGGACTTCACGTGGGCGCGGTCGGGCCGCAGCCCCATGTCGGCCATCATGTACAAGATCCGGCGGTGCACCGGCTTGAGGCCGTCACGGGCGTCCGGCAGCGCGCGGGAGTAGATGACGGAGTACGCGTACTCGAGGAACGACGTCTCCATCTCCGCCGCGACGTCGATGTCGACGATCTTCTCGTCGAACGGCTCGTCGGTGGCGGGTGCGCTGCTGCTCTTGCGCGCCATGCGGTGCGGCTCCTGGTGCTCGGTGACGTGCGGGGCGAGATGCGGGAGTGCCTCCCGTGGACGGCACCAGACTCTAGCCGCCGGCGCCCACAGCGCCGCGCAGGCGCGGCGACGGGACGCCGTCGGAGGGCCCGGATAGCCTGCACGGGTGGACGCACCCGACCAGCCGGACGACCGGCCGGGCCCCGAGTACCCGGTCGCCTGGGAGGCCGACGTCGTGCTGCGCGACGGCACGACCATGCACGTGCGGCCCCTGCGGCCGGACGACGCCGACGCGGTCCAGCGCTTCCAGGAGGCGCAGTCGGAACGCTCGGCGTACTTCCGGTTCTTCGCGCCGGTGCGTCGCCTCACCGACCGGGAGCTGGCCCGGCTCACGCACCTCGACCAGCGCGACCGCGTGGCGCTCGTGGCCGTGCGTCCCGGCGCCGACGACGGGGGCCGCCCGCGCGAGGACGTGCTCGGCGTCGCCCGGTACGACAAGGTCTCGCCCGCCGAGGCGGAGGTCGCGTTCAACATCGCCGACGCCATGCAGGGCAAGGGGCTGGGCTCCGTGCTGCTGGAGCACGTCGCGGCCGCGGCGCGTGAGCGGGGCGTGCGCCGCTTCACCGCCGACGTGCTGCCGCAGAACTCCTCCATGCTCGCCGTCTTCCGCGACGCCGGGTACGCGGTGAGCCAGCACCTCGACGACGGGGTGGTGATGGTCGCGTTCGACCTCGATCCCACGGAGCGCTCCCGCGAGGTGATGGCCGACCGTGAGCACCGTGCCGAAGCCCGGTCGATGCAGGCGCTCCTGTCCGCGCGCCGCGTGCTGCTCGTCGGCCCGGGCCCGGCGGGACCGGGGCCCGCGACGCCGGAGCACCATCTCGCGCAGCGCGTGGTCGACGCCGCGGCGGCGGATCCCGGGGACACCTTGCTCACCGTGCTCGGCGCACCCGGTCCGGTCCCGGACGCCCCCGGCATCGCGGTCGCGGAATCGTGGGACGAGGCGCTCGGCGCCGACGGCGCCGCGCACGCCACGGCCCGTGCGGACGACGACCACGACCACGACCACGACGACGACGCGACCGGCGTCGACCTCGCGCTGTTGTCCGTGCCGCCGGACGACGCCGTCGACGCCGTGCGCCGGTTGGCCGGCCGGGGCGTGCGCGGCGTCGTCGTGCTCGCCGCCGGATACGCGGAGACCGGGCCGGACGGCCTGGCGCGGCAGCGCGAGCTGGTCCGCGCCGCGCACGCGGGCGGTATGCGGGTGGTGGGCCCCGCGTCGTTCGGCGTGCTCACCACCACGCCCGGTGCGCGGCTGCACGCGAGCCTCGCCGAACGGCCCGCGCGGGCCGGCGTGGTCGGCATGTTCTGCCAGTCGGCGCCCGCCGCGGTCACCCTCACCCGGACGCTCGAGCGCCGAGGGCTCGGGGTGTCGGCGCTGGTGTCCGCGGGGCACCGCGCCGACGTGTCCGGCAACGACCTCATGCAGTTCTGGCAGGACGACCCGCGCACCGCCGTGGTGTGCCTCTACCTCGAGTCCATCGGCAACCCGCGCAAGTTCTCGCGGATCGCTCGCCGGCTCGCCGGGGTCAAGCCCGTCGTCGTGGTGGTCGCCGGTCGGTCCGGGCAGGTCGTCCCGCCCGGGCACGCGGTGCGGGCCACGCGCGCCCCCCGCCGCCTGCTCGACGAGATGCTGCGGCAGTCGGGCGTCATCCGGGCCGAGAACACCCACCAGCTCATGGACGTCGCGCAGGTGCTGGCGCACCAGCCCCTCCCGACCGGGGGCCGGGTCGGCATCCTCGCGTCGTCCGCCGCGCTGGCCGCTCTCGTGGCGGAGGCCGCGGCCGCCGCCGGCCTGGTCGTCGCGGCGTCGTCCGACTTCCTGCCGCCCGACGCGACCGACGAGCAGATCGCCCAGGTGACGGACGCGCTGTACGCGCCGGGGGCGTGCGATGTGGTCGTCGCCGTCGACGTGCCCGTCGTGGTGCCGCGGACCGGGGCGGTGGCGCGCGCGGTCGCCGAGGCGGCCGCGCGGACCGGGCGCACCACCGTGGCGTCGATGCTCGGCCTGAGCGGCCTGCCGGACGAGCTGGCCGCCACGGGGCCGGACGGCACGCCCGTGCGCATCCCCGCGTTCTCCACGCCGGAGGACGCCGTGACGGCGCTCGGCAAGGTCGTGACCTACGCGCGCTGGCGCACCGAGGACCGCGGCACGCACGTGCGGCCCGACGGCATGGACGCGCGCCGCGCGCGCCGGCTCGTCGAAGGCTGGCTCCGCGAGGCCGAAGGCGGGGACGGGCGGGTGCTCACCCAGGACGAGACGGCGGAGCTGCTCGACTGCTACGGCGTGCGGCTGTGGCGCTCGCGGACCGTGCGCACGGCGGACGCGGCGGTCGCGGCGGCCGACGCGCTCGGCTGGCCGGTCGCCCTCAAGACGGCGTCGACGGCGCTGCGTCACCGCACCGATCTGGGCGGCGTGCGGCTGGACATCGCCGACGAGGCCGAGCTGCGGGCCGACGTGGAACGCATCCGCCTGGTCGCGCACGAGGTGCTGGGAGAGAAGGACCCGGCGATGGAGGTGCAGCCCATGGCCCCGGTCGGCGTGCCGTGCGTGATCCGGTCGGGCGAGGATCCGCTGTTCGGCCCGAAGATCTCGTTCGGGCTCGCGGGCGACGCGACCGACCTCCTCGACGACGTCGCCTATGGCATCCCGCCCCTGACGGACGTCGACGTCGCGGCCATGGTGCGCACCGTGCGCGCGGCGCCGCGGCTCTTCGGCTACGGCGGGGCGCCCCCGGCGGACATCGACGCCCTGGAGGACGTCCTCGCGCGGGTGTCGGTGCTGGCCGACGACCTGCCCGAGCTGGCGTCGCTGGAGCTGTACCCCGTCGTGGCGGGGTCGGTGGGCGTGAGCGTGCTGCACGCGGTCGTCCGCCTGCGGTCGGCGGCCCAGCGGGCCGACGCACCGCGGCGCGCGCTGCCGGGCTGAGCGCGGTGCCGGCGCCGTGCCCGGGGCCGCCTGGGGACGGCGGTGGTCACGGCCCGCGCGGCGGTGGGAGAATGCGCGGGTGCCGCATGCCACCGCTCGTGAGAACCTCCGTGCCGACCTGTCCGCCCACGTGCGCCGGGCCGGGTACTACCCGGACCTCGTGGAGGACGTCCTCGACGTCGCGCTCGCCGACGAGGACGTGCTCGCCCACCTCGTCCAGGCGGAGACCACCTTCGACGACGCCGTCCGCCGGCACCTGACCGTGCTGGCCCTCACGCCCACCCGCCTGGTGACGGCGCACGTGGACGACCACGAGGGCGACGCCGCCCACCCGTCGTCGGCGGCCGCGACGACGGAGGCCGTGCCCCTCGGCGAGATCCGGTCCGTCGCCCTCACGCACATCGTCGACGAGCCGGCCGAGCACCGCCCCGGCGACAGCGCGTCCGAGCTCACGCTCGCGATCGGCTGGGGCGCCGTCTCCCGCATCGACCTCGAGCCGGCGCAGTGCCCCGACCCGGCGTGCGAGGCCGACCACGGGCTCACCGGCCAGCTCACTCCCGACGACATCGTCGTGCGCGTCAGTGGTGCGGCCGAGGGCCGCGACGCCCTGCGCCGCGCGATCGGGTTCTCGCGTTCCCTGTCGGCCGCGACGGGTGCGGGCGGGCGCACCGCCCGATGACGGCGACGCTCGCGCTGCCCGACGGCCTGCTCGCGCCCTCCTACGGCACGGGCTCGCTCGCCGCCGTGCTGCCCGCCGTCGCGGGCGCCCTCGGGACGGACGTCACGACGGCCACGGGGCTGCGGTCCGCGGACTGCCGCGACGCGCTCGGGCTGCCCTCGGGCGTCAGCCGGGCGGTGGTCGTGCTGGTGGACGGCCTGGGCCTGGGCAACCTCGCCGAGCGCGGCGGCCACGCCCCGTTCCTGCGCTCCCTGGCCGCGGACGGCCGGTCGGTGCTGTCCAGCTTCCCGTCGACGACGGCGGCCGCGCTCGCGACGTTCGGCACGGGCACCGCCCCGGGCCGGACCGGGCTGCTGGGCTACACCCAGCGCAACCCGGCGACCGGCGGCCTCGCGACCACCGTGTCGTGGACGGAGCAGTCCGACCCGTACCGGCCGGGCACCAAGCTCTCGGGCCCGATGCGCGCCGAGCCGGAGTCGGTGCAGCGCGAGCCCACCGTGTTCGAGACGCTCGCCGGGGCAGGTATGCGCGTCACCTCGCCCGGCCCGGCCCGGTTCGCGGGCTCCGGGATGACGCGGGCAGCGCTCCGCGGTCCGCGGTACGTGGCGGCCGAGGGCCTGGACGCCCAGGTGGGCGTCGCGGTGCGGGAGCTGCGCGAGCCCGGGCTCGTCTACCTGTACCACGGCGCCGTGGACAAGGCCGGGCATCAGTACGGGCCGCAGTCGTGGCAGTGGGGCGACGCTCTCGAGGAGGCGGACTCCGAGCTGCGCCGCCTCGTCCGGTCGGTGCCGCGCGGCACGCTCGTCGTCGTCACCGCCGACCACGGGCAGGTGACGGCCGACCCGGCCCGGCAGCACGACGTCGCCGCGCTCCCGGAGCTCGCGCACGACGTCGCCCTGCTGGGCGGCGAGCCGCGGGCAGGCCACGTCTACGTCACGCCCGGCACCGACCCGCGCGACGTCGCGGCGCGCTGGGCGGCGGTGCTCGGGGACGACGCGCTCGTCGCGGTGCGCGACGACGCGATCGCGGCCGGGTGGCTGGGCCCGGTGGCCGAGCACGTGCTCCCCGCGGTCGGCGACGTCCTGGTGGCGGCGCGCGGTGCGGCGACCGTCGTCGACTCGCGCCTGCACCCGTCCGGCGCCCGGGAGATGCCGGGCGTGCACGGGTCGCTCACCCCCGCGGAGATGGTCGTCCCGCTGCTCGTCGCGCAGGCGTAGCCCGCGGGTGCGCGGCCCTCGAACCGGAATTGTCGTGGCAGGCCGCATCGGGCGGTGCCACGATGCCGTGATGGAGCCCCGTGAGCAGTCCTCGGAGGAGCAGGCCGGAGCGGGCGCGTCCCGGTGGACGCGCGCGACCGTGTACCCCGACATGTGGGTGGACCCGGACGACGACCCGCGGGAGAGCGACGTCGAGCTGCTCGACGAGCGGGCGATCCTGCTCGACTCCCTGCGCTCGTACCGGTTGACCGTCGAGATGAAGTGCGCCGACCTGGACGCGGCACAGCTCGCCCGCCGGTCGGTGCCGCCGTCGACGATGTCGCTGCTGGGCCTGGTGCGCCACCTCACGGAGGACGAGCGGCACGTGCGCCGGATCATGACCGGCGAGGACGCGCCGTGGCTGTACCGCACGTCCGAGCACCGCGACGGCGACTGGGACGGGGCGGTGGCCGACCGCGCCGTCGTCGCGGACGCCTTCCGACGCTGGCACGAGGAGGCGGCCGCCACCGACCGGATGATCGCGGGCTTCGACGACCTCGGCGTCACGAACGCGGGGTTCTCCGACCTCGGCGCCGAGCCGGGCGGCGCGATCTCCCTGCGCGAGCTGCTTCTCAGCCACGTCGAGGAGTACGCGCGGCACTCCGGGCACGCCGACCTGCTGCGCGAGTGCGTGGACGGGCGCGTCGGCCAGTGAGGAGCGGCCGGCGCCGGCGACCGAGCCGGTGATCGAGCCGATGACCCGGCTGGCCGCCCGGGTCTGACAGGATCTGGCCCATGGCCGAGCTCGTCTTCTTCTCCGGGACCATGGACAGCGGCAAGTCGACGCTGGCGCTGCAGACCGACCACAACCACGCGGCGCGTGGCCGTTCGGGTCTGATCTTCACGCGCGACGACCGTGCGGGCACGTCCCGGCTGTCGTCCCGCCTCGGGCTCGAGGTCGACGCCCGCGAGGTCACGGACGCCACCGACTTCTGGGACATGGTGGCCGCCGAGCGGCAGTCCGGTCGCGTCGTGGACTACCTCGTGTGCGACGAGGCGCAGTTCTATTCCCCGGCACAGGTGGAGCAGCTCGCCCGCCTCGTGGACGAGGTGGAGCTGGACGTGTTCGCGTTCGGCATCACGACGGACTTCCGCACGCGCCTGTTCCCCGGGGCTGCCCGCCTCATCGAGCTCGCCGACCGCGTCGAGGAGCTGCAGGTGCGGTCCCTGTGCTGGTGCGGCGCGCGGGCCACGCACAACGCGCGCACCGTGGGCGGCGTCATGGTCGTCGAGGGAGACCAGGTGGTGGTCGGGGACGTCGCGGGAGCGCCCGACGGCGGCCCGGTCTCCTACGAGGTCCTCTGCCGCCGGCACCACATGCGGCGCATGACCCAGGCCGACGCCCGCCGCCGGTCGACCGTCACGGGCCAGCTCGACCTGGGCGGCGGCGCGTAGCGCGCGCGACCGCGGCAGTCCGTCAGGGACGGGCCGTCAGGACGACGGCCGGCCGCCGCCGAAGACGATCTCGTCCCAGCTCGGCACCTGCGCGCGGCCCTTGCGCCCGGAGCGGCGCGCTCCCGACGCCTTGTCGGTGCGGGGCGCGGGTGCGGCGGGCTGCGGACCGGGGGCGCCCTGGGCCGGCGGGCCGCTCGGCGCGGGCGCGTCCTCCACGACGTCGGCCCGCCCCTGGGCAGAGGCATGGTCGGCGTCGCCGGCCTGGCCGTCCGACTCGTCCGGCTGCACGCCCGGCATGGGCCGTCGCGAGGCCGACGGGTGGGTCGAACGGTCCGGCACCGCGGCGCGCTGGCCCGCCCGCCGCGACCCGAGGTCCACGACGCTCGCCCCGGCGGGGTCCGCCTGCGCGGCGTCGGGGTCTTTGCCACCGAGGTCGGCGTCGGGAGCGGCACCGTTCGTTGCACCGGTCATGACCGGGGGAGCGCTGACGTGCCCCACAGGGATCGGTGTCGGTACCGCCGCGCCGCCGTCCGCGTCGCGCGCGGGAGACGGCCGCCGCCGGTCGCCGGGGCGCTGCCCGCGCCGCCCGGCGAGGTCGTCCAGCAGCAGCGCCGTGGTGTCGTCCTCGGGGTGTCGCCGCGGCGTGCCGGCGCGGCCGCTCATCGAGGGCACCCCGAGCACGTCGGGGGAGACCGGGTCGTCCGGCTGGCCGAGCCAGCGCGCCTCGTCGTCGAGCGGTGTCACGACACGGCCCTTGGGGTCGAACGTCCATCGTGCCGAGCGGTCGCGGTCGCCGGCGGAGAACCGCACCTCCACCACCCACGGGGCGGTGCCGTCGCGGCGGGCTGACCAGTGGGCCTCGGCGGTCGTCACTCCCCGCGCGGCCAGGCGCGTGTCGGCGACCTCACCGAGAGTCGTGGTCTCGTCGTCACCCGGCAACCGGTGGGCGCGCACCTGCCCGATGACATGGTCGCGCTCGGCGGCCACGGGCCACTCGTAGCGCTGCACGTGCTCGACGGGGAGCCCGGACTCCTCGGCGAGCTCCTCGACCGATGCGCCTGCGCGCAGCCGCGCCTGCAGGTCGCGTGGCCGCAGGGTCGTCGCCGCCTGGGCGCGCAACGCCTCGGTGCGTGGTCGGTCGCGCCGTACCGCGGCGCGCAACGCCTCCGTGATGGGCAGCGTGCTCTCGGTGCCGTCGGGACCGCGCAGGACCAGGCGCTCACCGTCCTCGTGCAGCCTCACGAGCTCGAGCTCGGCCATGCTTCCTCCCTCACAGGTCGCCCGCGGGTCTGTCCGCCGGGGCGGGTCCGCCTGTTCGAGGGTGCCACCGGGGCGCGGCACGGTCGCGCAGGCGCGTCGGTGTGCCGCCGATTTGGCGCGCCCTGTCGTGGTGCGCCTGGGAGGATGACGTCCCGTGGACGCGTTCACCTCCGGCCCGGTCTCCTACCTAGAGCTCGTCGCGGTCTTCGTCGCGGCGGTCTCGGGCGGGCTCGCGGCCGTGCGCAGGCGGTTCGACGCGTTCGGCGTCCTGGTCCTCGCGTGGGTCACCGGCCTCGGGGGCGGGATCCTGCGCGACGTCCTGATCGGGGACACCCCGCCGGTCGGCATCTCGAGCTGGCGCCTGGTCACGGCCGCGCTGGCGGCCGGCGTGATCATCTTCTTCTTCCACCCCGGCCTGGAGCGCATGCGCCGCTCGATCCTCGTGCTGGACGCCGCGGCTCTCGCGCTGTTCGTGCTCCAGGGCACGACGAAGTCGCTCGGTCTCGACGCGGGCATCCTGGCGTCCGTCGTGGTCGGGGTGCTCACGGCCGTGGGCGGCGGCGTCCTGCGTGACGTGCTCGTCGGCGAGGTCCCGCTCGTGTTCGCCGACCGTCAGCTCTACGCCGTGCCCGCCCTCGTGGGAGCGGGCCTCACCGCGGCGCTCTGGTCCGCCGGGGTGCTCGAGGTCTGGACCGCGCTCGCGGTGGTCGCGCTCGTCTTCGGCTTCCGCATCGTGTCTCTCGCGCGCGGCTGGACCGTGCCGCACCCCGGCCCGGGCTGGACCGCCCGCTGGGGGCGACGGTCGGGCAAGATGTAGCGCGTGGAGGATCGAGCGGCTGGTCAGGACCTGTCGGACGACGATGCCGGTGCGGTGCCCCCGGGCACCGATGTCGAGGAGCTGCGCGCGCTCGCCCGGAGCCTCGCGCGCGAGGCCGGAGCCCTGGTGCGCGAGGGACGCCCGGCGCGGGTGGAGGTCGCCGCGACCAAGTCGAGCGCCGTCGACCCGGTGACGGCGATGGACCGGGCCTCCGAGGAGCTCCTGCGCACGCGGCTCGCCGCCGAGCGGCCCGACGACGCGATCCTCGGCGAGGAGGGTGACGACGTCCCCGGCACGTCGGGGCTCACCTGGGTGCTCGACCCGATCGACGGCACGGTCAATTACCTGTACGGCGTCTCGTCGTACGCGGTGTCGGTGGCCGTCGTCGCCGGGCCGCCCGACCCGGAGCGGTGGACTGCGCTCGCGGGCTGCGTGCACTCGGTGGTGGACGGTCGCACCTGGACGGCGGCCCGCGGCGGAGGGGCCGAGCGGGACGGGCGCGCGCTGCGGGTGAGTGCGCCGCCTTCACTCGCCCAGTCCCTCGTGGGCACGGGCTTCGGGTATGCGGCCGAGCGGCGTGCACGCCAAGCCGAGGTCCTCGCCGAGGTGCTGCCGCGCGTGCGCGACATCCGCCGGCTCGGCGCCGCCGCGATCGACCTGTGCCTGGTGGCGGAGGGCGCGCTCGACCTCTACTACGAGCGCGGCATCAACGCCTGGGACGTGGCGGCGGGCGGCCTCGTGGCCGCGGAGGCCGGCGCCTGGGTGGGCGGGCTGCGCGGCCGGGGCCCGAGCAGCACCATGACCGTCGCCGGGGCGGTCCCGGTCGTGGCCGAGCTCGTCGCGCTGCTGGAGGACGCGGGCGCCGACGGACGCGAGGGCGTGACGCGCAGCTGACCGGCTGACGAGGTTCGGCCCTTCCGCGGCGGTTCGCCGGGGTGAAAAAACGTGTCAGCGCCCCCGTCACGCCCAGGGCGAACATCTCACCGGCGAGACGTGTCGGTGCAGGTCAGGGGCGGATGGCGACGCTGTGACACGGGGAACAGCGCGTGGTGTCGCGCGCCCGCGCGAAATGGTGCACAATCCGTGGGCCGACCGGGAACAAAACCCGGTCACCGAGCATTATCAGCGCGTACCGATACCGACCTCACGGAGCGTGACCACACAGATGGCAACCGACTACGACGCCCCCCGCAAGACCGACGAAGACGCGGAGCAGGACTCGATCCAGGAGCTCCAGGCGCGTCGTTCCGACAAGTCGTCGGGTGTCGTCGACGAGGACGAGACGGAGGCGGCGGAAGGCTTCGAGCTTCCGGGCGCCGACCTGTCCGGCGAGGAGCTCGCGGTCCGCGTCCTGCCCCGCCAGGCCGACGAGTTCACCTGCACGAGCTGCTTCCTCGTCCACCACCGCAGCCAGCTGGCGTACGAGAAGAACGGCCAGATGATCTGCACGGAGTGCGCCGCCTGACCCACTGCCGGTCGGGGCACCAGCACCACGGACGACACAGGCCGTCACGTCGAGACGTGACGGCCTTCGTCGTCCCCGGGGACGCCGGGGCTCAGCTCCGGAGCGCCGCGGCGAGCTCCCGCGGCCGCCGGGTCGACAGCAGCCAGTAGGGGGTCGGGTCGAGCGGGTCCTGCAGCTCCACCTGCACGCCGGTGCGCGCCCACGCGCGCAGGCACACGAACGCGCGCGCGTCGAGCGCCGGGCCCAGGGCGGTGCGCATCGCCTCGGCGTCGTCCATCGGCGTCACCTCGCCCAGGAGATCGACCGAAACCTGCGCCCTGCCGGCGCGCAGGTTCCCGTCGGTGACCTCGATGACCGGCGACGTCGCGACGAGCGCCGCGAGGGTGCCCGCGGCGACGACGACGCCGACCACGGCCGCGACCACGTGCGCGAGCGGCCACAGCGTCACCCCGACGATGACGCCCAGCCCGACGGCGCCGCACCAGGCTCCCGGACCGGGCGAGAGCCGCTCCCGGAAGGCCGGGCCGGTGACGGGGGACAGGTCGGGCGCGTGCTCGCTCATGGCCCCATCATCCCAGCACCCCGGGCACCGGGGGGCCGCCCGCCGGTCGGCTACGCTTCCCGGGTGCCCGACACCGCCAGCCAGCCCGTGACCCCGTCCGCGAGCCACGACGCGAGCGCCGTGAGCACCGACCCGAGCACCGTGGATGTGCTGGTCACGCTGCTCGACGACGTGCCCACCCCCGCCTATGCGCACCCGGGTGACGCGGGCGCGGACCTCGTGACCACCGTCGACGTCGAGATCCCGCCGCAGGGCCGTGTCGTGGTCCCCACGGGAGTGGCGATCGCGCTGCCCGAGGGGTACGCGGCGTTCGTGCACCCGCGCTCCGGGCTGGCGGCCAAGCACGGCATCACCGTGGTGAACGCGCCGGGCACCATCGACGCCGGCTACCGCGGGGAGATCAAGGTGATCCTCCTCAACACGGACGTCGCCGAGCCGGTGCGCCTGCGGCGCGGCGACCGGGTCGCTCAGCTCGTGGTGCAGCGCGTGGAGCACGCGCGCTTCCTCGTCGCGACGACGCTGCCGGGCTCGCACCGCGGCGACGGCGGCCTCGGTTCGAGCGGCGGGTTCGCCGGCAGCTGACCGCCCCGGACGCAGACCGGAGGAACGCGCGAACCGGTCTACTGTGGGAGATGGGTAGTGCCCGCCCGGGTCGCCGGGAGGGCAGGACGACGAGAAGGAGATCCTCCGTGGGGTTGTTCCGGCGCAACGCGTCGAAGAAGGCGAGTGACGAGGCCCTCGAGCCCGCGACAGCGGAGGCCGACGCTCCCGCCACCGCCGACGACCAGGGCACGGCGGAGCGTCCCGAGCGCGGGCCGTTCGACTCGGACCAGGTGACGGGCATGGGACCGCGCGTGGACCTCGGCGCCATCTGGCTGCCTGTCCTGCCCGGCCTCGAGCTGCGCATGGAGGTCGACAAGAAGACCCAGAAGGTGACCGGCGTGTCCGCCACCCTCGCCGGGTCGGGCCTGCAGGTGCAGGCCTTCGCCGCCCCCCGCACGGAGGGCATCTGGGACGAGGTGCGTGCCGAGATCGGTGCGTCCATCACCCGCCAGGGCGGCACCGTCGACGACGTGCCGGGCATGTTCGGCCGCGAGCTCATCGCCCGCATCCCGGCCACCGGTCCCGACGGCCAGCCCGCCGTGCGTCCCGCCCGGTTCGTGGGCGTGGACGGGCCGCGGTGGTTCCTTCGCGGCGTGCTGTCCGGGCGTGCCGCGGTCGACCCCGAGGCGGCCAAGCAGCTCGAGTCCGTGTTCGCGAACGTCGTCGTCGTGCGGGACGGCAACCCTCGGCCGCCGCGCGACCTCCTCACGCTGACCCTGCCCAAGAGCGCCCGCCAGGACAGCGGGGACGACGCGGCCGGCCCTGAGGGCGCCGCGCCGCAGACGCCGTCGTTCGACCCGCTCACCCGCGGGCCGGAGATCACCGAGATCCGGTGAACGACC
Organism: Krasilnikoviella flava; assembly: GCF_900167525.1. Classification (GTDB taxonomy): domain Bacteria; phylum Actinomycetota; class Actinomycetes; order Actinomycetales; family Cellulomonadaceae; genus Isoptericola; species Isoptericola flavus. Next base: position 470,834 of record NZ_FUZQ01000005.1, on the reverse strand, counting down.
CGGCCACGACGCCGGCTCGTCCGCCAGCCTGGAGCATCTGATGTCCCTGCGAACCGCCGTCCAGCACGCGCTGGCCTCGGCCGACGAGGTCGCCGCCGACGAGGAGCGGCACGAGGCCGCGACCTACCGCGGCTGCACCCCGGTGTCCGACCTCGGCGACCGCCGTCGCGCGAGCGCGGCCGGCGTGCTGCGCTCCGTCGTGCTGCGCCCGCGCGAGGGCGTGCCGACCGTGGAGGCCGAGTTGTACGACGGCTCCGGGTCGCTCGACCTCGTGTGGCTCGGACGCCGGTCCATCGCGGGGATCGACCCGGGCCGGCGCATCCGCGTGCAGGGGCTGGTGTGCGACGTCGACGGGCGGCGCACGATGTTCAACCCCCGGTACGAGCTGCGCGCGCGAGCCGGCGAGTGAGCGACGGGTATCCCGCGGCGGGGAAGCCGACGGGTCCGGCCGCCCCGCCCCCGGACGGTCGCGGGGTGCGGGCGGTCACGGGTGACTCGTTCTCGTTCGCGCAGGCCGTCGGGGGCGTGCGCGGGGTGGTCGAGGCCGTGCTGCCCGGGCTGCTCTTCGTGGTCGTCTACGTCGTCGCGTCGATGGGTGGCGACGACCGTGCCGCTCTGACCTGGGCGCTCGTCGCGTCCGTGGGCGCGGCGCTCGTCGCGGTCGTGGCCCGGCTCGCCCAGCGCACGCCGATCACGCAGGCGCTCGGCGGGCTGCTCGGCATCGGCGTCGGCGTCTTCTGGGCGTGGCGCTCCGGCGAGGCCCAGAACTTCTACGTGTGGGGGCTGTGGACCAACGCGGCGTACCTCGCGGCCATCCTCGTGTCGCTGGCCGTGCGCTGGCCCGTGGTCGGGCTCGTGGTCGAGGCAGTGCGGGGCGGGTTCGCCGACGTGGCCGCCGAGCGTGCCCGCGGCGGCGACGACGGCGGGCAGACCGCGGGTGCCGCGCCCGAGGCGGGCAGCGCCCCGGCGGCAAGCCCGTTCGCCGCCCTGGCGGCGTGGCGCAAGGACCCGGCGCTCGTACGGCGCTACACGCTCGCCACCTGGTTCTGGGCGGGGCTGTTCGCGGTGCGGCTGGCGGTCAAGGTGCCGCTGTACTTCGCGGACAGCGTCGGCTGGCTGGGCACGGCCCACCTGGTGCTGGGCGTCCCGCTGTGGGGCCTGGTGCTGTGGCTCACCTGGGTCGTCGTGCGCGGCGCCCACGAACGGCCCGACGACCGGCCCGAGCGCGGCGAGACGGAACCGGCCGGCCCCGCGGGCTGACCTGGCCTAGTCGTCGGCGTCGGGCCGGTCGGCATCCGGCTCCTGGGCGGCGGCGAGCTCGGGCGGCACGAGCGGCTCGCCAGCGGCGATCGCGGGGACGGACGGGCTGCCGTGGGAGAGCAGGTACTGGAGCGACTCCTCGTCGGCCTGGCTTCCCATCACCAGGACGAGCTCGTCGCCGACCTCGAGCGTGTCGTCCACCGTCGGCGCCAACGGCTGCGCGCCGCGCACGACGCACGCGAGCACCGTGTCCGTGGGCCAGGTGACGGCGCCGACGCGGGCGCCCACCAGCGGCGAGTCGTCGGGCAGCGTCACCTCGACGATGTCCGCGCCGGACTGGTGGAACGTGAAGATCCGCACCAGGTCGCCGACGGCCACGGCCTCCTCGACCATCGCCGTCATGATCCGCGGGGTCGAGACGGCGACGTCGACGCCCCAGGAGCCGTCGAACATCCACTCGTTCTTCGGGTTGTTGACGCGCGCGACCGTGCGCGGGACCCCGAACTCCGTCTTGCACAGCAGGGAGAAGACGAGGTTCGCCTTGTCGTCACCGGTGGCGCCGACGACGACGTCGGCGCTCGTGACGTCCGTCGCCTCCAGGGAGGACAGCTCGCACGCGTCGGCGAGGAGCCAGTCCGCCTCGGGCACCTGGGCGACCCGCATCGCGGCCGGGTTCTTGTCGATGAGCACGACCTCGTGGTCGTGCGAGAGCAGCTCGCGGGCGATGGACCGGCCCACCGACCCCGCCCCGGCGACGACGACGCGCATCAGCTCTCCTCCTGCCGGGGCTCGTGGGTGAGGACCCGCTCGACGGCGGCCGCGTCGTCGGCGCGCATGAGGACGTGCAGCACGTCGTTCTCCTGCAGGACAGAGCCCGGCGTGGGGAGGATGCCGTCGGTGTAGCGCGACAGGAACGCGACCCGTGTCCCGGTGGCCTCCTCGATGCGGTGCACCGTCGTCCCGGCCCAGCCGGGGTGGTAGTCCACCTGCGCGAGGCGGACCTGCCCGGACGGGTCGCGGTACTCGTCGGTGGCCCCGAGCGGGAGCATGCGGCGCAGCACCTGGTCGGCCGTCCAGCGCACCGTGGCCACGGTCGGGATGCCGAGCCGCTGGTAGATCTCGGCCCGTTGCGGGTCGTAGATGCGCGCCACGACGTTCTCGACGCCGTACGTCTCGCGCGCGACGCGGGCGGCGAGCACGTTGGAGTTGTCGCCGTCGGACACGGCGGCGAAGGCGTACGTGTCCTCGATGCCGGCCTGGACCAACGTGTCCCGGTCGAAGCCGACGCCGGTCACCTTCTGCCCGGAGAAACCGGCCGGCAGGCGGCGGAACGCGTCGGGGTTCTGGTCGACGACGGCCACCGAGTGGCCGCGGGACTCGATCGTCTGCGCGAGCGTCGAGCCGACGCGGCCGCAGCCCATGATGACGAAGTGCACGGGCGAAACGCTATACCTCGCGGGACACGCGGTCATCGCGACGGGACGGCGCGCGCCCGAGGGCCGCACCGGGCATAGCATTGCTCGACGTGTCGGACATCGCGGACGCTGCCAAACGGCTCCTCATCGGGCGCCCCGTGCGCAGCGAGAACCTGGGGCACACGCTGCTGCCCAAACGCGTCGCTCTCCCCGTCTTCGCCTCGGACGCGCTGTCGTCCGTGGCGTACGCGCCCGACGAGATCCTGCTGACCCTCGCGGTCGCCGGCATCGCCGCGACGACGATCTCGCCATGGGTCGGCCTCGGTGTCGTGGTCGTGCTGCTCGTCGTGGTGTCGTCCTACCGCCAGAACGTGCGCGCCTACCCGTCGGGGGGCGGCGACTACGAGGTCGCGACGACGAACCTCGGCCCGTCGGCCGGCATCGGTGTCGCCTCCGCGCTGCTCGTCGACTACGTCCTCACGGTGGCCGTGTCGATCTCCTCGGGCGCGCAGTACGCGGCGTCGGCCCTGCCGTTCCTGCGCGGGCACGAGGCGCTGTTCGCCGTGGTGGTCGTCGTGATCCTCACGGTGATGAACCTGCGCGGCGTGCGCGAGTCGGGCACCGTCTTCGCGATCCCGACCTACTGCTTCATGGCGCTCATCGGCCTCCTCGCCGTCGTCGGCGCGATCCGGTACTTCGCCGACGACCTGCCGCTCGCGGAGAGCGCCGGTTTCGAGATCACGCCCGAGGCAGGCTTCGACCAGGGTCTCACCGGGCTCGCGGGCGCCTTCCTGCTGGCGCGGGCCTTCGCCTCCGGGTGCGCGGCGCTGACCGGCGTAGAGGCCATCAGCAACGGCGTCCCGGCGTTCCGCAAGCCCAAGTCGCGCAACGCCGCCACCACGCTGGCCCTGCTGGGCGGCATCTCGGCCACGATGATGATCTCGATCCTGATGCTCGCGCAGGCCACCGGCGTCAAGTACGTGGAGGACCCGCACCAGCTCACGGCGGGCGGGCAGCCGCTGCCGGAGGACTACAACCAGCACCCCGTGATCAGCCAGCTCGCGGAGGCGGTCTTCCAGGGGTTCACGCCCGCGTTCGTGGCGATCTCGATCGTCACCGGGCTCATCCTCGTCCTCGCGGCGAACACGGCCTTCAACGGCTTCCCGGTGCTCGGCTCGATCCTCGCGAAGGACGGCTTCCTGCCGCGCCAGCTGCACACGCGTGGCGACCGGCTCGCCTTCTCCAACGGGATCATCACCCTCGCGGTCGCGGCGATCGTCCTCATCGTGGCCTTCGACGCGCAGGTCACGCGTCTCATCCAGCTGTACATCGTGGGCGTGTTCGTGTCGTTCACGCTCTCCCAGCTCGGCATGCTGCGGCACTGGACGCGCGCGCTGCGCAAGGAGCCCGACCCCAAGGAGCGCTCACGCATGCAGCGCTCCCGGATGGTCAACGGCGTCGGCTTCGTGATGACGGCCACGGTGCTGGTCATCGTGCTGGCGACCAAGTTCACGCACGGTGCCTGGATCACCCTGCTGGCGATGGGCGTCCTCTTCGCGCTCATGAAGGGGATCCGGGCCCACTACGTCCGGGTGCGCGCCGAGCTGGAGCTCGACGACGTCGCGGGCGCGCGCGCCCTGCCCAGTCGCGTGCACGCCGTCGTGCTGGTCTCGAAGATCCACAAGCCGACGATGCGGGCCGTGGCGTACGCGCGGGCGTCGCGCCCGTCGGTCCTCGAGGCCGTGACGGTGGGCGTGGACGCCGAGGAGATCGCCGACCTGCGCGCGCGCTGGGAGGCGCTCGACCTGCCCGTGCCGCTGCGCGTGCTCGACTCGCCCTTCCGGGAGATCACCCGGCCCGTGCTGAAGTACGTGCGGTCGGTGCGCCGCGACTCGCCGCGCGACCTGGTCGTCGTCTACATCCCCGAGTACGTCGTCGGGCACTGGTGGGAGCAGCTGCTGCACAACCAGTCGGCGCTTCGCCTCAAGGGTCGCTTGCTGTTCACGCCCGGCGTCGTCGTGGCGTCCGTGCCGTGGCAGCTGTCGTCGTCGGCGGGACAGACCGGCCTGGAGGGGACGTCGCCGCGGGGCCCGCGGTTCTGATCCCGCCGCGGGCCGGGGGAGAATAGGCCCATGCCCCGACCTCGCCGTTCCGCGCCGCGCCCCCGATCCACCGCCCCCGACCCGGAGGTCGGCCGGGAGGTCGAGCTCGAGATCGGCCCCGTCGCGCACGGTGGGCACTGCGTGGCCCGTCTGGACGGCCGCGTCGTCTTCGTCCGGCACACCCTGCCCGGGGAGCGCGTGCGGGCCCGCGTCACCGAGACCGGGTCGCGCTTCTGGCGCGCGGACGCGGTCGAGGTGCTCGACGCGTCCGCCGATCGGGTCCCGTCCGCGTGGCCCGAGGCGGGGCCCGGCGGGGTGGGCGGCGGCGAGCTGGCGCACGTCGCCCTGCCCGCCCAGCGCCGCTGGAAGGCGGCCGTGGTGGCCGAGCAGCTCACCCGGCTGGCGCGGATCGACCGCGACGTCGAGGTGGAGGCCGTGCCGGGCGACGAGGGACGCGGCGGCCTCGGCTACCGCACCCGCATCGACCTCGTGGCCGACGCGGACGGGCGCGCGGGGATGCGGCGGTTCCGTTCGCACGACGTCGTCCCGCTCGACGGGATGCCGCTCGCGACCGAGACCGTGGCGGCGCTCGCGGACGCGGAGGACGTGTGGACCCGGCGCTGGCAGCCCGGGGCCCGCCTCGAGCTCGCGGCGCCGGCGGACGGGGCCGACCCGGTGCTGCTCGTGGACGACGTGCCGTGGCGCCGTGGCCGTGGGGACACGCGTCCCAACGCGCGGCGTGCGGTCACCGAGACGGTGCGGGCGGGCGGCGCGGAGCACCGGTACCGTGTGGCGGCCGACGGCTTCTGGCAGGTGCACCGCGCGGCGCCCGAGCTGCTCGCCGGCGCCGTGCTGGACGCGGTGGGCGACGCCCCGGGCCATGCGGACGGGGCCACCGTCCTGGACCTGTACTCCGGCGCGGGCCTGTTCACCGTGCCGCTCGCGGCGGCGGTCGGCGCCTCCGGCCGTGTCGTCGCGGTCGAGGGCGACGACCGCGCGGTGAAGGACGCCCGCCGTAACGCCCACGACCTCCCGCAGGTGGAGCTGCACCTCGGCGCCGTGGACCAGGTCCTCACCGGCGGCGACGCCGGCGGGGCGCCGGTCGGGGACGGCGCCGACATCGTCGTCCTGGACCCCCCGCGTGTCGGGGCGGGCCGCGCCGTCGTGGACGCGATCGCCGCCCGCGGCCCGCGACGTGTCGTCTACGTGGCGTGCGACCCCGCCGCGCTGGCCCGCGACATCGCCTACCTGGCCGGGCACGGGTACGAGCTGACCGGGCTGCGCGCGTTCGACCTCTTCCCGATGACGCACCACGTGGAGTGCGTGGCCGTCCTCGACCGCTGAGGTCGCGCATCGAGTGTGCTGGATTGATCCTCATACGGGCCGAATGAGGATCAATCCAGCACGCTCGATGTCATTGCCGGGTCAGGCCTGCCGCGCGGCGGTCGAGGCGAACCCGAGCCAGGTGTGCCGGTTGCGCCACCAGCACCAGCCCACCTTGGCCGCGCCGCGCCGCTCTGCCCCGTCCCGGCCCGTGCCGTTCGAGATCCAGACGGCGGGCGTGCGCGCATCGTAGGAGCCGTTCGGCCGCCGCAGCCGGGACCCGATCGTCATGAAACAGACGTTCCGGGCGAGCGCGTCGGGGGACTGCAGCACCCAGTGGATCCCCTCGGCGAGGGTGAGCGGGCTGCGACCGCGCGCGGCGATCGCCGGCTCCGCCTCCTCGGGTGACCAGTTCGCCATCGCGTCGCCCCGGTCGGGGGCGGCGACGGCGTAGACGTCGGCGTCCGGCACATCGAGGCCGGGCACGGGGGCGAAGTCGTCCACGTCGGTCATGTCCGTGACGACGAAACCGCGGCGCTCCACGGCGTGCCCGCGGGCCGTCGTCGTGCGGCGCAGGTGCGGGGCGAGCGCCGACGGAGCCAGGAGCCTGGGGTGGACCACCAGCAGCGACCCGGCCGGTGCCGTCGGCTCCAACGCCGCGGCGGCGTCGCGCAGCGCGGCGGGGGAGAGCGTCTCGGCCGGGACGATGCCACGCGCCAGGAGCAGCTCGGCCTGCGCGGTGAGCGGCGGCAGGAGCTCACCGGTCTGCGGTTCAGGGTCGGCGCTGGGCCGGGTGTCGGGCAGGGTGTCGGCGGTGGCGGCGGGGGTGCGCGACGGCATGGGCGTCCTTCCGGTCGAGGGCAGCTGGACAACGCCCTGGCCACAGCGCTTGTTCCCGTGCGGCGTACGGGATCTCTCGCCATCGAGTACGCCGGGGACCTGACGCCGAGATATCTTGACGTCAAGATATATGGGCTATGCTGACCAGGTGCCCGGCGTACGCTGGGCGGAGCCCCCCAGAACCACGGCGTCGGGACCGTCGCGCCGCAGCGCGCACACGGTGCCCTCGCCGGCCAGCCCCGCAGAAGGAGCCGCAGTGAGCAGCGTGGACACGTTCGGATCGAAGGGAACGCTGGAGGTCGGCGGGAAGGCCTACGAGATCTTCCGCCTCTCCGCCGTCGAAGGCGCCGAGCGCCTCCCGTACTCCCTGAAGATCCTCGCCGAGAACCTCCTGCGCACCGAGGACGGCGCCAACATCACGGCCGACCACGTGCGCGCCCTCGCGTCCTGGGACCCGGACGCCCAGCCCGACACGGAGATCCAGTTCACGCCCGCCCGCGTGATCATGCAGGACTTCACCGGCGTGCCCTGTGTCGTCGACCTCGCCACGATGCGCGAGGCCGTCGCGGAGCTCGGCGGCGACCCGAAGCGGATCAACCCGCTCGCCCCCGCCGAGATGGTCATCGACCACTCCGTGCAGATCGACGTCGCCGGCCGCGCGGACGCCTTCGCCCGCAACGTCGAGTTCGAGTACGAGCGCAACCACGAGCGCTACCAGTTCCTGCGCTGGGGCCAGACGGCGTTCGACGACTTCAAGGTCGTCCCCCCGGGCACCGGCATCGTGCACCAGGTCAACATCGAGTACCTGGCGCGCACGATCATGACCCGCGAGGTGGAGGTCGACGGGCAGAGCGTGCTGCGCGCCTACCCCGACACCTGCGTCGGCACCGACTCGCACACCACGATGGTCAACGGGCTCGGCGTCCTGGGCTGGGGCGTCGGCGGCATCGAGGCCGAGGCGGCCATGCTCGGCCAGCCGGTGTCGATGCTCATCCCGCGCGTCGTGGGCTTCAAGCTGGCGGGCTCCATCCCGGCCGGCGTGACCGCGACCGACGTCGTCCTCACCATCACCCAGATGCTGCGCCAGCACGGCGTGGTCGGGAAGTTCGTCGAGTTCTACGGCGCGGGCGTCGCCCAGGTGCCGCTGGCCAACCGCGCCACCATCGGCAACATGTCGCCGGAGTTCGGCTCCACCGCCGCGATCTTCCCGATCGACGACGTCACCCTGGACTACCTGCGCCTCACCGGCCGCAGCGACGAGCAGCTCGCGCTCGTCGAGGCGTACGCCAAGGAGCAGGGCCTGTGGCTCGACCCGAGCTCGGAGTCCTACGTGGAGCCGAAGTTCTCGGAGTACCTCGAGCTCGACCTCGGCACCGTGGTGCCGTCGATCGCCGGCCCGAAGCGCCCGCAGGACCGCATCGAGCTGTCGAACGCCAAGTCGGCGTTCGCCCGTGACCTGCCGGCCTACGCCCCCGAGGTCATCGACTCCGTGGACGAGGCCGAGAAGGAGTCGTTCCCGGCCTCCGACTCGCCGTCCACGCACGCCCAGGTGCGGCGCACCGTGCCGGTGACGGACAGCGAGGGCACGCAGTTCGACCTGTTCCACGGCGCGGTCGCGATCGCCTCGATCACCTCGTGCACCAACACCTCGAACCCGTCGGTCATGCTCGCCGCGGCGCTCCTGGCGAAGAAGGCCGTCGAGAAGGGCCTCACGTCCAAGCCGTGGGTCAAGACCTCGATGGCGCCCGGCTCGCAGGTCGTCACGAACTACTACGAGAAGGCCGGCATGTGGCCGTACCTGGAGAAGCTCGGCTTCCACCTGGTCGGCTACGGCTGCGCCACCTGCATCGGCAACTCCGGCCCGCTCGACGAGAAGATCTCCGAGGCGGTCAACGAGCACGACCTGTCGGTCGTCTCGGTGCTGTCCGGCAACCGCAACTTCGAGGGTCGCATCAACCCCGACGTGAAGATGAACTACCTCGCGTCCCCGCCCCTGGTCATCGCGTACGCGCTGGCCGGCACCATGGAGTTCGACTTCGAGTCCGATCCGCTGGGTCGCGACGAGGCCGGTAACCCGATCTTCCTGCGCGACATCTGGCCGTCGCCGGAAGAGGTGCAGGCGACGATCGACTCGTCGATCGACCGCGGCATGTTCACCAAGGACTACGCGGACGTGTTCACCGGCGACGACCGGTGGCGGGCGCTCGAGACCCCCGAGGGCGACACGTTCTCCTGGGACTCCGAGTCCACCTACGTGCGCAAGCCTCCGTACTTCGAGGGCATGGGCGCGCAGCCGGAGCCGGTCGCGGACATCGCCGGCGCGCGGGTGCTCGCGAAGCTCGGTGACTCGGTCACCACCGACCACATCTCGCCCGCCGGTGCCATCAAGGCGGACAGCCCGGCCGGCGTGTACCTGGCCGAGCACGGCATCGGGCGCCGTGACTTCAACTCCTACGGCTCGCGCCGCGGCAACCACGAGGTCATGATCCGCGGCACGTTCGCGAACATCCGCCTCAAGAACCAGCTGCTGGACGGCGTCGAGGGCGGCTTCACGTTCAACTTCGTGAAGAACGCCCAGGACACCATCTACGACGCGGCGCAGGACTACGCGGCGCAGGGCACCCCGCTGGTGGTGCTCGGCGGCAAGGAGTACGGCTCCGGCTCGTCGCGCGACTGGGCCGCGAAGGGCACCGCGCTGCTGGGCGTCAAGGCGGTCATCACCGAGTCGTTCGAGCGCATCCACCGCTCCAACCTCATCGGCATGGGCGTGCTGCCGCTGCAGTTCCCGGCCGGCGAGAACGCCGGGTCGCTGGGGCTGGACGGCACTGAGACGTTCGACATCGCGGGCATCACGGAGCTCAACGAGGGCACCACGCCCTCGACCGTGCGCGTGACCGCCGCGAAGGCCGACGGCTCGGTCGTCGAGTTCGACGCCGTGGTGCGCATCGACACGCCGGGCGAGGCGGACTACTACCGCAACGGCGGCATCCTGCAGTACGTGCTGCGCTCGCTCGTCGCCTGACGGGTCTCGCACCGACGGCGCCCCGTCCCTCTGCAGAGGGGCGGGGCGCCGTCGTTCCCTGACGGTGTCGTGTCGGTGCCGCCGGCGGGAGTCGCCTTCGTCGGCACGGGTCAGGAGGAGGCCGTCGAGGCCGGGAAGCGCGCGGCGCTGCGGGCGCCGTTGCGCGCCGTGATGTGGTCGACGACGGCGTCCAGCACGTCGTGGTCGTCGAGGATGCGGTTGTGGCCCAGGCCGGAGGTGACGAGGAGCTCGCTGCCCGGGTGGGCGGCGTGCAACCGACGTGCCTGGACCGGGCCGACCATCCGGTCGTCGACGTCCTGGACGAAGAGCGTCGGAAGGCCTGCCGGCACAGGGTGCGCGACGAGGTCGATCCGGGCACGCGCATCCGTCACGCCGCCGGGGAAGCTCAGGGCGACGTGATCGCAGAACCGGTCGTGCAGCCGGTCGGGGAGCCCGGCGAGGCGCAGGAACGCCTCGGCCACCGCGTCGAAGCCCGTCGAGGTGGAGAGGGTGGCGAACCGGTCGGCGGCGAAACCGTCGTGGAGCGCCAGCCCGGCGGCCAGCCCGCCCACGGAGTGCCCCACGACGCCGGCGAAGGTTCCCTCCACCTCCTGGACCGCGTGCATCGCGGCGACCTGGTCCAGGGCCGACATCCGGCGCCCCGACGAGTCGCCGTGCGCCACGCCGTCGAAGGAGACGACGGCCAGCCCGGCGTCCTCGAACGCCCGGACGAGCGCGGCGAGCCGGGAGGCGCGGTGCCGCCACCCGTGCACGAGCAGCACGCGGGGGGCGCCGGCGTCGCCCCATCGGTAGGTGACGATGCGGTCGCCGGCGACCCGGACGGTCCCGCGGGTGGCGCGCTCGTGGACGGCGCGGTCCACGGGTCGGACGGGAGCGGGCGGGCCGACGTGCCAGAAGGCGCGCGTGCCCAGGCGGATCGCGAGCGGGGGAGCGACGGCGGACAGCGCACGGAAGCCCGTGCTGACGGCGGTCGGGACGTAGGGCACGAGAGACCTCCTGAGCGAGAAACTGTACGATCGTTCGCACAGTATCACTGAACGAACGGTCGTACACTCGTGCGCATGAGTGCTTCAGCTCCTGCCGCGACCACCGGCGCGGCCCCCGGCGCCGTCGACGGCCGACGACTGCGCGGTGACCGCACGCGCCGGGCGGTCCTCGACCGGGCGGTGCACGCGGCGTCCGTGGAGGGCCTCGACGGCCTGACCTTCGGCACGCTGGCGGCGTCCGTTCCTGTGAACAAGAGCGGCATCGCCGGGCTGTTCGGCTCGAAGGAGGGCCTGCAGCTCGCGGTGGTGGCGCACGCGCGCGACGTCTACCGCGCGACCGTGGTGCTCCCGGCTGCCGGGGGGGAGCCCGGGCTCGCCAGGCTGTGGAGCACGGTGCTGGCCTGGTTGACCTACTCCGAGGAGCGCGTCTTCGACGGCGGCTGCTTCTTCCGTGCGGCGGCGACGGAGCTCGACGCCCGCACGCCCGGCCCGGTGCGGGACGCGGTCGTGGCCGCGCTGCGGGACTGGGACGCCTACCTCGTGCGCCTCGCGACGGGCGCCGTCGAGCGGGGCGAGCTCGCGGAGGGCACGGACGTCGGCCAGCTCGTCTTCACGCTCGACGCGGTGCTCGATCGCGCCGACCTCGCGTCCGTGCTCCTCGCCGACCCGGACGCGTACGCGCGGGCGCGCCGCGCCGCGCGCGGTCTGCTCGCCGCCGCAGGCGCCGACCCTGCCGCACTGTCCGCCGACGGCCTGGACGATTGAGCGCGCGCCGTCCACCGGGTGCCCTGCCCGTGGGGGCCTAGGGCTGCCCGCCTTCGCGCGCCCGCAGGCCGTACGTCCCGGTCGTGAGCGTGGCGTACGACGCGGCGACGATCTCCTCGAGGACGCCCAGGTCCACCTGCGCGAGGTCCTTGAGGTACAGGCAACCCACGCCGGTCGAGTGCGGGCCGAGGCGGGCAAGCGCGCCGGCGTGCGCCTCCACGCCGTCCGAGAGGTACACGACGCACGCCGCCGCGCGCGGGGAGAAGCCCGCCGCGGCGGCGTGGCCCGTGCGCCCGCTGGCGTAGGTGTACCGGTACTCCCCGAACCCGACGATCGAGGCGCCGAACATCCGCGGGGGCTGCCGGGTGACGCGCTCCATGAGCGCGAGCAGGGTCTCCGCGTCCCGTCGCCGGAGCGGGCGTGCGACCTCGGCGACGAACGCGCGCGGGTCGGCGTCGGTCCAGGTGGTTCGCGGGGTGTCTCCGGCCATGGGACCAGTCTGCCTGCTCGTGCGGCCGCGGTGGCGGCCGGTCAGCTACCCGGCCGCGAGGTGGCGTCGCAGCAGGGGTGCCGTCCGGTCCATCGTGGCGGCCAGCCAGTCGGTCAGCTCGTCCGGCAGGGTGTCATGGGTCCAGACGAGCCGGGACCGGCCGTCGTCCAGGGCGAACACCTGCATCGACGTGTTGTCGTGCCGCACCTCGTCGCCGATCCAGGCGTAGGCCAGACGGCGGGCCCCCTCGTCGCGCCCCACGAGCCGCTCCCGCGCGGTCGTGCCGTCGGCGAAGGTCAGCTCCCGGACGTCCGGTCGCACCATCCGGCTCCCGGTCAGCGCACCCCCGGACATGCGCATCGGGCCGCTCTCGAAGTCGCCCACGATCGCCCACACCGATTCCGGCGACGCGTCGACGACGATCTCTCGTACCACTGTGGCCATGGGTCTGCTCCCATTCATCGTTGGCTGTGCTCCGACCTGCTGACCGGCTGTGCTCCGACCTGCTGACCCGCTCGGGCCACCGAGATCCGCGCGGTGCGGTGACCGTGAGCTCACGGCCGAAAGCTGGCCCGGTACTCCGTCGGCGTCCGGCCGGTCAGCTCCTTGAACGCGGCGTTGAAGGCGGACAGCGAGGCGTACCCGACCGCGAACGCGATGTCGGTGACCGGCGCGTCCCCCGCGGCGAGCTCCTCGATCGCGGCCACCACCCGCATCCGGCGCAGCACCGCCCGCCAGGTCATACCGGCCTCCTCCTCGAAGCGCCGTGCCAGGGAGCGTGGCGCGAGGCCCACCTCGGCGGCCACGTCCTCGAACAGGACCCCGTCGCCGAGCCGCTGCTCGGTCAGCGCGAGGGCCCGGCGCAGCTCCGGTGACCGGCCGGCGGGCACGACGACCGGGCTCGGCTGCCGGGCGAGCCTCCAGGTCACGGCGGCGAGCGCGGCGAAGAGTGCCTCCGCGTACGCCGTGAGCGGCTCGTCGGACTCGCCCCACGTGCGGCACCCTGCCAGCAGCTCGCGCGCCAGCGGGTCGAGGTCGAAGACGGTCAAGGGTGCCGGCGGGGTCGGGGCGAACCCGGTGTCGAAGAGGACCGACGCGGTCGTGGCCGGCCGCGGGATGCTCACCCGGATCGGCCGGCCCGCCTCGATCAGTGCGGCCCGCGCCGGCGGCAACAACCACGCCTGGCCCTGCGCCTCCAGCCGCAGGGTCCCGGCGGAGGCGCAGAGCAGGTAGTGGCGGTCCGGGCACAGGTCGCGAGCGGGCTGCGGCGCGAACGTGCGGACGAAGCTGTACGCCCCGCGGGTCATCGACGGTCTCGCACAGGCCGATCCTAGGGGCCTGTCGCGGCACCGGTCAGGCCACCGTCTCCAGCAGGTCGGCACGGAAGCGTCTGCTCTGGGGCGCGTCGGTCATCATCGGCCGGATCGTCGCGCTCGACCGCGCGAAGGAGTCGGACCTCAGGTAGCCGGCGAACGCGGCCTCGTCGTCCCACTCGTGGACCACGGCGATCGCGGTGTCGTCCTCGCGCGCGGCGTAGACCCGGAAGGCGACGTTGCCTGGCATGGCGCGCACCCGGTCGCCCTCCGCGTCGAACTGGGCGAGGGCGGCGGGACGGTCGGTGGCAGCAGTCCTGAAGTCGAGGATCGCGATGAACATGGGGGCCTCCTGGAGCCGGCGGCGGCAGCCGCGAAAACGGGGACGTCCCGATCCTCCGGCAGCACCCGCGGGGCGCGCCCCCGCCGGCAGGACACGTTCACGCCCCCAGCGGACACGCCACGACCCGGCGGACGCGCGGCGCTGCTCGCCGACGCGCGACCGACGCCTCGGCCCTCCTCAGTCCGCCTCGGCGAGGAGCGCCGGGAGGGCGTGCCGGCCGATGGGGACCATGCGGGGGTGCAGCTCGGGGTGCGCGAGCATGTTCGTGGCGAACAGCAACGACCAGCCCGCCGCGCGCGCCCAGGTCCCGTCGTCCCAGCCGATGCCCCCGTTCGCGCGCGCCTGGATCTCGGCCCGGCAGGCGGCGCGTCCGGCATCGTCGAAGCACAGCCACAGCGAGCCCAGGTCGGAGGCCGGGTCGCCGGAGGTCACGTCGCCCCAGTCGACGACGGCGGCAAGCCGGTCCGGCCGCCCGTCGCCGCCGGGGGCCACCACCAGGTTCGCCGGGTGCGGGTCGCCGTGCAGCCACACCGGCGGTCCGTCGTGGGCGGTGGCGTCCAGAGCGCGGTCCCAGAGGCGCCGCGCCGCCGCGCCGCGCACCCCGGCGGGGGCGGCCGCGAGGCGCGCATCGAGGGCCGACGGGTCGCGCGCCTCCGCGCGCTCGCGCAGCGGCACGCCGCGCACAGGGTTCGCCGGCGCGTCGTCAGGTGCGGGCACGTGCACCGCGGCGAGGAGGCGGCCGAACGTCCGCGCCCACGCGGTGCGGGCGGGCACCGGGGTGGCCTCGGCGCTCACGCCGTCCGCCCACGGCACGACGTTCCACGACCACGGGTAGCCCAGCGCCGGGCTGGGGCGGCCGACGCGAACCGGCGCCGGCACGACGACGTCGGGCACCACGGCGCGGAGCCGTGCGGCCAGCGCGGGCAGCGCCTGTTGCTCGTGCTCGACGAGAGGCGCCGCCAGCGCGCGCCGGGGCAGCCGGACCGCGAGGTCGTCGCCGAGGCGCACCATGACGTTGTCCCAGCCGTTCGCCACGATCTCCAGGGGGCGTCCGGCCAGGTCGGGGTGCTGCTCCGCGAGCAGCGCGCGGGTCAGGGGGACGTCGACGTCGATCTCGGCGGCAGGCACCGGGACATCATCGCCGATTCGTCGCCGGGCCGGCGCGGTCCCCGGCGCCCTGCGCCGGCCCCCCTACCCCGAGCGGCGGCCCGTCGTGCCCGCCGTCGCCCGCTGGGCGGTCCTGACCGTCAGAGCTCGCGCTCGCGGCCGCGGTCCCACGGCTCCGTCCACCCGAGCCGCCGGAAGGCGGCGTCGAGGATGCCCGCCGTGAACCCCCACACCAGGTGCGGCACGCCCTCGGCGTCGAGGATCTCGAATCCCGGCCCGCGCCAGGTCTGGTCGCCGCGCCGCAGCACGGTCGTGACCCGGTGGCCGGGGTCGAGCAGGTCGGCCACGGGCGCACGGAAGACGTGCGACGACTCGGCCACGTCGACGACGCGCACGGGGGTAGGCCGCGCCCACCACCCGAGCACGGGCGTCACGAGGTGGTTGCTCACGGGCATGGGGAGCTCGGCGAGCGTGCCGAGCACCTCGACGCCGCCGACGTCGAGCCCCGTCTCCTCGACGGCCTCGCGCAGCGCGGCGTCGACCGGCGTCTCGCCGTCCTCCGCGCGCCCGCCGGGGAAGGCGACCTGCCCCGCGTGCGAGCGCAGGGTGGCGGCACGCTCCAGGAGCAGCACGTCGAGGTCGTGGGCGACGGCGAGCGCCTGGGCGTCGTGGTCGGCGTCGAGGTCGTCGAGGACGCCGAAGAGCACGAGCACCGCCGCGGGGCGGGCGGACGCGGCGTCCAGGTCGCCCCGCGACAGGCCCCAGTCGGACAGGAACGCCCCGTCCGACGCCAGCGCGGCGAGCTGGGCCCGGGCGGCGTCAGACCCCGCGGTCATCGCTCGCTCACCAGCTCGTGGCGACCGGCATGCCCTCGGCGTAGCCGGCGGCGGACTGGACGCCCACCAGCGCACGGTCGTGGAACTCCCCGAGCGTGCGGGCTCCGGCGTACGTGCAGCTGGAGCGCAGGCCCGAGGTGATCTCGTCCAGGAGGTCCTCCACTCCGGGGCGCAGCGGGTCGAGGTACATCTTCCCGGTGGAGATGCCCTCCTCGTACAGCGCCTTGCGCGCGCGGCCGAAGGCGGATCCCGCCCCGGCGGTGCGCGCGGCGACGGCCCGCGCGGAAGCCATGCCGAACGAGTCCTTGTACAGGCGCCCCGTGCCGTCGTCGTGCAGGTCGCCGGGCGACTCGTACGTGCCGGCGAACCACGAGCCGACCATCACCTGCGACGCGCCCGCGGCGAGCGCGAGGGCGACGTCCCGCGGGTGCCGCACCCCGCCGTCCGCCCACACGTGCTTGCCGAGCTCGCGCGCGGCGGCCGCGCACTCCAGCACCGCGGAGAACTGCGGCCGGCCGACGGCGGTCTGCATGCGCGTGGTGCACATGGCACCCGGGCCCACGCCCACCTTGAGGATGTCCGCGCCGGCGGCGACGAGGTCGCGCACGCCGGCGGCGGTCACGACGTTGCCCGCGACGACCGGGACCTGCGGGTCCACGGAGCGCACGGCCTCGAGGGCCTGCAGCATCTTGCCCTGGTGCCCGTGCGCGGTGTCGACGACGAGCACGTCGACGCCCGCGTCGAGCAGCTCACGGGTCTTGGCCGCGACGTCGCCGTTGATGCCGACGGCCGCACCGACGCGCAGGCGGCCCGCGGCGTCGAGCGCCGGGCGGTAGACGGACGAGCGCACGACGCCCTTGCGCGTGAGGACGCCCGCCAGCAGGCCGTCGCGCACCACGGGTGCCAGGTGGATCTTCGCGGCGTGCATCTGCTCGAACGTGGCCTCGAGACCGTCCGCCTCGAGCTGCGCGGCGTCGAGCGCGACCAGGTCCTCCGACATCACCTGGTGCACCTGCGCGAACCGGTCGACGGCGGCGCAGTCGCTCTCGGTGACCACGCCCACGGGCTTGCCGTCGGCCACCACGACCGCCGCGCCGTGGGCGCGCTTGCCGAGCAGGGTCAGCACGGTGGAGACGGTGTCCGAGGGGGCCACCACGACGGCCGTCTCGATGACGGGGTCCTTGGACTTCACGTCGGCGACCACGTCGGCGACGACGTCGACCGGGATGTCCTGCGGGATGATCGCGATCCCGCCGCGCCGGGCGACGGTCTCCGACATCCGGCGGCCCGCGACGGCCGTCATGTTCGCGACCACGACGGGGATCGTGGTCCCGGTGCCGTCGTCCGAGGACAGGTCGACGTCGAAGCGGCTGGTCACGTCCGAGCGGGACGGGACCATGAAGACGTCGCCGTAGGTGAGGTCGGTGGTGGGCTGCTGCCCGTCGAGAAAGCGCACAGGTGTCCCCTGGGAGATGTGTCGGGTGAGGACGAGCCACCTGGGTCGTCCGTCTCCCGAACGCTCGCCGGCGGTCACGTGTTCCCGTCGGCAGGGTCGAAACTACCCCCTGCCGCGCCCGCACGTGGCGGCGCGCGGACCGTGGGACGCTGCGGACCGCATATTGTGGTGTGGCTATGAACGTGGAGGTACGCATGAGCCTGCTGAGCAGCATCGGCTCGCCCGAGGACGTCCGCCGGCTCTCGCCGGAGCAGACGACGCAGCTCGCGGCGGAGATCCGGGCCTTCCTGGTCGACCAGGTGTCGCGCACCGGCGGGCACCTGGGTCCGAACCTGGGCGTCGTCGAGCTGACGATCGCGCTGCACCGCGTGTTCGCCTCCCCCCGGGACACCCTCGTGTTCGACACGGGCCACCAGGCGTACGTGCACAAGCTCCTCACGGGGCGGCAGGACTTCTCGGCGCTGCGCAAGGCGGGCGGCATGTCCGGCTACCCCTCGCGCGCCGAGTCCGAGCACGACGTGGTCGAGAACTCGCACGCGTCCACCGCCCTGTCCTGGGCGGACGGCGTCGCGAAGGCCAACGCCGTGCAGGGCCGGCCCGACCGGCACGTCGCCGCCGTCATCGGCGACGGCGCGCTCACGGGCGGGATGGCCTGGGAGGCGCTCAACAACATCGCCGCGTCGCAGGACCGGCGGCTCGTCATCGTGGTCAACGACAACGGCCGCTCGTACTCGCCCACCATCGGCGGCGTGGCGAACCACCTCCACACGCTGCGCACGACCCGCGGCTACGAGGCCTTCCTCTCGTGGGGCAAGCGCACCCTGCATCGCACCGGCGCGCCCGGGCGGTTCGCGTACGACTGGCTGCACGGGCTGAAGAAGGGCCTCAAGGACGTCGTCGCCCCGCAGGGCATGTTCGAGGACCTGGGGCTGAAGTACGTGGGCCCCGTCGATGGGCACGACGTGTCCGCGATGGAGCACGCGCTGCGCCGCGCCAGGGCCTACGGCGGCCCCGTGATCGTGCACGCGATCACGGAGAAGGGCCGCGGCTACACGCCGGCCGAGCAGGACGTCGCCGACCGGTTCCACGCCGTCGGGCAGATCCACCCCGAGACCGGCCTGCCCGTCGCGCCGTCCCGGTTCGGCTGGACCAAGGTGTTCGCGGACGAGATCGTGCAGATCGGCCGCGACCGGCCCGACGTCGTCGCGATCACCGCGGCGATGCTGCACCCGGTGGGGCTGGCGCCGTTCGCGGAGGAGTTCCCGGCGCGCACGTTCGACGTCGGGATCGCCGAGCAGCACGCCGCCACGTCGGCCGCGGGCATGGCCTTCGCCGGGCTGCACCCCGTCGTCGCCGTGTACGCGACGTTCCTCAACCGGGCGTTCGACCAGGTCCTCATGGACGTGGCCCTGCACCGGGCGGGCGTGACGTTCGTGCTCGACCGGGCGGGCATCACGGGGGACGACGGTGCCAGCCACAACGGCATGTGGGACATGGCGATGCTGCGCATCGTGCCCCGCCTGCGGCTCGCGGCGCCGCGCGACGAGCCGACCCTGCGCGCCGCGCTGCGCGCCGCGGTGGACGTGGACGACGCCCCGACCGTCGTGCGCTATCCCAAGGGCGCCGTGGGCGACCCGATCCCCGCGCTCGAGGAGCTCGACGGCGTGGACGTCGTCGCGCGGCACGTGCCCGGCACCCGCGCGGGCGGCCCGGACGGGCGCCGCGTGCTGGTCGTCGGCGTCGGCTCGATGGCGCCCGCGGCGCTCGGGGCGGGGGAGTCGTTGGCCGCCCACGGTCTGGCCGTCGACGTCGTCGCGCCCACCTGGGTGATGCCGGTGCCCGAGGCCCTCGTCAAGCTGGCCGGCGAGCACGACCTCGTGCTCACGCTCGAGGACGGCGTGGTGGACGGCGGGATCGGCGCGATGGTGGCGCAGCGGGCGGCCGAGCAGGGCGTGCGCACGCCGTTCGTGCACGTGGGCCTGCCGGTGCACTTCCTCGACCACGCCAGCCGCGACCAGATCCTGACGGCGCAGCGGATGCGCGCCGAGGACGCCGTGCGCGACGCGCTGGCCGTGCTCGCGCGCGACTAGCTCGCGCGCGACCCGGGAGCGCCGCCGGTCTCGAAGTAGGCGGCGCTCTCCTCGTCGGCCGGGTAGTACATCTCGATCGCCACCTCGTCGAGGGTGACGTCCCGCGGGGTGCCGAAGGTCGTGATGGTCGAGAACAGTCGCAGCTCGCGGCCGTCGACCCGCAGGTGCATCGGGATCGCGACGTCGGAGTCGATCGACGGGGTCGCCCGCCCCTCCGGGCTGTCGCTGTCGTCGGGGCCCGCCCCGAACAGCTCCTCGTAGAGCGCCGTGAGCACCGGGTCCGGCGCGGCGGCGAGCTGGCGTCCGATCCGGGAACGGAACATCGCCCGCACGTCGGCCAGGTTGACGACCAGCGGAGCGAGCCCGCGCGGGTCGAGGCCGAGCCGCACCAGGTTGACCGGCGGGCGCAGCAGGTCGGGGGCGACGTGGGCGAAGAACGGCTCGACGGCCCGATTGGTCATCACCACGTCCCACCGCCCGTCGAAGACGACCGCCGGGTACGGCTCGTGCGCGTGCAGCACGCGCGCGACGGCGTCCCGGGCGGCCCGGAGGGCGTCGCTGCCCAGCGGGCGTTCGGTGTAGCGCGGCGCGTGGCCTGCGGCGAGCAGGAGCCGGTTCCGTTCGCGCAGCGGCACGTCCAGCTGCTGTGCGAGCCGGAGGACCATCTCGGCGCTCGGGTTGGACCTGCCGGTCTCGACGAGGCTCACGTGCCGGGCCGAGACGTCGGCCGCGATCGCCAGGTCGAGCTGGCTGATCCGCCGGCGACGGCGCCAGCCACGCAACAACTCCCCGACCGTCTGCACGGACCACGACGGTAGACGGCCGCGTGGCCGAGCGCCATGAAACGGGAGTTCATCGACACCGGCCGGGGCGCCGGAAACACTCACTGGCATGAACACGACGAGCACAGCGACAGAGAACCCTGTCACCGAGAGCGCGGCCGCGGAGAACCTGCGCCACGTCCAGCAGGTCGTGGGGGAGGTGTTCGGGTCGGGCGACCTCGGGGCGCTCGAGCGGATCCTCGCGGACGGCTTCGTGCACCATCGACCGGACTCCTCGAGGACACGGGAGGAGTGGGTGGCGGGTCTCCGCGAGTCGCTGGCGGGGGCCCCGGGCATGCAGGTCGAGGTGCAGCACCTGCTGACAGACGGCGACCACGTCGTCATGCACTCGCGACGCCTGCTCCCCGGCGGCGCCTCGATCACCGGCATCGACATCTGGCGGTTCGACGACGGCCGGATCGCCGAGGCGTGGGAGATCCTCGAGCCGGCGGCGGAGTCTGCCGCGCACCTGAGGTGGTGGCAGCCCGCGGAGGGCTGAGACGCGGGTGCGTCCCGGCGCCGGGCCCTCGTAGAGTCGGGCCGTGATCTGGCTGTTCGACCTCGACAACACCCTCGTGGGGCGCGACGACGCCTTCGCCGCCTGGGCCGCGACCGCCGTCGCGGACGCCGGGCGCGGGCCCGACGACCTCGCCGCGATCGTCGCGGCCGACCAGGGCGGCTTCGGCTCCAAGGCGGCGCTGGCGCGGGAGCTGATCGACCGGCTCGGCTGGGCCGACGACGTGCCGGCGGGGATCGAGCGGTTCCGGGGCGGCATCCTCGAGCACGTGCGCGCGTACGACGGCGTGCTGTTCTCCCTGGACGTGCTGCGCGGCGCCGGGCACCGGGTCGCCGTCGTCACGAACGGCACCTCGGCGCAGCAGCGAGGCAAGGTCGCGCGCTGCGGACTCGAGACGCACGTGGACGCGGTCGTGGTCTCCGAGGAGGAGGGGGTCGCCAAGCCCGACCCGCGCATCGTCGAGATCGCGCTCGACCGGCTCGGCGCCGCGGACGTCGACCGGCACCAGGTCTGGATGGTGGGCGACGCCGCGCACGCGGACGTCGCCGTCGGCCGGGCCGCCGGGACCCGCACCGCGTGGGTCTCGCACGGCCGGTCGTGGGACGGACCCGACCGGCCGGATGTCGTCGCGGCGACGACGCGCGAGGCGATCGCGCGCGCGGCGTCGCCCGCCGTCCGGTCGCGGTAGCGCGCTCCCTGTCTCGGACGTCACAGCCCCGCACCCTCGCTTGTGAAAGTTTTCACGATATCCTGAGGTCGTTGGCCCGACCCTGAGGAGCGAGGCATGACGATCGACACGGCACGCACCACGACCGCCGGTGACACGACCGCCGCATGGCAGGGATTCACCCCCGGCCCGTGGTGCGACGAGATCGACCTGCGCGACTTCATCCAGCGCAACTACACGCCGTACACCGGCGACGACTCGTTCCTCGCGGGGCCGACGGAGCGCACCACCGGCGTGTGGGCGAAGCTCTCGGCGATGTTCCCGGCCGAGCGCGAGCGGGGGGTGTACGACGTCGACCCGCACACGCCGGCGGGCATCACCGCGCACGGACCGGGCTACATCGACGAGGACGCCGAGCTCGTCGTGGGCCTGCAGACCGACGCCCCGCTGAAGCGGGCCATCATGCCGAACGGCGGCTGGCGCATGGTCGAGGGCGCCCTGAAGACGTACGGCTACCCGGTCGACGAGAACCTGCGGAAGGTCTTCACCGAGTACCGCAAGACCCACAACCAGGGCGTCTTCGACGTCTATCCGCCCGCCGTCCGCGCCGCGCGCAGCTCGCACATCATCACCGGCCTGCCGGACGCCTACGGGCGCGGCCGCATCATCGGCGACTACCGCCGCGTGGCCCTGTACGGCGTCGACGCTCTGGTCGCGGCCAAGAAGGTCGACAAGCTCGGCCTCGACGTGCAGCCGTTCGGCGAGTCCGTGGCGCGCGAGCGCGAGGAGCACGCGGAGCAGATCCGCGCCCTCGGCGAGCTCAAGGAGATGGCCGCGTCGTACGGCTACGACATCTCCGGCCCGGCGACCACCGCCCGCGAGGCCGTGCAGTGGCTGTACTTCGGCTACCTCGCCGCGGTGAAGGAGCAGAACGGCGCCGCGATGTCGCTGGGACGCACGTCGACGTTCCTCGACGTCTTCATCGAGCGGGACCTGGCCGCGGGGCGCCTCACCGAGCCCGAGGCGCAGGAGATCGTCGACGACTTCGTCATCAAGCTGCGCATCGTGCGCTTCCTGCGCACCCCGGAGTACGACGCCCTGTTCTCCGGCGACCCGACGTGGGTCACCGAGACCATCGGCGGCATGGGCGAGGACGGCCGCCCGCTCGTCACCAAGAACTCGTTCCGCTTCCTGCAGACCCTGTACAACCTGGGGCCGGCGCCTGAGCCGAACATGACCGTCTTCTGGAGCCCGCGGCTGCCCCGAGGGTTCAAGGACTTCTGCGCCAAGGTCTCGATCGACACGTCGGCCGTGCAGTACGAGTCGGACGAGCAGATCCGGCCCGCCTGGGGCGACGACGCGGCCATCGCGTGCTGCGTCTCGCCGATGGCCGTCGGCAAGCAGATGCAGTTCTTCGGCGCTCGCGTGAACCTCGCCAAGGCGCTGCTCTACGCGATCAACGGCGGCAAGGACGAGGTCACCGGCAAGCAGGTCTCGCCCGCGTTCCCCGCCGTCGCCCCCGGCCTGCCGCTCGACTACGACGACGTGCGCGCCCGCTTCGACCGCACCATGGACTGGCTCGCGGAGACGTACGTCGAGGCGCTGAACTGCATCCACTGGTCGCACGACAAGTACGCGTACGAGCGGCTCGAGATGGCCCTGCACGACAGGGACGTGCTGCGCACGATGGCCTGCGGCATCGCGGGTCTGTCGGTCGCAGCGGACTCCCTGTCGGCGATCCGGTACGCCACCGTGATCCCGGTGGCGGACGAGCGCGGCATCGTCGTGGACTACGAGACCGACGGTGACTGGCCGGCCTACGGCAACGACGACGACCGTGTCGACGCGATCGCCGTCGAGCTGGTCGAGTCGTTCATGGCCAAGATCCGCAGCCACAAGATGTACCGCGACGCGGTGCCCACCCAGTCGGTGCTGACGATCACGTCCAACGTGGTCTACGGCAAGGCCACCGGGAACACCCCGGACGGCCGCCGCGCGGGCGAGCCGTTCTCGCCGGGCGCCAACCCGATGAACGGCCGGGACACCCACGGCATGCTCGCCTCCGCCCTGTCGGTGGCCAAGCTGCCCTACGACCAGGCGCAGGACGGGATCTCGCTGACCAACACCGTCGTGCCGTCCGGCCTCGGCCGCACCCGCGAGGAGCAGGTGGCGAACCTGGCCGGCCTGCTCGACGCGTCCGTGGGCTCAGGCGGCTACCACATGAACGTCAACGTCCTCGTGCGCGAGACGCTCGAGGACGCGATGGAGCACCCGGAGAAGTACCCGCAGCTCACGATCCGCGTCTCCGGATACGCGGTGAACTTCGTGCGGCTGACCCGCGAGCAGCAGCTGGACGTGCTGTCGCGGACCTTCCACGGGGGGCTCTGACCATGACTGCCGGCCCGGCGTTGCTGGACGCCCCCTCCCGGCGCCGGGCCGGCGCCGGACTGCGGGGTATCGAGACGCTCGACCCGACCGACGTCGGGCGGTCCGAGCGCCTGGCGCTGATGCGCTCGGGCGAGCTCGGCTCCGTGCACTCCTGGGAGCTCGTCACCGCGGTCGACGGCCCGGGGACCCGCCTCACCGTCTTCCTCAGCGGCTGCCCGCTGCGGTGCCTGTACTGCCACAACCCCGACACGCTCGCGATGAAGGACGGCGAGCCCGTGCTCGCCGAGGACCTGCTGGCCCGCGTGGCGCGGTACCGCGGCATCTTCGACGCCACGGGGGGCGGCCTCACGCTCTCGGGCGGCGAGGTGCTCATGCAGCCCGCGTTCGCGGCGCGCGTCCTGCGGGGCGCCAAGGAGCTGGGCGTGCACACCACGCTCGACACCTCGGGCTTCCTCGGCGCGAACGCGACGGACGCGATGCTCGACGACACCGGCCTCGTCCTGCTCGACATCAAGGCGGGCGACGAGGAGACGTACCGGCGCGTCACGGGTCGCTCGCTCGCCCCGACGCTGCGCTTCGGGCGCCGCCTCGCCGAGCGCGGCGTCAAGGTCTGGGTGCGGTTCGTGCTGGTGCCCGGGCTCACCGACGACTCCGCGAACGTCGCGGCCGTCGCGCGGCACGCGGCCGACATCGAGGCCGTGCGCCCCGGCACCGTGGAGCGCGTCGAGGTGCTGCCGTTCCACCAGATGGCGCGCGACAAGTGGGCCGGGCTCGGCCGTGCCTACGAGCTCGACGACACCGAGCCCCCGAGCGCCGAGGCCACCGAGGTCGTCCGGGACGTCTTCCGCGCCCACGGGCTGACGACCTACTGAGAGGGGCGCCGCAAGGCGTGCCTGTGCGGGCGGGCGTCGCTAGCGTGACGGTATGACGACGCCCGACGACGCACCGCTGCGGCCCCTGGACGAGAGCTGGACGACGGCGCTCGCGGTGGTGGCGCACCCGGACGACATGGAGTTCGGCGCGGCCGCCGCGGTCGCGCGCTGGACGGGCCAGGGCAAGCGCGTGACGTACGCGATGGTGACCAGCGGCGAGGCCGGGATCGACGGCATGCACCCCGACGAGGCGCGCCGGGTGCGCGAGGAGGAGCAGGTCGCCTCCGCGCGCGCCGTCGGGGTCGACGACGTCGAGTTCCTCGGGTTCGCGGACGGGGTGATCGAGTACGGCCTGACGCTGCGCCGGGCGATCGCCGGTGCGATCCGGCGCCGCCGCCCCGAGGTCGTGATCACCGGCAACTACCGCGAGACCTTCCCGGGCGGGATGCTCAACCAGGCCGATCACATCGCGACGGGGCGCGCCGTCGTCGACGCCGTGCGCGACGCCGGCAACCGGTGGGTGTTCCGCGACCAGCTCGGGGCCGACGGGCTCGAGCCGTGGGGCGGCGTGCGGCAGGTGTGGGTCGCCGGGTCCCCCGACGCGGGCCACGGCGTGGACGTCACGGCGACCTTCGACGCCGGGGTGGCGTCGCTGCGCGCGCACGCCGCCTACCTCGACGGGCTCGGGTGGGAGCACTTCGACCCGGCGGAGTTCCTCGCGCGGATGACGTCGGCCACCGGGCCGCGGCTCGGCGTGGCGCACGCGACACCGTTCGAGGTGCTGCGGATGGGCTGGGACGACTGACGGCCAGGCGCGTGCGCTCAGGCGTGGGTGGCCTCGACGGCGCGGTCGACGACGGCGCGCAGGTCGCCCGACTCCGCGTGCCACGCGCGCTGCCGGGCGGCCCCGCCGCCGCCGGCCCACAGCCGCCCGAGCAGGTCGGTGACGGCGTCCAGATCCCCGGCGTCCACCAGTGCCTGGCGCACGTGCGCCACGAGCTGCCCGACGACGTCGTGCGCGGGCGCGGGCCGCCAGGTGTGCGGCGACAGCAGCTCCGTCGACAGCCCCGAGCGCCCGGCACGCCACGCGGCGGTGCGCAGCAGCTCCGGGCGCAGCACCGGCGCGGCGAGACCCTCGGCCGCCTCGCGGGCCGCCGTCTCGACGAGGCCGCGGGCGAGGGCACCCAGCAGGGTGGCCGTGTCGGCGTCGAGGCAGACGTCGGCCACGCGGATCTCGACGGTGGGGTAGCGCGACGAGAGCCGCGCGTCGAAGTAGACCATGTTCCGGTCGAGGATCGTCCCGGTCGCGACGAGGTCGTCGACCGCCTGACGGTAGGCCTCGGGCGACCCGAACGAGCGCGCCGGTCCCGACGTGGGCCAGCGCGCCCACACCTGCGAGCGGTAGCTCGCGAACCCGGAGTCCTCGCCCTGCCAGAAGGGGGAGTTCGTGCTGAGCGCGAGCAGCACCGACAGCCACGGCCCGATGCGGTCGAGCACGGCCACGCCCTCGGCGTCGTCGGCCACCGCGACGTGCACGTGGCAGCCGCTGGTGAGCTGCTCGCGCGCCGTGAGGCCGAACGCCGCCCGCGCCTCCAGGTAGCGCAGGCGGGCCACCGTCGTGCCCTCGAACGGCCACGGGGAGGTGGCCAGCGCCGCGACGCGTACCCCGACCCGGTCGGCCGCGGTCTGTGCGCGCTGCCGGCCCGCGCGGATCTCGGCGGCGAGCTCGGTGAGGTCGTGGCGCGGGTGCGTCGCCGTCTCGAGCTGTTCCTCCATGAACTCCGTCTCGAGCGCGCCCCCGCCGGTCTCGGGTGACCGGGTCAGGTCACCCACGACCTCGGAGGCGTCGAGCGCCTCGCTCGCCCGTGCGACCGGCCGTCCGTCGTCCCCCACCAGCAGGAACTCCTCCTCGATGCCCATCGTCCGCTTCATCGGGGAAGTGTCACACAGGCACCCGGTCGTCGCCGGAGGATGCCGGGGCGACGCCGACCGGCGCGACCCGGCCGTTCCCTCGGTACCCTGGGAAGCCCCGAGGCCGGTCGCGAAGGAGCACCCAGATGACGGTGCGAGGCAAGGACTTCGACGGTGCGCTGGATCGCGCCGCCCACCACGCGCGGGCCTGGCTCGAGGACGTGGGCGAACGCCCCGTGCCACCGCGCATCGACGCGGACGCCGTCGGCGACAGCCTCGCCGGCCCCTTCCCCGATCGGGGGCTCGATCCCGCGGGAGTCGTCGACGAGCTCGCCGCGCGCGTCGAGCCCGGCCTCATGGCGATCGGGTCGGGCAGGTTCTTCGGCTGGGTCATGGGGGGCACCCTGCCCGCGGCGCTGGGCGCCGACTGGCTGGTGAGCGCCTGGGACCAGAACGCCGGGATGCGCTTCTCCACGCCGGGCGTCGTCGCGGTCGAGGAAGCGGCGGGCCGGTGGGTGCTCGACGCGCTCGGCCTGCCCGCGGGCTCCGACGTGGGCTTCGTGACGGGGGCGACGACGGCGAGCTTCACCGGGCTCGCGGCGGCGCGCGGGACCGTGCTCGCCCGCGCCGGGTGGGACGTGCACGACCGAGGTCTGACCGGGGGGCCGCCGGTCCGCGTGCTGGTCGGTGCGGAGCGGCACGACTCCGTCGACCTGGCGCTGCGCTATCTCGGGCTCGGCGCCCCGACGGTGGTGGCGGCCGACGAGCAGGGCCGTCTGCGCGTGGACGCCCTGGCCGCAGCGCTCGCCGACGGGCCGCCGGGGACACCGACGATCGTCGCCCTGCAGGCCGGCAACGTGCACTCCGGGTCGTTCGACCCCTTCGCCGCGGCGATCCCGCTCGCGCACGAGCACGGGGCGTGGGCGCACGTGGACGGCGCCTTCGGCCTCTGGGCGGCCGCGGCGCCGGACCTCGCGCACCTCGTGCGCGGAGTCGAGGACGCCGACTCCTGGGCCACGGACGCGCACAAGACGCTCAACGTGCCCTACGACTGCGGCGTCGCCGTGGTCGCGGACCCGGCCGCCGTCCGCGCGGCCTTCGGCGTGCACACGGCGTACCTCGTGGACGCTCCCGGCCCCGGCAACCCGTACGAGAAGGCGCCTGAGCTCTCGCGGCGCGCCCGGGGCGTGCCGACCTGGGCGGCGCTGCGCTCGCTGGGGCGTGGCGGCCTGGCAGGGCTCGTCGGCGGGCTGGCGCGGCGCGCCCGGGAGATCGCCGAGGGCGTGGCGGGCATCGACGGCGTGCGGGTCGTCAACGACGTCGTCTACACCCAGGTGTGCCTCGCGCTCGGCGACGACGCCCGGACTCGCGCGGCCGGCGAGCGACTCCTCGCCGACGGCGAGACGTGGATCTCCGGCTCCCGGTGGCAGGGCCGGGACGTCCTGCGCGTCTCCGTGAGCAACTGGTCCACGGACGACGACGACGTCGCGAGGACGGTGGAGGCCGTCCGGCGCGCCGTGGGAGGCGCGGGGTAGGCCGCGGGACGCGGGCCGGTCGGCGACCGGCGTCCCTCGCGCACGTGTCCCGGTGCACCGGTGGCCCGGTCCCGACGAGGGACCGGGCCACCGGTGACTCGTGAGCCTTGCGGCTCGGGTCTCCGAGGAGGGCGTGTCAGGCGACGGCCTCGGGGACGTTGGCGACGCCGTCGGGCAGGATCCGACGGCCCAGGACCTTCGCGGAGTACCCGGCGCGGTCGAGGTACGGCGTGATGCCGCCCGTGTGGAAGCCCCACCCGGCGCCGAGGATCATGGCCAGGTCGATCTGCGGCGGGCCGGCCACCACGCTCTCGTCGAGCATGTGACCCACCTCGACGGTCAGGGCCGTCAGCACCGCGTCGAGCACGCCCGCCGCGTCGAGCACCGGGGTGCCGTGGCGACCCTGCTCGCCCGCGGCCAGCGCCTCGCCGAACACGGCCTGGATCGCCGGGTCCACCGGTCGAGGCAGCCCGGGGGCGGGGCGGTCCAGCACGACGCGCGTGCCGTCCGCCACGATCTTCTCCAGGCCGGGGGACGTCGGGAAGCGGTCGCCCAGGTCCTCGCGCAGGGACGTGAGGACGTGCAGCCCGACGGCCGGGCCGACCAGGTCGAAGAGCTCGAACGTGGGCATGGGGAATCCGAGCGGCGCGAGCGCGGTGTCGGCGACCTCGACGGACGTGCCGTTCTCGATCGCCTCGACGACCTTGCCCATGACGAGCACCAGCAGGCGGTTGACCACGAAGCCGGGCCGGTCGGCCACCAGCACGGCGGTCTTGCGCAGCTTCTTCGTGATCGCGAAGGCCGTGGCGAGGGCCTCGTCGGAGGTCTTCTGCGCCTTCACGACCTCGACCAGCGGCATCTGGGCCACCGGGTTGAAGAAGTGGATGCCGACCACGCGCTCCGGGTGCGCCAGGTCGGCGGCCATCTCGGTGACGGACAGCGCCGAGGTGTTCGTCGCGAGGATCGTGTCCTCGGACACGATGCCCTCGAGCTCGGCGAAGACCTTCTTCTTCAGGCCCATGACCTCGGTGACGGCCTCGATCACCACGTCGCAGGTGGCGAACTGGCCGATCTCCGTCGTGCCGTGCACGCTCGCGACGATGCGCGCCGCCGCCTCGGGCGTCATCCGCCCGCGGCCGACGAGCTTCTCGACGGTGGACCGGACGAAGCCGAGGCCCTTGTCGACCCGCTCCTGGTCGAGGTCGCGCATGACGACCGGCACGCCGAGGCGCTGGGTCACGAGCAGCGCGATCTGCGCCGCCATGAGCCCGGCGCCGACGATGCCGACCCGGGTGACCGGGCGGGCCAGGCTCTTGTCCGGGGCGCCGGCGGGCTTCTTGCCGCCCGAGACGAGCTGGAACGCGTACACGCTCGCGCGCATCTCGTCGGACATGATGAGGTCGGCCAGCGCCTGGTCCTCGGCGGCGAACGCCTCCTCGCGCGTGGCCGTGCGGGCGGCGGCGAGCAGGTCGAGGGCACGGTAGGGCGCGGGTCGCGACCCGGCGACGACGGCGTCGAGACGCTGGCGCGTGGCCGCGACGACGGCGTCCCACACCGGCTGCGGGTCGAGCTCGCGCCGGGGCACCTCGACCTCGCCGCGCAGCACGCGCGAGGCCCACAGGAGCGACTGCTCGAGGAAGTCTGCCGGCTCGAGGAGCTGGTCGACCAGGCCGATCTGCGCGGCCTCCGCCGGCTTGAACGGCTTCTGCGTGGCGGGCCGGGTGAGGATGACGTCGACGGCCTTCTCGATGCCGACGAGGCGCGGCACCAGGTAGGCGCCGCCCCAGCCGGGCACCAGGCCGAGGCCGGTCTCGGGCAGCCCGAGCGCGGGGGCGTCGGACGACACGGTGCGGTAGTCGCAGTTGAGCGCGACCTCGAGGCCGCCGCCGAGCGCCAGCCCGTTGACGAACGCGAAGGTGGGCGCGCCCATGGTGTGCAGCAGCTCGTAGGCGCCGTGACCGGAGCGGCCGAGCTCGAGCGCCTGGTCGTGGGAGGTGACGGTGGAGACCTGCAGCAGGTCGGCGCCGGCGGCCAGGAAGTAGGGCTTGCCGGTGACGGCGACGGCGGCGATCTCGCCGCGCCCGGCGCGCTCCTGCAGCGCGGTGAGCGCGGCGGTGAGCTCGGCCATGCCCTCGGGGCCCAGGGTGCTCGGCTTGGTGTGGTCCAGGCCGTTGTCGAGCGTGACGAGCGCGAGGGTGCCCGCGCCGCCGGGAAGCTCGACGTCCCGGACGAGGGAGTGCGTGACGCGCTCGGCGCGGACGCCGGCGCCCGTCGTCTCGGTCGTGTTCTCGGGCATGGGTCAGTTCTCCTCGTCCGTCGCGGTGGTGTGGCCCGAGTAGTCGGCGTGGTGGGGGTTCTCCCAGATCACCGTGCCGCCCTGGCCGAGGCCGACGCACATGGTGGTGACGCCGTACCGGACCTCGGGGTGCTTCGCGAACTGGTGCGCGAGCTGCATCATCAGCCGCACGCCGGAGCTGGCCAGGGGGTGGCCCACGGCGATGGCACCGCCGTACGGGTTGACGCGCTCGTCGTCGTCCGCGATGCCGTAGTGGTCGAGGAAGCTCAGCACCTGCACGGCGAAGGCCTCGTTGATCTCGAACAGGCCGATGTCCTCGATGGCGAGGCCGGCCTGGGCGAGGGCCTTGTCCGTCGCCGGCACCGGGCCGTAGCCCATGATCGAGGGGTCCACGCCCGCGAACGCCGACGAGACCATGCGCATCGCGACGGGCAGGCCCAGCTCGGCGGCGGTGTCACCGGAGGCGAGCAGCGCGGCGGTGGCGCCGTCGGTGAGCGGCGAGGCGTTCCCCGCCGTGACGCGGCCGCCCGGGCGGAACGGCGTCTTGAGGTTCGCGACGCCCTCGACGGTGGTGCCGGGTCGCGGCAGCTCGTCGGCGGTGGCCAGGCCCCAGCCCTGCTCGGTCGACCGGACCGCGACGGGCACGAGCTCGGGCCCGATGTCGCCGTTGGCCAGCGCCTTGGCGTACTTGGCCTGGCTGTTCACGGCGTAGGCGTCCGCGCGCTCCTTGGTGAGGTGCGGGAACTTGTCGTGCAGGTTCTCGGCCGTGACACCCATGTTGAGCGACTCGGGGTCCACCAACTTCTCGGACAGGAAGCGGGGGTTGGGGTCGGCGTCGAAGCCCATCGGGTGGCGACCCATGTGCTCGACGCCGCCCGCGACCACGACGTCCGCGCTGCCCGTGGCGATACCGGCGGCGGTGGTCGTGACGGCGGTCATCGCGCCCGCGCACATGCGGTCGATGGCGAAGCCGGGGACGGTCTGGGGGAGGCCTGCGAGCATCCCCACGGTGCGGCCGAGGGTCAGGCCCTGGTCGCCCTGCTGGGTGGTGGCGGCGATGGCCACCTCGTCCACGCGCTCGCCCGGCAGCTCGGGGTGGCGGCGCAGCAGCTCGCGGACGGCCTTGACGACGAGGTCGTCGGCGCGTGTCTCGGCGTACAGGCCGTCGGGCCGGGCCTTGCCGAACGGCGTGCGCACGCCCTCGACGAAGACGACGTCGCGCAGCGCGCGGCGGGCCGGGTTCCGTGTGGTCATGGAAGCTCCATCCGCAGGCGGGGGTCGGGACTTCGGCGTCCGACGAGCGACGCCGCTCTCGGGTGCCGACCCGGTGGGGCGGCACCGCGGTACACGCTACCGCGAGTACCGGGAACAAGAGTAGACCATGGTGAGACCGGGTATCACCCCGCTGCGGGAACGGGTCAGGGAAGCGCGGCGAAGGCGGACCCGAGCGGTGCCGCGACCAGCTCGATCTGCCACGGTCGGGCCCCGCGCCCGCGCAGGAACTCCGCGATCTCGGGGGCGCGCGCCGGGTCCGGCGGCGTCCAGCACAGGCGGCGCAGGGCGTCCGGCTGCAGCAGGTTCTCCACCGGCACGTGCAGGTCGCCGGACATCGTCGCGAGGAGCTCGCGTGCCGTCGTGAGACGACGTGCTGCGACGGGGTCTCGTTCGGCCCAGGCGCGCGGCTGCGGAGGGCCGTCCGTGCGCGGTCCGCGCTGGCTCGGCAGCCGGTCCTCCGGCAGGGCCAGGGCCTCGTCGATCGCTCGCTGCCACGCGGGCGCGCGGCGGCGGGTGGCCTTGCCCGCGAACTCCGGCAGGGCCGTGAGCTGCGGCACGGTGCGCGGCAGGGCGCGGGCCGCCGCGACGATGGCGCGGTCCGGCAGCACCCGGCCGGGGGAGACGTCCCGGGCCCGGGCGCTCGCGTCACGCGCCTCCCAGAGGCCGCGGACCACGGCGAGCTGGCGGCGGTCGCGCAGGGTGTGGGTGCCCGAGGTGCGCCGCCACGGCTCCAGGCGCGGCGCCGGGGGAGCGGCGGTGCGCTCGGCCTCGAACTCCTGCGCCGCCCACTCCGCCTTGCCGTCCGCCTCCAGGCGCTCGGCCAGCCGGTCCCGCAGCTCCACCAGCACCTCGACGTCGAGCGCCGCGTACCGCAGCCAGTCCTCCGGCAGCGGGCGGGTGGACCAGTCGACCGCGGAGTGCTCCTTCGCGAGGCCCAGCCCGAGCAGCTCCGCGACGACGGCGGCGAGCCCCACGCGCTCGAGGCCGAGCAGCCGAGCGGCGAGCTCGGTGTCGAAGACGCGGGCGGGCCGCAGCCCGTGCTCGATGAGGCCCGGCAGGTCCTGGGAGGCGGCGTGCAGCACCCACTCGGCGTCGCCCACGGCGTCGCCGATCGCGGACAGGTCGGGCAGCGCGACCGGGTCGAGCAGCGCCGTGCCGGCGCCCTCGCGTCGCAGCTGCACCAGATACGTGGCCTGGCCGTAGCGGTAGCCCGAGGCGCGCTCCGCGTCGGCGGCGACGGGGCCGGTGCCGGCCGCGAACCGCTCGACCACGCGGTCGAGGGCGGCCGGGGTGTCGACGACGCGGCCGACGCCGTCCGCGGGCTCGGTGAGCGGGACGACGTCGGTGGCGGTCGGGGGGACTGCTGAGCTCATGGGCCCACGGTATGCGGTCGTGACCCCGGGCGTGGGTGCGCCCGGGGGGTAGAGCGCGAGGCCAGGGAGGTGACGCCGTCGGGCAGCGGCGGCAGCCCGCCGGCGGTGGTCATCAGGTCGGCCCACACGGCGAGATGGACGCCGAGCGCGGTGTCGGTCGGGGTCCAGGAGGCGCGGATCTCGAGGTCCACGGCGTCGGGCGTGGCCGCCAGCGCCCCGAAGCTCTGGGAGAGCACGCGCGTCACGGTGCCCCCGATCGCCAGCGCCTCCACGCCGGCGCCGGAGAGCGACTCCGTCACCCAGGTCCACGCGACGTCGGCCAGCAGGGGGTCCGCGGCGAGCTCGGGCTCGAACGTGGCCCGCACCAGCGTGACCACCCGGAACGTGCCCTGCCACGTCTCCTGGCCGTCGGGGTCGTGCAGGACGACGAACCGGCCGGTGGCGACGTCCTCGCCGTCGGGGTCGGTGACCTCGCCCTCGAGCGCCACCGAGTACGGCGCCACGCGCGTGGGGCCGGGGATCTCGGCGAGGTGCACCTCGCCGCGCAGCCGCCGCTCGCGCAGGGACGCCAGCGCGGCCGCGAACGGTGCGGGCACCTGCCTGGGATCCTGCCTGGAGTCGCCCGTGCGGTCGCCGGTCACGTCAGCCACCGTACGGCGCGCAGCGCCAGGTCGGGAGGACCGACGCGGCGAGGCGCCGGTCGTGTCCGGATCGTGATGGTCCGTACACCTCGGCCGCCGCGCCGACTACGCTGGTCCCGGCTCCCGGGCAGGGGCGCGCGTGCGTCAGTCGCCGCCACCCGACCGCCCGACCCGTACCGAGAACCGACGGAAGCAGGGAAACGATGACAGCTCGTGCCCAGATCGGCGTGACCGGCCTTGCGGTCATGGGCCGCAACCTCGCCCGCAACTTCGCGCGGCACGGCTACACGGTGGCGGTGCACAACCGGTCGTCCGCGAAGACCCAGTCGCTGATCGCCGACGCCGGGCACGAGGGCGACTTCGTGGCCTCCGAGTCGATGGCCGACTTCGTCGCCTCCCTGGAGCGGCCGCGCAAGGTCGTGATCATGGTCAAGGCGGGCGCCGCCACCGACGCCGTGATCGATGAGCTGGTGCCCCTGCTGGAGGAGGGCGACATCGTCGTCGACGCCGGCAACGCCCACTTCCCGGACACGATCCGTCGCGAGAAGGCGCTGAGCGCGAAGGGCCTGCACTTCGTGGGCACCGGTGTGTCCGGCGGCGAGGAGGGCGCCCTCAACGGCCCGTCGATCATGCCCGGCGGCACCCGCGAGTCGTACGCGAGCCTCGGCCCGATCCTCGAGGACATCTCCGCGAAGGTGGACGGCACGCCGTGCTGCACCTACGTCGGGCCGGACGGCGCCGGCCACTTCGTCAAGATGGTGCACAACGGCATCGAGTACGCCGACATGCAGCTCATCGCCGAGGCCTACGACCTGCTCAAGCAGGGGTTGGGCGCGTCGGCCGCCGAGATCGGGCAGATCTTCGCCGACTGGAACACGGGCGACCTCGAGTCCTTCCTCATCGAGATCACGGCGGACGTGCTGCAGCACGTGGACGCCGCCACCGGCAGCGCGTTCGTGGACGTCGTGCTCGACCAGGCCGAGCAGAAGGGCACCGGCCGCTGGACGGTGCAGAACGGCCTCGACCTCGGCGTCCCGATCACCGGCATCGCCGAGGCGACCTTCGCCCGCGCGCTGTCGGGCTCCGTGCCGCAGCGCGAGGCCGGCCGTGCGGCGCTGCCCGCCGACGCCGGCACGTGGGAGATCACCGACCGCGACGCGTTCGTCGAGGACGTGCGCCTCGCCCTGTACGCGTCGAAGGTGGTCGCGTACAGCCAGGGCTTCGACCAGATCGCCGCCGCGTCCGCCGAGTACGGCTGGGACGTCGACCGCGGTGCCATGGCCCGCATCTGGCGCGGCGGCTGCATCATCCGCGCACGCTTCCTCAACCGCATCACCGAGGCCTACGAGCGCGACGCCGACCTGCCGCTGCTGCTGGCCGACGAGTACTTCACGGACGCCGTCTCCAACGGCCTCGCGGCCTGGCGCCGCGTCGTCGCGCAGTCGGCTCTCAACGGGGTGCCCACGCCGGCGTTCTCGTCGTCGCTGGCCTACTACGACGGCGTGCGTGCCGAGCGGCTGCCCGCCGCGCTCATCCAGGCGCAGCGCGACTTCTTCGGCGCCCACACCTACCGCCGCACCGACCGCGAGGGCACCTTCCACACCGAGTGGTCGGCCGACCGCTCCGAGCAGGAGGCATGAGCGCACCCGTGAGCACCACCAGCACCGGGGGCACGGCCGCGGGTACGCGTCCCGACCCCGGGTTCCAGCCCGTCATCGTCGGGTCCGACATCGGCGTGTACGCCCTCGCCCGCTCGTTCCACGAGCGCTACGGCGTGCGCACCACCGTGGTCGCGTTCGCGGAGCCGGGCCCGATCGCACACTCGGGCATCGTCGACACCGAGCTCTCCGGGACCGCGACGGAGCAGATCGTCGCGGTCCTGCAGGATGTCGCGGGCCGGCTGTCGGCCACCGGCCGCACGCTCGTGCTCCTCACCAACATGGACTGGGTGGTGCGGGTCCTGGTGCACCACCGCGCCGCCCTCGAGGCCGCCGGCTACGTCCTGCCGTTCGCGGACGCCGCGCTCATCGACCGGATCTCCGACAAGGCGGAGTTCCAGGCGGTGTGCGCGGAGCTCGGCATCCCCACGCCGGCGACGGTGATCCAGGACTTCGCGCGCGCGGCGGAGCCCGGCTGGGAGCCGCTGCCCGTGGGGTTCGACTACCCGGTCATCGCCAAGCCCGCGAGCAGCGCCGACTACCACGACGTGCAGTTCGCCGGGAAGAAGAAGATCTACGAGATCGCGACGCCGGCCGAGCTGGACCGGCTCATGATCTCGCTGCGCGAGGCGGGCTTCCGCGGCCGGTTCCTGGTGCAGGAGAACATCCCCGGCGACGACACGCGCATGCGCTCGGTCACGGCCTACGCCGACACGAGCGGACGGGTCACGCTGCGCGCCTCGGCTCAGGTGCTCCTCGAGGAGCGCACGCCGGCCGCCCGCGGCAACCCGTCGGCGATGATCGTCGAGCCCATCGACGAGATCCTCGACGCGGCGCAGCGGATCCTCGAGCACACGCGCTGGCGCGGGTTCGCGAACTTCGACGTCAAGCTCGACCCGCGCGACGGCGTGTTCAAGTTCTTCGAGCAGAACCCGCGCATCGGGCGGAACAACTACTACCTCACGGCGGGCGGGCAGAACCCGACCGAGGCGCTGGTGGACGACGTCGTGCACGGTGTGCGGCGCGAGCCGGTGACGGCCGACCGCGAGGTGCTGTACGCCGTCGTGCCGAAGCGGCTGCTGCGCTCGTACGTGCTGGACCCCGAGCTGCACGCCCGCGTCGTGCGGCTGCAGCGCTCGGGGCGCACCGTGCACCCGCTGCGCTACAAGGCCGACGCGTCGCCGCGTCGCCGGCTGTACGTGCTGACGGCGATGCTCAACCACGTGCGCAAGTACCGGCAGTTCTACCCGCTCGAGGCGCTGCGCCGGAACTACGCGGCCAACACCGTGGCCGGCGCGTCGGCGAGCAGCGGCGCCAAGGAGGAATCGTGACGCAGACCCCGCAGCGGCGGCTG
The DNA here is from genome assembly GCF_900167525.1 of Krasilnikoviella flava. Taxonomy (GTDB): domain Bacteria; phylum Actinomycetota; class Actinomycetes; order Actinomycetales; family Cellulomonadaceae; genus Isoptericola; species Isoptericola flavus. The sequence continues at coordinate 434,157 of NZ_FUZQ01000005.1, read as the reverse complement.
CAGCCCGTCGTCCTGGGCGGCGACATCGGCGCGTACAGCCTGGCCCGGGCCTTCCACGAGGCGTACGGCGTGCGCTCGGTGGTGGTGTCCGGCGCGTCCACGGGTCTGGTGCGGCACTCGCGCATCCTCACGCACGTGGCCGAGCCGCGGATCGACGACCCGGAGGCGATCGTGGCGCGGCTGCGCCGGATCGCCGACGAGCACCCCGACGCGGACCTGGTCGTCGTGGGCTCGGCCGACTGGTTGGTGCGCATGCTGGTGCAGCACCGCGACCGCCTCGAGGACCGCTACCTCGTGCCGTACGTGGGTGAGGAGCTGCTGCTGCGCCTCACCGACAAGGAGGAGTTCGGAGCCCTTTGCGCCGAGCTCGGCCTGGCGCACCCGACGACCGTGGTGCACGACGTCGCGTCGGGCACGGAGCCGGACACCAGCGGCCTCACGTTCCCCGTGATCGCGAAGGCGGCGAGCACCGCCGCCTACCACGACGTCGAGTTCGCGGGGAAGAAGAAGGTATTCCTCGTGGACACGCGCCCGGAGCTGCTCGACCTGCTCGCGCGGGTGCGCGACGCCGGCTACGTCGGCTCGTTCGTGGTGCAGGACTACATCCCCGGCGACGACTCCGGCATGCGGATCCTCACGTGCTACAGCGACGCCCAGGGCAAGGTGCGGTTCTCGTCGTTCGGGCACGTGCTGCTCGAGGAGCACGCCCCCGGCGCGCTCGGCAACCCGGCCGCGATCGTCACCGGCACCCAGCACGAGGTCGTCGAGCAGGCGCGCCGCCTGCTCGAGCACGTCGGCTGGACCGGCGTCGCGAACTTCGACCTCAAGTACGACCCGCGCGACGGCCGGTACGTGTTCTTCGAGCTCAACCCGCGCCTCGGCCGCTCGAACTACTACGTGACGTCGACGGGTGCGAACCCGGTGAAGTTCTACGTGCACGAGCACCTGCGCGGCCTGGACCCGGACCCGCGCGCGGTGCTCGGCCCGGACGTGCCGCTCTCGGGCGACGGCGAGGTCACCACGGAGCACCTGTACACGGTGCTGCCGGGGGCGCTGCTGCGGCGCTACGTCGTGGACCCGGCGACCAGGTCCCGGACGCGACGCCTGCAGCTGACCCGCCGCGCGTCCAACCCGCTGTGGTACCGCAAGGAGTGGGACCCGCGCCGGGTGGCCTACCTGCTGGTGTCGCAGCTGAACCAGTTCCGCAAGTACGCGCGCCACTACCCGGTGGCGCAGTCGCGGGCGCTGGCCTGGACCGGCCCCGCCGCGCCCCAGGGCGCCCGGGAGGACGCGTGACGACCGTCGCCGAGGGCGCCGAGGAGCGGGTCGAGGACCGGCCCGTCGGCGTCATCGGCGGCGTCGGCCCGCTGGCCACCGCGTACTTCCTGCAGCGCGTGGTGCAGCGCACCGTGGCCGAGCGGGACCAGGACCACGTGGACCTCGTCGTCCTCAACCACGCGACGATCCCCGACCGCACGGACTTCGTGCTCGGCCGGTCGCCCGCCGACCCGGGGCCCGTCCTCGCGCGCGACGCCCGTCGCCTGCAGGACTTCGGCGTGCAGTTCCTGGTGATGCCGTGCAACACCGCGCACTACTTCACCCAGCAGGTGCTCGACGCGATCACCGTGCCGTTCGTGTCGATCGTCGACGTGACCGTCGCGGCGGCCCGCGCGCGGGTGCCGGGGCTCGAGCGGGTCGGGCTGCTGGCCACGGCGGGGACGGTCGCGTCGAAGGTGTACGACGACGCGTTCGCCGCCCACGAGGTCGACGTCGTCGTCCCCGACGTGGCCGACCAGGACGTCGTGAACGCGGTCATCTACGACCAGGTCAAGGCCGGCCACCCGGCCGACCCCGACGCGTTGCGCGGCGTCGCCGCCCGGCTGGTGGAGCGGGGGGCGTCGGTCGTCGTGCTCGGCTGCACGGAGCTGTCGGTCGCGGCGGTCGACCACCACCTGCTCGACGAGGAGCCCTTCCTCGACTCGATGGACGAGCTGGTGCGGGCCACGATCGAGCATGCCGGGCACCGCGTCCGCTGACGTCACGCAGGGCCTGCCCTCGACACGCATGAAGGCCCCGTCCGCCGGACGGGGCCTTCATGCGTGTCATGGGCTCGCAGAGGGTCGGGTTCAGTCGCCGATCTCGCTGGTCCCGGCGTACAGGTGCAGCACGGGGACGTGCAGGTGCTCGCGGGCGCGGGAGGCCCAGTCGGAGCGGAAGGTGTCCGCGACCACGTGGGGGTAGGTGACGACGACGACGTCCTGCACGCCGTCGGGCCCGCCCTGCGCGGCGACGGCCGCGGCCAGTGCGGGCAGCGGGTCCTCCTCGGTGACCGCGCCGTCGGCGACGGCTCCGGCGGCGCGCAGCCCGGCGAGCGATCGTTCGAGGCGCTGGGCCGCCGTCTCCTTCGCCTGCTCGGCCGTGGGCTCCTTGCCCACGAGGTCCTGCCCGGCCGCGCGCAGCTCGCCGACCCACAGGTGGTCGATGATCGCGGCGACCACGTTGCGGTCGGTGTCCGAGGGGACGAGCACGCGGTAGCGCTCGGCCCGCTCGTCGTGCAGGGACAGGATGTGCGCCACGTCGGCGTCGGTGAGGGCGTCCTCGGTGAGGACGACGGTCGTCGGCATGCCAGCACCGTAGTCACCCGGGGCCGCGGATGCGAGGCCAGAGGGTCGTCGCGGGGCAGGACGTGACGCGCGCCTCGCCGTCCTCGCCCGGACGGCGGGCTCAGCGCAGCAGCCAGCGCGCCAGGAGGGTGCCCGTGTCCGGCGCGTGCAGCAGGTGCGCGAGGCGCGCCGGCACCGGCGGTGCGGCCGGCATCCCGGCCGCGGGCGGCGTCTGGCCGGGTGACCCGGCGGGGGAGGCCGCGACGATCCGCGACGGCCCCGGGCCGACCAGGCACGGGCTCGTCGTGACACACAGCTCGTCGACGAGGCCGCCCGCCAGCAGCGTGGCCAGCAGCGTGGGCCCGCCCTCGCACAGGACGCGCGCCAGGCCGCGTGCGGCGAGGGCGGCGAGCCCGGCCCGCAGGTCGACGTCGTCAGGGTCCTGCGCCGACGCCACCGTGAGCACGCGGTCGGGGGGCAGCATCCGTGCGGCCGTCCGCGCGCCCGCCTGACCGGTGAGGACCAGCGGCGGCCGGTCGCCGTCGGCGAGCTGCTGCGGCACGCGGCCGGAGCGTGTGACGAGGGCGAGCTCGAGGGGCCGGTCGCCTGCCGTGGGGAGGTCCCGCGGCCGGTCGAGCGCGGTGTACCCCTCGTGGCGGGCCGTGCCCGCGCCGACGAGGACGACGTCGGCCGCGGCGCGCAGCACGCGGAAGACCCGCCAGTCGGCGTCGTCGTTGATCGAGCCGGAGAGGTGGTCCGGACCCCACGCGCCGCCGTCGACCGTGCTGACGAAGTTGGCCTGCACGTACGGGCCGTGCCCGGCGTCGGAGGCGGGGGAGTATAGCGCGTCCAGGCGCCGTTCGGCGGGGTCGGCAGGGAGGTGCTCGGGCCCGGGCACGAGCAGGTCGAGCGGCGTCGTGGCAGATCTCACATCGGCCAGCGTACTGACGCGGCGTAGCCTTGACGGTCGTGACGCTCACGCAGGACCAGGCCGCGACGCCCCCGAACCCCGCGCCGGGCGGCGGGGTGCCGTCCCTGTCGGCGGTCCGCCCGACCGTCTCGCCGGACCGGCTGCTCGCCGACCTCGTGCCGCCGCGCCACTTCGCGCAGGCTCGCTTCTCGACCTACCGCGCCGACCCCGCCCACCCGAGCCAGACGACGGTGCCCGCGCGGCTGCAGGAGGTCGCGCGCGAGACCGCGGCGCCGCGGTCGTCAGGGCTGAAGGCGCTGTTCGGTCGCCGTCGCGCCGCGCCTGCCGTGTACATGGACGGCGGGTTCGGCGTCGGCAAGACCCACCTGCTCACCTCGTTGGCTCACGCGGTCACCGCGGAGCTCGGCGAGAGGTCCGTCGCGTACGGCACGTTCGTCGAGTACACGAACCTCGTGGGCGCCCTCGGCTTCCTGCCGACGGTGGAGGCGCTCGCCACCCGCCGCCTGGTCTGCATCGACGAGTTCGAGCTCGACGACCCGGGCGACACGGTGCTGATGTCCCGCCTCCTGCGCGAGCTCGCGGACCGCGACGTCGCCCTGGCCGCGACGTCGAACACGCTGCCCGAGGCGCTGGGCGAGGGCCGGTTCGCGGCCGAGGACTTCCTGCGCGAGATCCAGGCCCTGTCGTCCCGCTTCGAGGTGCTGCGGGTCGACGGCGAGGACTACCGCCACCGTGCCGTCGTGACCGAGGCGACCCCGTTGTCGGCCGACGTCGTGGCGCGCTCGGCGGCCGCCCGTCGGGGCGCCGTCCTCGACGAGTTCGAGGACCTGCTCGCCCACCTCGCCACCGTGCACCCGAGCCGGTACGGCGCGCTGCTGGACGGCGTGGAGATGGTGGCGCTCACGGGCGTGCGGCCGGTGCAGCGCCAGGAGGTGGCGCTGCGGCTCGTCGTGCTGGTGGACCGCCTGTACGACCGGGACGTGCCCGTGCTCCTCGCGGGCGACGCCGGGCAGCACCTGTTCTCCGAGGAGATGCTGCGTGGGGGCTACCGCAAGAAGTACTTCCGGGCCCTGTCACGCCTCGGCGCCCTGGCCGAGGAGGGCCGGCGCCTGGCGGTGTGACCGCCACGCCGCCACGATCCGTGGCGGCGCTACCGCTCGCTCGGTCCGTGGTGCAGCACCGCGGGGGACCGGGGCGGGATCCGCAGGACACCGTCGCGGAGCGTCGTCCCCGCGGGGTCCCAGGCGGCCACGACGCGGGAGTCGGACGGGAGCGAGGAGACGTCGACGTCGGCGGGCTCCGTGCCGGTCACGAGAGCGACGGCGGTGCGTCCTCGCCGGCCGAGGAGGGTCGTCCCCTCGGTCCGTACCTCCACGGGCAGGTCGCGGTCCGCCGACGCGGCGGGCCGCAGCGCCAGCAGCGCCCGGGTCCAGTCGACGAGGCGTCGTGCCCGCTCGTCCCGCACGGGCACGGGCACGTGCTCGGTGTCGAGCACCGGCGGTGTCCCGGCGAGGATCGCGAACGTCAGGAGGCAGGCCCGGTCGTCGTCGGTCACCGTCGCGACCGCCCCGCCGGCCGCACCGGCGTCGGGCGTCCACGGGACGGACCGGTTCGCGGCGGGCAGGCGCGTGAGGTCGCTCACCAGCACCGACGCGGCACGCTGGGTGGCGCGGTGTGCCCGCCGCAGGCTCGGCGGGCGCCAGGGGGACGTGGTGGGCGGGAACACCTCGTGCGCGAGCCGCCGGAGGTCCTGGACGGGGTCGGCGTCGCCGGGCGAGGCGAGGATGTGGTGCACGACGGTCGTGAGCCGGTCGCTGCGCCCAGGTCCGTCGACGAGGAGGTGCAGGCGACGGCCGAGCTGCTCGCCGAGGCCGTGGACGTCCTCCGCGAGCTCCCCGAGGAACGGCACGGCCGAGCGGTCCACCAGGGCGTCGACGTCGAGCAGCAGGCCGTCCACGTGGAAGTCCCGCAGCCACCGCTCGGCGTCGGCCACGAGGAAGTCGCGCGGCCCGCGGCTCCCGCCGCCGTCCAGGTTGATCCGCGGACTGTCGGAGCCCGGCGGGCCGGGTCGCGCGCCGGTGCGCGGGCCGATGCGCGAGCCCGTGGCGTAGGGGCCGAACGCGTGCAGACCGAGGTCGTCGGCGACGGCCCACCGATGGGGCGCGTCCAGGACGACGGCGAGGCCGCACCGGTGGGCGTGGTCCACGAACCGCTGCAGCGCGGGTGGGCCGCCGAGCGGCTCGTGCACGGCGAACAGGCGGACGCCGGCGGCGGGACCGTGGGCGGGGTCGTGGGTCGCGACGGGGGAGAGCTCGACCCCGACGACGCCCGTCGCGGCGACGTCCTCGAGGCGGTCGGCGGCCGCGTCGAGGGTGCCTGCGGAGGTGAAGGTGGGCAGGTCGACGCGCAGCAGGGCCCCGCTGTCGAGGTCGGCGCCACGCCATGCCCCGTCCGTCCAGCCGAACTCCTGGTCGAGCACGCGGGACGCGCCGTGCACCCCGTGCGGCATCCAGGTGCTGCACGGGTCGGGCACCGGCGTGCCCCCGTCGACGGAGAAGAGGTAGTCGGTGCCGTGCGCGAGCTCGGCGTCGGCACGCCAGTACCCGGGCTCGTGCGCCCCGACGAGGCGGAGCGGGAGGCGTGCGTCGGTCGCCGGCAGCACGATCTCGACCGTGCGGGCCCGCGGCGCCCACAGCAACGGGCGGGGGCCCGGCCAACGGTCTCGCGTCCGGGGGATCGGGGGTGGGGGTCCGGGTGCCGCCTTGTCGGCGAGGCCTGCATCGGCAGCGGTCACGGCGGACACTCTAGCCACCGGCACCGATCTTCGCGGCCCCGCGTCCGGGTGCCGGATGCCGCGGGCAAGGCGGTCCGCCGGTGGCGTCCGCTCGGCGTCCGGCCTTCGGGGCGGGGTGTCGGGTTGCGACGCCTGACAAATAAATAGTGTGCCAAGCGCGGGCGTCGACCTCCGGCGGCTGCTAGACCTGGGCCTATGAGCACGGAAGACACAGGCACCCGACCCACGGTGCCGGTGGACAGGTTGGACGAGTCGATCGCCTCGCAGGCCAGGCTGGCACCCCGGCGGCGCCTGCTGGACGATCGGTACCGGGACGCCAGGTCCGGGGGCGACGCGGCAAAGGCGCCCGCGTCGCTCTCCGCGGCGGAGCTCGGTCCCATCGAGGGCGCCTCGAGCGGAGTCTCCTGGGACGACCCGGACGAGCTCTGACCGCGCGCGTCAGCGCGGGAGGCGGTCCGCCCCCACGGGGACCAGTCGCGGCATGCCCGCGGGTGCCACGCGGCTCAGGGCGACGTAGCGCGCCTCGGCCCGGTGCAGGCGGATGTGCTCGTCGAGGGACCAGTCCGGCCCGTTGGTGAGGACCATCCCGCAGGAGCAGTCGATCTCGACCGCGCCGCCGTCGCCGTGCCGGACCTGCCCCACGGTGACGTGGGAGGCGCGGGCCTGCGCCTTGGCGCGGTGCATCGTCGCGGAGACCGGGTCGGGCGCGACGGAGGGTGCGTCGACAGGGGCGGGCGAGGGCAGATCCACGCGGGCGAGCCTAATGGCTGTGCGCGATCCCCAGCTCGTGCAACCGCTCGTGCTCCTCGCGGGCGGCCTGTCGCGCGGCGATCCGCGCCTGCACCTCCTCGCGGCGCAGCGGCGGCACCGTCTTCGGCGGCTGCCGGCGGGCGGGGAGCTCGTCGAGCAGGCGGGTGACGATCTCCGCGATCTCGGCCGTGGCCTGTTCGCAGGGCTCGCGGGTGGCGGCGCCCGCCGAGCGCTGGACGCCCGTCACCTTGCGGACGAACTGCTCCGCGGCGGCCCGGATCTCCTCGTCGGTGGCGGACGGCTCGAGCCCGCGCAGGGTCGTGATGTTGCGGCACATGCCCTCGACGCTACGCCGTGGGAACGGCGACGGCGACGGAGTACGGACGAGGAAAGGCCGCCCCGGTGGGCCGGGACGGCCTTGTGCTGGTGGGCGATACTGGGATCGAACCAGTGACCTCTTCCGTGTCAGGGAAGCGCGCTACCGCTGCGCCAATCGCCCGTCCGGCTGCTGCGTTCCCCGCGCCCTCGAGGTGAGGGGAGTGCAGAGCTCGGAGCGGATGACGAGATTCGAACTCGCGACCCTCACCTTGGCAAGGTGATGCTCTACCAGCTGAGCTACATCCGCACGACCGGTCGGTTCAGGGCTGCTGCCCTGGCCTCTCGGCGCCTGTGGAACAGTACTCGACCTGTGGCGCGCTGGTCCAATCGCGAGCGTGTGACCTGCGACGCTGTCCGCATCAGCCGCCGGCGGCGCACGCCGTGCATCTGTGGGCGAGGCGGAGAACGACGAAGCCCCCGACCGGATCCCGGTCGGGGGCTTCGTGATGCTGGTGGGCGATACTGGGATCGAACCAGTGACCTCTTCCGTGTCAGGGAAGCGCGCTACCGCTGCGCCAATCGCCCGTGCTGCGAGGTGGGTACGGGATTCGAACCCGTGTATACGGCTTTGCAGGCCGCTGCCTCGCCTCTCGGCCAACCCACCTTGAGACGTGCTCTCCCGACGCTCATGGCGAGTCGATCAGAGAGTGGGCCTCCGAGCGGATGACGGGATTCGAACCCGCGACCCTCACCTTGGCAAGGTGATGCTCTACCAACTGAGCCACATCCGCGCGACCATCACCAGGACACCCTGCGGTGTCCGCCGTTCTGGCGCGCCCCAAACATTAGTGGACCCCTGGCGGTCCGTCCAATCGCCCCTCCGCGCGGGAGCGGGGCCCACCAGGCTGCTCCCGCGAGCCACTAGCGTGCTGCTGTGCACGAGCCGACCTCCTGGGCCACGTTCGCCGGCCGCCGCGCGACGCGCGCCGTCGAGAGCGTCGACCTCGCCGAGCACCCGGAGCGGCTCGACTCCGGGCTCTGGTTCGTCGTCGTCGACTTCGAGGCCGGCATCGGGCGCGACGGCGCCACGCGACCCGGCGGGCGCGCCCGCGCGTGGCGGTTCGCGGACGTGGGCCCGGCTCCCGCGACGAACACCGCCGTCGGCGGGTGGCGCGGGCCGGCGGCGTCGGTCTGGACGAGCTCGCTCGACCGCGACACCTACGTCCGCGCCGTCGCGACGGTCCGGGAGAGGGTGCGTCGCGGCGACGTGTACCAGGTGAACGTGTGTCGGGTGCTCTCCGCCCCGCTGGCCACCACGGCCGGGGCGGGCGCCGCTGTCGAGCCCGACGCCGCGGCCCTGGCCGCCCGGCTCGCGGCAGGCAACCCCGCCCCGTACGCCGCGGCGGTCCACGTGCCGGCGGCGAGCGGGCTCGACCCGGTGTGGGTGGTGAGCGCCTCGCCCGAGCTGTACCTGTCACTCGAGGTCGCACCGCACGGCACGGCCTCGCTCGGCTCGGGGCCGATCAAGGGCACGGCGCGCACTCCCGACGGCCTCACCGCAAAGGACCGTGCGGAGAACGTCATGATCACCGACCTCGTACGCAACGACCTGCAGCGCGTCTGCCGCCCCGGCACGGTCGAGGTGACCGGCCTGCTCGGCGTCGAGGAGCACCCCGGCCTGGTCCATCTCGTCTCGCGCGTGCGCGGCGAGCTGCTCGAGACGGGCGGGTCCGGGCGCTGGGGCCGGGTGCTGGAGGCCACGTTCCCGCCGGGTTCGGTGTCCGGGGCGCCCAAGTCGTCGGCGCTGCGGCTCATCGCCGAGCTCGAGCCGACCGCCCGCGGCCCGTACTGCGGCGCCGTGGGCTGGGTCGACGGCGACGCCGGGCGGGCCGAGCTCGCCGTCGGCATCCGCACGTTCTGGTGGACCGACGAGCCGGGCGGGGGCGTGCTGCGGTTCGGCACGGGTGCCGGGATCACGTGGGGGAGCGACCCGGCCCGCGAGTGGGACGAGACAGAGCTGAAGGCGGCCCGGCTGGTGGGCCTCGCATCGACCCCCGACGGGGTGGCTGACCTGGACCGATGAGTCCTGCCCGTCCGAGGCGTCCCACTGGCATGACACAGGTGACGTGCGACCTCGGGATCTCGCTGGACCTCGTCTCGGCGGGGGTGAACCAGTCCCTCGACCAGCCCTTCGGCGACGGCGTCGGGGACGGCGAACGGATCATGCACGCGTGGATGTTCGACAACCCGGACGACCACCGTGCGGAGCTCGACGCGATCACCGCGGCGGGCGCGTTCGTCATGGGCCGGAACATGTTCAGCCCCGGCCGCGGGGAGTGGGACCTCGCCTGGCGCGGCTGGTGGGGTGAGGACCCGCCGTACCACGCGCCCGTCTTCGTGCTCACGCACCACGAGCGCGAGCCGATAGAGATGCAGGGCGGCACCACGTTCCACTTCGTCACCGGCGGACCGCGGGAGGCCCTCGCCCGGGCACGGGAGGCCGCGGGGGACCGGGACGTCTCGGTGGCGGGCGGTGCGACGACGGTCAACCAGCTCCTCGCCGACGACCTCATCGACGAGCTGCGGCTGCACGTCGCGCCCGTGGTGCTCGACGTCGAGGGGGTGCGCCTGTTCGACGGCGTAGGGACGCATGTGCTGCGGACGGTATCCGCGCGCGTCACGCCCGAGGTGACGCACCTGGTGCTGCGGCGCTGAGCGTCCACCGGTCACGGGGCGGCGTCACTCGGGCACGTTGCCGCTGTCGTGCCCCAGCAGGTAAGGCGTCGTGACCCCCGTGTACATGAGGTGTGCCACCAACCCCTGGGTCGCGTGGGGCAGGTTGTGGCAGTGGTCCATCCAGACGCCGGGATTGTCGGCGACGAACGCGACGTCGTAGGCCTCGCCGTCGCCGACCTCGAGGGAGTCGGTCCACCAGGGGCTGCCGCTCGCGGCCACGCCGTCGCGCGCCAGCACGACGACGTGGTGCCCGTGCAGGTGCATGGGGTGCGGGACGCCGCTGCGGTTGTCGATCCGCATGCGCACGACGTCGCCCTGTGCGACCTCGAACATCGGCACGTCGGGGTAGGTGTGCCCGTTCACCGTCCAGTGCATGCCGGGCTTGCCGTCGAGGAACCCCGGCGCCCGGCCGACGACGTAGTCGAAGGAGCGGTCGGCCCGGGCCGGATCCAGGCCGAGCGGGGCCGGCGTGCCGTAGGTCAGCGGATCGAGGGTCGCCTTCGGACGGCGCGTCGGGGCCGATGCCGCCCCGTCCTGGCCGACGACGACGGCGGAGGCGCCGCCGAGCTCGACGCGCGCCGTCGAGCCGTCGGCGGGTGCGACGACGAGCAGGTCCGCGCGGCCTCCGGCGGGGACGACGACGGCCCGGTCGCGCACCTCGGGCGGGTCGTGCACGTCGGTTCCGTCGACCGCGACCAGGCGGAACGCCGCGCCGCCCACCCAGACCGGGAGCACGCCGTTGTCGGTGTTGATCACCCGGACGCGAGCCGCCCGGCCCGCCGGGACGTCGACCGGCAGGTCGCCGGGCGCCCCCTGCACGGTGCGCCGCGGCCCGTACCGGTGCACGAGCGCCGGCACGTCGACGGCGTCGCCCAGCAGCCGCGCGACGTCGCGCCCTCCGGCGACCGGTGCGCCCGGCGACGGGCTCACGACCAGGGCCCCGAGCAGCCCCTTGCGGACCTGCTCGTGCGAGACCTGGTGCGAGTGGTACCAGTACGTGCCCGCGTCGGAGGCGACGAACCGGTACGTGAACGAGCCGCCGACGGGAACAGCGTCCTGGGTGACACCCGCGACGCCGTCCGCCGCGTTCGGCACGTCGACACCGTGCCAGTGCAGCGTGGCGCCGCCCGGCACGCTCTCGTTGACGAACGTGACCTCGACCAGGTCGCCCTGCGTGGCGTGCAGCGTCGGGCCGGGGGTCGTGCCGTTCACGGTGTACGCGTCGACCGTCGTGCCGGGCACGATCTCGACGCGCTCGGCACGCGCGGTGAACGTGACGGCCACGTCCGGCGGTCCGGACGGCGCCACCAGCGCGTCGACGCTCGTGGCAGCGGCGTCGTGACCGCCCGTGTGGCCGTCGTGGCCGTCGAGCGTCGTGACGCGGGGCCCGCTGCCGCGCTCTAACGCCCCCGCCTCCGTGACGGAGAACCGCCCGGGCACCCGGCTGGTCTGCCAGAGGAGCACGAGCGGCACCAGGACGGCCGCCGCCACCAGTCCGGCGACCACACGCCGCAGCACCGGGGAACGGTCCGCCGCCATGACGCCGGCGGGTCAGGGCGTCACGCCGCCGGCAGTCATACCGCCAGGCGCCGCGAGGGCGGGTGTCGCGTGCATGGCCCGGTCGCGTGCCGTCACGCGCCAGCCCGTGTACATCGCGACGCCGAACAGGAGCAGGGCGTTGACCCCGTGCAGGGCCCCGAGGAAGGGCACGCTGTGCCCCGCGATGCCGAGCGTGACCTGGAGCGCCACCAGGAGGAAGATCGCGAGGCCCCACCGCCAGGCACCGCGCACGCCGGCGAAGAACGACGCGACGAACGTCAGCAGGGCGATGATCGGCAGCACCATCGTGCCCGTCATGCCGTGGAGCATCAGCCCGATCTCCTCCGGGAACAGCGCCTCCCCGGACATGGACTGCTCCATCGCGGCCTGGTCGAGAACCCCGCCCTCGTCGATGAAGAGACCCATTCCGGCGACCGCGTAGACCATCACGGCGGCCTGGACGACGACGCCCGCGGCGACGACGTACGCGAGCACGCGGAAGACCTGTCTCATGCCGACCACCCCGATCGTGCGAGGGCCGCGCTGTCGCGACCCGTTCTTCGATGGTGAGCGGGGCGGCAGTGTGGCTGCTACGAACGCGCGGGGTGAAGCGGGGGTGAACTCGCGCGCCCGGGGCGACGCCGCTGGTGCGTGATGTCGGGCACACTGGCCCTATGAGTCTGGTGATCTGGGCGGAGGGCCGCCTCGTCGGGCAGGAGGAGGCGGCGCTGAGCGCCGTCGACCACGGCATCACGGTCGGGGACGGTGTCTTCGAGACGTGCACGGTCCTCGACGGGCGGGCGTTCGCGCTGACGCGACACCTGCGCCGCCTCGCGCGCTCCGCGACCGGACTCGGGCTGGCCGCTCCCGACGAGCAGAAGGTGCGCGACGGGGTAGACGCCGCCCTGGCCGAGGCCGTGCGCCTCGACGGGCCGTTCGACGGCCGGCTCCGGATCACCGTCACGGCAGGGGTCGGCCCCCTCGGCTCGGGCAGGGTCGACGCGCCGCAGACGGTCGTGGTGGCCGCGCAGCAGTCGGCCATGGCCCCGACGTCGCGGTCGGCGCGGTCGCCCTGGCCGCGCAACGAGCGGTCCGCCGTCGCCGGCCTCAAGACGACGTCCTACGCCGAGAACGTCGTGGCGCTCGCGGACGCCGTCGGCAAGGGCGGCGACGAGTCGATCATGCCCAACACCGTCGGCGACCTGTGCGAGGGGACCGGCTCGAACGTCTTCGTCGAGCGGGACGGCGAGCTGGTCACACCGGTGCTGGAGTCCGGGTGCCTCGCGGGGATCACCCGCGCGCTCACGCTCGAGTGGGCGGCGGAGGAGGGCCTGCCGGTCCGCGAAGCGAAGGAGGGCGAGCTGCCGTTCACCGTGCTCGACGAAGTGACGCAGGGACGCGCGCAGCTCGCGCTCACGTCGTCGGGCCGCAACGTGCAGCCCGTCGTCTGGCTGGACGGCGCTGACGTGGGCGTGGGCGACGTGACCCGTGCCGCGCGCGAGCTGTTCGAGACGAACTGCCGCGAGCGCCTCGACCCCTGACCCCCGCCGCCGGCGCCGGACGCGGACTGCGCCGCACCACGGCCGGTCGGTTTGGTCCGCCCCCCGATCTGTGGCTAATATCGTCCACGCACCGGGCGATTGGCGCAGTGGTAGCGCGCTTCGTTCACACCGAAGAGGTCACTGGTTCGAACCCAGTATCGCCCACCCGACGCAGAAGGCCCTTGGCCAGCGGAAACGCTGATCAGGGGCCTTCGTCGTGAGTGCCGTGGGCCAATCCACAAGGCTCAGACCGGCGTGATGACGGGCCCCTGGCGGCCCTCGGACTTCGGAAGGTCCTGGGCCTGACCTGCGACGACGCAGGGCCGGCGTGACGTCCGCGTTCGTCCTGTCGTCGTGGGAGATCGACCCTTGGTGGTCGCAGCCTGAACTGCGCCGGGCGGATTCATCCCGCCCGGCGGTTGACACGCACCGCCGAACGCTCCTAACGTTCGGGGCGGTCAGTTATACGAATGACGTCACGGTCGACGTTAGGTCCACGAGGAGGTGACGGCGTGCCGCGAGTCGGGAACGGCGGGTCGAAGCAGCCGACGATGTGGGACGTCGCCAGTCTGGCCGGTGTCTCGCAGGCGTCGGTCTCGCTCGTCCTGAACGACGCCGGGCGCGGTCGCGTCTCGGACGCGACCAGGCAGCGGATCCTGGACGCGGTGCGAGAGCTGGACTACCGCACCAACGCGTTCGCCAAGTCGCTGCGCAGCGGCGAGTCCGGCCTGATCGGCTTCGTCTCCGACGAGGTCGCCAGCGCACCCTTCGCGGGCCGCCTGCTGAAGGGGGCGCAGGAGCTGGCCTGGGAGACCGGGCACGTGATCCTGAGTGTCGACTCCTTTGGGGACAATGCGCTCGAGGCGGCCGCGATCGACATGATGCGCTCCTACCGGGTGCGCGGAGTGGTCTACGGCTCGATGTATCACCGGGTCGTGCACCTCCCCGCTGCGCTGGAGGACATCCCTGCCGTGGTGCTCAACGCGCGGGAGGCGGACGGCAAGGTGCCGAGCTTCTTCCCCGACGAGGAGCTGGGCGGCCATACCGCGACGCAGTGCCTGCTCGGCGCCGGCCACACGCGTATCGCGATGATCAACATCCAGACCCCTGAGAGCGACCTGCCGGCCGGCATCGGCCGGATGGCCGGGTACCGGCGGGCGCTGGACGAGGCCGGCGTGGCGTTCGACGAACGGCTCGTGCGCTACGGGGGCGGCGTCGTCGAGGACGGCCTGGCCCTGACGCGCGAGCTCATGGAGGGCCCCGTCGTGCCGACCGCGATCTTCTGCGGCAACGACCGGACCGCCTGGGGTGCCTATCGAGCCCTCGAGGCGCTCGGTCTGCGCATCCCCGACGACTGCTCGATCGTCGGCTTCGACGACCAGGAGACGCTCGCGCCGTACCTGGACCCTGGCCTGACGACCGTGGCGCTGCCGTTCGAGCAGATGGCTCGCAGCGCCCTGGATGCCCTCCTCGGGACGCGTTCCGACGAGGTGTCCGACCATCCCATCGAGTGCTCATTGGTCCCTCGGGGATCGGTGGCGAGTGCGAAGGTGCACGAATGACAGCTCAAGCAGAGGCCCCGACGACGATCGTCGCGCGCCGCACGCCCTGGTGGCGGAGGGCGTCGAGATCCTGGCAGTTATACGTACTACTTGCCCCGGCCGTCGTCTACGTCCTGGTCTTCAAGTACTGGCCGATGTTCGGCGCCCAGATCGCCTTCCGGGACTACAACCCGGTCGACGGATTTATTGGTAGCCCGTGGGTGGGCCTGGAGCACTTCACCCGCTTCATCGAGTCGTTCCAGTTCGAGCGGCTCATGGTCAACACCCTCACGGTGAACGCGCTCGGGCTGCTCCTCGCCTTTCCTGTTCCGATCATCCTGGCGCTGGTCGTCAACCAGCTCGCGAGCGACCGGTTCAAGAAGTTCACCCAGACCGTGCTCTACGCGCCGTCGTTCATCTCCGTCGTCGTGGTCGTGGGGATGATCTACCTGCTCTTCTCGCCGCGGTCGGGGATCGTGAACAACGCGATCACGGCATTCGGGGGAGACCCCGTCTTCTTCATGGGGTCGCCCGAATGGTTCCGCCCCCTGTACATCGGGTCGGACATCTGGCAGAACGCCGGGTTCTCGATGATCGTCTACCTCGCCGCCCTGACGGCGATCGACCCGGCGCTGCACGAGGCCGCCCGCGTCGACGGGGCGAACAAGTGGCAGCGGATGTGGCACATCGACATCCCCGGAATCCTGCCCGTGATCACGATCCTGTTCATCCTGGCGATCGGGAACCTCTTCAACCTCGGGTTCGAGAAGGTCCTGCTGATGCAGACGGACCTCAACCTCCCCACGTCCGAGGTCATCCAGACCTACGTGTACAAGACCGGCCTGCAGGGCGCCCAGTTCAGCTACTCGGCCGCCATCGGGCTGTTCAACTCCCTTATCAACCTCGCCCTGCTGCTGACCTTCAACTGGGTCGCGCGACGGGCCAACAAGACGAGCCTGTGGTGATGACGCCATGACGACCACCCGACCTCCCGTCGAGACGACGGCCTCGATCTCGAAGCCGGACCCGCAGCCCGTCCGGCGGCACCGCCGCCAGCGTGAGTCCGGCGCCGACAGGGCGTTCACGATCGTGGTGACCGCCACCCTGCTCTGCGCGATCGTCGTGATCCTCTACCCGCTGTACTTCGTCGTCGTCGCCTCGGTCAGCGAGCCGTCCGCGATCCTCAACGGCGACGTCTGGCTGTGGCCCCGCGGGCTCACCTTCGAGGGCTACGCCAAGATCCTGTCGGACCCGGGGATCCTGCGAGGGTTCGCCAACTCCGTGCTCTACACGGTGGTGGGGACGGCGATCAGCGTCGCGACGATCCTCTGTGGGGCTTACGCGCTGTCCCGTCGCGACCTGTTCGGCCGCACGTTCTTCATGCTGCTGTTCGTCGTCACGATGTTCATCGACGGCGGGCTGATCGCCCGCTACCTCGTGGTGCAGGAGCTGGGGATGCTCAACACCATGTGGGCCGTCGTCCTGCCGGGTGCGGTGGGCGTGTGGAACCTGATCATCGCCCGCACCTTCTTCGAGAGCAACGTCCCGGACGAGCTGCGTGACGCAGCCCAGCTCGACGGGGCCAACGACTTCCGCTTCTTCTGGCGGATCGTGCTGCCGCTGTCGAAGCCGCTGATCGCGCTCATGGTGATGATCCATCTCGTTGCGAACTGGAACGCGTTCTTCGACGCGCTGATCTTCCTCGACGACGAGAACAAGTACCCGCTGCAGCTCGTGCTGCGGAACATCCTGATCCAGTCGGAGGTCTCCGCATCCGGAGGTGCCGGCGCTGTCGATTCCTATGCCGCGGCACAGCGCATGGGAGAGCTGATGAAGTACGGGATGATCGTCATCTCCACCATTCCGCTGCTCATCGCCCTGCCTTTCATGCAGAAGCACTTCACCAAGGGCGCCTTGCTCGGCGCGGTCAAGAGCTGACCGACGGGCATATTCCTCAGGGCGCCGAGAACCCGTGCGCCCGTCACCGCCCACTGACATCCATTCACCATGGCAATCGCGAGGAGCGAACCGATGAGACACCGCCGTTTTGTCATCCCTGCCGTCACGACCCTCACCCTGCTGGCCCTGGCCGCGTGCAGCGGCGGGTCCGAGCAGACCACCGAGATCGAGGACGCCTCGGCCGACTACGGGCTCAACGCCGACGGGCTCCCGATCGTCGACAAGACCCTCACCCTCAGCTTCGGCGGGTCGAAGTCCGCGCTCGCCCCGGACTACTCCGAGATGGAGCTCGTCCAGCGGTGGGAGCAGGACACGAACATCGCGATCGAGTGGGAGAACCTGCCCGATCAGGTCTACCAGGAGAAGAAGAACCTGATGCTGGCCTCCGGCGACCTGCCGGACGTGCTGTTCAACTCGGGCCTGACCGACGCTGAGGTCGTGGACAACGGCACCAACGGCACGCTGCTGCCGTTGGAGGACCTCATCGACGAGCACGCCCCGACCCTGAAGAAGATCCTCGACGAGCGGCTGGACGTCCGGGCGGCGATCACCGCCTCCGACGGACACATCTACACGCTGCCGTCGGTCGAAGAGCTGGGCATCCTGCCGTACCCCAACTTCCTGTTCATCAACACGACGTGGCTGGACGAGCTCGGCCTGGAGATGCCGCGCACGGTCGAGGAGTACCACCAGGCGCTCCAGGCGTTCGCCACCCAGGACCCGAACGGCAACGGCAAGGCCGACGAGATCCCGCTGAGCTTCCGCCCTGACTCGTTCGCGGCGAACCCCTGGGACCTCATCACCGCTCTCGGCGGCCAGCCGGAGAACAACGACCATCGGATCGTGCGGGACGGGAAGGTCGAGTTCACCGCGAACACCGACGAGTACCGCGCCGGGGTGAAGGGCCTCGGGGACTGGTACGCCGACGGCCTCATCGACCCCGAGTCGTTCTCCCAGGACGACGTCGCGTACCTGGCCAAGGGCAAGGCGGACGCTCCGGTGCTGGGCTCGTTCTTCTGGTGGGAGCTCGACGAGATGGTGGGCGAGAACCGACTGGACGACTACGCCATCGTCGGCGTCCTCGAGGGATCCGACGGTCAGCAGCGAGCGAGCGTCACCAACAACCAGGAGATCAGCCGAGGGGCCATGGCCATCACCCGGGCCAACAAGTACCCGGTGGCCACGATGCGGTGGGCGGACCGGCTCTACGACCCCGTCATGTCGGCCGAGACGTCGTGGGGGCCGATCGGCGTGACGCTCGAGAAGGACCCGGAGTCCGGTCTCCTGGTGCAGATCCCGGCCCCGAAGGGGACGTCCGAGGGCGAGCGCCGCCAGCAGGTCGCGCCCGGCGGCCCGCGGATCACCACCGCCGAGGACTTCGAGACCGTCGTCGCCCCGGAGCCCCGCGCCGCGGAGCGCCAGAAGCTCGTGCAGGAGTACTACGAGCCGTTCGCAGCGAACGAGAAGTACCCGCCGGTCCTGCTCTCCAACGACGAGCTGGACCAGGTCTCCTACCCGGAGACCGACATCAAGACCCTCGTCAAGGAGAAGTTCGCCGCCTGGATCGTCGACGGCACCATCGACGGCGAGTGGGACGCGTACGTCTCCCAGCTCGAGAGCCTCGGGGTAGACGAGGTCACCGCGACCTACCAGCAGGCCTACGACCGCTTCATGGAGACCGATCAGTGACAGACACCACCGTCGACCGGGCGCAGGATCGCGCCACCACGCACCTGCGCCCGGTCGCGCACTTCACCGCCCACGACACCTGGCTGAACGACCCCAACGGCCTGGTGTTCCACGACGGCACCTGGCACCTGTTCTTCCAGAACAACCCGCACGGGGACACGCACGGCAACATGTCCTGGGGCCACGCGACGTCCACCGACCTCGTGACGTGGACCGAGCAGCCTGTCGCGATCCGGCACACCGACACCGAGGAGATCTTCTCCGGCAGCGCCGTCGTCGACGAGAAGAACACCGCGGGATTCGCCGGGCCCGGACAGACCGCGCTCGTGGCGATCTACACGAGCGCGTACCGGCCCACGCACCCGACGCTCGCCGGCCGGCAGGCGCAGTCCCTCGCCTACAGCCTGGACGACGGGCGCACCTGGACGCGGTACGAGGGCAACCCCGTGCTCGACCGGGAGAGCGCCGACTTCCGCGACCCCAAGGTGTTCTGGTACGACGGCGCGGACGGCGACGGCTACTGGGTGATGGCAGCCGTCGAGGCCGCCGACCGCCAGGTGGTGCTGTACCGCTCCGACGACCTCAAGCAGTGGCACCACCTGTCCACCTTCGGGCCCGCGCACGCCACCGGCGGCGTCTGGGAGTGCCCCGACCTGTTCCCCTTGTCAGTCCGCGGGACCGACCGGGCGCGCTGGGTGATGATCGTCAGCCTCAATCCGGGCGGCGTCGCCGGCGGTTCCGGAGTCCAGTACTTCGTCGGCGACTTCGACGGCACCACCTTCGTCCCGGACGGGCCCGGGGGCGGGCCGCAGGGGGCCGACTGGCTCGACCACGGCCGCGACTACTACGCGCCCGTGTCGTTCAACGGGGTCGCGGACGGTCGGCGGCTCACCGTGGGCTGGGCCAGCAACTGGGACTATGCGAACGACACCCCCACCGCGCCGTGGCGCTCGGCGATGTCGCTCGCACGCGAGCTCGAGCTCGTCCGCACGACCGACGGACGTGATCGCGTCGTCCAGCGGCCGGTGCTTCCGGAGGAACCCCGCGACGGGCTCGTCGTCCACGAGGTCGAGGTCCCGACCGACGAGGGCCGGAGGCACGAGATCGTGCTGCACGGCGACGGACCTGACGCCGTCGTCCTCACCGTGGACGCGGCGGCGCGGACGCTCACCGGCGACCGTCGGCGCAGCGGTGACACCGAGTTCCACCCGGCGTTCCCCTCCGTCGACACTGCGCCGCTGCACGACGCCGGCGCGACCGTGGACCTGACCGTCGTCGTCGACGGGTGCGTGCTCGAGGTCTTCGCGTGCGGCGGGCTCACCGCGCTCACCCAGCTCGTCTTCCCGAGCACCCCGCTCACGCGGGTCACCGTGCGCGAGGTCGCCGCGGCATGAGCGAGCTCGTGGTCGTGGGCGAGGCTCTCGTCGACATCGTCGAGGACGGCAACGGTGCCCGGGCGCAGCACCCGGGAGGGAGCCCGGCCAACGTCGCGCTCGGCCTGGCCCGACTGGGCAGGTCGGTCGATCTGCTGACCTGGCTCGCGCGCGACCAGGCCGGTGCCGGCGTCGTCGATCACCTCGAGGCGTCGGGCGTCACCGTGCTGCCGGCGTCGCTGGGCGCGTCCCGCACCTCGAGCGCCCTCGCGCGCCTCGACGCCGGTGGTGGCGCGACCTATGAGTTCGACCTGGAGTGGCACCTCGCGACGGCCGCGCCGGTGCAGGACGTGAGCGTCCTGCACACGGGCTCGATCGCCGCGGTCGCGGACACGGTGCCGGCCGACGCTCTGCTGCGGATGATCCACGACGCTCGGCGGTCCGCGACGATCACGTACGACCCGAACCTGCGCCCGTCGATCATGGGCGACGTCGAGGTCGTCCTGGCGCGCGTCGAGGGGCTCGTCGCCGCCGCCGACGTCGTGAAGGTGAGCGAGGAGGACCTCGGCTGGCTGCACCCGGACGCCGAGCCGCTCGACGTCGCCTCCACCTGGGCGAACGACCTCGGGTGCGCCCTCGTCGTCGTGACTCACGGCGGGCGCGGGGCGACGGCCGTCCGGTCCCACGGCCGGCATCTTGAGGTACCGGCACGGCCGGTGGAGATCGTCGACACCGTCGGCGCGGGGGACGCCTTCATGGGTGGCCTGCTCGCCGCCCTGCACGGTCGCGGCCTGACCGGCGCCGACCGGCGGGACGGGCTGCACCGGGCCGACGCAACGGCCCTCGAGGCCGTTCTTGACTTCGCCTCCCGGGTGGCCGCCGTCACGGTGGGCCGCGCGGGCGCGAACCCGCCGTACCTGGCGGAGCTCTGAAGAGTCCGAGAAGTAACGATAGACACGAGAAGGAGCTTGTTGCGATGACGGAACAGCGACGGACGGGCCGGGGCGAGCGGCACCTGCTGGGGCGCAGGACGTTCCTGCGCGGTGCGACGGTGGCGGCGGCAGCGGCTGCCGTGGGTGTGCCACGACCGATCACGGCCGGCGCGGCCAGCGCCGCGGAACCCGTGCTGCACCTGACCTACGACGAGGCGAACGGGTCCACCGAGTTTCTCGACGCCGTCGGGCAAAAGACGTTCGGAGCACACGTGGTGAACAATCCGGCCGAGCGTGTGCCGGGCGTGCGGGGCAACGCCTTCCGCACCGACGGCTTCTCGACGTGGGCGACCGGTGAGTTCACCGCGCCGATCACCTCGCAGATGACGGTCCAGACCTGGATCGCCCTGGAGAGCTACCCCTCCGGGACCGAGAAGCCCTACGAAGAGCTGACCTCGTCGTCGATCATCCACCAACGCACCGAGACTGCCGGCTTCGACCTCGGCGTCAACACCTACGGCGAGTGGTGGTTCACCGCGACGATCGACGGGCAGGTGCGCACCCTCACGGCGCCATGGCTGTTCCCGCTGTACGAGTGGGTGCACATCGCTGCCGTCGTCGACGGCGAGGCGGGCGAGCTGCGGCTGCAGATGGACAGCAGCGAGGGGACCCAGGAGGCGCGCCTGGAGATCCCCGCCGGGGCGACCCTCGACCTGGCCGCGGGAGCGCCGCTGGTCATCGGCAAGGCCGCCGAGGACGAGACGATGGACATCTTCCTCGTCAACGCCCTCGACGCGGCCTACGACGACACGAAGATCTACGCCGTCGCCCGTGACAAGGCCACGCTCGCCGTGGAGTACACAGCGGCGATCGCGGGGGCCGGCACCGCGGACGAGGCCCTGCAGGTCACGGGACTGCGGTTCGCCGACGACGTCCTGCGGCCCCGCTTCCACGCCATGCCGCCGGCCAACTGGACCAACGAGCCGCACGGCCTCGTCGAGCACGGTGGGAACTTCCACCTGTTCTACCAGCGCACCCCGAACGGCCCGTTCAAGTCGCAGATGCACTGGGGCCACATGTCGAGCGCCGACCTGGTGACGTGGACGAACCATGCCGACGCTCTCCACCCCGAGCTCAACGACCGGGAGGCCAAGCTCGGGGCCGTTGCAGGCGAGGGCCTCACCGGGCAGGGGTCCAAGGGCATCTGGTCGGGGGACGTCGTGTCGGTCGACGGGACCGCGTACGCGTTCTTCACCACGGTGAACTACGGCGGTCCGTTCGACCCGGGCGTCACGCGGGCCACCAGCAGCGACCCCGACCTTGCCACGTGGACGAAGGACCCCGCGGGACTGTTCGACAGGACCGGCGTGAACGACATGCGCGACCCGTACCTGTTCCAGGACAGGGACACCTGGCACATGATCGTCGGCGCTGCCGTGGACAGCGGCGGCGGCCTCGCGCACTACACCGCGTCGAGCGTGGACGGGCAGTGGACCCGCGTGCAGGCGCCGTTCTCCACCGTGGAGTTCGGGTCGATGGACATCGGCTCGGTCATCTGGGAGATGCCGGTGTTCGAGATGCTCGGCACCCACGACGGGACCGACGTGTACATCCTCGTGGCCAACCCCATCGGCGGCACGGTGTCCAAGCTGACCGAGCCGTACACGCGCGGCGTCTACTGGACGGGCACCTGGGACGGCAAGCAGTTCACCCCGTTCCAGGCCACGCCGAAGCCGCTGGACGTGATCCACGGCCACCTGTCACCAGCCGTCGCCCCCGGCCCGGAAGGCAAGCTCGTGGGGATCGGCATCGTCGACGAGCGGTCCAGCTCCCAGATGCAGCTCGACCTCGGCTGGGCACACACCTACAGCCTGCCGCGGGAGTGGCGCCTGCTCGCCGACGGCAAGACCCTCGGCCAGCGCGCCCTCCCACAGCTGCAGACCCTGCGCGGCACGAAGCAGAGTGTTACCGACGTCGTCGTCAACGGTGACAACCGGCTTGACGCGAAGGGCAGCCAGGTCGAGATCCTCGCCCAGGTCGACCCTGCCAGCACCGGCACGAGGTACGGCATCAGCATCGCGGCATCCCCCGACAACCAGGAGATCACCCGGATCTACTACGACAACGGGGACCTGGTCATCGACAAGACCAGGTCGAGCAGCGGTTTCGACAACGAGGAGGCGGTGCTCCTGCGCGCCCCCTACGACGAGGCCGCCTTCGGGAAACCCGTGAGGTTCCACGTGTTCGTCGACCACTCGGTGATCGACGTCTTCGTCAACGACGCCGCCGCGTTCTCCAACCGGATCTATCCCACGCGCAAGGACGGCGACACCGCCCTGAGCACGGGGATCCTGCTGTACTCGGACGGCGGGGAGACCGTGTTCAGCTCGGTCGATGTCTGGCAGCTTCGAGCCCCCGGGCGCCAGCGCGTGCGTGGTGAACGTAGTCGTCGGCCCAGTTCATGACGGCGTCCACGCGGTCGTGGAAGCCCGACAGGAGGACGCCGTGCAGCCCGAGCCAGGCGGCGAAGGCGAAGGGGCCCTCCATCTGGTGGCGGTGCGGACCCACCTCGGCGACGGCTGCGTTGCGGCCGATCATCGCCGTGATGCCCTTGTCGTGGTAGCGGAAGGGGACGAGCGTGGCCCCGTCCCGCATCGCCCGGATGTTCTTGCCCGCCCAGACTCCGGTCTGCTGGGCGACAGACCCGAGCTGCGGGAGCGTCCCGCCGGCGGCGTCAGGCACGTTCGCGACGTCGCCGACGGCGAACACACCGGGGTGGCCGGGGACGGTCAGGTCCGCGGCGACGTCGATCCGTTCTCCACGCCCGGCCGGGATGCCGGTCAGGTCCACGAGCGACGCGCCCGAGATCCCGCCCGCCCAGATCACGGTGTCGGTCACGACCGACGACCCGTCCGAGAGGGTCGCCGAGCCGACGTCCACGGAGGCCATTGCGACGCCGAACGTCACGTCGACACCCATCGCGGTGAGCTTGTCGAGCGCATAGCGGTGCGAGCGATCGGTGAACGGTGCGAGCAGGGCGTGGCCGAGGTCGACCAGTCGCACCGACGTCGGCGCTGCGAGCGGCCGACCTGGTCCTGCTCCTGCTCTACCTGGACCGCTTCGTGCACGCGTTGCGACCGGTGGCGGTGGCGGCCGCGGTTGCCCGGTCGGGCCTCGCGGTCCTGGCCGGGTCCGCTCGGGTGGAACCGGCCGTGCGTGGGCACGGCCGCCGCAGCGGAGAGGTTCGAGGTTCCGCCGTCCCGCTGCACTCCACGAGGTCCGGGGCGATCCAGGCGTTCGACGCCCGGGGGATCGTCGCCGTCGCGACGAAGCACGACCTGACGTGCGTCTTCCGGTGCACGGTCGGAGACTTCGTCCCCGTCGGCGGCGTCGTGATGGACGTCTACGGCTCGCCGAGCTCTCGGGTCCTGCGCCGCCTCCGTGGCAAGGTCGCTCTCGGCCACGAGCGGACGATCGACCAGGACCCGGCCTTCGCGGTGCGCATCATCGTCGACATCGCGCTCCGGGCGCTCTCGCCCGCGGTCAACGACCCGACGACCGCCACCCAGATGATCAACCACCTCGGGGACCTGCTCGCCGGCGTCGGGTCGCGGGAGCGGAGCGAGCACGGGACGTCCGTCGATGCGGACGGACACCTCAGGCTCGCCGTGCGCACCCGCAGCTGGGACGACTACCTGGACCTGGGCGTCTCCGAGATCCAGCAGTACGGGCGAGGGTCCCCGCAGACGTGCCGTCGCCTGCGAGCCATGCTGGAGGACCTCGACGACGTCGTGCTCCCGGCGCACCGGCCCGCGGTGCGGCGACACCTCGAGGCCCTGGACGAGACGGTCAGGCTCAGCTTCGGCGACGGGGAGGCGCAGCGGTTCGCGCTGCTCCAGGACCGCCAGGGTGTCGGCGGGCCATCTCGGGCGCCGGAAGCGATCCATCGTCCCGACGGGGCGTAGGGCCGTTCGCCGGGGAGGTCCCCGTGCCCGCCCCCCGGCCGTGGTGCAGGGCGCCCGGGAGCTCATGCCTGCGGGGTGATGCGGCTCGGCGGCCCGGACCCCCAGGATGCGGTCAGGACTAGCCGAAGGGCCGAGCGACCGGAGGACCTGGGTTGGACGTTCAGACGGCTCTCGTCACCCTCCTCGCGGTGGCGATCGTCTCCGCGCTGGCGCCGTTCGTCGTGGCGATGTCCGGCCGTCTCCGGCTGCCTCAGGTCGTCGTGCTGATCGTCGGCGGCGTGGTCATCGGGCCCCAGGTCCTCGGGTGGGCGGACCCGGCCAGCGTGACCCTGATCGCCGACGTGGGGCTGGGCTTCCTCTTCCTCATGGCGGGCTACGAGCTGGAGCTCGGCCTGTTCCGGCAGCACGTCGGCCGGCGCGCGGTCGTGGGGTGGTTCGTGACGGCCGGCATCGCCGTCGCGGTGACCGGGGTGCTCGCCGCCGTGGGCTTCGTCCACGCGTTCGTCCCGGTGGCGCTGGGGCTGACGACGACAGCCTTCGGCGCCCTGCTGCCGATCCTGCGGGACAACGACATGCTCGGCGGACGGTTCGCGTCCTTCGTGATGCCCGCGGGAGCGGTGGGCGAGTTCCTGCCGATCGTGGGGATCGCCATCTTCCTGAGCGCGAACGGCAAGTTCCTGGGCCTCGCGTCGCTGGTCGCGATGTTCCTGGTGGCGCTGCTGTTCACCGTTCTTCCTCGACTGACCTTTCTGGCACGGTTCTCCTCCACGGTCCGCCAGGGGGAGAACGCCACGTCGCAGACGACGCTTCGCCTGACGGTGGCGCTGCTGTTCGTGCTGCTCGTCGTGGCGTCCGAGTTCGGCCTCGACGTCGTCCTCGGGGCGTTCCTCGCGGGGGTGGTCCTCAAGAGGTGGGCGCCGGGCGACGTCCAGTCCCTGGAGACCAAGCTCGACGCGGTCGGGTACGGGTTCTTCATCCCGGTCTTCTTCGTGGCGTCGGGGATGGACCTGGACCTCGCGTCGATCGCGGAGGCACCGCTCCGGCTCGTCGTCTTCTTCCTGCTGCTGCTGGTGGTGCGAGGGCTGCCGTCGATGTTCCTCTACCGCAAGGACCTGGACAGGAGCCAGCGGTGGCAGATGACGTTCCTGACGGCGACCGCGCTCCCGCTGCTGGTGGCCCTGGCGGCGGTCGGGCTGAGGACCGGTCACATGCTGCCCGAGAACGCCGCGGCCCTGGTCGGGGCCGGCGTGCTCTCCATGATGATCTTCCCGGGGGTGGCGGTGGCCCTCCACCGGCGGGGGAGGGCCGAGCCGGACCTCGACCACGGCGGCGTCGACCTGCGAGGGCCGGCCTAGGACCTGCGCGACCCTCAGTGGCCGCTGCCCGTCACGATCCGGCGCCGCTCCGTCTCGTGCACGCCGCCCTTCTTGTCCAGGGTCGCGCAGGCCTCCTCGATGTCTCGCGCGAGGGTGTCGACGTGCTCGCGGCTGAGCGTCTGCTTCACGAGCGCCCGCATGATCGTGACATCCTGCGCGTCGGGCGGCAGGGTGTACGCCGGGACCATCCAGCCGCGTTCGGCGGAGAGCTGCCAGGCGATGTCGAACTCGTCGTACGGCTGTTGCTCCGCGAGCCGGAAGGCGACCAGTGGCAGCTGCTCCTCGCCGGCCCCGATCAGCTCGAAGCGGCCCATGGCCTGCAGCTTCTCCGCCAGCACCTGGGCGTTGAGCTGCATGTTGCGCATGATGTAGGTGTACCCGGCGCGCCCGTAGCGCACGAGGTTGTAGTACTGCGCCAGGACCATCGCGGAGCCGGTCGAGAAGTTCAAGGTGAAGGTGGCGTCGGTCTTGCCGAGGTAGTTCTCCGTGAACACGAGGTCCGGCGCGAGGTCGGCCCGCTCGCGGAAGATCAGCCAGCCGATGCCGGGGTAGACGAGCCCGAACTTGTGACCGGACACGTTGATGGACCTCACCTGCTCGAGGCGGAAGTCCCAGGGGGAGTCGGGGTAGAGGAACGGCCAGACGAAGCCGCCGCTCGCGCCGTCGACGTGCAGGGGGACGTCGAGCCCACGCTCCCGCTTGAGCCGCACCAGCAGGTCGTTGATCCCCACGATGTCGTCCTTGTGCCCGGTGAACGTGGTGCCGAGGACGGCGGCTACCCCGATCGTGTTCTCGTCGACGTGGGGGGCGACGTCCTCGGGGCCGATCGTGTACTTGCCCGGCGTCAACGGCACGATCCGCGGCTCGACGTCGAAGTACCGGCAGAACTTCTCCCAGACGACGTGGACGTCGCCGCCGAACACGAGGTTCGGGCTCGACGTCGACGCGCCTTCCGCCTCGCGGCGCTTGCGCCAGTTCCACTTCAGCGAGAGCGCCCCGAGCATGATCGCCTCGGACGATCCCTGGGTGCGCGCGCCGGTCGTCTCGCCCGGCGCGTGGAAGAGGTCGGCGAGCATGCGGATGCACCGTTGCTCGATCTCCGCCGTCCGGGGATACTCCGCGTGGTCGATGAAGTTGCGGTGCAGGTTCTGCGCGATCACCCGTTGGGCCTCGGGCTCCATCCAGGTGGTCACGAACGTCGCGAGGTTGCGGGCGGGGTCGCCCTCCAGCGCCAGGTCCTCCCCGAGCAGCCGCATCGCATCGACGGCGGACATGCCCTCCGCGGGGAACTCGCGGGTGGGGACCTCCTCGATGGCGAAGCGGTTGCCGAACAGTGCCGCGTCGACGTCGCGTGGCGAGGTGCTCATGGACTTCTCCTTCGGTCGGTGACGCGGGTCTGGACCGCCGCCCGCCAGACGTGCCGGTCCTCTTCGGCCGCGGTGGCGTTGTACGTGAGGGCGCCGAAGGCGCTGACGTGGAAGAAGACGGTGCCCGGAAGCTGCGTCCGACGAGTCGCGCCCAGCGCGAAGCACGACGAGCCGACGACGAACAGCCAGGCGATGACCGCGTTGACCGCGACCGGGCGCACCCTCATCCTCGCCTCCTCCGTCGGTCGTCAGGGCACATCCTCGTCCGGTCCCCGTGCGACCGACTCATCCCCGACGGGTGAGACGAGGGGGCTGCGCGCAGCACCGGAAGCCGACGTGGCTCATGCCCGTGTCGATCATCTGCGGTTGGCGGGCGGCGGGCCGGTACCGCAGTACGTGTCGGCGCAGAGGAACGACCCGCCCTTGATGACGCGGCGCGAACCCAGGGAGCCCGGCACGAGGTTCGCCGGCGGGGCGCCCGGGAACTCGGCGGGATCGAGCGGGCGCTCCGCGACGGTCACGTAGCCCGTGTCCGCCACGAACCGCGCGTACTGCCGATTCGTCACGGCGTGGACGTCCATCCAGAACTCGTCGACGTGGACGTGCCGCGCGGGGCTCTCCTCGCTCCATGAAGACGACCTTCCAGTGGTCGAACCGCAGCGCGAGGACGTCGCCGTCGTCGGAGAAGTAGACCAGGCCCTGACGGGGGCTCTTCTCCTCCTGGTCCGTCAGGTACGGCAGAAGGTCGTACCCGTCGATGTGCACCCGGTACGTCACCTCGCCGACCGCGTGGCCCGCCTTGCACTTCTCGACGACGTCGTGCTCGCCGGCGGGCGGCGAGCATGGTCGGGAGCCAGTCGTGGTGCTGCACGATCTCGTTCGACACCGCGCCCGCCGGGACGTGCTCGGGCCAGCGGATGAGCTCGGGCACCCGGAAGGCGCCCTCCCAGTTCGAGTTCTTCTCGTTGCGGAACGGGGTCATCCCGCCGTCCGGCCAGCTGTTCATGTGCGGGCCGTTGTCCGTGCTGTAGACGACGATCGTGCTCTCGGCGGGGCAACGGGAGACCCCAGGTCGGCGAGCTGTCGAGCGACGTCTACCTCCAGCTGTGCCACCTCTTGCCCCACAGGAGCGACCCGAGCCAGCACCCCGCACGGCCTCAGGTGCAGCGCGAGCTTGTTGGAGTTCTGGAGGGCCGGTCGCGTCGTCGGCCGACAGACCCAGTGACACGGCGATGGCGATCGCTGCGTCGATCGCACGCGCGATGTCGGGCATGTCCACGCGAACGATCCTGGCGTCGAGGTGGGGCGGGCGACAGCTCACCCGCCGCGGGCGAGGACGCCGGCGCGTCGAGTGCCGCACGCTGGACGGACATCCGCACGACCCTGCGACCCAGGAGCCCGACATGACCGACCCCGCCTCGGCAGCTGCCTACGGCCCGCGCGGCCAGAGCTCGCCCGGCCAGTTCACGCAGACCCCCGAGACCACCGGTTGGGCGGGCTGGGTGGTTTTCGCCGGCACCTTGATGATCATGCTCGGGCTGTTCCACGCCATCCAGGGCGTGGTCGCGCTGTTCAACGACGAGTACTTTCTCGTCGGCTCCAGCGGGCTCACCGTCCAGCTGGACTACACCGCGTGGGGATGGGTGCACCTGATCGGTGGCGTCGTCGTGCTCCTGGCCGGCATCGGCCTCCTGGCCGGCCAGACCTGGGCCCGCGTCGTCGGGATCCTGCTCGCGATCGTCAGTGCGGTGACCAGCTTCGCGTTCATCGCGGCCTACCCGGTGTGGAGCAGCATCGTGATCGCGATAGACGTCATCATCATCTTCGCCCTCTCGATGCACGGTCAGGAGCTCCGGAGGCGCTGAGGTCCCCTCGGGCCCCGGCGAGAAGAAGGGATCGCGACGTGGAGGCGGCGCCATGATCTACGAGATCCGGGTCGACGGCAGGATCGACCCATCGCACCTGGCGGACTACGCCACCGTCACGGCACAGCCCCAGAAGGCCGCCACGGTGCTGACCTGCACCATCGAGGACGCGTCGGCGCTGACCGGCATGATCGCCGTGCTCGCCGACCTGGGAATGACCGTGCGCGACGTCCACCAGGTGTCCGCAGGCTCCGCGGCGACTGAGTCGTCCGACGGCCCTCCCGAGGCGATCCTGTGAGCGGCTCTCGAGCTGGGACGCCGGCCCGGCCCGAGAGACCATCGAGCAGTTCGTCCGTCGCACGAGGGGCGCGGACGGCGCTGAGCCCGTGCCGTCCGAGCGCCGGGTCGCCGTCTTCGACAACGACGGCACGTTGTGGTGCGAGAAGCCGATGCCGATCCAGGCCGACTTCATCGTCCGACGGCTCGCGGCGATGGCCGAGGTCGACCGCAGCCTGCGGTCACGTCAGCCCTGGAAGGCGGCTCACACGCGAGACGCGGCCTGGTTCGGTCGCGTGGTCGACGCCCGCTACGCCGGTGACGACACCGAGCTCCCCGCCCTCATGGCAGGCATCCTCGAGGCCTTCGCCGGCATCAGCGTCGAGGAGTTCACGGCGCAGTCCGACGCGTTCCTCCGCCAGACGCGCCACCTGACCCTGGACCGGAGCTACCTCGCGTGCGGGTACGCGCCGATGGGCCCGGATCTGGAGCCGGACGGGGCGACGTCCGATGCTCGCCGCCGGCAACGCCAACGGCGACATCCCCATGCTCGACTACACCCGCCACGACGACCGGCCCTTCCTGCGGCTGCTCGTGCGGCACGACGACGCCGAGCGGGAGTTCGAGTGCGACTCCGGTGCCGAGCGCGCGCTCGAGCAGGCCGAAAGCAGCGGATGGACCGTGGTCAGCATGAAGAACGACTGGTCCACCATCTTCGCCGAGACCCCGGAGCCGGGCCGCCGTGGAGCCGACGTCTGAGGCCCGGCGCATGCCCCACGGGCAGGTCAGAGGGCATGACGCTCGGTCGCGATCCGGATGGCGTCACGCCGGCCGCCGGCCCCGAGCTTCCGGTAGATCGCCCGCAGGTGCGTCTTGACGGTGTTGGACGAGACGAACAGCGCCTCGGCGATCTCGGTCGTCGTCATCGGCGAGCGCAGGTAGGACAGCACGGTGTGCTCCCGGTCCGTCAGCTCCCAGTACGACCGCTTCCGGTGGCCGTCCCCGGGTTGCTGCATCCGATCGATGAGGTCGGCCACCAGCCCGACGTGCCGGTTGCCCCGGGCGTGGTGGTCGTCGAGCAGGCCGCGGAGATCCGGTCCTCGTTCGACGAAGGGGCGACGGATCGAGAAGGAGCCTGCCGCCTCCAGCGCCAGCTCGAGCCGGCGCTGCGCCTCGCCGGCGTTGCCGCGGTCGTGCTCCAACAGTGCCTCGGTGAGCGTGGCGGCCACGTCGACGTGGCCGACCCGTTGCTCTGGGGCGATCCGGGCGAGCGCAGCCCAGGCTCCGGCGGCGTCCCCGGATCGCCGGTGGAGCTCCGCTCCCCACAGGTTGGCGATGGGGTGCTGCTCGCTCGAGTCCAGGGTTCTCACTTCAGCGACGGCGCGTTCCTCGTTGCCTCGGGCGTCAGCCTCGATGGCGTCGACCATCCGGACGAACCCCGCCAGGTACGGGGAAGCCGTCTCACAGTTCTGCGTCGCGAGCGCGTGCGCACGCGCCAGGGAGGCCGCGTCCTGGTTCGCCACGGCGATCAGCGCCAGGACGGTCACCGCATGGAGCCGGTAGCCGGCCTGTCGCGGCGTGGCCAGCCGGACCACCTGATCGAGGCTGCGCTGCGCGGACACGAGCTCGTCTCGCCAGAAGTCGGCGAGACCGCTCGTCAGGTACGCGGGGACGACGATGCTGGCCCAGTGCTGGCCTGTTCTGCGTGCCCGGCCGATCGAGTCGCGGGCGAGCGAGTCGGCTTCATCGAACTGTCCGCTCATGAAGAGCGGGGCGGACATCGAGGCTCGGCACGCGAAGGCGATCGCCGGCAGCTGGTGCTGCACGGCGAGAGTCGCGCCCTCGTGCAGATGGCCGACCGACGTCGAGGGGTCGCCCTGGAGCTGTGCGGCCGCCTCGCCGACGAGCAGGTGCCCGAGCGCGCGGGCGACTGGTGCGTCCGCGACGTCGCGCAGCGCCGCGCTTCCCCGGCGGACCGCCTCGTCGGGGCCGGGCCTCCCCGGCGCCAGGAAGTTGGAGACCAGCACGTCGATGAGCGCGAACCGGTGCCGACGCCCAGGCGGCAGCTGCCCGGCGCGGGCGCGGGCGCGTCCCATCGTGCCGTCGGTGGGGCGGCCGTCGAGGAGCTCCCCCACGGCGCGAAGCTGGAGGATCTCGGCGTCCTCCGACAGCGAGGCCGGGATCTTGTGGCACAGGCTCGCCAGCGCGCTGGAGTCGCTCCGGACGAGGAGCTCGGGCCAGCGCTCCGTGAGCACGTCGGCGGCCAGGTCGGCGTCGCCGGCCGCGAGAGCGGCGGTGACGGCTTCGACGGCGTCCCGGGCGCGCCAGTGGTTCGCCGCCGCCCGGTGCAGCTCACGGACGATCTCGGGCGACTCCTTGCGCATGATGGCTCGGCATTGGGAGGCGAACACCGGGTGCCAGCGGTAGGACGGTTCGCCGTCGGTATCCGTCTGGGGCGCCAGGAATACGCCCCGGCGGGCGGCCTCGGCGAGCAGCTCGGCGCCGCCGGGACCGCCGTGGAGCGTGTCGGCCAGCCCTGCGTCGATACGATCGCCGATGGTGGCCCGCAGGATGAATCGAGCCAGCGCCGGCCGGAGCGAGCCGAGCACCTCTTCGGTCAGGTACTCCGTGAGCGAGAGGTCGATCCCCTGCATTCCGGCCAGGCGATAGACGGGATCCGGTTCGTGCTCGACGGTGAGGAGAGCCATGCGCACCGCGGCCGGCCATCCTCGGGTCAGCGCGCTGAGCGACCTGACGACCTCGGGCGAGAGCGACGGGCCTGTCATGGCGGCGAGCCTGTCGATCTCGTGGTCGGAGAAGGCGAGGTCGCGCTCGCGCACCTCGCCGAGGCCACCGGCCAGGCGCAGACGGTGCAGCGGGAGCTCCGGGTCCGACCTGCTGGACAGGAGGAGATGGAGCTCGCCGGGGGTGAGACGGATCAACCGTGCCATGATCTCCCGGGACTCGGCTCCCGCGAGGAGGTGGAGGTCGTCGACGACCAGGACCAGCGGCGCCTCGAGCGCCTCGAGCGCGCGCAGGAGCTCGTCGTGGTGGTCGGGCCAACTCGCGGCCTCGGGCCATCGCCCGATCGGATCGCGGAAGGCGATATCCAGGAGCGGCCCGGCGTCAGGCCTGTCGTCCCCGTGCGCCGCAACCTGCAGCGCGGCGACGACGTGACGGAAGAACCGGCGAGGGTCGCCGTCGAACTCGTCTACCGTCAGCCAACCGACGGTGGTCTCCGTGTGGCAGCACCACTGGACGAGGGCAGAGGTCTTTCCGAATCCGGCCGGTGCGGCCACGAGGGTCACCGGTCGGTCGACGACGACCTCGTCGAAGACCGACATCAGCCGGCCGCGGGGGAGGACCTGCTCTCCGAGATGGGGAATCGTCACCTTCGTGATCGGAGTCGACAGGACCGCTTCGCCTGGGGTGCGCGGCCCGCGCGCCTGGTGCTCCGCAGCGGTCGGGGTCCACGGCTCAGGTGCCCGATAGGCGTGGGTCACCGGCCCCGTCCGGCCTTTCGCCGAGGGGAGATGCGACGCCCCTCGCGAACGCCCGTCGGGGTTGCTCATCCTCTGACCCGTGGCTCTCTGCCGTCACTGCGAACAGCCGGCATATTGGCAGCGTCCTGTTCGGCGACAACCCAACGGACGTCTCGCCTCAAGTCTAGGAGCAGGCCCGGAGCCCTGTCCCGACCCAAGGCGCGCCGAGCCTCCAATTCACCCAGGTCTGGCCGAGCCGCAGCGGTCTCTGCAGAATGCCGCAGAGACCGCTCTCCAGCCGCTGAGGTGACTGTGGCGGATGCCCGTACGGCGACCGCCCCAGTGGTGAGTCCGGCTCTCCCGAGCTGCGAATCGTGGGCCCATCCGGTGGCCCACGGCAGGTTCAGAAGCATCGTCGATGCTGGTCAGAGCAGCGGACGTTGCTTGCTCGAACCCGGTGTCGGCCACCTCACGAGAAGACCCCCGACCTGTGGGACAGGTCGGGGGTCTTTCCCGTCCCGGGTCGCCGTCCGGGGCTGCGCGGGGATACGACGAGACGTCGTGGCCGCGAACTCCTGGGCCTGCCGCCGGGGTTCGTCCTGCCGGTCGAGGTGGCTCTCGCCCGCCCGGTCGACGAGGTCCCTGCGCTGGCGCGCTCCCCGGAGGGTGTCTCTATGAACCGAAGTGGGACGGCTTCCGCTGCGTCGTCGCGCGCGACGACGCCCGGGTGGACCTGTGGTCGCGACAGGGGACAGACCTGACACCGAGCTTCCCCGACGTCGCCGGTGCGGCCATCGAGCAGGTGGCCCCAGGGGACAGTGCTCGACGGCGAGCTGGTGGTGTGGTCCGGAGGACACCTGGACTTCGACGCCCTCCAGGAGCGCAGGGGGCGCGCGCCACGCACGGCAACGAGGTCCGCGCGAGAGCACCCCGCCTCGCCGGCCGTCTTCGACATCCTCGTCAGTGGTGGCGACGACATGCGAGGCCTGCCACAGTACCCAGCGTCGGGCGCTGCTCGAGGAGCGTGCCGAGACATGGCACCCGCCCCTGAACCTGTCGCCCGTCACGACCGACGTCGAGGAAGCGCGCCGTTGGTTCGCGACCTACGGGGTGGCCGCTGTGGAGGGTCTCGTGGTCAAGGGTGCGGACCAGACCTACCGTGGCGGGCCTCGCGACCGGCTCGAGATCAAGCACCGCGCCCCACCATCGACGTCCTCTGCGGGGCGGTGATCGGATCGCGCACCGCCCCGCGCGAGGCCGTCGCCGGGCTCCCGATCGAGGCAGAGCTGCGCATCGTGGGTCGCGCTCCGCTCCCGCCGGCCGCCCGTCAGGCCCTCGCGCTCCACCTCTGGGAGCCACGCGGCAGCCGTCCCTGGCCGAGACGGGTCGCCCCGGGCGTGTTCGGCACGTTCGGAAACGGTCGCCGCCCGGTCGTCCTGACGCTCGTCGAGGCGGTCGTCATCGAGGTCAGCGCCGAAGCCGCCTGGACGGGCGGCGCCTTCCGGCACGCCCTGCGCCTCGTGCGGTTACGTCCAGAGTTGCATCCGTTGGAGATCTCGCCACCCACCGGGACCAGCGGAAACGCCTTGCCAGAGTGAACGGTTGCAGCACCGGCGGCCCGCCGACAAGGGCCCCTTGTGCTCATGACTCAATGTTGTGTTAGATGCAACCGTGACCGAGTCGAGCTCAGGGCCGGAATTGCCTGGTGCTGCGCGGTTGGTGCTGGTCGACGGCTTGGGATTGCTTCAGCCCGAGTCCGCGGTCCTGGACGCGATGCTTGAGGGCTGGGCGCGGCAGCAGCGGGTGCGGTTCCTCAAGGCCAGCACGATCGGACACCGTCTTCGGATGGTGCGGCGCATGGTCGAGTTCTCGAACCTCTACCCCTGGCAGTGGACGGCGGCAGAGGTCGAAGCGTTCATCAGCGGCCAGTCTGGCGCCCGGCAGGTCTCGACCGCCCGGTCCTACACCGGCAACCTGCGGATGTTTCTCGAGTACGTGACCGATCCCCGGTACGGGTGGGTGGCGGTGTGCTTGGAACGGTTCGGTGAAGCACCCCAGCAGGTGCTCGACGAGTGGAACAGCGTCGTGCACTCCAGCGAGTACGAGGGGTCGCCCGGAAGGCGACCACTGACCTATGACGAGGTACAGCTCCTGTTCGACGCGGCAGACGACAACGTCGACATGGTGCGGCGTCGACGCCGAAAGGGTTCCCTCGCAGCCCAGCGCGATGCGGCAATCCTCAAGGCGGTCTATGCGTTCGGGCTGCGGCGACGCGAGGCGTGGGGCCTTGATCTGCACGACCTTCGACGCAATCCCAAGGTTCCGGCGTTCGGCCGGTTCGGGGCGTTGTACGTGCGGTGGGGCAAGGCCAGGCGAGGCGGAGCAGCTCAGCGGCGGACGGTCATGCTCGTGCCGGAGATGGACTGGGTGGTGCCCATCCTCGACCAGTGGATCGAGGACGTCCGCCCCCGCTTCGACCCGGGCAAGCACCCGGCCGTGTGGGTGACCGAACGACGAAGTCGGCTCGACTGGCGCGGGATCAACACCGCGTTCGCCAGGGCCCGCGATGCCGCGGGACTGGACCCGGCACTCGACCTGCACAGCCTGCGGCACTCCTACGTCACGCACTTGGTCGAGTTCGACTACCCCGAGCGGTTCGTCCAGGAGCAGGTCGGCCACGCCTATGCCGCCACCACTGCCATCTACACCGGCGTCTCCGACGCCTACCGCAATACGCTGCTACGCCGAGCGATCACCTCCCACCAACCAGACCTGTGGCACGACCCCGAGGAGGAAGGCCCGTGATCAAGAAGATGGCCGTCGAATGGGACCTGCGCCTGCGCATGGCCGAACGGGGACTGTTCGCCACCACAGACCTCGTGCCCCTGCTGGCCGAGCGCGGCGTTCACCTCTCTCGCGAGCAGGTCTACCGCCTCGTCACGTCCACACCTCAACGCTTGAGCACCGACACACTCGCCGCGCTGTGCGACATCCTGCAATGCACTCCGAACGACCTCCTGCGCGTCATCGTGGTCGACCAGCAGGTCGCCAAGAGGACCAGCGCCGGCGGGCCAGCCGGACCCGCACCCGACGTGCAACGCACGAGGATCCGCCGTCCCGATCACGCCTGATGGCGACGACGAGCCGCAAGACCTACGAGCGCCTGCCCGTGCGCTGCGCGATCTGCGGCCAGATGCGGGTCTACTCGGCACGCTGGCCCATAGGGCACGTCTGCGCAACGTGCTACCACCGCGGTCGATCGACCCCACGCCCCTGCGCATCGTGCTCGAAGATCCGCGTCCTTGTCGGCCACCCAGACGCGCCCGCCAACGACGAACTCCTCGTTCCAACGATCTGCGGGCCATGCTCTGGCAGCTACCGGTACTCCTACGTCTGCCTACGGTGCGGCGGTGGCGAAGAGCCCTACAAGAATCTGCTGTGCGTCAGATGCGCGCTCGGCGACCAGCTGCGGACGGCCTTCGGGGACGCTCCGCCCGGCAGCCCGATCGAGACATTGACCACCGCCCTACGCGGAAGCCGGCGTCCACGTTCGGTCATGAAATGGCTGACCAACCCTCGTGGGGGCGCACGCGTCCTGGGGGAACTCCTCGACCGAGGCACCCCGATCAGCCACGAGGCTCTCGACACTTACGACGAGCGTGAGGTGTGGTCACTACGGCGCACCCTGGTCGAGCTCGAGATCCTTCCTGAGCGCGAGGATCCTCTGGCACGGCTCGACGTTATCGTCGAGAAGATCACCGCGGACCTCGCGCCGAGTCCCCGTTCGATCGTGCGCGCCTACGCGTCGTGGTGGTACCTGCGCCGGGCACGGCGACGGTACGAGGAATCCGGGCGCTTCACCTACCCCCAGTTTCGCTCCGCATGGCAACGAATCGCCGCCGTCCGCGCGCTGCTCAAGTGGCTCGAATCCAACGCCGTACCCCTCGGAGCCCTCGACCAGCCGACCCTGGACGCGTGGCTCGAGCAGGCAACGCACACCCAGCGCGCCGCGACCGGCGACTTCTTGCGGTGGGCGGTGCGGCGCAGCCTGGTCGAACGCCTCACCGTGACGTACCCCGAGAGAACCGAACCCACGATCTTGCTGAGTGAGGAACGGCGCTGGGCCGAACTGCGCCGATGTCTCACGGACACGTCGATTCCTGACGATGTCCGCGCGGCCGGTGCCCTCCTGTTGCTCTACGGGATTCCACTCCAACGCATCATCGAGCTCACCCGCGACCACCTGGTCATCGAGGCCGGCTCGGACATCGTGACCGCCTTCCGCACGACGACCGGCGCGCCGGCCGTCACAGTCCCGCCGAGGCTTGGCCGCATCCTCACCCGCCTACCCGCACCCATACCGTCCGGTGGCGCACCGCTTATCGACGCACGGGCCAACGCCCCGAGCTGGCTGTTCCCTGGTCGCGGCACAGCGGGGCACGTGACCTTTACGGGGCTGCAGGCCCGGCTGCGTACGCACAGCTTGTCCGTGCGCCAGTCCCGCAATGCCGCCCTCATCGGACTGGCCGCCGATCTCCCCGCGTCGGTGATCTGTGACCTGTTCGGCCTGAGCGTCGCAGCGGCCGTGAACTGGACGAGGCGAGCCGCACGAGACTGGACCGGGTACATGCACCTCGTCGACGAGCGCGTGCGTCCGTCGGTGTCCACGGTGAGGCGGCCGAACGGCCGCTGAGGCTTCTCAACCTTCGCCCACGCCGTTGCTGGTTTTGCTGGGAGACAGGGCCGCGCAGCTTCCTCTCTCGGTCGCCTTGAGTCCAGGGCCATCACGCTGGGAGTTACACCCCACCAGAGGTGCGGTCCTTGGGCGCGGCCTCCATGACCGTCTCGGGCCAGTTCTCGCGCAGGTAGCGGAGGAACGGATCGCTGACTCCGAGCGCGGTCAGTCGAGTTGTGCTCGTGGGTGGTGGTGTCGGGGTCCATGTCGGATCGGCCATTTCCTGCGGCCAGTCGGGGTGGTGGATGGCTGCGTGTCCCAGGGCGACGACGTCCGCTCCCTGGGCCAGGGCGAGTCTGGCGTCCTGCGGGCTCCATAGCTTTCCCGCGACGACGAGACGGGCCTCGCAGGGGATCGCCGCCCGGATGAGGCGGAGGGGGTGGGTATTCGGGTGGTCGGCCGATGTGGCGAGCGCATTGCGGAGGGACAGGTGCAGGTAGTCGATCCCGTCCTGCGCGATCCAGCCTGCGATGGTTGCCGTCTCTTGGGGAGTGATGCCGCGCCGCGGGTCCTCTGCGGAGAGTCGAACGCCGACGACGAACTCGGGTCCGACCGCGGACCGGACGGTCTGCACGAGCGTTCGCAAGAACCGGGCCCGGGCGTTCAGCTCTCCGCCCCACTGGTCTGTGCGGGTGTTCTCCGTCGGGCTGATGAACTGTGCGGGGAGGTAACCGTGGGCGGCGTGGATCTCGATCCCTTGCAGACCGGCTGCCTGCACGCGGAGGGCCGCGGAGCGGTGCGCGTCGACGAGACGCTCGACGTCGCGGTCTGTCGCTGACCGCCAGCTGCTTCCGGCCGATGCCGAGATCCCTTGAGCGCGCGCGATCTCGGGAGTGAAGCGAGAACCGCCGTGGATGAGCTGCACGATCCCGGGCGTGCTTGTCGGAGCCAGGGCCGTGGCAAGCCGCGCCAGCGGGGCGATGTGGTCGTCGGAGTAGACGCCGGCCTGCCCCTCCCAGACTCTTCCCTCCGGCGAGACCGCGTAGCCGCCGGTGATGATCGTTCCGAAGCCGCCTGCGGCTCGGCGAGCGAGCCAGGCGATCTCGGTGTCGCTGAGCCTTCCATCGGAGTGGCTCTGCTTGTTGGTCATCGGGGCCAGCGCGATGCGGTTGGCCGATCGGGACGCGCCCCACGAGATGGGCGCTGCGAGGTCTGTCATGGTGCGGTTGTTCTCCTGGTGTTTCGTCAGGGTAGGGCGGGCGTGACCGTGCCCGTCTCAGCGGTGCGCGCTGCTGCCACCAGGGAGCGGTCTGTAGTCCTTTGCGCGCCGAGTGTCCGTGTTCCAGGCGCCCGGCAGGGGTCTAGCGGCTCTCGCTCGACTCTGACGTCGGGCCGGTGCGTTCGTGCTGCGTGGCCGCCCAGCTGGCCAGCATGGTGAGGGCGTCGGCTGTGGTGCTGGTCGGGGGAGCGCTGTAGGCGATGAGCTGGAGTCCCGGCCCGGAGGCGAGGGCCATCGCCTCGTATTGCAGGTCGAGGTCGCCGACGACGGGGTGGGTGATGCTCTTGATGCCGGTGTCGTGCTGGCGGACGTCGTGGGAGGCCCACAGGGCGCGGAAGTCCTGGCTCTTGACGCTGAGCTCCCCGACAAGGTCGCTCAGGACACGATCGTGCGGGGCGCGACCTGCTTCGGAGCGCAGCAGTGCCACAGTCTGGGCGGCGGCAGCGTCCCAGTCGCGGTAGAAGGTCTGGGCGCGCGGATCGAGGAAGACGAAGCGGCCGAAGTTCGCGGGGCGCTGCGGTTGGACGTACATCTCGGAGAACACCGCCTGGCCGAGTGCGTTGATCGCGAGGATGTCGAGTCGTCCGTTCTGCACAAAAGCGGGGACGTCCCTCATCGCGTCGAGGAGCTGCTGCACGGGCGGGCGGACCTTCTCCTGCCGGGCGGGGCCTCGGCGGCGGCGGGGCTGCGCCCCTTCGTTCGCCGCTCGCACGAGGTCGTAGAGGTGGGAGCGTTCGGCGTCGTCGAGCTGCAGGGCGCGGCTGATGCCCTCGAGCACGGACTCCGAGACGCCGGTGGCGTTGCCGCGCTCAAGGCGCACGTAGTACTCGACGCTCATCCCGGCCATCAGGGCGACCTCTTCGCGGCGAAGGCCGGGAACGCGTCGGCGGCCGCCGAAGTCGGGGAGCCCGACGTCGGCCGGGGTGAGCCTGCCCCGTCTGGTGGTCAGGAACTCGCGGAGGTCGCTCCGGATGTCCATGACTGGGAGCGTACGTCGCCCGTCCGAGCCCAGGGAGGCACTGGCAGTGACCCTATAGAGCGGGTCTGTTTGCCGACCCGGCCGCGGTGTTCGACTGGGGTCATCGCCGATCTTCGATCCGCCTCAACGGCGTGATCACCCCGTCTTCGAAGGAGACCGTCATGAGCACCAAGAACGTCTGGTTCGTCACCGGCGCGAGCCGCGGCATGGGCGTCGGCATCGTCCAGGCCGCCCTCGCCGCCGGCCACGCGGTCGTGGCCACCGGCCGCGACGCCGAGCGCGTGCAGGCCGCCGTCGGCGAGCACGAGAACCTGCTGGCCGTGGCCCTCGACGTCACCAAGCCCGCCACGATCGACGACGCCGTGCACGCAGCGGTGGAGCGGTTCGGACGCATCGACACCCTGGTGAACAACGCCGGCAACTTCTACGCCGGCTACTTCGAGAACATCAGCCCCGAGCAGATGCGCGCCCAGATGGAGACCAACTTCTTCGGCCCGCTGAACGTCACCCGCGCGATCCTGCCGGTGATGCGTCGCCAGCGCTCGGGTCAGGTCATCACGATCACCTCGGCCGCCGGCCTGATCGGTCAGGAGTTCTGCGCCGCCTACGCCGCGTCGAAGTTCGCCCTGGACGGGTGGATGGAGTCGCTGCGCTTCGACGTCGCGCCCTACGGCATCTCCACGATGGCCGTCGAGCCCGGGTTCTTCCGCACCGAGCTGCTCGTCGAGGGCTCCTCCACCATCTGGCCCGAGCTGGACATCGAGGACTACGCCGAGCGCACCGACCAGACCATCACCGCATGGTCGGCAATGAACGGCCAGCAGGGCGGCGACCCCAAGAAGCTCGCCCGCGCCCTGGTGACCCTCTCCGACTCCGGCGAGCTGCCCCTGCGGTTCGTCGCGGGCCCCGACGTCATGGCCGGCGTCGAGGAGAACCTCGCCACCATCCAGGGCCAGATCGACGCCCACCACGACCTGTCCGCCTCGCTCACCTACGACGCCTGAGAGCGGCCGCGACCGCCACGACCCGACGGCCGACGGAGCAGGCGGGCCACCCGTCCGCAGCTCCGCGCAGTGCAACCCTCCGCCAGAAAGGACCACCGATGAAGAACGCACGACTTGCAGACCTCGAGGTCTCCCGCATCGGCCTCGGCGCCATGACCATGGCCGGTACCTACACCTCCGAAGGTGGCCTGGACGACGCCGAGTCGATCCGGACCATCAACCGCGCTCTCGACCTCGGTGTCACGCACATCGACACCGCCGAGATCTACGGGCCGTTTCTCAGCGAGGAGATCGTCGGGCGTGCCATCAAGAGCCGCCGCGACGACGTGGTGATCGCCACCAAGTTCGGGCTGTTCGACCACACCACCGGGCAGCCCGGCACCAACAGCAGCCCGGACAACATCAGGACCGCCGTGGAAGGCTCGCTCACCAGGCTCGGCACCGACCACATCGATCTCTACTACCAGCACCGCGTCGACCCCCAGACCCCGATCGAGGAGACCGCGGGCGCCGTCGCCGAGCTCATCGCCGAGGGCAAGGTCCGCCACTTCGGACTCTCCGAGGCGTCAGCACAGACCATCCGTCGCGCGCACGCCGTGCAGCCCGTCACGGCCCTGCAGACCGAGTACTCGCTGTGGACCCGCGACGTGGAGAGCGAGATCCTGCCCCTCTTGCGCGAGCTCGGCATCGGCTTCGTCCCGTACTCGCCCCTCGGTCACGGCCTGCTCACCGGGCAGATCCGCACCGTCGAGGACTTCGCCGATGACGATTGGCGCAAGACCAACCCCCGGTTCACCGGCGAGAACTTCCGCCGCAACTTGGCCCTCGTCGACGAAGTACGCGCCATCGGCGCCGAGATCGGTGCCACACCCGCCCAGACCGCTATCGCGTGGATTCTCACCCGAGGCCAGGACATCGCCCCCATCCCCGGGACCCGGCGGGTCGCGCGCGTCGAGGAGAACACCGCCGCCGACGCCATCGAGCTCAGCGACGACCAGATCCAGCGTCTGAACTCGCTCGAACCAGCAGCCGGCGCCCGACACGACGAAGCCAACATGGCCTCGATCGACCGCTGAGGACCCACAAGGCGGTCCGCGCCGGCCTAGAACTTCTGACAGACCGCCGCCGCACCGCACCGATCCAGCCAACCGACCCCGACACCACGATGCGCGATTACCAGGAGACGCTCATGAGCGCGTGGACCGCAGAACAGCTCGAGACCATCGCCACCACCCAAGACCTGTTCGTGGCCCCGTTCCGCGAGGACGGCACCACCTACGGGACCGATACCCAGACCTGGGCCCTCGTCGTGGGCGGCACGGTCTACGTGCGCGCCGCCAACGGTCCGGAATCCCGCTGGTACCAAGCAGCACTCGCCCAGGGCGCGGGCCGGGTGCGTGTCGCCGACGCGTACTACGACGTCACGTTCGAAGCCGCGGGGCCCGAGAACGAGGCGGAGATCGACGCGGCGTACGAGGCCAAGTACCCCGGTAGCTCGGCCGTACCCATCATGCAGGGTGCGGGACCGAAGTCCGCCACCGTACGCATCTCGCCCCGCTGACCATCCAGCACCGCCAACGCCCCGGCGCTGGGACCCCGACACGGATCATGTCGGTCCCAGCCGCCGGGGCACCGCTCGGCGCGTCTGACGCAGTGCGACCCGTTCCGAGCGCGAGGAATACCGACTGCCACGAATAACGGACGGTGCCAGGTTTACGTCCAGAGTTGTCTCCGATGGAGACCCCAACACCCTGATTGGCCTGCGAACACGCTGCCCCACCGAAGAACTCTCTGGGACGCGCAGCGTGCTGGCAATGCTCGGTCACTCCAGTTGGTCACAGCTGCTGATGTCTCTGGTGAAGGGCACTAGCAGACCCTGGGAGGAAGCGGATCTGGTTGGCGGTCCGCGGCTGCCGTTGCATTGATCCCGGGCCCCGAAGCGGAGTCCGCCGTCCGGCGTCGGCCGCCGGGCCGGCGACGAGCAATCAGAGAGACGCCATGACGGTCCAAGGTCAACTTTCACCAGTCCGCCAGCGTGGCATGACCCGCGGAATGACCCTGCTGTTCGCGATGCGTAACGTCCCCGAAATTGGTTTGGCACTGCGGTGTGCTGTCGTGCGTGCGAGCATCGCAGTTGCTCGAGCAGACCGGCGGAAGAGGGTTGTCGTGGAGACGGACGTCGAGGGCATCGAGCAGGAGGTGTCGACCGGCTCCCTGCCTGGCTGGGACCGGGTCGAAGACCTGGTGGGCGCTGCGCATGCGCGGTACCGCGACGTTGATGACGGTGTCGTCGCGGACTACATTCCGGTGCTCGCGACGGTGGATCCCGGCCTGTACGGGGTGTGCGTGGCCGAGTCGGGCGGCGCCGTGCACGGCGCGGGGGACACCGAGGTCGAGTTCTCCGTCCAGTCGATCTCGAAGGCGTTCGTGTACGCGCTGGTGTGCGAGGAGTTCGGGCACCAGGACGTCCTCGAACGCGTCGGGGTGAACAACACCGGCCTGCCGTTCAACTCGGTGATCGCGGTCGAGCTCAACGACGGGCACCCGATGAACCCGATGGTCAACGCCGGTGCGCTCGCCACGACGGCACTGATGCCTGGGGCGTCGTTCGGCGAGCAGTGGGAGAACGTCCGCGGCGGGCTGTCGGCCTTCGCGGGGCGTCAGCTCGAGCTCGACGATGAGGTGTATCGGTCGGAGTCGGCGACGAACATGCGCAACAAGGCGATCGCGCGGCTGCTGCAGAGCTACGGCCGGATCGAGGTCGACCCGCTCGAGGTGGTCGACGTGTACACGCGTCAGTGCGCGCTGCGTGTGAGCGCTCACGATCTCGCGGTGATGGGGGCCACGCTCGCGGACGGCGGGGTCAACCCGGTCACGGGAGAACGCGTGGTCTCGGGGCAGGTGTGCCGGGACACGCTCGCGGTGCTCGCCGCGACCGGGATGTACGAGCGGTCGGGGGAGTGGCTGTTCGAGATCGGGCTGCCGGCGAAGTCTGGGGTCGCTGGTGGCATCGTCGCGGTGGCTCCCGGGAAGGGTGCGATCGGCACGTTCTCCCCGCCCCTTGACCCGGCCGGAAACAGCGTGCGCGGTCAGCGCGCCACCGCGTACCTGTCCCGGACGCTCGGTCTCAATGTCTTTGCCTCGGCGCCGCGCGTGGCCGAACACCCTGCTCGGATGCCTGAAGGAACGGAGTCCCGCTGATGAGTGCTCGAGACGTCGCGGAGGAGACCGTCGTGCCCCCTAGCGAGGAGCGTCGGTCGTGGCTACCGATGGTGGGCCTGTTCCTGGCGCAGGTGCTGATGTCGTTCAACGTTGCCGCGCTGCCGGTGTCGCTGGGCGGGATGGTCGAGGACTTCGGGGTCCCGCCGACCGTGGCGAGCTCGACCATCGTCGTGTACGGGCTCGCGGTGGCGGCTCTGGTCATGGCTGGTGCCAAGCTCGGTCAGCGCATCGGGTGGGTGACGATCTTTCGAGTCGTCGTGGCGACGTTCGCCCTCTCGGCGCTGCTGATGATCTTCTCCCGGTCCGTCGGGTGGGCGATCGCAGGACAGGCGGTGGCCGGTGCGTCGGCGGCGATCATCGTGCCGTCCCTGGTCGCGTTGATCGCGGAGAACTACCGCGGTGCGCAGCAGGCCACCGCCGTGGGCTCGCTCGGCTCGGCCCGCGCGATCTCGGGGGTCAGCGCCTTCCTCATCGGTGGCGCGCTCGGCACCCTCGTCGGGTGGCGCCCGGTCTTCGGTATCGTGCTCGTCCTGGCGGTGGCAGTCTTCGCCTTCTCCTTCACGC
Source organism: Krasilnikoviella flava (assembly GCF_900167525.1). Lineage (GTDB taxonomy): Bacteria > Actinomycetota > Actinomycetes > Actinomycetales > Cellulomonadaceae > Isoptericola > Isoptericola flavus. The sequence continues at coordinate 389,397 of NZ_FUZQ01000005.1, read as the reverse complement.
TACGAGCCGACCGCGGTGACCCCGGGGTCCGTATCGACCTGGTCGCCGCCACGATCATCGGCGCGGCGATCGTGCTGCTGACTCTCGGGTTCAACAACCTCAACTCCTGGGGCCTGTTCTACGCCTCACCAGGCGCCCCGTTCGCCCTCGGCGGTCTGTCGCCCGCGCCGGTGTTCGTGCTGGTAGGGATCGTGCTCGGGCAGACGTTCTTCTGGTGGACCAGGCGTCGTACCGCCGCCGGCAAGGTCCCGCTGGTCGACCTGTCCGTTCTCGTACGCCCCAGCGAACGTGCGGCGGTCTACGCGATGTTCGTCGTCGTCGCGCTCGAGGCCGCCCTGAACTTCACGGTCCCGCTGTACATCCAGATCGTGCAGGGCCGCACACCGTTCGACACGGCACTGGCGATGATGCCGTTCAACCTCACCGTGTTCGTCACCGCGACCCTCGTCGTGCGCTTCTACAAGCGCTACCCGCCGCGCACCATCGGCGTCTTCGGCTTCGTCCTGACCACCGCGGCCCTGCTGTGGCTGTCGTTCGTGGTGACGAACAACTGGGAGACACTGCCCACGATCCTGGGCCTGTTCGTCTTCGGCGTCGGGCAAGGAGCGCTCGTCACCCTCGTTTTCAACGTCCTGGTCACCGCGGCTCCCAAGACGCTCGCCGGGGACGTCGGATCCATCCGTGGCACCACGCAGAACCTCGCCTCGGCCGTCGGCACCGCGATCGCCGGCGCCATGCTGGTGACGATCCTGACCTTCACCGTCGGTCGCGCGGTCGTCGAGCACGCCGAGCTGCCCCCGTCGCTCGTGGCCCAGGTCGACCTCGACAACACGAACTTCGTCAGCAACGACGAGCTGCGCACCGTCCTCGACGCCACCGACGCCACCGAGACCCAGGTCGAGGCCGCGGTCGCCATCAACGAAGAGGCCCGCCTGAACACGCTGCAGTTCGGGCTGCTCATCCTCGCCGGAGTCAGCGCGACGGCGATCTTCCCTGCCAGCCGCCTACCCCGCTACCGCCCCGACGAGATCCCCGACCCCTCACCGGCGAAGTAGCTGGTCCATCTCGGGCGGAACACTCCTCGCGAGTGACGCCACCGCCTTCCCGAGTGCCTCGTGGCCCAACGTAGACCCTCGCGCCGCAAGTCGGCGGGGGCCTCCTGCCCCTGACCTGGCAGACGGCTCGGCCGGCGTCGTTCAGGGCCGTCGGGCCACGCCGTCTCCGAAGTTCCCCGTCGGGGATGAACCGCCACCACCAGCTGGACTCAACCACTCCATGCGCAGGGGAATACCGACGGCCACTAATAACGGACGTTGCCAGGTTCCGGCCCGACGTGGACCCGACGGAGGTTGTGCCGCCCGCCAGGTCCGGCTGAGTCGCGTCCTGAGCCGCGTCGGAGCCGGCGCGACGCCGGGGAGCGAGTGCGCGCGGCAACGGCCCCGCGAGCCCACCGCGAGTGTGTCACGCTGCAAACGCCAGTCAAGCAGAGCGCTGGTTCCGATCGACCGACCACCCGTGGGGGGTTGTTGCGATGGACGAGAAGCTCAAGCTTGCCGGGATCCTCCTCGGGGGCTATCTGCTCGGCAGGACCAAGAGGCTGAAGACTGCGGTGCTCATCAGTGCCGCCGTGGCGGGCAACAGACTGCGTGACGAGACGACCCGCGGGCAGTTGATGGGCCGGATGAGCGGCCTGAAGGACCTTGCCGCATCACCCCAGGTGCAGCGGCTCAAGGACGACGTCACCGGCCGTCTCGTCAGCGCGAGCAAGGACGCGGCGCTCGCTGCGGTGACCAACCGCGTGGACGCCTTGACCACGAAGCTGCAGGCGGGCGTCCCAGGCGAGGAGGACCGCGCCGCCGGCGACGAGGACGAAGCGCCGGAGGACGAGGAAGCGCCCCAGGACGAGATGCCCTCCGATGAGGACACCGCCGGTGAGGAGGAGTCGGAGGCGGAAGCACCTGACGAGGAAGACTCCGAGGCTGAGGCAGCAGACGAGGGTCAGGACGAGGAGGAGCCTCCCGCTCCGAAGAAGGCCCCTGCGCGCCGGCGTCCGGCGGCCAAGTCGAGCGGCGGCGGCTCCCGCACGTCGTCGGGTTCGGGCTCCCGATCCGGGACGTCGCGAACCCGCACCTCGTCGGGGTCCGGCTCGTCCTCGCGATCCTCTCGCGCCCGCAAGTCGTCCTGAACCGGACCGGACAGGAGATCGTGATGAGTGAGACTGTGAAGTCCGGCACCGACAAGGCCACGGGTGTGGTCGGAAAGCTGACGGGCTCCGTCGGTGCCCTGGCCCGCGCGCTCGGTGACCGTGCGGTCGGCGCCGTCGCCGACAAGGCCGGCTCCGTCACCGACCGGCTGACCAACTATGCCGACGGCGGCGGTCCCATGGCCGCGGCGGCCAAGAAGGGCGGCGAGGCGCTCGCGGAGGGAAAGTCGCCGCTCAAGGCGGGGGCCGCGTCGGCCATGGCCGCCGCGAAGGAAAAGGTGACCGGCCTGTTCGGTGGCGGAGACGGCGGCAGCGGCGGTGGCCACCGGTTCATCAACATCATCGAGTCGATCGACGTCGGCGCCCCGATCGACGTCGTGTACGACGCCTGGACGGACTACGACGCCTGGCCCGACTTCATGAAGAAGGTCGAGAGCGCCGACCTGGACCAGGACGAGGGCACCGTCTCGTTCGAGGGCAAGGTGTTCTGGTCCCACCGCCGCTGGGAGGCGACGATCGTCGACCAGATCGCGACCCGCAGGGTGGTGTGGGAGTCCACCGGCGACAAGGGGACGCTGAGCGGCGCGGTGACCTTCCACGCGTTGGCGGACGACCTGACCCGCATCGTCGTCGTGGTCGAGTACCGGCCCCGCGGCTTCGTGGAAAAGGTCGCGAACGTGTGGCGTCCTGTCGGGCGACGGCTGCGGCTGGAGCTCAAGTTCTTCGTCCACCACGTCATGACCGACGTCATCCTGCACCCGGACGACGTCGAGGGCTACCGCGCGGAGATCCAGGAGGAGGAGATCGTGCGCACGCACGACGAGGTGGTCGCCGACGAGGAGGGGCAGGGCGAGGAAGAGGGCGAGGAAGAGGAAGGCGAGGAAGAGGAAGGCGAGGAAGAGGAAGGCGAGGAAGAGGAAGGCGAGGAAGAGGAAGGCGAGGAAGAGCAGCAGGGTGAGAAAGAGGTCGAGGAGCGGCCGCGAACCAGGCGCAGCAGGAGTCGTTGACTCCGGCCCGTAGACCGGGAGGAAGCATGAGTGAGGTCACCACCACGAGACGCTCGAGCGGGTATCTGGACCGACCGTCGTCGTCCTCGTTGGCAGACGTCGTCAACATCATCCTCGACAAGGGCCTGGTGATCGACGCCTTTGTCCGCGTGTCCGTCGTCGGCATCGAGCTGATCACGATCGACGCGCGAATCGTGATCGCGAGCGTCGACACGTACCTGCGCTTCGCGGAGGCCACGAACCGACTCGACCTGGAGCAGACCGGCGGAAGGGAGCTGCCCGAGCTGGTGAACGACCTCTCGGAGGGCGGGTCCCGGAGCAAGGTCAAGGGCATGGTCTCCGGCGCGAAGGAGGCCATGACGGGCGGCAAGGACGAGGACGACGGTGACGGCAAGAAGGCGCAGCGCACGCGCCGACGTGCCAGCCAGGGGTCGTCGTGACCGGGACGCTGCAGCCCACCAGGACCCGCGCGCAGCGCCTGTACCTCTATGGTCTCGTGCCCTCGGCCGCCCGGCCGCCGGACGACCTCGCCGGGATCGACGGGAACCTGGTGAGGGTCATCCGGCTCGGGCGGGTCGCGGCACTCGTCTCCGACGCACCCTCGGGCAGGGAGCCCGGGCTGCCCGACGACGTGCGTGTCCACGCCCAGGTCCTCGACACCGTCGCTCGCGCTGAGACCGTGCTCCCGATGCGTTTCGGCGCCACGACGAGCGACGAGTCGCTGCCCGACGCCGTCCCGGTCGAGCACCAGGCCCGTCACGCGGACGCCCTGAGGGCGCTGGCGGGCACGGTGCAGTTCACCGTGTTCGCGCGCTACCGCGAGGAGGCGGTCCTCGCCCAGCTCGTCGCGGAGGACCCGGAGATCCGCCACCTTCGCTCGATCACGCGAGGACGCTCGGAGGTCAGCACGTACCACGAGCGTCTGCGTCTGGGCGAGCTCGTCGTCGCCGGGCTCGAACGGCGACGAGCCCGTGACGAACAGCTCGTCGTCGCGGCGGTCTCGGCGTTCACGCAGGCGAGCCGCGCCCATGAGGTCACGCGATCGGGGGACGTCGCAGACCTCGCCCTCCTTGTCCGCCGCGAGGACGCGGTGCCGCTCGAGGACGCGCTCGAGGGCCTTGCCGCCCAGGTGGCCGACCGCATGTCCGTCCGTCTCGTCGGCCCCCAGGCGCCGTACGACTTCGCCGAGGAGGTGTGAGGCGTGGGACTCCTCAGCTCCATCGTCCTCCTGCCGCTCGCTCCTGTGCGGGGAGTCGCGTGGGTGGCCGAGCAGGTCCGTTCCGAGGCCGAACGGGAGTGGTACGACCCGGGCACGATCCGCAAGCAGCTCGACGAGGTGGCGCGGGCCCGGGAGGAAGAGTCCATCAGCGCGAGCGAGGCCGAGGCGGTCGAGCGGGAGCTGGTCGCGCGGCTCCTGGAGTCGAGCCGTCGGCGGCGAGGAGGAGTGCGATGAGCCCGGCCAGAGGCCCGCACCGGGCCCCGGCGCCCCGACGACGTCCGCCGGCGACACACGGCCGTCCCGCCCGTGCCACGGAGACGGAACGCGAGCGAGCGGAGCAGGACGACGAGCCCGAGCAGGAGGACGAGCCCGAGCAGGAGGACGAGCCCGAGCAGGA
>NZ_FUZQ01000005.1:0-384476 GCF_900167525.1 Krasilnikoviella flava | reverse complement strand
GACGAGCCCGAGCAGGACGACGAGCCCGAGCAGCACGCCACCTCGGGGGGCGGGCTCGACGCGCAGGAGGCGGCGCGCCGCGCTGTCGAGCACCTGGAGGAACTGAGCCATCACGACCCCGAGGGCGTGGTGGGCATCGAGCGGGACGGGAACGGCTGGACGGTGATCGTCGAGGTCCTGGAGGACGCGCACGTGCCCAGCACGTCCGACGTGCTCGCGGAGTACGAGGTGCAGCTCGACGCCGACGGAGGGCTGATCGGTGTCACGCGGGGTCGTCGCTACGTGCGCGGCCGCGCCGAGACCTGACGGCGCATCCGTCGACAGGCAGGAGGGAGGGACGCAGCATGACGATGGTCCCCGGCTCGGGCGCCGGCCCGATGGAGCCGCAGCGCGCCCGCGAGGGAACGCTCCTGCAGGTCGTCGAGACCTTGCTCGACAAAGGCCTGGTGGTGAACGCCGACATCATGGTGTCGGTCGCGGGGGTGGAGCTGCTCGGCATCCGGATCCGGGCGGCGCTGGCGTCGTTCGACACGGCCGCCCGGTACGGGCTGGAGTTCCCTGGGGGTACCGACCGCGACACGCTGGCATGGAAGCAGGCGATCGAGCCGAAGGAGACGTGTCCGGAGTGCGGTAAGTCGGCGCCGACCGCGCAGCTCCTCGAGGAGTACTGCCCCTGGTGCGGGTGGCAGAGCGCGCTGGCGCAGCGGGGAAGCGCCTCCGGGCGGGAGGTCGAGAGCGAAGCGTCCCGCGTCGGCACGGGCGCGGGCGACGAGGCCGACGACGGTGGCGGCTCCGAGGGGCGCTCCAAGGGCGGGCGCGGGGGATGACGGAACCCTCCGCCGCCGTCGCACCGCCACAGCATCCGCAGGGCGGTCTCGTCGGGCCCGCCCTGCAACCCACCCGGGACCTCGGTGCCACCCTCCCGGACCTGCTGGACGCACTGCTCGACAAGGGGGTCTACCTGGACCTCGATCTCATCGTCACCGTGGCCGGGATCCCGCTCATCGGCGTGAACCTGCGCGCCGCCGTCGCCGGCGTCGAGACGATGCTCGAGCACGGCATGATGCGCGGCTGGGACGAGCAGACGCGCGCCTGGGTCCGGGAGTCCCTGGCACGGAACGTGCCGCTCTCCGCGGACGAGGAGGTCGTCGCACGGATGCCCGGCGGGCACCGCCGAGACGCCCCTCCGGGCGACTGGCGACCGGGCACGGTGTACCTCACGTCGCGGCGTCTTCTGGTCTGGCGTGCGGACCCTCGCGAGATGCTGTGGCAGGCCGCCCTCGAGGACATCATCGGCATCGACCTCCGCACCGAGCGGTCCGTGGGCGGCGAGGACCGCGATCGCCTGGCGGTGACGACGCGCGCGGAGACCGCACTCCTCTCCGTGGCCGCGCCCGGCCGGCTGATGGCCCTGCTGCGCGAGCACGGGCCCGACGCCCCGACGCACGCCCCCGAGCTGCGAGCCCAGGTCTGGTACCTCGAGGAGCGGAGGGGCGCGCCGGCCTGGCGGGGCGGCACCGGAACCCTCGGGCCGGGCGGGCTGACCTGGCAGGGGGCCGGGGACGTGAGCCCCGCCGTCCGGGCTCGCGAGATCCGTACCGTCCAGGTGCGCCGCGCCAGGACTCCCGTGGGCCGCCAGGTCCTGCTGGTGAGCGCCGACGAGGGGACGGTGCGCCTCGCCACCAGGGACGCGGCCTGGGCGCGCGCACTCACGAGCTCCGTGCACGAGCACTCCGGAGGCGACCCATGCCACTGACCATCGACGAGAACAACCTGAAGAACGGGGTCCTGACCCTGGTCGTGACCCTCGTCGAGGTGATCCAGGAGGCGCTCGAAGGGCAGGCGCTGCGACGGATCGAAGGCGGCGACCTCACGGCCGACGAGCAGGAGCGTCTGGGTCAGGCCCTGCTCGACCTCGACGAGGCGCTCGAGTCGATCAAGGCGGACCATGGCCTCGGGGCGTCGGTCGCCGATCTGCGCCGGGGGCTCGACGACGTCGTGGGCGACGTCGTCGACCGGCTCGTGAACCCCGTGCTCGGGGTGGACCCCGAGGGCGGGGGGCTGCCACGGGCGGCGACATGACCCCCGCGACGACCGAAGGCCTCTACCTGTACGCGGTGACGGCCGGCGGCGCGGAGGGCGACCTCGGTACCGGCATCGACGATGCTCGCCTGCACCGCGTCTCGGCGCGCGACCTGGCTGCGGTGGTGCACCGCCACACGTCCGGGCCGTACGGCGGCGCGGACGAGGACGTGCGCCGCCGGGTCGTGGAGCACAGCGAGGTCGTGGACCGGCTGTGGCAGGCCGGCGCGGTGCTGCCGGTGAGCTTCAACGTGATCGTCGCGGGGAACGCGCAGGCGCCGGCGCGGCGGCAGGTCGCGGGCTGGCTCGACCGGCACGCGCCGCGGCTGACGGCACGACTGGACCAGGTCACGGGCCGCGGCGAGCTCCAGGTGGAGATCGGTCTCGAGCAGCACGAGGCCGCCGCCGGCGACCCGCGCGTCCTCGCCCTGCGCGCCGAGCTCGAGGAACGACCCGCGGGCGTCCGCCGGCTGATGACCAAGAGGCTGGAGCAGCTCGAGCGCGATGCGACCGCCGCTCTCGCCGGCGACCTCTACCCCGAGCTGCGGCGTCGGCTCGTCGCGACGGCACCGGACATCGCCGAGAACCGCCGCATGCACCCGGAACGCGGCGTGGTGCCCGTCCTCGGACTGTCGCTCCTGGTTCCGCTCGACCAGGTCGATCAGGTGGGGATCGAGCTCAGCCGGATCCGGGCCGAGCTGCCCGCCGTGCGTATCCGTTACGTCGGACCCTGGCCGCCCTACTCGTTCGCCGACCTTCCGGGGACGACGTCGACGTGACCTCCACGAACGGCTCACCTCCTCCGCTCGCCGCGGCCGGGATCCAGGACGCGTCATCCCTCCCGGGTGGCCGTGTCGGAATGCGGGGGAGCGGCGAGGAACTGCTTGAGCTCCTCGCCCGAAGGGAACGTCGTCACGCCCTCCCGCCCGAACCAGGCCATGAGCCAGGCCGCGACGGTGCGCACCGGAACGTTCAGGTCGTTGGAGGTGGCGCGGAGCCGAACGAACGCCTCGTCCGGGTCGAGCCCCAGGCCGACCATGAGGACACCCTTCGCCTGCTCGATCGATGCCCGGCTCGCCGCCGCCGCCCTGATGGAGGCGGTCGCCTCACGCTGGGCGGCCTCGCGGTTGGCCTCTGTCACGTCGACGAAGTACCCGAACAGCTCCGTGATCTCGCCCGTCGACGTGTCCCGGCGGCCCTGTCCGGTGACGGCGATGACGCGGGTCCGACCCTGGGCGTCGAGGATGCGGTGCACCGAGCTGAACGCCTCGCCGGTCGCCGCGGCGTGTTGCAGGACACTGTCCACGCGATCACGATCTGCGGCGTGCTTGTGAGAGAGCATGAGCTCGGTGGTGGGTACGACCTCGCCGGGAGCGAATCCATGCATCGCGAAGATCTCGTCGGACCATGACCAACGACCGGTCGTCAGATCGAACCGGTAGAGCCCTACCGGCGGTCGCACGCCTGGTGCGAGCGCCGCTTCGAGGGCTTCGTCGGTGGGCTTGTCCTGGTCCATCCGTCCTCCCCGCGCTCGACGAGTGTGCCTCTTACTGTGCACCCGAGGGCGGTCGGAGTTCCATCACCGGAAGCACATGTCACCCGGACGGCGACCAGAGGATGAGGGGCCCGGATGCCGTCCTTGCCTGGCGCTCCCGCGCTGCTGCCGAAACGACCGGTATTTCCGAGTGTCGACACGTCGGATCAGGCGTGCACCGCGTCGGCGGCCGAGTTCCCGGGTGACGTCACGACGCCGACAGCTGAGCGCCCAGGACCCTGATCATGCTGTCCGCCCACTGGAGCTGTCGCTCGGTCTGGAGCCGGCAGCGCAGGCAGAGTGCGAGCAGGGGCCGATCACGGACTGCCTCGGCCGCCTGGGCAACCAGGCCCCATTCGATGGAGACGCCGCAAGCGAGCATGGCGATCTCGCGGAGGTCCATCAGAAGCATGAGCTCGTCGGGCTGGGTGGCCAGCGTCGACTCGTCGTTCGGCACCGCGCCGCCCACGTCGTCGAACTTGTCGCCGAGCGCCCTGCCGATGACGACGCCCAGCCGTGACCCGGGCTCGTCGTCGATCAGCACATCGTCATACGGGACCGCCACCGCGATCATTCGGGCGTGCTCCCGTGACCAGGTGGCGACGTCGTGCGCGAGGCCGAGCGTCCCGTGGGCGGCCTGGTGGCTCTCGGCGACGCGGTCCAGGCGTCGAGCGAGCTCGCGCTCGGACCGTTCCAAGTCTCGAACGACGGTCCCCAGCTTCACGGCACCCCCTCGACGGGAGTCGGCAGCACCTCACGCCGCCGATGGTGGGCGGCAAGGAACGGCGGGTCCCACTACAGGGTAGAGCGACCCCGACAGCGTGTGGGTAGCGGTGGTGGCACCCGTCGACGCACGCGGTGGTCGCGATGCGGCGGGGCGTCCTCAGGGCGCCGGCACCTCGACGGTGATGTTGGCACGCTCGTTGCCCGGCGGGTTGCCGAGAGTCGCCCAGAAGTCGGTGCTGCGCATCCATGCCGGGATGCCCGCCGGGAGGTCGCGGCTCGGGATCTCGGGCAGCTCGCCGGGCGCGAAGTCGGCGCCGTAGGGGACGAGGGGCTGCGCGACGTCCGGCGTGCCGAGCCGGTCGTGCAGACGCTCCAGCGCCACGTTCCAGTTGTCGAGCAGGTCCCGGCGGCTGATCGGCCCGCCCGGCTTGTCGGCCGTCGGGTGCAGGGCGCGCTGGTGGAAGACCGAGACCCCGGACCCCTCGGGCGAGGTCACGAACGTGCGCCACGCCTGGAAGGCCGGGGTGCCGAAGGTCACCACCGCCTCGATGCGACCGGGCGCGAGCGCCGCCGCGAACCACCGGTGGCGGTAGGCGACGACCTCCGGGTCGTTCAGGTGCGGCAGCGCCATGTCCTGGTTGAAGATGCCGTAGAGGAACGCGTTCACCATGAGGTAGCCGTGCGTGAACCCGAGCTTCTCGACGAATCCCTGCACCCGGCGCCCGGCCTGCCCGGACAGGATGCGCCGCGTGAACGCCTCGGTCTGGGCCGGGTCCTGCCCGACGACGAGCAGCCGGGCGGTCCCGTTCGCCCGCCCGCGGTAGAACACCGGCCCCCAGAGGGGGCGGAAGCCGTCGGCGCCACGGAACACGGTGTCGTCCGGGTAGGTGCGGCACAGCGTCCGGAACCGGCCGGTGGGCCCGGTGTCGAACGGGTCGGTGATCATGGCGCCTCCTCGGGCCGGCACGGTCGGCGGTCACGGTCGGCCGTCTCGACCGACCCCTCCACCGACAGGGAGCGACGCGGGGACGCCGCACGCACGCCCGGGACCGGGTGAAGTCGGCCCGCGCAGCCGGTGGGACACCGCCGCCCGTGGCGACAATGAGGCAACAGTCCCGGTGCGGGCGCCCGTCCCGCCGGGATCGACCGCAGGGGGACGGCCATGGCGCAGCTGGTCATCACGGGGAACGTCGCGCCGATGTCGCGGGGTGCGACGCAGCCGCCGGAGCGCGGGCGGGTCTGGATCGACGGGGACACGGTCGTCGACGTCACCCGCGGCAGTCGGCGGGTCGGCGGCTTCTCCCGCGCCACGGAGGTCGACGTCGGCGAGGCCACGGTGCTGCCGGGGTTCGTCGACATGCACAACCACCTGGCCTACAACGCGCTGCCGCTCTGGACGGAGCCGGGCCGCACCGAGCCGTGGCTGCACAACAAGCACTGGCCCGACGCCGACACGTACACCGAGTCGATCACCGAGCCCGCCTGGGTGTACGCCAAGGCCTGCCCCGAGGCCCTGCTCGCCTACGTCCAGGTGCGCGCCATGGCCGGGGGAGCGGCCGCGGCGCAGGGCTGGCCCACCGCGAACCGCGGGTACCGCACCGTCATGCGCAACGTCGACGCCGAGGACGTCGGCACCGGGCGGGACGACCTCGTCTACACCTCCGTCGTGACCAAGACGGGCGAGGCGCTCACCACCGCCGTCCGGCGCATGGCCGCCGGCTCCGGGTTCATCTACCACTGTGCCGAGGGGCGTCGGGGGTCCCGCGTCCTGGCCGACTACACCGACCTGGACCGTGCCGACGGGCTGCTCCCGACGCTGCTGGCCGTCCACGCGTGCGCGGTCGACGCCGACGAGTGGGCCCGGTGGGAGCAGGCCGACGCAGGCGGCGTCGTCTGGTCCCCGCTGTCCAACCTCCTGCTCTATGCCGAGACCACGCTCGTCGACGACGCCCGGGCCCGCGGCGTCACCGTCTGCCTGGGCAGCGACTGGGGCCCGTCCGGCACGAAGAACCTCCTCGGCGAGATGAAGGTGGCCCGCATCGCCGCCGACCACCTCGGGTACGACCTCACCGACGCGCAGATCGTCGAGATGGTGACCAGCAACCCCGGCGCGCTCCTCGAACGGTGCTGGCACCGTCCCGTCGGCCGACTCGTCCCGGGGGCGCTCGCGGACGTCACTGTCGTGCGGGGGCGCGGGCGCGGGGACGCCTGGACGCGCGTCGTCGCGGCCCGGGAGCGGGACGTCGCCCTCGTCGTCGTCGGCGGCGTCCCTCGCTACGGGGACTCGAGCCTCATGACCGCGGCCGGTGCGCCGCCGAGCTTCACCGCCACCGTCGGCGGCCGACGGCGCCGGGTGGCGATGCCCGACCCGACGGACCCACAGAAGGCCTGGTCGTGGCGCGCCGTCATGGACACGCTGCGCGCGGTGCAGCAGGACCCCCAGCAGGCCATCGCGACCGCCCAGGCCCGCGCCTCCGCGGGGCCCCGCTTCGCCCCGGACGCCGACCTCGAGCTTTTCCTCGACATGCCCGACACCCGGCGGACCGGGCGCGCCGGCCCGCCCAAGAACCCCGACACCGTGCGGATCCCCCCGGTGCCCGCGCTGGAGCACGACGCGGCGTACTTCGACCTCCTCGACGCCGCGCCGATCCCGGACGGCGTGCTCGCGCCGCTGCGCGCGCGGTTCGGGTCGTGACGCCCCCGAGCCCGGCGGCCGCCCGGGCCCGTACCGGCAGCCGCCTCGACGACGTCGTCCCGTCCCGGGCCGAGCAGGGGCCGGAGCCGGTGGCGCTCACCGCGACGCAGCAGCACGACCTCGTCGACCTCTGGACCACGCTGCTCGCCGACGTCTACGTGCACTACGGGCAGAAGCGCGCGCTCTACGGGTACGACCCGTTGCGGGCGCTCGCGGCGCTGCGCCGGGAGATCCCCCTCCTCGACAGCGCCGGGTTCCTGCGCGCGCTCAGCAGGATCGTCAACCGGTTGCGCGACCAGCACACCCAGCTGTTCGTCGGCGCGCCGGGAGCGGACCCGTACGTGGCCGCGCTGCCGTTCCTCGTCGAGTCGTTCGGCCCGTACACGGCGCCCACATTCCTGGTCACCAAGACCACCGACGGCGTGCCCGACCCGGCGTTCGTCCCCGGGGTACGGCTCATCACCTGGAACGCCGTGCCCTTCACGCGCGCGGTCGACCAGTTCGCCGACACCCTGACCGGAGGGCGGCCGGACGCCCGCCGGGCGCGGGCCCTCGAGACGCTCACCCAGCGACCGCTCGCCTACCTGCCCCCGCCGGACGAGCTCTGGGTCGACGTCGGGTACCGGCACCCCGAGGACCCCGCCGACGACCCCGACCGCACGGCCCGGTTCGAGTGGCGCGCGATCCGCCCGGAGTCCGCTGCGACCGCCGACGACCGGGTGGAGACCCGGACACGCCGGGGGATCGACGTCGTCGGGGAGACGGCCCGGCGCGCCCGCAAGCTGCTGTTCGCCACCGACCTGTGGGAGGCCGACCGGCGTGCCGCCGCGCCCCAGGCGAAAGGGTCGGGCTGGCTGCGCACCAGCTTCGCCGACGCCCTCGCGGCCCGGCCCGTGACGACGTCGCACGGCACGTTCGGGTACCTGCGGATCTGGACGTTCGACGTGCGCCACCCCGCTCGGTTCGCCGACGAGGTCGCCCGGCTCCTGCGCCGGCTGCCCGCGGCCGGCCTCGTCGTCGACCTCCGGTCCAACCCGGGCGGCGTCGTCGACGCCGCCGAGCGGCTCTTCCAGCTCTTCACGGACCGGCGCATCGAGCCGGCGCGGTTCGCGTGCCGCGCGACGCCGGCGATGGCCGACATCGCCGAGGCGGACGGCAACGGGGCGGACCTCGCCGACTGGGCCGGTTCCCTGCGCACCGCCCTCGACCTCGGCGAGGAGTTCTCCCAGCACCTGCCCCTGGCCGACCCCGAGCTCTGCAACGGCGCGGAGCGCGCGTACCGCGGACACGTCGTCGCCGTCGTGGACGCCAACACCTACTCCTGCGGCGACCTCTTCGCCGCGGGGATCGTGGACCACGGCATCGGGCGGGTCGTCGCGGTCGGCGCGGCCACCGGCGGGGGCGGCGCGAACGTGTGGACCGGCGACGACGTCCAGTACGCCTACCACGCGGCCCACCGCACGCTCCCGCCGCTGCCGCCCGGGATCGGGTTCGCGCTCGCGGTGCGCCGGATGGTCCGGTCCGGCGCCGCCGCGGGCCTCGCGATCGAGGACGTCGGCGTGGCCGGCGAGGAGCGGTACGACATGACCGAGCGCGACGTCGTGGGCGGGAACCGCGACCTCCTCGAGCACTGCACCGCGCTCCTCGCCTCCTCGTAGCGGCCGCCGACGCGCCTGTGCTGCTGCTCCGGCCGCGACCTCAGAGCCCCGGGGGAGCGGTCGTGAACAGTCCACGGTGCACGATCTCCCGCGCCTGCGTGCCCTCTGCCGATCCGCGGCCGTGCCGCTCCAGGGCGAGCGCGGACATCGCCATGGGCAGCGCGAGCATGAGGTGTTGTGTCGTCACGCCGGGGTGCACGACGCCGGCCGCGAGGCCGCGAGCGAGGAGCGGCTCGAACGCGGCCGCGGTGCGCCGCGCGAGGTCGCCCAGGGCCGGGGAGTCGCTGAGAGCGACCAGCGCGAAGGACGGTGAGGCGACCTGCACATCCAGCGCGTGGTGGAGCAGGGTGACCACGCCGGAGTCGGCGTCGACCAGCGCAGCGGCGCGCGACTCGAGATCGGCGACGTTCTGCTCGAGGACGGCCGACGCCAGAGCCTCCCGGCTCGCGAAGTGCCGGTGCAGCGTGGTGCGGCTGACGCCGGCCTCGGCGGCGACCGTCTCGAGCGGCGCGGCGGGGCCGTGGGTGGCGAAGACCTGGCGCGCGGCCACGAGGAGTCGGGCGCGGTTGCGTGCGGCGTCGCGCCGGGTCGGGTCGGCCATGGTGGCGAGCGTATCCATCGTGCGGGACACGCGGCGGGGGAGCTGCGGGTGAAAACGTACCTTGATGTACGTTTCATGGCGGCGTCGCTCGGAGGTCTCGGGGGCGCCGCCGCACACGGCGAAGGGGCCGGGCTCGTTCCCGCGTCCGCGCGCCGGTCGGTCCCGGCTCGTCCACCGTCCGACGAGAGGAACCCGCCATGCCCGACGCCCCGATCCTTCCTGCCGACGTCGTCCCGCCCGTCGACGTCGACGCACTGCGCGAGAGGTACCGCCACGAGCGTGCCCGTCGCCTGCGCCCCGACGGGGCGACGCAGTACCGGCGTGCCGCGGGGGAGTTCGGCTACTACGCGAAGGACCCGTACACGGAGCGGACGGAGCGCGAGCCGATGACCGACCGGGTGGAGGTGCTGGTCGTGGGCGGCGGCTTCGGCGGCCTGGTCACCGGGGCCCGGCTGCGCGAGGCGGGGTTCGGGTCGGTGCGGATGATGGACGAGGCCGGCGACTTCGGCGGCACCTGGTACTGGAACCGCTACCCGGGCATCCACTGCGACATCGAGTCGTACGTGTACATGCCGCTGCTGGAGGAGACCGGGTACGTGCCGCGGTGGCGCTACGCGCCCGGCGAGGAGATTCGGCAGCACGCGGTCCGGATCGCCGAGCAGTACGGGCTGTACCGGGACGCGGTCTTCCACACCCGCGTCACGGAGCTCGCGTGGGACCAGGGGGCGGCCGAGTGGCTCGTGCGCACCGACAGGGGGGACGCGATGCGTGCCCGGTACGTGGTCGTCTCCTCCGGCACCCTCACCCAGCCGAAGCTGCCGGGCATCCCGGGCATCGAGGACTTCCGTGGGCACACGTTCCACACCAGCCGCTGGGACTACGGCTACACCGGCGGCAGCGGCGACGGCGGGATGACCGGGCTCGCGGACAAGCGGGTCGCCGTGGTCGGCACGGGCGCGACCGGGCTGCAGGTGATCCCGCACGTGGCCCGCGACGCGGCGCACCTGTACGTCATGCAGCGCACCCCGTCGTCGGTGGACGTGCGTGACAACCGGCCCACCGACCCGCAGTGGGCCGCCTCGCTCGCGCCCGGGTGGCAGCGCGAGCGGATGGAGAACTTCCTCGCGATCCTCTCGGGCGAGGACGTCGCGGAGGACCTCACCCGCGACGGCTGGACGTCCACGGCGCGCCTGCAGCGGCAGATGATCACCGGCGCCGTCGACGAGTCGCTGGACCCGGCGGAGCGGGAGCACCTCGACGAGCTCGCGGACCTCACGAAGATGGAGGAGATCCGTGCCCGCGTGGCGCGGCTCGTCGCGGATCCGGCCACGGCCGCCGCGCTCCAGCCCTGGTACCGGTACATGTGCAAGCGCCCCGGGTTCTCCGACCAGTACCTCCAGGCCTTCAACCGCCCCGACGTCACCTTGGTGGACACCGCCGACCACGGCGGCGTCACCCGGATGACCGAGACGGCCGTCGTCGTGGGGGAGGCGGCGTACGAGGTGGACTGCGTCGTCTTCGCGACCGGGTTCGAGGTCGGGGTCTCCGGCGTGGTCTCGGGCACGATGCCGGTGCACGGACGCGGCGGGCAGGCGCTGCTCGAGGCGTGGGGCCGCGGGCCGCGCACCCTGCACGGGTTCATCTCTCACGGCTTCCCGAACCTGTTCCACCTCGGGGCGATGCAGAACGCCAACTCCGTGAACTTCGTGCACATCCTCACCGAGCAGGCCGAGCACATCGCGGCGATCCTCGCGCAGGCACGCAAGACGGGCGCCCGGTACGTCGAGCCGACGCGCGAGGCGGAGCAGGCCTGGTGCGACACGATCCTCGAGGTCGCGGTCGACAACTCGACCTTCCTCGCCGAGTGCACCCCCGGCTACTACAACGGCGAAGGCACGCGCCGCGCGACCCCGACGTCGTACAGCCCTGGCCCGGTCGCGTTCCACCGCCTCCTCGCCGAGTGGCGCGAGGGCGACATGAGCGACGTCCTGGTGCCGTCCGGCGGCGGGGCAGAGGTGCCCGCGTGAGCCGCGGGGTCCCTCGGCTGCTCACCGGGGTCGCCGTCGTCCCCGTCCTCGCCCTGGCCGGATGCGCGTCGGCGCCGACCGTGCCCTCGTGGACGTCACCGCGCCCGCGGGCGGGCCGAAGGTCGTGGCCATCGACCTCGACGCCGCGGACGTGAGCACAGTGTTCACCGACGACCGCAGCGCGTTCACCTCGGTCCAGCTCAGCCCTGTCGACGCGCGGCTCTACCTCACCGACTAGGCGTCCGGGGGCGCCGCGGGCCGGCCCGCCAGCACGTCCTGGATGCCGGTGCGGAGCCGTTCGGTGTCGTCGAGGTCGACCGGGCGCAGGCGCCGGGGGAGCGAGGCGACCACGAGCGCGTACGCGTCGAGCACCAGCTCCTCGACGAGCTCCGGCGTGATGCCGGCGCCCGCGGACACCGAGATCCAGTGCCGCTTGTTCATGTGGTATCCGACGCTGACGTGCTGGTGCTCCTGGCGCAGGGCCACGCCGTCCTCGGGCGCGCACTTGAGGGTGACCAGCGGGGTGCCGGTGACGTCGGTGGTCATGCAGAACACCTTGCCCTGGACCTTGAACACGTCGTGCTCGGGGCCGAACGGCCAGGTGCGGGTGGTGCCGGGCAGGGCGAGCGCGACGGCGGCGGCGAGGTCCTGGTGCTCCGTGGGTCCCATGGTCGCGTCAGCTCTCGCGCGTCGTGCGGAGCACGTCCCCCTCGGCCTTGGCGGCCGTCCAGAAGTTCCGGAGCATCTCCTCGGGGGTGAGCAGCGAGTCCCGCTGCTCGGCCGGCTCCGCCTCGCCGGCGATGGCCTTGACCTCGTCATGGATGCGTTCCATGGAGCTGTCGAGCGACGCGGCCACGTCGGCCGCGAGCTTGAGAGAGTCCGTGAGGTGGCGCGGCACGTCGCGCGCGTACTTGTAGTAGATCTTGTGCTCGAGGCTCGCCCAGAAGTCCATGGCGATGGTGCGCAGCTGGATCTCGACGACGACGTGCTCGACCCGGTCGGAGAGGTACACGGGCACCTGGACGATGAGGTGCAGGGACTTGTACCCGTTCGGCTTGGGGTGGGCGATGTAGTCGCGCTCCTCCAGGACGGTGAGGTCGGCCTGGTTGGTCAGCATGTCCCGCACCTTGTAGAGGTCCGAGACGAAGCTGCAGGTGACGCGGACGCCCGCGACGTCGAACATCTGCTGGCGCACGCCGTCGGGCGTGAGCGGGATGCCCTTGCGACGGCACTTCGCCACGATCGACTCGAGCGACTTGAGGCGCGAGCCCACGTGCTCCACCGGGTTGTAGTTCTGCATGAGCCGGAATTCGTCGCGCAGGATCGAGATCTTCGTCATGACCTCGTCGATCCCGAACTTGTACGTCAGCACGAGCCGGCGCAGCTGGTCCACCAGCTCCCGGATCTCGGCGACCTCGGGGGTGTGGTGCTCGGGTCCGTGCCCTGCGGTCTGGCTCACGACGTCCACGGTAGACGGGATTCGCCATGACCTCGAAATCCGATAAACCCCATCGGATCTGTTCGGTATTCGAGACGGTGCCGGAGAACCGTTGACACCCCCTGTCCCGGCACCTACGTTCCTGCGCACCGGGTCAGGTGGCCGCGGCGCCGCGAGGCGGTGCGACCGCACGACCCGGTCGGTCATGAGCTCCGACGCGAAGCCCCGGCTCGTCGGACGGCAACCCCCAGCGCGGGTGGGTGCCCCGGGTGAGGACCAGGCCCGCCGTCGCCGACGGCGCGGCAACACGCGACCCCCGCCTCGGCGGGGACCAGGAGAGGACGAGCATGCACCGCGACGCGATCACGATGCGCCCCCTGTCGTCCCGGGCGCCGCACGTGCCGGGCCTGCCGCGGACGTCGAGCGCGTCGAGCATGCGGACCCCGACCGCGCGGACGTGGTGTCGACGCCGCTGACCGCGGCCTGACCGTCCGCCGCCCCCGCGGCGGCCGGACCGCCTGACGGCCCGGCACCCACCGGGTCCCGGCCGCACACGGCCCCGCCCGCCCTTCTCGGCGGGCCTTCCTCCCCTGTCCTCCCGGCAGCGGCGCGCGCCCGCGGGTCCTCGACCCGCGCCCCGAGCGCGCCCGTCCGCCGTGCCCCGATCGGAGTCGACGTGCCGCACCTCCTGCCCACCGCCCCGTCCCCCCTCGTCCTCGGCGTCGACCTCACGGCCGCCGGTGCCCGGCCCGGAGTACACCGGGCACGCGGCATCGTGCAGCCGCGGTCCTTCGACGCCGAGCGGTTCGTCCAGCTCGTCCGCAAGGCCGACGACGGCGGCCTCGACCTCGTCACCCTCGACGAGGGGTTCCTGCTGCACCCCGGCCGGCGCCAGGTGACGGGCCGGCTCGACGCCGCCGTCGCCGCCGCCCGCGTGGCCCCGCACACGAAGCGGGCCGGGCTCGTCGCCGCCGTCGACACCGCGCACGTGGACCCGGCGCACGTCGCCCAGGCGATCGTCCGCGTCGACCAGACGAGCGCGGGTCGGGCGGGTTGGCAGGTCGGCCTCCCCACCGGCGCCGTCGTGCAGGACGACGCCTGGGCCGCGCAGGCCGGCGACGTCGTCGCTCAGGTCGTGCGGCACTGGGACGGGCGTGCGACGGGGGAGGCGGCCGGGGGCGTCGCCGTCGACGGCGAGGGACGCTTCCGCGTGGACCACGACGGCATCCGGTTCGCGGTACGCCGCCACCGCCCCGCCGAGGGGCCGGCCGCCGACGGCCAGGCACCCGACGGAACGGGAGGCGCCCGTCCGCGGCAGGTCCGCCCGCCCGTCGTCGTCTCCGTCCGGAGCGAGGCGGCGCTCGACCTCGCCGCCCGGACGGCGGACGTCGCGCGGGTGGCCGCCACCGCGCCGGCCCGTGCGATCCGGTGGCGCACCCGGTTGCGCGACGCTGCCGAGGCGGCGGGCCGCGACCCCGACTCGCTGCGGGTGCTCACGGAGGCGTACGTCGTGCTGGCCGAGGACCGCGCCAGTGCGCAGGCGCGGCTGGAGCTCGTCGAGGCGCTCGAGGGACCCGAGACCTCCGGCGGCCTGCTGGTGGTGGCCGGGACGCCGGACGACCTCGCGGAGACGATCGTCGACTGGCGCGACGCCGGCGCGTCGGACGGTTTCCTGCTGCGCCCCTCGTCGCTCGGTCCGGACCTCGACGCCCTTGTCGACGGCGTGCTCCCGCGGCTCGTGCGGGACGGCGTGCGGGCGGTGGCCGCCCCCGCGCCGCGCACGCTCCGCACGACGCTCGGGCTGCCGGACGCCGAGCGCCCCGTGGCCCGAGCCGCCGAGCGTGCCAGCGAGGTCGTCGGCGAACCCGCCCC
Source organism: Krasilnikoviella flava (assembly GCF_900167525.1). Lineage (GTDB taxonomy): Bacteria > Actinomycetota > Actinomycetes > Actinomycetales > Cellulomonadaceae > Isoptericola > Isoptericola flavus. Next base: position 369,843 of record NZ_FUZQ01000005.1, on the reverse strand, counting down.
CGCTCGCCCCCGGTCCCGCGCTCGCGCGGGCCACGCCGCCGACCGGCTCGTGCGCGCGTGAGGCAGCCGTCTCGCGCCGACGTCGCGTACCCCCACCCCGCCCGCCCTCTCGTGACCGGAGGCCCCCGATGACCGTCACCGACGCACCGAAAGCACGCGCCGCCGATCCCGCGGCGGGCCGGCACCACGACCGCCGCCCCGACCCCGCCGCCGACCGGCGCGCGCGCCGACACGCCGACCGCGAGCAGGAGCTCGCCCTGCCGCACGGCTGGCTCAGCCTCGCCGGCTTCCACTGGCTCCCGTCGCGCCCGGAGCCCCTCCCTGGCGTCCCCGGGCTGTGGCTGGCCGACGACGCCGGAGCCCACCTGCGGCCGGGGGAGACGAAGGGCCCGCTGGTGCAAGGGCCGGCCGTCGTCGACGGCGCGTACGACGGCGACGTCCCCGAGGGCGGAAGCGTCGTGCTGGGCACCTTCCTGCCGGCCGGGCGCGAGCCCGTCGACCACGAGGCCGGCCAGCCCGGTGTGGCGGCCGGGGGCACGGCCGGCGAGACGGCCGCGGTGGCGATCGAGCTGGTGCGGCGCACGGGCCGCCTGGCGATCCGGCTGCGCGACCCGCACGCCCGCGCCCGCCTCGACTTCGCCGGCGTGCCGGTCTTCGACCACGACCCGTCGTGGGAGCTCCAGGTGCCCGTCCGGCTGTACGCCGCGCCGCAGGACGTCGTGGTCGGCGCCGCCCGCCCGGGCCTGGTCCACCGGCTGCAGGCGGTCGGCGAGCTCGACCTGACCAGGGGCGACCGGACCGTGACCCTCGTCCTGACCGGCGGCCCGGGCGGCGCCCCGACGCTGCTGTTCAGCGACGAGGCCGGCGGCGTCGCGCCCTGGCGGGTGGTGCGACCCGGGCTCCCGGACGGGCTCGCCCCCGGCGCCGCGGGCGTCGCGCGGCTCGACCTCAACGACGCCGTCAACCTGCCGTACGCGTTCAGCGACCACGGCACCTGCCCAGCCCCGCCGCCGGGCAACCACGTGCCGGTCGCCGTCGCGGCGGGCGAGAGGTCGCCCCGATGACCGCCGTCACCACCCCGGGGACCCGGGGCGAGGCGGCAGCGACGCCGCCGCCGGACGCCTCGCCCACCCCGTACTCGCACCTGCGCATCGTCCCCGCGCGCCACCCCGGCCGATGGGTCGCGACCGCCTGCGTCGCCGTGCTCGTGGCCATGGTCGTCAGCTCGCTGCTCACCAACGACCGGTGGGAGTGGGACGTCGTCGCGCAGTACCTCACCTGGCCCTCGATCCTCTCCGGGGCGTGGGCGACGATCCGCCTCACCGCCGCGGCCTCGGTCGTGGGCTTCGCGCTGGGCACCGTGCTGGCACTCATGCGGTTGTCGCGCTCGCCGCTGCTGGTCGGGGTGTCGTGGGCGTACACGTGGGTGTTCCGCTCCGTGCCCCTGCTGCTGCAGCTGCTGCTCTGGTACAACCTCGCCTACCTGTACCCGCACCTGAGCCTCGGCGTCCCCTTCGGCCCCGAGTTCCTCTGGTTCGACACCCTCGGTGTCATCGACAAGTTCGGCGCCGCCATCCTGGGCCTGGGGCTCTCGCAGGCCGCGTACTCCGCCGAGATCGTGCGCGCCGGCATCCTCAGCGTCGACCAGGGGCAGCAGGAGGCGGCCGCGTCGCTCGGCATCCCGCGCCGCCGCCAGGTGACCCGCATCGTGCTGCCGCAGGCGATGCGCTCGATCGTGCCGACGGCGGTCAACGAGGTGATCGGCCTGCTCAAGGGCACCTCGATCGTGTACGTGCTGGCGTACGGCGAGCTGTTCTACATCGCGTCCGTCATCTACGGCCGCAACGGCAAGGTGGTGCCCCTGCTGATCGTCGCGGCGATCTGGTACCTGGTCCTCACCACGCTGATCACGATCGTCCAGTACTACGTCGAGCGGCACTACGCGAAGGGTGCCGTGCGCACCCTGCCGCCCACGCCGCTGCAGCGGCTGCGCTGGTCGTCCGCCGTGACCCGCGCACGCCTCACCGGCCGACCCGTGCCCCCGCACGTGCCGCCGGCGTTCGCCGCCCGCGCCCGGGTCGGCGTCCTCACCCGCACCGCACGCACCTCGGGAGGCCCCGCATGACCACCAGAGCACCGCACCGTGCGGCCGGCCGCGTCGAGGTGCACGGCGTGCACAAGAGCTTCGGCACGCTCGAGGTGCTGCGGGACGTGGATCTCACCTTCGAGCCCGGCACCGTCACGGTCGTCCTCGGGCCGTCGGGATCGGGCAAGTCCACGCTGCTGCGCGCGATCAACCACCTCGAGAAGGTCGACGCCGGGTTCGTCACGGTGGACGGCGACCTCGTGGGCTACCGCCGCTGCCGCGGACGCCGGGGCGACGTGCTGCAGGAGCTGAAGGAGCGGGAGATCCTCGGCCAGCGCACCCGGATCGGGTTCGTCTTCCAGGGGTTCAACCTGTTCCCGCACCTCACGGCGCTCGAGAACGTCGTCGAGGCGCCGCTGTCCGCGCAGCGCCGCTCGCGCGCCGAGGTCGAGGCCGAGGCGCGCGAGCTGCTCGCCCGGGTCGGCCTGGCCGACAAGGCGGACGCGCGGCCTCGCCAGCTCTCCGGCGGGCAGCAGCAGCGCGTGGCGATCGCCCGCGCGCTGGCGCTGCGGCCCCGGGTGCTCCTCTTCGACGAGCCCACCTCCGCCCTCGACCCCGAGCTCGTGGGCGAGGTCCTCGAGGTCATCAAGGACGTCGCGAGCACCGGCACCACGCTCGTCGTCGTCACCCACGAGATCGGCTTCGCCCGCGAGGTCGCCGACTCGGTCGTCTTCATGGACGACGGCGTCGTCGTCGAGCAGGGGCCGCCCGCCCAGGTGCTCGACCACCCGCGCCACGAACGCACACGCGCCTTCCTCGACCGGGTCCTCTGACCCTCGACGTTCCCCGCCCCTCGCCCCGCCGCCCCGGCCGCACCCACCCAGGAGACACCCGTGACCGCACCGACCCGTCGAGCCCGCGCGCTCGCCCTGCTCGCCACCCTCCCGCTGCTCGCCCTCACGGCCTGCGCCGGCGTGAGCACGTCGGCCCCCGAGGCCGCCGGCACTGCCGACGGCGCCGAAGCCCCGGCCGGCACCAGCTCCGAGGGCGCGGCCGCCGCCGGGCTGGAGGTCAGCACCAGCCCGGACCAGGACCGGGTCCGGTCCACCGAGTCGGCCGAGGCCGTCGGCCTGCTGCCCGAGGCCTTCGCGGACAAGGACGACTTCGTCGTCGCCGTCAGCGCCGGCGCGGCGCCGCCCCTCGGCTTCTTCGCCGACGACGACAAGACGCCCATCGGCAACGAGACCGACATCGCGCAGCTCGTCGCCGACGGCCTGGGCAAGGACCTCCGCCTCGAGGTCAAGGCCTGGGCCGACTGGCCCCTGGCCCTGCAGTCCGGCGACGTCGACGCCGTCATCTCCAACGTCACCGTGACCGAGGAGCGCAAGGAGACCATCGACTTCTCCTCCTATCGCAACGACGAGCTGGGCTGGCTGACCAAGGCCGGCTCCGACGTGCCGGAGATCGCCGAGCGGAAGGACGTCGCGGGCCTGCGGGTCGGCGTCGGCTCGGGCACCAACCAGGAGAAGATCCTGCTCGAGTGGAACGACCAGAACGTCGCCGAAGGGCTGGAGCCCATCGCGGGCGGGCAGCCGGAGTACTACGAGCAGCTCTCCGACGTGCTGCTCGCCCTGAAGTCCGGACGGCTCGACGTCTACGTCGGCCCCAACGCCTCCCTCGCGTACCAGGCCAAGATCGCGCCGGACGAGCTCGCCGTCGTCGGCACCCTCAACGGGGGCTGGCCCGACACCGCGCAGATCGCCGTCGCGACCAAGAAGGGCGACGACCTCGCCCCCGCCGTCACCGCCGCGCTGCAGCAGGCGTTCGACGACGGCACCTACGCCCAGGTCCTCGAGCGCTGGGGCCTGGAGACCGAGGCGGTCGAGAAGCCCGAGACGAACCCGCCGGGCCTGCCCAAGACCGAGTGACGGCATCGAGCCCGTCCGCGACCCCACCACGCACGACCCCGCGCCGCCCGCGACCAGGAGACCACCATGACCGACCCCACCCGGGTGCCCCTGTCCGTCCTCGACCTCGCGCTCGTGCCCGAGGGACGCACGGGTGCGCAGGCGGTGCGTGACGCCGTCGACCTCGCCGTGGACCTCGACCGGCTCGGCTACCGCCGGGTCTGGTACGCCGAGCACCACCTGTCACCCGGCGTCTCGTCGGCCTCGCCCGCGGTGCTCGCGGCCGCCGTCGCCGCCCGCACGGAGCGGATCCGCGTGGGGTCGGGCGCCGTGCTGCTGAGCACGACCAGCCCGCTCGTCGCGGCCGAGCAGTTCGGCACCGTCGCCGCCCTGCACCCGGGGCGGGTGGACCTCGGCCTGGGTCGCGCCTTCTCGCCGCCGAAGGGCGGCGGGACGCGCCCGGGCCCGGCCGGGCCGGCGGCGAGCGGGCCGCGCGTCGTCGACGGGCTGTACGTGCCGCCGGCCCCGCCGACCGCGGGGGACTCGGCGCTGCGGGAGCGGGCGCTGGCCCAGGCCGCGGTGGTGGGCGCCTCGCGCACCCCCGCGAGCTTCCGCGCCGAGGTCGAGCTCGTGCTCGGCCTGCGGGCGGGGACGTACGCCGACGACGGCGGTCGCCGGTACGTGTCCCCGCCCGTCCAGGACGCGGCGTTCGACCTGTGGGTGCTCGCGTCCTCCGGCGGCGAGAGCGCCCGCGTGGCCGGGGAGCTCGGCCTGCCCCTGGCGGCGAACTACCACGTGAGCCCGTCGAACACCCTCGACACGGTGGCCGCGTACCGGGCGGCGTTCCGTCCGGGGGTGCTCGCGGAGCCGTACGTGGTGGTGTCCGCCGACGTGCTCGTGGCCGACACGACCGAGCGCGCCCGCGAGCTCGCGGCGCCGTTCGCCGACTGGGTGCTGTCCATCCGCCGCGGGGTGGACGGCGCGATCGCCTACCCGCGCCCTGCGGACGCCACGCCCTGGGCGGAGCGCCCCGAGGCCGAGCGTGCCGTGGTCGCCGACCGGGTCGACACGCGCGTCGTCGGCGACCCGGCGACCGTCGTGGAGCGCCTGGAGACCCTGTCGCGCGTCACCGGTGCCGACGAGCTGCTCGTCACCACCGCCACCCATGACCCCGCCGACCGGCAGCGGTCGTTCGCGCTGCTCGCCCAGGCGTGGGGCGCGACCGAGGGTGCGGCGCCGCGCGTGCCCGCCCTGGCCACGTCGCGCTGATCCCGCACCGACATCAGAGGAGAACCCCATGACCACATCAGAGACCGCCACGCCCGGAACGACGCCGCCGCAGGACGCGCGCGCGGCCGGCGCGCGGGTCGAGGGCGGCGCCCTGCTGATCGACGTGCGCTCGGCCGGGGGCCGCGCGGCCACCGGCGAGATCCCGGGGGCGACGCTCGCCGACCGGGACGACCTGGACGCCCTCTTCGGTCCGGCCGGTGCGCCCGCCATCTCCCTCGACACCCCGGTCGTCGTGGTGTGCGGGTCGGTGAACGGTTCGGGGCCGGTCGCCGCCGAGCTCGCCGCCCGCGGCTACACCGACGTCACGCACGTCGACGGCGGGTTCCCCGCCTGGCGCGACGCCGGGCTGCCGGCGACCGCCCCGACGGACGGGCCCGCCGCCGGAGCCTGACCTGCCCGGCACCGCCCTCAGCCTCACCACGACGAAGGAGACCCCATGCCCGTCGAGTTCCTCGGTATCGCCACCACGAACGACGCCTCCGAGACGTCGGCCCGCAGCACCGCCGCGTTCGATCCCGCCTACCTGGAGCGCATCGTGCGCGCCCACGAGGACAACGGCTGGACGCGCGTCCTGTTCGCCTACGGGTCGTCCGGTCCCGAGCCGGCCGCGCTCGCCGCGTACACCGCGGCCCGGCTGCAGAGCATCGAGCTGCTGCTGGCGCACCGGCCCAACGTCTCGTACCCGACCTACGCGGCCAAGACGTTCGCGACGCTCGACCAGCTCTCGGGCGGACGCCTCTCGGTGCACTTCATCACCGGCGGCAACGACCACGAGCAGGGGCGGGAGGGAGACACCCTCACCAAGGACGGGCGGTACGCCCGCACCCACGAGTACATCCGGATCGTCAAGCAGGCGTGGACCAGCCCGGAGGCGTTCGACCACCACGGGCAGTTCTACGACTTCGACGACTTCGTGCTCGACGCGAAGCCGTTCGAGGGGCACGTGCCCACGGTCTCGTTCGGCGGGTCCTCGGACGCGGCGTTCCGGGTCGGCGCGGCGGAGGCCGACATCTACGCCGTCTGGGGAGAGCCGCTGGACCGCACCCGGGAGCAGATCGACCGCGTGCACGCCGAGGCCGCGGCCGCCGGCCGCGCGACGCCGCCGCGCATCCACGCCGCGTTCCGCCCGATCGTCGCGCCCACGCAGGAGCTGGCCTGGGAGAAGGCGCACCGGGTGCTCGACCGCATCGAGGCCCGCAAGGCGGCGCTCGGTGGGCAGCTCTCGCGCCGGCATCCCATCGACAAGCCCGAGAACGCCGGCTCGCAGCGGCTTCTCGAGATCGCCGCGGCCGGCGACCGGTACGACACCGCGCTGTGGACCGCGACGGCGAAGGCCACCGGCGGGGCCGGCAACTCGAACGCGCTCGTCGGCACGCCCGAGCAGGTCGCCGAGGCGCTGCTGGCTTACTACGACCTCGGCGTGCGGGTCATCTCCGCGCGCGGCTACGACCTGCTCGACGACGCGGTCGACTTCGGCCGTTACGTCATCCCGCTGGTGCGCGAGGGCGTGGCCGCGCGCGACCGCGCTGCTGCCGAGGCCGCGACGTCGGGCGCCGGGACCGAGGAGCGCGTGGCCTGATGCGCTTCCAGCTGCTCGACATCGTCTTCAACCCGCCGCACCCCGTCACCGGGGCGGCGGTGCCCCCGGCGGACCGCCTCGAGCGCGTCGTCGAGCACGCGGTGCTGGCCGAGGAGCTCGGGTTCGACTCGTTCGCGGTGGGGGAGCGGCACGCCGGCGACGTGCTGTCGTCCGCGCCGACCGTCATCCTCGGGGCGGTCGCGGCCCGGACGCACCGCATCCTGCTGTCCACGGGCGTGACCGTGCTGTCCCTGCTCGACCCGATCCGGGTGGCCGAGGACCTGGCGACCGTCGACCAGCTCTCCCGAGGGCGGCTGGAGATCGTCATCGGCAAGGGCAACGAGGAGCTGCAGTACCCGCTGCTCGGGCTCGACATCACCCAGCAGTACGAGTACCTCGAGGAGAACTACGAGCTGTTGCGCCTGCTGCTCTCCACCGAGGACGTCACGTGGAGCGGGCGCCACCGGCACGGGCTCGAGCACGCCACCACCCTGCCGCGCCCGTACGCGGGAGCGTTCCGCATCTGGCACGGGTCGGCGACCAGCGAGTTCGCCGTCGACCTGGCCGCCCGCTGGGGCGACCCGATCGTGAGCGCCAACGCGCTGCAGCCGCGGGAGAACTACGGCCGACTGATCGACCGGTACCGCGAGCGCCACGCGGCCGGCGGGCACGACCCGGCGTACGGGTTCGTCGGTGCGGGCTCCGGCGGGCTGTTCCTCGCCGACACCACCGAGCAGGCGATCGAGCAGTACCGCCCGCTGTACGAGGGGCAGGTCGCGCGGCTGCGGTCCCGGGGCTACGACCCGGCCACGCACGTCGGCAAGGCCCTGGCGTTCGAGACGATCGAGGACGCCGTCGAGCGCGGCCCGGCGCTCGTCGGCTCGCCCGAGCGGGTCGCCGAGAAGATCCTCGACTACCACGGGTCCTTCGGGCACGTGCTGCAGTCGGTCTCGGTGAACCACCTGCTCGCCCCGACGCACCAGGAGGACGTGCTGCGGCGGTTCGCCGCCGAGGTGGCGCCCGTGGTGCGCGCCGAGGTCACGACCGACCTGTGGGGCCCTCGCGACGCGCGCCGGGCGGCAGGGTTCACCGCCGTCGAGCACGGCGCGGCGGCTTTGGTGGCTTGAGCCCGGCGGCGATGTCCGGCATGCGGGCACCCCGTCGACCGGATGGTGGGCGGCGAGGAGAATGGCGGCGGACCGACGCCCGACCGCGACAGGGGGAGCCATGACCGACCAGTCGACCCGGCTCGTCGTCCTGGGCGCGCTCGTCCTCGTCACCGTGGTGCTCGGGGCGCTCTGGCGGGCCCGTCAGGGCCGCGTCCGCGTGGCGCCGGCCCGGCGCGACCTGGCCGTGGACTGGGCGGCGCGAGGCATCGGCCTGGGGGATCGCGCCACCTTCGTGCAGCTCTCCGCCGAGGTGTGCGCCCCGTGCCGCGCCACGGCCCGCGTGCTGCGCGGGCTCGCCGAGCGCGAATCCGGCGTGGTGCACCACGAGCTCGACGTCGAGGAGCACCTGGACCTCGTCCGCGAGCTCGGCGTGCTCAAGACCCCGACCGTGCTCGTGCTCGATGCCGCGGGGGCGCAGGCCGCCCGCAGCAGCGGGGGCATGTCGCCCGCGCAGGCGCGCCAGGCCCTGGACGCCACCGTCCCTGCTGGTTGAGCCTGTCGAAACCCGTCCCTGAGGAGAACTGATGACCTCCGAGCGCCCCGCCACGCAGGCCCCCGCCACGCAGGCGCCGGCCGGCATCGACCCGCGCGGCCCGCGGGTGGGAGCGGGCATCACGGCCCTGCTGCTCGCCGTCGTCGTGCTGCTCGGCGCGTCACCGGCCGGGCTCGTGCTGCTGGCCGTCGTGGCCGCCGGGTTCCTGCTGGGCGCCGTGCGCGGGGCACAGGGCACCGTGCAGGGCTGGCTGTTCCGGACGCTGGTGCGCCCCCGGCTCTCGCCGCCCGTCGAGCTCGAGGACCCGCGCCCGCCGCGGTTCGCCCAGGTCGTCGGTCTGGTCGTGACCGGCGCCGGCGTCTTCCTCGGCCTCGCGGGGGTCCTCTCCGCCGTGCCGTGGGCCGCGGGGATCGCCTTCGTGGCCGCCGGCCTCAACGCCGTCGTCGGCCTCTGCCTCGGTTGCGAGCTGTACCTGCTGGGCCTGCGCTTGCGCCGAGGGTGAGCTCTCCTCGTGCCGACGGGGAGCGCAGGTCGCGCGGACACGCCGCCGCGGCTCAGTGCTCCGGTTGCCGGTGCCAGTAGTGCCGAGGGCTCCAGTCGAGCAGGTGCTGCACGGGACCGGTGTCGAGCAGAGGGGCGTACGAGCCTCCTTCTCGAACGGCCTCGGCGAGTAGCGGTACGTCCGGAACCACCATGCCGAGAAGCTCCCGGGTCGTGAACCTCGACGAGCTGATGTCGGGGCCGTTGACGAGGAACCTGTGATGCCCGCGCACTCGGGGTGCGACGAGAGCACGATAGATACACGTGGCGAGGTCGCGGACGTCGATGAAGGCTCCGTACTCCCAGAACGGGAGGTACTCGGACTCCGGGTGCTCGTTGCGGACGGCTCGGATGTGCGCGGCGATGTCGGCGTCGACGACACCGGGCGGGCGCAGGCAGAGAGTCGGTGTGCCGGTCGTCGCGGTGAACGCCGCGCAGAGCTCCTCAGCCGCCAGCTTCGAGTGTGCGTACGCTCCGCGGGGATCGACCGGGTGGTCGTCGTCGAGCGGCAGGTAGGCGGGGAGACCTTGGCCCGTGAAGCATCCAAGGACGTCGATGCTGCTGAGGAGCACGAATCGATCGATGCGTGAGCGCTCGGCTTCTCTGAGGAGCACGGCGGTGCCCCGGACGTTGGTCTCCGTCACCGCGGCCGGCCCACCGGTCGAGCGGGGGTCGATGGCACCGGGGTTGTCGACAGCATCGTCGAGAGCTGCGAGGTGCACGACGAAGTGAGCGCCGCTGACCGCCTCCCGTACGGTGCCCGAGTCCCTGACGTCCTGGCCGTCGGCCAGATCGAGGCCGCGCACCTCCATGCCTCCGGCTTCGAGTGTGCGGACGACCTCCTGACCGATCATGCCGCGATGACCGGTGACGACGACGGTGGTGGAGCGTTCTGGTTCCTGGCGCACTTGACCATGGAAGTACATGCGCCGCTTCGTGACCACGCAATACACCGTGGCCCGGCGCTACCCACACGAAGGTGGTGCGTTGGCGGGGTGTGGTCGCCGTCAGTCTGCAGGTCGATTACGGGATGTCGGAGCTCTAGATGTACTCGGCGCTCAGACTCCCGCAACCCCGTTCTGGGCCGAGCGACGACACGCTACGACCACGCGACGAGTCCGCGCGGCGGAACGAGTCGTATATGACTTCCCCCTCGGGCGAGGGATGCGATGTCCCTCTCAGGGCGGTGGTGACGGGTGGTAGCGACCGGCCATGATCCTCCCCATGAGCACGACGATCACTCCCGTCCGGCCGCTGAGTCTCCCGAAGAGCGGCGTCCCCTCCGCGATACTCGCTGGCTTGCTCGGGCTCTTCCTTCTCGCCTCCCCCATGTGGCTGCCGACCCCGTCGTACGCGGACTACGAGGCCGAGGCGAGCAGCAACATCACGCCGTACCTGCTCGACACCAGCTGGTGGGAAAGCGGGGACCTGCAGTGGTTCCTCGCGTGGGCGGCCGGCCTGAGCTGTGTGGCTGCCGTACTTGTCGGCCGCCGCCGGCCCGTCCTCGCGACCGTTCTTGCGGTGTGGCCGTTCGTGACCATCCCTCTTGTGGGGACCTTCGTCTGGGGCTGGTGGCTTGGCCTGCTCATGGTCACATGCCTCGTGCTCCAGGATTCGTGGCGACGAGCTGCCGTGCCGCTCGTGGCTACGACGGCCACCGCCTGGCTCTACGCGCTCAGCGGTGTGCCTGCGTCGCTGCCGATCGGCCCCGTCTACGCCGGAGCCTACGGCGGAGGAGAAGCCCTCCAGGCAGGGCTCATCTACACGGTGGCCATCGCACTCGTGGTCACGGCGGCCCTCGTCGTCCGGCTGGCCCTCGCTTCTCGACGACGCGATCGGGCTGCCGCCGCCGCAGAACGGCGCGCGATCGAGGTGGAGTCGGTCGCGGTCGAGCGTGCGCGTCTGGCGCGCGACCTGCATGACGTCGTCGCGCACCACGTTTCCCTGGTGGCTGTCCGTGCCGAGTCCGCTCCCTACACCTACCCCGGCATGAACGACGACGCGCGCGGGGTGCTCGGCGAGATCGCCGACGACGCTCGCGCCGCACTCAGCGAGTTGCGCCAGGTCCTCACGGTCCTGCAGCGAACCGACGGAAGCGCTCGAGCTCCACAGCCGACGGCTTGCGACATCGCGGACCTGGTCGCGCAGGCACAGGCCGCGGGCCAGGACGTCACGTTGTCCGGCGAGTGCGAGGGCATCCCCGACGCTCAGGGGTACGTCCTCTACCGCGCAGCCCAGGAAGCCCTGACCAATTCCCGCCGGCACGCTCCCGGTGTCCCCACACGCATGGTCATCGCGAACGTCGCCGACGTCGCCGGTCTGCGCGTCACGAACCCGACAAGCCACGCCCGCGTGATCGAGCCGGGACGTGGGCTCCACGGAATGCGAGAGCGGGTGGAGGCGCTCGGTGGAGCGGTGACCGTGGAGGTGGAGGACTCGACGTTCGTCCTCGTCGTCACCCTCCCGGTCGCCGACGATGGCCGGCTCAGGGCGTCGACGCCGGGGCCGGACGCGGAGGGCGAGGCGTGATTCGCGTCGTCGTCGCCGACGACCAGCCCGTGGTCCTCCACGGCTTTACCTCGATCATCGGCTCGGCGCCGGACCTCGAGGTCGTCGGAACGGCTCGCGACGGTTCCGACCTGCTCCGCATTGTCGGCCAAGCCGCACCAGACGTCGCCGTGGTCGACATCCGCATGCCGGTGCTCGACGGCATCGCGGCGACCGCACGGATCGCGACCGAACACCCGGCCACACGAGTCCTGATCCTCACGACCTTCGACCTTGACGAGTACGTGTACGACGCGCTCCACGCCGGCGCCGGCGGCTTCCTCCTCAAAGACGTGACCGGAGAGCGCCTCATCGAGGGTGTGCGCATGGTTGCCGACGGGTCGATGCTCCTGGGCCCCAAGGTCACGCGACGACTCGTCGACGACTTCGCATCACGGCACACGACGAATCGGCCCATTCCACGCCTCGGCACGCTCACGCCCCGAGAGAGTGACGTCCTGCTCGCTGTCGCGCGCGGGCTCTCCAACATCGAGATCGCGGACGCACTGTTCATTGGCGAGCAGACCGTGAAGTCGCATGTTTCCGAGATCCTTCGGAAGTTGGCGTGCCGCGACCGCGTCCAGCTCGTGATCACAGCCTACGAATCTGGCCTCGTGGGACGAGCCACGAACCGGTGAGCTGGCACCGGGACCGCTACCAACTTGGGTTTCGAACCTCCAGAACCGATTCTGACGCGCTTCAGAATCGGTGGCGGTCTCAAACCACCATCGGATCTGACGCGCCGATCTTGGGAGTTGGGGCACGACGGATCTGGCCGACACCGGCAGGCGTCGAGCGCTGACCGCCGGCGCCAACGGACTGCGACGACGCCGGCGGTCTGCCAGCTACATTCGCTCAGGCGCCGGGATCCCCAGCAGATCAAGACCAACGGCGAGCGTGCGCTCGGTGAGGGCACACAACGCCAACCGGTTGGAGCGCGTCGCGCCCTCGGCCTTCACCACTGGGCAGGCGTCGTAGAACCGGGTGAACGCGGTTGCCAGGTCGTAGAGGTAGCCACACAGGCGGTGCGGCTCGAGGGTGTCTGTCACGTCGCGCAGGGCCTGCTCGAAGCCGTCGAGGATCAGTCCGAGCGCCCGTTCCGCGGGGTGCAGCGGGAGGGTCTCGTCGACGCGGATCTCCGCGTCAGATCCCGCCACCGCAGAGTCGCCGGTCGCCCTTCGCAAGATCGAGCACACCCGAGCGTGCGCGTACTGCAGGTAGACGCCTGTGTTCCCCGTCGTGGCGACCATCTGGTCGACGTCGAACACGTAGTCCTTCGTTCGGGTGTTGTTGAGGTCGGCGTACTTGACCGCTGCGACCCCAGCGGCGCGCACGACCGAGTCGACCTCGGACTGAGTGAAGCCGTGCTCACGTTCTTGGAGGATGCCTCGCACGGCCGTCTCGGCGTCGTCGAGAAGGTCGGCGAGGCGGACCGTCTTCCCGGCACGAGTCTTGAACGGGCGCCCGTCGGTGCCGAGAACGGTACCGAACTGGACATGCTCGGCGTGCACTTTCACGGGTAGCCAACCGGCTCGGCGAGCGACGTTGAACACCATGCGGAAATGCAGCGCCTGTCGAGTATCGACGACATAGAGGATGCGATCGGCTCGGTACTCGTCGACACGGAGGCGGATCGTGGCGAGGTCGGTGGCGGCATAGCCGTAGCCCCCGTCCTTCTTCCGGATGATCAGGGGTGTCGGTGCCCCGTCCGGTCCGTTGACGTCGTCGGTGAAGGCGACAACGGCGCCGTCGGACTCGCTGGCGATCCCGGCAGCGAGCAGTTCATCGACGACCCCTGGCAGGGAGCGGTTGTAGCGAGACTCGCCGTCGAAGTCGCCATCGTCGAGCAGGATCCCGAGGCGGGCGTAGACCGCCTCGAACGCCTTCTCTGACTCGGCGACCAGGTCACGCCAGGTCGCGACCGTCCGGTCGTCGCCCGCCTGCAGGGCGATGACACGGGCACGCGACCGATCCGCGAACGCCGCATCGGCCTCGAACTCCGTGCGGGCGACCTTGTAGAGCGAGTCCAGAGCCGACATCGTCTCGACTCCCTGGCCCTGCCAGTCCACCTCGGGGTGCTCGTCGAGGTACCGGATCAGCATCCCGAACTGCGTGCCCCAGTCGCCGATGTGATTCTGGCGAGTTACGTCAGAACCAAGATGGTCGAACACGCGAACCAACGCGTCACCGATCACGGAGCTTCGCAGATGCCCGACGTGCATCTGCTTGGCCACATTCGGCGCGGAGTAGTCCACGACGACACGCTCACCCGATCGCGGCGAGCTGACACCGAGCCGATCGTCCGTGGCCCGGCACGCTACGGCGCGCCATACGACATCGTCAGCCACAGTCAGGTTGACAAAGCCCGGCCCTGAGACCTCCGCTCCGTACCGAGGCAGCCCCACGATCAGGTCTTGAGCGATGCTGCGGGGGGATCTACCGACGTCCTTGGCGACCGCGAGTGCACCGTTGGCCTGGAAATCGGCGTGGTCGGATCGTCGGACCACCGGGTCGGCGTCGGCCAACTCGGCCGGCAGCACCTGGGTCAGGGCGGCGCGGACGGCCACCTCTACCTGGTCCTTGATCGCGACGCTGGTCACACGAATACCCTTCATGGCGGAGACGGATGCGCCCGCCTGACGCGGGCACGACAAGTCTACGGACCGGCGCGTACCCGCGGCCGAGGGTCTTGAACATCCAGAACCCGGTTCTGGCGTGGCGCCGAAATCGGTGGGTCTTGCGCAGGCGTTCCAGGCCGTGGCAGTTCAGAGCACCTGTCTTGATCGTGGAGTCCAAGGTTCGGTCGCTGTTGGTGGCATTGACCACCTGTCGCTGCCATCGGACGGAGAAGCGCACGGCGGTTGAGAGTGTTCCGGAGTGGTCCAGTAGGTTCAGCGGATGAGCAGCGACGATCGATCGCGCACCGACCGTGACCGTTGGGACGCGGTCGCCGGTTCGTACGTCGCACTCGTAGGAGGCGAAGCAGACTCGTTCTTTCGACGCCTTGCTCCGGTTCTCGACGAGGAGCTTGGCGACCCCGCTGGCATGGATGTCTGGGACCTCGGGTGTGGGCACGGCTGGCTGGCCGGGATTCTTGCCGACGCCGGGGCTCGTGTCACCGGTGTCGACGGCAGTGTTGAACTGATCGATGCCGCGCGACGCACCTACCCCGACGTCGAGTTCGACGTCCGTGACCTCGCCACCGAAGTTCCAGTCGAGCCGGACGCCTACGACGCAGTGGTCTGCCACATGGTCTTGATGGATCTTCCTGCCCTGGATCCAGTGGTGGCAGCGGTAGCGCGGGGCCTCCGGCCGGGCGGTCGGTTCATCTTCACCGTCCTGCACCCTGCCTTCTTCCATCAGGAGCCTTCGCCCAGCGGCAGTCCACCACCGTGGTCACGCAGCGTCGCCGGTTACCTCGAACCGGCGGAGTGGTGGATCGAGACGTTCGGTGGTCACCGTCACTATCACCGCCCGCTCGAGCAGTACGTGGACGCGCTCTTCCGTCATGGGTTGCTCGTCCGGCGACTCGTCGAGCCGTCCACGCTCCCGAACCACGAACGACCCGAAGAGCAGTGGAGTGACTATGAGCGGTGGTTCGCCACGATTCCAACCATGCTGGCAGTCTCAGCCGTCAAGCCTGCAACGTGAGACCGCGCACGGCGGCTCACGAACCACTTCTCGCCGTGTGCACGGCCGGCCTCTCTCGAAACATCCAGAACCCGATTCTGGCGCGTGCCGGAACCTGTCGGTTCTAGAGCAGCCACGTGCACGGACGGGCCCACCCGGCCCAGCCCTCCATCGGTCGAGGGCCGCTCAGGTTGACCAGCCGGAGATCGCTCAGCCCAGGTCGCGTCTCGACGCCTCACGGGGCGTGAGCAGCAGGGTCAGGCCGTCGAGCAGGCGCTCGAGCCCGAAGGCGTACAGGGACTCGAGATCGAGGTCCGTGCCGGGCGGCGTCACCCGGGCGACCAGCGGGCCGTCGACCGCGGTCCGCGCGACGGTCCACTGGCGGCTGGTCATCCCGGTGTCCAGCTCGGCGACCGCCTCGGACTCGATGTTCACCGCCGTGCCGCGCACGTAGTTGACCAGCGTCCCGTACACGTGCAGCCGGGTGGTCGGGTCCAGGTCGAGGCCGTCGAGCGCACGCAGGGTCCACACGCCGTACTCCAGTAACCCGGGCAGGGTCGCGGGCCGCACGATGGAGACCAGGCGCGGCAACCAGGGGTGGCGCTGATACGTCTCCCACTGGAGGTTGGCGGCCACCCGCAGGTGGGAACGCCAGCCCGGTGGGGGGTCGGGGTAGGTGATCTCGGCGAACGCGGCGTCCGCGACGAGCTGGGTGAGCTCCGCCTTGGCATCGAGATGCCGGTAGAGGGTCATCGTCGCGACGCCGAGCTCGGCCGCGACCGCCCGCATGGAGAGCGCGGGCAGGCCGGCGGCGTCGGCGATCTTCATCGCCGCCCGGACGATCTCGTCGCGCTCGAGCCCTCCCGCCGAGCGTGACGGCAGCCGCCGGGCGGCGACCACCGCGCCGACCCGGGGGACCGCCTCGATCACGCCCGACTGTCGGAGCGTGGTGAGGGCCTTGGTGGCGGTCGACATCGCGACGCCCCACTCGTGCATGATCGCCCGGGTCGTGGGGACGCGGTCGCCGGGCCGGAGGTCTCCCTCGGCGATGCGCCGCTCGACGGCGGCGACGATCCGGAGGTATCGCGGCGCCTCGCTCACGGCGTCATGCTGCCACGGCACCGTGCTGCCACGGCACCGTGCTGCCACGCCTCAGCGGTCCGGGAGCCAGCTGCCGTGCAGGCCGAGCGGGACCCGGGCCGGCAGGTGGACACGGGCGACGGGCGCGCCGGTGAAGTCCTGGGCGGCGAGGATCACCAGGTCGCTGGCGTTCCGCGACGGGTTGTGGACGTAGGTCAGCAGGTAGCCGTGGTCCTCATCCACACCGTCCTCGCCGGCCCCGGCCGCGGCGAACACGGCCTCACCGACCGCCTCGTCCCGGCCGAACCGGTGCACCTCGGCCGTCCCGCGCTGGAGGTCGTGCTTGACGAGGGCGTTGCTGAACGTGTCGTCGCCCGGTGCCCCCGCGGGCTCGAACGGCACCCCGTAGAGGGCGGTCGCCGCCGAGTAGCCGAAACGGTAGGGGAGGGTCAGACGCGACTCGTTCACGCGCGGGAAGTCCTGCGGCCGGTCGTCCACGCGCTGCTGGTGGATCGAGCCCGCCCCGATCGTCCAGCGGTCCAGCGCCGGGCGGATCGCACCGGGCGCGGCGGGGTCGAACGGGCCGTCGGTGGTGATCACGTCGACCACGACCGAGTCGCCGTCGTCGTAGGCGTTCAGCGTGTGGCTGACGTGCACCGGGTCGACGTCGTGCCAGCGCACCTCACCGCCGGCCCGGGGCATGACGCCCACCCGCGTCGGGTGGTCCGGCAGCCAGCGGCACTCGAAGCCGTCGAAGCCGAGCGGGGTGTCCCAGAGCACGACGTGGTTCTCGGTGAGCGCGAAGTCGTGCATGAACGGCGTGCGGGTCATCGGGATCGTGGTGGTGCCGGTGACCGTGCCACCGGCGTCGGTCACGATGTGCTGCACGACGTCGCGGCCCGGCATGTACGACAGGGAGTGCAGCTCCCCGGTGCGCGGGTCGTGCTTGGAGTGCGCCCCCGCCATGAAGCCCTCCGGGGTGGCGCCGAGGTCGCACGACCCCAGGGTGTTCAGCTCGTCGTCCAGCTCCGCGGGCGGGAGGCCGCCCTCCGCCAGCGCGAAGGTGCGCTGCGCGTGCTCGATCACGTGCACCATGGGCGCGAACCCCGACGTCCGGACGAAGCGGTTGCGGTACCACTCGGCCCGGCCCTCGCGCAGCCGCACCCCGTGCACCATGCCCTGGCCCATGCCCCAGATGTGCACGGCGGGGTCCTCCACGCCCAGGGCGTTGGGCCCGTTGCGCAGGTAGCGGCCGTTCAGCTCGGCGGGGATCCGACCGGTGACCGGCAGGCCGTAGGCGGTGATCTCTTCGGTGACGGGCTCGAACGGCCCTTCCAGGTATCGCATGCGATGACCGTATGGACGCGCGCCGCTGACCTGTGCGGATATGGGGAGATTCGGCCCCTGTGCACTAGTGCAGCCACCCGTCCGCGGGCCGGCCCGCCTGGCTCGACGCGGCCCGTCCGTGATGTGAGACGTCCTTCCCTTTCCTTGACTCACGGCCTCCTGGCCGGTTCCCTGCGCCGCAGGTGACGAGCGCCAGCACCCAAGGCCCGGCTCGCTGGCCAGCAACCCTTCGACGTGACGGGGTGCTCCGGGAACGACCTGACCCCGCCGCGCCCGCGGCGGGGTAAGCACGGCTCCGGTCGTCCACGACCGCGCCCCGGCCGCGCGCCGGCGCGGGGGACGACCCGCCGCACGACCACGAGGACTGCCACGCGATGACCACCACCCCGCGCACCTCGCGCATCCCGCGCCGCCCCGCCGTCGGGCTCGCCGCGACCGTCTCGGCCGCCGGCCTCCTGCTGAGCGCCTGCTCGACGGGCGCCGACGCCCCAGGGACCGGCGCGTCGGCCGACGCCGAGCCCGTCGCGGGCGGCGACCTGTCGTTCGCCATCACGGTGGACTCGCACTGCATCGACCCGCAGCAGGTCGGCAACAACGACGCGATCGCCGCCGCCCGCCAGACCGTCGCGTCGCTCACCGCTCAGGACCCGGAGTCCGGCGAGATCCTGCCCTGGCTCGCGGAGAGCTGGGAGGTGAACGACGACGCCTCCAGCTACACGTTCCACCTGCGCGACGACGCCGCTTTCGCCGACGGCACGCCGATCGACGCGGCCGCGGTGAAGACGAACTTCGACGCGATCGTCGACCTGGGCGCGGTCGCGTCCCTCGGGTCGCAGTACCTGGTCGGCTACGCGGGCACCACCGTGGTGGACGAGCGCACCGTGACCGTCGACTTCGACGAGCCCAGCGCGCAGTTCCTCCAGGCGACGTCGACGTTCTCCCTGGGCCTGCTGTCGCCAGACTCGGCGGCGCTCTCGGCCGAGGACCGGTGCGCGGGCAAGTACGTCGGCTCCGGGCCGTTCGCCGTGAAGTCCTACACCCAGGACCAGGAGATCGTGCTGGAGAAGGTCACGGGCTACGACTGGGCCTCCGAGGCCAATGACCACACCGGCGAGGCCTACCTGGACACCGTGACCTTCAAGGTCATCCCCGAGGCGAGCGTGCGCACCGGCTCCCTGCAGTCCGGCCAGATCGACGCCACCGCCGCGCTCAACGCCGTCGACCTGCCGCAGTTCGACGGCAACGGCTTCTGGCTGCAGTACCGCGCCAACCCCGGCGTCGTGTTCAACCTGTTCCCGAACGAGTCCAGCCCGCTGGCCGCCGACGAGGCCGTGCGCACCGCGCTCGTCAAGGGCATCGACCGCCAGCAGATCGTGGACACCGTGCTGACCCCGCAGGACCAGCCGGCCACCGGCGTGCTCTCCCACTCCACGCCGTTGTTCGAGGGCGCCGACGACCTGCTCGCCTACGACCCCGAGGGCGCGAAGAAGATCCTCGACGACGCCGGCTGGACCGAGGGCGCCGACGGCATCCGGGAGAAGGACGGGCAGAAGCTCACCACGACGGTCACCTTCTGGCAGGTGCCGGAGCCGCTCGAGCTGGTGCAGCAGCAGCTGCGCCAGATCGGCGTGGACCTCCAGCTCAAGCACGTCACGGTCGCGGAGTCGGAGGCCGCCAAGGAGTCGGGCGACTTCGACTTCGACTACTACAACCTCACCCGGTCGGACGCCGACGTGCTGCGCACGATCTTCTCGGCGACCGCCCGCAACATCAACCAGCGCTCCCCGGAGGAGGTCGACCAGCTGCTGGACGACTCCGCCGCCGCCACCGACCCCGACGAGCGCGAGCGGCTCGTCACCGAGGCCTCGCAGCTCCTGATCGAGCGCGGGCACGCCATCCCGGTCTACGAGCTGTCCACGACGATCGCCGCGTCCGACCGCGTCCAGGGACTGACCTTCGAGGCCTCCTCGCGCCTGGACTTCTACGACGCCTGGGTGACCGACGGCGCGGGGGAGTGAGATGACGCGCTACGTCCTGCGACGCGCCGGGCAGGGGCTGTTCGTCCTGTGGGCGGCGTTCACCGTCGCGTTCTTCGTCCTCTACCTCCTGCCGAGCGACCCGGCCGCGCTGGTCGCGTCCGGCGGCGGCGAGGTGAGCCAGGTCGACCCGGCCCAGCTCGCCGCGCTGCGCGCCGAGTACGGCCTCGACCGCCCGATCCTCGTGCAGTACGGCGACGCCCTGCTCGGCGTGCTGACCGGCGACTTCGGCGACTCCTACGTGAGCGGCGCCCCCGCGACGACCCTCGTGGCGCAGGCCCTGCCCGAGACGCTCAAGCTCACCGGGGCGGCGCTGGCGGTCGCCGTCGCCGGGGGCACGGCGGTCGCCGTGGCGAGCGTCTTCCCGCGGGCCCGGTTCCTGCGCCAGGCGCTGGCCGTGCTGCCCCCGCTCGGCGTCGCGCTGCCCACGTTCTTCGTGGGCCTGGTGCTGCTGCAGTGGTTCTCGTTCCGGGTGCCGGTGTTCCCCGCGATCGGCAACGAGGGGGCGATCAGCCTGGTGCTGCCCACGATCACCCTCGCCGTCCCGGCGGGGGCGCAGCTCGCGCAGGTCCTGTCCCGTTCCCTGCGCGGCACGCTCGGCGAGCCCTACGTCGAGACGGCGTGGGCCAAGGGCGCGAGCCGCACCCGTGTGCACCTCGCGCACGCCCTGCGCAACGCCGCCATCCCGGCGTTCACCGTGCTCGGGGTGATGGTGGGCGGCCTGCTCGGGGGCGCCGTCGTCACCGAGACCGTGTTCTCCCGGGTGGGGCTCGGCCGGCTCACCGTGCAGTCGGTCAACCAGCAGGACGCGCCCGTGGTCCTGGCGATCGTGGCGTTCTCCGCGCTCGTGTTCGTCGTCGTGACCCTCGTGGTCGACCTCGTGTACCCCCTGCTCGACCCCCGGATCGAGCTCCGGACCCCGCGGGGCGCCTCCCGCCGGGCCGCGCCCCAGCGAGCCACGGCGGTGAACGCATGACGCTCCAGACCCTCACCCGCCCCGCCGCGGCCGACGCGTCGGCGCCGGGCCCCGCGGCGACGCCCGCCCGGGCCGACGGCGCCGGGCGCACCCTGCGCGGCGCGCGGCACGTGCTGCGCCGGCCAGGCCTGCTCGTCGCGGTCGCCGTGCTGCTCCTCGTCGCCGCGTGGGCGGTGGCGCCGCAGGCGTTCACCGCGCAGGACCCGCTGGGCGGCGTGCCCGCCGACCGCCTCCAGGCGCCGTCGGGCGCGCACTGGTTCGGCACCGACCACCTGGGGCGCGACGTGTACGCCCGGGTGGTGCACGGTGCCTCGCTCACACTGCGCACGACGGCGCTCGCGGTGGCCGTGGGGCTCGTCCTCGGCTCGCTGCTCGGCCTGCTCGCGGGCTTCCTGCGCGGCTGGGTGGACGACGTGATCGGCCGGCTGGTCGACGTGCTCCTCGCGATCCCGAGCATCCTGCTGTCCCTGGCGATCATCACGGCGCTCGGCTTCGGGCCGGTCAAGGTGGCGGTCGCCGTCGGCATCGGCTCGGTGGCGACGTTCGCCCGGGTGATGCGGGCCGAGGTGCTGCGCGTGTCGACCTCCGTGTACGTCGAGGCGGCGCGGGCGTCCGGCCTGCGGTGGCCCGCCGTGCTCGGGCGCCACGTGCTGCCGAACTCCTCGGGCCCGGTGCTCGCGCTCGTCGCTCTCGACTTCGGCACCGCGGTGCTGGCGGTGTCCGCGCTGAGCTTCCTCGGCTACGGCACCCCGCCGCCCGCGCCCGAGTGGGGCGCGCTCGTCTCCGGCGGGCGCGACTACCTCGCCACCGCGTGGTGGCTCACCACACTGCCCGGCCTCGTCATCGTGGCCGTCGTGCTCGCCGCCAACCGCGTGTCGCGGGCCCTGGAGAAGACGGGAGAGGACCAGTGACGGGAACCCCGGTCACCGATGCCCAGGCCACCGATAGCCCCGCGCCCGAGGCGCCGGTGCTCGAGATCAGCGGGCTCGAGGTCGCCTACCGCGCCGCCGACGGCAGCACGCGCCCCGCCGTGCGCGGCGTCGACCTGCGGGTCGGGGCCGGCGAGGTGGTGGCGCTGGTCGGCGAGTCCGGCTCGGGCAAGAGCACGACGGCGCACGCCGCGCTGCACCTGCTGCCGCGCGGCGGCACGGTCACCGCCGGCCGCCTGCGGCTGGACGGCCGCGACCTGTCCGACCTCACGGCGAAGGAGTGGCAGGCCGTGCGCGGCCGCCACGTGGGCCTCGTGCCCCAGGACCCGACGGTCTCGCTGAACCCGGTGGTCCGCGTGGGCGACCAGGTCGCCGAGGTGCTCGTGATCCACGGGCTGGCGCGCCGTGCGGACGCCCGGGTGCGCGCCGTCGAGCTGCTGCGCCAGGCCGGCGTGGACGACCCCGCGGGCCGTGCCCGCCAGTACCCGCACCAGCTCTCGGGCGGGCTGCGGCAGCGGGTGCTCATCGCGATCGCCATCGCGGCCCGGCCGCGGCTGGTCGTCGCGGACGAACCCACCAGCGCGCTGGACGTCACCGTGCAGCGGCGCATCCTGGACCACCTGGACTCGCTCGTGCGGGAGACCGGCACCGCGGTGCTGCTCATCACCCACGACCTCGGGGTGGCCGCCGACCGGGCGGACCGCATCCTGGTGCTCCAGGACGGCGTGATCGTCGAGGAGGGCGCGGCGACACGCGTGCTGGCCGACCCGCAGCACCCGTACACCCGCCGCCTCATCGCGGCCGCCCCGAGCCTGGCGAGCTCGCGCCTCGTCATCGGCGACGACCGCGGCCCCACCACGGACGTCGAGCGCCCCGAGGCGCCGTCCGCCGCGGAGGGGACGGCGTCGCCGGTCCTCGCGCTCGACCGGGTCCGCAAGGAGTTCGCCCTGCCGCGCGGGGCGGAGCGCCGCACCCTCGTGGCGGTCGACGACGTGAGCCTCGCGGTGGGGCGGGGGCGCACGTACGCCCTGGTCGGGGAGTCCGGCTCGGGCAAGAGCACGACGGCGCGCCTGGCGCTGCGGCTCGAACACCCCACGGCGGGGCGGGTCGTGTTCCGCGGCCAGGACATCACCGCCGCGCGAGGACGGGAGCTGCGCGCGCTGCGACGCGGGTTCCAGGTGGTGTACCAGAGCCCGTACGCGTCGCTGGACCCGCGGTTCACCGTGGAGCAGATCGTCGCGGAGCCGCTGCGCGCCTACGGCGTCGGCGACCGCGCGGAGCGCGCCGACCGGGCGCGGGCCCTGATCGAAGACGTGGCGCTGCCGGCCGACGTGCTGCGCCGCGGCCCCCGCGAGCTGTCGGGCGGGCAGCGGCAGCGGGTCGCGATCGCACGGGCGCTCGCCCTCCAGCCGGACCTCGTGGTGCTGGACGAGCCCGTCTCCGCGCTCGACGTCTCGGTGCAGGCACAGATCCTGGAGCTGCTGGTGCGGCTGCAGGCGGAGCACGGGCTCGCGTACCTGTTCATCTCGCACGACCTTGCCGTCGTGCGGCAGGTCGCCGACCAGGTCGGCGTGATGAGCCGCGGCCGGCTCGTGGAGTCGGGCGCGGCGGAGCAGATCCTGCTGGACCCGCAGGAGGACTACACGCGCGAGCTCGTCGCGGCCATCCCCGGCCGCCGGGCCGTGCAGAGGTTGGAGACGGCATGACGACGACGACCACCACGGCCACGACGACCACCGCCGGGCGGACGCCGACCACCGAGGAGGAGCTCGCGGGACAGACCGTCGAGCTGCTGCAGGCGCTCATCCGCAACGCCTGCGTCAACGACGGCACGGTGGGCTCCGGGCAGGAGGTCCGCAACGCGGAGACCATCGCGGACTTCCTGGACGGTGCCGGCCTCGACCTCGAGCGGGTGGAGCCGCAGCCCGGGCGCACGTCCCTCGTGACGCGCGTGCACGGCACCGCCCCCGACGCCCCGAGCCTCGGCCTCGTCGGGCACACCGACGTCGTCCCCGTCGAGCCGGACGGCTGGAGCCGCGACCCGTTCGGGGCCGAGCTCGTCGACGGCTGGGTCTGGGGCCGCGGCGCGATCGACATGCTCGGGCTCACGGCGGCCTACGCCGTCGTGACCCGGGCGCTCGCGACGTCCGGCCGCCCGCCGCGCGGCGACCTGCTGCTCGCCGCCGTCGCGGACGAGGAGCACGGCAGCGTGTGGGGGGTCGACTGGCTCACGACCCACCGCTGGGACCTCGTGCAGGCCGACCACGTGCTCACCGAGTCCGGCGGGGTGCCCGTCGGGCCGCTCGGCGCCCGGACCCTGGCCGTGGGCGAGAAGGGCGGCGCCGGCCGGCTCCTGCGCGTGCACGGCCGGCCCGGCCACGGCTCCGGCCCGTGGGGCGGCCGGAACGCCATCGTCATCGCCGCGGAGGTCGTGCGCCGCATCGCCGCCGCCCGCGGCCCGGTCGTCGTCGGCGACCTCTGGCGCCGGTACGTGGACGCGCTGGCGCCGGAGCCCGACCTGCGCGCGGCCCTGCTCGACCCGGAGCGGCTCGACGACGCCCTGCCGCGGCTCGGCGCCCTGGGCGCCGTCGCGCACGCGACGACCCACACGACGCTGGCCCCGACCGTCATCGGCGCCGGGTCCAAGCCCAACGTCATCCCGGGCCTGGCCGAGATCACCCTCGACATCCGCGTCCTGCCGGGCACCCGGCCCGGCGACGTCGAGGCGCTCCTGACCGAGACGCTGGGCGACCTCACCGAGCACGTCGACATCGTGGGTGACCGGTTCGGGGAGCCGTCGCTGTCCCCGACGGACACCGACCTCTACCGGGTCATCGAGCGGACCGTGACGGCTCGCACCGGCGGCGCCCCGGTCGTGCCGACCCTCGGCACGGGCGGCACGGACGGGCGCTTCTACCGGCGCCGCGGGGTGCCGGCCTACGGGTTCGGCCTGCTCAGCGCGGGCTGGGACCCCGGTACCTGGCGCGGCCTGTTCCACGGCAACGACGAACGGGTCGACGTCGCGTCCCTGGAGCTCACCACCGCCGCCCTGCACGACGTCGTCACCACGTTCCTGCGCTGAGGGCTGAGGGTGGACGGCCGTCCTGGCTCATGCTTCCCCGCGGGGTCGGGTCCGCCGCTCGTCGAGGTCGGCGTCGGTGACGGTGCGTGCGGGACGGGCCTGCACCCCGACCGCGACGGTCATCGGGGGCACGACGCGGAGGCCCACCTGGAGGGCGGCCTCGGACTCGGTGTCGAGCCGCCCCTGGGCGATACGTGCCACCACGTCGCGATGGTCGTCGTGGATGGTCATCGTCGTCCTCGCTGACGTGTACCGCGGTGGCCGCCCGTTCCGGCCGGCTCGAGGTCTCAGCGTGCCTGGACGCGCCCCGACCGTCCAGGCCCGGGCAGGTCCTCTCTACCTCGAGGTCGAGGCGTCGGTGCCGGCGTGGGACGCCTGCGAGGCCGCGGGCGCAGCCCCGGCGAAGAGCGGTGCTCCGCGCCTCCAGACCTGGCGGACGTTGAGCGTGTCGGAGATCCGCTCCGTCGGGTCGCCGTCGACGAGGAGAAGATCGGCGCGCAGGCCCTCGCGGATCATCCCGCGATCGGCGAGCGCGAACCGGCGCGCGGGGACGGAGGTGGCGGCGCGGAGCGCATCGACGGGCGTGAGGCCCGCCGTCACCAGGAGCTGGAGCTCGTGGTGCACGCTCGCGCCGTGCGCCATCCCGCCCAGGACGGGCAGCGGGAAGGACACGTCGGTGCCGACGAGGAGGTCGACCCCGGCGTCGTGGAGTGCCTTGACCGAGGCGAGGACGTCGTCGAGCCTGCCCTGCGGGTACCTGTCGTAGCTGCTCCGGAGCGTCGCCAGCCACGCGTCGTCGAGCTTGGCGGCGACGCGCGGGTCGGCGGCGAGGGCCGTCGCGGGGAGACCCATCATCGACGCGTTCAGCACGACGCAGGGCACGACGAATGCGCCGGACGCGGCGACCGCCTCGATGACGGGGGCGGTGTGCGGCCGGTCCATGAACAGGTGGACGAGCCCGTCGATGCCGGCGCTGACGGCCGACATGGTCGCGTCGACGGTGAGGGTGTGGGCCACGGTCGTCAGGTGGCGGCGGTGGGCCTCCGCGACGCCGGCGGCGATCGTCGCGTCGTCGAGCACGGGCAGCCCGGGCGCGCCCTCGACCGTGCCGTCGTCGATCATGAACTTGATGTAGTCGGAGCCCGACGCCTCCAGCCGAGGGACGAACGCGGCCGCCTCGGCGGGTGTGGCCGAGAACGGCATGACCACGTCGGACCAGGATGCGGTGCCCTCGGCCGCGTCGCCGTCCTCCCACGGCGCCTCGTCGTCGCCGTCGTCACCCATCAGCTCGCTCGGGTGGCCGCCCGGAGGCGTGATCCCGAAGCCCGCCGACCGCACGTCGGCCAGGCGGTCGTTCCCCGTGACGTGGCCGCGCCTGTCGCGGGTGAACATGCCCTGCATCTCGAGCTCGGTCGTCACCCCGAACGTGAGCGCCAGCTCGAGGGCCCCGACCGAGGTGTGCACGTGGGAGTCGATGAGCCCGGGGAGCAGCGTCGCCCCGCTCGCGTCGACGACGCGGGCGCCGTCGGGGGCGGGACCGCCGACCGAGGCGATGCGGGGTCCGTCGACCACCACGGTGGTGGCGTCGACGACCTGCTCGCCGTCGAAGACTCGTGCGTTGACGATCGCTGTCGCGTTCATGGTTCTCCTTCGTCGTCGTGACACCGCCGACGCTAGCACTTTCTGTAGTGACTACAGAACTGGTGTGACTCGGAGTCCGGTGTCGGTACGACGAGGGCCCTATACTCGTCGCATGGCAGCAGGAACCGGGCTTCGTGAGCGCAAGCGGATCCAGACCCGCCGCACCCTGAACCAGGTGGCCGTCCGCCTGTTCCTGGAGCGTGGCTTCGACGACGTCACGGTTGCCGAGATCGCCGACGAGGCGAACGTCGCCCTGACGACGCTGTTCACCTATTTCCCGGAAGGGAAGGCCGCCCTGGTCTTCGAGCAGGACGAGGATCGCGCCGAGGCGCTGACCCGGGCCGTGCGCGACCGGTCGCCGGAGACGGATCCGCTGAGCGCCGTCGAGGCCTTCATGGGGAGTCGTCTGCCGTTCGAGTCCGGAGACCCGGAGTCCACCCGGGTCCTCGACCTGATCTTCTCGACGCCGCCGTTGCGCGCGTACGTCCGCACGAAGTGGACCGACTGCGAGGACGCCCTGACCGCCCTGCTCGCCGACGAATGGCACGAGGCCGAGAGCGCGGGCCTCCGGGCGCTGTCGCGCTTCGTCCTCGAGAGCCCCGACATCGCCGCGCGCGCCGACGCACCGGCGGACGCGCTCGCGACGATCTTCGCCAACCTGCGCACCGGGTGGGGACTCGATTAGGCGCCGTCCCCGCATCGACACCCCGGTGCATCGTTTCAGGACACCCATGTCCCCGGGCGCCCGCTGGGGAGTACCGCCGAGGTGCGACCGGTAGGGTCCGGGGCATGGCGACGGTGCTCCCCTTCGACGGTCACACCCCCGAGATCGACCCCACGGCGTGGATCGCCCCGACGGCCACGATCGTGGGGAACGTGCGGGTCGGCGCGCGGGCCAGCGTCTTCTACGGCGCGGTGCTGCGCGGCGACATGGACGCGATCGTGCTCGGCGAGGGCTCGAACATCCAGGACAACTGCGTGGTCCACACGGACACCGGCGTGCCCGCGACCATCGGCGCCGGGGTGGGCGTGGGGCACGGGGCGATCGTCCACGGTGCCGCCGTGGGCGACGGCAGCCTGATCGGCATGGGCGCCACGCTGCTCAACCACGCGGTCGTGGGCGAGGGCGCCTTCGTGGCGGCCGGCGCGCTGGTGCGCGAGGGGCAGGAGATCCCCGCCGGGCACCTCGCTGTCGGCGTCCCGGCCAAGGACCGCGGCCCGCTCGACGCCGAGGGTGCCGAGCGCGTGCGCCGCAACGCGATCGAATACCAGGAGCTGGCCGCGAGGCACCGCCGCTCGATCGGCTGAGCGACCCGGCCGGTCGCACGTCCAGCATCCGAGAGCCGCGCCCCCGATCTTGCGGACCCTGCGCCGCGGTGGTCGGCTGCGCCCATGACGACACCTTCCTCCGCCGTGGGGCCGACCGCCCTGCCCACCCGCACCCTGGGTTCGGGCGACCACGCCCTCACCGTGTCCGCGCTCGGCTTCGGCGGCATGTCGGTGGCCGACTCCTACGGCCCCGCCGACGCCGCCGAGGCCGAGGCCGTCCTGCGGCGCACCCTCGAGCTCGGCGTCACGCTGATCGACACCGCCGACGTGTACGGCGCCGGCCGCAACGAGGAGCTCATCGGGCGCGTCCTCGGGCCGCAGCGCGACCGGATCGTGCTGGCCTCGAAGTTCGGGCTCGGGAAGCACCCCGACGGCCGCCCCGTCGACGGCCGCCCGGAGTACCTGCGCGCCGCGGTCGACCGCTCCCTCGCCCGCCTCGGGACCGACCGCCTCGACCTGTACTACCTGCACCGCGTGGACCCGCAGGTGCCCGTCGAGGAGACCGTCGGGGCGCTCGCGGAGCTGGTCGCGGCGGGGAAGGTGCGCGCGATCGGGCTGTCAGAGGCGGGCGCGGACACCGTGCGCCGCGCGCACGCCGTGCACCCGGTCACGGCCGTGCAGAGCGAGTACTCGCTGTGGACCCGCGACCCCGAGGACGCCGTGCTGCCCGCGCTGCGCGAGCTGGGCATCGGCTTCGTGCCGTTCTCCCCGCTGGGACGCGGCATCCTCACCGGCACCGTCGACCGGGTGACCGACCTCGCCGCCGACGACGTGCGGCGCAAGCACGCCCGGTACGCCGGCGAGGCGTTCGAGCACAACCGCGCCCTGGTGCTCGCGCTGGAGGACCTCGCCGCGGAGCGGGGCGTCACCGCCGCCCAGCTCGCACTCGCGTGGCTGCTGGCGCAGGGCGACGACGTCGTGCCCATCCCCGGCACCAAGCGCCTGCGCTACCTGGAGCAGAACGTCGAGGCCGCGTCGATCGTCCTGAGCGCGGACGACCTGGCGGCGATCGCCGCCGCCGTCCCGCGCGGCGCCGTGCAGGGCGTGCGGCACCCGCAGGCCGACCTGCTGGAGGCCTGAGCGGGGAGCCCGGCGCACGGCGACGGCCCGGGTCCCCGCTCGGCGGGGTCCCGGGCCGTCGCAGCGGTCGTCGTCAGGCCCGCGGCGTCCGCACCGCGCCGAACGTGGTGCGGGTGCGCAGCCGGAAACCGAGGTTCTCGTACAGCCGGATCGCGTTCGCGTTGTTCCCCGCCGCGTGCAGCATGGGGCGGGCGCCGCGCTCGCGGACGTGGTGCGCGACGTCGAGCACGAGGCGGGTGGCGAGGCCCTGGCCGCGGTGGTCGGGGTCGGTCGTCACGGCGCTGATCTCCGTCCAGCCCTCCGGCTGCAGGCGTTCCCCGGCCATCGCGACGAGGCGCCCCTCCCGGCGGATGCCGACGTACCGGCCCATGAGGTAGGTGCGGGGCAGGAACGGACCCGGCCGGGAGCGCTCGACGAGCGCCAGCATGTCGGGCACGTCCTGGGCGCCGAGCACCTCGGCCTCGTCGTCGGCCCGGGTGCGCAGCCGGTCCGTCTCGACGAGCTGCACGCCGTCGAGGAGCGCGACCCGCTCCCAGCCCGCGGGGAGCGCGAGGTCGGCCGGTGGGCCGGGGAACTCGGCGCCGTAGCCGGCGACGTCGACGATCGCGTCCCACACGCCGGGGTCGTCCCACGACCGGACGGCGGCGAACGGGGACACATCGACGGGATAGCGCAGCACCAGCTCGTTGCCCTCGGCGAGGTGCGCGTGGGCACCCGTGAGGGACGACCAGCGGGGGTTGTCGAGGACGAGCTCGGACGCGTCCGTGGGGGCGCCGGCGGGCGCGTCGGACGGGGTGGTCGTGGTGGTGATGGTGGTCATGGGCCCTCCTGGTCAGCAGTCGCAGCCTAGGTGCTCAGGGCACCGGAGTCAGCGCCGGTTCGCTCTCGGCGTCGTGCGCTCGCTCACGTGCCCCGCGGCGGGTGAGCGGCTCCCGCAGCCCCAGGTGCTCGCGCAGCGTGGTGCCGGTGTAGGCGGTCGGGTAGGCGCCGCGCTCCTGCAGCGCGGGCACGACCTTCTCCACGACGTCGTCCAGGCCCGCCGGGACGATCCACGGGCTGAGGTTGAAGCCGTCGACGGCGCCGGTGCGCACCCACCGGGTGAGCGCGTCGGCCACGGCGCCGGGCGTCCCGGTGAAGCCGCGCTCTCCCGCGTTGCGGATCACCAGCTCGCGGATCGAGAGGCCCTCGGCCTCGGCGACCGCGCGCCACTGCCGCGCGATCTCGTGCGTGCGTGCCCCCGTGGTGGCGGAGCCGCGCTCGCCGCCCAGCTCGGCGACGACCGGGTCGTGCGCGGGCAGAGGGCCGTCCGGGTCGTAGGACGAGAGGTCCTCGCCCCAGACGTTGCCGACGATCGACAGCGCGGTGGCGGGGGTGACCTGCGCGCGGCGCACCCAGCGCTCCTTCTCCTCCGCCTCGGCGGCCGTGTCCCCGACGACGATCGCCGTGCCGGGGAAGATCTTCACGTCGTCCTCGGGCCGGCCGGCCGCGACGACCCGCCGGCGCACGTCGGCCGCGAACTCGAGCGCGTCGGCGAGCACCGAGCCGTGCCGGGAGAAGATCACGTCGGCGTGCGCGGCGGCGAAGTCCCGGCCCTGGGGCGAGTCGCCCGCCTGGAAGATCACCGGGTGGCCCTGCGGGCTGCGCGGGGTGGTGACGTCGAGGACCAGGTCACGCGGCGTGCGCAGGTCGGCGCCCGGCACGGACACGCGCGCCACGTCTCCGCCCGGGCCGTCGGGGAACGCGTCCCACACCCCGCGGGCGACGGCGAGCACGGCCGCCGCCCGCTCGTAGCGGTCGGCGTGGTCGAGGTAGCCGCCCCGGCGGAAGTTCTCCCCGGTCCAGGCGTTGTCGGTGGTCACGACGTTCCACGCGGCCCGCCCGCCGGACAGCACGTCGAGGCTCGCGAGGCGGCGGGCCAGGTCGGCCGGGTCGTGATAGGTGGTGTTCTGCGTCGCGACGAGGCCGATGCGCTCGGTGACCGCGGCGAGCGCCGCGAGCTGGGTGATCGCGTCGGGGCGGCCGACGACGTCGAGGTCGTGGACCCGGCCGCGGGTCTCGCGCAGGCGCAGGCCCTCGCCGAGGAAGAACGCGTCGAAGAGCCCGCGCTCGGCGGTGCGGACCACTTGCTCGAAGGACGCGAAGTCCGTCTGCGAGCCGGACTCCGGGTCGGACCAGATGGTGGTGTGGTTGACGCCCTGGAAGAAGACGCCGAAGTGGACCTGGGCGTGCGGGCGGGTGACCGGGGCGGCAGGGGCGTGCGGGGCCGGGCCGTGCGGCGGGGGCGGTGTGGTCATGTCGGGTCCTCAGGCGTTGGCGGTGGCAGGCAGGGCGGCGGGCCGGGTGCGGCTGGTGCCGGAACGCTGGCGGGCGTCGTAGCGGTTGGCTGGGCGCGGCAGCCCGAGCGTCTCGCGCAGGGTGGCTCCCGCACGGGGCGCGGCGGTGAGCCGGGCCGCGCGCAGCACGGGCAGCACGTCGCGGGCCAGCACCGGCAGGTCGAGGTCGAGGACGGCGGGCAGCAGCCGCACGCCCGCGACGTCGCCCGAGGCGGCGAGCTCGGCGAGGAGGCCGGCCAGGCCCGCGGCGTCGCCGGTGTAGCGCAGCGCGGCCCCTCCCCAGTCGGTGCGGGCCCCGGCAGGGGTCGCCGCCTCGAGCTCGGCGAGCCGGGTGCTCGCCGTGCGGCCGTCGGTGTCGAGCACGACCTCCAGGTCGAGGACGGCCAGGGCCGCGCCGCCGGTCGCGGTGTCGGTCGCAGGTTCGGTCGCAGGGCCGGTCGCGGCGCGTGCGGCCGCGCGGGCCGTCGCGACGTCGGACCCGCCGACGAGCGTGACGTCGACCAGTGGCTCGCGCACCGACGGTGCGACGGCTCCGGCCGCGGCCAGGACGACGAGCTGCCCCTGCGGCGGGCGCGGGGTGATGAGCGGCCCCTTGACGGAGAAGGTCTCGCCGACGAAGTCGACGTGGTGGAGCCGGTCGCGGTCCACGTAGCGGCCGGTGGCGACGTCGCGGATCACGGCGTCGTCCTCCCACGAGTCCCACAGGTCGCGCACGGCCTGGACGACGTCGCGGGCCTCGCGGGCGAGGTCCGTCACCGGGTCGCGGCCGTAGGCGTCGGCCGTCTCCGCGGTGAGGGTGGTCGTGGCGAGCCACCCGCCACGACCGGACGCCGCGATGTCGAAGGACGCGAGCTGCGTCGCGACGTGGAACGGCTCGGGGTAGGTGGTGGCCACCTGCGGCACCAGCCCGATCGCGGTGGTGGTGCGCGACACGAACGCCGCACGGGTGACGGCGTCGAGCCGCGCCGAGTCGGGCGATCCGGGGACGGCGGGCAGCAGGGCGTCGGTGAAGGTCGCGAACGTGACGCCGGCGTTCTCGGCCCACCGGACGCTGCGGGCGAGGCGAGCGGCGCCGACGAGCTCGGCCGGCGTGAGGCCCGTCGCGGCGGCCGCCGCGGGGTGGGCGCCCGCGCCGTCGACGTCGAGCCCGACGAGGAAGGGGGTGGTGAGGTCGGTCATGTGTCGTGGTCCCGTCAGATCGCGGACTCGGGCGGAAGGGGCGCGAGTCGGTGGTACTCCCGGTCGAGGTAGACCAGGGGAGAGGCGTCGTCCGACCCGGACTGCAGGGCGCGCAGGGACACCAGGTAGCTGTCGCCCACGGGCGTGCGCTGCAGCACGCGGGCCCGCACCCAGGAGACGGCGCCGTCGATCACGGGTTCGCCCGAGGGCAGGGCGGTCCACCCGCCGGCCGCGAAGCGGTCGATGCCGCTGGTGGCGAACCGGGCGGAGAGGTCGTCCTGGTGGTCGGCGAGGAAGCTCACCGCGAGGGTGCTCGCCCGGGAGACCGCAGGCCACGACGACGAGGTGGACGCGAGCGAGAACGCCAGGAGCGGCGGGGCGGCGGACACGGAGATCACCGACGTGGCGGTAAAACCGACGGGGCGGCCCTCGTGCGCGAGCGCGACGACGGCGACGCCCGCGGGGTGCTGGCGGAACACCGTCTTGAAGGCGTCGGGCGACAGCTGGGGCTCGTCCTGCTGGGACAGCAGCTCCTCGATCCCGGAGAGCGCGGACAGGTCGGTGTGCAGGTCGGTGTGCTCCGTGGTCACAGGACGGCTCCCGTCAGCTCGGGGGTCTCGGTGGGCGTGGCGGTCGTCGCCGCTCCGGCGGCTCGCCGCAACGGCGTCGCCCAGCGGGCGAACCAGGGGTCGAGGGCCGCGCCGAGCTCCGGCAGCTGCGCCTCGGTGAGGGCGAGCGTGCGGGTGGGGACGACGGCGCCGAGCTCCACCAGGACCGGACGGAGGTGGACCTCGCCGGCGAGGGCGTGCGCCGGGTTGCCGGACACGACGAGCGGCACGACCACGACGCCGGCCAGGCCGTCCGGCCCGTACAGGTCGAGGAACGCCTTGAGCAGGCCGGTGTACGAGGCCTTGTAGACGGGGGTCGCGACGACGGCGACCGTGGCACGGGCCAGGCGCTCCTTGGCCTCGTCGGCCTCGGGGTGCGTCGCGGTGAGGAGCTCGCCGGCGAAGGCCGCCAGCTCGATCGTGCCGATGTCCGGTCCGGGTGCGCCGAGCAGCTCGGCGATGCGGCGTCCGGCGGCCTCGGCCGCCGCGAGCGTCCGGGAACCCTCGCGGGGGTTGCCGGAGACCACCACCACGGAGGGGGTGGCGGGGCGGGTGGGTGCGGTCATGGGTCGTACCTCGCAGTCCGTCGATCACGCTTGCCGCGCGGCGTCTCGGCCCGCGTGCGCGGGCCGGCCGGCGGCCAGGTCATCTCCCGGAGCACCCCGCCGTGACGTGGGGGTTG
This sequence comes from Krasilnikoviella flava, assembly GCF_900167525.1. Classification (GTDB taxonomy): domain Bacteria; phylum Actinomycetota; class Actinomycetes; order Actinomycetales; family Cellulomonadaceae; genus Isoptericola; species Isoptericola flavus. The sequence continues at coordinate 336,300 of NZ_FUZQ01000005.1, read as the reverse complement.
CTGCCCAGCCAGCCGGGGCTTCGCACTGGGGCTCGTGACCTGGGCGGAGGTATAGCAGCGGATCGTCGGAACGCCAGGCCGCTCCGGAGACTTCTCACGATCCGGACGCCGGTCCGGACGCACGGGAGCCTCCGGCCGGGGGACGGCCGGAGGCTCCGTGGTGGTGGTGCGGGTACGGGTGAGGCGCGGCGTCAGGCTTCGAGGCGGAGCCGGGCGCCCAGGGCGACGGCGGCGACGACCGAGGCGCCCGCGACCAGGACGACGTCCTTGAGCACGTACTGCCCGAGCAGGCTCATGCCGTGCCCGAACAGCTCGTCGCCGAAGAGGGCGACGGGGGACAGGATCCCGACCATCGCGACGGCGAGGACGACCAGCCCGACCCGCAGCAGGCGGCCGGAGATGAGGGTGAGGCCGATGAAGGTCTCCATGACCGCCACCAGGATCACGGCCGTCGTGCTCGGGACGAGGCCGAGCGTGAGCGTCTCCACGGTGCGGCCGGCGATCTCCTCGGCGGGGCTGGCGCCGGGGAAGAACTTCAGGACGCCGAAGCCGAGGAACACGAGGCCGAGCGCGACGCGCAGCGCGGGCACGGACCACCGGGTGAGGAGCTGGGCGAGTGCGGTGACGGCGACGTCGAGCCGCGGCGCGACCTGCTCGGCGAGCGCGTTCGGGAGGCGACGGGTGGCGGGGACGTCCGGGGCGCGGGTGCCGGCAGTCGTGCGGTGGGTCGGGGCGGAGACGGACATGGTGGTGCTCTCTTCCAGGGGGAGGTGCGACCCGGGGGTGGTCGCCCTGGGAGAGAGGCCCTCCGGCGCTCTCCGATGCGGGCTCGGCGCGTTTTCGCCCGGTCCTCACCCGCTCGACCCCGCACTGCCGACCGCCTAGCGTGCGGGCATGGATCATGAGCCGATGCGCCGGGTCGCCGAGTTCCGCGAGGCGTTCGACCTCGAGGCCGACCCCACCCGCCCCGGGCTGGCGGAGCACCGCCGGGCGTTGCTGACCGAGGAGGCGGGGGAGGCGGCGGAGGCCCTCACGGACCTGGCGACGGCGCTGGCCGAGGGCGGTGACACGGCCGCCGCCTACCGGGCGTCGGCGAAGGAGCTCGCCGACGTCCTCTACGTCACCTACGGGGCCGCGGACGCGCTGGGGATCGACCTGCCGGCGGTCTTCGTCGAGGTCCACCGGTCGAACATGAGCAAGGTGGACGCCGACGGCCGGGTGCTCCGACGTGCCGACGGCAAGGTGCTCAAGGGGCGGGGGTACCGGCCGCCGGACCTGGACGACCTCGTCGTGCCGCCCTCCGCCACCGCCTAGGCACGCGGCCGTGCGGACCCGGCGGGCGCGCCGCCCCCGCGGGTCGTCGGGCTACGTCGGGGCCCGCGGGGTCGCGAGCATCCGCGACGCCTTGACACGGGCGGGGGCCGGTGCCAGAGTGACGCCATCCGGAAACGTTTCCAGCGGGTCGCCGAGACCGGGCTGGAAACGTTTCCAACGCCGTCGACGATGAAGGTGGAGCGACAGTGACGTCATCACGCGCCACGTTGATCGAGGTGGCCCGGCACGCCGGGGTCTCCCTCGCATCGACGTCGCGGGCCCTGCACGGCACCGGGGCCAGCCCGGCCATGGTGGAGCGCGTGCGCGCCGCCGCCGAGGAGCTCGGGTACAGCCCCGACGTGACCGGCCGGTCCCTGCGGATGAAGAAGACCTTCCAGGTCGCCTTCGCCGTCGCGGACATCGGCAACCCGGTCTACGTCGAGATGCTCACCGCCATCCACGAGGTCCTCTCGCCCCACGGGTACCGGGTCGTCGTCATGACCACCGGCGACACCGCCGGCGCGGCCACCGACCTCGTGCGCAGCCTCGGCAGCGGCTTCGTGGACGCCCTCGTGATCAGCCCGCTGCGCGCCGACGACGCGCTGGCGGACGAGATCCGCCGCGCCCCGGTGCCGGTGGTCGTCGTCGGCCGTTCGCTCGACGACGGGGCGATCGACTCGGTCTCCACGGACTCCGCGGACGGCATCGGCCAGGCCGTCGACCACCTGGTGCGGTCTGGCCGGCGGCGCATCGGGTTCCTCAACGGTCCGCTCGACACGACCCCGGGCCGGGCACGGCAGCGGGGCTTCGACGCCGCGGCCCGGGCGAACGGGTTCCCGGCCGAGCGCACCACCGTCGAGGTCGCCGACGACTTCACCGTGGCGGCCGGGCTGCGCGCCGCGCGGGCCCTCTTGGCGCCCGCTGCGGACGGCTCGCGGCTCGACGCGGTCGTCGCCGCCAACGACCTGCTCGCCATCGGCGCCGTCCGCGCCGCACGCGAGGCAGGCCTGACCGTCCCGGGCGACGTCGCCGTCACGGGGATGGACGACACCGAGCTCGGTCGCGTCTACGAGCCGAGCCTCACGAGCGTGTCGCTCGGCTCCTCCGAGCGTGGGGCCGCCGCGGCGCGTGCCGTGCTCGCCCGCCTGGAGGACGGCGAGGCGCCCGCCCAGCACGTCGTCATCGGCCCGCGCCTGCTCGTGCGTGAGTCCACCGCCGCCGAGGGGAGCTCGCGATGAGCGCCCCCACCGCGCCCGCGGCCGGGCCCACGACGTCCACCGCCGGTCGTCCGGCGCGTCCGCTGCGCCACCGCGGCGGCCTCGAGCGAGGGCGTCGCCGCGAGGCCGCCGCCCTGGTGATGCCGTCGCTGCTGCCGATCCTGGTGCTCTCCGTGGCGCCGCTCGTCATGGGCATCGCCCTGGCGTTCACCGACGCCCGCCTCGTGCGGCACCCGGACTACCAGTTCGTGGGCGTCGACAACTTCGTGCGGCTCGCCGACAACTCGTTCTTCTGGGACTCGTTCCGCATCGGCATGATCTGGGCCGTCTCGGTGACGGTGCTGCAGCTCGTGCTGGCGCTCGGGCTCGCGCAGCTGCTGAACTCCGGGCTCCGGCTGCAGGGGCTCACCCGTGTGCTGGCGCTGATCCCCTGGGCGATGCCTCCCGTCGTCGTGGCGATCATGTGGAAGATGATCTACTCGCCCAACGCGGGGCCGCTCAACGCGTTCCTCGGGGCACTGGGCCTGCCGGACGACATCAACTGGCTCGCCGACTTCTCCACCGCGCTGCCGGCGGTCATCGTCGTCGGAGTCTGGGTCGGCATGCCGCAGACCACCGTGACGCTGCTCGCGGGCCTGCAGCAGATCCCGGGAGAGCTGCACGAGGCCGCATCCATGGACGGGGCGAACGCGTGGCGCCGGTTCACCGCGGTGACCTGGCCGAGCCTGCGCCCCATCGTCGCGTCGATCACGTCGCTGAACTTCATCTGGAACTTCAACTCGTTCTCGCTGGTCTACGTCCTTACCGAGGGCGGGCCGGGCGGCCGCACCATGCTGCCGATGCTGTTCACCTACCTCGAGGCGTTCAAGAACCGCAACATCGGGTACGCCGCGGCGATGGGCGTCGTCCTCGTCGTGGTCGTGGTCCTGCTCCTCGCCGTCTATCTGCGGTCGCAGTTCCGCGACGACCGCGCCGTGAAGAAGGGCTGAGCCGATGCGCGTCCTCGTCCGCCCCGCCCAGTACGTGGCGCTGGCCGGCTACATCGTCTTCCTGGGCTTCCCGCTGCTGTGGCTGATCTCCGCGTCGGTGAAGTCCTCCGCCGAGCTCAACTCCCTCACGGTCAGCCTCCTCCCGTCGCAGTGGCACTGGGACAACTACGCCCAGGCGCTCGCGCGGCAGGGCCTGATGAGCTCGGCGGCGAACAGCCTCGTGGTGGCGCTCGCCTCCACCGTGCTGGTCATCCTCATCGCGATGCCCGCGGCCTACGTGCTCGCCCGGCTCAAGGGGGCGATCCGGGTGGCCGGCGTCGGATGGATCCTCGTGAGCCAGGTGTTCCCGGTGATCCTCATCATCCTGCCGCTGTTCCTCATCCTGCGGACCATGAACCTCACCGACAGCCTGGTGGGGCTGACGCTGGTGCACACCACGTACACGCTGCCGTTCGCGCTGTGGATGCTGCAGGGGTACGTCGTCGGCATCCCGACCGAGCTCGAGGAGGCCGGGTCGATGGACGGCGCGACGCGGCTCACCGTGCTGCGCCGCATCGTGTTCCCGCTGCTCGCGCCGGGCATCGTCGCCACCGCGATGTTCAGCTTCGTCTCGTCGTGGAACGAGTTCTTCTTCGCCCTGGTGCTGCTCCAGTCGCCCGAGAACTACACCCTGCCGATCACGCTCACGTCGTTCATCGGCGGCGAGGGCAAGGTCGCGCTGGGACCGCTCGCGGCGGGGTCGTTCCTCGCCGCGATCCCCAGCATCGTCTTCTTCTCGATCATGCAGAAGAAGCTCACCGGGGGCCTCATGGCGGGGGCGGTCAAGGGCTGACCCGACCTCGCTCCACCGCATCTGACACATCGCCCACCGACTCACGAAAGGCAGACCCATGAAGACTCGTGGAGTGTCCACCGCCGCATGCCTCACGGTCACCGCCCTGCTCGTCGCCTCCTGCAGCGGCGGGGGCGGCGACGAGGGCGGGGACGGCGGCCCGGTCACGCTGAAGTTCCAGTCGCTGTCCGACCAGCCCGCGGCCATCGAGGCCACGGAGAAGATCGTCGGCGAGTGGAACGACGCGCACCCCGACGTGCAGGTCGAGATCGTCCCGACCGGGTGGGACGGCGTCTACGACAAGCTCATCACCCAGTTCAACGGCGGCGCCGCGCCGGACGTCATCCACTACGAGGCCGCGAGCATCGTGCCGTTCGCCCGCGACGGCTACCTCGCGGACCTGTCCGAGTACATGTCCGACGAGCGCAAGCAGGACATCCCCGAGGGCGTCCTGGACTCGGTGACGGTCGACGACCAGATCGTCGCCTACCCGACCGAGCTGCAGTCCTACATGGTCTTCGCGAACAAGAAGCTCCTCACCGACGCGGGCGTCGAGATCCCCACGGGCGACACCATGACGTGGGACCAGCTCCGGGAGATCGCGAAGGCCACCACGAAGGGCAAGACCTACGGCCTCGGCTGGGGCCTTTCGAGCCCGACCGCCGCGTTCATGACGCTGGCGCCGGGCTTCGGCGGCGAGTACTTCTCGGGCACCGGCCAGGACGCGCAGATCACCGTCGGCGACGGCGAGATGGCCCTGCCGGAGCTCGTGGACGCCATGGCCTACCAGGACAAGTCGATCCTGCCGGTCACGCTCACTCAGTCCGGGTCGGAGGCGATCGCGTCGTTCTACGCGGGCCAGACGGCGATGACGGTACAGGGCTCCTACCAGGCGGCGAACATCGCCAAGGACGCGCCGAAGGACCTCGAGTGGGTGGTGCTGCCGCCGCTCGCCGGGCCCGAGGGCGCCGGCCAGGCCGCCAACCCGCAGACCCTGTCGGTGAACATCGACTCCGAGCACGTCGAGGAGTCGGCCGAGTTCATCGAGTTCTTCACGGAGGCGGACAACCTGGCCGCGCTCAACGAGGCGGACGCCCTGATCCCGGCGACGACGTCGGCCCAGAAGGTCATGGCCGACAAGCTCGGCGACGAGAACGGGTGGAGCACCATCCTCGCCTCGGGCCAGCACTTCGTCTCCGCGCCGTACCTGTTCGCCGACGCGTACGCGCAGTGGAAGGACACCGTGGCCACGCCGGCCTACCAGCGGTTCCTGGCGCAGGAGACCGACGCCGCCGGGCTGCAGACGCAGCTCACCGACGGGTGGGACGAGATCACGCAGTGACCGTCGTGCGGGCGGCACGCCGCCGCCCGCACGACCGCCCGCTCGCGGGCAAACCGGGGCGCGAGACACGTGCCCCGCAGGACGACGAGGGAGTGACCGTGACCTGGCTGGACGACCGATCGATGGCCGTGATCACCGGCGCGGCCGTGGGCGACGCGCTCGGCGGTGCCGTCGAGGGGTGGACCCCCGAGCAGATCGAGGAGCGCCACGGCGGCCGGGTGACCGGGATCGTGGGCCCCTGGTACCCGAACTGGCGCGACGCCCGCCCCATCGCGCCGTACCACAAGGGCGACGGGCACATCACCGACGACACCCTCATGACCCGGGCCGTCGTGGAGGTCTACGCCAAGCGCCGCGACCACCTCGACGCGTACGCCGTCGCGGAGGACCTGGTGCCCCTGATGATCGGCGAGCCGCGCTGGATCCCCGAGCTCGAGTCGACGGCGCTGCTGCTGCAGCGGGTGTTCCTCGCCGAGAAGTGGATGGTCGCGCGCCTGCACTACGGGCACGTGGACCCGCGCGAGGCGGGCGTCGGCAACGTCGTCAACTGCGGGGCCGCGATGTACGTCGCGCCCGTCGGCCTCGCCAACCCGGGCGACCCCCGCGGCGCGTACGCCGAGGCGATCGACTTCACGGGCGCCCACCAGTCGAGCTACGGGCGCGAGGCCGCGGGCGTGTTCGCCGCCATGGTCGCGGCGTCGGTGGCGCCCGGAGCCACGCTCGACGACGTCGTGCACGCGGCGCTGGACGTCGCGCACGACGGCACGGCCGACGCCCTGCACGCGATGGTCGACGCGTTCGACGGGTGGACGACGGCGCCCACGACGGACGAGGAGGAGCGCGAGCTCGGCCGCCTGGTGCGCGACACCGTCGCCCCGTTCGACTCGGTCGGGCCCGCCTACCGGCAGATGTCGATGGACGCGCGCCGCCCCTCGCGGACCAAGTCGATCGAGGAGCTGCCGGCGGCGCTCGGCATGCTGCTCGGGCACCGGGGGGACTTCCGCGGCGCCGTGCTCGCCGCCGTGAACTACGGGCGGGACGCCGACTCGATCGCCGTCATGGCCGGCGCGGTCGCGGCCGGCCTCGGCGGCACCGGCGTGGTCCCCGCCGAGTGGCTGGACGAGATCGAGGAGGCGAGCCGCACCGACGTCCGCGAGACGGGGCGCCTCATGGCCTCCGCGGCGGCGGACATCGTGCGCGCGGACGCCGAGCGGGCGCGCGCCCGCCTCGCCGGGATGGACGCGCTCGACGCCGCGGAGCCGGCCGGGTACGACGCGGCCGGACGCGGCGCCGTGGGGGAGCCGGCGTGAGGCTGACCTGGGCCCAGCCGGAGGACCTGCTCGCCCACGAGCTCGTGCAGTCCGCCGCCGAGGGCAAGGAGACGGCCGACGTCCGCGAGCGCTGGACGGCCGCCGGGGGAGACCCGGTGCCCGCGGTGAGCGGCGCCGGCCCGGTGCCCGCGACGCCCGAGCTGCGCGCGCTGGCCCGCGAGCTGCTGGACGAGCTCGACGCCCGACCCGCTGCCGCGGCGCCGCAGGAGCCGGACGGCTGGGACGCGATCGTCGCCCTGCTGCCGCCCGCGCCGCGGCTGCCCCGCCCCGGCGCGGACCTCGACGCCCGCGTCCTCGGCGCCTGGACGGGCCGCGCCGCCGGCTGCCTGCTCGGTAAGCCCGTCGAGAAGATCCCGCGCGAGGGCATCGAGGAGATCCTGCGCGCCACGGACCGGTGGCCGCTGGATCGCTGGTTCACCGCGGTCGGCCTGCCCGACGACGTCGCGGCCCGCTGGCCGTGGAACCGCCGCTCCGCGCCGACCTCGCTCGAGGAGAACATCGACGGGATGCCGGAGGACGACGACCTCAACTACCCGATCCTGGCGCTCGAGCTCCTCGAGGCCCGCGGCCGCGGGTTCACCACCGACGACGTCGCGCAGCTCTGGCTCGACCTCATGCCCGCCGGCCGGTCGTTCACGGCCGAGCGCGCGGCGTACCGCAACATCCTCGACGCACGACCGGTGCCGGAGACGGCGACGCACCACAACCCGTTCCGCGAGTGGATCGGCGCGCTCATCAGGACCGACCTGCTCGGCTGGGTCAGCCCGGGCGACGTGCGCGGGGCCGCGCGCCTGGCGTGGACCGACGCCCGCCTCAGCCACACCCGCAACGGGGTGTACGGGGCCATGTGGGCCGCGGCCCTCGCGGCGGCGGCCGTCGTGGTGGACGACGTCGAGGAGGTGCTCGACGCAGCCGACGGCGTCGTGCCGCCGGGCAGCCGCCTCGCCGCGGCCGTCCGCCTGGGCCGCGAGCTGGGCGTGGCCTCCGACGGCTCGGAGCCGGCGGTCCGCGCCGACCTCGACCGGCTGCACACCGCCTACGGCGACCTGCACTGGGTGCACGTGCTGCACAACGCCGCCGTGATCGCCTACGCGCTCGCGGCGGGGCGCGGCGAGTTCGGCGCGAGCGTGTCGATCGCCGTGACGGCCGGCTGGGACACCGACTCCGCGGCCGCCACGGTCGGCGGCGTGGCCGGCGCCCTGCGCGGCGCGGACGGGATCGGCGAGCGGTGGGCGGCGCCGCTCGACGGGCGGATCGCGACGTCGCTGCCCGGCGGCGAGCGGAGCATCGCCGACCTCGCCGCGCGGACGACGGCGCTCGCGCGCCGCGCCCCCGCACCGCAGGCTGGCGACATGACCGACGAGGGAGGACGGGCGTGAGCACGGACGGGCGCGTGGTCGTGGTCGGGTCCGCCAACGTGGACCTGGTCGTCGACGTGCCCCGTCATCCGGCGGGCGGCGAGACCATCCTGGGCGGCGACCTGCGTCGCAGCCCCGGCGGCAAGGGGGCCAACCAGGCCGCGGGGGCGGCGCGCGCGGGAGCGGCGGAGACGTCGTTCGTGGGCGCCGTCGGTCGCGACGACTCCGCCGACCTGCTCCTCGCCTCGCTCCGGCGCGCCGGGGTGAAGACCGACCTGGTCTGGCGCCTCGACGTGCCCACCGGCACCGCCCTCATCACCGTCTCCCCGGACGGCGAGAACGCGATCGTCGTCGCTCCGGGGGCGAACTCCCACCTCGCGGTCGAGGCGCCGCAGGCCGAGCGGATCGCCGCCGCCGACGTCGTCCTCGCCCAGCTGGAGATCCCGCTCGACGTGGTGCGCGCCGCGGCGGCCGCCCGCCGGCCCGGCGCGCTCTTCGTGCTCAACGCGGCGCCGTCACGCCCGCTGCCCGAGGAGGTGTGGGAGGCGGTCGACGTGCTCGTGGTGAACGAGCACGAGGCCGCGGACCTGGCCGGGCCGTCTGTCGGCGTCGACACCGAGGCGCTCGCGGACGCTCTGCTGGAGCGCGTGCCCGCGGCCGTCGTCACGCTGGGCGGTCAGGGCAGCCTGGTGGCCCGCCGCGGCGAGCCTCCGGTACGCGTGCCCGCGCACCGGGTCGTGGCCGTCGACACCACCGGCGCAGGCGACACCTACTGCGGCGTGCTGGCCGCGGCCCTCGCCCGCGGGGAGGCCCTGCCCGAGGCGGCGCGGCTCGCCGCGGCCGCCGGCGCGCTCGCGGTGACCCGGCCGGGGGCGCAGGACGCCGTCCCCGCCGCGTCCGAGGTCGCCGCGCTCGCCGGCACCGCCTGAACCCCCATCCGACAGACCCGCGCGACCCCGTCCGCAGAGAGCAGCCATGACGTACACGTTCGACCCCCTCGTCCCGCGGCCCATCGACCGGCCCACCGACGTGCCGCTCGACGGCCCGCTCACCCCCGAGCAGAGCGTCGCGCTCGACGAGGCGAAGATCTTCGTCGGCCCTGCTGACCCGGCCGCCCGCCCGGAGTGGCGCGAGCGCCTGACGGCCTGGCGGTCGGACGCCCGGGAGCGCCACGGCTACACGGGCACCGCCTACGACCGGCCCGAGGCGGCGTGGGCGGCGGGCTGCCGGACCGTGGCACAGGTGTGGCTGTGGGACGAGCTGCTGTACTCGTTCGACGAGCGCCGATTCACCCCCGAGCGCTTCCTCGCCGACGCGCGCGAGCGGTTCGCGGGGCTGGACGCCGTCGTGCTGTGGCACGCCTACCCGGTGATCGGGATCGACGACCGCAACCAGTGGGACTTCTACCGCGACGTCCCCGGCATCGTCGACCTCGTGCAGGCGTTCCACGACGCCGGCCTGCACGTCTTCGTCGACTACAACCCCTGGGACACGGGCACCCGCCGCGGCGACGACGACCCCACGGAGCTGGCCGCGCTGGTGCGCGACCTCGGCGCGGACGGCGTCTTCCTCGACACCCTGAAGAAGGCGGAGCCCGAGCTCGTGGCCCGGCTGGAGGCCGCCCGTCCCGGCATCGTGCTCGAGGGCGAGTCGAAGCTGCCCGTCGAGCGCATCGAGGACCACTCGTCGTCGTGGGCCCAGTTCTTCGCCGACTCGCCGGTGCCGGGCGTGCTGCGCGCGCACTGGTACGAGCGGCGGCACATGCAGCACCACGTGCGGCGCTGGCACCGCGACCACAGCGAGGAGCTGCAGTCCGCGTGGCTCAACGGCGTGGGCGTCATGGTGTGGGAGGTCGTCTTCGGGGTGTGGGTCGGGTGGTCCGCCCGCGACGCCGCGACCGTGCGGCGCATGGTGACCGTGCAGCGTGCGGCGCGCGAGCTGCTCCTCGGCGGCGACTGGACGCCGCTCGCGGAGCTGGCCCCCGAGGCCGAGGCCGCAGGGGTGTACGCGTCCCGGTGGGAGGCCGACGGCGTCACGCTGTGGACCCTCGTCAACCGCGGCGAGGAGGACTACGCCGGGCCGGTGCTCGCCGACGGCGACGAGCGGGTCACCGTCCCCGCCCGGGGCGTCGCGGCGCTGCTGCGCACCGGCGCGGACGAGCCGTCGTGGGCGGCCGGGCTGCGCGCGGTCGTGGACGGCCTGGACGAGGGCGCCGACCGCCACGACCCGGACGCCCGCTTCCCGCACCGCATCGCCCGCCGGCTCAGGCCGGACGTCCCCGCGGATCTCGCGCCCGACGCGGGGCCCGACCGCGGCGCCGTCGTCGTGCCCCCCGGGGCGTACGTGCTCACGGTGCGGCACCGTGCGCGCGAGACCGGCATGTACCAGGGCGCGCCGTACGTCGACGAGTGGAAGCCGCTGCCCCCGCGCCTGCACGACGCCCGCACGCTGCAGCGTGACGGCGAGCTCGCCGCTCCCGTCGCCGTCGGCGCGACCGAGGTGACCAACGCGCAGTTCGCCGCGTTCCTCGACGCCACCGGCTACGCGCCGGCCGTGCACCACCGCTTCCTGGCGCACTGGGCGGACGGCCGCCCGGCGCCGGGTACCGAGGACGAGCCGGTGACGTTCGTCGACCTGGACGACGCGCGGGCGTACTGCGCCTGGCGCGGGGGGCGGCTGCCCACCGAGGACGAGTGGCAGCTCGCGGGGGAGTCGCCCGGCTTCCGCCGCGGCACGCCCGCCGTCTGGGCCTGGACCGACAGCGAGCACAGCGACGGCCGCACCCGGTACGTCATGATCAAGGGAGGCAGCGACTACCGTGCCGAGGGCTCGGACTGGTATGTCGAGGGCGGACGGCACGCGCCCGACTACGCGGTGAAGCTGCTGCTGCCCGGCCTGGGCCTCGCCCGCGGGGCGACGCTCGGGTTCCGGTGCGCCTGGGACCTGCCCGACGCGCTGGGCACCGTGGACTCGACGGAGGTGACTCGATGACCGTCTCCCGCGATCCGGGCGCCGGCGCGCTCTCCGGGCTGCGCGTCGTGGACGCGTCCACCCTGTTCGCCGGCCCGATGGCGGCCATGCACCTCGGCGACATGGGCGCGGACGTCGTCAAGGTGGAGCACCCGGAGAAGCCCGACCCGTCGCGCACGCACGGCGCGGCGAAGGACGGCGTCAACCTCTGGTGGAAGACGCTAGGGCGCAACAAGCGCACGATCACGGCGAACCTCGGGAGCGACGGCGGCCGGGAGGTCTTCCTCGCGCTGGCCGAGCGCTCGGACGTGGTCATCGAGAACTTCCGGCCGGGCACGCTCGAGCGGTGGGGGCTCGGCTACGACGAGCTGTCGGCCCGCAACCCGCGGCTCGTGCTGGCACGGGTCAGCGGCTTCGGCCAGGTCGGCCCGTACCGCACGCGCCCCGGCTTCGGCACCCTCGCGGAGGCGATGAGCGGGTTCGCCGCGATGACCGGCGAGCCCGACGGCGCGCCCACGCTCCCGCCCTTCGGCCTGGCCGACGGGGTCGCGTCCCTCGCGACGGCCTTCGCGGTCATGGTCGCCCTGTCCACGCGGGAGGCCACGGGCAAGGGGCAGGTGGTCGACACCGCCATCGTGGAGCCGATCCTCGCGATGCTCGGTCCGCAGATCACCCGCTGGGACCAGCTGGGCACGGTGCAGCCGCGCACCGGCAACCGTTCGGCCAACAACGCGCCGCGCAACACCTATCGCACCAGCGACGGGCAGTGGGTCGCCGTGTCCACCTCGGCGCAGTCGATCGCCGAGCGGGTGATGCGCCTCGTGGGCCGCCCCGAGCTGATCGACGAGCCGTGGTTCGCCCGCGGTGTCGACCGGGCGCAGCACGCCGACGAGCTCGACGAGGCGGTGGGCGGCTGGATCGCCCGGCGCACCAGGGACGAGGTGGTCGCGGCGTTCGAGGAGGCGCAGGCCGCGGTGGCACCGATCTACGACGCCCACGACATCGTGGACGACCCCCAGTTCCGGGCGCTCGGGACGATCCACGAGATCGACGACCCGGAGCTCGGGCCGCTGCTCATGCAGGGGCCGCTGTTCCGGCTGTCCGGGAACGACGGCGTCATCCGGCACACCGGCCGCGCCCACGGAGCCGACACCGACGCGGTGCTGGGCGAGCTGGGCTTCTCGCCCGAGCGGGTCGCCGCCCTGCGGGCCGAGGGGGCGGTGTGACGGCGCCCGCGGGCCCCGACATGCCGGGCGACGCGCCGGGCGCGCCGCCGCTCACGCTGCTGTACGTGCCCGCGGACCGGCCGGACCGCGTGGCCAAGGCGCTGTCCTCGGGGGCGGACGCGGTGCTGGTGGACCTGGAGGACGCCGTCGCCCCGGCGGCGAAGGACGCCGCCCGCGGACACCTGGTACGGCTCCTCGGCGGCGAGGGCGACGGACCGGCCGTGCAGGTGCGGGTCAACCACGCGTCCACGCCGTGGCACGCGGAGGACGTGGCCGCCCTCGCCGCGCTGCCGCGCGGCGTCGGCGCCCGGGTGCCGAAGGTCGAGTCGGTCGCCGAGGTGCGTGCCCTCGCCGACGCGCTGCCCGGCCGGCGACTGCACCTGCTGCTGGAGTCCGCGCTGGGCGTCGAGCGGGCGTTCGAGCTCGCGACGGCGTCGCCGCGGGTCGCGTCGGTCGGGCTCGGGGAGGCCGACCTGCGGTCCGACCTGCGGGTCGACGACGACGCGGGGCTGACGTGGGCGCGGGCCCGGGTCGTCGTGGCGGCGCGGGCCGCGGGGCTGCCCGCGCCCGCGATGTCCGCGTACACGCACGTGCGCGACCTGGAAGGCCTGGCCGCGTCCTGCCGCGCCGGCCGCGCGCTCGGCTTCTGCGGTCGCACGGCGATCCACCCCGCGCAGCTCGCGACCATCCGCGAGGCGTTCGCGCCACGCCCGGACGAGGTGGCCCGCGCACGCGAGGTCGTGCGCGTCGTGGCCGACGCCGCCGACGCCGGGACCGGCACCGTGGTGCTGCCCGACGGCACGTTCCTCGACGTCGCGATGGTCGAGCGTGCCCGGTGGACGCTGGCGCTCGCGGAGCGTACGGCGTCCCTCCGGGAGCCGTGAGGCGCCCGAGCCGCCGGTGAGCGTGGCCGGGGTGCCGTAGCGCAGACTCGGGGCATGGGCCCGCGCTCCTTCCGCTGGGTGTTGCATGTCGACCTCGACCAGTTCCTGGCCGCGGTCGAGATCCTGCGGCGCCCGGAGCTCGCCGGACGCCCGGTGATCGTGGGCGGTCGGGGCGACCCGAACGAGCGGGCCGTGGTGTCCACCGCGTCGTACGAGGCGCGGGCGTACGGCGTCGGGTCGGGGACGCCGCTGCGGGTCGCGGCCCGCAAGGTCCCGGACGCGGTCATCCTGCCGGTGGACCACCAGGTGTACGACGCGGCGTCCGCGCACGTGATGGACACGCTCCGCGGGCTCGGCACCGTGGTGGAGGTCCTCGGCTGGGACGAGGCGTTCCTGGGGAGCGACGCGCAGGACCCGGAGGCGTTCGCCCGCCGCGTCCAGCAGGCGGTGCTCGACGCGACCGCACTGCACTGCTCGGTCGGCATCGGCGACAACAAGATCCGCGCCAAGATCGCGACCGGGTTCGGCAAGCCCGCGGGCGTGTACCGGCTCACCGCGGACACCTGGTCCCAGGTGATGGGGGAGCGGCCGACGCTCGACCTGTGGGGCGTGGGCGCCAAGGTGTCCCGGCGGCTGGCGGCGCACGGCATCGACACGGTCGCGCAGCTCGCCGCCGCCGACGGCGCCGTCCTGGTCGGCGAGTTCGGGCCGCGGATGGGCGCCTGGTACGGGGAGCTGGGCCGCGGGCACGGGTCCGCCGTCGTCGACGACACCCCGTGGGTGGCCCGCGGGCACAGCCGCGAGACGACGTACCAGCGCAACCTCACGACAGCCGAGCAGGTCACGGCGGCGCTGCGGGAGCTGGCCGCGCAGGCGCACGCGGACACCGAGGCGGAGGGCCGGCCGGTGTTCCGGGTGGGGCTCAAGGTGCGCTACGCGCCGTTCTTCACGCGGACGCTCTCGCGGAAGCTGCCCGCGCCGACGCGCTCCCTCGAGGAGGTGACCGCGGCGGTGCTCGACCTCGCGGCCGGGATGGAGCCCGGCCGCGAGGTGCGGCTGCTCGGCGTCCGCGCCGAGATGGTCATGCCCGAGGGCGGCTCGGACGCCGAGACCACGCCGGTGCGCGGGCGGATCTGAGCCGGGTGGGCACGAGGGCTCAGCGCCAGTACCGCTCCGGCACCAGCCCCAGCCGGCGCAGCTCGCCAGCCACGAGGTCGGCGTACACCGTTGCGCCGTGCTCGGACGTGTGGGTGCGGTCGCCGTTCTCCCGGATCAGGTAGATCGGCTGGGCATCCACGGGTCCGAGTCCTTCGACCAGCTCCTCGCTCAGGGCGGTGAGGTCGATCAGGTGGACGCCGAGGTCGGTGGCGACGTCGCGCATGTGCCGCGGGAGGCTGCCGGCGGCGGTCTCGATCATGCCTGTCGAGTTCAGCTGGTCGCCGTCGAACCGGAGCCGGACGATCGGGGTCACCAGCACGGGCGTGGCTCCCGTGGCCCGCACCCGGTCGACGATCTCGGTGAGGTTGGCGCGGTACTGCTCGGCGGTCGTCTCCTTGTCGTTGTGCGCGAGCTGCACGAGGGCGAGGTCGCCGGGGCGCAGCTGGGGCACCAGGGCGTCGAACATCTCGGGTTTGGCCAGCACTGACACGGTGCTCTCGCCGGAGCCGGAGTGGTTGACGACGCTCACCCCGAGCCGGAAGTGGGCAGGCAGTCGCTGGCCCCAGCCGGTGTAGGGCGCCCCGCCCTGGTCGGTGACGGTGGAGTCACCGAGCAGCGCGAGGCGCGGGGTGCGCGCGTCGGCGGGCCGGATCCCGATCCCGGCCACGTGCGGCGCGTCGCCGGTGAACGTCAGGGTGAGGCCGGGGGTGCCCTCGCCGGCGGGCTGGTTCTACTGGCTCTCGGGGTCGCGCACGTCGACGGTGAACGTGCGCCGTGCGAGCTCGCCCTCGGCGGTGTCGACGGCGGCGACCATGAGGCGGCGGGCCTCGGCCTGCACCTCGGTGCCGGCGGGTCCGTGGCGGTCGCCCAGCACGACGGTCACGTCGTAGGGGCCGGGCGGCAGGTCGGGGTACGTGCACACCACGGGCGCGGTGCCGGTGCACCGCTCGAGCAGTGCCGCGTCCGGGCGGGGGCCGTCGAGCCCGGGGCTCGCGACGGCGCCGTGCGCGGCAGGGGCGACGACGCCGACGACGCCGATGACGGCGGCCGCCGCCGTCGCGCCGACGACGAGCGCCCGCCGCGGGCGGCGTGCGGCGCTCACGACAGCTTCTCCCCGATTAGGGCGAGGCACTGGATGGCGGCCAGGCCGTACTGCGCGGAGGCGTTGGAGGAGAAGCCCGCCTCGTCGACGGCGTGCAGCACCGCGGGCGGCTCGATGCGCCGCGTGCTCCAGTCCATGCCGTCGGGGTAGCCGGCGTGACCGGTCGCCAGCTCCTTCCAGGCGCGGGCGGCCAGTGCGTCGTCGTCCAGCCGGACGGCGGCGTACGCGGTGGCGCGGGAGTACGACTGCTTGAGGTTGAGGCTGCCCCAGTCCGAGCCGGTCGCCTCCTTCTGCTCGGCCTTGGAGCTGTTGTACAGGCGGCAGAACTCGACCCACCGCGCCTCGACCTCGGGCTCGTCGACGAGGTCGAGCAGCTCGGTCATCACCTCGATCAGGCCGAACACGGAGCTGAGGCTGCCGACCTCGACCGCCTTCTGGGGCCCCGAGCTGAAGGTCGCCGTCTCCAGGTCGTAGGTGGAGCCGGCCTGCACCCACGCGTTCGGCAGCGCCGCGATCGACCGTGCGCTCGCCAGCAGGCGCTCGCGGGCCCGGGGGTCGCCGCCCCGCTCCCACTCCGTGAGCCACGCCCCGGCGACGGCGCCCCAGTCGGTGGTCTTGCTCAGCGGGAGGGCCGTCGGGTCGGGGTCGTACTCCCCGGTGGAGCCGTCCACCTTGCGGCCGGCGTTGAGCACCAGGTAGGTGCGGTCCGAGTCGACGAGCTCGCGCAGCAGGTCGCCGGAGCGCTCGTCCCCGGTGAGGTAGTAGACGAAGCGCCGGTAGTTCGCGTTGCTGATGCGTACCTGCTTGGCGCTGTCGCCCCAGTGCAGGACGCCGTGCCGGGTGCCCAGGCCCTTCCACTCCCCGAGGTGGTACTGGTCGACCTCGCCGGTGTGCCGGCTCATCGCCTCCGCGAACCGGAACGCGGCGGCGTCGCCCGTGCGCAGGTAGTGGTACCAGAGCCACAGGTCCGTGGACAGCTCGGAGTTGTCCCACGCGTAGCCGCCGACGTCGTAGGACCACTGGTGCCGGTCCCGGTCGTAGGAGTGCATGACGTCGCCGTAGTCCCAGAACCCGTACCAGGACCGCTGGTCCACCTGCTCGACGTGGTAGCGGTGGATGGCGTCGAGCCGGTCCTCGATCGTGGCCCGCGCGGCGGTGGAGCGGTCGACCGGCGACCAGGAGCCGAAGACGCCGGCGGCGTGGTGGTGCCCGGGGCTGCCGGCCGGCAGCGGCGGGGTGGCGTTCGCCTCGGCGAGCTCGGCGAACCGGGCGGCCGTGGGCGTGGCGGCCAGCGCCCAGAACGTCAGCTCCGTGGTGCGCGCGACCCCGTACGGGGTGCCGAACCCGGGCTCGTAGTCCTCGTAGGTGATCTCGAGCGCGTCGAGCTGCTCCGGGTAGGTGTCCTGGTCCATGCCGTCGTGGTAGAAGCGCAGGTCCATCGCCTCGGCGCGCGGCGACCACATCCACACCGTGGCGTCCGCCTCGTCGGTCGCGGCGCCGGTGATCTCCAGCTCCGTGGGGTGCAGCTGCCAGAAGTTGCGCATCCCGAACGCCAGCCCGCCCGACGGCGAACCGACGTAGCCGAGCCCGGGGGCCCGCGTGCCGGCGTCCGACCGGATCCACGAGTGCCCCGCGCCCGTGCGCTTGCGGATCTCGAAGCCGTGCGCGTTGAGCTGGGCCAGGCTGTGGTCGCCCCAGGCCGGGATCCACTTCAGGCGCGTGGTGACGCGCTGGTCCCAGGTGGCCGGGTCGGGCAGCGCCCGACCCTCGACCTGGGCGGTGCGGACCGCGGCACCGGGGTCGCGGCGCAGGCCCGTCACGCCGCGCACCGCCTCCGCGAGGACGCCGCCGTCCGGGCCGGCGAAGCGCACGTGCCGGTCGTACAGCTCGCCGCGCATCGGCACGGTGAACCGCACGCCCAGGCCGGTGACGAAGTCGCTGTCCTCGTCGCCGTCGACGAAGAACGTGTGCACGAGCCGGATGCCGTCCGAGCCCGCGAACAGCGCGAACCGCAGCACGAACGGCAGCCATGCGCGGCGCCCCTTGCGGTGCGTGCCCTCGACCTTGATCACCGCGCGCACCGGCCCGGACTGCTCGACCGTCACCTTCCCGACGGTCCCCGAGAAGGACTCGACGCCGACCGTCGCGCCGCGGTCCGTGTCGGCGGAGTCCTGCCGGTGCGCGACGAGGCGGCCGTCCTTGGCGATCACCTGGCCCCCGCGCCGGATCGCGCGGACCACCTTGTCGCCCTGCCGGCCGAACTCGACCTGCACGACGCCGGTGTCCACGAGGACGCGTCCCGGGTTCTCCTGCACGCTGATCTCGTGCGCGCCGCGCGCCGGGGCACCCGGCGTGAGCCGGTACGACTCGTCCCGTGGGGCGGACTCGCTGACGGCGTGCGCAGTCCACTTCAGCGAGCCGTCGGGCCACCACGCGGTGGGCCACGTCTGCACGGGCACGGCCTCGCCGGCCGCGGTGGCGAGGGCGAACCGCTGGTCGCCAGGCAGCGCCCCGCGCGGCCAGGGCACGCCCCAGGTCGTGCCGCCGGCCAGGGCGGCAGGGGTGCCACCCTCCAGCCAGCGCACGTCGACCGGGTCGTGCCCGGTGAGGGCGAGGGGGACCGCCGACGGTGCGGCGGCGCTCGCGGTGCGTGCGCTGAGCGCGGCGGCAGCTCCGGCGGCGAGGGCGGAAGTGAGGACGGTACGGCGGCTGACGTCGACCACGATGGCCACTCCTTCGTGACGGTGGGGTGCGTTGTCCGTCGGTGGACGGCCCCATCGTGCGAGGAGTTCGAGCATCCGATCGTGAAACGTGCAAAACCGGACCCTCGGCGCGGCTCAGGCGGTGGTGCGCAGATCCTCGGCCCGGACCTCGTGCTCGAGCGGGGCCCCCGCCGCGAGCAGCTCGACCTCGCGCACGGCGAGGTCGCCCAGCCGGCGCAGCTCGTTGCCGAGGGAGCCGGCGACGTGCGGCGTCAGCAGGACCCCGGGGGCGTCCCACAGGGGATGGTCGGCGGGCAGCGGCTCAGGGTCGGTGACGTCGAGGACGGCCCGCAGCCGGCCCGAGACCACCTCGCGGGTGAGCGCCGGGGTGTCGACGAGCCTCCCGCGCGCCGTGTTCACCAGCGTGGTGGCGTCACGCATGAGGGCGAGCTGGCGCGGCCCGATCATCCGGTACGTCTCCGGCAGGTCGGGCGCGTGCACGGTGACGACGTCGCTTGCGCGCGCGAGGTCGTCGAGCGTCACGGCCGCGGCGCCGAGGGACCGCGCCTCGTCGTCGTCCACCCACGGGTCGTGCAGCAGGATCTCGACGTCGAACGGCTGCAGCAGGCGCATCACCTGCCGGCCGATCCGCGAGGCCCCGACGACGCCGACCGTCAGGCCGTGGTTGCCGCGCGGCTCCGGCAGCGCCCAGCCGCCGAACGCGCGGTGCGCCGCGAAGGCGTCGGCGGCCTCGAGCACCCGCTTGCCCGCCAGCAGCACCATGGCCAGCGTGTACTCCGCCACCGGCCGGGCGTTCGCGCCGGCGGCGCTGGAGACCTTCACGCCCCGCTCCCAGAGCGCGGGCGTGACGAGGGGCTTGACCGAGCCGGCGGCGTGCACGACGGCGCGCAGCCGCGGCGCACGTGCCAGCAGCGCGTCGTCGAGCCGGGGCGCACCCCATCCGGTGAGGAGCACGTCCACGTCGGCCAGGGGGTCGAGCGTCGCGTGAGACGTCGCGTCGCCACGGTGGGGCTCGGCCAGGTGGGGCTCGGCCGAGTTGAGCTCCGCCGGGGTGAGCACGTGGTCCGTGACGTCGGCGACCGCCCGCAGGCGCGTCAGCGCCGCGTCGTCGAACAGGTCGGGCCGCAGGGCGGCGTCGCGCATGACGAACGCTGCGCGCAGCCGGCTCACTCCGCGGTCCCGGTCGGTGCGCCGGTCGGCGCGTCTGTCGCTGCATCTGTCGGCACGATGTCGACGCGGCCGTCGGGCCACCGCACCTCGACGCCGCCGAGCCCACCGTCCGCGGTGCGGCGCAGGTGGACCGCGGGTGCCGGGCGACGGTGCGCGCCCTCCTCCGCCGTGAGGACGACGAGCGCCGCGACCACCTCGGCCGGGCCGACGGGGGCGGACGTGCGCAGCCAGGGGACGGCGGACGCCGGGCCGAACGGGTCCGCACCCCGCCGGCGCCCCGCCCCCGCCCTGTCGAGCGGCACGTCGAGCGGCACGTCGGCCTGCGCGTCCGGCCGTGCGTCGGCGTCGGTGCGGACCGGCAGGGCGCGCACGTGGGACGTCGTCCCGTCGTCGCGCACGACCCGGACCCGGTCGTCGGAGCGCTCGACGTGCAGGGCGCCGTCCCGCGCCGCCGCGAGCGGCCACCCGCCCACGTGCAGCGTCCACGGGCCGGTGTCGGCGGGCCAGGCGGCGTCCTGGTCCAGGTCGGCCGCCGTGGTGCCGGGACGCGGTGCCCGGCCGGGTACCGCGCCGGCGACGGGCGTCCACCAGGCGAGGCGGACCTCGTCGGGGCCGTGCACCACGGACGCGGTGGTGAGCACCGGGCCCCGGCGCAGCCCGGCCCAGCCGGCATCGTCCCCGTGTCTGTCACCGCGCCCGCCAGTGCTCCCGTCTGGGCCGGGGACGTCGAGCCAGCAGACCCGGGACCGGGACACGGCCACGGCGTCGTCGAGGTGGACGCGCTCGACGGTGTCGCGGTGCGAGGGCACGCCTCGGGCGTCGAGGAGGGCGGTGTGCGAGTCCAGCGGGGCGGCGACGTCGCCGGGCGCCAGCTGGGGCGACGTCGCGCCGGAGTAGCCGAGGCGGCGGTAGAACGGGTCGTCCGCCCGGGGGGCGAGGGCATGCTCGATGGCGCGGTCGGAGCCGTGGTTGAGCAGGCGCACGATCCCGTCGGCTGGAGTCGCGCTCACGAGCCACCCCGGGGCGCGCAGCGCCAGGGAGCGGGGCTCGCGCCAGGCCTCGGGCAGCTCCGGTGCCGCCGTCCAGACGGGATGGTCGGCACCCAGGAGCAGGCCGAGGAAGCCCTTGCTCGCCCAGTACGGCGACGACCCGCCCGTGTAGAGCTGGCGCACGCGGTCGTACGGGCCGTGCCAGCCGACGGGCAGCAGGCCGCGGTCGTCGACGGCGCCTGCGGCGTCGAAGTGCTCGGCGACGGCGGCGGCGAGGGCGCGGGTGGCACCGGGGGACAGCGGCGTGGCGTCGGCGATCGCACCCGCCCAGAACGGGGCGAGCACGGCGTGCCGGTAGGTCACCGACCGGCCCTGCAGCATCGGCGCGCCGCGCGAGCCCACCAGGTGCCGGGCCTGGTCGAGGTAGGCGCGCAGGCGCTCGGCGTGCACGGGCTCGAGCGGACGCCCCAGGATCCGGGCGTGCAGCAGCGGGTAGACGTGCCAGGCCCAGCCCGCGTAGTGGTCGAAGTTCTGCCGGCGCCCCCCGCGGCCGCGACCGTCGGAGTACCAGCCGTCGCCGACGTACAGGGCCTCGGCGGTCTCGGCGTTGTGGTCCAGGTCGGCCTGCTCCCACGGGCCGCCGACGGAGGCGAGGAACGCCTCGATCACGTTCTGGAACCACAGCCAGTTGTTCGTGTACCCGCGGGTGCCGACCACGCCCGCCAGCCAGTCGACCGTCCGTCGGCGGGTGCCGTCGTCGAGCCGGTCCCACAGCCAGGGCCGCGTCTCGGACAGCGCGATCGCGACCGACGCGGCCTCCACCACGGCCTGTCGCCGCTCGTCGACGCGCGGCCAGCGCTCGTCGCCCGCCGGGTCGGTGCCGTGCCGCAGCCCGTCCGCGTACCGCTCGAGGAGGCCGTGCGGGTCACGACCGTCCTCGCCGCGCAGGCGGAACGCCGCGAGCAGGAACGTGCGCGCGTATCCCTCGAGGCCGTCGCTCCAGAGCCCGGAGCCGCTGACCGGGCCCGGCAGCGTGATCAGCGAGCCGCCCGGGGAGGCGAAGGGGCGGACCGCGTCGAGCAGGGCGTCGGCGGTGGCGAGCCAGCGATCCCGCGTCCAGCGCCGCGCGGGGGCGAGGCGAGGGTCGCTCGCGGGGCCTCCCGCCGCGGCGAGGTGCGTGCTCGAGGTGGGGGGTGGCGTCGTCGCAGCGGGTGTCACCCCGGCATCCTCGCCCGGCGTCCGGCGGCGGGGGAAGGTCCGAGCATTTCCGATCATCCCCGGACATCGTCCGCTACGGTGCTGCCTCATCGAGCGGTCGACGACGACGGAGGACGCATGCACCTGCCCACGGCCCGGCACGAGTACCTGCTGCGCGAGCTCGAGCTGCGGGGGAGCGTCCGCTCGGCGGAGGCCGCCGCGATGCTCGGGGTGGCGGAGGTGACGATCCGCCGCGACATCGTGGAGCTGGACCGCGCGGGCCGGCTGGCGCGTGTGCACGGCGGCGCGGTGGCGCTGCGCTCGGCCCGCGAGCCGCGGGCCGCCCGGGTCCTGGTCGGGGTCGTCGTGCCGAGCTCCACGGTGCACTTCCCGCCGCTGGTGCGGGGCATGGAGGCGCTCGCCCCCAGCCTGCACGTGCGCCTCGTGCTGGGGGTCTCGCACTACCGGCCGGACGTGGAGGCGGCCCAGGTGGACCGCCTCGTGGGGCTGGGCGCGCAGGGGATCGTCGTCGCGCCCACGACCAGGGACCGCTCGCCCGAGGAGCTGGCGGCGTGGCTGCGGTCGGTGCCCGTGCCGGTCGTCGTGGTGGAGCGCCGCGTGCACGGCCTGACCGCGCTGAGCGAGCTCGACCAGGTGCGCTCCGACCACGCGCACGGAGCCGTGCTCGCGGTGGAGCACCTCGCAGGCCTCGGGCACCGGCGGGTCGGGCTGGCGGTCTACGACCGGACCCCGACCGCCCCGCACGTGCGGGAGGGGTTCGCGACGGCGGTCGCCCGGCTGGGCGTCGCGGCCGGACCGGACGTCTCGCTGCCGAAGGGTGAGGGCGACCCGACCGGTCTGGGGCGAGAGCTCGCCGCGTTCCTCGACCGGTGCCGCGAGACGGGCACGCGGGCCGTGCTGGTGCACACCGACGACCATGCCGCCCGTCTCGTCGAGGCCGCCCTCGACCGGGGTCTGCGGGTGCCCGAGGACCTCGCGGTCGTCGCGTACGACGACGAGAACGCCGAGCTCGCCGTCGTGCCCCTGACGACGGTGACGCCGCCGCGCCGGGAGCTGGGCCGCGAGGCGCTGCGGATGCTCGTGGGCCGGATCGTCGGGGACGAGGGCGGCGAGGTGCCCGGGGTGCTGGGCGCGCCGCGGCACGTGGCCCTGCTGCCCCGTCTCACCGTCCGCCGCTCGTGCGGGGCGGCCTGACCCGGCGGCGTGCCCGGCGCCGCGCGCTACAGCTCCTTGGGGAAGGTCAGCACGACCACGGTCGAGACGACGAACAGCACGACGGCGACGCCCAGCAGCCCGCGCCGGGCGGTGCGATGCACGAGCTTGGTGCTCAGCGCCGCGAACAGCGCGACGGACGCGAACAGGATCGACGTCAGCACGTAGTTGTCGCCCGTCTGGTTGGCCTGCCGTGCCGTGGCCGAGAGGTCCTCGGCGCGTTCCAGGCCGGCGTCGGCCCGCTCCTGCGCCTCGAGCCGGTACTGCGGCATGAGGAACGGCGTGCGTGGTGCCGAGTCGTCGTGCAGCGGGTCCGCCGCGAGCCAGGCGTCGAACGCGGGGACCATCTCCGGCCGGAACCGTGTGTACAGGAACTCCGACCCGGTACCGTCCACGGGTTCGTACGACCCGTCGTCGCCGAGTCCCGAGTCCTTGCCCGCCCGGGTCTCGGCGGCCACGGCGTCGATCCAGGACGCGAACGCCGTGACGTCCATGATCGTCAGCTGGCCGGCCTCCGTCGAGGCCCGCGTCGACTCGGCGCGGGCCGCGCCCGCGGCGGCGTAGCTGTTCGCCTGCACGCCCGACCACTTGGTGCTCTGGAACGCCGACCACGCCGTCACGACGGTCGCGAGGGCGAGCAGCACGGTGGCCACGAACTCGACCCGACGGCTCACCGTTCCCGTGGCCGGCCCGATCTCGTCCCGTCTGCCGCTTCGCGTCATCGCGCCACCCTCCCGTGCCCGGACGCCTGTGCCGGTCACCGCACATCGTGTCCGATGACCTGCGACTTCGCCTGCCGAGCGGGGCCGGAGGACGACATGTGCCGTCCCGCATGCGGACCGCTCCGAGCGATGCCAGAGTGTGCCGCAGGACGGGCTCAGGACGGCAGCTGCGCACCGTCCGCACCCCGCCGGAAGCCGACTGAGAGGCAGGACATGCGACCCACCGGACCCGTGGAGCTCGTGCTCATCGAGTTCCCCCGGAGCGACTTCAAGGGCGAGATCGTCGCCGAGCTCGGGCGTCTCGTCGATGCCGGCACGATCGACGTGCTCGACGCTCTGCTCATCCGCAAGGCCGACGACGGCTCCGTCGAGTGGCTCGAGGCCACGGAGGGCGGCGACGCCGAGCTGGCACGCATCGTCGGGGAGCCCGCGGGCCTGCTCGCGACGGAGGACGTCGACGACATCTCGGCGGAGCTCGCGCCGGGCGCGGCCGTCGGCATGATCGTGTTCGAGCACGTGTGGGCGCGCGGCCTCACCGGCGCGGTGCGCGGCGCCGGCGGACAGGTGCTCGACTGGACCCAGGTGCCGCCGGCAGCGCTCGAGGCCCTCGCGGCCGAGATCGAGGAGGAGAACTGAGATGCCCCCCATGCGACGGATGGGCCGACCCGGCCTGATCGGCACGATGGCACGCACGGCCGTGATCACCGGCACCGCGAACGCGACGAGCCGGGCGATGAACCGCCGTGCCACGTCCCGCGACGAGCAGCGCTACGCCGCCGACCAGTACAACGCCCAGCAGGAGCAGCAGGCCCAGCTGGCGCAGCAGCAGGCGTACGCCCAGCAGCAGGCGCAGCTGCAGGCCCAGCAGCAGGCGCAGGTGACGGCAGCTCCCGCCGAGGACGACCTCATCTCGCAGCTCAAGCAGCTCGGTGACCTGAAGGCGGCCGGCGTCCTGTCCGACGCCGAGTTCGCGGCCGCCAAGGCCAAGCTGCTCGGCTGAGCATTCCGCGCGCGGGGCGGGTGCGGGCACACACGGATGTCCGGGCCCGCCCCGCGGCGCGAGCGGGCGTACGCACCCATCGAGCGCGCGACGAGGAGATGCCGTGGCAGGAGCAGCACCGCAGGAGGTAGCGCAGACCCCGACGTGGCGTCCGTACGTCGCGCTCCTCGGTACGTCGGCGGTCCTCGGCGTCGTCGTCTCGGTGGTGGCGTTCGCCTTCCTCGCGCTCCTGCACGGGCTCACGCACGCGGTGTGGGAGGAGCTGCCGCAGGCGTGGGGGTTCTCGGACGTGCCGTGGTGGTGGCCGCTCCCGTGGCTCGCCGTCGCCGGCGTGGTGGTCGGGCTCGCGGTCCGGTCGCTGCCGGGCCACGGCGGGCACGTCCCCGTCAAGGGGTTGAGCATGGGCCCCGTCCCGGCGTCGTACGTGCCCGGCGTCCTGCTCGCGGCGCTGGCCGGCCTGCCGCTCGGCGTGGTCCTGGGCCCGGAGGGGCCGCTGCTCATGCTCGGTTCGGCCGTCGCGCTGATCCTGGTGCGGCCATGGGGCGCCTCGCTCGGCGACCCGGCCCGCCACGTGCTCGCCCTGGCCGGTGCGGCGGCCGCGGTCTCCGCGATCTTCGGCAGCCCCGTCGTGGGTGCGGTGTTCGTCGTCGAGGCGACCGCCGTGTCCGGCGTCGCAGGACAGGCGCTCGTACGCGCCGTGCTGCCGAGCGTGCTGTCGTCGGGCATCGGTGCGCTCGTCTTCACCGGGGTCGGCAGCTGGACCGGGTTGGAGATCTCCTCCCTGACCCTTCCCGACCTCGACGTCCCCGCTCGTCTCGACGTGCTCGACATCGTGTGGACGGTCCCGCTGGCGGTGCTGGTCGCGGTCGGCATGCGGCTCGTGCACGGGCTGGGCTTCGCCGTGGCCCGTCAGGCGGCGACCCGGCCCTTCTGGACGGCCGTGGTCGGCGCGCTCGCCGTGGGGGTCTGCGCGTCGGCGTACGCCCTCCTGACCGGGCGCTCCCCGGAGGACGTCGCGCTCTCCGGGCAGGCGCTCCTCGGCACGTTGGCCGCCGACCCCGAGGCCTGGGGCCTCGGCGCGCTCGCCGCCCTGCTGCTCCTCAAGGGGCTGGGCTACGGGATCTCGCTCGGTTCCCTGCGCGGTGGCCCGATCTTCCCGGCGGTGCTCCTCGGGGCGGCGGCCGGGGTCCTCGTCGGGGGGCTCCCGGGGTTCGGGGCGGTGCCGGCGCTCGCGGCGGGCATGGCCGCCGCGACCGCGGCCACCCTGCCGTTCCCGATCTCCGCGGCCGTGCTCGTGGTGCTCCTGATCGGGCCGTCAGCGCCCGCGATGGCGCCGATCGTGCTGCTGGCTGCCTCGGTCGGCTACGTCGTGGAGCACTACGTGCTGGCTCCCCGGCGGGACGCCGACCACGTGCCGGCCGGTTGACCGGACGGCGGTCACTCGCCGGTCGCGCCGTCGATGGCCTCGCGGATCAGGTCGACCTGCCCGTTGTGCCGCGCGTACTCCTCGATCATGTGCACCAGGATCCACCGCAGGCTGAAGGCCCCCTCGCCTGGGCGGTTCGACTCCGTGCGGCTGAGCCGGTCCAGGCCCTCGCCCGCGGCCACGGCCGCGTCGACGCGGCGGTCGGAGTCGGCGACGGCGGCGTCGAGCAGCGCCCGCAGTTCCTCCGGGGAGTCGTCGGCCGCGGAGTGGAACTCCCAGTCGCGGTCGGCGTCCCAGTCCGCCGTGTCGAACGGCGCCATGGCGGTGTCGCCGTCCAGCTTCACCGCGAACCAGTCCGTCTCGACCAGGGCGAGGTGCTTGAGCAGGCCGCCGAGCGTCAGGCTGCTCGGCGGGTGCACGGCGTTCAGCTGCTCGGCCGTCAGCCCGGCCGTCTTCCATCGCAGCGTGTCACGGTGGAAGTCGAGGAACGCGCGCAGCGTGGTGAGCTCGTCGGCACGCAGCGGCGGGTCGACGCGCCGGTCCTCCTCGGCCTCCGGAGCGGGCGTGGGGAGCCGGAACGCGCCGTCGTCGAGAGCGGCGCGGACCGCGGTCGCCGTGGCGGCGGGCTCCTCGTCGGTGGTGTCGCGGGCGTGCGGCTCCAGCTCGCCGAGGTCGGCGAACGCGGCGTGCATGCTGCGCACGGCCGCGGGGTCGCGCAGCTCGGCATCGGCCCGGCCCGTGGCGCGGGCGAGCGTCGCGTCGAGGCCCGGGCGCAGGACGACGTACGCGAGGTCCCAGTCCTCGCGCGCCGCGGCGGCGCGGAACCGGGGCAGGAACCACGGCCCGACGACCCCGTCGAGCACGACGTCGTAGCCGCCGCGGGCGTACGCGGTCGTCGCCGCGACGATCGCGTCGGCGACGACCTCGTTCTGCCGTTGCGACCCGGCGAGGTAGGGCGGCACGAAACCGGTGCTGATCGACCGGTAGAACGTGTCGGTGGTGAGGGTCACGGTGGGCCGCTCGGCGTCCGCGGCGAGCAGCACGGCCACGGTCGTCTTCCCTGCGCCAGGCGGTCCGGTGAGGAGGGTCACGGTCATCGGGCGACAGTATCCGGGCCCACCCACACGGCACCCGTCATTTCCTGCCGCCGGGAGATCGCGCTCAGCCGCGGGCGAGCTCACGGGCGCGCAGCAGGACCGCGTCGAGCATGGGGGGCGTGAGGCGGCCGGTGAAGGTGTTCTGCTGCGACACGTGGAAGCAGCCGAGCACCGTGAGGGTGGGCGCGGCGGCGGCGCCGGCGGCCTCCGTGACGCCGTCGTCGCCGGGGCCCGACCGCGCGAGGGTCACCTCCGCCCCGTGCGCGAACGCCGGACGCGGGCGCGGCACCTCCCAGCCCTGCTCGGCGAGCGTCGTGAGGAGCGCCTGCCAGCCGATGCCGCCGAGGGCGACGGCCACGCGGACGCCGGAGCCGACGAGCTCCAGCTCGCGCGCCAGGTAGGGCGCGCACCGACGGCGTTCCTCGGGCGTGGGCTTGTTGGCCGGCGGGGCGCAGCGCACGGGTGCGGTCACGCGGATCCCGCGCAGCTCCAGGCCGTCGTCGGCCGCGACCGACGTCGGCTGGTTGGCGAATCCCGTGCGGTGCATGGCGGCGAACAGGAAGTCGCCGCTGCGGTCGCCGGTGAACATCCGCCCCGTGCGGTTCGCGCCGTGCGCGGCCGGGGCGAGGCCCACCACGACGACGCGGGCGGCGGGGTCCCCGAACCCCGGGACCGGACGCCCCCAGTAGTCCTCGTCGCGGAACGCGGCGCGGCGCTCGCGGGCGACGTCCTCGCGCCAGGCGACGAGGCGCGGGCACGCGCGGCACCCGACCAGGTGGGCGTCGAGCGCCGTCATGCTCGGCGCGGTCCGTGCGGCGGCCGGGTAGTCGGGGGAGTCGGGCGGCGGGGCGGCGGGCACGTGTCCATGGTGGCTCATGCCCGGGCGCCGGGCGCGCAGGCCGTCCCGCGGCGCACGACGGCCCGCCGTCCCTGGGTGCCGGGAGGGCGGGCCGTGGGCGAGGCGGTGTCAGACCGCCGGGTTGAGCCGGCCGCGTGCCGGGGTCGCGGTGGTGGCCGGGACCGTGGTGGTGGCGACGGCGGGCTCGACGGCGAGGCGGCGCAGCGACCAGCCCATGAGGCCGAACAGGACGCCGAGGCCCATGACGAGAGCGCTCACGCCGTACGCGACGACAGACGTGAACAGCGACGCCCGCAGGAACGAGGCGTTCATCGCGGTGGCCCGCAGCGGGTCGTCCTGCTCGAGCTGGGCGTACGTCTGGCCGCCGGTGGCCTCGAGCGCGTGCTTGTCGATGACCTGTGCCTGGGCGTAGGCGGTGAGGGGCCCGTCCACCGTCGCCCCGCCGAGGAACGCGGCGTCCTCGGAGACGGCGATGTCCTGGGCGGCGAGCTGGGAGCCCACGGTGGCCCAGGTGGCGGCTCCGGCACCGATCATCAGGATGCCGGCGATCAGCGCGACGAGTCCGACGATGCGAACCGGTCGCTGCGTGGTGCGGGTGGTGGTCATGGTCCCCTCCGGGTCCGGGTCGCGTGGTGTGCGGCCGGGTGCTGGTGGCTCCGGGTCCGGCGCCGTCTCTATGGTAAGACCACACCGCCTGACCTGCGCCGTCGATCCTTGTGAAGTCCTTCACAAGAGTTCTCGGGGCGACGGTCCGGCAGCCGGCCGGTGCCTCCCGGTCGCGCGTGCGTGGTGGCCGTGGTGGTCTGGACGACGGTCGGTCGGCACAGGGCCGGCCGGCACCGGAGGGGGAACAGCATGAGCGAGAGCTCAGGTCTGGGCGGACTGTTCGACAAGGCCAAGGAGAAGGCCAAGGAGCTCGCCACCGACGAGAACATCGACAAGGCCGCGGAGCAGGTCAAGAAGGCGACGCCGGACAACGTGGACGGCTACGTCGACAAGGCGGCCGCGGAGGCCAAGAAGCGCAACGACGACGGTCCCGCCGCCCGGCCCGGCGGCGGCCCCGGCGCCTGACCGGGTCGCCCGCGTCCGCCCGGCGGCGCGTGGCGCGGGCCCGGGCCCGACGGATGAGTACGATCGTGGGGCGTCACCCCAGGGTGGCGCCCCACGACCGTGCCCGGAGCGCCTGCCCCGGGCGGTCCCGCCCAGGCGCTGCCCCTGCTCGACCGCAGCGCTCACGACCCGCAAGGAGCAGCACGTGTCCGACGTCGCCTCGCCGATGCCACCGAACCCCGACGACGCCGACCAGGACACGGTGACGGTGCAGACGCCGACGACGGGCACGGAGCTGTTCGCCGACCGCAAGGACGTCGTCGTGATGCGCGTCGCGGGCGAGCTGCTCGACCTCTCGCGCGACCTGGCGCCCGGTACCGTCGTCGAGCCCGTGACGATCGGCTCGCCCGACGGCCTCGCCGTGCTGCGCCACAGCGCGGCGCACGTCCTGGCCCAGGCCGTGCAGCAGGTGAACCCGGACGCAAAGCTCGGCATCGGCCCGCCCGTGACCGACGGCTTCTACTACGACTTCGACGTCGCCACGCCGTTCACCCCCGAGGACCTCAAGTCCCTCGACAAGGCGATGGCGCGGATCATCCGGGAGGGGCAGACCTTCCGGCGCCGCGTCGTGACGGAGGACGAGGCCCGCGCGGAGCTGGCCGACGAGCCGTACAAGCTGGAGCTCATCGGCCTCAAGGGCGGCTCGTCGGACGACGACGGCAGCTCGGTCGAGGTGGGCGCCGGCGAGCTGACCATCTACGACAACGTCCGGGGTGCCGGCCGCGAGAGCGAGACCGTGGTCTGGAAGGACCTGTGCCGCGGGCCGCACCTGCCCAGCACGAAGCTGATCGGCAACGGTGTGCAGCTGATGCGCAACGCCGCGGCGTACTGGCGCGGCAGCGAGAAGAACCCGATGCTGCAGCGGGTCTACGGCACCGCGTGGCC
This sequence comes from Krasilnikoviella flava, assembly GCF_900167525.1. Taxonomy (GTDB): domain Bacteria; phylum Actinomycetota; class Actinomycetes; order Actinomycetales; family Cellulomonadaceae; genus Isoptericola; species Isoptericola flavus. Next base: position 306,166 of record NZ_FUZQ01000005.1, on the reverse strand, counting down.
CAGCAAGGACGAGCTCAAGGCGTATCTCGAGCGCCTGGCCGAGGCCGAGCGCCGCGACCACCGTCGCATCGGCGCCGAGATGGACCTGTTCTCGTTCCACGACGAGGTCGGCTCGGGCCTGCCGCTGTTCCACCCCAAGGGCGGGGTGATCAAGCGGGTGATGGAGGACTACGTCCGCCAGCGCCACATCGAGGAGGGCTTCTCCTACGTCGGCACGCCGCACATCACCAAGGAAGAGCTGTTCTACACGTCGGGTCACCTGCCGTACTACGGCGACACGATGTTCCCGGCGCTCGACCTCGAGGACGTCGGGGACCACGGGCGCTATCGCCTCAAGGCGATGAACTGCCCGATGCACAACCTGATCTTCTCCAGCCGGGGGCGCTCCTACCGCGAGCTGCCCATCCGCCTCTTCGAGTTCGGTTCGGTGTACCGGTACGAGAAGTCCGGCGTGGTCCAGGGGCTGACGCGCGTGCGCGGCCTGACCCAGGACGACTCCCACTCCTACGTCACGCCGGAGCAGGCCCCCGCGGAGGTCAAGCACCTGCTGGACTTCATGCTGTCGGTGCTGCGCGACTTCGGGCTCGACGACTTCTACCTGGAGCTGTCGACGCGGGACGACAAGAAGACGGACAAGTTCGTCGGCACCGACGAGGACTGGGCCAAGGCCACCGCGGTGCTCGAGGAGGTCGCGGTCTCCTCCGGCCTCGAGCTGGTCGCCGACCCGGGCGGCGCCGCGTTCTACGGCCCCAAGATCTCGGTCCAGACCAAGGACGCGATCGGCCGCACCTGGCAGATGGGCACGGTCCAGTACGACTTCAACCAGCCCCAGGGGTTCGGCCTGGAGTACACCGCGGCCGACGGCACCAAGCAGCAGCCGGTGATGATCCACTCGGCCAAGTTCGGCTCGATCGAACGGTTCATGGGCGTGCTGATCGAGCACTACGCGGGGCTGTTCCCGGCCTGGCTCGCACCCGTCCAGGTGCTCGCTGTCCCCGTCGCCGAGGCCTTCGACGACTACCTCAAGGACGTCGTGGCCCAGCTCGCGGCGCGCGGGATCCGCGCCGAGACCGACCTGTCCGACGACCGGTTCGGCAAGAAGATCCGCAACGCGTCCAAGGAGAAGGTGCCGTTCGTCCTCATCGCGGGCGGGGACGACGTCGAGGCGGGGGCCGTGTCGTTCCGGTTCCGCGACGGCACCCAGGAGAACGGGGTGCCCGTCGCCGACGCGATCGAGCGCATCGTCGCCGCGGTGCGCGACCGCGCCCAGGTCTGAGCGGGCGGGCATGTCGGGGAACGACGCGGAGCACGGCCCGACGACGGCGGGCGCGGGCGAGTTCGGCCCGCCCGAGGACGGGCTGCAGCGCTTGTGGACGCCGCACCGCATGGTCTACATCGGCGGGCAGGACAAGCCGGCCGACGGGTCGGTGGCGCAGTGCCCGTTCTGCCGCATCCCCGCCGGCGACGACGAGGAGGGCCTCGTCGTCGCCCGCGGGGAGGAGTGCTACGTGGTGCTGAACCTGTACCCGTACAACTCCGGGCACCTCATGGTGCTGCCGTACCGGCACGTGTCGGGTTACGTGGAGCTCACGGAGCCCGAGACGGTCGAGCTGGCCGCCATGACCCAGACCGCGGTGCGCACTCTCGGCGCGGTCTACGCCCCGGCGGGCTACAACATCGGCATGAACCAGGGTGAGGTCGCGGGCGCCGGCATCGCCGCGCACCTGCACCAGCACGTGGTGCCGCGCTGGCTCGGTGACGCGAACTTCCTGCCCGTCGTCGGCCAGACCAAGGCGCTGCCGGAGCTGCTGTCCGACACGCGCGCCCGCCTCGCCGCGGCGTGGCCGTCGGGCGGGGCCACGTCCGAGGGAGGCCGCTGATGCTCGGCGGGCTCCGCGCGGCGATGCAGCGCCTGTTCACCCCGCTGGCGCGGCTGCTCCTGGGCTGGGGCGTGTCGCCGGACGCGGTGACGATCGCCGGGACCGTGGTGGTGTCCGTCCTGGCGCTCACACTGCTGCCCACCGGCCACGTGCTCCTCGGCGGACTCCTCATCGGCCTGTTCGTCCTCACCGACTCGCTCGACGGCGTCATGGCGCGCCTGTCGGGGCGTTCGGGGCCCTGGGGGGCGTTCCTCGACTCGACCCTGGACCGGGTGTCGGACGGTGCGGTGTTCGCGGGCATCACCCTGTGGTTCGTGCTGCACCCCGACCTCCCGTACGCCACGTGGGGCGTGGTGGCGTCGCTGGCCTGCCTCGTGCTCGGCTCCGTCGTGCCCTACGCACGGGCGCGGGCGGAGAGCGTCGGGGCCAGCGCGGCGGTCGGGATCGCCGAGCGCAGCGACCGGCTGCTGGTCGCCCTCCTCGCGGTCGTGGTCACCCAGGTCGGGGTGCCGATGGTCGTCGCCGAGGTCATGCTCACGTTGCTCGCCGTCGCGAGCCTCGTCACGGTGGTGCAGCGGGTCGCGACGGTGCGAAGGCAGCTCGCACCGGCGGGGGCCGTCCCGCCCCGTCCTGACAGCACCGACACGGAGGCCTGATGCGGATCGACGTCGCCCGCCTGTACACGTTCGCGTGGCGCCACGCGCCGAAGATCCCGGAGCCGGTGCTGCGTGCGGCGTTCACCGCCGTCGCGGACGTCACCTGGCTGCGGCGCACCGAGGGGGTGCGCCGGCTCGAGGCGAACTACGCGCGGGTGCGGCCCGACCTGGACGGCCCCGAGCTGCGCCGGCTGACACGCGCCGGCATGCGCTCGTACATGCGGTACTTCCGGGAGGCGTTCACCCTGCAGGGCGCGACGCCCGAGCAGGTCGCCGCGCGGGTGCGCGTCGACGGCTACGAGCACGTGGCGGGCCCGGTCGCCGACGGGCAGGGGGTCTCGCTCGCCCTCGCCCACCTGGGCAACTGGGACCTGGCGGGCGCGTACGCGACCCCGCACATCGCTCCGGTGCTCACCGTGGCCGAGCGGCTGAAGCCGGAGCAGCTGTTCGTCGAGTTCGTCGAGTTCCGGCGCTCCATCGGCATCGACGTGCTGCCGCTCGGCGACGCCGACGTCTTCCGCAACCTGGTGCGCGGCGCCACGAGGGGCGGCTGCATCATCCCGCTGCTCGCGGACCGCGACCTCACGTCGTCCGGCGTCGAGGTGGACCTGTGCGGCCACCGGGCGCGCGCGGCCGCCGGCCCGGCGGCGCTGGCGCTGGTCGCCAAGGTGCCGCTGATCCCGGCCGGCATCGCGTACGAGCGTCTGACCGGCGAGCGCCGGCGCGCCGCGGGGACGCCGTGGGGCATCGTGATCCGGTTCTACCCGGCGGTCCCGGTGCCCGACGACTCGGGCCTGCACCGCAAGGAGCGCGTCGCGCGCATGACCCAGGGCTGGGTGGACGCCGTCGCGCGCACGCTGCAGGAGTCCACCGAGGACTGGCACATGCTGCAGCGCGTCTTCGTCGACGACCTCGATGCCGAGCGGTACGCCCGCACCAACGCCGAGGCGGGCGAGGGATGAGCGCGGCGCCCGTGGCCGCGCCGTCGCGCCCCCTGCGCGTCGGGATCGTGTGCCCCTATTCGTTCGACGCCCCCGGCGGCGTGCAGTTCCACATCCGCGACCTCGCGCAGGCGCTGCAGCGCGCGGGGCACGAGGTGTCCGTGCTCGCCCCGGCCGACGACGACACGCCGGTCCCGGAGGTCGTCACGGCGGCGGGCCGGGCGATCCCCGTGCGTTACAACGGCTCGGTGGCGCGGCTGACGTTCGGCCCGCGGGCCGCCTCCAGGGTGCGGCGGTGGATCGAGGCGGGCCGGTTCGACGTCGTGCACGTGCACGAGCCGATGGTGCCCAGCCTGTCGATGCTCGCCCTGTGGCTGGCCGAGGGGCCCGTCGTGGCCACGTTCCACACGTCCCAGGAGCGGTCGCGTGCGCTGCAGGTCGCGTACCCCCTGCTGCGCCAGTCGCTGGAGAAGATCGCGGCGCGGATCGCGGTCTCCGAGGACGCGCGCCGCACGCTGGTCGACCACATGGGCGGCGACGCCGTCGTCATCCCCAACGGCGTGTACGTGGACACCTTCGCCGCGGCCGAGCCGGACGACCGGTGGCGCGGCACGCCCGAGGCGCCCACGATCGCGTTCCTCGGCCGCCTCGACGAGCCCCGCAAGGGGCTGGAGGTCCTGGCCTCCGCCGCCCCGCGGGTGCTGGAGCGCCTCCCCGGCGCGCGCTTCCTCGTGGCGGGCAAGGGCGACGACGGCCGGGACGCGGCTCTCGAGGCGCTCGGCCCGCACGCCGGGTCGTTCGAGTTCCTCGGCGGCGTGAGCGACGAGGACAAGGCGTCGCTGCTCGCGTCGGCGGACCTGTACGTGGCGCCGCAGACGGGCGGCGAGAGCTTCGGCATCGTGCTCGTCGAGGCGATGAGCGCCGGCGCGGGCGTGGTGGCCAGCGACCTGGGCGCGTTCCGCCGGGTGCTCGACGAGGGGGGCGCGGGGCGTCTGTTCCGGACCGGTGAGCCCGACGACCTGGCCCGCGCGGTCCTCGCGGCCCTCGACGACCCCGCGGGCACCCGGGAGCGGCGCGAGCGGGCCACCGCGTTCGTGCGCCGGTTCGACTGGTCGGCAGTGACCGCGCAGGTCCTGGCGGTGTACGAGATGGCCGTCGCCGCGGGGGAGGCGCTGGGCTCCCCGGTCGCCCCGTCGCGGACGGAGAGCGCCGTCGGCTGGTTGCGCACCCGGCGCGCCGCGGGGGGTGAGGGCGCATGACCTGGTCGGAGCTCGCGCTCGTCGTCCTCGTCGTCGCGGCGGTCGTGGTCTGGCTCGCCTGGATCTCGGCGTCGCGCCTCGACCGCCTGCACCGCAAGGTCGTCGCGTCGCGCATCGCCCTGCAGGCCCAGCTCGCGCGGCGCGCCGGCGCGTCCATCGACCTGGCGTCCTCGGGCCTGCTCGACCCGGCCGGGGCGGTGCTGGTCGCCGACGCTGCGTTCGCCGTCGTGGAGGACGTCGGGCCCCCGGTGACCCCGGGCGCGGAGCTCGCGCTCGTCGGCATGGGCCAGGACCGTGAGCGCGCGGAGAGCGACCTGTCCGCGACGCTGCGCTCCGCGCTCGGCGACGACGAGGCGCTGCGTGAGCTGCGCGCGACGTCCGCAGGGGCCGACCTCGTCGGCCAGCTCGGCGCGGCCTGGTACCGGGCGCAGCTCGCGCGCCGGTTCCACAACGAGGCCGTGGCGCAGGCCCGCCGGGCCCGGCGCACCTGGTACGTGCGCCTGCTGCGCCTGTCCGGGCACGCGGCGCTGCCGCGCACGGTCGAGCTGGACGACCAGATGCCGGCAGGGCTCACCGGGTCGTGAACACCGACCGTAGGATGGGAAGTGGCGTGACAGCGGTCACGCCTCCGGCCGCGACACGAGCGAGGTTGCATTGAGCGAGACCACCGGCAACGGCCAGATCACCGCGGGTGAGGTGGGCACGGCCCGCGTCAAGCGCGGCATGGCCGAGATGCTCAAGGGCGGCGTCATCATGGACGTCGTCACGCCCGAGCAGGCGAAGATCGCCGAGGACGCCGGCGCCGTCGCCGTCATGGCCCTGGAACGGGTGCCGGCCGACATCCGCTCGCAGGGCGGCGTCGCCCGCATGAGCGACCCCGACATGATCGACGGCATCATCGACGCCGTCTCGATCCCCGTGATGGCGAAGGCGCGCATCGGGCACTTCGTCGAGGCGCAGGTGCTGCAGTCCCTGGGCGTCGACTACATCGACGAGTCGGAGGTGCTGACCCCCGCCGACTACGCCAACCACATCGACAAGTGGCAGTTCACCGTGCCGTTCGTGTGCGGGGCGACCAACCTCGGTGAGGCGCTGCGCCGCATCACCGAGGGCGCCGCGATGATCCGCTCGAAGGGCGAGGCCGGCACCGGCGACGTCTCGAACGCGACCACGCACATGCGCCAGATCCGCGGCCAGATCCGCCGGCTGACGTCGCTCCCGGAGGACGAGCTGTTCGTCGCCGCCAAGGAGCTGCAGGCCCCGTACGAGCTGGTCGCCGAGGTGGCGCGAGCCGGGAAGCTGCCTGTCGTGCTGTTCACCGCGGGCGGGATCGCCACCCCGGCGGACGCGGCGATGATGATGCAGCTGGGCGCCGAGGGCGTGTTCGTGGGTTCCGGCATCTTCAAGTCGGGCGACCCCGTCGCGCGTGCCAAGGCGATCGTGCAGGCCACCACGTTCCACGACGACCCCGACGTCGTCGCCAAGGTCTCCCGCGGTCTGGGCGAGGCCATGGTCGGCATCAACGTCGAGGCCGAGCCGGCGCCTGTGCGGTTGGCCGAGCGCGGCTGGTAGACCGAAGGCGAGGCGTGCTGCTGCCTGAACCGTCGGTGCCAGGTGCGGATCTGCCTGTCCGGGCGGTCCTGCCTGCCACCGTCGATGCGGTGCGGTCCCGCGGCGCCGCGGTGCTGGTCGCGCCGCCAGGGTCAGGGAAGACCTCCTTGTTGCCGCTTGCTCTGGGCGACGCGCTCGGGGGCACGATCATCGTCGCCGAGCCGCGACGGATGGCTACCCGCGCGGCTGCGACCCGGCTGGCGATGCTGGCAGGCGAGCCGCTCGGACAGCGGATCGGCTACGCGATGCGAGGTGAGCGCACCGGCGGCAAGGGACTCCGCGTCGAGGTGGTGACGACAGGGCTCCTCGTGCGACGGCTGCAGCAGGACCCGGAGCTGCCAGGTGTCACGGCGATCGTGATCGACGAGTGCCACGAGCGGCACCTGGATGCCGACCTGCTGCTCGCGCTCTGCGTCGACATCCGGGCGAATCTTCGGGACGACCTGGCCATCGTCGCGACCTCGGCCACGGCGGACACGGCCAGGCTGAGCCGCGCACTCGGCGCGGACGTACCCGCACCCGTGATCACGGCGTCCGCCGCGCTGTTCGACGTGGCGACCGAGTGGGCTCCACCACCGTTGCCCACGCCGCTGCTTCCCGGTGGTCGCGTCGACCCGCGCCTGCTGGATCATGTCGCGACCGTCGTCCGGCGCGCACTGACGGAGAACGACGGCGACATCCTCGTGTTCGTCCCGGGGGAGGCCGAGATCAACGGCATGACTCGCCGGTTGGCCGGTCAGAATGTCCTGCCGTTGTTCGGTCGCCAGTCGAGGGCCGAACAGGAGCGCGCGTTGGCGCCGTCCGCCGTGCGTCGGATCGTGGTGACGACGTCGGTGGCGGAGAGCTCGCTGACCGTGCCCGGGGTCAGGGTCGTGGTCGACGCGGGTCTTGCCCGGGAGCCGCGGACCGATCAGTCCCGTGGTCTCGGGACGTTGGTCACCTGCCGGGTCTCGAGATCGTCGGCCGACCAACGAGCAGGTCGCGCCGGGCGGGAGGCGCCCGGCCGGGTCTATCGGTGCTGGTCCGTCACCGACCACGCGCGTCTCGACGATCATGCGGCGCCGGAGATCGCGATCGCCGACCTGGCAGCCTTCGCCCTCGACCTCGCGGCGTGGGGTGCCCCTGCTGGTGCCGGTCTGACGTTGCTCGAGGCGCCGCCGGCGCCGGCGATGACCGCGGCCACCGAGCTGCTGCGCCGCATCGATGCCCTGGACGACGGCGGCCGGATCACCGAGCGGGGCCGGCGGATGAGGGCGATCGGGGCGCATCCTCGCCTGGCGCGTGCGCTGCTGGACGGGGCCCCGCGGGTCGGCGCCGACCGGGCACGCGAGATCGTCGCGATGCTCTCGGACGACGTGGGCCGCAACGTCGGCGATGATCTGCCGGCCCGCCTGCGGGCCCTCCGCCGTGGTGAGGACCGCGGCGCGACGGCCCGCTGGCGAGAAGAGACGAAGCGCCTCGGCCGAGGAACGACGACCGGCGGCCCGTCGGGTGGGCGTGGGGCGCACGGAGTACCGGACGATCTCGCGGTGGGGATCGTGGCGGGGCTGGCGTACCCGGATCGGATCGCGCGGGCCCGGGGGACCGACTCGGCGACGTACCAGATGTCGGGTGGTACGGGTGCCGCGCTGGATCTGCACTCGCCGTTGCGGAACACGACCTGGCTGGCGATCGCGGTCGCTGACCGGGCTCCCGGTCGCGCCGACGCCAGGATCCGTGCCGCGGCGCCGATCGATGAGCGGACCGCGCGAGACATCGCAGGCGACCTCGTGTCGACCACCGACCAGATCCGCTGGGACGACGGCCGGATCGTGACGCGGCGTGTCGAGGCGCTCGGCGCGATAGTGCTGGGCGACGTCCCGCTGGCGAACCCCGACCGGCTGCTCCTCCAAGCGGCCGTCCGCGACGGTGTCCGGCGCAGCGGACTGTCCGTGCTGCGCTGGCCAGAGGCAGCACTCGCCCTGCGGGAGCGGCTCGCGTTCTGTCACGCCCACCTCGGGGCCCCGTGGCCTGCGGTCGACGACGAGGCGCTGCTGGCCGATCTCGACGGATGGCTGGGTACCGAGCTCGCCTCGGTGCGAGGCTCGCGCGATCTTGCCCGCATCGACGTGGCATCGGCGCTCCGGCGACTCCTGCCTTGGCCCACGGCAGCCCGGTTCGGTGAACTGGCACCGGAACGGCTCCAGGTCCCGTCGGGCTCCGAGGTCCGACTCGCGTACGACGGTGTCGAGCCGCCGGTCCTTGCAGTGAAGCTGCAGGAGGTCTTCGGCTGGACCGTGACTCCGGCCGTCGCGGACGGTCGTGTCCCGGTCGTCCTGCACCTGCTGTCGCCCGCACGACGTCCGGTCGCGATCACGAGCGATCTCGCCTCCTTCTGGAGGCAGGGCTATCCCCGGGTCCGAGCCGACCTGCGAGCCCGCTACCCTCGCCATCCGTGGCCGGAGGATCCACTCACCGCCCTCCCGACCAAGCGAGTGAAGCCTCGCCGGTGAGAGCGGGGCTCCCTTGGTCCCGTGGCTACCATGGGCACCATGGATGCACGTTCCCCGTCAGCCGTGAACCACGGCATCGTCGTCGAGGCCGAGCCGGCGCCCGTGCGCCTGGCGGAGCGGGGCTGGTGACCCCCGCCCTCGGGGACGACTGGGCGGTAGGGCCGGACGGGCTGCGCCAACGGCGCGCCGCGCGCGTCATCGTGCTCGACGACGCGGACCGGGTGCTCCTGGTGCGCGGGCACGACGCCGACCAGCCCGAGCGGTCGTGGTGGTTCACCGTCGGCGGCGGCATCGACGCCGGCGAGAGCGAGGTCGACGCCGCGCTGCGCGAGCTGCGCGAGGAGGCGGGACTCGTGCTCGCGCCCGACGACCTCGTGGGCCCCGTCCTGACCCGCGACGCGTTCTTCCACTTCTTCGCGGAGACGTGCCGGCAGCAGGAGGTCTTCTTCCTCGCCCGCGTGGACGGCGGCCACGAGCCGACGGACGCCGGGTGGACCCCTGAGGAGCGGGACGTGCTCGACGAGATGCGCTGGCTGACCGTCGCAGAGCTGCGGGCCGAGACGCGCGAGGTGTTCCCGACCGTCCTGCCGGACGTCGTCGACGCCCTCGTCCGCGGGTGGGACGGCACCGTGCGCCACCTCGGCACCCAGCACGACGACGAGCCCTCCGACCCTGAGGAGCTGGGCACCGCTGCCCGCTGACCCTGCCCGCTGACCCTGCCCGCTGACCCTGCCCGCTGACCCTGCCCGCTGACCCTGCGCGCACGACGCGCGCCCAGGGCATCCGTTGGTTACCGTCGGCGTGAGACGCGTCACGCACATCGGCGTGCGGGCGCGCGACAGACCCGGGGGGGCATGGACGTGAACCGACTGACGAAGGCCGCGATCGCTGTGGGAGGTGCCGCCGTCCTGCTGGTCGGCGGGGCCCAGACGATCGCCTACTGGACCGCGCAGGGGACGGCCACCGGGCCGGACGTCACCGCGGGGACACTGACGATGAGCGACGGCGCGTGCGGGGAGTGGACCCTCGACGGAGGCGGCGCCGTGACGGACGGCATCGTGCCGGGCGACACGGTCACGACCACCTGCTCCCTGGCGATCGGGGGCACCGGCGACCACCTCGCGCTCGGCGAGATCACGGTCTCCTCTCCGACGTGGACCGCGGAGAACGCCCTCACCGGCGCTCTCGACCTGAGCCTGACCTCGGCGACCCTGGGGGATGAGACGCTGACGCTCCCGCTCACCGATCCCGTCCCGGTCGGCGAGACGGACTCGCTCGTCGTGAACCTCGAGGCCGCCTTCGACACGGCCGCGACGAACGACACCCAGGGGCTGACGGCCGCGCTCGACGACGTGACGGTGCAGGTCACGCAGGCGCACGTCGTCCCCACGCCCTGAGCCCGCCGTGGACCCGGCACCCACGCGGCCGGTCCGCAGCGCGCGGCGCGTCCTCGGGCGGGTGCTCGCCGGGCTCGTCCTGCTGGTCGCCGGCGGCGCGCTGCTGCTCGTCGTCGTGGTCCCGCGCCTGGGTGGCGGCGTCCCGTACGGGGTGGCCACGGGCTCGATGAGCCCGGCGCTGGCCGTCGGGACGCTCGTCGTCGTGCGCCCCGTCGCCCCCGACGAGATCGCGACCGGAGACGTGGTCACCTACCAGCTGCGCTCCGGCGACCCGACGGTCGTGACCCATCGCGTCGTCGGGCTCGGCACGACGGCCGACGGCGAGCGCACCCTGGTGACGCGGGGCGACGCCAACGAGGTCGCCGACCCCCGGCCGGTGCGCGCCGTGCAGGTGCGGGGCGTGCTCTGGTACGCCGTGCCGCAGCTCGGACGCGTCATGGGCCTGGGGTCGCCGCAGCTGCGGCAGGCGATCACGACCGCCGCGGCCGTCCTCCTGCTCGGGTACGCCGGGTGGCTCGTCGCGGGGGAGGTCCGGGAGCGGCGCTCCCGGAAGGGAGAGGAGCCGTCGCCGGGCCTGGAGACCTGGTGGCCTGAGCAGGAGTCGCCGCCCGGCGCGACGAGTCCCACGGTGCCCACCTCGGACCGGGAGCCGGTGCGGTGAGCGCGGCGCGCGCAGTCCCGTCCCCGCCGCGGCCCCGTCATCGCGGGCGCGGGGCGACGTCCGCGCGGACCCTGGCCGCGGTCGTGGCCTCGGGCGCGTTCCTCCTCCCGGTGGCCCCGGCCGCAGCCGGTGCCGTCCCGTCCGCGGGAGGGGACCCCGACGGGGGCGTCGCGCTCAGCGTGGACGGCCGCAGGTGGTCGGACGACCTGGAGGTGGCGCTGTTCGAGGCCTCGCCGTGGGTGCCGGGGGAGACGCGGAGCTCGGTGCTGCTGGTGCGCAACGACAGGCGCGGCACGGCCAGCGGCCAGGTGGCCGTGGCCCTGGGGGCGGGGGCGGGCGACGCCGCCGGGGCGCTCGCCCGCGCCCTGCGCGTCCGGGTGCGACCCGGCGGCGACCCGTGGACGGCCGCCGGGCGGCCGGTGCCCGTACGGCTCGCCGAGTCCGAGGTGCTCCCGGTGGCGCTCGAGGTGACCCTCGCCGCGTCGGCGGGCGACGACACCCAGGGCGCGACCGTGCCCCTCGACGTCGTGGTGACCCTCGTGGGCGAACAGCCGGCAGCGGGCGAGCGCCCGCGCGACGAGCCGGCGCCGGGCGACGGCGCGCGCGCCGCCGTCCTCCCGCGCACCGGCGGGTCCCCGGCGGTGCCGCTCCTGGTCGCGGCCGGCGCGGTCCTGCTGGGCGCGCTGCTGCGGTGGGCGGTCGCGGCGAGGGAGGGACGCCGTGGCTGAACGGTCCGGCCGGCGCCCTGCGCGGATGCGCCGGGTCGCGGTCCTGGCGGTGGTGGCGCTCGTCGGCGTGCTCGCGGGCGGCGGGGTCGCGTGGGCCTGGTGGCAGGGCGAGGCCACGGCGACGGCCCCGACCGCAGCCGTCCGGGCCGGCACGGTCGACGTCCAGGTCGTCGGCCTCGGCAACGAGCTCGTCGGTCGCGGCGGCAGCGTCACGGCGCCCGCACTGGGGCTCACCGGGGCCGTGCCGGGGTCCGGGGACTCCGAGATCATCACGGTGCGCAACGGCGGCTCGCGGCCGACGACGGTGACCGTCACTCCGACGCGGACCGGGAGCCTGGGCACGTCGTTCACCACCAGCGCGTCGTTCGGCGCCGCCGACACCGGGACCGGGTGCGGCGCGGGCAACGGCACCTCCACGACCATCCCCGCGGGCGGGACGGCCGCGCTGTGCGTGACGGTCGCGCTCTCCGCGTCGGCACCGTCGACGGTGCAGGGGCAGGCGGGCGGCGTGTCCGTGGCGCTCGCGGCGTCGCTCGGGGGCACGGCGTGGACCGACACGGGCACCGTCGTGAGCGGTGCGGTGAGCGCGGGGACCGTCCCCGCCCCCGCTCTCTCGTGCGGCGCGCTCGGTCTGGTGTCCGTCACCTTCAACTGGACGGCGGTGCCCAGCGCGAGCCGGTACCAGTTCACCTTCGGCCCTGCAGCCACACCCGCCACGGTGCAGGTCCCGGCGGGCACCACGACCTACCAGGTGACCGGCGTCGCGGCGAACGCCTCGGCACGGGTGCGCGCCGAGCGGGTCTTCACGGGCGGCGTCGTCTGGACGTCGGTGCCGTCGGACCCCCGCACCTACAGCATCGCCCTGGGCCTGATCGGCACGTGCAGCTGAGCGGCCGCCGGGCGGGCAGACCCGGGGCCCTACACTGCCCCGGTGACCACGACGATCGGCGTCCTCGCCCTGCAGGGCGACGTGCGCGAGCATGCCGCGGCCCTCGAGCAGGCAGGGGCGCGTGCCGTGGCGGTGCGCCGCCCCGCCGAGCTCGACGCGGTGGACGGGCTCGTCCTGCCCGGCGGGGAGTCGACGACGATCGACAAGCTGCTGCGGCTCTTCGAGCTGGCCGACCCGCTGCGGGGCCTCATCGGCGAAGGGCTGCCCGTGTTCGGCTCGTGCGCGGGCATGATCCTGCTCGCCGACCGCATCGAGGGCGGCACGGCCGACCAGCGCACGCTCGGCGGCATGGACGTCGTCGTGCGTCGCAACGCGTTCGGCCGCCAGGTGGACTCCTTCGAGGCGGACCTGCAGGTGGCGGGGGTCTCCGACGTCCCAGGCGGGCGCCCGGTGCGCACCGCGTTCATCCGCGCCCCGTGGGTGGAGGAGGCGGGCCCGGGCGTCGAGGTGCTCTCCCGGATCCCCGACCGCTGGGCGGACGGATCCGCGGTGGGGCCGGCCGCCGGTAAGATCGTCGCAGCACGTCAGGGACGGCTGCTCGCCACCGCGTTCCACCCGGAGATCACGGGGGACGCGCGACTGCACGGGTTGTTCGTCCGGATCGTCCAAGCATCGCGAAGGAGTTAGGAAGCGCATGTCAGGTCACTCCAAGTGGGCCACGACCAAGCACAAGAAGGCCGCGATCGACGCCAAGCGCGGCAAGCTCTTCGCGAAGCTGATCAAGAACATCGAGGTCGCCGCGCGCACCGGGGGCGGTGACCTGGCGGGCAACCCCACGCTGTTCGACGCCGTCCAGAAGGCGAAGAAGTCGTCGGTCCCGAACGACAACATCGACCGCGCGCTCAAGCGCGGCTCCGGCGAGGGCGCCGACGCCGTCGACTACCAGACGATCATGTACGAGGGCTACGGCGCGAACGGCATCGCGGTCCTCGTCGAGTGCCTCACGGACAACAAGAACCGGGCCGCCTCCGAGGTCCGCCTCGCGTTCAGCCGCAACGGCGGCAACCTGGCCGACCCGGGTTCCGTGTCGTACCTGTTCTCCCGCAAGGGCCTCGTCGTCGTGCCCAAGGCCGACGGCGTGACCGAGGACGACGTCATGCTCGCGGCGCTCGACGCCGGCGCCGAGGACGTCAGCGACGAGGGCGACGCCATCGAGGTCCTCTGCGAGGCCACCGACCTCGTCGCGGTGCGCACCGCCATCCAGGAGGCGGGCATCGAGTACGACTCGGCCGACTCCATCTGGCACCCGTCCATGGAGGTCGAGGTCGACGTCGAGGGCGCGCGCAAGATCCTGCGCCTCATCGACGCGCTCGAGGACAGCGACGACGTGCAGAACGTCTACGCGAACTTCGACGCCTCCGACGAGGTCATGGCGGCGCTCGACGAGGAGTGACCGTGCGCCTCGGACGTCATCGGCCCACGGCGTGAGAGGGTGACGACGTGCGCGTGCTGGGGGTGGACCCGGGGCTGACCCGGTGCGGTGTCGGGGTCGTGGACTCGTTGCCCGGCCGGCGCGCGCGACTGGTCGACGTGGGCGTGGTCGGCAGCGACCCTGCCACGAGCATCGACCTGCGGCTCCTGCACGTCGCCTCCGGGCTCGACGAGTGGCTGGACCGCCACGTCCCCGACGTCGTGGCCGTCGAGCGGGTCTTCGCCCAGCACAACCTGGGCACCGTCATGGGCACGGCCCAGGTGGCCGGGCTGGCGATGGTCGCGGCCGCGCGGCGCGGGATCCCCGTCGCCATGCACACGCCCAGCGAGGTGAAGGCCGCCGTGACGGGCTCCGGCCGGGCGGGCAAGGAGCAGGTGCAGCGCATGATCGCCCGGATCCTCGGTCTCGACGACCTGCCGCGGCCCGCCGACGCCGCGGACGCGCTCGCCCTGGCGGTGACGCACCTGTGGCGCCCGGCGGGCGCCCTGCAGGGTGGCGAGCGCCACGAGCTCACCCCCGCACAGCGGGCATGGGCGGCGGCGGAGCAGAGCGCACGTCGGGGCAAGCACCGCGGAGCGCCGTCCCGGACCTCTCGCTGACCGGACGGGCGACGTCGACGGCGATCGCGAGCCGGCGCTCGTGTCGCGCCCGGCGGCGTCGGCGCCGGTTGTTACAGTGACGCCTCGTACGGGTGTTCGACCGAAGGCCCGCCCGACGAAAGGACGACGGTGATCGCCTCTCTGACCGGCACGGTCACGCATGTGACGCTGGAGCGGGCCGTGCTCGACGTCGGCGGGGTCGGCTACCTCGTCCACGCGACCCCCGGCACCCTCGCGGGGCTGCGGGTGGGGGAGCGGGCGCAGCTGCACACCACGCTCGTCGTCCGCGAGGACTCGATGACGGTGTTCGGGTTCGCGGAGGCCGACGAGCGGGAGGTCTTCGAGACCGCGCAGTCGGTCTCGGGCGTCGGCCCCCGTATCGCCTTGGCCATGCTCGCCGTGCTGACCCCCGACGCGCTGCGCCGCGCCGTCGCGGCCGAGGACCTCGCCGCGCTGCGCCGCATCCCCGGCGTCGGCCCCAAGAGCGCGCAGCGCCTGGTGCTCGAGCTCAGCGGGAAGCTGGGCGCCCCCGGGGTCGCGGGCGCCGACGACGCCGTGCCCGACGTCGCGCCCACGCACGGCGGCGACCCCGCGCGCGACCAGGTGGTCGAGGCGCTCGTGGGACTGGGCTGGGCGACGAAGGTCGCGCAGGACACGGTCGAGCAGGTGCTCGCGGACCGGAGCGACGGCGACGGGGCGATCGACGTGGCAGCGACGTTGCGGGCGGCCCTGCGATCGCTCGGCGGCCGCCGTGGCTGAGCCGGTGGAGCCGGAATACGGCGGCGAGCGGCTCGTGACGTCGTCCGCCGACGACGTCGAGCGCGCGGCCGAGGCGGCGCTGCGGCCCAAGAAGCTCGACGAGTTCGTGGGCCAGCGCGTGGTGCGCGACCAGCTCTCGCTGGTGCTGCAGGCGGCGCTCGCCCGCGACGCGTCCCCCGACCACGTGCTGCTGTCCGGGCCTCCGGGGCTCGGCAAGACGACGCTCGCGATGATCATCGCCGCGGAGCTCGGCACGTCGCTGCGCGTCACCAGCGGCCCGGCGATCCAGCACGCGGGCGACCTGGCGGCCGTCCTGTCTTCCCTCGAGGAGGGCGAGGTGCTGTTCATCGACGAGATCCACCGCCTGGCCCGGCCGGCGGAGGAGCTGCTGTACGTGGCGATGGAGGACTTCCGGGTCGACGTCGTGGTCGGCAAGGGTGCCGGCGCCAGCGCGATCCCGCTGGCGCTGCCGCCGTTCACGGTGGTGGGGGCGACGACGCGGTCCGGGCTGCTGCCCGCGCCGCTGCGCGACCGCTTCGGCTTCACCGGGCACCTCGACTTCTACGACGCCGCCGAGCTGGAGCGGGTCATCACGCGCTCGGCCGGCCTGATGGGCGTGGACATCCAGCACGCCGCAGCCCACGAGATCGCCGGGCGCTCCCGGGGCACCCCGCGCATCGCGAACCGCCTGCTGCGCCGCGTGCGCGACTGGGCGCAGGTGCGCGGGGACGGCCGGCTCGACCTGAAGGCCGCACGCGCCGCGCTGGAGGTCTACGAGGTCGACCCGATCGGGCTCGACCGCCTGGACCGGGCCGTGCTGGCGGCGGTGTGCCGACGGTTCGGTGGCGGGCCGGTGGGTCTGAGCACCCTGGCGATGACCGTGGGGGAGGAGCCGGACACGGTCGAGACCGTCGCCGAGCCGTACCTCGTCCGCGAAGGCCTGCTGGGCCGCACGCCGCGCGGCCGCGTCGCGACGCAGGCGGCGTGGGAGCACCTGGGCCTGGAACCGCCGCCCGGGGCGTGGGGCGCGCCGCTCGGCGGGACCCTTTTCGACGGGGCCGACGGCGACGCGGGCACACCCCAGTAGACTGGGATCACCTCGGGCCGTCGACGGCCCGAGTGCGGAACTCGACGGGTGCCGTGCTCGTTGGGGCCCGTACGCACAGGTTCGCCGACAGGCATCGCCTGTGCGCGGTGCGCCGACCGGCGTGCCCGACCCCGGCCGTCGTCAACGACCGCCGGACAGCGACAGACAAGGACGCTCCGTGGAACTCATCATCCTCTTCGTGGTCCTCGCCGGCCTCATGTTCTTCATGAGCCAGCGGACGCGCAAGCAGCAGAAGCAGCAGGCCGAGTTCCGGTCGCAGCTCGAGCCGGGCCAGGAGGTCATGACCGGTTCGGGCCTGTTCGGCACGGTCGTGGAGGTCGACGAGGCGAACGACACCGTCACCATCGAGTCGACCCCCGGATCGCAGACCCGCTGGCTGCGCGCGGCCATCGCCAAGCGCATCGACACGCCGGCCGACGAGGCCGCCCTCGCGACCGACGAGACCGACGTCACAACCGACTCCGCCGAGACCGGTACGATCACCTCCGGCGACGCTCACGTCGACGTCCCCGACGACCTGTCGAGCCTGGACACCGCACAGCGGGAGTACCGGGACCAGCAGCGTCGTGACGAGGGCGAGGCAGGCAGCGCCACCAAGTGACAGCAGTGACAGGGGACGGCGGGCGGCCTCGCCCGCTCGACTGACACCGCGCCGGTCGGGGTGATCCCGGCCGGCGCCATCACGCGTCGGCACTCCGACGACGCGCAGACGGGAAGAGACAGAAGTTGGCGAACTCACGCACGAAGCGGTCGCGTCCGGTACGCACCCTCGTGGTCTTCACGATCCTGACGATCGTCCTGCCGTTCCTCGCCCTCGGCATCGGCGTCTTCACCGACGCCAAGTCGGAGACCAACCCGGACGGCGCGAGCTGGGCACCGGGCCTGGCGCTCGACCTGCAGGGCGGCACGCAGCTGATCCTGAAGGCGGACACCACCGACGGGTCCCAGGTCACGTCGGAGACGATCGACGAGTCGATCAACGTCATCCGGCAGCGCATCGACTCCTCGGGCGTCTCCGAGGCGGAGATCACCGCCCAGGGCTCCCAGAACATCGTCGTCGGGATCCCCGGTGAGGTGTCGCAGGAGACCATCGACCTCATCTCGCAGCCCGCCCAGATGCGCTTCCGCCCGGTGCTGACGTACGCCGCCGGGACGCCGACGCCCGAGCCGTCCGCCTCGCCGAGCACCGACGCCGGTGACGCGGCCGACGACGCACCTGCCGACGACGCCGCGGGCGACGGCGAGAAGGCCGACGAGGCCGACACCAGCCCGAGCGGCAAGAGCGCCGGTGCTCCGCTGTCCGTCGACACGGACACCGACCCGTCGGCGACGCCGACCGCGACGGCGACGTCCGGCGACGGCGCCGCCCCGTCCCCGTCGGCGACGCCGGAAGACGACGCCGCCGCGGCCTCGGACCCGAGCGACCTGGCGCAGATCACGCCGGAGATCCAGCAGCAGTTCGAGCAGCTCGACTGCACCGACCCCGCCAACCTCAAGGGCGGCGGCGGGGACGACCCGGACAAGCCGCTGGTCACCTGCGGCGAGGGCGACGGGATGAAGTACATCCTCGGCCCGATGGAGGTGGACGGGGTCCACATCTCCTCGGCCAGCTCCGGCCTCGTCCCGGGGGCGAACGGCACCACCACCAACGACTGGGGCGTCTTCCTCAACTTCGACGCCGTGGGTACGAAGGAGTTCCGCGAGACCACGACCCGTCTGCAGGGTCTCGAGCCCCCGCGCAACCAGTTCGCCATCGTCCTCGACGGCCTGGTCGTCTCGGCGCCGTCCCTGGACCCGGGCGTCATCATCTCCAACGGGCAGGCGACGATCTCCGGCTCGTTCACCCGCGACACCGCGGCCACGCTGGCCAACCAGCTGAGCTTCGGCGCGCTGCCGGTGCAGTACACGGTGGAGAGCCAGGAGGTCATCTCCGCGACCCTCGGCTCCGAGCAGCTGCGCAACGGCATGATCGCCGGCCTCATCGGCCTGGCACTGGTCGTCGTGTACTCCCTCATGCAGTACCGCACGCTGGGCCTGCTGACCGTCGCGTCGCTCGTGGTCGCCGGGGTGATCACCTACGTGTCGATCGCCCTGCTCTCCTGGGGGATGGGCTACCGGCTCTCGCTCGCGGGCGTCGCCGGCCTGATCGTCGCGATCGGCTTCACCGCGGACTCGTTCATCGTGTACTTCGAACGCATCCGTGACGAGCTGCGCGACGGGAGAACTCTGGCCTACGCCGTCGAGCGTGGCTGGGCCCGCGCGCGGCGCACCGTGCTGGCGGCCAAGGCCGTCAACCTGATCTCCGCCGTCATCCTGTACTTCCTCGCCGTCGGCGGCGTGCAGGGCTTCGCGTTCACGCTGGGCCTGACGACGATCATCGACGTTGCGGTCGTGTTCTGGTTCACGCACCCGATGATGGAGGTCATCACCAAGATCCCGTTCTTCCGCGACGGCCACCTCTGGTCGGGCCTGTCGCCCGAGCGGCTGCGCGCGGGCTCCGGACCGCGGTACGTGGGCGCCGGGCGGGTGCGGACGCCGGAGCCCGCCCTGGCCGGCTCCGCGAGCGGGGGCGGCGTCGCCGAGCAGGCCCCAGCGCCGGTCGAGGCGGATGCCCCGAGCGGCCGCGAGGCCGCGGAGCCGGTGCACAGCGGTGCGCGGTCGGCGCCCGCAGCCCCCGTGACCGACGCCTCCGGGCGCCGGCTCACAATCGCCGAGCGTCGCGCGGCCGAGCGCCGGGCAGCGGCCACCGAGCAGCCGGACACAGGACCCGACGTGGGGCCGGACGACGGGACGTCGCCCTCGGCGACCGGTGAGAACGAGGAGAGCCGCTGATGGCCGGCATGCATTTCGCCCAGTGGGGCAACGACCTGTACACGGGCCGCCGGTCGTACCCGATCGTGCAGCGCCGTCGGCGCTGGTTCACGGTCGTGGGCATCCTCGCGATCGCCTCGATCGCCGTGATCCTGATCAAGGGACTCACCCTCGGCATCGACTTCCGTGGCGGCACGGAGTTCACGGTCAACAACGTGACCTCGACCGAGCAGCAGGTGGCCATCGACGTCGTGCACGAGGTGCTCCCGGACGAGGAGCCCCGCGTGGCGATCGTGGGCGGCTCGTCGGTGCGCGTGCAGACCGAGGAGGTGTCCGAGGCGCAGGAGGCCGAGATCGTCACCGGTCTTGCCGGTGCGTACGACGTGGACGAGTCCGCGGTGACGACGTCGTTCGTCGGACCGACGTGGGGTGCCGGCGTCTCGATGCGGGCACTGTGGGGCACCGTAGTGTTCATCGTGGCCGCTGCGCTGTTCATGGCCGTGTACTTCCGTGCCTGGCGGATGTCCGTCGCGGCGATCGTCGCGATGCTCGCCGACCTGCTGATCTCGGCCGGCGTGTACGCGGCGATCGGCTGGGAGGTCACGCCCTCCACGATCATCGGCTTCCTGACCATCCTCGGCTTCTCGCTGTACGACAAGATGGTCGTGTTCGACAAGGTGCGCGAGAACACGGCGGACGTGCTCACGCAGACGCGCAGCACCTACGCCGAGCGCGCCAACCTCGCGGTGAACCAGACCCTGGTGCGGTCGATCAACACCTCGGTCGTGGCGCTGCTCCCCGTGGCGAGCATCCTCTTCGTGGGTGCGTTCCTGCTGGGCGCGGGCACGCTGCGGGACCTGTCGCTGTCGCTGTTCGTCGGTATCGCCGTCGGGGCGGCCTCGTCGCTCTTCCTGGCGACGCCGCTCGACGTCTCCCTGCGCGAGCGGGAGCCGCGGATCGGCGCGCACACGAAGGCGGTCCTCGAGGAGCGGGCGGGCCTGGTCGCCGAGGGCGGACACGAGGCCGAGGTCGCCGCGTACACGACGGGCTCCGCCCAGCTGATCCCGGGCCAGCACCAGGGCAACCGTGCCCAGCCGCGCCGCAAGCGCGGCTGAGCCGGGGGTGGTCACGATGGACGAGAGGACCGGCCTGGAGCCGGCGGACGACATCGTCGTCGACGGGCTGCGGGGGCTCGGCGCCGAGCGCGCGGCGGAGATCCGCGCGCTGATCCGGGACGTGCCGGACTACCCGCACCCGCCCGTCGTCTTCCGCGACATCACCCCGCTGCTGGCGGACGGGCCGGCCCTGGGGGACGTCGTAGAGGCGTTCGCCGGGCTGGTGGACGCGGACGGCGGCGTGGACGTCGTCGCGGGCATGGAGGCGCGCGGCTTCCTGCTGGGCGCGCCGCTGGCGACCCGCCTCGGCGTCGGCTTCCTGCCGCTGCGCAAGGCGGGCAAGCTGCCGCCCCCGGTGGAGCGGGTGTCCTACGACCTCGAGTACGGCTCCGCTGCGATCGAGCTGCGCACGGGAACACTCGAGGCGGGCGCGCGTGTTCTTCTGGTCGACGACGTGCTCGCGACCGGCGGCACGGCGCGGGCGGCGGCCGAGCTGGTGGAGCGGTCGGGCGGCCAGGTGGTCGCCCTGGCGTTCCTGCTCGAGCTCGCCGGCCTGGGCGGACGCGACAGGCTGACCGGCCGGGCGGTCGAGGCTCTGCTCCGCGTGGAGTCGTAGACTTGCCGTCCCGGCCGACGGCGACCCCGCGGTGGATGCGGAAGGAGGCGCAGATGAGCGACGAGACCAAGGTCGCGCGCGCCGACGCGACACCGGGGCCCGCGGCGTCGGGACGGGGCGGCGGCTCCGGCCTCCGCGTGCGCAACCGGCTGGTCCGGCTGGGGGTGCGGGGCGCCCCGCCCACGACGCCCGCCCTGGAGCCGGTGCTGCAGGCCGTCCGCACCAACCACCCGAAGTCCGACCTGTCCGTGCTCGAGCGCGCGTACGCGACCGCGGAGCGGTGTCACCGGGGCCAGGAGCGCAAGTCCGGCGACCCGTACATCACGCACCCGGTCGCCGTGGCGACCATCCTCGCGGAGCTGGGCTTCGACGGCGCGACGCTGGCGGCGGCGCTGCTGCACGACACCGTCGAGGACACCGACTACGGGCTCGACGAGCTGACCCGCGAGTACGGCGAGGAGATCGCCATGCTCGTCGACGGCGTCACCAAGCTGGACAAGGTGACGTACGGCGACGCCGCCCAGGCCGAGACCGTGCGCAAGATGGTCGTCGCGATGGCCAAGGACATCCGGGTGCTCGTCATCAAGCTCGCGGACCGGCTGCACAACGCCCGCACCTGGAAGTACGTGTCGGGGAACTCGGCGCAGCGCAAGGCGCGCGAGACGCTGGAGATCTACGCCCCGCTGGCGCACCGGCTGGGCATGAACACGATCAAGTGGGAGCTGGAGGACCTGTCCTTCCAGACCCTGTACCCGAAGGTGTACGACGAGATCGTGCACCTCGTGGCCGAGCGCGCCCCGGCCCGCGAGGAGTACCTGTCGGTGGTGCGCGAGCAGATCTCCGCCGACCTGCGCAGCGCCAAGATCAAGGCGACGGTCACGGGCCGCCCCAAGCACTACTACTCGATCTACCAGAAGATGATCGTGCGCGGCCACGACTTCGCGGAGATCTACGACCTCGTCGGCACGCGCGTCCTCGTGGACACGGTGCGGGACTGCTACGCGGTGCTCGGCGCGCTCCACGCGCGCTGGAACCCGGTCCCGGGCCGGTTCAAGGACTACATCGCGATGCCGAAGTTCAACATGTACCAGTCGCTGCACACGACGGTCGTGGGTCCGGGCGGCAAGCCCGTCGAGATCCAGATCCGCACCCACGACATGCACCGCCGCGCCGAGTACGGCGTCGCCGCGCACTGGAAGTACAAGCAGATGGCGCCCGCCGGGAAGACCACGACGGACGACCCGCGGGCCAACGACATGGCGTGGCTGCGTCAGCTCGTGGACTGGCAGCGCGAGACCGCCGACCCGAGCGAGTTCCTCGACTCGCTGCGCTACGAGATCGGCGGCGCGGAGGTCTACGTCTTCACCCCGAAGGGCGAGGTGATGGCGCTGCCCGCCGACGCGACGCCGGTCGACTTCGCGTACTCCGTGCACACCGAGGTCGGGCACCGCACGATGGGCGCACGCGTCAACGGGCGGCTCGTGCCGCTGGACTCGACGCTGCAGAACGGCGACACGGTCGACATCCTCACGTCGAAGGCGGAGTCGGCGGGCCCGTCGCGCGACTGGCTCGCGTTCGTGAAGTCGCCGCGCGCCCGGAACAAGATCCGCCAGTGGTTCACCAAGGAGCGCCGCGAGGAGGCGATCGAGCAGGGCAAGGACGCCATCACCAAGGCGATGCGCAAGCAGAACCTGCCGATCCAGCGCCTGCTCAGCCACGAGGCGCTGGTCGGCCTGGCGAACGACATGCGCTACGCCGACGTCTCGGCGCTGTACGCCGCGGTGGGTGAGGGCCACGTGTCTGCGCCGCACGTCGTCGACATGCTGGTCAAGTCCCTGGGCGGGGAGGAAGGTACCGAGGAGGACGCCGCTGAGGTCGCCAGCCCCGGCCGGCCCTCACGCCGCACCCGCACGGGCGACCCGGGCGTCGTGGTCAAGGGCGTCGAGGACATCTGGGTCAAGCTCGCCAAGTGCTGTACCCCGGTGCCCGGCGACTCCATCGTCGGGTTCGTCACCCGTGGGGCGGGAGTGAGCGTGCACCGCGCCGACTGCGCGAACGCCGAGCAGCTGAGCAAGGCCCAGCCCGAGCGCATGGTGGACGTCGGCTGGACGACCGGCGCCAACACGATGTTCCTGGTGCAGATCCAGGTCGAGGCGCTCGACCGCTCGCGCCTGCTCTCCGACGTCACGAAGGTGCTGTCGGATTACCACGTCAACATCCTGTCGGCGTCCGTCTCGACGTCGTCCGACCGGATCGCCCTGTCGAAGTTCGTCTTCGAGATGGCGGAGCCCGGGCACCTGCAGCAGGTGCTCACGGCGGTGCGCAAGGTGGACGGCGTCTTCGACGTCTACCGCATCACGGGGACGAAGGCCGCCGACGTGCACCAGGAGTCGGCGGGCGCCTGAGCGCCGCTACCAACCCGCGGGGAACCGGCGTGAGCGTGACGCGCCGCAGTCCGGCGTCCACGCCGCACCTCAGGGAGAAAATCGCATGCCGAGCCTGGCCTCGCCCCGCGCCCGCCGCTTCGTCACCAGGTTCAACAGGGGGGTGCTCGCCTGGCGCCGCTCGCCCCGCTGGGGCGGCCCGCTTCGTCGTACGCTCACGATCGTCCGGTACACCGGGCGACGGTCGGGCCGCGCCTTCGCGATCCCCGTCGGGTTCCGCCGCCGGGGCGACGAGGTCGTCATCGGGGTGGGTATGCCCGACGCCAAGAGCTGGTGGCGCAACTTCCTGGGCGAGGGCGCGCCGCTGACGGTCGAGCTCGACGGCGACGAGCGCCAGGGACACGGTGTCGCGCACCGGGACGAGGCCGGGAAGGTGACCGTCCGGGTGCAGCTCGAGGCCGACCGTGCCCGTCGCGCGGAGGTGCTCGACCCCCTCCCGGAGTAGGTTCGCCAGCATGACGCTGCCGCTCTCGCCGCCGGTGCTGCCCATGCTCGCCAAGTCGGTGCCGGACGTGCCCGACCAGCCCGACGACGGTGCCACCTGGGTGTACGAGCCGAAGTGGGACGGCTTCCGGGCGCTCGTGTTCCGCGACGGCGACGAGGTGCGGATCGACTCCCGCAACGCCCGGCCCATGCAGCGCTACTTCCCGGACGTGGTCGACGCGGTGCGCGCGGCGCTGCCGGAGCGCTGCGTGGTCGACGGCGAGATCGTCGTGGCGCGGCCCGGGGACGGCGCGGACGGAGCGGCGGCGCACCTGGACTTCGACGCGCTGGGGCAGCGGATCCACCCCGCCGAGTCACGGGTGCGCCTGCTCGCGTCGGAGACGCCGGCCAGCCTCGTCGTCTTCGACGTCCTCGCCCTCGGCGACGACGACCTGTCCGGTCGGCCGCTGCGCGACCGCCTCGCCGCGCTCGACGGGCTCGGCCTCGACGGGCCGCAGGTGCACGCCACGCCCCGTACCCAGGACGCCGCGGTCGCGCGCGGCTGGTTCCGGACCTTCGAAGGGGCTGGTCTCGACGGTGTGGTGGCCAAGCGGCTCGACGACCCGTACCAGCCGAACAAGCGCGCCCTGCTGAAGATCAAGCACGCCCGGACGGCCGACGTCGTCCTCGCCGGCTTCCGCCTGCACAAGACCTCGACGCCCGAGCAACCGCTGATCGGCTCGCTGCTGCTCGGGCTGTACGACGGCGACGGGCCCTCCGGTCGCGACCCCGGCCGTCTCCAGTTCGTCGGGGTCTCCGCGTCGTTCCCGGCGGCCCGGCGGGCGGCGCTGCACGCCGAGCTCGCCCCGCTCGTCGTCGAGCCCGGCACCGACGCCGCCGCCGCGCACCCGTGGGCCGACTGGCAGGACCCGGCGGCCGCCGACGGCGGCGCGGGGGAGCGGCGCCCGGGCGCGCAGTCGCGGTGGAGCGCCGGGAAGGACCTGTCGTTCACGCCCCTGCGGGCGGAACGGGTGCTGGAGGTCGGGTACGACCACATGGAGGGCACCCGGTTCCGGCACACGGCGCAGTTCAAGCGCTGGCGGCCCGACCGCGAGCCGTCGTCGTGCACGTACGCCCAGCTCGAGGAGCCGGTCGGCTACGACCTGGCGGGCCTTCTGCCGGGGGCGCCGGGGACGGCCTGACCCGGGGCGGCGGGTCGCCGGCCGATGAGTCGAGGTCGCGAGGGAGGTCTGGGGAGCATGGGCACACTGAGGTACGGACTGATGAGCTGTTCGCTCGACGGCTACGTGGCCGACGCGACGGGCGACTTCGACTGGGGCGCCCCGGACGACGCCGTCCACGCGTTCATCAACGACCGGGTCCGGGACGTGCGGACCTTCGTCGTCGGGCGGCACATGTTCGACACCATGCGTGTGTGGGACACGTGGGCGCCGGGACAGAGCGACGCCGCGGACGAGTTCGCCGAGATCTGGCGCGGGATCGACAAGATCGTCTGCTCAGACAGCCTCGGCGCCGTCGATGCGCCCCGCACCACGTTCGAGCCGCGGCTCACGCCGGACCGCCTCGCCGAGATCGCGGCGGCGACCGACGGCGTCGTGGAGGTCTCCGGGCCGACGACTGCCGCCGGGGCGCTGCGGGCCGGGCTCGTCGACGAGATGACGGTCCGCGTGGTGCCGCACGTCGCCGGCGGCGGGCTCCGGCTGCTGCCCGACGGGATGCAGGCCGACCTCACCCGGGCCGAGTGCGTCCCGCTCGACGACGGGTCGGTCTTCCTGCGCTACACCCTTCCGTGAGGATCGTAGGCGGGTGCCTCAGGAGCGTTTGCGGTCGGTGTCCCGGCTGGGCTGCACGCGCTTGGGCTCGCCCGGCATCTTGGGGTACTCCGGCGGGTAGGGCAGGTCGCCCAGGCCGTGCTCCTCCTCGTCGCGCCGGGCGAGCGCGAGCGCGGCGTCGAGCGAGCAGTCCAGGGCCGGGTCGCGGTCCGCGCGCAGGGCGGCGAAGAGGTCGCCGCGCTCGGCGAACCGCGCGGGAACGGTCGTGACGTCGAAGTCGTCCGGGTGTGCCTCGCCCACCTCGTCCCACTCCAGCGGGGTGGAGACGGTGGCGCGCTTGTTGGCTCGCACGGAGTAGGCGGACGCGATGGTGCGGTCGCGCGCCATCTGGTTGTAGTCGACGAAGATCTTCTCGCCCCGCTCCTCCTTCCACCACTTCGTCGTGACCTGGTCGGAGAGGCGGCGCTCCAGCTCGCGCCCGATCGCGATCGTGGCCCGCCGCGCCTGCTGGAACGACCAGCGCGGCGCGAGCGGCACGAAGACGTGCAGGCCGCGCCCGCCCGACGTCTTCGGGTAGCCGGTGAGGTCCAGCTCGGCGAGCAGGTCGCGCAGATGGGGCGCCACGGCCGCGGCGTCGTCGAAGCTGGTGCCGGGCTGGGGGTCGAGGTCGATGCGCAGCTGGTCCACCGCCTCGACGTCGTCGCGGCGCACCGGCCACGGGTGGAAGGTGATCGTGCCGAGGTTCGCGGCCCACGCGACGACGGCGAGCTCGGTGGGCGCCACCTCGTCGGCGGTGCGTCCGCTGGGGAAGGCGATGGTCGCCGTCTCGACCCAGTCCGGCGCACCCTTGGGCAGGCGCTTCTGGTAGAAGGCGTCGCCGCGGTTGTCGGCGCGCGTGGCCATCACGGCCTCGGGCCACCAGCCCTTGGGCCACCGCTCGAGCGTCGTGGGGCGGTGCAGGAGCGCCCCGAGGATCCCGTCTCCGACGCTCAGGAAGTACTCCACGAGCTCGCGC
Organism: Krasilnikoviella flava; assembly: GCF_900167525.1. Classification (GTDB taxonomy): domain Bacteria; phylum Actinomycetota; class Actinomycetes; order Actinomycetales; family Cellulomonadaceae; genus Isoptericola; species Isoptericola flavus. The sequence continues at coordinate 279,477 of NZ_FUZQ01000005.1, read as the reverse complement.
TTGGTGATGCCCGGCCGGCCGGGCTGTTCGGGGAAGACGACGCGGTCGGGGCTGGAGACCCGCACGGGGCGGCCAGCGGCGTCGAGCTCGACGGCGGGTGCGGCGGAGGCCATGCGGCTCAACCTAGGGCAGCGGGGCGGGCGGCGCACGGAGGACGGGCGCCGTCGCGCGGTCGTGGGCCGCCCCCGGCTGGGGGAGCTGGGCGGCCCGGGCCAGCACCCGGCGCGCCCGTGGCCGGCCGACGACCCGCGCCCGGCGCTCCAGCAGCGCGGCCGCGTCGGGGAGACGGACACCGCAGGCGTCCGCGACGACGCGGGCGAGCAGGGCCGCGTCGTCGTCACCGGGGACGTGCACCGCCACGTCCACGACCGTCCGCAGCGGGGCGGTGACGCGCGCCCCGCCCAGGGTCACGGTGTCGTCGCGCAGCAGCGGTGCCTGCCACACGAGCCCGGCGCCCCAGACCTCGGGCCGGTGCCCGCCCGCCGGGTACGTGAGGTCGAGGCCGTCGGTGGGCCGGGCGCACGCCGCGCGACCGGCGTGCACCCATGCCGCGGTGCGCCCGGCGATCACGGCCCCCGTGGGCAGCGCGCCGGCCAGGAGCGTGGCCCGCAGCGCCGGGGGCACGGCGGTTCCCGCGACGACCGCGGTGTCGCCGCGGACGACCTCGAGGGCGCCGTCGGCCACCAGGACGTCCCACGCGGCGCGGCCGCCGACGTCGTCGGGGTGCACCAGGGGACCTGTGGTCCGGGCGGCCGGGGCGAGCAGGTCGCCGAGCCGGCGCGCTCGCGCCGGGGCGAGGTCGCGCGCCGTGCGGCGCAGGGCTGGCAGAGGGGCGGGCACGGTGGCGAGGACGGCGAAGGGGCTCACGACGCGGAACCTATCCGCTCGTGAGCCCCTCCGGCTCGTGCCTGTGGATCGCCGCGCGTGCGCGACGTCCGGCGCGGGTCAGCCGCGGGTCTCCTCCGCGGCACGGACGACCTGCTCCAGCCAGGTGCGCCGTGCGGCGAGCGCCGTCTCGGCCTCCTCGACGCGGCGTGCGTCGCCCGACTCGCGAGCCTCGGCGAGGTCACGCTCGAGCCCCTCGATCGCCGCCTCCAGCTGGGCCGCCGCACCCTCGGCCCGCGCGCGGGTCTCGGGGTTGGTGCGGTCCCAGCGGGCCTGCTCGGCGCCCCGGACCGCCGTCTCGACGGCGCGCATGCGGCCCTCGACGCGCTGCACGTCCGCGCGCGGCACCTTGCCGGCCTCTTCCCAGCGGTCCTGGAGGTCGCGCAGCTTCGCCTTCGCGGCGGCGAGGTCCGAGACGGGCAGCAGGGCCTCCGCCTCGACGAGCAGCGCCTCCTTGACCTCGAGGTTCTGCGCGTACTCCTCGTCGATCGCCGCGTTCTCGGCGTCGCGGGCACCGAAGAACGCGTCCTGCGCCGCCCGGAACCGGGCCCACAGCGCGTCGTCGTCCTTGCGGCTGGCCCGTCCGGCGGCCTTCCAGCGCGTCATGAGGTCGCGGTACGCGGCGGCGGTCGCGCCCCAGTCGGTGCTCGTCTGCAGGGCCTCCGCGTCCACGACCAGCTTCTCCTTCTCCGCCTTCGCGGAGGAGTTGCGCTGCTCGAGGTCGGCGAAGAAGTGCCGACGCTCGCGGTCGAACGCGGTGCGGGCGTGGCTGAACCGCTTCCAGAGCGCCTCCTCGGTGGGCCGGTCGATGCGCGGCCCGCTGCGCTGCGCCTCCTTCCAGCGGTCCAGGAGTGCACGAAGCTCCTCGCCGGCCGGGCGCCACTGCATCTTCGCCGGGTCGGTGGCGGCGATCTTCTCGGCTGCCTCGACGATCGAGGTGCGACCGGCGACGGCCTCCGCCTTGGCGGCGGAGCGCTCCTGCTCGAGCGCCGCACGACGCTCCGCCGCGTGCGACCGCAGCCCGTCGACGCGGGCTCGCAGGGCGTCCAGGTCGCCGACCGCGGCCGGCTCGCCGGTCTCCTCCGCGAGCTTCGTGAGGGTCTGGTCGATCTCGCGCACCGACAGGTCGGCGCTGTCGAGACGGGTCTCGAAGAGCGCGACCTTGGCGTCGAGGTCGAGGTAGCGCCGCACGTACAGGCTCATCGCCTCCGATGCGGAGACCCCGGGAAACTGCCCGACCTGCCGCTCCCCGGTCGACTCGCGCACGTAGACCGTGCCGTCGTCGTCCACGCGCCCGAACGCCTCGGCCGCGGCAGCCGCCGCGGCGTCGAGGGCCGGCGGCACCACCGGAGCGGCGGGGGTCGTGGAGGGCTCGGCGGGCGGGACGTCCGCCGGGGTCGGGGCGGCGGGGCGGCGCAGCGCGGACGGCTTGGGGGCCCCCGCGAGCCGCGACGGCTTCGGCACGGCCGACGGCTTCGGCGCCGCGGGCTTCGCCTCGTCCGGGGCAACCTGGTCCGGAGCAGGTGCGGGGTCGGGCGCCGCATCGTCCGCCGCGGGGACGGTCTCCACAGGCGCCTCCGACGTGACGGTCGGTGCTGCCTCGTCTGCCGGTGCCTCGTCTGCCGGAGCGTCGGCGTCCGGGGTCGGCTGTGCCGCCTCGTCCGGTGTCGTCTGCGATGGAGTCTCGGCCGTCTCCTCGGTGCCGGCCGGGGTCTCCTCGGGGCCGGTCGAGCCGGGGGTGCTCTCGCTCACTGGGTCTCCACTCCTTCGATGATGACGGGGCTCGTGGGGGAGCCGTCGCCGGCCCCTCCCTCGACGCCCGCGTCAGCGACTGCCTGGACGGCGTCCAGGCCGGACGTGACGGTGCCGAGCACCGTGTACCCGCCCGCGTTGTCGGACGGGATGGTCGAATCCTGGTACACGATGAAGAACTGCGAGCCCATCGACTCGCCGTCGTCCCCTCGGCGGGCCATCGCGATGGTCCCGGCGGGGTACACGTCGTCCTTCGGGGCGTTCTCGATCGGGCCGTACGAGTAGCCGGGGTCACCGGTCCCGGTCCCCGTGGGGTCGCCGCACTGCAGCACGTAGATGCCCGAGGTGGTGAGGCGGTGGCAGGACGTGCCCTCGAAGTACCCCTGCTTCGCGAGGGACACGAAGCTCGCGACGGCCTGCGGGGCGGCGGCGCCGTCCAGCTCCACGACGACCTGCGAGTCGCCGGCCCCGGTGCACAGGTCGAGAGACGCGGTCCACGTGCGGTCCTCGGCAGCCGACGGGTCAGGCCGCTCGCCGCCCGAGCGGGCGCCGGTCTCGGCCGCGGGGCAGTCGCCGGCGGCCAGCGCGGCCGGGGTGTCCGCCGGGTTCCCCGCCGTGCCGAGGTTCGCGACGACGAGACCGCCGCCGACCAGTGCCAGGACCGCGACGATCGCCACGATCGCGAACGTCCGCTGCCGCCGGGCGCGCGCCTGCACCCGCCGCTGCTCCCATTTCTCCTGCCGCTTGCGGGCGTAATCCCGCTCGCGCTTGGTGGCCGCCACCGTGGGGGACCTCCTCGCCTCGTCCCGGTCACCGCGCGGGAACTCCCGCGCGCGGAGGACAGTCTAGAGGCCGGGACGCAGGTCACACCCGCAGGGCGTTCCGCGCCGACGGACCCGCCGGGCGGGCCGCTAGCGTGGCGCCGTGCAGATCCTTCTCGTCGTCGCCCCCGTGTTCGCCACCAACTGCTGTGTCGTGGTGGCCGGGCCGACGGGGCGGGACGCGGACTGCGTGGTCGTGGACGCGGGCGCCGGCGTCGCCCCCGCCGTCGAGCGGCTGGTCGGGGAGCGCGGCCTGGTCCCGCGCGCCGTCGTCGCCACCCACGGCCACGTCGACCACACCTGGGACGCGGCGGCGCTCTGCGCGCGGTAAGACGTGCCGCTGCGTATCCATCCCGCCGACGCCTACCGGCTCGAGGACCCGTTCGGCTCGCTCGGCCTCGCGGCCCCGGGGCAGGACGTCGGCGACCCGGGCGTCAGCGGGGCCCTGACGCAGGCGCTCGCGGGCACGGGCCGCAGGCCCGCGGACTATCGTGCGCCCGTCGTCGTGCGGGACCTGGACGACGGCGACGGTGAGCTCGTCGCGGGCGCGGTGCGGCTGCGAACCCTGCACGCGCCGGGCCACACGGAGGGCTCGACGCTCCTCGTCGCCCAGGGCGTCGCCCAGGGCGTCGCCCAGGGCGTCTCCCGGGACGGCACCCCCGACGGCTCCCACGGCGTGGTCCTGGCGGGCGATGTGCTGTTCGCCGGCGGGGTGGGGCGCACCGACCTGCCCGGTGGGGACGCCGCGACGATGGCGCGGACCCTGCGCGACGTGGTGGGCCGGCTGGACCCGGCCCTGAGCGTCGTCCCCGGGCACGGCCCGACCACGACCGTCGGCCGGGAGCTCGCGACCAACCCGTACCTGCGCTGACCGGCGGCGGGACGGGTGGTCGACGCGCTCCAGTCGTCTGGGAAGATGGGGCCCATGGCACGCCCCACCCCGCTCTCCGGCTTCCCCGAATGGCTCACCGACGGTCGCGTCGTGGAGCAGTACGTCCTGGACACGCTGCGCCGCACGTTCGAGCTGCACGGGTTCGCCGGTATCGAGACGCGGGCCGTCGAGCCGCTCGACCAGCTGTTGCGCAAGGGCGAGACCTCCAAGGAGGTCTACGTGCTGCGCCGGCTCCAGGAGGACGCCGACGGGGAGCCGGCTGTCGACCGGTCCGAGAAGCAGCTGGGCCTGCACTTCGACCTCACGGTCCCGTTCGCCCGCTACGTGCTCGAGAACGCCGGCCGCCTCGCCTTCCCGTTCAAGCGCTACCAGATCCAGAAGGTGTGGCGCGGCGAGCGCCCCCAGGACGGCCGCTTCCGCGAGTTCGTCCAGGCCGACATCGACGTCGTCGGCGCGGGCGAGCTCCCGTACCACTACGAGGTCGAGCTGCCGCTGGCCATGGCCGAGGCGCTCGGCGCCCTGCGCGACGTCGGCGTGCCCGAGGTCCGCATCCTGGTGAACAACCGCAAGGTCGCCGAGGGCTTCTACCGCGGCCTCGGCCTCGACGACGTCGAGGGCGTGCTGCGGCAGGTCGACAAGCTCGACAAGATCGGGCCGGACGCCGTCGCCGAGCTGCTGAGGGCCGAGCAGGGCGCGACACCCGAGCAGGCGAAGGGCTGCCTCGAGCTCGCCGCGATCTCCGGCGAGGACGTCGCCGTCGTCGAGCGGGTCAGGGCGCTCGCGGCGTCCTACGACGCGGTGACGGAGCTGCTCGAGACCGGCCTGGGCGAGCTCGCCGCGCTGATCGAGGCGGCCGCCCGCCGGGCGCCGGGCGTCGTCGTGGCGGACCTCAAGATCGCGCGCGGGCTGGACTACTACACCGGGTCCGTCTACGAGACCGTGCTCGTGGGGCACGAGCAGCTCGGCTCGATCTGCTCGGGCGGCCGCTACGACACCCTGGCCTCCGACGGGAAGAACACCTATCCCGGTGTCGGCCTGTCGATCGGTGTCTCCCGGCTGGTGTCCCGGCTGCTGTCCGCCGGCCTGGTCACCGCCACCCGCGGCGTCCCGACCGCCGTGCTGGTCGCCGTGACTGACGAGGCGCACCGCGACCGCTCCGACGCGGTGGCGGCCGCGTTGCGCGCCCGCGGGGTGCCGGCGGACGTCGCCCCGACGGCGGCGAAGTTCGGGAAGCAGATCAAGTTCGCCGACCGGCGCGGCATCCCGTTCGTGTGGTTCCCGGGACAGGCGGAGGAGGACGGGACCGTCGGGCCCGACCAGGTGAAGGACATCCGCTCCGGCGACCAGGTGGACGCCGACGCCGCGTCCTGGGCCCCGCCCGCCGAGGACCTGTTCCCGCGGGTGGTCCCGGCCGCCGCGGAGTGAGCCGGGCACCGTCGTCCCCGCCGACGTTCCTGCTGGCGCCGGCCGGGGAACGCGCACTCGCGGGGAGAGGGCCGGTCGTTCACTCCTCGATGAGCGCGACGACGTTGCGCGCCGGGTCGCGGAACCATCCGATGGTCGGGCCCTGGCGCGGGTCGCCGCTGCGCACGACGCCGTCGGCGTCCTGCGCGAACCCCGGGTAGCGCACCAGCTCGACGCCGGCGGCGTGCAGGTCGGCCGCCGCGGCGGCGACGTCGGGCACCACGAGGTTGAGCACGGTGTGGCTCGCGGGCTGGTGCGCGCCACCCTTCGGGTAGACGAAGACCGGGGCGCCGCCGGTGACGTCCAGCTCCAGGCCCATGGGCGTGCGTCCCACCCGGAGCCCCAGCACGTCGCGGTAGAACGCCTCGGCGGCGTCGAGGTCGTCGACGGAGTAGCTGCTGAAGCCGCGGTGCACGGTGATCACGGGGTCTCCTCGGGCGGGGGACGGCCCGGCGGACCCGGGCCTGCGGGGTGGACCGCGCGTGCCGGCCGAACTGATCGGGGGGTATCTCGCGGGGGATGTCCCCCGCACACCCTGAGGCCTCCCTGAGATTCACCCTGATCTCCTGACTGACCTGGCCTGACGACGCCCTCGGGGCGGTACGGTGACCGCCGTGAGCATCTACGTCGTCCTGTCCCGCAGCAGCACCGTCCTGTCCCGGACGATCCGCCTCGCGACGCGGGACGAGTACACCCACGCGGCCCTGGCGCTCGACGCCGACCTCGAGCTCATGTTCAGCTTCGGTCGCCGCCGGGCGTCCAACCCCTTCGTCGGGTGCTTCAAGCGGGAACGGCTCGACGACGACCTCTACCGCGGGATGGACCGCCTCCCGGGCGTCGTGATCGAGGTCCCCGTGACCCCGCAGCAGCGGGACGCCGTGGGGGCGTCCGTCGCGGAGTTCCTGCTCGACGGCCACCGGTACGCCTACAACGCCCCCGGCCTCGTGACCGGGCTGCTGGGCCGCGGGTCCGAGGACGACCGGCGGTTCTTCTGCTCGGAGTTCGTCTACCACGTGCTGCGGGACGCGGGGGTGTGCGACCTGGGCGTCCCGCGCTGGAAGGTGCGCCCGCAGTCGCTGCTGAGCCTGCCGGGCACGGTCGTCTTCCGCGGGGACCTCAAGCGGTACCGCGCCGCGGACCTCGCGCAGGCGCCTGTACCGGCGCTCGCGCTCCAGGGGGCCGGCGGGCTGTTCACCCTGGCGCGACCGGGGGTGTCGCTGGCCTCGTGAGGTGCCGGCCGGCGTCGACCCGGGCCGGTCGCTCCTCGACGGGTCCAGGGCGCGCCCAGGCCCGCGTGCCACGCTGAGGTCATGCCGAGACGAGTCTTCCTGCACGTCGGTACGCCCAAGTCAGGCACGACCTACCTGCAGTCGCGCCTGCACGCGAACCGCCGCGAGCTCCGACGGCACGGCGTGCTCTACCCCACCGGTGCGCTGGGTGAGCCCCGGCTGCACTACTGGGCGGCGCTGGACCTCACCGGCACCGACCACGGCGTCGACCGCGGACGGGTGGAGGGTGCCTGGGACCGCCTGCTGCGGCAGGTGCGCCGGGCGCGGGGCGACGTCGTCGTCAGTCACGAGGTGCTGGCGAAGGCCACCCCGGACCAGGCGGCCCGCGCGCTCGCGGACCTCGGCTCCACGGGCGCGGAGGTCCGCGTGGTGCTCACCGCGCGCGACCTCGCGCGCGAGCTCGCGAGCGGGTGGCAGGAGACGCTCAAGTTCGGGTCGCGCACGACCCTGCGCGCTTTTCTCGACCGCGCCCGCGAGGGCCGTTCGGCGTTCCTCGAGTCCTTCGACCCGACCCGCGTCCTGACCGTGTGGGGCGCGGGGCTGCCCGCGTCCAGGCTGCACGTCGTGACGGCGCCGCCGCCGGGTGGCTCCGGGGGCCTGCTGTGGCTGCGGTTCCTGGACGTGGTCGACGTCGACCCCGCATGGGCGCCGAGGGAGGCCGAGCGGGCGAACACGTCGGTCGGCGTGCCCGAGGCGCAGGTGCTGCGTCGGCTCAACCGCCGGCTCGGCGACGACGCGCGGCGGGGCGGGGAGCTCTCGCCGATCGTGGACGGGATCGTGGTGGGGGACGCGCTCGCGCCCCGGCGCTCCGCGCCCATCACGCTGGGCCCCGACGACCACGCGTGGACGACCGGGCTCAGCGCGACGTGGATCGCCTGGCTGGAGGGTCGGGGCGTCTCCGTGCACGGCGACCTGGACGACCTCGTGCCCGTCGCGCCGGCCGAGGACTGGACCGACCCCGACGTGCCGATGCCGCGTCAGGTGACCGCCGCCGCCCTGGACGCCGTCGAGGTGCTGCTCGCCGAGGTGCGCGACCGGCCGCTGCCGTGGCGGGAGCGGGCACGGCGCGCGCTCGCCCGCGTCCGCGGCTGAGCCCGCGCCGGCCGGCGCTGGACACGCACATCGAACGCATGTTCGAATGAGCGCGTGAGATGGGATGGACAGGCGGTCTCCGCGGACGACGGTGCGCTGCCCGGGCTCGACCGGCCCGGGCTGGCGCGCCTCGGGCTCGTGCGCACCGTGCGGACACCGGAGTTCGCCGGCGTGGCGTTCCACGAGGTGCTGGCCAAGAGCGCGCTGTCCAAGGTGCCCACCGCCTCGCGCATGCCCTTCGGGTGGACGGTCAACCCGTACCGCGGATGCAGTCATGGGTGCCGTTATTGCTTCGCCCGCCCGACCCACGAGTACCTCGACCTCGACGCGGGCCGGGACTTCGACTCGCAGGTCGTGGTGAAGACGAACGTGGACACGGTGCTGCGCGCGGAGCTGGCGAGGCCGTCATGGAAGCGGGAGCCGGTGGCGCTGGGCACGAACACCGACCCGTACCAGCGGGCGGAGGGCAGGTACCGGCTCATGCCCGGCATCATCGGGGCGCTCGCGGACTCCGGCACACCGTTCTCGATCCTCACCAAGGGCACCCTCCTGCGTCGCGACCTGCCGCTGATCGTCGACGCAGCGCGGCGCGTGGAGGTGGGGATCGGGGTCTCGCTCGCCTTCGCGGACTCGCCCCGCGACGAGGAGCTGCAGCAGGCGGTCGAGCCGGGCACACCGACGCCCCGCGCCCGGCTCGACCTGATCCGCGCGGTGCGGGCCGCCGGGCTGCCCTGCGGCGTCATGGTGGCCCCGGTGCTGCCGTGGCTCACCGACTCCCGCGACCACCTGCGCCGCCTTCTGGACGCGGTCGCCGAGGCGGGCGCGACGGGGGTCACGGTCGTGCCGCTGCACCTCAAGCCCGGCACGCGCGAGTGGTACCTCCAATGGCTGGAGCGCGAGCACCCGCACGCCGTGGCCGGGTACGGGCGGGTGTTCGCCCGTGGCACCTACGCCCTCGAGGCGTATCGGCAGTGGCTGTGGGACCGCGTGGAGCCGCTGCTGGACGAGCGCGGCTTCCGCTCGTCCGGGCACCGCTCCCGGTCCGGCGCGACCGGGCGCTTCCCCGACGAGCTGCGACCGCACGACCAGCGTCCTCACGACGAGGGCGACTACCCGGCGGGCGCGCTGGCCGGGATGCCCCGGGACGGCGGCGGGCTCGAGGTGGCAGGCGGGGGCGTCGAGCAGGTGCTCTTCTGAGCCGCCCGTGCACGGCGGGTCAGCGCAGGAACGAGAACCACAGCACGAACACGCACAGCAGGAACATGCCGGTGGCGTTGACGAAGAAGTTGCGCCCGAAGTCCCGTGCCCGCACGTGGAAGGTGAGCGCGAGCGCGAAGTACACGACGAGGCAGACGGACGTCACCAGCCCGAGGTACGGCACCCAGAGCCCCGCGATCAGCCCGGCGGTGGCCGCGGCCTTGATCCACGGTGTGACCCACCACCAGCGCTCGGGGAAGTTCACGTCGCGGAAGCACTGCGCGATGAACGCCACCGGCTTCACGCACAGCAGCGCGTCGCCCGCCGAGATCACTGCGAGCACGAGCACGGGCCACACCGGGTCGGGCAACGTCGCCATGGGGTCGACGCTACGGCCAGGCAGGCTTCCGTGCGTCGAGTGTGTCCAGGCTCTCAGGCGCGGTCCCCGGCGTGCTCAGGCGTCCTCGACCAGGCGCGCGGGGAACCCGCCGGTCGCGACGGGGCCCCACCGCCCGACCGTGATCCGCACGACGCTCTTGCCCTGGCGCAGCATCGCCTCGCGGTACTCCTCCCAGTCCGGGTGCTCCTTTCCCGCCGCGGCGCGGTAGTACTCGACCAGCGGCTCCACCGAGTCCGGCGCGTCGATCACCTCGGCCGTCCCGTCCACCTGCACCCAGGCGTCGTCGAAGTCGTCACCGAGGGCGAGGAACGAGGCCCGCGGGTCCCGCCGCAGGTTCACCGCCTTCGCGCGGTCCGGGTAGGTGGACACCACGACCCGGCCGGCGTCGTCCACCCCGAACGTCACCGGGCTCAGCTGTGGGGACCCGTCGCGCCGGGTGGTGACGAGCACGCCGTGCCGGCGCGCCCGCAGCACCTCCAAGAGCTCCTCGCGGTCGACGGTGGTCGTGGTGGCGACGCGTGGCGCCATGGGAGTCTCCTCGCTGAAGGGGTCCGGCCACCGACTAGACTCGCACGGGCGCGTTCGCGTGCCTGAACGCCGCCACCGGCGGTGTCGTCCCTACCCCGTTCGAAAGGAACACTCCGTGCTCCGCACCCACACGGCCGGCTCACTGCGGGCCGAGCACATCGGTCAGACCGTCACCCTCACGGGGTGGGTCGATCGGCGCCGGGATCACGGGGGAGTGGCCTTCATCGATCTTCGCGACGCCTCGGGGATCTCGCAGATCGTCATCCGCGACGAGGCCGTGGCGCACCCGCTGCGGGCCGAGTTCGTGCTCCAGGTCACCGGTGAGGTCGGGCGACGGCCCGAGGGCAACGCCAACCCCAACCTCGCCACGGGCGAGATCGAGGTCGTGGCGAAGGACGTCGTCGTGCTCAACGAGTCCGCGCCCCTGCCGTTCCAGGTGTCCACGGCGCTCGCGGACACCGAGGTCATCGGCGAGGAGGCGCGTCTCAAGCACCGCTACCTCGACATCCGCCGCCCGGCGCCGGCGCACGCCCTGCGCCTGCGCGCCAAGGCGAACCAGGCCGCCCGCCGGGTGCTCGACGAGCACGACTTCGTCGAGGTCGAGACGCCGACGCTGACGCGGTCGACGCCGGAGGGTGCGCGCGACTTCCTGGTCCCGGCCCGCCTGGCGCCCGGCTCCTGGTACGCGCTTCCGCAGAGCCCGCAGCTCTTCAAGCAGCTCCTCATGGTGGGCGGACTGGAGCGCTACTACCAGATCGCCCGCTGCTACCGCGACGAGGACTTCCGGGCCGACCGCCAGCCCGAGTTCACGCAGCTGGACGTCGAGCTGAGCTTCGTCGACCAGGACGACGTCATCGCGCTCGCCGAGCAGGTCCTCGTCGCCCTGTGGAAGCTCGTCGACGTCGAGATCCCCACGCCGATCGCCCGCATGACGTACGCCGAGGCGATGCGCCTGTACGGCACGGACAAGCCGGACCTGCGCTTCGGCAACCCGCTCGTCGAGCTCACGGACTACTTCGCCGAGACCCCGTTCCGCGTCTTCCAGGCGGAGTACGTGGGTGCCGTCGTCATGACCGGGGGCGCCTCGCAGCCGCGCCGCCAGTTCGACGCCTGGCAGGAGTGGGCGAAGCAGCGCGGCGCCAAGGGCCTCGCCTACGTCACCTACGGCGAGGACGGCACGCTGGGCGGCCCCGTCGCCAAGAACCTCTCCGACGCCGAGCGGGAGGGCCTCGCCGCCGCCACCGGCGCGCAGCCCGGCGACGCCGTGTTCTTCGCGGCCGGCAGGACCACCGAGGCGCGCGCGCTGCTCGGCGCCGCCCGCCTCGAGATCGCGCACCGCACCGGGCAGGTCGACGACGACGCGTGGGCTTTCGTCTGGGTCGTGGACGCGCCGCTGTTCAAGCCGACCGGCGAGGACGATGACGTGGACCTCGGTCACTCCGCGTGGACCGCCGTGCACCACGCGTTCACGTCGCCGAAGCCGGAGTGGCTGGACAACTTCGAGTCCAATCCCGGCAACGCCCTGGCCTACGCCTACGACATCGTCTGCAACGGCAACGAGATCGGCGGTGGCTCGATCCGTATCCACCGCCGTGACGTGCAGGAGCGCGTCTTCGACGTCATGGGCATCGGTCCCGCCGAGGCGCAGGAGAAGTTCGGCTTCCTCCTCGACGCCTTCAAGTTCGGTGCCCCGCCGCACGGCGGCATCGCGTTCGGCTGGGACCGCATCGTGTCGCTGCTGACGAAGTCGGCGTCGATCCGCGACGTCATCGCGTTCCCGAAGTCGGGCGGCGGCTACGACCCGCTCACGGACGCGCCCGCGCCGATCACGACGGAGCAGCGCAAGGAGGCCGGGGTCGACGCCGTCCCGCAGGACGACACCGTCGCCTCCGCCGCGGGGGCGTGACCCTCGCCCTCGACGGGCACGTGCTCGCCCCGGTCACCGAGGTGGCCGGGGCGCGCCTGCCCGCGCGTTGGGCGCACCACCCCGTGGTGGTCGCCGAGACCGCCCACGGCGGGTGGGACGCCAGTCATGCCTGGCACGACGACGACGCGTTCGTGGTGCGGCTGCGCTGGCGTGAGCGCATCGACGGTGGGCGCCCGCTCGCCGTCGACCACGACGCGGCCGGCGTGAGCCTCCTGGGGGTGGGCAGCGCGGCCGGCGCGGCACGCCTCCTGCTCGCCGCCGAGGCGGAGCTGAGCCCCGGCGGGATGGGTCCCGTGGTGCGGGCGTCGATGCCGCGCGGCACGTACGCGGCGGTGTCGGGTGCCGACCTCCCTGACGGCCTCGTCGTGCCGGCGCCGTTCGACCACGCCCCGTTCGATGCCTGGGACTGGTACGCGGCCACGGCGCCGCCCGCCGTCCGGGCCGGCGAGGAGCGGGTCGAGGAGCTGCACGACGACGCCGGGCGGGCCGCGGCGGCGGCCTGCCTCGCCGTCGCGAACCCAGAGGGCGAGCTCCCCGTCGACGAGCCGCGGTCCCGCTGGTGGGGCTGGCGGGACGACGACGGTGTGGTGCGGGCCGTGGCGGGCGCGTCGCGCCGTGTCCCCGGTCGGCCGTGGTCGCTCGGCTCGATCGGGACCGATCCCGCGTGGCGGGGCCGGGGCGCCGCGGTCGCGGTGACGGCCGTGGCCATGCGCGCCGGGCTCGCCGAGGCCCCGATGGTCACGCTGGGCGTGTACGCGCACAACGTCGCCGCGCGGCGCGTGTACCGGAAGCTCGGCTTCGTGCTCGGCCAGGAGTTCGAGAGCTCGCGCCCCTGACGCGGCGCTCGTGACGTCGTGCTCGCGGCATCGCCGCGCGACTACTGCTCGCGGCCGTCGGTGACCGCCCCGGGCGCCCGGGCGTCGGCGAGGTAGCCGTCCGGGCGCACGAGGAGCGTCGCGTCGCGCCCGTCCGCGCGGCGGACGACCACCCGGTCGACCGCCGCGAGCTCGCCGCCTGCCAGCGGGATGTCGGCCGGTGGGCCCGCGGCCGGGGCGACGAGCACGAAGCGCCCCGCCCGCAACGCTTGGGCGAGACGTCGTCCCGCGCCCTCCGGCACGAGGGGCAGGTCCGGCACCCGGCGCCCGGCTGCGGGGTGTGCACCAGGAGGGGCCGGGTACCGCACGCCGAGTGCCGAGACGGTCGCCGCGGCGCGGCGTCGCGCGGGTGCCGCCCGGGCCAGAAGGGTGGCGCCGGCCGCGCGCAGGACGGACGCGCCGGGCCCCCGGCGGGTGGCGAGCCGCAGGATCGTGCCGCTCGTGCGCAGCACCTGCGCTCCGACCGGGTGCCGTTCCGCGGAGTACCCGTCCAGCACCGTGTCGTCCGCGCCCCGCAGCACCGCGGCGAGGCGCCACGACAGGTTCGCGGCGTCCTGCAGGCCCGTGTTCATGCCGAGGCCGCCCGCGGGGCTGTGCACGTGCGCGGCGTCGCCCGCCAGCAGCACGCGGCCCGACCGGTACCGGGTGGTCTGGCGCTCGTCGGCCGCGAACCGGGTAGCGAACCGCAGCTCCTGCATGCCGTGGTCGTCGCCGAGCGTGGCCCGCGCGACGGCCCGGACCTCGTCGAGCCCGACGGGCCCGTCGTCGCCGGGGTCCAGAGCCTCGTCCCAGCCGATGAACCGGAACCAGTCGTCGCCGAAGGGCGCCAGGAAGCCCAGCGCCCCGCCCGACGACGCCACCGTCAGCGCGTCCTCGGGTGGGCGTGCGAGGCGCACGTCCGCCAGCACCATCGCGCGGATCACCGTCTCACCCGGGAACGGGAGGCCCGCCGCCCGGCGCACGGTCGAGCGCACGCCGTCCGTGCCGACCACCCAGGGTGCCCGCCACCGCAGGTCGGCGCCGCCCGTCCCGCCGATCGTGTCGTCGACGGCGGCGAGGGTGACCGCGTCGTCGTCCTGGGTCAGACCGGTGACGCGCACGCCGTGCCGGAAGACCGCCCCCGCCCCCTCCGCCCGGCGGCGCAGCAGGCGCTCCACCTCGTACTGCGGGGTGACGAGCACGAACGGGAACCGGCCGGGCAGCAGGTCGAGACGTACGTCGACCCGGCCGAAGACCTGGATCCGACGCACGCGGCGGCCGGTGGCCTCGAGCTCGTCGGCCAGCCCTCGCGCGTCGAGCGTCTCGAGGCTGCGGGCGTGCACGGCGAACGCGCGGGTGAGGTTGCTCAGGCCGGCCGGCCGCTTCTCGACCACGGTCACCCGCGCGCCGGCCAGGGCCAGGTCTCCGGCCAGGAGCAGGCCGGTGGGCCCGGCCCCGACGACCACGACGTCGGCGTCCATGCGCCCACCCTAGGGCGAGGCACGTCACAGCATCGCGGGAGGGCGGACGGCCGGGCGCGTGGGTGGCGCTCCGTAGGCTGAGGAGCATGGACCTGTTCGACGCCGCGCTCACCGGCACCCGCGGCACGCCGGTGACCGGCCGCGCCGGCCCCAGCGCCCCCCTGGCCGTGCGCATGCGGCCGGCGACCCTCGACGAGGTCGCGGGCCAGGCGCACCTGCTCGTGCCCGGTTCGCCGCTGCGCCGGCTGGTGGAGCCCGACGACGAGTCGGCGCGCCGCGCCGCGCCGGGGTCCGTGATCCTCTGGGGCCCGCCCGGGGTGGGCAAGACCACCCTCGCGTACCTCGTGGCGACGGTGTCCGGGCGGCGCTTCGTCGAGCTCTCCGCGGTCACCGCCGGCGTCAAGGAGGTGCGCCAGGTCGTCGAGGACGCCCGCCGCCGCCTCGCGACCGGCGGCGAGGAGACCGTGCTGTTCATCGACGAGGTGCACCGGTTCTCCAAGACGCAGCAGGACGCCCTGCTCCCCAGCGTCGAGAACCGGTGGGTCACGCTCGTCGCCGCCACCACGGAGAACCCGTCGTTCTCGGTCAACTCCCCGCTGCTGAGCCGGTCCCTGCTCCTGACGCTCAAGCCGCTCACCTCCGGGGACGTGCGCGCCCTCGTGCGCCGCGCCGTCGCTGACGACCGGGGCCTGGACGGCGCCGTGGAGCTCGCGGACGACGCCGAGGACCAGCTCGTGCGGATGGCGGGTGGCGACGCACGCAAGGCGCTGACGATCCTCGAGGCGGCGGCCGGCGCGGCCCTCGCGGACGCCGACCCCGGCCGCGCACCGGACGACACGGTGGCCGTGGACCTCGACACCGTCGAGCGCGCCGTCGACGTCGCCGCCGTGCGGTACGACCGTGACGGCGACCAGCACTACGACGTCGTCTCCGCGTTCATCAAGTCCATCCGCGGCTCGGACGTCGACGCCGCCCTGCACTACCTGGCCCGCATGGTGGCAGCGGGCGAGGACCCGCGCTTCATCGCGCGACGGCTCGTGATCTCCGCGGCGGAGGACGTCGGGATGGCCGACCCTTCGGCGCTCCAGACGGCGGTCGCGGCCGCGCAGGCCGTGCAGCTCATCGGGATGCCCGAGGGGCGGATCGTCCTGGCCGAGGCGGTGGTGCACCTGGCGACCGCCCCGAAGTCCAACCGGGCGTACCAGGGGATCGACGCCGCGCTGGCGGACGTACGTGCCGGTAAGGTCGGCGTGGTGCCGCCGCACCTGCGCGACGCGCACTATGCCGGTGCGGAGGGCCTGGGTCACGGCAAGGGGTACCGCTACGCGCACGACGCGCCGCACGCCATCGCCGCGCAGCAGTACCTGCCGGACGAGCTCGCCGGGCGGCGCTACTACGCGCCGAGCGACCGCGGGTTCGAGAAGCAGGTCACCGACCGGCTCGACCGGATCCGGCAGATCCTCGACGACGCGTGACACCCGGGGAGCGGTGAGCGGGCAACCGCGGGAAGCGGCCCTGTGGGATGCGGTAAGATATTGCGGTTGCCGTTTCCGGCGACCGCCTGGGACCTCGGCCCCGTGAGCGCTCCGTCACCACTGGTGCAGGACGCTCCATCGGCTGGTCCCGCACCCGACCTCCCCCGTGGGTGGTACCGGGTGTGACCTCATCCATCACCACAGGACAGGAAGCAACAGTGACCGCTGTCACCAAGTCGCGCCGCCAGGTGCGCCTGAGCCGCAAGCTCGGCATCGCGCTGACCCCCAAGGCCGTCCGCCACTTCGAGAAGCGCCCGTACCCCCCGGGTGAGCACGGCCGCGCCCGTCGTCGCACCGAGTCGGACTACGCGGTCCGCCTCCGCGAGAAGCAGCGGCTGCGCGCCCAGTACATGCTTCGCGAGAAGCAGCTCCTCAAGGTCTACGAGAACGCCCGCAAGCACCCGGGCCTGACCGGTGAGGTCATGGTCGAGGACCTCGAGACGCGCCTCGACGCGCTCGTGCTGCGCGCCGGCTTCGGCCGCACCATCCTGCAGGCCCGCCAGGCCGTGACCCACCGTCACATCCTGGTGGACGGCAAGATCGTCGACCGTCCGTCGTTCCGCGTGAAGCCGGGCCAGACCATCCAGGTCAAGCCGAAGTCGCAGACGACCACGCCGTTCCAGGTCGCCGCCGCGGGCGCGCACCGTGACGTCCTGCCGACCCTCCCGGGCTACCTCGAGGTCAACCTCGAGAAGCTGTCGGCCACGCTGACCCGCAAGCCGAAGCGCGCCGAGGTCCCCGTGACCTGCGAGGTGCAGCTCGTGGTCGAGTTCTACGCGCGCTGACCCCGCGCTCGCCGTACCGGACGCCCCGTCACCCGCTCGCGCGGGGGGCGGGGCGTCCGCCGTATCACCGGTGGTCACCCGGGATAGGGTGACGACCGACCGTCTGACGCCTGTGCGAGGAGAGATCTGATGTCGATGGGTGACGTGGCCGGGCTCATCGCGGCCGTCGCGTTCGTGCTGCTCGTGGGCCTGCTCGCGATCCCGCTCGTCAAGCTGGGACGCGTGCTCGACGAGGCCACGCGCTCCATCCGCGAGGTCACGGAGCACTCGGTGCCGATCCTCGACGAGGCCGCCACCACGGTGGCGTCGACGAACGACCAGCTGGTCAAGGTGGACACCATCACGACGTCGGCCGCCCAGGTGAGCGAGAACGTCTCGGCGCTGGCCGGCCTGTACGCCTCGACGCTCGGCCGGCCGTTGGTCAAGGTCGCGGCGTTCTCCTACGGCGTGCGCCAGGCGTTCGCCCGGGCGTCGCGCTCGAGCCGCGACGACGCCTCGAAGGCGGCCCGCTGATGCGTCGGCTGTTCTGGGTGGGCGTCGGCGTCGCGGTGACCGTGGTCGTCATCCAGCGCGGACGCAAGATCGTGGCGCAGTACGCGCCGGAGGCGGTCGTCGACCGCGCGGGGCGCGCGGCGCAGGACGCCGGGCGGCGGGCGGAGACGTACGTGGCCACGTTCCGGCGCGAGTTCACGCAGGCGCGCAGCGCCCGGGAGGCCGAGCTCACGGCCGCCCTCCTCGCCGAGGGGCAGCCGGACCCGGACGACGTGCGCGCGAGCGGGCTGCGTCCCGCGGACCTGCGCCACGGCAGGCCCGGGCACGCCCGGCACGCGGCGCCCGCACCGGACCCGGAGGCGGAGATCGCCGCCGACGAGGCAGACCTCGGCTACTCGTTCTGAGAAATCCCGTTCCGACCATCCCCCGACGGGCGGGAGAATAGGGGACGGCCGCCCGTGGCGGGTGGCTGCCCGCCCGTCACACCCGTCACCACGACACATCGAAGGACACCATGCGCACCGCCGAGATCCGCAAGCGTTGGCTCGACTACTTCGCGTCGAAGGACCACGCGATCGTCCCCAGCGCACCCCTCGTCTCGCCGGACCCGTCGATCCTTTTCACGATCGCCGGCATGGTGCCCTTCATCCCGTACATCCTCGGCACCGAGCCGGCGCCGTGGCCGCGCGTCGCGAGCGTGCAGAAGTGCATCCGCACGAACGACATCGAGAACGTGGGCCGCACGACGCGGCACGGCACGTTCTTCCAGATGAACGGCAACTTCTCGTTCGGCGACTACTTCAAGCGCGAGGCGATCGACTTCGCGTGGGAGCTGCTCACCGGCGGGCAGGAGTCCGGCGGGTACGGGCTCGACGGCGACCGCCTGTGGGTGACGATCTGGGAGCAGGACGCGGAGGCCTACGAGGCGCTGACGAAGGGCGTCGGGCTGGACCCGAAGCACGTGGTGCGCCTGCCGCGCGAGGAGAACTTCTGGGACACCGGCCAGCCCGGCCCGGCCGGCCCGTGCGCGGAGTGGCACTACGACCGCGGCCCCGCGTACGGCCCCGACGCCGTCGGCGGCACGGTGGACCCGGGCGGCGACCGCTACCTGGAGATCTGGAACCTGGTCTTCGACGAGTTCGTGCGCGGCGAGGGCCAGGGCAAGAACTACCCGCTGCTGGGCGAGCTCGAGCACAAGAGCATCGACACCGGCGCGGGTCTCGAGCGGATCGCCTACCTGCTGCAGGGCAAGGAGAACCTCTACGAGATCGACGAGGTGTTCCCCGTCATCACCCGCGTGGAGGAGATGACCGGCAAGCGCTACGGCGCCGACCCCGAGGACGACGTGCGGATGCGCGTGGTCGCCGACCACGTCCGCTCGTCCCTCATGGTCATCGGCGACGGCGTGCGCCCGTCGAACGAGGGCCGCGGCTACGTGCTGCGCCGCCTGATCCGCCGTGCGGTGCGCGCGATGCGCCTGCTCGGCGTCGACACGGTCGCGATGCCGTCCCTGCTGCCCGTGTCGAAGGACGCGATGCAGGCGTCCTACCCGGAGCTCGAGGCCGGGTTCGGCCGCATCAGCGACGTGGCCTACGCCGAGGAGGACGCCTTCCGGCGCACCCTGGCCCAGGGCACGACGATCCTCGACACCGCCGTGGGCCGCGCGAAGACCCGCGCGTCGCAGGGGTCGGACGGCAGCACCCCGCTGTTGGGCGGCGCCGAGGCGTTCCAGCTGCACGACACCTACGGCTTCCCGATCGACCTCACCCTCGAGATGGCGGCCGAGCAGGGTGTCCAGGTGGACGAGAAGGCGTTCCGCGACCTCATGGCGGAGCAGAAGCAGCGTGCGCGCGCGGACGCGCTCGCGAAGAAGACGGGGCACGCCGACCTGCGCTCGTACGAGTCGCTGTCCAAGGAGCTCACCACGCCGGTCGAGTTCCTCGGCTACACCGACGTCGAGGCCGCCGTCTCCGTGGCTGGGCTTCTGGTGGACGGCGTGCCCGCCCCCGCGGCGACGGCCCCGGCCGATGTCGAGGTCGTGCTCGACCGCACGCCGTTCTACGCCGAGGCCGGCGGACAGCTCGCCGACCAGGGCACGATCGTGCTCGACGGCGGCGCGACCATCGAGGTGGACGACGTGCAGCGCCCGGTCAAGGGTCTGTCCGTGCACCGCGGCCGCCTGGTCGAGGGCACGGTGGCGCTGGGCGACCCGGGCACGGCGACGATCGACGTCGCGCGCCGCGTCGCGATCAGCCGCGCCCACTCGGCCACGCACATGATCCACAAGGCGCTGCACGAGATGGTCGGTCCGGACCGCACCCAGGCCGGGTCCGAGAACGCCCCGAGCCGTGTGCGCTTCGACTTCCGGTCCCCGTCCCCCGTGCCTTCGGACGCCCTGGGCGAGATCGAGGAGCGCGTGAACTCGCGGCTCACCGAGAACCTCGAGGTCATGGACGCGACGATGCCGATCGAGCGGGCGCGCGAGCTGGGCGCCATGGCGCTGTTCGGCGAGAAGTACGGCGACACGGTGCGCGTGGTGTCCATCGGTGGCGACTGGTCGCGCGAGCTCTGTGGCGGCACGCACGTGAAGGCCACCGGCGAGGTGGGTCGTGTCGCGCTCCTCGGCGAGGCGTCCATCGGCTCCGGGGTGCGTCGCGTCGACGCCCTGGTGGGGGACGGCGCGTACGGCTTCCAGGCCAAGGAGCACGCCCTCGTGGGGCAGCTCACCGGCCTGCTCGGCGCGCGCCCGGACGAGCTCACCGATCGGGTGGGCTCGCTGCTGACGCGGCTCAAGGAGACGGAGAAGGAGCTGGCCGGCCTGCGCCAGGGGCAGCTGCTCGCCGCGGCGGGCACGCTCGCCGCGCAGGCCCCGCGGGTCGACGACGTCCGCGTCGTGACCCACGACGCCGGCGAGGTCGCCTCGGCGGACGACCTGAGGGCCCTGGCGCTCGACGTGCGCGGGCGCCTCGGCGACGCCGAGCCTGCGCTCGTCGCCGTCGGTGGTGTCGCGGGCGGCCGCCCGCTGGTGGTCGTGGCCACGAACGCGGGCGCCCGGGATGCCGGCCTGCGGGCCGGGGACTTCGTCAAGGCGGCCGCGAAGACCCTTGGCGGCGGGGGTGGCGGCAAGCCGGACCTCGCCCAGGGCGGCGGCTCCGACGCGACCGCGCTGCCGGGTGCGCTGGCCGGCGTGTCCGACGGCGTGCGCACGGCCCGGGCCGGCGCGTGACGATGCCCGCTTCGGGGCCGGGGGAGCCCCGCGGGCTGCCGCGGGGCGCCCGGCTCGGGGTCGACGTCGGCAAGGCGCGCATCGGGTTGGCGGGCAGCGACCCGGACGGCCTCGTCGCGACGCCGGTCGAGACGGTGCCGCGCGTGCTGGAGGTCCCCGCCGGCGCGGACGGCGCGCCGGCGGTGACGGCGGACGTCGCGCGCATCGCGGCCGAGGTGGACGAGCGGTTCGCCGCCGTGGTCTACGTCGGCCTGCCGCGCCACCTCTCGGGCGCGGAGGGCGCGGCGACCGCCGACGCGCGGGACTTCGCGGCCCGGCTCGCCGCCGTGGTCGCCCCCGTCGAGGTACGTCTGGTGGACGAGCGGATGACGACCGTTACCGCGCACGCGCAGCTCCGCTCGGCCGGGCGACGCACCAAGACCCACCGGTCTGTCGTCGACCAGGCCGCAGCCGTTATCATTCTGCAATCTGCACTCGACGTGGAGCGGTCGGCGGGGGAGCGCGCCGGCGAGCTCGTCGAGCAGCGGCCGCCGGGCGCCTGACCTGCCCGGACAGCAGCACCCGACCATCGAGCCCACCCCAGGCCCAGCCAGAAGGAAGAACTCGGCGTGACGGACCTCTTCGAGCACCCCGCCCTCCAGGAGGCGCCGGCGGCACCCACGCGGCGCCGCTCGGCCGCCAGCCGGAGGGCCGCCGCCAAGCGCAAGCGCCGGCGTCGCCAGCGCACCGCGGTGGTGCTGGTCGTGGTGCTCGGCTTCGTCGGGGCGGGCGCCTACCTGCTGTGGGACCGGATGGACTCCCTCGTCGGCGGCCTCCCGTTCATCGGGTCCCAGGCCGAGGACTACCCGGGCCCGGGCGGTGACCCGGTCGAGGTCGTGATCCCCGAGGGCGCCACCGGCAACCAGATGGCGACCGTGTTGCTGGACGCGGGTGTCGTCGCCAGCACCGGCGCGTTCACCCAGGCGTTCGGCGAGAACCCGGCTGCGGCGGGCATCCAGCCCGGCACCTACCAGCTGCAGGCCGAGATGAAGGCCTCGGACGCGGTCGCCGCGCTGGTGCGCAACGAGAAGCTGCAGACGAACGTGACGATCCCCGAGGGGTACACGGTCGCGCAGATCGTCGAGCGGGTGCCGTCGGTGACGACCATCACCAAGGAGGAGCTCGAGAAGGCGTTGGACGACCCGGCCTCCTTCGGGCTGCCGAAGCAGGCGGACGGCAATGCCGAGGGCTGGCTGTTCCCCCAGACGTACAGCGTGCAGCCGGGCGACGACGCCACGAGCCTGCTGACGGACATGGTGAAGCAGACCACCAAGGAGCTCGAGTCGGCGGGGGTGGCCAAGGAGGACTGGGAGTCCACCCTGATCAAGGCGTCCCTCGTCGAGCGCGAGGCGAAGCACGACGAGGACCGCCCCAAGATGGCACGGGCCATCGAGAACCGGCTGGACAGCGACATGCCGCTCCAGATCGACGCCACGAGCGCCTACGGCCTGGGCAAGCCGGGCACCCAGCTCTCCTCGGACGACGTGCGGAACCCGGACGACCCGTACTCCACCTACGCGCACGTCGGCCTCCCGCCGACCCCGATCGCGAACCCGGGCGCCGCGTCGATCGACGCCGTGGGGCACCCCGCCGACGGTGACTGGCTGTTCTGGATCACCGTGAACTTGGACACGGGCGAGACCAAGTTCTCCTCGACCAACGAGGAGCACGAGAGGTACCGCGCCGAGCTGAAGAAGTGGCAAGAGGAGAACGCCGGCTGACATGACCGTCTCCCGACGTGCGGCGGTGCTCGGTCACCCCGTCGCACACTCCCTCTCGCCCGTGCTGCACACCGCCGCGTACGACGCTCTCGGCCTCGAGGGCTGGGAGTACTCCGCGATCGACACCACCGTGGCGGACCTGCCGGACCTGGTGCGCGGTCTGGACCTCGCCTGGGCCGGCCTGAGCGTCACGATGCCGCTCAAGCAGGCGATCATCGACCTGGTGGACCACGTGGACCCGCTCGCGGTCGCCGTGGGCGCCGTGAACACGGTGCTGGTGGCGCCCGCCCAGTGCGGCGTGACCCTCACGGGCACCAACACGGACGTGTACGGCCTGGTCACCGCGCTGCGCGAGGGCTTCGCCGTCCAGGGGCGCGGCCGGGACGCCGGGGCGGCCTCGGCCGTCGTCCTCGGCGGCGGCGCCACCGCGGCGTCGACCCTCGCCGCCCTCGGCGAGCTCGGCTGCACGACGCCGCGGGTGCTGGTGCGCTCGCTCGGCCGGTCGTCCGGGCTGCAGGAGGCCGCGGCCCGCATGGGGGTGACCCCGCGCTTCGAGGTCCTGGACGCGTCGGCGTCCCTCGGCGCGCTGCTGGACGCCGACGTCGTCGTCTCGACGATGCCCGCGTACGCGGCGGACCCGGTGGCCGCCGCGATCGCCGCGCACGGCGGGACCCCGGCCGGGGTGCTGCTCGACGTCGTCTACGACCCGCGCCCCACCGCGCTCTCGACCGCCTGGTCGGCCGCCGGCGGCACGGTCGTCGGGGGCGAACGGATGCTGCTGCACCAGGCCGTGGAGCAGGTGCGGCTCATGACCGGGCGCACGGCCCCGGTCGCGACCATGGACGCCGCGCTCGCCCGGGTGCTCGACGCCCCGGCGTCCGCACGCTGACCACCGGACCGACCCCGGCTGCAGGCGTGGAAGAATCGCAGGCATGCTGCGCTGGATGACGTCGGGGGAGTCGCACGGTCCGTCACTCGTCGGGATGCTGGAGGGGCTGCCGGCGGGCGTCGAGGTCGTGACGGCGGACATCCAGGCGGCGCTCGCCCGCCGCCGCCTGGGCTACGGCCGCGGCGCCCGCATGAAGTTCGAGCAGGACGCCGTGCGCGTGCTGGGCGGCCTGCGCCACGGCGTCACGCAGGGCGGCCCGCTGTCCTTCGAGATCGCCAACAGCGAGTGGCCCAAGTGGACCGAGGTCATGTCGCCGGACCCGGTGCCGCGCGAGGCGCTCCTCGTCGACGCCGGCACCGGCGACGAGCGCGAGATCGCCCGCAACCGTCCCCTCACCCGCCCGCGCCCGGGGCACGCCGACCTCGTCGGGATGCGCAAGTACGGCTTCGACGACGCCCGCCCGGTGCTGGAGCGCGCGTCGGCGCGGGAGACCGCGACGCGCGTCGCGCTGGGCCTGGTCGCGGCGAAGTTCCTCGAGCAGGCCGTCGGGGTGCGGCTCGTGTCGCATGTCGTGGCGATCGGCCCGGTCGAGGTCCCCGAGGGGGCCGACCTGCCCGCCCCCGACGACGTCGCCGGGCTGGACGCCGACCCGGTGCGCTGCTTCGACGCCACGACGAGCGCGGCGATGGTCGCGGAGATCGACGAGTGCCGCAAGGACGGCGACACCCTCGGCGGCGTCGTCGAGGTGCTCGCCTACGACGTGCCCACCGGTCTCGGCTCCTACGTGCAGGGCGACCGGCGCCTGGACGCCCGCCTGGCGAGCGCGCTCATGGGCATCCAGGCCATCAAGGGCGTCGAGGTCGGCGACGGCTTCCGCACCGCCCGCCGGCGGGGCACGGCAGCGCACGACGAGATCGAGCGCGGCGGCGACGGCCACATCCACCGCCGCTCCAACCGCGCGGGCGGCATCGAGGGCGGCATGTCGAACGGCGAGGTGCTGCGGGTGCGTGCCGCGATGAAGCCCATCTCCACGGTGCCGCGCGCGCTGGCGACCGTGGACGTCGCCACGGGCGAGGCCGTCACCGCGCACCACCAGCGCTCGGACGTGTGCGCCGTGCCGCCCGCCGCCGTCGTCGCCGAGGCGATGGTGGCGCTGGAGCTGGCGCAGGCCGTCGTCGAGAAGTTCGGTGGCGACTCGGTGGCCGAGGTACGGCGCAACTCCGAGGCGTACCTCGCGTCGATCCCCGAGCTGCTGCGATGACGGCGGGGGTGCCCCGGGTGGTCCTCATCGGCCCGCCCGGCAGCGGCAAGACGACGGTCGGACGGCTGCTCGCGCAGCGGCTCGGGGTCGCGTTCCGGGACACCGACGCGGACGTCGAGGAGACCGCAGGCAAGGCCGTCGCGGAGATCTTCGTCGTCGACGGCGAGCCGCACTTCCGCCAGCTCGAGCGCGAGGCGGTCACCACGGCGCTGGCGTCGCACCCGGGCGTGCTCGCGCTCGGCGGCGGCGCCGTGATGGACGAGCACACGCAGCGGGCGCTCGAGGGCTATGTCGCCGGCGGTGGCGCGGTCGTGTTCCTCGACGTCTCGCTGGCGCACGCAGCACCGCGCGTCGGCTTCAACCAGTCCCGCCCGCTGCTGGTCGGCAACCCCCGCGCGCGGTGGGTCGAGCTGATGCAGCTGCGCCGACCCACCTACGAGCGGCTGGCCACGGTGCACGTCGTCTCGGACGAACGCCCCCCGCAGGAGGTCGCCGCGCAGGTGCACGCCGGCGTCGTCGGCGCTCCGGCGGGTGGCGGGGAAGACCCATCAGCACAGGAGGTCCAGGCATGACGGTCCGGGTGACCGTGAACGGCGCGCAGCCGTACGACGTCGTCGTGGGACGGCACCTGCTCGGTGAGCTGCCGGTGATGCTCGGGGACGCGGTGCGCCGCGTGCTCGTCATGCACCCTGCGTCCCTGCAGACCACGGGCGAGGCGGTGCGCGAGGACCTCGTCGCCCAGGGCTACGAGGCGTTCGCCGTGGAGCTGCCCGACGCCGAGGAGCAGAAGACGGCGCAGGTCGCGGCGTTCTGCTGGCAGGTGCTCGGCCAGGCCGACTTCACCCGCTCCGACGCGATCGTGTCGGTGGGCGGTGGCGCGACGACGGATCTCGCCGGGTTCGTCGCCGCGACGTGGTTGCGCGGCATCAAGGTCGTGCACGTGCCCACCACGCTGCTGGCCATGGTGGACGCCGCCGTGGGCGGCAAGACGGGCATCAACACGGCCGAGGGCAAGAACCTCGTGGGCGCGTTCCACCCGCCCGCCGGGGTGCTGTGCGACCTGGCCGCCCTCGAGTCGCTCGACCGGTGGGACCTCGTCGCCGGGATGGCGGAGGTCGTCAAGACCGGCTTCATCGCCGACCCGCGCATCCTGGAGCTCGTCGAGGAGCACGCCGACGACCTGCGCGGGTGGAAGGGCGCCGACGCCAGCGAGGCGACCTGGGCCGTGCTGGCCGAGCTCATCGAGCGGTCGGTGCGGGTCAAGGCGGGCGTGGTCGGGGAGGACCTCACCGAGCAGGGGCTGCGCGAGATCCTCAACTACGGGCACACCCTGGGCCACGCCGTCGAGCTCACCGAGCGCTACCAGTGGCGGCACGGTGCGGCCGTGGCGGTCGGCATGGTCTTCGCCGCCGAGCTCGCCCGCCTGGGCGGCAAGCTCGACGACGCGGTCGTGGACCGCCACCGGGCGATCCTGGACTCCCTCGGCCTGCCCACCACGTACCGCGGCGACCGCTGGGACAAGCTCCTCGCCGCCATGCAGCGCGACAAGAAGACGCGCGGCAACCTGCTGCGCTTCGTCGTGCTGGACGACGTCGCGAAGCCCACCCGCCTCGAGGGCCCTGACCCGACGCTGCTCGCCGCCGCGTACGCGGAGGTCTCGAAGGAGCCGCCGGCCGGCCGGCCCGGGGTGACCGTCCAGCTCGGCCTCTAGCCCGCCCGGCGCACGGCCTCACGGTCGGCGCCCCAGGCGCTCACGACGTCCCGGCACGCCGGGAGGTCGTCGTCCGCGACGAGCAGCACGAGGTTGCCGTCGTGGTCGCTGTACAGGTGCTGGACCGCGACGCCCGCGTCGCCGAGCCGTCGCCCGAAGGCGCCCATCTGCCCGGGGACGTCCTGGGCCAGGCGCGTCGTCACGACGTCGCGGGCGACGGCGGGGCCGAGACCCGTGGCCGCGAGGGCGGCCAGCGCACGGGGCCCGTCGTCGACGAGGAAGTGCGCCACGGTGCGGCCGGCCACGGTGGTCACGCCGCCGCCCTCCAGGCTGACGCCGGCGCGGCCGAGCGCCTCGCCGAGGTCTGCCAGCGCGTCGGGCCGGCGGGGCAGGACGACCTCGAGGTCCTGCGGGGCGGGCGTGGGGTGCGTGGGTGTGCTCATGCCGGGACGCTAGGCCGGGGACGTTTCGGTGCGCGCCGAACCGTCGTCGCCGTAGGGTCGGCACGTGGACGCGAGCACGGGAAGGGACCGGGACTTCACGGTCGTCGGGCGGGCACTGGCGGCGCCCGCGCGCTCGGCGATGGTCGGCCTGCTCATGGACGGCACGGCGCGCCCGGCGGGCGAGCTGGCGCGGGCCGCCGGGGTGGGGGCGCCCGCCGCGTCGGAGCACCTGGCGGTACTCGCCGCCGCCGGGCTCGTGACGGGCCGGGCCCGAGGGCGGCACCGGTACTACGCGCTCGCGGGGCCGGAGGTGGCCGACGCCCTGGAGGCCCTCGGCGCCCTGGCGGTCCCGGTGCCCGCGGTGGGGTTCCGCCGCACCCGGGAGGCGGACCGGCTGGCCGCGGCGCGGTTCTGCTACGACCACCTGGCCGGGCGGCTCGGCGTCGGCCTCGCCGAGGCCTGGGTGACCGCGGGCTGGCTGGCCGACCCCGAGGACCTCGCGCTCACCGGCGCCGGCGCCGACGGCCTCCGCGGTCTCGGCGTCGATGTCGACGGTGCCGTGGCCGCCCGGCGCCCGACGACGCGGGCCTGTCTCGACTGGACGGAGCGGCGGGTGCACCTGGCGGGCTCGCTCGGCGCGGCCGTCGGCGCGCGGTTCCTGGCGGCGGGGTGGGTGGCACGGTCGAGCGGCCGCGGGCTGCGGCTCACCGCGAGCGGGCGCGACCTGGTGCGCGACACCTGGGGCGTCGAGCCCGTGGGCGGGACAGGGATCGGGGGGACCGGCGCACCGACGGTCGTGAGCGCCGCCTCCGGCCGGGCCTGACCGCCGCCCGGGCGGCTCAGCCCCAGAGGCCGCGAGCGACGAGCACGTCGCGCAGCAGGTCCGCGCGGTCCGTGACGATCCCGTCGACGCCGAGGTCCAGGAGCCGGCCCATCTCCCCGGGGGTGTTGATCGTCCACACGTGCACCTGCCGTCCGGCGCGGTGCGCGGCCGCCACGGAGACGGCGTCGACCACCCGCACGCGGCCCTCGGTGACGGGTACCTGCAGGGCGTCCACCTCGCGCAGCGCCCGGCGGGCGAGCGCGTCGGCCCGCAGGCGGGCACCCGCCAGGAAGCCCACCACCTCGCGGCGGCCCGCCGACGTCGTGACCGGGCGGGACAGTCGGGCGAGGGTCGCGCGGCGGCGGCCGACGTCGAACGAGGTGACGCACACGCGGTCGTGCGCGCCGGTGCGCTCGATCGCGTCCGCGGTGGGCCCGACCCCGGAGTCCTCCTTGACGTCGATGTTGACGCGCAGGTCGGGCCACGTGCCGAGGACCTCGTCCAGGCGAGGGACCGGCTCCGTGCCGCCGATGCGCGCGTGCCGCACCACCGACCACGGCAGCTCGGCCACCCGCCCCGTCGCGTCGGTGGTGCGGTCGAGGGACGCGTCGTGCAGGGCGACGGCGACGCCGTCGGCGGTGCCGTGGGCGTCGGTCTCGACGTACCGGAAACCCAGGTCCACCGCCGCGCCGAACGCCGCCAGCGAGTTCTCCAGGTTCGACCTGCCGTAGGAGAACCCGCGGTGCGCGAGTGCGACCACCTCCAGGGGCGCGCCGTCCGGCCCGCGCGGGTCGAGGTAGGGGTGCGGGGGTGCGGGTCTCATGGTCGCTCCTCGTCGTCGCGGGGTCGGTCGTCGCGGGGACGATCGCTGCGGGCGTCCGGGGCCTGGACGCCCGGCAGCCGGGAGCCGAGCCAGGACAGGAGGCCGTCGAGGTAGGCGCGCCGGGGCCCGTCCGCGGAGAGCGCGAGGTCGTGCACGCCGCCCGGCACGGCGAGCTCGGCCACGTCGGGCCCGACGCGGTGCGCGAGGGCGGCGATCCGCCCGACGTCGAGCACGGTGTCCTGGGCGTCGAGGCGCGGGTTGTCCGGTCGGTCGGGGCCGGAGGAGTCGCTGCGCGCGACGAGCACGGGGCCCGGCACGGCGAGGCCGCGGGCCAGGCGGGCCTGCGCCCGGGTCACGGTGCGCAGCCAGCCGGCGCGCGCCGGCAGTCCTTCGGGGCGCTTGAGCGTGGTGTCGAACTCCCACCGCCCACCGTGGGAGGCGTGCTGGTGCGCGGCGTACACGGACGGGTGGGCGCTGACGACGGCGAGCGGGTGGCGCCGCCCGAGCACCTCGAGCACCGCCGACCGGCCGGCGACCTGCAGGCGCGTGCCGCTGAGGGACAAGAACGGGGAGTCGAGCACGAGCAGGTCGGGCCGGTGCTGCGGGTCGTGGCGCGAGGCGTGCGCCCAGAGGGCGGCGGTGAGCCCGCCCGTGGAGTGCGCGTGCACCACGAGCGGCAGGCCGGGCTCGAGAGCCCGGGCGGCGCGCGCCGCGGCGGACAGGTCCGCGCCCGCCTCGCGCAGGCTCGCGACGTAGTGCGGGGGCAGCGGGTCGCGGGCGGCGGGGCCGCCGTCGAGCAGCGACCGCCCGGCCCGGCGCAGGTCGACGGCGCAGAACGTGTACCCCGCGGCACGGAACGCCTGCGCGAGAGGGGACTGGAAGAAGTAGTCGTTGTACCCGTGCACGTGCAGCACCACGGCGCGGGGCCGGTCGGGCCGGTCGACCGCCCGCACCAGGGTGGCGGCGCCGAGCGACCGCTCCTCGAACGCGGGACCCAGGAGCCGGTCGGCCCGCCAGGCGCCGGCGGCAGTCGGCTGCCGGGGCGGTGGAGGGGCCGGGTCGTGCACGTCGCGATCGTATCCGCAGGTCCGGAGCGCGGCGCGCGGTCGCGCCCCTCCCGCCGGGCGCCGGCGTCCGGCAGACTGCAGCCTCATGAGCGACCGCCCGGCAGTGCCGGACCCCACCGGACACCGTGCCGGCACCCATGCCGCCCCCGGCACCCCGCAGCCGCACGGCTCCCGGCACGACGACGCGACGCCGCCGGCCGCCGCCGCGGCACCGGTGCCGCGACGTCAGGTGGTCTCCTGGGCGATGTGGGACTGGGCGACGCAGCCGTTCAACACGGTGATCGTCACGTTCGTCTTCACGGCGCTGTACCTCACCAGCGACGACTTCCTGCAGGCCGAGGTGGCGGCCCTCCCGGCGACGGACCCGGTGCACGAGCGAGCCCTCGCCGGCCTCACGAGCGGGCTGGGACTGTGGATCACGATCGGTGGCCTCCTCGTCGCCGCGCTCGCGCCCGTGCTGGGGCGCCGCGCCGACGTCGAGGGCCGCCGCAAGGCGTGGGTGGGCGGCGCGACCCTGCTGATGGTCGCCTGCATGGCCGCCCTGTTCGCGGTCCGCGCGGACCCGGCGTGGTTCGTGCTGGGCGCGGCCCTCGTCTCCCTCGGCAGCGTCGCGAGCGAGATCGCGGGCGTGAACTACAACGCCATGCTCGTGCAGGTCTCCACGCGGGCCACCGTCGGCCGGGTGTCCGGCCTCGGCTGGGGGCTCGGATACCTGGGCGGGATCGTCGCGCTCGTGGCCGTCGTGGTCGCGACGACGTTCGACTGGTGGGGCATGCCCACCGACGACGGGCTCGCCTACCGGGTGATCGCCCTCGGCTGCGCCCTGTGGGCCGTCGCGTTCGCCTGGCCGCTGTTCCGCTACGTGCCCGAGGCCCCGCCCGCGACCGACCGCCCGCGGGTCGGTTTCTTCGCCGGGTACGCCGTCCTCGTGCGCGACGTCCGGGCCCTCTACCGGCACGAGCGGCCCACGTTCTGGTTCCTGCTCGCGAGCGCCGTCTACCGCGACGGGCTGTCCGCCGTCTTCACCTTCGGCGCCGTCATCGCCGCGGTGTCGTTCCGGTTCGGCGACAACGCCGTGATGGTGTTCGGCATCGCCGCCAACCTGCTCGCCGGCCTGAGCACGATCCTCGCCGGGCGGCTCGATGACCGGTTCGGCCCGCGGGCGGTCATCGTCGGCGCCCTGAGCGGCCTCGTGGTCTGCGGCCTGCTCGTGGTGGGGCTGCACCCGCTCGGGCCGGCCGTGTTCTGGGCGGCCGGCCTCGCCCTCACGTGCTTCGTCGGCCCCGCGCAGGCGGCGTCCCGCTCGCTGCTCGCCCGGGTCGCCCCGGTCGGTCGCGAGTCGGAGATCTTCGGCCTCTACGCGACGACCGGCCGCGCGGTGTCGTTCCTCGCCCCGTCGATGTGGACGCTCCTGGTCGCCCTCACGGGCGCCACCATCTGGGGCACGCTCGGCATCGTCGCGGTGATCCTCGCCGGCCTGCTGCTCATGCTCAAGGTGACGGTGGGACGTCGGGAGCCTGCGCGGCCCGACGGCGCCGCCCCGCGCCCTTGAGCGCGGCGGCCACGGCCTCCAGGTCGGCCAGCGGCGCCAGGTGTCGCAGCTTCTCCGGGTTGATGACCCCGTCGATCCGTGTGATGCGGCCGTCCGCGACCTGCAGGGCGTACGTGCCGATGACGCCGCCGCCCACGGACGCGTCGGCGTACGCGATCATGCCCGGCCCGCCGTTGACCACGGCTGCCTCGATGCGCGCCGGCGCGGACCGGCGGGCGAACCCCGACAGCAGCCGGGCGACCGCCACGTTCCCCGAGACCGGGCGCGACACCGCCAGCCCCACCGGGACGTTGCCCCCGCTGTCGCCGGTGAGCGCCACGTCGTCCGCGAGCAGCTCCACCAGGGCATCGACGTCGCCCTCCTCGGTCGCCGCGATGAACCGCCGCACCAGCTCCTGGGCGTGCGGGTCGGGCCGGACCGCCCGGCCCTCCGCCGCAGCGTCCTGCCGGGCCGCGACCCTGCGCCGGGCCCGCGACGCGAGCTGCCGGGCCGCCAGCTCCGTCGTGCCGATCACCTGCGCCGACTCGCGGTGCGGGTAGCCGAACACGTCGTGCAGCAGGAACGCCGCCCGCTCGGCCGGCGTCAGGGTCTCCAGCAGCACGAGGAACGCCGTCGACAGGTCGTCGGCCAGCTCCGCGTGCGCGGCGGCCTCCCGGCCCGCCGACCCCGCGGCCACGACGTCGCCCACGAGGGGCTCGGGCACCCACTCGCCCACGTACGACTCGCGCCGCACCCGTGCCGAGCGCAGCACGTCCAGCGCGATCCGCGTCGCCACCGTCGTGGTGTACGCGGCCGGATTCACGACCGCCGCGTCGACGACCCCCACGGGGGCGACGCGCAGCATGGCCTCCTGCGCGACGTCCTCGGCCTCCGTGACGCTGCCGAGCATGCGGTAGGCGGCGCCGAACGCGACGCGGCGCAGGTCCTCGAGGTCGGTGGTCGCCTCCGTCGCACGCGCGGGGCGTCGGCGTGCGGGGCTGTCCGTGCGTCGCATGCTGCCATCCTTCCGCGGGGCGGGCTCTCCGCCCCGTACTCCGACGACGCGGCGTGGCGCGACGTGACGTCGGGACGCACGATGGGTCGGTGGGAGACGTCGAGGACTACCTGACCACCCTGTCCGGGCCGGAACGCGACGCGGTGGCGCGCGTGTACGAACGCGCCCGCGCGCTCGTGCCCGGCGTCGAGGAGGGGCGCAGCTACGGCATGCCCGCCCTGCGCTACCGCGGCAGCCCCCTGGTGAGCGTGATGGTGACCCGCACGCACCTGGGCGTCTACCCGTTCAGCCCGGACGTGATCACGGCGCTCGCGGACGAGCTGCAGGGCTTCCGCACCACCAAGGGGTCCGTCTCCTTCCAGCCCGACTCGCCCCTGCCCGACGACGTCCTCGACCGGATCGTGGCGGCCCGCCGCGACGAGATCGACGCGCGGGCGCGCTGACGACCGCCGGCTAGGCGGGAGGCACGTTGACGTTGCCGCGGAACAGGTTCTGCGGGTCCCAGCGCCGCTTGACCGCGCGCAGCCGGTCCCACGTGGCGCCCGGGTAGGCGGCCCGCGCGGTGTCGAGGCCGCCGTCGAGGCTGAAGTTCACGTACGCGCCGTCGCCGCCGCGCAGCCGGTCGGCCAGCGCATCCACCCAGGGGCGGTAGCCGCGGGCGGTCGCCGCGTCCGGCGCCACGGCCGCGACGTTGCCGACGACGCGAGCGGCGCGGTGCGCGTACGCCGTCGCGTCCGAAGGGACGTCCGCCACCGCGCCGCCCAGCACGCGCAGCTGCGCCGCGCGCATCATCGCGTCGGAGCTCTGCAGCTGCTCCAGCAGGTGCGCGGCCGCTGCCTCGTCGACGCCGTCGGCGAAGAACGTGCGCCCCGTCGCAACGACCGGCCCGCCGGGCGGCCCGCCCTCCAGCAGGGTGGAGTAGGGCGCGGTCCGCAGGCCGTCGAGCAGCGCGCCGCCCGCGCGGGCGGCGACGTCGCGCAGGGGCGCGAGGGCCGTGTCGGCCTCGTCGAGCGGGCCGGACCAGCAGGTGTTGGCCATCACGACCACGCGCCCGTGCCACTCGGCGGGGACCATCGGCATCGGCGGCGCCGTCATCACCATGGCGATGACGGTCAGCCCGGCCGGGGCGGCGTCGGCCGCCGCGACGACGCCGGCGATGCTCGCCGCGGTGGCCGGCATGAGGAGCACCCCGCCCACCACCTGCGACACCTCGTGCAGGGCGAAGCGGAACCGGGTCACGACACCGAAGTTCCCGCCTCCGCCGCGCAACGCCCAGAACAGGTCGGGCTCGCGGTCGGCGTCCGTGAGGACCACCTGGCCGTCGGCGGTGACGACCTCGGCGCCGAGCAGGCTGTCGATGGTCATGCCGAGGGAGCGCGAGAGCAGCCCGACCCCGCCGCCCAGCGTGATGCCGCCGACGCCCACCGTGCCGGTGTCGCCGAACGGGGTCGCGAGGCCGTGCTCGCCGGCGGCGCGCGAGTACGCTCCCGCCGTGATGCCGCCGCCGGCCCAGGCGGTCCGCCCGTCGACGTCGAGCTCGATGCCGTCCAGGCCGCGCAGGTCGAGCGTGACGGCGCCGTCGGCGGCGCCCAGGCCGAACACCGAGTGCCCGCCCGCCCGTACGGACACCTCGGCCCCCGCGTCGTGAGCGAGGTGCACGGCGCGGGCCACACCCTGGGTGTCGGCCGGGCGCACGACGGCCGCGGGGCGGTGGTCGACGCCGCCGGGCTCGATCGCCCGGGCGGCGGCGTAGCCCTCGTCCTGGGGGGTGACGACGGGCGAGGACTCGCCGAGCGCGGCGCGCAGCCCGGCGGGTGAGACGGAGGACGTGTGGGGATTCGAGGACAGGGACATCGGGGCTCCTCGTCGGGGGGACGACCGTGCAGGGGGGTGGGGTGCGGGCCGACGTGCAGGCCCGGTGCGTGCGGACGTGCGGGTGCTGCTCTCAGGTGGACCGTGTCTCAGGTGGACCGTGCCGGGACGCCGTCCTCATCGGCAGCATCCCGTACACCCGACGGGAATGCGAGAGCATTCGTGACCGGTCCGCGCCCGGCACCTGCGACGGCGGTCACCCGAGGACGACCTTGCCCACCGTGCGGCGCTCCTCGAGCTCCCGGTGCGCCCTGGCGGCCTCCGCGAACGCCACCCGGTGGGTCAGGACCCGCCACGAGCCCGACGCGGCACGCTCCAGGGCCCGGCGCTGGTACTCGCGCAGGTCGCCGAACCGCGGCCCGCCCGGGCCGACGACGGCGCGCACCTCGACCGGGTCGCCGTCCGGTGTGACGGCGCTCGCGGCCACGGGGTTGGGGAGTCCCGACGCCCAGCCCTGCACGACGAGCCGCCCGCCGGGGCCGAGCAGCGCGGCCGCCTCGGCGCCCAGCTCACCGCCGACGCCGTCGATCAGGATGGTCGCGGCGCCGGCGTGCAGCCGACCGAGCGCGGTGCGTGCGTCGGCAGGCCAGCCGGGTGCGTCCACGTCGACGACGGCGACCCGGTGCCCGGCGTCGGGCACGAGCCCGCGCACGGCCCGGACCTTGCGCGGTCCGCCGGCCAGCGCGAGCACGCGTGCGCCGGCGCCGAGGGCCGACTGCACGAACAGGGAGCCGAGCCCGCCGGCTGCGGCGGTGAGCACGACGACGTCGTCGGGGCCCGGCTGCGCGACCTCCAGCGTCATGAGGGCCATCCGGCCGGTGCCGATCATGGCGACGGCCTCCGCGAGGCCGAGCCGCTCGGGCAGCCGGTGCAGCGACCCCACCGGCGCGGCGGCGAGGCGCGCGTACCCGCCGCCGTCCGGGATGGCGCCGAGGTGTGCGGCGACCCGGGCGCCGAGCCACGACCCGTCGACGTCCGGTCCGACGGCGACCACCGTGCCGGCGACCTCGCGCCCGGGGATCGCAGGCAGTGCGGGCAGCGGCAACGGGCCGGAGTCCTCGCCGCGGCGCAGCGTGGTGTCCAGCAGGTGCACGCCGTGCGCGCGGGCGGCGACGAGCACCTGGCCCGGACCGGGTTCGGGGTCGGGGACCTGCTCGAGGACGAGGGTCTCGGGCGGGCCGAAGCTGTGGTGGCGGATGGCGTCCATGCCGCCATGCTGGGACCTGAACTATGGTTCAGGTCAATAGGTCGACGGAAGGACGAGCACCGTGCCGGAGCAGGCGCCCGAGAGGGTCGCGTGGGACCACGTCGAGCTCACCGTGGGGGAGGTGGCCGCGCGCAGCGGCGTCGCCGTTTCCGCGCTCCACTTCTACGAGCGGCGCGGGCTCATCGCCAGCCGTCGCACGTCGGGCAACCAGCGCCGGTACCGGCGCGACGTCCTGCGCCGGGTGTCGTTCATCCGGGTCTCGCAGCGGGTCGGGATCCCGCTCGCGCGGATCGCCGAGGCGCTCGGGACCCTGCCCGCCGACCGCGCGCCGAACGTCCGCGACTGGGAACGCCTGTCCAAGGCCTGGCGCACGGACCTCGACGCGCGGATCGAGCAGCTCGAGCGCCTGCGCGACGACCTCACCGACTGCATCGGTTGCGGGTGCCTGTCCCTGAGCCGGTGCGTGCTGGCCAACCCCCACGACGCGCTCGGCCACGACGGCCCCGGTCCGCGCCGGCTGCTCGTCGACGAGCCGGAGTAGGAGGCGGCCAGGGCGGTCTCGTCCGGCGCGGCCCGGCATGGCCGGCGGGGCGGACGCCGGGGACGCCGGCGCGGGTGCCGCCGTACCCTCGGGCCATGACTCACGTCCTCGTCCTCAACGGTCCCAACCTCGGTCGGCTCGGCGTGCGCGAGCCCGAGATCTACGGCCACGCGTCCATGGCCGACCTCGAGCGCGAGGCCGCGGTCTGGGGGAGCGAGCTGGGTGTCACGGTCGACGTGCGCCAGACGGACGACGAGTCCGAGCTCGTGGGCTGGCTGCACGAGGCGGTCGACGCCCGCGCGCACGTCGTCCTGAACCCGGCGGCGTTCACCCACTACAGCTACGCCCTGCGCGACGCGGCCGCGCAGGTCACGACGTCGGGTCTGCTGCTGGTCGAGGTGCATCTGTCGAACCCGGCCTCGCGGGAGTCGTTCCGGCACTACTCGGTGGTCGCCGGGATCGCGACGGGGACGGTCGCCGGCTTTGGCTTCGACTCCTACCGACTGGCCCTGAGCGCGCTGAAGCACAAGCTGCAGAGCTGAAGAGCGCACCGTCCAGCGTGAGGCCTTGAGGAAAAGCAAGGGCGGAGCGTTGAATTGGGCATCACAAGCGTCTAGCCTTGAGCGATGATCGTCGTGACAGCGGACCAGCGAGGGAGCCGGCGCGGTGTCGACCGCGTGCCCGAGGCCCTCGCGATCGTCGCCGCACGGTCGGCCGCGCGGCCGGGGGTCGTGCTCCCGTTCGACCGCACGGTCGGCGACGAGGTCCAGGGGGTGCTCGACGCCACCGACGACGGCGCCGCGCTCACCGTCGACCTGGTGCTCGAACTCGTGCGGGACGGCGGCTGGTCCGTCGGGATCGGCCTCGGCGGCGTCGTCCGGCCGCTCCCGGCCGCGTCGCGGGCGGCGTCTGGGCCGGCGTTCGTCCGGGCGCGGACCGCCGTTGAGCGGGCGAGGCGGCGTGGGCGGGGGAGCGTGCCCGTCGCCGTGGTGGGCCCGGACGAGGAGCCGCGAGCCACGGTCGCCGCCGACGCGCAGGCGCTGCTGCACCTGTTGGGGGCAGTCGTCGCGCGCCGATCCCCGGCCGGGTGGGAGGCGGTGGATACGCTCGTCGCTCAGCGGGGCCCCGCCCCGCAGCGCGCGTCGGCGGCGGTGCTGAGGGTGAGCGAGCAGGCGGTGAGCCAGCGGCTGCGAGCGGCCCTGTGGGCCGAGGATGCGGCGGTCCGTCCGCTGGCGGCCCGGCTCCTTCGCGCTGCGGGGGCGGAGCCGGTGAGCGATGACGACATGGACGACGCGGACGACGCGGACGGTGTGGACGAGAGGGACGGTGCGGCCGGCGACGGGTCGCGGGACGTCGGGGAGGAGCGGGGACGATGAGCTTCGCGGCGGTGGCGGCAGATGTCGCGGTCTGGGTCGTGGGGCTCGCGGCGAGCGTGGGTGGCGGCGCCGGGCTCGTCCCGTGGGTGTTGCGGCACGCGGAGCGCGAGCCGCAGGTCGCGGCCGAGGCGGTGGCCGTCCTGCGCGGGGGTACCTGGATCGGGCTGCTCGAGCGGCTGTGCGTCACGGGGTCCCTGCTCGCCGGCTACCCGGAGGGCGTCGCCGTGGTCGTCGCGGTGAAGGGGCTCGGGCGGTTCCCGGAGCTGCGCGAGCACCCCGTCGCCAGCGAGCGGTTCGTGGTCGGCACGCTGGCGTCGCTCGCGTGGTCGGCGGCGCTCGGTATCGCGGGACACACGCTGCTCGGGGCGCTGTAGAATGTCCCGGGCCCTCTGCGGCCCGGAACGTCGACATCTGCTCCGTACCCCGACCCCGAGGACGAACAAGAATCGTGGCTACCTCCAACGACATCAAGAACGGCACCGTGCTCCGCATCGACGGTCAGCTCTGGACGATCATCGAGTTCCAGCACGTCAAGCCGGGCAAGGGTGGCGCGTTCGTCCGCACCAAGATGAAGAACGTCCTGTCGGGCAAGGTCGTCGACAAGACCTTCAACGCGGGCACCAAGGTCGAGACCGCGAGCGTGGACCGTCGCGACTTCCAGTACCTGTACATGGACGGCGCCGACTACGTGTTCATGGACACCGACACCTACGACCAGATCACCGTGCCCGCCGCCACGGTCGGCGACGCGAGCAACTACATGCTCGAGGGCATGAACATCATGGTCGCGTCGAACGACGGCACCCCGCTGTACGTCGAGCTCCCGTCGTCCGTGGTCCTCGAGATCACCTACACGGAGCCGGGCCTGCAGGGCGACCGTTCCACCGGCGGCACCAAGCCCGCCACCCTCGAGACGGGCGCGGAGATCCAGGTCCCGCTGTTCCTCGAGCAGGGCACCAAGGTCAAGGTCGACACGCGTGACGGGTCGTACCTCGGCCGCGTGAACGACTGACGGGCCCGCTGACATGGGCGCACGGACCAAGGCGCGCAAGCGCGCCGTCGACATCCTCTTCGAGGCGGAGCAGCGCGGGCTGGACCCGCAGGTGCTGGTCGCCGACCGCGTGATCGAGCCGCACACCGAGGCGGCGGTGCCGCAGTACACGGTCGACCTCGTCGAGGGTGTCGTCACGCACCGCGAGCGGATCGACGAGCTGCTGGCCACCTACTCGCAGGGGTGGACGGTGGACCGCATGCCCGCGGTCGACCGCGCGCTGCTGCGCATCGGCACCTGGGAGCTGCTGTACAACGACGACGTCCCCGACGCCGTCGCGGTGGACGAGGCGGTCGACCTCGCAGGCCAGCTCTCGACGGACGACTCGCCGTCGTTCGTCAACGGCCTCCTGGGTCGCCTCGTCGACATCAAGCCGACGCTGCTGATCTGACGCTGCTCCGCACCGGCTCACCGCACAGGCGGCTGCCCGCACACCCGGCCGGGTGCGCGGGCAGCCGCCTGTGCTGCGTCGGGGGCGTGGCGGGGATGTGACGCACGCCGCGCCCGCATCGTGAGCAGCCCTTCGGGCCCGACGGCGCGCACGGGATACAGTGGGCGATGTCGGTAACGGCACCTCTGGACACCGGTTCACGGGGCGTCGGGATCGACGACAGACACCCTTTAACACCGTCCCGTGAGGCGGAGAAGGAGGTCGCCAGTGACTGCTGGCACCGGTATGCCCGGAACACCTGACCCGCGCGACGTCCCCGAGGGGACCGTCGTGCTCGGCGCGAGCGACGTCGCCCGCGCCCTCACCCGCATCGCGCACGAGATCGTCGAGCGCGCCAAGGGTGCCCAGGACGTCGTCCTGCTCGGCATCCCCACCCGCGGGGTCACTCTCGCCGCCCGCCTCGCGCAGCGGCTCGCGAGCATCGACCCGGCGTTCGACCCCGAGCGCGACCTCGGCGAGCTCGACGTCACCATGTACCGCGACGACCTGCGTCGTCAGCCCACCCGCGCCGTCGGCGTCACCCGGCTGCCCGCCGCGGGGATCGAGGGCAAGACCCTCGTCCTCGTCGACGACGTCCTCTTCTCCGGACGGACGATCCGCGCGGCGCTCGACGCCATCGGTGATCTCGGCCGGCCGCAGGCCGTGCGCCTCGCGTGCCTCGTGGACCGGGGCCACCGCGAGCTGCCCATCCGCCCGGACTTCGTCGGCAAGAACCTCCCCACCGCGCAGAGCGAGCGCGTGCGCGTGCTGCTCGCGGAGGTCGACGGCACCGACGCTGTGGTGATCAGCGGGCGCGAGCCCGGAGCTGTCGTCCCGGGCGAGGGGGGCGAGCGATGAAGCACCTGCTCTCCACCGCCGACCTCGCCAAGGACGAGGCGATCGAGCTCCTGGACACCGCCGCGCAGATGGCCGCGACGCAGTCCCGCGAGATCAAGAAGCTCCCGACGCTGCGCGGCCGCACCGTGGTCAACCTCTTCTTCGAGGACTCCACCCGCACCCGCATCTCGTTCGAGACGGCCGCCAAGCGGCTGTCGGCGGACGTCATCAACTTCTCGGCCAAGGGGTCGAGCGTCTCCAAGGGCGAGTCCCTCAAGGACACGGCGCTCACCCTGCACGCCATGGGGGCCGACGCCGTGGTGGTGCGCCACTGGGCGTCGGGTGCCCCCTACCAGCTCGCGCACGCGGGCTGGCTCGATGCGGCAGTGCTCAACGCCGGCGACGGCACCCACATGCACCCGACGCAGGCGCTGCTCGATGCGTACACGATCCGCCGGCACCTCGGCGGCCACGGCGGCGGCCTGCGCCGCGGCGGGGACGACGGCGTCGGTGCGGACCTTGTCGGCGTCAAGGTCGCGATCGTGGGCGACGTCCTGCACTCGCGCGTCGCGCGGGCGAACGTGTGGCTGTTGCGCACGCTCGGCGCGGAGGTG
This sequence comes from Krasilnikoviella flava, assembly GCF_900167525.1. Lineage (GTDB taxonomy): Bacteria > Actinomycetota > Actinomycetes > Actinomycetales > Cellulomonadaceae > Isoptericola > Isoptericola flavus. The sequence continues at coordinate 239,606 of NZ_FUZQ01000005.1, read as the reverse complement.
ACGCTGGTCGCGCCGCCCACGCTGCTCCCGATCGGGGTCGAGGCCTGGCCGTGCCGCACGTCCTACGACCTGGACGCCACCCTCGCCGACTGGCAGCCCGACGCCGTGATGATGCTGCGGGTGCAGCGCGAGCGGATGTCAGGCGGCGCGGGCGCGTTCTTCCCGAGCCCGCTGGAGTACACCCGCTACTTCGGCCTCGACGCCCGCCGCTTGGCCGTGCTGCCGGCGCACTCGATCGTCATGCATCCCGGACCGATGAACCGGGGTCTGGAGATCTCCGCCGAGGCGGCGGACTCCGACCGCGCCGTCATCGTGGAGCAGGTCGCGAACGGGGTCGCGGTGCGCATGGCCGCGCTCTACCTGCTGCTGTCCGGCTCCACCACGCCCGCCACCGAAGGGACCGCCCTGTGACCACCACCTATGTACTCCGCGGACCCCGACCCCTGGGCGGCGAGCCCGCCGACGTCGTCCTCGCGGACGGCGTGATCACCCAGATCGCCGCTCCCGGGACGGCCGACGTGCCGGACGGGTCGGACGTCGTCGAGGTCGCCGCCGACGGGTACGTGCTGCTGCCCGGCCTGGTCGACCTGCACACCCACCTGCGCGAGCCGGGCCGCGAGGACGCCGAGACGGTCGCGTCCGGCACGCGTGCCGCGGCCGCGGGCGGCTTCACCGCCGTGCACGCCATGGCGAACACGTCGCCGGTCGCGGACACCGCGGGCGTCGTCGAGCAGGTCTGGCGCCTCGGCCAGGAGGCGGGCTGGGTGGACGTGCACCCGGTCGGCGCGGTGACGGTCGGCCTGGGCGGGGAGCGCCTCGCGGAGCTCGGCGCGATGGCCGACTCGGCCGCCCACGTGCGCGTCTTCTCCGACGACGGCAAGTGCGTGCACGACCCGATCCTCATGCGCCGCGCGCTGGAGTACGTCAAGGCGTTCGACGGCGTCGTCGCGCAGCACGCGCAGGAACCGCGCCTCACCGAGGGCGCCCAGATGAACGAGGGCGTCGTCTCGGCGGAGATCGGCCTGGCCGGCTGGCCCGCGGTCGCCGAGGAGGCGATCATCGCCCGCGACGTGCTGCTCGCCGAGCACGTCGGCTCGCGCCTGCACGTGTGCCACCTGTCGACCGCCGGGTCGGTGGAGATCGTCCGCTGGGCCAAGGGCCGCGGCATCGACGTCACCGCCGAGGTGACGCCGCACCACCTGATCCTCACGGACGAGCTGGCGCGCACCTACGACCCGACGTTCAAGGTGAACCCGCCGCTGCGCACGGCCGCCGACGTGGAGGCCGTGCGCGAGGGCCTCGCCGACGGGACCATCGACATCGTCGCCACCGACCATGCTCCGCACACCCGCGAGGACAAGGACTGCGAGTGGGGCGCCGCCGCGTTCGGCATGACCGGGCTGGAGACGGCCCTGTCGGTCGTGCAGTCCACGATGGTCGACACCGGCCGCCTGACCTGGTCCGACGTCGCGCGCGTCCTGTCCGCCAACCCCGCGCGGATCGGGCGGATCGACGGCACGCAGGGACGTCCGGTCGCCGTCGGCGAGCCGGCCAACCTCACGCTCGTCGACCCCGCCGCGACCCGCACCGTGGACGGCCGGGCGCAGGCTACGGCGAGCGGCAACACGCCGTTCGCCGGCCGTGAGCTGCCCGGGCGCGTCGTCGCGACCTTCCTGCGCGGGCGCGCGACCGTCCTCGACGGCGCCCCGGTGCAGGCCCCGACGGGATCGACCGCCGTGGGCGGAGGCGTGCGATGAACCTGCCCATGCCCGTCGCGGTGGGGATATGGGTCGTGATCGGCGTCCTGCTGCTGCTCGTGATCCTCACCGGCCGGCGCCGGCTCGCCGCCCGCACCCGCGACACGGTGCCCGTCCCGCCCGCCGTGCCCGAGGAGCTCGGCGCCCTGCGCCTGGGCCCTCTCGACGCCACCTACGTCTCCTCGACCCTCGCGGGCGACTGGCTGGCCCGCGTCGGCGCGCACCACCTCGGGGACCGCTCCACCGCCCACGTGTCCGTGCACGACGCCGGCGTCCTGGTCGAGCGTGACGGCGCACCCGACGTGTTCGCGCCGGTGGCCGCGCTGCGCGGCGTCGGCCTCGCCCCCGGCATGGCCGGCAAGTACGTCGGCGCCGACGGCCTGGTCGTCGTCACCTGGGAGGACCCGGAGGCGGACGGCGTGCCCGCGGTCGCCCTCGACACCGGCCTGCGCACGCGCCACGCGCCCGACCGCTCCCGCCTGGTCGACGCCGTGCGCCACCTCATGACCTCCGCCCCCGCACCGAAGGACGAGCAGTGACCTCCAGCTCCCTCCCCAGCACCGCCCCGAGCGCCGCCGCGGCTCCCGCCGCCGACGTGGCGCTCCTCGTCCTCGAGGACGGCACGGTCGCCCGCGGACGCGCCTACGGCGCCCGCGGGGCGACCTTCGGCGAGATCGTCTTCTCCACCGGCATGACCGGCTACCAGGAGACCCTCACCGACCCCTCGTACCACCGGCAGATCGTCGTGATGACGGCGCCCCACGTGGGCAACACGGGCGTCAACGACGAGGACCCGGAGTCGGGCAAGATCTGGGTCTCCGGCTACGTGCTGCGCGACCCCGCCCGCCGCGTGTCCTCCTGGCGCGCCGACCGGTCCCTCGAGGACGAGCTCGTCGCCCAGGGCGTCGTGGGCATCAGCGAGGTCGACACCCGCAAGCTCACCCGCCACCTGCGCGAGCTCGGCGTCATGCGCGCCGGCGTCTTCTCCGGCGACGCGCTCGTGCGCGACGGGCTGGCGCGCCCGGTCGCGGAGCTGGTCGCGCAGGTGCAGGCGTCCCCGGCCATGGCCGGGGCCAACCTGGCGCCGGAGGTGACGACCACGGAGGCCTACGTCGTCGAGCCGGCCGGCACGTTCGCCGGCGCGGAGCCGGTCGCGACCGTCGTCGCGGTCGACCTCGGGATCAAGGCGATGACGCCGGCCCGGCTCGCCGAGCGAGGGGTGCGCGTGCACGTGGTGCCGCAGTCCGCGACGATCGACGACGTCGAGGCCCTGCTGCCCGTCGACGGTTCGCCCGCCGGCGTGTTCTTCTCCAACGGCCCCGGCGACCCGTCGTCGGCCGGCCACGAGATCGAGCTCCTGCGGGGCGTGCTGGACCGGGGGATCCCGTTCTTCGGCATCTGCTTCGGCAACCAGCTGCTGGGCCGGGCCCTCGGCTACGGCACCTACAAGCTCGGGTACGGCCACCGCGGCATCAACCAGCCCGTGATGGACCGCACGACGAACAAGGTCGAGGTCACGGCGCACAACCACGGGTTCGCCGTCGACGCCCCCGTCGACGCGGTGTCCACCGCCCCGTACGACGCCGAGCGCACCGACGGGCGCGCGTACGGACGCGTCATCGTGTCGCACGTGGGCCTCAACGACCGCGTGGTCGAAGGGCTGACGGCGCTCGACGTGCCCGCCTTCTCCGTGCAGTACCACCCCGAGGCCGCCGCCGGCCCGCACGACAGCGCCTACCTGTTCGACCGCTTCGTCGAGCTCATGACCACCCGTGAGCCCGTGACCGTCCCCGCCGAGGCGATCCACGCCCTCGCCGGCGAGAAGGAGAACTGATGCCCCGCCGTTCCGACCTCTCCTCCGTCCTGGTCATCGGCTCCGGCCCGATCGTCATCGGCCAGGCCTGCGAGTTCGACTACTCCGGCACGCAGGCCTGCCGCGTGCTCAAGGAGGAGGGCCTGCGCGTCATCCTCGTGAACTCGAACCCGGCCACGATCATGACCGACCCGGAGTTCGCCGACGCCACCTACGTCGAGCCGATCACCACCGAGGTGCTCACGACGATCATCGCGAAGGAGCGCCCGGACGCCCTGCTGCCCACCCTCGGCGGGCAGACGGCCCTCAACGCCGCCATCGCCCTGGACGAGGCCGGCGTGCTCGCGAAGTACGACGTCGAGCTCATCGGCGCGAACATCCCCGCCATCCAGAAGGGCGAGGACCGCCAGCAGTTCAAGGACGTCGTCGCCAAGTGCGGCGGGGAGTCCGCCCGCTCCGTCATCGTGCACACCGTCGAGGAGGCCGTCTCCGCGGCCGCCGACCTCGGTTACCCGATGGTCGTGCGCCCGTCCTTCACCATGGGCGGCCTCGGCTCCGGCTTCGCCTACGACGAGCCCGAGCTGCGCCGCATCGTCGGCCAGGGCCTGCACTACTCGCCGACCACCGAGGTGCTCCTGGAGGAGTCGATCCTCGGCTGGAAGGAGTACGAGCTCGAGCTGATGCGCGACAAGGACGACAACGTCGTGGTCGTCTGCTCGATCGAGAACGTCGACCCGGTCGGCGTGCACACCGGCGACTCCGTGACCGTCGCGCCCGCGATGACGCTCACCGACCGCGAGTACCAGAGGCTGCGCGACATCGGCATCGCCGTCATCCGCGAGGTCGGCGTCGACACCGGCGGCTGCAACATCCAGTTCGCGGTCGACCCGGACACCGGGCGCATCATCGTCATCGAGATGAACCCGCGCGTCTCGCGCTCCTCGGCCCTCGCGTCCAAGGCGACCGGCTTCCCGATCGCGAAGATCGCCGCGAAGCTCGCCGTCGGCTACACGCTCGACGAGATCCCGAACGACATCACGCGCGTCACCCCGGCCAGCTTCGAGCCCACGCTCGACTACGTCGTCGTCAAGGTGCCCCGCTTCGCCTTCGAGAAGTTCCCGGCCGCGGACCCGACGCTGACCACGACCATGAAGTCGGTCGGCGAGGCGATGGCCCTCGGGCGCAACTTCACCGAGGCGCTCGGCAAGGCGCTGCGCTCCATCGACAAGGGCGGCGTCACGTTCCACTGGGACGGCGCCGCGCCGTCCGGGGCGGACCTCGACCAGCTCCTCGTCGAGATCGTGCGGCCCACCGAGCACCGCATGGTCGGCGTCCAGCAGGCCCTGCGCGCCGTCGTCGCCGGGCACACCACCCTCGAGGCCGTCTTCGACGCCACGAAGATCGACCCCTGGTTCCTCGACCAGATCCTGCTCATGAACGAGGTCGCCGCCGAGGTGGCCGCCAGCGCGACCCTCACCGAGGACGTGCTGCGCCGCGCCAAGCGGCACGGCCTGTCCGACGGGCAGGTCGCTCGCCTGCGCGGCATGGGCCCCGCGGGGGAGGCCACCGTCCGCGAGGTGCGGTACGCGCTCGGCGTCCGGCCCGTCTACAAGACGGTCGACACCTGCGCCGCCGAGTTCGCCGCCAGCACGCCGTACCACTACTCGTCCTACGACGAGGAGACCGAGGTGGCGCCCCGCGACCGCGAGGCCGTCATCATCCTGGGCTCCGGCCCGAACCGGATCGGCCAGGGCATCGAGTTCGACTACTCGTGCGTGCACGCCGCACTGACGCTCTCCGAGCGGTACGACACCATCATGGTCAACTGCAACCCCGAGACGGTCTCGACGGACTACGACACGTCCGACCGCCTGTACTTCGAGCCCCTCACCTTCGAGGACGTGCTCGAGGTCTACGCGGCCGAGCTCGCCGCCGGTCCCGTCAAGGGCGTCATCGTGCAGCTCGGCGGACAGACGCCGCTCGCGCTCGCACAGCGGCTCGCAGACGCGGGCGTGCCGATCCTCGGCACCTCGCCCGAGGCGATCGACGCCGCCGAGGACCGCGGCATCTTCGGGCAGGTCCTGCTCGACGCCGGCTTGCCGGCCCCCGCGTTCGGTACGGCCCGCTCCCTCGGGCAGGCCCGCGAGGTCGCCGAGACCATCGGCTACCCGGTGCTGGTCCGCCCGTCGTACGTGCTGGGCGGGCGCGGCATGGAGATCGTGTACTCCGTCGAGCAGCTCACCGAGTACGTCGAGCGGGCGCTCGAGGCGGCCGCCGCGGACGAGCGCACGGCGGGCGGGCTGCTGCCGGCGCCGCTGCTCATCGACCGCTTCCTCGACGACGCCATGGAGATCGACGTCGACGCCCTGTACGACGGCGAGGAGATGTTCCTCGGCGGCGTCATGGAGCACATCGAGGAGGCGGGGATCCACTCCGGCGACTCGGCGTGCGTGCTGCCGCCGGTGTCGCTGTCCGCCTCGGAGATCGAGCGGATCCGCCGCTCGACCGAGGCGATCGCGAAGGGCGTCGGCGTGCGCGGCCTGCTCAACGTGCAGTACGCGCTCGTCTCGGACGTCCTGTACGTGCTCGAGGCCAACCCGCGCGCGTCGCGGACCGTCCCGTTCGTGTCGAAGGCGACGGGCACCTCGCTCGCCAAGGCCGCGGCCCGGGTGATGGTGGGGGAGTCGATCGCGGATCTGCGCGCCGAGGGCGTGCTTCCCGCCGACGGCGACGGCGGCACGCTGGACCTCGGCGCGCCGCTGGCCGTCAAGGAGGCCGTGCTGCCGTTCAAGCGGTTCCGCACCGCCGAGGGGCAGGTCGTGGACACCGTGCTCGGCCCGGAGATGCGCTCCACGGGCGAGGTCATGGGCTTCGACAAGGACTTCCCGCACGCGTTCGCGAAGTCGCAGGCGGCCGCGTTCGGCGGGCTGCCCACGACGGGCCGGGTGTTCGTGTCAGTCGCCGACCGGGACAAGCGCTCGATCGTCTTCCCGGTGAAGCGGCTCGCGGAGCTGGGCTTCGAGGTGCTCGCGACCTCCGGGACGGCGCAGGTGCTGCGCCGCAACGGCATCGGCAGCACGGTGGTCCGCAAGTTCTCCGAGGGCCGCGGCGCGGACGGGGAGCCGACGATCGTCGACCTCATCAGCGACGGCGAGGTGGACCTCGTGGTCAACTCGCCGTCGGGCCAGGGCGCGCGCGCCGACGGCTACGAGATCCGGGCGGCCACGACGGCGGCCGACAAGCCGATGATCACGACGGTGGACCAGCTCGCCGCGGCGGTGCAGGGTATCGAGGCGGTGCGCGGCGGCCCGTTCGACGTCGCGAGCCTGCAGGAGCACACGGCCGCCACGCGCGAGCGCCTCGGTGCCGGTTCGACGGCGTCGGTGCCGGCATGAGCGCGCCGCGGGCCGCGGGGGGCCGGGTGCCGTTCGGCGCGCGGCTCGCGGCGGCCATGGACGCCCACGGGCCCCTGTGCGTGGGCATCGACCCCCACGCGTCGCTGCTCGACGCGTGGGGGCTGGGCGACGATGCCGCCGGGGTGCGGGAGTTCGGGCTGCGCGTCGTGGACGCGCTCGGTGGGCGGGTGGCGGCGTTCAAGCCGCAGGCTGCGTTCTTCGAGCGACACGGGTCGGCCGGCGTCGCCGCGCTGGAGGACGTGATCGCCGCGTCCCGCGCCGTGGGCACGCTGACGGTCGTCGACGCCAAGCGCGGCGACATCGGCTCGACGATGGGCGCGTACGCGGACGCCTTCCTGGCGGACGGCTCGCCGCTCGCCGGGGACGCCGTGACGGTGTCGCCGTACCTGGGCTTCGGCTCGCTCGCGCCCGCGGCCGAGCTCGCCGCGCGCACGGGCCGGGGGATCTTCGTGCTGTGCCTCACGTCCAACAAGGAGGGGCACGAGGTGCAGCACGCCGTCGGGCCCGACGGCGTGAGCGTCGCCGCCGCGGTCGCCGCGCAGGCGGCGGTGCTGAATGCGGGGGCGGAGCCGATGGGCTCGGTCGGCCTCGTCGTGGGCGCCACCGTCGGGGACGCCGCGCTCGAGACCGGCACGGACCTCGTGGCGGTCAACGGCCCGCTGCTCGCCCCGGGCGTGGGCGCGCAGGGCGCGGGGGAGCGGGAGCTCGCCGCGGTCTTCGGCGCCGCGCGCCGTCACGTCCTGGCGTCGTCGTCCCGCGGCGTCCTCGCTGCGGGCCCGGACGCCGACGGGCTCCGTGCCGCCGCGGCCGCCGCCGCCGCGGACGCGCGGGCTGCGCTGCGAGCCTGAGGACAGGGCACGAGCAGAGGGCACGAGCAGGAGGGCCGCACCCGACCGGGTGCGGCCCTCCTGCTCGTCCGCGCGCGGGCGCGCCCGTCAGCTGGCCGGCGGCACCTGCCAGACGGAGACGTGCCGCTCGCTCTCGGCCGTGAAGGGGGTGCGGTCCCAGTCCTCCCACCGGTGGGTCAGGCGCATCCCGGCGATACGGGCCATGAGGTCGAGCTCGGCCGGCCACACGTACCGGAACGGCAGCGAGCGGAACCGCCCTGTGCCGTCGGGACCGACGGTCACGTGGTTCGAGGTGAACCCTTGTGTCACCACGTCGAGGCGGTCGAAGCCCACGTACCCGCCGCCCGCCCCGTCGGGCGCGACCGTGTAGGGCACGGTGTCCTGACCGGGCGGCAGCCTGCGCAGCGGCGGCACACCGACCTCGACGACGAAGTGCCCGCCCGGGCGCAGGTGTGCGGCCGCGGTGCGGAAGCAGTCGACCTGCCCGTCCTGCGTCGTGACGTTCCCGATCGTGTTGAAGACGAGGTAGGCGACGGCGAACTCCCCGGGCACGCGGGTCCGGGTCATGTCCCCGATGGTCACGGTCACCCGCTCGCCGCCGGGCTTGCCCGCGATGCGCGCCGCCATCGCCCGCGAGAGCTCGATGCCGGAGGTCGGCACCCCGCGCAGCGCGAGCGGCGCGGCGACGCGACCGGTGCCGACGGCCAGCTCGAGGGCGGCACCGTCCCCGGCGAGGTCGGCGAGCACGTCGACGGTGCGCGCGACGACCGCCTCGTCGAACTCGCGGTCGGTGGAGGAGTCGTAGGAGGCGGCGACGCTCTCGGGGAACCAGCCGTCGTGGGCGGCGTCCGCCACGGTCTTGTCGGGGGTGGTCCGGGCGGAGGTGTCGTCGGTCGGCATGCGCCGAACGTAGGCTGCCACGCACCCGGGCGGGGAGGCCTTTTTGCCGCACGCACGCGACCTGCGACGATGTGCTGACCCGAATGCCGCTTTCCTCCCGGTCGATCGCCGACTCGCCCCGCGCTACGGATTGCCGCCTTCGCAGGTCGTGGCTACTTTCGAGGGAGCAGTTCCTCATCAAGCGGACCGACAGAGTAGGTGACTTGCGTGGCTCTCCCCCCTCTCACCCCGGAACAGCGTGCTGCGGCCCTGGAAAAAGCGGCCGAGGCTCGGCGCGTCCGCGCGGAGATCAAGAACCGGTTGAAGTACTCCCAGGGCTCCCTCAAGGACGTGATCGAGAAGGGGCAGAAGGACGACGTCGTGGGCAAGCTCAAGGTCGTCTCGCTGCTCGAGTCGCTCCCGGGGGTCGGTAAGGTGAAGGCCCGGGCGATCATGGAGGAGATCGGGATCGCCGAGACCCGCCGTGTCCGTGGCCTCGGGCCGCACCAGGCTTCGGCGCTCATCGAGAGGTTTGGCTGACATTTCCGCACCACCCGCCGGCAGTCCGGCACCGCACGAACCTTCCGTCACCGCCCCCGTCGGCGCGGCCGCGGAGCCGGTGCCGGCCCGGCTGACCGTGCTCGCCGGGCCCACGGCCGTGGGCAAGGGCACCGTCTCGGCCGACATCCGCGCGCGCTACCCGCAGGTGTGGTTGTCGGTCTCGGCGACGACCCGACCCGCACGTCCGGGCGAGGTGCACGGCGTGCACTACCTGTTCGTCTCGCCCGACGAGTTCGACCGGATGGTCGCCGAGGGCGAGATGCTCGAGTGGGCGGTCGTGCACGGCCGGCACCGGTACGGCACGCCGCGCGGGCCGGTCGAGGAGCATCTCGCGGCCGGTGTGCCGACGCTCCTGGAGATCGACCTGCAGGGGGCGCGGCAGGTGCGGGAGGCCGTGACGTCGAGGGGCCTGGCGGCGCAGTTCGTCTTCCTCGCCCCGCCGAGCTTCGACGAGCTCGTGCGGCGGCTGGTCGGCCGGGGCACGGAGGACGCCGAGGAACGGGAGCGGCGCCTGCGCACCGCGCGGACCGAGCTCGCGGCGGAGCCCGAGTTCGACGTGACGATCGTCAACGGCGATGTCACGCACGCCACGGACGAGCTCGCACGCGTGATGGGCGTGACGTCGCCGGCGCCACAGGTCACGGGGTGAACGCAGGTAGGATGGGCTGCTGACCCCCTGACGTCTCGTCACCCACACCGTCACCGAACTTTGTCTGGAGTGTGACCCATGGCCGGAACCGTGGCCCAGCCCATCGGCATCACCGACCCGCCGATCGACGAGCTGCTCGAGCGCACCGACTCGAAGTACGGCCTCGTGCTGTACGCGTCCCAGCGCGCGCGCCAGATCAACGCCTACTACTCGCAGCTCAACGAGGGCCTGCTGGAGAACGTGGGCCCGCTGGTGGAGACCCGCAACCAGGAGAAGCCGCTCTCCATCGCCATGCGCGAGATCAACGCCGGCCTCCTCGTGTCCACGCCGGTCGAGGAGAAGCCCGCGGACGCCGCGGAGCCGGTCGCCGAGCCCGGCGACGAGATCACCTTCTGACGGCCCCTGCGGCCTGATGACCCTCGGGACGAAGTAGACCCGCGATGAGGATCCTGCTGGGCGTCAGTGGTGGCATCGCCGCGTACAAGGCGGTGCTGCTGCTGCGCCTGCTGCGCGAGGAGGGGCACGCGGTCCGCGTGATCCCGACGGCGTCGGCCCTGCGGTTCGTCGGCGCGCCGACGTTCGAGGCCCTGTCCGGCGAGCCCGTCACGGACGAGGTGTTCGAGGACGTCGCGCACGTGCCGCACGTCGCGCTCGGGCAGGGCGCCGACCTCGTGGTCGTCGCCCCCGCGACGGCGGACCTCCTCGCCCGGGCGGCGGGCGGCCGCGCCGACGACCTCCTCACCTCGACGCTCCTCACCGCGCGGTGCCCGGTCGTGATGGCACCCGCGATGCACACCGAGATGTGGGAGCACCCCGCCACCCGCGCCAACGTGGCGACGCTGCGCGCACGTGGCGTCACGGTGATCGAGCCGGAGAGCGGTCGTCTCACCGGTGCCGACACCGGGCCGGGCCGGCTGCCCGAGCCGGAGGAGATCGCTCGCGTGGCCCTCGCTGCCGCGGCCTCGGACGTCGGCGACCCGCGGCACGGCGACCTGGCGGGCCGCACCGTCGTCGTGTCCGCCGGCGGCACACGCGAGCCCATCGACCCGGTGCGCTTCATCGGCAACCGGTCCAGCGGCCGACAGGGCGCGGCGCTGGCCGAGGCCGCCCGCGCGCGCGGCGCCGACGTGACGCTCGTGGCGGCCAACCTCGACGCCGCCGTGTGCGCCGCCGCGCTGGCCGCGGGGGTCGTCGTCGTCCCGGTGGAGACCACCGCCGAGCTGCGGGACGCCGTGCGCGCCGCGGCCGCGGCATCGGACGTCGTCGTCATGGCCGCTGCCGTCGCGGACTTCCGGCCGACGGACGTCCCCGACGCGAAGATCAAGAAGGTGCCCGGCGCGGGCCCGGACCCGATCGCCCTCGTGGAGAACCCGGACGTGCTCGCGGAGCTGGCCGCCGACCGGCTGCGGCCCGGGCAGCTCGTCGTCGGCTTCGCCGCCGAGACGGGCGACGCCGACGGATCGGTGCTCGACCACGGGCGCCGCAAGGCCCGGCGCAAGGGCGCGGACCTCCTCGCGGTCAACGCTGTGGGAGCCGGGCGCGGGTTCGGTGCCCCGACCAACGCCGTCACCGTGCTCGACGGGCAGGGGGATGTCGTGGCGGAGGCGTCCGGTACCAAGCGTGCCGTCGCCGACGCGATCTGGGACGCCGTGGCCAAGACGTTGCCCGCCATCTGAGATTCACCCCAGCATGTGAGACATTCCCTGCCCCGGAGACCTGGTCAGGCGGCCTGCTGCCCGTAGGCTGTGCGGCATGACCGATGCGCTGCGCCTCTTCACGTCCGAGTCCGTGACCGAGGGCCACCCGGACAAGGTGTGCGACCAGATCTCCGACGCCATCCTGGACGCGCTCCTCGCGCAGGACCCGCGTTCCCGCGTCGCCGTGGAGACGATGGTGACGACGGGCCTCGTGCACGTCGCCGGCGAGGTCACCACGGATGCGTACGTCGAGATCCCGCAGATCGTGCGCGAGGTCGTGCGGCGGATCGGGTACACCTCCTCGGCGATCGGCTTCGACGGCGACTCCTGCGGCGTGTCCGTGTCGATCGGGCAGCAGTCGCCCGACATCGCCCAGGGCGTCGACAAGAGCCTCGAGGACCGCGACGACGCGTCGGGCCCGGGGATCTCGCGCGACCCGCTGGACGCGCAGGGGGCGGGCGACCAGGGCCTGATGTTCGGGTACGCGACGGACGAGACGCCGGAGCTGATGCCCCTGCCGATCTGGACCTCGCACCGGCTGGCGGAGCGGCTCGCGGCCGTGCGGCGCTCGGGCGAGCTGCCCGGTCTGCGCCCCGACGGCAAGACGCAGGTGACGGTCGCCTACGACGGCGACCGCCCGGTGCGCATCGACACGGTGGTGCTCTCGACCCAGCACGACGCCGACATCGTGCAGGAGAAGCTGCAGCGCGAGGTGGCCGATCAGGTGATCGCCCCTGTCCTCGCGCAGATCGCCGAGCAGACCGGCGTCGAGACGGCGGACGCGCGTCTCATCGTCAACCCGACGGGCAAGTTCGTCGTCGGCGGCCCGCAGGGCGACGCCGGGCTCACGGGCCGCAAGATCATCGTCGACACCTACGGCGGCATGGCCCGCCACGGCGGCGGCGCGTTCTCCGGCAAGGACCCGTCGAAGGTCGACCGGTCCGCCGCGTACGCGATGCGCTGGGTGGCGAAGAACGTGGTCGCGGCCGGGCTGGCGCGCCGCTGCGAGGTGCAGGTGGCGTACGCGATCGGCAAGGCGCACCCGGTGGGCCTGTACGTCGAGACGTTCGGCACCGAGTCCGTGCCCACGGAGCGCATCGCGGCCGCCATCGAGGCGGTCTTCGACCTGCGCCCGGCGGCGATCATCCGCGACCTCGACCTGCTGCGCCCCGTGTACGCGGCGACGGCCACCTACGGCCACTTCGGGCGCGACCTGCCCGGGTTCACCTGGGAGCGCACCGACCGCGTGGACGCCCTGCGGGCCGCCGTCTGACCTGGCGGGCACGCCTCGGGTGCCCCGCGCCGTCGGCGGCGCATGATGGGATGAGCCCGTGACCGACACCCCCGAGCCCGAGCAGCCCGCGCTGCTCGGGCTCGACGACGTGCCCGCCCCGCGCACGTCGGGCGCGAAGCGGCGGAACGGCGGGCGCAAGGCGGCCCTGGGGGCGACGCCGGTCGCCGACGAGCTGCCCGTCGCCCGGGTGGTGCTGGACCTGCAGCCGGCGCACCTGGACCGCCCGTACGACTACCTCGTGCCCGCCCCCATGTCCGACGACGCGCGGCCGGGGGTGCGCGTGCGCGCGAGGTTCGGGCCGCAGGAGGTGTCGGGGTACGTCGTGGAGCGTCGGGAGACGTCCGACCACGAAGGCCGCCTCGTGCCCTTGAAGCGGGTCGTCTCCGCCGACCCCGTGCTGTCGGAGCCGGTGCTGCGGCTCGCCCGCGCGGTCGCCGACCGGTACGCCGGCACCCTTGCCGACGTGCTGCGGCTGGCCGTGCCGCCCCGGCACGCCCGGGTCGAGAAGGAGGTGCTCGCCGTCCTCGCCGAGGCCGCCGCGCAGGAGGAGCCGGTCGACCCCGCCGCGGGGTCCGAGCCCTCCACGGACGACGCCGGCGACGGTAGCGCGACGCCGCCCGCGGACGGCGCCACGTCGGCCTGGGCGTCCTACCTCGGCGGCGAGGCGTTCTGCCGCCACCTCCTGGCAGGGCAGGCCCCGCGCGCCGTCTGGACCCCGCTGCCGGGCCTTGCACCCCCGGTCGGGGACGGACCCGCGCACGTGCCGCACTGGGCCGCCGCCGTCGCGCAGGCGGCCCGCGCGACCGTCGCGGGCGGGCGCCGCGTCCTCGTCGTCGCCCCTGACGCCCGCGACGTCGAGCGCACGGTCACCGCTCTCGCCGAGGCCGGGGTCGACGACGTCGTGCGGCTCCTCGCCGACGACGGTCCAGCCCCGCGCTACCGCGCCTTCCTGCGGGCGAGGCACGGCCTCGCGGACGTCGTGGTCGGGACACGGGCCGCCATGTTCGCGCCCGTGCCCGACCTCGGGCTCGTCGTGCTGTGGGGGGACGGCGAGGACACCCTCGCCGAGCCGCACGCGCCCTACCCGCACGCCCGCGACGTGCTCGCGCTGCGCAGCGACCTCGAGGACGCCGCCTTCCTCCTCGCGTCCCCGGGGCGCACGGTCCAGGCGCAGGCGCTGCTCGCCTCGGGGTGGGCGCGCGAGATCGCGGCCCCCCGGGACGTGCTCCGCGTCCGTGCGCCCCGCGTCCGGGCCCTCACCTCCGTCGAGCTGGCCGCCGAAGGCCCGGGGGCGGCGGCCCGGCTGCCCACCGCCGCCTGGCGCGCGGCCCGGGACGGCCTCGCGCGCGGCCCCGTGCTGGTGCAGGTGCCCCGGACCGGCTACCTGCCCGTCGTCGCCTGCGCCCGGTGCCGCACCGCCGCACGCTGCGGCGCCTGCCACGGCCCCCTCGGCATGACGCGCACCGGATCCGCGCCCCAGTGCTCCTGGTGCGGCCGCCTCGCCGGCGGGTGGCGCTGCGAGGAGTGCGGTGACACCCGGGTGCGCGCCGTCCGCGTCGGCTCCGACCGCACCGCCGAGGAGCTCGGCCGCGCGTTCGCCGGCACCCCCGTGCGCGTGTCCGCGTCCTCGGCGCCCGGGGGAGTGCTCGACCGTGTCGGGCCCGAGCCGGCGCTCGTCGTGGCCACCCCGGGCGCCGAACCGGTGGCGGACGGCGGCTACGCCGTCGCGCTCCTGCTGGACGCCGCGGTGGCCACCGCGGGCACCGGGCTCGCCACCGCGACCGAGGCCCTGCACCGCTGGCTCGCCGCCGCGGCTCTCGTGCACCCCGCCCGTGCCGGGGGACAGGTGCTCCTCGTCGGGGACGCCGCGCCCGCCCCGACCGGCGCCCTCGTGCGCTACGACCCCGCCGGCCTCGCCGACCGTGAGCTCGTCGAGCGCCGCGAGCTCGCGCTGCCGCCCGCGGTCCGCGTCGCCGCGGTCACGGGCGACCGGGGCGCGGTGGACGCCGTCGTGGGGCGGCTCTCCCTCGCCGGCCCCGACAGCGTCCTCGGACCCGTCGAGCAGCCCGACGCCGACCCGCGCCGCGCGTCCACGCTCGAACCCCAGGTGCGCACCGTGCTGCGCGTCCCCCTCGCCCAGGGCGGCGAGCTCGCCGCGCAGCTGCGCGGATCCCTCGCGGTGCGGTCGGCGCGACGTGAGGGTGGCTCCGTCCGTGTGCAGGTGGACCCCAAGGAGATGCTCTGATGACCGACAGCAGCCAGCCCGTCGACACCGTGGTGTACGACTTCGGCAACGTCCTCGTCGCCTGGGACCCGTACGGCGCGTTCCCCCGGCGCTCCCGGGCGGAGGTCGACGCCTGGATGGCGGAGATCGACTTCCCCGCCTTCAACCACGCCCAGGACGCCGGCCGTAGTTGGGCCGACGCCCGTGCGAGCCTCACGGATCGCCCCCATCCGCTGCTCCTCCTGGACGAGTACGTCGCCGGCTTCGACGGCACCCTCACGGGCCCCGTGGAGGGGTCGGCGGAGCTCGTCGAGGAGCTGCGCGCCGCTGACGTCCGTCTCCTGGGGCTCACCAACTGGTCCGCCGAGCTGTTCGCGCACGCCGCCACGGCCGCGCCCGCCACGGCGCGCATGGAGCAGGTGGTCGTCTCCGGCCGAGTGGGCCTGGCCAAGCCCGACCCCGCGATCTTCCGGCACCTCGCCGCCACGCACGACGTCGACCCCGCCCGCGCCGTCTTCGTCGACGACAGCCCCGCCAACGTCGCCGCCGCCGCCAGCCTGGGGTTCCACGCCGTCCGCTTCACCGGCACGCCCACGCTGCGCACAGCGCTGCGCGCACGAGGTCTTCCGGTGGCCCCGCCGGAGTGACACCGGCCGGCCCGGTCTCCGGCCCGGTCTCCGACCCCCGGCGCCCGACTACGATCGGGTGGTGCGCCTGCTCTTCGCCGGAACCCCCGAACCCGCCGTCCCGTCCCTGCGCGTCCTCCTGGCGTCCCGTCACGAGGTCGTCGCCGTCCTGACCCGGGCGGACGCCCCCGCCGGGCGCGGCCGCCGCGTCGTGCCGAACCCGGTCCGTCTCGCGGCCGAGGAGGCCGGGATCCCGGTCCTCACCGAGCGACCGCGGGGGGAGGAGTTCCTCGCCCGGCTGCGGGAGCTCGACGTCGACGCCGCGCCCGTCGTCGCCTACGGGCACCTGCTGCGCCCCGACGTGCTCGCCATCCCCCGGCTCGGCTGGGTCAACCTCCACTTCTCGGTGCTGCCCGCCTGGCGCGGCGCCGCCCCCGTGCAGCACGCCGTCCTCGCCGGCGACGAGGTCACCGGGGCCACCACGTTCCTGCTCGACGAGGGCATGGACACCGGCCCCGTGCTCGGCACCGCCACCGAGACCATCCGACCCCGCGACACCTCGGGCGATCTCCTCGGCCGACTGGCCACCAGCGGCGCCGACCTGCTCGTCGCGACCCTGGACGCCCTCGAGGACGGCACCCTCGCCCCTCAGCCGCAGCCCGCCGACGGCGCGTCCCTCGCCCCCAAGGTCACGACCGACGACGCCCGCGTCCGCTGGGACGACCCCGCCCTCGCCGTCGACCGCCGCGTGCGCGCCGTCACCCCCGCCCCGGGGGCGTGGACC
Organism: Krasilnikoviella flava; assembly: GCF_900167525.1. GTDB lineage: Bacteria > Actinomycetota > Actinomycetes > Actinomycetales > Cellulomonadaceae > Isoptericola > Isoptericola flavus. The sequence goes on along the minus strand of NZ_FUZQ01000005.1, from coordinate 223,058 downwards.
ACCCTGCCGCCCACGTCCGGACCCGACGCCGCCCCCGGCGCCCGCCTCGGCATCGGCCCCGTCACGCCGCGCCCCGACGTCACCGACCTCGCCCCCGGCCAGGTGCGCGCCGGCAAGAAGGAGGTCCTCGTCGGGACCGCCACGCACGCCGTCGCCCTCGGGCAGGTGCAGCCCGTCGGCAAGAAGCCCATGGCTGCCGCCGACTGGGCACGCGGCGCCCGCGGCCTGTTCACCGGGGACGCCGACCTGCGTCTCGGGCAGGACGCCCGATGAGCGCCGACGGCCGCGAGCGCGGCCCGCGCCGGGACGACCACCGCGACAGCAAGGGCCGCCAACGCGGCGGTGCCCGCGCCCGGGGGGAGACGCAGCGCAGCGCCCAGGCACCCGGCGAGCGCCGCCGCCGCACCGACCCGGCGCGCACCGCCGCCTACGACGTGCTGCGACAGGTGGACGGCTCGGACGCGTACGCCAACCTCGTCCTGCCGCCCCTGCTGCGCGAGCGCCGCATCGCGGGCCGCGACGCCGCGTTCGCCACCGAGCTCGCGTACGGCACGCTGCGCCTGCGCGGCCGCTACGACGCGATCCTTGCGCGCTGCGTCTCGCGCCCCCTCGACCAGCTCGACCCGGAGGTGCTCGACGTCCTCCGTCTCGGTGCCCACCAGGTCCTGGGCATGCGGGTCCCCGCCCACGCTGCCGTCTCCGAGACGGTCGCCCTCGCCCGCGACCGCGTGGGCGCCGGGCCCGCCCAGATGGTCAACGCCGTCCTGCGCGCCGTCGGCCGCACTCCGCTCGACGGCTGGCTCGCGACCCTCACCGACGAGGCGCCCGACGCCGTCACCGGGCTCGCCACGGTCGGGTCGCACCCCGTGTGGATCACGCGGGCCCTGCGGGAGGCGCTCGTGGGCCACGGACGCAGCCCCGACGAGATCGCCGACCTGCTCGACGCCGACAACACCGCCCCCCGGGTCACCCTCGTCGCGCGGCCAGGGCTCGCCGGGCCCGACGTGCTCCAGCAGCAGGCCGAGGACACCGACGTGCGTCTGGAGCCGGGGCACTGGGCTCCCACCGCGCTCGTCCTCGCCGGGGGGAGCGACCCCGCCGGGCTGGCCGCCGTCGCCGACGCCCGGGCGGGCGTGCAGGACGAGGGCTCCCAGCTCGTGACCCTCGCGCTCGCGGGCGCCCCGCTCGACGGCGCCGACGCGCGCTGGCTCGACCTGTGCGCCGGTCCGGGCGGGAAGGCCGCGCTGCTCGCCGCACTGGCGGGGGAGCGGGGCGCCTCGCTCGTCGCCAACGAGCTGCAGCCGCACCGCGCGCGCTTGGTGGAGCGGGCACTGCGCGCCGTGCCCGAGGGCGTGGTGGAGCGGGTGCGCACGGGCGACGGCCGCGAGGTCGGCGCGGATGAGCCGGCCGCCTACGACCGGGTGCTGGTCGACGCACCGTGCACCGGGCTCGGTGCCCTGCGTCGTCGTCCCGAGTCCCGGTGGCGTCGTACCCCGGCCGACCTGGGCACGCTGAGCGCGCTCCAGCGTGAGCTGCTGGGGTCGGCGCTCGACGCGGTGCGCCCGGGCGGCGTCGTGGCCTACGTGACGTGCTCGCCCCACCTGGCGGAGACGCGGCTGGTGGTGGACGACGTGCTGCGCCGTCGCGACGACGCCGAGCGGATGGACGCGCGCGCTGCGGTGCGGGCCGTGCTCGTGCCGGGCGCCGACCTCGACCTCGGGGCCGCCGACGGCGGGGCGCACGGACTGGACGTGCAGCTCTGGCCGCACGCGCACGGCACGGACGCGATGCACCTCACGCTGCTGCGCCGCACCCGCTGACGCCGGCTGCCGGCGCCTCGCGGGTCAGGCGAGGGTGCGCTGCAGCAGCATCGTGCTGACGGTGCGGCCGTGCTTCACGCCGACGTCGCGCAGCACGCCCGCCACCTCGAAGCCCAGCCGGCGGTGCAGCGGCAGCGAGCCGGCCGCGGCGGGGTCGTCGGCCACGACGGCGACGACCTGCCGCACTCCGGCCAGGGCGCACGCGTCGAGCAGTGCCGAGAGGAGCCGGGTGCCGACGCCTCGCCCCTGGACGGCGGGGGCGAGGTAGATCGTGTTCTCCACCGTGTAGCGGTACGCGGCCTTGGGGCGCCACGGTGCGGCGTACGCATACCCGACCACGGCGCCGTCGAGCTCGGCCACGAGGAACGGCAGGCCGCGGGCGTCGAGGTCGGCGAGGCGCTGCCGCCAGGCGGTGGCGTCGGGGGCCTGCTCGTCGAACGTGACGGCCGTGCTTGTCACGTACGGCTCGAGGATCGAGGCGATCGTCGGCAGGTCGTCGGCGACGGCGGCACGCACGAGCGGGCCCGGTGTCGTCGTCGGGCCCGTGGGGGAGGGGAGCGGTGGCACGGGGCGAGCGTAGTGGCTGCCGCGCCTACGCTGGGCGCATGCCTGCGCTGATCAACCCGAGCATCCTGTCCGCCGACTTCGCGAACCTCGAACGCGACCTGGGGGCCATCGCCACTGCCGACTACGCGCACGTGGACGTCATGGACAACCACTTCGTGCCGAACCTCACGCTCGGCCTGCCGATCTTCGAGCGTCTCGCCCAGGTGTCGCCGGTGCCGCTCGACGCGCACCTGATGATCGACGACCCGGACCGCTGGGCGCCGGCGTACGCGGAGGCGGGGGCGGCGTCGGTGACGTTCCATGCGGAGGCCGCGGCTGCGCCGGTGCGCCTCGCGCGCGAGCTGCGGCGGCTGGGTGCCCGGGCGGGGGTGGCGCTGCGGCCGGCGACCCCGGTGGAGCCGTTCCTCGACCTCCTGCCGGAGGTCGACATGATCCTCGTCATGACGGTCGAGCCGGGCTTCGGCGGTCAGTCCTTCATCGACGGCACGCTGCCGAAGATCCGGCGCGCCCGCCAGGCGGTGGGGGAGTCGGGGCTGGACGTGTGGATCCAGGTCGACGGGGGAGTGTCGCGGGACACGATCGAGCGCGCCGCTGACGCTGGGGCGAACGTCTTCGTGGCGGGCTCGGCGGTCTACGGGGCGGACGACGTCCCCGGGGAGATCGCCGCCCTGCGGGACCTGGCATCGACGCACACGCACTGAGAACGCGCGGGCGGGACCGTCTCTCTCGTCTGCTCTTCTCTCGGAAAAATAGTGTGCCAAGCGTCCTGAACGGGTGGGACTCACCGTCCCGAGGACCGGAACCCTGCCCAGAACCCCGGGTCCCGGCGTCTAGGCTGGGCGGGTGAAGACGTTCGACTCCCTGTTCGCCGAGCTGACCGAGAAGGCCACCACCCGTCCCGCCGGGTCGGGGACCGTGGCCGAGCTGGACGCCGGCGTGCACGCGATCGGCAAGAAGATCGTGGAAGAGGCCGCCGAGGTCTGGATGGCCGCCGAGCACGAGACCGACGAGGCCGCCGCGGAGGAGATCTCCCAGCTGCTGTACCACCTGCAGGTGCTCATGCTGGCCAAGGGTCTGACGCTCGAGGACGTGTACGCGCATCTGTGAGCGCCCGGGCCGGGGCCGTACCACCTGGTGCGGCCCCGCTCGTCCGTTGCGCGCGCCCTGACGCCCGTCACGCCCCGACCTGATCAGAACGAGGTAACCGCAGTGCTCCGCATCGCCGTCCCCAACAAGGGATCCCTGTCCGTCCCGGCCTCCGACATGCTGCGCGAGGCGGGCTACCGCCAGCGGCGCGACACCCGCGAGCTCGTGCTCGCCGACCCGGACAACGGGGCCGAATTCTTCTTCCTGCGCCCGCGTGACGTCGCGGTCTACGTGGGGTCCGGCACCGTCGACGTCGGCATCACCGGCCGGGACCTGATGCTCGACTCGGAGGCCGACGCCGTCGAGCACCTCCCGCTGGGCTTCGCCGCGTCCACGTTCCGCTTCGCGGCGCCCGCGGGCACGATCACGGACGTCGAGCAGATCGCGGGGCGCAGGGTGGCGTCGTCGTACGACACCCTGGTCCGTTCGTATCTCCGGGAGCGGGGGATCGAGCCGGCGGCGGTGGTGCACCTGGACGGCGCGGTGGAGAGCTCCGTGCGCCTCGGGGTGGCGGACGTCATCGCCGATGTCGTCGAGACGGGCACGACGCTGCGCGCGGCCGGGCTCGAGGTCTTCGGTGAGCCGATCCTGCGCTCCGAGGCGCTGCTCATCCGCCGCAGCGACGTGGGGGAGCCCGCCGGCCTCGATGTCCTCACGCGCCGGCTGCAGGGCGTGATCACGGCGCACGAGTACGTGCTCATGGACTACGACGTGCCGATCGAGCTCGTCGACGCAGCCGTCGCGGTGACGCCCGGCTTCGAGTCGCCGACCGTGTCGCCGCTGCACAACGGCGAGTCGGCGGCAGTGCGGTCGATGGTCAAGCGGAGCGAGACCAACCGCGTGATGGACGCGTTGTACGAGGTGGGGGCGCGAGGCATCATCGTGACCTCCATCCACGCCAGCCGGCTCTGAGACCGTGCCGTCGGGCCGCCTGCCCGGCACCCGCCCTGTCGAGCGAGGACTGACAGTGGCAGCGTGGTGGGCATGAGGGACCCCCGAGTGCCGCGCGACGGCGTCGGCGCCGGGCCGGCGGCCGACCGGTTCCGCACGTTCCGGCCGCTCTGGGGGCAGGTCTCCGCCTGGTTCGTCTGGGTCGTCGCCGCCGTGGGCAGCGTGGTGGTGGGGCTGGCCGCGAACGGTCCGCTCGGTGCCGCCGCCGTGAACAAGGCGTCGTTCGTCGCCTTCGCCCTCGCCGTCACGTGGCTCCTGTGGCGCCTCGGCGGAGTGCACGCGGTGCCCTCGCCGGAGGGCCTGCGGGTGCGCAACCTCATCCGGTCGAGGACCCTCGCGTGGCCCGAGGTCGTCGAGGTGCGCATGGGCCCGAACGACCCGTGGGTGCGGCTCGATCTCGCCGACGGCGGCACCATCGCCGTGATGGGGATCCAGCGGGCCGACGGGGAGCGCGGCATGGCCGAGGCCCGGCGGCTGCGAGCCCTCGTGGTGAGCCTCGGTGAGGCACCCGACCGCACCTGACCGGCGCATCCGGGGACGCGAACGCCCGCGAGCCGTGCGGCTCGCGGGCGTCGCTGTGTCCTGGGCCTCGACCCCGGGCGGTGTCAGACCGTGCGGGCCGGACGACGGTCGGTGCGCGGGCGCTCCGTGCGCGGGGCACGGCGCTCGGGCGCGCCCTTGTCGAGGGAGATGCGGAGCGCCTTGCCGGCCACGTGGGCACGGCCGATGCGGTTCATGTCCGCGTCGTCGAGCGTGCGGCTGATGTCGACCAGGGAGAAGTTCCCGAAGATGTCGATCTTGCCGATGTCGCCGCCCGACAGGCCGCCCTCGTTCGTGAGCGCCCCGACGATGCCGCGCGGCTGCGCGCCGTGGGTGTGCCCGACGGAGATCCGGTAGCGCGTGCCGGCGGCGGGACGGCGGATGCCGCGCCCGCGGTCGTCACGGTCGGAGCGGGGGTGGCGGCCGGTGCGGTCGCCGTCGCGCTCGGTGCGCTCCGCGCGGTGGGTCTCGCGCGTGCGGCCGCCCTTCGCCTCGGCGCGCTCGCGCTCGTGCTCCTCCTGGGCGGCGCGCTGCTGCGGGCCGTCGTCCCCGACCGCGAGCGCCAGGAGGGCGGCCGCGACCTGCAGGGCGTCGTCGTCGCCCCCGGCGGCGACGGGGCTCTCCGTGGCGTCGTCCGAGGCCTCGACCGAGGCGTCGGCCGTGGCGACCCGCTCGCGGAGCATCCGGGCGTACAGGTCGAGACGGCCGGCCTCGATGCGCGAGCCGACGGCGTCGAGCAGGCGGCTGGCCCGGTGCGCGGAGACGTCCCGGGGCGAGGGGATCTCGACCTCGGTGAGGGAGGCACGGATGGTGCGCTCGATGTGCTTGAGCTTGCCGCGCTCGTGCGGGGTGACGAACGACAGCGCGCGGCCGGTGCGGCCGGCGCGGCCGGTGCGGCCGATGCGGTGCACGTAGGCCTCGGCCTCGCGGGGGATGTCGAAGTTGACGACGAGGCCGATGCGGTCGACGTCGAGGCCGCGGGCGGCGACGTCGGTGGCGACGAGGACGTCGAGGGCACCCGAGCGGAGGCGCTCGACGATCCTCTCGCGCTCCTTCTGGGCGACGTCGCCGGAGATGGTGGCGGCGGAGGTGCCGCGCTCCACCAGGGCGGCGCCCACCTCCTCGGCGTCCTTACGGGTGCGGGTGAAGACGATGGTCGCGTCGGCGTCGGAGGTGGCGAGCACGCGCACCAGGGAGCCGATCTTGTGCCGGAAGGGCACGACGGCGTAGTTCTGCTCGACGGTCGACACCGTGGAGGACTGGCGGGAGACGGCGATCGCGACGGGGTTGTTGAGGTGCGTCGCCGCGACGGAGCGGATCGCGGGCGGCATGGTCGCGGAGAAGAGCGCGACCTGACGCTCGGCGGGCGCCTGGCCGAAGATCGTCTCGACGTCCTCGGCGAAGCCCATGCGCAGCATCTCGTCGGCCTCGTCGAGCACGAGGAACTTGACGCCGTCGAGCGACATGGAACCGCGCTCGAGGTGGTCCATGACGCGGCCGGGGGTGCCGACGACGACGTGGACGCCCTCGCGCAGGGCGCGCTGCTGCGGCTGGTAGGGGGAGCCGCCGTACACGGAGGTGACGCGCACCCGGGGGAGGTGGGAGGCGAAGGACTCGACGGCCTCGGCGACCTGGAGCGCGAGCTCGCGGGTGGGGGCGAGGACGAGGGCCTGCACGTGGCCGCCGGCGACGTCGGCGTCGGGGTCGAGCGCGGCGAGCAGGGGGATTCCGAAGGCGGCGGTCTTGCCGGTGCCGGTCTGGGCGACGCCGGTGATGTCGCGGCCGGCGAGGAGCTCGGGGATGGCCTGCGCCTGGATGGGCGAGGGCGTGGTGAACCCGAGGTCGTCGACGGCCGCCTGCAGTGCGGCGGGCAGGCCGAGGTCCGCGAAGGTGGGACCGGTGGGGGCCGTCTGCTCGGGGGCGGACTGCTCGGAGATGGTCTGCTCGGTGGGCAGGGTGGAGTCAGGGATGCTCAAGGCGGTCACCGTTCTGTGGGTGGTGGGGGAAGGAGTCCTGCGTCGCCGAGATGGCGACGCGGTCGCTCTGTCCCGGACACACACCAGCCCCGTCTGAGACGGGGCGCAACGAACACGCGGGAGGCACGACGAACTCCGAAGGTTCCTCCAGTCTACCGGCCGGTTCGGGGTGCCGTCCGGCAGGGGCCGGTGAGTTCGGCCACTGAGCACGGGGGCCGTGCGTAGGATGTGCCCGTGCAGGAGGGCCAGGAGATCAGCAGCCGGGTCTTCACGATCCCGAACCTGGTGAGCTTGCTGCGTCTGGCACTGGTGCCGGTCTTCGCGGTGCTGATCGTGGTGGGCGAGGACGTGTGGGCCCTGGGCGTCCTGGCCTTCTCCGGCTTCACTGACTGGCTCGACGGCGTGCTGGCGCGCCGGCTGCACCAGGTGACGCGCCTGGGCCAGATGCTCGACCCGGCGGCGGACCGCCTCTTCATCTTCGTCACCCTGGCCGTGCTGACCTGGCGTGACGTGATCCCCCTGTGGCTCCTCGTCGTGATCGTGGCGCGGGACGTGATGCTCGTGTGCCTGCTCCCGCTGCTCGCTCGGCACGGGTACGGCACGCTGCCGGTGAGCCTCGTGGGCAAGGCCGGGACCTTCGCCCTCCTGTACGCGTTCCCGCTGCTGCTCCTGGCGACCGTGCCGGGCGCGGTCGGCGGCGTCGCGCACGTCGTGGGCTGGGCGTTCACCTGGTGGGGCGTGGGCCTCTATTGGGTGGCCGGCGTGCAGTACGTGCGGCAGGCGCGGGAGCTGGCGGGGTCCGCGAGCGCCGGGGGTGCCGTGTGACCGCCCCTGTGCGTGCGCCCGGGCAGCGTCGCCCGGACGAGTCGATGACCCTGCTGGTCGAGGTGATGGAGAAGCCTCTGGACCCGGGGTACGCGGAGGAGGCCGAGCGTCGTGCGGAGGCGGCACGAGCCGGGCACCCCGCGCGCCGGCGAGGGCTGGCCGTCGTGCTCCTGCTGCTGCTCGCGGCTCTGCTGGGGCTGCTGACGGTCTCGGCGGCCCGGCAGCTGCGAGCGCCGCAGGCGGACGTCGCCGCGGCGCGCGAGGTGCTGGAGAACCAGATCGTGGACCGGCGGGCCGAGGTGGAGTCGTTGCAGGGCCGGTCGGTGGCGTTGAGCGACGAGATCGAGGGTCTGCAGCACACCGCCCTCGCCAGCGAGGACCCGGGGTTGCTGCAGACCCTGCAGCGTGACGGCGTGGTGAGCGGCTCGGCCGCCGTCTCGGGCCCGGGCCTGGTCGTGTCGCTGTCGGACGGTGACGCCGCGCAGTCCGAGGCCGACCCCGACGCGAGCGCCCGGGTGCGGGACGCGGACGTGCAGACCGTGGTGAACGCCCTGTGGGCGGCGGGCGCGGAGGCGATCTCGGTGGACGACCAGCGGCTCACGTCGCTCTCGGCGATCCGGAACGCGGGGGACGCCATCCTGGTGGACCTGGTGCCGCTGCCGGGGCCGACGTACGTGATCCGTGCGATCGGCGACGCCGACGACATGCAGACCGCGTACGCTCGCTCCGGCGCCCCGGCGTACCTGCAGCTGTTGGGGTCGCGCTACGGGATCCAGTCGAGCGTCACCCCGCAGAGCGACCTGTCGCTGCCGGGCGTGGGGAACCAGACTCTGCGCTACGCGACGCCGTCGGGTGCGGGGCAGTCCGCGCCGGGCAGCGACCCGCAGGAGACATCGTCGTCGGACACCGAGGAGGAACGCTCATGATCGCCGCGATCGGGCTCGTGATCGGCGTGATCGCCGGTCTCGTGCTGCAGCCGACCGTACCGGTGGCGCTGCAGCCCTATCTGCCGATCGCGGTCGTGGCCGCGCTGGACGCCCTGTTCGGGGGCCTGCGGGCCAAGCTCGACGGTCTCTTCGACGACAAGGTCTTCCTGGTGTCGTTCCTGTCGAACGTGGTGGTCGCGGCGTTCATCGTGTTCCTCGGCGACCAGCTGGGCGTGGGTGCGCAGCTGTCGACCGCGGTCGTGGTGGTGCTGGGCATCCGGATCTTCTCGAACGCGGCGGCGATCCGCCGCCACCTGTTCAAGGCGTGAGCGGCGGATGACCGACCAGACGGGCGAGCGCCCCGACGTCCCCGGCGACGAGGACGCGCCGCCGAGCACGCCGTCGCCGGAGGTCCCGGAGCTGGACGCCGCCGTGGACGGCGGGCCGACCGACGAGCCCCGGGGGCCGGAGGAGCCTGGCGACGGTGCGGACGACCAGGAGGCCCCCGCGGACGACGCGGCCCCGGTACCCGATGCGTCCGGGGCCCCGGACGCGACCCGTGACACGGCGCACGAGAGCGACGCCCCGACGGCGGACGACACCGATGTTCCGGACACGCCGTCGGCCGACCCCGAGCAGGCCGCGGACGACGCCCGGGGAGCGCATGAGCCCACCGTTGAGACCACGGACGAGGTCACCGACGAGGCCGACCGACCCAGCCCCGGCGGAGGGGCCGAGCCGGAGGACCACGCCCCGGTGCAGGGTGGGTCGTCCCCGAAGACCCCGGCCGTCCCCGGGCCCACGGACGGCGGCCGGGCTTCCTCCGCGACGACGGGGACGACGGACGCCGGACCGGTCGCGACGGAAGGGGCCGCGGAGCCCGCGGCCGCCGTGGAGATCGAAGAGCCCGACGTCGAACCCGGGAGCGCCGCCACGACGGCGTCCCCGACGAGCGGGTGGCGCCGGTTGGGTGCGGCGCTGCGTCCCCGGGCCAGCCGGTCCCAGGTGCTCGCGGGCGTGCTGTGTGCCGCACTGGGGTTCGCGCTCGTCGTCCAGGTGCAGCAGTCCGCGTCGGACCAGCTGTCGTCGGCGCGGCAGGAGGACCTGGTGCGCCTGCTGGACGAGGTCACGGACCGTGCGCAGCAGCTGGGCGACGAGGTGTCCGGGCTGGAGTCGACGCGTGACGAGCTGGAGTCCGGGTCGGGGCAGGCAAGGTCGGCGCTCGAGCTCGCGGAGCAGCGGGCGGAGTCCGAGGGCATCCTGTCGGGCCGGCTGCCGGCGCAGGGTCCGGGGGTGCACGTCACGATCCAGGACCCGGGCGGGTCGCTGAAGGCGTCACAGATGTTCAACGTGCTGGAGGAGCTGCGGAACGCGGGGGCGGAGGTCGTCGAGCTCAACGGGGTACGGCTCGTCACGTCCACCTGGTTCGAGGACGAGCGTGCCGCGATCGTCGTCGACGGGACCGCGCTGTCCTCACCGTACGAGTGGACCGTGATCGGCGACCCCGAGACGATGGACCGTGCGCTGGAGATCCCCGGCGGCGCCCTGGCGACGGTGCGCACGGCGGGCGCCGAGGCGTCGACCACCCGCGAGGACGAGGTGAAGATCACGGCGGTCACGCCACCGCAGGACCCCGAGTTCGCCCAGCCGGAGCGCGAGCACGGCTGACGTGCTCCGACGGGGCGGGACGGCCGGCGTCGGGCTTCCCGCCCGCGCCCTGGTCGGGGTAGGTTTGTCGGACGACGGCGCACGTCGGACGCACAGCCGGCCATCGGTGGTCACCGGTGGGCACCGGGTCAACGGGGTCCGCTCCGGCCGGCAGCGTCGCCCGACCCACCGGCCCCACCTCACAGGAGGACTGATGACGGACCCCCGCTCTCTTCCGCCCCACCAGGCGTCCGCGGACACCACCGCGCACCTGGGGCGCGTGGGCGCGCCCGCGGAGGAGCAGGCGTTCCGGATCCCGCTCACGGCGGAGGAGGCTGCCGCCGTCGCGGCGCTGCCGCGTCACTCGGCGCTCCTGGTGGTGCAGTACGGCTCCGGCGCGGTCGGGGAGCGCTTCCTGCTCGACTCCGACCGTGCGGTCGCGGGCCGCAGCGAGCAGGCGGACATCTTCCTGGACGACGTGACCGTGTCGCGCAAGCACGCGGAGTTCGCCCGGGAGGGCGACCGGTTCGTCGTCCGCGACATCGGCTCCCTCAACGGCACGTACGTGAACCGGGAGCGCATCGACGCGACGCCGCTGACGACCGGCGACGAGGTGCAGATCGGTAAGTTCCGCATGTCGTTCCACGCCAGCCCGCAGGCGCCGCGGGACCCGCAGGCGCCCGCGTCGTGACGGCGGCGCAGGCCGCGCACGGCGAGGAGCCGGCCGGCGCGCCCGAACCCTGGCCGCGGGGGATCTCCCGTCAGGCGACGATGCGGATCTCGGACGTGCTCGCCCAGCTGGGGTCGGAGTTCCCGTCCGTCTCGCACTCCAAGCTGCGGTTCCTCGAGGACCAGGGGCTGATCGACCCGCTGCGCACGCCGTCGGGCTACCGCCAGTACAGCCCGGCCGACGTGGAGCGGCTGCGTTTCGTCCTCACGGAACAACGCGACTCGTACCTGCCGCTGAAGGTCATCAAGGAGCGCCTGGCGGAGATGGACGCGGGGGAGCCCGCCCCCGGGCCGGCGCCGCGGCTCGCCGACGGCGGTGACGTGACCGAGACGGCCCGTCGCCGGTGGACGGCGGAGACCGTGGCGGAGGCGACGGGCACGTCGGCCGGCTTCGTGCGGGACCTCGTCTCCGCGGGCGTGCTGCAGGCCCGCGGAGGCGACCGGCTGGACGCCGGCGCTCCCGACGTCGTGCGGATCGCGGTCCGCCTCGCGGAGCACGGGATCGAGCCCCGGCACCTGCGGTCGCTGCGAGCCTCGGCGGACCGGCACGTCGGGCTGGTGGACCAGCTCGTGGCGCCGTACCGCAGTCAGCAGACCCCGTCGGCGCGCGCCCAGGGTGCGGAGCTGGCGGCAGAGGTGGGGGAGCTGCTCGCGCGCCTGCACTCGACGTGGGTGCGTCAGGGGTCGGGCGACCTCGTCTGACGGGACCTCCGGGACCGGCGTTTCACCGGCATCTGGCCGGTCTTGATCCGCTTCGCCCCCGGGGGCGACGTGCGGGACGTTCCGGACGTACCGTGGATCGGTGGAACCCGACGAGCCGAGCGACGCACCGATGGTCCCGGTCGAGGTCCTCGGCGTGCGTCAGCAGCAGCACGATCAGGAGATCGTGGTCCTGTTGCTGGACGCCGCCGCGAACCTCGCCGTCCCCATCGTCATCGGTGCGCGGGAGGCGTCGGCGATCGCGATGGCGCAGGCCGGTCTCGTCACGCCCCGCCCCATGACGCACGACCTGTTGCGGGACCTGCTCGGCGCCGTGGGGGTGGAGCTCGAGCAGGTCGAGATCGTCGCCCTCGACGGCGGCGTGTTCTTCGCCGAGCTGGTCCTGTCCAACGGCAGCCGCTTGGACTCGCGGGCGTCCGACGCGATCGCGCTGGCCGTGCGGACCGGCAGCCCGGTGCTGTGCTCGGCGGAGGTGGTGGCCGTGGCCGGGGTCGAGGTGGTCGACGTCGAACAGCAGCGGGAGGTCGAGAAGTTCCGCGACTTCCTCGACCACGTGACCGCCGCGGACTTCACCACGCCCGGCGGGCCGCCCGAACCGGGGCCGCCGCCCGACGACGTCCCGCCCTGACGGCAGCAGACCCCGGGAGGCGCCACGCCGGGAAAACCTTCGACCTCCGGTCGACGGTCGGGCTCGGCTACGGTAGGGGCGAACCTTCAAGTCGTGGTCGAAAGTTGAGGGTCGGCGCGAGGTCCCCGGACGTCAGGATGGCGCGACACGCGGTCGCGCTCGACGCCGACGTCGTTGACGGCTCCCCAGGGGCGTCTTAGCGTGGAGTCCAACACCAGGAGGCACAGTGAACAGCAGCGGTGAGGCAAGCGTCCCCACGGGTGCTTCGGTGCCGCACGGCGCCCAGGGGCTCCTCTTCGGCGAGGACCTCACAGAGCAGGACGCCGCCACCGGGTACCGCGGCACCACGGCATGCCGGGTCGCGGGGATCACCTACCGCCAGCTCGACTACTGGGCGCGCACGGGGCTCGTCGAGCCATCCATCCGGCCCGCGACCGGGTCCGGCACGCACCGCCTGTACAGCTTCCGCGACATCCTCGTGCTCAAGGTCGTCAAGCGGCTCCTCGACACCGGGGTCTCGCTGCACCAGATCCGCAGTGCCGTCACCCACCTGCGCGAGCGCGGCGTGGAGGACCTGGCGCAGATCACGCTCATGAGCGACGGCGCCTCCGTGTACGAGTGCACGTCACCCGACGAGGTCGTGGACCTCGTCCAGGGCGGCCAGGGCGTGTTCGGCATCGCCGTCGGACGCGTGTGGCGCGACATCGAGGGCACGCTCTCGGAGATGCCCACGGAGTCGCTCGACGACGAGGAGCCCGCGCCCCACGAGGACGACGAGCTCGCCGCCCGGCGGCGGGCCCGCACCGCTGGCTGACCCCGCTCGCGGGGTCAGAGGAGCGGGCGCAGCGGCGACATCAGCCGCTCGGCGACCTTCGACAGCGGGTGCCGGTGCTGCCACTCGGCGAGCGTGAGCTCGCGGGAGTTCGACTGGTCCATCCGGAACGCGTCCTCGAGCTGCGCGGCCAGGCCGTTGTCGACGACCTCGAGGTTGATCTCGTAGTTCCCGGTCAGGCTCAGGCGGTCGATGTTGGCCGTGCCGACCGTGGTCCAGCGACCGTCGATCGTCGCCGTCTTCGCGTGGATCATCGCCCCCTGGTAGAGGAAGATCCGCACCCCGCCGCGCAGCAGCGTCGAGTAGTGCCCCCGAGCCAGCCAGTCCGCGACCACATGGTTCGACCGCTCCGGCACCAGGACCCGCACGTCCACCCCGCGTGCCGCCGCGGCGAGGAGGCCGGCCTGGATGTCCTCGTCCGGGATGAAGTACGCCTGCGTGATGTAGATGTGGGAGCACGCCCGGTCCATCGCGTCGAGATAGATCCCGCGGATGGGGAAGACGAGCTCTGACGGCGCGTTACGCGCCGCGCGCAGCCCCGGCAGCCACAGCGGCGAGCCGACGTCCTGCAGCACCGGCAGGTGCGGCCCGCGCCACCGGTTCCAGAAGTCGACGAACGCGTTGCGCAGCTCCCATGCCGACGGGCCGGTAAGGCGCAGGTGGGTGTCGCGCCACTGCGTCGCGTACAGGGAGCCGATGTTGTAGCCGCCGACGAACGCGGTCTCGTCGTCGACGACGAGGATCTTGCGGTGGTCGCGGCCCGAACGTCGCACGTCGAGCATCAGCAGGCCCGGCCGCATCGCGGGGAAGCGCAGCACGTGCACGCCCGGCAGGTCGTAGAAGCGCCGGGAGATCACGAGGTTCGCGAACCCGTCGTACACGACGTAGACGCTCACCCCGCGCGCAGACGCCTCCACGAGAGCCTGCTTGAACTGTCGGCCGACCTCGTCGTCCTTCCAGATGTACGTCTCGAGGAAGATCTCGCGCTGCGCCCCGCGGATCGCCTCGAGCATCCCCGCGTAGAGGTCCGCGCCGTACGTGTAGAGGGTCGCCGTGGTGTCCTCGACCTCGGTGGACGACGGCGGGGCCGTCGGGAACGGCTCGTCCAGGGGGTACTGGTGGCGCCGGAAGCGTTCGAGGCCCATGACCGTCGCGGCGGCGGCGACCGGGACCGCCGCGGCGAGAACGGCCCCGCGGGTCGCGTAGCGGCGCAGGGCGGGCCAGTCGAACTGGACACGGACGGGCTTGCGGAGGCGGGGGAAGCGAGGCGGCACGAGCCTCACCGTAGCCACGCGCCGCCCGAGCCGCTCGCCGAACTGTCGGGTACGTCGGTGATGTCACCCGCCCGGCGGAGGCCCTGCCACGGTCGCCTCGGGCGCGGTGAGGCCGGCCGAGAGAGGGTGCGACCGGATCGCGGCGGCCAGCTCCCCCTCGATGCGATCCAGGTACACGCCCGTGGTCGCGATCGACCGGTGCCCGAGGAGCTCGGCCACGACCTTGACGTCCCAGCCCTCGGCCACGAGCAGGGTGGCGGTGGTGTGCCGCAGCGCGTGCGGCGTCGCGGGACGACGGTAGGGGGCCGGCATCCGCTCGACCGCCCGCGCTAGGAGGGCCCGTACCGTCTGGGTGTCGACGCGCCGCCCGCGCCAGGTGAGCAGGAGGGCGCGCTGGGCGTCGGGGTCGTCCGGCCGCCTGTCGGCGAGGCGCGGCCGGAGCTCACGCAGGTACTCCTCGAGCGCGGCCGCCAGCGGCGCCGAGAGCGCGACCGTGCGGATCGATCCGCCCTTGCCGACGATGCGCCAGCGCGTCTCCTCCGGCTCGCGCGTGAAGTCCGCGACGTCGGCGCGGGCGAGCTCCGACACCCGCGGACCGAGGACGAGGAGCAGGGCGACGACGAGACGGTCGCGCAGCGCGAGCGCCTGGTCGGACCGCGGCGAGCGCACAGGCCCGGCACGCGACGGGCCCGCGGCAGGGGCCACCGCGGACGCCTGCAGGAGTGCGCCGGCGGCCGACGCGGAGAGCGCGGTCCTTTCGACCCGCAGACGGTCGCGGGACCGGGCGGGCGGCGCCGCCCACTGCATCGGGTCCGCCTGCACCCAGCACTGCCGGGCGGCGTGGGCGAAGAACCTGCTGATCGACTGCCGGAAGCGGTTGACCGTGGCCACCGACCGGCCCGGCGCGCCCTTGCGGGAAGGGTCGGAGAAGCGGCCGTCAGGGCTGGCCTGGTAGCGAACCAGCGCGTCGTCGACGTCCTCCCCGGTGACGTCGTCGAGCACGCGCCCGCTCCCCACGAGCTCGGCGAACTCCCGGACGTCGCGCTCGTAGCTGCGGGCGGTGGCGGGGGAGAGGACCCCGCGGACGCTCTCCACCTGCACCGACGTGAGATAGCGGTCGGCGGCCTCGGCGACGGCGAGGCGATTCAGGCGAGGAGGAGCGACCACGGCGACAGGCTAGGCGGGCGCACCGACACGGCCACCCGCGCCCCGTCGTGCCACCGGCTCCGCCACCGACGCCCGGGGACGTCAGGCCGCGACGCCGACGCCGGACACCCCGCTCGTGCCGGCAGCGCCGGGGTGGGCCGCGAGCGCCGAGGGGTCGCCCGGGAGCAGGTCGCCGCGCCAGGTGACGTGCTGGTCCTGGCGCACGATGACGAACCGGGTCGTGTAGGAGTCGGGGACAGCGTCGTCGGGCACCACGACCACGTCGATCGGCAGCCTCGCGGACCGGGCGGCTCCCACCCAGTCCGCCAGCCCGCCGTCCAGCGCGCCGGGCCCGCCCGCGACGACGAGGCAGTATCACGGTCCCAGCCGGTCGTGGAGGGAGACGCGTCGCCGTCGGGAACGATGATCGGGGAGCCGGTGTACGAGTAGCCGAAGTTCAGCCCGGTGGCGGCGAACTGCTGCACATTGAGGTCGTACACCAGCTCGCCGAGCTCCTGGCGTGCGGCTGCGCCCGCAGCGCACGCGTCGAGGACGGCCTCGTCGGCCCACCCCGTCACGACGGCGCCGAGGAGCCACGCGAGGTCGAGCCCATCGGCGATCCCGGCATTCATGCCGTACCCCCCGTACGGCACCCACAGGTGGGCGGCGCTCGCGGAAGGTGTCGGCGACGAGCCGCCGGGCGACCCAGTCCTCCTGCGACAGCGTCTCGAACGTGAACTCGTCGTCCACCCCGAGGATGTCCCGGATCCGGATCGCTCGGTCCCGGTCGACCGAGGCGTGCGCCGCCTCCTCGGTGAAGCCGGCGCCGATAGCGGAGGCGCCCTGGAACGCCAGGAAGGAGCCGGTGAAGCGCACCGACGTCGGGAACAGCTCCGCGAGGAACGCCGCGAGCGGGCCGAGGATGATGCCCTGGATCGCCCGGCCGCCCACCACGGCGACCGCGAAGCTCACGTTCTCGCCCGTCGCGACGAGCACCACCAGGGGGTACGCGAACAGGGCGACGGCGACAATGCCGACGGCGATCACGGGACGCCGGCCGAACCGGTCGCTGAGCCGCGCCGACAGGATGGCGCAGGCGAAGAGCGCGACCGCCGAGAGCACCTTGGCGTTGAGCGCGAACGTCTGGTCCGCGCCGTGCGCGGTGGCATAGCTCAGCCCCCAGACGCTGGCCATGCCGGAGATCGTCAGCTGTGACATCGCGACGAGCCGACCGAGGAGCAGGACCCACGGCGACCGGGTCAGCACCTGCACGAGCGGCACCCGACGATCCTCCGCCTCGCGGTCGAAGCTGCGGAACAACGGGCTCTCGACAACCTTGGGGCGCACGAAGAGGCCGATGAGCATCAGAACGATGCGCCCAACGGACGCGCGACGTATCCCGCCGCGAGCGTCCCGAACGAAGCGAGGGTGGCCCGCGCCGAGTCCAGGCCGGCGACGGCGGGCCGGCAGTGTACGAGCACGCCAGGGAGATCGCGGAGAGCCTGCAGGACATCCGCCGCGTCGAGGCCGCCACGCGCGGCGACCTGACGGGCACCCTGCGCCTCGGCCTTTTCACCACCCTCTCCCCGTGGCTCTTCCCGCCGATCGCCGAGCACTTCGACCGAGCCTTCCCCGACGTCGACCTCGTCGAGGGCGGCTCGACGCAGCCTTCCTGTACGAGAACCACGTGAGCGCACCGCTGGAGACCCACCGCCTCGCCGCCGTCCGTCTGCAGCTGGCGCTCGCGGCCACACACCCCCTCGCGGCGTACGACGCGGTGCCGCTCGCTCGTCGCACGCGGGCTGGGTGACACGATCATCATGGGCCGCCCGTACGGCGACCTCACCTGCGAGGGGATGCCCGTCGTCTACCGGCCCATCGCCGACGACCTGCCCGCGAACGCCCTGGTGCGCGCGACGCCCAAGGGAGGGCGGCCCACCGCGAAGCGCCGCGCGCTGCGTTCCCTCTGCGACGCGGGCGTCGGGGAGCAGGTCCCGGTGGGCCCGGGTGAGCCCAACAGCCGCGTGGGCCGGCTCTCCTGACCTGCGCCGACGAGTGGGCGGGTCAGAGGTCGAAGAGGGTGGGGTGCTCCAGGTGGACACCCTCCCGCTCGAGCATCCGGAGCTTGGTGCGCCGGCCACCGCGCGCGGAGAAGCCGCCGACCTGCTTGCCCGCCGCGAGCACGCGGTGGCACGGGACGATCGGGGGGAACGGATTGCGACCGAGGGCCTGACCCACGGCCTGGGCGGCCCCGGGCGCCCCGAGCCGCGCCGCCACCTCGCCGTACGTGAGCGTGGCCCCGGGCGGGATCATGCGCACCACGTGGTAGACGCGGCGGTCGAAGGCGGGCACGACGTCGAGGTCGAGCGCGATGCCGGACAGGTCTCCGGTCCCGGACTCCAGCAGCGTCGTGACCTCCGCCATGGCGGTCACGATCACGGCGTCGGGCGTGGTCTCCCGGGCGGCCGGGTACCAGCGGGCGACGGCGTCGCGGGTACGGTCTGCCGACCCGTGGGGGAGGGCGGAGCCCACGATCGTGCCCGGCGCGCGCCACACGAGGGCGCAGTGCCCGATCACCGTGGGGAAGACGCAGAACGCGAGCCCCGCCGGGGGAGTGGCCATGCGTTCACCGTAGACGCCCGGTCCGACAGCGCTGTCGACGACGAGGGCGACGGCAGACGTGAGGTCGGCGGTGCCGTCGGACGGCGACGGGACCAGGGGAGCGGTCCCGGCAGGGACGGCGATGGCGACGGCGACGTCGCAGAGACGGCGGAGAGGGGCACCCGACCCGGGATGCGCGAGACCACTGTGTTGTGTCATACACAATGGTTTGGGGCCTATGTCCGTTCTATCCTAGCGCGAGGCGCGCCATGTGGCGAGAGCTGTCATGGAGCCCGTCCGCCGCGCCGCCCGCATGACGGAGCGACCGGCCACGGCTGCCAGCGTCAGCGGATCGCGCCTCGATGGGCTCCTACGCGGCCCTCAACGGGGGATAGGGCAAACGCGGGGCCACCTGACGCGGTCGACACCTGCACCGGCGCACACATGCCGGGTGGCGCTGCGACGTGGTGCGCGGTGCGGATCGTCGTCGACGTGTCGTCGACTCGACGCCACCAGGTGTGGCGCCGGTGGCGTCCAGGCACGTTGCGGCAGCACGCCGACCCTTGAGGTCCAGCAGTTCGTCGAGCTGCCCAGCGCGTCATGGACGACGTCCGGGCATCAGCGAACGCTGCAGCGTGGGAGCTCACCGGCCGTGCTCGACCCGCCTGTCGACCGACCTGACGGAGCCTCGCGGTCAGTGGTCGTTCCGTGTCGGTCGACCGCCTCGAGGGAGGGGCTCCGGGGCCGGCTCGTCCCACGTAATGACATAATGTGCATTATCGGTTAGCGACTGGTGCGAGTGGCATCCGATACGTCGGGCTCCCGTGCGGCGACGACGATCGCGGCGTC
Source organism: Krasilnikoviella flava (assembly GCF_900167525.1). GTDB lineage: Bacteria > Actinomycetota > Actinomycetes > Actinomycetales > Cellulomonadaceae > Isoptericola > Isoptericola flavus. The sequence goes on along the minus strand of NZ_FUZQ01000005.1, from coordinate 203,881 downwards.
CGGCCCGGCAGGATCGGGTCCATGTCTGACGACCGCCTGCTCGTTCACGAGCTGATCAACCTCCACGGACACCTCGTCGACGAGGCGGCATTCGAACGCCTCGACGACGTGTTCACCGCAGACGTCGTGTACGACGTCACCGCGTTCGGCGGCGGCGAGCTGATCGGGCCGGCAGCGATCGCGGATGCTGGCCGGACCCTCGGGGCCGGCAACCCGGTGGGTCACCACGTCACCAACATCGTCGTCACGACTCTTGGGCGTGACGACGCCACGGCGGTGAGCAAGGGCATCGGCGTCATGACGGACGGAACCGTGGGTTCGGTCGTCTACGAGGACTCCCTCGTTCGGACCTAGAGCGGGTGGCGGATCGCTCGTCGCCGGATCCTGCCGCGCACGGAACCGTTGCACTCCAGCGGCGCGTAAGGGTCGACGAGGACGTCGAGTTCTTGCATCTGAAGACGTGGCTGACGGCGATGCGTGACTCCCATGGCATTCGAGGTCTGCTATGCCTACGGGCTGCACCGCCGCGAGTTGGTCATGCTCGACCTGACTGACTTCGGCCCCAACCCCCACGTGCCGGACTACGGGCACTTCGGCGCCATGACCGTGTGCTGGGCCAAGGGAGTGGCCGGAACCGGACCACGTCGTCGAACGGTCCTGGCCACACCGCAGTTCGACTGGGTCACCAGCGTGCTCCAGGCGTGGCACTCCCCCGGTGGCCGCGACCAGTTCGCTACCGCCGCCCGCTCGAACGCGCTGTAGCCGTCCGAGCGCGGCGACCGCATCACGATGAGCGCCTCACGGGTGACGAGTCACGGTTCGCGGGGGTCACCAGACTCGGGGTCGTCGAGCACACCTGGCACCACGGCGACCGGCGCACCAAGGAGCCCAAGGAACTGACCGGGATGGTCGACGTGACCCGCGACGACCAGGGCAGGGTGCACGCCCGGCTGCTGGACCTGGCCCCAGGCCGGGCGAAGAAGGCGGTCGCTATCTGGCCAGGCCTGGGAAGGTCCAGATACCGTCAGTGATCTCGGCGCGCGGCCGGTACAGGCGTACCAGGTAGTTCCAGCCCGGGGTGATCGGGATCGTGTTCGGCACCTCGGGCGGGTAGTCCCCGAATCGGACGGTCGTGGAACCGTCAGGGTTGCGCACCCCGGTGATGTTGTTGACGGTGTAGGCGCCGCGCTCGTTCGGCTCGAAGTAGCCCTTGGCGTTGTAGACGGAGACCGACCAGAACCCGTCGACCGGGACATCCGTAACCGTGAGCTCGTAGTTGCCGACCGGCAGTCGCGGGTCTATGCCGATATACGCGGCCTCGCTACCCGGCAGACCACCCCAACCAGCCGCGGTTCCGACGAGGTGGCGCACCGGATCGACCTCGTCCTTCGCGCCGAACATGCGGTCGAAGCCGGTGAGGTTGCGGGCGAGCGCGAGCAGCGCGTCGCGGGTCTCATCGAACGACGCGGTGTCGTAGTCGGGGTACTCGAACGGCGTCGCCGACGCGGCGGACGACAACGAGACCTGGTCCTGCAGTGCCGCGACCGCGGCGATGTCCGCGGGGTCGGCCGGGTCGACGCGGATCCGGACCGCGATGACGACGTAGGGCGTACCGAACCGTTCAGCGGTGATCTCGTACTCGCCGGGCTCGTGGAAGATCGCATCGACGAAATGATCTTCGTTCACGACCATCGCGGAGAGGTACCGATCGCCGGCCTCGGGGAGCGTCAGCGTGCCTCCCGCCCTGGCGTCGAGGACAGCGAAGCTGTAGAGAGTGTCACGGTTCAGCCGGATCACGGTCTGCTTGTCGATCGCGGCCGGCTCTCGGTGATGCAGGAACTGGCCGATCCCGCCAGCGCTCTGTTGCAGGTCGTGGAACATGCGGTCGGTCTCGGCGCGGGCGAAGTTATCGACATTCACGTGTGTGGGCACGTCGCTGATCGTCGCACCCGTTCAGGGGTGCCACCAGTGCTGACAGCCATCGGGAGAAGGGTGGCTGCGAGACCCAGGTCCATGCGCCGCCTCCTCGGCGCGCCGACGTCGAAGAGCCCGCGTGTGACTCCCCTGCCCGACCCGGCCTTTCGCGATGCGAGACATCCGCCCCGGCCCAGCCTGCGCCCTGTCGCGGCGGATCGCCACGATGCGGTGCTCACCGGCCCGGGTGCGTCCTCCAGTGACCGACGACGGAGCGGCCGGCGCGCTCGTGCGCGGGCACCCAGGTGGCGCCCCCGGGCCGGGCGGAGGCCTCTCCCCCGCCGGCTCGCACCCTGAGCGCCCGGACGACGTCGGCGCCACGGGCGGCGGCGCGGTCCACGAACTGCCCGGCGACGTCGCCGGGCAGGAGGTCGTGCTCGCCGGCGGCCGCGTCCCGCACGGTGTCGGGCCAGGCCGTCGCGTACGAGACCGCGACGTCGGCGAGCCAGACGGCGTCGACCCCGAGGTCGGCCGCCGCCCGCTCGAGGTGCCGTGCGCCCAGCGCCCGCAGGCGGTACTCGCCGCCGAGCTTCATGGCGAGGCGCGCCTTGTAGCGGACCTCGTCGGCGGGCCACAGGAGGCTCGCGCTCACGAGGTCGTACAGGGGCGCCAGGACGGTGCGCGCCCCGACATGCAGGAGGGCCAGGTTCTTGGCGTGCGCGTCCGTGCCGGCGGCGACCCAGTTGAGGACGACGGCGCGCGCGAGGTCGTCACGTGACCGGGCGAGGTCGCGACGGTCGACGGCGCGCGCCACGAGCTGGGCGACGTCTCGCACGCCGGGGCCGCCGTCCGACTCGTACTTGGCGGAGCGCCACAGCCCGAGGGCCTGGCACATGTCCTCCTGGTGCAGCCGCCGCGCCCGGCTGCCGTCGGCGGCGAGCCGGTCGAACCGCTCGACCACGACCGCCGCCTGGTCCTCGAACCAGGCGGACTCGACGGACGCGACCGACAGCCCGAGGGCGCGTGCTGCGCGCATGGTGACGAGCTCGGCGGCCGCCGAGTGCGCGACGCCGTCGACGCCGATCTTGAAGATGTGCGTGCTGGCCCCACGGCCGGTGGGCTGGTGCCAGGACCCGTCGGCCCCGCGGGCGAGCGCGAACTTGCCCTGCTGTCCGCCGAGGGAGAACCGCCCGCCGTGCTGCTCGAACGCCCACGAGCTGTCGTCGGCGCGCAGTTCGCGCAGATGGGCGGCGATCTCGGCCTCCGCCAGGGGCGTGCTGCCCGCCCCGTCCTGGGGCTGCTCCCCTGCCGGCACGACCTGGACGGCGCCGGCGCAATCCGCCCCCATGTGCCGTAGCAGGTTGAAGGCCGTCGGCCGGCGCTCGTCGAACTGCGCGGCCCAGCGGGCCCGCACCGCGTCGTTGTCCGGCAGGAGGTTGTCGATCCAGGGCATGGTCACCTCCGGGGCGTGCTCGGTGACGTGCCGGGGCATGCTCACGGACAAGGACGGCGCGGCGCGCAGGGCCTGGTAGGACGCCGCGTAGGCGAACGTGACGTCCCCGCCCCGGGCGCGGTGCAGCGTGCCCGCGTGCGCCCCGTCGAGCCAGACGTCGTGCCGGTCGTCCGCGCGGTCAGCCACGCGCCCGACCCAGCACGGCGTCGAGGGCGTCGTCCGGCTCGTCGGGCACGACGTCGACGACGAGGTCGACCGCCCGCAGCGCGTCCAGGACGAGGTCGAGCCGGGCCGTCGGCGCACCGGCCTCGGCCGCGATGACCCACTGCCGTGAGACGTCGACGGCGGCGGCCAGCTGCGCCTGCGTCATCCCCTTGTCCTTGCGTGCACGGCGCAGCATCGAACCGAGCTGCTCGGCGTTCGCGACGATCACGGTCTCCGCTCCCCTGTCCTCCGGTCGAATGTCAGCCGCCGTTGACATTCGACGGAATGTCAACGCTAAGCAACATTTCTTCTCGTGTCAACGATCAGTGACATTTCCACTCGCGGCGACAGTCCCGATCCACCGCCGGACAGCGCACAGATGAAACTTCCTTCACCACGTCGAGCAATCGGCGGCAAGTCTTGACGTCGTTCCGTGACGGTCCTAGCGTCCAGCACAGGCGCACCCGGACAACGACGTCCCACGGTCCCGCACCGTCGCGCCGTCCGACACCGAGGAGGACCTCGTGAAGGATCCAGCAGACAGGCGCCTCGTGCGCGCCACGGCGGCGGTGGCGGGCGCGGGCCTGCTGTTCGCCGGCACGGCACCCGCCCAGGCGGACACCGACGCTCCGAGGACGGTCGACGTCACGACGACGGCCGACGTCGGGGCGATGGTCGAGGCGATGACGCTCGACCAGAAGATCGGCCAGATGACGTGGACCCACGTCTACGGCTCGTCCGCGAACGACACGTCCATGGCGGCCAACAACCAGGCCCGCTACGGCGTGGACACCCCGGCGCAGGTCGTCCAGAAGTACGACCTCGGCGGCGTGCTCTACTTCGCCTGGTCGGGCAACACCGCCACCCCGCAGCAGGTCAACGGCCTGTCGAACGGGCTGCAGGACGCCGCGCTGGCCGACGACGGTCCTGGCATCCCGCTCGCCGTCACCATCGACCAGGAGGGCGGGCTCGTGGCCCGCGTCGGGCCGCCCGCCACCCAGCTGCCGGGCAACATGGCGCTCGGCGCCACGTTCGACGCCGGCCTTGCCCGGGCGCAGGGCGACATCCTCGGGTCCGAGCTGAAGGCGATGGGCGTCAACGTCGACTTCGCCCCGGTGCTCGACCTCAACACCAACCCCGACAACCCGGTGATCGGGATCCGCTCGATGGGCGCCGACCCGGACACCGTGAGCAAGCTCGGGGTGGCACAGATCGAGGGGATCCAGCAGCACATCGCCGCCACCGCGAAGCACTTCCCCGGGCATGGCGACACCGAGACGGACTCGCACTACGGGCTGCCCGAGGTGACCTACGACCGCGCGACCCTGGAGAAGCACCTGAGGCCGTTCCAGGCCGCGATCGACGCGGGGGTCGACATGATCATGACGGCGCACATCGTCGTCGACGCGATCGACCCCGAGCTGCCCGGCACCCTCTCCCCCGCCGTCCTCACCGGGTTGCTGCGCGAGGAGATGGGCTTCGACGGCATCATCACGACCGACGCCCTCGACATGGAGGCGATGACCGACAACTGGTCCCAGGAGGAGATGTCCGTGCTGGCTGTCCAGGCCGGCTCCGACATCCTGCTCAACTCCCCCGACGTGGACGCCTCGATGGCCGGGGTGAAGCAGGCCGTGGCCGACGGGACGATCACCGAGGAGCGGATCGATGCGTCCGTGACCCGCATCCTCGAGTGGAAGGCGGAGCGCGGCATCCTCGCCGACCCGTACGCCGACCCGTCGCAGGTCGGGGACGTCGTGGGCTCGCCCGCACACCTGGCGACGGCGGCCACGATCGCGGACCGGTCGATGACGTTGCTGCGCAACGAGGACCGCCCGCTGCCGCTGCAGCCGGGCGAGGGCTCGGTCCTGGTGGTCGGCGCAGGGGCGGCCTGGCCCGAGCGCCTGGCGCCGATGCTGGCCGCACGCGGGTTCGACGTGACGACGGAGCTCGAGAACGGCAGCTCCCCGTCCGCGGCCTACCGGGCCCGGGCGGTCGCCGCCGCCGCGAGCGCCGACGCGGTCGTCTTCACGTCGTACAACGCGAGCGGCAACGTGGCGCAGCAGGCGATGGTAGAGGCGTTGGCGGCGACGGGCCGGCCGGTGATCGTGGTGGCGGCGCGCAACCCGTACGACGTCAACGTGCTGCCGGGGGCGGATGCGGTGCTGAACAGCTACGGGTACAACGTGGTCAACTACGCGGCCGTGGTGCGTGCGATCGCGGGTGACATCGACACCCGGGGGAAGCTGCCGGTGGCGGTGCCGACGGCGGACGGTGGTGACGTCCTGCTGCCGCTGGGGTTCGGTCACCGGTACCCGGCGTGGCCGCGCGTGCCGGGGTCGGGCAAGCCCGGGCGGTGACGGGGAGCCGGCGAGCGCGGGTCGCGCCCGCCGGCTCTGGTCGCCGTGCTCGGGTCAGTGCTCGGGTCAGTGCTCTGGTCGGTGCTCTGGTCGGTCCTCAGCGTGCCCGGCGTCGTCCGGGTGCCGCTCTCCTCCGCCCCCGAGGGCTTCGAAGCTTGCGAGGGGGCCGGCCAGGATGCCGCCGTCGACGGGCAGCGTGACGCCGGTGATCCAGGCGGCGTCGTCGGAGGCGAGGAACGCGACGGAGGCGGCGACGTCCTGGGGTTCGCCGATGCGGCCGAGGGGGTAGAGGGCCGCGAGGCGGTCGGGGTCGGACCGCTGGCCCCAGGACCGGGTGCGGATCGTGCCCGGGGCGACGACGTTGATGCGGATGCCGCGTCCGCCGAGCCGCACCGCGAGGTTCTGCGCCAGGGACACGAGGCCGGCCTTGGCGGCGGAGTAGTCCTCGTCGCCGAAGGCCTGCAGGCCGTTCACGGAGCCGACCAGCACGACGGAGCCGCCGCGGGGCAGGTGCGGGGCCGCGGCCCGGACGCACCGGGCGGGTCCGGCCAGGTTGAGGTCGAGGCCGGCGGCCCAGGTCGCGTCGTCCATCCCGTCCAGGAGGCCGGGGTGCACGCCGGTGCCGCCCGCCACGCCGACGAGGACGTCGAGGTGGCCGTGGCGTCCGAGCGTCGTGGCCACGGCGGCCTCGACGGACGTGGTGTCCGTGATGTCGCAGGCGACCGCGGACGCGGGCGGTCCCGCGTCGGGGAGGTCCTCGGCGGTGCGGCGCGCCGCGTCGGCGTCGAGGTCCGCGACCACCACGGTCGCGCCCTCGGCGTGCAGTCGCCGCACGGTCGCCGCGCCGATGCCGTGCGCGCCGCCCGTGACCAGCACCACGCGGTCGTCGAAGCGTCCTGCTGTCGGTCCTGTCACTTCCGTCCTCCTGGTCGAGCGGTCCTCTGACGCGACGGCGTCAGAGCGTGAGCCGGTAGTAGTGCTCCTCGCCGTACCGCTCGAACCCCGCCTTGCGCAGGATGCGGGCGGAGGTGCTGACGCGGCCCTTGACGAGGGCGAGCGACGCGCCGGCGGCGGCCGCCAGCCGGAGCCGCTCGGAGAGCAGGGCCCGGTAGGCGCCGCGACCGCGACGGTCGGGCAGGGTGCCGGCGCCCCAGAGGCGGGCGACGGTGCCCAGCTCGGGCAGGGGCGCGGGGGCGAGCGTGAGGCCCGCGGTGGCGACGGGCTCCTCGCCCAGGTAGGCCACGACGCGCGCCTCCCGGCCGCCCGCGGCCGGCAGCAGTCGCGCCGCCTCGGCGAGCCGGTCGTCGTCCAGGGGCTGCTGGTCCCACACGACGGTGTCGACGCGGTCGGCGTCGCGCAGCCCGTCCGCGTCGACGACCTGCCGCACGACGAGGCGGCCGTCCGGCGCCTCCGGCTGGTCGCGCGGGTCGCTGAGGTCGCGGGCGAGCACGTCCACGGTGTCTTCGAGGCGGGCGCCGCGCTCGAGCAGCGTGTCGGTGAGGTCGGGGATGCTGCTCGCCGAGACCCAGACGCCGAGGGTGTCGCTGCCCCAGGCGCGCGACCGTTCGACGGCGTCGCGCAGGACGTCCTCGGGCGTCCGGGTGGACGCCAGCCCGGTGAGCACGACCCGGCCCTGCGCCCAGGCGGGCCACCGGGTGAGGGTGACGTCGGTGACGACGCACTCCGCGTCGGGCGGCACCCACGACCACTCGGCGGCGGCGCGCAGCACGGTCGGCGGGTCCCAGTCGGCGGTCATGACGGCAACCTAGCGAACCCGGCCGGTGCGGCCGCGGCGCCGCGCGCGGGCCTCACAGGCCGGCGGCCAGGGCGTGCACGACGTGGGCGGCAGGTCCCGTGGCGGCCGCGCGGTGGCCGGTGCCGGCCCACAGGTGCAGCCGCTCGGCGTCGCCGGCCGCGGCCGCGCGGCGCCGCAGCTCGCGGGTGAGGTGGTGCACCTGCGGGTAGGCCACGGGGGCGTGCGCGTCGTGCCGGGCCAGGAAGCCGTTGCGCAGCGCGCGGGCGGGGCGGCCCGTGAAGGCGCGTGTCACCGCCGTGGTGGTGTACCGCGGGTCGGCGAGGGCGTCGCGGTGGGTCGCCGAGGTGCCGGCCTCGTCGGTGCGCAGCAGCAGCGTGCCCACGGCGACGGCCTGCGCCCCCGCGCGCAGCAGTCGGACGACCGCAGACGGGCCGTCCACTCCCCCGGCGGCGACCACCGCCAGGTGCGAGCGCGCGACGACCGCCGCGACCGTGTCCGAGGTCACCTCGTCGCCGACCGCGCGGGCGGGGTCCCAGGTGCCGTGGTGACCGCCCGCGCCCGGCCCCTGCACCACGAGGCCGTCGGCCCCGAGCTCCTCGGCGGCGGCCGCCTCCTGCGGCGTCGTGACGGTGACGAGGACGACCGAGCCGGCCGCGCGCAGGGCCACGACGTCCGCCGCCGGCGGGGGCCCGAAGGTGAACGACACCACGGGCACGGGGTCGCGGCGCAACAGGTCGATCTTCGCCGCCCATCCGTCGTCGTCGGCCACCGGTGCCGATCCCGGTGCGGAGCCCTGTGCCGCGTCGAGCAGCGTCTCGAGCGACAGGTCGTGCGCGGCGGCGTCCGGCGCGATCTGCCGGGCGTAGGCCGCGAGCGTCGCGGGTTCGGGGGCGGGCCCGGCGGAGGGGACGAAGAGGTTGACGCCGAAGGGGCGTCCGCGGTCGCGGGCGTGGTGGACCTGGTCCGCGAGGGCGTCGGGGGTCTGGTAGCCGCCGGCGAGGAACGCGAAGGCGCCGGCGTCGGTGGTGGCGGCGAGGAGGTCGAGGGTGGTGGGTCCCCCGGCCATGGGGGCGGCGACGAGGGGCAGGTCGGCGTCGAGGAGCGGTGCGGCGGGGCTGGTGCGGGCCATGCCTGGCATGGTGCCACCGGGCGGGCGCGGTCTCATCTGCCCCTCATGCGGGCCTGGCACGCTGGGCGCCCCGCCGGGCGGCGGGGTGTCGGAGGAAATGTCGGTACGGAGGGGGTGAGGGCGCCGCATGACGGCGGTGGTGCGGGAGCGCACGACGGGGCGGTCGGCCGAGGAGGCGACGTTCGTGCTGGTGGGTGGCGTGCCGGGGGCGGGCAAGAGTACGGCGCTCGCGTGGGTGGCGGCGCTGCTGCCCCGGGCCCGGGTGCTGGACAGCGAGGCGGCGCGTCGTGACCTGCGGGGGCGCGTGCCTCGCGGGGTGCCGTACGCCGTGTACCGGCCCGTGGTGCACGCGCGGCACCTGGCGGGTGTGGCGCGGGCGGTGCTGGCGGGGCCGCCGGACGGCGCACACGGGGACGGTGCGGGAGTCCTGGTGGTGCACGACCCGGCGACGTCGCGCGCGCGCCGGTGGTGGTGGGCGTTCCTGGCGCGGCGGGCGGGATGGCGGCCGGTGCTCGTGATGGTGGACGCCGAGCGCGCGGAGGCGCTGTCCGGGCAGGAGGCGCGCGGCCGGCTGGTGCGGGCGCGTGCGTTCGCGCGCCACTGGCGGCGGTGGGCGGCGCAGCGCGCGGGGCTGGTGGCGGCCTCGGGCGGGTCGGCCGGCGGGTGGTCCCAGGTGCTCGTGGTGGGCCGGCAGGAGGCGGTGGGAGCCCTGCTGGGGGTGGTGGTCGAGGCGGCGCCGGTCCCGGTGCGCGACGCCCGCTAGGGTCCCGTCCATGACGTCGAGGCTGTCGGGTGCCGCCCTGGAGCGGATGGTCGAGCATGTCCGTGCGGTGGGCGACGGGGTGGTGTCGACCCTGGGCCCGGACGGCGGACCGCAGTCGGCGTACCTGACGCTGGCGGTGACGGCCACGGGCGAGCTGGTCTTCGACGCCCGGGCGGGCTCGCGCAAGGTCGCGAACCTGCGGCGCGACCCTCGGGTGGCCGTGGTGGTCGGTGGCCCGGGCGGGACGACGCTGCAGGCCGAGGGGCTGGCGGACGAGCCGACCGGGGCCGACCGGGAGCGGTGCGCGGAGGCGTACGGGGCGGCGTTCCCGCGGTTCGCCGCGTCGCTGACGGACCCGGGGATCGTGGTGGTGCGTGTGGCGGTGCACTGGGCGCGCTGGGGCGACTTCCGGATCTCTCCCCCGGTCGTCGAGGACCTCGTGGTCGGTGAGCGTGCCTGAAGCGGCCCGCGTGGCGCGGCTGCGCGACGTGGAGGGGGTCCGCGTGCTGCCGCCCGGGGAGCCTCCGGTGTCGACGGGGATGCCGATGCGCCGCGGCGCCAGCGAGGCCGCCGACCGGCGCCTGGGCGAGGCCGCGTGGCCCGCCGTCCGCCGGGCGCTGCGCCTGCCGGCCGGCGACGCCGTGTGAGAGGACACGGCGACGCCGCCGGGCCGGTGCTCAGCGCCAGCCGAGGGCGGGCGCCACGTGCCGCACGACGTTCTCGATGACGTGCGCGTTGTACTCGACGCCGAGCTGGTTGGGCACGGTGAGCAGCAGGGTGTCCGCGGCGGCGACGGCCTCGTCGCCCGCGAGGTCCGTCACGACGTCGTCGACCTCCCCGGCGTACGTCTTGCCGAACCGGGCGCGCACGCCCTCGAGGACCCCGACCTGGTCGGTGCTGAGGGCCTCCATGCCGAAGTAGGCGCGGTCGCGGTCGTCGGTGATCGGGAAGATGCTGCGCGACACGGAGACGCGGGGCTCCCCGTCGTGGCCCGCGACGGCCCAGGCGTCGCGAAAGCGCTGGATCTGTTCGGCCTGGAGCTGGTGGAACGGCACCCCGGTGTCCTCGGTGAGCAGGGTGGAGCTCATGAGGTTCATCCCCTGGGCCGCCGTCCACTCGGCGGTGGCCCGCGAGCCGGCGCCCCACCAGATGCGCTGCCGCAGCCCGTCGGAGTGCGGCTCGACGCGTAGCAGCCCGGGCGGGTTGGGGAACATGGGCCGCGGGTTCGGCTCGGCGAAACCCTCGCCGTCGAGCAGCTCGAGGAACCGGGCCGTGTGGCGACGGGCCATGTCGGCGTCGGACTCCCCCGGGCGTGGCTCGTGCCCGAAGTGGCGGAACCCGTCGATCACCTGCTCGGGCGACCCGCGGCTGATGCCGAGCTGCAGCCGCCCGCCGGCGATCAGGTCGGCGGCGCCGGCGTCCTCCGCCATGGACAGCGGGTTCTCGTAGCGCATGTCGATGACGGCGGTGCCGATCTCGATGCTGCTCGTCCGCGCGCCGACAGCGGCGAGCAGCGGGAACGGGGACGCGAGCTGGCGGGCGAAGTGGTGCACCCGGAAGTACGCGCCGTCCGCGCCGAGCTCCTCCGCCGCGACGGCGAGGTCGATCGACTGCAGCAGCGCGTCGGCCGCCGAGCGGGTCGCGGACTGCGGGTGCGGCGTCCAGTGGCCGAAGGAGAGGAACCCGAGGTGCTTCACGTCCTCAGTCAAGCCCACGGGCGACGTCCGCGCCCGACGGCCGGCGCGGCGGGTCGCCGGGACGGCCGATGTCGGTCCAGGTCGGTCCAGGTCGGTGCACGTCAGTCCAGAGGTCGCACCGGTGGTCGGCCGCGAACGGGGTCGGGCGGATCCCCTGGGTCGAGAGCCCGACGACGGTCTGCCCGGGCCCGAACCGGGCCCAGTGCGGCCGGCCGGGTCCGTTGACGTCGCCGGTGCGCGCGAACGCCGCCCAGTAGTCGATCATCGTCGCGGACAGCCTTCGCTGCGCGGGGCCGAGCGGCGGGTACTGGTCGTCCCCGACGAGGGTCCACAGGTACGGCAGCTCGAGGCCGTGATAGGCCCCCCGGGGGAACCCGTCGTCGGGGTCGGGGCCCGCGTCCTCGGCGAACTCGTACACGTGGACGGGCTGATGGGGCGCGGCGGCCCGGGCGGTGCGCAGCACCGGGCACGCCCCGATCTGTGCGCCCCGGTCGCCCAGGACGGCCGCGAGCGCCAGCGTCGGGCTGTCGTGGTCGGTGAGGGGGTAGGCGTCCAGGACGGCCGGGGTGTCGGCGCCGAAGGTCTCCGCGAGGAGGGAGCGGTAGCCCTCGGCGGTGAGGGCGGGCTGCGCGCGGTGGACGAATCCGCGCATCTCGTCGCGCGTGGCGCCGATGAGGAGCGGGACCCGTGCGGCGGCGCCACGGCGGATGGCGTCGATGGGCTGCTGCGGGAGGAACGGCGTCCCCGCGACGGGGTTCCACGGGCGGTCGCCGGAGTGTTCGGTGAGCCCGTAGCCGACGCCGTCGAGGGTGCCGACGAGGGAGGGCAGGTCGCTGCGGCGCAGGCAGGCAGCGACGTCGTCGGCGTCGGTGCAGCCGAGGTGCTCGACGGCACGGTCGCCGAACGCCTGCGCCCGGGCGCGGTCCGGGACGGGGTTCGCGCAGGCGCCGCTCTGCACGATCGCGCGGTCGAAGAGCGTCCGGGACGTCGGGGCGGCGAGCTGCGCGCAGACGGACCGTGCGCCGCCCGACTGCCCGGCGAGGGTGATGCTGCCAGGGTCGCCGCCGAAGGCGGCGGCGTTGCGCTGCACCCACCGCAGCGCGGCGGCCTGGTCCATGAGGCCGTAGTTACCACGGTGGGGGCCCAGCTCCGACGTCGACAGGAACCCGAGCGCACCGAGCCGGTAGTTCACGGTCACGACGACCAGCCCTCCCTCGGTCGCGAGCCGCGCCCCGTCGAAGCGCACGGCGCCGCCGGAGTCCAGGCCCCCGCCGTGCAGCCACACGAGCACGGGCAGGCGGTCGCCCCGACGGGCGTGGGCGGGAGCGGTGACGTCGAGCACCAGGCAGTCCTCCTGCCCTCGGAGGTCGTTCGACCGTCCCTGGGGACACAGCGGGCTCGGGGCGGTCGCGTCCCGCGTGCCGGCCCAGTCCCGTGGGGGTGCCGGCGGACGCCATCGGCGCTCGCCGACGGGCGGTGCCGCGTAGGGCACGCCCGAGTAGGCGACGTGGTCCCCGTCGGCGTGCCCGCGCAGCCACCCGGAGTCGACCCGCACGACGGTGGTCCCCGGAGGTCGCGCCGGCGCCGGCTCGGGCGCGTGGCGGGCTGTCGCCCCGGGCGCCCAGGACAGGAGCAGGGCGAGGGCGGCGACGAGGGCGGCGACGGTCCGTCGCCGGAGCGGTCGGGTGCTGGTGTCGTTCATGGGATCGCTCATGTCGTTCCTCGGTGGCGTGTCGTTTCCTCGGTCGGCGAGCGACGGACGAGCGCGCACGTGCTCGGCGGGACGTCGCGCGTGCCTGCTCGGCCCCGCGCGGCGTGGCCCGTCAGCGCGCCCGCCGGTGGACGGTGACCAGCACGCCGTCCCCGTAGGTCGTGGCGTCGACGAGGCGCCACGCGGTCTTGTCCGGGGTCGGCGGCCACAGGGTGCGGCCGTGCCCGAGGACGACCGGGAAGGTCATGAGGTGGATCTCGTCGACGAGGTCGTGTGCCAGCAGCCCCTGCACGAGGCGGATGCTGCCGGGCACGGAGATCTCACCGTCGACGTCCCGCCGGAGCCGGGTGACGGCGTCGACGAGGTCACCCGCCAGGACGGTCGTCCCGGACCACCGCGGGTCGCCGAGGGTGCTCGAGACGACGTACTTCGGCATGCCGTTGTACTTGTCGGCGAGCTCGCCCTCGTATTGCGGCCAGGCCTCGGCGAACCCCTCGTAGGTGCGGCGGCCCAGCAGGAGGGCGGCGGCCCCCAGCGCCTCGGTCTCCTTGAAGCGTTCGCCCTCGGGGCCGCGGTCGACCTCGAAGCTCCAGTCCGGGTAGCGGAAGTCCTCACCGCCCGGCGCCTCGACGACGCCGTCCAGCGAGATGAACTCGGTGACCACGATCGTTCCCATGTCAGCTCTCCTCGGGTCGGGCCTGGTCGTGTCGGTGGGAGGCGAAGGCGCGCAGCTCGGCGGCGAGCACCTCGGGCGTGGTCGTGTGGTCCTCGCCCGGCACGGGGCGCAGGGTCGCGGTGGGCAGGTGTGCGCTGATCGCGCGGGCCGCGGAGGAGAGGAACGGCCAGGTGCCGGTGCCGTGCATGACCAGCACGGGGACGTCGACCCGGTCCCAGAGGCCCGGGCGCAGCGGCCGGCCCGACATCGCGTCGCCGACGTGGCGGCCGTCGTAGGCGATGGTGGGCGCCACCGCCTCGAGCGCGGACCACGTCGCGGCGTCCTGCCGCAGCCCGGCGACCGCCTCCTGCGGCAGGCCCACGGCCGCGGTCAGGAACAGCGCGACGGCGTCCCCGGGCCGCCCGGAGGTGACGGCGTCGTCCAGCCGCTCGACGTAGTCCACGGGCAGCGGGGGCCGCCCGTCGTCGACCACGGCGTTGGGCTCGAACAGGGCGAGGCGCGCCACCGGGACGCCCGCCTGGGCGGCGTTGAGCGCGAGGTTGCCGCCGGAGGACCAGGCGAACACCGTGGTCGCCGGGCTGCCGCCGGCGGCCTGGTCGATGACGGCCGCGAGGTCGTCGAGCTCCCGCTCGACGGCGAAGGGCGGGGTGTCCCCGCTCTGCCCGCGCCCGCGGCGGTCGTAGTTGATCACGAGGAACTCGTCGGCCAGCAGCTCGGCCGTCGCGGCGTTCTCGGGGGTGGTGGCGCGATGGGCGGTCGCGCCGTCGACGATGACGATCGGGTCGCCGGAGCCCCACGTCGTGCAGGCGATCGTGGTGCCGTCGGCGGACCTGACGGTGCTGGTGGTCATGCTGGTGGACACGGCGCTGCCTCCCTGGTCGGTCGCTCGCGGCGGGAACCGCGACGCGTCCACGCTAGGAAGACGAGGGGTGTTCCGGCTTGTACAGGAGCGACATGGCGTCGGGCATGCTGCCGGTGCCCGACGCCGCCGCGCGGGACGGCAGGAGCTGCGTCGCGGTGCGCCCGATGAAGCGGCGCAGGGCTCGGGCGAGGTGCGGCTGGTCGAAGTATCCGAGCCCGTGCACGACGTCGAGCGGCGCGGCACCCTCCCGGAGCAGCACAGCGGCCGTGCGGGCCCGGTCGATCTGCCGGATCGCACCCTGCGTGAGCCCGGTCGCCGTGGCGACGCGGCGCTGGACCGACCGCGACCCCACCCGGGCGGCCCCGCCCCACACCACCTCGTCGACGAGCGGGTCCCGCACGAGCACGCCGGCCCGGACCAACCGGTCGACGAGCAGCTCGGCGTCCTCGACCCGCGGGATCGGCCACTCCTCGCCCCGCAGGAGGAAGCGGCGGGCCGTGACGCACGGGCTCTCCAGCTCGCTGTCGACCAGGGCGGACGCCGGCAGGTGCGGCATCGTCGTGCCGTGCGCGAAGGTGATGCCGAACGAGTCCGACTCGCCCGCGATCCGCGCCGTCGTCGCCGCCGTCTCGGGTCCGCGGACCGCGGCGTGCGTCGTGCGGCCGTCCCGCCAGAAGACCAGCTCCCACTGCGACGTCGCGACCGACGTCATGGTCTCGGCGCCCGACGCGCGGCCGCGCCAGACCCGCGAGACGTAGCGCGAGTCCGATGGGCGGTGAACGCTCTCGACCGGCATGCTGCTCCTTCGGCGAGCTCGACCCCAATGTAGCCACGCGCGGGATCGCGTGCCTCCCGCGGCGCCGGACCCCGGTGCGGGACGTCTGTGCTCGTCGAGCCCTCGGTCCGCGCGCGGGCCGGAGGCGCTCCGGGGCGGCCACCTGCAAGAATGGTCCGGTGAACGCCACCGTCGGGTATGCCCCGGCCATTCAAGGCCCGCACCACGGGCCGCAGGACCTCCGGTGCAGGCTCGCGCCCTGCGAGGCACGCGCGGGGGGCCAGGCATGACGGCCTCCCGGGACGATCTCCGCCCGCTCCCGGCCCTCGCCCACGACGTCGCCGGTGACGCCGGCGCACCTGCCGTCCTGCTGCTGCACGCCGGGGTGGCCGACCACCGCATGTGGGACGCCGTCGCGCCCGCGCTGGCGCACGCGTTCCGCGTGATCCGCCCGGACCTGCGCGGCTACGGCGACTCCCCGCTGCTCGTGGACGGCACGGAGTACACCAACGCGGGCGACCTCGCCGACCTGCTGGACGAGCTGGGCGTGGCCGACGCCGTCGTCGTCGGCGCGTCGTTCGGGGGCAAGGTCGCGCTCGAGCTGGCCACCGCCCACCCGGGGCGCGTGCGCGAGCTCGTGCTGCTGTGCCCCGCCGCGCCCGGCGTGCCCGACACGGCGGCGTCCGACGCGTTCGACGAGGAGGAAGCACGTCTGCTGGGGGCCGGCGACGTCGAGGGGGCCGTGCGGCTCAACGTGACGACCTGGCTCGGCCCGGACGCGGACGACGCCGCACGCCAGGCGCTCACCGTCATGCAGCGGCGGGCGTTCGAGGTGCAGCTCGCGGCCGACGCGGCCGCGAGCGCCGCGGGGCTGCCGGAGCCGGGCCCCCGGCCGGTCGAGATCGACCTGGGGGCGGTGCACGTGCCGACGGTCGTCGTCGAGGGGGCGCACGACATGGACCAGCTGCGCGCGTGCGCCCGGCACGTGGCCGCGTCGGTGCCGGGGGCGGAGCTGTCGGTGCTGGACTGGGCGGGGCACCTCCCGGTGCTGGAGCGGCCGGACGCGATGCGGGCGCTGCTGCTGGACGTGCTGCGCGACGACCCGACGGTGCACGCCCCCTGACGGTCCAGGTGGCACGGCCGCGCAGCACGGGCAGGCGGCGCGGGTCAGGCGGCGAGCCACTGGTCGCAGACGATCTTGGTCACGAGCGCGACGACGACGAGCAGCAGGACGGCGCGGACGAAGCCGGCGCCGCGGGCGAGGGCGGTGCGGGCGCCGACGATGCCGCCGGCGACGTTGGCGACCGCCATGCCCGCCCCGAGCAGCCACAGGACGTGCCCGAGCGCGCCGAACAGGGCGAGGGCGCCGAGGTCGCTGCCGATGCTGACGACCTTGGCCATGGCGGACCCGCGCAGGAAGTCGGTGCCGAGGGCGGAGACGAACAGGGCCACGAGCAGGACGCCGGTGCCGGAGCCCACGACGCCGCTGTAGAAGCCGACGACGGACGCCCCGGCGGCGAGGACGAGGGCGGGCCGCCTGGCGGGGACGCCGTCGGCCGCGGGCGGGGCGGGCGGCACGCACCCCGTGCCCGGCGGGCCCTCCGCCGCAGCGGTGCCGGCGGACGCGCGCCCCGGCCGGGCGACGACGGCCCACACACCGACGCCCACGAGGGTGGCGGCCACGACGAGGGTGATGACGTCCCGCGGTAGGTGGGACGCCGTGACGGCGCCCACCAGGGCTGTGGGCAGGCCGAGGGCGGCGGCCGCGAGCGCCCTCCGGCGGTCGAGGCCGACGCGGCTGACGTAGGTGACGGCGGCGCCAGAGGTGCCGGTGATCGCGACGAGCTTGTTGGTGCCGAGCACGGTGGCCACCGGCGCGCCCGGCAGGACCAGCATGAGGGCGGGCACCTGGACCAGTCCCCCGCCTCCGACGACGGCGTCGAGCCACCCGGCGGCGAACGCGACGGCGACCAGCAGGCAGACGGCGGCGGGGTCGACGTGCAGGCCCATGGCTGCTCCTCGGGTGCGGGGCGGCGCGGGCTCGGTCGTGCAGGGTGTGCAGGAATGTGCCCAGGAGTGCAGGGCCGTGCCGACCGGTGGTGCCCGGGCGACCGTGGGGCCGCCGCCGCCGTACAGGACAGGCAGAGGGGCGGGACGGGCGCGACGACACCGCGCGGGTCAACATTCGACGAGGACGCAAACTCGGGTGCCGGGTGCTGGGGACGACTAGCGTGGGTCGTCGGACACCAGGGTGGTGGCGCGTGCTCACGATCGACCTGTCGGCGGAGGACCTGACGCGGTTGCGTGCGCCCGGCCGTCCGGACCCCATGTGGGACACGGTGCTGAGCCTGCATCTGCTGCAGAACCGGCAGGCGGCGCTCGCGTTCGACCCGTGGCGGCGCCAGGTGCGGGCACGGTTCGTCGAGGCGGGCCTGACGACGACCGTGGCGGCGTTGGCGGGGCTGGCCCCGTTCGCGTCGTACTTCCCGGACTTCCTCACCCCGACGCCGGAGGCCGGGTCGGGCGTCGGGGGCGGTTCTGACGGGGACGCGGGGATCGAGGCGGCGGCCGACCGGGTGGCGAGCACTCCCCGGCGGCGGCTGGCGCGCGAGCTGGCCATGACGTTCCCGTCGGGCGCGCCGCCGTGGGTGCGGCGCATCGCGAGCGGCGAGGCGGAGGCGATGCGGTGGCTGGCGGGCGCGTTACGCCGCTATCACGACGTCGCGGTGGCGCCGTACGTGCCGGTGACCCGGGCGGCGCTCGCGGCCGATCAGGAGGCGCGGGGGGCCGCGCTGCGCCGGGGCGGGATCCAGGGGCTGATGGGCAGCTTCGACCCGTTGCTGCGGCGCGACGGCCGGGGGTGGACCGGCTGGTACCCGGTGACGCGGACGCTGGCGCTGCACGGGCGGCCGCTGACCGTGGTCCCGTCGGTGTTCTGCGTGCTGGCGCCGGTGGTGCTCGAGGACGACGCCCTGGACCCGGTGCTGGTGTACCCGGTGGACCCGGCGCTCGGCTGGGTGGCGCGCGGCGGTGACGCCGCGGACCACCAGGCGCAGGTGGCGCACCTGATCGGCCCGACGCGGGCGCGGGTGCTGGAGGTGCTGGAGGTGAGCCGCACGACGACGGAGCTGGCGCGGGTGCTGGACCTCACGCCGGCGACCGCGAGCCGGCACGCGACGGTGCTGCGGGAGGCGGGCCTGGTGTCCTCCGAGCGGCAGGGTAACCGGGTGCTGCACACCCGCACCCGGCTGGGGGACGCGCTGCTCGCGGGCCGCGTCGGCTGAGCCGTCCGAGCCGGCCGTCGCCCCCGGGGTGTGCGTTACGTGCGCGTCACATCGGCGCGCGAGGATGCCCGCGTGATCATCGTCGCCCCCGAGTCCCCGGCCGCCGCGGAGGTGCGCGCGCTGCTGGACGAGCACCTCGCCGACATGTACGCCACGTCCCCCGCGGAGTCGGTGCACGCCCTCGACCTGACGGCGCTGCTGGCGCCGACGGTGACGTTCCTGACGGCGCGCGGCGACGACGGCAGGCTGCTGGGCTGCGGCGCGCTGAGCGAGCTGCCGCCGTCGACCGGGGACGCCGCGGGCACCGTGCGGGCGGGCGAGGTGAAGTCGATGCGCACGGCCCGCCCGGCCCGCGGGCGCGGGGTGGCCGCGGCCGTGCTGGACCGCCTGGTGGGTCTGGCCCGCGAGCGCGGGTACGCGTCGGTCAGCCTGGAGACGGGCCCGCAGGAGTTCTTCGCGCCGGCTCGCCGCCTGTACGCCCGGCACGGGTTCGTGCCCTGCGGGCCGTTCGGCGACTACGCCGCCGACCCGTGCAGCGTGTTCCGCACCCTCGACCTCACGCACGCGGGTGTCGGGCCCGCCGCCTAGCCTCGCTGGATGGGTCAGACCAGCACTCCGGGAATGCTCCTCGACCGACGGTTCGCCTGGCGGGGACGTGAGGTCGCGTGGACGGCGTTCGGCTCCGGTCCGCCGCTGGTGTTCTGCCACGGCACGCCGTGGTCGTCGTGGCTGTGGGAGCCGTACGCCCGCGCCCTGGCGGCCGAGTTCACCGTGCACCTGTGGGACATGCCGGGCTACGGGGCGTCGTCGAAGGACGCCGGGCACGACGTCGACCTCGGGGTGCAGGGCGAGCTGTTCGCCGACCTGCTGGAGCACTGGCGCCCCGCCTGGTCGGGCGGTCCCGACGACGGCCCGGCGCCGCTGCCCCACGTCGTCGCGCACGACTACGGCGGCGCGGTCGCCCTGCGCGCCGCCCTGCTGCACGGCGCCCGGTACGCGTCGCTGTGCCTGGTCGACGTGGTGGCGCTGCGCCCGTGGGGCTCGCCGTACTTCGCGCTCGTGCGCGAGCACGCCGCCGTCTTCATGAGCACCCCCGCCACGGTGCACCGGGGTGCGCTCGAGGCGTACGTGCGCACCGCGGCGCACCGGCCGCTGCGCGACGAGGACCTGGCCGCGCTCGTCGCGCCCTGGACGGGCGAGGCGGGTCAGGCGGCGTTCTACCGGCAGATCGCCCAGGCCGACGAGCGGTACACCGCGCAGCTGGAGCCCCTGCTGGGCGGCCTGGACGTGCCCACCCGGGTGCTGTGGGGCGAGCAGGACACGTGGATCCCCGCGGACCGGGCGCAGCGGCTGGCCGACGCGCTCCCGGATGCCGACGTGCGGCTGCTGCCTGGCGCCGGGCACCTGGTGCAGCTCGACGCGCCGGTCGCCCTCGCCGTCGAGCTGCAGCGCTGGCTGACCGACCGGCGCTGACGACGCACCGTCGGCGAGGCGGGCTGACGGCGCTCCCCCGGGTCAGTACCAGCCCGCCCGCGCGTGCTGGAAGATGAGGTTGGTCTCGGTCAGCGCCACGTCCGGGTCCGTCGACAGGTGCTCGATCACGAAGTCGTTCAGCGCGTCGGAGTCGGCCGCGGCCACGTGGATGAAGAAGTCGTGCGCGCCGCCCAGCAGGAAGACGTTCAGCACCCCCGGCAGCTCGGCGAGCCGCTGCAGGTAGCCGCTGAGGCGGGTGCGAGCGACGCCGCGCATCTGCACCGCGATCATCGCCTGCAGCGGGTGCCCGGCGAGCGCCGGGTCGACGTCCGCGTGGAAGCCGCGGATCACGCCCCGCTCCCGCAGCTGGCGCACCCGGGTCAGGCAGGTGGACGGGGCGATGCCCGCCCGCGCGGCGAGCGCGTTGTTGGGGATGCGGGCGTCCTCCGCGAGCGCCGTGAGGAGCCGCTGGTCGACGTCGTCCAGCCGGGCGGGCGCGGGGCCGCGCCGCTCCAGGCCCCACGACGGGTCCGGTCGAACATCCTTCGGTCGTGGCTGGCGCGATGCGGGCTGAGCCGGGCCTCGTGTCGACATCCTCGCAATCTACCGAAGGATGTGCGGATTTGTGGCGCGGGACAGAATCTCGCCGCCAGACTGGGACGTGAGCGGGGTCACGCGCCCCGCGCCACGCACCCCGAACCCGCCCCCGGCCACGAGCCGCGGGCGACGGGCACGAGCCACGAAGGCGGACTCACCATGCGCATCGGCGTCCCGAAGGAAGTCAAGAACCACGAGTACCGGGTGGCGATCACCCCGGCCGGTGTGCACGAGCTGGTCTCCCGCGGGCACGAGGTCGCCGTGCAGGCCGGGGCGGGGCTCGGCTCCGCGATCACCGACGAGGAGTACCGCGCCGCCGGGGCGGACGTCGTCGCCGACGCCGACGAGGTGTGGGCCGGCGCCGAGACGGTGCTCAAGGTCAAGGAGCCCGTGGCGCAGGAGTACCACCGCCTGCGGCCCGGGCTGGTGCTGTTCACCTACCTCCACCTCGCGGCCGACAAGGCCCTCACCGAGGAGCTGCTGGCCCGCGACGTCACCGCCGTCGCGTACGAGACGGTGCAGAGCCTCGACGGGCGGCTGCCCCTGCTGGCTCCCATGTCGGAGGTCGCGGGCCGGCTCGCCCCGCAGGTGGGCGCGGCCACCCTGCTGCGCGCCGCGGGCGGGCGCGGCGTCCTGCTCGCCGGGGTGCCCGGGGTGCCCGCGGGGCACGTGGTGATCATCGGCGCCGGGGTCTCGGGGATGAACGCCGCGCGCATCGCCGTCGGGCTCGGCGCCCGCGTCACCCTCCTGGACACGAGCGCGGACGTCCTGAAGGCCGCGGACCGCGAGCTCGGCGGCAGGGTGCAGACCCTCGCGTCGAACCGGCTCACGCTCACTGAGGCCGTGCTGGAGGCCGATCTCGTGATCGGCGCCGTCCTGGTCCCCGGCGCCAAGGCCCCGGTGCTGGTGCCGAACGACGTCGTGGCCCGCATGCGGCCCGGCGCCGTCCTCGTGGACATCGCGATCGACCAGGGCGGCTGCTTCGAGGGCTCGCGCCCCACCACGCACGCCGACCCCACCTTCCGCGTGCACGACACGGTCTTCTACTGCGTGGCGAACATGCCCGGCGCGGTGCCCCGCACGTCGACCTACGCGCTGACGAACGTGACGCTGCCCTATGTCGTGGCGCTCGCGGACCACGGCTGGCGCGAGGCGCTGCGCCGCGACCCGGTGCTGGCGCACGGCCTCAACGTGCACGGGGGTCGCGTCACCAACGCCAGGGTCGCCGAGGCGCACTCCCTCGAGCACGTGGACGTCACCGCCGTCGTCTGAGACCGGGCGGCGCGTCGGGTCACGCGGGCCGGCGGCGAGGCGGCAGCGGGACCCGGTCGAGGTCGGCCGCCACGGTGAGGCCGCCGTCGAACACCTCGCGCGCCTCGCGCTCGAAGGCGTCCGGCAGCTCGTCGGGCACCCGGTAGCGCTGGGAGAAGTGCGTGAGCACGAGATGGCGCACGCCCGCGCGGGCGGCGACGATCGCAGCCTGCCGACAGGTCAGGTGCGCCCACCGGGCGGCGAGGTCGGCGTCCCGGTGCAGGAACGTCGACTCCACGACCAGCAGGTCCACGCCGTCGGCGAGCTCGAGCACGGCGTCGCACAGCCGGGTGTCCATGACGAACGCGGCGGACTGCCCGGGCCGTGGCACCGACACCGCGTCGCGGTGCACGGTGCGGCCGTCGTCGAGCACCAGGATTCCGTCGCGCAGCAGCCGCCCCACCGCGGGGCCGTTCGGGACCCCGGCGGCTGCGAGCGCCACCGGGTCCAGGGAGACGCCGTCCGGCTCCTGGAGGCGGTACCCGACGGTGTCGACGCGATGGTCGAGCGGGCGGGCCGACAGGACGGGGGCGCCGGGGGCTGAGCCGCGCTCGCCATCCACCCGTGGCAGGGTCACCACCCGTTCGGCGCGCGCGGACGCGTCGGGGAACGCGACGGGCTGCAGGGCGACCCGCTCGTGGTGGTCGTAGGCGCTCGCGTCGAGCAGGTGGCGCACCTGCTCCTGGCCCGACGCGGGGAACGAGATCGGCACGGTGTGGCGCACCTGGTCTCCCGAGAGCCGCTGGGCGACGCCGGCCAGTCCGAGGGAGTGGTCGCCGTGCAGGTGGGTGATCGCGATGCGGGTGAGGTCGGTGGCGGAGACGCCCGCGAACGCCATCTGCCGCTGCGTGCCCTCTCCCGGGTCGAACAGGATCGCGGCGTCGTCGAAGAACAGGACGTACCCGTTGTGGTTGCGCGTGCGGGTGGGCACCATGCTGGCCGTGCCGAGCACGACGAGCTCACGTCGGGTCACGCGGCCCGCTCAGCGCGCCAGGGCGCGCCCCACGACGCGCACCAGACCGGTGGTGACGTGCTGCACGGGGCGCCACAGGTCCCGGTCGAAGACGGCGGTGCGGGCGGCCGGCCCGCGGCGCAGCCGTCCGGCGAGGCGGTGGGCCTGCGGAACGGGCGCGGCGGGTGCCGGCTTCAGCGCGGGCTTCAGCGACGGCAGGCCCGCGAGCACGGACGGGCGGTACCGGGCACCGGGGTCCCAGCGCAGGTCGGGCCGCTCGCGCGCGTCGTCGCGGACGCGGTGTGGCATCCGCTGGGGGGTCCGGTCGGGCATGCCGTCATCGTGGCCCGGCGCACCCCGGCCCGCAAGGTCACGCGCCGGGGAAGCCCTGCGGGTTGGCCGACTGCCAGCGCCAGGTGTCGGCGCACATGTCGTCGATCGTCTTCTCCGCGCGCCACCCGAGCTCGGTCTGCGCCCGCGTCGGGTCCGCCCAGAACGCGGCGAGGTCACCGGCGCGCCGCGGCCCGACCTCGTACGGCAGCTCCCGCCCGACGGCGCGCTCGAACGCGTGCAGCATCTGCAGCACGGAGGTGCCGGTCCCGGTGCCGAGGTTGAACGCGCGCACCGGCTCGGCCATCGCGTCCAGGTGCTGCAGCGCGGCCACGTGCCCGGCCGCGAGGTCCTCGACGTGCAGGTAGTCGCGCTCGCACGTGCCGTCGGCGGTCGGGTAGTCGTCGCCGAACACGACCAGCTTGTCGCGCTTGCCCACGGCGACCTGCGCCAGGAACGGCATGAGGTTGTTCGGGATGCCCTGCGGGTCCTCCCCGATCTGCCCCGACGGGTGCGCGCCCACGGGGTTGAAGTAGCGCAGCAGCGCCACCTTGAGCCCGTCGGTCGCCGCCGCGGCGTCCGCCATGATGCGCTCGATCATCACCTTCGTCTGCCCGTACGGCGACGAGGAGGACAGGAAGTCGTAGTCCTCGCGGTAGGGCACCGGCGCCTTCTCGCCGTACACGGTGGCCGAGGAGGAGAACACCAGCCGCGGCACGTCGTGGCGGCGCATCGCCTCCAGCAGGGACAGCGTGGAGTCGAGGTTGTTGCGGTAGTACGCCAGCGGCTTGGCCACCGACTCGCCGACGGCCTTGAGGCCGGCGAAGTGCACCACGGCGTCGAACCGCTCGTGCGCGAAGAGGCGCTCGGTCTTCTCCGCGTCGGTGAGGTCGATCGCGTGCACCGGCACATGCGTGCCGGACAGGGACTCCACGCGACCCATCACCGTGGGCTTGCTGTTGGAGAAGTCGTCCACCACGACGACGTCGTGCCCGGAGGCGACGAGGGACAGAACCGTGTGGGAGCCGATGTACCCGGCGCCGCCGGAGACGAGAACGCGCATGGGCCCAGCCTAGGACGTCGGGGCGCCGTCCTCGGACGGCGCCCGCACCCCGGGCCGGGCCCCTGCGCGTGGTGGTGGCGTGCGGCGCGGTCAGCTGCCGCCGAGGAGCTCGGTGAAGCTCGGCGTCGCGGCGAACGGGTCGACCGGGCCCTCGTTCTCCCGGTGCGACATCCGGGCGGCGAGCTCGCGCCCTGCCCGGGAGATGCGCTTCGGCAGACCGCCGACGTCCGGCCCCCCTGAGCCTGTCGAAGGGTCGGCGCTCGCGGCCCAGTCGTCCGTGGCGGCGAACACGCTGGTCGGCACGACGTCGGCCCGCAGGTAGGTGAACAGCGGGCGCACCGCGTACTCGAGCGCCAGCGAGTGGCGTGCGGTGCCGCCGGTGGCGCCCAGCAGCACGGGCATGCCGGTGAGCGAGTCGGGATCCACGACGTCCCAGAAGGACTTGAACAGCCCCGAGTAGCTGGTGGTGAACACGGGCGAGACGGCGATGAGGCCGTCCGCGCCCGTCACCGTCTCCAGCGCGCGGGCCAGGTCGCCGGTCGGGAACCGGGTGAGCATCGCGTCGACGACGGCGTGGGCGAGGTCGCGCAGCTCGATCGTTTCCACGCGCACCGTGTACCCGGCGTCCTCGAGCTCGCGCACGGTGGCGTCCGCGAGCCGGTCGGCGAGCAGCCGCGTCGAGGACGGCTGCGACAGCCCCGCCGAGACGACGGCGAGGGTGCGCTCGCCGCCGGCCCCTGCGGGGGTGAACGGGGTGGTCATGCGCGTGCCTCCTGCTGGGTGGTGCGTGCGGTGCTCGTGGCGGAGGGCTGGGTGCCCTCGGCAACGGTACCGGTGTACGGGTCGGCAGTGTCGCCGACATGGGTGGCGCCGGCCTCCCCCGCGGCGCGGGCCGCGGTGACGCGCTCGGCGTGCGTGGGCGGGTTCAGCGGGACGTCGTCGGCGGGGCGCTTGGCCTCGACGATCTTGCGCAGCTCGGGCACGACCTCCTCGCCGAGCAGGTCGATCTGCTCGAGCACCGTCTTCAGGGGCAGGCCCGCGTGGTCCACGAGGAAGAGCTGGCGCTGGTAGTAGCCGACCTCGTCGACGAACGACGCGTACCGGTCGATGACCTGCTGCGGCGACCCGACGGTCAGCGGCGTCTCGCGGGTGAAGTCCTCCATCGACGGGCCGTGCCCGTACACGGGCGCCTCGTCGAAGTAGGGGCGGAACTCGTTCCACGCGTCCTGCGACCGCTTGCGCATGAACACCTGGCCGCCGAGCCCGACGATCGCCTGGTCGGCGCGGCCGTGGCCGTAGTGCTCGAAGCGCTGGCGGTAGAACCGCACCATCTGCCGGGTGTGGTGCATGGGCCAGAAGATGTTGTTGTGCAGGAACCCGTCGCCGTAGAAGGCCGCCTGCTCGGCGATCTCCGGGCTGCGGATCGAGCCGTGCCACACGAACGGCGGCACGCCGTCCAGCGGACGCGGGGTCGAGGTGAAGCCCTGCAGCGCGGTGCGGAACTTGCCCTCCCAGTCCACGACGTCCTCGGTCCACAGGCGGCGCAGCAGGGCGTAGTTCTCGACCGCCAGCGGGATGCCCTGGCGGATGTCCTGACCGAACCACGGGTAGACGGGGCCGGTGTTGCCGCGGCCCATCATGAGGTCCATGCGGCCGTCGGAGACCACCTGGAGCATCGCGTACTCCTCGGCCAGGCGCACCGGGTCGTTCGTGGTGATCAGCGTGGTCGCCGTCGACAGGGTGATGTGCTTCGTGACGCCGGCGAGGTAGCCGAGCATCGTGGTGGGCGAGGACGCGACGAACGGCGGGTTGTGGTGCTCGCCCGTGGCGAAGACGTCCAGGCCGGCCTCGTCCGCGTGCCGGGCGATGGTGAGCATGTCGCGCACCCGCTCGGTGTCGTCCGGGGTGTGGCCCGTCGTGGGGTCGGTGGTGACGTCGCTGACGGAGAAGATTCCGAACTGCACGGCTGCGCTCCCTGCTCGGTGAACTCTGGCGCGTGGACCTGACACGCACCCTGGTCCATGCGTTTGCATGTACATGGCGGTGAACCGCGGTACCCGCCCCGTTGTTCCCGCCCGGGGCACCGCGCGCGTGACGTCGCGCACAAAGGGTGCCCGCAGGGCGGTCTCGAGTTGCGCACGGCGCGCCGACTGGCCAGCCTGAGGGGGCAACCGCTACGTCCACCGCCATCCTGCCCGGTCACCCGCTGACCGCCGGCACCCGGTGTGGCCGTGCTTCACGGAACCTGCACGGACCGCCGGAACATCCGCCGGTAGGGCCGCGTTGGAACCTCAGGCCCCTTCCCACCGACCTCCAGGAGGACGACATGCCCGACCGGTCCCTGCGCGGCATGAGCATCGGCAGCAAGAGCATGGAGTCCGACGAGGGCGTGGACTTCGCCCCGCGGTTCCAGGCGCACTACGACTGCCCCAACGGTCACACCATCATCCTGCCCTTCTCCACCGAGGCCGAGGTGCCGCCGGTGTGGGAGTGCCGCTGCGGCGAGGAGGCGCTCCTGCGCGACGCCGAGCGCCCCGAGGTCAAGCCCGGCAAGCCGCAGCGCACCCACTGGGACATGCTGCTCGAGCGCCGCACCGTCGCCGAGCTGGAGGAGCTCCTCGACGAGCGCCTCGAGCTGCTGCGCGCCGGCAAGCTGCGCCGCAGCGCCTGACACGGACGTACACGAAGGGCGGGCACCCCACCGGGTGCCCGCCCTTTCGTCGTCCCGCCGCCTCGTCGCCAGCCCGTCCGCGCGTCAGCCGCGCCGCGCCCGCACCGCGGACGCGACGCCGCCGACGACGAGGACGACCGCCGCGGCGCCCACGGCCCAGCCCGGCCAGTAGCCCGCCCGCACCGCCGGCGTCAGCTCCGTGCGCAGCGGCAGGTCCGCCACCAGGTGGTCCGGGGTGAACAGCTGCGTGCGCGCCACCAGGGTCCCGTCCGGCGCGACGACGCCGCTCACCCCCACGGTGGACACCTGCACCGCCGCCCGGCCCGTCGTGATCGCCTGCACCCGCGTCATCGCGAGCTGCTGCGTCGACTCCGCCGTGTACCCGAACGACGCGTTGTTCGTCGGCACGACCAGCACCTGCGCGCCCCGCTGCACCGCGTCGCGGATGATCTCGTCGTACGCCACCTCGAAGCAGATCACCGTGGCCATCGGCACCGTCGCCGGCCCCGTCCCCCGCCCGATCGCCGCGCCGTCCACCGGCAGGTCGACGACCGCCGGCTCCGTGCCGGGGATCATGTCCGTGGTCACCCGGTCCACCTGAGAGCTGAACAGCCGCACGAACCCGCGGATCGGGATGTACTCCCCGAACGGCGCCGGGTGCTGCTTCGCGTACCGCTGGGTGACGCCCTCACCCGGCTCCCACAGCAGCGCCACGTTGTAGCGCCCGCCCGAGTCCGGGAACTCCTGCGCGCCCACCAGGATCGGCGCACCCACCGTGGTCGCCGCGTCGTCGATCGCCGCGCCGACCTCCGGCGTGGTCTGCGGGTCCAGGTCCGAGCCGTTCTCCGGCCACAGCACCACGTCGACCGCGTCGCCCGGGTCGTCGCCGTACGCGCCCGCGGCCTGCTCGTCCGCGATGGCGTAGGTGCCGGCCAGGTGGTTGTTCAGCACCTCCGCCCGGTTGGCGAAGGACCCCTCCCCCGGCTCGGACACGTTGCCCTGCACCGCGCCGGCGCGCAGCACCCCCGCCTGCGCCGTCGCCGCGCCCGCGTCGACCACGGTGCCGACGTGCCCCGGGTCCTCGGCGTCGGTCACCTCGCGCGTCCCGGGGTCGTGCGCCAGCGGCAGCAGCAGCGGACCGGTCACCAACGCGCCCGCCGCCAGGACGAACGCGCCGGCGCTCGCGGCCGCCCGGGCGCGCCGTCCGGCGTCGGTGCCGGCGTCGCGCCACGGGGTGCGCACCAGGCGCCCGACGGCGAGGGCGAGCAGCACGCCCGCCGCCGCGACCAGGAACGACACGAGGGTGGTGCCGCCGAGCCAGGCGGCGCGCCCGGTGGGGGCGCCTGCCACGGTCCACGCGAGGCGGCCCCACGGGAAACCGCCGAAGGGGATCTCAGAGCGCCACTGCTCGACCGCGACGAAGACGACCGCGAACACCGCGGCCTGCGCGACCGCGTGCCGGCGCACCCACGCCCAGCGCCGCGCCCACGTCCACAGTGCGCCGAAGGCGGCGAGGAACAGCGTCTCCAGCACCGACAGTGCCACCCAGGGCACCGTGTCCGTGGCGAAGTTGGCCCACCAGATGTGCGGCAGCCAGAACGTCAGGCCGGCCACGAGGCCCACGAGGAAGTTCCAGCCCGCGGCCCGGCGGCCCTCGCGGCGCAGGGCCGTGAACAGGAGCGCCACCCCGACGAACGCGAGCGGCCACGCCCCGACGTCGGGGAACGACGCCCACAGCGCGGCACCCGCCGCCACGGCCAGCAGGAGGGTCGCGGGGCGGCTCGCCCACCGGTCGGCCGGCGCTGCCTGCCCGGCAGGCTCGGCCGTCGCGGTCCGGGAGGCGTCCGGGCCGCGGCCGGCCGGCTCGGCCGGGGCGTGCTGCGGTGCCGGGTCGGACCCGCTGTCAGAGGGCTCCTCGATCGGGGTCGAGCTCACGTGCGACACCCCCGCAGGGTACGTGACCTCAGGCCACGCCGGTTCGACGCCCGGGGCCCGTCGAGCGTGCGACGGCCAGGGTCGGAGGTGGTGCCGGATCAGCCGAAGGTGTCGTGCAGCACGACGCCGTCGCGCACGGTCTGCAGGCAGACGGGCTCGGGCTCGCCCGCGGAGAGGTCGGGCAGCAGGGGCTGGCCGGCACGCGCCTCGGGGTTCCACGCCGACAGGCGGTCCCCGGGCGCCTGGACGGACAAGGTGTCCGCGCGCCACACCGCCAGGTGCGCGGGGGCGCCGACGCGCAGCTCGCCCGCACCGGTGTGGTCGAGGCCGGCGAGCCGCCACCCGCCGCGGGTGTGGGCGCGGAACGCGGCCCGCGCGGAGATGCGCTGCATGGCGTCCTCGTGCGTAAGGGTGGCGCGCACCGCCTGCCACGGGTCGAACGGGGTGACGGGCGTGTCGGAGCCGAACGCGAGCGGCACCCCGGCGCCCGCCAGGTCGGCGAACGGCGACAGCGTCGACGCGCGCCCCGCGCCCAGCCGGGCGGCGTACATGCCGTGGCTGCCGCCCCACGCGGCGTCGAACGCGGGCTGCACCGACAGCGCCACCCCGTACAGCAGCAGCGCGGCCAGCGCGGCCGCGTCCACGAACAGGGCGTGCTCGATGCGGTGGTGACCGGAACGCAGCGCGCCCGGGCCGAACTGGGTGGCGGCGAGCTCCAGCCCGCGCACCACCTCGTCCATGGCCCGGTCCCCGATGACGTGGAAGCCGCCCTGCGTCCCGGCAGCGGAGCACGCGGCCAGGTGCGCGGCGATGTCCTCGCCCGTGAGGAAGAGCCGGCCCGTGGGCTCGGACCCGCCCGGCCGGGCGATCAGGTCGCTGTACGGGTGGCGCAGCGCCGCCGTGCGGGAGCCGATCGAGCCGTCCGCGCACAGGTCGCCGGCGATGCCGGTCAGGAACGGCAGCTCGACGAGCATCTGCCGCGCGTCGTCCGCCGTCGCGCACAGCTCGCCCCGGTACGCGACGACATGCGGCAGCGCGCCCGCCGGGTCCGCGGTGAGCTCGACGAGCTCGCGCAGCCCGTCGCGGGTGTCCATGTTGGGCTCGCTCATCTCGTGCACGCCGACGATGCCGCGGGCGGCGGCGTCCGCGAGGGCGCGCCGGTAGGCGCGCGTGCGACGGGCCGGCGACACCCGCCGCACGGCGTCCGCGGCGGCGTGGTGGGCGTCGGACGTCACCATGCCGGACGGCTCCCAACCGGGCGTGCGGTCGATCCCCGCGGCGCGCGCGAACGCCCCGGACACGACGGCCGAGTGGCCGTCGACCCGCGCGGCGTACACGAGGCGGCCGCCGCAGGCGGCGTCGAGCTCGTCCGCCGTGGGGGCGCGCCGCTCCGGCCAGGCCTGCTCGTCCCACCCGAACGCCAGCAGCACCTCCTGGCCCCCGGGATCGGCTGCGTCGAGCGCGCGGGTGCCGCGGGCCAGCGCGTCGAGCGCCGCCGCCAGCGAGGTCACCCCGCCGGCGGCGGTGAGGTCGACCGACTCGGCGGCGAGCCCGGTCTCGAGCAGGTGCACGTGCGCGTCGACGAACCCCGGAGCCACCAGCGCGCCGTCGAGGTCGATCACCCGGTCGGCACGGGCCGCGAGGCCGGCGGCGGTGTCCTCCGCGCCGACCCAGGTCACGACGCCGTCGTCGACGAGCAGGGCCTCGGCGAACGGGTCGGCGGGCGAGTGGACGACTCCGTTGCGGTACAGGGTGGACGTCACGGCCTGCACTCTATGGCACCACCCCGCCCGGTCGCCCACCCCGCCCCCACGCGGGCCTCACGGGTTCGTCACATCCGGCCCGCGGGCCGCGGCGTCGCCCGCCGATGCCTCACACGCTGGAGTAGGCGACGACGCCGCGCAGCACCGCGGTCTGCGCCTTGCGGGCGGTGGCCCGCAGCGCGGGGCGTGGCGCGGCCTTCGCCAGCTGGTCGAGCACGTCGAGCACCTGCTTGCACCAGCGCACGAAGTCGCCCGCCGCCACATCGGTGCCGCGCAGCACCCCGTCCAGGGTCTTGCCCGACGCCCACCGGTGCACGGGCGCCACCAGGCCGAGGTCCAGGGGACCGGTCGCCTCCAGGTGGTGCTCGGCCTCGAGCCGGGTCACCTCGGACCAGACGCGGGTCGTGGCGTCCAGCACCTGCGCCAGGCGCCCGTGCGGGCCGCCCGGCACGAACGGCTCCGACGCCTCCTCACGGCGGCCCGAGTACACGACCGTCGACACCGCGGCCGCCAGCCCCGCCGCGTCCAGCTCGTCCCAGGTGCCGCGGCGCAGGCACTCCGCGAGCAGCAGGTCGTCCTCCGCGTAGAGCCGGCCCAGCCAGCGCCCGTCGTCGGTGACCCGCAGCGACCCCGGCACCCCGTCCTCACCCCGCTCCGCACGGCTCCGCGCCAGGTAGCCGAGCCGGGTCAGGACGTCGCACGTGAGGTCGAAGGTGCGCGCGATCGAGCCCGTGCGTCCCTCGACGCGCCGCACCAGCTGCTCGTGCTCCCGGTGCAGCCGCTCCCAGCGCTCCGCCCACCGGGCATGGTCGTCCCGCTCCGGGCAGCCGTGGCACGGGTGCGCGCGCAGCGCGGCCCGCAGCCGCTGCAGCTCGGCGTCCGAGGCCGCGTCCGGGCGGCGTCCCGCGCGACCGCCGGACGACGCGCCCCCGCCGCGGCGCCCCGGGTGCTGGCCGGTGCCGCCGTCGCCCGAGAACGCGCCGAGCGCGTTGCGCATGCTCGACGCCAGGTCGCGCCGCTGGTCCGGGCGCCGCGGGTTGAACGACTTGGGGATGCGCACCACCCCGACCACCTGCACGCCGTCGGGCGCGTCCGCGAGCGTGAGCTTCTTGACCTGCTTCTCCTGCGTGAGGACGGTGGGGCGCGGCCCGTCGAAGCCGCGGTCGTCGCGCCCCGGGTCCAGCACGACGACGTGCCCACGACGGCGCCCCGACGGCACCTCGATCACGTCCCCGCGCCGGAGCTTCTCGAACGACGCGACGGCGTCCGCACGCCGCGCGCCCGTCGCGGCCCGGGACAGCTCCTTCTCCCGCTCCGAGATCGCCCGGCGCAGCCCCATGTACTCCGCGAAGTCGCCCCGGTCGCAGGACATCGACGCGGCGTAGCCCTCCATGGCCTCCGCGTGCGCCTGCGCCTGCTTCGCCAGGCCCACCACGCCGCGGTCGGCCTGGAACTGCGCGAAGCTCGTCTCCAGCACGTCGCGCGCCCGTTCGCGGCCCACCTGTCCCACGAGGTTGACCGCCATGTTGTACGTGGGGCGGAAGCTGGAGCGCAGCGGGTACAGCCGCTTGGACGCGAGGCCTGCCAGCGCTACCGGGTCCAGCCCCGCGTGGTCCACCACGACGGCGTGCCCCTCGACGTCGATGCCGCGCCGGCCCGCGCGCCCGGTGAGCTGCGTGTACTCCCCCGGCGTCACCGGCTGGTGGGCGGTGCCGTCCCACTTCACCAGCTTCTCCAGCACCACCGACCGGGCCGGCATGTTGATCCCCAGGGCCAGCGTCTCGGTCGCGAAGACCACCTTGACCAGGCCGCGGGAGAACAGCTCCTCCACGGTCTCCTTGAACACCGGCAGCATCCCCGCGTGGTGCGCCGCCACGCCCCGTGACAGCGCCTGCGCCCACTCCCAGTACCCCAGGACGTCCAGGTCCTCCGTCGGGATCGTCGCGGTGCGCTCCTCCACGATGCGGCGGATCTCGGCCTCCTGGGCGGCGTCGGTGAGCCGCAGCCCCGCGCGCAGGCACTGCTGGACGGCCCCGTCGCACCCGGCGCGGGAGAAGATGAAGAAGATCGCGGGCAGCAGCGCGTCCGCGTCGAGGGAGTCGACGACGGCGAACCTCGGGGGCGTGCGGCGGTGCCCCGCGGGACCCGACGCGCCCGGCCGGTTCCCGCCGCGGCCCCGGTAGCCGCGGTCGCCCTTGCCGCGGTGCCCGTGCCGGCCGTGCGGGGACTCCGCCCGCGCCGCGGCGCGGAACATCGCCTGCAGGTCGGGGTTGATCGGCGGGTTCGTGCCCGGGTCTGTCGGGTCCACGTGCCCGGCGTACAGGTCCATGAGGCGCGGTACCCCGCGCGGCTCCGGCGCCGACACGACGACGTGCTGCCACAGCGGCACCGGTCGGCGCTCGCTGACCACCACGGCCGTGTCCCCGCGCACGGTGGCGAGCCAGTCGCCGAACTCCTCCGCGTTCGACACCGTCGCCGACAGCGACACGAGCTGCACGTGGTCGGGCAGGTGGATGATGACCTCCTCCCACACCGGGCCGCGGAACCGGTCGGCCAGGTAGTGCACCTCGTCCATGACGACGTACGCCAACCCGTCCAGCGCGGACGACCCGGCGTACAGCATGTTGCGCAGCACCTCGGTGGTCATCACGACCACGGGCGCTCCCGCGTTGATCGACGTGTCCCCCGTGAGCAGCCCGACGTTCGCCGTCCCGTGCCGCGCGACCAGGTCGGTGTACTTCTGGTTGCTCAGCGCCTTGATCGGCGTCGTGTAGAACGCCTTGCCCCCGCGGGCCAGCGCGAGGTGGACGGCGAACTCCCCCACGACCGTCTTGCCAGCCCCGGTGGGCGCGGCCACCAGCACGCCGCGCCCCTCCTCGAGCGCGACGCACGCGTCGACCTGGAACGGGTCGAGCTCGAACCCGACGACCTGGCGGAAGAGCCGCAGCTCGCCCTCGGCGTCGAGGCGGTCGCGGGTGCTGCGCGCCCGCGCCGCGGCGTACCGCTCGGCGGGGCTGGGTGCGTCCGCTCCGGCGGGCACGCCGGCGTCGGGACGGGGGTCGGCGGTCATGCCGTCAGCCTAGGCGCCGGGCCCGACGACCGAAGATCGCCTCCCGGCGCGGCGGGCCCGCCCGACGTCCCCGGTCAGCGGGGCTCGACCAGCACCTGCACGGCGCGTGCCCGCGCCTCCACGCGCAGCGGCAGCGGCCCGAGGCGCTCGCCGTCGGCGTGCGCGACCGGCAGCGCACGCTCGTCCGCGGCCCAGGCGTCCGGTCCGGGCTCGATCGTCACCGCGCGGGCCCGCACGACGTGCACCTTGCGGCGCCGCACGTGCCCGCCGGTGAACATGCTGGGGAAGACGACGGCGGCACCAGGCCGGGACAGGTCGGTGGCGACCAGCACGTCGAGCAGGCCGTCGTCGAGGGACGCCGCCGGGGCGACGCGGATGCCGCCGCCGATCTGCGGGCCGTTGGCCGCGGTGACGAGCGCCGCGCGACCCGTCCACGTCGCCGTGCCCGCGGGGCCGGGGCGCAGGCGCAGTCCCGCACCCGCCCGCCCGGGACGGGCACCGTCGCGCGGGGGGACGCCGCCGGGGGGACCCGACGGGGCGGGGGCGACTGCGGCGACGGGGTCGGCGACGCCGTCGAACGTGAGCCGGTACGACCAGGGCCGGTAGTGCAGCAGCTCGAGCGCGGCCGCGATCGTGTACCGGGCGCTGCCGCGCGGGTGCCGCAGCCGGTTGGCGCGCGCGTTCACGGCGGCGTCGAGCCCCGCCGAGACCGCGCCGGCCACCCACCGGGGGCCGTCGGGGAGCCCGGGGCCGGTCGCCAGCGCCGCGTCGACGGGGCGGCGTCCGGCCACGCCGGCGTCGAGGGCGCGGCACACTGCGGCCCCCGCGGCGGCCGGGTCCCGCACGGGCAGGCCGAGCGTCGCCGCGAAGTCGTTGCCCGTGCCCACGGGGACGATGCCGAGGGGGACGTCGGTGCCGGCGACGGCCTGCACCCCGAGGTGCACCATGCCGTCGCCGCCCACCACGACGAGCGCGTCCACGCCGCCCGCCGGCACGCCCCTGCCCGCGACGGCGTCGTGTGCCCGGGCGAGCGCCGCATCGGCGTCGGGACCGGACAGGTCGACGACGTGGTGCCCCGCGCGCCGGAGGCCGGCGAGGACGCCGGTGCCCGCGGACGCGGCACGCCCTTTGCCCGCCGTCGGGTTGACGACCACGCCCAGACGACGTGGACCCGGGGCCTGCTCAGACAGTGGAGGCGACCCGTTGCTTGTCGACCCTCCGGTCGTGCAGCACGCACAGCCCGAGCGCGCCGAAGTACAGCACGCAGATCGGCGCCGCGACGAAGATCATCGTGAGCGCGTCCGGCGTCGGCGTCATCACCGCCGCGAACACGAAGGCGACGAGCACCGCCCACCGCCACCCCTTGGCGAGAGGCTCGTGCCGCAGCACCCCGGCCATGTTCAGGCCGACGAGGAAGACGGGCGAGACGAACGCGATGCCGAACGCCAGGACCAGCCGCATGACGAAGCTCAGGTACCCCTGCGCGTCGGTGAAGTTCACGGCCCCGTCGGGGACGAAGCCCGCCAGGATGTCCACCGCGTGCGGCAGCACCCACCAGGCCAGGGCGGCGCCGCCGAGGAACAGCGGGACCGCGGCGCCGAGGAACCCGTACGCGTACCCCTTCTCCCGCCTCGTCAGGCCCGGGGTCACGAAGGACCACAGCTGGTAGAGCCACCACGGGCACGTGACGATGACGCCGAGGAAGAGCGAGACCTTGACCTTCATGTCGAGCGCCGACGCCATGCCCGTGAAGTTGAGCGCGATCGTCTTGCCCTGCTCCTGCGCCGCGACCTCGAGGGGCGACTGGAGCGCGGAGAGCAGCGGTTCGTACAGGACCCATCCGATGACGGCACCCACCACGAGGCCGCACGCGGCGAGGAAGAGCCGCTTGCGCAGCTCCAGCAGGTGCTCGCGCAGGGGCATGCGCCCCTCCGGGTCCCGGGAGTCTCCGGGCACCGACTACGCCCGCGGCTGCTTCGGGTCGATGAGACCCGGGATCTGTTCGCCGCCGTTGTCCGCCCCGGCGTTCGAGGCGCCTGGCGGCGTCGACGGGGTGGTCGTCCCGGCGGAGGGCGCGGTCGGCGTCTGCGCCGTCCTCTCGTCCGACGGCTCGTTCGAGTCGTTGAGCTTGCCGTCGTCCGTGAGGTCCTTGACCTCCTTCTTGAAGATCTTCAGCGACTGGCCGACGCTGCGCGCCAGGTCAGGGAGCCTGCGCGCCCCGAACAGCAGCAGGATCACGACCACCAGCACGATGATGTGCCAGGGCTTGAGCATGCCCATGAGAATGGCTCCTCGTTCTCGTCCGCCCGTGGGCGGGGTGTGTCGGGGTCAACCCTAGTGGGTCCCCGGGGCAGCGAAGGTGACGTTCAGGTGACGACCCGGCGCGCGGCCGTCAGATCGGTCGCCGTCGGGACGGTGGGGCGACACTACCGCCGCCGCCCTGGCGTGCGAGACCGCAGGTCGGCGTGCGCCGCCTTGTCCGCGGTCCTGGCGGCGAGCCAGCCCTCCGAGTCCCACCGGCGCCACGTCGCGGCCTGGCGCTCCCGGCGGACCGCGACGCGCTCGGCCTTCAGCCGGCGGCGCTCGGCCACGCGCTCGCGCAGCAGCACGGGGTCGTCGAGGAGCGTGGGCGACGTGTCGGCGCGGTGCGCCTCGGCCTCCGCGACCGCGGCGGACATGCGGTCGGCGGCCGACCCGAGCACCTCGCCGGCGCGGGACGCCTCGCGCAGCGCGCGCACGCCGGCGCGCCACAGGTGGCGGCCCAGGAAGAACGCGCCCACCAGCGTGCCGACGACGAGCCCCGCCCAGATCCAGCCCCACATGCCGGTCAGCCTACGGGTCCGGGCGGCGCGGTGCGGCCGGCGCCGGTCGGGCTGCCGGCGGCCTCGTCGGCGCTGTCGACGGGGCCCGTGGCGGCGTACGCGTCGAGGGCGGCACGGGCGGACTGCCCGACGTCGCGCGCGACGTCGGGCGGGTCGACGGAGACGACGTCGGGAGCGTTGGCGAGCAGCAGACGACGTAGCCACGCCGGATTCGTGACCCGCAGCCGCACCTCGACGGTCCCGTCGGGCAGGTCGCGCACCGACTCCGCCGGGACCTCCTCCGCGACCCACCGGGCCGCGGACGCGAGCCGCAGCGTCGCCGCGGGGGCGCCGCGGTGCGCGACGGACGCCCACACGTCCGCGCCGAGGTCGCCCGCGACCTCGACGTCCCGCTCGGCGACCGCCGCGTCGAGCACACGGGCGTCGAGGATGCGGTCCACCCGGAAGGTGCGGCGCCCGTCCACGCGCAGGCACCAGCCGACGAGGTACATCGCGCCGTCCTGGGTGAGCAGGCGCAGGGGGTCGACGTCCCGCTCGGTGGTGACGTCGGCGGCGTTGACGTACCGCAGGTGCAGGCGGCGGCCCTCGGCGAGCGCGGTCGTGACGGCGGCCACCACCTGCGGGTCGCCCTCGCCCTCGAGCTGCACGTCGACGGCGCCTGCGGCCTCGCCGGTCGCGGCCGTCAGCTTGTCCAGCGCCGACGCGACGACGGCGGCCCGCCGCCGGTCCGACTGCACCGCGGGCGAGGCGTGCATCGCCCGCAGCGCGGCGACCAGCGCCACGGCCTCCCGGGTGCCCAGGCGCAGGGGCCGCGTCATGCCGCGTGCCCGCGTGAGCGACACGACGCCGTCCTCCAGGGAGAACGCGTCGAAGTCGATGAGGTCGTCCGGCATGTACCCCGGTGTGCCGGACACCCACAGGGCGTCCACGTCCTCGCGCACCTGCCGCGGCGTGACCCCGAACCGGTCCGCGAGCTCCTCCACGCGCACCGGGCCGGCGCCGTCGAGGAACGCCACCAGCCCCAGCAGTCGCACCAGCCGGTCGTCAGCCCGTTCAGCCATCCGTCCCCTCCCTCGCACCGTCGCCGAGATCGTCGAGATCGTCGAGATCGTCGTCGTCCAGCGCCGCGGCCGCCTCCAGGCGGCGCAGCACGTCGGCGCGCAGGTGCGGCGGCTCCAGCACCACGACCGCCGGGCCGTACCCCGCCACCTCGTCCGCCAGCGCGGACAGGCTGCGGAACTCCACCTCGAGCAGATCTCGCCCGTCCGTGCCGTCGCCGCGGGCGGGAACCGCACGCGCCCGCAACGCCTGCGCCCGCTCCGCCACCACGGCAAGCCGCGCCCGCTGCAGCACCCCGACCCGCTCGCCCAGCATGGCGTCCACGTCCACCGCCTCGGGCACGTCGAACGCGCCCGGCCGTGACCCCACACGCACCTTGCCCGCGATCCGCGAGAGGCGGAACACCCGCGCCGCGCCCCGCGCCCGGTCGAAGCCCACCAGGTACCAGCCGCTCCCGCGCGCCGCGATCCGCCACGGCTCCACGTGCCGCATCAGCTCCTGGCCCGTGCTCGCCGCCCGGTACCGGAACGACACGTCGCGCCGCTCCGAGACCGCCTCCAGCAGCGGCACGTACGCGTCACCCGCCGCCCGCACCCGCGGCGCCAGGCCCGCCACCGCGTCCGCGGCGACCTCCCCCGCCCCCGCCGCCCGCAGCTTCGTCATCGCGCGCGACATGTCCGTGCGCAGCGTCTTGTCCGACCACAGCTGCGCCGCCAGCGCCACCACGCCGAGCTCCGCCGGCGTCAGGTCCACCACCCCCAGCGCGTACGCGTCGTTGTCGATCCGGTAGCCGACCTCGTCGCTGTGCCCGCCACCGTCCACCGTGACGATCGGGATGCCCAGCGCCCGCAACGTGTCCTTGTCGCGCTCGAACATCCGCTCGAACGCCTCCGTCGACGGCGCGTCGCCGTACCCGGCCACCCCGGCGCGCACCTGCTGCTTCGTCATCGACGCGCTCGTGTTCACCAACGCGATGACAAGGTTCAGGAGGCGCTCGGCCGGAGGGGTGCCCCGCGACGACGGCGCGGGATCAGCAGGGGTGGCGGCCGCCCGGGCGGCCGGGTCCACGGGGTTCGCAGGCATCGGCACCAACCTAGTCGCCGGTAGCCTCGGACGGGTGACGACAGCGCCGAACCGCACAGACGACCGACGACCGGACGACGGGTCTCGACAGGCTCGACAGGCTCGACCGGCGAACGGTGGTGGGCACGTCACCTGGCGCACCGGCACCGTCACCGCCCGCGGCGCCACCTGGACCGGAGCCCGCGAGGTCTCCCTCCGCCTCGACACCCCCCTGCCCGCGCGCGACCTCACCACCGCACCCTGGGAGGTCCGCGGCCTCGCCTACACCGCCCTCGTGGGGGACCCCGACGTCGGCGACCGGCTGCTCCTCAACGTCTCCGCCCTCGCCCGCGGCCTGGGCACCGGCGGGTACGCGCTCGTCGTCGGCCCCGCCGGCGACGCCCCCACCGCCCTGCCCGCCGACCCCCACTCCGGCCCCGGCCACCTCGTCAAGGCCCGCTACACCCCCCTGCAGGCCATGGTCCTCGGCGTGGACGAGCAGGAGTCCCCCCACCACGACACCCTCCGCGACGCCGACGACCTCACCGGGATGCCCGTCGTCGTCGCCGACCTGCACTCCGCCGTCCCCGCCGTCGTCGCCGGCGCCCGCCACGCCGCAGAGCTCGCCGGCCGCCCCCACCCCCGCGTCGCCTACGTCATGACCGACGGCGGCGCCCTGCCGGCCGCCTTCTCCCGCACCGTCGCCACCCTCCGCGACACCGGATGGCTCGACACCACCGTCACCGTCGGCCAGGCCTTCGGCGGCGACCTCGAGGCCGTCACCGTGCACACCGGCCTCCTCGCCGCCCGCCACGTCGCCGGCGCCGACCTCGTCGTCCTCGCCCAGGGACCCGGCAACCTCGGCACCGGCACCCGCTGGGGCTTCTCCGGCGTCGCCGCCGGCGACGCCGTCAACGCCGTCGCCGCCCTCGCCGGCCGCCCCGTCGCCTCCCTGCGCGTCTCCGGCGCCGACCCCCGCGACCGCCACCGCGGCGTCTCCCACCACAGCCTCACCGCCTACGGTCGCGTGGCGCTCGCGTCCGCCGACGTGCCAGTCCCCCACCCCACCGGGGACCTCGAGGCCCTGCCCGCGTGGGGCGCCGAGCTCACCCGCCAGGTGCACGACCAGGCCGCCGCCCTCGCCGACACCGCCGCCCGCCACCGGATCGTCGACGTCCCCGCGGACACCGCCCTCCTCGACGCCCTCCGCGGCTCCCCCGCCCGGCTGTCCACCATGGGCCGCTCCCTCGACGGCGACCCCGCCGCCTTCGTCGCCGCCGCCGTCGCCGGCGTGCACGCCGCCCGGCTCGCCCACGACCAGCCCCGCACCGAGCCCGCCACCCGATAGCGTCAGCGCATGGCCCCACCGACGCGGACCCGCCGCGCCGCAGCGTCCCGCACCGTCGCACCGCTCGCGGCCCTGCTGCTCGCCGCCCTCGTCGTCCTGGGCGCCGCCACCGCCACCCCCTGGCGCATCCGCATGCCCAGCGTGACCGTCCCCGAGCCCACCGCCAGCGTCCCCGTCCAGCCCCAGGCACCCGGCGAGATCCTCCCCGGCGACCAGCCCCCGCCCTCCTACGACGTCATCACCTGGATCGTCGTCGCCCTCTCCGTGGCCGGCGCGGTCCTCGTCGCCGTCCTCCTGTGGCTCCTCGCCCGGCGCGTCCTGCGGGCCCTCGCCGTCCCCGAGGACGACGACGTCGACGACCTCGCCCCCGGGACCGCCACCACCGGCACCCAGACCGACCTCCCCCTGCCCGAGCTCCAGGACGCCGTCGCCACCGCCCTCGACCGCGTCGACCGGGCCGCCACCCCGCACGACGCCGTCGTCGCCGCCTGGGTCGCGCTCGAGGACGCCGCCGCCCGCCACGGCACCCGGCGCGACCCGGCCCAGACCGCCACCGAGTTCACCGCACGCCTGCTCACGGCACAGCTCCCCACGACGCCCGGGGACGACGGCGCCACCATGCCCGCCGCAGACGTCGACACCCTCCGCCGCCTCTACCAGCGCGCCCGGTTCACCGACCGCCCCGTGGGGCCCGACGCCGTCGACACCGCCCGCGCATCCCTGTCCCGCATCGCCCGCGCCCTCGACCCCGCCGGCCGTCCATGACCCGCACACCGACACGGCGGGCACCGGCACTGCGCACCCTCCTCACCGTCGGCCTCCCGGCGCTC
This sequence comes from Krasilnikoviella flava, assembly GCF_900167525.1. Lineage (GTDB taxonomy): Bacteria > Actinomycetota > Actinomycetes > Actinomycetales > Cellulomonadaceae > Isoptericola > Isoptericola flavus. The sequence continues at coordinate 163,011 of NZ_FUZQ01000005.1, read as the reverse complement.
GCGGCCTGCGCCGTCCTCACCGGCACCGGGGTGCTGGACCTGCTGCACGCCGTGCTGCTGGTGGTCGTCGTCGTGACGGCCGTGGCGCTGTGGCGGCGGCTCGACGACGGCGAGGAGGCCCCGTGGCCGGACGTACCCCAGGACCGGCGCGAGGGCGCGCGCAACGACGTCAGCGAGCTGGGCTGGGCGACGTTCACCCGGAGCGGAGCCGTGGGCGACCGCGTGCTGCGCCGGGTGCGGGCTCTCGCGGCCGCCCGGCTCGCGGACCGGGGCGTCGACCTCGCCGCCCCCGACGGCCCCCGGGAGGCGGCGCGGATCCTCGGCACGGAGGTCGTCGAGGGGCTCACGTCCCGACGGCAGGTGGGCCGGGCCGAGGTGCACGGCTGGCTCGACGCGATCGACGCCCTCCTGCCCGCGACGACGGCCCCGACCTCCGCACCCTCCGCACCCCACCCCGCAGGAAGGCCCCAGCCATGACCGTCGACCCGTCCGTCGACCCGCCAGCCGGCACGAACCCGAGCACCCCGCTGCCCGTCGCCGAGGTGGCGGCGCTCGGCCGGCGCGTCCTGGACGAGGTCGGCACCGCCGTCGTCGGGATGCGCGACACGCTCGAGCTCGCCCTCGCCACCGTGCTCGCCGGCGGGCACGTGCTGTTCGAGGACGTGCCGGGGCTCGGCAAGACGCTCGCGGCCCGGTCGCTGGCCACCGCCCTCGGACTCGACTTCGCCCGCCTGCAGTGCACGCCCGACCTGCTGCCCAGCGACATCACCGGCTCGTCCGTCTTCGACCCCGCGACCCGCGAGTTCGTGTTCCGGCCGGGGCCGGTCTTCACGGGCCTCTTCCTCGCGGACGAGATCAACCGCACCCCGCCCAAGACCCAGTCCGCGCTCCTCGAGGCCATGGCGGAGCGCCAGGTCTCCGTGGAGGGCGCCAGCCGCCCGCTGCCCCGCCCCTTCCACGTGATGGCCACCTCCAACCCCGTGGAGTACGAGGGCACGTACCCCCTGCCGGAGGCGCAGCTCGACCGGTTCATGGTGCGCCTCGCGGTGGGCTATCCCGACCGCGCCCAGGAGCAGGACGTGCTGCTGCGCCGCGTGGCCCGGCGCCAGGAGGCGGCCCCCGTGCGCCCGGTCGTCGACGCGGCCACCGTGCTCGGGATGCAGGCCGGTGTCGAGACCACCGAGGTGGACCCCGACGTCGCCGTCTACTGCGTCGACCTCGCTACCGCCACCCGCACCCACGGTGCGCTCGAGGTGGGCGCCTCCCCGCGCGGCTCGCAGAACCTCCTGCTCCTGGCGCGCGCGGTCGCGGTGCTCGACGGGCGCGACTTCGTGCTGCCGGAAGACGTCAAGCGCGTGGCGGTGCCGGTCCTGGCGCACCGGCTCACGCTCACGCCGACCGCGTGGGCGTCGGCGGTCCGGGCCCAGGACGTCGTGACCGAGCTCCTCGCGTCCGTGCCCGGCCCCGCCACGGTGGGCCGGGAGGGGTGACGCGCGGATGACCGGCACCACCTGGCGGCGCAGCCCGCAGGCCGCGGCCGGCCTCGGGGCCGGGGTGCTCGTCCTGGGCCTGGGCCTGCTCACCGGACGGGCGGACGTCGCGCTGCTCGGGGTCGCCCCGCTCCTCGGCGCGCTGTGGACCGGCCGTCCCCGCGCACGGCGGGCGGGCACGCCCGGACGGGCGACCGGGGTCGTGATCGACCCGACCCCGGGTGCCGCCCCGACCGGTGAGCTCACCGCCACCCTGCGGCTCGACCCGGCGCCGGGGGCCGAGCTCGTCCACGCCCGCGTCGCGGCGCCCGGTCACCGCGCCACCGGCGTCGTCGTCCCGGCGACGACCCGGCACCTGCCGCTCACCCTGAGCACGGTCCGCACCGGCCCGCAGCGCACCTTCCACGTCGACGCGCGCGGCTACGGCGCGGGCGGGACGACGGCGGAGGACCCGGTGTCCGTCACCGCGCCCGACCGCCTCGTGCTGCCCACCGCGATGCCGCTCGGGCGCGTCCCGGTGCCCCGGCGGCTGCGCGGCCTCACCGGTCCGCACACCTCCCGGCGCCTCGGCGACGGCGACGAGCTGCGCGACGTGCACCCGTTCACCCCCGGCGACCGGCTGCGGCGCATCGACTGGCGCACCACCGCCCGCCGGTCCCCGGACCTCGCCACCCTGTACGTGCGCCGCACCTATGCCACGGCCGAGGCGACGGCCGTCCTCGTCGTCGACTCGCGGGACGACGTCGGCCCCGACCTGCGCACCTGGCGCGGCACCGGCCCGCAGCGCGTGGACGAGCCGACGTCGCTCGACCTCGCCCGGCACGCCGCGGCCTCCGTGGCCGGCGCGCTGGTCGCCGCCGGCGACCGGGTCGGGGTGGACGACCTCGGCCGGCGCCGTCGCCCCCTGCCGCCCGCCGCGGGCCGCCGGCACCTGCGCCGCGTGCTGCACGCGCTCGCCCTGAGCAGCCCGCGCGGCACCCCCCAGCGCCGGCTGCGTGCCCCGCAGGTGCCCGCCGACGCCATCGTGTACCTGTTCAGCACCGTGCTCGACGACGAGCCCGTCTCCCTCGTGCGGGCGTGGCGTGCCGTCGGGCACCCGGTCGTCCTCGTCGACACGCTGCCCGACGTCCGCGGCGCACGGGAGGAGCACATGCGCCTGGCGTGGCGCGTCACCCGGGCCGAGCGGGACGATCGCCTGCGCCGGATGACAGCCGAGGGGGTACCGGTCGTGCGCTGGGCCGGCGACGCGCGCCGGGAGGCGCCGCTCCGGCTCGAGGCGCTGGTCCGGGCCGACGAGCGGCACCACCGGGGCGAGGTCGGGGCACGATGACCCGCCCACCGGCCCGCACCCTGCCCGCGCGCCTGCGGGCCTGGTGGCGGTCGCGCTACGAGACCGGCCGGCCGCTGCCCGTCGTCGGCGTCGAGGTCGGGCGCTGGCTGCCCGGCGGGGTGCTGCGGGCGGCGTTCGTCGTGGCCGTGGCGGTGCTCCTGCTCGCGTCCGGAGCACGCACCACCCTGGTCTCCGAGCTGGTGGTGGTGATCACCGGCGTGCCGGTCGTGTGGGCGGCGGTCCGCCCGGGCCCGGGCCCCGCGCACGTCGCTCTGGTGACCGTGGCGCTGCTGCTGCTCGGCTCGACGTCCGCGCCGTTCGACCCCGCCGTGCTGTGGCTCGCCCCGCTCGGGTACGTCGTGACGCGGCTCGGGTGGTGGGCGTCCCACGTGGGCGTGACGGAACGGGTGGAGCTCGCCGCCTTGCGGCACAGCCTGGCGCGCGACGGTGCCGTCGTCGCCGGCGCTCTCGCGATCGGGGGCGCGGCGTGGACCCTGGCGGGGCGTCCGGTGCCGTGGCTGGTGGCGCTCGGTGTGGTCGCCCTGGCCGCGCTCGCGTGGACCGCCGTGCGGCGCGACGATGGCGAGGCGGGCTGACCGACCGGCCCGCACGGACCCGACGAGGACGGAGACCCCCGATGGCCGACCGCAGCACCCCGCGCTACACGGTGCCCTCGCTCACGACGCAGCAGGGCGCCACGGTGGCCGCCATCCTGCAGGAGCGGCTCAACTCCCTGACCGACCTGCACCTGACCCTCAAGCACGTGCACTGGAACGTCGTCGGCCCGCACTTCATCGCGGTGCACGAGATGCTCGACCCGCAGGTCGACGCCGTCCGGGCCATGACCGACGCGGTCGCGGAGCGCATCGCGACCCTCGGTACCTCCCCGGTGGGCACGCCCGGCGCCCTGGTCGCGGCCCGCACCTGGGACGACTACGGGCTCCGCCGGGCGTCGGCCATCGAGCACCTGGGAGCCCTGGACGAGGTCTACGAGGGTGTGATCACCGCCCACCGCAAGGCCGCGAAGGACACCGAGCCCCTCGACGACGTGACGAACGACCTCCTCATCGGCCACCTGCACGAGCTCGAGCTGTTCCACTGGTTCGTCCGCGCGCACCTGGAGAGCGCGGGCGGGGAACTGTCGACCGCCGGAGAGACCACCGAGAAGGGCGCGGCCCGGAAGGCCGCCGCCGCGACCGGCTCGGCGGCGTCCGGGAGCTCGAGGACGAGGACCACGACCACAGCCGCCAAGAAGAAGTAGCCGCCGCGCCGACGTCGTGGCCGAGGGCTGCTGTCCGCGCCGGCGGACGGCAGCCCTCCGGCATGATGGCCTCCGTGATCCGTACCTTCCGACCCACCGACCGCGCCGCCGTCGCCGAGGTCTGCGTCCGCACCGCCGCGGGCGGGGCCGACGCCCGCGGCCTCTACTCCGACGACCACCTCATGCCCGAGGTGTTCGCCCTGCCCTACGTCGAGTACGCGCCCGACCTCGCGTTCGTCGTCGTCCGCCCCGACGACGAGCTCGAGCCGGCGCCCGCCGACCCCGCGGACGACGTCCTGCGCGTCGAGGACGGCCGCCTCACCGGGTACGTCATCGGGGTCGCGGACACGCGCGACTTCGTCTCCTGGTGGGAGCGGGCCTGGGGCCCCGGGTTCGCCGAGCGCCACCCGGCGGCCGGCGGCTCCCCGTCGGGGCGCGAGCCCGGCTTCCCCGAGCCCGCCCTCGTCGACGCCGGCAAGGACCCCGGCCGCATGGTGCGCGGCCTGACGGACGACGAGCTCGACCGGTACCCGGCGCACCTGCACATCGACCTGCTGCCCGAGAACCAGGGCCGCGGCCTCGGCCGGACGCTCATGGACACGCTGCGCGCCGCGCTCGCCGCGCGCGGGGTGCCCGGGGTGCACCTCGGGATGGACCCGAACAACACGCGCGCCCGCGCCTTCTACGACAGGTACGGCTTCCACGAGCTGCCGTCGCACTCCCCCGGCGCCCCCCTGCTGGGCATCGCGACCGCCTGACGCACCGCGCACCACACCGGTCCACCCTCCCCGCACGCCCAGGGCCGGCCTCGCGGGCAGCGAGGCCGGCCCTGCTGTCCGTGCTCTGCGGTGACAGGTCTGCGGGAGTACGTGCGCCTGGTTCCGGACGCTTGGCACACTATTTTTCTCGAGGATCGCCATCGGTCGGCAGCAGCTCCCGGCCGAGGTCCGGCACGCCCGCGTCCACCCACGCCCGGCGCACCTGCTCGAACCGTGTCGGGAGCGGCGCCCGCACCGCCCCGTACCGCGCGTTCGTCCGGTGCACGAAGCGTCGCCACGAGAGCACCAGCCCCTGCTTCGTGATCGGCAGCCCGCTCGCGACGGTCGTGCCGTGGTCGTGCGTGTGGTGCACCGTGAGCAGCAGTGCCCGCGGTACCGAGCCCTCCAGCTCGGCGGCCAGCTCCTCCCGGACCACCATCCAGTGCCGCAGGAGCAGCACCGCTTCCGGGGGCAGCCGGTGCTCCCGCACCGTGCGGTGCTTGCCGTGCCGCAGCACGACCCTCCCCTCCCCCGCATCCCGCGAGCCCCCGACCCGACCGCGCCGGCTCGCGGCCTCCGGGTCGGGGCCGAGGTCCAGGTCCTCCGCCCGCACGCGCAGCAGGTCCCCGTACCGCGCGCCCGTGGCCCGGGTCAGGCCGGCGATCACCGCGAGGCGTACCACCTCGGGCTTGCCGCCCGGGCGCAGCGCCTCCACGGACAGCTCGCGCCACACCCACTCCGCCTCGTCCAGCGTCACCGTGGGCCGCGGGTAGCGAGCGGCAGGCTTCGCATCGTCGGACAGGGGCTCCCCCGTGCTCTGCGTCATGCGGTCGATCCTGGCGCTTGGCACACTTTTTCGTAGGGAGGCGGCCCGGCGTGTCGACCTGCGTCGTAGCCTCGTGCGGTGAGCCGACCCGACGCCCCCGTGCCCGCAGCGCTCCCGGGCACGCTCGCCCTCCCCGTCGACCACGAGCTCGTGATCAAGAAGTCGCGCTTCCTGGCGCACCTGGCCCCCGCCCGCACGGTCGAGGAGGCGGACGCCGTGGTCGCCCAGCGGCGCAAGGAGCTCTGGGACGCGCGACACCACTGCGTGGCCCTCGTCGTCGGCACCCACGCCGACCAGCAGCGCTCCTCCGACGACGGCGAGCCGTCGGGCACCGCCGGCGTGCCGATGCTCGAGGTCCTGCGCCGCCGGCACCTGACCGACGTCGTCGCGGTGGTGACGCGGTACTTCGGCGGGGTGCTGCTCGGCGCGGGCGGCCTGGTGCGGGCCTACTCGGGCGCCGTCGCCGAGGCGCTCGACGTCGCGGCGGACCACGGCGTCCTCCGACGTCGCGAGATCCTCACCGAGGTCACCGTCGACGTGCCGCACGCGGACGCCGGCCGGGTGGACCACCTGCTGCGCGACTGGGCCGGGACGCACGGTGCCGTGCTCGAGGAGCCGACGTACGCCGCCGTCGCAAGGCTCGCCCTGCTCGTGCCGCCGGCCGCGCTCCCCCGGCTGCGCGACGACCTGGCCGCCGCCTCGGCGGGCACCCTGACGCCGGTGCCGGGGGCCGACCGCGTGGTCGACGTCCCGGCCTAGCGTCGCGGGCGGTCAGGCCCGGACGCCCTCCGAGGTCACGGTCGCGCCGTCGGGCACGGTGGCGGGCTCGCCGGGGTCCGGCAGCGCGGCATCGCCCTCGGCGGTCACGGCGGCGCCGAAGGTCCAGTCCCCCTCGACCGTGAGCGACGACGCCCCCCGCAGCGACGGCGCCCCCGCGGCGAAGCGCTCGTCGAACGCCGTGATCGCCTTGTACGTCTTCGACAGCTTCACCAGCGGCGCCTCGACCTGCGCGACCAGGCGGTACTCCTCGGTGAGCTCGTACACGTCGGAGCGCATCAGCAGCAGGTCGCCGGTGGTCTTCACCGGCAGGAAGCGCTCGCGCCCCACCTCGATCGCCGTCGCGCCCTCGAACACGGCCACGGCGGCGCCCATCGCGGACTCGATCTGCACGACGGCGGGCGACGACGGGTCCGTCGGGTCCACCGTCTTCTCGTTGCGGATCAGGGGCAGCTCGAGGACCCCGCCGGTGCGGTCCAGCTCGGCTGCGAGCGCCTCGAGGTCGAACCACAGGTTGTTGGTGTGGAAGTACGGGTGCACCGAGGGGTCGAGCGAGACCGTGACGTCGTCCGGGTGCGTCTGCGCGGTCTCCCGCTGCACGATGCGGCCGTCGCGCTTGCGCACGACGAGCTGCCCGCCCTTGACGTCGGCCGGCGACTTGCGGCACATCTCGGCCGCATAGGGGGCGCCGGAGGCGGCGAACCACGCCGCGATCGCGCCGTCGGGGGCGGCCCCGAGATTGTCGGAGTTGGACACGCTCGCGTACCGGAAGCCGGCGTCCAGGAGCGCCCGCACGACGCCCGAGGCGTGCAGCGCGGGGTACAGGTCGCCGTGCCCCGGCGGGCACCACTCGAGCGACGGGTCGGCGGGCCACTCGACGGGCTCGAGCGTGTCGGCGCGGAGCTTGGGCTCGCGGTTCTGCAGGAAGTCCACGGGGAGCCCGTCGACGGCCAGGTCGCCGTACGGGGCGAGCGCGGCGAGCGTGTCGTCGCGGGTGCGGAAGGAGTTCATCAGCACCAGGGGCAGGCGGGCGCCGGTGGCCTCCCGCGCGGCGCGCACCTGGCGGACGATGACGTCGAGGAAGGTCAGCGAGCCGTCGCCCGCGTCCTCCGCGGGCGCGTCGGCGCGCACCGTGAGCAGCGACTTCGCCTTGTCCATGCCCATCGAGGTGCCGAGCCCGCCGTTGAGCTTGATGATCGCGGTCCGGGCGAGGGCCTCCTGCGCGTCGGCCTCGGAGACGTCGAGATCCGCGTGCCGCGGCAGGTCGACCAAAGGCTCGACGTCGGCCTCGCGCACCAGTCCGGTCTCGCCCGAGGAGAGCAGGTGGTAGAAGCGGGTGAAGGTCTCGATCGCGGCGGGGGCGACGCCCTCCGCCTGCATCTTCTCTCGGGCCAGGGCAAGTCCGCGGTCGCTCATGGGCAGCACCCTAACCGGGCCCCGCGCCGCGCGGGCGGGTGTCCGAGCGGGCCGGGAGGTTATTCGAACCGGGTCGTGTCGCCCGCCCCGACCCGGACCACCTCGGGATACCCCTCGGACCAGTCGACGACGGTCGTGGGCTCGGCCAGCACCTCGCCGGCGTCCACCACGGCGTCGACCAGGTGGTCGAGCTCCTCCTTGACCTGCCAGCCGTCGGTGAGCGGCTGCTCGGAGCCCGGCAGGATGAGGGTGGACGACAGCAGGGGCTCCCCGAGCTCGCGCAGCAGGGCCTGCACCACCGGCGAATCGGGGATGCGGACGCCGATGGTCTTCTTCTTGGGGTGGGCGAGGCGCCGGGGCACCTCGGCCGTGGCCGGGAGGATGAAGGTGTACGGGCCAGGGGTCGAGGACTTGATGGCGCGGAACGCGTTGTTGTCGAGTCGGACGAGCTGGCCGAGCTGCGCGAAGTCGCAGCACACGAGCGTGAAGTGGTGGTGTGCGTCCAGGTGCCGGATCTGCCGGATCCGCTCGGTGCCGTCGTGCTGCCCGACCCGGCAGCCGAGCGCGTACCCGGAGTCGGTCGGGTAGGCGATGAGCCCCCCGTCGTTCAGCATCGCGACGACCTGGGAGACCGCCCGGGGCTGCGGGTCGACCGGGTGCACGTCGAAGTAGCGGGCCATGCCCGGCAGCGTATCCCCGGGACCACGTCGTCCACCCGGGGAGCGGCGTGGGCTCAGGCGCCGATCGCGCGCCGGAGCTCGGCCTCGCTGGCGTTGCCGCCGGAGCACATCACGCCCACGCGGTGCCCGGCGAACTCTGCCGGACGGGCCAGGACGGCGGCCAGCGCCGCGGCCCCGGCACCCTCGGCGACCGTGCGGGCGCCGGTCAGGTAGAGGCGCTGCGCCGCGGCGATCGCGTCGTCGTCCACGAGCAGGAAGTCCGCCAGCCGCTCGCGCAGCACCGCCTGGGTGAGGGCGAAGCCGCACCCGACGGCGAGCCCTTCCGCGCGGGTGGCGTTGACCGCGGTGCGCAGCTCGCCCGCACGCCAGGAGTCGTGGGCGGCCGGGGACGCCGCGGCCTGCACCGCGACCACGCGCAGGCCCGGGGCCAGGGCGGCCGCGACGAGACACGCCGCCGCGGCGCCGGATCCGCCGCCCACGGGCACCACGAGGACCTCCAGGTCGGGGGCCTGCTCCAGGAGCTCGAGCGTCGCGGTCGCGACGCCCGCCACGAGGACCGGCTCGTTGGCGGCGCCCACGAGGCGGGCCCCGGTGGCGGCGGCCACCTCGCCGGCACGGGCGCGGGCGTCGTCGAACGTGGCGCCGTGCAGCACGACGTCGGCGCCCAGGTCGCGCACCGCGCGCTCCTTCAGCGGGTTCGGGTGGCGCGGCATGACGATCGTGCAGGCGGTGCCCGTGCGCCGGGCGGCGTGGGCGAGCGCCTGGGCGTGGTTGCCGGTCGAGTACGCGACGATGCCGCGGCGGCGCTCGGAGTCGTCGAAGCCGAGCAGGAGGTTCAGCGCGCCGCGCACCTTGAACGCGCCGGTGTGCTGCAGGTTCTCGTGCTTGACGACGAGGCTCGCCCCGGTGGCACCGGCCGCGGCGGCGGCCCGGTCGAGCTCGGGGTGGCGCAGGGCGGGCGTCCGGACGACGAGCCCGTCGATCCGGCGGGCCGCGGCGAGCACGTCCCGCATCGTCGGGGGCGCGGGCACGTCGGCGGGCTGCGGGGTCGTCGTCGTCATCACCTCAGGATCACCGCCGCCCGACCCATAGGTCCAATGCCTGTTCCGACTACCCGCCATCGAAACGGCCGATGGGTGGCCGTAGGCTGGTCGGCATGTCCGTCGAGCCCGCTCCCCCGCCACACCTGGACCTCACCCGCCTGCGCGTCCTGGCGGCCGTCGCGCGCACCGGCTCGGTGACGGCCGCGGCGCGCGAGCTGCACTACGCGCAACCGTCCGTGAGCCATCACCTCGCGCGCCTGGAGTCGGAGGCGGGGATCGCCCTGCTGCAGCGCGCGGGCCGCGGCGTGCGACTCACGGAGGCGGGCCGGCTGCTGGCCGCCCGTGCCGAGGAGATCCTCGGCCGCGTCGAGGGCGCGCGGCGCGAGCTGGACGCCCTGGTCGGCCTGCGCGCCGGGCGTGCCCGGCTGGCGTCGTTCCCCTCCGCGCTCGCGACCCTCGTGCCCGCGGCCGTGGCCGGGCTGCGGTCGGCACACCCCGGCCTCGGCGTCGGGCTCGTCGAGGCCGAGCCGCCCGAGGCGGTGGCCGCGCTCCAGGCGGGCGACGTGGACGTCGCCCTCGTGTTCCGGCACACCGACGCCCCCCACGCGCGGCCCGCCATGGACCTGGCGCGCTTCGAGGTCACGGTGGTGCACTCCGAGCCGATCGCGCTGGTCCGGCGGGCAGCCGACGTCGGGGGCGCGGGCGACCTCCCGCACGCCCTCCCGGACGACGCGCAGGGCGGCCCACCGCAGCTCGGCGACCTGCGCGACGCGGCATGGATCGCCGGCTGCGAGCGCTGCCGGGCCGACCTGGTCGCGCGCTGCGCGACCGCCGGGTTCGCGCCGCGCATCGCGTTCGAGACCGACGACTACGTGGCCGTGCAGGCGCTCGTCGCGTCCGGGGCCGGCGTGAGCCTGCTGCCGTCGCTCGCCCTGCGCGCGCACCGGAACCCCGACGTCGTCGCGCAACCCCTGCCCGGCGCCACCCGGCAGGTGCTCGCGCTCACGGTGGGCGCGCCGACCCCGGCGGCGCGTGCGCTCGTCGAGCGCCTCGTCGAGGCGGGTGCCGCAGCGCGCGACTAGCGTGGAGCCGTGCCTGAGCAGCTGGGATGGCTCGACGGCTGGTGGGCCAGCGCCGACTACGACGTCGCCCGCGAGGTGCTCCAGCGCGGGGTCGGCGCCCTGCTGTGCCTGGCGTTCCTGCAGGCCCTGGGCCAGTTCCGACCCCTGCTCGGCGAGCACGGCCTCCTGCCCGTGCCGCGGTTCACCGCGCGGGTGGCGTTCCGGGACGCCCCGTCGCTGTTCCACCTGCGGTACAGCGACCGCCTGCTGGTCGTCGTGGGCGGTCTCGGCGTGGGCGGCGGTGCCGCGATCGTGGTCGGGCTGCCGCAGGCCGGCCCGTGGTGGGTCACGACCGCCGTCCTCCTCGTGCTGTGGGCGGGCTACCTCTCGGTCGTGTCCGTGGGGCAGCGCTTCTACGCGTTCGGCTGGGAGACGCTGCTGTGCGAGCTGGCGTTCCTGGCCGCGTGGTTCGGTTCGCCGGCCGTGCCCGTCCCGTTCCTGCTGGTGCTCGCCGCCCGCTGGCTGCTGTTCCGGCTCGAGCTCGGCGCGGGGCTCATCAAGTGGCGGGGCGATCCGGCCTGGCGCGACCTCACCGCCCTCGACTACCACCACGAGACCCAGCCGATGCCCGGCCCGCTGAGCTGGCACGCGCACCACCTGCCGCGCTGGTGGCACCGGGCCGAGGTGGTGGGCAACCACGTGACCCAGCTCCTGGTCCCGTGGCTGCTGTGGCTGCCGCAGCCGCTGCCGAGCGTGGCCGGCGGTGTGGTCGTGCTCACCCAGGGCTGGCTCGTGCTCACCGGGAACTTCGCCTGGCTCAACTGGGCCGCGATCGTGCTGGGCGCCGCGATGGTGTCCGACGACGTGTGGCGAGCCCTCGTCGGCGGGCTCGCGCCGGGCGCAGGGTCCGGCGCCGTCCCGCCCCCGGTCCCCGTGCCCTACCTCGTGACGGCCACGCTCGTCGTCCTGCTCCTCGCAGCGTTGTCCGTGCGCCCGGCGCTCAACCTCGCCTCGCGGCACCAGAAGATGAACGCGAACTTCGAGCCGCTCCGCCTGGTGAACGCGTACGGGGCGTTCGGCAGCGTGACGCGGCGCCGGGACGAGGTGATCCTGGAGGGCACGCTCGCCGACCGTCCGGGCCCGGACGACTGGCGCGAGTACGCGTTCCGCGGCAAACCGGGAGACGTGGGCAGGCGCCCGCCGCAGGTCGCGCCGTACCACCTACGGCTGGACTGGGTGCTGTGGTTCGTGCCCCTCGGGGCGTCGGGCCCGTGGATCCCCCGGCTGTGCGAGCGCCTGCTGGAGGCCGACCCCGCCACCCTGCGCCTGCTACGGCTCGACCCCTTCGACGGCGCCCGGCCGCGGTGGGTGCGGATGCGCCTCTTCCGCTACCGGTACACCACCCGGGACGAGCGCCGCCGGTCCGGGGACTGGTGGGTGCGGCGCGAGCTCGAGGTGATCGTCGAGCCGGTCCGGCTGTCCCCGCGGCCCGGGGGCGGGTTGGCGCGATGACCGCGCGGACGCACGACGCCCCGCCCTCGGGCGAGGGCGGGGCGTCGTCGGACCGGTCCGGCCGGAGAGGGTCAGACCAACGAGTCCTGCCAGGCCGCGTTGAGGGCGGCGTAGTGCCCGTCCCCGGCGGCCAGCTCGTCGGGGGTGCCGTCCTCGATCACCCGCCCGTGCTCCATGACGAGCACCCGGTCGGCGATCGCCACCGTCGACAGCCGGTGCGCGATGATGATCGCCGTCCGGTCGGACAGCAGGGTCTGCAGGCCGTGCTGCACCAGCCGCTCGCCCGGGATGTCGAGCGACGATGTCGCCTCGTCGAGCACCAGCACCGCCGGGTCGGCGAGGAACGCCCGCGCGAACGAGAGCAGCTGGCGCTGCCCCGCCGAGACGCGACCGCCGCGCTTGTTCACGTCGGTGTCGTACCCGTCCGGCATGTCCATGATGAACTCGTGCGCCCCGACGGCGCGGGCCGCGGCCTCGATGTCCGCCTGCGGGGCGCCGGGGCGCCCGAGGGCGATGTTCTCCCGCACGGACCCGCTGAACAGGTACGCCTCCTGCGTCACCATGACCACGGCGCGCCGCAGGTCCGTCGTCGACAGGTCGCGCACGTCGACGCCGTCGAGCTGCACGCGCCCCTCGCTCGCGTCGTAGAAGCGGGTCACGAGCTTGGCGAGCGTGGACTTGCCCGCGCCCGTCGTGCCCACCAGCGCGACCGTCTGTCCCGCCGGGAGGGTGAGGTCGAGGTCGGGCAGCACCACGGGCCCGTCGCCGTAGCGGAACGTGACGTGGTCCAGGCGCAGGGCGCCGCGCGCGTGCGGCAGCGCCACGGGACGGCGCGGCTCGACGACGGTCGGCTCCTCGGCCAGGAGGCCGGACACCTTCTCCAGGGCCGCCGTGGCGGACTGGAACGAGTTGTAGAAGTTCCCGAGCTGCTGGATCGGCTGGAAGAACCGCTTCACGTACAACAGGGCCGCCACCAGCACGCCGACGTCCAGCCCACCGGAGTAGACCCGCCAGCCGCCGAGCGCGAGCGCGACCGCGACCGCGACGTTCCCGATCAGCACGAGGCCCGGCTGGTAGCGGCCGTTGAGCCCCATGGTGTTGAGGTTGGCGTCCCGGTACTGCTCGCTGAGCCGGCCGTAGTCCGCCTCGGTGGTCGACTCCCGGCGGAACGCCTGCACGGCGCGCATCCCGGTCATCGTCTCGACGAACTTCACGATGAGCCGCGCGGAGGTGGTGCGCTGCTCGCGGTAGAAGACCTGCGAGCGCTTCTGGAACCAGCGGGTGAGCAGCCAGGCCGGCACGAGGGCCACCGCGAGCACCAGGCCCGAGCGCCAGTCGAGCAGGAACAGGCTCAGCCCGGTGAAGAGCATGAGCATGAGGGAAGAGACGACGCCCGTGAGTCCGCCGTCGAGCAGCTCGCGCAGCGCCTCGAGGTCGGACGTCTGGCGGCTGATGATGCGGCCGGAGGTGTACGACTCGTGGAACTCCAGGCTCAGCAGCTGCGTGTGCCTGAAGACCCGTCGGCGCAGGTCCAACAGCACCCCCTGGGCGATGCGCGCGGCCTGACGGACGTAGGCCCCGGCGCACAGGCCGCCGACGACCGCGGCGACCAGGTAGGCGGAGCCGACCAGCACGAGGGTGTCGACGTCGCCGTCCATGAGGTCGGGCACCGCGGAGTCGATGGCGAGGGACACGAGCCACGGGCCCGCCACCTGGCCGAGCGTCGAGACCACGACCAGGAGGCCTGCGAGTGCGAGGGCGCCACGGCGCGGCCGCAGCAGCTCGCCCAGCAGGCGCAGCGACCGCGACCTGACCTCTCGGGAGGCCTCGGCGTCGAGCTGGGTGGTGTCGTCCGCGGACGCGTCGGTGGGGCGACGGCGGTCGTCCGGCCGAGACGTCGCGGGCTGGGACGGTTCCGGCTTGCTGGGGCGGCTCACCGCTGGACCTCCTCGGTCTGGGCCTGCTCGGTCTGGTCCGGCTCGGAATCCTCCCGGTCGGAGTGCTCGGCGCACTCCTCCCAGTCCTGCTCCAGGCTGGAGATGACGTGCCGGTAGTGGGCGTCGGTGGCGAGCAGGTCGCGATGGGTACCTACGGCCGTGATCCGGCCGTCCTGCAGCACGGCGACGCGGTCCGCGAGCGCCACGGTGGACGGGCGGTGCGCGATGACGAGGCTGGTCGTGCCGTCGAGCACCTCGCGCAGGCGTGTGGTGACGGCCTCCTCGGTCGCGACGTCGAGCGCGGACAGCGGGTCGTCGAGCACGAGCACGGCCGGCCTGGCCGCGATGGCGCGGGCGAGCGCGAGCCGCTGGCGCTGCCCGCCCGAGAGGGACAACCCCTCCTCGCCGATGCGCGTCTCGACGCCCTGCGGCAGGTCGGCGACGAACCCGGCCTGGGCCACCTCGACCGCCTCGTGCAGCCGCCGCTCGCGCTCGGCCTCGGGGACCGCATCCGGGCCCGACTCGGGGACGCCGAGGAGCACGTTGTCGCGCACCGACGCCGAGAACAGCGTCGGGTCCTCGAACGCGACCGCGACCGCGCGGCGCACGTCGTGCCGGCGCATGCGCCGCAGGTCCACGCCGTCGAGCAGCACCTCGCCGCCGGTGACGTCGAAGATGCGGGGCACCACCATCGCCAGGGTCGACTTGCCCGACCCGGTGAGCCCGACGAGCGCCGTCGTCGTGCCGACGGGCAGCTCGAGGTCGACGTGCTCCAGGACCGGGCGCGCCGAGTCCTCGTAGCGGAAGGTGACGTCGCGCAGCTCCACGTGGCCGCGCGCGTCGGGCGCGTCGACCGGGTCGGCGGGGTCGGCCAGCGGGTTCGGGGTCTCCATGACCTCGAAGAAGCGGTCGACGGCGGTGCGGGCGTTGAGCGTCATCGACAGGGTCATCCCGAGGTCGACCACGGGACCGTTGATCACGGCGGTCGTGAGGAAGAACGCCACGAGGCCGCCGACGGTGATCTGCCCCTGTGCGGCGAGCACCGTGCCGAGCACGAGGCAGACGGCCAGCGTGACCTCGGGGATGAGCTGCAGCGACGTGGTGACCGTGGCCTGGTTGCCCGCCTTGCGGATCTCCGTGCGGCGCAGCTCCTCCGCCTGGTCGGTGAACGAGTCGAGGGCGTCGCGTCCCCGGCCGAACGCCTTGAGCACGCGGATCCCGTGCACGGACTCCTCGACGGTGGTGGCGAGGTCGCCCGACTGGTCCTGCGACAGGCGCGCGATGACGCGGTACCGCCGCGAGAAGCGGAACGCGATGACGGTCACCGGGATCGCGCCCGCGAGGTACACGAGGCCGAGCCAGCCGGCGGTGGCCAGCAGGATGCCCACCCCGACCACGATCGTCACGATGCTGACGATCAGCTGCAGGAGGCCGAAGACCAGCCAGCGTCGCAGCAGGCCGAGGTCGCCCATGATCCGGCTCAGCAGCTGGCCGCCGGGCCAGCGGTCGTGGAACGCGACGGGCAGGTCCTGCAGGTGGCGGAACAGCGCCATCCGCAGCTCGGCCTCGACCCGGGTGCCGGGGTACATCACGAGGTTGCGGCGCAGGAGGACGAGCCCGGCCTCGGCGACGCCGAGGCCGAGCACGAGGAGGACGGGCACGACGAGGGCGCCCAGGTCGTGGGCCGCCGCGCCCTCGGCGAGCGGGCCCTCGACGAGGGTCTGCAGCACGCGCGGGATCGCCAGCGCGGCGAGGCTCGCGCCGAGGGCGGAGATGAGGCCTCCGACCATGCGCGGCATCGCCGGTCGAACGTACGGGTAGAGCCGGCGCACCGACGCGAACGTGGAGAGTTCGGACCCCACCGGGGCGGCGGGGGCCGCGGTTCCCGTCCGGCCGGGCGGGCCCTCGGCGCGGCCCGGCGGGGTGCCGGGCGCGGCGGGCCGATGGGGTGCGGAGGAGGCGGGGCTCCTCCTGGGACTGTCGTAGGGATCGGCGCGGCGTGCGCCTCGGTTGCGGCTGCGCGAAGTGCGCTTCGTGTCGGGCATCACACCTATTCTGTCACTCGCCTCCGACACACTTGCCCCGGTCACGCGGTGCGCCCCCGAACGCGGGACACCGCTTACCGCCGCGGGATCCCGCCGTCGGGGTGCGACGGCGGGATCCTGCGACGGACCTGGGAGGGCCCGGCTCAGCCCGCGACGACGGGCTCCGCGCGACGGCGGTCCGCGCCACGCGCCGCCCCCGAAGGGCCTGGCAGGCCCGTCTGATCGAAGAACGCCAGCTCGTGCTCGCAGGCCGTGCGGAACGCCGCCGCCATCCGGTCACGGGTGCGCGCGTCGGCCGCCGCGGCGGCCCGGCGCAGGATCGCGGCGGCCTCGCGCGTAGCGGCCGCGAAGGACTCGTCCGCGTAGGTGCCCAACCACGCGGCGTACGGGTGGAGCGGGTGGTTGCGGGCGGCGAGCCGCTCCCCCACGTCCTGGTAGATCCAGTAGCAGGGCAGGACGGCGGCCACGAGGGTCGCGTAGTCGTCGCCGGCCGCGCGCAGGTGGTCGAGGTAGGCGGACGTCGTCGGGCTGGCCGGCACGTCCTGCGGCTCACCGCCCAGCCACCGCGTGTGCAGGTCGAGCTCGGTGACCAGGGCGCCGTGCGCCCCGCCGGCCCAGAACGCCTGCTCGGCCCGCGTCGGGGCGAGCTCGCTCGCCCGCGCCAGGCAGCGCGCGTACTCGCGCAGGTAGATCGCGTCCTGCTCGAGGTACGTGCGGAAGTGGTCGGCGCCGAGCGTCCCGTCGCCCAGCGCGCGCACGAAGGCGAGGTCGTCGATCGCGGCGCGCACCGGCGCGGCGTCCTCCCACCACAGGGCCACGAGGTCGCCCCCGGACCCAGGGCCCGCCGGAGCGGGGGCGGTGTCGGCGGGCAGGCCGCGGAGACCCACCAGGTGGTCGACGGGGCCGTGCCCCTCGCCCACGCGCAGCGCCTCGCCCGCGCGGATCGCCGCGGTGAGCCACGCCTTCGTGCCGTGCAGCGCGTCGGCCCAGTCGCCCGTGCGCGCGAACCTGGTGGCCAGGCCGCTCGAGAGCGAGCAGCCGGACCCGTGGGTCGACGTCGTGCGCAGCCGCTCCCCCGCCAGCTCGACCAGCACGCCGTCCGGACCGACCAGGGCGTCGGGGGCACCGTGCTCGGCTCCCGCGGCGCTCCCGGCGGCCTGACCCAGGTGGCCGCCCTTGGCGACGACCAGCACCCCGTGGCGCGCCGCGAGCCGGCGGGCCTGCTCCAGCGCCGCGGCCCAGTCGGTCACCGTCGGCTCCTGTGCCAGCACCGCGAGCTCCGGCAGGTTCGGCGTCACGACGTCGACGCGCCCGAGCAGGTCACGCACCGCGCGCTCCGCCTCCGGGTCGAGCAGCCGGTCGCCGCTCGTGGCCACCATCACCGGGTCGAGGACGACAGCGGGTCGCGTCGTCGTGGCGGCGCGCGGCAGGCCGTCCAACCAGGCGCCCACGGCCTCGGCCACGGGGGCGGAGCCGAGCATCCCGATCTTCACCGCGTCGACGTGGACGTCGTCGGCGAGGGCCTCGAGCTGCGCGGCCAGGAACGTGGCCGGCGGGACGTGCACGTCGCGCACGCCCTGCGTGTTCTGCACGGTCAGCGCGGTGACGGCCGCCATCCCGTAGCCGCCGGCGGCGGCGATCGACTTGAGGTCCGCCTGGATCCCGGCGCCGCCCGACGGGTCGGAGCCCGCGACCGCCAGGACGCGGGGCCGGCTGGGGACCGTACCGGTGGTCACGGTACGGGTGGGGACGGGTGCAGGGCCGGTGGCGCCTGCGGAGCTGTCTTCAGGTGCGCGCGCACTCATGTCGACATCCCTTCGCTAGTACGAGCTAGATCAGGTTCGACGGGTGTGCTCTCAGCGCCCCTGGCGCCGGACGGGTCGGGGACCCGGTCGGCGACGTCGGGACGCACCCCGTGTCGTGCGGCCCACCGTAGCCCAGGTCCGCGCGCCGGCCACGGCGTCCCGCCCGACGCGTCTCCCCCGGTCGGGCGCCGGAGCCGGCCCGTGCGCGCGATAGGGTGCGGGGGTGCCCGTGGTCGTCCGTCGTACGCGCGAGCTCCTCGTCGCCGGCACGACGCTCAGCATCGCTGCCGCCGCCCACCTGCTGGCCGGCGGCTCGCTCCCCGGGGCACCCCTCGCCTGGTTCGTCGTGCTGGCGCTCACCGCGCCGCTCGCGGTGTGGACCGCCCGGCGCCGCCTGACCCTGCGGCGGTTGCTGCCCGCGATGGTCGCGCTGCAGCTGGTGCAGCACACCGCCCTGTCGGTGCTCGGCGCCGCGGGCGACGGCTCCGCCACGGCCATCGTGCTCAGCGGGCACGCCGGGCATGCCCTCGGCCCGGGCTCTCTGTCGCCCGCCACCGGCACCACGCTGCACCTGCACCACGCGGACGACCCGCGCACCACCACCTGGATGCTCGCCGCGCACGCCGCCGCCGTGGTGCTCACGGCCCTGCTGCTCGCGGCAGGCGACCGGGCGGCGGCAAACGTCGCGAGCCACCTGCGGCACGTCGCGGTCCTCGTGCTGGGCCCGCCCGCGCCGCTCGTGGTGCGCGAGCCCGGGGTCGTCGTCGGCCGCGCCTGGCGGCCCCACCCGTGGCGCTCCCGACGGAGCACTCCCCCGCGCGGGCCCCCGCTGCTCCCGGGCGCCCTCGCGCGCGCCGCCTGACCCTGCCCTGGTCCGTCGTCGGACGAGGGCGGGTCCCTCGTCGTCCCACGACCACCTGACACACCAGGAGCAGACAGCCATGCCTACACCCGTGCCCACCATGCCCACCATGCCCACCGCCGCGACCGCCCGCCGCGGCCGCACTTCCCGCCGCCTCGCCGGCGCCGCCGCCCTCGCCGTCCCCGCGCTCGTGCTCGGCGCGGCCGCAGCCTCCGCGCACGTGACCGTGACCCCCGACGCGGTGGAGGCCGGGTCGTACGCGACGCTCACCTTCAAGGTCCCCAACGAGTCCGCCGAGGCGTCCACCACCGCGGTGAAGGTCGACCTCCCGACCGACACGCCGTTCACCAGCGTCTCGGTCGAGCCCGTGCCGGGCTGGACGGCGAAGGTCGTCCAGGCGCCCCTGCCCGAGCCGGTCGAGGTGCACGGCACCGACGTCACCGAGGCCCCGGCGAGCATCGAGTGGACCGCGGACGGCGCCGACGCCGGCATCGCGCCGGGCGAGTTCCTCCGGTTCACCGTGTCGGCAGGCGCGGTCCCCGAGGGCGTCGACGCGCTCATCCTGCCCGCCACGCAGACCTACTCCGACGGCGAGGTCGTCGCGTGGGACCAGGAGGCGTCCGGCGACACCGAGCCCGAGCTGCCCGCCCCTGTCCTGCAGGTCGTCCCGGCGACCGAGGACGCGGCGCAGGGCGCGTCGTCCGACGCCGCCACCGCCACCGCTACCGGCGCCGACACCGGCACGGCCGTCGCGGACGACGGCTCCTCGACCCTGCCCCTGGCGCTGGGCGCGGCGGGCCTGGGGCTCGGCCTCGTGGGCGCGGTGACGGGCGTCGCCGCCCTCGCACGCACGCGGGCCCGCGCCGACCGGACCGAGCAGCGATGACGGCGGGCAGCCGGGTCGCGGGTGCGCGCCGCGCCCTCGCCGTGGGCGGGACGCTCGCCCTCGGCCTCGCCACCCTGGGCGCCGTCGCCGCGGCAGCTCCCGCGAGCGCGCACAACGTCGTGGTCGGCACCGTGCCGGGCACGGGGTCGACCGTCACCGAGGCACCCGAGACGGTCGACGTGACGTTCGACGACGTGGTGCTCGACCTGGCCGCCGAGGGGTCCAGCACGGTCGTCACCGTGACGGACGTCGACGGCACCGACCA
This sequence comes from Krasilnikoviella flava, assembly GCF_900167525.1. Taxonomy (GTDB): domain Bacteria; phylum Actinomycetota; class Actinomycetes; order Actinomycetales; family Cellulomonadaceae; genus Isoptericola; species Isoptericola flavus. Next base: position 143,057 of record NZ_FUZQ01000005.1, on the reverse strand, counting down.
CGCGACTGGGTGCCCGAGCACGCAGGACCGCACCGTGTCGGTGCCGGTCACCCTCGGCGCCGCCGGCGAGTACACCGTCGACTGGCGGATCGTCTCGGCGGACGGGCACCCGACCTCCGGCGAGTTCTCGTTCACGTACGACCCGCCCGCCGGATCCGCGTCCACCGCCTCCCCGGCCGCGGACGCCACGCCCTGCGGGTCCCCCGCGGCGGCGACCGACGGCGACGCAGACGGCGCTTCCGACGGCGCTGGGGGCGGCGACGCGACGGGCAGCGCGGACGGCGGCGGCGCGTCCGAGCTGGTCGTGGTGCTCGGCATCGCGGGCGGGGTCGTCGCGCTGGCGGGCGCGGCCGTGCTCGTGGCGCTGCGGCTCGCGCGGCGTCGCGACTGACACGCCGACGATCCGTCGGCCACGCTCGCGGGCCGGTGCGGCCGGGTGATCCCGGCCGCACCGGCCCGCACCCGTTGCGGCGGTCCCCGGTCGTGGCCTGCGCCGCCTACGATGCCCACCATGGATGCGGGGCAGATCGTCGGGATCGTGACGGGCCTGGTCGTCGTGGTGGTGCTGGTGACGGCGGTGGCTCTCTGGTCGGTGCGCCGCCGGCGGGCGGCCCGCGGCCGCGCACAGGACCTCGAGGCGGACCTCCAGCGGCTCGCCGTGGAGGCGGGCTCGGCCCTCGTGCGGTCGGACGAGCGAGCACGCCTCGCGGAGGACGAGCTGTCCTTCGCCCAGGCGGAGCTGGGCGAGCGCGAGACCCGCGAGCTGGCCCCCACGCTGCGGCGGGCGCGCGAGCGGCTGGCCGAGGCGTTCCACCTCAACCAGCTCCTGCACGACCACGTGCCGGACACGGACCAGCATCGGCGCGAGTGGTCGGCGCGGGTCGTCGACCTGTGCCGCTCGGCCGACGGCTCCCTCGACGAGCTGGACCGCGGCCTGGCCGGGCTGCGGCAGACGGTCCGGTCGACCCCCGAGGTCGTCGACCGCGTCGACGCGGAGCTCGCGCGGGTGCGCGACGGCGTCCCCGCGGCCCGGACGGACGTCGACCGGCTGCGCGGCCTCTACGCCGAGCGGGCGCTGCTGCCCGTCGCCGACAACCCCGAGCAGGCCGAGCGCCTGCTCGAGTTCGCGGGCCGCAGCACTGCCGCGGCGCGCAAGCGCCTGACGACGCAGCAGGTGGCCGAGGCGGGCGCCGCCGCCCGTGCGGCGGAGGAGGCGGTGCGCCGGGCGGAGGGCCTGCTGCGCGCCGTCGACGACTACGAGGCGGAGGCGCTGCGCGCCGAGGCGGCCCTGGGCGCCCTCGTCGCGGAGTCCCGCGCCGAGCTCGCCCAGGCCCGTGCGCTGCCCGCGGGCGTCCGCGCCGGCCGGGTCGACGACGCCGTCGCCGCGCTCGAGGAGGCGCTGGCGACCCTGCCCGCGCCCGGGGCGCCGGGCGACCCGGTGAGCGCGCTCACCCGCGTCCGGGAGGCGAACACGGCGCTCGACGACGCCGTCGCCGAGCAGTCGGAGCGCGACGAGCGGCTGCGGCGGGCGTCCGCCCACCTGGGGCCGGCGCTCGACGACGCCGAGCGGCAGCTCGCGACGGCGCGGTCGGTGGTCGACGACTACCGCGCGCCCGTGGGCCCGGACGCCCGCACGCGCCTTGCGGAGGCCGAGCGGGAGGTCGCGCAGGCCCGCGCCGCCGAGGACCCGGAGCGCGGGGTCGCGGCCGCGCGCCGAGGCGCCGCGCTCGCCGCGGAGGCCGCCACCCTCGCTCACCGCGACATCGCGCGCGGCGGCCAGGGGCAGCGCTGGGACGGCGGCTACAACGGCGGGTACGGCGGCGGCTGGCAGGGCGACCCGCGACGGCGCCAGCAGCCGGGCCGGAGCGGCTCGGACGTCTTCGGCGCCGTCCTCGGCGGGATGGTCCTGGGCGGGATCCTCGACGACATCGGGGACATCGGCGACATCTTCGACTGACGTCGTCGACGCGACTTCTTCGGCCTGACTTCTTCGACCGACGGGCGCACGGGAGGGCGGATGGCGACCACGGTGCGGCGACGGGTGCGGGTGCACGGCCACGTGCAGGGCGTCGGGTTCCGCTGGGCGACGCGCGAGGCCGCCGCGCGCCTCGGCGTGGTCGGCGCCGTGCGCAATCTGCGCGACGGCACCGTGGAGGCGGAGGTCGAGGGCGGGCCGGACGCCGTGGACGCGATGCTCGCGTTCCTCCGCGAGGGTCCGCCAGCCGCCCTGGTGTCGGCCGTCGACGTCGAGGAGGTGTCGCCGCGGGGCGACACCGCGTTCGTGGTCAGCGGCTGACGTCCGCGCCGGGCCGCACCCCGGGCAGCCGCGCCGCCACGTGCTCGACGACGCCCGCCCGGGTGCGCTCGTGCTCCTCGATCGCGAGCCCCTGGGCGAGCACCCACCGCATCGGGCGCCGCCCGAAGTGCTCCCCCGCCAGCGGCACGCTCACCACGTCCGCGAGCGCCTGCAGGGCGCGGAGCGGCCAGACGCTGGAGGCCACGTGGTCGGCCAGCAGGAGCAGGCCGCCCGGCCGCAGCACCCGCGTCATCTCGGCCAGGGCGGCCCGGTCGTCGCCGATGCCGCACAGCGAGAACGTGCACACGACGGTGTCGAAGGAGTCGTCGGGCAGGTCGAGGGCCTGCGCGTCGCCCCGGCGCAGGTCGGCGTCGGGGTCGATGCCGAGCCCCAGGCCGGCGGCCCGGCGCCGCGCGACGTCGAGCATCCCGGCGCTCTGGTCGACACCCACGAACCCACCGGGGCGCGTGCCGTCGATCACCGCGGGCGGGTAGTGCTCGAGGTTGAGCCCCGTGCCGACGGCGATCTCGAGGGTGCGTCCCTCGGCCAGGGCGCACACGCGCCGTCGCAGGCCGGGGAACATCCGCCGCTCGGCGGCCGTGAACACCTGGTCGTAGCCCGCGGCCTCGCGGTCCCACCGGCGGCGCAGCCGCGCGGCGCGCCGCGCCCCGGCGCGGGGTGCCACGGCGTCGTCGCTGGTCATCGCCCCAGGTTCCCACGACCCCGCGCCGCGCGACAGGGGCGCGGCGGGAGACCCGCCGGGGCGTGGTCCGCGGCCCGCGACCGGGCCGGGGAGCACGTAGCATCGCGCACGTGACGAGTCCCACCCATGCTCGACCCGCCCGACGCCGGGGCGCCGGCAGCGCCGTCGTGGGCGGCGTCGGCGAGATCCTCATCACCCTGGGCGTGGTGCTCGGGCTGTTCGTGGTGTGGCAGCTGTGGTGGACGTCGGTCGAGGCCACCGCGCAGGCCGACAAGGTGCTCACGGAGTTCCGCGCCACGCTCCCGCCGATCAACCCGGCGGCGGCCGAGCTGCGCACCGACGACCCGCCCGTCCCGGACCCGGTCGGGTACGGGGAGACGATCGGCACGCTCGTCGTCCCGGCGTGGTACGGCCTGACCAACAACGCCATGCCGATCGCGGAGGGCACAGGGATGGACGTGCTCGACCAGGCGATGGCCGGGCACTACGAGACGTCGCAGCAGGTGGGCGACGTGGGCAACTTCGCCCTCGCCGGGCACCGGCGCACGCACGGCAACTCGTTCCGGCACGTCGACGACCTGGAGAAGGGCGACCAGATCATCGTCGAGACGGCGCAGACCTGGTACGTCTACGAGGTCACCGACCACGAGATCGTCACCCCCGACCAGGTGGACGTGGTGGCGCCGGTGCCCCATCACCCGGACCAGAAGCCCACGGAGCGCCTGCTGACGCTCACCACCTGCCACTCGCTCACCCTCGGCGAGTACGGCAACGACCACCGCTGGATCACGTACGCGACGTTCGTCGGCTGGATGGACCGGGCCGACGGCACCCCCGACCAGGTTCGCTGACGGACCGCTGAGCAGGAGACGTTCGATGTACGCGTGGATCTTCCGCCACCTGCCGGGCAACACGTTCTGGCGTGTCGTGCAGTCGTTGGTGCTGGTGGCGGCCGTCGTGACGGCCCTGTTCCTGTGGGTCTTCCCTGTCATAGCCCCGTACCTCGAGCTGCTCGGCGGCGACCCCGCCGTCGGCTGAGGGAGGCGCCGGCCGGCCCTGCCCCTCAGGTGCCCTCAGGTGCTGGCCCGGACCACGAGCTCCGGGTCGAAGAGGACCTCCTCCCGCGGGGACGAAGGGTCGTCGATCTCGCGCAGCAGGATCTCCGCGGCGGTGGTCCCGATCGCCGCCGCCGGCTGGCGCACCGTGGTCAGCGGGACGGCGCCGGTCGTGGCGAACGGGATGTCGTCGTAGCCGACGAGCGCGACGTCGTCCGGCACCCGCACCCCGCCGTCCAGCAGGGCGCGCACGAGACCGAGGGCGTGCATGTCGTTGCCCGCCAGGACGGCGTCGGGCCGATCGCCGGGCGCCGCCGCGGCGATGCGGCGCCCCACCTCGGCGCCCTCCGCCAGCCCCAGGTCGTCCGCGTGGACGACGTCGAGGGTCGCCCCGGGCGTGCGGTCCACGACCTCTCGCATCCCTTCGAGCCGGCGCCGCACCTGCTGCACCCGGGCCCGGCCGGTCGCGGCGAGCAGCCGGCGGCGGCCGCCGTCCACCAGGTGCTGCGCGGCGAGGCGTCCGCCCTCCCGGTGCCGCAGGGAGACGGTCGACAGGCGTCCGTCCGGGTCCTGCTGGTCCACCACGACCACCGGGCTGCCCCGCTTCTTGCGCGCCGTCAGCGCGGCCATCTGCGCGTCGTGCGGTGCCACGACCATCCCGTCGAACCGCAGCTGCTCGAACAGGGCCACGAGGCGCTCCTGCTGCTCGGGGGACTCATGGGTGCTGCCCGTGACGAGGGTGAGGTCCGCCCCCGCCACCACACGCTCGACGGCGTTCACGACGTCGGAGAAGAACGGGTTGGACGCGTTGATCACGGACACGCCGACGATCCCCGAGCGCTGCCAGCGCAGCTGCCGGGCGGACAGGCTCGGCACGAACCCCAGCTGCTCGACCGCGGCGCGGATGCGTGCCGTCGTCGCGGGCGCCACCTTCTCCGGGCGGTTGAGGTAGTTGGAGACGGTGGCCGCGGACACGCCGACGTGCCGCGCGACGTCGTGGATGGTCACCATGCCCGTCCTCCCGCCAGGATGGGGCGATGGAACCACGACCGACGCCCGGGACGCTGCTGCGATTCGGGGTCAAGCTCACCCAGGACGCCCCGGTCGAGACCTTTCACCACGTCTGGCGCACCGCCGACGAGGCGGGGTTCGAACACGTGTGGGTGATGGATCATCTCGCCTCCCTGGGCGCGGACGACGACCGTCCGATCTTCGACGCGTGGGCCATGCAGGCGGCGATGGCCGTGGCCACGTCGCGCGTACGGCTCGGGTGCATGGTGTCCGGCAACTCCTACCGCCACCCGGTGATGCTGGCCAAGCTGGCCACCACCGTCGACCACCTGTCGGGCGGGCGGCTCGAGCTCGGGATCGGTGCCGGCTGGAACGAGCACGAGCACACCATGTACGGGCTCGACCTCGGCAGCGTGCGCACCCGGATGGACCGGCTCGAGGAGTCCCTGCAGGTGCTCCGGTCGCTCTTCACCGAGCCGCGCACGACGTTCGAGGGTGAGCACTACCGGCTCACGGACGCCGTGGCCGAGCCGAAGCCCGTGCAGCGCCCGCACCCGCCGATCTGGGTGGGCGGGTCCGGGCCGCGACGCACCCTGCGCCTGGTGGCGCGGTACGCCGACGCGTGGAACGACACGTCCAGCACGCCGGAGCAGGTGGCGGCGCTCGGCGAGGTGCTCGACCGGCACTGCGCCGACGTCGGGCGCGACCCGGCGCAGATCCGCCGCACCGTGCAGCTGCGCCTGCGCGAGCACGCGGTCACCGCGCTGCCCGCCCTGGTCGAGCGGTACGCGGCGGCGGGCGTCACGGAGTTCGTGGTGGTGCTGAGCTCCGGTGAGGCGGCGCTGCGCGAGCTCGACGACCTCGTCGGGACGCTCGGTCGCCTGCGCGCCACCGGCTGACTCGTCGTCCCGGCCCGGCGCAGCGGGCGGAGCGGCCACTAGGCCACCCCCGCCTGGGCCGCGTGCAGCGCGGCGTACCGGCCGCCACGGCGCATCAGCGCGTCGTGGCTGCCGACCTCCACCACCCGGCCGTGCTCCAGGACGACGATGCGGTCGGCCGCGCGCACCGTGGACAGCCGGTGCGCCACGACCAGCGTCGTGCGGTCGCGCATGAGGCGGTCGAGCGCGTCGCGGACGACGGCCTCCGCCTCCGGGTCGAGCGCGCTCGTGGCCTCGTCGAGAAACAGGATGCGCGGGTCGCGCACCAGCGCCCGGGCGATGGCGAGGCGCTGGCGCTGCCCGCCGGAGAGGCGTGCGCCGCGCTGCCCGACGACCGTGTCCCAGCCGTCCGGGAGGGCGTCGACGAACTCGAGCGCGTTGGCGTCGCGCAGGGCGGCGCGGACGCGCTCGTCGGTCGTGGCGTCGTCGTCGCCCGGGTTCTCGAGGCCGTAGGCCACGTTCTCCCGGATCGTGCCCTCGAAGAGCACGGACTCCTGCGGCACGACCGACACCCACCGGCGCACCGTGCGCAGGTCGAGCTCCGCCATGTCCGCGCCGTCGAGCAGGAGACGGCCCGAGGTCGGCCGCACGAACCCGAGCACGAGGTTGAGCAGCGTGGACTTGCCCGAGCCGGACGGCCCGACGAAGGCGACCGTCTCGCCCTCGCGGACCACGAGGTCGACGTCGTGCAGCGCGTCCTGCGACGCGTCCGCGTACCGGTGGTACACGTGCTCGAGCCGCAGGTCCCCGCGCACCGTGTCCACGCGCCGGCGGCCCTCGTTCCGCTCCAGGTCGGGCTCGGCCAGCATCTCCGCGATCGAGCGCACCGACTCCACGCCGCGCGCGGTGACGGGCACGAGGTTGAGCACCTGGGTGAGGCCCTGGGTGAGGAGGGCGAAGTAGGTCGACAGCAGGACCACCTCGCCGGGCGTGACGGCGACGACACCGGTGAGCGACACCACCGCCGCGAGGACCAGGCAGCACACGCCGAGCAGCTGCATCGCGACCCACGAGACGGACGCCACGCGCCCGTTGAGCAGGTCCAGGCGCAGGGCCGAACGCCGCACCCCGTCCGCGCCGTCAGCCACCCTCGAGACGGCGGTGCGCTCGAGCCCGTGCGCACGCGTCACCGGGATGAGGGATGCCATCTCCCCCACCTGGGCCGAGAACCCCTCGATCTCCCGCCGGAACTCCGCGTTGCGTGCCTGCGAGCGCCGCGCCATCGACCGGCGGATCAGCAGCGCCGTCGGGATCGCGAGCGCGTACACCGGCAGGAACTCGGGGACCTTGATCGCCGTCATCGTGACCGCGCCGACCATCACCATCGCCGCCGAGAGCAGCGGGTGCGTGACCTGCTGCAGCATGAGCTCGACGTTCTCGACGTCCCGCACCACCTTGCTCTGCACGACGGCGGAGCTGGCGCGTGCGTAGTACCCGATGGACAGCACCTGGAGGCGTTCGACGAGCGCGTTGCGCAGGGCGGCGCCTGTGCCTCGCACCACGGTCATGAAGTTCCGCGTGTACACGAGGTGGTTCGGGTAGTGCTGCGCGAGCAGCGCCACCGCCAGGGCGAACCAGAGCAGCACGGAGGACACGGGCCCGCCGTCGGCGACGATGTCGATGACGGCACCGGTGATGACCGGCAGGAACCACAGCGGCGTCTCCTTCACCGCGAACGCGAGGAGCGCGACCGTCACGCGGCGCGGCTGCGTGCCCAGCAGGCGCAGCAGCGAGCGCACGGGCCGGCGGCCGTCGAGAAGGGGTTGGTCGGACGTGCTGGCAAGGGCTTTCCGGCGCACGAATCGATTCTAGACAGACCGCCGGCTCGGCACGCGCGCGATCCTCCAGCCGCTCGGCCATGCGGGCATCACCCTGGTCGCCCTCCGTGCGCAGCGACGTGAAGATGACGGCGGTGTACGGCGGGGTGGGTGTGGCGGCGATCACACCGCGATCGTCGCCCGCACCGGCGCGCCGCCCGGCGCGCCGGTGCGGTCCTCGCCACAGTCGACCCGGGACGGTCGGCGCCGGTCCCCCGCACGACTAACCTGAGGCCGTGGCTACCTTCTCGAGCGTGACGCGCCAGCACATCCTCCGGGCGATCGAGGAGTACGACGACCGCGGCCGCGACGCCTTCGTCGGTGTCTACGGGTTCACGCCCACCCCCGGCCACACGTTCGCCCACGAGGAGCGCACCTACGACTCCAAGGCGGTGCTGGGCGTCGCGCACAAGTACGCGACCGGCGTCCCCGCGCGTGCCGAGGACCTGGTGGACGCGAAGTGCGACGACGCCGGCATCCTGCGCAAGCACGGCTTCGTCGCCACCGCACCCGCGACGGTTGCGCCCGCCCCCGTCCGCAAGCAGGCCGCCCCGCGTCGCAAGGCCGCGGCCGCTCCGACCCGCAAGCCTGTCGCGCCGGAGCCGGAGCTCGCGATCTGCCCGACCTGCTACACCGCGCTGCCCGCCACGGGCATCTGCGACGAGTGCGGGTGACCGCCACGGGTCACGTCGTCTCGCGCAGCTCCAGGGTGCCTTCCACCACGAGGCGCTCATCGCGCACGTCGGGGTCGACGAGCATGTCCAGGGCTGACGCGGTCCCCCTCTCGATATGCAGGCGGATGGTCGAGAGCCGGGGATGGGTCTCGATGGGCAGTGCGTCGTCGCATCCCAGCAGGAGCACCTCTTGCGGTACACGGACACCGCGTGAGGTGAGCCCGTCGAGGACTCCGTGGGCGACGATGTCGTCGAAGGCGACCACCGCTCGGGTCTCCGGGCCGATGTCGGACGCGAGGCCGCGCGCGTCGGCGTACGTCCCGGACTCGACCCCCAGGTAGCGCACCCGGAGCCCCAGCTCCCGCTCCATGGCACGCATGGCGTCCCTTCGTTCGCCCTCCGACCAGGACAGGAGCGGTCCGCCGACGTAGCAGAAATCGCGGGCGCCGGCGGCGTGCATGCGGCGGACGCCCTCGACGAGCGCTTCCCGTGACGAGGTGAGCACGCGACCGATCCCGGCGACGTCCCGATTGACCAGGACCGTGCGAATGTGCGCCGCAAGGTCACGTAACCGCGCGTCCGGGAGCCTGGACGACGCCAGGACGAGGCCCTCCACCTGCGGAACCAGCCTCTGCACGAGCTGCTCCTCGCGCACGACGTCACCGTTGGTCTCGACCACGAAGACCCCGAGGCCACGCCGCTCCGCCTCCCGCTGCGCCGTACGGATCAGCGGAGGGAAGAACGGGTTCGTGATGTCCGGGATGACGAGCCCGATCGCGCCGGACCGACCCGTGATCAGGGCACGGGCGTGCTGGTTCGGGGCGTACCCCATCTCCGCGGCCGTCGCGCGCACCCGCTCGACGGTCTCTGGTCTCAGCAGCCGCGGAGTGTTGAAGGCGCGCGACACCGTGGACGGCGCGACCCCGAGCCGCCGCGCCACCTCCACGATCGTCGTCCTACCGGCCATCGTCGGCCCCGACGAGGCGGCACGCCACGGCGACGAGCTGCTCGGCCGCGCCGGGCGCGAACGGGGCCGGCATGTCGTAGTAACGGTGCGCGTCATCGACCTCGTAGCCACCGTGCGCGTACTCCTCCCGGGGCGGGAGGTAGCCAGGGCACCCGTCGCTGTAGCCGAGCACGATCACGGGAGCGCTGCTCGCGGCCCGCACCTGCTCGCCGCTGGCAAGGAACGGCTCGCCGGGCAGCGCGACGAGCGCGACCTCCCCGAGCCGCACGGCGGTGACCCTGGCGCGCCAGGTCGCGCGCTCGGGCACGCCACCGTCCAGCACCCCCCGTGCCCACGAGGCCCAGACGCCGAGCAGCGCAGCCCGGTCGGCGTCGGCCTCCCCCAGGTCGGTCGTCCATCGTGCGAGGTCCCGACGGACCTGCTCCCGGTCGACCGGGAGCAGCGGGAGGTCGACCTCCTCGGTGACTGCCGTCGCCTGGACCTCACCGCCGACCAGGTGACGCGCCGCCCCGCCCAGCGCGTCCGCGAGGACCGCGCCGACACGTTCGGCCTCCGCGTACGTCCGCAGCCCCGTGCCTGACGCGCGGTAGGAGTCCTCGGCACGATGTCCGGTGTTGATGTCTCCGGCCGCGCCGGTGAGGAACATGGTGACGCTCCCGGGGTCTCCGGCCTCGAGCACGGTGCGCACCTGGCCCGGGTAGTCCGCCGACACGAGGAGGTTCGCGGCGTCCAGCACCACGGGGTGGCAGGGATACACGACTAGGCGGCTCACGACGCGGCCGTCCGCAGGGTCCCGGAAGCACAGCGCCTGGAGGCGCAGGTCGACCGAGCGCCCGGGGTGCCGGCGGTTCGCGCCCACGCCAGGACTGCGCACCTCCGTGTACTCGACAGCGCAGGCTCGCCTCTTCGCGTGCGCGTGGCGCACGGCCCGTTCAGCAGCCGCCACGACGTCGTCGTGCACCGCGGCGGCGTGCCGCCCGACCCGGCCCCGGCCGACGCAGGGCCCCGAGTGGGTGTGGGTCGCCGCGACGACGCAGGTGGGCACGACGTCGGCGAGCCGGGCACGCACCTGGGCGCAGGTGTCCTCGTGCAGGGCGCAGACGTCCACGCTCACGAGCGCGACGTCGTCGAGGACCAGCGCGCGCACCGTCGTCGGGTCGTGCACGCCGCGCGACGGATCCTGGCGGGCGGCGAACCCGGCCATGGGCGTCCCCGGCGGCACCTCGACCTCGACGGTCGCGGCGCCGACGAGCAGCCTCGGCACGGGGCCCGGCGACCTGGTCGGCTCCCCCGTCATCCGACCAGCCGTTCGCCGCCCCGCACGACGCCCACGACCGTCCCGTTGGCCGTCAGCCGGACCAGGTCGGCACGGCTGCCCACCTGGATGGTCCCGCGCGGGGCCGTCGCGCCGCCGACGAGGGCGCCCGGCGTGCCGCACACGAGCTCGAGCCCGTCGGCGAGCGCCGTGCCGGTGTGCGCGAGCACGAACCGCAGCCCGTGCACCAGCGAGAGCGCCGCGCCGGCGAGCAGCCCCGTGCCCCCATAGGCGAGGCGTCCGTCGGGCGTCAGCTCGACGTCGCCGCCCACGGGCGTGCGGTAGGTGCCCGGCGGGCTGCCGGCGAGCGCCGTCGAGTCGGAGACGAGGAACGCGCGGCGCGCTCCCTTGGCGCGCAGCATGACCCGCAGGGTGTCGGCCGGCAGGTGGTGCCCGTCGGCGATGAACCCGCACGTCAGCCGGTCGTCCGCGAGCTGCGCCCAGATGGCGTTGGGGTGCCGGGGCAGGTGGGCGTGGACGCCGTTGCCCAGGTGCGTCGACATCGTCGCCCCCGCGTCCACGGCAGCGCGCACCTGGTCGGAGGTCGCGTGGGTGTGGCCGACGGCGACGCGGACGCCGAGCCGCGTGATCCGGGCGATCTCCCGGGGCGCGTCCGCGGCGTGGGGCGAGACGGTGACGTACCCGACCGGGCCGGCGTCCCGCCATCGCGCGACCTCGGCGGCGTCCAGGGGACGGATCTGCACGGCGTCGTGCACCCCCCGCGGCCCGTCCTGGGACGACAGGAAGGGGCCCTCGACATGCGCCCACGGGACCGCCGCGTCCACCGCCGGGTCGGCGGCCTTCGCCGCGGCGACCGCCCGCAGGGAGCGCGCGATGTCGCGCTCCGCGGCGGTCACGACCGTCGGCACCCAGGTGGTCACGCCCTCGCGCGCGAGGGCGTGCGTGATCTCGGCGATCGCGTCGGCGGACACGTCGGCCCCGTTCACGTCGGCATCCCGGTACCCGTTGACCTGCAGGTCGACGAGCCCTGGGGCGAGATAGGGCATGTCGGGGTCGCGCGACGCGAACCGCCGGATCTCGGCGATCGTCCCGTGCTCGACGCCCACCTGGAGCACGTCGCCGGTGGCCGGGTCGCGCCCCTCGACGACGGTGCCGCCTGCCGGGGCGGTCACAGGGACCGCACCCGTCCGCGGAAGCGTCCGAGGAACTCGGCGTTGGCCTCGTCCCCGCCGGGTGCGTTGCCGCTGCGCCAGACCGGCGGCTGCACGCCCCGCTCCCCGAGCAGCTCGATGGTGGCCATCACGAGCCAGTTCAGCGCGTAGGCGTTGGCGAAGGTGGAGACCGGTCCAGTCCTCTGCCGTGCCCCGGGCACGTCCATCACGGCGTCGCCCACGGGCACCTTGGTGTCGACGTGGACGTCGACCACGTCGTGCAGGTTGGCACCCGAGGGGTGGCGGGCCGGGTGGTCGGGGGCCGTCTCTTCCGCGTGCCCCCGGGAGGAGACGCCGATCGTCGTGACGCCACGCTCCCGCGCGGTGAGGGCCGCGTCCAGCAGCGCCGCGTTGATGCCGTAGGCGTTCACCAGGATCAGGACGTCGTCGGCGCCGAGGCCCCAGTCGTCCATGACGATCCGCCCGTAGCCCGGGTGGCGCTCGACCGCCATGGACCGCAGGGCGCCCTGGGACAGCAGGGTCCCCTCGTCGAGGATCGCCGAGACGTGCATCAGACCTCCGGCCCGGAAGAAGATCTCCTGGCTCGCCAGGTTGGAGTGACCTCCCGGACCGTACACGTGCACCAGGTGGTCGGCGGCGATCTGTCTCGCGAGGACGTCCGCGGCGCGCGCGACCGCGTCCCCCTCCTCGTCCAGGATGCGCTGCATGAGCGCGGTCACGTGCCGGAGGTAGCCGGCGCCGGTCGTGTCAGTCATCAGGGTCGGACTCCTCGTCGACGTAGAGGTGGGCGTCGGGATGGGTCTTCAGGGCCGTCCCGGGGAACCGCGGGTCGAGGTCGTGCGCCAGGGTCTGCGCGACGGCGTCCCGCTTCGCCCGACCGGGGACAGACGCGATCACGCATCCGGCCGACAGGAGGCGCGGGATGGTGACCGTCAGGGCCTGCTCGGGCACGTCGTCCAGGCACGCGAAGTGCCCCTCGTCGACCTGCTGGCGGCGCGAGACCGCATCGAGCGTCACGACCTTGACCGCCACGGGGTCCGCGAAGTCGGCCGGCGGGTCGTTGAACGCCAGGTGGCCGTTGACCCCCAGCCCGCACAGGGTCAGGTCGAACGGCTCGGCGCCCATGGCCTCGGCGTACTCGTCGGCGGCCCGCTGCGGCACCGCCGCCGTGTCGATCCGGGCGAACCGGCGCGGCCGGGCGCGGGCGACGAAGTGCCGCTCGAGCCAGTTGCCGAAACCTTGGGGCGCGCCCGCCGGGAGCCCCAGGTAGTCGTCCATGTGGAAGCAGTCCACCCGGGAGAAGTCGACATCGGACGCCGCCAGGGCCGCCAGCGTCTCCTGCTGGCTGGGCGCCGCGGCCAGCATGACGCGGGCCCGGCCCGACTCCCGCACGGCCCGGTTCAGGACGTCCGCGGCGTGGCGGCCGGCCGCCTCGCCCAGCGCCTGCCGGGACTCGTGGGTGTGGAGATGGATGGGGTGCATGTGTTCCTCTTCTCGTGCTGCGTCTGGTGCGACGCCTGGTGCGACGTGTCGGGCTACGCGGGGGCCGGCGCCGTGCCGCGGGCGAGCAGCAGCAGGGCGCGGATGATGTGGAAGGGGTCCTTCACCGGCAGGGCCACCACCCGGTCCAGGGGCCGGCCGTCGCGGGCGCGGACCTGGATCCACTCCCCGCGCTCGCGGTCGGGGAACGTCGCCAGCGTGTACTCGGCGACGCGCTCGTGCCACGTCGTCAGCTCCGCGGAGCCGCTGATCCGGGCCAGCAGCTCGGTCGCGTACATCGCCTCGGCGTGCACCCACCACAGCTTGGTGTCCCAGGTGTCGAGCACCAGCTGCTCGTACCGGCCCGGTTCGCCCGGCGCCAGGAGGGTGCCCCGCGGGGGCCCGCCCGCCTCGTCGCAGTACCGCAGGAGGCCCCCGTGCTCGTCGTCCCAGCCGATCTCGAGCGCCCGGGTCGCGAGGGCCGCGAGCCGGTCGGCGCCGACCGGTCGCCGCGCCCGCTCCTGCGCGTGGACGATCATCCAGAGGCACTCCAGCAGGTGGCCGGGCGTGCGGTGCCGGTCCAGCATCGTGCCCGCGGGTCCCGCGTCGGCGCGGAACTCGGCCCACGTGGTGGCGCCCAGCATCCCGCCGTCGTCGAGCAGGGCCGAGAGCGCGCGGTCCCGCACGCCCTCCGCGGGCGCGCCGCCGCCCGCCCGGGCCAGCTCGTCGGCGACGTGCACGAGCGTCATGGGCCCGGCGAGGTCCCGGTAGCCCGCCGGCACCGGGTAGGGCTCGGTCCTCGCCGTGCGGTCGGCGATCGACCGTTCGGCCACGAGGAGCATCCGGGACGCCGCGTCGAGCCACGGCGCGACGCGCTCGTCCCCCTCCTCCCGCGCGGCCCGCGACCCGCCCGCGATCCCGAGGACCGCGAAGAGGTCGGCGAACACGCTGGTGGAGACCTCGCCGTCGGGCCCGGAAGGCTGGTGCGCCCCCGCCCGGTCGGTCACGAAGGCCGTGCGGGCGTCCGGCGTCGCCGATCGTTCGACGAGGAACGCCGCCGTGCGGGTGGCGCGGTCGGACCAGAGCGGGCCGTCCACGGCGACCTCGCCGCGGGCCGCGGCCTCGGCCAGCTCGGCGCACACCCAGGCCCACCGGCCCTGGGACCACGTGTACTTGTCGTGCGACAGCAGGCGCCCCCGGTTGTCGAAGCACGTGAACACCCCGCCGAGCTCGTCGTCCACGGCGTGCCGCTCCCACCACGGGAGGACGGTGGTCTCGAGGTGCGCGGACCAGGGCGAGGCGCCCAGGCCCGTCACGCGGACACCGGCCGCGTGACGGCGGCGTCCTCGTCCGCCTCGACGACGTCCCGCGACAGGGAGTCGACGAGGGCGTCGGAGGCCGGGTTGCGCTGCGGCGCGACGAGGCCGACCACGACGAAGACGACGATCGACACCAGGACCGGCGAGGCGACGATCACGGCTTCCCCGTTGTCGCCCAGCCCGGCGATCGGGTCGGCGAGCAGGTACCGGTTGACCGCGAAGACCAGCAGACCCGCGGCCCACGAGAGCAGCGCCGCGCTGGAGCCCGACCGCTTGAACCACGGCAGCAGGCCGAGGAGCATCGGCACGGCGATCGGCCCGACGAGCGCGCCGAACCAGAGGATCAGGAGCCCGAGCACGCCGCCGAAGCTGTCCGCGGTGAGGGCGATGCCCATCGACAGCGCGATGAACAGGAACGTCGTGAGCCGCGCGACGGCCAGCTCCGCCTTCTCGGGCAGGAACCCCGCTCCCCGGCGCAGGCTCGGGATGATGTCGCGCACCACGACCGACGAGATGGCGTTCGCGTCCGAGGCGGTCATGGCCATCGTGTGGGCGAACATGCCGGCGAGCACGAGGCCGACGAGTCCCTGCGGCAGCAGCTGCTGCGCCAGCAGCGCGTACGACTCGTCGGGCTGCTGCAGGTTCGGCAGCAGGATCGGAGCCGCCCACATCGGGACGAAGAGGACCAGCGGCCACACCAGGTACAGGACGCCGGAGAACACCATCGAGCGCCGCGCCTCGCGCCCGTTCGGGGTGGCGATCATCCGCATCGCGAGGTTCCAGGTGCCGCCGTTGTACGACAGCGTCGAGATGACGACGTACGCGAGGAAGAACCACATCGTGAGCGTGCCGTTGAACGGCTCGGCGTGCCCCTCCGGCAGCCGGTCCCACATGGTCCAGAGGGTGGGGACGCCGTCGAGCTTCACCAGCACGATGACGAACATCGCCGACGCGGCCACCAGCTGGATGACGAACTGCCCGAAGTCGGTCAGGACGTCGGCCCAGATCCCGCCGATCGTGGAGTAGACCATCGTGACGCCGCCGACCAGCAGCACGCCCCACATCAGGGGCATGCCCGCGAAGACGTTGAGCAGGATGGCGCTGGCGGTCCACTTCGCCGCCACGTCGAAGATCTTGAGCGCGGCTCCTGACCACGCCAGCACCTGCTCCGTGGCGACGTTGAACCGCGTGGAGAGGTACTCCAGCGGCGAGATGATGCCCAGGCGCTGCCGCAGGCGAGGCCAGCGGGGAGCGAACAGCCATGCGCCCACCGAGCAGGCGATCGTGATGGACAGCGCCCACCAGACGTAGACGGCGAATCCCGTCGTGTAGGCGAGCGCGGCGTATCCGACGAACACCGCGGCGGAGTAGCCCGACATGTGGTGCGAGATTCCCGTGAGCCACCAGGGGATCTTCCCGCCGGCGACGTAGAAGTCGCGCGCGTCGGTGATCCGGCGGCGCGACCACACGCCGATCCAGATCATGACGACGAAGTACCCACCGACGACCACCCAGTCGAGAACACCCATGTCTGACTCCTCGCGTCATGGGCCGCCCCCGGAGAGCGGCCGTTGCTCTTGAATCTCGAGGAGGCTGGCATGCAAACGTTTGCATGCCAAGGGCCCCCGGTGAACTTCGTGTGACATCCACCCGGACGTGCGCCCCCCAGGGCGTCGTACCGTGCCGGTATGACCCGCGGAAGACCCGGCGGCAAGTACGCCCGCATGTACCGGCTCGGCATGACGCCGTGGGAGGGCTACGCCGCCGCGGCGGCCCCGAGCGTCGCCGCCGTGCTGGACCGCGAGGAGTCCGGCCGCGAGCGCCCGCCCGGGCGGGCGCTCGACCTCGGGTGCGGGCGCGGACAGTACACGCCCGAGCTCGCGCGCCGCGGGTGGGACGTGGTCGGGGTGGACGTCGTGCCCCGCGCGGTCGAGGAGGCGCGGCGCCGGGACCCCGGCATCCGCTACGAGGTCGCCGACGTCACCGACCTGCCGGTGGGCCTCGGCACCTTCGACCTGTTCCTCGACATCGGCTGCTTCCAGGGCCTCGACCCCGCGCACCGTGCCGCCGAGGCCCGCGGTGTGACGGCGCTGGCGAACCCCGGCGCGACGGTGCTCATGCTCGCGTTCGGCGCTTCGAAGTGGCGGCGGCTCGTCGAGGGCGCCGCCGAGCACGACATCCTGACGGCCTTCACCGCCTGGGAGCTGCTGGACGTGCGCGAGGCGGACACCGCGGGCCTCGGCTTCCCGATGAACCGCACGTCGCCCCGCTGGTACCGGCTCGGGCCGCGGACGGTCCGCGCGTAGCGCTCAGCCCGGCGCGTGACGCAGGCGACCTGCCTGCTTCGTGAGGTGGGTGCGTTCGGCGGCGCTCGTGGCGGCGTCGGCCGCCACGGCGTACCGCCGGGCGGCCTCGTCCAGGTCTCCGGCCCGTTCGTGCAGGTAGGCGGCCGTGGCGTCGCGCCTCGGCAGGCCGGCGTCGAGCGTCTCCACGAGGCGCAGCCCGGCGAGCGGCCCGTCCACGTGCCCGACGGCGACGGCCCGGTTGAGCGCCACCACGGGGTTGCGGGGCTCGAGGCGCGCGAGCTCGTCGTACCACTCGAGGATCTGCGGCCAGTCCGTCTCGTCCGCGGTCGCCGCGTCGTCGTGCAGGGCGGCGATCGCCGCCTGCGCCTGGTAGGGCCCGAGGCGGTCGCGCGCGAGCGCCCGCTGCAGGAGCCCGACGCCCTCGGCGATCGTGGCGGTGTCCCAGCGGGCGCGGTCCTGCCGGTCGAGGGGCACCAGCTCCCCCGCGGCGGTGGTGCGGGCGTCGCGCCGCGCGTGGTGCAGCAGCAGGAGCGCCAGGAGGCCGGCGGCCTCAGCGTCCTCCGGCACCGCGGCGACGAGCTGCCGGGTCAGCCGGATCGCCTCCGCCGCGAGGTCGACGCCGTCGGCGGGGCTGCCCGTGAAGCCCTCGTTGAAGATCAGGTAGAGCACGCGCAGCACGGCGCGCACGTCCCCGGGCTCGGAGAACCGCTCCCCCGTCACCGTCTTCTTGGCGCGCGAGATGCGCTGCGCCATCGTCGCCTCCGGCACCAGGAACGCCCTGGCGATCTGCGCCGTCGTCAGCCCGCCCAGGGCACGCAGCGTGAGCGCGACCGACGACGCCGGGGACAGTGCCGGGTGGCAGCAGCGGCTGAGCAGCAGCAGCGTGTCGTCGGCCTGTTCCGTCGGGCCGGTCGGCGGTTCGAGGGTCACGCGGATCTCCCGCTGCGCGCGCGAGGAGGCGGCGCGCCGGGCGTCGACGAACTTGCGCCAGGCGACGGTGACGAGCCACCCCTTGGGGTCCGACGGCGCGGTGGCGCCCGGCGCGTCCCAGCGCCGCACCGCCTCCAGCAGCGCCTCCTGCACGGCGTCCTCGGCCGTCGCGAAATCGGCGCCCCGCCGGACGAGCACGCCGAGCACCTGGGGGCCCAGGCGCCGCAGCGTGTCGTCCCGCAGGAGCTCGTTCACCCCGTGACCTCGGCGTTGTCGGTGAGGAACGGGCGCACCTCGATCCACTCGTGCAGCGGGCGCCCGCCCGGGCCCGGCGCGGACGACAGGTACGCCGCGGCCTCGTACGCCCGCTCCTGGGACTCCACGTCGATCGCCATCCACCCGGCGATGAGGTCCTTGGTCTCGGCGAACGGGCCGTCCGTCACGGGAGGCTTGTCCTCGCCCCCGTACCGGACGAAGTCCCCCCGCGGCGAGAGCGCCTGGGCGTCGACGAACTCGCCGCGCTCCTTGAGGTCGTCGATGACCTTGCCCATGAACTCCATGTGCGCGGTGACCTCCTCGGGCGTCCAGCGGTCCATCGGCACGTCGGTACCGGGCACCGGCTCCGGGATCCCGCGATAGTGCTTCAGCAGCAGGTACTTGGTCATGGGTTCCATCCTGTCGTCGTGGGCGGTGCCTGTCACCGCCGACACCCCTGGGACGGAGCCGGCCCGCGGTACTCGACATCCCGCGCCGAGAAGGGTCAGCGCCCGAACAGGCGCGCCAGGAAGCCGCCGCCGACGGGACGGTGGCCGGCGGCGGGCTCGTCGTCGTGGCCCGGGCACCACTGCCCGGCGGGGACGGCGCGACGCACGTCGTCGACGTGCTGTCCGCAGCCGTTCCAGGTCGTCTTGCCGCACTGCTTGCAGGTCGCGGGATAGCACACGGTGGGGTTCTCCTCCAAAGTCGTTGTCGTTGTCGTCGTGGCGGGAGTTCAGGCGAGCATGAGGAAGAGCTTCTCCAGCTCCTCGGTGGTGAGGCCGTCCTCGCCGGGGTTGTCCGGGTCGGCGAGGCACTCCTTCATCGCGGTCGAGATCACCGCGAAGCCGGCCCGGTCGAGCGCGGCCGAGACCGCCGCGAGCTGGGTGACGACGTCGCGGCACGAGCGGCCGCCCTCAACGGCGTCGATGACCGCGTTGAGCTGACCTCGCGCGCGGCGCAGGCGGTTGAGGATGCGGCGCTGGGCGTCGCTGTCGGTGGTGAGCATCGTGTCCTCGCTGGGTCGGTGGGCGGGCGATCGGGGGGACTCAGGCAGCCGCGGGTTCGGGGGCCACGAGCAGGGCGTCGGCGTGGACGCCGTGCGTGGCGCGCAGGGTGAGCATCCCGCCGGAGAGCGACGCAGAGTCGAACCCCGCCTGCGCGAGCACGCGGTGGGCGATGGCCGACCGCACGCCGGAGGCGCACATCACGCGCACGGGCCGGCCGGCGGCCGCAGCGCGGACCTCGTCGAGCCGGGCGCGCAGCTCGGTGTGCGGCACGAGCATCGCGCCGGGCAGGTGCCCGGTTCCGACCTCCTGTTCCGTACGGACGTCGAGCACGAGCGCGTCCTCGAGGACGCCGTGGACGTCCTGGGCGTACCAGAGGCGCAGCGTGCCGTCGAGGACGTTGGACCCCACCATCCCGGCGAGGTTCACGGCGTCCTTCGCCTGCCCGTACGGCGGCGCGTACGCGAGGTCGAGGTCGATGAGGTCGGTGACCGTCATGCCGGCGCGCAGCGCGGTGGCGAGCACGTCGATGCGCTTGTCGACGCCGTCGCCGCCTACCGCCTGGGCGCCGAGCAGCAGCCCGTCGTCCGGACGCACGTGCAGCACGAGGTGCAGCTGGCGCGCGCCCGGGAAGTAGCCCGCGTGCTGGTTCGGGTGCAGGTGCAGGGTGCGGAACGCGAGACCCGCCGCCGTCAGAGAGGCCCGGTTGGCCCCGGTGGTGGCGGCGGTGAGCCCGCCGACCCGCACGACCGCGGTGCCCAGGGGGGCGGGCAGCGGGCGGGCCGTCCCCGGCCGCAGCACGTCGTCCGCGACGAGCCGCCCCGCACGGTTCGCCGGGCCGGCCAGGGCCACGGGGCGCCGGGCACCCGTGACGACGTCGGTCTGGACCACCGCGTCGCCCACGGCCCAGACGCCCGGCGCGGACGTGCGGCCGTGCGCGTCGACGACGATCGCGCCGCGCTCGCACTCGAGGCCCGCGGCCTCGAACACCGCGGTGTCGGGCCGCACGCCGGCGGACAGGACCACGACGTCGGCGGGCACCCGTGAGCCGTCGCCGAGCACGACGAGGTCGTGGTCCTGCTCCGCCCGGACCGCCTCCGCACCCACCCCGGCACGCACGGTGACGCCCAGCCGCCGCAGCTCGTCCTCGACGGGGTGCGCGACCTCGTCCTCCAGGGGCGGCAGCACGTGCGGCCCGACCTCGACGAGGGTGACGTCCAGCCCGGCGAGCGCGAGCGCCTCGGCGGCCTCGACGCCGATGAACCCTGCGCCGAGCACGACGGCGCGGCGCGCGCCCGCCTCCACCTGCGACCGCATCACCCGCGCGTCCTCGACGGTGCGCAGCGTCCGCACGCGCGGCGAGTCGAGCCCGTCGACCGGCGGGCGTACCGCTCGGGCGCCCGGCGACAGCACGAGCGCGTCGTAGCGCAGCTCGACGTGGCCGTCGCCGGTCCGTGCGGTGACCACGCGACGGGCGGTGTCGACGGCGGTGACGTCGTGCCCCGTGCGCACGTCGAGGTCGAGGGACGCCCGCAACGACGCGGGCGTCTGGACCAGGAGCCGGTCGGCGTCGGGGATCTCGCCGCCCACGTGGTACGGCAGGCCGCAGTTCGCGAACGACACGTGCGCACCGCGCTCGAGGACGACGATCTCGGCCGTCTCGTCGAGCCGCCGCGCGCGGGCCGCGAAGCTCATGCCGCCTGCCACTCCCCCGACGACGACGATCCGCCGGCCGGGGGCGGGCGTGGCGGGGACGGGCTGGCGGGGGTGGTCGTCGATCATGGACCGACTATACCCCCGGAGGTATTGGGCTCCCGCATCGCCGCAGGCCACGACCGCGGCACCGCACGCAGTGCGACGACCTGCAGCTCGCGTCGTGGGCTTGTACGTTCGATCACATGGTTGCTCACAGGAACAGACGACCGAACGCCCGCCCGGGATCCCCGCGCAGGGCGGCGTGCCTGCTCGGTGCCGCCGCCCTGGCCGCGCCCCTCGCCCTGGCGGCCACCTCGGCGAACGGGGCCGAGACCCCCACCGCCTCCGGCCTCGCACCGCCCGCCACCCCGGGCGATCACGCCGGAACGGCCGCCCACGACCACGACCACGCCGACGTCACCGGGGGGATCGACGGCGCGGCGATGCAGCACCGGATCCTGCACGAGTCCCCCGACCAGGACGCGCCGGGGCTCCGTGCCGCCGACGGCGCCCCGCGCGTGCAGGAGAAGGACGCCGGCGACGCCGTCGACGACGGAGGTGACGGCGCCCAGCGCCTGCCCTCGCCGCGGTCGGTCAGCGGCTGGAAGCTGCGGGTGGACGGCGACCTGGACACGAGGCCCGTCAGCACGCAGGCCGTCGCCCCGAACGAGGAGGACGACGGCGCCATCCCGCTGGCGCGCGACCTCGGCCTCGGCGCGGACCGTCGCGGGGTCTCGACCACCGGCGTCGTCGGCGACGGGCCCCACGGCTCGGAGGGCACCGCGACCGGCGACTACGACTTCTACCGCCTCGAGGCCGCGAAGGGCGAGACCCTCACGGTCGACATCGCACCCGAGGGCGACCTGGTGGCGAACGCGCTCCTGTACGACGCCGAGGGGAACCTCCTGGTCGGCAGCCAGGACATGACCGGCGAGGGCGCCGTGCACCTCTCCCAGCGGATCGAGGAGCGCGGCACCTACTACGTGGCGGTGGGCAACCACTACCCCGACGACCCGTTCGACCCGGCCTCCGGTCCGGCCGTCATCACCGAGGGCCCTTACGAGCTCGACGTCACCCTGCACGCGCGCGGCGCGGCCGACACCGACGTGTACGCCGTGCCGCTGCGCCAGGGCGACGTGCTGGGGGCCACCGTCACCGGCTCCGCCCGACAGATCGCCGTGCACGAGCTCGACGGGGACCTCGTGCAGAGGTCGTCGGTCGACCCGGGGATCATCTACCCCGACGACTCCCCCCTGGCCCGCGGGGGCAACGCCACCGCGAACCACGTCGTCGAACGCACCGGGCTCTACCTCGTGTCGGTCAGCGACGGGGCGGGCGACTACGCCCTCACCGTGGGCGCGCACCGCGCGCCGTCGACGCGGGGTGACACTCCGGGAGAGCGCGTGCAGACCATCCTGCTCGACTTCAGCGGGCCGTCGTTCGACAACCGCGTCTTCGGCGCCAACGCGCTCGAGCCCGGGGTGCGCGACCTCAGCCCGATGCGCGACTTCCTGCCCGGGTGGGGGCTCGAGGCCTCCGACGAGCACGCCGTCGTCGAGGCGACGACGCGGCACGTCCGGGAGATGCTCCGCGACGAGATCCCCGGATCGGACGTCCGGGTCACGAACGACCTGGAGGACCCCGACCTGTTCGGCGAGCCCGGGGTCAGCCGGATCATCGTCGGCGGCACCGTGGCGGAGGCCGGCCTCATGCCCGCGCTGGGCCTGTCCGAGTCGGTGGACCCGGGAAACTTCGTCCGGGAGGAGACGGCGATCGTCATGCCGGAGCTCATGGCCGGTGACCACCCGATCTCCCTCGACCCGTTCCTCACCGAGGACAGCGACCGCGTCCAGGCGGTCGGGCAGTCGCTCGGCAACGTGGCGGCCCACGAGGCCGGCCACTTCCTCGGGAACTTCCACACCGACGACCACGACGACGGCACGAGCGTCATGAACACGGGCAACCTGCTGCACTTCTACGCGATCGGCCCGGACGGCGTCGCCGGTACCGCCGACGACGACCGGATCGCGATGCGCACGGCCCGGTTCGACCGCCTGCAGGGGCTCTCGGGGGTGGAGGACACGCCGTTCCGGACGTCCGTCGCGCTCCGTTGAGCGCCTCGCGCGGCGCCGCCCGCGGCCGGCCCGACCGGTCGGCTCACGGGTGGCGCCGCGCGAGCCCGGCCAGCTCGACGCGGTTGCGCGCCCCGGTCTTCGCCAGCAGGTGGGAGACGTGGGTGCTGACGGTCTTCTCGCCGATGGTGAGCGCGCGGGCGATCTCGGCGTAGGTACGGGATCGAGATCGCGTCGAGCGGAAGACAGGGCGCCCGGAGCGTGACGAGCGGGTGAGATTCCGACGCTGCCCGGATCGCCGCCTCCACCAGCACCGTCTTGCCCACGCCGGCGTCGCCCTCGACGAGCACGGCCCGCGGACCATCGTCCGCCGTCGTGACCAGCAGGGACGACAGACGGGAGAGCTCCGGCTCACGCCCGACGAGCATCGTCGTCGACGGTCCGGCGGTCCCGGCCATGCCCCCAGGATGG
Source organism: Krasilnikoviella flava (assembly GCF_900167525.1). Taxonomy (GTDB): domain Bacteria; phylum Actinomycetota; class Actinomycetes; order Actinomycetales; family Cellulomonadaceae; genus Isoptericola; species Isoptericola flavus. Next base: position 119,614 of record NZ_FUZQ01000005.1, on the reverse strand, counting down.
CACCGCCGTGGCGGGCTCAGGGGGCGAAGTCGTGATCTCAGGTGCGGATCCCGATGCCCCGGCCCCGGGGTGGGACGGACGATCACGGAAACGACACCGTCCGGAGGCCCATCGTGTCCGCTCGCCGCTTCGCCATCGCCCTGTCCGCCGCCGGCGTCGTGGTCGCCGCCGTGCTCCTGCCGGCACCGGCCCACGCCGTCGAGATCGGGGCCGGCCCGACGACCTCGTCCCCCGTGTGTGCGCTGGAACGCGTCGGGCACCACTTCGTCCGCTGCGACGACCTCACCGGCGACGGCCGGCCGGCACCGGCGCACGTCGCGCAGTGGACCCCAGGGTCGCTCCGGTAGCGGACCCGGCCGTTCCGCCCACGCCGCCGACCGCCCGGCGCCCGCGCCGGGTAGGTTGGCGGCGTGGGCGGACCGGAGGATGCAGGCGACGACGCGGCGCCCCGGCGCGGGTACGCGAAGGGCGCGGCCCGCCGGGCGCAGATCCTGGACCAGGTGCTCCGGATGGTCGCGGAGCACGGGGTCGACGCGTCCTCGCTCCGGTCCGTCGCCGACGCGGTCGGCGTCTCGCACGCCACGCTGCGGCACTACTTCCCCACGCGCGACGACCTGCTCGTGGCCGTCTACCACGAGCACGAGGTCCAGCGGGGCGACGCCGGCGGCCCGCCGTCGTCGGTGGTCGGCGGGATGCGCAAGAGCGCCGTGCTCAACCGCGAGGTGCCCGGCCTCGTCCAGCTCTACACGACCCTCGCCGGGGACGCCGCGGGCGAGGGCCACCCGGTCACGCGCGAGTTCTTCCGCGAGCGCTTCACCCGCCTGCGAGCCGAGCTGTCCGAGCAGGTCCGCGCCGACCAGGAGGCGGGCCGCATCGACCCCGCCGTGGATGCCGGGGACCTCGCCGCCCTGGCGATCGCCGCCTCCGACGGCATCCAGGTGCAGTGGCTGCTCGACCCCGACGCGGTCGACGGCGCGCGGGTGCTGGAGCTCCTCGAGCGGCTGGTGCCGCCGCCGGCCGAGCCCGGCAGCTGACCCCGGGTCCTTCGGTGGTCGAGCTGTCGTGGCCCGGCAGCTCGACCACCCGAGGCCCTGCCTCAGAAGGTCGGCGCCGCCGGGTCGAAGTCCTCCGGCAGCGGCGGCGGCGCGTCGACCGTGGAGGCGACGTCGACCGCCGTCCGGGTCTCCGCGGCGTCGCGCACCGCCAGCAGCACGTCGAGCACGTGCAGCGCGACGGCGCCCGACGCGCGCTCGGGCCGACCCTCGCGGATCGCCCGGGCCAGCTCGACGACGCCCGTGCCGCGGCCCCAGGTGGACCCGGTCGCGGGGATCGCCTCCGGCTCGTCCTGCCCGTACCGCCACAGCGTGGAGTCGCCGTCGAAGTTGTTCGGGTCGGGCAGCGAGATCGTGCCGAGCGTGCCGTTGATCTCGACGAACCCTGCCCGCGGCAGGGCGTGCTGGAACGAGAACGTCGACTGCGCCGACTGGCCCCCGCGGAACTCGATGAGCGCCGCGTGGTGCGTCGGCACCTCCACGGGGAAGGTCGCCCCGGCGCGCGGTCCGGACGCGATCGTCCGCTTCTCCAGCGACTTCGACGACACCGCCTGCACGCGGGACGCGGCGCCCAGCGCGTGCACCAGGGTCGTCACGTAGTACGGCCCCATGTCGAACAGCGGGCCGGCGCCCGTCGCGTACAGGAAGTCGGGGTCCGGGTGCCACGCTTCGGGGCCGGGCACGTGGAACATGGTCGTGGCCGTGAGCGGCTCGCCGATGTCCCCGCGAGCGATGGCCCGCAGCGCCGACTGGATGCCCGCGCCCAGCACGGTGTCGGGCGCGCAGGCGACCCGCAGTCCCTGAGCCTCGGCCGCGGCGAGCAGCGCGGTGGCCGACGCGTGGTCGGTCGCGATCGGCTTCTCGCTCCACACGTGCTTGCCGGCCGCGACGATCTGGTGCCCCACCTCGGCGTGCACCGCGGGGACCGTGAGGTTCACGGCGATCTCGATGTCGTCGCGGGCCAGCAGCTCCTCGACGGTGCCCGACGACGCGACGCCGTAGGCCTCCGCCTGCGCGCGCGCCCGGTCGAGCAGCACGTCGGCGACCATGCGGACCTCGACGTCGGCGAACTGCGTGAGGTTCTCCAGGTACTGCGTCGAGATGTTCCCGGCACCGATGATGCCGACGCCCACGCGGCTCACTTGTCGTTCTCCTGCAGCCAGGCGAGCGAGGAGGCGATGCCCTCGAACACGTCGCCGGCGTAGGAGTCGAACTCCACGACGCGGATGGCCTGCGGCGCGGCGGCGAGGATCGCCGGCACGTCGACGTCCCCCTGGCCGGCGGGCACCTGGTTGTCGTAGGCCGCCTTGAGCGCGGGCGGCACGTCGAGCGCGCTCTCGCTGGACGGCAGCACGGTGGCGATGTCGCCCGACACCTCGCCGTCCTTGACGTGGATGGCGACCACCCGGTCGCCGAGCGTCTTCAGCACGGCCGGCGCGTCGGCGCCGCCCACGGTGGCCCAGAAGGTGTCGACCTCGAGCACCGCCTCGGGGGCGAGGTGCTCGGCGAAGATCTCGAAGACCGGCCGGCCGTCGACCTTGTTCGTGAACTCCCACTGGTGGTTGTGGTAGCCGAAGCGGAGGCCGTGGCCGGCCGCGCGGACCGTCAGCTCGTTGACGCGGTCGGCGAGCTTCTTGGCATCGTCCGCGGTCTGCCAGCGCTCGGTCGGCACGAACGGGTCGATGACGATCCCGATGCCGAGCCGGGCGGCCGCCTCGAAGACGGCGTCGGGCTCGGCGACGTCGATGACGGCGGCATGACCCGATGGCGCGGCGAGGCCCGTCGCGGCGAGGGCGCGCTCGAAGTCGGCGACGCGCTCGACGAACGCGTACGGCTCGACCTGCTCGTACCCGATCTCGCGGACGCGCGCGACGGCGGCGTCGAGGTCGGCGGCGACGGCATCCCGCAGCGAGTACAGCTGCACGGACGTGGTGGGCATCTGGGGCTCCTTTGGCGTGATCTGCGGTCCGACTTCCGTCGACCGGCCATCAAAAGTGACCGGCCGTCTGCCGGAAGCCGCGCCGAGCGTATCGCAAAAACCTCACAGTGGGTGGTTTTTTGCGCGGCCGACCGAACCTCGATCCCTTGGCAGGTCGTGAGTCAACGCTGTACCTTCGACATCGCCGAAGACGGGCTACCGCGCCCGTCAACTGCCCTGACAGGAGACGCAACGTTGCATCACTCCCCGTGGACCTCGACCCTCACCCGACGTGCTGTGCTGGCCGCAGCGGGCGGCCTCGGAGCGGCGGTCGCGCTCAGCGCCGCTCCCAGCGCCACCGCCGCACCGCGCGGGTTCCGGAACCCGGTCGTGCCGACGAACAACCCCGACCCCGCGGTGCTGGCCGCCGACGGCGCCTTCTACCTCTACGCGACCAACGGCGCGGCGGGCGCGATGCCCGTGCTGACGTCCCCCGACCTGGTCGAGTGGACCCCGGCCGGCAACGCCATGCCGCAGCTCGCCACCTGGTGCCGACCCGGCCGGCACTGGGCGCCCGAGGTGATCGCCGTGGGCGACCGCTACCTCTCCTACTACACCGCCTGGCGGGCCGACATCGACCAGCAGGCGGTGTCGGTGGCGGTCTCCGACTCCCCGACGGGGCCGTTCGTCGACGACCGCACCGCGCCGCTGATCGACCAGTCGACCGAGGGCGGGAGCATCGACGCCTCGCCGTTCCAGGACGTCGACGGGTCGCTCTGGCTGCTGTGGAAGAACGACGGCAACCACGACGGCCTTCCCTCGTACATCTACCTCCAGCGGCTGTCCGACGACGGCCTCGAGCTGGTCGGCGAGCCGCAGCGACTGTTCGGGATGGACCAGCCGTACGAGACGTACACGATCGAGGGTGCCTCGGTGGTCGTCCACCAGGGGCGCTACTACTGCTTCTACTCCACCGGCGAGTACTGGAACGACAGCTACGGCGTGTGCTGGGCGAGCGCCCCGTCGCTCACCGGCCCCTGGACCAAGCGGGGTGACGGGCCCATCCTCGCGAGCAACGACGTCGCCGCCGGGTCGGGGCACGGCATGCCGATCAAGGTCGGCCCGCACTGGTGGTACGTCTACCACGCCTGGCAGCCGGACCACGTCAACGAGGACCCGGGCCGGCTCGTCTGGCTGTCCCGGATCACCTTCACCGGCCATGGCCCCGTGATCGACGGACCGTCCGTGGAAAACCCGTTCGCGCCCATGCCCTGAGCACCGAGCGATGACTCCGGGCCGGGCAGGCGGTCTGCACTCCCGACAGGACCGCTGCCCGCCAGGAGGAATTCATGGGCCTCATCCACCTCGAGCTCTTCGCCACCCTCGACCTCGTCGCGCAGGCGCCCGGCGGCCCCGAGGAGGACCCGGAGGGTTTCTCCTTCGGCGGCTGGCAGGCACCCCTGCTCGACGAGGTCGCGGGCGAGCAGATCGCCGCCGCCTACGCGGAGGGCACGGACGCCCTCCTGCTCGGACGGCGGACCTACGACATCTTCGCCGCGTACTGGCCCCACCAGGACGACGACTTCGGCAACCTCTTCAACCGCATCCCGAAGTACGTCGCCTCCCGCGGCACCCCCGACCTCGGCTGGGCCGGGTCGACCCACCTCGGGTCCGACCTGCCCGCCGCCGTGCGCGAGATCCGCGACCGGCACGAGCACGTGCGCGTCGTCGGGAGCCTGGACCTCGTGCAGACGCTCCTGCGGGAGAAGCTCTTCGACCGCCTCGACCTCTGGCTGCACCCGATCGTGCTCGGCGAGGGCAAGAAGGTGTTCGACGGCGGCGAGGTGCCCACGAACCTCACGCTCCTGGAGCCGCCCGCCGCCAGCCCGGCCGGCGTCGTGTTCCTGCACTACGGGCTCGCGGACGGCGTGCCTGCCACGGGCGACATGGCCGCGGACCGCGGCGACGGACGAGCGGACTGAGCCGCCGGCTCAGTCCTCCGGGCGGCGTCGCGCCTTCTTGATCCCCGCACGCCGCTTCTTCGCCTCGATCCGCCGCTGGACGGAGCCACGGGTCGGGCGCGTCTGCCGGCGCCGCGGTCCCGGCGGTGCGAGGGCCTCGGCGACGAGCGCTGCCATGCGGGACCGCGCGGCGTCGCGGTTGCGCAGCTGCGCACGGTGCTCGGACGCCACGACGGTCAGCACGCCACCGGCCACCCGTCGTCCGAGCGCCTCGAGGAGCCGGGCCCGCTGACCGTCGGTCAGGACGGCGGAAGCGGCGACGTCCCAGGAGAGCTCGACCCGTGAGTCCGCGGTGTTGACGCCCTGGCCGCCGGGCCCCGAGGCGCGGGAGAACCGCCAGGACAGCTCCGGCTCCGGGACGACGAGGGCCGCCGTCACGCGCAGGCCGCTCCGGGCGTCGTCGGGCACGCGACCATCATGCCCGACGCGACGCAGAAGCCCTCGACGCTCCGGCCACGGCGCAGTCCAGCGCGCCGTCGAGGCCTCGGGGCAGCTGGTGCTTCGCCACCCGTTGGCTCGGTGTCAGGGGCATCTCGTCGAGCGTCCGCACGTATCGCGGGACCTGGAACGGCGCCAGGTGGTCGGCGCCCCAGGCCACGACGGACCGCGCGTCGTGCTCCGCCCCGGCGCGGAGGGTGAGCAGAAGGACCATCTCCTGCTCACCCACGTCGGCGGCCGCCCCCACGACGGCGCACCGGTCGACGTCGGGGTGTCGGCCGTAGACGTCCTCGACCTGCCACGCCGAGACGTTCTCGCCGCGGACCCGGATGCTGTCGCTGGCCCGACCGTGGAAGTGGAGGTTCCCGGCGGCATCCAGGGTGCCGTGGTCACCCGTGCGGAACCACTCGCCGGTTCGTGCGGCGGCGGAGGCCTCGGGGTTGCCCAGGTATCCGGGCGTCAGCAGACCGGGGTGCAGGGGGCGGACAAGGATCTCCCCCGGCCCGCCGTTCCCCTCACCCGCACGGACCTCGAACCAGGGCAGCGGCCTCCCGACGCCCTGGTCCGGCCCCTCGGTGTTGACGGTGACGATGCTGGACGTCTCGGTCATGCCGTAGCACTCGTGGACGGCGAACCCGAACCGGCGCCGGCACTCCTCCCAGATCGCAGGGGTCGCGCCTGCGCCCCAGGCCACGCGGACCCGGTGACCACGCTCGAGCGCGGTCACCGGTCGCTGGAGCAGGATCTGCAGGATGCCGCCGAGGTAGTGGACGTGCGTCGCACCCGTGCGGACGACGTCGCCCCAGAACCCGGAGGCGCTGAACCGGCGTGCCAACGCGAGCGAGACGTCCGCGTAGAGCGGCATCAGCAGGGTCTGCGCGCCGCCGACGTGAAAGATCGGCTCCCACACGTACAGCACGTCGCCGGCTCGCGCGTCGGTGACCGCGAGCGCGCCGACCGCGGCCGCGCGCAGCATGGACTGGCTCACCCGGACGCCCTTGGGCGGTCCCGTGGTCCCCGACGTGTACAGGAGCAGGCTCGTGCCCGGCACGACGCCGCCGGGAGCGTCGCCGAGGCGCCACAGCTGCGTCGCGGTGCCGGCCTCGTCGGCGACCGTGATGCCCGCGCCGAGACCTTCCTCGTGCCCCGGGCGGCTCGCCGCGACGGCGGCCACCACGTCGTCACCCCGCTCCGCGACGAGATGCGTCGCTCCGGAGTCGTGGAGCAGGTGCGCGAGCGGAGCCCCCTTCAGCCTCGGGTTCAGCGGCACCCAGAGCACGCCCGCACGCACCAGGGCGAAGACGACCACGACGTGCTCGACGGTGTTGGGCAGCGCGACCGCGACCCGCGCGCCCCGTCCGATCCCGGCGTCGGCGAGGACCTCTCGGACCCGGTCGACCGCGGCGTCGAGCTCCCCCACGGTCACGCGCCGTTCCCCGGCGACCGCGTAGAGGCGGCCCGGCCGGTCGGCCACGAGCGCGGCGAGCTCCGCGGCGATGTCGCGCCCGTCGATGACCTGGGTCGGCGTCGTCGCGCTCATGACGCGGGCGCGGTCGCCGCGTCGCGCCCGCGGGACAGGAACTTCTGGGCCGTGCCCTGCGGCTCGCCCTCGGCGTACGCGGCCCTGTCGATCTCGAGGGCGGCGGCGAACGCCGCCCGGAGACCGGGTCGCAGCGTCTCGAAGAGGTGCTGCTTGGTGAGCTTGAAGGCGTGGGTCGGCTGGGCCGCGAGCTCGGCCGCGCGCTCCCTGGCACGGTCCAGCACCTGCCGTGCGGGGACGATCTCCGTGATGAGGCCCAGGGTGTGCGCCTCCTGGGCGTCCAGGAGCCGTCCCGTCAGCATCAGCTCGGCCGTCTTGGCATGCCCGAGGGACTGCCACGTCAGGTACATCCCCGTGATGCTGGGGATGCCCGACTTCACCTCGGGCTGCCCCATCCGCACCCCGTCGTGGGCGACGCGCAGGTCGCACAGCAGGGAGAGCTGGTAGCCGGATCCTGCCGCCACCCCGTTCAGTGCGGCCACGACCGGCTTCGGGCAGGACAGGATCGTCTCGTAGACGTCGGCGAAGGTGTCGAGCCAGGTCTCGACGTCGTCGACGCCGAACCCGGCCAGCTCCTTGAGATCCTGCCCCGAGCAGAAGGCGCGGTCGCCTGCCCCGGTCAGCACGATCGAGCGGACGGCCGGGTCCTCGGCGAACGTGGCCACCGCCCTCCCGACGGCGCGCTGCATGTCCTGGCTCCAGGCGTTGAGCGCCTGGGGGTTGTCGAGCGTGACGACGCCGCAGCCGTCGACCACGTCGGTACGTACCTGTCCCATGGATCCTCCTGTGCGTGTGCTGCTGCGTGTGCCGCTGCGTGTGCTGGGCGGCGGGTGCCGGCCCTGCGGTGACGTCTTCGCCGGCGCTCAGGCGGCGGGGACGCGCTCGGTGTCCGTGGCGGGAACCCGGACGGCGTCGTACTGCTCGCGCACCTGCGCCGAGGGCCCCGGCCCGAGGCGGTTGCCGGCCCAGACGCCGAGCAGCCCCGCGGCGAAGCCGGGCACGAGCTCGTACAGGCCGATCGTGTCGACGAGCGGGTAGACGACGACGGTGAGCCCCCCGGCGAGCATCCCCACCAGGGCTCCGCGCCAGGTGGTGCGCCGCGAGTAGAGCGCCGCCAGGACCACCGGACCGAAGACGGCGCCGAACCCGGCCCACGCGTAGGACACGAGCCCGAGGACGGTTCCTCCGCGCAGGGCGATGGCGACGGCGACGACCGACACCAGGATCACCGTGACCCGGCTGATCCGGACGAGGGTCCTGTCGGTCGCCGCGCGGTTGACGAACGCGCGGTAGAAGTCCTCCGAGAGCGTGGTGGCGGCGACCACGAGCTGCGAGTCGGCGGTGCTCATGATGGCGGCGAGGATGCCCGCGAGGAAGATGCCGACCATCCACGACGGCAGCAGCGCGTCCACGAGCGCCGCGTAGGCGTTCTCCGGGTTGGCGAGGTCGGGCCCGAAGTACGCGATGGCGAGCATGCCGATGACGCCCGCGAACCCGAGCAGCGTGACGGACAGGAACACCCCGAGGCGCCGGGCGCCCTTGGTCGACTCCGCGGTCCGCAGCCCCATGAACCGCGCCAGGATGTGCGGCTGCCCGAAGTAGCCGAGGCCCCAGGCCAGTGCGGAGACGATCGCGACGACGGCGACGGGGCTGCCCGAGACCCACTCGCCGCCGTCGAGCGCGACCTCGACGAACGGCGACGCCAGGTCGGGGTTCTCCCCCGCGATGTCCTGTGCCAGGGCCACCGGCCCGCCCACGCTGACGAGCGCCACGACCGTCACGACGGCCAGGCTCACGAACATCAGGATCCCCTGCACGACGTCCGTGTAGCTGGAGGCGAGGAATCCCCCGAGGCACGAGTAGAGCATCACGACACCCGCACCGATGAGGATCCCCGTCGTGTTCGAGACGCCGAAGACCTGGCTGAACATCAGGCCTGTCGCGACGAGCCCGGAGCCGAGGTAGACGACGTAGAACAGCATGATGAAGACCGCGGACACGAGCCGCAGGGAGTCGCTGTGGAACCGGTTGGCGAGGTAGGCAGGCAGGGTCACGGACTCCGAGCGCTGCCCGCTGCGCCAGTCGAACCCGAGCTCCGAGTGCTCGCGCAACCTGCCGGCGACGACACGCCAGCTCACGTAGAACCCGACGGTCAGGCCGACGATCATCCACACGTTCTGCATCCCGCTGACGTAGAAGGCGCCGGGCAGCCCGAGGAAGACCCAGGAGCTCGAGTCCGTCGCCTTCGCGCTGAGCGTCGCCGTGAAGGTGCCGAGGCGGCGGCCGCCGATGGCGAAGTCGGCGACGCTGTCGTTCTGCCTCATGAACCACACACCGATGACCAGCATCGCGACCAGATAGAGAACGAACGCGACGACCGAAGCTGTAGTGCTGCTGTCCATCCGAGCATCCCCGTCCTGCAGCACCTCGGCTGCTCGTACCGCATCGCCATTGACGTCATCGAGTCTGCTGACCTGCAGCGGGCGACGACAGGGGCCTTCACCCAGACCTCGGCGCCCTCGACACCAGCGCCGCTTACGGATGGGGCGGCGCGACCGGCCCGGCCGGCGTCGTCACAGGTCGCGGACCGGCAGGCCCGCCGTGACGTGGCGGACGGCCGCCAGGAACGCGCTCGTCAGCGGGTTGTCGTGCACCCGTCGGGTGGCCGCGACGATCTGGCGACGCGGGAGCTGCCGCGAGACCGGGAGCGTGACGATCTCGTCGTCCGGCTCGTGCGCCAGCCCGGGGATCAGGGCGACGCCGAGCCCCGCGGACACGAACCCGCGAACCGTCCCGAAGCTGTTGCTGCGGAACGCGATGCGGGGGCTGAAACCCTCCTGCTCGGCCAGGGCGACGAGGCAGCGGCTCGCGGCGGTGTCCTCGCGGTTCGCGATCCAGCGCTCCGCCGCCAGGTCGCCGACGTCGACGGCGTCCGCGTGGGCCAACCGATGGCGGCGCGGCGCGATGACGTACAGGTCCTCGACCATGAGCTCGGTGAGCACGACCTCCTGGGGCCACCGGGTCGGCACGAGGTCGTAGCGGAAGCCGAGAGCGACGTCGAGGTCGCCCTCGAGCACCCGGGGGAAGAGCTCGTGCGGTTCGCCCTCGTCGAGCGAGATCTCGACGTCGCGCCGACGGACCAGGAAGCGTGCGATCACCTGTGCCACGATCGGCCCTCCCGCCGACGCGAAGCTTCCGATCCGCAACCGGCCGGCCTGCCCGGCGGCCAGGCGCGCCACATCGGCCTCGAGCTGGTCGACCAGCCCCAACAGCTCCGCGGACCGTTCGAACAGGTACTGCGCGGCCTCGGTCGGGGCCACGCTCCGGGCGTGGCGCTCGAACAGCTGCAGGCCCAGCGACCGCTCCAGGCCGGCCATCTGCTGGGACACCGCCGAGGCCGTGTACCCGAGCTCCCGTCCGGCGGCCGCGAACGAGCCGAGCCGGATCGCGGCACCCAGGGTGCGCAGCGTGGTGGGTTCAAGCGCCATCCGAGGAGGATAGGACCCCGGCCGGCCGAGCGGGCCGGGCCGCACGCTCACCCAGCGCGTCCGGGTACTCCTGTCTGTCCCGTCTCGGGTTCAGCAGAGGCTCTGGGTCTGACGCGCCGACCGTGGTCATGAGCGCGGGTACCGGCGGTGACGGGCTCAGCCGCCTTGCTCTGAAACGGATGGAGGCTCTACCCCTCCCCGCTTCACCAGGCCTGCTGGAGGCGGTACCGGGCATAGGCGCTGAGGTGCAGAGCGTGGAGCCCACCGACAGCGGCTATCGGGATCAGGTAGTAGGTGAGATCACCGTCGATGACGAAGAAGTCATCGATCTCCGCCAGGTCATAGGTGCGCCGCGCCTTCCCTGTCGTCGAGAGGTAAACCTTCCAGCTTTCACTTGCACGGACTGTGGTCGTCTTGACCTGGACCCGGCGGATCCCGCCTTCGCCCCCGACCAACAAGTCGTAGCGGCTAGGTTCGAGCGGCCACGAAACATCCTGACCGCACAAGGTGAACCAGGCCGCCGCGAGAAGCGGACCGGCTCGACCGAGGCGCTTGATGTCGGGTGCGACCTCGGACCTGTCCGCAGGGGGCTGGACCTGCGGACTCAGGTGGCCGGTATCAAGCGCCAGGCGTGCCGCATGCCCCTTCAACGCGGCAATGCTCGAACTTCCGTCGACGCCGAGCCTCCGGGCGAGCTCCTGCCAGCTGCCCGAGCCCGCCACGGCGTCGCGCAACTGTTCGTCTGTCCAGCGGCGTTGCCCGCGGAAATGGCTGTAACTGATCCCAAGGCGGTCAGCCCGCGCGCGCACCGACCGCATCGCCCCGGCTGACGTGGCCAGCAGCCCCAGCGCGCGCAACGCTTCGCGCCAGGAGTACGAACTACTGATCGCGACATCAAGCTGCTCGTCGGTGTACGACCGTTCACGCGCCATGCGTCAGACCGTAGAGCTCGGCACCGACGACAACGTCAGCGACGAAAAGACCCGGACCTACCGCCGTAGGCCCGGGTCTCCCCATTGTCTTGAACGATCACATCTGTCGGGCTGACAGGATTTGAACCTGCGACCCCCTGACCCCCAGTCAGGTGCGCTACCAAGCTGCGCCACAGCCCGTCGGCCCCACACGTGATGCCGGAGCACCACCCCGCAGGGCCGACCGAAATACTACCCCAGGTCGGACGCTGCTCCTGCATCGACGCGAGGGTCGGCCGGCCGCGTCTCGCGGACCTCGCCGAGGACGCGCGCGGTGGCGAGCGCTGCGGCCGCGGCCTCGTAGCCCTTGTCCTCGCGCGAGCCGTCCAGCCCGGCACGGTCGAGGGCCTGCTGCTCGTCGTCGCACGTCAGCAGCCCGAAGCCCACCGGCACGGTGTGGTCGAGCGCCACCCGGTTCAGGCCGTCGGCGGCGGCGGCGCACACGTAGTCGAAGTGCGGCGTGCCGCCGCGGATCACGACGCCCAGCGCGACGACCGCGTCGTAGCCGGCCGCCGCGAGCGCCTGCGCGGCGACGGGCAGCTCGAACGACCCGGGCACGCGCACGACACGCGGGGAGACGACACCGTGGTCGGTGCAGGCCCGCAGCGCGCCGTCGAGCAGGCCGTCCATCACGGTCTCGTGCCAGCTCGCGGCGACGACGGCGACCTTCAGGTCGGAACAGTCGACGGGGGCGGCGACGGGGGCGCCGGCGCCGCTCATCGGGTGGCTCCGGCGGAGATCGAGGCGGTGGTCAGCGGGTCGGGCATCGTCGTTCCTCCGGTGTCGGGATCGGTCGGGCGGTCGCCCCGCGACATGGCGTCGCTCAGGTGCGGCAGGTCGTGGCCCATGCGGTCGCGCTTGGTACGCAGGTAGCCGAGCGTGCGCGGGTGGGTCGGCAGCACGAGCGGCAGCCGCTCGACGATGTCCGCTCCCCCGGCGGTCAGGCCGTCCACCTTGGCGGGGTTGTTGGTGAGGAGCCGCACGCCGGGGACGCCGAGGTCGCGCAGCACGTGCGCGGCGGCGGTGTAGTCGCGGGCGTCGGCGGGCAGCCCCTGGTCGAGGTTGGCGTCGACGGTGTCGCGGCCGTCGTCCTGCAGCGCGTACGCGGCGAGCTTGGCGGCCAGGCCGACGCCCCGGCCCTCGTGCCCGCGCAGGTAGACGACGACCCCTCGGCCTTCCTCGACGACCCGGCGCAGCGACTCGTCGAGCTGGGGCCCGCAGTCGCACCGCAGGCTGCCGAACGCGTCGCCGGTGAGGCACTCGGAGTGCACTCGCGTCAGGACGGGGCCGCGCCCTGGGTCAGCCAGGGCGTCGAGGCCCCCGGCCACCAGGGCGACGTGCTCGTCGCCGGTGCGGATGTCCCGGTAGGCGACGGCGGTGAGCTCGCCCTGCCGGGTGGGCAGGGTCGTGACCGCCACCCGCTCGACGAGCACCTCGGTGGTGCGCCGGTAGGCGGCGAGGTCGGCCACGCTGATCAGCGTGAGGCCGTGCTCGGCGGCGAACTCCCGCAGCGCGGGCAGCCGCATCATGGTGCCGTCGTCGTGCACGAGCTCGGCGAGGACGCCGGCCGCGCCGCGGCCGGCGAGGCGGGCCAGGTCGACGGCGGCCTCCGTGTGACCCCGGCGCTCCAGCACGCCGCCGGGGCGGGCGCGCAGCGGCAGCACGTGCCCGGGCCGGGTGAGATCGCCGGGCGCGGTCGCCGGGGCGGCGAGCAGCCGCGCGGTGCGCGCCCGGTCCGCGCCGGAGATGCCGGTCGTCACGCCGGCGGCGGCGTCGACCGTCACGGTGTACGCGGTGCGGTAGGCGTCCTGGTTGGCCTCGACCATGAGCGGCAGGCCGAGCCGGTCCAGCTGGTCGCCCGCCACCCCCACGCACACCAGGCCGCTCGTGTGCCGCACCAGGAAGCCCATGAGCTCGGGCGTCGCGGCGTCGGCGGCGAGGATGAGGTCCCCCTCGTTCTCCCGGTCGGCGTCGTCCGCGACGACGACGGGTCGCCCTGCCGCGACGTCGGCGATCGCCCGGGCGACACGCTCCGGCGCCCCCCGCGTCGCCGCGCCCGCGGCCGCGCTCATCGTGCGCCCTCCGCGCCGACCGGCCCGTGGGCGAGGTGACGCTCCACGTACTTGCTCAGCACGTCGACCTCGAGGTTGACGTGCTGACCCACGGCGCGGGCGCCGAGCGTCGTGCGGGCGCGCGTCTCCGGGATGAGGCTCACGGTGAACGACTCCTCGCCGGCGCTCACCACGGTGAGGCTCACGCCGTCGACGGCGATCGAGCCCTGCGCCACGACGTACCGCGCGAGCTCCGCCGGCAGCGCGACCTCGACGACCTCCCACTGCGTGCCCGGCGTGCGGGCGAGCACCGTGCCGACCCCGTCGACGTGCCCCTGCACGACGTGCCCGCCGAACCGCCCGTCCGCCGCGAGCGCCCGCTCGAGGTTGACCGGGTCGCCGGGCCGCCGGGCGCCGAGGCCGGTGCGTGCCAGGGTCTCGGCCATGAGGTCGGCGGTCCAGGTCGGCCGGCCGTCGTGCTCGCCGGTCTCCGCGACGGTGAGGCAGCAGCCGTCGACGGCGATCGAGTCGCCGAGCCGGACGCCGTCCAGCACGGTCTCGGCCGCGACGGTGAGGCGCGCGCCGTCGGCGTGCTCGCGCACCGCGACGACGGTGCCGAGCTCCTCCACGATTCCGGTGAACATGGCTCAGCGCTCCTTCCGCGGCCGCAGGGTGAGCCGCACGGTGGGGGTGTCGGTGGGGTCCTCCGGGTCGCGCGGCAGGACGGCGACGTCGAGCAGGTCGAGCCGGGCGGCGTCGGCGATCGTGCCGATGCCGAGGTCCGCGACGGCGGACGCGCCGTTCCCGAGCAGCACGGGCGCGACGTACGCGACGACGTCGTCGACCAGGCCCGCACGCCAGAAGGCGGCCGCGAGCGCCGGGCCGCCCTCCAGCAGCACGTGGCGATGCTCGCGGTACCAGAGCAGGTCCAGCACCTCGTGCGGGTCGTGGGTGCGCAGCTGCATCACGGCCTCGCCCGCGGCCGCAGCCCGCGCGAGACGGGAGGAGGCGGGCAGGTCGCGCAGCCCCACGACGACCCGTTCGGGCTGCTGCCCGGTGAGGGGCGCGTGCCGCACGGTGAGGTCGGGGTCGTCGGCGAGGACGGTGCCCGTGCCGACCACGACGGCGTCCACCCCGGCGCGCAGGCGGTGGACGCCGTGCCGGGCCGCGCGCCCCGTGATCCAGCGCGACGTGCCGTCCGCGGCGGCGGCCCGGCCGTCGAGCGTGCTCGCGACCTTCCAGGTGACGACAGGGCGGCCCAGCTCCAGCGCGCGCGACCACGTCGCGTTCAGGGCGCGCGCCTCGTCGGCCAGCACGCTGCCGAGGACATCCACGCCCGCGGCGCGCAGCCGGGCGGCGCCGCCCGACGCGGCGGGGTTCGGGTCCTGCTGGGCGTGCACGACGCGCGCGACACCGGCCCCGAGGAGGGCGTCGACGCACGGCCCGGTGCGGCCGTGATGGTTGCAGGGTTCGAGGGTGACGACGGCGGTCGCGCCGCGGGCGGCACCCGGGCCGCGGGACTCGGACGCGCGCCGTAGCGCCTCGACCTCGGCGTGGGGCGTGCCCGCACCCCGGTGGAAGCCCTCCGAGATCGTCGAGTCGTCCGCGTCGAGGAGCACGCACCCGACACGAGGGTTCGGGCCGCGTGCCGGCACCTGTGCGGCCAGCTCGAGCGCACGCCGCATCGCTGCGCGCTCTGCCGTGGTGGCACCCATCCGTCCTGCCCCTGTCGTCCGGTCGCGGACCCCGGGGTGCAGGAAAGGCAGGGTCGGACGTGCTCGCACCGGCCGGCCGCGACCACCACCACGACGGGTGGGCCGGCCCACGAGGGGCCGGGAACGGACCGGACGGGGAGCCGCCGCGTGCGCTTCCCATCCGGACTTTGACCGTCGGTCCAGGAGTTCCACCTGGTCAACCGGTCACAGGATGTGACCGGGTCGCGGACTATCACCGCCGGCTCGGATTTTCACCGACCCCAGAGCACGCGAGCTTTTCGCTCGTCACCGCCGACCGTGCCACGCCGGGAGCGGCACTGGCAAGCCCGAGTGGCGTACGTCTCACCGCGAGCCGGGCGCCGCGTCAGTCCCAGACGAGGGAGAGCACCCGGTACCCCTCGGGCACCTCGGGGATCTCGCTGAACCAGTCCTCGGGGTAGACGTACCCCTCGACCACGCCGTCGGCCTGCAGCTCGTCCGCGCCGACCAGGTCCTCGACCTCCTCGGGCACGAGCGTCGTGCACACGGCGACCGCCTCCGCGGCGATCCAGCCGGCGTCGTCCTCGACGGACTCCTCGTGCAGCTCGACCCGCACCCAGGCGACGCCGTCGCGCGCGGCGAGGTGCTCCAGGCGCTGCCGGACGTCCGCGAGCGGCGGACGCCCGTCGCCCCACTGGTTCGGGGCGAGCGACTCTTCGTCGTCGTTGCCGTCGAAGAACTCCGCCAGGGTGAGCAGCGGAAGGGTCCGTTCGTCGCCTCCGTCAGCGGCACCCGAACGGCGGTCCAGCTCCTCGCGGGTGATCACGCCATCGACCCTAGGCCCGCAGACCGGCGGGCGCGACGCCGGTCAGCGGCCCCGCGGCCGCGTGGTGCGGCGCTCGTCGTCGCGCCCGAGCGCTACCCCGAGCGCGACGAGCACCAGCAGGTCCACGACCAGCCCGGCGACCGCGACCCACTGCACGGCCCGGAACGCGAGGAGCTGCGTCACGAGCAGGCTGACCAGCACCCCGCGCCGCACCCAGACGGCCCCGGCCCGGTGATCACCCCGCCCGACGACCAGCGCTCGCACCACGCAACCGACCGTCGTGGCTACGGCCGCGAGGATGCCCGCACCGACCCACGTCGGCACGTCCACTTCCCCGGTCAGCACGCGCAGCCCGACCACGAGCGACCCGGCCGCGGTACCCAGCACGGCGACCGTCACCACGGCGGCCGCCCACCGGTGCTCCATGGCGTCCGCGAACCACGCCGAGGCACGACGCACGAGCGCGCGCACCGGGTCGGGCACGGTCACGTCGTCCCGCGGGACCGCCTCGACCAGCGCGGCCACCTCCGCGGCACCGGGCTCGCCCTGCCCGCGCTCCACGAGCGCGCGCGCCTCGGCGCGGTCCGCGTCGGTGAAGCCGCCCGCGACGCCCGCGACGGCCCGGTCTGTCGCCACCGCGAGATACTCCGCCGGGTGGTGCGCCCGCCGTCCGTGCAGGGCCTCGACGAGCAGCACGAGCACCACCACGACGGCGTAGATGAGCGCCGCGGTCGGCGCATAGAAGTAGTCGTTGTCGGACGTGACGAACTTGCCGATCTCGTCGACGAACAGCCCGAACCCGATCCCGCCGAGCACCGCACCCAACGACCGCGGCGCCGGGCCGACCCACGACAGCAGCACCACCACCGCGAGCGCCATGCCGAGGCCGCCCCACAGGACGTGCGCCACGTGCAGCCCGCCGCCGCCCACCTGCGGGTACCCGGAGGCGGCGAGCAGGAAGCGCGTCACCAGCACCGTCGCCACGGACACCACGAGGAACGTCACGAGGTGGCGCACGGCAGAGGTGTCGCGCGCCGCGCCCAGGCGCAGCAGGCGACCCCTGCGGCCCAGCGGGGCGGTGCTCATCGGCAGCTCATCGCGAGCTCATCGGGTCACCGGCGGCGCTTCTCCCGCACGCGGACGCTGATCTCGATGGGCGAGCCCTCGAAGCCGAAGGTCTCGCGCAGGCGGCGCTCGATGAAGCGGCGGTAGCCGGCCTCGAGGAACCCCGTGGCGAAGATGACGAACCGGGGCGGCCGCGTCGCGGCCTGCGTGCCGAACAGGATGCGCGGCTGCTTCCCGCCGCGCAGCGGGTGCGGGTGCGCGGCGACGAGCTCGCCGAGGAACGCGTTGAGACGGCCGGTGGGGATGCGGGTGTCCCAGGACTCCAGGGAGGTCTCGAGCGCGCGCGTCAGCTTGTCGGTGTGCCAGCCGGTGCGCGCGGAGACGTTGACGCGCGGCGCCCACTGCACCTGCACCAGGTCCTTCTCGATCTCGCGCTCGAGGTACGGGCGACGGTCGTCGTCCATGAGGTCCCACTTGTTGTACGCGATGACGAGCGCGCGCCCCGCGTCCACAGCCTGCGAGATGACGCGCGTGTCCTGCTCCGTCATCGGCTGCGAGGCGTCGACGAGGACCACCGCCACCTCGGCCTTCTCGATGGCGGCCTGCGTGCGCAGGGACGCGTAGAAGTCCGCGCCGCGCGTCTGGTGCACGCGGCGGCGGATGCCCGCGGTGTCGACGAACCAGTAGGGCACGCCCTTGATCAGGACGAGCTCGTCGACCGGGTCCCGCGTGGTGCCCGCGACCTCGTCGACGACGACACGCTGAGCGCCGGCGATCTTGTTCAGCAGCGACGACTTGCCGACGTTCGGGCGCCCGACGAGCGCGACGCGGCGCGGGCCGGCGGGCCGCAGCTCCCCGTGCTCGGAGACCGCGGGCAGCACCTTCATGGCCGCGTCGAGCAGGTCGCCCGTGCCACGCCCGTGCAGCGCGGAGACGGGGTGGGGCTCGCCCAGGCCGAGCGCCCACAGGTAGGCCGCGTCGGCCTCGCCGGACGGGCCGTCCACCTTGTTGGCGCACAGCACGACGGGCTTGCCCGAACGGCGCAGCAGCTCCACCACGCGCTCGTCGGTCGACGTCGCGCCCACGGTGGCGTCGACGACGAAGATCACGGCGTCGGCCAGCTCGACGGCGACCTCCGCCTGCTCCGCGACCTTGGA
Organism: Krasilnikoviella flava; assembly: GCF_900167525.1. Classification (GTDB taxonomy): domain Bacteria; phylum Actinomycetota; class Actinomycetes; order Actinomycetales; family Cellulomonadaceae; genus Isoptericola; species Isoptericola flavus. The sequence continues at coordinate 101,393 of NZ_FUZQ01000005.1, read as the reverse complement.
CTCGATGCCCGCGACGTCGACCTCCCAACCGCCCGTGTCCACGAGGGTGAACTCGCGGCCGGCCCACTCGCCGGGGTAGCTCACCCGGTCGCGGGTGACACCCGGGGTGTCCTCGGTGACGGCCTCGCGGCGTCCGAGGATGCGGTTGACGAGGGTCGACTTGCCGACGTTGGGGCGTCCCACGACGGCGAGCACGGGCAGCGGTGCCTCGCCCGGTCCGAAGCCCTCCTCGTCCCACTCGGCGTCCAGCAGGGCGCGGTCGGCCTCATCGAGCTCGAAGTCCTCCAGCCCGGCGCGCAGGGCGCGCTCGCGCGCCTCGTCGTCGTCGGACTCGAGGACCTCCGCCACGGCGTCGCGGCCCGGCTCCTGACCGGGAGCCTCGGCCGGGGGCGCGAGCTCGGCGGTGGGGTCGTCGGTGGGCTCGGCAGCAGGCACGGAGCCGTCGGCGGGAGTGGTCATGCGCACCATTCTCCCAGGCCGAGCGGCCTGTCACGAACGAGACCCCCGTCACCGAGCCCTCGGGCCCCGCGACGAAGCGTGGGCGACCCGTGGAGCCAGGGCCGGGCGGCGGGGGCATGTCGGGTCGGGCGAACGCCGGACCCGTCGGGTCAGGCCGTGACCTGGGCGACCACCGCGAGGACGGCGTCGACCGTCTGATCGAAGTCCAGGTCGGAGGAGTCGACGGTGGCGACGCCGTCGGCCGCGACCTGGAACTGGCTCACGGTCGAGTCGTCGCGGTCGCGGCGCAGCACCTGGTCGCGCGTGGCCTCGACGGCCGACGCGTCCGCGGCACCGTGCACCTCGAGGGAACGTCGGCGCAGCCGGGCCTCCTCGCTCGCGGTGAGCAGCACGCGGGCATCGGCGTCCGGGGCGACGACGGTGGTGATGTCGCGCCCCTCGGCGACGATGCCCTGCCCCCCGGAGAAGCCGCCCGGAGCGTTCTCGGCCTCGATGACGGCGCGCTGGCGACGGCGCAGCTCCGCGCGGACCTCGAGGTTGGTGGCGACCTGCGAGACCGCGGTGGACACCTCGGTGGCGCGGATGGCCGCGGCGACGTCGCGGCCGCCCAGGTGCACGGTCGGCGCGGCCGGGTCGACGCCCATCTCCAGAGGCATGCCACGCACCGCGTACGCCACGGCGGCCTGGTCGGCGAGGTCCGTCCCCCCGTCGACGCACCACAGCGTCGCGGCCCGGTACATGGCGCCCGTGTCGAGGTAGGCGAGCCCCAGCCGGGCCGCCACCGCCTTCGAGACGCTGGACTTGCCGGACCCGGAGGGACCGTCGACGGCGATGACGACCACGTGTGTGCTCACCTTCTGTTGTCGCGCGGGGCTGCCGCGCGGGACTTCTGGGGACTGCGAGGGACGGGTACGGAAGGGCGCCGCGTCACATGTCGACGTCGCGCATGAGCGTGCCGAGCTCGGTGCGCCCGAGCACCCGCGAGCGCCCGACGCGCAGGTCACCGAGGGCGATGGGGCCGATCCGCGTACGCACCAGGCGTGTCACGGGGAACCCGACGGCGTCGAGCATGCGGCGCACGATGCGGTTGCGCCCCTCGTGCAGCACCACCTCGAGCATCGTGGCACCGGGGACCGCGTCGACCACGCGCACCTTGTCGGCGCGGGCGAGGCCGTCCTCGAGCTCGACACCGTCGGTCAGCTGCTTGCCGTGGCGGGGGTAGAACTCGCCGCCCGCGACCGTCACCAGGTAGGTCTTGCGGATCTCGTACCGGGGGTGCGCGAGCCGGTTCGCCAGCTCGCCGTCGTTGGTGAGCAGCAGCAGGCCCTCGCTGTCGACGTCGAGCCGACCGACGTGGAACAGCCGCTCCGACCGGTCCTTGACGAGGTCGGCGAGCGTCGGGCGGCCCTCCGGGTCGCTCATCGTGGACACCACGCCGAGAGGCTTGTTGAGCGCGATCGTGATCTTCGATGCGTCGAGCTGCACGCGCATCCCGTCCACGTGGACGACGGCCTTCGCCGGGTCCACGCGCACGCCGAGCTCCGTCACGAGGACGCCGTCCACCTCCACGTGCCCCGCCGCGATGAGCTCCTCGCACTTGCGGCGCGAGCCGAGGCCGGCCTGGGCGAGCACCTTCTGCAGCCGCACGCCGTCGGCGACGTGGACGTCGTGCTCCGGCTCGGATCCGCGCGAAGGGGCGGGACGACGGGTGGCGGCGGCGCCGCGCGGGCGCTGCGGCCGCTGCTGGCGCTGTGCGGGGCCCTGGGGGCGGTTGGTGCGGCGGCTCCCGCCGCGGCGTTCGGTGCTCATGGTGACCGATTCTCTCAGGTCGGCCGGGGCGCGCTCGACGACGGGCGGTCAGGCCCGGGACGTGGCCCGACGGTGCGCGGCGAGCACGGCCCCGAACGCCGAGGAGAGCCGCGGCTCCACGGCGTCCGCGTCGTCGACGTCCCCGCACACCATCGCGCCGTCGCGCAGCATCATCAGCTCGGCGGCCGCGGCGCGGGGGTCGTCGGCGCCTGCGTCCCGCGCGACGTCGGTGAAGAAACCCGCGTACCAGGCACGATGGGCGGCCACCGCGCGGCGCACGGGGTGCGACGGGTCGGCGAACTCGGCCCCGGCGTTGACGAACGCGCAGCCGCGGAACCGTTCGCCCCGCGCCACGTCGCCGAGGGCCGCGGCGAGCGCCCCCAGCGTGGCCGGGGCGTCTCCGACGTGCTCGGCGCGGAGCCGCTCGAGCTGCTCTCGCTCCGCGGCCGCGAGCTCCTGCAGGTACGCCACGACCAGGTCGTCCTTGCTCGGGAAGTGCCGGTAGAACGTGACCTTCGACACGCCGGCCGCCGCGATCACCCGGTCCGCGCTCACGGCACGGATGCCCTCGGCATAGAGGAGCCGGCTCCCCGCCTCGAGGATCCGCCCGCGCACCTGCCCGCGCACCGCCGGGGCGCGCCCGGACCCCGCACCCGCTGCCGCACTCGTTCCCATCGGCCCAACCTCTCACGTCCGCCCGGCGCCGCGGATCGGCTGCTTGCGGCGACGGTCTCCGCATGGTCTAGTAGACGAACTAGTAACTCTACCGAGAGGGAGCATCATGAGCGCGATCTACACGGCAGTCGCGACCGCCACCGGCGAGGGTCGGGACGGCCGCTCGCGGACCGACGACGGCCTGCTCGACGTCGACCTCGCGATCCCCAAGGAGATGGGCGGTGCCGGCGGGGCCACCAACCCCGAGCAGCTCTTCGCCGCTGGGTACGCCGCCTGCTTCCACTCCGCGCTCAAGCTCGTCGCCCGCCGTCAGAAGGCGCCGCTGACCGACTCCGCGGTCGTCGCGGAGGTGTCTCTCCTGCCCACGGACGAGGGCGGCTTCCGGCTCGCCGTGGCGCTGCACGCCGAGCTGGGCGGCGTCGACCAGGCCACGGCCGACGCCCTCGTGGCCGCCGCGCACCAGGTGTGCCCGTACTCGAACGCCACGCGTGGCAACGTCGACGTCAGCGTCGACGCCACCGTCGCCTGACGGTCCGCGCGCGCCGTCAGGCCTCGGGCCCGTCCTCCGCCAGCACCCGTCGGAGGGCCGAGGACGGGTCCAGGCCGATCGCCTCCCCCACGTCGGGCAGGTGCGGAGCCAGCGGCGGCAACGCGTCCAAGGACGTCCAGCCCATGCGGTCGAGGAACTCCCCCGTGGTGCCGAACAGCACCGCGCCGGTCATGGGGTCCTGCCCGGTCTCGGCGATCAGCCCTCGGGCGAGCAGCGTCCGCACCACCCCGTCGACGCTCACCCCGCGCACCGCGGACACCTGACCACGCGTGACCGGCTGGCGGTACGCGATGACGGCAAGGGTCTCCAGGGCGGCCTGGCTCAGCCGGGAGGACTGCCCCTCCAGCACGAACGCCCCCACGACATCGGCCTGCGCCCGCGCCGAGTAGACGCGCCAGCCGTCGACGCCCTCCCGCAGCTCGAACCCCCGCGGCCGCCCGCCCGTCGCCCCCCGGTACTCGGCGGCCAGCTCCTCGAGCACCGCTGCCACCTCCGGCACCGGCCGGGAGACGCCCACCGCCAGCCGCTCCACCGGAACAGGCGACTCGGTGACCATGAGCACGGCCTCCAGCGCGGCCGCGAGGCCGCCGGGCAGGTCGTCGACGTCGAACTCGAGGTCGATCCTGGGTTCCGGGGCGTCGGGTCCGTCCCCCACCTCCACCGCAGCCTCGCCCGCGTCCGTCCCCTGCGTCATGCCACGACCTCCGTCACGTCCTGTCCGCCCGTGGCGGGCCGGACCGGCCCCGCCTCCTGCGGCGTCCCGTCGAACTCCTCGAAACCGGCCGCGAGCACGCCGTCCTCGTCCGGGTCGCCGTCGTCGTCCGCCGTCCACCGCACGGTGAGCTCCCCCAGCGCCGTCGCCTGCTCGAAGGCGACCCGGCCCGAGCGGAAGAGCTCCAGCAGGGCCAGGAAGCGCGCCACCGCCACCAGCCGCTCCTCCCCCGCCACGAGCGCGCGGAACGTCGCGACGTGCTCGCGCCGCAGCCGCCGCGCCACCACGCCCGCCTGCTCGCGCACGCTCACGGCAGAGGCATGCAGGTGCTCGAGCCCGACGACGGGCGGCGGCTTGGGCTCCAGCGCCTTGGCCGCCAGCTCCGCGAGGCGTGCCCCGTCGAGCGTCCACACCAGCTCGGGCAGCAGCGCCGTGAGGTACGGCTCGAGGGGCACCGCGCGCGGCACGCGGCGCCCCTCGGTCTCGAGGAGCTCGGCGAGGATGCCGGAGACCTCCTTGTACGCCCGGTACTGCAGCAGCCGGGCGAAGAGGAGGTCCCGCGCCTCGAGCAGCTCCAGGTCCTCGGCGTCCTCCTCGACGACGCCCGGGAGCAGTCGCGCGGCCTTGAGGTCCAACAGGGTGGCCGCCACCACGAGGAACTCGCTCGCCGTGCCGAGGTCCCACGACGGGTGCTCCTCGCCGCGGGCCGTCGCCGCGCGCGCGGTGGCCTCGGCCTCCCGGATGTGCGCGACGAACTCGTCCGTCACCTCCGCGAGCGCCACCTCGGTGACGTCGAGCTCGCGCTTCGCGATCAGCGAGAGCAGCAGGTCGAACGGGCCGGTGAAGTTGTCGAGGTGCACCTCGAACCCCGGCCGGGCGTCGGGGCCGTCGGCCGTCCCCGCCTCCGGGGCGACGTCAGGCAGCGTCACCACGGGCGACGAGCTCCCGCGCGAGCTGCCGGTACGCGGCGGCGCCGGCGTGGGTCGGGGCGTAGTTGGTGATGGGCTCCGCGGCGACGGACGCGTCGGGGAACTTCACCGTGCGCCCGATGACCGTGTGCAGCAGCGTGTCGCCGAACGCCTCGTGCACCCGCGCGACGACCTCGCGCGAGTGCAGGGTGCGGGAGTCGTACATGGTCGGCAGGATGCCGTCGATCTCCAGCGCCGGGTTGAGCCGGTCGCGCACCTTCTCGATCGTCTCCACGAGCAGGGCGACGCCGCGCAGGGCGAAGAACTCGCACTCGAGCGGGATGAGCACGCCGTGCGCCGCCGTGAGGGCGTTGACCGTCAGCAGGCCGAGCGACGGCTGGCAGTCCACGAGGATGACGTCGTAGTCGTCCAGCGCCGGGCGCAGCGCGCGGGCGAGCACCGACTCTCGGGCCACCTCCCCGACGAGCTGGACCTCCGCGGCCGACAGGTCGATGTTGGCCGGCAGCACGTCCAGGCCCTCGATGTTCGTGGGCTGCAGCACGTCGGCGAAGCCGACGTCACGCTCCATGAGCAGGTTGTAGACGCTGAGGTCGAGGTCGTGGGGGCTGACGCCCACACCTACCGACGCGGCGCCCTGCGGGTCGAAGTCGACGAGCAGCACGCGGCGTCCGTACTCGGCCAGCGCCGCACCCAGGTTGATCGTCGTGGTGGTCTTGCCGACGCCACCCTTCTGGTTGCACATCGCGACGATGCGCGCGGGCCCGTGGGACGCCAGCGGCGCCGGGTCGCGGAAGTCGGGCAGCGGCCGCCCGACGACGTCGGTGCGCGGCTCCTCGGCCTGGCCCGCCGGACTGCCCGGGGTGGGACTGGTCGCGGGGACCGCGGCCGGTGAGGCGTCGCTCGTGGTCGTCTGCGTCATGGTGTCGCTCCCGAGTCCCTCGCTCACCTGCGCCACGCTACCCCAGCACCTCGACGGGCCCGGGCGGCACGCCGGGCGCGCCGCCCTTCGTCCCCGGAAGCGTCCCGGGGCGGTTCAGCCGAGCGCCCGCGGGTGCGCCGCGGCGTATACCTCGCGCAGCGCGTCGCGCGTCACCATCGTGTAGATCTGCGTGGTCGTCACCGACGCGTGCCCGAGCAGCTCCTGCACCACGCGCACGTCCGCGCCGCCCGCGAGCAGATGGGTCGCGAACGAGTGCCGCAGCGTGTGCGGCGACACGTGCTGCGTCAGCCCGGCGCGCTCCGCCGCCGCCTGCAGCACCGACCACGCGCTCTGGCGCGACAGGCGCGCACCGCGGGTGTTGAGGAACAGGGCAGGTGTGCCCCGGCCGGCGGACGCGAGCAGCGCCCGGGCACGGACCAGGTACGCCTCCAGCGCGGTCCTGGCGTACGAGCCCACCGGCACCACGCGCTCCTTGTCGCCCTTGCCCCGCAGCCGCACGGACCCCGCACGGGGGCCCTCGTCGCCGTCGCCGTCACCGAGCAGGCCGTCGACGTCGTCGATGTCGAGCCCCACGACCTCGCTGATGCGGCCGCCGGTCGAGTAGAGGAGCTCCAGGAGCGCACGGTCGCGCAGCGGCACCGCACCGTCGCCGGCGGCCGCGGCGTCCAGCAGACGGGCGATCTCGTCGATCGACAGCGCGTGCGGCAGGCGCCGCAGGGCGCTCGGCGCGTGCACCTGGGACGCCGGGTCGGCGCGGGTCACGCCCTCGGCGTGCGCGAACCGGTGCCAGCCGCGCACCGCGGCCAGCGCACGGGCGGTGGACGACGGCGACAGCGGGGCGCCGTCGTCCGACCCCTGGCGCAGCACCAGAACGTAGTCCTCGACGTCGCGCTCCCCCACGTCGTCGAGACCCGACCGACCGGTCGCCTCGAGGTGGCGGGCGTAGCGACCGAGGTCGCGGCGGTACGCCGCCACCGTGTTGGTCGACAGCCCGCGCTCGACGCCGAGGTGCGCGAGGTAGTCCTGCAGCGCGGCCGCCAGCGCGGGCGGGAGGGGCGGGACGGGCGAGGAGTCGGGCACCGGAACATCATGCCCCGCGGCGCCGACGGAGCGGGTCGATCCGAGCCCGGGTGCCGTCGAGCCCGCTCAGAAGGGGAGGAAGACGTCCACCGCGACGGCGATGAACAGCACCGTGAGGTACGTGATCGACCCGTGGAAGACCTTCATCGCGCCGAGCTTGCCCCGCTCGGGGTGGCCGGCCCGGCGCAGCATCGCGATGACGAGGTAGAGGAACCAGCCGCCCGAGGCGATCGCGACGACGGTGTAGAACCACGACATCCCGGCGAGCGGCACGAGCGCCAGCGAGCAGGCGATCATCGCGACCGTGTGCGCGACCATCTCGATCGCGACGCGGCGGTCGGACGCGACCACCGGGAGCATCGGCACGCCGGCGTTGGCGTAGTCCTTCTTGAACTTCACCGACAGCGGCCAGTAGTGCGGCGGCGTCCAGAAGAAGATCACGCCGAACAGCGCGACCGCCGCCCAGCTGAGCGAGCCGGTGACGGCGGCCCAGCCGATGAAGACCGGCATGCAGCCCGCGATGCCGCCCCACACGATGTTCTGCGGCGTGCGCCGCTTGAGGATCATCGTGTAGCCGACCACGTAGATCGCGATCGCTCCGAAGGTCAGCCAGGCCGAGGCCACGTTGACCAGGAGGGCGAACCACAGCAGCGACACGACGCCCAGGACGGTGGCGAACACCAGCGCGGCGCGCGGGGTGATCTCCCCGGTGGCGAGCGGCCGCCGCTTCGTCCGGTTCATCACCTGGTCGATGTCGCGGTCCAGATAGCAGTTGAAGACGTTCGCGGACGCCGCGGCCAGGGTGCCGCCCACCAGGGTGAGCAGCACGAGCCACAGGTCCGGGAGCCCGCCCTGCGCGAGGATCATCGTGGGCAGGGTCGTGACGAGCAGCAGCTCGATGATGCGCGGCTTCGTCAGCGCGACGTACGCGCCGACGCGGTCGCGCCACCCCTTGCCCGACGCGTCGTCCGGTCCCGGTGCCGCAGCGCGGCGCTCCGCCCGGTCGGCATCGGCACGCTCCCGCTCGGCCCGCACCTTCGCGCGGGTCGGCGTCGACGGGTGGGACGTCGTGGTGCTCGTGGTGCTCACGCGCGTGCTGGTCCGTTCTCGGCTGGGGATCCGGGGAGCTCGGGCGACGTGGGAGGGTCGCCGCCTCATCGTACGCCGAGGTCAGCGGCGGGGCGGCCCGGACGGCTGCACCGCGGCTGTGAGAAATGCCCGCGACGGCGTCATCTCCCCGGACATTGTCCGGCCCCCGTGGCGCGCCGCTCAACTGGTGGGACGAACGGAGCCGGGACGGGCGCCGTGGGAATGCGCGGCGCTAGGGTGGTGCTGCACAACGGTGAAGAGCGGGCCGCCCATCTCCGGTCGGCCGCTCGCCGCCGTGCCCCGCCGTCGCATCGAGGACCCCGTGCGGCGTCCGACGTGCCGGCGCCCCGTACCGGCAGAGCAGCAGCAATCACCCGGGGCCCGCTCCGGGCAGGAAAGAGGCACATCTGTGAACGCGTTCGACCCCGTCGTCGCCCCGCTCGAGTGGAGCGCGCTCGACGACCGCGCGGTGAAGACCATCAAGGCGCTGGCGGCCGACGCCGTCGAGAAGGTCGGCAACGGCCACCCCGGCACGGCCATCTCGCTGGCCCCCGCGGCGTACCTGCTGTTCCAGAAGACGCTGCGGCACGACCCGGCCGACCCGCACTGGGTCGGCCGCGACCGGTTCGTGCTCTCCGCGGGCCACTCCTCGCTCACGCTGTACCTGCAGCTGTTCCTCGCCGGCTACGGCATGGAGATCGAGGACCTCGAGGCGCTGCGCACCTGGGGCTCGCAGACCCCGGGCCACCCCGAGTACCGCCACACCCCGGGCGTCGAGATCACCACCGGCCCGCTGGGCCAGGGCCTCGCCTCGGCCGTCGGCATGGCGTTCGCCTCCCGCCGCGAGCGCGGCCTGCTCGACCCCGACGCCGCCCCCGGCGAGTCGCCGTTCGACCACCACGTCTACGTCATCGCCTCCGACGGCGACCTGCAGGAGGGCGTCACCTCCGAGGCCTCGTCGCTCGCCGGCACGCAGAAGCTCGGCAACCTCGTGGTGATCTGGGACGACAACAAGATCTCCATCGAGGACGACACGGACATCTCCTTCACGGAGGACGTGCTCGGGCGGTACGCCGCGTACGGCTGGCACACCCAGCGCGTGGACTGGACGCAGGGCGGCACCGGCTACGCCGAGGACGTCGACGCGCTCGCCGCGGCGATCGAGGCCGCGAAGGCCGAGACCGACCGCCCGTCCTTCATCGCGCTGCGCACCATCATCGGCTGGCCCTCGCCCACGAAGCAGAACACGGGCGGCATCCACGGCTCGGCCATGGGCGCCGACGAGGTCGCCGGCCTCAAGGTCGCCCTCGGTCTCGACCCCGAGGCCACGTTCGCCGCCGATGACGAGGTGCTCTCCTACACCCGTTCCGTCGCCGGGCGTCAGGCCGACCAGCGCGCCGCTTGGGACCGCTCGTACGCCGCCTGGCGCACGGCCGCCCCGGAGCGCGCCGCGCTGCTCGACCGCCTCGTCGCCCACGAGCTGCCCGCCGGCTGGACCGACGAGCTGCCCGTCTTCGAGGCGTCCGAGAAGGGCGTCGCCACCCGCGCCGCGTCCGGCAAGGTCCTCACCGCGCTCAAGGACGTGCTGCCCGAGCTGTGGGGCGGCTCCGCCGACCTCGCGGGCTCGAACAACACGACGATGGACGGCGAGCCGTCGTTCATCCCCGTCGAGCACGCGACGAAGAAGTTCCCGGGCAACCCGTTCGGGCGCACCCTGCACTTCGGTATCCGCGAGCACGGTATGGGCGCGATCCTCAACGGGATCGTGCTGCACGGCCTCACCCGCCCCTACGGCGGCACGTTCCTCCAGTTCGCCGACTACATGCGCGCCTCGGTGCGCCTCGCGGCGCTCATGGAGATCCCGACGACGTTCGTCTGGACGCACGACTCCATCGGCCTCGGCGAGGACGGCCCGACGCACCAGCCCGTCGAGCACCTCGCCGCGCTGCGCGCCATCCCCGGCCTCGACGTCGTGCGGCCCGCCGACGCGAACGAGACCGCGTGGGCCTGGCGCGGGATCCTGGAGAACACCGCCAACCCGGCCGGCATCGTGCTCACCCGCCAGAACGTGCCGACGTTCCCGCGCGGCACCGAGGGCTACGCGGGCGCCGAGGGCACCCTCAAGGGCGCCTACACGCTGGTCGACGCGACCAACGACGCGACCGGCACGCCGGACGTGATCCTGGTCGGCACCGGCTCCGAGGTGCAGCTCGCCGTGCAGGCCCGCGAGCAGCTCGCCGCCGAGGGCGTCGCCGCCCGCGTCGTGTCCATGCCGAGCCGCGAGTGGTTCGACAAGCAGGACGCGGCCTACCGCGAGTCGGTGCTGCCGTCCGCGGTGAAGGCGCGCGTGTCCGTCGAGGCAGGGATCGCGCAGGGCTGGCGCGACGTGGTCGGCGACGCCGGCCGCAGCGTCTCGCTCGAGCACTACGGCGCGTCGGCGGACTACCAGACGCTGTACCGCGAGTTCGGCATCACGGCCGAGGCCGTCGCTGCCGCGGCCCGCGAGTCGCTCGCCGCGGTCCGCGGCGCTGGCGACGCCGCCTGAGCGCTCGTAGATTCCAGGTGGGGCGCCGCCCGTCGGCGCCCCACCCGGCCCCCGTCGAGACACCACCTGCGGGGGGCCTCCGACTTGGAAGGACGTCCGATGACGCAGAGCACCGTCCCCGTACCGATCACCGACCTGACCGGCGCCGGGGTGTCCATCTGGCTCGACGACCTGTCTCGGGAGCGCCTGCGCAGCGGCAATCTCGCGGCGCTCGTCGCCGAGCGTGGGGTCGTCGGCGTCACGACCAACCCGACGATCTTCGCCAAGGCCCTGTCGAGCGGTGACGCCTACGACGCGCAGCTGGCCGAGCTGGCCGGCTCCGACGTGGACGCGGCCGTCGAGACCATCACCACCGACGACGTGCGCGCCGCGGCCGACCTCCTGCGCCCGGTGTACGACGCGACCGACGGCGTCGACGGCCGCGTGTCCATCGAGGTGGACCCGCGCCTGGCGTACGACGCCGACAAGACCGTCGTCGTGGCGGAGCGCCTGTGGCGCACCGTGGACCGCCCGAACGTGTTCATCAAGATCCCGGCCACGGTGCCGGGGCTCGACGCGATCTCCCGGACCCTCGCCCAGGGCATCAGCGTCAACGTCACCCTGATCTTCTCGATCGAACGCTACCGCTCGGTCATGGAGGCCTTCGCGATCGGCCTCGAGCAGGCACGGGCGGACGGCATCGACCTCGGTCCGATCGGGTCGGTCGCGTCGTTCTTCGTCTCCCGCGTCGACTCCTCGGTGGACGCCGCCCTGGAGAAGATCGGCACGCCCGAGGCGCTCGACCTGCGCGGGCAGGCGGCCGTCGCCAACGCCCGCCTCGCGTTCGAGGCCTTCGAGCAGTTCGTGAGCACCGACGAGTGGCGCTCGCTCGTCGCCTCCGGCGCGCACCCGCAGCGGCCGCTGTGGGCCTCGACCGGCGTGAAGAACCCGGAGTACCCCGACACGCTGTACGTCTCCGAGCTGGTCACCGACGGCGTCGTCAACACCATGCCGGAGCCCACCCTCCAGGCGTTCGCCGACCACGGCGTCGTCACGGGCGACACGGTACGTGGCACCGCGGTCGCGGCGCGGCGCACGGTCGAGACCATCGAGTCCCTCGGCGTCTCGCTCGCCGAGGTCACCGACCACCTCGAGACGGACGGGGTCCGCAAGTTCGAGGACTCGTGGACCGAGCTCCTGGAGACCGCGTCCGCCGGGCTGAAGGCCCAGGGCGCCTGACCCACCCGCCCCGGGCGCCGCGGCGCCCCGGGCCGCACCTCCTCCCGCCCGCACGACGAAGAACGGTGCCCACCTCGTGAGACCGGCCAAGATCACCGCCGAGCACAACCCGCTGCGCGACCCCCTCGACCTGCGGCTCCCCCGCATCGCCGGCCCCAGTGGCCTCGTGATCTTCGGGGTCACGGGCGACCTGTCGCGCAAGAAGCTCATGCCCGCCGTGTACGACCTGGCGAACCGCGGCCTCCTGCCGCCGGGGTTCGCCCTGACCGGGTTCGCCCGCCGCGACTGGGCGGACCAGGACTTCGCGGAAGTCGTGCACGACGCCGTCAAGGAGCACGCCCGCACCCCGTTCCGCGAGGCCACCTGGCGCCAGCTCGCCGAGGGCATCCGCTTCGTGCAGGGCTCGTTCGACGACGAGGCAGCCTTCGAGCGGCTGCGCCAGACCGTCGAGCAGCTCGACGCCGAGCGCGGCACGGGCGGCAACCACGCCTTCTACCTGTCCGTGCCGCCGAGCGCGTTCCCGCTGGTGTGCCGCCAGCTGTCGGAGTCGGGGCTCTCCAAGTCGTCCCCCGACGCCTGGCGCCGCGTCGTCATCGAGAAGCCGTTCGGGCACGACCTCGAGAGCGCCCGCGAGCTGGACGCGGTGGTCTCCCAGGTCTTCGACCCGGAGTCGGTGTTCCGCATCGACCACTACCTCGGCAAGGAGACGGTCCAGAACCTTCTCGCGCTGCGGTTCGCGAACCAGATGTTCGAGCCGCTGTGGAACAACAACTACGTCGACCACGTGCAGATCACGATGGCCGAGGACATCGGCATCGGCGGCCGTGCGAGCTACTACGACGGCATCGGCGCCGCTCGCGACGTCATCCAGAACCACCTGCTCCAGCTCCTGGCGCTCGTCGCCATGGAGGAGCCGGTGAACTTCGACGCCGACGCCCTGCGCGCCGAGAAGATCAAGGCGCTGTCCTCGGTGCGCCTGCCGCGCGACCTCGGGCGCCACACGGCCCGCGGCCAGTACGCCTCCGGCTGGCAGGGCGGCGAGAAGGTCGTCGGCTTCCTCGACGAGGAGGGCTTCAACCCGAACTCCACCACCGAGACCTTCGCGGCCGTCAAGCTCGACATCGACAACCGGCGCTGGGCGGGCGTGCCGTTCTACCTGCGCACCGGCAAGCGGCTGGGCCGGCGCGTCACCGAGGTCGCCGTCGTCTTCAAGAAGGCGCCGCACCTGCCGTTCGAGTCGTCGCTCACGTCCGACCTGGGCAACAATGCGCTGGTCATCCGCGTGCAGCCCGACGAGGGCGTCACCCTCCGGTTCGGCGCCAAGGTGCCGGGCACCGCGATGGAGGTCCGCGACGTCACGATGGACTTCGGGTACGGCCACTCCTTCACGGAGTCCTCCCCCGAGGCCTACGAGCGCCTCATCCTCGACGTCCTGCTCGGCGACCCGCCGCTGTTCCCCACGCGTGAGGAGGTCGAGCTCTCCTGGAAGATCCTCGACCCGATCACCTCGTACTGGGCGGGCAAGGGCAAGCCCGAGCAGTACGCCTCCGGCACCTGGGGCCCGGAGTCGGCAGACAAGATGATGGCCCGCGACGGCCGGTCGTGGCGGCGCCCGTGAGGCCCGCCCCCGCCCCGGACGACGCCCCACGCGCCGCGGCGAGCCGCCCCCACCTGTGCCGGATCCACCGAGGAGAACCCCGATGATCATCGACATGCCGGACACGACTGCGAACGCGGTCGGCAAGCGGCTCGCCCACCTGCGCGACGAGGGCGGCGCGGTGGCGCTCGGACGGGTGCTCACGCTCGTCGTCGTCGCGGAGGAGGCCGACATCGAGGACTCGGTCCGCACCGCGAACCAGGCCAGCCACGAACACCCGTGCCGTGTGGTCGTGGTCGCGCCCCTGGCCCAGCGCGACGACTCCACCCCGCGGCTCGACGCCGAGATCCGTGTGGGCGGCGACGCCGGCGCGTCGGAGGTCGTCGTCCTGCGCGCGGGGCGGCCGATGCTCGCGAACACCGACACGCTCGTCATGCCGCTGCTGCTCCCCGACGCGCCGATCGTCGTCTGGTGGCCCACCGGCGGCCCCGACGACCCGTCGGCCGACCCGATGGGCACGATGGCCCAGCGCCGCATCACGGACACGACGACGGCCGCCGACCCGGTCGCGATGCTGCACCGCCTGGCGGGCACGTTCCGCCCGGGCGACACCGACCTGGCGTGGGCGCGCGTCACGCTGTGGCGCGGCCTCATCGCCGCTGCCGTGGAGCAGCCGCCGTTCGAGCCCGTCACCGCCGTGCGCGTCGAGGGCCAGGAGCAGCACACGTCCCTCGACCTGCTCGCAGCCTGGCTCGGCCAGCGCCTGCGCTGCCCCGCCACCGTGGTGCGCACCGACAGCGACGACGCCATCACGCGCGTCACGCTGGAGCGCAAGAGCGGGCCGATCGTCCTCGACCGGCCCGACGGCCGCGTCGTGGCGATCACGCAGCCCGAGAAGCCGGAGCGCCGCATGGCGCTCCCGATCCGCGCGCTGAGCGAGGCGCTCATCGAGGAGCTGCGGCGCCTCGACCCCGACGAGCTGTACGGCGAGGTCCTCACCAAGGGGCTGACGCGCGTCGAGACCGTCAAGGCGGGTCGATGACCGCCGCCGAGACCGGTGCCGCGCCGCTCGTCGTCGTGCACCCGGACCCGGCGGTCCTCTCCGAGGCCGCGGCGGCCCGGCTGCTGACCCGGCTGCTCGACGCGCAGTCGGTGCGCACCCCCGTGCACGCCGTGCTCACCGGCGGCACCGTGGGCATCAAGACCCTCGCGGCCGTGGCCGCGAGCCCGCTGCGCGCGGCCGTGGACTGGTCCGGGGTGCACCTGTGGTGGGGCGACGAGCGGTTCCTGCCCGACGGCGACCCGGACCGCAACGAGACGCAGGCCCGGGCCGCCCTCGTCGACGCGCTCGTGGCGGACGCAGGGCTGCCCGCCGACCACGTGCACGGGATGCCCGCGCCCGGCGCCGTCGTCGACGGCACGACGGTGCAGACCCCCGAGCAGGCCGCCGCGGCCTACGCCGCGGACCTGGCGCGGTTCGCCCCGGCGTCCGTCGAGGAGGGTGTCCCGGCCGTGCCGGAGTTCGACGTCCTGCTGCTCGGCATGGGGCCGGACGGGCACGTCGCCTCGCTGTTCCCCGGGCATGCGGGCCTCGCGGCGCGCGGCGCCACCATCGGGGTGCACGGCTCCCCCAAGCCGCCGCCGGAGCGCGTCTCGCTCACGTTCGACGCGCTGCACCGCGCGCGCGAGGTGTGGGTCGTGGCGGCCGGCGCCGAGAAGGCGGCCCAGGCCGCCGCGGCCCTGGCCGGCGGCCCGGTGACCGAGGTCCCCGCCGCCGGTGCGCGCGGCACCGAGCGCACCCTGTGGCTGCTCGACGCCGCGGCCGCGGCCCTCGCCGCCTGACGTCGCCCGCAGGGCACGACGGCCCCCTCTCGTCAGAGCGTGAGGGGGCCGTCGTGCCGCCGACTGGTACCAGTGGCAAGGGCGGTCCCGCCTCTGGGGTCCGCGGCATGCGCAGGTCTCGAGCACCCCTGGCCTTCACACCGCGGCCGGGTCAGCTGGCCGAGCGGTGCCGCTCGGCCAGCAGCCGACCCGGGGTGTCGTCGTCGAACTCGGCGAAGAACTGCCCCACCCGCTCGGTCAGCTCGTTCATCCCGTCGCAGGCGAACAGCGTGGGCTGGTAGTGCGAGATGTCGTACTCCACGGTGCCCATGGAGTAGAAGTCGAGCGGCAGGATCGTGGCCCCCCGGAACTCCTCGATCTCCCCGTAGGAGGACAGCAGCCCCGCGCCGTAGGCGCGCAGCTCCCCGTCCTCGTACATCACGCCGAACTCGATGGTGAACCAGAAGACGTCCGCCACGAACTGGAGCCCCTCGGGGGTCTCGCACCGCCGGGCCGCCTCCCCCGCGCGGCGCTTCACGGCCGCGATCGCGGGGTTGGCGAGCAGGTTCCCGTGGCCAACCACCTCGTGGATGATGTCCGGCTCCGGGGTGTACAGCGGCTGCGACCCGTGCCGTAGGTACTGCGTGGAGTGGAAGACGCCGTCGGCGAGCGACCCGTAGAACTGGTCCAGCGGCACCAGCCCGGCGGCCGGGTGCAGACGGAAACCGCTCAGCGGCTCCAGCCCTGCGCTGACCTCGTCGAGCTGGGGCACCCGGTCGGTGGGCAGGCCCAGGGCTTCCTTGCCCTCGAGGTAGCCGCGGATCGCGAGCCGCTCGTGCTTGGGCGCGAGTTCCGCGCACACCGTGCGCCAGATCTCGTTCTCCGCGTCGGTGTAGTCGACCCGGGGCACGGTGTCACCCGGTGCCCAGCGCAGCGCGGGGCCGGCGATGACCTCGCGCCGGCGCCGGTACTCCGGGTCGTTCGCGCCCGGGTGGTCCTCCGTGAGGTGCACCGTGACGCCGTTCTCGTCCTCGGTGACGGGGGCGTAGAGCTGTCCTTCCTCGAACATGCGGCCAGACTACGCCCGGCGACATCGTCTCGACAGATGGACGCCCGAGCCCTCCGGGACGCGTCCCCGCCGGGTCAGCTCGCCCGGCGCAGCCCGGTCCGGCGTGCCCGCAGCGTCGCGAGCGCCTCCTCGAGAAGGGCGGCGCCGTCCTCCTCGGACCGTCGTTCCTTCACGTACGCAAGGTGCGTCTTGTACGGCTCGTTCCGCATCGGCTCCGGCGGGTGGGCCGCGTCCAGCCCGGCGGGGAAGCCGCAGCGCGGACAGTCCCAGAACTCCGGAGCCTCGACGTCCTCGTTCGCCGAGAAGCTCGGCGTCGTCTCGTGCCCGTTCGCGCACCAGTACGACACCCGCACCCGGGGTGCTGCATCGCCGCGCTCGGACTCTCCCAGCGGACCCGCGCCCACGCGCGAGCCCCGGATCGCATGACCGGCATTAGCCACGTCTTGTCGTCCTCACCTTCGACTCAGTGGGCGTACGCCCACGGACGATCTTCGTGAACCGTCGGGCCAGGCTCTCGCCCGGCCCTCGTGTCCCCCTCACCGGCCTCGGACCGGCGACGGTCGTGCCGTGCCGGCTCAGCTCACCTTCGTGATGAGGCCCAGCAGCACGATCACGACGAACCAGACGAGCGCAAAGCTCACCGTGATCCGGTTGAGGTTGCGCTCCGCGACGCCGGAGCTGCCGGCGGCGCTCGAGATCCCCCCGCCGAACATGTCGGACAGCCCGCCGCCCTTGCCCTTGTGCATCAGGATGAGCAGGATCAGGAAGGCGCTGGTGATCACCAGGAAGACCTGAAGGATGATCTGCAAAACGTCCACGGTGTCCTCGGCTGTCCTCGTTCGTCGTCCGTCCCGCAGGACGGACATCTGTTCGTCATCCGGCCAGGACGTCGTCCCGGCCGGGTCAAGAGTAAGTGACGGACGCCTCCCGAGGCGAACACCGATGTTTCCATCGGATGACGATCCCGGGAGGCGTCCGTCGGGTGGGCCCAGGGCCCGCGTGCGGTGTCGCGTCAGGCGACGTGCGCCTGGTAGCGCGCGATCTTCGCGAACTCGACCGGGTCGAGGCTCGCGCCACCGACCAGTGCACCGTCGACGTCGGGCTGCGCCATGATCTGCGCGACGTTGCCCGACTTCACGGAGCCGCCGTAGAGAACGCGCACGGCGTCGGCGACCTCCTGGTCGTACAGCTCGGTCAGGACGCGGCGGATCGCCCCGCAGACCTCCTGCGCGTCCTCCGGCGTCGCGACCTCGCCGGTGCCGATCGCCCAGACCGGCTCGTACGCGATGACGACCTGCAGGGCCTGCTCGCGCGAGACGTCCACGAGCGCCGCCTCGACCTGCGCGAGGGTGTGGGACACCTGCTCGCCCGCCTTGCGGATCTCGAGGCCCTCGCCCACGCACAGGATCGGCACGAGGCCGTGCGCGAACGCGGCGCGCACCTTGGCGTTGACCAGGTCGTCGCCCTCCGCGTGGTACTCGCGGCGCTCGGAGTGGCCGACGGCGACGTAGGTGCAGCCAAGGCGGGCGAGCATCGCGCCCGAGACCTCGCCGGTGAACGCGCCGGACTCGTGCCGCGACAGGTCCTGCGCGCCGTAGCGCAGGTCGAGCTTGTCGGCGTCCACGAGGGTCTGCACCGACCGCAGGTCGGTGAAGGGGACCAGGACGGCCACCTCCACGGCCTCGTAGTCGTGCTTCGCGTCCTTGAGCGTCCACGCGAGCTTCTGCACCGTGGCGATCGCCTCGGTGTGGTCCAGGTTCATCTTCCAGTTGCCCGCCATCAGGGGCGTGCGGGTGGTGGCCACGATGGGCTCCTCGTTCTCTCGTGCTTCAGTGTGGTGGTCGACTGCGGTGGTCGAGCGGACCGGCGATCAGTCCGCGAGGACGGCGAGGCCCGGGAGCTCCTTGCCCTCGAGCAGCTCGAGGCTGGCGCCGCCACCGGTGGAGATGTGGCTGAAGCCCGCCTCGTCGAAGCCGAGGACGCGCACGGCCGCGGCCGAGTCGCCGCCGCCGACGATGGAGAAGGCGCCCGCTGCGGTCGCGTCGACGATGCCCTGGGCCACGGCGCGCGTGCCCGCGGCGAACGCGTCGAACTCGAACACGCCCATGGGGCCGTTCCACACGATGGTCTTCGCGTCCGCGAGCCGGGCGGCGAACAGCGCGCCGGACGCCGGGCCGATGTCGAGGCCCATGGTGCCGTCCGGGATCTGGTCCGCGGGCACGGTGCGGTGCGGGGCGTCCGCGGCGAACGAGTCCGCCGCCACGATGTCGGTGGGCAGCACGATCTCGACGCCCGATTCCGCCGCCCGTGCCAGGTAGCCCTTCACGGTGTCCACCTGGTCGGCCTCGAGCAGCGAGGTGCCCACCGGGTGACCCTGCGCGGCGAGGAACGTGAAGACCATGCCGCCGCCGATGAGCAGGCGGTCGGCCTTGGTGAGGAGGTTCTCGATGACCCCGAGCTTGTCGGAGACCTTCGAGCCGCCCAGCACCACCGCGTAGGGGCGCTGCGGGTCGGTCGTGGCGCGCGAGAGCGACTCGACCTCCTTGAGCACCAGGTCGCCGGCCGCGGCCGGGAGCACCTTCGCCACGTCGTAGACCGACGCCTGCTTGCGGTGCACGACGCCGAACCCGTCCGAGACGAACGCGTCCGCCAGTGCGGCCAGCTCGCCGGCCAGCTCCTCCCGCTCGGCGTCGACCTTGGAGGTCTCGCGGGCGTCGAAGCGCACGTTCTCCAGCAGGGCCACCTGGCCATCGGCCAGGGCCGCGACCTTCTCCTGCGCGGACGGGCCGGTCACGTCGGCGGCGAGGGCGACGTCCTGGCCGAGCAGCTCACCGAGCCGCGCCGCCACGGGTGCGAGCGAGAAGTCGGGGTTCGGCTCGCCCTTGGGGCGGCCGAGGTGGGCCGTGACGACCACACGGGCACCGGCGTCGACGAGACGGCGCAGCGTGGGGAGCGCCGCCTGGATGCGGCCGTCGTCCGTGATGGTGGTGCCGTCGAGCGGCACGTTGAAGTCCGAGCGGACGAGGACGCGCTTGCCGCGCAGCTCGCCCAGGGAATCGATGGTCTTCATGGGGCACACCTGTCCGTCAAGGCCCGGTGCGCGTCGCGTGGTCGCACGTCCCGGGCGAGGGGGATCTGTTCCGTACATGACGACGTCCGCGTGCGCTGCCGGCAGGCGGCGCGCACGCGGACGTCGTGACTCACGCTCGAGCGGTGTCGGGCGCCGGAGCCGTCAGAGCTTCTCGCCGACGAAGACCGTCAGCGAGACGAGCGAGTTGGAGTAGCCCCACTCGTTGTCGTACCAGGAGACGACCTTGACCTGGTTGCCGATGACCTTGGTCAGCTTCGAGTCGAAGATGCTCTGGTGCGGGTCGGTCACGATGTCCGAGGAGACGATCTCGTCCTCGACGTACTCCAGCACACCCTTGAGCGGGCCCTCGGCGGCGGCCTTGACCGCGGCGTTGACCTCCTCGACCGTCACCTCGCGCGGCGCCTCGAACGTGAGGTCCGTGGCCGAGCCGGTGATGACGGGCACGCGCAGGGCGTAGCCGTCCAGCTTGCCCTTGAGCTCGGGGAGCACCAGGGCGACCGCCTTGGCGGCACCGGTCGTGGTCGGCACGATGTTCTGCGCGGCGGCACGGGCGCGGCGGAGGTCCTTGTGCGGGCCGTCCTGCAGGTTCTGGTCACCCGTGTAGGCGTGGATCGTGGTCATGAGGCCACGCTCGATGCCGATCGAGTCGTTCAGCGCCTTGGCCAGCGGGGCCAGGCAGTTCGTGGTGCACGACGCGTTCGAGATGATGTGGTGCGCGGCGGCGTCGTACTGGTCGTTGTTCACGCCCATCACGAAGGTCGCGTCCTCGTTCTTCGCCGGGGCGGAGATGATGACCTTCTTGGCGCCGGCGTCGATGTGCGCCTTCGCCTTGGTGGCGTCGGTGAAGAAACCGGTGGACTCGATGACGATGTCCGCGCCCAGCTCGCCCCAGGGCAGGTTGGCGGGGTCACGCTCCGCGAGCGCACGGATCTTCACGCCGTCGACGATGATGTTGTCGTCGTCGTGGTCGACGGACTTGGGGAAGCGGCCGAGCACCGTGTCGTACTTGAGCAGGTGGGCCAGAGTCTTGTTGTCGGTCAGGTCGTTGACGCCGACAACCTCGATGTCCGCACCCGACTCCACAAGAGCGCGGTAAAAGTTCCGTCCGATCCGACCGAAGCCGTTGATCCCGACGCGGATGGTCACGATTGCCCTCCTCAGGGCGCGCCGGTGGGATCCCGGCGCACACGGTTGATGCCGACTTCCGCGCGCCACGCAGGGCGCGCTGATGATTCACGCCGCGACCCCGGGACCACCCGACGTCTTCCTCCGGGCGGTCAGCCTTGGGTCACGTCGTCGTCACCTGACGGAAGGAGCCTATACCCGAAACGGCGGTACCGCTGACCCCCGCCGACCCCGTGAGACGTATGGTCTGACCATACGGACTGCAGGCCCGGAGGGCCCCGACGGACGGGCTCGGCCCGAGCCGCGGCCCCTGCCGTCAGAGGTCGAGGAGCTCGGGGCTCAGGCCGGACTCGGTGTCGGGGATGCCGATCTCGAGCGCCCGCTTGTCCGCCGTCGACAGGAGCCGCCGGATCCGGCCGGCCACCGCGTCCTTGGACAGTGGCGGGTCGGCCAGCTGGCCCAGCTCCTCCAGAGAGGCCTCCTTGTGCGCCAGGCGCAGCTCCCCCGCCTGCCGCAGGTGCTCGGGCACGTCCTCCCCCAGGATCTCGAACGCCCGCTGCACCCGGGCGCCGGCCGCGACCGCGGCCCGCGCCGACCGCCGCAGGTTCGCGTCGTCGAAGTTCGCGAGGCGGTTCGCCGTGCCGCGCACCTCTCGCCGGGCGCGCCGCTCCTCCCAGATCTCCCTGGTGCGGACCGCGCCCATCCGCCGCAGGACCTCGCCGATCGCCTCCCCGTCGCGGACCACCACGCGGTCGACGCCGCGCACCTCTCGCGACTTCGCCTGCACGCCCAGGCGTCGAGCCGCGCCAACCAGCGCGAGCGCCGCCTCGGGGCCGGGGCAGGTCACCTCGAGCGCCATCGAGCGGCCCGGCTCCGTGAGCGAGCCGTGCGCGAGGAACGCCCCGCGCCACACCGCCTCCGCCTCAGCGACACCCGCCGACACGACCTCCGGGGCGAGGCCCCGCACCGGACGCCCGCGGGAGTCGAGCAGGCCGGTCTGACGGGCCAGCGACTCGCCGTCGCGCACCACGCGCACCACGTAACGGTTGTTCTTCCGCAGGCCGCCGGCCTGCACCACGATGAGGTCGCTCGTGTGCCCGTAGAGCTCCGTGATCGACTGCCGCAGCCGCGCCGCGGCCGCCTCGTCGTCCAGCTCCGCCTCGATCACCACGCGCCCCGAGATGATGTGCAGGCCGCCGGAGAACCGCAGCGTCGCCGAGACCTCGGCCTTGCGGCACGACGTCCGGGTCACCTTGATCCGCGCGAGCTCGTGCTTCACCTCTGCCGTCAGCGCCATGGCGTCATCCTGCCACGCGCGGCAAGCACCCTCTGCGTCGTCGACGCCTGCCCGCAGGGTCGCCGCCCGGCATGGCGTCAGACGTCGCCGTAGACGCCCTCGAACACGTCGCGGTAGGCCGCGGCCAGGCGCAGCGCGTCGTGCCTCGCGGTGCCGTCACCCCGCCGGACCTGGCGCATCAGCAGTCGCGCGCCCATGGTCTGTGCGGCGTCGGCGAGCTCGTCCACGTCCTCGACCGCCGAGGGGTCGGCCAGCACCGCGTCCACCCGCAGGCCGGGCGCGTGCCGGTGCAGCGCCTCGAGGTGGTCGGTCGCCGTGAGACCCTGCGTCTCGCCGCGCTCGGCGGCGAGGTTGAGCGTGACGCACACCCGTGCGTCCGTCTCGTGCAGGGCCCGCGCGAGCTCCGGCACGAGCAGGTGCACCAGCACCGAGGAGTACCAGGAGCCGGGCCCGAGGACGACCCAGTCAGCGGCGCGCACCGCCTCCACGGCCTCGGCGCACGCCGGCGGGTCCGCCGGCACCAGCCTTAGCTGCTCGATCCGGCCGTCGGTGACCGCGACCCGGCTCTGCCCGACAACGGTCTCGAGGGCCGCACCGTCGTCGTGCCGGACGTCCGCCTCGACGACGAGAGGAACCGACGCCATCGGCAGCACGCGTCCGCGCGCACCGAGCAGCCGCCCCACCCAGTCCAGGCCGGTCACCGTGTCGCCGAGCAGCTCCCACAGCGCGACGATCATGAGGTTGCCCATGGCGTGCTTGTCCAGGCTGCCGCCCGAGACGAACCGGTGCTGCAGCAGGTCGCTCCACGTGCGCCCCCAGTCCGAGTCGTCGCACAGGGCCGCGAGCGCCATGCGCAGGTCCCCGGGCGGCAGGACGTCGAGCTCGTCGCGCAGGCGCCCCGACGACCCGCCGTCGTCTGCCACCGTCACGACGGCGGTGAGCGGGTCGGACATCAGCCGCAGGGCGGACAGGCTCGCGAACAGGCCGTGACCTCCGCCGAGCGCCGTCACCGCCGGCGTTCGCGGGCTCGGGGCCGGGGCCGTCACTCCTTCCCCAGGTCGCGCGCCGTGAGGGTCACCCGCTGTCCCGCGTCGCGCAGCCGCTGGGCGATCTCGCCGGCGATGGCGACCGAGCGGTGCTTGCCCCCGGTGCACCCGACGGCGATCGTCACGTACCGCTTCTCCTCCGCCAGGTAACCGGCGAGCACGGGCTCCAGCGCCGCGACGTACCGGTCCACGAACTCCTGCGCCCCGGGCCGGGCCAGGACGTACTCGCGCACCGGCGCGTCCCGGCCGGTGAGGTGCCGCAGTTCCGTGATCCAATACGGGTTCGCCAGGAACCGCACGTCCACCACGTGGTCGGCGTCCAACGGGATGCCGTACTTGAAGCCGAAGGCGAGCACGTTCACCCGCAGCGCGTCGGGGGCGCCGTCCGCGACGGCCGCGCGCACCTCCCGTGCGAGGTCGTGCACCGACAGCTCCGAGGTGTCGATGACGACGTCGGCCCGCTCCGCGATCGACGCGAGCGCGCGGCGCTCCTCGCCGATGCCGTCGAGGATGCGTCCCTCGCCCTGCAACGGGTGCGGACGGCGCACGCTCTCGTACCGCCGCACCAGGGTCTCGTCGCGCGCGTCGAGAAACAGGATCCGGTAGTTCGCGCCCGCCTCGCGCAGGTGCTGCAACACACGGGTGAGCTCGGCGAAGTACTCGCGCCCCCGCACGTCCACCACGACCGCGAGCCGCTCGACGGACGAGCCGGCGCGGGTCATGAGGTCCACCAGCGGCACGATCATCATCGGCGGGAGGTTGTCGACCACGAACCAGTCGAGGTCCTCCAGCACGCCCGCGGCGCGCGACCGACCCGCGCCCGACATGCCGGTGATGATGAGCACCTCTGGCTCCGACTGCTCCGGGGCGGGGGTCGTGGCCTCGATCTCGGGGATGCCCTGCGGGACGGTGATGGGGTCCGGCTCGCTCATGCGCCCAGCATGCCAGGGGTCGCCCCGTTCTGGCTGGTCGGCGCGCTGCCCGCGTCCCCTGGCACGGCTGCGACGCCCGCCGCGTCCCCGCCCAGGGCAGAGCCGTCGGCGTCCCCTCCGAGCGCGGCGACGACCGCCTCGGCCGTGCGCCGTCCCATGCCGCGCACCTCGGCGATCTCCTCGACGCTCGCCGCACGGAGCCGCTTGACCGAGCCGAACGTAGCGAGGAGCGCCTTGCGCCGCGCGGGCCCCAGGCCGGGGACGTCGTCCAGGACGGACGACGTCATCCCCTTGCTCCGGCGACGGCGGTGCTGGGTGATGGCGAACCGGTGCGCCTCGTCCCGCACCCGCTGGAGCAGGTACAGACCCTCCGACGACCGCTGCAGGATCACGGGATAGTCCTCGCCCGGCAGCCACACCTCCTCCAGCCGCTTCGCCAGGCCGCACAACGCGACGTCGGTGACGCCCAGCTCGTCGAGGGCGCGCTGGGCCGCCGCCACCTGGGGCGGACCGCCGTCGACCACCACGAGGTTCGGCGGGTATGCGAACCGCTTGCGCTCCCCGGGCTCCTCGGCCGGCACCTCGCCGGACCGGGGCTGTACGGCTCCGACCCCCTCGCCCGGCTCGCGCGAGTCGCTGTCGTCGAGCTCGACGTCGCCGGCCGCGAGCCGGTCCGCGAGATAGCGGCGGAACCGGCGGGTGATCACCTCGTGCATGGCCGCGGTGTCGTCCCGCGCCCCGTCGCCCTCGGGCCCGCGGACCGAGAAGGTGCGGTACTCACCCTTGCGCGCCAGACCGTCCTCGAAGACCACCATCGACGCGGACTGGTAGGTGCCCTGGGTGTGGGAGATGTCGTAGCACTCGATGCGTAGCGGCGCCGACTCCAGCCCCAGGGCCTCCTGGATCTCGCGCAGGGCCTGGCTGCGGGTCGTGAGGTCGCCCGCCCGGCGGGTGCGGTGCAGGGCGAGGGCGTGCTCCGCGTTCGCCTTCACCGTGCCCGCGAGCTCGCGCTTGTCGCCGCGCTGCGGCACCCGCAGCTCCACACGGGCGCCCCGCAGGCCCGACAGCCACGCCGACATCTGCTCCGGGTCGGGCGGCAGCACGGGCACCAGGACCTCGCGCGGCACGGCGTTGCGCGCCTCCTGCCGCGCTGCGGTGCGCGCCTCGGCGTCGAGGCCCGCCCCCTCGGCCGCGGCCCGCGCGTCCTCGGCGGCGCCGTACACCTGCTGCAGCAGGTGCTCCACGAGCTCGGCGTCGGTGACGTCCTCGACCTTCTCCACGATCCACCCGCGCTGGCCGCGGATCCGGCCGCCGCGCACGTGGAACACCTGGACGGCGGCCTCGAGCTCGTCGCCGGCCAGGGCGAAGACGTCGGCGTCGGTCGCGTCCGGCAGGACGACGGCGTTCTTCTCGGTGGCACGGCGCAGCGCCTGGATGTCGTCGCGCAGGCGGGCCGCCTGCTCGTACTCCATCGAGGCCGCAGCCTCGTTCATGCGCGCCGTGAGACGCCGCTCGAAGCGCTGCGTGTCGCCGGCCATGAAGTCGCAGAAGTCCTGCGCCAGCTGCTTGTGGTCGTCGATGCCGATGCGCCCGACGCACGGCGCGGAGCACTTGTCGATGTACCCCAGCAGACAGGGCCGGCCCGTCTGATGAGCGCGGCGGTAGACCCCGGCCGAGCACGTGCGGACGGGGAAGACCCGCAGCAGGAGGTCGAGCGTCTCCCGGATCGCCCACGCATGGCCGTAGGGCCCGAAGTAGCGGGTGCCGGGGCGCTTGGCGCCCCGCATCACCTGGGCGCGCGGCACTTCCTCCGCCATCGTCACCGCGAGGTACGGGTACGACTTGTCGTCGCGGTACTTCACGTTGAAGCGCGGGTCGTACTCCTTGATCCACGAGTACTCCAGCGCCAGCGCCTCGACCTCGGTGCCCACGACCGTCCACTCGACGGAGGCCGCCGTCGTGACCATGCTCTGCGTGCGGTGGTGCAGGTGCGCGACGTCCTGGAAGTAGCTCGACAGCCGCGCCCGCAGGTTCTTCGCCTTGCCCACGTAGATGACGCGGCCGTGCGCGTCGCGGAACCGGTAGACGCCGGGCGACGTCGGGATCTCCCCCGGCTTCGGGCGATAGGTCGCTGGGTCGGCCATGCGGTCAGCCTAGGTCAGGCCACCGACGTCCCCGCCCGCGCGTCTACCGGGCCTCGGCGCTACTTCATCGTCCCCGCGGACACGGAGCCCTGGAGCTGACGCTGGAAGATCAGATAGGCGATCAGCACCGGGACGATCGTGATCACGACGGCCGCGAACATCGCCCCGAAGTCCACCGCGTAACCCGCCGACGAGACGAACGCCGCCAGCCGCTGGGAGAGCACCCAGTTGTCGGAGTTCGGGTTCAGCGCGACCGGCAGGATGAACTGGTTCCACAGGCCCAGGAAGTTGAAGATCGCCACCGAGGCCATGCCCGGCGTCGCCATCGGGAGCATCACCTGGAAGAAGGTGCGCCAGTTGCCGGCACCGTCGATCGCGGCAGCCTCGGCGATGTCGTCGGGCAGACCGCGGAAGAAGGCGTACAGGAAGAACACGGTGAACGGCAGGGCGAAGGCCACGTAGGTGACGATCAGACCGGGGAGCGACCCCAGCAGCCCGACGTTGTCCAGCACGAAGAACAGCGGGACGATCGCCAGGAACACCGGGAACGTCAGCCCGGCGAGCATCAGGTAGTAGATCGCGCGGCGTCCGCGGAACTCGAACCGTGCCAGGACGTATGCGCACATGGCGCCGAGCAGCATGACCAGGACGAGCGCGCTGCCCACCACGATGATCGTGTTGGCGAACGCCCGCCCGATCTCCGCGTCGGTCCACGCCGTGCTGTAGTTCGTCCAGGACCACTCGGCGGGCAGCGAGAAGGGCGAGCCGAAGATCTCCGAGCTCGTCTTGAACGAGCCGATGACCACCCACACCATCGGGGCGATCACCAGGAGGCACCAGATCGCGAGCACCGTGTGGGACATCCCCGCGACCGTGCGGTCCCCGCTCCCCCGCCGCGCCCCGCTGCCGTCGTCCACCGGACCCGTCGGTGCAGCGGTCCTCGTCGCCGTGGTCATCGCCGCCCCCTCTCGCTCGTTCCGCCGGTCAGGCGGTTCACCGTGAAGACCAGCGCCGCGAACACCAGGGTGACGATGGCCATCGCCACGCCCATCGCGCTGGCGTAGCCGAACTTGCCCTCCGTGAACGCGGTCCGGAAGAGCTGCTGGGACATCACCAACGTGCTGTTGTCCGGTCCGCCCTGCGGGTTGAGCGCCTGGACGTAGACGAACAGGTCGAGCGCCGTGATCCCGAGGTAGATGTACGCCGTCTGCACGTTGTCGCGGATCAGCGGCAGCGTGATCGACCACGAGGTGCGCATGCGACCGGCGCCGTCGATCCGGGCGGCCTCGTAGATCTCCGACGGCACCCCCTTGATCGCCGCGATGAACAGGAGCATGTAGAAGCCGACGAACCCCCACACGACCACGAGCATCGTGACCGGCATCGCCGTGCTGACGTTCCCGAGCCATGCGAACGACTCGAAGCGGTCGAGACCCAACGCCGTCAGCACCCCGTTGACCAGGCCGTTGCTCGGGTCGAGGATCAGTCGCCACATGATGCCCACGGCGATCGCCGGGATGACGTAGGGGAAGAGCGAGACGACGCGGTAGAAGCCGGAACCGCGGACCCCGCGGATCTGCCCCCGGGCCGACCCTCCGACGGTGATGAGGATCGCGAAGGTCAGCGCGATCGCGATGGTGACGAGCGGGATGAAGATCCCGAACATCACGCTGTTGCCGACCGCGTTGATGAAGCGCGGGTCGGTCAGCAGGGCCGAGAAGTTGCTGAGACCGACGAAGTTGAACTCGGCCGAGAAGCCGGACCAGTCCGTCATCGCGTAGAACGCGGCCTGGACGAACGGCCAGATCACGAAGATCAGGAAGAGCGCCAGCGGCAGCCCGAGGAACACGACGAAGAAGCTGACGCTGTCGAAGGACGCCTTGCCGATCCGCCGCTTGCGGGGCCCGCTCCCGGGCCCCGCAAGCGCGTCCTCGGAAGCGGGCAGGGCCCGTCCGGGGATGGCGGTCATGACACCTCGATCTTCTCGATGGTGTCGTCGTTGGCGATGCGGTCGGTGATCGCCTGCAGCTCCTTGGTCAGGTCCGCCACCGACTTCTTGCCGTCGAGGAAGGAGTTCCAGATCGGGAGCTGCTCCTGGTTCATGCCGTACGTGTTGACGAAGTTGAACGTGAAGATGTCCGTACCGGCCGCACTGAGCATCTCCGTCTGGGAGACCAGCGCCGTCGAGCCGAACCCGTCGGCGGGGACGATGTCCTTCACGATGGTCGGTGCCAGCTTCGTCTTCGAGAAGTTGGTCGCCGACTCCTTCGAGAGCATGACCCGCAGGAGCTCCTTGCCGCCTGCGACGCTCTTGGCCTGCGAGGGCACGATGAACGGCTCGCCGGCCGTCGAGTGCAGCGCGGTGGCCGGCATCGCCGGGCTCGCCGTCACCGAGAAGCTCGGCACGCCCTTCATCTGGAAGTCCGGCGCCGTCTGGTCCTTCATCTCATTCTCGATCCAGGACCCGGACGGGTAGAGCAGCGCTTCCTCCTTGTTGCTCCACTGCGCCTGCGCCGCGGTGAACTGCGTGCCCGAGCCACCAGGCTTGAAGTACCCGAGGTCGATGATCTCCTTCATGATCGCGAACGTCGCCTGGACGGAGTCGTTCGACCAGCAGTCGGGCTCGAGGTTCTCGAGCGCGAGGCGCACCTCGTCCCCGCCCTGCTTGATCGCGGACTCGATCGCCAGGGTCTGGTAATAGGTCGCGGCTTCGGTGCCCCACAGGAAGAGGTACTTCCCGGCACTCTTCGCCTCGGCGCCGAGGGCCTTGGCCTCCTCCCAGGTGGCAGGGGGCGTCCAGCCGTTCTTCTCGAAGAGGCTGCCGGAGTACCAGACGCCGTAGACCGTGAGGACGTAGTTGAGGGCGGCGAACTTGTCCCCGTACGTCCCCGGCGCGAGCACCCCCTCGTACAGGGTGTCGCGGATGACGGTGCCCTCGACGTTGGGCGCGTCGATGATGTCCGTGAGGTCCTCGAGCTGGTCGAGGATCGTGTTGAACCCGATCGACTGGGCTCCGGAGTTGTCCACGAGGTCGGGCGGGTTCCCGCCCACGAAGCGTGGCTGCAGCTCCGTGGCGATCTGCGTCGAGGGCGAGACCTTGACCGACGAGCCGGCGTGCAGACCGGCAAGGACCTTGCCCGCGAACTCGACGTAGTCGACGCCGTACCCGCCGTCGAAGATCACGGCATCGACCGTCGTGTCCGCCGCCATGCCGAACGGGTTCGTCGCGTCGGCGCTGCCCGTGGGCGAGGCACTCTCCTCGCCCTGGTCGCCGCCGCCCGTCGCGCATGCCGCGAGCGGCAGCCCGAACGGCACCGCGGCGGCGGTGTACATCACGGCCCTGAGCACCGTGCGACGGGAGGGCGCGGGGTTGGGGTTGCTGGGGGTGTTGGTGAAGTTGCTGGTCATCGTCATTGATGTCCTTCATGTCAGGGTGCGCCTGTCGGCGCCCCGTCGACCGGTGGCTGCTCTGCCCCCCATGGGGCCCTGCGCCGACCTCCTCGTCTCACGCGACAGCGAGCAGGTGCGACGACGTGCGCACCGCCCACGGAAAAAACTCCCCTCCACCAGAGGGATGGAGTGGAAAATATTCACGCGAGGGCCGCCACGTCAACAGGCCGCGCGATCCTGTGACCGGACTGGTATAGATCACCCACTCCGGTGCGGGCCGTCCCCGGTGTGGCGAAAGTCAAGGCGCAGGCGTCGCCAGGCGCACCGGCGCGGGCTCCACCAGTACCGAGAAGTTCACCGACCGCGTGATGAAGCACAAGGCGTGCGCACGACGGTGGAGCTCGGCCACGGCGCCGTCCGTCGCCTGCGGACCTGCGTCGACGGTCACCCGGGGCCGCAAGGTCACGTCGGTGAACTGGCCCTCCCCGCGCGACTCGACGCGCATCGTGCCGGTCGTGTCGTCCACGTACTCCCGCACGACGAGCCCGTGCTCCGCAGCCAGGTGCAGGAACCACAGCATGTGGCACTGCGCGAGGCTCGCGACGAACAGCTCCTCCGGGTTGTACCGGGCGGGATCCCCCCGGAACGCCGGGTCGGCACTGCCGGGCAGCGGCGGCTTGCCGGTCAGGCGCACCTGATGGTCGCGGGAGTACGCCGTGTACGACGTCGTCCCCGCGCCCCCGGTCGCGTCCGCTCCGACGCCGCCGCCCGGGCTCGGGCTCGGGTCGGGCCAGGCGACGGTCACGGCGTAGTTGTGGTGCGCACCCATGGGCACACGCTAGGGCGTCAGGCCGCGCTCCGCTTACCGGACCGCTTGCCCGTGGCCGACCCCTTGGCGGGAGTCTTGGCGGGAGTCTTGGCGGGAGTCTTGGCGGGAGTCTTGGCGGGAGTCTTGGCGGGAGTCTTGTCCGTGCCCTTGTCCGTGCCCTTCGACGTGCCCTTCGACGTGCCCTTTGCCGAGCTCCGGGCACGCGGCGCCGACGACGGCGACGTCGCGGCGGCCGAGCGCGCCCGGGCCCGCGTCGCCGTCGGCACGGCCGGATGCTCGTCGAGGATCGGCGCGAGGAACCGGCCGGTATGGCTGGCCTCGACCCGCGAGACCTCCTCGGGTGTGCCCTCGGCGACGACGGTGCCGCCGCCGGAGCCGCCCTCCGGCCCCATGTCGACGACCCAGTCCGCGCTCTTGATGACGTCGAGGTTGTGCTCGATCACCAGCACGGTGTTGCCCTTGTCGACGAGCGACTGCAGCACGCCGAGCAGCTTGCGGATGTCCTCGAAGTGCAGGCCCGTGGTGGGCTCGTCCAGGACGTAGATGGTGCGGCCCGTGGAACGCTTCTGCAGCTCGCTCGCCAGCTTCACCCGCTGCGCCTCACCGCCCGACAGCGTCGGAGCCGGCTGTCCGAGACGGACATAGCCGAGCCCCACCTCAACCAGCGTGGAGAGATAGCGCGAGATCGCCGGGAACGCGGCGAAGAACTCCGCGGCCTCCTCGATCGGCATGTCCAGGACGTCCGCGACGGTCTTGCCCTTGAAGTGCACCTCGAGCGTCTCACGGTTGTACCGCGCCCCGTGGCACACCTCGCACGGCACGTAGACGTCGGGCAGGAAGTTCATCTCGATCTTCAGCGTGCCGTCGCCGGCGCAGGCCTCGCAGCGGCCGCCCTTGACGTTGAAGGAGAACCGGCCGGGCCCGTAGCCGCGGACCTTCGCCTCCTCCGTCTCCGCGAAGATCTTGCGGATCCGGTCCCAGACCCCCGTGTAGGTGGCCGGGTTGGACCGCGGGGTGCGCCCGATCGGCCCCTGATCGACGTGCACCACCTTGTCGAGCTGGTCCATCCCGGTGACGCGGGTGTGGCGGCCGGCCACCTGGCGCGCGCCGTTGAGCTCGTTCGCGAGGACGGTGTGCAGGATCGAGTTGACCAGGGTCGACTTGCCGGACCCCGACACGCCGGTGACGGCGGTGAGCACCCCGAGCGGGAACGACACGTCGATCCCGCGCAGGTTGTTCTCCCGCGCCCCGACGACCGTCACCTTACGGCCGGGGTCGGTCGCGCGACGCTCGGCGGGCAGCGCGACGCTGCGCCGGCCGGAAAGGTACGCACCCGTCATCGACCCCTCTGCCTCGAGCAGGCCGGCGTAGTCGCCCGAGTGCACGACCTGGCCGCCGTGCTCACCCGCGCCGGGGCCGACATCGACGATCCAGTCCGCCGCGCGGATGGTGTCCTCGTCGTGCTCGACGACGATCAGGGTGTTGCCCAGGTCCCGCAGGCGGGTGAGCGTCTCGATGAGGCGCCGGTTGTCGCGCTGGTGCAGTCCGATCGACGGCTCGTCGAGCACGTAGAGCACCCCGACCAGGCCGGAGCCGATCTGCGTCGCGAGCCGGATGCGCTGCGCCTCGCCGCCGGACAGCGTGCCCGCCGGACGCTCGAGCGACAGGTAGTGCAGGCCCACGTCGACAAGGAACCCGAGCCGCGCGTGGATCTCCTTGAGCACCTCGGCCGCGATCGCGCGCTCGCGCTCGCCCAGCTCCAGGCCGTCGAGAAACTCCTTCGCCTCGTCGATCGGCAGCCGGCACACGTCCCAGATCGACCGACCGCCGACGGTGACGGCGAGGACCTCGGGCTTGAGCCGCGCGCCCGAGCACACGGGGCACGGGACCTCGCGCATGTAGGCCTCGTACTTCTCCTTGGACCAGTCGGACTCGGTCTCCCGGTGCCGCCGCTCCAGGAAGGTCACCGCGCCCTCGAAGCCCGTGGAGTACTGCCGCTCGCGGCCCCACCGGTTCTTGTAGCGCACGTGCACCTGGTGGTTGCGGCCGAACAGGATCGCGTCGCGGGCGCGCTGCGGCAGTGCACGCCACGGCACGTCCATGGAGAAGCTCATCTCCTCGGCCAGCGCCGTGAGGACGCGCTCGAAGTACTCCGACGACGTCAGCGCCCACGGCACCACGACGCCCTCGCGCAGCGTCTTCTCCTCGTCCGGCACGACCAGGTCGGGGTCGACCTCGAGCCGGAAGCCGATGCCCGTGCACTCCGGGCACGCGCCGTACGGCGCGTTGAAGGAAAACGTGCGCGGCTCGATCTCGTCGAGCGCGAGCGCGTGATCGTTGGGGCACGCCCGCTTCTCGGAGAACTTGCGCACGCGGTCGAGGTCGTCGGTGTCGGCGTCGACCAGCTCCACCATGACCAGCCCGCCCGCAAGCCGCAGCGCCGTCTCCACCGAGTCGGTGAGCCGCCGCTGCACGCCGTCGCGCGAGACCAGCCGGTCCACGACGACCTCGATGTCGTGCTTGAGCTTCTTCTCCAGGGTGGGCGGGCTGGTCAGCTGCACCACCTCACCGTCGACGCGCGCGCGGGCGAACCCCTGCGTCTGCAGCTCGGCGAACAGGTCGGCGTACTCGCCCTTGCGCCCGCGCACGACCGGCGCGAGCACCTGGTAGCGCGTGCCCTCCGGCAGCTCGAGCAGCTTGTCGACGATCTGCTGGGGCGTCTGCGAGCGCACGGGCTCCCCGCACACCGGACAGTGCTGCGTGCCCGCGCGCGCGAACAGCAGGCGCAGGTAGTCGTAGACCTCGGTGATCGTGCCGACGGTGGACCGAGGGTTGCGGTTGGTGGACTTCTGGTCGATCGAGACCGCGGGCGACAGGCCCTCGATGAAGTCGACGTCGGGCTTGTCCATCTGGCCCAGGAACTGGCGCGCGTACGCGGACAGCGACTCCACATAGCGGCGCTGCCCCTCGGCGAAGATCGTGTCGAACGCCAGGGAGGACTTGCCGGAGCCCGAAAGACCGGTGAAGACGATGAGCTCGTCACGCGGGAGGTCGAGCTCGACGTTGCGCAGGTTGTGCTCGCGGGCGCCGGAGATGACAAGGCGGTTGCTCACCCGGGCATCCTACGTCGGCGCGCCGACATTCGTACAGGCGTTCTATGCGTTCCGGAGTGGCTGACCGGTCACACCCCGACGACCCTCGGGAGCCGCCGGTCCGGCCGCGGACCGCGCACGCCACGGACGTCCCCGGGGTGCTTGGATACCGCCATGTCCGTCTTCGCCGTCACCTATGTCTACGTCTCCGACCCCGGCCGCCTCGCGGAGGTCCGGCCCGAGCACCGCGAGTTCCTCCGCGGTCTGCACGAGGGCGGGGACCTGCGCGTGTCCGGCCCGCTGCCCGCCACGCCGGACGGCGAGCCGGGTGGCGCGCTGCTGCTCGTGGAGGCCGGGGACGCGA
Organism: Krasilnikoviella flava; assembly: GCF_900167525.1. Lineage (GTDB taxonomy): Bacteria > Actinomycetota > Actinomycetes > Actinomycetales > Cellulomonadaceae > Isoptericola > Isoptericola flavus. The sequence continues at coordinate 67,590 of NZ_FUZQ01000005.1, read as the reverse complement.
CCGCCGCGCTCGAGCTCCTCGAACCCGACCCGATGCGCCGCGAAGGCCTGGTCGCGCACCGTGCGGCGCGGGAGTTCGTCCCGGTGATCGGTGGATTCGCCACGCCTGACGCCATCGTCTGACGTCGTCTGACGCCGCTGGCCCCCCGGCGCGCGGCGCCGGACACAAGGTGTGGGGTCCGGACGGTCTCCTGTCCGGACCCCACACCCGCCCGCGTCGTCAGCGGCCCGGCGTCTCCCTGCCGGTCGCCGTCGGCTCCGCGACCTCCGGGGACGTCGCGCCGTCTGCCGTCGGTCCCGTGACCTCCGGTGCCGCCACGTCCGACCCCTCGTCCGAACCGGTGGCCCGCGCTGCCATCGTGGCGGTGCGGCGCGTCTTGGCCAGGCTCGCGACCGTCGCGACCGCGATCGACCCGAGGATCACGGCCAGCGACAGCCAGATCGGGATCTCGGGCGCCCAGGCGACGTGCTCACCCCCGTTGATGAACGGGAGCGTGTTGGTGTGCAACGCCTCGAGGATGAGCTTGACGCCGATGAACCCGAGGATGACCGACAGTGCGATCGGCAGGTACACCAGCCGCTCCAGCAGCCCGCCCAGCAGGAAGTAGAGCTGGCGCAGCCCCATGAGGGCGAAGATGTTCGCGGTGAAGACGATGAACGGGTCCTTCGTGAGGCCGAAGATCGCCGGGATGGAGTCGAGCGCGAACAGCAGGTCGGTCGAGCCGATCGCGACGAACACCACGAGCATCGGGGTGAACAGCTTCTTGCCGTCGACGACGGTACGCACCTTCGCACCGTCGTAGTCCTTGCTCACCGGGAGCACGCGCCGCAGGAGCCGGATCGCGACGTTCTCCTTGAACTCCTCCTCGTCGTCGCCACCCGCCACCAGCTTGATCGCCGTGTAGATGAGGAAGGCGCCGAAGAGGTAGAAGACCCACACGAACTGCTCGAGGATGGCCGCACCCGCGAGGATGAACGCGCCGCGCAGCACCAGCGCGATGATGATGCCGACCATCAGCACCATCTGCTGGTGCTGCTTGGGCACGGCGAAGCGCGACATGATGATGACGAAGACGAACAGGTTGTCGACGCTCAGCGAGTACTCGGTGAGCCAGCCGGCATAGAACTCCCCAGCGGGGGCCGTGCCGCCCACTGCGAGCATGACCAGCCCGAACACGAGCGCCAGAGCGACGTAGAAGCCGACCCACAGGCCGCTCTCCTTCATGCTGGGCACGTGCGGGCGCCGGCCCACGATGGCGAGGTCCGCAGCGAGCAGGATGATCAGCGCCGCGAGCGACGCCCACTCGAACCAGACCGGCAGCTCGTGGATCATGCATCTCCTTCTGAGGACGTGGTTGCCCCTGCGGTGACCCGACGGTCACGGCGGTCCTTCGCCAAGGAGGCGACGGTCGTGATGGCGAGCACCACCACGATGAAGGACAGGGACAGGCTGGTCGAGATCTCGGGGATGGCCTCGACGTGGTTCCCGCCGTTGATGAAGGGCAGCTCGTTGGTGTGCAGCGCGTGGATCACGAGCTTGATACCGATGAAGCCCAGGATCGCCGCCAGCCCGTAGTTGAGGAAGACCAGCCGGTCGAGCAGCCCGTCGACGAGGAAGTACAGCTGACGCAGACCCAGCAACGAGAAGGCGTTCGCCGCGAACACCAGATACGTCTCCTGGGTGAGCCCGAAGATCGCGGGGATCGAGTCGACGGCGAAGAGCAGGTCGGCGCTGCCGATCGCGACCATCACGATGAGCATCGGCGTGATGTAGCGCTTGCCGTCGATCTTGGTGACCATCTTGTCGCCGACGTAGGAGTCGGTCGTGGGGAACACGCGGCGCGTGAGGCGCAGCACGCCGTTCTCGTTCCACTCCTCGTCGTGCCCCGTGCCCGAGCGGGCCTGGGCGATCGCGGTCCAGATGAGGAACGCGCCGAAGACGTAGAACACCCACGCGAAGTTCGCGATGATCGCGGCACCCGCGATGATGAACACCGTGCGCAGCACCAGCGCGATGGTGATGCCGATGAGCAGCACCCGCTGCTGGTACTCCCGGGGCACCCGGAAGCTCGTCATGATCAGGACGAAGACGAACAGGTTGTCCACCGAGAGGCTCTTCTCGGTGATGTAGCCGGCGAAGTACTCGCCGCCGTACGTCCCGCCCCAGACGATCAGGACGATGACGCCGAAGATCACGGCGACGGCCACGTAGGCGGCCGACCAGAGCGCGGATTCCTTGAGCGTCGGGGTGTGCGGAGTGCGCACGTGACCGATGTAGTCGACCGCGAGCATCGCCAGGATGACGGCGACGGTGACGATCCAGACCCAGGGGGCGACATCCATGCAAAGACCTCCGGTACGCAGCACTGTGACCGAAGGTCTCTTCCGTCACGCGCTGCCACGGTGCCCGCGTGGCACGCGGGCTGGTGGTCACGAGACCGGTGGCGCCGGGCCGACTCCTGCGCCGGCCGTGATGACGACGTCACCGCGGAGGGAATACTCCCCTTCAACGAGGAGTCAGCATACGGGACGCACGACCTCCCGGCGTCCCGCGCCCGCACGGCGGTGCTCAGGCCGTGGCGGCCTGCATCTGCCGGAGCTCCTTCTTCAGACCGCCGATCTCGTCGCGCAGCCGCGCGGCGACCTCGAACTGCAGCTCCGCCGCAGCGGCGTGCATCTGGTCGCTCAGCTCCTGGATCAGCTCCGCGAGCTCGCCCGCGGCGACGCCTGCGAGGCGGTTGCCCGTCGCCGCGCCCTCCTTCGGCGTCCCCGGCACGGGCGCCCGGCCCTTGCCCTGCGACGACGACGGGGCCTTGCGGTAGCCGCCGGACAGGAGCTCGGCGGTGTCGATGTCCTCGCGGGCGAGCATGTCGGTGACGTCGGCGATCTTCTTGCGCAGCGGCTGCGGGTCGATCCCCCGCTCGGTGTTGTACGCGACCTGCTTGGCCCGGCGGCGGTCGGTCTCGTCCAGCGCGTACCGCATCGCGGGCGTCACCTTGTCCGCGTACATGTGCACCTGGCCCGTGACGTTGCGGGCCGCACGGCCGATGGTCTGGATGAGCGACCGCTCTGAGCGCAGGAAACCCTCCTTGTCGGCGTCGAGGATCGCCACGAGCGACACCTCGGGCAGGTCCAGGCCCTCGCGCAGCAGGTTGATGCCGACAAGCACGTCGTACTCCCCCAGCCGCAGCTCGCGCAGCAGCTCGACGCGCCGGAGCGTGTCGACCTCCGAGTGCAGGTAGCGGACCCGCACGTCCTTCTCGAGGAAGTAGTCGGTGAGGTCCTCGGCCATCTTCTTCGTCAGCGTGGTGACCAGGACGCGCTCGTCACGGTCGACCCGCTCGCGGATCTCGTGCAGCAGGTCGTCGATCTGCCCCGTGGTCGGCTTGACGATCACCTCCGGGTCCACCAGGCCGGTGGGGCGGATCACCTGCTCCACGACGCCGTCGGACATCGACAGCTCGTAGTCGCCCGGCGTGGCGGACAGGTAGACGGTCTGCCCGATCCGCTCGACGAACTCCTCCCAGCGCAGCGGGCGGTTGTCCATCGCGCTGGGTAGCCGGAAGCCGTGCTCGACGAGCGACCGCTTGCGCGACATGTCGCCCTCGAACATGGCGCCGATCTGCGGCACGGTCTGGTGCGACTCGTCGATGACGAGCAGGAAGTCCTCGGGGAAGTAGTCCAGCAGGGTGTTCGGGGGCGTGCCCTGCTCGCGGCCGTCGATGTGCCGTGAGTAGTTCTCGATGCCGCTGCACGTGCCGATCTGCCGCATCATCTCGATGTCGTACGTGGTGCGCATGCGCAGCCGCTGCGCCTCGAGCAGCTTGTTCTGCTGCTCGAGCTCCGCCAGGCGGTCCGCGAGCTCCGCCTCGATGCCGCCGATCGCCCGCTCCATGCGCTCCGGGCCGGCGACGTAGTGCGTGGCCGGGAACAGGTAGACGCTCTGCTCGTGGCGGATCACCTCGCCCGTGAGCGGGTGGAGCGTCTGGATCGACTCGATCTCGTCGCCGAACATCTCGATGCGCACGGCGAGCTCCTCGTACACGGGGATGATCTCCACCGTGTCACCGCGCACGCGGAACGTGCCGCGCGTGAACGCCAGGTCGTTCCGGGTGTACTGCATCTGCACGAAGCGCCGGAGCATGTCGTCGCGGTCGACGACGTCGCCGACGTCGAGACGCACCATCCGGTCCACGTACTCCTGCGGGGTGCCGAGTCCATAGATGCACGACACCGATGCGACCACGATCGTGTCGCGCCGCGTGAGCAGCGACGATGTCGCCGAGTGCCGCAGGCGCTCCACCTCGTCGTTGATCGACGAGTCCTTCTCGATGTAGGTGTCCGTCTGCGCGATGTACGCCTCAGGCTGGTAGTAGTCGTAGTACGAGACGAAGTACTCGACCGCGTTGTTCGGGAGCAGCTCGCGGAACTCGGTCGCGAGCTGCGCGGCGAGCGTCTTGTTCGGCGCCATGACGAGCGTCGGCCGCTGCAGCTTCTCGATGAGCCACGCCGTCGTCGCGCTCTTTCCGGTACCGGTCGCGCCGAGCAGCACGACGTCCTTCTCCCCCGCCTGCACGCGGGTGGCGAGGTCCGCGATAGCGGTCGGCTGGTCCCCCGAGGGCGAGTACTCGGACACCACCTCGAAGGGGGCCACCGCTCGCTGCAGGTCCGTCACGGGTCGCATGGCACCACGGTACGACGCGCCCCCGACACCCGAGCCCCGGGCGCGATCAGGCCCGCGAGGGCTCGACCTCGGACTCCTGCTCGACCTCGCGCAGCAGCCGCTGCCAGAGGGTGTCGACCTGCTCGCACAGACCGTCCTCGGTCCCCGTGCCGTCCAGGACGACGTCGGCGACGGCGGACCGTTCCTCGTCCGTGGCCTGGGCACCGACGCGCGCCCGTGCCTCCCCCTCGTCGAGCCCGCGGCCGGCGACCAGGCGTGCGACCCGCTGCTCGGCCGGGGCGTGCACGACCACGAGCAGGTGGAAATGGTCCGCCTGCCCCGTCTCGACCAGCAGCGGGATGTCGTGGACCACCACGGCCCGGTCGTCGGCCGCCCCCGCGAGCGCCTCGCGCTCCGCGGCGATCCGCCGGATCTCGGGGTGCAGGATGCCCTCGAGCCGCGCGCGGGCGTCCACGTCCCCGAAGACCACACGACCGAGCGCCGGCCGGTCGAGAGAGCCGTCCGCCGCGAGCACGCCGTCACCGAAGGCGGCGACGACCTCCTCGAGACCGACCGTCCCCGGCGCCACCACCTCCCGGGCGAGGACGTCGTGGTCGACCACGACCGCGCCGAGCTCGGCGAGGCGGCGCGCGACGACTGACTTGCCTGCGGCGATGCCGCCAGTGAGACCGATGCGAAGCATGGGCCCATCCTCCCCCCGGCGTAGGCTTCCCGCCATGAGCGCCCAGCGGCACCGGGCCGGGGCGAGCCGGGAGGTGCCATGGCGGGCGGACCGATGATGCGCTCCTACCTGAACGACGCGACGGTGACCGACCGCCGTCTGGCGCGCACGACGCTGCGGCGGATCCTCGGCTTCGCCCAGCCGTACCGCGCCTCGCTCGCGGCGTTCGTCGCGCTGCTCGTGCTCAGCGCTGCCGCGGGCGCCGTGACGCCCCTGTTGTTCCGGCGCCTCATCGACGACGGCATTGCCACCGGCGACCGCGGCCTCGTGCTGACCCTCGCGGCCGGGGCCGCAGGCATCGCCCTCCTCACCGCCGCCCTCGCGGTCGCGGAGCGCTGGCTGTCGTCACGGGTGGGCGAGGGGCTCATCCTCGACCTGCGCACCGCCGTCTTCGATCATGTCCAACGGATGCCCCTCGCGTTCTTCGCGCGGGCGCGCACCGGCGCGCTGGTCCAGCGCCTCAACGGCGACGTGCTCGGCGCGCAGCAAGCGTTCACCTCCACGCTGCAGACCGTCGTCTCCAACGGGCTGACGATCGCGTTCACCCTCGCCGCCATGTTCGCCATGTCCTGGCGGCTCACCCTGGTGTCGCTCGTCCTCGTGCCCGCGTTCGTCTTCCCGGCACGCTGGTTCGGCCGCCGGCTCGCCGCGCTGGCCCGCACCGGCTACGACCTCAACGCCGACGCGGGCCAGATGATGAACGAGCGCTTCAACGTCGCCGGCGCGCATCTCGTCAAGGTGTTCGGCGACCCCGAGGCGGAGAGCGCCCGGTACGCCGACCAGGTACGGCAGCTGCGCGACCTCGGGGTCCGCACGGCCATCCTCGGCACCTGGTTCCGCGTCGGTCTGACGACGCTCGCCTCGCTGGCGATCGCGCTCGTCTACGGGCTCGGCGGGCTGCAGGCCATCGCCGGCGAGCTCACCGTCGGCACGGTCGTCGCGCTCACCGCCTACCTCGGGCGCCTCTACGGGCCGCTGACGGCGATGTCGAACGTGCAGGTCGACGTGATGACCGCCCTGGTCAGCTTCGAGCGTGTGCTCGAGGTGCTCGACCTCGAGCCGGCCCTCGCCGACAGGCCGGGCGCCGTCGACCTCCGCCCGGCCGTGGCCGCCGACGGCGCGTCGGTCGAGCTCGACCACGTGACGTTCCGGTACCCGCGGGCCGACGAGGTCTCGCTCGCCTCCCTGGAGTCGGTCGCCACCCTGCGCTCGGACCCCACCGAGGACACGTTGCGGGACGTGTCGTTCACGGTGCCCGCCGGCGCCATGGTCGCGCTCGTCGGGCCGTCGGGCGCCGGCAAGACCACCGTCTCGCAGCTGGTCTCGCGCCTGTACGACCCCACGTCGGGCGCCGTCCGGATCGCCGGCCTGGACCTACGCGACGTCACGGCGGCGTCCCTGCGGGGCACCGTCGGGGTGGTCTCCCAGGAGGCGCACCTGTTCCACGACACCGTGGCGGCGAACCTCCGCTTCGCCCGCCCTGACGCGTCGGACGACGACCTCGAGCGGGCGCTGCGTCAGGCCCGGATCTGGGACCTGGTCGCCCGCCTGCCGGAGGGCGTCGAGACCGTGGTCGGCGACCGCGGCTACCGCCTGTCCGGCGGAGAGCGTCAGCGGCTCGCCATCGCGCGGCTGCTGCTCAAGGCGCCCGACGTCGTGGTGCTGGACGAGGCCACGGCCCACCTGGACTCCGAGTCCGAGGCGGCGGTGCAGGCGGCCCTCGACCAGGCGCTGGCGGGCCGCACCTCGCTCGTCATCGCCCACCGGCTCTCCACCGTCCGCGCGGCGGACGCGATCGTCGTCCTCGCCGACGGGCGTGTCGTGGAGGTCGGCACGCACGGCGAGCTGCTCGCCGCGGGCGGCCTGTACGCCGAGCTCTACGCCACGCAGTTCGCCGCGGCGGAGACCAGCGCCGCGGAGTGACGCCCGCCGTGGGCTGCCGGCGGGCCCTGCACGAGGAACGACGACAGCGGTGAACGACGACGGCGGCCCGCCACCCCGAGGGGTGACGGGCCGCCGTGGGCACCGGAGGGTCGCGGACGACCCGGCCGGATCAGTTGCCGGTGAGCTTCTCGCGGAGCGCGGCGAGCGCCTCGTCCGAGGCGAGCGTGCCCGCGGCCTCCTGCGCCGGCGGCGCCGACGAGTAGGAGGACGAGGACGACGACGAGGAGCTGCTGCTGCTGCTGCTGGAGGAACCGCCACCGGGGACCGCATCGTTCACGGCCGCGTCGGCGTCCGCCGCGATGGCCGCACGGACCTGCTCGCGGTGCGACTCCCAGCGGGTGTGCGCCTTGGCGTACTCCGCCTCCCAGGCCTCGCGCTGCGTCTCGAAGCCCTCGAGCCACTCGTTGGTCTCCGGGTCGAAGCCCTCGGGGTACTTGTACTCCCCGTTCTCGTCGTACTCGGCCGCCATGCCGTAGAGGGCGGGGTCGAAGTCCTCGGACTCCGGGTCCATGCCCTCGTTGGCCTGCTTGAGCGAGAGCGAGATGCGGCGACGCTCGAGGTCGATGTCGATGACCTTGACGAACACCTCGGCACCGACGCTGACGACCTGCTCGGGCAGCTCGACGTGGCGGACGGCCAGTTCGGAGATGTGCACCAGGCCCTCGATGCCGTCCTCGACGCGGACGAACGCACCGAACGGCACGAGCTTCGTGACCTTGCCGGGCACGACCTGGCCGATGGCGTGCGTGCGGGCGAAGGTCTGCCACGGGTCCTCCTGCGTCGCCTTCAGCGACAGGGAGACACGCTCGCGGTCGTGGTCGACGTCGAGCACCTCGACGGTGACCTCCTGGCCGACCTCGACGACCTCGGACGGGTGGTCGATGTGCTTCCAGGACAGCTCCGAGACGTGCACCAGACCGTCGACGCCGCCGAGGTCCACGAACGCACCGAAGTTGACGATCGAGGAGACGACACCGGGGCGCACCTGGCCCTTCTGCAGCGTCTGCAGGAAGGTGGAGCGCACCTCGGACTGCGTCTGCTCGAGCCAGGCACGGCGCGACAGGACCACGTTGTTGCGGTTCTTGTCGAGCTCGATGATCTTGGCCTCGATCTCCTTGCCGACGTACGGCGCGAGGTCGCGGACGCGACGCATCTCCACGAGGGAGGCGGGGAGGAAGCCGCGCAGACCGATGTCGAGGATGAGGCCGCCCTTGACGACCTCGATGACGGTGCCGGTGACGACGCCGTCCTCCTCCTTGATCTTCTCGATCGTGCCCCAGGCGCGCTCGTACTGGGCGCGCTTCTTGGACAGGATCAGACGACCCTCCTTGTCCTCCTTCTGGAGGACGAGCGCCTCGACGGCGTCGCCAACGGCGACGACCTCGCCGGGGTCGACGTCGTGCTTGATCGACAGCTCGCGGGAGGGGATCACGCCCTCGGTCTTGTAGCCGATGTCGAGGAGGACCTCGTCGCGGTCGACCTTGACGATCGTGCCTTCGACGATGTCACCATCGTTGAAGTACTTGATGGTGGCGTCGACGGCGGCAAGGAAGTCCTCCTCGGTGCCGATGTCGTTGACGGCAACCTGCGGGGCGGACTTCGTGGTGGAGATGGTCATTGAGTGGATGCTCCGATGCGGACAGGGCGTAGTGCGGACAGGGTCTGTGGCGCGGGCACCCGGCGTCGACGCGGCGATCGATCCGCACTCGGCGATTCGACCTCCAGGACGCCCTCGGGCGCACTGCACCGCCGACAATCCTATCGACGGCGCCCCGAAGGGTCAACGCGCCGGGTCAGCCGACCGCCGGGACTCCCGAAAGGGCCCGCGCGGCCGTGCCACGATGACCCGGTGAGCGACCATCCTCCCCCGCGCCGGCCCGTCACGCACGCGGGCTACGACGACGTCCCTGCCGACGCCGGCGACGCGGCCGCGCGGGGCTGGTGGGACGAGAACGCCGACGAGTACCTGGCGGAGCACGGGGACTTCCTCGGCGACGCCGGCTTCCGGTGGGGACCCGAAGGGCTCACCGAGGCGGAGGCCGGTCTGCTCGGCGACGTCGACGGCGCACGGGTGGTCGAGGTCGGCGCCGGGGCGGCGCACTGCTCGCGGTGGCTGCTCGCCCAGGGGGCCCGGGTCGTGGCGACGGACGTGTCCGCCCGCATGCTGGCGGGTGCGGCCCACCTCGACGCGGTCACCGGCACCCGCGTGCCCCTGGTCCAGGCGGACGCCCGGGCCCTCCCGTTCGCCTCCGCGAGCGCCGACGTCGTGTTCACCTCCTACGGGGCGGTCCCGTTCGTGGCGGACGCCGCACGGGTGCACGCCGAGGCCGCGCGGGTGCTCCGCCCGGGCGGACGGTGGGTGTTCTCCGTGACCCACCCCGTGCGCTGGGCGTTCCCCGACGACCCGACCGTCCGTGGCCTCACGGCGCACCGCTCCTACTTCGACCGCCGCCCCTACGTCGAGACCGACGACCTCGGGGAGGTGCGCTACGCGGAGTACCACCGCACGGTCGGCGACCACGTGCGCGACGTCGCCGCCGCCGGCCTGCGCCTGCGCGACGTCGTCGAGCCCGAGTGGCCCGCGTGGAACACCGCCACCTGGGGTGGCTGGAGCCCCGAGCGCGGCGCCGTGCTCCCGGGTACCGCGGTCTTCGTGACGACCAAGGACTGACGGCCCCTGGCCGGGCGCCTCAGGCGGGCTCGAGCGTCCGGTGCGGCACCCGGCCGCTGCCGCCGTCGTCGGTGGTGACGAAGACGAACGCGGGCCAGGTGTCGTCACGGTCACCCACCCGCACCCGGGTCCCCGGCAGGACCCGCAGCGGCGGCCGGGACGGGAACTCGTGGTCCGCGGCGACGCGTGCCGGTCGGACGTCCATGGTCCTCGCCCCCGCCCCGTACCCCGCGGCCGGCCGTCAGTGCCCGGCGTCGTGCCAGGTCGGCCCGGCGCCCACGGAGACGTCCAGCGGCACGTCCAGCTGCACCGCCGAGCCCATCTGGGTGCGCAGCACGTCCTCCGCGGCCTCCCGTTCGCCCGGGGCCACCTCGACGACGAGCTCGTCGTGCACCTGCAGCAGCAGCCGCGAGGCAAGGCCCCGCTCGTCCAGCTCGCGCTGCACGCCGAGCATCGCGACCTTGATGATGTCCGCGGCGCTGCCCTGGATCGGCGCGTTGAGCGCCATGCGCTCCGCCATCTGCCGCCGCTGCCGGTTGTCGCTCGTGAGGTCGGGCAGGTAACGGCGACGCCCGAGGATCGTCGCGGTGTACCCCGTGGCCCGCGCCTCCTCCACCACGCCCGTGAGGTAGTCCCGCACTCCCCCGAACCGCAGGAAGTAGTCGTCCATGAGCGACTGCGCCTCGCTGGTGGGGATGGTGAGCTGCTGCGACAGGCCGAAGGCGCTCAGCCCGTACGCGAGGCCGTAGCTCATGGCCTTGATCTTGGAGCGCATCTGGGCCGTCACGTCCTCGGGCGCGACCTCGAACACGCGCGAGCCCACGTAACGGTGCAGGTCCTCCCCCGACCGGAAGGCCTCGATCAGGCCCTCGTCGCCGGACAGGTGCGCCATGATGCGCATCTCGATCTGGCTGTAGTCGGCGGTCAGCAGCGTCTCGTACCCGTCGCCGACCCGGAAGGCCCGGCGGATGCGTCGTCCCTCCTCGGTGCGGATCGGGATGTTCTGCAGGTTCGGGTCGGTCGAGCTCAGGCGGCCCGTCGCGGCGATCGTCTGCTGGAAGGTCGTGTGGATCCGGCCGTCCGGCGCCACCGACTTGAGCAGCCCCTCGACGGTCGACCGCAGCCGGGTCGCGTCGCGGTGGGCCAGCAGGTGCTCGAGGAACGGGTGCTCGGTCTTGACGTAGAGGTCCTGCAGGGACGCCGCGTCGGTGGTGTAGCCCGTCTTGATCTTCTTGGTCTTGGGCATCCCGAGCTGGTCGAAGAGCACCTCCTGCAGCTGCTTGGGGCTGCCGAGGTTCACCTGCCGGCCGATCACGTCGTAGGCGTCCGCCGCGGCGTCCGCGACCATCTCCGCGAACTGGCGCTCGAGCTCGGTGAGGTACTCGACGTCCGCCGCGATCCCCGTGGCCTCCATCCGGCCCAGCACCACCGTGAGCGGCAGCTCGAGGTCCGCGAGCAGCCCGGCGGCACCGCGGTCGTCGAGCTGCCCCCGCAGGGCCTCCGCGAGATCGACGACCGCCGCGGCCCGCACCGCCGCCTGACGCGCGCGCGGGTCGTCGTCCGTGCCGTCGAGCGCGAGGTCCAGCGCGCCCTGCCCGCCCGCGTCGGCTGCCTCCCCGGCGGACAGCTCCCGTCCGAGCTGGCGCACCGTGAGGTCCGCGAGGTCGTAGCCGCGCTGGTCCGGGTAGCAGAGGTAGGCCGCGAGCTCGGTGTCGAAGGTGACGCCGTGCAGGTCGAGCCCGCGCCCTGCGAGCTCGTGCCAGGCCGACTTCGCCCCGTGCACGACCTTGCGTGCCGCAGGGTCGGCGAGCCACGCCGCGAGGGCGCGCTCGTCCTCGGGCGTCGCGTCCGCGAGGTCCACGACGGCGGCCCCGCCGTCCTGGGCGTCCTCCTCGCCGTCCGCGACCGCGACCTCCCAGGCGTCGCCCGCACCGGGCGTCGCCGTCCCCGTGACCTCGACGCCCAGCGGACGGCCCGCACGATCGGCGAGCCAGGCACCCAGGCCGCCCGGCGAGAGCGTCGCGAGGGCGACCTGCACGCCCGCCAGCTCGGCGGCCTCGGCCGGCTCGGCGGCCGGGTCCGCGGCGAGCAGCCGGTCGCGCAGCGTGCCGAACTGCAGGGTGTCCGAGACGCGGTGGACCGCCTCCCGGTCGAACCCGGCAAGGCTGAGGTCGCTCACGGCCAGCGGGAGCTCCACGTGGTCGAGGAGCGCGTTGAGCTCGCGGTTGAGGCGCACCTGGTCCAGCGCGTCCCGCAGGTTCCCCGCGGCCTTCCCTTTCAGCTCGTCGACGTGCTCGAGCAGCGGCTCGAGGCCCCCGTACGTGGTGACCCACTTGGCCGCCGTCTTGGGGCCGACGCCGGCCACGCCCGGCAGGTTGTCGCTCGACTCGCCGACCAGCGCCGCCAGGTCGGGGTACTGGTGCGGGGGCACGCCGTACTTCTCGGTGACCGCCTCCGGCGTCATGCGTGCCAGCTCCGACACGCCGCGCTTGGGGTAGAGCACGGTCACGTCCTCGGTGACCAGCTGCAGCGAGTCCCGGTCCCCGGAGCACACCAGCACGTCGAGGCCCGCCTCGGCGCCCTCCCGGGCGAGGGTGGCCAGGATGTCGTCCGCCTCGATGCCGTCGCGCTGCACGAACGGGATGCGCAGCGCCTCGAGCACCTCCTTGATGAGCGGCACCTGGCCGCGGAAGACCTCGGGCGTCGCGTCGCGGTTGCCCTTGTACTCCGGGAAGCGCTCCGTGCGGAACGTCACCCGGCCGGCGTCGAACGCCACGGCCGCGTGCGTGGGCCGCTCGTCACGCAGCAGGTTCGTGAGCATCGAGGTGAAGCCGTAGACGGCGTTCGTCACCTGGCCGCTCGAGGTCACCAGCGTGTCCGGCAGCGCGAAGAACGCGCGGTACGCCATGGAATGGCCGTCGATCAGCAGGAGGCGTGGGCGGGTCCCGGTTCGCGCGGAGGTCGTCACGGGTGCCAACCTATCGCCCATGTCCGACACCACGGCCGACGTGCCGCAGTTCCCCCGCACCCTGGAGCAGTGGGTCGCCGCATCGCGCGGCACGCTCATCGAGCGGCTCGGCATCGAGCTCACCGAGGTGGGCGCCGAGCGCACCGCGGGCACGATGCCGGTGGCCGGCAACACGCAGCCGGCCGGCCTGCTGCACGGCGGGGCGACGGCGTCCCTCGCGGAGACCCTCGCGTCCGTCGCCGCACAGCAGCACGCCGGGCCGGGCCGGGCGGCGGTGGGCCTGGAGCTCAACGCGACGCACCACCGCGGGGTGCGGTCGGGGACGGTGCACGGGGTGGCCGACGCCCTGCACCTGGGCCGGTCGACGGCCGCCTACGAGATCGTCGTCACCGACGACGACGGGCGCCGCGTCTGCACGGCGCGGCTGACGTGCATGATCCTCGACGCGCCCTGACCGGCGACCCGGGTCAGGACGGGACGGACTCGCTGGCCGCGCCGCGCTGTGGCACGACGCCCAGCGCCGTGACGCCGTCCGCGTCGACCTCGGGCCGGTCCGCTGCACGCTCGGCGGCCACGCGCAGGGCGGCGTCACGCTCGGCCTGGAAGGCGCGCAGGTCGACCGGGCCGGTGGGCAGGCCCGCGGCGCGGGCCCGGCGGCGCCGGGCGACCAGGTCCTCGATCGCGGCGCGGGTCGCCTCCCGGCGGCCCGCCCGCGCGACGACGCGCGACGCGCGAGGGTTCTCCTGCGCCAACCGGCGCTGCAGCGTCGCCGTGGCCACCACGCGGTGACCCGACGTCGGGGCGAAGCCGAGCCGGGCGAGGAACCGGTGCATGCCGCGCGCCCCGGGGGCCGGCGCGCAGTACACGTTCTCCGCTCCCCGCTGCCCGGCCACGGCAGCAGCCGCGGCCACCAGGGCGTGCCCGACGCCGCGGCGTCGGGCGGACGGCGAGACGAAGACCGCGTCGACGTACAGGCTCGTCGTGGTGGCGAACAGCATCGGATCGATGACACGCAGCACCGCGAAGCCGCAGATCTCGCCCTCGTGGGTCGCGACGAGGACCTGCCCGCCCGCGCCCACCAGGACGCTCAGGTGCTCCAGGAGGCGCGAGGCGTCCGCACGCGTCCCCTGCACGGCGGTCGGCGACTCCTCGACCGCGCGCTCGGCCAGGTGCGCGACGTCGACCATGTCGGCCTGCTCGGCCGGCCGGACCTCGACCGCTGCACGCATCGGCACCTCCTCGACGAAAGACCGTCTCCCGGCCCCGGTCCGCGGCAGGAGCTCTCCCCACCCGGCCTCGCAGGACCCCGTCCGGGACAGCCCCGGACTCACGATCGTTGAAGCATGAATATCACAGATTGGTTACGGCACCCAGGCGACGATAGCGACCCGCAGGCGCCCGCACAATGGGCGGTGGCCCGGTCGCAGGACTTCTCCTGCGACCGGGCCACCGGTGCTGCGGGTCAGGCCCCGCCGACCTGCTCGATCACGGCGTCCGCGACCTCGCGCATCGTGAGACGGCGGTCCATCGACGTCTTCTGGATCCAGCGGAAGGACTCCGGCTCGCTCAGGCCCATCTTGGTCATGAGCAGGCCCTTCGCACGGTCCACGCGCTTGCGCGTCTCGAACCGCTCGGCGAGGTCGGCGACCTCGGCCTCGAGCGCCCCGATCTGCTGATAGCGGGAGATCGCGATCTCGACCGCGGGCAGCAGGTCCGCCGGGGTGAACGGCTTGACGACGTACGCCATCGCGCCGGCGTCCCGCGCCCGCTCGACGAGCTCGGTCTGCGAGAACGCGGTGAGCAGGACCACGGGCGCGGCGTGCGCCTTGCCGATCCGCTCGGCCGCCGAGATGCCGTCCAGCTCGGGCATCTTGACGTCCATCACGACGACGTCGGGCTTGAGCTCGGTCGCGAGCCGCACCGCGGTCTCGCCGTCGCCGGCCTCGCCGACGACGTCGAAGCCCGCCTCGCGGAGCGTCTCGACGACGTCCATCCGGATGAGCGCCTCGTCCTCGACGACGACCGCGCGACGCGCGGGTCGCTCCGGCGTCTTCGGGGCTTCGGGCTCCTGGTCGATCAGGGGCGGCAGGTCGAGCGGCACCGTCGCCTCGGGCTTCGCGTCGTGGGGCTTCTCGTCGGTCACCCGTCCATCCTAGTGGCCGTGACGGGGCGCCGCGTCCCGTGCCCGGTGTGACGCGTGCGACGCACCCCTGCCGACCGCGTCGGCGAGCGCCCGGCCCGACGTCCCCGGCCCGCTCGAGACGGTTCGGTGCCCTCCCCACCCGTGTGGTTCGATGGGCCCCGCGCCCCGGTAGCCCAACCGGCAGAGGCAATCGGCTCAAACCCGATCCAGTGTGGGTTCGAATCCCACCCGGGGCACCTCTCGTCCTCGCGGCCTTTCCCGCCGCCCCGCTTTCGCCACCTCCCTTGCCGCCGACCACGGGTGTCGGTAACTTTCAGGAGCACGGCCCATCAGGGCAACCATTGACGAAACCGCGACGTGTCCGGCGCCGCTCGGTTCCCGCGACGAGGCGAGGACCCCGCGGCCCCATCGCGACGGCGACGACGCCGGCGCACCCCCGCAGGACGGTCTGTCGCCGACGACGAGGTCGGCCCGCCGTCCTGCCACCCGCACCGAGGCAGGAAGGACCCTGACGATGCGCAACGACCACCCCGAGGCCCGCGCCGCGGCCACCCGGGGACCCCGGCTCGACCGGCGCCAGCTGCTCACCGGCGCCGCCCTGGGCGCGGCAAGCGTCCCCCTCGCCGCGCTGGGCGCCCAGGCGCTCCCCCGCGGCGGCGTCCCGACCGCCGCCGACTACCCCGCCCGTCCCGTCGTCCCCGGCGCCGACCGGGCGCACGCCGCCGGGTGGGCCGAGCTCCGCGGCGACCGGGTCGGCGTCATCACCAACCCCACCGGCGTGCTGCGCAACCTGCGCAACGTCGTCGACGAGATGCACGAGTCCGGCGCTGTCGACCTCGTCGCCGTCTTCGGGCCCGAGCACGGCTTCCGTGGGACGGCCCAGGCCGGCGGATCGGAGGGCACCTTCGTCGACGAGCGCACCGGCCTGACCGTCTACGACGCCTACGGCGCAGGCGTCGCCAAGACGACCGAGCTGTTCCGCGCCGCGGAGGTGGAGACCGTCGTCTTCGACATCCAGGACGTCGGCGCCCGCTTCTACACCTACATCTGGACGATGTGGACGGCGATGCAGGCGGCCGTGGCGACCGGGGCGCGCTTCGTGGTCCTCGACCGGCCCAACCCCGTCGGCGGGACGGCCCGCGGGCCGATGATGACCAGCGGGTACACCTCGGGCGTCGGCGCCAAGGAGATCGTGCAGGCCCACGGCATGACGGTGGGCGAGCTCGCCCGTTTCTTCGACGGCGAGTTCCTCCCGGACGTCGCCGGCGACCGGCTGTCCCGCCTCGACGTCGTCGAGGTCGGCGGCTGGCGGCGCGACGTGGTGTTCGGCGCGACCGGCCTCGACTTCGTCATGCCCAGCCCCAACATGCCGACCCCCGACACTGCGCTGGCCTACCCAGGGACGTGCATGTTCGAGGGGACCAACCTGTCCGAGGGGCGCGGCACCACGCGCCCGTTCGAGCTGATCGGCGCGCCCTACGTCGACCACCGCTGGGCCGCGGCCCTGGGCGACGCCGGACTGCCCGGCGTCATCTTCCGGGAGGCCTACTTCAACCCGACCTTCTCCAAGCACGCCGGCACGGCGTGCGCCGGCGTGCAGGTCACCGTCGACGACCCGGCCCGCTTCGACCCGGTGCGCACGGGGGTGGCCATGCTGGTGACGGCCGCGTCGTTGTACCCCGAGTTCGCCTGGCGCCAGGACGCGTGGGACCCGCAGCGACCGTTCTGGATCGACAAGCTCACGGGGTCGCCCCGCCTGCGGCAGCAGATCGACGCCGGGGCCGGTACCGACGACGTCGTCGCGGCCTGGCAGGACGAGCTGGCCGCCTTCGACCGGCGCCGACAGCAGTACCTGATCTACCGCGGGCCGCGGGCATGAACGCCCGGGTGCGGCCCACGCCGCGCGGGCGCGGCCTGCTGACGGCGGGGCTGGCGGCCGTACTGGCGGCGGGGCTCGTCGCCGTCCCGCTCGTGCACGCGACGTCGGCCACGGCGGAAGGAGGGCCCGCCGTGCGGTTCATGCCTCCGTCGACCACGCTCGGCCTCGCCGAACCCTCGGACCTCGGCCTGGACCCGGGACCGATCGAGGCCGCGGTGGCGCAGGTGCGATCCCACGAGACGCCGGTGCCGGGCGCCGCCTACCCGATGTACCCCGGGGCCGTCGGCCTCCTGGGGTACCGGGGGAAGGTCGTGGCCACCGATGCCAGCGGCTGGGCCGTGGCGTACGGGGACGCCGGCGTTGCGCTGCCGGAGGACCAGCGCGTCCCGATGCGCGAGGACACGATCTTCGACCTCGCGTCGGTGACGAAGCTCTTCACGTCGATCGCCGTGGTGCAGCTCGTCGAGGAGGGCCGCGTCGGGCTGGACCAGCCCGTCGCCACCTATCTGCCCGAGTTCGCCGCCGGGGGCAAGGAGCAGGTGACCGTCCGGCAGCTGCTCACCCACACGTCCGGGTTCGTGGCGTGGCTGCCGCTGTGGAGCCGCTATCCCGACCCCGAGTCCCGTATCGCCGCGGTGATGGCGCAGCCCCTCGACGCGCCGCCCGGGACGCGGTACCTCTACAGCGACCTCAACCTCATCAGCCTCGGCGTGCTGGTCGAGCGGCTGCGCGGGGCTCCGCTCGACCAGGTCGTGGCGGACCGGGTCACCGGGCCGCTCGGCATGGGCGACACCGGCTTCAACCCCACCGCCGTGGACCGCACCGCCGCGACCGAGTACCAGGCCAGCCCGCCCCGGGGCGTGGTCCGCGGCGAGGTGCACGACGAGAACGCGTGGTCCCTCGGCGGGGTGGCCGGGCACGCGGGGGTCTTCTCGACCGCCGGCGACCTGGCCGTGCTCTCCCAGGCACTGCTCAACGGCGGCCGCTACGGGACGGCGCGCATCCTGTCCCCCGCCTCGGTGCGGCTCATGGTCACCGACTTCACCACCGCGTTCCCGGGCGACAGCCACGGCCTGGGGTTCGAACTCGACCAGCGGTGGTACATGGACGCCATGTCCGGCCCGCGGACCGCGGGCCACACCGGGTACACGGGGACGTCCCTCGTGATCGACTTCGAGTCGCACTCGTTCGCGATCCTGCTGACGAACCGTGTGCACCCCTCGCGGAACTCCGGCAGCATCAACGTCGCGCGCCGCGAGTGGGCGCACGGCCTGGCCTACGCCCAGGGGGTCGAGGCCCGGCGGGGCACGGACGCCTGGTTCTCGGGCGACGCGAACGCCACCACGTCCACGCTGACCACGGCGCTCGACGTGCCCGCCGCCGGCGGACGGCTCGCGTTCGACCTCTACCTCGACACCGAGGAGACGGACCTGCTGCACCTGGAGACCTCCGCCGACGGCGGGGCCACCTGGGCGCCGCTGCCGTTCGAGGTGCGCGACCGCGGGCCCGCGGTGGAGTGGGACGGCGTCGCGTCCGGGTCCGGCAACCGCCGGTGGGCGCAGGCAAGGGCCGACCTGCCTCCGGGCGAGCTGCTCGTGCGGTGGCGCGTCGTGACCGACCCGGGCTACCTGGGCCGCGGCGTGCTGGTCGACGGCGTCGTCGTTCGCGGACAGGGCGGTCTCCTGCTCGACGGCGAGGCGACGCCGGACGCGTTCGCGGCCGACGGGTGGCGGCTCGTCGAGCGCTGACCGGCCCCGCGCGCCCGGCCCGGAAGCCCCGGGCCGGGACCACGACGCCGGGGGCGTCCCGCAGGTCCGGCCTGCGGGACGCCCCCGGCGTCGTGGGTGGTGCGGGCGTCCGCCGCGCGGCCCGGTCAGACGTCCGAGTGGCTGCCCACCTGGTGCACGAGGATCGAGTTCGTGGTGCCGGGAACGCCCACGGGGGCGCCCGAGACGATCACGACGCGGTCGCCGGGCTCGGCGAGACCGTTCGCGCGCAGCGTGGAGTCGACCTGGCCGACCATGGCGTCGACGCTGTCGACCTTCGGCACCTGGTAGGTGGTGGTGCCCCACGTCAGCGCGAGGACGTTGCGCACGCTCTCCTCGGGGGTGAAGGCGAGCAGCGGGATCCCCGAGCGCAGGCGCGACATGCGCTTGGCGGAGTCGCCCGACTGGGTGAACGTCACGAGGTACTTCACGCCGAGCGAGTCGCCGATCTCGGCCGCCGCGCGGGTGATGATGCCGCCGCGGGTGTGCGGCGTGGAGCCGAGCGGCGCGATGCGCTCGCGCCCCGCCTCCTCCGTCGCCTCGATGATGCGGGCCATCGTCTGGACCGTGATGATCGGGTAGTCGCCGACGCTCGTCTCGCCGGAGAGCATCACCGCGTCGGCACCGTCCAGGACGGCGTTGGCGCAGTCGGAGGCCTCGGCGCGCGTCGGCGTCGGGCTGGTGGTCATCGACTCCAGCACCTGCGTGGCGACGATGACCGGCTTCGCGTTGCGGCGGGCCAGCTCCACGATGCGCTTCTGCACCAGCGGCACCTGCTCGAGCGGCATCTCCACGGCGAGGTCGCCGCGGGCCACCATGAAGGCGTCGAACGCGGCGACGACCTCCTCGAGGTTCTCCACCGCCTGCGGCTTCTCGATCTTCGCGACGACCGGGACGGTGCGCCCCTCCTCCGCCATGATCTGCGCGACGTCGTCGTAGTCCTTGGCCGACCGCACGAACGACAGCGCGATGATGTCCGCGCCCAGGCGCAGGGCCCAGCGCAGGTCGTCGGTGTCCTTCTCCGACAGCGCCGGCACGGAGACCGCGACGCCGGGAAGGTTCAGGCCCTTGTTGTTCGAGACCGGGCCGGGCACCTCGACGGTCGTCACGACGCGCGGGCCCTCGACGGCGGTGACCCGCACGCGGACCTTGCCGTCGTCGATGAGGATCGGGTCGCCGACGCGTGCGTCGTGCGGCAGGCCCTTGTGGGTGGTCGAGACCAGCTCCTTGGTGCCCTCCACGTCCTCCGTCGTGATGGTGAACGTGTCACCCTCGTTCAGGAAGTGCTTCTGGTCACCGGCGAACCGGCCGAGCCGGATCTTCGGCCCCTGGAGGTCGACGAGGACCGCGACGTTGCGACCGGAGTCCTTCGCCGCCGCTCGTACACCGTGGTAGACGGCCTCGTGCTCCGCCTGCTCCCCGTGGCTCCGGTTGATCCGGGCCACGTCCATGCCCGCGTCGACCAGCTCACGGAGCTTGGTCGGGGACGCGGTCGCGGGTCCGATGGTGCACACGATCTTCGCTCTGCGCATGTCTCCAGCCTCGTCGTCGATCCGCCCCGGCGCGAGCCGGGACGGGCACCGGGTGCCGATCGGCACCCGGTCTTCATACTTATCCTCGCAGCGCGACGGTCCGCGGGCCCACCGGCGCGGGCAGCTCGGAGCCGCCCTGCAGATAGGCGTCGACCGCGGCCGCCGTCGCGCGGCCCTCCGCGATCGCCCAGACGATCAGCGACTGCCCACGGCCCGCGTCACCCGTCGCATAGACGCCGGGCAGGCTCGTCGCGTAGTCGTCGCCACGCCGGACCAGCCCGCGGGTGGTGAGCTCCACGCCGGTCTGGGTCACGAGCTCGCCGGTCTCCGGACCGGTGAACCCCATGGCGATGAGGACCAGGTCCGCCGGGATCTCCCGCTCGGTACCTTCCTTGGGTGCCCGGCGGCCGTCCGCCAGGTACTCGGTCTCCGCGACCTTCAGGGCCCGGACGTTCCCGTCCTCGCCGCCCACGAACTCTACCGTCGAGGCCAGGTAGCTGCGCTCCCCGCCCTCCTCGTGGGACGTCGAGACCTCGAACACGATCGGGTCGGTGGGCCAGGGCTGGCTCGCCGGGCGGTCCAGCGAGGGCTTCTTGCCGATCGCCAGCGTCGTGACGCTGGCCGCACCCTGCCGCAAGGACGTGCCCAAGCAGTCCGAGCCGGTGTCGCCGCCACCGATGATCACGACGTGCTTGCCCTCGGCCGACGGGGCGCCGCCGACCGGGTTCCCCGCCGCGGCCTTGTTCGCCGGCGTCAGGAAGTCCATCGCGAAGTGGACGCCGCCCAGCTCGTGCCCGGGCACCGCGAGCTCGCGCGGCACTGTGGCGCCGGTGGCGACCACGACCGCGTCGAACCGGCGGCGCAGCGCGTCCCAGGTGATGTCGCGCCCGATGGCGACACCCGGGCGGAAGCGGGTGCCCTCGGCCTCCATCTGCTCCAGGCGGCGGTCGATGTGCATCTTCTCGAGCTTGAAGTCGGGGATGCCGTAGCGCAACAGGCCGCCGATCGCGTCGTCGCGCTCGTACACGACGACCGTGTGGCCGGCGCGCGTGAGCTGCTGCGCGGCGGCGAGGCCGGCAGGGCCGGAACCGACGACGGCCACGGTGGAGCCCGTGAGCCGCTGCGGCACCTGCGGCGTGACCAGGCCGCGCTCGAACGCCTCGTCGATGATCGAGACCTCGACGTTCTTGATCGTCACGGCGGGCTGGTTGATGCCCAGCACGCAGCTCGTCTCGCACGGGGCCGGGCAGACGCGACCGGTGAACTCCGGGAAGTTGTTGGTCGCGTGCAGGCGCTCGACGGCGTCGGCCCACTGGCCGCGCCACACCAGGTCGTTCCACTCGGGGATGAGGTTCCCGAGCGGGCAGCCCTGGTGGCAGAACGGGATGCCGCAGTCCATGCAGCGGCCCGCCTGCTCCTTGAGGAACGCCTGCCCCTCCTCGCGATGGGCGTGCGTGTCCTTCCAGTCACGCAGCCGCACCTCGATCGGGCGGTTCGGCGGGAGCTCGCGCTCCCGCACCTTCAGGAATCCGCGGGGGTCAGCCACGCGCCACCTCCATGATCTGCTCCCACATCGCCGGGTCGAAGTCGTCGCCCTCGCCCAGCGTCTTCCCTGCGGCCTCGGCGTCGGCCAGCGCGGCGCGCACGCGGGCCCAGCCCGCGGGCAGGACGCGCGAGAACCGCGCTCGGGCACCGTCGTCCTCGAGGAGCTCGGCCGCCACGGGCGAGCCGGTCTCCTCCAGGTGCCGCTCCAGGAGGCCGCGCACGCGGTCCCAGTCGGCGTCGTCCAGCGGGCCCACCTCGAGCTCGCCACTCGCCACCGCCTGGGTGTTCATCGCCACGTCGCGCAGGTTGAGCACGTACGCGACGCCGCCCGACATGCCGGCGCCGAAGTTGCGGCCCGTCGGGCCGAGCACCAGCACGGTGCCGCCCGTCATGTACTCGCAGCCGTGGTCGCCCACGCCCTCCACCACCAGCGTCGCACCCGAGTTGCGCACACCGAAGCGCTCGCCCACCCGGCCGCGCAGCAGCACCTCGCCCGACGTCGCGCCGTAGCCGATGACGTTGCCGGCCACCACGTTCGCCGCCCCCTCGAGCACCGCGGAGCGGTCCGGGCGGACGACGATCCGGCCGCCCGACAGGCCCTTGCCGACGTAGTCGTTGGCGTCGCCGAACAGGCGCAGCGTGACGCCGCCCGGCAGGAACGCGCCCAGCGACTGACCGGCCGAGCCCGTGAGGGTCACGTCGATCGTGTCGTCGGGCAGGCCGGCCCCCCGGTACCGCTTGGTCACCTCGTGGCCGAGCATCGTGCCGACCGTGCGGTTGACGTTGCGCACCGGCAGCTCGATCCGCACCGGCAACGCGTCCTCGAGCGCGGGGCGCGCCATCTCGATCAGGTGGTTGTCGAGCGCCTTGGCCAGGCCGTGGTCCTGCGTCGCCACCTGGTGCAGCGTCGTGCCCGGCGTGATCTCGGGCGTGGCGAGCACCGGGGCCAGGTCGAGGCCCTGCGCCTTCCAGTGGTCCACGGCCTTGCGGGTGTCGAGCGCCTCGACGTGGCCGACCGCCTCCTCGATCGAACGGAAGCCGAGCGACGCGAGGTGCTCGCGCACCTCCTGCGCGATGAACTCGAAGAAGTTCACGACGAACTCCGGCTTGCCCGTGAACCGCTTGCGCAGCTCCGGGTTCTGCGTAGCGACGCCCACCGGGCACGTGTCCAGGTGGCACACGCGCATCATGACGCAGCCCGAGACGACCATCGGCGCGGTGGCGAAGCCGAACTCCTCGGCCCCCAGCAGCGCGGCCACGACGACGTCGCGCCCGGTCTTCATCTGCCCGTCGACCTGCACGACGATGCGGTCGCGCAGGTTGTTGAGCACGAGGGTCTGCTGGGTCTCGGCCAGGCCGATCTCCCACGGCGTGCCCGCGTGCTTCAGCGACGTGAGCGGGCTCGCGCCCGTGCCGCCGTCGTGGCCCGAGATGAGCACGACGTCCGCGTGCGCCTTGGACACGCCCGTGGCCACGGTGCCGACGCCGAACTCGGAGACGAGCTTGACGTGCACGCGCGCCGCCGGGTTGGCGTTCTTGGCGTCGTGGATGAGCTGCGCCAGGTCCTCGATCGAGTAGATGTCGTGGTGCGGCGGCGGCGAGATGAGGCCGACGCCCGGCGTCGAGTGCCGGGTCTTCGCGACCCACGGGTAGACCTTGGGCCCGGGCAGCTGGCCGCCCTCACCCGGCTTGGCGCCCTGCGCGAGCTTGATCTGGATGTCGTCCGCGTTCGTGAGGTACTCGCTCGTCACACCGAAGCGGCCGGAAGCGATCTGCTTGACCCGCGAGCGGCGCTCCGGGTCGTACAGGCGCTCCGGGTCCTCGCCGCCCTCGCCGGTGTTGGACCGGCCGCCGAGGCGGTTCATGGCGATCGCGAGCGTCTCGTGCGCCTCCGCGGAGATCGAGCCGTACGACATCGCCCCGGTGTTGAACCGCTTGACGATCTCGGCGACCGACTCGACCTCGTCGATCGGCACCGGCTCCCGGTCGGGGGTGAACCGCAGCAGGCCGCGCAGCGTCATCAGCCGGCGCGACTGCTCGTCCACGCGCCGCGTGTACTGGCGGAAGATGTCCATCCGGCCGGTGCGGGTCGCGTGCTGCAGGCGGAAGACGGTCTCGGGGTCGAAGAGGTGCTCCTCCCCGTCCCGGCGCCACTGGTACTCGCCGCCGCTCGTCAGCCGCTGGTGCGGCGCGTGGTTGCCCGACGCCGGATACGCCTCGGCGTGCCGTGCCGCCACCTCCGCCGCGATGACGTCGAGGCCGACGCCGGCCAGGCGGCTCGTGGTGCCGGTGAAGTAGTCGTCGACCAGCTCGTGGGAGAGCCCGACGGCCTCGAAGATCTGCGCACCGCGGTACGACATGATCGTCGAGATGCCCATCTTGCTCATGACCTTGAGCACGCCCTTGCCGAGCGCCTTGATGAGGTTCGCGACCGCCTGCTCGGGGGTGACAGCCAGGTAGCCGCGCAGCGCGAGGTCCTCGACCGTCTCCATGGCGAGGTACGGGTTGACCGCGGCCGCCCCGTAGCCGATCAGGAGCGCGACGTGGTGCACCTCGCGCACGTCGCCCGCCTCGACGACGAGCGAGATCCGGGTGCGCGTGCCCTGGCGCAGCAGATGGTGGTGCACCGCGCTGGTCAGCAGCAGCGACGGGATCGCCGCGAGCTCGGAGTCCGAGTCGCGGTCGGACAGCACGATGTGCGTGACTCCGTCGGCGATCTCGGCGTCGACCTGGGCGAAGATCTCCTCCAGGCGGGCCTGGAGCGCGCGGCCGCCGCCGGACACCTCGTAGAGGCCGCGCACGATGCCGGCGCGGAACTCGCCCTCCAGGCGCGGGTCACGGTCGATACGGACGATCTTGGCGAGCTCGTCGTTGTCGAGCACCGGGAAGGGCAGGTCCAGCTTGCGGGCGTGGCCCGCGACCTCCTCGAGGAGGTTCGGCTCCGGGCCGATCGTGCTGTCGATCGCCGTGACGAGCTGCTCGCGGATCGAGTCCAGCGGCGGGTTCGTCACCTGGGCGAACATCTGCGTGAAGTAGTCGAACAGCAGCCGCGGGCGGCTCGACAGGACGGCGATCGGCGTGTCCGACCCCATCGCGCCGAGCGCCTCCGCCCCCGTGTCCGCCATCGGCGTCAGGAGGACCTTGAGCTCCTCGGTGGTGTACCCGAACGCGCGTTGCCGGCGCTGGACCGACGCGGCCGAGTGCGCCACGTGCTCACGCTCGGGCAGCGAGTCCAACGTGATCGTGTTGCCGGCGACCCACTCGCCGTACGGGCGCTGGGCGGCGAGCTGCGACTTGAGCTCGTCGTCCTCCACGATCCGCCCCTGGGCGGTGTCGACGAGGAACATGCGGCCCGGCTCGAGGCGGCCCTTGCGCACGATCGTCGCGGGGTCGATGTCCAGGACGCCGGCCTCCGACGCGAGCACGACGAGCCCGTCCTCGGTGACCCAGTAGCGGCCGGGCCGCAGCCCGTTGCGGTCGAGGACCGCGCCGATGAGGGTGCCGTCCGTGAACGTGAGGCAGGCGGGCCCGTCCCACGGCTCCATGAGGTTGGCGTGGTACTGGTAGAACGCGCGGCGCGCCGGGTCCATCTCGGCGTGGTTCTCCCACGCCTCGGGGACCATCATCAGCACCGCGTGCGGCAGCGAGCGGCCCGACAGGTGCAGCAGCTCGAGCACCTCGTCGAAGCTCGCGGAGTCGCTCGACCCCTCCGTGCACACGGGCAGCAGCGGGGACAGGTCGCCGAGCACCTCGCTGGCCATGGTGCTCTCGCGCGCGGCCATCCAGTTGCGGTTGCCCCGCACCGTGTTGATCTCGCCGTTGTGCGCCACGAGGCGGAACGGCTGCGCCAGTGGCCACGACGGGAACGTGTTCGTGGAGAACCGGGAGTGCACCAGGGCGATCTCCGACGCGTAGCGCGGGTCGCTCAGGTCGGGGAAGAACGGCTCGAGCTGCGCCGTCGTGAGCATGCCCTTGTACGTCAGGGTGCGGCTCGACAACGACGCGAGGAACAGGTCCAGCTCGTTCTGCGCCCGCTTGCGCAGGCGGTACGTGCGGCGGTCCAGCTCGAGCCCGGACAGCTCGCGCGACGGGTCCGCCACGACGACCTGCCGGAACAGGGGCATCGACGCGCGCGCCGTCGGGCCGACGAGGTCGGCCGTGACGGGAACGTCGCGCCAGGCGAGCACGTCGAGCTTCTCCTCCGCGGCGATCGCCTCGAACCGGCGCGCGCACGCGTCGGCCTCCGCGAGGTCCTGCGGCAGGAACGCCATGCCGATCGCGTAGTGACCGGCGGGCGGGAGCTCCGCGGCCACGACGTCACGGACGAAGGCGTCCGGGATCTGCGTGAGGATCCCGGCCCCGTCACCGCTGTTCTCCTCCGCACCCACCGCGCCGCGGTGGTCGAGGTTCAGCAGGGCGGTCAGGCCCGCGTCCACGATGTCGCGGCCGGGCGTCCCGCGCAGTGTCGCGACGAAGGCGACACCGCACGCGTCGTGCTCCGACGCAGGGTCGTAGAGGCCCTGGGCCGAGGGCCGCGCGACCCGATGCTGCGGCGTGGTCATCAACACCGTCCTCCTGCACGCCCGCACGCGGGCGCGTCATGCTCAAAGGTGGTCGGGACGTCGTCGGCCCGTCGGAAACATCAGGCGGCCCCGCCCGGGAGGTGTCCCGGTCGGTGTCGCCTCAGGCGCGGTCTGCCGGCCCCTGGTCGGGTCCGGCAGCGTCCGCGTCCGCACGTCTCGGTCCGCCGCCGCTGTCGCGGCCGTCGTCCCGGCCGGGGGCGCCTACGGCGGCCCCGGCGTGCGCGGTGCTCGTGGTGTCAAGCTCGGTGTCGTGCCGGTCGTCCCCGGCTTCCCGACCCCCCGCCTGCCCCTCGCGGGTGCGACCGGGCAGCTCGACACCGTCCTCGCGGTCCGGGTAGCGCCTGCCGATCACGACGAAGGCGACGAGGGCAGCAAGGCCCACGACGATCGACGTCCACACGTTCAGACGCAGCCCGAGCACGTGCTCGGCGGTGTCGATGCGAAGCATCTCGATCCACACCCTGCCCAGAGTGTAGAGCGCGACGTAGGCCCAGAATACCCGCCCATGACCGAGCCTGTACCGGCGGTCGAGCCAGACGAGAAGCGCGGCGGCCCCGAGGTTCCACAACAGCTCGTACAGGAACGTCGGGTGGAACAGCGTGCCCGCCACGAACGACGTCCCCGTGTCCGCGTTGAGCCGCTCGATGACCTCCGGAGAGATCTCGAGGCCCCAGGGCAGCGTGGTCGGGGCCCCGAAGAGCTCCTGGTTGAACCAGTTGCCGAGCCGCCCCACCGCCTGCGCGACGAGCAGCCCGGGGGCGAGCGCGTCGGCGAAGGAGCTCAGCCGCACGCCCTTGCGGCGGCAGCCGATCCAGGCGCCGACGGCGCCGAGCGCGACGGCGCCCCAGATGCCCAGGCCGCCCTCCCAGACGTACAGGGCGCGCACGGGGTCGCCGCCCTCGCCCCAGTACGGCTCCGGCGTGCTGATCACGTGGTAGAGCCGGCCGCCGACGATGCCGAACGGCACGGCCCAGAACGCGATGTCCAGGACGTCGTCGGGGTCGCCGCCACGGGCGACCCAGCGCTTGGTCGTGATCCAGATCGCGACGGCGATGCCCGCGAGGATGGCGAGCGCGTAGGCGCGCAGCGGCACGGGACCGAGATACCAGGTGTGCTGCGACGGGCTCGGGATCGCCGCCTGGACGGACGCGAGGATCGTCGGCGTCACGAGGCGGCCCCCGGGACCGCCCGGCGCGATCGCCGCACGCCGTCGGCGAGCTCCGCCACGGTGGACCGCAGACCGTCGAGCCGGTCGGCCCAGGGCCGGTCGGTCAGCAGCGGGCGCACGAGCGCCGAGCCCACGATCACCCCGTCGGCGAACCGGCCCACCTCGGCGGCCTGGTCGCCCGACGAGACGCCGAGCCCGACGCAGACGTGCTCGGCCCCGGCCGCGCGCGTGTCGGCGACCAGCTGCTCGGCCCGGTCGCCCACCTGGTCGCGGGTGCCCGTGACGCCCATCGTCGAGGCCGCGTACACGAAGCCGCGCGACGCCCGTGCCGTGAGCGCCAGGCGCTCCGGCGTGGAGCTCGGCGCGACGAGGAACACCCGGTCGAGGTCGTGCTCCCGCGAGGCCGCGATCCAGTCGGCGCCCTCGTCGGGGATGAGGTCGGGGGTGATGAGACCCGCACCGCCCGCGCCGGAGAGGTCGCGCGCGAACGCGTCCACGCCGTACCGCAGCACCGGGTTCCAGTAGGTCATCACGAGGGCGGGCACGCGCCCGCCGGAGCGCTCGGCCACGGCCTCGACGACGCGCAGCACGTCGCGCACGCGGGCGCCGCCCGCGAGCGCGGCCTCGGCGGCGCGCTGGATGACCGGGCCGTCCATCACGGGGTCGGTGTACGGGACGCCGATCTCCACGACGTCCACGCCGGCGTCGACCATGGCCAGCACGGCCTCGATCGAGCGCTCCACGTCCGGGAAGCCGACGGGCAGGTAGCCGACCAGGGCGGCGCGCCCCTCGGTGCGCAGCGCGTCGAGGCGCGCGCCGGTGGGCGAGGTGTCGGTCGCGGTGCTCACTGGTCCCCCTCCGGCGCGGTCGCCTGCTCGGTCGTGTCCTGCTCGTCGAGCAGCCCGAACCACGTCGCGGCGGTGGCCACGTCCTTGTCGCCGCGGCCCGAGAGGTTGACGAGGATCACCTGGCCGGTGCGCCCCGCCTCGGCGGCCTCGCGCCCGAGACGCTGGGCGCCGGCGAGCGCGTGCGCCGACTCGATCGCCGGGATGATCCCCTCGGTGCGGCACAGCAGACGGAACGCCTCCATGGCCTCGTCGTCGGTCACCGGCTCGTACGTGGCGCGACCCAGGTCGTGCAGCCAGGAGTGCGCGGGCCCGACGCTCGGGTAGTCCAGGCCCGCCGAGACGGAGTGGCTGGGCAGCGTCTGCCCGTCGTCGTCCTGCAGCAGGTAGGACCGGGCGCCGTGCAGCACGCCCGGGGCACCGCCCGAGAAGCGGGCCGCGTGCCGGCCGGACTCGATGCCCTCTCCCCCGGCCTCGAAGCCGTGCAGGGTGACGCCCTCGTCGTCGAGGAACGCGTTGAAGATGCCGAGCGCGTTGGACCCGCCGCCCACGCACGCCGCGACGGCGTCCGGCAGCCGTCCGGTGCGCTCGAGGATCTGCTCGCGCGCCTCCTCGCCGATGATGCGGTGGAACTCGCGCACCATCTCCGGGAACGGGTGCGGCCCCGTGACCGTGCCGAGCAGGTAGTGCGTGCTCTCGACGTTCGCGACCCAGTCGCGCAGCGCCTCGTTGATGGCGTCCTTGAGCGTGCGTGACCCGATGGTCACGGGCACGACCTCGGCGCCGAGCAGGCGCATCCGGGCCACGTTGAGAGCCTGGCGCCGCGTGTCCTCCTCGCCCATGTACACGACGCACTCGAGGTCGAGGAGCGCGGCGGCGGTGGCCGTCGCGACGCCGTGCTGGCCGGCCCCCGTCTCGGCGATGACGCGCGTCTTGCCCATGCGCTTGACCAGCAGCGCCTGGCCCAGCACGTTGTTGATCTTGTGCGACCCGGTGTGGTTGAGGTCCTCGCGCTTGAGGAACACCCGGTGCCCCGCATCGGCGCCGCCGCAGTGCTCCGCGAAGCGCGGCACCTCGGTCAGCGGCGACGGGCGGCCGGTGTACTCGCGGTGCAGGCGCGCCAGCTCGTCGGTGAACGCGGGGTCGCCGAGCGCCTTGCGGTACTCGGTCTCGAGCTCGTCGAGCGCGGCGATGAGGGCCTCGGGCACGAAACGGCCGCCGAACTGCCCGAAGTACGGGCCCTCGACGTCCGCGAGCCGGCCGAGCACCTGGTGCGCCAGGGTCTCGGTCAGCGCCTCCCGTACGGGCTGTTCGGGCACGGGTCCTCCGTCTCTCGTCGGCACCGCTCGGCGGGTCCGCTGCTGGGTCGTGGCGAGGGTACCGGTCGTCGGCACCTCGGCCGCCTGCGATGCCGTGTGGTGGTGTGCTGTGCGGTGTGTGTGTCGCCGGCGCGGCCCGACCTGGGCCGCCCGGGAAGGTCTTACGGCTGGGCCGCCGGGCGGACCGACCACAGGGCCGGGTGCTGCCCGGCCGCGACGAGGTCCGCCACCGACCGGCGCGGCGCGCCGTCGGTCACCAGCGCCTCGCCGACGAGCACGGCGTGCGCGCCGGAGCGGGCGTAGTCGAGCACGTCGTGCGGACCGCGCACGCCGGACTCCGCGACGCGCACGACGTCGTCGGGGATCAGGGGAGCGAGCCGCGCGAACGTCGTGCGGTCCACCTCGAGGGTCTTGAGGTCGCGGGCGTTGACGCCGACGACGCGCGCCCCGGCGTCCAGCGCCCGGCGCACCTCGTCCGCCGTGTGGGCCTCGACCAGCGCCGTCATACCGAGCGAGTGCACCCGCTCGATCAGGGAGGTCAGGACGGTCTGCTCCAGGGCGGCCACGATGAGCAGCACCAGGTCCGCACCGTGGGCCCGCGCCTCCCACACCTGGTACGGCGTGACGACGAAGTCCTTGCGCAGCACCGGGACGTCCACCCGGGCGCGCACCGCGTCCAGGTCGGCGAGCGAGCCGCCGAACCGCCGCTGCTCCGTGAGCACGGAGATCGCGCTGGCGCCTCCCCGGGCGTACTCCTCGGCCAGTGCTGCCGGGTCGGAGATCGGCGCCAGGTCGCCCTTGCTCGGGCTCGAGCGCTTCACCTCGGCGATCACGGCGACGCGATCCTCCGAGAGCAGGCGTCCGCAGCACTCGAGGGCCCCGGGCACGCGCGCCGCGCGCTCCTTGAGCTCGTCGAGCGACGTCCGCGCCTGGCGCACCGCGAGGTCCTCGCGGACTCCCGCGACGATGTCCTCCAGGACCGTCATGGTCTGCCTCCCCGTCCCTGACGCCGCACCGACGTCTGCCTGCCATCGTAGGCCCGTCCGCGAAGCGGTCCGGACACGTCTCCGACCGTGAGACGACGCCGCCGGAACGGCCCGGGCACGGCGACGGCGCGCCCCCGGTGGCGGGAGCGCGCCGTCGTCGTGGCGGCCGGTCGGCCAGGGCCTTCGCGGCCCGAGGGTCAGTGCCCGGAGGAGGTCCGGCGGGGCGTCACGCCGTCCTTGGTCTGGCCGAATCCCATGTTGCGCAGCACGAGGCCGAGCACGAGCGAGGCGGCGACGATCACGGCGCCGACCCAGACGACCGCGTCCGGGACCTGGGGCAGCATCCCGACGGCGCCGACGGCCACGCCCAGCATGATGCCGATCATCGCCGACCACGCGGCGGTCGTGTGGCCGTGGTTCGTGGGCGGGACGGCCGGGGGCAGGTAGGCGACCTCGGCGTTGCGGTTGTCGGTCATTGGAATGTGATGCCCTTTCGTGACGTGGTGCGCGGTCCAGCCTAGCGGTCCGCCGACGGGTCCGTTCCCCGGGAGAGCGCGTCCCACGCGTCGTGGGGGTCGTGCTGACCAGGAGCGGCGGACCCGCCCCCGGTCGCCGCCGGCCCGGCGCCCGGGTCCTCCCCGTCCGCGGGGAGGACGGCGTCGGCGCGCTCGTGCCGCCCGGACGTGGCACCCCAGGCGGGCGCCCCCACCACGGCGAGCGCCGCGACGACCACCGCCGCCGCGCCGAGCACGGCCGTCAGCCACGGCCACACCGCGACCACGACGGGCGACGTGAGGTCCGTCACCCCCGCGGTCTGGGAGGCCCCCGACGTCGCGGCGGGGAGCGGGTCGAGCAGCACGGCGGCGGCGGAGGCGGTGGCGAGCGCCCCCGCGAGCGCCACGACGACCAGAGCGACCCAGCGCGCCACGCGCCCGGCGATGGCCAGGGCCGCGCCTCCCGCGACGACCACGAGCGCGGCCGCGCCGACGGCGGGGGCCGCGGTCGTCCCGGTGACCGCGACGTCGACCGTGGGCTCCAGGGCCGTCGACACCGTCGTGCTCACCCAGGTGGGCGACGCCGTCGCGAGCGTGAGCCCGCCGACCGCCACCACCGACCACACCGCGCGCGACCGCGTGCGCAGCGGCCCGCGGCCCGGGGTGCGGCCCTCGCCCGGCGCCGTCCCGCGACCGGTCGCGCGGTCCCCGGTGCCCTCGCCGGCGTCGTGCGTGCTGCCTGCTGCGTCGTCGTCCATCGATCCGTCCTGCCCGTCAGTCGTGTGCACGGCTCACAGCGCCCGGAACCGCGCGGCCAGCTGCACGGCGCGCACCGCCGCGGCCGCCTTGTTGCGCGACTCCTCGTACTCGAGCGCGGGTACCGAGTCCGCGACGATCCCGCCGCCGGCCTGCACCCACGCCCGACCGTCGCGGATGCATGCCGTGCGGATCGCGATCGCCATGTCCATGTTGCCGCCGAAGTCGAAGTAGCCCACCGTGCCGCCGTAGATCCCCCGCGATGCCGGCTCGAGCTCGTCGATCAGCGCGATCGCCCGCGGCTTGGGCGCCCCCGAGAGGGTCCCCGCGGGGAACGTCGCACGCAGCGTGTCGAGCGCCGTCGCGCCCGCCCGCAGGCGGCCGACCACGGTCGAGCACAGGTGCATGATGTGGCTGAACCGGCGGGTGGCCATGAACTCGACCACCTCGACCGACGTCGGCTCACAGACCTTGACGAGGTCGTTGCGCGACAGGTCGACGAGCATGAGGTGCTCGGCGCGCTCCTTGGGGTCGGCCAGCAGCTCCTCCCCGAACGTCACGTCCTCCTCCACCGTCGCCCCGCGCGGCCGCGAGCCCGCGATCGGGTACGTCGTGACGTGACCGTCGGTCACCTTGACCAGGGTCTCCGGGCTGGACCCGACGACGGAGAACTCGCGCTCGTCCGGACCGGTGAGCCGGAAGTAGTACATGTACGGGCTCGGGTTGATCGTGCGCAGCGCCCGGTAGACGTCCAGGGGCGCAGCCGGGCAGTCCAGGCCGAGGCGCTGGGACAGCACCACCTGGAACACCTCGCCCTCGCGGATGGCCTCCTGGCCGGTGCGCACGGCGGCCTCGAACTCGTCGCGGGTGGACCGGAACTCCAGCGCCGGCTCGGCCACCTCGTCCGGCCCGCGCAGCACGGTGGGCTCGGGCGGGGCCGGCGACGCGAGCCGCGCCTGCATCGCGTCGAGCCGGGCGACGGCGTCGGCGTGCGCCTGGTCCACCCGCTCGTCGGTGCCGTCGCCGTTGATCGCGTTGGCGATGAGCCACGCGGTCCCCGTGTGGTGGTCGACCGCCACGAGGTCGGTCGCGAGGCTCAGCGCCACCTCCGGCACCCCGAGCTCGTCCGGGGCGTTCGCGGGGAGCGTCGGCTCCCAGTGCCGCACGACGTCCCAGCCCAGCGCACCCGTGAGCCCGCCGGTCAGCGGCGGCAGACCCTCGATCGGCGGGGTGCGCAGCGCCTCGAGCGCCGCGCCGAGCACGTCGACGACGTCGCCCTCGCGCGGGATGCCGGCGGGCACGTCGCCGTGCCACACGGCCCGACCGTCCTGCGCGGTGAGGGTGGCCCGCGAGTCCACGCCCACGAAGGACCAGCGCGACCAGCCGCCCGACGACTCCGCCGACTCCAGCACGAAGGTGCCCGGGCGGTCCTGGGCGAGCGTGCGGTACAGGCCCACCGGGGTGACGTCGTCGGCCAGCACGCGCCGCACCACGGGGATCACGCGGCGGTCGGCGGCCAGCGCCCGGAACGTGCCGAGACCCGGCCAGGTCGCGCCCCACGCCAGGTCCTCCGCCGAGGGGCCCGCCACGGTGCGCGGGGTCTCCGGGGCCGCCTGGTCGGCGGGCACGGCGGTGTCGGGGGGCGTGACGGCGGGGGTGGTCACCGGTCCTCCTGGGGAGCGTCGGGGCTGGTCGGGTTCGGGCTCACGGGCTTACGGGGTCGGCGCGTCGGGGCCGACGACGGCCCCCAGGTCGCCGCCCGCCTCGAAGCAGGTGCGGGTGCCGGTGTGGCACGCGGCGCCCACCTGGTGCGCGCGCACGAGCAGTGCGTCGCCGTCGCAGTCCAGCGCGACGGACCGCACCAGCTGCACGTGACCGGACGTGTCGCCCTTGCGCCAGTACTCCCCGCGCGACCGGCTCCAGAACGTCACCCGGCCCTCGGTGAGGGTGCGGTGCAGGGCCTCGTCGTCCATCCAGCCGAGCATGAGCACCTCGCCGGTGTCGTGCTGCTGCACGATCGCGGCGACGAGACCGTGCTCGTCGCGCTTGAGCCGGGCCGCGAGCGCGGGGTCGAGGGGCGAGCCGGGAAGGGCGGGCGTGGTCACCCGAGCATCTTGACACGTCGGCGGCGGCCCTCGGGCACGGGTCCGGCGGCGGGCGGGCGGGCGGTGCGGGTCATCGGGTCTGCGCCACCCAGCTCGCGTGCATCCGCGCGTACACGCCGCCCGCAGCGGCGAGCTCAGCGTGGCCCCCGACCTCCACCACGCGTCCCTCGTCGACGACGATCACGAGGTCGCTCGCCTCCGCCGTCGAGAGCCGGTGCGCGATCGTGATGGTGGACCGGCCCGAGGTGAGGGAGTCCAGCGCCCGCGCGATCCGCACCTCGGCCGCCGGGTCGACGGCCGACGTGGCCTCGTCGAGCACCAGCAGGTCGGGCGCCGCGAGGTAGGCGCGCGCAATCGCGACCAGCTGCCGCTCCCCCGCGCTCAGCGCCTCGCCGCGCTGCCCGACGGGCGTGTCCAGGCCCTGCGGCAGCCCGGCCACCCAGTCCGACAGGCCGAGCGACGCGACCGCCTGCGCGACGCGGGCCCGGGTCTCGACGGCGCCTGCCGACGGCTCCGGCCGCAGCCCGTAGGCGACGTTCTGCTCCACCGTGCCGTCGAAGAGGAAGCCCTCCTGCGGCACGAGGACGACGCGCTCGCGCAACGAGCCGAGCGTCAGGAGGCGCAGGTCCACGCCGTCGAGCAGCACCTGCCCCGCCGTGGGGTCCATGAGCCGGGCGACCAGCTTGGCGACCGTCGTCTTGCCCGACCCCGTCCGCCCCACCACGGCGACCTTGCGCCGCGCGGGCAGCTCCAGGTCGACCCCGTGCAGCACCTCGGGCCCGTCGGGGTAGGCGAACCGCACGCCGCGCAGCGTCACCGCGGCCGGGCCGCGGGGGCTCGCCGTGGCGTCGTCGGCCTCCGCCACGTCGACCGGCGTCTCGAGCACCGCGAGCACGCGACGCCAGCCCGCGACGGCGTTCTGCAGCTCGTTGAGGATCTCGGTGGCCTGCTGCACCGGCCCGGTGAACAGCTGCACCAGGAACAGGAACGCGACCACCTGCCCGGCCGTCAGGCCGCCGCCCACGCCGAGCAGCGTGCCCACCACGACCACCACGGCGAGCACCAGGTTGGCGACCAGCACCCCGCTCGAGAACACGGACGAGACGAGGAGCTGGGCACGGGCCTGCGTCGCCCGCGTGTGCTCCACCGCCGCGTCGACGCGCCGCCCCGTGCGACGGGCCACGCCGTAGGCGCGCACCGTCTCGGCACCCACCACGGCCTCGGAGATCGCGCCGAGCATCGCGCCGACGGCCTGGCGGACGGCTGCGTAGGCCCGGTTCACCGACCCCTGCGCGCGGCGCAGCACGAGGAAGAGCGGCACGAAACAGGCCCAGACCACGACGGTCAGCTGCCACGAGTACACGGCCATGAGCCCCGTGGCGACCAGCACCTGCAGGGTGGACACGAGCAGCTGGATGCCGCCCCACTGCACGAACAAGGAGATCGTGTCGACGTCGGAGGTCACGCGTGACACCAGCGCGCCGCGTCGTTCGGTGCCCTGCGCCAGCGTGGACAGGTCGTGCACGTGCCGGAACGCCTGCACCCGCAGGGCGGCGAGCCCCGCCTCGGTACGGCGGAACAGGCGCACGTTGACCACCGCCGTGCACAGCCCGGCGATGACGACGGCCCCCGCCGCGAGGCCCGTCAGCAGGGCCACCTGCCCGGCGTCGGGGCCGCCCGCAGCGAGGATGCCGTCGTCGATCGTGCGCTGCACGGCGACCGGCACGACGACGCGGCCCGCGGCCGCCAGGACGGCGAGCGCCAGGGTGAGCCACATGCCGTCGACGATCTGCGGGGAGATCTGCACGCCACGGCGCAGCGTCGCGAGCACGCCGAGCTCGCTGGCGGCGGCGATCCGGGTGGCGCTCACGGCGTGTCCTCCAGCGACGTCTCGTCCGGCACCAGGTCGTCCGCGGTCGTCAGGCCCGGCACCGCTTCCCCCGCGGCCGCCTCGTCCGCGAGCTCGCGCGCCCGGCGCGCGGTCTCCCGCTCATAGGCCGTGGCGAGGGCGCGGTACCCCGCGTCGCGGGCCAGCAGGTCCGGGTGCGGACCGACGTCCACCACGCGACCGCCCTCGAGGTGCACGACGACGTCCGCCAGCGCCACGGAGGACATGCGGTAGGCGACCATGACGACGGTCGTGGCGCCGCGTGCCCCGTCGCCGCGCGCCGCCGAGAGGGAGCCGAGGATCTCCCCCTCCACCCGCGGATCGACCGCCGACGTGGCGTCGTCGAGGACGAGCAACCGGGGGCGGCGCACGAGCGCCCGCGCCACGGCGAGCCGCTGCCGCTGCCCGCCGGACAGGTTGGCGCCGCGCTCCCCCAGGGGCGCGTCCAGCCCGCCCGGGAGGTCGCGCACGACGTCGTCGACCCGGGCGACGCGCAGCGCGTCCCAGACGGCGGCGTCGTCCGGGGCGCCGTCGTCGCCGGGGTCGGCGAGCGTGACGTTGGAGCGCACCGTGTCCTCGAAGACGAACGTCTGCTGCGTCACGAGCGCCACCTGCGCGGGGATCTCCCCCGCGGCCAGGTCGCGCACGTCCACGCCGTCGAGCAGCACGCGGCCACGGGTCGGGTCGCTGAGCCGGGCGAACAGCGAGACCAGCGTCGTCTTGCCGGCCCCCGTGCTCCCGACCACGGCGACGGTGGCCCCCGGCGCGACCTCGAGGTCGATCCCGTCGAGCAGCGTGGCCGTCGCGCCGGCCGCAGGGACGTCGACCCCGACGCCGTCGAGCCGCAGCGCCAGTCCGCCGGCGCCGCGCGGCAGCGCCGCCGCGCCGGGTACGAGCGACGCCGGGGCGTCGAGGATGCCCGCGATCCGGTCGTAGCCGACCAGGGCGCGCGGCAGCTCGCCCAGCACCCAGCCGAACGCGCGCACCGGCACCGCCATGAGCGTCAGCAGGTACGCGGCCGTCACGACGTCCCCTGCGTCGACCGCGCCCGTGGACGCCCGCCACGTGCCCACGCCCAGCACGGCCAGCGTGCCGAGGGAGGGCAGCAGCTCGATGACGGGATCGAACACGGCCCGCACGGTGCCCACGCGCACGTTGGCCGCGCGCAGCGCGTCCGTGCGCTCGGCGAACCGGCGCTCCTCGCGGTCGGCCGTGCCGAGCGACGTCACCAGGAGGGCGCCCTCGAACGACTCGTGCGCCACGTCCGCCACCTCCGCGCGCAGCTGCTGGGCGCGCGTCACGGCGGGCGTCATGTGGCGCTGGAAGACGACGTTCGCGGCGACGGCCGCGGGCACGACCAGCAGGGCCGCGACGGCGAGCCAGACGTCCACCGCGAGCAGCATTCCCGTGGCCACGGCGATCATCACCACGACCCCGAGGGCGAACGGCAGCGGGTTGAACACGCCGGTGGCGGCCTCGACGTCGGCGCTCGCCGCCGACAGCAGACGCCCCGCCGGGT
The DNA here is from genome assembly GCF_900167525.1 of Krasilnikoviella flava. Taxonomy (GTDB): domain Bacteria; phylum Actinomycetota; class Actinomycetes; order Actinomycetales; family Cellulomonadaceae; genus Isoptericola; species Isoptericola flavus. The sequence continues at coordinate 30,075 of NZ_FUZQ01000005.1, read as the reverse complement.
GGGCGCGGTGCCACGAGACCGGCAGGTGGAGGTACTGCCGCGACAGCCCGCGCCGGTGGTGCGCCTGGATCGAGGCGAAGCCGTATCCGGCCCAGATGCGCCGGCCGGCCACGCCGAGCGCGAGCGTGAACGCCACCGCGGCGAGCACGAGGCCGGCGACCCAGATGCGGTCCTGCGCGGCCGGGTCGCCCGCGATCGCCGGGACGACGACCGCGTCGGTAGCCCAGCCGACCGCGCGGCTCACCGCCACCGTGGCGGCGCCGAACACGGCCGACGCGCCCACGGCCAGCACGTACAGGCGCGGCTCGGAGCGCATGCCGCGCCACACGAGCGTGGCCGAGCGGCGCAGCCTCGACCCGGTGAGGGTCGTCTGGCCGGTACCGGCCCGGCGGGCGCCGCCGGGGGCGGGTCTGCCGCTCATCGACAGCCGCTCACTGTCGCACCTCGATGCCCGCGGCGGCGAGGGCCTCTTTGACCTGGCCGATCGACAGCGCGCCGAAGTGGAAGACGCTCGCGGCGAGCACGGCGTCCGCACCCGCCCGGGCCGCGGCGACGAAGTGCTCCGGGACGCCCGCGCCACCCGACGCCACCAGCGGCACGTCGACCTTCTCGCGCACGGCGGCGAGCATCTCGAGGTCGAAGCCCGACGTGGTGCCGTCAGCGTCCATCGAGTTGAGCAGGATCTCGCCCGCGCCCAGGTGCGCGGCCCGCGCCGCCCACTCGACGGCATCGATCCCGGTGCCGCGGCGGCCGCCGTGCGTCGTGACCTCGTAGCCCGACGGAGTGACCGTCTCCCCCGTGACCCGGCGGGCGTCCACCGACAGGGTGAGCACCTGGCGCCCGAACCGCGCCGCGATCTCCGCGACGAGCTCCGGCCGCGCGATGGCGGCGGTGTTGACGCCGACCTTGTCCGCGCCGGCGCGCAGCAGGCGGTCGACGTCGTCGGTCGAGCGCACCCCGCCGCCCACCGTGAGCGGCACGAACACCTGGTCGGCGGTGCGTCGCACGACGTCGACCATCGTGGCGCGGTCGCCCGAGGACGCGGACACGTCGAGGAACGTCACCTCGTCGGCGCCCTCGCGGTCGTACCGGGAGGCGAGCTCCACGGGGTCCCCCGCGTCGCGCAGGTTCGTGAAGTTGACCCCCTTGACGACCCTTCCGTCGTCGACGTCGAGGCACGGGATCACGCGGACGGCCACGGACATGCGGGACTCACCCTTCCTTCTGCTGCTGTCGTCGCTGCTCTCGCCGGCTACTCGCCGGTGGTCTTCTCCGGGTCGCCGCCGTCGTCGCCCTTGCCCTGGCCGGTCGACTCGTCCTCGGTGACCTGGAAGTGCGCGTCCAGGATGTCCACGACGTAGACCAGGGTCTCGTCGGCGAGGTCGCTGCTGGTGCCACCGTAGCCGAGGCTCGGGGGCACCACGAGAAGCACCTGCGACCCGACGGTCTGCTCGACGAGCCCCTGGTCGAGGCCGTCGACCAGCTGGCCGATCCCGACCGTCGCGGACTGCGGCCGCGTGCCGGGCGTCCAGGTGGTGTCGAACTGCCGACCGTCGCTCCACCGCACCGCGGTGAAGCGCATGGTGACCACCTGACCCACCTGCACCTGCTGCCCCGTGCCCCGCAGCAGGGGTTGCACCTGCAGGTCCGAGGGCGGGTCGGACTTCTTCGGCACCCGGACCCGGGGCGCGCCGTCGTCGGCCCGCTCGACCGTCGGCAGGTCGTCGGCCACGGCCACCTCGGCGCCCGCGGCGTGCGTCGGCAGCACGTCGACGACGAGGATCACGGGCACGCCGTCGTCCTCCTCGAGCAGGAGCATGCGCGCGCCCACCTTCTGGCCCCGCAGCGTGTCGTAGAGGTTGGAGCCGAGCGACTCCGGCGACATCGTGTACCACGCCGGGGCGTCGATGTACGTGGAGGAGATGACGGAGCCGTCGCGCCCGTCCTCCGCGTACATGTTCAGCAGCACGGGCTCGCCGTCCACCACCGGCTCGCCGGATCCCGGCCACACGGTCCGCGCGCCCTGGCGCGTCACGTCGTACGGCTGGTCGTAGTGGAGGGACGGCGGCTCCCCCACCGCGCCCGACACCTGCACGGGAGTCGCTGACGGCGCCGTCGTCGGCACGTCCCCCAGCAGCGACGAGCCGCACCCGCCGAGCACGAGAGCGCCGCCGAGCAGCAGCGAGATCAGGAGGGTGAGACGGCGGAGCACCGCGTCATCTTGCCATGCCCGCCCGACGAGAGAGGTGCCGGTCCGTCCCCGCTCGCCCGGCCCGCCCGACGCGGCCCGACCGACGCGGCCCGACCGACGTCACATCGACTCGATCAGCCGATCCACTCTCTCGTCGACGTTCTTGAACGGGTCCTTGCACAGCACCGTCCGCTGCGCCTGGTCGTTGAGCTTCAGGTGCACCCAGTCCACGGTGTAGTCCCGCCGCGCCTCCTGGGCGGCGCGCACGAAGTCGCCGCGGAGCTTGGCGCGCGTGGTGGGCGGCGGCACGGCCGTGGACTCGAAGACCTCCAGGTCGGTCACTACGCGCTCCACCATGCCGCGGGCGGCGAGCAGGTTGTACAGCCCCTCGGTGCGCGAGATGTCGTGGTACGCCAGGTCGAGGCGGGCGATGCGCGGGTCGTCCAGCGCCAGGTCGTGCTTGGCCTGGTAGCGCTCGATGAGCCTGAGCTTGATCACCCAGTCGAGCTCGCGGTCCACGAGCGTCAGGTCGCCCGACTCCAGGGCGCGCAGCCCGCGCTCCCACAGGTCGAGGACCTGCTTGACGACGGGCGTCGCCCCGGCGTGGGCGTCCACGTGCTCGCGCACCCGGTGGAAGTACTCCCACTGGATGTCGACGGCCGTGGCGGTGCGCCCGTTGGCGAGCTGCACGGGGTGCAGGCCGGTGCGGTCGTGGCTGATCTCGCGGATGGCGCGGATCGGGTTCTCGAGCGTGAGGTCGCGCATCGGCACCCCCGCCTCGACGAGCCGCAGCACGAGGTCGGTGGCGCCGACCTTGAGCATCGTCGTCGGCTCCGCCATCGACGAGTCCCCCACGATGACGTGCAGCCGACGGTAGCTCTCCGCGTCGGCGTGCGGCTCGTCGCGCGTGTTGATGATGGGCCGGGACCGGGTGGTGGCGCTGGAGACCGCCTCCCAGATGTGGTCGGCGCGCTGGGAGAGGCAGTAGACGGCGCCGCGCGGCGTGGCCAGGACCTTGCCGGCCCCGGTGAGGACCTGCCGGGTGATGAGGAACGGCACCAGCACCTCGGACAGGCGGGCGAAGTCGCCCTGCCGGCGCACGAGGTAGTTCTCGTGACAGCCGTAGGAGTTGCCCGCGGAGTCGGTGTTGTTCTTGAACAGGTGCACCTTGCCCGACAGACCCTCGTGCTCCAGCCGCTGCTGCGCGTCCGCGACCAGCCCTTCGAGGATGCGCTCCCCGCCCCGGTCGTACGCCACGAGCTGGTGCACGTCGTCGCACTCCGCCGTCGCGTACTCGGGGTGCGACCCGACGTCGAGGTACAGGCGGGAGCCGTTGCGCAGGAAGACGTTCGACGACCGCCCCCACGCCACGACCTTGCGGAACAGGTAGCGCGCCACCTCGTCGGCGGACAGGCCGCGCCCGTCGTCCGCCGCGCACGTCACCCCGTACTCGGTCTCCAGCCCGAAGATCCTGCGGTCCACGGTGCCCTCCACTCTGCTCGGCCCTGCTCACGACCCGTCTTGCTCAGCCCTGGTCGGGCCCGTTCCCGCCGTCCGGCCGCTCGAGCAGGCCGGCCAGCGTGGCGCCCTGCAGCCGCCGGAACGCCCGTCGCCGGCCCGCACGCTCCAGCACCGCCACCTCGAGGCCGGTGGGCGCGATCTCGCGCTCCTCGCCCTCGGCGGCCACCGAACCGTCCGTGCCCACCGCGCCGAGCGTGCGCACCGCCAGCGCGAGCACCTCGGTCAGCGACATCCCCTCGTGCCAGGCCGCCGTGACCCGCGCGCCCAGCTGCTCTGCCTGCCCGCCCATCACGACGTGCCCGTGCTCGTCCGCCACCGACCCGTCGTACGACAGCCGGTAGATCTGGTCGGCGGCGGGGGTGGCCCCGACCTCCGCGACGACGAGCTCCACCTCGAGCGGCTTGGACTCCGTGGTGAACACGGTGCCCAAGGTCTGGGCGTAGGCGTTCGCGAGCCCGCGCGCGGTGACGTCGGTGCGGTCGTAGGAGTACCCGCGCAGGTCCGCATAGCGCACACCGGCCACGCGCAGGTTCTCGAACTCGTTGTACTTGCCCACCGCGGCGAACGCGATGCGGTCGTAGATCTCCGAGATCTTGTGCAGCGCACGCGACGGGTTCTCCGTGGCGAACGCGATCCCGCCCTCGTAGGCGAGCACGACGACGGACCGGCCCCGGGCGATGCCCTTGCGGGCGAAGTCCGCCCGGTCCTTCATCAGCTGCTCGGGCGAGACGTAGAACGGCATCGTCATGCGCGCGCACCTCCTTGCTGTCCCGAGCGGACGCCGCCGCCGGCCGGGCGATCACCGTGGGCGGCGCGGTGGGCCGCCCCACGCTCGGCGACGATCCGCTCGACCGTCGCCGCCAGCTCGTCGTCGTCCGTCCGGCGCACGCCGTCGGCGGTCACCACCGTCACCACGGGCCAGATCTGGCGCACCGGGTCCGGTCCACCGGTCGCGCTGTCGTCGTCCGCCGCGTCGTACAGCGCCTCGACGGCGACCGCGACCGCGGCGTCCGCGTCGAGCCCGGGACGCCACAGCTTCTTCAGCGCGCCGCGGGCGAAGACCGAGCCCGAGCCCACCGTGTGGTGGTCGTGCTCCTCGTACCGGCCGCCGGTGACGTCGTAGCTGAACAGGCGCCCGTACCCCCGGTCGAGGTCGTAGCCGGCGAAGAGCGGCACCACCGCGAGCCCCTGCAGGGCGAGCGGGAGGTTGCCGCGGATCATCGTCGACAGGCGGTTCGCCTTGCCGTCGAGGGACAGCAGCGAGCCCTCGATCTTCTCGTAGTGCTCCAGCTCGAGCTGGAACAGCCGGACGAGCTCGATCGCGACGCCCGCCGAGCCGGCGATGCCGACCACGGAGTAGGCGTCCGCGGCGAAGACCTTCTCCATCTCCCGGCTGGCGATGAGGTTGCCAGCGGTGGCCCGGCGGTCGCCCGCCATGATCACGCCCCGGCCGCCCTCGTCGGTGCCGAACGTCAGGGCCACGATGGTGGTCGCGTGCGGCGCCAGGCCCTCGGCAGACACGCCGGCGCCGCCGATGTCCCGGCGCCCGGGCAGCAGGTCGGGCGCGTGCCCTGCGAGGAAGTCCACGAACGAGGACGAGCCGGGACGCAGGAACGCGTCCGGCAGGCGTCCCGAGGTGTCAGCGCTGGTCATGGGCGATCACTGACCGCCCTTCTGCACGAAGCCCCGGACGAACGACTCGGCGTTGGTCTCGAGGACCTCGTCGATCTCCTCCAGCAGGGCGTCCACCTCGGCGTCCCGCTCCGTCGCCGCGGGGGCCACCGGGGCGGGGGTGTCCGCGTCGTCGTCGGGTGTGCGGTCCTCGTGCTGCGGGTTGATCCGTTCCTGACCGGCCATGGTCCGCCTCCTTTGCTGCTGCGGAGCCCCCGACGGGAGGTTCCGGGAGAGTCTCGCGACGCCAGCCTATGCGCTGCGGGCGACACCGCGCGGCGACGTCCACGCCGGTTGCGCCGAGGGCTGAACGAGTCCACCCGCGGACCCTGCCCGGTGTCGTCGGAGGGCGTCTTTGCCGGTCAGCCGCCGTCAGCCGCCGATCAGCCACCGGTCGGGCGGAGGCCGGCCCGGATAGCGCGCGCTCAGCCCCCGCCGCGGAGGCCCTTGAGCAGCGCCGCCGCGTCGGGGCTGGCGTCCAGGAGCGCGCCGATGTGCGCCCGCGTGCCGCGCGACGGGTCGAGCATCGGCACCCGCTGCAGGGCGGCCGCACCCGGGACGTCGAAGATCACCGAGTCCCAGCTCGCCGCGGACACCTGGTCCGCGTAGCGGGCCATCACCTCGCCGCGGAACCACGCCCGCGTGTCCGCCGGCGCATGGTGCACCGCGTCCGCGACGCGCTCGTCGTCCACGAGCCGCTCGACGGCCCCCGACGCGACGAGGCGGTGGTAGATGCCGCGCTCCGGCCGCACGTCGGTCCACTGCAGGTCCAGGGTGTGCAGCCGGGGGTGGTCCCAGGCCAGGCCGTCCCGCGACCGCATCCGCTCCAGCAGGCGCCGCTTCGCCACCCACTCGACCTCGCGGGCGCACGTCGCCGGGTCCGTCGCCAGCCGGCTCAGCACCGAGCGCCAACGGTCCAGCACGTCGCTCGACTCGTCGTCGACCGTCCCCTCCGTGCCCGCGAGCGCCGCGAGCGACCGGGCCGTCACATCGGCGTACGCCTCCTGGACCTCCAGGGCCGTGAGCCGGCGGCCGTCGGCGAGCTCGAGGGTCGCGGCCAGGCTCAGGTCGCGCGACACCCGCTGGACGTCCGCCACCGGGTCGGCCAGCCGCAGGGCGGCCAGCTCGGACCGCGCGGGGACGCCCGCCTCCGCCAGCTCGTCGAGGTGCTCCAGCATCCAGAGCACCAGGGAGGTGGTACCGAGCTTGAGGAAGGTCGCGACCTCGAAGAGGTTGGCGTCGCCGATGATGAGGTGCAGGCGCCGCCACCGGGTGCGGTCCGCGTGCGGCTCGTCGCGGGTGTTGACGATCGGGCGGCGCAGGGTGGTCTCCAGCCCCACCTCGGCCTCGATGTAGTCGGCGCGCTGGGAGAGCTGGAACCCGGGCTCCGCGCCCGTCGCCCCGAGCCCGACCCGGCCGGACCCGGTGAACACCTGGCGGGTGACGAGGAACGGGGTCAACAGCTCGACGAGCGTGCCGAACGGCAGCGCGCGGTCCACCAGGTAGTTCTCGTGCGTGCCGTAGCTGGCGCCCTTGCCGTCCACGTTGTTCTTGTAGAGCACCACCTCGCCGCCGGGCACCTCGGCGAGCGCCCGGACGGACGCGAGCATGACGTGCTCTCCCGCCACGTCCCACAGGACCCCGTCGCGCGGCCCCGTGACCTCCGGGGAGGAGTACTCGGGATGGGCGTGATCCACGTAGAGGCGGGCGCCGTTGGTGAGGATGCAGTTCGCCGCGCTCGGGTCGTCGTAGTCGTCGGCGGCGGGCCGCTCGACCTCCTCCGGCTCCTGCCGGGCCGGGCGCGCGGCCCGGCCCCGGGCGGACCCGCCCGGGATGCCGGCCGCGGACGCCACCTGGGCCGACGCCGGCCCGTCGCCCGCCGGACCGGGTCCCGGGCCGGACGACGTCGGACCGGACGGCGCCGGACGGGACGGGTCGTCGGTGAGGAGCGACGGATGGGCGGAGGCGCGCTGCAGGTGGAACCCGCGCGCGTCCTGCAGCGGGTCCTCGTCGTCGTAGTCCCAGCGGGCGGGCGGGCGGGCGCCGGCACGCGCCACCAGGGCGCGGTACGTCATGACCACCTGCGAACTCATGAGCATCGGGTTGGCCATCGGCCGCCCCGGTGCCAGCACGCCGTACTCGGTCTCGATCCCCATCACGCGACGAACGCTCACGCCACCACCCTAGGTGTCGACACACGAGATCGAGGTACCCGTCTCGGATCCAGCGCGGGTGGACCGGTGCCGGGTACCTCGATCTCGCGGGGCTCTCGGGGTCGCGCGCGTGCGCTACAGGTACTGCCCCGTGCTGGTCACCGTGTCGATGGTGCGCGGCGTGCCGTCGCCGCCCTTCTTCTGGACGATCGTGCGGATGAAGACGATGCGCTCGCCCTTCTTGCCACTGATGCGCGCCCAGTCGTCGGGGTTGGTGGTGTTGGGCAGGTCCTCGTTCTCCTTGAACTCGTCGACGCACGCGCTCAGCAGGTGCTCCACCCGGATGCCCCGCTGACCGGTGGCCAGGAGGTCCTTGATCGCCGACTTCTTGGCCCGGTCCACGACGTTCTGGATCATCGCACCGGAGTTGAAGTCCTTGAAGTAGAGGGTCTCCTTGTCCCCGGAGGCGTAGGTGACCTCGAGGAACTGGTTCTCCTCGTCCTCGGAGTACATCCGCTCCACGACGCTGTCGATCATGGCGGTGATCGCGGCGGACTCGCTGCCACCGTGCTCCGCCAGGTCGTCGGGGTGGATGGGCAGCGCAGGGGTGAGGTACTTGCCGAAGATCTCGGTGGCCCCCTCGGCGTCGGGCCGCTCGATCTTGATCTTCACGTCCAGCCGGCCGGGGCGCAGGATCGCGGGGTCGATCATGTCCTCGCGGTTCGAGGCGCCGATGACGATGACGTTGTCGAGCCGTTCGACGCCGTCGATCTCGGCGAGCAACTGCGGCACGATCGTCGTCTCGACGTCCGAGGAGAGCCCGGTGCCGCGGGTGCGGAACAGCGACTCCATCTCGTCGAAGAAGACCACGACGGGCATCCCCTGCGTCGCCTTCTCGCGGGCGCGGGCGAAGATCAGGCGGATGTGCCGCTCCGTCTCCCCCACGTACTTGTTGAGCAGCTCGGGGCCCTTGACGTTGAGGAAGAAGCTCTTGGCGGCCGGGTCGCCGCCCCGGGCGGTGGCGACCATCTTGGCGAGCGAGCTCGCGACGGCCTTGGCGATGAGCGTCTTGCCGCACCCGGGCGGGCCGTACAGCAGCACGCCCTTGGGCGGGCGCAGCCCGTGCTCGCGGAAGAGGTCGGGGTGGGAGAACGGCAGCTCGACGGCGTCGCGGATCTGCTCGATCTGCGGCCCGAGCCCACCGATGTCCTCGTAGGCGATGTCCGGGACCTCCTCGAGGACGAGCTCCTCGACCTCGGACTTGGGCACCACCTCGTAGACGAAGCCGCTGCGCACGTCGACCGTGAGCGCGTCGCCGACCCGCAGCGCGGCGTCCGCGACAGACCCCGCGAGGCGCACGACACGCTCCTCGTCGGCCCGTCCGACGACGAGCACCCGCTCGGCGTCGAGCACCTCCTTGACGGTCACCAGCTCGCCGGTGCGCTCGTAGCCGCCGGCCTCGACCACCGTCATGGCCTCGTTGAGCTTGACCTCCTGGCCCGGCCGCAGTCCCTCGACGTCCAGCCCGGGGCTCGCCTGCACGTGCATCTTGCGGCCCGCCGACGAGATGTCGACCGAGCCGTCGTCGTGCGCGGCGAGGAACGTCGCGTACGTGCCGGGGGGCTTGGCGAGCTCGTCGATCTGGCCCTTGAGCTCGACGATCTGGTCGCGGGCGGCGCGGAGGGCCTCGGCGAGCCGTTCGTTCTTGGCGGCGAGGAGGGCGAGCTGTGCGTCGTGGCTCGGTCCGGTGGGCAGCGCCGGCTGCTCCGGTCGAGACTCCGGGCGGACAGGGTTGTCGGACATCGCATCCCCTCTCGTGCGGCCCGGGTGACCACCTCCCCGGGCGGGAAGGAATCCCCGGAGTACAGCACCCTAGACATCAACGCGGGCGTCCGGGGGTTCATTTCACGGAGCGGTCGCGAGGTTCACACGACCGAGACCTCCCGGTGACCTGCCGCGACCCCGCAGGGCCGTCCGCGCGCCGCGCCGTCGGGCCCCGGCGTCTCAGCCCTGCGCGTCCTCGGGCGCGACGCCGAGGTCGCGGCGCACGCGGCGGATCTTCTTGTCCGACACGGCGCGCTCGCCCAGCTCCTCCTCCGACCAGTCGGCGTCGGGTGCCGGGTAGGAGCCCTTGGCGGGGCGGCGGGTGCGCTCGGGCGGGGTGACGCCGTCCGCGAGGCGCCGCGCGGTGATCAGGAAGCCGGTGTGGCCGATCATGCGGTGCTGCGGGCGCACCGCGAGGCCCTCCAGGTGCCAGCCGCGCACCATCGACTCCCACGCCTGGGGCTCGGCGAACCGGCCGTCGGCGCGCAGGTCCTCGGCGGTGCGCGACAGCTGGGTGGCGGTCGCGACGTAGCAGACGAGGACGCCGCCGGGCGCCAGCGCGCGGGCCACCGGGTCGACGTTCTCCCAGGGCGCGAGCATGTCGAGCACGACACGGTCCACCGTGCCGGGCTCGGCGACCGTGGGGAGCACGTCCGCGAGGTCGCCGACGGACAGGCGCCACGCCGGGTGCTCGCCGCCGAAGAACGACTCGACGTTGCCGCGCGCGATGGCGGCGAAGTCCTCGCGGCGCTCGATGGAGTGCAGGTCGCCCGCGTCGCCGACGGCGCGCAGCAGGGACATCGTCAGCGCGCCCGAGCCGACGCCCGCCTCGACGACGCGCGCGCCCGGGAAGATGTCGGCCATCTGCACGATCTGGCCGGCGTCCTTCGGGTAGACGACGGCTGCGCCACGCGGCATCGACAGCACGTAGTCGCTCAGCAGCGGCCGCAGCGCCAGGTACTCGATCCCGGCGGTGTTGGTCACCACCCACCCCTCGGGGCGGTCGATGAGGTCCTCGTGGCGGAAGTAGCCCTTGTGCGTGTGGAAGGTGCCACCGGGCTTGAGCGTGATGGTGTGCAGACGGCCCTTGGGGTCGGTGAGCTGCACGCGGTCGCCCTCGCGCAGCGGGCCGCGGCGCAGGTCCGCACCGGTGGCGCCGCCGGTCGGCGCGGGGGCCGGGTCGGCGGTCGGGCGGTTCTCGGGCACGGGGGCGTCGGCGGAGGTCACGACCGGCGAGTCTACCGGCCGTGCGTCGACGCCGGCCGACCCGTCGAGACGTCCTGCCTACTGACGCAGTGCGGCGGCGACGCGTGCGACGTCGAGCACCCCGGTGAGCCGGCCGGCGTCCACGACCGGGACCACGCGCGCCCCTGAGGATCCCCGGGCGAGGCGGTCGAGCAGCTCGTCACCCTCGAGGTCCGGGGTCACGGCGGACCCGGGCGGGAACGGGACGACGACGGCCTCCACCGGGGTCGTGCCTGCCTGGTCGGCGGGCACGCTCGCGACCGCCCCGGGGTCCACCCAGCCCACGGGCTCGCCGGACGGCCCGACGACGGCCACGACCGCCCCGGCGTGCCGCGCGGCCGCGTCGGACACGCCCGCGACCGACGTGGACACGGGGACGACGACGGCCGGCACGGCCAGACCGCGCGCCGTCAGGCCCGCGACCCGGGCCCGCGCCCGGGCGCCCTTGATCGCGTCGCCCGCACCCGACCACAGGAACGCGCCGATGAGCGCCGCCCACATCGCCGTCACGAGCGACGGCGACCGGCCCTCGAGCAGGGGCCACAGCAGGGCCCACGCAAGGACGCCGACCGCCACCGCACGGCCCACCCACCCGGCGGCCAGCGTGCCCCGGGCGCGCGAGCCGGTGGCGCCCCACACGATCGACTCCAGGACCTGACCGCCGTCCAGCGGAAGGCCGGGCAGCAGGTTGAAGATCCCGACGAACGCGTTCGAGAACGCGCCCGCGAACAGCAGCATGGAGGGCACGGTCGCGGCCGGCTGCAGCTGGTAGGCGACCCAGAACGCGGCCGCCAGGGCGAGGTTGGTCAACGGCCCGACAACGGCGACCAGCGCGCCGTCGAGCGGGCGGGCCCCCGACCCCGTGTAGGCGGTGTGGCCGCCCCAGAGCGTCACGGCGAGCTCGGTGACGCGGTGCCCCCGGGCGCGGGCGACGAGCGCGTGCGCCACCTCGTGCAGGAAGACGGACGCGAACAGCAGCAGGACGAAGGCGAATGCGACGAGGACGACGCTCGCCCCGGGCAGGAGCGGCGCGAACGCCCGGACCGTCGGGGTGAACAACGCGGTGAGCACGACGGCGCCGAGGAACCACGAGGGGGTGACGAGGACCGGTGCGCCCGCGATGCGGCCGACCACCCATCCCCGGGAGCGAGAGGTCACGCGGTCAGGCTATCCGGCGCCGCCGCGCTGAGGGTCGTCCCGGGCCTGTCCGAGCCCGCCCGTAGGGTGGCGCGCATGACGACGACCACCGCGCCCGACGCGTCTCCGGCGGCGCTGCGGGCCCCGGCGCTGTCGCCGTCGCGGGCGAGCGACTTCATGCGCTGCCCGCTGCTGTTCCGGTTCCGCGTCGTGGACCGCCTGCCCGAGCCGCCGGCGTCGGCCGCCGCGCGGGGCACGCTGGTGCACGCCGTGCTCGAGCGGCTCTACGACGCACCGCGCGGCGAACGGTCCCGCGAGGCCGCCGAGGCGCTGCTGCCCGTCGAGTGGGACCGGCTCGTCGAGGCGGAGCCACGGTATGCCACGCTGTTCGACGAGGGCGGCGACGCCGCGGGCACCACCCCGGCCGCGTGGCTCGGGCGCGCCCGTCGGCTCGTCGGCACGTACTTCACGCTGGAGGACCCCAACCGTCTGGAGCCCGCGGCGCGGGAGCTGCGCGTCGAGACGCCGCTCGACGACGGCCCGGTGCTGCGCGGGATCGTCGACCGCCTCGACGTCGCGCCCGACGGCGCGCTGCGGGTGGTCGACTACAAGACCGGCCGCGCGCCCGGGCCCGGGTTCGAGGCGTCGGCCCTGTTCCAGATGCGGTTCTACGGCCTGGTGCTGTGGCGCGAGCGGGGCGAGCTGCCGCGCATGCTGCAGCTGCTGTACCTGGGCGACGGGCAGGTGCTGCGCGCCGAGCCGGGCGAGCGTGAGCTCGAGGCCACGGAGACCAAGGTGCGGGCGCTGTGGTCGGCGATCCAGGACGCGGCCCGGACGGGCGACTGGCGCCCGCGGCGCAGCCGCCTGTGCGGGTGGTGCGCCCACCAGGCGCTGTGCCCCGAGTTCGGCGGCACGCCGCCCGTGATCCCGCCGGGCGCGCTGCGCGAGCGGCTGGGGGTCGACGAGCGCGCGCCCGGCCCGTCCACCGCCGAGCCCGCGGACGGGCCGGCCGTCGGAGCCGTCAGAGCGTGAGGTCCACGACCTCGCCGGCGCCGATGCGGGCGATGGTCGCCACGTCGACCTTCTCCAGGGACGCCGCCCGGCTGAGGCCGTCCAGGTACGGCACGGGGACGACCGCCTCGACGCCGAGCGTCGCGATCCCGGCGGCCCGCGCCGAGGCGATGCCGGTGGGCGAGTCCTCGATGGCCACGCAGGCGCCGACGTCGACCCCGAGGCGTTCGGCGGCCGTCAGGTAGGGCTCCGGGTCCGGCTTGCCGCGGGACACCTGGTCGCCCGTGACCATCGTGACGAACGCGCCCGCGGGGCCGCGCGAGACGACCTCCTCGGCGAGCGCCGCGTAGCTCATCGTGACGAGCGCGCACGGTACGCCCGCGTCCGCGAGACCGGTGAGCAGCTCGAGCGCGCCGGGCTGCCACGGCACCTCCCGGCGCACCTGCTCGACGACCCGCCCGAGCAGGCGGTCCACGATCGCGTCGAGCGGCAGGGCCACCCCGCCCTGGTCGCGCAGGATCGCGGCGGAGACCGTCAGCGCGTTCCCGACGAGCTGGAGAGCCTGCTCGTGGCTCCACGTGCCGCCGTGCTCCGCGACGAGCTCCTGCTCGGCCTGGATCCAGTACGGCTCGGTGTCCACGAGGGTGCCGTCCATGTCCCACAGGACGGCCGCAGGCAGGGTCGGCGTGGTGGTCTGCAGGGCGGGGGCGAGGGTCTCGGGCACCCGTCCATGGTACGGACCGGCCGCCGGGAGCCGGTGCGCGGGACCCCGTGAGATGGGGCACGCGGCCTCCCGCCGCACGGGCCCGCGCTGTATACGCTGGACGAATGACGACCGAGCCGGAGACCACCGGGCGCCACGCCGCGCGGCAGACCGTGATGATCGCCGCGTTCGAGGGGTGGAACGACGCCGGCAGCGCCGCCACCGCAGCCCTCACCCACCTCGCCCACGTGTGGGACGCCCGCCAGGTGCGCGAGCTCGACCCCGAGGATTACCACGACTTCCAGGTGAACCGGCCCGTGATGGAGACCTCCCCGGACGGGGAGCGCACCATCACGTGGCCCACGACCACGGTGTCCGTCGCCGAGCTGCCGGACCGCACGGTGGTGCTGGTGCACGGCATCGAGCCGTCGTTCCGCTGGCGCTCCTACTCCGCCGAGCTCTTGGACCTGGCCGCCGAGCTCGACGTCCGCACCGTCGTGACCCTGGGCGCGCTGCTGGCCGACGTACCGCACACCCGCCCCATCCCCATGACGGCGACGACGGAGAGCTCGGGGCTGCAGGCCGTGCTCGACGTCGAGCCCAGCACGTACGAGGGCCCCACCGGCATCGTCGGCGTGCTGCAGCACGAGGCCGCCCGGCGCGGGTTCCAGGCCGTGTCCCTGTGGGCGGCCGTGCCGCACTACGTGGCCAACCCGCCCTCGCCCAAGGCCACGCTCGCGATCCTCACCCGCGTGGAGGAGCTGATCGCCGCACCGGTCCCCCTCGGCGACCTGCCGGAGGATGCCGAGGCGTGGCAGCACGGCGTCGACGAGCTCGCGTCGGACGACGCCGAGATCGCCGAGTACGTGCAGCAGCTCGAGGAGGCCAAGGACACTGCGGACCTGCCCGAGGCGTCGGGCGAGGCGATCGCGCGGGAGTTCGAGCGCTACCTGCGCCGGCGCGACGTCGGCGGCGACAAGGGCGGCGACAAGGGCGGCGACAAGGGCGGCGACAAGGGCGACCGCGGCTAGGCACTGCCGACGTCGCCGCCGTCCTCACACGGCGAGCACGGTACCGGCGAGCGCCTCCAGCTGCCCCCAGACCCGCGCGGCGAGGTCCCCGCCAGGGGCGGCCGTGCGGGGCAGCGGGGCGATGCGCACGGGCCGGCCACGCAGCGCGCCGGTGGGGGCGTAGTACTCGCCGCCGCGCGCCTCCGGGTCGCTCAGCGCGCGGACCCCCGACCAGGCGGCGGTGTCCTTGCCCTGCGCCCACGGCGCGGAGGGGTTGCGCTGGTACGGCGTCGTCGCGTCGCGCACGCCGGCACGCTCCGGCGTCTTCGCGTCGACCCCGACCCCGGGCCTGCTGACGATCGACGCGACGGGAAGCGCCTGGGCGCGCAGCCGCCGGTCGAGCTCGAACGCGAAGACCTCCGTGACGGTCTTGGCCTTGACGTACGCGGCGATGGCTGTCCGCGGGACGGCCGCCACGTCGTCGACCCGGGCCCTGGCGCGCGCGACGAATCCCGTCGAGGCGTGCACCACGCGCGGGACGGTGCCGTGCTCGCGGCCGGCGGTGGCGAGGGCGGGCAGGACGCTCGCGACCAGGGCGAAGGCGGCGACGGTATGGGTGCCGAGCATCATCGGCAGGCCGTCGTCCGTGAGATCGCTGCGGCCCATCGCCATGCTGCCGCCGTTGAGGAACATCCCGTCGATCCGAGGCAGCCGGGCGAGCTCGCCGGCGGCGCGACGCACCGACGCCAGGGACGCGAGGTCGAGGCCGACGACGCTCGCCTCGGCCCCCGGCACCGTGTCGCGCAGCGTCCGCAGGACGCGCTCCCCCTTCGGGGCGGAGCGGGCGGTGAGGACGACGCGGGCGCCGGCAGCGGCAAGCTGTTCGGCCGCGAAGTAGCCGATGCCGGCCGTCGCGCCGGTGATGACGAACGTCCGGCCGGTCAGGGCGGGCAGGCGACCGGGGTCCCAGGGCATGGTGCTCCTTCGATCGGATAACCTATCCACTTGACGGTATCACTCAACCGGATAGGTCATCCTCTTACTCCCCTAAGGTGGACGCGTGACAGCCAGACGCTCGGACGCCGCCCGCAGCCGCGAACGCATTCTCGAGGTCGCCCGTGGCCGCGACGCCGGCGAGCTGCGGCTCAACGAGGTCGCCCGCGACGCCGGCGTCGGCGTGGCCACCGTGTACCGGCACTTCCCGACGGTCCACGCCCTGGTCGAGGCGCTCTCGATGGAGCGCCTGGAGCTGCTCCGGGACCTCGCACGACGCGTCTCCGCCCAGCAGCCGGCGATCGACGGGCTCGATATGTTCGTGCAGGGAGGGCTGGCCCTTCAGCTCGAGGACGGGGGGCTCCAGCAGGTCCTGCTCGCGTCGCACGACGACTCCGACCGCGCCCGCGACCTGAAGCGGGAGATCCGGGCGTCCTTCACGGACCTGTTCGAGCGTGCTGCGTCCGACGGCGCCCTGCGGCCCGGGCTCACCACCGAGCATGTCCAGCACCTCGTGTGCGGGGTCGAGCACGCCGTGCGAATCGGGCAGCCCGAGGACCGCGGACCCCTCCTGGCCGTCGCTCTCGCCGGGATCCGCGCGCCACGCTGACGGCTGCCGACGGCTGCTGACGGCTACAGGCGGACGCCGAGCAGCGCGTTCACCGCGCGGGCCAGCACCCCCGGCGCACCCTCGTGGTCGGCGTCCGTGTCCCGGCCGGGCTCGAGCGCACGGTCGGCCCAGGCGTCCACGGCGGCCAGAGCCGCCGGGCCGTCGAGGTCGTCCGCGAGCGCGGCGCGCAGCGCGGCCAGGGTCGATGTCGCGTCCGGGCCCCCGTTGCCGGAGAGGGCGGTGCGCCAGCGCTCGAGGCGGGCGATGCCGGCCTCGAGGTCGGCATCGGTCCACTCCCACTCGGTGCGATAGTGGTGGGCGAGGAGCGCGACGCGGATCGCCATCGGGTCCACCCCGGCGCGGCGCAGCGCGGAGACGAACACGAGGTTGCCGCGCGACTTGCTCATCTTCTCGCCCTGGTAGGCGACCAGGCCGGCGTGGACGTGCACGCCGGCCCCGCCGCCGCCCAGCAGGCGGTCGTGGGACGTGGACATCTCATGGTGCGGGAACAACAGGTCCGCTCCCCCGCCCTGCAGGTCGAACGGCAGGCCGAGCCCGTCGCGGGCGATGACGGCGCACTCGATGTGCCAGCCCGGACGGCCGGTGCCGAGCGTCGCGCCGTCCCACGCCGGCTCGCCGGGTCGCTCGCGCCGCCACAGCAGCGGGTCCAGCGGGTTCTTCTTGCCCTCGCGCTGCGGGTCGCCGCCGCGCTCGGCGAACAGCTCGGTCATCGCCACCGGGTCGAGGCGGGCGACCTGGCCGAAGTCGGGGTCGGCAGACAGATCGGCGTACACGTCGCCGAGACACGGGTCGTCCCCGCCGGCGCCGGGTTCGACCGGCACCCGGTAGGCGGCGCCGTCCTCGAGCAGCCGCTCGACGGCGGCGACCACGGCGGGCACGGACTCGACGGCCCCCGTCCAGGTGGCGGGGGGCACCATGCCGAGCGCCGTCATGTCCTCGCGGAAGAGCGCGACCTGGTCGGCCGCCAGGTCCCGCCAGTCGACGCCGGTGGCGTCGGCGCGCTCCAGCAGGGGGTCGTCGACGTCGGTGACGTTCGAGACGAACGTCACGTCCATGCCGGCGTCCAGCCACGCCCGGTGCAGCAGGTCGAACGCCAGATAGGTGTTCGCGTGCCCCAGGTGGGTCGCGTCGTACGGCGTGATGCCGCAGACGTAGTAGCGGGCGGTGTCCCCCGGGGCCGGGTCCACGAGCCGTCCGGTGGTGCTGTCGTACACCCGGACGGGCGTGCGACGACCGTCGGCCGGTGCGGGGAGCTCAGGGATCTGCGGGGCGGGCCAGGAACGCACGCGCCCAGGCTACCGGCCGTCTCACCCGGTCAGGTCACCCGTTCAGGACGGCGTCCGGGTCTCCCGGGTCCCGCGACCCGGTCAGACGACGATCCCGCCGTTCGCCGTGAGCACGCCGGTCAGCAGCAGGACCACGACCACGGCTGCCAGGCCGAGGCGGTACCAGACGAACGGCATGAACGAGTGCGTGGTGATGAGCTTGAGGAACCCGATGATGACGACGTACCCGACGACGAACGCGACGAGCGTCGCGACAAGGGTGGCCCCGGCCCCGGGCGACCCGGGCGCCGGGTCCTCGCCGACCGACTTGGCGAGCTGGTAGAAACCCGACATCAGGACCGCGGGGATCGCGAGCAGGAACGAGTAGTCCGCGGCGGCCTTGCGGGTGAAGCCCATGAACAGCCCGGCGGTGATCGTGCCGCCCGAGCGCGACACGCCCGGGACGAGCGCGAGCGCCTGCGCGAACCCGAACCCGATCGCCCGCTTCGGGTTGAGCTCGTCGAGCCGGCGCGAACGGCGGCCGATCTTGTCCGCCCAGCCGAGCAGGAGGCCGAAGACGACCAGCGTCGTCACGGTGATCCAGAGGTTGCGCAGGTACGTCTCGATCTGGTCCTGGAAAAGCAGCCCGAGCACGCCGATCGGGATCGAGCCGAGCGCGATGTACCAGGCCATGCGCGCCTGGTCGTCGTGGGCGCCCATCCGGGAGCGCCAGTCGCTGCCGTGCGTGCCCACGAGGGACTTCCACCAGGCGACGCAGATGTCCCGGATCGTGCGGCGGTAGTAGAGCAGCACGGCCGCCTCGGTGCCGATCTGGGTGATCGCGGTGAACGCGGCCCCGGGGTCCGTCCCGCCGAGCAGCTCCCCGACGATGCGCAGGTGCGCGCTCGAGGAGATCGGCAGGAACTCGGTCAGGCCCTGGACCAGGCCGAGCAGGATCGCTTCCCAGGCATTCACGGGCGGTCACACTACCCGGACCAGCAGGGTTTCCCGGTAGCCTGGCCCGCCATGGAGCGTCGTCAGGTGGGCCGTACGGGCCTGCGCGTGTCCGAGCTCGGCCTGGGGACGATGACCTGGGGACGGGACACCGACGACCTGGACGCGGCGGAGCAGCTGCGCGACTTCGTCGACGCCGGCGGCACCCTCGTCGACACGGCCGCGACATACGGCGACGGCGACGCCGAACGCGTCATCGGCTCCCTGCTGGAGGGCAAGGTCGCGCGCGACGACGTCGTGCTGTGCACCAAGGGCGGCGTCCGCGCCGGACGGTCCGGTGCCCGCGTCGACGCGTCGCGGGCGGGTCTGCTCGCCGACCTGGACGCCTCCCTGGCGCGGCTCGGCACCGACCACGTGGACCTGTTCCTCGTCGCGTGCCCCGACCCGGCGACGCCGCTCGCCGAGACGGTGTCGGCGCTACGCCTCGCGGTGACGTCCGGGCGGGCCCGCTACGTCGGCCTGTCGAACCATCCCGGCTGGGCGTCGGCGCGGGCCGCGACGCTCCTGGAGGCGGACGGGACCGGGCTGAGCGCCCTCGAGCTGGAGTACTCCCTGTTGCAGCGGGGCGCGGAGCGCGACGTCGCGCCCGCCGCGGACGCCCTCGGGCTCGGGATGCTGGCCTGGTCCCCGCTCGGACGCGGCGTGCTCACCGGCAAGTACCGCCGCGCCATCCCGGCGGACTCCCGCGCGGCGTCGGCGCACCTGGCGGCCTTCGTCGATCCCTACCTGGATGCCACCGCGTCGTCCGTGGTCGAGGCGGTGGCCACCGCCGCCGACGGCCTCGGTCGCGCGCCGCTCGAGGTGGCGCTCGCCTGGCTGCTCGCCCGCGACGGCGTCGCGAGCGCGATCGTCGGGGCGCGCACGCCGGCCCAGCTGCGCGCGTCGCTCGCGGCCGTCGACCTGGACCTGCCGGGCGAGGTGCACGCCGCGCTCGACGACGTCTCGGCCCCGGAGATCGGCTACCCCGAGCGCTGGTAGGCCTGCCCCGGGGGCTCGGCGTCCGCCGACCGCTCGATGGCCGGACCGTGACCCTCGAGATCGGTGTCCAGCTCCGCGTCGAGGTCGTCCTCGTCGTCCCCCTCGTCGCCGTCGTCCTCGTCGTCCTCGTCGTCGCCGTCGTCGAGGAAGAACGGCGTGACCTCGGAGTAGACCTGGGCGAGCGCGTCCTCGTAGACCTCGAACGCGTCGGCCAGGACCTCGTAGGCGTCGTCGACCGCGGGGTCGTCGTCGCCCCGACGGGTCGACACCGCGTGGTAGTGCGCCTCCAGCGCGGCGACGAAGCGGTCCAGCGCGGCACGCGGGTCTGCGGTCATGCTCTGACGGTAGCGCCCCGAGGGGCACAATGGGCAGACGAAAACCGCCCGCCAGCACTTCGGGAGGACAGCGGATGGCTTCGATCTCGTCGACGACTCAGGCAGGGGCGCGCTCCGGCGCCCCGTCCGCCTGGCGCAAGCACGGACAGTACGAGTACCGCGTGCTGACGATCGACCGGGACACCAGCGTCCCGGACGCACGCAAGATGCTCACCGACGAGGCCGAGTACGGCCGGTGGGAGCTCGCCCGCAGCCGCCTGTACCTGGGCGGCGAGCGTCGGGTGTGGCTGCGCCGCAAGATCATCAAGGTCAACCCCACGTTCTGATCCGGCCGGGCACGGTCGGAACGAGCACGCAGAGAGCACGCATGGTCGACGCCTTCCGCAAGTCCCGGCCGGACGCGCCGCCCGGGTTCTTCGCCACCGAGGCCGCCGGGCTGCGCTGGCTCGCCGTGCCCGGGGGCCCGCGGGTCGCCCGGGTGCTGGACGTCGGCGCGGGGCACCTCGACCTGGAGCGCGTCCCCACGGCCCGCCCCACACCCGACGCCGCACGCGACCTCGGCCGCCGGCTCGCCGTCCTGCACGGCGCGGGCGCGGACGGGTTCGGCGTCCTTCCGCCGGGGGCGGCCGCCGGCTGGTTCGGCCCGCTCGACGACCCCCTGCCGCTGGTCGCGGGGACGTGGGGCGACTGGCCGGCGTTCTACGCCCACGCCCGGCTCCTGCCCGTCGTCTCACAGGGCCGCGAGCGGGGCGTGCTCACCGGGCGGGACGCCGCCGCCGTCGACCGCGTGTGCGGCCGCCTCGGTGCCCTCGCCGGCCCCGCGGCCCGCGAGGCGCCCGCCCGCGTGCACGGCGACCTGTGGTCCGGGAACGTGCTGTGGGGGCCCGGCCCGGCGGGTTCCGCCGAGGCGGTGCTCATCGACCCCGCGGCCCACGGCGGCCACCGGGAGGCCGACCTCGCCATGCTCGCCCTCTTCGGGGCCCCGCACCTGGACGAGATCGTCGCGGGCTACGACGCCGCGCGGCCGCTGGCCCACGGCTGGCGCGAGCGGGTCGCGCTGCACCAGCTCTACCCGCTCGCGGTGCACGCCGTGCTGTTCGGCGGCGGCTACGTCGAGCAGACCCGCCGACTGCTCGCCCGGCTGGGCGGCTGACGCCGGCGCGTCCGCCGACGCCGTTCAGCAGTCGTTCAGCAGGCGGTCAAGCACCCGGGTGCCGAAGCGCAACGACTCGGTCGGCACCCGCTCGTCCACCCCGTGGAACATGCCGGAGAAGTCGAGGTCGGCGGGCAGGCGCAGCGGCGCGAACCCGTAGCCGGTGATGCCGAGCCGCGAGAGCGACTTGTTGTCGGTGCCGCCCGACAGCGTGTACGGCAGCACCGCGGCTCCCGGGTCCTCCGCGAGGAGGGAGGCGACCATCGAGTCGACGAGGTCGCCGGAGAACGGCACCTCGAGCGCGGTGTCCTGGTGGATCGGCTCGATCCGCACGGCCGGGCCGGCCAGCTCGCGCAGCGTCGCCATCCCCTCCTCCTCGTGCCCGGGCAGGAGGCGCACGTCCACGGTGGCCTCGGCGCGCCCCGGGATGACGTTCGCCTTGTAGCCCGCGTCGAGCTGGGTCGGGTTGGACGTGTGCCGCACCGTGGCGCCCACGAACTTCGCCGCCGGCCCCAGCGCCGCGACGAGCGCGTCCACCGCGGCCGGGTCCTCGCCGTCGAAGGGCAGGCCGGTGAGGTCGGACACCCCGCGCAGCAGCCTCTCCACCGTCGGGGTGAGCGTGTACGGCCAGGGGTGCCGCCCGATCCGCGCGACCGCCGCGGCGAGCTCGGTGACGGCGTTCTCCGCGTTCACCTGGGAGCCGTGGCCAGCGCGCCCGTCGGCGACGAGGCGCAGCCACGCCAGTCCCTTCTCCGCGGTCTGCAGCAGGTACGCGCGACGCCCGCCGACCTCGACCGAGAAGCCGCCCACCTCGCTGATCGCCTCGGTGGCGCCCTCGAACAGCTCCGGCCGGTGGCGCACCGCCCACTGCGCGCCGCGCACGCCGCCCGCCTCCTCGTCCGCGAAGAACGCGACGACGACGTCCCGCGCCGGACGCCGCCCCTCGCGGACCATCTGCCGGACGACGGACAGGATCATCGCGTCCATGTCCTTCATGTCGACGGCGCCGCGACCCCACAGGAGCCCGTCGATCTCCTCGCCGCCGAACGGGTCGACCGACCAGTCGGCGGCCGCGGCCGGCACCACGTCCGTGTGCCCGTGCAGCACCAGCGCTGGACGCGTCGGGTCCGTGCCCTCGAGCCGGGTCACGACCGACGTGCGTCCGGGCTCCGACTCGAACAGCTCTACCTCGAGACCCACGTCGGTGAGCAGCCCGGCGACGAGCTCCGCCGCGCGCCGCTCCCCCGGGCCCTCGCCGTTGCCGTAGTTGGACGTGTCGATCCGCAGCAGGTCGCGGCAGATGCCCACGACCTCCTGCTCGGCGGTCGGCGTCGTGGGCGGCGTGCTGGGGCGCGGGGCGATCGGCTGTGACGTCACCGGGACACCGTACCGGCGCCTCCGCGCGTGGCACCGTGCCCCGGCGGCACCGTCCGCAGGGTGGACGACGCCCGGTCCGCGGCTACCGCCGCCGCTCGGAGAACGCCCCGTCGGCGGCCAGCACCAGCTCGGTGTCGAGGCCCAGCCGGTCGAGGAACGCCCGGTCGTGACTCACCACGAGCAGCGCCCCGCGGTACGCCGACAGCGCCTGCACCAGCTGGTCGGTGCTGGCGAGGTCGAGGTTGTTGGTCGGCTCGTCGAGCACGAGGAGCTGGGCGGGCGGGTCGCCGAGCAGCAGCCGCGCCAGGGTGACGCGGAACCGCTCGCCGCCGGACAGCGTCGCGACCGGGCGGCCGACCTGGTCGCCGCGGACCAGGAAGCGCGCCAGCCGGTGGCGCAGCTCGCCCGGCGCGACGTGCGGCGCGCCGGCCTGCACGGCCTCGAGCACCGTCTGGTCGTCGTCGAGCACGTCGAGGCGCTGCGGCAGGTACCCGACCCGGTCGGTGAGCGCCTCGGCACGTGCACCGGTGCCGACGCCGTCCGGGAGCCCCGGGACCGGTCCGTCGGGCGCCGCCCCGACGAGCCGCTCCAGGAGCGTCGTCTTGCCGACGCCGTTGGGGCCGGTCAGGGCCACGCGCTCCGGCCCGGCGAGGACGACCTCCCGCCCGTCGGTGCCGCGCAGCACGGCGAGGCGGCGGCCCGCGGGCACGCCCGGGTCGGGCAGGTCGACGACGATGCGGTCGTCGTCGCGCACCGAGTGCCCGGCCTCCTCGACCGCCGCACGCGCCGCCGCCTCCTTGTCGGCCGCGGCCCCGCGCCGCGTGCCCTGCGCCTTCTGGGCGGAGTTGCGCCGGTCGTTGACCACGGCCTTCACGTACCGGCTGTTGGCGGCGTCCTTGCGCCCCTGCCGCTCGGAGTGCGCGATGCGCTCCTCCGCCTCGATGCGCTGCCGCTTCTCGCGGCGCAGGGTCTGCTCGGCGTCGCGCAGGGCGGCGCGGGCCGCCTCCTGCTGCGTGGCCAGGTACTCCTCGTACTGCGTGTAGGTACCGCCGAAGGTCGTGAGGCCGCCCGTACGCAGCTCGGCCGTGTCGTCCACGAGCTCGAGCAGCTCCCTGTCGTGGGAGACCACCACGAGCGCCCCGCGCCAGGTGCGCACGATCTCGTGCAGGCGCTCGCGGGAGTCGCCGTCGAGGTTGTTGGTGGGCTCGTCGAGCAGCGCGACGTCGGCGCCGCGCAGCCGCACGCCGGTGACGGCGACCAGCATGGCCTCGCCCCCGGAGAGGGTGCCGACGCGCCGGTCGAGGACGCCGTCCGAGGCGGGCAGGCCGGCGGTCGCGAGCTCGGCGAGGGCGCGCTCCTCGACGTCCCAGCCGTCGCCGACGACGTCGAACAGCGGAGCGAGCTGCTCGGGCGGCACGTCACCCCCCGTGATCGCGCGCACGGCGTCGACGACATCGCGCACGCCCAGCAGGTCGGCGACGGTGGCACCGGTGTCGAGGGTGAGGCGCTGCGGCAGGTAGTCCGCGACGCCGGACACGCTGATCGACCCGGACGTCGGGCGCAGCCGGCCGGCGACGAGCCGCAGCAGGGTGGACTTGCCCGCGCCGTTGAGGCCGACCAGGCCGGTGCGGCCGCGGGAGAACGCGCCGGAGACGTCGGAGATCGGGGTGGCCCCGTCGGGCCAGGAGAAGGTGATGTCGTGCAGGACGACGGAGGGGTGGGTGACAGGCACTGAGGACTCCAGCGGGGTGGGGTACGGCGGACGGCGGGTGCGTCGACGCCGCTCCCCCGGGCCGGTTCGTGCCGGCGGGGAGCCTCGGGGTCGACGCGGTCAGGCGGTCGTCCGGATACCCGTCATCGCTGTGGTGCGCCTCTCGTCCTGGGGCCGTCCCCTCTCACGCGCGGCGGAGGCCGCGGGGACGGCGACGACGATGTCACGTCCCCGCGGGGCTCGGCAACCCGAATCCCGGAGGAGTCAGGCGGCGGGGGCCTCGGCGGGCCACGGCTCGCTGGGATCGCGCGGGTCGCCGGGCACGTAGGACGCGACCCACGAGTCCTGCAGCACGCCCCGCTGCGCCCCGAACCGGCGCAGCAGCCCCTCGTACCGGAAGCCGAGCTTCCACGCGACGCGGCGCGACGCCCAGTTGCCGACGTTCGCACGCCAGCGCACGACGCCGAGGCCCAACCCCTCCGGGTCGACAGCCCAGTCGACGACGAGGCGCGAGGCCTCCGTCGTCAGGCCCCGACCGCGTGCGTCCGGGGCGCACCAGAAGCCCAGCTCGCCGGCCGGCTGCACGCCCGGCGCGCCCTCCCGCGACATACCGACCATGGCCAGCACCGGGCCGTCGACGTCCCCGGGGGCGCGCACCGCCCAGGTGAAGTCCTTCTCCTGCGCCCAGCCGCCCGCGACGAACGTCTCGACGAAGCCCACCGCGTCGTCGCGCGTGTACGGCGACGGCACCGTGGTCCAGCGCGCGACGGCGGGATCGGCGCAGACCTCGGCGATGCGGTCGACGTCGGCAGCGGTCGGGACGGACAGGCGGACGCGGTCGGTGGCGAGGACGAACGGCTCCATCGGGGCATCGTGGCACGTGGCCGCGCCGGGCCTCACGCTATTTGTCCGGCGTCTCCTCGGATGCGTCGGAGGGCGTGCGACCGCCCGGCGCGGGATCGGCGGGGGGCACGTCGACCACCGGGGCGACGGCGAGCGGACCGTCTCGGAGCCCGGACGGCTCGTCGTCGAGCTCGGGGTGCGGCCGGTCGCCCCGCAGCGTGGAGAAGACCGTCCACGCGACCGCCATGAGCGGGACGGCGATGATCGCACCGAGGATGCCGGCCAGGACGGTGCCGGCCGTGACGCCTAGGCCGATGACCAGCGGGTGCAGGGCGACCTGCTTCCCCATGATGAGCGGCTGGAGCACGTGCCCCTCGAGCTGCCCGATGAGCGCGATGCCGATCGTGACGATGAGCGCCGTGACGATCCCGTTGGCCGCGAGCGCCACGACCGCCGCGATGATCATCGCCAGCGGCGCGCCGATCAGCGGGATGAACGCACCGATGAAGACCAGCACCGCCAGGGGCGCCGCGAGGGGCACGCCGAGGATGGTCAGCAGCACGAACGCCAGGACGCCGTCGACGAAGGCGATGATCACCGTGCCGCGCGCGTAGCCCGAGAAGCTGTACCAGCCGGCGCCGGCCGCCGCCTGCCACCGGGTGCGGTGCTGCGACGGGATCTGGTCCAGGAACCAGCGCCACATCTTGCCGCCCGACGCGACGAAGAAGACCGTGCAGAAGATCGAGAGGGCGAAGATGGCGAAGCCCTCGAACACCGAGCCGGCGCTCTGCGCGGCCTGGCTGACGAGCGAGTCGGCGTTGTCGGTCAGCCACTGCCGGCCCTGGTTGATCCACTCGTTGATCTGGTCGACGGTGACCGACAGCCCGAACGGCCCGCTCTCGAGGTACTGGAGGATCTGCTGCACGCCGGTGTCGAACTGGCCGGCCAGCTGCTCCCACTGCCCGGCCACCGACGCGACGACGTAGGTGAGCAGGCCGCCCAGCACCAGGAACGCGCTGAGGATCGCGAGCGCGGTGGCCAGCGGGCGCGGCATGACCTTGGCGTAGAAGTCGGCGACGGGGTTGAGCACCGACGCGAACACCAGACCGAGGAAGACGGCGACGAAGACGAGCTGCACCTGCACAGTTGCCCAGAACACGAGCGCCACCGCCGCGGTGAGGGCGATGAGCCGCCACGACCACCCGGCCGACGTCCGCAGCCACGCCGGGACGTTCTCGTTCGCCCGCTTCGCCACCCGTGCACCCCTCTCGCGATCGTCCGCCCAGTCTGCCGCACCGCACCCGCCCGGCGAGGGAGGACGGGGCCGCCGGTCGACGGGGTGAATTCCGCACTCCCGGTGACCGGCGCGATGCGGGGCGGCCACCACCGCCCGAGGATGAGTGCACCTCGACCGGCGACAGGAGGAGCCCACCATGGACGGGACGTCCACGCAGCCCCGCGACCCGAGCGGGTCGTCGCCGTCCGCGACGGTGCCGTCGACGCCTGTGCCCGCCTACGACGCGGACACCCTGGTCGCCGTGCTCGCTCTCCTGCCGGGCGTCGACGACGTCGAGCTCAAGCTCACCGTGCCGGCGGCGGACCACCGGCGCGTGCTCGCCCGGCTGGGCATCGACGCGCTCGACGCGACCATCCGGCAGGTCGCCTTCCTCGACACGCCCGCGCTCGACCTGTCCGCCGCCGGACTCGTCGTGCGCGCCCGGCGCACCCAGCGCAAGGACGGCGACCTCACGGTGAAGGTGCGCCCGATGCTCCCGGCGGACGTCCCGGCACGCGTCCGGCGCGCGGACGGCTTCAAGGTCGAGGTGGACGCCTCGCCCGCCGGGTTCACCTGCTCGTGCTCGTCGACCCGCCGCGTGCCGGACCGCGACGTCCGGGCGCTGCTGGACGACGTCGGCCGGCTGCCCGACCTCCTCGACCGGTCGCAGCGAGCCCTGCTCGAGCCGCGGCTCCCGGCGGGCGTCGCGCTCGCGGACCTGCACGCGCTGGGCCCGACGACCCTGCTCAAGGCCCGGTTCGCGCCCGCCGGGCTGCCCCGGCGCATGACCGCCGAGCTGTGGTTCCTCCCCGACGGCGACCGCATCCTCGAGCTGTCGACCAAGGCCGCGCCCGGCGCTGCGTTCCAGGCTGCGGCGGAGACCAAGGCGTTCCTGGCGAGCCGGGGCGTCGACCTCGGTGCGCCGCAGGAGACGAAGACGCGGACGGCGATGGCCGCGCTCGTCGCTCGTTCCGCCGAGCCGCGTTGACACCTCAGGACACGACGAAGGCCCCCCGTTGTGGACCGGGGGGCCTTCGTCGTCGCTGTCTCAACGAGTGTCCGGAGGGGGACCTATCCGAAATCCTCACGCCTGATTCACGTCCCACATGCCGCCTGACCTGCGAAGACGCTGGCAGAGCGATCGCTCCGTTCGCGTCCATCGCGGGGGTCGTGGGGGTTCTTCCACCTTCGAGAGTAAACACGATGACAACCCCGGGAGCGGGTCTCCGGCCGAGGCTGTGAAAGGCCTGAGACAGCGAGACGCCCCCGCGTTGTGGAGGTCGCGGGGGCGTCTCGATCCGCTGTCTCATTCGGATCCCGCCGGCGCTCTCGCACCGGAAGTCTTCATCGATCCTACCTGGCCCAGCATCCGTCCCGCGCCCCGCGGGGTTGCAGCCGAGGACCTCCAACGCGGGGATCTCAACCCGACCGCCTAGCGGCCCTGCACTAGGCGATCGAGGTCAAGTCCCCGGTAGTGGTGTAGCGCTCGGTGATCCTGGTGAGTTCAGGCGCTGAGTTCGAGGACGGGGTCGGTGTTCACCTCCGTTCCCGGCTGCGTGACGGTGGTGAGGCGGCAGCGGTTCAGGACCTCGAGGCCGAGGTAGCGGCGGCCTTCGGCCCATTCGTCGGTCTGCTCGGCCAGTACGGCACCGACGAGTCGGACGATCGCGTCGCGGTTGGGGAAGATGCCGACCGAGTCGGTGCGGCGGCGGATCTCCTTGTTCAGGCGTTCGGAGGGGTTGTTGGACCAGATCTGGGTCCACACGTCCTTCGGGAACCCGGTGAACGCGAGGATGTCCGCTCGTGCGGTGTCGAGGTGTTCGCCAACGGCGGGCAGCTTGCCCGCGACGTAGTCCAACAGCCGGTCGAACTGCGCGTCCACGGCGGCGGCCTCGGGTTGGTCGTAGACGCTGTGCAGCATCGCCTTCACGGCGGGCCACAGGCTCTTCGGGGTGATGCTCATGAGGTTCGCCGCGTAGTGGGTGCGGCAGCGTTGCCAGGTCGCCCCGGGCAGGTTCGCGGCGATGGCCTCCACCAGGCCGGCGTGGGCATCGCTCGTGACGAGACGGACTCCCGCGAGGCCGCGGGCGACGAGGTCGGCGAAGAACTCGTTCCACGCGGTCTTCGTCTCGGCGGTCGCGACCCGCATGCCCAGCACCTCGCGGTGCCCGGGATCGACGCTCGCAAGGCATTGACCGACACCCAGATCCGCACAATCGCCGACTCGCGCACCAGGGCCTCCGACGACGCGCCGACAGCGACGATCCGCAGTGAAGCCAGGCGCCTGGCTAGATCCGTTCTGGCAGCCACCGAGGACCTCATCACCAACCGCCGCGCGTTGGCAGCTCACTCAGGTGAGCTGATGCCTGGGCTGCTGGAGATCCCCGGAGTAGGGCCGGTCACCGCTGCGATCATCCTGAGCGCGTGGTCACACCGCGGCAGGGTGCGCTCCGAGGCCGCGTTCGCTGCTCTCGCCGGAGCAGCGCCCCTGCCTGCGTCCTCAGGCAAGACGGTCCGCCATCGACTGTCCCGCGCTGGCGATCGGCAACTGAACCGCGCCCTGGACGTCATCGCCCGAGCCCGCATCCTCACCGACCCGACCACCCGCGAGTACGTCGAACGCCGAACCACCGAAGGACGCACCCCACGCGAGATCCGCCGCATCCTCTGAATCGCCCTGGGTCTGATGGAGGCTCTGGTTATTTGATCTCGGCCAGGGCCCTCGACCCCTGCTGGGTAGCGTAGAGGGCGCTCTCGAACTCGGCGGGCGGGACGTCACCGAGGTAGCCGTGCAGGCGCTCGGTGTTGTGCCAGTGGACCCACCCCAGGGTCGCGAGCTCGACGTCCTCGACGCTCTTCCACGGTCCGGGTCGGGCGGGTCCGCGGATGAGTTCGGCCTTGTAGTAGCCATTGACGGTCTCGGCTAACGCGTTGTCATACGAGTCGCCCACCGTCCCGATCGACGGAACCGCGCCGATCTCGGCCAGTCGTTCGCCGTAGCGCAGGCTCGTGAACTGAGATCCGGCGTCGCTGTGACACCTCAGTCCCTCGAGGTGGGTGCCGCGAGACCACCGGGCCATCTCGATCGCGTCCAGGACCATCGTGGTGCGCATGTGCGCCGCGACCCGCCATCCGACGATCATGCGCGAGTAGGCGTCGATGATGAAGCACACGTAGGCCACGCCGGCCCAGGTCGGCACGTAGGTCAAGTCGGTGACCCACAGCTCGTTCGGCGCCATGGCGTTAAAGTCCCGACCGACCAGGTCCGGATGCCGCGGCACGCCCTCGGCCGCCTTGGTGGTGCGGACCCGCTTGGTCCGCCGGGCACCTTCGATGCCCTCGGCGCGCATCAACCGGGCAACCTGGTCCCGACCGATCTCCAGCCCGGCCCGGCGGGCGGCCTTCCACAGCTTCCGTGCGCCGTAGACCCGGTAGTTGTCATCCCACAGCGCCCGCAGCCGCGGGCGCAGCTCGGCGTCACGCAACGCCCGCGCCGAGGCAGGGCGCTTCTTCGCGGCGTAGTACGTGCTCACAGCCACCTGCACCCCTGCCGCGCGCAGCACGGTGCAGATGGACTCGACTGTGAGCCGCGCCCCGTCGACGACATCGCCACGGTTGGCGTCGATGAACGCCACTACCTCTTGTGCTGGCGGTCGAGCTCCGCCCCGAAGAAACTCGCAGCCCGCTTCAAGATCTCGTTCGCGCGCCGCAGCTCCCGGTTCTCCTGCTCCAGCTCCTTGATCCGCCGGGCCTCGCTCGCGGGCACCCCGGGCGCGTAGCCGTCGTCGATCTCGGCCTGCTTGACCCACTGGCGCACCGACTCCACGCCGTAGCCCAGCTGCGAGGCGACCCGCTGCACCGTGCCGTGCTCGGTCCCCAGCTCCGCCCGCAGGGTGCGCACCATCCGCACCGCCGCGGCCTTCTCCTCATCCGAGTACCGCCGCGTCTGCGGCTTCCCGGGCGTCTGCTCCTTCGGCATGGCTCCATCCTCGTTTCCAAGGTCAGGAGCCTCCAAGAAACCCAGGGCGATTCA
>NZ_FUZQ01000007.1 GCF_900167525.1 Krasilnikoviella flava | reverse complement strand
CCAGCAAGCTGGGCTTCACCGTTCGACTTGCATGTGTTAAGCACGCCACCAGCGTTCGTCCTGAGCCAGGATCAAACTCTCCGTAAAAGAAGAGAAACACCACGAACCCCCAAAAGAGCCCGCAGCATTCAACGATACTGGCCAGACCAAGCTGAACTGCTCAGTCCGATCCAAAGGAACCAAAAAGGTTCAAAAATACTTGGCATTGACTATCAAACACACTGTTGAGTTCTCAAACAACCGACGCACACCGCGCAACCAGAACCCCTTTCCAGGATCCCAGCCCCGCCGGGGCAACCCCTCAAACTTACTCGGTTCGTCCTGCCCCGTCAACTTCCGGCCTTGGCCCGAACTTGCTGGTTTCGAACGACCCGTTCCCGAACAAGAGCGCACTCGTCGCCCTCGTGAAGAAGGATTCGGGTTGTCCGCCCCGGGCCGGCCACCGGTACCCAGCCTCTCGGCTGTCTCCTCGGTGTCCGTTCTCCCTGTCGGGCGAACGACCAGAACATTACACACACTCCGACCTAGGTGCCAAATCGCGCGCTGACCTGCGGTGATGCAGGATCGATGCTGTCGTCCAACACGCACGAGGGCCCCGGCAGGAGCACTCGCTCCCCCGGGGCCCTCGGCGTCGGCAGCGTCTACTCGGCGACCGCCACGGCCAGCGTCCGCTTGCCGCGGCGCAACACGGCGTACCGGCCGTGCAGCAGGTCCTCTGTCCGCAGCGCGGCGTCGTCGGAGTCCACCTTCGTGTTGTTCACGTAGGCACCGCCTTCACCGATCGCGCGGCGGGCTGCCGCCTTCGACGCCACGAGGCCGGACCCGACGAACGCGTCGACGACGAGGTCGCCGGCCTTCGCCAGCGTCCGCGGCAGCTCCGACACCGCCGCACCGAGAGTGCCGGCGTCCAGCCCCCGCAGCTCGCCGCGGCCGAAGAGGGCCTGGCTCGCCGCGATCACCGCGTCGGTCGCCGCCTGGCCGTGCACCAGGGTCGTGAGGTCGCCGGCCAGCGCTCGCTGCGCCTCGCGAGCGAAGGGGCGTTCGGCCACCTCACCCTCGAGCGTCTCGATCTCCTCGCGGGAGCGGAACGTGAAGACCTTGAGGTACTTCACGACGTCGGCGTCGGCCGTGTTCAGCCAGAACTGGTAGAAGGCGTACGGGCTCGTGAGCTCCGGGTCGAGCCAGACGGCCCCACCCTCCGACTTGCCCATCTTGGTGCCGTCCGCCTTCGTGATGAGCGGCGACGTCAGGGCATGCACGGCCGTGCCGTCCGTCTTCCGGATCAGCTCGACCCCCGACAGCAGGTTGCCCCACTGGTCGTTGCCGCCGAGCTGCAGCGTGCACCCGTGCCGCTCGTAGAGCTCGCGGAAGTCCATGCCCTGCAGCACCTGGTAGCTGAACTCCGTGTAGCTGATGCCCTCGTCGGACCGCAGCCGACGCGCCACGATGTCCTTGCCCAGCATGGTGCCGACCCGGAAGTGCTTGCCGACGTCGCGCAGGAAGTCGATCGCCGACATCGACCCGGTCCAGTCGAGGTTGTTGACCATGCGCGCGGCGGCCGGCCCCCCGAAGTCGAGGAACGGTTCGATCTGCGCCCGGATGCGGTCCACCCAGCCGGCGACGACGTCGCGCGACTGCATCGAGCGCTCCGTCGTCGGACGCGGGTCGCCGATGAGGCCCGTGGCTCCGCCGACCAGCGCGAGCGGCCGGTGCCCCGCGAGCTGCAGCCGGCGCATGTTCAGCAGCTGCACCATGTGCCCGACGTGCAGGCTCTGCGCCGTCGGGTCGAAACCCGCGTAATAGGTGACGGGTCCCTCGGCCAGCGCAGAACGCAGCGCGGCCTCGTCGGTGGACTGCGCCACCAGGCCCCGCCAGTGCAGCTCGTCGAGAACGTCGGTCACCGTGTGCTCCTCGGAAATGGGGATCACGACCCGGGCGGGCCGCCCTCCTAGTGTGCCCGACCGCTACCGCCGACGGCGCCGTGATTCCGCAGCTCGGTACACCGAGACGGCAGGATCGCCGTCGAGCCAGGCGCGCCAAGGGAACAGGTCCGCGCGGCCGCCCTCGCCGCTCACGCCCACCCGCGGGCCGGTCGCGATCCTCTGGCCGCCGCGGTCCGGCGACGTCGCAGGCACCCGCAGGACCAGGTCGCCGGCAGGGTCCGTGACATCCGCACCGTCGTCCTCCCGGTCGACCGCCAGCGCGACAGTGAGGCGCGCCGGGCCGCGGGCGAGGTCCGGGTCGGAGCGAGTCACGCCGGCGGCCGCGCGGCGCGCACGGGCCAGCTCGACGCCCTCGACGACCTCGCCCGCCCGCAGCAGGACGGCCGACGCCTCCCCGGGCGGGCTGCACACGACGTTCATGCAGTGGTGCAGCCCCAGGTGCCGGTACACGTAGACCCGGCCGGGCTCACCGAACATGGTGCGGTTGCGGGCCGTCTCGCCGCGGTAGGCGTGGGAGCCCGGGTCGTCCGGGCCGGCGTAGGCCTCGACCTCCGTGATCCGCACGGTGACCGCTCCCTGTGGCGTGCGCCGGGTGAGCAGCGCGCCCAGCAGGCCTCGGGCGACGACGAGCACGTCCCGCGTGAACCATGCGCGGTCCGGGACCACGGTCCCCGGGGCCGTCGCGGCCCCCGTCCCGGTGGCGACGCCCCCGGCCGGCTCGCGCCTCGCCGTCATCGCGCGTCCCGTGCCGCGAGCCGCGCGCCGTCGAGGATGCGGCCCGCGCCGTCGAGCCGGACGTCGGCCCGGTCGCGGGTGCGCTCCGCCGCGTAGTGGGCGTGCTCGTCGGCCATCCAGCGCAACCAGTGCTCGCGTGCGTCCGCCCCGTCCCGGGCGAGCCCGCGGGCAAGGCGCACCTCGTCGTCGGCCTCGACCCACACCCGCAGCGCGGCCCAGGCGTCGACCTGTCGAGCCGCCGCGCCGCAGCCCTCGACGACCAGTACCGGACCGGGCTCGACGTCGTGGGGCTCGGCGTACTCGCCCCGGTCCCAGTCGTACCGGCGGTACCGCCCCGGCAGACCGGCGGCGAGAGGACCCAGGACCCACTCCCCCAGGCGGTGGGCGCCGCCGTCGGGCCCGGCTGCCCAGCCCTCGTAGAGGTCGTCCAGGTGCACGACCTGGCAGGCGAACCGCATGGCGAGCTGCGTCGCGAGCGTCGTCTTGCCCGAGCCCGCCGGCCCGTCGATGCACACGAGCCTGGTCCGCCGCCACGGCTCCGGCGCGCCCGTGCCCGGCAGCCGGGGCTCCGCTGCGCGCACGCGCGCCACCAGCTGGTCCAGCACGTCCTCGCTCGTCGTCACGCCCTCTCCTTCCCCCGGCCCGCCGACCGTACCCGCCCCCGGACGACGTCGGCCGCACGCTCCCGACGGAGCGTGCGGCCGACGTCGGGCACGGTTCGGCTCAGCTGTCCGCCCAGATGCGGTACTCCGCCGACCGCTCCTTGGCGGACTCCACCTGCTCGGCGACCCGCGGGGGCGCGGTGCCCCCGACGGCGTCGCGCGACGCCACCGAGCCCTCGACGCTCAGCACCTCCCGGACACCCGGGGTGAGGTGCTCCGAGATCGCCGCGAGGTCGGCGTCGGACAGGTCCCACAGCTCGATGCCACGCTCCTCGCAGACCCGGACGCACGCGCCCGCGACCTCGTGCGCGACGCGGAACGGGACGCCCTGGCGCACCAGCCACTCGGCGATGTCGGTGGCCAGCGAGAACCCCTGCGGCGCGAGCTCGGCCATCCGGCCCGTGTCGAAGGTGAGCGTCCGGACCATCCCCGCGAACGCGGGCAGCAGCACCGTGAGAGTGGACACCTGGTCGAAGACCGGCTCCTTGTCCTCCTGCAGGTCGCGGTTGTACGCCAGCGGCAGTCCCTTGAGCGTGGTGAGCAGACCCGTGAGGTCGCCCACCAGCCGACCGGCCTTGCCGCGCGCGAGCTCCGCGATGTCCGGGTTCTTCTTCTGCGGCATGATGCTCGACCCGGTCGACCACGCGTCGTCCAGCCGGACGAAGCCGAACTCCTTGGTGTTCCAGAGGATGATCTCCTCCGACAGCCGCGACAGGTCGATGCCGACCATCGCGGACACGAACGCGAACTCGGCCACGACGTCGCGCGCGGCCGTGCCGTCGATCGAGTTCTCCACCGGGCCGTCGAAGCCGAGCTCGGCGGCGACCGCCGCGGGGTCGAGGCCCAGCGACGAGCCCGCGAGCGCCCCCGACCCGTAGGGCGAGCGCGCCGCGCGCACGTCCCAGTCCACCAGCCGGTCGACGTCGCGCAGCAGCGGCCACGCGTGGGCCAGCAGCTGGTGCGCCAGCAGCACCGGCTGCGCGTGCTGCAGGTGCGTGCGCCCCGGCATCACCGCGTCCCCGGCGGCCTCCGCCTGCACGATGAGCGCGTCCACGACGTCGAGCACCTGCCGCACGACGACGCGCGACTGGTCGCGCAGGTACAACCGCACGAGGGTGGCGATCTGGTCGTTGCGCGAGCGGCCCGCGCGCAGCTTGCCGCCGAGCTCCGTGCCCGCGCGCTCGATGAGCCCGCGCTCGAGCGCGGTGTGCACGTCCTCGTCGCCGAGCACCGGGAGGAAGGCTCCCGACTCGACGTCGGCGAGCAGGACGTCCAGCGCCTCGAGCATCCCCGACAGCTCGTCGTCCGTGAGCAGGCCGGCCGCGTGCAGCACGCGGGCATGCGCCCGGGACCCCTGGATGTCGTAGGGCGCGAGCACCCAGTCGAAGTGCGTCGACTGGCTCAGCGCCTGCAGCTCCGGCGACGGGCCGCCGGAGAACCGGCCGCCCCACAGCGATACGTTGTCGGACTGCCGCGTCACGCTCCCGTCCGGCCCGCCGGGCGTCATCTCCGAACCCACGTCAGAACTCCCCGGCGCCGAAGTCCACGCCGTTGCCGAACTTCTCGTCGCGGGCGGCGGCCTGCTTGGCGGCCAGGCCGTAGATCTCGATGAAGCCCTTGGCGTGCGACTGGTCGAACGAGTCGCCCTCGTCGTAGGTGGCGAGGTTGAAGTCGTACAGGCTGGACTCCGAGCGGCGGCCCGTCACGGTGGCCCGGCCCCCGTGCAGCACCATGCGGATGTCGCCCGAGACGTACTTCTGCGTCTCGTCGATGAACGTGTCCAGGTTCTTCTTCAGGGGCGAGAACCACATGCCCTCGTAGACCAGCTCCGTCCAGCGCTGCTCGACGGTCCGCTTGAAGCGGGCCTGCTCGCGCTCGAGGGTGACGTTCTCCAGCTCCTGGTGCGCGGCGATGAGGGCCACGGCGCCGGGCGCCTCGTAGATCTCGCGGGACTTGATGCCCA
This sequence comes from Krasilnikoviella flava, assembly GCF_900167525.1. Taxonomy (GTDB): domain Bacteria; phylum Actinomycetota; class Actinomycetes; order Actinomycetales; family Cellulomonadaceae; genus Isoptericola; species Isoptericola flavus. Next base: position 380,000 of record NZ_FUZQ01000007.1, on the reverse strand, counting down.
CGAGGCGGTCCTCGACGATGTCGATGCGGCCCACGCCCTGCGCGCCGGCCCGGCGGTTCATCTCCTGGATGGCCTGCAGCGGCGTCACGGCCACGCCGTCGAGCGCCACCGGGATGCCCTGGTCGAACGTGATGACGACCTCGTCGGCGACCGGCGGGAACGTCGGGTCGTCGGTGTAGGAGTACACGTCCTTGGTGGGCTCGTTCCAGATGTCCTCGAGGAAGCCGGTCTCCACCGCGCGGCCCCAGACGTTCTGGTCGATCGAGAACGGGTTCTTCTTGGTGGTCGCGATCGGCAGGTCGTGCCGCTCGGCGTACTCGATGGCCTTCTCGCGCGTGAGGGCGAGGTCGCGCACCGGGGCGATGGTCTTCAGGTCGGGGGCGAGCGAGGTCGTCGCGACCTCGAAGCGCACCTGGTCGTTGCCCTTGCCGGTGCAGCCGTGCGCCACGGTCGTCGCGCCGAACTGGCGGGCGGCCCGGACCATGTGCTTGACGATGACGGGCCGCGAGATGGCCGAGACCAGCGGGTACCGGTCGAGGTACATGCCGTTCGCCCGCAGCGCGGGCATGCAGTACTCGGCGGCGAACTCGTCGCGCGCGTCCGCGATGTACGCCTCGACGGCGCCGCAGTCGAGGGCGCGCTTGCGCACGACGTTCATGTCCTCGCCGCCCTGGCCGACGTCGACGGCGACGGCGACGACCTCGGCCCCGGTGGCCTCGGCGATCCAGCCGATGGCCACGGAGGTGTCCAGGCCGCCCGAGTAGGCGAGCACGACGCGATCAGTCATCACAGTTCTCTTTCTGGCGTGGGGTTCAGGTCAAGTCTGGCAGTGCCGGCCCGCGGGGGCCACGGCCTGCCGGGGTCAGGGTTGGGTGAGCTCGAGGAAGCGGCGCGCGAGCTCGTCGCCGCCCAGGGGGTCGCGAGCGATCACGAGGATCGTGTCGTCGCCCGCGATGGAGCCGAGGACGCCCGGGAAGACGGAGTGGTCGATCGCCGAGGCCAGGTAGTTCGCCGCGCCGGGCGGGGTGCGCAGCACCACGAGGTTCCCGGACGCCTCCGCGGAGACGAGCAGGTCGTTGCACAGCCGGGCGAGGCGGGCGGCGACGTACTCGACGTCGTGCTCCCCTACGCCCGCGGCCTGCACGCTGCGGTCGCCCCCCTCGCCCGGGACGGCGTACACGAGCGACCCCGAGGCGTTGCGCACCTTCTCGGCCCGCAGCTCGATGAGGTCGCGCGACAGCGTCCCCTGGGTGACGCTGACGCCGGCGTCGGCGAGCTCGCGGGCCAGCTCGGCCTGCGAGTGGATCGCCGTGCGCCGCACGATCTCGACGATCCGTGCGTGCCGCGCGGCCTTGGTCGTCGGGCCCGCGGCCCCGTCCGCGCTCACCGGTGCTCCAGGAGCCAGGTGAGCAGCGCCTTCTGCGCGTGCAGCCGGTTCTCGGCCTCGTCCCACACCGCCGACGCGGGGCCGTCGATCACCGCGGCGGTGACCTCCTTGCCCCGGTATGCGGGCAGGCAGTGCAGGAAGATCGCGTCGTCCGCGGCGGCGGCCATCAGCGCGTCGTCCACGCGGTAGGCGTCGAGGGCGGCCAGCCGCTCGGCCGCCTCGTCCTCGTCTCCCATGGACACCCAGGTGTCCGCGGCGACGACGTCCGCCCCTGCGACGGCGGCGCGCACGTCGGTCGTCACGGTCACCGAGCCGCCCGTCGTGGCGGCGATCTCGCGGGCGCGCGCGACGACGTCCTCGGGCGGGAGGTAGCCCTCCGGGCCGGCAACGGCGACATGCAGGCCGGCCGTCACGCCGCCGAGCAGGTAGGACGCGGCCATGTTGTTCGCGGCGTCACCCACGTACGCGAGGCGCTGCCCGGCGAGGGCGGAGATGCCGCCGCGGTGCTGCGCGACCGTCAGCAGGTCGGCGAGGATCTGGCACGGGTGGAAGCCGTCGGTGAGGGCGTTGACGACGGGGACGCGCGAGACCGCGGCCATCTCGTCGATCCGGTCCTGCCCGAACGTGCGCCACACGATGGCGGACACCTGGCGGTCGAGCACCCGCGTGACGTCGGCGACGGACTCTCGCACGCCCACCTGGGCGAGGCGGCCGTCCACGATCACGGGGAAGCCGCCGAGCTCGGCGATCCCGGTGGAGAACGAGACCTGGGTGCGCAGCGTCGGCTTGTCGAAGAGCACGGCGACGCCCTGCGGGCCGGCCAGCGGCGCGCGCACGAAGCGGTCCTCCCGGAACGCCATGCCGAGCTCGAGGACCTCCCGCTGCTCGTCCGGGGTGAGGTCGTCGTCGCGGAGGAAGTGGCGGGGCATCAGCTCTCCCTTTCGGCAGGGACGGTGGTGTCGGGCACGGTGACGGCGGCGAAGAATCGGGCGACGTCGCGCGCCTGGTCCGCGGTGAGGATCAGGGGCGGGGCGAGGCGGATCGCGTCAGGGGCCACGGCATTCACGACGAAGCCGGCCTCCAGCGCGGCCGCCGCGACGTCGGCCGCGACGGGCCGCGTGAGCTGCACGGCGAGCAGCAGCCCCCGACCGCGCACGCCGGCGACGAGCGGGTTGCCCGCGGCCTCGATCTCGGAGCTCAGGACCGCCCCGACGTGGCGGACGTTCTCGAGCAGTGCGTCGCGCTCGATGACGCCGAGCGTGGCGAGGCCGGCGGCGGCCGCGACCGGGTTGCCGCCGAACGTGGTGCCGTGCTGGCCCCGGCCGAGCAGCGTCGCCGCCCGCTCGCCGAACGCGATCGTGGCCCCCACGGGGAAGCCTCCGCCGAGGCCCTTGGCCACGGTGACGACGTCGGGCAGCACGCCCCCGCCGATCTCCGGCTGCTGGAACGCGAACCACGACCCGGTGCGGCCGACCCCTGTCTGGACCTCGTCGAGCACGAGCAGCGCGCCCGCGTCGGCGGTGAGCCGGCGAGCGTGCGCCAGGTAGCCCGGGGGCAGGGGCCGCACGCCGGCCTCGCCCTGGAGCGGCTCGAGGACGAACGCCGCCACGCCGCCACGCTCGGCCACCGCGGCGGGCGAGAACGCCTCCTCGAGGGCGGCGGTGTCGCCGAAGGGCACGTGCTCGACGCCGCCCGGCAGCGGCTCGAACGGCTCCCGGTAGGCGGCCTTGGCGGTGAGTGCGAGCGCGCCCATCGAGCGGCCGTGGAACCCGCCCTCGAGGGCCAGCACGCGCGTGCGGGACCCGTCCTCACCGCGGTTCCGGCGAGCCATCTTGAACGCCGCCTCGACCGCCTCGGTGCCCGAGTTGGTGAAGAACACCCGCGACCCCTCCGGCGCCCCGGCGAGGTGCAGCAGCCGCTCCGCCAGACCGATCTGCGTGGGCGTGGCGAAGAAGTTCGACACGTGGCAGAGGGTGCCGAGCTGGGCGCTGATCGCCGCCGTGAGGGTGGGGTGCGCGTGGCCGAGCGCGTTCACCGCGATCCCGGCGAGCAGGTCGAGGTAGCGCCGGCCGTCGGCGTCCCACACGTAGGCGCCCTCGCCGCGCACCAGCACGCGCTGCGGCGGGCCGAACGTGTCCATCACCGCGTGGGTGTAGCGATCCGTCCACGCGGCGTTCGACGCGTCGGCGAGGGCTCCGCCGCTCACGGACTGCAGGGTGTCGCTCACGCGCCGTCCTCCTTGCTCGGGTCCTTGCTCAGGTTCGTGTCGTCGGTGGTCGCCGGAGCCGGGGCGGGCACGACCATGGTGCCGTTGCCGCGGGTGGTGAAGACCTCCAGCAGCACGGAGTGCGGCTGGCGGCCGTCGATCACCGTGGCGCGCGGCACGCCGCCCTGCACGGCCCGCAGGCAGGCCTCCATCTTGGGCACCATGCCCGAGGTGAGGGACGGCAGCAGGGCCGCGAGCTGCGGCGCGGAGATCTCCTCGACGAGCGAGTCCTTGTCGGGCCACGACGTGTACAGGCCCTCGACGTCCGTCAGCATGATGAGCTTGCTCGCCCCGAGCGCCACCGCGAGCGCAGAGGCCGCGGTGTCGGCATTGATGTTCAGCACCTGGGTCGGGTCGTCGACGTCGGGCGCGACCGTCGACACGACGGGGATCCGCCCGGCGTCGAGCAGGTCCCGCACCGCGCCCGGGTCCACCTGGACCACGTCGCCCACGAGGCCGACGTCCACCGGCTCCCCGTCGACGACGGCGTGCCGGCGGGCGGCGCGGAACAGGCCCGCGTCCTCCCCCGACATGCCGACGGCGTGCGGGCCGTGCGCGTTGATCAGGCCCACGAGCTCGCGCGAGACCTGGCCCGTGAGCACCATGCGCACCACGTCCATCGCCTCGGGCGTGGTGACCCGCAGCCCGCCGCGGAACTCGCTGTGGATGCCGAGCCGCTCCAGCATGGCGTTGATCTGCGGGCCGCCGCCGTGCACCACGACCGGCCGCAGGCCCACCTGGCGCAGGAAGACCATGTCCTGCGCGAACGCGGCCTTGAGCTCGTCGTCGATCATCGCGTTGCCGCCGTACTTGACGACGACGAGGGCCCCGGCGAACTCCTGGAGCCACGGCAGCGCCTCGAGGAGCACCTCGGCCTTCTGCTCGGGCAGCAGCCCGTTCACGACGTCGCTGCTCATGAGCTGTACGCGCTGTTCTCGTGGACGTAGTCGTGCGTGAGGTCGTTGGTCCACACGGTGGCGGACGCGTCGCCCGCGTGCAGGTCGACCACGACGGTCACCTCGCGCGACGCGGCGAGGTCGACGAGCTCGCGCGGCTCCCCCACGCCCTGCGCCCGGCACACCTGCACGCCGTTGACCGTGACGTCGAGCGCCAGCGGGTCGTAGGGGGCGACGTCCTCCGGCACGGTGCCGACGGCGGCGACGATGCGGCCCCAGTTCGGGTCGTTGCCGAAGATGGCCGCCTTGAACAGGTTGGAGCGCGTCACGGCCCGGGCGACGGTGACGGCCGCCGCGTCGGTCGTGGCGCCGGTGACGGTGACCGCGATGTCGTGGCTGGCGCCCTCGGCGTCGGCCACGAGCTGGCGCGCGAGCGAGGCCGTCACCTCGGTGACCGCAGCCGTCAGGTCCTCGACGCCGGCCTCGACGCCCGACGCGCCGCTGGCGAGCAGGATCACGGTGTCGTTGGTCGACATGCAGCCGTCGGAGTCGACCCGGTCGAACGTCGTGGCCGTGGCGGCACGCAGCGCGGCTTCGGCCGTCGCGGGATCGACCACGGCGTCGGTCGTGATCACGGAGAGCATCGTGGCAAGGCCCGGAGCGAGCATGCCCGCACCCTTCGCCATCCCGCCGACGCTCCAGCCCGCGCGCTGCGCGACGGCCTGCTTGGACACCGTGTCGGTGGTGCGGATCGCGTCGGCAGCGGCGTCGCCGCCGTCCGCGGCGAGCGCACCCGCGGCCGCGTCGACGCCGCCGAGCAGGGCGTCCATGTCCAGGCGCAGGCCGATGAGGCCGGTGCTGCACACGAGCACGTCGCCCGCGCCGACCTCGTCCTCGGGCGTGGCGGCGCCGGCCGAGAGCACCGCGGCCACGTGCTCCGCCGTGCGGTGGGTGTCGGCGAAGCCCTCGGGGCCGGTGCACGCGTTCGCCCCGCCGGAGTTGAGGACGACGGCGCGCGCGGCGCCGTCGCTCACGGCCTGGCGGGTCCACACCACGGGCGCAGCCTGGACACGGTTGGTCGTGAGCACCGCCGCTGCCGTACGTCGCGGGCCGTCGTTGACGACGAGCGCGACGTCGCGCCCGCCCGACGACTTGAGGCCGGCGGCGACGCCGGCGGCCCGGAACCCGGCCGGTGCGGTGATGCTCATGGAGCCACTCCTTCGGTGACGAGGCCGGCCGTCTCCGGCAGGCCGAGGGCAAGATTCATGGCCTGGACCGCCTGCCCGGCGGTGCCCTTGACCAGGTTGTCGATGGCGGTGACCGTCACGACGCGCCCGGCGGCGGCGTCGAGCGCGACCTGCACGAGGGCGGTGTTGGCACCGAGCGTGGCGGCCGTGGTCGGCCACTGCCCCTCGGGAAGCAGCTCGACGAACGGCTCGCCCGAGTAGGCGTCGGCCCAGGCGGCACGCACGTCGGCGGCCGTCGCGTCCTCACGGCCGGGCGCGAGCCTGGCGGTCACGGTGGCGAGGATGCCCCGCGACATCGGCACGAGGGTGGGCGTGAAGCTGATCGACACCGCAGGAGCCCCGGCAGTGCGCAGGTTCTGCGCGATCTCGGGGATGTGCCGGTGCGTGCCACCCACCGCGTACGGCACCGCCGACCCGAGGCCCTCGGAGGCCAGGAGGTGCGGCTTGAGCGACTTCCCGGCCCCGGAGTAGCCGTTGGCGAGGACCGCGACGACGTCGACAGGGCTCACCAGGCCGGCCGCGACGCCCGGCTGCAGCCCCAGGGTGACGGCCGTGACGTTGCAGCCGGGCACGGCGATGCGGCTCGCGCCGGCCAGCTGGTCGCGCTGGGTGCCGGCGACCGAACCCGCGCCGTCGGCGTGGATCAGCTCGGGCAGGCCGTAGGGCCAGGTGCCCGCGTGGGCCGAGCCGTAGAACTGCTCCCAGTCGGCGGCGGAGACGAGCCGGTGGTCGGCGCCGAGGTCGAGGACGAGCACGTCGTCGGGCAGCTGTGCGGCGATCTCCGAGGACGCCCCGTGCGGCAGGCCGAGCACGACGACGTCATGGCCCGCGAGCGCCTCCGGCGTGGTCGGCTCGAGCACGCGGTCGGCGAGCGAGCGCAGGTGCGGCTGCAGCGCGCCGAGCCGTGCGCCGGCGTTCGAGTGCGCCGTGAGCGTCCCGACCTCCAGCGCGGGGTGACGCGCCGCGACGCGCAGGAACTCGCCCCCGGCGTACCCGGAGGCACCGGCGACGGCGACACGGAACGTGCGCGACTCAGTGCTGACCATATGCAGCACTATACATACCTATGCAGTCGCCGGGGACCCCCTCCCGCGGACCGGACGACGGCTGTCAGCCGGCCAGCGGTAGGTACATCACATGCAGCCCCACGTACCCGTGCGACGCACTGCGGAAGGCACCCGGCACGGTGCCGACGACCTCGAACCCGAGCGACCGCCACAGCCGGACCGCCGCCTCGTTCGTCTCCACCACCGCGTTGAACTGGATGCCGCGGAAGCCCTGTTCCCGGTGCCAGGCGACGACGTGCTCGCCGAGCGCCCGGCCCACGCCGAGCCCCCGCGCCGCGGGCGCCACCATGAACGACGCCGTGCCGACGTGGTCGCCCCGACCGGGACGGTTCGGCCCCATCTTGGCCGTGCCCAGCAGCTCCCCGTCCGCCCCCTCCGCGACGACCGTCGCGCCTGGCGCTCGCTCCATCCAGAGGTCGCGACCGTCGTCGCTCGTGAGGTCGGTCGGGTAGGCGTACGACTCCCCCGCGCGCACCACCTCCGCCACGATCGGCCACAGACGGGGCCAGTCCTCGTCGCGGGCCGGGCGGACGCGGAATGCCGGGTTCGTGTCGCGTGTCACCCGCGCAGCATAGGGTCGCCAGCGTGACCGTCGACCCGACCCTGACCGACGACATGGGGAACGGCATCGAGAACGGCATCGAGAGCGGCGCGGTCGGCGCCGCGGTCGCCGACGTCCTCGACGTCGGCACCGGGACCGGCCTGGTGCTCCGGGCGCTGGCCGCGACATCCCCGGACCCGCTGCGGGCGACCGGCGTCGACGTCGCCCCCGCGATGCTCGCTGCCGCCGGTCGTGCGCTGCCCGCCGCCGTGTTCGTCCTGGCCGACGCGGCGGCGCTGCCCGTCGCCGACCGTTCCGTCGACCTCGTGACGTGCGTGACGGCGCTGCAGCTCATGCCCCGACCGGACGCGGTGCTGGCCGAGTGGGCCCGCGTGCTGCGGCCGGGCGGCCGCGCCGTCACAGCGACGTTCACCGGCTTCGGCCGGCCCGCGGGCCCACCCCGCGACTTCCCCGTGCACCACGACCGCTTCGCCACGCCCGAACTGCTCGCCGGGCTGCGCCTGCGCCGGCACGCCGCGTGGCGCCACGACGACGGCGACTCGTTCCTGCTCGCCGAGCTGGAGACGGCTCTGCCCGGGGCGGCGCGATGACGCCGCGTACCGCGGTCGAGCTCGCGGACTGGCGGCGCCGCACGGCCGAGCTCTACGCGGCGGTCCGCGCCGCCCCCGACCCCGCGAGCGGGCACGCCACCTGGCGGGCCGGCCGTGACGCGCTGTTCCGCGACCACCCGCAGAGCCCGCTGCCCTCCGGCGACCCGCTGCGCAGGTCCGGCCTGCCGTACTGGCCCTACGACCCGGCGCTGCGGTTCGAGGTCCCGCTGCGACCCGCGCCGCCCGCCATGCTCGAGCTCGACACGGGGGCGGACGGCACGACGACGATGGAGCGCGTCGGCACGCTCGAGCTGCCCGGCATCGGCCCCCTGGACGCCTGGTGGCTGGCGCAGTACGGCGGCGGCCTCTTCGTGCCGCTGCGCGACGGCACCGCCGGCGGCGAGACGTACGGCGGCGGGAGGTACCTCCTCGACACGGCCAAGGGCGCCGACCTCGGCGGGCGCGACGGGCTCGTGGTGATGGACCTCAACCTCGCCTACCACCCGTCCTGCCGTTACGACCCCGCCTGGACGTGCCCGCTGGCGCCCGCCGGCAACCGGCTCACCACGCCGGTGCGGGCCGGCGAGCGGACGGACTGACGGTCCCGGCTGCGTAGGCTCGGGCGCATGCACGCAGTCGTGGCCCGCGCGGCGGGTGGTCCTGAGGTCCTGGAGTACGTCGAGCAGCCCGACCCCTCGCCCGGCCCGGGCGAGCTCGTCGTCCGCGTCGCCGCGGCCGGGGTCAACTTCATCGATACCTACCGGCGTGCGGGCGTGTACGCGATGAGCTACCCGCACGTCGTCGGTGTCGAGGGTGCGGGCACGGTCGAGGCGCTCGGCGACGGCGTGACGGGCTTCGCCGTCGGCGACGAGGTGGCCTGGAACGAGGCCCCGGGCTCGTACGCCGAGCTCGCCGTCGTCCCCGCCGCGAACGCCGTCCGCGTCCCCGCGGGGCTCGACCTCGTCACCGCTGCCGCACTGCCGCTGCAGGGGATGACGGCGCACTACCTCGTGGCGTCGACCTTCGAGGTCGGTCCGGGCCACGACGTCCTGCTCACCGCCGGGGCGGGCGGCGTCGGCCTGCTCGCGACGCAGCTCGCGGTCGCGCGCGGCGGGCGTGTCATCACGACGGTGTCCTCGCCGGAGAAGGCCGCCCTGTCGTCGGCGGCGGGCGCCGCGCACACGGTGGACTACGCCGCGATGGGCGACGTCTCGACCGAGCTGCCCGCCGTCGTGCGCGACCTCACCGACGGCCGCGGCGTGCACGTGGCATATGACGGCGTGGGCCGCGCGACGTTCGACGCCTCGCTCGCGTCGCTGCGCCCGCGCGGCACGCTGGTGCTGTTCGGAGGTGCGTCGGGTCAGGTGCCGCCGTTCGACCCGCAGCGGCTCAACGCCGGTGGCTCGCTCTACCTCACCCGGCCGACGCTGGCGCACTACACGCTCACCCGCGGAGAGCTGGAGTGGCGGGCGGCCGAGGTACTGGGCGCCGCCGCGGCGGGCGACCTCGACGTCCGCGTCGGCGCGACGTTCCCGCTGGCGGACGCCGGCGAGGCGCACCGTGCCCTCGAGGGGCGCGCGACGACCGGCAAGGTGCTGCTGGTCCCCTGAGCTGCGCCAGGCTAGTCTCTCGACATCAAGACACTTGACGTCGAGAGGAATCGTGATGGCCGACTGGTCCCCCACCGCGTACCTGCGCTACACCGACGAGCGGTCGCGGCCGTTCGGGGACCTGGTCGCGCGCGTGCTGACCGACCCGGCGAGCATCGTCGATCTCGGCTGCGGCCCCGGCCACCTCACTCCCCTGCTCCGCGAGCGGTGGCCGCACGCCTCGTTCGTCGGGCTCGACGCCTCCCCGGCGATGATCGAGCGGGCGCGGGCGGCCGACCCGGACGGACGCTACGAGCTCGCCGACGTCCGCGACCACGCCGCCGGCCGTGGCCCTGCGCCCGAGGCCGACCTCGTGATCAGCAACGCCACGCTGCAGTGGGTGCCCGGGCACCGCGACCTGCTGCCGGCGCTCGCCGCGACGGCGCGGCAGACGTTCGCCTTCTCGGTCCCCGGCAACCACGACGCCCCGAGCCACCGCGCGCTGCGCGAGGTCGCCGGGCGCGAGCCGTACGCCGCCGCCGTCGGCCCGGTCGAGCGCCGCGCCGTCGGCGACCCGGCGGACTACCTCGAGCTCCTCGCGGGCCCCGGGTGGGAGGTCGACACGTGGGAGACCACCTACTCCCACGTGCTGGGCGGCGAGGACCCGGTGCTCCGCTGGATCTCCGCCACCGGGGCGCAGCCGGTGCTGCACGCGCTCGACGCGTACGACGCGGCGCAGGGGACGGGGCTGCGCGCGAGCTTCGACGCCGATCTCGGGGCGGCGCTGCGGGAGGCGTACCCCCGCCGGCCGTGGGGCACTCCCCTGGCGTTCCGGCGCGTGTTCGTGGTCGCCACGCGAACAGCCTGACGGCCAGCGCACGGACGGTCGTAGGCTCGGCGCGTGACCGACACCACCCACCCGATCCGCATCGGGGTCCAGCTCCAGCCTCAGCACGCCGACTACGCCCAGATGCGCGACGCCGTCCGGCGCGCCGAGGACGCCGGGGTCGACGTCCTCTTCAACTGGGACCACTTCTTCCCGCTGTCCGGCGACCCCGACGGCAAGCACTACGAGTGCTGGACCATGCTCGGCGCCTGGGCCGAGCAGACGGAGCGCGTCCAGATCGGCGCCCTGGTCAGCTGCAACTCCTACCGCAACCCCGACCTGCTCGCGGACATGGCACGCACGGTCGACCACATCAGCGGCGGCCGCCTGATCCTCGGCATCGGCGCCGGCTGGTTCGCCAAGGACTACGAGCAGTTCGGCTACGAGTTCGGCACGGCGGGCTCGCGGATCGCCGACCTCGGCGAGGCGCTCCCCCGCATCAAGGCCCGGCTCGCGGCCGGCAACCCCGCGCCGACCCGGGAGATCCCCGTGCTGATCGGCGGCGGCGGCGAGAAGAAGACGCTGCGCCTCGTGGCCGAGCACGCCGACGTCTGGCACTCCTTCGGCGACGTCGACACCCTGACGCGCAAGTCCGCGATCCTCGACGAGCACGGCGCGGCCGTCGGGCGCGACACCGCGGCCCTCGTGGAGCGGTCGGTCGGCGTGGGCGCCCCGCCCGAGGAGGTCGGGGACAAGCTGCTCGACGCCGGCGCCACCCTGTTCACGATCGGCACGAGCGGGCCCGACTACGACCTGACGCTCGTCGAGCAGTGGGTGCGCTGGCGCGACGAGCGCCGCTGATCCGCTTCCCGGGGCCGCCCGGGCCGCCGGTCATCGACCGGTGAGGTCCGGGCCCAGCGGGTCGCCCGCGGCCGCGGGCAGCACCCGCAGGTGCCGTGCCATGCCCCGGCGCCCCTCCGCCGTCGCGACGAGAGCGCGCAGGGACGCCGGGGTGTCGTGCGTGACCCGCAGGTACCACCCCGAGCAGGCGTCCAGGTCGCCGCTCGCGATCGCGACGACCATGTCCACCGTGCGCTCGACCGGCGTCCACTCGGTGCGCTCGGCGTGCATCGGCATTCCGGCGGTCATCTCGGTAGCGACCGTCCCGGGCGAGAGCTCGAAGACCCGCAGCCCGCGCGCGTGCCCCGCCGCGTGCAAGCCCGCGCCGAGACGCAGCAGTGCCGTCTTGCTCGCGTTGTAGGCGCTCGACGCGACCATCTCGTGCGTGCTCGCGCCCGAGGCAAGGTCGACGACGCGACCGCCGCCACGGGCCAGCATGCCGGGCACCACGTGCCGGGCGAGCAGGAACGGGCCGCGCACGTTGGTCTCCAGCACCGACCACCACTCGTCGGGGTCCGCCTCCCACAGCGGCACCTCGGCGTCGATGCGGCCCGCGTTGTTGACGAGCAGGTCCACCGACCCGAGGCCCCCGTCGGACCGGGACGCCTCGGCCGCGTGCACGGCGGCGCCCACCGCGGCGGTGTCGGTCACGTCGGCCGGCAGCTCGAGGGCCGACCGGCCGAGGTCGCGCACCTCGCGCGCGACCTCGGCCAGCCGACCGGCATCCCGCGCGACGAGCGCGACGTCGAGACCGGCCCTCGCCAGCCCGAGCGCGACCTCACGGCCGATGCCGCGGCTCGCGCCGGTGACCAGCGCGGTGCGGGCCGGGGGCGGCGTGGTCTCGACAGGCTCGACCGGCCGGGACGAGTCAGCCACGCAGCACGGCTCCCACGCATTCGGCGGCCGACGCGACGACGCCCTCGCGGACGGCGCGCACGTCGTCCGCGGTGAGGGTGCGGTCGGCGGCGCGCAGCCGCACCGAGTAGGCGAGGGACTTCTTGCCCTCCCCCACCTGGTCACCGGTGAACACGTCGAACAGCCGCGCGTCCTCCAGCAGCGGGCCGGCGCCCGCCACGACGGCGGCGCGCACGTCCGCGGCAGGCACGGCGTCGTCGACGACGAACGCGAAGTCCTCCTTCGCCGCCGGGAACGCCGACACCGGGCCGGCAGCCACCGGCTCGTCGCCGCCGGCCGCGATCAGCGCGCCGAGGTCGAGCTCGAACGCCGCAGCCCGGGCGGGCAGGCCCAGGGCCTCGACCACCTTGGGGTGCAGCTCGCCCGCGTGCCCGGCGACGGTGCCGTCGGGCAGCGTCAGCGCCGCGCAGCGGCCCGGGTGCCACGGCATCGTCCCCGCGTCGGCCGCGACCGTGACCACGGCGCCGGTGCGCGCGGCGACGAGGCGGGCGGCGTCGAGGGCGTCCGCCCAGTCCGCCGAGCGACCGCCTCCCCACCAGCCGGCGGGCACGGCCCGGCCGGTCAGCACGCCGGCGACGTGCCGAGGCTGGTCGGGCACGGCGGCGACCAGGGCCGCCAGGTCCTCGTCCGACGGCCGCACGCCGACCGGCAGCTGCGGCGGCGCCGGCGTGCCCGGCGTCGGCCGCGTGACCAGCCCGATCTCGAAGACCGCGACGTCGGGAAGCCCGCGCGACACGTTCCGGCGCGCGGTCTCGAGCAGCGTCGAGAGCAGGTCGGCACGCAGGAACGGCCGGTCGTCCGCCAGCGGGTTCGCCAGGCGGAGCGTCGTGCGGCGCACGTCGTCCTCGGGCAGCCCGAGCGCGTCCAGGTCGGCCTGACCGACGAACGGGTAGGACAGGACCTCGACGAGCCCCGCCTCGGCGAGCGAGCGCGCCACCGACCGGCGGGCCCGCTGCTCGGTCGTGAGCCCGCGGCCGCCGGGTGCGGCGGGGAGCACCGAGGGGATCTGGTCGTAACCCTCGATCCGCACGACCTCCTCGACCAGCGCGGCCGGCTCGGTGAGGTCGGGGCGCCACGACGGCGGCGTCACACGGACGGCGTCCATGGCGGCGCCGGGCACCGCGTCGGTGACGGTGCAGCCGATCTGCTCGAGAGTCCTGGTCACGGTCGCCCGGTCGTAGTCGACGCCGGACAGCCGCGTCGGCAGGGTGACGTCCAGGTGCACCGCCTGGGGCGGTGTGGTGGCGTCCAGGTCGCCCACGGCCGGGTCGGCCGTGCCGCCGCCGAGCTCGACGAGCAGGTCGACCACGCGCTGCGCCGCGACGGCGGGCAGGAGCGGGTCCACGCCGCGCTCGAACCGCTTGGCCGCCTCGGACGGCAGCCGGTGCCGGCGGGCCGTGCGGGCCACGGTGATCGGGTCGAAGTGGGCCGCCTCGACCAGGACGTCGGTCGTCGTGGGGCTGACCTCGGAGGAGGCACCACCCATGACGCCGGCCAGGCCCAGCACCCGCGATCCACGCCCGCCGGCGAGCGAGTCGGTGATCAGCAGGTCCTCCCCGTCCAGCGCGCGGTCGGCGTCGTCGAGCGTGGTCAGCCGCTCCCCCGGGGCCGCTCGCCGGACGACGATCGGCGCCGCGACCTGGTCCAGGTCGTAGGCGTGCAGCGGCTGCCCGAGGTCGAGCATGACGTAGTTGGTGACGTCGACGGCCAGGGAGATGGTGCGCATGCCCGAGCCCTCGAGGCGGCGCTTCATCCACGGCGGGGTGGGCGCCGCCGGGTCGATGCCGCGCACCACGCGCGTGACGAACCGGTCGCAGCCCACCTGCCCATGGATCGGCGCCGCGTCGTCGACCTCGACGGCGAACCCGTCGGCCGTCGCGGGGGGCGGGGGCGTCACGAGGTTCGCGGCGAGCCCCCGGTCGGTGAAGCGCGCGCCCGTCGAGTGGGCGTACTCGCGCGCCACCCCGCGGTAGCTGAACGCGTACCCGCGGTCGGGGGTCACGTTGATCTCGAGGACCTCGTCGCCGAGGCCGAGCAGGGCGACCGCGTCCTGGCCGGGCGTGAGGTCGGCGGCGTCGAAGCCGGCGCGGGTCAGCACGAGGATACCGTCGTGGTCCTCGCCGATGCCGAGCTCGCGCACCGAGCAGATCATGCCGTCCGACACGTGGCCGTACGTCTTGCGCGCCGCGATGGCGAAGCCGCCCGGCAGCACCGTGCCGGGCAGCGACACGACGACGAGGTCCCCCACGCCGAAGTTGTGCGCGCCGCAGACGACGCCGCGCGCGCCGCCCGCGGGGACGTCGGCGTCGTCGACGCCCTTGATCTGCGTGGCGTTGTGCTCCGGGCCGACGTCGACCAGGCACCAGTTGATGGTCTTGCCGTTCTTCTGCGGCTCCGGCGTCTGCGAGAGCACGCGCCCGACGACGAGCGGGCCGGTGACGGCGGCGGGGTGGATCTCCTCCTCCTCCAGGCCGACCTTCACCAGCGCTGCCGCGAGCTGCTCCGCGGTGAGGTCCGCCGGCAGCTCGACGTGCTCGCCGAGCCAGTCAGTGACGATGCGAGGCATCAGATCTCCGTCCCGAACTGGGTGGAGAAGCGCACGTCGCCCTCCACGATGTCGTGCATGTCCGCGATCGTGTGGCGCAGCATGAGCGTGCGCTCGATGCCCATCCCGAAGGCGAACCCCTGGTACTCCTCGGGGTCGATCCCGGCCGCGCGCAGCACGTTCGGGTTGACCATGCCGCAGCCGCCCCACTCGATCCAGCCGGCCCCGCCCTTCTTCTGCGGGAACCACAGGTCCATCTCGGCGCTGGGCTCCGTGAAGGGGAAGAAGCTCGGGCGCAGCCGCGTGCGCGCCTCGGGGCCGAACATGGCACGCGCGAAGGCGTCGAGGGTGCCGACGAGGTTCGCCATCGTCAGACCCTTGTCGATCGCGATGCCCTCGACCTGGTGGAACACCGGGGTGTGGGTGGCGTCGAGCGCGTCGGTGCGGAAGACCTTGCCGGGGCACGCGACGTACAGCGGCACCCCCCGCTCGAGCAGCGAGCGCGACTGCACCGGGGAGGTGTGCGTGCGCAGCACCAGGTTCGACGCCTTGTCCCCGTCACCCGCGACGTAGAACGTGTCCTGCATCTGCCGCGCCGGGTGGTCCTGGTCGAAGTTCAGCGCGTCGAAGTTGAACCACTCCGCCTCCACCTCCGGGCCGTCGGCGATCTCCCAGCCGAGCCCGACGAAGAAGTCCGCGATCCGCTCCTGCACCAGCTCGATGGGGTGCCGCGCCCCGACGGGCCGGCGGTCGGTCGGCAGCGTGACGTCGACCGCCTCCTCCACGAGGACGCGCTTGTCCCGCTCCGCCTCGAGCTCTGCCTGGCGGGCCGCGATCGCCTGGTTCACGCGACCGCGGCGCGGGCCGACGTTCTTGCCCGCGGCGGCCTTGTCGGGCCCGGGCAGGGCGCCGATGGCGCGGTTGGCGAGCGCGAGCGGGCTCTTGTCGCCGGTCTGCGCGGTGCGGACGGCCTTGAGCTCGTCGAGGTCGTCCGCGGCGGCGACCGCGGCGAGGGCCTCGTCGACGGCTGCGTCGAGCGCTGCGACGTCCAGCGGGTCGGGGCCGAGGTCTGGGGTGGGTGCGGGCGTGGACATGCGTGCCTTCCTGAGAGGGGCCCTGCGAGGGGTGTGGCGGCGGGGTCAGTTTATGTGCCCGCCCGGGCCGGTCAGGTCGGCGTCCGCGGTGCCGCGCGCTCAGCGCGCGGAGGCAGCCGGGGCCGGGCCCGTGGCGGGCCCGGTAAATCGGCGGTCGCGGCGTGTCACGCCTCCCATGATGGCACGGGAGGCGTGGCGCGGACGTTGTGACCGCGGCTCAGGCGACCGCGTACCCGCAGATCGCCTCGACCTTCGCCGACGAGCGGACCCCGCTGCGTCCAGCACGCCTCGCCCGGCCGACCGCTAGGCGACCCCTCCGCCCAGCGCGACGACGGCGACGTCCTCGTGCAGCGGCCCTCCCGACCGCCCTTCCCCGAGCCGGGACGCGACGACGTGCACGGCGTCCACCCGCCACGACGGCCCCCGGTACACGACGAGCGCTCGCGCCCAGGGCACCAGCGGCGACGTCTCGGCCTCGCGCCCGCTCGTGCCGCCGCGCGCGCCGTCCACCCGCCGCCGCCCCTCCGCGGCCCGGACGGTCGCACGCGCGACGGTGAGGTGCGGCCGCCCCGACGTGCGGTCCGAGGCGGGCAGACCCGAGGCGCCGACGGCGGCGTCCTGCGCGAGCTCCCCGGCGCGCCGCAGGTCGTCGACGGACCCGGCGACGCCCACCCAGAGGGTGCGCCCCCCGAACGTGCCGCCGCCGCTCAGGGCCAGCTCGAACGGCGGCACGTCGGCCAGGGCGTCCCTCAGCGCGTCGACGTAGTCCGGCACAGCACCGTCCGGCACCTCGCCGTGGAAGACGAGCGTCACGTGCCGCTGCCCCGGCGGCACCCACCGCAGGCCCCGGCCCGGGTCCGCGAGGAACGGCCCACCGACCCCTGCCAGGGCGAGCTCCAGGTGACGGGCCGCCTCCCCGGAGGGGTACACGGCCGTGAAGAGACGCATCCCGGCATCGTGCCACGCCCTCGCGGCGCGGTTCGCGCGACGGAAGACCGGCCGCCACCGACGTCCGCCACCGAGAGGCGCCCCGTGCTGACCACGATGCTGACCACGATGCTGACCACGAACGTCCTCAGCTTCCTCGACGGCGTCTGGGGCGGGGACGGCGTCCCGCACCTGGTCCGCGGCACCACGCGGCGGCGCTACCCGTCGGCTCTGGGCAGCGGCCCGGTGCCGAACCTGGTGGCCGGCTGGTTCGCCCTGAGCACGACGCCGCTGTGGCTCGTCTGGTCCCCGGCAGGGCAGCATCCCGTGTCGGCGTGGGCCGCCGGGTCGCTCGGCGTCCTGGCGATCGGCCTGTTCCACGCCGGCCCGGGGGCGTTCGGCCGCCGGGGCGACGAGCGGGCTGCGGCCTCGTGAGGCGCGAGCCGTGGGCTCAGCGCTGTGCGCGTCCGCTGGCGTAGAGACACACCGTGGCGGCGGTGGCGAGGTTCAGAGACTCGGCCTGGCCGCGGATCGGCACGCGCACGACGGCGTCGGCGAGGGCACGGTCGGCCTCGGGCAGACCCCATGCCTCGTTGCCGAAGACCCATGCCGTCGAGCCGGCCAGATCGGGCTGATCAGGCTCGCGCGGGGCAGCGCCCGCGACGTCGAGCAGGTCGTCGAGGTCGTGGGTGCCCGCGCCGTCCGCGGCGAGGACGACGCAGCCGGCCGACCGGAGGACGGCCACGGCGTCGGCCAGCGACGCCCCGGTGACGACCGGGACGTGGAAGAGCGAGCCGGCGGTGGAGCGCACGACCTTGGGGTTGTGCGGGTCGACGCTGTGGCCCGCGAGGACCACCAGGTCGGCCCCTGCGGCGTCCGACGCACGGATCACCGTGCCCGCGTTCCCGGGGTCGCGCACGGCGGCGAGCACCGTGACGAGCAGCGGGCGCCCGACGGCGGACCTCGCCTGTTCCAGGGTCGCCACGGCCTCGTCGAGGCCGGTCGACCCGGCGCGGACGACGGCCAGGACGCCCTGGGCGTCGGGACTCATCGCTTCCAGCACCTCGGGGGTACCGACGTGCACGTGCAGGCCGGACTCGAGGGCGTCGTGCAGGATCTCGTCGTAGCGCTCGGCCGCGGCCGGTGTGAGGTAGACGTCCCGGACGTCGTCGGTCGCGTGGCGGACCGCCTCGCGCACGCCCTGCGGACCCTCGACGAGGAACTGTTCGTGCCGGGAACGCGCAGGACGCCCGGACAGCGCCCTGACCTGCTTGACCCGGTCCGCTCGCGGGTTGGCGAGCGTCACGTCGGGGATGCGGGGCATCGACAGGTCGGGGGTGTCCGGGCGTCCGTGGTGCTGAGCGGGGTGGCTCAGGCGGCCTTCGGCGCGTTGACGTCGGCCGGCAGCGCGTCCTTGGCGACCTGGACGAGCGCGTTGAACGCCGCCACGTCGTTGACCGCGAGCTCGGCGAGCATGCGGCGGTCGACCTCCACACCGGCAGCCTTGAGGCCCTGGATGAGGCGGTTGTAGGTCAGCCCCTGCGCGCGGGACGCAGCGTTGATGCGCTGGATCCACAGCTTGCGGAAGTCGCCCTTCTTCGCCTTGCGGTCGCGGTACGAGTAGACGAGGGAGTGGGTGACCTGCTCCTTCGCCTTCCGGTACAGGCGCGAACGCTGGCCGCGGTAGCCGCTGGCGCGCTCGAGGGTCGTACGGCGCTTCTTGTGGGCGTTGACCGCCCGCTTCACGCGTGCCACGTGATGCTCCTTGCAGTATCGGGTCGGAAGTGGACCCGGCGGCCGTGCTCCTCGGTGTCACCGGGAGCGGGTGGCCGCCGAGGGCTCACTTGCCGAGCAGCTTCTTGATGGTCTTGACGTCGGCGGCCGAGACCACCTGGTCCTGGGCCAGACGACGAGTGCGGCGGCTGGACTTGTGCTCGAGGTAGTGACGAGCGTTCGTCTGCTCACGCATGATCTTGCCGCTGCCGGTGACCCGGAAACGCTTCTTGGCGCCGGAGTGCGTCTTGTTCTTCGGCATGACTGCCGTCTCTCCTCGTGTCGGTCACCCGCCGGGTGGCGGGGACGTGGTGCGGACCGGGGCCGACGAGCGGCCCGGTGCCAGATGGTCGTGTACGGCGCGGCCTTAGTGCCCCGCGCGGGGGCTCGGCTTCGGACGCGGTGCCGACGGCCGCGGGGTGCCGGGCTTCGGCGTCGCGGGCCTCGGCGTCGCGGCGGCAGGCTTCGCCGAGGACGCAGGCTTCGGCGCGGCGGCGGGCTTTGTCGCGGCGGCGGGCTTTGTCGAGGACGCGGGCCTCGGCGCGGCGGCCTGCTTGGCCGGCGCAGCCGTCGCGGGCTTCGCCGGGGCCGCGGCTGCGGGCTCGGCCGTCGCGGGCTCCACCGGGGCGGCGGCAGGCTCTGCCGGCGCCTCAGGCGGCACCACGGCCGCCTCCGGCTCCGCGGGCGGCGCGGCAGGTGCCGGCTGCTCGGCCTCGGGGACCAGCGCCTCCTGGACGTCCGCCGGGGCCTCGTCCACCGACTGCGCGGTCGTGGACTGGGCGCGGGCCTCGGCCTTGACCTCGGACTTGGTCTTGCGCTGCGCGTCGATCTCGCTGGACCGCTTGCGCTGCTCGACCTTGGCGTCGGCCTTCTTCTTCACCGGGCCGAGCACCATGGTCATGTTGCGGCCGTCCTGCTTCGGCATCGACTCGACGAAGCCGAGGTCCGCGACATCCTCCGCGAGCCGCTGCAGCAGGCGCACGCCCATCTCGGGGCGCGACTGCTCACGGCCGCGGAACATGATCATGACCTTGACCTTGTCGCCGGCCTCCAGGAAGCGCACGACGTGGCCCTTCTTGGTGCCGTAGTCGTGGGGGTCGATCTTCAGGCGGAACCGGATCTCCTTGAGGACCGTGTTCGCCTGGTTGCGCCGCGCCTCGCGCGCCTTCATGTCCGACTCGTACTTGAACTTGCCGAAGTCCATGAGCTTGGCGACGGGCGGACGGGCGTCCGGGGCCACCTCGACGAGGTCGAGGTCGGCGTCCTGGGCAAGCTTCAGGGCGACTCCCGTGGCGACCACGCCGACCTGCTCCCCGCCCGGGCCGATGAGTCGGACCTCGGGGACGCGGATCCGATCGTTGATGCGAGGCTCGCTGATGGTGATGCTCCTAGGAACTCGTCGGTAGACCGTCAGGGACGGGAAAGGCCCCCGACCTGAGCACAGGTGGAGGCCATCTACCGACGCCGGAGCGCGGGGCTCCGACGACCGAGGCGGGCGCCCACGAGGGACGCCCGACCGGGACCCGGCTCCAGTCGCCGCCCACAGGCGGTCGTCGGTGCTCGGGTGGGATGAGATCCACTTGATGCACCCAGGCCGACGACGAATGCTCCTGCGGAGCGTCGTGCGTGATGACCCGGGTCGGTCAGCGATCAAGGCTAGCACGCAGATCACCCCGCGGTCGCACCCTGTGACGAGCGCCTCCCGGCGCCGTCGCGGGGCCCGCCGAGCCACGCCTGACCGGGTTCGCTTTGCTGGAATCATTCCAGAATGTGTGGCAGGGTCGCCGCCATGACCACGGCGAGCACGGACGGGACGTCGCTGAGGGAACGTGGCCTGCGCGTCACCAGTTCCCGGCTCGCCGTCCTCCGCGCGCTCTCCGAGCACCCGCACGCCACCGCCGACGACGTCGTGCGAGCCGTGCGCGCCGACCTCGGCTCGGTGTCCGTGCAGGCCGTCTACGACTGCCTGCACGCGCTCACCTCGGCCGGGCTCCTGCGCCGCATGGAACCAGCCGGGCATCCCGCGCGGTACGAGCGCCGCACCGGCGACAACCACCACCACGTGGTCTGCCGCTCGTGCGGAGCCGTCGCCGACGTCGACTGCACCGTGGGGCACGCACCGTGCCTGACCCCCAGCGCGTCCCACGGCTTCGCCGTCGACCTCGCCGAGGTCACCTTCTGGGGCCTGTGCCCCACCTGTGCTGTCGACCCCGTCCCGGCAGCCGGGCCTTTGAGCACGACCCTCTGACCTGGAACCCCCTGAGAAAGGACGTCATCCCCATGACGACGCCGTTCACGACGACGCAGACCGGCACCCCGGTCGCGAGCGACGCACAGTCCCTCACCGTGGGTGCGGACGGGCCCACCGTCCTGCACGACCGCTACCTGGTCGAGAAGCTCGCCTCCTTCAACCGGGAGCGCGTGCCCGAGCGCAACCCGCACGCCAAGGGCGGCGGCGCCTTCGGCGAGCTGGTCGTCACCGAGGACGTCTCGCAGTACACCCGCGCGGCCGTCTTCCAGAAGGGCGCCACGAGCGAGACGTTGCTCCGCTTCTCCTCGGTCGCGGGCGAGCAGGGCTCCCCCGACACGTGGCGCGACGTGCGCGGCTTCTCGCTGCGCTTCTACACCTCCGAGGGCAACCTCGACATCGTCGGCAACAACACCCCGGTGTTCTTCCTGCGCGACGCCATGAAGTTCCCCGACTTCATCCACTCGCAGAAGCGCCTCGGCGCCTCGGCCCTGCGCGACGCCGACATGCAGTGGGACTTCTGGACCCTCTCCCCCGAGTCGGCCCACCAGGTCACCTACGTCATGGGTGACCGTGGCCTGTCGAAGTCGTGGCGGCACCTCAACGGCTACGGCTCGCACACCTACCAGTGGATCAACGCCGAGGGCGAGCGCTTCTGGGTGCAGTACCACTTCATCTCGCAGCAGGGCGTGGAGAACATGTCCTCGGAGGACGCCGAGCGGATCGCGGGCGAGGACGCGGACTACTACCGCCGCGACCTGTACGAGGCCATCGAGCGCGGCGAGCACCCCTCGTGGGACGTCAAGGTCCAGGTCATGCCGTACGAGGACGCGAAGACCTACCGCTTCAACCCGTTCGACATGACGAAGGTCTGGCCGCACGCGGACTACCCGCTGATCAAGGTCGGCACATTCACGCTGAACCGGAACCCGAAGAACTTCTTCGCCGAGATCGAGCAGGCCGCGTTCTCGCCGGGCAACCAGGTGCCCGGCACCGGCATCTCCCCCGACAAGATGCTCATGGCGCGCGTCTTCTCCTACCCGGACGCGCAGCGGTACCGCATCGGCACCAACTACAACCAGCTGCCGGTGAACCAGCCGCACGCCGCCCCGGTCGCGAACTACATGCACCAGGGCAACATGCAGTACCAGTTCAACGGCCCGGAGCACCGCGTCTACACGCCGAACTCCTTCGGCGCCCAGGGCGGCCCCGTGGCCGACGCGACGCGCGGCGTCGAGTCCGCCTGGGAGTCGGACGGCGAGCTCGTCCGCACGGCGCAGTCCCTGCACGCCGAGGACGACGACTTCGGCCAGGCCGGCACCCTGTACCGCGAGGTCTTCGACGACGCCGCCAAGGCGCGGTTCCTCGAGACGCTCACCGGCCAGGGCCTCGCGATCACGATCGACGAGATCCGTGAGCGGTTCTTCCAGTACTGGACGAACGTCGACGCCGAGCTCGGCGCCAAGCTGCGGGCCGAGGTCTCCGCGGGCCACGTCCCGTCGCCGGCCGCCGGCGGCTCCGGCCCCGACGTCGAGCCCGTCGGGATCTGACGCGGCGGCGCACGCGGACGCACCGCACGCCGAGGCCGGGCCCCGCACGGGACCCGGCCTCGGCCGTCCTCGCCCCCCTTTCCCGATGCGAAGATGGACCCCATGAGCACCTCGCCCGACGCCACCTCCACCTCCCCTGCGACCGACCCCGCCGACGACGCGACCCGTGACATCGCCGACGTCGCCGCGGTCGAGGTCATCACCGCCGCAGCCGTGCACCTCATGAGCGCCGCCGCCGTGAAGTGCGGGCTCGCGGAGGACGCGGACGCCCAGGGGCACCTGGACCTCGACGAGGCCCGGAAGCTGATCACGGCCCTCGCCGCGCTCGTCACGACAAGCGCCCCGGACATCGGCAACCAGCACGCCCGCTCCCTGCGCGACGGCCTGCGCTCCCTGCAGCTCGCGTTCCGCGAGGCCTCCGTCGTCCCGGACGCGCCCGGCGATGGCCCGGGCGAGAAGTTCACGGGCTCCGTCGTCTGACATGTCCGCCCAGTCGGCCTGGCCGCCGCCCCCGGACCACCCGCCGTCGCCGCCGGGCGGCGGCCCGCTCCCACGGCGCCGCGGGCGGCGCACGGCGGTGGTCGTCCTGGCGGTGCTGCTTGCCGGGTCGCTGGGCGTCGGCACCTACCTGTGGCTGACGACGACGCGCTGGCAGGAGCACAGCGCCGCCTGGGAGTCCGAGGCCCGCGGGTACGCCGACCGGGTGGCTTCCCTCGACGCCGAGCTCGACGCCACGGACGCGGAGCTGGTGGCGGCCCGGGAGCAGCTCGCCACCGCGACCGCGCGCATCTCGGACCTCGCCAACGAGAAGGCGCAGCTCGGGGACGAGAACGTCGCGTCGCAGCAGTACCTCGACTACCAGCGGCGGGTGAGCGAGGCCGCGGGCGTCGTGACCACGGCGCTCGGCGACTGCGTCGACGCGCAGTCGCAGCTCATCACGTACCTCGGGGACCGCGGCTCCTACGACGCGGACGACGTCGAACGGTTCGCCTCCGACGTCGAGACCCTGTGCCGGCAGGCGTCGAAGGCGAACGACCAGCTGCAGAAGGAGCTCGAGCAGTGAGCAGGCCGGGCGGCGCCCGGGCCTCCGCACGGCCGCTGCGCCCGGTGCCGGTCGTCCTCCTGGCCGTGGCCCTCGCGGGCTGCGGGGTGCTCCCCTCGCTGCCGCCGTCGGTACCGGGAGACGTCGTGCCGACGCGCGCCGTGCCCTCGGCGGCGCCACGCTCGCCGGACGGTGCGGAGGCCCTCTCCCCCGACGGTTTCGACGCCGTCCAGCGCATGGCCGTGCGGATCCGCAACGTGGGCTGCGACGGGCTCTCCACCGGGTCCGGCTTCGCCGTGGACGAGCACACGCTCGTCACCAACCGTCACGTGGTCGCCGACTCGGCGACGCTGGAGGTCAGCACGTACGACGGGCGGGACCTCGCGGTCTCGGCGGCGGGGAGCGCGTCGCTGGCCGACCTGGCGCTGGTGCGCACGACGGACCCGCTGCCCAGCCATCCGACCCTCGCGGACGCCGACCCCCGGCCCGGGGACGAGGTGACGGTGGTGGGGTACCCCGAGGGCGGCGAGCTGACCATCACCGCGGGCGAGGTCATCGGCCCGACCACCGACCCGCTGCACGAGAACCTGGGCGAGGTGCTCCTCACCGACGCCCAGGTCGAGCCGGGGTCGTCGGGGTCCGCGGCCCTCGACGCGCAGGGCCGGGTGATCGGGGTCGTCTACGCCAAGACCGCGGACGACCGGTCCCTGCTGGTGCCGCTCTCCACGCTCGAGCGGGTGCTGGACGACGCCGACGGGTTCCGGGCGCTGCCCCCGTGCGCGCAGCCCTCCGGGTCACCCACGGACTAGGCCACCGGGCTCAGCGCGCGGCGCCGACCCGCAGCTCGAGGGAGTCCACCCGGCCCGAGATCACGGACGACGCACCGAGGCGGGCGTTCACCTGCGCGAGCACGCGGTCCAGGCCGGCTCGGTCCAGCCCCGGGTCCAGGGCCAGCACGACGGCGACCTCGGCGCGGCGGCCGGGCGCGGCGTGCGCGCGCACCACGTGCTGCACGGGGGCGGCCGCGTCCGCGACCGCGGAGGCGACCTCCTGGTCGACCTCCACGACGCCGTCCGGCCCCGCCGGGACGAGCGCCGGGCGCCACTCCTCGCCCTGGGCGAGCGCCCACACCGCCGGCCGGGGCACGAGGGCGGTGGCCGGCCCGGCCGGGTCGACGACCAGGAGCGACCAGTCCTCGCTCACCGCCGACAGGGCGGCGCGGGACGCCTCGACCGGGACGGGACGGGCGTCGGCACGCCAGGCGCGCATCGCGTCGACCGAGGTGAAGACGGGCAGCGCCCGGCGACCGTCGGGGGCCTCGATCGCCACCACGCCGGCAGCGGCCTCCTTGTCGACGTGCAGCTCCTGCGTGCCCGACGGGCCGTCGTGCTCCACGACGTCGGCGACGGCGAGCTCGGCGAGCACCGGCACGAGCACGCGGGTCGCCGCCAGGCGGCGCACCACGTCACGCAGCGGCCCCGTGCCGTCGGCGTGCGCGCGCAGCAGCCCGGCGAGCTCCGGGTCGGCCGTGCCGTCGTCGCCGGCGAACTGCGACGTGGGCTGGATCGACTTCAGGTGGCCGGGCAGCGCACGCTCCTCGCCGGCCCCCCTCTCGTCCGCGCTGGTCACGGCCGGCCCGCCACGTCGAGTGCCTCGGGCAGCGTGAACGCCCCCGCGTACAGCGCCTTGCCGACGACGGCGCCCTCGACGCCGTCCGGGACCAGGGCGCGCAGCGCCTCCAGGTCGGCGAGCGAGGAGATGCCGCCCGAGGCGACCACCTTCGCGGGAGTCCGGGACGCGACCTCGCGCAGCAGGTCGACGTTCGGGCCGCGCAGCGTGCCGTCCTTGGTGACGTCCGTGACGACGTACCGCGTGCAGCCGGCGGCGTCCAGGCGGGCGAGCACCTCCCAGAGGTCGCCACCCTCCTTGGTCCAGCCGCGTGCGGCG
This sequence comes from Krasilnikoviella flava, assembly GCF_900167525.1. Classification (GTDB taxonomy): domain Bacteria; phylum Actinomycetota; class Actinomycetes; order Actinomycetales; family Cellulomonadaceae; genus Isoptericola; species Isoptericola flavus. Next base: position 354,629 of record NZ_FUZQ01000007.1, on the reverse strand, counting down.
AGGGTGGTGCCGCGCACGTCGAGCCCGACGGCGACCGCGTCGCCGTGCTCCGCGATGACGCGGGCCGTCCACTCCGGGTCCTCGAGAGCCGCCGTGCCGATGTTGACGCGGCGCGCCCCCGTGGCCAGGGCGCGTTCGAGCGACGCGTCGTCGCGGATCCCGCCCGACAGCTCCACCTGCACGTCCAGCTCGGCCACGACCTGCGCCAGCAGGTCGGCGTTCGAGCCGCGCCCGAACGCCGCGTCGAGGTCCACGAGGTGGATCCACTCGGCGCCGCCGGCCTGCCAGTCGCGGGCGGCCGCCAGCGGGTCGCCGTAGGACGTCTCGGAGCCGGCCTCCCCCTGGACGAGGCGGACGGCCTGGCCGTCGGCGACGTCGACGGCAGGGAGCAGCACGAGGCGGTCGGTCATGAGGATGTCTCCAGTCTCAGCGGTGGTCGAGCCTTTCGCGACCACCAGGGTTCGGCGACGGTGGCCTCGACGGGCTCGACCACCGGGGGGTGTCAGAGCGAGCGGACCCAGTTCTCCAGCAGGGTGGCGCCCGCGTCGCCGGACTTCTCGGGGTGGAACTGCGTGGCGGCCAGCGGCCCGCTCTCGACGGCGGCCACGAACCGGGCCTGGGAGCCCGGCGCGCCGTGCCGTGCCCAGGTGACCAGCGGCGGCGTGTACCGGGGGTCGGCGTCGCCGTCGTGCCCCTGGGTGAACTCCTGCGCCGCGTACGAGTGCACGAAGTAGAAGCGCTCGCGCTCCACGCCCGCGAACAGGCGGGAGCCGTCGGGCACCTCCACGGGCGACCAGCCCATGTGCGGCACCACCGGGGCCTCGAGCCGCTCGACGACGCCGGGCCACTCCCCCAGCCCCTCGGCGCGCTCGCCGTGCTCCACGCCGGCGTCGAACATGACCTGCATGCCGACGCAGATGCCGAGCACGGGACGGCCGCCGGCGAGCCGACGGTCGATCACCTGGTCGCCGCGCACGGCGCGGAGCCCGGTCATGCAGGCGGCGAACGCGCCGACGCCCGGGACCACGAGCCCTTCGGCCTCGACGGCCCGCGCCAGGTCGGCGGTGAGCTCGACGTCGGCGCCCACGCGCTCGAGCGCGCGCACGGCCGAGCGGACGTTGCCGAAGCCGTAGTCGAGCACCACCACGCGCCGGCGGCCGCCGGTCGCGGGCGCGACAGGCGTGGGGTTCAGGTCGGCTGCGGCGCCGCCGTGCGGCAGCAGCGGGGAGATCCCCGCGGCCGCCTGCACAGCGGCGAGGTCGGGCTGGTCAGCCTGGTCGGCCTCGCGAGGCGTGTCCGGCATGCGTCTCCCCTACTGCTGCTTCTTGCGGGCCTTGCGGGCGGCGCCGGTCAGCATCCGCATCGCCTTGAACCGGCCGATGCTCCCGGACGCCACGACGCCGGGCAGGTCGGCCACGGTGATCTGCCCGGTGACGAGGTCTTCGAGCGCCTCGGGCGCGCCACCCAGCACGAGGCCGGGCGGGAGCTCGCCCTCGGCCTCGCCGTCGGCGTACCGCACGCACGTGAGCTGCTCGCCCCAGCGCGTCACGAGCACCAGCGGCACGCCCGCGACGAGCTTCGAGACGGCCGCGGCGGCGTGGTCGGGGGCGTCGTCGCTCGTGTCGCGCAGGACGGCGACCGCGCCCACGGGCGTGGGGGCGGCGTCGACGTCGAGCTCGGCGAGCGCGCAGGCGGCGGCGAGCGGCTCCGCCCCCGCGATCTGGGTGACGAGGACCGCCAGGTCGGGGTCCTTGCGGGTGCCGTCGAGGCCCGACAGGTCGTCAGGGACCTCGAACCCCTCGGGCAGCTCGTCAGGCAGGTCCGGGTGCTGGTCGGGATCGGTGGTCATGCGGCTACAGCGCACCCTTCGTGGACGGGACGCCCTCGACGCGCGGGTCGGGGGCGACAGCGGCGCGCAGCGCACGGGCCAGCGCCTTGAACTGGGCTTCGACGATGTGGTGCGGGTCGCGCCCGGCGAGGACGCGCACGTGCAGGCAGATGCCGGCGTGGTGGGCGATCGACTCGAGCACGTGCCGCGTGAGCGACCCGGTGAAGTGGCCCCCGATGAGGTGGTACTCCTGGCCCTCCGGCTCGCCCGAGTGCACCAGGTACGGGCGACCGGAGAGGTCGACGACCGCGAGCGCCAGCGCCTCGTCGAGCGGCACCGTGGCGTCGCCGTAGCGGGAGATGCCGCGCTTGTCGCCGAGCGCCTCACGCAGGGCCTCGCCGAGCACGATGGCGACGTCCTCGACGGTGTGGTGGGCGTCGATGTGGGTGTCCCCCGTGGCGCGCACGGTGAGGTCGATCAGGGAGTGCTTGCCGAGCGCCGTGAGCATGTGGTCGTAGAACGGCACGGTGGTCGAGACCTCCGTGCGCCCGGTGCCGTCGAGGTCGAGCTCGACGACGACGCTGGACTCGCTCGTCGTGCGCTCCACGCGGGCCGTGCGGTGCTGCATCAGTCCTCCTTCTCGGTGGTCGGCGCGGCGGCGACGACCTCGGTGAGCGCAGCGCGGAACGCGGCGTTCTCTGCGGGCGTGCCGACGGAGACGCGGAGCCACCCGTCGGGCCCGGTCTCGCGGATGAGGACGCCACGGTCGAGCAGGCCCTGCCAGACGGCGTGCCGGTCACCGAAGGTGCCGAACAGCACGAAGTTCGCGTCGGAGTCCGCGACCTGGAGCGGGCGGCCGCCCACCCGCTGCTCACGCAGCCACGCGACCAGCGCGTCGCGCTCGTCGCGCAGGTCGCGCACCTGGGCGCGCAGCTCGTCGTGGTGCGCCAGGGCGCCGCGCGCGGCCGCCTGCGTGACGGCAGACAGGTGGTAGGGCAGCCGGACGACGCGCAGCGCGTCGACGAGCGCCGTCGACGCCGCCAGGTAGCCGAGCCGCAGCCCGGCCGCGGCGAAGGCCTTCGACATCGTGCGCGACACCGCCAGGTGCGGGTGCGCGCCGAGCAGCTCGAGGGCCGAGGGCGTGCCGGGGCGGCGGAACTCGGCGTAGGCCTCGTCGACCACGACGACGGCGCCCGCGCGGCGGCCGTCGTGCTCCGGCGCGTCGGGCACCTGGATGCGCGCCGCCGCGTCGAGGATCGCCTCCACCGTCGCGAGCGGGAGCGCGGTGCCGGTCGGGTTGTTGGGGCTGGCCAGCAGGACCACCGACGGCCGGACCTCCTCGATCGTCGCGACCGCGTGGTCGACGTCGAGGGTGAAGTCGGTCTCCCGGCGGCCGGTGACCCAGCGGGTGTGGGTGTCCCGGGCATACTCGGGGTACATCGAGTAGGTCGGCGCGAACGACACCGCCGTGCGGCCGGGGCCGCCGAACGCCTGCAGCAGGTGCAGCATGACCTCGTTGGACCCGTTGGCGGCCCAGACCTGCTCGGGCGCGAGACGCACGCCGGACTCGAGCGCCAGGTAGTCCGCCAGGTCGCCGCGCAGGGCCGCGAAGTCGCGGTCCGGGTAGCGGTTGAGACCCCGCGCCGCGTCCGCCACGTACCGGGCGATCGTCGCGACGACGGACTCGGGCGGCGCGTACGGGTTCTCGTTCACGTTGAGCAGCACGGGGACGTCGAGCTGCGGGGCGCCGTAGGGCGCCTCGTCGGCGAGCTCCGGGCGCAGCGGCAGCCGCGCGCCGTCGACCCCGCCCGCGGGTGCGGGGGCGGACAGAGGGGTGGTCACCGCGCCAGTCTACGGAACGCCCGAGGTGGCCGAGGCGGCCCGTCCGACGCCCGGACGGGCAGGCTCTTCTCGTCTTGTGAAGAAGTTCACAAGACATTCCGGACGACGGCGCTGCGCCGCAGACGACGCGTGCCTAGCGTGGAGACGTCAGCGCGGAGCAGCCCCAGGGGCGGGAGACCTCGCCCCGGCCCGTGAAGGAGTCAGGTCCATGAGCACCATGCAGGCCGCCGTCGTCACCTCGTTCACCTCGCCGCTCGAGATCCGTGACCTCGAGATCCCCGCCCCCGGCCCCCACGAAGCCCTCGTCAAGGTCGACTTCACCGGCGTGTGCCACACCGACCTGCACGCCGCGCACGGCGACTGGCCGGTCAAGCCGACCCCGCCGTTCGTGCCCGGGCACGAGGGCATCGGTCACGTGGTCGCCGTCGGCGACCAGGTCACCCGGGTGCAGGTCGGCGACACGGTCGGCAACGCCTGGCTGTGGAGCGCCTGCGGCGAGTGCGAGTACTGCGAGACCGGGTGGGAGACCCTCTGCCCGAACCAGAAGAACGGCGGCTACTCGGTCGACGGCTCGTTCGGCCAGTACATGCTCGTGGACTCGCGGTACGCGCCGGTCGTCCCCGAGGGCGTCGAGCCCGCCGCCGTCGGGCCGATCCTCTGCGCCGGGGTCACGGTCTACAAGGGCCTCAAGGTCACCGACACGAAGCCCGGCGAGTGGGTGCTGATCTCCGGCATCGGCGGCCTCGGCCACATCGCCGTCCAGTACGCCGTGGCCATGGGTCGCCGCGTCGCGGCGGTCGACGTCGACGACGCCAAGCTCGAGCTGGCCCGCAGGCACGGCGCCGAGGTCACGGTCAACGCGGCGGCGTCCGCGGACGCCGCAGCCGAGCTCCAGGAGAAGACGGGGGGCGGCGTGCACGGCGCCCTGGTCACCGCCGTCAACGCGCACGCCTTCCCCCAGGCCGTCGGCGCGCTGCGCCGCGGCGGCACGGTGTCGCTCGTGGGCCTGCCGCCGGAGAAGTTCCCGCTGGACATCTTCACGACGGTCCTGTTCGGCCTCACCGTGCGCGGCTCGATCGTCGGCACGCGCAAGGACATGGCCGAGGCGCTGGACTTCTTCGCCCGCGGCAAGATCGACCCGACCTACACCGTGCGCCCGCTGAGCGACATCAACGCCATCTTCGACGAGATGGAGCACGGCAGGATCGACGGACGCGTCGTCATGGACATGCGGGGCTGACCTCACGGCTCGGGCCCGCCCGCATCCCGCTCAGGTCACGACCACGTCCTGGCCCGAGACCTCGACGTCGATCGCGGGGAGCGGTGCGGGGGCGGGCCCGCCCAGCACCGCGGCGTCGGTGAGCGCGTACCGCGACTGATGGCAGGGGCACACCAGCTCTCCCTCGCCGGGCGTGACGGCGCACCCCTCGTGGGTGCAGATCGCGCTGAACGCGTGCACCTCGCCCTCCGTCGGCTGGGTCACGAGCACGTCCTGCCCGCCGATCTTCGCCGCCACGGCGCCGCCCACCGGCACGTCCGCGAGCGCCACGACGACCGTGCCCGCCTCGGCCGAGCTCACGGACTCCGCGGCCTCCTGCGGCGACGGCGTCTGCCCGGAGCAGGCGGCGAGGGCGCCCACGCCCGCGAGCGCACCGGCCGCGGCGCCGGTGCCGCGCAGCAGCTGACGCCTCGTGGGCCCGCAGGCACACCCGGCGACCTCGGCGCCGGCGGCACGGGGGTCGACCACGGGATCGGCCACGGCACCTGTCGCCGGGCCGGTCGTGGACGGTGCGGGGGTCACGGTCGTGGTGCTGCGCATGCGGGCCTCCGGGACGGTCGGGACCCCGGACGGCCACCGCCGCCGGCGTGCCTCTCCATGACGACGCGCCCGAGGAGTGGGAGCATCAACATCATGGACTCGCCACAGGGCGCCGTGCCACCGCAGCCACGGCCCACCACCCCGGACCGACCGCCGGTCGCGCGCGCGTGGCGTCTGGTGGCCGCGGCCGCCGTGCTCGTCTCGGCGGTGGTCCACGTCGTCCTCTATCTCGACGGCTACGACACGATTGCCGTCGTCGGCCCCCTCTTCCTCCTGAACGCCGTGGCGGGCCTGGTGCTGGCCGTGCTGCTCGTGGTGTGGCGGCACTGGCTGCCGCTGGTCGGCGGGATCGGCTTCGGCGGCGCGACGCTGCTCGCGTTCGTCCTGTCGACGACGGTCGGGTTCTACGGGGTCAACGAGACCTTCGCCGGCACGAACGAGATCGTCGCCGCGGCGTCCGAGGTGGTCGCGGTGGTCGCGTCGGCCGTCGCGCTCCTACGGGAGTACGTGCGCTGACGGCGACCCGCCCGCTCGGCGGACGGCGGCGCGCCGTCCTGTGGAGGGACCGTCGAGGCCGTCGGCGGCGCCCCCTACGATCGAGGACGTGAGCCACCCCGACGACCCGTACGCCGACCTCGTGTTCGACCCGACGGACGAGGACGTCCCGCCGCCGGACGACCTGGCGCCCGAGCCCGAACCCGGCCCCGCCGCCCCGGCGCCGGCGGACGCGCCTCCCAGCGGCGCGGAACCGGCAACCGAAGCCCCCTCGGCGGCCCCGGCTGCTCCGTCGACCGACGCCGCCAAGCGCGCGAAGCTCGCGATGCTCCGAGGCCTGCTCGACAGCGCAGGCGAGGGCGGCGGCACGCTGCGCGAGCAGGCGGAGGAGTCTCTGCGCGCGCTCGTCGGCCGCGAGGACGCCACGCTGCGCGACGACCAGTGGCGCGCCATCGAGGCCCTGGTCGCCTTCCGTCGTCGCGCGCTGGTCGTGCAGCGCACCGGGTGGGGCAAGTCCGCCGTCTACTTCGTCGCCACGTCGCTGCTGCGCTCCCGCGGCGCGGGGCCGACCGTCATCGTGTCCCCGCTCCTGGCGCTCATGCGCGACCAGATCGCGGCCGCGGCCCGTGCCGGGATCCGCGCCGTGACGATCAACTCCTCGAACGTCACCGAGTGGGACCAGATCCACGCGGAGATCGCGGCCGGCGAGGTGGACGTCCTGCTGTGCTCCCCCGAGCGGCTCAACAACCCGGCGTTCCGCGACGAGGTGCTCCCCCGGCTCGCGGCGGACGCCGGCCTCGTCGTGATCGACGAGGCGCACTGCATCTCCGACTGGGGCCACGACTTCCGCCCGGACTACCGCCGCATCCGCACCCTGCTCGCCGACCTGCCGCCGGGCATCCCCGTGCTCGCCACGACGGCCACCGCCAACGCGCGCGTCACCGCCGACGTCGCCGAGCAACTGGCGGTGCACGGCGCGGCTCCCGACGACGGCGCCGGCGAGGCGCCGTCCGACGAGGTGCTGGTGCTGCGCGGCGGACTGGACCGGGAGTCGCTGCACCTGGCCGTGCTCGAGCTGCCCGACCAGCCGACCCGGGTCGCGTGGCTCGTCGAGGCGCTGCAGGACGTCGAGGGCTCCGGGATCGTGTACTGCCTCACCGTGTCCGCCGCCGAGCAGGTCGCGGAGCAGCTGCGCGGGGCCGGGCTCGCGGTCGCCGCGTACACCGGGCGCACCGACCCCACCCAGCGGGAGCAGCTCGAGGAGGACCTCAAGTCCAACCGGGTCAAGGCGCTCGTGGCGACGTCGGCCCTCGGCATGGGCTTCGACAAGCCCGACCTCGCGTTCGTCGTGCACCTCGGGGCGCCGTCGTCACCCATCGCGTACTACCAACAGGTGGGCCGCGCGGGTCGTGGCGTGGACGACGCCGTCGTCGTGCTGCTGCCGGGGCACGAGGACCGCGCCATCTGGGACTGGTTCGGGTCCCAGGCGTTCCCCGCCGAGCCGCAGGTGCGCGCCACCCTCGCCGCGCTGTCCGGCGCCGAGGGCACACGGTCCACGGCGGCCCTCGAGACCCAGGTGGACCTCAAGCGCTCCCGCCTGGAGACGATGCTCAAGGTGCTCGACGTCGACGGCGCGGTGCGGCGCGTGCAGGGCGGCTGGGTCGCCACCGGCCTCCCGTGGGCCTACGACGCCGACCGGTACGCCCGCGTGGAGGCCACCCGCGAGGCGGAGCAGCAGGCGATGGTCGACTACGTGGCGACCTCCGGGTGCCGGATGGCGTACCTGCGCGCCCAGCTCGACGACCCGGAGCTGCCGGACGGCTGGACCTGCGGGCGCTGCGACCGCTGTGGCGGGGTCACGCTGCCGGCGGTCCCGGACGCCGAGGCCGTCGCCGCCGCACGCGCCGACATGGACCGGCCGGGCGTGGAGGTCGGCCCCCGCGCGATGTGGCCGTCCGGCCTCGCCGCGCTCGGCCTCGACCTCAAGGGCAAGATCGCGCCCGACGAGCGGGCAGAGCCGGGCCGTGCGGTGGCGCGCCTCGACGGCCTGGGCTGGTCCGGGCCTCTGCGCGACCTGTTCGCCGCAGGCGCCCCCGACGGCGAGGTGCCCGTGCCCCTGCGGCACGCCGCGGCACGCGTCCTCGACGACTGGGACGCGATCCACCCTGGCAGCGCGGACGGCGCAGACGGCGCAGACGGCGCAGACGGCGAGAGCTCCGGCGACCCCACGCGGCCGCACGCGATCGAGGGCGTGGTCGCGGTGCGGTCGGCCACCCGGCCGCAGCTCACGTACCACCTCGCGACCGGGCTGGCCGCGTACCTCGGCGTCCCGCTCATCGGGGCCGTCGGCCCGGCCGACGGCGCCGAGCAGCCCGACCGGCACGACGTGAACTCGGCGATGCGACTCGCGGGGGTGGCCAAGCGCCTGCGGTTGGAGCTGAGCGACGCCGCCCTGCGGGGCCTGCCGGGGCGCACCGTGCTGCTGGTGGACGACTGGACGGAGTCCGGCTGGACGCTCACTGTGGCGGCCCGGCTGCTGCGCCAGGCCGGCGCATCGGGCGTGCACCCGTTCGTGCTCGGCGTGCGCTGACCCGTCCGGTCCGACGGCGGCGTCCCGGGCCGGCGACGGCTACCCGTCCAGCAGGCCGCGGACGTCGTCGGCCGCGAGCGCCCGCGCGAACGTGCCCGCGGCGTCGTCGAGCACCGCGTCGAACAGGGCGGCCTTGCGCCGCGCGAGCGCCATGACCTTCTCCTCGATCGTGTCCTGGGCCACCAGGCGGGTGACCACGACGTTGCGGGTCTGCCCGATGCGGTGGGTGCGGTCCACGGCCTGCGCCTCCGCCGCCGGGTTCCACCACGGGTCGAGCAGGTAGACGTAGTCGGCCTCGGTGAGGTTGAGGCCCACGCCGCCCGCCTTGAGCGAGATGAGGAACACCGGCGCGTCCCCGTCCCTGAAGGACCGCACGACGTCGGCGCGCCGCCGGGTGGCGCCGTCGAGGTAGACGACGGGCAGCCCCGCGGCGGCGCAGCGCTCCTCGACCCGCCGCAGGAAGGACGTGAACTGCGAGAAGACGAGCGCGCGGTGCCCCTCGGCGGCGATCTCCGTCAGCTCGTCGGTCACCACGTCGAGCTTCGCGGAGCCGACGTGCGCGTAGGCGTCGTCGAGCAGCGAGGCGTCCAGCGCCAGGCGGCGCAGCGTCGTCAGCGACCGGAAGATCGCCACACGGTTGGCGTCGAAGTCCTCGAGCAGGCCGAGCAGCCGCTGGCGCTCGCGCTGCAGGTGGGTGTCGTAGACCTTGCGGTGGTCAGGGGTGAGCGGCACGCGCAGCACGCGCTCGGTCCGCTCGGGCAGCTCCGGCGCGACCTGCTCCTTGGTCCGGCGCAGCACCAGCGGGCGGATACGGCGCTTGAGCCGGGCGAGGGCACGGTTGCCGGCCGCGACCACCTGCGGGTCGTCGTCAGCGGCCGCGGCGTCGACCACCCGGGCGGTCTCCGCCTTGAAGCGGTGCATCGAGGGGTACAGCCCCGGCGCGACGATCGCGAGCACCGCCCAGAGCTCCATCAGGTTGTTCTCGAGCGGGGTGCCGGTGATCGCCAGCTTGAACGGTGCGCCGAGCAGTCGCGCCGTCTCGTGCGCCCGGGTGCGCGGGTTCTTCGCGACCTGGGCCTCGTCGAGGATCAGCCCGCCCCAGTCGAGGGCGTCGAACGCGTCGAACTCGAGGCGGAAGACGGCGTACGAGGTCACGACGACGTCGGCCTCGGCGGCGAGGTCCGCCACCTCGGTCCCCAGCGTGCGCGCCGTGGCCGGCATCGCCACCACCCGCAGGTCGGGGGTGAAGCGGGCCGCCTCGTCCACCCAGTTCCCGACCACGGACGCGGGTGCCACGACGACGAACGGCGGCGAGCCCGGCGCCTGCGTCCGGGCGTGCGCGAGGAAGGTCAGCGTCTCGACCGTCTTGCCGAGCCCCATGTCGTCGGCCAGGATCCCGCCCAGCCCGTGGTCCCACAGGAACGTCAGCCACTCGAACGCCTCCCGCTGGTACGGCCTGAGCACCGCCCGTACACCGTCCGGCACGGCGGCGGGCTCCGGCGCGCTGCCCCCCGCGGCGAGGGATCGCAGGCCGGCCAGCGCGCGCCGCCACGCCGCTGCGGCTTCCACGACGTCCGCCAGGTCCTCGAGCTCGCCCCACAAGTGGGCGTCGTACCGGCTGACCCGGGCCTTCCCGGGGCGGTCGCTCAGCGCGGTGGCCTCGGTGATGAGGTCGCGCAGCCGGCCCAGCACCGGCTGGTCGAGCCGGAGCCACGACCCGTCGACGAGCAGGAGCCGCTCGTCGCCGCGCGCGAGCGCCGTGAACAGGCGCGTGAAGGGCAGCTCCTTGCCCGCGACGGTCACGGAGATGCCGAGATCGAGCCAGTCCGAGTCGCCGGAGGGCGCCCCGGACACGACGACCCTCGGCGCGGCGTCGAGGTGCAGGTAGTGCGGAACGTCGGTCGCGGCCACCCGCACGTCGCCGGTGGCCGCGAGCGCCGGCAGGACCGCGTGGGCGAGGTCGAGGGCGTCCAGCCCCCGCAGCTCCGTCCGGGCCACGAGGTCGAACCGCTCGAACCCCGCCACCCCGCGCACGGCGGCCTGCGCCTTGTCCCGGATCTCCGCCTCGGCGTCCGGGTCGCGCACCGGTTCCGACGTCGCCCCGTCCAGCGGGACGCGACGGACCGCGCCGTCGGGGGGCGAGTACTCGAAGGTCCAGGCCAGCCGCGCGTGCTCGGGAGACACGAAGCCGACCTCGGCCACCAGCACGGGACGCGGCGGGTCGGGCAGCTCGACGGAGCCGGAGGACACCACGCGCACCGCCCGGCGCAGCACCGGCAGATGGTCGGCGAACAGCTCCGCGACGTCGGCGGCGGGGACGTCCACCCGCCCGACGACGACGAGCTCGCGCGCCGCGTCGCCCAGGCGCCGCGGGGTCGGACCGACACGCAGCACCGTCCGCCGGTCCTGTGTGTCGGCCGCGAACAGCCCCGTGTCCCCCACCGCGCCGAGCGCGGCCCCGGCCGGCGCGTCCGCGCCGTCGAAGGCGAGGACCGGGTCGAGGCGCACCCCGTCGCCCGCCGCGCCCACCACGAGGCGAGCCTCGGCGACCCGCGCCAGCCGCACCTCGTCGCGCGCACCGTGCGCGACGAGGGGGATCTCCAGGTCGGACGCCTCGGCGAGCAGCGCCCACAGCCCGCGGCCGCCGGCCGCGAGCGGGCGCCACGCCTGGCGGGCGCGGCCGAACCCGCCGCCGTCGGCGAGGGCGGAGCCGAGGTCCGCGAACCAGCGGCGCACCTCGGGCGCCGGGGTGGCGCGCACGTCCGCGAATGCGTACAGGCCGGTGGCGAGCGCCTCCCAGCTCGCCTCCGGCGCGACCTTCCAGCCCGTCCTGCCGCGCACCACGGGTCGCACCGAGAGCTGGGTCGGGAGGTCGCCGAACGCCTCGTCGAGGCGGAAGCGCAGCGCCACGGGCAGGACACCGCCGCCGCGGGCGGCGACCTCGTCGGCGTCCGCGGTGCGGGCCCCCGACACGCCGGTCACCGCGGCGAGGCGTCCTCGCCAGCCCTCGGGGGCGCCGTCACCACCACCGTCGTCGAACTTGCCGGCGTCGGCCGCCCCGGGCTGTGCCCCGACGTGCAGGAGCACGGCCGCGACGTGCTTGCAGTCCGCACGGACGGGGCAGCTGCACGTCGACGACCCGTACGCGTACCGTCCGTCGGTGCCGACCGTGAACGAGACCCTGCACGTGTACGGCTGCGGGCCGCTCCCTGCCACCCGGGCGGTCAGGACGCACGCATCGGCGTCCCACCGCCAGGTACGCACCATGCCCGCGCGCTGGTAGCCCTGGGCACGCCGGAATGCCGCGCTCCCGACGACGTCGCCCACCGCGACCGGGTCGAGGCGGGGTGGCGGCGCGGGCATGCGTCCATGCTCGCACGGGCCTCCGACGCGACGGGCGGGGTCGACCGTGCCGCTTGGCACACTATTTCGTCGCGCCGCCCGGAGGGCGCCGACAGCCGGGCGAAGCTGCTCAGAGGAAGCGGCCGCGCACGGCCTCGCCGTGCGCCGGCAGGTCCTCGTCGTTCGCGACCGCGACGATCCGGTCCGCGAGCTCCTCGAGCGCGTCCCGGGTGTACTCGACCACCTGGACGGACTTGAGGTACGCGTGCACGCCGAGGCCGCTGGAGAAGTGCGCGGACCCGCCGGTGGGCAGCACGTGGTTGCTGCCCGCCATGTAGTCCCCCAGGGAGACCGGCGACCACGGCCCGACGAAGATCGCCCCGGCCGAGCGCACGCGCTCCGCGAGCTCCGCGGCGCCCTCCGTCTGGATCTCGAGGTGCTCGGCACCGTAGGCGTCCACGACCGCGAGACCCTGCTCCAGGTCGTCCACGAGCACGACCGCCGACTGCGGACCGCCCAGCGCCTGCATGACGCGCGCCGAGTGCTTCGTCGAGCTCACCAGGTCGCTGAGCCGCGCCTCCACGGCGCCGGCCAGCTCCACGGACGGGGTGACCAGCACGGAGGCCGCCATCGGGTCGTGCTCGGCCTGGCTGATGAGGTCGAGAGCCACGTGCCCCGGATCCGCGGTGGCGTCGGCGAGCACGGCGATCTCCGTGGGCCCCGCCTCCGCGTCGATGCCGACGACGCCGCGCACCAGGCGCTTGGCCGCCGTGACGTAGACGTTGCCCGGCCCCGTCACCACGTCCACCGGCGCGCACAGGACGTCCCCGTCCTGCGGCTCGCTGCCCGCGGCGCCGTACGCGAACATGGCGACCGCCTGGGCCCCGCCGACCCCGTAGACCTCGTCCACGCCGAGCAGGGCGCAGGCCGCGAGGATCGTCGGGTGCGGCAGGCCGCCGGCGTCCTTCTGGGGCGGCGACGCGACCGCGAGACCGGGCACTCCGGCCTCCTGCGCCGCGACGACGTTCATGATCACCGACGACGGGTAGACCGCACGCCCGCCGGGCACGTAGAGACCCACGCGCTGCACCGGGACCCATCGCTGCCGCACCACGGCACCCGGCGCCACCTGCGTCGCGTGCTCCGTGGGCACCTGGGCAGCGTGCACGGCGCGCACGCGCCGGATCGCCTCCTCCAGCCCGGCCCGCACCTGCGGGTCGAGCGAGGCGAGAGCGTCGGACAGCGCCGCTGCCGGGACGCGCAGATGCTCCGGCCGCACCCCGTCGAGGCGCTCGGACAGGTCCCGCAGCGCGGCGGCGCCGCGGGACCGCACGTCGGCGATGATCGGGGTCACGGCCTGGACGGCCTGGTCCACCCCGATCTCGGGGCGCGGCAGCACCCCGAGCAGCTCGGTGCGGGCCAGGTCCTGCCCGCGGAGGTCGATGCGTCGGATCACCCGACCAGTCTAGGTCGGGCCCCGTGGCCGACATCCGTCCCGACCGGAGGACGGACGGCGGGCAGGACGACGCACCGGCGGCCCGCTCCCTAGGATCGGTGGGTGACCATGCTCCCGGCACCTCGCGACGACGGCCGCTCGCTGCGCGAGACCGCCTACGAGACCATCAAAGCCCGCATCATCGGCCTCGACCTCCACCCCGGGCAGCGTCTGGTCGAGCGGGACATCGCCGCCGAGCTCGGCGTCTCGCGCGTCCCGCTCCGCGAGGCGCTGCAGCAGCTCGAGAGTGAAGGGCTCGTGATCCTGGTACCGCGGCAGGGCGCGCTCGTCGCCCCCTTCACGCGCGAGGACGTCGAGCAGATCTTCGAGGTCCGCGAGAGCGTCGAGGTGCTCGCCTTCAGGCTCGCGGCGCTGCGGCGCACGACTGCCGACCTCGAGGCGATGGCGACCGCGGTGCAGGCCGCGCGCCACGCCCTCGACGCCCACGACGACGCCGCGACGGCCGCCGCGAACGCCGGCTTCCACGCGGCGGTCGTCCAGGCCTGCGGCAACGCGCTGCTGCGGTCGATGCTCGCGCCGCTCGACGCCCGCGTGCGCTGGCTCTTCCACCTCACGAAGCAGCGGGACACCCGCGAGCAGTGCGAGGAGCACGCGGCGATGCTGGCGGCGATCGAGGCCCGCGACGCGGAGACCGTCGGCGCGCTCGCGCAGCGACACGTGGCCTCGGGGCGCGAGCCGAGCCTCGCGCTCGCCGAGACCTGGGCGTCCTCCCCGATCGATCCCGTCGAGGCGACCCGGTCGCGCAACCGGAGCCGGCGCCCCGGCTGACCGCCGGGACGGTCACGCACCATTTACGGCCGGTTGACCCCCCGGAAACACGGCGTCCCGAGACTCCTCCATTAGTGGTATACCGCTAACTCACTGGAGGACGACCATGCGCAGCCCCCGACCCGGCACCGGTCCCCGTACCCACCGCACCCGGCCACGCCCCGGGGCACCGACCCCCCAGGTCCGGGCCGTCGCACTCGGCACCGCCGGGCTGCTCGCCCTCACGGCGTGCGGCACCCCCGCGGCCTCCGGCACCGACCCGACGGCCGACGGCCCGCTGGCCGTGGGCGTGTTCCTGCCCGGTTCGACCTCGGACACCGGGTTCATGCAGTCGGCGTACCTGGGGTACCAGCGCGTCGAGGAGGAGCTGGGCGACGAGGTCGACATGTCGTTCGTGGAGGAGGTCGCCGCGGCCGACTACGAGCAGACCCTGGTGCGGCTCGCCGGGGGCTCCGACCTCGTGATCTCCGTGGGCGGGCAGACCGACGCCGACCTGCGCAAGGTGGCCCCGCAGTTCCCCGACGTCACCTTCGTCGAGATCGGCGGCCCGGCCGACGCGGAGCCGCTCGAGAACCTCGCCTACTACGACCCGCAGCAGGCCGAGGCCGAGTACCTCTCGGGCGCCGTCGCCGCCCTGTCGTCGTCCACCGGGAAGATCGGGTTCATCGGCGGCGTCGAGCTGCCCGCCATCGTCAACGCCTCCGCCGCCTTCGCGAACGGCGCCGAGGCCGCCGTCCCCGGCACCACGGTGGTGACGCCGCAGTTCCTCGGCGACTTCAACGACCCGGCGAAGGCGAAGCAGGCCGCCGCGGCGAACTTCGGCGTCGGCGTCGACGTCGTGGGGCAGATCGTCAACCTCGGCAAGCAGGGCATCGAGCAGGCCGCGGACGACGCGGGCGCCGCGATGATCGGCGGCCCGATCCCCGGCGAGTGCACCGCGCCGTACGCCGGGTACGTCCGCACGGACATCGGCACGGAGGTCGAGTACGCCGTGCAGTCCGTCCTGGACGGCACGTGGGAAGCGGCGCAGGTGCCGTTCGGGCTGACGTCCGAGCGCGGCGGCACCGAGTTCGTGCTGTGCGACGACGACCCCGAGATCGCGGACGCGCTCGCGACGATCACCGACTCCGTCGCCGGCGGCGACGTCACCCCGTACTGACGGGCCTTCCTCCGGTCCGTCCGCCCGGCCACTGCCCCGGCCACCCGCCCGGCACCACACCGCCCACCCGCCCAGGAGGTCCCGTGCCCCCACCGCAGCCGACGGCCACGCCCGCGCTCGAGCTCCGCGGCGTCACCCGCCGTTTCGGCACGCACACCGCGCTCGACGACGTCGACCTCACGGTCGCCGCCGGCGAGGTGCACTGCGTGCTCGGGGAGAACGGCGCCGGCAAGTCGACGTTGTGCCACCTCGTCTTCGGCACCCTGCCGCCCACCCGCGGCGAGCTGCTCCTCGACGGCGCGCCGTACTCCCCCGCCTCCCCCGCCGAGGCGCTCCGCCTCGGCGTCGGCATGGTCCACCAGCACTTCTCGCTGGTGCCCACGCTCACCGTGCAGGAGAACCTCCTGCTCGGGCGCGGGCGGCGGCTGCGCCCCGACCGGGCGGGGCTCGCGGAGCGGCTCGGGGAGATCGAGCAGGACCTGGGCCTGCGCGTCGACCCGGCGGCGGTCACGGGGTCGCTCAGCGTCGGAGCCCGCCAGCAGGTCGAGATCGTCCGTGCCCTGCTCGACCGTCCCCGCCTGCTGCTGCTCGACGAGCCCACAGGCGTGCTCGGGCCGGCGGACGTCGAGCGCCTGCTGGCGACCTGCCGCCGTGTCGCGGCCACCGGGACGGCCGTGGTGCTCATCACCCACAAGCTGGCCGAGGTGATGCGGGTCGGCGACCGCGCCACGGTGCTGCGCGGCGGCCGGGTCGTCGGGGGCGGGCGGATCGCGCGCACGACCGACGACGTCGGGACCTTGCGCGACGACGTCGGGACCGGCGCGCTCAGCGCCGCGGACCTCGTCCCCCTGATGATCGGACGGGACGTCCGGATGCTCGACCCGGTGCTCGCCGCGAGCGTCGACGTCGGAGCGACGGCCGCGGCTCCCCGTCCGGGCGTGCCCGTGCCGGGCGAACGCCCGCCCGCCGTGCTGGACGTCCGCGGCCTCGTCGTCGAGGACGCGGACGGCGCGCGGCTCGTGGACGGCGTCGACCTGGCCGTGGGGCACGGCGAGGTCGTCGGGATCGCGGGCGTGGAGGGCAACGGCCAGAGCGAGCTGGTCGCCGCGCTGTCCGGGGCGCGCGGCCCGAGTGCTGGACAGGTCCTGCTCGACGGGGACGACATCACCCGCGCGACGCCCGGGCGGCGCACGGCGCTCGGCCTCGGCGTCGTCCCCGAGGACCGGCACCACGAGGCCGTCGTGCCGGCGCTCAGCGTCACGACGAACCTCCTCCTCGGGCGCCTCGGCGCCTACCGGCGGTTCGGTCTCCTCGACCGCCGCGCGCTGCGGGCCGACGCCCGCGACCTCGCCGCCCGGTTCGACGTCCGGGCCGCCGACCTCGACGCGCCCCTCTCCTCGCTCTCGGGCGGGAACCAGCAGAAGGCCGTGCTCGCCCGCGAGCTCAGCCTCGACCCGCTCCGCTGCGTCGTCGCCGCCCAGCCGACGCGCGGCCTCGACCTCGGCGCCGTCGACGACGTCGTCACCCGACTGCGCGACGCCGCCACCTCCGGCGTGGCCGTGCTGGTGGTCTCGAGCGAGCTCTCGGAGCTCCTCGCGACGTGCGACCGCGTGCACGTCGCCTACCGAGGTCGGCTCAGCGGGCCCGTGCCCACCGACGCACCGGACGCTCGCGACCAGGTCGCGCACCTCATGACGGGAGCAGCCGCATGACCCTCGCCGCACGAGCCACCGCCGCCGCGCAGGGCGCCCCGGGGCAGCCCGAGCCGGGGTCGCCGCCCGCGTCGCCACCCCCGTCACCACCCGAGACACGACCCGCACCGCCACCCGGGTCACCGAGCTCGCCGACCGCTTCTCGCCCGGGCGGACCGGCGGCCCGGCTCCGCGACCTGGCACCCGTCCTCGTCCCGACCGCGGCCGTCGCCGGAGCCCTGGCGGTCAGCGCCGTGCTCGCCGCGCTCGCCGGCGCGCCGCCCGCCGAGGCGGCCGCGGCCCTCTGGGACGGGATGGTCGGGACCCCGTACGCGATCGGCTCGGCCGTCAACACCGCGGCGGTCCTGCTCCTGGTGGCCGCCGGGTTCCTCCTCGCGCACCGCGCGGGCCTGGTCAACGTGGGCGGCGAGGGCCAGATCTGCGTGGGGGCGGTCGCCGCCACCGCGGTCGGCACCGCCCTGCCGCCGAGCGTGCCCCCGGCCCTGGCCCTGCCCCTCGTCCTGCTCGCCGCCGCCGCCGGTGGCGCAGGATGGGCGGCGATCGCCGCCTGGCTCGCCGTCCGGCGCGGGGTGAGCGAGGTCATCACCACGCTGCTGCTCAACTTCGTCGGTGCCGCCGTCCTCGTCCTCGCCGTGCACGAGGAGGCGCTCCTGCGCCAGCCCGTGACCAGCTCGGAGACCCTCCCGCAGTCCGCTCCGCTCGTGGAGGCGGCGCACCTGCCGCTCCTGGGGATCCCGGGCTCGCCCGCCACCGTCGCGCCGGTGCTCGCGCTCGCCGCGGCGGGAGTCGTGGCGCTCGTCCTGCATCGCACCGGAACCGGCATCCGGCTGGCGGCCGTCGGGCTGTCCCGGCCCGCGGCGCACCGCCTGGGGCTGGGCGTCGACCGGCTCCGGTTCTCCGCCCTGACCGGCGCCGGGGCTGCCGCGGGGGTCGCCGGCGGCGTCCTCGTCGCTTCCGCGCCGCACGTGCTCGACGACGGCATCTCGTCGGGGTACGGGTTCTCCGGCCTCGTCGTGGGTCTGCTGGCGCGCGGGTCGTGCGCCGCCGCGGTGGCCGTGGCGACCGCGCTCGGCTTCCTCGTGTCGGGCGGTATCAACCTGCAGCTCGCCGCCGGGGTCCCCGCGTCGCTCACGCAGGTCGCGGAGAGCCTCCTCATCCTCGGCATCGCCGGCACCGCGATCTGGGCCGTCCGCGCGGCCCGGCCACGGCGCGCGCACCGCCCCGACCCGACGTCCCCCCGAGCGGAGGCGACCCCGTGATCGACACCCTCACCGACCTGCTCGCCGCAGGCGTCGCCCTGGCCGTCCCCGTCCTCGTCGCCGCGAGCGGTGAGCTCGTGGGCGAGCGGTCGGGCGTCCTGACCATGAGCGTCGAGGGCATGATGCTCACCGGCGCCTTCGCGTCCGTCGTCGGGGCCACCACCACGGGGTCCGCCCTGGTCGGCGTCGCCTGCGGCGCCGCTGCGGGGCTCTTGGCCGGGCTCCTGCAGGCCCTCCTGAGCGTCGTCCTGCGCGCGGACCAGATCGTCACCGGCATCGCCGCGAACGCGCTCGCGCTCGCCGGCACCACCTTCGGCGCCCGCCTGCTCCTCGAGCGCGGGACCGTCGTCCCCGGCTTCGACCGGGTCGCGGTGCCCTGGCTCTCCGACCTCCCCGTCCTCGGACCCGCGCTGTTCCAGCAGACCGGCCTCGCGTACGTCCTGCTGGCGGTGGTCGTCGGGCTCGGCTTCCTCACGTCGCGCCGCACGACGTGGGGCATCGCCCTGAGCGCCGTCGGCGAGGACGCGGCGAGCGCCGACCGCGCGGGGGTCCCGGTGCGGCGCGTCAGGTTCCTGGCGGTGCTCGTCGTCGGGGTGCTGTCCGGGCTCGCGGGCACCCAGCTGGCCCTCGCGGAGGTGCACACCTTCACGGACAACATGACGGCAGGTGCCGGCTACCTCGCGGTCGTGGCCGTGATCGCCGGGAGCTGGCGCCCCGTCGGCGTCGCCGTCGCGGCCCTGGTCTTCGGGCTGGCGCAGGCGCTGCAGTTCACGCTTCCCGCGCTGGGGGTGGACGTGCCGTTCGCGCTGCTCGTCATGCTGCCGTACGTCCTCGCCCTGCTGGCCGTCGCCGGGCTCGTCACCCACAGCCGCCCGCCGTCGGGCCTCACCACGCCCTTCGTCCGGCTCGGGCGCACGGCATGAGCGCCGTCACGCCATGCCGCGCCGGCCCCGACATCGCCCCCACCTCCGACCTCCCCACCGACCTCGCTGGAGCGCCCGTGCCTCTCGTCCTCTCCCGTTCCGACCTCACCGGGCTGGTCACGCCCGGGGAGGTGGTCGATCTCGTCGAGCAGGCCTTCGCCGACCTCGCCGACCGGGTCGCCGCCCAGGCGCCGCTCACCGTCGCGGCGCTCGACCCGGCCGCGCACTTCCTGCCCATGACCGCCGTCTCAGGCCGGGCCGGCCTCGCCGGCTCGAAGCTGCTCGCCGACGTCCCCGGCAACCGCGACCGCGGCCTGCCGGCCCAGCGGTCCGTCCTGGTGCTCGTCGACTCCGTCACGGGCGCCCCCGTCGCGGTGCTCGACGGCGCAGTCCCCACCCGGCTGCGCACGGCGGCGGCGAGCGCCGTGGCGACCCGGTGGCTGGCACACGAGGACGCCCGAGTGCTCGGCCTCGTCGGCGCGGGCGCGCTGGCGCTCGAGCACGTGCGCGCGCTGGCCGAGGTCCGCCCTCTCGAGCGCGTCCTCGTCTGGTCCCGCACGGCGGAGCGCGTCGCGGCGTTCGCCGCGCTGGTCGCCGAGCACCGGCCGGACCTGACCGTGGAAGCGGTCGGTTCGCCGGAGGCGGCAGTCCGGCCCGCCGACATCGTGTGCACGCTGACGCCCGCCCGCGACCCCCTCGTCCAGGGTGCGTGGTTCACGCCGGGCCTGCACGTGAACGTCGTCGGCGCACCTCCCCGGCCCGACCACCGCGAGGTGGACGGAGCCGCCATGGCGCGCTCCCGCGTCGTGGTCGACTCCGTGGCGACCGCGCTGCACGAGTCCGGCGACGCGCTCCTCGCCATCGCCGAGGGAGCCATCGACACCGACGCGTGCCGCCTCGAGCTCGGGGACGTCGTGACCGGCCGCGAGACCGGTCGCCGCGCACCGGACGAGGTCACCCTCTTCGACTCCGTCGGGCTGGGCCTGCTCGACGTCGCGCTCGGCGCCGTGCTCGTCGAGCGGGCGCGCGCGACGGGCCGGGGCGTCGCGGTCGACCTGGCCGCCTGACCCGCGGCGACGCGTGGCGACGGGGCGCCGCCCACAAGGGCGGACAATGGGGCCATGAGCGCCCCGATCGAGGTCCCCATCCGCGACGACGTGATCCGGCTGGGTCAGTTCCTCAAGCTGGCCGGTCTCGCGGAGTCCGGCACCCACGCCCGCGACCTGGTGGCCGACGGCGAGGTCCGGGTCAACGAGGAGCCCGAGACCCGCCGCGGCCGTCAGCTGGTCCGCGGCGACCGGGTGACGGTGTCCCAGCCCGAGGGCGACGAGTCCGCCGTCGTGGCCTGACGCGACCGGCGCCGCGGCGGCCCGCGGCGGTCCTGCGACGGGGCCGCCGGCCTCACGCCATGTAGGTGGAGGCCATCGCGCGGTCCGGGGTGAGGCGCAGGACCACGCGCTCGGGGTCGTGCTCCAGCGGGCGATAGCGCTTCGTGTACCGCACGACGGCGTCCGCCACCTCGTCCGGGTCCTCGCTCACCTCGATCGTGCCCTCGAGCGTCAGCCACCGGCCGCCGTCCACCTGGCACAGCGCGGCGCGGGGACGGCTCCCGTCCGCCGCCGCCCGCCGCGCGTTGGCCACCTTGGTCGACGAGCGGCGCGCCGTGGTCCGCGCGACGCCCGCGTCCGTGTCCCAGGTGAAGGCGACGGGGACGACGTGCGGGCTGCCGTCGGCGCGCAGCGTCGTCAGGGTGGCGAGATGGCGCTCGGTGACGAACACGAGCTGCTCGGGGTTGAGGCGGAACACGCCCCGAGCCTACGACGGCCCCAGCAGGAGCCGGCTCTCAGAAGCCGTCGGTGAGGATCGGCGGCACCCGGGTGCCGTGCCGGCCCTCGTCGTGCAGGGCGCGCAGCACCACCAGCTCGTGCGGCACCACGGGCTCCGGCAGCGCGACGAACGGGAACCACCGCAGGTCGGCGACCTTGCCCGGCTCGCGGATCTCCGGGCTGCGCGACCAGCGCGTCGCCGTGAAGAAGAAGTCGACCCGCTGCTCCAGCGCCGGGCCGCCGGGAAGCCCGCGGTGCATCGTCGTGACCGGGACGAGGTCCGCCGGGTCGATCACGACCCCGAGCTCCTCGCGCGCCTCGCGCACGGCCGCGCCGACGACGGACTCCCCGGGCTCCACGTGCCCGGCCGCCGCGGCGGCCCAGTGCCCGTCCATGAACCCCGTGCCCTGCCGCAGTTGCAGCAGCACCTGGCCCTCGCGACGCAGGTAGACGTACGCCGCGGGCACCACCCGGAAGCGGTGGTCCGCGGAGCCGTCGTCCCACGACCCGGCGGAGGGCTGGACCGGGCTGGCCGACGTCGGCCCGGTCATGAGAGGCAGCTCGGTCCGAGGAGGGCCTTGAGGTCGCCGAACAGCGCGGGCGACTTCTCGACGCGCAGCGTGTCCGCCGCGCGCACCACCGTCCGCTTGCCCGGCTCCGCGACGCTCACGTGCACCTCCGCCGATCCCGGGTGCGTGGCGAGCACCTCGCGCAACCGCACCATCACCGGCTCGACGCACCGGGTGTGCGGCACGGTGACCAGCACGGGCGCGTCGGCGACGGCGGACGTGTCCGGCAGCGACACCTCCATCGCCTGCAGCTGCATCTGGTCGTCGCGGCGCCGCACGCGGCCGCGCAGGGTGACGACCTGGTCCTCCGCGAGGATCGTCGAGTACGCGAGGTAGGTCTCGCCGAAGAACATCACCTCGACGGCGCCCTCGAGGTCCTCGACCGTGACGGCCGCCCAGGGGTTACCGTTCTTGCTCATCTTGCGCTGCACACTGGTGAGCAGTCCCGCGACCGTGACCTGCGAGCCGTCCTGGCGCCCCTCGTCGGCCATCAGCGCAGCGATCGACGTGTCCGCCGCGCGCGCCAGCACGTGCTCGAGCCCCGACAGCGGGTGGTCCGACACGTACAGGCCGAGCATCTCCCGCTCGAACGCGAGCCGTTGCTTCTTGTCCCAGTCCGGCAGGTCGGGCACGTCGACGGCGAAGGTCATCGCCGCGTCCTCCTCCGCCCCGCCGAAGCCGGCGAAGAGGTCGAACTGCCCCTCGGCCTCCTTGCGCTTCACGGAGATCACCGAGTCGACGGCCTGCTCGTGGACCACGAGCAGGGCGCGGCGCGGGTGGCCGAGGGAGTCGAAGGCACCGGCCTTGATGAGCGACTCGATGGTGCGCTTGTTGCAGACGACCGCCGGCACCTTGTCGAGGAAGTCCGTGAACGAGGTGAACGCGCCCTTCTCCTCGCGCGCGGTGATGATCGCGTCCACGACGTTGGCGCCGACGTTGCGGATCGCCGTCAGCCCGAACCGGATGTCGTGCCCGACGGCGGTGAACTTCGCCGCCGAGTCGTTGACGTCCGGCGGCAGCACGGTGATGTGCATGCGACGGCACTCGCCCAGGTAGAGCGCCATCTTGTCCTTGTCGTCCCGCACGCTCTGCAGCAGGCCGGCCATGTACTCGGTCGGGTAGTTCGCCTTGAGGTACGCGGTCCAGTACGAGACGACGCCGTACCCGGCGGAGTGCGCCTTGTTGAACGCGTAGCCGGCGAACGGGACCAGGGTGTCCCAGACCGCCTGGATCGCGGGCTTGGAGTAGCCCCGCTCCTTCATGCCCGCCTCGAACGGGACGAACTCCTTGTCGAGGATCTCCTTCTTCTTCTTGCCCATCGCGCGGCGCAGCAGGTCCGCCTGGCCGAGCGAGTACCCGGCGAGGATCTGCGCGGCGCGCTGCACCTGCTCCTGGTAGACGATGAGGCCGTAGGTCTCGCCCAGGACCTCACTGAGCGGCTCCTCGAGCTCCGGGTGGATCGGCTCGATCTTCTGCAGGCCGTTCTTGCGCAAGGCGTAGTTGATGTGCGAGTTCATGCCCATCGGGCCCGGACGGTACAGGGCGATGACGGCGGAGACGTCCTCGAAGTTGTCGGGGCGCATCTGGCGCAGCAGGGAGCGCATCGCACCGCCGTCGAGCTGGAAGACGCCGAGCGTGTCGCCGCGCGCCAGCAGGTCGTAGGTGGCCTTGTCGTCGAGCTCCACCGTCTCGATCGCCACCGGCTCCTTGCCGTTCATGACGATGTTCTCGAGCGCGTCGTCGAGGATCGTGAGGTTGCGCAGCCCGAGGAAGTCCATCTTGATGAGGCCGAGGCCCTCGGACGTCGGGTAGTCGAACTGGGTGATGACCGCGCCGTCCTGCGGCCGCCGCATGATCGGGATGATGTCGATCAGCGGGTCGCTCGACATGATGACGCCCGCGGCGTGCACACCCCACTGCCGCTTCAGGCCTTCGATGCCGCGCGCCGTCTCGACCACGCGCTGCGCCTCGGGATCGGCGTCGTGCACCGCGCGGAACTCCGCGGCCTCGGCGTACCGCTCGTGCTTCGGGTCGAAGATGCCGGACAGCGGGATGTCCTTGCCCATCACCGCCGGCGGCATCGCCTTGGTGAGCTTCTCCCCCATCGCGAAGGGGAAGCCGAGCACGCGCGAGCCGTCCTTCAGTGCCTGCTTGGCCTTGATGGAGCCGTACGTGACGATCATCGCGACGCGGTCGTCGCCGTACTTCTCGGTGACGTAGCGGATCACCTCGGAGCGCCGGCGCTCGTCGAAGTCCACGTCGACGTCCGGCATCGAGACGCGCTCCGGGTTGAGGAAGCGCTCGAAGATCAAGCCGTGCTTGAGCGGGTCGAGCTCGGTGATGCCCATGACGTACGACACCATCGAGCCCGCCGCCGACCCGCGGCCCGGGCCCACGCGGATGCCCTGCTCCTTGGCCCAGTTGATGAAGTCGGCCACCACGAGGAAGTACCCCGGGAAGCCCATCTGGATGATGACCTCGACCTCGTAGTTCGCCTGCTTGCGCACGTCGTCGCCGATGCCGTCGGGGTAGCGGCGGCGCAGGCCGGCCTCGACCTCCTTGACGAACCAGCTGACCTCGTCCTCGCCGTCCGGCACCGGGAACCGCGGCATGTAGTTCGCCTTGGTGTCGAACGAGACCTCGCACCGCTCGGCGATGAGCAGCGTGTTGTCGATCGCCTGCGGCAGCTCGGAGAACAGGCGGCGCATCTCCGCGCCCGAGCGCACGTAGAAGCTGTCCCCGCTGAAGGCGAACCGGCTGCCGCCCTGGTCGTAGGTCGGCTCGTCGAGCGTGGACCCGGAGTTCACCGCGAGCAGCACCTCGTGCGAGTGCGAGTCGTCCTGCTTGGTGTAGTGCAGGTCGTTCGTCGCGACGAGCGGCGCGTCGATGTGCTCGGCGAGGCGCAGCAGGTCCTTGTACGTGCGGGACTCGATCTCGATCCCGTGGTCCATCAGCTCGACGAAGAAGTTCTCCTTGCCGAGGATGTCCTGCAGCTCCCCCGCCGCGCGGACGGCCTCGTCCCACTGTCCCAGCCGCAGGCGGGTCTGCACCTCGCCGGACGGGCAGCCCGAGGTGCCCATGAGGCCCTTGCCGTAGGTCTCGAGCAGCTCGCGGTCCATGCGCGGCCACTTGCCCATCTGGCCTTCCAGGGACGCCAGCGACGACGCGCGGAACAGGTTGTGCATCCCCTCGTTGTCGCGGGCCCAGAGGGTCATGTGGGTGTAGGCGCCGCCCGCGGAGACGTCGTCGCGCCTCTGGTGCTGCTCGCCCCACAGCACCTTGGTGCGGTCCTTGCGGCTGGTGCCAGGGGTCACGTACGCCTCGACACCGATGATCGGCTTGACCCCGTGCTTCTGCGCCGTGCTCCAGAAGTCGAACGCCCCGAACAGGTATCCGTGGTCCGTGATCGCGATGGCCTTCTGGCCGAGCCGCGACACCTCGCTGAACAGGTCGTTCATCCGCGCCGCGCCGTCGAGCATCGAGTACTCGGTGTGGACGTGGAGATGAACGAAATCGTCTGTCTCAGCGGGCATGAGGCGAGCCTAGATACACCCTGGGACATACGGAAACTCCCCCGCCGAGGGAGATCTCACAGGCCCGTCGCGCTCCGGTCACCACGGCACCAGGAGCCGCAGCACGCGGAGCCCGTCCTCCGTACCCGGCCAGTGCCGGCGCACGACGTCGGGCCCCGCGCTGCGCACCACGGCCCGCAGCACCAGCACCACGACGATCACGTCGTCGGCCCAACCCAGCACCGGGATGACGTCCGGCACGAGGTCGAACGGCATCGCCAGATAGCCGAGGAGCACGACGACCAGCGCGCGCACGCGCCGCGAGAGGGTTCGGTCGGCGGCGAGCCGGCGCACCAGGCGGAGCACGTCGGGCAGCAGGCGCACCGCCCCGCGCAGCGACCCCCGCCCGGTGCGCCGCCGCACCACGAGCAGGCCCACGGCCAGCAGCGCCCAGAGGGCGAGCAGGGCGGCCACGAGCCCCAGGACGACGTCCGCCCAGACGGGCAGGTCGGGCACCTGCGTGCCTACCGGTAGGCCCCGCGCACGACCTCGAGCGCGTGCGCCAGGTCGTCGGGGTACTCGCTGGTCACCTCGACCCAGCGCCCGGTCAGCGGGTGCTCGAAGCCGAGCCGCATCGCGTGCAGCCACTGCCGCTCCAGCCCGACCTTCGACGCGAGCACCGGGTCGGCGCCGTAGGTGAGGTCGCCCACGAGCGGGTGCCGCACCGCCTGGAAGTGCACGCGGATCTGGTGGGTACGCCCCGTCTCGAGGTGCACCTCGACCAGCGAGGCGGCGGGCAGCATCTCGAGCACCTCGTAGTGCGTCACCGAGTGCTTGCCGTCCGCGACGACGGCGAACTTGTAGTCAGCGCTCGGGTGCCGACCGATGGGCGCGTCGATGGTGCCGGTCGTGGGCTCGGGGTGGCCCTGCGCGAGCGCGTGGTAGACCTTCTCGACCGTGCGCTCCTTGAACGCCCGCTTGAGCCCGCTGTACGCCGCCTCGCTCTTCGCCACGGCCATGAGGCCGGACGTGCCGACGTCCAGGCGGTGCACGATGCCCTGCCGCTCGGCGGCGCCCGACGTCGCGATCCGGTAGCCGGCCGCGACCAGCGCGCCGACCACGGTCGGGCCGGTCCAGCCGGGGGACGGGTGCGCCGCGACCCCGACCGGCTTGTCGACGACGACGACGTCGTCGTCCTCGTAGGCGATCACCATCCCGGGCACCGGCTCGGCGACGACAGGCGCCGCCGGCCGCGTCTCCGGGACGGTCACCTCGAGCCAGCCCCCGGCGACGACCCGGTCGGACTTGCCGACCTCGCGGCCGTCGAGGAGCACGGCCCCGGACGCCGCCAGCTCCGCGGCCTGGGTGCGGGAGAACCCGAGCATGCGGGCGAGAGCGGCGTCGACCCGCTCGCCGGCGAGACCGTCGGGGACCGGCAGGGTGCGGGTGGACATCGTCAGCGCTCCTCGTCGGCGGCAGGCTCGACGGCCTCACTCTCGGCAGCCTGGCGCTCGGCGCCGTCGGTGTGGAGCTGCCCGTCGAGGCCGATCCCCCGGAACGACAGGACGACGATGAGCACCGCCGCCGCCACGATCGCGATGTCGGCGACGTTCCCCACGAACACGCCGTAGTCGATGAAGTCCACCACGTGTCCACGGGCGAAGCCGGGCTCCCGGAAGAAGCGATCGCCCAGGTTGCCCAGCGCCCCGCCCAGCAGGAGCCCGAGGGCGACGGCCCAGCCGGTCGAGCCGATGCGCCGGATCGCCCGCACGATCACGACGACCACCACGCACACCACGATCGTGAGGATCCAGGTCATGCCCGTGGCGATCGACAGCGCCGCGCCGTCGTTGTAGATCAGCCGCAGCTGCAGCAGCTCGCCGACCAGCGGCCGCGGGTCGGCGCCCCAGACGAGGGCCGACTCGGCCCACCACTTGGTGAGCTGGTCCACGAGGAGCACGAGCGCCGCGAGGACGAACGTCCACGTCACCAGTCGGCGCCGGCGCGCCGCGGACACCGGGGCGTCGTCGGCCCCGGGCTCGGCAGTCGCCTCAGGGACGGCGTCGGCGGGTGCACCCGACACGGGCGACTCGGGGGCGCCGTCGCGCGGCGCGGGCTCAGGGGCCGGGGCAGAGCCGGCGGGCGTGGTCGACATCGTCGGCCAGTCTAGGCGGACGAGCCGGACGCCGGGACCGGCTCAGCGGCGCTCTTCGCGGGCCTTCGCCTCGACGGAGAGGGTGGCACGCGGGAACGCCTGCAGGCGCGCCTTGCCGATCGGCAGACCCGTGATCTCGCACGTGGCGTACGTGCCCTTGCGGATGCGATCGACGGCGTGCGAGGTCTGGGCGAGCAGGTCGCGCATGTTGTTCACCAGGGTGAGCTCCTGCTCGCGCTCCAGGGCGCTCGAGCCGTAGTCCGCCTGGTCGTCGCCCGCGCCGTCGCCGGAGTTGCGCAGCAGGTCCGACAGCTCCTGGTCGGCGACCGCGAGCTCCCGCTCCAGGCGCTCCTTGTCCTCGAGCAGGAAGGCCGCCAGCTCCTCCACCTCGTGCAGGGTCCAGGACTCCTCGCCCTCGCGGACCGGGAACGACTTCACGTCCCTCGCGAGGTGCGGGAAGTTCTCGCGCAGTGCCGCGCGAGTGGTGGTCGAGAGCTTGGCCATCGGTGCCCTTTCGTTGGTGCGTCGACGACGAGTCACCGCAGCGTAAGTGCGCCGAGCGGCCCGCACAACAGCACGCGCGGTGTGGCGTGCGTGTCGTGCGGGCCGCTCGGCGTGAGGCAGGACGAAGGAGCGGGGTGCGCGGGGTGACGGCCCCCCGCTCAGAGCTCCGAGCCGCGGCCTGCCGCGGCGTTCTGCCGCTGGGGCGGCAGTGCCGAACCGCGGGCGTCGAGGTCGCCCAGCAGGTTCTGCAGGAAGCTCTTGAGGCGCGTGCGGTAGTCGCGCTCGAAAAGCCGGAGCTCGTCGATCTTGCGCTCGAGGAGCGAACGCTCCTGCTCGAGCTGGGAGAGCGTGCGGTGGCTGGTCTCCTCGGCCTCGCGGACGATGCGCGAGCCCTCGGACTTGGCCTCCGAGATGAGGCGGTCGCCCTCCTCCTGACCGGAGCGCACGTAGTCGTCGTGCAGCTTCTGGGCCAGCTGGAGCATCCCGGTCGCGGACTCGGGCTCCGCGGGCTGCTGCTTCGCCGCGGCCGCCGCGGGGGCGGGGGCCGGCGTCGGCGCGGGCGCCGGGGTCGGCGTGGGCTGCGCCTGCTGCGCAGCGTCCGAACGGCTCAGCTCCGCGACCCGGTGCTCCGCCGCGGTGAGCTTGGAGCGGAGGTCGTCGTTCTCCTCCTGGACCGCCGTGAGGGTCCGCACGACCTCGTCGAGGAAGTCGTCGACCTCTTCGACGTCGTAGCCCTCACGGAACTTGGTCGCGGCGAACTTCTTGTTCAGGATGTCCTCTGCCGTCAGCAGCGCCATCGTCTCACCTCATCGTTCTTGCAGGGTCGGTGGGACCCGGTTCCCGGGCCGTCTGGATGACCACGGTAGCGGACGCCTCGCCGGGCGACCTGTCCGACGAGGCCGGGCTGTCCCGCCCACACGACGTCTTCACAGGTCAGCACCGAGGCGCCCCTGCCCGGCCCGGTCGAACCGCGGTCCAGGTCACATCGCAGCGAGGAACGAGGCCACCCGCATGAGGATGCCCGTGCCGATGAAGAGCACGAGGAAGGCGAGGTCCAGCCGGATCTGCCCGAGGGTCAGCGGCGGGATCAGGCCGCGCAGGAAGCGCAGCGGAGGGTCGGTCACCGTGTACACGGCCTCGGCCACGACGAGCAGCACACCCTTCGGCCGCCAGTCGCGCGCGAAGAACTGCACCCAGTCGAAGACGAGCCGGACGATCAGGCACAGCATGAACAGCCACAGGACGAGGTAGACCAGGTTGAAGACGAGACTCACGGGTCGAACCTACCCGAGCACGACGCAGGGCCGGGGCAGGACTGCCCCGGCCCGTGCCGGACGGTGCGATCGGCGCGATCGGCCGCGCGGTCAGCTCTGGTTGTAGAACGCGCCCCGGTTGGGAGCCGGCTTCTCCGCCGGGGGCTCCTCGCCCGCGATCTCGACGTGCTCCGGCGAGAGCAGGAAGACCTTGTTCGTCACACGCTCGATCGACCCGCGGAGCCCGAAGATCAGCCCCGCCGAGAAGTCGACGAGGCGCTTGGCGTCGGCGTCGTCCATGTCCGAGAGGTTCATGATCACCGGCGTGCCCCCGCGGAACGCCTCGCCGATCGTGCGCGCGTCGTTGTACGAGCGCGGGTGGATGGTCGTGATGCGCCGCAGGTCGGAGGCGATCACCGACTCGCTCGATCCGCCGCGGTGCAGCGGGGTGACCTGCGCCTGGTAGTCGTCACGGTCACGCACCGGTGCCTCCAGCTCCTCGTACTCGTCGAGGTACTCCTCCGACTCCCGTTGGTCGTCGGCGAGCCCCAGGTACAGCATCGTCTTGCGAAGCGCTCCGCCCATCGCCCTGCTCCGTTCGTCGCCACGTCCCGCCCTCCGTCCCGGACGGTGTCACGACGTTAACCACGGCCACGCCGGCATCGACGCACGACACGCCGGTGTGTCCTGCGTCGCGGGCGTGTCCTCGCTGCTCGGCGGCGTGCCGCGGGCCTGCCGGGAGTCAGGCGAGGACGACGACGCCCGCCTGACGGCCCGTCGTGACGCCCTGGGCGGTGGCACGTCGGTGGGAGTAGAGGTCGGTGTCCGTGAGCGTGCACCGGTCCACGCGCGTGGCGGCCACGCCCTGCGCCGCCAGCTGGGCGAGCACCCCGGCCGGAAGGTCGAGGCCCGGCGTGCCCGCGGCCGTCGTGGCCCACGTCTCGGGGACGACGGCCGCGACCTCGGCGCGCATCGCGGCGGGCACCTCGTAGCAGGCGCCGCACACGGCCGGGCCGACGGCCGCACGGACGTCCTCGACGCGGGCACCGGCCGCGAGCATCCGCTCCACGACGCGGTGCACCACGCCTGCGGCGACACCCTTGCGGCCGGCGTGCGCCACGGCCACGACCCGTGCCACCGGGTCCGCCAGCACGACCGGCACGCAGTCCGCGACCAGCACTCCGAGGCCGAGGCCCGGCTCCGCCGTCACCATCGCGTCGGCCTCGCCCGCGGCGACCGGGGGCTCCGCGGACGACCACTCGGCCAGCTCCGCGGCGCCCAGCGCCAGCACCCGGTCGCCGTGCACCTGTGCCGAGAACGCCACCGGTGCGCCGACCCACTCCCCGAGGCGGGCGCGGTTCTCCCGCACCCGCACCGGGTCGTCGCCCGTCGACATGCCCAGGTCGAGCGACGACCACGGAGCGGGCGACACGCCGCCGTGGCGCGTGGTGAAGCCCGCCACGACGCCGTCACCGAGGTCCACCCGCAGCAGCCCCGCACCGAACTGTGCCGGCAACAACGCCTCCTGGGCCCAGCCGACGGCCCCGTCGATGCCGCCGCTCACTCCGCGCTCACTTGAGGAAGTCGGGCACGTCGAGCTCCTCGGCAGGACGACGCGGCTCGTCGAACAGGCGCGGCACCTCGACGGGGCGCTCGACGGTGACCCCTTCGCCCTCGCCGTCCTCGACCACCGTGAACGGCCGGCGGGGCTCCGCGGGCCGCGCACCGGCCGGAGGGGCCGGCGGGGCGTCGAGGCTCACGGGGACGTCGTCGGGCTCGGCCGGGATCGGCCGCGGCTGTACGCCGGCCGCGGGGACGGAGGCGGTGGCCGGCTGCGACGGGCGCGCCGGGACCGACGGCGCACCGGGCTGCGGGACGGGCGTCGAGGCGACGCCGCCCTGGGCAGAGACGACCGGCTTGGCCGGCACCCCGGCGATCTGGCCGAGCCCGCGTCCGTCCTTGCGCGCCTGCGGCACGCCGCCATCGAACCCGGCGGCGATGACGGTGACCCGCACCTCGTCGCCGAGCGCGTCGTCGATGACCGTGCCGAAGATGATGTTCGCCTCGGAGTGCGCCGCCTCCTGGACGAGACGGGCGGCCTCGTGCACCTCGAAGAGGCCGATGTCGCTGCCGCCCTGGATCGAGAGCAGGACGCCGTGCGCGCCGTCGATGGAGGCCTCGAGCAGCGGGGAGGAGATCGCGAGCTCGGCGGCCTGCACCGCGCGGTCCTCACCCCGGGCCGAGCCGATGCCCATGAGCGCGGAGCCCGCCCCCTGCATCACGGACTTCACGTCTGCGAAGTCGAGGTTGATGAGGCCCGGGGTGGTGATGAGGTCGGTGATGCCCTGGACGCCGGAGTGCAGCACCTGGTCGGCCGAGTGGAACGCCGCGATCGCCGAGACGCTCTTGTCGGACATCGACAGGAGGCGGTCGTTGGGGATCACGATGAGGGTGTCGACCTCGTCGCGGAGCGCATCGATCCCCTGCTCGGCCTGCACGGAACGGCGCCGGCCCTCGAAGGTGAACGGACGCGTCACGACGCCCACCGTCAGCGCGCCGAGCGAGCGCGCGATGCGCGCCACCACGGGTGCGCCACCGGTGCCGGTGCCGCCGCCCTCGCCCGCCGTCACGAAGACCATGTCGGCGCCCCGCAGGACGTCCTCGATCTCCTCGGCGTGGTCCTCGGCCGCCTTCTTGCCGACCTCGGGGTCGGCACCGGCGCCCAGGCCACGGGTGAGCTCGCGACCGACGTCGAGCTTGACGTCGGCGTCCGACATCAGCAGCGCCTGCGCGTCGGTGTTGATGGCGATGAACTCGACACCCTTGAGTCCGACCTCGATCATGCGGTTCACGGCGTTCACGCCGCCACCGCCGATACCGACCACCTTGATCACTGCCAGGTAGTTCTGCGGAGTTGCCACGTCGTTGCCTCTCGGGTCGTTCCTTGTCCCGACGTCCGGTCCTCGCTCCCCCATCGCCCCTGCCGGCCGACCCGCGGGTCTAACCTTAAGGTTCGAGTTGAGGGTTAGAGTTATGTCAGGTTGCTGCTGCGATCGACGGTAGGCGTCGCGTCGGGCCCGGCGCCGGACGTCTCTCGGCGTGTCGCGCGCGCCCGGTGCTCGCATCACCCTCCGGCTCGTGCCACGGCCCCCTGACACGGCGACCCACCGCTCGTGCCGCGCGGCTCATCGGGTCACCGGCAGCTCGGGCGACGACACGTCGATGGTCCGCGCACCCTCGTCCAGCGAGCGCAGCGTGCGCACCGCCTCCACCTTGAGCGGCAGGTCCGAGCTCCCGCCCCACCGGACAGTGGTGCCGTCGTCCAGGACGGTCTCGACGGCGTCCTGCGTGTCCGCGCTCACGTGCTCGACCTGACCTGCGAGCCTGGCCGGCAGCGCGGCCAGCACGTGCAGCGCCGCCTGCAGCGCCAGCGCGTCGTCCAGAGGGACGTCCACCTGCGGCAGTCCCTTCGGCGCCGCCTCCCGCGTCGCGACGCGCACCCCGGACGAGTCGAGCAGGGCCAGCTCGTCGCCGTCAGGCACCGCGGCCACGGGGACGCGCGGCGCGACCTCCACCGCGAGCCCGTGGGGCCAGGCCCGCGCGATCCGCACGTCCTTCACCCCGCGCAGCCCGAGCACCTCCTCGCGCATCGCGACGGTGTCCAGGCGCGGCAGCGGGGTGCCCACCGGGGCCTCGACGATCTCTCGCACCGCGGCCCCGTCGATGTACTCGTCCACGCCGGAGACGGTGACCTCGGCCTTCTCCAGCGCCAGCACCGGCGACCACAGCGCCGCCACCGCGGCGCCCACGACCAGCACCAGCGCCACGACCCAGGCGAGCACGCGCCGCCAGGCGCGGTGCCGCCGCATCGCGGTGCGCTCGGCGAGGCGGTCCGCCATCGCGGTCGACACGCGGGGCGGCACCTCCTGACCGGCCGGGACCACCGCCGTGGCGCCGGTGCGCGGGGCTGCCGGCCTGGGCCCTCCCGCACGGGCGGGCTTCGAGGTGTCGTTCGCGCCCCGCGCCGGCCCGGGTGCCGTCGCGCCCGCCGCCGGGGTGCCGGTCGGGGCCGTCGCCGCCGCGCGCGCCGCCGGGGGGCTCGGGACGGGGCGCTCTGCGGCGGTCGCCCGGGACCGGCCCGCACCGGGACGGCCGGACGGACCCGACGTCGTACGGGTCGACGGGCGCGGGCGGGCTGGCGGTCGCATCACCCCATGGTCTCGTCGGGGGCCGCGGCCGGTGGCGACGCCACGCCGGAGCCGCGCGCGGCGAGGTCGGCGAGGACCACCGGGCCGAGCTCGGTCACGTCGCCCGCGCCGACGGTGAGCACCAGGTCGCCCGGACGGGCCAGTGCCGAGGCGACGTGCGCTGCCTCCAGCCGGTCCTCGATCGCACGCACTCCCCCGCCGGACGACGTCCGCTCGAGCAGGTCGGTGATCGTGTGCGGCCCGACCGACGGGTCGACGTCCTCCCGCGCTCGGTAGACGCCCGTGACGACCACCTCGTCCGCGAGCGCCAGGGCCGCGGCGAACCGGTCGGCGAAGATCCGCGTACGGGAGTACAGGTGCGGCTGGAAGAGCACCACGATGCGTCCGTCGCCGGCCACCGGCCGGGCCGCGCGCAGCAGCGCCTCGACCTCGGTGGGGTGGTGGTCGTAGCTG
This sequence comes from Krasilnikoviella flava, assembly GCF_900167525.1. Classification (GTDB taxonomy): domain Bacteria; phylum Actinomycetota; class Actinomycetes; order Actinomycetales; family Cellulomonadaceae; genus Isoptericola; species Isoptericola flavus. The sequence goes on along the minus strand of NZ_FUZQ01000007.1, from coordinate 320,896 downwards.
TCGAACACCCGGACCCCGTCGGCCTCGCCCTTGGGCTCGAAGCGCCGCCCCGTCCCGACGAACGAGGCCGCGCCACGGACCGCCGCGCCCGGCTCCGCGCCGAGCAGCACCGCCGTCACCACGGCCGCCGTCGCGTTGAGCGCGTTGTGCGCGCCCGGCACGTCGAGCCGCAGCTCGCGCGAGGCGTCGCCCAGCAGACCGCCCGAGACCACCGCGGACACGGTGCCCGGGCCCACGACGACGTCGCGCACCCGGACGTCGGCGCCGGCGGCCTCGCCGTACGTCACGACGGCGCCGCCCGCCGTCCGGTGCGCGGCCGCCAGGGTCGCCGACCCGGCGTCGTCGGCGCACGCCACGAGGGTGCCGCCCTCGGCGATGCGCCCGGCAAACTCCTCGAACGCCTGCTCGAAGGCCTCGCGGGAGCCGTAGTGGTCGAGGTGGTCCGGCTCGACGTTGGTCACCACGGCGACGGTCGGCGCGTAGTTGAGGAACGAGCCGTCCGACTCGTCCGCCTCGGCGACCAGCACGTCCGACGCCCCGAGGTGGCCGCCGGGCACCGCGCCCTCACGGCCCTCGGCGTCGCGGACCCGCACGGTGCCGCCGATCGCGAACGACGCGTCCACGCCGCAGGCCCGCAGCACCGTCGCCACCATGGCGGACGTCGTGGTCTTGCCGTGCGCGCCCGCCACGGCCACCGCGCGGCGCCCCAGCATGAGCGACGCCAGCGCCTGCGAGCGGTGCAGCACGCGGATCCCGGCCGCGCGGGCGGCGGCGAGCTCGGGGTTGGTGTCCCGCACCGCGGACGACACGACGACCGTGTCGACCAGGGGCGCGCCGTCCGGCCCGACGACGTGCGCCGCGTCGTGACCGACCCAGACCCGCACGCCATCGGCCCGGAGCGCCTCGAGGGCGGGACCGGCGGTCGCGTCGGAGCCCTGGACGTCCGCGCCGCGGGCCGCCAGCAGCCGCGCGACGACCGAGACGCCGGCGCCGCCCACGCCCACCAGGTGCACCCGGCCGAGCTCCTCGACGGTCAGGGCCGGGGGTCGTGACGACGCGTCGGCGCTCACGCCTGCCGCCCGGAGCCGGAGCCTGCATCCGACTGCGCGACCGCCTCGGCGACGAGGTCGACCACGCGTGCGGCACCGTCGCGCACGCCGGTCGTCCGGGCCGCGGACGCCATCGCGTCGAGGCGGGTGCGGTCGGCCAGCAGCGCCGGCACGTGCTCGGCGACCCAGGCCGGCGTGAGGTCCGCGTCGTCCACGAGCAGGCCGCCGCCCGCCTCGACGAGCGGCGCGGCGTTGAGCCGCTGCTCGCCGTTGCCGATGGGCAGCGGCACGTAGACGGCCGGCACACCGAGAGCGGCGAGCTCGCACACCGTCCCCGCACCCGACCGGGCCACGACCAGGTCGGCGACGGCGAGGGCGAGCTGCATCTCGGACAGGTACTCCCGCACCTGGTAGCGCGCGGCCTCGTGGCCGCCCGCGGCCGTGGCGGCCTCGACGGCGGTGCGGACGGGACCGTCCTTGCCCTTTCCCGTGAGGTGCAGCACCTGCACCCCGGCGCGCAGCAACGCGTCCACCGAACCCGCCAGCGCGGCGTTCACCGAGGCCGCTCCCGAGGAGCCGCCCGTGACGACGAGCGTCGGCAGCGCGGCGTCCAGGCCCAGCGCGTCGGCGGCCTGCACGCGGGCGGCCACCGGGTCCGCCTCGCGGGCCGAGACGAGCTCCGCGATCTCGGCGCGCAGCGGCAGCCCCACCACCCGGGCGCCTGGCAGCGCGGTGCCCGGGAACGTCGCGCCGACGCGGGCCGCCCAGCGGGCGCCGAGCTTGTTGGCCAGGCCGGGCCGGGCGTTCTGCTCGTGGATCACCACAGGAACGCCGCGGCGACGGGCGGCGAGGTAGGCCGGCGTCGAGACGTACCCGCCGAAGCCGACGACCGCCTGGGCGCCGATCTCGTCGATCGCGGCCTCGGCCGCCTTCACCGCCGCGCTCAGCCGGCCGGGGAGCCGCAGGAGGTCGACGCTGGGGCGGCGCGGGAGCGGGACGCGCGGCACGGGCCACAGGCGGTAGCCGCGCTCCGGGACGAGCTCGGCCTCGAGCCCTGACGTGGTGCCGAGGGCGAGGATCCGGGCCTCCGGCTCGCGGGCGCGGAGCTCGTCCGCGACGGCGAGGAGGGGATTGACGTGGCCGGCGGTGCCGCCCCCGGCGAGGACGACGGACGTGACTGCAGTGCTCTTCACACGCAGGACCCTATCGGCCGGCGCCGTCCCCGCGGCCCCGACCCGTCCCGCGGCGACCCCGCCGCGAGAGGACGGCGACCGACCTCTTGACGACGCTCCGGCGCGCGGCGAGCGCCTCCGCGGCGCCCGGCTCACTGCGCGCGAAGCTGATCACCACCCCGAGCGCCAGCATGGTGGTGACGAGGGCCGACCCACCCGCAGAGACCAGGGGCAGCGGCACGCCGATCACCGGCAGGACGCCGATCACCACGCCGATGTTGACGAAGGCCTGACCCACGATCCAGCACCCGATCGCGGCCGTGGTGATCTTCACGAACGGGTCCTCGTGACGACGGACCACCCGGGCCATCGCGATCCCGAGGACGGCGAACAGCGCGAGCACCAGGAGCGTGCCGAGCAGCCCGAGCTCCTCGCCGATCACGGAGTAGATGAAGTCGTTGTGCGCCTCCGGCAGGTACTTCCACTTCTCGCGGCTGGCGCCCAGGCCGACGCCGAACAGGCCGCCCGTCGCCAGCCCGTACAGGCCGTGGATCGACTGGTAGCACTCGCTCGCCGCGTCGCACGCGGCGCCGTAGGTGGCGAGGATGCGGGTGAGGCGGTCCGAGCTGCCCTGGTTGAGGATGAAGGCCCAGCCGACCAGGAGCGCCGCCCCGACCCCGCCCACCGCGAGCAGCGACGCGGGGGCGCCGGAGACCCAGTAGGCGCCGAGGCCCAGCAGCGCGAGGATGAGCGCCGTGCCCAGGTCGTGCCCCGCCATGACGAGACCGAGGACCGCGGCGAGACCGAGCACCCCGGGCACGATCGCCTGGCCCCAGCTGCCGAGCAGGTGCTGCTTGCGGCCCAGCACCGCGCCCAGCCACACCGCCAGGCCGAGCTTGGCGAGCTCCGAGGGCTGGAACTGCAGCGGCCCGACGACGAGCCAGTTGCGGTTGCCGTTGACGAGCTTGCCGGCGAAGAGCACGGCGACGAGCATCCCGAGCGAGACGATCATCGCGGGCCACGCCAGTCGCTTGTACCAGCGCACCGGCAGGCGGGCGGCGACCAGCATGAGCGGCAGCCCGATGAGCGCGTACCGGCCCTGGACGAGGAAGGCGGCGAACGGCGAGTCGCCCTCGGCGATCGACGTCACCGTCGAGCTGGACAGCACCATGACGAGGCCGATGACGAGCAGCAGCCCGGTGGCCCCGACGAGCAGGTAGTAGCTCGTGACGGTGGAGTTCCACTGACCGAGCCACGGGCGCTCGGCGGACCCCCGCGCCCCCTTCGTCGCGGACTGCTTCGCGCCCCCCGCGCCACGTCCGCTCGACGCCCGCCCGGTCGACGTGCCCTTCGACGGGCGATCGGCCGAGCCGCGGGGGCCGCGTCGGGTGCCCGTCGTGACCGCCATCCCGACACCCCTTGCTCACGTTGCGGCAGCGATCTGCCGCCTACAGCTCCGCCACGGCCGTGGCGAACGCCTCCCCGCGCTGGGCGTAGGAGGCGAACTGGTCCATGGACGCTCCCGCGGGCGCCAGCAGCACGGTGTCGCCCGGCTCCGCCAGGTCCCGTGCCGCCGCGACCGCGCGTCGCATCACCGACCCAGTGTCGCCGGGATCGACCACGACGACGGGGACCTCGGGCGCGTGTCGGGCCAGCGCACCGCGGATCGGCTCCGGGTCGACGCCGATGAGCACGGCAGCGCGCAGGCGGTCGGCCCGGCCGGCGACGAGCGCGTCGAACGAGGCACCCTTCGCGAGGCCGCCCGCCACCCACACCACGGTGCCGGCGCCGTACGCGCCCAGCGACGCGGCCGCCGCGTGCGCGTTGGTGGCCTTCGAGTCGTCCACCCAGGCGACGCCGTCGAGCTCACGGACGCGGGCGATGCGGTGTGCGCCGGGTCGGAACGCCCGCAGGCCGTCGCGCACGGCGGCAGCGGGAACGCCGTGCGCCCGCGCCAGTGCCGCCGCGGCCAGGGCGTTCGCGACAACGTGCGCCGGGGCCGGTGCGCCTGCGGGCGCGAGGTGCGCCAGGTCGGCGAGCGTGCCCAGCTCCGCGGCCGTCCGCTGCCGGTCGCGGACGGAGGACCCGGTGTGGAAGGCGCGGTCGACGAGCACGTCCTCCACGACGCCCAGCTGGCCGGGGCCGGGGGCGCCGAGGGTGAACCCGACGGCCCGCGCTCCCTCCGTCACGTCGGCGTCGCGCACGAGCTGCTCGGTACGCGGGTCGGCCGTGTTGTACACGCACGCCAGCTGCGCGCGGGCGTAGACCCGTCCCTTGTCCGCCGCGTACGCCTCGAGCGAGCCGTGCCAGTCGAGGTGGTCGGCGGCCACGTTGAGCACGGCCGCGGCCTCGAACGACGTCGTGAGCGTGTGGTGCAGCTGGAAGCTGGACAGCTCCACGGCGAGGACGTCGAGCGTCGGGTCCTGCGCGGCCTCCACGACGGGGGTGCCGACGTTCCCGACGGCGGCCATGCGCAGGCCCGCCGCCGCGAGGATCGACGCGAGCATCTCGACCGTCGTCGTCTTGCCGTTCGTCCCCGTGACGGCGAGCCACGGGGCGGGCCCGCGCCGGCCGTCCGGCCCGGGCACGCGCTCGACCCGCAGCCGCCACGCGAGCTCGATCTCGCTCCACACCGGGACGCCCGCCGCGCGGGCGGCGACCAGCAGCGGCGAGCTCGGCGGCCACCCCGGGGAGGCGACCACGAGATCCGCGCCGGCGACGACGTGCTCCGCCACCGCGGCGTCGTCCGCGGCGCGGACGTCCGCGTCGTCGGCCCGGCCGTCGACCGTCACCACCGACCCCGCGCGGCCGTGCAGGGCCGCGACGACGGCGCGGCCGGTCACGCCGAGCCCCGCCACGACGACGCGCACGCCGTCCGGCAGGGCGCCCGTCACGTGGCGACCCACTCGGCGTAGAAGACGCCCATGCCGAGCGCGGCGAAGAGGCCCGCGATGAGCCAGAACCGGATGACGATCGTGACCTCGCCCCACCCGGACAGCTCGAAGTGGTGGTGCAGCGGCGCCATCTTGAACACGCGTCTGCCGGTCATCTTGAAGAAGCCGATCTGGATGACGTCCGACATCACGATGACGACGAACAGCCCGCCGATGATGGCGGCGAGGATCTCGGTGCGCGACAGGATCGAGATGCCGGCCAGCGCGCCGCCGAGGGCGAGGGCGCCGGTGTCGCCCATGAAGATCCTCGCGGGGCTGGCGTTCCACCACAGGAAGCCGATGCAGGCGCCCGCGATGGCGGCGGCGACGATCGCGAGGTCCTGCGGGTCACGCACCTCGTAGCAGCGCGGCCCGGCCGCGGCGAGGCGCTGGCACGACTGGTTGAGCTGCCAGATGCACACGAGGACGTACGCCCCGAAGACGATGATCGACACCCCGGTGGCGAGGCCGTCCAGGCCGTCCGTGAGGTTCACCGCGTTGGACCAGGCGGTGATGAGGAAGTTCGCCCAGATCACGAAGAGGATCAGGCCCACCGTCACGCCGGCGAAGGCGAGGTCCAGGTTGGTGTCCCGCAGGAACGAGATGCGCGTGGACGCGGGCGTCCGGGCGTTGGCGTTGGGGAACTGCAGCGCGAGGATCGCGAAGCTGATCCCGACGAAGCCCTGGCCCACGATCTTCGCCTTCGGCGTCAGCCCGAGCGACCGCTGCTTACGGATCTTCGTGAAGTCGTCCAGGAAGCCGACCAGCCCGAGACCGGTCATGAGGTAGAGGCACAGCAGCGCCGACGCGCTCGGGGGCCGGCCGGCGATCAGCATCGACACCGCGACGCCGACCAGGGTCGCCGCGATGATCACGACCCCGCCCATCGTCGGGGTGCCGCGCTTGGTGAAGTGCGCCGTCGGCCCGTCCTGGCGCACGAACTGGCCGTAGTTGCGGTGCACGAGGAACCGGATGAACAGCGGGGTCCCGAAGAGCGCGACGAGCCCGGAGACACCGGCCGAGACCAGGATCGCGATCACGGGGCGACCTCCGTGGCAGGTTCGTCCGTGGCGTCGGACCCGAGGGACGGGCCGCCGGCGGCGAGCTCGTCGCCGAGCTGCCACAAGCCGGACCCCAGGGAGGACTTCACGAGGACGACGTCGCCCGGCTCGAGCGCCTCGGCGAGCACCGCGCGCGCGGCGTCGAGGTCAGGCACGAAGACCGACTCCTCTCCCCAGGACCCCTCCTGCAGGGCTCCCTCATGGATGTGGTACGCCCCGTCGCCGACGACGACGAGGAGCTTGACGTTCAATCGCACCACGAGGCGGCCGATCGCGTCGTGCGCGGCGCGCGAGCCGTCCCCGAGCTCGAGCATCTCGCCCAGCACGGCGACGGAGCGGCGCGTGCGACCCGCCATGACGGCGAGCGTGCGCAGGGCGGCACGCATCGAGTCCGGGTTGGCGTTGTAGGCGTCGTCGATCACGGTGACGCCGTCCGCCCGCTCGGTGACGGCCATGCGGTGCGGGCTGACGGGCGTCGCGCGAGAGAGCCCCTGCGCCACGGTGGGTGTCGAGCCGCCGAGGGCGAGCACGGCCGCGGCCGCGGCCAGCGCGTTGCTCACGTGGTGGGCCCCCACGAGGCGCAGCGCCACGGGGGCGGGCTCGCCGGACCCCTGACCGCCCGCGACCTCGAGCCCGAAGGCCGCCCGGCCGGAGGCGTCCACCTGGACGTCGGCGGCACGCACGCCGGCGGAGGGGATGGTGCCGAACGTGGTGACGGTGTGCTCGGGCGCCGCGAGGGACGCCATCGCCGCGACACGCTGGTCGTCGGCGTTGAGCACGACGGTGCCGCCCGGGAGGACGCCCGAGACCATCTCGGACTTGGTGCGCGCGATCGCCTCGACCGAGCCGAACTTGCCCACGTGGGCGACGCCCACGGCCAGCACGATGCCGATGTCGGGCGGCGCGATCCGGGTGAGGTACGCGATGTTGCCCGGGCCGTCGGCGCCCATCTCCAGCACGAGGAACCGGGTGGCCCGGGTGACGCGCAGCACGGTCAGCGGCAGGCCGACCTCGTTGTTGTACGACCCCGCGGGCACGACGAGGGCGTCCTCGGCGGCCACGCCGTCCGGCAGCTGGTCGGCGAGGAGCTGGCCGAGCAGGTCCTTGGTGGTCGTCTTGCCCACCGAGCCCGTCACCGCGACGACCCGCAGGTCGCCCTGCGCCCGCACGCGGGCCAGCACGGCGCGGGCGAGCTCGCCGAGGGCGGCCTGCACGTCGTCGACGACGACGGTCGGCACGCCCTCGACCTCCCGGGCGGCGAGGACCAGGGTGGCCCCGGCCTCCACGGCGGCGCGGGCGAAGTCGTGCCCGTCCACCCGCTCGCCCGGCAGCGCGACGAACAGCCCGCCGGGCTCGACCCGCCGGGAGTCCACCACGGCGGGCCCGGTCACGGGTGTCTCGGCGTCGGCGTGCAGCCGTCCCCCGGTCGCGGAAGCGACGTCGGCGGCGGTCAGCGCGATCATGCGGTCGTCCTCTCGTGCCGCCGCTGCAGCGCACGGCGGGCCTCGTCCCGGTCGTCGAGCTCCAGGTCGACGCCCGCGACCTCCTGGATGGTCTCGTGGCCACGGCCCGCCACGAGGACGGTGTCCCGCGCCCCTGCGTCGAGCACGGCGGCCTCGATCGCGGCCCCACGGGGCGCGGCCTCGGTCACGACGACGTCGCGCCCGGTGGCGCGCGCCGCGTCGCGGGCCGCGCGGGCCCCGTCGAGCACGGCCGCGCGGACCACGGCGGGGTCCTCGCCGTGGGGGTCGTCGTCGGTCACGACGACGACGTCCGCGCCCGCGACGGCGGCCGCGCCCATGGCGGGACGCTTGCCCTTGTCCCGGTCGCCCGTGGCGCCGAAGACGACGACCAGCCGGCCGCCCGTCGTCGGGCGCAGCGCGGCGAGCGCGAGCTCGAGGGCCTCCGTGTTGTGCGCGAAGTCCACGATCACGCGGGGCTGCCCGTCGCCACCGGCGCCCACGACCTCCATGCGGCCCGGAACGACCGCCGAGAGCCCGTCGGCCGCGGCGAGCGCCTCGGCCACGTCCTCGACGTGCGCGCCGCCCTCGAGCACCATCGCGAGGGCCAGCGCGGCGTTCGCCACGTTGAACCCGCCCGGCAGCGACGTCGACGTGCGCAGGGCGCGGCCGTCGGTGTGCGTGAGCGTGAAGGCGGAGCCGGTGCCTTGCGGGGCCACGTCGGTGACCGTCCAGTCGGCCGCCTGCTCGTCGTCCCGAGGCGCGCGGGTGCGCAGCGTCGCGACCGGCACCTGCGCGACGGCCGCCATGCGCTCGCCCCAGACGTCGTCCACCACGACGACGCCGCGGCGCGCGTGCTCCGGCGTGAACAGCGACGCCTTCGCGTCGAAGTAGGACTGCAGGTCGCCGTGGAAGTCCAGGTGGTCCTGGCTGAGGTTCGTGAAGCCGACGACGCCGAACTCGATCCCGTCCACCCGGTGCATCGACAGCGAGTGCGACGAGACCTCCATCGCGAGCGTGCGGACCTCGGCCTCGCACATGGCCGCGAGCAGCGCCTGCAGGTCGGCTGCCTCCGGGGTGGTCAGCCGGCTCGGCAGCACCCGGTCCCCCGCCCGCATCTCGACGGTGCCGATCAGCCCGCCGGTCCAGCCCAGGGCCCGCAGCAGGTGGTCGACCTGGTAGGTCGTGGTGGTCTTGCCGTTGGTCCCGGTGACGCCGAACGTCATGAGGTGCTCGGCGGGCTCGCCGTAGACCCAGGCCGCGACCGGCCCCAGCACGGCACGCGGGTCGGCGGCGACCAGCACGGGCACCGCGGGGTCGAGGGCGTCCGGTCCCGTCGTGAGCGCCGCGGCCCCGGCTGCGTCGGTGAGCACCGCGCGGGCCCCGCGCGCCAGGGCGTCGGCGGCGAACCTCGCGCCGTGCGCGTGCGCGCCCGGCAGGGCGACGAACAGATCGCCGTCGGCGGCCACGCGGTTGTCGGACGCGACCGAGGTGACGACGACGTCGGCGGGAGCCTGCGGCCGGTGGCCCTCGGCGGGGCCCGTCGGCGTCGTCACCTCGAGCCCGAAGGTCAGGGCGAGGTCCCGCACCCGCCGGGGCGTCGTGCCCGCGGGCCGGATACGGGGAAGCGGGGATGTCACGGAGAAGAACCTACCGTCTGCGGGCTGTCGGCCAGGCACCGGGCGTGCCGGGCATGACGACCGTCACGGCTCTCGCGACGGTGCTGCGCGACCCGCTCACCAGGTGAGGTCGTACGGGTCTGCGGGCGTGGTGCTGGGGGGCACGTCCATCTTCTGCAGCGTGTAGCCCATGAGGTCGCTGAACACGGGTGCCGCGACCACGCCGCCGTAGATCGACGACTGCGGGCTGCGCAGGAAGACGGACACCGTGTAGCGCGGGTCGTCGGCCGGCGCGACGCCGATGAACGACGCCATGTAGGTGGTGCCGCCGCCGGGCAGCCACATCTGGGCGGTGCCGGTCTTGCCGGCCACGCGGTAGCCGGGCACGCGGGCGTTGGCCGCCGTCCCCTCCTCGCCCACGACCGACTCCATCATCCGCATGACGGAGTCCGCGGTCTTCTCGGAGACCACCCGCGTCTCCGTGGGCGCGTCGGCGGCGGAGAACGTGCCCTCCGCGTCGCGGGTGCCCGCCACGAGGCTGGGCTCGACCCGCACGCCGCCGTTGGCGACCGTCGAGAAGACCTGCGTCGCCTGCATCGCGTTCACGGCCACGCCCTGGCCGAACAGGATCGTGTAGGGCGTGCGGGAGTCGTTCGCGAGCGTCTGCTCCGACGGCACGATGCCCGCGGACTCGCCCGGCAGCCCCAGACCGGTCTGCTGCCCGAAGCCGAACTTGCCCAGGTAGTCGTGCCGGACGTCCAGCGGGATCTTCTCGCCGATCTGCACCGTGCCGGTGTTCGACGAGTGCGCCAGCACTCCCGCGAGCGTCAGCCGCTGCAGGGGGTGCTCGTGGGAGTCCTTGAAGCTCTCGCCGTTGGGCGTGGTGAAGCGGTAGGGCACCTCGAACTGGCTGTCGGGCGCCCAGTAACCCTCCTCGAGCGCCGCCGCCATGGTGATCACCTTGCCGGTCGAGCCGGGCTCGAAGACGTCCTTCACGGCGCGCGAGCCGTTGGCCACGGCGGACGTGGACCGGTCGTTCGGGTCGACGTCGCCCGAGTCGGCCACGGCGAGCACCGTCCCGTCGCGCACGTCCTGCACGACGGCGATGCCGTAGGCCGAGCCCGACTTCGACACGGCGTCGTCGATGAGCTCCTCCGCCTTCCACTGCACGTCGGCGTCGATGGTCAGGACCACGTCGCCACCGGGCACCGCGGGGGTCGACTCCTGCTCGGAGTTCGGGATCTGGACCCCGTCACGGCCCCGCTCGAAGACGACCTTGCCGTCCGTGCCCGCGAGCACGTCCTCGTAGGCGCGCTCGAGCCCGCCCTGGCCGACCTGGTCCCGGTCCACGTAGCCCACCAACGTCCCCGCGACGACGCCCGCGGGGTACGTGCGCCGCGACGTGAGCTCGGTACGGACGTAGGCCTGCAGGTCGAGCTTGGCGATCGCCCGCTGCACCTCGGGCACGGCGTTGCGCTGGAGGATCACGTACCGGTCGTCGCCGTTCAGCTTCGCGGCGAGCTCCGCGGGCTGCTCGTCGAGGATCGGCGCGAGGAGCTGCGCGATGCCGAGCGCGCCGTCCTGCACGGCCCTGCCGGTGGCGGCGTCCACGCGCTGGCCGCCCTGGAAGCTCTGGATCGCGAGCGTGTCCGCCGAGATCGTGTACCGGTCGACGGAGGTCGCGAGCACCCGCCCGTTCGCGTCGACGATGTCGCCGCGGTGCGCCACCTCGACGGAGCTGGTGATGCGCTCCTCCTGGGCGCGCGCGGCGAGCGCGGGCCCCTGGAAGATCTGCACCTGCACCAGGCGTCCGACGAAGACCGTGAGGACCAGCACGGCGAGCACCATGATCCAGCGCTGGCGACGGCCCGGATCGCCCGGGCGGCCGCGCGTCGTGACGCCCGTGCGGGGGCGCGGCGGAGAGCCCCCGCCGCGGACGGGCCCGCGTCCGCCCGCGGGTCGGACGGCGCCCGCCGCGGGCCGCGACCGCCCGCCGCCCGACCCGCGGGGCGAGGAGGGGTTCGCGTTCCTGGTCCCCCCGGTCCCCGAGCCCGGCCGCGGCGACGCGGTGCGCGACGTGCCGCGCGGCGACGAGCCGGTGGCGGGGCGGGAGGTGCTCACCCCCCGAGTCTGCGGGGCGGCCGCCCGGGAGGTGCGCGCCGGGCCCTGGCGTGTCGTACGCCCGTTCCCCGATCCGCCCCGCGTCCGGGGCGCTCCCCCGCCCGGGGACGTCCGCCGCTCGGTCACGGCCCCAGGGTGGCGTCCGCCCCCGCGTCGGCCTCGCCGACGCCGACCTTCGCCCGCTTCTCGATGCTGATCATGGTCGGGTCCTCCGCGGGGACCATGCCGAGCCTGGTCGCGCGCTCCGCCAGCGACGCCTCGGCGGCGCGCAGCTTCTCCTGGTGGGACTGGACGTCCTGCGCCACGTGGCCCACCTCGGCCTGCAGCCGCGACGCCTCGTACGAGCCGCGCGCCATCGACGTGTTGAGCAGCAGGGCCGCCAGCAGCGCGCCGGCGAGGATCACCGCGCACAGCACGAGGAAGGGCACGCCCGACGTCGCCTGGAGCGGGGCGCGGACCGCGTCGAGGCGGCGGCCGCGGTCGGCGGCACCGCCCGGCAGCGAGGTCAGCGGGGCACGGCGCGGCGCCGCGGCGGGGCGGGTCCCGGGGCTGGCGGGGGCACGCAGGGCGCTCATCGGCGGTCCTCCTTGGTCTGGCGAGCAGTCGTCCGCAGGTGGTCGGGGGTGGGGCGGATGCGGCGCGCGGCGCGCAGCCGGACCGAGGCCGCCCGCGGGTTGCGCTCCAGCTCGGCCTCGTCCGCGTCCTCCGCGCCCCGCGTGAGGGCCTCGAGGTACGGCTTGTGCGTCTCCGGCTCGACGGGCAGGCCGGCGGGGGCGCTCGACGTCGTCCCGCGCGCGATGGCGCGCTTGACGATGCGGTCCTCCAGCGACTGGTACGACTCGACGACGATCCGTCCGTCCGTCGCCAGCGCCTCGATCGCGGCCGGCACGGCCCGCTCGAGGACCTCGAGCTCGCCGTTCACCTCGATCCGCAGCGCCTGGAACGTCCGCTTGGACGGGTTACCGCCGGTGCGCCGGGCCGCCGCGGGGATGGATGCGCGCACCAGGTCCGCCAGCTCACCCGTGCGCGCCCACGGCCGCTCCTCGCGGCGCCGGACGATCGCCCGGGCGATGCGCGGCGCGAACCGCTCCTCGCCGTACTCCCGCAGCACCCGCGCGAGCGCACGCTCGTCGTAGGTGTTGAGGACGTCGGCCGCCGTCTCGCCGCGGGTCTGGTCCATGCGCATGTCGAGCGGCGCGTCCTGGGCGTACGCGAAGCCGCGCTCCGCCTCGTCGAGCTGCAGCGACGACACCCCGAGGTCCATGAGGACGCCCTGCACGCCATCCAGGCCGAGCTCTGCGACGACCTCGCCGATCTCGTCGTACACCGCGTGCACCGGGGTGAAACGCTCGCCGAAGCGGGCGAGCCGCTCGCCCGCCAGGCGCAGCGCCTGCGTGTCGCGGTCGATGCCCACGACGCGGGCGGTGGGCACCTGCTCGAGCACGGCCTCCGCGTGCCCGCCCATCCCCAGCGTGCAGTCGACCAGCACGCTGCCCGGCTCCGCGAGCGCCGGCGCGAGGAGGTCGACGCACCGCTGCAGCAGCACGGGCAGGTGGCGGTCCCCCGCAGGTCGCGCGCCGTCCGGTGTGCTCATCGGTGCTCCTCCTCCCGTGCTGCTCGTGCTCGTCGGTCTGCTCGTCGGTGGTGCCTGGTCGTCTGGGCCCCGCCCGGCCAGGTCTCCCTCCGCGTCGTTCTGGCACCGGGGAAGTGCGCCAGACCCTCGCGGGAGGAGGCCTCGTCGTGCGGGGCCCGGGGCGGCGCCCGAGGGCGCCGGGACTGCTGTGCGGTTGTCGGTCGTCAGAACTGCAGGTCCGGAAAGATCTGCTCGGACGTCTCGGAGTACGACGACTCCTGCTCGGCCAGGTAGGTCTCCCAGGTGGTCCGGTCCCAGACCTCCACGCGGGTGCCGGCGCCGATCACGGCGACGTCCCGGTCGAGGCCGGCGTACGTGCGCAGGGCGGCCGGGATGACGACCCGCCCCTGCTTGTCCGGCAGCTCGTCGCTCGCGCCCGACAGGAACACGCGGAGGTAGTCGCGCGCCTGCCGGCTGGTCACGGGGGCCTGCCGCACCTGCTCGTACATGCGGCCGAACTCGTCCATCGGAAGGAGGAAGAGGCAACGCTCCTGCCCCCTCGTCATGACGAGGCCGGGAGCGAGTCGGGCACGGAACTTCGCGGGGAGGATGAGCCGGCCCTTCTCGTCGAGCTTGGGGGTGTAGGTGCCCAGCAGCAGCCCGGCCCCCGGAAACGTGTCCTCCAGACCTGCCACGGCTCGCACCTCCCCTCGCGCTCCCGCATCCTCCACGCTACTCCACTTTCCTCCACCGGGCGCGGGCAACGGTGGGCAGTTCTCCCCATCTCACCCGCTCCTCACACGGCCCACACACATCCCCGCAGGTCAGCGGGCCAAGCCGGGTCGGGAGCACGGTGGTGGCGTGGTGGAGGGGTCGGGCGGAGAGGGCGCGTCACGGTTCCCCGGGGCATCGACACCCCGCGGCACGGGCGGCCGCCGTCCCCCCGGGCGTCCGGCGGCCCGGGGTCGTCGTGGAGGAAGGTGGAGCGGGTGATCCTCCTCACCTCCGGCCCCGATTCCACTAGGCTGCGAGAACCGTCACGAGCACGTGAACCGGAGGTCACCCGTGCACCCAGAACCCGTCTCCCCCACGCTGTCCGGTGCACGCACGGAGACGGAGGACGGCGGGGACGGCACACGCCCCGGCACGGAGCCCGGCCCGAACCTCCTCGCCAGGGACCTCGACGAGCTCGTCAGCGCCACCGCACGGGTGCGGGCCGCCGTCGAGTCCGTCGTCTCGGGGCGGCCCGGGCTCGCGGAGGTCACCGTCGCCGTCCTGCTCGCCGAGGGTCATCTGCTGATCGAGGACGTCCCCGGTGTCGGCAAGACGACCCTCGCGAAGGCGCTCGCCCGCAGCATCGACTGCCGCGTGGGCCGCATCCAGTTCACGCCCGACCTGCTGCCGAGCGACCTCACCGGCGTCAACATCTTCCGCACCGCCACCCACGACTTCGAGTTCCGCCCAGGCCCGGTGTTCAACAACGTGGTGATCGGCGACGAGATCAACCGCGCATCGCCCAAGACCCAGTCCGCCCTCCTCGAGTGCATGGAGGAGGGACAGACGACGATCGACGGCACCACCCATACGCTGCCGCGGCCGTTCCTCGTCGTCGCGACCCAGAACCCGGTGGAGATGGAGGGGACGTACCCCCTCCCCGAGGCGCAGCGCGACCGGTTCACGGCTCGTCTCACGGTCGGCTACCCCGACACCGACGCCGAGCTGCAGATGCTCGACCGTCAGGAGTCGTCGGACCCCCTGGACCACCTGTCCCCCGTCACCACCGGCACCGACGTCGCGCGGTACGCCCAGGCCGTCCGCACCGTCCACGCGGCCGGCGCCGTCAAGCAGTACGTGCTCGCCCTCGTGGGCGCGACCCGGCAGCACGAGGGCGTCCGGCTCGGCGCGTCGCCGCGGGCCTCGCTCCAGCTGCTGCGGGCCGCCAAGGCCACGGCCGCGATGGCGGGGCGCGAGCATGTGCTCCCGGACGATGTGCAGACCCTCGCCGTCCCGGTCCTCGCGCACCGGCTGATCCTCAGCACGGATTCCCGGCTCGGTGGAGTGCTGCCCGAGGACGTGATCTCCGAGATCGTCCAGCGCACACCGGTGCCCGGCGGTCGCGTCTCCGTCGCCCCGGCCGCCGGGTCGTTCGCGCGCCCCGGCCGCGAACGCGGCCGGTAGGGCCCGGCGATGTCCGGCGACGACGAGGCCGGCGCGGTTCCTCCCGGTCCCACCGAGGGCACGGCCGCGCACGACCGCTCCCATGACGGGGCGCACCCGACGCTGCGGCGGCTCGCCCGCGTGCGGCCCACCCGCCGCGGGCTGGCCCTGCTGCTCGCGGGGCTGGCGCTCGCCGCGACCGGCGCCCTGCTCGAGCTGCCCGACGTGGTCGGCCTCGGGGCCGCCGCGGTGCTCGCGGTCCTGCTCGCCTGGACGCTCATGGGGGTGCAGCGCCTGGACGCCGGCCGCGGCGCCCTGGTGGTGACCCGCGAGCTCACCCCGAACCCCGTGGTGCGCGACCAGACGGCCGCCGTGCGGCTCGTCGTCGGCGCCCGGGCACGGACCGGTGCCGCCTACGAGCGGCTCGCGCGCCTGCGGCTGTCCGAGCAGGCCGCGCACGAGCTCGCCGGGCCGCACGGCATCCGCGCCCGGGTGACGGCGCACGCGGACCGCATCGCCGTCTCCTACGCCCTGACCCCCTCCCGCCGCGGTCGCTGGGCGCTGGGCCCCCTGATCACCACCCGCACCGACGTCTTCGGGCTCGTCCGCACCACGCAGCCCCTCGGCGTCGCGACGAGGGTCGCGGTCTGGCCGCGCACCACCGAGCTGCCCACGCGCACGCGGGTGCTCGGCGAGGTCGATCGCGCGGCCACCGGCGCACGGCTGGCGTCGACGGACGACTCGGTCCTGCGCGAGTACGTCTCCGGCGACGACCCCCGCCGGGTCCACTGGGCCGGCTCCGCACGCCAGGGCAGGCTCATGGTTCGGGCCGACGAGAGCGCCGGCGTCCGGCCGGTCACCGTGCTGCTGGACCGGTCGCTGCTGCCGCCACCGGCGGACCCGCGCACCGGCGTCTGGCCGTCGACCCGCGGCACCCGCACGCACGCGGAGGGCGAGCGTGCGGTCGAGCTCGCCGCCTCGGTCGCCACGTCGTTCCTGGACGCCGGCCATCCCGCACGCCTCGTGCCCACCGGGTCGGGGCCCGCGCCCGTGCCCTTCGCCTCGGGTGCCCGGACGGGCCGGGGGACCATCCTCGACTCGACGGTCGACCTGCGCGGGCACCGCAGTGCCGCCGACGCCGAGCGCGCGGTCCTGCAGACCGTCCGGTCGCTACGGGCCGCGCGCTCTCAGGACGAGATCACGGTGGCGGTGCTCGGACCGCAGCCGGAGCCCGTGCTCCGGGAGATGGCCGAGCTCGGCGTCGAGGGCACGTGCTGGGCGCTCCTCGTCGCTCCCGCCGACACCCGCGAGCCCGGCGCGACGCCGGCCGCGGACACCGTCGGCGCGCTGCGCGCCGCGGGCTGGCGCGTGGCGACCTGCTCGCCCGGGACCCCTCCCGACCGCGCCTGGGCGCTCCTCGCGGAGGGGGCGGCATGATCCCCGCCCATGCCGGACCCACCGCCCGCACCATCGCCTCCGGCGTGCTCGTCGCGGTGGCGGTCGCCGCATCGATGCTCTCGCTCACGAGCATCGTGCTGCCTGGCGGCTGGACGCGGGCGGGGCTGCTCGCGATCGTCCTGGTCAGCGCGACGACGGTCACCTCACGGGTGGTGATCGAGCGTCGGGCGCGCGCCCGCGGCCGGCGCTCGAAGGAGTTGGGCTCCGTGTGGCCCAGCGTCCTCGGCTGCGTCGTCGCCGCGTGGTTCCTCCTCGCCCGCTACGGCGGGCCGACGGCCGACCCGACGTTCTTCGTGACGCCCGAGCATGTGGCGCGCGTGGTGGCCCGGCTGGGCGAGGCCGGCGAGATCGCCCGGTCCGAGGTGGCGCCGGTGACCGGCAGCGCGCCGATGGGCCTGCTCACCGTGGGCGGCACCCTCCTCGTGCTGCTGCTCGCCGACGCGCTCGCGGGCGCACTGCGCCGACCCGCCGCCGTAGGCCTCCCGCTCCTCGCGCTCTGGTGCCCACCGCTCGTGCTCACGGGGCGGGTGCCGTGGGGCGTGTTCGTCGTGACGGTCACCGCGCTGCTCCTGCTCCTCACCCTCGACGGCCCGCTCGTCACGCGGACCCGCCGGCCGGAGCGCACTCCGGCGCCCGTACGACGCGCCGAGCGGTCGCGCGCCATCGCGACGACCGCCGGCGCCGTCGTCCTCGCGGTCGCGGCCGGGCTCGTCGGGAGCGCATCCGCGACCCTGCCCGGCGGCCCCACGGGCTGGTACCGGACGTTCACCACCACCGGCGACACCATCCGGCTCGCCGAGGACCTCGACATCCTGCGCAGCCTGACCGAGCGGTCGAGCTCCGTCGTCCTCTCCTACGACACCGGGTCCGACGCCGACGTGGGCCCCCTGCGCAGCTACACGGCCACGGCCTTCGACGGACGCCGGTGGCAACGTGGCGAGGAGCGCAGCGGCCGGGAGTTCGACGCCGGCGACGTCCTGTGGCCCGAGGACCCGCCGTCCGGGGAGCTCGCGGTCCGCACCGTCGCCTTCGACGTCGGCGAGCTGCGCGACGACAAGCTGCCCATCACCCTCGACCCGCGCCAGGTCGCGACGGACGGCGGCGAGTGGGGCTACGACCCCACCCGGGACGAGGTCGTCGGCGGCCTGACGAGCTCCGGTGACGCCTACACCCTCACCGTGTACCAACGGGACCTCGACCCCGCCGCGCTCCGCGACGCCCCCCCCGAGGCCGACATCGACGCCGTCTACACGCAGATGCCCGACACGGCCCACTCGGCGGACGTCGAGCAGGCTGCCCGGGAGGTGGTGGGCGACGCCGAGACCGCGTACGACCAGGCGGTGGCGCTCCAGCGCTGGCTGCGCGACCCGACCCGCTTCACCTACTCGACCACCATCCCGCGCGGCGGTACCGGGGACCCGGTGTGGGACTTCCTGCAGCACCGCACCGGCTACTGCATCCAGTTCGCCACGACCATGGTGGTGATGGCGCGCTCGCTGGGCATCCCGGCACGGCTGGCCGTCGGTTACCTCCCGGGCGACCGCACGGGCGAGACCACCTGGCAGATCACGGGCCAGGACTCGCACGCCTGGCCGGAGGTCTTCTTCCCCGGAACCGGGTGGGTGCGGTTCGAGCCCACGCCGGCGCAGCAGACCGGCAGCCCGCCCGCCTACACGATGCCGCGCGTCCAGGGGAACCCGGCGGCCGTACCCACCGGGAACGACCTCCGCGACCGTCGGCCGACCGCCGGCAGCACCCCGACCGACGACGCGTCGCCCACGGCCTCGACCGCGGTCTCGGTCACGCCGGTGGTGGACACCGGTCTGCCGGCCTGGGTGTGGATCACGTCGGGGAGCCTCGTCGTCGTCCTGGTCGGCGGCCTGGTGCTGCTGCTCGCCCGGCGGCGGCATGCCGCGCAGGAGCTCGACCCCGAGCTCGCCTGGCAGCAGGTGCTCGCCGCGCTCGCGGTCGAGGGTGTCCGCCTACCGCCCGCCACCACGCTCCGGCGCGCCCCGGCGGCCATCGCGTCCGCCGTGACCACGAGGACCGGCCGCGAGCTGGCACCCGAGGTCCTCGAGGACCTTGCGTCACTCGCCGATGCGGCAGAGACGAGCCGCTACGCGCGCGAGCCCCGCACGCCCGGGGCCGACGAGCTGGAGAGGCTCACGGACACGGTCACGGCAGGACTCGGCGCGACCCTGTCGTCCCGCTGAGGGGGCGACCAGGCGTCGACGCGCCGAGCCTGCCGCGCACAGGTGGTCGGCAAGGATCGACAGTGCCGGCCGCCCGTCGGTGCCGACATCCTCGACGGGTGCCGACCCGCTGGGTGCCGGACTTCGAGGTGCCGGCCGCCCGACGCAGCGGGCGCGACCATCGACCAAGGAAAGACGAGCCCGTCCTGCCCCTCGAAGGGCAGGACGGGCTCGGTTGCTTCTCGTCAGCGGTTCGCGACGACGGCGGCTCCGGGGCTCAGCGACCCTGGTCCCGTCGACGCTCCCAGCGCGCCTCGAGACGTGCCAGGAACCCCTCCTTCTTCGCGGCGGTGCTGGGGCGGGTCGTGGTCTGCCCGGGGCGTGATCGATCAGGGTTGGTCACCGGATCGATCGTTCCGTCCGGCCGGACGACGCCCGTAGGCCCTGACCGACGAGGAGCGGCGAAGGCGAACGCCACCCCGGCGAACATGAGGACGAAGCCGGCGACGCCGACCCAGGCCTGCGACGTGGCGGCACCGACCACGAGCAGCAGCAGCCCCGCGATGACTCCGACGCCGGCCAGGACATAGCGCAGGGGCGACCGGCGGCGCGCCTGCTGCAGGGTGTTGGCCAGACGGGGATCGTCGCTGCTCAGCGCACGCTCCATCTGCTCCAGCACTCGCTGCTCGTACTCGGACAGTGGCATCGAGTCCCCCCGGGTCTCGCGGTGGAACGGTAACGCTCTCAGGATAGGCCCGCGCCGCCCGCCACGGTAGTCGACGAGGGTGAACCTCGCCCACGTCTCGATGCCGCACCCAGGCTGATCGACGATCTCCCGAATCTCTCACGCACGGCGTCCAGCGCGAGCTCGGCCTCCCGACGGGCTTCCTGGCGGGGATCCACGGCTTCGTCGAGGGTGACCTGCTCCGCGATCCCGGCCCTCACCTGCAGGTTCTCCGCCCGGACGCCGACGAGCCGCACGGGCAGCCCGCGCAGGTCGGCCGCGCCCAGCAGATCGCTCGCGACGAGGAAGATCTCTCGCGCCACGTCGGTCGGACCGTCGAGCGTCCGCGACCTCGTGAAGGTGCGGAAGTCGCTGGTGCGCACCTTGATCGACACCGTCCGCGCCACCACGCCCTGGTGACGCAGCCGCGCGGCGACCCGGTCCGCGAGCTCCAGCACCCGCTGCTCCACGGCGCGCAGGTCCCACAGGTCCCGCTCGAAGGTGGTCTCGGCCCCGATGCTGCGCTCCTCGTGCCCCGGGACGACCGGACGCGGGTCACGCCCCCACGCCAGGTCGTGCAGGTGTGCCCCGGACACCGATCCGACCGCCGCCTGCAAGGAGGGCACGTCGGTGTCGGCGAGCTGGGCCACCGTCGTGATGCCCCAGCGCGCCAGGGCGGCCTCCGTCTTCTCCCCCACGCCCCACAGTGCCCCGACCGGGAGCGTGCGCAGGAACCGCACGGTGGCGTCCGCCGGCACGAGCATCATCCCGTCGGGCTTGGCATGGGTCGACGCGAGCTTGGCCACGAACTTGTTCTGTGCCACCCCGACGGAGCAGGTGATCCCGTGCTCGGCCAGTACCCGCTCCCGGAGCCGCGCACCGATCTCCGTCGGCGACCCGAGCCGGCGGCGCGCCCCGCTCACGTCGAGGAAGGCCTCGTCCACGGAGATCCGCTCGACCAGCGGGGTGATCGTGGCGAGGAGCGCCATGACCGACTCGGACACCTCGTGGTAGAGCGTGTGGTCGGGCGGCACGACGACCGCCTGCGGGCACAGGCGCAGGCCTGCGGCCATCGACATCGCCGAGCGGACGCCGAACGCCCGCGCCTCGTACGTCGCGGCGAGGACGACGCCCCGGTCCCTCCCACCCACGATGACCGGCCGGCCACGCAGCTCCGGCCGGCGCACCAGCTCGCACGAGGCGAAGAACGCGTCCATGTCGACGTGCAGCACGGACGTGCGCGACTCGTCGGAGCCCCAGTCACGGAAAGCTTCCGCGGACCGCGGGCCGCGGCTCACGAGGCCGCCGGCGCGACGGCGAGCGGCCGCGCGAATCCCGTGCGGGGGTCGACCAGGAGGCCGACCTCGTCCCGGAAGTCCTCCGCGCACGCGACGAGCTCGGCCGCGCGGCGAGCGTCGACGTCGGGCTCGAGGCCCGCCTCGACCGCAGCCCGCACCCGGGCCCCGGCGGCGAAGTATCCCGACCACGCCGCGAGCTCCGGCTCCACGAGGGCCAGCATGTCCCACACCGACCGCGCGCGGGTGCGTGCCGACGGCCTGCCCCGCAGCGCGACGACCGCGGCGGCCGCGCGGAGCGCCGCCAGGTGCGCGTGCACGAAGCGATCGGCCGGGTGCGTCGCCGTCGCGGCGGCCGCGAGCTCGGCGTCGGACCGGTCGAGCAGCCGGGTCACCTCGGGGCTCGCGGGCAACGCGCCCACGGCGGCCGGGCCACGACCGCTCGTCATCCCGGCAGATCTCGTGCGAGCCGACATCCTGCACCTCCCGTGCTCCGCGGCCTTTGCCCGCGCCCGTCCAGTGTCGAACACCTGTTCGAACATGTCAACCGTCGATCATCGGCACGTCCGGCGCCGTGGACCGGGGAGACTGGACGTATGCCCCGCTCCTCCCGAGGCGGATCGCGCCCTGAGCGCCGGTCCGGTCGACGCCACCCAGCATCCTCCGACGCACCGACACTCCCCGACGGCGAGGTGCCGATCGACACCGGCACGGCGCGCGTCGAGCGCGACCCCGACCATCCCGACCGGGTGACGCTGCACGTCAACGGCGTGCCGAGCTCCGCCCTCGACCTCGACGACCCCGGGTTCCTCGCCTTCGAGTACATGCAGCAGATGGCCGCCGTGCTGGCAGGCCTGCCCGCCGGCCCGCTGCGGGTGCTGCACCTCGGCGCGGCCGGGTGCGCGCTGGCCCGGCACGTCGAGCACGAGCGGCCGGACTCGCGCCAGCTCGGCGTGGACGTCGACGCCCGCCTGCTCGAGCTCGTCCGGTCCTGGTTCGCGCTGCCGCGCGCGCCGCGCCTGCGGCTGCGGGCCGACGACGCGGGGCACGCCCTCGCGTCGCTCGCCCCTGGCTCGTTCGACGTCGTCGTGCGCGACGTCTTCGCCGGCGACCGCACCCCCGACCACCTGGCCGACGCCGGGTTCGCCGCAGCCGCGCACCGCGCCCTGCGCCCCGGCGGCGTCCTCCTCGCCAACTGCGCGGACCGTCCGCCCCTGCTCCTCGCCCGCCGCGAGGTCGGGCACCTCGCCGAAGCGTTCGGCGACGACGCGCTGGCGGAGGGGAGGCTCGGCGTCGTCGCCGAGCACGCGATCCTCAAGGGGCGCCGCTACGGCAACGTGGTGCTCGTCGCGGTCCGGGCCACGCCCGCGGAGGACGCCGGCAGGGACGCACCCGGCGTCGACCTCGACGACGCGGCCCTCGCGCGACGGCTCCGCAGCCTGCCCGTCCCCGCACGGCTCCTGGCCGGCGCCGAGCTCGCGCGGTTCGCCGGCGGCTGACCGGACCGGACCCGGCGCGACGGCCCGGGCACGCCGACGGCCGCGCCCCGACATCGGGGACGCGGCCGTCGTCAGACGAGCCGGAGGCTCAGAGCGGGACGACCTGCTCCGCCTGCGGCCCCTTCGGACCCTGGGTGATCTCGAACTCGACGCGCTGGGCCTCCTCCAGGGAGCGGTACCCCTGGGACTGGATCGCCGAGTAGTGCACGAAGACGTCGGCGCCGCCGTCGTCCTGTGCGATGAAGCCGAAGCCCTTTTCCGAGTTGAACCACTTCACAGAACCTTGCGCCATGCTGATCCTTCGACCTTCCGTCACAACGGTCACGGGCGCACCGGGCGGCCACCCGTCACTGCACAGGCTGCCGCCGCGGTTCTTGCGAGGGTCTGCCTCTGCAACGCGGTCAGTGTGGCACGGACCACACCCTCGTGCCACGGATATGCCGCGGATGCCGCGCAACGACCATTGCGGGCGGCTCCCGGAACGGGAGCCGGACCGGCGTCAGTCGTCGTTCTGCTGGGCCAGGAACCGCTCGAACTCGGCGCCGAGCTCCTCGGCCGTCGGCAGGGGGGCCTGCTCGGCCAGGAGACTCGGGCGTCCTACGGATTTCGTGAACGCGTCGTACTGCTCCTCGAGGGCCTTGACGACGGCCTTCACCTCACCCGACTCCCCCACCTGCTTCTCGACCTCGATCGTCGCGTCGGCCGCGGCGTCCGCGAGCAGACCCGTCGCGAGGTCGAGACCCGTGGCGCGCTCCACGTGCCGCAGCGCGACGACCGCCGCCGGCGCGTACCGGGACTGCGCGAGGTAGTGCGGCACGTGGACGGTGAAGCCGATCGCGTCGTGCCCCGCCGCGCCGAGCCGGTACTCCAGGAGCGCTGCCAGCGAGCCCGGCACGCGCACGGTCCCGAAGAACGACGTGTAGTCCTCGACCAGGCCGGGGCGGGTGCCGTGCGCCGTCAGCGACAGCGGGCGCGTGTGCGGCACGCCCATCGGGATCCCGTGGAAGCCGACCGTCAGCGAGACGTCGAAGCGCTCGACCAGCCCCTTCACCGCCGCCACGACGCGCTCCCACTGCAGGTCGGGCTCGGCGCCGTGCAGGAGCAGGAATCCCGTTCCCTCCCGGTCCGCCACGTGGTCGATCGCGAGGTACGGCTCGTCGTACGACGACCACCGGTCGGCGTCGAACGTCATCCCGACCCGCTTCGACCGGTAGTCGAGCAGCTGGTCGACGTCGAACGTCACGAGTCGCGTGGTGGTCAGCTCCTCAAACACGTGCTCCACGGAGATCTCCCCCGCCGAGCCCGCGTCGATGAACCCGTCGAGGGCGTGCAGCAGCACGGGTCCGGCGCCGGTCGACGGAGCGTCGGGCCCGTGGTGGGGCAGGACACGCCCGACGGCGGCCTCGTCGACCTCATAGATGCTCTGCGGGTCCAGCAACGGTCTCCTCCTCGGGTCTCGGCTCGCACCGACGGGCTCGCGCCCGCAGGGGTGACAACCGTCGTGCGCCCGGGATCCTTCCCGGCCCGCCGCCGAGCCGCGGCTGCCGTGACCGGTTCCCGTCAGCGGTGCGGCAGCCGCACCACCGTGACGAAGAAGTCGTCGATCTCACGGACCACCTGGATGAACCGGTCGAAGTCCACCGGCTTCGTCACGTAGGCGTTCGCGTGCAGCGAGTACGAGCGCAGCACGTCCTCCTCCGCCTCCGACGTCGTGAGCACGACCACCGGGATGTGCTTGAGCCGCTCATCGGCCTTGACCGCCGCGAGCACCTCCCGGCCGTCCATCCGCGGCAGGTTGAGGTCGAGGAGGATCAGGTCCGGCGTCGGCGCCTGGGCGTGCTCGCCCTCCTTGCGCAGGAACGCCATCGCGCTCACGCCGTCCGACACGACCGACAGCCGGTTGGCGACCTTGTGCTCCTCGAACGCCTCGCGCGTCATGAGCACGTCGCCCGGGTCGTCCTCGACGAGGAGCACCTCGATGCCCGCCTGCTGGTCCGTCATGCTCGCTCCCTCGTCGTCGACCGCCCGGTCGGGGCGCACGGCTGCTGCATCGTCGCAGGTCAGCGACGTGCCCCGAGCCTATCCGACGACGCCGTCCGACGCCTCGTCGGGCAGGGTCCACCGCACCGACGTCCCGGCACCCCCCGGCGCGGGCTCGAGCCAGACCCGGCCCCCGTGGTGCTCGACCACCCGCTTGACCAGCGCGAGCCCGATGCCCGTGCCGGAGTAGACGTCCTTGGGGTGCAGGCGCTGGAAGATGACGAAGACGCGGTCGGCGTACTGCGGGTCGATGCCGATCCCGTTGTCCGTGCACGTCAGCTCCCACCCCGATTCCGGCGCGGGCAGGCGGCGTGCGGAGAGGTGGACGCGCGTCGGGCGCTCCGGGTCGCGGAACTTCACCGCGTTGCCCACGACGTTCGCGAGCAGCATCGTCAGCAGCGCCCGCTCGCCCCGGACCACCGGCAGCGGGTCGTGGGTGATCTCCGCGCCCGCCTCGACGATCCGCCCTTCCTGGTCGTGCCGCACCTGGTCGAGGGCCCGCTCGAGGTCGACGTCCTCGGGCTCGCTGCCCGAGCGTCCCACGCGCGAGAAGCTCAGCAGGTCCTGGATGAGCCGCTGCATCCGCCGCGCGCCGTCGACCGCGAACGCGATGTACTGGTCCGCCCGCTCGTCCAGCTGGTCGCCGTAGCGCTTCTGCAGCAGCTGGGTGAAGCTCGCGACCTTGCGCAGCGGCTCCTGCAGGTCGTGCGAGGCCACGTAGGCGAACTGCTCCAGGTCGCGGTTCGAGCGCTCCAGCTCCTGGTTGGAGCGGGCGAGCTCGCGTGCCTGCTCGGCGAGCTGCGCGTGCGTGCGCTCGGTCTCCGCGTGGGACGCCCGCACCTCGGCCACCTGCTGCACCAGCTCACGACGCATGTGCTCGACGTCCGCCGCGAGCGCCGCCACCTCGCCCGTGCCCTCGACCCGGATCTCGTGGTCGTGCGCGCCCGTGCTGGCCGCCCGGACCGAGTCCGCCAGCCGCGCGAGCGGCCGGGTGACCCCGCGCTGCAGGGCACGCCACATGAACAGGCCCATGAGGACCACGAGCAGCACGAGCACGATCACGACCACGAGCAGCGTGCGGTTCCAGGCGTGCGCGGCGTCCATCGCCTCGTCCCCGGCCCCCACCCGCAGCAGCGACAGGGACCGCTGGATCGCGACGAGCGCGACGGCGAGGACGAGCAGCAGCACCGCGCCGACGATGAGCAGGAGCCGCAGGACCACGTCGTGCAGCGGTCGTTCGCGCCTCATGGCCGGGCCCACTCGGCCGAGTCGGCGAGGGTCGAGGAGCGCTCCCCCAGGTACGGCGTGTCGTGTCCGGTCCACCCCACGACGAGCAGTGCCGCGTCGTCGGTGAGCGGCCCGCCGTGCAGCTTGCGGACGCGGCGCAGCACGCGCTCGACCACGCCGACGATCCCGTCGCGCGCCAGGTCCTCGCGCACGAGGTCGTGCAGGCCGGACTGCCCGAGCCGCGGCACCCGGTGTCGCAGCGGTCCGACACGTGCGGGCCGCTCGCCCTGCAGCGCGACCAGACCCAGCGCGTCCCGGCCCAGCCCGTCCAGGCCCGGGTCGTCCGCCGCTCCGGGCACGGCAGCGCCGCCCCGCACCTCGGCCTCCACCAGGCCGTCGGTGTACAGCATGAGTGCGAACGGTCCACCGAGCTCGACGCGCCGCGGCTCCCACCCGCCCTCGACCGGGACACCGAGCGCCCGTCCCCGGCCGGTCGGCGGCAGTGCCTCGCAGCGCAGGTCTCCCACCGGTCCGGTGATCAGCAAGGGCGGCAGGTGACCGGCCAGGTAGAGGTCGACGCCCCGGCGGTCGGGGGCCACCACCACCTGGCACAGCGTGACGAAGACCTCCGGGCGTGCGCGCTCCGTCAGCAGCACCCGCTCCAGGTGCTCCAGGATGCGCTCGGGCGGCGTCCCCGTCAGCACGAGGGTGCGCCAGGCCGTGCGCAGGGTGGCACCGAGCGCCGCCTCGTCGGGGCCGTGGCCCGCGACGTCACCCACGACCGACAGCACCGTGCCGTCGGGCCGCTCGACGGTGTCGAAGAAGTCGCCCCCCAGCAGACCGCCGCCGCCCGGCAGGTACCCGACCATCACGGAGACCCGCTCGTCGTCCACGAGGGGGTTCGGCAGCAGCGCCCGCTCCAGCCGGGCGGTCTCCTCGGCCCGCACGGCGCTGCGGTACAGCGCGCGCTGCTGGGCGGCGGAGCGGCGCCGCTGGAGCGCGTAGCGCAGCGACCGGCCGAGGAGCCCCGAGTCGGTCTCGCCCTTGACGAGGTAGTCGTCGGCGCCCGCGGCCACCGCCTGCAGTCCCTGGTCACCGCCCGTCAGCCCGGTGAGCACGACGAGGGCGGGGACGTCGTGCACGCGCTCGGCGACCTCGCGCAGCCGGGTCACCGCCGCCAGCCCTACGGCGTCGGGCAGGCCGAGGTCGAGCAGGACGCAGTCGACCCCGGGGGCGCCGCCGGGGCGGGAGAGCGCGTCCACGGCCTCCGCCACCGACCGGGCCCGCCGGAGCACGACCGTCACCTCGGCGTCCTCGAGCAGCTCCGTGACGAGCAGCGCGTCCCCGTCGTCGTCCTCGACGAGGAGGACGGTCGCGGTCGCGTCCTCGGCGGGCCCGTCGGACCCGGCTCGCAGGACGTCGCCGCTGCTCATGGGCCTGATCCTAGCCCGGGCCCCCCCCGCCGGGCGGGTGCCGCGGGCCCGGCGCGTCGTCGCTCGGCCTCCGGACCGTGGCCACGGGCGCCCCCGGCATCTGCAATGATGGTCCGCCGCCGGGGCCGCACCACCGTACGAGCGCGGCACGAAGGATCCTGGGGAGGATGCGTGGCAGGCAGGCAGGACGAGCTGGCCCGCGAGCAGGGGGTCGTCGACGGCCTCTACGCCCGACTGGACGAGCTGCGGCGCGCGACGCGCGAGCGCCTCGCGGAGGTCCGGCGCTCGGGCCCGTCGGGGTCACCGCAGAACCGCAGCGAGCGCGACGCCTTCGCGACCCTCTACGAGGACCGTGTGGCGCAGCTGGACGCCGTCGAGGACCGCCTCGCCTTCGGTCGCCTCGACCTCGACGACGGCGGCACCCGGTACGTGGGCCGCCTGGGCCTCGCGGACGCCGAGCACCGCTCGCTCCTCACGGACTGGCGGGCACCCGCGGCCACCCCGTTCTACCGGGCCACGGCCCTGCATCCCGCGGGCGTCCGCCGCCGGCGGCACCTCGTGACCACGGGGCGCGCCGTCACGGGGCTCGAGGACGAGGTGCTCGACCTCGACGCGCTGCAGGCCGCGGACGGCGCCGACGGCACGACCGGCGCCGGCACCCTCGCTGCCTCGACGCTCTCCGGCGAGGGGGCGCTGCTCGCCTCGCTGGCCACGCGCCGCACGGGCCGCATGACCGACATCGTCGCGACCATCCAGTCCGAGCAGGACCGCATCATCCGCGCCGACCTCGCCGGCGCGCTCGTCGTCCAGGGCGGGCCGGGCACCGGCAAGACGGCGGTCGCCCTGCACCGCGCCGCCTACCTGCTGTACGCGCACCGGCGCGTGCTGGAGCGCAGCGGCGTGCTGCTGGTCGGCCCGAGCCGCGCCTTCCTGCGCTACATCGACCAGGTGCTCCCCTCGCTGGGCGAGACCGGTGTCGTGGCGACCACCGTGGGCGAGCTGCTCCCGGGCGTCCGGGCGAACGAGGCCGACACCCCCGCGGCCACCGAGATCAAGGGGCGCCTGCTGTGGCGCGACGTCGTACGCCGAGCCGTGCGCGCCCGCGAGCGCGTCCCCGCGCGCGACGTCCGCTTCCGCCTCGAGGGGTACGACCTGGTCGTGCGACGCCGGGACGTGCGGGAGGCGATCGGCCGTGCGCGCCGGACGCACAAGCCCCACAACGAGGCGCGCGCCGCGTTCGCGCGCGACATGCTCACCCGCCTCGTGGACCAGTACCGCGCCGCGGCCGACGCCGACCTCGCCCCCGAGGACGTCGCCATGGTCACCGAGGACCTGCGCTCCCACCGCGACGTGCGCGTCGCGCTCAACCTCGCGTGGTTCCCGATCACGCCGGAGAAGCTCGTCGCCGACCTCTTCGCCAAGCCGCACCGGCTCGCGGAGGCGGCCCCCGAGCTCACCGCCGGCGAGCGCGCGGCCCTGCGCCGCGACCCGGACGAGCCGTGGACCGAGGCCGACGTGCCCCTGCTGGACGAGGCCGCCGAGCTGCTCGGCGAGGACGGCTCGATCGCCCGCGCCGAGGCCCGGGCCCGCGCGACGGAACGGGCGGCCGAGCTCGAGTACGCCCGGTCCGTGCTCGAGTCCACCGGGGCCGGCGGCGGGCTGGTCGACGCCGAGACGCTGGCGTCCCGCTTCGAGTCCACGGGGCCGCGTCTGACCACGGCCGAGCGCGCCGCGGAGGACCGCACCTGGACGTACGGCCACGTGGTCGTCGACGAGGCGCAGGAGCTGTCCCCGATGGCGTGGCGGATGCTCGTGCGCCGCGTGCCCACCCGCTCGATGACGATCGTGGGCGACGTCGCCCAGACGTCGTCGCCCGCGGGGGCCCGGTCGTGGCCCGACGCGCTGGACCCGGTGCTCGGCGGGTCGTGGCGCCTCGAGGAGCTCACCGTCTCCTACCGCACCCCGGCCGAGGTCGCCGACGCCGCGCAGCGGATGGCCGCCGCGGCCGCGCTCCCGGTCTCGCCGCTCACCGCCGCCCGCCAGGTCGACGGTGCGCTGGAGCTCAGCAGGGTCACCCCGTCCGGCCCGGCGAGGCCCGTCCTTGTCCAGGAGGTCGTCGACCAGGTCGCCGCGCTCGCGGCCGACTTCGTCGGCGCCGACGGCGCCGGGCGGGTGGCGGTGGTCGCCGCCGCCGACCAGGTGCGCGCGCTGCGCGAGGCCGTGGAGTCCGTCCTGCCCGGCGCCCTGGGAGCGCAGGAGGCCGCCCGCCTGCTCGCGCAGCGCCCGGAGGACGCGCAGGTGAGCGTGCTCGACCCGCGCGCCGCCAAGGGACTGGAGTTCGACGCCGTCGTGCTGGTCGAGCCGGCGACGGTCGCGCAGGGAACCGGCGGAGCCTCGGACCTGTACGTCGCGATGACCCGCCCGACCCAGCGCCTCGTCGTCGTGCACGAGCAGGCGCTGCCCACGGGCATCGTGGAGCTCGCCGTGGCGTGAGACGGGTTTGTGGGCGCGGGCCCGCACGGCGCACCATGGCCTCGTGCTGCGAGCCCTCCTTCTCGAGAACGTCCACCCCGTCGCTGCCCAGAATCTTCGTGATGCGGGCATCGAGGTCGTCACGCGCCCCGGCGCGCTCGACGAGGCCGAGCTGATCGAGTCCCTCGCGGACTTCCAGATCCTCGGCATCCGGTCCAAGACCATGGTGACCCGCAAGGTGCTCCAGAGCGTCCCCGGCCTGCAGGCCGTGGGCACGTTCTCCATCGGCACCAACCAGATCGATCTCGACGCCGCCGCGGCCCACGGCGTCGCGGTGTTCAACGCGCCGTACTCCAACACGCGCTCCGTGGTGGAGCTCGCGATCTCGGAGATCATCGCGCTGACGCGGCGCCTCACCGTGCGCGACAAGGCACTGCACGACGGCGTCTGGGACAAGACCGCCGACGGCTCGCACGAGGTACGCGGCCGGACGCTGGGCATCATCGGCTACGGCAACATCGGCTCCCAGCTCTCGGTGCTCGCGGAGAACCTCGGCATGCGGGTCGTCTTCTACGACACCGCCGAGAAGCTGGCACTGGGCAACGCGCACCGCGTCGAGACGATCGAGGAGCTGCTCGCCCAGGCCGACGCCGTGACGATCCACGTGGACGGACGGGCGGGCAACGCCGGCCTGTTCGGGGCGGACCTCTTCGCCGGGATGAAGCCGGGCGCGATCTTCCTCAACCTGTCGCGCGGCTTCGTCGTGGACGTGGACGCGCTGCGGGAGCACATCCTGTCCGGCCACCTCGGCGGCGCGGCCGTCGACGTCTTCCCGACCGAGCCCAAGAAGCGCGGGGACGGGTTCGCCTCGCCGCTCCGGGGACTCCCGAACGTCATCCTCACCCCTCACGTCGGCGGCTCGACGGAAGAGGCGCAGGAGGCGATCGGCGAGTTCGTGTCCAAGAAGCTGCGGGACTTCATGGCCACCGGGTCGACGACCCTGTCCGTGAACCTGCCCAACCTCCAGCTCGCGCACACGGGGGTCGGCCGCATCATGCTGCTGCACCGCAACGTGCCCGGTGTCCTCGCGCGCGTGAACCAGGTGTTCGCCGACCACGGCGCCAACATCGAGGCGCAGATGCTCGCCACGCGCGGCGAGATCGGCTACGTGGTGACCGACATCTCGGACGTCACGCAGCGCGGCGCGTCGGCCAAGCTCCAGGCGATGGACTCCACCATTCGCCTGCGCATCCGCGACGCGTTCGAGAGGCCCGAGTTCCCGCCCGGACCCGCGGCAGGCTGAGCGGCCCCACCACCGACACGCGAGAGGGCGGCCCCGGAGTGTCCGGGGCCGCCCTCTCGCGTGTCGTGCGGGCCGCTCAGCCCGACTTGCGGCGGAACATCTTCTGCACCGGCCCGGTCGTCTCCGAGCCGTGCACCTGACCGGTGTTGCCGTCCTTGCCGGCGGTCGGATGGCTGGCGGCGTTCTTCTTCTCCAGCGCCTCCCTGAAGCGCGCCTTCGTGTCCTCGGTGGCCTTCGTCGCCCGGGAGTCGTCCGTCGTCATCACGGTCACCTCGTCGTCGTCGGGGTGGGTGTGCTCGCACGGCGGACCGCGCGGCACCTGATCCGGTCCAGCATGCCTTGGCGCTCCCCGGGACGCCAGGGCATTTCACCCGGACCGGGCGAGACCCGCTTCAGACCGACGTGTCGCGCCCCGCGCTGGACGGCTCGCCGACCCGGCCCTCGCCGGACCCGCTGTCGACGTCGTCCGCGCGCGCCTCCTGGCCGCGCGCCTCGCGCTCCACGCGGAGCGAGGTGATCGCGCTCTCGAAGTCCTCCAGGGACTCGAACGACTGGTACACGCTCGCGAACCGCAGATAGGCGACCTCGTCGAGCTCGCGCAGTGGACCGAGAATCGCCAGGCCCACCTCGTTCGCCTCGATCTCCGGACGGCCGGAGGCGCGAAGGGTCTCCTCGACCTTCTGCGCCAGGACGGCGAGGTCGTCGGCGCTCACCGGCCGCCCCTGGCAGGCCTTGCGCACGCCTGCCACGACCTTGTCCCGGCTGAACGGTTCGGTGACGCCGGACCGCTTGGCCACCGAGAGGCTCGCCGTCTCGATCGTGGTGAAGCGGCGCTGGCACGCGGGGCACTGGCGCCGTCGGCGGATGGACGAGCCGTCGTCGGAGGTGCGCGAGTCGATAACTCGTGAGTCCGCGTGGCGGCA
Source organism: Krasilnikoviella flava (assembly GCF_900167525.1). Taxonomy (GTDB): domain Bacteria; phylum Actinomycetota; class Actinomycetes; order Actinomycetales; family Cellulomonadaceae; genus Isoptericola; species Isoptericola flavus. Next base: position 289,185 of record NZ_FUZQ01000007.1, on the reverse strand, counting down.
GAACGGGCAGTGCATCGCTGGTCTCCTGCGCTCGGCTCCGGACCGGCGCCCGGCTGCCCGTCAAGGTAAGCGGCGCGCGACCGTCGGCGCAAGCAGGATCCGCCCGGCCCCGACGCCGGACCACGCTCAGTCCTGCGGCAACAGCACGACCTGGCCCGCCTCCAGCTCCGCAGTCGCCAGGCCGTTGAGGTCGCGGAGCTCCGCGACGACGTCGCGCAGGTCTTCGCCCGCGTCGCGCACGGACTGCGCGTACTGCCACATCGTCTCCCCCGGTGCGACGGTGTGGATCCGCACCTCGACCCCGGCACCGGGGGCCTCCGCCACGGCTCGCTGCCCGATCAGCCCGGCGCCCACGAGCACCAGGAGGACGAGCGCCATGATCACGACACGACCTCTCCGGGTGAGCCGGAGCCCTCCGAGCCCGAGGAACCCCGGTGCGTCACTGGTGCTGCGAGCGTTCTGCATCGTCCTGCCTCCGGTCCACGTCGTGCCGCCCGTGGGCGCCAGCTCCGTCGAACATCCGTTCGTCGAACACCTGTACGTCGAACTGCTGTACTAGGTGTACCACGCCAGGGCGACACGGTCGAGGCCTGATCGAACAGATGTTTGATGTCGGGCCGGAACTGGCCTAGAGTGACCGGCAGCGCGATGGAAGGTTTGTCGGATTTCATCGGCCCGCCCGCGGGCCGCGCCCCTGGAGGACGGAGAACGCGATGACCAGCGGACGGGAGCAGGTCCCGGCGTCCACGACGACCACGACGGTCACGGCGGCGTGGTCGGCGCGGGACGAGAACCCCGAGGACGCGGCAGCGACCACGGCGAACGGAATCTCGGTGACCGCGCTGGCGTCAGTGAGCGAGCTGTCGTCGTCGGCCGACCGCCTCACGCCGCGGCAGCGACGCGTCCTCGACACCATCCGCCGTTCCGTCGAGTCCCGCGGGTACCCGCCGACCATGCGCGAGATCGGCGAGGCGGTCGGGCTCGCGAGCCCGTCCTCCGTCAAGCACCAGCTCACCACGCTGGAGCGCAAGGGCTATCTGCGCCGCGACCCCAACCGGCCGCGCGCGATCGAGGTCGTCGACCCCGAGGCGCCCGCGACCGACGGGAACGGACGGCACGGCGACGCGCGCACTCCTACGCCTGGGTTCGTGGCCGGCTCCATCGCCGCGTCCGACGCCCAGCCCGCCGAGGCGCCCTCGTACGTCCCGCTGGTCGGCCGCATCGCCGCCGGCGGTCCGATCCTCGCCGAGCAGGTCGTCGAGGACGTCTTCCCGCTCCCGCGGCAGATCGTCGGCGACGGCGACCTGTTCCTGCTCAAGGTCGCGGGCGACTCGATGGTCGACGCCGCGATCTGCGACGGCGACTGGGTGGTCGTGCGCAGCCAGCCGGTCGCCGAGAACGGGGAGGTCGTCGCCGCGATGATCGACGGCGAGGCCACGGTGAAGACGTTCAAGCAGACCGACGGCCACACCTGGCTGCTGCCGCAGAACACCGCGTACTCCCCCATCCCCGGCGACGAGGCGCAGGTGCTGGGGCGGGTCGTGGCGGTGCTCCGCAGCCTCTGAGCGGCGCCGGGCGACCGCCCGGCGCACCGGCAGGTCTCGTCAGAGACCCAGGCGCCGCTGCACTTCCTTCATGTTCTCGGCCGACGCCCGCAGCCCCGCGACCTCGTCCTCGGACAGCGGCGTGTCGATGGTCTCCGTCACGCCGCGTCGGTCGACGAGCGACGGCACGGACAGGCAGACGTCGTTGATCCCGTAGAAGTCGTCGAGGCGCGATGACACGTTCATCACGCGGTGCTCGTCGTTGAGGACGGCCTCGATGATCCGGGTCGCAGCGAGGCCGACTGCGTAGTTGGTCGCCCCCTTGCCCGCGATCACACGGTAGGCCGACTCCACGACGTCCGTCGCGATCCGGTGCCGCGCGGGCTCGTCGAGCGGCGGGCGCCCCCGGAACGGCCTCCAGTCGAGGAGGGGCACGCCCGCGATCGTGGCCGAGCTCCACAGCACGATCTCCGAGTCGCCGTGCTCGCCTGCGATGTTGGCGTGCACGTTCCCGACGGCGACGCCGCAGTGCCGGGCCAGCGCGTCGCGCAGCCGCGACGAGTCGAGGACCGTACCGCTGCCGAAGACCCGCCCCCGGGGCAGGCCGCTGATCTCCTGCGCCGCGTACGTGACGACGTCCACCGGGTTCGTGACCATGAGGTACACGGCGTCGGGCGCGACCTCGAGCAGTCGCGGCAGGATCGACCGGGTCAGACCGACGGTCGCCTCGGCCAGGTCGAGGCGGCTCTGCCCGGGCTTCTGCTTGGCCCCGGCCGTCACCGCCACGACATCGGCGCCCCGGCAGACCTCCACGTCGTCCGAGCCCTCGATCTCCGCCTGCGGGATGAACATGCCCCCGTGCCGCAGGTCGAGGACCTCGGCCTCCACCTTCGCCTTGTTGACGTCCATGAGGGCCACGGATCGGGCGGCGCCCCGGGCCAGGGCCGCGTACGCGAGGGTGGAACCCACCGCTCCTGCTCCGACGATCGCGAGCTTGGTCGTCCTGCGTGTCTCGTCCACGGCCCCACGCTAGGTGTCGAGGCGGCGGAGCGCAGCGCGGACGAGCTCGCCGTCCGTGGTCGGCCAGAAGTCCGGCATGGACCGGGTGAGGAACGACCCGTAGCGCGCGGTCGCGAGCCGCGGGTCGAGGACGGCGACGACCCCGCGGTCGTCCCCCGTCCGCACCAGCCGGCCCGCGCCCTGCGCGAGCAGCAGCGCGGCGTGCGTGGCCGAGACCTGCATGAACCCGTTCCCGCCCGCCTGCTCCACCGAGCGGGCCCGGGCCGCCTTCACCGGGTCGTCCGGTCGCGGGAAGGGGATGCGGTCCACCAGCACGAGCTGGCAGCTCGGCCCCGGGACGTCGACGCCCTGCCACAGCGACAGGGTGCCGAAGAGGCACGTCGCCGGGTCGTCGGCGAACGCGCGGACCAGGGTGGGCAGCTGGTCGTCCCCCTGGCACAGCACGGGGACGTCGAGCCGTTCGCGCATCGCCTCGGCCGCCGCGAGCGCGGCGCGCCGCGACGAGAACAGCCCGAGCGTGCGGCCACCGGCGGCCTCGATCAGGCCGGCGATCTCGTCGAGCTGGGCGTCCGTGGTCGGTTCGCGGCCGGGCGCGGGCAGATGTCGCGCGACGTAGAGGATCCCTTGGCGGGGGTAGTCGAACGGGCTGCCGACGTCCAGCCCGGTCCAGTCCGCGGTCTCGTCGGTGCCACCGGAACCGGCGAGCCCCAGGGAGCGGGCCAACGGGTCGAAGGTGCCGCCCAGCGTGAGGGTGGCGGACGTGAACACGCCTGTCGCCTCGCCCAGCAGGTGGGTGCGGATCAGCCCGGCCACCGCGAGGGGGGCGGCGTGCAGCCGGGTGACGCCGTCGCCGGCCCAGGGCGCGTTCTCGGGCGGCCGCGAGCACCAGAGCACGTCCGCGGTCGTGTCCTCGGCCGCCATCCGCTCCGCGACCTCGAAGAGCTGCAGCACGGCGGACTGCGCCATCTTCATCCCGGCGTCCGGGGCCTCCTGGCCCTTGGCGCCGCCCTGGGGCTTGAGGCGGGTGAGCAGCTCGCGTGCGGCGTCGCGCACGGCGGCCACCGCGGCACGCAGGTCGTCGGGCAGGCCCAGGGGAAAGCGTTCCGCCGGGGCGGTGGCGAGCAGGCTCCCCAGCCGCTGCGAGGCCGCGTCGAGCGCCTCGGTCTCGGTGCCGCCGTGCCGGCGCGCCAGTCGCGCGGCGTGCTCGACGACCGTGAGCGACAGGTCGACCGTCGCCGCGGCGGTCACCCGCTCGGCGAGCTCGTGCGCCTCGTCGACGACCACGGCGTCGTGCTCCGGCAGCACACCCGGGTTGCCGGAGACCGCGATCCCGAGCATGGCGTGGTTCGTCACCACGACGTCGGCCTCCCGCGCCGTCGCGCGGGCTCGCTCGGGGAAACACTCCGCGAGGAGCGGGCAGCGCTGGCCCAGGCACTCGAGGGCCGTCACCGAGACCTGTCGCCATGCCCGGTCCGGGACGCCGGGCACCAGGTCGTCCCGGTCGCCAGTGTCGGTCTCGTCGGCCCAGGCGTGCAGCCGACGCACGTGGTCGGCCAGCGTCGCCGCGTCGTCGGCGCGCCGACCCCGCGGTCCCGACGGCGCGGGATGCTGTTCCGCTCCGGCGCCCTCCCCCGGTCCCGGGTCCGCCGGGAGGTCGAAGAGCGTCGCGCCCTCGGTCGGGTAGCCGCCCGTGACCTTGTGCCGGCACAGGTAGTTGTGCCAGCCCTTGAGGAGGGCCACCTTGGGCGCCCGGGGCAGCTTCGGACCCACCGTCTCGGCGACGAGGGGCAGGTCGCGCGTCACGACCTGGCGCTGCAGGGCCAATGTCGCCGTGGACACGACGACGCGCTTGCCGTCCTCGACGGCGTGCCGCACGGCGGGCACGAGGTACGCGAGCGACTTGCCCGTCCCGGTCCCTGCCTGGACGAGCAGGTGCCGCCCGGAGTCCATGGACTCCGCGACGGCCTCCGCCATCTGGTGCTGCCCCTCCCGGCGTCCGCCGCCGAGGGCCCCCACCGCCAGGTCGAGGAGCGTCGGGGCGTCGGCGGTGTCGGGGGAGGTCACCCGACGATCCTAGGGCGACCCGACGACCGCAGGGCGACGGACCCACAGCCCGCCCAGGCATGCCCGGGCCGTCGTCGGTGGCCGTCCGGGCCGCTGCGTGAGGTCAGCCCGCGACGGCGACGCGCTCGAGCTCGACCGCAAGGGCCTCGTCCACCCGGCCGCGCAGCCGCGTGCCCTCGGCGAGGTGCTCCTCGACCACGGAGCCGCCGGTCTCGTGCGCCCGGTGCACCAGGTCGCCCCGCGAGTACGGGACCACGAGGTCGATCTCGACCTGCGGCTGCGGCAGCTCGGCGGCGACCAGCTCGCGCAGCTCGGCCATGCCCTCGCCGGAGTGCGCCGACACGACCACGCTGCGCCGCTCCCGGCGCTGCACCCGGCCGACCACGGCCGGGTCGGCGACGTCGGCCTTGTTGAGCACGATCACCTCGGGCACGTCGGCGATCCCGGGGATCTCGGCGAGCACCTCGCGCACGGCGGCGATCTGGCCCTCGGGATCGGGGTGCGAGGCGTCCACCACGTGCAGCAGCAGCGCGGCGTCGCCCACCTCCTCCAGCGTGGACCGGAACGCCTCGACGAGCTGGTGCGGCAGGTGCCGCACGAACCCGACGGTGTCCGTGAGGGTGTAGGGCCGGCCGTCCTCGGTGCGGGCCCGGCGCACGGTCGGGTCCAGCGTCGCGAAGAGCGCGTTCTCCACGAGCACGCCGGCATCGGTCAGCGCGTTGAGGAGCGACGACTTACCGGCGTTGGTGTAGCCGGCGATCGCCACGTTGGGAACCCCGTGGCGCTTGCGGTCGAGTCGCTTGGTCTCGCGCCCGGGAGCCATGGCCGCGATCTCGCGCCGCAGCTTGGCCATCCGGTTGCGGATCCTGCGCCGGTCCAGCTCGATCTTGGTCTCGCCGGGGCCGCGGGAGCCCATGCCCGCGCCCTGGCCGCCCACCTGGCCACCGGCCTGGCGGGACATCGAGTCGCCCCAGCCGCGCAGGCGTGGCAGCAGGTACTCGAGCTGGGCGAGCTCGACCTGCGCCTTGCCCTCCCGGGACTTGGCGTGCTGGGCGAAGATGTCGAGGATCAGCGCGGTCCGGTCGACGACCTTCACCTTGACGATGTCCTCCAGCGCACGGCGCTGGGAGGGGGCCAGCTCGGTGTCGGCGACGACGGTGTCGGCGCCCACGGAGGCGACGACGTCCGCCAGTTCGGCCGCCTTGCCGGACCCGAGATAGGTGCCCGGGTCAGGCTTCTGGCGGCGCTGCAGCAGACCGTCGAGGACCTGCGAGCCCGCGGTCTCGGCGAGAGCGGCGAGCTCACGCAGCGACACCTCGGCGTCGCGGGCCGCGGACTCGCCGCCGGAGTACAGGCCGACGAGCACCACGCGCTCCAGACGCAGCTGGCGGTACTCGACCTCGGTGACGTCCTCGAGCTCCGTCGAGAGCCCGCCCACGCGGCGCAGCGAGATGCGCTCCTCGAGGTCGAGCTGGTCGCCGTCGTGGACGGTGTGCACCGTGGCGCCCTCGGACCGCGCCGTCCCGGCCCGCGCGAGCACCCGGGCCACGACGTCCTGCGCGATCGCCTGGGCGTCGCGCTCCGCCTCGCGGCGCTCGCCCGCCGAGGTCTCGGCGCCGGGGGCCCCGGCGGACTCGTCAGGGCGCGGGGTGTCGGGGTTGGTCGGGGTGTGGGTCAAGGTGTGCCTCTCGGGTCGGGACCGGCGGTCGGGCCGCCGTACGGGTACAACAAGGGTCCCACGCGAGATCGTCCCGGCGGAGAGTTTTTCCCCTCGGCTGACGACGGCGACCTAGGATCGCCGGGTGAGCGAGCAGCCCGACCACTACTTCACCGCCCAGCCGGCCTCGGCCGGCGAGCGGCGCCGCGCCGTCGTCCGGCTCGCCGGCCAAGACGTGGAGGTGGACGTCGCGGGCGGGGTGTTCTCCCCCGGTGGCGTGGACAAGGGCACGCAGGTGCTGCTGCGTGAGGTGCCCGCGCCGCCCGCCACCGGTGACCTGCTCGACCTCGGCTGCGGCTGGGGCCCGATCGCGCTGACGATGGCGCTCGCGTCGCCCGACGCGACCGTGTGGGCGGTGGACGTCAACGAGCGGGCGCTCGACCTGCTCCGCACGACGGCGGCCCGCCTCGGTCTCGAGAACGTCCGCGCCGTGCGCGCCGAGGACGTGCCCCACGACGTGCGGTTCGCCGCGATCTGGTCGAACCCGCCGATCCGCGTCGGCAAGGGGGTGCTGCACGACCTCCTGCGCATCTGGCTCCCGCGCCTGGCCCCCGAGGCCCGGGCATGGCTCGTCGTGCAGAAGAACCTCGGTTCGGACTCGCTCGCGCGCTGGATCGAGGCCGAGCTGGGTCGCGACGTCGAACGCGCGGCGTCGTCCAAGGGCTTCCGCGTGCTGCGCGTCGACTGACGCGCACGGCCCCCCGGGGGCGCCGTCGGACCGCTCAGAGCTCCGTCTCGCCGCTGAACACCAGCTCCGCCGGGCCGGCGAGCTCGACGTGGCCGCCGTCGAGCAGCCGGACGCGCACCAGCCCGCCCGGCACCTCGACCTCCCACACGTCCGGGACCGCGCCCGTCGCGCCGGCCGCCGCCCACGTGCGCACCGCGAGCGCAGCGGCGCAGGCGCCGGTGCCGCAGGACTGCGTCTCCCCCACGCCGCGCTCGTGCACCCGCATCCGCACGTGCCCGACCGCCCTCCCCTCGGGGTCGACGGTCTCGGCGAGCGGCACGACCAGCTCGACGTTGGTGCCCTCGGGCGGCAGAGGGTCGACCTCGGGGGTCTGCGTCAGGTCGGCATCCGCGAGCTCGGACGGCCGTGCGAGGGCGACCACCGTGTGCGGGTTGCCCAGGTCGACGCTCAGCGCCGGGCGGGGCGCGTCCCACCCGCGCACCAGGACGGCGGAGTCCGCGCCGCGCGAGGCCGCCTCCGCGCCGCCGGGCAGGGCCCACGGCCCCATGTCGACGGCGTACCACCCGCCCGGCTCCTTGCGGACCCGGCGCACCCCCGCGCGGGTGCCGAGCGCGAGCTCCTGCCCGTCGTCGAGGTCCGCGAGGCCGAGGTGCTCGGCGAAGGCCGTGAAGACGCGGACGCCGTTGCCGCACATCTGCGCGACGGAGCCGTCGGCGTTGCGGTAGTCCATGAACCAGATGGCCGCCGGCTCCTCGGCGAGCACCCGGTCGGCGACCTCTTCGCCGGCGCGGGCGACGGCCGCGGTGGGCGTGAGCCGGATGACACCGTCGCCACCGATGCCGCCACGGCGGTCGGCCAGGCGTCGCACGTGGTCCGCGGTCAGCTCGAGGTCCCCCCGGGTGTCGGCCACCAGCACGAAGTCGTTCTGGGTGCCGTGACCCTTGGTGAAGCGCAGCGTCATGAGCCCAGACTACGGCGCACGAGCCCCGCCCCGGGCTCGGGGAGGCTCCCGGCGTCGGCGGCGCCGACCACCGCGAGCGCCTCGTCGAGCAGGTGGGGAGAGCCGGCGTCGAGCCAGCGGACGCGAGGGTCCCGGCCGAACCAGCCCATCTGCTTGCGCGCGAGCCGGCGGGTGTTCGCGACGATCGCGTCGCGGGCCGCCTCGAGCGTGAGCTCGCCCCGCCAGCACGCGAGCAGCTCGGCGTACCCGACGGCGCGGGCCGCGGTGCCGCCGAGCCCGGCGCCCGTCCCGCCCTGCGCCGGCGACGCGAGCGCGCGGACCTCCTCGACCAGGCCCTCGTCCCACATCCGCTCGACCCGGCCGGCCACCCGGGCGTCGAGCACCTCGCGATCGCAGTCGAGCCCGATCTGCACGGCCGGCCGGACGTACTCCTGGCGGGGCAGGTTGGCGGTGTACGGGCGGCCGGTGAGCTGGATGACCTCGAGCGCGCGCACGATCCGGCGGGTGTTGTGCGGGCCGATCGACGCCGCGGCCTCGGGGTCGAGACGGGCGAGCTCGTCGTGCAGGGCCCGCCGCCCTTCGCGCTCGGCACGCTCCTCCAGGCCCGCCCGCGCGGCGGGGTCGGTACCCGGGAAGTCCATGTGGTCCAGCAGCGCGCGCACGTAGAGCCCGGAGCCGCCCACGACGACGCCCCGCGCCCCGCGCCCCGCGGCCGCGTCCAGGTCCGCGCGCGCCGCGGCCTGGTAGCGCGCCACGGACGCGTCCTCGAGCGGGTCGAGCACGTCGACCTGGTGGTGCACGATCCCGCGCCGCTCGGCAACGGGCACCTTCGCCGTCCCGACGTCCATGCCCCGGTAGAGCTGGAACGCGTCGGCGTTGACGATCTCGGCGGCGGCCCGGCCGCGCCCCGTCCCGCCCCGCGACATCGCCTGCGCCAGGTCGAGCGCCAGGTCCGACTTGCCGGTCGCGGTCGGGCCGACGACGGCGACGACCACGGCGCCGCCGGGGAGGCTCGAGTCGGGGGACGGTGCGCTCACGCGACGACCCTAGCCCGCCGTCGTCGACGCGCCCGCGGCGCCCACCTCCGTGCACCGACCTGGCGCCCGGGGCGTGCCCAGGCCCGTGTGTCCGACCCCGTGGCCCGCACCCGCCGGTCAGCCGGCGGTGCCCTCGGCGACCCGGTAGGTCGCGGGCAGGTGCTCGTGCCCCCCGGGGATGCTCGTGACCCGCCAGGCCCAGCTGCCCGGCGCGACCGCCACCTGCAGCGCGGCCGCGACCGCCGGGTCGAGCCGGACCGGGTGGAGCGGACCCGGGTCGCGGACCGCGTCGTCCCCGGCCGCCGCGCCCGGCGTCCCGGGGGCGGCGCCGCCTGCGACGACGACCGCCCGCGCCCGGCGGAGCGCGGCGACGCCCTCCGCCGGGGCGGCTCCCGACAGCTCGAGCACGACGGCGTCCGGGCGCCCGGGACGTCCGGCCCGCACCAGCGCGGCGCGCAGCGCGACGAGCCCCACCGAGGCGGGGACGTGCGCGGCCGGGGTGCGGAGGCCGTGCTCGCCGTGGCCACCGTGATCGTCGTCGGGCCAGCCGGCGATCTCCGGCACCCACCGGTCGGCGACGCCCGCCCCGGCGAGGGAGGGGCGGCGTCGCCCGTAACCGCCGGCCGCGCCGCGCGGGACGGGAGCCAGCACGACGAGAGGTACGTCACCGTCCCCGCCCGGCACGGTCGGCGCCACGACGTCGGCCACCAGTCGGTCGAGGGCCGCGTCCACCGCGCGGCGGACCTCGCCGACGCGGTCGGCGCCGCCACCGGCACCGGGGACGAGCAGGGACGTTCCTGGCAGGACGACGGCGCGGGCTGGCACCCGGCCAACCTACCCCCGCCCCGGGTGCCGCTCCCGGCGCGGGCGCCTGCCCAGGACCCGCCGTCCACCAGCAGTGCACCTGGGGCCCGCCGTGGGCGCCGACGTGTAGCGTGGTCGGGTGAGGTTCTTCGGTTCACGCCGGGCAAGCAAGATCCGGCCGACCTCCGTCGGCCGGGACGACGAGCTCGCCGGCGATCTGCACGACGACGAGCTCCACGACCGGATCGAGGGGCTGCTCGCCGACGAGGTCGCTTCGGACGACGCGCTGGCCCCGCTGTCGCGCGAGCGTGTGACGGACTGGCTGGAGCGGTCCGGTTTCTCCTACTTCGTCGACTCCGACGGCGACGTCGGCGGTCTCTGGCACGGCTGGCTGTTCTACTTCCTCGTGCTCGGCGAGCGCTCGGAGGTGCTCCAGGTCCGCGGCCAGTGGCACCGCGATCTCAGCATCGACCGGCTCGGCGAGATCCTCGAGATCTGCAACGAGTGGAACGCCGAGCGGATCTGGCCCAAGACGTACGTGCGCGTGCGGGACGACGGCTCCGTCGTCGTCTGCGCCGAGGTCACGGTGGACGCCGGCAGCGCGGTCGGCGAGGCGCAGCTCGATCAGCTCCTGCAGTGCGGCCTCAGCACGGGGTCCATGTTCTTCGAGCACCTCGACACCACGTTCCGCGACCCGCTGCGGGACGCGTCGTGACGGCCGCGGACCGGGCGGGCGGCGCCGCGCGCCGGGTGCTCGGTGGCGTCCGTCGTGCCGCCGACGCCGTCGGGCGCGCCGTGCAGGACGCCGGCGCGCGGGCGACGGCCCGCGGGCAGCGCGCGCCGGGCCGTCCGGGGCGCGGGGCCGCGACGACCCCGCGCCCGCTGTCGAACGCCCGCGTCGCGGACGACCTCTCCCGTCGCGGCTACCGGTTCCGCACCGACGACGACGGCGACGTGACGGGCACCTGGGACGGCAACCGGTTCTGGTTCCTCCTGCTCGGCGACCACGACGAGATCCTGCAGGTGCGCGGCCGTTGGGCCGGCACGGTGCCCGCGGGGGCCCGCCTCGCGGTGCTGCAGGCGGTCAACGACTGGAACCGCGAGCGGGTGTGGCCCAAGGTGTACGTCCGGCCGGAGGGCGACAACCTGGCGCTCTACGCCGAGGTGTCGGTGGACTTCGAGCACGGGGCCACGGACGAGCAGCTGGCCGCCACGGTGTCGTGCGGGCTCGTCACGTCGTCGCAGTTCTTCAGCACCGTCGGCGCGATGACGCCGGGCGGCCCGGAGCACGACGACCTCTCCTGACGCCGATCCCACCGGCCCCTGCCGGCGCTGCGCGGTCGTCCGCCGCGGCGGTCATCCGCGCAGCGAGGGCATCCCGAGCACGACCGGGCCGGACGACGGCGACGCGCTGCCGTGCGCGTGCTGGTCCTCGCCCCCGCCGAGGCGCGCCGTCTCCCGCTGCGCCCACGCGTCTCCCGAGCGCGTGCGCCGCACGGCGTAGGCGCCGCCGTCGAGCACCGCGTCCGCGACGAGGAAGTGCGGGGCCGAGCGCGTGACACCCACGGTCACGACGTCACCCGGACGCGGGAGCCGGGGGTCGAGCGTCCGGGCCTCGACGAGCCGGGGGTCGTCGAGCGACACGGGAGCGCCGGCGACGTGCGCGGCACCGGCCGCGACGTCGGCGGGCAGGGCGAGGTGCACGAGCCGGTTGTCGGGGGCACGTCCGGAGAGCCGGTGCGTGGCGCCGTCCTTCTTGCCCGCCCCCTCGGAGACGAGGACGTCGACGGTGCGGCCGACCTGGCGGGCCGCCTCCTCGCCGGCGATGCGCTCCTGCAGGGCCAGCAGACGCTCGAACCGCTCCTGCACGACCTCCTTGGGCAGCTGCCCCTCCATGGTCGCGGCCGGCGTGCCGGGGCGCGGCGAGTACTGGAACATGAACGCCGAGCTGAACCGCGAGGCCTCCACGACGCGCAGCGTCTCGCGGAAGTCCTCCTCGGTCTCCCCCGGGAAGCCGACGATGATGTCGGTGGTGATGGCGGCGTCCGGCATCGCGGCGCGGACCCGGTCCAGGATCCCGAGGAACTTGGCCGAACGGTAGGAGCGGCGCATCGCCCGCAGCACACGGTCGGAGCCGGACTGCAGCGGCATGTGCAGGCTCGGCATGACGTTCGGCGTCTCGGCCATGGCCTCGATGACGTCGTCCGTGAACGCCGCCGGGTGCGGGGACGTGAAACGGACGCGCTCCAGCCCTTCGATCGTGCCGCACGCGCGCAGCAACTTGGCGAACGCGCCGCGGTCGCCGAACTCCACGCCGTAGCTGTTGACGTTCTGGCCCAGCAGCGTGACCTCGACCGCGCCGGCCGCCACGAGCGCCTCGACCTCCGCCAGGACCTCCCCCGGCCGGCGGTCGCGCTCCTTGCCGCGCAGGTGCGGCACGATGCAGAACGTGCACGTGTTGTTGCAGCCGACGGAGATCGACACCCAGCCCGCGTAGACGGACTCGCGCCGCGTGGGCAGCGTCGAGGGGAAGACCTGCAACGACTCGGCGATCTCGACCTGGGCCTCGGCGTTGTGCCGGGCCCGCTCGAGGAGGACAGGCAGCGCGTCGAGGTTGTGCGTGCCGAAGACGACGTCCACCCACGGGGCCTTGGACACGATCTCGCCGCGGTCCTTCTGCGCGAGGCAGCCGCCCACGGCGATCTGCATGCCGGGCCGCTCGGACTTGAGACCCGCGAGCTGCCCGAGGTTGCCGTACAGGCGCGTGGCGGCGTTCTCCCGCACGGCGCAGGTGTTGATCACGACGACGTCGGCGCGGCTCGCCGCCTCGTCCGCGGCGGTGGCACGCAGGTAGCCGGCCTGCTCGAGCATGCCGGCCATGTGCTCGGAGTCGTGCACGTTCATCTGGCAGCCCAGGGTGCGCACCAGGTAGGTGCGCGGGCCGGGCGAGGGATCCGTGGGACGGACCGTCGCGGCGGGGCTCTGCGTGGTACTGGACATCGCATCTAGGGTACGGTGCCCGACGGCCGGGCCCCGACGAGGCGACCCACCCATCGCTCGACGACCGCTGGTCGCCGCCGCCGACGACCCGGGCCCGCACGCAAGACGCGAGCACTGTTACTGAACCGTTGCGGAACCGGACAACCCGGTGCTGGTCGCGGAAACACCGAGTGGATAGGTTCGAGAGATGGATCACGGCGATGCGACCACGACGACCGACCCTGCCGAGGCGTCGTCCTCCCTCGGGGCCCCGCTCGTCGAGCTGAAGAACGTCAACAAGCACTTCGGCGAGCTCCACGTGCTGCAGGACATCGACCTCACGGTGCGCCGTGGCGAGGTGCTCGTCGTCATCGGCCCGTCCGGCTCCGGCAAGTCGACCCTGTGCCGCGCGATCAACCGGCTCGAGACGATCGACTCGGGCGAGATCCGCATCGACGGCGTGCCGCTGCCTGAGGAGGGCAAGGCCCTCGCGAAGCTGCGGGCCGACGTCGGCATGGTGTTCCAGGCGTTCAACCTCTTCGCCCACAAGACGATCCTCGAGAACGTCACGCTCGGGCCCGTGAAGGTCCGCCGGCAGCGCTCGTCCGCCGCGAAGGAGCGCGCGCTCGAGCTGCTCGACCGGGTCGGGGTGAAGAACCAGGCGCAGAAGATGCCCGCCCAGCTCTCCGGCGGGCAGCAGCAGCGCGTCGCGATCGCCCGGGCGCTGGCGATGAAGCCCAAGGTGATGCTCTTCGACGAGCCCACCTCGGCGCTCGACCCGGAGATGATCAACGAGGTCCTGGACGTCATGGTCGCCCTCGCGAAGGAGGGCATGACCATGATCGTCGTGACCCACGAGATGGGCTTCGCCCGCAAGGCCGCGAACCGCGTCGTCTTCATGGCCGACGGCCAGATCGTCGAGGAGGCCACCCCCGAGGAGTTCTTCACCGCGCCCAAGAGCGACCGGGCGAAGGACTTCCTGTCCAAGATCCTCTCCCACTGACCTGGCAGGGCACCCGAACGGGACCGGCCTCGTACTGACGAAGGGTAAGAACGATGCGCACACGACACGCAGGTGCCGCCACGCTCGCCGCACTGACCGCGCTCACGCTCGCCGCCTGCGGAGGCGGCGAGGTCGGTGGTGGCGGCGATGAGGAGACCGGCGGCTCCGGGGGCGACGAGACCATCAAGATCGGCATCAAGTACGACCAGCCGGGCCTGGGCTACCAGGACGGCAGCGAGTACACGGGCTTCGACACCGACGTCGCCCGCTACGTCGCGGAGAAGCTCGGCTACTCCGAGGACCAGATCGAGTGGGTCGAGGCACCGTCGGCCAACCGCGAGACCATGCTGCAGACCGGCCAGGTCGACATGATCTTCGCGACCTACTCCATCACCGACGAGCGCAAGGAGCAGGTCGCTTTCGCGGGCCCGTACTTCATCGCCGGCCAGGACCTGCTGGTCGCCGAGGACAACACGGACATCACCGGCCCCAACGACCTCGAGGGCAAGAACCTGTGCTCGGTGACGGGCTCGACCTCGGCGCAGCGCATCAAGGACGAGTACGCCACGGGCGTGCAGCTCGTGGAGCGCCCCAGCTACGTCGAGTGCGTCACCGCGCTCACCGCGGGCCAGGTGGACGCGGTCACGACCGACGACATCATCCTCGCCGGCCTCGCCGCGCAGGACGCCAACAAGGGCAAGGTCAAGGTCGTGGGCAACCCGTTCTCCGAGGAGAACTACGGCGTGGGCCTGCCCCAGGACAACGACACCTGCGAGGACGTCAACGCAGCGATCACCGAGATGATCGAGGACGGCTCGTGGGAGGAGGCCGTCACGGCGAACACCGAGGGCACCGGCTACACGCCCAACGCGGACCTCAACCCGCCGACGCCGGACGCCTGCGCCTGACGACGACCGACCGATCGGCACGAGGGGAGCGGTGCGACCGCGCCGCTCCCCTCGTCCGTCCACCGCGGCCCTCCGCCGCACCACCCTCCGGGAGGCTGACACACCGTGGGTGACTTCCTGTCCCAGTTCGGTGAGCTCTTCGCCGCGTACGACGTCCCGGGCGCGTTCTGGGTCAACATCCAGCTGACGTTCTGGGCCGCGATCTTCTCGCTGATCCTCGGCACCGTGCTCGCGCTCATGCGGATCTCGCCCATCGCGAGCCTGCAGTGGGCCGGCGCGACATATGTGAACATCCTGCGGAACACGCCGCTGACCGTCATCATGACGTTCCTGTTCCTGGCGGTCTGGACGCAGCTGCAGATCAGCCTGTCCGACGACTTCGCACAGAACTTCTTCCGCTTCGGCGTGATCGGGCTGACCGTCTACCACGCGGCGTTCGTCTGCGAGTCGATCCGCTCGGGCGTCAACACGGTGCCGCTGGGCCAGGCGGAGGCCGCGCGGGCGATCGGCCTGTCCTTCCTGCCCGCCGCGCGCCTGATCATCCTCCCCCAGGCGTTCCGTGGTGCGATCGCGCCTCTGGGCAACACCCTCATCGCGCTGCTGAAGAACTCGACGGTCGTCGTGGCGGTGAGCGTCTCGACGGAGACCTCGACCCTGATGCGCGAGATGATCGAGAGCAACGCGAACTTCATCTACGCGATCTTCATGATCTTCGCGATCGGCTTCGCGGTCCTCGTGATCCCCATCGGCCTGCTCACCACGTTCCTCTCCAACCGTCTGGCGGTGCGCCGATGAGCCAGAAGTCCGTCCTCTTCGACGCCCCGGGGCCCCGGGCACGACGGCGCATCGCCGTCGGCAACGTCGTGGGCACGCTCGTCGTGCTCGGGATCGCGGCCCTGGTCGCGGTCGCGCTCGCCAACCGGGGACAGTTCGCCGCCGATCTGTGGAGCCCGATCTTCACCACGAGCGCCTGGCAGGACTATTTCATCCCGGGCCTGCAGAACACGCTGCGCGCCGCCGGGTACGCCGTCGTCGGCGCCGTGGTCTTCGGGCTCATCTTCGGCTCGGGACGCCTCGCGCGCGTGGGGGCCGTCCGCTGGCTCAGCGGCGTGGTGGTGGAGTTCTTCCGCGCCGTGCCCGTGCTGCTCATGATGGTCTTCTTCTGGCTGCTGTTCGGCTACAACCGGATCAGCGACGACCCCGCCTTCCTCGCTGTCGTCATCGCACTCATCCTGTACAACGGCTCCGTCATCGCGGAACTCGTGCGGGCAGGCGTCGGCAACCTGCCGAAGGGCCAGTCCGAGGCCGGCCTCGCGGTCGGACTGACGGGCGGGCAGGTACTGCGGTCGATCCAGCTCCCGCAGGCGCTCATCGCGATGCTCCCGGCGCTGGTGTCGCAGCTGGTCGTCGTGCTGAAGGACACCGCGCTCGGCCAGATCATCACGTACAACGAGCTGCTGCGTGCCGCGCAGATCTTCGGCAACGGCAACAGCAACAACCTGCAGACGCTGACGATCGCGGCGCTGATCTTCATCATCATCAACTGGGCCCTGACGGCCGTCGCGCGGTGGCTCTCGCGCTACCTCAGCGGACGGACGTCCGGCGCCACGGCGACCGGTCCCGGGATCGGCAACCCGACCGCCGTCGCCGGCAAGCCGGGTGGACCGGGCAACGCCATCGCCGCGACCGGGGACCCCAGCGCGACCTGACCCTCCGCGAGGGCGCGACATCCGCCGCCCGAGCCCTGCACACCGATGCCCCCGGACGCTGCCGCGTCCGGGGGCCTCGCACGTCCCGTCGTGTCGCGGGGCAGACGGACCTGGCGGGGCCACGCGGGGTTTCGCCCGTCCGCTCGGCGTGCCTGCGTGGGACTGGCCGGTCAGTCGTCCGCGCCGGGGTGGTCCTCGTCGAGGGCGTCCTCGCCCTCCTCGGTCAGGGCGTCGCGCACGGCGCCGAAGGCGACCCCCGGCGCGTACCCCTTACGGCCGAGCGCCCCGACGGCCCGACGCACGCGCACGTCGCGCTCCAGCCCGCGCGTGCGCGCCACATGCTTGCGCGCCAGCGACAGGGCCGCCTCGCGCTCGTCCTCAGAGTCCACCTGCTCCAGGGCGTCAGACGCGGTCTCCTCGTCGATCCCGCGACGTCGCAGCTCCATCGCGAGGGCACGGCGGGACAGACCGCGCTCGGCGTGCCGCGTGCGCACGAGCATGTCGGCGTACGCGACGTCGTCGACCAGGCCCACCTCGCCGAAGCGGTCGAGCACCGGACCTACGACCGCCTCGGGGTAGCCCTTGCGCGCCAGCGACTGCTCCAGCTCCGCGCGACTCTTCGGCGCGGCCGTGAGGATGCGCAGCAGCGTCTCGCGCGCCTTCTCCGTCGCGTCCTCGACGCTCAGCTCGCCGGCGTCGAGTCGCTCGGCCACGGTGCGCCGCGGCTGCCGCGTCCGCGGTGCGTCCTCGTTCTCGGAACCGGTCGGCACCGGCGGGCCCTGCCGGCGGCCGCGACGCTTCCCCGCGCCGCGACCGCCCGAGCCGGTGTCCGTCGTCGTCACGCGACACCTCCCGGACCTCTGCCACCCGGAACACCCAGAGCCTCCCGGGTCGGGACGGCGCCGGACGGAACGGTGCAGGCGCCGGTGCGGGTGTCGATCGGAGCCGTGCCGATCAGAACGGCGCCTTCTTGCCCTTGGCGGCGGCCTTGGCCGGAACCGGGTCGACCGTCAGGCCGGTCGCGGAGCCCGAGACGCCCGCGGCCGGTGCTACCTCCTCGGCAGGAGCGTCCAGCTTGGCCCCGACCCCCAGCTTCTCCTTGATCCGCTTCTCGATCTCGTTCGCCAGGTCGGGGTTGTCCCGCAGGAAGGTCCGGGCGTTCTCCTTGCCCTGCCCGAGCTGGTCCCCCTCGTAGGTGAACCACGAGCCGGACTTGCGCACGAACCCGTGCTCGACGCCCATGTCGATGAGGCCGCCCTCGCGGGAGATGCCCACGCCGTACAGGATGTCGAACTCCGCCTGCTTGAACGGCGGCGCCATCTTGTTCTTGACCACCTTGACGCGGGTGCGGTTACCGACCGCGTCCGTGCCGTCCTTGAGGGTCTCGATGCGGCGGATGTCCATGCGGACCGAGGCGTAGAACTTCAGCGCCTTGCCACCCGTGGTGGTCTCCGGTGAGCCGAAGAAGACGCCGATCTTCTCGCGGAGCTGGTTGATGAAGATCGCGGTGGTGCCCGACGCGCTCAGCGCACCGGTGAGCTTGCGCAGCGCCTGCGACATCAGGCGGGCCTGGAGGCCCACGTGGCTGTCGCCCATCTCACCCTCGATCTCGGCCTTCGGCACCAGCGCCGCGACCGAGTCGATGACGATGATGTCCAGCGCGCCGGAGCGGATCAGCATGTCCGTGATCTCCAGGGCCTGCTCGCCGGTGTCCGGCTGCGAGACCAGCAGGGCGTCGGTGTCGACCCCGAGCTTCTTGGCGTAGTCCGGGTCGAGCGCGTGCTCGGCGTCGACGAACGCCGCGATGCCACCGGCCCGCTGGGCGCTGGCGACGGCGTGCAGCGCGACGGTCGTCTTGCCGGAGGACTCCGGGCCGTAGACCTCCACGACGCGGCCGCGCGGAAGACCGCCGATGCCGAGCGCGATGTCGAGCGCGATCGAGCCGGTGGGGATGACCTCGACGGGCGCACGGCCCTCGTCGCCGAGGCGCATGACCGAGCCCTTGCCGAAGCTGCGGTCGATCTGGGCGAGCGCGGCCTCGAGTGCCTTCTCGCGGTCTGCCGTTGCGGGCATGTCGGTCACCTTTGCGTTCTGGGCGCGGCGGCTGCGCGCCGGCGTTCGTGGCTGCGTGCTCATGTTGTAGCCGACCGTACGTGCCGCCACCGACATGGTCGGGACGGTCCGTCGCGGCTGTGGACGGCGACGTTCCAGGACCTTCTGGGGACAGACTCTAGCCGAACACGTGTTCGACGCCGTCGTCGTCCCCGGGCGTGTCGCGCCACGTCTCGCCGGGCCGCAGGACCACCGCACGCACCTCCGGCGCCACCCGGTGGCATGCCGCCGCGAAGGCTGCGCCGGCGTGGTCCATCCACCCGCGCGGCAAGTGCTGGCCGCCCGGCACGTGCAGCGTGCCCCAGTGCACCGGGATCGCCACCCGCGGGCGGACCTCCGCGCACACCTCGGCAGCACCCCGCGGGCCCAGGTGTCCACCCGAGAGCCGCGGGCCCCAGCCCGACACCGGCACGAGAGCCACGTCGACGTGACCGCCGGCCAGCTCGCGCACGTGCCCCACGCCGGCGTAGTGCTCGGTGTCGCCGACCGCCCACACCGTCGCGCCGGGCACCCGCACGAGGTGCCCGTTGGCTGCGTTCGGCCGGTGCGGCATCTGCCGGTCGCCGTGCACCGCGGCGGTCAGGCGCACCTGCGCCCCCGCCACCTCGTGCCAGGCGCCGCCCTTGTCGTCGTGCGCCGCACGGCGGCGCGACGCGACGCCCTCGTGGTCCCCCGGCACCGTCGGCGGATCCAGACCCACCCCCCGCAGCCCCTTGCCGCGCAACCAGCGGGCGTTGGCGGGCGCCGTCAGCACGGGGACGTCACCGAGCAACCGCAGCGAGCCCAGCTCGGCGTGGTCGTGGTGCAGGTGCGACAGCAGGGCGGCGTCCGTGCCACGCCAGGCCTCCGCGTCGGGACGGACGCCGCGGCGGCGCAGGACCCCCGCGTGCCGGCGCAGCAGCGGGTCGGTGACGAACCGGGCGGTGCGCCCGTCCTGACCCGTCAGGTCGAGGACCACGGTCGAGTGCCCGAGCCACGTCACCCCGAGCCCCGGCACGCGCGGCCCTGGCTCACAGCGGCCCCGGTCACGGCGTCCGGACGTCGCGCTCACGACCCCTCCCGGAGGCCGAGGCCGGCGAGCCACGCGACGAGCCGCCGGTGCACCGCCTCGGCACCCACCAGCATGCGGGCGCCGTCCACGTCCTCGCGCTCGTCGTCCGGCACCACGAGGTCGGCCGGGTGCAGCAGCAACGCCTCGCTCTGCGCACCGCCGAGGCCGCCGTGGGAGCCCACCAGGCCCTCCAGCGCGTGGACCCGGCCCATCGGGCCCACGGCCGACACGACCACGAGGTCTCCGGCGTCCTCCAGCCCAGCGACGCGCAGCAGGTCCGCCCGGGCCCGCGAACCGTAGCCGGCCAGGGGGTCGCGACCGGTCACGCGGCCGGTCGCCAGGTCCTGCGACCCGAGCCGGCCGCGCGCCACCGGCCCCTGCGCGCCGTGGACCACGACGAACCCGACGGCCGGGGACTCCACCAGCCCCGGCACCAGCGCGGGCCACCGGGCCCCCACCTCCGCGGCCGACAGCCGGCGCACCTCGCGGCAGAACCACACCATCCCGAGGTTGCCCGACCCGATCACCTCGATCTCGGGAAGGTCGGCGCGCCCGGCGTCGCGGTCCGGGCCGACCAGGAGCCTCCCCGCCCCGTCGCCGTCCTTGCGCAGCGCGTGGAGCGCGGTGTTCGCCGGACCCCACACCTCGCCGTCCGACCGTTCGGCGCCCGCCGTCACGGGGAGCGCCATGAGCCGGCGCACCTCGTCGGCGAACGACCGTCCCACCACCTGCTCGAACGTCGCCCCCAGGGACTGACCGTGGTCGGAGACCACCACCACGCGGTAGCGGCGCGGGGCCCCGTGGGCGATCTCCTCCCACAGCCCGACGACGCGGTCGAGCCCCTCCAGCGCGCGCAGCGCCTCAGGGCGCAGCGGCCCCGCATGGTGCGCGATCTCGTCGTAGTCGACCAGGTCCACGCACACCACCGGTACGCCGCGCACCAGCTGTTCCGCCACGAGGGACGTGTTGAGGTCGCGCAGCAGCACGTTGGTCACGGCCCGCAGCACCGGGTACCAGCCGCGCCGCGGTACGCGGGGACGGACTCCGCGCACGACCTGCTGCCAGCCCTGGTACACCTCCTTGAGCGCCTCGCCGACGGTGCCCACCACCGCCCGCACCAGCACGAACGGGCTGGAGAAGAAGCGCACGAAGAGCTGGCCCGGCCCCAGCCCCTCGGCCGCACGGCTCATCACGAGCAGGCTCGTCGGGGCGTCGCCCGAGAACATCGTCGAGACCGCCACCCCGCCGTCGGCCAGCAGCCCCCGACCGTCGGAGGCGGACCGCTCGACCTCGGCCGCGTCGGCCGGGCGGTTGGTCACGACCAGCCTGCCGAGCCGTCGCGACCACCAGCGGAAGGCGGGCACGGCGTCGGTGGTGCCGTGCAGCAGCCCGAGCGTGCTGGCCGGGGTGGTGCACGGCACGCGCGCCCACCACGACTCGAGCCGGTGCGAGCCCGACCCGAGCCATCGTTCCAGGGTGGGCGCGAGCCCCGCCTCCAGCGCGTGGTCGAGGGTCGGCCGGGCCACGCCGTCGAGCATGACGACGAGCACGCCGGGAGGTCGCTCGTCCGCTCCCCCGTCGTCGTGCACCTCGGCGGCCGTCCGCCGGGGGACGCCGGCGCGACGCCGGGCACGGCGCAGCAGGTCGCCGACGACGTACGCGTTGTCGCGCGCCCCTACCACCCAGTGCCCGCACGCCATCAGGACCGACGCGACGAGCAGGACGGCGAGCACGTCCGTCCACGAGTCGCTGGTCACACCGGGCAGGAACGTCAGCGCGGCCCAGACCACGAGCACCTGCGCCGCCAGCCCGATCAGGAGCGCCCCGACCGCTCCCCCGGCGCGAGCGAGGCGCCGTAGGGGTGCCCGCAGCAGCGCGTCGCCGACCCCGACCACGAGCGCCGCCAGGAGCACGTTCCAGGGCGACGTGGCGCGCACGCCGTCGACCAGGGCGATCGCGATCCCGAGCCCGGCCGCCGTCGAGGCCAGCGACCACGCGGCGGAGCGGACGTCCGCCACCGTCACGAGCGGGGGACGGTCGCGGCGCATGGCGCCATGATGCCGCGCCGGCCCGACGTCGGCGCGGGCACGCGCCATCTCGCGCGCGCTCCGGCCGGGTGCGTGGTCGCACAGGCGCCGCCGCCGCGGGCTCAGCGTGCGGGTGGCGCCTGGCGTCGGTCGTCGCGGCCCCAGCGCTGCGGCTCGGGCACGTCGAGCGCGTCGCACAGCGCGTGCCACACGTCCCGCGGCTCGAGCCCGGCCTCGAGGGCCTCGGCGGGGGTGCGGTCGTCGAGGCGCGGCAACACCTGCTCACGCACGAGGGCGCGTCCGTAGGCGGGCCCGAAGACCTCGTCGACCAGCTCTGCGAACTCGCGATAGCGCACGCCCCCAGCCTCGCACGGCTCACGGAGCTCCCGGTACGGCGGCGCTGCCGCTCCCCCCGGCCTCGCCCTGCACGCTGTCGGGGGCCCCTGTCAAGATGGCGTGGTGGTCGTCCCCCCGTCCCCCGCTCCCGCCGGCCCTGAGGGCGTCCTCGCGCGGTTCGGCCCGGCCACGCGCGCGTGGTTCGCCGGCGCGTTCGCGGCGCCGACGGCGGCGCAGACCGGGGCGTGGGACGCCATCAGCTCCGACCGGCACGCGCTCGTCGTCGCCCCGACCGGGTCCGGCAAGACGCTCGCGGCCTTCCTCTGGGCGATCGACCGCCTCACGACCGAGCCGCCGCCGGAGCGGGCACGCCGCTGCCGGGTGCTGTACGTCTCCCCGCTCAAGGCGCTCGCCGCCGACGTGCAGCGCAACCTGCGCTCGCCCCTCGCGGGCATCCGGCAGGCCGCCGCCCGCGACGGGCTTTCCGTCGAGGACGTGACCGTCGGCGCTCGCACGGGCGACACCCCTGCGTCCGAGCGGCGCGCGTTCGCCACCCGCCCGCCCGACGTGCTGGTCACCACGCCCGAGTCGCTCTTCCTGGTGCTGACCTCGCAGGCTCGCGCGGGCCTGGCAGGCGTCGAGACCGTCGTCCTCGACGAGATCCACGCGGTCGCCGGCACCAAGCGGGGGGCACACCTCGCGCTGAGCCTGGAGCGGCTCGACGAGCTGCTCGACCGCCCGGCGCAGCGGATCGGCCTGTCGGCGACCGTGCGCCCGGTGGAGACGGTGGCCGAGTTCCTGGCCGGGCACCGCACGCCCGACGACGGCGGCCGCGAGGTCGTCGTCGTGCAGCCCGAGTCCACCAAGAAGTGGGCGATCGACGTCGTCGTGCCCGTGCCCGACCTGGCGGACCTGGACGCCGCCGGGGTGCCGGACCCGACCGCCCCGAAGCCCGCGGCGCCCGACAGCGGGCTCGGCGACGAGGAGCTGGACCTCACCGGGGACGCGGCGTCACCGCTGCGTCGCGCGTCGGTGTGGCCCCACGTCGAGGAGCGGGTCGTGGACCTCGTCGCGGACCACCGCTCCACGCTGGTCTTCACCAACTCCCGCCGCGGCGCCGAGCGGCTCACGGCGCGGATGAACGAGATCTGGGCCGAGCGCTCCGGCGTCGACCTGCCGGAGCCCGGCACGCAGTGGCCGGCTCAGACGCAGGCGCAGTCCGGCGCCTCCGTCGGGCTGCCGCCCACGCCCGACGCCCCCGACGGCAGCGGGTCGGAGGTGCTCGCGCGTGCTCACCACGGCTCCATGAGCCGCGTGGAGCGCACCCGCACGGAGTCGGACCTCAAGGCGGGCCGGCTGCCGGCCGTCGTCGCCACGTCCTCGCTCGAGCTGGGCATCGACATGGGCGCGGTCGACCTGGTGGTGCAGGTGGGGGCGCCGCCGTCCGTCGCGAGCGGGCTGCAGCGCATCGGCCGGGCCGGGCACCAGGTGGGCGCGGTGTCGCACGGCGTCGTGTTCCCGACGTTCCGCGGCGACCTCGTCCCCGCCACCGTGGTGGCCCAGCGGATGCGCGCGGGCGAGATCGAGCACCTGCACGTACCGGCGAACCCGCTGGACGTGCTCGCGCAGCAGGTGGTGGCCGCGCTCGCCACCGACGACTGGCAGGCCGACGAGCTCCTGGCCACGTTCCGCCGCGCGCACCCGTTCCGCGCCCTCGGCGACGCGACGTGGCGGGCCGTCCTCGACATGCTCGCCGGCCGCTACCCCAGCGAGGAGTTCGCGGAGCTGCGCGCCCGCATCGTGTGGGACCGCGCGACGGGCCGGCTCTCCGGGCGGCCGGGCGCGCTGCGGCTCGCGGCCACCAGCGGCGGCACCATCCCCGACCGCGGGCTGTACGGCGTTTACCTCGCCACCGCGGCGCCGACCGGCGGGTCGCCCGCGGACGGCGGGGGCACGGCCGACCGGCCGCGCGGCGGCAAGCGCGTGGGCGAGCTGGACGAGGAGATGGTCTACGAGTCGCGCGTCGGCGACACGTTCACCCTCGGCTCGTCCACGTGGCGCATCGAGGAGATCACGCCCGACCGCGTGCTCGTGACCCCGGCGCCGGGGCTTCCCGGGCGCCTCCCCTTCTGGAAGGGCGACTCCCCCGGGCGCCCGGCGGAGCTGGGCCGGGCCGTAGGCGCGTTCGTCCGTGAGACCGACACGCTGCTCGCGGACGACGAGGCGCGCGGGACGGCGCGCGGCCGGGAGGCGCTGCGCGACGCCGGGCTCGACACCTGGGCAGCGGACAACCTCGCGTCGTACCTCGGCGAGCAGCGACGTGCGACAGGCCGCCTGCCCGACGACCGCACGGTCGTGGTCGAACGGTTCCGCGACGAGCTGGGCGACTGGCGCGTCGTGATCCACTCCCCGTTCGGGGCCCCCGTCCACGCGCCGTGGGCGCTGGTCGTGGCGGCACGGCTGCGCGCCCGGTACGGCACGGACGTGGCCGCGATGCACGCCGACGACGGGATCGTGCTGCGGCTGCCCGATGCCGGCGACTCCGGCTGGGACCTCGGCGGCCCGGGGTGGGGCGCGGACGGTGCCGCGGGCGGCGGCGACCACGGGAGCGCGCCGGCCGTCACGGCCGAGGACCTGCTCGTCGACCCCGACGAGGTGCTGGACGCGGTGCGCGACGAGCTCGGCGGCTCCGTGATGTTCGCGGCGCGCTTCCGCGAGGCCGCCGCGCGGGCGCTGCTCCTGCCGCGCCGCCGACCGGACCGGCGGCAGCCGCTGTGGCAGCAGCGCCAGCGCGCCTCGCAGCTGCTGCAGGTGGCGTCGCAGTTCCCGGACTTCCCGATCATGCTCGAGGCCGCGCGGGAGTGCCTGCGCGACGACTTCGACGTCGCGGCGCTCACGGAGCTCATGCGCGACCTGCAGGCGGGCCGGGTGCGGCTGGTCGAGGTGACCACGTCCACCCCGTCCCCCTTCGCGCAGGCGCTCCTCTTCGGCTACACCGCGCAGTTCCTCTACGACGGCGACGCGCCCCTCGCGGAGCGGCGCGCGGCCGCGCTGTCGCTGGACCCGGACCTCCTGACGGAGCTGCTCGGCGAACAGGGCGCGACGCCGCTCGCTGACCTCCTCGACCCGGACGCGGTCGAGCGGACCGAGGCCGAGCTGCAGGCGCTGGCTCCGGACCGGCAGGCGCGCGACGCCGAGGCGCTGTGGGACGTGCTGCGGCGCACCGGACCGCACCCGCTCGAGGCCCTGCGGGCCCGCACGCGCGAGGGCTCCCGCGACCTGGTGGCCGACTGGCTGGCCGACCTGGAGGGAGCCCGCCGCGTGATCCAGGTACGGGTCGGCGGCCGGTCGGGCGAGGACGCCGAGCAGTGGGCGGTGGTCGAGGACGCCGGCCGGCTGCGCGACGCGCTCGGCGTGGCACTGCCCGTGGGGGTGCCGGAGACGTTCACCGAGCCCGTGACCGACCCGCTCGGCGACCTCGTGCGGAGGCACGCGCGCACGCACGGGCCGTTCCCGGCGGTCGACGTCGCTCGTCGGCTCGGCCTCGGGATCGCCGTCGCGACCCAGGTGCTCGCGCGGCTCGAGGCGGCGGGCGTCGTGGCGCGCGGGGCGCTGCGTCCGTCGTCGCTGGGCGGCACGGGCGACGAGTGGTGCGACCCGGAGGTGCTGCGCACGTTGCGCCGGCGGTCGCTCGCCGCGCTGCGCGCCGAGGTGGAGCCGGTGGAGCCCGAGTCGCTCGGCGTCTTCCTGCCCCGCTGGCACGGGATCGGGGTGCGAGTGGGGGGCACGGGGTCGGGCGGCGGGGCGCTGCGCGGCGCGGACGGCGTGCTGCGCGCCGTGGAGCAGCTGTCCGGCGCGGCGGTGCCGGCGTCCGCGCTCGAGACGCTCGTCCTGCCCGCCCGCGTCTCCGACTACTCCCCCGCCGTGCTCGACGAGCTCACCACCGCCGGCGAGGTGCTGTGGTGCGGGCACGGGCGGCTCCCTGGCTCGGGTGGCGGCGACGGCATGGTGAGCCTGCACCTGGCCGACGGTGCCCCCCTCACGCTCCGCGACCCTGACCCGGTCGACGAGGGCGGCCCTCTCGACACCGACCTGCACCGGGCTGTGCTGGACCTCCTCACCGGCTCGGGCGGCTATTTCCTGCCCCGGCTGGCCGAGCTCGCGGACGCGAGCCAGGCCGCCGCCCTCGACGCACTGTGGGACCTGGTCTGGGCGGGCTGGGTCACGAACGACCGTCTCGGTCCGCTGCGCGAGTCGCTCGGCGGGTCGATTCGGCGCTCGACCAGGCACGGCGGGGGCGCGCACCGGGCGCCCGCGGCCCCCGGTCGAGCGCGACCGGTGCGGCCGTCCCGGTTCGGGCTGGCACGTCCCACCTCGGCGGCAGCGGTGCCGCGGACGGGTGGCGGGCGTTGGTCGGCGCTGCCTGCGGTCGAGCAGGACCCGACCGTCCGCGCCCACGCGCTCACGCAGGTGCTGCTGGAGCGGCACGGCGTCCTGACCCGCGCGGCCGCGCCGGCCGAGGGCGTGACGTCGCGCTTCCGGGACGTGTACCGCGTGCTGCGCGGTCTCGAGGAACGCGGTGCCGCCCGGCGGGGCTACTTCGTCGAGGGACTCGGGGGGTCGCAGTTCGCGCTGCCGGGCGCCGTCGACCAGCTGCGCACGGATGCCGCGGACCGTGACCGCGCGCTCGACGCCCTCGTCGAGGGCACCCGCGGTGACGGAGGCGGCGGAGCCGCACCGGGCGCCGTGCTCCTCGCCGCCACCGACCCGGCGAACCCCTACGGCGCCGCCGTCGCGTGGCCGCGCGGCGCACCGTCCGGGGCGCGGGGGTCCGCTGCGGCGTCGACGGACGACGCCGCGGGTTCCCACCGCCCGGGCCGCAAGGCGGGCGCCGTCGTCGTGCTGGTCGACGGGGAGCTGGTCCTCTTCGTCGAGCGGGGCGGGCGCACGGTCCTGTCCTTCGGCCGCGGGGACGCGGGTGACGCCGCGCGGCTCGCCGCCGCTGCCCGGCTGCTCGCCGCCGAGACCCGCGCCGACCGGCTCGGGCGCGTCACCGTGCAGCGGGTGGACGGCGTGCCCGCCCTCGCCGCCGCCCGCGACCGCATCCCGGCGGCGGCGGCACTGCTCGACTCCGGCTTCGGCGTCACGCCGCGCGGCCTGCGCCCGGCCTAGGCTGCGTCCGTGCCCGAGGGAGACGTGCTGCGACTGACCGCCGCGCGACTGGGGGCTGCTCTCGGCGGCTCGCCGCTGGTGCGCGCGGAACTGCGGTGGCCGTCGGCGGCGGGCGTGGACCTCGTGGGCGCCACGGTGCGCGAGTCCGTCGCGTACGGCAAGCACCTGCTCACCCGGCTCGACGACGGCCGCACCCTGCACACCCACCTGCGGATGGACGGGTCCTGGCGCGTGTACCGCACCGGCTCGCGCGAGGCCGCCGGGCGCTCCCGGGCGGTCCGCGCCGTCCTGGCGACCGCCTCGTGGACCTGCCTCGGCCTGCAGCTCGGGATGCTCGACGTGCTGCGCACCCGCGACGAACCGCGGCTCCTGGGACATCTCGGCCCCGACGTGCTCGGCGACGACTTCCCGGATCGGGTCGAGGAGGGTGCGCGCCGCCTCACCGCGGACGCGGCGCGCCCGCTCTGCGTCGCCCTGCTCGACCAGCGCACGGTCGCGGGGTTCGGCACGATCTGGACCGCGGAGTCGCTGTTCGCCACCCGCAGGTGGCCCTGGACCCCGGCCGGCGACCTCGACGTGGACGACCGGCGCGCCCTGCTGCTCACCGGCCGACGTCTCATGTCGCGCAGCGTCGAGGTCGGGCGCCGCGCGGGCCTCGGTGCCGTGGAGCTCGCCGTGCACGGGCGGCACCGGGCGCCCTGCCGCCGCTGCCGTACCCCGGTCGCGCTGGGCAGCACCAGCGGTCCCGGGCGACGTCCCGACGGCGGCGAGCGGGCGATCTACTGGTGCCCGTCCTGCCAGGCCGCGCCCTGAGGGCCGGCACACGCAAAGATCCGGCCCCGCGGGACGTGCCCACGGGACCGGATCCGGGAAATGCGGGTCAGCCGACCGGCGCGAGATCCCCGCGCATCGCCTGGTCGGCGTCGCGCGGCTCGCCGCCACGGCTGAGCAGTCCGGCGTAGACGTCCGCCGGGATCGTGTCGGGGATGTGCAGGCCCTCGGCCACCGCGATCCGGTCGCTGACCTCACGCAGCACGAGGGACATCGGGACGTCGAGCGCCTCGCAGATCGACGCCAGCAGCTCCGACGACGCTTCCTTCTGCCCGCGTTCCACCTCGCTCAGGTATCCGAGCGAGACCCTCGCGGCGGACGACACCTCACGCAGGGTGCGCCCCTGGCGCTGCCGTGCGTCGCGCAGCACATCGCCGATCTCACGTCGCAGTACGACCATCTCGCGCCCCCTCTCCGTGTCCGCTCGTCCCGGTACCGGACCGGCCGTCACCGGGTTTCTCGTCCGTCCTGTCGCTCCCCTGGCTCCAGGGGTGGCACTACCGTACCGCGCGCGCGGCCCGCCCGGCCTGGTGTGGCGCGGATCGAGACTGCTTCGTGCCCTGTCGGTCATCACACCCTTCGCAACGCGAGTGCCCGGGGGCTTGTTCCCGCGGTCGTGACCCGCGACAGCCTCGTCACGCACCCTTCACAGGTGCGTCGGGGGCTGCGTCGCCCCATGCCTCGAGCACCAGGGTCAGCGCGGCGCGCACGACCCCGGCCCGCACCTCGGGCCGCCCGCCCGCCAGGTCGAGCCGTCGCACCCGGTCCCCCGCGGGCGTGCTCACGGCGACGTACGCCTCGCCCGGAGGATGCCCGTCCTGCGGGTCGGGACCGGCGACTCCGGTCGTCGCCAGGCCGACGTCGGCTGTCAGCGAGCGCCGGACGCCGGACGCCATCTGGCCTGCTACCTCGGGATCCACCGGCCCGTACCGCTCCAGCAGCTCCGGGTCCACGCCCAGCACCGCGGCCTTGACATCGGTCGCGTAGGCGACGACGCCGCCGCGCACCACGGCGGACGCGCCGGGGACGTCGACCAGGGTCGCGACCACCAGCCCCCCGGTGAGGGACTCCGCCACGGCCAGGGTCCAGCCACGGGCGAGCGCACCCTCGAGGACGGCGCGCGCGAGCCGCTCGGACGGCAGGGTCAGCCGGCTCTCCCCGGTCACGCGGCGGGCCGGGGCCCGGCCTCGTGGCGGCCCGCCGCGAGCAGGCGCCACCCCTTGGCGAAGTAGTCGACCCCCGTCACGACCGTCACCACGATGGCGAGCCACAGCACCACCCACGCCACGACGTGCACCGCGGCGGGCAGCGCCGCAAGCGGCAGGAGGAAGAGCGTGATCGCGACCGCCTGCAGCACGGTCTTGAGCTTGCCGCCGCGGGAGGCCGGCATGACGGCGTAGCGCAGCACGACCATCCGCAGCGCGGTGACGCCGAGCTCGCGGACGAGGATGATCGTGGGCACCCACCAGGGCAGCTCCCCCAGGGGCCAGCAGAGCAGGACCAGGGCAGCGCCGATGAGCGCCTTGTCCGCGATGGGGTCGAGGATCTTCCCGACGTCGGTGACCAGGTTGCGCGACCGCGCGAGGTACCCGTCGACGCGGTCGCTCACCGCGGCCACGACGAACACCCCGGTGGCGACGAGGCGCCAGGTGACGGAGTCGCCCCCGTCCATCAGCAGGGCCCAGGCGAACACCGGCACGAGCGCGATGCGCACGAGGGTCACCGCGTTGGCGACGTTCCAGGGCGAGGGCGCTTCGTTGACCACCGACCCACCCTATCGGGGCGACCGGCGTCGTCGGCCCGTGGGCCCGCGTGCCGCGCGCCCGTCCGCCGTGCGGGGCACCCGAGCAGTACCCTCCTCGCGTGCCCCGTCACGCGTCCGACGACGGACGACCCTCGCGACGACGCCTCGTCGCCCTCGCCGCACTGTGCGGCACGGTCCTCGGCGTGGGCGGCGCGCTCGCCGTGGGCGGGCCCCTCGACGAGGCCGGCCCGTCGCCCGGCCCCGGCGCCGACAGGTCCGCGCCCGGCATTCCCCCGACCCCGATCCCGTCGCCGCCCCCGAGCCCCACTCCCCGGCCGGTGGAGTTCACGCTCCTCGCGGCGGGCGACCTCCTCACGCACTCTCCCGTCGTCGCCTCCGCCGGCGGCACCGACGACCCCGACTTCACGCCGCTCCTGGCGGGCCTCGACGCCTGGGTGCAGGGTGCTGACCTCGCCTTGTGCCACCTCGAGGTCCCCGTGGCGCCGAAGGGCACGGCCCCGAGCGGCTACCCCCTCTTCGGCGCTCCGCCCGGCCTGGTGCGCGACCTGCAGGAGCAGGGCTGGGACGGCTGCTCGACCGCGTCCAACCACTCGGTCGACCGAGGGTACGACGGCGTCACCGCCACGATCCGCCGCCTGGCGGCCGCCGGCATGGGGTTCGCGGGGACGGCCCGCAGCGCGGACCAGCAGGACGAGCCGCAGCGGTACGTGCTCACGCGCGAGGGCCGGGAGATCACGGTCGCGCACCTGGCCGCCACCTACGGGCTCAACGGGCTGCCGATGCCGCCGGACGCCCCGTGGGCGGTCGACCTCATCGACGCCGACCGGCTGGTTCAGCAGGCCCGCGCGGCCCGCGAGGACGGCGCCGACGTCGTCGTCGTGAGCCTGCACGCCGGCGTCGAGTACACCGAGGAGCTCACCGAGCAGCAGGAGGAGGTCGTGCGCCGGCTCGCCCGGTCGCGCGAGGTCGACCTCGTCATCGGGCACCACGCGCACATCCCCCAGCGGATCGACCGCCTCGGCAAGGGTCCGGACGGCGCGGGCATGTGGGTGGCATACGGCCTCGGCAACCTGCTGTCCAACCAGAGCGCCGACTGCTGTGACGTCCGCACCAGCAACGGCGTGCTGCTGTCGGCGACCTTCGCGCAGGACGCGCCGGGCGACCCCGTCCGCATGACGGACGTGTCCTGGACCCCGACCACCGTCGACATCGGCGGAGGGCACGACGTGCTCGCGCTGCCCGACGCCCTGGAAGACCCCGCGGCGACGACCCTGTCCGGGGCAGAGCTAGCGGCCCGCCAGGAACGCGTCCGGGACGCGGTGGGCGACGCCGCCCCGGAGCGGGAGGAACCTCCCGAGACGACAGGGCCGCCGCCGCAGGTGCTCCCGCGGGACCGCTGAGCCGGCGAGCCTCAGCGCCAGCCGTTCTCCGGGTCGGTGTCGGCGTCGTCGTGGTAGTCCTTCGCCACCGGCGGCGCGTGCCCGTCGACGCCGTCCGCGTACGGGTCGCCGGACCCGCCGCTCGCGGCGGCGGCCTCCGCCTCCTGGTCGTACGCCTGCGGCGTCTCCCCGCGGATGAGCGCGAGCGCCGACGGGAGGTCGTCCGGCGTGACGAGCACCTCGCGCGCCTTCGACCCTTCGGACGGGCCGACGATCTCGCGCGACTCGAGCAGGTCCATGAGCCGGCCCGCCTTGGCGAAGCCCACGCGTAGCTTGCGCTGCAGCATCGACGTGGAGCCGAACTGCGTGGTCACGACCAGCTCCGTCGCCTGGAGCAGCAGGTCGAGGTCGTCGCCGATGTCCTCGTCCACCTGCTTCTTGGCCGCCGCGGGCGCGGTGACGTCCTCGCGGTAGACCGGCTTGAGCTGCTCCTTCACGTGCTCGACGACGCTGTGCACCTCGGACTCGGTGACCCACGCGCCCTGCACGCGCATCGGCTTGGCCGCGCCCATCGGCAGGAACAGCGCGTCGCCCTGGCCGATGAGCTTCTCGGCGCCCGGCTGGTCGAGGACCACCCGGGAGTCGGCGAGCGACGACGTCGCGAACGCGAGGCGCGACGGGACGTTCGCCTTGATCAGACCGGTGACGACGTCCACGGACGGTCGCTGCGTGGCGAGCACGAGGTGGATGCCCGCGGCGCGCGCCAGCTGGGTGATGCGCTGGATCGAGGCCTCGACGTCGCGCGGGGCGACCATCATGAGGTCCGCCAGCTCGTCCACCACGACCAGCAGGTACGGGTACGGGGCGATCTTGCGCTCGGACCCCGGCAGCGGCTTCACCTTGCCCGCCCGCACCGCGGTGTTGAAGTCGTCGACGTGCTTGTACCCGAAGGTCGCCAGGTCGTCGTACCGGGCGTCCATCTCGCGCACGACCCAGTCGAGGGCCTCGGCGGCCTTCTTGGGGCTGGTGATGATCGGCGTGATGAGGTGCGGGATGCCCTCGTAGATGGTCAGCTCGACGCGCTTCGGGTCGACGAGGACCAGGCGCACCTGCTCCGGCGTGGCTCGCATGAGGATCGACGTGATCAGCGAGTTGATGAAGCTCGACTTGCCGGCGCCGGTGGCGCCCGCGACGAGGATGTGCGGCATCTTCGCGAGGTTCGCGACGACGTAGCCGCCCTCGACGTCCTTCCCGACGCCCATGACCATGGGGTGCTCGGTGCGCCGCGCCGCCGAGGACCGCAGCACGTCACCGAGCACCACGGTCTCGCGGTCGGAGTTCGGGATCTCGATGCCGATGGCGGACTTGCCCGGGATGGGCGACAGGATCCGCACGTCCGCGCTGGCCACCGCGTACGCGATGTTGTTCGACAGCGACGTGATGCGCTCGACCTTGGTCTTGGCGCCGACCTCGACCTCGTAGCGGGTGACCGTCGGGCCACGGGTGAAGCCCGTCACCTGCGCGTCGACCCCGAAGTCCTCGAAGACCTTCGTCAGCGACTCGACCACGCGGTCGTTCGCCGCAGAGCGCGTCTTGTGCGGTGCGCCCTTGCCGAGCGACTCCTCGCTGGGCAGCAGGTAGACCGTGTCGCCGTCGAGCATCGGCTGCTCCGCGCGCCCCATGGGCGGCAGGTCCTTCGCCGACGGGGGCGTGGCGGCGGGGTCGTCCGCGGGCACCGCCTCCACGGGTGCGGTCGCCGCGGCGCCGACCCGCTGCGTGGCGGCCCCGCGGCCGGCCTTCGCCGCGGCGGCGGCGCGCCCGGCGGCCGCCTCCTTCTCGAGCAGGGCCGCCTTCTCGAACGCCTCGTCGCCGGCGTACTCGTCCAGGCCCGCCGCCTCGGCCGCCTCCGCGGCCCGCTCGGCCTTCGACTTGCGCGTGCGCTTCTTGCGCGGCGCCGGGTCCGAGCCGTCGTGGCGGGAGACGCCCTCGGCGAGCGCGAGCCCGTCGTCGTCGGTGGCCTCCTCGGGGCGGTGGTTGCCGGTGAGCCGGTCGTAGAGGCCGCGGAGCCGCTCGGGGATGCGGTGCACCGGCGTGGCCGTGACCACCAGGAGCCCGAAGAAGCCCAGGAGCAGGAACAGCGGGACGGCCACCCACTCGGTCAGGCCCGTGACGACGGGCGTCGCCGCGAGGTAACCGATGATGCCGCCCGCGTCCTGCAGCGCCTCGAAGCCGTCGCTCGGCGCGGGAGTGCCCTCGGCGATGGCGACGAGGGCGCACACCGAGACGACGACGAAGATCAGGCCGATGGCGACGCGGGAGTTGGCCTGGCCGCGCTCCGGGTGCCGCATGACGCGGAACCCCAGCCACAGCAGCAGCACGGGGACGGCCACCCCGGCCAGCCCCACGGTGCCGGCGACGACGGCGTGCACGACGGTGCCGAAGGTGCCGGAGATCCCCCACCACTCGCGTGCGGCCACGACCAGCGCGAGGGCGATGAGGAAGAAGGCGACGCCGTCTCGGCGGTGCTCGGGTTCCAGGTCTCTTGCTCCCTTGGTGATGCTGCGGGTCAGGCCGCCGAGCCCGTGCGCGACGCCCAGGTACAGGCCGCGCACGGCACGGACGGGCCAGGACGGCGCCGACGGCGCCGGCTTGCGGGCGGGCGCCCGGCGCCCGCCCGAGCTACGCCCCGACCCCTTGCTGGTGGACCTGCCCGACGAACGCCCGGAAGACGACGTCCGGGCAGGCGCGCGCCGGGTCGGGGCGGCCACGGATGCGGTCCGCCCCGTTCGTGCCGTTCCCCGAGGAGTCCCGGTGATCCTGCGGGCGGGTGTCCGGGTGGCCATGATGCCCCCACGGTACCCGCGCTCCCCGTCGCGCCACCGCAGGTCCCGGCCGCGTGTTGCCCCTCGCCCGGGTGCCGGCTCAGCCCGCCGCGAGCAGACCGACCGCCAACGTCACGACGCCGGCAGCGAGCACGGCGGCCCCGGCAGGGAGCAGCAGGACGGCCCGGCTCGGCGACGTACGCCCGTCCCCCACGGCCGAGAGGAAGAAGCCGGCAGGCAGGAGGATCGCGGCCATCAGCACCCCGGTCGCCGCGAGCCACCGCCAGCCGCCCGCGAGGTCCGTCGCCTCGGTGAGCACGACGCACAGCAGGCCGAGGATCACCAGCACGCCCGCGTGGGCGTGCCCGGCCCGGAAGAAGGACGTCTGGAAGGCGGTGGCCGGCACCCTCCCGGTCACCACCTTCACCAGGAACCAGCCGCCGGACTCGATGGCGACGACGGTCAGCAGCACGACGCCCGCGGTGATACGGGCGGCGTCGGTGAGCTCGAGCACAGGAACCTCCGACGGTGGGGACGGTGTCATCATGGTTGATGAACACTGTTATAAAACAACGTTCGCAAACGCGCGTCAAGGGGCCTACGCTGGCGGCATGCCCCGTCCTCGCCTGCACGACGACGCATTGCGCACCCGCCTGCTGGAGGTGACCTCCGAGGCCCTGTCCACCGGGGGCGAGCCTGCGGTCACGGTGCGCGGGGTCGCCACGTCCGCCGGCACCAGCGCGTCGGCGGTCTACGCCTTGTTCGGCTCCCGTGAGGACCTGCTCGCCGCCGTCAGCGCCGAGGGGTTCCGCCGCTTCGCCGCACACCTGGCCGCCGTCCCGCGTACCGCCGATCCCGTCGCCGACCTGCGCGCCCTCGGGGCGGCCTACCGGCACAGCGCGCTGGCGGACCCGCACTTCTACCGGACGATGTTCGACCGGGCCGTGCGGCCCGGCGCCGACGCGCCGCCCGCCATCGAGCAACCCACGTTCCGGGTGCTGCGCGACGCCGTGGCACGTATGCTCGACGCCGCGCCCGCCGAGGCCGGGCCGGCGGCGGTGGGCCTGTGGGGCCTCGTGCACGGTCTGGTGTCGCTCGAGCTCGCCGGGCTCCTGCCCGGGGACGAGGCAGCCCGCGGCGCGCGGTACGACGCGGCCACGGGCGCCGTCGGCCCCGCGCTCCTCGCCCGCTGAGGGGCGGTCATCCCGCCGCGCGCCACTCCTCGACGGCAGCCACGTGCCGCGCGACCTGCTCGGCCGGGAGGAAGGACCCGCGGAACGACGCCGCGGCGAGGTCGGCGCGCTGGTCCCGCGTCAGGCCGAAGGCCGCCGTGACGGCGTCGTCGACCTCGTCGACGTAGCCGCCGAAGTACGAGGGGTCGTCGGAGTTCAGGGAGACGTTCAGGCCCGCCGCGAGCATCGCCGGTAGGGGGTGCTCGCCGAGCGAGGCCACCGCGCCGAGCCGCACGTTGGAGACGGGGCACACCGTGAGCGGGACCTGCTCGCGCACGAGCCGGGCGACGACCTCGGCGTCCTCGAGCGCCCGGATGCCGTGGTCCACCCGTTCCGCGCCGAGGGCGTCCAGCACCTCGGTGACGTGCCACGCCGGGCCTTCCTCGGCCGCGTGCGCCGTGCGGCGCAGGCCGTGGGCCGCGGCCTTCGCGAACGCCGGGGCGAACGGGGCGGCCGCGAACCCGACCTCGGTGGAGGCCAGCCCGACGCCGGCGACGGGCGCCCCCAGGGCGAGCAGGTCGTCGAGCAGCCCGTCCGCCTCCGCCGCCGGCCGGTGGCGCAGGAACGCCGCGATCATCAGGCCGGAGACCCCGAGCTCCGCCTCCCCCACCGCCAGACCGCGGGCCACGCCCGCCACGACGTCCTCGAGGGGCACGCCGCGTGCGACATGGGTCTGCAGGTCCACCATGAGCTCCGCGTGGCGCACCCCGCCCGCGGCCGCCCGCCGCAGGTATGCGAGGGTCAGGTCCGCGAAGTCCTCCGCCGTACGGAGCACCTGCGACGTCGCGTGATACAGGTCCAGGAACGACTGCAGGTCGGAGAACGCGTACGCCGCCCGCAGGGTGGCGGGGTCGGCGAACGGCAGGTCCACCCGGTTCCGTGCGGCGAGCGCGAACGCCAGCTCCGGCTCGAGGGTGCCTTCCAGGTGCAGGTGGAGCTCCGCGCGCGGTGGGCGGGCGGCGGTCGTCGGGCGGGTCGCAGGAGCGGTCATGCCCCGCAGGCTACGTGGCGCGACCGCCGGAACCCCCATGCCGCGGGGCGGTGACGGCGGCGCCGACGACACGAGGAGCCTCCCGGCGGCGGCCGGCGACGGTCGACCGTCGCCAGGCGCCGGGAGGCCCCTCGAATGTGGTTCACGCCCTCGCGGCTGCCGCGCGGGGGGTGGCGCCAGGTCAGGCCTCGACGACCACCGGCACGATCATCGGGCGACGGCGCAGGCGCCGGCTCACCCACTGCCCGATGACGCGGCGCATCACCTGCTGCAGCTGGTAGGTGTCGGTGGCGCCGCCGGCGATGGCGTCCTCGAGCGCCTTCACGACGTCGGGCTGCACCTCTTCGAACACCGCGTTGTCCTCCGCCATGCCGCGGGCGAGGATCTGCGGCCCGGCGAGCACCTTGCCGGTCGCGGTGTCCACGACGGCGAAGACGGAGACGAACCCCTCCTCCGCGAGCGTCCGACGGTCCTTGAGCTCGTTCTCCGTCACCGCGCCGACGGTCGACCCGTCCACGAACACGTAGCCGCAGGGCACGGCACCGACGACCGACGCCTTACCGTCCACGAGGTCGACGACGACGCCGTCCTCGGCGAGGATCACGCGGTCGGCGGGCACGCCCGTGCGGACCGCGAGCGCCGCGTTGGCGACGAGGTGACGGACCTCGCCGTGCACCGGCATCACGTTGCGGGGCTTGAGCACGTTGTAGCAGTACAGGAGCTCACCGGCGCTGGCATGGCCGGAGACGTGCACCTTGGCGTTGCCGGAGTGCACGACGCGCGCGCCGAGGCGGGTCAGCCCGTTGATGACCCGGAAGACGGAGTTCTCGTTGCCCGGGATGAGCGACGACGCGAGGATCACCGTGTCGCCGTGGCCGACCTGCACCTTGTGGTCGCCGTTGGCCATCCGGCTGAGCGCAGCCATCGGCTCGCCCTGGGAGCCGGTGGACATGTAGACGATGCGGTCGTCCGGCAGGCTCGCCGCCTGCTTGAGCTCGACGAGGACGCCCGGCGGGACGTCGAGGTAGCCCAGCTCGGAGGCGATGCCCATGTTGCGCACCATCGAGCGGCCGACGAGAGCGACCTTCCGGCCGTGCGCGTGGGCAGCGTTGAGCACCTGCTGCACGCGGTGCACGTGCGAGGAGAACGACGCGACGACGATCCGCTTCTCCGCCTGCGCGAAGGCGGCGTCCAGCGCCGGGCCGATCTCGACCTCGTTGGTGACGAACCCGGGCACCTCGGCGTTGGTGGAGTCGACCATGAACAGGTCGACGCCCTTCTCGCCCAGGCGCGCGAACGCGCGCAGGTCGGTGATGCGACCGTCGAGCGGCAGCTGGTCCATCTTGAAGTCGCCGGTGTGCAGCACGGTGCCGGCGCCGGTCGTGACCGCCACGGCGAGCGCGTCCGGGATGGAGTGGTTGACGGCGACGAACTCGCAGTCGAAGGGGCCGAACCGCTCGGTCTGGTCCTCCGCCACGACGCGCAGCACCGGCCTGATGCGGTGCTCCTTGAGCTTCGCCTCGACGAACGCGAGCGTGAGCCGCGAGCCGACCAGCGGGATGTCGCGGCGCAGGCGCAGCAGGTAGGGCACGGCGCCGATGTGGTCCTCGTGCCCGTGGGTGAGGACGATCGCCTCGATGTCGTCGAGACGGTCCTTGATGTACTCGAAGTCCGGCAGGATCAGGTCCACGCCGGGCTGGTGGTCCTCGGGGAACAGGACGCCGCAGTCGATGACGAGCAGGCGCCCCTCGTACTCGAGGACGGCCATGTTGCGGCCCACCTCGCCGAGGCCGCCGAGGGCCACGATGCGCAGCCCCTTCGACGGCAGGGCGGGGGGCAGGGGAAGTTCGGGGTGAGGGTGGCTCACGGGGCCTCCAGGCCGGTAGTTCTTACGGAAGTGTGGTGGCGCCCGCGCGGACGCCGTCGTTCAGGTAGCCCGCCGTCGCGAGGGCGTCGCGCACCAGCGCGACGTCGTCCTCGGAGGCGGCCACGTTGGGCAGGCGCAGCTCCCGGTTGTCCAGGACGCCGAGCGCCTCGAGCGCGGCCTTGGACATCACGGCCTGCGCCCCGGCGCCGTTCAGCGCCTCGATCACGGGCAGGGCCGGCAGGAACGCCTCGAGCGCCCCCGCGGTGTCCCCGGCGTCCCAGCGGCGCACGACCTGGGCGAACGCGCCGGCCACGACGTGCGCGGACACGGAGACGATGCCGGCGCCGCCGACGGACAGGAACGGCAGCAGCAGGCTGTCGTCGCCCGAGTACCAGGCGAGGCCGGTCCGCGCCGCCAGCTGCGCGGCCGCGGCCACGTCGCCGGTCGCGTCCTTCGTCGCAACGATCTTCGGGTGCTGCGCGATGCGCTCGTACGTCGACGCGGCGATCCGGACGCAGGTGCGGCCGGGGACGTCATACAGCATGACGGGCAGGTCGGTGGCGTCCGCCACGGTGGCGAAGTGCCGGTACAGGCCCTCCTGCGTGGGCCGCGAGTAGTACGGCGAGACGACGAGCAGGCCGTGCGCGCCGGCCTCCGCCGCCTGCTCGGCCATCCGGACGGCGTGCACCGTGTCGTTGGAGCCGGCGCCCGCCAGGACGTACGCCCGGTCGCCGACCGCGTCCACGACCGCGCGCACGAGGTCCGCCTTCTCGGGGGTGTGCGTCGTCGGGGACTCCCCGGTGGTGCCTGACAGCACGAGGCCGTCGTTGCCGTCGTCCACCAGGCGCTTCGCCACGCGGACCGCCGCGTCGAGATCCAGGTCACCCGACAGTGTCATGGGAGTGACCATCGCGGTGAGAACAGCGCCGAACGGGCGCGCGGCGGTGGGGGCGAGCGTCATGAGGTCAACCGTACCGGGCGCGACCGCGCACGACGGACGGACTCACCCGTCGAGCAGCCGCGCCACCCGGCGCGCGAGCCCGGGGACGTCCGCGCCGTCGGCGTCGACCACGACCACGCCCCGCAGCTGCGCCACCCGGCGCAGGCCCGCGTCGTACGCGTCCCGCGCGGCCGCGTCCAGGCCGGCGCGGTGTGGTGCGGCGTGGGCCGCGACCCGTCGCGCGACGGTGTCCGACACGGCCTGCAGCAGCACGTGCGCGAACCGCGCCCCGCCGTCCGCGGCGGCACGCTCGAAGCGCGCCACCTGGTCGGGGCGCGCCACGAGCTGCGGGACCACGACGTCGGAGCCGGCGCCCAGGTGCGAGCGTGCCATGTCCAGGGCGAGGCGCCTCGCCGGCTCCGCGGTCCCGGCATGCTCGCCGGAGATCAGCGCGCGGACCACGTCCACGTCGAGGACGAGCGTGCCGGGCCGGCCCGCCGCGAGCGCCGCCGCGACGGTCGACTTGCCGACGCCCGGCGGCCCGTTCAGGAGCAGCAGCGTCGTGGGGCCCCCGGCCCGACCGTCACCCATCCGACGATCGTAGGGAGACGAGGCGGCCGCGACCACGACCGCCTCGCGTGTCGAGCGGACGGCACGCTGTGCATACTCGGGGCATGAGCTCGCTGTCCCCCGCGCTCGCGGCCCATCTGCCGACCGGCATGCTCGCCGACGGCCAGTGGACCGCGGCCTCGGGCGGCCGCACCTTCGAGGTCGTCGACCCCGCCACCGGCGAGGTCCTGTTCGACGTCGCCGACGCCTCCCCCGAGGACGGGCGACGGGCGCTCGCCTCCGCGGCGGACGTCGCGTCCGCGTGGCGCGGCGTCGCGCCGCGCGAGCGCTCCGAGCTGCTGCGCGCCGTCTACGAGCGGATCGTCGCGCGCAGCGGCGCCTTCGCCTCCCTCATCACCGCCGAGTGCGGCAAGCCCCTCGCCGAGGCGCGGGCCGAGGTGACGTACGGCGCCGACTTCCTGCGCTGGTACGCCGAGCAGGCCGTCCGGGTCGAGGGACTCGTACGCACCGCCCCCGCCGGGGCGAACCGGCAGATCGTGCACCGGCGCCCCGTCGGTCCGGCGCTGCTGATCACACCGTGGAACTTCCCTATCGCGATGGCGACCCGCAAGATCGGCCCGGCGCTCGCCGCCGGGTGCCCCGTCGTGATCAAGCCGGCCCACCAGACCCCGCTCACCACCATGCTGGTCGCCGAGGTGATCCGCTCCGAGGCGGCGGAGCGCGGGCTCCCGCCGGGCATCGTGAACGTCGTGCCGACGGCGAGCTCCGGCGACCTCGTAGCGCCCCTGCTCACCGACGACCGGCTGCGCAAGCTGTCCTTCACCGGCTCCACGGCCGTCGGGCGCACGTTGCTGCAGCAGGCCGCCGACCAGGTGCTGCGCACGTCGATGGAGCTGGGCGGCAACGCGCCGTTCGTCGTCTTCGCCGACGCCGATCTCGACGCCGCCCTGGACGGCGCCACCGTGGCCAAGCTCCGCAACGCCGGCCAGTCGTGCGTCGCGGCCAACCGCTTCCTCGTGCACGACTCCGTGGCTCGCGAGTTCGCCCAGCGGCTCGCCGACCGGTTCGCGGGGCTCCGCGTCGGGCGCGGCGACGTGGACGGCGTCGACGTCGGGCCGCTCATCGACGCCGAGGCCGTCGAGAAGGTCGCCGAGCTCGTCGACGACGCCACGGACCGCGGCGCGCAGGTACTCACGGGCGGCGGGCGGCCCGACGGCCCCGGCACGTTCTTCCAGCCCACCGTGCTCGCCGGCGTCGACACCGACGCACGGGTCGTGCGCGAAGAGATCTTCGGCCCCGTGGCGCCCGTCGTCGCGTTCGCGGACGACGACGAGGCGTTCGCCCTCGCCAACGACACCGAGTACGGGCTCGCCGCCTACGCCTACACCACCTCGCTGGAGCGGGCGCTACGCGTCGGGGCCGAGATCGACGCCGGGATGATCGGGATCAACCGCGGGATGGTGTCGGACGCGAGCGCCCCGTTCGGCGGCATGAAGCAGTCGGGGCTGGGTCGCGAGGGCGGCGAGGCGGGCCTCGAGGAGTACCTCGAGACGGTGTACGTGGCGCTCTGAGCCGGGCGGCGGATGCCCTCGATCGAATCCGGTCAGGTTTCCCGCCGGACGGCGCGCCGTGATTTCCTACCGGCGTGACACGTGGCGAGGGGCGCGACCCGTTGGTGCGGTCCGCCGTCCGCCAGGGGGCGAGCGTGGCGCTCGCCACCGGCCTGTACGGCATCTCCTTCGGCGCCCTCTCGGTCGTGGCCGGCGTGAGCGTCCCGCAGACCATGGCGCTGAGCCTCCTGCTCTTCTCCGGCGGGTCGCAGTTCGCCCTCATCGGCGTCGTCGCCGCGGGCGGCTCTCCCGTCGCGGCCGTGGCGACCTCCACGTTGCTGGGCGCGCGCAACACGCTGTACGGCGCCGTCGTCGCACCACTGCTCGGGGTGCGGGGCTGGCGACGGCTCGCCGCCGCGCAGTTGACGATCGACGAGTCCACGGCGGTGGCCGTCGGACAGCGGGAGCCTGCCGCCACGCGGGCCGGGTTCTGGGTCACCGGGATCGGCGTCTTCGTGCTGTGGAACGCGTTCACGCTGCTCGGCGCGCTCGCCGGCGACGCCCTCGGCGACCCCCGCGCCTGGGGGCTCGACGCCGCCGCCGGGGCCGCGTTCCTCGCACTCGTGTGGCCGCGCCTCGCCGCGCGGCGCGCGCAGGTCGTCGCGGCCCTCGCCGTGGCCGTCACGGCAGCCTTGATCCCCGTCGCCCCGGCCGGGATCCCCGTGCTCGCGGCGGCCGCCGTCGCCATCGCCGTCGGGGTGCTCGCGACCCCGCGCACCCCGAGCGAGAGGGCGGAGGGCGCATGACCACCACCGTGCTGTGGGTCACCGTGATCGCCGCGTCCCTGCTCAGCTTCGGGCTCAAGCTCGCGGGGCACCTCATCCCCGAGCACTGGCTCGCGACCGACCGCGTGCAGCGGACGTCGACCCTGGTCACGGTGGCGCTCCTGGTGTCGCTCGTCGTGGTGCAGACGTTCGCGGACGGGCAGGCGCTCGTCGTCGACGCGCGCGTGCCCGCGCTCGCCGTCGCCGCGGTCGCTCTCGCGCTGCGGGCGCCGTTCATCCTCGTGGTGGTGCTCGCGGCTGCCACCGCGGCGGGCCTGCGCGCGCTCGGCTGGGGCTGACGCCCGCCGCGTCGCGGGGTGCGGACGGACTCCTCCGCGAGCTCCGCGCGCCCCGCGAGGCGAACCGCGTCACGACGAGGTCCCGGGGTCCTCCCGATCGTCACTAGGGTGGCCCGATGGCACTCTTCCGCGAGACCGCAGACGTCTCGGTACGCCCGGCGGTCCCCGGTGACGAGGACGCCGTCACCCGCGTCCAGGTGTCCGCCTGGCGGGCGACCCACGAGGTGGCGCTCGGCGACGGCGTCGTCGACGCCCTCGACACCGCCGCGATGCGTGAGCGCTGGTCCCGCGCGATCAGCACCCCGCCGGGCCCTGGCTTCGCCGTGCTCGTCGCGCTCGACGGCGCCGAGGTGGTCGGCTTCGCCGCGGTGGGCCCGGGCCAACTGGTGGCGCTCGAGGTCGAGCCGCGGCACCAGCGCGGCGGTCACGGTTCCCGGCTGCTGTCCGCCGCGGTCGACCGGCTCCGCACGGACGGCGCCGAGCAGGTCGTCACGTGGGTGCTCGACGACGACGCGGCGCGCGAGCGGTTCCTCTCCTCGTCGGGCCTCGGCCCGGACGGCACGTCGCGCACGCTCGCGACGGGCGTGCGCGACGTCGTCGAGCGGCGCTGGTCTGCCGCCATCTGACGGGCGCACGCCGGCCGAGGGCGCCCGCCCGCCGTCGTTCGCGGCGATTTTCCCTACCGCACGGTAGGTTTCTTGCTACGCTGCTCGGGTTGCACCGTCGCCGACCCCTGGAGCGCCCCGTGACCCTCGACCAGACCCTGCCCGCCGCCGTCGCGGACAGCACCCCCGAGCAGCCGTTCGACGTCGAACGGGTGCTCGCCTCGCTCACCCTCGAGGAGAAGGCCTCCCTGCTCTCCGGCCTCGACTTCTGGCACACCCAGCCGGTCGAGCGCGACGGCGAGACCGTCGTCCCCTCGGTCATGGTCACCGACGGGCCGCACGGCCTGCGCAAGCAGGCCGAGAGCGCCGACCACCTGGGGATCGGCAACAGCGTGCCCGCCACCTGCTTCCCCACGGCCGCCGCGCTCGGGTCCAGCTGGGACACCGACCTGCTGCGCCGGGTCGGCGCGGCCCTGGGGCGCGAGACCCGCGCGAACGACGTGGCCGTCCTGCTCGGCCCGGGCGTGAACATCAAGCGGTCGCCGTTGTGCGGGCGCAACTTCGAGTACTTCTCCGAGGATCCGGTGGTCGCCGGCGAGCTGGCCACGGCGCTCGTCGAGGGCATCCAGTCCCTCGGTGTCGGCACGTCGCTCAAGCACTTCGCCGCGAACAACCAGGAGGCGGACCGGATGCGCGTGTCGGCCGACGTCGACGAGCGCACGCTGCGGGAGATCTACCTGCCGGCCTTCGAGCGCGTCGTCACGAAGGCGCAGCCCTGGACCGTGATGTGCGCGTACAACAAGATCAACGGGGTCTACGCCTCGCAGCACGACTGGCTCCTGACCACCGTGCTGCGCGACGAGTGGGGCTTCGAGGGCCTCGTCGTCTCCGACTGGGGCGCGGTGCGCGACCGCGTCGCCGGCGTGGCGGCGGGGCTGGACCTCGAGATGCCGTCCTCCGGCGGCCGCACGGACGCCGAGGTCGTCGCCGCGGTCCGCGCCGGCGCGCTCGACGACGCGGTGGTCGACGCCGCCGCCCGGCGCGTGCTGCACCTCGTGGCGCGGTCCCTCCCGGCGCTGGGCGCCCCGGGCACGTTCGACGTCGATGCCCACCACGCGCTGGCCCGCGAGGCCGCCGCCGCGGGCACCGTCCTGCTGAAGAACGCCCCCCTCGACGGCGCGCCGCTGCTGCCCCTGGCCGACACGGCCGACGTCGTCGTGATCGGCGAGCTCGCCCGCACGCCGCGCTACCAGGGGGCCGGGTCGTCGCAGGTCAACCCGACCCGGCTCGACGACGCGCTCACCGCGCTGCGCGCGGCCGCCGGCACCGATGTCCCCTTCGCCCCCGGCTACGGCCTCGCCGAGGGCCCGGCCGACGACCGCCCCGCCGAGGCCCTGGCGGCCGAGGCCGTCGAGACCGCGCGCGGCGCCGGGACCGTGCTGGTGTTCCTCGGGCTGCCCGCGGCGTACGAGTCGGAGGGCTACGACCGCGAGCACCTCGACCTGCCGGCCGACCAGGTCGCCCTGCTGCACGCCCTCGCGGCGGTGAACCCGCGCCTCGTCGTGGTGCTCGCCGGCGGCTCCGCGATCTCCGTGTCGGCGTGGCAGGACGCGGCGCCCGCGCTGCTCACCGGCTGGCTCGGCGGCCAGGCCGGCGGCTCCGCCGTCGCCGACGTCCTCACGGGCGTCGTCACGCCGTCGGGCAAGCTCACCGAGACGCTGCCGCTGCGCCTCGAGGACACCCCGGCCTACGGGAACTTCCCCGGCGAGCTCGGGCACGTCCGCTACGGCGAGGGCGTGCTGGTGGGCTACCGCTGGTACGACGCGCGCCGGGTCGACGTCGCGTACCCGTTCGGGCACGGGCTGTCGTACACCACCTTCGCGTACGACGACGCCACGGCCGAGGTCTCCGGAGCGGGGGCCGACGCCCGG
The DNA here is from genome assembly GCF_900167525.1 of Krasilnikoviella flava. Lineage (GTDB taxonomy): Bacteria > Actinomycetota > Actinomycetes > Actinomycetales > Cellulomonadaceae > Isoptericola > Isoptericola flavus. Next base: position 244,447 of record NZ_FUZQ01000007.1, on the reverse strand, counting down.
GTGCACGTCGCAGTGCGCGTGACGAACACCGGTGCCGTGGCGGGCGCCGAGGTCGTCCAGGTGTACGTCGGCGACCCGCAGGCCCAGGTGCAGCGGCCGGAGCGCGAGCTCAAGGCGTTCGCCAAGGTGCACCTCGAGCCCGGCGCGTCGCAGGTCGTCACGGTGGACCTCGATGCCCGCGACCTGTCGTACTGGCACCCCGTGCTGCGCCGCTGGGTGCTCGAGGGCGGCGAGTTCCGCGTCGCCGTCGGCGCGTCGTCCCGCGACCTGCGCGCCGAGCTGACCGTCGACGTCACCGGCGAGGACGTCACCCTGCCCCTGCACGAGCTGTCGACGCTCGGCGAGGCGCTGGAGCACCCGGTCGCGGGGCCGGTCGTCCGCAGCGCCCTCGACGGCGCCCCGATCGACCCGGGCATGCTGGCCATGGCCACCGACATGCCGCTCGCGGTCATCGCCGACTTCGGCCTGGCCGGCTTCGACCGGAGCGCCCTGGCCGAGCTCGTCGAGGCCGCGAACGGCTGACCTCGTTGTCCGACCGGTCGAGCCGGCCGGGACCCGGTCGATCCGGGTCTCGACGGGCTCGACCGGCGGGCGGGGACACCAGGCTCAGCCGGCGTCGGGGTCCACGAGGATCAGGCCGAGGTACGCCCGGAGGTCCGCGGCCATGTCGACGCGGTCGGCTCGCGGGAGCTCGAGCGAGTAGAGCCACTGGACCTGCAGGCCGTCCATGAGCGCGACGAGCGTGCGCGCTGCCACGGCGGCATCGACCCCCGGCCGGAGCCGACCGGCGCCGTCGAGCCGCGCCAGCTCGGTGCGCATGCGGGACACCGTGTCCCGGTACCGGGCCGCGAAGAAGTCGTGCGCCGGGTGCTCGACCGACGTCGCCTCAGCCGCGAGGCCCGCGAAGACCTCGACGACGGGCCGCCGCAGCGCGTTGCGCTCCACGAGCCGCACGATCGCCTCGAACAGCGAGCGCCCCTGCGCGAGGTCGGTGTCGACGTCGGCGAAGTCGACGGCGTCCCGGTGCTCCAGCACCGCCTCGAGCAGCGCCGCCTTCGTCGGGAAGTGGTGCAGCAGCCCGGGGTGCGAGATACCGACGCGCGCCGCGATCTCGCGCAACGACGCGCCGTGATAGCCGACCTCGGCGAACGTGACGATCGCCGCCTGCAGGATCTCCTCGCGCTTGGCCCGCCCCTTGGCATACCCCCGCCGGGGCGGGGCCTCGTCCTCGATCGTCGCGTCGCTCACGCCGCCATTCTCCCCTCGTTCCTCCCCTTCGTCCGACGGGACGGCTCACCCGCGCGCCGCTCAGCAGGCCCCTTGGCTCCAATACCTACCATGCGGTAACCTTCATTTCCGACCGGCTGGTAAGCATTGGTCGCCGCACGGGTCCGACGGTGGTCCCGGCAGAGAATCAGGAGTCGTCATGGCAGACGTTCAGGCCCTCGCAACGGCCGACCGGTCCCCCGCGTCCCCGCACCACCCGCCCGACGCCGGCCGGGCGCCCGCCGGCACGGGGACGGTCGTCGCCTACGTCCTCGCGTTCTTCGCGCTGTACATCGCGGTGCTCACGCCCGTGGTCAGCACGCTGGCGCTCAAGGTCGACGCCCTGTCCACCCCGGAGACGCGAGCCGCCAACCTCGCGGTCGTGACCGGCGTCGGCGCGTTCTTCGCGTTCGTGGCCAACCCGGTCGCGGGCGCCCTGTCCGACCGCACCACCTCCCGGCTCGGCATGCGGCGGCCCTGGCTGCTGTGGGGCGTGCTCCTCGGCGCCGTGGGCCTGCTGCTCATCGCGTTCGCCCCGTCGATCTGGGTCGTCGTGATCGGGTGGGCCGTCACGCAGGCCGCGATGAACGGCACCCAGGCCGCGCTCCAGGCGCTGCTGCCCGACCAGGTCGCCGAGTCCCAGCGCGCCCGCGTCTCCAGCCTTCTCGGCATGGCCCAGCAGCTCGCGCCCCTGGTCGGCATCGCGCTCGCCTTCGGGTTCACCGCCGCGGGCGCGAACGAGATCTGGATCTTCGTGGTCCCCACGTTGCTCGCCGTCGTCGGCGTGCTCGCCCTCGTCGCCGTCCTCAAGGACCGCCGGCTCGACCCCGCCGACGTCGCCCCGTTCCACCTCGGCGCCTTCCTCAAGGGCTTCTGGGTCTCGCCCCGCCGGCACCCCGACTTCGCGTGGACCTTCCTGGGCCGCTTCCTCATGCTGTTCGGCTTCGCGCTCTACAACACCTACCAGCTGTACTTCCTCATCGACCGGTTCGGCTTCGACGACGCCACCGCGCTGAGCTGGCAGCTGCGGCTCATGGTCGTGCAGGCCGCGGTCATGGTCGTCGCGTCCCTCATCGGCGGCGTGCTGTCCGACCGCACGGGGCGCCGCAAGATCTTCGTCGTCGTCGCCACCCTGCTCGCCGGCGCCGGCCTGCTGACGTTCGCCCTCGTCCAGGGCCCGGGGATGCTCTACCTCGGTGCGTTGCTGTTCGGCGCCGGACTCGGCGCCTACTTCGCCGTCGACCTCGCGCTCGTCACCGACGTGCTGCCGAACGCGGAGACCGAGGCGGCCAAGAACATGGGCGTGTTCAACATCGCCAACGCCCTGCCGCAGTCCGTGGCCCCGGCCCTCGCCCCGGTGTTCCTCGCCGTCGGCGCCGGCGGCAACAACTACACCGCGCTGTTCGCCGTCTCCGCGGTCGTCGTCGCCCTCGGCGCCGTGGCCACCCTGTTCATCCGAGGAGCCCGCTGATGAGCCACGCGACCACCCCGACCGACGCGCCCCCTGTGCCCGTCGACGCCCCGTACCGGGACGCGTCGCGCCCCGTCGCCGAGCGCGTCGCCGACCTGCTCGGACGCATGACCCTCGAGGAGAAGGCCGGCCAGCTCTTCCAGACCATGATCGAGGTGGGCGACGGCGGCGCGCTGTCCGAGGGCCCGTCCGCGATGGGCGTGCCCGCCACCACCGACCTGGTCGTGAAGCGGCAGATGACGCACGTCAACGTCCTCACGGCACCGCCCACCGCCCGGGAGCTCGCGCTCTGGCACAACCGGTTGCAGGAGCTCGCGGCGTCCACCCGGCTCGGCATCCCGGTCACGGTGTCCACCGACCCGCGGCACGCGTTCACCGACAACCCCGGCACCGCCCTGCTGTCGGGACCGTTCTCGCAGTGGCCGGAGACGCTCGGCCTCGCCGCTACGCGCGACGAGCGCCTGGTCGAGGAGCACGCCGACGCCGCGCGGCGCGAGTACCTCGCGGTCGGCATCCGCACCGCGCTGCACCCGCAGGTCGACCTGGCGACCGAGCCGCGCTGGGCGCGCGCCAACGGCACCTTCGGCGAGGACGCGGAGCTCACCGGCCGGATGGGCGCCGCGTACGTGCGCGGCTTCCAGGCCACGGGCGACGTCGCCCGCGAGGCAGGGCTGCCCGGCACGTTCGGCGAGCGCTCCGTGTCGACCATGACCAAGCATTTCCCGGGCGGCGGACCACAGGCCGACGGGGAGGACCCCCACTTCGCCTACGGCCGCGAGCAGGTGTACCCGGGCGGCCGCTTCGCCGAGCACCTGGAGCCGTTCAAGGCGCTGCTGGCCGCCGGCACCCGGCAGATGATGCCGTACTACGGCATGCCCGTGGGGCTCGAGACCGACCTCGGCGACGGCCCCGAGCAGGTGGAGCAGGTCGGCTTCGGGTTCAACCGGCAGATCCTCACCCGCCTGCTGCGAGGGGAGCTCGGCTTCGACGGGATCGTGTGCACCGACTGGGGCCTGGTGTCGGACGCCGAGATCCTGGGACAGCCGTTCCCGGCCCGCGCCTGGGGCGTCGAGCACCTCGCGCCGGCCGACCGCCTGGAGAAGATCCTCGCGGCCGGAGCCGACCAGCTCGGCGGTGAGGCGTGCCCCGAGCTCGTGGTGGAGCTGGTGCGCGCGGGGCGCGTCACCGAGGCCCGGGTCGACGAGTCCGTCGCCCGCCTGCTGGCCGAGAAGTTCGAGCTCGGCCTGTTCGACGACGCCCGCTACGTCGACGCCGACACCGCGGAGTCGGTCGTCGGGCAGGCCGAGCTCGTCGCGGCCGGGCGCCGGGCCCAGTCCCGGTCCGTGACGCTCCTCGCCGCGGCCGCCGCCGGCGCGGCGCGCCTCCCCCTGGCCGCCGGCACGCGGGTCTACGTCGAGGGCGCGGGGGACATCGACGACGGCGCCTCCGGCCCGGCGGGCACCACCGTCGTCGCCTCTCCCGCCGAGGCCGACGTCGCGCTGCTGCGTCTCAAGGCGCCGTACGAGGAGCGTGGCCCCGGCTTCGAGGGCTTCTTCCACGCCGGCTCGCTCGACTTCCCGGCGGACGTCGTCGCGCACGTGGCGGAGGTCGCGGCGCAGGTGCCGACCGTGGTCGACGTCTACCTCGACCGGCCGGCGATCCTCGCCCCGGTGCTCGAGGCGCTGGGCGAGCGCGGTTCGCTGGTCGTGAACTTCGGCGCCTCCACGCCGGCGCTGCTCGACGCGCTCACCGGCTCCGTGCCGCCCGAGGGCAGGCTGCCGTTCGACCTGCCGCGGTCGACGGCCGCCGTGGAGGCGTCCCGCGAGGACGTCCCGTTCGACACTGCCGCCCCGCTGTTCAGGTTCGGCCACGGCATCGCCCTCTGAACGGTCGTGGGCGACGGGGCGGCCCGGACGGCGCCGGTGCGAGGATGAGGCGGTGACCCATCCCCCCACCCGCACCGTCCGGGACGCCGCGGCGGGGATCGCCGTCCTCGGCGTCGCGAACTTCGTCGCGATCACCACCGAGGTGCTGCCGGTGGGGCTGCTGCCGCAGGTCGCCCGCGGCGTCGGAGTCTCGGAGTCGACCGCGGGCCTGCTGGTCACCGTCTACGCGTTCGTCGTGGCGGCCTTCGCGGTGCCGTTGACGATCGCCACCCGGTCCGTGGCCCGCAAGCCGCTGCTGCTCGCCACGCTGGCCACGTACGCGGCCAGCAACCTGCTGGTCGCCGTCGCGCCGTCGTACGCGGTCGTGGCGGGGGCCCGGGTGCTGGGCGGGCTCGGCCACGCGGTCTTCTTCTCCGTGTCGATCGCGTACGCGGCGCGGCTCGTGAGCCCCCTGTACACGGGGCGGGCCCTCACCCTGGTGACCGCGGGCGGCACGCTCGGCTTCGTGCTCGGCGTGCCGCTGTCCACCTCGCTGGGCGCCGCCGTGGGCTGGCGCTGGTCGTTCGGCGTGCTCGCCGCCGTGTGCGCGGTGACCGCGCTGCTCGTGGCGCGGCTGCTCCCCTCGCTCGCGGTGGAGGCGGCCGCTCCGCGCGACGCCGCGGCCGCCCGGCAGGGCCGAGCCCGCCTCGGGCTCGTGGTCGGCACCAACACGGTGCTCTTCGGCGGGCAGTACACCGTCTACACCTACATCTCGGTGCTGCTGCTGGCCGCCGGGCTGTCCGAGACGGCCGTCGGCCCCGTGCTGCTGGTGTTCGGGGCGCTGGGGCTGGTCGGCCTGTGGGGCGCCGCCCGCTACCTCGACCGCAGCCCGCGCGCCCTCACCCTCGTCGCGATGGCCGCGATCGCCGTGGCTCTGGTCGGGGTCGCCCTCGCGCTGCCGGGCACGGTCGGCGTGTTCCTGGCTGCGGGCGTGTGGCTGGCGGCGTTCGGCGCCATCCCCGCCACGTTCCAGGCCGCGGCGCTGCGCACCCAGGGGGCCACCCCGGACGTGGCCGGAGCGTTCGTCAACGCGACGTCGAACTTCGGGATCGGGCTCGGCGCGGCCGTCGGCGCGGCGGTGGTCGCCGGACCCGGCGCGCAGGCGCTGGCGCTGACCGGCGCCGCGATCGTCGCCGTCTCGCTCGTCGTCGTGCTGGTCGCGCGCCAGGCGTTCCCCCGCGACGCGTCCTAGCACGCTCGCCAGGCCGTAGCAGGGACGCCGCTCGCACGAGTCGTTCCCGCGGCGTCACGACGCCGTGACGTGCCCGTAGCACCCCGGTGCGACCGTGGTTCCCATGGACCTTCCGGGGGCATCGCGCGACGATCTGGCCGCACCGCTCGTGACCGACTACTTCGCGGCGCCCACGGACGCCGTCGCCGCGACGGTCGTCCACCAGGAGGCCGGGCCGTCCGTGCTGGCCCGCGGCTCCGGCCGCCCCCTCTTCGACACGGTGCGGCTCCCCGCCGTGGAGCCCTTCGTCATGCTCGGCCGTCTCGCGGAGGCGCTCTGCGCGCGCCCCTACGCCGAGGTCACGGCGCACCCCCGCCACGGTGCCCTCGTGGACGGGGCCGACGAGGGACCCTGGGTGGTGACCGTCTCGGACGAGCTCGCGAGCGCGCTGGCCGCCGCGGCGCCCGAGCGGCTGGCCGCCGTCGCCCGCGACTGGGCGACGACGGGCACGGCCGCCGCCCCCGACCGGCTCGCGCCCGCGTTCGTCGCGCTCGGCGAGCTCGCCGGCCGCGCGGGCCAGGTCCGGCACGCCCTCTACTGCTGGACGCGCCTCACGCCGCTGGGTCCCGCCGCCGTCGCGGCGGGACCGCCGAGCGGCGGCAGGGTCAGGACGTCGCGCCCGGCGTGAACATCGACGACGCCTTGCGCAGCGTCTCGCGCGCCCGGCGACGGTCGCCCGCCGCGTCGTAGGCGAACGCCAGGTGGTACCAGGACCTCCAGTCGTTCGGGGCCTGCTCCGCCGCGGCGCGGCGCTCCTCGAAGGCCTCGTCGGCCGCGGCCCGGTCGATCCGCCCGCCGGGCGAGCGCGGCAGGTCGTCCACGGGCAGCTCCCCCGTGGCGGCCAGGGTGTCGGCCATCTGCTGCACCCTGGCCGCGAGCCGGTACTCGCGGACGATGAGGACGATCACGAGCAGCGGGATGACCAGCACGGCGACGCCGATGGCGATCAGCACCGGCTCGCCCGTACGGATCATCGAGACGCCGCGCCCGGCGATCTGCCAGACGTACAACGCGAGCAGCGCGGTGACGGCGGCCGCCCCCGCGAGGCCGCGCGGCAGCCGCCGGCGCGGCGCCTCGCTCACGACAGGTCCAGCACGTTCTCGAGGCCCACCGTCAGCCCGGGGCGCGAGACGACCTCGCGCACGGCCAGCAGGACGCCAGGCATGAACGACGCCCGGTCGAACGAGTCCTGCCGGATCACCAGCTGCTCGCCCACGTTCCCGAAGAGGATCTCCTCGTGCGCCACCAGCCCGCGCAGCCGCACGGCGTGCACGCGCACGCCGTCGACGTCGGCCCCGCGCGCCTCGACGCCCGACTCGGTCGCATCGGGCATCGCCTGCAGGCCGGCCTCGGCACGCGCGCGGGCGATCGCCGCAGCGGTGTGCCGGGCGGTGCCCGACGGGGCGTCCACCTTGTCGGGGTGGTGCAGCTCGATCACCTCGGCCGACTCGAAGTACCGCGCCGCCTTTGCGGCGAACGTCATCGCGAGCACGGCGGACAGGCCGAAGTTCGGGGCGATGAGCACGCCGAGCCCGTCCTCGCGTCCCGCGTTGACGCGCTCGAGGTGCTCGGTGACGCGCCCGCGCGAGGCGTCGTCCCAGCCGGTGGTGCCGACGACGACGTGCGCGCCGGCGTCCAGCGCCGCGTGCACGTTGGCCTCCGTGGCCGCCGGGACGGTGAAGTCGACCGCGACGTCGGCGCCGGCCAGGCTGCTCGCGTCCACCGTGTCGCCCGCGTCGAGCCGGGCGACCAGCTCGAGGCCGTCCGCGTCGTCGACGGCCCGGCACACCGTGGCGCCCATCCGCCCGGCCGCGCCGAGCACGGCCACCTTGATGGTCTCGGTCATGGATGAGTCTCCGATCTCGTTCTTCATGTCGTCGGTCGAGCCTGTCGAGACCCGGTCCGTGGTCTCGACAGGCTCGACCCACGGACCGGCGTCAGTCGCCGAACGGGCCGACGCGGACGACGGACCGCGGCCGCGACGCCAGGTCGGCGGCGAGCTCGCGCACGTCGTCGGCCGTCACGGCGCGGACCCGCTCCAGCGACTCCTCGAGGCTCAGCAGCTCGCCGTACACGAGCTCGGCCTTGCCCAGCCGGCTCATCCGCGACCCGGAGTCCTCGAGGCCCAGGACGAGCCCGCCCGAGAGCTGGCCGATGCTGCGGGACAGCTCGGCGTCGGTGATGTTCTCGGCCGCCATGCGCTCCAGCTCGACGACCAGGAGCTCGGTGACCTGGTCGACCTTGGCGGGCGAGCAGCCCGCGTACAGCCCGAAGGTCCCGAGCCCGCCGTGACCGGAGGCGAACGAGTAGGTGGTGTAGGCCAGGCCGCGGCGCTCGCGCACCTCCTGGAACAGGCGCGACGACATCCCGCCGCCCAGGACGGCGTTGAGCACGGACAGCGTGAAGCGGCGGTCGTCGGTGGCCGCGAGGCCCGTGGACCCGACGATGACGTTCGCCTGCTCCACCTGGCGGCGCACCGTGAGCTCCACGCCGTCGTCGGGCACGCCCGACGTCTCCGCCGCGGTGGGGCGCCGGTCGCGCGGGGTCGCGCCCGCGCCCAGGTCCCAGCCACCGGTCCCGAGCACGTCCGCGACCTGCCCGACGAGCGCGTCGTGGTCGACACCACCAGCGGCGGAGACCACGAGGGTCTCGGGCCGGTAGTGCCAGCGGTAGTGCTCCCACACGGCGTCGCGGGGCACGGCGCGGATCGTGTCCGGGGTGCCGCCGATCGGTCGGCCGAGCGGGTGCGTCCCCAGCACGGCAGCCGAGAACTCCTCGTGCACGACGTCGCCCGGGTCGTCGTCGTTCATCGCGAGCTCTTCGAGGATGACGCCGCGCTCGGTCTCGAGCTCGCCCTCGTCGAGGCGCGCCGAGGTGACCATGTCGGCGATCACGTCGACCGCCATCGGCAGGTCGGCGTCGAGCACGCGCGCGTAGTAGCAGGTGTGCTCCTTGCCGGTGGCGGCGTTCGCCTCGCCGCCGACGGCGTCGAACGCCTCGGCGATGTCCATCGCCGAGCGCCGGGGCGTGCCCTTGAACAGCAGGTGCTCGAGGAAGTGGGTCGAGCCGAAGTGCCCGTCGGTCTCGTCGCGCGAACCCACGCCGACCCAGGCGCCCACCGTCGCCGAGCGCAGGCCCGGCATCGACTCGGTGAGCACACGAACACCGCCGGGCAGGACGGTGCGACGGATGGTCGCACCGTCCTGCCCGGCGGTCAGGTCGGCACCGGGCTCGCCCGCGGGGACGAGCGGGAGGTGCCAGGTCATCGGAGCGTCAGGCCTCCGCGGGTGCGTCGGCGGCGGGCTCGGCGGACTCGTCGGCCTTCTCGTCCTCGGTCACCGCGACCAGGGAGAGCTTGCCGCGCGGGTCGATCTCACCGATCTCGACCTGGACCTTCTGGCCCACGGACAGCACGTCGTCGACGTTCTCGACGCGCTTGCCGCCCACGAGCTTGCGGATCTGGCTGATGTGCAGCAGACCGTCCTTGCCCGGCGAGAGGGAGATGAACGCGCCGAACGACGTCGTCTTGACGACGGTGCCGACGAAGCGCTCGCCCACCTCGGGGACGTGCGGGTTGGCGATCGCGTTGATCGCCGCGCGGGCGGCCTCGGCCGAGGGGCCGTCGGTGGCGCCGATGTAGACGGTGCCGTCGTCCTCGATGGAGATGTCCGCGCCCGTCTCCTCCTGGATCTGGTTGATCATCTTGCCCTTGGGCCCGATGACCTCGCCGATCTTGTCGACCGGCACCTTCACGGAGATGACGCGCGGGGCGTTCGGGGACATCTCGTCGGGCACGTCGATCGCCTCGGCGAGCACCTCGAGGATGGTCAGGCGCGCGTCGCGGGCCTGGGTCAGCGCGCCGGCCAGGACCGACGCGGGGATGCCGTCGAGCTTGGTGTCGAGCTGGATGGCCGTGACGAACTCGCTGGTACCGGCGACCTTGAAGTCCATGTCGCCGAACGCGTCCTCCGCGCCCAGGATGTCGGTGAGGGCGGCGTAGCGGGTCTCACCGTCGACCGTGTCGGAGATGAGGCCCATGGCGATGCCCGCGACCGGCGCCCTCAGCGGGACGCCCGCGTTGAGCAGCGACAGCGTCGAGGCACAGACCGAGCCCATCGACGTCGAGCCGTTCGAGCCCAGCGCCTCCGAGACCTGGCGGATCGCGTAGGGGAAGTCCTCGCGGCTGGGCAGCACGGGCACGAGCGCCCGCTCGGCCAGCGCGCCGTGACCGATCTCGCGGCGCTTCGGGCTGCCGACGCGGCCCGTCTCGCCCGTGGAGAACGGCGGGAAGTTGTAGTTGTGCATGTAGCGCTTGCGCGTGACCGGCCCGAGCGAGTCGATCTGCTGCTCCATGCGCAGCATGTTCAGCGTGGTGACGCCCAGGATCTGGGTCTCGCCGCGCTCGAACAGGGCGGAGCCGTGCACGCGCGGGATGACCTCGACCTCGGCCGACAGGGTGCGGATGTCCGCAAGCCCACGACCGTCGATGCGCACGCCGTCGGTGAGCACCCGCTGGCGGATGAGCTTCTTCTGCAGCGCGCGGTACGCGGCCGACAGCTCCTTCTCGCGACCCTCGAAGCGCTCGCCGAGCGCGCCGAGCAGGCCCGTCTTGAGCTCGTCCAGGCGGTTCTCGCGGTCCTGCTTGTCCGCGATCGCGAGCGCGTCGCGCAGGGTCGGGGCGACCTCGGCCTCGACGGCGGCGAACGCGTCGTCCTGGTAGTCGAGGAAGACCGGGTACTCCTTGACCTCCTTGGCCGCCTGGGCGGCGAGCGAGGCCTGCGCCTCGCACAGCGCCTTGAGGAACGGCTTGGACGCCTCGATGCCCTGGGCGACGACCTCCTCGGTCGGCGCGGCGACACCCTCGGTCTTGATGAGCTTCCAGGCGTCGTCGGTCGCCTCGGCCTCGATCATCGCGATCGCGACGTCGTCGCCGACGACGCGGCCGGCCACGACCATGTTGAACACGGCGCGCTCGAGGTCCGAGTACTTCGGGAACGCGACCCACTGGCCGTCGATGAGCGCGACGCGCACACCCGCGACCGGGCCGGAGAACGGCAGGCCGGAGATCTGCGTGGACGCCGACGCGGCGTTGATCGCCAGCACGTCGTAGGCGTCGTCCGGGTGGATGGCCAGGACGTCGATGACGACCTGGACCTCGTTGCGCAGGCCCTTGACGAACAGCGGGCGCAGCGGGCGGTCGATGAGGCGGCAAGCCAGGATCGCCTCGGTCGAGGGGCGGCCCTCGCGGCGGAAGAACGAGCCGGGGATGCGGCCCGCGGCGTACATGCGCTCCTCGACGTCCACCGTCAGGGGGAAGAAGTCGAACTGCTCCTTGGGGTGCTTGCCGGCCGTCGTGGCCGACAGCAGCATCGTCTCGCCGTCCAGGTACGCGGCGACGGAGCCGGCGGCCTGGCGGGCCAGGCGGCCCGTCTCGAAGCGGACGGTGCGGGTGCCGAAGCGGCCGTTGTCGATGACGGCCTCGGCGAACTGGATCTCGGGACCCTCCACGGGTGCCCTCCTTGATCTCGAGGGCGCCGCCGCGGCTCGGCGGTCTTCGATCGAGGCCCACGGAGCCGGGCCCGGCCCGCGGGCCGGACGGTTCGGGGGGCCACTACCGAGGACCGGACGAGGATCCGGCGGCGCGATGGTGGTCCGACGGGCGGTCACCCGTCGTCGTGCGGTCAGTGTCTGTCGGGTCTGTCGGGTCTGCCGGCGCCGGGGGGCGGCGTCGTGCCGACAGGGACATCACACCAGACCAGCCCGGCCCCCGCGAGGGTGACCGGGCTGGCGGGCGGAGTCAGCGGCGCAGGCCGAGGCGCTGGATCAGCGCGCGGTAGCGCTCGATGTCGACCTTCTGCAGGTAGCCCTGCAGGCGGCGGCGCTGGCCGACGAGGAGAAGCAGGCCACGACGCGAGTGGTGGTCGTGCTTGTGCGCCTTGAGGTGCTCGTTCAGGTCGTTGATGCGCTGGGTGAGCAGCGCGATCTGCACCTCCGGCGAACCGGTGTCACCCTCGTGAGTGGCGTACTCGGTGATGATGGACTGCTTGGTGGCAGCGTCGAGCGGCATGGCTCTCCTTCGGTGTCGTTGCGCGGTGCTCCGGGACTCGTTCACCGGGGCGCTCTGGATCCGCGGCCGTTCGTACGGCCCCACCATGCTACCAGCGCGCGGCGTCGCCCCCGCCCCGGGCCGGGGCGGGGGCGACGTGCTCCTCGACACGCTCGACGGCGGCTCGGCGTCAGTCGTCGCCGTCGTGCCCGGCCGGGCCGCCGTCGACCTGCCGGAAGGTGCCGTCGTCCATGGCGAGCACTCCTGCGAACCGGAGCAGGTCGGTGATCGTCGTGATCATCTTCCCGCCGTCCACGCGGACGCCGTCCGCCGGCGTCCAGTGGTGGTTGAGGTAGGAGTCCTCGTCCTTCGTGAGCAGATAGACGAACGTCTCGCAGAGGATCCGGCTCCCGACGTCGCCCAGGAAGTTCCCGTTCCCCTGGACCTCGGCCTCCTTGAGGACGTAGTACCACAGCGGGGTGCCGCCGAGCTCCGCGAGCGCGTCCTTGACGTCCTGGCCCGCGCCGCGCGTGAGCTGCTCGACGGTCAGCGGCGTGACCTGCAGCGCCCTCGCCACGGCCTCCCCCGTCGGCAGGGAGAGCCAGTAGCCCCGCAGCAGGTTGCGCTGCGCGAGCTGCTTCAGCAGCGCCTTGACGCCGGGGTCCAAGCCCGCGTCGTTGCCCTCCTTGAGCATGGTGGACAGGCCGTTGGCGAGGAACGGGTCGATCTTTGTCGCCGAGCGCCTGCGGTCCGGGTCGCCCTTGTCGACGAACCGCGCCCAGTCGATCGGCCAGTTCGACGGCAGGGCGTCGCCGAAGCCGTCAGGGTTCAGCGAGCCCCCACCGGTGAACTCGAAGAGCTGGACGAGGCTCGCGAAGGCCGCCTTCGGGGGCGTCGGAGGCTGGCCGCCGGCCCCGAAGTTGAGGTTGAAGTCGTACCCGTTGCGCACCATCGAGTGCCCGAACCGGAACGCCGCCACCGCGAACTCGAGCGGCATCGCGACCGGCCGCCGTGGCCGGAACAGCAGGGACGGCTCCACGAGGACCTCGTCGAGCACCCCCGGCTTGGTGAGCGTCCGCAGGTAGTCGTTGACGACCAGCCACTGGTAGTGCCAGCGCACCAGCTGCTGCGCGCGGTCGAAGACGGCGCGGTCGTCCACCGTGAGCCACGGCTCGATGTCGCGGACCCGGTCGACGACGGCGTTATGGAACCGGATGTGGCCGAGGTGGAGCTGGGCGACGACGAGGTTCTCGTCGTTGCGGCCATCCGGGATCTTCGCGGTGCCGGGGACCGGCCGCTCGGCCGGGTCGACCGTCAGCGCATCGACCTCCGCCACGGTGAACCGCGGCAGGTCGCGCTGCGCGTCGTGGCCCGGCGCGACCAGGTCGAACCCGGGGACCGCGTCGGTGGCGACGCGACCGACCGCCAGCTTCGCGGGGTCGTCGCTCGCGTACGCCGCCTCGCTGCGCGTCGTCCTGCGGCCCGGCTCGCCCGGGAACCGTGGACCGCTGCCGTACAGGCTGTCGAGGTTGAGGAAGGGGTGGCGCCCGTTGTGCAGGCTCGCGACGACGGTCTCCGGCGGGAACGCCGTGAAGGGGTCGCTCACGATGTCGCCCAGGACCAGGTCACCGGCCCGTGGCGGGTCGTCGGCGGAGGGCGGGTTGTCGGGGCCGTTCGTGTTGAGCGTGATGTCATGGTCGATGAACTGCCCCCAGTACGTGTAGACCGCGGGGATCGTCGAGTCCAGGTCGGGGTTCGGCGGACCCCCGGGCTCCACCATCGCGGCGCCGAGCTTCTTCAGCGCCGCCACCACGGCCGTCACCCGTGCGTTCGAGATCGGCCCTTCGGGCGGCGTGCCCTCGTCGTCGACCGGCAGGTGCGCGGCGGGGAACCGGCCCCGCAGGTCACGGAAGAGGTAGTCGAACGACGTCGTCGCGTTGAACCGGCCGTCGATGATGTCCCGCAGCACCGCCATCTCCGTGTCGTGCAGGAGCGGGGCCGGCGACGTCGGCGGGTGCGGGTCGGGTCGCGGCCGCGGTCGCGGTCGCACGCTTCCCCCGTGCCTGACGCTGCGCACGGTGCGGCCGACGGGCGTGGCGTTGAGATCCGGCTCCGGTGCGGGGGCTGCGTTCTCGGTGGTCTCCTGAGCCGTCATGGCTCCGCCTCTCGGGAGGTGCGGGCGCCGGGCGCGCGACCCGGCGCGGAGCGGGTCCCGGGCCACCGAGGGAGGCGGCCCGGGACGGCGCGCTGCGACGCGACCACCGCCGTGGAGCAGGGAGGGCGGTGGCGCGTCGCGACGGGTCCGCGGTACCACCGCGGCCCACGGGCCGGGCGCAGCCCGGTCCGTCACGCCAGGAAGGAGGGGCCCCGAGGTTCCCTGTGACCGACCGCGCGCACTTTCACCCGCTCCACGGCGCCGGGCCGGACAGGACGGACGTCAGCGCAGGATGTCGCGCGCCCGCGCGACGTCGGCGTGCATCTGCTCGACGAGCGGCTCGATGCCGTCGAAGCGCAGCGTCGGGCGCAGCCGCTCGACCAGCTCCAGCACGACGGTCTCGCCGTACAGGTCCAGGTCGTCGCGGTCGAGCACGTAGGCCTCGACTCGGCGTTCCACGCCGTCGAACGTCGGGTTGGTACCCACCGAGATCGCGGCGGGCAGGTCGGCGTCGGGGTCGCCGGGGCGGGTCTCCGCGAGCCGGGGCCGCAGCAGCCGCCCGGCGTACACGCCGTCCGCCGGGACCATGCCCTCGGCGTGCCCGAGGTTCGCCGTCGGGAACCCGAGCTCGCGGCCGCGGGCGTCACCGTGCACCACGGTGCCGCGCACCCGGTGGGGCCGGCCGAGCACCTCGGCAGCCTGGGCGACGTCGCCCTCGGCGAGCAGCGCCCGGGCGGCCGACGACGACCAGCGCTCGCGCGCGCCCGCGCTGCCGGCGGCGCACTCGCCGACGTCGTCCACGGCCACGACCTCGAAACCGTGCGTGCCGCCGAGCTCCACCATCGTGGCGAGCGTGCCGGCGTTCCCCTTGCCGAACCGCACGTCGTGACCCACCACGACCGTCCGGGCACCGAGCCCGTCGACCAGGTAGCGCGTGACGAACTCCTCCGGCGTCTGCGCGGCGAGGTCGAGCGTGTACGGGACCACCAGCACGGCGTCCAGCCCGGCCCGGCCCATCAGGTCGAGCCGGTCGCGCAGGCCCGTCAGCAGCTCGGGGGCCGTCTCAGGTCGGTGCACCTGGGCCGGGTGCGGGTCGAAGGTGAGCGCCACCGCCGAGCGGTCGTCGGCGTGGGCCAGGCCCACGAGGCGACGGAGGACGGCCTGGTGGCCGCGGTGGACGCCGTCGAAGTTTCCGATCGTGACGACAGACGGGCCGAACCCACCCGGGACCTGGTCCAGGTCCGTGAACACCTGCACGCGTCGCGCTCCGTCTCGTCGATGGTCGGCTGGTCGGCGCCCGTACCGGCCGCCGACCGTCAAGGATAGACCGCTGCCGCGGGACGGACGCCGCGCCTGGCCGCCGTCAGGAGGGCAGCACCGCCGCGGCGGCCTCGAGGTAGCGCGCGCCGTCGAAGTCGTCGAGCAGGGCCCGCTGCACGAGGAAGCCCTGGCCGAGCCCCAGCATCACGGGGAGCAGCAACCGCGCCGCAGCGTCGGGCCCGTCGGGCGCCACGTCGGGTCGCGCCCCGAACCACGCCTGCAGCGCAGCGGTCAG
Organism: Krasilnikoviella flava; assembly: GCF_900167525.1. Lineage (GTDB taxonomy): Bacteria > Actinomycetota > Actinomycetes > Actinomycetales > Cellulomonadaceae > Isoptericola > Isoptericola flavus. The sequence continues at coordinate 228,798 of NZ_FUZQ01000007.1, read as the reverse complement.
GACGTTCCTCAGGTCCACGACGACGTGTTGGACGACGTCGTGGATCACCGGGTCCACCGTGGACTCCGCCCAGAGCTGCACGAGCACCTTGCCGTCCTCGAGGTCTCGGGTCATGCCGCCTGTGAGGATCGTGAGGACCTCGATCGGCGACGGCGGGACGCCGTCTCCGCCGGCGGCGTCGATCTCCGTGCTGCGCCGGGAGAGCACCTCCTCGGCGACCGCGGCGAAGAGCGCCTGCTTGCCGTCGTAGTGGCCGTAGATCGCGCCCGCGGACAGCCCCGACTCGGCGACGACGTCGGAGATGGAGGCCCGCTGGTAGCCCTTGGCGGAGAACGCCCGCAGGGCGGCCGCCCGGATCTGTGCGCGGCGCGCCTCGCGGTGCGCCTCGGTCACTCGCGGCATGAGACCCCTTCCCGAGGGCACGGACGGACGGTTGACAAGTCTAGGGACCCGAGAGGACTCTATATAAAGAACGAACATTCGTTTTTTGATTCGACCTCGGAGCATGCCATGCCCTCCCCCACGGAGACCACCGACCCCGTCCCCCGCCCCGTCGAGCGCCCCGCACCGCACACGCCGTGGGGCCGCGTCGTCGCCCTGGCCCTCGGCGTCGCCGCCGTCGTCGGTGTCCTCGTGCTCGCCTTCTCCTGGCCCGCCGTCACGGCCGAGCCGAAGGACGTCCCCGTCGCGGTCGTCGGCCCGGACCAGGCGGTGGCCGGCCTCGAGACGTCGCTCGAAGCGGCGCAACCCGGCGTCGTGGACCTCGTCCCCGTCGACTCCCGAGACGCCGCGGTCGGCGCGATCGAGGCCCGCGACGCCTACGGCGCGATCGTGCTCGGCGAAGCGCCCGAGGTGCTCACCGCCTCGGCCGCGAACAGCGCCACGCACCAGCTCCTCACCGCGGCCGCAGGGCAGCTGCAGGCCGGGCTCGCCCAGCAGGCGCAGGCCGCGGGCGACCCGGCGGAGCCGCCCACCGTCACGGTGACCGACGTCGTCCCTCTGTCCGCCGACGACCCGCGCGGCACCGGCCTCGCGGCCGCCCTGTTCCCCCTGGTCCTCGGCGGGATCGTCGGCGGCGTCGGCATCTCACTCCTCGTGGTGGGGGCACTGCGCCGCGTGCTGGCCGTCACCGTCTACGCCGCCGCGGGCGGCGTCGTCCTCGTCGCCGTGCTGCAGTCATGGTTCGGGGCGCTGCAGGGCGACTGGTGGACCAACGCCGGGGGCGCCGCGCTCGCGCTCGCCGCCGTCGCCGCCCCCATCACCGGTCTGGTGGCCCTGCTGGGCCGCGCCGGGATCGCGCTCGGCGCGGTGACGATGATGCTGGTCGCCAACCCGATCTCGGGCGCCACCGTGCCGCCGGAGTTCCTCCCGTGGCACTGGGGCGCGATCGGCCAGTGGTTCCCGCCCGGCGCGGGCGCCACCCTGCTGCGCGACCTCTCCTACTTCCCGGCCGCCGACGCCGCACAGGCCTGGCTCGCCCTCGGGGCCTGGGCCACGGTGGGCGTCGCGCTGTCGCTCGTCGGGCATCTGCGCACCGCCGGCGGCGCCGAGCCCGACGCCGAGGCCGCGCGCGACGAGGCGCTCGAGCGCGCCGCCCACCGCGGCGAGCCCGCGCACCGCGGCGAGCCGACGCACCGCGGCGAGCCTGCGCTTCGCGGCTGAGTGGCGCCGAGGGCCGCCCCGGCCGGTCAGCCGCCGGCCGGGGCGAGGACGAGAACGGGCTTGGCCAGCGACTCCCCCCGCCGGCGGGTGTCCTCCAGGAGCGCCACGAGCGTGCCGTCGGGGCCGATCGCGGCGACCGTGCCCCGCTCGCCGCTGGCGGGCACCCACTGGCCGTAACCGAGGGCGCGCGCCTCGTCCGCGGAGAGCTCCCGCACCGGGAACGTCGCGCGCGCCGCGTCGGCGAGGGGCAGCGTGGCGAGCACGCCGTCGGCGTCGGCCTGCGCCTCCAGCTCCTCGAGCGTCCGGGCGCCCGCCAGCTCGTAGCCGCCCACCCGGGTGCGGCGCAGCGCCGTGAGATGGCCACCGGTCCCGAGCGCGGCGCCGAGGTCGCGGGCCAGGGCGCGGACGTACGTGCCCGACGAGACGACGACCTCGACGTCGACGTCGAGCACAGGGACACCTTCGGGCGTCGTCGAGGCCCGCGTGCCGAGCACGTCGAAGCGGCTCACGGTGACCGGGCGGGCCTCGAGGACGACGTCCTCCCCCGCCCGGGCGCGCGCGTAGGCCCGCTTGCCGTCCACCTTGATCGCGCTCACGGTGGTGGGCACCTGCCGGATGTCTCCGGTCAGCACCGCGACCTCCCGCGCCAGCGCCGCGCCGTCCACGCCCCCGCCGGCCCCGAGCGTCTCGACGACCTCGCCCTCGGCGTCGTCCGTCGTGGTGGCGACGCCGAGGCGCATCGTGGCCTGGTACGCCTTGTCGGCGCCGACCACGTAGGTCAGGAGCTTCGTGGCGCGCCCCACCCCGACGACGAGCACGCCCGTCGCCATGGGGTCGAGGGTGCCCGCGTGGCCGACCTTGCGCGTGCCGGCCAGCCGCCGGCAGCGCCCGACCACGTCGTGACTCGTCCAGCCCGCCGGCTTGTCCACGACGAGGAGGCCGTCGGGCGCGGTCGGGCGGCGGGGCGGCTGCGCGGGACGCGCCGGTGCGGTCATAGGTTCTCCGTGGTTCGTCGCGGGTCGTGGGTCAGACGCGGGTGGCGTCCAGTTGCGCCTTGGTGAGCACCGCGCGGACCTCGAGCCCCAGGTCCGCGAGCGGCGCAGCGTCCGCCGGGCTGCGGTCGATGGCACACAGCACCGTCTCGACGACGGCGCCTTCTGCGCGCAGCGCGAGCGTCGCGTCGCGGACCGCGCCGCCCGTCGTCACGACGTCCTCGACGAGGGTGACGCGACGGCCGGCGACCGGAGGGCCTTCGACGAGCTTCGCCGTCCCGTACCGCTTGGCCTCTTTGCGCACGAACAGTGCGGGCCGCCCCGTCAGGGAGCTGAGCACGGTCACCAGGGGCACGCCGCCGAGCTCCAGGCCGCCGAGCAGATCCGTACCGTCGGGGACCAGCGGCACCATGCGCGCCGCGACGCGGGCCAGGAGCGCCGGGTCCGTCTCGAACAGGTACTTGTCGAAGTACTCGGACGTCACCTGCCCGCTGCGCAGCGTGAACGTGCCGGTGAGCCAGCAGGCCCGGTCGACGTCGCGAGCCAGGTCGGGGTCGTCGCCGTGAAGGGTCATGACCACATCCTGGCGCACGGTGTCGGCCGGGCGTCGGCTCCGCTCAAGCCTCGGGCTCGTCGTCCTCCGAAGGCTTGCGGTACGGGTCCTCGTCGCCGGCGAAACCCTTGCCCTCGCGCAGGGCGGCGAGCTCGGCGTCGCGGCGTCGTGCCTCGAGGAGCGCCGCGTCCAGGTGGGCAGCGTTCTCCGGCATCGAGTCCAGGAAGAACTCGATGGTCGGGGTGAGCCGCACGCCGGTCTGCTTGCCGACCTCCGAGCGGATCATGCCCTTGGCGCTCTCCAGCGCCGCGGCGGTGCCGGCCCGCTCCTCGTCCGTGCCGAACACCGTGTAGAACACCGAGGCGTTCTGCAGGTCGCCCGTGACGCGGACGTCCGTCACGGTGACGAAGCCGAGACGCGGGTCCTTGATCCGCGTGTCGAGCAGCTGCGCGACGATCTCCTTGATGCGGTCCGCGAGCTTGCGGGCGCGCGGGTTCTCGGGCCTGTCGCCCTTGGGGCCGGGCATGTGTGTCTCCCTCTCTCGACGCCGACGGCGCCCCGGCCCGACCCGCTCCTGTCGAAGCGGGTCGGGCCGGGGCGCCGTCAGACTGTACTAGCGGCGCGACCGTCAGGCGCGCGGCTTCTCGCGCATCTCGAAGGTCTCGATGATGTCACCCTCGGTGACGTCGTTGAACGACCCGAGGCCGATACCGCACTCGAAGCCCTCGCGGACCTCGGTGACGTCGTCCTTCTCGCGGCGCAGCGACTCGATCGTCAGGTCGTTCCCGACGATCTTGCCGTCGCGCAGGACACGCGCCTTGGTGTTGCGGCGGATGGTGCCCGACCGGATGATCGAGCCCGCGATGTTGCCGAACTTCGAGGAACGGAAGACCTGGCGGATCTCCGCGGTGCCCAGCTGGGCCTCCTCGTACTCCGGCTTGAGCATGCCCTTCAGGGCTGCCTCGACGTCGTCGATCGCCTGGTAGATGACCGAGTAGAACTTGACCTCGACGCCCTCGCGCTCCGCGAGGTCCTCGACACGCTCACCGAACTTCACGTTGAAGCCGATGATGATCGCGTTGTCGACCGTGGCCAGGTTGACGTCGTTCTGCGTGATCGCACCGACACCGCGGTGGATGACACGCAGCTCGACCTCGTCGCCGACGTCGATCTTGAGCAGCGCGTCCTCCAGGGCCTCGACCGCACCGGACACGTCGCCCTTGAGGACGAGGTTGAGCGTCTCGACCTTGCCCTGCTGGAGGGCCTGCGTGAAGTCCTCCAGGCTGATGCGCTTGCGACGCTTGGCCAGGAGGGCGGCACGCTCGGCCGCCTCGCGCTTCTCGGCGATCTGCCGGGCGGTGCGCTCGTCGGGCGCCACCAGGAAGGTGTCGCCGGCGCTCGGCACCGACGCGAGACCGAGCACGAGGACCGGACGGGCGGGGCCCGCCTCGGTCACGGCGTTGCCGTGCTCGTCGAACATGGCGCGCACGCGGCCGTGGGCCGTGCCCGCGACGATCGCGTCGCCGACCTGCAGCGTGCCCGACTGGACCAGGACGGTCGCGACGGCGCCGCGGCCCTTGTCGAGGTTGGCCTCGATGGCCACACCGCGCGCGTCCTTGTCGGGGTTGGCCCGCAGGTCCAGCGAGGCGTCCGCCGTGAGGAGCACGGCCTCGAGCAGCTGGTCGATCCCCTGGTTCTGCTTGGCCGACACGTCGACGAACATGGTGTCGCCGCCGTACTCCTCAGCCACCAGGTTGTACTCGGTGAGCTGCTGGCGGATCTTGTCGGGGTTGGCCCCCTCCTTGTCCACCTTGTTCACCGCGACCACGATCGGCACGTTGGCCGCCTGGGCGTGGTTCAGGGCCTCCACCGTCTGCGGCATGACGCCGTCGTCGGCGGCGACCACGAGGATCGCGATGTCCGTCACCTGGGCACCACGGGCACGCATGGCGGTGAACGCCTCGTGACCCGGGGTGTCGATGAAGGTGATGGCGCGGTCGTTGCCCTCGTGCTCGTGGCTCACCTGGTAGGCACCGATGTGCTGGGTGATGCCACCGGCCTCGCCGGAGATGACGTCGGTCTGGCGGATCGCGTCGAGAAGACGCGTCTTGCCGTGGTCGACGTGACCCATGACGGTGACCACGGGCGGACGGGGCATGAGGTCCTCGTCCGACTCGCCCTCGAGCTCGGCGTCGAGGTCGATGTCGAAGGCCCCGAGCAGCTCGCGGTCCTCCTCCTCGGCCGACACCATCTCGATGACGTAGCCGAGCTCGTTCGCCAGCGTGCCGAACGTGTCCTCGTCGAGCGACTGCGTCGCGGTGGCCATCTCACCGAGGTGGAACAGCACCGTGACCAGGCTCGCGGGGTTCGCGTCGATCTTGTCCGCGAAGTCGTTCAGCGACGAGCCGTGGCGCAGGCGGACGACGGTCGAGCCGTTGCCGCGGGGCACCTGCACGCCGCCGAGCGACGGCGCCTGCATCTGCTCGAACTCCTGGCGCTTCGCGCGCTTCGACTTCCGCCCACGGACGGGACGGCCACCGGCGCGACCGAACGCACCCTGCGTGGAGCCACGACCGGCGCCACCACGGCCTCCAGGACGGCCGGCGAAGCCGCCGCCACCACCGGGACGGAAGCCACCGCCACCACCCGGGCCGCCACCAGGACCGCCACCGCGGCCACCACGGCCACCGCCCGCGGGCGCCGGACGCTCGCCGGGACGCGGCATCGAGGTCTTGCCCGGCATCATGCCGGGGTTCGGGCGCGGGCCGCCGGGACGGGGAGCCGCGGGGCGCGGGCCACCGGGGCGGGGGCCGCCCGGACGAGGACCGCCGGGACGCTCGCCGGAGCGCTCGGGCGCGGCCTCGCCGCGGTCCGGGCGCTGGCCGGGGCGCGGCATGCCCTGGCTGGACGCGAACGGGTTGTTGCCGGGGCGCGGGGCGCCGGGGCGCTGCCCCTGGCGCGGCATGCCCTGGCTGGACGCGAACGGGTTGTTGCCCGGACGCGGGGAACGGCCACCCTTGCCACCGTCACGGCCGCCGTCGCGGCCACCGTCACGACCGCCGTCGCGCTGCTCGCGCGCGGCAGGAGCCGGCTTCGGCGCCGCGGGGCGCGGGCCGGGCGTCGGGGCCCCGGGACGGGCAGCCGCCGGCTTCGCCGGGGCTTCCTGCACGGGTGCGGCCGGTGTCGCGTCCGCCACCGGGGCGACGGGCGACTCGGGCTCGGGCTTCTGCGGGGCGGGCTTGGGGGCGGGCTTCGCCGGAGCGGCCTTCTGCTCGGCGCGCGGCGCCGCAGCCTGGGGCGCGGCAGCCTTGGCCCCCGAGGACGCGGGGGCCGCGTCCTTGTACTTGTCGCGCATGACTCGCTCGACCGGTGCCTCGAGCGTCGAGGACGCCGACCGGACGAATTCGCCCGCCGACTTCAGGTCGGCGAGCAGGGTCTTGCTCTCCACCCCGAGCTGCTTGGCCAGCTCGTGAACGCGGATCTTCGCCACAACTCTCCTGTCTCGGCCCTCCTGCGAGACAGGGAGGACCGTCGTTAGTACCGAGTACTCATCGCACGGAACTCATCGGGTGCCCATCGGCTTCTGACCCGCTTCCTTGTCGACTTCAGTGGGTGCGGCCGAGCATGCTCGGTCGCGAAGGTCCGTCCGCCGGGTGGCGGCGCGGACCGGAGGGACTCAACGGTCTCGCTGCTCCAGATAGTCCCGGACCTCGGAGAGGTCGAGCGGACCCGTGACGCGCAGCGCGCGCGGCACGGCCCGACGACGCTCCGCGAGCGCCAGGCAGGCGGACGTCGGATGGATCCAGGCGCCACGCCCCGGCAGACACCCTCGCACGTCGACCGCGAGGACTTCCTCGCGTCCCGACGGCTCGAGCACCAGCCGCAGGAGAGCGGACCGCTGGTCACGCTCCCTGCACCCGACACACGTCCGCATCGGTCCGGAGGTTTCCGGCGCGATCCGTGGGGAGGTCGAGGGCTGGGCGCGTGGCCCGGTCCCCGACAGTCTAGCGCGACGACCCACGTGCCGTGACCGGCCTCAGCCCTCGGCCCCGCGGCTCACCGCGGCGCCACCTGCGTCGTCGCCCGTCGCACCGTCCCCGGCGGGGGCCGCCTCGTCGGACCGGATGTCGATCCGCCACCCCGTCAGCTTCGCGGCGAGCCGGGCGTTCTGCCCTTCCTTGCCGATCGCGAGGGACAGCTGGTAGTCGGGCACGACGACCCGCGCAGCCTTGGCATCGGCGTCGACCACCGTGACCGAGGTCACACGCGCGGGCGAGAGCGCGTTGGCCACGAAGCGGGCCGGGTCGTCGCTGTGGTCGACGATGTCGATCTTCTCCCCGTGCAGCTCCGCCATGACGGCGCGCACGCGCGCGCCCATCGGCCCGATGCAGGCGCCCTTGGCGTTGAGCCCGGCCACCTTGGACCGGACGGCGACCTTGGAGCGATGTCCCGCCTCGCGGGCGATCGCCGTGATCTCGACGGCGCCGTCGGCGATCTCCGGGACCTCCAGCTCGAAGAGCTTGCGCACGAGGCCCGGGTGCGTGCGGCTCAGCACCACCTGGGCGCCCTTCATGCCGCGGGAGACCTCGACGACGTAGGCGCGCAGCCGCTCGCCGTGCACGTACTCCTCGGTGGGCACCTGCTCGTGCGGGGGCAGCACGGCCTCCGTGCCGCCCACGTCCACGAGCACGACGCGCGGGTCGCGCCCCTGCTGGATGACGCCCGCGAGGACCTCACCCTCCTTGCCGCGGAACATGCCGAGCACCTGGTCGTCCTCGGCGTCGCGCAGCCGCTGCACGATGACCTGGCGGGCCGTGGCGGTGGCGATCCGGCCGAAGTCGGCCGGGGTGTGGTCGAACTCCGGTCCCAGCTCGACGGTGGGCCGCGCTTCCGGGTCGGCGGGGTCCGGCGTGCGGATCTCCTCGCGGGCCCACACGGCCACGTGACCCGACTTGCGGTCCACCTCGACGCGGGCGTGCGAGTAGGCGTCGGGCGTGCGGTGGTAGGCCGACAGCAGCGCCTGCTCGATCGCGGCCACCAGGACGTCGAGGCTGATGTCCCGCTCCCGCTCCAGCAGCCGAAGCGTGCTCATGTCGATGTCCATCGTCAGCCCTCCTCGTGACGGGCGGAGCCCGTGGTGTCGTCCCGGGCGTCGCCCGTGTCCGTGTCGGTCTCGTCCGGCGCCTCGTCCAGGCGCTTCAGCTCGACCTCGATCTTGCCCCGGCGCACGTCGGCGAGGGGCACGCGGGTGCCGTCCTCCAGCACGAGGTGCGCGTCGTCGTCGGTGGTGTCCGCGCCGCCGTCGACCTCGACCAGGCGGCCGGACGCCGTGCCGCCGTCGCGCAGCTGGAGCACCACGAGGCGGCCGCGGGCGCGCCGGAAGTGGCGCGGCTCCGTCAGCGGCCGGGAGGTGCCGGGCGTCGAGGTCTCGAGCGTGTAGGCACCGGGGACCACGTCGTCGGCGTCCAGCGCCGCGGAGATCGCGCGCGAGACGTCGCCGAGGGTGTCCGAGTCGAGGCTGCCTCGCGCGTCCTCGGGGAGGTCCACGGTGATGCGCACGACCGACTTCGCGCCGGCCCGCGTGAGGACGACGTCCTCCAGGAACAGACCCGCCGCGTCGACCGCCGGGGTCACGACCCGCCGCACCGCCTCGGCCTTCGCGTCGTCCGCCGCCGTGCGGCCGTGCTGCGCTGCCATCGCTGCCTCCCGTGGGTCACGTCGTGGACTGCCGTGTGCTCCCGCGCCGGGACGTCCCGCGGCCGGTGTGTCGTTGTGTGCAGCGTCCAGCGTAACGAACGACGGGCCCGGCTCGCGCCGCGCGGCGCCCCGGACGGGCGGAGGAACGTCACACGGGCGGGCCCACCCGCGTGGCATCATCGGCCACGATGGAACAGCAGCCCGCTCCCGTCCGGACCGTCACGCCCGCCGTGCCCGCGCCCGGTGTCCGGCGTCGCCCGAGGGCGGCCGCGGGCGCGGCGCTGCTCGGCGTCGCGCTGCTGGCCGGGTGCGGCGTCCGGCTGGAGGCGCCGCCCGCGGACGAGCCGGTGCCCGACAGCCTCGAGGTGGTGCGCCGCACCGCCGTGTCGGACGCCCTCCTCGTGGCCGACGGCGCCGAGGCGGCCCTGGAGGAGGCGCCCACCGAGCGGGAGCGCCTCGTCACCGAGCTCACCCGCATCGCCGCGGCCTCCCGCGCGCAGGCCGAGGCGCTGGGCGGGGAGTACGACTCGGGGCTCGCGACGGACGAGCCGAGCGGCACGCAGTCGTCCGCGTGGGACAGGGCCACCCCCGCCGACGTCGTGCAGGCGCTCGACGACGCGGCCGCCCGCTCGCGGACCGCGGCCGGCACCACGACCGACGGACCGCTGGCGCGCCTGCTGGCCTCGATCGGCGCGGCGCAGACGGTCTCGGGCGAACGCCTCGCCGCCATCGCCGACGTCCCCGGCCCCGGCGTCGCCGCCCCACGGGTCCCGACACCGACCGGCTCGGGTCGGGCCGCGGAGGAGGGCACGCCCGCCCCCACCGAGCCGACGGAAGACGCCGCCGGCACCGACCAGGACGACGGCCAGGACGACGTGCGGGACGAGGGCGGGACAGTCCCCGAGGGGCTCACCGCGCACGACCTGAGCACCCTCGTCGTGTCCGAGGATGCGACCAGGTTCGCCCAGCAGCTGCGCGCGGCGATCACCTCGGGCACGAAGCGCGACCGGCTGCTCGACCGGGTCGAGGCGCACGCGCAGCGGGCGGACGCCTGGGCCGCCGTCGCGGGCACGCAGGCCACGGCCCAGGACCCGCGCCGTGCCGCCTACGCCGTGCCCCGGCTCGCGGACCAGGGCGACAAGGCGCTGGTGATCGACCTCGAGAACGACCTCGCCACCGACTACGCGAGCCTCGTCGGCACGACGACGGCCGGCACCCGCGGGGTGCTCGTCGACCTGCTCGTCGACGCCGCCGTGACGCTCGACGACTGGGGTGCCGAGCCCGAGCCGTTCCCCGGCCTGCCGGAACAGGCCGGGGACGAGGTGGGCGCCTAGCCTCGCGGCGGGTCAGCCCGCCAGCAGGGCCGCGACGCGCTCGGTCACGACGTGTGCGGCGTCGGCCACCGGGACCTGCTCGGACGCGCCGGCACGCGGGCGGACCTCGACGACGCCGTCCGCGAGGCCGCGGCCGACGACGACGATCAGGGGCACGCCGAACAGCTCCGCGTCGGCGAACTTCACGCCGGGCGACACCTTGGGGCGGTCGTCGTAGATGACCTCCACCCCCGCGTCGACCAGCTCCGTGGCGAGCTTCTCGGCGGCCTCGAAGACCTCCGCGCCCTTCCCCGTCGCGACGACGTGCACGTGCGCGGGCGCCACCTGGACGGGCCAGGCGAGCCCCTTCTCGTCGTGGTTGCCCTCCGCGATCGCGGCGACCGCACGCGTGACGCCCACGCCGTAGGACCCCATGGTGACCGTGACAGCCTTGCCGTTCACGTCCAGCACCTTGAGGTCGAGCGCCTCCGCGAACTTGCGGCCGAGCTGGAACACGTGCCCCATCTCGATGCCGCGGGCGGTCTCGAGGATGCCGTCGCCGTTCGGGCACGGGTCGCCCGGCCACACCTCGGCCACCTCGATGGTTCCGTCCGCGGTGAAGTCACGGCCTGCGACGAGGTCGAGCACGTGCTGGCCCGGGCGGTCGGCGCCGGTCACCCAGCGGGTGCCCTCGACGACACGGGGGTCGAGCAGGTAGCGGACCTTCGAAGGCTTCTCCTCACCCAGCGCGCCGGGCCCGATATACCCCTTGGCCAGGGCGGGGCGGGCGGCGAAGTCGGCGTCGCCGAACGGCGTGAACTCGGCCGGGTAGAAGGCGGCCTCCATACGCTTGACGTCCACCTCACGGTTGCCGGGGACGCCGATCGCGACGGCCTCTGTGGTGCCGTCGGGGTGGTCCAGCCGGAACAGGACGTTCTTGAGCGTGTCCCCCGCCGCCCACGGCCGGTCGTCACGCGGGAAGCGCTCGTTGAGGTGGTCGACCAGCGAGTCGATCGTGGGGGTGCCCGGGGTGTCCTCGGCGTGCGCCTCGGTGGTGCCCTCGAACGGGACCGGGTCGGGCACGGGCGCCCGCGCGGCCTCGACGTTCGCCGCGTAGCCGCAGGCCCTGCACTCGACGTAGGTGTCCTCGCCGATCGGCGACTTGGCGAGGAACTCTTCCGACTTGGAGCCGCCCATCGCGCCGGCGTGCGCGGAGACGATCACGTACTCGAAGCCGAAGCGGTCGAAGATCCGCTGGTAGGCGGCGCGGTGCTTGGCGTAGCTCTCGTCCAGGCCCGCGTCGTCGACGTCGAAGGAGTACGAGTCCTTCATGATGAACTCGCGCCCGCGGATGAGGCCCGCGCGGGGGCGCGCCTCGTCGCGGTACTTGGTCTGGATCTGGAACAGCGCCAGGGGCAGGTCCTTGTACGACGAGTACAGGTCCTTGACCAGCAGGGTGAACATCTCCTCGTGCGTCGGCGCGAGGAGGTAGTCGGCCTGCTTGCGGTCCTGCAGGCGGAAGAGGTTGGGGCCGTACTCGGTCCAGCGCCCGGAGACCTCGTACGGCTCGCGCGGCAGCAGCGCCGGGAAGTGCACCTCCTGCGCACCGATCGCCTGCATCTCCTCACGCACCACGGCCTCGACCTTGGCGAGGACGCGCAGGCCCAGCGGCAACCAGGTGTAGATGCCGGGGGCGGCGCGGCGGATGTAGCCGGCACGGACCAGGAGCCGGTGGCTCGCGACCTCGGCGTCGGCCGGGTCCTCGCGCAGGGTGCGGACGAAGAGCTGGGACAGGCGGAGCAGGTCGCCCTGGGGCTGGCGGGCGGACACGATCGACATGGGGGCAAGCCTAGCGGCGCCCGGCGGCCCTCCCCGCCGCCCCGGCCGTCCCCGTCCGCGCCCGGCCGCACGCCTGGTCGCCGTCGCCTCCTGCTGGCAGCATGGCGGCATGCCCGAGCTTCCCGAGGTGCAGGCACTGGCGGAGTTCCTCGACGAGCGGGCGACCGGCCGCCGGGTGGTCGCCGCCGACGTCGCGGCCATCGCCGCGCTCAAGACGTTCGACCCGCCTGTGAGCGCCCTCCTCGGGCGCGAGGTCGCGGGCGTCTCGCGCCACGGCAAGTGGTTGGACGTGCGGTTGTCGGGGACCGGGGACGCCGGCGAGGAGACCGCGCACCTGCACCTGCTGTTCCACCTCTCGCGCGGCGGCTGGGTGCGCTGGTCGGACCAGGCGCCGACGACTCCCGTCCGCCCGCGCATGGGCGGCTCCTCCCGCGGGTCCGCGCTGGCGCTGCGGGTGCGCCTCGACGACGGCGCGGGCTTCGACCTCACCGAGGCCGGTACCCGCAAACGGCTGGCGGTGCACGTGGTCCGCGACCCGCAGGAGGTGGAGCAGGTCGCCACGCTCGGCGTCGACCCGCTCTCCGACGACTTCACGCCGCAGTCGCTCGCCGCGCTGATGCAGGCCAAGAACCAGCAGGTCAAAGGCCTGCTGCGCGACCAGCGCGCGATCGCGGGGATCGGCAACGCCTACTCCGACGAGATCCTGCACGTGGCGCGCACGTCGCCGTTCAAGCTGACCCGGTCGTTCACGGACGCCGAGGTCGCCGCCCTGCACGACGCCGTCGTGACCACCCTGCGCGACGCGGTCGCGACGTCGTCGGGCAAGCCCGCCAAGGAGCTCAAGGACGCCAAGCGGGCCGGCATGCGTGTGCACGGGCGCACGGGCGAGACCTGCCCCGTGTGCGGCGACGTCGTCCGGGAGGTGAGCTTCGCCGACCGGTCGCTGCAGTACTGCGCCACCTGCCAGACCGGCGGGCAGGTGCTCGCCGACCGGCGGATGTCGCGGCTGCTGAAGTAGCCCCGGTCAGGCCGCGACCGCCTCCCGCGACGCGACGAACGCGTCCACGCACGCGCGGACCTGCTCGGGCGTGTGCGCGGCGGACAGCTGCACCCGGATGCGGGCCTCGCCGCGCGGCACCACGGGGAAGCTGAACGCGGTGACGTACACGCCGCGCTCCCCCATCGCCTCGGCGACCTTGGCGGCGAGGACGGCGTCACCGAACATCACCGGCACGATGGGGTGCTCGCCGGGCAGCAGGTCGAAGCCGGCCTCGGTCATGAGGCGGCGGAACAGGGCGGCGTTCTCGACCAGGCGCGCACGCAGGTCCCCCGAGCCCTCCACGAGGTCGAGCGCCGTGAGCGTGCCCGCCACGATCGTCGGCGCGAGCGTGTTGGAGAACAGGTAGGGGCGGGCGCGCTGGCGCAGCAGGTCGACGATCTCCTGGTGCGCCGCGACGTACCCGCCCGACGCGCCGCCCAGCGCCTTGCCGAAAGTGCCCGTGAGGATGTCGACCCGGTCCGCGACGCCGCACAGCTCGGGCGTGCCCCGGCCGTGGTCGCCCATGAAGCCGACGGCGTGCGAGTCGTCCACCAGCACGAGCGCGGAGTACCGGTCGGCGAGGTCGCAGATCTCCCGCAGCGGGGCGAGGTAGCCGTCCATCGAGAAGACGCCGTCGGTGACGATCACGACGTGCCGCGACCCACCGTCGCGGGCGGCGCGCAGCTGGTCCTCGAGGTCGCCCATGTCCCGGTTGCGGTAGCGGAACCGGGCGGCCTTCGACAGCCGGATGCCGTCGATGAGCGACGCATGGTTGAGCGCGTCCGACACGATCGCGTCCTCGGCGCCGAAGAGCGTCTCGAAGACGCCGCCGTTCGCGTCGAAGCACGACGAGAAGAGGATGGAGTCGTCCGTCCCCAGGAAGCCGGCCACCCGCTCCTCGAGGGCGCGGTGCTGGTCCTGCGTGCCGCAGATGAACCGCACGCTGGCCAGGCCGTAGCCCCAGGTGTCGAGCGCGTCACGGGCCGCGGCGACGATGCGCGGGTCGTCCGCGAGGCCCAGGTAGTTGTTGGCGCAGAAGTTCAGCAGCTCCGCGCCGTCGGCGCGGATGCGCGCGCCCTGCGGTCCCGCGATGCCGCGTTCGTGCTTGGTCAGGCCCGCGCGCTCGATCTCGGCGAGCTCGCCCGCCAGGTGCTCTCGGAACGTCCCGTACATCGTCATGCCTCCCAGCTCGTCCAGTCGAGGACCACCTTGCCGCCGTGCGCCGAGGCCGCCGCCTCGAAGCCCTCGCGCCACCGGCACGCGGGGAGCCGGTCCGTGACGACCGAGGCGATCGCCGCGCGCAGCGCCGCGCTGGTGCGCAGCATCGCGTCCATCGCCTGCCACGTCTCGAACATCTCGCGCCCGTAGATGCCCTTGAGCGTGAGCATGTGGGTCACGACGGTGCCCCAGTCGACGGCGATCGGCCCCGACGGCAGGCCGAGCATCGCGATCCGGCCGCCATGGTTCATGTTGGCGATCATCTCCGGCAGCGCGCTCGGGGCGCCGCTCATCTCGAACCCGACGTCGAACCCCTCGCGCAGCCCCAGGTCGCGCTGGGCGTCCGCGACGCGCGCCGTGCGCACGTCGAGGGCCGCGTCCGCGCCCATGGCCTTCGCCATCTCCAGCCGCGCCGGGCTCACGTCTGTGCCCACCACCAGGTGTGCGCCAGCGTGCCGGGCGACGGCGATCGCCATCAGCCCGATCGGCCCGCAGCCGGACACGAGCACGTCCTCGCCGATCACCGGGAACGCGAGCGCCGTGTGCACCGCGTTGCCGAGCGGGTCGAAGATCGCCGCGACGTCCAGGTCGACCTCGGCGTGGTGCACCCACACGTTGGTGGCCGGCAGCACGACGTACTCGGCGAACGCTCCGTCGCGGTGCAGGCCCAGGCCCTGGGTGCGGATGCACATCTGTCGGCGCCCGGCGCGGCAGTTGCGGCACGTGCCGCACACGATGTGGCCCTCGCCCGAGACGATGTCGCCCACGCCGACGTCGTGCACCAGCTCGCCGACCTCCACGACCTCCCCGACGAACTCGTGGCCCGGCACCAGCGGGGCCTTGATCGTCGAGGCCGCCCAGTCGTCCCACCGCTCGATGTGCAGGTCGGTGCCGCAGATCCCGGTGCGCAGCACACGGATCTTCACGTCGCCGATGCCGGCCTCGGGCTCGGGCCGCTCCACGAGCTCCAGCCCTGCCCCGGGCCCCGGCTTGAACAGCGCCTTCATCGTCGTCCCGCCCGTCGACCCCTCACGGACCTCACCCCGGCAGCCGCCGTCGCACGCGTCGTCACGCGCCGTACCATCTCACGATCCGGACGGATCCGGGAACCGGGCGGCACGGTCAGAACAGCACCGTCGTGAACGTGCCGACCTGCTCGAACCCGACCCGCCGGTAGGTGGCGAGCGCGGGCGCGTTGAACGCGTTGACGTACAGGGAGACGACGGGCGCCACCTCCCGCCGGGTCGCGACGACGACGGCGGCCATGCCGGGCGCGGCCAGGCCGCGCCCGCGGCGCAGCGGGTCGACCCACACGCCCTGCACCTGCGCGACCCCGCCGGCCACCGCCCCCAGCTCCGCCTTGAAGGCCACGAACGGCTCGGAACCCGGGTCCGCGGGCGGCTCGGTGCGCACGAACGAGCGCCCCTCGGCCACGAGGGAACGCACGCGGAGCGCATACGCGCTGCCCGGGGACGCGGCGGGGGCGTACCCGACCTCCTCCGCGAACATGCGCACGCAGGCGGGCAGCACGGCGTCCACCTCGTCGAGGGTGGAGCGCCGCACGAGGGGGTCCGGCTCCACGTCGGGGTCACGGGCGATCGCGAGGGACGGCTGGTCGGCGCGCACCTCCCGCGCCGGGGGCCAGCGCGGCGCGAGCAGGTCCCAGAGCGCGAGCGCGGCGGTCCGGTCCCCCACGATCGACGACGAGCGGCGTCCCTGGGCGCGGGCCGCCGCGGCGAAGGCGGCGACGGCGTCGTCGGCGTCGCGGCCCACGAGGTCCGGGGCGAGGATCGGGACGAGGTTTGCCCCCGACCAGCAGACCGCGACGAGCGGCCCGGCCGCCGGGAAGCCCCATGCCTGGCCGCCGGCGGCGGCCAGGCCCGCGGCGGCCGCGACCTCCAGGCGTGCGGCCGCGAGCACCGACGTCACCGGGTCGCGGGCGCACAGGGCGCGCGCCTCGTCGAGGTCCTCCTGCCCGAGGACGCGGGCACGGGGGCGGCGCGCGTCGAGGCCGCGCGCGTCGCCGCGCGCCCGCACCGCCGGTCGCCAGCCGCCCATCACGCCCCCTTCGCCGCCGTGGGCCCCACCGCCATCGTCCCCGATGCGGGGGGCGTCAGCCGACCGAGACCACCGGGGCCCCGGCCTGCCCGTCGTTCTCGGGGGCGGGCATCGTCTCGGCGATGCGCATCGCCTCCTCGATGAGGGTCTCGACGATCATCGCCTCGGGAACGGTCTTGACGACCTCGCCCTTGACGAAGATCTGGCCCTTGCCGTTGCCGGACGCGACGCCGAGGTCCGCCTCGCGAGCCTCGCCCGGGCCGTTGACGACGCAGCCCATGACCGCGACGCGCAGCGGGACCGTCATGCCCTCGAGCCCCGCGGTGACCTTCTCGGCGAGCGTGTACACGTCCACCTGCGCGCGCCCGCACGACGGGCACGAGACGATCTCGAGCTTGCGGGGGCGCAGGTTGAGCGCCTGCAGGATCTGCGTGCCGACCTTGACCTCCTCGACCGGCGGCGCCGACAAGGAGACGCGGATCGTGTCGCCGATGCCCTGGCTGAGCAGGGCACCGAACGCGGTCGCCGACTTGATCGTGCCCTGGAACGCCGGGCCCGCCTCGGTGACGCCGAGGTGCAGCGGCCAGTCGCCGCGCTGGGCGAGCAGCTCGTACGCGCGCACCATGACCACGGGGTCGTTGTGCTTCACGGAGATCTTGAAGTCGTGGAAGCCGTGCTCCTCGAACAGGCTCGCCTCCCACACGGCGGACTCCACGAGGGCCTCGGCCGTGGGCTTGCCGTACTTCTCGAGCAGGCGCTTGTCGAGCGAGCCGGCATTGACGCCGATCCGCAGCGAGACCCCGGCGTCGGAGGCCGCCCTCGCGATCTCCTTGACCTGGTCGTCGAACTTGCGGATGTTGCCGGGGTTGACGCGCACCGCCGCGCAGCCCGCGTCGATCGCCGCGAACACGTACTTGGGCTGGAAGTGGATGTCCGCGATGACCGGGATCTGCGACTTCTTCGCGATGGCGGGCAGCGCGTCCGCGTCGTCGATGGTCGGTACGGCGACCCGGACGATGTCGCAGCCCGCGGCGGTCAGCTCGGCGATCTGCTGCAGCGTCGCGTTGATGTCCGTGGTCGGGGTCGTCGTCATGGACTGGATGCTGATCGGCGCGTCGCCGCCGACGGCCACCTTGCCCACCTGGATCTTGCGGGACTTGCGGCGGGGGGCCAGCGTGGGTGCGGGCGGGGTCGGCATGCCGAGATTGATCGCAGTCACGGTGCCAGTATCGCGCTTCTGCCGGCCGCGCACGCACACGGACCGGCGCCGAGGGCCGCCGTCCACCGCACGGCAGCAGTCTCGACGCACGTTCTTCACGCCGGGCCGCCCGGGCGCCTGCACCGATGACCGGACCGCGCCGCGGGTCCCCTACCCTGTGCCGGTGCTCTCCCTCACGGGCCTGATCCTGGTGGTCTCGGTCGCCCTCCTCCTGCCCACCACCGGACTGGTGCTCGTCACCGGCCGGCGGCGACGCCGCCGGCATGCCGAGCCACGTCCCGCGGCGACAGTCGTCGGCGTCGCCGCGGGGCTCGCGCTCGCGGGATGTGCCCTGGCGCTGCTCCTCGGCGCGCCGCTCGCCCGCGCGGCGCTGGCCGCCGCCGTCGTCGGCGGATCGCTCCTCGTGTGGTGGCCGGTGGGCCGGTCCTGGGCCGTGCGCGGGATCGCCGCCTGGTCCATGAGCGTGCTCGCCTCCGTCTCCTTCCTCGTCTACACCGCGACCTGGACGCTCACCGCGGAGATCTCGCCGGCGTCCGTGGTCGCCAGCGGCGTGCTGTGGCTGGTCGAGGCGTTCGTCGTGCTCATCGGGCTGGGACACCTGTGGGAGTTCGTCGACGTGCTCACGCGTCGCCAGTGGCCGGCGTCGGTCGACCCGCGGCACGTGGCTCCGGGGACCGCGCGCCCGTTCGTCAGCCTGCACGTCCCGACCCACGACGAACCGCCGGACATGGTGATCGCCACCCTGCGGCAGCTGCTGCGCCAGCGGTACGACGCCTACGAGATCCTCGTGATCGACAACAACACCACCGACCCGGCTCTGTGGCGGCCGGTCGAGGAGTTCTGCGCCGCCCACGACCGCATCACGTTCCTGCACGTGGAGAACCTCGAGGGGTTCAAGAGCGGGGCGCTGAACCTCGCCCTGCGGCACACCGACCCGCGGGCCGACCTCATCGGCATCATCGACGCCGACTACCTCGTCGAGCCGGACTTCCTCGCCGACTGCGCCCCGATGTTCGCCGATCCCGGCCTGAGCTTCCTGCAGACGCCGCAGGACTACCGCGACTGGGACGTGTCCGCGTACTTCCGCCGCCTGTACTACTCGTACAGCTACTTCTTCGACGTCTCGCAGGCCTCCCGCAACGAGCGCAACGGCGCGATCTTCGGCGGCACCATGGGGCTCATCCGTCGCGCGGCGCTGGAGGGCCAGGGCGGCTGGGACGAGTGGTGCATCACCGAGGACGCCGAGCTCTCGCTCCGGCTGCTGCGCGCCGGCGGGCGCGGCGTGCACATCGACCGGTCGTACGGCCGCGGCGTCATGCCGCTGACGTTCGAGGCGCTCAAGCGCCAGCGCTTCCGCTGGTGCTTCGGCGGTATCCAGATCCTGCGCATGCACTGGCGCTCCTTGCTGCCCGGACGGTCCACCGCCCGCAACCAGCTCACCCTCGCCCAGCGCTGGGCCTACCTCGTCGGCGGCCTCCAGTGGTTCGGTGACGTGGCCTCGGTGATCTTCACGGGCTTCCTGCTCCTCGGCGCCGCCGACGCCGTCCTGGGCACCGGCACGGTCGTGCGCCGGCTGTCCGACCTGCTGGTGCTGTGCACGGTGGTCCTCGTCCTCCTGGGCCTCAGCCGCGCCGTCGTGCTCGCACGCCGGAGCTCCGGCGCCCGGTGGCGCGACGCGCTCGGGGCCTTCGGCCTGTGGGTCGCGCTCGGCTGGGTCGTCGCCTCCGCGTCGGTACGCGGCCTGTTCGCCCGGGAGGGCGTCTTCCTGCGCACCCCGAAGCAGCGGGGCGACCTGAGCACCGAGTACGCGCTGCGCGCGAACCTGACCGAGCTCCTGATCGGCACGGTCGCGCTCGCGGTCGGCGCGGTGGCGATCGCGCAGGGCACGACGTCGGCCGTGGCCGTCGGCGTGCTGCTCGCCCTCCAGGGGGTGGGGTTCCTCCTGGCGCCGTACAACAGCATCGCCGCGCTGCGCAGCCACCTGCCCGAGGACCTCGCCCGCCGCCGGCGCCGGGGCCTGGCCAGCTGGGAGACCGCATGGTGGGGCGGTGCGGTGGCGGTCGGGGCCGCGATGGCCGCCGTCATCGTGGTCACGGTGTGGCCGACGAGCCTGCCCGAGCGCCCGTCCGTCCCGTCCGCCCTCGAGGCGGCCCGGGTGCCCGACGACCAGAGCCTGCCTCACACCGAGACGACGGAGCCCCACGACCCCGATCCGACCGACGACCCGGCGAGCACCCCTGACGACGGGGGCACCGGCGACGACGTCGTCCCGGCGTCGGACGGCGGGACGACCGGACCCACGGACACGCCCACGCCGTCCGACGAGCCCACCCCGACGCCGTCCCCCACCGCCACCGACGGGCCCGGGAACAGCACGACGCCGACCACGCAACCCGCCCAGGCACCCGAGCCCACGCGGGCCTCGCAGCCGACCCCGTCGAACCGGCCGACCGACCCACAGGACTCGCGAGACACGCCGTCGGCCAAGCCGACGGCGCCCCCCGGCAAGGGGGCCTGACGGCGGGACCGGGCGGCGAGGCTCAGCCCAGGCGGACCGGGTCCACCACGTCGGCGACGATGAGGATCGCGCCCGTGCCCACCAGCACGACGAACATCACGTAGGCCACCGGCATCATCCGCGCGACGTCGGCGGGGCCGGGCCGCGGGAGACCCCGCAGCCGTGCGAGCTGGCGCTTCGCGCCCTCGTACAGGGCGTTCAGCACGTGGCCGCCGTCCAGCGGCAGCAGCGGGATGAGGTTGAAGACGAACAGCGCGACGTTGAGCGCGGCGAGCAGGCTCAGCAGGAACTGCAGGGTGCTGATCACCGGGGCGTCCGCCGCGACCGCGTCCACGGCCATCCGGCCGACGCCGACCACGGAGACCACGGAGTCCTGCGAGCGCGGCTCGTCCGTGAACGCCTGCACCGCCGCGTCACCGATCCGCACCGGCAGCGTGAGGATCATTCCCGCGGTGCCCGAGACCTGTTGCCAGACCGCCTCCGGGACGGTGGAGAGCGGCATCGGCTCGTGCTCCTGGGTCGGCGTAACGCCCAGGAACCCGGCCGTCTCCGTGACCGGCTGACCGTCGGCGTCGACCTTCGCCGTGCCGTCCGCCTCGACGACGGGGACCTGCCGGTCGGTCGTGGTGACCGTCAGGGGCACCTCGGCGCCCTCGCGCAGCACCACCACCGGGACCTGCTGGTCGGGGGTGTCCGCGATCGCGCCGGAGAGCTGGTCCCACGACGAGACGGCCGCGCCGTCCCACTCGACGATCTCGTCGCCGGGCTGCAGGCCGGCCGCCGCCGCGGGCGACGGCGCGGCCGCGTCGCCGCAGACGGGCGCGCCGTCCGCCGTCGTCGACGTGGGGGTGCACTCGCTCACCGCGCCCACGGTGGTGGTCACGGTGGGCGCCCCGATGCCGACGAGCACGACGAACGTCAGCACGACGGCGATGAGCAGGTTCATCACCGGGCCGCCGAGCATCACGACGAGCTTCTTGGGCGTGGACAGGTGGTAGAAGGCGCGGTGCTCCTCGCCGGGCAGGATCTCGCTCACCGACGCGTCGCGGGCGTCGGCGATCGCCTGGCCGAAGAAGCCGCCCCGACGGGGCGTGCCCTCGGGCGCGGGCGGCATCATGCCGACCATCCGCACGTAGCCGCCCAGCGGGATCGCCTTGACCCCGTACTCCGTCTCGCCCTTGGCGCGCGACCAGAGCGTGGGCCCGAAGCCCACCATGTACTGGCTCACCCGCACGCCGAACTTCTTCGCGGGCACCATGTGGCCCACCTCGTGCAGGCCGATGGAGACAGCGAGGCCCACCAGCATCACGGCGATGCCGACCACCCAGGAGAGAACGTCCACGGCGTCGAGCCTAGGTCACCGGGGCGCGCTCGCGGCACGGCCGGCGGCGGGCGGGCGTGGAGGGTTCGTCAGGACCGCGCGAGGATCTCGTCGGCCCGCGCCCGCGCCCAGTGCTCGGCGCCCTCGACGGCGTCCAGCGTGACGTCGGCGGCGGTCGTGCCGTCGTGCTCGGCGAGCACCCGCTCCACCGTCTCGACGATGTCGAGGAAGCCGATCCGCCCGGCCAGGAAGGCCGCCACGCCCTGCTCGTTCGCCGCGTTGTACACCGCGGGGTGCGTGGCCGACGCCGCGGCGGCGGCCCGCGCCAGACCGACGGCCGGGAACGTGGCCTCGTCGAGGGGCTCGAACGTCCACGACGCGGCGCGCGTCCAGTCGCACGGCGGCGAGACGACGTCGAGCCGCTCGGGCCACGACAGGCCGAGCGCGATGGGCAGCCGCATGTCCGGCGGGGACGCCTGGGCGATCGTCGACCCGTCGTGGAACTCGACCATGCTGTGCACCACCGACTGGGGGTGCACGACGACGGCGATATCGTCGACCGGCACGTCGAACAGCAGGTGCGCCTCGATGAGCTCGAGCCCCTTGTTCATCAGCGAGGCCGAGTTCACCGTCACCACCGGCCCCATCGACCACGTCGGGTGCGCGAGCGCCTCGTCGGCCGTGACCTTCTTGATGTCGTCGCGGCTGCGACCGCGGAACGGTCCGCCCGACGCCGTGAGCACGAGGCGCCGCACCTCCTCGCGCGCGCCGCCGCGCAGCGCCTGCGCGATCGCCGAGTGCTCGGAGTCCACCGGGACGATCTGCCCGGGGGCGGCCGCAGCCTTGACCAGCGAGCCGCCCACGACGAGCGACTCCTTGTTGGCCAGCGCCAGCGTGGAGCCGCCCGCGAGCACCGCGAGCGTGGGCCGCAGGCCCACCGAGCCGGTGATGCCGTTGAGCACGACGTCGCTGCCACGCCCCGCGAGCTCGGTCGCCGCCTCGGGCCCCGCCAGCACCTCGACGTCGCCCCCCGCCGCGCCCAGCCGCGTCTCCAGCGCGTCCCGCAGGTCGCCCGCACGACCGGCGTCGGCGACGGCCACCGCACGCGCGCCCACGGTCGCGACCTGCTCCGCGAGGAGCCCGACGTCCGCCCCGCCCGCACTCAGCGCCTCGACCCGGAACCGCCCGGGGTGGGCCAGCACGACGTCGATCGCCTGGGTGCCGATCGAGCCGGTGGAGCCGAGGAGGGTGACGGTGCGGGGCGTCGTGAGGTCGGGCATGGCGCCATCATCCCAGGCCTTCGCGAGCCGTCCGTGCCGGTTGCCGGACCTCGACGACACGCCCGCGCAGGAGCGTGGAATTCACCCGTCCCGGTGCTTGACTTCCGCGCGAGCAGTTGATCCTCCCGGTCGCGCCGCGGTGTGACGCCGGTTACGTTCGCATACATGCGTACTTATCGCGGGATAGTCGGCAAGCGCGTTCTGGCCGCCTTCGCCGGGGTCGCCGCCCTCGTCACCGGGGCGGTCGTCGGCCTGGCGGCACCGGCCGCCGCGGACGGCGACGGCGAGACCCACCGCATCTTCGCGACGCGCGAGGGCCTGGTGGGCAAGCACACGGCCAACGGCCACAAGATCTCCGAACGGGACCATTTCGTCGCCCTGCCGTCGCGGCGGGCGCTGTCCGCGGACGGCGACGGGGCGTTCAGCGTCCGGGTCTGCCGGGCGGACAGCGCGCGGTGCGAGTACGCGCCGGTGTGGGACGTGGGCCCGTGGAACACGACCGACGACTACTGGAGCGCCACCCGGCACGCCGCCCCCGACCTGCCGAAGGGCACGCCGCAGGCGTCCGCGGCCTCTCGGCTCGGGCACCACGGCGGCAAGGACCTCTTCGGTCGCACGGTGACCAACCCCGCGGGCATCGACCTGGCCGACGGCACCTACTGGGACGGCCTGGGCCTGCGCTCCAACGCGTGGGTGGACGTGACCTTCCTGTGGCAGGGTTCCGCCCGGTCGGGGATCGTCGCGGCCGACGGCGGCACCCTCAACGTCCGCACGGGGCCCGGCACGGGCCACGGATGGGTCGGCGCTGCCGCCGACACCGCCCGTGTGCCGCTGCTGTGCCACGCACGCGGCGAGACCGTCACGGGCACCCGAGGCACCACGAACCTCTGGTACCGGATCGGTGCCGACAACTGGGTGTCCGACGCGTACCTCGACACCGGCAGCGGCGAGGCCCTCGCGCCGGCCTGTTGACCACCGGTCCGCCGACCCGCTCTGCCGGACCGGGCGCCTGCCGACGGGGGCGCTCACCGGCGCACGGGCTCCTCGAGCCGGCGGGCGGGGTCCGGGTCGACGCCGGCCGGGCGCGACCAGGCGCGGGCGCCGGCGACGAGCGCGACCGTCGTCGCGGCCACCACGACGGCCGCAGGGACGGGGAGGGCGAGCGCCCCGCCCCGCGCGACGACCACGGACGCCAGCGCCGCCCCCACCGCGATCCCCCCGTTGAAGACGACGGGGATGAGCGCGCCCGCCGTGGCCCGCCGCTCCGGGCCTCCCAGCCGCAGGATCAGCGTCTGCGCCAGCGGAGGGAGGGCGCCCGAGGCCACGCCCCACAGGACGAGGACCGCCACCCCGAGGGCGGGGCGCGCGCCCACGGCGGTCAGCGCCAGCAGCGCCAATGCTGTCCCGGCCGAGGCCAGCGCGAGCGCGGGTGCGGTCCGTGCGCCGAAACGCCCCGCGAGCACCACGCCCAGCGCCGACGCGAGACCGAACACCAACAGCAGCGTGCTGACCCCGCCGGGGACGGCGGAGGCCGGGGTCTCGACGATCCGCGTCACGTACGTGTACGCGCCGTAGTGGCCGACGAGGAGCACGCCCACCGTCGCCGTCACCGCGATCATCGCGCCCGGCCCGCGGGCCCCCGCCGGGCGGACCGCACCGCCGGCTCCGTCGGCGCCGTCGCTCCCGGCGCCACCCCTTCCGGCCGGCGCCGCCGACGCACGCGCGACGACGGACCGCACCAGCACGGCGACCACGAGCGTCAGCACGGCGAGCCCGGCGAACGCCGCGCGCCAGCCCACCACCCGGGTCACGAGGCTCGCGAGCGGCGTGCCGAGCACCATGCCGAGCGTGGCCCCGCCGAGCACGACGGCGACGGAGCGCGCGAGGAGCCTGTCGGGCACCAGGTCGGCGACGTGCGCGTTGGCCGTCGCCCACAGGAGCCCCACGGCGGCGGCGCCCGCGAGACGTGCGCCCACCGCGACCCCGTAGGAGGGCGCGAGCGCGGTGGCCACCGACGAGGCGGCGAGGACCGTCAGCGCGGCCGCGATCACCGACCGCCGGTCACGGCCGGCCACGAGGCGTACGAGCGGGAAGCTCGCCACGACCACGACGGCCGCCCACACGGAGACGAGCATCCCGGTGCGGGCCTCGGTGACGCCGAGGCCCGAGCTCATCTGCGGCAGCACCGCGGTGGGCAGCATCTCGGCGGTGACCATGGTGAACGTCGCGGCGCCGAGCACGGCCAGCGAGGGCCAGGGCAGCCCGTCCGAGGAGGTTCCGGGGGATCGTCGTGTCGTCATGGCAACGACGCTAGAGTTTGACACTGATGTCAATGTCAAGTGTGACCCCGGTCACGACGAGAGGTCGGACATGAAGATCGGCGACGTGGCCCGGCGCACGGGCGTGGCTCCCCGCCTCGTGCGGTACTACGAGCAGCAGGGCCTGCTCGTGGCGGACCGCGCCGCGAACGGGTACCGGACCTACTCCGACGTCGACGTCGAGCGGGTGTCCAGGGTCGCGGGCATGGTGCGCGCCGGAATCCCGACGCGGCTGATCAAGGTGCTGCTCGACCTGGAGGTCGCGAGCGCCTCCGAGGCGCCGGCGTGCCCTCGCACGGTCGCGGAGATGCTCGCCGACGAGCTGGTCGGCATCGAGGACAAGATCGCCTGCCTCACGCGCAGCCGGGACACGATCCGCGACGTCCTCACCCGGACCGAGCACGCCGCGCTGCTCTCGGAGGCCGCGGCAGGCGCGACGCCCTCCGCCGGGCGCTGACGGACACGGCGAGGGGCCGCCGACCCGTGGTCGGCGGCCCCTCGGCGCACGTGCTCGCCCGGTCGGGTCACTCGACCCCGAGCAGCACCTCGATCGCGCGGGCGAAGAACCGGTCGACCGAACCCTCGGCATAGCCGTCCGAACCCTTGGCCCGGCCGAAGGTGGCCGAGCGGATCTCCCCGGACGTCAGCGGCTCCTGCCGGTCGAAGTACGCGACGAGCCGGTCGCACAGCGCGTCGACGTCGTCGGTGTCGTAGCCCTGCTCGCCGCGCTCGGCCGGGGCGAACTTCTCCCCGTCGGGGCGCCCCAGGCGCCCGTACATCGTGCGGGCACGGTCGGCCAACGCCGCCATCCAGGCCTCCTGGCCGTGTGCCGCGACGTACTCGGCGCGCTGCCGCGCGATGAACGCGGCCTCGAGCCGGTCCAGCGCCGCGTCGACCTCGTGCGTGTCGTACCCGCCGCGCACCAGGTCGAACGTCGACACCTGGATGTCCGCGTGCGACAGGGGCTCCGCGGTGCGGCCCTCGTAGGCCTGCCGGGCGTGGTCGAAGAAGTCCTCGACCTCGTCCCGGTCGTACCCGGTGCGCATCCCGGACACCGTGCTGAACAGTGCGCTCACTCGTCCTCCTCGGCCGCCAGCTGCCCGCAAGCGCCGTCGATGTCGCTCCCGCGGGTGTCACGGATCGTGGTGGGGATGCCGTGCCCGCGCAAGCGTGCCACAAACTCGTCCTCGACGGCACGGTCGCTCGCGGTCCAGATCGAGCCGGGAGTGGGGTTGAGCGGGATGGGGTTCACGTGCACCCAGCCGCGCCCGCGCGCGTTGAGCTTCTTCCCCAGAAGGTCGGCCCGCCAGCCGTGGTCGTTCATGTCCTTGATGAGCGCGTACTCGATCGACACCCGCCGACCGGTCACCTCGAAGTAGCGCCGCGCGGCGTCCAGGGCCTCGTCCACGCTCCAGCGGGTGTTGATCGGCACGAGCTCGCTGCGCAGGTCGTCGTCCGGAGCGTGCAGGCTCAGCGCGAGCGTCACCGGGATCTCGAGCTTGGTGAGCTTCTCGATCGCCGGCACGAGGCCGACCGTGGAGACCGTGATGTTGCGCGCCGACATGCCGAAACCCTCGGGCTGGGGCGCGACGAGCGCACGCACCGTCTCGAAGACAGCCTTCGGGTTCGCCAGCGGCTCGCCCATGCCCATGAAGACCAGGTTGTTCAGCCGCGTCGGCCCACCGGGGATCTCGCCCGCGGCGAGCGACCGGTTCGCCGCGCGCACCTGCTCCAGGATCTCCGCCGTCGACAGGTTGCGCGTGAGGCCCAGCTGACCGGTCGCGCAGAACGGGCACGCCATGCCGCAGCCCGCCTGGGACGACACGCACAGCGTGGTCCGTTGCGGGTAGCGCATGAGCACGGACTCGACCTTGGCGTCGTCGAACAGGTGCCAGAGCGTCTTGACGGTGGTGCCGCCGTCGGCCTCGAGGCGCCGGGTCGGACGGATGAGCTGCGGGAACATCGTCGTCGCGATGGCCTCACGCGTCGTCGCCGGCAGGTCGGTCATCTGCTCCGGGTCGGACGTGTAGTGCTGGAAGTAGTGCGTCGCGAGCTGCTTCGCCCGGAACGGCTTCTCCCCCATCGCCTCCATCGACGCGACGCGCTCCGCCGGCGTGAGGTCGGCGAAGTGCTTCGGCGGCTTGCCCCGGCGGCGCGGCGCCATCTGCAGGGGCATCGGCGCGGTCTCGTCGCCCGGCCGGATCGCGGGGATCCCGAGGTCGGCGCCGGACGTCGCGGGACGGGCGGAGGTGGGGGGCATGAGGATTCCTTACAGGGCGGTCGACGGCGCCATGGTGAGCACGAGGTACACGAACGGGGCGGTGACGACCAGCGAGTCGAGACGGTCCAGCACACCCCCGTGACCCGGGAGCAGCGAACCCATGTCCTTCAATTCTAGGTCCCTCTTGATGAGCGACTCAGCGAGGTCGCCCACGGTGGCCGTGATCGCGGTCAGCACGCCCAGCACGATGCCGAGCACCGGGCTGGCATCGAGGGCCAGAACCGCACCCGCGACGCCCACGGCGGTGGCGAGCACGAGCGAGCCTGCCAGGCCCTCCCAGGTCTTCTTCGGGCTCACGGTGGGTGCCAACGGGTGGCGGCCCATCGTCACCCCGGCGATGTACCCGCCGGTGTCGTTCGCGACGGCCAGCAGGATGAACAGGGCCACCCGCAGCTCGCCGTCCGGCTGCGCGAGCAGCAGGAGGACGAAGCCCGCCAGGAACGGCACGTAGGTGGCCGCGAAGACCGCGGCGGCGCAGTCGCGCAGCGCCTGCGGGCCCGGGCCGTCCAGCACCCGCCACACGACGACGGCGCCGACGGTCAGCACGTACGCGACGAGGAGGGCCTCCGGCCCCGACGTGTACGCGGAGACGACCATCCCGGCCCCGCCCACCTGGAGCGGGAGCATCGGCAGGTGGATGTCCCGGCGGGCGAACGCCTGTCGCAGCTCCCAGAGCGCGGCGCCCACGGCGACGGCCGCGACCACGACGAACGGCTCCGGCCGGAACCACAGGGACGCCGCGACGCCGACGAGCAGCAGCACGCCGACGGCGATCGCCACGGGCAGGTTGCGGCCGGCGCGCGACGACGTCGGGCCGGCCGCCCCGCCGGTGGCCGGGTCGAGCGGGGACGCGTCCTCGCCCGGTTCGGAGGGATGGGCCACCATCAGACCTCGAGCAGCTCGCTCTCCTTGCCGGCGAGCAGCTGGTCGACCGCCTCGACGTGCTTCTTCGTCAGCGACTCCAGCTCCTTCTCGGCACGGGCCACCTCGTCCTCGCCGGCCTCGCCGTCCTTGACGATGCGGTCGAGCTCCTCCTTGGCCTTGCGGCGGACGTTGCGCACGGAGATGCGGGCGTCCTCCGCCTTCGTCTTGGCCATCTTCACGTAGTCACGACGCCGCTCCTCGGTGAGGGCGGGCATGACGATGCGGATCGCGTTGCCGTCGTTCGACGGGTTGACGCCGAGGTCGGACTCGCGCAGCGCCTTCTCGATGGTCGTCATCGAGCCCTTGTCGAACGGGGAGATGAGCACCGTGCGCGCGTCCGGGATGTTGAACGACGCGAGCTGCTGCAGCGGCGTGGGGGCGCCGTAGTAGTCCACGGTGATCTTCGAGAACATGCCGGCGTTCGCCCGGCCGGTGCGGATCCCCGCGAAGTCCTCCTTGGCGACCTCGATCGCCCTGTCCATCTTGTCCTCGGCCTCGAGGAGGGTGTCGTCGATCACCGGTGCTCCATTCTCGTCGTCCTGCTCGTCGTGCTCGTGGTGGTGTCGTGCTCGCCGGTGCATGCTCGCCGCCGTGCCGGCCGGAGCCGGTGCGGCGTCAGCGGGTGGTGACCAGCGTGCCAATCTTCTCGCCCAGCAGTGCGCGCGTCACGTTACCGGTCTCCTCGAGGCCGAAGACGCGCATGCGCACGTCGTTGTCCCGGCACAGGGACAGTGCCGTGGCGTCCATCACGTTGAGCCCGCGCACCAGCGCGTCGGTGTAGGTCAGGTGCTCCAGGCGCTCGGCGTCGGGATTCGTGCGCGGGTCGGCCGAGTAGACGGCGTCCACGCCGTTCTTGCCCATGAGGACCTCGTCGCAGTGCGTCTCCAGCGCGCGCTGGACCGAGACCGTGTCGGTGGAGAAGTACGGCATGCCGGCGCCGGCGCCGAAGATCACGACGCGGCCCTTCTCCAGGTGGCGGATCGCGCGCAGCGGGATGTACGGCTCGGCGACCTGCCCCATGGTGATCGCGGTCTGCACGCGCGTCTTCACGCCGTCCTGCTCGAGGAAGTCCTGCAGGGCGAGACAGTTCATCACCGTGCCGAGCATGCCCATGTAGTCGGCGCGGGCCCGGTCCAGGCCCGCGCGCGAGAGCTCGGCGCCGCGGAAGAAGTTGCCGCCGCCGGAGACGATCGCGACCTGCACGCCCTGGCGTACGGCGTCACCGATCTCCTGAGCGATCCGTCGCACGACGTCGGTCGCGAGACCCACGCTGCCGCCGCCGAAGGTCTCGCCGGACAGCTTGAGGAGCACCCGGCGTGCGGGCGCCTGCTCCGCCGCCGTGGAGGTCGGTTCGGTCTGCTTGGTCTCGGTCACGTGCGTCACCGTCGCTCTCTGGTCTGTTCCGCATGCCTGCCGGCATGTTCCGCGTCCGCCGCGCGGCGCCTCGGCGCCGCGGGCGGGTCCGGGCGCGCCCGCGCCCGGTGGTTCTGTGGTCACCCTCCGCGCATCCTGGCACCGGACGGCAGATCCCGCTCCGTCAGCCGGACGGCCGAGCGGGTACGCGAAGGCCCGACCGCACCGCGCACGGTGCGGTCGGGCCTGGACGCTGGTGGGCGTCAGCTGCCGACGCGGAAGCGGACGAAGCCCAGCAGGTTGCCGCCGGTGGCGGCGACGTGCTTGGCGACAGTCGTCTTCGTGTCCTTGGCCAGCGGCTGGTCGACGAGCACGGCGTCCTTGAAGAAGCCGTTCAGGCGCCCCTCGACGATCTTCGGCAGCGCGGCCTCGGGCTTGCCCTCGGCGATCGAGACCTCGCGCGCGATCTCCCGCTCCTTGGCGACGACGTCCGCGGGGACGTCGTCGCGGGAGAGGTACTTCGGCGACAGGGCCGCGATGTGCTGCGCGACGTCCTTGGCGACCGGCTCGGCGGCGTCGTCGGTCGCGACGAGCACGCCGATCGACGGCGGCAGGTCCTTGGCCGTCTTGTGCAGGTAGGTCGTCACCTTGGGGCCCTCGAGGCGGGCCACGCGACGCAGCACGACCTTCTCCCCCATCGTGGCGCCCTGGGCGGCGATCGTGTCGGCGACAGTGCCCTCGGCGGCCGGGGCGGCAAGGCCGGACTCGGCGTCCGTGGCACCCGCGGCGGCGACGGCGTCGAGGACGGCGTCGGCGAGCGCGATGAACGTCGAGTTCTTGACGACGAAGTCCGTCTCGGCGTCGAGCTCGATCATCGTGGCGACCTGGCCGGCGGCCGAGTCCTCGACCTTGACGGCCACAAGGCCCTCGGTGGTCGCGTTGCCCTCGCGCTTGGCGGCACGCGCCAGGCCCTTCTTGCGGATGATCTCGATCGCCTGGTCGGTGTTGCCGTCGGCCTCGTCGAGCGCCTTCTTGACGTCGAGCATGCCGGCACCGGTGCGCTCGCGCAGCGCCTTGATGTCAGCGGCGGTGTAGTTCGCCATGGATGTCCTCCGTGCTGGTTCGAGTCCGCCCGGCCCCGGTCGGGGTGCCGGGCGGAGAGGGACGTGCGGCGGTCCGCGGGCCGGTCACCCGAGAGTGACCGGCCCGCGAGGACTCACTCGGACTTCTCGGCGGCCTGCTCGCCCTCGGCGGCGGGCGTCTCCTCGGCAGCCGGAGCCGCCTCGGTCTCCTCGGCGGCGGGAGTCTCCTCGGCGACCGGGGCCTCCTCGGCGACCGGAGCCTCCTCGGCGACCGGAGCCTCCTCGGCGACCGGAGCCGCGTCGGCGGGGGCCTCGGCCTGCGCGGCCTCGGCGCCGGCCAGGAGCTCGCGCTCCCACTCGGCCAGCGGCTCGGCCTCGGTGGTCTCCGCGGACTCGCCCTTCTTGCCGGAGTGACGCTGCAGCAGGCCCTCGGCCGCCGCGTCCGCGATCACACGGGTCAGCAGGGTGACGGAGCGGATCGCGTCGTCGTTGCCCGGGATGGCGTAGTCGACGTCGTCGGGGTCGCAGTTGGTGTCGAGGATCGCGACGACCGGGATACCCAGCTTGCGCGCCTCGTTGACGGCCAGGTGCTCCTTGTTGGTGTCGACGATCCAGACCGCCGACGGCGTCTTGGCCATGTCACGGATGCCACCGAGCGTGCGCGCGAGCTTGTCCTTCTCGCGACGCAGGACGAGGAGCTCCTTCTTCGTCAGCGAGGAGCCGGCGACGTCGTCGAAGTCGATCTCCTCGAGCTCCTTGAGGCGCTGGAGGCGCTTGTGCACGGTGGTGAAGTTGGTGAGCATGCCACCGAGCCAGCGGTGGTTCACGTACGGCATGCCGACGCGGGCGGCCTGGTCGGCCACGGGCTCCTGCGCCTGCTTCTTGGTGCCGACGAACAGGATGCTGCCGCCGTGGGCGACGGTCTCCTTGACGAACTCGTAGGCGCGGTCGATGTACGACAGCGACTGCTGGAGGTCGACGATGTAGATGCCGTTGCGCTCCGTGAAGATGAACCGCTTCATCTTCGGGTTCCAACGGCGGGTCTGGTGTCCGAAGTGGACACCGCTCTCGAGGAGCTGGCGCATGGTCACGACGGCCATGACACGTCCTTTCGCCGCGTGCGCCGGATCCTCCGGGCTGCACGCGCGTCGGGCGAACGGTCCTGCACCTGCAGGTGTCCGGTCGCGGTACTCGGTTCGTCGGTGACGGGCATCTGACCCGGCACCCCTGGCGTCACGCCGGGCCGGCACCGCTCCCGGTTCCCCGGGGACGGACCGCTGCCGACGCGGCCGCACCCTGCACCCCGGCGGACCGGGTCGCGAGGCGCGTACGTGACGCGCGAAGTCGACCTGCTGTGCCGCTCCCCGGCCTGGCGGGCCCGCGGGACGTCGAGGACGGTCCACGGGGAATCCACCGGGATGGTTCGGGAAGGCGAGGCACAAGCCGATCGCGGCAGCCAGTCTACCCGACCTGTGCGGGGCTCTCGCGCACGGGGCCGAGGGCCCTCCGGAGCCGTTCCCCGACCGGTACCGACGACGAGCGGACGAGCCCCCGGCGTCCGACGCTGCCCCCAGGCTGGGCCCGTCCACAGGGCGGGGCAGCGAGCCGCTTCGCCCCGCACGCCTGCCCCATCCTGCACGCATGGACCTTCCCGAGACGACACTCCGCCCGACTCCCGACGTGCGGACCACCGTTGTCCGGGCGGGCGGCCCACCCAGGGGCCTGCTCGCTGCCGGGCTCGTGCTCGCCGCACTGCTCGCCGGGCTCGCCGGCACGGGGTCCGCAGCGGCCGCGGACGACGACGTCGCTCCGCCCGTGGCCACCGCCGGCCCGGCGATGGACGGATGGCAGCGCCCCGTCACGGGCGCGGTGGCACACGCCTTCGACCCGCCCGCCGAGGAGTGGGGAGCGGGCCATCGCGGCGTCGACCTCGCCGCACGGACGGGCGAGCCGGTGCGGTCGCCCGCGCCCGGCGTGGTCTCGTTCGCCGGACAGGTCGCGGACAAGCCGGTCGTGGTGGTCACGCACGCCGACGGGCTGCGTTCCACCTTCGAGCCGGTCTCCCCTGCCGTGCGCCTCGGAGACGCGGTGGGCGCGGGCGACGTCGTGGGCACGCTCGCCGCCGTGCCCGGTCACTGTGCACCCGCAGGCTGCCTGCACTGGGGGGTGTTGCGCGGCGACGTCTACCTCGACCCGCTCGCCCTGGTCGGGGAGGCCACGCCCATCGTGCTGCTGCCCGGAGGCCCCTGAGGCGGAGGGTCGGCAGGCCACCCGACCTCGAGGGCTCCGAGCCTGCTGACTCGTAGGTTCGACCCGGAGTTCGTCGCCTGGCTCCGACTCCAGGCTGGCGGCGACCGTGTCGGGGAGCCTGCGCGAGCGGCGGCGAGCTCAGGCACGCGGGAACGCCTGGACGAAGACCTTGCGCAGCCGCTCGTCGTCCACGTGCGTGTACCGCTGGGTGGTCCCCAGGTCGGAGTGCCCCAGCACCTCCTGGACGGACCGCAGGTCGGATCCGCCCTGCAGCAGGTGCGTCGCGGCGGAGTGCCGCAGCGCGTGCGGGGCGATGTCCTCGACACCGGCCTCGGCCGCCAGCACGTGCACCGCGTCGCGGATCTGCCGCTGCCCCCAACGCCCGCCCCGCGCGCCGAGCAGCAGCGCGGCCCCGGACGTCGGCTGGGCCAGAGCCGGTCTCCCGCGCGCGAGCCACTCGGACACCGCGCGCGCCGCCGGCAGCCCGAACGGCACCACCCGCTCCTTGCCGCCCTTGCCGAGCACCCGGACGAGGCGCTCCGTGAGGTCGACGGCGGGCACGTCGACCTGCACCAGCTCGCCCACACGGATGCCGCTGCCGTACAAGAGCTCCGCAGCCGCCCAGGCCCGCAGAGCGGCCGGCCGGGCTTCCGGCTCGGCGTCGTGCGCGGCCTCGCGGGCCGTGTCGAGCAGCTCCGCCGCGGCACCGGCGCTCAGCACCGTAGGCAGCGTGCGCGGCACCTTCGGGCTGGCCAGGCGCGCCGTCGGGTCCAGCTGGACCAGTCCGACCCGGTACGCCCAGCGGAGGAAGGTGCGTGCGGCAGCACCCCGGCGAGCGATGGTCGCGCGGGCCAGACCTCGCTCCGCCTGGGTGGCGAGCCACCCGCGCAGCACTCCGACGTCGATACCGGGCAGCTCGTCGACACCGTGCCGCACGGCGTACCGCAGCAGCGACCCGACGTCCGCGCGGTAGGCGCGGCGCGTGTGCACCGAGTGCCCGCGTTGGACCTCGAGGTACTCGTCGAAACGCGCCAGCGCCTCCGCGAGCGGCGCCGGCAGCGGCGGCAGGTCCGGATCGGTGTCCATCCAGGTCAGTGTGCCCCTGTAGCGCCGGGGGACGGGTGAAGCGGGGCGCGTGTCGAGCCCGCCGCCGTCGTCGACGGTGCCTTCGTACGTCGCCGGTTCCCGGGGCAGACGCGCAGCCCGACACCCGCCTGCGCGACCTGCTCGCCGCGCCGGACCTCACCGGCTACCCGGCGCCGGCGTGCACGACGTCCGGTTCTCCCCCTTCCGCATCTGCTCGACGTCCGGCCGGCCGGGTGCCCTCGCGCGGGACCCTGCGCCAGCGGCCGCCTTCCTGCGCGGCGAGCCCATGCATCTCGAGCGCCCCGAGCCCGGCGAGCATCTCTCCCGGCGCCAGCCCGGCGGTCCGGGCCAGCGCGTCCAGACCGGCGGCGGCACGGACCGGCAGCGCGTCCCACACCCGCCGGGCGCGCTCGCCGAGCGCCTCCACCTCTGCGGGAGTCCGCCGGCGGGCCGCCGTGCGGGCCGCGCGACCCGCGACGGGCTGCTCGTCGTGCGCGGCTCGGTCGGGCTCGAGTGCGCCGGCGTATGGTCCGGCGAGCTCGATCACCTCGGCGGCGTCGGTGACGCATACCGCCGCCCCGTCGCGGAGGAGCACGTGACACCCGGTCGACGTCCCGGACGTCACGGGCCCGGGCACCGCGCCGAGCGGCCGCAGCAGCCGGGTCGCGTGGCGCGCCGTCGACAGCGCCCCCGACCGCCACGCGGCCTCTACCACGACCGTCGCGCACGACACGGCGGCGATGACCCGGTTGCGAGCGAGGAACCGCTGCTTGAACGGGGCGGAACCGGGCGGCACCTCGCTCACCACCGCTCCCGCCCCGTCCGCCAGCCGCCGCAGCAGGTCCTCGTTGCCGGGCGGGTAGAAGCGGTCCACACCCCCGGCGAGCACCGCGACCGTGGGCGCGCCACCCGCGAGGGCGCCGCGGTGCGCGGCGGCGTCGATCCCGTAGGCCACGCCCGACACGACGGTGAACCCGCGGTCCGCGAGCCCTGCCGCGAGGTCGGCGGCCACGTGGTCCCCGTACGCGCTGGACGCGCGGGCGCCCACGAGCGCGACCGACTGCTCCGTCAGCCCTGCCAGGTCGGGGTCGCCCCGCACCCACAGCGCGAACGGCTCTTCCGGGCCAAGCTGCGGCAGCCGCGTCGGCCAGCGCGGGTCCCCCGGCACCAGCAGCGTGCCGCCGAACCGCTCGAGCACCCGCAGCTCGCGGCGCGGGTCGAGCCGGTCGAGCCGCGGCGCCCACCGGGCCACGGCCGCCATCAGCCGATCCGCCGCGACCTCGCTGCCGAGCGGCTCGAGCGCCGATCCCCGCAGTGCGCGTGCCGGGTCCCCGACGGCGTCGACGACCCACTCGAGCGCCGCCTGCGCCCCGAGGTGGGCGACGAGGGCGCCGGCCACCGCGTCTGCCGGCTCCGCGAGCCTGCTCCACGCCGCGCGGGCGAGCACCGGGTCTCCGGTGTCGAAGGGCAGCGCCGAGACGACTCGGGCACGCACCGCGTCCACGACCGGCTCAGCCATGGCTCCCCCTCGTGCGCATCGTCACGGCCGCGGAGACGTCGTCGGCCGTCGGTTCCGCACGCCCGGCCAGGTCTGCGTGGGTCCACGCGATCCGCAGCACCCGGTCCGCCCCGCGGAGGCTCAGCACGCCCCGGTCGACCATCTGCTCGATCGGCCGTAGCACGCCCGGGTCGAGCGACCGTTCGCGCAGCCACCGGCCCGGCACCTCGGCGTTCGTCGTCCAGGGCGTGCCCGCCAACCGGTCGCGCGCCGCGCCCCGCGCCTCGGCGACCCGGTGCGCCACCCGTGCGGACGACTCCCCCGCCGACCGCGCCGTCCGCTCCGCCCGCGTGACGGGCAGCACGTCCACCTGCAGGTCCACGCGGTCCAGCAGCGGGCCCGACAGCCTGCCGAAGTACCGACGCTTCGCCATCGGCGTGCACGAGCAGTCCAACCCCTTGTTCACGGTCGCCATGCCGCACGGGCAGGGGTTCGCCGCCAGCACCAGCTGGAAGCGCGCGGGGTAGCGCGCGGCTCCCCCGGAGCGGTGCAGCACCAGCTCACCCTGCTCCAGCGGCTGCCGGAGCGTCTCCAGCACCCGGGAGGGGAACTCGGGCGCTTCGTCGAGGAGCAGCACGCCACGATGGGCCCGGGAGACCGCCCCGGGACGGGCCAGGCCGCTCCCCCCGCCGACGATCGCCGCCGGGGTGGCCGTATGGTGCGGGTCCTCGAACGGCGGGCGGGTGAGCAGGCCGTTCCCGGGGTCGAACGTCCCGGCCACGGAGTGCACGGAGGTCACCTCGACGGCCTCGGCGGGCGTGAGGTCCGGGAGGATACCCGGGAGCCGGGCAGCGAGCATCGTCTTGCCCGCGCCCGGGGGCCCGACCAGCAGCAGGTGGTGGCCGCCCGCGGCGGCCACCTCCAGCGCCACCCGTGCCTGCGCCTGCCCCACCACCTCCGCGAGGTCCCCGGGCGCTCTGCGCGCGACCGGCTGTCGCGACGGGCGCACGGGGTCCGCCACCGGCAGCTCGGCGAGCTCGCCGCCGTGGAGCAGCACCACCTCGGCGAGGGTGGACGCCGCGTGGACGCGCGCCCCGGGGACCAGGCGGGCCTCGTCCCCGTCAGCCGTCGCCACGACGACGTCGCGGCAGCCCGCCTCGACCGCCGCCGCGACCGCGGGCAGCACGCCCCGCACCGGCTGCAGGCGACCGTCCAGCCCGAGCTCGGCCAGGTGCACCACCCGGTCAAGACCGGCGGCGGGCACCACACCGTCCCCCGCCAGCACGGCGATCGCGATGGCGACGTCGAACGACGAGCCCGACTTGCGCAGCGAGGCCGGGGACAGGTTGACGGTGATCTTTCGGTGCGGCCACTTGATGCCCGTGGACAGCACCGCAGCCCTCACGCGCTCCCGCGACTCGTGCAGGGCCGTGTCGGGCAGCCCCACCAGGGTGAACCCGGGCACGGACGCCGCGAGCTGCGCCTGCACCTCCACGACGTGCCCGGTCAGCCCGGTCAGGGCGACCGCCGCCGTCGTGCCGAGCGCCATCAGAGCACCCCCACCAGGTGCTCGACCTGGGCGGCCCCTGCCCGAGGGAGCACGACCGCCACGACGTCGACCCGCACCTCGCGGCACCGCACCTCGCGGTGCTCGGCGAGCCACTGGCCGGTCAGCCGGCGGATGCGGGACAGCTTGGCGGCCGTGACGGCCTCCGCCGGATGCCCGAACGCGGTGCCGCGCCGGGTCTTGACCTCGATCGCCACCAGCACGTCGCCGTCCCGCGCGACCAGGTCGAGCTCGCCGGCCGTGCCGCGCCAGTTGCGCTCGAGCACCTCCAGGCCCTGCGCCTCGACGTGGCGCGCGGCCACCCGTTCCCCGTACTGCCCGACGGCGTCCTTCGCCCGCATCGAACCACCTCCGCGGGAAGCCTCGCTCCGCGCGGCCGTGACGTCGGTGCCTCGGAGCGACGCCTGTGGATCGTGCGGTACCGGCCGGCCCTGGGGACAGCGTCGGAGACTACGGGCGCCTCGATCCGTCCTGTCGAGCGGGACGAGCGGGACTACAGGGCAAGCTCCGCCTTGGCCAGTTCCTCGACGTTGACGTCCTTGAACGTCACGACGCGGACGGACTTCACGAATCGCGCGGAGCGGTACACGTCCCACACCCAGGCGTCGGCCAGCCGGAGCTCGAAGTAGACCTCGCCGGCCGCGGACCGCACCTGCAGGTCCACCTGGTTGGCGAGATAGAACCGCCGTTCCGTCTCCACGACGTACGAGAAGAGGCCCACCACGTCGCGGTACTCGCGGTAGAGCGCGAGCTCCATCTCGGTCTCGTAGTTCTCGAGGTCTTCGGCGCTCACGGGGCCATCATCCCATCGCGGGTCGTATCGGCCAGGTCGGCGTCGAGCGTGGCGGCGGGCGCGACCTGCTCCGGGGAGCCGGCGTCGTCGGCGAGCGCCCGCAGGTTCCACGACCGCCGGTGCTGCGGCGTCGGCCCGTGCCGGCGCAGCGCGTCCAGGTGGGCCGGCGCCGAGTAGCCCTTGTTCTGGTCCCACGCGAACGCCGGGTACTGGCGCGCGAGCCGCACCAGGAGGCCGTCGCGCTCGACCTTGGCGAGCACGCTCGCGGCCGCGACCGAGGAACACTGCAGGTCGGCCTTGACGAGCGTGCGCACTCCCGGCTCGGGCGCACCCGGCCCCATGGGGTCGAGCGCGGCGGCCTCGAACAGGTCGACGTCGCCCCGGCTCAGCCAGTCGTGCGAACCGTCGAGCAGGACCACGTCCACGTCGCCGCACGTCCGGCGCACCTGCGCCAGGGCCCGGCGCCCGGCCAGCCGCAGGGCGGCCACGATGCCGTGCGCGTCGATCTCCGCAGGGCCGGCGTGCCCGACGGCCCACGCGACGCCCCAGCGCTGCAGCTGGGGCACCATCGCGACCCGCGCCGCCGGGGTGAGGAGCTTGGAGTCGGTCAGTCCTTGGGGCGCCGTCCGCGTCGCGGCGTCCACCACGACGACGCCGACGCTCACGGGCCCGGCGAGCGCGCCGCGACCCACCTCGTCCATGCCGGCCACCAGGCGTGCGCCGCCCGCGAGCAGCGAGCGTTCCTGCCGCAGCGTCGGGCTCCTGCGCTGCTTGGCGGCGCCGTTCGCGGCGCGGCGGCGCGGCGGCGTGGGTCGGCGCACCGTCTCCGGGCCGGGGGCCGCGCGGACGGGCTGCTCGGAGTCCTGCTCGACGAGCGAGGTCACGGCTCCGGCACTCCTGCGAAGACGTCGCCGGGGTTGCGCAGCAGCGTGGCGTCGCCCAGGGGCCAGACCGTGGCGAACGCCGAGCCCACGACGTTCTGCGTCGGCACGAAGCCGCCGCCGGGCTTGCCG
Source organism: Krasilnikoviella flava (assembly GCF_900167525.1). Lineage (GTDB taxonomy): Bacteria > Actinomycetota > Actinomycetes > Actinomycetales > Cellulomonadaceae > Isoptericola > Isoptericola flavus. The sequence goes on along the minus strand of NZ_FUZQ01000007.1, from coordinate 189,924 downwards.
GTGTTGTAGCGCGAGTCCTGCGAGTTCTGGCGGTTGTCGCCCATGACGAACAGCATGTCCTCGGGCACCACGGTGTCGAAGGGGTCCTGGCTCGGCACCGAGCCCGGCTTGATGTACGTCTCCTCGTCGATCGGCTGCCCGTTGACGCTCACGCGGCCCTGGTCGTCGCAGCAGGTCACGTGGTCGCCCGGTGTGCCGATGACGCGCTTGATGAGGTGGTCGCCGGTCTCCTGCGGCAGCAGACCCACGAACGTCAGCACGTTCGTCACCGCTTGCCCGGCCGGGGTGCGCTCCGGCGGCTCGTAGGGGGGCAGCCAGCCGCCCGGGTCCTTGAACACCACGATGTCGCCGCGGTGCACGTCGAACACGTCCGGCACCATGCGGGAGACCATGACCCGGTCCCCGATCTCCAGCGTGTCCTCCATGGACCCGCTGGGGATGTAGAACGCCTGCACCAGGAACGTCTTGATGAGCCACGACAGCACCAGGGCGCTCACCACGATGATCGCGGTCTCGCGCAGCACACCGAGGCCGCGGCTCGGGGCTCGGCCCTCGGCCGGTGCGGGCCGGCCCGCCCCGACGACGTCGTCGAAGCCACCTGCTCCGGCTCCGGAACCCGCGCCCGCGGGGTCCTGGGGTCGGGGCTCGCGCGCGCTCGGCCGGTCGGTCACGGGATCGGAGTCTGCCACGCCCTCACTCTTTCACTCGCCACCGTCCACGGCGAAACCGCAACGACGCCCCGGCAGGACCCGGCGGACCCTGGCAGACGCCCGGGGAACGACGACGGACGGGCGGCCCTGCCGTGGCAGGGCCGCCCGTCCGGTGCGGTACTCGTCCTCGCGACGTGACGCCGGGCGTCACATCGCGATGCCTCACTTCGCGGTGGGCGTCTCGCGCTTCTCGCGGATCTTCGCCTTCTTGCCGCGCAGGTTGCGCAGGTAGTACAGCTTGGCCCGGCGGACGACACCGCGCGAGACGAGCTCGATCGAGTCGATCGTCGGGGCGTGCAGGGGGAACGTGCGCTCCACGCCGACGCCGAAGCTGATCTTGCGGACGGTGAACGTCTCGCGGACGCCGCCGCCCTGGCGCGCGATGACGATGCCCTGGAACGCCTGGACGCGGGAACGGTTGCCCTCGACGACCTTGACGTTGACCTTGACGGTGTCGCCGGCGCGGAAGTCCGGGACGTCGGAGCGCAGCGAGGCTGCGTCGACGGAGTCGAGCGTGTGCATGGTTCTCTCCCCGCCCTGCCACAGGTCAGGAACAAGATCGTGGCGCGTCCGCTGGACGCGCGATGTCTGACGTTTCGGTGGTGCGTCGGTTCCTCGACCCAGGCGGGCTGACTGGCAGCCCGTCATGGCCTCCCCTGTGGCAGAGGCCGTGTCGGCGAACACACCAGCGACCTATTCTGCCACAGGTCCCGGCGCGGCCTCGGCGGACGGCCGGAGGCGCCCGTCACGCACGGACCAGCCCAGCTCGCCGAGCACCGCGAGGTCGACCTTGTCGAGCGCCTGCGGGTCCAGCGCGGCCACCATGTCGGGACGCCGGGCGGCGGTCCGTTCGAGCGCCCGGTCGCGGCGCCAGCGCTCGACCCGCCCGTGGTGACCGGACAGCAGCACCTCGGGCACCTCGAACCCCTCCCATGCTGGCGGCTTCGTGTACACCGGGTACTCGAGCAGGCCGGCGGCGCCGTGCGACTCCTCCACCAGCGAGTGCGGGTTGCCCACGACACCGGGCAGCAGCCGGCCGAACGCCTCGATCATCACGAGCGCGGCGACCTCGCCGCCGTTGAGCACGTAGTCGCCGATCGACAGCTCGCTCACCCGGTGGCCGGCCGCGCGGGTCCGCTCGGCCACGCGAGCGTCGATGCCCTCGTACCGCCCGCACGCGAAGACCACGTGCTCCTCGAGCGCCAGCGCCTCCGCGTGCCGCTGTGTGAAGACGTCGCCCGACGGGGTCGGAACCACGAGGTGCCCGCCGCCACCCTCGGGCAGCACGTCGTCGAGCGCGTGGCCCCACACGTCGGGCCGCATGACCATGCCCGCACCGCCGCCGAACGGGGTGTCGTCGACCGTGCGGTGCCGGTCGGTGGTCCAGTCCCGCAGGTCGTGCACCCGGAGGTCGAGGAGCCCCGCCCGGCGCGCCTTGCCGACCAGGGACAGGTCGAGGGCCGTGAGGTAGTCGGGGAAGATCGAGACGACGTCGACGCGCACGTCAGGCCTCGTCCCGCTCGGCCTCGTCCTGCGTCGCCTCGTCGTGCTCCGGACGGTCCACGACGGCGGCGTCGGCGTCGCGGGCGAGCAGCCCGCCCGGCGGCGTCAGGACGACGCGCCCGCCGGCCACGTCGACGACCGGCACGATCGCGTGGACGAACGGGACGAGCGTGCGCTCGCCGCCCACCTCTCGCACGACGAGCGCGTCGTGCGCGGGCAGATGCTCCAGGCCTGCCACCTCGCCGACGACCGTCCCGTCCTCGAGCTCGGCGCGCAGGCCCCGCAGCTCGTGCGGGTACCAGGCGTCCTCCTCGTCGGAGGCCTCGGCCTCGACGACGAGCTCGACGCCACGCAGCGCCTCGGCCGCCGTGCGGTCGGCCACCTCCGCGAACGACACGAGCCACCGGTCCTGGTGCACCCGCGCGGCGGTCACGGTCAGCGGCCCCGCCGATGCGGGCTCCGTCTCGAGCGTGAAGCCGACCCCCAGCCGGTCCTCGGGGTTGTCGGTGCGCAGGTCGAGCACGACCTCACCCTTGAGCCCGTGCGCCCGCGCGACGCGCGCCACCACCAGCTGCATGACCACTCCTGTCCACGAAATCTCGTCGGTACCTCGACCGTCGGTCTCAGCATGCACCGCCGCAGACGACGAGGCCCGGCCCCACCGTGCAGTGGGTCCGGGCCTCGTCGGTGCTGCGGCAGCGGGTGCGGCGAGCGTCAGCGGCGGTCGACGTCCACGACGTCGACCCGCACGGGGCCGTCCGTCGCGAGCGCGCCGACCACCGTGCGCAGCGCCTTCGCCGTCCGTCCGCCCCGGCCGATCACTCGGCCCAGGTCGTCCGGGTGCACCCGCACCTCGAGCAGGTCGCCCCGGCGCTGCGCACGCGAGGCCACCCGGACGTCGTCCGGGTTGTCCACGATGCCGCGCACCAGGTGCTCGAGGGCCTCGGCGAGCATCAGGCCTCGGCCTCAGCCTCGGCGGCCTCGGCCGCCGGCTCCTTGGCCTTCTTCTCGGCAGCCTTCGCCTTGGCCTTCTCGGCCTCGGCGGCGACAGCCTCGACCGCGGCGGCGCTGTCGGCCTTCACGGTCTTGGTCCGCAGGGTGCCCTCGGCGCCCGGCAGACCCTTGAACTTCTGCCAGTCACCGGTGACCTTGAGCAGCGCGGCGACCTGCTCGGTCGGCTGCGCGCCGACGCCGAGCCAGTACTGCGCCCGCTCGGACTTGATCTCGATGAACGACGGCTCCTCGGTCGGGTGGTACTTCCCGATCTCCTCGATCACGCGACCGTCGCGCTTGGAGCGCGAGTCGGCCACGACGACGCGGTAGTACGGGGCCCGGATCTTGCCGAGGCGCTTCAGACGAATCTTGACGGCCACTGTGGTGGTGTCTCCTGGTTCTGGTGGGGTGACCTTGCGCGCTGCCGGGTGGGGTCCTGGCGGCGCATGAGGTCAGGACACGACTTGCGCAGGAGAGAGGGGCCTGGGCACGCCGAGTACCCGGCCATTGTGCCAGACCCGGCGGGCGCCCTCCAACCTCGGGTGACGCACCTCTCGCCGGCGGGCGGCGCCGTGCATGGTCGACCGAGCACGGTCAGCCGCGCACGACCTGCCCGCGCAGGACGACGGCGGTGGGGTGCCGCAGGACCTCGACGTCCTCGCGCGGGTCGGCGGGGTAGACGACGAGATCGGCGCTGGAGCCCTCGACGAGCGCCCCGAAGCCCAGCACCTCGCGGGCCCGCCACGACGCCATCGCCACGACGTCCGCGGCGGGGATGCCCGCCGCGACGAGCTCGGCGCACTCGTCCACGATGCGCCCGTGCCCCAGGGTGCCGCCGGCGTCCGTCCCGACGAGCAGCGGGACGCCGGCCTCGTGCAGCGCCCGGACGTGCTCGTACCGGCGCGCGTGCATGCGGCGCATCCGTGCGGCGTAGACGGGGTACCTGTCCTCGGCCTGCCGCGCGATCTCCTCGAAGCGCGCCACCTGCAGGAGCGTGGGCGTCACCGGGATCCGGCGTGCCGCGACCTCGTCGACCAGGTCGCCGACGATGCCGGTGCCGTGCTCGATACCGTCCACCCCCGCGGCGAGCAGGTCCCCGACCACCTCCTCGGAGAAGGCGTGCACCGTGACACGTGCCGCCTCGGCGTGCGCCGCGGCGACCGCCTCGACGAGGACGTCCCGGGGCCACAGCGGGCCGAGGTCGCCCGCGCCGCGATCGATCCAGTCGCCGACCAGCTTGACCCAGCCGTCCGCGCCTCGCGCCTGGGCGCGCACCGCCTCCGGGAGTGCCGCGACGTCGTCCAGCTCGAGACCGAAGTGCCGCAGGTACCGCCGGGGGCGTGCCAGGTGGCGGCCGGCGCGCACGAGGCGCGGCAGGTCGGGGCGCTCCTGCACCCATGAGGTGTCGACGGGCGAGCCGGCGTCGCGCACGAGCAGGACGCCGGAGTCGCGGTCGGCCAGCGCCTGCGCCTCCGCCGTCTCCTGGTCGACGGCGCCGTCGGGCCCGAGGCCCACGTGGCAGTGCACGTCGACCAGGCCGGGCAGCACCCAGCCCTCGAGCTCACGGGTGGCGCTGCCCTGCGGCGACGGCCGGATGAGGCTGACGCGCCCGTCGCGCACCCACATCTCACCGACGTCGCGGTCGCGCCCGAGCAGGACGTGGCCGGTGACGTGCAGCGGGACGTGCGGGGCGGACATGGTCGAAGGCTACAGAGTCCGGGGAACGGCCGGGTCCCGGCCGGTCAGCGCCCGCCGAGCAGCTTGTCGAAGCCGTCCGGGAGCTGAAGCTTCGAGAGGTCCGGCTCGGACGGCTCGGCGCCGCCCACCCCGAACGCGGAGCCGGGGGCCGACTGCTTCTCGGCGGGGCCGCCGAGGGCGCGCTGCATCGCCTCGCGCTCCTGCTGCGCCCGCTTCGCAGGGTTGCCCGACTTGCCCTTGACCTTCTTGGCCGGAGCCTGCTTGCCGCGCGCCTTCTTGCCGCCGCCCGGCATGCCCGGCATCCCGGGCACCCCGCCGGGCATGCCCGGCATCCCGCCGCCCTTGCTCATCTGGCGCATCATCTTCTGCGCCTGCGTGAACCGCTCGAGCAGCTGGTTGACCGCCGTCGTCGTCTGGCCGGAGCCGCGGGCGATGCGGGCACGCCGCGAGCCGTTGATGATCTTGGGGTTGTCGCGCTCGGCCGGCGTCATCGACTGGATGAGGGCCTGGACGCGGTCAACCTCGCGCTCGTCGAAGTTCTCGAGCTGCTCGCGCATCTGACCCATGCCCGGCATCATCCCGAGCATCTTCTTCATGGAGCCGAGCTTCTTCATCTGCTGCATCTGCACCAGGAAGTCGGACAGCGTGAAGTCCTCGCCCTTCTCCACCTTGGCCGCCATCTTGGCGGCCTCGTCGGCGTCGAACGCCTTCTCGGCCTGCTCGATGAGGGTGAGCACGTCACCCATGTCGAGGATGCGCGAGGCCATCCGGTCGGGGTGGAAGACCTCGAAGTCGGTCAGCTTCTCACCGGTCGAGGCAAACATGATCGGCCGGCCCGTGACCGTGGCCACGGACAGCGCGGCACCACCACGGGCGTCGCCGTCGAGCTTGGACAGGACGACGCCGGTGAAGTCGACGCCCTCCTCGAAGGCCTTCGCCGTGGCGACGGCGTCCTGGCCGATCATCGCGTCGATGACGAACAGGACCTCGTCGGGCTGCACCGCGTCGCGGATGTCGCCCGCCTGCTGCATGAGCACGTGGTCGACGCCGAGGCGGCCGGCCGTGTCGACGATGACGACGTCGTGCTGCTTGACCCTCGCCTCGGCGACGCCGTCGCGGGCCACGCTCACCGGGTCGCCGATGACGACCTCGGTCTCGGCACCCTGGTTGCCAGGGTGCGGCGCGTAGACCGGCACGCCGGCGCGCTCCGCGACGACGGAGAGCTGGGTGACCGCGTTGGGTCGCTGCAGGTCGGCGGCGATCAGCAGCGGGGTGTGCCCCTGCTCCTTGAGCGCCAGCGCCAGCTTGCCCGCCAGCGTCGTCTTACCCGCACCCTGGAGACCCGCGAGCATGATGACCGTCGGCGGGGTCTTGGCGAACTGCAGCGGCCGGGTCTGGCCGCCGAGGATCGCCACGAGCTCGTCGTTGACGATCTTCACGACCTGCTGGGCCGGGTTCAGCGCGCCCGACACCTCGGCCGACAGCGCACGCTCGCGCACGGCGGCGGTGAACTCGCGCACGACCGCCACGGCGACGTCGGCGTCGAGGAGGGCCCGGCGGATCTCGCGCACGGTCGCGTCGATGTCCGCCTCGGAGAGCCGGCCACGCCCGCGCAGGTTCTTGAACGTCGCGGTGAGCCGGTCCGACAGGGAGTTGAACACCAGGCAGGTCCTTAAGGGGGGTCTCGATGGGTGCAGCCACCCACCTTACCGGTCGGCCACCGGTCTCCTACCGGTCGCCCGCGAGCGCCCGGCGCGCCTGCCCCGTGAGGTCGTCCACGAGACTCGCCCGCCACGCGGTCCACCCCGCCGGGCCCAGCGACGACGCGTCGGACTCCGTCACGACCCGCACGGTCTCGAGCAGGTCGGCGCGGTGCTCGAGGGCCTCGAGCAGCTCGGCCACGGTGGCGGGGTCCTCGAGGTCGGCGGTCGTCGCCAGCCGCGCGAGGGTGAGGTGGTGGCGCACCACCACGCCCACGTCGTGCGCCACGGCGTCGCCGAACCCCGTGCGGCGCACCACCTCCGGCGCGATCCGAGCCCCCTCCACGGAGTGGTCGGCGTCGAGGGCTCCCCGGCGCTTGCCGATGTCGTGCAGCAGCGCGCCGAGCAGGAGCACTTCGGTCGGCGCGGGCGCGACGCCCGCGTCCGCGGCGACCTGGCGGCGCACCTTGGCGGCCCGGGCCGCCGTCTCCACGAGGTGCCGGTCGACGGTGTGCCGATGGACCGCCGCCCGCTGGGGGCGGTTGCGCACCCCGGCCCACTCCGGCATCCAGGTGGTGACGACCCCAGCGAGGTCGAGCGCCTCCCACACCGGCACCTGCGCCGGCCCCGCGCCGAGCAGGGTGAGGAGCGCGGCACGCGCCGTAGCCGGCCACGGCTCGGGCGGCGGCGGGCACTCCGCGAGGGACTGCACGGTCACCGGCGACAGCGCCAGACCGGTGCGCGCCGCCGTGGCTGCCGCCCGCAACGACAGCAGCGGGTCGTCCGCCGGCTGTGCCCCGACGGCGAGCACCAGCTCGCCGTCGTGCTCCACCAGGCCGTCCCCCACCGAGCGCAGCCGCGGGGCGGACCGGCGGCCGCGCACCATGACCGGCCGGCGCACCGCGGGTCGCTGGAGCGCCTGCCGGGCCCGGCGCACGGTGGAGTCCAGCGCGTAGGAGATCTCCCGGCCGGCCTCGGCGAGGCTCGCGAGCAGCTCGTCGGGGTCGTCGTGGCCGCACCGCGCGGCCACCTCGTCCAGGTCGGCCAGCAGCAGCTTCGTGGACCGGCGCCGCGTCACGACGTGCAGCGTGTCCCGGACGTCCAGCAGGTGCGCGTACGCGCGGTCGACCCGGCCGTGCGGGCGGTCGGTGAGCCAGGTGGCCGCGAGCGCCGACAGCAGGACGGCGTCCCGGATGCCGCCGCGCGACTCCTTGAGGTCCGGCTCGATGAGGTATGCCAGCTCGCCGGCCCGCTCGGCCCGGTCCCGGGCGCTGTGCAGCAGCTCCGGCAGGCGGCGCCGTGACGCCGACCGCCAGTCGGTGAGGATCGCGGACGCCGCCCGGTGCACGACGACCGCGTCGCCGGCCACGGGCCGCACGTCCAGCCACCCGACGGCCGCAGGGAGGTCCGTGGACGCGAGCCTGCGGGTCTGGCTCAGCGAGCGCACGGCGTGATCGATGTCGACGCCGGAGTCCCACAGCGGGTACCAGAGGGCGTCGGCGACGCGCGCGAGCTCGTCGGGCTTGTGCGTGCGCCCGTCGTGCACGAGGACGAGGTCGAGGTCGGACAGCGGCCCGAGCTCCCCGCGCCCCAGGCCGCCGACCGCGGCGAGCGCGATCCCGGCCGGGTCCACGTCCGCCGTGGCGGAGTCGTACAGGGGCGTGATCCGGTCGGTGACGAGCTGCTGCAGGGCGGTGCGGCGCGCGACGCCCGACCGGCCCGGGCCGGTGAGGCCGTCGGCGGTGGCGAGCAGGTCGGCGCGCAGCGCGCCGACGGTGACGGCCGAGCCCCGCACCCCGGCGTCCGGGGTGCGGGGCTCGGTCGCGCCCGGCTGGTCGTCCGGGACCACGGTCAGAGGGCCGCGTCGCCGTGCTCGCCGGTGCGCACGCGCACCACGTCGTCGAGCGCGGTGGTCCACACCTTGCCGTCGCCGATCCGCCCGGTCTGGGCGGCCTTGACGACGACGTCCACGACGGTGGGCGCGTCCTCGTCCGCGACGAGGACCTCCACGCGGACCTTGGGCACCAGGTCCACCGTGTACTCGGCGCCGCGATACACCTCGGTGTGGCCCTTCTGGCGGCCGTATCCGCTGGCCTCGCTGACCGTCATGCCGCGGATCCCGGCGGCCTCGAGGGCGGACTTCACGTCGTCCAGGCGGTGGGGCTGGATGACTCCGGTGACGAGCTTCATGCGCGGATCTCCTTAGCGACGGAACCCTGCTGGATCGTCTCGTACGCGGTCTCGCTGTGCACGGCCAGGTCGATCCCGGCGACCTCGGCCTCCTCGGAGACCCGCCAGCCCATGGTGGCCTTGAGCGCGATCGCGATGAGGTAGGTGATCACGCCGGAGAAGACGACCGCGACGACGGCGATGATCGCCTGGACGACGAGCTGGTTGACCCCGCCGCCGTAGAACAGGCCCGTCTCGGTGGCGAGGAAGCCGATGGAGACGGTGCCCCAGAGGCCGGAGACGAGGTGCACGCCGACGACGTCGAGCGAGTCGTCGTAGCCCAGCTTGTACTTGAGGCCCACCGCGTAGGCGGAGAGCACGCCCGCGATCGCACCGACCGCGATCGAGCCCACGGGGCTCACAGAGCCGGCCGCCGGGGTGATCGCGACGAGGCCCGCCACGACGCCGGAGGCGGCGCCGAGCGACGTCGCCGAGCCGTCGCGCAGCTTCTCCACCACGAGCCAGCCGAGCACCGCGGCCGCGGTGGCGACGGTCGTGTTGACCCAGGCGAGGCCGGCGAAGCCGTCGGCCGTGAACGCGGAGCCGCCGTTGAAGCCGAACCAGCCGAACCACAGGAGCGCCGCGCCGAGCATGACGAGGGGCAGGTTGTGCGGGCGCATCGGCTCCGAGCCGAAGCCCTTGCGCTTGCCCACCACGAGGGCGAGGACGAGCGCGGCGACACCGGCGTTGATGTGCACCACGGTGCCGCCGGCGAAGTCGATGGGCGCCGCGATCCCGCCGAACGGGCCGTCGGCGGACAGCAGGCCGCCGCCCCAGACCATGTGCGCCATCGGGAAGTAGCAGAGGGTCACCCACACGGCCACGAAGACCATCCAGGTGCCGAACTTCGCACGGTCGGCGATCGCACCCGAGATCAGCGCGACGGTGATGATCGCGAACGTGGCCTGGAAGCCCACGCCCACGATGGTCGGGACGCCGAAGTCGTCGATCGCGAACTCACCCGAGGCGTCGTAGATCGCGCCCGAGAGCCCGAACTGGTCGAACGGGTTGCCGACGATCCCGCCCAGGTCGGCGCCGTAGGACATCGACCAGCCCCACAGCACGTAGACCACGCCGACGACGGCGAGCGCGCCGAACGACATCATCATCATGTTCAGGACGGACTTGCCGCGCACCATCCCGCCGTAGAAGAGCGCGAGTCCAGGGGTCATCAGGAGCACGAGAGATGCCGACATCAGCATCCACGCGGTTGCTCCGGTGTCCAGCTCCATGAGTTGTTCCTCCCTCACCAGCCGGGCGGCCGGGTCGGGCACTACCGTGGGCGAACGGGATTTCGCCTGGACTGTTCCCGTGTTACGTGGGTGTGACAAGGCCCCGGCACGCGTAAACGTTGCGTGACGGGGCCTGTCTCCGGCCGCACCGCCGGGCGGATCTGTCGCCCGGGTCAGCCGAGCAGGCCGTCGACGAACTGCTCGGGGTCGAACGGGGCCAGGTCGTCCGGCCCCTCCCCCAGCCCCACGAGCTTGACCGGCACCCCGAGCTCGCGCTGGACGGCGACGACGATACCGCCGCGGGCCGTGCCGTCGAGCTTGGTGAGCACGATGCCGGTGACGCCCGCGACCTCGCCGAAGACCCGCGCCTGGTTGAGGCCGTTCTGACCGGTGGTCGCGTCGAGCACCAGCAGCACCTCGGCGAGCGGGGCCTCGCGGGTGATGACACGGGTGATCTTGCCCAGCTCGTCCATCAGGCCGGCCTTGTTCTGCAGCCGGCCGGCGGTGTCGACGAGGACGACGTCGGTGCCGTCGTCGCGGCCCTTCCGCACCGCGTCGAAGGCGACGGCGGCCGGGTCGGCGCCGTCGCGGTCCGAGCGGACGGTCTCCACGCCCACCCGCGCGCCCCAGGTCTGCAGCTGGTCGGCAGCCGCGGCGCGGAACGTGTCGGCGGCGCCGAGGACGACGGACCGGTCCTCGGCGACCAGGACGCGCGCGAGCTTGCCGACCGTCGTCGTCTTACCCGTGCCGTTGACCCCCACGACCAGGACGACGGCGGGCAGCCGCTCGCCGTCCGCGCCCGTCGGGCCGGTCGTGGCGACCTCGCGGTCGAGCGACGGGTCGACGACCTTGAGCAGCTCCTCGCGCAGCAGGTCGCGCACCGCCTTCGGGTCGCGCACGCCGAGCACGCGCACCCGGGTGCGCAGGGCGTCGAGCAGCTCCTCCGCGGGGCCGGCGCCGATGTCGGCGAGCAGCAGCGTCTCCTCGAGCTCGTCCCAGTCGTCCTCCGTGAGGTGGTCGCGGGACAGCACGCTGAGCAGCCGCGCGCCCAGCGGCGAGCCGGTCCGCGCGAGCCGGTCGCGCAGGCGCACCATGCGGCCGGCCACCGGCTCGGGGGTCTCGAGCGCGGGTGCCGCGGGTTCCACGGCCGCCTCGGGGGCCGCCTCCTCGACGGCGGGCCCGGCCGCCGTGCCGGGCTCCGCGACGCGCCCGTCCCCGGTGGTGGGGGCGGCGATCGTGGAGCCCCCGCCGCGCCGCTTGCGCGACCGCGGGACGAGCAGGGCGGCGCCACCGCCGACCACGACGACGACGCCGAGCAGGATCCAGAGCCAGAGCAGATCAGTCACGCGCACAGTCTCCCAGAACAGCGCGACGGCGCCGCCCGGCGCAGCTCACCGCCGGACGCCTCCCAGGACGCTCACTCCGGCTTGCGGACGGTCCCCACGTGCCACGTGCTGCGCGCCTGCAGCCGGGCGCGGTGCAGGGCGTCGGTGAGCTCCTCCGGGTCGACGTACCCCGGCGCGTCCTCGATGGTCGCGGCGAAGAACTCGTCCATGCCGGTCTCGACGGGGGCGGGCGCCGCGGCACGCCTGCGGCGGAGCCCGGAACGGAAGTCGCGCCAGAACCGGCCGAGGCCGGGGGCCTCGTCGTCCTGACCCTCACGACGTTCCATGACGTTGGCCACGAGGAACACCACCGCGGCGAGAACGAGGGACCCGAGGACCCAGAGGACGAACGTGAGCATGGCGCTATTCTCCCCGCGCATCGACGGTCTCGCGCATCCGCTGGGAGATGACGGTCGTCACACCGTCGCCGCGCATCGTCACGCCGTACAGCGCGTCCGCGACCTCCATCGTGCGCTTCTGGTGGGTGATCACGATGAGCTGGGAGTCCTCCTGCAGCTCGCGGAAGATCTCCAGCAGCCGGCCCAGGTTCACGTCGTCCAGAGCCGCCTCCACCTCGTCCATCACGTAGAACGGGCTGGGACGCGCCTTGAAGATCGACACCAGGAACGCGACCGCCGTGAGCGACCGCTCCCCGCCGGACAGCAGCGACAGCCGTTTGACCTTCTTGCCCGCCGGCCGGGCCTCGACCTCGATGCCCGTGGTGAGAAGATCACCCGGTTCGGTGAGCACCAGCCGCCCCTCGCCGCCCGGGAAGAGGCGGCCGAAGACCCGCTCGAACTGCTCCGCCGTGTCACGGAACGCCTCGGCGAAGACCTGCTGCACGCGCTCGTCGATCTCCTCGACGATGTGCAGCAGGTCCTGGCGCGACTTCTTGAGGTCGGCCAGCTGCTCGGTGAGGAACTGGTGCCGCTCCTCCAGGGCCGCGAACTCCTCCAGGGCCAGCGGGTTGACCGCGCCGATGCGAGCGAGCGCCCGCTCGGCGGTCGCCAGCCGCTTCTCCTGCTCCGCCCGGACGTAGGGGATCTCGCCGGTCGAGCCTGTCGAGTCCTCCGAACCTTCGACGGCTCCGGTTTCGACAGGCTCGACCACCGGGATCGGACGGTGCGGGCCGAACTCCTCCACGAGCACGTCGGGGTCGCTGCCCAGCTCGTCCACGGCCCGCGCCTGCAGCTGCTCGAGCCGCGCCACCTGCTGCGCGCGCGCCACCTCGTCGCGGTGCGCGACGTCGGTGAGGTCGCGCAGCTCGCCCGCGAGCCGGTCGGCGTCCGTGCGGACCGCCTCGAGCTCCTGCTGCCGCGCGGCGCGCTCCTCGTCGGCGGCGGCGCGCTCGGCCTGGGCGCGCTCGATCGACCGGGCGAGGACGGCGAGCGCCGTGCCCGCGTCGTCGCGCACGGCGGCGGCCGTGCGGGCCTCGGCGGCCCGCCGGACCGCCCGGCGCTCGGCCTTCTCGCGCGCCGCGCGCTCCTGCGCCGCCGCGCGGGCCAGCCCCTGGGCGCGGCCCGCGACCGCCCGGGCCCGCTCCTCGCCGGTGCGCAGCTCCAGCCGCGCCTCGGTCTCCGCCGCGCGCGCCTCGGTGGCGGCCGTCTGCGCCTCCTCGCGCGCCGACTGCGCCTCCGTGATCTGCTCCTGCGACTGCGCGGGCTCCGCCTGCGCGACCTCGAGGCGCCGGGCCAGCTCGGCCAGCTCGGCCTCGTCGGAGTCCCGCCGCTCGGCGGCCTGGGCGAGCGTCGTGCGGTGCCGCTCGGCCTCCGCGAGCGCGGAGCGGTGCGCGGCGCCCAGCGTGCCGAGCTGCTCGGCGACGGCGGCGAGCGCGGCGTCCGACTCGTGCAGCAGGGAGAGCGTCTCATCGTGCGCCGCCTGGGCGGTCTCGAGCCGCTCGCGCGCGCCGACCAGCTCGAAGCGGCACCGCTCCCCGCGCGCCGCCGCGTCGTCGAGCCCCTCCTTCGCCTCGTCGAGCGCCGACGTCAGGTGCAGCACGCTCGGCGCCGCGGCGGAACCGCCCCAGGCGCGCGCCGACCCGAGCAGGTCGCCCGCGCGCGTCACGGCGACGACGCCCTGCGCCGCCTGGACCAGCGCGCGGGCCTGGGCCAGGTCGTCCACCACGACGACGTCGCGCAGCAGCGTGCGCAGCGGGCCCGCCGCCGGCCCCGCGACGGTGACGACGTCGGTGGCCCGGCGCGCGCCGTCCGGGAGGTCGACGGCGACCGGCTCGACAGGCTCGACCACCGACGCTGCGCCCACGACGAGCCCCGCACGGCCGGCGTCGTCGTCCCGCAGGCTGCGCAGCGCGTCGACCGCGGCGTCGATGTCGCGCACGGCCACAGCGTCCGCGACCGGACCGAGCGCCGCCGTCACCGCGTCCTCGTAGCCCGGCTCGACGCCGAGCAGCGCGGCGACCGAGCCGAGCACCCCCGGCGCGGCGTCGGCGAGGAGCGCGCCCGCCCCGTCCTTGCGGTCCAGGCTGAGCTCGAGCGCCTCGACGCGCGCGCTCCAGGTGGCGCGGTCGCGCTCCGCCTCCGCCGCGCGGGTCTCGAGGTCGCGCACCGCCTCCTGCGCCTCGGCCAGCGCCGCTGTCGCCCCCTCGTGCCGGGCGTCCAGGTCCTCCTCGCCCTCTTCGGCGCCGACCACCTGCACCTCGAGCGCGCCGAACTCGCGCGCCGCCTTCTCGGCCCGGCGCTCCGCCTCCGTCACGACCTCGCGCACGCGCTCCAGCTCGGCGGCACCCGCCTCGACACGGCTGCGGCGCGCGGCCACCTGCCCGGAGAGCCGGGCGAGGCCCTCGCGCCGGTCGGCGGCACCCCGGTGCAGGGTCGCGAGCTCGCGCTCCGCCGCGTCCGCCGCCTTCTCGGCGTCCGTGCGCGCGGCGACCGCGGACTCGAGCGCGGCCCGAGCGAGCTCGACCTCGCGGGTCAGCTCCGCCTCCGTGGCACGGGCACGCTCGGCCTGCGCCTCGAGGTCCGCCGGGTCCTGGCCGCGGTGCTCCGGCTCGGCCGCACCGAGCAGGCGCACCCGCTCGTCGGCCAGCGTCGCCAGACCGCGCAGCCGCTCCCGCAGCGCGCCCAGCGCGTGGAACGCGTCGGCGGCCCTGCCGGCGTCGGCGACGGCGCCCGACGCGGCGACCTCGAGGCGCGCCAGGTGCTCGCGGGCGCGTTCCAGACCCTGCTCCGTCTCCCGCTGCCGCTCCCGCAGCGCGGCCTCGTCGGCCCGCTCCTGCGTCATCTGGGCGGTGAGCTGGGCCAGGTCGTCCGCGAGGAGGCGGGCCTTCGCGTCCCGCAGGTCCGCCTGCACCGTGCGCGCCTTGCGTGCCGCCTCCGCCTGCCGGCCGAGCGGCCCGAGCTGGCGGCGCAGCTCGGCCGTGAGGTCGGTGAGGCGCGCGAGGTTGCCCTGCATCGCCTCGAGCTTGCGCAGCGCCTTCTCCTTGCGCTTGCGGTGCTTGAGGACGCCGGCGGCCTCCTCGATGAACCCGCGCCGGTCGTCGGGCGTGGCACGCAGCACGGCGTCGAGCTGCCCCTGGCCGACGACGACGTGCATCTCGCGGCCGATGCCGGAGTCGCTCAACAGCTCCTGGATGTCGAGCAGGCGGCACGAGCTGCCGTTGATCGCGTACTCGGACCCACCGCTGCGGAACAGCGTGCGGGAGATCGTCACCTCGGTGTAGTCGATCGGCAGCGCGCCGTCGGTGTTGTCGATCGTGAGGGCCACCTCGGCCCGGCCCAGCGGCGGGCGGCCCGCGGTGCCGGCGAAGATGACGTCCTCCATCTTGCCGCCGCGCAGCGACTTCACGCCCTGCTCCCCCATCACCCACGCCAGCGCGTCGACCACGTTCGACTTGCCCGAGCCGTTGGGCCCGACCACGCAGGTGATGCCCGGCTCGAGGCTCAGCGTCGTCGCCGAGGCGAACGACTTGAAGCCGCGGAGCGTGAGCGTCTTGAGGTGCACGCGGCGAGCCTAACCGCCGGATGCCGCGGATCCGCGGAACTCCGCCGGTCCGCCCGGACGCGGCGGACACGACGACGGCCGGGCCCGCCGGGGCCCGGCCGTCGTCGTGCGCCCGGCCGCGGCCGGGGACGGGTCACAGACCCGGGAACCAGAGCCCGATCTCGCGTGCCGCCGACTCGGTCGAGTCGGAGCCGTGCACGAGGTTCTGCTGCACCTTCAGGCCCCAGTCGCGGCCGAGGTCGCCGCGGATGGTGCCCGGTGCCGCCTCGGTCGGGTTGGTGGCGCCCGCCAGCGAGCGGAAGCCCGGGATGACGCCCTGGCCCTCGGCGACGACGGCGAGCGTCGGGCCCGAGAGCATGAAGTCGACCAGCGGCTGGTAGAACGGCTTGCCCTCGTGCTCGGCGTAGTGCGCGGCGAGGAGCTCGGTCGTGGCCTGCTTGAGCTCCACGGCGACGAGCGTGTACCCCTTCGCCTCGATGCGTCGCAACACCTCGCCGGACAGGCCGCGGCGCACGCCGTCGGGCTTGACGAGCACGAGGGTGCGCTCGACGGCGGGGGTGGACGGCTCGGCGGGCAGGGTGGTGTCTGCGGCGTCGGTCATGGCGAAGAGCCTATCGGCGCCGCGAGCCCCTCCGACCACGCGATCCGTCCCGCCCCGGCGTGAATGACGACACAGGTCCCGTGCCAGACGGCCCCGGAGGTCCCGAAGGGCCCGGGGTCAGAGGTTCGGCGCGGTCTCCGGGTGCTCGGCATCGTAGGTGGCACGCTCGCGGTCGATGCGACCGCCCAGGCGCAGCGCGACGACCCACATCGCGACGAACACCACCCCGACGACGAACATCATCGGCAGCAGCAGGCCCATCGCCAGCACCGGCACCTGCACCGCCGTCCCCGCGTAGTACCCCATCGGTGTCCCGACCATCCGGGACATCACCAGCAGCACCACGAACAGCACGCCGACGACGAGCCACAGCGCGACGGGCGACTCGATGACCAGGGGTCCGCGCTCGTAGCCGGAGTTCCGCAGCCCGTACAGGGCGACGCCGGCGAACAGCACCACGAACGCCTCCAGCTGCAGCATCATCGACGTGAACTGCACCTTGGCGGGCTTACGGGGCTTGATGGCGTCCCCCGGGCGGGGACGGTCGTCCTTCTTGCTCACGACCCCACGATATCCGCGCGCTCGCGGCTCCCGGGACCGTCGTCGTCGGACGCGACGTCCGCGGCGGCCTCCGGCGCCCCCACGGCCACCGGGACCTCGTCGAGGGCGCCGGCCTTCGCCGGGTCCGCGACCGCCTCGCCGCGCGCCACCATGCCGGCGACGTCGGAGAGCTTGATCACGGGCAGGAAGAGCGCCAGCACGAGGCCGACCCCGACGAGCGGCACGAGATACCAGAACGACGGCGCGAGGGCGTCGGCGTAGGCGTCGATGACCCCGGTCTTGAGCGGCTCGGGCAGCGACTGCACGATGCCCGGCGTGAGGCTCGCCTCCCCCGCACCGCCGGAGCCGGCGGGCGCGCCCGCGAAGACCTCGGTGAGGTTGTCGGTCAGGCGCGTGGTGAAGATCGTCGTGAACAGGGCGGTGCCCACGGCCGCGCCGATCTCGCGGAAGAAGTTGTTGGACGACGTGGCCGTGCCGAGCTCGCGCGGGTCGACGGCGTTCTGGACGGCCAGCACGACGGTCTGCATCACGAGGCCCATGCCGGCTCCGAGCGTGAAGATCATGGCCCCGAAGGTCCACATCGACATGTCGCCGGACAGGGTCGTCAGCCACACCATCGCCAGGATCACGACGATCAGGCCGGCGACCGGGTAGGCCTTGTACTTCCCCGTCTTGGAGATCGCGATACCCGAGACGATGGAGGTGAGCATCATGCCGGCCATCATCGGGAGCATCAGCCAGCCCGACTCCGTGACTCCGGCGCCGGTGGACATCTGCAGGAACGTCGGGATCATCGCCATGGCCGAGAACATGCCCATGCCGAGCACCAGGCCGATGAGCGTGGTGATCGTGAAGGTGCGGTTCTTGAACAGCCGCAGGGGGATCAGCGGCTCCTTGGCACGCGTCTCGACGACGATGAACGTGGCGACGGCGGCGAGGGTCAGCACGACCAGGCCCGAGAGGCGCCAGTTGCTCCAGTCGTAGCCGCCGGACGACAGCGACTCCCAGCTGGTGACGAGCACGATGCCCGTGGTGGCGACCGCCATCGAGACGATGCCGGCCCAGTCGACAGGGCGCGACGAGCGGTGCGACGGGAGCTTGAGCGCGAACCAGGCGATGGCGAACGCGGCGATGCCGACGGGGATGTTGAGCCAGAAGGTCCAGCGCCAGCCCGGGCCCTCGGTGAGCCAGCCGCCCAGGAGCGGTCCGAGCACGGCGGAGATGCCGAACAGGGCGCCGAGGGGGCCCATGT
Organism: Krasilnikoviella flava; assembly: GCF_900167525.1. Taxonomy (GTDB): domain Bacteria; phylum Actinomycetota; class Actinomycetes; order Actinomycetales; family Cellulomonadaceae; genus Isoptericola; species Isoptericola flavus. The sequence continues at coordinate 172,100 of NZ_FUZQ01000007.1, read as the reverse complement.
ACTTGCCGCGCTCCGAGGCGGGCACGATGTCGGCGATGATCGACTGCGACAGGATCATCAGGCCGCCGCCGCCGAGGCCCTGCACGGCCCGCCAGATGACGAGCTCGGGCATGTTCTGCGCGAACCCGGCGCCGGCCGAGGCGAGGGTGAACAGGCCGATGGCGACGAGGAACGGCCACCGGCGCCCGTAGAGGTCACCGAACTTGCCGTACAGCGGCATGCCGATGGCGACGGCCAGGATGTAGGCCGTGATGACCCACCCCTGGTGCTCGACGCCGTTCAGCTCGCCGACGATGGTGGGCATCGCGGTGCCGACGATCGTCTGGTCGAGGGAGGACAGGAACATCGACGCCATCAGGGCGCCGAAGATCAGCCAGACGGTGCGCTGCGTCAGGACGACGAGCGGCTTGTCCGGCGCGGTGGGAGCAGCGTGGCTCATGGGACACCTCGGTTCGGTGGCGCGCGGGGGCGCCGGGGTAGTGACGGGGGCTGTGGTGCGGGACTGCGGGTGACGGGGTACGGGCGGGACGGCCCGTTGCTCAGGACGTGAGCACCGCGGTGAGCTGGCCGACGACTCGCGACACGTGGTCGCCGACGTCGCCCTCGTGACCGGTGCGTGCCCAGTCGTCCATCGCGGCTCGCGCGAGGACGAAGACGACCATCGCGCACATCTCGGGGTCCGCCGGCAGGGGTGCCGACTCGTGCCGCCGCTCGAACAACGCGACGACCTGGGCCTTGTGCCGCTCGAACCAGGCGAAGTGCCGGCCGAGCAGCCGCGGCTCGAGCTGCAGGATCTCCATCATCTGCTCGCCCTGGTGCTTGCCGGGGCCGGCGAAGGCGGCGAGCAGCGACCGGACGAGCACCTCGAGGTCCGCCACCAGCCGCCCGTGGGGGCCGCCTGCCGCGAACGTCTCGCGGGTCTCGGCGCTCGGCTCGAAGGAGCCCTGACCGAGCACCGCGTCGTCCTTCGACTCGAAGTAGTTGAAGAACGTGCGGGGCGAGATCTGGGCCGCCTCGGCGATCTCCTCCACCGTGACCGCGTCGAGCCCGCGCTCGAGCACGAGCCGTTGGGCGGACTCGACGATCGCGTCCGTGCGCGCGCGCTTCTTGCGCTCACGCAGTCCGAGGTCGCCGGCGGGAGGGGTCACCGGACAATCATGCACCCACTGCAATATTGCACCAAGTGCAATCTTCTGTGAGCGTGGTCACACCTCGCCGAAGCCGCCCTCGATCAGCCCCACGACCGTCGCCACCGCGTCGTGCGCGTCGGCCCCGCGCGCGGACACCTCGACCTCGGTCCCGGCCGCCGTGCCGAGCGCCATGAGCTGCAGCACGCTCGTCGCGTCCACGCCCTGCAGGGTCACCGGACCGCCGAAGGCCGCCGCGGCCCGCGCCACCACCGCCGCCGGGCGGGCGTGCAGGCCCAGCGGGTTGCGGACCACGACCCGCGCCGTCACCGCGTCCTCGCCAGCGCCCGCCGCCGTGGCGGTAGCGGCGGCCGCAGCGGCAGCGGGGGCCGCAGCGGCAGCGGGGGCCGCAGCGGCAGCGGGGGCCGCGGGCGGCGCCGGCGCCCCCGCTCCCTCGGCCGCGGCGAGCACCACGTCGAGGCCCGCTCCCTGCTGCGCCGCGACGGCCGCGGCGACAGCCCCCTCGACGAACGGCGCGTCGGCGAGCCGCACGCGTCCCGCGAGGTCGTCGTCGAGCTCCAGCGCCGTCTCGACCGTGAGGACGGCGGAGCCGAGGTCCGCGAGCACGACGACGCCGTCCACGCCGGGCAGCACCCGCTCCAGTGCGCCCTGGACGACCTCCAGCGAGGTACCCAGACCGCCGTCGGCGTCACCGGCACCGTGGTCGACGACGACGTCGGGAGCCATCTCGCGGGCCAGCTCGGCCGCCCCTTCGGCGAGCCGCACCGAGTGGGAGACCAGCAGCAGCCCGACGCTCACTCCGCGTCCGCTCCCGCGACCCCGTCCGGCACGCCGTCCAGCGCCGCGTCGAGCGCGGCGCGCAGCAGGAGCGCCGTCGAGCGCGCCCCCGGGTCCTCGTGGCCCGCGCTCCGCTCCCCCAGGTACGAGGCACGACCCTTGGTCGCCACGAGCGGGATCGTGCCCGTCGCCCCGGCGTCGGCCGCGTCCGCCGCGGCCCGCAGCACCTCGACCGGATCGCTCCCGGCGTCGGCGGCGGCCGTGGCTGCCTCGACCGCCGGCGCGAGGGCGTCGACCATCGTCTTCTCCCCCACCTGCGCCTTGCCGCGCGACGTCACGCCCTCGAGGGCGGCGTCCAGCAGGACGACGACGCCGGACTCGTCGATGCTCGGGCGGGCGGACCGCTTCGCCGCCCGCAGGAACGCCGTCCCGTACAGCGGGCCGGAGGCACCCCCGACCTTCGACATGAGGGTGGTCGCGACGAGCATCAGCACGTCACCGACGTCCGCGCGCTCCGGGGCGCCCGGCTCGTCCAGCTTGGCCAGCACCGCCTGGAACCCGCGGTTCAGGTTCTCCCCGTGGTCGCCGTCCCCGATCTGGCGGTCGAGCTCGGTGAGCTCGTCCTTCGCCCCCGCCACGGCGTCGGCGGTGCGTCGCACCCAACGTTCCGCCCAAGCCACGTCGAGCCCCATGACCGCACGCCTCCTCGCCTCGGGGCGCCCCGCGGCGCCCGTCACCAGTGCAACGCCGCCGTCCGCACCGGCGCGTCCCACAGCTCCCGCAGCTCGTCGTCCAGCCGCAGCAGCGTGATCGACGCGCCCTGCATCTCCAGCGACGTCACGTAGTTGCCCACGAGCGACCGGGAGACGGTGACGCCGCGCTCCTCGAGCAGCCCGCGCGCTCGACCATAGACGACGTAGAGCTCGGACAGCGGGGTGCCGCCCATCCCGTTGACGAACAGCAGCACGTCCTCGCCCCCGGCCAGGTGCAGGTCGTCGGCGACGGGATCGAGGAGGCTGCGCGTGATCTCGCGCGCGCCCGCGAACGGGATGCGATGCCGCCCGGGCTCGCCGTGGATGCCGATGCCGATCTCGACCTCGTCGTCGGGCAGGTCGAAGGACGGCTTGCCGACGTGCGGCACCGTGCAGGCGGTCAGGGCGACGCCCATGCTGCGCACGTTCGCCACCACCCGCCCGGCGATCTCCGTCACCGCGCCGAGGTCGTCGCCGCGCGCCGCCGCGGCACCCGCGATCTTCTCCACGCACACCGTGCCGGCCACACCACGCCGGCCCGCGGTGTACAACGAGTCCTCGACGGCGACGTCGTCGTTGACGAGGATCGTCGCGACCTGCGACCCCTCGGCCTCGACGAGCTCCACCGCCGTCTCGAAGTTGAGGACGTCGCCCGTGTAGTTCTTCACGATCGCGACGACGCCGGCGCCCGAGTCCGCGCCCAGCACGGCCGGGACGATCTGGTCCGGCGTCGGCGAGGTGAACACCGCGCCGGGCACCGCCGCGTCCAGCATCCCGTCGCCCACGAACCCGGCGTGCAGCGGCTCGTGCCCGGAGCCGCCGCCGCTGACGAGGCCCACCTTGCCGGGGACTGGCCCGCCGGCGCGGGAGACGTACACGGGCTCCGTGTGCACCTGCACCAGGCCGGCGTGGGCCAGCCCGAATCCCGTGAGCGAGTCGGTGACCGCGTCCGCGGGGTCGTCGAGCAGCTTCTTCATGTCGTGCCTCCTCGCCTGGCGCCGCCGCGCACCGTGGCGGCCTGCCCCCATCCAACACCCGGCGGGCACGCCACGCAGCACCCCCAGGCACCGCGAGCGGGTGATCGTGCGGCGGCCCGGGCGGGCGCCGTCAGCCGCGCCCGAGCAGGATCCGCGCGTCCGCCACGGTGATGACCGAACCCGTGACCAGGATGCCCCGCCCCGTGCCGACGCCCACCTGGTCACCGCTCTCGGCGAGGTCGGCCGCGACCTGCAGCGCCTCGTCCAGCCGCGCGGCCGTCCGCACCCGGTCCTCGCCGAAGATCTCCTGCGCCACCTCGAGCAGGTCCTCGGGGTCGGCCGAGCGGGCCGACGAGTTCCGCGTGAGCACGAGGTCGGTGAGCGCCGGCTCGAGCGTCGCCAGCAGGCCCTCCACGTCCTTGTCCGCCATGACCGCGACGACGCCGACCAGGCGCGACAGGTCGAACTCCTCCTCCAGCGCGCCGACCAGCGCCTCGGCCCCGTGCGGGTTGTGCGCCGCGTCGACGATCACCGTGGGGCTGGAGCGCACCACCTCGAGACGGCCCGGCACGACGACGTCGGCGAACGCCGTCTCCACGACGCCGCCGTCGAGGGCGCGCCCGCCGAGCAGCGCCTCCACCGCGGCGAGCGCGAGCAGCGCGTTGTGCGCCTGGAACGCGCCGTGCAGCGGCACCAGCACCTCGGTGTACAGGCCGGCGGGCGTGCGCAGGTCCACGAGCTGGCCGCCGACGGCCACCCGGCGCCCGGCGACCTCCAGCTCCACGCCTTCCCGCAGCAGGTGCGCCGAGACCTCGGCGGCGCGCTCGCGCAGGATCTCGTCGACCACGACCTCCTGCTGGGCGCTGACCACGGTGGCACGCTCCTTGACGATGCCCGACTTCTCCGTGGCGATCTCGGCGAGGGTGGAGCCGAGCCAGCGCTCGTGGTCGATACCGACGGGCGTGAGCACGGCGACCTCGCCGTCGACGACGTTGGTGGAGTCCCACCGGCCGCCCATGCCGACCTCGACCACCGCCACGTCCACGGGAGCGTCCGCGAAGGCGGCGACCGCCATCACCGTCAGCACCTCGAAGAAGCTCAGGCGCGGGCCGCCGGTCTCCTGCGACTCGCGGTCGACCACGCCGATGTAGGGCGCGACGTCCTCCCACACCTCGACGAACCGGGCGGCGCTCAGCGGCTCGCCGTCCACCTGGATCCGCTCGGTGACGCTCGTGAGGTGGGGCGAGGTGAACAGGCCGGTGCGCAGCCCGTGCTCGCGCACCAGGCGCTCCGTCATGCGCGCCGTCGACGACTTGCCGTTGGTGCCCGTGAGGTGGATCGCGCGGAACGCGTGCTGCGGGTCCCCGAGCAGCTCGAGCACGCGTCGCACGCGGTCGAGCGTCGGGTCGATGTCGTGCTCCGGCGCGCGCGACATGATCTCGGCGTAGACCTCGCGCAGCGACTCCGCCGCGACGGCGTCCTCCGCCGCACGTCGGGCGGCCTGGAGCTCGGCCGTGCGGGCCTTGCGCGCGGCGGACGAGGACTGGTGCTCAGCGTCGGGGGTCACCGTCCGAGGATATGCGGTGCGTGCTCGGGGTAAGCCCCGGCGTCAGCGTGGGGCGAGCACCACGACCGGGGTCTCGCCGGCCCGGTGCGCGGCGAACCGGTCGATCTCGCCCCAGCCTTGGTGGCGGCCGACGAGGTCCCACAGCCGCTCCCGCTCCTCCCCCTGCGCCGCCGCCCCCCGGACGGGCCGCGGGCCGTCGACGGTGTCGACGACGGCGTCGGGATGCGCGCGCAGGTTGAGCCACCAGGCGGGCGGCGGGTCGCCCCAGCCGTTCATCGCCAGCGTCACGTACCGGCCGTCGTCCTCGACGTAGCCGAGGATCACGGCGCGCTCCTGCCCGCTGCGCCGCCCGACGACGCGCAGGCGCAGCATGCCGAACTTCCCGTCCGGCACGGGCCGGCGCAGCGGCCATCGACCGCGGGTGAGCCGGTAGCCGGCGCGCTGGAACGCCCACGCCGACCGCACGAACCAGCGCGGCGGCACGAAGGGCCGGCCGTTCTCGGGGGCGGGCGTCGCGTGCTTGCTGCCCATGGCTGGCTCCTCGCGAGGGCCGGCGCCGACGCGCCGGGGAGCACCAGCGTAGTCCGGCGCACCCGCGGACGCCCGGGTGCCCGAGCGTCTCCGTCGGTCCGGATCCGCTGCTCGAATCCGGACCGACGGAGACGCGCGGTGGCGTCAGCGCTTGGCGACCCGCACCACGCGCTCACCGTCGCCGGCGGCCACGGTGAGGTCGACGGCGAGCGTCTCGCGCGCGATGAGCTCGCGGTGCGCCTCGACCGCGCCGAGGTGCTCCGCGGGGACGTCGAGCTCGAGGGCGATGCGGTCGCTCACCTCGAGGCCGGCGGCCTTGCGGGCGTCCTGCACGTCGCGGACGACGTCGCGGGCGTAGCCCTCGGCCCGCAGGGCGTCGTCGAGCGCGAGGTCCAGGACGACGAACCCGCCGCCGGGCAGCACCGACGCGGCCACGTGCTCGCCCGCCGCGTCGCCCACGACGGTGGTGAGCTCGTACTCGGTCTCCAGCATCTCGACGGGGCCGTCGTCGGTCGTCACGACCACGAGGCCGTTCTCGTCGCGGGCCCACGCCCCCGACTTGGCCGCCTTGATGACCGCCTGGACGCCGCGGCCCAGGCGCGGGCCCGCGGCGCGCGCGTTGACGGCCAGGCGCTCGGTGATGCCGAACCGCTCGGACGCATCCGCGTCCGCCACGACGAGGTCGACCGCCTTGACGTTGAGCTCCGTGGTCAGCAGACCGACGTAGTCCGCGAGCGCCGCCGGGTCCGGCACCGCCACGGTGAGTCGGGCCAGCGGCTGGCGCACGCGCAGCTGGTGCGCCTTGCGCAGCGCGAGCGCGCTGGACACGACGGCGCGGACCTCGTCCATCGCGGCGACCAGGTCGTCGTCGCGCACGAGCGCCGCCTCCGGCACCTGACGCACACCCTTGGCGTAGACGCCGTCGGCGCCTTCGAACCGCTCCCCGACCTCCTGGGTGCTGGCCGGCCAGTGCGTCAGGTGCACGGAGCGGCCGCCGGTGAGGCCCCGCCAGACCTCCTCCGCCAGCAGCGGGGCGAGCGGCGCCATGACCCGGGTCAGCGTCTCGAGCGCCGTGTACAGGGTGTCGAACGCGTCGGCGTCCTCGTCCCAGAAGCGGTCCCGCTGGGTGCGCACGTACCAGTTGGTGAGGACGTCGAGGTGCTCGCGCACCGACTCGCAGGCGCCGGCGATGTCGTAGGCGTCGAGCTGCGCCGTGACCGTCGCGACGAGGTCGTGCGTGCGCGCCAGCAGGTAGCGGTCGAGGGCCGGCAGGCCGGGGACCCGCTCGGCCGTGACGGGCTTTGCGACGTACCCGTCGCCCTCCGCAGCGCTGTTCGCGTACAGGGTGAAGAAGTAGTACGTGCTCCACAGCGGCAGCAGCACCTGGCGCACGGCGTCGCGGATGCCGTCCTCCGTGACGACGAGGTTGCCGCCGCGCAGGATCGGGCTGGCCATGAGGAACCAGCGCATCGCGTCCGAGCCGTCGCGGTCGAAGACCTCCGAGACGTCCGGGTAGTTGCGCAGGGACTTGCTCATCTTGCGGCCGTCGGAGCCCAGCACGATGCCGTGCGAGACGGCGCTGCGGAACGCGGGCCGGTCGAACAGCGCCGTGGCCAGCACGTGCAGCGTGTAGAACCAGCCGCGGGTCTGGCCGATGTACTCGACGATGAAGTCGCCCGGGTAGTGGTGCTCGAACCAGTCCGCGTTCTCGAACGGGTAGTGCACCTGGGCGTACGGCATGGAACCCGAGTCCACCCACACGTCCATGACGTCCTCGACGCGGCGCATCGTGGACCGGCCGGTCGGGTCGTCCGGGTTCGGCCGCACCAGGTCGTCGACGAACGGGCGGTGGAGGTCCGGCTCGCCGTCGGCGTTCAGGGGCAGGCGCCCGAAGTCGCGCTCGATCTCCGCCAGCGACCCGTACACGTCGAGGCGCGGGTGCGCCGGGTCGTCCGACTTCCACACCGGCACGGGCGAGCCCCAGAACCTGTTGCGGGTGATCGACCAGTCGCGGGCGTTCTCCAGCCACTTGCCGAACTGGCCGTGCTGGATGTGCTCGGGCGTCCACGAGATCTCCTCGTTGAGCTCGAGCATGCGCTCCTTGATCTTGGTGACCTCGACGAACCACGACGACACGCCCATGTACATGAGCGGCTGCCGGCAGCGCCAGCAGTGCGGGTACGAGTGCGCGTACGACTCGCGGCGCAGGAGCACCGTGCCCGACGTCGTGGAACCGGCGTCGGCCTCCCCGCGGGTGCGGGCCTTGAGGTGGTCGATGATCGGCAGGTTGGCGTCGAAGACCTGCAGGCCCGCGTACTCGTCGACCGGGTGCGTGAACTTGCCGTCGGCGCCCACCGGCATGACGGACGCGACGCCCTCGCGGTCGCAGACGACCTTGTCGTCCTCGCCGAACGCGCCGGCGCTGTGCACCAGGCCGGTGCCGTCCGTCGTCGTGACGAAGTCCGCCTCGACCACGCGGTGCGCGCGCTCCCGGCCCTCGTAGTAGGAGAACGGCGGCACGTAGGAGGTCTGCAGCAGGTCCCGGCCCCGCAGGCGGCCGACGACGCGCGGCGCGTCCTCGCCCTCGTCGGTCAGCTCGCGGGCGTACGCGTCCACGCGGCCCTCGGCGAGCACGTACCGCTGCGGCGTGCCGGTGAAGGACGACTCCACGACGACGTACTCGATGTCCGGACCGACCATGACGAGCAGGTTGGAGGGCAGGGTCCAGGGCGTCGTCGTCCAGATGAGGAGCTTGTCTCCGGGCCGCACCGCCTCCTGGCCTGCGGGCGCGGTGACGACGTCGAAGCCGACGGTCACGGCCGGGTCCTGGCGCGTCTGATAGACGTCGTCGTCCATGCGCAGCTCGTGGTTGCTCAGCGGCGTCTGGTCGTTCCAGCAGTACGGCAGCACACGGAAGTCCTCGTAGACGAGGCCCGCGTCGTAGAGCTTCTTGAAGCCCCACAGCACCGACTCCATGTAGGTGGCGTTGAGCGTCTTGTAGTCGTGGTCGAAGTCGACCCAGCGCGCCTGGCGCGTGACGTAGTCGCGCCAGTCGGACGTGTACCTCAGCACCGAGGCGCGGCACGCGGCGTTGAACTTCTCGATCCCCAGCTCGAGGATCTCGTCCTTGGTCTTGATGCCGAGCTGGCTCATCGCCTCGAGCTCGGCGGGCAGGCCGTGCGTGTCCCAGCCGAACCGGCGCTCCACGTGCTTGCCACGCATCGTCTGGTAGCGCGGCACGACGTCCTTCGCGTAGCCCGTGAGGAGGTGGCCGTAGTGCGGCAGCCCGTTGGCGAACGGCGGGCCGTCGTAGAAGACGAACTCGTTGCTGCCGTTCTCGCCCGCCGGGTTCTTCGCGACGGATGCGCGGAACGTGTCGTCGGCGGCCCAGAAGTCCAGCACCTCACGCTCGATCGCCGGCAGGTCCGGGGAAGCGGGCACTCCGGCGATACCGAAGGCGGCGCCGGGCTGCTGGTCGGACGAGCGGTGCTGCGGATAGGCCATGGGTGGGCTCCTGTGCGGACGGTGGTACGGGCCGGCTGGTGAGGGTCGTGCTGCCGTGCGAGGACGACTCCCCCGCCCCGAAGGACGCGGTCACCGCGGTACCACCCCGCTTGCGGACGTCGATCGTGCTGACGCCCGCCGCTCGTTCACGGCTGTGACGGGCCTACCCGTCCGGTTCTACTGAGAGCGGGGGCCGCTCCGTTCTTCCGGAGGCTCGCCGGTGATGGCCGGGTCGACGCCTGTGCCTCCATGGTAGCCAGGCGCGCAAGCGAGATCGTCCCGCCGTCGCGCCTGTCGAGATGCCACGTAGATTGCACGATCCTCCGGCTATGCATCCTGACCGGCCCTCGACCGAGGGCGAGGGCTCGCGCAGGGCATAGCGCCAGGGCCACAGCGGTCAGAGACGACGCAGTCAGAAACCACCGATTCTGGGGCCAACCAGAATCGGGTTCTGACAGTTTCGAAGCTCCCGCGGCTGCTAACGCACGTGGCGAACCTCGGCGAGGTCGAGACGCTCGTCGACGAATCGGGCCCCGTCGGGCACGAACCCGTTGCGCTCGTAGAAGCGCCGCGCCCGCGGGTTCTCCTCGACCACCCAGAGCTGGGCGGGCGACTCCGGGGGTAGGGCTGTGTCGAGCAGCGCTTGGCCCGTGCCCGTCCCGTGGTGTGCCTCCAGGACATACAGGAGCCAGAGCTCGCGGTCGCGCACGGGCTCGTGTGTCCCGATCTTGCGCCCCACGCTGCCGAAGGCGACTCCCACGACCTGCCCACCGGACTCCGCGACGATGGCGGTCAGGTCTCCCTGGAGCCAGCGCTGCCATGTCGCGGTGCGCCGTTCGAGGGTGTCGGACTCCCAGTGATCTGTCGGGAGCAGTTCGGAGTAGGTCTCCACCCATGACGTGTGGTGGACGAACGCGCACCCGGCTGCGTCGTCGGGCGTCGCGGGACGAACAGCGGCGGGTACAGCGGGGCCTGGTGGCATGGCGGCCATCCTTCCGCGTCCCTCAGCCCGCCGTCGAGCAATTTGGTTGTTCTCGACAACCACGCGAAACGGTTCAGAACCGACCGATTCTGGAGTCGCTCAGAATCGGGTTCTGGAGGTTTCGAAACCCCTACAGAGACTCCCAGCGACTCGGGCGTCTACCTCGTGGTCAGGACCAGGCGCGAGTAGCCTGAGTCACGCGAAGGAGCACGAAGGGCTGGTTGAACGACATGGGCAAGGTCGCGAGGCTCAAGGAGACCTGGCTTCGCCGCGCTGCAGCACGCCGCGCCCGCCGGGAAGGGCGTGCCTACCGTCCGCCCGAGTGGCCGGAGCCCGGTTCGAAGGTGACCTGGCCCAAGGATGCAGGGCCCCCTCCGCCTCCCGGCGGAAGCGTCATGGGCTGACCCCGCAAGGCGGCCGCCGGTTCCTGTCGCTCCTCGACAGGTCGGCGAGACCACGCAGAACGTACCGATTCTGGAGTCGCTCAGAATCAGGTTCTGGAGGTTTCGAAACGCCCTCGCGGCGCTCAGCACGACTTATCGGGAACCGACCCCGGACCGCAGAGAGGCGGCTCGGCCACCGGTGCGGTGTCTCGGGGGCCCTGGTCGAGCACGGTGGTGCTCAGAAGGACAGTGCCCTCGCCGTCGGAGAGGCGGGTCTCGAGCAGCGCGCCGCTGGCCGGGTCGAGCAGAAGTTCCTCGCCACCGAGATCCGCGAAGTCGGCACGGATCGCCGTAGCATCACGCCCTGCGGAGTCAGAGGCGCGACCGACCAGCTCGACGCCGGGGATACCGGCGAGGACCTGCCACAGCGCGCGGCGCAGCTCGGGACGGGCAGGGCTGCCCTGAAGCAGGCTCACGGCCTGGCTCCACACGTCCCAGTCGTGGCCGTGTCCACTCGTAGGAAGCCCAAGCGCGAGTTCCTCGGCCAGCGCTGAAGGATCGGTCGGCAGGTCGCCGAGCTCGTCCCACGTGTACTGCGGGTTCCCCCCGAACCCTGGTGTGCCGCCACCTTCGACGGCGTCGGAGAGGTCGCGCACCCGCACGAGGGACAGGTCGAACGCCGAGTCCCCATGCTCCGCGGCGGCGCGAGCTGCGGACTCTTCGCTCCTGATGATGAAGGTGTCGCGCGACCGCCAGACCTCGCGGTCGTATGGGCCGATCTCGTCGGGTCCCATCCCCGAGTCGACTACCTGCTCGTGCACGTACCAGTACTCGCCGTCTCCGACGGGCTGGCTGGCGGCGTTGCCCGCCGCTTCGAGCAGCACCAGCTCGGCCGAGGCGGGAGCGGTGCCGAGCACGCCGGCGGCGATGACGGCCGCGAGGGCCGTGCCAGCGGCGGCCGCGCGGGCCCACCAGCGCCGCCGTTGCGTGGCGGGGCGGCCCGCAGTCTCCGGGCGGGCCATAATGCGTTCCAGGATCGCCTCGGCCCGGGCCGTCTCCGCGGGGCTCAGCGGAGCGGTGGGCGCGGGGTTGGCGCCGGCAAGACGGCGCAGTGTGGGGTCTTCGGTCATGAGGTTCACGGCTGTGTTCCTTCCACGACGCCGGGGTTCGCTCGCCGGCCGGGCCACGGTGCAGGGTCGACGTGAGGTTCGGGTTCGATGTCGGCGAGCAGGCGCTTGAGGCGGCGGCGCGCTCGGGACAGGCGCACCGAGAAGGCGGCACGCGTGCAGCCCAGGACTTGGGCGGCCTCGCGACCGGTGAGCCCGTCCCACGCGACCAGGGCCAGCGCCTCGCGGTCGGCCTCGCTCAGGCGACTCCACGCGACGTGAAGGTCCACCGTCGCCGTCGCGAGGGCGATGGCATCCCGTGGCAGCTCACGCTCGGCCCCGATCCGAAGCGCGAGGCGATTCCGCCGGCCGTGAGAGCGGCGGTCCTCGGCGATCACGTTGCGGGCAACGCCGAACAACCACGGGCGCACCTCACGCGGCACGTCGGCCCACCGGCTCCACGCGATAGCGAAGACCTCGGCCACGAGATCCTCAGCGACGTCCGGATCGGTGCGCCGCTGCACGAACCTCAGCACGTCCGGATACAGCGCCCGGAAGACCTCGCTGAACACCATGTCGGGGGGCGCCGTCACGGACTCATCCTCTGTCTCACACCCCTACATCGTTCCGGGGAGCTCAGGTGCAACACCCGTTCTTGTCGAATCTCGACAGGTCGGCGAGGCGGCGCAGAACTGACCGATTTCGGAGCGTGACACCTGACCTGTGGTGCCTGCGGGCGCTGCTGGAAGGATGAGTCCGTGGCCAGCGCAAGGACGGGATGCACCCGATGAAGACCTTCTACTTCCACGAACTCAAGAGCCATGGCGACCTGGGTCGCTCGTCGACTCAACACCTGCTGCCCTCGCTTGCCGTCGTCCGCGCGGACAGTCTCACCAGGGCCCGGAGGTTCCTGCGGGACGTCGGCCTCAGCGGGAAGTCCTACCGCATTGCGACAGCGTCCGAAGCGAGGCTCATTGACGACCTCGAGCCAGGCACGGTCGCCTGGACGACCGCCGACATGACCGAGGGCGAGTGGGTGATCGGGCAAACCGTCGACGAGTACGTGCGCGAGCATCCAAATTGGGCGGACTTTACCTGAGCGCGGGTCGACGCGTGCGGGGCAGAACCGACCGATTCTGAGGGGCACCAGAACCAGGTGCTGGAGGTTTCGAAACCTCACGCGCAGCGCGCTGTGCTCTTGGGGAGGACGCCCAAGTCAAGGAGCATCTCGCGCGCGTCATGAAGTCCCGCGGTGTTCTCGGCCTGCGAGACGATGCCGGTGAGGTCGGACCGCGCGAGCCTGATCGAGAAGTACACCGCCTGCACGAGGGCGCGAAAGCGGCGGTAGGTGTCGAGGAGCTCAGTGACCTCGGTCGCTGGCATTCGGCTGGTGTCGAGGTACGCCTCTAGTAGGCGAGCCGCCTTGGCCGGTCCGCCGGCGTACATCACGGCGGACGCGACGTCGTACAGGGCCGGTCCGGGGACGGAACCGGTCCAGTCGATCACCCCGACCTCGCCGGAGGTGTTATCCCGGAGAAAGGCTTCCGGCGCCGGATCGGTGTGGAGCTGAACCCAGGAGATGCCGCCCGCCGATCGAACTTCTTCGAGGACTCGAGTGGCAGCCAGGCGGACCCAGGTCTCCCGCGCCGGGTTCATGCCTTCTTCTTCGACCCAGCCGAAGAACGTGCCTTGTTCGCTGCGGGGGGCGATCCGGTGTGCACGCCCGAGCGCTGCACCCCACGCCTCCTGGTTGCCGTCGTCCGCCGTGAGCGGGCTCCCGGGCACCTCCTCCAACAGCGCGACCTCACCGTCGGCGAGTGGAGCGGTGACCTCGCCGTCCTGCAACTCCAGCGGTGCGCCTGCCCGCAGGCCGCCCGCGGTCATCTCCTGTGCGGCATAGGCGCCGCTCCTGAGCCCGTCCCGCTCGGAGGCCGGCACCCACTTCGCGACGAACCGCCCGATGCTCAGCGTGACGGCGACCGTCACCGAGTTCATCCCGCTGGCGGTCGACCGCACGCCAAGCACCCGGACACCCGGCCGGTGGGCGATCAACGCAGGGACGGCCTGGGCCAAGTCGTCGGGAGTCACGGCTTCGATCTCAGCACAGGGCAGACGAAGACTGTAGGAGATTCACAACGGCACCCGATGCTCCAAAACTGACCGATTCTGGTGCGCGTCAGAATCGGGTTCTGGATGTTTCAAAACTCCACTGCCAGGGCGGCCTTGTGCTGACGTCGCGCGACGTGTCGGGCTGGTTGGGACGCTGGCCGTGCGTCGTCCGGTCAGGCCGCGTGCGCGCCTACGCGCCGTCGCTTGCGACCGAGAGTTCGTTGGAGCGCACAACGGCACCCCCGCTTTCGGTGATCTCAACAGTCAGCTCGGCGCCGTCAGGAACGTCGTCGGGTACCGCGACTTGCATCTGGAGCAGGCCAGAGTCCGTAGCGACGACCTCATCGGCAACCTTCGGCGCGGAGAACGCTTCGCCGTCGACGAACACTTCTGCCGCCGTGATGCGCATCGGCTGTGCCGACTCACCGGCGCCGGTGTCGTCGCAGCCCATCACCATCGCCGTGCCCTCGAGTGTCACCACCTCGCCCGGGGCGGCCGCCTGCTTGGACCATGAGAGCTCGGGTGCGGCGCAGGAAGCTGCTCCCGATGAGTCACCACTCGCACAACCCGCGGCCGTCACGAGAACTACCGCACCGATCGTGCCTGTGGTCAGCCAGCTCCAGCGCCTCATGCTCGGACAGTCTGCCACCGGTTGATTCCGCAGGTCTGAGGACTGCCTGCCTCGCTCCCATCCTTGACCCCTTCGGGGACATAGTTCATGAACGCCGAACAGTCAGTGAGCCGGAGTCTGAGCCATTCTCCTGTAACGCTTCGCGGGTCGCCGGACATGTAGAGGTGACACGGGAAGCCAGGGAGGGCCATCGATGGGTCGGCAGCCGCCGCAGCAGGAGCCGGAGACGGCGAACGAGAGGTTCGCGTCGATCTTCGGGGCCACGCGCCTGCCGTTGCTCGCCTACGCGGTGCGCCGGCTCGCGGTGCCGGAGGACGCTGCGGACGTCGTCGCCGAGACGTTCCTCATCGCGTGGCGCCGTCTCGATGAGGTCCCTCCGGGCGAGGATGCGCGGCCCTGGCTTTTCGGTGTGGCCCGGGGTGTGTTGGCCAATCATCAACGCGGCGAACGGCGTCGGATCGCGCTGGCCGAGAGGCTGCGCGAGGACCTCCGCGGCTTCGAGGTGCCTCGCCGCGCATCACGCCTCGACGACGTCGAGCGGGCGATGGCGAGCCTGCCTGACGACGACCGCGAGATCTTGCGCCTGGTGGCGTGGGAGGAGCTCGCGCGCGATGAGATCGCCTTGGTCCTCGGCGTCTCGCGCGGCGCGGTGCGGGTGCGGCTCCACCGCGCGCGCAAGCGTCTGGCCCAGCAGATGTCGGTAATCGCGCAGAGCGAGCAGCCGGCCGCTCTCCCGGCGGCATCCACGCCGGTCACGAAGCAGCGGGCCGCGACATGGAGCGAGGAGGCATGATGACGGACCCGATGACACGACTGCGAGCGACGAACCCCGTCCGGCAGTCGGAGCTGCCTCCGATCAGCACCGGCGTCTGGTCGTCAATGCAGGACTCGATCGCCTCGACACCCCGAGCTCCCGGCAGGTCACAGCCCTCGACCCCGCGGAGGAAGCGGCTCGGCAAGCGCGGGACCCTCAGCATCGGCCTCGCCGTGCTGCTGATCGGCGGCGGGGCGGGCTACGCCGGGATCGAGGGATGGTTCGGGGGCACGCCGCAGGGCCCCAACTGCCTCGCGGACTGGTCCGACCGGGACACCGCCGTGATCGGGTCCTGGCTGACCGGCGACGCGATCGCGGACTGCGACACCTTCATGCGCGACGCCGGACTCGCCCCGATCGAGGACCCGGTCGCATTCACGCTCCAGGACTACACCTACGTCACGCCCGCCGGCCAAGTGCCCAGCGGGGCCCACGTTCTCGCCTCCGGCGTAGCGGTCACCCCGCAGGCCCTCGAGATGCGGCAGAGCGCCTCCGACTTCGTCGACGGCGGCAACGCGGCCTGCCGCACAGTCCCCGAACAGGTCGAGTGGGCCCGGGCGGAGCTGGAACGCCTCGGGCTCCAGGGATGGTCCGTGGTGCAGGCCGACCACCAGGACCCGGACGCCCCATGCTCATGGGTTGACGCCCAGGAACCGGGCGTCGTCACCGTCGGGTCCGGCGGTGACCCGCTGGACACGTTCGCGGCCGGGACGTGGCCGTTAGCGGATCAGCTTCGCACCAAGATCGCGGACCGGTGCCTGACCGTCGGCGAAGCGAAACGCCTCGCGGAGGAGCTGTACATGACGTACTCGTCGGTCGATGCCGACGACACCCTGACGGCCACGGCGATCACGGACGGCGCGTCCGATTGCGCCCGGGTCGATGCCGGCATCGGCGGGAGCGTGCAGATCACCGTCCACGGACCGAAGGCCGAACGATGAAGCCGACACGCGTCATGGCACCCACCAAGACGAACCCACGATCCACGCCCTACCGGCAGCGACCCCATGACGTCAGGACCTGGCTGCCGGCTGCTGTCGCGGTCGTCGTCCTCTCAGCCCTGCTCTATGGGCTGGCGGTCGGCGCCGACTACGCCGTCGATGTCATTACCGGCGCGGCCGCCTACTGGTGAGTCCGACCCTGGCGGTCACCGACTTGGCGGATCTCGACAAGGCCCCGCGCCCTTCCAGAACCGACCGTTTCTGACGCGCTCCGCACACTCACCCCTGGACCGCCCTGAAACGCCGGTCAGAACCCTCGTTCAAAACCTCCGGCGGGGGTTTCTTGCTGCGGCTCAGAGTGCTCTCGATCGCCTTTCGGCGGCGCCCTGGGTGCTCGTGGACGCCGACCGGGAGCGATGCAAACGATCTTGCGCGCCACGCACGGCGCACCCGGGTTCGTGCAAGGTACAGCGGCGTGTCCGTGCAATCTGCGCTGCACGTCGACAGCCGTACCTGTGGCGGGAGTCTGGTCAGGCGCGGTGGCGGAGGTGGCGTGCGAGCACGTCGAGCGCTTGCGTGACCTGCTTCAGTCGGTCCGGGTCGTCAGGGCCCAGCGCGGCGGTGAGAGCGTCGTCGATACCGGCTCCACGGACCTGCGCCACCCGCTCGGACTCCTCGGCGGCCTGGCGCACGAGCACGCGGCGCCGGTCGCTCGGATCGGTGACCGTCTGCACCGATCCGGCTTCCTTGAGACGGGCGACGGCAGACGACACCTGGCTCTGGGGCAGTGCGGTGCGGGAGACGATCTCGCTGACGGTGGTATCGGGATGGTCGGCGATGTCGCTGGCCACGATGAGGACCAGCCGGTCGCTGCCCGCGTGGCGGGCGGTCCCGCCCGGAGGCGGCGGCAGCGCCTCTTCGCCGATCTTCATCAGGGCTCGTCCCAGCAGGAACAGCTCGACTCCGTTCACTCCAGGAGTGTACATCCAACACGATGCATCGTCATTGATGCATCGTGTTGGATGGGAGTAGGGTCCGGAGAGCCGCGGCAGAGGGTCGCGGTCGGAGGGAGTGATCATGTCCGTGACCACCGGCACGCTCGCCGTGCCCGGCGCAACCCTGCACTACCAGGTCCGCGGGACCGGACCCGTGCTGCTGATCTCCCAGAGCGGGGAAGGAGACGCCGACCGCAGCAACGACCTCGTCGTCCCACTCGTCGACTCCTTCACTGTCGTCACCTACGACCGCCGGGGGCTGTCCCGCAGCCGGCTGGACGACCCGGGTCGCGGGGTGACGATGGCCGAGCACGCCGACGACGTCCACCGCCTGCTGGCCGCGCTCACCGATGCGCCCGCGCTCATGCTCGGGTGCAGCCTCGGCGCGGTCATCGGCCTGCATGTCGCCGTCGCGCATCCCGAACAGATCCGGACGCTGGTCGCCCACGAGCCCGTCGCCCCGCGCCTGCTGCCCGATGACCGACGCGCCCGCCACGAGCACGAGCTCGCCGAGCTCCAGGACCTCTACCTCCGGGCCGGCCTGGCCGCGACGCTCCCCGAGATCGCGAGCACCTTGGGCATCGACCCCGCGGGCACGGACCGCGAGCCCGATCTGACACCTCAGCCGATGACCGCGCAGCGCGTGACCAACTTCGACCACTTCATCCGCCACGACTTCACCGCGATCGTCCACGACACCCTGGACACCGCGGCCCTGAGAGGCGTCAGCACACGCATCGTGCCCGCGACCGGGCGCACCACGCCACGGACCGTCTTCGACCGCCTCGCCGCAGCAGCGCTCGCCACCCTGATCGGTCGAGAGCTCCGGGAGGCTCCCGGCGGGCACAACGGCAACACCACCCACCCGCGCGCCTATGCGCGATGGCTCCGGGAGATCCTCGATCCCGCCGACCATCCGGCGGGCGCATGTCCTGAACCTGACAAGAGTGTTGACCTTGACCCAAGGTCAGGGTGGACGGTGATCGCATGAGCACCCCGAACCCGACATCTCCCGCCCGGAACACGACGCGCCCGGGCCGCCCCGCGTGGACCGGCATGGTCCCGGTCGACGACACGGCGCTGGCCGTCACGGACTCCGGCGGCCCCGGCGTCCCTGTGGTCTATCTCAACGGCTCGTACGCCTCGCAGCGGCACTGGCGGCGCGTCGTCGCCGACCTCGGGCCGGGCTATCGGCACATCACCTTCGACGAGCGGGCCCGCGGCCGGTCGAAGCGGGCGGCCGACTACTCGTTCGAGGCGTGCGTCCGTGACATCGACGCGGTGCTCGCCGCGCGTGACGTGGACCGGGCGCTGCTGGTGGGCTGGTCGTACGGGGCGCTCCTGGGGGTGCACTGGGCGAGCCGGAACCCGGACCGCGCCGCCGGCGTGGTCGGCGTCGACGGCCCGTACCCGGTCGGCTGGACCGACGAGGCCGGCCACGACGAGATCCGGAAGGTGTTCCGGCGGATGAAGCCGATGATGCCGGTGGCGCGCCGGTTCGGCCTGGCCGCCCGGTTCTCCGCCGAGCAGCACGCGGACCTCGCGATCGAGTCGCACCTGCTCCACGCCGCGCTCGAGCCGCTCCTCGTGGAGCTGCAGGTGCCGGTGCGGTATGTCGTCGCCTCCGGGGAGGCGCTGGGCAGCCGCGACGACCTGCAGGAGCAGATGCGCGCGAGCCTCGACCCGCTGCCGGCCCGCAACCCCCACCTCACGGTGAGCGCCAAGGTCGCCAGCAACCACGGCTCGATCCTGCGCAAGGACTCCCCGGCCGTCGCCGAGGCCGTCCGCGAGGTCGCCTCGGTCGGTCGTCGGGCACAGTGAGCACATGACCCACACCGCCCGAGGGCTCACGATCGGCCAGGCCGCGGCCTTCGCCGGCGTCACGGTGAAGACCGTGCGGCACTACCACCGGCACGGGCTCCTCGACGAACCTGGCCGTGACGCCTCCGGCTACCGGCGGTACGGGTCCGACGACCTGCTGCGCCTGGTGCAGGTCCGGACGCTGGCGACCGCGGGCGTGCCGCTGGCCGAGATCGCGCCCATGCTCGACGCCGATCCCGAGCGGTTCGCCGCCGCCCTCGAGGACGTCGAGCAACGCCTCTCCGAGAAGATCGACGACCTCGTCGCGCGGCGCGACAACCTGCACCGGCTGGCCGACGACCGGGCGCTGCTCCCCGACCGGGCGTGCGCGGTCCTCGACCGGTTGCCCGGGCTCGGCTTCGGCCCCGAGTACGTCGCCGGCCAGCGGGAAGCCCTGGTGCTCACCAGCGCCCTGATCCCCGAGGGCCTCGAGGGCTTCCTCACCCAGCTCGAGCTCCGACTCGACGACGCACGGTTCGTCGAGCTGACCAGGCGCAGCATGGAGGCCGAGACCTGGGCGCCGGACGACCCG
This sequence comes from Krasilnikoviella flava, assembly GCF_900167525.1. Classification (GTDB taxonomy): domain Bacteria; phylum Actinomycetota; class Actinomycetes; order Actinomycetales; family Cellulomonadaceae; genus Isoptericola; species Isoptericola flavus. The sequence continues at coordinate 152,491 of NZ_FUZQ01000007.1, read as the reverse complement.
CGGATCGAGGAGCTCGCAGCCGCCATGGCCGACCACTTCCTGACCCACCCCGCTCTGCTGGGCGATCCCGGGTCGAAGCCGATGCAGGCATGGTCCCGTGCCTCCGCCCGATACCAGGTGATCAACAACCACCGCGAGAACCAGGCCCCGATCGCGGCCCGGCTGACCGCGCTCACGGAGGCACGGCTCCGCGCCGCCGGCGTGCCCGTCCCGTCCGGCTGACGGGCACGGAATTTCCGCCGGCCGGTCATGGCAGGTCGACGACGACCCGACTCCGGTCGGTACCCGTGCCATGCCGACCGATGTCGAGGCGCGTCAGAATCGGGTTCTGGACGTTCGAGACCCTGCGGCTGCGGCCGGGCCCGTGGCCGCCGAGCAAGCGCGTCACTTACAGATCGCGATTCCCGAGAGGCGGATCCCCGAGGGTGAACACCTACGCCCGGGTGCTCGCACGTCTCTCGTGGTCGTCGCCCGACGGCTCGCCCGTACTCCGGTGGCCGCTTCGATAGCGCCCCGGGGTCGTTCCGACGAGGTGGGTGAACGCGGTGATGAAGCTGCTGGGGTTGGCCCATCCGCAGGCGGCGGCGGTGCGGGTGGTGTCGTGACCGTCGGCGAGGAGCACGAGCGCGTGGTAGACGCGTAGCTGCGTACGCCACTCGTAGAAGGTCATGCCGAGCTCGTGGCGGAACAGTCGGCTGAGGGTGCGGGGACTGGCACCGACCGTCTTCCCGAGCTCGGCCAGCGTGGCGTTGTCTGCCGGCATCTCGTGCAGCAACCGTGCGACTGCCTGCAGCCGGTCGTCGCGCGGCTCCGGCAGGTGCAGCGGCTGTTCGTGCGCCTCGTGGAGCTCGTCGACGAGGACTCGCAGGAGGCGGGCACGCGCGGCGCGGCCGTAGGCGGGAGCGCCGTCGCCGTAGTTGCGGGGCCCGGTGAGGGCGAGCAGGACCTCGCGTGCGAGGTCGGAGGCGAGGAACACGACAGGGCGGTCCGGCACGAGCCGGGCGAGGGACGGGGTGAGGAAGACGATCCGCATATCCGCGTCGCCGTGGGCGCGGTGATGGTGCGTGAACCCGGCGGGGGTCCAGGCGACCCGGTTGGCGGGAACGATCGACGTGCCCCGCTCGGTGTGCACCGTCAGGACGCCGCCGACGGCGAAGACCAGGTGCCCCTGGGCGTGCGACTGCGCGGCGCTCGCTCCGCCGGACGGCCAGAGATGGCGCCCGCCGGACGGCCACACGTGCGACGTCACGGTGGTCGGGCGGGGTTGGCGGGGAACGGGCATCGATTGGCACTCTAGCGGTGGCAGGCCACCTGGTGACCCGATGAGACTCCTTCGTGCGGGGCGACTCGATGCCGCGCCTCGGAGGAAGGAGAAGGTCATGGCGACGTTCGTTCTCGTGCCCGGCGGCTGGAAGGGTGCCTGGGCTTTCGAGTCGGTGGTGCCGCTGCTGGAGCATGCCGGCCACACCGTGCACGCGCTCACCCTGACCGGTCTGAGTCCGGACGACGACGCGACTGTCGCGACGGCCAACCTCGACACGCACGCCGACGACGTGCTGCGACACCTCGAGGAGCGGCACATCACCGACGCGACACTGGTCGGCCACAGCTACGGCGGGATGGTGATCACGGCGGTCGCGGACCGCGCCGGCGACCGGGTCTCGCGCCTGGTGCATCTCGACGCCTTCGTCCCGCGCCACGGCGAGTCGTGCTGGTCGGCGTCGAACGGGCACTTCCGGAAGCTGTTCGCCGCCGGCGCTGCAGCCACCGGATTCTCCGTCTCACCCCCGGACGGCGGTGATCCCCGCCGCCGTCCCCATCCCCTCGGCGCGTTCCTCCAGGCGATCCGGCTCACGGGCGCGTTCGCCGAGGTTCCGCGCCGGGAGTTCGTCTACTGCTCGGGATGGGAGGACCGGACGCCGTTCGCCGAGCTCCGCCTCCGACTCCAGGCCGATCCCGGGTGGCAGGTCCACGACCTCCCCACCGGCCACGACGCGATGCACGAGGACCCCGGGGCGGTCGCGGCACTCCTGCTCGACGACGTGGCGCGGGCTCCGGTGGACCCTGAGCCTTGCGGAAGGGTCGTCGGTCGCATGAATCGAGTGCCCGAGGTCGACTCCTCGGTTTCCACCCGCCCGTGATCCGTCCCCGCCAGGTCGAGACCGCCACCGTTGACGTGCGGCGGATCGCTACGGTCCATCCAGTCGTCCGACCACAACGTCGAGGGTGGGCCAGGGAGGCCCCGCATGCAGCACACGGAGGAGCTCCTCCCCGAATCGCAGCCCGTTCGGGAACTGGTCCCCCTTCTCCCAGCGCCACGCTGCAACCATGGCGAGCACGAGCTCTCGGCACAGGTCGAGGAGCTGGTGGTCTGCACCCCGGTAGTGCTGGGAGACCTCGTCGGGGACATGGGCAAGGTCGAACTCGACGGGTCCGCGACAGCACGTCTCGAAGTCGATGAAGAGCGGCCCGTCGTGCGTGCTCAGGAGGTTCCCGGGATGGGGCTCACCGTGGAGCAGCTGCTCACGCGAGCTCTCACCGATCGCCTCGTGCAACCGTCGAAGCCTGCGTGCGAGGAACGCGCGCTCGACATCGGGCAGCCCAGGGGAAAGGTCTGGCTCGGCAACGATCCGTCCGGCCTCGGCGATCCGATCGGTGAACCGCGGGAAGGCGCCCTCGACGCCGCGCATCCCGGCGTGCAGCCGTTCCAACGCCCGGGCGTAGTCGGCGGGTGCGACGGCAGGCGTCACCGGTTCGTAGTACACCCACCACGTCACCGCGAAGCCGTCGCGGGTGTAGACCAGCGGATCCACCCGGGGCTCCAGGGCGCCGACGGGAGACCCGAGGTCGGCGAGCCGTCGAGCAAGCTCAAGCTCCAGCTGTGCGACCTCCTGCCCCACGGGAGCGACCCGAGCCATCGCCCCGCACGGCTTCAGGTGCAGCGCGAGCTTGTTGGAGTTGTGGAGAACGGTCGTGTCGCCGGCCGGTAGCCCCAAGGACTCGGCGATCGCGGTCGTCGCGGTGATCGCACGTGCTCGCTCGGGCATGTCCACACGAAGGATCGTGGCATCGGGGCGGGCGGACGACGAGCGCTTTATCGCGGGCTACTGTCCGGGGCATGCGCTCCGGACCGCTCGTCGCCCTCGTCGGACTCAGCGGGCTCGCCGCCGCGCTCGTGTGGAGCGAGTGGCTCAACCGCCGCTGGTCGCGGACCCTCGTGGGCGACGCCGCCGGGCCGACCCAGGCGGTCGTCGTGCTGGGGTTCCGCAACCGCGGGCCCGAGGCGAACGTCGTCAACCGGTGGCGGGTGCGCGCGGGGCTGCGGTCCCTCGACCCTGCCGCACGCACGCGGCTGGTCCTCTGCGGCGGCCCGACGGCGTCGGCCCGGCCCGAGGCGAGGATCCTGGCCGACCACGCGGCCACCCTGGGCTACGACGGTCCGGTCGTGCTCGAGGAGGAGAGTCGCACGACGTGGGAGAACGTCGCCCGGGCCCTTCCGCTGGTCGAGGACGCCGACCGGATCACGTTCGTGTCGCAGCCGGCGCACGCCCTGAAGGCCCGCGCCTACGTCGCGCGCCAGCGGCCGGACCTCGTCGGGAGGCTGACGCGCGGCGCCGACCACCGGTGGGGCGAGTGGCTCCCGCTCAAGCCCGTCCTCGCTGCGTACGGCCTGTGGACACTGCGCGGGGTCCGGCCCGACCTGCGGCGCCGGTGACTCGCCCGCGCGCGGCTCGTATCGTGGCTCCGTGACCATCCCTGAGGCGCTGCTCGCCTTCGCCCTCGTCGCGGGGCTCCTGACGCTCGTCCCCGGCCTCGACACCGCGCTGGTGCTGCGCAGCACGGTGACGCGCTCCCGCTCGCACGGGTTCGCGGCGTTGGCCGGCATCCAGCTGGGCACCCTGGTCTGGGGCGCCGCCGCGGCGGGTGGTGCCGCGGCCCTGCTCGCGGCGAGCCAGACCGCCTACCGCGTGCTCACCCTCGCCGGGGCCGCGTACATGGTGTGGATGGGCGCGTCGATGCTGTGGCGGTCGTTCCGGGCACCGCGCGACGCGGGTGCCGACGTGGATCTCCCGCTCCCCACCGGCGGCCGGTGGCGCGACCTCGGCCTGGGGCTGAGCACCAACCTCATGAACCCGAAGGTCGGGGTGTTCTACGTCGCGGCGATCCCGCAGTTCGTGCCCGACGGGGTGAACCCGCTGCTCATGGGCCTGCTGCTCGCCCTGGTGCACTGCGTGCTCGGGACGGCGTGGCTCTCGCTCGTCGTGCTGGGCGCAGGCTGGGTCGGGCCCCGCCTGCGCGGCTCCGGCGCGGTGCGCTGGGTCGACCGCGCCACGGGCGGCGTGCTCGTCCTGTTCGGCGCGCGGCTCGCCGTGTCCGCGCGCGTCTGACGGGCCCGCGCACGACCGCACCGCCCAGGTCCGCGGCGCACCGCGCCGTCGTCAGGTGAGCACCAGCGTGTCCACGATCCGCCGGGCGACCGCCTCCGGATCAGCCGCGGGATCGAGCAGGTCGGAGCCCACGAAGGCTCCTTCCTGCCACAGCGACGCGAACCCGTGCACGACCGACCACGCCGCCAGCTGCACGGCCGCGGGGTCGGCGACGCCCTCCAACCGGCCCACCCCGTCCCGCAGCGCCTGCCCGGACCGCCGGCGGGCGGCCGCCAGGCCGGGGTCGTCGGCCCTGGCCAGGTCGGACCGGAACATCACGGCGAAGTGCCCCGGTCGAGCGAGCGCGAACCGGACATAGGCCACGGCCACGTCCCGCAGGTCGGTACCGGCCTCCCGGAGCTCCGCCGCCAGCAGGTCGAAGCCCTCGGTCGCGAGCGCGGTGAAGAGCCCCCGCCGGTCGCCGAAGTGGTGCGCGGGCGCCGCGTGCGACACCCCGGACCGTTGTGCCAGCCCCCGGAGGGAGAGCCGGTCGACGCCGTCCTGCGCGATCTGGTCGGCCGCGGCGTGCAGCACGACCGAACGCAGGTCTCCGTGGTGGTATGCGTCCGCCATCAGACCCCCATCTAGCCATTGACTAGCCCGCCGTCGCGGACTAACTTGCCACTGTCAAGATCCACTCTAGCGGTCGGGAGAACGTCATGGCCCCCCTCATCGTCCTCGTCACCGTCACCCTCGCGGCACGCGGCCTCGGCGCCCTCGGCGTCGACCCGCTGAACGGCTGGCCTGCCGCCGTGACCGCCGGCCTCGCGGCGATGCTGCTCCTCACCGCGAGCGCCCATTTCGCCCCACCCCGACGCTCGGCGCTCGTCGCCATGGTGCCGCCCCGGTTCGCGCGGCCCGAGCTCCTCGTGACCGTCACCGGGGCGCTCGAGATCGCCGGCGCCGCCGGGCTCCTGCTGCCGGCCACCCGTACGGCGGCAGGGATCTGCCTCGCGCTGCTGCTGGTCGTGATGTTCCCGGCGAACGTGCATGCGGCCCGAGCCTCGACGGGCGTCCGCACCATGCCGCTGCCCGCGCGGTCCGCGCTCCAGGTCGTCTTCGTCGCCGCCTGCCTCGTGGCCGCGTTCGCGGGGTGAGCCGGCGACGTCGGGCGGTCGTCAGGCGATCGTCAGCTCGATCGTCTGCCACCCCGTGGCGCCGTCGGGCGCGGGCGGCGCCTGCGCCTCGACCTGGACGTTCCCGTCCGCGTCGGTCGCGCGCACCGCGACCAGGTGGTCCCCCGGCGTCGCGTCCCACTCCAGGCGCCACTGCCGCCACGTGTCGGGGCCGACGGTCTCGGCGAGCTCGGCCGCGACCCACTCGCCGTCGTCCACCCGGACCTCGACGCCGGAGATCCCGGTGTGCTGCGCCCACGCGACCCCGGCGAGCGTCACCGCCCCGGCCGGCAGATCGTCGCCCGGACGCGGGACGTCGAAGCGCGACGACAGCTTGATCGGGCCGAGGGCCGACCAGCCACGCGGCGTCCAGTAGCCCTGCTCGTCGGCGAACCGCGTGACCTTCAGCTCGGTGACCCACTTCGTCGCCGACACGTACCCGTACAGCCCCGGCACGACCAGGCGCGCCGGGAAGCCGTGCTCGGTCGGCAGCGGCTCGCCGTTCATCCCGATCGCGAGGAGGCACTGCCGGTCGTCCTCCTGCAGCACCTCCAGCGGAGTGCCGGCCGTGAAGCCGTCCGTGCTGCGCGAGAGCACCATGTCCGCGCCGGCCTGGGGCCTCGCGCGCGCCAGCAGCTCGCGCACGGGGTAGCCCAGCCACAGGGCGTTGCCGATCAGGTCGCCGCCCACCTCGTTGGAGACGCACGCCAGCGTGACGTGATGCTCCTCGAGCGGCAGTGCGAGCAGGTCGTCCCAGGTGATCGTGAACGGCTCGTCCACGAGGCCGGTCACGGTGAGCGACCAGTCTCCGGGGTCCACCTGCGGCACGACGAGCGCCGTGTCGATCCGGTAGAACTCCGGATTCGGCGTCACGTACGGCGCGGCGCCGTCGACCCCGAGGTCGGCCCCGGCGGGCACCGGAGGCGCGGTGGTGGCGGGGCTCGGCAGCCGGACCGCCTCGCGCGCCACCCGGACCGCACGCCCGCCGGCCGCGACGGCGCGCGAGACCCCGAGCGCCACCACGGCGCCCGCGGCCGTGAGCCCGGACCACTGCAGGAACCGGCGTCGGTCGACCGCGTACCGCCACTCGGCGCCGGGCCGCTCGTCCTCGGCGAACCAGATCTCGACCCGCCGCAGGAGGACGCTGAGCAGGACGATCGCGACCACGACCCCGACCAGGCTCGGCAGCGCCCAGGCGACGTTCGCCCCGGGACGCCGCGCGGCGAGGACGGCCGCCGCCGCCCCCACGGCGCCCAGCAGGACGGCGCCCCACGGCGGGCGCCGCCGCTCCAGGAGGCCCACGAGCGCGGCCCCGGCGAGCGCGACGACGCCCATCGTCGCCAGCAGCACGGCCTTGTCGGCCGTGCCGAACCACGAGACCGCGAGGTCCTTGAGCCAGCCCGGCACGCCGTCCACGACCGCCCCGCCGGCCGCCAGGACCGGGCTCGACGCCGGGTCGACGAACGCCGCGACCAGCTCCGCGACGGCCAGCCCGGCGCCGGTCGCGACGACGCCCGCGAGCGCCGCCCACCAGCCGTCGCGCGGCCGCGCCCCGGCCGGGACCGCCGACTCGATGTCCCACGGCGACTCGCTGCTCATGACCTCAGCGTCCCACCCTCGCCCCGTCCTCCCCTGCCCGGTGACGAGACCGTAAGAAACGCACGGCGACCTCCGTGGCGGCTCCGCGCAGGTCAACCGTCGCGCGGCGCCCCCGAGGGCTCGGCGCTACCTGAGTCAGGGCTGCCAGGGGCGGGGCGGCCGGGGTCGGGCCAGCCGGCGAGGTGGCCGAGCCACGCGATCGCGAGCCACGACCCCTCCACGACGATCTCCGTCCCAGGGCCGGTGATCGTCGCGGTGCACGGCGTCTCCAGGGTCCAGGGTCCCGGCTCCCCCGGCGCGAGCGCCAACGACCGGAGCGCCAGCGTCGTCCGGTCCAGCTCGACCTCTCCGACGGGCGGCTCCGCGGCCGACGCGGAGGGCTCGACCCAGAGCCGGTCCCGGGTCGCCCACAGGTGCTGGCGACCCGCCCCGGTCGCGGCCGGCCGGCCGGCGGTGCCCCCCACGACAACGCACGGGAGCTCGGGGACCGGCTGCGCGGGGTCCTGCGGCACCCGCGGCGGCTCGGTGCCCAGCGTCGAGAGGTCGCTGGTCGACGCCGTGCCGGACCCGACGGACACCGCGAGGTCGACGGCGGCGCTCAGCAGGCCCGTGGCGGCCTGGATCCCCCCGCGCAGGCTCGGGCGCGGCCGGCGGGGGCGCCGCCACGAGATCACGTCCTGGACCCGGGGCCTCGTCATGGCGTCGAAGGCTAGCGCCCCGTCGACCGTCGTCACGCCTCGACGGCCGCCGGGTCCGGCCGCGGCACGCGCGCGAACACCGACTGACCCAGCCACCGGGGCACCCGGCGCCGCGCGGCCTCGGGCCCCGCGACCTCCACCTCGCCCGAGCGCAGCGCGCCCGCCCACGTCACGTCGCCCCGCCACAGCCGGGTGAGCGTGCGCAGCGGCGTCGTCACGACCGCTGTCGCGTCGTAGCCGGGGTCGTCGTCGCACACCTCGACCTGCCCGTCCCGCACGACGACCCACCAGCGGGACACCCGCGGGGCCACGTCGGTGAGGACGATCGCCAGGACGGTGCGCTCCTGGGGCCACGCGGCGACGTCGATCGTGCGCCGCATGTCCCACAGCAGCAGGTGCGGGTCCAGGTCGGCCGCCCCGAGCCCGCCGACCCAGCGCGTGCCCCACGCGCCGAGCGCCTCGACCACGGGCCGCAGCTCCTCGCCGGCCGGGGTGAGCACGTAGCGCGTGTGCCCCTCGACGCCGACTCGCCGCACGACGCCCGCGCGCTCCAGGGTGCGCAGCCGCTTGGACAGCAGCGTGGGCGACATCTTCGGGTTGCCGCGGCGCAGCTCGTTGAACCGGGTGCTGCCCAGCAGCAGCTCGCGCACGACGAGCAGCGTCCACCGCTCGTCGAGCACCTCCATCGCCTTGGCGACGGGGCAGAACTGGCCGTAGCCCGCCATCCCCCCAGTCAACGCCCGCCGGACGCGGGACCGCCAGTACAGATCCAGGACTTCGCCCGGTCCAGATCCTGCACTGGATCGTGCGGCGTTCCGGGCGCAGCGTGAAGGGGTCGGCACGACACCGTGCCCGGCACCTGTCCGTCGGCTGCGCGTCGGCTGCCCCTCACCGTGGAGCGAAGGAGCCCCTCATGAGCGTCATCGAACCCCGGACCGTCCCTGCCGAGCTGCTCGACACGGTCCGCGCCACACATCGCGCCGTCTGGGAGTCGGGCGACTACCCGGCGGTCGCGGACCAGGTCATCCCGTCGCTGGGGGCCGTCCTCGTGGAGGCCTGCGACGTCGGGCCGGGCGACCGGGTGCTCGACGTCGGCGCCGGCTCGGGCAACGCGTCGATCCCGGCCGCGCTGGCGGGGGCCGACGTCGTCGCGTCCGACCTCTCCGGCGAGCTGCTCGAGGCCGGGCGTCGGCGCGCCGAGGAGCAGGGCGCCGTCCTGCGCTGGGAGCCGGCCGACGCGCACGGGCTGCCGTTCGACGACGGGGCGTTCGACGTCACGATGTCGTGCGTGGGCGTGATGTTCGCGCCGTTCCACCAGCTCGCGGCCGCCGAGCTCGCGCGGGTGACCCGCCCCGGCGGCACGATCGGGAACGTCGCGTGGACGCCGGACGGGTTCATCGGTCAGATGTTCGCGACGCTCAAGCCGTACGCACCCCCGCCCCCGCCGGGGGCGCTCCCGCCGCCGCTGTGGGGCGCCGAGGAGCACGTGCGGGCGCTGCTCGGGGACCGCGTCACCGACGTCCGTGCCGAGGTGCGCGGACTGGTCGTCGACCGGTTCGACGACGGCACCATGTTCCGCGACTTCTTCAAGGCGACCTACGGGCCGACCATCGCGACCTACCGGAGCCTCGGGGACGACGCCGCGCGAGCGGCCGAGCTCGACGAGGCGCTCGCCGCGCTCGGCGACCGGGCCCTGCGCGACGACGGCACGATGGTCTGGGACTACCTGCTGGTGCGCGCGACGCGGGCGTGAGCCCGCGCCCTCACTCCGGGTCGAGGAGGCGGTGACGGACCCGGTCGAGCTCCGTGTCCGCGACGCCGTGCGCACGCAGGTAGCCCGCAGGGTCGACGCCGTCGAGGAAGTCGTCGAGCGCCGCGGCGACGTCGTCGCACCAGGCCGCGAGCGCCTCGGGCTCCCGGTACGCCTCGTCCCACCCCGGCTCGGTCGCGGCACGGTCGTTGTTCGCGCGCACGGCCAGGAGATAGTCGGCGACGATCACCGCTCGCGGCACCTCGACGAGGGTCAGCAGGAGGGCGGTGACCATGCCCGTCCGGTCGCGCCCGCCCGCGCAGTGGTAGACGACGGCGCCCTCGGGAGCGGCGGCGAACGTGTGGAAGACGTCCGTGACGAGGGCGGGCCAGCGCTCCAGCACGGTCGCGTAGTACCGCGGGGTGTCGAGGTGCGGGCCCCAGACGCGCATGAACTCCTCGTCGTCCGGGTCCTCGACGGGGCGGTGGTGCCGCGCCACCGACGTCGGCAGCTCCAGCGGCTCGATCTCGGCCGCGTTGCGCAGGTCGACGACGGTGCCGACGCCGGCGGCGGCCATCGCCGCCAGACCGTCGGGCCCCGCGTGGTCGAGGCGCGACGTCCGGTAGAAGCGGCCGGCGCGGGTCCGCCCGCCGTCGGCGGTGGGCAGACCGCCGAGGTCGCGGGCGTTCGGCAGCCCGCCCCAGCGCACCGCGCGGGGGTCGGCGGGGTCGAGCGTGGAGGTCGGCACGCCGGCGGTCGGGGAGGTCACGCGCGCCAGGCAACCACACGCCCGGCGCCGGGCGTACTAGGCTCGACGCCGGATCACGGGCCCGACTCTGGCCCGTCGGCGCGACCCGGACTGTGGGCCGCGGTTCCACCGGCGCGAGATGGCGCGCCGTCCTGGACCCTGACCGCCCCGCGACATCCCCGACCCGTGATCCTGGAGTACCCGCGTGCCTCGCCGCCTTCGCACCACAGCCGCCCCCATCGTCCTGCTGACCGCCCTGTCCGTCGTCACCCTCGCGGGCTGCGCGCAGGGACCCGACGCCGGTGCGGCCCCGGCTGCCTCGTCCTCCGCGTCCGACGGGGCCGACGGCTCGGGCACCGCCTACCCGCTCACGCTCGACAACTGCGGCACTGAGACGACGGTCGAGGCCGCGCCGCAGCGCGTCGTGACGATCAAGTCGAGCACCACGGAGATGCTGCTCGCGCTCGGCCTCGGCGACCGGATCGTCGGCTCGGCGTTCCTCGACGGCCCCGTGCCGGACTCGCTGGCCGACGCTGCCGCCGACGTGCCGGCCGTCGCCGAGCCGCTGGCCGACCAGGTGCCCGGCGCCGAGGCCGTGCTCGGGCTGGAGCCCGACCTCGTGTACGCGGGGTGGGAGTCCAACCTCACCGCCGACGGCGCGGGCGACCGCGGGACGCTGGCGAAGCTCGGCGTGGCGACCTACGTCTCCCCCGCCGCCTGCAAGGACCCGGAGCACATGCCGGACCCGCTGACCTTCGACGACGTCTTCTCGGAGATCGGCGAGGTGGGCGAGATCTTCGACGCCTCCGACGCGGCCACCGACCTCGTCGCCGACCAGCGCGAGACCTTGGCGTCCGTCACCCCCGACGACCGCGGCCTGGACGCCCTGTGGTACTCCTCCGGCGACGACATCCCGTACGTCGGCGCGGGGATCGGCGCCCCGCAGATGATCATGGACGCCGTCGGGCTGGAGAACGTCGCGGGCGACGTGCACGACACCTGGACGTCGTACGCCTGGGAGGAGGCCATCGCGGCCGACCCCGACGTCATCGTCCTCGTCGACGCCACGTGGAACAGCGCGGAGCAGAAGATCGAGCGCCTCGAGTCCAACCCCGCCACCGCGCGGATGACCGCCGTGCGCGAGGGGCACTACCTCACCGTGCCGTTCCCGGCGTCGGAGGCCGGCGTGCGCAACGTCGACGCCGTCGTCGACCTCGCCGCGCAGCTCGACGGCCTGGAGGGGCTCGACCGATGACCACGGCGGTCAGGAGACGACGGGCTCCGGCGGTCGAGCCTGTCGAGACCGCGGCGACCCCAGGGGCCCGCCGCGGCGCCGCGTGGTGGCTGCCGGTGGCCGCCGTGGTGCTGGTCGCGACCGTCCTCGTGGCGGTGACGATCGGCCCGGCGGACCTGACCGTCGCTGACGTGTGGCGGTCGGTCGCCACGCACCTCGGCCTCGGCGGAGCGCTCGGGCTCGAACCGCTCGGCGCGCTGCCCGACGGCATGGTCTGGGAGCTGCGCCTGCCCCGCGTGCTCACGGCCGCGGCCGTGGGCGCCGGGCTGGCGGTGTGCGGCGTCGTCATGCAGTCCCTCACGCGCAACCCGCTGGCCGACCCCTACCTGCTGGGGCTGTCGTCGGGGGCGTCGCTCGGCGCGGTGCTCGTGCTCGTCGCCGGGCTGACCGTGCTGCTGCCGCTCGCGGCCTTCGGCGGCGCCGTCGCGGCGCTCGCCGCCGCGCTCGGGCTCGCCGGGGCCATCGGCACCATCACGCCGACCCGCACCGTGCTGGCCGGGCTCGCCGTCAGCCAGCTCGCCGCGGCCGCGACGAGCTTCGTCATCTTCTGGTCGGCCACCGGTGACTCCTACCGCGAGATCCTGTCGTGGCTCATGGGGTCCGTCGCCGGCGCGACGTGGACGTCGGTGGCCATCGCGGGCGTGGCGGTCCTCGTGCTCGGCACCCTGCTCGCGTCGACGGGCTCGGTCCTCGACGCCTTCACGTTCGGCGACACGGCCGCCGCGGCGCTCGGCGTCCCCGTGGCCCGCGTGCGGTGGCTGCTGCTGGTGGGCGTCGCGCTGCTCACGGGCGCGCTGGTCTCCCAGAGCGGGGCGATCGGCTTCGTCGGGCTGATCCTGCCCCACGCCGTGCGGATGCTCACCGGGGCGCGTCACCGCCTGCTGCTGCCGCTGTCCGCGCTGTGCGGAGCGTCGTTCCTCGTCTGGGCCGACACCCTCGCCCGCACGGTCTTCGCCCCGCGGGAGGTGCCCGTCGGGATCGTCACCGCCGCGATCGGCGCGCCCGTGTTCGCCCTCCTGCTGTGGCGCGGACGGAGGATCGCATGACGACGGAGACGCGCACCCATGTCCCCGCCCCGAGCGTCGCGGGACCGCCCGACGACGGGCTCGACGCCGCCCGCGTCTCGTGGTCGACGGCCGGCCGCCTGATCCTCGACGGCGTGGACGTGACGGCTCCCGCGGGCGCGGTGAGCGGCCTGCTCGGCCCCAACGGTTCGGGCAAGTCCACGCTGCTGCGCGTGCTCGCCGGGGTGCAGCCGCCGTCGGACGACGGCCGGGACGACGGCGCCCGCGTCGTGTTCGCGGGCGCCGACCTGCTGGCCCTGCCGCGACGCCGGCGCGCGCGCACGCTCGCGTTCGTCGAGCAGGAGGCGTCCACCGACCTGCCGGTGACGGTGCTCGACGCCGTCCTGCTCGGCCGCATCCCGCACCGCTCGCCGCTCGCCGGGGACTCGGCGGACGACCGCGCGGCCGCCCGGCGCGCCCTCGACGCCGTGGACGCGGCGGGCCTCGCGGACCGCGAGGTCACGACTCTCTCCGGTGGCGAGCGGCAGCGCGTGCACATGGCGCGCGCGCTCGCGCAGGAGCCGGCGCTGATCCTGCTCGACGAGCCGACCAACCACCTCGACATCGCCGCCCAGCTCGACGCGCTGCGGATCCTGCGGGCGCTCGCCGACCGCGGCGTCACCGTGCTGGCCGCCCTGCACGACCTTCACCTCGCCGCCCAGCACTGCGACCACGTGGTGCTGCTGTCCGGCGGGCGGGTCGTGGCCGCGGGCGCCGTGGGCGACGTGCTCGTCCCGGACGTCCTCGACCCCGTCTACGGCGTGCGCACGGAGGTGCTCACCCACCCGCGCACGGGTCGGCCGGTGCTGACCTTCAGCCCGCGCTGACCTGCTACCGCCGACCGAGCTCGATGGCCGGGCAGCGGTCCATCACCATGTCGAGGCCGGCGGCGCGCACGCGGGCGGCGGCGTCCTCGTCGATGACGTCGAGCTGGAACCACACCGCCTTGGCGCCGATGGCGATCGCCTGGTCGGCGACGTCGCCCGCGAGCTCGGAGCGGACGAAGACGTCGACGACGTCGACGGGGAACGGGATGTCCCCGAGCGACGCGTAGCCCGGCTCTCCGTGCACGGTCGCGGCGCTCGGGTGCACCGGCACGATCCGCTTGCCGGCGCGCTGCAGGACTCCCGCGACGCCGTGCGCAGCACGTTCCGTGTTGGTCGACAGGCCGACGACCGCCCAGGTGGTGGTCTCGTCGAGGACGCGATCGATGGTGGCCTCGACGTCGGTCGTGCTGTCCTGGGACGTCTCGGTGGCCTCTGGTGTGCCCATGTCTCGTGCAACCGGCACCTCGATCGGCCTGTTCCAGTCGCGCGGGTCCCTGATCCTCATGCGTCCCCCTCGTCGTCCGATCCGTCATCGATCCGTCGTGGACCCGTCATCGATCCGTGGCCAGATCCGTCATCCCACCGCGAGCGCCGCCCCCGCGAGCGCGCACGACGCGGCGCACGCGACCGTGCGCACGTGGTTGAGCCGGGACCAGGGCCGGTCGAACGCCGCCCACCCGCCGGCGTCACGGTGCGCCATGAGCTGGTTGTTCAGCGGCACGTTGCCGACCGCCGTCACGCCGAGCATGCCCACCACCACGACGACGGCGCTCGCCACGACCAGCCACGCGCCGTCGTGGCCGGCGACCAGGCCCACCACGGCGGCCGCCACCGGCACCACCAGGGCCGCCCCGAACAGCGTCATGAAGGGCGGCCGGACCGCGTCCTCGTTGATCGCCGCCATCGCCGCCGCGGCGTCGGCCTGGTCGAGCCGGCGCAGCCCCGCGACGACGAAGGTCGAGAACGCCGCGAACACCCCGCCCGCCAGGCCGGTGACCAGCGCGGTCAGCACGAGGAGCACGTCCCAGAGGTCCATGGGCCCATCCAACCAGCGGGAGCGCCCCCGGCGCAGCAGGATGGACCGCATGCCCGTGCCTCCCGCCGTCGCCAAGGCCACCAAGCGCTTCAACCCCTACGCCCTGAAGGTGAGCTCGCGCGTGCCGCCGTGGGTCACGCTGCACCACGTCGGCCGCAAGAGCGGGCGGGAGTACCACACGCCGGTGGTCGCGTTCGCGGCCCGCGCGCCGATCGACACGCGGGTCGCGCAGCCCGGCGACCCGGTGGAGATCGGGGAGTACCGCGACGTCCTCGTCCTCACTCCCCTGCCCTGGGGGCCGGACGTCGACTGGTGCCGCAACGTGCGCGCCGCGGGCTCGTACCGCCTCACGCGCAAGGGCGTCGACTACCGCGCGGACCAGCTCCGCGTGGTCGACGCCGCCGAGGCGCGCGGCCTGCTCGGCGGGTTCGTCGGGACGGCGTCGGGGCTGGTCGGCATCCAGCAGTTCCTCGTCGGACGGCTCCGCCGCCTCCGGACCGGGGCTTCGGCGTAAGGGTCCCCCCGGGTCGGGCCCACGCGGGCCAGGGTCACTTTCAGGGGCTTCCCGGTGCTGTGACGCCGGTCACCCGCCGTACGTTCGACAGCATGATCGAGGCACAGGGACTGTCCAAGGTCTACGGGAGCACGACCGCCGTCGACGGCGTGACCTTCACGGTGCGCCCCGGCGTCGTCACCGGCTTCCTCGGCCCCAACGGCGCCGGGAAGTCCACCACCATGCGCATGATCATGGGGCTCGACCGCCCCTCCGGGGGATCCGTCACGGTCAACGGCCGCCCGTACGTGCGGCACCGTTCGCCGCTCACCGAGGTGGGCGCGCTGCTCGAGGCGCGGGCGGTGCACCCCGGCCGGACCGCCCGGGCACACTTGCGCGCCCTGGCCGCCACCCACGGGCTGGCGGACCGGCGCGTGGACGAGGTCGTCGAGCTCACCGGCCTCGGGTCGGTGGCCCGCAAGCGCGTGGGAGGGTTCTCGCTCGGCATGGGCCAGCGGCTCGGGATCGCCGTCGCGCTGCTGGGCGACCCGCGCACCCTCGTCCTCGACGAGCCCGTCAACGGCCTCGACCCCGAGGGCGTGCTCTGGGTGCGCCACCTCGCGCGACGGCTCGCCGCCGAGGGCCGCACCGTCTTCCTGTCCAGCCACCTCATGACCGAGATGGCGCTCACCGCCGACCACGTCATCGTCATCGGACGCGGCCGCATCCTTGCGGACGCGCCGGTCCGCGACGTCGTCGAGGCGGTCTCGCGCCGCGCGGTCACCGTGCGCACGCCCGGACCCTCGGTCCTGCGGTCCGCGCTGGAGCACGCGGGGGCGACGATCACCGTCCCCGACCTCGTGCACGACGGGACGCTGGAGGTCACCGGCCTCGACGCCGCGGCGGTCGGCGAGATCGCCCTCACGGCCGGTGTCGCGCTGCACGAGCTGACGCCGGTGGCCTCGACCCTCGAGGACGCCTACCTGGAGCTCACCGCGGACGCCGTCGAGTACCGCACCGACGACCTCGCCGCCGCCGGCTCCATCAGCCCGACCACGACCACGGGAGACCAGCCATGAGCGCGACGACGACCGCGGGCCCGGTCGGGCACCGCGACGACACGACGCCCGACGACGCCCGCGTCACGTTCGGGCACGCGCTGCGCTCGGAGTGGCTCAAGCTGTGGTCCCTGCGCTCCCAGTGGTGGGGCGTCGCGCTGACGGTGCTGCTCATGGCCGGGCTCGCGGTGCTCATGGCGTCGGCACTCGGCGCCGCGGCGGAGTCCCCCGGCATGCAGCAGACGATGGACGCCGACCCGCGCCTGGCAGTTCCGAGCGGCGTCGTCGCGGTGACGTTCGGCTACGGCTTCGCCCAGCTGACCGTGGCGGTGCTGGCCGTGCTGACCATCACCGGCGAGTACTCCTCGGGCACGATCCGCGCGACGTTCGCCGCCGTGCCGCGTCGCCTGCAGGTGCTGTCGGCCAAGCTCCTGGTGGTGGCCGCGACGACGGCGATGCTCGCCGTCGTCGGCCTCGGGGCGGCGTGGCTGGCCACCGCGTCGATGCTGTCCGCGGACGGCCTGGCGCTGGACCCCGGCGACGGCGAGCAGCTGCGGGCCCTCGGCGGCACGGTCGCCTACCTCGTGGCGGTGGCCGCGTTGTCCTTCGGCATCGGCGCGCTGTGGCGCAGCACGGCCGCGGCGATCGCCACCGCGGTCGGCGTGCTGCTGGTGCTGCCGCTCCTGTTGCAGGTGCTCGCGGGGTCCGCCGCCTGGGCGCAGGACGTCTACGCGTACCTCCCCACCGTCGCGGGCGAGCGTGTCATCGCGACCGGACCGACGCCGGACGGCCTGCTCGCGCCGGGCGCCGGGTTCGCGCTGCTGGCCGGCTACGCCGTCGCCGTGCTCGCGGCGGCCGCCGTCACCGCCCGGCGGCGCGACGCCTGACACCCCCGCACGGGCGAGTGACGGGACAATGACGGGCATGGCCACCGTCTCCGGCGACTTCGACCTCACGATGGACGAGCTGCGGGCGGTGGCCCGCTTCGTCGCCGAGAGCGCCGAGGCCGTCCTGCCCACCTTCGAGGCGGCGCGGCCCGAGGATCCGCGGCCTCGGACCGCGCTCGCGGCCGCATGGGAGTTCGTCGGCGGCGAGCGTCGCACGAGGCTGCAGCGCGTCACGGCGCTCGACGCGCACCGGGCGGCACGGGACGCAGGCTCCGAGGCGGCCCGTCTGGCCGCGCGGTCGGCGGGCGACGCCGCGGCCGCCGCCTACCTCCACCCCATGGCACGGGCGACTCAGGTGGGCCACATCCTGCGTGCCCCGGCCAGCGCTGCCCACATCGCCGAGCTCGCCACCGGCGCCCCGGAAGCCGCGGGGCGGTCGATCGAGGCGGCCCGGCACCGAGCCACCCCCGTGGTCGTCGACGTGCTACGCCGCTACCCCCCGCCGCCCCGCGCGAAGAACCGGGTCGCAGAGCTCATGTGCGCCCTGGACGCCGCCCTGCGCGAGCCACGGTGAGGGATCATCCGGGGGACGGCCTGGATCCGTGCTCTCGGGCATGATGGCGGCATGAGCACCACGCTGTGGATCACCGGCGACCCCGACACGGACGCGCTGCTGAGCGACGACATGTTCGCACTCCTCGTGGGCATGCTGCTCGACCAGCAGTACCCGATGGAGCACGCGTTCGCGGGGCCGCGCAAGATCCGCGACCGGCTGGGCAGCATCGACCCGCAGGCGGTGGCGGACGCCGACCCCGACGAGTTCGTCACGCTCGCGACCACTCCTCCGGCGATCCACCGGTACGGGCGGTCGATGGCGGGCCGCGTGCAGGCGCTCGCACACGTGATCGTGGACGACTACGACGGCGACGTCGCGAAGCTCTGGACGACGCCGGGCGCGGAGGGTCCCGCCACGGGCACCGAGGTGCTCGCACGGCTGCGCGCCCTGCCTGGCTTCGGAGAACAGAAGGCCAAGATCTTCCTCGCGCTGTTGGGCAAGCAGCGCGGCGTCGGGCCCGCCGGATGGCAGGAGGCCGCGGGTCATTACGGCGACGAGGGCTCGCGCCGCTCGATCGCCGACGTGACCAGCGCGGAGTCGCTCGCCGAGGTGCGGACCTTCAAGAAGGCGCAGAAGGCCGCGGCGAAGGCGGCGAAGGACTGACGCGCGCCAGATCGCCGGAAGGTGACGCCGGCGCGGCCCGCCGTCGCGCAGATGGCGCCTGACGGACGGCCGGCGACCGCCGTCAGGGCGGGTCTCGCGGCCCCCGGCGGCGGTCGCACGGTGGGGCCGGCTCAGCGGCCGTGGTGCGCGCGCGGGAGCGGGACCTTCCACACCTCCCCGTCGAGCGTGACGACGTAGGCGTGGCGTCCGACGATCTCGAAGGACGTCGGCCGGTCGAGCCCGGTCGCCACGGCTCGCAGGACGCCGTGCCGCCCGGCCTTCATCACCTGGCCGGTGTCGGGGTCGGCGGGCGACCCCTCGGGGTTTCCCGGGGTGAAGTGGCCCTGGGCGAGCGCGTACAGCCCACCTCGGCCCTTCTCGACGTCGACGAGCAGGCGTCCGCCGGAGGCGATCTGGTGGGTGCCGTGCCTCCACGGGGTGAAGGCGACGACCCGGCCGTCGCGCGGCAGGTGCGGCACCGGCCCCGCCTGGGCGACCAGGACGGTCCGGCCGACGGTCTCGAGCCCGGTCGGCACGACGTTGCCGAACGCGCGGACCTGCGCGATCGAGCCGTCCGGCGTCACGTACAGCACCCGGTTGTGATGGCCGTCGGTGACGAGGAACCCCCGGCGGTACGGCTCCATGGCGTACTGCACGCCGGAGGGGACGAAGTAGTCGGTCTTCGGCGGGTGGTCGATCGACCAGGCGCCGATGTCGGCGACAGGCCGTGCCGTGCCGTCGCGGCCGATCCGGTACAGGCCCGAGACCTGCGGGTCCGCGAGCGTCACGAGGACGTACGCGGTGTGGCCGCGGAACGCGACGTCGACGGCGCCGCCGGGAGTCCCGGGCTGCTGCACGGGCAGGCCCGAGACGGAGATCGAGGCGGCGCCGGTGCGGCGGTCGATCCGGGAGACCTCCCCGGACACGGGTTCGGTGACGTAGAGGGCCCCGTCGGGGCCGATGGTGGAGCCGGCCCCGCCG
This sequence comes from Krasilnikoviella flava, assembly GCF_900167525.1. GTDB lineage: Bacteria > Actinomycetota > Actinomycetes > Actinomycetales > Cellulomonadaceae > Isoptericola > Isoptericola flavus. The sequence goes on along the minus strand of NZ_FUZQ01000007.1, from coordinate 133,295 downwards.
GACAGCCCGGACGTCAGGAGAGACGGGTCGGCGTGGTGGCCGTGGTGATGGTCGTGGTGTGGCGGTGCCGCGGCGGCGGTCGCGACCGTGGTCGCCGCGAGCATCGTGGACAGCAGGACGGCGAGGATGCGTGGGGTACGCATGGACGCTACGCCCGCGGCCCGGCCTCGTCACGGGCCGTTCGCCCCGGCGACCACCCGGCGGCGCGCAACCGCTCCCGCACCCGCTCGTGCGGCACTCCTGCCCGCGAGCCCCGGTGTCCGACGGTCGTGACGGCTGTGAACACCGACGCCAGCAATGCCTCCTCCACGGCGTCCATGACAGCGGCGAACACCGGGTCCAGCGCGTCGTCGGGCACCAGGGGCTCGGCGGGGTCGGCGGTGCTGAGCGCCAGGCCGTAGTCGCCGCTGCCGTGGGCGAAGTCGGAGCCCACGCGGTCCATCGCGATCACCGCGCGCCGCGCCACCCGCTCCAGGCGTCGCGCGTCGAGCGGCGCGTCCGTGGCGACGACGATCATGCAGGAGTTGCCGTCCGGCGCCGGCGCGGGCGGGTACCCCAGCACCTCGGCCGCGGGCAGCAGAACGCCCCGCACGGTGAGGGTGCCGGAGAAGTTCGACTGCACCAGTGCACCCACGGTGCGCGTCACGCCGGCCACCTCGACCAGACGCGACGACGTCCCGATCCCGCCCTTGTAGCCGAGCGCGACCGTGCCCGCCCCGGCCCCGACGCAGCCCTGCTCCACCGGGCCGGGGGTGGCGCCGGCGAGCGCCGCGAGCACGTGCGCCTCGGTGATCGGCCGTGCGCGGATGTCCGAGAGGTACCCGTCGTTCGTCTCCCCCACGACGGGGTTGAGCGTGCGCACGTCCTCGTAGCCGGGCCACCCGAGCACGTGGGTCACGAGCGCGTCGGCCGCGCGGAACGCGGAGAGCGTCGCGGTGAGGAGGACCGGCGTCTCGATCGCGCCGAGCTGCTCGAGCTGCGTCGCGCCCACGAGCTTGCCGTACCCGTTGCCCACGAACAGCCCGCACGGCAGCGTGCGCCGCTGCCCCGGCCCGGCGCCCAGCGCGTCGGGGACGACGGCGGTCACGCCGGTGTGCAGGCGCTCGCCCTCGTGCAACGTGGTGTGGCCGACCCGCACGCCCGTGACGTCGGTGATCGCGTTGGCCGGGCCGGTGGGCAGGCCGCCGACGACGACGCCGAGCTCCCGCGGCCCCGGCCGGGCGCCCGGCCCCTCGGGCCCGCTCATGCCCGCTCCTCCACGGGGACGAGGCGCGTCGGGTGCATGTCGCGCCAGGTCCGGGTGCCGTCCACGAGGTCCCGCACGTGCTCGCGGAACCGCGGGCACGTGGCGATGTCGTGCGCCCGGCACGACAGCGCGTGCTCGGTCATGTGCCGGGAGCGGTCGATCTCCTCCTGACGGCGGTCGAGCTCGGCGAGGTGCGCGGTGAGCACCTCGTGCCGGTCGCGCGCCTCGGCGTCGAGCAGCACCTGGATCTGCTCCAGGCTCATGCCCGCGACCTTGGAGCTGAGGATCGTCGCGACCCGCACGACGTCGTCGGGCCCGTACCGTCGCCGGCCCGCGCCGTCGCGCCCGGGGGCGAGCAGGCCGACGTCCTCCCAGTAGCGCAGCACGTGCGTCTCCAGGCCGAAGCGCTCGGCGAGCTCGCCGACGCTCCACGTCCGCGTGCCCGACGCACCTGCCGCACCTGCCGCGGGCACCGTCGCCTCATCGCTTGACTTCATGTTGACATGAAGTCACAGGCTGGGTCCCGGACGCAACCCCACCCACGAAGGAGCACCCGTGACCAGCGACGCGAACGACCCCACCCTCCACGACGCGATCGTCGTCGGCGCCGGCCCGGCCGGCCTCCAGGCCGCCCTCACCCTGGGCCGCACCCACCGTGACGTCGTCCTGCTCGACTCCGGCAGGTACCGCAACGACCCCACCGACGCGATGCACAACGTGCTCGGCTTCGACGGCACCCCGCCCGCCGAGTTCCGTGCCGTCGCACACCGCACGCTCGCCGCGTACGACACCGTCGAGCTCCGCCGGGCCACCGCGCACGAGGTCGCCCCGCTCGACCCCGCCTCGCCCGCGGCGGGGTTCGTCGTGCGCACGGACGGCGGCGACGTGACCGCCCGGCGCCTGCTGCTCGCCACCGGCGTGCGCGACGAGCTGCCCTCGGTACCGGGCCTCGCCGAGCTGTTCGGCACGGTGGCCGCGCACTGCCCGTACTGCCACGGCCACGAGTTCTCCGGCACCACCGTCGGCGTGCTCGGTTCGGCCCCCCACGTCGCCCGCGTCGCACTGCTCATGGAGCGGATCGCCACCAGACTGGTGGTGCTGACGGACGGCGGCGAGCTCGACCCCGAGGTGCGCGACGTCCTCGCGGACCACGACGTCGACGTGCGCCCCGAGAAGGTCCTGCGCCTCGAGGCCGCGACGTCCCCCGGCGGCCGCGCCGGTGCCCGCGCCGTGCTCGTCGACGGGGACACGCTCGACCTGGGCGGGATCATGGTGGCGCCGACGCTCCACCAGGCGGCGCCGTTCGCCGCCCAGCTCGGCCTGGACCTGCGGGAGTCGGGCTGCGTCGGTGTCGACCCGATGGGCCGCACGAGCCTGGCCGGCGTCTTCGCCGCGGGCGACCTGGCGCACACCGCCGACTTCCCGATGCCCCTGAGCTCCGTGACGGCCGCGATGGCCGCCGGGCAGATGGCGGCCGCTGCCATCGACGGCGACCTCCTCGGGCTCGCGCACTGACGGTCCGCCGAGCTCCGCCGGCTGACGCGACGCGACGATCCCTCGCGCCCGGTCCGGGTCACGACCTCCGACCTCGCCCGGCGCCATCACGCACCTCACCCACGACGACCTCTGGCGCAACCGGACACTGGCCGACCTCGCAGCGACGTCGCACCTCGGCCCCGCCGACTAGGCTCGCGCGCATGACCTCCGCGCACCTCCTGCCGCTCGGCCCCGCCCCGCGCCCCACGACCGGCGCCGACCTCGCCGCACGCCTGCGCGAGCTCGCCGCGCGGGCGGCCGGACCCGGCGTCGCCGGGCTGGACCGAGCCCGGATCGCCGCCGACCTGGACGGCACCGACGTCGCCTCGCTCGAGGTCGACCTCACGGGCGTGGCGTTCGGCGCGCAGCAGAAGGCCCCCGGGGCCGTCTGGTCCCCCGCGTCGGTGGCCGCCCGCGCGGAGGGCACCGTGCGGCGCCTGCGCGTCGACGCCCACCCGCTGACCGCCGTCGACCTGCCCGTGGACGTCACCGCCGAGGCCGAGGGCCTGCGGTTCGCCTGGGTGGAGGGCTCGGACGGTCAGGTCGGTTTCGAGGCCGTCGAGCCCGACGACGCGCACCCGGTGATCGGTGACGCCCGCGTCGCGGTGTCCCGCGCCGGCCTCGTCGCGACCGTGCACGGGCTGCTCGCCGTGTCGCTGCAGTCGCAGGGCATCACGCTCAGCGACCTCGACGTGCAGGTCGACCAGCACGGTCCCCGCGCGGCGGGCCTGCGGATCGAGGCGAAGATCCGCAAGGGCTTCCTCTCCGCGGGCGTGTCCGCGACGGCGTCCGCGTCGGTCGACGCCGCGATGGTGCTCACCGTCGGCGACGTGCACATCTCCAGCGGCAACCCGCTGGTCGCCGCGATGCTCGGCGCCGTCCGTGGGCGCGTGGAGGCGGCGGCGCACCGCCGGGTCGACCTGGCGGCCGCCCTGCCGCCCGGCGTGCGGCTCGTCGACGTGCGCCTGGACGTCGGCGAGGAGCTGGTGGTCAGCGCGCGCCTCGGCTGACCGGGGTCGCCGACGGGCGGGCACGGGCCCTGGCTCGTCGACGCCGACGACGCCGTCCGGGCCACCCCTGTCGGTGGGCCGTGGCACATTCGTCGGGTGCCCGACCGCCCCGACGTCCCGCCCGCACTCGTGGAGCGACTCCGTGGCCTGCTCCGGTTCCCGGAGTGTCACGAGGAGGACGCCTGGACCGGCGTCAGGTGGCGGGTGCGCAAGGCCACGGTGGCGCACGTCTTCGGCGGTGAGGACCAGCTCTTCCGCGTCACCTTCCGCGCCGAGCCGCAGGAGGTGCGGGCGTTCGAGCACCTCGGCCACCCGTACTTCCGGGCGGGCTGGGGCGTCGACGCCGTCGGCGTCGTGCTGGACGGCGGCACCGACTGGGACGAGATGGCCGAGCTGCTCACCGACTCCTACTGCATCCAGGCGCCGCGACAGCTGGCCGATGCCGTCGACCGCCCCGAGCCCGCGGGCTGACGCCGGTCAGAGCGTGACCGACGTCCCGACCAGCACCAGCTCGGACGTGTGCGACCCGGCCACCCCGACGTCGGCGGGGCGCTCGACGAACCCGGGCAGTCCCTCCAGCCCGCCGCCCGCGGCGACGACGCGCAGGTCCAGCGGCTCCCCGGCCGCGACGGTGAGCTCCACCTCGAACCCGTCGGTGCCCGGGGCGTAGAAGCGGGTGTCGAGCGCGCCGCCGTCGACCGGGACCGCCCGGCCCGCCACGGTCGCGCTCCGGACCCCGGCGGCGTTCAGCTGCACGTACCGCAGGGCACCGGCCGTGCCGATCGGCTCGCCCTCGCCCGGGGTCACGCGCACCGTGAGGACACGCGCGTCCCCGGCGGGCTCGGCGTCCAGGACGTCGACCACGGGGGCGGGCAGGTCCGCCGCCTCGGCGTCGCCCGCGTACACCTCCCCGTCGAACATCGGGAACCGCTCGGACATGTCGGTCTCCGTGTCCGCGTACCGCGCCGTCCAGTCGCTGGGGGTGGTCTCGTCGGACACCCAGTGCGCCGTGCCGGTGTCGGCGTCCAACGCGTACGCGAGGCGGGTGGGCTCCGGGTGCTCGGCGTCGAACGGGTCCGTGACGAAGCCGACAACCAGCGCCACGACCCCCACCGCGGCGCACCCGCCCACCAGCCCGAGCGCGGGCCGCCGCCCCCGCGGCCACAGCACGGCGAGGACCGGAGTGAGCGCCAGGCCCAGCAGCGCTGCCACGACGGCGGGCGCCGCGCCCGTCGCCAGGCCGAGCGCCGGGAAGAACAGGAGCACGATCGGCACGAGGACGAGGACGCCCACGGCCGCGCCCAGGGTCACGACCACCCGGCGCCCGACCACCCGGCGCGCCGCCGTCAGCGCGATCAGGCCGGCCACGGCGCCCGCGAGGGCCGGCAGCGCAGCGAGGTACGAGCCCCCGGGGGTGAGGGCGGCGAGCACCACGCCGAGGACGGCGAGCCAGCCGAGCGCCCCGACCGCGAGCGCGGGCCCGCCGAGCGACCGGCGCAGGCCGACGAACCACGCGGTGAGCACGGTGGCGACGATGCCGAGCAGGGCGACGCGGAAGCCCCAGGGCCGCCACGGGTCGAGCATCTCGCCGTAGCCGGGCCGCACCAGGCCCATGACCCACCAGAGCGCGATCGAGCCCGCGACGGCGCCGACGAGCGGGACGAGGGCGGACGCGAACCCGACCGCGAGGCGGCCGGCGGTCGTGCGCTCGCCGCCCGCCTCGCCGCGCCGGACGAGGAGGACGGCCAGGGCGCCCACCGCGAGCACGGCGGCGACGGCGAGCGGCCACACGAGCCACCCGGGGTAGCGCGCGAGCACGCCGCCCGGCAGCGGGAAGTAGGTGGCGTCGTCCGCGGACGGTGTCGCCAGTGCGGCGGCGTCGCCGTCACCCAGCTCCTGCGCGAGGGCGAGCATGTTCGAGCCGTGGTGCTGCAGGCTCGCCAGGGACATCCGCTCGGGGGTGTCCTGCGGTGCGTGGTAGGTGGCCGACCCGTCGATGTACGCGGAGTTGAGGCCGGTGAAGCGGCCCTCGGGGTCGTCGAGGAACGGGGAGAAGTCCGTGTCGTTCGGCAGGATCCGGTACACCTCGACGGCGAGCGAGCTACCCACGGGATACGGCACGTGCGCGTACGCGTCGACGAGGGCGGCGTTGCCGTCGGAGGTCTCGAACATGATCGCCGGGCCCGACGAGCCGCGAGCCTCGACGTTGACCACCACGCCCCCGTCGGCGGCGCGCGGGTCGGCGTGCGCGAACGCCTCGGCCCCGCACAGGCAGGCCTCCTCGGCGTCGGTGAAGACCAGCACGACGTCGTTGCGCAGGGGCTCGCCGGCACCGAGCGCACGGGCGGTCTCCAGCAGCGTCGCGACGCCGGCGCCGTCGTCGTTGGCGCCGTGCGACACCTCGGCCGAGTCGTAGTGCGCGACGAGGAACACCGGCCCGGTGGAGTCGGTGCCGGGGAGGGTCGCGACGACGTTCTTCGTGGCCGCGACCCGGCTCTGGTCCCCGAGCCGCCCGGACATGCCGACGCCGTCGGTCACCTCCGGGTCGAGCCCGAGCTCCTCGAGGTCCGCCACGATCGTGTCGCGCACCGCGGCGGCCGCGGCGGTGCCGTGCGGGTGCACCTCGGTGCCGATCGCCTCGACCGTCGCGAACGCGCGCTCGGCGCTGAACTCGTCCGCGGCGGCGCCGGCGCCGCGCGGGGACGGCGGCAGCACCGACCACACCGCGAGGGCGGCGAGGACGAGCAGGAACAGGGAGCACGCGAGCGACGTCGCCCGCGACCGGGTCTGGGTCACGCGCGCACGCTAGCGGCGCCCGCGCGTCGTGGCCCAATCGTGACCCGCGTGCCGGGCGCCCGAGCCCGACGACGCGGGACGCCGGTACGGGCGTGGTTGGATCGCCCCGTGCGCGCGATGACGTTCGACCGGTTCGGCGGGCACGTCGCGGTCCGCGACGTGCCCGCCCCCGCAGCCCCGCCCGGCGGCGTCGTCGTGCGCGTCCACGCGAGCGGGCTGTGCCTCAGCGACTGGCACGCCTGGGCGGGCCACGACACCGACATCACCTCGCTCCCCCACGTCCCCGGCCATGAGCTGGCGGGCGTCGTGGCCGCCGTCGGCGAGGGCGTCGAGTGCTGGCGGGAGGGCGACCGCGTCACCTCGCCGTTCGTGTGCGGGTGCGGGCGGTGCGCGTGGTGCCGCTCCGGGCAGGCGCAGGTCTGCCCCGACCAGACCCAGCCGGGGTTCACGCACGCCGGGTCGTTCGCGGAGCTCGTCGTGCTGCACGCCGCCGACACCAACCTCGTCGCCCTGCCGGACGACGTGGACGACGCCACCGCCGCGAGCCTCGGGTGCCGCTTCGCCACGGCCTACCGCGCGGTGGCGGGCCGCGCCCGCGTGCGCCGGGACGAGTGGGTGGTCGTGGTCGGCGCGGGCGGGGTGGGCCTCAGCGCCGTCATGGTCGCCGCGGCGCTCGGCGCCCGCGTCGTCGCCGTCGACCGGCACGACGGCGCGCTCGACGCCGCGCGCCGGGCCGGCGCCGCGCACACGGTCCGCGCCGACGAGGGGGTCGACGTGCCCGCCGCGGTGCAGGACCTCACCGGCGGCTGTCACGTGAGCGTCGACGCGGTCGGCAGCGAGCGCACCTGCGCCGACGCGGTCCAGAGCCTCCGCCGCCGCGGGCGGCACGTGCAGGTCGGTCTGCTCCCGCCGGTCGGCGGCCACCCCCGCGTCCCCATGTCCCGCGTGATCGGCTGGGAGCTGGACGTGCTCGGCAGCCACGGGATGGCAGCTGCCGACTACCCGGAGATGCTGGCCCGCGTCGCCGACGGCACCCTGCGTCCGGCCGACCTCGTCGACCGGGTCGTCGGGCTCGCCGAGGGCGCGCGCCTGCTGCCGGGGCTGGCCGACACCCCGCGCGCAGGGATGGTCGTCGTCGACCCGCGGCGCTGATCTCCCGCCACCGACTCCTCGCCGACGTCGCGGAGATCACCCTGCCCGCCCCCGCCCGGGCGTGGCCCCGGCGCGCGAGCGCGGTTATGCTGGCCGACGGCCTGAGCAGCAGCGGCGACCGCCGCGGACGACGAGGGAGGTGCGCGCACATGACCCGTAGCGAGCCTCCCAGTAGTCCGAGCCGCGACTGACGGCTCCCCGCCCGGCCTTCGCCGGGCGGCCGTGGCGCACCGGTGCGCCACCGATCTCCGAGCACCCCTGACGATCCCGGGTGCCTCCCAGCCGCAGTCGCGGGACCGACGACCGTCCCTCGTCCCTGCACGCCCAGATGCACGCTCGGAGTCCGCCATGTCCGTCACCTCCACCCGCGCCGTCACCAGCTCCCGCACGGTCCGCACCCGCCCCCTGCTCGGCGCGCTGCGCCCCCGCCGCGGCACGCCCGCGAGCGGCGCCGGCGGGCGCCTCGGCAGCGCCCGCACCGACACCGACCGCCGCGACCTGCCCGGCCGGACGTCCATCGTCGAGTCCGCCCTGTACGACGCCGACGGGCGCCGGGTGGCGGGCTTCACCCGTCTCGCCGACACGTTCCGCGAGCTGCGCGCCCACCCGGGCGGGATGGCGTGGATCGGGCTCGAGCGTCCCGACGAGACCGAGCTGGCCTCGCTCGCCCGTGAGTTCGACCTGCACCCGCTCGCCGTCGAGGACGCGATCGTCGCGCACCAGCGGCCCAAGATCGAGCGCTACGGCGAGACGCTGTTCGTCGTGCTGCACGCCGCCAGGTACCTGGACCAAGCGGAGGAGGTGGAGTTCTCCGAGCTGCACGTCTTCGTCGGCCCGGACTTCGTCGTCACGGTGCGGCACGGAGCGTGCCCCGACCTGGCCGCGGTGCGCACCCACCTCGAGGCGCACCCCGCCATGCTGGCCCGCGGCCCCGAGTCGGTGCTCTACGCGATCGTCGACCGCGTGGTCGACGACTACGCCCCCGTCGTGACAGGGCTCGACGGCGACATCGACGAGATCGAGTCCGAGGTGTTCGGCGGCGACGCGGCGGTCTCGCGGCGCATCTACGAGCTCTCCCGCGAGGTCGTCGAGTTCCAGCGGGCCGTGCGCCCCCTGCAGCGCGTCTGCGGCTCGCTGGCCAAGGGTGCTGAGAAGTACGGCGTCACCGAGGAGATGCAGGCGTACCTGCGCGACGTCGCCGACCACCTCACCGAGGTCGCCGACCGTGTCGAGTCGTTCCGCGCCGCACTGCGCGACATCCTCACCGTGAACGCCACGCTCGTGGCCCAGCGCCAGAACGAGGAGATGACCCACCTCACCGAGGTGAGCATCCGTCAGGGCGAGGAGGTCAAGAAGATCTCCGGCTGGGCGGCCATCCTCTTCGCCCCGACGCTGGTGGGCACCGTCTACGGGATGAACTTCGACGACATGCCCGAGCTGCACTGGGCGTGGGGCTACCCGGCGGCCCTCGTGGCCATGCTCAGCGTGAGCGTGGCGCTGTTCGCCGTGTTCCGCTGGAAGCGCTGGATCTGAGCACGGGCGCGCCCTCGCCGGTCACGGTCGCTAGGGTCGCGGGGTGACCTCGACCCCGGCGACCGGCCCCGGCACCCCGACCACCGACCACGGCGGCCTCAACCCCGCCACCCGCACCCTGCTGTCCCTCGGGGCCGCAGTCCTGGTCCTCGCCGGGATGTACTGGGCGTCGGACGTCCTGGCCCCCGTGTTCCTCGCCGCGGTGATCGTCATCATCTGCCACCCCGTGCGCCACCCGCTGGAGGCCCGGGGGTGGCCGCGCTGGGCCGCGACGACCGCCGTGATCGTGGTCGCCTATCTCATCCTGGCGGCACTGCTCGCGATGCTGGTGTTCGCCGGCTTCCAGTTCGCCGGCCTGGTGCGCGAGTACCTCGGCCAGCTCCAGCAGTCGGTCGCCGAGATCGCGGCACAGCTGTCCGCCCTGGGCCTGGACGCCCAGATCGCCGACGCCGCGACGTCGTTCGTGGAGCCGTCGCGCATGCTCGCCGTGGCGGGGAGCGTGAGCAGCATCGTCTTGGCGGTCGCGACCGCGCTCTTCTTCGTCCTCGCGTACGCGATCTTCATGGCCGCCGACGCCGCCCGGTACGCCACCGCGTCCCGCGTGTTCGGCGCGACGCACTCCGCCCAGATCGCGCGCGCCACCCGGTTCAGCTCGGGCGTGCGGCGGTACTTCGTCGTCAACGCCTCGTTCGGCGCCGTCGTCGCGATCGTCGACGGCTTCGCGCTGGCCCTGCTCGGCGTGCCCGCGCCCGTCGTGTGGGCGATCCTCGCGTTCGTCACCAACTTCATCCCGAACATCGGCTTCGTGCTGGGCCTCATCCCGCCGGTCATCATGGCGTTCGTCGTGGGCGGCTGGCCGCTGGCCCTCGCGGTCGGGGCGGTCTACTGCGTGGTGAACGTGGTGCTGCAGGTGCTGGTGCAGCCGAAGTTCGTGTCGGACGCGGTGAGCCTGAGCCTCACGCTGAGCTTCGTGTCGGTGGTCTTCTGGACCTTCGTCATCGGCCCGCTCGGCGCCATCCTCGCGATCCCGCTGACCCTGCTGGTGCGGGCTCTCGTGCTCGAGGGCGACCCCCGCACCGTCTGGCTGCGGTGGCTCTCCGGCGACGACGTCACGCCCGAGGACGAGCTCCCCGCCGCGGCAACCACCGGCGCGGTCACCACCGAGCAGGCCACCACCGGGCAGGCCACGCCGACCGTCGTGGCGACGGCGCCGGACCACGCGCCCTCGCACCCCGCCGTCGACCGGGTCCGTACCGCCCTGGACGCCGAGGGTGCCGACGGGGAGATCCGCTGGCTCGACGACCACGCGACCACGGCCGCGCGCGCTGCCGAGGCCCTCGGCGTCCCGGTCGGCGCGATCGCGAACTCCCTCGTCTTCACGCTCGACGACGCGCCGGTGCTCGTCCTGACCAGCGGCGCGCACCGCGTCGACACCGACTACCTCGGCTCGCGCCTCGGCGGCCGGCTCGCGCGGGCGAGCAAGGAGACGGTGCGCGACGCCACGGGCCAGGTGATCGGCGGCGTCGCGCCCGTGGGCCACCCCGCCCCGGTGCGCACGCTCGTCGACGTCGACCTGCGCGGCCACGACGTCGTGTGGGCCGCCGCCGGCCACGCGAAGACCGTCTTCCCGACCTCGTACGACGAGCTGGTGCGGATCACGGGCGGCACGCCGACCCCGGTCGTGCCGCCCGCGGAATGATCCCCGTGCGGTCGCTCGGCGGTCAGTAGCCCAGCGCGTCCAGCGCGGCGTCGGCCATCGCGCTCTCGCCGCGCGCGTTCGGATGCACGGGCACGACGTTCGTGCCGAACAGCAGCGGCTCCACCCAGCGCTCGCCGGCCGGGGCGCACGCGTCGCGGCCCTCGCTGCGCTCCGCGAGGTCGACGAACGTCGCGCCCGCCTCCTCGGCCGCCCGCTCGATGACGCCGTTGAGCGTGGCCTGCAGGTCGCGCAGGTAGGGCACGTCGCCGGCGGCGACGGGCAGCTTGGCGAAGCAGCCCTTCTCGGCGGGCACGATCCAGGGGTAGCCGAGGATCGCGACCCGGGCGTGCGGGGCCCGGGCCCGGATGTCCTCGAGCGCCTGCCGGACGGCCGGGTAGGTGGACTCCTCGACCTGGCTCGTGAACCGGTCGCCGTAGGTGCGCTCGCACGGGTTGCCGCGGCCCGCCGTGAGGGCGCCGGCAGAGCCGCACGCCAGCAGCGCCCCGATGAAGGTGCCGTTGTCGTTGCCCCCGATCGTCAGGGTCACGAGGTCGGTGTCGTCGGTGACGGCGTCGAGCTGCGGCGCGACGCCGGGGTACTGGGCCGTCGCGAGGTCCGACGTCTGCGCCGCGCCGCAGGTGACGTCGACGAGGTCCACGCCGAGGCGGTCCGCGACGAAGTGCGGGTAGTTGAGCGTGGTGCGCAGGCAGGCGAGCGGGGCGTCGGGATCGGGCGGCAGGATGCCGGACCCGGCGGAGTAGGAGTCGCCGAGCGCGACGTACCGGTCGGGCGCGGGTGCCGCTCCGGCGGGCGCGGCGGCCGTGACGAGACCCGCGGCGGTGACGACGACGGCGGAGGCCGCGGCGAGGGCGGCCCTGGCGGTGCGGTGAGTGCGACGTGCATGGTGCATGAGACAGCTCCCTGGTGTGTCCGCGGGCGTTCGTCGTTGAACGCCGAGACCGAGTATCACGACGTGCGACGCCGTCTACCACGCGACGCGCCGAGGATCCTTGCCCCTGGCACCGGCCCGGCCACGGCCCGCGACCGTGGTTAGCGTGGAAGCGAGCGGCAGCTGCCGCCCGACACGGGCCGATCTCCGGCGAAGGAGCACCACGATGGCTCACGGCGACATCACGCACATCGACATCCCCGTCACGGACAAGGAGCGGGCCACGGGCTTCTACTCCGGCCTGTTCGGCTGGCAGATCGCGGAGCCGCCGGGGTTCGAGGGCTACCCGATGTGGCGGGCACCCAACGAGATCAGCGGCGGCGGGCTCGCGCCCCGGGACGACGGGTTCGACCAGCCCCGCAGCTACGTCGAGGTCGACTCCATCGACGACACGCTCGCGAAGGTGAGCGGGCTGGGCGGCACGGTGATCAGGGAGAAGTCGGAGATCAGCCCGACCAGCTGGTGGGCCGCGGTGCAGGATCCGGACGGCAACAGGATCGGGCTCTACGAGGGCACGACCGACGCCGGCTGAGACCGTCCCGAGCGAACCGCTCACCCGCGAGGTCAGCCGGCGAAGAACACCCGGCCGTCGGGGTCCCCGTCGCGCCGCGGGCGCAGCGCGAGCGGCGCCGGCCAGGGCAGCTCGAACCGCTCGACGGCGACGTCGATCGCACCGAAGTCGTCGGTCTGCACGACGACGTGGTCGGGCGTGACCTCGACGAGCCGCACGCGCAGCGGCTCGTCGTCGTCGCGCTCGAGCATCCAGACGTCGGCCATCCAGGTCAGCCCCGTCGCCTCGAGCGTCTCCTCGGCGTCGGTCCAGTCGAGCGGACCGCTCAGGTCCCGGCCGAGGAGGGACACCGCCACCCAGTCGTCACCCGCGGGGCGCAGCCAGCCGAGCGCCTCCCGGTCCTCGGGGCGGCGGTGCTCGATCCAGTCCGTGGGCAGGGCGGTGGGTGTCTCGGGCGCAGGCATGTCGGCACCGTAGGCGACCGCGGGCCGCCACCGCGAGCGGAATCCCGGACTACGCCGGCGCGCCGGCGCGGCCGTCGGCGAGGCCGCGGGCGTAGGCCTCGGCGCTGCCCTCCCGGAACAGGTCGTCGGCACTGGGGCGCACCAGCGTGCGGGCCCCGGCGCCGTCCGCCTCCGGGCCGTCCCCCGCGCGCACGTGCCGGGCGAGGCCGCGCACCACCGCGACGGGGCGTCCGTCCGCCTTGCCGCGCACCAGCTCGGAGGCGGCGGCGATCTCGTCGGCCACGGCGGTCACCGTCACCGACAGCGGGCGGCCGTGCGCGTCGACGCCGCCGCGCAGGTCGTCGAGCACGTCCACGCCGGCCGCGCCGATGGCGATGTCCGTCAGGCCGTCCCGCCAGGTCCGGCCGGCGGTGTCCGTGACGACGACGCCGAGCCGGTCCAGGCCGAACCGCGCGCGCAGGGCGGCGCGCAGCGCGCGGGCGGACGCGTCCGGGTCGTGAGGCAGCAGGAGCACCGTGCCCTCGGGGGTGTTCGAGGCGTCCACGCCCGCCGCGGCCATGACCAGCCCGAGCCGGTTCTCGACGATCCGCAGCGGAGGCAGGCCGTCCGGACGCTCGCGCGTCGCGACCACGCGGACCGTCTCGTCGGTGATGGCCTGCTCGCGGTCCGCGGCGCATACCACACGCCCCTCGGCCTTCGAGACGATCTTCGACGTCACCACGACGACGTCGCCCTCGGCGAGCGCGGCCGTCGACCCGGCCGCGACCGCGTCGCCCACGAGCGTCGCCAGGTCGTCACCCGGGCGTACCTCGGGAAAGCCCTCGGGTGCCCACGCCGAGACCCACGTGCCGGGCGGCAAGTTCTCGACGGGCGCGACCGGCCGGTGGGCCGTCACCGCACCAGCTTCGGGAGCACCTCGCGGCCGAAGACCTCGATCCACTCCTTCTGGTTGCGCCCCACGTTGTGCAGGTAGATGCGGTCGAAGCCGAGGTCCACGTACTTCTGGATCGCGGCGCGGTGCTCGTCCGGGTCGGCGCTGATGACCATGCGGCCCTCGAAGTCCTCCGGGCGCACCAGCTTCGCCATCTGGGCGAAGTCGTGCGGGGAGCGGATGTCGGCCTTCGGGAACTTCATGCCGCCGTTGGGCCACTCGGTCATCGCGTTCGCGAGCGCCTCCTCGTCGGTCGACGCCCACGACATGTGCACCTGCAGCACCTTGGGCATGCCCCTCGGATCGCGTCCGGACTCGCGGACGCCGTCGTCGAACTTGCCGAACAGCATCTCGATCTTCTCCAGCGGCGCCCCGACGGTGATGAGGCCGTCGGCGTGCTTGCCGGCGCGCTTGGCGGTGATCGGGCCGGCGGTGGCGACCAGGATCTCCGGAGGCAACTCGGGCATGGTCCACAACCGCGTGGACTCCATCTTGTAGTACTGCCCGGAGTGCTTGACGTCCTTGCCGTCGATGCCGGACGCGAAGAGCTTCTTGATGATGTCGATGGCCTCGAACATCCGGTTGATCCGCTCCGGGGCCTCCGGCCAGTAGCCGGCCACGACGTGCTCGTTGAGGGCCTCGCCCGAGCCCAGCCCGAGCCAGTGCCTGCCGGGGTACATCGCGGCGAGCGTGGCCGACGCCTGCGCGACCATCGCGGGGTGCCAGCGGAAGGTCGGTGCGGTGACGCCCGGGCCGAGGTCCCCGCGGGTGCGCTCGCCGAGGGCCGTGAGCACGTTCCACACGAAGGCCGCCTCGCCCTGCTGCGGCACCCACGGCTGGAAGTGGTCGGCGGCCATGACGCCGGAGAAGCCGTGCTCCTCCGCGTAGGCCGAGTACTCGACGACGTCGGTGGGGTGGAACTGCTCGAGCATCGCGGCATAGCCGATGGTCAGGTCGGGGTTCGCAGCCATGTCTCGACCCTATCTCCGGCCGACGCCCAGGTATGTGGTACCGCGTCCGCTCAGCCCAGGCGCTTGGCGAAGAAGTGCTCGGCGTACGGGTTGTCGTTGTACCGGGCGATGCGCCGGTAGCCTGCCCGCTCGTACATCGCGACCGCCTCGGCGAGCGTCCCGTTGGTGTCGAGGCGCACCTCGCGGTGGCCGAGGTCGCGGCTCACGCCCTCGAGGTGACGCAGCAGCCGGGAGCCGAGCCCCGCGCCCCGCCAGCCGGGGTGCACCCACATCCGCTTGATCTCCCCGACGCCCCCGGCGGCACCGTCGGGAACATCGTCCGACAGCGTCCGCACGCCGCCGCAGGCGACGGGCTCGCCGTCGCTCGTCGCGACGACGAACGCGCCCGACGGCGCCGCGAGGCGGGCGTCCTCGGGGTCGGCCTCGCCGGGCGCCGGTGCGGGCCCGGCATCGAACCCGCCGGGCAGCCGCTCACCGAGCTCGGCCACGTAGGCGGCGACGGCCGACCGCGCGAGGGGCGAGGCAGGGTCCGTGCGCTCGAGCGTGACCGTCGCCGCCCGCACCAGCAGGTCGGCCTCCGCGAGGGCGGCGGCGAGCCGGGCCCGCTGGCGTGCGGTGAGCGGCGCGACGAGGTCGCGGGCCCGGTCCACCGACCGTCGCTCGAGGTCGTCCCAGGCACGGTGGCCGGCGGCGGTGAGGTCCACACGGCGGCGACGACGGTCGTCGTCGTCGGGGACGACGACGACCAGGCCGTCCGACTCCAGCCGCCGCAGCAGGCGGCTGAGGTAGCCGGAGTCGAGCCCGAGGCGGGCGCGCAGGTCGCGGGTGGTGCCGGGCTCGGTGCCGATCTCGAACAGCAGCCGGGCCGTGCCGAGCGGCATCCCCGTGCCGAGGAACGAGTCCTCGAGGGCGCCGACCCGCTGGGTGTAGCTGCGGTTGAACCGCCGCACGACGTCGACCGGCCCGGCCACGTCCGCATCCTTCGTCACGTTCTTCATATCTCTGACTTTAGTCAGAGAATTGGTCGACGGGAAGCTCAGACCCCCGCCCGCTCGCGCCGGCGGCGCTCCTGCAGCTCGGGGTCGGCGACCGGCGCGGCCCCCACGAGGCGCCGGGTGTACTCCTCCTCCGGTGCGCCCAGGACCCGTGCCGTCGGGCCCGTCTCGACGATGCGGCCCCCCTGCATGACGGCCACCCGGTCGCTGACGCGCTCGACGACGGCGAGGTTGTGCGAGACGAAGAGGCACGCGAAGCCGAGCCGCGCCTGCAGCTCGGCGAACACGTCCAGCACCCGGGCCTGGACCGAGACGTCGAGTGCGCTCGTCGGCTCGTCCGCCACCAGCACCGCCGGGTCGAGGGCGACCGCCCGCGCGATGGCCACCCGCTGCCGCTGGCCGCCGGAGAGCTCGTGCGGGAACCGGGCGGCGTGCTCCGCGTCCAGCCCGACCATCGCGAGCAGCTCCAGCACCCGCGCCCGGGTCGCCTCCTCGCCGAGCTGCGCGTGCAGGCGCAAGGGCTCGGCGACGCAGGTGCCCACCGACCAGCGGGGGTTGAGCGTGGAGGCCGGGTCCTGGAACACGATCCCCGTCCGCCGGCGCACGGCGCGCAGGTCGGCCCGCCGGGCGCCCGCCAGCTCGAGGCCGTCCACCACGACCCGGCCCCGGTCGGGGGCCAGCAGGCCCGAGACCACCTGACCGAGCGTGGACTTGCCGGACCCCGACTCCCCCACGAGGCCGAGCACCTCGCCCGCCGCGATCCGCAGGCTCACCCCGTCCGCCGCACGCACGGGCGCCCGGCGGCGCCCGCCCGGGTACACGACGTCGACGTCCTCCAGCACGACGACGTCGTCGTGGTCGCCGGTCGCCCCGACGGCCTCCGCCGGTTCGCGGACCTCGGCGGCCTGGTCGAGCTGCCGGCCCAGGTGCGGGACGGCGTCGAGCAGCGTGCGCGTGTACTCCTCGCGCGGCGCACCGAACAGCTCGCGCACCGGGGCGTGCTCGACGACGCGTCCGTCGCGCATCACGACGACGTCGTCCGCGAGGTCGGCGACCACGCCCATGTCGTGCGTGATGAGCAGCACCGCCGTGCCGCGGGTGTCCCTCAGTCGCCGCAGCAGGTCGAGGATGTCGGCCTGCACGGTGACGTCGAGCGCCGTCGTCGGCTCGTCCGCGACGATCGCCACCGGGTCCTGCGACAGCGCCATCGCGATGAGGGCACGCTGCAGCTGCCCGCCCGACAGCTGGTGCGGGTAGGAGCGCGCGACCCGCTCCGCGTCGGCCAGGCCGGCCTCGCGCAGCAGCCCGAGCACCCGCTCGCGCGCGGCGGACCGCGCGACGCGGGCGTGCGCCCGCACCGCCTCGGCCACCTGGTCGCCGATGGTGAGCACGGGGTTCCACGCGCTCATCGGCTCCTGCGAGACCAGCGAGAACACCGCTCCCCGCACGGCCCGGACCTCGTCGGGCGAGGCGCCGACCAGCTCGTCCCCGTCGTACCGGATG
This sequence comes from Krasilnikoviella flava, assembly GCF_900167525.1. Taxonomy (GTDB): domain Bacteria; phylum Actinomycetota; class Actinomycetes; order Actinomycetales; family Cellulomonadaceae; genus Isoptericola; species Isoptericola flavus. Next base: position 115,999 of record NZ_FUZQ01000007.1, on the reverse strand, counting down.
CTGCCCACCACCGTGGCGCTCGGGGGAAGGAGCCCCAGCACGGCCATCGCCGAGACCGACTTGCCGGAGCCGGACTCCCCCACCAGCGCGGTCACCTGGCCGGCACGCAGCGCCCATGACGAACCGTCGACCGCCGGCGCGCCGGCCGCGTCGAACACGACGGACAGCCCCTCCACCTGCAGGAGGGGCTGCCCGTCCCCGGGATCGATACCGGTGTCGGTGCTCACGGTGCCAGCGAGACCTTGAGGTAGTTCGGGTACGCCGGGAAGTCCGGGATCTCGAAGTTCTGCACCTTGGAGCCGTGCAGGAAGGAGTTCTTCGTGTAGATCAGCGGGACCACGGGTGCGTCCAGGCCGATCGCCCTGTCGGCCTGCGCCCAGAGGGCGGCCGCCGCGTCGGTGTCGGTCTCCTGGGTCGCCTGCTCGATGAGCGCGTCCACGTCCGCGTTCGAGTAGCGCGACAGGTTGTACCCGCCGTCGCCGATCTGCGAGGACGCGAACAGCGGCTGGATGTTGCCGTTCGCGCTCGGGAAGTCCGGCTGCCACGACGAGAGCGTGAGGTCGTACTTCGACCCGTCGCCCTGCGTCACGGTCTGCGTCCAGACCTCTGCCGGCTGGGTCACGATCTTCACCGTGAGGCCGGCACGCTTCAGGCCCTGCTCGATGGCCTCCGCCTTGGCCCGCGTGGGTGCGTCGTCCGGGACGACGAGCCGCAGCGGCCGGTCCTTCCAGCCCGCGTCCGCGAGCAGGTCCTTCGCCTTGTCCGGGTCGCCGGACGGCTCCGCCGGGTACAGGTCGTACTCCTCGCGCCCGGGGATCCCCGGCGTGATGAGCATGGTCGCCAGGTCGCCGGCGATCGCACCGCCCGAGGCCACCTGGAACGCCTGCTTGTCCACGGCGTACTGGAGCGCCTCGCGCACCTTGACGTCGTCGAGCCCCTCGGCCTCGGTGTTGATCGCGAGGTACGCGAGCGCGCCCGGGCCGGAGGTCACGAGACGCTCCTTGGCGTTCGCGTCGTTCTGCACCTGCGCGAGCTGAGCCGCGGGGACGAACGTCGCGCCGAAGGCGTTCTGGTCGTCGCCCGCGTCGGCGATGAGGCGCTGCGCCACAACGGACTCGTCCTGGCCCAGCTCGAAGACGACCGAGTCGGGGCCCGCCGTGCGCGCCTCGTCCGTGGACTGGTCCCAGGCGTCGTTGCGCTCGAGGGTGACCGAGGTCCCCTCCTGCGTATCGGCCACCTTGTACGGACCCGTCGCGACGGGCGTCGTGGTGTACGTCGAGACGTCGTCCTTGTCCTCGGGCACCGCGCCGAAGGCGGGCATCGAGACGATCCACGGCCAGTCGCCGTACGCGCTGTCCAGGTGGAAGACGATCGTCTTGTCGTCCGGCGTCTCGATCGAGTCGAGGGTCTTGCCGTCGTACGGGCCGGCGTAGTCGTCGCCGCCGGTCAGCAGGCTCTTGTGGTAGCTCAGCCCGCCGGTGAGCTCCGGGGCGAACGACCGCTCGACGGAGTACTTGACGTCCTGCGACGTGATCGGCGTGCCGTCCTCGAACGCGACGCCGTCCTTGAGGGTGTACGTCCAGGTCTTGCCGTCGTCGGACGCGGTGCCGGTGTCGGTGGCCAGGTCGGGCACCACCTCGGTGCTGCCGTCCGAGTTGGTCTGCCAGGCCGTCAGGCGGCGCTCCACCAGCCCGAGCGTCGTGATGGCGAGGTTCTGGCTCGTGGCCGGGTCCCAGTTGATCGACGGCGCCGACGTGAGGATGTGCAGGGTGCCGCCCTGCTGGGCGGCGGCCGGGCTGCCGGTCGCGCTGTCGTCCTTGTCGTTCGCGCCGCACGCGGTGAGGACCAGCGCGAGCGCGGCGGCGGCGGAGACGGCGCCGACGGACCGTCGGCGGGTGGTGTTGCGGGTCATGGGTTCAGGGCTCCTCGGAGAAGGACGTGGGGTGGGGGTGGCGCGTGCCGCCGGGACATCGCCCCGCGTACGCACGGGCGCTCATGCGCGCACCCGCGGGTCCATGACGCCGTACACGACGTCGACGAGCAGGTTGGCGACCACGATGAGGGCCGCGGAGAAGAAGGTGACGCCCACCAGCAGCGGGACGTCGGTGTTGCCGACGGCGTCGAGCAGCAACGCGCCGAGCCCCGCCATCGAGAACACCTTCTCGGTGATCACGGTGCCGCCCAGCAGCACGCCGAGGTCGAGGCCGAACAGCGTGACCACCGGCACCATGACGTTGCGCAGCGCGTGGCGGGTCACGACGCGCCGCTCGGTGATCCCCTTGGCGCGGGCGGTGCGCACGTACTCCGACCCGAGGGCGTCGAGCATCTGGGCGCGCGTCAGCCGCGCGTAGATCGCCGCCGACAGGAACGCCAGCACGCACCACGGCAGCACCAGGTGCCAGGCCCAGTCCACGGGGCTGGTGGTGAACGGCACGTAACCGTTCACGGGCACCATGTCGAGCGTGAACCCGAAGAGCAGGATGCCGAGCAACCCCACGAGGTAGCTGGGCGCGGAGACCCCGGTGATCGCGGTGACCATGATCGCGCGGTCGACGGTGGTGCCGCGGCGCACCGCGGCGACCACGCCCGCCGCGACACCGGCGAGCAGCCACAGGACGGCGGCCCCGAGCGCGATCGAGAACGTCACCGGCAGGCGCCCGACGATGAGATCGGTCACCGGCTGGCGCAGCACGAAGGAGTAGCCGAGGCACGGGGCGGGGCAGGTGATCTCCGCGCCCGCCGACCCGAAGGTGCGGCCCGTGAAGATGCCCGTCACGAAGTTCCACCACTGCACCAGGAAGTTCTGGTCCAGCCCCATGAAGGCGCGCGCCGTCTCGAGCCGCTCCGGCGTGCACGGCCGCCCGCAGGCGAGCTGGGCCGGGTCGGCGGGCAGCAGCACGAAGATCGCGTAGGTCAGGAGGGAGACCGCGAGGAGCACGAAGACCATGCTCGTGAGGCGCGTGCCGACGAACCGCAGAGCGTTCACTGACGGCCTCCGGAGCGCGGGTCGAGAGCGTCGCGCAGGCCGTCGCCGAACGCGTTGAGCGCGAGCGTGATGCCGAACAGCGCGAGGCCGGGGAAGACGAGGTACATCGGGTCGGAGCTGAACCAGGTCACGGCGTCGCCGATGGACCGGCCCCACGACGGCGTCGGCGGCGGCACGCCGACACCGAGGAACGACAGCGCCGCCTCTGCGCCGATGGCGCCCGGGATGCTGATCGTCGCGAAGACGACCACGGTGGCGGCCAGGTTGGGCAGCACCTGGCGGAACAGGACGTGCCCGTGCCCGGCACCGAGCGCCTGGGAGGCGCGCACGAAGCCGCGCGACCGCAGGCCGAGGGCCTGTCCGCGCACGACGCGGGCCACGGACGACCAGCTGAACACGCCGATGACCAGCACGAGCAGCAGGAGACGGGGGAAGGACTCCGGGGCCACGGCGCCGATCGCGATCATGAAGATCAGCGCCGGCAGGCCGAGCATGATGTCGACGCCGCGGCTGACCACCCAGTCCACCCAGCCGCCGAGGTAGCCGGCGAGCAGCCCGAGGACGGTGCCGATGAACATCGAGACGACGGTGGCCCCGATCCCCACGACCAGCGACGTCCGCGAGCCCATGAGCACGATCGCGAACAGGTCGCGGCCGGTCAGCGGCTCGACGCCGAACCAGTGCTCGGCGCTGATGCCGCCGCCCCAGCCGGCCGGGGCGCCCGTCGCGTCGAGGGCGGCCAGGTCGTAGGTGTACGGGTCGACGCCGAGCAGGCGCGTGATCAGGGGCGCGAACAGGGCGACGACGACGTAGACGACCACCGTGACCGCGCCGGCGACGGCGAACCGGTCCTGGGCGAAGCGGTGCCAGAACGTGCGCCGCCCGGTGGCGGACGGGGGTTGCCCCTCGGGCACGACCAGCTCGTCGGCGTGGTCGAGCGTCATGGGAGCTCCTCGGGTGTCAGGCGGGCAGGGCGAAGCGGCGGCAACAGCACCGACAACACATCGCCTGCATCTCGTCCTCCCGGGACGTGGTCCGGTCCCGTGGAGCGGGCCGGACGGTTCGAGGTGGCGCCACCCGTGGCGCCGGCCGCCACATTACGACGGTTCCGACGCCGTTCAGGACGCCTGTCCACATCATGGAATGACTGTCCATCGAATGAGATATCCGTGCGCCGAGGGTCACCGCGGATCTGGGAGAATGAGCGACCATGAGCGACTTCCCGACCCACGAGGCGCCGACCGCGCCCGCGCAGACCCCCGCAGCGACCCCGCCCGCCGGCACCGTAGCCGGCGACGTCGTGCGCGCGGTGGTCCGGGAGGTACCGGACAAGGTGAGCCTGGACGGGCTGGAGCAGCGCTTCGACGAGCGCTGGACCGCCGAGGGCACGTACGCCTTCGACCGCACCGCCACGCGCGAGCAGGTGTACTCGATCGACACCCCGCCGCCCACGGTCTCGGGCTCCCTGCACGTGGGCCACGTGTTCAGCTACACCCACACCGACACGGTCGCGCGCTTCCAGCGGATGCGGGGCAAGAAGGTCTTCTACCCCATGGGCTGGGACGACAACGGCCTGCCCACCGAGCGCCGCGTGCAGAACTACTACGGCGTGCGCTGCGACCCGTCGCTGCCGTACGTCGAGGGCTTCGAGCCCCCGCACCAGGGCACCGACCGCAAGAACGTCAAGCCCGCCGACCAGGTGCCGGTCAGCCGCCGCAACTTCATCGAGCTGTGCGAGCAGCTCACCGCCGACGACGAGCGGCAGTTCGAGGAGCTGTGGCGGCGCCTCGGCCTGTCCGTGGACTGGGCCCAGAACTACCAGACCATCGACACCACCTCGCGCGCCGCGTCGCAGCGCGCGTTCCTGCGCAACCTCGCCCGCGGCGAGGCCTACCAGGCCGAGGCCCCCGGCCTGTGGGACGTGACGTTCCAGACGGCGGTCGCGCAGGCCGAGCTCGAGGCGCGGGAGTACCCCGGCTTCTACCACCGGGTTGCGTTCCACCGGCCCGACGGCACCCCGCTGTACATCGAGACCACCCGGCCCGAGCTCATCCCGGCCGTGGTGGCGCTCATCGCGCACCCCGACGACGAGCGGTACCAGGACCTGTTCGGCACCACCGTCACCTCTCCCCTGTTCGGCGTGGAGGTGCCGGTGCTCGCGCACCCCGCCGCCGCGATGGACAAGGGCGCCGGCATCGCGATGTGCTGCACCTTCGGCGACCTCACCGACGTGCAGTGGTGGCGCGAGCTGCAGCTCGCGACCCGCTCCGTCATCCAGCGCGACGGTCGCCTGTCCCGCGAGACGCCGGACTGGGTCGCGGGCGGGCCGGGCGAGGCCCTGTACACCGAGGAGCTCGCCGGCAAGACCACGTTCAGCGCCCGCAAGGCCGTCGTCGACGCGCTGCGCGCCTCGGGGGACCTGGACGGCGAGCCCAGCGCCACGCAGCGCATGACGAACTTCTACGAGAAGGGCGACAAGCCCCTCGAGATCGTCACCTCCCGCCAGTGGTACATCCGCAACGGCGGGCGCGACTGGGAGGCCCGCGACCTCAAGGCCGAGCTGCTCGCGCGCGGCAAGGAGCTCGACTTCCACCCCGACTTCATGCGCGTGCGCTACGAGAACTGGGTGAACGGCCTCAACGGGGACTGGCTCATCTCGCGCCAGCGCTTCTTCGGCGTGGCCGTGCCGCTGTGGTACCCGCTGACCGAGGCGGGCGACGTCGACCACGACCACCCGATCGTGCCGTCCGAGGCCGAGCTGCCCGTCGACCCGACGTCGCAGGCCCCGGCGGGCTACGACGAGTCCCAGCGCGGCGCGCCCGGCGGTTTCGTCGGCGACGCCGACGTCATGGACACCTGGGCGACGTCGTCGCTCTCGCCCCTCATCGTGTCCGGCTGGGAGCGCGACGCCGACCTCTTCTCCCGCGTCTACCCGATGGACCTGCGCCCGCAGGGCCAGGACATCATTCGCACCTGGCTGTTCTCCTCGGTCGTGCGCTCGCACCTCGAGTGCGGCGTGCTGCCGTGGAAGCACGCGGCCATCAGCGGCTGGATCCTCGACCCGGACCGCAAGAAGATGTCGAAGTCCAAGGGCAACGTCGTCACGCCGATGGCGCTGCTGGAGGAGCACGGCGCCGACGCCGTCCGCTACTGGGCCGCCGCGGCACGTCTGGGCACCGACGCCGCCTTCGAGGTCGGCCAGATGAAGATCGGCCGTCGCCTCGCCATCAAGGTGCTCAACGCCTCGAAGTTCGCGCTGACCTTCGGCGTCGACCCCGAGACCGGCGCCGGCGAGATCGTGCTCGACCCTGCCCGCGTCACCGTGCCGCTGGACCGCGCGATGCTCACCGGGCTGGCGGACGTCGTCGAGCAGGCCACCGACGCGTTCGAGGCGTACGACCACACCCGCGCGCTCGAGGTCACCGAGACGTTCTTCTGGACCTTCTGCGACGACTACCTCGAGCTGGTCAAGGACCGCGCGTACGGCGCCGGCGCCGCGGCCACCGCGGTGACGGCCGAGACCGAGTCCGCCCGCACGGCGCTCGCCCTCGCGGTGGACACCCTGCTGCGGCTGCTGGCGCCGTTCCTGCCGTTCGCCACCGAGGAGGTCTGGTCGTGGTGGCGCGCCGGCTCGGTGCACCACGCCGCTTGGCCCGTCGCCGCCCCGCTCCGCGCCGCAGCGGGGGATGCCGAGCTCGTGCAGCTCACCGCCGCGGGGCACGCGCTCGCCGCGCTGCGCAAGATCAAGTCCGAGGCCAAGGTCTCGATGCGCACGCCGATCCTGGCCGCGTCCATGGCGGTCCCGGCCGGCCTGCTCGACGGCGTCCGGTCTGCGCTCGACGACGTCCGGGGCGCCGGCCGCGCGACCGGCACGCTCGAGGTCATCGAGGCGGTCGAGGGCCAGGGCAACCCCGACGTCCAGGGCGGCATCGTCGTCACCGCGTCCGAGCTGGGCGAGCCTCCGGCCCGCAAGCCGAAGGCCTGAGCCACGCCGAGGTAGTCCAGGATTTGCCGAGGTAGTTCGGCAAATCCTGGACTACCTCGGCGACCGGAACCGGTCGCCGTCGCCGCTCATGGTGGCGGCGACCTCCTTGGGAGTCCCGTCGTCGTGCCAGCGCAGGGTGGCCCCGACGCCGTCGACGAGGTCCACCGACCCCTCGGGCGCGAACGTCAGCGCCGCGTCCTGCCCGATCGCGGCGCGCAGCAGCGCTGACGTGGCCGGCAGCTCCTCCAGCCCGTCGGTGAGGCCGAGGTCCGCCAGGTCCGACCGTGAGGTCGCGATGTGCATCGGGTCCGGCCCGATCCACAGCGTGCGGCCACCGAGCAGCCCGTCGGCGCCGCCCGCTCCGCCGGTGGCGGCGAGCGCGGACGTCGAGTCGAGAGCGATCTGCTCGGCCAGCACCAGGGCCTTGACCTGCCCGCGTGCCAGGACGGCGACGACGTCGTCGATCGACGTCACGGCGCCCTCCTCGCGCCCCTGGTCCTGCCGGTACTCGGCGAGCACCACCTCGCGCCGCCGCTCCCGGTAGGAGTCCAGCGCGTCCTCGACGCTCGCCGCGAAGTCCGCTGCCCGGATGCCCGGCCCGCGCCCGCCGCCCGCGACCTCCACAGACCGCCGCGCAGCTTCCTGGCCGAGCGCCGACCGCACGAGGTTCACGGCGCGGACGTCGCCGGTGAGCACCACGACCTCCGGGCGGCCCTGCGCGACGCGCCGGTCGACCTCCGCCGCGACCGCCTCGGCGTTGCGCTTCCACGAGTCCTCGGCCCGCGACTCGATGATGGCGCGCTTCGTGCCGGTGCTCGAGGTCTTGCTCACCTCGTCGTTCGGGCCCTCGAACATCTCGCGGGCCCTGCCCGGCCGGCCGCCGGCGTCGCAGGGCCAGAAGTCCGCACCGCTGCGGTCGACGGCGACGCACAGGGCGTCGACCGCCTCGTCCGCCGCCTGCGCCGCCTGCAGCAGCACCGGCACCGGCAGCCACACGCCCGTCGCGACGGCCGGCGGGTTCCGCAGCACGCGGTCGACCGCCACCCCGCCGTCCTCGGCGATGAGCACCCGGCCGTGGGCGCCCGCCACCCGCGTGGGCCGCAGCACGGCGACCTCGAGCTCGTCGAGCACGCCCGCCGGAGCGGACTGCCGTTCCAAGGAGCGTCGCACCGCCCGCCATCGGTTCGCGACGTCCCTGTCGCCCGCCTCGGCCGAGGGCGTCGCGTCCAGGTAGACGGTCGCGAACGGTCCGGGGCGGCCGACGAGGGGCTTGAGCCAGTCGATCTTCATCCGTGGTTCCCCCAGGTGTCCGTCGTCGGCTGTAGCCCCCAGCGTGCGACGGAAACGCGGCGGACGCCACCGCGTCGCGCAAGTCCTCGGACCCGGTTCAGCGGGTCAGATCTCACCTCTTCAAGCGTAGGTGTCCAGGGGCGGCAGCTCGCCCTTGAGGCGCCCGGCGGCGTGCTCGGCGGCGATGCGCTCGTGGTGGCGGATCACCTCGGAGACGATGAAGTTGCGGAACTGCTCGGTGAACTCGGGGTCGAGCCCGGCGCTCTCCGCCAGGCCCTTGAGCCGGTCGACCTGCTGTCGGTCGCGGGAGGGGTCTCCGGGCGGCAGGCCGCCCACGGCCTTGAGCTCGCCCACGCGCCGGGTCATCTTGAATCGCTCGGCCAGCAGGTGCACCAGGGCGGCGTCGATGTTGTCGATGCTGGCGCGCAGCTCGAGGATCTCCTGCGGCATCCCGTCCGTGACGGGAGGGCCGGCGGGCCGGGCTGCGGGGTCGTGAGGGGTGTCGGGCATGCCCCGATCCTACGAGGCACGCCGAGCGTGTAAGGTCCCACGTCGGCCCGGGCGCCCACCGGACACTGGACGGACGCCGGACCCGGCACGATGCCGCACACAGAGAGAGAGCAGATGACGGTCGCGACGACGCCGAGCCTCGTGGACGTGCCCGAGGGCACGACGATCAGCACGCTGCTGGCGGACCGGGTCGCCCGCGCCGGCGACCGCACCCTGATCGAGCGGCGCGCGGCGACCGACGGCTCCTGGGTCCCCGTCAGCGCGGGCGAGTTCCAGGCCGACGTGCTCACGGTGGCCCGCGGCCTGGTGGCGCAGGGGATCGCCGCCGGCGACCGTGTCGCGATCATGTCGCGCACCCGGTACGAGTGGACCCTCCTCGACTTCGCGGCCTGGGCCGTGGGCGCGGTCGTGGTCCCCGTCTACGAGACGTCCTCCCCCGATCAGGTGCGGTGGATCCTCGCCGACTCCGGCGCGCGCCTGGTCGTCGTGGAGACCCCGGCGCACGCCGACGCCGTGCGCCAGGTTCGCGACGACCTGCCGGACCTCGAGGACGTGCTGGTCATCGCGACGGGCGCGCTCGACGACCTGCGCGAGACGGCGGCGTCCGTGCCGGCCCGCGACGTCGCGGCGCGTCGCGACGCCGTGCGCCGCGACGACCTCGCGACCATCGTCTACACCTCCGGCTCCACCGGCCGCCCCAAGGGGGCGGAGCTCACCCACGGCAACTTCGCCCACCTGGCGATGAACGCGCGCCTCGCGCTCCCCGAGCTGCTGGAGGCCGACGGCGCGCGCACCGTGCTGTTCCTGCCGCTGGCGCACGTCTTCGCGCGGCTCATCCAGGTCGCGGTGATCGCGAGCGGCTCGGTCCTCGGCCACCTCCCGGACGTCAAGACCCTCACCCACGACCTGCGGACGTTCCGTCCCACGTTCCTGCTGGCCGTGCCACGCGTGTTCGAGAAGGTCTACAACTCCGCCGAGCAGCGGGCCGGGTCGCGCGCTCGACGGCGCGTCTTCGGCTGGGCCGCCCGCGTGTCCGGCGAGTACTCGCGTGCCCTCGACGGCGGCGCCGTCCCGGCGGGGCTGCGGGCTCGGCACGCCCTGGCCGACCGCTTCGTGCTGGCACAGCTTCGGGCGGCGATGGGCGGCAACCTGCGGTACGCGATCTCGGGCGGCGCGCCCCTGGGCGACCGGCTCGGGCACTTCTTCCGGGGTGCGGGGCTCACCGTCCTCGAGGGGTACGGGCTCACCGAGACCACGGCGCCCACGGCCGTCAACCTGCCCTCCGACCTGCGCATCGGCACCGTCGGCCCGCCGTTCCCGGGCACGTCGGTGCGCGTGGACGACGACGGTGCGGTGCTCGTCTCCGGACCGCACCTCTTCCGCGGCTACCGCGGCCGGCCCGACCTGACCGCCGAAGCGGTCGTGGACGGCTGGTTCCGCACCGGCGACGTCGGCGCGCTGGACCACGGCCACCTGCGCATCACCGGCCGCACCAAGGAGATCATCGTCACCGCCGGCGGCAAGAACGTGGCGCCCGCACCGCTCGAGGACCGCGTGCGCGCCCACCCGCTGGTGTCCCAGGTGGTCGTCGTGGGCGACAAGCGCCCGTTCATCGGCGCCCTGATCACCCTGGACGCCGAGATGCTGCCCGGCTGGCTGGCCACGCAGGGGATCCCGCCGATGTCGGTGGGAGCCGCGCGGACCGACCCCCGCGTGCTCGCGGCGCTGGACGCCGCCGTCGAGGAGGCGAACACCGCGGTGTCCCGCGCGGAGTCGATCCGCAAGTTCCGGGTGCTCGACGGCGACTTCACGGAGGCCAACGAGTACCTCACGCCGTCGCTCAAGGTGAAGCGGGACCTCGTGCTGCGCGACTTCGCGGAGGATGTCGACGCCCTCTACGCGCGGTGAGGGCGCCGAGAGTGCTCAGGCGCTCTTCTCGCGGGGGGTGCGGCGGCGCACCGGAGAGGTGCGCGGCACCAGCGTCGGGTTCACGTTCTCGAGCACGACCTCGCGGCTCACGACCACCCGCTCGACGTCGTCCCTGCTGGGCACGTCGAACATCACCTGCTGGAGGACCTCCTCCATGATGGCCCGCAGGCCGCGTGCGCCGGTGCCGCGCAGCAGGGCCTGCTCCGCGATCGCCTCGACCGCCTCCTGATCGAACTCGAGCTCGACGCCGTCGATCTCGAACATGCGCTGGAACTGCTTGACGAGGGCGTTGCGAGGCTCGGTGAGGATTCGCACCAGCGCGTCGCGGTCGAGCGGCGACACGGACGCGATGACGGGCAGCCGCCCGATGAACTCGGGGATGAGCCCGTACTTCTGCAGGTCCTCGGGCCGTACCTCGGCGTACAGGTCCTCGTCGGCGCCGCTCTCCATGGGGGCGCTGAACCCGATGCCGCGCTTGCGCGACCGGGAGGCCACGATGTCGTCCAGGCCCGCGAACGCGCCGGCCACGATGAACAGGACGTTCGTGGTGTCGATCTGGATGAACTCCTGGTGCGGGTGCTTGCGCCCGCCCTGCGGGGGCACCGACGCCGTCGTGCCCTCGATGATCTTCAGGAGGGCCTGCTGCACGCCCTCGCCGGAGACGTCGCGCGTGATCGACGGGTTCTCCGCCTTGCGGGCCACCTTGTCGACCTCGTCGATGTAGATGATCCCCGTCTCGGCCTTCTTCACGTCGTAGTCCGCGGCCTGGATGAGCTTGAGGAGGATGTTCTCGACGTCCTCGCCCACGTACCCGGCCTCCGTGAGGGCCGTGGCGTCCGCGATGGCGAAGGGCACGTTGAGCATCTTCGCCAGCGTCTGCGCCAGGTAGGTCTTTCCGGTGCCGGTGGGGCCGATGAGCAAGATGTTGGACTTCGCGATCTCGACGGCGTCGTCGCCGTCGCGCGCGGCCTCGCCCGCCTGCACCCGCTTGTAGTGGTTGTAGACCGCCACCGCGAGGGCCCGCTTGGCAGGCTCCTGCCCGATGACGTACTGCTCGAGGAAGTCGAAGATCTCGCGCGGCTTCGGCAGCTCGGTGAGCCCCAGCTCCGCCGCCTCGCCGAGCTCCTCCTCGATGATCTCGTTGCACAGGTCGATGCACTCGTCGCAGATGTACACGCCAGGGCCTGCGATCAGCTTCTTGACCTGCTTCTGCGACTTCCCGCAGAACGAGCACTTGAGCAGGTCTGCGCCGTCACCGATCCGAGCCACCGGGAGCCTCCATGTCCTGAGTGCTGGGTCCTGCGTCCATTCCACACCACGGGGGCGTCGTTGTCAGCCGAGCGCCCCGGTGCGTCGTGCGACGGGACCCGCAGCTTCCTCCTCGGGAAGCCGCGGGCCCCGTGATCCTGCAGGTCAGCGCGGAGCGAGCACGGCCGGCTTGCGGCTCTCGAGCACCTGGTCGACCAGGCCGTAGTCCTTCGCCTGGGCGGCGGTGAGGATCTTGTCCCGCTCGATGTCCTCGCGGATCTGGTCGACGGTCTTGCCCGTGTGGCCGGCCAGCGTCTCCTCGAGCCACTCGCGCATGCGGATGAGCTCGTTGGCGTGGATCTCGATGTCGGAGGCCTGTGCGTAGCCACCGCCCTCCATCGCGGGCTGGTGGATCAGCACGCGCGCGTTCGGCAGCGCGAGGCGCTTGCCCGGCTGGCCGGCGGCGAGCAGCACCGCGGCGGCCGAGGCCGCCTGACCGAGGCACACCGTCTGGATCTGCGGCTTGATGAACTGCATCGTGTCGTACAGCGCGGTCATCGCCGTGAACGAACCCCCGGGGGAGTTGATGTAGATCATGATGTCGCGGTCCGGGTCCTGGCTCTCCAGGACCAGGAGCTGCGCCATGATGTCGTCCGCCGACGCGTCGTCGACCTGGACGCCCATGAAGATGATGCGGTCCTCGAACAGCTTGGTGTACGGGTCCTGGCGCTTGAACCCGTACGCGGTGCGCTCCTCGAACTGGGGCAGCACGTAGCGCGACGACGGAGCGCCGTGCGGGAGCGCGACCCCGCCGGGTCGCGCCGCGGCGCCCGCCAGGTTCTGGGCCCGCATGGCGAACTGGTACTCGTCGGAGTAGCTCACGATGTTCTCCTCGGCTGGAAGTCTGTCGGTTCTGTGGCGGGTGGAGGGGGCTCGTCGTCAGGAGCCCGACGCGCCGCCACCGCCCGAGACCGAGGCGGCGTTGGTGACCACGTGGTCGACGAAGCCGTACTCGAGGGCCTCGTCCGCGGTGAACCACTTGTCGCGGTCGTTGTCCTTGAGGATCTGCTCCAGCGACTGCCCGGTCTGCTCGGCCGTCAGCTCGGAGAGCACCTTCTTCATGTGCATGATCAGCTGAGCGCCGATCCGCACGTCCGTCGCGGTGCCGCCGACGCCGCCGGACGGCTGGTGCATGAGCACGCGGGCGTGCGGGGTGATGTAGCGCTTGCCCTTCGCGCCCGAGGAGAGCAGGAACTGCCCCATCGAGGCAGCCATGCCCATCGCGATGGTCGCGATGTCGGGCTTGATGTACTGCATCGTGTCGTAGATCGCCATGCCGGCCGTGATGGAGCCGCCGGGGCTGTTGATGTACAGCCAGATGTCCTTGTCCGGGTCCTCCGCGGCCAGCAGCATCATCTGTGCGCAGATGGCGTTCGCGTTCTCGTCGCGCACCTCCGAACCCAGCCAGATGATGCGCTCCTTGAGGAGCCGGTTGTAGATGGAGTCGTTGAGCGCGAGGCCCTGGCCGTCGGCGCGCGCCACCGGCGTCGCACCGTCCATCCGCAGCAAGTCGTTCACGTCGGTCTCCTTCGTCATCGCCGTCGATCGACCCTAACGTGCGGCGGGCACGCGGAACGTCCCGGTGGAGGGCCTTTTCGCTGCGGGCGCACACGCAGCGCCCGGGGGCGCCTCGACTCACGCCCCGTGCGCCTCGCACAGCGTCCGCGCCGCCCGGCGGGCGACGGCGAAGGGATCGCCGGGCACCCCGGTCCCCGACCCGGCGAGGGCCCCGTCGTAGAGCAGCACGAGGGCGTCCGCGAGGGCGTCCGGCCGGGCGAGCCCGGCCGCATGGCACTCGGTCCGCAGCAGCTCGCGGACCCAGGTCTTCTGCCGGGAGACCTCGACGGCCACCGGGTGCGCCGGGTCGTCGACCTCCGCACGGGCGTTGATCGCGGCGCAGCCGCGCCCGCCCTCGGTCGCCATCCATCCCTCGACGGCGTCGAAGAGCACCAGCACCCGGTCCGTGCCCGCCCCGGGGCAGGCCGCGAGGGCGTCGCGCAGGCGCTCCTCCCAGCGCGCGTCGCGAGCCCGCAGGTAGGCGACCTCCAAGGCCTCCTTCGAGCCGAACCGGTCGTAGAGCGTCTTCTTGGTGACCCCGGCCTCGGCCGCGATCGTGTCGACGCCGACGGCGTGCAGCCCGCGGGCGTAGAAGAGTCGCGACGCCGCGTCGAGGACCCGGCGCGCCGCCGGCGTGAGGGTGGTGGGCTCGGTCATGCGCACGACTATACCGATCTGTATATCGCCGGTACACGAGTAGACAGATCGGTACATCGTCGGCGCCACGACGACGCTCGCCTCCGCCGTGTTCGTGCTGCCGTGGAGCTCGGGCTTCCTCGGCGCGAAGCTGGGCACCGGGCAGGCCGCGGTGCCCACCCTGCTGCTGTGGCGCTACCTCGTCGCTGCCGTCCTGCTCGGGGCCATCCTCGGCGTCGCGCGGCCGGCCCGCCGTCGGCGCCGCGCCCGGGCGCCCTCGGCCAGCACCGGGGCGGCGGTCGCGCCGCACCTTGCCCGACCGCGCGCGACGGCGCACCACGTCTCCGTCGGCCTGCTCTCCCAGGTCGGCTACGTGCTGCCCGTGTACGGCGCGATCGGCCTCGGTGTGTGAGCACCGGAGCCGCCTCCCTCGTCGACGCCGTGCAGCCGGTCCTGGTCGCGGCCCTGGTCGGCCCCCTGCTGGGACAGCACGTCAGACGCATGCAGTGGGCCGGGCTGGCGACGGCGTCCGCCGGGGTCGCGGCACTGGTCGCCGCGACGTTCCTCGAGCGACGCCACCCCGCGACCCTCCCGGCCGGGCCCTTGCCGGCATTGCACTCCGGAGTCGCGGTGGTCGCCCTCGCCGTCCTCGCGCTCGTCCCGTCGCTGGCCGCGTACCAACTCTCCTGGTCCCTGCTGCGCCGGGTCGACGTCACGACGCTCAACGCCCTGCTGTTCCTCGTCGTGCCGACCACCACGCTCGCGGGCGCGATGCTGTTCGGCGAGCCACTCTCGGCCGTCACCGCCGCCGGCCTCGCCCTCGCGGCCCTCGGCGTGGCCGCGGTCCTGGGCGGCGAGACCCGCCGACGTGCCCGGAACGGCAACGGCCCGCACCGCCCCTGAGGGACGATGCGGGCCGTCGAAGGTCCGGTGGGACCGGGGATCAGGCCTTGGCCGTCTCCTCCGGGGTCTCCTCCGACGCCTCGGCCGACTCGGCGACCTCGGCCGACTCGGCGACCTCGGCGCCCTCGAGCTCGGCGGCCGCGGCGTCCTCCTCCTCGGTGCCGATGAACTCCGTCAGGTCGACGACGTTGCCGTCGGCGTCCTTGACCTCGATGTCGCGCAGCGCGACGGCCAGCGCCTTCGACCGCGCGACCTCACCGACCATGGCGGGGATCTGACCGCCCTGGTCGAGGGTGGAGATGAACTGGTTCGGGTCCATGCCGTACTGCTGCGACGCCTGGACCAGGTACTCGACGAGCTCGCCCTGGCCGACCTGGACCTCGAGCTTCTCGGCCAGCGTGTCGAGCAGGATCTGGTTCTGCAGGGCCTTGGTGGCGTCCACGGTGACCTCGGCACGGTGCTCGTCGTCCTCGAGGCGGCTCTCCGACTCCAGGTGACGGTGCACCTCGGCCTCGACGGCGCCCGAAGGCACCGGGACCTCGACGGCCTCCAGCAGCTTCTCGAGCAGCAGGTCGCGCGCGGCGACGGCCTGGTTCGACGTCTTGATCGACGCGACCTGCTCGCGCAGGTCCGCCGTGAGCTCCTCGAGCGTGTCGAACTCCGACGCGAGCTGGGCGAAGTCGTCGTCCGGCGTCGGCAGGTCGCGCTCCTTGACGGCGGTGGCCGTGACGGTGACCTGCGCCTCCTCGCCCTCGTGCTCGCCACCGGCGAGCTTCGTGGCGAAGGTCGTGGTCTCGTCCGTCGACAGGCCGGTGAGCGCCTCGTCGAGGCCCTCCAGCATGTTGCCGGCGCCGATCTGGTAGGAGACGCCGGAGACCGAGTCGATCTCCTCGTCGCCGATGACGGCCTTGAGGTCGATGACGATGTAGTCGCCCTCGACGGCCGGGCGGTCGACGCCCACGAGGGTGCCGAAGCGCTCGCGCAGCGCGTCGAGGCGCTCCGTGACGTCCTCGTCGGTCACCTCGGCGGCGTCCACCGTGATCTCGATGCCGGACAGGTCCGGCAGCGTGATCTCGGGACGGACCTCGACCTCGGCGGTGAACGCGAGCTGGCCCTCGCCGGCCTTGGCGGGGACCTCGGTCACCTCGACCTCGGGCTGGCCCAGCGGGCGCAGCGACTCGGCCGTGACCGCGTCACGGTAGAAGTTCGACAGAGCGTCGTTCACGGCGTGCTCGACGACGGCGCCCCAACCGACGCGCTGGTCGATGATGCGCGGGGGAACCTTGCCCTTGCGGAACCCGGGGATGTTCACCTGCTCGGCGATGTGCTTGTACGCGTGGTCGATGCTCGGCTTGAGCTCGTCGTACTCCACCTCGACGGTCAGCTTGACCTTGGTGGGATCCAGGGTCTCGACGGCGCTCTTCACTTCGATGGTCTCCAACGGTTCGGGTGCGTGCGCGCGCGTCTCACCGGCGCTAGCCGGCCTGGTTGCTGCGGCGCGGGGTGCGGGGCCGTACGACGGACGTACGGGCAACCCGTCCATCCTACGGCACGGTGAGGGCCGCCCGACAGGCGCCCGCGTCATACCGACGCGCGCCGTCGGACGACCCTCACCGGGCTCGTCACGAGCGGGTGGTCAGGAGCAGGTGTAGGTGATGCCGTCGACGTCGTGCATGCCCGGCCCGAGGTCGTTGCACACCTCGAGGAGGTGGCTCGCCGCCACGCCCAGCACCACGAACATGATGATCGTCCCGATCAGGACGAGGCCGCTCACGATGATGCCGGCGATCGCGACGCCGTTCGGCTGGCCGACCTTGCGCGACTTCACGAGGCCGACGATCGACAGGATGAGGCCGACGATCGACAGCGGCCCGAAGAAGCCGAGGATCAGGCCGACGATGCCGAGCGTCTTGCCGGGGTTCTGGGGCTGCTGGCCGTAGGCGGGCGGGTACTGCCCGGCCGCCGGAGCGGCGGGGTACGCCTGGCCGGGCGCCGGCTGCGCGGGATAGGGCTGACCGGCGTAGGGCTGACCCGGAGCCTGCTGCCCCGGCGCCGGCTGACCCGGGCTCTGCTGGCCGGGGACGGGCTGCTGGGGCTCGGCGCCACCGGGCGGCGTCGCCGACCCGCCCTGGTCGGGCGTGCCTGGCGTGTAGGGGTCCGGGGTGGTCATCAAGGTTCTCCTCGCACGTCGGTCGCCGTCCCTCGGCGATCAGGGACCGATCCTTCCAGATCAGCGCGCCGGGCGTGGGCCGACCGGCGGGCGAACCTCGACGGACGACACCGTCCGTCAGCACGTCGGGGTGACTGGATTCGAACCAGCGACCCTCTGCTCCCAAAGCAGATGCGCTACCAAGCTGCGCCACACCCCGTGGCCCGCCGCTGGGCGGGACCCGGTCAGTGTAGTGCTGCCGCCCCCTGGCGGAGCCAGGACGTGCACGGACGG
Source organism: Krasilnikoviella flava (assembly GCF_900167525.1). Classification (GTDB taxonomy): domain Bacteria; phylum Actinomycetota; class Actinomycetes; order Actinomycetales; family Cellulomonadaceae; genus Isoptericola; species Isoptericola flavus. The sequence goes on along the minus strand of NZ_FUZQ01000007.1, from coordinate 98,452 downwards.
CTCTGGAGGGCTCCGCACCTTTGCTAGGGTGAGCCCGCGTTCCCACCCGGCGGCGATGTCGCGGGGTGGCCGTGCGGGCGTAGCTCAATGGTAGAGCCCCAGTCTTCCAAACTGGCTACGCGGGTTCGATTCCCGTCGCCCGCTCCCTCTCCCCTCACCTCCCTCGCGCGCTCTGGGCGCGCCCTCCTTGCGCACCCCTCCTTCGAGCGCCTCGGACGCGTCCTGGCGTTTCGCGCGCCCGCGGCGCCCCCCTCGAGCGGCAGCAGGCCCCGACAGATCGACGATGCCGATCGGTGAGATGCTCCTTGTCGATCGGTCGGGGCCTGGTTAGGCTCGGCGCGTCAGCCTGCGACAGACGTCGCCTGACGACAGCATTCACCGAAAGCACCAGGAGGAGGGCCGGGCATGACCGTCGCCGTCCCCCGCGCCACCCCCTCGACCGCTCGCAGGACGGTGCCGGCGGCCTCGCCCCGCACCCCGGCGTGCGCCGCGGCGACGACGCCGCGATCCTGTCGGTAGAGCGTCCACGTCACGTCCGACCCGCCCGACGGCGGGTCCCCGGCGACCGTGCGGCGCTCGCACCGACCCGGCCGTCGCTCCCCTGCGCTGCGCTTCTCCGAGGCCCGGCGCCGCGCGGCGGCACACCCGCACCATCTCGCCCGCACGCACCCTCGAGAAGGATCACCCCATGGCACGCATCTACGACGACGCGACGAAGCTCATCGGCCGCACCCCGCTCGTCCGGCTCAACCGTCTCGCCGCCGGCCTCGACGCGACGGTCGTCGCGAAGCTCGAGTTCTACAACCCGGCCAACTCCGTGAAGGACCGCATCGGCGTCTCGATCATCGACGCCGCGGAGGCGTCCGGCGCCCTGCAGCCGGGCGGCACGATCGTCGAGGGCACGTCGGGCAACACCGGCATCGCGCTGGCCTGGGTCGGCGCCGCGCGCGGCTACCAGGTCGTCCTCGCGATGCCCGAGACCATGTCCAAGGAGCGGCGCGCCCTGCTGCGCGCCTACGGCGCCGAGCTCGTGCTCACCCCGGGGGCGGAAGGCATGAAGGGCGCGGTGGCCGCCGCGGAGAAGATCGCGGCCGAGCGACCCGGCGCGGTCCTCGCCCGGCAGTTCGCCAACGAGGCCAACCCGAAGGTGCACCGGGAGACCACCGCCGAGGAGATCTGGGCAGACACCGACGGCGCGGTCGACGTCGTCGTGTCCGGCATCGGCACGGGGGGCACGATCACGGGCGTGGGTCAGGTGCTCAAGGAGCGCAAGCCCGAGGTGCGGATCGTCGCGGTCGAGCCCGCCGAGTCCCCCATCCTCAACGGCGGCAACCCCGGGCCGCACAAGATCCAGGGCCTGGGCGCCAACTTCGTGCCGGAGATCCTCGACACCTCCGTCTACGACGAGGTGCTGGACGTCGACGCCGAGACCTCGGTCGAGCTCGCCCGCCGCGCGGCCAAGGAGGAGGGCCTCCTGGTGGGCATCTCGTCGGGCGCCGCGATCGCGGGGGCGCTCGAGGTCGCGAAGCGGCCGGAGAGCGCCGGGAAGCTGATCGTCGTCGTCATCCCCGACTTCGGCGAGCGGTACCTGTCCACGATCCTGTACTCGGACCTGCTGGACTGACGTGACGAGCCACCGCAACGCACCGGACGTCGACGCCGCCGAGGGCGTGGACGGCGACGTCGACCATCCGATGCCGGAGGGGCACCGCCCCGGCCTCCGGCACCTGGTCGAGATCCTCGCGGAGGACCTCGAGGCGGCGCACGCCCACGACCCGGCCGCCCGCTCCCGGTTCGAGGTCGCCCTCGGCTACCCGGGCGTGCACGCGGTCTGGGCGCACCGGGTGACCCACCGCATGTGGCACCGGCCCGCGCTGCGGCTCCCCGCACGACTCCTGTCCCAGGTCGCACGGTGGACCACCGGGATCGAGATCCACCCGGGGGCCCGGATCGGGCGGCGGCTCTTCATCGACCACGGCATGGGCGTGGTGATCGGCCAGACCGCCGTCGTCGGCGACGACTGCGTCCTGTTCCACGGCTCCACCCTGGGCGGGCGGTCGATGACGCGCGGCAAGCGGCACCCCACCCTGGGCGACCGGGTGATGGTGGGCGCCGGGGCCAAGATCCTCGGCCCGCTGTGGATCGGCGACGACGCGCAGATCGGCGCGAACGCCGTCGTCACCCGCGACGTGCCGACCGGCATGGTGGCCGTGGGGGTTCCCGCGCACGCACGCGCCCCCGGCCACCGGCCGGACCACGGCCAGCACGTCGAGGACGCCTCGGAGCTGCTCGAGTACGTGATCTGAGCACGCCCGGCCACCGCGGCCCGTGCCCTCGCCGTCACGGCGGGGCACGGGCCGTGGTCGTTCCCGGCACTCGGTCGGTCCCGGGCACACGGCCGGCGGGGACGCGGCGAACTTGTTCTAGTAGTCGTAGAACAACTAGCCTCGCGCGGGTGATGTGGCGCATCGACCCGACGACCGACGAGCCGCTGTACGCGCAGCTGGTCGCCCAGGTGCGCCTCGGGGTCGCACACGGTGCCCTGCGTCCCGGGGAACGGCTCCCGTCCGCTCGCGAGCTGGCCGCGTCCCTCGACCTCAACATGCACACCGTCCTGCGGGCCTACCAGGTGCTGCGCGACGACGGCACGGTCGAGCTCCGGCGCGGCCGCGGCGCCGTCGTCTCCGCCGCCGCTCCCGACCTGACCGACGTCGAACGGGCGGTCGCCGACCTGGCCGCCGCGGCCCGGCGGGCAGGGCTGTCCACCCAGACCACCACCACCCTCGTCACGGAGGCGATGAACCGATGACCCCCGCTCCCCCGCCCGGCTCTTCGCGAACGGCCGGCACGGAGGCCTGGCGCCCCCGGGCGCGCCGGGCGATGACATGGTCCTCGCTCGCCGGGCTGCTGTTCGCGCTCGCCGGGGCGGCGGTGGTGTGGACGTGGCGGGACGAGCTGCCGGCACAGGTCGCGTCGCACTGGAGCGGCAGCACACCGGACGGCTTCATGGCGCCGACGACGCTCGCCGTCGTGGGGGTCGTGGCGGCCGTCGGGCTCTGCGCGCTCTTCGCGGCCATCGGGATCACGCAGGGCGCCGCCGCCGCGACCCGGCGGATCACCGCGGCGGGCTGCGTGTGGTCGGGCGCCTTCATGGCGACGATCACCGTCACCACGCTCGCGCCGCAGCGCGGCCTCGTCGACGCCGCGCAGGCCGAGCTGTCCGGCGCCGCTCTCCTGGCCACCTTCCTGCTCCCGCTCGTGCCCGCGGCGATCGCGGCCGCGCTCGTACCGGGCGACCCCGCGATGCCGGCCACCGAGGCCGTGCCGGACGACGCGCCACGAGCCGCGCTGCGGGACGGCGAGCGCGCGGTGTGGCTACGCCGTGCGACGGGCGGACCGGGCATCGCGGTCGGGGCGGCCGCCGTCGCGCTGACCACCCTGGCCGCGGCCCTGACGGCCGAGTGGACGATGCTGGTCGTCCCCGCCGCCCTCGCTGCGCTGTTCGTCACGATGTTCGCCTTCACGGTGCGCGTGGACGCCGCCGGCCTGACGGTGCGCTCCGCGGCCCGGTGGCCGGGCACGCACGTCCCGGCGGACGAGGTGGTGCGGGCCTCGGTGACGCAGGTGCGCCCGATGCGCGACTACGGCGGGTGGGGCTGGCGCACCGCCCGCGACGGGCGCGTGGGCGTGGTGCTGCGCTCGGGCGAGGCGCTGCTCGTCGAGCGCACCGGCGGGCGGTCGTTCGCGGTCACCGTCGACGGCGCCGCGGACGCCGCCGCGCTGCTCAACGCGATGGCCGACCGCTCCCGGCGCCACTGACCACGCGCGACGTCAGCCGAGCAGGTCGCGGTGGGCCTCGGCGAGCGACCGGGGCGCCTTCGCGAGCCAGGCGTCCACGAGGAGCTCGCGCAGGGCGGTGGCGTCGACCGCGTCGAGCCGGACGAGGACGACGGCCACGCCGTCGAGGTGCGGGATCGTCAGCGTCTCCGGGCGGGCGGCGAGCACGGCCTCCTTCTCGCCCAGGTCGTCGACGACGACGGCGAGGATCGGCCCGTCGGGTACGGGGTCGTCCCCGAACCGCCGCAGGTCGGCCTTGCTGAACGGCCGCACCCACGTGAACACGCGGCCGGACACCGCCCAAGCCCGGTTCCGGAACGTCGTCGTCTCGGTGACGTCGGGCAGCGCCGCGGCGGCGCGGGCCGCGTCGTCGAGAGTGACCATGAGCCCGAACCTAGCGGCCCGCCCGCCGCACGCACGACGTCGGCTAAGGTGTGACGGGCATTACCCCATACTCCCGGTACCGGGAAGATCGGGGAACGCCGCGACGGCCCATCTCGACGAGGAGCACCCGCCCCATGAGCACCCTGCGCATCGGCATCCAGACCGGTTACTGGTCCCGCAAGCCTCCGAAGGGGATCGTGCCCGCGCTCGTCGCGGCCGAGGCGCTGGGCCTCGACTCGGTCTGGACGGCCGAGGCCTACGGCTCGGACGCGTTCACGCCGCTCGCCTGGTGGGGCTCGCGCACGCGCCGCCTGCGGCTCGGCACCGGCATCGCGCAGATGGCGGCCCGCACCCCGACCGCGACGGCCATGCAGGCGATCACCCTCGACCACCTCTCGGGCGGGCGGTTCGTGCTCGGGCTGGGGGCCTCCGGACCGCAGGTCGTGGAGGGCTGGTACGGCCAGCCGTACCGCCGACCGCTGGCACGCACGCGCGAGTACGTCGACGTCGTGCGCCAGGTCTTCGCCCGCGAGCGCCCCGTGACCGCCGACGGCGACTTCTACCGGCTCCCGCTGCCCGCCGACGCCCCCGGAGCCACCGGGCTGGGCAAGGCCCTCAAGCCCACGGTGCACCCGCGCCGCGCCGACATCCCGATCGTGCTCGCCGCGCAGGGCCCCAAGAACGTCGCGCTCGCGGCCGAGATCGCCGACGGCTGGATGGCAGGGTTCTACGCCCCGAAGGCCGACGCCGAGCACCGCGAGCTGCTCGCGGCCGGGTTCGCGCAGCGCACCGACGAGCGTGCACCGTCCTCGTCCTTCGAGGTGCTCGCGACCGTGCCCGTCGTCGTGCGCGACGACGTCGAGGCTGCCGCGGACGTGATCCGCCCGCACATCGCCCTGTACGCCGGCGGCATGGGTTCCAAAGAGGCCAACTTCCACAAGGCCTCGCTCGACCGGCTCGGCTACGCGGCCGAGCTCGACGAGGTGCAGGCGCTCTTCCTGGCCGGCCGCAAGGAGGACGCCGCGCGCGCCGTGCCCACCGAGCTGGTCGAGGAGATCGCCCTCGTCGGGCCCGCGGACAAGATCGCCCGCGACCTGGCCCGCTGGGACGGGACGGCGCTGACCACGATGCTGCTGCAGGGCGACCCGTCCTCGATGCTCACCGTGCTCGCCGCGTCGCAGGCCGCCCGGAAGAACGCGGACGGCGGCACCCCGCTGGGCGCCCGCGTGCGGGCCACCGCCGGCTCGGTGGCCGCGCGGGTGGCGCCGACGAAGGCCTAGACGACCCGGTCGTCCCGTCGGCCCTCGACGCCGCCGTCGTCCTGGGGGAACCACACGGCGCGGCGCAGGTCCACGCGGCGGCCGTCACGGGAGAGCGGGCAGCCCTCCGCGCGCAGCGCGTCGAGCGCCGCGGTGACGTGCCGGGCCGGCGGCGCCCCGGACGCGTTCACCACGCGCCACCACGGGACGGCGTGGTCGTCCTGCACCGGTCCGATCACCACCGCGCCGTCCGGCACGAGGTGCGCGTAGCGGTCCCCGGAGCCGGCCATGACGTTCCCGACCTGCCGCGGGCCGCCCCGCCCCAGCTTCTCGCCGACGATCTCCGCGACCAGGCCGTACGTCATCGCGCGGCCGGACGGGATGCGGCGCACCAGGCCGAGCACCTCGGCGGCGTACTCGTCGGGGGCGTCCAGTGGCTCCTCGGGGGCGGCAGGCACACGGCGACCCTACGACCAGGCACCGACCGCGGAAATGCACTGGCCGGCGCGGGACCCTCGGGCGACGATCGAGCGGTGACCTCCGACCAGCCCGCGACCGCCCTGCCCGCCGGGTACCGCTTCCGCCAGCTCACGTCCGCCGACCGCCACGCCCTGCTCGACCTCGACACCTGGGCCTTCCCGGACCCGCACTCCGTGGACGAGTTCGACGCGCTCGCCCTGCCGCTGACCTGGGAGCGCGCCGTCGGCGTCGAGGCCGACGGCGTCGCGGGCCCGTCCGGGCGCGGCGGCCTGGCCGCGGTCCGCGCGTCCTACCCGTTCGCCGAGTTCCCGGTGCCCGGCGCCACCCTGCCGACCGCGGGCCTGACCTGGGTGGGTGTGCACCCGCAGCACCGCCGTCGTGGGCTCCTCACGGCCATGATCGGGCAGCACCTCGAGCGCTGCCGCGAGCGCGGCGAGGCCCTGTCGGCGCTGTTCGCCGCGGAGACCGCCATCTACGGCCGGTTCGGTTACGGCAAGGCGGCGGACGACCTGCGCCTGACCGTCCCGCGCGGCGCCGCCCTGCGCGACGTCCCCGGGGCGGACGAGCACTCCGTGCGCATCGAGCACGCCGACCGCGTGCGGCACGGGGAGCTCGTCGCACGGCTGCACCGCGCCCCCGGGCTGCCGACGGCGCCCGGGGGCCTCAACCGCCCCGGCTGGGCCACGCGGGAGAGCGACGCGCTGTGGGACAGCTACTGGTCGGACCCGAAGACCTTCCGCACCGGTGGGCGGGAGTCGCTGCGCGTCGTCGTCGTCGAGCGCGACGGCGAGCCGCGCGGTTACGCCACGTTCCGCCGCACCCTCGACTGGCAGGTGACGGGCCCGCGCGGCACGGTGCACACCGGGGACGTCGTGGCGCTCGACGCCGCCGCGGCGCGCGCCCTGTGGGGAGTGCTGCTCGACCTCGACCTCATGGCCACGACCGAGCCGTTCCTGCTGGCCACGGACGACCCGGTCACGAGCCTCCTGGTGGACCCGCGGGCGGCCGCGCCCCGCGTCGCGGACAACGTGTGGGTGCGCGTCGTCGACGTCCCCGCCGCGCTGGCCGGCCGCCGCTACCAGGCCGAGGTCGACGTCGTCCTCGGCGTCGCGGACGCACGCCTGCCCGACAACGCCGGGTCGTGGCGGCTGCGGGCGGCCGCGTTCGGCGAGGCGTCGTGCGAGCGCACGGACGCCGCGCCCGACCTGGAGCTCGACGTCCGCGAGCTCGGCGCCGCCTACCTGGGCGGGACGTCGCTCGCGGCCCTCGCGGGCGCAGGACTCGTCACCGAGCGCACGCCCGGCGCGCTCGCCCGGGCGTCCGCCGCGTTCGGCTGGCCCGTCGCGCCCGCCTGCGGCTGGGTGTTCTGACCGCCGTCGGCCCGGCGGGGGTCAGGCCTGGCAGACCCCGCACCAGAACAGGTTGCGCCCGACCAGCTCCTTCGTGAGCACGGGCGCCCCGCAGACACGGCACGGCAGGCCGTCGCGGTGGTAGACGTAGAACGCCTCGTCGGAGGGCACCGCGCCCGCGGCGCCGTCGGTGTTCTGCCGGGTGCGCCGGGCGGCGCCGTGCACGCCGTCCGGCACGCGGTGCTCCGGCCGGGTGGTGACGATCGCGCCCGTGGTGGCGCCGTCGCGCATCAGGACGACGAGGTCGTCCCAGATCGCGCCGATCGCCGTCTCCGGGACGTCGCGCCCGGGGCCCAGCGGGTCCACCCCGGCGCGGAACAGGGCCTCCGCGCGGTAGATGTTGCCGACCCCCGCGATCACCGCCTGGTCCATGAGCTGCTGGCCGACCGTCACCCGCGACCGGCGGACACGGGCGACGAACTCCGCGCGCCCACCCCCGTCCCCCGACGTCCCGGCGCGGATCGGGTCCGGCCCGAGGCGCGCCTCGACGGCGGCCTTCTCGGACCCCGTGAGCACCTCGCACGCCGTCGGGCCGGTGAGGTCCGCGACGGCATGCGCGCCGAGCAGGCGCAGCCGGACCGCGCCCCGTGGGGCGGGCGCGACCCACTCCCCCGAGAGGCAGCCGTCGACGGCGCCCCCGGGTTCCGCGACCGGCGTCGTCTCCCGCTCCCCGATGCGCCGCCGCGGCGCGCCGATGGCGTGCACGATCCTGCTGCCGCTCCCGCCCGGGCCCGTCGACGGGTCGCCGGCGAACGTCCACGCCCCGTAGAGGCCGAGATGGACGCGCAGCCAGCGCACGTCGTCGTGCGGCCCCGCGGGCGGGTCGGTGGGCGCGAAGGCGCAGAAGAGCTGCTTGCCCCACGCCTCCGCCGCCACGAGACGGCGGCCGTCGAGCAGCGCGGCACCGCCCTCGAACCGGCCCTGCGGACTGGACACGGCGAGGATCTCGCCGCCGAACAGCCCGTTCAGGGCTCCGGCGAGGCGGTGGACGGTGTGCCCCTCGGGCACGTCAGGCGATGGCGGAGACGTCGTGCGACGCCTCGTACGCGGCCAGCTTGTCGATGCGGCGCTGGTGGCGGGCGTCGCCGCTGAAGGGCTCGGCGACGAACGCCTCGACGAACGACGTCGCCTCCTCGACGGAGTGCATGCGGCCGCCGACGGCGATGACGTTGGCGTCGTTGTGCTGGCGGCCGAGCGTCGCCGTCTCCAGCGACCAGGCGAGCACCGCGCGCACCCCGACGACCTTGTTGGCCGCGATCTGCTCGCCGTTGCCCGAGCCCCCGATGACGATGCCGAGCGTGCCGGGCTCCGCGACGACGGCCTCGCCCGCCGCGATGCAGAAGGCGGGGTAGTCGTCCTGCGGGTCGAGCTCGTGGGCGCCGTGGTCGACGACGTCGTGCCCGGCGGCGCGCAGGTGGTCGACGAGGTGGGTCTTGAGCTCGTATCCGGCGTGATCGGCGGCGATGTGCAGGCGCATGGCGTCATTCTCCCTCACCGGGCGTGGGCGTCGCGCCGTAGGGTGACGCCATGACTGCCGACGCCACCGGGCTGCGGTCCGGTATCGACCTCTCCGCCCTCGACCAGGCCGTCCGCCCCCAGGACGACCTGTACCGCCACGTCAACGGGCGCTGGCTCGCCCAGCACGAGATCCCCGCCGACCGTGCCATGGACGGCGCGTTCCGCGAGCTGCACGACCTCTCGGAGGAGCGCGTCCGCGCCATCATCACCGACCTCGCCGCGACCGAGGACCTCGACCCGGCGTCCACGCCCGCCAAGATCGGCGCGCTGTACGCGAGCTTCCTCGACACCGACCGGGTGCAGCGGCTCGGCACGACGCCGGTGGCCGACGAGCTCGCCCAGATCGCCGGCGCGGCCGACTCCGCCGCGCTCGTCGAGGTCCTGGGCGCGCTGCAGCGCACCGGGGGCGGCGGCGCCGTCGCGTTCTACGTCGACAACGACGCCAAGGACCCGGAGACGTACGTGACCTACCTCGTCCAGGGCGGCCTCGGCCTGCCCGACGAGGCCTACTACCGCGAGGACCAGTACGCCCCCGTGCGGGAGAAGTACGCGCCGCACCTGGCTCGCATGCTGGCGCTCGCGGGCGTCACGGCCGGCTCGTCGTGGGGCGCCGACCCCGAGGACGCCGCGGCCCGCGTGCTCGCCCTCGAGACGAAGCTCGCCGCGCACCACTGGGACGTGGTGCGCGACCGCGACGCCGACCTCACCTACAACCCGATGACGCTCGCCGACCTCGTCGAGCAGGCGCCCGGCTTCGGCTGGCGCGCCTGGGCCGCGGCGCTCGGGGCCCCCGAGGGGTCCCTGGACTCCCTCGTGGTGCGCGAGCCCTCGTTCGCGACCGGCCTCGCGGAGCTGTGGCGCTCCGAGGCGCTCGAGGACTGGAAGCTCTGGGCCGCGTACCACCTGGTCACCGCCCGCGCCGCCTACCTCGACGACGCCACGGTGGAGGCCAACTTCGACTTCTACGGCCGCACGCTCTCGGGCGCGCAGGAGGTGCGCGACCGCTGGAAGCGCGGCGTCGCGCTCGTCGAGCGGGCGCTCGGCGAGGCCGTGGGCGAGCAGTACGTGGCCCGCCACTTCCCGCTGGAGCACAAGGAGCGGATGGACACGCTGGTCGCGAACCTGGTGGCCGCCTACCGCGAGTCCATCGAGGCGCTCGACTGGATGACGCCCGAGACCAAGGTCAAGGCGCTCGCCAAGCTCGAGCGGTTCACGCCCAAGGTGGGCTACCCCGTGAAGTGGCGCGACTACGCCGCGCTCGAGGTCGACGCCGCCGACCTCGTCGGCAACGTCCGCCGCGCGCACGCCTTCGAGCAGGACCACGAGCTCGGCAAGATCGGGCGGCCGATCGACCGCGACGAGTGGTTCATGACGCCGCAGACGGTCAACGCCTACTACAACCCGGGCATGAACGAGATCGTCTTCCCGGCCGCGATCCTGCAGCCGCCGTTCTTCGACCCGGACGCCGACGACGCCGTCAACTACGGCGGCATCGGCGGCGTCATCGGGCACGAGATCGGGCACGGTTTCGACGACCAGGGCTCCAAGTACGACGGCGACGGCCGACTCGAGGACTGGTGGACCGAGACCGACCGCACCGAGTTCGAGAAGCGCACCAAGGCCCTCATCGCGCAGTACGACGGCTTCCGTCCCGCGCAGCTGCCCGCCGAAGGTCCGCACGTCAACGGCGCGCTGACCATCGGTGAGAACATCGGCGACCTCGGCGGCCTGTCCATCGCGATCAAGGCCTACCGCATCGCGCTCGGCACGTCGCTGGACGACGCCCCCGTCGTCGACGGGCTCACCGGTCTCGAGCGCATCTTCCTCGGCTGGGCCCAGGTCTGGCAGTCCAAGGGGCGCGACGAGGAGATCGTGCGGCGCATCGCCACCGACCCGCACTCCCCCAACGAGTTCCGCTGCAACGGCGTGGTCCGCAACGTCGACGAGTTCCACACCACCTACGGCGTGCGCCCCGACGACGCGCTGTGGCTCGCGCCCGAGGAGCGCGTGCGCATCTGGTGACGCACCGGGCAGGGACACCCTCCCGACGCGACGAAGCCGCCGGCCGTGCTCACGGTCGGCGGCTTCGTCGCGTCGGGAGGCGGACGGCGGATCAGCTGGTGCCGATGCCCGCCCGTGCCAGGGAGAAGCCCTTGCCCGTGGGGTCGTGCGTGCACGACATGCCCGTCTCCTCGCTGGTGCACGTGTAGTCGCCCTCGGTGATCGAGTCGCCGTAGTCCAGGACGTCGACGTCGTCGCCCGCGGCCTCCGGCTGCTCGTTCGCGGGGACGCACGGCTGCGCGACCGTCCCCTCGGCGTCGACCGTCACGGCGTAGCCCGTGGTGCCGTCGCAACCCTCCGTCGGGGCGGGCTGCTGGTTGAGCTGGGCGATCCCGCAGGAGGCGCCGTCGGCGTAGATCGAGCACGCGATGTTCTTCGACGGCGCCGCGAAGTGCGCCAGCACCTCGCCCTGCATCGGCTCCTGCGCGGACGCGGACGCCGACGGCGTGGGGCTGGCGACCGTCCCGGCGTCCGCCGCGGGGGCGTCAGGGGACGACGAGCTGAAGATCTGCACGGCGAACACGACCGCCATGGCGATGAGCACGACGTCGACCGCGATGAACGCGATCCAGCCGGCGGAGAGCCTCCGGCGACGGCGCGGCGGCGCGGGCGGGGGTGCCGCGGCAGGGGCGGCGTACCCGGCTGGCGCGTGCGTGGCGGTCGCCTGCTGCGCGTGGACGGGCTGCTGCACCTGGGTCGCCGCCGCAGGCGGAACCGGGGCCGGCTGCGCGGCGTAGGCGGGCTGGGCCGAGTACGCCGGCGGGTACGGCGCCGCCTGCGGCGAGTACGCCGGGGTGGGCGGGATCTGCTGCGTGGCCTGGTGGGCCGGCGGGTACGTCGGCTGCGCGGCCACCGCCGGCTCCGGCGGTGGCGGCACGGGGGCGTGCACGGTCGCCGCGCCGGCGGGCGGCGTGGTGGGTGCGGCCGCGGCGGGCTCCGGCCGCGGCGGTGGGGCCGCGGCGGCCGGTGCGGTGACCTGCTGCAGCGGCACGTCGGCCCACGGGTCGACCACGGTGGGGCGCTGGTACGCGGACGCGACGCGGCGCACGCCGGCGGCCGGCGACGTCGGCGGCACCGACGGCGGTCTGCCGTCGGACCCCGGCGGAGACGGCGGAACGGTGCCGGACATCTGGACTCCCTCCAGTCACTCCTCGGGCGTCGCGGGCGGGGTGTCGGGCACCCGAGCCGCGGCGACGCACCGGGCAGGATGTCACGATCCGGTCTCGACGGTCGAACCCGGCCCCACCGGACCCCGAGAAACCCGTGCGGCTCGGCAGGCCCGAGGTGGCATCATCGTGCGCGAGCCTGCGCGCCCATCACGCGCTGCACCACCTTGAGACGAGGGAGAACCCGTGCCCGGAGAGAACCTGACCCGCGCCGAGGCGATCGAGCGCGCCGACGTCGTCACCGACGTCGCGTCCTACGCGATCGATCTCGACCTGACCACCGGACCGACCACGTTCGCGTCCACCACCGTCATCCGGTTCTCGGCCACGCCGGGCGCGAGCACCTTCGTGGACCTGGTCGCCCCGGCCGTGCGCGAGGTCGTGCTCAACGGCCGCGCGCTGGACCCGGCCGAGGTGTTCGCCGACTCCCGCATCGCGCTGACCGACCTGGCCGCGACCAACGAGCTGCGCGTCGTCGCCGACTGCGCCTACATGAACACCGGGGAGGGCCTGCACCGGTTCGTCGACCCGGTCGACGGCGAGGTGTACCTCTACACGCAGTTCGAGGTGCCCGACGCCCGCCGCGTCTTCGCGACCTTCGAGCAGCCCGACCTCAAGGCGCCGTACCAGGTGACCGTCACGGCCCCCGCGGCCTGGGAGGTCGTGTCGAACCAGCCGACGCCCGAGCCCATGACGGCGACCCACGCGACGGACGCCGACGTCCCGACCGCGACCTGGACGTTCGAGCCGACGCCGCGCATCTCGTCCTACCTCGTGGCCCTCGTCGCCGGCCCGTACGCCGTGCAGCGCGGCGAGCTCACGTCGTCCGACGGTCGAACGATCCCGCTCGGCGTGTTCTGCCGCTCCTCGCTCGCCGAGCACCTGGACGCGGACTACATCATGGAGACGACCCGCAAGGGCTTCGCCTTCTACGAGTCGACGTTCGGCGTGCCGTACCCGTTCGACAAGTACGACCAGCTGTTCGTGCCCGAGTACAACATGGGCGCGATGGAGAACCCCGGCTGCGTGACGTTCACCGAGTCGTACGTCTTCCGCTCCCAGGTGACCGACGCCATGCGCGAGCGCCGCGTCGTGACGATCCTGCACGAGCTGGCCCACATGTGGTTCGGCGACCTCGTCACCATGAAGTGGTGGAACGACCTCTGGCTGAACGAGTCGTTCGCCGAGTACGCGTCCACGCTCGCCACCGCCGAGGCCACCGAGTGGGAGGCCGCCTGGACCACCTTCTCCGCGATGGAGAAGACCTGGGCGTACCGCCAGGACCAGCTCCCCTCCACGCACCCGATCGTCGCGGAGATCCGCGACCTCGAGGACGTGCAGGTCAACTTCGACGGCATCACCTACGCCAAGGGCGCGTCCGTGCTCAAGCAGCTCGCCGCGTGGGTCGGCCGCGACGAGTTCCTGGGAGGCGTGTCGGCGTACTTCCGCAAGCACGCCTGGTCGAACACCGAGCTGCGCGACCTGCTCGTCGAGCTCGAGGCCACCAGCGGCCGCGACCTGACCGCCTGGTCGAAGGCGTGGCTGGAGACGGCCGGCGTGAACACGCTGCGCCCGGAGATCGAGGAGGACGCCGAGGGGCGCATCACCGGCTTCGCCGTGCTGCAGTCGGCCCCCGCCGACTACCCGACCATCCGGCCGCACCGCCTCGGCATCGGCTTCTACGACCTCGTCGACGGCGCGCTCACCCGCACGCACGAGGTCGTCATCGACGTCGACGGCGAGCGCACCGACGTGCCCGAGCTGGTCGGTCGGGAGCGCCCCGCGCTCGTGCTGCTCAACGACGAGGACCTCGCGTATGCGAAGATCCGCCTCGACGAGGCGTCGCTCGCCGAGGCCCTGGAGCACCTGTCGCGCATCACCGACCCGCTGGCCCGCTCCCTCGTCTGGGGCTCGGTCTGGGACGCGGTGCGCGACGGCGAGACGCCGGCGTCCGCGTACGTCGACCTGGTGCTCGGCAACATCGCCGCGGAGACCGAGTCGACCACCGTCCGCACGACGCTCAACCAGCTCGGCCTGGCCGCCCGCTCGTACGTGGCGCCGGAGCGGCGCGCCGCGACCCTGGCGCGCATCGGCGACCGGCTGTGGGCCCTCGCACAGGAGGCCTCCGCGGGCTCCGACCTGCAGCTGCAGCTCGTGAAGTTCTTCGCGCAGCTCGCGTCGACGCCCGGCCACGCGGCCCCGCTGCGCGGCCTGCTCGACGGCTCGGTCACCCTCGACGGGCTCACGGTGGACACCGACCTGCGGTGGGAGCTGCTGGAGAGCCTCGTGCTGCTCGGCGCTGCCGACGGTGCCGAGGTCGACGCCGCGCTCGAGCAGGACGACACGGCCACGGGCCGCCAGGCGGCCGCCCGGGCGCGCGCCGCGACGCCGACCGTGGCGGGCAAGGAGGCCGCGTTCGCGTCCGTCGTCGACCAGACGGACGTGCCGAACGCGATCATCCGCTCCACCGCGGCCGGCTTCGTGCACGTGACGGACCCGGCGGTGCTGGAGCCCTTCGCCGCCCGCTATGTCGATGCGCTGCTGCCGATCTGGACCACACGCAGCTACCACATCGCCGAGGAGCTCATCGAGGGTCTCTACCCGGCGCCGCTGGCGTCGGTCGCGCTGCGCGACGCCGTCCGCGGCTGGCTGGAGACCCACGCGGACGCCCCGGCCGCCCTGCGCCGCATGGTGGTCGAGCAGCTCGCCGGCACGGAGCGGGCGCTTGCCGCGCAGGCCGTCGACGCCGCCTGACGCGAGATAGAGCGCGCGTCGCGCCGAGATAGAGCGCGCGTCGCGCCGAGATAGAGCGCGATCCTCTATTCCGGCGCGGCGCGCGCGCTGCGCTATCCAGCCGTCGCGCGCCACCGGCCGACGAACGCCCTCCGCAGCCGCCGCACGAACGCCGCATCGCCCTCGGCGTCGCTCCAGTCGGCGCGTTCGAGGTGCCAGCCCGTCTCCTCGATGGCCTCGTGACGCTCGCGCTCCCGCCGCCGCACGCCGTCGTGGTCCCCGGCGGCGAGGTCCGTGTACTTGACGGCGCCGTCGAACTCGATCCCGACTCGCGGCCGCGTCCACCCGACGTCGATCCACCGGGTGCCGATCCGCGTCTCCACCGGGATCTGGGTCTCCACCGGGCCGAACCGCTGCTCGACAGCGATCAGTCGCACCAGGCACTCGCCGGGACGCCCTGCACGACGACGCGGTCGCGCCAGGGGAGGTCGGTCCAGTGCCGCGTCACCTTGTGCCGGTGGTCCCACGACTCGGTCTCCCGGCGCACCTGCGGCGGATACAGCTGGGTCAGGTGCACGGCGTCGGCGAGCCGATAGGTCCACAGGCCGTGCACGAGTGCCGCCGTCGGACCGCTGAACCAGAACTGGGTGTCCAGGGCCGCCAAGGTGGCAGCAACGCGCGCCATGACGAGGTCCCCGCGCGCCACCGCCGGTGGTGCCTCCGGGTCCGGAGTCGTGTACAGGTCGCCGCGTAGTCGCAGCACCCCGGACAGGTTCGCCGCCTGTTCGAGGTCGAGGAGCAGGCCCGATGTCACCGGCGACGGCAGAGCCGGCGGACGGAGCGGACCGGGGGCGGTTCTCATGGGCACGTGTCCAGCGTCGCCACCGGCGGGGTCGTTCAGCGGCGCGGTCAGCCCATCTGTGGACAACCGCAGAGACGGCGGCCTTGTGGACCGCCGTCTCTATCTCGGCGCGACGCGCGCTCTATCTCGCGGTGCGGACCGCCTGGACCAGGGAGCGCAGGCGGGCGTTGTCGAAGAGGTCGTCCACGAGGACGACGTTCCCCGACCCGTCGGCCAGCGGCACCTTCCAGTTCGGGTACTCCTGGTCGGTGCCGGGCTGGTTCTGCGTGCGCCGCTCGCCGACGGCGTCGGTGAGCTGCACGCCCACCAGCGCGGCCGGGGTCTTGCGCAGGTACCGGTGCAGCCCTTCGACGATCTCCCGCTCGGACGGGTGGTCGCCGACCAGCCCGCGCATCGCGAGCGCCAGCACGGCCGCGTCCCGCTCGGCGCGCGCGGCGGCCCGCAGCTCCTGCGCGTCGTCGGCGAGCAGGCCGAGGCGCTCACGCAGGTCCACGTGCTCCCCCGCGAGGTACCCGGCCGCGGGCGGCATGTCGTGCGTGCCGACGGTGGCGAGGGACGCCCGCCGGTACTTCTCCGGCTCGAGCGGGCGCCCGTCCTCCTTCTCGAACCACAGCACCGACGTGCCGAGCACGCCTCGGTCGGCGAGCTCGTCACGCACCCACGGCTCGAAGACGCCGAGGTCCTCCCCCACGACGACGGCGCCCGCGCGGTGCGCCTCCAGGCACAGGATCCCGAGCAGCGCCTCGTGGTCGTAGCGGACGTACGCGCCGGCGGCCGGCGACGCGCCGTCCGGCACCCACCACTGGCGGAACAGGCCCAGCACGTGGTCGACGCGCAGCGCGCCCGCGTGCCGCAGCACGGTGCGCAGCATGTCGCGATAGGGCGCGTAGCCCGCTCGTGCGAGCGCCCGAGGGTTCCACGGCGGCTGCGACCAGGCCTGCCCCTGCTGGTTGTACATGTCCGGGGGCGCCCCGACGGAGACGTCGCGGGCGAGCACGTCGCGGTGGGCCCACGCGTCCGCACCCTGCGGGTGCGCGCCCACGGCCAGGTCGTGCATGATGCCGATCCGCATCCCCGCCTCGCGGGCCACGCGCTGGGCGGTCTGCTTCTGCTCGTCGGCCACCCATTGCAGCCACACGTAGAACTCCACCCGCTCGGCGAGCTGCTCGCGCAGCGCCGCGACAGCGGGCGACGCGGGGTCGCCCAGCTCGTCGGGACGCGGCCGCGACCCGAGGTGCTCGACGATCGCGCACCAGGTCGCGAAGTCGCGCAGGCCGGTGCCCTCCGCGGCGACGAACTCCTCGTAGGCCGCCTGCCGTGCGGCGCGCCGCGGCGCGGTGAACACCACCTCGAGCGCTGCCTTCTTGGCCTCCCACACGGCATCCCGGTCGAGAGCGCCCGGGTCGGCCACGAGGTCGCGCACCGGGTCGGCCGCCCACTCCACGAGGGAGCGGTCGGCCGCGGTGAGGTACGCCGTCTCGGGGATGTCCTCCACCCGCACGTACAGGGGGCTGAGGAAGCGCCGGCTGGTCGGCAGGTACGGCGACGTGGTCAGCGGCGTCACCGGCTCGGTGGCGGACAGCGGGTTGACCCCGACGAAGTCCGCACCGGCGCGGTGCGCCGTCAGCCAAGCGAGGTCCGCCAGGTCGGCGAGGTCGCCCACGCCCCACGACGTGCGCGAGCGCACCGAGTACAGCTGGACGAGGAAGCCCCACCACTGGTCGTCCTCCAGCCCGGCGGGCAGCTCGAGCCGGCGCGGGGTGACGACGACGGTGGCGCGGGACTCATGGCCCTCCGTGAGCGCGTGCAGCGAGTGCCAGCCGAGCGGCAGGTCCGCCGGGAGGGCGAAGGTCGCGCGGCCGATGGTGCGGCCGTCGACCGTGCGCGGCTCCACGAGGACGTCCAGCTGGTCGAGGTCGCGGCGGCGGCGCACCGCGTGCTCGCGCGCGGCGGGCTCCGCGCCGTGCGCCTCCAGCCACACGTGCACGGCCGCACCGGCGGTGACGTGCACCGGGACCTGCGCGTCGTCACCCTCGCGCACCACGACGGTGGGCGGCAGGACGGCGCGCCACTCGTCGTCGCGCGCCCGCTGCAGGCTGTGCGTCACCTGCTGCGGGGTGCCCGCGGGCACGCCCAGCGCACCCAGCACCGCCACGAGCGTCGGCGCCGACGTGGTCACCGCCTCGCCGCCGAAGCCGTGGTGCTCCGTGAGCACGCCGTGCGCCGCGGCGAGCTCGCGCAGCTCGGCGGTCGGCTCGTCGGAGGCCGACGGGGCGTCGGCCACCGCCTCGGGCGCGTCGGTGCGCACGTCGTCGGGCGTCTCGTCCATCTCGTCCGGGGCGGCGTCCGGGGTCGTCGGCTGATCCTTGCTCACGGGGACGATCCTGCCATCGGTTGCCCGACCAGGCCGTCCGCCCACGCGGCGGCGGTCCCGCCCGGCCGGTGTTTCGTCACCGGACGCGCTCTCGCTACCGTGGGTGGGTGACTCCCCTGAACCTCGCCCTCCGGACCGCTGCCCCGGCGTCCGTGAGCCCGACCCCGAGCCCGAGCCCCAGCCCGTCCGACACCGGCATCGTCGAGCAGGGCTTCGACGCGACCGTCGAGGCGGGGAACGCCTTCTGGGAGTGGTTCACCGGCTGGCCGCTGCAGATCCTCGTCATCCTGGTGATCGGCGGCGTCATCCTCGCGCTGCTGCGGCGCGTGATCGGGCACGTGACGGAGCGCATCGCCACGGGAGCGGGGACGAAGACGACCGAGCCGCCGAAGGACGCCTCGGCGTCCTCCGGGGCGTGGCGCCGCTACCTGGGCCGGACGCCGTTCGTCGAGGACGCGATCGCGCTGGCGAACCCGCTGGCCAGCCAGCGGCGCGCGCAGCGGGCACGGACGGTGGGGTCGGTGCTGCGCTCGACGGCCAACATCACGGTCGGCACGATCATGGCGCTGATGATCCTGCAGGCGGTGGGTCAGCCGGTCGGAGCGCTCCTCGCCTCCGCCGGCGTCGTCGGCATCGCGCTGGGCTTCGGCGCCCAGAGCCTGGTGAAGGACTTCATCTCCGGCGTCTTCCTCCTGGTCGAGGACCAGTTCGGCGTGGGCGACGTCGTCGACCTCGGCTCGGGCGCGACCGGCACGGTCGAGGAGGTGCAGCTCCGCGTCACGCAGGTGCGCGCCTTCGACGGCACCCTCTGGTACGTGCGCAACGGCGAGATCCTGCGGGCCGGCAACATGACGCAGCAGTGGTCGCGCGCCGTGGCCGAGGTCCGTGTGCCGATCGACGCTGACGTCGACGTGGTCCGCGCCGCGCTCGGCCGCGCCGCCGACGCCGTGCAGGCCGACCCGGAGCTCTCCCCGCTGCTACTCGAGGCGCCCTCGGTGCGCGGGGTCGACGCCGTGAACGACATCACCATGACGTTCACGCTGCACGCGCAGACCCGACCGGGCGACCAGTGGGAGGTCTCGCGCGAGCTCCGCCGACTGGCGCAGGCCGAGCTGCGCCGGTCCGGCGTGCTGCTGCAGCAGGACGACGTCGAGCCGGCCCTGCTGGAGGAGCCCGAGGTCTGATCCGGGCCGTCAGGAGACGAGCAGCGGGTCCATCTGCGCGGCGAGGTCGTCGGCCTCCGGGCCCACGATCACCTGCACCACCCGGCCGGAGCGCACCACGCCGAACGCGCCCGACGCCTTGAGCCCCGGCTCGTCCACGAGGGCCGGGTCGCTCACCTCGACCCGCAGCCGGGTGATGCACGGCTCGAGCTCGACGACGTTACGGCTGCCGC
Source organism: Krasilnikoviella flava (assembly GCF_900167525.1). Lineage (GTDB taxonomy): Bacteria > Actinomycetota > Actinomycetes > Actinomycetales > Cellulomonadaceae > Isoptericola > Isoptericola flavus. The sequence goes on along the minus strand of NZ_FUZQ01000007.1, from coordinate 78,973 downwards.
CGAGCGCCGCGAGGATGTCGTCGGCCTTGTGCGGGGCGATGGTCATGGGGGCCTCCCGTGGAGTGCGTCGTTGCAGGTCCGTGACCAGCGTAACCCTCCGGGGCGCCGAGCGGGAGGAGCAGCACCGCGGGTGTCTGGGAGGATGGCCCGGTGACGGACCAGACTTCACCCGCGTCGTTCTACGACGCCGTCGGCGGGCACGCGACGTTCGAGCGCCTCGTCGACGTGTTCTACGAGGGCGTCGCCACCGACGAGGTGCTGCGGCCCATGTACCCCGAGGAGGACCTCGGGCCCGCGAAGGTGCGGCTCACGCTGTTCCTCGAGCAGTACTGGGGCGGCCCGACGACGTACAGCCAGCAGCGCGGCCACCCGCGCCTGCGCATGCGACACGCACCGTTCAAGGTCAACCCCGACGCGCGCGACCGCTGGCTGCGCCACATGCGCACCGCCGTCGACTCCCTGGGCCTGGCGCCGATCCACGAGTCCCAGCTGTGGGACTATCTGGAGCGCGCGGCGTTCAGCATGATCAACACGTTCGACGAGTGACCCCTCGACCCCACCAGGAGTGCCCGTGAGCGAGACGTCCACCACCACGCCGGCCCCGGCGGGTATCCCCGACGCCCTGGACCGTCTGCTGGCGGCGCTCGACCTGCGCGAGGTCGACGGCTGGGGCCCCCGCGGGGAGGACGACGTCTGGCGCGGCGACAGCGTGCCCGGCCCCGCCCGCCGTGTGTACGGCGGCCAGGTGCTGGCGCAGGCCCTGCTCGCCTGCGGCCGCACCGTCGACGACGACAGGCTGCCGCACTCCCTGCACGCCTACTTCCTGCGCGAGGGCACCCTGGACACGCCGATCGACTTCGCCGTCGAGCGGCTGCGCGACGGCCGGTCGTTCAGCGCGCGCCGGTCGCACGCGATCCAGCACAACAAGCCGATCCTGTCGCTGACGGTGTCCTTCCAGACCGACCAGCCCGGCTACGAGGCCTTCGCGCCGGCCCCCGACGACGTGCCGCCGCCGGAGGACGTCACCTCCGCGATCGAGATGCTCGAGGGCATCGACCACCCGGCCGCGAAGTTCTGGTCCCACGAGTCGGCGTTCGACCTGCGTCACGTGGGTGGCTCGCTCTACCTGGGGCCCGACCCTCGGCCGAAGCCCACGCAGCAGGTGTGGGTGCGCGCCCGGCACGCGATCGAGTCCGACGACCGGCTGCTGCACCGCGCCCTGCTCGCCTTCGCCTGCGACCAGGTGATGCTCGAGCCGGTGCTGCGCCAGGCGGGCAGGTCGTGGATCGACGTCGGCGGCACCGTGCCGATGGCGAGCCTCGACCACGCCATGTGGTTCCACCGCGACGCACGCGCCGACGACTGGCTGCTGTACGTGCAGGAGTCGCCGGGCGCGCAGGGCGGGCGCGGTCTGGGCCTCGCCCGCGTGTACGACCGCGAGGGCCGGCTGGTGGCGAGCATCGCCCAGGAGGGCATGATCCGGCTGCCCGGCTGAGGCGCGACGCGGCTGCGGGGAGCGCGCGCCGCACACTGTGCGCGTGCGACTGCGCCGCGTCTCCGTGTCCTCCCCCGGTGACTCGCGCCGGGCGAAGGGCGACGGCTGGGTGTTCCTCGACGTCGAGGGCGCGCCGCTCGCCGACGAGGCCGAGATCGCGCGCTGCACCCACCTGGCGATCCCGCCCGCCTGGTCCGACGTCTGGATCTGCCGGCGGCCCGCGCCGGGGTCACCCGGGGACCTCGCCCGGCCCGGGCTCGAGCGCCGTACGGTGCTCGCGCTCGCGTTCCGGCTCCTCGACGAGGCGTACTTCCGCGCCGCGGCGAGGTGTACGCGAAGCGGCACGACAGCTACGGCCTCGCGACGATCCGCAAGGAGCACGCCACCGTGCGCCGCGACGGCAGCGCGCACCTCCGCTATCCCGCCAAGTCGGGACAGCTGCGCGACGTGCTTGTCGAGGACCCGGTGGTGGCCGGCCTCGTCACCACGCTGAAGCGCCGGCGCGGCGGCGTCGACCTGCTCGCCTGGCGCGAGACCGGCGAGGACGGGCGCCTCGCCTGGCACGCCACCGTGCTCAGCGCCCGGGCGCCGGCCGCCGCCGGGCCAGGTCAGCCGCGGCGGCGGAAGGCCACGGGCTCCTCGAGGAACGTCTCCCACACCGCGCGCTCGTCGTGGCCGATGCGGCGGGGGGCGCCGGTCGCGGCGTCGACGAGGACGATCGTCGTGACCGCCTTGACGTACGCCTTGCCGCCGGTCGCCGGACCCGTGCGGGCGAAGCCGCCCGGGACGCCGTCGTGCACCTCGTAGCAGACCTCGAGGCTGGCGCCCCCGATGGCGCCGATCCACATCTCCACACGCACCGGGGTGCGGGAGAAGCCGAGGGGCCGAAGGTACTCGATCTGCTGGCCGGCGACCAGCGTGTGCGACGTGGCGTGCGGCCCGGTGTCCAGCACGGCGGTCGGCCACTCGTCGCCGTCCACGGCCTCCGGGTGCCGCCAGAACGCCGTGATGCGCGCGTCCTCCAGGAGGCGGAACATCGCGACGTTGTTGACGTGCTGGTACGCGTCGAGGTCGGACCAGCGCAGGGAGACGGGGACGTGCAGACGGGTCATGACCCGCATGGTCGCACGCCGGTCGTGTGCCCCGGCAATCCGTCAGCCGGCGGCGATCGCCGCCGCGGCGCGGCACCGGGCGAGCGCGGTGAGCTCGTCGCCCACCGGCACGCGCACCAGCCGGTCAGCCACCCCCGAGACGGACTCGCGCAGGCGGCGGCGCACGCGGGAGGCCCGGCGCCGCGCGCCCCAGGCGGTCAGGACCCGGGCGACGAGCGCGAGCAGCAGGCCCAGCGCCAGGCCCCCGAGCGCCAGGAGCGTCGGCCACGGGACCTGGAGCACGCCCCCGCCCGAGGCCGTCAGGTCCACGGTGACCACCGGCAGGATCAGCGGCGGCAGCCGGAAGTACTCCACCACCGCGGCGGCGCCCAGCCACAGCAGCCCTGCCACCGCGACGGCGAGCAGCAGCCACTGCACGGCGCCGGCCACCGCCCACCAGCGCGGCCGGCGCGCGGCCTCCAGCTGCGTGCCGACGACCGCCTGGTCGAGGTCGCCCGGCAGCCGGTCGATCGCGTCCTGCGCCCGGGCCCGCGCCACCAGCACCCACGGGTCGGGGGCCCCGTCGGTCACGTCGTCGACGTACCGGCGCACGGCCGACGCCGACGCCGCGCGCACCGCGGGCCGCGTGGTCGGCAGGGAGCTGCGCACCAGGTCGGGCCGGTCCGGCTCGCCGCCCGGACCCGTGGCTCCCGTCCCCGCGTCGTCGGCTCCGCGACGCAGGCCCAGGCGACGCAGCGGGTCCCGCCGCAACCGCGACACCCACCGCGTGACCGGCCACCCCGTGGCGAGGTGCGCGTCCCTACGGTGCGCGGACGCGACCGCGTCGGCCACCACCGGCACCCCCGCGGCGGCCTCGAGCGCGTCCACCAGCGCGCCGGTGGCGCGCTCCCCCGCCCGCGACGCCGGGCTCGAGCCGCACGCGTCCGCGATCCGCTGCGCCGCGGCGCGTGTGTCCGCGGCGAGCCGCGCAGTCGCGGCCTCGCGCCGCGCCGCCGCCTCCGCGAGCAGCCCCTTGAGCTCGTCCATCCCGCGCCCGGTCGCGGCCGACACGGCGAGCACGCGCGCGCCGTCCAACCCGTCGGCGGCGACCAGTCGGCGCAGGTCGGCCAGCATCGCGTCTGTCTCCGCGTCGGCGAGCCGGTCGGCCTGGTTCAGCACCACGACCACCACGTCCTCCCGGCCCGCCAGCGGCCGCAGGTAGCGCTCGTGCAGAGCCGCGTCCGCGTACTTCTGCGGGTCCACGACCCACACCAGCAGGTCGGCCCGCTCCACCAGCCGCTCGGCCCGCACCCGGTGCTCGACGACGACCGAGTCGTGGTCGGGCAGGTCGAGCAGCACGAGCCCGGTCGAGATGCCCGCGGGACCGCGCCGCCCCCGCAGCCGGGCGAGCCCGCGGCGGGCGGGACGTGCCGCGCCCGCGGCGTCGGTGGGGTCGTCGTCCGCCGTCGGCGCCGGCATCTCCTGGCGCCGCTTGACCTCCAGCCAGTCGAGCAGCGGGCCGGCGCCGTCGCCCCACACGGCCGCGACGGGGTGGGCCGTCGTGGGCCGGCGCACCCCCACGGTCGCGATCGGGGCGCCCGCCACGGCGTTCAGCACGCTCGACTTGCCCGAGCCGGTGGCACCCGCGAGCGCCACGACCGTGTGCTCGGCGGAGAGCCCGCCGCGCTCACGGGCCCGCTTCACGACGGCGCGCGCGTCGTCGAGCAGCCCGCGGTCGAGCCGGCCGCTCGCCGCGACGACCGCCGTCTCCAGCGCCGCGGTCCGGTCCGCGAGGTCGATCCGGCTCACTGGTCCCCCTCCTCGTGCCGGTCCCGGGACCGCCAGCGTGACCACCAGCCGGCGCGGCGTGCGGGTGCACCCTCCTCGCCGGCGGGCGCGTCGTCCGCCCCGCCGGGCGTGTCCGGCAGGCGGAAGGTGCCCGCTCCGCGCAGCAGCCCGCCGCTCCACGGGCGGGTGGCACCCTCGTGCGGCACCGCCCGCGCGGACCGCTCGGCCCGGGCCGCCGAAGCCACGCGGTGCGCGGCGGCGCGGACCCCGTCGGCACCGGTGTCCTGGGTGCCCAGCGCATCGAGCTGCGCCGTGTAGCGGGCCGCCTGCCCGCGCAGGACCGCGTCGACGCGGCCGTTCAGCCGCTCCTTGGCCTGGGCCGCGAGGCGACGCACGGCCTCGTCGCCGAAGACGGCCTCGAGCAGCTTCTGCGCCACGACGGCGGTGCCGCCCGCGATCCCGATCTCCGCCCCGGTGAGCCCCGCGGTCGAGGCGAACACGATCACCATGAGGCTGACGCCGAGCGCGTTCACCCCGAACGAGACCGCGCGCGCGGTGCCCCGCCGCGACTCGCCCTGCTCGCGCACCAGCGACAGCACGTCCTCCTGCCACCCCCGGATCTGCTCGGCCACCTCGGTGCGCAGTGCCGCCGGCACCCGCGCCAGATCCAGGCCCTCCAGGAGCGCCGCACCCGCGCCGTCGCCCCGCCAGGCCGCGAAGGTGCGCTCGGCGGCCTGCTCCGCCGCGTCGAGGATCACCGACTCGAGCCCGTGGGCGATGGCCTGCTCCACCTGCGGGGCCTCCTTCGGGCGGCCGCGGAAGAACCGCACCACCGCGTCCCGCGCACGCCCCACCCCCGCCTCGACGGCGCGGAAGAACTCCCCCGTGCCGACGAAGTCCTGCCAGCGCGCCAGCACCTCGCCGCGCAGCAGCGCTCCGTCGGACGTCGCGGCCTCCACCTGCGTCAGGGCCTCGGCGTGGTACCGGCGGACGGCGTCGCGCAGCCGGGCGTCGGCCACCTCCTGCCCGTCCGCGGTCTCGGCGAGCGCGACGGCGCGCCGGACGAGGTCGTCGACCACGCCGTCGCGGGTGGCGGCGATGACGCACGCCCGCGCCTCGGGGTCGCCGCCCAGCCCGGAGAGCCAGGTGGCGATCTCCGCGACCGCGGCCTCGGGCAGCAGTCCGTCCACCAGGGCGCCCGACCCCTGCTCGGCGGCCTCCCCGACCACGAACACGAGCGCGTCGCCCAGCCCGTGCTCGACGGTCATGCGGCGCAGGTCGCCGGCCACCTCCTCCGCCCCCGGGTCCACACGGTCCAGCACGATCGCGACCTGCGCCCGCCGGCGGGCGGCCTGACCCAGCAGGTCCCACGGCACGGCGTCCGCGTAGCGCGCCGCGGTCGTGACGAAGAGCCACAGGTCGGCCGCGCCCAGCAGCTGCGCGGAGAGCTCGCGGTTGGCCGTCTCCACGGAGTCCACGTCGGGCGCGTCCAGCAGGGCGAGGCCCTGAGGCAGCGCCTCGCTCGCGACCAGGCGCAGGGCCGCGGCGCCCTCCGCCGACGCCGCGCCCGACCCGCCGTCCGCCGCGGTGCGCGCCGCGTCCGCCGGGTGTCCCGCGGTGACGCGTGCGAGTCCGGGCAGCACCCGGTCGGTGGTGAACCAGCGGGCGTCGAGCGGGTGGTGCACGAGCACGGGCGCGCGGGTGGTGGGGCGCAGCACGCCCGGCGCCGACACCGGCTCCCCGAGCAGCGAGTTGACCAGGGTCGACTTGCCGGCGCCGGTGGACCCGCCGACGACGACGAGCAGGGGCGCCTGCTGGGCGCGCAGCCGCGGCAGCAGGTAGTCGTCGAGCTGGCCGGTGGCCTGACGCAGGTCGATGCGCGCCGCGGCAGCCCCGGGCGTCTCCAGCGGCAGGCGCAGGACGCCGAGGCGGGCGCGCAGTGCCTCGAGCGCGTCGACCAGCTCCCGGGCCGCTGCCTCGTCCCGCGGGTCGGGGGCAGGCGTCGGATCCGGGTCGGTCATGTGCCCAGTGTGCCCATCCGGGACGATCCGTGCAGAGCCGACGTGTGAGACGCCCCGCACGACCGCCCGCGACGGCCGCGCACGCGGTGAGAGGGGAGGGCACGACGGCGTGCCCTGCACGCCGGGACCCCCATCCCGAGCCCCCGGAGGCCGCAGGTGACCAGCACGTTCCGCATCCCCCGCAAGAGCTCACGGGCCTCTACGGCCGCGCCATCGCCTGGTACGCGCGACGCACGTTCGGGCAGGTGCCGCGCTGGCGCGACGCCGAGAGCGTCGACACACCGCGCTCAGCGCGACGTCATGGCGTACGCCGAGGCGATGACGGCGACCCCGCCCACCGTCACCGACGAGATGGTCGCCGCGCTCGTGGCACGGCTCGGCTCCCCCGTGGTGGTGGAGCTCACCGAGATGGGTCGCCGTCGAGAACCTGCGGTCGCACTCGTTCTCCGCCGCGGGCGTGCAGAGCCAGAGATACTCCGATGTCTGCGAGCTGCCGCTGGCCTCGTCCGGATCCGCTCTCGTGGCCGCCAGGCCGTCACCTCAGGAGGCGGCGCAGCCACGCGACGCACGCCTCGCCCTGCGCCCGCTGGAACGCCCGCACGTGCGGGATGCCCGGGGGCGGCGGCTGCAGCGAGGAGTGCACGAAGTACCCCGCGAGCGCGACGAGGTAGGCCGTGACGGCGTCCTCGTCGGTCCCCGCCGGCAGCGGACGGCGACTCAGCACCTCCTCCGGGAGCGGCCCGCCCTCGACCTCGACGGCCGGCAGCATGCCCACGAGGTCGCAGAACGCCGCGCCCCGAGCGGCGTTCGGCCAGTCGACGGCCAGCGCGCGGGTAGCGCCCGGAGGCCCGTCGGGCGGCGCGACCAGCAGCGCGTTGTCGCCGCGCAGGTCGCCGTGCACCAGCGACGACCCGGCGACGGCGGCCGCGGCGTCGAGCTCGATCTCCGCGAGACGGTCGAGCCGCGCGATCAGCCACGGGTCGTAGGTCGCCAGGCCGGCGGGCGCCTCGGCGGCCAGGCGTTGCGTGCGGTCGGTGGGAAGCTCTGTCTCGAACGCCGGCAGTCCGCCGTCGGGCACCGGGTGCTCCCCCACCGCGACGGCGAGGTCGAGCACGACCTGCAGCTCCTCGTCGACCCACGGCGTGGCCGGGTTGCGCGACGCGACCGTCTCGAACGCCAGGGCCACCCACGTCCCGCCGGCACCGTCCCCGCTGTCGTCCTCGCCGCCGGAAGGGAGGTCGGCGGACCACAGGAGCCGGGGCGCGGGCACTCCGGCGGGCAGCAGTGCGGCGCGGCGCGCCTCCTCCCGGTACATACCCACGGTGAACGCGTGCTCCGGCCCGACCGTCTTGACGAACACGGGGCCGTCCGCCGTGCGCAGCGTGGACGCCAGGCCCTGCGAGTAGCCACCGTCGTGGCTCGTCCACGCCGTCACGGGCGCGGCGAGACGGGCCTCGATCCCGGCGCGCACGGGGGCGGGGAGGTCGGGCCAGGCAGGGCGGGTGCGGGACAGCGGCACGGCGGTCATCCGGGGAGTATCCACGGCCCCTCGGCCGGACCCAAGCCCTTTGTCGCGACCGGCACGCCGACCGGCACCGCGACGGGCCTGCGGCTCACGACGCCCGTGACGCACGACGCCCCCGGCACCGCGGGGTGCCGGGGGCGTCGTGCGTGCGCGGAGCCCGTGCGCTCAGTCGCGCGTGAGCTTGCGGTACGTCACGCGGTGCGGACGCGCGGCGTCCGCGCCCAGACGCTCGACCTTGTTCTCCTCGTACGAGGCGAAGTTGCCCTCGAACCAGTACCAGTTCGCCGGGTCCTCCTCCGTGCCCTCGTACGCGAGGATGTGCGTCGCGACACGGTCGAGGAACCACCGGTCGTGGGAGACCACGACGGCGCAGCCGGGGAACTCGAGCAGCGCGTTCTCCAGGGAGCCGAGGGTCTCGACGTCCAGGTCGTTGGTCGGCTCGTCGAGCAGCAGGAGGTTGCCGCCCTGCTTGAGCGTGAGCGCGAGGTTGAGGCGGTTGCGCTCGCCGCCGGACAGCACGCCCGCGGGCTTCTGCTGGTCCGGGCCCTTGAAGCCGAACGACGCCACGTAGGCGCGGGACGGGATCTCGACGTTGCCGACCTTGATGAAGTCGAGCCCGTCGGACACGACCTCCCACAGCGTCTTCTTCGGGTCGATGCCCCCGCGGGACTGGTCGACGTAGGAGATCTTGACGGTCTCGCCGACCTTGAGGTCGCCGCCGTCGAGCGGCTCCATGCCGACGATCGTCTTGAACAGCGTGGTCTTGCCGACGCCGTTCGGGCCGATGACGCCCACGATGCCGTTGCGGGGCAGCGTGAAGCTCAGGCCGTCGATGAGCTGGCGCCCGTCGAAGCCCTTCTGCAGGTTCGACGCCTCGAGGACGACGCTGCCCAGGCGCGGGCCGGCCGGGATCTGGATCTCCTCGAAGTCGAGCTTGCGCGTGCGCTCCGCCTCCGCGGCCATCTCCTCATAGCGCGCCAGGCGCGCCTTCGACTTGGTCTGGCGGCCCTTCGCGTTGGAGCGCACCCAGTCCAGCTCGTCCTTGAGGCGCCTGGCGAGCTTGGCGTCCTTCTTGCCCTGCACCTCGAGGCGGGCCTGCTTCTTCTCCAGGTAGGTGGAGTAGTTGCCCTCGTACGGGTACAGGCGACCGCGGTCGACCTCGCAGATCCACTCCGCGACGTGGTCGAGGAAGTACCGGTCGTGGGTGACGGCGAGGACGGCGCCGGGGTAGGTCGCCAGGTGCTGCTCGAGCCACAGCACCGACTCGGCGTCGAGGTGGTTGGTGGGCTCGTCGAGGAGCAGCAGGTCGGGCTTCTCCAGCAGGAGCTTGCACAGCGCGACGCGGCGGCGCTCACCGCCGGAGAGCACGGTGACGTCGGCGTCCGGCGGCGGGCAGCGCAGCGCGTCCATCGCCTGCTCGAGCTGGGAGTCGAGGTCCCACGCGTCGGCGGCGTCGATCTCCTCCTGCAGCGTGCCCATCTCGGCGAGCAGGCTGTCGAAGTCGGCGTCGGGCTCGGCCATGAGGGCGGAGATCTCGTTGAAGCGGTCGATCTTCGCCTTGATGGGGCCGACCGCCTCCTCGACGTTGCCGAGCACCGTCTTCTCCTCGTTGAGCGGCGGCTCCTGCATGAGGATGCCGACCGTGTACCCCGGGGAGAGACGTGCCTCGCCGTTCGACGGCTGCTCGATGCCGGCCATGATCTTGAGGATCGTCGACTTCCCGGCGCCGTTGGGCCCGACGACGCCGATCTTGGCGCCGGGCAGGAAGTTCAGCGAGACGTTGTCGAGGATGACTTTGTCGCCGTGCGCCTTGCGCGCCTTGTACATGGAGTAGATGAACTCAGCCACTGGCTCTGCTTCCACCGTTCGATCGCGCGGAGAACCCGAGAGGTCGGGTCCGAGAGGTTCGAGGCTCCAGCGAGCACGCTGGAGGACCGGCATGGCGGCCGGTCCACCAGCCTACGCGACAGGAGCCGTCATCCGCCGACCGGCACCGGTTCCTCGGCCTCGACCTCGGCGGCCGCGTCGGTGCCGGGGTGGTCGCCCGGGTCCGCGACCTCGGCCCAGGGATCGCCCGCCGCCGGCGCTCCCTCCCGGTCCGGCCGGTCCACGACCCGCGTGAACCGGGCCAGGCCGCGGGTGACGTCCGGACCGACGGCGTGCGCGTCGACGACGAGCTGCCAGCGGTCCTTGCCCTCCTTGTCCGTCCACTCCTCGGTGGACAGCCGGCCGGCGACGACCACCGGGTCGCCCTGCGCCAGCGACTCGGCCACGTGGCGGGCCCCGGTGCGGAACGACTTCACCGTGAACCACAGCGTCCGGCCGTCCGACCACTCGCCGCTGCGCGCGTCGCGCACCCGTCGCGTGCTCGCCACGCGGAAGGTGGTCCACTCGACCCCGTTCTGGGACCGGTTCAGCGTCGGCTTCGTCCCGACGAACCCGCTGACCGTGATGCTGACCTCGTTCATGCGCTCCTCCTGGGCTCGCCGTCGGCGGGTGCCGGCGGTCCGCCCAGGATCAGTCGCGCGACGCCCGGTGGGCACCCGCCCGGGGCGCAGCTGTGGACGACGACGCCAGGTCGGAGTCTGTGGGCAGCCTCAGGGACCCGGTGAGCGGCTGCGACGTCGGCACCTCGGTCGCGGCCTGCGCGAGCTCACGCACCCGGCGGTGCTCGACGAGCAGCTGCTGCGTCGGCTCCCCGAGCCCCTCGGCGAGCACCCGCTCGAGCGCCGCGCGGCCGGCCGACGCCACGGCCTGCTCCCGCTTGCGCGCCAGCCCCCTCCGCGCACCCGCGCCCGCGAGGGCCACCGTGACGGCGGCCACCGCCGTCACGCCGGCCAGGCCCAGCACGACCGCCGGCCACGGCGAGGCGAGGTCCAGCACCCCGGTCAGCGCGAGCACGCCGACGACCGCCGCCACCACGGCCACCCCCCCGAGCACCCACGACGTGCGGCGCAGCACCCGGGCGGAGGACGGCCCGCGCGTGTCCAGCACGACCCCGCGCAGCGCGCCCGCCACCGACGTGCGCAGCTGGTCCGCCCCGGCGACGGACGCGGCGAGCGACCGCTGCCAGCCCGGCCGCAGCGACGCGCCCGCCCGGGTCAGCCAGCGGGCCCGGGACAGAGCGACCGCGTCCCGGTCCGGGGGCGGCACCTCGGGGCGTCCGTAGCCGTTGCGCACCGCGTTGCCCACCTGGGTCGCGACCGCCGCCAGCCCGGTGGCGGCCACCAGGGCGTCGAGCTCCCGCTCGACGGCCGGGCCCATCTGCCACGGCACCTCGGCCGGGGTCTGCGCCAGCAGCAGGCGCGCCGCGGTGTCCAGCTCCGCCGCCGCCCGCCCGGCCGCGACCGAGCGGCGCGCACACGCCTCCTCCAGGAGCACCCGCACACGGTCGATGCCCTCGCCCGTCCTCGCGGACACGCCCTGCACGTACACGCCGGTGAGCCCGTCGTCCTCGAGCAGGCGGGCCAGGTCGGCCAGCAGGTTCTCCCGTTGCGCGTCCGGCACGGTGTCCACCTGGTTGAGCAGCACGACCATCGACGACTCGGAGCCCACGGACGCCCGCAGGTAGCCGGAGTGCAGCGCGTCGTCCGCGTACTTCTGCGGGTCCACGACCCACACCAGCAGGTCGACGAGCGGCAGCACGCGGTCGACGACCTCGCGGTGGGCGGGCTCGACGGAGTCGTGGTCGGGCAGGTCGAGCAGCACGAGCCCGGCCAGCTTCTCCTCGTCCTGGCCGTCGAGCTCCCCGCCCTGCGTGATGCGGCGCTCGCGGTCCACGCCCACCCAGTCGAGCAGCGCCTCCGCGCCGTCCGACCAGGAGCAGGCGGTGACACGCGCCGTCGTGGGCCGCTTCACCCCGACGTCCGCGAAGCTCAGGCGCGACACCTTGTTGAACAGGCTCGACTTTCCGGAGCCGGTGCCGCCCGCGAAGGCCACGACCGTGTGGTCGACGCCCAGCGCGAGGCGCTGGCGCACCCCCTCGACGGCCGCGGAGACGCGCTCCGACGTGGCGTCGTCGAGCCGCGGCCCGGCGATGTCGAGGGCCTGGGCGAGGTCCTCGGTGCGGGCACGCAACGTCGCGTCGTGGGACGGGCTCTCGGTCATGTCAGCCTCCTGAGCTCGGCGAGTCGCACGCGCAGCCCCGCGGCCGCGTCGTCGGCGGGTTCGGACGGACCGAGGTCGTCCAGGACGGCCTGCACCTCGGCGTCGACGACGGCGGCGGCACGGTCGCCCAGGTCGTCGCGCAGGGTCGACACCGAGGCGTCGGCCACCTCGCCGAGCACCCGGGACAGCAGCCGCGCCGCGTCGTCGCTGCCCGCGGCGGACGCCAGGAGCAGCGTCGCGAGCCCGCGCGGCCCGAACGCCTTGACCGCGGCCTCGACGCGGGCCTCGTCCTGGGCCGGGGCCGCACCGCCGGTGAGCCCGGCGACCAGCTCGTCGGCACGCTCGGCCCAGCCCGCCACGCGACCCGGGACGTCCGCCTCGCGGGCGGCCGTGCGCGCCGCGCCGTCGGGCGCCACCGCCTCGCCGCCGGCGGGTGCGCCCGGGCCGGCGAGGACGGCACGCAGCCGCTCCTCGACCCGGGCGCCCGACGCGGCCAGCGTGCGCGTGGCAGCGTCCACCACGTCGGACCGCAGCTCCTCGAGCGCCGCCTCCCGCGCGCGACCGGCCCGGCGCGTGCTGCGCGCCCGGTCGCCGCGGACCTTCACGCGGTCGACACCGACCGTGCCGGACAGCTCGCGCCAGCGCGCCTCGACCGACGCCCCGGCGACGACCCCGGCGGCCACCGCGTCCCGAGCCAGCCGCTCCGCCGGCGGGATCTCCTCGGACACCCGCCGCCGCAGCACGTGCTCCGCCTCCTGCTGCGCGTCGATCGCGTCCGCGAGCGACGTGACCCAGCCGGGCAGCGCGCCCAGGGCGCCCTTGAGGGTCCGCACGACGACGGCGCGCGACCGGTCCGGCCCGGCGAGCATCGTGAGCCAGCGGCGCACGGGCTGCACGACCGACGGGTCGAGCAGGCCCTCGTGCGGGCCGACGTCGGGCACCACGAACAGCGGGACGTCGGTCATGCCGTGCTCGCGCAGGCGCTGCAGCAGGTCGCCGCGCACCGTGGTCAGCGTCTCCTTCGGCACCCGGTTGAGCACCATCGCCACGGACGCCCCGCGCTCGGTGGCCCGGGCGAGCGCCTGCCAGGGCAGCGCGTCGCCGTACCGCGCGGCCGTCGTGACGAAGAGCCAGAGGTCGGCGGCCTCCAGCAGCTGGTGCGCCGTGGAGCGGTTCTGCTGCACGAACGAGTCCAGGTCGGGGGCGTCGAGCAGCGCCGTGCCGCGCGGCACGCCCTCGTGCTGCACCACGCGCGACAGCTCCGTGACCGGGCCGGAGGACATGACGTCGGCGTCCAGGGGATGGTGGGCGAGCACGGGCTCGCGCGTCGTGGGCCGCAGCACCCCGGCCTCGGAGACGGCCTCGCCGAGCAGCGAGTTGTACAGCGTGGACTTGCCCGCCCCGGTCGAGCCGGCCACGACGACGACGGCCGGCGAGGACAGCTCCTTCAGGCGGGGCAGCAGGTGCTCGTCCAGCTGCGCGAGCAGCCGGTCCCGGGAAGCCGCCGCCTCCTCCGCCCCCTCGATCGGCAGGGGGAGCTCGACGGCCGCGACGTCACGTCGCAGGTCTCGGGCGACGTCGTGGACGGTGACGCCGATCTCCTCGCCCGCCCCGCCGTCTTTCCTGCTCGCGGCGCGGCGCGAGGCGCGGGTTTCCAGGGAAGGTGTCACGGGCACATCCTTCCCGCTGGGGCGTTCCGTGCCAAACGCGCGCGCCGCGCGGAGGGCCGATCTTCCCCCGCGCGGCACGCTCGCCGGCCACGGCGTCCGTCGCCACGCCGGGACGACGTCGGGCGCGGCTCCTCAGCGGCGGCGGAGGCTCTCGTAGATCCGCGCGAAGTCCGACCCGCCGTGCCCCGCGTCGACCTGGCGCCGGCGCAGCTCCTCCACCATCGCGATCGGCGCGGGGTCGACCCCCTGCTCCTCGCTCGCCCGCACCAGGTGGCCCAGGTCGGACCAGTCCAGGCTCTGCACGGGGTCGGAGTAGTTGCCGTCGTCGATCACCGCGGCGTCGAGCGCGAACGCCTCGGTCATGGCGGCGAGGAAGGGTGCCGCGCGGCGCGCGAAGCTGGTGGCGTCCACGCCGTCGGCCCCCACCATCGCGGCGCCGTGCAGGAACCCCGCGAACATCGTGTACATCCCCGACAGCATCGCGAGGTCCAGCAGCGACGCGCGGCCGGCGTCCGGCCCCTCGAACGTGCTGGTCGCCCACACGTCCAGCGGGCCCCTGACCTCGTCGAACACGCCTTCGTCCCCGCTGTAGAGGATCGCGGCGCCCGGCGACCCGATCATCGGCGGGGTGGCCATGATCGCGCCGTCGAGGTACCGCACCCCGTGGTCGGACGCCCAGGAGGCGAGCGCACGCGCCTCGTTCGGGGTGGTCGTGGTCAGGTTGACCACGACGCGGCCGCGCAGCTGCTCGACGAGCGGCTCGAGCGTGTCGCGCACCGAGACACGTGGTCGTAGAGGCAGACGACGACCACCGGCGCCGCGAGGACGGCGTCGCGGGCGGCGGCCGCCCGGTGGGCGCCGCGCTCCACCAGCTCCGTGTCCCGCCCGGGCGACCGGTTCCAGACCGTGACGGCGCGACCGCCGTCCAGCAGGGTCGCGGCGAGCGCCCGTCCCATGACGCCGAGCCCGAGCAGTGCGACCGCCTCGCGCGCCCGGCTCACCGCGGGTCCCGGATGCCGTCGATGATGCGCGTCCAGTTGTCGGCGCCGTGCCCGGCGTCGATCGCGCGGCGGTAGTGCGCCTGCACGGCCCGCGGCAGGGCCGTGTCGATGCCGACCGCCTCGCTCGCCGCGACGACGTGGTCGGCCGTTGCGCCCATCATCGTCACCGTGGACAGGTGCCCGGGGTGGTCCCCGGCGTCGATCTGCTCGCCGGTGCTCCCGCCGGCCTCGAGCATCGCCGGGATGCTTCCGAGCTGCGCGACCGCGTCAGGCACGAACTCGCGGGCGGGCAGGCCCGCGGAGCCGATCAGCGCCGTGGCGTGCATCAGCGCGGACAACGACGTGAGGAAGACGTCGAGCTGCGCCTGGTACATCAGCTGCGCCAGCCCCGGGTCCGCCCCGAGGTAGCGCGGGCGCCCGATCCGCCCGAGGGCGTCGCGGTGCCGCTCGAGCAGCTCCTGCGGCCCGGAGTAGTAGACGAAGGCCTCGTCGGTACCCACCATCGGCGCAGGCGTCATCACGCCGCCGGTGAGGAAGCCGGCCCCGTGCTCCGCGGCCCACGAGGCCGCAGCGCGGGTCCGGTCCGGCGTGTCCGAGCTGAGGTTGACGAGCGTGCGACCGGCGAGCGCGTCGGCCGCGCCGTCGAGGATCGCGTCCATCGCGGCGTAGTCGGTGAGGCTGAGCACGACCAGCTCGGCCGCCTCCAGCGCCTCGCGGGGCGTGGGCGCGAAGGCCGCACCGGCCGCCACCACGCCGTCGGCCCGGGACGGGGTGCGGTTCCAGACCGTGACGGGGTGGCCGCCGTTGAGCAGGCTGCGGACCATCGCCTGGCCCATCGGGCCCAGGCCGATCACGGTGACCGGAGCCTGCTCGATCGGTGCGTGGTGCTGCGTCATGGGGTCTCCTCCTGGTGTCGGGACTTGTCCTTCGAGCCGGACACCTCCATGCTCAGGGGGTACGGCAAGCGTGTGAAGTACGCACAAAAAACTGCGGTACTTACCTCGAGGGAGGTACCCGGACACGAGGAGCACCATGACCACCAGCACCCGGCGCGGCCCCTACGTCTGCGGCATCGACGCCGCGCTCGACGTCGTGAGCGGCAAGTGGAAGGGCCTCATCCTCTGGGAGCTCGAGGAGCACGGCGTGCGCCGCTTCGCGGAGCTGCGCCGCGGGCTGCCGGGCGTGAGCGAGAAGGTGCTCACCCAGCACCTGCGCGAGATGGAGGCCGACGACCTCGTGGTGCGCACCGTCTACGCCGAGGTGCCGCCCCGCGTCGAGTACGCGCTCACCGAGCACGGGCGGGCGCTCAACGACGCGCTCGCCCCGCTCGGGCTGTGGGGCTCCGAGCGCATCCGGCGCGAGGGGCGCGAGCTGGTCGACCACGCCGACGCGGCGGCCATGCCGCGCCCCGCTGCCGTCTGACGGTGCCCCCAGCAGGACTCGAACCTGCAACCTACGGATTAGAAGGCCGTTGCTCTATCCATTGAGCTATGGAGGCGCGCACCCATGGTATCGGCACGGCGCCCGTCGACCACGGCCCCGTGCACGGCCGGGGGCGCGCCCACCTGGGAAAAAGCCGTGCGCCGGACGATGACGTCCCGGCAGACTCATGCATGCACCGCGGTGACGCGCGGCCGGTCAGACACCGGTCGCACGGGTGGTCCCTGGCCCGGACCGACGACCCCACGTCACGAAGGACACCATCACCATGTTTCCCCCGGAGAACCTGCTTCTCGTGCAGGCCATCCAGCGCGAGCGTCTCGAGGACGCCGAGCGACGACGAACCATCCACCGACTGCAGCAGCAGCGCAAGCTGCGCCCGCAGCCGCACGCCCGCCGACAGCGCACCAGCATCGCCCGGTGGCTGTACGACTGGCTGACCGCATGACACCCGCAGGGCGGGCGCCGGCCGGGTATCGACCCGCCGACGACGCCACCACGAGGGCCCCGGGGCCCGGACCGTTCGCACCGAACCGTCCGGAGCGCCGGGGCCCTCGTCGTGTCACCGAGCTCACCGGGGTCACCAGGGTCACCGGGCCGCCCCCGGGCGCGCGGACCGTAGGCTGACCCCGTGAGCCCCGCGAACCCGAACGAACGCATCGTCTGGATCGACTGCGAGATGACCGGTCTGGACCTGCGCGCGGACGCGCTGGTCGAGGTCGCCGCCGTGGTCACGGACTCCGAGCTGAACGTGCTCGGCGAGGGGGTGGACGTCGTCGTCGCGCCGCCCGCTGCCGCCCTCGAGCAGATGAACGACTTCGTCCGCGACATGCACACCACGTCCGGCCTCATCGAGGAGCTGCCCGCGGGCACGACGCTCGCCGAGGCCGAGCAGGCCGTGCTCGACTACGTGCGCGAGTGGGTGCCGGACCCGGGCAAGGCACCGCTGGCCGGCAACTCCGTCGGCACGGACAAGATGTTCCTGGACCGGGACATGCCCGAGCTGGTGGGACACCTGCACTACCGGATCGTCGACGTGTCGTCGATCAAGGAGCTCGCCCGCCGCTGGTACCCCCGCGTGTACTTCGCCTCCCCCAAGAAGGACGGCGGCCACCGGGCGCTCGCCGACATCCTCGAGAGCATCGACGAGCTGCGGTACTACCGGGAGGCACTGTTCGTGCCCCAGCCCGGCCCGGACACGAAGACCGCCCGCGTCGTCGCCGAGCGCGTCAGCGAGACGTCGGTCACCCGGCGCACCACGGAGGCCTGAACCGCCCCGCGGAGCATGTACACTTTTCGACGGCCCGGTGCTTCGGTAACCGGACCATGGTGGCTATAGCTCAGTCGGTAGAGCGCCTGGTTGTGGTCCAGGAGGTCGCCGGTTCAAGCCCGGTTAGCCACCCCACCAGAAGAGGCCCCCGTCGCGTCCGTCCGGACGCGACGGGGGCCTCTCTCCGTCTCCGGGCGGGTGCGGGCAGGGCCCGCCCCGGTCCATTCGGTATACCATCGCCACGGCCGCGGACGCGGTCCCCCGTGACCGAAGGAGACACCCCCGCCGTGGCACGACAGGCCGCCCCCGCCCGCCCGAGCGCGGCCACCGCCACCTTCTCCTCCCTGCGGGGCAACCGCCCGTTCCAGCTCCTGTGGGCGTCCAACCTGTTCTTCTTCGGCGGCGTCTGGACGCAGACCCTGGTGCTCGGCTGGCTCGCGTTCGAGCTCACCGGCTCAGAGCTCCTCGTCGCCGTGTACACCGCGGCACGGCTGGCACCCCTGCTGCTCGGACCCGTCGCGGGGGCGCTCGCGGACCGCTACGACCGGGTGCGGCTGCTGCTCGTCGCCTGCACCTGGGCCACCGGTGCCGTGGCCGTGGTCGCCGCGCTCGCGACCGCCGACCTGCTGCCCTACGGGGCGATCGTCCTGGGCGGCTTCGCGATCGGCATCGCCCAGTCGCCCTCCCAGCCGGCCCGGATGTCGCTCGTGCTCGACCTCGTGGGCCGTGAGAACCTCTCGAACGCGAACGCGCTGAACTCGATGGCGCTCAACATGACCCAGGTGATCGGGCCGGCGCTGGGCGGCGGCATGATCGCGGCGATAGGCGCCCCGGCCGCGCTCTGGGTCTCCACGGCCTGGTACGTGGCCTCTCTCCTTCTCCTGCTGCCGCTGCGCCGCCTGCGCACCCGCACCGGTCCGGGCGGCCACGCCTCGGCGTCGGTGCTCGCCATGGTCGCGGGCGGGTTCCGCGCCGTCGCCGGGAACCGGCTCGCTGTCGGCGTCCTGCTCGTCACCCTGGCCGCGAACGTCTTCCTCTGGCCCGTGTACCAGTCGTTCATGCCCGTCTTCGCCGCCGAGTCGTTCGGGCTCGATGCCGCGGGCCTCGGCGCGCTGCTCACCTGCGCCGGCGTGGGCGGGCTCGTCGGGTCGCTCGTCATCGCCGCGCTCGGCGACTTCCGCTTCAAGGGCGCGCTGTTCGTGCTCGGCACGACGGTGTGGGGGCTGGCCTGGGCCGCGTTCTCGCTGACCGCGGCGCCTGCGCCCGCGTTCGTGCTCATGGCCGTCATCGGGCTCGCCGGCGCCGCGTTCGGCGTGCTGCAGACCACGCTGCTCCTCATGGTCACCGACCCCGGCGTGCACGGCCGCGCGCTCGGCCTGCAGGAGCTCGTGATCGGCGTCATGCCCGCCGCCACGCTGGTGATCGGCGTGGTCGCGGAGCACGTCGGCGTGCCCCGCACGGCCCTCGGGGCGAGCCTGGCGCTCGTCGTCTGCCTCGTCGTCCTCGTGGTCGCCGTCCCTGCCCTGCTGCGCATCGGTCGCGCGGACGACGCCGGCGCCCGCGACACCACCTCCGGAACACCCTCCGGCGCCGACGTGACGAGCACGAACCGGGACAGCGGCACGGCGCTCATCCCCGCGAGCGAGCACGGGCACGTCTCGACCGTGCGCATCCTGCCCGACGCCGGCGTGCCGGTCGACCACGTCAACCGCCTGTCGTGGACCGCGCTGCACGAGGCGATCGTGCTCGGCGACGGGTCGGCGGACCAGGTCGAGGTCGTACGCCTCCTGCTCGACGCCGGCGCGGACCCGACGATCCGCGACGGGGACGGCGTGCTCCTCCGGGACCTGGCCGCCTCCCGGGGCTACGACGCGATCGTCGCCGAGCTCGACCGCGCCCGCTGACGACACCGCGCGCCCGGGACCGCCGCGGGGCCGCCGGGCTCAGGCCCGCGCGACGATCGCGTCCGCGAACGCGTCCAGGGTGGCGGCCGTGCCGGAGTGCTGCATCCACAGCGACGGCTCGGTGAGCTCGAGCTCGATGACCATCGGGGTGCCGTCGTCGCTGGCGACGAGGTCGACGCGCGCGTAGAGGAACGGCTGCTCGCCGCCGACCTGCTCGCGCGCGACCGCGAGCGCCTTCTCCGCGACGTCGACCTGCTCGGGCGTCGCCACCGCGGGCTCCATGCGCTCTGCGGCGTAGAGCGCCTCGCTGGCCTCGACGGGCCCGGTCAGCAGCGCGTGCTTGCGCACCGCGTGCCGCAGCTCGCCGTCCACGAAGACGAGGCCGGTCTCCCCCGTCGTGTCCACCGACGTCACGTAGGGCTGGATCATCACGGCGCGGCCGCCGTCGAGCAGGTCCACCGCGTGCTTGATCGCGAGCGCCCGCGACTGCGCGGACACCGGCTGGTAGCGACCCGTGTCCTGCGCGCCGGCGCTGACCACGGGCTTGACCACGAAGTCGCCGAAGGCGGGCATGCGCGTGTGCACCGCGCGCTTCGACAGGTGCCGGTCGGGGTCCAGCCAGATCGTCGGGATGACGGGCACGCCCGCCTCCTCGAGGGTGCGCAGGTAGCCCTTGTCGGTGTTCCACCGCAGCACGTCGGCCGGGTTCTCCAGGCGCGGCACCGTCTGCGCCCAGGCGAGGAAGTCGTCGCGGCGGGGCGAGTAGTCCCAGGTGGAGCGGACGACGACGAGGTCGTAGACCGACCAGTCCACGTCCGGGTCGTCCCACACCACCGCCTCGGTCACCACGCCGCGATCGGTGAGCGCGGCGAGCAGCGGGCGGTCGTCGCTGTCCAGGCGGGGCAGGGCGGAGCAGGTGGCGAGGCCGATGCGGGTCGTGGTCACGCGTCGAGCCTAGTCGGCGGGCGACACGGCAGGCGCCGCGGCGTCCGCGGCACGGCGCAGCCCGCCGAGGATGCCGGCCGCGGTGAGCGAGCCGACGACGGCACCACCGTCGTCGACCACCGGGACCCGCCCCTGGGACGACGTCGGCAGCGCGGCCACGGCCTCGAACGCCTCCGCGAGGCTGGCGCCGAGGGCCACGGGGGGCGGCGCGGGCAGCACCACCAGCGACGCGTCCTCGAGGTCCTCGCGCTGCACCACGGCGAGCGCGAGCATGCGCTGGTGCGCCCCGGCGCCGACGAAGTCGCGCACCCGGTCGGTCGCGGGGTGCGCGAGGACGGTCAGCGGCGAGGCGACCTGCTCCAGGTGCCCGCCGCGGGAGAGCACCGCCACCCGGTCCCCGAGCCGCACCGCCTCGTCGACGTCGTGCGTGACCAGCACCACCGTGGAGCCGACCTCGGCGAGGATGCGCGCCACCTGGTTCTGCAGGTCCCGGCGGCGCTCGGGGTCGACCGCGCCGAACGGCTCGTCCATGAGCAGCACGGGCGGGTCGGTGGCCAGCGCGCGGGCCACGCCGACGCGCTGCCGCTCCCCGCCGGAGAGCTGGTGCGGGTAGCGCCGCCCGTACCGGTCGGCCGGGAGGCCGACCAGGTCGAGCACCTCGGACACGCGGTCGCGCACGCGCTGCCGGTCCCAGCCGAGCAGCCGCGGCACGGTGGCGACGTTCGCCTCGACCGTGCGGTGCGGCAGCAGCCCGACGTCCTGGATGACGTACCCGGTCCGGCGGCGCAGCGCGACGGGGTCGACGTGCGTGACGTCCTCGCCGTCCACCAGCACCCGCCCGGAGGTGAGCTCGACGAGGCGGTTGATCATCCGCAGCGTGGTCGACTTGCCGCAGCCGGAGGGCCCCACCAGGGCGAGCACCTCCCCCGGCCGCACCGTGAGGCTCAACCCCTCGACCGCGACCGTGCCGTCCGGGTAGGCCTTGCGGACGGCGTCGAGCTCGATGCCGGTCGTCAACCGGGCGGGCGGCGACGCGGGCGGTGCGGACTGGTCCGTCGGGGCGGGCATGGCTGCGAGGCTATCCACGCCGTCCGACACCCCGGACCGCGGCGCGCCGGGGTGGCCCACGGCACGGCGTCGGACCCGGCCGCTACGGTCGAGCCCATGGTCAGCACCGCCGCCGCGGACAACCCGTGGTTCTCCTGGTCGTACGTGACCGAGAACGCCGACGTGCTGTGGGCGCGCACCACCGAGCACGCGCTGCTCACGGTCGAGGCGGTGGCGATCGCCGCGCTCGTCGCGATCCCGCTGGGTCTGCTCGCCTCCCGGGTGCGCTGGCTCGCCGGGCCGCTGCTCGGCACCGCGGCGATCCTCTACACGGTCCCGTCCCTCGCACTGTTCGCGATCCTCGCGCCGATCATGGGGATCGGCCGCCAGCCCGTGCTGCTCGGGCTGGTGCTCTACGCGCTGCTGGTGATCCTGCGCAACACGGTGACGGGCCTCGACGGCGTCGACCCCGCCGCGGTCGACGCCGCCCGCGGGGTGGGCCACGGGCCCCTGCAGGTGCTCGCCCGCGTACGCCTGCCGAACGCGCTCCCGAGCATCATGGCGGGGCTGCGGCTCGCCACCGTCACCACCGTCGCGCTGGTCACGGTGGGCGTGGTGGTGGGCTACGGCGGCCTGGGCCAGCTGATGTTCCAGGGCTTCCGCAACAACTTCTACCGGGCGGAGATCATGACGGCGACGATCGCCTGCGTCCTGCTCGCCCTCGTCCTCGACCTCGTGCTGTGGGCCGCCGGCCGCGCGCTCACGCCG
The DNA here is from genome assembly GCF_900167525.1 of Krasilnikoviella flava. Classification (GTDB taxonomy): domain Bacteria; phylum Actinomycetota; class Actinomycetes; order Actinomycetales; family Cellulomonadaceae; genus Isoptericola; species Isoptericola flavus. Next base: position 56,901 of record NZ_FUZQ01000007.1, on the reverse strand, counting down.
TGGTTGCGCGGGAGGTCCGCATGAGCGCCGCGGCCACCGGGCCCGTGACCATGGCACAGGACACCGGTGTCGTCAGCCAGGCGATCGCCTACCTCAACGACCCCCTGAGCTGGACCGGGCCGGGGGGCATCCTCGAGCTGGGGCGGGAGCACCTGGCGCTCACGGCCGCCGCCGTGCTCGTCGCCGCGGCCGTCGCCCTGCCGGTCGGCGCGTGGCTGGGCCACGGCCGCCGGGGCGGCGGCGTCACCGTCTGGCTGACCAACGCCAGCCGCGCCGTCCCGACGCTCGGCATCATCCTGCTGCTCGCCACGGCGGGCCTCTTCGGCGACGGCGCCACCGTGGTGGCCGCCGCCCTCTTCGCCGCGCCCGTGCTGCTGGTCAACACGTACGAGGGCGTGCGCGGCGCGGACCCCTCCGCGCGCGACGCCGCGGTCGGCCTCGGGATGCCGGGTCGTCAGGTGCTCACCCGGGTCGAGCTGCCGCTCGCCACCGGGCTGGTCGCGGCGGGCGTGCGCACCGCCGTCGTGCAGGTCAGCGCCACGGTGCCGCTGGCGGCGCTCGCCGGCGGCGGCGGCCTGGGGCAGATCATCGCGCTCGGCATGGGCACCCAGCGCTACGGCCAGGTGCTCGCCGGGGGCGTCCTGGTCGCGGCCCTGGCCCTCGTGCTCGACGGCGTCTTCGCCGTCGTGCAGCGGCTCGTCACCCCGGCTCCCCTGCGGGCGTCCGCCCGGCGGTGACCAGGTCGATCCACCACAAACCGGTTGCCCCGCCCCGGCCTCCGCGGTCGAATGGGGCGGTTCGCCCGTCACTCCCACGCGGTACCCACCCCCACCCTGGTCCCTCCCACGGACGGAGAGCTCGATGACCTCCCACCGCACCACCACCCTGCGTCGCACGACGGCCGCGCTGGCCGCCGTCGTCGGCGCGAGCGGGCTGCTCGCCGCCTGCGGCGACCCCGGCTCGGCCGGGGGCGGCGGTTCCACGTCCACCGCCTCGGCCGCAGCCGCGACCTGCGAGGCCGTCCCCGACGACGCGCTCGTGGTGCTCGAGGACGACAAGAAGCTGCAGACCGTGGACAACATCGTCCCCGCGGTCAACGCCGACCTCGCGTCCCAGGCGCCCGACCTGATCCCGCTGCTCGACACCGTGTCCGCCGCGCTCGACACGGACACGCTGATCGGCCTCAACAAGGCGGTCGACATCGACCGCAAGACCTCCGAGGACGTCGCCGCCCAGTTCGTCGAGGACGCCGGCCTCGCGGCCGACGACGCCTCGGCGGGCGAGGGCGTGAAGGTCGCGATCGGCGCGGCCGACTTCGCCGAGAGCGCCACCCTGGGCAACATCTACGCCGACGTGCTCCAGAGCGCGGGCTACGACGCCTCCGTCACGACGATCGGCAACCGCGAGACGTACCTGCCCGCGCTGCTGAAGGGCGACCAGGTGCAGATGGTGCCCGAGTACGTGGGCACGCTCACCGAGTTCCTCAACAAGGACCTCAACGGAGCGGACGCCGAGCCGCAGGCGAGCGGCGACCTCGACGCGACGATGACGGCGCTCACCGACCTCGGCGAGCAGGCCGGCCTGGCCTTCGGCACCCCGTCCCCGGCGCAGGACCAGAACGCGTTCGCCGTCACGCAGGCGTTCGCGACCGAGCACGACCTCACGACGCTGAGCGACCTCGCCGAGGCCTGCGGCGGGCTGGTGCTCGGCGCCGGGCCGGAGTGCACCGAACGGCCGTTCTGCCAGCCCGGGCTCGAGGACACCTACGGTCTGACGTTCTCCGAGTTCCGCTCGCTGGACGCCGGCGGCCCGCTCACCAAGGCGGCGCTGCAGAAGGGCGAGATCACCCTCGGCCTGGTATTCAGCTCCGACGGCTCCCTGTCGACGTCGGCCGGCTGAGCGCCGCGGCACGCGCACGAGGAAGGGCCCCGAGGATCAGGTAGCGATCCTCGGGGCCCTTCTCCGTGCATTCCGTCAGTGCTTGGCGGTCGCCTTCTCGGCACCGGCACCGGTGAGGGAGCGGACCTCCATCTCGGCGAACTTCTCCGGGTGCGGCTTCTCCTTGGACAGGAAGGTACCGACGATGCCCAGGAGGAAGCCCAGCGGGATGGACACCAGGCCCGGGTTCGTCAGCGGGAAGACGGCGAAGTCAGCGCCCGGGAACATCGCCTTCTCGTCCCCCGACACGGTGGGCGACAGGACGATGAGCACGATGCAGGAGACCAGCCCGCCGTAGATGCTCCACAGCGCGCCCGAGGTGTTGAACCGCTTCCAGAACAGCGAGAACACGATGGTCGGCAGGTTCGCGGAGGCCGCCACCGCGAAGGCGAGCGCCACGAGGAACGCGACGTTCTGGTTCTGGGCGAAGATGCCGCCCACGATGGCGATGACGCCGATCACCACCACCGTCCAGCGCGCGATGCGCACCTCGGAGTCGGGCTTGACCTGCCCCTTCTTGATGACGTTGGCGTAGATGTCGTGGGAGAAGCTGGCCGCCGCGGTGATCGTCAGCCCCGCCACCACCGCGAGGATCGTCGCGAACGCGACCGCCGAGATGAGCCCGAGCAGGATCTCGCCGCCGAGGGCGAACGCCAGCAGCGGCGCCGCCGAGTTCACGCCGCCGGGGGCGTTGTTGATCGCCTCCGGACCCACGAGCGCGCCCGCCCCGTAGCCCAGCACGAGGGTGAACAGGTAGAAGATGCCGATGAGCCAGATGGCCCAGACCACCGATCGACGGGCCTCCTTGGCCGTCGGCACGGTGTAGAAGCGCATGAGCACGTGCGGCAGGCCGGCCGTCCCGAGCACGAGCGCGAGGGCCAGCGACAGGAAGCTCAGCTTGGAGGTGGAGTCCGCGCCGTACTGCTTGCCCGGCTCGAGCAGCGCCTCCCCGCCGGGCCCGGCCGCCTCGACGGCACCGCCGAGCAGGTCGGAGAGGTTGAACCCGTACTGGGCCAGCACCCAGACCGTCATGATCGCGGCGCCCGCGATGAGCAGGATCGCCTTGATGATCTGCACCCAGGTGGTGCCCTTCATGCCGCCGACCAGCACGTAGAGGATCATCAGCGCGCCGACGACGGCGATGACGAGGCTCTGCCCGGCCCGGCTGTCGACACCCAGGAGCAGGGCGACGAGGCCGCCGGCGCCCGCCATCTGGGCGAGCAGGTAGAAGAACACCACGAGCAGGGTCGCGAGCGCGGCCGCCATCCGCACCGGACGCTGGCGGAGCCGGAAGGACAGCACGTCGGCCATCGTGAACTTGCCGGTGTTGCGCAGCAGCTCGGCCACCAGCAGCAGCGCCACGAGCCAGGCGACCAGGAACCCGATCGAGTAGAGGAAGCCGTCGTACCCGTTGAGCGCGATGGCGCCGCAGATACCGAGGAAGGACGCGGCGGACAGGTAGTCGCCGGCGATCGCGGTGCCGTTCTGCGGGCCGGTGAAGTTGCGCCCGCCAGCGTAGAAGTCGGCGGCGGACTTGTTCTGCCGCGAGGCGCGGAACACGATCACGAGCGTGACCAGGACGAACGCGGCGAAGATGCCGATGTTCACCCAGGGGTTGCCGATGTCGGTGGCCTCGGCCGCGACGACGGTCGGCGCGCCGGCCGTCCCGTCGGCCGCCAGGGTCAGGTTGCCGCTCACAGGTCGCCCTCCTCGATCTCACGGCGCAGCGCGTCGGCCCGCGCGTCGAACTTCTTGTTCGCCCAGCGGGCGTAGAGCATCGTGATAGCGAAGGTGGAGACGAACTGCCCGAGCCCGAACAGCAGCCCCACCGTGATGTTGCTGTCGCCCAGCCGGATGCTCATGAAGTCGTGGGCGTAGTTGGCGAGCAGGACGTAGACGAAGTACCAGGCGAGGAACAGCGCCGTCATCGGGAACACGAAGTTCCGGAACGCGCGCCGCAGCCCCTGGAACTCGTCCGACCGCTGCACCCTCTGGTACTCGGTCTCGCCGGGTGGTGGCCCTTCCTTGGACAGGTCGGTCATGATGCCTCCGTTGGCTCATGCGGGGTGCCGAGGCCACGCTGCCCCGGTCGATAACGTTCGCGAGGCACACCCTGCTAGAGCCGGACGGTGTGGCGCAAGTCACTACCCAGGCGCGTCCCCAGGTCAGCCACGCACGGGCTCAGCCGCGCACGTACTCCAGGTCGGTCGCGGCCCGCCCGGCGGCGGAACCCTTCCTCTCGAAGCTCGTGAGCACGCGGCCGTCGAACCGGGGCGCGCGCACCCCGGGACCGTGGGCGTTGCGGAAGTCGTCGCTGGCCTCCAGCACCTCGATCATCTGGTCCGCGTAGTGCGACCAGTCCGTGGCGAGCCGCCACACGCCGCCGGGCCGCAGCGCGCGGGCGACGACAGCGGCGAACGCCGGCGTGACGAGGCGTCGCTTCTGGTGGCGCGACTTGTGCCACGGGTCGGGGAAGAAGACCCACAGCTCGTCGACCGACGCCTCCGGCAGCGCCGTGGCCAGCAGCTCCGCGGCGTCCGCCTCGACGAGCCGCAGGTTGCCGAGCTCGTTCCCCGGCGCACCGCCGTCCCGCCCCGGGTCGGCGCCGGCGTGCCCGGCCCGCACGATGGTCTGCGCCAGGCCGGGGGTGTACACCTCGACGGCCAGGTGGTCGCGCTCGGGGTGCGCCGCGGCGGCCGCGACGATCGCCTCGCCCTGGCCGGACCCGATCTCCACCACCAGCGGGGCCGTGCGGCCGAAGACCTGCGCCGGGTCGAGCCGCCAGGCGGGGTCGACCGACGCCACCGTGACGTCGCGCGGCACGTCCACGAGGTACCGGTCGCGGCGGGTGTCCCACGCCTTGCGCTGCGCCGTGGTGAGGCGCGCGCTGCGCCGGACGAAGCTGACCGGCTGGCGCCGGTACCGGGGGTGGGCCGCACCGGTCGGCTCGGCGGCGATCGCGTCGACGATCGCGTCGGCGGGCACGTCGGCGGGCACGTCGGCGGGTACGTCGGCAGGCTCGGAGGTCACGGGGTCGGGCACGGGTCCAGGGTAGACGGGCGGCGCCCGCTCCCCGGCACGGCCCCCCGGTCAGGTGCTCAGCCCGACGAGGGCGAGCAGGGCCGCCCCGTACGCCTCTGCGGGGTCGTCGGCGGCGAAGGTCCGCTGCTCGCCCCTCAGCTCCACCTCGACCTCGTACCGCTCCCCCGCACGCGTCAGGCCCCGGAACGTGGTGCGCAGCAGGTCGCGCAGCTGGTCCTCGCGGGGCAGCCACAGCGCGTCCTCGACGGCCACCGAGTCGAGTGCCCACTCGGTGGTGCCGTTGAAGCCGAGAATGGTGCCGGTCGGGTAGTCGTGGGCCTCGATCGTCATGGTGCTGACGGTGAAGACGTCCCCGGAGAGGTCGGGCGCGTCGATGCGGAACCGGTCGCCGTCGGCCGGTCGCCAGACCAGCCCTGCGTCGCGCAGCCGGGCCGCGAGCTCGGTGGAGATCATCGCCTCATCCTGCGCCGGGTCGCGGCCCGGCGCGCGCCGGCGCCGGTGATGCCCCGCGGGCTCAGCCCAGACCGAGCACCCGCTGCACGAACCAGAAGACTCCCACCAGGGCGACGCCGGCCGCCACGACGGCGGTCACCCACCGCGCCACGCGCGGGGAGCGGCGGCGCAGCAGCACCAGGAGGGGGAACACGATCGCGACGATGCAGAGCTGCACCGCCTCGATGCCCACGTTGAACACGAGCAGCGACCCGAGCAGGCCCCACGACCAGGGCTCGTCGAGCCCCAGCGCGCCGGCGAACCCGAGCCCGTGCACCAGGCCGAAGGCGAACACGACGGCGAGCCGGATGACGTCCGCGCGCGCCAGGTCGCGCCGGCGCCGCGGCTCGACGGTGCCCCCGGGCCCGCCGTCGAGCCCCGTCAGCAGGCGCGGCGGCGCCCCGGGGCGCACGGCCCAGAGGTGCCAGGCTGCGACGGCCGCGATCGATATCGCGATGACCGGCTCCACGACGGCGCCGGGCGCGTTCACGGCGCCCGTCGCCGCGAGCAGGAAGGTCACGGAGTGCGCCACGGTGAACGCGGTCGCCACCAGCACGACGTCCCGCAGCCGGCGCGACCCGACGATGAGCGCCAGCAGGAAGAGGAGGTGGTCGGGGCCCAGCAGCAGATGCTCCGCCCCGAGCACGAAGAACGCGCCCAGGCGGTGCAGCGTCCGGTGCTCGCCCGTGGTCACGGTCGGCTCGGACGGCGTGAGCACCGCCGACCCCTCCTCGTCGTCGAGCTCGTAGGCGACCATCGTCTCGGTGGAGTGCACGAACGACTCGGTGTCGGGGAAGAGCGCGCTGAACAGCGTGTGCGTCTCCTCGCCGGTCGGACAGGAGTAGTCGAGCACCACCGTCGCGTAGGCCTTCCCGCCGCGGTCGCCGACGGTCGGGTCGGCCGCGAGCGCCGGGTCGCAGAGGTCCTCGCCGGCCGCCACCTGGAACCGCTCGGTGACGTACGTCGCCACCTCCTCGGCGTGCGCCGCGAGCTGCGCCTCCTGGGCGGCCTGGCCCTGCGCGTCGTAGGCCTCGGCCGTGAGCCAGGCGGACTTCATGAGCAGGTCGTACTCGAGGTCGAGCTCGACGTGGACGTCCGCGCCGACGGCGGCCGCTACCTGCGCGTACGCGTCGGTCGTGGCGTCGTGCGCGACGGCGGGGCCGGCCGGCAGCACGGTGGCCGCCCCGGCGACGGCGAGGGCCGCCAGGACGGCGCCGCGACGCGACGCCGCCCTGGCGGGGGTGGGGAAGGTCACCGCTTGCCGCCCGCGGTGGTGAGGAGCGCCGGCTCCGCGGCGGTGACGCCGCCGCCGCGCGTGGTCGCCGTGACGACCCACGCGTACTGCGTGTCCCGCTCCAGGCGGTCCCACCGCACGGACGCGACCTCGCCGGACGCCACGGTCCTCGTCCCGATCACGCGCGTGGGCGCGTAGACGGCCAGCGAGTCCGTGACCAGCGACGTGGTGCGGGTGGTGAGGTCCACCGGGAGCACCATGTTGTCGGCGGTCGAGTCGTACCGGGCGTCCGGGTCCCACTCGTCGGCCCCGAAGTCGTCGAGGAGCGGCGAGTAGGTGTCCACGCTCATCTCCGCCCGGTCGACGTCGAACTGCAGCATCCGGAAGTACGACGCCCCGAACCGCAGCCGCTCGGCCGGGTCGTAGCCGCCGATCGTGCCGAGGCCCACCCGACCGGCGGGCACCGTGAACGCCTGGTAGTCCGCGAGGAGCTCCACGACTCCGTCGGCGATCTGCCCCACCTTCGGCTTCACGTTGGTCGTGACGCCGTGCACGTGACCGGCGAGCACGAGGAACACGTTGTCGTTCGGCTCGACGACGTACTTGTACAGCGGGGAGCCGTCCGGGGTGGCGAAGCCCGCGTCCCGGCCGTCCTTCTGCGTGCTGGCGGCGAGGTACGCGTGGGTCATGAGGATGCCGTTGCGGTCGGAGTACCGCTCGAAGATCCCGTCGGCCCACTCGGCCTCCTCGCGGGTGACGCCGTAACCCATGCCCACGGCGACGAAGTCCAGCCCGCCAGCGGAAAACAGCACGTAGTGGTTGGAGCTGTCGCCCTCGCGCCAGGAGCCGTACTCGGCGTTCTCCCAGGACTCGGCCGCGGCCTCGTACCGGTCGGGGCCGAAGTACCGGTTGTACATGTCGGCACCGCCCGCCGCCCCGGACCAGTTGTCGTGGTTGCCGGCGACCGCGGAGTTCGGGATGCCGTCGATGGTCGCCTGGTGCCGGGACGAGACCTCGAACTCACCGGTCACCTGCGCCCGCATGGCATCGTCCTGCGGCTCGCGGATGTTGTTCTCGATGAGGTCGCCGGTGTGCGACACGAACGCGATCTTGCGCTCGTCGGCGTTCGCGGCGATCCAGTCGGTCACGCCGGCGTACGCGGACTCCCAGATCTCCCGCTCCTCGGCCGTCTCCTGCTCGACCGCGCCCTCGGACAGGTACTGGGTGTCGGTCAGGTGCGCGATGGAGAAGTCGTAGTCCGCCGGGTCGGCGAAGCCCTCCTCGCCCGCGTCGAGGTCGTCCGCGAACGGGTCGGTGGCCGCCACCATGACGTGCACGACGCCGCGGTCGCGGTGCTGGGGCCCGGCCGGCGCGACGAGGACGGTGTCGCCCTGCGCCGAGCCGCGCGACGCCGCGAGCGTGTCCCATGCCTTCGCCCGGGTGTCCCAGGCCAGCAGAGCGACCTCGCGCGCCGGGTCGGCGGTGCCGCTCCAGCGCACCACGGGGTGCTCCTCGCGGGTCTTCACCCGCACGTCGAAGCGCTGGTAGGCGACGGCGTCGGCCTGCGGTGAGGCGAGCGTCTTCCCGTCGCCCGCGGCCAGTCCCTTCGCCGGCGCCCTCGTCGCCCCACGAGGGTTCAGCTCCGTCGGGACGGCGTCGGCCGCGCCCTGCCGGACCTCGCCGGGGAGCAGCACGTCCGCCTGCGCGAACGTCGCAGTGACGTTGCCCTTGTCGGGGCCGGCGACGCGGGCCGAGAGGGTGACCGGCGCCTGGGCGCCGGTGGTCCCGGTGGCCGGGGACAGGTCGGTCGGGACGTCGGGCACGCCCGCGCTGGTGACGGCGATCTCGCGCGTGGCGGTGTTGCCGAGGGAGTCCGCGGTCACCACCTCGAGAGTGTGCTCGCCGGCGGGCAGGCCCGGGCCGACCGGGTCGCCGAGCGCGACGGCCTCGCCGTCGAGCGTCACCTGCGCGTCGCCGACCACGCCGTGCGCGTCGGTGAGCTCCACCGCGAGCGGGACGGCGCTGGTGATCACCGCGCCGTCGGCGGGGGTGGACGACGAGACGCGCGGGGCCGTGTTGTCCGTCTCCAGCGTGCGCGTGGCGGTCTCGCCCGTGGTGGACGCCGCGGCCAGCTCGTGCTCGCCGTCCTCCAGGTCGGCGGTGTCGACGTCGGCGCGCAGGCCGCGCGCCGGGGCGTCGACGAGGAAGTGCAGGTCGACCTGGCGGAAGGAGTTGAGGTTGGAGCCGCAGGTGCCGTCGCCGAGGGCGTAGGACGCCGCCGCGTTCTGCTGCTGCGCCGTGCCGGACGCCGGCGTCAGCACGACGTCGGAGATCGTGAAGTCGTCGAGGTTGCAGTCGTTCTCGAAGGCGCCGGCGACGACGTCGACCTCGTTCCAGCCGGGCAGGAGCCACTCGTTCGGGAACGTGATCTCGCCGCGGCCGCCGACGACGGTCTGGTCGATGCGTCGCTCGACGCCGTTGACGCGCAGCAGGTTCTGCGCGGACCCGTCGAGCGAGTTGGAGCCGACGACGAACGAGACGGTGGCCTCGCCGTGCCCGAGCGCGGGGAACGCGGTCTCGGCGGGGGCGTCGACCGTCCACGTGAGCTCGACCTGGGGCACCGCAGTGGTGCTGGAGCCGCAGCTGCCGTCGCCCATCGCGTAGGAGGCCTGCAGGTCCTCCGGCGGGGTGACGGTGCCGTCGGCGACGCTCAGCGCGAGGTCCGACGCCGTGAAGTCGTCGAGGTTCGCGCCGCACGAGGACGAGACGTCCCCGGCGACCAGCGCGATCGTGTTCGCGCCGGGGCGCAGGAGGCGGTTCGGGACGCCCACCTGGGCCCGCTCGGACACGAGGTCGCGGCCGCCTTCGCCGCGCAGGTCGAGCCGGGTGCCGTTGACGAGCAGGTGGTTCTGGTGGCGCGTCTCGACCGCGTTCGTGCCGACGTCGAACGCGAACACCGACACCCCGTCGCCGAGCGTCGCGGGCCCGGCGGCGGGCTCGCCGTCGACGGTCAGCGAGGCGGTGCCGCCGTCGCCGTCGGCCGGCGCGGACGCCGTGACGGTCTGCACGCCCCGCGTGAGCGTGCCGTCCTCCGGCGAGAGCGCGGGCGCGCCGACCGGGGCGTTGTTCACGCGCACGGTGTGCGTGGCCGTGGCGCCCGACCGCGTGGTGGCGACGACCCGGTGGGAGCCGTTCGCGAGCGTCGTCGTGTCGACGTCGGCGGCGAGCCCCGTGGTGGCGCCCGGCGCGTTCTCGACCTCGAACGTCACCGTCGCCTCCTTGACATAGGAGGTGTTGCTGCCGCAGGAGCCGTCGCCCATCGAGTACCCGAAGGAGTTCCCCGTGTCGCCCGCGGTCTCGCCGAGCAGCTCGAGCTGCACCTCGGAGACCACGAAGTCGTCGAAGTTGACGCCGCACGACGAGTCGAGGCCGCCCGCGTGGATCTCGACCGTGTTCGTGCCCTGGACCAGCCACGCGTTCGGCACGGGGACCGAGACGCGCTCCGACACCCAGGTGCGCTCCTGCTCGACGCGATGCCCGTTGACCACGAGGTAGTTGCCGAACGCGGCATCGGCCGAGTTGCTGCCGACGTCGAACGCCAGCGCGGACGTGCCCGTCGTCGACTCGAGGCCGGGCAGGTCCGCGCCGTCCACCGTGATGCGGCCGACCGGGTCGCCCGCGGTGGACGGACCCGCCGCGAACCGCACCGCGCCCTCGAGGTGGGTGCCGTCCTTCGGGGTCAGCGTGGGCGCCGTGCCGGGCTTGGTGGGTCCGGTGGGCTTGCCGGGCTTCTTCCCGTGCGTCGAGGCCGCGGTGCCCTCCGTCCAGCCCGGGAACCCGGGGAACCGGTCGTCGGCGGCGACCGTCGCGGCCGGGTCGGGGTCCGGGTCCGTCGGTGCCGCGGCGGCGGGTGCGACGCCGGCGGCGGGGAGCGCCAGCGACGCCGCCACCACGCAGGCGGCGAGGGAGGACGCGCGCAGGCGTCCAGAGGGTTTCGGCCGCATCAGCGTGCCGTCCTTCCTGTCGTCGATGAAGGGAAGGGCGCTCCCGCCAGGCAGCCCGGGCTCACCCGGGACGACAGCGTTCCGGCGGCGGGTGAACTCCCCGGTGCGTGCCGGGGGCGACGGGGAGAACACTGGACGACCACTGGACGCGGGGTCCGGGCGACGGGACAGCACGAGAAAGCCCCGCCCGGCGGTGCCGGACGGGGCTTGCTGGTGCGCCATCAGGGACTCGAACCCCGAACCCGCTGATTAAGAGTCAGCTGCTCTGCCAATTGAGCTAATGGCGCGTGGCCAGAGGGCGGCAGCCGGCCCGGAAAGGGCCTGGTCGCGATGCACTCACGCGACGAGGCCCCCGCGGAACGGGGACCTCGTGCTGGTGCGCCATCAGGGACTCGAACCCCGAACCCGCTGATTAAGAGTCAGCTGCTCTGCCAATTGAGCTAATGGCGCTGGCGGTGAGAAACATTACCAGCCGTCCAGGGCTGCCGGGAAACCGTTCCGGCCGGTCGGCGCTGTGACCTGCACGACAGCCGTCCGGCCAGCGGCGGGCGCCCTCAGCGGAACGCCTGGTGGCCCGTCAGGTGACGCCCCAGGATCAGGGTGTGCACCTCGTCGGTGCCCTCGTACGTGCGGACCGACTCGAGGTTCGCGGCGTGCCGCATCGGGGAGTGCTCCAGGGTGATGCCGTCGCCGCCGAGGACGGTACGGGCGGTCCGGGCGACGTCGATCGCGGACCGGACGTTCGCGAGCTTGGCAGCCGAGACCTGGTGCGGCTCGAGCCGCCCGGCATCCTTGAGCCGCCCGATCCGCAGTGCCAGGAGCTGCGCGGCGGAGACCTCCAGGGCCATGTCCACGAGCTTCGCCTGGGTGAGCTGGAACGCGGCGAGCGGGCGCCCGAACTGGACCCGCTCCCCCGCGTGCCGCAGCGCCACGTCCAGGCAGTCGCGCGCCGCGCCCGCAGCGCCCCACGCGATCCCGTAGCGGGCCTCCGCCAGGCAGGCGAACGGACCGGCCAGGCCAGGGTGGTGCGGCAGGATCGCGTCCGCCGGGAGCCGCACGTCGTCGAGCACGACGTCGCACTGCAGGGACGCCCGCAGCGACAGCTTGGGCTCGATGGGAGTGGCGACGAATCCCGGGGTCGACGTCGGGACGAGGAAGCCGCGCACACGGCCTGCGCCGGCCGCCGTCTCGTCCGCCGGGTCCGACGCGCGCGCCCACACCACCGCGACGTCGGCCACCGACGCCAGCCCGATCCAGCGCTTGCGCCCCGACAGCACCCACTCGTCGCCCACGCGGGTCGCCGTGGTCGTCATCGACGCCGGGTCGGAGCCCGCGGCGGGCTCGGTGAGGGCGAAGCAGCCGATGGCGTCGCCCGTCGCCATGGCGGGCAGCCAGCGCTCCTGCTGGACGGTCGAGCCGTGCTTCGCGATCGCCGACATCGCCAGCGATCCCTGCACGGAGACGAACGTCCGGATCCCGGAGTCGCCCGCCTCGAGCTCGGCCATCGCGAGCCCGTACTCGACGGCCGAGCGACCCGCGCAGCCGTGCCCGTGCAGGTGCATGCCGAGCAGGCCCGCCTCCGCGAGGTGCGGCACCAGGTCGAGCGGGAAGACGCCGTCCGCGAACCAGCGCGCGACGTGCGGCCGCACGTGCTCGTCGACGAGCGCGCGTACCCGGTCACGGGTCTCGCGCTCCGCGGCGCTCAGCTCGTCCTCGAGCGCGAGCAGGTCCAGGGGATCGCCCATCATGGGCCCACCGTAGCGACGCCGGGCCGGGCCGTCAGAGGTACAGGCCGGTCGCGCCGCCCTCGTCCTCGGTCTCGGTGACACCGTGCACGTCGCGCTCGCGCAGGAGCACGTAGTCGGTGCCGCCGAGGTCCACCTCGGCCCGGTCCTCCGGGTCGTAGAGCACGCGGTCGCCCACGGCGACCTGGCGCACGTGCTCGCCCTTCGCCACCACCTGGGCCCACGCGAGCCGCTTGGCCCCGGCGGCGGTGGCCGGGATCACGAGGCCCGCCGTCGACTGCCGCTCCGACGAGTCCACCTCGGGCTCCACCAGCAGGCGGTCGTGCAGCATGCGGATGGGCAGGGGTGCGGTGCGAGGCGCAGCGTCGGTCACGGCACCACGCTAGACGACGCGGACGTCTACGCTCGACGCCGGGGCGTGCGGCCTCGACGGCCCCGCCCGCACGACAGCCACCAGACCAAGGAGTGCCCGTGACCCGTCTCGCCGTCGGCGACACCGCCCCCGCCCTCGAGCTGCCCGCCGTCCTGCCCGACGCGTCCGGCACCGGCCGCACGACCGGCACCTTCTCGCTGGCCGACGCGCTCGCCGAGCCCGGCCGCAAGGGCGTCGTCGTGTACTTCTACCCCGCCGCGATGACGCCGGGGTGCACCACCGAGGCCTGCGACTTCCGCGACTCGCTCGCGTCCCTGCAGGGCGCCGGCTACGCCGTCGTCGGCGTCTCCCCCGACGGCGTGGACAAGCTCGCGACGTTCGCCGAGCGCGACGCGCTGACGTTCCCGCTCGTCGCCGACACCGAGCACACGGCGCTCGAGGCCTGGGGCGCGTGGGGCGAGAAGAAGAACTACGGCAAGACGTACGTGGGCGTCATCCGCTCCACCGTCGTCGTCGACCCGGAGGGCAAGGTCGCCGTCGCGCAGTACAACGTCAAGGCGACCGGTCACGTCGCGCGGGTGCGCAAGACCCTCGGCCTCGACTGACGCCGACTGCCTACACTGGCCCGGCGCGCGAGTGGTGGAATGGCAGACACGCTGGTCTTAGGAACCAGTGTCTTCGGACGTGCGGGTTCGAGTCCCGCCTCGCGCACCGGCGAATGACGACGCCCGCCCCGGGAAGCCGGGACGGGCGTCGTCCGTGGTGCTGGCGGTGCGGCGGTCAGGCCTGCGGCGCGCCGTTGTTCTCGGCGGCGATCTGGGCGCGCACGTCGTCCATGTCGAGGCCCTTGACGGCGTCGACGACCTGCTTGAGCGCGGGGCGGGGCAGGGCGCCGGCCTGGTTGAAGACCAGCACGCCCTCGCGGAACGCCATGAGGGTCGGGATGGCCGTCACGCCCGCGGCGGCGGCGATGCGCTGGTGGGCCTCGGTGTCGATCTTGGCGTGCACCACGTCCGCGTTCTCCTCGGACGAGGCCTCGAAGACCGGCGCGAACTGCTTGCACGGGCCACACCACTCGGCCCAGAAGTCGACCAGCACGATGTCGTTGTCGGTGACGGTCTTCTCGAACGTGTCGTCGGTCAGCTCGACGGTGGCCATGGGTGTCGTCCTTCCATCAGGGGGTCTCCTGCGCACAGCGCCGGGACGCTCCCCAGTATTCCCGGGGCACCCGTCACGGCGCGCTGCGACGGGGTGGCGCGGGGTGCGGGCTGGTAGAAACGACCTGTGACGGACACGGCCGAGTTTCCTCCAGACGACGAGTTCTACCGCGACGAGCCACAGCCCGCGGGCTGGCTCAGCCCGGAGGACCTTGCGGCCGTGCGCGCGCAGCTCCCCGTCGTCTACGTCGACGCCGTGCCGGTGCGCGTCGACGACTCCGGCGACGTGGTCGCCGTCGGGCTGCTGCTGCGCGTCACGCCGCTCGGCACCATGACCCGGGCGCTCGTCTCGGGCCGCGTCCTCTACCACGAGCGGGTGCGCGACGCGCTGCTGCGGCACATCGAGAAGGACCTGGGCCCGGTCGCGCTGCCGCAGGTGCCGGCGTCGCCCCAGCCGTTCACCGTGGCTGAGTACTTCCCCACCCCCGGCATCACGCCGTACCACGACCCCCGCCAGCACGCCGTGTCCCTGGCGTACGTGGTCCCGGTGACGGGCGACTGCCGCCCGCAGCAGGACGCGCTCGACCTGGCGTGGCTCACGCCGGAGGAGGCGTGCAGCGACACCGTGCAGGCCGAGATGATCCACGGCCAGGGCACCCTCGTGAAGCAGGCGATGGCCTGGGCCGGCCGCCTGACGTGAGCCGCCGGACGGCGACCGCCGCGCACCTGCTCGTCGCGCTCCCCGCCCTCGGGGGCGTGCTCATGGAGCTCGTCATCGCGCTCGTCGACGGCCCGGGCGCGGCGGGCACCACGACGGAGCGGCTGGTCCGGCTGTTCTCCTACTTCACGATCCTGTCCAACGTCGGCATCGGTGCGGTCTCCGTGCTCCTGGCGCTCCACCCGGCGCGCGACGGCCGGCTGCTGCGCGTCGCGCACCTGGATGCGCTGCTGTGCATCGTCGTCACCGGCGTCGTCTACAACACGGTGCTCGCCGGCACGGTGCCCGGGCTCACGCAGGCAGGTCAGCTGTCGAACGTGCTCCTGCACATGGCGTCGCCCGTGCTCGCGGTGGTCGTGTGGCTCCTCGCCGGGCCGCGCCCCCGGGTCGACGCGGTCACGGTGGGCTGGTCCGTCGTCGGGCCGCTGGCATGGATCGGCTACACCTTCGTGCGCGGCGCGGTCGTGGGCTGGTACCCGTACCCGTTCCTCGACGTCGGCGAGCTGGGCCTGGCGCGCGCGCTGGTCAACGCCGCCCTCGTCGCGGCCATGTTCCTCCTGCTCGCCCTCGTGGCGCTCTGGGCGGACCGCCGTCTGCCCGCGGCGCCCGACCGCCGACGCTAGGACACGGCCGTCTCGCCCAGGCCGCCCCCGTCGCCCCCGTCGTCGTCCAGACCGTCCCAGCACGGCCCGTAGCCGAGACGTGCCTGCTCCCAGGCCACGACGTCCCGGGCGAGGGCTCCCACGGTGACGTCCACCGCCGACACGGCCGCGGCCGCCACGCTCGACGTGCGGACGTACTCGTCGAACACCTTCTGCTTCCCGGCGAGCAGCTCCACGACCCGCTCGTCCACACCGTCCTCCGCGAGCAGCCGGTGGGCCCGGACCGTGCGGACCTGGCCCATCCGGTGCAGCCGCGCGACCGCCTGATCCTCGGCGGCCGGGGTGAGCTGCGGCTCGCACAGCACGACGACGCTCGCCGCCTGGAGGTTGAGCCCGGTCCCTCCGACGGCGATCTGGGCCACGAGCACCGGAGCGTCGTCGTCGGAGACGAACCCGTCCACGAGCCCCATGCGCTCGGCGACGGGGACGTCACCGGTCAGGGGCCCGTGCACCGGCACGCCCCGGGATCCGAGCACCGTGACCACCGTGTCCAGCACGTCGCGGAAGGTGGAGAAGACGACCACGCCCCGCCCCTCGTCGCGCGCCTCATCGACGATCTCCAGCAGCCGCGTCAGCTTGGCGCACGCCCTGAAGTCGCCGTCGGCGCCCGCGACCCAGGCCGCTCGCCGCATCGCCATGAGGTTGCCGGCGGCGACGGCGTCCCGATAGGCACGGTCGTCGGCCGCGGTGAGGTCGACCCAGTCGTCGGCGGCGATGATCTCGGGCAGCTCGACGAGCACGTCCTCCTGGTTGCGCCGCAGGTAGACCGGCGCGACGACCCGCCGGAAGGCGTCAGGACCCAGCAGCCCCAGGTGGCCCGGCAGCTGCGCGACGAGGTCGGGCTGCAGCATGCGGACGAGCTCCAGGAAGTCCTCGAGCCGGTTGTCCATCGGGGTGCCGGTGAGGAACAGCACCCGCCACACCCGGCGGGCCCAGCGGCCCACCGCCCGGGACCGTCGCGTGCGGGGGTTCTTCACGTAGTGCGCCTCGTCGACGACGACGAGAGCGACGTCGCCGACGTCGGGCACGTGCGCGAGGCCCTCGAAGGTGGTGAGGCCGACGCCGCCGCGCGACTCCCACGCCGCGATCGCGCCGGCCCGTCCCTCGCCGTGCATACGGTGGGACGTCAACGAGGTGCGGTCCTCCACCTCCCTCGCCCAGTTCGCGAGCAGGCTGGCCGGGCAGACCACGAGGAACCGCCCTTCGCCCTGCGCCGTCAGGTGGGCCATGACCGCGAGCGCCTGCACGGTCTTGCCGAGCCCCATCTCGTCGCCGAGCAGCGCCCGTCCCTGGTTGAGGACGAACCGGGCGCCGAACTCCTGGTAGCCGCGCAGGGGGACGCGCATCGCGCCGACGTCGAGCGGGCGGGCCTCGACGCGGTCGACCAGGTCCTGCGGCAGGAGCCCGCGTGCCGCGAGGGCGTCCTGCGCCTGGGGCACGATGTCGACCAGCACCGCGTAGTACTCGGCGGACCGCTTCTCGAAGTCGGCGGCCAGCGCGAGCACCCCGGGGTCGGGCTCCTCGACACCGGCAGCGAGCGTGGCGAGCGTCACGTCCAGGTGTGTGCCGAAACCCGAGCGGTCCCAGGCGCGCAACGAGGCCAGCGCCTCGCGCGCGGCCCGGCGTGTGGACGCCCGCGCCGTCCACCACCGCGCGAGGTGCCGGGCGCGCGCCGCGACGGGCAGGGCGGCGGCCACGCTCGCCGCGTAGTCCGTCAGCGCGGTGCGGTGCGGTGCGACGAGCGGGCGCAGCCGCATGACCCGGTGGAGGGACGCCAGGAGCCGGTCCGCGCCGGCCGGCGTCGGCAGCCCCGCCCGGTCGATCCCGATCCGCAGCGGGTGCAGCGCGACGGCGGCCTCCGCCAGCTGCCCGACAGCGGCCACCACGCCGCGTGCCGTCGTCTCCCCGACCCCGGGCAGGGCCGCGAGGTCGCGCGGCCCGACGTCGAGGAGGTCCGCGGCAGTCAAGTAGCCGGCCGCCTGGACGGCGGACAGCCGCAGGTTGCGGTCGGTGGTCTCGCCCAGGCGCGCCGTGTCGACGCGTTCCAGCTCCTCGCGGACGCGCCGGCGCTCGTCGTCCCGCACCCAGGCCGCGACGGTGACGACGGCCGCGTCGAGGTGGTCCAGGATCGCCCGTGCGCCGTCCCTGCGGCCGGCGTGGCGTGCGACCAGCGCGCGGGCCTCGCGCCCGGGCGCGACAGGTTCCTCGACGGGGATGGGAGGTTCGGCGGCCACGAGCCGAGGGTAGTCACCGGCCTCTCGCACGGTCGTCGACCTGCGGTCAGGCGGAGAGGTCGAGCACCGGCCAGTCCGCGAGGTCGGCGCGCATGCGCCGGTCGTGGGTGGCGACGACGACGGCGGCGGGCGTGGCGATCAGCGCGCGGGTCAGCTCGTCCACGAGGTCCACCGACAGGTGGTTGGTGGGTTCGTCGAGCAGCAGCACGTGGGGCGCGTGCAGGAGCGCCCGCGCGAGCTCGAACCGGCGCCGCTGCCCCGCCGACAGCTCCGCGAGCGGCCGCTCCAGGTCCTCCTCGCTCAGCAGGCCGAGGGCGGCCACGGGCACCACGTGCTCCGGGTCCAGCTCGCCGCGCTGCAGCAGCTCCAGCGCCTCCGCCGCGTACGCGTCGAACCCGGAACGCGGCCCCGCGTCGCCGGCGTCCGCGATGTCCACGACGTCCAGCGCCGGGGCGCGGGTCTCGGCGCCGGCCGCGAGCGCCGTCTCCTGCGCCACGATGCCCAGCCGTGCCCCCGCGGTCACGGTGCGGGTCCCGCGCGCCAGCGGCACCCGGCCCGCGAGCGCCGCCAGCAGGGTCGACTTGCCGGCCCCGTTGGGCCCGACGACCAGCAGCCGGCCCGACGGTGGGATCGCGACACGCGTGCCGGGCAGGTCGACCCGGACGCCGTCGCCGTCTCGCCGCCCCGAGCCGGCGCCGTCCTGAGCCTGTCGAAGGGCCCAGGGGTCCGCCACGACCCGCGGCGAGCGGAGCTCGACGAGCGGGTCGCCCGCGTCCCAGCCGGGCGACATCGCGGGCAGGTCCGGGAACGCGAGCCGCGCCGGCGGCACGGGCACCTCGACGGCCTCGGCCTCGAGCTTCTCGACCAGCCGGTCGGCGGCCTTGACGTGGATGCGGGCGCGCGTCGCGCGGCGGTGCTTCTGCGACCCCTTCGCCGGGCGCCACTCGTCAGACAGCCCCTCGTACGAGGCGTCGAGGCGCTCGGCGAGCACGCGGGCGCGCTCCTGCTCCGCGCGGTAGCGCTGCCGCCACCGGTGCAGGGCCTGGTTCTTGGCGAACCGGTACGCCAGGTAGCCGGGCTGCCCGTACAGGACGGGCTTGCCGTCCATCGAGGGGTCGAGGTCGAGGATCGCCGTGGCGACGTCGTCGAGCAGCTCGCGGTCGTGCGTCACGACCACGACCCCGCCGCGCCAGGCGATCAGCTCGCCGGTGAGGAACTCGATCGCGGAGTCGTCGAGGTGGTTGGTCGGCTCGTCCAGGAGCAGCAGGTCCGCCCGCTCGGCGAGCCGGCACGCGAGCCGCACGCGGTACCGCTGGCCGACGGACAGGGTGTCGAGACGGCGGTCGGGGTCGCGCACCGCGTCCAGCCGGGTCAGGGCCACCTCGACCCGGCGGTCGGCGTCCCACGCGGCCAGGTGCTCGGCGCGCGCGAGCAGGCCGGACAGCCGCCGCAGGTCGCCCGTCTCGTGGTCGAACGCCGCGGCCTCGGCCTCGATCTCGGCGGCGAGCGCCCGCAGCCCGGCGAGCGTGCCCCGCACCAGGTCCCCGACCGTCTGGCCGGGCGTGGTGACGAGCTCCTGCTCCACCAGCGCGACGCTCCCCTTGCGACGGATCCCGCCGCGGGCGGGCTGCAGGTCGCCGGCAAGCAGGTGCAGCAGCGTCGACTTTCCGGAGCCGTTCTCGCCCACCACGCCCAGGCGGGTGCCGTCGGACACCCGCAGGCTCACGCCGTCGAGGACCGGGCGGCCGGGATAGGCGAACGCGAGGTCCGTGGCGGTGAGCTGCACCCGACGATCCTAGGGCGAGGCCTGCCGGGCGCTCGCATAGGGTGGACGGCATGACCTCCCCCGCTTCCGAGACCGTGCCCGGCGCTGCCCTGCGCGCCGACGGCCGCACGCCCGACCAGCTCCGCCCCGTCACGATCACGCGCGGGTGGACCCAGAACGCCGAGGGCTCCGTGCTGGTGGAGTTCGGCAACACCCGTGTGCTGTGCACGGCGTCGTTCACCGCGGGCGTGCCGCGCTGGAAGAAGGGCTCCGGCGAGGGCTGGGTCACCGCGGAGTACGCGATGCTCCCCCGCGCGACCAACGAGCGCAGCCAGCGCGAGTCGGTCAAGGGCAAGATCGGCGGCCGCACCCACGAGATCTCCCGCCTCATCGGCCGCGCGCTGCGCGCCGTCGTCGACGTCTCGGCGCTCGGGGAGAACACGATCGTGCTCGACTGCGACGTCCTGCAGGCCGACGGCGGCACCCGCACCGCCGCGATCACCGGCGCGTACGTGGCCCTCGCCGACGCCGTGGCATGGGGCGCCCGGCACGGCCACGTCACCGGCGGCAAGCAGGTGCTCACCGACTCGGTCGCCGCCGTCAGCGTCGGCATCATCGACGGGACCCCGATGCTCGACCTGCCCTACGTCGAGGACGTGCGGGCCGAGACGGACATGAACGTCGTGACGACCGGGTCGGGCACGTTCGTGGAGGTGCAGGGCACCGCGGAGCACGCGCCGTTCGACCGCGCCGAGCTCGACGCCCTGCTGGACCTCGCCGTCGCCGGCACGGCCGAGCTCACCGAGACCCAGCGCGCGGCGCTGGCGCAGGAGCTCTGAGCATGTCCGGCGCGAGCATCACCGTCCCTGCCGGCGCCCGCCTGGTGCTGGCCACGCACAACCGCAAGAAGCTCGTGGAGCTGCGCGCCATCCTGCGCGAGCAGCCGGGCCTCGACGCGCTGCCCGACGACGCCGTGGTGACGGCAGGCGACCTCGGCGCCCCGGAGCCGGTCGAGGACGGGGTGTCGTTCGTCGAGAACGCGCTCATCAAGGCGCGAGCGCTCGCCGCGGCCACGGGCCTGCCCGCCGTGGCAGACGACTCCGGCCTCAGCGTGGACGTCATGGGCGGCGCGCCCGGCATCTTCTCGGCCCGCTGGGCGGGGCGGCACGGCGACGACGTGGCGAACCTCGAGCTGCTGCTGGCGCAGCTGTCGGACGTGCGCGACGAGCACCGCGCCGCGGCGTTCGTCTGCGCGGCGGCGCTGGTGACCCCGGACGGGCGCGAGGAGGTGTGCCTCGGCGAGATGCCCGGCACCCTGGTGCGCGCGCCGCGCGGCGAGAACGGCTTCGGCTACGACCCCGTCCACGTGCCCGCCGAGCAGGCCCCCGGGCCCGACGGCACGCCCGGGACGCGCACGTCCTCGGAGCTCGAGCCGGCGGAGAAGAACGCCATCAGCCACCGCGGGAAGGCGTTCCGCGCCCTGGCCGCGGCGGTCGCCGCCGCCCTCTGACCCGGGCGCGCACGACCACTCAGGCGCGGCGGCGGGCGGCGAGCGCCGCGAGCGCCCGCCAGCCCAGCATCGTCACGCCGAGGAAGACGGCGGTGACGATCGCGAACGACACCTCGACCCCGCCGATGCCGAGCACGGGCCGCAGCACCAGGCCCAGCACCACGGTGGCGAACCACACCGCCACCCCCGTGGGCCACACCTGCGCGGGGGCGCGCCAGGCGCGCGTCGCGAGCCAGCCGACGGCGAGCCCCACGACGAACGGGAGCCCGACCAGCGCGACGTGCCCGACGCCCGCCGTGTCGTGGTTGAGCGTGCCCACCACGGTGAACACGAGCACGCAGACGAGGTCGCAGACGGCGGCGGGCCAGGCGGGCCGAGCAGTCGGGGTCGTCGGGGAGGCGGGAGCGGAGGCGTCGTTCACGGGGCCGAGGCTATCGCTCACAGCTCGTGCACCCCGCCGGCGACCGCCACCTCGACGGGCCCGTCGTAGACCGACCGCGCCTCCGCACGCGCGACGTCCGGCGAGCTCCACACAGGCAGGTGCGTGAGCAGCAGACTCCGCGCCCCGGCGGCGGCCGCGGCCTCCCCGGCCCGCCGGCCGGTGAGATGGATGCCACGCTCGACGGCGTCGTCGCGCCCCTCCTGGAACGCGGCCTCGCACAGGAACAGGTCGGCGTCGCGCGCCCCGGCGACCAGCCCGTCGCAGGCATCCGTGTCCCCGGAGTAGACGAGGGTCGCTCGCTCCCCCGGGCGGACCGACGACGGCCCGGTCACGCGGATGCCGTACGCCTCCACCGGGTGGAACACCGCGAAGGGCTCGAGCTCGAACGGACCCACGCGCACCGGCGTCCCGTGCTGCCACGCCTGGAAGTCGTACTCCCCCGCCATCGACTCGCCCGGCGCCAGGCCGTACATCGCGGCGGCTCGTTCGGGCGTGGCGGCGGGCCCGAGCACGGGCAGCTTCCGCCCGACCCCGGTGCGCGTGCCGCCCCGCTCGGGGTGGTAGCGCAGGTACACGTACAGCCCCGACAGGTCCGCGCAGTGGTCCGGGTGCAGATGGGACAGGGCCACGGCGTCCAGGTCGAGCGGGTCGACGTGCCGCTGCAGCGCTCCGAGCCCCCCGTTGCCGAGGTCGAGCAGCACGTTCCACTCCCGCTCGCCGTCGTGCGCCTGCAGCAGGTAGGCGGACGCGGGCGAGGCGGGCCCGGGGAAGGAGCCGGCGACACCGACGGTGACGAGCCTCATGCGGCCTCCACCAGGGCCACCTCCGGCCCCAGGAACCGGCGCGCGAGCTGCTCGAACGGCTCGGGCGTCCCCGTGGCGAGGAAGCGGTGCGCGGGCGGGGGCGCGTCGGACGACCGCTCCAGGTCGTGCTGCACGAGGTTGCGGTACACGTCCTTGGCGGTCTCCTCGGCGCTCGAGACGAGGGTGACGTCCTCCCCCATGACGTACGAGACGGCGCCCGCGAGCAGCGGGTAGTGGGTGCAGCCCAGGACGAGAGTGTCGACGCCGGCGGCCTTCACCGGGTCCAGGTAGCGGTGGGCGACCTCGAGCACCTCGGGGCCGGACGTCAGCCCCCGCTCCACCAGCGGAACGAAGTCCGGACATGCCTGCGTGGTGATCTCCAGCCCAGGGGTCACGTGGAACGCGTCGTCGTAGGCGCGCGAGTCGACGGTCGCCTTGGTGCCGATGACGCCGATGCGCCCGGTCTTGGAGGCGAGCACCGCGCGTCGTGCCGCAGGGCGGATCACCTCGACCACCGGGATGCCGCGCCGCACGGTGTACCGCTCGCGGGCGTCGGGCAGCGCGACCGCGGTCGCGGAGTTGCAGGCGATGACCAGCATCTTCACGCCCTCGTCGACCAGCCGGTCCATGACGTCGAGCGCCATCGCGCGCACGGCGGCGAGCGGCTTCGGCCCGTACGGGCTGTTCGCCGTGTCGCCCAGGTAGAGCACCTGCTCGTGGGGCAGCTGGTCGAGGATGGAGCGCGCGACGGTCAGCCCGCCGACGCCGCTGTCGAAGATCCCGATGGGGGCGTCGTTCACCCGAGGAAGCCTAGTCGCGACGGACCGTCAGGACCCCGGGGAGTGAGCGGCGACACGGCGTGGCGCCCGCCACAGCAGCGTCCCGGCCTGCGGGGACGCTGCTGCGGTCACCCGTCCGCACGCCCTGCACGCAGGTCCGCGAGCATCTCGTCGACCAGCGACTCCTGCGCGAACCCGGCCGCGACGAACACGCCGCCCCAGTACCGCCGCTCCGGGCCCGACAGCCCGACCCGCTCCCAGCCGGCGAACTCGTCGGGGGTGTCGTCGGCGTCGTCGGTGTCCTCGTCCTCCTCGTCGACGCCGGACAGGACGTCGTCGTGCAGGGTCTCCACGTCGGCGTCGTCGACCAGCCCCAGCCGCTCCGCCAGCACGAGTCGCACGTCGGTGAGGGCACCGGCGAACTCCTGCGCCGACTCGCGCGGCACGACGACCTCCGCGCCCGCCCGCGGGTCGTCCGGCAGCTCGTCCGGGGACTCGATCGCGTCGGCGAACGCCAGGAGGCGCGCAACCTTGCCAGCGGCGAGGTCCGTCTGGGTCAGGTGCCGGAACTCGGTGGCGACGTCGGCGTCCTCGTCGTGCGCGTCGGGCAGCAGGCGCTGCACCGCCGGGTCCTGCGGCACCCGTGCCACGCCCGTGAACGCGACGCCGTCACCGACCTCGATGCCCGGCTCCAGCCCCGACTCGGCGCGCACCAGCTCCGCGACGTCGCGCGCGACGCGGCCGAGCACCTCCCGCTCGACGTCCTCCCACCGGGCGACGTAGCCCGCCGGCGCGGACCGGAACGGCGTCACGCGGCGCCTCCTGCCGCGCCGCCCTCGACGCCGCCGTCGGACGCACCCGACTGCCGCAGCGTGGCCCACAGCCCGAACCCGTGCATGGCCTGCACGTCCACCTCCATGCGCTCGCGCGGGCCGGACGACACGACGGCGCGCCCGTCGTGGTGCACCTGCATCATCAGCTTCTGCGCCTTCGCCGGCGGGTAGCCGAAATAGCTCTCGAAGACGTAGCTCACGTACGACATGAGGTTCACCGGGTCGTTCCACACGATCGTCACCCACGGGTCGGCGACGGCCGTCGCCGCGTCGGTCCGCGTCTCGCGCTCCACCTCGGTCGCCGCGACCGCGGTCGCCGCCGTCGTCGTCTGCCCGTTCACCCGCCCAGCCTAGGCGCAGCCGAGCCGTGGGCGTCGACCGTCCGGCAGGCGGGCCACGCCCTGCCGGATCCGCGCGTGCCCCCTACCGTGTCCCCATGACCGACGAGCCCCGGGGCGGCGCCGCCCCGTCGCTGCACGCCGTCCCGGCGGCCCCCCTCCCGTCCGTCCGCCCGTCGGTCGCCCTGCTCACGGACCGCTACGAGCTGACGATGCTGCAGGCCGCCCTCGCCGACGGCACCGCGCACCGGCACTGCGTCTTCGAGGTGTTCACCCGGCGGCTGCCCGCCGGCCGGCGCTACGGGGTGCTCGCGGGCACCGGCCGCATCCTGGAGGCGCTCGCTCACTTCCGCTTCGGGGACGCCGAGCTGACCTACCTCGAGCGGGCCGGCGTGGTGGACGCCCGCACCCTCGACTTCCTGCGCGGCTACCGGTTCACCGGCTCGATCCAGGGGTACGCCGAGGGCGAGATCTTCTTCCCCGGCTCTCCCGTGCTGCAGGTCGAGGGCACGTTCGCCGAGGCGGTGCTCCTCGAGACCCTGATCCTGTCGATCCTCAACTACGACTCCGCGATCGCCTCCGCCGCGTCGCGCATGACGAGCGCCGCGGTGGACCGCCCGGTGCTCGAGATGGGCTCGCGGCGGGCGCACGAGCAGGCCGCCGTCGCGGCCGCACGCGCTGCCGTCGTGGGCGGGTTCGCCGGCACGTCGAACCTCGAGGCGGGCATGCGCTACGGGGTCGACACGATCGGCACGGCCGCGCACTCGTTCACCCTCCTGCACGACGACGAGCGGTCGGCGTTCGACTCCCAGGTCGCGTCCCTCGGCACCGGGACCACGCTGCTGGTCGACACGTACGACGTGCGGCGCGGCGTCGAGAACGCGATCGCCGCCGCCGGGACGTCGCTGGGCGCCGTCCGTCTCGACTCGGGCGACCTCGGCGTCCTCGCGGTCGAGGTGCGCCGCCAGCTCGACGAGCTCGGCGCCACCGGTACGAAGATCGTCGTGACGTCCGACCTGGACGAGCACGCGATCGCCGGGCTCGCCGCGATGCCGGTGGACGTCTACGGCGTGGGCACCTCGCTCGTCACCGGGTCGGGCGCGCCCACCTGCGGCATGGTCTACAAGCTCGTCGCGCGCGCCGACGCCTCGGGGGTGCTGCAGCCGGTCGCGAAGGCGTCCGCGCACAAGACGAGCCAGGGCGGCCGCAAGGGCGCGGCGCGGCGCTTCGGGTCCGACGGCCGAGCCGTCGAGGAGGTGCTCGTCACCGGGCCGGACGACCTCGTCGTGGCCTGGTCGCCCGAGGACGGTGGCGCCCCGGACGACCGGCCGTCGGACGGCGAGCAACCCGACCTGCGCCGCCTCCTGGTCCCGCTCGTCGTGGACGGCGCCGTCGACTCCCGCTGGGTGGGCGCCTACGGCGTGCAGAACGCGGCCCGGCACCATCTGCAGGCGCGCGCCGAGCTGCCGCGCGGCGGGCGACGGCTCTCGGCCGGGGACCCCGCGATCCCCACCGTGGACCTCGTGCTGCGCTGAAGGTGGGGTGGGGCTATCGCTTCCCGACGAACCAGCCCCGCACCATCTCGACGCGCGCGGTGAGCTGCTCGGCGGTGGCGAGCGGCACCTCGGGGCCGCCGCACCGACGGCGCAGCTCGTTGTGCACCGACCCGTGCGGCGTGCTGCTCTTGCGGGCCCAGGCCGAGACCAGCTTGGACAGCTCCTTGCGCAGGTCGGCGGCCCGGCGGTGCTCCGCCTCCGACTGCTCGAGCGCGGCCTCGGACGCCGTGGCGCCGCCCCGCCCGCGCACCTGCTGCGCCTGCCGCTGCCGCAGCAGCGTGGTCACCTGGTCGGCCTCGAGCAGCCCCGGAAGGCCGAGGAAGTCGAGCTCTTCGGCGGAGCCGACGTCCGCGCCGGTGCCGAACTCGCCGCCGTCGAAGAGCACGCGGTCGAACGACGCCTGCGCCTCGAGCGCCTCGAACGAGCCGAGGAGCTCGCCCGACGCCTTCTCCTCCCGATTGGCAGCCGCGAGCAGCTCCGCCTCCGGGTCGTACTCGATGCCCTGCTCCTCGGCCGTCTTCGGCCGGTCCAGCGCGTGGTCCCGCTCGAGCTCCATGCCGTTGGCCAGCTCGAGCAGCAGCGGCACGCTCGGCAGGAAGACCGACGCCGTCTCGCCCCGCTTGCGGGCGCGCACGAACCGGCCCACCGCCTGCGCGAAGAACAGCGGGGTGGAGGTGCTGGTGGCGTACACGCCGACCGCCAGACGCGGCACGTCCACGCCCTCGGACACCATGCGCACGGCCACCATCCACCGCGAGTCGCTCTGGGCGAACTCGTCGATGCGGGCGCTCGCGCCGTCGTCGTCGGACAGCACGACCGTCGGGCTCTGCCCGGTGAGGCGCGCCAGGTGCCCGGCGTAGGCCCGCGCGTCCGTCTGGTCCGTCGCGATGACGAGCCCTCCCGCGTCGGGGACGGCGCGGCGCATCTCGGTCAGCCGCTTGTCCGCACCGGCGAGCACCGACGGGATCCACTCGCCGTTCGGGTCCAGCGCGGTGCGCCACGCCTGGCCGTGCATGTCCTTCGTCATCGCCTCGCCGAGGCGGGCGCTGACCTCGTCGCCGGCCTTGGTGCGCCAGCGCATGTTGCCCGAGTAGGTCATGAACAGCACGGGCCGCACGACGTGGTCGCGCAGCGCGTCGCCGTAGCCGTAGGTGTAGTCCGCCTTGGACCGGCGGATGCCCTCGCGGTCCTCCTCGTAGGTGACGAACGGGATCGGCGCCGTGTCCGACCGGAACGGCGTGCCCGTCAGCGCGAGCCGCTTGGTCGCGTCCTCGAACGCCTCCCGGACGGCTTCGCCCCAGCTCAGGGCGTCGCCGCCGTGGTGCACCTCGTCGAGGATGACGAGCGTGCGGGCCGCCTCCGTGCGGGCGCGGTGCAGCGCCGGCTTGGCCGCGACCTGCGCGTACGTCAGGGCGACGCCGTCGTAGTGCGAGCCGTGCCTGCCCTGGCTGTTCTTGAACGACGGGTCGATCCGGATGCCGACACGCGCGGCGGCGTCCGCCCACTGGTGCTTGAGGTGCTCCGTGGGTGCCACGACGGTCACGCGCCGCACGATCCCGGCCTCGAGCAGCTCGGTGGCGACGCGGAGCGCGAACGTCGTCTTGCCGGCGCCCGGCGTCGCGACCGCGAGGAAGTCGCGCGGGTCGCGCTGCCGGTACAGCTCCAGGGCCTCCGCCTGCCAGGCACGAAGGTTGGATGCGGTGCCCCACGGGGCCCGGCGCGGGAACGCCGGGCTGAGGTGCGACGCCGCCGACGACGACGGCGACTGCGGCAGCGGCAGCGGCTTGGCCGGCTCCGCCGCGGCTTCGAAGAGATCGGGGGTGGACTCGGGCTCGGGAAGCGGCTGG
Organism: Krasilnikoviella flava; assembly: GCF_900167525.1. Classification (GTDB taxonomy): domain Bacteria; phylum Actinomycetota; class Actinomycetes; order Actinomycetales; family Cellulomonadaceae; genus Isoptericola; species Isoptericola flavus. The sequence continues at coordinate 29,429 of NZ_FUZQ01000007.1, read as the reverse complement.
GCGCTCACTTGCCGGAGTCGCCCTCGCCGCCCTCGCCGTCCTGCGGGTCGCGCAGGCCGTCGTAGATCTCCTTGCAGACCGGGCACACGGGGAACTTCGCCGGGTCGCGACCCGGCACCCACACCTTGCCGCAGAGCGCGATCACGGGCTTGCCCGACAGGGCCGACTCCATGATCTTCTCCTTGCGCACGTAGTGCGCGAAGCGCTCGTGGTCGCCCGGCTCCGCCGCCTGCTCGCGGGTGTCCGGACGCTCCAGCACGCTGGTGCCGGCCCCGGTGTCCTGCGAGGGGTCGGCGGGCGGGGTGGAGAGGGGATCGCTCATGCCGGGCAGTCTACGACGGACCCCCCGACGCTCCGCGGCCACGACCGCCCCCGTGGCGCGGATCCGGGCACGGATCACAGGCCCTGCCAGCCGGGCTTGCTGGTGAACGTCTGGCGGTAGTAGTCGCCGAGCTGCAGGCGCGAGGCCGCCGCGTCGTCGACCAGCACCGTGGCGTGCGGGTGCAGCTGCATCACCGTGCCCGGCCACATCGCGGAGATCGGCCCCTCGACGAGCTGGTGCACGGCCTCGGCCTTCTGCCGCCCGGTCGCGAGCAGCACCAGGTGGCGCGCCTGCATGATCGTGCCCAGGCCCTGGGTGAGGCAGTGCGTCGGCACCTGCTCCACGTCGTCGTCGAAGAACCGCGCGTTGTCCACCCGGGTCTGGGCGGTGAGGGTCTTGATCCGGGTGCGCGACGCGAGCGACGACCCGGGCTCGTTGAACGCGATGTGGCCGTCCGTGCCGATCCCCAGGATCTGCAGGTCCACGCCACCGGCGTCCGTGATCGCCTGCTCGTACGCGGAGCACGCCGCGGGGATGTCCGCGGCCAGGCCGTCGGGCCCGAGGACCTGGTCGGCCGGCCACGCGACGCGCGAGGCGATCTCCGTCTCGATCACGTTGCGGTACCGCTGGGGGTGCTCGGCGGGCAGCCCCACGTACTCGTCCAGCATGAACCCGCGGGCACGGGCGAACGACAGGCCCTCCTCGCGGTGGCGGCGCGCCAGCTCGTCGTACACCTTCAGCGGGCTCGAGCCGGTGGCCAGGCCGAGCACGACGGCGGGGTCACGGCGCAGCAGCGCCTCGATCGCGTCGGCCGCGAGCACGGCCAGCTCCTCGGCGGGGGCGATCACGACTTCCATGCGGGGCTCCAGTCTCTCGGGGGATCGGGTCCATCATCCCCGTGGTCGTGCGTCGGGCGCGTCAGTCCTCGGCTGTCGCCGGGGTGTTGAGCATCGGCGTGAGGCGGGCGTCGAACTCCTCGGCGAGCGTCGCGACGTCGCCGCCGTCGGAGATCCGGCCGAAGAGCTCCTCGTAGACGCCGGCGTCCTCGATCGAGGCCCAGCCGGGCGCCGCCGGCGTGAGCTTCGAGGCGGCGGCCGTGCGGACCATCAGGCGGCCGAACTTGTCGGCCTTCATCAGCTCCTGCGCCTCGGCGTTCGCCGGCCCGAGCCCGCTGCCGGCGAGCCTCTCCTGGAACTCGTCGGAGAAGACGACGCGCAGCACGTCCTCGGCCAGCTCGGGGCTCGGCGACGTGGCGGAGACCGCGATGTTCGACCCGCCCGCGAAGACCGGGGCCGGGCCCCCGTCCACGCCCGGCAGCGCGAAGATGTCGAACGTGTCGCCGTCCTTCATCCCGTCGCGCACCAGCTCGCCCTCGTCGTTGCGCTCGAGGTGGCCGATCGACCAGCGCGCCCAGGCGGGCGCCATGATCGTGGCCGCCGCGGGCGGAGCCTCCTCCACGCCGTCGTTGAGGAAGTCCCAGTACGAGACGTCCTTCTCGGTGGACGGCAGGTACGACGCGTTCTCGTACACGTCCTGCCACATCTCGAGGCCCTCGACGGTCCTCGGGTCCGACAGGGTCGACACCCAGCGGTCGCCCTCCTTCACCGCGAGCTCGCCGCCGTTCGCGAACACCCAGGAGACGCCGTTGCGCCAGTCCTGGCCGCCCATCGCGAACCCGGCGTGGTCGTCGTCGGTCAGCGCCTTGACCGTCTCGCCGAACTCGGCCAGCGTCGTCGGCTTGTCGAACCCGGCGGCAGCCCACAGGTCCTTGCGGTAGAAGACGTAGCGCGAGCCGAAGTAGTAGGGCAGCGCGTAGTGGCGGCCGTCGACCGACCCCGCCTCGACGAACGAAGGCAGCAGCGCGTCGCCGCCCAGCTCCTCGAACAGCTCCGGCGAGATCTCGCGGAACGCGCCGGAGGTGGTGAACGTCGGCGACTGGGTGTTCCCGACCTCGACGACGTCCGGCGTGGTGGCGGGGTCGTCCAGCGCCTCGGTGAGGTTCTCGACGAGGTCGCCCCACTCCTGCTGCTCGATCGTGAGGGTCGCGCCCGGGTGCTCGTCCTCGAACGTCTGCACCAGGTACTCGCGCAGCTCGGGCGTGGTGTCCGTGCCGACCAACCACATCGTGAGGTCCTGGTCGGGACCCGACCGCTCCGCGCCGGCGCCCGGCGTGGAGCACCCCGCCAGCGCGAGCACGAGCAGACCGGTGGCCGCCCCTGCCCGACGTCGGGTCACGACGCCACCCCGTTCACCGGTGCCGGGCCGGCGACCGTGCGCCCGACGACGGCGGCGCCCACGGCGCCCACGGGCACGCGGCCCGGCGCGAGGCGGACCCGGTCGGCCAGGTGCAGCGAGCCGAGGAATCCGGAGGACCGCGACTCCCGCGTCAGGGCGGCGCGCACGGCGTCGAGCAGCGGGTCGCCGAGCTGGGCCACCCCGCCGCCCAGCACCACGTGCTGGACGTCGACCGTGAGCACCAGCATGCGCACGGCCGCGGCGACGGCCGACGCGTAGGCGTCGCGCACCTCGACGGCCGCGGGCACGCCACGGGCTGCCGCCTCGAACAGCTCGACGGGCGCCGGGCGGCCCGTGTCGGTGGGCCACAGCCGGGCCACCGCCGTGCCCGACGCGTACAGCTCGAGGCAGCCGCGCTGACCGCACGGGCACACGGGGCCGCCCGGGTCGACCGGCACGTGCCCGATCTCGCCCGCGGCGCCGCCGAACCCGCGCCGGAGCTCGCCGTCGAGCACGAGGCCCGCGGCCAGCCCGGTGCCGAGCGCGAGGAACGCGAGGTCCACGCTGCCCCGCGGCGTGCCCGTCGCGGTGGCCTCCAGGTGCGCGGCGCCGAGCGCCGCCACGTTCAGGTCGTTCTCCAGGCCCACGGGGACGCCGCCGAGCTCTTCGCCGAGCAGCCGGGCGAGCGCCAGCGGCGACGCGTCCACGCCGACGTTCACGGCGTGGCGCACGGTGCCCGCGGCGGGGTCGACGAGGCCAGGCATGCCGACGCCCACGCCGGCGACCTCGGAGACGTCGACCCCGGCCTGTCGGGCGACGCCGCGCACGGCGCGTGCCGCGCCCGCCACCACGCCGGCCGGACCCCGCTCGGTGGCCAGCCGTGCCTGCGCCACGGTGGCGCCGGCCGCGTCGAGCAGGACGGCGAGCGTCTTGGTGCCGCCGATGTCGAGCCCGACGGTCGGTCCGGTCGGGCGACCCGTCACCCTCGTTGTGCCGTCGTCCACGTCAGCCCTTCACCGCCCCGGAGACCAGACCGGACGTCATCCGGCCCTGCACGAAGAGGAAGAAGACGATGACCGGCACCGCGATGAGCGTCGAGGCCGCCATGACCTCGCCCCAGTCGATGCCGCGGTTCGCCGAGGCGGACAGGAAGCTGCGCAGCCAGATCGGCAGCGTCTGGTGGTCCTCGGCGGGCAGGATCACGAGCGCCGTCGTGAACTCGTTCCACGCCTGGAGGAACGCGTACACGCCCGAGGCGACGAGGCCCGGCGCGAGCAGCGGGAACGTGATCCGCAGGAACGCCTTGGTGCGCGAGAGCCCGTCGACCATGGCCGCCTCCTCGAGCTCCGCCGGGACGCCCGCGACGAAGCCGCGCAGCATCCAGATCGTGAACGGCACCAGCATCGCGGCGTACAGGATCGAGATACCGAGCACGGAGTTGAGGCCGAGCACGGGCGCGCTCTCCCCCACTGTCGAGAGCATCTTGTACTGCGCGATGAACAGGCCCTCGGCGGGCAGCATCTGGATGAACAGCACCGCCAGCACGAAGCCGGTCCGGCCGCGGAAGCGCCAGCGGCTGATGGCGAGCGCCGCGAGGAACGCGAACGCCAGGACGACCACGATCGTCACGCCCGTGATCATCAGGCTCATCCGCAGCGCCCCGCCGAACCCCGAGCCCGTCAGCACGCTGCCGAAGTTCGAGAGCGTGAAGTGCGTGGGCAGGAAGCTCGGGGTGCTCGCCCGGAGGCGGGCGTCCGGCGTCACGGCCGACAGCAGCATCCAGTAGACGGGGAACGCCCACACGAGGGAGAGCACGATCCCCAGCGCCCCCAGCAGGATCTTGCCGACCCGCGGCCGCGGGCGGCGCGCGTCCGGGCGGACGTCGCGCACCACGGGCGCGGCGGACGGCCGCGCGGTCTCGGTCGCGGTACTCATGCGGCGTCCTCCTTCATGAGGCTGCGCACGTACGGCGCGGCGAGCAGCACCGTGAGCAGCAGGACGAAGATGGAGACGGCGGCGGCGCCGGAGAAGTCCTGGCTGCCGATGCCGAGCTCGTAGATGAAGTTGCCCAGCAGGTTCGTCTCCGAGATCGGGGCCCCGGCGTCCTGCAGCAGGCGGATCTGCGCGAACACGCGCAGGTCCCAGATGATCTGCAGCAGCAGCACGATGGCGAGCACCGGGCGCACCAGCGGCAGCAGGATGTGGCGCAGGATCTGCGCGGGGCGGGCCCCGTCGAGCCGGGCGGCCTCGAGGACCTCCTCGGAGACCTGCGTGAGACCGGCGTACAGGGACATGGCCACGAACGGCACGGACATCCACACGATGACCACGGTCGCGACCAGGAAGAACGTCAGCGGCTGGGCGAGCCAGGCGTAGCCCTGGTACTGCTCGAACCCCATCTGCACGAGCAGCCAGTTCACGACGCCCGCACGGTAGTCGAAGAGCCACCGGAAGACGGTCACCGCGGCCACGAGCGGCGTCGCCCAGGCCAGGAGCAGCACGACCTGCATGGTGACGCGGACGGCGGCGTGCACCGCCTTCATGAGGAGCGCGAGGCCGAGACCGATCGCCACGGTGAGGAACGCGTTCACGAGGCAGAAGAGCACGGAGCGCCCGACGACCGTCCACAGCCGCTCGTCGGAGAAGATGCGCGCGTAGTTGTCCAGGCCGGCGAAGGTCGGGGGCGCGCCGAACTGCTGCATCATCCCGTATTCCTGCAGCGAGGTCACGACCTGCCAGTACACGGGGTACCCGAGGCCGACCAGCAGGACCAGCACGGCGGGGATCAGCAGGAGGTAGGGGGTGGCCGGCGTGCGCCGACGGCGGATCGCGATGGCGGGCGCGGGCGTCGCGGCGGTCATGCGGTCCTCCTTCCCGGGGGTCGTGGGTGACGGGCGGAGCGGTGGCGCTGGTGGGGGGACCAGCGAGGGGCACCGCTCCGCCCGTCAGGGGGTGGGGCGTGAGGGGGTCAGCCCGCCTGGCCGTTGAGCATCGGCGTGAGCTTCTCGTCGTACTGCTTGGCGAGAGCCGTCACGTCACCGCCCTCGGCGATCTTCTGGAAGAGCTCCTCGTAGACGGAGGCGCCCTCCACGGCGGCCCAGCCGGGCGCGGCCGGGGTCAGCTTCGACGCCTCGGCCGTCTCGACGGCGACCTCGCCGAACTTGTCGACCTCCATGAGCTTGTTGAAGTCGGTGTTGGCCGGCCCCAGGCCCGCCTCGGCGAGCTGGGTCTGGTACTCGTCCGAGTACACGATCCGCAGCAGGTTCTCCGCGAGCTCCGGGTGCTGCGACTTCGCCGACACGGCAAGGTTCGAGCCACCGGCGAACACGGGGGCGACGCCGCCGTCGACGCCGGGCAGGGCGAAGATGTCGAACTTCTTGTCGTCGACCATGCCGTCCCGCACCTCCTTGCCGTCGTCGCCCTTCGTCATGTCACCGATCGACCAGCGGGCCCAGCCCGGCGCCATGATCGTCGCGCCCTGGGGTGCAGCGCCGTCGGTGCCGTCGTTGATGAAGTCCCAGTACGCCTCGTCCTTCGCCGTCGGCGGGAGGTTCGAGGCGCCCTCGAACACGTCCTGCCACTGCTCGAGGCCCTTGACCGTGTTCGGGTCGGACAGCGTGGAGGTCCACTGCTCGCCGTCCTTGACGGCGAGCTCGCCGCCGTTCGCGAACACCCAGGAGATGCCGTTGCGCCAGTCCTGGCCGCCCATCGCGAAGCCGGACTGCTTCTTGGAGGTGAGCTCCTTGACCGAGTCGCCGAACTCCTCCAGCGTCGTGGGGACCTCGAGGCCGGCCTTCGACCAGATGTCCTTGCGGAAGAACATGTAGCGCGAGCCGTAGTAGTACGGCAGCGCGTACTTGGTCTCGTCGATCGAGCCGGCCTCGACGAACGACTGCAGCAGCTTGTCGCCGCCCAGCTCGTCGTACAGCTCGGGCGAGACCTCGCGGAACGCGCCCGCGTAGGTGAACGTCGGGGCCTGCGTGTTGCCGATCTCGACGACGTCGGGGGTGTTCGCGGCGTCGGGCAGCGCGGTCGTGAGCTTCGTGACCAGGTCGGTCCAGTCCTGCTCCTCGATCGTCAGCGTCGAGCCGGGGTTCTCCTCGGCGAACGTGTCGACGAGGTACTTCCGCAGGTCGTCGTTGGTGTCCGCACCGGCGAGCCACAGGGTGATGTCGCCGGCCTCGGGGGAGGCGCCGGTCTCGCCGCTCCCCTCGTCGGCGGCGGGCGCGCACGCGGCGAGCGCGAGCGCCAGGGTCAGGCTCGTCGCCACGCCGGTGGCGACGACACGGGTCCTCTTCACTGGGGATTCCTCTCGGTCTGAGCAGAGCGGCGCCAGGATCGGCGCCCGCGGTGGTGGTCGTCGTTCAGGGGGTCAGGAGACCCCGAGCTGGGCGGCCAGCACCAGGACGGCCGCCCCGGCGAGGACGACGTCCTCGTCGAGCGTGGCCATCCGGAGCCGCAGGCCGACGGCGGTGGCCGGCATCGTGCGGTCGGTCAGGGTCTGCAGGGCGGCGGTGCGCAGCGCGCCGTCGAGCAGGTCGGCGGGGCCGCTGAGCAGCACCTCGCCGAGGTTGAGGGCGCCCACGACGGGCGCGAGCGCCGTGCCGAGGGTGCGGCCGACGCCCGCCAGGGCCTCGTCCGCGGCGGCCGGGTCCAGGCCCGCGACGGCGCGGCGCAGCGCCGGGGCGGCGAGCACGGTCTCGAGGCAGCCGCGGCGGCCGCACGCGCAGAGCTCGCCGTCGTCCACCACGGTGACGTGCCCGAGCTCGCCCGCGGCGTCGACGGCACCGTGCACGCGCGACCCGTCGACCATGACGCCAGCCCCCACGCCCTGCCCGACGGTGAGCACGAGCATCGAGTCGGCGGCACCGCCGTAGGTGTACTCGCCGAGCGCCGCGGAGTTCGCGTCGTTGGCGACGTGCACGGGCAGCGCGAGGCGGTCGGTGAGGATCGCGGCGAGCGGCAGGTCGGTCCACTGGCGGTTCGGCGCCTCGATCACGCGGCCGGAGTCGTCGACGACGCCGGGAGAGCCGACACCGACACCGATGACAGGGCGCGTGGCCGCGGAGATCAGGGTGCGCGCGAAGCGCGTGAGCAGGCCCACGAGCTCGTCGCCGACCTGTCCCGCCACCGGCAGGGAGCGGCGCACCACGGCCTCGCCGGTGAGCGTCATGACGGCGCCCCGCATCACGGCGTCGTCCGACAGGTCGACGGCCACGATCTGGTAGGCGTCGGTGCGCATGCCCACGAGGATGGCCGGCTTGCCAACGCGGCGGCCGGGTTGCACGCCCAGCTCCTCGACCAGGCCCTCGGCGAGGAGGACGTTCACGAGGTCGGAGATCGTCACGCGGGTCAGCGAGGTCGCGCGGGCCAGGTCGGCCCGGGACGTCGGGCCCTCGTGGAACAGGTGCTGGAGCACCAGGGCACGGTTGTGCGCCCGGGCGTGCTCGGGGAGCACCTTGGAGGTGGCTCGCAGGCCGGCACCCAGACCTCGTCGTGCTGTGCGCGTCGTCGGCGTGGACATGTTTGTTAGTACAGCGTCTTAACTAGCTCTCTGTCAATCCGCCGCGGACCCGGGACGTCAGGCGTGACCGGATCGTGACGGTCGGCCGGCGTCGGCCAAGGTCACGGTCACGGCACGGTCGGATCACGATCCTGCGGACGGGCCCGAGCAGGGCACCACCCCGCCCTACGCTCTGAGCCATGCCTGCCACCCAGCGCCGGGAACCGACCCGCCGCGCACCCGTCGTCGCGGCTCTGGTCACGGCCCTCCTGTTGGTCGTGACGGCCTGTTCGTCGGGCGGCGACGGCGCGGGCGCCGAGTCGTCGGCGGTGGGGACGGACAGCGCGGGCGCGGCCGCGGACGTCGGCGCGGAGCAGGCCGACGCGGCGCTCGCGGAGGGTGCCGAAGAGCCCGGTGCCGCCGCGGCGCGCGAGGTCGTCACCACCGGCAGCGCGACGGTCGTCGCCGACGACCCGGCGGCGGCCGCGACCCGGCTCGCACGGCTCGTGGAGGAGGCCGGCGGCCGCGTCGAACGGCGCTCCGAGACCGCCGCCACGGACGACACGCCCGGGTCGGCCTCGATGACCGTGCGGCTGCCCTCCGACCGGATGACCGGCGCCGTGGAGGCGCTGGACACGCTCGGCACCGTCGAGGACGTCGACGTGCAGAGCACGGACGTGACGGGCGAGGGCCAGGACCTCGACGCCCGGATCGCGGCACTGACCACCTCCACCGACCGGCTCCGCGAGCTCATGACGACGGCCGGGAGCACGGAGGACCTGCTCCAGGTGGAGCAGGAGCTGTCCGACCGCCAGGCCGACCTCGACGCGCTGACCGCCCAGCGCCAGCGCCTGTCCGACCAGGTGGCGATGTCCACGCTCGACGTCTCGATCGTCCCCGAGCCGGTAGCCGCCGCCCAGTCGCGCGGCGGCTTCCTCGGCGGGCTCGCGTCGGGCTGGGGCGCCCTGGTCACGACGGTGCAGACGGTCGTCCTCGTCGTCGGCGTGCTGCTCCCCTGGCTCGCACTCGCCGGGTTCGGGTACCTCGGCTACCGCTGGCTGCGCCGTCGCACGCGGCCGTCCGCCGACGCGACGGGCGGGTCGGCCGGCGGCTCCCCCGACGGCTCGGACGACCCGGGCCCGGACGGGCCGGGCGCACCGTCGCCGGCCCCGCTGCCGTCCGAGCCCGAGGACTCCTCCGAGCCGGTACCCGCGGGGCGCTGACGCCGCGCCCGGGCCGCTACTCGCCCGGCTCCGCGCCGTCGCGCCCCTCGACCCAGCCGCCCATCCCGGCCCAGCCGGCGGTCGCGCGCTCGGCGGCGAGGTCGCGCGGGTAGCCCGCCACGCCAGGACGGCGCTGCCAGGGCCGCGGCCCGTCGAGCGGGCGGTACTCGACGCCCGCGGCGTCGAGCCGCGCCAGGTGCGCCTCGCGCAGGCGCCGGTCGAACCCCGACGCCGCCGGGTTCCAGACCGCCTCCGCGAACGCGACGAGGCGGGGGAACGCCGCGTAGTCGAGGCGTCGCACGGAGTCGAGGTGCTCGCTCCACACCTGTGCCTGGGCCCCCAGCAGCGTGCCGGGCAGGTCGGCCGCCAGCTCGGGACGCACGGCCAGGAGCCCCGCGGGCAGCGGCTCGAACGCGCGGACGTCGTCCACGGTGCGCGCGAACCCGACGGGCACCGGCTCGTCGTCGCCCTCGGCAGCACGATGGTCGAGGTACACCTCCTGCTCGGGCGCCATCACGACGTCGTGCCCGGCCGCGAGCGCGTCCGCGGCGACGGTGTGCCCGCGCCAGCAGGTCACGACGACGTCGCGCGGCAGGTCGGGGCCGAACGCCTCGTCCCAGACGACGGCGCGGCGGCCCTTCGAGCGCAGGTGGTCCGCGAGTCGGGAGAGGAACCAGCCGTGCAGCCGGGTGACGTCCCCCTCGCCGTCCGGACCGACGAGGCCGAGCGCGGCGGCACGCGCGACGATGTCCGGCCGCTCGCGCCAGGCGGTCGTGGGCACCTCGTCGCCGCCGAGGGCGACGAACGGCGAGTCGAACACGTCGCACACCTCGTCCAGGACGCCGGCGAAGAAGTCGACGGCCGCGGGCGACGGGTCGATCACGTCCTCGCTGATGCCCCAGGTGGTGCGCACCTCGTGCGCCCCGGGCCGCGCGGCCAGCTCCGGGTACGCAGTGAGGAGCGCCTGCACGTGCCCCGGCGACCCGATCTCGGGCACGACGGTCACGCCGCGCTCGCGCGCGTAGGCCACGATCTCTCGCAGGTCGTCCCGCGTGTAGTACCCGCCGTGCGGCCGCCCGTCGTAGCGCTCCGCGCGCCAGGTGCCGACACCCGACTCGCGTCGCCACGACCCGGCTTGCGTGAGCCGCGGGTACCGCTGGACCTCGATCCGCCACCCCTGGTCGTCGGTGAGGTGGAGCTGCAGCACGTTGAGGTGGTGGGCCGCCGCGAGGTCCACGAAGCGCAGCACGTCCGCCTTCGGCAGGAAGTGCCGGGCGACGTCGAGCAGCACACCGCGCCAGCCGAACCGCGGTCCGTCCTCGACGGTCACGACCGGCAGCGCGAGCGGCGCGCTGCCCGCGCGTCGGAACGCCTGCGGGCCCGCGAGCTGGCGCAGCGTCTGCGCGCCCGCGAGGGCGCCCGCGCCGTCCGTCGCGGCGACGTGCACGAGCGCGTGCCCGCCCCGGTCGGCGACGGTCAGCCGGTAGCCGCCGACGGGGACTGCCGGGTCACGGACGAACGTCACGTCCGCCGCGCCGCCCGGCTCTGCGGGCACCAGGTCGACGCCGAAGGCGTCCTCGCTCGCCCGCCGCCACCACCGCGCTGCGGGGCGCATGCCCGGGTCGGCGGCGACCCGGGCGCCGTCGGGCAGGACGACCTCGCCCCCGCCCTCGTGCAGAGAGGCGGGGGCGGGGACGACGTCGGTGGCGTGCGGCATGGGCGCCACCCTAGTGAACGGTCGCGCGGGACCGTCAGGCGGTGTGCGGCACGACGACGGCGCGCCCGGCCACCTTCCCGGCCTCCAGGTCGCGGTAGGCGTCCAGCGCCTGGTCGAGCGAGTAGCGCTGCACCTGCGGCGTGATCTGCCCCGCGCGGTACATCGCCACGACCTCGTGGAGGTCCTCGATCGTGCCCCAGTAGGTGTTCGTGATCGTGGCCTCGTAGGGGTTGGCGAAGAACGACCACTCGGCGGTCCCGCCCGCGATCCCGACGACGGTGAGCCGGCCCTGGCGGGCCATCGACGCCTGCGCCGTGCGGATCGTCGGGGTGGCCCCCACGAAGTCGAACGCGGCGTCGACGCCCCTGCCGCCGGTGATCGCGCGGATCGCCTCGACCTGCCCCTCACCGCCCGGCACCGTCACGGCACCGTTCGCGGCCGCCCGCTCCATCGCCTCGGGCTTGGTGTCGGTGGCGATCACGGTGGCGCCGGTGAGCGCGGTGAGGATCTGCACCGCGACCTGGCCGAGCCCGCCGAGCCCGATCACGAGGGCGAACTTGCCGCCGCCCGCCAGGTTCGGCAGCGCCAGCTTGATCGCGTGGTACGGGGTGAGACCCGCGTCGCTCAGGGGCGCGGCAGCCACCGGGTCGGCGTCGCCGAGCGGGACGAGGTTGCGCACCGGCACGCGCACGTACTCGGCCATACCGCCGTCACGACCGATGCCGGTCGCGAGGTAGGGCATGCTCGCCACGTTCTCGCAGTAGGTGTCCTGGCCACGGGAGCAGGCCGCGCAGCGGCCGCAGCCGATCGGGCCGTACACGAGGTAGGCGTCGCCCACCTGCACGCCGTCGACCCCCTGGCCGAGCTCCTCGACCCAGCCCGACACCTCGTGCCCGAGCACGAACGGGGGGTTCTGGGCCCCGGGCGCACCGGCGGTGAACTCGCGGTAGATGCTCACGTCGGAGTGGCACGCACCCGAGCCGGCGACCTTGAGGAGGACCTCGCCCGGCCCCGGCGTCGGTCGGTCGACCTCCTTCAGCTCCGGGAAGGTCTGGAAGTTCTCGAACACGACGGCGCGCACAGCGGTGCCTCTCTCCTCGGCGGATGTCAGGACGGTCCGCCCGGCGGCGAATCGTTCACTTTTCAACAGTACGCTCGACGGGTGCATGCTCCGGGCATCCGACCGACGTGGCCTTCGCCACCCGCCGGGCCCCCGGGCGGGCACGACAAAGGCCCCGCCGGCTCGTGGCCGGCGGGGCCTTGTCGTGGGGTGGAGCTGCCGGGAATCGAACCCGGGTCCGGTGGCGCCTTTCGAGGACTTCTCCGGGCGCAGTCTGCTGTGCTTTTCTCGGCCCCCGCACTCACGCAGACAAGGTGCGGACGGGCCCAGTCACCTAGGTGTCCCCGCCGCCCCGGTGACGAGGGCGGCGAGCAGTGGCTCTCTAGATGACGTGAGCTACCGGGTCGAGAGCAATCCCGGGCTCACGGACTTCGAGACTCGCTCAGGCGGCGAGGGCGAAGTCGGTGCGCTTGTTATCGGCACCTATAGGTTTGCAGGCAAGCGTTCACGAGATGAGCCTGCATCCTCGGCCCGCTTCTCCTCGAAGCACGACCACCGTCGAAACCGATCAGCCCCTATGCATTTTTCAAACCGGGTCTGCCGACCCTGCCGGCGAGGGTGACCCCGCGCCGACGTCCTTCAGTCTAGAGGATCAACCGCCCCGGGCGCGTCGTTATTTCCGCACGGGTCCGCGGCCGCTGCCCGTTCAGCCCAGCAGCTCCTGGTGCCGGATGGCGCGCTGCGCCTCGCGCATGTCCTGCTGCTCGCGCAGGGTCTGCCGCTTGTCGTACTCCTTCTTGCCGCGCGCCAGGGCGATCTCGACCTTGGCGCGGCCGTCCAGGAAGTACAGGCTCAGCGGGATCAGGGTGTGCCCCTTCTCGCGCGACTTCACGCCGAGCCGGTCGATCTCCTCGCGGTGCAGCAGCAGCTTGCGCTTGCGCCGCGGCGAGTGGTTGTTCCAGGTGCCCTGGAAGTACTCGGGGATGTGCACGTTCTCGAGCCAGGCCTCCCCGTGGTCGATCACGGCGTACCCGTCGAGCAGCGACGCGCGCCCCATCCGGAGCGCCTTGACCTCCGTGCCGGACAGGACGATCCCGGCCTCGACGACGTCCTCGATCACGTAGTCGTGGCGGGCCTTCTTGTTGTTCGCCACGATCGCGCGCGGATCGCCCTGCTTCTTCTTGGCGCCACCCTTGGCCCTGGACATGCTCTCCTCCTCCCGGCATCGCGGACTCGCGACGACCCAGGATACGGGAGCGCGCCCGTGCGGCCAGGGCTTTTCCGCGCTCCGCGGACGTCAGTTCAGCCAGCCGCCCATCGGGTCCGTCGTGCTGCCGTTCACGTACACCTCGAAGTGCAGGTGGCACGCCGCCGAGGTCCCGGTGGAGCCTGAGTACCCGATGATCTCGCCCTTGCCGACCTTCTCGCCCACGCCCACGGTGTCGTAGCTCAGGTGCAGGTACCGGGACATCACGTTGTCCCCCTGGTACGACCCGTGATTGATGAGCACGTTGTTGCCGCCGCCGGACGTGTAGTGCGCCTGCTCGACGTACCCGCTCTGCGCGGCGTAGACCGGCGTGCCGCAGTACGTGCGGATGTCCGTGCCGGCGTGCAGCCGCCAGTAGTGCAGCGTCGGGTGGAACCGCATCCCGTACGAGCTGGTCACGACGTGGTAGTTCGTCGGCCAGCCGAGGAACGGGCCGGAGGACGACGAACCGCCGCCACCGCCACCGCCACCGCCGGAGCCGCCGTCGTTGCTGGAACCGCCTCCGCCTCCGCCGCCGCTGGTGTTGCTGCGGCGCTCGGCGGCCGCCTTCTTGCGCGCCGCTTCCTCGGCCTTGCGGCGCTCCTCGGCGATCCGGGCGTCGCGGGCCTTCTGCTTGGCGATGATGTCCTTGATCTGCGACTCGAGGCTCGTCTGCGCCTGCTCGTTCGCCTTGAGCTCTTCGAGCGCGTTGGCCTTCTGCGCCTCGATCGACGCCTTGAGCTTGCGCTGCTGGCTGATGAGGCGCTCCACCTCGGCCTTGCGGTCCGCCGCCTGGCGCTGCGCCTTCTCCGCCGCCACCACGTTCGCGTCGGCCTCGCGCTTGAGGTCCGCGATGGCCGACCGGATCGCCTCCAGGCGCGCCTGCTGGTTGCGCGCCACCGCCTCGGCGTCCTGCAGGTCGGTCAGCGTGCGGGCCTGGCTGCGCGCCGCGGACGACGACACGGCGAACTCCTCGAGGAAGTCCTCGGTGGACTGCGCGCCCGTGACGATGCCGAGCGTGCTGGTGTCGTCGCCGTTGCGGTACGCCTGGCGCGCCATCTGCACGACGTCGGCGCGCGCCGCCTCGACCTTGCCCTTGCCGGCGGCGATCTCACCGGCGACGGAGGACTCCTCGGCCTCGGCGTCCGACAGCCGCTGCGCGAGGATCGCGGCCTTGCGCCGCGCCTCCTCGAGCGCCGCCTCCGCGGCGGCGAGCTCGGCCTGCGCCACCGGCAGCCGGCCCTCCACCTCGTTGAGGTCCAGGACCGCCTGGCGGTACTTGGCGTTCGTGTCCTCGAGCTCCTCCTGGAGGCCGTCGCGCTCGCGCTCCTTCGCGCGCTGCTTCGCCTCCGCGGCGGCGCGCTGGTCGTCGATGTCGTCCGCCGCCGCGGTGCGTGCGGACACGCTTGCGGACACGGTCGCCGACGTCGTCGCCCCGCCCAGCACCAGCACCGCGACCACCAGGCCGCCCAGCACGCGTCGTCCGACGCCGTCCGTCGTCGTCATCTGCGATCTCACACCCTCGTGTACCGGTTGAGCGTCACCACGGACGACACCACCGCCAGGAGCACGGCGATGCCGATGAGCAGCGGTGCGATGAGGAGGACGTCGCCCACGTCCACGTACGCCACCCAGTCGACGGAGTCCTGGAGCCAGTCCGTCACCAGGTACTGCACGGCGAGCCAGAGCCCGCCCACGGCGAGCAGCGCGCCCACCAGCGCGGCGATCGCGCCCTCCAGCATGAACGGCAGCTGCACGAACAGGTTCGACGCGCCGACCAGGCGCATGATGCCGGTCTCCCGGCGCCGCGACACCGCGGACAGCCGGATGGTCGTCGTGATCAGCAGCACCGCGGCCAGCAGCATGACGCCCGCGAGCCCGGCCGCCAGCAGGGACGCGCGCCCGAGCGCGAGGAACAGCGGTTCGAAGACCTCGCGCTGGTCCTCCACGACCTCGACGCCCGAGCGGCCCTCGAGCACGTCGTCGACCACCTGGTACTGCTCGGGGTCGACGAGCTTGAGCCGGAACGACGACTGCATGTCGTCCTCGGTGAGCTGGGTGCCCTGGTACCCGTCGGGGTAGAGCTGGGTGAACGCCTCGAACGCGTCCGCCTTGCTCTCGAAGTACGTGGTGGCGACGACGTCGGACAGCTCGGTGTCGATCACGTTCTCGAGCGTGTCGACCTGCTCCTCGGTGGCCTCGCCGTCCGCGCACGTCGGCGCGGTGGAACCCGTCGGGCAGAGGAAGACCGAGACCTCGACGAGGTCGTACCAGTCCCCCTTGAGCTTGGTGACCTGCGTCTGCAGCAGCGCGGCCGCGCCCACGAAGGTCAGGGACACGAAGGTCACGAGGACGACCGAGATCACCATCGACAGGTTGCGCCGCAGGCCCTGGAGGACCTCGGTGAGGACGAACTGGAGCCGCACGCCTCAGGCCTCCCGTCCCGCGCGCACGCGCTCGTGCTCGCGCAGCACCTGCTGCACCACCTCGTCCGCCGACGACCCCCGGGTCTCAGGTGCCGGCTCCCGTTCCGGCTCCTGCACCGTCGCGGTCCGCGCGGCCGCGGCCTCCGCGGCGCGCTCTGCCTCGAGGTCCGCCGGCTCGGGGGTGACCTGCACCCGCTGCACCGCCCGTGCGCCGCGGCCCGGGGCGTCGAGCACCGGTGTCTGTCCCACCTGCGGGAGGATCGACTCCCGCTCGCCGTAGACGGCGTCCACCTCGTCGCGCACCACCGAGCCGGTCGACAGCTCGACGACGCGCTTGCGCATCTCGTTGACGATCTCGTCGTCGTGCGTGGCCATGACCACCGTGGTGCCGGTGCGGTTGATCCGGTCGAGCAGACGCATGATGCCGAGCGACGTCGTGGGATCGAGGTTGCCCGTCGGCTCGTCCGCGAGCAGGATCTGGGGCCGGTTGACGAACGCCCGCGCGATCGCGACGCGCTGCTGCTCGCCGCCGGACAGCTCGTGCGGCAGCCGCTTCTCCTTGCCGTCCAGGCCCACCATCTCCAGCACCTCGGGCACCGTGGTGCGGATGGTGTGCCGCGGCTTGCCGATCACCTGCAGGGCGAACGCGACGTTCTCGTGCACGGTCTTGCCCGGCAGCAGGCGGAAGTCCTGGAAGACGACACCGATGCTGCGCCGCAGGGACGGCACCTTCCAGCTGGACAGCCGGGACAGGTCACGACCCGCGACGTACACCTTGCCGCCCGTGGGCCGTTCCTCGCGCAGCACGAGCCGCAGGAACGTGCTCTTGCCCGAGCCGGAGGCACCCACGAGGAAGACGAACTCCCCCCTCGAGACGTCGACGGAGACGTCGTCGAGCGCGGGCCGCGCCCCTCGGGCGTAGACCTTCGAGACGTTCTCGAACCGGATCACGACGTGCCTCTCCCCTGCCAGGTCGACCGTGCGGCGCCGGAGCGGGCGCGACGTCGTGTCGCACCTGGGCCGGGCCGCCCGATTTCCGAGAGTCGCACCCGGCGGGGAGGGTGGCGCGAAGGACACGCCGGTGAGTCACGGGTCGGATCCGTCGCCCGGAGCGATCGATCCGCACCGCCGGGCGTCAGGCGGCGTCGGCGCCGCCGGAGCGACGCCAGCGGATCCCGGCCTCGATGAAGTCGTCGATGGCACCGTCGAACACGGCCTGCGTGTTGCCCGACTCGTGCTCGGTGCGCAGGTCCTTGACCATCTGGTACGGCTGCAGCACATAGGAGCGCATCTGGTCGCCCCAGCTCGCCTTGATGTCGCCCGCGAGCTCCTTCTTCTTCGCCGCCTCCTCCTGCTGCCGGATGAGCAGCAGGCGGGACTGCATGACGCGCAGGGCGGCGGCGCGGTTCTGGATCTGCGACTTCTCGTTCTGCATCGACACGACGGTGCCCGTCGGGAGGTGGGTCATCCGCACGGCGGAGTCCGTGGTGTTCACGGACTGCCCGCCGGGGCCCGACGACCGGAACACGTCGATCTTCAGCTCGGACTCGGGGATCTCGACGGAGTCCGTCTGCTCGATGAGCGGCACGACCTCGACGGCGGCGAACGACGTCTGGCGCCGCCCCTGGTTGTCGAACGGCGAGATGCGCACGAGGCGGTGCGTGCCGGCCTCGACGGAGAGGTTCCCGAAGGCGTACGGCGCGTTCACCTCGAAGGTCGCCGACTTGAGACCGGCCTCTTCCGCGTACGAGGTGTCCATGACCTTCGTCGGGTAGCCGTGGCGCTCGGCCCAGCGCAGGTACATGCGCATGAGCATCTCGGCGAAGTCCGCGGCGTCGACGCCCCCGGCGCCCGCGCGGATCGTGACGACGGCATCGCGCGCGTCGTACTCGCCGCTCAGGAGGGTGCGGACCTCGAGGATGTCCAGGTCCTTGCGGACCGCGGCGATCTCGCCCTCCGCCTCCGTCAGGGAGTCCTCGTCCTCCATCTCCTGGCCCAGCTCCACCAGGGTCTCGACGTCGTCGATACGACGTCCGAGCCTCTCGACGCGCTGCAGCTCGTTCTGCGCGATGGACAGCGCGGACGTCACCTGCTGGGCCTTCTCCGGGTCGTCCCAGAGGTCGGGGGCGGTGGCCTGCTGCGTGAGGTCGTCGATCTTCGCCTGCAGGACGGTGGGGTCGCTCACGGCCTCGATGGACTCGAGGGTGGCGCGCAGCGCCTTGATCTCTGCGGGAAAGTCGATGGTGGCCACGATCCTCAAGGTTACCCGCCGCGCGCTGCTCCCCCGCCCGGGTCGCGGTCGAGGGCCTCGCGGAGGGCCGCGACTCCCGGAGGGCGGCCGACGTCAGGCGCCGGCCGGCGGGTCCGGCAGCCCGCGGCCGAACACCTGCGCCGTGTCCCGCGCGCTGGGCGCACCGGCGTCGGGGTCGGCTCCCGCGGCGAGAAGGGCCACGACCACGTCGTCGGAGCCCTTGAAGACGGCGCCGGCCAGCGGCGACTGCCCGCGCGCGTTGACGCGGTCGACGTCGGCGCCGCGCGCCGCGAGGCCCCGCACGAGGCCGACGTGCCCGTGGTAGGCCGCGAGCATGAGCAGGGTGTTCCCCGCCGCGTCGGCGTGGTCGGCCGGGACGCCCGCGTCGACGAACTCCAGGAGCAGGCCGGCTCCCGCGCGGGCGAGGTCGAACATCTGGTCCAGGTCGACGGGCAGCTTGTCGTCGGTCATGCGCGCGAATCTACCGGGCGGGGGTGCCGCGCCGGGTCGATGCTGGACCCAGGGGGCCGAGGCGAGCGTGGAGGCGGTCGGTCATGACCACGTACCGGTGGCGCGGGCTGAGGACCGGCAGCATCGAGCACCTCGACGTGCTCCGCCGCGACGACCACCTGCGCGCCCGGTCGGTCGTCGACCTCGGGCCGGTGCGGCTGGAGTACGCGATGGACCTCGACCTCGCGTGGGTCTTCCAGGCGCTGCGGCTGCGGTCGTCCGACGGGCGCCAGCTCGACCTCAGCCGGGACGACGGCGGCGACTGGTGGGTGGACGGCGTCCTCCGGCCCGACCTGGCGGACGCCGTGGACGTGGACCTGTCGTTCAGCCCGTTCACCAACACGCTGCCGATCCGCCGCCTCGGCCTCACGGTCGAGGCGGCGGCCGACATCGTGACGGCCTACGTCGACGGGGAGTCCTTCGAGGTCGCTCCCGACCCGCAGCGGTACACCCGCCTGGCCGCGGACCGCTACGTCTACGAGTCGCGCGACGACGACTTCCACAGCGAGATCTCGGTGGACGCCGACGGGTTCGTCGTCGACCACCCTGGTCTGTTCACCCGCCGGCCCCCGGGGGCGTGAGGCTCACGCCGCGGCGATCTCGTGCCCGGGGCCGAACACCTCGTGATGGATCCGGTCGGTCGTGATGCCGCGGCCGAGCAGGGCGGACTGGACGACGGTCATGAAGGGCGCCGGGCCGCAGAGGTACGCGTCGGCGTCGTGCGGCAGGTCGAGACCGTCCAGGTCGATGAGGCCGGAGTGCAGCCGGTCCTGCGCGGGCCGGGTACCGAGGTCCTCGTACCAGCGGTGCAGCTCCGCCGTCGGGATGTCGTCGACGAGCGCGCGCAGCTCGGCCCGGTGCGCGTGCCGTGCGGGCGACCGGTCGGCGTGCAGCACGACGACGCGCCGCGTGGTGCCCGCGCTGCGCAGGTGGTGCAGGAAGCCGATCATCGGCGTGATGCCGATGCCCGCGGAGACCAGCACCAGCGGGTTGTCCCCGTCGACCAGGGTGAGCTCGCCGAAGGGGGTCGAGACCTCGAGGCCGTCGCCCTCGAAGGCGTTGGCGTGCAGGTGGTTCGACACCTCGCCGGCGGGTGCGACGCCGTCCGGGCCGGCGGGGATCGACTTGACCGAGATCGCCCAGGCCCCGGGCGCGGCGGCACCCGTCAGGCTGTACTGGCGGATCTGGCGGGCACCGTCGGGCAGGTCGACCGCCACCGACACGTACTGGCCAGGCCGGGCGGCGGGCAGCGGCGCGCCGTCGGGGGCGACCAGCTCGAGCGAGACCGTGTCCGGCGACTCCTGCACGCGCCGGGCGACCGTCACCTGACGCCACACGTCGCCGGGTGCGACGCCGGCCTCGGCGTAGAGGCCCAGCTCGATCTCGACGAGGGCGTCCGCCATGTCCCAGTAGACCTCGTCCCACGCGGCCGCGACCTCGGGGGTGACCGCGTCGCCGAGCACCTCGACGATCGCGGCGAACAGGTGCTCGTGCACGATCGGGTACTGCTCGGGGAGGATCCCCAGCGACGTGTGCTTGTGCGCGATGCGCGCCAGCACCGTGCGGGGGTCCGGGCCGTCGTCGACGAGGAGCGTCGCGTAGGCGGCGATCGCCCCGGCGAGCGCTCGCTGCTGGTCGCCGCGGGCCTGGTTGCCCCGGTTGAAGAGGTCGCGCTCCAGCTCGGGGTGCGCGGCGAACATGCGTCGGTAGAACACCGGCGTGATGTCGCCGATCGCGCCGCCGATCACGGGCAGCGTGGCGCGGACGACGGCGGCGGACTCGGGGGTGAGCATGCGTGACTCCTGTCTGTTCCTTCTGGGGTTCTCCTCGCCCAGGGCGGCGCGCCCGGGCGGAGACGTCAGCCGGGCGGGCGGGTGCCGATGGTGAGCAGCAGGTCCCGGGTGGGTGCGGCGGAGACGTCGGCGATCGTCATGGGGTCGAGCGCCGCGAAGAACGCCTCCCGGGCGCGGGCGAGCGCGCCGCGCAGGCGGCAGCCGCCGCGCAGCGGGCAGGGATTCGGCCCCTCGCACTCGACGACCTCGCCGTCGCCCTCGAGCTCGCGCGCGACGAACCCGACGGACAGGTCCCGGGCGCCGTCGGCGAGCCGCAGCCCGCCCGACCGGCCGCGACGGGCATCGACGACGCCGAGGCGGCCGAGTCGCGTGACGACCTTCGCCGCGTGCGTCGCCGGCACGTTCAGCTCGCCGGCGAGCGCGCGCGTGGTCGCCGTCTGCTCGGCGTCGAGGACGGCGAGGCGCATCACGATGCGCAGACCGAGGTCGGTGAACGCGGTGAGCTGCACACCCGCAGGGTAGCCAAATCGGACTCTCAGATGCGCCTTTGAGGGTGTGGGAAGTTCCACAACACGCCGTCATCGTCAGCACGGCGTCATCGTCCTGTTGCGCCGCGCGCCTGCGCCGCAGTGCGCTCAGCCGGCGCGGGCCGACGACGTGGCAGCGACGGTGAAGCCACCGCCGAACGCGTCCGTGAACCACCGCACCAGCGGCGGGTGGGACGTCGCGGCCAGCCGCACCCGCGCCGTCCGGCCGTCCGGGGAGGTGGCCTCGACCACGCGGAGGTCGTCCAGCCCCTCGGCCTCGCCCGGATGGGCGGCGAGGTAGTCCCGCACCGAGCCCTCGACGTCGGCGGCGGTGAGCGTGGGCACCGCCTCCCGCTGCGGGGCGCGAGCCTCCCCCTCGTAGAACCGCACCGGGGGCATCGCGTCCGCGGCGTCGGCCGCGACGGCGTCGACCAGGTTGTACAGGTGCTTGCGGTCGAGGTGCACGGCCGTGGCCGACGCCACCATTCCCACGATCATGAGCGCGATCGCCACCATCCCGGCCGTGAGCAGCATGATCCGCCCGTCCTCGTCACCACGTCCGCGGTCCGGCAGGGCGGTCCGTCCGCCGGTCCGTCCGCGGGTCGACGGAGCCGTCACGGGCGCGCCTGCCCGTACTCGTCGACGGTGGCGACGTGCGTGGCCGTGACCGGGATCTCGAGCGGCACCCAGCTGCGCAGCGCGGGCGGGACGAACGGCAGCGGCACGTCCAGGCGCGTCCGCACGCCCACCGTCGCGCCGGGCGTGAGGCAAGGGTCGGCCGAGCACTCCAGCGACACCGAGCCGTCGCCCACGGCGAAGCCCTGGTCGGCGAACGCGACGCCGGCGGCGGCCCGGGCGCGCTCGGCGCCTGCCGCCGAGGAATCAGCCGTGACCATCGCTCGCCCCGCCTCCCGCGCCGCGCCCTCGACCGCGAACGCGCCCGCCTGCACCTGGGCCACCGTGAGCACGAGGTACACGAGCGGCACCAGCAGCAGCACCGCCGTGCCGAGGAACTCCACCAGCGCCGCCCCCGCCTCGGGGTCGATCCCGTCGGCCTCGTCCACCTCGCGGGGCTCCGCCGCCGTCCGCGCCGGCGTCGTGCGCGCCGTCACATCTCCTCCAGCGCGTGACCCTCGAGCGTGAGCACGCCCGACGGGCCGATCAGCCCCACGACGGGCAGCGGCACCTGCACCGTCACCTCCACGACGTCGAGACCGCCCTCGACGGCCCGGCGCACGGACACGTCGTCCCCGTACCTGGCGCCCAGCGCGGCAGAGAGCAGCTCCTGCGTGCGCACGGCACCGCTCGCCAGGTCCCGGTCGGCACGCGCCGCGACCCGGGCGCCCTCGGCGGCGGCATCGATCGCGAGCGCCCGCACGTGCATCGCCAGCGCGACCTGCACCACGGCGAGGAAGAGCGCGAGGACCAGCGCCGAGACCATGACGAACTCGGCGACGGCCGACCCGGACTCCTCGTCGCGCGCGACCTTCGAGATCACGCCCGTTCCTCCGCGACCGGCGACGCCCACGCCGGGCGCGGGATCAGGCAGAAGGGGTGGCCCGCCGGGTCCGCGTACACGTCGCCGTGGCCCGCGCCCGGCACGGCGCCCGTCAGCCGACGGGCTCCCAGCGCGAGCACCCAGCCGTGGGCCTCGGCCACGTCGTCGACCATCGTCGACCATCACGTCGAGATGCATCTGCTGCGGCCGGACCGGGTCGCCCCAGTCCGGCGGCCGGTGGTCGGGGGCGCGCTGGAACGCGAGGCCGGAGTGCCGGTCGCTGGGCGCGACGACGGCGAAGTCGTCGTCGGCGTACGTGACGTCCTGGCCGAGCACCGCCGACCAGAACGCCGCCAGGGCGGCGGGGTCGGGGCAGTCGATCACCAGGTGGTGCAGCCGGCCGATCGCCATCTCAGCGACCCGTGACGCTCGAGATCGCCTGGGTGAACGCGTCCTCCAGCAGCGGCCCGGCGATCGCCCACAGGGCGACGACCAGGCCTGCCGTCATCAGCGTCACAAGCACCCAGCCGGGCACGTCGCCACGTTCCGGGTCGTCGGCCTCGGGGTGGCGCGGCGGCAGGTTCTCGGTCTCGTCGTGCATGGTCGGTCCTTTCGGTGGCACCGCGCGGTGGCGGCGGGGACGGAGGTCGGCAGGCATGCTCAGAGGCCGATCTGGAGGGTCGCGAGGGACGGGAACACGGCGAAGACGACGGTGATCGGCAGGATGAGGAAGACCACGGGAACGAGCATCGCGACCTCCTTCTTGCCGCCGGCCTCCATCAAGGCCCGGCGCCCCGACTCACGCACGTCCTGCGCCTGAGCACGCAGCACGTCGGCGAGCGGGGTCCCGCTGTAGGCCAATCCGCTGTCGCTACCCACGAAGAAGCCCCCGCAGCCGCTGCAACGGCTCGGGGGCATGGCCGGGAGGTAGCCCGACGTGCCCCACCTTACTGCTCACGCCCCCACGCGCGACATCATGACCAGCCTTGCCCGTGCTGGTTGGGGCGAGATCTCCGGTTCCGAACACAAGGGCACGCGGGCCATGCTCCGCGCCCTGGTCGACCTGCTCCCCTACGGCTCGGGCGAGGGCCTGGTGACCGCCCCCCAGCTCGCGGACGCCTCGGGCTACTCCGAGCGTTGGGTCAGGTCCCGCCTGTCCGAGCTCGAGGCGCGAGGGCTCATCATCTGGCGCCGTGGCGGCGTCGTCGCCGGCAAGTGCGTCCCATCGCACGTGCGCATCGCCAAAGGCGCGGTCCTGGCCCTCGTTGGCATTGCTCGCTCGATGAAGGACGCCGCCGTCGAGGCGCGACGGGCAGTGACACGACGTCGTGTTGTGGGCCTGTCGTTCGTGCTCGGCAAGCGTCGTCGCCCTGCCATCCGGAACTCGCTGCAAGCCTCCTCCCCCTCACGGGGAAGTCTCCCGACGCTTCCCCGTCGTGACGCTTCTCCTCACCACGAGTGCTCGCACGGCGAGCCGCGAGGCTCCGCCTACTGCGCCCTGTGCCGCCGTGACCTCCCTGCCTGACCAACCAACTAAGGAGTAACCCATGAGCACCCACCAGACCCGGACGTTCACCGATGAGGTGAACGCCGCGTTCATCCACCTCGACGAGATCATGAGCAGCGCCGTCCGTGAGATCACCTTCGCTAGCCTGAACTCGGGCGTCATCGACCGTGACGTCGCCAAGGCTGCCTCCGACAGGGTCGTGAAGCGCGCCCAGAAGGTCTACGAGCGCATCCTTACCGACGTCCCGCCACACCTCGCCGCCCGGCAGCTCGCAGCCGTCCTCGCGGAACTGACCATCTCCACCACGACCACGTGGGTCGTGGCGACCCACACCGCCATCAACTCCGCGAAGAAGGATGACGACGAGTGAGCAACCCTCGCCTCAACCCTGACTCCCTCCCGGTCATCCTTGCGATCTCGACGGGCACGGCTCTCGTCTTCCTCGCCTCGTTCGCGCTGTCGTTCAACGCGCTGGTCGACGTGGCCGGTTGGGCCAGAGTCCCCGGCTGGCTGTCGTGGGCGGTCCCCGTCATGCTCGACGTCGCCCTCGTCGTGTACAGCCTGTCGGCACTCGTGCGCCGAGCACGGGGACAGTCCGCGCGGTTCTCATGGTTCCTGCTGGCGTCCTTCACGCTGGTCTCGCTGCTCGGCAATGCGGCGCACTCCCTGGGCGTACCTGGGGCCGCACAGCCCTTCATCGGCACGGTCGTCGTCGCCCTGGCTCCCGTCGCTGCTCTCGCGGCTCTAGAGAACCTCGCCGGCCTCATCGTGGCGAGCACTCACGCCCGCACCGTCCCCGTGAGCACGCCCGACGGCGACGTGTGGCGCACGGACAACGTGGTCATGCTCCGCGAACTGACCGACGCCGAGGCCGACGAACTCGACATCCTCAGCACGCTCGCGAGCACACACCCGCAGTCCAAGCGCACACGCGACAACCTCGCGCTCATCCTGTCCATGCACAGGCGCGGAGAGCGCCACCAGAACATCGCTCAAACCGTCGGCATGTCCCGAACGCTGGTAGACCGTGCAATCCGGGACATGGAGTCAGTCGGCCTGGTCCGTGCGGCCTGACACCGGCCAGGTACCTCTTACTTCGGTGGGGAGGGAGTTCTCCGACCCAGATGCCGGACGAAGGTGGCGGGCGCGGTAGCGCCGGGACGGAAGGACGTGGCACCGGACCGCGCCGGGCCGCCGAATTCATCCACAGGTCTGCGCGTCGGTGTCGGTCAGGCGCTCTACCGTGGGCGGCATGACCACTGATCCCTGGGGAACAGCCTCTCCCCCGTCCGGGGCGAGCGCGGGTCCCTGGGGGCCGTCCGTCTTCGCTCAACCCGAGAAGGACCCTAGCCCGGACCCTGATTCCTCCACTACCAATGGTCTGGTAGCCCTCATGGAGCGCCAGTTCGACCTCCTCATTGCAGTATCGCGCCATGAGGTGAGCATTAAGGACAAGGACGCAGACCGGCGCTACCGCGAACGTGCGCACAGGATTCGAGCGGCATTGCGACAGCGGGGAGTCAACGACCCGTTCCCCTGGTCAGACTTAAGTGCTTGGTGGGATCGCTGCTCCGAACTTGGGACCTACAGGGAGCGCCGCTCTCTGCTGAGGGAGTCATACGAACCCGTACAGGCCGAACTTGAAAGAATGGGCGACAGTCACGAGCTGCTGGACGTGGCGCTCACGACTGAGGCCAGGTGGGCGCCACTAGAGTCGCGAATCGCAGGTCTTGTCGCCGAGTACGGATCGGCCCGCGACCTGGACCAGTGGCAGGACGTGGGTCGCCGATCGCGCGAGATCCTCAAGGACGCCGTGAATCTTGTCTACGACGAGTCCATGTGCCCAGATGGCACCGAGGTACCGAAGCGTGGGGACGCTAAGGCTCGCTTTGATCAGATCATCAGTGCCAGGCTGGCCGGACCGTCGTTTGAGCAACTGCGCGCATGGTTCAACCGCTCATGGTCCCTCGCCAACGCCGCCACGCACTCGGCCACGGCGCCGAGGACGGCAGCGTTCGCTTCCGGTCAATCCGCCGTGGCGCTTGCTCGAACCCTCCACCTGCTAGCGCGCGAGACCGCGCCCGCCTCCACCTTCGCCGACGAGCCATCTCGCTTACCCGAACAACCAGCCATGCCGGATGAACCCCCTTTCTGAACCGCCCCGAAAGTTCGCGGAGGCAAACGCCTGATCGGTGAGAAGGGAGCACGCTTGCAATGCGAGTTACCAACGTTCTACTACGCAGGTCCGCATCAGGTTCCCCCGTTTCGGAGCGCCTGTCGGCGCGATGCGGCACCATCTGTCCATGAACGTACCCGACCTCAAGCCTGAGACCTGGGTAGCTTTGGCTGCCGCAGGCGTAGCCCTGCTGGTCGGGCTCGTCGGGCCGTTCGTCAACGCCCGGACCCAGAAGCGCACGCTCAAGGCGCAGCGCGAGATGGCGAATGACGACCGGCTCTGGGCGAAGCGCGCCGAACTCTACGAGGAGATCCTTGTGTGGTCGCACGGAGCGCGAAGTCGGCTCCTTGGCGTCATCGGAGGCACGGTCACTGGTGACACCTCCGAGGGGCTTCGGGCGTTCCTCTACGACGCTCGGCTCCCGCCGCACGTGCAGGCCAGGCTCACGGCGTACGCCTCGGATCGCGTGACTCAGGCCGTGCTGTGGTACGAGACCGGCCTACGGCGCCTGGTCGAGGCGGACCTGATGGAGATCGAGAACCCGACTGAGGGGAACCGGGACTACGCGACTGAGCAGGAGCACGACTTCCTCGTCACGAAGGGCGTCATGGAACAGGCCATCTCGGACGAGCTGGCCGGCGCTCCACGAGGGGGCGGCATTGGCATGTGGGGGTACCGAGCGGTCGGACGCCGGGCGCCGTTCGGCGCATGGCTTCAGGCTGTTCGAACACACGTTCTACGCTCGCCTCGTGGAGCGAGAGGCTGAGGGCAAGACTTGGCAGCGACCGGACGCTGATTCGGACTGGCGCATCCGGAGGCCGCTCAACGCCGAGCGGCCTCCCCACGTCCCGCTCAAGCCGCAGGGCAGCATCCCCGTCATCGTCCGCCTGCTCTGGCCCACGCACGAGGAGCTCATGCCGGCTGAGGCCGTGCGCTGGACCAAGGGCCACGTGCAGGTCGCCGTCATCGAAGTTGGGGCCGCGCAGGGAGCGACCGAGCTGTACGTCTGGCTCCGCGCGAGCGACGTCTACCGGACCATCCCCAGACGTCCGCGACTAGGCCGGGCGGGGCAGTAAGCCTCCGTACCAGATTTCACCCCGCCAGAGCGCCGCTCCCAAATGGCTTGCATGATTGCCTTGCCCAGTGAAGCGAGCGACTTGGCTGCTGGTTGCAGCACTTTCGGCGGGCCTGGCGAGCGGGTGCTCGGGTGGCGGCGAGGACGACGTGATCAGCGCCGACATCGCGGCGGAGGAGGGTTGGGACTGGCCACTGAGCGTGGACAGCGTGACCTACATGTGCGGCGAAGGAAACGCGATCATCGTCAAGGCCGACGGGGAGTTGTATGCCCTGAACGGCCTGGCAAAGGGTCAGGGCTACGCCGACCTTGACCCGATCTGGCTCGACGACCCCGAGGTCGACGGGCTCAAGGTCGACGCCGGCAGCCTCACTGATTACGTCCTGGAGCAGTGCGGGTACTAGCCCGTCCACGACCCGGAGCCAACCCACACTCCTGACAGACCGGCGCGGCAACATTGCTCGCCACGCCGCCCGGTGAGGCAGCCCTCCGACCGCCGGAACCTCGCCTGCGCGCCTCCGACGATGAGGCGCCGCCCCGCTTCTAAGGTACGCAGGAGGACGCGGAACTAGGGGAGCAGATGCCGATCACGTCGAACGCGCTTGGCCAGGAGTTGAATCGGCTGGCAGAGCGCAGGCTCGAAGCGCAGCGGTGGACTGTTGACGGAATGAGGCTTGCCTGCACCTTCACGGTGGGGATCGCCGCCGCGATCGACGCGAGCGCGTGGCAGGTCGCCCAAACGGCAGGCCAAGCCGTCGTCGCAGCCTTCCTGCTCGCCGCATCTGGCCTGCTACTGATTGTGATGTGGCTGGTAGCAAGCCTCGACGAGCCGGACACCGACTCGATCCTGGAGATGGCACGGGTCGCCGGCCTTCCAGACGAGCAGACCGCAGACCTGCTCGTCGCCCAGGTCATGATCGCCGCTAAGAGCAACCGTATGAACGTGCTCGTGGCCACCTGGCTCGGGGGGCTGTCAGCGATCGCAGCCATCGCCTTGAATCGCCCTGGGTTTCTTGGAGGCTCCTGACCTTGGAAACGAGGATGGAGCCATGCCGAAGGAGCAGACGCCCGGGAAGCCGCAGACGCGGCGGTACTCGGATGAGGAGAAGGCCGCGGCGGTGCGGATGGTGCGCACCCTGCGGGCGGAGCTGGGGACCGAGCACGGCACGGTGCAGCGGGTCGCCTCGCAGCTGGGCTACGGCGTGGAGTCGGTGCGCCAGTGGGTCAAGCAGGCCGAGATCGACGACGGCTACGCGCCCGGGGTGCCCGCGAGCGAGGCCCGGCGGATCAAGGAGCTGGAGCAGGAGAACCGGGAGCTGCGGCGCGCGAACGAGATCTTGAAGCGGGCTGCGAGTTTCTTCGGGGCGGAGCTCGACCGCCAGCACAAGAGGTAGTGGCGTTCATCGACGCCAACCGTGGCGATGTCGTCGACGGGGCGCGGCTCACAGTCGAGTCCATCTGCACCGTGCTGCGCGCGGCAGGGGTGCAGGTGGCTGTGAGCACGTACTACGCCGCGAAGAAGCGCCCTGCCTCGGCGCGGGCGTTGCGTGACGCCGAGCTGCGCCCGCGGCTGCGGGCGCTGTGGGATGACAACTACCGGGTCTACGGCGCACGGAAGCTGTGGAAGGCCGCCCGCCGGGCCGGGCTGGAGATCGGTCGGGACCAGGTTGCCCGGTTGATGCGCGCCGAGGGCATCGAAGGTGCCCGGCGGACCAAGCGGGTCCGCACCACCAAGGCGGCCGAGGGCGTGCCGCGGCATCCGGACCTGGTCGGTCGGGACTTTAACGCCATGGCGCCGAACGAGCTGTGGGTCACCGACTTGACCTACGTGCCGACCTGGGCCGGCGTGGCCTACGTGTGCTTCATCATCGACGCCTACTCGCGCATGATCGTCGGATGGCGGGTCGCGGCGCACATGCGCACCACGATGGTCCTGGACGCGATCGAGATGGCCCGGTGGTCTCGCGGCACCCACCTCGAGGGACTGAGGTGTCACAGCGACGCCGGATCTCAGTTCACGAGCCTGCGCTACGGCGAACGACTGGCCGAGATCGGCGCGGTTCCGTCGATCGGGACGGTGGGCGACTCGTATGACAACGCGTTAGCCGAGACCGTCAATGGCTACTACAAGGCCGAACTCATCCGCGGACCCGCCCGACCCGGACCGTGGAAGAGCGTCGAGGACGTCGAGCTCGCGACCCTGGGGTGGGTCCACTGGCACAACACCGAGCGCCTGCACGGCTACCTCGGTGACGTCCCGCCCGCCGAGTTCGAGAGCGCCCTCTACGCTACCCAGCAGGGGTCGAGGGCCCTGGCCGAGATCAAATAACCAGAGCCTCCATCAGACCCAGGGCGATTCA
>NZ_FUZQ01000009.1 GCF_900167525.1 Krasilnikoviella flava | reverse complement strand
TGAATCGCCCTGGGTCTGATGGAGGCTCTGGTTATTTGATCTCGGCCAGGGCCCTCGACCCCTGCTGGGTAGCGTAGAGGGCGCTCTCGAACTCGGCGGGCGGGACGTCACCGAGGTAGCCGTGCAGGCGCTCGGTGTTGTGCCAGTGGACCCACCCCAGGGTCGCGAGCTCGACGTCCTCGACGCTCTTCCACGGTCCGGGTCGGGCGGGTCCGCGGATGAGTTCGGCCTTGTAGTAGCCATTGACGGTCTCGGCTAACGCGTTGTCATACGAGTCGCCCACCGTCCCGATCGACGGAACCGCGCCGATCTCGGCCAGTCGTTCGCCGTAGCGCAGGCTCGTGAACTGAGATCCGGCGTCGCTGTGACACCTCAGTCCCTCGAGGTGGGTGCCGCGAGACCACCGGGCCATCTCGATCGCGTCCAGGACCATCGTGGTGCGCATGTGCGCCGCGACCCGCCATCCGACGATCATGCGCGAGTAGGCGTCGATGATGAAGCACACGTAGGCCACGCCGGCCCAGGTCGGCACGTAGGTCAAGTCGGTGACCCACAGCTCGTTCGGCGCCATGGCGTTAAAGTCCCGACCGACCAGGTCCGGATGCCGCGGCACGCCCTCGGCCGCCTTGGTGGTGCGGACCCGCTTGGTCCGCCGGGCACCTTCGATGCCCTCGGCGCGCATCAACCGGGCAACCTGGTCCCGACCGATCTCCAGCCCGGCCCGGCGGGCGGCCTTCCACAGCTTCCGTGCGCCGTAGACCCGGTAGTTGTCATCCCACAGCGCCCGCAGCCGCGGGCGCAGCTCGGCGTCACGCAACGCCCGCGCCGAGGCAGGGCGCTTCTTCGCGGCGTAGTACGTGCTCACAGCCACCTGCACCCCTGCCGCGCGCAGCACGGTGCAGATGGACTCGACTGTGAGCCGCGCCCCGTCGACGACATCGCCACGGTTGGCGTCGATGAACGCCACTACCTCTTGTGCTGGCGGTCGAGCTCCGCCCCGAAGAAACTCGCAGCCCGCTTCAAGATCTCGTTCGCGCGCCGCAGCTCCCGGTTCTCCTGCTCCAGCTCCTTGATCCGCCGGGCCTCGCTCGCGGGCACCCCGGGCGCGTAGCCGTCGTCGATCTCGGCCTGCTTGACCCACTGGCGCACCGACTCCACGCCGTAGCCCAGCTGCGAGGCGACCCGCTGCACCGTGCCGTGCTCGGTCCCCAGCTCCGCCCGCAGGGTGCGCACCATCCGCACCGCCGCGGCCTTCTCCTCATCCGAGTACCGCCGCGTCTGCGGCTTCCCGGGCGTCTGCTCCTTCGGCATGGCTCCATCCTCGTTTCCAAGGTCAGGAGCCTCCAAGAAACCCAGGGCGATTCACTCAAGCGCTACATCGCCCGACAGCTCTACCGCCAGATGCTGGCCCTCTCAGCTTGACGCGAGCCATAGAAGCATCACTATCTGGGACTCAACTTCACCCTGAGCACCCCGCGGCCTTCGTACCTCGAACGTCCGCGCAAGGACCCGAAGGAGATCTTTGCGCTCCTGGACAAGGAAATCCGCGAAGAGCGGCGCGCCCGCGACAAGATGTTGGTGAAGTACGGCAGGCCGTACTCAACCAGGTAGGGACCCACAGCAGGCGCCCGTTCCCAATGCCAGGCGACTCAACTACACCGGGCCCCACGAACGACAATGCTATCGGACGGCCACATTGACGCTTCTTGGTAGTGACCCCAGAAATGCAGTCTGAGCACTCGAAAACGGTGTCTCACGAAACTTCAGGTTGCGCACCGCGGGCATTGCGGCTAGACCGTCTTCGAGGTCGTGCACCGAAGGGGCGTGCCCGATCGCCAACGATTCGATCACAGGGCTCGCGACGTCGAGGAGCGAGATCCGAAGATGCTCCGGCGTGGGATGCATCGCCATCAGCCGAACATCCCTTAGATGTGACAGTTCCCGCAGTGGACCGCTGTCAACCAACGACCAGCGCACGAGGCGCATCTCTTCCAGACGCACACAGGTCTCAATGCCTTCGATAGATCGTCTCGCGCCCCCTCCATCGAGTTCTAGATGGCGCAGTTCACGCAATCCGGAAAGCGGGACCAGGTCAGCATGAGGCCATGGGCCGAACATTCTGAGCCAAGTGAGGTTCGGCCAAAGCGAGGCGAGAGATGCGAAACGTCCCGACTCAACCGCGGCGCTAGTCACATTCTTCTGTAGCACCTCGGGAATCGGCGCTCGTGAGCCAGTAGTTAGCGTGAGCTCCTCAAGCTCTTTCAGTCGAAACGCTGCAGTATCGTCCAACGTCGGGATCGACGCATTCAGATACCGTAGACCGGAAAAGGAGCCAAGAAAGTCCAGCGAGTCAATTCGAAAACGAGGCTTCGGGACGATATGGAGCCCGTCATATCCGCCCTCGACGAACCTAATCGTTTCTTCGGGCCCAAAGGACTGACCTGATTCTGGGGCCCACTGCATTACCTTGAATCGTTCGGCAGACAGTTGGCATCACCTCGCGCTTCCTGGTGAGTTGACCCTGTTGGCAGTTCTGGATCCCGCCGTGTCGAGCTATGAGACCCGCTTTCATTTCGAACAGCTCGTCGTTTGATGCACCAAGCATCTCGATCCAGTCGAGTCTAGCTACCTCATCACTCATGTAGCCCTCCTCATGGAGCGCCCCGCCGACCGCGGACACCGATCCCTTGTACAAGGCATTGACCGCCTTCAAGCCTTTGCCCACCCCGGCGCGAGCCCGCCACGAGCCACTCAAGCTACCCTGTGCCGTTGACGCATGATCTAAGTCCCGGCAAATTTTCAGGTTGGGCCAATAGCAAAGTCCAGTCTCTAGTCACATGGAGATGCGACATTTGCTGGAATCTTGTACTCCGTGGCGGCGACCACATCAAAGAATACGAGCAGGGCGTCGGGCAAGTATTTCGGCATTGCATTGTTAAACTCACCTAGCGCGACTACCAGGCTCGACCCGTCGGAGAAGTCGAAATCGTATGCCCAAGGCATCGCAGGACACCCTTCGTTGGGGATGTGCCATGAGACCCCGATGTTCGCAATCGACAGTCCTAGGTACCGTATCCAGTCCACGTGGATGGTTACATCGACTGAGTCCCCTGGCAATGAATCCGGATCGTCCTTGGGGCCTTTGATTTCGATGGCCATACCCTCGCTCATGCCATCCATCGCCCAACTCAGCATGAGTACAGCGCCACTCTTCATATAGAGTTCGATGGCCATGTCGACTTCATGGACACGGTCCTCCTTGTGCCCTTCGGGCCAGCTCTCTCCTCGCGGTACCACGTAGCGGACCGCTTCGACAACTTCACCCACGACGAGGTTCCGGAACTCAGTGAGCACCGCACAGTTCTGGGCTGATGCAGCCCAAGGAGTGATTGCCAGCATCGCTAATACCGCCCAAAGTACTGGAACTGACCATGGACATCAAATGTTGCTCCGAACCCACGCCCTGTCCGAGACCACGACCTGACTGGTGCTCATGTCGACTAGTTTCGTCAGCCACGCGAAGAACGCTGCTGGTCTCAAAGGCTGTGAACTTGGAAGGTGCTTGCAGGTTCTGGATCCCGCCGGTTCACGATTCAAAGTCCTCCAGTTCTACATCAGGAGCCCAGCGAATCCAGCACTTCCCGCATTCCTCGACGAACAAAGACACGGTCAGATACGAGATCACGAAGCGCTGCGGGGAGATCTCTAACCTCTGTCACTGCAGTCATAAGGTCAGTTAGCGCTCGCGTGACTGGAAGCTGCGAAATCGGCGCAGGACGAGAATCGGGACCGGTTGCGATGTGCCCTATCTCAACGTTTGAATTTCCTCCTCCCGAGGAGCCAAGTAGAGCCCCGGCCCTGAAACGA
This sequence comes from Krasilnikoviella flava, assembly GCF_900167525.1. Lineage (GTDB taxonomy): Bacteria > Actinomycetota > Actinomycetes > Actinomycetales > Cellulomonadaceae > Isoptericola > Isoptericola flavus. Next base: position 120,201 of record NZ_FUZQ01000009.1, on the reverse strand, counting down.
ATTTCGCACTTCGATTCCGGGAGCCAGCCACCCTCTGTTGTTGAGGCGCGCGCAAACCCAATGTTTACATATCGGCCTGCCCCCCATTCGGACTTCTGCAGGTTGACTACAGAATAGAGATCGCCCGAACGGCGCACCCAGTTCATCCCCCGCCGTGTGAACCCCAAAGCACGAAGAGTCGCGTCTAGGTCAACATAGAAATCGTCTTGCGCTCGATCCATCTGCAATCCTTCACCTCGAATAGATGTCAAGATGACCGGTCCAAGGCTGCCCCGTCATTGACTCCAGTTCCGATACGTAACCCTGTAGTTGGCGACGCCCCCTTGCCATGCTGCTGGGTGCATCCGATTTCAGTTCGCGCACCTCACGAGTAGCCCAGTTTACGGCGTCCGGCCGCCTTCCGCTATCCAGTCGAACTTCATAGTCATAGCCGCCACCAAGGGCGTCGCGATAGTTTAGGTGGGTGGCCCTGCCGCGCGCCGCATCCGCATTCTCGCCCGATGTAAATCTTCCCAATGTGTCGCGAGGACAGCTTTCATTGTGAGAAAGAAGCGACTGTTCAGTCGCGGTCACATAGTACGTGTGCGACCCGGAAATCGTGAGGTTATGTACCCGGGCGCGCGTTCTTGTCGTCTCGATGGCGGTGAGCTGGACATGTGTCCCGGCCGCGGTCTGCAGCCACTGCCCAGGCTTGAGGTCGCCGGCGTCGACCCACTCGTCCAGGGCAGGGACCCAGAAGGGGTGGCCGTCGGTCGCTGTGACGGACCCGATGTCGCCATGTGCGTCGGTCACGGTGAGGGTGACAAGGTCCTTGTCGCCGTCCCCCGTGATTAGCGCGACGACGGCCTGGGGTTCGCTCTTACCGGTGGTCTCGTCGGTGGCGAGGACCTGGTCACCGAGCTGGACGTCCTCGATGGGTTTCGACGTTCCATCGGCTAGCAGCACCAGGGTGCCGGGTACGAAGCTATTGATCGCGCATGCCCCGCCGACGGTCGACGTCGATCTCGCCCGCGAGATCACCCCACGCGCCCACTTGACCTCCTTGTAGAAGGAGATCGCGCCGTCGATCACCTTGTACAAGGCCTTGATCGCCTTCAGGCCCTTGCCCACCGGAACGATGCCCAGTGCGAGCCCGCCGCACGCGCCCAGGTCTTTCTCCAGGCAGCCGACCAGGTCGTTCCAGCCGACGAAGTCCTTCAATGCCTCCCAGCCGAGCTCGAGCGCCACATCCGTCACGCTGCGGTCGAGCACCCGCTGCGCTCGAGCGGTCTCGCTCTCTGCCGGGGCCGACGTCGCCGCGCCGGTTGAGCCCGTGTTCGTCGCCGAGCCACCCCCGCCGGAGGTCGAACCCGACCCGCCGAGGCTCCCTGCCGGAATGCACCCGCTGTGGCAGTCGTCCGAGGGGTCGCCGTCCTGGTAGTCGTTGTCGACGTGTTCGCTGGTCGGGTTCGTGACGGCCCAGCCACCGCCGCTGGTGGTCTTGCACGTCTGCCAGGCGCAGTCGTCCCATTTCAGCCCTGTCGGGTCCGACCACGTGACCGGGTTGTTGTTCGCGTACGAGTACCCGTGGATCTGCTGCGGGTCGGTCAGGTCCATCACTGGGTCGAGCGAGACGAACCTGCCCAACGCGGGGTCGTACTCCCGGGCACCGAGCGAGACCAGACCGGTGGTATCACGGTCGTCATACCCGCCCACGAAACTGCGCGATCCCGCCCACTGCGTCGGCGCGGTGCCTCGGTCCGCGCCGAACGGCGTCGTGCGCCGCTGCGACAACGCCATCGTGTCCGCCCGGATCGACAGCTGTCCTGTGCCCTGGTGGTCCGCGAGCACGAATGAGACTGTGCGATCGTCGTCCACCACCGCCGTGTGGCCACCGCCGACGTCGATGTACCGGGTCGCCTTCGCGACCGTGGGCGCCGCATTGTTCACGGTGACCTCGGTGTGCCCCAGGTACAGCGTCGTCTCCGTACCTGCACCACTACTGGTCCGCGCGAGCAGCCGATTGCCGTCAGCGTCGTACACGTATTCCACGCCGCTGTCGTCGGCGTTAGTCACCTCTTGGACACGGCCCTCGGGCGACCAGGCCAGGGTCTGAGAGTCGCCGTTGATCTGTCGGGCAGTAGTCTGTCCGACCTTGTCGTAGGTGTATGTCTCCTGGGACTTGACGGCCGGGTTGGTCCCGGAGGCGGCCACGTCCTGGGTGACTCCGGTGACGGTGTGCGGCTGGGCGGTCCCGTACTGGTAGGAGCGCTTGATGTCCCCGGGGGTGCTGGACCCGGCGATGCCGTGCTGGGTCTCGGTGAGCCGAGATCCCGCCTTGTCGTAGGTCCATTCCTGCCAGTACGGCGCGGGCCCGCCGAGCGTGCCAGCCGTCTTCGCCGCGGCGCCGTCGCCGGCACAGCTCGCGGCCCTCTGGGTCCACGCCTCAGTCAGGCGTCGCAAGTGGTCATAGTCGTAGCACTGCACGTCCGTGCCCGTTCGGGACACGTCGGCCAGGGACAGCACGTTGCCGGCCTCGTCGTACGTGTACGTCTCGGTCCGGTCGATCCCGGGCTGCAGGAACCGGTCCGCTCGGTACTCCGTCAATCGGTCCGTGGTGCGGTCGAACGCGTACGTCGCGGTGATCAGCTCACCGGCATCACCATCCATCTCCATGTGAGTCAGACGGCCCACGTTGTCGTAGGCCGATGTGGAGGAGATCCCCTCCGGGCCGATCATGCCGAGCACCCATCCGGTGTCCGGATCGATGTCGTACGCCGCCGTCTGGCCGGGAAGCGCGCCCGCAGCGGGCAACCCCAGGCCGGACACCGAACCGTCAGGACCGTAGGAGGTGACCGTCGTGTAGTTGCCCGCGAGCTTGCCCTCGGTGGCCGGGATCACCACCCGGGAGCGGGTCGCCCGGTAGAGACGGTCGTACTCGAGCACCTGGGTGCTGTACTGCGCCCCGCCTTCGTGTCGGGTCGACGATGCGAGCTGGCCCTTGGCTCCCGGCAGGGTGTCGTAGGTCCATGACGCGCGCAGCGCCCCTGTCGCGGAGTCGTCGCGCAGCCCTGTGCGACGCCCGAGCCCGTCGTAGGTGGTGACGAGGGTGTGTCCCGCGGCGTCGGTCGTGGAGGTGACCTGACCGAAGTCGTCGTAGGTGGAGGTCGTGGTCCCGGCGTCCGGGTCCTTGGTGCTGACCTGCCTGCCACGCTGGTCGTAGGTGTACTCCCATCGGTTGCCCGCCGGGTCGACGACCGTCTTGAGCTCGTCCCGCCCGGTGTAGGTGTACTTCGTCGCGTCGAGTCCGGTCGTATCGGCCGGGGCGGCGGTCGCGCGGTCATGGTGTTGACGCAGCTCGGTGGTGCGGCCTCGTGCGTCGACCAGGGCCGTCGTTGCGGTGCCACCCTGTGGCGGGATAACCGTCGTGCGGTCCCCGCGATAGACCGTGCGGGTGGTGGACATGACTTCCCCGCCGTCGCCGTCGTTGCGCATCAGCTTCGACTGCACGGGCCGGCCGAGGCCGTCATAGCTCGTGCGCACCTGCCCGTCGACCACCGCGCTGTCGTAGGGGTCGAACAGCACCCCTGCAGTCGCACTGGTCGTGTAGTACGGGTTGTAGGTCCGTGACACCAGCCCGCGAGAGTCGTACATCGTGTCGGCAAGGATCATCCCGCCGCGCTGCCCCGGAGCCTGCGTCTGGACCGGGCGCAACAGCCCGTCGTACAACGTCCAGGACGTGCGCGGGTCCCCGTTGCTGTTCAGCGACGTGGTGCCGACCGCCGGCGCCGCCTTCCCGGTGACCTTGTAGGCGTACTGCATGGACGGCGTCTGCGTGATGACCCGGTCGGCCAGCCACACCTTGGAGGTGCGGCCGAGTGCGTCGTAGGTGACGTTCGTCGCCTTGCCGTTGGTGTCGGTCACCCGTGTCGGCACACCCCGCCGCGCGTCCAAGTGCGTGGTCGTGGTCAACGCCGAGGACGCCGCACCGGGTGTGGCCGGAGGGCTGGTCTCGACCATCTGCGTCGCGAACCCGGTCGCCGGCGTGTAGGCGGTGGTCGTCTTGTGCCCGTCCGTCCGCGCAGTACGGGTCAGCACGCTGCTCGACGTGACGTGGACGTCCGCTGCTACATCGGTGACGCTCGTCGGCCTGCCATAGGTGTCGTACGTGGTTGCCGCCTCGACATATCGTGCCGTCGTCCCCTCGTAACCCGCGAGGTCAGCCGCGCCCGTGATCCGTCCGATGGTGGGAGCGGTGCCGTAGCTGGCGCCGTCGTATGCGTACCGGACGTCGGAGATCACGTCGCCGCCGGCTCGGTTCGGGGTGGCCGAGCAGGCCACGCCCCACGTCTGCTGCCGAGCGTGCAGACCGAGGATGTTCCTGCTCGTGCTGGTGGCGTAGCTCGTGCTGACGCACCTGTCGTCCGTGGTGAGGGCGGTGTCGCCGCGGTCGTCGACCTTGGTGATCCGGCCCGCCACAGTGTCGTAGCTCTGGTACTGCTCGGTGGTGCGCCACGGTGCTCCGCCCGTGCCCAGCGAGGTCCACGCCTTGGTGTGGCTCGTGCCATTGAACCCGGACTTCAGGTCGCCCCACGACCGTTCGCTGATCGCGGTCTGGTGCCACCAGGGCCGGTTCACCGTTTTGGACACCACGGCGCCGTCCGGCGCGCTGTAGGTCGCCGTCTTGTAGGTGAACCCGGCGTACTGCTCGGCGTCCACGATTTCGGCACCCTCGTCGGACTCCAGCTTGGCCTTCTGGCCCGGCATGCCGCGCAGGAACCAGGCGTCTGACTGCGTCTCCTGCTGCGTAGCACTGCCGGTGGTGGTGCGCACCTGTCCGTACCCTCGCCAGTCCGACCAGGTCTTCTCTTCCTCCGGCACCATGCCCGTGGACTCGTCGAAGTGCCACGCACCGCCGCCGAGATACTCATACCTGGTCACCTGGTCCGGCGACGTCTCGGTGCGGTCCGTCGTGACGACCTCGGTCACGACGTACTTGTTGAACCAGTCGGTCACCGGGTCGAGGTTCGGTCCCGGTTTCCGCATCTGAGGAAAGCAGCGCGTGGTATTCGTCTGCGGCGAGGGCAGAGCGGACGGACTGCAGGCTTCGGGAGAGTAGGTCACGTCCACCTGGCCGCCAACCTCGTCCGCGATCGCGGTCAGGCGTGACTTGTAGAACGGCTCCTGGCCGTCCCCATCCTTGTCCATCCGGTTGGCCATCTCGTCGTACCCGAACGTCACGGCCGGCATCGCGATTGCGGTCGTCCCCGTGTGCCCGGTGCGAGTGATCGACGTCAGCAGTAGCTGGTAGTCCGAGTCAGCAATGCCCCACCGGTGACCCAGCGTCCACGAGTCAACGTTCTGCCACGCGGCACCGGACCCGGTGTCGGCGAACACCTGCGTGGTGATCTTGGTCAACATCTTGCGCGTCCAGAACGACGGCGAAGTCCGGCCCTCGTCGCAGGTCGCGCCCGCATTGCAGTTGAGGTCCCACGGGGTGTCGAACCACCCAGACGGCTGCGTGGCGATGTTGGTGCACTGCACCCCACCGGAGGCGAGACACCTTTCTGCGGACGTAAAGCTCACCCGCCCCAGCGGTTGTGCCGCGCCCGCGCCGACCAGGTCCGCGCCACGCAGGCCGTAGTCGATCCGAGTCAGTGTGCCGCCCCGGTGATAGACGTTGTCGGTCGCGGGGTCACCGAGCTGTCCGTACTGGTTCCGTTCGGCCGCATAGTGGTAGGTGATCTTGTTTCCGGCGGCGTCGACGGTGTAGTCAAGGTTCCACCGCCATGCCTGCCGGCACAACGATGCCTTGCGTGTCGCCGCATGGCATTCGTCGCCGGCGTCGTCACCCACGACCGGGACGGTCCAGGTCGAAGCGGTCACCGCGTCGCCGGACTGCCAACCTGGGAGCCGGTTATAGCCGAAGAAGTACTGCGTGCCGTTCGGGGTGGTGACCTTCCAGTACTCGCCGTCGTTGTCACTGTTGCCGCGCGCAGTGCTGCGCAGCCGTTCGATCTTGGTGCCGTCGTCCTTTTGCAACCGCCACGTGTCGGTACCCGACGGGACCAGCTCACCCGCGACGCCGTTGAACGAGATGAACGCGTTGTCGTAGTCCCAACACAGGTCCCCGATGGGACGGCCCGCGTCGTTCTTCACCTCGTCAAGCCCGCACGACTTGTACTTGCGCTCGATGAATCCGGGCCACAGATCGAAGCCGTCGCCGACCTGGGAGGCCTGGTTGTTCGTCGAACTAGTACGCCCGTCGATCCCACCTGACGAGTACGAGATCCCCAGATTCGGCGTGAAGCTGCCCGGCACGTCCGGCGCACTCAGCGGGTAGTTCCAGGCGAAGCTTCCCGACCGCAGATCGGTGGACCAGGTGTTCGACGGCGACAGGCTGCTCGCGCCGAACGATCCCGAGTCTCCGGACACCCCAGCAGTGACCATCAGCACCGTGGGCGACCCTTCCGCCGCGACGGTCAATCCCTCGGCCACCAGGAGGTCCTCGCCGGTGCGACGGCCACCGGATGGGTCCTGGGGGCGGGCATACAGCACACCGAGGACGGCAGATTCGTCGAGTGGCGGTATGGCGGGCCCTCTGAACCGACAAGCCAGCCGCCTGGCGGCGGCCGTTCGACCTACGTGACTCTCCTCACGGCGGAGGAACTGCAGGACGCGAAAACACTGAAGACGCCCATCCGTAGGGGATGGGCGTCTTCAGTGTTGCCGCTCAGACGTCAATCTGGATGAACTGATTGATTCCTGAGTATTACCTGCGTGTCCGGAGGGGGACTTGAACCCCCACGCCCGATAAAGGGCACTAGCACCTCAAGCTAGCGCGTCTGCCATTCCGCCACCCGGACGAGTGGACCTCGACAGCGCCTCGGCGCCGTCTCGGTGCGGGGAAAAACATAGCACGGCCAGGGCGGGCTCTCGCAATCCGCGGCCCGCACGCCCTGGTCACAGCGACAGCCTCCGCCCTGCTGTTCCCGACTCGTCCGCGCGGCCTGCGACCGGCGGGGTCGGCGGCCGGCCACGCTCCACCCTGCCACCGCGTCCACGCCGGTCCGAGCAGCGCGGACGGACGTCGGCGGCGGCGTGTAGCGTCCTGCCCGGCCCGGACCAACCGGTCAAGGGTGAGGAACAGGACGACCGGCGTCGCCCGGTCGTCAGGACGGGAGCGCCGCAGTCATGATGGGTGGGCACCACGCCGCGTCGGGAGCGGCCGCCTGGGTCGCGGTCACATCGACGGCGCCGTTCGCGCTCGGCTGGCACCCCGTGTCGGACGTGGGGGTGATGACGGGCGCGCTGGTCTGCGCCGGGGCGGCCCTGCTGCCGGACGCCGACCACCACAGCGGCACCATCGCCCACTCGCTGCCGCCCGTGTCCGAGGGCGTCACCAAGCTCGTCGCGGCTGTCTCCGGCGGGCACCGCAACGGCACCCACTCGATCCTCGGCATCGCCGTCTTCACCGCGATCGCCTGGGTGATGGGCATGGTCTCGATCCGCACGGAGGCGTTCGGCGAGGTCCTGGTCGGCCCCGGCATCATGGCCGTGCTCCTCATCGCGTTCGCCCTGCGTGCCTGGAAGGTCACCGGCGGGAAGCGCTGGTGGAACTGGACGCTGTCCCTGCTCCTCGCCGCCTGCGTGGCCGTCTTCGCGCCCGAGGAGTGGAACTGGATGCCGCTGGCCGTCGCGCTCGGCTGCGCGGTGCACGTCGTCGGCGACCTGCTCACCACCGCCGGCGTACCGCTGCTGTGGCCGCTGAAGTTCCGCTCCCCGTACTGGGTGCGGCGCTACCGCGTGCTGCCGTTCGACGACGTCTGGCGCGACGGCGGCAACCTCTCCCTGCCGATCCTGGGCGACGCCGGGTCGTGGCGGGAGTGGCTCGTCATGACGCCGGTCAGCCTCTACGCCGTCGTCGGCGTGGCCTGGGCGGCCCTGGCACAGATGGGCTTCGACACCCAGCCGGTGTGGGACCGGGCCACGGCCTGGGCGGGCTCGCTCGGCGCCTGATCCCCGGCGCCGCTCATCGCGCCAGGTCGGCGCGCAGCCGGCGGTCCGCCTCCGCCGCGGCGGGCAGCCCCAGCCGCGGGTCGTCGACGGTGCGCCCGGCCAGGACGGCCTCGAGGTATCGCCGGTCGGCGGCGAGGCGGGCCACGGCGTCGGTCGAGGGCGTGCCGTGCCCCGGCACGAGGACGGCGCACCGGGCCGCGTACGGCGCGAGGCGGTCCAACCCGGCGAGATAGTCCTCGACGTCGCTCACCGCACCCTGCCCGTCGGCGCGGCCACCCTCACGGCCCCCGGTGATCTCGTCGCGCGGCAGCGGGAGCTCGACGTCGCTCAGCACGTCGCCCGCCACCAGCACGCGGCTGCGCGGAAGCCAGACGGCGCCGTGCCCGGGGGCGTGGGCGTCGTGCGCCACCACCTCGGTGGGCGGCAGCACGCCGTCCGGGTCGGGGACGCCGCGCTCCCCCGCCGGGACGGCGGTGACGAGCCCGAGGAGTTCGAGCACCTCGGCCGTGTGCGCGGCGCCGCCGTAGCGCGCCGCGTCGGCACGGGCCTCCTCGAGCAGCCGCCCGCGACAACGGTGTGCGACCTCCGCCGCCCGCGCCGTCGCCCACCGCGGCACGTCGAGCCCGAGCCGCGGGTGCCACAGCAGGTGGTCGTGGTGGGCGTGCGTGGAGAACCCGGCGACGAGCCGTGCGCGTCGCGCACGCACCTCGTCCGCGACCGCCACCAGCTCGTCGGGCTCCCACGCCGGGTCCACCAGGAACGCCGCGCGGGCGGCGTCCGACCCCGGCGCGGCGAGGACCAGGGTGGACGTGGTGCGCAGCCGCCGGGCGGTGCGGACCAGGACCTCCTCGACGCCTCGCGACCCCGCCACCACCGGCACGAACCCCATGCCAGCACCCTACGGACGACGACGTCCGGACGCCGTCGTCCGAGAGAGACGTCGAGAGAGACGTCCGGAAAGACGTCCGAAAAAGACGTGGACCCCCGCCGCGTCCGCCTGCCATGCTCCCGGCAGGCGGCACGCGATCGGCGCGGGGCCCGCACGCGAAGGAGGGCAGATCGATGGACGACGTCGTCATGCACGCCCTCCCGGAGATCCTCCGGCGGGCGGTCACCACCCGATCCTGAGGGGCCGCACCCGAGCTCCTCGACCTGAGCAGGAGTCTCGCGTGCACCAGCACACCCCCTCGTCCTTCCCCTTCTCCCCCGCCTCCTTCGAGGCAGACCTCGGGGCCGAGCTCCCCGTGGAGCCCGGCCCCGACCAGCGGTGGACCACCTGGACCTCGGTCACCAAGGGCCAGCGCGGCCCCGAGCCCCGGCCTGACTGGGTCGTCACCGCGGACGCCGCGCTCGACACCGAGCTCGGCGTCCTCAAGACCGGCAAGGAGGCGGACGTCTTCCTCGTCGAGCGCGCCGTGCCCGACGACCCCACCCGTCGCAGCTTCCTGGCCGCCAAGCGCTACCGAGGCCGCGACCACCGCCAGTTCCACCGTGACGGCGAGTACACCGACGGGCGTCGCACCCGCCGCACCCGCGACCAGCGCGCTATCGAGGACCGCAAGTCGTCGTGGGGCAAGGCGATGGCCGCCACCCAGTGGGCCGACGCCGAGTTCCTCGCGCTCTCACGCCTGTGGGACGCGGGCGCCCCGGTGCCCTACCCCGTGCAGATCGACGGCACCGAGCTCCTGCTCGAGTTCGTGGGCGCCGAGTCCGCGGACGGCACGGTCGAAGCCGCGCCTCGACTTGCCCGCACCCGCCCCGACGCCGGGGTGCTCGCGGACTGGTTCGACCAGCTCCGCGACGCGATGGGCGTCATCGCCCGGCTCGGCTGGGCGCACGGCGACCTGTCGCCGTACAACATCCTCGTCGACGGCTGGGACGCCGCCGCCGAGGACCCGGGCGACGGCGGCCGCCTCGTGATCATCGACCTGCCGCAGGTCGTGGACCTCGTGGCGAACCCGTTCGGCGCGGACCTGCTGCACCGCGACTGCCGCAACGTGTGCGCCTGGTTCGCCGCTCGCGGGCTCGATGTGGATGCCGACGAGCTGTTCGCGGACGTCTTCGCCCAGGCCTGGTGACGACGCCGACGTCCCGGGCAGGGGCCGCGGGCGTCAGCCGCCCGCGCCCACGCCGTTGTCGGGGGCGCCGTCGCCGGGCGGCAGGTCGCCGCGCTCGACCGGCGGCTGGTCACCCGGGGCCGGCGGCGCCTCCGCGAGGAGGTCCGTCAGCTCGGCCGACGTCGGCACCCGGACGTTCCCGGCGGCCTCGCGGAGCGCGTCGTGGTCGGCCGCCAGCCCGGAGACCCGCACCAGTACGTCGTCGCGCACGACGACGTACTCCTCCGCCTCGCCGGAGGTCCGGCGCAGGAGCTCGCCGTCCTCGGCGCAGGTGACGGCACCTGCCACGGAGCCGCCGCTCGCGTCGGTGATCGGCTCGCCGGTGCAGTCGTCGGCCCGCATCGCCCCGCCGACCGCGGTGAGAAGGAAGGTGCCGCCCGTCGAGGCGTCGCTGAAGATCAGCGAGAACCCGTCCGTGCCGTAGGCGCCGGCCGCCATCGGCACGGGCTCGAACCCGTCCGCCGACGTGGTCAGCACGTACTGCGGCGCCGAGCCCCAGCGAGCGGCGGCGTCGGCGACGTCCTGCGACGCGGCGGGCTCCGCGGCAGCGCAGGCGCCGACGAGCAGGAGCGCGAGGACGGCGGGCGCGCTCCGTACGCTCCGAAGGCTCATGAGCGCTGATCATGCCACGGGTCTACCGTGGGCGGATGGGGACTCCGACGGGCTCGTACGACCGCGAGGCGCTGTCCTCCTTCCTCGCAGACCTGGGCCTGGTGCTCGGCTCGGAGGACCTCGAGGCGGTCACCGACCGCTACGACCTGCCCGCCCTCTTCGTGGGTCAGGAGGCCTCGACCGTCCTCACCTCCCCCGAGGAGGTGCTCGTCCTGTCGCGGCGCAGCTCGGTCGCCACGGGGGCGCGGGACGCCGTCGCCGTGCTGCCCGAGCTCGTCTCCGTCGAGGAGGTCGGCTGGGCGCTGCTCTGGATCGAGGTCCGCTGGTCCTACCGGGACGAGCTTGCGGCCGAGACCGCCGACGAACGGTGCCGCTACCTCCTGCGGCGCGGGCGCGGGACCTTCGAGGTCTGCGTCGTCGCCCCCGTGGACTGACCCCCTCCCACCCCTTCCCCGCGGCCGGCGTTCATGATTGTATATAAGTTCCAACTTATACATACCGGAGGCTGCCATGACCATCGCCATCGATCCGGTCGCCACCGCAGGGCTCGTGGCGCGGGAGATCCGCACCGGCGAGCGGGGCGGGACGCTGACGAAGATCGCCGTCGCGCGCCGCGCCTACGCCACCGACCGCGCCGACCTGTGGGACGCCGTCACCACCGCGGAGCGCATCGCCCGCTGGTTCCTGCCCGTCAGCGGGGACCTGACCGTCGGCGGGCGTTATCAGCTCGAGGGGAACGCCGGGGGCACCGTCGAGCGCTGCGACGCCCCCGGGGCTTTCGACGTCACCTGGGAGTTCGGCGGCTCCGTCTCGTGGCTGACCGTCTCCCTGGCGGAGTCGGGCGACGGCACCGTCCTCGAGCTCGTGCACGAGGCCGTCGTACCGCAGGAGTTCTGGGACCAGTACGGCCCGGGCGCCACGGGCGTCGGCTGGGACCTCGGCCTCATGGGCCTGGGGCTGCACGTCGCGGACCCGTCCACCCCGATCGACCCGAAGGCCGCGGAGGCCTGGTCCCTCTCCCCCGACGGCGTCGCCTTCGCCCGCCTCGCCGCCACGGGATGGGCCGACGCCGCGATCGCCGACGGCGACGACCCGGACGCCGCCCGCGCGGCATCCGAGCGCACGGTCGCCTTCTACACCACGGCACCGGAAGCCTGATGCCGCGCACCAGCGCGGCGGCAGGGGGAGCCGGCGGGTCCCGGGGCGAAGGCTCGCCCACTGCCCGGCGCGGCTCCTTCGAGGCCCTGGGCGATCCCGTCCGCCGGCGCCTGGTCGAGCTGCTCGCCGCCGGCGAGCAGCCCGCCGGGGCGCTCGTCGACGCGCTGCAGGCCGAGGCCGGCATCTCGCAGCCCGCCGTCTCGCAGCACCTGCGGGTGCTGCGCGACGCGCGCCTCGTGACCGTCCGCGCCGAGGGCACACGCCGCCTCTACGCCGTCGACGCCGCCGGGCTCGACGTCGTGCGCCTGTGGCTGGCACGCTTCGCCGACCCGTTCGCCCAGCCGCTCGACGCCCTCAAGACCGAGCTCGCCCGTGGCCGGCGGGCCCGACGACGCGGCACGAGCCCTCGCGAGGAGGACGCCGCGGATCGGGCAGGCTGAGCCGGGCCGCACCCACGACCCGGGTCGCTCAGGAGACCAGCTCCCGGCGCAGGACCCACCGCGGCAGGCGGCCGCTCGTCGCGGACGTGTCGCCGACGCGGTCGAAGCCCACGGACTCGAACAGGCCCACCGTGCCCACGAACGCCGCGCCGACCGGGACGCGGCGCCCCGGCTCCGGCTCCACCGGGAAACCCTGGACGGCGTGCGCGCCGTGGTCGCGGGCGTAGTCCACGGACGCGGCCAGGAGGGCACGGGCGATACCGCGGCGGCGGTACCCGGGCCGGACGACGAAGCACATCACGGCCCACGTCGTCGACCACTCGGCAGGGTCGACTCGGGGCAGCACCCGGCTGTGCTGGAGCGACGTCGACGCAGACACCGGCGCGAGGCCCACCCATCCGACGACCGCCTCGCCCTCGCCCCGCTCCGGGTCGGGGAGGAAGGCGAGGAGCCCGGGCGCCGGGGTACGGCCGGACAGGTCGCGCAGGTGGTCGCGACGTCCGTCGACGGACGACCCGCGCGGCTGGCGCCAGTGGAGGCACCAGCACGCCTGCGGCCGGCCGCGCGGGTTGAGCATCGTCACCACGTCGTCGAACCGGCCCACCCCCGCTGGTTCGATCCGGAGCCCGGTGGTCATGCCCGCCAGGCTAGGCAACGGCCCGGCGCGCCGCCCGCGGGCGGCGTCGTCACCGGAAGTCCCGCGACCGGGTGGCCACGGGCAGCCGCAGCGGCGCGAGGTGCTCCGCAAGCAGGTTGACCGCGCCGTCGGCGCTCTCGATCCGGCCCCGGACCACCATCGCGGGGGCGCTGCGCGCCACGGTGCGGAAGCGCCGCCACAGCCCCGCGGAGCAGATCACGTTGAGCAGCCCGGTCTCGTCCTCCAGCGACAGGAACGTCACGCCGCCGGCCGTGCCGGGGCGCTGCCGGTGCGTCACGACGCCGCCCACCGCCACCCGCCGGCCGGGCTCGGTGGCGCACGCACCGGCGACGGTCAGCACCCCCGCCCGCTCCAGCCCCTCGCGCACGTGCTCCAGCGGCGACGTCGAGCCCGGCGTGATGCCGGTGGCCCAGGCGTCCGCGACGTCCACCTCGACCGGCGTCATGCCCGGCAGCGTCGGCGCGTCCACCCCGACCGACACGCCCGGCAACGTGCCCGGGCCCTCCTGGCCGAGCGCCCCCGCGGCCCACAGCGCCTCCCGGCGACCGGCGCCGAGGCCCTCCGTCGCACCCGCGGTGGCGAGCGCCTCCAGCTGGGCGGTGCTGAGCCCGACCCGGCGGGCCAGGTCGCGCAGGTCGCGGAACGGGCCGTCCTCCTCCCGCTCGGCGACCATCTGCTCGGCGAGGTCGTCGCCGATTCCCCGGACGGCGGCCAGCCCGAGCCGCACCGCCAGCGTCAGGTCCGGCTCCGGCCCGAAGCCATCACAGTCGGGGGTCGGGTCCGGCGCCCTGTCGCGCGAGAGCCGAGGGAGCGAAGCGACCGAATCATTCGAGCGAGAGGGGGCGCCGGACCCGACCCCCGCGATCCGCTCCACGCCCGCGAGCGCCCGCGAGGCGTTGACGTCCGGACGCAGCACCTGGACCCCGTGCCGCCGCGCGTCCGCGGCCAGCGACTGCGGCGAGTAGAACCCCATGGGCTGCGCGGCCAGCAGGCCCGCGTAGAACGCGGCCGGATGGTGCACCTTGAGCCAGGAGCTCGCGTACACGAGGTAGGCGAACGAGTAGGCGTGCGACTCGGGGAAGCCGAAGTCGGCGAACGCCTTGAGCTTGTCGTAGATCTCCTCGCGCACGCCGGCGTCGTCGACCCCCTTCTTCCGCATCCCCTCCAGGAGCCGGCCGCGCAGCTCCTCCATCCGCTCGACCGACCGCTTGGAGCCCATCGCCCGGCGCAGCTGGTCGGACTCCTTGGGGGAGAAGCCCGCGACGTCGATCGCCATCTGCATGAGCTGCTCCTGGAACAGCGGCACGCCCTTGGTCTTGCCGAGAGAGCTCTTCAGCAGCGGGTGCAGGAAGGTCACCGGCTCGCGTCCCCGCGCCCGCTCGATGTACGGGTGCACGGAGCCGCCCTGGATGGGCCCGGGACGGATGAGCGCGACCTCGATGACGATGTCGTAGAACGTCCGCGGCCGCAGGCGCGGCAGCGTGGCCATCTGAGCACGCGACTCCACCTGGAACACCCCGACGGTGTCGGCGGCGCACAGCAGGTCGTACACCGCGGGGTCGTCGTCGGGCAGGCCGTGCAGCGTGAGCCGCTCCCCCGTGTGCGCCTCGATCGAGTCGAACGCGTACCGGATGGCGGTGAGCATGCCCAGGCCCAGCAGGTCGAACTTCACCAGCCCCGCGTCGGCACAGTCCTCCTTGTCCCACTGCAGCACCGTGCGCCCCTCCATCCGGGCCCACTCCACGGGGCAGACCTCGATCACCGGGCGGTCGCACATGACCATCCCGCCGGAGTGGATGCCCAGGTGGCGCGGCAGGCGCAGCATCCGCTCGGCCAGGTCGAGCACCGGGCCGGGGATCTGCCCCTCCTCCTCGGCCGACGCCGGCCGCTGCGCGGGCACGACGTCGTGGGCGTCGTCGGCGCGGCGGACCTCGCCCTCGTCCGTCGCCAGCGGGTCGACGACGCGCCGGTGGCCCAGGGACGGCGTCCAGTCCCGCCGCCGCCCGGTGGTCGAGCCCGTCGAGTCCCGGGACGACGTGGTCTCGACGGGCTCGACCACCGGCGGGCCCCACAGCGCGGCCACGCGTGCGTCCTTGGCGGCGGTCCGGTTCGGCGGCGCTTCCCGCCCTGCCGACGCGGCCGGGGCCCCCGACGCCGCCCGCGCGGCCCGCACCGCGGCGTCGGCCGCCGGGCTGGACGGGTCCGGCCCCCGCAGCGACCCCCAGCGCTCGATGGACTTGCTCCACGCGTCCTGCTGCCCGACGTCGTACCCGAGGGCGCGGGCGGCGTCGCGCACGGCCGAGCGCGGCCGGTAGGAGATGACGTTCGCGACCTGCGCCGCGTGCCGGCGGCCGAACTTGGCGTAGACGTGCTGGATGACCTCTTCGCGGCGCCCGGACTCGATGTCGATGTCGATGTCCGGCGGGCCGTCGCGCTCGGGCGCGAGGAAGCGCTCGAACAGCAGCCGGTGCTTCACCGCGTCGACGGCGGTGATGCCCAGGGCGTAGCAGACGGCCGAGTTGGCGGCGCTCCCCCGCCCCTGGCACAGGATGCCCTCCCGG
This sequence comes from Krasilnikoviella flava, assembly GCF_900167525.1. Lineage (GTDB taxonomy): Bacteria > Actinomycetota > Actinomycetes > Actinomycetales > Cellulomonadaceae > Isoptericola > Isoptericola flavus. Next base: position 104,657 of record NZ_FUZQ01000009.1, on the reverse strand, counting down.
CGGCAGAACTCCACGAGGTCGTAGACGACGAGGAAGTACCCGGGGAAGCCCAGGTCCTCGATCACCCGCAGCTCGTGGTCGATCTGCGCCCACGCGCGGGCGCGCTCCGACGTGCCCGCCGCGACGTCCTCCCCGTCCGCGGGGCCCTCCCCCGGCCGAGGGCCGTACCGGTCGGTGGCCCCGCGCCGCACCAGGTCGCGCAGCCAGGTGGCCTCGTCGTGCCCGTCCGGCACGGGATAGGGCGGCAGGTCCGGCGCCACCAGGCGCAGGTCGAAGGCGCACTCCGCCGCGAGCGCCGCCGCGGCGGCGACGGCCTGCGGGTGCCGAGCGTGCAGCGCCCGCATCTCGGCGGCCGAGCGCAGGTGCGCCGTCGGGGCGCCGGGCAGCCAGCCGTCCAGGCCGTCCAGCGAGGAGCGCGCGCGGACCGCGGCGAGCGCCCCCGCCAGGTCGGCGTCGCGCGGGCGGGCGTAGTGCGCGTTCGTCGTGGCGACGAGCGGCAGGCCCGCGTCGTCGGCCAGCCCCGCGAGCGCCGCGTGCAGGTCGGCGTCCCGCGGGTCGCCGGTCGCGGTGATCTCGACGGCCACGGCGGCGCGGCCGAAGACGTCGACCAGCCGGTCGAGCTCGCGCCGCGCCGCCCCGACGCCACCGCCCGAGGCGGTGAGCGCCTGCCGGACGGCACCCTTGCGGCACCCGGTGAGCACGAGCCACTCGCCGCCCGCCTCGGCGCCGAGCCGTTCGAGGTCGTACCGGGCCTTGCCCTTGACCCCGGCGTCCAGGTGAGCGGTCGCGATCGCGCGGGACAGGTTCCGGTAGCCCTGGTCGCCGCGGGCCAGCACCAGCAGGTGGGTGGCCCGCGGGTCGGGGACGCCGGTGGGCGGGTCGAGCACCGGCCGGCTCCCGGCCGTGCCCGGCGCAGCGCCGGGCTCCATCGGGGCGGGCAGGTGCAGCTCGGCACCGAAGACGGTGGGTAGCCCCACCTTCCGGGCCGACTCCGCGAAGCGCACCACCCCGTACAGCCCGTCGTGGTCGGTCAGCGCCAACGCGTCGAGCCCCAGCCGGGCGCCCTCGGCCGCCAGCTCCTCCGGGTGCGACGCGCCGTCGAGGAAGCTGAACGCCGAGTGGGCGTGCAGCTCGGCGTACCCGCTAGTCATGGAGCACCTCAGTCATAGAACGCCTCCACCTGCCACACGCCGCCGGACTGCGCCAGCAGCAGCGCCCGGCCGTCGTCGAGCACCGCCTGCAGGTAGACGCGGCGGGCGCCCCCGCCCGCGGACCACCAGCGCTCGGCGAGCGGCCACGGCCCGGCCCAGCCCGTCACCGCCGCCACGTCTTGCGCCCCGCCGCCGTTCCCCGCAGGCCCGCGGCCGTCGTCACGACCACCCCCGCACGCGACGACGGCGGGCTCGCCGCTCATCGCGAGCCGGGCGTCCACGACGACGTCGCGGCCAGCAGCGTCGAGCACCCGGGCGGGCACCGGCTCGTCCGGCAGCCCGGCGGGCGCAGGGCTGGGCAGGGCGCCCGGCCAGGGCAGGCCGGGGTCGCGGCCCGCGCCGCCCTCCGTGCCGAAGGGGACGAGCCGCACCCGGTCGCGGGGCCCGCGGCCGCCCTGCAGCTCCACGGTGAGCACGGCGTGCCCGCCGAGCAGGCCCTGGACCCGCCCGAGCGCGCGCCGTGCACGCTCGCCCTCGCCGGCGTCCGCGCCCCACAGGCCGGGCTGGTGCGTGGTCGCCGGGACGACGTCCTCCGCCGCCAGCGCCAGGTACGCGATCGGCGCGACGACGGGGTCGTCCTCGCCCCCGCGCCGGGCGGACGCCGCGGTCAGCCACCCCTCGAGCTGCCAGCGCACCCGGTCGGTGATCCGCGCCGCGCTCATCCCTCCGGCGGCGGCGTCGTCCGTGCGCCACACGCGCTCCAGCACGGTGCCGGCACCGCCCCCACCGACCGCGTCCCCGCCGACGTCGTCCCCGCCCAGGTCGACGCCCGCCGTGCGCGCGGTGATCCGCAGCCGACCGCAGGCCAGCCCCCGCACGGCGAGCAGGTCGTGCAGCGCGGTGGCCAGGCGGCGCGCGGCGAAGGTCGCGACGTCGACCCGCAGCGCGGGCGGGGCGAGCTCCTCCGCGACGGCCAGGTCCTCCTCGACGCGGCGCCGCGCCGGCGGGCGCAGGTCCTCGCCGCGAGCCAGCCGCTGGGCCCAGGAGCCGAGGTCGCCGAAGCGCGCCTGCACGCTCGCCGCGGGCAGGGCGGCCAGGTCGCCGAGGGTGCGCAGCCCGAGCCGCCACCACAGCCCCACCGCCTCGCGGACGGTCGCCACCCCGGTCGGGTCGCAGACGGCGTGCACCAGCTCCCCCACGGGGCGGCCGGCGAGGAACGCGGCCGACCCGCCCGGCGGCACGACGGCGTCCTCGCGCGCGGCGAGCACCGCCGCGAGCAGCCCGTCGGCCACGCCCACCTGGCTCTCGTGCCCGGTCCGCGCCGCGACCGCCCCCACCAGCGCCTGCGCCAGCGCCAGCTCGGAGCCGTGGTAGCGCGCGGCCCCGCCCGCCGGCAGCAGGAGCAGCCCGGGGCGCGCCACCTCGAGGCCCGCCACCACCGTCTCGGCGGCGAGCGCCACCGGCTCGAACTCCCGCGCGTCACGGGCGTCGTCGGCTGCCAGCAGCGCCACCTCGGGGCACCGCTCCTGCGCCTGACGGCGGCGCATCCCCCGCCGCACCCCCTGCGCGCGGGCGACGGCGGAGACCGCCACGACGGTGTGCCCGGCGCCCGCCCCGCCGCCCGAGCGGGCGCCGAGCACCGCGGCGGGGACGTGCGCGTCCAGGCCGGCGGCCGTCAGCGCCGCCACCACCGGCCAGTCCGGGACCCACAGCACGGCCGTCCGCGTCCCGTCGCCCGCTGTCCTGCCTCGCGGTACCCGCCCGGCCGGCACCGCCCCGTCAGCACCCGCGCCGGCCATCACGCCACCCGCAGCCGGGCGCGCCCGCCGCCGCCCGCCGCCGCGCTCTCCCCGGTGGTCGCGACGGCGCCCGCCGTGACGAGGTCGCCCCCGACGACGTGCTCGACCCGCAGCGGCACGTCCACCTCGACCTCGACCGGCCGGGCGGCGGCCCCGCGCCCCGTGCGCCGCACGCGCAGGGTGCGGCGACGCAGCCAGCCCGCCCCGTGGTCGACGCCGGACCAGGTGCCGCCCCGCGCGTCGAGGGTGACGTGCGCGCCGGGCCACGCCGACTGCGCCACCAGCACCGCGCCCCGCTCCCGGGAGCGCGCGGCCAGGCGCCGCCGGTCGGCGTCCAGCAGGGTGGCGCGCGGACCGACGACCACCACGTCCATCCCGTCGAGCAGCGCGGCCACCGCCGCGGGTGCGTCCGGGCCGGGATCGGGGACGAGCACGGTCCGCCCGAGCGCGATCCCGGCGTCCGCGGCGGCGAGCATGCCGACCGTCGGCGCCCCCACGAGAGCGACCCATGCGCCGGACCGGGACGCCTCGGCCAGCAGGGCGAGCAGGAGCGTCGTCGACCCGCGCACGGCGAGCACCGTGCCGGCGGCCAGGCCGCCGCCCGGCAGGAGCGCGGCCAGCTCGGGGTGCACCGGCAGCAGGCGGCCGTCCGGCTCCGCCGCACGGGCCCGCCCGGTGCGCTGCTCGGCCGCCCGGAGCGCCGCCCGGGCGGCGGCGGCCCGGTCCCGCACGGGGTCCGGCGCCAGGTCAGGCGCAGGGTCACGCACGGGGTCGAGCACGGGGTCGACGAGCGCAGGAGCCGCGGTACGCGGAGGGGTGACGACCGTCACGCGACCTCCTCCCGGGCTCGCGGCGGGGCAGCACCCCGGGCGTACCAGACCAGCACGACGTCGGACCGACGCCAGGTTCGAACATCTGTTCGAACTCTTTCAGTAGACGTCGCGGGCGGCACCCCTGTCAACCGCGCAGGTCTCCCGGCCGGAGCGCCCTCCGTGTAGGCTCCTCTCGAACATACCGCGCAGTCGGTATGCCAGCTGATCGGCCCCCCGGCATCAGACTGGGGACCGTCGAACGACGAGGAGGTCGGACGTGCAGATCATGGGCGCCGTGCTGGACCGCACGGGGGCACCCCCGCCGTACGCCGCTTCCGGGGCGTTGCGCACCGCCCCGCTCGACCTCGACCCGCCCGGACCCGGCGAGCTCGCCGTCCGCATCGAGGCCGCCGGGCTGTGCCACTCCGACCTGAGCGTCGTGGACGGCAGCCGGCAGCGGCCCCTGCCGATGCTCCTCGGCCACGAGGCGGCCGGGATCGTGGAGTCGGTCGGCCCCGGCGTGGACGACGTCGTCCCGGGCCGCCGCGTCGTCCTGACGTTCCTGCCGCGCTGCGGGAGCTGCGCGGCCTGCGCCACCGACGGGCGCCTGCCCTGCAGCGTCGGCAGCGCCGCCAACTCCGCCGGCACGCTCGTCGGCGGCGCGGTGCGCCTGCGCCAGGGCACCACCCCCGTCCACCACCACCTGGGCGTCAGCGCCTTCGCCACCCACGCCGTCGTGCACCGCACCTCCGTGGTCCCGGTGGACCACGACGTGCCCGCCGACGTCGCCGCCCTGCTCGGCTGCGCCGTCCTCACCGGCGGTGGCGCGGTGGTCAACGCCGGCCGCCCGGCTCCGGGCGACCGCGTGGCCGTGGTCGGGCTCGGCGGGGTCGGCATGGCCGCCCTGCTGGTCGCGGTCGCCCTGGGCCACGAGGTGCTCGGCGTCGACCCCGTCCCGGCCAAGCTCGAGCTGGCGCGCACCCTCGGTGCCCGGGCCGCCACCCCCGCCCAGGCGCTGGACGCCGGCGACCGTGCCCCCGTGGTCGTCGAGGCGGCCGGGTCGGCGCGCGCGTTCGAGACCGCGCTCGCGCTCACCGCGCCCGGCGGGACCACGGTGACGACCGGGCTCCCCGGCCCCGACGCCCGCGCGTCCGTCGCCCCCCTGACCCTCACGGCCGAGGCCCGCACGATCGTGGGCTCCTACCTCGGGTCGTCCGTGCCGAGCCGGGACATCCCGCGCTACGTCGACCTCTGGCGGGCCGGACGCCTGCCGCTCGAGCGACTCGTCTCGGCCCGCATCGGGCTCGAGGACCTGCCGGCCGCCCTGGACCGGCTCGCCGCCGGCGCAGAGCTGCGCCAGCTCATCACCTTCGACGAGAGGATCACCGCATGACCGCCACCCCCCGTGTCGCCGTCGTCACCGGAGCCGCCCGCGGCATCGGGGCCGCGACCGCCCGCCGCCTGGCCGCCGACGGCCATGCCGTCGCCGTCCTCGACCTCCTGGAGGAGCAGGCCTCCGAGACCGCCGCCGGCATCGTCGCCGACGGCGGGCGCGCGATCGGCCTCGGCGTGGACGTCGCCGACGCCGCCGCGGTCGAGGCCGCCGTCGCCCGCGTCACGGACGAGCTCGGCGCGCCGACGATCCTGGTGAACAACGCCGGGATCCTGCGCGACAACCTGCTGTTCAAGATGACCGAGGACGACTGGGACGCGGTGCTGCGCGTGCACCTGCGCGGCGCGTTCGTCACGACCCGGGCGGTGCAGGCGCACATGGTCGCCGCCGGCTGGGGTCGCGTGGTCAACCTGTCCAGCACCTCCGCGCTCGGCAACCGCGGCCAGGCGAACTACTCCGCCGCCAAGGCGGGCATGCAGGGGTTCACCAAGACCCTGGCGATCGAGCTCGGCAAGTTCGGCGTCACCGCGAACGCCGTGGCGCCGGGCGTCATCGCCACCGACATGATCGCGGCCACCGCCGAGCGCGTCGGGGTGTCCCTGGAGGACTTCCTCGCCGAGGCCGCGAAGGACGTGCCGGTCGGGCGTGCCGGGCGGCCCGAGGACATCGCCGCCGCCGTGGCCTTCTTCTGCTCCGAGGAGGCCTCGTTCGTCTCGGGCCAGGTGCTCTACGTGGCCGGCGGGCCGAAGGCGTGACCGCCACGTCCACGATCCGGATCGCCTCCCCCGCCGCGCTGGCGGACGCCGTCGGGCAGCGGGCGACGGGCGCGTGGTTCACGGTCGGGCAGGAGCGCATCGACGCGTTCGCCGACGCCACCGAGGACCACCAGTGGATCCACGTCGACCCGCAGCGCGCCGCGTCCGGCCCGTTCGGCACGACGATCGCGCACGGCTTCCTCACGCTGTCGCTGCTGCCCCGGCTCGCCTCGGCGCTGGTCGAGGTGGGAGACGTCGCGATGGCGATGAACTACGGGCTGGACCGGGTGCGGTTCCTCACGCCCGTGCCCGCCGGCTCCCGGGTGCGCGCGACGACCGAGCTCACCGGCGCCCAGACCGTCGCCCAGGGGGTGCGCCTGTCCTCGACCGTCACCGTCGAGATCGACGGGGTCGACAAGCCGGCGCTCGTCGCACAGACCCTCGCGCTCTACGTCCCTGCGGTCTGAGCGTCCCTGCAGCGTGAGCAGCTCTCCTGCCCGGCCGGTCCGCGGTCGGGCAGGATGGCGCCATGACGAACCCGCAGGTCGCCCTCGGTCCGCGCACCCGTGAGCAACGCCTCGCCGACACGCTGGCGATGCTCCGCACCCCCGCGCGCGACGCCTGGGTCGCCACCGCCTCGGTGGCCGCCGACGGCACCGCCGCCCCCTACCTCGTGCCGCTGTCGCTGGCGTGGATCGACGACCGGGTCGTCCTCGCGCTCGACGCGACGTCCCGCACGGGCCGCAGCCTCCTCGCCTCGGGCACCGCCCGCCTCTCGCTCGGGGGCACGCGCGACGTCGTCATGATCGACGCCGTCCTCGAGCGGTCGGTGCGGGTCGTCGAGGCTCCGGAGGAGCTCGCCGAGGGCTACGCCGCGCAGGCCGACTGGGACCCGCGTCCCGGCGGCGAGCACGACCTCTACCTCGTGCTGCGGCCACGGCGCGTCCAGGCGTGGCGGGAGGTGGACGAGCTGGCGGGTCGCGTGCTCATGCGCGACGGCGCCTGGCTCTGAGCAGCGGCGGGCTCAGAGCCGCTCCAGCACCATCGCCATCCCCTGCCCGCCGCCGACGCACATGGCCTCCAGGCCGTAGCGGCCGCCCGACGCCTCGAGTCCGTGGATCAGCGTCGACGTGATGCGGGCGCCGGTCATGCCGAACGGGTGGCCGACGGCGATGGCCCCGCCATGGACGTTGAGCCGGTCCTCCTCGATGCCGAGCTCGAGCGCCGAAGCGATCACCTGCGCGGCGAACGCCTCGTTGATCTCGACCAGGTCCATGTCGTCGATCCCCAGACCTGCACGGGCCAGCGCCTGCCGGCTCGCCCCGACCGGACCGAGGCCCATGACCTCCGGAGACAGGCCGGTGACGCCGGTCGACACGATGCGCGCCAGCGGCGTCAGGCCCAGCTCGTCGACGACGCGGTCGGAGACCACGACGACGGCGGCGGCGCCGTCGTTGAGCGGGCACGCGTTGCCGGCGGTGACGGTGCCGTCGGGCCGGAAGACGGGCTGCAGCGCCGCGAGCCCCTCGACCGTGGTGCCGGGACGCGGCCCGTCGTCCGCGGACACCACCGTCCCGTCGTCGAGCGTGACCGGGGTGATGTCCCGAGCCCAGAACCCGTCGGCGATCGCCGCCTCGGCACGCTGCTGGCTGCGCGCGGCGAACTCGTCCTGCTCGCGGCGGGTGATGCCGCGCAGGTCCGCGACGTTCTCGGCCGTCTGCCCCATGGCGATGTACGCGTCCGGCAACGCCCCGTCGGCGCGCGGGTCGGCCCACGCCCCGGCGCCCCCGACGGCGCGCTTCGCGGTGCGCTCCAGCGCGTCGGCGAAGCGAGGGTTGGTGAGGTCCGTGCCGAGGATCTCGTCGCTGGAGCCGACGGCCATGCCGCTCACCGACTCCACGCCCGCGGACACGAAGACGTCGCCCTCCCCCGCCTTGATGGCGTGGAACGCCATGCGGGTGGTCTGCAGGCTCGACGAGCAGTAGCGCGTGACCGTGGTGCCGGGCACGGTGTCCCACCCGTTCAGCACGGCCACGACCCGGGCCATGTTCATGCCCTGCCGGCCGCCGGGCAGGCCGCAGCCCAGCATCAGGTCGTCGATGCGCGCCGGGTCCAGCCCGGGCACCTGCACGACGGCCGCGGCGGCCATCCGCGCGGCCAGGTCGTCGGCGCGGACGTCCTTCAGCGAGCCCTTGTGCGCGCGGCCGATCGGCGAGCGCGCGGTGGCGACGACGTACGCCTCGGTCATGGTGTCTCCTTCGGGTGCGGTGGTCGGACGGGGCGGGAGCTCAGACGAACGCCGCGTGGCCGGTGATCTCGCGGCCGACGATGAGGTTGTTCATGTCGCGGGTGCCCTCGAACGTGTAGACGGCCTCGGCGTCGGCGAAGAACCGCGCGACGCCCGCGTCGAGCGTGATGCCGTTGCCGCCGCACGCCTCGCGGCACAGCGCGACGGTCTCGCGCATCCGGGTGGTGACGAACGACTTGGCCATCGCCGCGTGCGCGTCCCGCTGGGTGCCGGCGTCCTGCAGCTGGGACACGCGCACGCACACGGCGAGGCTCGCGGTCACGTTGGCGAGCGCCGTGGCGAGCTTGTCCTGAATCAGCTGGTAGCGGGCGATCGGGTGGCCGAACTGCTCGCGCTGCCGGGTGTAGGCGACGGCGGCCTCGTAGGCGCCGATCATCGTGCCGAGCGACTGCCACGACACGCCGTCGCGGGTCACGCGCAGCACCTTCGCGACGTCCTTGAAGCTGTCGATCCCCTGCAGCCGGTCGGCCTCGGCGACCTCGACCCCGTCGAGCACGATGTCCGCGTTCTGCACGATCCGCAGGGACTGCTTGCGCTCGATCTTGGTGGCGGTGAAGCCGGGCGTGCCGCGGCGGACGAGGAAGCCCTTCACCTGGTCGTCGGCGGTGTCCTTGGCCCAGACGACGACGACGTCGGCGAAGGTGGCGTTGCCGATCCAGCGCTTGGCGCCGTCCAGGACCCACGTGTCGCCGTGCCGGGTCGCGGTGGTGCGCAGCCCCTTGGCGGTGTCGGACCCTGCGAGCGGCTCGGTGAGCCCGAACGCCCCGATGACGTCGCCGGCCGCCATCGGCGGCAGCCACTGCTGGCGCTGCTCGGCCGAGCCCCCGAGGCCGATCGAGCTCATGGCCAGACCGCTGGACACGCCGATGAACGTGCAGAACGACGAGTCCACCCGCGCGAGCTCCATGCCGACCCAGCCGCGGAACACCGCCGAGTTCTCGAACCTCGCGGTCTCGGCCCAGGCGGCGCCCACGGAGCCGACCTGGGCGAACGGCTTGAACAGGTGCACCGGGCACTCGGCTCGCTCCCAGTAGTCGTCCGCGATGGGCCGCACCTCGCGCTCCATGAACTCGCGCACGGCGAGCGCCACCTCCTGCTCGCGCGGGGTGAGCACGTCCTGGAAGCCGTAGAAGTCGGCGTCCAGGTGTGCCGGGAGATGTCCGGAAGACCCGCTCGGGCTCGTGGTGGATGGGCCGGTCGTGGGCGCCGTCGGCGGCGCGGGCGTGGCCGGGGAGGTGAACGTCATCGTTGCTCCGATCGTCGTCGAACGGGTTCAGCGTGCCCCACGCTGCATCACTTTTCAAGATGTTGCACGGAAGGCATCTCGTCGCACTAGGCTGGCGGTCATGCCGGACACCGACACGATCGACGGCGCGGACGCCGTCGCGCAGGCCGAGCCCGCCCCGATCGCCGTCGTCGGGCTCGACGCCGCGCCCACCGCCCTGTCCGCCCGCCTCGCGTCCGGTGCGCACCCGGACGCGCACCGGGCTTTCGACCTCGCCCGCGAGACGTTCGTCGCCGGGAACCGGATCGACATGGGCCCCTTGGCGGCGAGCCTGGGAGTCGACCGGACCTCGGTGTTCCGCTGGGTCGGCAACCGGGACGCGCTGCTCGCCGAGGTGCTCTGGTCGCTCGCCGTCCCGACGCTCGTGCAGGCCGACCGCGCGACCGCCGCCAGCGCCGGGGCCGAGCGCGTGGCGGCGCTGCTCACCCACTTCGCCACCGACCTCATCGCCGCCGAGTACTTCCGCGACTTCCTGCGCCGCGAGCCGGGCCGGGCCCTGCGCCTGCTGACCACCAAGGCGAGCCCGATCCAGCGGCGCTACACGGCCACGGCCGAATGGCTCGTGCGCACGCACCTCGGCGACGACCCCTTCGACGGCGCCATCGACCCGCCCACCCTCGCCTACCTGCTGGTGCGCGTCTCGGAGTCCTTCACGTACGCCGACCTCATCGCCGGCGAGGAGCCCAGCCCCGACGGGGCACGCACCGCCTTCCGCCACCTGCTGCGCGTCGCCTGAGGAGACCCGATGACACGCCCCGCCGGACCGGTCCCCGTCCGGGCCCGCCACCCGTTCCCGCTGCGCTGGAACGACAACGACCAGTACGGCCACGTCAACAACACCGTCTACTACGAGGCGATGGACACGGCCGTCAACGCCTGGATGATCGCGCACGGCGGGCTGGACCCGCGCGGCGGCGTGATCGGGCTGTGCGTCGCGTCGTCCTGCGAGTTCCGCGCCTCGGCGTCGTACCCCGAGGAGCTCGAGGTGGGGATCGGCGTCGAACGACTGGGCCGCACCAGCCTCACCTGGGACCTGCACGTGCTGCGCGCGGGCGGCGACGACCCCATCGCCGTCGGCCGGTTCACGCACGTCTTCGTCGACGACGCCTCCCGGCGCCCGGTCCCCGTGCCCGACGGCGTGCGCCGGGCCGTCGCCGCCCTGCAGGACTGACCCGCGGCGCGACCGCGCCGAGCCTCCCCCATGGCAGCAGACCTGTTCGCACGACATACCGACTGCGCGGTATGCTCGCTCGAGCCCCGGAACGGTCCGGGTCGACGGAAGGTGGTCATCGATGACCGACGTGCCCGGAATGGACACCGCAGGGCTGCGGGCGTGGCTGGAGCGGGAGCACCCTGAGCTCGCCGGGGGCGGGCTCACCGCGAGCGTGATCGCCGGCGGCCGGAGCAACCTGACCTACCGGGTGGACGGCGCCCGACTGCCGCTCGTCGTGCGCCGCCCGCCCCTGGGTCACGTGCTGTCCACCGCGCACGACATGCGCCGCGAGCACCGCGTCATCGCCGCCCTCGGAGACGGGCCCGTCCCGGTCCCGCGCACCGTCGACGTGGTGGACGACACCGAGCGGCGGGAGGTCACCGGCACCGTCTTCTTCGTCATGGAGCACGTGGCCGGCACGGTGCTGTCGCGCCCCGGGCAGAACACCACGTTCGCGCCCGACGGGCTGCACGCGCTCGGCCTCGAGCTCGCCGAGGTGCTCGCCGACCTGCACGGCGTGGATCCGGCCGCCGTCGGGCTGGCCGACTTCGGCCGCCCCGACGGCTACCTCGACCGCCAGATGTCCACCTGGCGGCGGCAGTACGACGCGTCGCGCAACCGCCCGCAGCCCGCCCTCGACGCCCTGGCCGAACGGCTCGCCACGACCGTCCCCCCGGCGGGCGCGCGGTCGGGCATCGTGCACGGCGACTTCCGGCTCGACAACGCGATCGTCGCCGGGCCGCCGCACGCTCCGCGGGTGGCCGCCGTCCTCGACTGGGAGATGGCCACCCTCGGCCACCCGCTGGTCGACCTCGGGATGCTCGGCCTGTACTGGGACATCCGCACCCTGACCCGGCACGACGACAGGTCCGACGACGGCGCGCTGAGCGCCGTCGTCCCGGGCGCCGGCTACCCCGAGTTCGCCGAGCTCGTGGACGCCTACGCGGCACGGTCCGGGACCGCGCCGCCCGACCTGTCCTGGTACCGCGCGTTCGCCGCGTACAAGCTCGCCGTGATCCTCGAGGGGATCCACGTCCGCTACCGGGCGGGCGAGACCGTCGGCGAGGGCTTCGACCGCATCGGCGCCCTCGTGGCCCCGCTCGCCGAGGACGGGCTCTCCCACGCGCCGGCGACCCGACCGACCTCCACGCCACGGACCACGCCCCGACCCACCCCGCGACCGGCGGCCACGACACCGACGAGGAGGCCCTGACGTGGACTTCGCCCCCGACGCCCGCACCGCAGAGCTCACCGCGCAGGTCCGCGCGTTCGTCGACGAGCACGTGCTCCCTGCGGAACCGGTCCTCGACGCGCAGCTCGCCGCCACCCCGGACGACTGGTCGCCGCGGCCGGTCGTGCGCGAGCTGCAGGCCGCCGCGCGCACGCAGGGCCTGTGGAACCTGTTCCTCCCGGGCACAGGCCCCGCGGGAGAGCGTGGCGCGGGCCTCACGAACCTGCAGTACGCCCCCCTCGCCGAGCTCACCGGGCGGAGCCCCCGGCTCGCCCCCGCGGCGTTCAACTGCGCCGCCCCCGACACGGGCAACATGGAGCTGCTCGCCCACTTCGGCACGCCGGCGCAGCGGCGCGACTGGCTCGATCCGCTGCTCGACGCCCGCATCCGCTCCGCGTTCTGCATGACCGAGCCCGGAGTCGCCTCCAGCGACGCGTCGCAGATCGGCACGCGCATCCGGCGCGACGGCGACGCTCTGGTGATCACCGGGCGCAAGTGGTGGTCCACGGGCGCGATGAACCCCGGCGCGGCGCTGCTGGTCGTCATGGGCAAGACCGACCCCGACGCGCCGCGGCACCGGCAGCAGTCGATGGTGCTCGTGCCGCGCGACACGCCCGGCGTGACGGTGGTGCGCCCCCTGACCGTCTTCGGCTACGACGACCGCGACCACGGCGGCCACGCCGAGATCGCGTTCGACGACGTCCGGGTGCCCGCCGCGAACCTGCTCGGCGGCGAGGGCGACGGCTTCGCGGTCGCCCAGGCGCGCTTGGGCCCCGGCCGCATCCACCACTGCATGCGGGCCCTCGGCATGGCCGAGCGGGCGCTGGAGCTCGCCGCCGGACGGGCGCGGGAGCGCTCCACGTTCGGCCGCCCGCTCGCCGAGCAGGGCGTCGTGCGCGAGTGGGTCGCGACGTCCCGGGTCGAGGTCGAGGCACTGCGCCTGCTGGTGCTCAAGACGGCCTGGCTCATGGACACCGTCGGCAACCGGCAGGCGATGCGCGAGATCCAGGCGATCAAGATCGCGGTGCCGCGCGCCGTCCAGGCGATCCTCGACCGGGTCATGCAGCTCTTCGGCGCCGCCGGTCTGTCCGGCGACCAGCCGCTGGCCGAGATGTTCGCCGCAGCCCGCGCGACGCGGCTCGCCGACGGGCCCGACGAGGTCCACCTCAGCTCGCTCGGCAAGGCCGAGCTGCGCCCCTGACGCACCCCCCGTCCACGATCGACGACGACGAAAGGACCGGACATGACCCCCACGCCCGACGCCCCCACCCACGACGACGCCGTCGACGGCCCCGGCTTCGGCACGCTGTCGGCGGCGTCGCTGCTCGCGGAGACCGCCCGCCGCCACCCCGCCTACCCGGCGCTGCACTTCGCCGGCACCACGACCACCTACGGCGACCTGTGGGACCAGACCCGCGCCTGCTCCGGGGCCTTGGCCGCGCGCGGCATCGGGCGCGGCTCGCGGGTCGCGATGCTCGTGCCGAACGTGCCCGACTTCGCCCGCGTCTACTACGCCGCGCTCTCGCTGGGCGCCGTCGTCGTGCCGATCCATCTGCTGTTCAAGGCCGGGGAGATCGAGTTCGTGCTGCGCGACAGCGCGGCCGACGTCGTCGTGGTCGCCGCCCCGCTGCTCGCGGAGGCCGTGCCCGCTGCCGAGCGCGCCGGCGTCCCCGTGGTCACGGTGCTCGCCCCCGCCGCCGACCAGGGCGGGCCGGCGCTCCCCCGCCTCGAGGACGAGGCCGCCGCCGCGACGCCGATCGGGCTCCACACGCCCGTGCATCCCACGGACGCCGCGACGATCCTCTACACGAGCGGCACCACCGGGCTGCCCAAGGGCGCCGTCGGCTCCCACCTCGCAGCGGTCGAGCAGGTGCACTGCTCTCTCATCGACTCGTTCGACCTGCGGCACGACGACGTCGTCTTCGGCGGCCTGCCGCTCTTCCACGCCTTCGGTCAGATGGCCGTGATGAACTGCGCGTTCCGCGTGGGCGCGTCCGTGGTGCTGCTCCCCCGCTTCGACCCCGACCAGGCGCTCGAGCTGCTGGTCGCGCACAGGGCCACCGTCTTCACCGCCGTGCCGACCATGTTCGTGGGGATGCTGGAGGCCGCGCACCGCAGCGACGCGCGGCCCCCGCTGCGGTACGCCGTCTCCGGCGGCGCCGCGCTGCCGGTCACCGTGCTCGAGGCCTTCGCCGAGGCGTACGGGGCCGAGGTGCACGAGGGCTACGGGCTCACCGAGACCTCCCCGAGCGTGTCGTTCAACACGGTGCACGAGCCGATCCGCCCCGGCACCGTGGGCCGGCCGATGTGGGGCGTGGACGTGGCGGTCGCCGACGCCGTGATCGACCACGAGGTGCACCTGCTGGCCGAGCCCGGCACGCTCGGCGAGATCGTCGTGCGGGGCCACAACCTCATGAAGGGCTACCTCGGGCGACCCGACGCGTCGGCGGCCGCCGTCGTCGACGGCTGGTTCCGCACGGGCGACCTCGGCACCCTCGACGCCGACGGGATCGTCACCGTCGTGGACCGCAAGAAGGACATGATCATCCGCAACGGCTACAACGTGTATCCCACGGAGGTGGAGGCCGTCCTCGTGGGGCACCCCGACGTCGCGATGGCGGCCGTCTTCGGCGTCCAGGACCCGGTGCACGGGCAGGAGATCCACGCGGCCGTGGTGGGCAGGGACGGCCACGCGCCGGACGCCGGCGAGCTGGTGCCCTGGGTCCGCGAGCGCGTCGCGGCGTTCAAGTACCCGCGGGTGGTGCACGTGGTGGACGAGCTGCCGCTCGGCCCGAGCGGCAAGATCCTCAAGCGCGAGCTGCCGGGCCGCTTCGCCCCGGCGCCCACCACCCCGAGATAGAGCGCGCGCCGCGCCCAGATAGAGCGCGCCGCGCCCAGATAGAGCGCGCCGCGCCGAGATAGAGCGTGGATCTCTATCTCGGCGCGGCGCGCGCTCTATCTCGGCAGGGCTCAGGAGGTCGGGACGCCGTCGTTCTCCAGCGCCACGGGCTGCGGCTCCACGGCCGTCACGGACTCGCCGTCGAGCGCGTACGTGGCGCCCACGTAGTCCTGCACGCCGTCGGCCACGACGGTGATGCCGACCCCGTCGAACGCGGAGTGGTCGTCGGCGCCGAAGGACAGCGGCAGGATGCCGTTGCCCACGAGCTCGCCCGACTCGATCGCCTGGACGAGGCTCTCGCGCGTCGGGTTCTCGCCGGCCTGCGCCAGGGCCTCCGCGAACAGGTAGCCCACGCTCATGCCGTACACGGTGTTGCCGTCGAAGGGGGCGCCGTCGTTGTACTCGTCGTTGATCTGCCGGAACAGCTCCACCCACTCGCCGTCGGGGCCGAAGGGCAGGTAGTTCGCGCTGACGAAGCCCTCCAGCAGGGTGGGCGCCACGTCCTCGCCCAGCAGCTCGACGAGGGTCGGGTAGTCGCCGCCCGAGGACGACGCCATCCACCGCGGGCTCCAGCCCATCTTCGCGGCGGTCCCGACCGCGAGTGCCGTGAACCCGTTGACGGTGGCGAGCAGCACCGTCTCGCACCCGGCGGCCTGCAGCGCCCCGATCTGCGCAGTGACGTCCTGGTTCGACGTCGAGTAGCTCTCGTGCGCGGTCACGCCGTCCGCCCCGGTGACGCGCTCGACCCCCGCGAGGAACTCCTCGCCGAAGTCGTCGTCCTGCCCGAGCACGCACACCTTCTGGTCCGGGTGCTCGTCGGTGGCGTACTGCGCGAGGGCCGCGCCCTCCACCACGTAGTCGGCGTTGAAGCCGAAGGTGCCGGGGTGGCCCTCGGGGTCGTCCCACAGGGTGCTGCCCGACGCCACGAAGAGGTCGGGCACGTCGTGCTGGTCGAGGTAGTCGAGCACCGAGGAGTGCGTCGGGGTGCCCAGCCCGTTGAGCATCGCGAACACACCGTCGGACTGCACGAGCTCGCGCACCACGGTCTGGGTGGTGGCGGGGTTGTAGCCGTCGTCCTTCACGACGTACTCGATGGTGCGGTCGTGGATGCCGCCGGAGGCGTTGACGTGGTCGAAGTACGCCTTCGTGGCCGCGGAGATCGACGAGTAGCCGGCCGCGGCCGGGCCCGTCAGCGGCTGGTGCGTGCCGACCGTGACGACGTCGTCGCTGATGCCGGGGGTCGCGGCGGCGGGCGTGCTGCAGCCGGCGAGCGCGAGGCAGGCGACGGCGGTCGCCGCGACGGCGCCGGTCGCCCTGGCGTCGACACCGGTGGTGGCGGTGCGGGGGTTCCGCATGGGGATCACCTCTCTGTGGGCGCGGGCGCGTCGGTGCGCGCGCGGGTGGGGGGACGGGAGCTGGGGTCGGGGCCGGGCACCGGGGCGCGACGTCGGGCTGTGGCACGGGCGAGCCCACCCGGCCAGGCCAGGGTCACGACGATGAGCAGGGCGCCGAAGACGAGGACGGCGAGGTTGCCGGACAGTCGCTGCTCGAGGTCGGCCGGGACGCCGACGGCGCCGGTGACGGTGTCGACGAGCCACGGCAGCAGGACGACGAGCGCCGCGCCCGCGGCCGCGCCGCCGAGGCTGCCGAGCCCGCCGACGACCGCGGCCACGACGAGCAGCAGCGAGAAGGCGAGGTCGTAGCGGCCCGGCCCGACGGACTGGGTGACCAAGCACAGGACGGCGCCGCCGAGGCCGGCGGAGAGCGAGCTCGCGACGAACGCCCCGACCTTGACCCGGGCGGGCGACACCCCGGCGAGCCGCGCGGCGGTCTCGTCGCCGTGGACGGCGCGCATGCGCAGCCCGGCGCGGCCGGAGCGCAGCACCGCGAGGGGGGTGACGGCGAGCGCGGCCACCACGATCGCGAGCCAGGCGTGCCACTGCTCCACGACGACCAGCCGCGACAACGCCTCGGGCACGGCCTCGAACGGGACGGCGAGCCCCTGGTCGCCGCCGAGCGCGGGCACCTGCGTGGCGAGCGCGGGCAGGGCGACGACCATCGCGAGCGTCAGGCCCGCCAGGTACGGCCCGCGCAGTCGTGCGCCGGCCAGGCCGAGCAGCCCGCCGACCGCGCCCGAGGCGACGAGGGCCCCGACCAGCCCGACGACGACGCGCACGAGTGCCGCGACCCCGTCGCCGTCGAGCCCCGCGCCGGCGGCGGCGTTCACCGCGAGGGCGTAGCCGTAGCCGCCCGCCGCCATGAGCACGGCGTGCCCGAGGGAGAGCTGGCCGGTCAGCCCGACGAGGAGAGTCAGGCCCGACGTCGCGCAGAAGGTCGCGGCAACGACGGCGAGCTGGTAGTTGCGGTAGGGGTCGAGCAGGAACGTCGCGGCGATCGCCAGCAGCGTCAGCAGCGCCGCCCGCACCAGGATCCGCTGGGTGCGGGTCAGGCGGCCGGCGGGGCGGAGGGCGGGCCCCGCGGGTCTCGTGGTCGTCATGCGGTCCGCACCTCCGTGGTCGCGAAGATCCCGCCGGGGCGCACCAGCAGCACGAGCGTCAGCAGCGCCAGCACGGCGAGCGGCGCGACGCCCGCGCCGAGGTAGCCCGTGACGAGGCTGACGAGCACCCCGACGGCGACGCCGCCGACGAGCGCGCCGGTCGGCGAGTCGAGCCCCCCGAGCACCGCGACGGTGAACGCGTGCACGAAGAGCAGGTCGGCGGAGTGGGCGTTGAGGCCCAGCTCCGTCGGCACGAGGAGCAGGGCCGCGAGTGCCGCGACGGCGCCGGAGAGCGCCCACCCGAGGGTGACCATGCGCGGCACGCGCACGCCGAGCAGCCGGGACACCTCGGGGGCGGCGGCCGACGCCCGCAGCTGCAGGCCCAGCGAGGTGCCGTTGAAGAGCCACGCGAGGAGCCCGACCACCGCCAGCGCCACGACCAGCACGAACAGGTCGTACGGCGAGAGCAGGGGCACGCCACCCACGACGAGCGGGCGCTCGTCGAACGGCGCGACCATCGGCCGGTGCCGCGGGCCGAAGGCGATCCCCAGGGCCGACTGCAGCACCATGACCAGCCCGATGGCGACGATCATGCCGGGCAGCGGGGTGGCCTGCGGCACCCGCCGCATCAGGCCACGCTCGACGGCCGCGCTGAGCGCTGCGCCGGCGAGGAGGGCCGCGGCCAGGCCCGCCCAGAACGACCCGGTGGCGCCCGTGACCGCGAACGCGGCGAACACCGCGGCCGTGGCGGTCGCCGCCTGCGCGAAGTTCACGAGGCGCGCGGCCCGCCAGACGATGACGAGCGACAGGGCGAAGAGCGCGACGACGAGCCCCCGGGCGAGCCCGGTGGCGAGGAGGAAGACGAGCCGGTCCATCGGAACCTCTCGGAGAACGGGTCAGAAGCCCAGGTAGGCGTGGCGGAGGGTGGGGTCGCCCGCGAGCTCGGCGGCGGGCGCGTCGGCCACCACCGCGCCGAGGCTCAGCACGACGCCGCGGTCGGCGATCGACAGCGCGCTGGTGACGTTCTGCTCGGCGAGCAGCACGGTCAGGCCGGTCTCTCGGGCGGTGGTGCGCAGCACGCCCATCAGCTGCGCGACGACGCGCGGCGCGAGGCCGAGCGAGGGCTCGTCGAGCAGCAGCACGCGCGGGCGCGCGAGCAGCGCCCGGCCGAGGGCGAGCATCTGCCGCTCCCCGCCGGAGAGCTGGTGCCCGAGGCTGGTGCGCCGGCGGGCGAGCGGCTCGAACAGGTCGTAGGTGCGCGCGACGGCGGCGCGGCGCGCGGCGCGGCCCGGGTGGCACCACAGCGCGCCGAGGTGGAGGTTCTCGTCCACGGTCAGCTCGGTGACGACGCTGCGGCCCTCCGGCACCTGGGCCAGCCCGCGCCGCGCGCGGTCCTCGACGCTCAGCGCGGTGAGGTCGGCGCCGTCCAGCAGCACCCGGCCCGCCCGGGGCGGTGTCAGCCCGGAGGCCGCGCGAAGCAGGGTGGTCTTGCCGGCGCCGTTGGCGCCGAGAAGTGCCACGACCTCGCCGGGCGCGACCTCGAGGCGGAGGTCGTCGAGCACGGGCGCTCCCGCGTAGCCCACGGTGAGCCCGTCGACGGCGAGGGCCGGCGTCATGCGGCCACCAGCCCGAGGTAGGCCGCCTCGACGGCAGGGTCGGCGCGCACCTCGTCGGGCGTGCCGCTCGCGACCACGCGGCCGAAGTCGAGCACGACGACGCGGTCGGCGACGTCCATGACGAAGTCGACGTGGTGCTCCACGAGCAGCACGGCGCACCCGTCCGCGACGACGTCGCGCACCACCCCGGCGAGCGCGGCGATGTCCTCGCTCCCGAGCCCGCCCGCGGGCTCGTCGAGCAGCAGGAGGCGCGGACGCGCCACGAGCGCGCGGGCGAGCGCCACCCGCTTGCGCACGGGGTACGGCAGGGCGTCGACCGGCGTGGCAGCGTCACCCTGGAGGTCGAGCCGCGCGAGCGCGGCCGCGGCGGTCTCCGCCGCGCCGGCGGCGCCCGCGACCGGCACCAGAACGTTCTCGAGCACCGTCAGCCCCGTGAAGAGGCCGAGGCCCTGGAGCGTGCGGGCCAGGCCGCGGTCGAGCAGGCGGGTCGGGGACGTCGGCGCGGCGAGCCCGTCGAGGAGGACGCTGCCCGTCGAGGGCCGCACGAGACCGCACACGGCGTTGAAGACGGTGGTCTTGCCGGCGCCGTTGGGCCCGATGAGGGCGACGGTCTCGGCCTCGGCGGCGGCGCCGACGGTGAGGTCCACGCCGTCGAGGGCGGTCAGGCCGCCGAACGTGACGGTGAGGCCGGAGACCTCGAGCCGGGGAGGGAGCGTTGGGGCGGGGCTGGACATCGGCACCTCTTCGTGTCGGGTGCTGCCACGCTAGCGGATAAACCGACTGGCCGGTATGCCTCCCGCGACATTCTTCCGAACGTTGCGCTCCCGTGATGTCCGACGGTGCCGGCGGGCGCTCAGACGCCCGCGGTGAGCCCCCCGTCGACGACGAGCTCCGTGCCCGTGAGGTAGGCCGACGCGTCGCTCGCGAGGAACAGCACGGCGCCCGCGACATCCCCCGGCACCGCGGCGCGGCCGATCGGGATCGGCACCGCCTCGACGTCGATGCGCGTCGTCATCTCCGTCCGCACCAGGCCGGGGTGCACGGAGTTCACCCGGATGCCGCTGCGGCCGAGCTCCACCGCGAGCGACTTGGTGAGGCCGCGCACGCCGAACTTGGACGCCACGTACCCGTGCAGCCGCTCTCCGCCCCGCAGCCCCTCGACCGACGACACGTTGACGATCGACCCGCCACCGGCGGCCCGCATGACCGGCACCACCGTGCGGCAGCCCAGGAAGGTGCCGGTGAGGTTGACCGCGATCACCGCGTCCCACTTGGCCGTGGTGTAGTGCTCGATCGGCGCCGAGTTCGCGATCCCGGCGTTGTTCACCAGCACGTCCAGGCCTCCGAACGCCTCGACCGACGCCGCGACCGCCGTCTCCCAGCCCGCCTCGTCGGTCACGTCGAGATGCACGTACCGCGCCCGCGCGCCGAGGTCGGCCGCGAGCGCGGCGCCCTCGTCGTCGAGCAGGTCGGCCACCACGACGGCGGCGCCCGCGGTGTGCAGCGCACGGACGTACGCCTCGCCCAGGCCGCGCGCTCCGCCCGTGACGAGCGCGACGCGTCCCTCCAGCGGTCGGTCCGGGGCGGGCAGGGCACGGTGAGGGGTCATGGGAGTCCTCCGGTCGGGGTGCGGGCGTCACGCCTCCCGGCACGGCCGGCGCGGGGGTGACGAGGGTCGGGTCAGGCGGCGACGCGGACGACGAGGCGGCCGGTCGTCGTGCCGCCGGCGAGTCGCTGCACGGCGGCAGGCGCGTCCTCGAAGGGCACGGCACCGACGACGACGGGCCGCACGACGCCCTCGTCGGCGAGGCGCGTCAGCTCACGGTGCGCGGCGTCGACCAGGTCAGGACGGCACTGCTGGTAGAGCGCCCAGTGCAGGCCGAGCACGTCGTAGTTCTTCACGAGCAGGTGGTTCGCCCGCACCTCGGGCACGCGCCCGCCCGCGAAGCCGACCACCACGACACGGCCCTCGAAGGCCACGCAGCGCACGGAGCTCTCGAAGGACCCGCCGCCCACCGGGTCCAGGACGACGTCCGCCCCGGTGCCGCCGGTGAGCTCCTTGACCTGCGCGGCGAGGTCGTCGCCGCGCACGAGCACGTGGTGCGCGCCCGCCGCGGTCGCGACGTCGGCCTTCGCCGCGCTGCCCACCACGCCGATCACGCGGGCACCGGCCGCGACGCCCAGCTGCACCGCGGCCGTGCCGACGCCGCCTGCGGCGGCGTGCACGAGCAGGTGCTCGCCGGGCCGGACCCGCGCCTTGCGATGCAGCCCGAACCACGCCGTCTGGTAGGCGATGGTCAGCGCGGCGGCCTCGGCGTCGCCCAGCCCGCCCGGCGCGGGGTGCACCGCGGCGGCGGGCAGCACCGCCAGCTCCGACAGCACGCCGATCGCGGAGCCCACGACCCGCACGCCCGGCGCGAGACCCCGCTCCCCGGTGGGGACGCCCTCCCCCAGCGTCACGACGTCACCGCACAGCTCGATGCCGGGCACGAACGGCGGCTCGGGCCGCACCTGGTACTCACCGCGTGCGAGCAGCACGTCGGGGAAGTTCACCGCCACGGCGCGCACCCGCACGAGCACCTCGCCCGGCCCGGGCACGGGGGCGGGCACCTCGTCGAGGCGCAGCACGTCGGCCGGCTCCCCGGGGCCGGTCACGCGCCAGGCACGCATCGTCGGCGCGGCGGCCCCGTCGCCGGGGGTACGGGCGGGAGCGCGGGTCTCGGCGGGGCCCGGAGGGGCAGGGCGGGCAGGGCGGGCAGGGCTCGGGCCGGGCAGCGTCGTCATCGTCGCTCTCGTCTCGTCGGTCTCGCGTCGCCGGCTTCCCGTCGTCCGCGGGTGCCGGGTCGGCGGCGGTCAGGTCGTGGCGGTGCGGATACCGCGCAGGAACAGCTCCGTGAGCTGCTGGGCCACCTCGGTCTTGGTCTCGGGACCGTCCGGCGAGTACCAGTGCGACAGGTAGTGCACGTCGCTGAAGAAGTGCGCGACGAGCACGGACCGCGGCACGTCGGTGCGGAAGACGCCCTCGTCCTGCCCTCGCCGCAGCAGCGCCGCGAACTCGTCGTGGTACTCACGGCGCCGCTGCGTCACCTCCTTGAGCCGCGGCTCGGCGAGCATGTGCATGCTGCGGAAGAACACGGTGCCCTCCGGCAGGAAGTCGATCGACGTCTCGACGACGTCGACGCACACGTCCCGCACGACGTCCTCGACCGCCCCGCCCACGGCGACGATCTGGTCGAGGTGGGACTTCTGCAGCGCCAGCATCCGGTCGTAGATGGCGAACAGCAGGTCGTCCTTGGACTGGAAGTAGTGGTACATGGCGCCCTTGGTGACGCCCGCGGCCTCGACGATCTGCTGCACGCTGGTCGTGGCGTACCCCTGCGTGGCGAACAGGTCCAGGGCGGCCGCGGTGACCCGGTCGGCGACGTGGGTGCTCCTCATGGCTCCCATCCTTCACCCCACCGGCCCGATGCTCGCGCCACCGTCGATCCGGAGCGTCTGCCCCGTCACCCAGGCCGCGTCGTCGGACAGCAGGAACGCGATCGCGCCCGCGACGTCGTCGGGCTGCCCGAGGCGCCCGAGCGGGTACCGCGCGACCGCCTCGTCCTCGTGCCCCTCGTAGAGCGCGCGGGAGAAGCGCGTCTTCACGACGGCCGGAGCCACGGCGTTGACACGGAGGGCGGGCGCCAGCTCGTACGCGAGCTGTTGCGTGAGGTTGATCAGGGCCGCCTTGGAGGCGCCGTAGAAGGCGATGCTCGGGCTGGACGACGTCCCGGAGATCGACGCGACGTTCACGATCGACCGGTGCAGCCCACCGGCGACGGCGTCCCGCGTCCACTCGAGCGCGGCCACGACGTTGACCTCGAGGATCTTGCGGGCGACGCCGGGGTCGACCTCGAGCGCCGGGCCCCAGGCCGGGTTGATGCCGGCGTTGTTCACCAGGTGGTCGAGGCGGCCGTGCCGCTCGGCGACGTGGGCGAGGGTCGCGGCACGGTGCTCGGGGTCGTCGACCCGGCCCGCGACACCCGAGGCCCGGTCGGCGCCGAGGGCGGCGACGGCCTCGTCGAGGGCCTCCTGCCGGCGCCCGGTGAGCACGACCGCGGCGCCCTCGTCCACGAGCCGTCGCGCCACGGCCAGCCCGATCCCCCGGGTGCCGCCCGTCACGAGCGCCACCCTGTCCGCGAACCTGAGCACCATCGCCTCCTCGCACCGCCCCGGCGGGCGTACCGTCTGGTCGGTTTGTGCGAGCACGGTATCACGACGCGCCCGCGCCCCGTCCTGGCCAGCACCGTCGACGGTCGGGCACCATGACACGCATGACGACCGGCACCGACTTCGAGCGCCCGCTTCCCCCCGACCCGTACTCCCTGCTCCCCGTCCCCACCACGTTCGCACTGAAGAGCGCGGACGTCGCCGAGGGCGAGCCCCTCGCCGCCGACTTCAGCGTCGACGGCGCGGACGTGTCTCCCCACCTCCGGTGGTCCGGCGCACCGGAGGGCACCCGCTCCTACGCGGTCAGCTGCTTCGACCCCGACGCGCCGACGCCGTCCGGGTACTGGCACTGGACCGTCGTCGACCTGCCCGCCGAGGTGACGTCGCTGGAGCGCGACGCCGGGGCCGTCGGCGGATCGGGGCTGCCGGCCGGCGCGTTCCACGTCGCCAGCGACGGCGGGCGCCTCGGCTTCGAGGGCGCCGGCCCGCCGCCCGGTGACCGCCCGCACCGCTACGTCTTCGCGGTGCACGCGCTCGACGTCCCGACGCTGGGCCTGTCGGAGAGCAACAGCCCGGTGCACGTCGCCTTCAACGTCTACTTCCACGTCCTCGCGCGCGCCACGCTCACGGCGACGTACCGCCGATGAGCGGCGCGACCACCCCCGGCCTCCCGAGGCTCGGCGACCTGGCGTGGGCACCCGCCCTCGACCACCCGGAGCTGCTCGCCCCGACCGTGGCCGAGGCCCTGCGCGCGTGGGCCGGCCGGGACGACCGGGTCCGCGACCTCGTGGCCGTCACCGAGATCGACCCGGACCACGCCGACACGGCCACGCTGAACGACATGCACGGGCTGCCGCCCGAGGCGTCCGCCAACTGCGTGGTGGTCGCGGGGCGTCGGGGCGACGTCGAGCAGGTCGCCGCCTGCGTCGTCACGGCCGCCACGTTCGCCGACGTGAACACCCGGGTGCGCAAGCTGCTCGACGCCCGCAAGGCGTCGTTCCTGCCCATGGACCGCGCGACGGCGGAGTCCGGGATGGAGTACGGCGGCATCACCCCCGTAGGCCTGCCCGCAGGGTGGCGCGTGCTCGTGGACTCACGGTTCGCCGCGCCCGACGTGCTCGCGCTCATGGGCTCCGGCGTGCGGCGGTCCAAGCTGCTGATGCCCGGCGAGCTGCTCTGCGCCATGCCAGGGGTCGAGGTCGTCGAGGGCCTCGGCGTCGCGCGCTGACCCGCACGCACGACGCCCCGCCTCCCGGCCTCGGCGGTCGGGGGCGGGGCGTCGTCGGTCAGCCTCGAGGGGAGGTCAGCACTCCGCGCGGCCGCGGCGCCAGTAGCCCATGAAGGCGACGGCCTTGCGGTCCACGCCCTTCTCGGAGACGAGGTACCGGCGCAGCGTCTTGATCGAGCCGGCCTCGCCGGCGAACCAGGCGTACAGCACCGTGTCCTGCGCGAGCGGCTGGCCGGTCGCGTCGACGGGGACCTCCCAGAGGATCTCCGCGTCGATGTCGACGTCGGGCAGCTCGCCGTCCAGGTCGACGCCCGCGGCGGTCGGCACCGGGGCGTCCGCCTCGGCGGCGAGCAGCTCGGGCGCCGCCGGGGCGTCCGCCGACGGGCGCACGCCCATGGCGAGCAGCCGGTCCGCGGCCTCCTTCACGGCGGGCACCAGGACGTCGCCGTGCTCGCGGTCCTCGCGCGGCAGCCAGGAGATCCGCACGCCGGCGGGCGCGGCCAGCGTCCAGCGGTCCTCGCGGTGCGGCACCTCGAGGAAGACCTCGCCGACGGCGTCGTCGGGCAGGGACTCGCAGATCGCGGCGATCGCCGGGACGGCGGTCTCGTCGCCGGCGAGCAGCAGTGCGTGGCTGCGTGCGGGCGGGTTGAACTCGAGCCCGCCGTGCGGGCCGTCGGTGTACGCGGCGTTGGGCCCCATGATGACGAGCGGGGCGCCCGGCTTCGCGCCGTTGGCCCAGCGCGAGGCCGGGCCCGTGTCGCCGTGCAGCACGATGTCGACGTCCACCTCGCGCCGGTCCTGGCGGACGGCGCGCACGGTGTAGGTGCGCAGCGGGTTGCGACGCTCCTCGGGCAGCGCCCGCCAGGAGGTGAACCAGTCGGGGTTCTGCCGGTCGAGGTACTCCCAGCCGCCGCACGGCGCCGGGAGCAGGAACTTGATGCGCTGGTCACGACCGTTGTCGGCGAACTGGTCGAGGTCGTCGCCGGTGAACGTGATGCGGATGAACGACGGACAGAGCCGGGTGACCCGGGAGACGACGACGTCGAACATGCGGTACGGCTGCGCGGGGGCGGCGTCCGGTGCGGTGCGGTCGGCGCGCTCGGTCGCCTCGACGGTCTCGGTCACGGTGGTAAGCCTAACCTCACCTGGCCGGTCGTCCGCAAGGGCTGGTGACCGTCGTCACACGGTCAGCCCGGGTCGGCCATGCCGGGCGCCCGCACCACCACGACCGGGCAGACCGCCGTCCGCACCAGCGTGTGCGTCGCGGAGCCCAGCAGCAGGGACGCGAACCCGCCGCGCCCACGGGTGCCCAGCAGCAGCCGCTCGGCACCCTCCGCCTCGCGGTGCAGCACCCGCGCCACGTGGCCCTCCCGGGTCTCCCCGACCACCTCGAGCGCACCGTCGCTCGCACCACGCTCGCGCAGCCGGTCCTCCACCCGGGCCAGCCCCTTCTGCAGCACCGGGCCGGCGTCCGCCTCGGTGATGTCGTGCCCCTCGTGCTCGGTCGGGCCTCGCGAGGTGACCCATTCGGCGACCCCAGGACGCCACACCACGACGACGCGCAACGTGCGCCCGAGCTCCCAGGCCGTCGCGGTGGCGGCGTCGAGAGCGAGGCCGGAGGGCTCCGAGCCGTCGTAGCCGACGACCACGGGGGCATCGGGGGGCAGGTCGGCCCGTGCGGCGTCGGCGGGCACCACGACCACGGGACAGAGCGCGTGCGCGGTGACCTGCAGCACCACGCTGCCCCGGACGGCCTCGTACAGGCCGCCGTGCCCGGTCGCGCCCAGCACGAGGGCACCCGCGTCGTGGGACACGCCCACGAGCGCGGCCGCGGGCGACGCATACTCGACGTACGTCTCGGTCTCCACGCCCGGCGCGACGTCGCGGGCCCGGGCCGCCGCCTCCTCGACGACGGGCCAGGGGCCCTCGTGGCCGCGGTCGCCCAGGTCGTCGCCGTGGGGGCGGGCCGCGACGCCCGTGTCGTGGGCGTCGCGCACGTACACCACGCGCAGGACGGCGCCCCGCATGCGGGCCTCGCGCGCCGCCCAGGCGAGGGCGACGTCGGCGGGCTCCGACGCGTCGTACCCGACCACCACCGGGGCGGTCCTGTGCTCGCTCACCTCACCATCCTCCCTCGCCACGGCCGCGCTCGAAAGGCGACTCAGGCCGTCGCGCGCCCTCGCGAGCGCCACAGCAGGTAGACGAAGTACGGCGCCCCCAGCAGCGCGGTGCCGAGGCCCGCCGGGATCTGCCCCGGCGCGATGACGACCCGGCCGACGGTGTCGGCGGCGGAGACCAGGACGGCGCCGATCAGGACCGCCACCGGCAGCACGCGCGCGTGCTTGGCCCCCACGAGCGCGCGGGCGGCGTGCGGTGCGACGAGCCCCACGAACCCGATGACGCCGACCGCGCACACGGCTGCGGCCGTCGTCAGCGCCGCGGCGCCGAGCAGCAGCAGGCGCGAGCGGTCCACGGGCAGGCCGAGCACGCGCGGGGTGTCCTCGTCGAGCGACAGCACGTCGAGCTCACGGCGGTACATGGCGGCGAGCGGCACCACGACGAGCAGCGCCAGCGCGACCGGCAGCAGCTGCTCGAGCGTGCGCCCGTACGTCGAGCCGGACAGCCACGTGAGCGCCAGGTTGACGTCCCAGGGGGCGATGACCAGGACGACCAGCGTGATGAGCGCCGTCGTGCCCGCCTGCGCCCCGATGCCCACCAGCACCAGCCGCTCGGAGGCGAGGCCGCCGCGCGCGGACAGCAGGTAGACGAGGGCGAAGACGGCGAGCGCGCAGCCGCCGGCCGCGGCCGACATCGACCAGATCCCCACGCCGGGCACCAGCAGGATCATCAGCACCGCCCCGAGCCCGGCGCCCGACGTGACGCCGAGCAGGCTCGGTTCGGCGAGGGGGTTGCGGCACACGGCCTGCACGATGGTGCCCGCGAGGGCCAGCGCGGCGCCGGCGAGCACCGCGGCGAGCACGCGCGGCACGCGCTGGTCGAGCACGAAGCTCACCTGCCGCCCGGCCGCGCCCTGCACCCAGTGGGAGACGTCGCCCAGCAGCACGAGCCGGTCGCCGAGCAGCAGGCCCGCGACCACGGCCACGACGAGCGCGACGCCGAGCAGCACGAGGACCACCACGACCCGGGCGCGCGAGCGGGGACGGCCGAGCGCCCCGCGGGCACCCCGCGCGCCCGCGCCCGCGTCGCGCAGCCGGCGCGCCATCCACACGAGGATGCCCGCACCGAGCAAGGTCGTGACGACGCCGGTCGGCACCACGACCGACGCCTGGCCGGGCAGCAGGGCCCGCAGGAGCACGTCGGCCCCGAGCACGACGACGACGCCCACGAGGGCGGAGAAGGGCAGGAGCAGCACGTGCCTGCCCAGGCCCGGGACGTGCCGCCCGACGAGCCGTGCGATGACGGGCGCGGCGAGTCCGACGAAGCCGATGGGCCCGGCCACGGTGACGGCGATCGCGGCGAGCAGCACGGCGGCCAGGACCGACAGGACCCGGGTGCGCCGCACGTCGATGCCGAGCACTCGCGCGGCGTCGTCCCCGAGCCCGAGCAGGTCGAGCCGGCGGGCCAGCAGCAGGGCCCCGGCGACGCCGACCAGGACGACGGGGGCCGCCATGCTCACCGTGCGCGTGCCGGACTGCACGATGCTGCCGCTCCCCCAGGCGAAGAGCCCGGTGGTCTCCTGCTCGAAGAGGACGAGCAGCACCATCGTGAGCGAGTGCAGCGCGAGCATGATGGCCGAGCCGGCCAGCACCAGCCGGGTGGGCCCGTCCGCGCCGCCGCGGGCGAGCGCGAGCACGAGGGCGGCGGCGCCCAGCCCGCCGAGGAAAGCCATGCCGCCCTGCAGGTAGAACGGCACCGACAGGCCGAGCGCGGCGGCCGCGACGACCGTGACGTACGCGCCCGCGTTGACCGCCAGCGTGTCGGGCGACGCGAGCGGGTTGCGCGCCACCGACTGGAGGACGGCGCCGGCCACACCGAGCGCGACGCCCACGAGCAGCCCGGCCAGCAGGCGGGGCAGCCGCGACGACACGAGCACCGCGACGGTGCCGTCGGTGTCGGCCCCGACGGCCGCGCGCAGCACGTCGAGCGCCCCGACGTCGGCGGTGCCCTGCGTGAGGTGCACGGCGCCCAGCACGAGCACGGCGACGAGGGCGAGGGCGAACGCCGCGACGACGCGGACGGGCGCCGCCCGCCGCACCGGCGCGGTGGCAGGGGCGGCGGACGGCGAGGAGGCGGTCACGGACATGCGGAGGCGGACGGTCAGGCGAGCGCGTCGACGAGCGCGTCGATGTACGCCGCGCCCGACAGGGGCCCGCCGAACATCCAGATGCCGTCGGGGATGCGGTGCACGTCGCCCGCGGTGACGAACGGCAGCTGCTCCCAGACCTTGTTGCCCTTCAGGCCGTCGGCGAACGGGTCCGCCTCGGCGTCGTTGGCCGCGTACACGAACTGCACGTCCCCGAGCTTCGTCAGGCCCTCGACGTCGGTCTGCGCGAGGCCGTAGTCGGGGTCGCCGCCCTCGGTCCACGCGTCCTTGAGGCCGACGGCCTCGCCGAGCGCGCCGAAGAAGGACCCCGGCGTGTACATGCGCACGGAGACGGTCCCGTTGGCGATCCAGCCGTCCGCCATCGCGAACTCGGCGCCGCCGAGCCCGGCGTCCTCGAGCGCGGCCTTGCCCTCGTCGACCTTGGCGTCGAAGTCCGCCAGCGCCTGGGTGGCCTCGTCCTGCGTGCCGGTGACCTCGCCGAGGGTCGTCACCGTCTCCTTCATGTACCCGAGCGGGTCGGTGCCGTCGGAGCCGCGCAGCGTCAGGACGGGCGCGACCTCCTCGATCTGCGCGATGACGTTCTCGGGCAGGTCGGTGGTGGTGACCACGAGGTCCGGCTCGAGCGCGGAGATCGCGTCGAGGCTGGGCTCCCCGCGCGTGCCGACGTCGGGCGTGCCCTCGTCGATCGGCGCCACGGTGTCCCAGGTGTTGTAGCCGGCCACGTCGGCCTGGCCGGCGGGCTCGACGCCGAGCGCCACGAGGTTCTCGGTGAGGCCCCACTCGAGCGAGACGACCTCGGTCGCGGGGGCGTCGAGGGTGTGCTCGCCGCGCTCGTCGGTGTAAGTGACCGGGCCGGTCGCGGCCGACGGCTCCGCGACCGCCTCCGCCGCGGGGTCCTCGGTGGTGCCGCACGCGGCGAGGGCGAGCGCGGCCACGGCGGCGGTGGCGCCGGCGAGCAGCGGGCGGGTGGGGATGCGCATGGGTGTCTCGGTGTCCTTCGAGTCGGTGCGCCGCGGGTGCGGGCGCGACGGTGCCGGGCGACGGGCGCCGGCGTGAGGTCGGTGGGGGTCGGGGAGGGGGCCGGTGGGCCGTCAGGCGCGGGCGTCGTGACGGCCGACGGCCTCGCAGCGCGTCCGGCCGGTGTCCGGGTGGGTGGTCACGTCGACGCGGATGCCGTAGACGTCGGTGAGCAGCTCGCTGGTGAGCACCCGGGCGGCGGGGCCGGACGCCCGCACCTCTCCCCGGTCCAGCACCACGACGTGGTCCGCGACGGCGGCGGCCTGGTTGAGGTCGTGCAGCACCACGCCGACGGCGACGCCGTGCTCGGTGGCGAGGTCGCGGACCAGGTCGAGCAGCTCGACCTGGTAGCGCAGGTCGAGGTAGGTCGTGGGCTCGTCGAGCAGCAGCACGCCCGTGTCCTGCGCGAGGCAGGTCGCGAGCCAGACGCGCTGCAGCTCGCCGCCGGAGAGCTCGTCGACGCCGCGCTCGGCCATCTCGGCGACGCCGGTGACGTCCATGGCGTGCGCGACGGCGCGGGGTCCGTCGGCGTCGGCGGAGCGGAACCGCCCGCGGTAGGGGTGGCGGCCGTAGGCGACGACGTCGCGGACGGTCACGCCGCTGGGCGTGGGGTGGCTCTGCGACAGCAGCGTGACGCGGCGGGCGAAGTCCTTCGGGTGCAGCGCGAGCGCGTCGGTGGCGGCATCACCGTCCGCGGCGCCGCCGTCGGCGATCGAGACGGTGCCGGCGTCGGGCCGGTGCAGCCGTGCGAGCGAGCGCAGCAGCGTCGACTTGCCGGAGCCGTTGGGCCCGAGCAGCGCCGTGACCGCGCCGGGCCGCAGCTCGATCTCCGCGCCGTGCACGACGGTGCGCTTGTCGTACGACAGCCGCAGGCCTCGCCCGGCCATCGCGACGGCGGGACGGGACTCGACCACGGGGGGCGCCGAGGGCGCCAGGGTCTGGCTCACGTAGGTGAGGCTAACCTTCACCAACGGGTTACGTCATCCCCCTGTTGCGTAATTCCCTGTGACGCGGGTCACCGCCGACGGTCTCCCATGGCGCCCGCGGCCCCGGTTGACAGGAGCACCGACCTTCGTCAGGGTAGTCGAACTGGTCTAGACCAATGGAGGTTCTCATGACCACTGTTCGACGACGGCTCGCCGCCGGGACGCTCACCGTCGCGACGCTCCTGGCCACGGGCGCGACCGGCGCCACCGCCGCGAGCGCCTCGCCCGCCCACGACGACCTTCCCACCGTCAGCCCCGCTCCGCAGGAGATGCGTCGCACGGGCCACGACCTCCGTCTTTCCCGGACCGTGGAGGTCGTCGTCGACGACGACACCGACGCCGCGGCCCAGGACGCGCTCACCGAGACGCTGCGCGAGCACGGGGTCCGCGCGGTCGCCCGTGACGCGGACGACCGAGCCCGGGCAGGCGGGCAGGTCCGGGTCCTGCTCGGCGACGGCGCCCGGTCCGACATCCGCGCCGCCCTCGGCCGCGTCGCGGTGCCCGACCACGACGAGGCCTACGCGCTGCGGGTCGACACGGAGCGCGGCCGCGGCACGGTGACGCTCGCGGGCCACGACACGGCCGGGCAGTTCTACGCGGTCCAGACGCTCGAGCAGCTGCTGGTCGACGGGCGGGGCGGAACCGGCGTCGCGGGCGCCACGGTGCAGGACTTCCCGGCGATGCCCCTGCGGGGCACGATCGAGGGGTTCTACGGGGAGCCCTGGACGCACGACGAGCGCCTCGACCAGCTGGCCTTCTACGGCGACGTCAAGGCGAACACGTACGTGTACGCGCCCAAGGACGACCCGTACCACCGCGAGAAGTGGCGCGAGGACTACCCGGCGGACAAGCTCGCCGAGCTCGCGGAGCTGGTCGAGGCCGCCACGGCCAACCACGTGCGCTTCACCTTCGCGCTCTCGCCGGGCAACAGCATCTGCTACTCGAGCGAGGACGACATGGCGGCCCTGGAGCGGAAGTTCCAGGCGCTGTACGACGTCGGTGTGCGCGCCTTCAGCGTCCCCCTGGACGACATCGACTACTCACGCTGGGCGTGCGAGTCCGACCGGGCGGCCTACGGCGACCCCTCGCCGGGCAGCGCGGGCAAGGCGCAGGCGGACTTCCTCACCCGCGTGCAGCAGGGCTGGATCGAGGAGCACGACGGCGCCCGGCCGCTGCAGATGGTGCCGACCGAGTACTACAACACCACCGAGTCGCCCTACAAGGCCGCGCTGCGCGAGATGGACGACGACGTCGTGGTCATGTGGACGGGCAACGACGTCGTGCCCCAGTCGATCTCCGTGGACCAGGCGATCGAGGCCGACACCGTCTTCGGCGGGCCGACGTTCCTGTGGGACAACTACCCCGTCAACGACTACGGGCAGACGAGCGGGCGGCTGCTGCTCGCCCCCTACGACAAGCGCGAGCCGGGGCTGTCCGACCACCTGGCCGGCATCGTGTCGAACCCGATGAACCAGGCCGCGGCGAGCAAGGTCGCCGTCTTCGGGATCGCCGACTTCGCGTGGAACGACCGCGGCTACGACCGGGACCGGAGCTGGGTCGAGGCGATGCGCTACCTGGCCGGCGACGACCGGGCCGCGACCCGGGCGCTCCTCGCGTTCGGGGACCTCAACCACCTGGCGCCGAGCTTCGGCGACCCGTGGCAGCCGCAGGCCCCCGCGCTCGCCGCGGACGTCGACGCCTTCTGGCGGCAGTGGGAGGCCGGGCACGGGCGGGCGGCGGTCGACGGGCTGCGCGACCGCGCCGACCTGATCGCCGCGGTCCCCGAGACGCTCCGCCGGGCCGGCGTCGACCCGGCGTTCGTCTCGGACGCGGCGCCCTGGCTCGACGCGACGGATCTGTGGGGCGACGCGCTCCTCGCGACCCTCGATGCCGCCGAGGCCGACCTGGACGGCGACACGGACGCGCGCGACGCGCTCCTCGCCGAGGCCCGCGCCTCCGCCGAGGCGGCCGCCCAGGTGATCGTCGACCCGCCGGACAACCGGTGGGGCGCCGCACCCGTGCAGCTGGGCGACGGCGTGCTCGACACGTTCCTCACGAGCCTGGGCAGCGACCTGAGCTCCTGACCCGGAAGGCCCGGGGGGCGAGGGGTCGGCGTGCGCCGGCCCCTCGCCCGTGTCCCGGAGGCTCCGGTTCAGGACTCCTCGGCCCCCTCGGGTCCTTGGAGCCACATCACCCCGAGCCGGTGCAGCATCGCCGCGGCGCCCGCGCCGTGCATGACGGCGCGCTCCCCCAGCGCCGAGTAGCGGGGGCGGCGCACGTCGCTCGGCGGCAGCCGCCGGGCGAGGGCCGCCTCGATCGTATCGAGGAGCCGCGGACCCGCCCGGCGCACCGGGCCGTCGACGACCACGTCCGCGACGTCCAGGATCGCGACCTGGGCGCAGATCAACGCCGCGAGCCCCTCCGCGGCGCGGTCCACGCGCGCGACCAGAGCCGCGAGCTCCGCCGGCACAGGGTCCGGCGCGCGGCCCGGCCGGAGGGACGCGACGTCGTCCAGCCGCTCGAGCGGCAATCCCTCGAGCACCGCGGGCAGGCCCGCGACCGTCTCCAGGCAGCCGCGCCGTCCGCACGCGCAGAGGCGGTCGCTCACGCCGAGGTCGATGTGGCCGACCTCCCCGGCGCGCTGCCGGTCCCCGAGGTGGACCCGCCCGTCGAGCAGCACCGCCGACCCGACGCCCGTGTCGACGTGCAGGACGACGACGCCCGCGCCCGGGGCGCCCTGGTGGGAGACCTCCGAGAGCGCGACGGCCGTCGCGTCGTTCACGAGGACCACGTCGTGCCCGAGGGCGGCGGACAGCGGGCCGGCCAGGTCCACACCCTCCCAGCCGAGCTGCAGGGCCTCGGTGACCCGGCCCTCCGGGGAGACGATGCCCGGCACGGCGACGCCGGCGGCGAGCACCTCGCGGCCGTCCCGCGCGGCCAGCCCGGCAAGCAGCGAGGCCAGGACGTCGACCACGTCTCCCGCCGTCGGGCCCGCCGGGAAGGTCGCCTGCGCCGTCGGGCCGATCGTCCCGTCGAGCCCGCCGACCCCGGCGCGCACGCCGGCCGGCGTCACGTCCGCCATCAGCAGGCCGTAGTGCTGCGTGTCGACCTGTAGCGGCGTCGCCGGCTTGCCGCGACCCTGCGGACGGCCCGTGCCCTCGGCGACCAGGTGACGAGCCACCAGGTCCTGCACGATCTCGGACACCACCGCCCGGGCCAGACCGACCGACCGGGCGATGTCGGCCCGGGAGACCTCTCCGGCGCCGCTGAGCACGCTCTGCAGCACCAGCCGGGTGTTGCGTTCGCGCAGCTCGGCGGGGGTCGCCTTCTGCGCGACGCGCACCGGTCCCGACGTCATCGACCCTCCCCGCCCCTGCGTCCGGCTCTCGCCCTGCGGGCCTGATCACCCGGCCCCGTAGACCGCCAGCTCCTGCAGGTGGAGGCTATAGCCGTTGCTGGTGTTCCCGAACCCGGTCACCCGCACGTACCGGTAGCGGCCGGAGACCGCGTACCGGTCTCCCGCGTCCGTCTGCGGGGCGTGCGCCGTCTTCTCGGCCAGCAACGTCCAGGCCTGCCCGTCGGCGCTGCCCTCCACGCGGTAGAGGTACGACCGGCGGTCGGCGTAGTACGGCGTGACCCGGACCGCGGTGAGGTCGTGGGCCGCGCCCAGGTCGGCCTGGAGCGACGACGGCGTCCCGTCGCACGCCGCCGGGTCGCAGAACCACCCCGTGCTCAGGTCGGCGTCGACCGCCTTGGCGGGCCCGCGGCCCGTCTCCGCGCTCGTGGCCGTCGCCCCCGCGCTGAGCGGGGTGGGCGGCGGGGCGCCGCAGGCCAGCGTCGGCACGCCGAAGGACAGCGCGTCGAAGTACCGGTTGGCGTCCGACTGGTCCACCTGCAGGCGCAGCTGGCTCACTCCCGTGACGTCGACGTCGAGGCGGACCGCCGCGGTGCCGGGGCCGGAAGGGCCGCTGCGGAGCACGTCGGTCTGGCGCAGCAGCAGGCCGTCGCCGTACACGCGGACCACCACGTCGCCGTCCGCCGCGTGGTTCATCGCGTCGTCGATGCCGACCATGGTCGTGAGGCGCTGGCAGGTGCCGCCGAGCTCGAACCGCACGTCCGCGTTCGAGTTGGTGCCCAGCCCCTTGCCGTACGCCACGCCGTCGAGCCGGATCGGCGCGCCGTTGCCGGCCGGGGTCGCGTCGGTGACCGTGTCCCGCTTCACCGGGTGCAGCCCGTCGTGGTTGCGCGACGACGAGAACGGGAGGTCGCTGAGCTGGTAGCGCCCCGGCGACGCGACGGGCAGGACGGCGGACGCCATCCTGACCTGGGACCCGTCCGCCCGATCGAAGCGGACTGTCACGTCGACCGTCACCTCGTCGGTGCCCTCCGGCAGCGCCGCCGTGCGGCGGACCGTCCAGGTCCGCTCGGCCGTCTCGCCGGGGGCGATCTCGTCCGGCTGCTCCCCGGTCGGGACGACCTCGACCCCGGCGGGCGCCGTGACCTCGACGCGCACGCCGGTGGCCGCGGCGAAGTAGTTGGTGTTGGTCACCGACGCGGTGACCAGCGCGGCGTCCGGCCCGGTCCCCGACGCCGTGACCGAGCCCGTCGGCCGCAGGGTCAGGGGCACGTCGTAGCGGTCGTCCTGCAGCCGCAGGAGGGTCCGCGACGCCTCGGCGTAGGCGCTGCCCGAGGGCCTGGCCGGATATGCCTTCCAGCCCGCGATCCAGTCCTCCGCCATCGCGTCGTAGTCGATGTCGGGCACGGCCGCGCCGGTCTCCAGGTGCGCGCGCAGCGCGTCGAACAGGCGCTCCCACCTCGGCAGGTAGTAGTCGTCCAGCAGGCCGGATCGCTCGCGGTAGGCGTAGTCGTGCAGGTCGGTGGTCGCGGGCCCCCAGGAGGTGATCAGCCGGCGCGCGTCCTGCTCGAGGTCCATCGCCTCCTGCGGGTCGCCCGCCGCGGCGCGGGCCTGCGCGGTCCACGGGCCCAGGAGGAAGTGCTCGTCGGTGCCGAGGAGGTCGTCCAGACCGCGGATGTGGTCGGTCCAGGACCGCGTGAGCCGGGTGAGCTCGTCGAGGTCACCGGCCTGGTACGCCGCCTGGATCTGGGGCAGCAGGGTGCGGGACCGGTCGGCCACCGACTGCCGCGCGACGTCCACCAGGTCGTACCGGTAGGCCTCGCTGTCGCGCAGCGCCGGGGCGACGTCGAGCAGCGCCGGCAGCGCCGCCGCGAACGCCGCCGGGTCGTAGGCGAAGGCGGCCTGTGCGTAGGTGTGCGGCCGCGTCGCGGACAGACTGGGCGTCGCCGCGAACAGCCCGCCGTGGCCCGAGGAGCGGCCCCCGGTGGGCGGGATGGCGTACGCCGTGTCCGCGAGCACCTGCCACGCACGGCGGGCGGCGGGGTCGACCCTGCCGTAGCGCGCGTCGGCGTAGCCGGCGAACCAGCGGTCGACGTCGACCGGGCCGTCGTGCCACGGCAGCTCGGCGAGGAACTCCATCGCGACGGGGTTGTTGCCGCTCGCCTCCGGCAGGATCGCCACGCCGTCCAGCGCGCTGCCCGGGCGCTCCAGCCAGGCCCAGAAGCGCTCGTTCCAGGCCCTCACCGGCGCGCCGATCGTCGAGTTGCCGCCGAAGTTCCAGATGGAGCCGAAGGCGTACGGCGTGCCCTTCCAGTCGACGTCCCGGTCGGGCTTCAGCGCGCGGTCCGAGAGCCCGTCGACCACGAGCATCCGGCTCTTGTCGATTGCCGCGACGGTCTCGGGCCGGGGATTGCTCTGCCAGCCGAGGATGACCCAGATCGCGCCGGGGTGCGCCACCTCGAGGGCGTCCTGCACCGCGAGGGACGCGTCTCCCACAGGGATGTCGCCCGCGCGCCCGCCCTCGTGCAGCAGGTCCATCTTGAACATCGTCGACGGCCCGAGGATCCGCTCCTGCACGGCGTAGAACCGCGCGGCGACGCGGTCGAACGTCGGGTCGGTGGGTGCCAGCCAGTCCGGCCGCGTGAACCCGCTCCACGTGCCCTGCGGCACGGTCTTCGCGCCCGGGTTGCGCTCCTCGAAGTCGGTCGGCACGGTGCCGAAGTACCCCGGCAGCACCGGGGTGATGCCGAGCGAGCGCATCCGGTCGGCGATCCGGCGGCCGAGGTCCGCGCGCTCCTGGAGCAGGTGCTCGGTGACGGGCGCCGTGAAGCCGGACATGTTCTGCAGGAGCCACCACGGCTGGTAGCCGGGGCTCGGGACCCACCGCCGCATCTCCTGCGCCGAGTAGCCGAACGACTGCAGCGTCTCGGAGTAGGCGGCGTCGGCACCGACGGGCATGAACATCTCGTTCACGCCGTGCATCGCCGCCACGTCGATCTCCCGCTCCCAGTCCTCGAAGGTCCGGTAGGGGCCGGAGTACCCGTCCTCGGTGTCGTTCCCGGAGAACCGATGCGCCACGAGCGACGTCTGCGTGATCGGCTCGCGCGGCAGGGGCAGCCGGGGCGGCAGGTCCAGCTGGTCACCCGTCCAGGAGACGTCCGCCTTCGCGACGTCCTTGAGGTACCAGTTGACACCCATGAGCAGCGCCGACGTGCTGCTGCCCTCGACGACCAGGCGGCCGCCGCGCGCCGCGACCCGGAAGGTCTCGCGCCCGTCGTCGGCCGCCACGGCGCTCAGGGCCACCTGGCCCGCGTACCGCGGACCGAGCACGCGCCGCAGGACGTCGCGCGCGGGCCGCGTGTCGAACGACCCCGGGCCGGTCACGGTCTCGACCGTGGCGTCCGCGGACGTCGGTGGCGCGGCGGCGCCGGCCGCGCCCACCCCCGTCACCGCGAGCATCGCCACGCCCATCAGCGTGGCGATCACCTTCGTGGAGAACTGCCGCAGCGTCGTGCTCCCGACCATGGTCTGCCCCTTTGCAGTGATTATGATCGCGGCCCAACCTAAACCCGGGTCGCGGGTCGGTCAAGGGTCGTGGCGCCTGCCGCGGGCCGTCGCCCGGGTCCCGGTCGCCCGCGCTTCGAAGGGTGCCGCCGTGACGGGCGACGCGGGGCGAGCAGTCATCGCCGACCTGAGCGCGGACCTCGACGTCGACGACCTCAGTTGATCGCCTGGCTGCAGGACGAGCTCGGCGTCGAGCGCGTCAGCCTCCTCGGCCACAGCTGAGGCTCGATCCTCGGCGTCCTTCTCGCCAGGCGCCGGCCCGACCTGCTCTGGGCGTACGTCGGCGTCGGCCAGGTGACCTCGGGCCCGGACGAGGAGGCCGAGGCCTTCGCACACGCGGTGCGCAACGCCACCGCCGACGGCAACTCCAAGGCGCTCGCGGAGCTGCGCGCCCTCGGTGACTACCCCGGTGACGAGCCCCTCACCGTCGAGCGCATCATCGTGTACCGGCGGTGGGCACAGCACCACGGGAGCTGATCGGGAAGGGTCAGTCGATCACCCTCCCCCGGGTCCTGTCCGGCGTCCTCGGCTTCGACGCGAGCGACCAGATCGAGTTCGACGTGCCGATGATCCAGTTTCTCGGCCGCCACGACTGCACCACGCCCACCGCGCCCGTGGAGCGGTGCTTCGAGCGCGTCTCCGCGCCGTCGAAGGACGTCCTGTGGTTCGAGCACTCGGCGCACCTGTGCATGCACGAGGAGCCCGGCCGGTACGTCGTCGTCGAGCCCGCCGACCCCCGGGGCGAGCGTCCGGTGATGGGGCGTGACGCCCCGGTCAGTCGGCCGACGCCAGCTCCCTGAGCCTCGCCTGCTGGTCACGCAGCTCGGCCAGCCTGGCCTCGAGGCGCTCGCCGATCGCCACGAGCTCCGCGCTCAGCCCCGGGCACAGCTCCAGCGACGTGCCGTGCTCGCCGGTGCGCGCACAGCCCAAGTAGCGCCCGACGGTCGCCGTGTTCAGGCCGGCGCTGATCATCGCCGTGATCTGCGCGACCCGCGCCACGTCGGTGTCGGCGTACTCGCGATACCCACCGCCGGTCCGCCCCGGGACCAGGAGTCCCCGGTCCTCGTAGTGGCGCAACGCTCGTGCGCTCACACCCGCCAGCCTCGCGAGCTCGCCGATCCGCACGCGTCGTCCCTCCTGCTCGACTTGACCTTCTCGCCGACGTGAACCCTTACCGTCCCGAGGCATGACATCGACGACAACCCGGCAGCGCGCCTTCGTCTTCCACGGGTATGGCGCCACCCCCGAGGACCATTGGTTCGGGTGGCTCGCCGAACGGCTCGGCGCCGAAGGAATCCCGACCACGGTCCCCGCCCTGCCCGCCCCGCTCGACCCGCGGCGCGGGCCGTGGGAGGACTCCGTCCGGACCGCGCTCGGCCGGCCGGACGAGCACACGATCGTGGTGGCGCACAGCCTGGGGTGCCTGGCGGTCCTGCGCCATCTGCGATCTCTCCCCGGCCCTTGGCGACTGCGCACCCTGGTGCTCGTCGCCGGCTTCACCGACCCCCTCCCGGCTCTCCCGGAGCTGGACGCCTTCGTCGGCGACGGTTGCGACATGAGCGAGCTGCGGTCCCACATCGTTCGGCCGGTGGTGATCCGCTCGGACAACGACCCCCTGGTGCCGCCCGCGCACACTGACCGTCTCGCCGAACGACTCGGGGCGCCCGTGCAGGTCGCGCCCGGCGCGGGGCACTTCCTCGACGCAGAGGGAATCACCGAGCTGCCGGTCGTCTACGAGGCGATCTCACCGTCGTCGACGACGAGACGCCCTCCCGTCGGCTTCCATCGGCCCTGAAGGACTTGCTGATCCGTCGCGGTGCTCTGGTCACGACCCACGCGGTACCGCTCGATCAGCAAAGGCCGCAGCAGCCGGCCGCGGTCGGTGGTGCGGGACCCCGTCCGCGGCGGAACCCGCCCACGACGTGCGTTCGACCGGCGGTCCCGCCTGCCTAGGCTGTCGGTCATGCTGCCCACACCGTCCGGGACGATCGACGACGATCCCTCCGACCCGGCCCGCGACGGCTTCGAGCCGGTGCGGGTGCTCCACCGCACCGGCCAGTGGTGCCACGGCATCCGCCGCGGGGAGGCGCTCGCCTACGAGGTGACCGTGCTTCCCGAGTACCGGATCGACGGCGGCGGCACCGTCGACCGGTGCTACCTCCTGCTCGACGAGGGGGTCCAGCTGACCCGCCCCGTCACGTTCGGTGGCGAGCTCGCCGGCGGCTGGTACGTGGACCTGGTCGAGCTCGAGGAGGATGCGGACGGCGGTCTGGTCGTCCACGACCTGTACGTCGACATCCTCGTGCCGCCGCGGGGGCGGCGCTACGAGATCCTGGACCTGCACGACCTGGCCGACGCGCTGGAGTCGGGCACCGTGGACGGCCGCACGGCGTCCCGCGTCCTCCGACAGACCCAGCAGTTCGTCGACGCCCACCTCTTCGACCCGGCGGCCCGGCCAGGCGACCCGTGGCCGGACTTCCCTCCGGCGGCGATCGCGCCGCTCCTGACCGCCCCGATCGGCGAGGTCTGAACCGCTCCTCGCCGACGGGAGCCGGGGACTACGCGCCCGGCCGGTCCCGCGTCGCCCAGAACGCCACGGCGGACGCCGCGGCGACGTTGAGCGAGTCCACTCCCCCGGCCATCGGGATCCGCACGACGACGTCGGCCGCCGCGACCGCCCCGCGGGAGAGCCCGTCCCCCTCGGTGCCCAGCACCATCGCGAGCCGCTCGGGCGGGTCGGCCACCAGGTCGTCGAGGGAGACGGAGTCGTCGCACAGCGCCAGCGCGGCGACGGTGAAGCCGTCGTCCTGCAGCGCGTGCAGGCCGCCCGGCCAGGACTCCAGCCGCGTCCACGGCACCTGGAACACGGTGCCCATCGAGACCCGGACCGACCGGCGGTAGAGCGGGTCGGAGCAGCTCGGGGAGACGAGCACGGCGTCCACGCCGAGGGCGGCGGCCGAGCGGAAGACCGCCCCGACGTTCGTGTGGTCGACGAGGTCCTCCAGCACCGCGACGCGGCGCGCGCCCGCGCCGCCGCGGGCACCGGCGAGCAGCTCGTGCACGCTCGGCAGCACCGGCCGGTGCATGGCCGCGAGCGCCCCGCGGTGCAGGTGGAAGCCCGTGATCTGCCGCACCACGTCGTCCGCGCCGACGTACACGGGCGCGTC
Organism: Krasilnikoviella flava; assembly: GCF_900167525.1. Taxonomy (GTDB): domain Bacteria; phylum Actinomycetota; class Actinomycetes; order Actinomycetales; family Cellulomonadaceae; genus Isoptericola; species Isoptericola flavus. The sequence goes on along the minus strand of NZ_FUZQ01000009.1, from coordinate 63,887 downwards.
GGGATGGGCGGCGAGCACGTCGGCCATGGAGTCGAGCCACTTGTCGGCCATGAGGAACGACCGCGGCCGGTGCCCGGCCTCGAGGGCGCGGCGGATCACCGAGGACGACTCCGCCATGTAGAGCCCCTCGGCGGGCTCGCGCACGGAGCGGAGCTTCACGTCCTTGAGGTCCGTGTAGTCGTGCAGGCGCGGGTCGGCGGGATCGGTGACGCGGGTGACGCGGGCGTCGTCGACGGCGGCGCCGGGCTCGGGGGTGCTCACCGGGGCATTCTCCCCCGCCCCTCCTCCTGCCCGGGCACCTCAGCGCTCGAGCACTTCCGCCAGGGTGCGCGCCGGGCCGGTCGCGCGCCATGCCCCCGGCGTCGCACCGTGCCTGCGCACGAACGCGCGATGGAACCCCGGCACGGAGTCGTAGCCGACCTGCCGGGCCACGCGTTCGACACTCACGTCCGGGTCGCGCAGCAGCCGCGCGGCGGCGTCCATCCGGCACCCGGCGACGTAGGCCATGGGCGGCTCCCCCACGGTGCGTGCGAACCGTGCGGCGAACACGGTCCGGGACAGGCGCGCGACGGCGGCGAGCGACTCCAGCGTCCACGGGTCCTGCGGCGCCGCGTGCACGGCGCGCAGCACGGGGCCGAGCGCCGGGTCGCGCAGGGCGGCGACCCAGCCCGACGCGGGTTCCTCGGCCTCCAGCCAGCCGCGTACCACGTGCACCAGGAGCACGTCGGCCAGCCTGGCCGTGACGACGTCGGTGCCGGGCCGCGGGTGGCGCACCTCGTGGTCGATGGCGGCGACGACGGCGCGCAGCCAGTCGCCGTCCGGCCCGTCGCCCCCCGCGCCGGGCTCGTCCTCGGCCCCCGGCGCCCGCAGCACCGGCGGTAGGCTCGCCAGCAGTCGGCCGACGCCGGGGTCGGTGAACCCGACCGCCCCGCACACGAGGGTCGCCGGCCGCCCGCCGCCGTCGATCCGCAGCTGCTCGTACCGGTCCGCGACCACCGTGCGGTCGACGTCCCACAGCCCGGTCGCGGGGTCGTCGGCGGCACCGGTGACGGCGTGCCCGGCGCCGTGCGGCACCAGCACGAGGTCGCCGGGGCCGAGGTCGTGCCGCTGGCCCTCGACGTCGACGACGGCGCGACCGTCGAGCAGCAGGTGGAACATCAGGATGCCCGGCAGCGCGGGCATCGCGATGCCCCACGGCTCGGAGAGCCGGCCCGTGGAGCAGAAGACGGCGTCCATCTCCAGGGTGCCGAGCACGTCGGCCCAGGGATCCTCCTGCGGCCTCCCGGCACCGGGGACCGGGAGCAGCGGCGGAGCGTCGGTCATCCCGCCATCCTCCGGCCGCTCCGGACGAACGGTCAAGACTTTCGGATGTCACCACATGGTTCGTCCGGCTCGTCGGCGGAAGTCTGGAGCCAGAGGCCGGGGCCGCACGGGACCCGGCAGGACGAGGAGGATTCCCATGGACGTGCTGGTGGTCGGAGCGACGCGGGGCAGCGGCCTCGCCATCACCCGCGAGCTCGTGGCCGCGGGACACCGCGTGACCGCGTTCGGCCGGACGGCGAGCACCGCGTTCGCCGCGCCGGTCCCCGGGCCGGGGAGCCTGCGGCCCGTCGACGGCGACGCCCTCGACCCCGAGGCGGTGGCCAAGGCCGTCGCGGGGCAGGACGCCGTCGTCGTCACGCTCGGCATCTCGGACAACCCGCTCACCGTGCAGTGGCTGCGCCGATCGAGCACCGCGCCGGACGTGCGCTCGCGCGGCACCGCGAACGTCGTGCGGGCGATGCGAGAGACCGGCGCACGCCGGCTCGTCGTGCAGAGCACGTACGGTCTCGGCGACTCCTGGGCGCACCTGGACCTCACCTGGAAGCTGGTCTTCCGCTTCGTCATCGGCCGCCAGTTCACGGACTCGGGACGCCAGGAGGCGGTGGTGCGCGCGAGCGGGCTCGACTGGACGCTCGTGCGGCCCGTCTCGCTCACCGACGACGCCGTGACCGGGGAGCCCGCGCACGTCACGACCGACGACACCCGGCGCGGGCTCAAGGTCTCCCGCGCCCAGCTCGCACAGGTGCACGCGGCCTCGCTCGCCGACCCCGCGGCCGTCGGCGCCACGCTCAGCGTCTCGGCCTGACGTCCCCAGGACGGCCCGGGCGCCCCTCGCCGGGGCGTCCGGGCCGCGTGCGCACGCCCCACCAGATGCACGGATCGTCCAGCGCGCGGCTCGTCGGCGAGCGTGTCGGGGCGCCGTGCCAGGATCGCGGGGTGACCTCCGACGCGACCCCTCGCCCGGCCTCCGCCGTCGTCGTCCGCGACCGCACGAGCGCCGACCTGCCCGCCCTCGCCGAGGTGCTCGCCGCCCAGCAACCGGCGTCGGGCTACCCGCACCGGTGGCCGCTGCCGTTCCCGGTCGAGGAGTTCGTGGTCCGCCCCGACGAGGAGCGCGCGTGGGTCGCGGAGATCGACGGGGCGGTCGTCGGGCACGTGAGCGTCACCGCCGTGCCGGACGACCGGTTCGGCGCGATCTGGTCGGCCGGGGCGGGACGGCCGGTCCACGAGCTGAGCTGCGTGTCCGTCCTCTTCGTCGGGCCGGAGGCGCAAGGGCGCGGGGTCGGCGGCGCGCTGCTCGACGTCGCCGTGGCGCACGCGCACACCCGGGGCCGCACCCCCGTGCTCGACGTCGACGACCGCGACGGCGTGGCGCACGCCGTGTACCTGCACCGCGGGTGGCGCGTGGTCGGCGAGGCCCGGTTCGACTGGCAGCGCGAAGGGGCGCCGCCCGCCCGGCTGCTCGTGCTGCCCTGACCTGGGTCTCCAGGGCGGCACGTGCGGCCGGGGGACGACGCCCCCTGCACCGGGTGCAGGGTCAGACCCCGGCGGGCCCGGCCACCGCGTCCGCCTCGTCCACGACGGGGGCGCTGAACTGCGACTCGTACAGCCGCGCGTACGCCCCGCCCGCGGCGAGCAGTGTGTCGTGGTCCCCCTGCTCCACGATCTGCCCGTGCTCCATGACGACGATGGCGTCGGCGTCACGGATCGTGGACAGCCGGTGCGCGATGACGAACGACGTGCGGTTCGCCCGCAGCGCGTTCATCGCCTGCTGCACCAGCACCTCGGTGCGCGTGTCCACCGAGCTCGTCGCCTCGTCGAGCACGAGGATCTCCGGGTCGGCGAGGAACGCGCGGGCGATGGTCAGCAGCTGCTTCTCGCCCGCGGACAGCGCCGTCGCCTCGTCGTCCAGCACGGTGGCGTACCCGTCGGGCAGCGTGCGCACGAACGGGTCCACGTGGGTGGCCTCCGTGGCGGCGAGGAAATCCTCCTCGCCCACCGTGGCGTCGTCGCGGACCCCGTACCGCAGGTTCTCCTCGATGGTGCCCTTGAACAGCCACGTGTCCTGCAGCACCATGCCGATCCGCGAGCGCAGGTCGTCCCGCGTCATCTCCCGGGTGTCGACGCCGTCCAACGTGATCCGGCCCGAGCTGACCTCGTAGAACCGCATCAGCAGGTTGACCAGCGTCGTCTTGCCGGCGCCCGTCGGCCCGACGATCGCGATCGTCTGGCCGGGCTCCGCGACGAGGTCGAGGTGCTCGATGAGCGGCGTCTCTGGCTCGTAGGAGAACGAGACGTCCTCGAACGCGACCCGACCCTGCACGTGCCCCAGCCGGCGGGGGTCCGCCGGGTCCGGGTCCTGCTCCGGGGCGTCGAGCAGCTCGAACACCCGCTCGGCCGACGCGACGCCCGACTGCAGCAGGTTCATCATCGACGCGATCTGCGTGAGCGGCTGCGTGAACTGCCGCGAGTACTGGATGAACGCCTGCACGTCGCCCAGCGAGAGCTGGCCGGACGCCACGCGCAGGCCGCCGATCACGGCCACGATCACGTAGTTGAGGTTCGCGAGGAAGCCCATCGACGGCTGCATCGTGCCGGAGATGAACTGCGACTTGCGGGACGCGTCGTACAGCGCCTCGTTCTCCGTGCCGAACGTCGCGGCGGCCGCCTCCTGGCGCCCGTAGACCTTCACCAGGGAGTGCCCGGTGAACATCTCCTCGACGTGCGCGTTGAGCCGGCCCGTGGCCGCCCACTGCGCCACGAACTGGGGCTGCGACCGCTTCGCGATCTGCATGGTGAGGACCACGGACAGCGGCACCGTCACCAGCGCGACGAGCGCCAGCACCCACGAGATCCAGAACATCATCCCGAGCACACCGATCACCGTGAGCACGGAGGTCACGAGCTGCGCGAGCGTCTGCGTCGTCGTCTGCGCCACGTTGTCGATGTCGTTGGTGACGCGCGAGAGGATCTCGCCCTTGGCCTGCTTGTCCACGTAGCTCAGGGGGATGCGGTGCAGCTTGGCCTCGACGTCGTCGCGCAGGCGCCGCATCGTGTTCTGCACCGCGATCGTCATGATCCGCGCCTGCAGCCACCCGAAGAGGAACGCGCCCAGGTAGATGACGAGCACCCACATCAGGATCTGCGCGAGCCGCTCGAAGTCGACGCCCTGCCCGGGCACGAGGCCGGGCATGGACGCCAGCAGGTCGGCCTGGGTGTCGTTGCCCGACTCGCGGAGCCCCGCGACCACCTGGTCCACGGTGGCCCCCTCGGGGAGCGCGCCCCCGACGGCCCCGGCGAAGATGACGTTGGTCGCGTCGCCGAGAATCTTGGGGCCGACGACGGTGAGTGCCACGGACACGATGCCGCACAGGGTGAGCAGGACGACACGCGCCCGCTCGGGTCGCATGACCCCTGCGAACCGGACGAGCGAACCCTTGAAGTTCATCGGCTTGGCGCCGGGGGCGCCGCCCATGCCGCCCATAGGACCGCCGCCTCGGGGACCGCCAGGTCGTGCGCCCGCCGTCGGGGCCTTCCGTTCGGTGCTCATGCCGCCTCCTCGAGGGACATCTGGGAGGAGACGATCTCCTGGTAGGTCTCGTTGTCCGCGAGCAGCCCGGCATGCGTGCCGCGCCCGACGATGCGCCCGTGGTCGAGCACGAGGATCTGGTCCGCGTCACGGATGGTCGCCACCCGCTGGGCGACGACGAGGACGGTCGCGTCCTGCGTGCGGGGCCGCAGCGCGGCGCGGAGCCGCGCGTCGGTGCTGTAGTCGAGCGCAGAGAACGAGTCGTCGAACAGGTACACCCGCGGCCGGCGCACGACGGCGCGCGCGATGGCCAGCCGCTGCCGCTGGCCGCCGGAGAACGTGGCGCCGCCCTGCGCGACGGGCGCCTCGAGCCCCTCGGGGAGCGCCTCGACGAAGTCGCGCGCCTGCGCGATCTCCAGGGCCTGCCACATCTCGTCCTCGGTGGCGTCGCCCTTGCCGTAGCGCAGGTTGTCCGCGACGGTGCCGCTGAACAGGAACGCCTTCTGCGGCACCAGGCCGAGCTGGGACCCGAGGTCCGCCGTCGACAGGTCCCGCACGTCCACGCCGTCCAGCAGCACGCGGCCGCCGGTGACGTCGAAGAGCCGCGGCACGAGATTGAGCAGCGTCGTCTTGCCGGCGCCGGTGGAACCGATGATCGCCGTCACCCGGCCGGGCGAGGCGGTGAACGTCAGGTCGTGGAGCACGGCCTCGTCCGCGCCCGGGTACCGGAACTCGACGCCCTCGAACGTCAGCTCCCCACGCGGGCCCTCGCCGTCCGCCAGGGAGGTGAGGGACACCGGCGCGGCCGGCTCGGTGACCGAGGTCTCGGTCTCGAGCACCTCGGTGATGCGGCCCGCCGCGACGGAGGCGCGCGGCACCATCATCACCATCATCGTCGACATCATGACCGCCATGAGGATGTACATGATGTAGCTGAGGAACGCCATGAGCGCCCCCACCTCCATTTGACCGTTGTCGATGCGCTGGGCGCCGAACCACAGCACGGCGACGCTGGCCGCGTTCATGATGAGCATGACCATCGGGAAGGCCAGCGCCATGAGCTTGCCGGCGTTGAGCGAGGTGTCGTACAGCGCCTCGTTCGTGGCGCCGAAGCGCTCCAGCTCGCGCCGCTCGCGAACGAAGGCGCGCACCACCCGCAGGCCGGTGATCTGCTCGCGCAGGACGCCGTTGATGGCGTCGATCCGCTTCTGCATCGCCTTGAAGTAGGGCACCATCCGCCACATCAGCAGACCCATCGCGATGCCCAGGACGGGCACCACGACGAGCAGCAGCCCGGACAGCTCGACGTCCTCCTGCAGCGCCATGATGACGCCGCCGACCAGCATGATCGGCGCCATCACCATGATGGTGAAGGTCATCAGCACGACCATCATGACCTGCTGGACGTCGTTGGTCGTGCGGGTGATGAGCGACGGGGCGCCGAACTGGCCGAGCTCGCGGGCAGAGAACCCCTGCACGGAGTCGAACAGGTCGCGACGCACGTCGCGGCCCAGCGCGGTGGCGGCACGCGCGCCCAGGAACACCGCGCCGACGGCGCAGACGACCTGGACGAGGCTCACGACGAGCATCCAGCCGCCCACCCGCATGATGTAGGCGGTGTCGCCCGAGACCACGCCGTTGTCGACGATGTCGGCGTTGAGGGAGGGCAGGTAGAGGGAGGCGAGCGTCGCGAGCAGCTGGAGCACCAGCAGCAGGCCGACGGCGCCGGCGTACGGGCGCAGATATCTCCGCGCCAGGGAGACGAGCATCAGGGCTCCTGGGGGTGGGGGGGACGGGGACGCGCCCCGCGGGGAATCTCGGACGCAGTGTTCTCCGGCGCCGTGGCCTCGGGCACGTGTTTATTTCCCTGATCCTCGGCGATACCGTGCACGAGCGCATCGGCGACGACGCGGGGCGACGGGGCGGGAAGCAGCTGGTCGACCCGCGCGTGCGTGCCGGCGATGCTGGCCTCGACCAGGGCCACCGCGACCTCGATCGGCACCCGCAGCCGGTGCTCGTCCGGCTGCAGCACGCCGATCAGGCCCGCGACCGTCGCCTCGCGCTGCTGCTCGCGCTGCTGCGCCAGCTGCGTGCGGAAGTCCTGCACGTGCGTGGGCTCGACCTGGTCGCGGGCCCCGGTGCGGTGGTGCAGCGCGCGCAGCACGCCCATCCAGCGCATGACGTCGGACATGCGCCGGCGGCCGAGCTCGATGACGCGCTCGAGCCGCTCCTCGAGCGGTGCCTCCCGGTCGATGGCCGCCAGCTCGGCACGGGTCTCGACCGGGCCGGAGGCGCGGTGCAGCCCTTCGACCGCCACCGCCCCGATGAGCGTGAGCTTGTCGCCGAACGCCCGGAACAGGGTGCCCTCGGCGATGCCGGCGGCGTCGGCGAGCTCCCGGCTCGTCACGTCGACACCGAACTCGCCGACGAGCGGCAGGACGGCGTCGATGATCGCCGAGCGGCGGTCGTCCGGCGCCATGGGTGCGGCGCGGGCGCCTGACACGGGTGACATGACCGCGAGCCTAAATGAGTGAGCACTCACTCCGCAATTCGTCCGACCCGAGGCCCGCCGTGTCCCACGGCCGAGCCCGCCCCTCTCCCGACACGGCGAGAGGGCCGCCATCCCGGGGATGACGACCCTCTCGCCTGCGATGTGCCGGATCAGCGCCTGATCAGTGCCCGGTCACCTCTGGACCGACTACGGCCGCGGCTCGTCCTCGCCCGGCTCGCCGCCCAGCGTGCGCGGCTGCGCCCCGGGCGCGGGCGGTGCCGTCGGGCCGTCGGCGGGGCGCTGGCCCCGCTCGGCCGACGGGTCGAACGGGGCGCCCGAGCGGGTGCCCGCGCTCGTCGCGTCCGCGGTCGCCGCCTCCGCCTGGCGGCGCGCCTCCGCGAGGGCCTCGCCCGGGTCGGTGAGGGCCGGCTCGCCCAACGACGACGGACGGTGCCGCGGCTCGGCCGCGCCCTCCTGGCCGGAGGGCGGGGTCGGGATGCCCGGCGTGCCGGGCACGCCGCCGAAGCCCTGGGCGATCGATCCGAGGGCAGCGGTGAACTCGGTCGGCACGACCCACAGCTTGGAGGCGGTGCCGTTCGCGATCTGGGGCAGCATCTGCAGGTACTGATAGGCCAGCAGCTTGGGGTCCGCGTCGCCCTGGTGGATGGCGTCGAAGACCTGCAGGATGGCGCGGGCCTCACCCTCGGCCGTGAGGATCGCCGCCTGGGCGTTGCCCTCCGCGCGCAGGATCTGGGACTGCTTCTCACCCTCGGCGGTGAGGATCTGCGACTGCTTGACGCCCTCCGCCGTGAGGATCGTGGCGCGGCGGTCGCGCTCGGCGCGCATCTGCTGCTCCATCGCGCCCTGCACGGAGGCTGGCGGCTCGATCGACTTCAGCTCGACGCGGTTGACGCGCACGCCCCAGCGGCCGGTGGCCTCGTCGAGGACGCCGCGCAGCTGACCGTTGATCTGGTCACGGCTGGTCAGCGTCTGCTCGAGGTCCATCGACCCGACCACGTTGCGCAGCGTGGTGACGGTGAGCTGCTCGATACCGGTGATGTAGTTCGCGATCTCGTAGACCGCGGACTTGGGCTCCGTCACCTGGAAGTAGATGACCGTGTCGATGCTCACCACGAGGTTGTCGCTCGTGATCACGGGCTGCGGCGGGAAGGAGACGACCTGCTCGCGCAGGTCCACGCCCGCGCGGATGCGGTCGACGAACGGCACCAGCAGGTGCAGCCCGGGCTCGAAGGTCTTGTTGTAGCGGCCCAGGCGCTCGACGATCAGCGCCGTCGCCTGGGGAACGATGCGCACGGCCTTGACCAGCGCGACGATCAGCACGATCGCCAGGATGAGGAGCACCACGTAGAGCACGATGGTGCCGGGCTCGGTATCGGACACGTCGGTCCTTTCTGTCGACACTGTCGACACTGTCGACATCGGACGGTTCCGCCGGTCGCCCGGCGGGTCGTGCAGGATCGGCCCGGGCGGACGTGCCGTCGGACCGTCGGGCGTCAGGCCGAGTGCTCGGGCTGCTCGTGCGTCGTCGCCACCGGCGCGACCACCGCGGTGGCCCCTTCGATCCGCACCACGCGCACCTCCGCGCCGACCGGGACGCGCCCGGTGGAGTTCGGGATGCCGTCGTCCTCGAGGCGGGCGCTCCAGACCTCGCCCTGCAGCTTGACGCGGCCACCGGTCTCGGTGACCTCGGCCAGGACGACCGCCATCCGGCCGACCTGGCCCGCCGCGTTCGTCTCGACCAGCGGCATGCGCTGGCGCAGGTGGCGCAACAGCCACGGACGGAGCGTGAAGAGCAGCAGCGCGGACACGACGCACGCGACCACGATCTGGAGCCAGAGCTCGCCGCCGGCGGCGGCCGTGACGGCCCCGCCGAGGGCGCCGCCCGCGAGCATGATGAGCACCAGGTCGAGCGAGAGCATCTCGATCGCGGCGAGCAGCAGCGCGCCTCCGACCCACCACAGCCAGGAGTCCATGGCAACCTCTCCCCCGGGTCCCTCACGGGACCGTTCCTCAACCGGGACGCCGATTCCGGGACTGCTCCGGGAACCGACTTCCCGCCACGACGTTTTGCACAGACTTTACCAAGTCCTCGCCGGTGCGGGAAGCCGTTTCAGCGACCGGCGGGTCGCGCCGCGCGGGCCAGCCAGCGGCCCCCGCCGTGGGCCACCATGAGGGGCGTCCCGAAGGCCTGGGAGAGGTTGTCCGCGGTGAGCACCTCGTGGATCGGGCCCGCAGCCTGGATGCCACCACGGTTCATGAGCATCAGGTGCGTGAACCCGGGCGGGATCTCCTCGACGTGGTGCGTGACGAGCACCAGGACCGGCGACGCCGGGTCCGCCGCGAGCTCGGACAGCGCGCCGACCAGCTCCTCGCGCCCGGCGAGGTCGAGGCCAGCGGCGGGCTCGTCCAGCAGCAGGATCTCCGGGTCGGTCATGAGCGAGCGGGCGATCTGCACGCGCTTGCGCTCCCCCTCGGACAGGGTGCCGTAGTAGCGGTCCACCAGGTCCGCCACGTCGAACGCCGCGAGCAGGTCCTTGGCGCGCTGCTCGTCGAACTCCTCGTACGTCTCCTGCCAGCGCCCCGTCACCCCGTAGGCGGCCGTGAGCACGACGTCGCGCACGGTCTCGTGGCCCGGGATGCGGTCGGCGAGCGCCGCGGAGGCGAAGCCGATCCGCGGGCGCAGCTCGAAGACGTCGACCCGGCCCAGCCGCTCCCCCAGGAGCTCGGCCGTGCCCGCGGTCGGGTGCGAGCGCGCGGCGAGGATCTGCAGCAAGGTCGTCTTGCCGGCCCCGTTGGGGCCCAGGACCACCCAGCGCTCGCCCTCGTTCACCTGCCAGTGCACGCCGTCGAGGATGGTGGTGGTGCCGCGTCGTACGGTGACGCCCTGCAGGTCGAGAACCGCGCTCATGAGGCCCGACCCTACCCGAGCCGGACAGTCGGACCGGCCTGCGTCCGGGCCGGTCGGGCGTCTACCCTGAGGCCCGTGGAGACCGACCCGACCGCGCTGCCCCGCAGCGTCGTGCTGGCGCTCTGGCTCGCCACCGACGGCGCCGCCCCCGGCGTCGTGGTGCGCAGCGTGCAGGGCGACGACGAGCCGCACGGCGTCGTCGGGCTGCCCGGCCGCGTCGACGACGAGGCCGACGCCGGCCTGCGCGACCTCGTCGGCACGTGGCTCGACGGCCCGCGCGAGGTCTGCGCCCTGCTGCCGGCCCCCGGCGACCTCGGCGGCGTGCCCGCCGAGGTGAGCGCCGGGGCGACCGACGCCGGAGAGTGCGTCGTCGTCACCACGCCCGCCGGCTCGTGGGCCGCGGTGCCCGCCGTCACGGCGTTCGGCAGCGCGCTGGAGCCGGGCCACCTCGTGGCCTGGCAGGTGCGGCCGGTGCCGGCGTGGTCGACGCACGTCGTCGGCACTCTCGGCTCGCTCGCCGACGCCGAGCGGGAGCTGCGCACCAGCCTCGTCACCGCGACCGACGCGCTCGACGCGCTCGACGTCGCCCGGTGGCGCGACGACGCCTCCGACGCGATCGAGCGCCTGCGCGGCGGCAGCACGGACGCCTGGCCGGTGCCCGCGCTGGACGGGCGCCGGGCTCGCGTGCTGCAGCTCGCGACCCGCCTGCTGGCGATCGTCGGCCTCGCGACCGTCGACGAGGGCGGCGCCGTGAACCTGTGGCAGTCCGACCAGCGGGCGACCGCCCTGCGCGAGGTGGAGCGCACGGCACGGCACGCGCTCAGCGCGGCCACGTACGGCACCGTCCGCTGACGGACCGCGCCGCCGGGCGCCGACGGCTCAGCCCGCGAGCACCTCGCGGTACACGTCGAGCGTGCGCTCGGCCACGGCGTCCCAGGAGAACAGGTCCTCGGCCCGGCGACGGCCCGCCTCGCCCATCGCCGCCGCTCTCGCGGAGTCGTCGAGCGCCCGGCCGAGGGCGTCCGCCAGGTCCGTCTCGAAGCGCTCCGGGTCCAGGGGCGTGCCGGTGCCGTCGTCCGCCTGCTCGATCGGCACCAGGGCGCCCGTGACACCGTCGTCGACCACCTCCGGGATCCCGCCGGTCGCCGTGCCGACCACGGGCAGCCCCACGGCCATCGCCTCGAGGTTGACGATCCCCAGCGGCTCGTACACCGAGGGGCACACGAAGACCGTGCTCGCCGCGAGCACGGCCACCAGGTGCGGGCGCGGCAGCATCTGCTCGATCCACACCACGCCCGCCTCGGCGCCGGTGCCGCCGGGACCCGCGTCGCCCGTGCCGCCCCGCGCGCGGCGCAGGTCGGCGACCAGGCCACGCACCTCCGCCAGGAGCTCGTCCGTGTCGGGGGCGCCCGCGCACAGCACGACCTGCACCTCGCGCGGCAGCCGGGCCGCGGCCCGCAGGAGGAAGGGCAGCCCCTTCTGCCGGGTGATCCGCCCGACGAACACCACGGCCGGGCGCTCCGGGTCGATCCCGAGGTCGCGGACCACGCGCTCGGACGCAGGGTCCCCGGCCGCCGGGCGGCGCCAGCCGGCGAGGTCGATCCCGTTGTGCACCACGTGCACCCGCGCCGGGTCGAGCTCCGGGTAGACGCGCAGGATGTCGGCCCGCATGCCCGCCGACACGGCGATCACGCCCGCCGCGCCCAGGTACGCCGTGCGCTCCGCCCACGACGAGAGCGCGTACCCGCCGCCGAGCTGCTCGGCCTTCCAGGGGCGCAGCGGCTCGAGCGAGTGCGCCGTCACGACGTGCGGCACGTCGTGGAGCAGCCCGCCGAGGTGCCCGGCCAGGTTGGCGTACCAGGTGTGCGAGTGCAGGACGTCGGCCCCACCGACGTCCTGCGCCATCGCCAGGTCCACACCGAACGTGCCGAGCGCGGCGTTGGCGCCGGCGAGCTCGCCGGGCACGCCGTAGCCCGCGACCCCCGTCTCCGCGACGTCGCCCGGGCGCGGTCCGTCGAAGCAGCGCACCCGCACGTCGACGTGCCGGCGCAGCACGGCCGACAGCTCCTCCACGTGCACGCCCGCACCCCCGTAGACGTGGGGCGGGTACTCGCGGGTCAGCAGGTCGACCCTCGTCGGGACGGGTCCGGTCGGGGTGCCCTGCGCAGGGCTCTCGGGCGTGCTCACGCGGCCAACCTAGCCGCGACGGGGCACGGCCGGGGGCCGAGGCGCGGACCGCGCGGAAACTCCCGGGGCGGGTCGCGGGCGCGGGCCGCCACGACGCCCTAGGGTCGTGGCATGGCGTCGACCCATCCCCGCGTGCTCGCGATCGTCCTCGCCGGGGGCGAGGGCAAACGCCTCATGCCGCTCACCGCGCACCGCGCCAAGCCGGCCGTCCCGTTCGGGGGCATCTACCGGCTCGTCGACTTCGCGCTGTCCAACATCATCAACTCCCACTACCTGCACGTCGTCGTGCTGACCCAGTACAAGTCGCACTCGCTGGACCGGCACATCTCGAAGACGTGGCGGATGTCGTCGTTGCTCGGCAACTACGTGTCGTCCGTGCCCGCGCAGCAGCGGGTGGGCAAGCACTGGTACCTCGGGTCCGCGGACGCCATCTACCAGTGCCTCAACATCATCGACGACGAGCGGCCCGACATCGTCGTCGTGGTCGGCGCCGACCACGTGTACCGGATGGACTTCTCCCAGATGGTCGAGTCGCACGTCGCCTCGGGCGCCCGCGCCACGGTGGCGGCCATCCGGCAGCCGATCGCCATGGCCGACCAGTTCGGGGTCATCGAGGTGGACCGCGAGGACCCGACGCGGATCAGCGAGTTCCTCGAGAAGCCCGAGAGCCCCGTGGGGCTGCCGGACTCCCCCACCGAGGTGCTCGCGTCCATGGGCAACTACGTGTTCGACGCCGACGCGCTCGTCGAGGCGGTCACGCAGGACTCGGCCGACCCGGACTCCCGGCACGACATGGGCGGCGACATCATCCCGGCGTTCGTCGCCGACGGCACCGCGGGCGTGTACGACTTCATCCGCAACGAGATCCCCGGCTCCACCGACCGCGACCGGGACTACTGGCGCGACGTCGGCACCATCGACGCCTACTTCGAGGCCAACACCGACCTCATCGCCGTGCAGCCGGTGTTCAACCTCTACAACCAGGACTGGCCGCTGCTCACGGGGTACACCGGCCTGCCGCCCGCCAAGTTCGTGCACGCCGGGCCGGGGCGCCTGGGTCACGCGGCCGACTCGATCGTCTCGCCTGGTGTCCTCATCTCCGGCGCGACCGTCGCAGGGTCCATCCTGTCCCCGGGCGCGCACCTGCACTCCTGGGCCACCGTCACGGACGCCGTCGTGATGGACAACGTCCAGGTGGAGCGGCACGCCCAGGTCCACCGCGCCATCCTCGACAAGAACGTGGTGGTGAGCGAACGGGCTCGGGTCGGCGTCGACCACGACGAGGACCGGGCCCGCGGCTTCACCGTCTCCGAGTCGGGGATCACCGTCGTCCCGAAGGGCACCGTCGTTGCTTGAACCCGCCCCCCGCACCGCCCCCGACCTCGTCGAGGGCGCCGAGGCCCCGCACCGTCGCCTCGTCGTCACCGACGTCGACTCGACGTTCATCACCGCCGAGGTGATCGAGCTGCTCGCCGACCACTCCGGCACCCGCGCGCAGGTCGCCGAGGTGACCGAGCGTGCGATGCGCGGCGAGCTGGACTTCGCCGGCTCCCTGCGCGAGCGCGTCGCCACCCTGCGCGGCGTCCCGGTCGAGGCCCTGACCGCGGTGCGCGAGGCCGTCGTCCTCACGCCCGGCGCGGCCGACCTCGTCAGCGAGGTGCAGCGGCGCGGCTGGGAGTTCGGGCTCGTCTCGGGCGGCTTCGCGGAGATCCTCGGCCCGATCGCGGGCGCGCTCGGCATCGGGCGCTGGCGCGCCAACCGCCTCGAGATCGCCGACGGCGTGCTCACCGGCCGCACCGTGGGCACGGTCGTCGACCGCGCCGACAAGGCCGCCACCCTGCGCCGCTGGGCGGCCGAGTGCGGGCTCGAGATGGTCGACACGGTCGCCGTCGGGGACGGCGCGAACGACCTCGACATGATCGACGCCGCCGGCATCGGCATCGCCTTCGCGGCCAAGCCGCTCGTGCGCGCGCAGGCGCCGTTCAGCGTGGACGGCCCCCGGCTCGACGACGTCCTCGACGTCATCGACGCGGTGGACGCCGCCGCCGGCCGCACGTCCACGACGCGGCGCCCGTAGCCCCGACGCCGTCCAGGCGTAGCGCCGAGCGCCGCGGAGGGCCAGGATCGGTCCCATGGCGACGACGGTCGAGACCAACGCCCTCAACGTGATCGACGAGTCCGAGCGGCACGGACGCCCGCGGGACCTGTTCTGGCCGTGGTTCGCGGCCAACGTCTCCGTGCTCGGCCTGGGCTACGGCGCGTACCTGCTGGCGTTCGGCGTGTCGTTCTGGCAGGCCGTGATGGTGGGCACGATCGGCATCGTGGCGTCGTTCCTGGCCTGCGGGTTCATCTCGCTCGCGGGCCGACGCGGCTCGGCTCCCACCATGGTGCTCAGCCGGGCGGCCTTCGGCGTCGACGGCAACCGGCTGCCGTCCCTGCTGTCCTGGATCCTCACGGTGGGCTGGGAGACGGTGCTGGTCGCCCTCGCGACGCTCGCCACCGCGACGGTGCTCGGAACCCTCGGCTGGGGCGGCGGCACCGTGACGCAGGTCGTGACGCTCGCCGTCGTCGCGCTGGTCGTGGTGGCCGCGGGGGTCTTCGGCTTCCAGCTCGTGATGCGGCTGCAGCGGGTCATCACCGTCCTGACGGCGGTGCTCACGGTGATCTACGTCGTCCTGGTCGCGGGGCACGTGGACTGGGCGACGGTCGCGGCGATCCCGCCCGGGCAGGCGCCGCAGGTGATCGGCG
The DNA here is from genome assembly GCF_900167525.1 of Krasilnikoviella flava. GTDB lineage: Bacteria > Actinomycetota > Actinomycetes > Actinomycetales > Cellulomonadaceae > Isoptericola > Isoptericola flavus. The sequence goes on along the minus strand of NZ_FUZQ01000009.1, from coordinate 48,680 downwards.
GGCTGGTCTTCATGATGACCGGCTTCGGCCTCGGCTGGGTGAACATGGCCGCCGACTACTCGCGCTACCTGCCGCGCACCGCCTCCGGGCCGGGCGTCGTCGGCTGGACGACGTTCGGCGCGTCCCTGCCGCCCGTGCTGCTGCTGATCGCGGGGCTCCTGCTCGCCGGCTCGGACCCCGCGCTCGCCGACGCGATCGGCGCCGACCCGATCGGCGCGCTGGCCGTGCTGCTGCCGGAGTGGTTCCTGATCCCCTTCATGGTGGTGGCTCTCGCCGGGCTGATCGGCGGGGCCGCGCTCGACATCTACTCCTCCGGCCTCGCGCTGCTGTCGCTGGGCCTGCCGGCCCCGCGCTGGGTGGCCGCGGCGATCGACGGGGTCCTCATGGTGCTCGGCGCGACCTACGTCGTCTTCGTCGCCGACGACTTCTTCGGCCCGTTCCAGGGCTTCCTCATCACGCTCGGCGTGCCGATCGCCGCCTGGTGCGGGGTGCTGCTCGCGGACATCGCGCTGCGCCGCCGGGACTACGCGGACGCCGAGCTCGCCGACCGGCGAGGGCGCTACGGCAGCGTGCGGTGGTCGGCAGTGCTGCTCGTCGTGGCCGGCACGGCGATCGGCTGGGGGCTCGTCACCAACACGTACGCCGGGTGGTTGTCCTGGCAGGGCTACCTGCTGGGGCCGCTCGGCCTCGGCGGGCGCGACGGGCAGTGGGCCGGAGCGAACCTCGGGGTGCTGGTGGCGCTCGCGCTGGGGCTGCTGGGCACGTTCGTCCTGTCCGCGCGGGCCGTGCGCCGCCAGGAGGCGGCGTGAGCGCCGGGGCGCCGGCGGCGGGCGGCGCCGCGCTGGTCGTCGTCGACATGCAGGTCGTCTTCGCGCAGCCCGGCAGCCCGTGGGCCGCCCCGGGCTTCGCGGCGGCCGCCGCGAAGCTGCGCCGGCTGCTGCCCGCGTTCGCGGGCCGGACCGTCTGGACGCGCTACGTGGCACCCGCGACCCCGCAGGGCGCGTGGCGGGAGTACTTCGCGCAGTGGCCGTTCGCCCTGGTGCCCGCCGACGACCCGCTCTACGGCTTCGCGGACGGGCTGGACCCTGCCGGTGCCCCGGTCGTCGCGGCGACGACGTTCGGCAAGTGGGGGGCCGAGCTCGACGCGGCGACCGGACACGCCGCAGAGCTGGTGGTGGCCGGCGTCTCGACCGACTGCTGCGTGCTGTCCACCGTGCTCCCGGCCGCCGACGCCGGGCGGCGGGTGCGGGTGGTGGCGGACGCGTGCGCCGGGGCGAGCGAGGCCGACCACGCGCGGGCGCTCGACGCGATGCGGCTCTACGCGCCGCTGGTGGAGGTCACCTCGGTCGACGAGGTGCTCGCCACGGCCTGACGGCCGGCAGAACGCTCAGGACGGACGGCCGACGTGCACGAGCCGGGCACCGTCCCGGCCCCACGCGGCCCACGGCTCCGCCGACTCCAGCACCGAGTAGGTGGCCGTCGGGACGCCGACGCGCACCTGGGCGACGGCCGCGGCGTCGGACCCGTCGCCCGCGAGGTAGGCCGCCGTCGCCGCCATGGTCGGTTCGTGCCCGACGACGAGGACGGTGCGCGCCGACGCGTCGACCTCCCGCAGGAGGCCCAGGACGTCGCGCACGCTCGCCTCGTAGAGCTCGTCGCGCACCTCGAGGGCGGTGTCGGCGGCGCCGTCGAGGTGCGCCGAGGCCAGGTCCCAGGTCTGCCGGGTGCGCAGCGCGGACGACACCAGCGCGACCGCGGGCCGCAGGCCGGCGGCGGTCAGCGCCATCCCGACCCGGCTCGCCTGCTTGCGCCCGTTCAGCGCCAGGGGGCGCCGGTCGTCGGAGAGGGCGCCCTTGCCGGGCTCGGCCTTGGCATGACGCAACAGCACGAGCCGCCAGGTCGGCGTGTCGCCCTCGTCCTGCGTTACCGCTCTCATGCGCTCCGTCCCACAGGTCCGTCCGGGGGCCCGATCCGGGCCCCGGCCCGTCACTGACCCATCGCGTGCACACCACCGTCGACGTGGACGATCTCACCGGTCGTGGCGGGGAACCAGTCCGAGAGGAGCGCCACGACGGCGCGCGCAGCCGGCTCCGCCGTCGTCTGGTCCCAGCCCAGCGGGGCCCGCTGCGGCCAGGCGTCCTCCATGGTCGCGAAACCCGGGATGGACTTCGCGGCCGTGGTACGGATGGGCCCGGCGGAGACGAGGTTACACCGGATGCCGTGCGGGCCGAGGTCGCGGGCCAGGTACCGGTTGGCCGACTCCAGGCCGGCCTTCGCCACGCCCATCCAGTCGTAGACCGGCCACGCGAACGTGGCGTCGAAGGTGAGCCCCACGTAGGCGCCGCCGGACATCAGCGGGCGTGCCGCCTCGATGAGCGACTTGTACGAGAACGTGGAGACCTGCAGGGCCGTCGCGACGTCGTCCCACTCGGCGCCCAGGAAGTTGCCGCCCATCACGGACTGCGGGGCGAAGCCGATCGAGTGCACGACGCCGTCGATACCGTCCACGTGCTCCTTGACCCGCTCCGGGAGGGCGGCGAGGTCCTCCTCGCTGGTCACGTCCAGCTCGACCACCGGCGCCGCGACCGGCAGGCGCTTGGCGAAGGCCTGCGTCAGCTTCATCTGGCGGCCGAAGGAGGTGAGGACGACCTCGGCACCCTCCTCCTGGGCGAGGCGGGCGGCGTGGAACGCGATCGAGCTGTCCGTGAGGACGCCGGTGATGAGGAGCTTCTTGCCGTCGAGCAGAGCCATGATGACCTTCCGGTTGTGCTGAGAGTGGGCGTAGCGAGGGTGGCGACGGGGCAGGCCGCTCAGTGGCCCATGCCGAGGCCGCCGTCGACGGGGATGACGGCGCCGGAGACGTACGCCGCGGCGTCCGAGGCGAGGAACTCGACGACGCCCGCGACCTCGTCGGTCGAGGCGAACCGGCCCGCGGGGATGGACGCCTTGTACTGCTTCTGCGTCGCCTCGGGCAGGGCAGCGGTCATGTCGGTCTCGACGAAGCCCGGCGCCACGACGTTCGCCGTGATGCCCCGGCCGCCGAGCTCGCGGGTGATCGACCGCGCCATGCCGACGAGGGCCGCCTTGGAGGACGAGTAGTTGACCTGCCCGGGGCCGCCGTACAGGCCGACGACCGACCCGACGAGCACGATGCGGCCCCTGCGCGCCCGGATCATGCCCTTCGACGCGCGGCGCACACAGCGGAACGTGCCCGTGAGGTTGACGTCGAGCACCGTCTCGAACTCCTCGTCGCTCATGCGCATGAGGAGCTGGTCGCGCGTGACGCCCGCGTTGGCGACGAGCACCTCGACCGGGCCGAGGTCGGACTCGATGCCGGCGAACGCGGCGTCGACGGCCGCGCTGTCGGTGACGTCCGCGACGTAGCCGTGCACCCCGGTGGGCAGGTCGCCGCCCCGGTAGAGCGTAGCGACGGTGTCACCGGAGGCGACGAAGCGCTCGGCGATGGTGCGGCCGATGCCGCGCGCCGCGCCGGTCACGACGACGACCCGGCCCGTGGGGGCGGTACCGGCGGCGGGCTGGGGGGCGGGGACGTCGGTCACGTGTTCTCCTCGGCGGGCGTGGGTGGCGGTCGTGGGTGGCGCTGGCGGGGTCGGCGGTCATGCCGCGGTGGTGCAGGGCGCGCAGGCGCTCGGGCGGCGGCCGACGCCCTGGTGACGGTACCCCGACCCGGCGGCCACGCAGGGTCGCGGCGCCTCACACGTGCACCCGGCGGTTTGTCGGATACCTACAAGGCGAGGTCCGCGACGGCCGGGTCCCGGGGGCTCCGTACGCCGCCTTAGACTGGCCGGGTGAGCAACGCCCGCGCGGCCTCGCCCGGTCCGCGCCCCTCCGGGAACCACCGTCACGGCGGCGACCGCGGTACCGAGGTCCCCTCGATCACCAGCGCCCCGGAGCCGCTGGAGGAGGACCAGGCGCGCCGCACGCACCGCTACCTCCTGCAGATGGGCATCCGGGTGATCTGCTTCCTCGGTGCGATCGCCGTCGGCGACACGTGGGTGCGGTGGGTCCTGGTCGTCGCCGCCGTCGTCCTGCCGTACTCCGCGGTCCTGTTCGCCAACGCGGGGCGCGACCGCGTCACCTACGACACGTCGCCCATGGTCGACGTCGCGCCCACCGCGCTCCCCGCCCCCGACCCGGGCCCGGGCCCGCACGACCAGGAGCACCCCGAGAAGTCCGGGCCCGCGACGTCCGGGCCCGAGACCTACGACGGCCCGCACCGCGTGGTGGAGCACCAGGACGACCCTGCCGACGAGAACCGTGGAGGAGACCGCTGATGGACGTGCTCGGCACGAACGCCGACCCGGTGGCGGGCGAGCTGATCTGCTCCGCCAAGGGCTGCCGCGCCGAGGCCGCGTGGGGTCTGCTGTGGAACAACCCGCGGCTGCACACCCCGGAGCGGCGCAAGGTGTGGCTCGCGTGCGACGACCACCGCGAGCATCTCGAGCAGTTCCTCGGCGCGCGCTCGTTCTGGAAGCAGACCGTCCCCGTCGCGGAGCTCGATCGCGCGTGACCGCCGACCACCCCGCTCCGCGCTCCCCCGAGGGCCCCGCCGCGTCGCGCACCCGCCGGCAGTGGATCACCCTCGGCCTGGGCGCCGTGCTCCTGGCGGCGCTGTGCGTCCTGGCCGCCGTGTGGCAGTGGCACCGCTACACCTGGCGCGAGGCGCAGATCGCGCTCGTGGAGACCAACTACACCGCTACGCCCGACGCCCTCGACGAGCTCCTGCCGGAGCCCGGGGCCGTGCTGCCCGCCGACGCCGAGTGGCGACCGGCGGTGGCCACCGGCACGTACCGGCCGCAGGACACGGCGCTGCTGCGCAACCGTCCCGTCGGGGGCCAGCCCGGCTTCCACGTGCTGGTGCCGTTCGAGACCACCGGCGCCGACGGGCAGCCGATCGTCCTCGTCGTCGACCGGGGGTTCGTGCCGCTCGGCGAGGACGCCAGCGGCCCGTCCTCCGTGCCCGACCCACCGGCCGGTGAGGTCGAGGTGACGATGACGATGCGCCCCGACGAGCCCGCGTCGTCCCGCGGCACGCCGGCGGGCCAGGTGCAGGCCATCAACACCGCCCAGGTGCTCGCCGCCGGCGCGGACGGCACGGCGTGGGCCGAGGGCGCCACGGTCGGCGGGTACGGGCAGCTGCGCAGCGAGGACCCGGCGGCCGCGACGACCCCGGGCGCGCTCCCGGAGCCGGACACCGACCCGGGGTCGCACCTCAGCTACGCGGTGCAGTGGTGCATCTTCGCGCTCGGTGCGTTGGGCGGCTACATCGTGCTGTGGCGGCGCGAGACCCGGCCGGTGCAGGTCACGGCCGGCGAGCTGCTCGCCGCGCACGAGGGCCCCGACCCCGACGGCTCCGGGCCGGGCCGTCCGGGCGCCGCCGTGCGCCCCCAGCGTCCCCGCCGGCAGCGGGTGGACGAGGACTACGAGGACGCCCTGCTCGACGCGGCCGAGCACGACCGCTGACCGCCCCCGAGGCCGGCGCCCGCCGGTCGCGGGCGAGGCGCCTCAGGCGAGGGTCACCAGCTCCGCGTACTCCGCGGACCACAGGTCCTCGTCGCCGTCGGGCAGCAGCAGTACCCGCTCCGGGTTGAGCGCCTCGACGGCGCCGTCGTCGTGGGTGACCATCACGACCGCGCCCTCGTAGGTGTCCAGCGCGCCGAGGATCTCGGCGCGCGACGCGGGGTCGAGGTTGTTCGTCGGCTCGTCGAGCAGCAGCACGTTCGCGCTGGACACGACGAGCGTCGCGAGGGCCAGGCGGGTCTTCTCCCCGCCGGACAGCACGCTCGCCGGCTTCTCGGCGTCGTCCCCGCTGAACAGGAACGAGCCGAGGACCGAGCGCACCTGGGTGTCGGTGAGGTCGGGCGCGGAGTGCCGCAGGTTCTCGACGACGGTGGCGTCCATGTCCAGGGTGTCGTGCTCCTGGGCGTAGTAGCCGATCTTCAGCCCGTGCCCCGGCACGACGCGGCCGGTGTCCGGCTCCTCCACGCCGCCGAGGATGCGCAGCAGCGTCGTCTTGCCGGCACCGTTGAGGCCGAGGATGACCACCCGGGAGCCGCGGTCGATCGCCAGGTCGACACCCGCGAACACCTCCTGGGACCCGTAGCTCTTCGACAGCTCGGTGGCCGTGAGCGGCGTGCGGCCGCACGGGGCCGGCTTCGGGAACCGCAGGTGCGCCACCTTGTCCGCGCGCCGCTCCCCCTCCAGGCCGGACAGCATGCGCTCCGCGCGCTTCATCATGTTCTGCGCGGCCGTGGCCTTGGTGGCCTTCGCGCGCATCTTGTCCGCCTGGGCGAGCAGCACGCCGGCCTTCTTCTCGGCGTTCGCCCGCTCGCGGCGCCGCCGGCGCTCGTCCTGCTCGCGCTGCTCGAGGTAGGCGTCCCAACCGAGGTTGTACTGGTCCAGCTCGCCCCGGTTGGCGTCCAGGTGGAACACCTTGTTCACCGTCGCGCGCAGCAGGTCGACGTCGTGGCTGATCACGACGAACCCGCCGCTGTAGGACTTGAGGTAGTCGCGCAGCCAGACGATCGAGTCGGCGTCGAGGTGGTTGGTCGGCTCGTCGAGGAGCAGGGTGTCGACGCCGGAGAAGAGGATCCGGGCCAGCTCGATGCGGCGGCGCTGGCCGCCGGACAGCGTGTTCAGGGGCTGCGCCAGGACGCGGTCGTCGAGCCCGAGGTTGCTGGTGATGCGGTGCGCCTCCGACTCGGCGGCGTACCCGCCGGCCGCGAGGAAGCGCGACTCGAGCTTGGGGTAGCGCTCGAGGGCGGCGGCCTGCGTGTCGGCGTCGGCCGAGGCCATGAGGCCCTCGGTCTCGCGCATCTGCGTGACGATGTGGTCCAGCCCGCGGGCGCTGAGCACGCGGTCCATCGCCACGACGTCGAGGTCGCCCGTGCGCGGGTCCTGCGGCAGGTAGCCGATGTCGGTACCCCGCGTGATCTGCCCGGCAGCGGGCAGCGTCTCGCCCGCGAGCGTCTTGGTGAGGGTCGTCTTGCCCGCGCCGTTGCGTCCGACGAGACCGATGCGGTCGCCCGGGGCGATGCGGAACGTGGCCTCGTGCAGCAGGGTGCGGGCGCCGAAGCGCAGCTCGACGCCGTGGGCGGTGATCAAGGCAGGGGTGTCCTTCGACAAAGGGGGTGGGATTCCTCGGCGAGTCTAGTGCTCCGGGCCCGATCCCACGACGACATAGGTCACACCCCGGTCGGTAAGGTTCCCGCGTGACACGCGCCCCCCGCCCGGTGACGGCGGCCCTCGCCGTCGTCGTGGTCCTCGCCGGCCTCGGTGGCCGGGCCCTGCTCCCGGCCACGATCGGCGCCCCGCTCGGGGACGCCCTCTACGCGACCCTCGTCGTGCTGCTCGTCGCGCTGGTCGTCCCGCGCACCCGCCCCGTCGTGGCCGCCGCGGTCGGGCTCGTCGTCTGCGGGGCGATCGAGGCGGCGCAGCTCACCGACGTCCCCGCCCAGGTGGTCGAGCGGTTCCCGCTCGCGCGGTACGTGCTCGGCACGACGTTCGTGCCCGAGGACCTGGCCTGGTACGCCGCCGGGGCCGTGGCCGGCGGGGTGCTGCTCACGCTCGTCCGCCCCCGCGCCCGGGGGGTGGACCTCTCGCTGCGGCACGTGCGGGCCGACGCCCGGCCCCGACGGCGCGGCGCGCGGGTGGCGGTCCCCGTCGTCCTCGTCGTCACGCTGGTCGCGGCCGGCGGCACCCTCGCCTGGGTGCTGCGCTCGGAGACCCAGGACCTGTCCGCGCGGCTCGTCGTCGCGCAGGACGCGCTGGACAACTCCGCAGACCGGGTGGCCGACGCCGACGTCCGCACCGACCTCGCGGCGACGATCGACGACGCCCGCGCGCTGCTCGACGCGACCCCGGTCCTGGACCGGCTTCCCGGCGACGCCCCAGCCCTCGGCACGCGGCTCGACGGCGACGTCGCCGCCGTGCAGGCCTCGCGCCTCGTCTTCGCCCGCGCGCAGGCCGCCGAGTCGCGCGACGCGCTCGCCCCGGTGGCACGCCGCGCGGGTCGGGTGCTGGCCGCGACCGACGAGCTCGCCGAGAGCGGGCAGGACGCCGGCGAGACGTTGCGCGCCTCGTCGCGCGACGCCCTCGGGACCGCCGACGAGCTGACCTCCGAGACCCAGGACGACCAGCTCGCCGCGGCGTCCCTCACGGACCTCGAGGCCACCGCGTCGGACCTGTCCACGCTGCGCGACGACCTGGCGGACGCGACCCAGGCCCTCATGACCGCGCAGGACGCCGTCGTCTGCCCGGAACCCGACCAGGTGTGGTTCCCGGAGGCCGGGAAGATCGCGGCGAAGAAGCTCGCGCCGATCCCGTGGGCGCCGCAGTACTCCGTGCGCGCGGACGTCCTGGACGGGTTGGTGGCGCTCGACGCCGCCTACCGGGCAGAGTTCGGCCAGCACCTCACCGTGAACTCCGCCTACCGGAGCTACGACCAGCAGGTCGAGGTGTACAACCCGGACGACCCGAACCCGCTGGCCGCCCCGCCCGGCTGCTCCAACCACGGCCTGGGCACCGCGGTCGACATCTCCATGGGCCCCGAAGGGTTCGACGGCGCGCGCTACGCCTGGCTGAAGGAGCGCGCCGAGCGGCACGGCTGGACCCACCCCGACTGGGCGGAGCCGGACGGGCGCCTGCCGGAGCCGTGGCACTGGCAGGCGGTCGAGACGCCGACGGAGTACTGACCGCGCCGGCCTACGTCACGACCCGGTGAGCCGGCGCACGTCGAGCGGGACCTCCCGCGCGCCGTCGCCGTCCCGCTCGACGCGCAGGACGGGGCGGCCGGGGCGCTCGCACACGGCCTCGACGGGCACGCCGTCGACGAACCGCAGCGCCGCGTACTCGTCGACCGCGTGCCCCTCCGGGAGCGCCCCGGAGGCCACCCAGCCGAGATAGGCCTCGCGCCGCTCGGCCTCGCCCAGGTAGTGCGGGCAGGCGCTGCCGGGCAGGAAGCCCAGGCCGTCGTCGAGGGGCGCGAGCGGGCCGAACGAGTCCGTCGACGAGGCGTCGAACCAGCAGTTCATCCCCGCGCTGATGCCCGCGAGGACCGTGCCGTTCGCCGCGGCCTCCGCGAGGATGCCGGGCAGCCCGTGGCGGCGCCACACGACGAGCAGGTTGGCCGTCGAACCGCCGCCGACGTACACGACGTCCTGCTCGAGCAGCACCCGCGGGTCGGCGTAGCCCCAGGGCTCGCGGCAGAACAGCGACAGCACCGAGGTCTCGGCGCGGCCGGCGAACGCCTCGGTGAACCGCTGGGAGTACCCGCCGTCGTCTCCGCTGGCGGTCGGGACGAAGCACACCTTCGGCACGTCCTTGCCGGTGAGGTCGAGCAGATGGTCGTCGATCGCCGACGAGCCGTCGTCCGACATGGAGAAGCCGCCGCCGCCGAGGGTGAGCACCGTTCCGGTCATCGTCGTGAACATGGCCGCACCCTAGGCAACCGGCCGCGCCGAGCACCCGCTTTTTCGCGCGACGAGCCCCGCCCGGCCCTACCGTGAGGGCGTGACCTTCAGCGAGGGCGGGCAGTTCGAGGGCGGCCGCGTCCGCAAGGGCGGCGGCGGGCGGCGGGGCGCCGTCGTCGGCGGCGGCATCGGCGCCATCGTCGTCGCGCTCCTGGCGGTGTTCCTCGGCGGGGGCGACCTGGGCCAGCTCACGGGGGCGCTCGGCGGCGCGGTGCAGGACGCCGGGGCGCCCGCCGGCGACGGGCAGGAGCAGTACGTCGACGACTGCACGGCGCAGCAGGCCAACGACGACCGCGAGTGCCGGCTGTCCGCGACCGTGCAGTCGCTCGACGCCTACTGGGGGCGCGTCCTGCCCGAGCAGGCAGGCGTGGAGTACGCGTTGCCGCCCGTCGAGAGCTTCTCCGGGTCGACGACGACCGGCTGCGGCGCGGCGACGAGCGCGACGGGACCCTTTTACTGCCCGCCCGACCGGACCGTCTACGTCGACGTGTCCTTCTTCGACGAGCTGAGCACCCAGTTCGGTGCCCAGGGGGGACCGCTCGCGGAGGAGTACGTCGTCGCGCACGAGGTGGGCCACCACGTCGAGCAGCTCGTCGGTGCGATGGACGCCGCGGACCGCGGTGGCACCGGGCCCGAGTCCGACTCCGTGCGCATCGAGCTCATGGCCGACTGCCTGGCCGGCATGTGGGCGGGCTCCGCGGCGACCGAGGTCGACCCCGACACCGGGCTGACGTTCCTCGAGCCGATCTCGCCGGCTCAGCTGCGCCAGGCGCTCGACGCCGCCGCGACGGTCGGCGACGACCACATCCAGCAGCAGGCCACCGGCCGGATCAGCCCGGAGAGCTTCACGCACGGCACGTCCGAGCAGCGGGTGCGCTGGTTCACCGTCGGGTACGAGGGCGGCACCATGGACGACTGCGACGCCCTGTCCGCGAGGACGCTCTGAGAACGGTCCCGGCTGCATCCACGCAGGCCGGACCCTACGATCCGAGCATGGGTGACGCACGGGGACAGCACACGATCGTCGTGACCGGCGCGGCCGGCCCGGCGGGCAGGGCCCTCGGCCCGCAGCTCGCCCGCCGCGCCGACGCGGCCCGCCGGCGGGTCGTGGGGGTCGATCTCGCGCCGTCCCCGGTGACCGGTTACGACGTCGTCGAGGCCGTGCCCGCGGCCGCCGACCCCGCCTACGACGCCGTGACGCTCGAGCTGCTGCGCCGCCACCGCCCCCGCCTCGTCGTCCCGACCGTCTCCGACGAGCTGCCCCGGCTCGCGGTGCTCGCCGCGGCGGCCGGGCTCGGGGACTCCGTCGTGCTGTCGGCCCCGGGCCCCACCGCCGTCGCCGCCGACAAGCTCCTCACCATGTGGGCCCTGGAGCGCCGGGGCGTCTCGGTCCCGCGGCACCTGCCCGCCGACGCGCTGGGCTCCGCCGCCGAGGCCCTGGCGTGGGCCGAGGGACCGGTCGTCGTCAAGCCGCGGGTCGCGCGGGGCGGACGGGGAGTGCACGTCGTCGAGGACGCCCACGACCCCGTGTGGGCGGGCACCGACGCGTCCTGGGTGGTCCAGGCCTTCGCCCCCGGCACGGAGTACAGCCCCCAGGTGTACCGCTCCCCCGCCGACGGGCGCTGCGTCGTGGTCGTGCTCGAGAAGACCGGCCGCAAGGAGGGCCGCGTCGGGAACGCGACCGCGGTGGAGCGCCTGTCCGCCGGGGCGGCGGACGACGTCGCGAAGCTCGCGGCCCGCACCGCGGAGGCGCTCGACCTCGTGGGTCCGCTCGACATGGACGTCCGCCGCCTCGCCGACGGCACCCCTGTGGTCCTGGAGGTCAACGCCCGGTTCGGCGCGGTCTCCGCCGGGGCGCCCGAGCTGCTGGACGCCGTCCTCGACGACTGGCCGGGCCGGTCATGACGTCCGTCCTCGATGCGCTCGTCCTGGTGCTCGGCCTGTCGCTCCTGGTCGTCGGCCTGGTCCGCCTCGCGTTCGTCCCGGCCGCGCTCGTCTTCGAGGCCCGGCGCCGGCGCGACGATCCCGGGCCGGCCGGCTGCGGCCCGATGTTCCCCGAGGCTCCCCTGGTGAGCGTCGTCGTCCCCGCGTACGAGGAGTCCGTGGTGATCGAGAACTGCGTGCGCTCCGTGCTGCGCAGCGAGCACCCGGCGCTCGAGGTGGTCTGCGTCGACGACGGCTCCTCGGACGACACCTTCGAACGGATGCAGCGCCTCGCCGCCGCCCACCCGCAGGTGCGCGCGCTGCGCCAGGAGAACGCCGGGAAGGGCGCCGCGCTCAACACCGGGATCGCCGCGGCACGGGGCGACGTCCTCGTGCTCGTCGACGCCGACGGCCTGTTCCGCCCGGACACCGTCACGCGCCTGCTGCGCGGCTTCCGGGACACGCGGGTCGGGTCGGTCTGCGGCAACGACCGCCCGGTCAACCTCGACCGGGTGCAGACCAGGCTGCTGTCCCTCATCAGTCACGTCGGCACCGGGCTCATGCGGCGTGCCCTCGACGTGCTGGGGTGCCTGCCGGTCGTGTCGGGGAACATCGGCGCGTTCCGGCGGGAGGTGCTCGAGCGCGTCGGCCCACTGCACACCGACACCCTGGGCGAGGACCTGGAGCTGACCTGGCGGGTGCACCGCGCGGGCTATCGGGTGACGTTCGCGCCCGACGCCCTCGTGTACGCCGAGTCGCCGTCCACGGTCCGCGGCCTCTGGCGCCAGCGGGTCCGGTGGGCACGTGGCCTGCTCCAGGTGACGGCCATGCACCGGTCGATGGTGGGCAACCCGCGGTACGGGCCGTTCGGGGTGTACCTGATCTACAACACCCTGTCGCAGATCGTGGCGCCCTTCGTCCAGGTGCTGGCCATGGTGGCGCTCGCCGTCCTGGTGCTCGTCGACGGGCCCGTCTGGGTACCGTCGTCCTGGTGGGCGTGGATCCTCCTGCTGGGCGTGCCCCTCTCGCTCGCGCTGCTGCTGCTGGCAGTGCTCCTCGACCGCGCGCCGGGCGACCTGCGGCAGCTGTGGACGCTGCCCCTGTGGCCCGTCTACTCGACGATGATGACGTTCGTGCTGCTCGACGCCGCGCGGCTCGAGCTGGGGAACGCGGAGAACCGATGGAACAAGCTGGACCGCAGCGGGACGGTGTCGGTGAGCGGGCTCGTCGACGACGATGGCCCTGGCTCCTGACGGTGGCCGTGGCCCTCCTCGCGGCGGCCGCCGCGGCCGTCCTGGTCGCCCGTCCGTGGCAGGACGTCCCCCCGGTGATGCGCCCGGCCGAGCCGCCGCAGGAGGAGCGCTCGGTCAGCGTCGACTTCGGCATCGTGACCGACCCCGAGACGGACTGGGCAGCGGTGGACCGGCACCTCGACGACGCGGGCGCGAACGGGGTGGACCTCAACGCGGGCCGCGTCGAGTTCACGGCCTTCGACTGGCCCGCCCATCCCGAGGTCGCGGCCGAGCCCGGCACGGACCACCTCGCCCGTGCGGCCCGTGCCCTGCACGAGTCCGCCGACGGCACGACGCGGCAGGTCGGCCTGATCGTCGACGCGTACGTCCCCGCGTGGATCACCGCCGACCCGTCCGTCGCCGGCGTCTCCGCCGACGGCACCCGCGCGAAGTACCAGGCGTCGGCCTCCCAGCTCGCCCACGGCCCCGTGGGCGACCGGCTCGTGGAGTACGTGGCGGCGCTCGGTGAGCGGTACGACCCGAGCCAGATCGCCGTCACGGAACTCTTCCTCAACCGGTACAGCTTCGGCGACGACGACCTCGACCTGTACCGCGAGATGACGGGCGCCGACGACTGGCCGCGCGAGGCCGACGGCGCGATCGACGAGGACGCCCCCGAGCTCGGGGTGTGGCGCTCGGAGGTGCTGGCGGGACTCCTCGGCCGGATGCGGTCAGCGCTCGACGAGGTACGGGGAGGCGACGGCGCGCAGATCCAGCTCGCGATGGACGTCCGCGTCGACTGGGACGACCCGGCGGCCGGAGCCGCGTCGAGCGGGCACGACTACGCGATCCTGCTCGGCGCCGCCGACCGGCTCGTGGTGTGGGCCTACGTCGGCCGCCGGGACCGCACGCCCGCGGACGTCGAACGGGTCACGGCGGCGCTCGAGGACGGCGGGTTCGACATGAGCCGGTTCACGATGTCGGTCGGGCTGTGGGCCGGGTCGGCGGACGCCGACCCGCCACGGGCGATCTCGCCCGAGCTCATGGCCGAGACGGTCGCGGCGGCCACGACGCACGGGGTCGAGGACGTCAACGTCACGCCGCTCTCGCACCTGTCCGACGCCCATTGGGCGGCGCTGGACCAGGTCTGGGGGCCCGCCGACACCCCGTGACGCGGCCCGGGGCGGCCGCCGGTCGCCCCGGGCCTCAGTGCACGTCCTGCGCGTCCCCGGCGGCCGGGGCCCCGGGACCGGGGAGGTCCGGCAGCGCGACGTCCACCTCCGTGCCATCCCCCGGCTCGCTGCGGATCGACATTACGCCACCGTGGTCGTGCACGAGCCGGTCCACGAGCGCGAGGCCGAGCCCGACACCCCGCACGCGCCGTCTCCGTGTCTCGCGCGAGCGGTAGAACCGCTGGGTGACCCGCTCGATCTCGTCGGCCGAGATACCGAACCCCCTGTCCGCCACCTGCAGCCGCACGAGGTTCGACCCGACCGGGGTGGACCCCGCCGTGACGGTCACCCGGACCAGGCCCCCGGAGCTGCTGTACTTCACGGCGTTGCTCACCAGGTTGCTGACCACGTGCCCCAGCCGGTCCGGGTCGGAGACGAGGGGCACCACCGGATCGCCGTCCACCACGACCTCGACCCCCGCGGCCTGCGCGGCCGGGCGCGAGTTCTCGACGACCTCGCGCACCACCTGCGCGACGTCGACGTCCCGCCCCGCGAGCACGGGCCGGCCCGCGGCGATCTGCGCGCTGGTGAGCAGGTCGTCGACCAGCGAGCCGAGCCGTCGGGCGTTGCGCTCGACGACCGCCAGGTACCCCCGCTGCTCGTCGTCGAGCCGATCCCCCCCGAGCCGCAGCAGGTCGACGTAGCCCAGGATCGACGCAAGGGGGGTGCGCAGCTCGTGGCTCACGAGCCCGATGAACTCGTCCTGGATGCGCTCCTCCTCGTGGCGGGCGGTGACGTCGGTGACGACGACGAGGTACCCCGCCGGGAGCTCGTCCTCGCTGCCCGACGGCGCTGGTCGCTCCGTCACCGTGAACTCGAGGTGGCGGCGCTCGCCGTCGGGGAGCGTGACCGACCAGTCGTCCACGTGGGAGTCACCCGCGGTCGCGGTGCCGAGCACCACCCGGTTCGCCGCGCCCTCCGCCTCGGGCTCCGGGTGCTCGGCCAGCCGTACGGCGAGCGTGGCCGCGTCGACGAGCTGCGACACGTCGAGGCCGACGAGCTCGCGGTCAGGGCGACCGAAGACCTGCACCGCGCCCGGGCTGGCCCACCCGACCCGCCCGGCGGAGTCCGTCGCGAGGAAGCCCACCTCCGTGGCGGCGACCATGATCCCCCGCAACGTGTCCCGCGAGGCGCGCAGCTGCTGCGCCCCGGCCGCGAGGTCGTCGCGCGCCCGTCCCAGCTGCGCGGCCTGCCGGCGCACCAGCCCCACGATGCCGTGCGTCCCCACCGCCACGAGCCCGAGCACTAGCAGCACCACCAACGAGTGCATCACGGGGTGCACCCGCTCCACCGCGGTGAGCGGCAGGAGCTTCGGCACGAACAGCGCCGCCACCGCGCCGCACAGCCCGACGACCAGCCCCCAGGGGCCTGGCTGGAGGGCGAGGCTTACGACGGGCAGGAACAGCAGTGCGAAGAAGCTCGCGAGGATCAGGCCCGAGCCGAGCTCCAGGACGCCGATCGCCAGCATCTGCACCAGGGGTAGCACGAAGCGCCACGCCTGGGGCCATCGGTCCCAACGGCCGAGGCTGCCCACCAGCTGGACGGCGACGACGAGGAGCACCGCCAGCGCGAGCACCGGCGGGTTCCCCTCGACCCCGCTGACGCGGAGGATGACCAGGACCACGAAGAACGACACCGTGAGCGGCAGCTGCCGCAGGCCCACGGCGTCGTCGGCGAACCATGCCGTCCAGACGCTCTCGTACGTCTCCCGGAGGCGTCGGCCGCCGTCGCGCGACATCAGGGGGCCGCCCCCGGCCGCCCGCGCCCGACGGGGAGGTGCGGGGCGGGCGTGGTCGACGGTGCCTCGGGTGCCGACGGCGCGTCCCCGTCGTCCTCGTCGACGCCGGGCACGACCCGGACCGCCGAGGCCCGGGCGACCGTCTCGCTGGCGCGCACCGTCTCCAGGGGCTCCACCTCGCTCGCCGGGCTGAACCGCGCCCAGTAGCGGGCCGTGGCGCGCACCATGTCGGGCTGCATGTAGTCCCGGTGGGCCTGCGACACGTACGCAGCCAGCATCCGCAGCTTGGTCTCGACGAAGCCGTCGACGTCGACGAACCTGTTCGGCGCGAAGGACACCGTCGCGGACGGGCTCTGGAAGCACAGCAGGCTCGGCACCTGGCGGGCCGCGATCTGCACCGCGCCGTTGACCGCCCGGTGGTCCTGGTGCCGGTCGTTCGCGCTGTGCGTGTAGACCCGGTGCGGTGCCACCTCCGCGACGACGTCCTCGATCGCGCCGATCACGCCCTCCGCCGGGTCGAGGTGGGTGTCGGGGAAGTCGAGGTGCACGAGCCGCGCCCCCACCACCTCCGCGGCCGCGAGCGCCTCCTCGTGCCGCGCCGCGGCCAGCCCGCCCACCGAGCCGCCCGACAGCGTGAGGATCACGAGCTCGTTCCCCGCGGCGGCGTGCGCCGCCAGGGTGGCTCCCACGCCGATCTCGACGTCGTCCGGGTGGGCCCCGACCGCGAGGACACGCTGCCGCGACGAGTCCCGCTCCCGGCGGGCGCGCTGGGCGAGCTCGGTGGCGCGCTCCACCACCGTGGACGCGGTGACGGGCTTGACCAGGAAGTCGTCGGCGGCCTCTCGCAGCGCGGTGACCGCATGGGTCACCGTCGGGAAGGCGGTGACGATCATGATCGGCAGCGTCGGGTCGATCTCCCGCACCTCCGGCAGGATCTCGAGCCCCGACCGACCCGGGAGCTGGATGTCGCTCACCAGCACGTCGTAGATCGAGCGCCGCAGCGCGGCCAGCGCCTCGTCGGCGTCGGAGGCGAGGTCCACCTGCATCCCCCCGTACCGCGCCAGCGCGATCCGGACGAACTCCGCCGAGTCGGGGTCGTCCTCGAGCACGAGCGCCCGGAAACCGTCGTCCGACACCGGCCCTCCCCTCAGGGTTCCGTCTGGCTCGTACCGTACGCGGCGCGCCGCCGGCACGCGCGACGACGACGCCTCCGACCTGCGCCGAGGGGTGGACGTCAGCTGGGCTCGGGCGCCGCACACCGGGTCGGTCAGGGCCAGCACGGCGAAGAGCGGACATGGAGACGGAGGTACCAGCGCCACACCGCACCTGCCTCGCGCGACGCCGGCCGCACCCGCTCGCACGACTCACCCAGGTGACGCAAAGGCCCCGCCCCGAGGGGCAGGGCCTTCGTGTCTCGGATAGTTCTGGCTTCTCGATCAGACGTTGAAGCCCAGCATCCGCAGCTGCTCGCGGCCTTCGTCGGTGATCTTCTCCGGGCCCCACGGCGGCATCCAGACCCAGTTGACGCGGAACCCGTCGACCAGTCCCTCGAGCGCCTGGCCCGACTGGTCCTCGATGACGTCGGTCAGCGGGCAGGCCGCGGAAGTGAGCGTCATGTCGATGGTCGCCATGTTGTTCTGGTCCACCTGGATGCCGTAGACGAGGCCCAGGTCGACGACGTTGATGCCCAGCTCGGGGTCGATGACGTCGCGCATGGCCTCCTCGACGTCGGCGGCCGTGGTGGGCGTCGGTGCCGCGACGGGCGCGTCGACGGGGCGGGCGCCCGCGTCGGTGGTGTTCTCGGTCATCGTCTCCTCCGGTGTCCGGTGGTCCGGTACGTCATCCTGCCAGCGCGCCGCTGCGTGCCAGCGAGTCCTTGAGCGCCGCCCAGCCGAGCAGCGCGCACTTGATACGGGCGGGGTACTGCGAGACGCCGGTGAACGCGCTCGCGTCGCCGAGGGTGTCGAGCGCGTCCTCGTCGTCCAGCCCCTTGCCGCGCGACCCCATGAGGTCGTGGAACACAGCGTCCAGCCGTGCGACGTCCGCGAGGTCGTGGCCCGTGACGAGCTCGGTCAGCACGGAGGCGGAGGCCTGCGAGATGGAGCACCCCTGCCCCTCCCAGGAGACGCCGACCACGGTCGCGCCGTCGACGTCCACGCGCAGCGTGATCTCGTCGCCGCAGGTCGGGTTCACCTGGTGCGACTCCCCCGACCGGTGGTCGGCGGGTGCGTCCACGAGCCCCCGACCGTGCGGGCGCTTCGCGTGGTCCAGGATCACCTGCTGATACATCTGCTCGAGCGAGCTCACGTGCCTACCTTCTGCCTCGTCGTACCGACCCGCGGGTCGTCCTCAGTCCACACCGAAGAACGCGCGCACGCCCGCCAATGCTTCCCGGAACGCCGCGATCTCCTCGGTGGTGGTGTACACGGACGCCGAAGCGCGGGCGGTCGCGGCGACGCCGAACCGGCGGTGCAGCGGCTGCGCGCAGTGGTGGCCCACCCGCACGGCGATGCCCTTGTCGTCGAGCACCTGCCCGACGTCGTGGGCGTGCACGCCGTCGACGACGAACGAGACCACCGCGAGCCGGTCGCGCGCGTCGGCCGGGCCGACGATCCGGACCCCGGGGATCTCGCCGATGCGGACGAGCTCGGCCGCGAGCTCGCGCTCGTGCTCGGCGACGCGATCCATGCCCAGCTCGCCCAGCCATCGCGCCGCCACGCCCATGCCGACGGCCTGGGCGACCATCTGCGTGCCGGCCTCGAACCGCTGCGGCGGCGGGGCGAACGTGGTCTCGGCCATGGTCACGACCTCGACCATCGACCCGCCCGTGGTCACCGGCGGCATCGCCTCGAGCAGCTCGCGCCGCCCGTACAGGGCGCCGACACCCGTGGGGCCGAGCATCTTGTGCGCGCTGAAGGCGGCGAGGTCGACGTCCAGGGCGTGCAGGTCGACCGGCAGGTGCGGCACGGACTGGCACGCGTCGAGCACGGTGAGCGCCCCGACTCGCTTCGCGGCGGCGACCAGCTCGGCCACGGGGGCGATCGCCCCGCTCACGTTCGACACGTGCCCGAACGCCACCACCCGGGTGCGCTCGGTGATCACCTGGTCGACGTGCGACAGGTCGATACGGCCCTCGTCGTCGACCCCGAACCAGCGCAGGACGGCGCCGGTGCGGGCGCACAGCTCCTGCCACGGCACGAGGTTGGCGTGATGCTCGGCCTCGGTGACGACGATCTCGTCGCCCGGGGCGAGGCGGAACCGCTCGGCCGCCGCTCCCCCGCGACCGGCGGTGGCGTTCGAGAACGCGTACGCGACGAGGTTGATCGCCGCCGTCGCGCCCGGCGTCCAGACGATCTCGTCGGCGTCCGCCCCGACGAAGGCCGCGACGGCTTCCCGCGCGTCCTCGAACGCCTCGGTCGCCTCCTCGGCGAGCTGGTGCGCGCCCCGGTGCACGGCCGCGTTGCGCTGCTCGTAGAAGTCGACCTCGGCCTCGAGCACCACGTTCGGCTTCTGCGAGGTCGCGGCCGAGTCCAGGTAGACGAGCGGGCGGCCTCCCCGCACCGTGCGCCCGAGCAGCGGAAAGTCCGCGCGCACGGCGGCGAGCTCCGCCGCGGTGAGCGACGGGCGCACGGTGTCGGTGGTGGTCATGTCGTCCTCCTGGTGACGGCTCCTGATCGAGACTTCTCGACGAGGAGGTCAGGCCATCGTCGCGCCGGTGCCGACGTACTTGTCGTAGCCGTTCTCCTCGAGCTGCTCCGCCAGCTCGGGGCCGCCCTCCTCAGCGATCTTGCCGTCGACGAAGACGTGCACGAAGTCCGGCTTGATGTAGCGCAGGATGCGCGTGTAGTGCGTGATGAGCAGCACGCCGACGTCGGTGTTCGTCTTGGCGCGGTTCACGCCCTCCGACACGACGCGCAGCGCGTCGACGTCGAGGCCCGAGTCGGTCTCGTCGAGGATCGCGAAGTGGGGCTTGAAGAGCTCCATCTGCAGGATCTCGTGGCGCTTCTTCTCGCCGCCCGAGAAGCCCTCGTTGACGGAGCGCTCGGCGAAGGTCGAGTCGATGCGCAGGTTCTCCATCGCACCCTTGACCTCCTTGCCCCACGTGCGCAGGGCGGGGGCCTCGCCGTCGATGGCGGTCTTGGCGGTGCGCAGGAAGTTCGCCACCGACACGCCGGGCACCTCGACCGGGTACTGCATGGCGAGGAACAGGCCGGCGCGGGCGCGCTCGTCGACGGTCATCGCGAGGAGGTCCTCGCCGTCGAGCGTCGCGGTGCCGGAGGTCACCGTGTACTTCGGGTGGCCGGCGAGGGCCGAGGCGAGCGTGGACTTGCCGGAGCCGTTCGGCCCCATGATGGCGTGCGTCTCGCCCGAGTTGATGGTCAGGTCGACGCCGCGCAGGATCGGCTTGGCGCCTTCCTTGGTCTCGACACTGACGTGCAGGTCGCGGATCTCCAGGGTGGGCATGCTTCGTGTCTCCAGGTCTGTGTTGCGAAGAGTGGGGGTCAGGACGCGACGGCGAGCGTCTCGTCGACGTCCACGAGGATGCGGTCGCCGTCCACGGTCACCGGGTACACCGGCACGGGCTGCGTCGCGGGGAGCTGGACCGGCTTGCCGGTGCGCAGGTCGAACTGCGACCCGTGCAGCCAGCACTCGACCAGGCAGCCCTCGACCTCCCCGTCGGACAGGGAGACCTGCCCGTGCGAGCAGATGTCCGAGAGGGCGTGCCAGCCGCCGTCGGCGTCACGGACGACCGCGACCGGGACCGGGGCCCCGTTCGCGCCGTCGAGCTCCACGAGCATGGCCTCCTCGGGGGCGAGGTCGTCGGCCATGCAGGCCAGCTGGGAGGTCATCGGGAGCTCACTCCGCGACCGGCGCGACGCCGGTGATGACGCTCATCGACTTCTCCAGCTCGGCCTCGATCGAGGCGAGGAGGCGGTCCTCGACCGACGCGACGCCGATCTGCTCGATGAGCTCCGCGAAGAAGCCGCGCACGACGAGGCGACGCGCGTCGACCTCGGGGATGCCGCGGGCCATGAGGTAGAAGAGCTGCTCGTCGTCGAAGCGGCCGGTCGCCGACGCGTGCCCCGCGCCCTCGATCTCTCCGGTCTCGATCTCCAGGTTCGGCACCGAGTCGGCGCGCGCGCCGTCGGTGAGGACCAGGTTGCGGTTGAGCTCGTACGTGTCGGTGCCCTCGGCCTCGGCCTGGATCAGCACGTCGCCGACCCACACCACGTGGGCGCCGGCGCCCTGCAGGGCGCCCTTGTAGGTGACCCGCGACTTGCACCGCGGCACGGCGTGGTCCACGAACAGGCGGTGCTCCTGGTGCTGGTCCGCGTCCGCGAAGTACAGGCCGACCATCTCGACCTCGCCGCCCTCGCCCGTGAACGTCGCGTCCGGCGTGATCCGCACGACGTCGCCGCCGAAGGTCACGACGACGTGCTTGAGCTTGGCGTCGCGGCCGATGCTGGCGCGGTGGCTGGAGGCGTGCACGGCACCGTCCGCCCAGTCCTGCACGGAGACGAGCGTGAGGTGCGCGCCCTCGTCGACGACGATCTCGACCGTCTGGTTGAGCGTCGCATCCCCGCGGTGGTCGATGACGACGACGGCCTCGGCGTGGTGCTCGGCGTGCACCAGCAGGTGCTGCGCGGTCGCGTCCTTGGTGGCGCCCTCGACCCGCACGGAGGTGACTTCGCTGGCGACAGCCTCGGCAGGGATGGTGATGATGGTCGCCTCGGCGGCCGCGTTCCACGCGGTCACGGCGGTGCGGTCCCCCGGCTTGCCGGTGGTGCCCAGGCGCGGGTCGCCCTTGCCGACGATCTCGACCTTGGCCTCCGGAGCCTCGACGACGGTCGTCAGCACGCCGCCGGCGCCCAGGTCCTCGCCGAACAGCGGCTGGAGCCGCGCGACGGGCGAGAAGCGCCACTCCTCCTCGCGCCCGGTGGGCACGGGGATGTCGGCGAGGTCGAACGACGTCTTGCGCTCCGCGCGCGAGCCCGCCGGGACCACGCCGTGGGAGTGGGCACCGTCGGCCACGGCGCGGGAGTGATCGGTAGTCATGGTCTGCGCAGTCATTTAGCCGACGGACCCTTCCATCTGCAGCTCGATGAGGCGGTTGAGCTCGAGCGCGTACTCCATGGGCAGCTCGCGCGCGATGGGCTCGACGAACCCGCGCACGATCATGGCCATCGCCTCGGTCTCCTCCATGCCTCGGGACATGAGGTAGAACAGCTGGTCCTCGCTCACCCGCGAGACCGTCGCCTCGTGCCCCATGGACACGTCGTCCTCGCGGACGTCGACGTACGGGTAGGTGTCGGACCGGGAGATCTGGTCGACGAGCAGCGCGTCGCACAGCACCGTCGAGGCGGAGTGCTTGGCGCCCTCGAGCACCTGCACCAGGCCGCGGTACGACGTGCGGCCGCCGCCGCGGGCGACGGACTTGCTCACGATCGACGACGACGTGCGGGGCGCGGCGTGCACCATCTTGCAGCCGGCGTCCTGGTGCTGGCCCTCGCCCGCGAAGGCGATGGACAGCGTCTCGCCGCGGGCGTGCTCGCCCAGCAGGTAGATCGCCGGGTACTTCATCGTCACCTTGGAGCCGATGTTGCCGTCGACCCACTCCATGGTGGCGCCCTCGGCGGCCGTGGCGCGCTTGGTCACCAGGTTGTACACGTTGTTCGACCAGTTCTGGATGGTCGTGTACCGCACGCGGGCGTTCTTCTTCACGACGATCTCGACGACCGCGGAGTGCAGCGAGTCGCTCGAGTAGATCGGCGCGGTGCAGCCCTCGACGTAGTGCACGTAGGAGCCCTCGTCCGCGATGATCAGCGTCCGCTCGAACTGGCCCATGTTCTCCGTGTTGATGCGGAAGTAGGCCTGCAGCGGGATCTCGACGTGCACGCCCGGCGGCACGTAGACGAACGACCCGCCCGACCACACGGCGGAGTTCAGCGCCGCGAACTTGTTGTCGCCCGACGGGATGACGGTGCCGAAGTACTCCTGGAACAGCTCGGGGTGCTCGCGCAGCGCGGTATCGGTGTCGAGGAAGATGACACCCTGCTTCTCGAGCTCCTCGTTGATCTGGTGGTAGACGACCTCGGACTCGTACTGCGCGGCGACGCCGGCCACGAGGCGCTGCTTCTCCGCCTCGGGGATGCCGAGCTTGTCGTAGGTCTCCTTGATGTCCTCGGGCAGGTCCTCCCAGCTGGCGGCCTGCTTCTCCGTGGAGCGCACGAAGTACTTGATCCGGTCGAAGTCGATCCCCGTGAGGTCGGCGCCCCAGTTCGGCATCGGCTTCTTCCCGAACAGCCGCAGCGCCTTGAGACGGAACTTCGCCATCCACTCGGGCTCGTCCTTCAGCGCCGAGATGTTCTTGACGACGTCCTCGTTCAGACCGCGCTTGGCGGCCTCGCCGGCGGCGTCGCTGTCGCGCCAGCCGAACTGGTACGCGCCGATCGAGTCGATGATCTCGTCATCGGACCGCTTCTCGGTGCCCTGTGCCGAAGCCGCCTGGGCGGCGTCCTGGGTGGGAGCGCTCATCGTGTTCCTTCCTGCGTGCCGCGGGTGCGGTGGGCCGGGGTGGGGAGGTTCGTGGAGGGGGTCTGCGAGGCCGGCGTCGCGACGATCGGGACGTTCGTGACGCAGGCGTGCGCGCCGCCCGCGATCGTGGCCAGGCGTTGGACGTGGGTGCCGAGCAGCTCGGAGAACGCGCGGGCCTCGGCCTCGCACAGCTCGCCGAACTCCTCGGCGACGTGCTGCACCGGGCAGTGGCCCTGACACAGCTGGACGGTGGGCAGGAGCGGGCCGGAGACCGGGCGGACCGAGGCGGCGTAGCCGTCGGCCGAGAGCAGGCCGGCGAGCTGCTGCGCGCGCTCCTGGGGGTCGGTGGCCGTGAGTCGCGGGGCGAACCGCGCGACCACGGCGTCGTACCGGTCGGCCGCGAACCGCGCCACGGCGTCGCTGCCGCCCGTCTCGCGCAGGTATCGCATGACCTGCGCCGCGAGCTCGGAGTACCCGCCCGCGAGGTCGGACTGGCCGTGCGCGCTGACGACGTAGCGGCGTGCAGGGCGGCCCCGACGGCCGGACGACGGGCCGGCGTCGTGCACCGCGATGGTGCCGTCCTCCTCGAGGCAGGCCAGGTGACGGCGCACGGCGGCGGAGGTGAGGCCGAGCCGGTCGGCGAGCTCGCCGGCGGTCACCGGCCCCTCGCCCGCCACCAGCTCGAGGACGCGGCGGCGGGTAGTGCCGTCGGCCTCGGGGGCGTCGTCCAGGACGCGGGGGTCGATGCGTGCGGCCGTGCGGTCGGTCGTGCTCGTCGGCATGCGCTCATCCCCCCATACGGCTCGTGGACCACCCGGGAGAGGCCTCAGCTGCAGACCTCAACCACGGGCGACGACGTCGATATAGGTAACATCCTTGTTGCGTAATCCAGGATGTCAAGCAAGGCATGCCTCACCGGAGGGTGGTCGGGCCCCGGATGTCGCGAACGTCACTCGTCGGCGACGATCCGCCCCTCGATGACCTCGCCCGGGCCGCCGACCGCTCCTCCGCCCGGGGTCTGCTGCCCGAGCTGCCGCAGCTTGATCCCTAGGGCGATCATCACGATCCCGATGATCACCGCGAACACGCCGATCACGATGGACAGGCCCACGATCGCGTCGGAGGGGTTGACGAAGCACACCACCGCGAGCGCTACCAGCAGCAGGCCCGCGAGCAGGTTCCACACCCACGACGCCCCGCCGCGCCGGCGCATCGCCGGGACGACGAACAGCTGCAGCAGACCGAAGATCAGAGCCCAGATGGCCACGAGGATCAGCACGACGCCGAGGAACACCTTCGGCAGGAGCAGCAGGAGGGCCCCGAACACCAGCGCGACGATCCCGACGCCGGTGTTCACGGACCCTGCAGAGGTGCCGCGTCGACGGACCCCGTCGATGATGCTCACCAGGCCGTCGACCAGCACGAACACCCCGAAGACCTGGACGAGCAGGGTCGGCGTCTTGTCCGGCAGGAAGACGGCCAGCAGGCCGAAGAGGACCGCCAGCACGCCGCGAATCACCGGCCAGTACCACAGGCGCCGGGCCAGGGCGGCGACGTCCTGCGGCGGGGTGAACGCGTAGAAGGTCATGTCCGTCGTGCTCCTCCGGTCGTGCGAACCGTGCGCCGCCCGGTCGGGCGACTTCCGTAGAATCTTCCGGTGCCCACCTCGATCGCGCCATCGGGCGCGGACGGCGCCGCCGCGCCCCTCCGTCCCGCCGAGGCCGCCCGCGCCGCCGTCCACGTGCAGGGCCTGGTCAAACGCTACGACGGACGCGACGTCGTCGCAGGCCTCGACCTCGTCGCCGACGCCGGGGCGGTGACCGCCGTCCTCGGGCCGAACGGGGCGGGCAAGACCACCACCGTGGAGTGCTGCGAGGGCCTGCGCACCCCCGACGGCGGGACGGTGCGTGTCCTCGGTCTCGACCCCGTGGCCGACGCGCGAGCCCTCCGCCCCCGGGTCGGCGTCATGCTGCAGGACGGCGGGCTGCCCACCGGCGCCCGCGCGGGCGAGGTGCTGCGCCACGTCGCCGCCATGTATGCGGCGCCGCGCGACCTCGGCGAGCTCGGCGAGCGCCTCGGCATCGGCTCCTTCGCACGGACCACGGTGCGCCGCCTGTCGGGCGGCCAGCGTCAGCGGCTGTCCCTCGCGGCGGCCGTCGTGGGGCGGCCCGAGGTGGTCTTCCTCGACGAGCCGAGCGCGGGGATGGACCCGCAGAGCCGGCACGCCGTGTGGGACCTCGTGCGCGAGCTGCGGGACGAGGGCGCCGCCGTCGTCCTGACCACGCACCTCATGGACGAGGCGGAGGACCTGGCCGACCGGGTGCACGTCGTCGACCACGGCCGGGTCATCGCCAGCGGCAGCGTCCCCGACCTCCTCTTCCCCGACGCGCAGGACGACCGCACGCTGCGCTTCGACGCCGCCGCCGGCCTCGACGTCACCGCCGTGGCCGCCGCGCTCGACGCCGCGACGCCGGGCACCACCGGCGCGTGGCTGGTGACCGAGCCGCAGCGTGGCTCGTACGTCGGCACGGGCCCCGCCGGCCCGCGCGCCCTGGCCGCGCTCACCGCGTGGCTCGCCGACCACGACGTCCTCGCCAGCCGCCTCACCGTGGGGCGGCGCACGCTGGAGGACGTCTTCCTCGACCTGACGGGACGGCACCTGCGATGACCACGACGACCCCTCCCGCGCCAAGCGCCCCGGGCACCGCCGCGCCCGCGTGGCGGCGCGTGCTGGCCCAGACCGGCTTCGAGACGCGGGCCGTGCTGCGCAACGGCGAGCAGCTGCTCGTCACGATCGTGCTCCCGGTGCTGGTGCTGATCGGCCTGACGCGCACCAGCGTGGTCGAGATCGACACCGGCGGCCTGGCGCGCATCGACTTCGTGACCCCGGGCGTGCTCGCGCTCGCCTGCGTCTCCACGGCGTTCACCTCCCAGGCGATCGCCACGGCCTTCGACCGCCGCAACGGCGTGCTGCGGCTGCTGGCGACGACGCCGCTCGGCCGCGGCGGGCTGCTCGCCGGCAAGCTGCTGGGCGTCCTGGCGGTCGAGCTGGTGCAGGTCGTCGTCATCGGCGCGGTGGCCCTCGCGCTGGGCTGGCAGCCCGCGCCGGGCGGGGTCCTCGCGGCCGCGGGCGTGGGGCTGCTCGGCACGGCCTGCTTCACCGCGCTCGCGCTCCTGCTGGCGGGGACGCTGCGCGCCGAAGGCGTGCTCGCGCTCGCCAACCTCGTGCTGGTGCTCCTGGTCGTGGGCGGCGGGCTGCTGGTGCCGCCGGAGCAGCTGCCGGGACCGCTCGAGCACCTCGCGACGTTCCTGCCGTCGGGCGCGCTCGGCGAGGCGATGCGCGGGGCCCTGCTGGGCACCGGGGTCCCCCCGCTCGCGCTCGCGGTGCTCGCCGCGTGGACCGCGCTGCTCGCGTGGGCCGCGGCCCGCTTCTTCCGCTGGCAGTGACCGGCGCGGGACCGGACCCCACCCGGGTCAAGGTCACACCGCGGAGGCCTCGGAGGCGCCCGGAGCGCCCGCGCCGGGGCGATAGCGTGGACCCGTGACCTCGTCGAGCCCTGCCGTGCGCCCTGCCTCCGAGGCCGGGTCGGGCGCCACGTCCGACCGCGCCGGATCTCCCGACCGCCTTGCCCGGTTCCGTTCCTGGACCCGCGGCGTGCTGCTCGCGAACGTCATCGGCCAGATCCTCATCATCGGCACCGGCGGCGCGGTGCGCCTGACCGACTCCGGCCTCGGCTGCTCGACCTGGCCGAACTGCGAGCCCGGACAGTTCACGCCAGCGTTCCACCAGGCGTCGACCATCCACCCGTACATCGAGTTCGGCAACCGCACCCTGGCGTTCGTGCTCGGCATCGTCGGCCTGCTGGTCCTCCTGCTCGTCGTGACCGACCGGAGGCGGCCCCGGTCGTACCGGGCCCTCGGCGTCGTGCCCCTGGCGGGCGTGATCGCGCAGGCGGTCATCGGGGGCGTCGTGGTGCTGCTGCACCTGAGCCCGGGCTGGGTCTCGCTGCACTTCGGCGTCTCCGCCGCGCTCGTGTGGTTCAGCGCCTACCTGCTGCACCGGCACGGCGAGGGCGACGCGCCCCCGGAGCGGATCGCCGGGCGCGGCGTCGCCACCGTGGGCGCCCTCCTCGGGCTGCTCCTGATCCCCGTCGTCACGCTCGGCGTGCTCGTCACGGGCTCCGGCCCGCACTCCGGCGACACCGAGGTCGGCTACCGGCTGGCCCTCGACCCGCTGACGGTCACGCGCGCCCACTCCGGCACCGTCTGGCTGTTCACGATCACCCTCGTGGTGCTGCTCGTGCTGCTGCACCGTGCGTCGGCCGGCCCGCTGGTGGCGACGGCGCGCAAGGCGGCGTGGCTGCTGCTCGCGGTGACGCTGGCGCAGGGGCTCATCGGGTACGTCCAGTACTTCACGGGCCTCCCCGAGCTCCTCGTGGGCATCCACCTGGTGGGCGCCGGCTGCCTCACCTGGGCCACGGCGAACGCCGTCCTGCGGCTGCGCACCCGCGCCTGAGGCCCCCGGTGCGCATCGAGGTCGACGGACGCCCGGCCACGGCCGCGCAGGTCGCCTCCACGGACGGTCACTTCACCGCCATGCAGGTGCGCGGCGGCGGGGTGCAGGGCCTGGCGCACCACCTGGGACGGCTGGACGCCGCCCACCGCGAGATCTTCGGCGTGCCGCTCGACGGCGACCGCGTCCGCCGGCTCGTGCGGCACGCGCTCGCCGGGCAGACCGACGCCTCCGTCCGCGTCGTCCTGCGCGACGCCGATCACGTCGCCGTCCAGGTCGCCGAGCCCCGCCAGCCGCCCACCCGCCCTCAGCGCCTGCGCTCCGTGCCGTACCTGCGCCCGTTCGCGCACCTCAAGCACCTGGGCGGCTTCGCGCAGGCGCAATGGGCGCGCGTCGCGGCCCGCGAGGGCTACGACGACGCGCTGCTCACCGGCCCCGGCGGGATCGTCGCCGAGTCGTCGATCGCCAACATCGGCTTCGTCGAGCCTGACGGCCAGGTGATCTGGCCGGCCGCACCGCACCTGCGCGGCACCGGCCTCGCGCTGGTCGCGGAGACGACGCCGTCGCGGGCCGCCTCGGTGCGCCTCGACGACCTGGGCGGCTTCGTCGGGACGTTCCTGGTCAACTCCCTCGGGATCGTCGCCGTCGCGTCCGTCGACGACACGGTCCTCCCCGCCGCGACCGCGCACGTCGAGGCGGTCAGGCGGCGGGTGGCCGCCCTGCCCCGGGACGTCCCGTAGGCCGCTGACTGCGGTGCGCGAGCGCGTGACAGCGGCGTGACAGCAGGCTGCGAGCGCCGCCGCGCAGGGTGGGTGCCATGACCACCACCGCGATCGAGGCCGAGGGCCTCGTCAAGATCTTCGGCGACAACCGCGCCGTGGACGGCGTCGACCTCCAGGTCGCCACCGGCACGGTCTACGGGGTCCTCGGCCCGAACGGGGCGGGCAAGACCACCACGATCCGCATGCTGGCGACCCTCCTGCGCCCCGACGCCGGGCGCGCCTCCGTCTTCGGCCACGACGTGGCGCGCGAGCCGTTCGTCGTGCGGCAGCTCATCGGCGTCACGGGACAGTACGCGTCTGTCGACGAGACGCTCAGCGCCACCGAGAACCTGCTGCTGTTCTGCCGCCTCAACGGCCTCAAGGGCGCCGCGGCGACGCGCCGCACCCGTGACCTGCTCGAGGAGTTCCACCTCACCGACGCCGCCGCGCGCCCGCTGAAGAACTTCTCGGGCGGCATGCGCCGTCGACTCGACCTCGCCGCGAGCCTCATCGCCCAGCCGCCGCTCCTCTTCCTCGACGAGCCCACCACGGGCCTCGACCCGCGCACCCGCGCGCAGATGTGGGAGACCATCCGCCGCCTGGTCGAGACGGGCTCCACCGTGCTGCTCACCACGCAGTACCTCGACGAGGCCGACCAGCTCGCCGACCGCATCGCGGTCATCGACCGCGGGCAGGTCGTCGCGGAGGGCACCGGCGACGAGCTCAAGTCGTCCGTGGGCCAGCAGTCCCTGCAGCTCACCCTGCTGCAGCCCGAGCACCTGCCGGCCGCGCTCGAGACCGTGCAGGAGGTGCTCGGCGTCGCCGCCACCCCGTCCCCCGAGGCCCGCCGGCTCACCGTGCCCGTCGCCGACCCGGCCCGCGTCACGGACGTCCTGGTCCGCCTGCGCGGCGCCGGCGTCGACCTGGACGGGCTGTCGATGGACAAGCCGACCCTCGACGAGGTGTTCCTGACCCTGACCGGCCACGACGCGACCGACCAGGCCGCCACCGCTGCCGGCTCACCCGAGCTCGAGGAGATCTCCGCATGACCACGCTCACCACCGCCCCCAGCGCGCGTCCGGCGCCGGGCACGCGCATCGTCCCCGGTGCCGAACGCACCCTGCGCAACCGCGTCACCCTCCGCCAGGGCGTCGCCGACTCGCTGGCCATGGCCCGCCGCGGCCTGATCAAGATCCGCCGGACGCCGGAGCAGCTCATCGACGTCACCGTGCAGCCGATCATCTTCACGCTGATGTTCACGTACATCTTCGGCGGCGCGATCGCCGGGAGCGTCGAGGCCTACCTCCCGCTCATCATCCCCGGCATCCTCGTGCAGACCGTCATCACGACGTCGGCGGTCACCGGCACCCAGCTGCGCGAGGACATGGACAAGGGCGTGTTCGACCGGTTCCGGTCCCTGCCCATCGCCCGCATCGCGCCGCTGGCCGGCGCCCTCGTGGCGGACACCGTCCGCTACCTCATCGCGACGACCCTCACCATCGTCATGGGCCTGATCATGGGCTGGCGCCCGGGCGGCGGCGTGAGCGGCGTGCTCCTCGCGGGGCTGCTCGTCATCGTCTGCGCCTGGTCGCTCAGCTGGATCTTCGCGTTCCTCGGCGTCGTCGCCCGGTCCGCGTCGTCGGTGCAGGGCATCTCGTTCCTGGTGCTCTTCCCGCTGACGTTCCTGTCCAACGCGTTCGTCAGCGTGGACACCATGCCCGGGTGGCTGCAGGGCTTCGTCAACGTCAACCCGGTGTCGCACCTCGTGACCGCGGTGCGCGACCTCGCCGGCACCGGCAGCGTGACCGGCCAGGTCGGCATCGCGCTGCTGAGCTGCGCCGTGGTCGTCGCGATCTTCGCCCCGCTCGCCGTGCGGAGCTACATGAAGAAGGCCTGAGCGGGACCACCCCCGAGCTCCTGGCCCGCCTCGCCCGCGAGGCGGGCCAGGAGCTCTTCCGCGCGCGGCACCAGCTCGTCGCGGGCCAGCGCGCCGGCCCGCTCCTCGGCCGCCCGCACCACGGCCGCGTCCGTGCCACCGAGGGAATCGGCCACGGAGCCCCGCAGGTCGATCAGCCGGAGGGCGGGCAGGTCCTGGCGCGCGCCCAGCCGGCCCGCGAGCGCCAGCAGCTCCGCGCCCGCGGCCACCCGGTCGGGGTCCCGTCGCCCGGCGCGCCCGTCGCCGAGGCAGGCCCAGTACGCGACGCCGACCGACGACGTCGCGAGCACCGGCCGGTCGACGAACCCGCGGCCCGCGCCCCGCACCCGGCGCCCCACCTCGACGATGCGCTGCACCAGGCCGCCGTCGTCCGCCGCGCCCGCCTGGACCCGCCGCACCAGCGTGGCCGACGCCGCCATGAGGAACCACGGGGCGGCGTCCCCCGGTGGCTGGCCCGCGCCGAAGGTCGCGACCGACCGCGAGAAGTGCTCCAGCGCCGCGTCGCGGTCCCCGCGCAGCCACGCCACCTCGCCCCGCCCGAGCTCGAGCACCGCGACGGACTCCGTCGCCTGCGCACCCCGGCTCCCCTCGAGCGCGTCGGCCATGCCCGCGACCGTCGACTCTGCCGCCGAGAGATCCTCGAGCGTCAGCGCCGCACTGAGCTCGATCCACTGGACCTGGCGCTGCATCTCGTCGGCGCCGATCGCCACCAGCCCGTCCCGCGCCGCGGCGACCCAGCCCGCGACCGCGGCGGCGTCGCCCTGCTCCGTCATGAAGGAGGCCACCACCATCGCCGTCATGGCGGTGGCCGCGGGGTCCTCCAGGCGGCGGGCGACCTCGTGGGCCGTCCCGGCGAGCTCCACCGCGCGCGCCAGCTCGCCGTCGTTCTCCCGCTGCTGCGCCTCGAACATGTGCGCCAGCAGCGACGTGTACCCGTCGTCGGACCGCTGCAGCCGTGCGAGCACCTCGGCGATCTCCTCCGGCGACCGGGCCAGGACCAGGCCGGCCAGGTCGCGGGTGCGCGATCCCACGGACCGGCTGGTGCGCAGCAGCCGTCGCAGGCGTGCCAGCGGCCGCGCCGCCCGCTCGGGCGCCCCGAAGACCGACGCCCCGGCGATCACCACGAGGGCGATCGCCGTGGCGTCCGCGTGGTCCTCCGGCACCTGCCAGCCGGCGAGCGAGTCGAGCACGACGGGCGCGAGGCCGACGACGCGCTCCTCGGCGCCCCGCGAGGTCCAGCTGCCG
This sequence comes from Krasilnikoviella flava, assembly GCF_900167525.1. GTDB lineage: Bacteria > Actinomycetota > Actinomycetes > Actinomycetales > Cellulomonadaceae > Isoptericola > Isoptericola flavus. Next base: position 17,073 of record NZ_FUZQ01000009.1, on the reverse strand, counting down.
AGCAGCGCGACGAAGCCGTGCACGACGGCGTCCGGCCGCCCCCGGTCCACCGCGCGGCGCACCGCGAACAGGAGGTTCTCCTGCTCGCGGGCGAGCTCGGCCACCGCCTCGCGCTGCCCGGGCGTCAGCAGGTGCGAGGCGCAGCGGCGGGCGACCGTCGTCGACCACCCGAGCACGGCGTCGTCCGTCGCCACCTCCTCCCGGGAGGCGGCGAGCCGCAGCAGCCCGAACTCCCGCACGGTCTCGACCATGCGGTACCGGGCCGCCCCGTCCGCCTCCTCGACCCGCACCAGCGACTGCAGCACGAGCGCGGCGACGTCGTCGTCCACCTGCCACCCGGACGCGGCCGGCACCAGCGCCCGCGCCGCCTCCGCGGAGAAGCCGTCCGGGAGGACGGCGGCGCGCCGCCACAGCGCCTGCTGGCCGGCCGAGAGCAGGTTCCAGCTCCAGTCCAGCACCGCCTCGAGCGTGCGGTGGCGGTCCGGGACAGAGCGGTCGCGCACCCGGAGCAGGGCGAACCGCTCGTCGAGCCTGGCGTCCACCTCCGCGACGCTCAGGGTGCGGACGCGCGCCGCCGCCAGCTCGATCGCCAGCGGCAGCCCGTCCAGACGCTCGCAGAGGCGGGCCACCGCCTGGTGATCGAGGAGGGCGTCGGGGCGCACGGCGCGGGCCCGCTCGACGAACAGCCGCACGGCGGGGCCGCCGTCGGCCTCCGCGGGGTCGGAGCCCAGCGGCGCCGGCGCGTATGCGACCTCGCCCTCGAGCAGCAGCGGGGTCCGGCTGGTGGCGAGCACCCGCAGCCGCGGGGACGCGTCGAGCAGCGTCGCGGCCCACCGGGCCGCGCCCTCCACCACGTGCTCGCAGTTGTCGAGGACCACGAGGGCGTCGGCGTCGCGCAGCCGGGCCGCGACCTGGCTCGCCAGGTCGCCGGCCTGGAGCCGCTCCGCCAGACGCAGCGAGCCGGCCCCCGGCACGATCCCAAGAGCGTCCGCGAGCGCCAGCACGACGTCGTCGTCGTCGCGCACGCCCACCAGCTCGACGACGACCACGAACGGCGTGCGCGCGGCGGCCCGGCGGGCGACCTCCTGCGCGAGCCGGGTCTTGCCCAGCCCGCCCGGCCCCAGCACGGTGACCAGCCGGGCCATGTCCAGCGCGTCCCGTACCGCGGCGACGTCCGCGTCGCGCCCGAGCAGCGGCGTCGCGTAGGTCCGCAGGCCGCGGGTGGTCCCCGCGGCCGGCACGCCGTCGGCGGGGACGACGGCGTCCGACCCCGGCCACGCGACGGGCACCCCGTGGCCGTCGGGGCCGGGGGCGCCGACGGCGGCGAGCTCGTCGTAGAGCGCGACGGTCGCGGGCCCGGGCTCGCTGCCCAGCTCCCGCACCAGCACGGACCGCAGCCGCGTGAACACTCGGAGGGCCTCCGCCGGCCGGCCGAGCCCGCCGAGGGCGCCCATGAGCGCGCGGGCCGCGTCCTCGTCCGTCGGGTCCGCGGCGAGGTCGGCCACGGCGATCTCGGCGACGACGGCGTGCTGCCCCGTCGCCTCGGCGGCGTCCCGGCGCACCACGCGCAGCCCGTCACGCCAGCGCTCTGCCGCCGCGGCCAGCTCGCGCGCGACGGCGGCGAACCCGCCGCCGTCGAGGTCACCGCCGGGAGCGCCATCCCACAGCCCGAGGATCCGCTCCGTGGTCGCCGACGCCGCGCCCGGGTCCCCCGACACGAGCTCGTGGCGGGCCGCCGTCAGGCCCTCGCGCACCAGGTCGAGGTCGGAGACGACACCCAGCGCGTAGCCGGTCTCGGTGGCGCGCACGACGTGTCGCCCTGCCACGGCCCGCAGGCGCGAGACCAGGTTCTGCAGCGCGGCACGCGGGTCGGCGGGCAGCGACTCCTGCCAGAGCCGGTCGACGATCGCGGTCGACGAGACCCCGCGGGGGCCGCCCAGGGCGAGGAGCACGACCAGTGCCGCGGCACGCGCGCCCCGCGGCGGCCGGAGCTCGCCGCCCGGCCCGGCCACGCGCACCGGCCCGAGGACGCGCACCGCGGGTGCCCCCGCCGGCCCCGGGGAGTCGTCGGCGCCGGCAGCGAGGTCGAGGGCGTCACGCACGCCTGTGGAGCCTACCGGCCGCTCAGGCCCGCGGCCGGGACGGCCAGGGCGCGTCCGCCGGCCGCAGCGAGGCCCATCCGCCCGCGCGGCTCGCCGCCGCGGCGAGGACGCCCACCACCGCCGACGGGTTGTGCAGGCTGCCGTCCAGCACCCGTGCCACGGCCTCGTCCAGCGGCACCCAGCGCACCTCGATGCCGGCCTCCTCGCCCGTGCGGGTGTGGCGCTCCGTGGCCGACACCTCGCCCAGGTCGCGGGCCAGGAAGACCCGGACGGCCTCGTCGCTGCTGCCGGGCGACGACGCGAAGTCCGCCAGCACCTGCCACCGCCGCGCCGTGACGTCCGCCTCCTCCGCGAGCTCGCGCGCCGCGGCGTCCACCGCAGGCTCGCCGTCGACGTCGAGCAGACCGGCCGGCACCTCCCACAGCCGCGCGCGCACCGGGTGCCGGTACTGGCGCAGCAGCAGCACGCGATCGGCGTCGTCGAGGGCGACGATCGCGACCGCGCCCGGGTGCACCACGTACTCGCGGGTCACGGTGCCCGCATCACCGAGGTCGACGTCGTCGCGCACCAGGTCCGCGATCCGTCCCCTGTGCAGCACCTCGCTGCGCACGACCGGGCGCGGGGCGGCCTCGTCGACGAGCGGGCCGCCCTCGCCTGTGGCCCCGGGCACGCCCGTCACGCCTGGTTGCCCTGCCGCTCGAGCGCGGCCGCGACCAGCCCGGAGAACAGCGGGTGCGAGCGCGTCGGGCGCGACTTGAACTCCGGGTGCGCCTGGGTGCTCACGTAGTAGGGGTGCACGTCGGCGGGCAGCTCGACGAACTCCACGAGCTTGGCGTCGGGCGACGTCCCGGAGAAGACCAGGCCCGCGTCCTCGAGCTGCGCGCGGTACGCGTTGTTGACCTCGTACCGGTGGCGGTGGCGCTCCGAGACCCGCTCGCTGCCGTAGGCCTTCGCGACGACGGACCCGGCGCCCAGGTGGGCGTCGTAGGCGCCCAGGCGCATGGTGCCGCCCAGGTCGCCGTCGCCGCCCACGATCGCGAGCTGCTCGGCCATCGTCGCGATCACGGGGTGGGTGCTGTTCGGGTCGAACTCGGTGGACGACGCGTCGTCGAGCCCGAGCACGTGACGCGCGTACTCGATGACCATCGACTGCAGCCCCAGGCAGATGCCGAGCGTCGGCACCAGGTTCTCGCGCGCCCAGCGCAGGGCGCCGACCTTGCCGTCGATCCCGCGCACGCCGAAGCCGCCGGGCACGAGCACCGCGTCGACGCCGTCGAGCGAGTCCTGGGCGCCCTCCGGGGTACGGCAGTCGTCGGCGGCGACCCAACGGATCGCGACCTTGGTGTCGTTGTCGAAGCCGCCCGCGCGCAGCGCCTCGGTCACCGACAGGTACGCGTCGGGCAGGTCGATGTACTTGCCGACGAGAGCGATCTCGACGTTGTGCTCCGGCTCGTGCACCCGCTCGAGCAGGCGGTTCCAGCCGTCCCACTCGACGTCGTGGAACGGCAGGTCCAGGCGGCGCACCACGTAGGCGTCGAGGCCCTCGGTGTGGATCACCCGCGGGATGTCGTAGATCGACGGCGCATCGGCGCAGTTGATCACGGCCTCGTTGTCGACGTCGCACATGAGGGCGATCTTGCGCTTGATGCCGTCCGGCACCACGCGGTCCGAGCGCAGCACGATCGCGTCCGGCTGGATACCGATGGAGCGCAGCGCCGCCACCGAGTGCTGGGTGGGCTTGGTCTTGAGCTCGCCCGACGGTCCGATGTAGGGCACGAGCGAGACGTGCAGGAAGAAGCAGTCGTCCCGACCCAGCTCGTGCCGCACCTGGCGCGCGGCCTCGAGGAAGGGCTGCGACTCGATGTCGCCGACGGTGCCGCCGATCTCCGTGATGATCACGTCGACGTCAGGGCCCGCCTGGTCCCGCATGCGCGACTTGATCTCGTCGGTGATGTGCGGGATGACCTGGACGGTGTCGCCGAGGTACTCGCCGCGACGCTCCTTCGCGATGACGCGGGAGTACACCTGGCCGGTGGTCACATTGGACGAGGCGGGCAGCTCGATGTCGAGGAACCGCTCGTAGTGCCCGATGTCGAGGTCGGTCTCGGCGCCGTCCTCGGTGACGAAGACCTCGCCGTGCTGGAACGGGTTCATCGTGCCCGGGTCCACGTTGAGGTACGGGTCGAGCTTCTGCATCGTGACCCGCAGGCCCCGCGAGCGCAGGAGCCGTCCGAGCGAAGAGGCTGTGAGTCCCTTGCCGAGCGACGAGGCCACACCGCCCGTCACGAAGATGTGCCGTGTCTGGTGCGTCGCACCCGTACGGCTGGAGGAGCGGGGCTGGAGTCTGTTCGCGGTGTCGGCCACGGAACTCCATCCTAACAGTGGGTGGGGCGGCGGCACGCGGGCCGTGCGGTGCGTCGCGTCACTCCTCGGCGGCGCCGCGCCCACGTCGCACGATCCCCGTCACCGCGGACCGGTCGGCGAGCAGGAACCCGCCCACGACGACGCCGCCCCCGACCAGGGCGGCGAGCACCCCGACGCCGATCGCCGGGAGGATGGCGGCGTCCGCCGGCAGCAGCGCACCGGAGAGCAGCGATCCGGCCCATGCGCCGAGCGCGGTCGTCACCACGAGCACGACCAGGGTCCGCGGGATCCCCCGCAGCGCCTCCCGACCGGCGTACCGGCCCACGGCGACGAGCAGCCCGGCTCCTGCCACCGTCATGCCCAGCGCGGTGGCCAGACCGAGCTGGGCGAGCACGCCCACCTGGTCCCGGACCCCGGTCGCGGCGGGCAGCGCGAACGCCGCCACGGCCACGACCAACCAGCCCGCCGCGGTCACGACGACCGCCACACGCTGGCGGTCGATCGCGTACAGCGCGCGGGACAGGTGCAGGATGAGCGCAAAGCCCACGATTCCCGGCGCCATCCACGCGACGGCGTCCCCGAGGCCCGCGACCGAGCCCGAGGCGATCCGGGCGAACACGGCCTCCACAGCCTGCGACGCACCGATGAGCGCCCCGACGCCGAGGCCGGAGACGACGAGCAGGGTGCGGGTGGTCGTGGCCAGCAGGCCGCGGAACCGGTCCAGGTGCCCGTGCGCCACGTGCTCCGCGAGGCGCGGGAACGCGCTCGTGGCGAGCGGGAACGCCAGCACGGCGTACGGCAGCAGGTACACCTGCTGGGCGAACGTGTACGTGGGGAAGGTCTGCTGGGGGCCGAACTGGAACGCCGCCCCCATGACGGCCAGCACGGACAGCTGCTGGGCGACGAGGGCGCCGATGCCCGCCAGGGCGAGGTTGCGTGCCCGCGTGCCCTCGCCGCCCGGGAACCGCAGCGTGGGGCGCAGCCGGGTACCCGTGCGCCGGACCGGGAGCACGAGCGGCAGCGCGAGGAAGGCGACGCCCGCCGTCGTGCCCCAGCCGAGCCAGGCGATCGCCGACGTGGACAGCGCCGCGACGTCGCCCTGGTTCCCGTCCGCCAGCGCCACGAAGGCGAGGTACACGCCGATGACGGCCAGGCTCGACAGCAGCGGCGCGAAGGCCTGCCAGAAGAACCGCTTGTGCGCCTGCAGGATGCCGCCGAGCACCACCGCCAGCCCGTACAGCGGCACCTGGAGGGCGAACGTCCGCAAGAACGTGGCGGTGACGTCGACCAGCTCGGGGTGCTCCCGGACGATCAGGCCGGCGATCGGCCCGGCCAGCAGCGCGAGCAGGGCACCGAGCGGCACGAGGACGACGAGCGTCCAGCCGAGCAGCGCGGACGCGATGCGCGACGCCTCCTCGGGCGCGCGCCGAGCGATCGGACCGGCGAGGAGCGGGACCACCGCGCCCGCGAGAGCGCCGCCCGCCGCCACCTCGAAGAGGACGTTCGGCAGCAGGTTTGCGGCGCTGTACGCCGGGCCGACCCCCTCGGTGCCCACGGCCCACGACAGCACCAGCGACCGGGCGAACCCGACCAGCCGGCTCGCCACGGTCACGACGGTGATCATGACGGCGGCGCCGGCGAGCGTCTGGGTCGCCGCCCGCAGCCCGCCCGGGCGCGACGTCATGGGTTCACTCCCCCGTCGGGGCGTCCTGGGTCACCGCGCCCGGGTCCGCCGCGTCCCGGCGCCGACCCCACCCGTCGACTCCGCGAAGCCACGGGGTGCGCTCGATGACGGCCGAGAAGCTCACGCGCTCGGAGGCGAACGTCAGCCCGACGACGGACGCCAACGCGGCGAGCCGGACGGCGCGCGGGGCGCCGAACGCCCACTGCGACCCCACCAGGGCGCCGAGGGCGTTCGCGCCGCCGTCGCCCAGCATGTCGCGCTCGGCGAGGTCGCCGGGCGCCGCGACGACGGCCGACCCGAGGACGACGCCGGTCGCCGCGCCCGCGGCGCCGCCGGCCACCGGCAGGCTCAGGGCCGCGGACGCCTTGAGGGCGCGCCCCGGCCGCAGGTCGAGCAGGTTGAGGAGGTTGGCCGTACCGGCCACCAGCGCGCCGTTCACCGCGACGTCCAGCAGGTGGCCCGCGGCGCCTCCCGACCGTCGGGTCCCGACCGCCGCCCCGACCATCGCCGTCGCGCCGATGCCCAGCACCTTGAGCCCGCCCGTCGTGAGCCGGCCCTGGGCGAGCGCGCCCAGGTGACCGCGCAGGCCCTTGACGCGCGTGCTGGTGTCCTCGGCGAGGTCGTCCACGAGCCCGAACACGGCCGCGCCGGCCGTCGCGATCGCGGTGCCCGCCCCCTGGCGGCCGCCCCCGGCCGCGAGCGTCCCGGCGACGAGCCCGGCAGCCACGGCGGGTCCCTCGAGCATGCTCACCGCCTCGCCGCGGTGGTTGGTCCGCGTCCAGCGCGCGGCGCCGCCGGGCGGGTCGGTGTCCAGCGCCCGCCGTGCGAGCGCTGTCCCCGCCGCCGCCACGGCCGCGCCGCGCAGCAGCGCGCCCGCACCGGCCAGGCCGGGCATCAGCCGTTCCCCTGCGTCTCGCCCTGCTCGACCACCGGCGGGAGGACGGACGCACCGTCCTCGAAGCCGTACTGGTCGACGGCGCCGGCGTCCTGGGCGGCGATGGCGAGCGGCACGACGATCTGGCCGGTCGTCTGCTCCACCCCGCTGACCGTGCTCACGAGCTCGGCGAGCTGGTCGTCGGCGCGGACCGTGGCCACGAGGTCGCCGTCCTGCGTCGTCGGCCCGGCCACCACCGAGGTGCCCGCGATCTCGGCGGACGTCCCGGCGAGCGCCGCGAGCGCGCCCATGCCGGTCTGCTCCGGATCGGCGTCCTGCGTCTGCGCGTCCTCGTCGATCACCGTGCCGCCCCCCGACAGCAGCAGGATCGCGTCCGCGGGCGCGCTCGGCTCGGCGACCTGCTCCACCAGGCCCACCTGCTCCAGCAGGTGCTGCTGCTCGAGCGCGGCGTCGCTGAACGTGCTCGACTGCGCGGCGGTCGCGTCCGTCAGCGCGACGGTGAGCGACGCGGCCAGCAGCTGCGCCGGGCCGGACTCGTCGTCGATCGTGCCCTCGACGGCGTCCGACGGCAGCTTCTCGCGCAACCCGTCGGCGACCGTCTCCCGCATGGTCAGCTCGTCCGCGGAGGTCCAGGACGCGGTGAGGCGCTCCTGCGCGACGACGGTCCCGTCCGCGGCCTCCAGCTCGTCCAGGACGGCCTGACGGCTCGCGTCGCTCACGTCGTCCACCTCGACCACGGCGACGTTCTTTCCTGCGAGCGACCCGGCGACGAGCTGGTCGCCGGAGCTCTCGATGAAGCGGCGCTGGTCCTGTGCGGCGGCCTGCGCCTCGCCGAGCTCCTCCCGCAGGGTGTTGCGCTCCGTGCGCAGCGCGTCGACCTGCTCGGTGAGCTGGTCCCCGAGCGCGCCCTGCAGCGGGCCGGCACCCAGGATGATGCCCACCGCGAGGGCGAGGAAGACGGAGATCAGCGAGACGAGGTGGTACCTGAAGTCGATCACGGTCGGCAGAGGTTCCTTCGGGTCGGTTCGGGTCGGGCGTGGTGGCGGAGGGGCGCGCAGCGGCGTCACCCGCCGAAGAGGCTACCCACCCAGGAGACGAGGTCGTCGATCCGGGCACCGATCAACCCGAAGAGCGTCTGCCCCGCGGCGGTGGACCAGAGCGCCGCGACCACCGCGGCGACGCCCGCCAGGGACAACAGCGTGAGCTGCAGGTTCGAGATCCGGGTGCGGTACAGCCGGGAGACACCCTTGGCGTCGACGAGCTTGCCGCCGACCCGCAGCCGCGTGAGGAAGGTGCTGGCCATGCCCGCCCGGCCCTTGTCGAGGAACTCGACCAGGGTGGCGTGCGTCCCCACCGCGACGATGAGCTCGGCGCCCTTGTCGTCGGCGAGCAGCATCGCGATGTCCTCGCTGGTCCCCGTCGCGGGGAACACCACGGGCTGGACGCCGAGCGCCTCCACGCGGTCGAGCCCGGGCGCGTTGCCGTCGCGGTACGCGTGCACCACGATCTCCGCGCCCGAGGACAGCGCACGGTCGGACACCGAGTCCATGTCGCCGACGATCATGTCCGGCTTCCAGCCCGCGTCGATGATCGCGTCGGCGCCGCCGTCCACGCCGACCAGCACCGGCCGGTTCTCCGTGATGTAGGACCGCAGCATCGCCAGGTCCTCGCGGTAGTGGTAGCCGCGCACCACGATCAGCACGTGCCGGCCGTCGAACTGCGTCCGCACGTCCGGGACGCCGACGCCGTCGAGCAGCAGGTCCCGCTCGCGGCGCAGGTAGGTCATCGTGTTCTCGGCGAAGTTCTCGATCTCCTCCGACAGGCCCTCGCGCGCCGCGATCAAGTCGGCCGCGACCGTCTCCGGGCTCTGGCGGATGCCCTCGGCCACGGTGGTCCCGCCGACCCGCACGGTACCGCCGTCGATCCGCACGGCCGCCCCCTCGGGCAGCGACATGACCGCGGGGCCGAGGTCGTCCACCAGCGTGATGCCCGCCTCGATCAGGATCCCCGGGCCCGCGTTCGGGTACCGGCCCGACGTCGAGCGCGCGGCGTTCAGCACCGCCGCAGGGCCGACCGCCACCAGGGCGTCGGCCGCGACCCGGTCGATGTCGACGTGGTCGATGACGGCGACGTCACCGGGGCGCAGGCGCTTGGTCAGGTCCTTCGTCCGCGTCCCGACCCTGGCGGGTCCCGTCACGTCGGTGCCGTCGTCCCCGGCGTCAGGCGCACGCTCGGACTTGCGCAGGATCATTTTCATCGCCCCTATCGTCCCACGGTGGAGGACTCCAGGAGCTCGACGGCGTGCTGGCGCGCGGTCGCGGACTCCTCCTGCCCCGAGAGCATCCGCGCGAGCTCGCGGACCCGGTCGTCGTCCGTGACCTCGCGCACGCCGGTCACGGTGACGCCCGCCGCTCCGTCGGGACCTGCCCCGTCGTCGCCCGGGGTGGACTTCGTCACGACCAGGTGCGAGTCGGCGAACGCCGCCACCTGGGCGAGGTGCGTCACGACGACGACCTGCGTGCTGCGCGCGAGCGTCGCCAGCCGACGGCCCACCTCGACGGCGGCGCGACCGCCGACGCCGGCGTCCACCTCGTCGAAGACGAACGTGGGCAGCGGCGCGGTCGTCCGGCCGGAGGCGGCCCCCGCGTCGACGCGCGCGGTGGCGAGCGCGACCTCGACCGCCAGCATCACGCGGGACAGCTCGCCCCCGGACGCGCCCTTGCCGAGCGGCCGCGCAGGCGCTCCCGGGTGCGGCTCGAGCAGGAACGCCACCTGGTCGGCGCCCCACGGCCCCGGCTCGTCCGCCGGGGCGACGTCGACCGCCAGCCGGGCACCCCTCATGGCCAGCCCGGACAGCTCCAGCGTGACGGCCTCCGCGAGCGCCTCGGCGGCCGTGCGCCGGCCCGCGGTCAATCGGTCGGCGGCGGCGGCCAGCTCGGCGTCCAGGTCGGCCGCGCGCTCGCGCATGAAGGCCACGCGCTCGCCGCCGTCGTCGAGGTCGAGCAGCCGGAGCCCGGCGTCGCTCGCCCACCGCAGCACGTCGTCGATCGTCTCGCCGTAGCTGCGGGTGAGCGTCGTCAGCTCTGCGAGCCGCGCGTGCGCGGTCTCGAGCCCCGCCGGGTCGGCCTGCAGGTCGTTCACGTACGACGACAGGTCGGTCGCGACGTCGGCGAGCAGGTACCCCGCCTCCGCGAGGCGGGTCGCGTGGCCGCCCAGCACCGGGTCGTCGGCGGCGGCCGCCTCGAGGGCGCGCCGCGCCCGCTCGACCGCCTCCACCGCGCTGCCGGCGGTCTCCAGGTCGTCGCCCGCGACGACGTCGTGCGCCTCCTGCGCCGCGACGCGCAGCTGCTCGGCGTTGCCGAGGCGCCCGACGAGCGCCGTGAGCTCGGCGTCCTCCCCCGGCCGCGGGTCGACGCGCTCCACCTCGGCGAGGCCGAGGCGCAGCAGCTCGGCCTCGCGGGCGCGCTCGGCCGCCCGCGCGGTGAGGTCGTCGATCTCGGCCAGCAGGCCGGCGCGCTCCGCCCATGCCGCGCGATAGGCGTCGAGACCGTCCTGGTGCTCGGGCCCTGCGAAAGCGTCCAGCGCCTCGCGCTGCTTGGCCGCCGTGCGCAGGCGCAGCTGGTCGGCCTGGCCGTGCACCGTGACGAGCTCGTCGGCGATCTCCGCGAGCACGGCCTGCGGCACCCCGCGCCCGCCCAGGTGGGCGCGCGAGCGGCCGGCCGCCGCGACCGTCCGCAGCACGACGACGGTCCCGTCGTCGTCCACCTCGCCGCCGGCCTCGTCGACCCTGCCGACGACCCCGGCGTGGGCGGCCACGCGCAGGCGGCCCTCGACGACGGCACCGTCCGCGCCGGGACGCACCGCGGCGGGGTCGGCCTTGCCGCCCATGAGCAGGCCCAGGCCGGTGAGCACCATGGTCTTGCCCGCGCCGGTCTCACCCGTGATGACGGTCAGGCCGTCGGCGAGGGGCACCCGGGCGGCGCGGATCACGCCCAGGTTCTCGATCGCGATCTCTTCGAGCACCTCAGGCCTCCTTCTCGTCCTCGGCGTCGTGTTCGGCATCGTGCTCGGCGTCGTGTCCCGGTGCCCGGTGCTCGGGCCGTTTCGCGGCCAGCTCCCGCCAGCCGACGACCGGCAGGGAGAACTTCGACACCAGCCGGTCGGTGAACGGCGCGGGCGAGAGCCGCGCGAACCGCAGCGGCAGCGCACCCCGCCGCACCTCCACCCACGAGCCCACGGGCAGGTCGATGCGCCGCCGGCCGTCGCAGGTCAGCACCGCCGGCACCGGGCTGCGCTCGAGCACCTTCACCGTGTATGTCGAGCGCGGGCCGATCACCAGGGGGCGCGCGAACAGCGCGTGCGCCGACAGCGGCACCAGCAGCACGCCGTCGACCTCCGGCCACATCACGGGCCCGCCCGCCGAGAACGCGTGCGCCGTCGAGCCGGTCGCGGTCGACATCACCACGCCGTCGCAGCCGAACGACGACAGCGGTCTGCCGTCGACGGCGATGCCGACCTCGACCATGCGTTCGCGCCGCGCCTTCTCGACCGTGGCCTCGTTGAGCGCCCACCCGGTCCGCGGCGTCTCCTCTCCGGGCAGGTGCACGGCGACGTCGGCGACCGCGCGCTCCTCGACCTCGTAGTCGCGCGCGGCGAGCCGCCGCACCGCGTGCCGCAGGTCGTCGCGCTCGCTCTCGGCGAGGAAGCCCACGTGCCCGAGGTTGACCCCCAGGAGCGGTACCCCGGTGCCGTGCGTCAGTTCGGCGGCGCGCAGGATCGTCCCGTCGCCGCCCAGCACCATGACGGCCTCGGACTCGGTGACGCCCTCGCGCGCGCGGGCCGCCGCCATGTGGTCGCCGAACGACTCGGCCAGGTCGTCGTCGTGCAGCGCGACCTCGAAGCCCGCCTCGGTGAGCTCGCGGACAGCCTCCGACAGCGCCGCCACCGCCTCCGGTCGGCCGCCATGGGTGACGATGAGGACTCGGCGGCTCACGGTGCTCCTCCGATCGGCAGGACGGGTGGGACGGACGGCGGCGCTTCGGGGGCGCCGGGACGCCAGGCGACCGCCGCGGCGACGGCGGCGTCGGTCACCGCCTCGGCGGGGCCCGGTGACGCCCCCTCGGCGTGTTGGAACCAGCAGAAGAACTCGCGGTTGCCGCTGGGCCCGGGCAGGGGGCTGGGGACCACCGCCGCCGCCCGCAGACCGTGGGCGGCCGCCGCGCGCACGACGGCGCGCACGGCCTCGGCGTGCAGGGCCGGGTCGCGAACGACACCGCCGCTGCCCAGCCGCTCGCGCCCCACCTCGAACTGCGGCTTCACCAGCAGCAAGGCGTGCCCCTGCGGGCCGAGCACTGCCGCGAGCGGGCCCAGCACGAGCGACAGGGAGATGAAGGACAGGTCGCCCACCACGACGTCCGGGGCGCGCTCGAGGTCGGGCGGCGTGAGATCGCGCAGGTTGAACCCCTCGACGACCGTGACACGCGGGTCGTCGCGCAGGGTCGGCACGAGCTGGTCGTGACCGACGTCGAGCGCGACGACGTGCCGTGCGCCGCGGCGCAGAAGAACGTCCGTGAAGCCGCCGGTCGACGCGCCGGCGTCCAGGCACCACCCCTCGTCGACCGCCCGCAGCAGGGTCTGCCCGGCGGGGTCGGCGGCGAGCGCGTCGAGCGCCCCGGCGAGCTTGCCGCCCGCGCGCGAGGCGTATCCCGGGTCGTCGGGGTCGGGGCGCACGGTGACGGGCGCGCCCTCGGGCACGGGCGTCGACGGCTTCGTCACGACGCGACCGTCGAGGAGCACCCGTCCGGCGTCGACGAGCTCCACCGCCTGGCGTCGCGACCGGGCCAGGCCGCGACGGACGAGCTCGGCGTCCGTCCTGGAGTCGGTGCGTGCCTCCGGCATCAACGTCCCGGTCCCGCGTCCGGACCGTCGCCGTGCGCACCCTCCGGTGCGCCGTCGAGCCGCGCGCGCAGGGCGTCGTGCACCTGGGTGAAGCGCTCCACGTGCTCGCCGACGGGGAGGTCGTCCAGGCCCTCGAGCCCGTCGAGGTCCCCGGACGTGGCAGCGGACATCGCCGTGACGGGCGCGTCCCCCGCACGAGGGCCGGGGACGGTCACGGGACCGGTCGTGGCTCCAGGCGTCGCGTGCTCCTCCGTCATGATCCCTCCCTGCCGCTCACGGTCGTGGTCTCGTCGCCGGCACCCTCCGGGGTACGCACGGACCACCGGGCCGAGGGCTGCTGGTTGCACGGGATGCCGCCGTCCGAGGTCCGGGTCCACGCTACCTGCTGGCGCTGACGCGCCGTGCACGACGCACAGCCCTCGTCCGGGTCCGTGGGTGCCGGCCGCCGGGCCCGGACGCCGCTGTCGCGGTCAGGCCTGCAGCTCGGGCACCGTCGTCGGGTCGACCGGAGAGCCCCCGTCGGCGGCGTCCCACGCGGCGGCGCAGGCGGCCCGGGCGACGTCGATCCCGCGCGGCCCCTGGCCGTCGAGCTCGAGCGCGCCGTCGACGACGCGTGCCGCGCGGCCCTCGCAGGTCCACCAACCTTCCGGGCCGGACTCCGGGCGGGGGTGCGGCTCGAGCAGGGCCCGCAGGTCGCCGCCGAGGTAGTCCGGCCGCAGCCCCGGCGCCGCGAGAACGGCGTCCCTGGCCGAGGACACGCCGGTGAGCACGTGCAGGCCGGGGTACCCGCCGGCGCGTGCGCCGGCAAGGTCCGTGTCGAGCCGGTCGCCGATGACCAGCGGGCGCTCGGCACCCGCCCGGTCGACCGCCAGGCGGTACATCGTGGGTGACGGCTTGCCGGCGCTGTCCGGCTCGACCCCGGTCGCGGCCACGACCGCACCCACGAGCGCGCCGTTGCCCGGCGCGAACCCGCGCGCCGTCGGCAGCGAGAGGTCGAGATTGCTCGCCACGTGCCAGGCCCCGCCCGCGACCGCGTAGGCCGCCTCGGCGAGGTCGCTCCAACCCAGCCCGGCGGCGTACCCCTGTGCCACCGCCTCAGGAGCGTCGTCCGCGGAGTCGACGACGGTCAAACCCGCGTCCGCGACGGCCGTCCGCAGCCCGGGCCCGCCGACGACGAGGACGCCCGCGCCCGGGTCGAGCCGCGTGCGCAGCAGGGCCGCGCACGCCTGCGCGGCGGTCATGACCTCGTCCGCGCCCGTAGGGATGCCCAGCCCCGTGAGCTGGCCGGCTACCTCCTCGGGCTCGCGCGACGCGTTGTTGGTCACGAAGACCAGCCGCAGGCCCGCGGTCCGCGCCGCGGTCAGGCTGTCCGCGGCGTGCGGGATCGGCAGATGACCCTGGTAGGCGACACCGTCGAGATCGACGAGCGCCAGGTCGTGCGCCGCGGCGAGCGGGACGTCACTGCCCGACAGCGTCGCTGTCACGCCGTTCCCTCGCCCTGCTCGGGCTTCTCCTCCACGCCCTCGTTCTCGGGTTCCGTGTCGCCCTGCGCGTCCGTCCGGGACGAGACCGCCTCGTCGTCCGAGTCGACGGACTCGTCGGCTGTCTCTTCGGCGCCGCCCTCGGTGGTCTCCGCGCCATCGTCTCGCGACCCCTCGGCCGCGCCGCCCTCGATCACACCGTCAGCGTCCTCGTCAGCGTCCTCGTCAGCGTCCTCGTCAGCGTCCTCGTCATAGGTGTCGTAAACGACGACATCGTCCGTCTCCTGAGACACGCCCGACGCACGCTCGAGCGCTACCGGGTCGACCCCGGCCAGGATCTGCGCGGCGTCGGCGGTCCGGCCGGCCGCCTCGAGCGCCGCTGCCCGCGCCTGCAGCACTCGCAGCCCGAGGTCGCCCCGTCGCTCCGCGGCGGGGATCCGGTCGAGCACGGCGAGCGCGGCATCGTGCTCGCCGAGGTCGCTGCGTGCGCCGCTCGCGACGATCGCGAGCTCCGTGCGGCCCTCGGCGTCGAGGGTGCGCGCCTCCTCGCTCGCGGCGAGGGCGAGGGCGCGTTCGGGTCGGCCGAGGCCGCGCTCGGCGTCCGCCATGAGCGGCAGGTGCTCCGACGAGCCGTTGAGGCGGCGCACGGTGCGCAACTCGCGCAGCGCTTCGGCGAACCGTCCGGTGCGGTAGGCGGCGATCCCGGCGGCCTCTCGCACGACGTCCACGCGGCCGCCCCGCCGCACCGCTGCCTGCGTGTGCTCGTAGGCACGCTCCGGGTCGACGTCCAGGAGCCGACCCGCCATCACCAGATGGAGGCCGATGCGCTCGGCGTTCTCCTTCGTCAGACCACGGAGGCGGCCACGCACCTCGCGGCCGAGCTGCCCCATCGTCGCGTCCTCAGCGATCTCCGGCTCGACGGTGCGCGGCCGTCGCTCGGCCCCCGCGGCAGGCCGGGCCGGACGCGAGGGTCCGCCGGGACGTCCCTGGCCGGCCGGCCGGCCCGTCCGTGCGCCGTCGCGCTGACCCGCCGCCGGTCGCCGGGACGCGTCACCACGGAAGCCAGAACGGTCGTCACCGCGATCCCGCGGGGGCCGACGGTCATCCGCACGTCCACGGTTGTCGCTGCGCCCGTCCCTCTGCTCCGGACGACGCTCGGGACGCTGGCGGTCCTGCCTGTCCCCACCCCGGGAATCGCCTGACCGCTCGTCCCGAGAGCCGTAGCCGCCACGATCGCGACGGTTGTCCGCGTCCCGCGCCGGCGCCGAACGTCGCGCGTCACCGCCACGCGAGCCCTCGGGACGACGCCCCGACCACTCCCGCTCGTCCCGAGAGCCGTAGCCGCCACGATCGCGACGGTTGTCCGTGTCCCGCGCCGGCGCCGAACGTCGCGCGTCACCGCCACGCGAGCCCTCGGGACGACGCCCCGACCACTCCCGCTCACCGCGCTGGCTGTCGTCCGCACGGCCGCGCCGAGGTGTGCCCGCCGCACGGTCCTGCCGCTCCCGACCACGGACATCGCCCTGGACGTCCCGGGAGGAAACGCCGCGCGTGGGGCGTCCCTCGCCCCGGGAGCGCTCCGAGCTCCCGCCACGCTGGGGACGCTCACCGCGGCCGCCGGTCGACGGACGCGTGCCGCGTCCCCCGTCACGAACTCCCCCGCGGGGACCCCCGTCACGGGACGACGACGCGCGACCGCCAGCACCACCCTTGTTCTCGTCCCGCGGTGAATCGTTCACGGTCTTCCTTCCCGACGCCGACACGAGCCGTATTCTCCCACGCCACACTGCACGCCAAGCGGCTTCAAGGCCCCTTCCTGGTGTGACGGCAGGCACGAGCACGGGTGTCACCATCCATGCCACCACGTGCTCGGCACCGCTGCCATTCACCGCCCCAGGCAGCACCGGGCACGGCGCAACCACCAGGACACCGACGAGCGTCGACCGGCATCGTCAAGCAACACGTTGGCCCACGTCAGGGCGCAGCAACGATCGCTAGCCCGGGTCTTGGATATCCGGAGCGCTGCCGCAGGCCGCGTCGCGGCCGGAATGCCTCGTAGCAGTCGAAGACCTGCGGCCTCCGACCAGCATCCGCTCCCTCACGGGCCGAAGACGCCGGCCACACGCCGGCCGCATGAACGCCCGCCCACCTCGACGGGCTGGGGCGTGCCCACGAGCGCGGGGCGACGCCTACCGCCGGCATCGGGCGGTGGGGTCGAGGGTTGGTCGCTGGGTTCGACTCCCGCGTGGGGGGTGTCGGGTGACTCGTGTGGGGTCTGTGCGGGGCTTGTTCTGGGTATTGGGGTCTGTGCGGGGCTTGTTCTGGGTATGCGAAAGGCCCACCCCGGGGGGGTGGGCCTTTCGTGAATGGGTGTCCGGCGGCGTCCTACTCTCCCACCCCCTCTCGAGGGCAGTACCATCGGCGCTGAAGGGCTAAGCTTCCGGGTTCGGAATGGGACCGGGCGTTTCCCCCACGCTATGACCGCCGTAACAGTATCGAGTTTTCGGGTTGGTCCCCCTGGTTTGCCCGCGCACTGGTGGTGCGCGGGGGTGGGGGTGGTGCCCGTTTCTCGGGAACCGCACAGTGGACGCGTAGCATGTATTGATCAACAGTGTTGATGTGTGTGTGAAGTTGTTGGCTTATTAGTAC
>NZ_FUZQ01000008.1 GCF_900167525.1 Krasilnikoviella flava | reverse complement strand
ATGAACGCGTGGAACCCGACCGACCGGACCCCCTTGCGCCGCCGCGCGGCCTGCCGCAGGGACGTGTCGATCACGCCCCGCTCACGCACCGGTGCGGGCTGGGAAAGAGTCGGGGCGCTCATCGGTTGTCTCCGGAGTAGTGGACCCAGGCGTTCGAGGTCTTGAACAGGATCGCGGTGATCACTCCCACGACCACGACCAGGACCCACGCCATGGCCGAGGCGTACCCCATGTCGAACTGGGCGAAGCCCTTGATGTACAGGTACAGCGTGTAGAACAGCGTCGAGTCCGCCGGACCACCCGTGCCGCCGGAGATGATGAACGCCGACCCGAACACCTGGAACGCGCCGATCGTCTCCAGCAGCAGGTTGAAGAACAGCACCGGGGACAGCATCGGGATCGTGATCCGCCAGAACTTACGGATCGGGCCCGCACCATCGACCGCGGCCGCCTCGTACAGCTCGCCCGGGATCTGCTTCAACCCGGCCAGGAAGATCACCATCGGGGCGCCGAACGTCCACACCGCCAGCAGCACGAACATCGGCATCGTCTTGGACGGGTCACCCACCCAACCCCCGGCCGGCAGCCCGAACAGCTGCCCGATCCGGTCCACGATCCCGTTGTCGATGAACATCGCCTTCCACACGATCGCGATCGACACCGAAGCACCGATCAACGAGGGCGCATAGAAGATCGACCGGTACGCACCCTGACCCCGGTGCCTCATGTTCAACACCATCGCCACGGCCAACGCCGCCGCCAGCTTGATCGGCGTCCCGACCAGCACATAGATCGCCGTCACCCGCGCCGACGTCCAGAACCGCGGGTCCTCGAACAGCTTCGTGAAGTTCTCCAACCCCACCCACGACGGCGGCCGGAACAAGTCATAGTCCGTGAACGCCAGATACAACGACGCCACCATCGGGAACGCCGTCAACACCACGAACCCCACCAACCACGGCGACAAGAACGCGAACCCCGCCCCGACGTCACGGCGGCGGGAGCGAGGGCTTCGGGGGCTGCTGGCGCGGGTGGGCGCGGCGGAGGTGGCCGCCGGGGCCGTCTCACCGGTCACTGTCACGTGGTCCGTCTTTCTGGGTCGTCATCGACACAGCGTCTTCGTCGACACGCCATGGTCGAGCAGTGGTGCAACGTTGCGATCTAACGTTGGATCACGATGAACTACCGCAGCGCCTCCCGTCAAGGGGCGGCGCGCAGCTCCGTCGGTCCCGGTGGTCCGGGTCGCGACGGCAAGGGGGACGAGTGGACGAGGACGGCACGGCGAGCGCACCGAGCGCACCGAGCGCACCGAGCGCACCGAGGCATGGCGCCGCGACGGGGAAGCCGCCGGGGGTCAAGGACGTCGCGGCCGCCGCCGGGGTGTCGTGGAAGACGGTCTCGAACGTCGTCAACGGCACCGGCCGGGTGGGTGCGGCGACGCGCGAGCGGGTCGAGAAGGTCATCGCGGACCTCGGGTACCGCCCCAGTCTCGCGGGGCGCCAGCTGCGTCAGGGCCGCACCGGGATCCTCGCGCTGGCGGTGCCGCAGATCGACTCGCCGTACTTCTCCGCGCTCGCCCACGAGACGATCGAGGTGGCGGCCGCGCGGGGCTACCGGGTGCTCATCGACGAGACCCGGGGCGACGCGGACGCCGAGCGGCTCGTGGCGCGCGGGTTCGACGTGCGGCTCATCGACGGCATCGTCTTCAGCCCGCTGGACCTGAGCCTCGGCGACGTCGACGAGCTGCGGGGCAGCACGCCCATGGTGCTGCTCGGCGAACGGCCCTGGAACCCCGGCGGGTCGCTGGCCACGGACCACGTGAGCATCGACAACGTCGCCGCGGCACGCGAGGCCACGCGCCACCTGCTGGACACCGGCCGGCGGCGGCTGGCGTTCCTGGGCGCGGAGCCCGGGGTGCCCGCGCGCTCCGGTGCCCCGCGCCAGCGTGGCTTCGTCGAGGAGCTCCGCGCGGCTGGACTCGAGGTGCGCGACCCATGGCTGCTGCCGGTGGCGGACTACAGCCGGCGCTCCGGAGCGCGTGCCGTGGAGGAGGTGCTCGCCCGCGTGGGCGAGATCGACGGGCTCGTGTGCGGCAACGACCTGCTCGCGCTCGGGGCGATGCACGTGCTGCGCACCAACGGGGTGCGGGTGCCCGAGGACGTGGGCGTGGCGGGCTGGGACAACACCGAGGACGGCCGGTACGCCAACCCCGGTCTCACGACGATCGCGCCGGACGTGCGGGGTGTGGCCGAGGCCGCCCTCGACCGCCTCGTGGCGCAGGTGGAGCAGGCCGGGGGTGCGCCCGAGGACGTCGTGGTGCCGCACCGGCTCCTGGTCCGGGAGAGCACCCGACGCCCCTGAGGGTGGTACAACGTTGCGCTTCTGGTGGCACCGAGGTTGAATCACCCCGGACCAACGACCACCCCGACCGCGACGGAGCAGCCGCCATGGCAGACCCGCACCACCTCACGCACCTCGACCCTCCTTCCGCCCCGACCGCCGCAGGCCTGCCGCGGCCGGAGTACCCGCGCCCGCAGGTGGTGCGCGACCGGTGGCTCAACCTCAACGGTCAGTGGGGGTTCGAGGTCGACGCCGGTGACTCCGGGCTGGAGCGGGGCCTGCGCGAGCGCCCGCTGTCGGGGTCCATCACCGTCCCGTTCGCCCCGGAGTCCGAGCTGTCGGGGGTGGAGAACACCGACTTCCTCGAGGCGGTCTGGTACCGCCGCGAGGTCACGGTCCCCGCGGACTGGACCGACGTCGCCGGCGAGGACACGCACGTGCTGCTGCACTTCGGCGCTGTCGACCACGACGCCACGGTGTGGGTGGACGGCACCGAGGTGGTGCGCCACCGCGGCGGGTTCTCGCCGTTCACCGCCGACCTGTTCGGGTTGGCCGCGCCGGGCGACACGGTGACCGTGGTCGTGCGGGCCCGCGACCCGCGCGACGCCCGCCAGGCCCGCGGCAAGCAGGCCACCTGGTACGCCAACACGCACTGCCAGTACACGCGCACCACCGGCATCTGGCAGACGGTCTGGCTGGAGCCGGTGGCCGGGGTCCACCTGCGCCGCCCGCGCGTCACGCCGCACGTCGCGAGCAGCGCGTTCGACGTCGTCCTGCCCCTGTCGGCGAACCGTGCCGGGCACACCGTGACCGCCACCCTCACGGACGAGCGGGGCGTCGTCGCCACCGCGGGGGCGCGGGCCGACGTCGACCTGGCGCCGTCGCTGCGCGTCGTCGTCCCCGAGGATCGCGTGCGCCTGTGGGCGCCGGAGGACCCGCACCTGTACGGCCTGCGGGTGGAGCTGCGCGACGGCGCCGGCGAGCTGGTGGACGCCGTCGACTCGTATGCCGGCCTGCGCTCCGTGGCGATCGACGGGCGGGCCGTCAAGATCAACGGCCGCGCCGTGTTCCAGCGGCTGGTGCTCGACCAGGGCTACTGGCCCGAGTCGCTCATGACGGCGCCGTCCGACGCCGCGCTCGTGCGCGACATCGAGCTGGGGCTCGAGGCGGGCTTCAACGGCGCCCGCCTGCACCAGAAGGTGTTCGAGGAGCGCTTCCTGTTCCACGCCGACCGGCTCGGCTACCTCGTGTGGGGCGAGTTCGGCGACTGGGGGGTCAGCGGGCAGGGCCGCGTCGGCCACAACCAGCAGCCCACGGCGTCGTTCACCACGCAGTGGCTCGAGGTGCTGGAGCGCGACCACTCCCACCCGTCGATCATCGGTTGGTGCCCCCTCAACGAGACGCACCAGAACCTGCACGACCGGCTCACCGTGCTGGACGACGTCACGCGCGGCATGTTCCTCGCCACCAAGCTCGCCGACCCGTCGCGGCCCGTCGTCGACGCGAGCGGCTACGCGCACCGTGTGCTCGAGACGGATGTCTGGGACTCGCACAGCTACGAGCAGGACCCGGAGACCTTCGCCCGCGACATGGCCGGGCTCGCCGACGGCAAGCCCTGGGAGAACCGGCGCGACGACGGCGCCACGCTGTCCCAGCCGTACCGGGGGCAGCCGTACTTCGTCTCCGAGTACGGCGGCATCTGGTGGAACCCGGAGGCCGCGGCCGCCGCGGCGGGCAACGACGCCGCCGAGTCGTGGGGGTACGGCCAGCGCGTCGCCGACGAGGAGGCGTTCCACGCCCGCTTCCGCGGGCTCACCGACGTGCTGCTCGGCGACCCGCTGATGTTCGGCTACTGCTACACGCAGCTCACCGACGTGTTCCAGGAGCAGAACGGCGTCTACCGGTTCGACCGGACCGAGAAGCTCGACGTCTCCCGGGTCCGCGAGGTGCAGCAGCAGGTCGCCGCCGTCGAGGAGGCCGACCGGGCCACGGCCTGACCCGACGACGGCCTGGGGCGGGCTACTTGTCCCAGGCTGTCGTGGGCGGCAGCCCGCGGGCCGCGCGCTCCTCGTTGAGCAGCGTCTCGACGAGGTCCCGCTTCGCCGCCGTGTACTCGCGTCCGTCGGTGAGCGTGGCCGCGAGCCGGGTCTTCAGGTCCCCGTACCGGCGCCGCGCGGTCGCGTCGTGCCGCAGCTTGTCGCGGAACAGCCGTTGCGGGCAGGTGTCCCACCCGTCCGCGGCGAAGACGTGCAGGATGTGGGTGCGCTCGCCGTCGCTCTCCCGTACGTAGACGCCGTGGTTCTTCGGCCCCCGGGCGATCCGCCAGTACGCGAGCGTGGCGACGTCGTCCGCCAGCGCGAACGGGTCGACGCCCGGGGCGGCGCGGGCCGCGAGATCGAGGATCGGCTTCGCCACGAGCCCCGGCACCGCGGTGCTGCCGATGTGCTCGAGCTCGGTGATGTGATCGCCCAGAGCGGCGCGGAGCCGGGCGGACTCGGCGCGGAACTCGTCCGCCCACTCGGGGCGGTGGGCAGCCAGCGTGATCATCGTGCCGAGCGCGGGGCTGACCGAAGCAGCAGTGCCTTGCGTGGGTCGCGCACCAGCCCCGCGCACAGCCCGACGACGATTGCCACGACGACCTCCCGGGGTTCGCCGGCCGTCACCGCGGCCGTCGCGTCGACCCTAGCCGAGCGCCCGTCGACCTCGCGGCCGGCGTTCGTCGCCCCGGACACGGGAGTGGCAGGATCACTCCGTGCTGAGGGGCGACCGCCTCGTGCCGGTCGTTTCCCCCTGATCTCCGGTCGTGCCGCCAGCGTGCGGGCGACCCGCTACCCCCGCGCCCGAAAGGTGTCCCGATGACCCCGAGCAGTGTTGCCCCCCGTCTGTCCGCCGTGCCCGGTCCGGGGGCCGAGCTCGACCAGGTCCTGGCCCTGACGTCGTCCGAGCCGGTGTGGCGGCTGTCCTCTGACGGGTACCGGGCCGAGGCCGCCCAGCAGCAGTACCGGCCGGAGTGGACGTGGGCCGCCTGGGGCCCGGACGGCCAGGTCCTGGCCCGCGCGCTGTGGTGGGGGCAGAGTGACAGCGAGCACCCGCTCGCGCTCGACTGCCTCGCGGTGGCCGACGGCGTCCCGGCCGGCGACAGGGCGCCGTTGGCGGCCGCGCTCCTCGACGCCGGGCACCAGGCGTTCCGCGAGGCCGGCGCGGAGGCTCCTCCCCTGTACAACCTCATGAAGCTGCCCGGTGCGTGGCGGGGAGACCCGGCGTACGTCGCCGCCGTCGCCTGGCGTCAGGCCGCGGCCCGTCGTGCGGGCCTGGGTCTCGAGGTCGAGCGGCTGCAGTTCGAGTGGACGCCCGAGGCGCCGCTGCCAGCCGCACCCGAGCGGCTGGTGTTCTCGCCCGAGCCGGACGACGAGGTCTTCCTCGAGGCGATGCTGCGGGTCGCCGAGGGTTCGCTGGACGCGCACACCCGCGAGAGCGAGGCGGCCCACGGGGCGGAGGCCACCGCCCGCGAGAGCCTGCAGTTCTACCTCGACCGGCCCGGCAAGCGGGAGTGGTGGCGCCTCGCGCACACCGCGGACGGCGTCCTCGCCGGCCTCGCGATCCCGTCGTCCACGCCCTACGCCCGCAACGTCGGATACCTCGGCGTCGTCCCGGAGCTGCGCGGCCACGGCTACGTGTCGGAGATCCTTGCCGCCATCACCCGCTTTCACGCGGCAGACGGAGCCGAGCGCGTCACCGCCACGACCGACCTCGGGAACCACCCGATGGCGGCGGCGTTCGCCCGCGCCGGATACCGGAACACGGAGGTCCGGCTTATCCTGTCGGCGCCGGCGGAGTAGCCCGCGACGTCCCCGTCAGCCCGATCGACCGCAGCTCCGACGACGAGGTGACCAGGCTGTGCCCGACCCCACCGTGCTCCACCCGATGCCCGAGCACCCGCGCGTCGTCCTGCTCAAGCCGCTGGTGACCTCGCCGCTCGTCGACGTCGGCGACTTCTCGTACTACGACGACCCGGACGACCCGACGGCCTTCGAGTCGCGCAACGTGCTCTACCACTACGGCCCGGAGCGGCTCGTCATCGGCCGGTACTGCGCGCTCGGGACGGGCACCCGGTTCATCATGAACGGCGCCAACCACCGCATGGACGGACCCTCCACCTTCCCGTTCCCCACCATGGGCGGCGCGTGGGCGGAGCACTTCGACCTGATCACGGGCCTGCCCGGACGTGGCGACACCGTGGTCGGCAACGACGTGTGGTTCGGACACGGCGCCACCGTCATGCCCGGGGTCCGCATCGGCCACGGCGCGATCGTCGCCGCCGGTGCCGTGGTCACCCGCGACGTCCCGGACTACGGCATCGTCGGTGGCAACCCCGCGGGGCTCCTCCGCACCCGGTACGACGCCGACGACGTCGCGCGGCTGCTCGCGGTGGCGTGGTGGGACTGGCCGGTGGAGCACGTGACGGCGCACGTGCGGACGATCATGTCGGGAACGGTCGCCGAGCTCGAGGCGGCGGCGGCGCAGGTCGGCCGCGCCGGGGAGACGGCCTAACCCAGCGCCGACAGGCCGAAGGCGGTGGCGAAGCCGAGCACGGTGACCAGGCCGGTCACGGGCCCGCCGAACTCGCTGGCCTCGGGGATCATCGTGTCCACCAGCATGGTGAGCAGGGCACCGGCGGCGAATGCCTGCACCACGGCGATGGTCACGGGGTCGGCCGTACCCAGCACCGCGTACCCGACTCCCGCGGCCACGGCGGAGACGAGGGTGGTGCCGCCCCAGAGCAGGGCCAGCCGGGCGGTGGACGTACCGGCCTGGCGCAGCCCGACGGTGGCGGACATCGCCTCGGGCAGGTTGGAGATGAACACCGCGGCGAGCACCGCGACGCTCACCCCGCCTCCGCCCACCAGCGTGGAGCCGAGCACGACGGACTCCGGGATGCCGTCCAGCACCGTGCCCAGCGCGATGGCGCTTCCCGAGCCCTCCGCCTGGACCCCGGTGGACCGCTTGCGGTCGCGGCCGCCGCGCCGGTCGATGAGCAGGTCGCCGACGTAGAACGTCAGCGCCCCGGCGGCCAGCCCGGCGAGCAGCACCCAGCCGTTCGCGGACCGCGACGCGTCCTCCACCAGGTCGTACGCGACCGCGCTGATGAGCACGCCCGCGCCGAACGCCATGATCAGGCCCGTGAGCCGGCGGCTCGGCGTCCGCCACAGCACCAGCCCCGCGCCGATGAGCAGCGACGAGCTGCCGAGCAGCCCCCACCAGAACCCCGCCATGCGGTCATTGGACCAGCCCGGGCCCACGGCCGCCCGGCGGGCGCCGCCGCCACCGCGGATGTGCGCCGGCCGCGACGAGGGGAGGATCACCGCATGGATCTGCAGGAGCTCGCCCGCCCGGCACTCACCTCACCGGCCCGCACGATCGGCCGGGTCGCCCTCGGCCTGGCGCTCGCGGGCGCCGGCGTCACGCACCTGACCGTCGCCCGCGAGGAGTTCCGGGCGCAGGTGCCCGCCTGGTTCCCCGTGGACGAGGACGTCACGGTGCTCGCGTCCGGCGTCGTGGAGATCGTGCTGGGCGGGTCGCTGGTCGTGCTTTCCCGGTGGAAGGTCGCTGTGGGGCTGTTCGCCGCCGCCTTCTTCGTCGTGATCTTCCCCGGGAACGTCGGGCAGTGGCTGGAACGGAAGGACGGCTTCGGTCTCGACACCGACGGCAAGCGCCTTGCCCGGCTGTTCTTCCAGCCGGTGCTGGTTGCGCTCGCGCTGTGGTCGACCGGGGCCGCCGGTGCGCTGCGGCGGGCTGCGTGGGGCTGAGGGAGCGGTCGGGCCCGCGTCAGGTGGCCGCCCCGGTGACCACCGGGCACGTCGCCAGGTGGTCGTCCACCAGCCCGCAGGCCTGCATCGCGGCGTACGCCGTCGTCGGGCCGAAGAAGCGGAAGCCCTCCTTCTTCAGCGCCTTGGCGAGGGCGACCGACTCCGGCGTGCTCGCGGGCACGTCCCCCGCGCCGAGCCGGAGCTCGCGGGCCGGGGGAGCGAACGACCAGAACAGCTCGTCGAGGGTGCGGCCGCCGTCGTGCAGGGCCAGCACGGCGCGGGCGTTGCCGATGGTGGCCTCGATCTTCTGCCGGTTGCGGATGATCCGGGCGTCGCCGAGGAGCCGCTCGACGTCGTCCTCGTCGAGGGCGGCGACGCGCTCGGGCTCGAAGTCGAGGAACACCTCCCGGAACGCCGGGCGCTTGCGCAGCACGGTGATCCACGACAGCCCGGACTGGAAGCCCTCCAGCGCGATCCGCTCGAGCAGCTCGGCCTCGCCGTGCACGGGCACGCCCCACTCGGTGTCGTGGTAGGCCTCGTACAGGGGGTCGCCGTCGCCGAAGCAGCGGGCGGCGAGCGTGGTGGTCGTCATGCCCCCCAGCCTGCCCGCCGGCCCCGACACTCCCAGCCGTCGTCCACAGGGGCCGCCGGGCCGCCGGGTCTGGGGGCAGGCTCAGCGCTGCGCGGCGCCTGCCAGCGTCCGCCAGGCGTCCTACTCGGCGAGGCGCCCGTGATCAGCCAGGTCCTCGTCCCGCCGGCCGCCCCGGTCATCGCTGCCCCGCAGGTCGCACGACGATCTCGTTGACGTCCACGCCCGCCGGCTGCGCGACGGCGAAGGACACCGCCGCCGCGACGGCGTCGGCCGGGATCCGCTCGGCGCGGTAGCCGACCATGAGCTCGGCTGCGACGGGGTCCGTGATGTGGTCGGCCAGCTCGGTGTCGACCACGCCGGGGGAGACGGTCGTGACGCGGACGGCGGGGTCCGACTCCTGTCGGAGCCCCTCCGTGAGCGCCCAGGCGGCGAACTTCGTGGCCGAGTAGACCGCGGAGGTCGGGGACACCTCGTGGGCCCCGACCGACGCGACCGTCACGACGTGCCCCGACCCCTGCTCGCGGAAGTGCGGCAGGACGGCCGCGACACCGTGCAGCAGGCCGCGCACGTTGACGTCGAGCATCCGGTCCCACTCGTCGACGCGCAGGGCGTCGAGCCGGGACAGCAGCATGACGCCGGCGTTGCCGACGAGGACGTCCAGGCGGCCGTGCGCCCGGACGACGTCGTCCACGACGTCCGCGAACGCGGTGTGGTCCGTGACGTCCAGGGCGCGTGCCTCGGCCGAGAGCCCGTCGGCGCGGAGCGCGGCGACCACCTGGTCGAGGCGGTCCGAGCGCCTGGCGGTCAGCACGACGTGGTGCCCGTCGGCGGCGAGCCGGCGCGCCGTCGCCTCGCCGATGCCGGAGCTGGCCCCGGTGACGAGGACGACCCGGGGGCCGCCCTCCTGCGTGGTGTCCGTGGTGGGTGTCGTCATGCCGTCCACGATCCGCGGGCCGTGGGCGGCGAGGAAGGCAGCGCTGCGCCTGGGAGCGGCGCACCCAGGCTGGCGCGCGCCTCCCGACCTAGGCTGGCCGCATGCCCGAGAACCTCCTGGGCGACTACCTGCGCGCCCGTCGTGCCCAGGTCAGCCCCGCCGTCGCCGGCCTCCCCACCTTCGGCACCCGGCGTGTGCCCGGCCTGCGCCGCGAGGAGGTGGCGACGGTCGCGGGCGTCAGCGTCGACTACTACGTGCGGCTGGAACAGGGGCGCGAGCGGCACCCGTCGGCGCAGGTGCTCGACGCCCTGGCCGACGCGCTGCGCCTCGACACGGACGCACGCCAGCACCTGTTCCGGGTCGCCGGCCTGGGCCCGAGCCTGTCACGGGGTGCCGCGCCGGAGCGTGTGGACCCGGAGCTGCTGCGACTGATGGACATGTGGACCGACAACCCGGCGATCGTGCTCGGCCGGGCCTACGACGTGCTGGCCGCCAACCGGCTCGCGTACGCCCTGTTCGAGGGCTTCGTGCAAGGGCCGAACCTGCTGGCGAAGGTGTTCCTCGACCCGGGCGCACGCACCTTCTATCCCGACTGGGACCGGGTGGCCGCCTCGACGGTGGCCGGGTTCCGGGTGCTGCACGGCACGTGGCGCGGGGACCCGCGCATCGCCGAGGTGCTGGCGTCGGCGCGAGCCCGCAGCCCGGAGTTCGAGGAGCTCTGGGCGCGGCACGACGCGCGGGGCAAGCGGCTGGAGAGCAAGCGGTTCCGGCACCCCGACGTCGGGGAGCTCACGCTGCGGATGAACGCCTTCGACGTGAAGTCCGCGCCCGGGCAGGAGCTGATCGTCTACCACGCCGAGCCGGGCACGCGCGCCGCCGAGGCGCTGGTGCTCCTCGGCACGCTCGCGGTGACGGCCGTCAGCCCTTGACCGACCCGGACATCAGCCCGCCCATGAAGTACCTCCCCAGCAGCACGTACACGAGCAGCGTGGGCAGCGACGCGAACAGCGCGCCCGCCATCGAGACGCCGTAGTCCTGCAGCAGCGCGCCGTTGGCCAGGTTGTTGAGCGCGAGGGTGACGGGGCCGTTCTGACTGGAGGAGAAGAACACGGCGAACAGGAAGTCGTTCCACGCGGACGTGAACTGCCAGATGAGCACGACGACGAAGCTCGGCACGGAGATCGGCAGCACGATCCAGGCGTACGTGCGCAACATCCCCGCGCCGTCGACGCGCGCGGCCTCGATCAGCTCCTGCGGCACGGTCATGTAGTAGTTGCGGAAGATCAGCGTCGTGATGGGGATGCCGTAGACGACGTGCAGCAGGATCAGCGACGGGACGCCGCTCGGCACGCCCAGCCCCAGCACCAGCTGGTTCAGCGGGATCATCACCGCCTGGTACGGGATGAACATGCCGAAGAGGATCAGCGTGAACACCAGGTCGGCGCCCGGGAACCGCCACCGCGACAGCACGAACCCGTTGAGCGACCCGAGGAACGCCGAGATCAGGGCCGCCGGCACCACCATCTGCACGGTGCGCGCGATCGCGGGTGCGAGGGTGCTCCACGCCGTCTCCCAGTTGGCGGTGGTCCACACCTGCGGCAGGTTCCATGCCCGGGTGGGCGCGGCGTCGCCCGGGCCCTTGAAGCTGGTCACCAGCAGCACGTACACCGGCACGAGCACCACGAGGACGAAGAGCAGCAGCACCACGTAGCGCAGCGTGCGGCCCACGGTGAACCGGCTGCGCGGCGCCGTCCGCCCCAGGTCGACGGGGCGCCCGGCCTCGGCCTCGACGACGGAGGTCATCGTCGTCCCTGCCGGTGCGTGTGCACGAGGTACGGCACGATCACGACGGCCACGATGACCAGCAGGATCGTGCCGACGGCGGCCGCGTTCGCGTAGTCGAACGCCGACTTGAACACGTACATGTCCACGGCGGGCACCTTGGTCTGGTAGTTCGCCGGCTTGGAGATCGACATGATGAGGTCGAACGCCTTGAGCGACATGTGGCCGATGATGATGAGCGCCGACAGCGCGATCGGCGACAGCTGCGGGAACAGCACGTGCCGGTACAGCTTCCACTCGCTGGCGCCGTCCACGCGGGCGGCCTCGCGCAGCTCCACGGGGATGCCGCGGAAGCCTGCGAGGAACAGCGCCATCACGTAGCCCGACAGCTGCCAGATCGCGGGGATCGCGATCGCGACGATGCCGACGGACACGTTGTTCCACCAGTTGTTCTGCAGCGCGTCCAGCCCGATCATCTGGAACAGCCGGTTGAGTCCCGACGCCTGCTCGCCCTGGTTGGAGTTGAGCAGCCACCGCCACACCACGCCCGAGGCGATGAACGAGACCGCCATCGGGAACAGGTAGACCGACCGGAAGATGCCCTCGCCGCGCAGCGGCTTGTCGAGCAGCCAGGCCCAGGCGAACCCGATGACCATCGTGCCGACCAGGAACACGACCGTGTACAGCACGAGGTTCGTCAGGGAGTGCTGGAACTCCTCGCTGCCCAGCAGGTCGAGGTAGTTGCGCAGCCCGACGCCCGTCGTGGGCGCCTGACCCGTCGCCTGCGCGGCCGTGTGGTTGTCGGTCGTGGACTGCCGGGTGTTCGCCACGATCAGGCCGTAGACGAACACCCCCACCAGGATCAGGGAGGGCAGCAGCAGGAGCAGGGGTGCCCCGGCGCGGCGGACCGCCCGGCGCACCCCCGCCCGCCTGCGCGTGGCGGTGGGCATCGCCGCCTCAGCCGGCGTTCGCGGCGGCCAGCTCCGACTGGAAGGTCGCCAGGTCGGACGCCCCCGAGGTGAACTTGCTCGTCGCGTCGGTGATCGCCGTCAGCGTCGCCACCGGGACGGCCGCCCCGTGTGCCAGGGAGGACACGATGGTGTCGCTCTTGAAGGCTTCCGCCGCGGCCTGCTGGTACTCGCCGAAGGTCGACATGTCGACGTCCGTGCGGGCGGGGATGGAGCCCTTGGCCTTGTTGAACGCCTCCTGCCCCTCGGCCGAGCCGACCGTCTCCAGCCACGCGTTCGCCCCGTCGGGGTGCGGCGCGCCCACCGGCAGCGTGAACGAGTCGGCAAGGAAGTCGAACACGCCGTCCGTGCCCGGCACGGCGTAGGCGGAGTAGTCGGTGCCGAGCTCCTGCTTCTGCTCCTCGTACGACGCCTCCGCCCAGTCGCCCATCACGGTGAACGCGGCCTTGCCGTCGATGACGAGCTGCTGCGACTCCGGCCAGTCCAGGCCGTCGCGGTCGGTGTTGGTGTAGCCCATGAGCGTCTGGAAGTCCTCCAGGGCCGCCTTGACCTCGGGGCCCTCCCAGTCGGTCGAGCCGTCCCACAGCCCGGAGTAGCCCTCGGCGCCCAGGTCGGCCAGCAGCACGGTCTCGAGCAGGTGCACCTGCGTCCACGCCTGCGCGACGGCGAGCGGCGTGACGCCCGCCTTCTTCAGCGTCTCCATGTCGTCCATCCAGGACGAGAGGTCGTCGTACGTGGCGTCGGGGTCGAGGCCGGCGTCGGTGAGCACCTGCCGGTTGGTCCACACCACGTTGGCGCGGTGGATGTTCGACGGGATCGAGTAGATCTCGCCGTCCTCGGCGGTGAGCCGGTCCATGAGGTCGGCCGGGAACGCGTCGGTGAGCCCGAACTCGTCGTACAGGTCGGTGACCGGCTCGATCTGCGCGGCGTCGATATAGTCCTGCAGCTCCGCGCCCGCGTGGGCCTGGAACGTGTCCGGCGGGTCCTGCGCCTGCAGGCGGGTCTGCAGCAGGTCCTTCGCCTGCGAGCCCGCGCCGCCGGCCACGGCCCCGTTGATGAACGTCACGTCCGGGTGCTGCTCGTCGAACACCGCGACCAGCGCGTCGAGGCCGGCCTTCTCGGACCCGGCGGCCCACCAGGTGAAGACCTCCACCTCGTCGCTGCCGCCGGTGGCTCCGCCTTCGGTCTCGGGTTCGTCGCCGCCACCGCCGCACGCCGCCAGTGCCAGCGCCATGACGGCCGCGGCTGCCGCGACCATCGACGTCCTGGGAGATCCTCGCATCTGCCTCACCCCTACGCCCTCGGGCCGGCGGGGTCGGTGCGCGCGTTCGCGTCGCCGGCCTGGCGCGTCCCTGCGCCCCGGTCTCGCTCTCATCGCACGGCGGCGCGGTCACGGTGTCAAGGCGTCGCGGGAACCTTCGCCCGAATCGTGACCGGAAGTCACCCGCCGGGCCCTTTCCGACGCGTCGCTGTCGTCGAAGCTCGCGCGGTCGGGGGGCAGGTACGGTCCAGGACATGCTCACGGCTCCCGACCTGCGGATCTGCTTCGCCGGCGACTCGTACGTCGCCGGCACCGGGGACCCGGCCTGTCTGGGGTGGGTCGGTCGGGTGACGGCCGCCGCGGTCGATCGTGGCCACCGGCTCACTGCCTACAACCTCGGTGTGCGCGGCGAGACGTCGTGCCAGGTGGCCGACCGGCTCGGCCGCGAGCTCGCCCCGCGACTGTCGGCGGGCGACGACCACCGGGTCGTCCTGGCGTTCGGGGTGAACGACACGGTGCTGGTCGACGGCCGGGTGCGCGTCCCGCCCACGGCGTCGACCGAGGCCTTGCTCCGCGCCGTCGACGCGGCACGCCCGGCGCGAGTGCTCGTCGTCGGGCCTCCTGCCGTCGACGACGAGGCGCAGAACGGGCGTCTGCACAGCCTGGGAGAGTTCTTCGCCGCGGCGTGCGCCGACCAGGGCGTCCCGTACGTCGACACGTTCGACGCCACCGTGGCGGACTCCACCTGGCGGCGCGAGGTGCGCGAGGGGGACGGGTTCCACCCGGGGACGGCGGGGTACGCCGCTCTGGCGGGGGTCGTCGAGGCCCCGTTCCTCGCCTGGTTGGCGACCACGTAGCGGTTCCTTCTCGTCCCGGGCCAGGGACGGGAAGGAACCGCGACGTCGTCAGTCCCGCGAGAGCACCAGCGCGGCGCTGTGCCCGCCGAAGCCGAAGGCGTCGACAAGCGCGTGCCGCGCCGTCGTCGTCCGCGCCTCGGTGACGACGTCGAGGTCGACGTGCGGGTCGGGGTCGTCGAGGTTGATGGTGGGTGGGACGACGCCGTCGCGCATCGCCAGCAGCGCGACGAGCGCGCCCAGGGCTCCGGACGCACCGAGCAGGTGCCCGGTCGACGCCTTCGTGGCCGTCACGGGCGGCGGGCTGCCGAGGGCGCTGCGCAGCGCCGCGGCCTCGTTCACGTCGCCCTGGGGGGTGGACGTCGCGTGCGCGTGCACCAGCCCGACGTCGGCCGGGTCCAGCCCGGCGCTCCGGAGCGCGAGCGTGATGGTCCGGGCCTGGTTCACCGGGTCGCCGCCGACGATGTCGTGCGCGTCGGACGTGAGCGCGGCCCCGCCCACCGCGCCGAGCACGGCGGCGCCGCGGGCACGGGCATGCTCCTCGGCCTCGAGCACGAGGAGGGCCGCGCCCTCGCCCATGACGAACCCGTCGCGGCCGACGTCGAACGGCCGCGACGCCCGCAACGGCTCGTCGTTGCGGGTCGACAGGGCGCGGACGCGCGCGAACCCCGTGAGGGAGAGCGGCACGATGCTCGCCTCGACGCCCCCGCACACGACGACGTCGGCGTCGCCGGCGCGGATCAGGTCACGGCCCTGCAGGATCGCCTCCGCACCGGCGGCGCACGCGCTCACCGGGGCGCGGGCGCCGGCCTTGGCCTGCAGGGCGAGCGAGAGCCACGCCGCCGGGCCGTTCGCCATCGCCATCGTGATGGTGTGCGGGGACACCCGGCGGTAGCCGGCCGTCACCAGGGTGTCCTGCATGGCGACGGTCGTCGCGATGCCGCCGTGGGCGGTGCCCACGATCACCGCGAGCCGGGTGGGATCCACGTCGGGCGTGCCGGCCGACGCCCAGGCCTCCCGGCCCGCGACCAGCGCGAGCTGCTCGGCCCGGTCCCGGGCCTTCTGCTCCGGCACGCTCAGCCCCGCGGCGAACGCGTCGTCGGCCCGCGCGGCGATGCGCACCGGCAGCGTGCCCGCCCACTCCTCCGTGATCACGTCCGCGCCGTTCGCCCCGGCGAGGAGGCTCGCCCATGTCTCGTCGACCGTGCCGCCGACAGGGGTGATCGCCCCCGCGCCCGTGACCACCGTTCGTCGCACCCGCATGCTCCTCGTCAGTCCGGCTGCCCCCTGCATCCGCACCGTGCGAGACCTCGTTGCGGGCAACTCTGCCCTGCCCGCCCGCGCGTCGCCCATGCACGTCGTGCCTCGGCGCGGTTCCATGGGTGGTGGCCGGGCCCTGCGCGACGAGGCGAGGGGGCGGCGCGGACGATCAGGTGCGAGGCCGATCCGGGAGGTCGCGATGAGCCAGACGATCGATCAGGGCGGGGCGAGCGGGGTCGGCGACGACGTTCCCGACCACGGCCTCAAGCGGGTGATGGGGCGCAAGCTGCTGCTGCTCTTCATCGTCGGGGACATCCTCGGCACCGGTGTCTACGCCCTCACGGGGCAGGTCGCCGGCGAGGTCGGCGGTGCCGCCTGGGCACCGTTCCTCATCGCGTTCGTCGTGGCGACGCTGACCGCCTTCTCGTACCTGGAGCTGGTCACCAAGTACCCGCAGGCCGCCGGTGCCGCGCTCTACACGCACAAGGCGTTCGGTATCCACTTCGTCACGTTCATCATCGCGTTCATGGTGATGTGCTCCGGCATCACCTCGGCGTCGACGGCGTCCAACGCGTTCGCGGGCTTCCTCAACGACGGCTTCGGGCTCGGCCTCGAGGCCGGCGGGGCCGGGATGCTCCTGATCGCGCTCGGCTTCATGACCCTGGTGGCGCTGGTGAACTTCCGGGGCGTCGGCGAGAGCGTCAAGGCGAACGTGGTGCTGACCCTCGTCGAGCTCTCCGGGCTGCTCATGGTGATCTTCGTGGGCTTCTGGGGCATGACGCAGGGCCGGGCGGACTTCTCCCGCGTCGTCGTGTTCGAGAGCGCGGACGACAAGAGCGTGTTCCTTGCGGTCACCGCCGCGACGACGCTCGCGTTCTTCGCGATGGTGGGCTTCGAGGACTCCGTGAACATGGCCGAGGAGTGCCGCGACCCGGTGAAGGACTTCCCGCGCACCATGCTCACGGGCCTGTCGATCACCGGGCTCATCTACGTGCTCGTCGCGATCGCCGCCGTCGCCCTCGTGCCGGTCGGCAACCTCACCGACGAGTCCAAGGGCTCCGCCCTCACGCAGGTCGTGGCCGCCGGCGCACCGGGGATGCCGTTCGACACGATCTTCCCGTTCATCGGCATGTTCGCCGTGGCGAACTCGGCCCTGATCAACATGCTCATGGCGTCCCGGCTGCTGTACGGGCTGGCCAACCAGGGCGTGCTGCCGCGCGGCTTCGGCAAGGTGCACCCCACCCGCAAGACCCCGTGGGTGTCGATCATCGTCACCACGCTCATCTCCTACGGGCTCATCACCTACGTGGTCCGCGCGAGCGGCACGGAGGCGGGCTCGAACGCGATCAGCCTGCTCGGCGGCACCACGTCGCTGCTGCTGCTCACCGTGTTCGCCGTGGTCAACGTGGCGCTGCTGGTGCTGCGCAAGAAGCCCGTGCAGCACCAGCACTTCCGCACCAAGGCGTGGGTCGCTGCGCTCGCGGCGGTGATCTGCGCGTTCCTCGCCGGGCCGTGGGCGCGCAGCGCGGAGCAGCAGGAGCAGTACGTCATCGCGGGCGGCCTCCTCGCCGTCGGCCTGGTGCTGTCGTTCATCACCTGGCTGTACAACCGCACCGTGCGGCACCGGCAGATCCACTTCGAGCACGTCGAGGACCTCGACGAGGACAAGCCGCAGGCGGGCTTCCCCAAGCGGTGAGGCATCCGTCATCCGTCGTCCGGCGCATCGCGAGGTGCATCGCCAGGTGCGCCGAACGCCTCGGGGCGGCCGACGTCGGCGCGACTGCCGTTGACACCGGGCGACGGCTCCGGGGGGACGTCATAGGTCCGCCCGGTCGGTGAGGTCCAGGTGAGCGTGCCATCCGGATCGAGCCGGCTGCGCCATGACGACTGGTGCTTGAGCACGTGATGGTGCCGGCACAGATGCGTCAGGTTGTCCGCGACGGTTCGCCCGCCGTCGACCCACGCGACCACGTGGTCGACGTCGCACCGCGCGGCGGCGCGCGTGCATCCCGGGAACCGGCAGACGCCGTCGCGCGCCCGGAGGAACGCGCGCAGCGCCGCGGGGACGGAGTACGTGCCGGGATCGGTGGTGAGCACGCGGCTGTCGACCGGGTCGACCAGCAGCCGCCGCAGCGACGGCGCCGCGGCCGCCAGCGTCGACGCGGTCGCCGCGTCCACGGGGCCGTGGCCGTCGAGATCGGCTGCCGCGTCGGAGCGCCCCAGCAGCGACAGCACCGGCACCGTCACCCTGACCGTCGGCGTGATGCGGCGCGCGATCTCGGCCAGGTCCGGTACGGAGCCCTGGCCATCGGTGCCGCTGCCGGCGCCCGCGAGCAGCAGGTCAGCCACCCCGTCCGCACGGAGCTGCGCGAGCGTGCGGGAGTCCCCGGCCTCCTTCGCTTGCCTTCCCGCGCGGGTGAGGCGGTCGTAGGCGGCGTGGGCGACGTGAGCGGGAAGGTGGGCGGTGAGCCAGGCCATGCCGTCGGCGCCGGGGTCGACGTAGATTGCCCGCGACTCCGCGGCCCGGCGATGCCGCTCGGCGAGCGTCTCGGGGTGGGCGAGGTCTCGGGCACGACGGAGGTGTCGTCGGAGCTGGGGCACCGTGCACGTCGTGGCGCGGGGGAGCACGGCAGCCTCGACCCGGGCGCGCGCGTCAGGGTCCGGGAGGTCGGCCAGGGTGTCCGCGACGGCGGTGGCGTGCGCCAGCGTGAGGCGTCCGTGCCACAGGGCGTCGAGGGTGCCGCGCCCCGCCTCGCCGGGGCCGACCGCCAGGGTGCGGGCCGTGTCGAGGAGATGGGCGGCCGCCTGTTCGGTGAGGTGCAGCGCCGTCGCGAGGTCCGCGGTGAAGGCGCGCCGGGCGAGGTCGCGACGGCGCGTGGCGCCCGCTCGGCTCAGCTCGACGTCGTCGTCGGCGAGAAGCGCGGACTCCGCGCGCTCCGCCAAGGCGCGGGCACGTTCCGCGGCGACGAGCTTGCGCGCCTCGAGCGCGTCGACCTGCCGCTGGATCTCGACGACCTCGTCGATCGCGGCCGAGACACGGGCGAGCGACGGCCCCGCCGGGGGCGGCTCGTGGACTCGTGGCGCGGCAGCAACGGCATCGAACATGTGTTCGACCCTAGCGTCGTCCCAGTGCCGCGACAAGGGTGTGGACAACGACCTGTGGACAACCGTCCGCGCAGGTCAGGCGGCCACGAGCGCGGCGTCGAACGCCTCCAGCAGCACGTCGTTGAACAGGACGAAGCGGACCTCGTCGAGGGCGGCGGGGTTCTCGTCGTCCCACGACCGGACGGCGGCCACGGCGGCGCGTGCGACGTCGTCGGCCGCCCAGCCGTAGACGCCGGCGCTCACGGCGGGGAACGCGACGGTCCGCGCGCGCAGGTCGGCCGCGACGTCGAGCGACCGGGCGAAGCACGAGGCGAGCAGGCCGGGGTCGGTCTCGCCCGCGTGCCGGTTCGGGCCGACGGTATGGATCACCCACGGCGCGGGCAGGTCGAAGCCGGGCGTGGCGACGGCGTCGCCGACGGGCAGGCCGTCGGGGAGGGTCGTGCGGCGCAGCTCGCGGCACGCCGCCAGCAGGCGCGGGCCGGCGGCGGCATGGATGGCGCCGTCGACCCCGCCGCCGCCCAGCAGCGACGAGTTCGCGGCGTTGACGATCGCGTCCGCGGCGACCGTGGTGAGGTCGCCGCGTTCGACGGTGAGCTCCATGGTTCCTCCCGGCGGTGTCGGGCGGAGGTCAGGCCGTGCGCATGGCCTTGTCCTCGTCGGGCATGAGGATCCACAGCACGATGTAGGCGAGCACCTGCGGGCCGGGGATGAGGATCGACACCACGGACAGGACGCGGACGAGTCCGCGGCTCCAGCCGAGGTAGTCGGCGAGACCCGCGCAGACGCCGCCGAGCACGCGGCCGTGCTTGGGCCGGAACAGCTTGCGCTTCGCGGCGGGGGCGGGCTGGACGTACGGGGTCGAGGTCGGAGTGGTCATGCGTCGACGGTACGAGCGGCGTCGCGGGCTCGGTATCGGGTGCTCCCCCCGTTCGACCCTGAGGAACCCTGACCGGGGCCCGTCCGTGCGACATGCCAGCACGCCGACAGGGCGGGCTCGCCCTCGAAATCGGTGACATCCCGGATACCGGCAGGATTCCGTGACCGGCAACCTGGGCCCGTGAACCCCAGAACCTTCGCGCGCACCTGGCTCGGCTGCCTGGTCGGGTGCCTCCCTCTCCTCGTCCTGCTGCTCGTGCCACAGCTGATGCGCAGCCGTGCCGGGAGCGAACAGCTGCTCATGATCGGCACCGGTCTGCTCCTGGTCCTGCTGACGGCGGCGTTCGTGCTCGCGCCCGTCATGGCCGCGTGGTCCGCTCCGGTTCGTGGGGCCTGGGAGCCGCGCACCGCGCTCCGTGCCACCGCGGTCGCGTGGCGACGTCGCAGGGGCGGCGCAACGATCGCGCTCCTTGGCGGGATCGCGATCTATGCGGGGGGTCAGGCCCTCGGATACTGGATCGGCTCCGCGGTGCCGTACGTCAGCGACAACCCCGAGCACCTCACCGATCCGAGCCAGCCCCTGTGGGTCATCCACTACCCGGCCTATGTGCTGCAGGCGGTCGTGCTCTACCTCGCCACGACGCTCGCAGTCGCGGTCTACGGCTGGCGGATGCGCTCGCTGAGCCTGCAGCGCGCCGCGATGATCCCGGCTGCACCGACGAGCTAGGTGCTCCTGCTGATGCTCACCGAGCCTTTCCCTGTGGTTCGCGACGCGGCGACCGGCGCCGGCTCAGGCCGTCAGGCCGCGACGGCGGCCGCGACGCGGCGCTGCGACGCCCGGGCGAAGGCGGGCCAGCGGTCCCAGTAGTACGGCAGCGCGATGACGCTCTCCACCAGCGTCCAGCCGCGCCCGCGCTCCCAGGCGCCGTCGTCGAGGTCGCCGCCGGGCGCGGCGCCGGCAGCCTCGCGGAACGCGTCGCGGTCGCGGCCGGAGAACAGCCACCACGCGGGCGGCAGGTCGGCCGCCGGATCGCCCACGCCGAGGGCGCCCCAGTCGATGACGGCGCTGAGCCGGCCGCCTTCGACGACGAGGTTGCCGGGCATGAGGTCGCCGTGCAGCCAGGTGCCCGGCACCGGGTCGGTGGCGGCCTCCAGGGCCCGGTCCCACGCCTTGAGGACCGCGGGCCCGTCGACGCGGTCGCCCGCGTCCGCGGTGGCGCGGCGGACGTCGTCGTCCAGGCGGGCGAGCGGCACCCCGCGGCCCGTGCCGTCCTTGACCGGGCCGTCCGCCGCGTCGACGCCGCGCAGCGCCGTGACGAACGCGCCGAGGTCGAGGGCGGCGCGCGCCCGGTCCAGGTTCGGCTCGGCACCCGGCTCGAGCGGGTCGACGGCCGCGGCGCCCGGCACCCACGGCACCACCGACCAGTGGAACGGGTAGTCGTCGTCCGGCTCGCCCACCGCGAGCGGGGCCGGGACCGTCAGCGGCACGTGCGGGGCCAGACGCGGGAGCCAGCGGGCGTCGGCGAGCGCGTGCTCACCGGCCCACCCGACCTTCGGCATCCGCGCCACGAGGCCGTCGCCGTCGTCGCCGAGCCGGAACAGCAGATGGTCGGTGCCGGACTCCCGCACCGGCGTCACTGCCAGCGACGCCCACCGTGGGTGCTGCGCCGCGACCAGGCGGCGGACGTCGTCGGCGGTGACGGGGACCTCGTCGTCATGCAGTGGCATGGCCTCGACCGTAGGCGCGCCGGAGCACCGCGGCCAGGTAATACTCCCAGGGTGCGACGAACCAGGGTGCGAGGAGCGACGACGGTGCTGACGGCCGCGCTGGCGCTCGCGGCGGCGTCGTCCTGCGCGCCCGGGCCGGCGGCGTCGTCGCCCGTGCCCGCGACGAGCCCCGCACCGGTCGTGCTGCCGCCCACGAGCGGCGCCTTCGACTACCAGCTCGGCGGCGGCTACGACGAGATGGAGGGCGGGACGGCGATCGACGTCGTCGTGCGCGACGCCACCGCCGACCCGCTGCCCGGCGCGTACAACGTCTGCTACGTCAACGGCTTCCAGACCCAGCCCGGCGAGGACGAGCTGTGGGCCGAGCACGAGGACCTGCTGCTGCACGACGCGGACGGCGAGCTCGTCGTCGACCCGGACTGGCCGGACGAGCTCGTGCTCGACCCGTCGTCCGAGGACCAGCGCACCGGGATCCTCGAGGTGCTAGGCCCGGTCGTGGAGGGGTGTGCGGACGCCGGCTTCGACGCCGTGGAGCTCGACAACCTCGACACGTGGACGCGGTTCGACGCGATCGACGAGGCGGGCGCGCACGCCCTCGCCCGCGCATACGTGGACCTGGCCCACGGGTCCGGGCTCGCCGTCGCGCAGAAGAACGCCGCCGAGATCACGCAGGTCGCGCACGACGACCTCGGCTTCGACCTCGCCGTCACCGAGGAGTGCGCCGCCTGGTCCGAGTGCGCCGCCTACACCGACGTGTACGGCGACCACGTGCTGCAGATCGAGTACCCGGACGCCCTCGACGAGGCGGGCCTGACCTTCGACGACGTGTGTGCCCTCGACGACCGCGCGCCCCTGACGATCCTGCGCGACCGGGACCTCGTCGCCGCCGGCGAGGACGGGTACGTCTACGAGGCGTGCTGACGTCGCGGCTGCGACGGTCGTGGGAGCTCGGCACGCGGACGATCAGGCCGCGCTTCTCGAGCCGGTCCAGCCGGCCCGTCATCGTCCCCGTCGTCATCAGCAGGGCGCGGGCGAGGCTGGTGGGGGAGAGGCGGAGCGGCTCGCTCGCTGCTGACCGAGAAGCAGGAGGCGCCGACCCGCGCCACCGCCTCGGGCGCAGCTCTCCAGGGTCTTCCAGAAGCCGTTGACCTGGCGCTATGCTCCCGCTCGGCGAGCGTGCGGCATCGCTCTCGGACGTCGCTGTCCGGGTTCCGTCGGAGGCTGGGAGCACGATGCAGCAACGCGGCGTGGCGCGCGGGCGCCTGACGAGAATGATGCGGACGCTGCGTCCGGTGTGGGTCGGCGCGGCCGCCCTGGCGGTCGGGACGGCCGGGCTCGGCCCCGCGGCAGCCACCACGGGTGAGGCGGACCTGCCCGCGCCGTCCGTGCTGTCGGTGAACGGCGAGGAGTGCGGCGCCGAGCCGCTGGTCACGACGCTCTCGAGCGAGTCGTATTACACGGTCCGGCTCGACTTCGCGTTCGACGACGCCGAGGTGACGACCGCACGCGTCGAGGTGGTCGAGCAGGACGGCGACGTCCGGATGAACGCCACGCAGGTCGAGGTGCGCGACGGGCGGGGCCGCGTCGGCCTCGCCCGCGGTCTCTACGGGATCGTGGAGGGTGAGCGGTACACGTACCGGGTGCGCGCCGTGACGTCGGAAGGACCGTCAGGCCAGCCCGTGGAGTGTGCCTTCTCCTTGCGCATCGGGCCTCGCTGGCCCGACGTCGTCCCGGTCCTGGGCCAGGAGGCGCTCTACCCGCTGTCCACGGGCGGCGGCGGTGTGGGGATCCCCGGTGCGTTCGTGGCCGTGCCTCGGGTGCCGGGAGACGCGGTCGCCTTCGAGTACGGCTTCACCGACGTGGACGGCACCCTGCCGACCGAGCTGACGCGGATCCAGGCGGGTGCCGACGGTGCGGCCGAGATCCCCGTCGTGCCGACGGCACCGGGAACGCACTTCCTCATGGTGGTGGGCGTCGATGCCGACGACGTGCGAGGGGCCTGGGAGACACGGAGGTTCCAGGTCACCGCGGGCAGCGCGGTCAGGCCAGCACCCGCGATGACCCTCACGGAGCCCGCGGACACCTTGCCGGCGGACGGTCGAGTCCCCGTCGACATCAGTCTCTCGGCCGACCTCGAACGTGGGGACGGGGAACCTTTCCCGATGGGCGAGGCGGTCGTCCGGTCGTCGGCCGGGGCCGAGCTCGCGCGCACCACGTTCGACGCGACATCGGAGCGCGTGCTGCTCGACGAGGCGGCCCTCGGGACGGGATTCCGCGAGCTGCAGGTGGAGTACCGGCAGTTCGCCGGGGCCACCCCGGTCGTCACGACCGCGCGCATCTGCGGCGGGTCGTGCTCGTTCAGTGGCGGCAAGGTCTCCGTCGCCTCCGAGTCCGGCAGCAAGGTCACCCTGGCCACCGACCTGACGGCCAAGGTGTCCGGGTTCTCGCCCGCGCCGGCGTCGTACACGTACCAGTGGCTGCGGGACGGCAAGGACCTC
Organism: Krasilnikoviella flava; assembly: GCF_900167525.1. GTDB lineage: Bacteria > Actinomycetota > Actinomycetes > Actinomycetales > Cellulomonadaceae > Isoptericola > Isoptericola flavus. Next base: position 339,028 of record NZ_FUZQ01000008.1, on the reverse strand, counting down.
AAGGGAGCGACGAAGAAGGACTACCTGAGCGTCCCGACCGACCAGGGGCACAGACTCGCTGTGAAGGTCACTGCTCGCGGTGAGCGGATGACCGCGCGCTCCGTGACCTCGTCATCCGTTCTGGTGGGAGACCGGGACGAGATGCACGCCAACTACGGCGTGAAGTTCACCAAGTTCGGCTGGCAGAGCCGGTTCAGCTACCAGAACTTCTCCGACGGCCAGACCGCCGGGAACGCCGGCGGGGGGTACACGGTCGAGATGCTGTCGGCCTCGCCGGGCTCCCGTGCGTACTCGACGAGCACCGGACCCACCGAGAGCTCCGCGATGTGGTTCGAGATGCAGGGCTACGTCCAGGGCCGCGGCTGGTCGGGGCAGAAGTCCCAGAAGACGGACTGGGTGTACTACGTCGGCAGCATCGGCGAGAAGCGCAGGCTCGAGGCGATCCGGATCGACACGGCAGGGCCGGTCTCGCCGTATTACGACGTGTTCTACCGGGTGTACGTCCCCGGTCGCGGCTGGCTGGGCTGGGCGACGAACGGCGGCACGTCGGGCACGATCGGCTACGGCAGCCGCATCGAGGCGGTGCAGATCAAGGTGCTGCGGCACGGGAAGAAGCCCTCGGCGTCCGGGTCGGGCAACGCGCCGTCCTACTCGCGGTCGACGCAGAAGCAGGTGCGCGTCGAGCCGTTCACGCAGCCGTCGAAGACGTGGTGGTCAGCCGCGGGCGGCGGCACGACAGCCGGCTGGGCGAGGACGGTGGGCGCGCCGAGGCGGCTCAACGCCGTCCGCGTCGACGTCGACGGCCGCTACTCCGGCGGCGTGCAGGTCTCCGCGAAGGTCAAGGGCGACGGGTGGCGGGCGTACGTGGGCAACGACCGGACGGCAGGGGCGACCCGCCTCGACCGACCGACGTCGGCCTACCGCATGCGACTCACCGGGGGCATGGCGACGCACTACCGCGTCTACTACCGCACCTACGTCCAGGGCGTGGGCTGGCTCGGGTGGGCGCACGACGGCGCCGCGTCCGGCACGGCGTCGTACGCCAAGCGGCCGACGGCGGTCCAGGTGCTCCTGGTGCCGAAGGGCGAGGCCGCGCCGCGCAGCGGCTACGGGAGGTCCGCCTACCGGCGCTGACGCGGGGTCAGGGCAGGGTCACCAGCCGTTCGGGCTGAGCACCTTGCGGATCCGCTTCTCGCTGACGGCGCCGTCGGTGCCGAGCTGCTGCGCGAACAGCGACACGCGCAGCTCCTCGATCAGCCAGCGCACGTCGGCGAGCTCCGCCGCCCGGGCCGGGTCGGCGGGACCGGCGGCGTAGGCGGCGCGGGCCTTGTCGTAGGCCTCGGTGACGTCGTGCACGCGCCAGGCGAGCTCGGCGTCGCGGGCGGGGCTGGTCTGCGCCTTCTCCAGCCGGTACGACGCGGCGCGCAGGTAGCGCACCAGGTGCGGCACACGCCGCGGGGGCGTCTGGGCGGCGAAGCCGTCGTGGATCAGCCCGGCCACGTGGTCGCGGATGTCCTGCAGCGTGTTGAGCAGGGCGAGAGACGACGACGAGCGCACCTCGCCCTCGACGGTGCGCCAGGCGGCCAGGGCGGCGACGACGTGCCCGACGACCCGGTGCACCTCGTCCTCCAGGTGCCGGCGGACGAACTCGCGCGCCGCCGCGTACGCCTGCGCGTCACGGATCTGCACGACATCCGGGCCGCCCGTCGGGGTGCCCGGCGCCTTGTCGGCGTCGGGGCTGGTCAGCGCGATGACGGCGGCGAGCTGCAGGTCGGCGACCAGCGCCTCGGTGTTGCGGTACGGCGCGGCCGCGAGCGTCAGGGACTGCTTCGACGTCCACCGCGACGTGATGCGCCCCTGCTGCAGCGCGGTCTCCGACAGCAGCAGCCGCCGCACCCCGCGGGCGTGCGCGGCGTCCCGGCCGCTGGCGTCCGCGAGCACGCGCAGCGCCACCGTGGGCTTCCGCTTCGCGTCCTCCTCCTCGACCAGCGCCGGGTAGCCCTTGACGACCACACCGCCGCCCAGGTCGGTGGAGACCGCGTCCGGCAGCCGGCCGTCGGGCAGGCCCTCCGGCCACGTCGTGAGCGCGGTCTGTTCCGGCACGACGGAGCTCGCGCCGGGGGCGGGCGGGGCCGGCGCGGAGGGCGGCGTCGGCCGACCCGGCGCAGGCGCGGCCGGGGCGGGGGTTCCCGCCGAGCGTCGCGCCTCCTCGAGCGCGAGGCCGACGGCGCCCTTCACGGCCGCGCGGACGGCTGCCTCGGCCTGCGCCGCGAGGCGCCGCTGCAGGGACAGCAGGTCCTTGGACTCGTCGAGCGGTGCCGGGGTGGCCGCGCGCGGCTTGCGCTTGCGGCTCCGGTCGGAGCGCCGGGTGGTCTCGACAGGCTCGACCGTCGAGGTCCCCTCGACACGGAACGTCATGCGCAGGTGCGCGGGCAGCCGCTCGACGCGCTCGGCGTCCCACACGTCGTCGGGGATGACGACGTCGCGCAGGGCGCGCACCGCGCGCGTGAACGCGACGTGGAACGGCTCGGCCATGTCGCCGGCGCGGGTCATGTCCTCCCACGACGGCGTGTTCTCCCGCAGCCAGCCGGCGACGGCGCGGCCGACGTCCGGCGCGGGCACGAGCTGCACGCGCACGGCCTTGGGCAGCGACTTGATGGTCGCGACGCACAGCTCGTCGAGCAGGCCGGGCACCATCCAGTCGAAGCCCGCGGGGGCGACCCGGTTGAGGATCGACAGCGGGACGTGCACGGTGACGCCGTCGGCCGCGGCGCCCGGCTGGAACTGGTACGTCAGGGGCAGCGTGACCTCGCCCTGCGTCCAGGTCTCCGGGAACTCGGAGGTGTCGACGGCGCCGGTGTCGACGAGCTGGTCGAGCGTGAACGTCAGCAGGTCCGGGGCCTCGCGCTGCGCCGTCCTCCACCAGCGGTCGAAGTGGGCGGCGCTGACGACGTCGTCGGGCACGCGCTCGTCGTAGAAGGCGAAGAGGTCGTCCTCGGACGCGACGAGGCCGCGCTGCCGCGAGCGCGCCTCGAGCTCCTCGGCCTCGGCGAGCAGGCGCCGGTTCTCGGCGAAGAACGTGTGGTGGGTGGTCCACTGCCCCTCGACGAGCGCGTGCCGCACGAACATCTCGCGCGCCGCCTCGGGGTCCACCTTCGCGTAGAGCACGGGGCGGTCGGCCACGATCGGCACGCCGTACAGCAGCACCTTCTCCGTGGCCATCGCCGCGCCCTGCTTGGTGGACCAGTGCGGGTCGGAGTAGGTGTGCTTGGCCAGGGACCCGGCCAGCTCCTCTGCCCACTCGGGCTTGATCCGGGCGACGTCGCGCGCCCACAGGCGGGACGTCTCGACGAGCTCGCCGGCCATGATCCACTCCGGCGGCTTCTTGCTCAGCGGCGAGCCGGGGAAGATCGCGAACCGGGCGCCGCGCGCGCCCACGTACTCGTTGCGGGCGCGCTTGGCGGCCTGGCGCAGCGCGCGGGCGCGGGCCTCGCCGCGCAGGTGCGCCACCGACGACGCCTTGATCTCGCCCGTGTCCTGCATGCCGATCTGGCTCAGCAGCCCGGCCAGCAGCGACCGGTGGATGGTGTCGTCGTCCCACTGGTGGCGCAGGTCCACGGAGTTGTCAGAGCCAGGTGGCGCTATACCCTCACGTGGCTCTGACAACTCGGGGGTGCGGGGCTTGAACGACATGTCGATGCCGAGCGGCTTGGCCATCTCGCGCAGCTGCGCCACGACGTCCTGCCACTCGCGGATGCGCAGGAAGTTGAGGTACTCCGCCTTGCACAGGCGGCGGAACGCGGACGAGCCCATCTCGTGCTGCTGGCCGCGCACGTACTCCCACAGGTTCAGCGCCGTGAGGAAGTCCGACTTCTGGTCGGTGAACCGGGCGTGCAGCTGGTCCGCCTGCGCGCGGGTCTCGGCGGGGCGCTCGCGCGGGTCCTGGATGGACAGCAGCGCCGCGATGATCGCGACCTCGCGCGCGACGCCGCGCTTCGCGCCCTCGATGATCATGCGCGCCAGTCGCGGGTCCATCGGGAGCTGGGCGAGCGTGCGGCCGACGTCGGTGAGCCGCGTCGCGCCGTCCTTCGTCTCCAGCGCGCCCAGCTCGGACAGCAGCTGCACGCCGTCGCGCACGGCCCGCGTGTCCGGGGGCTCGACGAACGGGAAGCGGGACACGTCGTCGGGGGTCTTCACGACGCCGACGGAGATCATCTGCAGCAGCACGGACGCGAGCGACGTGCGCAGGATCTCCGGCTCGGTGAACTCCGGCCGCGCCTCGAAGTCGTCCTGCGAGTAGAGCCGGATCGCGACGCCGTCGGCCACGCGCCCCGACCGCCCGGAGCGCTGGTTGGCGCTCGCCTGGCTGATCGGCTCGATCGGCAGCCGCTGCACCTTGGTCGCCTTGGAGTAGCGCGAGATGCGGGCCGTGCCCGGGTCGACGACGTAGTGGATGCCCGGCACCGTCAGCGACGTCTCCGCGACATTGGTCGACAGCACGATCCGCCGACCCGGGTGGGACTGGAACACGCGGTGCTGCTCGGCCGCCGACAGCCGCGAGTACAGCGGCAGGATCTCGACGTGGTCGGGGCGCTTGGCGTCCCGCACGCGGTCCTTGAGGTGCCCCTCCAGCGCGTCGGCGGCGTCGTGGATCTCCCGCTCGCCGGACAGGAACACGAGGATGTCGCCGGAGCCCTCGCGCATCAGCTCGTCGCAGGCCTCGACGATGCCCGTGACCAGGTCCTTCTCCTCGCCCTTCTTCTTCGCGGGGGCGGCGGGGTCGGTGTCCGGGGACAGCGGGCGCCAGCGGATCTCGACCGGGTACGTGCGGCCGGTCACCTCGACGACGGGCGCGTGGTCGGGGAGCACGTCGACGACGGCCTCGGGCGCGCCGCCCACCTCGGCGAGGTGCGACGGCGAGAAGTGCGCGGCGAATCGCTCGGAGTCGATGGTCGCGGAGGTGATGATCACCTTGAGGTCCGGCCGGCGGGGCAGCAGCCGCGACAGGTAGCCGAGCAGGAAGTCGATGTTGAGCGACCGCTCGTGCGCCTCGTCGATGACGATCGTGTCGTAGGCGAGCAGGTCCGGGTCCCGCTGGATCTGGGCCAGCAGGATGCCGTCGGTCATGACCTTGACCAGCGTCTCCGACGACGACGTGTCGGTGAACCGCACCTGGTAGCCGACGACGCCGCCCAGCTCGGTGCCCAGCTCCTCCGCGACGCGCTCCGCGACGCTGCGGGCCGCGATGCGCCGGGGCTGCGTGTGCCCGATCTGGCCCTTCCGGCCGCGGCCGAGCTCGAGCAGGATCTTCGGCAGCTGGGTCGTCTTGCCCGAGCCCGTCTCGCCCGCGACGACGACGACCTGGTGGTCGCGGATCGCGGCGGCGATGTCCTCCCGGCGCGCCGAGACCGGCAGCTGCTCGGGGTAGACGATCGGCGGCACCTCGACGGCGGCGCGCAGCGCGGCGGCCTTCTCCAGCTGCTCGCGGCTGACCCGGCGGGGCCCGGAGCGCCGCACGGCGCCGCGCTTCCCGTCGCCGTTCGCGCGCCCCTGACCGGCGCCCTCACCTCGCCCGCGGCCCCGGCGGCGGGGACGACGCGCACCGCCGTCGTCCGACGACGACTGCGGTGCGGGGCTGGGCTCGGTGCTCACGACGTCCCATTCTCTCAACCTCGGCAAGGTGATTCGTGCCCGGCCGCCGCATCGTCCGGACAGCCGACCACGACGTCGCCCGGAGGGGGTCCGGTGAGGCGCACCGGCGAGGCGACGAAGAGCCCCGCCGCGAGCAGGGCGAGCGTCGTCCCGGCGGCGCACCACCGGGTCATGACCGCGGCCGTCCGGGCCCGGAACGTGCGGCGTGCGAGCGCGACGACGCCGAGCCCGGCCAGGCCGCCGGCGGTGTTGACGACGACGTCGGTGACGTCCGAGCTCCCGACCGCCAGCACGTACTGCGCGACCTCGAGGAGCGCGCTCGCGCCCGCGAGGGTGCCGGCGACCTTCCACCACGGCCACGCCGGGACGAGGAGCCCGAGGTAGACGCCGAAGGGCAGGAAGATCACGAGGTTCAGGACGAGCTCGACGGGCTCGCTCGCGCCGGAGCCCCCGGCGGCGACGAAGGGCACCAGCTTGATGACGCGGCTGCCGGGATCGCCGATCGCGGGCGTGCCGAGCTTCCACAGGACGAGCCAGGTGACCAGGGCGAGGTACGTCGTGAACAGCAGGGGCAGGCCGAGGCGCGGGCGCGGCGCAGGGGCGGGAGCGGTCATCGCCCCAGCCCACACGTCGTCATGTTGCGGGAGCGTATGCGGAACGCGCGACGGCGTTCGCCGGGACGACTACCCCACGTCCGACTGCTGCCGCCGGTCGTGGTCGTCGCGATGGGTGAGGACCTCGTCCATGTGCCCCTCCGCCCACGCCTTGATGTCCCGCATGACGCCCTGCAGGGAGACGCCGAGATCCGTCAGCTCGTACGTGACGGTCACGGGAACCGTCGCGGTGACGGACCGGGTCAGCATCCCGTCGCGCTCCAGCGAGCGCAGGGTCTGGGTGAGCATCTTCTGGCTCACGCCGGAGATCTGCCGGGCGAGCTCGGAGTAGCGCATCGGCCGCCGCCCCTGCGCGGGCCCCGAGCCGGGGCCGTCGCCGCCCAGCGCGGCGAGCACGAGCGCGACCCACTTGTCGGAGATCCGGGCGAGGAGCTGGCGGCTCGGGCACACGTCGAGGAACGCGTCGTACTCCCGCTTCGCGACGGCGCGCTGCTGCGTGGCGGTCATGGTCGGCATGGGCTCTCCCGTCGGCTGGTGACTTACGCACCTCAAGGTGCCTACTTCCCGATCGGAAGCGGCTTGTCCATGGTGGTGGTGAGTCGGCACCTGTGCAACACCCACGCACCACCCAGCACCGACGAAGGAGCACTGAGCCATGAACCAGCAGACATCGCGCCGCGCCGTGGTCCGCACGCCGCACGGACCGGAGTCGATCGAGATCCTCGACGTGCCCGTCCCGGAGCCCGGGCAGGGGCAGGTGCGGGTCAAGGTCGCCGCCGCGGCGATCAACCCCGTCGACCTCGACGTCACGGGCGGCGGTCTCCACCGCCTCGGCCTGGTGACCCAGCCCGAGCACACCGGGCTCGGCTCGGACTTCTCGGGAGTCGTGGAGGCGGCGGGCGACGACGTCGAGCTGACGGTCGGCACCCGGGTGGCCGGCTTCGTCGGCGGCTTCGACCGTGATCACGGTGCGCACGCCGACCACGTCGTGGTCGACGCCGCCGACGTCGCCGTGCTGCCCGACGGGATGTGCCCCAACGTCGCGGCGAGCCTGCCCCTGCCCCTCACGACCGCCGCCCAGCTGCTGGAGGTGCTCGGCGCCGTGCCGGCGGAGGGGCGCCGCCTCCTGGTGACGGGGGCGGCCGGCGGGGTGGGGGCAGCGGTCGCGGTCCTCGCCGCGGAGCGGGGCTGGGAGGTGACCGGTCTGGCGCGCCCCGGCGACGAGGCGTTCGTCCACGGGCTCGGCGTCGGCTTCACCGCCGCGCCCCGGGCCGGGTGGGACGTGGTCGCCGACGCCGCGGCGATGCAGGACGAGGCGGTGTCGCTCGTCCGTGCCGGCGGGAAGTTCGTCGGCGTGAAGCCAGGCCTCGAACCTGCCGCGGAGCGCGGCATCGCGGTCGACGTCGTCGTCAGTCGTCCGGACGGGCGGCTGCTCGCGAGGCTGCTCGACCGTGTGGTCGACGGGGCCGTCCCCGTCAGGATCCACGCGACCCTCCCGCTCGCGGAGGTCGTCAGCGCCTACCAGCTGCTGGCCAAGGGCGGCGTCCGCGGCCGGGTCCTGGTGCTCCCGTGATGACCACCGTCTCCACCGTCGCCACCGTGGTCGCCGGGCTGATCGCCGCGGCCGTCGTGGTCATGGGCGCGAGCTTCGTCCGGGCGCCGGGCATCGCCGCCGACTTCGGCATCCCCGGCACACCGGTCGAGGATCACGCCTTCCGGTCCTGGGCGCAGGTCAAGGGCAACCGCGACATCGGCGCCGGGCTCCTCCTGCTCGTGGTGCTGGTCGGCGGCTCGCCGCAGCTGCTCGGCGCGGCCATGGTCGCGGCCGCCATCATGCCGGTCTGCGACGCCGTGACCGTGGCCCGCGCCGGAGGCCCCCGGGCCGCCGTCTACGGGGTGCACGCCGCGACGGCGGCCGTCATGGTCCTGGTCGGTCTGGTGCTGCTCGTCTCCTGACCTGGCCGCACGGTGCTGCGCGGCCGGGTCAGGGCACGCGGTACCCCGCGGCGCGGAACAGCTCGTACCACTCGGCCCGCGTGAGCGGGAGGTCCGAGCCCTGCGCCGCGCCCGCGACGCGCTCCGGCGTCGTCGTGCCGAGCACCACCTGCATGCCCGCCGGGTGGCGCGTGATCCAGGCGACGGCGACCGCGATGGGCGGCACGTCGTACTTCGCCGCGAGGCGGTCGATCACCGCGTTGAGCGCGGGGTAGTCGTCCGAGCCGAGGAACACGCCGGTGAAGAACCCGGCCTGGAACGGCGACCAGGCCTGCACGGTGATGTCGTGCAGGCGGCAGTAGTCGAGGATCCCGCCGCCGTCGAGGGTGAGCGACTGGTCCTCGCCGGCCATGTTGGCCGCGACGCCCTGCGCCACGATCGGGGCGTGCGTGATCGACAGCTGCAGCTGGTTCGCCACGATCGGCTGGCGCACCGACCGCTTCAGCAGCTCGATCTGGCCGGGGGTGTGGTTGGAGACGCCGAAGGCGCGCACCTTGCCCGACGACTCGAGGTGGTCGAACGCGCGCGCCACCTCGTCCGGCTCGACGAGCGCGTCCGGGCGGTGCAGCAGGAGCACGTCGAGGTGGTCGGTGCCCAGCGCGGTGAGCGACCCCTCGACCGACTCGACCAGGTGCTCGTACGAGAAGTCGAAGTACGGGCCCTCGCGCACGATGCCGGCCTTGGACTGGATGGTGAGCTGCTCGCGCTCGGACGGCGTCAGCCGCATGGCCTCGGCGAAGCGGCGCTCGCAGCCGTGCAGGTCCTCGCCGTAGACGTCCGCGTGGTCGACGAAGTCGATGCCCGCGTCGCGGGCGGTGCGCACGAGCTCGCGGACGGCGTCGTCGTCCATCTGCTGGATGCGCATGAGGCCGAGCACGACGTTGGGGACCTGGCGGCCGGTGGGGCCCAGGGGGACTGTTCGCATGGATCCTCCTCGATCGGGGGAGAGATGGGGTCGGTGGTGGTGCGCGACCGGGCTCAGGAGCCGGACAGCTCGGCGAGCTCGTCGGCGGACAGGACGAGGTCGACGGCCCGCGCCGAGTCCTCGATGCTCGCCGGTCGCGACGCCCCCGGGATGGGGACGACGACGGGCGCGAGCGCGAGCTCCCACGCGAGCGTGACCTGCTGCGGGCTGACGCCGTGGCGCTCGGCGACGCGGCCGAACGCGGCGTGCGCGGTGCCGACCTCGCCGGCCCGGCGGATGCCGCCGAGCGGCGACCAGGGCAGGAACGCGACACCGAGGGACGCGCAGTGCTCGAGCTCGACGAGGCTGGAGCGGTACGCGGGCGAGAACTGGTTCTGCACGGACGCGAGCCGACCGTCGAGCACCTCGTTCGCCTCGTCGATCTGGGCGGTGCTCGCGTTCGAGATGCCGGCCTGGACGATGACGCCCTCGTCGAGCAGCTCGGCCAACGCGCCGACCGACTCGGCGTAGGGGACGGCGGGGTCCGGGCGGTGGAACTGGTACAGCCCGATCGCCTCGACGCCGAGGCGCCGGGCGGACTCCCGGGCGGCCTGCTTGAGGTGCTCGGGGCGCCCGTCCTGGGTCCACGACCCGTCGCCGGGGCGCAGGTGGCCGCCCTTGGTCGCGACCAGGACGGCGGACGCGTCGCCGCCCCAGGAGCGCAGCGCACGCGCGATGAGCTCCTCGTTGTGGCCGACCTCGCCGGCGTGCAGGTGGTAGGCGTCGGCGGTGTCGACGAGGGTGACCCCCGCGTCGAGCGCCGCGTGGACGGTGGCGATCGAGCGGGCCTCGTCCGGGCGGCCCTCGATGGACATCGGCATGCCGCCGAGCCCGATCGCGCTGACGGTCCGGGTTCCGATCGTGCGAGCTTTCACGGCTCTCCTTGTGTCGTCGGTGCCTCCGACGATAGGAAGACCTGGGTTGATGAGTCCAACAACTGGACGTCATAGGTTTCAGCAACGGGAGCGATCAATGGAGCTGCGGCAGATGGAATACCTCGTCGCGGTGGCGGAGGAGGGCCACTTCACGCGGGCGGCATCCCTCTGCGGCGTCACGCAGTCCGGCCTGTCCGCCGCGATCCGTAACCTCGAGCGCGAGCTCGGCGCCGACCTGTTCCTGCGCACTACGCGGCAGGTCGGGCTCACCGACGCCGGGCGGGCACTGCTGCCGTTCGCGCGGCGGATGCTCGCCCAGGCGGCAGCGGGCCGCGACGCCGTCGTGCGCGCGAGCCACCAGCTCTCCGGGCGCCTGCGGCTCGGGGCCGAGCAGTGCCTCGGCGTGGTCGACGTCGCGCCGCTGCTCGAGCGGTTCCGGCTGCGCTACCCGCTCGTGGACGTCCAGTTCACCCAGGCGGGCTCGCGCGAGCTCACCGCCCAGGTGCGTGCGGGCGGTCTCGACGTCGCGTTCGTCGCCGCCACCGAGCACCTCGGCGCGCTGCGCCGCCTCGAGCTCGGCCGCCGCCCGGTCGTCCTGCTCACGCACGCGACCGACCCGCTCGCCACGGCGCCAGCGGTCGCCTGGGAGGACCTCGTCGACCGGGACTTCGTCGACTTCCGCGAGCAGTGGGCCATCCGGCGGCTCGCCGACGACGCGTTCGCCGCCCGGCACCTCGAGCGCCGGGTGCGGATGAGCGTGGACGACGTCCACACGCTGCTCGACTTCGTGCAGCGCGGCCTCGGCATCGCGGTCGTGCCACAGCACGTCGCGGCCAAGCCGCAGGCCGCCGGGCTGGCCGTGCTGGAGCTCCCCGCGCAGGGCGCGCCGGAGTGGGTGGTCGCCGCGATCGCGTCGCCGACGGCCGAGCCCACCGCGGCCCGCCTGCTCGAGCTCGTGGGGGAGGCCAACCTGGCCGTGGCGCAGCCGGCCTGACCCGGTGCAACGGCGGGCCTGTTGGATCTACGCTGCGCCCATGGGGCCGATCGCACCGTCGACGAGTGCCCGGGCCGATTTCGCACTGGTCCCGGCGTTCATACCCGGGACGGGGGACACGAAGGGGAGCAACAGCGAGGCTCGTCATTTCCTCGACATTCAGGTCGATGGCCGCAGCCTGCGCGAGCTCGTTCCGGATGCGATCGAGACCGTGACCAGCTTGTGCGTGGAGTGGGACCCGGAGGAGGTGTCCCGGGCCGCTCGCGCGCTGACGGGCGCCGAGCACTCGGCCGAGCCCGGCCTCGAGTCGAGCGAGGTCCCCCTCCTGATCTGCCCGGCGTGCGGAGACCTCGACTGCGGCGCGGTGGTAGCGCGCGTGGAGGTGGATGCCGACACGGTGACGTGGCGCGGTCTCCGCTGGGTCGGGGCGGGCGCGCGGTCACCGGACGACGAGATCGACGACTTCGGGTCCCCCCTGACGTTCGAGCGCGGTGCCTACGAGCGGACACTCGGTGACGCCGTCCGCCGCGTCGCCGATCTCGCCCAGTAACCTGGCGTCCGCCGTTCCGAGGAGGATCACCGTGCGCGTCGCCGTCCTGGACGACTACCAGCGGGTCGCCCACCGCTTCGCCGACTGGGCAGGGCTGGGGGCCGAGGTCGACTTCCTCGACCACCCCCTGCACGACGACGACGCCGTGGTCGCGGCGCTGGCCGGGTACGACGTCGTGGTCGCGATGCGGGAGCGGACACCGTTCACCGACGCGCGGCTGGCGCGGCTGCCCGACCTGCGGCTGCTGGTGACGACCGGGCGGCAGAACGCGTCGATCGACCTGGACGCCGCCCGGGCGCACGGCGTCGTGGTGTGCGGCACGGACTCGCCGGCGAACGCGACCCCCGAGCTGACCTGGGCGCTGATTCTCGCGCTGCTCCGGCACGTGCCCGCCGAGGACCGGGCGATGCGCGACGGCGGCTGGCAGCACACGGTCGGCGGCGACCTGGAAGGCCGTCGGCTGGGCGTCGTCGGGCTCGGCCGCCTCGGCGCGAAGGTGGCACGGATCGGGCTCGCGTTCGGGATGGACGTCGTCGCGTGGAGCCAGCGCCTGGACCCGGCGCCGGCCGCCGAGGCCGGCGTGCGCGCCGTCGCGAAGGACGAGCTCTTCGCGACGTCCGACGTCGTGACCGTGCACTACAAGCTGAGCGACCGCAGCCGCGGCCTCGTCGCCGCCGAGGACCTGGCGCGGATGAAGCCCACGGCGCTGCTCGTCAACACGTCGCGCGGCCCCCTCGTCGACACGGAGGCCCTGCTCGCCGCGCTGCACGACGGCCGTATCGGCGGGGCCGGGCTCGACGTGTACGACGTCGAGCCGCTGCCCGCCGACCACCCGCTGCGCTCCGCGCCGCGCACCGTGCTCACCCCGCACCTCGGCTACGTCACCGAGGCGACGTACCGGACCTTCTACGGCCAGGCCGTCGAGGACGTCGCCGCGTGGGCGGCGGGGGCGCCGCTGCGTGTGCTGACGTAGCGGGCGCCGGCGTGCGTCAGACCGACATCCCGTACCCGTCGAACGACGAGGACGTCGAGAACGCCGCGAACAAGCCGCCGAACACCGCGAGCACGACGAACAGGACGTACAGCACCGAGATCGCCGTGAAAGCGATCGACAGCCACAGCCCCCACTTGCCGAGCACGTTCGGATAGCCCACCTTCTTCGACTCCGAGAGGGCCATCGCGGAGACGACGATCCCGGCAGGGGCGATGACGAACGCGAGGACGAAGCCGACGATGCCCATCGTCTTGCCGGGCGGCTCCGGCGCGTAGGCGGGGTAGGTGTAACCGGGCACCGGATACGGGGCCTGGGAGTAGCCCTGCGGCGGGTAGCCGGGCTGCGGGTAGCCCTGCGGGGTCTGCTGCGGGCTGGGCTGCTGGTACGGCTCGCCGGCCGGGTACTGGTCGCTCACGGGGATAGTGCACCACCGCTGGTTGAGCTTGTCGAAACCCTGTCACGGGTGTCGACGAGCTCAACCAGCGGGGGTCTCCACCTGCTCAGCCCGCAGGGGCTGCGCGGGCGTAGCGCGCCGCCAGCACGCGGAACTGCTCGACGAGCTCGGGCGGCTCGGTGACGTGGAAGTCGAGGCCGAGCAGGCCGATCCAGACCGCGACGACCTGGGCGCTGTCACCGCCGGTGACGAGCACGCAGCGCCCGTCGGGGAGCGGCTGCACCGTGCCGACCGCGGGGTTGATGCGGCCCAGCACCTCCTGCGCCGTCGCCTCGACCACGACGCGGGCGTGGAACGCCCACCCCGTCCGCGCGACCTCCTGCACGACGAACGTCGTGAGGTCGCCGGGGAAGTCGACCGGGGTGAAGCGCCGCCCGCCGGGCGTGCGCAGCCGCAGCCAGTCGACGCGGTAGGGCGCCCAGGTGCCGGAGGCCGGGTCGCGGGCGACGAGGAACCAACGCTGCTGCCACGCCACCAGGTGGTGCGGTTCGAGCTCGAGGGGCTGGCCCCGATAGAAGCAGCGCAGGCCCTGGTGGTCGCGGATCGCGGCGGCCAGCGCCGTGAGCTCCTCCGGGTCGACCTCGGGTTCCTCGGTGTACGGCCCGGTGTTGGCAGGCCCGGACGTCGAGGCCGTCCGCAGGGCCGAGACCTGGCGCCGCAGGCGGTCGGGCAGCACCTGCTCGAGCTTGGTGAGCGCCGACTGCCCCGCCTCCTCGAAGCCCGCGGTGCCGGTCGCGGCACGCAGGCCGACGGCGACGGCGACGGCCTCGGCGTCGTCGAGCAGCAGCGGGGGCAGCCGGGCGCCGGCGCCGAGCCGGTAGCGGCCGCCCGGACCGCGCACGGCGTCGACCGGGTAGCCGAGCTCGCGCAGCCGCGCGACGTCGTTGCGGACGGTGCGGTCGGTGACCCCGAGGCGCGCGGCGAGCTCGGCGCCGGGCCAGTCCGGGCGCGACTGGAGCAGCCCGAGCAGGGCGAGGAGTCGCGCGGACGTGGAGCCCATCGGGGCCTCCCGGAGGTCGTCGAGAACTGGTCCGAACCCGTCGAGAATAACGGAAAGAACCGTTCCGGAACCGCCCCTAGGGTGGGGTTCAGGAGCTGGGGAGAACGCCCGGCTCACGACCTCGGGAGCACGCCATGACCTCGACGAAGACCTCCGCCGTCCTCGAGCTCCGCCCCTTCTCCGTGCACGTGCCGCAGGCCGACCTGGACGACCTGCAGCAGCGCCTCGAGCGCACCCGCTTCGCGCCTGCCGCCCCCGGCGACTCGTGGGAGTACGGCACCCCCGAGTCGTACCTGCGCGACATGGTCGAGCGCTGGAAGGGCTTCGGCTGGCGCACGGTCGAGGGCCGGCTGAACGCCTACCCCGGCTACCTCGCCGAGATCGAGGGGCAGCCGATCCACTTCCTGCACGTGCGCTCGCCGCACGCCGACGCGACGCCGCTGCTGCTCGCGCACACCTATCCCGGGTCGATCCTCGACTTCCTCGACATGATCGACCCGCTGGTCGACCCCGTGGCCCACGGCGGCCGGGCGGAGGACGCCTTCGACGTCGTCGTCCCGTCCATGCCCGGGTTCGGCTTCTCGACGCCGGTCGTGGGCGGGGACTGGACCATGGCGCGCGTCGCGCGGGCCTACGACGCCCTCATGCGGGGGCTCGGCTACGAGACCTACGGCATCCACGGCAGCGACGGCGGGGCGATGGTCTCGCGCGAGCTCGCGATCCTCGACCCCGAGGGCTTCCTCGGGGCCCACGTGCTGCAGCTCTTCTCGTTCCCGTCCGGTGCCGAGGGGGAGATGGACGGGTTCAGCGAGAAGGAGTACGCGGCGCTCGGCCACCTGCAGTGGTTCCAGTCCGTCGGGGCGTACAACGTCATGAACGCGTCGCGTCCCCAGACGATGGCCGCGGGCCTCGCGGACTCGCCCGTCGCGACGTTGGCGTACCACGAGCTGTTCGAGAGCTTCGGCAACGGTACGGCGCTGGTCTCGCCCGAGCAGGTGCTGGCGCAGGCCACGCTCTACTGGCTGACCAACTCCTACGCCACGGCCGCCCGCTACCACTACGCGGAGCAGCGTTCCGGCGCCGAGCCGGTCGTCTGCACCGGACGGATCGGCGTGGCCGTCTTCAAGGACGACTTCCAGACGATCCGCGCCTTCGCCGAGCGGGACAACGCGCGCATCGAGCACTGGTCGGAGTTCCCGCGCGGCGGCCACTACGCCGCGCTGGAGGTGCCGGACGACGTCGTCGCCGACCTGCGGGTCTTCTTCGGCTGAGGGGTTCGGCTCGTCAGTTCGGCAGGGAGCGGATCTGTTCGGCAGGGAATGATGCCGAACAGATCCGCTCCTTGCCGAACTGATCGGCGTGGTGGAATCGACGGGTGTTCGACCGACCCCGCACCCGCCTCGACCTGGTCCCCCGACGCGCGCGTGTGCACGCCGTGCACGAGCTGGGCGACACGCTGCGCCGCACGACGTTCCGCGACGTCGACGGCGCGGACCCCGCCGCCCCCACGTCGCTCGCCGCGCTGCGGGCGCCCGGGCCGGAGGACCACGTCAAGGTCTTCCTGCCCGACCCGGGCACCGGCGAGCTGCACGCCCCGACCCTCGCCGCGGACGGCGGGCTGCAGCGCCCGACCGGCGTCGTGTCCATCTCGCGCGATTACACGGTCCGCGCCACGCGCGTGGTGGATGGCGCCGCCGAGGTCGACGTCGACTGGGTGCTGCACGGCGACGAGGGCCCGGCGTCCGCGTGGGCGGCGCGGGCGGTGGAGGGCGACGAGATCGTGCTGGCGGGGCCGCGCGGCAGCGTCGGCATCCCCGCGGGGATCGGCCGGCTCACGCTCGTCGGCGACGAGACCGGCCTGCCCGCCCTGGCACGCTGGGTCGAGGCCGTCGGCCGCGACCTGCCGGTGACGGCGATCGTCGAGATCGGCGACGACGTCGACGAGGCCCACGTCGAGGACGAGCTGGACGGCGCGACGGTCGAGATCCTCTACCGCACCGACGGCCCCGGCCAGCTCGCGGAGGCCGTGCGCTCCCTCGGCGGGCTCGAGCACGACGAGCTGTTCGTCGGGCTCGGGGAGGCCGGCGACCTCGTGCCGGTGCGCCGCTACCTGCGCCGCGAGCTCGGCCTGCCCGCCGAGCAGGTGGCGGTCTCCGGGTACTGGCGGCGTGGCGTGGTCAACCTCGACCACCACCTGCCGCTGGACCCGGGCGACCCGGACTGACAGGACTCCCGTCGCCTCAGGGGTGGGCGCGCCTCGACAACAGGAGCGCGGGGTCACGTCCGACCGGCACCTCCTGCGACGGCCTCGCGGGCGTCGTGTGCTCGGCCATGCGCGCGAGGCGGACCCGGTGCTCCGTCAGCTGGGCCAACCGGGCGTCGAGCCGTTCCAGCTCCTGCTGCAGCAGGGGGTCGAGGCATGGCTCGACGTCGCCGGGCCCGCCACAGGCGCAGCCGAGGACCTGTGCGATGACGGCGGTCGACAGCCCCGCGTCGAGGAGGCGGCGGATCCTCGTCACGCGTTCCACGTCGCTGGGCGCGTAGAGCCGCTGCGACGTGGCGGAACGGGTCGGGGACAGCAGCCCCTGCTCCTCGTAGTAGCGCAGCAGGCGTGCGCTGGCGCCCGTCGCGCGCGCGACGTCCCCGATCCGCAGTGTGTGCTCGGTCACGTCTGCTTGACCCTCCCATGCGTGTGAGCCCCGACGATCGAACCATGACCACGCAGAGCACCGTTCTCACCGACCGCACCACGTATCCCCTGGGCGGCGACCTTGCCGTGCGTCGCCTCGGCCTGGGGACCATGCGCCATGCCGACGGCCCGACCGTCCGGCGGGGCGTGACCGCCCCGGTCTGGGAGCCTCCCACGGACCGCGCCGAGCTGCTCGAGGTGATCCGTACCGCGGTCGGTTCCGGTGTGGACCTCGTCGACACGGCGGACGCGTACGCGCTCGGCGCAGGGGAGGAGCTCGTGGCCGAGGCGCTCTCCACCGTCGACCGGCCCGTGGTGGTTGCGACGAAGGTCGGGGTGCTGCGCCCGCGCCCCGACGCCTGGGTGCCCCTCGGCCATCCCGACTACCTGCGCCAGCAGGTCGAGCTCAGCCTTCGCCGGCTCCGCCGGGAGACGATCGACCTGCTCTACCTGCACCGGGTCGACGAGAACTTCCCGATCGCCGACCAGGTCGGCGCCCTCGCGGAGGCGGTCGCAGAGGGCAAGGTCCGGCACCTCGGGCTCTCCGACGTCTCGGTCGCGCAGCTCGACGCGGCGCGTGCGGTGGCGCCGATCGCCGCGGTGCAGAACCACTACAGCTACGCGACCCGTGGGCACGACGCGGTCGTCGACCGGACGCAGGAGCTCGGGATCGCCTTCGTGCCCTTCTTCCCGGTCTCGTTCGACCCGGCGGCCCGTCCGGAGCTCGGGGCCGTGGCGCACGCACGGGGCGTGACGCCGCAGCAGGTCGCGCTCGCCTGGCTGCTGCAGCGGTCGCCGAACGTCATCCCGATCCCGGGGACCACGTCGCTGCGGCACCTTGCGCAGAACATGGCGGCCGCGGACCTCGTCCTGACCGACGGCGAGATGGCGCAGCTCGCAGGGTAGGGACCGCTCTGCGGCGGCGACCCGGGTCAGGCGGCGGCGCTCTCCGTCTCCCCGCGCAGGGCGTCGATCTGCTCCTGCAGCGTGGACAGCAGGTCGGCGACCTTGTCGGCGCCGTTCTGCCGCGCCTCGTCGGTGACGTGCTTGACCTCGGCGGACGCCGCCTCGAGAGCCACCTGGGCGTCCTCGAGCGCGACGACCGCGCCGTCCTCGGACTGCTCGGCCCGGGCGAGCGCGTCGCGCGCCTCGTCGGTCGCTGCCTGTGCGGAGGCCATCGCGTTCGTGACGTCGGCGCGCAGGTCGGCGGGGATGCCGGTCACCTGCTGCTCGATGCGCTGCAGGTCGTCGTCGATGGCCTCGGCCTGGCTCTGCGCGTCGGCGATGAACTGTTCGACGTCGGCGGGGGCGGAACACGCGCCGAGCATCATGGCGAGGGCGAGAAGGCTCGCCGCGGCGAGACGGGTCGTCGTCTTGCCCTTCGAAGTGCTCGTCGTCGCTGACGTCATGGCCACGATTCTGCACTGCCGACCTGAACATTCCCTTATAGGCGCGTGGAGATCTTGCACACAGACCGCCTCCCGCTGCCCAGGACGCGCGCTTCGCGCGGCGGCAGGATGACGCCATGAGCGCGCTGACGACGAACGAGCTGACCGTCATCTACACCGACCTGCACGCCCACCCGGAGCTCGGGTTCGCCGAGCACCGCACGGCCGGGATCGTCGCCGAGCGGCTGCGCGGCTGGGGCTACGAGGTGCACGAGGGCATCGGCGGGACCGGCGTGGTCGGGGTGCTCGCGAACGGTGCGGGGCCGCGCGTCCTCCTGCGCGCCGACATGGACGGGCTGCCCGTCGCCGAGCGCACCGGGCTGCCGTACGCGTCCACCGACACCGCCACCACGCCGGAGGGGCGCGAGTCCGGCACCATGCACGCGTGCGGTCACGACGTGCACGTCACCTGCCTGCTCGGCGCGGCGGCCGCGCTCGCTGGGCGTCGCGACACCTGGTCGGGGACGCTCGCCGTCCTCTTCCAGCCCGCCGAGGAGGTCGGCGAGGGGGCGCGCCGGATGGTCGCCGACGGCCTGTACGACCGCATCGGCGTGGTGCCCGACGTCGTGCTGGGGCAGCACGTGATGCCGCTGCCGGTCGGCGTGGTCAGCCTGACGCCCGGGACGGCGATGGCCGCGGCGGACTCGCTGCGCATCACGCTGCACGGGACCGGCGGGCACGGGTCGAGCCCGGAGGCGACCGTCGACCCGGTCGTCATGGCCGCGGCCACGGTGCTGCGGCTGCAGGGCATCGTGTCGCGGGAGGTCGGCGCGACCGAGTCGGCCGTCGTCACCGTGGGCTCCGTCCAGGCCGGGACGCAGTCGAACGTCATCCCCGACCGGGCCGAGCTGCTGGTCAACGTGCGCACCTTCGACGCCGGCGTCCGCGAGCGCGTGCTCGCCGCCATCCACCGCATCGTCGACGCCGAGGCCGCGGCGTCCGGCGCGCCGCAGCCGCCGGAATACGCGTCGGTCGCCACGTTCAACCTCACCACCAACGACGGCGAGGCGTCCGCCCGCACCCGCGCGGCTCTCGAGCGGGTGCTGGAGACGGAGCGGCCGCGCGTCGAGGCCGCGGGCGGACGGCCGCAGGTCGTGAGCCTGCCGCCCCTGCCCGGCTCCGAGGACGTGGGCGACCTCGCGACGGCGGCCGGCGCACCGCTCGTCTACTGGTTCCTCGGCGGTTTCGACGCCGCGCTGTTCGAGGGCTTCGACCCCGCCGCCGCGACGGGGATGGGTGGGCTTCCGGACGGCGTCGCCCCCAACCACTCGCCGTTCTTCGCGCCCGTCCCCGAGCCGACCCTCGACCTCGGCGTCGCGACCCTCGTCGCCGCCGCCCAGGAGTGGCTGGACTGACCGGCGCCGTCGTCGCGGCGGTCAGCGGGCGCCCAGCCGACGGCTGATCTCGGCCGCCGCCCGGCCCGCCGCGACGGCGAGCTCGTCGCGGCGCGCGTCGTCGACGTCGTCGGACCAGAACGTCAGGGCGACGCCGGCCACGGGATGGCCCGTGTGGTCCAGCGCGGCGTGCGCGACGGACGCGAGGCCGGTCGTGACCTCGCCGTCCTCGGTCGCGTGGCCGCGGTGACGGGTGTCGCGCAGCACCTGGCGCAGGTCGCGCAGCGTGCGGGGCCCGATGCCGGTGCGGTCCGCGAGCGCCGCCGCCGAGGGGAACAGGGCCCGCACCTGCGCGGCCGGCAGCAGGGCGAGCACCGCGCGGCCGCTGGCCGTGAGGTGGCTGGGCAGGCGGACGTCGACGTCGGTCACGAGGCTGGGCCGGTGCGGCGCGCGCTGCTCCACCAGGTACAGCACCTCGCGGCCGTGCAGGACGGCGAGGTGCGCGCTCTCGCCCGTCGTCTCCACGAGGCGAGCGACGACCGGCCGGGCGAGCCGCGCGAGCGGCGCCTGCCGCGCGTACGCCGAGCCGAGCGACAGCGCCGCCGTCCCGAGCCCGTACCGGTGCTCCTCCGGCAGGCGGGTCACGAACCCCTCGTCGACCAGCACGGACAGCAGGTGGTAGACGGTGGACCGCGGCAGGCCCAGGTGCTGCGCGACCGCCGCCGCGGGGACGGGGCCCGCCTGCGCGGCCAGGAACGTCAGCACCCGGAGCGTGCTGCGCGCCGCGGGGACGTCCGCCATCGTGCGCCCTCCTCGAACTACCTCGGCGAGAACGGAACTACCTCGGCGGCCCCGGTGTCTGGGATCCCAGACTGAACCTCGCCGCACCCCGTGTCCAGGCCGCGCCGAAAGGTGTGTGCTGACGGGATGACCGTCACCACCACCTCTCGCGCCGTCGTCGAGATCAGCGGCGATCCCCTGACCGTCGACGCCGTCGTCGCGGTCGCCCGCCACGGCGCGCAGGTGCACCTCACCGACCGCGCGCTGGCGGGGATGGCCGCGAGCCGCGCCGTCGTCGAGGACCTCGCCGACGACGCCCGCCCGCACTACGGCGTCTCCACCGGCTTCGGCGCGCTGGCCCGCCGCCACATCCCCACCGAGAAGCGGGCGCGGCTGCAGCTCGGTCTGGTGCGCTCGCACGCCGCGGGCAGCGGCCCCGAGGTCGAGCGGGAGGTGGTGCGCGCCCTGCAGCTGCTGCGGCTCGCCACGCTCGCCACCGGCCGCACGGGCGCGCGGCCCGTGGTCGCCGAGACGTACGCGGCGATGCTCAACGCGCAGATCACGCCGGTCGTGCACGAGTACGGGTCGCTCGGCTGCTCCGGCGACCTCGCGCCGCTGGCGCACGTGGCGCTCGCCGCGCTCGGCGAGGGCCCGGTGCGGGTCCCGGCAGGCCCCGGCGCCGGCGAGCTCGTCGACGCCGCCGAGGCGCTCGCGGCCGCAGGGATCGCGCCGCTGGAGCTGCGGGAGAAGGAGGGGCTCGCCCTCATCAACGGCACCGACGGCATGCTCGGCATGCTGTGCCTCGCCCTCGACGACCTGCACCGCCTGCTCACGACGGCGGACGTCGCGGCGGCCTCCAGCGTCGAGGCCCTGCTCGGCTCGGACGCCCCGTTCGCGGCGGACCTGGTCGGCATGCGGCCGCACCCGGGGCAGGCGGCGTCGGCCGCGAACCTGCGGACGCTGCTCGCGGGGTCGCCGGTCGTGGCGAGCCACCGGACGTTCGACGCCGACGGGCGGCCCGAGTGCACCCGCGTCCAGGACGCGTACTCGCTGCGCTGCGCGCCGCAGGTGCACGGCGCCGCACGGGACACCGCCGAGCACGCGGCGACGGTCGCCGGGCGCGAGCTCGCGTCGGCGATCGACAACCCCGTCGTCACCGTCGACGGCCGGGTGGAGTCGAACGGCAACTTCCACGGCGCGCCCGTCGCGTACGTGCTGGACTTCCTCGCCGTCGCGGTGGCCGACGTCGCGTCGATGAGCGAGCGTCGCACCGACCGGTTCCTCGACGTCGCGCGCAACGAGGGGCTGCCCGCGTTCCTCGCCGACGACCCGGGCGTCGACTCCGGCCTGATGATCGCCCAGTACACCGCCGCCGGGATCGTCTCGGAGCTCAAGCGGCTGGCCGCCCCGGCGAGCGTCGACTCCATCCCGTCGTCCGCGATGCAGGAGGACCACGTCTCCATGGGCTGGGCCGCGGCGCGCAAGCTGCGCCGGTCGCTCGACGGGCTCGGCCGCGTGCTCGCCGTCGAGCTCATGACCGCCGCCCGAGCCCTCGACCTCCGCCTCGCCGACCTGTCAGAGGCAGGTGGGGGTATGGCACGACCTGGCTCTGACAACTCGCCGGCGGTGGCGGCCGCGGCCGGCACCGGCGCCGTGCACGCGCTGCTGCGCACCGCCGTCGCCGGCCCCGGGCCGGACCGGTTCCTCGCCCCCGAGATCGACGCCGTGACGCGGCTCGTCGCCGACGGCGAGGTCGTCGCCGCCGCGAGCGCTGCCGTCGGCCCGCTCCACTGACCCCTCGCTGAAGGAGACGCAGATGTCCCACGATCTCGGCACCCCCGTCCCCGTCCGCGCCCCGCGCGGCACGACGCTCACCGCCCGCAGCTGGCAGACCGAGGCGCCGCTGCGGATGCTGATGAACAACCTCGACCCGGAGGTGGCGGAGCGCCCCGACGACCTCGTCGTCTACGGCGGCACCGGCCGCGCCGCGCGCGACTGGCCGAGCTATCACGCCATCGTCCGCACCCTCACGACGCTCGCCGACGACGAGACGCTGCTGGTGCAGTCGGGCAAGCCGGTGGGCGTGCTACGCACGCACGAGTGGGCGCCGCGGGTGCTGATCGCCAACAGCAACCTCGTGGGGGACTGGGCGACGTGGCCCGAGTTCCGTCGCCTCGAGGCGCAGGGCCTCACGATGTACGGGCAGATGACGGCCGGCTCGTGGATCTACATCGGCGCGCAGGGGATCCTCCAGGGCACGTACGAGACGCTCGCCGCGGTGGCGGCCAAGCGGTTCGGGGGGACGCTGGCCGGGACCCTCACCCTGACCGGCGGGTGCGGCGGCATGGGAGGCGCGCAGCCGCTCGCGGTCACGCTCAACGGCGGCGTGTGCCTGGTGGTCGACGTCGACCGGTCGCGCCTGGAGCGGCGCGTGCGCGAGCGCTACCTCGACGAGGTCGCGGACTCCCTCGACGACGCCGTCCGGCGGGTCGAGTCAGCGCGCACCGAGAAGCGCGCGCTGTCCGTCGGCGTCGTCGGCAACAGCGCGTCGGTGGTGCCCGAGCTGCTGCGCCGCGGCGTCGCCGTCGACGTCGTCACCGACCAGACGTCGGCGCACGATCCGCTGTCGTACCTGCCCGTCGGAGTCTCCGTCGAGGAGTGGCACGACTACGCCGCCGCCAAGCCGGAGGAGTTCACCGACCGGGCGCGCGAGTCGATGGCCCGGCACGTGGAGGGCATGGTCGGCTTCCTCGACGCGGGCGCCGAGGTGTTCGACTACGGCAACTCGATCCGCGACGAGGCGCGCCGCGGCGGCTTCGACCGCGCCTTCGACTTCCCGGGCTTCGTCCCCGCGTACATCCGGCCGCTGTTCGCCCGCGGCAAGGGGCCGTTCCGCTGGGCCGCGCTGTCCGGCGACCCGCGCGACATCGCCGCCACCGACAAGGCGGTGCTCGACCTGTTCCCCGACGACGACCACCTGCACCGCTGGATCCGCGCCGCCCAGGAGCGCGTCGCGTTCCAGGGGCTGCCCGCCCGCATCTGCTGGCTCGGGCACGGCGAGCGGGACCGCGCCGGGCTGGCGTTCAACGACCTCGTCGCCTCCGGGGAGGTGAGCGCGCCCGTCGTCATCGGCCGCGACCACCTCGACGCCGGCTCCGTCGCCTCCCCGTACCGGGAGACGGAGGGCATGGCCGACGGCTCCGACGCCATCGCGGACTGGCCGCTGCTCAACGCGCTCACCGCCGCGTCGTCGGGCGCCACCTGGGTGTCGCTGCACCACGGCGGCGGCGTCGGGATGGGGCGGTCGATCCACGCCGGGCAGGTGTCCGTCGCGGACGGCACCGACCTGGCGGCGCAGAAGCTGGCGCGCGTGCTGTCCAACGACCCGGGTCTCGGCGTCCTGCGGCACGTCGACGCCGGGTACGACGACGCCGCGGCCGCCGCCGCGCGGGGCGGGCTGCGCGTGCCCATGCTGGAGGCGGACCGTCCCGACGTTCCCGGACCCGAGCGAGAGGCGTGACGTGCGCGAGGTGGAGCACCCCGGCGGGTCGCACCCGGCGACCCTGATCCTCGGGATCGGCGAGCTCACGACCAACGCGCCCGAGGCGCTCGGCGTCGACCCGGTGGACCCTTCGACAGGCTCAGGTGAGTCCGACCCGACCGGGCTGATCCGAGACGCCGCGCTGCTGCTCGACGGCGGCCGGGTGGTGTGGGCGGGCCCCGAGCGTGCCGCGGCCGCCGGCGTCGAGGAGACGCTGGGTCGCGCGCCGGACCGCGTCGTCGGGGTGGAGGGGCGCGCGGTCGTGCCCGGCTTCGTCGACTCGCACTCCCATCTCGTGTTCGCCGGCGACCGGTCGGCGGAGTTCGAGGCACGCATGGCCGGCCGCCCGTACGCGGCGGGCGGCATCCGCACCACCGTCGCGGCCACGCGCGCGACGTCCGACGACGAGCTCCGCGCGAACCTGCGCCGGCACGTGGACCAGGCGCTGGCGCAGGGCACCACGACGCTCGAGACCAAGAGCGGCTACGGGCTGTCGGTGGCCGATGAAGAGCGGTCCGTGCGACTCGCGGCGGAGGTCACCGACGAGGTGACGTTCCTCGGCGCGCACGTGGTGCCGCCGGAGTTCGCGGGCAGGGCCGGGGGTGCCGACGACTACGTCGACCTCGTCGTCGGCGACATGCTCGCCGCCTGCGCCCCGCACGCCCGCTGGGTGGACGTGTTCTGCGAGACCGACGCGTTCACGCCCGAGCAGTCGCGCCGGGTGCTGGCGGCGGGCGCCGCCGCCGGGCTGGGCGTGCGGGTGCACGCGAACCAACTCGGCCCGGGGGAGGGCGTGCGCCTCGCGGTCGACCTCGGCGCCGCCGCCGTCGACCACTGCACCCACCTGTCCGACGACGACGTCGCGGCGCTCGCGGGCTCCTGGGCGGGTTCGGACGGGGACGCGCAGGGGACGGTCGCCACGCTGCTGCCCGGCGTCGAGTTCTCCACGCGGCAGCCCTACCCCGACGCCCGCCGCCTGCTCGACGCGGGCGCCGTCGTCGCCCTCGCCAGCGACTGCAACCCGGGATCCAGCTACACGAGCTCCATGCCGCTCATGGTGGCGCTCGCCGTCCGCGAGATGGGGATGACCGTCGCCGAGGCCGTCTGGGCCGCGACGGCTGGCGGGGCACGCGCGCTGCGCCGCGACGACGTCGGCCACCTCGCCCCCGGCGCCCGCGCCGACGTCGTCGTGCTCGACGCGCCGTCCCGCACCCACCTCGCCTACCGCCCCGGCGTCCCCCTCGTGCACGCCGTGTGGCACGGCGGCCGGGAGGTCGTGCACCCCGCGAGGTAGTCGCGAGTAGGCGTCGATGATGAAGCACACGTAGGCCACGCCGGCCCAGGTCGGCACGTAGGTCAGGTCGGTGACCCACACCTGGTTCGGACCCGTGCAGCAGTCCCGGGTGGTGCGTTGGTGGGTTGAGACCGCCGTCATTTCTGACGCGGCTACCCGACCTCGAGCACGGGTCATCAGGCTGCGGGCCTTGTGTGGGAGTTCTACGACCTCAGCGGCGCTACACATCACACGGGGCCGTTCTGAAACAGCCCTAGATGAACTCTGTAGGCGAGCGCTGCAGCGACCCACTCTGGCCACCGGGACGGCGACCGAAGGACGTCGCAAATCACCCGCTCCTTGCGGGGCGTGTCGCTCACCGGGGCAGCGCTATCCGGCTACGCTGCCGCCCTCATTGAGTGAAAGCAGGAGGCGAGCGGCAGACCAGCCAAGTATCGGCCGGCAGAGCTTGGTGCCGGCCGGCTTCCCGGTCCGTGATTCGCGCACCGCGCGGGGACTAAGTGGCGGGGAAGTCGATGCATTCGGACCAAGCCTGCCTTTTTGTGCGCAGAAGCGACAACGGTTGAAATCCAAGACGTGCGCAAAGTTGACAACATGACAGCACGGTGCTTGTATCCCGCTGCGGCCGCCTCGTGGAAGGCAGTCGTTCGCATCCAAGGACGGACTCTGCGTACATGAAGATTCGAAGCATGGCAGCGATTGCTGCCATTGTGAGCGGTTCACTCCTCGCGGCCTCCTCGGCCAGTGCCGAGGTGCTTCCACCAGTCAACTCGGACACTCCCATCGAAGCCCCCGCCGACGACGGCACGAACGGGGCATTTGACGTGCCCGGGGAAGAGACCACCACGCTCCTCGAACCGTTTGCGGAGACGGTATGTGACCCGAGCAGCACTTGGTACAAGGTCACGTCGAGCACCAAGAGCGGCAAGGTGACTGCGTGGGGCCTGCATGTGAAGAACGACTCAACATCCGAGACGTTCACTTTCTCCTCCGACACCACGTCGACCTTCACGGCATCGACGACCCTGTCGGGTTCCGGGTCCGCGTCGGTGGGACTGGCGAAGATCGCCGACGTCACTCTCGGGACATCCGCGGAGGCTGGGCTGGAAGGTCAGGTGGCTACAAAGTCGTCCACCTCCCGCAAGGTCACTTTCAAGACCAAGGGCAAGTGGGTGATCTGGAGCGGGGTCTACACCGGCAGTGGCACGACGGGCTACTATAAGTGCGCCAGCAACGGCCAGTCGAGCAGCCGCATCGGTTATACCACGGGCAAGACGTTCAATAAGGCTAGGATTACAGGCCTGACGAACTGTGCCAACTCGGTCTCCAACCGCGTCGAGGTCGACGCAAAGCGGAAGTGCGGCTGACGATCTGACGGTGCGTGCGACCTACTTCGGGTCGCACGCACCCTCTCGACGAGAATGGAGCAAGGTGCACAGGATGCATCGGTGGGTAACGAGCATTTCACTCGTCATTTTATCGCTCACTATGAGCGCCTGCGAGGCGAGTGTGAACCCGACGTTTCCGGATGAGAGCAGTCCATCTAATGGTTCCTCAGGAAGCTCCGCATGCACTCAAACTCTGGACTATCCGGAACTGCCGGTGTGGGAGCTCAACGACCGACTTCCGGTCGACAACGTCGATGTTGCCTACGTACAGGAAGAACTTGCCGTCGAGCTAGACGATCAAGCGTCTTGCTTGAGCTCCCTTCCCGAGCCGGTTGCTGACGAGTGCACTCTGGTTGACTTACCGGTTGAGGAAGGCCGAGGAATCGTGCTGTGGCGGCCGGCCGAGCAGGTTTCGGACGCGATGTTCGCAGAGGGCGCGAAACGAAGCGTGTATGAGGACGTGACCGGGAGGACGAAGGACGGGGGTACGTTCCGTTATAGAATGAACGCTTGGTCATTTGGCGACGAAGAGGAAGCGAAACACTCCACGATCTTCGACGCGATCACGGCCTGCGGTGCGTCGACGGAGAGGGTTGGCGGGGCTGACTATTCAATCCTGGAGAAGGATGGGGAGATATACCTTCTGGCGTATCACAATGCCGGAAATGTCTACCTTGTCGAAACCAGGATCGGCCGCGACGACAACAACAAACCAGAGACTATCCGCGATACGCCCACTGGTGTTCTCCCATCGGAAGCGTTTGAAGTAATTGCTGATTGGTGGGCACATAACGCCACGCCAGCGCTTTAGCGGACGCACGGGCGCTTTCACCGGGGCTCCGAGGTGTCATGCGAGTGTCACTGATCGCAATCGCGGCACATGCGCGTTTCTGGCCGCATTGCATGATTGTGTTGCGACGCCTGGCGGTCACGATACCGCCAAGAAGCGGTCGCGCTTCTGGGGAATGCCCTCCGGGGCGGGGGGTTCTTCGCGCAAACCGGCACTCGGATCAAGCTCGCAAGGGATCGATCTCCAGCCCCACGTCCTGCCCGACGCTCATCGACCAGGCGGTCCCGAAGGCGTCCTCGCGAGACGACAGCCCGTTGTAGAAGCGGTCGAACGCCAATTCGATCCCGGGACCGTTCAGCGCCAGGTCCGCACCGCGCACCACGAGGTTGCCGTTGCCCAGGTCCATCGGACCCGGGGCGCAACAATCCGTGGTCCAATGCGGTGCCGCGGTTGCCGCCGTCCTGGTGTGCCTCGCTTCCCCGCAGCCCTGGCTTCTCGTGCCCGCCATGTTCGGTGCTGGGGTAGCCGTCGCTCCGAGCTCCGTCTTGAAGTCTGCGCTGCTCGACGTCGTCGGCGGTGAGGCGGCGGTCGCGCGTAGCTATTCGCTTCTCGTGGCCGCGGGGCTGGTCGCGGCCGCGACCGGCAACGCTCTCGCCGGGCTGCTCGTAGAGTCCACGGGCGCCAACGGGCTGTTGCCGTGCCCGGTACTAGCCCTCGTGCTCGCCGCTGTATGGACAGCATCTCGGCGGCGCGCACTCCACGCTCAACCGCCCGTGCCTCGCCGCTGAGGGAGCGTGACTCGTCCTGGGGTGGTTTCGAAACTCTCAGAACCCGATTCTGGCGTGCCTCGAAATCGGTCAGTTCTGAGACGCGGTGTCGGTTCGCCTAGTGCGAGGCGAGGCGAGGCGAGGCGAGGCGAGGCGAGGCGCGGCTCTGCGACGAACGACTCCCTTGCTTCCGGTGGGAGGGTTGGGTGGCGATCTCGCGGCCGCCTGGAAGCCGATAGCGGTTCGTTACCTCGGCCGGAGGGCGAGTGCGGAGAGCACCTCCAGGACGCAGAGGGCGGCGAGGCGGACGGTGCGGCCGTCGGGGGCGTCGGCGGTGGCGTCCACCTCCGCGATGTCGACGGAACGGACGCGCTCGTCGCGCGCCACCTCGCGCACCAGCGCGCGCAGCTCCCAGGCGGCGAGGCCGCCGGGCACGCTGGCTGGGCAGCCGGGGGCGACGGAGCGGTCGCAGACGTCGACGTCGACGTCCAGGTGCACCGGCCCGCCCGCGACGCCGGCGACCTCCAGCGCCTCACGGACGACGTCGCCCAGGGCGCCCGGGCCTCGTCGTCGGACCTCGTCGAGCGTCACGACCGTGATGCCGAGGTCGCGCGCGCGACGCGCGTAGGCGGCCGAGTTGGCGAAGTCCGCGATGCCGACCTGCACGATCCGCGCCGGGTCCAGGCCCGCCTCGATCAGCCGCCGCACGGGGGAGCCGTTGGAGACGCCGTCGCGCAGGTCGTAATGCGCGTCGAACGTGACCAGCCCGGCCGTCGGGAGGTCGTCGCCCCACGCGCCGAGGGCGACCGGCACGGTGAGCGCGTTGTCGCCGCCGAGCGCGACGACGGCGCGGGCGCCGTGCCCGCCGGCGCCGTGCCCGTCGCCAGCCAGCGCGGTGGCGACGGCGGCGCGGGCGCGGGCCTCGCCGTCGGGGCCGTCCGGATCGGCGACGTCGCCGTGGTCGACGACGGTCAGCTCGCCCAGGTCGACCGGCGTGCCGTCGGCTCCGCGGACCAGCGCGGGGCTGTAGCGGCGCAGCGTCTCGCGCACGGCCGCGGGGGTCGCGTGCGCGCCCGTCGTCGACAGCGACGTGCGCCAGGTGGGGACGCCGATCAGGGCCAGGTCGACGGGTACGTCGACAGGGGCGTCGGCGGGCGTGGGCCAGTCTCCGGCGCGGGGCCAGAGCGGGTCGTGGGGCAGGGGAGCGGAGGTCACCCGCCGACCGTACGACCACGATGAGGTGCCTCACACACCCTGGGCACCACCTGGGCATCGTGGTGACCCGCTGCTAGGGTGCTGGATTCGTGGGTTCGATACCCATGATCGATCACGTCGATCATTCGATCACCTGGTCCCCCGATCCCGAACCTGTATGGAGCACCCGTGGCTGTCAGCGCCGCCCCCGTGAGGCACCTCCTCACCGCGCGCCTCGACGTCGACTTCCGTCGCGTCGCCAGCGCGCTGTGTCGCTGACCCCTCGCTGACCGTCGTCGACGCCGACGACGCAGCACCAGGACGCCGCCACGGGCGGCCCGGCGCCCACGCGCCGGCGCCCGCTCCGCGCCGCGTCACCGCACCCCGTACACCCCCTGATCACCCGGACGGCGCGTCGCCGTCGTCCACACCCGGCGCCCTCGAGCGCCTGAGGCGAAAGGTTCCTCCGTGTCCTCCGCAACCAAGATCCCCGGCGCGCAGCCGCGCGCCCGCAAGGGTCTGCGCTTCCCGTCGTTCTCCGTCCAGATCCTGCTGGGCCTGGCCCTGGGCGTGCTGCTCGGCTGGCTCGCGCTCTCGCTCGGCCCGCAGGCCGACGGCGAGACGCCCAACGGCCTGACGACGACCCTCGACACCATCGGGTCGTCGTTCGTCACGCTGCTCAAGGCGATCGTGCCGCCGCTGATCTTCACGGCGATCGTCGCGTCGATCGCGAACCTGCGCTCCGTCACCAACGCCGCCCGGCTGGCCGGCCAGACGCTGCTCTGGTTCGCCATCACCGCCGCGATCTCGGTGGCGATCGGCATCGGCCTGGGCCTGGTGTTCCAGCCCGGCCACAACACGACGCTCACCACGGCGGAGGCTGCGGAGCCGTCCAGCACCGGCACCTGGCTGGACTTCCTCAACGGCCTCATCCCGACGAACGTCCTCGGCCTGGGCGCCTCGACGTCGGTCGAGGCCGGGGCCGACGGCGCGCTGAGCGCCGAGACCGGCATCAGCTTCAACGTGCTGCAGATCCTCGTCGTCGCGCTGGTGATCGGCATCGCCGCGCTGAAGTCGGGCGCCAAGGCCGACCCGTTCCTCGCGTTCAACAAGTCGGCGCTCGCCATCGTGCAGAAGGTGCTGTGGTGGATCATCCGCCTGGCCCCGCTGGGCACGATGGGCCTCATCGGCAACGCCGTCGCCACCTACGGCTGGGAGTCGCTGCGCTCGCTCGCCTCGTTCTCCGTGGCGATCTACGTGGGTCTCGCGCTCGTCCTGTTCGTCGTCTACCCGGTGCTGCTGAAGGCCAACGGCCTCGGCGTCGTCGCCTGGTTCAAGGGCGCATGGCCGGCGATCCAGCTCGCGTTCGTCTCCCGCTCGTCGGTCGGCACGATGCCCGTGACGCAGCGCGTCACCGAGCGCAACCTCGGCGTGCCGAGCGAGTACGCGTCGTTCGCCGTGCCGCTGGGATCGACGACGAAGATGGACGGTTGCGCCTCGATCTACCCGGCGATCTCCGCGATCTTCGTGGCGCAGATCTTCGGCATCGACCTGTCGCTGACGGACTACCTGCTCATCGCGTTCGTGTCCGTCGTGGGCTCCGCGGCGACCGCCGGCCTCACCGGCGCGATGGTCATGCTGACCCTCACGCTGTCCACCCTCGGCCTGCCGCTGGCGGGTGTGGGCCTGCTGCTCGCCGTCGACCCGATCCTCGACATGGGCCGCACGGCGGTGAACGTCGCCGGCCAGACCCTGGTCCCGACGATCGTCGCCAAGCGCGAGGGCATCCTCGACCTCGAGCAGTACCGCGCCGCCTCGTCGGAGCACCTGTTCGACGAGGACGAGGCGGCGGAGGACCGGGCCGCGCAGGGCGGCGCGACGCCCGACGAGGTCGCGCCGGCCGAGCGGGAGCCGGTGCCCGCCCACGCCTGACGGCGCCGGCGTCAGACCACCAGGCCGCGGTCGTCGACCGGGGTGGCCAGCACGAGCGCGGAGCTCAGGCGGGCCACCCCGGGCAGCGCTCGCAGGCACCCGTCGTGGAGCCGGTGGAAGGCTTCGAGGTCGGCCGCGACCACCCGCAGCAGGTAGTCCGGGTCGCCCAGCAGCCGCTGGGCGGCCCGGACCTCGCCGACCCGGTCCACCGCGGCCTCGAACCTCCCGACGGCGCCGGGGTCGGTGGCGGCCATCGTCACGAAGACGACCGCCTCGACCTCCAGGCCCAGGGCGCGGGGATCGAGCCGGGCACGGTAGCCGCGGATCGCCCCGGACCGCTCCAGCGCACGCAGTCGTCGGTGGCACGTCGAGACCGTGAGCTCGGTGCGCGTGGACAGCTCGTACACCGTCAGGCGCCCGTCCGCCTGGATCTCGGCCAGGATCCGCCGGTCGGCGGGGTCCACGCCCACGGCCGCGCGCGTCACCGCTGCACGTCCGACGGCTGGACGAGCCCCGTGCACGGGATCGCGAGGACGTCGCCCCGGCGCAGGTCGCGCGGCAACCAGGCGGCGGGCCCGCCACGGCCGGGCGCGGGGTGCACGGTGAACCGGCGCGGCGGCTCCTGCGACGCGCGACCCACGAGCCGCGCCCGCTCGACGAGGGCCGTGCACCGGTCGAGGTCGGCGTCGAGCCAGGCCTGCCGCGCCTCCTCCGCGAGGCGCGGGACGGAGTCCTCCACGCGCGCGAGGACGACGCACCGCACGGGCGCGTCGCCCCAGAAGCGGTCGACGCGGGTCACGTCCGCCCCGACCGGGACGTAGACGCGCGGGGTCGCGTAGTGCTCGGCGAGGCGCGCCAGGCTCGTGCGGTCGACGAGGACGTCGTCCGGGGTGAGCTCCGCGCCCTCCGGCCAGGCCTCGAGCTCGGCACGGCGCGCGGCCCGACGTGCGGACAGCGCGGTGTGCAGCAGGCTCATCGCGTGCCTCGCAGGGTGCAGGCCCCAGGGCCGAGGACGTCGCGCCGCGCGGTGGGGGCGGCGCACGGGACGGCGAGCAGGTCGCCGGCGCGGAGATCACCGGGCAGCACGACCGGCTCGTCGGCGTCGTCGCCGCACCAGACGGGGACGACGGCCGCCGTCGACGCCCGCCCGAGGAGCCGCAGCTCCGACCAGACCGGCCGCACCGCGGCCGCGGGCCGGGCGTCCAGGGTGACCCGCAACCCGCCGTCCGCGCACCGCGCCACCGCCGTCACCGTCGTCACGACGACCGCCGCGAGCCCGGGCGTCACCGTGCGACGGGTGCGCACCGTCCAGGCGGCGGCGCTGTGGACGCACGGGGTGCCGCACAGCCGTGCGAGCTGGTGCAGGGACACCCCGCCGACGAGCACGTCGGTGGTCGTGGCCGCGGTGCACGTGGGCCACAGGTGCCGGGCCAGCGGGTCGGGCAGGCTCCGGCGGAGCGTGGGGAGCAGCGTCGTGAGGGTCATGCCCTCCGGTCTACTGCCGCGCCGGGCGGCGGGGACCGGCCCTCACGGAACGCATGCGGGGACGGCCGGGATCCTCACGCCGGGCACGCGGCCGGCGCGCCGCGCGGAACCTACGGTGCTGACATGCCTCCTGAGACACCCGCGCGGGACCTCCTGCCGGTCCTCGCTCCGGCCCCGCTGGGCCGCCTGCTCGTCGCCGCCGTCACCCCGTTCCGCACGGACGGCACGGTCGACGTCGCGGGCTTCGAACGGCACCTCGACGGGCTCGCGCGCGACGGCGCCGACGGCGTCGTGGTCGGCGGCACGACGGGGGAGGGGACGACGCTCACGGACGACGAACGCATCGACCTCGTCGCCTGCGCGGTCGACGTCGTGGGCGGCCGCGCGGCCGTCGTCGCGGCCTCCGGCAGCGCGGACACCGCGCACTCCGTGGTGCTGTCGCAGGCCGCCGAGGAGGCGGGGGCGGACGCGCTCATGGTCGTCACGCCCTACTACTGCTGCCCCACGCAGGCGGGGCTGCTGGCGCACCTGTGGACCGTGGCGGACGCCACCGACCTGCCCGTGCTGCTGTACGACGTGCCGCGGCGCACCGGCTCGACGCTGGCCGAGGCGACGCTGGCGCGCGCCGCGCAGCACCCCAACGTCGTCGCGATCAAGGAGGCGGGCGGGGACCTCGACCGCCTCGGGCGGGTCGCCGGCGACACCGGCCTCGCCTGCTACGCCGGTGACGACCCGACGGCGCTGCCCGCCCTCGCCGCGGGCGCCGTCGGGCTGGTGGGCGTCGCCGCGAACGTGGCGGCGTCGTCCTACCGCCGGCTGCTCGACGCCGCGGCGGCGGGTGACCTGGCGGACGCCGTGGCGGCCCACCGCGACCTGCGGCCGCTGGCCCGCGCGCTGAGCGCCCACGTCCCGCAGGCCGTCGCGACGAAGGCCGTGCTGCACGCGCTGGGCCGGATCGACGGGCCACGGGTGCGCCTGCCCCTCGTGGGGCCCGAGCCGGAGGAGGCGGCGGCGATCGTCGCCGACCTCGCCGCCGTCCCGCCGGCGGTCGACCCGGCGCTCGCCCGGGTGGCGCTGGTCCCCGGCGCGCTGGCCGGGGGCGCGCTGCAGGCGCACCGCCCCACGTGACCGGCGCCGGGGAGGTGCCGGCGCTACGCCTCGTGCGCGGTCTCGCGTGCGGGCTCCACCGGCCCGCCGTCGGGGTCGAACCGGTAGCCCATCCCCGCCTCGGTGATGAGGTAGCGCGGCACGGCGGGGTCGGGCTCCAGCTTCCGGCGCAGCTGCGCGACGTACAGGCGCAGGTACCCGGTGTCGCTGACGTGCTCGGAGCCCCAGATCTCGGTGAGGAGCGTCTGGCGGGTCACGAGCTTGCCGGGGTTGCGGACCAGCCGCTCGAGCATCTGCCACTCCGTCGGCGTGAGGCGGACGTGCTCGGTCTCCCCGCCCCGCGTGCGGGTGACGCTGTGGGCGGAGAGGTCGACCGTGACGTCGCCGAGCTGCACCACGGGGTCGGAGTCCTCGTGCGCCACGCGGCGGGTGAGGGCGCGGATCCGGGCCAGCAGCTCCTCGATGGAGAAGGGCTTCGTGACGTAGTCGTCGGCGCCGGCGTCCAGGGCCTCGACCTTGTCCGCCGCGCCGCTGCGCCCCGACACGACGAGGATCGGGGCCTCCGACCAGCCGCGGATGGCGTGGATGACGTCGATGCCCTCCAGCTCGGGCATGCCCAGGTCGATCATGAAGACGTCGGGCCGGTGGTCGACGGCCCGCGTGATCGCCTGCGTCCCGGTGGTGGCGGTGACGATCTCGTACCCCTGCGCCGTCAAGGTGATCCGCAGGGCGCGCAGGATCTGGGGGTCGTCGTCGGCGATGAGGATCTTCATGGCGCGGTGGTCTCCGGTCGGTCGGGCTGGTCGGGTGCGGTCGACGGCGCGGCGGCGGGCAGCGCGACGACCATGGTGAGGCCGCCGCCCGGGGTGTCCTCGGGGACGAGCGTCCCACCCATCCCCTCGACGAACCCCTTCGACAGCGCCAGCCCGAGCCCGAGCCCGGTCGTGTTGTCGGTGTCGCCGAGGCGCTGGAACGGGACGAACACGTCCTCGCGCCGGTCGGTGGGGATGCCGGGACCGTGGTCGACCACACGGATCTCGACCGTGCCGGCGAACGTGCTGGTGGTGAGGCGGACCCGGCGCCCCGCGGGCGAGTGCCGGGTCGCGTTGGCGAGCAGGTTCACGACGACCCGCTGCAGCAGCACCGGGTCGGCCAGCACGAGCGGGACGGTGAGGTCGAGGTCGAGCTCCACCTGCCCGGGGCCGAGGTGCAGCTCGTCGAGCGCGGGCAGGATGACGTCGGCCGCGTCGACCGGGGACCGGGACACCCCGAGCACCCCGGCCTCAAGGCGGCTCACGTCCAGCAGGTCGGTGATGAGGGTGGACAGGGACGTGAGGCTCTCGTCCGCCGTCTCCAGGAGCTCGGCGCGGTCGGCCGCGGACAGGGTGCCGGGGTCGGTCCGCAGGCCGCTCACGGAGGCCGCGGCCGCGGACAGCGGGCGGCGCAGGTCGTGGCTGAGCGCCGACAGGAGGGCGCTGCGCACCCGGTCCGACTCCGCGAGCTGGTCGACCTCGCTGGCGACCTCCGCGAGGTCGTTGTGCTCCAGCGCCGCCTGGAGCTGAGCCGCGATGACGCGCAGGAGGCGGCGCTCGGAGGCCTCGAGGTCGGCGCCGTAGAGCTCCAGCGCGGCGCGGCCGTCGACGTCGATCGTCGTGCGGGCCGCGCCCTCGGGCACCTCGCCGTCGGAGGCCAGCACCGCCCCGTCGGAGACGAGGCGCGCCCCGGCGAGGCCGAACGCCTCGCGCGCCCGGTGCACCAGCGCCTGCACCGCGTCCTGGCCGCGCAGCACGCTGCCCGCGACCGTGGCGAGGACCTCGGACTCCGCCGCCGCCCGCCGCGCGGCGCGGGTGGTCCGGGCCGCCTGGTCGACCACGACGCTCACGAGGATCGCGATCACCACGTAGAGGACGAGGGCCACGATGTGGAGCGGCTCGCCCACGGTGATGGTGTGGTAGGGCGCGATGAAGAAGTAGTCGAGGGTGACCCCGGAGAGCACCGCGGCGTAGACGGCGGGCCACGCGCCGCCCACCAGCGCCACCACGACCACCAGCAGCTGGTAGGCGAGGACGTCGGAGATGATCGACTCCTCGGTGCGGAACGTCACGAGCACCCACGTCAGCAGCGGGCCGCCGACCAGCGCGAGGACGAACCCGATGACGCGGCGCTTCATCGTCAGGGCGCCGCCGAGGCGCGGCAGGCGGGAGCGGCCCCCCGCGGCGGCGTGGTTGACGATGTGGACGTCGATGTTGCCGGCCTCGCGGGTCACGGTCGCGCCGATCCCCGGGCCGCTCAGCGCGGCCGACAGGCGGCTGCGCCGCGAGACGCCGATGACCAGCTGGGTCGCGTTGACCCCCTTGGCGAACTCCACCAGCGCCGTCGGGATGTCGTCGCCCACCACCTGGTGGTAGGTGCCGCCGAGCTGCTCGACGAGCAGCCGTTGCTGCGCCAGGGCGCCCGGGGTGGCGCCGCGCAGGCCGTCCTGGCTCGTGACGTGCACGGCGAGAAGGTCGCCGCCGGCGGACCGCGCCGCGATCCGCGCCCCGCGCCGGAGCAGCGTCTCGCCCTCGGGGCCACCGGTGAGCGTGACGACGACCCGCTCGCGGGCCTCCCACGTCGAGTCGATCCCGTGCTCGGTGCGGTAGTGCTGCAGGGCGGCGTCCACCTCGTCGGCCAGCCACAGCAGGGCCAGCTCGCGCAGCGCCGTGAGGTTGCCGAGGCGGAAGTAGTTCGACAGGGCCGCGTCCACCCGCTCGGCCGGGTAGACGACGCCGGAGGAGAGCCGGTCGCGCAGCGCCTGCGGTGCGAGGTCCACGACCTCGATCTGGTCGGCGGCGCGCAGCACCGCGTCGGGGATGGTCTCCCGCTGAGTGACGCCCGTGATCTTCTCGACCACGTCGTTGAGCGACTCGATGTGCTGGATGTTCACGGTCGACAGGACGTCGATCCCGGCGTCGAGGAGCCGGTCGACGTCCTCCCAGCGCTTGTGGTGCGCCAGGCCCGGGGCGTTGGTGTGCGCCAGCTCGTCGACGAGCGCGACGTCCGGCCGGCGGGCCAGCACCGCGTCGAGGTCGAGGTCGTCGAGCTCCACGCCCCGGTGCGTCACCGCGACCCGTGGCACCACCTCCAGCCCGCGCGCCATGGCGGCGGTCGCGGCGCGGCCGTGCGTCTCCACGACCGCGACCACGACGTCCTTGCCGGCGTCGCGCAGGTGCTTGCCCTCCTCGAGCATCGCGTAGGTCTTGCCCACGCCGGGCGCCGCCCCGAGGAGGACACGCAGCCGACCACGACCCATGCTCACCTCCCGAGCTCGTCCAGGGCGACGTTGAGCTCCAGCACGTTGACGACCGGCTCGCCGAGGTACCCCAGGGTCCGACCCTCAGTGTGCCTCGCGACCTGGGCCTCGACCTCGTCCACGGGCAGGTGGCGGGCCGCCGCGACGCGGGCGACCTGCAGCTCGGCGTACGCCGGGCTCACGTGGGGGTCGAGCCCGGAGCCCGACGCGGTGACGGCGTCGGCGGGGACGTCCCCGGGCGCGACCCCCTCCCGCTCGGCGATCGCGGCCTTCCGCTCCGCGATCGAGGCGACGAGGTCGGGGTTCTCCGGGCCCAGGTTCGACCCGGACGACGCCGCGCCGTCCCACCCGTCCCCGGCGGCGGACGGGCGGGGCTGGAAGTACTGCGGCAGGGCGGCGCCGTCGGCGTCGGTGAAGCCCTGGCCGAGCAGCGCCGACCCGACCACCTGGCCCCCGCCGTCCCGCACGAGCGAGCCGTCGGCCTGCGCCGGCAGGACGAGCTGCCCGATGCCCGTGACCAGCAGCGTGTAGCCCACGCCCAGGACGAGGGTGAGTGCGACCATCGCCCGCACGGCGACCCAGAGGGTCCGTCCCGTGCTGCGTGTCGTGGCGTTCATGTGCGGTGTCTCCTTGTTGTCCGGTCGGTCGTTCCTGGTGGGGCCCCGGTCAGTACCCGGGGATGAGGCGCACGACCAGGTCGATGAGCCAGATGCCGACGAACGGCGCGACGATGCCGCCGAGCCCGTAGACGAGCAGGTTGCGCCCGAGGATCTTGGACGCGTCGAGGGGCCGGTACCGCACGCCGCGCAGGGCGAGCGGGATGAGCACGACGATGACGAGCGCGTTGAAGACGATCGCCGAGACCACCGCCGAGGACGGCGAGCTCAGGCCCATGATGTTGAGGGCCTCGAGCCCCGGGAACACGCCCATGAACATCGCGGGGATGATCGCGAAGTACTTGGCGATGTCGTTCGCGATCGAGAAGGTCGTGAGCGCGCCGCGGGTGATCAGCAGCTGCTTGCCGATGCGGACCACGTCGATGAGCTTGGTCGGGTCGGAGTCGAGGTCGACCATGTTGCCGGCCTCCTTCGCGGCCGACGTGCCCGAGTTCATCGCGACGCCCACGTCCGCCTGCGCCAGCGCGGGGGCGTCGTTGGTGCCGTCCCCCGTCATCGCGACGAGGTTGCCGCCCTCCTGCTCGCGCCGGATGAGCTCCAGCTTGTCCTCGGGGGTCGCCTCGGCGAGGAAGTCGTCCACGCCGGCCTCGGCGGCGATGGCCTTCGCCGTCAGCGGGTTGTCGCCGGTGATCATCACCGTGCGGATGCCCATGGCCCGCAGCTCGGCGAAGCGGTCGGCGATGCCCTCCTTGACGACGTCCTTGAGGTGCACGAGCCCGAGCACGCGACCCGGCTCGCCCGGGGTCCGGACGGCGACGACGAGCGGGGTGCCGCCCGACTGCGCGATCCGTTCGACCGCGGCGGCGACCTCCGCGGCCGCGGTGCCCACCGCGCGGGCGCCGCCCTCCTCCAGCCAGGCCATGACGGCCGACCCGGCGCCCTTGCGGATCTGGGTCCCGTCGGGCTCGTCCAGGCCGGACATCCGGGTCTGCGCCGTGAAGGGCACGATCTCGCCGGGGGCGCGGGTCCCCACGTCGACGCCCGCCTTGTGGGCGAGGGCGACGATCGACGCGCCCTCCGGCGTCGGGTCCGCCAGCGACGACAGGGCCGCCGCCCGCACGAGGTCGCGGGCGTCGACGCCGGTGATCGGCACGAACTCGCTCGCCTGCCGGTTGCCGTAGGTGATGGTGCCCGTCTTGTCGAGGAGCAGGGTCGTGACGTCGCCCGCGGCCTCGACGGCGCGGCCGGACATGGCCAGCACGTTGCGCTGCACCAGCCGGTCCATCCCGGCGATGCCGATGGCCGAGAGCAGCGCGCCGATCGTCGTGGGGATCAGGCACACGAGGAGGGCGATCAGCACCGCCACGCTCACCGGGCTCGCCGCGTAGGACGCGATGGGGTTGAGGGTGAGCGCGACGACGACGAACACGATCGACAGCGAGGCCAGCAGGATGTTGAGCGCGATCTCGTTCGGGGTCTTCTGCCGGCTGGCGCCCTCGACGAGGGCGATCATCCGGTCCACGAACGTCTCGCCGGGCCTCGAGGAGATGCGCACGACGATCCGGTCGGACAGCACCCGCGTGCCGCCGGTCACCGCGGACCGGTCGCCGCCGGACTCGCGGATCACCGGGGCGGACTCGCCCGTGATCGCCGACTCGTCGACCGAGGCGATGCCCCAGACGATCTCGCCGTCACCGGGCACCGGGTCGCCGGCCTCGACCACGACGACGTCGCCGAGCTGCAGGTCCGCGGACGAGACGTCGTCGGTGCGGGCGTCCTGCGCGCCCGGGTCGGCGGCGTCGTCGTAGGACGCGACCCGGTGCGCGACGGTCGCCGTCCGGGTCTGGCGGAGGGTGTCCGCCTGCGCCTTGCCGCGGCCCTCCGCGACCGACTCGGCGAGGTTCGCGAACACGACCGTGAGCCACAGGAACACGGCGATCACGGCGGTGAAGGAGGCCGGGACGGCGGTGCCGCCCGACTCGGTGGGGCCGCCCAGGAACGGCTCTGCGACGGCGAGCACGGTGGCCAGCGCGGCGCCCACCCAGACGATGAACATCACGGGGTTGTGCCACATCTGGCGCGGGTCGAGCTTGCGGAAGGCGCCCGGCAGGGCGGCGCGCACCTGGGACCAGGTGAAGATCCCTCCCGGCGTCCGGGCGGACGCCGACGAGGTGCGGGACGGGGTGTCGATCACGGTGGTCATGGGGGTTACACGAGCCCTTCCGCCAGGGGACCCAGCGCGAGAACGGGGAAGTACGTCAGTGCGGTGAGGACGAGGACGACGCCGACGAGCAGCCCGACGAACTGCGGGCGGTGGGTGGGGAGCGTCCCCGAGGTGGCGGGCACCTTGTCCTGGCGGGCCAGGGACCCGGCCAGCGCGAGGACCAGCACGATGGGGACGAAGCGCCCCAGCAGGATCGCGACGCCGAGCGCCGTGTTCATCCAGGGGGTGTTCGCCGTCAGGCCGGCGAAGGCCGAGCCGTTGTTGTTGGCCGCGGAGGTGAAGGCGTAGAGGACCTCGGACATGCCGTGCACGCCCGGGTTCCAGATCGACGTCGAGGTCACGCTCTCGCGGACCGCGGGGATCGCGAAGCTCAGCGCCGTCCCGGCGAGCACCAGGGTGGGCGTCACCAGGATGTAGAGGCTCGCCAGCTTGATCTCGCGGGGGCCGATCTTCTTGCCGAGGTACTCGGGCGTGCGGCCCACGAGCAGGCCCGCGATGAAGACGGCGATGACCGCCATCACGAGCATCCCGTAGAGCCCCGAGCCGACGCCGCCTGGCGCGACCTCCCCGAGCATCATGTTGAGCATCGGGACCATCCCGCCGAGCGCGGTGTACGAGTCGTGCATCGAGTTCACCGCACCGGTCGACGTCGTCGTGCTCGTCGTCGCGAAGAGCGTGGAGCCGACGATGCCGAAGCGCGCCTCCTTGCCCTCCATGGCGCCGCCCGCGAGCTGGGGAGCCGTGCCGTGCCCGGCGGACTCCAGCAGGGTGAGGGCGGTGTACGACGCCACGAAGAGGACGCCCATCGCGGCGAGGATCGCGTACCCCTGCCGGTGGTCGCCCACCATCCGCCCGAACGTGCGGGGGAGCGAGAACGGGATGACGAGCATCAGGAGGACCTCGAGGACGTTGGTCCAGGCCGTCGGGTTCTCGAAGGGGTGGGCGGAGTTCGCGTTGAAGAACCCGCCGCCGTTGGTGCCGAGGAGCTTGATGACCTCCTGCGAGGCGACCGGGCCGCCGGGGATGCTCTGCGCGCCGCCGGCCACCGTGGTCACGTCGGTGAAGCCGTCGAAGTTCTGCACGACCCCGCCGACGATCAGCACCAGGGCGCCCACGACCGAGATCGGCAGCAGGATGCGGAAGCAGCCGCGCACCAGGTCGACCCAGAAGTTCCCGATCGTGCTCGTCCGGCGGTGGGCGAAGCCCCGCACCAGCGCCACGGCCACAGCCATGCCGACCGCGGCGGAGACGAAGTTCTGCACCGCGAGCCCGGCGAGCTGCACCGTGTAGCCGAGGGTCAGCTCGGGCGAGTACGACTGCCAGTTGGTGTTGCCCACGAACGACGCCGCCGTGTTGAACGACAGGTCCGCCGAGGGGGCGGGCAGCCCGAGCGAGTAGGGCAGCCACTGCTGCGTGCGCTGCAGCGCGTAGACGAGCAGGAGCCCGACGGCCGAGAAGGTCAGCACGCCGCGCAGGTAGGCCTGCCACGTCTGCCCCGACCGCGGGTCGACGCCCAGGACCCGGTAGAGGCCCCGTTCGACGCGCCAGTCGCGGGGCGTCGTGTAGACGCCGGCCATGTAGTCGCCGAACGATCGGTAGACCGCGGCGAGGACGAGAGCGACGGTCGCGAGCGCGGCGACCGCCCACACCCAGCCCATCAGAACCGCTCCGGCTTCACGAGGGCCACCACGAGGTAGACCAGCGCGGCCACGCCGAGGGCCGCGGCGAGGAGCTCGAGGACGATCACAGCTTCTCCACCGCCTTCGCCACACCAGCGACCAGCGCGAACAGGGCGATCACGCCCAGCACGTAGACGACGTCAAGCACCAGCACGTCCCCACTTCGAGTTCGACGGCCGCCGGACGGCGGGCCGGGCACCCTTCTCAGGCGCCGACGTCGATGCAACACCCGGCGGGAGGCCGCGAAGCCCGTTCTTACGGGATCCATACGGCGCCCGGGCGCACCCTGACGGAAGCCATACGGGTGCGCCCCTCGGCCTGTTGACACCGGGTCGACGCCGGGCGGTTCATGGAGGTGTGAGAACGACGACGCGGGGGTCGGTCCTGGTGCCGTGGGCGGCGCTGCTGGTGCCGCTGGCGGCGTGCGCGGTGCTCGCCGCGTTCCGCGACAGCGTCGCCAACACGAACGCGGCCCTGGGGCTCGTCCTCGTCGTCGTCGCGTTCGCGGCGACCGGCCGCCGCCTGGCCGGCGTCCTCGCCGCGCTGTCGTGCGGTGTCTGGTTCGACTTCTTCCTCACCGAGCCCTATCAGCGCCTGACCATCGACGACCCGGCCGACGTGGAGACGGCGGTGCTCCTGCTCGTCGTCGGGGTCGCGGTCACCGAGATCGCGCTGTGGGGCCGCCGCCAGCAGGCGCGGGCGAGCGAGCGCGCGGGATATCTCGGCGGCATCGTCACCGCGGCCCGCACCGTGGCCGACGGGGTGTCGACGGACGGCCTCGTCGGCGCGGTCGAGCGGCAGATCGTCGAGGTGCTGGGGATCGACGCCTGCCGCTTCGACCCGGGCACGGCCCCGAGCCCTCCGGCCCGGCCGCGCCTGCACGGCGACGGCACCGTGACCCGTGACGGGCGCCCGGTGGACGTGGAGCGCGACGGGCTGCCCGTGGACGACGTGACCGAGCTGCTGGTCGAGCACGGCGGGGTGGTGCACGGCCGGTACCTGCTCACCTCCTCGACGCGGGTCTGCCGGCCGGACCTGGACCGCCGGCTGGTCGCCGCCACCCTCGCCGGGCAGGTGGGCGCAGCCTTGACCGGTCCGCGGCCGACCACCTGAGGCGCCCGGCCCGGAATTCCGTGGGGTGGTCGCCGCCGCCGTGCCAGGGTGACCGCATGGACGCTGTCGACGACGACACCAGGGCCGCGTGGGCCATCGCCTCGCGCAAGTACACCGACGAGTACGACGCGCTCCTGGAGGAGGCCCGCACGGTCGAGCTGCTGCCCGTGGAGGTCGAGGCGCTGAGGCCGGTCGTCCAGGGCGCGGACGTCGTGCACCCGATGAGCGGCCACGGCCTGGACGACCTCGCCCTGGCGCGGCTGGGCGCGCGCTCCGTGCACGGCCTGGACTACAGCGAGGCGCCCGTGGCGAGTGCGCAGCGCCGGGCCGACGAGCTCGGCCTGCCCTGCCGGTACACGCGCGCGACGATGCCCGACAGCGGGCTCGACGACGCGTGCGCCGACCTCGTCTACACCGGCAAGGGCGCGCTCATCTGGGTGCCCGACCTCGACGCGTTCCTCGCCGAGGTGCGCCGGCTGCTGCGGCCGGGCGGGCGGTTCTACGTCTACGAGGCGCACCCGCTGGTGCCGCTGTGGGCGTGGGACGCCGACGAGATCCGCGTGCGCCCGGACCGCGGGTACTTCGAGCGGTCGCACGTCAACGACACGTTCCCGGGAAATGGTGCGGTGGAGCGGCAGCACACGCTCGCCGAGCTCGTCATGGCGTGCCTGGCCTCGGGGTTCGAGCTGGAGCACCTCGAGGAGCACCCCGACCAGTTCTGGCTCCCCGCCGGCATCGACGCCGCCGCCTGGGACGGGCGGGTGCCGAACGCGTTCAGCCTGCTCGCCCGCCTGCCCTGAGGGCGCCCGTCACCGCAGGTCGTAGGCCGGGATCGCGTCGTCGGTCGCGAAGGTGTCCGTCATCCACAGCATCGAGCGGTACGCCCACCGGTTCGCGAAGCTCCAGTCCCGCACCCGGATCCGCGCCGCCGACGGCGGGGCCAGGAACGGGCCGGCGTTGCCCGACCGGGCGACCTTGGTGAGCTTGCGCATCCGCCGGTCGTATGTCGCGAACGCGGCCTCGTGGTCGCCGCGCGCGGCGACCAGCTCGCCGGCGAGGGCGTAGGCGGCGACCAGCGCGAGCCCGGTACCGAAGCCGCCGAGGGTGTTGGCGTGGCCGGCGTCGCCCACCAGGGCGAACCGCCCGCGCGTGAACGACGTCATCCGGGTGCGGGCCAGGACGTCGAGGGAGAAGTCGTCGGCCCGGCGGACGGCGTCGAGAGCGGCGGGCACCCGCCAGCCGGCGCCGGCGAACGCGGCCTCGAGGAGCGCGCGCTGCGACGCGACGTCGTGCCGGTCGTAGCCCGGGCCCTGAGCCCGCGTCCCCGGCGTGCGGAAGACGAACAGGCTCGGCGCCTTCTGCCCGCCGAGCAGCGCGAGCCGGCCGGGCTCGGTGTACCCGTAGGCGACGCCGCGGCCGTCGGGGCGCCGGGTCTCGAGGTCGTCGAGCGGGGCGCTGGCGCCGGCCACGGCGTAGCAGTACCCGAGGTCCCGCACGAACCGGTCCTCCGGGCCGAACGCGAGCCGTCGCACGGCGGAGTGCACGCCGTCGGCACCGATGACGAGGTCGAACCGCTCGGTGGGCCGGTGCGCGAAGGCGACGTGCACGCCGTCGGTCGTCTCGGTGAGGCCCACGATCTCGTCGCCGAACAGGTACTGCGCGTCGGCGGCGCTGTGCTCGTGCAGGATCGCGGCGAGGTCGCCCCGCAGGATCTCGACGTCCCCGCCGATGAACTCGCCGGGGATCACCGCGCGGACGTGGTCCTCGGCGTCGACGAGGCGCCAGTCCGTCCGGGGCGTCTGCCGGGCGAGGACGTCGTCGAGCACGCCCATGCGCGTCAGCACGTCGTGGTGGGTGCGCCCCTTGAAGTCGACGGCCTGGCCGCCGGGACGGGGCGCGGGCGCCTTCTCGACGACGGTGACGTCGAACCCGTTGCGGCCGAGCCAGCGGGCGAGGGCGGGCCCGGCGATGCTCGCGCCGGAGACGAGGATCTTCGTGGTGGTCATGGTGTGCTCCCGTTGTCTAATTGCGTCCTGGAGACACAGTAAACAACCGCATACGATGGACGCAATACCAATCCGGCACGAGGGCCCGGCACCGACCGGGGCAGGGGGAGCGATGGGCGCGGAGCGGCGGGACACGGGCGC
Source organism: Krasilnikoviella flava (assembly GCF_900167525.1). Taxonomy (GTDB): domain Bacteria; phylum Actinomycetota; class Actinomycetes; order Actinomycetales; family Cellulomonadaceae; genus Isoptericola; species Isoptericola flavus. The sequence goes on along the minus strand of NZ_FUZQ01000008.1, from coordinate 294,115 downwards.
GAAGGGCGGCGACGACGTCGTCGCGCTGCTGTGGCGGGGAGCGACGCCGGTGCGCCGTGGTCCCCGGCCGCGCTTCAGCATCGACGGCATCGTGACCGCGGCGACCACGATCGCCGACGCCCGCGGGCTCGACGCGGTGACGATGCAGAGCGTCGCCGAGAGTCTCGGCACCACCAAGATGGCGCTCTACCGCTACGTGCCCGGCCGGGTCGAGCTGGACGCGCTGATGCTCGACACGGCGCTGGGGACACCGCCGCCCGCGGCGGCGGGGTCCCCCTGGCATGTCGCGCTCACGGACTGGGCACGCAGCGTCCACGCGCGGGCCCTCGCGCGCCCCTGGTCCGTGGAGCTCGCGCAGCGCCCGCACGTGCCCGGCCCGGTGGAGCTCGCCTGGTTCGAGTCGGGCCTCGCGGCGCTCGCCGGCCTCCCCCTCACCGGTGCGGAGAAGCTCGACACGCTCGCACTCCTCGTCGGGCACGTGATGTCCCTCGTGCGCCAGCAGCCCGCCGGGGCGTCCCCGGAGGCGGACCTCGCCGCGCGGCTCGCGCCGGTCCTCGCCGAGCGCGCGGGCGAGTACCCGCACTCCCTGGCGGCCTTCACCGGGGCGTCGTCCGGTGCCCGGGACGACGCCCTGCGGTTCGGCGTCGCACGGGTGGTCGCCGGCGTCGCCGCGCTCGCCGACGAGCGCGGCTGACCGGCGCGGGGTCGGCTCAGGAGGCCGCCGGCTCCTCGTGGTCCGTGGGGGTGTGGACGATGTCGACGTACGCCTCGGTGTCCTCCGGGTCGGGGAACACCCGGTAGGTGAACTCCTCGTCGGTCAGCGTGACGATGTCGGAGTCGCGCTCGAACAGCACCTCGCCGGCGTCGTCCTTCGCGACGATGTGGCGGGTGGTGCCGTCCTCGGTGACCGTCCAGTCGCCCTGCATCTTGGGGCCGTCGTCCAGGTCGTACATCGTGAACGTGCCGTCGGCGGCGAAGTAGGCCCAGCCGACGAAGTCGCGGACGTCCTCGTCGTCGAGCGCGACCTCCTCGCCCGACGCGTCGGTGGCGCCGGTGGTCTCCCATGCGGTCGACGCGAGCACGTCGGACGGCGTCCGCGTCGCGGCCTCCTCCGCCCCCGCAGCCTCCTGGGACGCCGTGCTGCCGGGCCCTGCCGCGGCGTCGGCCTCGCCCGTGCCGCACGCGGTGAGCGTCCCGAGCGCGATCAGCGCCGAGACGGCGATCGTGACGGGCCTCGTCGACGTCGTGAGCTTCATGCCGGTGTCCTTCCCTCGTGGCCGCTGGCGGCCGCGGTGTCCGCGTTCCTGCGGCATCGGTTCGTCCGGACCATCGTCTTTCCGGGCACCGGCCGCGGACATCGCCTGGCGGGCTCGACGGAGGTCAGCCGAACGGATGATGCGGCCGGCCGGGCGGTGCCGGCGCGAACCGCAGCAGCGCGCCCGGCGGCAGCTGGCCCAGCAGCCACGTGTGCGACGAGGGCACCGCGCCGACCACCGGGTAGCCGCCCGTGAGCGGGTGGTCGACGCCGAACAGCACCGGGAGACCGTCCGGGGGCACCTGCAGGGCGCCGGTCACGCAGCCCTCGCTGGGCAGCTCGCGCCCGCGGGCCGCGTCCGTGCGGTCCAGCGGTCGGGGGCCGGCCAGCCGCAGCCCCACGCGGTCGGAACGGTCGGTCACCCGCCATTCCTGGCCCGCGAGCAGGGCGACGGCGTCGGGCGTGAACCAGTCGTCGTGCGGGCCGAGCACGACGGGGAGCGTCGTGACCTTGCCGGGCGCGGGCAGGGCCGCCGGGTCCGGCGCGCCGACGTCGTCCGTCGCCACCGCCTGGGTGCCGTGCGCGGGCGTCCGACCCCGTCGGGCGTCGAGGACAGGTCCGCGCGTCCTGTCACGGCCCAGGACGACGCCCGGGGAGAGGGCGGCGGGGCCCAGGTGGGCGAGGGCGTCGGTCGCGCGCGAGCCGAGCGCCGGCGGCACGTCCAGGCCGCCGCGGACGGCGACGTAGGTGCGCCACCCGCGGGCGGGGGCGCCGAGCTCGAGCTCGTCGCCGTCGCGCAGCCGGAACGGGCGGGCGCGGGGCGCGTGCCGGGCGTCGTCCGGGTCGCCGCCCGTGCGGACGACGGCGGGCCCGTCCGCGCCGGCCAGCGCGACGACGACGTCGCCGCGGGCGCGCAGCCGCAGGCCGCCGCCCGCGGCCTCGATCGCGGCGGTGCCCGCGGGGTTGCCCACGCCCCGGTTCGCGGCGCGCAGGCTGCGCGGGTCCGCGGCACCGGAGGCGGCCACCCCGAGGTGCGCGAGGCCCGGCCGGCCGAGGTCCTGCACCAGTGCCTGGAGCCCGGGTGTCACGACCTCCAGACCGGTGGCGGACGTCGTCGGCGCGGCAGCTCCGGCTCGCGTCGGCAGTTCGGACTGCCGTTCCGAGCCTGAGCTGCCGCGGTGAGAAGCCCCGGTACCCCGGGCAGACTCGCGCACGGCCGTGAACCGCACCCGGTTGCCGGGGGCCCAGGGCGTGGGCGGCTCGCGGTCGGGGTCCCACGTGACGACGTCCGTACGCCCGACCAGCTGCCACCCTCCCGGGCTGGCCCGCGGGTAGACGCCGGAGTACGGGCCGGCCAGCGCCACGGAGCCCGCGGGCACCCGGGTGCGCGGCGACTCCCGACGCGGCACCACCAGCCCGTCGTCGTCGCCCGTGAGGTACGCGAACCCCGGAGCGAAGCCGACGAACCCCACCACCCACGACGCCGCGGTGTGCCGCCGCACCACCTCCTGCGGGCTCCAGCCGAGCAGGCGGGCGACGTCGGCCAGGTCCTCGCCGTCGTACACGGTGGGGATCTCGACGAGCCTGTCGAGGTCGCTGGTCGACCCTGCGTCGTCCTGAGCCTGACGAAGGGTCGAGAGCCGGGGCTCGACAGGCTCGGCAGGCAAGACCCGCGAGCGCAGGACGACGGCCAGCCGCTCCGGCGCGACGCGCCACGGGTCGAACGGGACCAGCAGCGTCCGCGCCCCGGGCACCGGCTGCCCGACGCCGGGCACGGGGTCGGCGCGCAGCGACGCGTGCAGCGCGAGCGCCGCGGCGAGGTCGTCCAGCTCGACCAGCAGGGCGTCGTCGCGGGCGGGCAGCACGCGCACGGACATGCGCGCCGTCACGCGCTCGCGGACGCCGGCGCGAACGGGGCCAGCGCGACGCCCGCGGCGAGGAAGGCCTCGCGGACGCGGCGGGCCATCGCGACGGCGCCGGGGGAGTCGCCGTGCACGCACACGGAGTCGGCCCGCACGGCCACCACGGTGCCGTCGACGGCCTCCACCACACCCTCGGTGACGAGCCGCAGCATGCGGTGGGCGACGACGTCGGGGTCGTGCAGGACGGCGCCCGGCTCGCCGCGGGGCACCAGGGTGCCGGCGGGCGTGTACGCGCGGTCGGCGAACGCCTCCGCGGCCGTGCGGAGGCCGGCGGCCTCGCCGGCGGCGAGGGACAGGGTGCCGGGCAGGCCGAGCAGCACGAGGGACGGGTCGACGGCCGCGACGGCGGTGGCGACGGCGGTGGCCACGCGCTCGTCCACGGCGGCCGCGTTGTACAGCGCGCCGTGCGGCTTCACGTAGGTGACGCGGGTGCCCGCGGCCGCGGTGAGTGCCTGGAGCGCGCCGATCTGGTAGATCACGTCGGCGACCAGCTCGGGGGTCGGGACGACGATGTCGCGCCGTCCGAACCCGGCCAGGTCCCGGTACCCGACGTGCGCCCCGACGGCCACCCCGCGGGCGGCCGCCGTCCGTACCGTGCGGTGGATCGACACCGGGTCGCCGGCATGGAAGCCGCACGCCACGTTGGCCGACGACACGACGCCGAGCATCGCCTCGTCGTCGCCCAGGGTCCAGCGGCCGAAGCCCTCGCCGAGGTCGCTGTTGAGGTCGACGGTGGTCATGCCGTCCAGTCTGCCCGGGTATGGCGGCCGACGGGCGCGACGTAGCGGTCCGCCGGCCGGGCGACGCCGGGATGTGGAGGGGATGAGCGCCGAGTGAACTCTCGTCGCAGGGGTGGCACGAGCGCCGCGCGTGCCGCACAGTGAAGGAACGGTCCTGTCGCCCGTGTCACACGACGACCCCGGGGTGTGGCAGGATCCGAGCGCCTGAGCAGTGCCGATGGGGGAGGTTCGTCGTCGTGAGGTCTCCGAAGGACACCGGCCGAGGCGGGCGTGCCGGCAGGGTGCTCGCGACGGCGACGGCGTCCTGCGTCCTCGCGGCGGGCTTCCTCGCGGCCCCGGTCGCCGGGCTCCCGTGGAACACCGCCGGCCTGCAGACCCTCGCCGCCGACCAGCACACCCCCGACCTGGGCGCCGGGAGCCGCGTGGGCGAGGGCGTCTCCGTCGGCGTGGTCGGCACGTCGACGTCGACCGGCCCGACGACGGTCCGGGAGGTGCTGGGCGTCCTCGAGCGCGCGGAGCTCGTCGCCCAGGACGCCGGCCGGAAGGTGACGCCGGAGGCGGAGCAGGCCGCCGCCGAGCTGGGCATGCTGCTCAGCACCTACCTGGCGCAGCAGGCCGCGACGGCGTCCGACCGCCCCTTCGCGGCGGTGGACTTCGACGTCCCCGCGCCCGTCGCGCCGGCGCCGGACGAGGCGATCCCCGACCAGACCACCCCCGACGACGTGCCGGCGGTGGTGCCCGTCTCGCGGGACGTCGCCATCGGCCCCGCGGACGACCCCGCGACCGAGCGGCCGGACGACGTGCGCCTGCCCGACGCTGCGGAACCCGACGCCGCGCAGCCCGAGGCCGCACAGCCCGAGGCGGAGGGCGGGCACGAAGGCGACCCGGTGACGTTCGACGACGTCGTCGTCGCCGCGACCCGGCTGGCCACGCTGCTCGACCCGGCGACCACCACGCTCGAGGCGGGCATCTTGCCCGCGGGGGCGGACGGGACGGTCGCCGCCCGCGCCACGCTGACGGCGGGCCTGCTCGAGGTGGTGGACCGGTACGGCAGGAGCACGGCAGGCTTCGCCAACGGGCGTATCCCGACGTCGGCGCTGTGCCCGCTCGACTTCGCGCCCGGCCACATGCTGCGCTGCGACGCGGCCCAACAGCTCTCGGCCCTCAGCAAGGAGTATGAGAAGGCGTTCGGGGTGCCGATCCCGATGACCGACTCGTACCGCACGCTGGAGTCGCAGATCCGGCTCAAGGCCACGAAGGGCTGGCTCGCGGCGACGCCGGGCACGTCGAACCACGGCTGGGGCCTCGCCGTCGACCTGGGTCTGCCGATCTCCACCGGCACGTCCGCCGAGTACACGTGGATGCGGGTGCACGCACCGGACTACGGGTGGGACAACCCCTCGTGGGCGTGGCTGACGGGCTCCAAGCCGGAGCCGTGGCACTTCGAGTTCTTCGCCGCCGGGCCTATCCCCGACCGGGCGTGGTCGGCGGACGACGTCGCGTCGGACGGCGGCAGCTCGACCGTCGGCTCCGAGCGTTCCGACAAGGAAGACAAGGGCGACAAGGCGAAGGGCGGCGCCGACGAGGGGCCGGCGAAGAAGGCCGGCGCGACGTCGGGCACCGACCAGAGCCCGGGGACGAAGGGCTCGGGCAAGGACACCGGCGACGAGCCCGGGAGGACCGCGCAGGCCAAGGTCACCGTGCCGGACGTCGCCGGCCAGTCCGTCGCCGCGGCGACGAAGAAGCTCGAGGGGCTCGGGCTCGAGGTGTCGACGCAGAAGCAGGCGGACGCGAAGGCGGCCGCGGGCACGGTGCTGTCGACCGAGGGCGCAGGCACGAAGGTGAAGAAGGGGTCGACCGTCACGCTCGTCGTCTCGAGCGGCCCGGCGGAGCAGGCCAAGGTCACCGTGCCGGACGTCGCCGGCCAGTCCGTCGCCGCGGCGACGAAGAAGCTCGAGGGGCTCGGGCTCGAGGTGTCGACGCAGAAGCAGGCGGACGCGAAGGCGGCCGCGGGCACGGTGCTGTCGACCGAGGGCGCAGGCACGAAGGTGAAGAAGGGGTCGACCGTCACGCTCGTCGTCTCGAGCGGCCCGGAGCAGGTGACGGTCCCGGACGTCACCGGGTGGACCGTCGGCGACGCCAGGGCGGAGCTCGAGGCCCGCGGGTTCGCGGTGGTCATGGACCCGGCGGACGGCGTCCAGGACGGTGACCTCGTCGTGAGGACGGAGGGCGCGGGCACGGCGGTGCCGAAGGGCTCGACCGTCGTCCTCTCCTGGGGTGCGGCGGAACCGGTCCCGGACGTCGCGGGCTGGACCGTGGCCGACGCCACGGCGGAGCTCGAGGCGCACGGGTTCGAGGTGAGCACCGATCCCGCCGAGGGCGTCGAGGACGAGGACGTGGTCGTCGAGACCACGGAGACGGGCACGGTGCTGAAGGGCTCGACGATCACCCTCGTCGTGTCCCGCGAGAGCGCGTCGAAGGATCCGGACGCGTGAGCGCGCAGTGACCGCCCCGGCACCCACCGAGGAGACCCCGGGCGAGCGGCGGACGCGCGAGGCGCTGGAGGCCTCGGGCCTCGCGTTCGAGATCGTCCGGCACGGCCCGGTGCGCTCGCTCGCGGAGGCGGCCCGCGCCCGCGGGGTCTTGCCGGCGCAGGTGGTCAAGACGATCGTGGTGCGCCGCGGGGAGGGTGACTTCCTGTTCGTCCTCGTGCCGGGGGACCGGACGATCGCGTGGCCGCGGCTGCGCGCGCTGCTCGGCGTGTCGCGGCTGTCGATGCCCGACAAGGAGGTGGCGCGCGACGTCACCGGGTACGAGCGCGGCACGATCACGCCGTTCGGCTCGCTCACGGCCTGGCCGGTGGTGGCCGACTCGCGGATCCCGGACGCGGGCCGGGTGTCCGTCGGGGGCGGCGGGCACGGCGTCTCCGCGACGGTCGACGGCGCGGACCTCGCGCGCGTCCTCGACGCCCGGGTCGCGGACATCACCGACCTGGACGACCCTGGACCGGCGGGCACTGCCCGCGCGACGCCGGCCGGTCCGACGTCGACCCGCGAGAATGGACGGACGCTGGACGAATCCGCCTGACGGGGGAACACTCGACGCGGGCCGTTCGCTGTACGGAGAGGACGCAGACGGCGTCCCCAGGCCGCACGGCCCCACGCACGGGAGCATCACGACCACCATGGACCACGACAGCAGCAGCGACCCCGGGCCCAACTCGGGTATCGCGTCCCGTACCACCGAAGAGGCGACCGTCCTCACCCTGTGGGGCGAGGTCGACGCGGCGCTGCGCGAGGCAGCGAGCGACGCCATGGCCGCGCTCGCGGGGCGGGGCACGGCGCACCCCATCGTCCTGGACACCCGGGACGTCACGTTCATCGACTCCTCCGGGGTCGCGTTCATCCTGCAGGTGTACATGCTGGGTCAGGAGACCGGCACGTCCGTGAGCCTGTACCAGCCGTCCGAGGCGGTCGCGGAGGTGCTGGAGATGGTCGGCATGGGCGGCCGCATCCCCCTGGCGGAGGCCGAGCCCGCCGGCCGGGCCGGCTGACGGTTGGCCGACCAGGCGGCGCTCGACCCCACCGTCGCGCGGGCCGCGCGCCTCACGGCCACGGGCCTGCGCGGGCCGCGCCTGCCCGACGCGCCCGCGGTCGTCGACGCGCTCCTCGCGGTGCAGGGGCAGGAGCTGCAGCCGGCGCTGTGGGGGCTGTCGCGGCGCGTCGCGCCGTCGTCCCGCCCGGGCCGCGCCGCGGTGAACGCGGCCCTCGCCGACGGTCGGCTGCTGCGCACCCACGTGCTGCGCCCCACCTGGCACCTGGTGCGGCCGCGGGACGCGCGCTGGCTGCTCGAGCTCACCGCGCCCCGCATCACGAGGCTGATGGCGTCGACGGAGAAGTCGTGGGACCTCGGCGACCTCGGCCCGGGGACCGACGCCGTCGCCGCCGCCGTCGCGGACGGGCCGCGCACGCGCGCGCAGATCAGGGACGAGCTGGTCGCCCGCGGCGTGCTCGACCCCGCCGCGCCGGGCCTCGCGTTCACCCAGATGCTCATGCACGCCGAGCTGCAGCGGCTCGTGATCAGCGGGGCCCCGCCGGACGGCAAGGAGCTCCAGCACCAGTCGTACGCGGCGTTCGACGACCGCGTCCCCGCCGGCTACGGCCCGCTCGGCGAGCGGTTCGACGCCGCGGGCGCCGTCCTGGAGCTGTGGCGCCGCTACCTGCCGGGGCGGGCGTTCGCGACCGTGAACGACCTGCGTCAGTGGAGCGGCCTCACCGCCCGCGACCTCAGGCCGGCCCTCGACGCCCTGATCGACGCGGGCGAGGTCGTCCAGGTGCCCGGTGCGGGCGGTCTCGACGGGCTGACGCCGGTCGCGACGGCCGCCACGGCCGCACGCTGGCTCGACGACGGCGCCGCCGGGCCCGAGGACCTGACGTCCGAGGACCCGGCGCGCGACGACGTGCCGCGCGCCGGGTCCGAGGTCGACCTGCTGCAGGCGTACGACGAGCTGCTGATGTCGTACCGCGAGACCCGCCACGTGGTGCTGGACCCGACCCTTCCGCCGCCGGACCGCGCCGGGGCGTACGTGCACACGGTGGCGGTGGACGGCGTCGTCGCCGCGCGCTGGCGCTGGCCGGCGCCGTCGCCCCGGGGCGCCGTCGTGGACGTGCAGTGGCTGCGCGACCCGTCGCCGGCCGAGCAGGGCGCGCTGGACGTCGCAGTGGCCGACCTCGACGCGTACCTCGCCGGCTGAGCGCGTCGAACCTCCTCGCTGGTCGAGCTTGTCGAAACCGGGCCCGTGGTCTCGGCAGGCTCGACCGACGGACCTGGCGACCAGCGACCCCCGAGTGATGGCAGGGTGGTCCCGTGCATCGCAACTGGGCCGGGAACCTCACGTACTCCGCACGCTCCATCGTGCGCCCCGCGTCGCTGGAGGAGCTCGCCGACGTCCTCACGGGCGGCGGCCAGGTGCGCGCGCTCGGGTCGCGCCACTCGTTCAACGACGTCGCGGACACCGACGGCGTGCACGTCCAGGTGGACGGGCTCGACGACGGCCGCCCCGCGGTGGAGCCGCTGACCCCGGACGACGGCGGCGCGGAGGGCGAGGTCGTGTCGGTCAACGCGGGGCTGCGCTACGGCGAGGTGTCCCGCGCGCTGCACGCGACCGGCCGGGCGCTCGGCAACCTGGCCTCCCTGCCGCACATCTCCGTGGCCGGTGCGGTGGCCACCGCCACCCACGGCTCCGGTGACACGAACCAGAGCCTCGCGAGCGCGGTCGAGGGCCTGGAGATCATGACGCCGGGCGGCGAGCTGCGCCGCATCACGCGCGCGAGCGACCCCGACGTCTTCCCCGGCACGGTCGTGTCGCTCGGGGCGCTGGGCGTCGTGACGCGCGTCGAGCTGCGCACCGTGCCCGCGTACGTGGTGCGGCAGGACGTCGCCGCCGACGTCCCGTGGGACACGTTCCTCGCGAGCTTCGACGCGATCACCTCCGCGGCGTACTCGGTGAGCGCCTTCACGAGCTGGGACGAGCCGGCGGTGCGGCACGTGTGGTTCAAGTCCCTGGCCCGCGCCGACCGCCCGGAGGTGCGCGGCCTCGCGCCCGAGTTCCTGCGCTGGTCGGACGTGCCGGTGCACCCGCTGCCGGGCGTCGACCCGTCGGCGACGACCGAGCAGCTGGGCGTGGACGGGCCGTGGCACGAGCGGCTGAGCCACTTCCGCCTGGAGTTCACGCCGTCGGCCGGCGACGAGGTGCAGTCGGAGTACCTGCTGCCGCGCCGCAACGCCGTCGCCGCGATCGAGGCGATGCGCGCGCTCGGTCCCCAGGTCGCGCCGCTGCTGCAGACCAGCGAGATCCGCACCGTCGCCGCGGACGACCTGTGGCTCAGCCCCTTCGACGAGCCGTCGGTGGGGTTCCACTTCACGTGGCTGCCGCGCGAGGAGGACGTGCGGGCCGTGCTGCCCGCCGTCGAGCAGGCGCTGGTCCCGCTCGGAGCGCGCCCGCACTGGGGCAAGGTCAGCACGCTCGACGCGACGACGACGGCGGCGCTGTTCCCCCGGTTCGACGACTTCCGGCGCCTCGCCGCCCGCTTCGACCCGGAGGGCCGTCTGCACGGCGGGCTCGTGGGTCGCCTCCTCGCCGCCGGGTGAGCCGGTCGAGACCGGGTCTCGACGGGCTCGCCCTCGGCGCGTGAGGCACCATCGTTCGTGAGACACGTTTGACGCGACGCCCCTCACCGTGGAGGTTCGACGCCTGTGAGCACCACGACCACTGACACGAGCCCGCCCCGGGAGCAGTTCACCGGGCAGGTCGGCTTCATCCTGTCCGCGATCGGCTCCGCCGTGGGGCTGGGCAACATCTGGCGGTTCCCCGGGGTCGCGTACGAGAACGGCGGCGGCGCCTTCCTGGTGCCCTACGTGATCGCGCTGCTGACCGCGGGCATCCCGATCCTCTTCCTCGACTACGCCCTGGGCCACCGCTTCCGCGGGGGCCCGCCCACCGTGTTCCGCCGCGTCAAGAAGTGGCTGGAGACCCTGGGCTGGTTCCAGGTGATGATCTGCTTCGTCATCGCGATCTACTACGCGGCGATCATCGGCTGGGCGCTGAGCTTCTTCGTCTACTCCTTCACGCTGAAGTGGGGCGACGACACGGCCGGCTTCTTCACCGGCGACTACCTGCAGCTGTCCGACGTCGCGAACGGCGGGTCGTGGTTCACGCTCGACTTCGTGCCGGCGGTGCTGATCCCGCTGCTGCTGGTGTGGGTCGCGACCATCGCCGTCCTGGTGGGCGGCGTCGCCAAGGGCATCGAGAAGGCGAACGTCATCTTCCTGCCGCTGCTGGTCATCGCGTTCTCCGTCCTGGTGGTGCGCGCGATCTTCCTGGACGGCGCCACCGACGGGCTCAACGCCCTGTTCACGCCCGACTGGTCGGCGCTGGGCGACATGAACGTGTGGATCGCCGCCTACGGCCAGATCTTCTTCTCGCTCTCGGTCGCGTTCGGCATCATGATCACGTACTCGTCGTACCGGAAGCGCCGCGCGAACCTCACGTCGCCGGGTCTCGTGGTGGCGTTCTCCAACTCGGGCTTCGAGATGCTGGCCGGCATCGGCGTGTTCGCCGCCCTCGGCTTCCTCGCGCACGAGCAGGGCGTCGCCGTCGCGGACCTCGAGGGCATCACGGGGCCGATCCTGTCCTTCGTGACGTTCCCCGCCGTGGTCTCGCAGATGCCGGCCGGCCCGCTGTTCGGCGCCCTGTTCTTCGGGTCGCTCGCGATGGCCGGGTTCACGTCGCTCATCTCGATCCTGCAGGTCGTGTCGGCGGGCTTCCAGGAGAAGTTCGGCCTCACGCGCCGGAAGGCGGTGCTGTGGATCGGGGCCGTCGCGGCCGTGCTGTCCGTGGTCGGCTTCTCGACGACGACGGGACTCATCGCCCTGGACACGATCGACAACTGGTCCAACAACGTCGGCATCGTGGCGTCCGCCGTGCTCATGTGCGTGTTCCTCGTCTGGCTGCTGCGCACCAGCCCCGAGCTGCGCTACCACCTCAACGCCGTCTCGACGGTGCAGGTGGGCCGCTGGTGGTACGTGTGCGTCGGCGTGGTCGTGCCGGCGGTGCTCGCGTACATGCTCGTCTCGCGCATCGTCGACCTGGTGCAGAACGGGTACGAGGGCTACGACGAGACGTACCTGCTGTACGCCGGCTGGGGCACGCTGGTGGTGCTCGTCGTCGGGGCCGTCCTGCTGACGCTGCCGCGCTGGCGCCGCAGCCCGGACGACTTCGTCGCCTGGCCGTACTTCCCGCCGGTCACGGCATCGACGACGACGAAGGGAGCGGCCCGATGAACGGCTCCGCGATCCTGCTCATGGTGCTTTCTCTGACCGTCGTGTGGGGCGGGCTCCTGGTGAGCATCCTCGCCCTGCGCGCCCGCCCGGAGCGCGCCGACTTCCCCGAGGGCGGCCTCGGCGACCACCGCGAGGACGACGCCATCACCGAGCGCGACACCTGACACCCACGCGCTACTCGTCCCGGTTCTCGCGGACCTTCTCCACGCCCTCCTTGAGCAGCCAGAGCGGCAGGAGGAACGCGGCGATCATGCCCAGCAGCCACACGACGACCGGTCCGATGATCCAGCCGGCCGCACCGCCGACGTCGAGTCCGTCCGTGAGGAGCACGGCGACGAGCAGCGCGACGAACGTGGACACCAGACCCACGGCACCGGTGAGCATCGGCGCGTTGTTGCGCGCGATCTTGGCGAGGAACGGCGAGATGATCGCCTGTGCCAGCGCGAAGACCACGATGGCGAGGATGAAGCCCAGCGGCTCCGACCAGTTGATGGAGAACGTCTCCAGGTCGAAGGCCGCGAAGATCCACGCCGTGAGCAGCACGCCCACCGCCGCCGCGAGCAGGAAGACCGCCATCCGGAGCAGGAACCTGATCATGCTGGGAGCGTAGGGCCGTGCCGTGCGCCCGGCATGTCGTGGCGGCTCGTCGCCCGTCAGGCGGGGACCGACAGGAGGCCGATCCCCGCCATCACGACGAGCGACCCGAGGATCTTCACGGCCGGCCGCGGCTCCTGGAACAGCCACCATGCCAGCACCGTGCCGATGACGATGCTCGATTCCCGGGCCGGCGCGACGAGCGCCACCGGGGCGGTCTGCATCGCGACCAGCACGAGGATGTAGCCCAGCGGCGACAGCACGGCGACGAGCGCGATCTCCCGCGCGTGCCGGCGGGCCATGGCGCCGGCCTCCGCCCGTCGCCCGCGGTCCCGCAGGACCGGCGTCAGCGTGACCGACTGCCACACCGCGTTGAACGCGAAGTACGCCACGGGGTGCAGGCCCAGCGAGGTGACGGCGAAGGCGTCCCACAGGGTGTAGGCGGCGATCGTCGCGCCGGTGGCGGCGCCCCAGCGGACGCCGGCGAGCCCGCGGGACGGGTCGACGTCCGAGGCGCCGGAGCTCGCGACCACGGCCACGCCGGCGACGACGACGAGCCCGCCGACCACGTGGACGGCGTCCGCGTGCTCGCCGAGCACGAGCAGCGCCACCGCCATGGTCAGCAGCGGGCCGGTGCCCCGGGCCGTGGGGTAGACGATCCCCAGGTCGGCGCGGGCGTAGCCGGTGTTGAGCGCGATGCCGTAGAGGTTGTGCAGCACCCCCGAGACGGCCGCGGCGCCGATCAGGGGACCCAGGTCGGGCCAGCCGTCGCGCGCGAGGACCACGAGGCCGACGGGGAGCCACAGCACCGCCGAGGCCGTGCTGTAGAGCCACACGAACACCCGGGAGCTGCCGACCACCCGTTTGGCGGCGACGTTCCACACCGCGTGCAGCACGGCCGCCGCGAGCACGAGGGCGAGCGCGGTGGAGGACACCGGCCGACCGTACCGGGTGCCCGGGGCGGCGGTCGGAGGCCCCGCGTGGCGAACGGGCACCCGTGGGGGTACGCCGAAGGGAGGCGGCCGCGGCGGCTCCCGACCCGGCTCGGCCACCAGCCGGTTTGGAGGATAATTCCTTGGGCTGCATACTCATGCATCGACCCCTCGCACGATCTTCGGAGCCCACCATGCGCACCCGTCACGCCCTCGCGGCGACCGTCGTCACCTCGGCCGTCGCCGCCCTCGCCCTCACCGGCTGCACCACGGCCTCCCAGGACGCCGGTTCGACGCCGGGCGCGTCCGGCGGGAGCACCGCGGCCGCCGTCGACCTCGACGCCATCCAGAAGGACGACGCCGTCGCCGCGCTCGTCCCCGCGGCGGTCGCCGAGGACGGCAAGCTCAGCATCGGCTCGAACCTCGAGTACGCGCCGGTGGAGTTCGTCGACGCCGACGGGACGACGCCGGTCGGCCTCGACATCGACATCGCCACGGCCCTGGCCAAGACGATGGGCCTGGAGCTCGAGGTGAACAACGCGGGCTTCGACTCGATCATCCCGGCCATCGGCAGCAAGTACGAGGCCGGCTTCTCCGCGTTCTCCGTCACGCCCGAGCGGCTGAAGGAGGTCAACATGGTCGGCTACTTCACCGCGGGCTCCCAGTTCGCGGTCGCGAAGGGCAACCCCGAGGACGTCTCGCCCGACGACCTGTGCGGCGTCACCGTCGGCGTGCAGACGGGCACCATCCAGCAGGACGAGCTCGCCGCCGCCAGCAAGGAGTGCACGGACGGGGGCAAGGACGCCGTCGACGTGCTGCCCTACGACTCGCAGTCCGACGTCACCACCAACCTCGCCGGCGGCAAGCTGCAGGCCATGTACGCCGACTCGCCGATCATCGCCTACGCCGTCGAGCAGACCGGCGGCTCGGTGGAGGCCCTCGGCGAGATCACCGACGCCGCGCCGTACGGCGCCGTCGTCGCGAAGGACGACACCGAGCTCGCGAAGGCGGTCCAGGCCGGGCTGCAGAAGCTCATGGACGACGGCGTGCTCGCCCAGGTCGCCGACGCCTGGGGCTCCGGAGCGGCCGTGCTCGACACGGCCGAGCTGAACCCGGCAGGCTGACCCGCATGGAAGACCGCCCGTCCGGCCAGCTGCCGGAGCCCCTGCACGCCCGGCCGGTACCCCGGCCGGGCAGGTGGGTGTCGGCCGTCGTCGTCCTCGTCCTCGTGGCGATGGCCGTCAACGCGCTCGTCACCAACCCCAACTTCCGCTGGGACACCGTCTGGCTGTACCTGCGCGACGTCGTCGTCGTGCGGGGCGTGGGCTGGACGCTCGTGCTCACGTTCGGCTCGATGGCGCTCGCCATCGTGCTGGCCGTGATGCTGGCGGTGATGCGGCGAAGCGACAACCCGGTGATGCGCGGGGTGTCGTGGTTCTGGATCTGGTTCTTCCGCGGCACCCCGATCTACACGCAGCTCGTGTTCTGGGGCCTGCTGTCGGTGCTGTACCCGCGCCTGTCCCTCGGCATCCCGTTCGGGCCGGAGTTCTGGACCTTCACCACGCAGGACGTCATCACCGCGTTCTGGGCGGCGCTGCTCGGCCTCGCGCTCAACGAGTCCGCCTACCTCGCCGAGATCGTCCGCGCCGGCCTGTCGTCCGTCGACCCGGGTCAGGCCGAGGCGGCCAAGGCGCTGGGCATGAAGGACGGCAAGATCCTGCGCCGCATCGTGCTGCCGCAGGCGATGCGCGTCATCGTGCCCCCCACGGGCAACGAGACCATCTCCATGCTCAAGACGACCTCGCTGGTGCTCGCCGTGCCGTTCACGCTCGAGCTCACCTACGCCACCAACGCGATTGGCAACCGCATCTTCCAGCCCATCCCGCTGCTTATCGTGGCGGCGCTCTGGTACCTGCTCATCACGTCGGTCCTCATGATCGGCCAGCACTACCTGGAGCGGTACTACGGTCGCGGGTTCGACGGCGGCCGCACCGGCGGCGGCCGAGGGCCGCGCGGCGGACGGCGCAAGCCGCGCAAGCAGGACCTCATCGGCGCGTCCGGCACCACCAAGGACGACCCCTTCCTGGAGGTGACCCCATGAGCGGTTCTTCGCCGGTCGAGCCGGTCGAGACCACGCCCGCCGCCCTTCGACAGGCTCAGGAACCGATGGTCCAGGCCCGTGACGTGCACAAGGTGTTCGGCCGCGGCCACGACGCCGTGCACGTGCTCAAGGGCGTCGACCTCGACGTCGCCCGCGGCTCGGTCACCGTCGTGCTGGGGCCGTCGGGCTCCGGCAAGTCCACGCTGCTGCGCTGCGTCAACGAGCTCGAGGAGATCACCGCCGGGTCCATCCACGTGGACGGTGACCTCATGGGCTACCGCCGCGACGACAAGGGCGTGCTGCACCGCCTGCACCCCAAGGTGATCGCGAAGCAGCGCTCGCGCATCGGGATGGTCTTCCAGCGCTTCCACCTGTTCCCGCACAAGACGGCGCTGGAGAACGTCATGGAGGCGCCCGTGCAGGTGCGCGGGCTCACCAAGGGCGAGGCGCGGCGGCGCGCCCTCGAGCTGCTGGACCGGGTGGGGCTCGCCGAGCGGGCCGAGTTCTACCCGGCGCAGCTCTCCGGCGGCCAGCAGCAGCGCGTCGCCATCGCGCGGGCGCTCGCCATGGACCCGGAGCTCATGCTGTTCGACGAGCCCACCTCCGCGCTCGACCCCGAGCTCGTGGGCGAGGTGCTCGCCGTCATGCAGGACCTGGCCCGGTCGGGCATGACGATGATCGTCGTGACGCACGAGATCGGCTTCGCCCGCGAGGTCGCCGACCACGTCGTCTTCATGGACGACGGCACGATCGTCGAGGAGGGGCGCCCCGCCGACGTGCTGGACAACCCGTCCGAGCCGCGGCTGCAGGACTTCCTCGCCCACGTGCTCTGACGGGCCCCCGCGCCGTCAGGCGGCCCGCGCCCCGGTGGGCGGCCCCGGCACGGCCGGGTGCGGCGCGCGGGCCACGGCGACGAGCCAGACGGCGAGGGCGGCCGCCGCGGCGAGCGCCCACCCGCCGACGACCTGGCGGGAGAGGACGCGGCACGCCTGTCGGGCGGCGAGCGCGACCGCCTCGTCCGTCATGTCGAGGCTGTCGTCGAGGAGACCCGCCGCCGCCGACCCCGACATGCACGTGGTCCCGTCGACCACGACGGGGGACAGCACCGACCACCAGCCGACGCCGAGGACGGCGAACGCCAGCACCGTGACGGCGACCAGACCGCCACCGACGTGCCGCCGTCGGCGGACGGCGACGACGATCGTGGTGACGGGCACTGCGACGAGCGCCACCGTCCACACGACGAAGACCGCCACGCCGGCCTGGTCGCTCGTCATCGGGCGCCTCTCGTCGTCGGGCGGGCGTCAGAGCGTCGCGCAGGCGCCGCCCCAGTCGGTGTGGCCGAAGGTGACCTTCTTCCAGATGTGCGCGGAGTAGCCGCCGGCCGTCGTGCGCGTCTTGGAGATCGTGCGGGTGTCCCCGCTCCTCCAGGTGCCGTCGGCGCCGGTGAGCCACGTGGTGCCGGTGGGGCAGCCGTCGGCGCCCGACGAGATCCGGTAGATCCGCAGGAAGCCGGTCACGGAGCCCGACCCGCGGTACTGCCACGACGCGTAGATGCGCCCGCTGCCCTTGGTGAGGCACATGGTGCCCGGCCCGGACGTCGCCTCGCACTGGTTGCCCGAGGGGAGGCTGAGCGTCGAGGTGCCCGACGTCGCCGCCCGCGCGGCCTGGGCCGGGGCGTCGCCGCACTCCTCCAGCAGGTCCACGCGGTGCGTGGCCAGGTCCGCCGGCGCACCCATCGCGCGGTTGTAGTCGGCGTCGACCTCCGCGGAGATCGTGACGTCCTTCAGGATGCAGCCGCGGGCCTTCGCGTCGGCGGCCCAGTCGGTGGCCTCGGCGTCGGCGCGCTCCTGCGCGGCCCACGCCTCCCACTCGCTCGCGGGGCTGCCGGGGGCGGGCACCCCGGGCAGGTTCTCGGTCGCGGGGGCGATCGACGTGTCGTCGGCCGCCTGCGAGCTGGTCGCCGCGCCGAGGACGAGGCCCAGCGCGAGCAGGATGGCGCCCAGACCTGCGGCGGCGTTCCCGTGGACGGTCCTGCCTCGGCTCATGTCACTCCTCATGGGGGCTCCGGCGTGCTGCTGGGGCGTCGTCGTCGACTCCTCGCGGTGACTACGGTGTAGCACCCGGGGGGTTGGCGGCAACTCCTGTGTGAGGACAGAAGGGTTTCATGGTGGAGGATGTTCGCGCCCGCGAGCTGCTGACGCAGATGTGGGTGGAGCAGCACGAGGCGGTCACGAGGTTCGTGGCCCGCCGGGTCGCGCCCGCCCTCGTGGACGACGTCGTCTCCGAGACGTTCCTCGTGGCCTGGCGCCGGCTCGACGCGGTCCCGGAGGACGCCAAGCCGTGGTTGCTGGGCGTCGCCCGGAACGTGCTGGCCACCCACCTGCGCACGCACGGGCGGTGGCGGGCGCTCGGTGTCCGGCTCGAGCGGGAGCCGTTGCCGGGCACGGAGGGCCCCGACGACGTCGCCGCCGACCGGGCCGACCTGCGCCGCGCCTGGGAGATGCTCTCCGACGCCGACCGCGAGGTCATCGCGCTCGTCGCCTGGGACGGCCTCACGACGGTGGAGGGCGCGCGCGTCCTCGGCGTGCGGCCGTCCACCTTCTCCGTCCGCCTGACCCGGGCCCGCAAGCGGCTGCTGGCCTACTCCGGTCTGCCGTCCGAGACGGCCTCCGTGCTCCGCAAGCTCCAGGAGGCGCGATGAAGTCCCCCATGATGCTCGGGATCGCCGCGCTCGACCCGGCACGCGACCTGAAGGCGCCCGGCCGCCCCGACGACGACGCGCTGGCCGCCATCCTGGGCTCGTCGCGTGCAGCCATCCCGATCCGTCGTTCCCCGCGCCGCGCGGTCCTGGCGGGCGCCGCGGCGGCGGCCGTCGTGGCCGTGGCGACGGTCGCGACCGTGACCTCGCTCGGCACGCCGACGGCGTTCGCGGGGTGGAGCGCAGTTCCTACGGTCCTCTCCGACGAGGAGATGACGGCGCGCGCCGCGTCGTGCGAGACGTCCGCGCACACGATCACCGACGGTGCCGACGGCCCGCAGGTCGAGGACGTGCCGATCGGCCCCGTCCTCGCCGAGGAGCGGGGCGAGTACACCTACGTGCTGCTCACCGGCGACGGCGCGGTGGGGGAGTGCCTGGTCGTCGCGCAGGCGTCCGGCGCGACGGAGGTCGTCACGGGCGACACGGTGCTGGGCGCGCCGCCCGCCGCGCCCGGCCCGCGCGACGTGACGACGCTCCAGGCGGGGACGGCCTCGTGGTCGCAGGGCGCCACGGGCGACGGCGCGCTCACCTCCGCGTTCGGGCGCGCCGGGGCCGAGGTCGCCGCCGTCGAGCTGACACTCACCTCCGGCGAGCGTGTCGAGGCCACCGTGCACGACGGCTGGTGGGCGGTCTGGGCGCCGGGGGAGGCGTCGCTGCGCACCACTGCGGAGCTCCGCTTCACCGACGGCGCGACCGCGGACGCGGAGGTCGCGGTCGACCGGTGAGCCGTTACTCGCCGGCCTCGCAGGCGATGCCGTTGCCGTTGGCGTCGAGCGCGCCCCGGTAGGCGGGCTGCCCGTTCTGGATGGGCGCGGCGCCGGCGGCGCGGGCGGCGTTGCAGTCCAGGAAGAACCAGGCCGGGTCCTGCTGCTGTTGCTGCTGCTGTTCCTCCTGCTGCTGCTGCTGTTGCGTCTGCTGGTCCTGGAACGCCTTCTGCTGGCTCGCGAGCTCGGCCTCCTTGGCCTCCGCCGCCTTCTCGCGCTCCTTGAGCGCCTGCTCGCGCTTCTGGACGTCGGCCTTCTGCGCGGCGAGGTCCTCCTGCGCCTGCTGGGCCTCGACCTTCAGCTGCTGGGCCGTGGCCTCCTTGCGGCCGGCGTCCACGAGGTCCTGCGCCGCGTCGGAGCTGCGCATCATCGAGATGGTGACGCCCAGGATGCAGCCGAGCGCGAGGCAGGCGGCGGCGACTCCGGCGATGAGCGGGCCGCCCCGCCCGCCGCGTCCGCGCGCGCCGGAGCGGGTCCGGGTGCCGGTGGTCTCGGCGGCCGCGTCGGCGGCGAGGCGCTCCGCGCGGCGGCCGCTGCTGGTGCGGATGCGGTCGCCGACGGTGCGCAGCGCCGCCGAGACGGTCGACACCGCGCCGCGGTCGTCGGCCTGGGCAAGGTGGCCGCCCGCGGGTCCGGGGGCCGGGATCGCGGCCGGCGGCGGGGGCGGGGGCGTGGTGACGGTCGCGACGGGCGCGCCGAACGTGGCCGTCGGCGCGGACGGGGGCAGCGGCGGCATGGCCGTGACGGTGGTCGCGGCCGCCGGGGCGGGGGCCACGGCCGCCGCCCGGACGGGCGCCATCACCGTCGTCGCCTCGACCGGCGACTCCGGCCGGGCCCGTCGCGGGGCGGTCGTGTCGTCGACCCAGTAGTCCCAGCCCTGCGGCGCCGGCGGCCACGCAGGGTCGGGTACCCACCCCGCGTCGGGCCGGAAGCCCGGGGGTACCTGCCACCCCGGGGGCGGGTTGAAACGCACAGCCATGACACTCCTCCGTCGTCGAGCGGCACCCACTATGGCGGAAACCGGTCGATCCGGTCCATGTCCGTCCTGCCCCCGGACGGGGCCGGACGCCGTGACGTGCTCCCCGGGGCGGGGGTCAGGAGCCCGGCAGGTGCTTGCGGTAGTGCGCGACGACGATGCCCGTGGACACCGCGCCGAGCCCCACGAGGACGGCGAAGAGCTGCGACGTCGTGAACGGCGGGGTGATGGCCGCCATGATCGCGGGCGTGAGGAACCCGGCGTAGGCGACGGCGTAGAAGACGCCCGTGAGGCCGGCGAGATGGCGCGGGCCGGCGATGCGCTGCACCTCGAGCAGCCCCGACGACAGGCCGATCCCCATGCCCGCGCCGCCCACGACGGCGGCGCCCACGCCCCACCAGAGGGAGCCCGTCGCGACGACCAGCCCGACGCAGGCCACCGCGAGGGTCAGCGCCCCGGCGGCGACGGCCAGCCCGCGTGCGGAGTCGACGGCGTCGAGCCGCTTGGCGGCGGGCTGCACCACGGCGGCCACCCCGAGCGCGACCACGGTGAGCAGCGTCGCGTACGCCACGCCGAGGCCCTGCGTCTGCTCGCGCAGCAGCACGGGGGCGTAACCGTAGGTGAGCGCCGCGACCACGAAGATCCACGGCGCGACGACTGCGACGACACGCGTGAACCGGCGGTGGCCCGCGGGCGGCACCTGCAGCCCGCGCCACCAGGGCCCGGTCGCGCCGCCGAGCGCGCGCGTCTCCGGCGTCCGCAGCACGACCAGGAGGAACGGCGCCGTCACGACCAGGTGCACGGCGAACGGCAGCACCTCCGGCCACGGCCCCCACTGTGCGAGCGCGCCCGCGACGAGGGCGCCGAGACCGGACCCGAGGGTGAACGCCAGGGACGCGCGCCGCGCCCCGGACCCGGCGTCCGCCTCCCGGTCGTAGGGGATCTGCGAGAGCTCCTTGATCCAGCTCGTCCCGACCGACGTCGCCGTCCCCACGGTGATCCCCGCGAGCAGCCGTCCCACGTAGATGGGCACGGGGCCGAGGACGCCGAGCGCCAGCACCGCGCTGGCGGCCATGCCGCACACCGTCCCGACGAGCATCACGGGACGGCGCCCGTACCGGTCGGACAGCGTCCCGGCGACGAGCAGCGCGGGCGCGAGGCCGAGCACGTAGACGCCGAGGAACGCGTTGACCGTCGCGTCGCCGTAGCCCTGCACCTGCTCGTACATGAGCAGCACCGGGGTGAACTGGTTGCCGGCCCACGACGAGACGAACAGCGCCGCGAATGCGCCGAGCCAGGGGCGCCTCACAGGATGCCCCGGTGGCGCCGGACGTGCTCGTGCACGAGGTCGCACAGGGCGTCCGCGTCGCCGTCCTCGACGGCGGCGAGCATCGCCTCGTGGTCGGCCAGGGACGAGGCGACCTGCTCGGCCCCGACGTGCAGCAGCTGGGCGCGCAGCCGGTGCTGCTTGTCGCGCAGCAGGTCGTAGAGCTGGACGGCGGTCTGGTTGCGCGCCGCCGCCACGAGCAGGGCGTGGAACTCGCCGTCCGCCCGGACGAAGGCGTCGACGTCGCCGGCCGCGGCCGCCGCCCGCTGCGCCTCGACGTTGGCGTGCAGCGGGCCGAGGACGGCGGTCGCCGGGGCGCCGTGCGCCAGCGCCCGCCGGGCGGTGGACAGCTCGATGGCCTCGCGCATCTCGAGCACGTCGCGCGCCTCGTCGGGTGCCATGGGCAGGACGGCGGCGCCGCGGCGGGGCGCGACGGCGAGCAGCCGCTCGGCGTCGAGGCGCAGGAACGCCTCGTGCACGGGGGTGCGGCTGATGCCGAGCTCCGCCGCGACGTCGCCCTCCGACAGGAGCCGGCCGCCGGGGACCTCGCCCGAGAGGATCTTCGCCTTGGTGTGCTGGTACGCGCGCTCGGCGGCGCTGAGGGGCGGCGCGGAGGAGGCGGAGGGCTCTGTCACCCGAGGCAACCTACGCTTGCATCCAACTTGCATGCAAGACGACGGAAGACGGGCCCGCTGGTGGAGCCTGTCGAAACCCAGGGCCGTGCTTTCGACAGGCTCGACCACCGGAGAGCGTGTCGGTCGCCGCTGGTAGACCGGGGGCATGTTCCTCCTCGACGCACCCGGCACCGCCTCCCAGCCCATGGGCGAGCCCGCGGTGGTGCACTCCGTGAGCGACCTGGTCGTCGCCGCCGAGTGCGAGTTCCGGCTCCTGCGCAGGCTCGACGAGCTGCTCGGCCGCGTGCCGCGCCGGGAGCGCGCGGCCGACGCCATGCTCGAGCGCACCGCCGCGCTGGGCGACGCGCACGAGCGCCGGGTGCTGGACGAGTACGTGGCCCGCTTCGGACGGTCCACCGGCGGGCCGGGCGGCGTGGTCGAGGTCGAGCCCGCGGCGCGGCCCGCCCGGGAGGCGCTGGAGGCGGCGCACGGCGCGACCCTGGCGGCGATCGAGGCGGGCGCCGACGTCGTGGCGCAGGCCTCCTTCTTCGACGGCGAGCTCCACGGGCGCGCCGACTTCCTCGTGCGCGACCCGCTCGGGGACCCCGACGTCGGCCCCGGCCGCCCCGGCGGGCACGCGGGCCCCGCGCTGCCGCGGTACGCGGTGCTCGACACCAAGCTCGCCCGCCGGGCCAAGGTCACGGCGCTGCTCCAGCTCGCGGCGTACGCGGACCAGCTCGCCGCCGCGCACGTCGACCCGACGGACGCCGTGCACCTGGTGCTCGGCACGCGTGTCACCAGCTCCCACAGGCTCGCGGAGCTGCTGCCCGTGCTCCAGCAGCGCCGCGCCCGGCTCCGGGAGGTCGTCGCCGCCCACCGGGCCGACGACGGCTCGCTCGCGTGGGGCGACGAGCGGTTCACCGCCTGCGGTCGGTGCGAGTCGTGCGCCGAGCAGGCGGCGGCCCACCGCGACGTGCTGCTGGTGGGCGGGGTGTACGAGGCCCAGCGCGCGCGCCTGGTCGCGGGCGGCATCACGACGATCGACGCGCTCGCGGCCGCCGAGGAGCCGCCGCAGGGGATGCCCGCCCGGAGCTTCGAGCGGGTGCGCGAGCAGGCGCGGCTGCAGCTCGGCACCAGCGCCGGCGACGGCGAGGTCGCCTACGACGACCACGGCGAGCCCGCCGTCATCCGCTGGTCGCTGCCCGACACGTCGGCCGTGCACCGGCTGCCGCCGCCCAGCCCCGGCGACGTCTTCTTCGACTTCGAGGGCGACCCGCTGTGGTCCGACCCGCAGGGGGAGCAGTGGGGCCAGCAGACCGGGCTGGACTACCTCTTCGGCTTGGTCGAGCGGCCCGACGCCGCGGGGGAGGCGCCGCCGTTCCGGGCTTTCTGGGCCCACGACCTGGCGCAGGAGCGGCAGGCGCTGATCGACTTCGTGGACTACCTCGCCGAGCGCCGACGGCGGTACCCGGACCTGCACGTCTACCACTACGCGTCGTACGAGCGGGTGCACCTGCTGTCCATCGCCGCCCGCCACGGGGTCTACGAGGAGGAGGTGGACCAGCTGTTGCGCGACGGCGTGCTGGTGGACCTCTACGCCGTCGTGCGGTCGTCGCTGCGGATCTCGGACCGCTCGAAGTCGATCAAGAAGCTCGAGCCGCTCTACATGGGCGACGAGCTGCGCTCGGGTGTCACCACCGCGGCGGCGTCCATCGTCGCGTACGCCGAGTACACGGCCCTGCGCGACGGCGGGCGCACCGACGAGGCGGACGCACTGCTGCGCGACATCGCGGACTACAACCGGTACGACTGCCTCTCCACCCTGCGACTGCTCGACTGGCTCCGCGGCGCGGCCGACGTCGTCGATGCCCGCGCGTCGACGGTCGAGCCGGTCGAGGCCCGGTTCCGACAAGCTCGACCGTCGGGTCCGTCGGTCGAGCCTGTCGAGACCACCCCCGCCGAGGAGACGCCCCGGCAGGCGGCGGCCCGCGAGGCCCGTGAGCGGCGGCTGGCGCTGGAGGCCGAGGTCCGCGAGCGGGTCGGCGAGGACCGCGGCTCCCGCGACGACGAGGCCCAGGCGCTCGCGATGATCGGCGCATCTCTCGGGTACTGGCGCCGCGAGAGCAAGCCGTTCTGGCACGAGCACTACTCGCGGCTCGAGCTGCCGACGGACGAGTGGCAGGGCCGCCGCAACACGTTCCACGTGGAACGTGCGTCGGTGCTCCAGGACTGGGCCGTGGAGGACGGGCGTCGCGCACCGGCACGCGTGCTGGAGCTGGTCGGGCGGCTGTCCGAGGGCTCCGAGCTCGCCGTCGGGGCCGTGCCGTTCGTCCTCTACGACGACCCTGCGCCCGACGCGGTGACCGTGCCCGCGAATGCGGTGCGCGGCTTCCACGGCGGCGCGACGATCGTCGACGCGGTGCGCCGGGAGACGGAGACGGGCGAGCGGGACGTGCTGCTGCTGCGTGAGCAGGTGCGTGTCGGCGCGGAGACCTTCGCCGACCTGCCGATGGCTCTCACCCCGTCCAGCGGGCCGCGCGCGGACCCGCAGGAGCAGGCGCTCGAGGAGGTGGCGCGGCAGGCGCTGGCGGCCTGGGACGCCGACCGCGCGCTGCCGGACGGCCCCGCCGCCGACCTGCTGCGCCGACGGCCCCCGCGCCTGGCCGACGGGGGCCCGCTGCCCGACGTCGTCGGCGACGACTTCACCGCCGCGGTCCTGGCGGCGACGCGCGACCTCGACCGCTCGTACCTCGCGGTGCAGGGGCCGCCCGGCACCGGCAAGACCCACGTCGGCTCGCACGTCATCGCCGAGCTGGTGGCCGAGGGGTGGCGCGTCGGCGTCGTCGCGCAGTCGCACGCCGCGGTCGAGAACATGCTGCGCGCCGTCGTCGAGAAGGCGGGGGTCCCCGCCGACCGGGTCGCCAGGAAGAAGCAGGCCGACGCCCCGTCGCCCACCGCCCTGTGCGCGGAGCTGTCGGGAGACGACCTGGCCGAGTTCTCGCGCCGCGGCCCCGGCGTCGTCGGCGGCACGGCCTGGGACTTCGCCCACCCGGGACGGTGGCCCGAGGAGGACCTCGACCTGCTGGTGGTGGACGAGGCGGGGCAGTTCTCGCTCGCCGCCACCGTCGCGGTGGCGCGGTCGGCGCGGCGCCTGCTGCTGCTCGGCGACCCGCAGCAGCTGCCGCAGGTCAGCCGGGGCCGGCATCCCGAGCCGGTGGACCGGTCGGCGCTCGGCTGGCTCGCGGACGGCCGCGACGTGCTGCCGCCGGGGCTGGGCTACTTCCTGGCGCGGTCGTGGCGCATGCATCCCGCCCTGTGCGAGGCGGTGTCGCAGCTCGCGTACGAGGGGCGGCTGCAGGCCCACGACACCGCCGCCGGGCGGCGGCTCGAAGGCGTGGCTCCCGGGGTGCACCACGTGCCCGTGCGCCACCAGGGGCGCGGGGTCGCCTCGCCCGAGGAGGCGCAGGAGGTGGTGCGGCAGGCGTCCGACGTCGTCGGCCGGGCGTGGACGCCGGGGGCCGGGCACACCCCGCGGCCGCTCGAGCCGGGCGACGTCGTCGTGCTCGCCGCCTACAACGCCCAGGTGTGGGCCGTGCGCCGCGCGCTCGATGCCGCCGGCCTGGGCGGCGTGCGCGTGGGCACCGTCGACCGGTTCCAGGGCACCGAAGCGCCCGTCGCGATCGTCACCCTGGCTGCGTCGTCGCCGCACGACGTGCCGCGCGGCACCGGCTTCCTGCTCTCCCGGCACCGGATCAACGTGGCGGTCTCACGTGGGCAGTGGTGCGCGATCGTCGTACGGTCGCCGGAGCTGACCGACTATCTGCCGCACACGCCCGAAGGGCTGGGTCGGCTCGGGGCGTTCCTCGGGCTGTGCGAGCGGGCGGCCGGCGGTACCGACCTGGCGTGAGGCGGGCGCCGGCCGAGGCCGCGCGTCGTCAGGTGGTGGCGGGGGAGAGCTTCCGCTCGAGGAAGAGCGTGGCGGCGCCGATGGCCCCGACGTCGTCCCCGAAGGTCGACGAGGCCACGGAGACCTCGTGCGAGCCGCCCCGTGAGCGCCGTGCACCCCGCGCCACCTGGGGTGTGGCGTGCTCGGCCAGATACCCCCAGTAGGGGCCGCCGATGACGACGCGGTGCGGATCGTGGATGCTGATCAGCGTGCGCGCGGCCTCACCCAGTGCCGTCCCATACTCCTCGATCAGGCGCCGGGCGACGTCGTCGCCGCCGCGCGCCCGCTGCTGCACCAGGTCGAGTGCCGTCGTCGTGCGGGCGTGCGACTCCACCGGCACACCGGCCCGCCGCACCTTCTCCAGGAAGCGGTCCATGTCCGTGTAGAGCATGAGGCACGACATGCGGCCGCAGGCGCACCTGGTGTCGTCCATGCCCGTCGGGAGATGGCCGATCTCTCCCGCCTGGACGGTGCTGCCGCGGTGGATGGTGCCGTCGCCCGCCACGGCCGATCCCACGCCGGCGCCGACGTACAGGTAGAGGACCGTCTCCTGCGCGGCGAACCGGCCCGGCCAGCACTCGGCCGTGAGCGCGGCGTTGGTGTCCTTGTCGAGGACGGCGGGCAGCCCCGTCCGTTCCCGGATCAGATCGAGCAGCGGCACGCCACGCCACCCGGGCAGCCACGGGGGATCGAGCATCCTTCCGTGCGCGGCGTCGATGCCCCCGGGCACCGCGACGCCGATCCCCTGGATCCCGCTGTGCACCTGCTCGTCCTGCCCGTCCGGCACGGCGGCACCGAGCTCGTGGAGCATCTCGTCCAGGGCCGCACCGATGCGCTCCACGTCGGCGGCCGGGTCTTGGCAGGGCGGCGCGAGGAACCGCTTCAGGATCGGGCGGGCGAGCATGTCGACCACGGTGACCGTGATGTGCGCGGGGTCCAGATGGGCCCCGGCGGCGAGCATCGCGCGGGGTTCGACCCGCATCGACAGCGCGGGCTTGCCGGGTCGGTTCGTGTGCACCGGTGCCGCACGAACCAGCCCGCGCTCGATCAGCCGCCGTGTGATCTGCGAGACCGCCTGGCGCGAGAGGCCGCAGCGTTCCATCAGGCTCGACTGGTCGACCCCCTCCGGAGACACCCGGATCGCCCGCAGCACGACGAGCTCGTTCCGAGCCCCCACCTGCGGCATCGTCGTCGCACGCATCGCTCTCCTTCCGCCGGCCCCATCATGCCTCTTTGAATATATCCATTGGTGTGAGTAATGTTCGCCGCGTCGGACACAGTGGTCCACGTCACCCTCTCGGTGCTGCGGTCCGCGTCCATGACACGACGGACGACGTTCCGTCGCCGTACCGAAGGGAGAGCGATGACTGCGACCGGACTGACGGCCAGGGCCCCCTCTGGGGCAGCACCACCAGACGAGGTGGAGAAGGACGCGACCGCCAGTCCACCGCAGCGCCGCCGTCATCGGCTCTCGCGGTCGGACCGGCGCGACCTGGCCCTCGGGCTGAAGTACATCTCGCCCTGGCTCATCGGGATCCTGGTCTTCGTCGTCTACCCGGTCGGCTACTCGATCTACCTCAGCTTCACCCGCTACTCCGGCATGGGTGCCCCGACCTGGGTGGGGGTGGGGAACTACGTCACCGCGTTCGCCGACCCGCTGGTCGGCAAGGCGGCGGGGAACACGCTGTTCTTCGCCCTCATCGCCGTGCCGCTCGGGCTCGTCGTCGCGCTCACGCTCGCGCTCGCGATGAACCAGAACGTCCGCGAGGTCGCGTGGTACCGCACGATCTTCTACGCCCCGTCGTTGATCCCCGCGTTCGCGATGTCGTTCATCTTCATCGTGTTCCTGAACCCGCAGTTCGGGGCGTTCAACCAGGTGCTGAACCTCTTCGGCGAGTCCAACGTGAACCTGTTGGGCGACCCGACCGGGGTCAAGATCGCCATCATCCTGATGGCCCAGCTCGGCGCGGGGAACGCGGCCCTGATCTTCCTCGCCGGGCTGCGCAACGTCCCCAGGACCGTCTACGAGGCGGCGCGCGTGGACGGCGCCGGCCCGATGCGCCAGTTCCTGTCGATCACGCTGCCGCTGCTCACCCCGGTGCTCCTGTTCAACCTGATCACCGGCGTCTCCGGCGCCCTCCAGGTCTTCACCGAGGCGTACATCGTCACCAACGGCACCGGCGACCCCGACGCGGGCGCGCTGTTCTACATGATGTACCTCTACAAGAACGCCTTCGGATTCGCGGAGCTCGGATATGCCTCCGCCCTGGCGGTGCTGCTGTTCCTGGCCGGCCTCGCCATGGCCCTGCTGATCTTCTGGTGCTCGCGCCGGTTCGTGAACTACGACGTGGAGGCCTCCTGATGAGCA
The DNA here is from genome assembly GCF_900167525.1 of Krasilnikoviella flava. Classification (GTDB taxonomy): domain Bacteria; phylum Actinomycetota; class Actinomycetes; order Actinomycetales; family Cellulomonadaceae; genus Isoptericola; species Isoptericola flavus. The sequence goes on along the minus strand of NZ_FUZQ01000008.1, from coordinate 265,973 downwards.
CGACGGTCCGTACGGAATCTCCCAGGAGGCAGGCCCCTTCCCGTTCCGCGGACGCCGATCAGCTGAACCGGCGGGCCGACGGGACGCGCCGCCCGTGGTACTCCACGCTGATCGCGCGCACGGTGATGGTGGTGCTGTCGGTCCTCTTCCTGCTGCCGCTGTACTGGATGATCATCTCGTCGCTGAAGTCGGACGAGGAGCTCGCGAAGTTCCCGCCGACGTTCATCCCCGAGTCCTGGCAGTTCAGCAACTTCGTCGACGCCGTGACGGCGATGCCGTTCCTGCACTTCTTCATGAACTCCGCGATCATCACGATCTCGGTCGTGCTCTTCTCGGTGATCTCGAACTTCATCGTCGCGTACGGCTTCGCCTGCCTGAAGTGGCCGGGTCGGGACCTCATGTTCTACCTGGTGATCGCGACGCTCTTCCTGCCGTTCCCGGTGACGCTCATCCCCATGTTCGACATGTGGGCCCGTCTCGGGCTCGTCAACACCATGTTCCCGCTGATCATCCCGGCGATGTTCGGCTCGGCGTTCTACGTGTTCCTGCTGCGGCAGTTCCTCCTGCAGATCCCCAAGGACATGCTCGACGCGGCCCGGATCGACGGCGCCCGGGAGTGGACCATCCTGTGGCGCCTGGTGTTCCCCACGGCCAAGCCCGCGCTGACGACCGTCGCCATCTTCGCGGCCGTCGCGTCGTGGAACGACTTCATGGGCCCGCTGATCTATCTGCAGGACGAGAGCGTGCAGACCCTCGCGATCGGCCTGCAGTCGTTCCGCTCCGTGCACGCGCAGGACGTCTCGTTCAACCAGCTGATGGCGGCGTCGTTCCTGGTCATCCTCCCCTTGCTGGTCCTCTTCTTCGTGTTCCAGCGCTACTTCATCCGGGGCATCACCATCGGAGGCTTCAAGTGATCACACGCCGCACCTTCTTGAGCGCCGCCGCGGCGTCCGCCGCCGCCCTCTCCCTCGGGGCGTGCGCGCCCCGCGCGTCCTCGAGCGACGCCGTCATCCGCTACTGGGGGATGGGCGCCGCTGACGCGGACAAGGACCTCAAGGTCATCGGGGCCTTCAACGCCACGAAGGCCGGCTCCGGCATCACGCTCGACGTCAACCAGGTGCCCAGCAACGGCGTCGCGGACATGAGCCAGATCATCACCGCCGTCCGTGGCGGCACCGCCCCGGACGTCTGGCAGATGGACCGGTTCAACGCCGTCCAGAACGCCTCCATCGGGCTGCTCGAGCCGATCGGCGGCCTCATCGAGAAGTACGAGGACAGCTCCGTCGACGAGTTCACCCGGCAGTGGGTGCAGTTCGCCGTCGACGAGCTCACGTACGACGGGCAGCTGTACGGGCTGCCGATCAACACGGACGCCCGCGGGATCATGTACAACGAGAACCTCCTGCGCCAGGCGGGCATCGACCTCGACATGTTCGACCCGGAGCAGCACGTGCTCACCTGGGACGAGATCCGCGAGGTCAGCCGCAAGCTCACCACGACCGACTCCCGCGGCAACTTCGAGACCCTGGGGTTCGTCCCCTGGGACGGCGAGGGCTGGCCGTACACCTGGGCCTTCGGGCTCGGCGCGCAGCTCTACTCGAACGAGACCGCGGCGGTCACGCTGGACTCCCCGCAGTGGCGGTCCGTGTTCGAGCTGTACGCGGACTGGGCCGAGGAGTTCCCCTACGCCAAGGCCGACGCCTTCTTCGCGACGTACCAGCCGCCGAACTCCCCGCCCAGCCAGACCGCCGTCTTCAGCGAGCGGCTGGCGATGGCCACCACCGGCCCGTTCTCCATCCGCAGCAACGAGAAGTACGCCCCGAAGCTGCCGCTGAAGTTCACCTGGCTGCCGGTCGGCGCGGAGGGCGACGACACCTACTCGTGGTCCGGCGGCGCCTCCCTGGTGGTGCCGAAGGGCGCCAAGATGACGCGCAACCTCTGGGAGTTCATGAAGTTCTACACGGGGTACGAGGGCCAGAGCATCCTGCAGCCGCTGCTCGGCGACCTGCCGACCAACCTGAAGACCATCCAGGCCGGTCACTACAACCCCAAGGCCGAGCTGTTCCGGCAGATGCTGCCGACCTCGACGTCGCGGCCGCCGCTGCCCGTGGGCTCCGTGGCCTGGGACACGCTCCAGCGCTCCCGGAGCTCGGTGATCATCGGCTCGGCGACGCCGGAGCAGGTCATCGCCAACAACCAGCTGAGCGTCGCCCCCAAGATGGCGCTCTTCGAGGGGTACCAGATGCCCGCGACGTACGGGCAGAACAGCGTGATCCCGAGCTGATCCGCACCCGACACACCCACTGAAGGAGCAGAACCTGATGACCACACCCCTGCGGATCGCCGTGCTCAGCGCATGGCACGTGCACGCCGAGGAGTACGGGCGTGCCGCCGTCGACCACCCCGACACCGAGCTCGTCGCGGTCTGGGACGACGACGCCGAGCGGGGCCGCGAGCTCGCCGCGCGGCTCGGCGTCGAGGCGACCACCGACCTCGACGCGCTGCTGGCGCGCGAGGACCTCGACGGCGTGACCGTCACCGCCGCCACCAGCGACCACCTCGAGGTGATCGGCAAGGCCGTCGCCGCCGGCAAGCACGTCTTCACCGAGAAGCTGCTCGCCCCGACCGTCGCGGAGTGCGACAAGCTCATCGACGCCGCCCGGGACGCGGGCGTGCGGCTGACCGTCTCCCTGCCGCGGCTCACGCACGGCTACACGCTGGCCCTGCGCGAGATCCTCGACGCCGGGACCCTCGGCCGGCTCACCTACTCGCGCGTCCGGCTGGCCCACGACGGCTCCACCCGCGACTGGCTGCCCGCACGGTTCTACGACGCCTCCGAGGCGCTCGGCGGCGCCTTCTCCGACCTCGGGGCGCACCCCGTCTACCTCACCCAGCTGATCCTGGGCGACGAGTTCACGTCCGTGCGCCCGACGTACACCGACCAGACCGGTCGCGGCGTCGAGGACAACGCCTCGGTCACCGTCGCCACGCCCGACGGCGCGATCGGCGTCGTCGAGACCGGCTTCGTCACGCCGGCGAGCCCGTTCTCGATCGAGGTCCACGGCACCGAGGGCTCCGTGCTGTACGGCTTCGAGACCGACGACGCGGGCGGCGCCGTGATGCGCCTGACCACCGGCGCAGGCTCGTCCCGCGTGGACCTGCCCGCCGACCAGCCGATCCTCTTCGCCCAGTGGGCGGACTCGATCCGGGCGGGCGTCGCCCTCGAGGACACCCTCCCGCGGGCCAGGTCGCTGACCGCTCTCGTCGACGCCGCGAACGCGGCCGCGCAGCGCTGACCCGGCCCACTCCCCACCACAGAACGGAGCCCACCATGACCGTGACACCTCCCGTCCGCATCGGCCTGATCGGCGCCGGCGGCATCGCGGGCGCGCACCTCGCCGGCTACGCCACGATCCCCGACCGCGTGCAGGTCACCGCGATCGCCGACGCGGTGCCCGAGACCCTCGCCCGGCGCGCCGAGGAGACCGGTGCCCGCGCCTACGCCGACTTCACCGACCTGGTGAACGACCCGGAGGTCGACGCCGTCGACATCTGCCTGCCGCACCACCTGCACAAGACGGCGATCGTCGCCGCCGCGAAGGCGGGCAAGCACATCCTCTGCGAGAAGCCCCTGTGCCTGACCGCCGACGAGGCGGCCGAGGTGCGCGCCGCCGTCGAGGCCGCCGGCGTCACCCTGATGTGCGCGCACAACCAGCTGTTCATGCCCGCCGTGGCCCGGGCCAAGGAGATCCTCGACTCCGGCGTGCTCGGCGACGTGTACGAGGTGCGCACCACGGACTCGTTCCACAACGACTTCGACCCCGAGAACATGGGCTGGCGCGCCCACGCCGCGACCAGCGGCGGCGGCGAGTTCATCGACACCGGCTACCACCCGACCTACCTGCTGATGCACCTCGCGGGCGCGCGCCCCGTCAAGGCGTTCGCGATGATGTCGACCCACCGCCTGACGTTCATGGAGGGCGAGGACTCCGCCCAGGTGCTCGTGCGCTTCGACAACGGCAGCGTCGGTCAGCTGGTCACGTCGTGGGCCTACGACGCCGCGCCCGGCACCGACCGGTTCAGCGTCGTCGGCGAGAAGGGGTCGCTCAGCTCGGACGGCACGACGCTGCGGGTCAAGCTGCGGGGCCAGGACGAGCAGGTCTTCGAGCACGAGGCCGTCAACACCTTCGCGGCCGAGATCGCGGACTTCGTCGACTGCCTCGAGACCGGCCGCCGGCCGTTGAACACCGAGGCCGAGGGGATCTCCGTGCTCGGCATCATCCTCGCCGCGTACGAGAGCGCGCGCACCGGTGAGGCGGTCGACGTTCTCGGCGTCTGACGACGCCGCTGCCCGTGCCCGGCGCGGGGCACGAGAGACCTCCGGGTCGGGCGGGTGCGTCGAGCACCCGCCCGACCCGGAGGTCTCTCGCTAGGTCACCGACCGATGGCGCTGTGTCGCCAGCCGCGGTCGGCGGACGGCGCCAGGATCCTTAGAACCCGCCGAAGTCGCCGCCGCCGAAGTCGCCACCGAAGTCACCGAAACCGCCCGCGTCGCCCCCGGTGTCGCTGCCGTACCCCGGGTCGGCGCCCGCCGCCTCGGTGTACCCGGCGTCCCCGCCGGCGTCGGCGCCCGGCTCTCCGCCGGCGTCCCCGCCGTCGGCCCCGGCCTCGGAGCCGGCGTCGGAACCGCCGTCGCCGGCGAAGTCCTGCGACGGGTCGCCGAACGCGGGGCCGAAGATGGCGTTCGCGACGGCGGAGCCGATGACGACGCCCGCCACGGTGCCGAGCATGCTCCCCCCGACCATCGACCCGAAGCCCGGGCCCCGTGCCCCGGAGCCGTACCCGCCCTGGCCGCGGAACGACTGCTCCAGGGTGCCGGGGTTGCGCATCTCGGCGCGGGTGGCCATGCGGGCGAGGGACTGCGGGTCGTCGGAGGTCGCGCGCTCGGACGCGGGCAGCCCGGAGCCGAGGTCGTCGAGCACGCGGCGCCGCTGCTCAGGCGTCAGCCGGGCGAAGGCCTCGGCGTGCGCCTGCTCGACGGCGTCCGGCGGGGCGGTGCGCAGCAGGTAGCGGTATCGCTCGACCGCGACGTCGTCGGGGTCGCGGTGCGCCGCCGGGACGCCCGCGCGGCCAGCGGGCTGCTGGTCGGGGTGCGGCGCGTAGCCGTGCTTGCCGGGCGCCTCACCGGCGCGCGTGCGCCCGCCGTCGGGCCGCCCGGGCACACCGTGGTAGGAGCGCTCGTCGGGTGTTCTGCCGAGGAGTCGGTCGAGGAATCCCATGACGGTCCAACGATCGCCGGGGAGCCCGCGTTCCCGAGAAAGGCGACGGCCCGCACCCCGACGAACGGGGTGCGGGCCGTGCTGCTCACGCGACCGGCGTCAGCCGGCCGTGCGGTGAGATCAGAGCGGGCGGACGTTCTCCGCCTGCGGGCCCTTCGGGCCCTGCGTCACGTCGAACTCGACGCGCTGCTCCTCGTCCAGGGACCGGTAGCCCTGGGACTGGATGGCGGAGAAGTGGACGAACACGTCGGCCGAGCCGTCCTCGGGGGCGATGAAGCCGTAGCCCTTCTCGCTGTTGAACCACTTCACGGTTCCGGTGGCCATGCTTGCTCCTTCAAGAGGTGTCGACGACCTCGACCGTCGAGATCGCGCATCACGGTGAATCGTCGTCAACTCTTGAAACCAAGGTCCGCCGGGTGACCGCGCCGTTCCTTCCGGCGCGACCGCCGTGGCGCAGACGGAGGACCGTCCGGTACGAGCGAGGCACTGCAACGGGCACAACGGTACGCGAGCGCGACCACGCGCACCAGTGTTCATGCCCGCCCTGTCCACAGGCTGGTCAGGGCGGTGGGCGTGCCGGTGGGCAGGACCGATAGAAAGGAACCATGACCACCACTCCCGTCCCTTCCTTGTCCCTGCCCGGCGGCGTCGAGATCCCCCAGGTCGGGCTCGGCGTCTTCCAGGTGCCCGACGACGGCACGCAGGCCAACGTCGAGCAGGCGCTCGAGCTCGGCTACCGGCACGTCGACACGGCCGCGGCCTACTACAACGAGGCGGGCGTCGGCGCCGCGCTGCGCGCGTCCGGCCTGCCCCGCGAGGACGTCTTCGTGACCACCAAGCTGCGCAACGGCGACCAGGGGTTCGAGCAGGCGCTGCGCGCCTTCGACGACTCACGCCGCGCGCTCGGCGTCGACCAGGTGGACCTGTACCTGATCCACTGGCCGGTGCCGGGCAAGGACCTGTACGTCGAGACGTGGCGCGCGTTCGAGAAGCTGCTCGCCGAGGGGGCCGTGCGGGCCATCGGCGTGTCGAACTTCCTGGTGGAGCACCTCGACCGGCTCGTCGCGGAGACCGACGTCGTGCCCGCCGTGAACCAGATGGAGGTGCACCCCACCTTCCAGCAGGTGGAGGTGCAGCAGCGCTGCCGCGAGCTCGGCATCGCCGTCGAGGCCTACTCGCCGCTCGGCCGCGGGGGCGACCTCGACGCGCCGGCCGTGGTCGCGGCGGCGGTCGACCTGGGCGTCACCCCGGCACAGGTCGTGCTGCGCTGGGCCCTGCAGCAGGGTCGCGTCGTCATCCCCAAGTCGCTGTCCGCCGAGCGGCAGGCCAGCAACCTGGACGTCTTCTCCTTCGCGCTGTCGCCCCAGCAGGTGGCGTCGATCGACGCCCTCGAAGCAGGGGTCGAGGGGCGCACGGGGGCCGATCCGGCCACCGCTTCCTTCACGCAGTTCCGGGACTGACGGGGGCCGCCGGAGGCCCGAGTGTGACGCAGGTAACAGGTTCGTCACGATCTGCCGGGAGTGACCCGCGCGACACGTCGGCGACATACAGTCTCGCTACGTTCAGCGGCACTGAATGCGGTGTTGAGCCGCGAATGTCCTACCTCCAAAAGGGGAACAGCATGATCCGACGCACCACGGCCGCCAAGGGCTTGGCCCTTGCGGCAGTTCTCAGCCTGGGCCTCACGGCGTGCGCCTCGTCCGACGACGGAAGCGGCGACAGCACCGAGGGCGGTGGCGGCTCGTCCGAGCCGCTGAAGATCGGCACGATCCTGCCGGTCACCGGCACGCTCGCCTTCCTCGGCCCGCCCGAGATCGCCGGCGTCGGCCTGGCGATCGACGACATCAACGCCGCCGGCGGAGTCCTCGGCAACGACGTGACCGTCGAGTGGGGCGACTCCGGCGACAGCACCGACCTCTCGGTGGCGAGCAGCACGGCGACGGACCTCATCGGCAAGGGCGTTTCCGTGGCGATCGGCGCGGCGTCGTCGGCCGTGTCCCTCGGTGTCGTCGACCAGTTCGCCGAGGCCAGCGTCATGCAGATCTCGCCCGCGAACACGGCGGCGGACCTGTCGGGGTACGGAGAGTTCTTCGCCCGCACCGCACCGCCGGACACCGTCCAGGGGCCGGCGCACGCCGACCTCATCATGGGCGACGGGCACTGCAAGGTGGGCTTCCTCGTGCAGAACGAGGCCTACGGCAACGGCCTGCGCGACTACATCCAGGAGGCCCTCGAGGCCGGCGGCTGCGAGGCGGTCTACGGCGGCAACGGCGAGGGTCACGAGTTCGCACCGGGCGAGACCAACTTCGGCGCCCAGGTGACCGACCTGCTCGCGCAGAAGCCCGACGCGATCTCGATCGTCGCGTTCGAGGAGACCACCGCGATCGTCAACGAGCTCGTGTCGCAGGGCTGGGACTTCAACGGCACCACGTACTTCGTCGACGGGAACCTCTCCAACTACGGCGAGGACTTCGACCCGGGCACCCTCGAGGGGGTGCAGGGCACGCTGCCCGGCGCGCAGGCGGACGAGGCCTTCCGTGACCAGCTCACGACCTGGTACTCCGAGAACGAGAGCGGCGAGCTCGAGGACTTCTCCTACTCCGCCGAGTCGTACGACGCCACGGTCCTCGCCGCGCTGGCCGCGGTGAAGGGCGAGGCGACGGACGGCGCGACCATCTCGCAGAACATCCGCGCCGTCTCCGGCGCAGAGGGTGGCACCGAGGTGAAGACCTTCGAGGAGGGCGTCAAGGCGCTCGAGGCGGGCGACGAGATCCACTACGTCGGCAAGTCCGGCATCGGGCCGCTCAACGAGTCGAACGACCCGACGTCCGCCTTCATCGGCATCTACAAGTACGGCGCCGACAACACCTACACCTTCGAGCGTCAGATCGAGGGCAAGATCGAGGAGTGACCCTCCCGGTCGGTCGCGACCCGTCGTGACCAGCCCGCCCGAAGCGGACGGCGGCCCGTGTGCTCACCCGAGCACACGGGCCGCCGTCGTCGTGCCGAGGTGGTCCGGACCGCGCCGAGGTAGTTCGCAGCGCCGCGAGGTAGTTCAAAGCGCCGCGAGGTAGTTCAGGTGCCGGCGAAGTAGTCCGGACCTCGCCGAGGTAGTTCGAGGACGGCGCCGCGAATTCCTGAGCCTCGGAGCCTGCCCCCAGTCGGGCTCCTCCACAGATGCCGGATCCGCAGGGTGTATCGGCACGATCAGCGCGAGACGGTCGTCCCATGAGAGAAGCTGCACATCTCCCCGCGATCCGGCGCATCGCCAGGATCCTCGACACGATGAACACGCCCGGCTCGCCGTTGCGTGGGATGCGGTCGGCCGACGCCGCGCACCCGCCTCTCGTGCCGGACGCGCTCGAGCTCGCCCTCGGCGGCGGCGACGTCGCCATCCGGCCCCTCTCACGAGGACGCGATCCTCGGGTTGGTGCGCGAGGTGGCCGAAGGCACAGGGGCGCCGCTGTGGTTCAGTCACGAGACCGCCGCGGTGCTGCATGGTGCATGGACGTACCGAACCCCGCAGCTCGTGCACGTGATGCGCGAGTGGAACCCCCACGTGGACGAGGAGAACGAGCCGCTGGTGCGACGTCATCACACGCCGATGCCGCAGCAGGATCGGGCGGACGTCCGCGGTGTACCCGTGACGTCCCTCGCGCGAACTCTCGTCGATGCATCCGCACGCTTCCGCGTGACGGCGCGCTCGTCGCGTGCGACTCGCTGTTCCGGCTCGGCGCGGACCCGGAGGAGGTCTCGCGTCTGGTGTCCGCGTCTCGCGGCAAGAGGGGTGTCGTGCAGGCGCGGGAGATCCTTGACCTGTCCGACCCGCGCTCGGCCTCGCCGGGGGAGACAGTGACCAGGCTCGCAGCCGCGGACGTGGGCCTCCCACGGGCAGAGTGCCAGCTCGAGGTGGCGACCGTGCGCGGCACCTACTACGTCGACCTCGGCTGGGAAGGCGTCCGACTCGCGGTGGAGTTCGACGGCGCGGTCAAGTACGACGATGATCCCGAGGCGGTGCGTCAGACCGAGTCCGCTCGACAGGAGGCGCTCGAGGCTGCCGGATGGACCGTCGTCGCGCGTACCTTGCCGCGCGACGTCGTGCTCTGCTCGGCCTGACGGCGTGAGCCGCGACCGACTCACCCCACGACGACGGCGACCGCTCTGGTGAGCGGCCGCCGTCGTTCTGCGCCCCTGCCCTCTCCCGCCGAACTACCTCGCCGGGAGTTCAACTACCTCGCGGGGGCTCGGACTACCTCGGCGGAAAGGTGCTACTTCGTGTCCTCCGCGAGGGAGCCGAGGTACAGCGAGATGACCTTCGGGTCGGACTGCAGCTCGCGTCCGGTGCCGGTGTACGCGTCCTTGCCCTGGTCGAGCACGTAGCCGCGGTCGCAGATCTGCAGGCAGCGGCGGGCGTTCTGCTCCACCATGACGACGGACACGCCGGCCTTGTTGATCATGCGGGTCCGCAGGAACGTCTCGTCCTGCCGGACGGGGGACAGGCCGGCGGACGGCTCGTCCAGGAGCAGCACGGACGGGTTCATCATGAGCGCGCGGGCCATGGCGACCATCTGCCGCTCGCCGCCGGACATGGCGCCCGCCCGCTGGTTGCGTCGCTCGTGCAGCACGGGGAACAGGTCGCCGATGAAGGACCAGCGCTCGTCGAACACCTTGGGCCGCAGGTACACGCCCATGCGCATGTTCTCCTCGACCGACAGCGACGGGAAGACGTTGTTGGTCTGCGGCACGAAGCCGACGCCCCGCGCCACGAGGGAGTTGGCCTTCATGCCGGTGATGTCTTCGCCGCCGAGGGTGACCGTGCCGGAATGGATCTTCACCAGACCGAACAGGGCCTTGAGCAGCGTGGACTTGCCGGCGCCGTTGGGGCCGATGATGCCGACCAGCTCCCCCTTGCCCACCTCGATGGAGCAGCCGTCGAGGATGTGCACGCCGGGGATGTACCCGGCGACGATATGGTCGGCCCGCAGCAGGACCTCCTTGCCCTCGGGGACGCCGCCGGGGTGTGTCGGGGTCGTCAGGGTCGAGGTGTCGCTCATCGCTTCTCCTCCTCGGCCTCGAGGCGGGCCAGGATCTCGGGATCGAGCAGGGAGTCGTCGCCCAGGTCGGTGTCGTGGTGGGCGCCGAGGTAGGCGTCGACCACGGCCTGGTCCTGCATGACCGAGGCCGGCGGCCCTTCGGCCACGATCCGGCCCTCCGCCATCACCACCACCCAGTCGGAGATGTGGCGCACGGCGTGCATGTCGTGCTCGACGAACAGCACGGTCATGCCCTCGTCGCGCAGCGCCTGCACGTGCCCCAGCAGGGACTGCACGAGGGCCGGGTTCACGCCCGCCATCGGCTCGTCGAGCATGATCATCGTCGGGTCGGTCATGAGGGCGCGCGCCATCTCGAGCAGCTTGCGCTGCCCGCCCGACAGCGACCCGGCGAAGTCGTCGGCCTTGGCGTCGAGCTTGAAGCGGGCGAGGAGCTCCATCGCCTTCTCGGTGGCGGCCCGCTCCTGCGCCCGCCACGTGAAGGGCAGCCACGACAGCCAGAACCGCTCGCCCGGGTTGTTCCGGGCGGCGAGCAGCATGTTCTGCAGCACGGTCAGGCGCGACAGCGCCTTGGTGAGCTGGAACGTGCGGACCATGCCCGCCTGGGCGACGCGCGCGCCGCTCTTGCCGGCGAGCGAGTTCCCCTCGAAGCTCCAGCGCCCGCTCTGCGGGGTGTCGAAGCCGGTGAGCAGGTTGAAGAACGTCGTCTTCCCTGCGCCGTTGGGGCCGATGAGCGCGGTGATGGCGCCGCGCTGCACCTCGAGGTGGGTCACGTCGACCGCCGTCATGCCGCCGAAGCGGCGCACGACGTCGTCGGCCACGAGGATGGCGTCGGGCTTGGGTGCCCCGACGACGGGCTCGACCTGCGCAAGGTCGTCGCGGGCCTCCGTCGCGACGGCGGAGGTGGGGGCGACGGCGGCCGCCGCGGCGGCGTCGACGACGGACTCGGGCTGCGGGCCTGCGTCGGCGGGCTGCCCGGCGGAGGTCCCTTCGGACATGTCAGCGGACATTGAAGGCCAGCTCCTTCTTGTTCCCGAGGATGCCCTGCGGCCTGAAGATCACCAGGAGCATGAGGGTGATCCCTACCAGCATGCCGCCGATCTGCTCCACGTTGGTGGTGCTGATGATCTCCCCGACCCCGGTGTTCTCGGACAGGGCGCGCATCCCGGTGCGCATGAACATGTAGGCGCCGAAGAAGATCATCGCGCCGAGCACCGGACCGAAGACGGTCGCGGCCCCGCCGAGCAGCAGCACGGTCCAGACGAAGAACGTCATGGTGCGGCCCATCGCGTCGGGGGCGATGGTGATCGGCAGCACGTAGAGGACGCCGCCGAGGGCGCCGAGCATGCCGCCCAGCGCCAGCGACTGCAGCTTGTACGAGTACACGTTCTTGCCGAGCGCCCGCACGGCGTCCTCGTCCTCGCGGATGCCCTTGAGGACGCGGCCCCACGGGCTGCGGGTGATGAGGAAGACGAACAACAGGGCCAGGGCGACGACGCCCCACGCGAAGAGACGCGTCCACCAGGAGTCGGACCCGGTGTTGATGTACTCGAGCGGCCCGATGGCGGTGCGGCCGTCGGGCAGGGGCGACAGGTCCTGGAAGGTGCCCTTGTAGTTGCGGCCCTGGAGGCCGGAGGCGCCGCCGGTCCACTCCTGCAGCCACGTCGACCGGCCGATCCACCGGATGATCTCGGCGGCGGAGATGGTGACGATCGCCAGGTAGTCGCCGCGCAGCTGTAGCGTCGGGATCCCGAGGACCAGCGCGAACAGCAGCCCCGCGACCAGGGCGACGAGCACCGCGAGGAAGAACGGTGCGCCGGCGATGGTCGCGATGCCGAAGCCGTACGCGCCGAGCAGCATGAAGCCGGCCTGGCCCATGTTGAGCAGGCCCGTGTACCCGAAGTGCAGGTTGAGGCCGATCGCCGCGATGGCGTACGCCGCCGTCGTCGGGGCGATGAGCTCGGCGAGCGACTGGGTGAGGATTCTGAGGAACTCGTCCATGGTCGGTCTCCCTTCAGCCGATCCGCTCGCGGCGGCCCAGGATGCCCTGCGGCCTGATCAGGAGCACGAGGATGAGGATCACGAGCGCCGACGCGTACCGCAGGTCGCTCTGGATCACGAGGTTGGACAGCTCGACGACGAGGCCGATGAGGATCGACCCGACGAGGGCGCCGAAGGCGGTGCCGAGCCCGCCGAGGGTCACGGCCGCGAACATGAGCAGCAGCAGCTGCACGCCGAGCTGCCAGTTGAACGACCCGAACGAGATGCCCCACATGAGGCCCGCCAGCGCGGCGAACGCGGTGGCGAGGATCCACACGACGCGGACCACCTTGTCGGGGTCGATGCCGGTGGCCGAGGCCAGCGCCGGGTTGTCGGACACGGCGCGGGTGGCCCGTCCCAGCCGGGTGCGGGTGAGGAAGAGCGCGAAGCCGATCAGGCACACCAGCGCGACCGCCATCGAGATCCACGACGTGGTGCTGAGAGTGATCCCGAGCAGCGTCAGCGGCCGCGGGTTGGCCGACAGGATGCGCTCCGACCCGCCGCCGATGAGCAGCTGGATCACGTACTGCAGCGTGATCGACAACCCGATCGAGACGATCATCAGCTGCATCACGGGGGTGCCTCGGCGACGCAGCGGCCGCCAGATGGCGGCGTCCTGCGCGACGCCTGTGAGGGCGCACACCGCGATGGTCAGCAGGCCGCCGACCCAGATCGACATGCCCATCTGGTTGATGGCGATGAAGCCGAGGGCGGCGCCGAGGGCGAACTGCTCGCCGTGGGCGAAGTTCGACATCCCGGTGGTGCCGAAGACGAGGTTGAGCCCGATGGACGCGAGGGCGAGCAGCAGGCCGAAGCGGATGCCGGAGCCGAACTGCTGCCACACCTGGCCCCAGGAGAACGCCCGCTCGGAGGCGTCGCCCTCCGGCGCCGTCCCCACGGCGTCGCCCTCGGTGGTGGTGCCGGCCCCGCTGTCGGTGGCGTCGTCGCCCGGGGCGGTGGTCGTGGCCTCGCCGGTGGGGCTCTCGGTGGCCGCGGCCTCGCCGCCGACGCGGAACGCGGCGCGTCCCGTGCCGCCGGTCTGGGCGGGCACCTGGAGCTCCGTGGGCGCACCCGGCGGCAGCTGCTCGTCCGCGGGCAGCGACGCCGGGTCGAGAGTGAGGGTGTAGCGACCGACCTCGGTCACCGCGACCGACACGGGAGCGTCCGCCGTGGTGGTGACGGTCTCCTCGAAGCCGCCGGGCCCGGTGATGGTCACCTCGGCGTCGGCGATGCGGTCGCCCGCGTCGTTCATGACGACGACGGCGACGCACGCCGTGGAGTCGTCGGGCTTGCAGTCTGTCGCGACGTCCGTCGCGACCCGACCGGCGGTGCCGGTGGCAGTGCTGAGAGCGGTGCTGGTGCTGGTGCTGGTGACGGCGCTGTGGGTGTGCGCCGCCGTCGTGTCCGCCCCCGGGGTCGCCTGCGCTGGTGGCGAGGCGAGCACCGCGGGTGCGAGGGCGATCGCGAGCGCTGCCACCGTGCGGCGCAGCGCGATCCCCCTGTTCGGTCGGTCCGTCGTCATCGGCCGGGTCCTCCGTAGGTCGGTGTCGTTCCCCGGGCGAGCCCGGGTCCACCCGCTCGCCCCGTCGATGCAGGGACACTAAAGGCCCCATGTATCCGCGGAGTTTCGCGAGCGTGCCGCGAGTGTAGCGAGCCCGGTGTGACGCAGATGACAGATCTAGGTCACAGTCGTGCATCGCGCGGGCGGAATTCTGCCCCCGCCCGCGCGGACCTAGGCTGGCCGGGTGCCCGACGACCTGACCGCTCCCGCAGAACCCGCCGCCGTCCCCGACCAGGCCCTCGACCAGGCCGCGCCTGAGCAGGCACCTGAGCAGGCACCTGAGCAGGCCCCCGAGCTCGCTCCCGTCGCGGAGCGCCGCCCGACCGTCCGCTCGCACCACGGCGACGACGTCGTCGACGACTACGAGTGGCTGCGCGACAAGGACTCGCCCGAGGTGCTGGCACACCTGACGGCGGAGAACGCGTGGACGCAGGCGCAGCTGGCGCACCTGGCGCCGCTGCGGCAGGCCGTCTTCGACGAGATCAAGGGGCGCACGCTCGAGTCCGACCTGTCGGTGCCGGTGCGGATGGGCAGCTCCTGGTACTACACCCGCACCGAGGAGGGGCGGCAGTACCCGCTGCACGCCCGGGTGCCCGCCGCGGGGGAGTGGACGCCGCCGCGGATCGAGGCGGGCACGGTGCCGGCCGGCGAGCAGGTGCTGCTCGACCAGAACGTCGCGGCCGACGGCCACGACTTCTTCTCGCTCGGCTCGTTCGACGTGTCCGAGGACGGCGCGCGGCTCGCGTACGCGGTCGACACCACGGGCGACGAGCGGTTCACGCTGCGCGTGCGCGACATCGCGTCGGGCGAGGACCTGCCCGACGTCGTCGAGGACACCTTCCCTGGCGCCGTCCTGACCCCCGACGGCCGGTACGTCCTCTACCCGACGGTCGACGACGCCTGGCGCCCGTACCGGATCTGGCGGCACGAGATCGGCACGCCGGCCTCGGACGACGTGCTGGTGCTGGAGGAGCCCGACGAGCGGTTCTGGGTGGGTGTGGGTCTCACGCGCTCGCGCCGCTACCTGGTGATCGAGGCCGGGTCCAAGACGACCAGCGAGGTGCGCCTCCTGGAGGCCGACGACCCGACGGGCGACTTCCGCGTCGTCTGGGAGCGCCGCGACGACGTCGAGTACACGGTGGAGCACGCCGTGCTGGGCGGCGAGGACGGCGCCGACCGCGACACGCTGCTCGTGCTGCACAACGACGGCGCGGAGAACTTCACGCTCGTCGCCACGGACGTCCCCGCGCGGGCCGCGGACGGCGCCGCGCCGCTCGACGCCGTCCCGCTCGACCCGGCCGCGGCACGGGTCGTCGTGCCGCACGACGCGGACGTGCGCCTCGAGGGCGTGGACGCGTTCGCCCACCACGTGGTGCTGAGCCTGCGGCGCGAGGCGCTGCCGCGCATCGCCGTCGTCGACCTGGCGCGCACGAGCGCGGACCAGCCGTGGACGGCGCGGGAGATCGACGTCGACGAGCCGCTGTTCTCCGTGGCCCTCGACGCGAACCCCACGTGGGAGCAGCCGCTGCTGCGGGTGCAGCACACGTCGTTCGTCACGCCGGCCACGGTGGTGGACGTCGACCTCGCCACCGGTGAGCGGCACGTGCGCAAGCAGCAGCCCGTGCTCGGCGGGTACGACGCGGCCGACTACGTGCAGCACCGGGAGTGGGCGACGGCCGAGGACGGCACGCGGGTGCCGATCAGCCTGGTCTGGCGGCGCGACGCGGTGACCCTCGACGGGTCGGGCACGCGCGCCGAGCCCGCCCCGCTGCTGCTGTACTCGTACGGCGCGTACGAGACGAGCATCGACCCCTACTTCTCCGTGCCGCGCCTGAGCCTGCTGGACCGCGGCGTCGTGTTCGCCGTCGCGCACGTCCGCGGCGGGGGCGAGCTGGGCCGCCGCTGGTACGACGACGGCAAGCTCGCGGCCAAGGAGCACACCTTCACCGACCTCGTCGCGTGCGGGCGCCACCTCGTGGCGACGGGCTGGACGGCGCCCGAGCGGATGGTGGCCGACGGCGCCAGCGCGGGCGGGCTCACCGTGGGCGCGGCGCTGAACCTCGCCCCCGATCTGTTCGTGGGCGTGCTCGCCGGCGTGCCGTTCGTCGACGCGCTCACCTCGATGCTCGACCCGACGCTGCCGCTCACCGTCGTCGAGTGGGACGAGTGGGGCGACCCCCTGCACGACGCCGCGGCGTACGCCCGCATGAAGGCGTACACGCCGTACGAGAACGTGCCCGACGACGCGTCGTCGTACCCGCGCGTCCTGGCGACCACCTCGCTGCACGACACCCGCGTGCTCTATGTGGAGCCCGCCAAGTGGGTCGCGCGCCTGCGGGCCGCCGGGGCGCCGGCGCTGCTGAAGATCGAGATGTCCGCAGGTCACGGCGGTGTCTCCGGACGGTACGCCCGCTGGGAGGAGATCGCGTTCGAGCATGCGTGGACCCTCGACGTGCTCGGGGCCGCGCGCGGGTGAGATCCTGCGTGGCCGATCCCACATCGCGTCGTTGGAACGGCGTGCTCGCCCCGGACGTCGTAACGTCGCGGGGCCGGGGTCGTGCGCCCCGCCTCATTCGTCGCTGAGCCGGCACCGTGCGGCACGCACGACCGGCCGTCTGGAGCTCGTGTGTCAGGAAACGCCACCACCAGGTTCACAGGGGTCTCGCTGCTGTCCGTGACCAGCAGGCTCCCGGCCGGGGTGCGCACCTCCGCCGCGGTGCAGCAGCGGCTCGCCCCGGCGCTGCGCCGCCTGCGGCTGCCGACCACGCTGCTGGAGCGCGTCGCCGGCGTGCGCGAGCGGCGCGCCTGGACCGCCGACGAGGACGTGGACGACGCGACGGTCGCCGCCGGGCGCGAGGCGCTCCGGGTCGCGGGCGTCGAGGCCGCCGACGTCGGTCTGCTCATCAACACCTCCGTGACGCGCCGGCACCTCGAGCCGTCCGTCGCGGTGCGGCTGCACCACGGGCTCGGGCTGCCGTCGTCGGCCGTGAACTTCGACGTCGCCAACGCCTGCCTGGGCTTCATCAACGGCATGAGCCTGGCGGCGACGATGATCGAGTCCGGCCAGGTCCGGTATGCCGTCGTCGTCGACGGGGAGGACGCCGACGTCATCCACGACCGCACCATCGACCGACTGCTGCGCGAGGACCGCCGCCGCGACGACTTCATGCAGGAGTTCGCGTCCCTCACGCTCGGCTCCGGCTCCGCCGCCGCGGTGCTGGGCCGGACGGACGAGCACCCCGAGGGCCACCGCGTGCTCGGCGGCGTCACGCGCGCCGCGACGAAGTTCCACGACCTGTGCGTCGGCAGCACCGAAGGCATGTTCACCGACGCGAAGGCGCTGCTCGACGGCGGGCTCGAGCTCGTCGTCGACGCCTGGAAGGACGCCGTCGCCGACTGGGACTGGGCCCGGATGGACCGGTATGTCACCCACCAGGTGTCGCGCGTGCACACCCAGGCCATCGTCGAGGCCGTCGGGCTGGACCGGTCCAAGGTGCCCACCACCTACGAGCGGCTGGGGAACGTGGGCCCGGCGTCCGTGCCGATCACGCTGGTGGAGCAGCAGGACTCGCTCGACCCGGGCGACCGGGTGCTGCTCATGGGCGTCGGCTCGGGCATCAACACCGCGATGCTGGAGCTCGCCTGGTGACGGGACCGACCGCCCCCGCGAGCACCGCGACCTCCCCGAGCACGACCGTCCCCCGCCCCGCCGACACCGTGCCCCCGGGCCTGCCCGGCCTCGACCCGCGGTACAGCCACGTGCTCACCGACGCGCGCGGCGCGTCGTGGCACTACCTCGACAACGGCCCCGAGCTCGCCGCCCGCCTCGGGCCCGACGCCGAGCCCGTGGGCACCGCGCTCGCGGTGCACGGCAACCCCACCTGGTCGTACCTGTGGCGGAAGCTCGTCACCGACGCGGTCGACTCGGCCCGGCGCGGCGGGCCGGCGTGGCGCGTCGTCGCCGTCGACCAGCTCGAGATGGGCCTCTCGCAGCGGACCGGCGAGCACCGCCCGCTCGCTCGCCGGGTCGCCGACCTGGGCGCGTTCACCGACGCGCTGGGGCTGACCGGGCCGGTCGTGACGCTCGGCCACGACTGGGGCGGCGTCGTCTCCCTCGGCTGGGCCGTCGACCACCCCGACCTCCTCGCGGGCGTCGCGCTGCTGAACACCGCCGTGCACCAGCCCGACGACGCGCCCCTCCCGGCGCCGCTGCGCCTCGCCCTCGCCGGCCCCGTGCACCGCCTGGGCACGCGCACCACCCGCGCCTTCCTCGAGACCACCCTCGCGCTGGCCCGCCCGCGCCTGCCCCACGACGTCGCGCAGGCGTACCGGCTGCCGTACCTCACCGCCGGCGAGCGCGACGGCATCGAGGGCTTCGTCGCCGACATCCCCGTGGACGGCGCCCATCGCAGCTCGCCAGAGCTGGACCGCATCGCCACCGGGGTCGCCGGGCTGAAGGTCCCCGCCGTGCTGCTGTGGGGCCCGCACGACCCGATCTTCTCCGACCGGTATCTCGACGACCTCACCCGCCGGCTGCCGCACGCGCACGTGCACCGATTCGCGGACGCTGGCCACCTGATCGCCGAGGACGCCGACTGGACTCCTGCTGTTCTCGGGTGGCTCGGGTCTGGGTCGCTGTCGGCGGAGGGGTCGGGAAGCTCGGGCACGGATGCGTTCACGGGCCCCAGGGGGCCCTCCGCTTCGGGTCTGACATCCGTGCCCGAGCTTCCCGACCCCACCGCCTCGTGGACCTCCTCGCCGTCCGCGCGACTCAGGGACTCGGAGGTCGCCTCGTCGCTCGTGCCTGTCGAGACCACGGACCCGGTACTGGCCGGATCGGTCGGCGGCGGGGGGCCGTTCGTGCCGTTGTGGGCCCGGCTGGACGGGCGGGCCGACGACGACGCGCCGGCCGTGCTGGACATGACGACCGACGGCGCGGACGGGCGGCCCTTCACCGTGAGCTGGCGGGCGCTGGACCGGCAGGTGCGGCGCATCGCGGCAGGGCTGTACGGGATCGGGGTGCGGCGGGGTGACCGGGTGTCGCTGCTGGTGGAGCCGGGGCCCACGCTGACCGCGCTCGTGTACGCGTGCCTGCGGATCGGCGCGGTCGTCGTGGTGGCCGACGCCGGGCTGGGCGTGCGGGGCCTGACGCGGGCGCAGCGGGGGGCGTGGCCGCGGTTCGTGGTGGCGCAGCGCAAGGGCCTCGCCGCCGCGCGGGCGCTCGGCTGGCCCGGGGTGCGCATCTCGGCCGAGCCGCTCGCCCCGGCGGTGCTCCGGGCACTCGGAGTGACGCACGAGCTCGTCGACGTCGCGCGCGCCGGCGAGGGACGGCCGCTGCCGCCGGAGCCCGGCCCGCACGACGAGGCCGCCGTGCTGTTCACGTCGGGCTCGACGGGGCCGGCCAAGGGCGTCGTCTACCGGCACGCCGAGCTGTCCGCGCTCCGCGACGCGCTCGCGGCGCACTTCGACGTCGGCCCGGACACCGGCCTGGTCACGGGCTTCGCGCCGTTCGCGCTGCTCGGCCCGGCCCTCGGCACGCGGTCGGTGACGCCGCGCATGGACGTGTCGTCCCCGCGGACCCTCACCGCCCGGGCGGTCGCCGACGCCGTGCGGGCGTCCGACGCGCGGATCGTGTTCCTCTCGCCCGCGGCGATCCTCAACGTCGTCGCGACGGCGGACGCGCTGGACGGCGGGGACCGCGCCGCCCTCGCGCGGGTGCGCACCTTCCTCTCGACCGGCGCGCCGATCTCCGCCGAGCTGCTCGGCTCGGCCGCCGAGCTGATGCCCGCCGCGACCCCGCACACGCCGTACGGGATGACGGAGTGCCTGCTCGTCACCGACATCACGCTCGACGGCATCCGCGACGCCGCCACGGCGCCCGACGACGGCGTCTGCGTGGGCCGGCCCGTCGGCGGGGGCGAGGTGCTGGTCAGCGCCCTCGACGACGACGGCGCCGCGACCGGGGCGCCGTCCGCCGCGCCCGGCGTCCTCGGCGAGGTGCTGGTGCGCGCCGGGCACCTCAAGGAGCGCTACGACCGGCTGTGGCTCACCGACCTGGCCGCCGAGCGCGACACCCCGATGGGCCGCTGGCACCGCACCGGCGACGTCGGGCACCTGGACGACCAGGGCCGCCTGTGGATCGAGGGCCGCCTCGCGCACGTGCTCCGCACGGCCGACGGGCCGCTGGCGCCGGTGGGGCCGGAGCAGCACGTGGAGCGGGTGCCGCAGGTGCGCCGGGCCGCGGTGGTCGGCGTCGGTCCCGCGGGGGTGCAGCAGGCCGTCGCCGTCGTCGAGACCGTCGGCGATGCCGCCGGCCGAGCGCGCCGCCCCGGACTCGCGCCCGACGACCTCGCGACCGCGGTGCGCGCCGCGTCGCCGGTGCGGCTGGCGGCCGTGCTGGTGGCGGGGCGCATGCCGACCGACGTGCGCCACAACTCCAAGATCGACCGCGCGCGCCTGGCGACATGGGCGGACCGGGTCCTCGCGGGCGGCCGGATGGGCGCGCCGTGACGGTCCTCGTGACCGGCGCGTCCGGGCTGCTCGGTGGCGCGGTGGCGCGCGCCCTGGTGGCCCGCGGGGCCGACGTGCGCACCCTGCAGCGCCGCCCCTCCAGCGTCGACGGCGCGACGGACGTGTTCGGCTCCGTCACCGACCCGGACGTCGTCGCGCGCGCCGTGCGCGGGGTCGACGGCGTGGTGCACCTCGCCGCGAAGGTCTCGTTGGCGGGGTCGCCGGCTCAGTTCCACCAGGTGAACGTGGACGGCACACGGGTCCTGCTGGACGCGGGCGAGCGAGCGGGCGTGCGCCGCTTCGTCCAGGTGTCGTCCCCGTCCGTCGCGCACCTGGGCACCTCGCTCGTCGGCGTCCCGGCCACCCCCGCCGACCCGGGACGCGCCCGTGGCGACTACGCGCGGACCAAGGCCGCCGCGGAGCTGCTGGCGCTGGGGCGCGACGGCGGCGGGGCCGACGGCGCCGGTCGAGCCGGCGGGCCGCGCGTGGTGGCCGTCCGGCCGCACATCGTCTGGGGGCCGGGCGACACGCAGCTCGTGGAGCGCGTCGTCGACCGCGCCGCCCGGGGGCGGCTGCCGCTGCTGGGCCACGGGGCCGCGCTCATCGACACCCTGTACGTGGACAACGCGGCCGACGGCATCCTCGCGGCCCTCGACCGGCTGGACGACGCCCCCGACGTCGTCGGCGGCCGCGCGTACGTGCTGACCAACGGCGAGCCGCGCACCGTGGCCGACCTCCTGTCCGGCATGTGTCGCGCGGCGGGGGTGCGCGCGCCGGCGTGGCGGGTGCCCGCGGGTCTGGCGCGGTCGGCCGGCGGCCTCGTCGAGACCCTGTGGCGGGTGCGCCCCGGCGCCGACGAGCCGCCGATGACGCGCTTCCTCGCCGAGCAGCTGTCCACCGCGCACTGGTTCGACCAGCGCGCCACCCGCCGCGACCTCGGCTGGCTCCCGGCCGTCAGCGTGGACGAGGGGATGGCCCGCCTCGCGGCGCACTACGCGACACGCCGCCGCTAGATGAACAGCAGGTGAACAGTCCCGGAACAGTTCACCGAACGACCCCCTGACGGTCGATCAGGCCCTTCTCGCCCCCCACGATGGATCCCGTGACCGAGACGCTTCTGCTCGCGCTCGTCGTCGTGACGGCCCTCGCGTTCGACTTCACGAACGGGTTCCACGACACGGGCAACGCGATGGCCACCTCCATCGCCACCCGAGCCCTCAAGCCCCGGACCGCCGTCGCGCTGTCCGCCGTCCTCAACCTCGTCGGCGCCTTCCTCTCCCTCGCCGTCGCCGCCACGATCGCCAAGGGCATCGTCGACGCCGGGGTGATCACCCTGCCCGTCGTGCTCGCCGGCCTGGTCGGCGGGATCGTCTGGAACCTCATCACCTGGCTGTTCGGCATCCCGTCCAGCTCCTCGCACGCCCTCGTGGGCGGCATGGTGGGCGCCGTGCTCGCCGCCGTCGGCACGTCGGGCGTGCTGTGGGACGGCGTGATCGCCAAGGTGCTGGTGCCCGCCCTCATCGCCCCCGTGGTCGCCATCGCGGTGGCCGGCCTGGGCACGTGGCTCGTGGCCCGCCTGACCCGCGGCGTGCCGCAGGACGTGACGAACCGCGGCTTCCGCTGGGGCCAGATCGGCTCCGCGTCGCTCGTCTCCCTGGCTCACGGCACCAACGACGCCCAGAAGTCGATGGGCATCATCCTGCTCGCGCTCATCGCGGGCGGTGCCGTGCCGGCCGACTCCGGCGTCCCGTTCTGGGTCATCCTCAGCTGCGCCCTCGCGATGGCGGTCGGCACCTACCTGGGCGGCTGGCGCGTCATCCGCACCCTCGGCAAGGGGCTCGTCGAGATCGACACCCGCCAGGGCATGGCCGCCGAGACGTCGTCCGCCGCCGTCATCCTGCTGTCCAGCCACTTCGGCTTCTCGCTCTCGACGACGCACGTCGCGACCGGCTCCGTGCTCGGCTCGGGCGTCGGCATGCCGGGCGCCAAGGTGCGCTGGAGCGTCGCGGGCCGCATGTTCGTGGCCTGGATGGTCACGCTCCCCGCGGCCGGCCTGGTCGGCGCGCTGTGCCACTGGCTGGAGTCGTCCATCGGCGGCACCGCCGGCACCATCGCCGTGTTCGTGCTGCTGATCGTCGTCTCCGCGGCGATCTGGATCGCGTCCCGCCGCAAGCCCGTCGACCACACCAACGTCAACGAGGCGTGGGACGAGGAGAAGGGCGCGTCCCTCGAGCCCGTCGCCGCCACGACCGGCGAGGCCGGCGGCGAGCGCGTCGGGCCCGTGCCCGCCGTCGCCACCGCCTCTTCCGTCGCGCCGGCCGTCGGCGCCGTGGGCACCGTCAGCGCCCCGTCGAACCCGAAGGTGGGAGCATGAACGTCATCGAGTGGGGCGCCCTCGGCCAGGTCCTCGTGGCCGGGCTGATCGTGGGCGCCGGCATCCCCGCGCTCTTCGCGCTCGGCCTGCGTCTGCTGGCCGGCACGACGTCGGCCGACGCGCCGACCACGCAGTCGACGCCGGCGAGAGGCGACGCGAACGACGCGTCGTCCCGCGTGGTCGCCATCCCGCGCCCGTCGCCCGCCCGCCTCGCGGGTGCCATCGCCTGCATGGGCGTCGTGGTCGGGGCCATCGCCTTCGGGCTGGTCTTCCTGGTCTCCGGCGGCCACTGAAGGCGACTGACGGCGTCGGCGGGCCAACCGGTCAGCTGAAGCGGGCGGAGATCGCACTACCTCGCGGTGCTTCGGACTACCTCGCGGGGGACTGAACTACTTCGCGAGGGCGGCCTTGGCCGCCAGCACCCGGCGAGCGGAGGTGTCGACCTTCGTCGCGAACGCGGGGTCCTTGCGGGCCTCGGCCACCAGCGCGTCGGCCATCGCGGGCGCGACGGACGGGTCGGCGGACGCGAGCACCAGGTCCACCCCGGCGTCGACGGCGTCCACCGCACGCTCGCCCGGGGGCCAGCCCTGCACCTGGGCGGCCGCCGACAGGTCGTCCGTCATCACGACGCCGTCGAACCCGAGGTCGTCGCGGAGCAGGCCGTCCACGACGACGGGGGAGAACGCCGCGGGGGCGTCCGGGTCGATGCGCTCGTAGACCGCGGTGGACATCATCACGAACCCGGCGCCCGCCTCGATCCCGCGGGCGAAGACGCGCACGGACGGGTCGTCGCGGGTGGTGACGTCGTCGGTCACCTCCGCGTCGGTGTCGGTGTTCGCGGTGACGCGCCCGAGGCCCGGGAAGTGCTTGATGACCGGCTCGACGCCGGCCGCGCGCTGCCCGGCGCTGAACGCGTTCGCGGAGCGCACCACCGACCGTGGCGTGAAGCCGTAGCTCCGGTCGAAGTACCCGATGGGCGGGTTGTCCTTCGCGTCGGCCTCGTCGACCAGGTCCATCACGGGCGCGAGGTTGAGGTTGACGCCCGCGGCGGCGAGTTCGTCGCCCCAACCCCGCGCCCTCTTCTCCAGCGTGCCGGGCTGCCACGTGGCCTGCTCGGTCGCCGCCGGGATGTCGGAGAACCCGGGCCCTCGCAGCACCTGGACCAGCCCGCCCTCCTGGTCCGTGGCGACGAGCAGCGGCGTGCCGTGCGTCGAGCGGCGGGACACGAGGGCGGTGTACCCGTCGACCAGGTCGCGGGTCGCGTCCACCCCGGCGGTGCTGCGGCCGTGCAGGAACACGTTGCCCACGTGCTTGTCGCGGACCGCCTCGGCGCTCACCCCGGCGGGGTCGCTCACCGACACCCCGACCATGAGCAGCTGGCCCACCTTCTGCTCCAGGCTCCAGCCCGCGAGCACGTCGTCAGGGCTCTCGGCGCTGCCGGTGGGCTCCGGGGTCGCGGTCGCCGACGCGGTGGGGGTCGTCGACGGGCCCGGGGACGACGGGCCCGGGGACGGCGAGGACGACGGCGAGCCCTGCGCGGTCGACGACGGGCCGGGCGACGGCTCGCTGCCCGCGCCGGAGCAGGCGGCGAGCAGTGCGGCGGCGGCGAGCCCGGCGGCGGCGGCCGTCGTCCGCCGCCCGAGCCCGACGCCCCGTGGTGTCGACGGTCCCGACCGCCGGGGGGAGGTCACGCGCGACGGGCAGGGGCACCGTCGCGGTGGGCGAGGGTCGCGAGCGCGTCCTGCCAGTGCGCCTGCGAGTTCGTCGCGTGCTGGGCCGTGTCGATGTTCTCCTGCCTCACGGACACGACCGTACCTGTTTCGTCCGGTTCGAGCGTGATGCGAATCTCGTGGTAGTTCTCCGGCACGTCCGCGAGCTCGGCCAGCGGCGAGAAGTGGGTGAAGTGCAGCAGGTGGGGGCGCTCGACGCCGATGACGACACCCTTGTCGGCGAACTGGCGGCCGAAGAAGTGCCCCTCGAACGTGATCGGGCTGCCCGGCCGGAAGTCCGTCTCGATGTTCGCGCCCAGCATCCATCGTGCCCCGGGATGCATGAGCTCGGCCCACACCCGCTCCGGCGGCTGGGTCACGTGGATCGACGCCTCGGCGACGTGCGGGTAGCGGTGCGCAGTCGCGCTGGTGGGGCTGGTCATGGTGGGGGGTTCCTTCCGCCGGCTCCGGTTCGTTCCGACCCTAACGCCGGGCCCTTCCCGCCGCCGTCCCCGACCCGGCCGTCAGGCTCCGCACGAGGTCGAGCGCGTCGTCGACGGACTGCGCGGGGTCGATGACCGGTGCCTGCACGTGCCGCACCGTGCCCTGCGGGTCGACGAGCAGCGTGACGCGCTTGAGGCGGTCGGCACCGCCGGCGCGGAAGACGGGCAGGCGCAGCGCGGACGCGGCGAGCCCGTCCTGGTCCGACGCGAGCAGGTACGGCAGCGCGGCGTGCGCGGCGAACGCGGCCTGCTGCTCGGGGTGCTGCGTGCTCACGCCGAGCACGCGCGCGCCGGCGGCCTCGAGATCGGCGTGGCGGCGCCCGTAGGTGGCGCACTCGAGGGTGCAGCCGCTGGTGCCGGGCACCTCGCCCCAGCGCGGCGGGTACCCGTGGGTGCCGGGCGCGTAGGCGCCGGGGAAGAAGAACAGCGCCGTCCACCGGTCGGGGTCGACGAGCCGCACCGTGGAGCCGTCGTGCGCCGCGAGCGCGACGTCGGGCACCCGCGTGCCCTCGAGCGCGCCCACCCGCGCGAGGTCGCCGTCGCCGAGGGTGCCGCTGAGCTCGCCGTCACCCATGACGAACCGGGTGCCCCACTCCTGGAGCGCGAGCAGCACCGGCAGCAGGCCCTCGCCGCGGTCGGTGAGCCGGTAGTCGTGCCGGGGCGGGCGCTCGGAGTACGGCACCTTCTCCAGCACGCCGTGCTCGACGAGCCCGCCGAGCCGCTCGGTGAGGGCCCGCCGCGAGAGCCCGAGCTCGCGGGCGAAACCCTCGAACCGGGTGACGCCGGCGGCGGCCTCGCGCACGATCAGCAGGCTCTGCCAGTCGCCGACGACACCGAGGGACTGGGCGATACCGCAGTCGCTGTCGGCAAGGTCCTCGCGGCGCATGGGGCACATCCTCTCGCCGGGCCGGGGTGCGCGTCCATCCCGCAGCATGGGGTAAGTTCCAATCTGGAACTTATCAACGACGGCGCCGCACCGTCTGTTCCCGGCGGCAGCCGTCATCATCGCGAGGAGGTGGCCACGTGGCCACGAGCGCACGGCCGTTCTGGACCTACTGGGCGGCGAGCACGACGAGCGGCGTCGGCACCGCCGTGACGACCGTCGCGCTGCCGCTGGCGGCGGTGACCGTCCTCGACGCCGGCCCGGTCGAGACGGGGCTGCTGGCCGCGTCGTCGTACCTCGCCTGGGTGGTGCTCGGGCTGCCGGCCGGCGCGATCGTGCACCGGCTGCCGCTGCGCGCCACCCAGGTCGTGGCCGACCTGGTGCGGGCCGTCGCGGTCCTCGCCGTCCCGCTCGTCTGGTGGCTCGGGGAGCTCACGCTCGCCCACCTGGTGCTGGCGGCGCTCGCGGTCAACGTGGCCGAGGTGTTCTTCTTCACCGCCAACACGACCTTCCTGCCCACCGTGGTGCCGCAGCACGAGCTGACCAGCCGCAACAGCCTGGTCTCCGGCACCCAGGCCGCCACGCAGCTCGGTGGGCCGTCGGTCGCCGGCCTGCTGGTGCAGGCGGTCGGTGCCGTGCCCGCGCTGCTGGTCGACGCCGCGTCGTACGTCGTGTCGGCACTGCTGCTGCGGCGGCTGCCCGAGCGGCGCGAGCCCGCGCTCGGAGACGGGGAGGCCCGGCCGGGCATGGGCGCGATGATCGCCGAGGGCTGGCGGTTCGTGGTGCGGCACCCGGTGATGGCGCCCGCCACCTGGTGGGCCTGCGCCGTCAACCTCGTGTGCGGTGTGCAGGCCGGGCTGTTCGCGCTCTACCTGGTGCGCGACCTCGACGCTCCGCCCGCCATGGTCGGCGTGCTGCTGGCCGCCGACGGTGCGGGCTCCCTGCTCGCGGCCGCGGCCACGCCGTGGCTCGTGCGGCGGTTCGGCTCCGCGCGGGTGCTGCTGTTCGACGGCCTGGTCGGGTTCGCCGGCGCCCTGCTCATCCCGCTGGGCGCCGGCGCTGCCGGCTGGCTCTGCTTCGCCGTCGGCACGATGGTGTTCGGTGCGTCCGTCGTGCCGGGGAGCGTCGTGACGCGCACCTACCGGCAGGTGGCCAGCCCGCCCGCGCTGCTCTCCCGGGTCATGGCCACCGTGCGGTTCGTGTCCTGGAGCATGATCCCGCTCGGGTCGCTGGCCGCCGGGGTCCTTGCCGCGCAGGTGGGCAGCCGGGCGGTGCTGCTCGGGTCGGCGTTCGTGCTGCTGCTCGGCCCCGTGATCGTCGGGCTCAGCCCGGTGCGGCGGCTGCGGGACCTCGAGGACTACGAGGCTCCGGCGGACCTGTCGGTCGAGCCTGTCGGGACCCGGTCCTAGGTTTCGACAGGCTCAACCGGCGAGGGCGTCGGCCGCCGCCGCGACGAACGCGTCGACGGTCTCCGGCGCGGTGTCCCAGGCGCACATGAGCCGCACCTCGACACGGTCGCGCGACTCGCCGTCGGCCCAGTCGTAGAAGCGCGAGACGGCGCGCAGCCGGTCCGCGGCGGCGCGGGGGAGCGTGGCGAAGACAGCGTTCGCCTCGGTGGGCCGGGTGGCCTGGACGGCGTCCCCGCCGAGCGCCTCGAGGCCGGCACGGAGGCGCGCCGCCATCGCGTTCGCGTGCGCCGCGTTGCGGTGCCAGAGCGGACCGCTGGTCGAGCCTGCCGAGATCCCGTCGCCCGGCGTGCCGGGCTCCCCTAGCAGCGCGAGGAGCTGCGCGGAGACGAACCGCGTCTTGGACGCGAGCTGCATCGTCGCCTTGCGCAGGAACGGGACGGCGGCCGACGCCGCCTCCCGCGCGCGGGCGGACGCGGCGTCCGGCGCGTCGTCGGGCCCCAGGACGAGGACGGCCTCGCCGAGCATGCCGCCGTTCTTCGCGGCGCCGAGGGAGACGACGTCGACGCCGGCGTCCGTGGTGAGGGCCCGCAGCGAGCAGCCGAGGGCCGCGGCGGCGTTGGCGAGGCGGGAGCCGTCCACGTGCACGGCCATGCCCAGGTCGTGCGCGACGTGCGTCAGGGCGCGCAGGTCCTCGAGGGGGTACACGGTGCCGAGCTCCGTGGACTGGGTGAGGGACAGCACCGCGGGGTGCGCACGGTGCACGTCGTCGCGCTGCCCTGCCCACCGGGCGACGTCGTCGGGCGTGATCCGGCCGTCCACCGACGGGCAGGCGAGGAGCTTGAGGCCGCCCACCCGCTCGGGCGCGCCGTTCTCGTCGGTGTTGACGTGCGCGACGTCGGAGACCACGACGCCGCCCCACCGCGGCGAGAGCGCGGTGAGCGACACGACGTTGGCGCCCGTGCCGTTGAGCACCGGGAAGGCGAGCGCGCCGGCGCCGAACACCTCGCGCACGCGGAGGTCGAGCCTCGCCGTCCACGGGTCGTCGCCGTACGCGACGGCGTACCCGTCGTTCGCGGCCGCGACCGCGGCGAGCACGTCGGGGTGCGCGGGCGCGTAGTTGTCGGAGGCGAACGGCGGGAGGGTGCGGGGCTCGGTCACGCGCCCCAGGGTACGGGCGTCACCGGGGTGGCCCCGGGGCGGGCCCGGGCGCGACGCCGGGCAGGTCGCCGCTGGACTCGCGCCACACGATGCGGTGGATCGGGCGGCCCGGGCCGGGGCGGGGCTCGCCGCGGATCGCGGCGACCAGGCGGCGCATCACGGCGCGGCCGGCCTCGGGGAAGTCGACGGCGACGGTGGTGAGCGACGGCATCATGAACGCGCCCATCTCGACGTTGTCCCAGCCGGTCACGACGAGGTCGCCGGGCACGGACCAGCCCCGTTCGGCGGCGCCGCGCAGCACCCCGGCGGCCAGGAAGTCGTTGGCCGCGACCACCGCGACGGGCAGCGCGTCCGCGGGGATCTCGGCGACCGCGCGGCGGGCGTCGTCACCGGACCACGAGCCGCCCAGGACGCCGAGGGAGACGACGTCGGGCGTGGCGGGGTCGGCGGCGGCCCGGGCGACCGAGGTGACGTACACGTCGCGCCGCGCGCGGGCCGAGGCGAACTGCTCGGGGCCGGCGACGTGCACGAACCGGCGGTACCCCGCGGCCACCAGCGCCTCGACGAACACCTCGACGGTGCTCGCGTCGGCGAGGTCGCCGAGGGTGCGCATCTGCTCGTCGAACGTCGCCTCCGCCACGACCGGCGTCGCGCCGTCGTCCTGCCCGGCCGGCGCGTCGTCGGACGGCTCCGACAACGCCTCCGGCAGCACCGGCACCAGCGTGAGGATGCCCTCGTACTGGCGGCTCCCCGCGAGGTCGCAGACGCGGGCGGTGCGCTCCTCGACCGTGCCGTCGACGGTGTGGGTCTCCATGACGAACCCCGCGGCCTCGGCCACCTCGCCCGCGCCGGCGAGCAGCCGGAGCTGGTTGTCGAGCGTCGCGCCGGTGACCACGGCCAGCCGCCCCGAGCGCCGGGTGCGCATGGAGCGCGCGGCGAGGTTGGGCCGGTAGCCGATGGACTCGGCCACCCGGAGCACGCGCTCGCGGGTGGCGGCCGCGATGGTGCCGCGCCCCGTGAGGGCGTACGACACGGTGGCCTGGGACACCCCGGCGAGGCGCGCGACGTCGCGGCTGGTGGGTGGGTTCGGCACCGCCACAGTATGTCCTCCCGCGTCGTTCGCCTTGACAGGGCCGCGGCCGTGCAGCCACCCTGATCACCGTCGCATGATACGTATCATGCCGTACCGCCAGCTAGCTCGTTCCATCGGAGGAACCATGCTCACCATCGGGATCGTCGGCACGGGCGGGATCGCCCGGGCGCACATCGACGCCTATCAGCGCTTCGGCACCGAGTGCGAGATCGTCGCGCTGTGCGACCCGGCCCCCGGCCGCGCCGAGGCCCTGCGCGCGGAGCTCGGGCTCGAGGGCGCCCGCGTCTACACCGACGCCGCCGAGATGCTCGCCACGGAACAGCGCCTCGACCTCGTCAGCGTCGCGACGCCGCCGTCCACCCACGCCGCCCTGTCGATCACGGCGCTCGAGGCGGGCGTCGACGTGCTCGTCGAGAAGCCGATGGCGCCCTCGCTGGAGGAGTGCGACGCGATGATCGCGGCCGCCCGCGACAACGGCCGGCTGCTGTCCGTCGTCGCGCAGAACCGCTTCCGCGACGACATCGCCACGCTCAAGGAGGTGCTGGACTCCGGCCTCGCCGGCCCGGTCACGCACGCGCAGGTCAGCTCCGCCTGGTGGCGCGGCACCGAGTACTACGACCTGTGGTGGCGCGGCACCTGGGAGAGCGA
The DNA here is from genome assembly GCF_900167525.1 of Krasilnikoviella flava. Taxonomy (GTDB): domain Bacteria; phylum Actinomycetota; class Actinomycetes; order Actinomycetales; family Cellulomonadaceae; genus Isoptericola; species Isoptericola flavus. The sequence continues at coordinate 235,755 of NZ_FUZQ01000008.1, read as the reverse complement.
GGGCGGCGGCTGCACGCTCAACCACGCCATCCACCATCTCGACATGACGCTGTGGATGCTCGGCTCGCCGAAGGCCGTCACGTCGGTGCTCACCAACGCGGCGCACGAGAACGCCGAGGTCGAGGACCTGTCCGTGAGCGTGCTGCAGTACGACCGGGCGCTGGCCGAGGTGACCGCCTCGGTGGTCAGCCACGGGGAGGAGCAGGCCATCGTCGTGCAGGGCCGCCACGCGCGCGTGTCGCAGCCGTGGAAGGTCGTGGCGGAGACCGCGAACCCCGCCGGGTTCCCGAACCGGGAGGGCGACGCCGAGCGCGTCGCCGCCATCGAGGCCGTGGCCGCCGCGCACCGCCCGTTGACGCACACCGGCCACGCCGGGCAGATCGGCGACATGCTCGACGCGGTGCGCGAGCGCCGGCGTCCCGCCGTCGACGGCGAGGACGGGCGCCGCGCCATCGAGCTGGTCACGGCGATCTACGAGGCCGGCGTCGAGCGCCGCACCGTGGACCTGCCGCTGAGCCCCGACGACCCGTACTACCGCACCGGCACCCTCGTGGAGCGGGCGCCGCACTTCTTCTCCAAGACGGCGTCGGTCGGCGAGCTGCCGGGCGCGATCACGGTGGGGGCGAAGGCATGAGCGCGACGAGCGGCGCCGCGTACGCGCCGAACCCGGTCCCCGCGCCCGTCGTCGAGCCGGGCGAGTTCGTGTTCGCGGCGACGAGCCTCGACCACGGGCACGTGTACGGCATGTGCGAGGGCCTCGCGGGCGCGGGCGGCACCCTCAAGTGGGTGTACGACCCGGACCCGGCCAAGGTCGAGAACATGCGCAAGAAGTTCCCCGACGTGCGGGTGGCGCGCAGCGAGGCCGAGATCCTCGACGACGCCGAGGTGCGCCTCGTCGCCGGCGCCGCGGTGACCTCCGAGCGGGCCCCGCTCGGCCTGCGCGTGATCGAGGCCGGCAAGGACTACTTCACGGACAAGGCACCGCTGACGACGCTCGACCAGCTCGCCGCGGCCCGCGAGGCCACGGCGCGGACCGGCCAGAAGTACGCCGTGTACTACTCCGAGCGCATCCACGTCGAGGCCGCCGTGCTGGCGGAGCAGCTGATCGACCGGGGCGCCATCGGCCGCGTGCTGCAGGTGATGGGGCTGGGCCCGCACCGCCTCGGCACCGGTCGGCCGGACTGGTTCTTCGAGAAGGAGAAGTACGGCGGCATCCTGTGCGACATCGGGAGCCACAACTTCGACCAGATGCTGCACTACGCGGGGGCGAAGGACGCGGAGATCAGCCACGCCGCCATCGCGAACTACCACCACCCGGACCACCCGGAGCTGGACGACTTCGGCGAGGCCGGCATCGTCATGGACAACGGGGCCACCGGGTACGTGCGCGTGGACTGGTTCACGCCGGACGGCCTGAGCACGTGGGGCGACGGCCGCACGGTCATCCTCGGCACCGACGGGTACATCGAGCTGCGCAAGTACGTCAACGTCGGCACCGGCGAGGGCGGCGGGCACGTGTTCCTCGTCGACGGCGAGGGCGAGCACCACCTCGTCGCGAACGGGCAGGTCGGGTTCCCCTACTTCGGGCAGCTCATCCTCGACTGCCTGGAGCGCACCGAGAACGCGATGACGCAGGAGCACGCCTTCAAGGCCGCCGAGCTCAGCGTGCTCGCGCAGCGGCAGGCGCGGGTGCTGACACCCTGACCGACGACGGTCGAGCACGAACCGTGGGTTGAGCCTGTCGAAACCGGGTTTCGACAGGCTCAACCAGCGGGATGTCGACGAGCCTGACCGGCGGGGTCGCTGTCAGTGCCCGTGCGATCTCGGCAGGTCGATCCGCACGAGGTGACCGTCGGGCGGGACGCCCTCGCCGGGCAGCACGTTCGTGGTGGCCAGCAGGTCGCCGTGGTGCCACTCGAGGCCGCCGGGGAGCGGCGCCTCGACCACGGTGCGGTTCCCGTGGTGCGTCACCTTCGAGATCTTGCCGCCGAACATCTCGGCGACGTACACGTCACCCCGCGGCGAGACCGCGAGGTTGGTGGCTCCGGCGAAGCCCTTCGCCACCCGGTGCACCGAGCCCCACCGGGGGTCGATCGTGTAGACCGAGCCGCGTGCTCCGAGGCTCGCGTCCTCCGGGCCGCCCGGCAGCGTGGTCACGTAGAGCTTGCCGCGGGGGCCGACCTCGACGTCCGTCGGCACCGGCTCGAACCAGTAGGTCCGGCCGATCGCGCAGTCCGGGATCCCGTTCGCCGCTGCGGCCTCGGCCGTGACGACAGCGGGCTGTGCGGGCAGCACGGCCACCGTGCGGACCTGGCCGCGCTCGCTCACCGAGACGACGGCGTTCATGCCGGCGTCGGCCACGTACGTGGTGCCGTGCTTCGTCGTGGTGCCGTACGGGTGGGAGTCCTGGATGCCCTTGTACCTGCCGGGCATGTCTTCCGGGAACTGGTCCAGGCAGGACTTCGGGGCGTACCGGAGGCCGTACGTCACGCGGCCGTCGGGGTTGTGGCGGTTCTCGTAGGACCGGAGGTTCGCGAGCGTCCGCACCGCGCCGGCGGGGGCGCCGTTCCGGTCGACCCGCAGCGTCTTGACGGTCGAGTCGACGGGCTCCTGCGGGCCGGCGAGCAGGGTCTCCGTGAAGGTGACGGTGCGGCCGGAGAACGACACGCCGCCCACGTCGGAGCCGCCCGGGCCCGAGTAGAGGACCTGCGTGGAGCCGCCGCGGCCGACGGCCGTGAGCAGGCTCGCGAAGTTCTGCGTGACGAACGTCGTGCCGCGCGGCCCGGCGGCAAGGGTGAGCGGCGACACGAGGCCGTCGGCGAGATCGGTGACGGTCGGTGGGCGGGGTGAGGGCTTGCCGCCGTGGGCGGCGGCGGGGGTCGCGGCGAGCAGCAGCGCCGTCGCTGCTGCGGCCACCGCGGGGATGACGCGTCTCATGGGTGCTCCAGGGTGTCGCCCGGCTCCTGGCGTGGCACGTGGAAGACGCGCCGGCGGACCGGGCTCGGGGACTGCGGGGCCGACGAGGACGTCGACGGTGGCGCGCGCCCGGGGAGGCGGTGCGGTGCGACCGGCTCCGTGCCGGACGGTCACGGCTGTCCTCGGTGAGCACGTCACGCTCGGCGGTGAGCACAGCACTCACCACCCTGCACCCGGTCCGGGAGCGGTCGCCACACGCGAGCCGGGCGGGAGCGGGTGAGAAATCCCGATGGATGCCCAGGTCAGCGGCCTGCGACGGGCGCCGGGGGCGACCGTCAGCGGGTCGCGACGTCCACCCAGACGAGCCGGTGGTCGCTGGAGGGGAACGGGTAGACGCCCGTGAGCCGCGACAGCGGGTCGGCCTGCGTCGGCCAGAACACTCCGCCGTCGCGGACGCGCAGGCCCTTCGACGGCAGCACGTAGTCGGCGCGCAGGTTGCCCGGCGCGGTGTCGGCGAAGTCGGCCGTGTCGAGGGCGGGGTCGCCGCGGTGCGTCGCGTTGGCGCCACCCTGCAGGGCTGCCGCCTCGACGGCGCCGTCGGACGTGGGCTGCGGGTCGGTGATGCGCGGGTGGTCGAGGAGCTGGTCGATCGCCGTGTCGACGGAGTCACCGTCGAGCGGGTCGGCGTTCTGGTCGCCCAGGATCACGAACCGCTCGCCCGGCTTCAGGCCGCCGCGCCGACCGTCGTCGTCGTAGACGTAGCGCGAGGCCTTGCCGGGGGTGACGTAGTCGGCCCAGAACCGGATCTCGTCGTGGTTGCGGCGACCGTTGCGGTCCTCCGGGCCGTCGAACGTGGGCGGCGTCGGGTGCGAGACCAGCACGTGCACCGTCTCGCGGCCCACGCGGACCGGCACGTCCCAGTGCGACTTGCTGGACAGCCGCACGACGTCGAGCTCCTCGGGGGAGAACCAGTCCGCCGGCTCGGGGGTGGCCGGGTCGTCAGGCAGCAGCGCGCCCGGCATGTCCTTCCACAGGAAGTGCTGGAACGTCCGCACGCTCCGGCTGTCGATCGGGTACTTCGAGAGCACGACCATGCCGTACTGGCCCTCGAACTCGCCGAAGCCGAACGCGTCGTTGCCGCCGCCCACCGTGCCGCTGTTGTCGAGGTCGAGCCCGCTGGGGATCCCGGTGTTCGACGGCGCCGTGTACGCGTAGCGGTAGCGCACCGGGTCCGCGCCGCCCTGCGGCACCTCGAGGTAGTTCTCGCGGAACAGGTCCACGCTCTCGTGCGCGGCGTCGTGGTCGAACTCGTTGAGCAGCACCACGTCCGGGTCCGCGCGCTGGATGACCTCCGCGACCGTGCGCGCCTGCGGGTCGTCGCCCGTGGAGAGGTCCGCCTTCAGCTCGCCCTCCGCGGCGCGGTTCAGCGACAGGTTGTATGTCGCCACGCGCAGCGAGCGGTCGGGCCCGTGCCCGCCGTGGTGCCCGCCGTGGTGCCCGCCGTGGTGCCCGCCGTCGCCCCCGTGGGCGCTCGCGGCGACCGGTGCCGCGGTCAGGCCCGCGCCGAGGGCGAGGGTGGCCGCGAGGGCGACGGACGGGCGGCGGACGGCACGACGGCGAACGGTCATGTCGTCACGGTAGGGAGCCGGGAGCGCGCTGGGAAGGGGGTCGGGGCGACCTGTGGATGAACGGTCGGTGCCGACGGGCGAGATGTCGGTGGCGCGGTGCAGCCTGGGGAGATGACGCAGCACACGTACCCGCACGGCGTCCCGAGCTGGATCGACCTGGAGACGACGGAGGTGGACGCCGCCCTCGCTTTCTACGGCGACCTGTTCGGCTGGAGGTTCACCGAGAAGCTGCCGCCCGGCGCGCCAGGACGGTACGTCGTGGCGTCGTGGGACGGCACCGACGCCACGGCGATCGCGGCCGTCGCGACGCCCGACCCGGGGTACGACGGCGAACCCGCGTGGCACACGTACCTCGCGGTGGACGACGTCGAGGCCGCGGCGGCCCGCGTCACGGAGCTGGGCGGCGTGCTGAGCACGCCGCCGCAGCAGGTGGGCCCGCCGGGGCAGGCTGCCGGATGGATGGCGCGGATCGTCGACCCGGAGGGCGCGCCGAGCCGGCTGTGGCAGGCGGGCACGCGGGCGGGGGCGCAGCGCGTCAACGAGCCCGGCACCTGGAACTTCAGCAACCTGCTCACGCCCGACGTCGACGCCGCGCTGCGGTTCTACGGGCCGCTGCTCGGCTGGGAGCGCAGCGACGACCTGGGTGTCGGGATGGCGCGCGTCCCCGGGTACGGCGACCACCTGGCCCGCACCGTGGACTCGAGCATCCACGAGCGGCAGGAGTTCGTGCCCCCGGGATTCTCGGACGTCGTCGCCGGGGTGCTGCCCGCGGACGGGCCTGCGCACTGGTCGGTCGTGTTCGCGGTGGCCGATCGCGACGCCGCCGTCGAGGCGGCCGAGCGGGCCGGCGCCGTCGTGCACGCGACCCAGGACACGGAGTGGACCCGGGAGGCGACCCTCCGGGACCCGTTCGGCGCCGACCTCGTGCTCTCGCAGTTCGCCCCGCCGCCGGAGTTCGTCGCCGCCGAGACCGACGCCGGGAGGTCCTGAGCGCGGGCGACGGCCCGCCCGGACGTCAGGGCCGCCGCGCCTGCACCCACACCACGGGCGTGTCCATGAACGTCGCGCGCCCGACCTCGCGCGCGCCCGTCAGCCCCGCGTCGGTCAGCAGGCGCTGGATCCCGCCGTCGGCGTTGTCCTCGCGGTGCTGGTTCGCCCCGATCTCGTGATGCCCGCCGTGCCGATGCGCCCTGTGCCCGCCGTCGCCGTTCCCGCCGTGCTCGCTCCCGCCGTGCTCGCTCCCGCCGTGTCCCGGCGCGTCGAGGTCGGCGATCGTCACGTGCCCGCCGCGGCGTAGCACCCGCGCGAGCTCGGCCGCGAACCGTCGCTTCTCGTCCATCGGCACGTGGTGCAGGGCGAGGGACGACAGCACGTGGTCGACGCTCGCGTCCGGGGCCGGAAGCCGGTCGGCGAAGCCACGGACGAGGGTGAGGGAGCCGCGCCGCCCGATCCTTCGCCGTCGTGCCTTGCGCGCCGCGCGGCGCAGGGCGGCGCCGTCCGGGTCGAGCCCGGTCACGACGGCGTCCGGCACTGCGCGCAGCACAGTGAGCGCCAGGTTGCCCGTGCCGCACCCGACGTCGAGCACGTGCTGGCCGGGCGCGATCCCGGCGATCTCGACGGTGCGGCGGTGCAGCTGCCCGGCACGCCGCCACCAGCTCTGCACGTCGTACCAAGGCATCTTCCATGCGCTGCTCATGCCGGGCAGGTACGCGCGCTCCGCCTCGTCGGGGTGCACGTCGTCGAACAGGCGCACGCCGTGCGCCGCGCCCTCGGTGCCTCGCGGGGATGTGGTCACGACGCCACGCTAACGCGCCGGAAGGGTGGCGGGAGGGCGACGGTCGCCCAGCCGCGCCGGCAGGTGTCGCGCTGCGGGCAGTGTGCATCCCCCGCGAGCACAGCCCCTGACCTGCGACGACGCCGTCGATTCCGCCGCCGACACCATCCTGCGCCACATTCGACACCAGAAATGACGTCAAAGGTCTTGCGGTGACACCACCGTGGTGTCATAGTGAAGCCATGGACCTCACGAGATACGTCGACGAGCTGCAGCAGCAGCTCGGCACCGCAGCCGCCGCCGGCGGGGACGAGGCGCGGGAGCTGGCCTCCCGCCTGACCGCCCCGCTCGACGCCGCCGCCCGGCTGGTGCTGCTCGAGGCGCTGTCCGACGCGGCGGGGGAGATCTCCGCCGAGCTGGCCCCCGGCTCGGTCGACATCCGGCTCCGTGGCGGCTCGCCCGAGTTCGTCGTCGCGGCACCGGCCCGGTCCGCCGCCCCCGACCCCGCCCCTGCCGCGGAGCCGGTCGCGCTGGCGCTGCCGGTCGTGGAGGCCGAGAGCGGCGCCACCACCCGCACCACCCTGCGTCTGCCGGACCACCTCAAGACGCAGGCCGAGACCGCCGCCGCCCGCGACGGCGTCTCCGTCAACACCTGGCTCGTGCGCGCGGTCGCCACGGCGCTCGAGCAGTCCACCGGGCGCCCGGCCGCGCAGGCCCGTCCGCAGCAGCGCGGCTCCGGCCGCGTCACCGGCTGGGTGCGCTGATCCTTTCGTCGCACGGCCCCGCACCGCACCGCCCTCGTCCCCCCTGACACCACACCGACACCACTGTTGGAGCCCCGTCATGCCCACTTTCCCCGCCCCCCAGCCCGTCCCCGTCCTGATCGACGTGCCCTTCGCGAACGTGCACGTCGTCGCCGGGGAGCGTGACGACGTCGTCGTCACCGTCCTCCCCACCAACGCCAAGTCGGGCAGCGTGCGCGCCGCCGAGTCGGTGCGCGTCGACCGGGACGGCGACGCCGTCTCGATCACGTACCCCGGCTCGTGGAAGCAGTTCGTGCTCCCGTTCGCCGCCGGCACCGCCGACATCACCGTCGAGCTCCCCGAGGGCTCGTCGCTGAGCGGCAAGGCCGGCTCGCTCTACGCCGAGGGCCCGCTCGCCGCCGTCGACATGTCGTTGTCCGCCGGGAACGCCCGCGTGGACGACGTGGAGCGGCTCGACCTCAAGCTCTCCGCCGGCTCGGCGACCGCCGGGCGCGTCACCGGCACCCTCGACGTCAAGGTGAGCGCCGGGTCCGTCTTCGTCGACGAGGTGTCCGGCGACGGCACGATCCGCGCGAGCAACGGCACCACGACCGTCGGCGCCGTCACCGGCGCCCTCGAGGTGCTCGGGGCGCACGGCGACATCGCGGTGAGCCGCGTGCGCGGCACCCTCACCGCGAAGTCGGCCCACGCCAGCATCCGGGTGGGCACCCTCGAGTCCGGCGACGTCACCCTCACGTCCTCCTTCGGGTCGATCGAGGTCGGGGTGCCCGAGGGCACGGCCGCCTACCTCGACGTCTCGTCCGAGAACGGCTCCGTCCGCAACCAGCTGACCCCCACCGAAGGGCCGGTCGAGGACGAGGCCACCGCAGAGATCCACGCCAGCACCGGCTTCGGCGACGTCGTCGTCCGCCGGCCGTGAACCACACCTCAGGAACAGGAGTACCGGACATGACCACGGAACAGTCCCCCGAGCCCGCGATCCGGGTGCAGGGCATCGAGAAGTCGTTCGGCGAGCTGCACGTGCTGCGCGGCGTCGACCTCGACGTCGCCAGGGGGAGCATCTTCGCGCTCCTCGGCTCGAACGGCGCCGGCAAGACCACGCTCGTGCGGATCCTGTCGACGCTGCTCAGGGCGGACGCGGGCACCGCCGTCGTGCACGGGTTCGACGTCGCGGCGAAGCCCGGCGACGTGCGCGAGTCGATCAGCCTCACCGGCCAGTTCGCCGCGGTCGACGAGATCCTCACCGGCCGCGAGAACCTCGTCCTCGTCGCCAGGCTGCGCCACCTGAAGACCCCGGGCGCCGTCGCGGACGAGCTGCTCGACCGCTTCTCGCTCACCGAGGCGGGTGGCCGGCGCGCCGGCACCTACTCCGGTGGCATGCGCCGGCGGCTCGACATCGCGATGAGCCTCATCGGCGACCCGCCGATCATCTTCCTCGACGAGCCCACCACCGGCCTCGACCCGCAGGCGCGGATCGAGGTGTGGGACACCGTCAAGAAGCTGGCCCAGGGCGGCACCACCGTGCTGCTCACCACGCAGTACCTCGACGAGGCCGAGCAGCTCGCCGACCGGATCGCCATCCTGCACCAGGGAACGATCATCCAGAACGGCACCCTCGCCGAGCTCAAGCAGCTCCTCCCGCCCGCCCAGGTCGAGTACGTCGAGAAGCAGCCGTCCCTCGAGGACGTCTTCCTCTCGCTCGTCGGCGCGACCGGTACCGAGAAGGAATCCTGATGACCACCCACGCCCTTGCCGACACCGGCACCCTGACCGGTCGGTCGCTGCGCCACATCGTGCGGAGCCCGGACACCATCATCACCACGGCGGTCACGCCGATCGCGCTGATGCTCATCTTCGTCTACGTCTTCGGCGGGGCGATCAACACCGGGACCGACGAGTCGTACATCAACTACATGCTGCCCGGCATCCTGCTGATCACCGTGGCGTCCGGCATCGCCTACACCGCGTACCGGCTGTTCCTCGACATGCAGGGCGGCATCTTCGAGCGGTTCCAGTCGATGCCGATCGCACGGTCGAGCGTGCTGTGGGGACACGTGCTCACGTCCCTCGTCTCGAACCTGGTCTCGGTCGCGATCGTCATCGGCGTCGCGTTCCTCATGGGCTTCCGCACCGGGGCGTCCTTCGGGGCCTGGCTCGCGGTCGCCGGCATCATCGTCCTGTTCACCCTCGCCCTGACCTGGCTGGCGGTGATCGCCGGGCTCTCCGCGAAGACGGTCGACGGTGCGAGCGCCTTCAGCTACCCGCTGATCTTCCTGCCGTTCATCAGCTCCGCGTTCGTGCCCACCGACACCATGCCCGCCCCGGTCGCCTGGTTCGCCGAGAACCAGCCCGTGACGTCCATCGTCAACTCGATCCGTGCCCTGTTCGCCGAGCAGCCCGTCGGCAACGACATCTGGATCGCCCTCGCGTGGCTGGTCGGCATCTTCGTCGTCGCCTACGCCTTCGCGGGCGTCGCCTATCGCCGCCGCGTCAGCTGACCCCGGCCGGGTCCGCACGCCGGTCGAGCCTGTCGGGACCTCCCCGACAGGCTCGACCGGCGTGGTCGCGTCAGGCGACGGGGACGACGTCGCTCGGCGCGGCCGCACGCCGAGCCCGCAGCACCTCACGACGTCGCGGGTCGCCGACGAACGACGGGTAGCGCATGATCCCCGGTCGCCGCGCCTCCCAGGTGAGGCCCTGGACGGTGCTCCTGCAGACCAGCTCCTTGAGCCACGCGCCGGGGCGGCCGCCCAGCCGGCCGCCGAGGAACACGCGGACCGGGACGTCGCCCCGGCGGGCGAACTGGAACAGCCCCGCGCCGCGTCCGAGGCTCAGGCACTGGCCCAGGAAGCCGACCGCCACCGGTGCGGGCTCGGTGCCCACCAGCCGTGCCAGGACGGTGTCGGCTGCCGCGCCACCCAGCTGTCCCGCGGCCTGGCAGCTCATCCGGAACGGCAGGTCGGACGGCGCGCCCGCGTCGCCGGCGGCGACGATGCGGTCGTCGTCCACGCTGGTCAGGGTCTCGTCGGTGCGCAGGCGGCCGGCGGCGTCCGTGCTCAGGCCGCTGCGGGCGGCGAGGTCCGGGACGGCGAAGCCCGCCGTCCAGATCGTCACGTCGCTCGGGACGTCGCGGCCGTCCGCGAGCTGCACCGCGTCCCCCGTCACGGCCGTCACCATGGTGCCCGGCCCCGCGAGGACCGCCACGCCGAGCCGTCCGAGGGCGGCAGCGACCGCGCTGCGGCCCTTCGGGTGCAGGTACGGGCCGAGCACGTCGCCGCAGACCAGCGTCACCGCGCGGCCCTGCTCCGCCAGCTCGGACGCCGTCTCGATGCCGCTCGGCCCGGCGCCCACCACGGTGATGCGCGCCTCCCGCCCGGCGGCGGCCAGTTCCGGGGCCAGCCGGTCGGCCTCCTCCAGGCTTGCCAGCGGGTAGGCGTGCTCCGCCGCGCCCGGCACCGCCGGGGCGGCGCTGGTGCTGCCCACCGCGTACACCAGGTAGTCGTACCCGAGGCTGCCGCCGCCGGCGAGCTCCAGCCGCCGCGTCGCCGCGTCGATCCGCTCCACGGTGGCGACCTCGAGCCGCACCGCGTCGGCCAGCACCTCCCGGTAGTCCACGACCGCGTCGTGCGAGCCGGCCACCCGCTGGTGCAGGCGGATCCGCTCCACGAACGTCGGGCGGGCGTTCACCAGGGTGACCGCCACGTCGTCCCGCTTCGTCAGGCGGTTCGCCGCCGTCACCCCGGCGTACCCGCCGCCCACCACCACGACCTGCGTTGCGTCGGACATCTCGTCTCTCCTCGGTCCGTCGTGCGTCATCGGTTGCTCACGGTGACGACGAGACGCCGGGGCGAGGTGTGACGGCACCCGGCCGGAGACGCCGACGGCGCCCGGTCGCGGGTGCGACCGGGCGCCGTCGGGCGGTGCGTCCGAGCGATCAGGCGCTGGTGACCTCGATGCGCTGCGGCGTCGTGCCGGCGAAGACGCCGGCGACGGTGACCGTCAGGACGCCCGCGTCGTAGGACGCGTGGACGGCGTCGCCGTCCACGGCCTTCGGCAGGGTGACGACGCGACGGAAGGCGCCGAAGCGGACCTCCGAGATGCGTCGGCCCTCGGACTCCTCCGGGCGCTGGTCCTTGCGCTCGCCGCGCACGACGAGCTTGCGGCCCTCGACCTCGACGGTGACGTCCTCGACCGGGTTCACGCCCGGCAGGTCGAGGCGGGCGACGAGGTCCTCGCCGTCGCGGTACACGTCGGCGGCGGGCACGGGTCGTCCGGGCACGGTGCCCTCGGTCCGGGCGAGGTCGGCGAGGCGCGGGGCCCACAGGTCGCGGAGCCAGGCGTCGGCGAACGGGGCGCGGTTCAGTGTGGTGGTCATGCTGTCCTCCTTGGTGAGTGCTGCTGACCGGTGCAACCTGAGCCACCCCGACTCAATTTCCGGGTTCGCCGTGGGCGGACTCGTGCCGTCGAGCTGTGCTTGCCGGCGCGTCAGGAGGACGACTTGCTCGCGTCATCCCGGGCGTCTTACCCGCCGGCAACACGGGTGAAATGCGAGGTCGGCAAGGGTGACGGAGGTCGGTAGACGCAGACGATCGGAGTCCCTCGTGAGCACGTTCACCATCCGCCGCCTCGCGGCCGTCGCGGCCGGAGCGGTCCTGGCCTCGTCAGCAACCCTCGGCACTGCGTCGGCGACGTCCGTCGCGGCCGACCGGCCGGCGTTCGGGCACGGTCATCGCCCCGGCGCGCAGGACCCGACGACCTTCACCATCGCGGAGGCGACCAAGGCGCTGAAGACGGGCCGGATCACCTCGGTCGAGCTGACCCGGGCCTACCTGGACCGCATCGCGCAGTACGAGCCGTACTACAACGCGTTCACCCGGCTGAACCCGGACGCCCTGGCCGAGGCGGCCGCGGCCGACGAGGCGCGCCAGGGCTCTCAGAAGGACGTGGGCCCGCTGGAGGGTGTGCCGATCGTCATCAAGGACTCCCTGGACGTGCGCGGTCTGCCCACGACCTCCGGGTGGGCGCTGACCAGTCCCGAGGCGGGCGGTCTCGCCCTGGTCCCCCGGGACGACGCCCCCGTGGTCGAACGCCTGCGCGAGGCCGGGGCGGTCATCGTCGGCAAGACGAACCTGCCGGTCCTGGCGGGGTCCGGCTCCAACGCGAACAACTCGGCCTACGGCCCGACGTTCAACGCGCTGGACCAGGACTGGGCGCCGGGAGGGTCGTCCAGCGGCTCGGCCACCGCCGTCGCAGGGGACTTCGCGGTGACCGGCATCGCGGAGGAGACGGGCGGGTCGATCCAGAACCCGGCGTCGGCGCAGTCGCTGTTCGCGGTCAAGCCGACCTTCGGGCTGGTGCCGAACACCGGCAACATGCCGCTGGCCGGGAACACCCGTGACGTGCTGGGGCCGCTGGCCAAGACTCCCGAGGACGCCGCGATCATGCTGGACGTCTTGGCCGGCACCCATGCCGACGACCCCAAGACTGCGGGCGCCGAGGTGCCCGCGGGCGGGTACACCTCGCAGCTGTCCGAGCGAGCCCTGGAGGGCGCGCGCATCGGCCTCTACGGGCCCGGCTGGCGCTCCGGGAAGGATGGTGAGCTCTCCGACGAGACGGCGGCCCTGTATGCCGAGGCCGTGGACAACCTGCAGGAGCAGGGCGCGACCGTGGTCGAGGACCCGTTCGAGGGGACCGGGTTCGCCGACCTCGCGAAGGTCGGCGAGGGCGGGTACGACGGGCGCGGCAGCGTGGGCAACGCGCACGCCGTCGAGGACTACCTGGCCGGGCTGGGCGACGGCGCCGCGGTGAGCTCGCTCGAGCAGCTGGACGACTGGGCCGACGCCCACGGGTTCGCCGACGACGAGCGGATCGACGAGATGGTCGAGGCGCTGGACACCGAGCCGGCGACCGACGCCGAGTTCGAGGCGGTGTCGGAGCAGTACCAGGAGCTCTTCGACCAGGTCATGGACACGCACGACCTCGACGCGCTGGTGTTCCCGCAGCAGGTCGAGGAGATCCCCGGCATCTACGACGGGGAGATCAACGCCTCGACCGTGTCGGAGATCAACATCGCCCAGCTGCCCGGCGTCGTGCTGCCTGACGGCGCCTACGACTCGGGCAAGCCGTTCAACCTGATCGTCCTCGGCGAGAAGTACTCCGAGGCCGACCTGCTCGGGTACGCGTACGACTATGACGAGGCCTACGACGGCCGCGTCGTGAACCGGAACCTGGCCGCCACGCCCGGGCCGGTGCAGCCGGACGAGCAGTAGGGGCGTCGTGCGTCGGCCGTCGCTCACGTGCGAAGGAGCTCAACCACCGGTGTTCGGTCGACGCCTGCCGCGCACGACCATGATGACCAGGCCCAGGACGAGCCATCCGGCCGCGACCACCAGGGCGAGATGGCTGGCCAGGACGAGCACGGTGACGACGATCGCCAGGCCGACGACGGGGACGACCGTGTGGAGAGCGCGGCGGTCGGTGCGCCCGCCGACCACGTAGTAGCCGATCACGGCGACGTGCAGGAAGACGAACGCGGTCAGGGCACCGACCGTGACCATCGAGGACAGCAGGTCGAGGCCGTCAGGCCTGATCGCCGCCGCCACGGCGATGAGGAGCGTCGCGACCGCCGAGACGAGGATCGCCAGGCGGGGCACGCCGGTCCTGCGGCTCACGGCCCCGAGCCGAGCCGGCAGCTGTCCGTCGCGCGCCATCCCGTACATGAGGCGGCTCACCGCGGCCTGCGCGACGAGCGCGGAGAGCACGGGACCGATCGCGCGGGCCGTGGTGACGGTCGTGCCGAGCCACGACCCCATCTGCTCGCCGATCGTCGTGTAGAAGATCGTGCCCTGCTCGTCAGGGTTCGCGGCCAGCTCCTGGGGCGTCGTCGTCGTCAGGAGCGCTCCCAGGTAGGTCTGGAGCACGAAGAGGGCCCCGGCGAGGACGAGGCAGAAGATCAGGGCCCGGCCGATCTGCCGCGGGGAGCCGGTGCTCTCCTCGGCGAACGTGGCGATCGCGTCGAACCCCAGGAAGGCGAGCGCCGCCACCGAGACCGCGCCGAGCGTGCCGGCGAGCGTGAACCCGTCGAGCCCGGTCAGCGGGGACAGCCACGGCCTGGCCGGACCCTCCTGCACCAGGACGACGACGGCGCCGACGCAGAAGGCGGCGAGCACCAGGATCTCCACGACCAGGGCGACGAATCCCACGGTCGCCGCGAGCTTCACCCCGCCGAGGTTCAGTGCCGTGATGAGCAGCACCGCCGCCACCGTGAACACCCAGACCGGCACCGTGGGGAACAGCGCGTGGCTGGCGATGCCGGTGAACAGCGCGGCCAGGCTCGGGATGAACAGGTAGTCCAGGCCGATCATCCATCCGGCCATGAAGCCGGGCCGCCGCCCCAGCCCCGCGGTCGCGTAGGCCGAGACCGACCCCGCCTTCGGGACGGCGACGGACATGCGCGCGTACGACCAGGCGGTGAAGGCCATCGCCGCGGTCGCGACGAGGAAGACGAGCGCGACCGCACCGTTGCTGCGCGCGTCCAGCACGCCGAACGTCCCCATCGGTGCGGTCGGGCCGATGAACAGCAGGCCGTAGACGATGAGATGTCGCAGGGACAGGCTCCGGTGCAGCTGTCCCTCGGGCGCGGCGGCAGCGGGGACGTCCTTCGCGGGGCGGGGCTCGGTAGACGCGGGACTCAGCTCCTCGGCAGGTCGTGGGCCGGCTGCCAGCGTAGGACGACGGCGGCGTGCCGTCGTCCTACGCCGCGTGTCAGCTTGTCAGGCCGCGGCGCAGGGGAAGCCGTTCAGCGTGACCGACGAGGGGTCGGTGGTGCCGGACGACGAGCGCCCGACGAACCCGAACGTCGCGCGCTCGCCCGGGGCGAGGGTGTCGTTCCACGGTGCGCCGGCGGCGCGGACGACGTCCCCGTCCTGCTCGGTGTCGACTCCCCAGGCGTGGTCGATCGTCTCGCCCGACCCGAACCGCCAGGCGGCGGTCCAGCCCTCCGTCGGAGCCGTGCCGGTGTTCCGCACGCGCACCTGCGTGGTGAACCCGCGCGGCCACGTGCCGTGCACGGTGTAGTCGACGGCGCAGGTGCGGTCCAGCTCGTCCTGCGTGGCGGGCACGAACGGTGTCTCGGCGTCGCCGGTCCAGCGCACCAGCTCCAGGTCGGCGGTCTGCGCGCCCTGGGTGCCTGAGCCGGTCGCGAGGTAGAAGAACCCGTGGCCCAGCGGCTGCAGGCCGACGTCCGCCTTCTGCTCCCACCCGCGAATGCCGGTCTCCGGGTCGGAGAGCCCGTCGTCCGCCAGCGCGACGAGCAGGCCGCGCTCGGTGCCGTCGCCGTCCGGGCCGGGCACGCCGAGCAGGTCGCCCTCGACCGGCCGGGTGGCGGCGTCGACGGCGAACATTAGGTAGTTCGGGAACTCCGGCTTGGTGCCGCGGTAGACGCCGAGGAACCACCGCTGCTGCGCGTCGTCGTACGCGAGGTTCTGCACGCCGTAGGTGGTGTTGCCGGTGCGGACGAAGTACTTGCCGTCGGTCTCCGCGGGGCCGACGTGGTGCGGGTCCTCCTCGGTGAGCGGCCGCTCGTACCGCTCCCAGTCCGAGACGTCGTACTGCAGCAGGACCTGGTGGTCGTTGTCCGTGCGCGAGGTGTTCGCGTAGATCCCGTAGGCCACGGTGAGGAGCTGTTCGCCGCCCGTCCTCCCGAACCGGGGGCCGAAGCTCACGCCGTCGATCCCGGAGCTGCCGTACCGGTGGTCGGCCGTGTTCCCGACATTGCCGTCGAACACGCCGTCACCGTCCATGTCTGCGGCGTAGTCGTCGTGCACCTCGGGCAGGTACACGGTGGAGAAGACGTCGGAGGTCTGGGCGTCCATGCCGACCCGGTCGACGTCGTCGACGTCGACCGCCGCGATGTAGAAGGCCTCGTCGCCCTTGTACTCGAGCGAGCCGTAGACGCGGCCGTCCTCGGTGTTGAAGTCCAGGTCGCCCAGGTGGCCGGTGAAGCCGCCGACCGTGCCCACGAGGTTGCCCTCGAAGTCGTACTTGGCCAGCAGCGTGGTGAACGAGTAGTAGACGTAGCCGCCCTCCTGGTCGACGGCGATCCCCTGCACGTGGCTCGTGGGCCAGGTGCCGCCGTTCTGCTCGAGGGGGAGGCTCGCGACCGCAGGCGGCACGACGTCGTCGCCTGCCGATGCCGTCGTCGCCGCGAGCGGCACGGCCAGGAGTGCTGCGACGAGCGCGGAGGTCGCGCGCCAGATCCGGGAGCGGTGCATGGGTGCCTCCAGTCGAGGAGCGGTCCGGGCTGCGTCCCTGCAGGTCGGGGTCCCGGTGATCCGTCCTAGCCCATCGGACCCGCCTGACGGGGACCCGGCGGCGGGCCGAACGAGGGGTGAGCGGAGGGTGAACGACGCCGCCCCGGCCGCACGGTGCGGTCGGGGCGGCGTCGAGCTCGCGTCGGGGGGTGCTAGCTCGGCTGCCGGACGGCGTCGACGGGCGCGTCGTTGAGCAGCGGCCAGTCGGCGTATTCCTGCCCCCCGCGGCGGGCGGGCGCCGTCTCGGGCAGGAACAGCAGCGCGACGATCGAGCAGACGACCAGCACCGCCGTGTAGACCGCCACGAGCCAGAAGCCGCCGTCGGCGGCGACGAGGAGCGCCGTCGCGACCACCGTGAACGGCCCGGAGGCGATCATGGAGCCGAACTGCCACACCACCGAGACGCCCGAGTAGCGGACCGACGAGTCGAACAGCTCGGGGAAGAACGACGCCTGCGGGGCGTACGTCCCGGAGTGCCCGAGACCGAGGCCGGCGACCAGCAGCGCGACGATGACGGCCAGGTTCTCCGACTGCACGGCGAGGAACGCCGGGACGATGAGGACCAGGTTCAGCACCGCGAACCCGAGGAAGAGGGGGCGACGCCCGATCCGGTCGGTGAGGCGGCCCCAGACCGGGATCATGACGACCTCCACGAGGATCGCGACGATCACCGCCTCGAGCACGAGACCCGAGTCGTAGCCGTTGTTGTCCGCGTACGCGACCAGGAAGATCGTGTAGAAGGGGAACATCGCGGCCTCGACGAACTTGGCGAAGAAGCCGCCGACCACCTCGCGGCGGCGGTGCGCGAAGAGCTGGCGCAGCGGGGCGTGGGACGCGGCCTTGCGTTCCCGGGCGGCCTTGAACGTCTCCGACTCGTCGACGCGGGAGCGGATGAACAGGCCGACGGCGACGACGACGATCGACAGGAGGAAGGGCACGCGCCAGCCCCAGGCGAGGAAGGCGTCCGGGTCCATCCACTGCTGCAGGCTGGCGAACAGCGCCGTCGGGATGAGGTACGCGACCGGCGACCCGAGCTGGACGAAGCTCGCGTAGAACCCGCGGCGCTGCGGCGGCGAGGCCTCGGCCGTGAGCAGGACGGCGCCGCCCTGCTCGCCGCCGACGCCGAAGCCCTGGATGAGCCGGACGACCACGAGGATGGCAGCCGCCCACAGGCCGATCTGCTCGTACGTCGGCATGAGGCCGACGGCGAACGTGCCGAGCCCCGTGAGGAGCAGGGTGAAGACCAGGGCCTTCTTCCGGCCGAGGCGGTCGCCGATGTGACCCCACACGAGGCCGCCCAGGGGGCGGGCGAAGAACCCGACGGCATAGGTCGAGAACGCGGCGAGGGTGCCGACGAGCGGGTCCGTCTCGGGGAAGAAGATCTTGTTGAACACGAGCGCGGAGGCCGTGCCGTAGATGAAGAAGTCGTAGTACTCCGCGATCGTCCCGATCACGGACGCGCCGACGGTCTTGCGCAGCGTCTTCGGATCGACGGTGCGGGCCGGGGTGCCGCTCATGCTGCTGCCTCCTCGCAGTGGATCGGCGCGACGCTAGCATACTAGTGCGCTAGAACACGAGATCGCGTTCGTGAGGCAGAATCAGCCCATGTCGTCGCCGTCGCCGCTCCTGACCGCCCGGGTCCGCGGGGAGAACACCCGCAGGCTCGTCCACACCTGGCTCCGCCGGCAGATCATCGACCTCGAGCTGGCTCCGGGTGCGCCGTTGTCCGAGGCGGAGATCGGCGCGCGGCTCGGGGTCAGCCGCACCCCCGTGCGGGAGAGCCTCATCCTGCTCGCCGAGGAGGGCCTCGTGGAGGTGTTCCCGCAGCGCGGCAGCTTCGTCGGGCCCATCCGGTACGAGGACGTCGTCGCCGCCCAGTTCGTGCGCGAGGCCATCGAGTGCTCGTCCCTGGAGCTCGGCGGTGCGAACGTCGGCGCGGGCGACGTGGCGGAGCTGCGGGCGCTGATCGTGCGCCAGGGCGAGGCCGACCACGACGGCGACGCGTCCCGCTTCTTCGACCTCGACGAGGAGTTCCACCAGCTGCTGCTGCGCGCGTGCGGGCACGAGTCTGCGTGGCGCATCGTCGCGTCGGCCAAGGCCCAGATGGATCGTGCGAGGCGCCTCTCCCTGCCCGAGGGGGGCAAGATGACCGACCTCGTCGCGCAGCACGCCGCGGTCGTCGACGCGCTCGCCGCCGGGGACGTTCCCGCGGCCGTCACCCAGCTGCGAGAGCACCTGCGTGTCGTGCTGCAGGACATCACCCACATCCAGGACGAGCGGCCGGAGCTCTTCGCGCAGGCGTGACCGACCGGCCCCGCGATCAGCCCTCCGGCGGACGCCAGGCCATCACCGGGCGCAGGGCGCGGGACCCCAGGGCCTCCGTCCAGCGCCCGACGGCGCGCATCCCGGCGTCGCGCACGGCCGTGGCGGCGGGCGCCGTCCACAGGGTCGGGACGGAGATCCGGGCCGACAGCCGCATCACCTGATGCACCCGCGGGCGCCGCTCCGCGGACCAGCGCTGCAGCGCGGCGGAGACATTGTCGTCCGGGCGGACGCGCGCGCCGAGGACGACGCCGTCCTCGAGCGCCTGGCACCCGCCCTGCCCGAGGTTCGGCAGCATCGCGTGCGCGGCGTCGCCGACGAGTGCGACGCGGCCTGCGGCGAGCGACGCCGGGGGAGCGGGCAGGTGCCGCAGCTCGTGGCGCAGCGCGGTGGCGTCGTCGACGGACGCGAGCAGGGCGGGGACCGGGTCGTGCCAGTCGGCGAGGCGGGCGCGCAGCTCGTCGAGGTCGCGCGGGACGCCGGCGGCGTCGGCCACCGAGACGTACATGTAGACCCGCCCGTCGGCCGGGGGCATGACCCCCGCGACGATGCCTCGGCCCCAGATCTCGGAGCCGACGACGCCCGGCAGCGCCGGGGTGACGAACCGCCACGCCGTCGACCCGCCCGACACAGGGCTGGGCGCGCGCTCGGCATCCACCGGGTGCGCGTGGCCGACCCGATGCCGTCCGCCGCGACGACGAGGTCGGCGTCGGCCTCCGTCGTCGTGCCCGCGCCGTCGGTCGTCCGGACCCGTGCCGGGCGCGACGTCGTGCCCGGGTCGGTGACGGTCGCCGTCGCGCCGAGGCGCAGCGACCCGGCCGGCAGCGCGTCCGCGAGCAGCCCCACCAGCTGCGCGCGGTGCAGCATCAGCGTGCGGTCGCCGAACAGCGACGTCGCGCCCTCCGCGCGGCCGCGCACCAGCCATCTCCCGTCCGGGCGGCGCAGGCCGAACTCGCCCTGCAGCGCGGCCAGGTCGCGTGTCGCGTCGCCGACTCCCAGCGCGTCCAACGACCGCACCGCGTTCGGCGCGACGACGATCCCCGCGCCCACCGGGTCCAACGACGTCGCGCGCTCGACGATCGTGACGTCCCAGCCGTGGCGGGCCAGCGCGACGCCGGACGCCAGGCCGCCGATGCCTCCGCCGATCACCGTCGCCGTGCGCGCACCGTCCGTCGTGAGGGTCATGGCCCCCGACGGTAGACCAGGGCGCCGCCACGTCCTCGCCGGGGCCTTTCTCACCGGAGATCCTCGGCCAGGAGCAGCGGGGCCGGCGGGAGGTCGAGGCGGGTCGCCAGCCGCACGAGCAGGGCCCGGACGTCGGCGCGGGCGAGCATCACGGGGTCGGCCTCCCGGATGCTCCTGACGGGTCGGTGGATGGCGGCGGTGACGCGTCGCGTGACGGTGACGCGGACGCCGGGACCCGGTGCGTCGAACCAGTACCAGACCTGGCCGATCCGCACCGGCGAGCCGGACCACCAGGCCTGCATCGCGTCGTCGGAGAACCGCTCGAGCAGACGGTCCAGCTCGCGGTCATAGGCCGGCGGGACCCCGTTGTCCGGACCGCCTCCGACGACCGTGAGCTCGTGGGGCTGCTCGGGCGCCGTGACGCCGCGGCCCTCGGTGCGGACCGTCCAGCGCCGCGCCGGGGAGGACGGTTCCGTGCCGGCCCGTGCGCGCTCCAGCGCGGCGGAGAGCGCCGCGCCGTCCCACCCTCGCGCGACCGCGAGCCGCGCGAGCGCCCCGTCGAGCACGTCCGCGACAAGACGCACGACGTCCGGTGGCGCCGCGTCCGCGACGTCGTCGGGCACCCGGACCCGCACCGTCTCGGAGGAGTCGGGACGGTCGCAGTCCACCAGGACGACGACGCCGTCCTGGCGCGCGTCCGGGCGCTGCGCCACCACCATGACCGACGACACGGGGCCGACGAGGCCGAGTTCCTCGATCGCGCGCCCATAGGCGCTGACGACCCGCTCTGCCGCACCCGCGAACGCGCAGCGGGCCGGGTCGGGGTCAGGGACGAGGACGTCGAGCCGTCGCACTCGTGGCAAGGGGGCTCCCGGTGTCGCGTCGGGCTGCGGGCTGCGGTTCTGCGACCAGCCAGGGCGTCAGTCTCGCAGCGGCGATCCGACGACGGAGAAGTCGAAGCCTCCGAACTCGCCCGACAGCAGCGGACGCGCCGCGGCGATCGACGCCTGCGCGGCCGGGAGCTGCAGCGACGCCCGGTGCGCCTCCGCCGACGTCCACAGCTCGACGACGAACACCGTGTCCGGCCGGTCGTCGCTGACGCCGACCTCGTAGAGCAGGCAGCCCGCGTCCGCGAGCTCCATGCTGCGCTGCGTGAGGTGCGCGACGAGCTCGTCGCGCTTCCCGGGGGCGGCACCCAGCGTGCCGACGTTGGCGTAGGTCATGGGTCGTGACGTTAGCGCCGCCCAGGGACACGCCGGGCCGCCCCGGCGGCCGATGTTGCGTACCGGCGGTGACCTCGTGTACATATCTGCCCAGGTCACGAGTGACCGGCGAGACGCCCTCCGCGTGCCGGTCCGGCAACCGCGCTCCCTGCGCACGGTGCCCCAGGAGGAAGACCGGCCCCGGCCGACCGGCCGTGGGAAGAGCAGGTCGACGACGGTCCGGCGCGAGCCGGGTCCGTCGTCGACCCCCGAGATCGGGGTGGCGATGGACGGACAGCACACGCACGGCGACGGGACGCTGAGGTGCCTGCCCTGGCAGGTGCGCGACGAGCACCTGCTGCACCGGCACGGACGCATGCTGTGCCTCGACGCGGCGTCGCGCCACGGGGTGCGCATGAGGTATCGCGTGTGGCGTGGACTGGCGGAGTGGCGGCTCGAGCTCGCCGAGCTCAACGCCGTCGTCGCCTACGACCCGGACTCGGTGGGCGGTTTCACCCTCTCGCCCCGTCAAGCGGGCGACGCGGACAAGGTGCGCCCGCCGTCGACCGGCGGGATCCCGTGACCGTCGGGTGCGCCGTGCCACAGCACCTGCCGGAATCCCGGTCGCGTGCGGCGCGTTCCTCGAGACGTGACGACGACCGAACACATGCCGCCGACGGCGGACGTCGTTGTGATCGGCGCGGGGCAGGCCGGCCTGTCGGCGGCGTACCACCTGCGGCGGCGAGGGTTCGTGCCCGCGGTGGGTGCGCCGTCCGGCGAGCGCACGTACCTCGTCCTCGACGCCGAGGACGGGCCCGGGGGAGCGTGGCGGCACCGGTGGCGCTCGCTGCGGATGAGTACCGTCAACGGCATCCACGACCTGCCCGGCATCGAGCAGCCCGACGTGGAGCCCGAGGCGGCGAGCGTCGACGTGCTGCCCGCCTACTTCGGCGACTACGAGCGCGAGCTCGGCCTCGCCGTCGCCCGGCCGGTGCGCGTGCGCCGCGTGGAACCGACCGACGACGATCCCGGCGGCGACCTGCTCGTGCGCTGGGAGGGCGGCGGGCGCTCCGGCGCGGTCCTCGCAAAGGCGATCGTCAACGCGACGGGCACGTGGTCCAAGCCGTTCTGGCCCGCCTACCCGGGCCAGGAGACGTTCCGCGGCCGCCAGCTCCACACCGCCGACTACGTGCGCGCGGAGGACTTCGCCGGGCGTCGCGTCGCCGTCGTCGGCGGGGGGATCTCCGCCGTGCAGCTGCTGGAGGAGGTCTCGCACGTGGCGCAGACCTTCTGGTTCACGCGCCGGGAGCCCGTGTGGCGCGACTCGTTCGACTCCCAGGACGGCGCGCGGGCCGTCGCGATGGTCGCCGACCGGGTGCGCGAGGGGCTGCCGCCGTCGAGCGTCGTGTCCGTCACCGGCCTGATCCACACGCCCTCGCTGCTCGCCGCCGAGGCGCGCGGCGTGCTCGACCGCAGGCCCATGTTCACGCGCATCGTGCCCGACGGCGTCGTCGCGCCCGACGGCGAGCTCGTCCCCGTCGACGTCATCTTCTGGAACACCGGCTTCCGCGCCGCCCTCGACCACCTGCGGCCGCTCCACCTGCGCGCCGCCGGCGGCGGCATCCGCATGGACGGCACCCAGGTGGACGGCGAGCCGCGCGTGCACCTTATCGGCTACGGGCCGTCCGCCTCCACCGTCGGCGCCAACCGCGCCGGGCGGGACGCCGTGAACCGGCTCGTGCGCCACCTCGACGGAGCGGCGCTCACCGCGGTGCGCTAGTCGGTTGTCCCGGCGACCGCGCGTCGGCGGGCGGCGACGCTCTGGGCCTGCCCTTCATGGATGTCGCTCACCCATTCCCAGCCGGGCTCGGCCGACGGGCCGATCCTCGGGTCGTCGGGAGCCCTGCCGTCCCGCAGGGCATGCAGATACGCGCGGTCCTGCGCGACCCGTGAGCGAAGCTGATCAGCGCTTCCGACGGACCCGTGTCCCGGAACCACGGCATCGACGTCGTCGGCCACCTGCGCCAGCAGATCCAGCCCGCGGAGGTAGTCGTCGATCGGGTCGTTCGTGTCGTCGAAGATGTCGAGCATCGGGATGAAGACGTCCGAGAGCATGTCCCCGGCCACGAGGACCCGGTGCTCCTCGACCAGCAGCGCCGCATGGCCCGGGGAGTGCGCCGGGTGCTGGATGACCCGGACGTGGGGGCCGTCCCACGGGATCCGCGTCGTCCCGTCCGGCAGACCGGTGACGAGGCCGTACCCGTCCAGCGGCACGTCCTCGGCGATCTCCGGCGGCAGCCCCTCGGCGACGCGAACCTTCCAGTCCGGGTCCGACAGCACGCGTCGCAGGTCGGCCGCGCAGCGGGCCGTGCCGTAACGGGGCGCCTCGCCGAGCTCGGCGTGCCAGAGCACGTGGTCCCAGTCGGGATGCGTCGCGAAACCCGCCACCACCGGCACGCCCATGTCGCGAAGGTCGTTCGCGAGGCACGTCATCTCGTCGCCCGTGAGCCCGGGATCGACGAGGAGCGCGCCGTTGCCGCCCTGCACGACCACGGCGTTGTTCCGGAGCAGCTCGCTCTGGTGCACCCACACGCCGTCCGCGACCCGCCTCAGCACGGAGTGGCCTGGAACCACGTGTGCGGGGTCATGGTGATGCTCATCTGTGGTCTCCCGTCAGGTTCTCGCGGTGATGCCCTGCTGGACATCCCGCGTGTCGATGGTGACCGACGGGCAGGGCGAGACTCAGCGGTGCTGCTCTGCCGCCCGATGGTGCGTGGTCCGAGGGGCTGCCGCGTCGAAATGCTCGTAGCGCCAGGCCAGGTGATCGCGATCGGGTCGATCGGCCGGTCGC
Organism: Krasilnikoviella flava; assembly: GCF_900167525.1. Classification (GTDB taxonomy): domain Bacteria; phylum Actinomycetota; class Actinomycetes; order Actinomycetales; family Cellulomonadaceae; genus Isoptericola; species Isoptericola flavus. The sequence goes on along the minus strand of NZ_FUZQ01000008.1, from coordinate 211,802 downwards.
CGAGGCAGGGAGAGGGCCCGTCCGTGCATCTCCTGCAGGCCGTGCTTCAGCATGGGCCCGTCGATCTCCTCGAGGAGTCGGAACGAGATGCGCACCTCATGGTCCGGCGTCACTCCGAGCATGTTCTGGTCGTACGCGGCGTGATGGATCTTGCACAGGGCGAGCCCGTTGTTCACCGTCGGGGCGCCGAGCTCGTGCCCGTCCGGCACGATGTGCGCGGCGTCGAGCAGGGCGCCGTGCTTGAGCTCGCAGATCGTGCACCTGGTGTCGTAGGCGACGAGCACGCGCGTGCGGAAGGCGGGCTGGTGCAGGCGTTGCCTCGCGAGGCGCAGAGCGTACTCCCGCTGCGGCTCGCTGAGGTGGGCGGGGTCGTGGATGAAACGGAACGCCTCGTCGAGGGCGATGAGGAACTGCCGGTTCTCGGGCTCGTCGTCGACGACGTACACCGGGAACACGGGCGTATAGATGTTGGCGATCTCCTTGCGGAACAGGATGAGGGGCATCCCGGTCTCCATGGCATGCCGGAGCTTGCGGTTGTCACCGGACCAGGGGTCGCCCTTGCGGTACGCGTAGTGCAGCAGGCCGTCCTCGGACTCCGTGTCGTCATACGGGCCATCGGCGGCGCTGACGATCGAGAGTGTCGAGTTGAACGACGCCGGGTTGCGGATGCCGCGCGAGTAGTCGATGACCGGCAGCTTCTCGCCGTCGAGGTGGAAGTCGAGCAGCTCGTCGCGTCGCAGGAACCCGCCGTTGGCCTCGGCCCGCTCGCCCACCCACGCCATGATCTGCTTGCGCAGCTGCGCTTCGACCGCCGATTCCACGTGAGGAGCTCACCACCACGCCGGCGCCACCGCAAGGGTTCGGGGGACAGACGACGGGCAGAGACTCGTGTGCGGGTCCGCGCGTACGGTCGAGGTACCGATCGACGAGGAGGCGACGACATGACCACCGACCGCACGGACGCGCCGGACGCCGTGGCCGCGGAGTTCTTCGACCGCTACCGGCAGGCCCTGCTGGACCGCGACGAGGCGGCGGTGGCGGACCTGTACGCGGTGCCCGCGCTGATCCTGTTCCCGGGGCAGTCGCTGCCGGTGACGAGCCGGACGCAGACGGAGCAGTTCTTCGGGTCGTCGTGGAGCCAGTACGAGGGCGTCACGGGCATGACGTCGGACGTGCGCGTCGTGGCAGCCACGGCACACAGCGTGTGGGCCGACGTGACCTGGCACCACGATGGGCCGGGCGAGGGCACGGAGCGGTTCGTGTACCAGCTCGTGCGCACGGACGACGGGTGGCGGATCGCCGTCCTCACGCCGATGGACGTCTGACGTGCGAGGGCGTGCCCCGCGGAGCGCCCGTCCCGGTCCGACTCGCCCGTCCTTGGGGGACGCTCGCAGGTAAGGTCTGCGCATGACGAGCAGGCGGCGTGCCACGGGGCCGGTCACGCTCAAGCAGGTCGCCGCGGCCGCAGGTGTGTCCGTCGCGACGGCGTCGCATGCGCTGGCCGGCCGCGGCCGGATGACCGACACGACGAGGGCCCGGGTCCAGGAGACCGCGGACGAGCTGGGCTACGTGGCGAACTCGCTGGCCCGAGGGTTGCGCACGGGGCGCGCGCAGGCGATCGGCATCCACCACCAGAGCTCGGCGGCGGCGCTGGCGACCCCGTACTTCCGGGACTTCCTTGCGGGGGCCATCGAGACGGCTCACCGGCACGACCTCGACGTGGTCGTCCTCTCGTCGGACGCGTCCCAGCCTCGCGCGACGACGCCGCGGGTCGACGGCGTCGTGGTGGTCGACCCGATCGGCGACGACCTGCGCGCCCGTGAGCTGATGGAGATGCCGGTCCCCGTGGTCGCTGGCGAGCACGTGCCGCCCCAGATGTCGCAGTGCGCGGTGGTCGCGGCCGACCACGAGACGGCGGTGCGCGCCGTCCTCGACGCCGCCGCCGCGCACGGCGCCCGCCGGCCGCTGCTCGCCGCCCCTGACGCGCACAGCGGGTGGGGGATCTTGCTGCGCGACATCGTCGCGCGGTGGTGCGCGGAGCAGGGCACCACGCCGGTGCTGGTCGGGACGACGTTCGGCGATCGCTCCGTGGCACGCCACCGGACGCTGCTGGAGCCTGTGCTGGCCGCCCACCCCGACGTGGACCTCGTGCTGGGCGCGTCGTCCTTCGTCGTCCGCGGCGCGATGGAGGCCCTGCGCGCGGCGGGCCGCGTGCCCGGCAGCGACGTGCTGGTCGCCGCCTGCGCCGACGAGACGGCGCTCGCGGCCGAGGACCCGCCCGTGACGGCGGTGGAGCTGCCGGCCCACGCGCTCGGTGTCGCCTGCGTCGAGCGGCTGGTCGCCCTCGTCGAGGGTGACGAGGACCCGGTGATCGCGGCTCGGACGGTCAGGACCGTCCCCGCGCCGGTCCACCTGCGGGCCTCGACGGCGGGGGACCTTCTGGCCCGCCGTGGCTGACTAATCGTTTCACCACTGTTTCGCGCACGGTGCGAACGAGTGTCAGGTCCCGAAGGTTGAACGACCGGGGTTAAAGGTGCGTTTCGAGTGGCCTGCACCCCTGGATAAACGATTTGGCAGCGTCCTACGGTCACCGCCATGACCTCCGAGCACGACGACCACGGACACCACGATGCGGGCGGGCACGCCCACCACGACCACGACCGGTGGCCGGAAGGCTTCTGGGAGCAGCCGCGTCGGCTGGGCGAAGGGCTCGAGGGACACGGGGCTACCGACGACTACAACGAGGGCCGCCCGCCCGGGCTGCTGCACGTCAACCGGCGGCGCGGCGGCGGGCACTCGGGCATCCGGACCTTCGCCCGGCTCCCGATGGCGCTCACCCCGGACGACCTGGTGGCCGCGGGCGTCGACGTCGCGGTGCTGGGCGTGCCGTGGGACTCCACGGCCGGCGGCCGGTCCGGCACGAACCACGGCCCGCTCGCGCTGCGCCAGGTCCCGGCTTTCGCCGGCTACGGGTTCCCCAGCAAGCACCTGGACGTGCGGGTCGACCCGTTCGAGGTGCTCACGATGTGCGACTACGGCGACTCGCCGATCCACGTCGGCAACACGGCGGCGACCTTCGAGTCGGTCCGCAAGTTCGTGGGGACCGTCGTCACGTCGGGCGCGATCCCCATCGTCATGGGCGGCGACCACGCGATCACGTGGCCGTGCGCGACGGCGGTCGCCGACCACTACGGCCACGGCAACGTCGGCATCGTCCACTTCGACGCCCATGCCGACGTCGGCGCCGACATGAACGGGGCACTGGCCTCGCACGGCACTCCCATGCGCAAGCTCATCGACTCGGGCGCGGTGCCAGGCAAGAACTTCGTCCAGGTGGGCCTGCGCGGCTACTGGCCCGACCAGGAGACGCTCGACTGGATGGACGAGCGCCAGATGCGGACGCACTTCATGGCGGAGATCGACCGCGACGGTTTCGACAAGGTCCTCGAGCGGGCGGTCGACGAGGCGCTGGACCAGGCCGACCACCTGTACATCTCGCTCGACATCGACGTCTGCGACCCAGCCTTCGCCCCCGGTACCGGTACCCCGGTCTCGGGCGGCATCACCTCCATCGACGTCCTGCGGGCCGTGCGACGGCTCTCGGCCGAGGTCGGGATCGTCGGGATGGACGTCGTCGAGGTCTCCCCGCCCTACGACAACGACGGCGAGATCACGGTGCTGCTCGCGAACCGGGCGATCGGGGAGGCCCTGACCGGGACGGCGATGCGTCGTCTGGGGCTCGTCGGCCCGGACTACGCCGACCCGCACGCGCTCAACCTCGCCGCTGCCGGCGGCCGCCGCACGCAGGTGTTCCGGGACGCCCCGGCCTGACTCACCCGGCACCACCGACGTCCCACCCGACGACCCCGAGGACACACATGTCGCACGACCACAGCCACGACCAGCACGACGACCAGCACGACCACCACCACGATCTGTGGCCCGACGGGTTCTGGGAGCAGCCCCGCCGGCTCGGCCAGGGGCTGGAGGGACACGGGGCTACCGACGACTACAACGAAGGCCGCCCGCCGGGGCTGCTGTTCGCGAACCGCAAGGCCGAGGGCGGGTTCGCCGGCATCCAGACCTTCGGCAAGCTGCCTGTCGCGCTCACCCCTGACGACCTCCGCGCGGCGGGCGTCGACGTCGCGGTGCTGGGCGTCCCGTGGGACTCCACCGCGACCGGCCGCACCGGCACCAACCACGGCCCGCTCGCGATCCGGGCCTGCGACTACAAGGGCGGCTACGGGCGCCCGCACTTCTCGCTCGACACCCACGTCGACGCGTTCGAGGAGCTGGTGATGGCCGACTACGGCGACGCGCCGGTCTTCGTCGGCAACACCGCGAAGACGTTCGAGGAGGTGCGCAAGTTCATCGGCACCGTGGTCGACGCCGGGGCCGTCCCGATCGTCCTGGGTGGGGACCACGCGATCACGTGGCCGTCCGCGACGGCGGTCGCCGACCACTACGGCCACGGCAAGGTCGGCATCGTCCACTTCGACGCCCACGCCGACACGGGTTCCGACATGCCGGGGTCGCTGGCCTCGCACGGCACTCCCATGCGACACCTCATCGACTCCGGCGCCGTGCCGGGCAAGAACTTCGTCCAGGTGGGTCTGCGCGGCTACTGGCCCGACCAGCAGACGCTCGACTGGATGGACGACCAGCGCATGCGCACCCACTTCATGGCCGAGATCGTCCGGGAGGGCTTCGACAAGGTCCTCGAGCGGGCCGTCGACGAGGCGCTGGACCAGGCCGACCACCTGTACATCTCACTCGACATCGACGTCTGCGACCCGGCCTACGCCCCCGGCACTGGTACCCCGGAGCCCGGCGGCATCACCTCGAACGACATCCTCCGGGCCGTGCGACGCCTCGCCGCCGAGGTCGGGATCGTCGCGATGGACGTCGTCGAAGTCTCCCCGCCCTACGACGACCGCGGCGAGATCACCGCGCTGCTCGCCAACCGGGCGGTCCGCGAGGCCATGACCGGCATCGCGATGCACCGCAAGGGCATCACGGAGCCCGACTACCTGCACCCGTACGCGATCGGCCTGGACGCCGACGGCAACCGCCGCAACCAGGTCTTCCGCACGTCCGACTGAACCGCCCGCACATCCTGCCGAGCCAGCACAGAGAGAAGACCACCATGACCTCACGCACGCGCCGTGTGCCCGTCATGGCGAGGCGCACCCTGGCGCTCCTCGCCGTCGGCACCCTCCTGCTCTCCGGCTGCTCCGACGGGGAGCTCGGCGACAGCGCCGCCACGGCCGCCGCACCCACCGACGGCGTGCTGCGGCTCGGGGTGCTCAACGACATCGGCCAGCCGCCGGACCCCGACGTCTACTACTCGGGCAACGGCCTGGCCATCACCACCAACGCGTACGAAGGGCTGGTGCGCTACGAGGCGGGCAACCACGAGGCGGCGACCGTCGTCCCGTCCCTCGCGGAGTCGTGGCAGGTCAGCGACGACTTCACGGAGTACACGTTCACGCTGCGCCAGGGCGTGACCTTCCACGACGGCACCGCCTTCGACGCGTCGGCGGTCGGGGCGTCGTTCCAGCGTCGCCTCGACGTGGACGCCGGACCTGCCTACATGGTCCAGGGCGTCGAGGACGTCGAGGAGGTGGACGACCACACCGTCACGGTGACTCTCGCCGAGCCGAACTCGGCGTTCCTCGACTACCTGGCCTCTCCGTACGGGCCGCGGATGATCAGCCCGACGGCGCTCACCGAGCACGGCGGCGACGACTTCGCGCAGGCCTGGCTGTCGACCCACTCGGCGGGCACCGGTCCCTACGTGCTGTCGAAGGCGGTCGTGGGGGAGGGGTACGAGCTCACCTACTTCGACGACTACTGGGGCAACCTCGACCCCACGTTCACCACGGTGGAGCTGCCCGTCTACACCGAGATCTCTGCGATGCAGCTCGAGCTGGAGAGCGGCGACCTGCACGCCCTGCTGTCCGGGGTGCCGACGGCGTCGCGTCAGAAGTACCTCGACTCCGAGGCACTGGAGGCGTTCGCGCTGCCGTCCTTCCAGGTGGGCGTCATGTACATGAACCCGAACCGCGACCTGCTCGCCGACGCCGAGTCCCGCCGGACCCTCTTCGAGGGGATCGACTGGGCGTCGATCGTCGACCAGGTCACGGGCGTCAGCTCCGAGGTGGCCCAGGGCTACTACCCGAAGGGTGCCCTGCCCCCCGGGGTCGACACCCGCGAGGTCGTGCACGACCCGGCCGCGCTCGAGGAGTGGGTCGGGTCGCTGGCGCCGGGCATCGAGATCCAGATCGGCTACAACGCCGGCGGGTCGGACGCCGAGCAGATGGCGAACATCGTCGCCGCCCAGCTGCAATCGCTCGGGATGACCGCGACGGTCACCAGCCACCAGTCCTCCGAGGTGTTCGGCGACTTCCCCGAGAACCCCGAGGACGCGCCGGACGTGCTCATCGCGCCCGCCACGTGGCCCGACTCCAACAACGCGTTCATGCACGGCCACGTCTTCTGGGACCCGGACGGCGGGCTCAACCACCTGCAGTGCTCCGACGAGACAACCACCGGGCTGCTCCGCGAGGCCCTTACGACCGGGTCGGACGAGACCTACGTCGAGGCCGGCGAGGCCGCCTACGACGCCGGGTGCGCGCCCGTCTTCGCCTGGAGCACCGACTTCATGGTGGCCCAGGGCTGGCTGGAGGGCGTCGAGTCGTCCCACTCCATCGCGGCCCCCGCCACGCTCGACTTCGCGACGCTCGGCATCGACGAGTCCGCGACCGCCGAGTGACGCGGGCACCCCGCCCGACGAGGGAGAGAGACGCAATGGCCCCGCCCGCGACCGCCGGCCGCACCCGGCTGCGCGACCTGCCCGCCGCCTTCTGGTGGCTGTGGACGGCGCAGCTCGTCGTGTGGATCGGGCGGTTCGTCGTCCCCTACATGACGATCTTCCTCACGTCCTCGGTCGGCATGTCCGCCGGTGAGGCGGGGGTCGTGGTCGCTGCGTACGGGGTCGGGGTCGTCGTCTCCTCCCTCGCGGGCGGGGTGCTCGCCGACCGGGTCGGGCGCCGCCGGGTGCTCCTGGCGGGCGAGCTGCTGAGCGTGGTCGCGCTCGTGGCCATCCCGCTGGCCGACGGCGCCGGGCCGATCGCCGTCCTGCTCACCGCGTACGGCCTGTTCAACGGCACCTGCGGGCCGGTCATCCAGACCATGGTCGGCGACCTCGTCGAGCCGCAGCACCGGCGCACCGCGTTCAACTACAACTACTGGGCCGTCAACCTCGGATACGCCATCGGCCCACTCGCCGCAGGGTTCATGGCCGAGGTGTCGTTCTCGCTCCTGTTCTGGTGCCAGGCCGGGCTCGTCCTGGTGTCCGTGGGCGTGATCGCCGCCAAGGTCCCGGAGACCCGGGTCTCCCCGCCCGAGGAGGCGTCGACCACCGCCGACGACGGCGCGCGAGCCCCCCGGCGCCGGGGCGGAGGAGGCCTGCTCCCGGTGCTCCGCGACCGCGTCTTCATGACCTTCGCCGCGGTGATGTTCGCGTACTCGATCGTGTACGTGCAGTCGACGACCACCCTGCCGCTCGTCATGACCGAGCAGGGGCACCCGTCCAGCGACTTCGGGATCCTGCTCACCCTCAACGGCGTGCTGCTGTGCCTGCTGCAGCTCCCGACCGCGCGCCTGTTCAACCGGTGGTCCCGCGACCTGGTGATCGTCCTCGCGATCACGCTCACGGCGGTGGGTGTCGGACTGCAGTCGGTCGCCGCCACCCTGCCGATGTACCTCGTGACGGTCGCGATCTGGACCCTCGGCGAGATGGGCTCGCACCCCCAGGCGACCTCGATGACGGCGGACCTCGCCGACCCGCTCCGGCGGGGGCGCTACCAGGGGGTCTACGGGCTCACCCACTCGTTGGCGACGGCGGTCGGGCCGGTCGCCGGCGGGTTCGTGCTCGACGCGTACGGGTCGCGGGTGCTGTGGCTGGGCGCGTCCGGGCTGGCGCTCGTCGTCGCGCTCATGCTCGCGCTGACCGCCCGGTCGCGACAGCGCCGGGTCGCCGAGGTCACCGCCGACGACGTCGCCCGACGCGCGGCCCTTCGGCCGCTCGCCCCTGCGGGGGCCCCACCGCCCCCATAGGCCGCACGCCGCCTGCCCTCAGCCCGTCCTGCCCGCCCCACCACGAACGAAGGAGCCGGTCCCATGGATGTCGCCGTACCGCCCTCGACCAAGACGCCGCCGGATCCCGGCCCCGTCCGCACCGCCGATCCCGTCGCCCGGCTGCAAGGCCTTGACGTCAGCCTCGAGCGGAACGGAGTCCGCTCCCCGATCCTGCACGGTGTCGACCTCGAGGTCGGGCGCGGCGAGATCGTCGGCGTCGTCGGTGAGTCGGGCTCCGGCAAGAGCGTGATGAGCATGGCGATGCTCGGGCTGCTGCCGGAGTCCTCCCGCCCCCGCATCGACGGCACGCTCGAGGTGGCCGGGATGGACCTGCGGACGGCGCCTCCCGCCCGCCTGCGCGAGGCCCGGCGCAGCCGGCTGGGCGTGGTGTTCCAGGACCCGATGACCTCGCTCAACCCGACGATGCTCGTGGGCCGTCAGGTCGCCGAGAAGGCCGGGTCGCCGCAGGAGGCCGTCCGGCTCATGCGGGCGGTCGGGATCCCGCAGCCGGAGCGTCGGTACCGCTCCTACCCGCACGAGCTGTCCGGAGGGCTGCGGCAGCGGGTGATGATCGCCATGGCCCTGGCGGGACGGCCCGAGCTGGTCGTGGCGGACGAGCCGACCACCGCCCTCGACGTCACCGTCCAGGCGCAGATCCTGCGGCTGCTCGCGGACATGCGCGACGAGATCGGCTGCTCGGTCGTGATGATCACCCACGACCTGGGCGTCGCGGCGCAGGTCGCCGACCGCATCGCCGTCATGTACCGCGGGCGGATCGTGGAGACGGGGACCACGCGGCAGGTGCTGGAGCACCCGCAGCACCCCTACACCCTGGGACTGCTCGGGTCGCGCCTGTCGCTCGACTCCGACCGGTCGCGGCCGCTGTGGAGCCTTCCCGCCGAGGCCGCAGGTACCGCCGGCGCCGCGAGCGGCGGGTGCGCGTTCGCGTCGCGCTGCCGGTTCGCCGTCGAGGCGTGCGCGGAGGGGGTGCCGACCCTGGACGAGGTCGCCGCCGGCGACGGGCACGCGGAGCACCGTGCCGCGTGCTTCGAGTCCGGCCGGGTCGGCGACCGGGGTGTCTCGCGCACCCTGCTCGACCCGCTGCCGCCGCTGCCCGACCACGGGCGTGGCGCGCCGCTGATCCAGGCGGCGGAGCTCGAGTGCACGTTCCAGGTCCGCGACGAGCACGGCCGCAGGGCGCGGCTCGGCGCGCTGCGGGGCGTGACCTTCGACCTGCAGCCGGGCGAGTCGGTCGCGGTCGTCGGCGAGTCCGGCTCGGGCAAGTCGACGTTGCTGCGGGTGGCGGGGCACCTGGAGAAGCGGTTCACCGGGTCGGTGCGCGGCCCGCGCGGCACCGACATCCAGATGGTGTTCCAGGACGCGGGCTCCTCGCTCACCCCGTGGATGACGGTCCGGGAGGTCCTGCACGAGCGGCTACCGCGCGGCACGGACCGCGCGGAGAAGGAGAGCCGTGCCCGCGCGATCCTCGACCGCGTCGGGCTCCCCCCGGCAGTGCTCGACGCGATCCCCGGCGAGCTGTCCGGCGGACAGCGCCAGCGCGTCGTCCTGGCCCGCGCGACGATCGTGCCGCCCCGGGTCCTGCTCTGCGACGAGCCGACGAGCGCGCTGGACGTGTCCGTCGCGGCGAACGTGCTCAACCTCATCAACGAGATGCGCCGTGAGCTGGGGATCGCGGTCATGTTCGTGACCCACGACCTCGCGGTCGCGCGCATCGTCGGCGACCGGATCGCGGTGATGTACCTCGGCCGCATCGTCGAGGTGGGTCGTGCCGAGGACGTCATCGCCCGCCCGCAGCACCCGTACACACGCAATCTGGTGGCCGCCGTGCCACGGCCCGGCACCATCGTCGAGCCGCTGCCGGGTGAGCCCGCCAGCGCCCTCGACCCGCCGACGGGCTGCGCGTTCCACCCCCGGTGCCCCGTCGCGGTGCCCGAGTGCTCGAGCACCGTCGTCGGGATCCAGCTCACCGCCGTCGACGGCCGCTCGACCGCCGACGTCGCGCGCCGCCACGAGGTGGCCTGCCTCCGCCGAGGAGAGATCTGATGGCCGACGTCCTGACCCGCGCCGACGACCGTCCGTCCGCCGGGGCCGCGCCCCGCCCGCCCGGGGCCGTCCCCGACCCGCCCCCGCGGTGGCGCCTGACCGCCCGTCGGGGCCGCTCCGGCACGAACACCCTCGCGCGCCGGGTGCTGGACTGGACGCTCATCGGCCTGATCGTGGCCCTCACCGTCCTGGCCCTCGTCGCCCCGCTCCTCGCGCCGCACGACCCGGTGCAACCGGTGGGCCCGCCCAAGCTCCCGCCCTTCTCCGACGGCTTCCTCCTGGGGACCGACCAGATCGGGCGGGACACGTTCTCCCGGGTGCTCGTCGGGCTCCGGACGTCGTGGCTGCTCTCGATCGCCGTCACGGCGGTCGGGCTCGTCATGGGGTCCCTCGTCGGCGTGGTCGCGGGGGTGGCCGGCGGGTGGGTCGACTCGGTGCTGATGCGCACCACCGAGGTCTTCCTCGCGCTGCCGTCCATGCTGGTGGCCGTGGCCGTCGCGGCCGCCCTCGGGCCGGGCCTGTTCAACACCTTCCTCGCCGTCAGCATCGTCTGGTGGCCGTACTACGCCCGGATCGTCCGAGGTGAGGTGCGCGCCATCATGGCCCGCCCGCACGTGGAGGCCGCGCGCATGGCCGGGGTCGGCCGGGCGCGGCTCGTGCGGCGGCACGTGCTGCCGGGCGTGGTGCCCACCGCGATCGTCACCGCCAGCCTCGACATCGGCAACGTCGTCATGGTGCTGGCGTCCCTGTCCTTCCTCGGGCTGGGGCAGCCCGCCCCGGCGCCGGAGCTCGGCGCGGACACGTCACGGGCGCTGGTCGAGATCCTCGACGCCTGGTGGATCCCGCTCGTCCCCGGCGTCGCCGTGATGCTGCTCAGCCTGTTGTCCAACCTCGCCGGGGACGCGCTGCGTCACCGGATCGCCCACCGGAGGTGATGACCATGTCCCGTCTGCGCTTCGTCGGCGTCCGGCTCGCGTCGCTGCTGGGTCTGCTGGGGGCCCTGTCCCTGGTGCTCTTCCTGCTGCAGGAGGTCTCCGGGGCAGACCCTGTCTCCGCCACGATCGGCGGCAACGCCTCCCCGGACGCTGTCGCCGCCGCGCGCGAGCGTCTCGGTCTCGACGACCCGGCGCCCCAGCGGTACCTCGCGTTCGTCGGGGGCCTGCTCACCGGCGACCTGGGCACGTCGTTCCGCACCCGCCGCCCCGTGGCCGAGGACATCGGGGCGTATCTGCCCGCGACCCTGGAGCTCGTCCTGGTCGCCTTCCTGCTCGCGGTCCTGCTCGGGGTCCTGTTCGCCGTGTCCAGCATGCTGCGCTGGCCGCTGGCGGGGGTCTTCCGCGGCCTTCTGTTCGTCGGCTCGACGGCGCCGACCTTCATGCTCGGCATCCTCGGCATCATCGTGTTCTACAAGCTGCTCGGGTGGTTGCCGGCGTCCGGACGGGGCGGTGTCACCGACGGACCCACAGGTCTGAGCGTGCTCGACAGCATGCTCGCGGGCGATCCCGCGGCGACGGGCGACGCGCTCGCGCACGTCGTCATGCCGGCCCTCGCCCTCGCCGTCGGGCCGGCGCTGGCGATCGGTCGCGTGCTGCGCTCCAGCCTCACCGAGACCCTGCGCTCCGACCACGTCCGGACCGCCACCGCGAAGGGGTTGACCGAGACGCAGGTGCTGCGCGGGCACGTGCTGCGGAACTCGCTCGGCGCGTCGCTGTCGATGGGAGCCCTGCAGCTCGGTTTCATGTTCGGCGGGGTCCTTCTCGTGGAGGGCGTCTTCACCTGGGGCGGGCTCGGCTCCTACCTGTCGGCCAGCCTGCCCGTCTCCGACTTCCCCGCGGTCGCCGGCGTCACGTTCGTCCTCGGCGGCCTGTACGTTGCCGTCAACACGGCCGCCGACGTCCTGCAGTCCGTCGCCGACCCGAGGATCTCCGTCTCATGAGCATCGCTGTCCCCGCCCGCGCCGTCGTCCCGCGCCGTCGAGGCCCGGCCGCCGCCACGATGGTCGTGGTGCTCGCCCTGACCGGGTGCGCGCTCGACGACCCCGGGTCCGGCTCGCCCGACGACCCGTCGACGCTGCGGCTGGCCGAGACCGGCGAGTACGACTCCCTCAACCCCCTCGAGTACCCGCTGGGCATCACCTCCAAGCTGTACGACGGCCTGGTCGCGGTGGGCCCGGGCGGGGTGCTCGAGCCCGGTCTGGCCACCGAGCTGCCGACGCCGGACGGCGACCTCACGACCTGGACGGTCACGCTCCGCGAGGGCGTCACGTTCAGCGACGGCTCGGCGTTCGACGCCGACGACGTGGTCGCGGCGTACGACGCCGTGCGCGACCCCCGGCAGGGCTCCTGGATGAGCACGGACTACGCGATGGTCGAGGACGTCGTGGCGACCAGCGCCCACAGCGTCCGGTTCGAGCTGGCGTACCCCTACGCGGGCCTGCCGGCGCGGCTCACGCTGGGCATCCCGGCCTCGGAGGCGCTCGGGGACACCGTGGTGGGCTCGACACTGGCGGACCAGCCGGTGGGCACCGGCCCGTACGTGCTGGCCGAGTGGCGCCGCGGCGAGTCCCTGACGCTGGAGGCACGCGACGACTGGTGGGGCGGAGACCCGGAGGTGACGACCATCCACCTGGCCTTCGTCGCCGACGAGAACGCGCGGGCGCAGCGGGTCCGATCCGGCGACGTCGACGGCGCCCAGCTCTCCCCGCGGACCGCGACGGCGCTCGACGGCGTCGCCGGTCTGGAGCTGGTGACCAACCCCTCCGCGGACTTTCGCGCGATCTCGCTGCCGCAGACCCTGCCGTTCTTCGCCGACCCCGACGTGCGGACCGCGCTCAATCTCGCCACCGACCGGCAGGCGATGGTCGACGGGATCCTCGCCGGCCACGGGGAAGCGATCTCGTCCCCGTTCACGCCCGCGCAGGGCGCGAACCACGAGCCGTCGGCGGCCTTCGAGCACGACCCCGACGCGGCCGCGGCGCTGCTCGACGCGGCGGGGTGGATCCTGGGCCCCGACGGGACACGCGCCAAGGACGGCATCCCGTTCGCGTTCACGGTCATGTACTTCGCGGAGGACACGCTGCGTCGTGACGTGGCTCAGGCGTTCGCCTCGGACCTGGCCGCGCTCGGCATCGAGGTCTCCCTGGAGGGGGTCGATCGCGCGCACGCGGTCACCGCGATGGACGAGAAGGCGTTCGTGCTCGGCGGGGGCGACATGCCGTACGACCCGGACGCCCAGGTCTACCGGCAGCTGCACTCGGACTACGCGGACTTCGACGAGGACGACGCCTACTCGAACGCGTCCGGTTACGCCGACGACGAGGTGGACCGCCTGCTGGACGAGGCACGCAGGGAGCCGGACGGCGAGACCCGCGCGGCGACGTACCGGAGGCTGCAGGAGCGCCTCGTGGAGAACCCGCCCATGGTCGCCGTCTTCGCGCTCGAGCACACGTACGTGGCCCGCGGCCTCGACGCGTGGGACGGCGTGGGACACGTCGTGGAGCCGCACGAGCACGGCGTGGCATGGGGCCCGTGGTTCGACGTCCAGCACTGGACGCGCCGGTGACCCGGACGGTAGCCGCGCTGCGCCTGACCGGACGGCGGCTGGGGTGGGCCGTGCCGCTCGTCGTGCTCGTGAGCCTGGCGGTCTTCGCGCTCGCCGCGGCCTCGCCGACCGACGCGGCGTCGGCGTTCCTCGGCGCCCGCGACGAGTTCACGGGCGGGACCGCCCGCGGCGGCGTGGAGGGGATCGTGGCGGGGACGCCGTGGCTCGACGCCTGGTGGCGATGGGTCACGGGTGCGCTCGCCGGCGACCTCGGCACCTCCACGACCGGCCGGGCGCCCGTCGCGACGGTGGTGGCGGTGCGGCTGCCCTGGACCCTGCTGCTCATGGTCACGGGGCTCGCCGTCTCGATCGCCGTCGCCGTCCCGGTGGCGATGCTGGCGGCGCTGCGCCCGCACGGCGCCCTCGCCCGGCTCCTGACGGGCGGTCTATGGGCGCTCTCCGCCGTGCCCGCGTTCCTCGTCGCGTTGGTGCTGGTCGGGGTGCTGTCGCTCGGCCTCGGCTGGTTCCCGGCCGGCGGGCTGACCGATCCGGGCGCCCCGGCCACGGCCGCGCAGGTGGGCACCCACCTGGCGCTGCCGGTGCTCGCCGTCGCGGCCTCGCAGCTGCCGTGGATGGCCCTCCACCTGCACCGGGGCATGGCCGAGCACCTGCGCACCCCGTCCACGCAGGCCGCCCGTCTGCGCGGTGTCGCCGAGTGGCGGGTGATGCTCCGCCACGTGCTGCCGACGGCGGCCGTCCCGACGCTCGCGATCGCGGGGGCGCGGCTCCCCGAGGTCGTGGCCGGGTCGGTCCTCGTGGAGGAGATCTTCTCCTGGCCGGGGCTGGGCGGCGCGCTCGTCGACGCGGCGCTCGCCCAGGACTTCACGCTGCTCGCCGCGTCGACGGTGCTGCTCGTGCTGGTGGCCGTGGTCGGTGGCCTGCTCGCCGACCTCTGCCTCGTGCGGATCGACCCGAGGACGGACGCCGATGCGCTCTGACACCGTTCCCACCGTCAGCCCCCTCCGCGCGGTGCGGACCCGACGGGCGGTGCCGTGGCGCGCGGTCGCCGTGACGGGGCTGGCGCTGCTGGTGGCCTACGCACTCGTCGTCCCGCTGCTGCCCGTCGACATCGACCGCGTCGACTACGCCACGGGCGCCACACGCCCGTCGTGGGGGCACCCGTTCGGCACCGACCTCACGGGCCGCGACCTGTTCGTGCGCTCGGCGCACGGGCTGCGCATCTCCCTGCTCGCCGCGCTCGCCGGGGCGACCAGCGCGGTGGTCGTGGGTGCGCTGGTTGGCGCCGGATGCGCGCTCGCGGGCGGTCGCGTGGACCGCTGGGGCATGCGGGTCGTGGACGGCGTCAACGCCGTGCCGCACCTGCTGCTCGGCATCGTGGTCGCGTCGGTGCTGCGCGGGTCGTTCCTCACCATCGTGCTCGTGGTCGCCGCCACGCACTGGACCCAGACGGCGCGGCTCGTGCGCGCCGAGCTCCTGGCGGTCGGCACGTCGGACTACTACCGCGCGGCGGTCGCCCACGGCTTCACCCGGCGCCAGCTGCTGCGCCACCACGCCGCGCCGCGCCTCGCCGCGCAGCTTGTCGTGGCGCTGGGCCTGCTGGTCCCGCACGCCGTCTGGCACGAGTCCACCCTGACGTTCCTGGGTCTGGGCCTGCCGCCGCACGCGCCGTCGCTGGGCGTGCTGCTCGACCTCGGCCAGCAGGCGCTGCTCTCCGGGGCGTGGTGGACCCTCGCGGCGCCCGCCGGGCTGCTCGTCGCCGTCACCGTCTGCCTCTCCGGCTGTCTGTCAGGCCGCGGAGAGGAGCACCATGACTGACGCCCCGCACCCGGAGATCGCGCACGACTCCGCCTCCGTCTCCGTGCGGGGCCTGTCGGTCGCCCACGGGGACGCCCCGGTCCTTGACCGCGTCGACCTGGATCTGGTCCCCGGCGAGGTGCACGTGCTGCTCGGCCCCTCGGGGGCGGGCAAGTCCACGCTGCTGTCGGCGCTGAACGGCGCGCTGCCGTCCCGGTCGAGGGCCACCGGCACCGCCGTGCTGACGGTGGGACGGCGAAAGGTCGACCTGCTCGCCGCGCCCGCCCGCACCCACCGCAGGGTCGTGCGCGGGCGCCTGATCGGGATCGCGCCCCAGGGCGCCGGCGCCGCGTTCACGCCGACGTCGACGATCGTGGCCCAGCTCCGCGAGGCGCAGGGGGTGGCGGTGCCCGGCCGGGCACGGCTCGGGGTCGCGCACCCGCACCGCGCGTCCGGCGGCGGGCGGCTGCTCGCCGACCTCGCCCACACGGCCGGCGTCGACCCGGCGTGGCTGCGGCGGTACCCGCACCAGCTCTCGGGCGGCCAGCTCGCGCGGCTGAACCTCGTCGCAGCGATGGTCAACCACCCGCCCGTGCTCCTCGTGGACGAGCCCACGTCGGGGCTCGACGAGGACGCAGCGCAGGCGGTCGGGGTGCTGCTGTCCACCTACGCGCGGGCCGGGCACAGCGTGCTGGTCGTGACGCACGACCTCGCCCTGGCTCGGAGCGGCGGAGGTACCGTCACCCGCCTCGAGGCGGGCCGGGTCGTGGCCCGCGGGACGGCGGTCGAGGTCGTCGGCCGCTCGGCCCCTGCGCGTCGGACGGCGCCCCCCGTCGATGCGGACGCCCCGGCGTTGGCCGCGCACGGCGTCCGCGTGCTGCGGGGCGGCGGCACCGTCCTCGGGCCCACGGACCTGGCGGTCCGGGCCGGCGAGGTCGTCGGGCTCACCGGGCCGTCGGGCGTGGGCAAGTCGACCCTCGCCTCGGTCCTGGCGCAGCTCGAGGTCCCCGACACCGGTCATGTCGCGGTGGGGGGAGCACGCGTCGACGGTGCGGGTCTCGACTTGCCGCCCGCGCAACGGCGGCGGGTGGGCTGGGTGTCCCAGCATCCCCGTACGGCGGTCGACGCGCGCATGACCCTGCGCCAGGCGATCGAGCTGCCGGCGCGTCTGGCGGGGCTGTCCGTCGACGCGGCTGCGCTGGCGCACGACGTCGGCCTGGGGCCGGAGCTGCTCTCCCGTCGTCCCCACCAGGTCTCCGGCGGGGAGCTGCAGCGCGCCTGCGTCGCACGGGCCCTTGCGCTGCGACCGGAGTACCTCGTCCTCGACGAGGTGACGTCCATGCTGGACGCCGACACCGCCGCCGACCTGCTCGCCGTCGTCGTCCGTGCCGCACGGGCGGGGACCGGTGTGCTCCTCGTGAGCCACGACCTCGACATCCTGTCGCTGTGCGACCGGGTCCTGGCACTGAGGGGTGGCGACGACGGCGCTGTCCTCGTTCCGGTCCACCCCGGACCCGACCTCGTTCGACCCGACCCTGCCCCGACCCGCGAGAAGAGCACACGATGACCACCACCGTCGCCGGATTCCACGGCATCACCGGGAACGTCGGCGTCAAGGACGGCGTCCCGGACGCCGCCCTCGTGTATGCCACCGGAGCCACCACCTCCGCCGCCGTGTTCACGCGGTCGCGTTTCGCCGGACCCAGCGTGCGCCTGAGCCGGGAGGCCGAGACCCGGGCGCTGCGCGCCGTCGTCGTCGTGTCCGGCAACGCGAACGTCGCCACCGGGGAGCGCGGCCTGGCCGACGCGCGGGAGCTCCAGGAGTGGGCGGCCCGGACGGCCGGGTGCCGGCCGGAGCAGGTGCTGGTCGCCTCGACCGGCGTCATCGGTGTGCCGTACCCGATGGCGAGAGTGCGGCCCGGGCTGGCGGCCCTCCCGGCGGCGGACCGGGTGGACCTCGACGCCGTCGCCCGCGCGATCATGACGACGGACACCCGGCCCAAGGTGGCCGTCCGCCAGGTCGGGGAGGCGCGGATCGTCGGGATCGCCAAGGGCGTCGGCATGATCGAGCCCGACATGGCGACCCTGCTGTCGTTCGTCTGCACGGACGCCGACGTGCCCGCAGAGGACCTCGACCGGATCTTCCGGGCGGTGGTGGAGCGGACCTACAACGCCGTGAGCATCGACACCGACACGTCGACCTCGGATACCGCGGCGATCGTCGCGTCGGGCTTGGCCGGCACCGTCGACCTCGAGGCGTTCGAGGACGTGCTCCGGGACCTGTGCACCGACCTCGTGAAGATGATCGCCTCTGACGGGGAGGGCGCGTCCAGGGTCATCGAGGTCCGCGTGAGCGGGGCCCGTGACGACGCGCAGGCCAAGCTCGTCGGGAAGGCGGTCGTGAACTCCCCGCTCGTCAAGACGGCCGTGCACGGCGCCGACCCGAACTGGGGGCGCGTCGCCATGGCCATCGGCAAGTGCGCCACAGAGACCGACGTCCACGAGGAGGACGTCCGGATCGCCTTCGGCGGGATCGAGACCTATCCCGTGCTGCCCTCCGCCGCGGTGCGAGCCGAGCTCGAGACGTACCTCCGGCGGGACGAGGTGGTCATCGAGGTGGACCTCGGCATCGCCGGCGGAGAGTTCACCGTGTACGGGTGCGACCTCACGGAGGGATACATCCGGATCAACGCCGACTACACGACCTGAGCGGGATACTGGCGGCATGACGACGGCGACGAACCCGGTGGAGCGGCTTCGGCTGCGCCTCGGCGAGATGCTGTTCGCGAAGGTCGCCGGACGGGACGCGCACGCGGTGCGCGACCGGATCCACCTGACGCCCGGCCCGCGCTGGTTCCCGCCCGACAGCCCGGTCGGGCGGGTGCACGCGGACGCGTCGATGTTCGTGGGTGGGCTGCGGGCGCTGCTGCTGCAGTCGTTGCACCCGCTGGCGATGGCGGGCGTCGCCGGGCACTCGGGCTACCGCGGCGACCCGTGGGGCCGGCTGGAGCGGACGGCGACATTCATCGCCACGACGACGTTCGGCACCGCCGACGACGCGCAGGCGATGATCGACCGGGTCCGGTCGGTGCACGAGCGGGTGCGTGGCAAGGCGCCGGACGGGCGGCCCTACCGCGCGGGCGACCCGCACCTGCTGACCTGGGTGCACGCCGCGGAGGCGGACTCGTTCCTCACGGCGCACCAGCGGTTCGGCGAGCGGCCGCTCACCGCCGCCGAGGCGGACGAGTACGTGGCGCAGGCGGCGCGGGTCGCGCGAGCGTTGGGTGCCGTCGTCGTGCCGGAGTCGGTGGCCGAGCTGCGCGCGACGATCGAGGCGTACCGGCCCGAGCTCGAGGCGTCGGAGGCAGCGCTGGACACGGTGGGGTTCCTGCTGCGCGAGCCGCCGCTGCCGCTCGCGGCCCGGCCCCCGTACGCGTTGCTCGCCGCGGGCGCGGTGTCGACGCTTCCGACGTGGGCGCGCGACGAGCTCCACGTCGACACCTGGTTCCGCCGCACCCTCGGCGTACCGGCCGGCGCCCTCGCCACCCGCGCCGTGCGGTGGGGGATGGGCACCTCCGAGAGGACCCGGGCCTACCCCCGCGCGGGTGTCCCCGAGACGACGCCCGGCTGACGCCTGCCTGACGGCCGCCTGACGCCCCGTCGACGTCCGGGTGACCGTCGCGCAGTGCCCGTGACCTGCGGGGACCGTGCCGATGAACGTTGCCCGAACGCTTCGCGGGCACCCCCGCCCACCCGGACATATCGGACGGAGCGGTTCCTAGAGTCGCGGCTGTGACCACCGTCGTGACCCCACGGCCGTCCGGCCCCCCGGACGCCCCGTCGGCCCGGGCGGGCACCCCGCCCGCCGGCCGACCACCCGCTCCCCGCACCCGCAGCCGCCTCGGCGCGCGCCGTCGTCGGAACGCCCTGCTGTGGGCGCTGCTGCTGGCGGGCCCCAACGTGCTGCTGATCCTCGTCTTCGTCTACCGCCCGCTGCTGCAGAGCCTCTACCTGTCGACGCTGCAGTGGAACCTCGGCTCCCCGTCCGCCCGCTTCGTCGGGCTCGGCAACTACGCCGAGTGGTTCTCCGCGCCCACGACGGGCCGGATCGTCACCACGACGCTCGTCTTCACGGTCGCGACCGTCGGCGGTGCGATGGTGCTGGGGCTGGGCCTGGCGCTGCTGCTGAACCGCCGCCTCCGCGGGCGCGGCGTCGCTCGCACCGTCGCGTTCGCGCCCTACGTGCTGAGCGGCTTCGCCGTCGGCATCCTGTGGCTGTTCATGTTCGACCCGCGCTACGGGCTGGTCCAGGAGCTGCTCGGCTGGGTCGGCCTCGACTCGCCCGCCTGGTACACGGCACGACCGTGGCCGCTGGTCATGGTGATCGTCGTCTACCTGTGGAAGAACCTCGGGTACGTCGCCCTCATCTACCTGGCCGGCCTCCAGGCCGTACCGCAGGACCTGCGCGACGCCGCCGCGCTCGACGGCGCGTCGTCGGCCCGCGCGCTGCGCTCGATCGTGCTGCCGCTGCTCACCCCGACCACGTTCTTCCTGCTCGTGACGATGATGCTCAGCTCGCTGCAGTCGTTCGACATCATCAAGGCGATGACCCAGGGCGGCCCCCTGGGCTCCACGACGACGCTCATGTACTCGGTCTACGAGGAGAGCTTCGTGAACGGCCGCGCCGGGTACGCGTCGGCCGTCGCCACCGTCCTGTTCCTCGTGCTGCTCGCCGTCACCGCGGTGCAGATGCGGTACGTCCAGCGGAAGGTGCACTACGCATGAGCGCCGCCACGATCGACCGGACGGCGGCGGCGCCCGCCGGGATCCCGGGCAGACCTCCCCGACGGCGGTCGCCGCACGTCGGCGCCTACCTCACGATGGCGTTCGCGACGGTGGTGCTGGGCCTGCCGCTGGTCTGGCTGCTCCTCGCCAGCCTCAAGACGCCCGAGGAGCTGTACCAGGTGCCGCTGCAGTGGCTGCCCGGGTCGCCGAGCCTCGACAACTACGCGCAGGCTGCGGGCGCGATCCCGCTCGGCCGGCTGCTGGCGAACAGCATCGGCCTGACCGTCGTCGGCGCGGGCCTCAAGGTCGCGCTGGGGCTGGCCTGCGCGTACGCGCTGGTCTTCCTCGACTTCCCGTTCAAGAAGCTGGTGTTCGGGCTGGTCATCGCGACGCTGATGATCCCGCCGCAGATCACGATCATCCCCAACTACACGCTCGTGGCCGGCCTCGGCTGGCTCAACACCTACCAGGGGATCCTCGTGCCGGGCCTGGCCAGCGCGTTCGGCACCTTCCTGTTCCGTCAGCACTTCCTCACGCTGCCGGCGTCGATCCTCGAGGCGGCCGAGCTCGACGGCGCCGGGCACTGGCGCAAGCTGTGGACGTTCGTCGTGCCGATGAGCACGCCGACGCTCGCGGCGGTCGCGCTGGTCTCCGTCGTGACCGAGTGGAACGACTACCTGTGGCCGTTCCTCGTCGTCGACCACGCCGACAAGATGACGCTCCCCGTCGGCCTCACCCTGCTGCAGAACACCGACGGCATGTCGAACTGGGGCGTGCTGCTGGCCGCGACGGTCGTCGTGACGCTGCCCATCCTCCTCGTCTTCCTCGTCCTCCAGCGACGCCTCGTCGCCGGCCTCACCGCGGGCGCCGTCTCGGGCTAGCCCCGACCCCGCGCCCGTCACCCCACCGAACCAAGGAGCACGTGTGTCCCACCGTCCCGCCCGCCGCACCCGGACCGCCGTCGCGGCGCTCGCCGCGGTCTCGGCCCTCGCCCTCACCGCCTGCGCCGGACCGAGCGTCGGCGCCACGTCGTCCGACGACGCGTCGTCCGAGGCCGTCGACTGGTCGCAGGTCGAGCCCGCCCAGGAGATCACCTGGTGGAGCAACCACCCGGGCCAGTCGCAGGAGCTCGAGCAGCAGCTCATCGACGACTTCACCGCCGAGAGCGGCATCGAGGTCGACCTCGTCACCGCCGGCGCCGACTACGACGAGGTGGCCCAGCGCTTCCAGGCCGCCTCGCAGACGGACGAGCTGCCCGACCTCGTCATCGCGTCCGACGTGTGGTGGTTCCGGTACCACCTGAACGACCAGATCATGCCCGTGGACGACGTCATGGAGTACCTCGACGCCGACGCGGAGGACTTCCAGCCCGCCCTGTACGCGGACTACGAGTACGACGACCAGCACTGGGCGGTGCCCTACGCCCGCAGCACGCCGCTCTTCTACTACAACAAGGACCTCTGGAAGAAGGCGGGCCTGCCCGACCGTGGTCCCGAGACCTGGGACGAGCTGACCGAGTGGGACGCCACGCTGAAGGGTGAGGTGCCGGACGGTGGCTCGACGCTCGGCCTGACCACCGGCCCGTCATGGGGCGCCTGGTGGTTCGAGAACATGATCTGGGGGACCGGCGGCGCGTACTCGGACGGCTTCGACCTCACGCTGGACACCCCGGAGGCGGTCGCGGGCGGCGAGTTCGTGCGTGACCTGTTCCACGGCTCCGGCGTCGCGACGCTCTCCGCCGACGACGCGATGGCGGACTTCTCGTCCGGCCTCGTCGCCTCGACGATCGGCTCCACGGGCTCGCTCAAGGGTGCGCTCGACGCCGCGTCGTTCGAGGTCGGCACGGCCTACCTGCCGGACGGCCCGCAGGGTGGCGGCACGCCCACCGGCGGCACCGGGCTGGCCATCCCGTCGTCGAAGACGCCGGAGCAGCAGCTCGCGGCGGCGATGTTCCTCGAGTTCCTGACCAACACGGAGAACACGGCCACGTTCTCGCAGGCCACGGGCTACATGCCGGTGCGCACCTCGGCCGTCGAGAGCGACGCCATGCAGAAGGTGTACGAGCAGACGCCGCAGTTCCGCACCGCCGTCGACCAGCTCGCCGACAAGGCCCGCGTGCAGGACGACGTGCGCGTCTTCGTGCCCGGCGCCGACGCGCTGCTCAACGAGGCGCTCGAGCAGATCGTCATCGAGGACGCCGACCCGAGGGAGGCGTTCGACGCGATCGCGCCGCGCATCGAGACGGCGTACACCGAGAACGTGGAGCCGTACCTGTGACCGGGCCGACGACGGCGACGACCGGCCCGCGCCGGCCGCGGGTGGTCGCGCACCGCGGCAACAGCGCCGTCGCGCCGCAGAACACGCTCGCCGCGTTCGAGGCCGCGGCGATGGCGGGGGCGGACTCGCTCGAGATCGACGTCCGCCTCACCGCGGACGGCGAGGTGGTCGTCATCCACGACGACACCGTCGACGCGACGACGAACGGCAGCGGCAAGCTGGCGGACCTCGAGCTGCGCGAGGTGCGGCTGCTGGACGCCGGGTCGTGGTTCTCGCCCGCGTACGCAGGGCAGCGGGTGCCGACGTTCGCCGAGGTGACCGACCTGCTGCGCGCCCGTCCCGGCATGGACCTGCTGCTCGAGATGAAGGGCGCGTGGTCGGCGCAGGAGGTGCGGCGGGTCACCGAGCCGCTGCGCGAGGCCGGCCTCGCCGACCGCACGGTGGCGCAGAGCTTCTGGCCCGCGACGGTGGCCGCCCTGCGCGACGCCGACCCGGGGCTGCGCCGAGGCCTGCTCGTCACCGCCGCGGGCGACGACCTCGTCGACCGCTGCCGCGAGCTCGACGTCGTCATGTGCAACCCGCAGGGCACCGTGCTGCGCGACGACCCGGACGTCGTCGCCCGGCTGCACGACGCGGGCCTCGCCGCCGCCGTCTGGACGCTGAACGAGCCCGAGCACTGGGCCGCCGCCGTCGCGCTCGGCGTGGACGAGATCATCACCGACCGGCCGGATCGTCTCGCGGGGTGGCTCGCCGGTCGCGCGGGCTGACCCCGCCCGCTCCGGCCCGTCGGTCGAGCCTGTCGAGACCCGTCGCTGGTCTCGACAGGCTCGACCGGCGACGCCTAAGGTCACGTCGAAGCGTTTCGACGGTCCACGGGGGTATCGCGGCATGACGGCTGGTCTCGCACGGCTCACGGACGAGCTGGGCATCCTGTACGGCGGGGACTACAACCCCGAGCAGTGGGACCCCGCCGTCTGGCGGGAGGACGTCGCGCTGATGCAGGAGGCGGGGGTCAACCTCGTCACGGTCGGCGTCTTCAGCTGGTCGCGCGAGGAGCCGCGGCCCGGGGAGTACGACTTCGCGTGGCTGGACGAGGTGCTCGACCTGCTGCACGACGCGGGCATCGCCGTCGACCTCGCCACCCCGGTCGCGTCGCCGCCGCCCTGGCTCGGGCACCAGCACCCGGAGTCGCTGCCGACCACGGCCGACGGCACGGTGCTGAGCTACGGGTCGCGCAACCAGTTCTGCCCCTCGTCGGACGCCTACAGGGACGCCGCCGCCCGCATCGCCGAGCAGGTCGCGAGCCGCTACTCCGGCCACCCCGCCGTCCGGATGTGGCACGCGGGCAACGAGTACGGCCAGGCCTGCTTCTGCGACCGGTGCGCCGAGCGCTTCCGGGACTGGCTGCGCGCGCGGTACGGCACCCTCGACACGCTCAACGAGGCCTGGGCCACGACCGTCTGGTCGCAGGGGTACGGCGACTGGGCCGAGATCCTGCCGCCGCGCGTCGCGCCCTACCACCACAACCCGTCGCAGGAGCTCGACTTCCGCAGGTTCGGCTCGGACCTCCTGCTCGACCTCTACCGCGAGCAGAAGGCGATCGTCCGGCGCCACGACCCCGACCGCCCCGTCACGACCAACCTCATGGGCTTCTTCGGCGGCATCGACCCCCACGGCTGGCGCGCCGACCTGGACGTGATCGCCGACGACGCGTACCCCGACCCGGCGTCCCCGGACGCTCCCGCCGACGCGGCGCTCGTCAACCACCTGGCGCGCGGGCTCGGCGGCGGGTCGTCGTGGCTGCGCATGGAGCAGGCGGCGAGTGCCGTGAGCTGGCGCGAGCACAACCTCACGAAGTCGCCCGGGCGGTTGCGCACCGAGGTGCTGCAGGCCCTCGCGCACGGCTGCGACGGCGCGCTGTTCTTCCAGTGGCGCCAGGCGCGCTCCGGCCCCGAGCGCTTCCACTCCGCGATGCTTCCCGTCGCAGGGCCGGGCACGGCCGTGCACGAGGGCGTCCGTCGCCTCGGGGCCGAGCTGCGTGACCTCGGCGAGGTCGTCGGGCAGCGCGTCCACAGCCGGGTCGCGCTCCTGTGGGACTGGCCGTCCTGGTGGGCCGCCACGCAGGTGGCGCTCCCGACGGCGCGGCTCGACCCGCTCGCCACGCTGCAGGCCTGGCACCGCGAGCTGTGGCGGCTCGGCGTCGTCGCGGACGTCGTCGACGCCCGGTCGGACGACGTCGTCCTGCACGGCTACAACCTCGTGCTCGCCCCCGCGCTCTCCGTGCTCGACGAGCCGACGGCCGCGCGTCTCGACGCGTTCGTCACCGGTGGCGGGCGCCTCGTCTGGGGGCCGTTCGGCGGCGTCGCGGACGACCTGGCGCACCTGCACCTCGGCCGCTCGCCCGCGCTGCTGCGACACGTGCTGGGCGTCTCGGCCGAGGAGTGGGTGCCGCTGCCCGACGGCGGCAGCACGGTCGTCTGGTCGGGGTCGGGCTCGTCATCGGCGGCCGGGGAGTGGCGCGCGACGGCGACGACGCTCGGGGAGCGCACCCGGTCCGACGGTGCGGACGTGATCGCCACCTACGACGACGGGCCTCTCGACGGCTGCGTCGCCGTCGCCCGGCACGAGCACGGGGCGGGGCACGCCTGGTACGTCGGGGCGGACCTGGCCGGAGCGGGTCTCGACCGGGTGCTGCGGGCCGCCCTCGACGACGCGGGCGTCCCGCACGGTGCCCAGGACCCCGACGTCGAGACGGTGTGGCGCGGACGCGCGCTGGTCGCGATCAACCATGCCGACCGGCCCGCGACGCTCGACCTCGCCGCGGCGCTCGTCGCCGGCCCGGCCGACGTCCGCGGCGTCGCTGCGCTCACGGATGTCCGCACCGGGGCCCGGCACGACCTCGCGCCGCTCCCGCTCGCTCCGCACGACGTCGTCGTCCTCGCGGCTCGGTGACAAGGGCGGTGGCGCGAAGCCCGATGGGTTCATCCGAGAAGATTTCACGGCCCGGAAACTCTGTTTGACCCCACGGAAACCCGCGCTCCCTACCGTCGACCCGACGCGCCGACCAGGCGCCCGGTGACGAAGGGACGACGAATGTCCGACACGACCGCACCCGGGGTGCACCCCGTCGACCAGGTGCCGCGGTTCGCGCGGCTCTTCCCGCTGGGCCTGCAGCACGTGCTGGCGATGTACGCCGGGGCGGTGGCGGTGCCGCTCATCGTGGGCGGCGCGCTCGGCTACTCCGCGCAGGACCTGGCGTTCCTCATCAGCGCCGACCTGTTCGTGGCGGGCATCGCGTCGATCATCCAGTCGTTGGGCTTCTGGCGGTTCGGGGTGCGCCTGCCCCTGATGCAGGGCGTGACGTTCGCCGCCGTCGGCCCCATGATCACGATCGGCACGACGTACGACATCACCGCGGTGTTCGGCGCCACCATCGCGTGCGGGCTGTTCATGATCGTCATGGCGCCGTTCTTCTCGGCGCTGCTGCGGTTCTTCCCGCCGATCGTCACGGGCACGGTGATCCTCATCATCGGCGTCTCGCTCATGGACGTCGCCGCCGGCTGGATCACGAACAACGGCGAGTCCGCCGCACCGTCCGACCTGGCGCTCGCGGCCGGCACGCTCCTGTTCATCGTGCTGGTGGAGCGGCTCGCGCCGCCCGCACTGGCCCGTCTCTCGGTGCTGCTGGGCCTGGCCCTCGGCACGCTCGTCGCGCTGCCGATGGGCAAGGTCGACTGGTCCGGCGTGGGCGAGGCCGGCTGGTTCGCCGTCGTGACGCCGTTCCACTTCGGCCTCCCGACGTTCCCGCTCGCGGCCGTGGTGTCCATGCTCGTCGTGGGCCTCGTGATCATGACCGAGACGACCGGCGACATGATCGCCGTCGGCGAGATCACCGGCCGGCCGGTCACGAAGCAGCGGCTCGGCGACGGCTTGCGCGCCGACGGGCTGTCCACCGTGCTCGGCGGGATCTTCAACACCTTCCCGTACACGGCGTTCGCGCAGAACGTCGGGCTCGTCAGCCTCACCGGCGTGGGGTCGCGGTTCGTCGCGACGATGGCGGGCGGCATCCTCGTCGTCCTGGGCCTGGTGCCGAAGGTCGGCGCCGTCGTGGAGGGCGTGCCCAGCGCGGTGCTCGGCGGCGCGGGGATCGCGCTGTTCGGCATGGTCGCGGCGTCCGGCATCCGCTCGCTCACCAAGGTGACGTTCACCAGCAGGAACATCCTGGTCGTCGCCGTGTCCCTCGGCGTCGCGATGCTCCCGACCGTGCGCCCGGAGATCTACGCCGAGTTCCCGACCTGGTTCCGGCTGATCTTCGACTCCGGCATCAGCGCCGGCGCGATCTGCGCCATCCTGCTCAACCTGCTGCTCAACGGCGACCAGCTGCGGCGGGCCAAGGAGACGACGCAGGGGACGACGCCGGAGCTGGAGCCGACCGCTCAGGCGCCGACGTCGCCGTCCACGTAGAACCATCGGCCGCCCTCGCGGACGAACCGGCTCACCTCGTGCAGGCGGCCGCGCTCGCCCGTGGACGCCGACCGGTACTGCGCGACGAACTCCACCTCGCCGCCGTCGTCGAACGGGCCGCCCGCGTGGGTGGCGAGGACGGTCAGCCGCCACCACTCCTGGTCGTCGTCGAGCTCCAGCGACGGCGGCCGGGTGCGAGGGTGCCAGGTGGCGCCCAGGTAGGCGGCGTCGCCGACCGCGAACGCGCTGTAGCGCGAGCGCATCAGCGCCTCGGCGGTGGGCGCCGGCCGGTCGCCGCGGTGCAGCGGGCCGCAGCACGCGCCGTAGGTGTCGCCGGAGCCGCAGGGGCAGCGGTCGCTGTCGAGCACGGGACCTCCCGGGTCAGTGAGCGCCGGGCAGGCGCGGGTTGAAGCGCTCCTCGCCGAGGGCGACGAGGAGGGCGAGCAGCACGACGACGGCGCTCGCGAGCGGCACGACGCGCACGTCGACGGCGGCGACCAGCGCCGCGCCCAGCCCGGACCCGGCGGCGATGCCCACGTTGAACATGGACGACGAGATCGCCACGCCCATGTTGGTCGACCCGGGCGCCACGAGCATCACCCGGTGCGACAGGGCGGGCGGCACGCAGGAGAACGAGAAGCCGAACAGCGCCAGCGACGCGACGGCCGCGACGGGGTTCTCGCCGAACGCCCACAGGGACGCGAGGGCCACCGTGAGCACCCCGAGCGCGACGAGCAGCACCGCCACGGGCCGGGCGTCGATGAACCGGCCCACCACGATCGTGCCCACCACGCCGGCCGCGCCCTGCAGGAGCAGCAGCCGCGCCATGTCCGACTGCGCGAACCCCGTGACGTCGATGAAGTACTGGGTGACGAACGTGATGACCCCGAAGGCGCCGGTCAGCACCAGGCCGGTCGTGACCATCTGGAACCCGAACCGGCGCCCGCTGGGGTGCGGCGCCCGGCTGGCCCCGCCCTCGGACGGCGCCATCGTGGGGAAGAGCGTCAGCACCACGAACGTCACCACCAGCGAGAGGACTGCGACGGCGGCGAACGTCCACCGCCACGACGTGTGCTCACCGAGCCATGTACCCACCGGGACGCCGAGCACCGGGGCCAAGGAATTGCCGAGCGCGAGCCGCGTCATCACCCGGCCGCGGACCACGGGCCGGAAGAGGCCGGTCGTCGCGGGCACCACCGCCGCCCAGAACAGCGCCTGCGCCGTCGCCGTCACCAGGCGCGCTGCCAGCAGCTGCTCGTAGCTCGGGGCGAGCGCCGCCCACGCCGTCGCGACAGCGGCCACGCCCGCGCACGCGGACAGCACCCAGCGGCGCGGCACGTGCCGCGCCCAGTGCGCCAGCGGCACCGTCGTGACGAGCACCACCAGTGCGTACCCCGTGACCAGCAAGCCGATCTCGGAGGTGGAGCGGCCCAGGTCGGGAGCCATGAGCGTGAGCAGGCCGGACGGCAGCGACTCGACGGTGACGAACAGGAACGTCGACAGCGCCATCGCCAGCAGGATGATCGTGGCGCGGCGCTCGTCGACGGGGGGCGCGATGCTGGGCGCCGGCGCAGGAGGAAGGTTCTCTGTCATGGGGATCGAAACGATCCTAAGGGCGGGTCGTCAGGGCCACGTCGCGCTCTACCCCCACGTGGTTCTGACAAGTCCGGCGGGTGGGGTTGCGGCGGACGGCGTGCGTCCCGATTCTCGGAGGGTGCCCACGCTCACCGAGGTGCTGACGGACGCTGCCGGAGAGCTCTACGCCCTCGAGCCGGCGGGCTTCGTGCCCGCGCGCGACGCCCGCGCGGCCGCGCTCCGCGCCGACGGCCAGGAGGAGGCGGCGGCCCGGGTCAAGGCACTGCGCAAGCCGTCGACGGCGGCGTGGGTGGTCAACCTCCTGGCGCGCGCGGAGGGGGAGCAGGTGGAGCAGGTCGTCGAGCTCGGCGCCGCGTTCCGCGAGGCGCAGGACGACCTCGACGGCCCGCGCCTGCGCGAGCTCACACGGCAGCGGCGGCAGCTCGTCGCGGCGGTCGCGGCGCGGGCGCGGTCGCTCGCCGTCGAAACAGGAGCGAGCGTGTCCGGCGCCGTCCTCGCGCAGGTGGAGTCCACCCTCACGGCCGCGATGATCGACGCCGACGCCGGTCGCGCCGTCCGCAGCGGGCTGCTGGTCGGGCCGTTGCAGGCCACCGGCATCGGGCGGGCCGACGTCGCGTCCGCCGTCGCGGTCCCCGACGCGCTCGGTATCGCGCCCGTCGACGACGACGGTGCGCCCGGCCGGCACCTGCACGCCGTGCCCGACCCGCCGGGCGTGCGTGGGGGGCATCGTCGGGCCGCGTCCTCGCGGGGGCAGGACGACGCCGCGGCGCGGGCCGAGGAGGAGGCCGCGCGGGAAGCGGCTCGGCGGGAGGCGGAGCAGGAGCTGGCCGACGCGGAGGACGACGTCGCCGCCGCGCGCGACGTGGGCAGCGCGGCCGCCGCGGAGGTCGGCCGCATCGAGGGGATCGCACGCCGCACCGACGCCGAGCGCGACGCCGTGCGCCGTCGCCTGGCCGAGCTGGACGACGAGGCCGCCGCCGTCGACGCCGAGCTGCGCGGCGCCGTCGTCGCCCGCCAGCGCGCCGAGCGCACCCTCACCGACGCCACCCGCCGCCGCGACGAGGCCGCCGCCCGCCTCCGCGACCGGTGACGCCGGCGCACTTGTCAGAGCCAGGTGGGCCTATACCCCGACGTGGCTCTGACAACTCGCAGGCCGACAGTCCGGCGGACGGTGGAGGTCCACGACGGCGGATCTCCGTCGCCCGGCGGATCCGCGCGGGCGGGCGCCCTGCGAGGGTGGGGGCACCGACACCGAGGACGAGGAGACACCATGCGCCGCCGCATGCGCACGCCCCTGACCGTCACGACCGCCGCCGCGCTCGCGCTGAGCCTCGGCGCGCTGCCCGCGGGTGCGGACGAGCCGCCCGCGCCGACGTCGCCGTCGACCGCGCTCGACGAGGACCGCGCGTCCGTCGCGCAGGCCGTGGCCGACGCCGTCGCGGAGGCGGAGCGGCAGGCCGAAGGCCGGACGTTCACGGCGCCGAGCGAGGCGAAGGACGGAGGCGCCGCCGTGACGGACGCCCTCGACCA
This sequence comes from Krasilnikoviella flava, assembly GCF_900167525.1. Classification (GTDB taxonomy): domain Bacteria; phylum Actinomycetota; class Actinomycetes; order Actinomycetales; family Cellulomonadaceae; genus Isoptericola; species Isoptericola flavus. Next base: position 181,589 of record NZ_FUZQ01000008.1, on the reverse strand, counting down.
GGCGCTCGCGGACACCGTGGCGGGCGTCCCCATCGGCGTCGTCGGGCGCGTCGACGCGCCTGGCCTGCGGTGGAGCGGGTCGGACGGCACGCGCCGCCTGGACGGACGAGGGCCCGCACGGCCGCAGGACCGGTTCCGTGCGGCGAGCAACACGAAGATGATGGTCTCGACGCTGGTGCTGCAGGAGGTCGAGAAGGGCACGTGGACCCTCGACACCCCGGTGGTCGACCTCGTCCCCGAGTCCGCCGCCGTCATCCCCGACGCCTACGAGGGCCAGGTCACCCTCGAGCTGCTGCTCACCCACCGCTCCGGCCTGCCCGACCACCTGTCCGCGCTCACCGCCGGCCGGATGGCCGACCCGGAGGACTTCGACGAGTTCTTCGAGGTGCTCGGCGAGGAGTACACGACGGCCGACCACCTCGCCGCGATGGACGACCAGCCGTGGCTGTTCGAGCCCGGCACCGGGGCCTCGTACTCCAACGCCGGCTACGTGCTGCTCGGCCTCGCGCTCGAGCACGCCACGGGGCAGAGCGTCGAGCGGCTGCTGGAGAAGCGGGTGTTCAAGCCCGCCGGGATGCGGCACTCGGCGTTCCCGGACGACCCGGGCTACCGCGGCCCGTTCCTCCACGAAGCCGCGTACACCGCCGACCTCGGCGCCGGCTGGTACGCGCTCGACGGCTTCGACCCGAGCCTCTTCGGCTCTGCCGGCGCCGTCACGAGCACGACGGCGGACCTGCAGCGGTTCACCGAGGCGCTCGTGACGGGCGACCTGCTCGAGGCGGAGACTGTGACGGACGTCCTCACGCCGCGCACCGTCGGCAGCGAGACGCTGCCCGACTACGGCCTCGGCGTGTACCGCCTGCCCGACCCGTGCCAGGAGGGGGAGTGGCTGTACGGGCACGACGGCGCCTCGTTCGGCACGCTCAGCATCACGCTGACCTCGCCGGACGCCGAGCGCCAGGTGACGGTCGCGCTCACGGGCCGCGACCTCACGAAGCTCGAGTCCGACCTCAACACGGCCCTGGTCCCGGCGCTGCTCGCCACCTGCTGACGACGCTTCGGTCGAGCTCGCAGGTCGAGCCCGCTGGTTGAGCCTGTCGAAACCCGCGACAGGCTCGACCAGCGGAGCGGCGGGCTCAGCCGGCGGCGAGGGTGGCCGCGACGGGGCCGAGGAGACGCCCGTCGTGGTCGAACATCGCCTGGTTCTCCCACGCGTTGCCGGACGCCGGGTCCGCGGGGTCCCAGCCGTTGCCGGCGACGGACGTCCAGGCCGGCTCCCAGTAGACGGCGCCGAGCCCGCGCCCGCCGGGGGCGGCGGCGACCACGTCCTGCACGGCGCGGAACGCCGCCGCCTGGCCCTCGGGCGTCGCGGGGTAGCCGGCGACGAGCTGGCTCTCGTCCGCGACGACGTTCTCCCAGGCGGGGGCGTCGTCCTCGAGAGTGAACGGGTACGCCGTCTCGACCACCACGACGTCGCGGTCGTAGCGCGCGGACAGGGTGCTCACGGCCTCCTGCAGGTCGGTGAGGGAGCCGTGCCAGTAGCCGTAGTAGCTGAGCCCGACGAGGTCGAACGGCACGTCGCGCGCGGTGACCTCGTCGAACCACCAGGTGAGCCCGTCGATCCCGTTGTTGATGTTCGTCAGGTGCAGGATCGTCTGCGTGGTCGGCGACACGGCCTTCACGGCGTCGTGCCCGGCGGTGAGGAAGCCGGCCAGCGCGTCCCACTGCGCGCCGTCCACGCCGTCGCCCGGGACCGCGTCCCACGTCTGGCCGTACGGCCAGAGCATGCCGGGGTTGATCTCGTTGCCCACCTGCGCGTACGCGACGTCGACGCCCGCGTCGACGAGGGCGGTCATCACCTCGCGGGTGTGCGCGGCGAGCAGGTCGGTCATCGCGGCGACGCCCGAGCCCGCCCACTCGGCGGGCACGCCCTGCGCGCCCGGGTCGGTCCACCGGTCGGAGTAGTGGAAGTCGACCATGACGTCCATGCCCGCCGCCTGGATGCGGCGAGCGCTCTCGACGACGTGCGTCACCTCGTTGTACCCGTCTGCCGGGTCCACCCACACCTTGAGGCGGCCGAGGTTCATCCCGTGGTCGGCGAGGATCTGCACCGCGTCGCCGGGCGTGCCGTCGACGTCGGCGTACGTGGCGCCGTGGTCCTCGTTCTTCGCCAGGCCGGACAGGTCGCCGCCGCGCACGTCGCGCGTCACCCGCCCGCGCTCGACGGCGATGTCGTCGACGGACGCCCACGCGCCGCCCGCGTCGTCGGACGTCGCGACGGCGAGCCCGCAGTCGCCGCCGCGGCTCTTCGCGGAGACGGCGACGCGCACCCACGCGTCGTCCTGCAGCGTCTGGGGCAGGGTGACGGTGCCGGACGTGCCGCCCGTGCAGGTGAGGGACAGGGTCGAGGTGTCCAGCCCGCCGGACTTCACCCAGGCGCTCGCCGTCCACCAGCCCGTCCCCAGGCGGCCGAGGCGCTGGGACGTCGTGACCTCGTACGGCGCGTCCGACCAGTGCGTCAGCCGGTCGCCGGTGCGGCCCCCGGCCTCCGCGGTCGCGGCGGCGGTGTCGCCGGTGACCGTCCAGCCGTCCAGGCCGGAAGCGAAGCCCGAGTTCTCGGGCGAGACGGCCGCTCGGCCGCCGGGCGCGGCCCCTGCGGGTGCGGCGAAGGCGGCCGCCAGCGCGGCGGCGAGCAGGCCTGTGGTGATCGTGCGGGTGCGGTGCGACATCATCGTCCTTTCGCGGTGGGCGAGCCGTCAGGACGTGCGCCCGGCAGGCCCGGCGCACGTCCCTGACAGCTCGTGGGTCAGTGCGGGGTACGCAGCACGCGCGCCCCGCCCGCGGGGACGACGACGCCGCCGGCGACGTCCTCCCCGGTGAGCAGGTCGGTGGAGCCCGGCGCGACGTCGGGCAGCTTGGCGTCGGCGTCGGCATGGTTGAGCGCGACGGTGTAGACGGCGGCGTCGCCGTGGCGGCGGACCACCTCGAGCTCGGCGGGCAGGCCGGCGGGCGAGAGGCCGGCGTCGTCGTACACGCGCGCCATCAGCGGCGCCAGAGTGTCGACGTCGAGCCGGGTGGACACGTACCAGCCGGTGCCCCCGCCGAGCCGGTTCCGGGTGACCGCCGCCGCGCCGGGTCGCGGGCCGCCGTCGTACGTGGCGACCACCTCGGCGCCGTCGAGGGCGAGGTCGTCGGCCCACACGTCGCCGGCGACGATCGCCTCGCCCGCGTCGTCCGACAGCCCGACGACGCCCAGCGTCTCGCCCTCGCGCAGCGGCAGGAACTCCTCGACCGTCAGGCCGAGCGCGCGCCGCAGGGGCGCGCCGTAGCCGCCCTCGTGCACGCGGTCGTGCTCGTCCACGACGGCGCTGAAGTAGCTCACCAGCAGCGTTCCGCCGCCCTCGACGTACCGGGTGAGGTTGTCGGCGGCTGCGGCCGTGAGCAGGTACGACGCCGGCGCCACGACCAGGCGGTAGCCGGACAGGTCCTGCTCCGGGTGCGCCATGTCGACGGTGAGTCCGTCGCGCCAGAGCCGGTCGTAGAAGGCTTCGGTGCGCTCGCGGTGCGAGGCGTCGACGCTGGGCCGCCACTCGAGGTCCTGCGCCCAGTGCGACTCGTAGTCCCACAGGAGGGCGACGTCGGCCCGCACGCGCGAGCCTTGCACCTCGCCGAGCCGGCCGAGCTCGGCGCCGAGCTCGCACACCTCGCGGAAGACGCGGCTGCCCGTCCCGGCGTGGGGCAGCATCGCCGAGTGGAACTTCTCTGCGCCGCTGCGCGAGGCACGCCACTGGAAGAACAGGATGCCGTCGGCGCCGCGGCCCAGGTGGGCCAGGGCGTTGCGCCGCTCCTCGCCGGGGCGCTTCGCGACGTTGCGCGGCTGCCAGTTCACCGCCGAGCTGGAGTGCTCCAGCAGCAGCCACGGCTTGCCGCCCGCGACGGACCGCGTGAGGTCCGCGGCCATCGCCAGGCCGACGTGGCCGCGCGGGTCGGCGGCGGTCAGGTAGTGGTCGTCCGAGACCACGTCGACCTCGCGCGCCCACGCCCACAGGTCGGTGGACGGGCAGGCGGTGGCCATGAAGTTCGTGGTGATCGGCACGTCGGAGTGGGCGCGGATCGCGTCGCGCTCGGCCACGAAGCACTCGCGCAGCATCGCGTCGGTGAAGCGCGCGTAGTCGAGGCGCATCGCGGGGTTGGCCACGGTCGGCGTGGTGGACGGCGCGACGACGTGCTCCCACTCGCCGTAGACCTGGCCCCAGAAGCGGGTGCCCCACGCGGAGTTGAGGGCGTCGAGCGTGCCGTACCGGGCGCGCAGCCACAGCCGCCAGGCACGCTGGGCGTGCTCGGAGAAGTCGTCCGAGACCGGGGCGCCGTACTCGTTGTGCACGTGCCACAGCACGACGGCAGGGTGGGAGCCGTAGCGCTCGGCCAGCGCGCCGGCGATCCGGGTGGCGGCCCGGCGGTAGGCAGGGGACGACGGCGCGGCGGCGCCGCGGGAGCCGAACTCCAGCACGGTGCCGTCGCGCGTCACGACCCGCGAGTCCGGGTAGGTGCGGAAGAACCACGCCGGCGGCGACGCGGTCGGGGTGCCGAGGTCGACGCGGATACCGCGGGAGTGCAGCAGGTCGAGCAGGCGGTCCAGCCAGCCGAAGTCGTGCTCGCCTTCTCGCGGCTCCAGCAGCGCCCAGCTCCAGATGCCGACGCTCACCAGGTTCACGCCGGCCTGCTGCATGAGGTCGACGTCCTCGTGCCACACGTCCTCGGGCCACTGCTCGGGGTTGTAGTCGCCGCCGTAACAGACGTCCTCGACGCCGGGCAGCCAGCCGTCGAAGTCCGGCCCGGGGCGGAACGGTGCGGTGCGGGCGCCGAGGGCGGGGGGTGTTCCCTCGCGGGGCGTGTCGGGCATGGGAGCGGCTCCTCGCGTCGTTGCTGTGCGCGGTCACAGGCGTCGAGACCGGGCAACGACTAGGTAACACCACGAAACCGGAAGTTGACAATCCCGGGAGGCTGGTCGCTACTGTGACCGTGCACAGCCACACTGTCGTGAGTCGCCCAGCGCTCCCTGCCTGACGCGGCGGTGCGATGGTCCTTGACGAGGAGGAGTCATGCGCCTGACCACAGGCACCCGGATCGCGGCCCTCGCCGCCGCCACCGCGCTGCTCGCGTCCGCCTGCTCCGGCGGCGGTGACGACGCCGGCTCGGACGACGGCGGGTCGGCCGCCGGCCCGGTCGAGCTCACGTTCTGGACGTGGACGCCGAACATGGAGAAGGTCGTCGACCTCTGGAACTCCGAGCACCCCGACATCACCGTCACGGTGAACAAGCAGGACGGCGGCGACCCCGCCATCACCAAGCTGCTCACCGCGATCAAGGCGGGCTCGGGCGCGCCGGACATCATGCAGGCCGAGTACCAGAAGATCCCGCAGCTCGTCTCTTCGGACGCGCTGGCGGACCTCGCCGGCTCGCTGGGCGACGACGTCGCCGGACAGTTCACCGACGGCGTGTGGGACGCCGTCACGCTCGGGTCGGACGCCGTCTACGCGGTGCCGCAGGACTCCGGGCCCATGCAGTTCTACTACCGGGCCGACATCTTCGAGAAGCTCGGCATCGACGTCCCCACCACCTGGGACGAGTACGCGGACGCCGCGCGGAAGGTGCACGAGGCCGACCCGAAGGCGTACCTCGGCACGTTCTCGGCCAACGACGCGGGCTGGTTCTCCGGCATCACGCAGCAGGCCGGCGCCTCCTGGTACGGGATCGACGGCGACGCCTGGTCGGTCGACATCGACTCCGAGGCGACCACCAAGGTCGCGGAGTACTGGGGCGGTCTCGTGGAGGAGGGTGTCATCGACAACAAGCCGATGTACACGCCCGAGTGGAACGCCGGCCTCAACGACGGCACCCAGGTGGGCTGGCTGTCGGCGATCTGGGCGCCCGGCGTCCTCGCGGGCAACGCCGCCGACACCGCCGGGAAGTGGGAGATGGCGCCGATGCCGCAGTGGGACGCCGACGCGCCCGCGACCGGCGCCTGGGGCGGCTCGGCCACCGCGGTGACGTCGCAGTCGGAGCACCCGGAGCAGGCCGCCGAGTTCATCACCTGGCTCAACACCGACCCGGAGGCCGTGCAGGCGCTCGTCGACGAGACCGGCATCTACCCGGCCGACGTCCCTGCGAGCACCGAGGCGCTGACCGACCCGCCGGAGTTCTTCTCCAACCAGCCCGACTTCTACGAGGTCGCGGCGCAGACGGCGCAGACGGTGCAGCCCTTCACCTACGGGCCGAACATCAACGTCGCCTACTCCGCGTACAACGACGAGTTCGCGAAGGCGACCAAGGCGAAGACCGCCGACGCGTTCGTCGACGCCGTCGACGCGATGCAGCAGATCACGCTCGACGACCTGAAGAACCAGGGCTTCAACGTCAGCGAGTGACGTGGCCCCGCTGGTCGAGCTTGTCGAAACCCGGGTCTCGACAAGCTCGACCAGCGGGCCTGCCGGGCGGCCCACCGCCGTCGTACGGAACCGAGAGGGAAGCCTGAGATGACCACGACCACCGCCGCGCCGCCGGGCGGACGCGCGGCCCGCGCCGCGGCCCCGTCCGCCCGCGCCACCGGTCCGAGCACGTCCGGCCGGCGCCGGCTCGCCCCGTGGGGCTTCCTCGCCCCGGCCATCGTGCTGTTCGTCCTGTTCCTCGCGCTGCCGATCGGGTACGCGCTCTACCTGTCCTTCCGCACGGAGAAGGTGAGCGGCCTGGGCCTGGGCTCGGGCTCCCGCACCGAGGTGTGGGCGGGGCTGTCGAACTACGCGGCCGCGCTGGGCGACCCGGAGTTCCTCGCGTCGGTGGGCCGCGTCGCCCTGTACGGGGTGATCGTGGTGCCGACCATGCTCGGCCTCGCGCTGCTGTTCGCGCTGCTGCTGGACTCGCGCCGGGCGCGGGCGCGCACGTTCTCGCGCACCTCGATCTTCCTGCCCTACGCGGTGCCGGCCGTGATCTCGTCCCTGCTGTGGGGCTTCCTCTACCTGCCCGGCGTCAGCCCGTTCTACGACCTCTTCGAGCGGTTCGGCTGGGACGTGCCGTCGCTGTTCGACGGCGACCTGGTGATGTTCGCCGTCGCGAACATCGCCGTCTGGGGCGGCACGGGCTTCAACATGATCGTGATCTACACGGCGCTGAAGTCGGTGCCGTCGGAGCTGTACGAGGCGGCGGAGCTGGATGGCGCGTCGCAGGTGGCGGTGGCCCTGCGGATCAAGATCCCGATCGTCACGCCGTCGATCATCATGACGGCCGTCTTCTCGATGATCGCGACGCTCCAGGTCTTCGCGGAGCCCACCACGCTGCGCCCGCTGAGCAACGCCATCTCGACCACCTGGACGCCGCTGATGAAGGTGTACCGCGACGCGTTCACGCGAGGCGACCTGTACTCGGCCGCCGCGACGTCGGTGATCATCGCCCTGGCGACGTTCGTGCTCTCGTTCGGCTTCCTGCGCCTCGTGCAGAGCCGCGCCTTCGCATCGGAGAAGTGACCATGACGACGCTGACCAGCCCGCTGCCCGCCGACGTCCCGGCGGCGCGCGTCGACGCACGCCGCCCTGCCGGAAGGGCGCGCCGGCACTGGCGCGGCGCCGGCGAACGACCGTCCCCCGTGGCCACGGCCGTGCTGCTGCTGGGCGCCCTGTACTGCCTGCTGCCCGTGGTGTGGGTGGTGGTGGCCTCGACGAAGTCGGGGGCCGAGCTGTTCGCGAGCTTCACCTTCGCGCCGTCCACGCACCTGGCGGACAACGTGGCCGACCTCTCCGCGTACCGCGACGGGCTGTTCTGGCGGTGGATGGTCAACACCGCCCTATATGCGGGCGTCGGCGCGATCCTGTCCACACTGGTGTCCGCGATGGCCGGGTACGGCCTGGCGAAGTACACGTTCGCCGGCAAGAACGCCGTGTTCAACGTGCTGCTCGCCGGCGTGCTCGTCCCCGCCGTCGTCCTCGCGATCCCGCAGTACCTGCTGCTGGCCGAGCTCGACCTCACCAACACGTACTGGTCGGTGCTGCTGCCCAGCATCATCAGCCCGTACGGCATCTACCTCGCTCGGATCTATGCCGCGGCCGCCGTGCCCGACGAGGTGGTCGAGGCGGCCCGGACGGACGGCGCGAGCGAGACCCGCACCTTCTTCCAGGTGGCCGTGCCGATGCTGGTGCCCGGCCTCGTGACGGTGTTCCTGTTCCAGTTCGTCGCGATCTGGAACAACTTCATGCTGCCGTACATCATGCTCGGCGACGACAAGCTGTTCCCGATCACCGTGGGGCTGTCCGGCCTCCTCAACCAGGGCGCCAGCCAGCCGGCCATGTACACGCTCGTGATCACCGGGGCGCTGCTGTCGATCCTTCCGCTCGTCGCGCTGTTCTTCGTGCTCCAGCGGTTCTGGCAGGTGGACCTCGCCGCCGGCGCGGTGAAGTCGTGACCCGTCCCCGCGCAGCAGGTGTCAATACACTCACGGGCGTGGAAGGAACGGGTGGGCACGGGGCCGACGACGGCCGGGCGAAGCGCCCCACGATCCGCGAGGTCGCGGCCGTGGCGGGGGTGTCCCGGGGCACCGTCTCGCGGGTCATCAACGGTGGGCACTGGGTGTCACCCGACGCGCGTACCGCGGTCGAGGAGGCGATCCGCGCCACGGGGTACCGCGCGAACCCGCACGCCCGCTCGCTGGTGACGGGCCGGGCGAACTCGGTCGCGTTCCTCCTCACGGAGGAGCAGCACCTGCTGTTCGAGGACCCCAACTTCTCGCTGCTGCTGCGGGGAGCCACGCATGCCGCCGCCGAGCGGGAGATGCCGATGGTGCTGCTGGTCGCCGGCACGGCCGAGGAGCGCCGGCGGGTGGCGCAGTACCTGGAGGCCGGGCACGTGGACGGGGTGCTGCTCATCAGCTCCCACCGCGGCAACCCGATGATGGGCGAGCTGCTGCGGCACGAGATCCCCACCGTCGCGTGCGGCGTGCCGCTCGGGTACGAGGGCAAGGTCGGGTACGTCGCGGCCGACGACCGGTCCGGCGGGCGCGCGATGACGCAGCACCTGTGGGACACCGGCCGGCGGCGCATTGCCACCATCACCGGCCCGATGGACACCCCGGGCGGCGTCCTGCGGCTGGAGGGCTACCGCGAGGTGCTGGGAGACGCCTACGACCCCGAGCTCGTGGCGCGCGGCGACTACTCGCGCGAGAGCGGCCGCCTCGCCATGACCGAGCTGCTCGAGCGACGGCCCGACGTCGACGCCGTGTTCGTGCACTCCGACCTCATGGCCGCCGGGGCGCTGGTCGCACTGCAGGCCGCGGGCCGCAGCGTGCCCGGCGACGTCGCCGTCGGTGGCTTCGACGACTCCGGGGTCGCCGCGCAGCTGCACCCGCCGCTCACCACGATGCGGCAGCCGTACGAGCGCATCAGCGCCGAGATGGTGCGGCTGCTGCTCGAGGTCGTCGACGGTCAGGAGCCGGCCGCCATCACGCTGCCCACCTCGCTCGTGGTGCGCGAGTCGGCCTGAATGCCGGACCCGCCGTCCTCCGCAGCGGGGTACGACGGCGGGGCCGCGCGTACCTCGGCAGCCAGCCGCTCCAGCAGCAGTGCCGGCTCCACGTCTGCAGAGGGCTCCACGTCGTCGGGCACGACGACGCCCACGACGACGAGCGCACCCTCCACGACGGTGGCGAGGGTCGTCGTCCGGCGCGCCACCCCTGCGGCGTCCCGATGGTGCGCCACCAGGCCGAAGTATCCGGGACCCCCCGCGTCGAACGGCTCGTCGCGTGCCTCGAACCGCTCCTGCTCCGACGGCTGGTGACCGACGTAGGCGACCGAGAGCAGCTCCTCGTCCGCGAACGGGTCGGGGAAGACCTTGCTCGGTTCCGCCTCGAAGAGCTGCTGCGGCGCCTCGAGCGCGTCCCGACGCAGGGCCTCGGGGTGCCGGGCGCCCTCGAGGGTCGCGTACGACGGTCCGTCGGGGGCACTGACGTAGGTGAGCACGTCGACCCCGTCCACCCGGCTTCCCGCGAGGGCGTCGGTCGTCCGCATCCGGAGGTGGAAGGTGTCGTCCCGCCAGTACCCCTGGGTACCCACCGGGCCGCTGGCGTAGAACAGCAGGTCCAGACCCGGGACCCGGCTCGCGTCGAGGGCCCACCCGGGCGTGTTCCATCGGGAGACTGCCGACGGCTCCACCGCCAGCTCCACGGCGTCGTGCCCGGGGAAATCGTCGGCCGTGAGCGCCCACGGTTCGGGGGTCCAGCGTTGGGCGCGGTTGAACTGCCAGTCGCTGCGGAGGTCCTCGGCCAGAGCCCGACCGCCCCCGAACCAGAGGAGCGCGCCCGTGACGAGGAGCCCGATCACCAGCCCCGGGGTGACCCTGGGGTTGGCGAAGACGCGTTTCAGGACGGTGCTCATCGATCTCCTTCGCTGGGCCGGGACATGTCGTCGAAAGACGACCGGAACTGAGTGGCTAGCGGCACGGACGTGGCGGCGTCCATGCCCTCGGCGCGCCGCATCGCCTCGTCGAGCGGGAGGCCGACGTCGAGGTCGTGTGCGAGGACGAGGTCGTGCATCGTCGTCGCGTACCGGACGTACGTCTGGGCGCCGACAGCGCCGACCTCGTCCTGTACCTCGGCGATCGGGCCGTCCGTGTCGAGGAACTCCATGCCCTTGGTCGCCGCCGTGGCGGCCACCGCCTCCACGGTGCTGCGGCCGAGGGTGCCGAGCCCCATCGCGTCGCCGGTCAGGGAGATGACGGCCGCACGGGTCTCGACCTCGTCGTAGGCGGCAGCGAGCGTCTCCGCCTGCATCGCCCCGGTGACCGCACCGACCCCGCCGAGAGTCTGTTCCACGAGGTGGTAGCGCGGGGCGGTGTCGACGTCGTACACGCCCGACGTCGCGACCTCGGCCATCGACGCCGCGTAGCGCTCGGTGGTACCCAGCCAGGCCTGCGCGGCCTCGGGGGAGCGCGACGTCGCGGCGATGACGTCGCGCAGCGCGAAAGCGTCGAGCTCCGGCTGGGGGACCTCCGTGCGCCGCCCGGTACCCGCGGCGAGGCTGTCGTCCGGGTCGATCCCGGGTGCCGGGACGGGTTGCGCCGATCCGCCGGCGGACGACTGCTCCCGCGTCGCGTCCCCCACCGACGGCAGGTAAGCCTCGTAGGCGCGGGCGACGTCGGCGCTCGCGCGGTCGTCAAGGGTCGGGCCGGAGAGCAGCCCGGACGCCATCGCCGGCGTGGCGTGCGAGACCAGCACCGCGGCGCACTGCTGGTCGGCGCGGTCAGGAGAGGCCGTCCCCTCTTCGACGGCCGCGACGAGTGCGCCGGCGGCGGCCCGGCCGTCGTCGGGCCAGCCGCCGCGGGGGACCCACCCGAACCACCGGCGGGTGCTGCGGGCGACCTGGTCGTCGGCCGTCGGGGCGAGCCGGTCGAGCGCGAGCCGGGGGTGGCGCGCGTAGCCCGCCAGCACCGCCGCGGCGAGCGGGGCCGTGATCGTGGCGTCGGTGAGCGCGTCGCCCGCGCGGCCAGGCGCTACCTCGGGGCCGTCGCCGTTCGCCTCCTCGTCGGTGCGGGCCCACCATCGCGCGTCGAGCGCGTCCCCGGCGGCGGCGTGCGCCGCCGCCGGGAGGTCGGCGGGCAGGAGCGCCGCGGCGAGCCAGGACCGCTCGCTCAGCCCGAGCGGCCAGCTGCCGACACCCGTGACGACCTCCCGCCCGTACTCCCTCAGCTCCGGGTCCGACGCCGTCCGTGCCCAGTCCTCCGCCCCCTGCCTCAGCGCCGCCTGGAGCTCCGGGGGGACGGGCGGGCTCGGGTCGAGATAGCTCGGCCCGATCGCCAGGTAGAGGTCCTCCGGCGTGGCCCGGTCCCAGAAGACGGCCCAGAAGGCGGGGTCGCCGGCGCGCGCGGTCAGGAGACGGCGGACGTCGGCGCGCAGCTCCCGACGGGTCGCTTCGTCCCCGCCCGACGCGGCGCGCGGCAGCAGGGCGACGGCGTGGCGCGCGGCCGTCCCGGAGGCCTCGAGGCCGGTCGGGTCGGCTCCGGCGGCCGCGACCGCACGCATCGCACGGACGTCCGCGAGCGAGGCCAGCGCGGCCGCGGCCTGCCGCGACGCCTCGTCCTTCCCGTCCCGGGCGGCACGCCAGCGCGCCTCTGCCGCCGCGACGTCCGCGCGCGCCGCGGCCAGCTCCCGCTCGGCGGCGGCGAGCCGCAGGTGTGCGTGCCCAGGATCGCCGGGCAGCGTCGCGGCCCCGGGCCACGCCACACCCGACCACGCCACCCCCGACCAGGCGGTACCCGGTGCCGAGGCTGTCGCGGCACCACCGGCCAAGGCGACGTTCCACGTGGAACGACGCGCCTCGTCCGCCTCCGCCTGCCAGCGGACCTCGCGGGCGACGGCCTCCGCGCGGTCCGTGAGGGCGCTCGCGGCCGCCGCCTGGACCTCTCTGAGCGCGCTCGCGTGGCGACGCAGGGTCGCAGCCGCCGCCTCGAGCATGCCGCCGCTCGCCCGGGCGTCGTCGGCCGCCATCGTGAGCCGCTCGCGCGCCCGGTCGACCGCCGCGCTGCGCTGGCCGTCGAGCGCCGCGCGGACCCGCAGCAGCTGCGTGCGGGAGTCCGTGAGCCGCACCGCGGCACGGATCGCGCCGTCGGCAGCGTCGACCAGGGCAGGCGGGCTGCCGACCAACGGACAGAGCTCGACGTCAGGGCCGCCGCCGCGCGGCACAGCGAGCCTCATGCGTCGTCCCCCGTCCGGGGGCCGCCGAGCACCGCGGCCAGGTCGTGCGTCGTCCCACGCTCCGCGCCGTCGAAGACCTCGGCGGCGCGGGAGAGCCCGGCCCCGAGGGACCCGAGCTCGCCCACCAGCCACTCGTGCGTGGTGCGCCACGCCGCGGCGAGATCTTCCAGGGCGGCCGACAGGCAGGCGTCGCCGCTCGCAGCCGGCGCCGCCGCCGAGGCCAGCACGCCGCGGGGGAGGTCGGCGAGCGACGAAGCGGCGCCGCGCAGGTCTGCGCCCGTCGTCGCGAGGGTCGTGGTGTCGAGGTCGAGCTGAGCCATCCCGTCCTGTCCTGGTCCGTCGTCGTCGGTTCCGTCCGTGGGTGCGCCGGAGCGCGGGCACGACGGTAACGACGGTGGCGAAGGGCGGACCGAAGTTATCCACAGGGCTCCGGCGGAAAGGCGCGACGACGGTGTGCACGGGCATGGGCGCAGGCACGGGCACGGTCAGTCCCACCAGACGCGAAACCAGGACTCGCCGGCCTGGTCGCCGAGCGAGCCGTCGGGAGGGCACCCGCCCCACCAGGGCGTGACCTCGTCCGGCGGTGCGTGCATGTCGTCGACGCCGAGGTCGGCCAGGGCCCGCACGACGTCCGCGCACTCGCACGCAGGACCGTGCCGCCGGTCGACCTGCAGCGCGCGGTCGGCGCGGAGCAGCACGCCGGTCACGCTGATCCGCTCGTCGCACCGCAGGGGCCCGACGACGTAGCCCTGCGCCCGCACGCGGTCCGGGTGGCGCACGACCGCCCGGAGGACCGTACCGAGCGTCGGGCCCAGGTTCTGCCGCTCGGTCGCGAGCCGGTCCTCGTCCAGGCGCTCCAGCAGGCCGGCGGCGGTGCGCTCGTCGAGGGCGGCGAACGGGTAGTAGCCCGGCGTCGCACTGCCGCCGAGCGCGGGCTCGAGCAGCACGTCGAGGCCGTCGTCGAGCAGCCATCCGTGGCGCCCGGGACACTCCCGGCCGAGGCCGCCGGCGTCGTGACGGGACCGGGGCGCGCCCGCCAGCTCCCGCTCGCGGGTCCAGGCGGTGCGCAGGTCGACGAGGTCGGGCGGGGTGAACCGCGCGGCGGGCAGGGCCGGGTCGGGCGCTGAGGGCGGGGGCATCGTCACCACGGGCATCGCGGGCTCCTTCGGTCCGGGTACGGCGCCCCGAGCAGGGCGTCCGTGACCGATCCTGGCGACGGGAGCGCGGACGTGGGGCCGCGTGGCGGCGGTCTGTGGACGACGGTCTTCTGGGGGCAGGCTCCCGGGCCCGAGGTGACGCGCCGCCGTCGTGCCTGGTCAGGACCGATGAATTCCGGGGTGGTGCGACGTCGGAACCCCGGAGCAGGATGGACCCACCCAGACGGCCACGGAGGCCCCACGATGAGCGAGCTCACCACCCACACCCTGGACGTGCCCGGCGCCGTCCTCACCTATGACGTGCGCCGCACCGCCGGACCGAGCGATCACCCGCCGCTGTTCGTGCTGGGTTCGCCGATGGCGGCGTCGGGCTTCGCCCAGCTGCTCGAGCGGATCGACGACCGCACCGTCGTCGCCTACGACCCGCGCGGGGCGGAGCGGAGCGTGCTCGCCGCCGACGGCGAGGTGTCGGTGGAGATCCACGCCGACGACTTCCACCGGGTGGTTCAGGCGGCCCGTGCGGAGATCGGCGACGGACCGGTCGACGTCTTCGCTTCGAGCGGCGGGGCCGTCAACGTGCTCCCGTGGATCGTGGCGCACCCCGACGAGCTCGGCACCGTCGTGGCCCACGAGCCGCCGCTGTGGGCGCTGCTGGAGGACCGCGACGTGCAGCGCAAGGTCACGCAGGACATCGTGGAGACGTACCGGCGCGAGGGGTTCGGCCCGGCGATGGCGAAGTTCATCCAGGTGTCCATGCAGGACGCGCCGCTCACCGAGGAGTACCTGGCGCAGCCCGCGCCGGACCCGACGGCGTTCGGGCTGCCCACCGAGGACGACGGTTCCCGGGGCGACCTGCTGCTCGACGGCAACATGGCCTCGCTGCCATGGTTCGAGCCGGACCTCGACGCACTCCGCCGCACCACCGTGCGGCTGGTGCCTGCCGTCGGAGAGAAGGGCCCCGGCACGATGCCGCGCCGCGGGGGCGAGGCGCTGGCCGCGGCGCTCGGCGTCGAGCCCGTCACCTTCCCCGGCGACCACGGCGGCTTCGAGGCCAGCGACTGGTCGCCCGACAACGACCCGAGCGCGTTCGCGGCACGGCTGCGGGAGGTGCTGGCGGGCTGACCGCGCCGGCGGGGAGCTCCGTCAGACCCGGCCCCACGCGTCCCGGCCGATCCGTTCCAGGCCGGCGATGCCGGCGGGGGCGTACTCGAGGTACCGCGCCACGGCGGCGCGTACCTCGGGTCGCGCGGTCTCCTCGGGTGGCACCCGGGCGGGGTTGAGCAGCACGGAGTGGGCCCATGCGGCGACGTCGGGGTCGGACATGAACGTTGCCGCCGCCCGGGCGCCGCGGCCCTGCAGCGCGGCCCAGTCGGCGGGGGTGCTCCAGTACGGGGTCGGCGGGCAGAGGCGGTTCTTCTCCTCGTCCGGGCGGTCGTGCCAGGTGCCCTCGACGAAGCCGACCAGGGCTGCGCAGAACGGTGGGAACCCGGCCCGGACCGACTGCAGGGTGATCCGCTCACCCCAGATCGGCAGCGCCGGGCGCAGGTGCAGGCCGTACGCCGCGCAGTGCACCACGACCGCGCCGTGGGGCACCGCGACGTCTCCGTCGTCGAGCACCAGCCGTCCGGGCGAGACGCGGCGCAGGTGGCCGGCGCGCACGACGCGGTCGACCGACCGCAGCAGCTCGAGCTCCCACCGGCCGAGCGTCGGTGTGCGGGCCATGGTCGGCACGACGGCCGGGTCGATCCGCGTCATGACGCCCGCGTCCTCGAGGCTCAGGAAGAGGTCGTCCGCCGACGAGGCGACGCAGGCCGCGGCCATGAGCGTCCCCGCCATGCCGAGGAAGACCGCCGGGTCCGGCTGCACCACCGAGCGGTCGAGCATCCACGGGTCCCGTGGACGCACCCAGTGGATCGCCTCGGGGTCCACGCCGCGCCCGAGCAGCCAGACGACGGCGTCCGTCGCGGTCTTGCCCGACCCCACGACGACGAAGTCCGCGGCGTCGCCTACGTCCGGCAGGGCGCCGACCGGGACGACGCGCGCGCCGTCGTCGACGTCGAACGGCGGCGGCGTCAGCGCGGGGATCGACGGTGCGAGGTAGCGCGCGTCGACCACCCGACGCCGTACGCGGGTCTCGACCGCCCGTCCTGTGGCGAGATCGACGACGCTCCCGTCGCGGTACTCGTGCCCACCGAACAGCTCCACGCGCCCGGTCGGCAGCAGGCGCTCGGCGAGCACCTTCGCGTAGTAGGAGCAGATCTCGGGTCCGGTGGCGCGCTCGTGCAGCCCTTGCTCCGGGCCGGACTCCTGCACTCGCCCCGTGCCGAGGCGCGTGGACGCGACGCCGTAGAACTGCGACGCCTGGTGCAGCCGTACGAAGGGGTACGCGTCCAGCCAGTGCCCGCCCGCGGCGTCGCGCCGGTCGACGAGCGTCGCGTGCGCGGTCGGGTCGTGGTCGACCAGCGCGTCGACGAACGCCATCCCGGCCGCCCCGGCGCCGACGACCAGGTAGTCGGTGTCGACCGTGCGGGTCATATCTCCAGTGACCCACCGGTGTCAGGGCGGGTCAACGGTCGGCGGGGGTGATTCAGCGGTGCCCCGGGCGACGCAGGGCCAGGCAGGACGCAGGCCAGGCAGGTCGACCGGTCCGGTCAGTCCTCGCGCTCCTGGGTGACGGTGCCGTCCTGGGTGCCGACCCGGAAGTCGACCTCGGCGCCGTCCACCAGCACGGTGACCGACCACTGGAACCGGCCGTCGTCCTCGTCCAGCTCCGCGTCGTCGAGGTCGCCGCCCGACGTCGCGACCGTGCGTTCGATGGCCTGGGTGATCGAGAACTTCGCGTCGGCGATGGCCTGGCGGTCGTCGGCGTCGAGGTCGTCGTCCCGCGTGCCCACCACCTCGGTGCCGTCGGCGCTGACCTCGACCTCGACGCTGATCTTCCCGGTCGCGACGCCGATCTCCCAGGTGTTGTCACGGTCGGGGTCGTCGATGGCGAAGGCGGTGCCGCCGGCCTTCTTCTCCGCGGTGGCGATCGCCAGCAGACCGGCGGCCGTGCGGTGCTCCGGCACGGCGGACGCGCTCGGCGACGCGCCGTCGTCCGTCGCGCCGCTGGTCGCCGGGTCGTCGGTGGACGTCGTGGTCCCGCCCGCGGGCGCGGCGCCGTCGCCGGAGTCGTCGGCGCAGGCGGTGAGCACGAGGCCGAGGGTCAGGGCGAGCGCGACAGGGACGGCGGTGCGGCGTGCGGTGCGGTTGCTCATGACGACGATCCTCCGGACGGTCGGTGACCCGCGGATGAGGCGTGGATGTGAAGATCCTCATCTGCCGGCCCGACGACCGCGACCGCGGGCTCCTCGGACGACCCGTGACCCACCTCTTGCGGTTGACGCGGCGTCAACCTCTACCGTCGACAACATGAACCGCTCCATCCAGGACGTCGCCCGGCTCGCCGGCATCAGCAGCCGCACCCTGCGGCACTACGACCAGATCGGTCTGCTGGCGCCGTCGGGCACCGGGCCAGGCGGGCTGCGGCAGTACGACGACGCCCGGGTTCGGCGCCTGCAGCGCATCCTGCTGCTGCGCGACCTGGGCCTGCCGCTGACCGACATCGGCCGGGTGCTCGACGAGCAGGCGGACGAGGCCGGCGCGCTGCGCCTCCACCTCGACCAGCTGCGCGCCGAGCAGGACCGCCTGGCGCGGCAGGTGGCGTCCGTGGAGCGGACCGTGACCGCGATCGAGAAGGGAGAACGGCTCATGGCCGAGGACATGCTCGACGGCTTCGACCACACGCAGCACGAGGAGGAGGTGACCGAGCGCTGGGGCGCCGACGCGTACGCGCGGAGCGACGCCTGGTGGCGCGGGCTGGGGCCCGAGGGCCAGAAGGAGTGGCAGGCCCGCACGAAGGAGCTCGGCGAGGCCTGGGGCGAGGCCGCGCGCCGCGGCGTCGACCCGACGTCCGAGGAGGCGCAGGCGCTCGCCGCCCGGCACGCGGCCTGGCTGGGCGGCATCCCCGGCACGCCGGGGTCCGAGCAGGGACGGCCGACGAAGGAGTACGTCGTCGGCCTGGCCGAGATGTACGTGGCCGACCCGCGGTTCGCGAAGAACTACGGCGGCACCGAGGGCGCGACGGTCGTGCGCGACGCCCTCGTCGCCTACGCCGAGCGCGAGCTCTGACAACTCGCGGGCCAGGGGACTTGTCAGAGCCTGGAAGGCCCATACCCCGACCTGGCTCTGACAACTCGGCGGGTGGGAGGATGCGCGGGTGAGCGACGACTGGGCGGCGCAGCGCACCGAGGCCGCGCGCGTGCAGGCGGAGCGCCTGCGGGCGCGGCAGGACGTCGAGCACGAGGAGGCGGAGGCGCTGCTGCGCGACTTCGTCCGGGCCGCGGCGGCTGCCGGGCTGGAGCCCGAGCCGCTGCAGGTCAAGGGGTACGGCGGCCGCGGGACCGCGCGCACGTCGCTGCGCGGCTGGTACCTGCGGCAGGACCGCACGGCAGGCGTCACGACCGACGGCACGTTCTACGTGCTCACCGCCCCGCTCACGCTGGTCGACCGGGTGCGCGGGGCGCGCGTGGCACCGCAGCGTCCGCCGATGATCCTGGGCGCCGGCGGCAAGGACGGCAGCTCCATCGAGCTCGTCGCCGCGCTGGAGCGGCTGCTCCCCGGCTGGCGGAACACCGCGACGTAGCGGTTCCTGCTCGTCCCCCGACGGGACGGCGAGCGGGCGCTACGTCAGCGCCTCGGCCACGGGCCCGGCGACCTCCGGCAGGGCGAGATACCCCGCCCAGCCGCCGTCGAGCCGGTACGCGGCGGCGTGGGAGCCGGGCGCCCGGTTGGTCACGCGCAGGGCCTCGACCCCCGGTGATCCTGTCGGCAGCGGGAAGGCGGCGGGGGTGAGGTCGTGCAGCGCGAGCAGGTCACGCGGGTCGCGGGGGCTCACCCAGCGGGCCACCTGTGCGGGGAACCTCAGCGGTGCCCGCGCATGCAGCGCCGCGAGGACCGCGCGGATGCCGAGCGGCGAGCCCGGCGTGAGCAGCAGCGGCACGTCGGGGCCGGCGTTCCGCCCGGCCAGCACCGGGTACGCCACCACGCTGCCCAGGGAGTGGGCGACGACGACGGCGGGCTCGTCGCCGGCCAGCGCGTCGTCCAGGCCCGCCTCGACCACGCGCCGGACGGCGTCGTCGTGCAGGACGGCGTACACGTCGCGGGTGAGCGTGAGCAGGACGGCGGCGCTCACGCCCGGCACGTACCGGTCCACGAGGGCAAGGGCCGCCACGAGCGCCTCGACGAGGGCGTCGCCCACCACGCCCTCCGCCTCCACGGGCGGGGGCACCGGCCCGACGTCGGGCCGGTGCCCGGTGGCCGCCAGCACGTCGCGCGCGACGTCGAGCACGAACTGCACCTCGCCGTCGGGCAGGGCACCCGCGAGCCGGGGGAGCGCGGCCGGGTCGGCACCCCGCGCGTGCACCGTCACCGGCGGCGGCGTGCCGCCGTCGACCAACCGCTCCAGGGTGTCGCCGTAGTAGACGAACGACGCGTCGGCGTCCGTGGGCCGCAGCGTGGAGCCCGCCGCGGCGAGCCCCGCCCCCAGCGCGCCGAGCCACTCCGCCTCGAGCGCCTCCGGGTCGCGTCCGTCGAGGTCACGGCCGTGGACGAGCACCAGTCGGGTCACGCGGGCGACGGTACCGCCACCGGGGCGGGCGCGCGTGGCACGCTGGCCTCGTGGGAGACAGCACGCGGGACATCGAGGACGTCGCAGCCCTGGTCGCCGAGGTCGAGCAGCAGGAGCGGGAGCTCGTGCTCACCCGGTTCACGCACGACGACGCGTGGCAGCTGGGCTGCCTGCTGGTCGAGCTGGCCGCCGAGCGCGGGCTGGGGGTGACCGTCGACGTCCGCAAGGGGCCGCAGCAGGTGTTCCACGCCGCGCGCGAGGGCACGAGCCCTGACAACGACTCGTGGGTGGCGCGCAAGGTGCGCGTCGTGGAGCGGTTCGGCGCGTCGTCGTACCTCACCGGCCTGCGCGCCCGCGCGAAGGGCAAGGACTTCAACACCAAGCACCAGCTGCCGCTGCAGGAGTACGCCGCGCACGGCGGCGCGTTCCCCGTGCGGGTGGAGGGCGTGGGGATCGTCGGCGTCGTCACCGTGTCCGGGCTGGCGCAGGCCGACGACCACGCGCTCGTCGTGGAGGCGCTGCGCATCCACGACGCCGGCAGCGCCTGACCGCCCCCTACGGTGGCCCCGTGACCGCACTGCTCCTGACGAACGCCCGCCTCGCCGGCCGCCCCGACCGGCCCCTGGACGTCCTGCTCGACGGCGGCCGCGTCGCGGCCGTGGTCCCGGCGGGCGCCCCGGCCACGGTGCCCGTCTCGACCCTCCCCGAGCAGGTCGACGTGGACGGCCGCACCGTGGTGCCGGGCCTGTGGGACGCGCACACCCACCTCACGCAGTGGGCGATGGTGCGCCAGCGGCTCGACGTGTCCGCGGCGACGAGCGCCGCGCACGCCGCCGCCCTGGTGCGCGACCGGCTGGACCTGGCCGCGCCGCCCACCGGGGGCACGCCGCTCGTGGGCTACGGGTTCCGGTGGGCCACCTGGCCGGACGACCCGACCGCCGCCGCGCTCGACGCCGTCGCCGGTGACGTCCCCGTGGTGCTGCTGTCCGGCGACCTGCACAGCGCGTGGGCGTCGACGGCGGGCCTGCGCTTCCTCGGCATCGCGGAGCACCCCACCGGGCTGCTGCGCGAGGAGGAGTGGATGCCCGCCAGCCCGCGCATCGTCACGGTGGACGACGCCGTGGCCGACGCCCTGGTGGTGGACGCGGCCCGTGCCGCCGCCGCGCGCGGCGTCGTCGGCGTCGTCGACTTCGAGGTGGCCGACAACCTGTCCGCCTGGCGCCGCCGGGTGGCGGGCGGCTGGGACGGCCTGCGGGTGCGCACCGGCGTGTGGGAGCAGCACCTGGGGGCGGTGCTCGACGCCGGGCTGCGCGACGGCGACCCGGTCGGGGACCCGGCGGGCTCCGACCTGGTCACGCAGGGGCCGCTCAAGGTGATCAGCGACGGGTCGCTCAACACGCTCACGGCGTTCTGCTTCGACGCGTACGCCGGCATCGCCGGCCCGGACGCGCACGGCATCCTCAACATCGCGACCGACCAGCTCGCGCCCCTCATGGCCCGTGCGCACGCCGCGGGGCTGCGCTGCGCGATCCACGCCATCGGCGACCGCGCCAACGCCCTCGCCCTGGACGCGTTCGAGGCCTCCGGCGCGCGCGGCTCCGTGGAGCACGCGCAGCTCCTGCGGCGCGAGGAGGTGGCGCGCTTCGCCGCACTGGGAGTGACGGCGAGCGTGCAGCCCGAGCACGCGATGGACGACCGCGACGTCGCCGAGGAGCTGTGGCCGGGACGCACCGCCCGCGCGTTCCCGCTGGCCGAGCTGCGCGCCGCGGGGGTGCCGCTGGCCCTCGGCTCGGACGCGCCCGTCGCGCCGCTCGACCCGTGGACGGCGCTCGCCGCGGCCGTCACCCGGTCGCGCGACGGCCGGGACCCGTGGCACCCCGAGCAGCGGATCGACGTGCGCGCCGCGCTCGAGGCCTCCGTCGACGGCCGCTCGCTCGACCTCGCCGTCGGGGGGCCCGCCGACCTGGCCCTGCTCGACGTCGACCCGCTCGCCGTCGAGGACGAGCGGGTCGACGTGGTCGAGCGGGCGGCCGAGCTGCGCGCGACGCCCGTCGCCGGCACCCTGGTCGCGGGCCGGTGGACGCACTACGCGCTCGGTGGCTGAGCCTGTCGAAACCTCGTCCTGGGTTTCGACAGGCTCTCACCGCGAGGGTTCAGCCGCGCAGCTCGGCGATCTCCGCGAGCAGTGCGTCGCGCTGCTCGGCGTCGTCGACATGCTTCGTCACGACGCGCTCCAGCCGGTCCCAGTCCTCGCGGGCGAGGGCGGAGAACAGCTGCTGCGCCTGACCGGTGGACAGGTCCAGCTCGGCGAGCCGGGCGAGCAGCCCCGGGGTGGGCTCCGGGTCGGCCTGCTCCTGCGCCGCCTTCCACCCGATGAACGCGCCGGGGCGGTTGGTGATCATGCCCTCGACGCCGAGGTCGGTGAACCGCGTCCAGTCGGCGGCGGAGTCGACCGTCCACACGAAGACGCCGACGCCGGCGGCGTTGAGGTCGCGGGCGACGGACGGCCGCGTCGCGAGGGCGGAGCCGGACGGGTTGTAGTACGTGGCGTGCAGGCGTTCGGCCGTGGCGACGGGGTCGGCGTCCAGGGTGCCGCGCAGCAGGCCGAGCGGGATCTGCGGCGCCCGCTCGTAGGCGTACTCCAGGGCCTTCTCGTCGAACGACTGCAGCACCACGCGGTCCTCCAGCCCGGCCTCGAGGATCATGTCGACCGTGCGGCGCACCTCCTCGCGGGTCTCGGGTCCCTTGATCTCCAGCAGCAGGTCGGAGCTGCCGGTGCCCATGAGGTCGAGCACCTGCGCGAACGTGGGTACCCGCTCCCCGGCGAACGCCGGGCTGAACCAGGAGCCCGCGTCGATCGAGCCGACGTACGACGACGACAGCAGCGCGACGTCGCCGGTGCCGTCGGTGGTGCGGTCCACGGTCTGGTCGTGCAGGACGACGGGGACACCGTCGGCCGTGGTGTGGACGTCGATCTCGACGTACTCGGCGCCGGCCTTCATCGCCGCGGAGTACGCGGCGAGCGAGTTCTCCGGGTTGACCGCCGAGTAGCCGCGGTGGGCGGCCGTCACGGGCAGGTCGCCGGGCTCGTTGACCACCGGCTTCGGGTCGATCTCCGTGACGACGACGTCGTCGATGCTGACCCGCGCGCCGTCCGCGGAGAAGCCCAGGACGCCGTCGTCGGTGCGGCCGATGCGCCCCTCGAGCACCTCCTGGCCGTCGTAGACCCACGTGGCGTGGTTGCCCTGCACCTCGACCGCGATGCGCACGTCCTTCCCGACGCCCGCGTCCGACGGCGCCGCCGCGGTGGACGGCACGTTCCACGTGCTCCCCGTGGTGCGCTCGGCCAGCTCGAGCCCGTTGCTCGCCGTCGTCGTCGAGCGCATGGCGGCCTGCCACCAGGGCGTCGACCCCGAGGGGTCGATGTCGAGGATCGGCGCGAGCCAGCGGGCGGAGTTGTTCACCGCCTCGAAGCGGACTGTCGCCTCCAGCCGGTAGTTCTCCAGGTGCGGGCCGAACGTCACGCGCCCGATGGCGGCCGGCTCGCCAACCAGGCGGCCGTCCCGCACGGCCCAGTCGCCGGCCGCGGCGGCCCAACCCGCGGGCAGGGCGCCGTCGGCGACGCCGTCGAAGTCCTGGGAGTACGCGACGTCGCCGGGCTCGGCGGGCAGGGGAGCGGCGGTCGCTACGGGCGGCGCGACGACGGTCGCGGCGAGCGACGCGACGGACACCCCGGTGGCGACGGCGAAGGCAAGGGTCGCGGAGACGGTGCGCGTCCCCGGCGGTGCGAGCAGGGTGCGGCGGCGGGCGGACGGTGCGGACGGTGACGACATGGCGTTCCTCCTGGCGGTGGCGGGTGTCCCCGGGACGCTAGGAACGCCGGATGACCGTCCAGGGGTGCGGCGGATGGCGCGTCGATGACGGCCCGACGAACATCCGGTGCCGGTGCGAGACTGCCGGGATGACCCATCGCGCGGACGCCGCCGAGGCACGGCTGCGGGCCCGGCTGGCCGGCGTCGAGGCCCGGCGAGCTGCGCAGCGGCGCGCCGTCGAGGGCATCGTCGAGTCGGCCCGCGACTCCAACGCCGACGACGAGCACGACCCGGAGGGCACGACCCTCGCGTGGGAGCGGCAGCAGGCGGCGGCGCTCGAGGCCGAGGCCGAGCGGGAGCGCGACGAGCTGCTCGCGGCGCTCGGCCGCGTGGCCGCCGGCACCTACGGCCTGTGCGAGGTGTGCGGCCTGCCCATCCCCGACGCGCGGCTGGAGGTGCGGCCCGCCGCCACGCGCTGCGTGGAGCACGCGGGCTGACGCCCTCGACGTCCCGCTCCGGCCGCCGGACCCGAGAAGGAATCCTCGGTGAACAGGCGGTGCCTCGCCCTCAGCACAGGTGGCAGCATGGCGGCGTGCGGGTGCAGGCGGTGACGTTCGAGCGAGTGGTGGCGCACGTCGTCGAGCGATTCCTGGGCGACGACGACGACGCACGGCCCGCGCGGGTGCTGGTCGACGGCCACCCGTCCACCCGGCCGGAGGCGCTCGCCGACGCGCTCGTCGAGCCGCTGCGCGCGGCGGGACGACCGGTGGCGCGGGTGCGCGTGCGGGACTTCCTGCGGCCCGCGTCGCTGCGGCTGGAGCGCGGGCGCCGGGACCCGGACGCGCTGCTGGAGGAGTGGATCGACGTCGGCGGGCTGAACCGCGAGGTGCTCACGGGCATCGTGCGCCGCGGGCGCTGGCTGCCGTCGCTGCGGGACCCGGCCACCGACCGCGCCACGCGCGCCGCCTACGTCGACGCGGCGCCCGGCACGGTCGTCGTGCTCGACGGGTCGCTCGCGCTCGGCCGCGGCCTCGACGTCGACCTCGCCGTGCACCTCGCGCTGCAGCCCGCGACGGAGACGCGGAACACGCCCCTCGACGAGGCGTGGACGCTCGCCGCCTACGGCCGCTACCGCCGCGAGGCGCAGCCCGAGCGGCGCGCCGACGTCGTCGCGCGCGTGGACCACCCCGACCGGCCGGCGCTGGTGCTGCCGGACTGAGCCGCCCCCCGTTCAGCCGCCCCCCGTTCAGCCGCCGATCGCGAACGACGCGGCGACCTCGAGCAGCCCGTCCGCCGGCACGACGCCGCGCACGCGGACCACGCCGAGCGGGAGGCCCGTGGGGTTCGCGTCCGCCACGGCGGTCTCGACCGTGCCGCCGGGCGGCAGCGGGAGCGTGAGCGTCGGCGACCCGGGCGCGTCCCAGCGCAGCCGGACCTCCCCGTCGGTCCCGGGCGGGACCCGGTGCACCTCGCGCAGCCACCGGTGGCCCAGGTCGTCGCGTGGCGGGGCGAGGAGCCCGGCGGGGGCGGCGCCGTCGGCCCGGACGCGCCCGTCGCCGTGGAACACCCACTCGACGACGGTGCCCTCGGGCGCGGTCACCGTGGTGACGTCGGACCAGCCGGCCGGCTCCAGGGCGAGCGCGCGACGCACGCGACCCGGGCCCCACGACGCCTCGGCGACCAGCCGGTCGTCGCCCGCCTCGACGAGCCGGCCCGCGAGGTCGGGCTGCGGCAGCCCGTCGAGGATCACGAGGTCGTGCGCGACGGGCGAGCGCATCCAGTCGGTGATCTCGGCGCCGTAGCCGCTGGTGCCGAGGTCGAGGCTCGACCAGCCGCCCGCCGTGCCGACGTCGACGGCGAGCCGGTCGTGGTGGTCGTGCCAGCCCGACGGCGGGCCGAACCGCATCGCGAGGCGCACGTCGTCCGAGCGGAGCACGCCGATGCCGGCGTGCGGCCACACGAAGGACCCGAGCGGGGGAGCGGGCACCGCCGCGACGTCGTCGGGCCCGAGGACGAGCGCCGCGACGCTGCCCCGGCCGGTCAGGGGCGCCGACGGGCCGTGCGTGTGCTGGTTGGCGAACCAGAGCTGCACGGGCGCGGTGCGCGGCTGCGCGTAGAACGGGGCGAGGGGGACAGGGTTCCCCGGCAGCAGCGCGGTGGCGGCCTCGGCCTGTTCGGCGAAGGTGCCGACGAAGCAGTCGGGCCAGCCGTCGGCGTACGCGGGGATGCGGCCGTCGTCGTAGGCGAGCGCCACCGGGGCCCGGACGGCGCGGGCGAGGCGGGCGGCGGCCTCGTCGGAGAGGCCGCCCGGACCCGTCGCCTCCGCGTACGAGAGCAGCGCGGTCACCGTGTAGTAGTGGTAGTGCGGGTTGACCTCGAACCACAGGCCCTCCGGGCCGAAGCCCTCCCGGGCCTGCGCCTCCGCGCCGAACTCGCCGTCCCGGCACTCGGCGAGCAGCGTGGCGTCGCCGGTGCGCACGGCGCACTCGGCGAGCGCGGCCAGCAGCCAGCAGTGGATGTTGTGGATCATCCCGAGCTGCGGGCGCAGCAGCGCCGCGACCTCCCCGGCCAGCCGGGTGGTGGCCGCGTGGACCTCCGGGCCCAGCGTGTCCCCGGCCCACCGTGCCGCGCGCAGCAGCCCCACCGCCCAGACCGCCTCGTCGAGGTTCTGCGGCTGCACCCGGCCCGTGCCGACGTTCACCCCGTGCGGGGCGTAGGAGGAGTAGTCGCGGGCGTAGGCCGTGAGGATCCCCGCGAGCCCGGCCGCCGCCTCCCGGGCCTCGGCCGGGTCGTCCGACAGCCGCGCCAGCAGCGCGGCCCGCTGCGCCTGTGCGGCGGCCGCGCCGTGCATCCGCGTGCGCCAGGCGCCGTCCCACGGCTCCCCGGAGTGCTCCCGCCCGCACGTCGGGCACCGGTGCCGGCGCGGGCTGCCGGCGTCGAACCGCAGCGGTGCGCCGTCGTCGCCGCAGAAGTAGTGGTGGGTCCACGCCGAGTCGGCGCCCGGCGGCGGTACGGCGAGACGGTCGCGCCAGTGGTCGTGGTCCACGCGGACGGCGTCCAGCACGGCCGCGGCCCACGGTGCGTCGTGCGTCCGCCGTCGCGCGGCCGCCCAGTCGGGGACCACCGGGCGGGGGGTCATCGGCGGGCCTCCTGCCGGTCGGCGTCGCGGTGGGCATCCAGGTCGGTGCGCGCGTCGGTGTCAAGGTCGGTGTGCAGGTCGACCCGGAGGCGGACGGGCCGGTCGGCCGGGACGTCGCGCGCGACGTACCGCAGCCACCAGGTGTCCTCGTCGGGCTCACGACCGTCGTGCTCGACGGCGACCAGCTCGGCGTCGCCGGTCACGACGGCGTCCAGCCCGGGCACCCGCCACCTGCGGGAGGTGAACGCGCCGGCGCCGGCGCCGGGGGCGCGGACCTGGAACGTGAGGTCGACGTCCCCCCGGTCGTGGCGCGCGCACGACAGGCTCAGCGACGGGCCGTCGGCCCGCGCGTCCACGGCGAGGTCGCTCACGAGCCGGGCCCAGCCGACGTCGTCGCCGGCTCCCGGGCGGCCGGCGTGCCAGTGGACGGTGGCCGGGTGGAACTGGTCGCCCAGGTGGCCGCGCACCCCGCCGACGTCCTCGGCGCCGACGAGCAGCCGCTCGCCCACCCACCAGGTCGCGGTGCGCCGGGGGGCGCGGGCGATCACCTGCGCCGCCTGCCGTGGGCCGCGGAACCCGTCGAGGAGCGGCTGCGCGTCGGCGGGGACCTCGGCGCCGAGCAGGGCGACGAGCGGGCCGAGGGCGAGGTCCCACGCGTGCCGGAAGGGGCGGTCGGTCGCGGGGAAGGGCGCGGCGTCGGGCCCGGCGGCGAGCCAGATCCACAGCCCGACGCCCGACGCGTAGCGCCGCAGGTCCATGCCGTAGCTGCGGTCGTACGGGCCCGCGAGGTTGCGCAGGCCCGCGTGGTAGTGCGCGGCGGTGTCCCGCCAGAGGGCCGCCTCCAGCTCGGTGCCGCCCGCTCTCAGCAGCGGCAGGCGCGCGTACCGGCGCCACAGTGCGAGGGCGACCAGGTCGATGCCGTAGTACGTGGGGGAGCAGTACTCGTCGAAGGCCCCGTCGACGCGGAATCGCTCGAGCACCTGCTCCGCGAGGTCGGCCGCCGCCGCCTCCCACGCGGGCTCGCCGAGCCGGGTCGCGGCGTCCTGCAGCAGGAACGACCTCAGGAGCGCGATGTTCGTGTAGCTCGGGTCGACGTCGCGCGCGAGCGTCCCCTCGACGGCGCGGCGCAGCGCGGCGTCGACGCGACCCCGCAGGTCGTCGTCCAGGGCCTCGGGGAACTCGGTCGCGATCACCACCAGGGTGGTCCCGACGAACTCGCGCCAGTTCGGGTCGTAGTCGCGCCACTCCACGGACGCGGCGGTGGGCGCCTCCTCGTGCGGGCTGCGCAACCAGGTGCCGTGGAACCGGGTGCCGGGCGCGTCGATCTGGTGGTCCAGCACGCGGCCGAGGGCGTGCCGCGCGCGGTCCGCGTCGGGCTCGGCGCCGTCGGCGTCGTCGCGCATCAGCAGGCCGAGGGCGTACCAGGCGGTCTCGCGGACCAGGTGGCCGGCCGGGGCGTGCTCGTCGCCGACGGGGTCCGGCGCCCGGAGCAGCCCGGCGGCCGGGTCCCACCGGCCGTCCATCCACTCCAGGGAGCGCGTCGTGAGGTCGCGGGCGTGCCGGGTCAGCCGGTCGGGTCGCATGGCCGACCACCCTAGGGACGCGCGCCGGGCAGGGAAAGCGCCTGCCCGGCGCGTCCTCCGTCGTGCCCAGTACTGCAGCCGTAGATCGTGACCCTGACCCCTCCCGGCATGCTTGGACCGGGGTCGGGAAGGTCGCGGCGCGCGACCTCGCCGCGAGGATGCCCCCACGGCGTGGCAGAACTACTGCGCGGGAGAAGGGTCCGAGGGCCGCCGCTGCTACTCATCGGCCCTGAACGGCATCGAGGCAGAACCCGAGCCCACCGCGGTGGAGGACCTGGGCGGGAAGCAGATGCGGCTGGTGCGCCGCAACGAGGCCACCGGCGAGCTCGCCTACCTCCTGTGCTTCGCACCGAGACCGGTCCCGATGCGGACCCTCGTTCGCGTGGCCGGGCAACGCTGGCGCATCGAGGAGAACTCCGAGCAGGGCCTCATCGCGATCACCGTCGCCGAGGCCCGCCGCATGTTCAACACCCTCGCCGCCGCCATCACCCGAATCCTCGAGCAGATCCTCGCCTGGTCATTCTGGAGACGGCGACATCAAGCCAGAGCCCGCGCCGCGCACTTCCATCGACGTATCACCGCAGGTCAGGATCACGATCTACGGCTGTCGTACCAGCCATCATTCGCGACCATCACGCGGACGTGGGGCCTTTCGTCGTTCGATGAGTGGGCTTTCACGGGACGCGGGGGCGTAGGCCGTCCATCAGGACCTCGAGGTAGGCCTCGGCGAGTTCGGGGGTGCCGTGGGAGGCCTTGGCGATGGTGAATGCCGTCTCTCCGACGAGGCTGGTGACGAGCACGGGGTCGATGTCCGAGCGGATCGCGCCCTGCTCGCGGCCTTCGCCGAGCATCGCGTCGACGACGCGCACCAGCTCGGCGCGCAGTGCCGTGGTGGCAGGCAGGTCGAGCCCGGCGAGCTGGTCGTTGACGGCGTAGTGCGCGGCCTGGAACGCCATGAGCTCGGCCAGGAAGGCCCGCAGCGCCGTCGGGCCCCCGTCGCGCTCGAGGATCTGCCGGCCGCGGAGGACGAGAGGCTCCAGCAGCTCGGCGACGGCCGCGTCCATGAGCGCGTCCTTGCCGCCGAAGGCGCGAACGACCGTCCCCGCGCCCATGCCGGCCCGTTCGGCGATGGCTTCGACCTTCGGGGGCCCGCCGGGTTCGGCCAGGAGCGCGGTCGCGGCGTCGAGTGCTCGGCGGCGGTTGCGGAGCGCGTCGGCCCGAAGGGCTTTCCCGTGTGACGTTGACAACTGGAATCTCCGTTCCATATATTAATCTGGAATCGTCGTTCCAGATGCTACGTCCAGGGAGACCGTGTGAACAAGCGAATCCTCGTCGTCGGCGCCAGTATCGCCGGGCTCGCCGTCACGCACTGGTTGACCAGGTACGGCTTCGACGTCACCGTCGTCGAGAGGGCTCCGGCTCCCCGACCGGGCGGCAACGGCGTGGATGTCCGCGGCCAGGCGATCGAAGTCGTCGAGCGCATGGGGCTCCTTGGCCCGGTGCGCGAGGCCGCTACCGACGTCGAGGCCATGCAGTTCGTCGATCGCGCGGGGCGGGTCACCGCGCGGATCTCGATCACCGAGCCGGGCGCGACCGAGATCATGCGCGGAGACCTGGTCGCGCTCCTGCGCGACCAGGACGGGGCCGACTACCGGTTCGGTCACCACGTCCGGGGACTGCGCCAGGACGCCGACGGGGTGGCTGTCGAGTTCGAGCGAGCGCCGAGCGAGCGCTTCGCCCTTGTCGTCGGCGCGGACGGGATGCACTCCACGGTCCGCCGCCTCGCCTGCGGCCCCGACGAACGATTCGTCCGCTTCATGGGTCACTACTTCGCGTTCGCCGACGCAGACGCCACCCTCGGGGCAGACCGCGCCGTGACCATGCACAACAGCCCGGGCAAGATGGCCGGGCTCTACCGCTCGGGCAACCACGCACAGGCCAAGGCCTATTTCATCTTCCGGTCCGCGCCGCTCGGCCACGACCATCGCGACATCGAGCAACACCGGCGTCTATTACGCGAGGCATTCGCAGACGAGACCGGATGGCGCGTACCCCGGCTCTTGGAGGCGGCACTCGCGGACACGGACCTGTACTTCGACGCGCTCGCCCAGGTGCGGATGGGCTCGTGGTCGAACGGCCGAGTCGTCCTCGTCGGCGACGCCGCCTGGTGCGCCTCACCGGCATCGGGCTCGGGCGCCGAGCTTGCGCTCGTCGGCGCCTACCGGCTCGCGGGCGAGCTCGCGCGGGCTGGAGGCGAACACCGAACCGCGTTCGCGCGCTACGACGCCGGGCAGCGCAGCCTCGTCCGCAGCAAGCAGCAGATCGGCCCGAACGTGAGCCTCATGGTCCCGAGAACCACCACGGGCAGGAGCCTTCGGGACGCACTCGCCCGCCTCCCGATCCTCGGACCGCTCGGCGCCCTCGAGCGGCTTCTGCAGGGAAGGGCGCGGCCTCTGCCCACCTACGCCCCGGCGGACCGAGAGCTGCCATGACACACGGGGGCTCAGGAAGTGTGGTGCCTGCCGCTCTAGGAGCCGCAGAGACAGAACGGGTGCCCGGCGGGGTCGGCGAACACGCGGAACGTCTCGCCGCCGCCAGGGAGCCGGGTCGCCCCGGCGGCGAGCACGGCCCGCTCGGCCGCCTCCATGCCGCCGCTCGGCACCTCCAGGTCCAGGTGCAGCTGCTGCGGCCGCGCCGGGTCGGGCCAGCTCGGTGCCGCGTAGTCCTCGACCTGCTGGAACAGCACCGCCCGCTCGCCGCCCAGCATGGCCATGCCGTCCGCGTCGTACACCACCGGGTCGCCCAGGGCCCGCGACCAGAACGCGGCCGCGGCCGAGGCGTCCGGCACGTCGAAGGTCACCCCCATGACGGTCAGCCCGTCGTTGTCCGGCGCGTGGCACAGGTCGAACGGGTGCCCGGCCGGGTCGGCCAGCGTGGTCCACCCGGGGCTCTCCCGCAGCACCGTGGCGCCCAGCGCGACGGCGCGCTCGACGGCCGCCGGTACGTCCGGCACGCGCAGGTCGAGGTGCGCCTGCTGCGGGTGCTCCTGCCCGGGCCACTCGGCCCGCACCAGGTCGGGCGCGAGCTGGAACGCCAGCCCCCAGCCGTCGGGCGTGACGATGGTGATCCAGTCGTCCTCCTGCTCGGTGGTGCGCGTGGAACCGGTGAGCCCGCGCCAGAACGCCGCCGAGCCCTCCATGTCCGGGGTGTCGAAGACCACCGAGTCCAGCGTCGTCCCCGTCGTCGTCGGCGTCGTCTGCTCGCTCATGCCGCTCACCCTGCCGCGCCCCGCCGACACCCGCACGGTGCCGGGGCTGTACACGCGGTCCGGGCCGGGCGATCATCGTGCCCACCGCCGTCGGCCGCACCCGGGGAGCCGCATGATCGTCGCACCGTTCGGACGCTTCACCGAGGGTCGCGTGCCCGACCCGGGCATCGCGCGCCTGTTCACGCGGGAGAACCGCTGGCAGGCGCGGCTCGACGTCGAGGCGGCACTCGCGCTCGCGGAGGCCGACGCCGGGCTCATCCCCGCGGAGTCGGCCCGCGCCATCGCGCTCACGGCGCGCATCGAGAAGCTCGACGTGAAGCGGGTGCTCGCCGCGACCGCCGAGGCCAGTCATCCGCTGGTGCCGCTCATCGAGGAGTTCGCGCGCGCCGTCGGCTCCAAGCACGGCGGCTGGGTGCACTGGGGCGCGACGACGCAGAACATCACGCAGACCGCCGACGTGCTGGTGCTGCGCGACGCGCACCGGGCGATCCTGCGCCAGCTCGGCCGCGTGCTGCGGTCGGCCGGCCGTCTCGCCGAGTCGTCCGCGGCGCTCCCGATGGCCGGCCGCACCCACAGTCAGCACGCCGTGCCGGTGACGTTCGGGTTCAAGGTCGCGGTGTGGATCGACCAGCTCGCGGCGCACGCGGACCGGCTGGAGCGCCTCGACGAGCGGCTGTTCTGCGTGCTGATGGGCGGCGCGGCGGGCACGTTCGCGTCGTTCGGGGGCTCCGGCCGGGCGATCGAGGCGGGGGTGGCGCGCCGGCTGGGGCTGCACCCGATGCGGGTGCCGTCGCGGTCGGTCAACGACGGCATCGTGGAGCTCGTGCTGGTGCTGGCGCAGCTCGCGGGCACGATCGGGAAGATCGGCAAGGACGTGTACACCCTCATGCAGCCGGAGTTCGCCGAGGCGTTCGAGCCGGTGCCCGAGGGGACGGTCGGCAGCTCGACCATGCCGCACAAGCGCAACCCGCAGCTCGCCCTCGACATGCAGACCATGTCCGCGGAGCTGCGCGCCCTCGCGGGCCCGGCGCTCGAGTCGATGCTGCACGACCAGGAGGCGAACGGCGCCATGACGGCCCTGCTGGAGGACGTCTCCGCGTCGGCCGCGGTGCTCGCGGGCGACATGCTCGCGCGCCTCGAGGTGGTGATGGACGGGCTGGAGCTGGACCCGGGCCGGATGCGGGCCAACATCCGCCTGTCCGAGGGCATGATCGGCTCCGAGTCCCTGATGCTCGCCCTCGGCGAGAAGATCGGGCGGCAGCGGGCGCACGACGTCGTCTTCGCCGTCGCGCAGGCGACCGCATCCGGCAGCCGGCCGTTCCTCGAGCTGTTGCACGGCGACCCCGTGGTCAGCGAGGCCTTCGACGACGACGAGCTGCGCGCGCTGCTCGACCCGGCGGGCTACCTCGGCCTGAGCGTGGAGATCGCCCGCGAGCTCGCCGCGTGCGCGGGCGAGGCCGCCGACCGGCTCGAGGCGCTGCCCGAGCGGATCCCCGTCGCGATCGGGAGCCAGCGGCCCGGCACGCCCGCCGGTTGAGCCTGTC
Source organism: Krasilnikoviella flava (assembly GCF_900167525.1). Classification (GTDB taxonomy): domain Bacteria; phylum Actinomycetota; class Actinomycetes; order Actinomycetales; family Cellulomonadaceae; genus Isoptericola; species Isoptericola flavus. The sequence continues at coordinate 148,688 of NZ_FUZQ01000008.1, read as the reverse complement.
GAAACCCCGGGTCTCGACAGGCTCGACCAGCGGGGTCTCGACGAGCCTGGCCACCGCACGGATGTCATCGTGGGGAGATGGAACCGGTGCAACCCGCGCGCGGACGCCGCGCCCGCCGGGTGGCGACGGCGGTGCTCGCCGTCGGCGTCCTCGTCGTGCTGGCCGCGTGCGCGGCGGGCCCCAATCCCGGCGTCGACACCTCGGCCCTCGGCGGCCAGGGCCCGTACGGCTTCTGGTGGGGCCTGTGGCAGGGCATGATCCTGCCGGTCACGTTCATCGTGTCCCTCTTCACGGACTCGGTGTCGATCTACGAGGTGCACAACACCGGCAACTGGTACGACGTCGGGTACGTCCTGGGCATCTCGCTGGTCTTCGGCGGCCCGCTCGGCGCCCGCCGCGCCCGCCACTGAGCGGCGTCAGCACCCGCGGGCGGGGAGGTCGGCGGCGTCCGGCCCGTGCGCGGCGTGCTCGTGGGCCGCGCGAGCGATGTTGCGCTGCATCCCGCCGAACACGACGCCGTGGAACGGGCTGATCGCCCACCAGTAGAGCTGCCCGGGCAGCCCGCGGGGGGAGAAGACCGCGCGCTGCCGGAAGACGGGCCGGTCGCCGGGGCCGTCCTCGACCGACAGCTCCAGCCAGGCCAGCCCGGGCAGGCGCATCTCGGCGCGCAGCCGCAGCAGCCGGCCGGGCACCACCTTCTCCACGCGCCACCAGTCGAGCGCGTCCCCGGGCTCCAGCCGGTGCGGGTGCCGCCGCCCGCGCCGCAGCCCCGGACCGCCGAAGAGGCGGTCCAGCAGGCCCCGCGCCACCCAGCCGAGGCGCCAGGAGTACCAGCCGTGCGCCCCGCCGATGCCCTCGATCACCGACCACAGCGACTCGGGGGTGGTGTCGACCTCGCGCGAGCGGTCGTCCACGAGCAGGCTGCCGCCGGCCCAGTCCGGGTCGTCGGGCAGCGGGTCGGACGGCGCGCCCCGCGTGGACGCCGAGCTCCAGCTGGTGCGCACGTCCAGGTCACGGATCCTGGCCAGCGCCAGGGCGACGGCGTCGTCGAACCCGACGAGGCCCTCGGGAGGGTCGGGGACGTACGCCGCGATGTCGTGGTCGCGGGCGACGACCTCGTGCACCAGCGACCCGACGAGGGGGCGTGCGATCGCCGGCGGCACCGGCGTGACCAGCCCGACCCACAGGCTGGCCAGCCGCGGCGTCAGCACGGGGACGGCGCCGATCACCCGGGGTCGCAGCCCGGCGACGGCGGCATAGCGCTGCATCATCCGGCGGTAGGTCAGCACGTCGGGTCCGCCGATGTCGAAGCCGCGGCTGACGTCGCCGGGGATCGAGGCCGCCCCGACCAGGTAGCGCAGCACGTCGCGCACCGCGATCGGCTGGATGCGGTTGTCGATCCATCGCGGGGCGACCATGACGGGGAGCCGCTCGGTGAGGTAGCGCATCATCTCGAACGACGCGCTCCCGGAGCCCAGGATCACCGCGGCCCGCAGGACGACGGTGGGGACCTCGCCGTCGAGCAGGATCTCCTCGACCTCCCGCCGGGACCGCAGGTGCGGCGACAGGTGCTCCGTGTCCGGGTACAGCCCGCCGAGGTAGACCACCCGTCGCAGCCCGGCCTCGGCGGCAGCCGCGGCGAACCCCCCGGCCGTGCGGCGGTCCGTGTCGGCGAACCCGGGTCCCGCGCCGAGGGCGTGGATGAGGTAGTAAGCGACCTCGACCCCGTCCAGGGCGCGGCGGAGGTCGTCGCGCGACCCGGCGTCGCCGGCCACGACGTCGACGGCATCGGCCCAGTCACGCCCGGCGACCCGCTCGGGATGCCGGGCGAGCACGCGGACCCGATACCCGGCGGCGAGCAGCTCGGGCACGAGGCGCCCGCCGATGTATCCCGTGGCCCCGGTGACCAGGACGAGCGGAGCGTCGGACGTCATGGGCGTGTCTCCTCTCGCGACGACCTCGGTCGCTAGCCAGGCTAGCAATATCCGCGCCGCGATGGCATCGTGGGGGACGGGCGCGGCCGTCCGGCCGCGACCGAGCCGGGCGTCCGACTCGAGGAGGGATCCTGCATGGTGGGCTCGACGGCAGGCCTGCGGCCGCAGCAGATCGTCGTCACGGCGAGCCTGCTGGTCTGCGTGGTGGGCTCGATGATCGGCGTGGGCGTCTTCGGGGGCACCCCGATCGCGGAGGCGGCGGGCGGCGCGCTCGCGGCCGACGCCACCCTGGTCGCGCCGGCGTCGCCGGCGTTCTCCATCTGGACCGTCATCTACCTCGGCCTCGCCGGGTACACGGTCTTCCAGTGGCTGCCCGCGCACGCGGCCGACGACCGGCAGCGCCGGCTGCGGCTGCCCGTCGCGACGACGATGCTGCTCAACGCCGCGTGGATCCTCGTCGTGCAGGCGGGGGCGCTGTGGTGGAGCGTGCTGGTGATCGTGGCGCTCCTCGCCCTGCTCGTGCGCACGTTCCTGATCCTGGTGCGGACCCCCGCGAGCGGCGTCGCCGAACGGGTGCTCGTGGACGGCACGCTGGGCCTGTACCTCGGCTGGGTGTGCGTGGCCACCGTCGCGAACGTGGCGGCGGCGCTCGCGGCAGCCGGGTTCGACGGCGCGGGGGTGGCGCCGGACTGGTGGGCGGTCGGGATCCTCGCGGCGGTCGCCGGCGTGGGGGTCGCCCTCGCGGTGCGCGGCAGGGGTCGCGTCGCCGTGGGGGCGGCGATCGCCTGGGGCCTGGCGTGGGTGGCCGTCGCCCGGTCGCAGGGGGACCCCCCCTCGGCGCCCGCGGCGGCCAGCGCGCTCGCCGCCGCCGTCCTCGTGCTCGGCGTCGCGCTGGTGCTGAGCGTGCGGACCGCCGTCCGCGCCCGCTCCGGCGTGGGGTCGTAGGGCCGTGGCAGCCGGGCCGGGGGAGAGCCCCGGGGTCGAGGACCACGTGATCCTGCTCGACGACGCGGGGGCGCCGACGGGGACCGCGCCGCGCGCGACCGTGCACACCCGCGACACCCCGCTCCACCTGGGCTTCTCGTGCTACCTGTCCCGGCCCGACGGCCGGGTGCTGCTCACGCGGCGCGCGCTGACGAAGCGCACGTGGCCGGGGGTGTGGACGAACTCGTTCTGCGGGCATCCCCGGCAGGGCGAGCCGCTGGGTCAGGCCGTGCTGCGGCACGGCCGCCACGAGCTGGGCCTCGACGTGACGACCGACGGCGTCCCGGTCCTGCCGTCCTTCCGCTATCGCGCGGTCGACGCGGGCGGCGTCGTCGAGAACGAGATCTGCCCCGTGCTGCTCGCATCCGTGGACCGCGACCCCGTGCCGAACCCCGACGAGGTGATGGACTGGCGGTGGGTGCGGCCCGACGAGATCGCGTCGGTCGTCGTCCTCGCGCCGTGGGCGGTGAGCCCGTGGATGGTGGCGCAGGTGCCCGACCTGCGTGCCGCCGGCTGGGTGTGACGGGTCGTCAGGTGGACGTGTCGCCGACGACGGTGCCCGCGACGTCGTCGGGCTCCCGCTCGGCCTCCGCCGCCATGGCGAGGAGGAAGTCCCGGACCGCGGGCCGGGAGCGCACCGGTACCGTCCGCGCGATCTCGAGCATGCGTGCGTGGACCGGGGCGAGGCGCTCGCGCACCTCGGCGTGCGCGGCGGTCGAGGCGACGATGACGACGGAGCGGCGGTCGGACGGGTGCGGGCGTCGCTCGAGGTGACCGGACGCGACGAGGCGGTCGAGCAGCTTGGTCGTCGACGCGGTGGAGATCGCCAGGTACTCCGCGAGCCCGCGGGGCGTCGCGGGCTCGTCCCGCCCCTCGCAGGCGATGACGTGCTGCAGCGCGCGCAGGTCGGTGAGGTTCATCTTCATCTCGCGGCCGGCGCGCCGGCGCATGGCCTCGTCCGCGCGCCGGAACGTCCGCAGCGCCTCGAGGAGTCGGCGGGGTTCCGCGTCCGACTCCTCGAACCAGTAGGACGAGCTCCCCGTGGGTGCCTGGGTCACGCGGCCATCCTAACGAGCAAACGTGTGGCTAGTATCTTGCTAGGCTATTGATATGCCAGGCTAGTGACATGCTGAGCGAGGAGGTGGGGCCGGTGCATCGCTCGTCGCCCGAGTCCGACGACCCTGTCGGCCCTGTGGTCGAGCGAGCGGTCGAGCGGCTGCTCGACGCGGGGGACCGGCCCGACGACACCCGGCTGTGGAGCTCCGTGCGCGGCACCAGCCGCGGCGGCAAGCGGCTGCGGCCACGGATCCTGCTGGACGCGTACGACGCGCTCGCCGGGACGGCACCGCGGGAGACGCGGGAGGTCGTCGTGCGCGTCGCCGCCGCCCTCGAGCTCCTGCACCACGCGCTCCTCGTGCACGACGACGTCATCGACGGCGCGGACACGCGCCGCGGGCGCCCCAACGTGGCCGGGACGTTCGCCGAGCAGGCCCGCGAGTCCGGGGCGAGCCCCCGGCAGGCGCAGGGCTACGGCGCCGCCGCCGGCATCCTGGCCGGGGACCTCGCGCTCACGGGCGCCGTACGGGCGATCGCGCTGTGCGGGGCGCTCCCGGACACCACGGAACGCCTCCTCGACCTCGTCGACGAGACGCTGCACCTCACCGCCGACGGCGAGCTCGCCGACGTCTGGCTGAGCCTCGGGCCGTGCGCCGACCTCGACGAGACCCTCCGCACGGCCGAGCGCAAGACGGCCGTGTACACGTTCCAGCTCCCGCTGCGGGCCGCCGCGATCCTGGCCGGCCGGGACGACCTGGACGTCGCGGTGCAGCGGCTGGGGCGCGACCTCGGCCTCGCGTTCCAGCTCCGCGACGACCTGGACGGCGTGTTCGGAGACCCGGCGCAGACCGGCAAGAGCAACGCCTCCGACCTGCGGGAGGGCAAGTGCACCCCGCTGGTCGCGCTCGCTCGCGGGACGTGGGCCTGGGCGGAGCTGAGCACCGTGCTCGGCGACCCCGGCGCCGGGGAGCAGGACCTGCGCCGCGCCCGCGAGCTGCTCGAGGCCAGCGGGGCGCGCGCGGCGGTCGAGCTGCTCGCCGCGGACCTCGAGCGCGACGCCGTCGGCCTCGGCCGCGACCTCGGCCTGGGCGTGCTCGCGGAGCGCGTCACCGGGACCGGCTCCGACCCCACCTGGAGCGCCGCATGAGTGCCGCCCCTGCCGTCCCCGCGGCGACCGGTCTCGGCGCCGGCGACCCGACCTACGACGCCGTGGCCGTCCGCAGCGCGGCGGTGGTCATCCGCGCCTACTCGTCGTCGTTCGGCTGGGCCTGCCGCCTGCTCGGCGACCCCGTCCGCGACCACGTGCGCACCGTCTACGCCCTGGTCCGGGTCGCCGACGAGATCGTGGACGACCCCCGGCCGGTGCTCACTCCCGCCGAGCGTGACGAGCTGCTCACCGAGCTCGAGCGCGAGGTCGGGCGCGCCCGGGCGCGCGGGCGGAGCAGCAACCTCGTGGTGCACGCCTTCGCACGCACGGCGCGCACGTTCGGGATCGGGGACGACCTGGTGGCCCCGTTCTTCGCGTCCATGCGGGCCGACCTGACGGCCACCGCGCACGACGACGCCAGCTTCGCCGCCTACGTGCACGGCTCGGCCGAGGTGGTCGGCCTGATGTGCCTGCGGGTGTTCGTCGCCGGGGACGAGGCGGCCTACGACCGGCTGGCCCCGGGGGCGGCCCGGCTCGGCGCGGCGTTCCAGAAGGTCAACTTCCTGCGCGACCTGGCCGAGGACGTCGACGCACGTGGCCGCTCGTACTTCCCGGGCCTCGACGTCGACGCGTTCGATGACGACGACCGCGACCGGCTGCTGGCCGACGTGGACGCCGACCTGCGGGCCGCGGCCGCCGTCATCGACGACCTGCCGCGCACGTCGCGCCGGGCGGTGCGAGTGGCGCACGACCTGTTCGCCGAGCTCTCCCGCAGGCTCGCGGCGACCCCTGCCGCCACGATCCGCCGTGAGCGGGTGCGGGTCCCCGACCTGGTCAAGGCGCGCCTGGTCGCCGCCGCCGTCGCGCGGGACGTGCTGCGATGAGGGTGGTCGTGGTGGGGGCCGGGATCGCGGGGCTGGCGACGGCCGGTCTGCTCGCGCGCGAGGGTCACGACGTCGAGGTGCTCGAGCGGCACGACGCCCCGGGCGGGCGCGCCGGTTCGTGGGAACGCGCCGGCTTCCGCTTCGACACGGGCCCGTCCTGGTACCTCATGCCCGAGGTCTTCGACCACTGGTTCCGGCTCATGGGCTCGAGCGCCGACGACGCACTCGACCTGGTCGGGCTGGACCCCGCCTACCGGGTCTTCTTCGAGGGGCACGACGACCCGCTCGACGTCTCGCCCGACCGGGCCGAGAACGTCGCGACGTTCGAGGCGATCGAGCCCGGCGCGGGTGCGCGGCTGGACCGCTACCTGGACTCGGCGCACGACACCTACGACCTGGCCCTGCGGCACTTCCTGTACACGACGTTCGCGTCGTGGCGGCCGTTCGCGCACCGGGAGGTCGCCGCGCGCCTGCACCGGCTCGGGCCGCTGCTCGGCAGGTCGCTCGGCTCCCGGGTCGCCGCGGCCTTCCAGGACGTGCGACTGCGCCAGGTGCTGGGGTACCCCGCGGTCTTCCTCGGCTCGTCGCCCGACCGGGCGCCGAGCCTGTACCACCTGATGAGCGCCCTCGATCTCGACGGCGGCGTGCGGTATCCACTGGGGGGATTCGCGCGTGTGGTCGCCGCGGTCGCCGGGCTCGCGGTCGGCGCGGGGGTCACCCTGCGCACCCGCGCCCGGGCGACCGCGATCACGACCACGGCCGTCGAGGCCGGCCCGGGGGCGGCACGGACCCGGCTCCCCGCCCCCGGGTCCCGCCGTCCCCGGGCCGAGGTCACGGGGGTGCGCTGGGTGGACGACGCCGGGCGGGAGCACCACGCCGCGGCCGACGTCGTCGTCACGGCGGCCGACCTGCACCACGTGGAGCAGGACCTGCTGCCGCCCGAGCTCCGCGACCGGTCGCCGGAGTGGTGGTCCCGGCGCGACCCGGGGCCCGGCGGGGTGCTGGTGATGCTCGGCGTGCGCGAGCGGGTGCCGCAGCTCGCCCACCACTCGCTGTTCTTCACCGCGGACTGGCGGGAGAACTTCGGCGCGATCGCGGACGGCCGCGTCCCCGACCCGGCGTCGCTGTACGTGTGCGCGCCGTCGCGCACCGACCCGTCCGTGGCGCCGCCCGGGCACGAGAACCTGTTCCTGCTCGTCCCCGTGCCGGCCGATCCCGGCCTCGGACGCGGCGGCGAGGACGGCGCGGGCGACGCCGCCGTCGAGGCGATCGCCGACGCGGCGATCGACCGCGTCGCCGCCTGGGCGGGCGTGCCCGACCTGCGCGAGCGGGTCGTGGTGCGGCGCACGGTGGGCCCGGGCGACTTCGCGGCCGACCTCTCGTCGTGGTCGGGCGGCATGCTCGGCCCGGCGCACACGCTGCGCCAGAGCGCGATGTTCCGCGCGGGCAACCGCTCGCGCCGTGTTGCGGGCCTGCTGCACGCCGGCGGGTCGACCATCCCCGGCGTCGGGCTGCCGATGTGCCTCATCAGCGCGGAGCTCGCCGTGAAGCGGGTGCGCGGCGACACGAGCGCCGACCCGCTGCCCGAGCCCCGTCCGGCCCTCGCCTCCCAGGAGTGATCGCCCTGCACTGGAACTCCTTCGTCTACCTCGCGCTGCTGCTGGGGGCGCTGGCCTCGATGGCCCTCGTGGACCGGCGGGCGCGGCTCGTGCTGTGGTCGGCGACGCCGCTGCGCGGGGCGGTCGTGCTCGCCGTCGGCACCCTCGCGTTCCTCGGGTGGGACCTCGTGGCCATCGCCGCCGGCTTCTACTCGCGCGGGGGAGCCGCGATGACCGGGATCGAGCTGGCGCCGCACCTGCCGCTCGAGGAGCTGTTCTTCGTCCTGTTCCTCTGCTGGTTCACGCTCCTGCTGCACGGGCTCCTGCGGCGCGTCCTGGCGCGCCGGGAGGGTGCCCGGCGCCGTCCCGCCCGCCGCGGCGCGCTCCACGCCGTGCCGGACCTGCCCGGGGAGGGGCGATGACGTACGGGGGCCTCGCGGTGGTCGCCCTCGCCGTGGCGCTCGTCGTCGCGCTCGTCGTCGCGCGGGTCCGGGGCCTCGGCGCCCGGTGGTGGGCGGCGACGGCGCTCACCGGGGTGGTGCTCACGGGGCTCACGGTGGTCTTCGACAGCCTGATGATCGCCGCCGACCTGTTCCGCTACGACGAGGCGGCGCTCCTGGGGGTGCGGCTGTGGCTCACGCCGGTCGAGGACCTCGCGTGGCCGGTCGTGGCCGCCCTGCTGCTGCCCGCCCTGTGGGCCCTGGGGGACGGGGCCGAGCGCGCGGGGGCGGACGCATGACGGCGACCGGAGCGGGGCCGGCCGCGACGACGGCGGGGCCGGCCGCCGCGCTGCGTCAGGTGGTGGGCTCGTCGCGGCCGGTGAGCTGGATCAACACCGCGTTCCCGTTCGCCGCGGCGTACCTGCTGGCCGGCGGCGCCGGCCGGGTGGGGGTCGCGGAGCTGGTCGTCGGCGCGCTCTACTTCCTCGTCCCGTACAACCTGCTGATGTACGGGCTCAACGACGTTTGGGACTACGAGTCGGACCTGCGCAACCCGCGCAAGGGCGGGATCGAGGGCGTGGTGCTGTCGCGCCGGTGGCACCGCCTCACCGTGCGCGCCGCCGTCCTGAGCAACCTCCCGTTCCTTGCCTACCTCGTCGCCGTGGGCGACGCGGCGTCCACGGCGGTGCTCGCGGTGAGCGTCTTCGCCGTCGTCGCCTACTCCGCGCCGGGGCTGCGGTTCAAGGAACGGCCGGTGCTGGACTCGGCGACGTCGAGCACCCACTTCGTCAGCCCCGCCGTCTTCGGTCTCGCGCTGGCGGGCGGCACGGTCACCGGCCCCGTGCTCGCGGTGCTCGCGGCGTTCTTCCTGTGGGGGATGGCCTCCCAGGCGTTCGGCGCGGTGCAGGACGTCGAGGCCGACCGTGCGGCCGAGATCGGCTCGGTGGCCACCTGGCTGGGCGCCGCGCGCACGGTGCGTGCGGCCATGGTGCTCTATGCGGCGGCCGGGGCCGTGCTCCTCCTGGCGGGGCTACCCGCCGCCCTCGCCGCCGTCCTGGTCGTGCCGTACGTCGTGAGCATCGCCGGGTTCCGGAACCTGCCCGACTCCCGCTGCGCGGAGGCGCACGCGGGCTGGCGGCGGTTCCTGTGGCTCAACCTCGTCACCGGCTTCCTGGTGACCCAGCTCCTCATCGCCGTCGCCATGGGGTGGCTCTGAGGCGCAGGCCCGTTCCCACTCCTCGCGCGGCCGAGGGACCAGGCGCGCACGTGGTCATCGTGACACGCGCACCCACCGCAGGAGCAGCCCGACGGCGAGCACGCCGGCGCCGGCGAGCGCCGCGGCCACCGGCAGCGTGGCGCACAGCGCGACGCAGCCGACCAGGCCCACCGCCTGCAGCGCCCGCGGGTAGCGGCGGTGGGTGCCGGTCTGCGTCCAGGCCGCGACGTTCGCCACCGCGTAGTACACGAGCACCCCGAACGACGAGAACCCGATCGCGCCGCGCAGGTCCACGGTGAGCACCAGCGCGACCACGACGACGGCGACCGCCACCTCCGCCCGGTGCGGCACCTGGAACCGGGGGTGCACGGCGGCGAGGGGCCGCGGCAGGTCGCCCTCGCGCGCCATCGCCAGGGTGGTGCGGCCCACGCCCGCGACCAGGGCGAGCAGCGCCCCGAGCGACGCGGCGGCCGCGCCGACGCGCACCACCGCCCCGGCCCACGGGGTGCCGGTGACCGCGGCCGCCAGCGGCGCCGGGGTCGCCGCCGTCCCCGCGAGGCCGAGCACGGCGAGCAGCGTCACCGCGACGACGGCGTAGACGACCGCGGCGCCGCCCAGCGCGACGACGATCGCGCGCGGGATGCTGCGGGCCGGGTCGCGCACCTCCTCGCCGAGCGTCGCCACGCGCGCGTACCCGGCGAACGCGAAGAACAGCAGCCCCGCGGCCTGCAGCACCCCGTAGACGACGTCGACCCCACCGGTCGAGCCGCTCCCGGTGGTCGAGCCTGCCGAGACCAGGAGCTCGACCGGCGGCGCGCCGACCCACGCGACCGTCGTCCACACCGCCAGGGCCAGCAGCACTACGACGACGATCCACCGGGCGAGCCGCGCGGTGCGCGTGACCCCGCGGTAGTTGACGGCCGCGAGCGCGACGACGGCGAGCGCCGCCAGCGGCCGCTCCCACCCGGGCGGGGCGGCGTAGGCGGCGAACGTCAGGGCCATCGCCGCGCAGCTCGCCGTCTTGCCGACCACGAACCCCCAGCCGGCGAGGTAGCCCCACCAGGGGCCGAGGCGCTCGCGGCCGTACACGTACGTGCCGCCCGAGGCCGGGTACTGCGCCGCGAGCTGCGCGGACGACGTGGCGTTGCCGTACGCGACGACGGCCGCGACGCCGAGGGCGACGAGCAGCGCGGCGCCGGTCCCGGCGGGCAGCACGGCCGCGGCGGCGGGGGAGAAGGCGGCGAAGACGCCGGCCCCGATCATCGAGGACAGCCCGATCACGACGGCGTCCGTCGTGCCGAGGCGGCGCGCGAGCTGGGTCACGGGTCGATCCTGCCGCGCCCCGGGGCCCCTCCGGGTCTTGCGGGGCGGCTGAACGCGTGTTTAGTCTGTTGAACATGCGTTCAGTCGATGTCGCCGCCGAGAAGCCGGCCGAGGCCCGCGAGCCGCTCGTGCCGAAGCCCGACGGCAGCACGCGCGGCCGGATCCTCGACGTCGCGATGCGCCGCTTCGCCCGGTCCGGGTTCGGCGCGTCCGTCCGGTCGATCGCGTCCGACGCCGGGGTGAGCCCGGCGCTCGTCATCCACCACTTCGGGTCCAAGGACAAGCTGCACGCCGCGTGCGACGAGCACGTCCTCGCCTGGATCCGCGACGTCAAGCGCGACTCCATCGGGCGGGTCGCGGGGGGCGGCACCCTGCTACAGGTGCTCGCCGGGGCGGACCAGTACGCACCGCTCGTGGGCTACGTGCTGCGCTCCCTGCAGGCGGGCGGCGTCGTGGGCCGTGAGTTCACCGAGCACATGATCGCCGACGCCGAGGAGTACATCTCCGAGGCGGTGCGCGACGGCGTCGTGACGCCGAGCCGCGACGAAGCCGCGCGCGTGCGCTACCTCATCTACTCGTCCCTCGGCGCGATGCTCCTGTCGGTCACGCTCGACCCCCCGCACGACCCCGAGGACGTCACGGCGGCTATGCGCCGCTTCATGGACGAGCTGTACCTCCCGATGCTCGAGCTCTTCACCGAGGGCTTCCTCACCACCCGTCGGATGCTCGACGACTACCTCCTGTACGTGCCGGACCCGCCGCCGGGCGACCAGCCCCCCGCCGACGGAACCCCCCACGACGACGAAGAGGAACCATGACCACCACGGCTTCATCCACGACCCCCGCGGTCGAGGTCCACGACCTGCGCAAGGCCTTCGGCTCCGTCCAGGCGCTCGACGGCCTGGACCTGACCGTCGAGACCGGCCAGGTGGCCGGCTTCCTCGGCCCGAACGGCGCCGGGAAGTCCACCGCCATCCGGGTGCTGCTGGGGCTGCTGCGCTCCGACTCGGGCAGCGCCCGCCTGCTCGGCGGCGACCCCTGGCGCGACGCCGTCGCGCTGCACCGGCGTCTGGCCTACGTGCCCGGCGACGTGAGCCTGTGGCCCAACCTCACCGGAGGCGAGGCCATCGACTACCTCGCCCGGCTGCGCGGCAAGCCGGACAAGAGGCGCAAGGCCGAGCTGCTCGAGCGGTTCGAGCTCGACCCCACCAAGAAAGCCCGCACCTACTCCAAGGGCAACCGGCAGAAGGTCGCGCTCGTCGCGGCGTTCGTGTCCCAGGTCGACCTGCTGGTGCTCGACGAGCCGACCTCCGGCCTCGACCCGCTGATGGAGGCCGTGTTCACCGAGCACGTGCGCGAGGCCAAGGCCGCCGGCACGTCGGTGCTGCTGAGCAGCCACATCCTGTCCGAGGTCGAGAAGGTCTGCGACACCGTGACGATCATCCGGGGCGGCCGTGCCGTGGAGTCCGGCACCCTGGACGACCTGCGCCACCTCACGCGCTCGGCCGTCACCGCCGTCGTCGACGGCGACCCGTCGCCGATCGCCGCGATGGCGGGCGTGCACGACCTGGCCACGACGTCGAACGGTGCCGGCACGCGCGTGACGTTCGACGTCGACAACTCCGAGATGGGCCGTGTGCTGCCCGCGATCAGCGCCCTGGGCGTGCACTCCTTCACCGCGCAGCCGCCGTCGCTGGAGGAGCTGTTCATGCGGCACTACGGCGACGAGCTCGCCGCGGACGGCGTGCCCACGAGCGGGGACGGAGCGGACGGCGCGGGCAAGCACGCCGCGAGCAGCCGGGCAGGTGCGCAATGAGTGCCGTCACCGCCGCCCCGCCGCTCGCGTCGGCCCCCGCCGCCCGGGGCGGGACCACCCTGACCGGCACGTGGAGCCTGGTGCGGTTCATCCTGCGCCGCGACCGCGTGCGCCTGCTCGTCTGGTCCCTGGCGATCCCCGCGCTCTACCTCGCCTCCCTCGGCGAGTACACGGCGATGGCGGACGACCCGGAGGGCATGCAGGCCCGCGCCGCCCTGGTGCAGACGCCCGCGATGGTGTCCATGACCGGCCCGGGGTACGGCACCGACGACTACACCGTCGGCGCTGCCGTCTCGAACGAGCTCGTGCTGTGGATGGTGCTCGCGCTCGCGGTGATGAGCATCCTGCAGGTGGTGCGGCACACCCGGGCGGAGGAGGAGTCCAGCCGGTCCGAGCTGGTGCGCGCGGCCGCCGTCGGCCGGCACGCCCCCGTGGTCGCCGCGCTGGTGGTGGTGCTGCTCGTCAACGTGGTGGTCGCCGCGCTGTCGTCCGCGGTGCTGGTGGGGGCCGGGCTCGAGGCCGTCGACTCGGTCGCGATGTCGCTCGGCGTCGCCATGAGCGCGATGACGTTCGGCGCGATCGCGCTGGTCGCGTCCCAGGTGACGGAGCACTCCCGCGGAGCCACCGGGCTCTCGATGGCGGCGCTCGGCGCCGCGTTCACGCTGCGGACCATCGGCGACATGCAGGAGCAGCACGGCAGCTGGGTGTCGTGGCTGTCCCCGATCGCGTGGGCGCAGCAGATGCGCGCGTATGTCGACCTGCGCTGGTGGCCCGCCGCCCTCGGCGCCGTCGTCATCGTCGTGCTGCTGTTCGTGGCGTCGACGCTGGCCTCGCGCCGCGACTTCGGCGCCGGGCTCGTGCCCGACCGCCCCGGCCGCGCCGACGCCCTGCCCAGCCTGCGCACCCCCGCCGCGCTGGTCTGGCTGCAGCAGCGCATGGCACTCCTGTGGACCGCCCTCGGGCTGGCGTTCATGTGGTTCGCCACCGGCACGATCGTCAACCAGGTCGGCGCCATGACCGAGTCTCTGGCGAACAACCCCGTGTACGCGAGCGTGCTGGGCAGCGGCGAGGTGACCAAGGCGTTCGTCGGCATCATCGTGCTGTACGCCGCGCTCGGGGCGGCCGCGTACGGCATCGTCGCGGCCCTGCGCGCCAAGACGGAGGAGGACGCCGGGCGGGCGGAGTACGCCCTTGCGACGCCGGTCTCCCGCGCCCGGTGGCTCGGCGCGAACCTCGGTGTGACGTCCGCCGGCACCGTCGTCGTGCTCGTCACCGGCGTGCTCGCGCTCGCGGGTGGTGCGGCGGTCGCCGGCACCGAGGACGTCACCTTCGGCGAGGTCACCGAGGCCGGGCTGCTGTTCCTCCCGGCGCTCGCGGTGTTCGTGGGCCTCGCGGCGGCGCTGTTCGCGTGGATCCCCAAGGCGACCTCGCTGGTGTGGCTCCTGCTCGAGTACACGATCGTCGTGGCGCTGTTCGCCGACCTGTTCCACCTGCCCGACTGGGCGCGGCGGATCTCGCCGTTCTGGTGGGTGCCCGACCCGCTCACCGCCGGCGTCGACTGGGTGCACGTGGGCGGGCTGTGCGCCGTCGCGCTCGTGCTGTTCGTGCTCGCGTTCGCCGGCTTCCGCCGTCGGGATGTCGCGACGAAGTAGCGCACCCTCGCAAGTTGTCAGAGCCACGTGGGCCTCGACCCCGGCGTGGTTCTGACAACTCGCGGGGGCGGGTTAGCGTGGTCGGCCGTGACACCCCCCACCGATCCCGGCACGACGGCGAGCGAGCAGCCCGGCGCGGGCCACGACGCCCAGCTCGCGCACGGCCTGCGCACCCGCCACCTCACGATGATGGGGCTCGGGTCCGCGATCGGCGCCGGCCTGTTCCTCGGGGCCGGCGTCGGCGTGGCGACCGCCGGCCCCGCCGTCCTCGTCAGCTACGCCATCGCGGGCGCGCTCGTCGTCCTCGTGATGCGGATGCTCGCCGAGATGGCGTCGGCGCTGCCCGCGTCCGGCTCGTTCTCCGTGTACGCGGAGGCGGCGCTCGGCCGCTGGGCCGGGTTCCTGCTGGGCTGGCTGTACTGGTTCACCCTGATCATGGTGCTGGGCGTGGAGGTGACCGGCGTCGCGGGCATCGTCAGCGGCTGGTGGCCGGACGTGCCGCAGTGGGCGGTGGCGGCCGTGGTCGTGGTGGTGCTGGGCGGCATCAACCTGGTGGGCGTGCGGCAGTTCGGCGAGTCCGAGTTCTGGTTCGCGGCGATCAAGGTGGCCGCCATCCTCGCCTTCCTCGTGGTGGGCGTGCTGATCGTGCTCGGCATCGTCCCCGTGTCGGGCAGCGTGCTCGGCTACTGGGCCGCGCACGGCGGCTTCGCCCCAGCCGGCTGGGCCGGGATCGCGGCCGGCCTGCTCACCGTGGTCTTCGCTTTCGGCGGCATCGAGATCGTGGCGATCGCGGCCGCCGAGGCGCGCGACCCGCGCACCGCCGTCGCGCGCGCCACCCGGACCATCGTGTGGCGCATCCTGCTGTTCTACGTGGGCTCGGTGGCGATCATCGTCGCGCTCATCGCCTGGGACGACGCCGCGCGGCTGGCCTCCCCGTTCGTCTCGGTGCTGCAGATGGCCGGGTTCGAGGGCGGGGCGCGGCTCATGGAGGTCGTCGTGGTGCTGGCGCTCCTCAGCGCCTTCAACGCGAACGTCTACGGCACGTCGCGGATGCTCTTCTCCCTCGGCCAGCGCGACGACGCCCCCGCCGCCACGAGGCGCGTCTCCCGACGCGACGTGCCGTGGGTGGCCGTGCTGGTGTCCGTGTTCTTCGGTGTCGTCGCGGTGGGCCTCAACTGGCTGCTCCCCGCGCAGATCCTCACGATCCTGCTCAACGCCGTCGGCTCCGCGCTGTTCGTCGTGTGGCTGCTCATCACGGTGTCGCAGCTGCGCCTGCGCCCACGTCTCGAGGCCGACGCCGAGCGCTCCGGCGAGCCGATGCGGCTGCGCATGTGGGGCTACCCGTACCTCACCTGGGTCACGCTCGCGGGCCTGGTCGCGCTCGCCGGGCTCATGCTGTCCGACCCCGCGGCGCGCGCCCAGCTCGTCGCGACCGCCGGCCTGGTCGTGGTGATCCTCGCCGTCTACGCGGTCATGCGCCGGGTGCGTCGCACCGCTGGTTGAGCCTGTCTCTCCGCCGGTCGAGCCTGTCGAGACCTCGACGAGCTCGACCGGCGGGGCTACTTCGACGGCCGGATCGTGGGCACGTCGCCGACGATCGGGATCGGGCGGCGGTGGAACGGGAACCCGTACCGGGTCACGAGGCCGGCGAGCGTCGTGACGCGGTTGCGGGGCCCGACGAGCGACATGATGTGCACGAACAGCCACACCAGCCAGGCGAGCCCGGCGGTGAGCCGCAGCTTCTTGGACGTCACGGGCAGCGTGATCTCGGCGATCGCGGCGCGTCGGCCGATGACCGCCATCGTGCCCTTGTCGTGGTACTGCAGCGAGCCGGTGGCCCGGCCCTCGAGGAGCGCGAGGATGTTGCGCGCCACCTGCTGGCCGCCCTGGATGGCCGGCTGGGCCAGCTGCGGCTGCCAGTCGGGCGACTCGGCGATGTCGCCGATCGCGAAGACCCCGGGCCGCCCCTCGACCTGCAGGTCTGCGCCGACGGCGATGCGCCCGCCGTTGCGGCGGGGCACGTCCCAGTCGTCCACCTCGGGGTGCGGCCCCACGCCGGCGGACCACACCGTCAGGTCGGCGCGGATGCGGGTGCCGTCGGTGAGGATGACGGCGTCCGGCCGCACCTCCGCGACGCCCGCGCCCAGGTGCAGCTTGACCCCGCGGTGCCCCAGCTCCTTCGCGGCGTACTCGCGCAGGCTCGGGTGGAACGACTTGAGCAGCTCGGCGCCGCGCTGGACGACGGTGATCTCGAACGCGTCGCCGTGGATCTCGGGATAGGCGGGCGCGAGCCCGGCGGTACGCAGCTCGGCGAGCGCCCCCGCGACCTCGACCCCGGTGGCGCCTCCGCCCACGACGACCACGCGCAGGCCGTCGTCGGAGTCCCGGGTGAACGCCGAGCGCTCCAGCCGGATGAAGAGCTGGTCGCGGATCCGCAGCGCCTGCGAGCGGGAGTACATGCCGAGCGCGTTCTCCTTGGCGCCCGGGGTGTCGAAGAAGTTCACCGTGACGCCGTTGGCCAGGACGAGGTAGTCGAAGGAGACCTGCTCGTCGTTGGCGAGCCGGATGGCGCGGGCGTCGTGGTCGATGCCGACCAGGTGCTCGTGCAGCACCCGCAGGTTCTTCTGCTTCAGCCGCAGCCCGCGCAGCCAGTAGGTGACGTCGCCGGGGTTCAGCCCGCCCGTGGCGACCTGGTACAGCAGCGGCTGGAAGGTGTTGTAGACCCGCCGCTCCACGAGGGTGACGCGGACGGGGGCCTTCGCGAGGGCCTTCACCACCGCGAGGCCGCCGAACCCTCCTCCGACGACGACGACATGGGGAAGGTCGGTGCGCTCGCTCACGGGCACCACGGTAGGCGACGGATCGCCCTGAGACCGGATGACCGGGCTCGGCCTGAGAGGATGCTGCCGTGCCCGAGCTCCTCGCCGTCTGCCGCGTGTTCGCCCTCCTGCCCGATGCCGGCACGGTCGGCGTCACCGCCATCGACAAGCGCCCCGTCGACGGCCGGGTGAAGGCCCGCCCGTACGGGCTGTACGCCGACGTGCAGGCGGACCGTGCCAACCACGGCGGCCTCGACCAGGCGGTCTACGCCTACTCCCAGGAGGACGCGGAGGTGTGGGGCGCCGAGCTGGGCTACGAGATCACGCCCGGGCTGTTCGGCGAGAACCTGCGCACCCGCGGCCTCGAGGTGAGCCGGGCGGTGGTCGGGGAGCGCTGGCGCGTGGGCACCGCCCTCCTCGAGGTGACGCAGCCCCGCACGCCGTGCCAGACGTTCGCCCGTCGCCTCGACTCGCCGCCCCGCTGGGTGCGCCGGTTCACGCAGGCGAACCGCACGGGCGCGTACCTGCGCGTCGTGGAGAACGGCGACCTGGGCGCGGGGGACGTCGTCGAGGTGGTGCACCGGCCGACGCACGGCGTCACCCTCACGGACTGGTTCGGGGCGTTCAACCGGCTCGACGGCGCGGCCGTGCTCGCCGACGTCGCGAAGGCGCTGGTCGTGGCCCACGACGACGGCGAGCTGCGGCTCAGCGACGAGATGCGGGAGCGGGCGCAGCAGGTCCTGGATCGCTGACCGGCCCGACCCCGTACCGGTGCCCGGCGTACCCCCAGACGGCGAGGGCGAGCGCCGGGCCCCAGAACCACGCGGGGAAGTACAGGGCCGCGGTCCACCCCATCATGACGATCATGGGGACGGCGGCGCCGCAGAGCATGACGGCGACGATCCCGCCCGGCACGATGGCGGCGGCCGGCGGCACCGGCTGCCCGGCGCGGCGGCCGAACCAGCGCGGCAGGCGTTCGCCCCACGGCAGGATCAGGCCGAGCGTGAGGACGATGCCGAGCCACGCGCCGGACGAGAGCGACAGACCCTGGATGCGGACGGCGAGGGGCAGGGCCTCGCCCGTGGCGAGCTGCGGCCACGGCGTCAGCCAGGTGAGACGGGCGAGCGCGTAGGGCAGGGGGCCGAGCGCCGCGACGACCGTGAACAGCGTGCGGTGCCGCGTCACCCAGACGGTGGCCCGGCGCAAGGACCCGCGTCGCCAGGCGGCCATCAGGGCCAGGCCGGCCCAGGCCGACGCCGTCGCGAGCGGCAGCAGCACGGCGAGCAGGCCCCACCGTTCGCGCGCGAACCCTGCCGCGATGCCGTTGATCCAGGTGCCGAAGGCGTCCTGGGCGACGACGATGCCGACGACGGCGGCCACGGCCGCGAGGAGCACCGTGAGCCGCCAGGCGGGGCGGTGGCGGAACACCTGCACCCCCGCCCACACGGCGAGGACCGGCACCGCGAGGGCGACGAGGTAGCCGGCGACGCTCAGCGTCCCGGAGCCCTGGGCGAGGATCCCGAACGCGAGGACCTCGACGACGGTGACCGGCGCGACGACCCGCCAGGGCTGCCGCCCGGTGGCGAGCACGACGGCAGCCGTCGCGGCGCCGAAGAGCGCCACCGCGAGCAGCAGCCAGCTGAGCGGCAGGCCGGGCAGGAGGGCGTGCCCGAGGGAGTTCTCCTCCTCGCGGAACGGGTCGATCGCGGGCCGGGCCACGAAGAGGCCGAGCAGGGCCGCCGTCGCGGCGGAGGCGCCGAGCGCGGCGCCGGCGAGGCGCCGGCCCCACGTCGACGCCGCCGGGCCGGCGGGCGTCGTCACGGTGTCGTGGTGGACGGGCGGGCTGGTCATCGGGTGCCTCCGGTGGTGGGGTGCGTGTGCTCCCACGCTCCCGCCGGACCCGTGCCCGTGGCCTCACCCGGACGGGGGAACGGTGTCCCCCGTGCACGGGACCGTCGTGCGCTCACCGCGGTCGGGACACCGCGGCCGGGACACCGCCGCCGGGGCACCGCGGTCGGTGAGGCGACATCGGCTGTGCCCCACGTGACGCCACGCCCGCCGCGGGCGGGCGGCGCAGACCTGCTCCTTCGACACGCGTCTGCCCTTGTGGGGCCAGGTCAGGGACGCTACTCTCGAACACATGTTCGAAGACGACGGAGCCCGAGCCGCCCCGCCCGCGGCCGGGCACCGTCGTCCTCGGGCACTCGGCTCCGGCGCGGCCTGTGCCCCGGTCGCGCCGGAGCTCTACACGTCGCGCGCACCGCACGTCACGGCGGTGCGCGCGACGATTCTCGAACGAGCACTCGAAGGCCCTCTCGGGGACGACATCGCCGAGGACGCCGACGGCGGTCGTCTCGTCGACGTGCGCTGGTCGCCGGCTGGTGCGGCGCTCGATGGTGCGGTGCTCGCCGGTGGTGTGCTCGCCGGTGGTGTGCTCGACGGTGATGTGCTCGGGACCTCATCTTCGGCCCCGACCTCCGCCCCGACCTCCGCCCCGACCTCGCCCCCGACGTTGCCGGTCGAGGTCCGGGAGGGGCGCGGTGCCGACCGTCCGCTCCTCGCCGTGCTGGACGCTCTGTCGCCGGGCCCGGACCTCGCGAGCACGCTGGCGTCGCTGGACGAGGCGGAGCTGGACGACTTCACGATCCTCGAGGTGCTGGCAGCCTGGGAGCGGGTGGCTTCCTGGGCACAGGCGGGGTCCGCGCGCGTGCTGGCGGAGATGCTGGAGCGCACCCGCGGGTCGTCGCGGCACGAGTTCGTGGCCGATGCCGTGGCGGCGAGGCTCGGCCTGACCCGCCACGCGGCGGCGCAGCTCGTCACGGTGGCGCACGGCACGTCCCGGCTGCCGGAGGTGGCGGACGCCCTCGCCTCGGGCGTCGTCGACCGGCGCAAGGCGGAGGCACTGGTCGACGCGGGCCGGATGCCCGACCACCTGCGCCGCGAGGCCGTCGCCGGGGTGCTGTCCGACGCCGAGCACCTCACCGCGCCGCAGCTCCGTGCGCACATGCGCCGGGCGGAGATCGAGGTCGACCCGGGCGGCGCGGAGGACCGGCACCGGGCCGCGCGCGCCGAGCGGTACGTCAGGCTCGAGCCGGTGGACGACGCGATGGCCTACCTCACCGCCTACCTGCCGGCGGACGACGCCGCACGGGCGTTCGCCGCGATCGACGACGTCGGCCTCGCCATGCGCCGCGCGCCCGGCGAGACGCGTCGCCTCGGCGAGTGCCGCGCAGACGCGTTCACCGCGCTCGCCACCGGACGGCTCGCCCCCGGCCCGTCCCTCCCTGGACCGTCGGCCCCCGGCCCGTCCCTCCCTGGACCGTCGGCCCCCGGCCCTTCCGCCCTCTGCCCGTCCGTCCCAGGGCAGCACGTCACGGGGCAGTACGTCCCCGGGCGGATCGCCGCGGGCGGCGAGGCTTCGTCCCGGCCGCGCTCGCGGTCGCGCGCGGGTATCCGGGTGTCCGTGGCAGCGTCGACCCTGCTGGGCTCCGAAGACCTGCCGGCGATCCTGGCCGGCCACGGTCCGATCCCCGCCTCGATGGCGCGGGCCCTCGCGTCCGACCCGGACGCCGTCTGGCAGCGGCTGTTCACCGATCCGGAGAGCGGGGTGCTGACGGACGTCTCGTCCCGCACCTACCGCCCCGGCGAGGCGCTGCGCGCGGCCGTCGTCGCGCGAGACGTCACGTGCACGTTCCCCGGCTGCCGCGTGCCGGCCGCGTCGTGCGACCTCGACCACGTGGAGCCGTTCGACCCCACCCGCGACGCCCCGCAGACCCACGGCGCCAACCTGCACGCCCTGTGCCGCACCCATCACCGCGCCAAGACGGTCGGCGGGTGGGCGGTGGCTCGCGACCCGTCCACCGGCGGCACCACGTGGACCGCGCCCACGGCTCACCGGTTCGCCCGTGACCCGGTGCCGCAGGACCCGCGCGTGACGTCGGCGCGGCGCGACGGGCCGGCCCCCGGCCCCGGCCGCCGACAGGACGGCGACGGGCCGCCACCCTTCTGAGCGTGCCCCGGCCCCCTCCCGTGGGCCTGCTCGTCGAGTTCGGGATCTGTCCACGAGGGGTTCACCGCGCGTCCTGCCCGTGGTTCCCGCCCGGCCCTACGTTCCGGGGACATGAGCGAGCATCGGACCGAGCACGACGAACCCGCCCGCCCCGACGAGAGCACCGACGCGACGGCGTCCGGCCTGGGGCGGCGTACCTTCATGACACTCACAGGCCTGGGCGCGGCGGGCACCGCCGTGGCGGGCGCGTCGTCGGCCGTGGCGGCGCCCGCCGCGACGGAGGCGGCGTCCGCTTCGCGCGGTCGTTCGCCGAGACTGCGGTTCCGTGCGGACGGCACCTACACGATCGTGCAGTTCAACGACACCCAGGACGACGAGAAGATCGACCGCCGCACGCTGGAGCTCATGCGCGCGGTGCTCGACGACGAGCGGCCGGACCTGGTGATCCTCAACGGCGACAACATCACGGGCGGCTGCGACACCCCGCTCGAGATGCGGCAGGCGATGAACAACGTGGCCCAGCCGATGGAGGAGCGGCAGATCCCGTGGGCGATCACGTTCGGCAACCATGACGAGACTCGACGCCCAGCAGCGGGGTGGACGAGGCGCAGATGCTCGCGTTCTACCGCTCCTACCGCCACAACGTGAACGGCCCGACCGCCAAGGGCGTGACGGGGCAGGGCAACTCGCACCTGCTGATCGACGGCACGAACGGGCGGCCGGCGTTCAACGTGTGGCTGCTCGACTCCGGCCGGTACGCGCCCGGCACGATCGACGGGCAGGACCTCACCGGCTACCCGACGTGGGACTGGGTGCGGATGGACCAGGTGGACTGGTACTACCGCACGTCGGTCGAGCTGGAGCGGCGCTACCGCCGCGCGATCCCGTCGCTGATGTTCATCCACATCCCCCTGTGGGAGTACCGGTTCATGTGGTTCGGCTCCGTCGACGGCCGCACCGCCGCGGACCACGATCGCGGCGCCGGGCGGCACCAGATCGTGGGGGAGCGCAACGAGGAGGAGTGCCCGGGACCGTTCAACTCAGGCCTGTTCTCGGCGGTGCAGCACCGGGGCGACGTCCGGGGCATCTTCTGCGGCCACGACCATGTGAACACGTACTCGGGGAACTACTACGGGGTGCTGCTGGGCTACTCCGGCAACACCGGGTTCGGCACGTACGGCCTGAGCGGCGCGGAACGCAACCGACTGCGGGGTGCGCGCGTCTACCGGCTCGACGAGTCGGTGGACGGGGTGCTGGCCGGTACGACCATGCGGTTCGCGTCGGAGTTCGGCATCGACCTCACGGCTGACGACCAGTGGATCGAGCCGCTCCCGCTGCCGGACGGCAGAGGCTGACGGGAGTCTTCGACGGCAGGCTGTGCCGGCTCAGCGCCGGCGGCCGCGCGAGGGTTCGGACGGCGGCCACTCGCCGTCGTCCGAGCCGTCGTCGGCGCTGTGCAGCAGCTCCTGCAGCTGCACCTGGACCCGCTCGACGCGGGGCACGTCGCGCAGCATCATGCCGGCCTTCTCGGTGGCGTCCGAGACCTGCAGGGTGCCGCAGCCGAGCATCCGGTCCAGGAGGTCCTTCTCGAGCGCGATGTCGTTGATGCGGTAGAGCGGGATGTCACGGCCCACGCGCGTGACGATGCCGGAGCGCATGGCGATCCGCTTGGTGGTGACGGTCCACGAGGTGGTGCGCCACTTCAGCCACGGCACGAGCACCCAGACGACGGCGACGACGGCGAGCACACCGAGCACGATCCAGCGGACCACGTCGTCCATGGGGACGACGAACGAGAACGCGGCGGCGACGAGGAGCACGAGCAGGAGCAGGAACGGCCAGATCACGGCCTTGGCGTGCTCGTGCAGGTCCATGACCACGCGCTCACCGTCGATGAGGTCGTCCTGGTTCAGCGCCATGCCGCACATCGTGCCAGACGGGCGGTCGGGGACGACGGCGCTGCTCAGACGTGTGGAGGCAGGTTCCAGCCCTCGATGGTGCGCAGGTCGTGCCCGTACCCGAGCTGGCAGATCGCGGCGGTGCCGAGCTCGAGTCGCGCGGCGTAGCGCGGGTCGACGCCGATCCAGGCGGTCGCGAGCACGCGCAGCAGGTGGCCGTGCGCCACCGCGAGCACGTTCCCGCCGGCCTGGAGGGTGGTGTCGGCGCGCTCGACGAACCGCCGGGCGCGGGCCGCGACGTCGGCGAGCAGCTCTCCGGGCCGGCCGTCGCCGTGCGCGGGGTCGGGCGACAGCACGCGCACGCCGTCCTCGAAGATCTGGAACTCGTGGCCGATCGCCTCGGAGACGTCGGCGCTGGTGCGTCCGTCGACGGGGCCGTAGTCCCACTCGGCGAGGTCGGGATCGGCGACGGCGTCGGGGTGGCCGACGAGCTCCGCGGTGTGCCGTGCGCGTTCCAGCGGTGACGCGTAGACGGCGGTGAAGGTGATGCCGGCCAGCGCGTGCCCGGCGGTGCGGGCCTGCTCCACGCCTGCGTCCGTGAGCGGGAGGTCGGTGCGTCCGGTGTGCTGGCCGCTCGCGCTCCACGCGGTCTCGCCGTGGCGCAGGAGGACGAGCTGCGGGTCCTTGCTCGGCACGAGAGGCATGCCTCCGAGCATCACGCAGACCTGCGGCGGCGGCACGCGGAGGTGCCTGTGGAGGTTCCTGTGGACCGACCGTCCAGGCTCCGTCCAGAGTTCGCTAGGGTGTCGTCGTCGTCACACGATCCACACATCTTCAGCACCCGGCCCGTGGCCCCGCGTCGCGTCCGCCCACCACCCAGGAGACCGCGTGCTCGTCTTCGTCCTCATCGGTTCGGCAGGGATGATCCTGCTGCTCGTCTCGCTCCTGGTCGGTGATCTGGTCGACCTCGGCGACGGCGCGCTGTCCGGCACGTCCCTCGGGGTGGGCGCCGTGGTGTTCGGGGCGGTCGGCACGATCGTCGTCGCCAACGACCTCGCGGTGTGGATCGCGTACGTCGCGTCGGCGGTCGTCGGGCTCCTGGCCGTCCTTCTGGCACAGGTGCTGGTGCGGCGGCTGGCGTCGAGCGAGGACGGCGTCGCCGTCTCGCTCGTCGGGGCCAGCGGCACGGCGACGACCGACGTGACACCCAGCTCGGGCGAGGTCTCCCTCGACGTCCCGAGCGAGCTCGAGCGCCGCCTCGCCCGGTCCGACGCGCCGATCGCCGCCGGCACGCGCGTCGTCGTGCTCGAGCACTCCGGATCCACCGTGCGGGTCGCCCCGCACACCCGCTGACGTCCCCTCGACCGGAAGGAGCCGCGCTCCGGCGCGCACCATGTTCGACTCGTCCGACAGCAGTTTCATCACCACGATCGCGGTGCTCGCGCTCGTCGTCGCCCTCCTGGCCGTAGGCATCTTCGTCGGGCAGCGCATCCGCCGCGTCCCGCCGAACCAGGCGCTCGTCATCGTCGGCCGCGGCGCCGGCAGCAGAGAGAAGGCGGGAGTCAGCCAGAAGGTCGTCATCGGCGGCCGCACGTTCGTCTGGCCGATCCTGCAGCAGGGTTTCGCGATCTCGCTCGAGCAGCGGCAGATCGGTATCACCGTCGAGGGCGTCGACAAGAACCGCATCAAGATCGCGATCAAGGCGTCGATCAACTTCAAGGTGCGGGGCGACGACGAGGGCGTGCGGCGCGCGGCGCAGCGCTTCCTCTCCCAGCAGGAGATGCTCACCGAGATCATCAAGGAGTCCCTCGAGGGCTCGCTGCGTTCCATCGTCGGCGACATGACGATCGAGCAGATCATCTCCGACCGCAAGGGCCTGTCGGACCGCGTCGTCGAGTCGACCAAGACCGACCTGGCGGAGCAGGGCCTGCAGGTGGACCTGCTCAACATCTCCGACATCTCGACGCCGGGCTCGGAGTACCTCGCCAACCTCGGCCGCGCGGAGGGCGCTCGCGCGCTGCAGGTCGCGGAGGTCTCCGAGGCGGAGGCGCGCCGGCTGTCCGAGTTCGCCGTCATCGAGGCGGCCGAGCAGATCGCCGAGCGGCAGAAGGCGCTCGACCTCAAGAAGGCCGCGATCAAGGCCGACACCGACCGTGCGAACGCCGAGGCCGAGGCAGCCGGACAGCTCGCCCGGGCCGAGCAGGACCGCCTCGTCGCGCAGCAGGAGCGCGAGGCGCTGGCCGAGCAGGCGCGCGTCACGCAGGAGCGCCTCGACATCGAGATCCGCAAGCCGGCCGAGGCGAAGGCGTACGCCGAGGTCCAGGAGGCCACGGCTCGTCGTGACGCGGCGAACGCCGCCACCGAGGCCGACGCGTTCAAGCGCACCACCATCGCCGAGGCGAACAAGACGGCGGCCATCCAGGACGCCGAGGCCTCCGCGGCCGCGGTGCGCCGTGCCGGCGAGGCCGAGCGTGACCGTCAGGTGGCGCTGGCGGAGGGCATCAAGGCGGAGGGTGAGGCACGCGCCTTCGCGACCGAGGCCGAGGGCCGCGCCGAGGCGGTCGCCACCGACGCCAAGGCGGAGGCGCTGAAGAAGTACGGCGAGGCCGCGCTGGTGCAGGAGCTCATCGAGCGCCTGCCCGAGATCGTCCGGGCCGCGGCCGAGCCGATCGGCTCGATCCAGGGCATGACCGTGATCTCCACCGACGGCGCGTCCTCGGTGACGAAGTCGGTGGCCTCCGTTCTCGGCGAGGGCCAGGGCGTGGTCAAGCAGCTCACCGGGGTGGACATCCACCAGCTCATCGCGGGCCTCGCCGGCGGGCAGCTGCCGACGTCCGGCGGCGACGCGAAGGCCACCGCCTCGAACGGCGCCGCCGCGAACGGGACCGCGCCGCTGAACTGACGAGCGGCGTGCGACGCACGACACGCCCCGCCGCGGGAATCGCCTCCCGCGGCGGGGCGTTCGCACGTGCGTGACCACCACCGAACCCGCCCCCCTGAAGGTCGACGTCTGGTCGGACGTCGCGTGCCCCTGGTGCTACATCGGCAAGCGTCGCTTCGAGTCCGCGCTGCAGCGGATGGCGGACCGTGACGGTGCCGCCCCCGAGGTCGAGGTCGAGTACCACTCCTTCGAGCTCTCGCCCGACACTCCCGTCGACTTCGACGGCACTGCGACGGAGTTCCTCGCCGACCACAAGGGCATCCCCCTCGAGACCGCCCAGCAGATGCAGGACCAGGTGACCGCGCTCGCGGCCGCCGAGGGCCTCACCTACCGGATGGACCAGGTCCGGCACACCAAGACGCTCAAGGCGCACGAGCTGCTGCACCTCGCCAAGGCGTTCGGCAAGCAGGACGAGATGAAGGAGCGCCTGCTGCGCGCGTACTTCACCGAGGGCGAGCACGTGGGCCGCGTCGAGGAGCTCGCGGACCTCGCGGCCGAGGTCGGCCTGGAGCGCGAGGTCGTCGTCGTCGCGCTGAATGCGGGCACGTATGCCGACGCCGTGGCCGACGACATCGACCGCGCCCGCGCGTACGGCATCAACGGTGTCCCGTTCTTCGTGCTCGGCGGGCGCTACGGCGTCTCCGGCGCGCAGGACCCCGACGTCTTCGTCCAGGTGCTCGACCAGGTCCTCGCCGAGGGCTGAGGCGACGCGACAGAGGCGCATCTCACACCGTCACCCCTGGCTGTGAGACGCGGTATCACCGAGAATCGAGGCCTCGCCCGCACCGTCGCGGGCACGCCGCGGGACGGCCTACAGGCCGTCGACCCCGGCGGTGAGGCCCCTGGAGGAGGATCATGAACGACGCCACCGCGAGCTCGTCCCGCTCGATCGCCAACCCGCGCCGCACCACGCTCGTGTCGCTCACCGCGGCCGAGGCGGCGGCACCCCACCACGGCGCCGGCGACGAACGCCCGCTGCAGCTGCTGGGCGACGCCGGCGCCGTCTGCGTGGACGGCGTGTGCAGCCTGCCGGAGTGACCGCTCGTCATCGAGCCGGTCACATCGTGCGGTAGTCCGCGATCGACAGCCGCGGGCCCCGTCGCGGGGCCTGCGGCCGGCGGTCGAGGAACAGCAGCCGCACCACCCGGTGACGGTGGGGGGCGTAGGGCGCGAGGAGGCGCAACATCCCCTCGTCGTCGGTGCGCTCACCCGTGAGCGCCCAGCCGACGGCGCCCGCCAGGTGAAAGTCGCCCACGGACACGGCATCGGCGTCGCCGAACGCGCGCTGCGCCACCTCGGCAGAGGTCCAGACCCCGACCCCTGCGACCTTCTCCAGCCGGGCGCGCGCCTCGTCGGCGGGCATCGCTGCCGCGTCCTCGAGCCGGGCCGCGACCTGAGCACAGCGCACCGCCGTCGCGGCGCGCCGCGGGTCGACGCCCGCGCGGTGCCAGTCCCAGGTCGGGACGGCGGCCCACCCGCGCGCGGACGGGACCACCCGCATCCCCTCCGGGGCGGGCCCTGGTGCCGGGGCACCGTGCCGGGCGACGAGCCACCGCCACGCCCGGTGCGCGGTCACGATCTGCACCTTCTGCTCGAGGACAGCCGGCACGAGGGCCTCGAGGACGCGCCCGCTGCGGCACATCCGCAGGCCGGGGGCGCGCCGTGCGGCATCGCGCGCCTGCGCGGGCGGCGTGAACGCGGAGGTGTCGTCGGTCTCGCCGAGCAGCTCGGGCACGGCGTCGGCCGCCTCCCGGGCCCCCGGCCCCCAGTGCTGCACGACGACCGTCCGGGCGCCGGTCACGACGAGCCGCTGCGTGACCGGCCCCGTGCGCACCAGCGTCGTGCGCCACACCGCGCCGTCGGCGGTGCGACGGAACGTCGGGTCGTGCGCGCCGTGCCGCAGCGGGGCGAGCGTCAGCCCGAGATCGAGCGGTCGGTCCGAGGTGTGCTCGAGGGTCACGTCGCTGCCGGCGGTGACCACGCCGGCCGCGGCGGGGGTGCTCGGCACGAGTGCGCTAGTCAAAGAGGGTTCCGAGCTCCCACCCGGTGTCGCTCCGGGCGCCGACGGGCTCGACGTCACGTGCCGGCCGCCCGGCCGGGCGCTCGCCGGGGACGGGATCGACCGCGCCGTCCTCGCGCGCCGTCGGGCCGGCGCCCGCGTCCTCCGTCAGCAGCAGCTCGTCGACGCCGCCGCGGCCGGCGGCCCAGTCCTGCGCGGCGAGGCCGGCGAGCTGGTCGGCCCGCTCGTTGAAGGGGTTGCCCACGTGGCCGCGCACCCAGCGGAACCGGACCGGGCCCTCGCGCCCGGTGATCGCGGCGTCGATGGACCGGATCAGCTCGAGGTTCTTCACGGTGTCGCCGGAGGCGGTGCGCCAGCCCTTGCGCTTCCATCCGTGGATCCACTCCGACGCGCACCGGATCGCGTACTGCGAGTCCGACTCGATGAGGAGCGGCTCGGCCCCGGGATGGGCCTCGATCGCGCGCAGGAGCGCGGTGAGCTCTGCGACCTGGTTGGTGCCGGACGCGGCGCCGCCGGAGTCGAAACGGCCGCCCTCGTGGGCGATCCACGCCCAGCCGATCGCGCCCCCGGGATTGCGGAGGCACGAGCCGTCGGTGCTGACAATGATCACGCCGGAGTCTCCCAGTGTCCGAGCCCCTGGTTGCCGCCCCCATTGTGCCTCGTGCCGGTGACACTCGGGGGCGCGTCCACGCAGCCGGCACCCGAGCCCGCGGTGAAGGTCGGCTGCGGACGCCCGAAAACTCGGGCACGCGGCCCCGGAAGCCGCCGCGCCTCCGCCCGGAACCCACGGCCGCTGCGCAGCGGTGATCATGGCGGCATGACCGACGGCACCGCCATGCCCGCCCACGACCGCCCCGCGCGCCGTCCCGCGGACGTCCGCAAGTGGCGCCGCTACCTCGCCGACGAGCGCGCCGAGGCCGCCGCCTACCGGGACCTCGCGCGGCGTCGCACCGGCGAGGAGCGCGCCATCCTGCTCGCGCTCGCCGATGCCGAGAAGAGGCACGAGCAGCACTGGCTCGATCTCCTGGGCGACGACGTCGGGCGGCCGCTGCGCGGCGACCTGCGCACGCGCATGCTCGGCCTCCTCGCGCGCCGCTTCGGCGGCGTCTTCGTGCTCGCTCTCGCGCAGCGGGCCGAGGCGCGGTCGTCGTACGACGGCGACGAGCACGCCACCGCCGCCATGGCCGCCGACGAGCAGATCCACGGGGAGGTGGTGCGCGCGCTCGCCACCCGCGGGCGCAACCGGATGTCCGGCACGTTCCGCGCGGCCGTCTTCGGTGCCAACGACGGCCTGGTCTCCAACCTCGCCCTCGTTCTCGGCATCGGCGCCTCCGGGGTCTCGTCGCAGACCGTGCTCCTCACCGGCGTCGCCGGCCTGCTCGCCGGCGCGCTGTCGATGGGCGCGGGCGAGTTCGTCTCGGTGCGCTCCCAGCGCGAGCTGCTCGAGGCGTCCACCCCGGACCCCAAGAGCGCCACGGTGCTGCCGCACCTCGACGTCGACGCGAACGAGCTCGCGCTCGTCTACCGGGCGCGCGGCATGTCGTCCCAGGAGGCGCAGGGCAGGGCCGACCGGGTGCTCGCGGGGCTGGCCGCGACCGGCACGCTGGCACCGGAGGTGCTCGGCGACGAGCCGGACGAGGTCGAGGTCGAGGTCGCCGGTGTCGAGCGGGACGACGATCTGGAGACGCACGGCACCGCCTGGGGGGCCGCGATCTCGAGCTTCTGCTTCTTCGCGTCGGGCGCGGTGATCCCCGTGCTGCCCTACCTCCTGGGCCTCACCGGGTTCCCGGCGATCGCCGTGGCCGCCGCTCTCGTGGGGGTGTCGCTGCTGGTCACGGGCGCCATCACCGGCCTGCTCTCCGGGACGTCGCCCTGGACGCGGGCGCTGCGCCAGCTCGCCATCGGGTTCGGGGCGGCCGCCGTGACCTACGCGCTCGGGCTGCTCTTCGGTACGTCCGTGGCCTGATCCAGCGGGTGAGATCTCGTCTTCAGGTGTTGCGGGACGGTTGCTCCGGCACCACTGTGTGATCTGGGTCATGAGCGAGCAGACCGTGATCCCGCGTGGCATCGAAGGGGGCCGAGTGGCACGCACCGTGGACCGTGCACCGGGGGCAGCACGCCGCCGGCGCCTGTTCGCGCGCGCAGCAGCGGCCGCAGGGGGGTTCCTCGGGGCAGCCGCGCTGAGCGTCGCGGTCGCCGGGGCCGCCTCCGCGGACCAGGGCCACGGCCAGGACCGCCCGTCGGAGAAGTCGGTCGTCGAGCATGTCGTCGACGACGTGGTCCGGTCGGTCACCGAAGCGCCCGCCGACGCCGTCCAGAAGCCGTGGGACGAGAAGACCTCCGGCCAGCCGGCGCCGGGCCACGACAGCGAGCATCCCCGCAGCGAGCGTCCTGGCGAGCCGGAGCCCGACCGCGGGAACGGCGACGAAGGGGCGTCGAGCGACCGGGCCCCGGGCGAGGACGCCGGGCCCGCAGCAGACGCTCCGCGGGAGGACCCGAAGGAGCTCGCGGAGGACATGGCCGTGGAGGCCGCCGCGCCGGAGGAGGAGCCGGCCGGGGAGCCGACGGAGAGCAGCCCCGAGCAGGACGCCGATGAAGGCGCCGCCGAGCAGGACGCCGAGCAGGATGCCGAGCCGCAGCGCGTGACGGAGCGGCAGCGCTCCGAGGCGAAGGACGACGACGCCGCCCCGGCCGAGCGCGAGCGGGCGGACGCGGGCACCGAGGAGCGGGGCATCGACGGGCGGGCCGCCGATGAGCCGGTGAGGGACGCCGTCGAGGAGCTGGCCGAGCCGCCGGCGGAGGATGTCGAGCCCGCGGAGGCCGTCGAGCCGACGGAGCCGACGGGACCTGTCGCGTCCGACGAGGAGCCGCGGAGCCGCGGTCCCGTCGAGGACGTCCGCGGCACGTCGAAGGTGACGTCGAGCCTTGCTCGGGAGGCCGCCGAGGAGTGGGCCGAGGCGTTCGTCGACGACCTCCCGACGGCGGAGGACTGGGAGCAGGCGTTCTCGGGGGCCCCGCTGCGGGAGTGGATCGAGAAGGTATCCGCCGAGCCGGCGGAGGAGCACGCGGACGACGTCGACGGGGCGACGCCGGCGGACCCGGCAGAGCCTGCCGGCGAGCGCGTCGAGGCCGCCGCGGAGGACGACGGCCTCTCGGTGACGGACCTCGGGCTGCGAGACGTCGCGTCGGAGGGCCTCGCCGACGAGCCGGCGGAGAAGCCCTCGGATGCCGGCGCCGAGCAGCCGGCGGAGTCGCCGGCCGGAGCGGTGGACGCGGTGGTCCGCCCGGTCGCTGTGGTGACGGAGCCCGTGGGCGCCGTCGTCGCGGAGGTCACGGAGCCGGTCGGGGTCGGGCTCGAACCGGTGAACGCCGTCGTCGAGAGCGTCACGGCCCCCGTCGGCGTCATCCTGCAGCCGGTGACGGCGCTGGTCGGTGCGGTGGTCGCGCCGGTCACGTCGGCGCTGTCGCCCGTGCTCGAACCCGCGGGCGAGGTCGTGGGAGCCGTGACGGCGCCGCTCGCGCCGGTCACGGACGCCGTGGGCTCCGTCGTCGCACCCGTCGTCACGACGCTCGACCCCGTCCTGGACCCGGTCGTGGAGCTGGTGAGCCCGGTGGTCCGCTCGCTGGACCCCGTCGTCACCCCCGTGCTCGGCGCGACCGGGCCTGTCCTCGCCGCGCTGCGCCCGGTCGTGGAGCCGGTGGCCGGCGTGCTCGACCCCGTCGTGGCACCGGTGACGA
This sequence comes from Krasilnikoviella flava, assembly GCF_900167525.1. GTDB lineage: Bacteria > Actinomycetota > Actinomycetes > Actinomycetales > Cellulomonadaceae > Isoptericola > Isoptericola flavus. The sequence continues at coordinate 117,213 of NZ_FUZQ01000008.1, read as the reverse complement.
ACACGCTGGAGCCCGCCACGGGCCCGATCGTCGAGGCGCTGCTCCCCGCCGTCGAGGCGCCCGCCGGCGTCGAGGTGGCCGAGCCCGCACCCGCCGTGCTCGCGCCGCCGGCCCCCGAGGTCGGGACGCCCGACGTCGTGGACACCGTCGCGGCTGAGCCCGCACCCGCGCAGACCACCGACCGCCCGAGGGCCACGACCGAGGCACCGGCGTCCTCGCTCGTCGTGACCGCCGACCTCGCGTCCACCGTCGCCGTTCCTGCTGCCCCCGCCGAGACCCTCACGAGCGGGTCCCCCGAAGGTGAGCGGAAGGCGCCCGGGACTTCCTCGTCTCCGGCGCTCACGTCATCCGGCGGCGGCTCCTCCGCAGGGTCGCGGGGAGCGTCCGGCGACGCGGCCGCCGTGCTCGGCGAGCACACCCACACTTCCGCCGGAGCCTGGCTGATGCCGGCCGGCGAGACCCTCGTCCGCCTTCCGGCGGTCGCGTACGACATCCCCGTCTCTCCTGCCTGACGTGGCCGCGTCGCGCCATTGAGCGCGACTGCGACCGCGGGCGGCGCCAGCCGCCTGCGTCTTACGTCAGTCAAGGAGCCGAGACATGCATATCTCTGTCCGACGTGCGCTGAGGACGGCGCTCGTCGCGGGCGGCCTGGTGGTCGCCGGGGCCGGAGTGGCCCAAGCTGCAGAAGGGGACGGCGCGAACGCCCCCGTCGAGAAGGACGCCACGGTGACGCTGGAAGCCACAGCGACCGAGGAGTCGAAGGACGCCCCCGTGAAGGCCGAGGTCGAGGTGACGAAGGACGACGCTCCGAGCGTCGTCGACGTCGCGGAGGCCGCGGTCGAGGACGTCACCTCCGACGTGATCGGGTCGGAGCCCGACCGCGACGGAGCCACGGACGAGCAGTTCGACGGCGGGCAGGACGACGCCGAAGACGTCCCGCAGGACGTCTCGCAGGAGACGGCCGAGGACGCCGGGGAGGGTGTCGCGCCGGAGGACGAGGTCGTGGACGACACGACCGGTGCCGGCGAGGATCACCGGGACCTGGGCCAGGGTGACGACCGCGGCGACGGCAGGGACGTCGCCGACGGGGTGACGGACGACGTGCGGCACGACGCGGGGAAGGCTGCGGGCGCCGTGGACGACGTCGTCGAGAAGGTCTCGGACACCGTGACCGGCACAGCCGGCGGGGTGGACGATCTGCTCGGCACCGGGTCGACGGTGCAGGACACGGCCGACGGCGTGATCGGCGCCGACGGTGTGGTCGACGACGTGGTCGGGGCGGACACCCCTGAGACCGACGTCGCGGACGACGTCGTCGAGCACCTGGTCGACGACGCCGCGCAGACCGTCCAGGACGTCGCACGCGGTGACGCGGCGGCGGTCGCGGGCGACCTGTCGTCCGAGGACGGCGTCGTCGACGACGCCCTCGAGGACGGCGGTCCGGACGGCACGGTCGACGCCGCTGCCGACACGGTGTCGGGAGCGGCCGGCACGGTCGACGGGCTGCTCGGCACGGGATCGACCGTGCAGAGCACCGCCGACGGGGTGATCGGTGAGGACGGCGTCGTGGACGACGTCCTCGGCGCCGACGCCCCGGAGGCCGGGGTGACCGACGAGGTCGTGGACCACGTGCTCGACGACGTGGACGCGACGGTCGGTGCCGTCCTCGCCGGTGACGCCACCGGGGCGACGGACTCCGTCCTCGCAGAGGACGGCCTGGTCGACGACGTGCTCGAGGACGGCGGGATCGACGCCGCCCTGGGGGACGTCGACGGGCTGCTCGGCACCGGGTCGCTGGTTCAGGACACGGTCGGCGGCACGCTGGGCGCCGACCTCGGTGCCGGAGGCGTGGAGCCGGCGGTCGGGAGCCTCGACGACGTCGTGGCTGGCGCCGTCGAGGGCGACCTCGGTGCGGTGACCGACCCGATGCTCGGCGGTGCCACCCACCTGCTGGACGGTCTGGGTGGCCTCGGCGGTCTGGGTGACCTGGACGGCTTGGGTGACCTGAGCGGTCTGGGTGACCTGACCGGTGTCATCGAGCTGCCCGGTACGCCGGGCCTCGACGGGGTCGTCGACGGCGTCGTGGTGGCGGTCTCCGGTGTGACCGGAGCTGTGGACGACGTGCTCGGCACCGACTCGCAGGTCGAGGACGCTGTCAACGGACTGGTCGGCGCCGACGGCGTGGTGGATGACGTCGCGGGCGCCGACGGGCCGGAGAACGGCGTCACCGACGAGCTGGTGGAGCACGCGGTCCGAGACGTCAACGAGGTGCTCGCCTCGCTCGCTGCCGGCGACCTGCCCCGTGTCCTCGACGGCATCGTCGCCGAGGACGGCCTGGTGGACGACGTGCTGGAGGACCAGGGTCTGAACCCGGTCCTGGGCGACGTCGTGGACTCGACCGGCGTGGTGGATGACCTGCTGGGTACTGGTTCGACGGTGGAGGACGCCGTCGACGGGATCGCCGGTGAGAAGGGCGTGCTGGATGACGTCCTCGGTGCTGACGAGCCGCAGGACGGCGTCACGGACGGTCTCGTGGAGGCCGTGGTGGACGACGTCGACTCGACGCTGGACTCGGCGACGGCCGGTGATCTGCCGGGCGTTCTCGATGATGTCGCCGCCGACGACGGTCTGGTCGACGACGTCCTGGAGGACGGTGGGGTCGACACGGCCGCGGACGATCTCGTCGGTCAGGTCTCCGACCTGGCGGTCGTGGTCGACAACACGGTCAGCACCGGGTCGCTGGTGCAGGACACGGTGGACGGTCTGGTTGGTGAGGACGGCGTGGTGGATGACGTCGTCGGTGCCGACGAGCCGCAGGGTGGTGTCACCGACGAGGCCGTGGAGCATGCGCTCGACGACCTGGAGCAGGTCGTGGGAGACCTCACCGACGGCGACCTCGGCGGGGTGACCGACGGCCTGACCGCCGAGGACGGTCTGGTGGACGACGTGCTGGAGGACCAGGGTCTGGACCCGGTCCTGGGCGACGTCGTGGACTCGACCGGCGTGGTGGACGACGCCCTCGGCACGGGCGACCTGGTCGAGGACGTCGTCGACGGGATCGCCGGTGAGGAGGGCGTGCTGGATGACGTCCTCGGTGCTGACGAGCCGCAGGACGGCGTCACCGACGAGCTCGTCGAGCACGTGGTCGAGGATGTCAACGAGACGGCCAACGATCTGCTCGAGGGCGACCTCGGCGGGGTGGTGGACGACGTCCTCGCCGAGGACGGCCTGATCGACGACGTCCTCGAGGACGGCGCCACCGCGACCGGTCCTGGTGACGGCACCGATCCGGGTGATGGCACTGACCCGGGTGATGGCACTGACCCGGGTGATGGCACTGACCCGGGTGATGGCACTGACCCGGGTGATGGCACCGATCCGGGTGATGGCACTGACCCGGGTGATGGCACCGATCCGGGTGATGGCACCGACAACGGCGATGGCACCGACACCGGCACCGGGACCGGCGACGGCACCGGGACCGGCGACGGCACCGGGACCGGCGACGGCACCGGGACCGGCGACGGCACCGGGACCGGCGACGGTACTGGGACCGGCGACGGCACCGGGACCGGCGACGGCACCGGGACCGGCGACGGCACCGGGACCGGCGACGGTACTGGGACCGGCGACGGCACCGGGACCGGCGACGGCACCGGGACCGGCGACGGCACCGGGACCGGCGACGGTACTGGGACCGGCGACGGCTTGACCACCCCGGCCGGTGGCCCGATCGCGGAGGCCTCGGGCGCTGACGGGCCGGGGCAGCTGACGGGCACCGGGGCGGACGGCGCCTCGGCGTCGGCCGCCGCGGACGGCACGGCCGGGGCGCAGACCCTGCCGGCGACGGGCGGTGACCTGCGGCTGCTGGGTCTGGCGCTGCTGCTGATGCTCACGGGCGGCGCGCTGGTGCTGCGCCGCCGGAAGGAGGCGGCTGCGGTCGCACACCGCTGACCCCACCGGAGCCGGCACCGGCTCCGGACGGGGCGGTGCGGTCACGGGGGATCACTGGGGAGTGTCCCGTGGCCGCTCCGCCCCGGCTGGGGCCGGCGTGGACGCAGCACGGCGCAGGGGGCCGGGCTGCGTCCACGGCTTCCGGCTGACGCGGGGCACGCGCGGCGGCCCCGGGAGGACGATCACCGGCCCTTCGAGAGACGGGCTGGCAGACCCGCCCGGGGCTGCCCGCGGAACGCGCCTACCCTGGTTCACCGTGCCCCGACTGATCGCCGACCTCACCCCGTTGCGCGTCTCACCGGCGTACCGACGGCTGTGGTGGGGCCTCGGGGTGTCGAACATCGGCACGCAGGTCACCGTCGTCGCGGTGGGCCTGCAGGTGTACTCGCTCACGGGCTCCACGCTCGCGGTGGGCACGCTGGGCATCGCGGCGCTGGTGCCGCTCGTGGCCCTCGGGCTGTACGGCGGGGCGCTGGTGGACCACTACGACCGCCGCCGGGTGTCGCTGCTCGCCTCGTCGGTGCTGTGGCTGGTGACGGCGGCCATCGCGGTGCAGGCATGGCTCGACGTCGGCTCCGTGAACCTCCTGTACGGGCTGGTGGCGCTGCAGTCCGCGGCGTTCGCCATCAACAACCCGGCGCGCACGTCGATCGTGCCCCGCCTGCTCGAGCCGCAGCTCATGCCGGCGGCCAACGCGCTGCAGACGCTGTCGATGAACGTCGCGCTCACGGGCGGACCGCTCATCGGGGCGACGCTCGTCGGCTGGGGCGGGTACGGCATCGCGTACACGCTGGACGTGCTGCTGTTCACCGCCGCGCTGTGGGCGGTGTGGCGGCTCCCGGCGGTCCCTCCCGAGGCGGGCACGGGGGAGGACGCCGGTGACCCGACAGCGGCACCGCCACGGCGTCGCGTCGTCGGGCTGAGCTCCGTGCTGGACGGGCTGCGCTACCTCGCGACGCGGCCCAACGTCCGCACCACGTTCGTCGTCGACCTCGCGGCGATGGTGCTCGCCTTCCCGCGCGTGCTGTGGCCCGCGGCCGGCGCCCTCTATCTCGGCGGGGGCGAGACGACGACCGGCGTGCTCGCGGCGGGCTTCGCCGTCGGGGGCATCCTCGCGAGCGTCTTCTCCGGTGCCCTGGTGCGCGTGCGGTGGCAGGGCCGGATCATCGTCTGGGCGATCACGGCGTGGGGGTTCGCCGTGGCCGCCTTCGGCGCGGTGCTCGTCGCCGTCGGCCCGGACTCCCCGGACGGCGTCCTGTGGGGCGCCGTCGTGCTGGCGGGGGTGGCGCTGCTGCTGGCGGGCGGGTCGGACGCCATCTCGTCCGTGTTCCGGCAGTCGATCCTGCAGACCGCGACGCCGGACCACATGCGGGGCCGGCTGCAGGGCGTGTTCATCGTGGTGGTCGCGGGCGGGCCGCGGCTCGGGGAGATGGTGCTCGGCACGGAGGCCACCTGGTTCGGCGAGGGCTGGGCGGCCGTCGTCGGCGGCCTCGCGTGCGTCGCCGTGCTGTGGCTGGTCGTGCGCCTCCAGCCGCGGTTCTGGCGCTACGACGCGCACCACCCGGAGCCCTGACCTCGGTCCCCGTCTCAGACGGTGGCGGTGTACGGCTTGCGCCGTCGCATCCCGGGCAGCGCCACCACCGCGAGGACCGCGCACAGCCAGCCGCCCGACATCGTGACGAGGAAGCCGGCGTGGGAGTCGACCGCGTCGATCGCGACGCCCGCGAGCCACGACCCGAGCGACACCCCGACCCCCAGCGACGTGCCCACCCAGGTGAGGCCCTCGGTGAGCTGGTGCGGTGCGACCAGCGCCTGCACCAGCGCATTCCCGTTGACCAGCGTGGGCGCGATGGCGAAGCCGGTCAGGAACATCACGACGGCGAGCACCGCGATGTGGTGCACGAGGAAGAACATGGAGACGCCGACGGCGATGGCGCACGCGCCGATCGTGAACCGGGTGGACAGCGGCGACACCCAGTGGCGCGCCCCGTAGGCGAGGCCGGAGATCATCGAGCCCAGCGCGAAGCAGGCCAGCACCAGACCCGCCATGCCCTTGATGCCCTGCTCCTCCGCGAAGGCGACCGTGGCCACGTCGCTGGAGCCGAACATGACGCCCATCGCGACGAAGACGACGGCGAGCACCGGCATCCCCGGCATCCGGATCGCCGACCGGTGCTCCAGCCGGACGGCGTCCGGGTGCGCCACCGTCCCGAGATGCTCGCCGTCCACGGGCACGGCGACGCGGCCCGCGGGCGGCTCCGTGGCGCGCTGGGTGAGGAACCACGCGGCGCCCCCGCCGCCCACGATCGCCGCCACGAGCAGGCCGCCCGCCGGCGCGACCGTCGTCGCGAGCGTCGTCGCCACCACCGGCCCGACGATGAACACCAGCTCGTCGAGCGCCGCCTCCAGCGAGTACGCGGTGTGCAGCCGCTTCGCGTCGTCCAGAGAGTGGGACCAGCGGGCGCGCACGAGCGACCCGTACGAGCCCTGCGACGCGCCGCCGACCGCGGCGAGCACCCAGAGCACCCACTCCGGCGCGCCCGCGAGGGCGGCCGCGACCAGGCCCAGCAGCCCGATCGTCGTCGCCACGAGCAGCGGCGTCATGACCTTCGCCTGCCCGCGGCGGTCCACCACGCGCGCGATCTGCGGCGAGACGATCGCCTGCGCGACGACGAGCACGGCGGCGACACGGCCCGCCATCGCGTAGGAGCCGTACAGGGTCTGGACCATGAGCACGGTGCTGATGCCGACCATCGACATCGGCAGGCGCGCGATCACGCCGGCGGTGGAGAACGGGACGGCGCCCCGCACCTGGAGGACGTCGAGGTACGGGTTGCGCTTCCGGGCACCCGGCGCCGCGCCGGGGTTCTCGGGGGCGGGCTGGGTCACTGCCGGATTCTCCCACCACCGGGGTGCGGCGGCAGCGCCACCGCGCGCACCTGGCCCCGGGCACCTACCGTGACGAACCATGACCCTCGGTGGCCGCGTGCAGGCGGCGCAGCTCGTCCCACGTGCGCTCTGGGCGCTCGGCGGCGTCGCGGTGCTCGCCCTCGGGTCGGCCGTGCTGCTCTCCGCGCACGTCGGCGTCGACCCGTTCACTGCCGCGAACATCGGGGTCAGCGGGCACCTCGGCGTCGGACTCGGGGCGTATCAGCTCGCCGTGAACGTCGTCCTGCTCGTGCCCGTGGTGGTGTGGGCGCGCCGGTACGTCGGCCTCGGCACGGTCATCAACATGGTGATGACGGGGTTCTTCGTCCAGTGGTTCGGCGCGCTGGTGGAACCCCTGGTGCCCGACCCTCCCGGCCACCTGCTGCAGGCCGTGCTGTTCCTGGTGGGGATCGTGCTGTTCACCGCGGGCGCGTCGGCGTACATGACCGCGGGGATCGGGACGGCGCCGTACGACGCGATCGCGCCCATCGTCGTCGACCGCACCGGCTGGCGATACCGGGTGGTGCGCGTGGTGCAGGACCTGGCGTTCGTGGGGCTGGCGGTCGTGTTCGGCGGGCCGGTGGGGGTCGGGACCGTCATGACGGCGTTCTTCGCCGGGCCGCTCATCGACTACTTCACCAGGAAGGTCAACACGCCGCTGCTGCACCGCTTGCTGCCTGACGACGAGACGCCTGCCCGCGCGGTGCGGTGAGGTGCGTCTCGCCCACGGCGCGGGGGGCGACAGACGTCGGGGGCAGCGGCCAGGATGGGGCCATGACGGACTCCCCGACCCCTGTCACCGTGGTCGACGATCGCGACCAGCAGGTCTTCCTCGCCCGGCTCGACGACGGGCGCACCGCCGGCGGCGCGTACTACGAGCGGACCGACGGCGTGGTCGTCTTCACGCACACGGAGGTCGACCCGGCGTTCGAGGGGCAGGGGATCGGGTCGCAGCTCGCCGCGGGCGCGCTCGCCCAGGTGCGTGACGCGGGCGAGAAGATCGTGCCGCTGTGCCCCTTCATCAAGGCCTACGTCCGGCGTCACCCCGAGCAGGCCGACCTGCTCGCGCACTCCGCCCGGTGAGGGCCCGCACCTCGGCGCGACGTCCCTCGGCGCGGCCGTCCACGGCACGATCCTCCTTGACACGGCGCGGTGGGGCCGGCGCCGCCCTGGGCCTCTCCGTCGCGCTCCTGCTCGGCGCGTGCGCGGGCGGCCTCGAGCCCGCCTCCACGGGCCTCGGCGGGGAGGACGTCGAACGGCCGGCCGCCACGTCGACGCCCGCGCCGGCAGAGTCCGCGCCGGCCGATCCCGATGAGTCCGCGCCCGCCGCGTCCGGCACCGCCCTGGCCGCGCTCGACACCCTGGCGGTGAAGGGACGCGCGCCCAAGACGGGCTACTCGCGCGACCAGTTCGGCCCCGCCTGGGCGGACGTCGACCACAACGGCTGCGACACGCGCAACGACATCCTGGCGCGCGACCTGACCCGCACCGTCACCGACCCGGGCACGCACGACTGCATCGTGCTGAGCGGCGTGCTCGCCGACCCGTACACGGCCACCACGGTCGACTTCCTCCGCGGGCAGGCCACGTCCACGGCGGTGCAGATCGACCACGTCGTGGCGATGTCGGACGCGTGGCAGAAGGGGGCGCAGCAGCTCGACGGCGTCGCGCGCCGGCAGCTCGCGAACGACCCGCTGAACCTGCTCGCCGTCGACGGGCCGACCAACGCCGGCAAGGGCGACGGCGACGCCGCCACCTGGCTGCCGCCGAACAAGACGTTCCGCTGCCAGTACGTGGCACGACAGGTGGCCGTGAAGCAGGCGTACGCGCTGTGGGTCACGCAGGCCGAGCACGACGCCATCGCGACGGTGCTCACCCGCTGCCCCGACGAGCCGCTGCCTGCCGGCGGGCCCGCACCGCGGGTCGACGACGCCGGAGACGGCACGGCGTCCGACGGCGCCGCGTCCAACGACACCGGGTCTGCGGAGACCGGGTCAGACGACGCGACGTCCGAGACGCAGGCGCCGTTCGCGAGCTGCGCCGAGGCGCGGGACGCCGGGGCCGCTCCGGTGCGCCGCGGCGACCCCGGCTACTCGTCGCGCCTCGACGGCGACGGGGACGGGGTCGGCTGCGAGTAGCACCGGGTGCGGGCAGGGGTCAGGCGGGGAGGGTCGCGCCCTGTGCGGCCTGGATCTCCAGCTCGACCTTGAGGGTGGTGCCGACGACGGCGACGCCGGCCGCAGCCACCTCGTTGTAGCGGATGGCGAAGGCGTCCCGGCGCAGCTCGGTGGTGGCGCGGAACGCCGCGCGCACCACCCCCTGCGCGTCGGCGCCGGTGCCCAGGTAGGTCACGTCGAGGTCCACGGGGTGTGCCCGGCCGTGCAGGGTGAGCTCGCCGTGCACGGTCCAGCGGCCGGCGGCGACGGGCGTCATCCCGCCGGAGCGGTACGTGATGTGCTCGTACCGCTCCACGTCGAGGAAGTCCGGGGAGCGCAGATGGCCGTCGCGGTACGCGTTGCCGGTGTCGATCGACGCCGCCGAGATCACCGCCGCCACCCCGGAGCGGGAGACGTCCCCGGGTGCGACGTCGATGCGGCCGGCCAGCTCGGTGAACCGCCCCCGCACGCTGGAGATGCCCAGGTGCTGGGCGACGGCCGTCACCGACGAGTGCGCCGGGTCGATCGTCCACGGCCCGGGCGGCGGCAGCTCGGTGCCGCCCTGCCGCGCCAGGGTCACGACGCCGACGGCCGCGTGGCCGGCGGCGGTGACGATCGTCGACGTCGCGGCGGGCGCGTAGCCCACCGCCGTGACGATCGCGACGTACGCGCCCGGCGGGAGCGCGGCCTCGCCGCGGACCGCGCCGTCGTCGTCGGCGTCCGCCCGCAGCACCTGGCTGCCGGCGGCGTCCGTCAGCGTGACGACGGCGTGCGGCACGGCCCACCCGTCGCGCGTCCGGACGGTCGCGGTCAGCATCCCGTTCACCGTCCCCCTCACCGACCCGCTCACTCGGCCGGGTGGGCGAGGGAGATGTCGTGGCCGTCGACCCCCGCGCCCGTCAGGCTCAACGCTGTCGCCGCCGGCGGGTAGCCCGTCGCGATCAACGTGTACTCGCCGCCGTCCAGGTCGGCGAAGGCGTAGGCGCCGTCGGCCCCCGTCGTGGCCGTCCCGGCGACGTTGCCCGCCGCGTCGACGAGCGTCACGCGCGCGTCCGCGAGCGGGCCGTGCGGCGCCTGCACGACGCCGGTCACCCGGGCGCCCGCCGCGAGCTCCACCTCGATCCGGGTGACGCCGGCGGCGCCCACCTCGACGGGCAGCGCGCGGGGCCGGAACCCGGCGGCGTTGACCGCCACCGTGACCGGGCCCGGCACGAGCTCTTCGAACGCGAACGTGCCGTCGTCGGCCGTGCCGGCGCTCGCCTGCAGGTCGCCGCGCACGTCCGTGACCAGCACCATCGCGCCGGCGACGGGCTGCAGGTCCGGGCCGCGGACGACGCCGCGCAGTCCGCTGGTGCCGCTGAGCAGCACGTCGTGGGCCAGCGGCGTCGAGCCGACGACGATCGTCGACGCCTGCGGCTGGAACCCGTCGGCCGAGGCGATGAGCACGTACGTCCCGGCGCCGGGGGCGTCGACGGCGTATGCGCCGTCGGACCGGGCGATCGCCAGGCCGAGCTGGCGCCCGCCCAGCGAGATGAGCGTGATCGCCGCCTGCGGCAGCGGGGCGCCCTCGGCGCCGCGGACCAGGCCGTGGACGGGGACACCGCCGCTCGAGACGCCGGCGGGCAGGACGCCGGTCGCCGGAACGGCGCGCTGAGCCGTCGGCTCGGCGCCGACCGCGACGAGCTCCGGGACGTAGGCCTCCTCGGACTCCGTGGCCGCGGCGCCGGCCTCCTCGGCGGCGGACTGCTCCATCGCGCCCTTGGTCTGCAGCGGGACCTCCTTGATGAAGGCCACGAGCAGGAAGGCGACGAGCGCGGCGCACGCGCCGATGAGGAAGACGTCGGCGATGCCGTGCCCGTACGCGCTCTCCAGGATGCCGCGCAGGGGCTCGGGCACCTGGTCCATGTCGGGGATCTCGCCGGAGCCGCCCGCCGCGCCCTGCGCGATCTCGGCTCCCTTCGGGCCCAGGTTCCTGAGGCCGTCCGCGACGTAGTCGGGGATCCGGTGGGCCAGGACGGCGCCGAGCGCGGAGACGCCGATCGCGCCGCCGAGCGAGCGGAAGAACGTCACCAGCGAGCTGGCGGAGCCCAGGTCGGCCGGTGCCACCTGGTTCTGGGTGCAGAGCACGAGGTTCTGCATCATCATGCCGACGCCGACGCCCATCACGGCCATGAAGACGGCGACGTGCCAGTACTCGGTGTCGTACCGGATGGTGCCGAGCAGCCCGAGCCCTGCGGTCAGCAGCAGGGCGCCGGAGACGAGCCAGCCCTTCCAGCGGCCGGTCCGGGTGATGATGAGGCCGGAGAGGGTCGACGAGACGAACAGGCCGCCGATCATCGGGATCGTCATGACGCCGGCCATCGTCGGCGACTTGTCGCGCGCCAGCTGGAAGTACTGGCTGAAGAAGATGGTGCCGGCGAACATCGCCACGCCCACGAAGAGCGACGCCACCGAGGACAGGGCGACCGTGCGGTTGCGGAACAGCCGCAGGGGGATGATCGGCTGGGAGACCTTCGACTCGACCAGCACGAACAGCAGCACGAGGACCAGCGCGCCGCCCGTCATCGCGTACGTCTGCCACGAGTTCCACTCGTACTTGTCGCCCGCGAACGTCACCCACAGGAGCAGCAGGCAGACCGCGGCGGTGGAGAGGAACGCGCCGCCCCAGTCGATCTTGACGTTGTCGCGCTTCGCGACGGGCAGGTGCAGCGTCTTCTGCAGCACGACCAGCGCGACGAGCGCGAACGGCACGCCCACGTAGAAGCACCAGCGCCAGCCGAGCCAGTCCGTGTCGGTGATGACGCCGCCCAGCAGCGGGCCGCCCACCGTGGCCACCGCGAACGTCGCGCCCAGGTACCCCGAGTACCGGCCGCGCTCGCGTGGGGCGATCATCGTGGCCATGACGATCTGCGCCAGGGCCGACAGGCCGCCGGTGCCGATGCCCTGGAACACGCGGCAGACGATGAGCCACTCCGCGGACTGCGCGAGCCCTGCGGCCGCCGAGGCGACGACGAAGATCACCAGCGCGACCTGGACCAGCACCTTCTTGCTGAACAGGTCGGCGAGCTTGCCCCAGATCGGGGTCGTGGCCGTCATCGACAGCAGCGAGGCCGTGACGACCCAGGTGTAGGCCGACTGGCCGCCGCCGAGCTCGGCGATGATCTCCGGCAGGGCGTTCGAGACGATCGTGGAGGACAGGATCGCGACGAACATGCCCAGCATGAGGCCCGACAGGGCCTCCAGGATCTGCCGGTGGCTCATCGAGGCCCCGGCCTGGTGATCGGTGCGCCCGCCGCGCTTGGCGTGCGCGGGCGCCGCCGCTGTGGTCGATGCCATGAGGTTCCTCTCGAGGTGCTGCGTGTCGCGGTGCTGCTGCGACGGGGTGTCAGGCCTGGGCCGAGACGGCGCCGCGGGTCGTCGGGGGACAGTCGGAGAAGCTGCCGTGCAGGCGCGCCATGAGGCCGGTCAGCTGGTCGATCTCCCGGTCGTCCCAGTCGGTCATCCGGTCGGCGAGCAGCTGCGCGGTGCGCGTGGAGATCTGCTCGAGCATCCCCAGGCCCGACGGTGTGAGGCTGAGGATCGACGACCGCCCGTCGGCCGGGTCGGGCGTGCGCTCGACCCAGCCCCGCTCGACGGCGTGCGACACGTGCCGGCTGGTCACGGAAGGGTCGATCCAGAGCAGGTCGGCGAGGCGGCTGAGCCGCATCGGCCCGTGCCGGCGCAGGGTCGACAGGACCGCCGTCGGACCGACGGCGCAGTCGTGCGGCAGGTTCCGCACGATGGTCCGCTTGACGACGCCGACGGCCCGCAGCTGGCGCTGGAGCTCTTCGAACCTCGCGTGCTCAGGCATGCTCGCCCACTCCCATATCGGTTGCGGGGAGCAAACATAAAAAGGTTGCCTGCTGAAATCAAATTGATGTCAGGGAGTGGGCGGCCGGCGCCGCGCCTCCCGCCACATCGTCGCCATCTCACGGACGCCGTACCGGAGGTACACCCGCTGCGGGCGGCCGCCGCGCGTCAGGGCGTCGGTGCCCCCGTCGCAGTAGACGACCTGGCCGGTCATGAAGCGGTTCTCCCGCGAGACCAGGAAGGCGAGCAGGTCGGCGACCGGGGCCACCGGCCCGGGCGCGCCGAGCGGCTGGGGGAGCGCCGTCTCCAGCAGGGCCCGGTCGCGCTCCCAGGTGCGGGTCACGACGTCGGTCGCGACGATCCCCGGTGCCACCGCGTTGAGCACGATCCCCGCGCGTGCCCACGACGGCGACACGGCCGTGGCGCGGGTCCACAGGTTCAGGGCGGCCTTGCTGGACCGGTAGAGCTGGCTCCCGCGCCCGGTGCGGACCAGGCGGCCGGCCAGCGCCAGCGCGCGCGGCTCGTCGCCGCTGCGGCAGGCGCGGACCAGCGCGCCGCTGCCGCGGTTCAGGGTCGACGACGAGGACACGACGACGGCGGCCGGCGCGTCCGAGGCCGCCAGGCAGTCGCGCAGGCCCTCCAGCACGGCGGTGGCGCCGAAGTAGTTCAGCGCGACCGTTTCCGCCCGGGGAGCGCCCGCCCCGGCGGCCGCCACCAGGCCGTCGACCCGGCCGCCGGTGAGCGACCGCACCTGCCCGACCAGGTCGGCCCGGCCCTCGGCGGTCGTGAGGTCGGCGCGCACGTCCACGCCGTCGGCCAGCCCGCAGGTGATCACCCGCCCGCGCGTGGCGAGCAGGGCCGCGACCGCTCGGCCGAGGCCGGAGTCGGCGCCGGTGACGACGTAGGTGCGCGGGTCCGGCACGGCGGGCCCGGTCAGGCGTCGCCGAGCGCGCCGTCGACCAGCTCCTTCGCGGCGGCCTGCACCTCGGCGAGGTGGTCGGCGGACACGAACGACTCGGCGTAGATCTTGTACACGTCCTCGGTGCCGGACGGGCGGGCCGCGAACCACGCGTCGTCGGTGGTCACCTTGAGGCCGCCGATCTTCGCCCCGTTGCCGGGCGCCTCGGTGAGCGTCGCGGTGATGTCCTGCCCGGCGAGGGTGGTGGACGTGACCTGGTCGGGGGAGAGGGCGGACAGCTTCGCCTTCTGCTCGCGCGACGCCGGGGCGTCCACCCGCGCGTACCAGGACTCGCCGTGGCGGGCGACGAGGTCGGCGTGGTGCTCCGACGGCGTGCGGCCGGTGGTCGCGATGATCTCGGAGGCGAGCAGCGCCAGCAGCAGGCCGTCCTTGTCGGTGGACCAGACGCGGCCGTCGCGGCGCAGGAACGACGCCCCCGCCGACTCCTCGCCGCCGAACCCGACCTCGCCGTCCAACAGGCCGGGCACGAACCACTTGAAGCCCACCGGCACCTCGACGAGCCGCCGGCCCAGGCCCGCCGCGACCCGGTCGATCAGCGCCGACGACACGAGCGTCTTGCCGATCGCCGCGCCCTCGGGCCAGCCGGGACGCGCGCCGCCGTACAGGTACTCGATGGCGACGGCCAGGTAGTGGTTCGGGTTCATCAGCCCGGCGTCGGGAGTGACGATGCCGTGCCGGTCGGAGTCCGCGTCGTTGCCGGTCGCGACGTCGAACGGCGTCTCGGCGGCCGAGCCTGTCGAGACCATCTTCTCCACGAGCGACGCCATCGCGTACGGGGAGCTGCAGTCCATGCGGATCTTGCCGTCCCAGTCGAGCGTCATGAACGACCAGCGCGGGTCCACCTGCGGGTTCACCACGGTGAGGTCGAGGTCGTACCGCTCGCCGATGGCGCCCCAGTACTCCACTGACGCGCCGCCCAGCGGGTCCGCGCCGATGCGCACCCCGGCCGTGCGGATCGCCTCGAGGTCGACGACGTTCGGCAGGTCGTCGATGTACGTGGTGAGGAAGTCGTGCTTGTGCGTGGTCTCGGCGCCGAGCGCGTCCTCGAGCGAGACCCGGCGCACGGACGCCAGCCCGCCGGTGCGCAGGATCTCGTTGGCGCGGTCCGCGATCCAGCCGGTCGCCTCCGACCCGGCGGGCCCGCCGTGCGGCGGGTTGTACTTGAAGCCGCCGTCGCGCGGCGGGTTGTGCGACGGGGTGACGACGATGCCGTCGGCGAGCCCCGGGCCCTCGGTGCGGACGCCGTCGCCGGTCGTCGCACCGTTGTGGATGAGGATCGACTGCGACACCGCGGGGGTGGGGGTGAACGAGTCGCGCGCGTCGACCATGACCGTGACGCCCGCGGCGGCGAGCACCTCCAGCGCCGTCTGCCACGCCGGCAGCGACAGGGCGTGCGTGTCCCGGCCGATGAACAGGGGCCCGTCCGTGCCCTGCGACGCGCGGTACTCGACGATCGCCTGCGTGACCGCCGCGATGTGCGCCTCGTTGAACGCCGTGTCCAGGCTGGAGCCGCGGTGGCCCGACGTGCCGAACACCACCTGCTGCGCCGGGTCGGCGACGTCGGGGACGAGGTCGTAGTACGCGCCCACCACCTGGTCGACGTCGATGAGGTCGCTCTCCTGGGCCGGCTTCCCTGCGCGCTCGTGCATGGGTCGATCTTGCCAGGCGCCGCCCCCGGATGTCAGGGCGGCGCCTCCGTCGGTCAGCGGCGGAAGTCCGCCTTGCGCACCAGCCCGTGCACGCCGACGGTGCGGTCCACGACCTGCGAGACGGCGAAGTCGGCGGCCGCGGACAGGTAGGCGTACGCGATCGCGCGGTCCAGGCCCTGGTCGTGCTCGAGGAAGTCGAGGGCGTTGACGACGGCGCGCCGCATCGCGACGTCGAGGTCGCTGCCGTTCCCGCCGACGGCGCCGTCAGGATCGGACAGGCCGATGGGGATCCACGCGTCGTCGGTCTCGGCGAAGGGGTAGGAGTACGCGACGGACGGGGCGTCGCCGGAGCCCGGCTTGCACACCGAGAGGCGGAACGTGCCGCGCAGCGAGCCCTCCATCGCGGTGAGCGCCACCTCGCCGTCGCCCATCGCCATGTGCGGGTCGCCCACGTAGAACAGGGCGCCCGGCGCGCGCACCGGCAGGTAGAACGTGGACCCCGCACCCAGCCGGCTGATGTCGATGTTCCCGCCGCCCAGCGTGGGCGGGATGGAGTTCGCCTCGGGGGCCGTGAGGCCCGTGTTCTCCGAGAAGGCGACGCCCATCGTGCCGAAGAAGTAGCGCAGCGGGAACGACACGCGGGAGCGGCTCTCGCCGATGACCGCCTTGCCGCCCTGGATCTGCGCGAGCACCGACACGTTGCCGTACTCGGTGGGGACGCCGGTGTCGCGGCCGTCGGTCGCGACGGGCGGCATCACCTCGTCCAGCGTGATGCCCGCGGGCGCCCCGCCGGCGGTCAGGGCCAGCGCTCCCTTGCCGTGCCGCGAGGAGATCACGCCGTACGGCACACGCGGGACGACGTCGAGCGTCTCGATCTTCAGCACGTCGCCGGGCTCGGCGCCCTCGACGTGCACCGGCCCGGTGATGACGTGCGGGCCGTCGGTGTCGAAGTCGCGCGGGGTGCGGTCGTATCCCCCCGCGATGGCGACGGCGTCGTCCAGCACCTCGCGGCGACGCACGCCCCGCTCGCCGAACCACTCGACGGGGTCGCGGCCCTGGTCCTCGAGGATGCCCTCGTGCGACACGGAGTCGATCGTGATGGTGCGGCCTGAGCGGACGCGCGCCACGGCCGTCGCGTGCACCGAGGGGACGTAGCCCCACAGCACGTCGTCGACGTCCGAGCGCAGGTAGTGGTCCCCGCGGATGCGGCCCTGGCCCGGCTGCAGGATGCCGCCGAAGCTCGCCCCGCCGCCCCGGCCTGCGGTGGCGGGGGCCGCCGCGGCGGGGACCGCCGAGCCCACCGTCAGCGCCGCGCCCGCCCCCACGCCGGCCGCGGCCTGCAGGAAGCGGCGGCGGCCGAGTCCGGCGGTGAGGGTCTCGGCAGCGTCTCGTCCGTCGTGCATGTGGTCCTCCTGAGGTCGGCTGGGCCCGACGGTAGGCAGCCCGCATGACGTGCGTGTTCGGGCCCGGTGTCCGCCGGGTAACGGGGAGGGCTCGTTCGCTGGGAGTTCGCCGTGCCTCCTCTGACGTTCCGCTGCCCGGCGTCTCGCCGTCACCGGACGGTTGCCTCGGCTGCCTACCGTCGTCGCCATCGGCATGCCGGAGCGCCCTGACGAGGGCGTGTACTCGATCCGCTCCATCGACAACGGAGGAAGTACATGAACCCCCGCAGCACTCGCCTGGCCTGTGCGCTCGCCGGGATCGCCCCGCTCGTCGGGCTGGTCCTGGTGGCACCGAGCGCCAGCGCTGCCACGGCTCAGGCGCGCAGCGCCGAGCCCGACCTCTACACCGGCCACGTCGAGGTGGTCCGCGGCGACGCGGCCGACCCGGAGGTGCTCAACGGCACCGTCTTCGACGACAGGGACGAAGACTCGACGCAGGACCGTCGCGAGAAGGGCATCGCCGGCGTCACGGTGTCCAACGGCCGCGACGTCGTCACCACCGACGGCAAGGGCCGCTACTCGATCCCCGCGTACGACGGCATGACCGTCTTCGTCACCCAGCCCGCGGGCTACCAGGTGCCGGTGGACGAGGACAAGGTCGCGCAGTTCAGCTACAACCACCTGCCCGAGGGCTCGCCGGAGCTGAAGTACGGCGGCATCGAGCCGACCGGCCCGCTGCCGGAGGCGGTCAACTTCCCGCTCGCGAAGTCCAAGGCCACGGGCAAGGCGCAGCAGAGCTGCCCGATCGCCTCCGACACGCAGGCGTACAACATGACCGAGATGGGCTACGCCCGGGACGGCGCCGTGGCGGACCTCATGGACCGCGACGACTACGCCGGCTGCGGCATCCTCATGCTCGGCGACAACGTGGGCGACGACCTGAGCCTCAACCCGGCGCTGAGGGACATCTATGCCGAGGCCAACGGGCCCATCCGCCTGGCGCCCGGCAACCATGACATGGACTACGACGCGGCGGACGACACGCGCGCGCTCGACACGTTCCGTCAGCAGTTCGGGCCTGGCTACTACTCCTACGACGTCGGCCAGGCGCACGTCGTCGTGCTGGACAACGTCATCTACAACGGCGCCAAGGAGGGTGGCAAGAACGGCGGCTACAAGGAGGCGATCGACGACCAGCAGCTCGCCTGGCTCGAGGCCGACCTCGCCGAGGTGCCGGCCAACAAGCTCGTCGTCGTCGCCGCGCACGCGCCGATCGTCGACCACCGCATGGTCGTCACCGACAACGCCGCGGAGCTGTACGACGTGCTGGAGGGCCGCAACGCCGTCACCGTCGGTGGCCACACGCACATGCTGGAGAACCTGCTGCCGGGCGACACCCGCGCCGAGTGGCAGGCCGGCGGGGTCGACGAGCTCGAGCACACCCAGCTCGTGGCCGGCGCCGTGTCGGGCAACTGGTACTCCGGCGGCCTCGACGAGCAGGGCCTGCCGTACGCGTTCATGACCGACGGCGCCCGCCCCGGCGTGCTCACCATGGAGCTCGACGGCAACGAGTTCTCCGAGCGGTACACGATCCGCGGCGAGTCGGACGACCTGCAGCTGGCGCTCGGGGTGAACACCCCGCACTGGCGCGAGTGGGCGGCCAAGCAGCTCGAGTGGCGCGACGGCGGCAAGGAGGGCGACGCGCCCGCGCTCGGTGACGAGGGCGTCGTCTCCGCACAGGACCTGGCCGGCGACAGCTGGCTGACCGCCAACTTCTACGCCGGCTCCTCGGACGCCCGCGTCGAGGTGTCGATCGACGGTGACGCTGCGGTCGAGGCGGAGCACACGCAGCCCATGCAGGGCGAGGCGCTCGCGAAGGGGTGGGAGTACTCCGACACGTTCGCGGCCACGCGCAACCTGCTCACCAGCGGGGGCGTCACGCAGTCGAACGCGCACCTGTGGCGGCTGCCGATCCCGGCCGACCTCGAGGCGGGCACCCACACCGCGGAGGTCACCGCGACCGACAACCACGGCCGTGAGTTCACCGAGACCCTGCGGTTCACGGTGACGGACGAGCGGCCCACCGCGACGACGACCGTGCTGCGCGGCGAGGTGCCGGGCAAGGTCCCCGCGAACATCGGGGTGACGGCGAACAACTGACGCTGCCTCACTCGAAGTAGCGCGGCACGTCCAGCGGGCCGCCGTGCGCGACGAACTCGTCGTGCACGGCGGTCCGCAGCGCGTCGTCGGACAGGTACTCCAGCGCGGTGAGGGCGAGCCCGACGGCGCTGTCGACGGCGGCGGGCACGGCCGCGGGGCCGCCGGCGGCGGCGGCGAACTCGGCGGTGTGCAGCGCCACGTCGGGAGCCGACACCTGCACCAGGGGGTGCATCCCGGGGACGCGGAACGACACGTTGCCGAAGTCGGTCGAGGCTGCGATCGTCTCGGAGACGACGCCGGCGGGCAGCGGGTCGCGGCCACGCCGTCGCTGTGCCGCCACCCAGCGCTCGGTGAGCGCGGCGTTGGTGCGCACGGGCAGGCTCGGCAGGGCGCCGTCGTCCCAGGCGATCTCCACCTCGGTGCCCGTCATGAGCGCGGCGCCGCGGGCGACGTCGTCGAGCCGGGCGGACAGGTCGCGCAGGGTGTCCGGGTACTTCGACCGGGCGTAGAGGCGCATGACGGCCCGCTCGGTGATGATGCTGGGCCGGGTGCCGCCCTCGACGATCGTCGCGTGCACGCGGTCCACCGGCGGCATCTGCTGCCGCAGCAGGCCGATGCCCTGGTAGGCCAGGTTCGCGGCGTCGAGCGCGTTGCGCCCCATGAACGGCTGGGCCGACGCGTGCGCCGGCCGGCCCGTGAACGTCCAGGTGAGCAGCCGCCGCCCCAGCCACACCTGCTCGGCGACGTCCTGCCCGTACGGGTGCACCATGATCGCCGCGTCCACGTCGTCGAACGCGCCGGCGCGGGCCAGCACCTCCTTGCCGGAGTGCCCCTCCTCGGCGGGCGTGCCGAGCAGGACGACGCGGCCGGCGGGGGCCTTGCCGGAAGAACCGTCGCCCGACAGCACGTCGCGCAAGGCGAGGAACGCGCCCACCCCGGCGGCGGCGATGACGTTGTGCCCGCAGGCGTGCCCGATGACGGGCAGCGCGTCGTACTCCGCGCAGATCGCGATCGTCGGCCCGTCGCCGCCGTCGCGGGACCCGCCGAGCTCTGCGCGGAAGGCGGTCGGGACGCCGTGGGCTCCCAGCTCGGCCTCGACGCCGTGCCGCGCCAGCACCTCGACGAGCGTGGCCGCACTGTGGTGCTCCTCGAACGCGGGCTCGGGGTCGGCGTGCAGCCGCTCGACGATCTCGCGCAGATCGGGCTCGAGCGCCTCGGCCGCCCGCTCGACGGCGTCCGCCACCGCGGCGGGCAGCAGCGACGGGGCGACGTCGGACGGCGGGGCGGCCCGCCGCCGTTCCTCGCTCTCCCGGAACAGGTGGTCGAGGTAGGCGGTGCTCGGGCGGGCGGGAGGAGCGGCGTTCGCGTCGGGCACGGTCATGTCCTGCATCGTAGGGAAGCCGTCGCGGCGACCGGGAGGAACGGCGCGAATCTCATGATGCGGACGAATCTCTCGCCACGGATGCCCGGGGCCACTACGGTCGGCCGGACACGCCCGCGGCGGCGGGCCGGACCCTGGAGCTCGCGTGACCAGCACCGTCGACGCACGATCCCGCACCGACCGGTTCCTGGCGGGGGTGGAACGGGTCGGCAACAAGCTGCCCGAGCCCTTCACGCTGTTCCTCATCCTGTTCGGCGTCATCGCCCTGGCGTCGACCGGGATGGCGCTCGCGGGCGTCACGGTGCAGATGCCCGGCAGCGACGAGGTGGTCGAGGTCAAGGGCCTGTTCACGGCCGAGGGGATGACCTGGCTCACCGAGAACCTCGGCGAGAACTTCCTGGGCTTCCCGCCGCTGGTCACGGTGCTGCCGATCCTCATGGCGGTCGGCGTGGCCGAGAAGTCGGGGCTGCTCGGCGCGGCGGTGCGCTACGCGTTCGGCTCCGCGCCGCGGTGGGCGCTCGCGTACGCCGTCGGGTTCGTCGGCGTGATGGGCAGCATCATGTCGGACACCGCGTTCATCGTCATCCCGCCGCTCGCCGCGATGGTGTTCCGGGCCGCCGGGCGCCACCCGGTCGCGGGCCTGCTCGGCGGGTTCGCCGCCGCCGGCGCGGGCTACTCCACGAACATCCTCGTCACCAGCCTCGACGCGCTCTTCGCGGGCATCACCAGCTCGGTCGCCCAGATCCTGCCCGACCCGGGCTCGCCCGTGAACCCGCTGTCGAACTGGTTCTTCAACGCCGTCTCGTCGATCGCCCTGTCCCTGCTCGCGGGCTTCCTCATCGACAAGGTGCTCGAGCCGCGGATCCGCCGGCAGGGCGTGCCGACCGAGCAGGTGGCGGACGACGGCGAGGACCCGCTCGCCTCGGCGTCCGCGGCCACGACGACGGACGAGCGCCGCGGGCTGCGGAACGCGCTGGTCGTGGCGCTCGGCGTCGCGGCCGTCATGGTGGTCGCCGCGCTCGTGCCGGCGTCCCCGTGGCGCAACGAGGACGGCGCGTTCCTGCCCGAGTCGCCGCTGCTCAGCTCCATCGTGTTCATCGTCTTCACGATGTTCCTGGTGCCGGCGATCGTCTACGGGCGTGCGGTCGGGACGGTGCGCCGCATCGAGGACGTGCCGATCATGTTCGGCCAGGCGCTCAAGGACATGATCGGGTTCGTGGTGCTGGCATTCGTGCTCGGCCAGTTCATCGCGTTGTTCAACTGGTCCGGCGTCGGGCAGTGGATCGCGGTGTCCGGGGCGTCGGCGCTCGAGTCGATCGGGCTGACGGGCTACGGCGCGATCCTCGGCTTCCTCGTCGTCGCCTCGCTGCTCAACCTGTTCATCATCTCGGGGTCGGCGCTGTGGACGCTCATGGCCGCCGTCTTCGTGCCCATGTTCGCGCTCATCGGGTACGAGCCCGCGTTCGTGCAGGCCGCGTTCCGGGTGGGCGACTCCGCGACGCAGATCATCACGCCGCTCAACCCGTACATGATCGTGCTGCTGGCCTACCTGCGGCGGTGGGAGCCGAGCGCCGGCCTCGGCACCGTCATGGCACGGCTGCTGCCGTTCACCGTCTGCTTCTGGCTGGTGTGGGCGGCCATCCTCAGCGTGTTCTTCTTCCTCGACCTGCCCGTGGGCCCCGGCAACGGGATCTTCCTGGACAGCTGATCCCGTCGCCGGGACGGTTCACGCGCGCCGGGTGCGGCTCGGCGCCGACTCGTTCCACAGTCGGTCGAGGGCGGTGACGGCGTAGGAGTAGCGCTCGCCGGGCACTGCCGTCGTGTCCGTGAACCCGTGCAGCACCTGCCCGTCGGAGCGGACCGTGCCGAGCAGCTGGGTGGCGTCCTCGATGTCCACGCGGGCGCCCTTCCCGGCGGCGCGGTAGACGGCGAACGACGTCGCACGGCGGCGGTGCGGCGCCGCGTCCACCCAGCGCAGCGCCACGCCGTCGTCGCCGGGGCGGGCGTGGGTGAGCACCGGCTGCTGCACGCGCGTGCCGGGCAGGTGCGGCATCGTCGGGACCAGCGCCGGGTGCGCGTAGTGGTCGGCGCGCACGCGGGACATGGAGCCCTGCGGGTCCTGCGGCACGTGCTTGGCGGAGAAGTAGACGTTGCCGTGCACGGGCGTGCCCTGCTCGGCGACCTCCGCGCAGAACGTGAGGTGGTTGCTCAGCTCGGCCGGGTCGGTGAACACCCCCGACGTCACCTTGTACAGGGCCTCGCCGATGTACAGGTGGGTGCCCGACTGCGCGGCCACGCCCGCCCACCACGGCACGAGCTTGGCGTAGTCCGCGACGGCGAGCCCGAACTGCCAGTAGATCTGCGGGTTGATGTAGTCGAGCCAGCCCTCGAGCACCCACCTGCGCGTGTCGGCGAACTGCAGGTCGTAGCTCTGCGACCCGCCCGTGTCCGAGCCGCGGGGGTCCGTCGAGGCGTTGCGCCAGATGCCGAACGGGCTGATGCCGAACTTGACCCACGGCTTGAGCTGCTTGATCCGCTCCGAGACGGTCCGGACGAAGGTGTCGACATTGTGCCGCCGCCAGTCCTCGATCGTCGCGAAGCCGGCGCCGTGCGCGGCGTACGTGGCAGCGTCCGGCACGGTCTGGCCGGCCACGGGGTAGGGGTAGAAGTAGTCGTCGAAGTGCACGCCGTCGATGTCGTAGTGCTCGACGCTGTGCAGGATCGCGGCGTAGATGTGCTCGCGCGCCTCCGGCAGGCCCGGGTCGAAGTAGAGCTTGCCGCCGTACGGCCACACCCATTCGGGGTGCCTGCGGGCCGGGTGGTCGGGCAGGAGCTGCGCCGGGTCGGCCTGCATGGACACGCGGTACGGGTTGTACCAGGTGTGCAGCTCGAGGTTGCGGGCGTGGGTCTCGGCCACGACGAAGGCGAGCGGGTCGAAGCCCGGGTCGCCGCCCTGCGTGCCGGTGAGGTACTGCGACCACGGCTCGTGGGGGCTGGGCCAGAACGCGTCCGCCGTCGGACGCACCTGCACGAAGACGGCGTTGAGGTTCATGGCGGCGGCGACGTCGAGCCAGTGCCGGTACTCGGCCCTGAGCTCGTCCGCGCTCAGGCCGGTGCGCGACGGCCAGTCGATGTTGACGACGGACGAGATCCACATCGCGCGCAGCTCCCGCTTGCGGGCGGTGGTGCCGGCGGCCTCCGTGGCATCCGTCGGCAGGGCGGCGGCGGGCGTCATCGAGCCGACGGTCACGGACAGCGCCGAGCCGGCGACCCCTGCCGTCGCGAGGGAGAGGAAGCCGCGGCGATCGAGGGCTCGTCCGGTCGGGTCAGGGTGCGTCATTGCAGACCTCCGTGGGTGAGAGCGGTCGGGTAAGGGAGTTTCACGCTCGGTGGTGCCGATGAAGACGAGTGTCGTGGATGGCCTCCGCGCGCGCTACCCCTCCCGTCGTGCTTACCGTGCCGCTGGGCAACGATGCCCCAGGACCCTGACGCTGAGAGGGCACCACCATGCGCACCCTGCGACGCATCATCACGACCGGAGTCACCATGGGGATCGCCACGACCGTGGCGCTCACGACGAGCCTCGCGGGAGCGGGTGCCGCGACGGCTGCCGTCCGGCCGCTCCCCGACAAGTCCTACGGACTCTCCTCCTACTACGGGCCGCGGTGCATGCCGATCAGGTCGGCGTCCACCTACCACCTCGGCCAGGACATGAGCGCGAAGAAGGGCACCCCGATCAAGTCCGTCGCGCCCGGCACCGTCATCAAGGCCGGCTCCACGCCCGGCTTCGGCCAGGTCGTCGTGGTGCGCTCCAACGCCAACGGCGGCAAGGTCTTCGCCGTCTACGGGCACGTCATCGACGGCGACAAGTACGTCAAGGCCGGCAAGTACGTGAAGCGCGGCCAGCGCATCGCCGACGTGGGCAGCTCCGGCACCTCGACCGCGCCCCACCTGCACCTGGAGATCTGGAAGGGCGCCTACAAGGGCTCCGGCACCACCACCGACCCGCTGCCGTGGATGAAGAACCACGGCGCGTCGCTCACCGCGGGCGCCGCCTGGGCGAACAAGCGCGTCGTGCCGTCGTCGTGCACGTACTACACGACGACGCGCGTGAACCTGCGCTCCGGCCCGGGCACGAACTACCGGGTGGTGCGGGAGGTCCGGGTCAACCGCGTGATGACTGCCAAGCCGGGAGCCAGCTCCGGGGTCTGGCGCAAGGTCACGCGCGACGGCACCACCGGCTGGATGCACGCGGACTACGTCTCGCCGGGGCTGACGTCCCTGGGGACGCGGTACGTGGAGGTGAACGGGCTGCGGCTGCGCTCGAAGCCCAGCACCAGCGGCACGGCCCTCGACACGCTGAACAAGGGCAAGGCCGTGAAGAAGATCTGGCCCACGTCCAACGGCTGGGTCAAGGTCTACGTCAACGGCAAGCAGGGCTTCGTCGCCGCGAAGTACCTGCGCTACTGACCTCTGATCGACCGGCCCGGCGTGGCCGGGCCGGTCGATCAGGCCGCGTGCGGGTCGGTGGCGTTGAGCCGCGCGACCGTCGCGTCGTAGGCGCCCGACGTCTCGGCGAAGCGGAGGAACTTCACACCCTCGACGAGGATCTCGTGGGCGTCGGGCCGGGCCGACAGGAGCTCGACCACCTCGTCCGCGAACGCGTCGAGCGGCATGGCGATCGGGCTGTCCTCCTGCCCCGGCATGAGGGCGGTGCGCACCGCGGGCGGCACGATCTCGATCACCTGCACGCCCGCCGGCTCGAGCTGCAGCCGGATGCCCTCGCTGAGCCGGTGGACCGCGGCCTTGGTCGCGTTGTACGTCGGCGTCACGGCGAGCGGCACGTGCGCCAGGCCGGACGAGACGGTGACGAAGGCGGACCCGGTGCGGGTCCGCAGGTGCGGCAGGAACGCGGCGGCGAGCCGGATCGGTCCCAGCAGGTTCGTCACCACGGTCCGCTCGGCGGTGGCGAGGAAGTCGTCGGTCGTCCAGTCCTCGGGCTCCATGATGCCGGCCATCGCGACGACGGCGTCCAGGGCGGGGTGGCGCTCCAGCACCTCGCGTCGTGCGGCCTCGATGCTCTCGGGGTCCGCGGTGTCGACGCGGACGGCGTCGATCCCGGGGTGGGCGGCGACGATCTCGTCGAGCAGCGCGGCGCGGCGGCCACCCACGATCACGGTGCTGCCACGGGCCTGCAGGCGCAGGGCGAGTGCCAGGCCGATGCCGCTCGTGGCGCCGGGGACGAAGACGGTGCTGCGGGTGATGTCCATGGCGTCCACCCTGCGTCGGGCGGCACCCGGGCGGGAGAGGAGCGGACATCGGGGGACCGGCGGTCCCTGGCTGGGGTGTGGCCGACCCGGTGTCGTCGGCGGACGATGGGCAGATGGATCGCCCCGCCCTCGCCGAGTTCCTGCGCCGCCGTCGCGAGGCGGTGCAGCCCGCCGACGTCGGCCTGCCCGCCGGCGCCCGACGCCGCACCGCCGGGCTGCGGCGGGAAGAGGTCGCGGCGCTCGCGGCGATGTCCGCGGACTACTACACCCGGCTCGAGCAGCAGCGGGGCCCGCAGCCGAGCGAGCAGATGCTGGCCTCCCTCGCCCGGGCGCTGCGCCTCACCGACGACGAGCGGGACTACCTCTTCCGCGTCGCGGGACGGGGCACGCCCGACCGCGTGACGATGTCGTCGCACGTCTCGCCCGCGCTGCTGCGGGTGCTCGACCGGCTGTCGGACACCCCGGCCCTCGTGCTCTCCGCGCTCGGGGAGACCCTGGTGGCGAACGACCTCGCCGTCGCGCTGCTGGGCGACCGCTCCGCCCTGACCGGGTGGGCGCGCAGCGACGTCTACCGCTGGTTCACCGACCCCTCGGAGCGGTTGCTGTACCCCGAGGACGACCGCGACCGCCAGGGGCGCTCGCTCGTCTCCACGCTGCGCGTGGCGCACGGGATGCTCGGCTCCCGCTCGCGGGCGGGGGAGCTGGTGCGGGAGCTGCAGGCGCGCAGCCCCGAGTTCGCCGAGCTCTGGGACCGGCACGAGGTGCACCAGCGCTTCGCCGACCACAAGACGTTGCTGCACCCGCAGGTCGGGCCCGTCGAGCTGGACTGCCAGGTGCTGTTCACCGAGGACCAGACCCAGGCGCTGCTCGTCCTCACCGCTCCGCCCCGCTCCGAGGCGGAGGAGAAGCTCGACCTGCTCGCCGTCGTCGGGCAGCAGGCCATGGCGCGGTGACCCCGGCGCCGTGCCGACCATGCACCTGCGCGCGGTACCCGGCCTGATTCCGCGCGCAGCTGCATGGTCGGCGGGAGGGCGGGGCCGGGCGGGTCAGGCCAGGTAGTCCTCGACGAGCTGCGCGGCGATGCCGGTGTACGACGCGGGCGTGAGGTCCGCGAGGCGAGCGGCGACGTCGTCGGGCAGGCCGAGGCCGGCGACGAACTCGCGCATCCGCGCGGCGTCGACGCGCTGGCCGCGGGTGAGCTCCTTGAGGCGCTCGTACGGGTTCTCCATGCCCTCGACGCCGGCGACGGACGCGGCGCGCATCGCCGACTGGACGGGCTCGCCGAGCACCTCCCAGTTGTGGTCGAGGTCGTCGGCCATGAGCGCGGCGTTGACGTTGAGCGCCTTGAGGCCGCGGCGGGTGTTGTCGATCGCGAGCAGCGAGTGGCCGAACGCCGGGCCGATGTTGCGCTGCGTCGTGGAGTCGGTGAGGTCGCGCTGCAGGCGGGAGGTCACGAGCGTCGCGGACAGGGTGTCGAGCAGCGAGCACGAGATCTCGAGGTTCGCCTCGGCGTTCTCGAACCGGATCGGGTTGACCTTGTGCGGCATGGTCGAGCTGCCCGTGGCGCCCGCGACCGGGATCTGCGTGAAGAAGCCCAGCGAGATGTACGTCCACACGTCGGTCGCGAGGTTGTGCAGGATGCGGTTGAACCGGGCGACGTCGGCGTAGACCTCCGCCTGCCAGTCGTGCGACTCGATCTGCGTGGTGAGCGGGTTCCAGACCAGGCCCAGGTGCTCGACGAACGCCTTCGACACGGCGGGCCAGTCGGCGCCCGGGACGGCGACGGTGTGCGCGCCGTAGGTGCCGGTGGCGCCGTTGAGCTTGCCCAGGTACTCGGCCCCGTCGATGCGGCGCAGCTGGCGGCGCAGGCGGTGCGCGAGGACGGCGAGCTCCTTGCCCATCGTCGTCGGCGTGGCAGGCTGCCCGTGCGTGCGGCTGAGCATCGGGACCTCGGCGTGCTCGCGCGCCAGCTCGGCGAGCTGGTCGGTCAGCGCGGTGGCGGCGGTCAGCCACACGTCGCGGACGCCGCCCTGCACCATGAGCGCGTACGAGAGGTTGTTGATGTCCTCGCTGGTGCACGCGAAGTGCACGAGCTCGCTCGCGGCGGGGAGGTTCGTCGTCTCGCCCAGGGCCTCGGGGGCGGCGGCGATGCGGCGCTTGATGAAGTACTCGACGGCCTTGACGTCGTGCACCGTCTCGCGCTCGATGGCGGCGAGCTCCGCGATCTCGTCCGCGCCGAACGTCGCGGGGATCGCGCGCAGGTAGGCGATCTCGTCGTCGGACAGCGTCGGGGCGCCCGGGACGACGGCGCCCGGGCTCTCCTGCGTGCCGTTGCACAGCGTGACCAGCCACTCGACCTCGACGTGGATGCGCGCCCGGTTGAGCGCGGCCTCGCTGAGGTGGTCCACCAGCGGCGCGACGGCGCCGCGGTAGCGGCCGTCGAGCGGCCCGAGGGCGATCGGCGGGGTGACGTCGGCCAGGTTCACACGGCTGTTCACGCGGGTCTGGACGTCGGACGGCGAGCTCTGCGGCGCGGGGGAGGTCACGGCCCACATTCTCCCACGAGGGTGGGTCCGGTGGTCGAGTCGGTCGTGCCGGTCGAGGCCCGGAGGTCTCGACCGGCACGACCGACGGTTCAGCCGAGGAGCGGGTACGCGCCGCGGATCGTGCCGCGCGGGTCGCGGGCACGCTTGAGGTCCCGCAGCCGCGCGAGGGTCTCGCCGTCGTAGGCGGCCGCCGCGCTCTCGCCCGGGGCGAGGAACGTGGCGGGCTTGCGCAGGGTGCCGACGCCGGCCAGCTCGGCGGGCAGCGCCTCGAGCCGGCGCCCGACGGCGGTCGCGAGCCCTGGCTCGAAGGCCAGGCCGAACGCGTACAGCAGGTAGGGCTCGGCGATCGCCCCGAGTGCGCCGGCGTCGTCACCCGGCTCGGCGAGCGCGCCCCCCAGGTGCCGCAGCTGCAGCATCAGCAGCGGGGCCACGGACGACGTGAACAGGCGCTCCACGGCCTCGCCGTCGATGCCGCGCAGCAGCTCGGTGCGTCCTTTCCCCGCGGCGGGGTCGGCCGGGTCGGCCGTGACGTCCCCGACGTCGGCCAGCGCGACCGGGCCGATCGCGACGTCGAGGCCGGGCCCCAGCACGTCGGGCACGGCGGCGAACGGCGCGAGCAGGTCGCGCGCCGCGCCGGCCTCGCCGAGGTACGCGGCGTGCAGCACGACGACGGCCGGGGCGCCCGGTGCCTCGACCCGCGACAGCCACAGGCTGAGCGCAGGCGGGGCCGTCGCCGTCACGCGCCGGTAGACGTCGAGGACCTCCCCGGCGCGGGCGGCCGGCCAGGCGACCCTGCCGCCCGAGAACGCGGGCACCGGCTCCAGGTCGATCTCCATCGAGGTCACGACGGCGAGGTCGCCGCCCCCGCCCCGCAGCGCCCAGAACAGGTCGGGGTCCGCGGTGGCGGAGACCGTGCGGCGCTCGCCCCCGGCGTCGACGACGTCGAACGACCGCACGTGGTCGGCCGCGAGGCCGTGCGCGCGGCTGAACCAGCCGAGGCCGCCGCCCAGCGTGTAGCCGACGGCGCCGACGCCCGGCGCGCTGCCGAGCAGGGTCGTGAGGCCGTGCGGTGCCGCCGCGGCCTGCACGGCGCCCCACGGCGCCCCGGCGCCTACCCGGGCCGTGCGGCGCAGGTGATCCACCTGCACGTCGTCGAGGCGGCCGGTGCGGAGCAGGACGGTGCCCGCCACGTCGCCCGACGCGCCGTGGCCGGTGGACTGTGCCGCGACCGTGAGCCCCGCGGACCGCGCGTGCCGCACCGTGGCGACGACGTCGTCCGCCTCCGCGACCTCGACGACGGCCGCGACGGGCTGTCGCACGGCCAGGTTCCACGGGGTCGAGGCGGCGTCGAAGCCGTCGTCGCCCGGGAGGAGCAGCCGCCCGGTCAGCGCGCCCGCGAGAGTGGCGGCCAGGGTGCGGGCCTGGGTGTCGGTCGAGGTCAGGGAGGTCATGCGGGCTCCTCGGGTGATGGCCGGTGTCACCCTCCCGTGGTGGGGTGGGGCTCGGTGGGCACCGGCAGCGGGTGCTGTCACCTCTCTGACACGGCGCGGCGAAGGAGTGTGACCGGTGAGCGCGAACCAGTTCACGGCGGACCAGTTCGAGACGTTCCGCCCCCACCTGCGCGCGGTCGCGTACCGGGTGCTGGGTTCCACCGCCGACGCGGAGGACGCGGTGCAGGACGCGTGGGTGCGGGCGCAGTCGGCGGGCGCGGCGGGGGTGGAGAACCTCGGCGGCTGGCTGACGACGATCGTCGGCCGGGTGGCGCTCAACCTGCTGCGCTCGCGGACGACGCGCCGGGAGGCGGCCTGGGACGCCGCCGTCGGGGACGGCTGGGACGGGCACCTGCCCGACCTGCTCGTCGCGCCCGTCGACGGCCCGGACGCCCCGGAGCGGCGGGCGGTCGAGTCCGACCAGGTCGGTGCGGCGCTGATGGTCGTGCTGGACTCCCTGGCCCCGGCCGAGCGGGTCGCGTTCGTCCTGCACGACCAGTTCGCCGTGCCGTTCGAGGAGATCGCGCCCCTCGTCGACCGGTCGCTCGCGGCGACGCGTCAGCTCGCGAGCCGGGCGCGGCGCAAGGTGCGCGACGCCGTGCCCGCGCAGGACGACGTCGCGCGGCGCCGCGAGGTGGTCACCGCCTACCTCGCCGCGTCGCAGGCGGGCGACTTCGACGGGCTGGTGGCCCTGCTCGATCCCGAGGTGACGGTGCGGCTCGACTACGGCCCGGGAGACCTGTCGCGGCTGCTGCGCGGCGCGCGGGCGGTGGCCGAGCAGGCGCGGCTGCACTTCGGCACGGCGCGGAACTCGCGGCTTGCCCTCGTGGCGGGGTCTCCGGGACTGGTCACGGTGCTCGACGACGGGACGGTGTACTCCGTGCTCGCGTTCACGGTGCGCGGCGGCCGGGTGGTCGGCATCGACATCCTGTCCGACGCCGGCCGGCTCGCCGGGGTGCTGCCCCGCTAGCGGACGCCGGCGCGGGGGTGTGCGGCGCGGAGCCTGTCCCCAGGACGCGGTCGTCCACAGCCTCCGGAAGGCCGGCCGCGGCCGACGGCCGCGCGCCATAGCGTCGCGGTCATGACCTCACCCAGCTCGCCCTTTCCGTCCTCGGCGCCCCTGCCGAGCGGTGCCCGGGACCTCGCGCTCGCGGCCCGCCGCGACGTCGACGAGGCCGTGGCGGGCGCCCGCCGCAGCCTCGCGGTGGCCTGGGAGTCGCCGGCCGCCGACCGGTTCCGCGACGACGTGGCCGCCCTGCTCGTCGGCCTCGACTCCGACCTGCGGCTCCTCGACGACGCCGCGGCGGTGCTGGCGCGGTGACCCGCGGGCTGCCGCCGGAGGAGACCCTGGCCGTCGTGGGCGGTCGGTCCGTCTCCCGGGTCGACGCGGACGCGGTGCAGGGTGCGGCCGCCCTGCTCGACGACGCCGGAGCACGGCTGCGACGGGCGTCTCGGGAGTGTGCCGCCGCCCGGGGCGCCGTGCTGCGGGCGGTCTGGGCGCCGGACCCGCTGGCACCGCCGTTCTCGCCGCGGCCGGGCGCCGTCGAGGCCGCTCTGGCGCAGGCGGCCGGCACCCGGCTGGACGACGCTGCCGCCCGGCTGCGGCTGCACGCCACGGCGGCGGAGCGGTGCGCCCGGCGTCTGAGGTTCGCCGCCGGCCTCTACCGGCACGCGGAGAGCGTGGCCCAACGCGTCGCGGACGGAGCCGTCACCCTGCTGGCGGGCGCCGCCGGCCTCTGGCTGGGACTCCGGGCGACGCCCCTGCTCGCCGGCGCGGCCGTGGGCGACCGCCTCCGGGGCGAACCCGATCCGCGGGTGTCGCCGGCGCCGGGCGCGACGACGGTGCCACGGGCTCCGGCACCGCCCCCGCCGCCGACGGGCCCGGTGACGACCGGTCACGACGGTCCACTGGCCGGCGTGTGGCGCGTCGCCGCCCCGCTGTCCGACGACGCCGTCGCGGGGCTCGGGGCGGGGCTGAGCGCAACCAGGCCGTGGACCTGGCAGGACCTGCGGCGAGGGTTCGCAGAGGGCCCCGCGGCCATGGTGGACGGCGTGACGCGCAGCGCGGACGCGCTGTCCGACGTCGTGGGCGCGCTGCTGCCGGCCTCGGTGGCGCGGGTGGTGCCGCTCACCGACGAGGACCTGGCGGGGCCGCCCCCTGCCTGGACGGACCGGCCGGCCGGCACCGTCGCGGAGGCGCTCGCCCGCACCGCCGACCTGTACGGCCAGGGCAGCGAGATCGTCGGCCGGCCCGCGGCGGGCGCGCCGCAGGGGACGCTCGCGGTGGAGGAGGTGACGCACGACGACGGCACGACGTCGTGGACCGTGCTCGTGCCGGGCACCCAGGCGCTGCTGTCGCCGACGCACCTGTTCGACGCGGCCACCGACCTGGAGCTCATGGCGCACGAGGCCGCCGACGTCTCCGCCGCCGTGGAGCAGGCGCTCGACGTGGCGGGCGCGACGCCCGACCAGCCCGTGGTGCTCGTGGGGCACAGCCTCGGCGGGATCGCCGCGACGGCGCTCGCGGCGTCGCCGGAGTTCCGGGAGAAGCACGTCGTCGGCGGCGTCGTGACCGCGGGCTCCCCGACGGCGACGTTCGCCCTGCCGGCGGGGGTGCCGGCGCTGCACCTGGAGAACGACGAGGAGCTGGTGTCGGCGGTGGACGGGCGCTCCAGCCGCGAGAACCCGGCCTCGGCGGACCGTGTCACCGTCGGCCGGCGCCTGCTCGACTCGGTGGACCCGGCCGACGTCACCGCGGCGGGCAGCGTCGTCCTGGCGCACACCCTGCCCGCGCACCTGCGCACCCTGACGGCCGCGCGATCCTCCGGGAACACCCAGGTGGCGGGGGTGACCGGGCGGTTGGAGCGGCTGCTCGACGGCGCCCGCGCACGGACGCGGTTCTACGCCGTGCGCCGTGCGGGGCCGGCGCCCGCCACGGTCCTGGCCCCGGGAACCGTGCTCGGGACGACGGCGCCCCCGCCGGGTGTCCCGACGGGGGCGACGCTGCACTGATCGTGGGTGCTCGGTGGAGGCGGGCGGTCAGCCCTTCTTCGGCGCGAAGGCCCCGATGACGGCCTGCAGCACGGCGAGGATGAGGGCGATCCAGATGAACCACCAGAACCCGCCGCTGACCTCGACACCCCACTCGCCGAACCATCCCTGGTCGGTGATCCAGGCGGTGAGCCACAGCACGAAGGCGTTGATCACCAGGTAGAAGAGGCCCAGCGTGAGGATGAGAAGCGGGATCGAGATGATGCTGACGATCGGCTTCACGAAGCTGCTGATGATGGTGAACACCAGGGCCACGCCGAGCACCGCCAAGATGTACTCGAGCACGTTGTCGCCGTCGTACGGGGGCAGGATCTCGAGGTTGGTGAAGATCAGGTCGCTCAGCCACAGCGCCACGGCCGTGACGAGGGTGCGGACGATGAAGTTCATGCCGCCATCGTGGCACGTCAGGCACGCGGGGGGCGGGCGCGACTCTCGGCGCGCGGCCCACGGGCGCCCGGTGCGACGGCACGCGTAGGCTCGCCGGGTGAGCGAGCCGACCGCCCTCGTCCTGCACGACAACCCCGACTGGCTGCCGCCGTTCGAGCGGGCCTTCGACCGCGTCGGCGTGCCCCTGGAACCGCTGCACCTGGGCGACGTGACCCTCGACCTCGCCGAGGCGCCACCCCGGTCCGTGCACTGGTCGCGGCTCAGCGCTTCCGCGCACACGCGTGGCGTCCCGCACGCACCCGAGGCCGCGCAGGCGGTGCTCTCCCGGGCCGAGGCGGCGGGCCGCCGTGTGGTGAACGGCACACGGGCCGCCGCGCTCGAGGTGAGCAAGGTGCGGCAGTACGCCCTGCTGCGTGCGGCCGGGCTCGACGTGCCGCGCACCGTCGCCGTCACCGACCGCAGGGCGCTGCGTGCGGCCGCGGAGCAGTTCGGCGCCCCGTTCATCACCAAGCACAACCGCGGCGGCAAGGGGCTCGGGGTGCAGCGGTTCGACGACGTCGAGACGTTCGCCGCCGCCCTGGACGCGGACCTCCTCGACGCGCCGGTCGACGGCGTGTGGCTGCTGCAGGAGCTGCTCGTCGCGCCGGAGCCGTTCGTCACGCGGGCGGAGTTCGTCGGCGGCCGGTTCCACTATGCCGTGCGGGTGGACACCTCCACCGGGTTCGAGCTGTGCCCGGCCGAGGCGTGCGCGCTGCCGGGGGCCGACGGCGCCGCCCCGCCGCCGCTGTTCGCCCTGCGGCCCGAGGTCACGGCGGACCATCCGCTGGTCGCGGCGCTCGAGCGGCTGCTCGCGCAGCAGGGCATCGAGATCGCGGGCGTCGAGTTCTTCGAGACGGTCGACGGCCGCACCGTGCCGTACGACATCAACACCAACACCAACTACAGCCCGGACGTCGAGGCGTCCGTCGAGGTGCCGGCCGCCGACGCCATCGCGCAGTTCGTGGCCGGGCTGGTCCGGGAGCCGGAGCATGCCACCATCTGACCTGGCGCCGTCCGCAGGGTGGCATCCTTGAACGCTGTGACCACCCCCGCTGACTCGCCGGACGTCCCCCGCTCCGCCGTCCCCCTGCGCGCCGCCGTCGCCGCGCTGCCCGCGTACGTGCCGGGCGCCCGGCCCGCCCAGGGCGCGAAGCTGTGGAAGCTGTCGTCGAACGAGAACCCGTACCCGCCCCTGCCGTCCGTCCTCGAGGCGATCACCCGCGCCGCGGAGGAGACCAACCGCTACCCCGACATGTACGCCACGGAGCTGGTCGAGGCGCTCGCCGCGCACGCCGGCGTCCCGGCCGAGCAGGTCGTGGTGGGCAACGGCTCGGTGGCGGTGCTCGGGCACGTGCTGCAAGCGGTCGTGGAGCACGGCGACGAGGTCGTGTTCCCCTGGCGCTCCTTCGAGGCGTACCCGATCGTCGTCGCCGTCGCGGGCGGCGCCGCCGTCACCGTGCCCGTGGCGGCCGACGGCCGGCTCGACCTGCCCGCCATGGCGGCCGCCGTCACGCCCCGCACGCGCGTGGTCATGGTCTGCACGCCGAACAACCCGACCGGGCCCGTGGTGCACGCTGACGAGCTCGAGACCTTCCTCGCGGCCGTGCCGCACGACGTGCTGGTGATCGTCGACGAGGCGTACCTGGAGTTCGTGCGCGACCCGCAGGCCCCCGACGGCGTCGACCTGCTGCGCCGGCACCCGAACGTCGTGCTGCTGCGCACGCTGTCCAAGGCGTACGGCCTGGCGGGCCTGCGGGTCGGGTACGCCGTCGCGGAGCCGCGCCTCGCCGCCGGCATCCGCGCCGTGTCCACGCCGTTCGGCGTCAACCACGTCGCACAGCGGGCGGCGCTCGCGTCCCTCGAGCCGCAGGCCCAGGACGAGCTGCGCCAGCGCGTGGACGCGCTGGTCGTCGAGCGGGGGCGCGTCGTCGCCGCGCTGCGCGAGCAGGGCTGGGACCTGCCCGAGACGCACGCCAACTTCGTGTGGTTCCCGCTCGGCGACGCCACCCTGGACCGCGCCGCCGAGGCCACCGCCGCCGGCGTCCTCGTCCGCCCGTTCGCCGGCGACGGCCTGCGCGTGACCATCGGCGAGGTCGAGGCGAACGACGCGTTCCTCGCCGTCGCCGCCGGCTGGCGCAGCCTCGCTGGTTGAGCCTGTCGCAACCCGAGCCTGTCGAGACCCGGTCTCGACAGGCTCGACCGACGAGCACGGGCTAGCGGGGCAGGTTGCGCAGGTTCGAGCGGGCCATGGACATCACCTCGCCCATCCCGCCGCCGAAGATCTCCTTGGTCATGGCGGTGGCGAAGCCGCGGATCTGACCGGCGGAGATCGACGGCGGGATGGACAGCGCGTTCGGGTCGGTGACGACCTCGATCAGCGCCGGGCCCGGACGGTCGAGGCCGTCCTTGAGGGCGCGGCGCAGGTCCTTCGGCCGCTCGACCCGCACGGACGGGATGCCGACGGCGAGCCCGACGTTCCGGTAGTCCACCGGCGGCGAGTCCGTGCCGTAGGAGGGCAGGCCCTCCACCAGCATCTCGAGCTTCACCATGCCGAGGGTCGCGTTGTTGAACACGACGATCTTCACCGGCAGGTCGTAGGTGCGCACGGTGATGAGCTCGCCGAGCAGCATGGACAGGCCGCCGTCGCCGGCGAGGGCCACCACCTGGCGGCCGGGCTGCGCGAACGCGGCGCCGATGGCGTGCGGCAGGGCGTTCGCCATCGAGCCGTGGATGAACGACCCGATGACGCGCCGCTTCCCGTTCGGGGTGAGGTAGCGGGCCGCCCACACGTTGTTCATGCCGGTGTCGACGGTGAACACGGCGTCGTCGGACGCCGTCTCGTCGAGCTGCACGGCCGCGTACTCGGGGTGGATGGGCGTGTGCTTCTCCACGTTGCGGGTGTACGCGCCCACGACCTTGGTCATGATCCCGGCGTGCTTGTCGACCATCGAGCGCAGGAACTTGCGGTCCTTCTTGCGCCTCACCAGCGGGTTGAGCAGGCGAAGCGTCTCGCCGACGTCGCCGTGCACGGGCAGGTCGAGCCGGGTGCGCCGGCCCAGGTGCGAGGCGTCGACGTCGATCTGCGCCGTGCGCACGTCGGCCGGCAGGAACGAGTCGTAGGGGAAGTCCGTGCCCACCAGGACCAGCAGGTCCGCCGAGTGCATGGCCTCGTGGCACGAGCCGTAGCCGAGCAGGCCGGACATGCCGACGTCGTGGGCGTTCTCGTACTGGATGATCTCCTTGCCGCGCAGCGAGTGGCCGACGGGCGCGGCGGCCAGGTCGGCGAGCTCGAGCACGGCGTCGCGGGCGTCGCGCGCCCCGGCGCCGACGAACAGCGTCACCTTCTTCGCCTTGTTGATCGCCTCGGCGAGCGCCTCGACGTCGGCGTCGTTCGGCACGACGCGCGCCGGGCAGGCGCCGGGCACGAGGATCGGGGCGTCGTCGTCGGGCACGCGCTGGTCGGCGACGTCGCCCGGCAGGGTGAGCACCGCGACACCGGGCGCGGCGAGCGCGTGCTGGATCGCGGACCGGGTGACGCGCGGCAGCTGGGCCGGCGACGAGATGAGCTCCGAGAACACCGACGCCTCGTTGAAGATGCGGTCGGGATGCGTCTCCTGGAAGAACTGCGTGCCGATCTGGGCGCTCGGGATGTGCGACGCGATGGCGAGCACCGGCAGCCCGGACCGGTTCGCGTCGTAGAGGCCGTTGATGAGGTGCAGGTTGCCCGGCCCGCACGACCCGGCGCAGACGGCGAGCTCGCCCGTCACCTCGGCGTCGGCGGCGGCCGCGAACGCCGCGGCCTCCTCGTGCCGGACGTGCACCCAGTCGATGCCCTCGGTGCGGCGCACGGCGTCGACGACGGGGTTCAGGGAGTCCCCGACGATCCCGTAGATGCGCTTCACGCCGGCGGCGACGAGCTGGTCGACAAGGTGTTCGGCGACGGTGCGGGCCATGACGAGACCTCCTGATGACGGCGGCTGGTCCGTCTCGATCCTGCCTCCGACGTCGCGTTTCCGCAGGACGTCGGCACGTGAGGTGGCGCACGCCCCGCCGTTCTCCGGCAGGGGTTGACCTGAACCGTGGTTGAGGTCACAGCATCGAGGGATGACGACGACCTCACCGACGGCCCCGCCCGTCGAGACCTCGCGCAGCGTCCCGCAGCGTGTCCGGGACCTCGTCGCCCGGGTCACCGGCGACGAGAAGCACGACCCGAGCGCCCACTCCACGCTCGACGTCGTGTGGACGCTGTACGACCAGGTGCTCCGTGTGGACCCGGCCCGC
This sequence comes from Krasilnikoviella flava, assembly GCF_900167525.1. Lineage (GTDB taxonomy): Bacteria > Actinomycetota > Actinomycetes > Actinomycetales > Cellulomonadaceae > Isoptericola > Isoptericola flavus. Next base: position 79,711 of record NZ_FUZQ01000008.1, on the reverse strand, counting down.
CCCGACGCCCCCGACCGCGACCGCTTCCTGCTGTCCAAGGGCCACGGCCCGGCGTCGACCTACGCCGTGCTGGCCGCGCAGGGCTTCTTCCCGACGACGTGGCTGGACGACGTCGCGTCGTTCGACTCCCCGCTGGGTCATCACCCCGACCGCACGCTGGTACCGGGCATCGAGATCGGCAGCGGCTCGCTCGGCCACGGGCTGCCGCTCGCCGTGGGCCTCGCGCTGGGCCTGCGTGGCCGCTCGCCCGCCCGGGTCGTGGTGCTCGTCGGCGACGCCGAGCTGGACGAGGGCAGCAACGCCGAGGCGATCCAGGTCGCCGGCAGGTTCGGGCTCGCGAACCTCACGTGCGTGGTCGTCGACAACCACAGCGACAGCCTCGGCTGGCCGGGCGGCATCGCGTCGCGGTTCGCCCTCGAGGGCTGGTCGGCCGCGGAGGTCCGCACCCACGACCAGCCGCGCCTGACCGCCGCGCTGCGGCACGCCGAGGCCGACCGGCCCACGGTCGTGGTGGTCGACACGACGCCCGCCCCGACCGGCAACCCCGACCCGACCAGCAAGGAGGCGGCATGACCACCCTGGCCACCGCGCCGGCGCTCGACCTGCGTACCCGCTTCTACGAGGAGCTCGACCCGCTGCTCGACGCGCACCCGGACGTCGACGTCGTGCTCGCCGTCATCGGGTCCGGGTACATGGCGCGCGCGATCGAGCGGCACCCGGGCCGCGTCATCGACGTCGGCATCCGGGAGCAGGCGCTGATCGGCGTGGCCGGCGGGCTGGCCCTCGCCGGCCGCCGCCCGATCGTGCACACGTTCGCGTCGTTCCTGGTGGAGCGGCCGTACGAGCAGGTCAAGCTCGACCTCGGGCACCAGGACGTCGGCGCGGTGCTGGTCAGCGCGGGCGCGTCGTACGACGTGTCGGCCGGCGGCCGCACCCACCAGTCGCCCGCGGACGTCGCGCTGATCTCCGCGCTGCCCGGGTGGACGGTGCACGTGCCGGGCCACGCCGACGAGGTCGCCGAGATCCTGCACCGCGAGGCCGCGGGCACCGGCCGCGTCTACGTTCGCCTGTCGGGACAGCGCAACTCCCGGCCGCGCCCGGTCGACGGGCGCCTGCACCTGGTGCGCGACGGCGGGGGAGCGCCGGGCGTGCCGCTCGTCCTCGCCGTCGGGCCGATGCTCGACACCGTGCTGGAGGCCACCGCGGACCTGCCCGTCCGCGTCGCGTGGACCGCCACCCCGCACCCGCTCGACGCCGACGGGCTGCGCGCGCTGGCCGGCCCCGCCCCGGTGCTCGCCGTCGTCGAGCCGTACCTGGAGGGCACGAGCGCCGCGGCCGTCGCGGCCGCGCTGGTCGACCGGCCCAGCCGCGTGCTGCACGTCGGCGTGCCCGGCGAGACGGAGCTGCGGCGGTACGGCACGCCGCGCGATCATGCCGCCGCGCACGGCCTCGACGCGGCGGGGGTCCGGCGGCGGGTCACGAGCCTCCTGGGCTGACCGGCGGGCTGAGGGGCGGCGCGGCCTCGCGCACGTCCAGCCCGGCGAGGTCGGGCGCGGCCCACCCCTCGGGGCCGTGCCCGACCTCCAGGACGGCGACCACCGTGTCGCGGTCCATCGGCAAGGCTCCGCCGATGCGCGGGGAGGGCGTCCCCGCAGCGTCCGGCTCCCAGCGCACCGGGATCCCCTGGGCGGCCAGGGCGTCCTCGTCGACGACGACGAGCACCAGCGCCTCGGTGGCGTCGTCGTACGCGCCGCGCAGCACGGCCGGGAGGCCGCTCGCGGTGGTCGCGTGGACGTGGCCCGCGTCGTCGACCAGGGTGCGGCGCGTCGCGACGTCGTACTCCCCGAACCGCCCGCAGGCCTCCCAGTCGTCGCTGAAGGCCACGTGCAGCAGCCGTCGTCCCGTCATCGGTCCTCCTCGTGTCGTCGGGCGCGTGCTCGACGAGCAGTAATGAAACGCTGACGTATCATTAGAGCATGGACACGACGACGGGCCGACCCGGTGCGCGCCGCGGGCGCCCCCGCCGGGACGAGGTCGAGGCGCGACGGGCGGCGATCCTGGACGCCGCCATCACGCAGCTCGCCGAGCACGGGTTCGCGGGCACGACGATCGAGGGGGTCGCGGCGGCGGCCGGCGCGACCAAGCGCACGATCTACAGCCACTTCACGGACAAGCCCGGCCTCTTCCTCGCCGCCGTGGAGCGCCTGCACCGGCACGAGCAGGAGGGGCTCCACGCCGGGGCCGACCTCGAGGGGGTCGCCACCCGCATCGTGCGCACGCTGCACGGCGACGACGCCGTGACGCTGCACCGCCTGGTCATCGCGGAGTCGCGCCAGCTCCCGCAGCTCGCCGCCGACTTCTACGAGCGCGGCCCCGCGCGCTCCGTCGCCGTCCTCGCGACGCTGCTCGCCGCCGAGCACCCGGACCTCGACGCGGTCCCGGAGCGCGCCGAGGAGCTGTACACGCTGCTGCTCGGCGAGCCGCACCGGCGCCGGCTGCTCGGTCTCGAGGCGGCGCCGTCCGCCGCGCTGGCGCGGGCGCACGCCCGGCGCTCGATCCGGACCGTCCTCGGACGGGCCGCCGCCCCACCGGCCTAGGGTGACCGGGTGAGCAGCGACGTGCGCAACATCCTGACCGCCCTGGAAGGCATCCCCGAGCCCTGGCAGCCCCACCTGCTGGCGAGGGTCAACGACTACGCCGTGAAGGTGGTCAAGCTCGACGGCGAGTTCGTCTGGCACACGCACGACGACACCGACGAGCTGTTCCTCGTGCTCAGCGGACGGCTCACGATCCAGCTCCGCGACCGTGACGTCGTCCTCGGTCCCCACGACGTCTTCGTCGTGCCGAAGGGGGTCGAGCACTGCCCGCGCGCGGACGGCGAGGTGCACGCGCTCCTCGTCGAGCCGACCGTGACCGTCAACACCGGCGACGCCGGCGGGGAGCGGACCGCGCCGCTGCGCGAGCTGGACTGAGCGCGTGGGCGACGCGAGCGCGGCCTACGCGGCGCGCGCCGAGGAATACACCGCGCTGTTCGGCTCCATGGACGCGGTGCACGACGACGACCGGGACCTCGTCCTGCGCTGGGCCGCCGGGCTCACCGGCCGCGTCGTCGACGCCGGCTGCGGGCCGGGCCACTGGACGGACTTCCTCGCCCGGCAGGGCCTCGACGCGGAGGGTATCGACCTCGCGGAGCCGTTCCTGTCCCGTGCCCGGGCGGCGTACCCCGGCGTCCCGTTCCGCCGCGCCGCGCTGGACGACGTCGGCGTGCCCGACGGCGGCCTCGGCGGCGTGCTGGCCTGGTACTCGCTCATCCACACACCGCCCGAGGGTGTGGACGACGTGCTCGCCGAGCTCGCCCGCGCCGTCGCGCCGGGCGGCGGCCTGCTGCTCGGCTTCTGCCGCGGCCCGCGCGTCGAGCCGTTCGACCACGCCGTCGCGACCGCCTGGTTCTGGCCCGTCGACGCGCTGGCCGCCCGGGTCGAGCGGGCGGGGTTCGACGTCGTGGAGACGGCCGAGCGCACCGACCCCGGCGTCCGCCCGCACGGCGCGATCAGCGCGCGGCGTCGGGCGGGACTCAGCGCCTGAGAAGGCTCTGGGCGTACTGATCGAGCACCGTCAGGATTCCGGTGTGCTCCCACACGCGGTTGCGCCGCAACCCGGTCCGCTCGATCAGGACCCCGGCCTCGGTGAGCTGGGCGAGGGCGTTCTGCGCCGTCTGCCCCTTCATGCCCAGGTGGTCGGAGAGGAAGCGGGCGTTCACGACAGGATGGGATACCAGGTGCGGCACCACCCGCCACGCCACGGCCTGCCGCCGGAGGCCGCGCAGCTGGGCACGGGCCGCGTCGACCTGCGCGGCGAGGTCGTCGACGAGCCGGGAGCCCGACGACGCGGCGAACCTTGCGGCGTCCGCGAAGCCCTCGACGATCGGCCGGGCGTCGCCGTCACGATAGGCAGTCAGCGCCGCGAAGTAGCGTTCGGTCTGCTTGAGCAGGCCGGCCGAGACCGGCGCCGTGGTGGCGGTGACGATGCCCTTCGCGCGCAGGATCGAGTGGACCATGGCCCGACCCGTGCGGCCGTTGCCGTCGACGAACGGATGGACGGTCTCGAAGTGGGCGTGCGCAGCTGCGGCTTGGAAGAGCACAGGGAGGTCGTCGCGCCGGACGAACGCCACCAGGTCCTCCATTGCGGGCGGCACGAGCGGCGCCTGGGGGGCGACATGCGAGGCGCCGCGAGGGCTGATCGCACTCGTCCCGATCCACACGAGCTGTTGGCGCCAGCGCCCCGTGTGGTCCTCCAAGCCGCGCTGGCCTGACAGCAGTGCGCGGTGCATGTCCAGGATCGCGTCGGCGTCGAGCCGGTCGGCGAGCGCGAGCGCGGCCTCCATGGCGCGGACGTTTGCGACGACGGTGCGGGCGTTCGTCGACGTCGACTGCTCGATCTCGGCGAGGGCCAGCTGCCTGGGACCGACGGTGAGGTCCTCGATCTGGGACGACGACGCGGACTCCGTGCGCAGGAGAATGGAGCTCATGGGGCCCAGGGTCGGACTCGTCGTCCCGAGGATCTTGGCGGCGTACTCGTCGAAACGACCGAGGGCGGCGGAGGCCTCCTCGATGTCCGCGGACAGGTCGGCGGGGATGTTCGGTACCCAGTCGGCGATCGTCGGCGGGACGGTCGACCGGTAGGGCCCGGATGCTGCCGCTCGCGCGGACCGGCTCACCATCCCGTCCGTGTCGGCGACCCAGTACTCGTCGACGTACTCGAAGGCGGGAACCTTGACCATGGAGTCATGCTAATCAAGGTTTCCGCGAAACCTTGATGAAGGCTCGCGCTCTAGTCCAGGTTTCTCAACGCCGCCGGGATCGGCGTGCCCCCGGACGAGAACCGGACGAAGCGCCCCACGGTCGCGGGCTCGCGCAAGGTCGCGGCGACCACCTGCGCGACGTCGGCGCGCGGCACGCTCGTGTCCGTCCCGGCGGGCACGGCACCGGTCTCGGGCAGGACGGCGATGCGCCCGGTCGGCGGCTCGTCCGTCAGGGTGCCGGGGCCGAGGATCGTCCAGTCGAGGTCCGTGGTGCGCAGGTGGTCGTCGGCGGCCAGCTTGGCGTCCGCGTAGGCGAAGAAGCCTGCCGTCTCCGGGACGCCGTGCTCCGGCGTCGAGCCCACCCACGACACCATGACGTACCGGCGGACGCCGGCGCTCGCGGCGGCGTCCATGGAGCGGATCGCCGCGTCGCGGTCGACGGCGTACGTGCGCTCCGGGCTGCCGCCGCCGGCTCCGGCGGACCAGACCACCGCGTCCGCGCCGGCCAGCGCGGCGGCGATCTCGTCGGTGCTCGCGTGCTCGACGTCCAGCAGCACGGGGTCGGCCCCGAGGTCGGCGACGCGGTCGACCTGCTCGGGCTTGCGCACCGCGCCGACCACGTCCACCGCGGGCCCGGTGCCGCCGTCGACCAGCAGCGGGACAAGCTGGCGCGCGACCTTGCCGAGCGCGCCGATGACGACGACCTTCATGGCGACCTCCGAGCATCGAGCGTGGGATTCCACCGTCGCGCACCAGGTCGCGGATTGCCACCGGGGCCGCATCGAGCCTCCGCCGTCAGCGGTCTCGCGCGATGCGCGCGGCGAGCGCGGCGAACACGAGCGCGAGCCCTGCCTGGACGACGGCGGCGACGGCGAACCCGCGGGGCAGCCCCGCCGTCGCGCCCGCCGGGGCCGCGGCGGCGACGGTCTGGAACAGCCCGCCGAGCAGGGCCACCCCGAGGCCGAGGCCGAGCTGCTGCAGCGTGGTGAACAGCCCGCCCGCGACGCCGGCGGCCCAGGTGGGGGTGCGGGACAGGACCGTGCGGAGCACGGGCCCGTACATGAGCGCCTGGGCGGAGCCGAGCGCGACGAGCAGCGGCTGCAGGGCCGCCGTCGCCCCGCCGTGCCCGCTGCCGACGACCAGCGCCAGCGCGCCGAGCACCGCCGCCTGCGCGATGGCGGCGCCCGTCATCGTCCACCGGCCGGTGCGCCGCTCGATCACCGGCAGGAGGAGGGCGGTGGCGACGAAGCCTCCGCCGAAGCCGAGCAGCAGCACGACGGTGCCCCCGGCGTCGACGCCGAGCGCGCCCTGCGCCAGCGCCGAGAACTCGTACAGGAACGCCCCGTACCCGGTGAAGAACAGCAGCGTCATGACCAGCCCGAGCCGCACGGCCGGGGTGCGCAGCACGCTCGGCGGCACGACGGGCAGGTCGCCGCGGCGCTCCGCCGCCCGCTGCGACCGGGCGAACAGGGCGAGCACGACGCCGGCCGCGGCGAGCATGCCGAGCAGCGGGGCCGGCCAGCCGGCCGACGCGCCGAGGGTCAGCGGCACCACGAGCAGCAGCAGGCCCGAGCCGAGGAGCGCCGCGCCTCGCAGGTCGAGCGCCAGCGGCGCCGAGGAGCGTGACTCCGGCACCGTCCGCAGCGCCAGCAGCGCCGCGACGGCGATCACGCCGGTCGCCGCCTGCACCGCCCGCCAGCCGAGGTGCTCCCCGGCGAGCCCGGCCACGGCCCCCGCGAGGATCTGCCCGGCGATGGTCGCGACGCCGCTCACCGCGGTGAAGAGCGTGACGCCCAGGGCGCGCAGTCGCTCGGGCGCCGTCGCCTGGATGGTCGAGAGCACCTGCGGGGTGAACAGGCCGGCGGCGATGCCGAGCCCGGCGCGCAGCGCGACGAGCACGGGCAGGCTCGGCGCGAACGCGGCCAGCACCGACAGGGCGGCGAACGCCGCGAGCCCGGCGGCGAGCAGGCGCCGTCGGCCGTAGCGGTCGCCCAGGCGGCCCGCGACCACGAGCGTGGCGGCGAACGTCGTCGTGTACGCGGACAGCACGAGCTGGCCGCCCGACATCGCCACGCCGAGGTCGGTCGTGATCGCCGGGGCGAGCAGGTTCACCGACCCGAAGGTCATGTTGACGGGCAGGTAGGCGACGAGCAGGACGGCGAGGCCGAGGCCGGTGAGGACGCCCGGCCTCGCGGCGCGCGCGGTCGTCGGAGCCGCGGCGGCCCCGGTCGCCTGCGCGGCGGTGGTCGTGGAGGTGGTCATGCCACGACGGTGCGCCGTCGCTCATCCTGGTACCAGGAGCCTGCCGATCGTGGTACCAGCACCACCTGGCTGGGCGCCCCGCCCAGGGCGACAAGGCGCGAGACTGGGGCGATGACCGCCACCACGCCCGACCGCGCCGCCCTCGGCGCCTTCCTGCGCGAGCGTCGCGGCCGGGTGACGCCGGGCGACGTCGGCCTCTCGCCCGGCGGCCGTCGCCGCACCCCGGGGCTGCGCCGCGAGGAGGTGGCGCAGCTCGCCGGGGTCGGGGTCACCTGGTACACGTGGCTCGAGCAGGGGCGGGCCCGCAACGTCTCCGACCAGGTGCTCGACGCGGTGGCCCGCGTGCTCGGGCTCGACGACGCCGAGCGCCACCACCTCATGGTGCTCGCCGGCCGTGAGCACACCGTCGCGCCCGGCCCGGCGCCCGGGGTGCGCCCGGAACAGCTGGCCGTGCTGGCGGGGCTGCTCCCGTACCCGGCGGCGGTGCAGACCGACTGCTACGACCTGCTCGCCGCCAACCGGGCATACCGATACCTGTTCGACGACCTCGACGCCCGCCCGCCCGAGGACCGCAACTGCGCCTGGCTGATGTTCACCGAGCCGCGGTGGCGTGAGTCGCTCGGCGACGCCGAGGACGGGGTGCTGCACAACATCGCCGCCCGGTTGCGGGCCCGGGAGCCCGAGCACCGCGACGACCCGCGGTGGTCCGCCCTGCTGGCGCGGCTGCGGGCGTCGTCGGCGGACTTCGTGCGGCACTGGGAGTCGTACGACGTCGCCGGGGACAGCACCCAGCTGCGGCACTACCGCTCGGCGCGCGCGGGGCAGCTCGACGTGCACTTCCAGAGCCTGTGGCTGGACCGCGCCCGCGGGGACCGGATCATCGTCATGACCCCGGCCGACGACGCCACGGCGCAGCGGCTGGAGCGGCTGGACGCGCTGGTGGGGGCCGCGCCGGCCGTGACGTCGCAGGTCGACGCCGCCGCGGGCCCGGCCGCCGCCCGCTGACCTGCGACGTCGCGCCGCGGTCGTGACCGTGCTCAGGGACCAGGGGGCCGCTCGTCGCGGAATGGCCGTGTCGGCACCCGGGCCGCGGGGGGATGATGGTTCCCGTGCGTACCATCCACCAGAGCCGCAAGCTCCGCGGCGTCCGCTACGACGTCCGCGGCCCCATCCTCGTCGAGGCCCAGCGCCTCGAGGCCGAGGGCCACCGCATCCTCAAGCTGAACATCGGCAACACGGCGCCGTTCGGCTTCGAGGCACCGGCGGCCATCCAGGCCGACGTCGTGCACCACCTGCCGGAGGCGCAGGGGTACAGCGACTCGCGCGGCATCTACGAGGCGCGCACCGCGGTGGCGCAGTACTACCAGTCGCGTGGGCTGCGCGACACGACGGTGGACGACGTGTTCATCGGCAACGGCGTCTCCGAGCTCATCTCGATGGTGCTGCAGGCGTTCGTCGACGAGGGGAACGAGATCCTCGTCCCCGCCCCGGACTACCCGCTGTGGACGGGCGCGGTGACGCTGTGCGGCGGCACCGCCGTGCACTACCGGTGCGACGAGGAGAACGGCTGGATGCCGGACCTCGAGGACCTCGAGTCGAAGATCACCGAGAACACGCACGCCATGGTGATCATCAACCCGAACAACCCCACCGGCGCGGTGTACAGCAAGGAGATGGTGGAGGCGATGGTCGACATCGCGCGCCGCCACGACCTCGTCGTCCTCACCGACGAGATCTACGAGAAGATCCTGTTCGACGGCGCCACCCACCACCACGCCGCCGCGGCCGCGGGCGACGACGTGCTGTGCCTGACGTTCAGCGGCCTGTCCAAGGCGTACCGCGTGTGCGGCTACCGCGCCGGGTGGGTCATGGTGTCGGGCCCGAAGGAGAACGCGGCCGAGTTCCTCGAGGGCCTCACCCTGCTGGCCAACATGCGCATGTGCGCCAACGTGCCCGCGCAGCACGCCATCCAGACCGCGCTGGGCGGCTACCAGTCGATCGACGAGCTGATCGTGCCGGGCGGCCGGTTCTACGACCAGGCGATGCTGGCCGACAAGCTGCTCAACGAGATCCCCGGCGTCACCTCCGTGCGGCCGCGCGGCGCGCTCTACTGCTTCCCGCGGCTCGACCCCGAGATGTACCCGATCGACGACGACGAGCAGTTCGTCATCGACCTGCTGCGGGCCAAGAAGATCCTGGTCACCCACGGCACCGGCTTCAACTGGTTCGAGCCCGACCACTTCCGCCTCGTCACGCTGCCTGACGAGGAGGTCCTCACCGAGGCCATCGGCCGCATCGGGGAGTTCCTGGCCACACGCCGCCGGTAGCGCGATTCGATCTCCTGCAACCAGTGGTTGCACATCATGGGCCCGCGGGCTACCGTGATGTGCAACCACTAGTTGCAGGAGGGGTCATGGAGCTCGGAAGCATCGAACGCGAGATCTACGTCGAGGCGACGCCGGAGGTCGTCTTCGACGTGGTGAGCAGCCCGGACCACGTCAAGCAGTGGTGGCCGGACGACGCCCGGTACTCCCCGGAGCCGGGAGGCACGGGGGAGATCGTCTTCGGCGAAGGTGCCGACCGATCGGTCGAGCAGCTCACGGTCGTCGAGTCGCTGCCGCCGCGCACGTTCTCGTTCCGCTGGACGCACCCGGCCGGCGAGGAGGCCGCGCCGGGCAACTCGCTCCTCGTCACCTTCGAGCTCGTGCCGTCGGGCGACGGGACGCTGCTGCGCCTGACCGAGACCGGCTTCCGCGAGCAGGGCTGGGAGATCGCGGTGCTGGAGCAGCGGTACCAGGAGCACGTGGACGGCTGGGCCTTCTACCTGCCGCGGCTGGCGCCGTACGCGGAGAGCCTCGGGGTGCGGTCATGACGGCTCCGGCACCGGCGTCGTCCGTGGACGACGACCTCTGGTCGGCGATCGGCGACCCGACCCGCCGCCGCATCGTCGACCTTCTGCTGGCGGACGGCGGCGGCACCGCGTCGTCGCTGAGCCGGCAGCTGCCGGTCACCCGGCAGGCCGTGGCGAAGCACCTGGACGTGCTCGACCGTGCCGGACTGGTCCGGTCGACGACGGCGGGACGGGAGAAGCGCTGCGAGGTCGACGCCGCCCAGCTCGAGCGCGCCGCGGACCAGCTGGCCGCCGTCGGCCGCACCTGGGATCGCCGCCTGCAGCGCATCAAGTCGATCGCCGAGGCGATCGAGAACACCCAGAAGACCGACTCGACGAGGAGCTGATCACCATGGTGGACATCCTGCACAGGATCGGGGTCACGACCCCGACGCCCCAGAAGATGTACGACGCGCTGACGACGGTCGAAGGCCTCGCCGGTTGGTGGACGGAGAAGACGTCGGGCGACGCCGGCCCCGGGGGGAAGGTCGAGTTCCGCTTCCCTGACGGCGGCTTCGTGATGGAGGTCGAGGAGCTGCGCCCGCGCGAGCGCGTGGTGTGGCGGGTCGTCGGTGGCCCGGACGAGTGGGTAGGCACGACGATCGAGTGGGACCTGCGCCAGGACGGCGACTGGACGATCGTGCTGTTCGCGCACCGCGGTTGGCGCGAGCCGGTCGAGTTCATGCACCACTGCAGCACCAAGTGGGCCACGTTCCTCCAGAGCCTCAAGGCCCTGGTCGAGGACGGCGCGGGGGCGCCGTCGCCCCGTGACGTGAAGATCGACGACTGGAACTGAGGGATCCTCTCGTCGCGGTAGTGCCTCCCGTCGTCCGGTCGTGCCCGCCGTGCACGACCGGACGACGGGAGGCACTACCGCGACGCGGGGGCCACGGCGCGCGCGACGTGCGCGCGCGTGGCCGCGAACGCCGCCGCCATCTCGCGCGCCTGGCCGGGGTACTCCGCGTGCCCGGCGGAGTGCACGGCCAGCTCGAGCCCGGCCCCGGTCCCGGCGCGCTCGGCGACGCGGACTCCGGCCGCGACGCCGAACTGGCCCGGCGGCGGCACGTGCGCGTCCCACAGGGCGCACTCCACGCGGGTGGGCACCCGCAGGTACGTCGCCGCGACGGAGGCGTCCGTGAGGGCGAGGACGGCGCGGGCCTCCGGGTGCTCGGCGACGTACCGGCGCTGCGCCTCGCCGCTGCCGGTGCACGGCACGGCGAGGCGCTCGTCGTACTGGCCGAAGCTCGGCACCTCCAGCGTGGCGCCCACGAACCGGTCGTCCCACGGCACGGCCAGCGCACCGACCCCGCCGCCGAAGCTGGTGCCCACGTAGTACAGCGGCAGGCCGGCGGGCACCCCCGCGACCCCGGCGAGCACCTCCTGTAGCGCCGTGGCGGCATGCCACAGGTCGACGGCGCAGCGGCCCAGCACGGACGTCTCCACATCCTCGATGCCCGCCAGCACGTGCTCGGTGCTCAGCTCCGGCGCACCGACGCCGGCGTTGAGCGTGCCGAGGCCGCGCGCCACCGGGAAGATCACGGCCGCGTCGCGCGGCACCCGGTCGAACGACGGTGACTCCCGGCCGCCGTACCCGTGCCCGTGCACGATCCCCACGCGGACGGCCCCGTCCACCGGCAGAGCCAGCCACGCGCGCAGGCGCAGGCCGCCGTCGGCGGTGAACGTCACGACCGACACCTCGTGCGCGCCCTGACGGCCCAGAGGCTCCGTGGCGACGTCGGCCGGCAGCCCGCGCGCGGCGGCGTGCCACGACCGCCACAGGTCGGCGAAGCCGTCCGGCTCGGCGGCGGGCGGCACGGCCAGCAGGCCGTCGCGGTCGTACCCGTACGTGCCGTCGATCGGGCTGTCGGGGAACCAGGCGTCGTAGGGGGCGGGCAGGGTCACGGGACCTCCATCGCGGTGGGGCGCGGTCCGGGGCGGGACGGGGCGGGCGGCACGCTGCGTGACAGACTGTGCCGCGGGTCGAAAGGGGTGCGGGTGCTGGTCTCAGAGCGCAGGTCGCGGATCGTGGCCGAGGTACGTCGTCGGGGCGCCGCGAGCGTCACCGAGCTGGCCGAGGAGCTGGGCGTCAGCGGCATGACCGTGCGCCGGGACATCGAGGCGCTCGCGGACGCGGGCGAGCTCGACCGGGTGCGCGGCGGCGCCACCACGCGCGGCGATGCCGGGGGCACGCAGGAGCGCGGGTTCGCGTCGCGGGCGCAGCAGCAGGTCGAGGCCAAGCTGGCCATCGCCCGCCGCGCCGCGCAGCTGGTGGAGCCCGGCATGGCCGTCGGGCTGTCCGGCGGCACGACGGCGTGGGTGCTCGCGCAGGAGCTGCGCGCCGTCCCGGACCTCACGGTGGTGACCAACTCGCTGCCGGTCGCGGAGGTGTTCCGCCGCCCCGACCGCTCCGACGAGCCGTACACGCAGTCCGTGGTGCTCACCGGCGGCGTGCGGACGCCGTCCGACGCGCTCGTGGGCCCCGTCGCGGTGCGGTCGCTGGAGCACCTGCACCTCGACGTCGCGTTCCTCGGCGTGCACGGCGTCGACCTGCACGCGGGGCTCACCACGCCGAACCTGCTCGAGGCCGAGACGGACCGCGCGCTGCTGGCCGCGGGCCAGGACGCCGTCGTGCTCGCCGACCACACCAAGTGGGGCGTCGTCGGGCTCACGACGATCGTCGACCTGCACGAGGTGGAGCGGCTCGTGACGGACGACGGCCTGGACGCCGACGCCCGTGAGCTGCTCGAGGCGCACGTCGGCGAGCTGTGGGTCGTGCCGGTCGCCTGACCGCGGCGGGAGGTCGCCACCCGTCAGCGGGCGGTGCTGGCCCGCGGCACGACACGCGCGTCCACGACCACGTGCTGCACCGGCAGGTTGGCGCCGGGCGGCGTGGCGATCTGCCGCTCCAGCTCACCCAGCGCGCGCTCGACGAGCGCCTCCTTGTCGGGGGAGACGGACGTCAGCGACGGCGTGGTGAACCGGGCCCCGCGCACGTCGTCGATGCCGACGACGGCGACGTCCTCGGGGACGCGGCGACCGGTGTCGTGCAGGGCGGGCAGCGCCCCGAACGCGACGGAGTCGTTGGAGCAGACGATGCCGTCGAGCTCCACGCCACGCGCCAGGAGGTCGCGGACTGCCCGCTGCCCCTCGGCCGGTGTGAAGGACTCGACCTGCGCGACGAGCGCCGGGTCGTCCGCGATCCCGAGCGCGGCCACGGCCTCGCGGTAGCCGGCGTACCGGCGGTCGGCGGCGTCCGACGGCCGGGCGTCGCGGGGCCCGACGAACGCCACCCGGCGGCACCCGACCGACGCCAGGTGCTCCGTGGCGGCGTACGACGCGGCCCGGTTGTCGATCGTCACGTGCGTGAACGGGCTGACGAGGATGTGCTCCCCGAGCAGCACCAGCGGGCCGGGGGAGGTGCGCCGCGTCAGGTCCGCGACGGAGAGCGCGCGCGGGATGTGGATGAGGCCGTCGGTCGGGGGCAGCCCGATGCCGTTGGCGACGTCGACCTCGCGCTCGTGGTCGCCCGCGGTCTGCTGGATGAGGATGGACAGCCCGCGCTCGTCCGCGCGCCGCACGAGCAGCGCCGTGAGCTCGGCGAAGTACGGCTCCTCGAGGTCCGGCACGGCGAGCGCCACGATGCCGGTGCGCTCCTTCCTGTGCACGGCGGTCAGCGTAGCCCGGGCGCGGGTGGCGGCGCCGCGCGCCGTGCGGGTGAGTCCTGCGTGCGGCACGGTCACTCCTGTACGCGCAGCGCGACCACGCGGGCCTGCGCTGCGCCGTTCGTGGCGCCGACGACGAGGCGCGCGGCGCGCAGCGGGCCGACGTCGGCGGGGAGCGGGTGGGTGCGCAGGCGCCACCGGTTGTCGGTCTCGTCCGCGACGGTCACCCACCGGTCCTCGGCGGGGACGGCCCCGGCGGGCAGCACCTCGACCCGGTAGTCCCGGACGAGCGTCGGCATGATCTCGTCGGGCGTGCGGTGGTGGTGCAGCGTGTTGAGCTCGACGTCGAGGTCGTCGTCGAACACGACGCGCACCTCGCGCCCGGTGACGGGCTCGTCCCAGTCGAGGTGCAGCCACTCGTCGCGGCCGGCCACCATCGGGGACGACGCCCACAGGTGCGGGCCGCCGTGGTTGCGGTGGAACCCGCTCGTGGCGCGCTCGGGCGCGAGGGCGCGGGTGTCCGGGCCGGCGCGGAACACGACGGAGCGGCCTCGCAGCGGCTTGGTGGGCCACTGCACCAGCAGCTCCTCGGAGCTGATCTGCACGTTCTGGTCGTCGTTGTCGACGCGGTGCACCAGCGTGAGCACGCCCGCGGGCAGCGGGGAGGTGAGGCGGACCGCGACGTCGGGGTTGGCGCGCAGCACGACGACGGCGTTCTGCGGCGTGTCCGGCGCGAACGCCACGTGGGCGGTGACCCAGCGCTCGTCGCCCGCGGCCACGACCACGTCGGTCTTGGCCTCGAGGTGGGCAGGCACGACGTTCTGCGGCTTGCCGGTGGAGTACACCTCGACCGCCAGCGTGGTGTCCCGGCGGGCGGAGACGAGCAGCTCGACGGTGTCGAGGCGCGGGTCGACGGGCAGCACGATGCCGAGGTCGACGTCGAGGTCGTAGACGTCGAAGTCGTAAGGGTCGCCGTCCGCCGGCTCCGCGACGGGCGCGGCGATCCGCGTCGTCGTGCTGGAGGCCGTGACGCGGGCGCGGCGGGCGAGGTCGCGCGGGTCCGCGTTGGCGATGCCGACGGCGGGCGCGTCCCAGCGCAGCAGCGTCTGGCGCAGCTCGTCGAGGTGGTCGGTGTAGATCCCCCGCGGGGTGGTGCCGTGCTCGACGCACAGCGCCGCCGCGGTGCCGGCGGCCTGCCCCATCGCGCCGCACGTCGCCATGACGCGCGCGGCGCCGAACGCGATGTGCGTCGCGGAGACGTCGCGTCCGGCGAACAGCATGTTCTCCACGTTCACCGAGTACAGGGAGCGGTAGGGGATCTCGAAGACGCCCTCGGAGAACCGCTGCAGCGCGCCCGCGCCCTCGGCGTACATGCCCTGGGCGGGGTGCAGGTCGATGGACCAGCCGCCGAACGCGACGCCGTCGTCGAACACCGTCTGGTCGACGACGTCGCCCTGGTGCAGCGTGTAGTCGCCGACGAGCCGGCGGTACTCGCGCTTGCCGGGCACGTTGCCGATCCACTCGAGCGTGAGGTTGTCGGCGTCGAACCTGCCCGAGTTCTTGATGTAGTCCCAGATGCCGAGGATGACGCCGCGCAGCTCGTCGCGGATGCGCTCGTTGTCGTCGACGATGTCGAGCTCGCCGCCCCACTCGATCCACCAGTAGTGGGCGCCCGAGTCGCCGCTGCGGATGACGCGGTTCATGGGGATGGGCGTGGTGGTGATGTCGATCGCGGTCTCCGGCGCCACGTACTTCACCGGGTGGCCGAGGTCCTTGGTGTAGAAGAGCAGCGTGGAGCCGAGGAACTCGCGCACCGGCTCCGGCGGCGCCCACTCCTCGCCGAACTCGGCCTGCGACTCCTTGCCGAGCCGGTAGCGCGCGCCGGCCAAGGCGCCGACCAGGCCGTCGCCCGTGCAGTCGAGGAAGACCGGGGCGGTGAACGTCGTGAGGATCTCCGAGCCCATCGTCCAGCCCGTGACGGACTCGATGCGGCGCGCGTCCTCCGGGCCGGTCGCGACCACCTCGCGCACGTCCGTGTTGAGGAACAGCCGCAGGTTCTCCTCGCGGCGCACGGTGTCGAGCACGACGTCGTCCCAGTAGACCGGGTTGCCCTCGGGGTTGCGGTACTGGTTCTCGACGTACATCTCGCCGACGATCCCGGTCTCGCGGGCCCAGCGCTGGTTGCCGTGCGCGGTGGCGCCGCACACCCACACCCGCACCTCGGACGAGGAGTTGCCCCCGAGCACGGGCCGGTTGTTGACCAGCACCACCTGGCGGCCCAGCCGTGCGGCGGCGACCGCCGCGCTGACGCCGGCGAGCCCCCCTCCGACGACGACGACGTCCGCCTCGACGGTCTGCGTGCGCATGATCTCTCAGTCCTCGATCCGGTGGTTCAGGTGGTTCTGGTGATGCGGGGTGGGTGTGCGGCGCGGCTCAGCCGCGCAGGCCGGCGACGACGTCGGCGAGCGGGCTGCCCGCGATCGGCGCCCCGGTGCGCGGCACCCGGGCGTGGAACAACGTGCCCGACGTCGGCCCCGACTGGGCGGCGCTCAGGTAGAGCACGTCGGTCCCTGCGGACGCGCCGGTGCGCAGCGTGCGGGCGGCGAGGCGCTGCTGGCCCACCTGCACGTCGCCGAGGCCGGCGAACCGCCAGGTGCCGCCGGTCAGGCCGCGCTCGGCACGCACCACCTGGGTGCGCAGCGTGCCGCCGACGGTGCCCTGCACGACGGCGTAGGCGCGGGTGACGCCGGCCGCGGACGTCGCGTCCAGCGCGGCGACGGTGTCGATGCCGTCGCCCAGGGAGTCGGCGTCGATCACCGTCTCGCGCTGCCACGCGGAGCCGTCGAAGCGGGCGAACCGCACGTCGAACCGGTCGGGGGTGCCGTCGGCCTTCGCCTCCGCGTACCGGTAGACCACGCCCGCGAGCGTGTCCCCGTGCACGGCGAGCTTCGCGGTCTGCACCGTCGGGGCGTCGGACTGCATCGTCTCGCCGGGGCGGAACGGCTGGTACACCACGGCGCCGCCCGCCGTCGGGGAGATCGGGGTCGTGAGCGGGGCACCCGCGGCGTCCTGCCACGTGCCGGCCGCCGGGTCGTACACGGCGTACGAGCCGAGGTGCCGGTACGGGCCGGCCGCCCAGCGGTGCCACTCCCACAGCACGTGCAGCCGGCCGTCCGTGCCGACCTCCAGGTCGTCCGGGTAGACCGAGTACCCGACCCCGGACGCGAAGACCGCGACACGCGACCAGGCGTCCGTGGCCGTGTCGTACCGGTACAGGCGGCCGTCGCGCACGGTCGCGCCGTCGCGCCCGCCACGCACCATGACGTACGCGTCGCCGTCGGCGCCGCGCGCCGTGACCGGGTAGGTCATGGGCACGCCCTGGTCGGGCAGGTCGGTGCTCGCCTCCACGAGGGACGTGATGTCGCCGGGGGTGGCGGACCGGTAGTACTGCCACGGCACGTGGTGCATCGACACGAACGCGTGGATGGTGCCGTCGCCGTCCACGACGATCGACGGCTGGTCGTGGCCGCTGTCGTCGAGGAAGGTCGCGCAGGTCCCGTCGTCGGCGCGCAGACAGCCGGCCGTCCACCCGCCGTCGGGGCCCTTCGCGGCGAGGTGCACCTCGTGCCGCGACGTCTCGGCGGCGGGAGCGTCGAACGCCATGTAGGTGACGCCGTCGACCACGTCGAGCGGCGTCCACCAGCCGGCGTTGTTGGACGGGTCCACGGGGAACGGGAGCTGTTCGACGCTCTCCGTGTGCTTCGCGGGCGTGGCCGGCACGGCCGCCGACGCGGCGAGGGACGTGCCGGCGAGCAGGGCGAGCGCCGTCGAGGCGAGGACGAGCCCGCGGGCGGTCCGGCGGGCCATCAGCCGACCAGCTTCTGGGCGGCCTCGCCGGCCTTCTGCATGGCGGTCTTCGCGTCCGTCTTGCCGACGAGCACGGCCTGCACCTGCTCGGCGACGACGGTCTCGATCTGCGAGTACGCGGTGAACGCCCAGAACGGGTTGCTCGTCGAGGTCGCGGTGATGCGCTCGTTGAACTGGGTCCCGAAGGTGTCGGAGGCCACGACCTCGGACTGCTGGGCCTCGGTGGTCACGGGCGGCAGGCCGCGCACCTCGTAGTCGGCCAGCACGGTGTCGAGGTCGGACGTCGCGAACTGCGCGAAGTCGGCCGCGGTCTCGGCGCCCTCGCCGTCCACGACGGCGAGGGCGCCGCCCCACACGAGGGCGCGCGGGCTGTCGCCCGCCTTCAGCACCGGGCGGGAGACGGGGACGAGCTTGCTGCCGAGGTCCTTGTCCGGTGACTCCTCGGTGACCGCGCCCCGGCCGACGGGGGCGTCGTCGTAGACGGCGGCGCGGCCCTGCGCGAACAGCGAGCGGGCGTCGAAGCGGTCGACGTCGGCGGCGATGAGCTTCTGGTCGTACAGCGACTTGTACCAGGTGACGGCCTCGACCGACGCGTCGTCGCCGATGGTGACGGTGTCGCCGTCGACGAGCGGGCTGCCGAACGTCTCCATCCAGATGAGGGCGTCCTTGAGCTGCGCGGCCTTGGTGGACGCGGCGTAGGGGATGAGCCCGCCGCCGAGCCCCTTGAGGTCCTTGAGCGTCTTCTCGAACTCGTCGATCGTGGTCGGGAAGGCGTCGCCGGCGACGCCGACCTTCTCCAGCAGGTCCGAGTTCCCGATGAGGCCGATCGCGCCGATCGTCCACGGCAGGCCGTACTGCACGCCGTCGAACTGGGCGGCGGCGAGCGCGGCGTCGGTGTACCCGCGGCCCTCGGTCAGCGCGGACAGGTCCTGCAGCTTGCCCATGGCGGCGAGCGAGCCGAGCCACGCGACGTCCACGTGCGCGGCGCCGGTGAACTGGCCGCCCTTCACCTGCAGGGTGAGCTGGTTGATGTACTCGTTGTACGGGAACGAGATGTCCTTCACGGTGACGCCGGCCTGGTCCTGGTAGGCCTTGACGATCGCCTCGAGGGCCGGGGCCGCGGCCTCCTCCGTGAAGGACCACGAGGAGAACGCGAAGTCGGTCTTGGCGCCGCCGGTCGCGGCGGCCGAGGCGGCGCCCGTGGACGAGCCGGGGGCCGACGGCGCGCAGGCGGCGAGGGCGGCGGTGCCGGCGCCGATGCCGAGCAGCTGGAGCATGCGCCGGCGGGAGACGGCCGAGGGCATCAGGGGAGTGGTGGACATGAGGATCCTCCGCATCGAGGGTCGTTCGGGGTGGGGAAGGGGGTGGAGCGTGCAGTGCGTCAGCCCTTGACGGCGCCGGCCGTGAGGCCGCCGACCAGGTACTTCTGCAGGGCGATGAAGGCGATCGCGACCGGGAGCGACACGACGAGCGACGCCGCCATGAGCTCGGGCCACGCCGTCGAGGCCTCGCCGATGAAGGTGTTGACCAGGCCGGGCGGCAGGGTCTGCTTCTCCGGGCCGGCGAGGGTGAGGGCGAAGACGAAGTCGTTCCAGCCGCGGACGAAGGCGAACAGCCCGGCGGCGATGAGGCCGGGCGCGGCCAGCGGCAGCACGATGGAGTGGATGATCCGCAGGCGGGAGGCGCCGTCGACGCGGGCCGCCTCGATCAGCTCGTCCGGGATCGTGTCGAAGAAGCCCTTGAGCATCCACACGCACAGCGGCAGCGTGAACGTGGTGAAGCTCAGCACCAGCGCGGTGTACGTGTTGAGCAGGTTGTAGGCGCTGAACACGCTGTAGAGCGTCACCAGCAGCAGGGCCTGCGGGAACATCTGCGACGCCAGCACCAGGTACATCAGGGACCGACGGCCGCGGTAGCGGAACTTGGAGAACGAGTACCCCATGTACGCGGACACGAGCACCGACAGCACCGCGGTGAGCACCGAGACGATGACGCTGTTGCGCAGGTAGCCGAACAGCTGCTCGTTCGAGGCGAGCGCGGCGAACGCGTCCAGGGTGGGCGCCGACGGGAAGAACTTCGGCGGGTAGCTGAACACCTGGTCGCGCGGCGTCAGGGACGTGGCGAGCAGCCAGTACACCGGCAGGAGGCCGAAGCCGCCGCACACGACGACCGTGGCCCAGGCGGCGATCCGCACGCCGGGACGCTCGGAGCGCAGGGCGCCGCGGCGCAGCCGCTGGGGCGGCCGGGGCGCGTCGCCGCCGGCCGGCGACGAGGCGGAGGGCGGCGTGGGCGTGGCGGGGAGCTGGGTCGTCGCGCTCATCGCTCCTCTCCCTTCTCCGAGAAGCGGACGTACACGACGACGAGCGCCATGAGCAGCACCATCCACAGCAGGCCCAGCGCGCCGGCCTTGCCGAGGTCGTAGCCCTGGAAGGCCGTCTCGTACACGGCGGTGGCGAACGTCTGGGTGGCGCCCGCGGGGCCGCCGCCGGTGAGGACGTAGATGATGTCGAAGTGCTGGAAGTTCCAGATGAACTCCAGCAGCAGCACCAGGCCGACGATGCCCTTGAGGTGCGGCATGGTGATGGCGAAGAAGCGCCGGACCGTGCCCGCGCCGTCCATCTCGGCGGCCTCGTGCAGCTCGACCGGCACGGTCTGCAGGCCGGCCAGGAGCATGACCATCATCCAGGGGAACGACTGCCAGGTCTTCGCCAGGATCACCGCGCCCATCGCGGTGCCGGGCTGGGCGAGCCAGGCCTGCGGGTCGTCGACGAGGCCGAGCGTCTGCAGCAGCGCGTTCATCACGCCGTAGTTGGCGTTGAAGATCCACATCCACAGGAACGACACGACGACGCCGGGCACGAGCCAGGGGATGAGCATGAGCCCGCGCAGCACCTTGGCGCCGCGGATCTTCGTGTTCAGCGCCAGCGCGAGGGCGAAGCCGACCACGAACGGCAGGATCGTGGTGCCGAGCGTGAAGACGAGCGTCTGGCGCAGCAGCCGCAGGAAGTCGCCCTGCAGGACCTCGACGATGTTCTGCAGCCCGACGAACGTGCGCCCGGGCAGCACGAGGCTCTGCTCGAAGAATGCCGTGACGAGCGCGGCGATCAGCGGGTAGAGCACCACGCCGGCGAGCAGCGCGACACCAGGCAGGAGCAGCAGCACCGCGAACTGTCCGTCGCTGAGCCGCCGTGGCGGCGCTTGTGATGTTGTGTTCTGAAGAGTGTGAGTTTGTGAACTCGACATGTCCACGTCCCTGTGGGTCAACCTCGGCAACGAGGGTGATGAGCGGGTGTCCGCGACACACTCTGGCCGATCCTGGCCGATCTGGTCAAACGCCTCCGGTCTCGGTGCGATAACAACTGAAGACGCAATGGAACATAAAGTCACACAAACGTACAGCCGAGTGAACATGCAAGAGGCCGCCGATCCGACATGACGTCGAGCTCGGCGGCCTCCCTGGGCGGTGGGCGCTCAGGCGGTGAACGGCAGCTGTTCGGGGCGCGTCTCGTGGCGCAGCGGCTCGCCCGCCGCCCAGCGGTCGACCTCCTCGGCGGCGGCGCGGCCCAGGCGGGCCTCCTCGGTGCCGAGCGAGCCGGCGACGTGCGGGGTGAGGAAGACGTTGTCGAGAGCGAGCAACGGGTGCCCGGCCGGCAGCGGCTCGGGGTCGGTGACGTCGAGGACGGCGAAGAGGTCGTCCCGGGCCGCGAGCGTCCGGGCGAGCGCGTCGTGGTCGAGCAGCCCGCCACGGGCGGTGTTGACCAGGGTGGCGGACGGCGCGAGCCGCCCGAGCTCGGCGGCGCCGAGCATGCCGCGCGTGCCGTCCGTGAGCGGGGCGTGCACGGAGACGACGTCGCTCGCGGTCAGCACGTCGGCCAGGCCGACCAGCTCGACGCCGGCCCGGCGGGCCTCGGCGGCGTCGTAGTACGGGTCGTGGGCGAGCACCCGCACGTCCAGCGGGCGCAGGGTCTCGGCCACGAGGCGGGCGATGAGCCCGAACCCGACCAGGCCCACCACGCTGCCGTCGAGGCCGCGGATGCCGTCGCGCCCGGGCACCGTGTGCGTGCGGGCCGCCGTGAGGCCGAGCCGCAGCACGTTCTTCACCGCCAGGTGCACCATCGAGACCGTGAAGTCCGCGACGGCACGCGCGTTGGCGTGCGCCGCCGACGTGACGCGGATCCCGCGCGCCCACACCCCGGGCGTCACCAGGCCCTGCACGGAGCCGGCCGCGTGCGCGACCAGCTCCATGCGCGGCAGCCGGTCGAGGAGCGCCGCGTCCAGGGTGGGGGCGCCCCATCCGGTGACGAGCACCCGCGCCGAGGCGAGGGCGTCGTCGTCGGCGGTGGCGAGGTCGGTCACCACGCCGTGCGCGGCCAGCCGGTCGCGGACGGCGGGGTCGAGGACCGACCGCGCCCACGGGTCGCCGACGGCGGTGAGGATCGTCGTGGGCGCGGTGGGGTGGGGCATCGTGAGGGCTCCTTGTGTCGGGGCAGTGTGTCGGGGCGGTGGCTCGGGGTCAGCGGGACGGGGTCAGACGGGCGCGGATCCGGCCGGAGGCGGCGGGCCCGGACGCCACGAGCGCGAGGCGCCACAGCCGGTCGCCCCACACGGCGACGAGCAGCGGGTCGTCGAGCTCGACGGCGTGCCAGGCGGCGTCGGCGGTGCCGGCGACGTCGAGCAGCAGGGTGGGCCCCTCGGCGGTCGCCCGCAGCTCGAGCCGCCCGTCCGCGCAGCGCACGGGCTCCGTGCGGAGCAGGAGGTGGGTGCGCACGTCGCGGGGCGGCGCGTCGAGCGCCCAGGCGTCCGTCACGTCGAGGGCGCCGTCGGACCCGAGCCGCAGCTCGCGCACCAGCGAGCCCTCGCGGCCGGGGGCGAGCTCCGCCAGTACCGGGTAGACGTCGCTCAGGTCCAGGCGCAGCGCGGCGACGGTGGCCGGGGAGGGGCCGGCGGCGTCCGCCGGGTCGGGGGCGACGAGGCCGGTGCGCGCGGCGAACCGGCGCCCGACGCCCTGCTCGGTGCCGTCGACCTGCGGCACGGCGTGGAACGACGACGTCGTCCACCACGTCTCGTAGCGGCGGTCGCTGAAGGTGTCCTTCGTGTAGGTGCCGACGCCCACGTCGACCACGACGGGCTCGCCGTCGAGCGCCAGCACGAAGGACCCGACGTCGAGGTGGTTGTGCGGGTCGTCGTCGTGGCCGCCCCGCGCGACGAGCCGCACCTCGTGGCCGTCGGGCCGGGCGGTCGCGCTGAGCAGCTCCAGGGTGGGCAGGTACTCGACGGGCGGGCGGTCGTCGCCGGGGGCGTCGGGAGCCTCCAGCCAGGCGACGTCGCCGAGCACCGCGACGGCGCGAGCCAGGTCGGTGGGCCGTTCCAGCGGCGTCCCGTCGCCGCGGCGCCGGCGGGCGAAGCGCTCGAGGTCCGGCTGGCCCGTGCGGCGCGCGTACCGCGCGAACAGCCCGCCGGGCGACGCGTCGCGCACGAGGCCGGAGCCGGGCCGCGGCGCCCGCGCGGCGCCGTCGCCGAAGTTCGCGCTCCACGGACCGCCGAGGTGCACGACGCGCGGGTAGCGCGCCAGCGCGGCGAGGACCGGGTGCGCCAGCAGGTCGTCGGCCGCCTCGGGCACGAGCGCGGCGAGCAGCTCCACCGCCTCGAAGGCGCGCGCCGCGGACTGCCACCAGTAGGCGACGCCCTCGTCGCAGCCGCCGTCCTGCGGCACGCCTCCGAGGTACGCGTCGAGGCTCTCGACGGCGAGGTCGACGACGGCGGCGAGGTCGGTGTCGTCGTCCGGGCTCGCGGCGTCGGACGGCTCCGGGCCGGTGAGCACCGCGCCCGCGCACAGCAGCACGTTCGAGACGATCCACGGGTTCCAGTTCGAGGGCAGCGCGAACCAGCGGTACGACCGGGCCTCGGTGCGGAACGGGTCCAGCACGCGTGTGCGGATCCCGGCGCGCACCCGGCTCGCGAGGTCGGGGTGGGCGGAGGCCCACCGCGGCAGCAGGCGCAGGAGGGCGGTGAGGGTGGCGCCGGTCTGCGCCTGGAAGAGGTCGAGGACGGGGGCGGCCGGGTCGGGCAGCTCGCGCACCCCCAGCGGGGGTCCGGAGTCGTGCGCGGGCACGCACCACGTGGGCTCGTCGAGGACCGAGGCCACGCGGGCGGCGAGGCCGTCGTCGCGACCGGGGTCGTCGTCGGCCGCGAGGCCCAGCGCGATCGCCGTGAGCAGACGGCGGCGCGCGAAGTACGGGCGCTCGTACGCCTGCCGGTCACCGGACTCCTGGAAGGCGCGCCACGCCGCGGTGGTCGGCGCGGGCCACGGCGCGCTGCGCGCGGCGTCCGCCTCGGCGCGCAGGTCGGCGAGCAGCCCGGCGGGGACGCGCGCGGGGTCGAACCAGCCGGCCGACGGCGCGCCCGGGTCCGCCGCGCGGGCCGACAGCGCCCGCGGGGCGGGCGCCCCGGCGCGGTCGAGCGCCTCGCGCAGGGACGCGCTGGCGGGGGTGGACGTCGTCGTCGACGGGTGTGGCATGAGGGCGACCCTGCCGCACGACGGCGCCCACGGGGATCGCACGGCGGCCAAACGGTCAGAAGTGATCCGGCGTCAGGCGCGAGATTCCGCGGCCGGCCCGCCCATGGCGATCGGGCTGTGGTCGAATGACCGCCGAACGCTACGACCGCTCGAGGGAGAGTGCCGTGATCGCTGCGGAACGCAAGGACGCCGTGCTGCGCGAGCTGCGCCTGCGCGGCACGCTCAGCGTGGCGGAGTTCTCCGGGCGGATCGGGGCCGCGCCGGTGACGCTGCGCCGGGACCTGCGCGAGCTCGAGCGGGAGGGCCGGCTCGCCCGCGTGCACGGCGGCGCCCGGGCGCTGCACGGGGCGCCCCTGCCCGACGGGGATGCGCGGGCCGTGACCCGGCTCGCCGCGACCTTCGGCATCGGGCCGCGCGCCGCCGCGGACGCCGCTCCCGTCGCGACGATCGGGATGATCGCGCCGACTGCCTCGTACTACTACCGCGGCGTCATCGAGGGCGCGAAGGACGCGGCCCGGCTCGCCGGGGTGCGCCTGGTGCTGGCCGTCTCGGAGTACGACGAGGACGAGGAGCTGCGCCTTTTCCGGCGCATGGTGGGGCTCGGCCTCGACGGCATCCTCATCACCCCGGCCACCCAGGGGGTCGGGGAACGCGCCCTGCGCCAGGCGCTCGACGAGTCGCCGGTGCCGGTGACCGTCGTCGAGCGCGGGTGGGACCTGCGCACCCGCGGGCAGGTGATCGACTCGGTCCGGTCCGACCACCTGCACGGCGCCGGGCTCGCCGCCGACCACCTGCTCGACCTCGGCCACGAGCGCCTGGCGGTGTGGACGTCCGAGAACCCGCACGCCGTCGAGGTGCGGGACGGCTTCACCGAGGCCGTCGGGCGTCGGGGGGCCGGGGTCGTGACGCCGAGGTTCACGGCAGGCCGGCCCGACCGGTCGCCGGCCGACCCGGCGGCCGCCGTGCGGCGCTACCTCGACGAGGTGCTCGACGCCGGCGTGACGGCGGTGCTCGTGCACCCGGACCAGCTCGCGCTGCAGCTCGCGCAGGCGGCCCTGGCCCGGGGCCTCGACATCCCCGGCGACCTCAGCATCGTCGCGTACGACGACGAGGTCGCCAGCCTGGGCGAGCTGCCGCTCACCGCCGTCGCCCCGCCCAAGCACGCGCTGGGGTTCGCCGCGATCGACGCGTGCCTGCGCGCCGTCGCGCACCGCTCGCCGGTCGCGTCGTCGATCCCCGCCCGCTTCCCCGCCCAGCGCGTGCGCCTGCTGCCCGAGCTCGTCGCCCGCGCGTCCACCGCCCCTCCGCCTGCCATCGCCCGCCCGACGTCCGAGCCCGTCCGAGAGGTGCCCGCATGACCGCCCCCGCCACCCGACCCACCGGCTTCGCCGCGCGCCTGCGCGACCTCGACGACCACGTCCTGTCCCCGCACACCGGCTGGACGCGGGCGCACTGGGAGGCCCTGGCCGACCACCTGCTGCTCTCCGCCCGCCGCTGGGCGTCGCCCGCGCACGCGGGGATCGCCTTGCCCGGGGAGACCGGCGGCTACGGCGCGCGCATCGACGCCCTCGAGGGGTTCGCGCGCACGTTCCTCACTGCCGCGTTCCGGGTCGCGGGCTCCCGCGGCCAGGACCCGCACGGGTTCCTGGAGCGCTACGCCGAGGGGCTCGCCGCCGGGACCGACCCGGAGTCGGCCGAGGCGTGGCCGCGCCTGCACGAGCACGGCCAGGCGAAGGTCGAGGCGGCGTCGGTCGCGCTGGGCCTGCACCTCACCCGCCCGTGGCTGTGGGAGCGGCTCGACCCGGCGGTCCAGGAGCGCGTGGTCGACTACCTGTCCGACGGCCTCGACACCTTCTACCCGCCGATCAACTGGCTGTGGTTCCGCGTCGTCGTCCGGGAGTTCCTGCACTCCGTGGGGGCGCTGGACGACCTGTCCGGCGTCCGCGAGGAGGTCGCGACGCTGGACGGGTTCTACCGCGGCGACGGGTGGTACGCCGACGGCGACGAGCGCTCCTACGACCACTACGTCGGCTGGGCCATGCACCTGTACCCGGTGCTGTGGGCACGGATGGCGGCCGGCCGCGCGGAGGCGGACGCCGCGGCCGCGACGGCGCACGAGCGCCTGGAGCTGTTCCTCCCCGACGCGCTCGGGCTGGTCGGCGGCGACGGCGGGCCCCTGGTGCAGGGCCGCTCGCTCACCTACCGGTTCGCGGCGGCAGCCCCGTTCTGGGTCGGCGCGATGGCCGACGCCGGGTCCCCCGGCCTGCTGCGCCGGGCGGCGTCGGGCGTCGTCAAGCACTTCGTGGAGCGCGGCGCCCCCGACGACGACGGGCTGCTCACGCTCGGCTGGTACGGGTCGTGGCGGCCGCTGGCGCAGCGGTACTCCGGCCCGGGGTCGCCGTACTGGGCGTCCAAGGGGCTGCTGGGCCTCGTGCTGCCGCCCGAGCACCCCGCGTGGACGGCGGTCGAGGAGCCGCTGCCCGTCGAGGTCCGCGACACGTCGTTCGTCGTCGGCCAGGCCGGCTGGCAGGTGAGCGGCACGCGCGCCGACGGCCTGGTCCGCGTGCTCAACCACGGCACCGACCACTCGCGCCCCGGCTCCGGGCTGAGCGACGGCCCGCTCTACTCCCGCCTCGGCTACTCCACCGCGACGTGGCCCGTCGTGGCCGGGGACCTGCGGCACCGGCCGCTCGACCAGTCCGTGGTGCTGCTCGACGGCGCCGGGGAGCCCAGCCACCGCACCGGGTTCGAGGACGGCCACGTGAGCCTGCTCGACGGTGGCACGTCGGTCGGGAGCTCGCGCTGGCGGTCGCACTGGGTGGAGCCCGACCCCTCCGCGCCCGACCACGGCTCCGGCTACCCGGACGCCTCCGGCAGCCCGCGCCTCGGGCCGTGGCTGGAGGCCGTGAGCCTGCTGCGCGGGGCGTGGGAGGTGCGGCTCGTGCGGGTCGCGCCAGGCCTCGGCGACGACGTCGTGCCGGCCGGGCTGCGGGTCGGGGGGTGGCCCGTGACCGGAGACGTCGTCGACGCCGCGGCCGGCGACGGCGCCGCCCACGCGGTCGTCGCACCCGCCCCGCTCGTCGAGCCTGCCTCGCCGGTCGAGCCTGTCGAGACCCCGCTCGCCTCCGTGCTGCGCACCGCCGACGGGCGGGGCGCGTTCGCGCGCGCGGGCGTCGAGCAGCTCGTCGGCGTCACGCCGTTGGCCGGTACCACCTGCGTGCCCTGGCTCGCGACCGACGGCGCACCGGAGCCCGGCCGCTGGTACGCGGCGGCCGTGGCGCTCGCGGGGGAGGCGCCCGCCGACGCCCCCGAGGTCACGTTCCCGGTCCCCGGCGTCGCGCGCGCGGCCTGGGCGGACGGTGCCGTCGACGAGGTGGTCGTCGACGGCCGCTGACGCCGGTCACCGGTGGGGGTTCAGTCCACCGCCTCCACGCGCAGCACCAGGGACGTCTCGGGCGCGGACTCGGGAGCCTGCAGCCCGGCGACGGCGAGCGTGCGCCCGGTCAGCACGGTGCCGCGGGGGACGTCGCCGGGCTGCGCGGGCCGGGGCTGCGGCGAGACGCCGTCGGAGGCGACCGCGCCGTCGGCGGACGGCAGCCCGAACCAGGGTGGCGCGTTCCAGACACCGAACGCCTCGCGGCTCAGCGGCAGGGGAGTGACGCGGTACCGGCGCTCCGGGTCCAGGCCGCGCAGGGTGAAGCGGCCGAGCGGTGCGACGGAGGGCCGGGACAGGGTCGCGAGCTGGAACAGGGCGGCGGAACGGTCCGCCGCGACCACGCCCCACACCTGCAGGCCGTCGCCCGCGGGCAGGTCCTGGCGCACGAGCGTGCCCGTGTGCAGCAGCCCGCGCTCCGCCTTGTACAGCTCGATCCAGCCGCGCAGGTCGGCGAGCTGCTCGGGCGTCGAGCGCGTGAGGTCCCACTCGATCCCGAAGTGGCCGAACAGCGCCGTCGCCGCCCGGAACGCGAGGGAGTGCGCGCGGCGGGTCTGGTGGCTGACGTCCGCCGCGACGTGCGCGCCCAGGTACTCCAGCGGCAGCAGCTGCGCCGTCCACGGCTGCATCTGCTGCCGCTCCAGCGGGTCGGTGCAGTCCGACACCCACACGCGCTGCGTGTGCTCGGCGACGCCCAGGTCGACGCGGCCTCCGCCCGACGAGCAGGACTCGATCTCCAGCCCGGGGTGCCGCCGCCGCAGCTCGGCCATGATCCCGTAGGCGGCGAGCGTCTGGGCGTGCACGACGGGCCGCCCCTCCCGACCGGAACCGGGGTCCACGAGGTCGCGGTTGTGGTCCCACTTCACGTAGTCCACGCCGTGGCGGCCGATCAGCGTGCTCATCCGCTCCAGCACGTACGCGGCGGCGTCGGGGTCCGACAGGTCGAGCACGTGCTGGTGCCGCGACGGCACCGGCACGCGGCCGCCGGCGCCCATGACCCACTCCGGGTGGGCCCGGGCCAGGTCGGAGTCGAGGTTGACCATCTCGGGCTCGAACCACAGCCCGAACTGCATGCCGAGGCCGTGCACGTGGTCCGCGATCGGGTCCAGCCCGTCCGGCCAGACGTCCTCGTCGACGAACCAGTCGCCCAGCCCCCGCGTGTCGTCTCGCCGCCCGCGGAACCAGCCGTCGTCGAGCACGTAGCGCTCCACGCCCAGGTCGGCGGCGGCGTCGGCCAGCGCCGTGAGGCGCTCCAGGTCGTGGTCGAAGTAGACGGCCTCCCAGACGTTGAGCGTCACCGGGCGCGGGTCGCGCGGGTGCCCCGTGCGACGGCGCAGCATCCGGTGCAGGCGCGCGGCCTGCGCGTCCAGGCCGTGGCCGTGCACGCCGTACACCCAGGGGGTCTCGTACTCCGCGCCGGTCGCGAGCGTCACCTCGCCGGGCAGCAGCAGCTCGCTGCCGCCCAGCACCTGCTCGCCGGTGGGCAGCCGCTCCGCCCAGTGCCGGTGGTTGCCCGACCAGCCCACGTGCAGGCCCCACACCTCGCCGTGCCCGAAGCCGAAGCCGGGCACGCCCACCGTCAGCACCGTGGGCGCCTCGAAGCCCGTGCGGCCGCGGCGGCCCTCGCGCAGGTGCGTGCCGACCGCGAGGTCGCGCCGCTGCGGCACCCGCTCCTTGCCCCACCGGCCCGTGAGGTCGAGGACCTCGCGCGCCCGCGGCGGCACCGGGAGCACGACGGCGAGCTCGTGCAGCCGGTACGGGGCCCCGTCGTTGCGGAGCGTGGCGCGGGCGCGCAGCACGCCGTCGGGGGTGAGCTCGACGTCGAGCACCAGCGTGAGGCCCGCGACCTCGTCCTGGGCCTCGACGCGCAGCGCCCCGGCCCCGGCCTCGGTGAGGCCGCGGGGCAGGGTGCCGCCGCAGAGCGTCGCGACCGTCGTGGTGAAGCGCGGCGACCAGGCGTCGCCGTCGCGCTCGCCGACGATCCCCGGGCGGCCGAGCCAGCCCGTGCGCGGCTCCGGCACCAGCGCGAGCCGCACCGGCTCGTCCGGGGCGCTGTTGGCGAGCGGCGCCGCCGCGGCGAGGGCGACGGCGGCCGCGTCGTCGGCGGTCAGCGGGCCGAGGTCGTCGCCCCAGTGCACGACGGCGGGCAGCTCGCCGCCGCGGGCGTCGATCAGCACGCTGACGCCGTCCGCCCGCAGGTGGAGGAGGGCGTCGACGGCAGGGGAGCGGTCGATCGTGGCGGCGGCGTCGGCGCGGCCGGAGGTGACGGTCACCGCACGAGCGTGCCATGCGGGGTGGCGTGGATCACGGTCGCGCCCGCGATCCGGTCGAACCCGGTCATGCCGGCCGCCGCACCACCCGGAGCTGCCACCCGACGGCGGCGGCCAGGACTGCGACGACGAGCCAGAGCAGCCCGTGCACCAGCGCGTCGTGGGCCTTGGCGATGATCTCGAGGGCGTACTCGGGCGAGGAGTCCTCGAACATCGTCGAGACGTACCAGCGGTTCCCCCAACGGAAGCCGTCGGCGACGGCGAAGAGCGCCGCCAGCACAGCTACCACCCGGAGGATCCTGCGACCGCGGTGTCTGCGCACGGCCGTCAGCCTAGGGTGCCGTCTGCGGGCGCGTCAGCCCTCGGGGACCGTCGCGACCGCCTCGACCTCGACGAGCGCGCCGGGCCGGGCCGGCGCGACGGCGAGCACGGTGACCGCGGTGCGCGAGCGCCAGACCTTGCCGGACGCGGCGTAGGCGTCGTTCGGGTCGACCGACGGGTCCAGGTAGATCGTCAGCTTGGCGACGTGCTCCGCGTCGGTACCGGCCTCGGCGAGGACGGCGAGCACGTTGTTCAGCGCCTGCTCCGTCTGCGGCCCGGGCCCGCCGTCCACGAGGGCTCCGTCGGGGCCGGTGCCGTTCTGCCCGCCCACGTAGAGCGTGCGCCCGGCGGGCAGGATCATGCCCCACGCGAACGCGGGGTTCTGGTGCAGCTGCGGCGGGTTGACCGGCGTCGGCGTCGACTGCGTGCTCATGGGCGCGTCCCTTCGTCGAGGTGTCCCCCGAGCATGTCGTGCGCCACCGACACGCCGCGCGGGTTCCGGTTGCGCCGCCGCCGCGCGGCGGAAGACTCCCCGCCATGGACACCGTGGACTACGACCAGCTCGCCGACGACTACGGGTGGCTCGTGGGTGGGGCCGCCATCGCCGTGTACGTGGCGATCGCCGTGATCTTCCTGATCGCGTACATCCGGATCATCCAGAAGGCCGGTTACTCGGGCTGGTGGGTCCTGGTCGGCATCGTGCCGATCCTCAACGTGGTGATGTTCCTCGTGTTCGCCTTCTCGCGCTGGCCCGTGCTGCGCGAACGGGACGCGCTGCGGGCCGGGCAGGCGTACCCGCGCTGACCAGGTCGAGGGCCGGTGGACGCCTGCCATGTTGGAGGAAACCTCCAATCTGACGCGGAGGACGTTGGCACCACCGTCGGGGGGTGTGCCCCCTGGACGGCAACCTACGCTGGCGTAGGCTACGAAGGCGTAGGTTCCGGTGGGCCACCGTTCTGGTGGGCTCGGCGGGACCTCCTCCCATGCCGGAGCAGCCCAGCCCCGTCCAGGGGCCGACAGCGAAGGAGACCGCGTGCCGCACACCACCCCCGGCGAGCCCGACGTCGCGCCCGCCGACATTGCGCCCGCTGACGTCGACCCCCTGGTCCAGCTCGTCTCGCCCACCGGCGAGCGTGTCGTCGAACCCGACAACGCGACCTACCGCTCGCGTGTCGACCACCTCACCTCCGAGGATCTGCGCGCCCTGTACCGCGACATGGTGCTGACGCGACGGTTCGACGACGAGGCCACGGCCCTGCAGCGGCAGGGCGAGCTCGCGCTGTACGCGCAGGGCCGTGGCCAGGAGGCCGCCCAGGTCGGGTCGGCCGCCGCGCTGGCGCCGCAGGACTACGTCTTCCCCTCCTACCGCGAGCACGGCGTGCTCCAGAGCCGCGGCGTCGACCCCGTCGACCGCCTCCGCCTGTACCGCGGCGCCGACCACGGCGGCTGGGACCCGGCCGAGCACAATGTGCACCTGTACACCCTCGTCATCGGCTCCCACGTGCTGCACGCCACGGGCTACGCGATGGGCGTGCAGCGCGACGGCGCGGTCGGCACCGGCGACGCCGGGCGCGACGCCGCCGTCGTCACCTACTTCGGCGACGGCGCCACGAGCCAGGGCGACGTCAGCGAGGCGCTCGTCTTCGCGGCCGTCAACAACGCGCCGGTCGTGTTCTTCCTGCAGAACAACCAGTGGGCGATCTCGGAGCCGACGTCGCGCCAGTCGCGCGCGCCGCTGTACCGGCGCGGCGAGGGCTTCGGCATCCCCAGCGTCCGCGTGGACGGCAACGACGTCCTGGCCTGCTACGCCGTGACGGCCGAGGCGCTGGAGCGCGCCCGTTCCGGCGGCGGCCCCACCTTCGTCGAGGCGTACACGTACCGCATGGGCGCCCACACCACCTCCGACGACCCGAGCCGGTACCGGGCCCGCGCGGAGGAGGACCACTGGGCGCGCCGCGACCCGATCGACCGCCTGGCGGCGCTGCTGCGTGCCGAGGACGGCTGGGACGACGGATGGGCCGCCGGGATCGAGCGGGAGGCCGACGCCCTGGGCGAGCGGCTGCGCAAGGAGGTGCGCGAGCTCGGCGCCCCGCCCGCGACGACGATGTTCGAGCACGTGTACGCGACCGAGCACGCGCAGGTCCAGGCCGAACGGGCCTGGTACGAGCAGTACGAGAACGAGACGAGCACGGAGGCGGCCCGATGAGCTCTGCTCCCGCACAGACCCTCACCTTCGCCCGGGCCATCACCGAGGGCCTGCGCTCGGCGCTCGAGTCCGATCCGAAGGTCCTCGTCATGGGCGAGGACGTCGGCCGCAACGGCGGCGTCTTCCGCGTCACCGACGGCCTGCAGAAGGACTTCGGCGAGGACCGCGTGGTCGACACCCCGCTGGCGGAGTCGGGCATCCTCGGCACCGCGATCGGCATGGCACTGCGCGGCTACCGGCCGGTGTGCGAGATCCAGTTCGACGGCTTCGTGTTCCCGGCGTACAACCAGATCACGACGCAGCTCGCCAGGATGCACTACCGCTCGCGCGGCCGGCTGCAGGTACCGGTCGTCATCCGCATCCCCTACGGCGGCGGCATCGGCGCGGTCGAGCACCACTCGGAGAGCCCCGAGGCGCTCTTCGCGCACACGCCCGGCCTGCGCGTCGTCTCGCCGTCCACCCCGCAGGACGCCTACGACATGATCCGCGCGGCCGTCGCGTCGCCGGACCCGGTGCTGTTCTTCGAGCCCAAGGGCCGCTACTGGACCAAGGGCGAGGTCGCGGCCAGCCCCTACCCGACGACGCAGGTCGCGGGCGGCGCGGACGTGCTCAACCGGGCGCGCGTCGCCCGGCCGGGCACCGACGTCACGCTCGTCGCGTACGGGCCCACCGTCGCGACGGCGCTCAAGGCCGCCGACACGCTGGCCGCCGAGGGCACCAGCGTCGAGGTGGTCGACTTGCGCGCGATCTCGCCGCTCGACGTGACCGCGGTCGCGGAGTCGGTGCGGCGGACCGGGCGCTGCGTCGTCGTGCACGAGGCGCCGACGTTCCTCGGTTCCGGCGCCGAGGTCGCGGCCCGCGTGAGCGAGGAGTGCTTCTACTCGCTCGAGGCCCCCGTCCTGCGGGTGGGCGGCTTCCACGCGCCGTACCCCGTCGCGAAGCTCGAGCACGAGTACCTGCCGAGCGTCGACCGCGTCGTCGACGCCGTCGACCGCGTGCTGGCCCACTGACCCCCACTGACACGCACGGTTCGCGGACCGGAGGAGAACGATGACGACCCAGCGCTTCCCGCTGCCCGACGTGGGCGAGGGCCTCACCGAGGCGGAGATCGTCGAGTGGCGCGTCGCCGTCGGCGACACCGTCGCCGTCAACCAGGTGATCGTGGAGATCGAGAGCGCCAAGTCGCTCGTCGAGCTGCCGTCGCCGTGGGCGGGCACCGTCTCGGCGCTGCTCGCCGAGGAGGGCACCACCGTCGACGTCGGCACGGCGATCATCGAGATCACCACCGACGCGGAGGTGCCCGGCACCTCCGAGCCCACCTACTACGGGTCCGGAGAGGCCTCGGGGGAGGCGTCGGGCGAGGGCTCCGGCTCCGTGCTCGTCGGGTACGGCACCGGTGACGGCGAGGGCTCCGGCCGCCGCCGCCGGCGTGCCGCCGCCCCGTCGGCCAAGCCCGTCCAGACCACCCCTCCGTCGGTCGAGCCAGTCGTGACCGCGCCTTCGCCGGTCGAGCCAGCCGTGACCGCGCCTTCGTCGGCCGAGCCTGTCGAGACCGCGAACCGGGTCTCGACAGGCTCTACCGGCGGCCCGGCGATCGAGAAGCCGATGGCGAGCGTGCCGGCGACGTCGTCCGCGGGCGCCCAGAGCACGCGCGTGCTGGCCAAGCCCCCGGTGCGCAAGCTCGCGAAGGACCTCGGCGTCGACCTCGCGTCCGTGCACCCCACGGGCCCGGGCGGGATCGTCACGAGGGAGGACGTCGTCGCGCACCACGAGGGCGCGGCCCCGAAGTCCCTCGCCACGTACCCCGACGACGACCGGCCGTGGCTCGCGTCGGGCACCGTCAGCCAGGACGGCCGCCAGACGCGCGTGCCGGTGAAGTCGGTGCGCAAGCGCACGGCCGAGGCGATGGTGGCCAGCGCGTTCACGGCCCCGCACGTCACCGTCTTCCAGACCATCGACGTCACGAAGACGATGAGGCTGGTGGCCCGTCTCAAGGAGGACCGCGACTTCGCCGACGTGCGCGTCACGCCGCTGCTCATCGCCGCCAAGGCGATGCTGCTCGCGGTCAACCGGCACCCGCAGATCAACGCGAGCTGGGACGAGGCCGCGCAGGAGATCGTCTACAAGCACTACGTGAACCTGGGGATCGCGGCGGCTACGCCGCGCGGGCTCGTCGTGCCGAACATCAAGGGCGCGCACACCCTCGACCTGCTCGGACTGGCGAAGGCGATCGCGACCCTCACGTCCACCGCGCGCGCGGGCCGCACGCAGCCGGCGGACATGGCGGACGGCTCGATCACGATCACCAACGTGGGCATCTTCGGCACCGACACGGGCACGCCGATCCTCAACCCTGGCGAGGCGGGCATCCTCGCGTTCGGCGCGATCCGCAAGCAGCCGTGGGTGCACAAGGGCAAGATCAAGTCCCGGTGGGTCACGCAGCTCGCGCTGTCCGTCGACCACCGGCTGGTCGACGGCGAGCTCGCCGCGCGCTACCTGGCCGACGTCGCGAAGGTGCTGGAGGACCCGGCCCGCGGCCTCGTCTGGGGCTGACCCGAGTCCAGCCGAGATAGAGCGCGCGCCGCGCCGAGATAGATCTATCTCGGCGCGGCGCGCGCTCTATCTCGGGTCAGAGGGGCATGCCGACGTACTGCGTCTCCTGGTACTCGGCGATGCCCTCGAAGCCGCCCTCGCGGCCGCTTCCGGACTGCTTCATCCCGCCGAACGGCGCGGCCGCGTTGGAGATGACGCCGGCGTTGAGGCCCAGCAGCCCGAACTCGAGGCGCTCGGCGAACGCGAGGCCGCGGCGCACGTCGGCGGTGAAGACGTACGACGCGAGCCCGTACTCCGTGGAGTTGGCGAGCCGTGCCGCCTCGTCCTCGGTGCTGAACGTCGCGACCGGGGCCACGGGGCCGAAGATCTCCTCGGTCATGCAGCGGGCGTCTGCGGGCACGTCGCGCAGCAGGGTGGGCTGGTAGAAGTGCCCGGGCCCGTCGACGCGCGAACCGCCGACGACGACCTTCGCGCCGCGCGCGACGGCGTCGTCCACGAGCGCGGCGACGGAGTCGACGGCCTTGGCCTCGACGAGCGGGCCCAGCGTGGTCCCCTCGTCCAGCCCGTCCCCGACGACGACGGCGCGCATGCGCTCGGCGAACCGCTCGACGAACTCGTCGGCCACGGACTCGTGCACGTAGAACCGGTTGGCGGCGGTGCAGGCCTCGCCGCCGTTGCGCAGCTTGGCGGCCATCGCGCCGTCGACGGCGACGTCGAGGTCGGCGTCCTCGAAGACGACGAGCGGCGCGTTGCCGCCGAGCTCCATCGAGGTACGCAGCACGTTGTCGGCGGCGGACCGCAACAGGTTCTGCCCCACCGGCGTGGACCCGGTGAACGACACCTTCCGCAGCCGCGGGTCCGCCATCAGGGGCTCGCTCACCGCCGAGGCGGAGGCGGAGGGCACCACGTTGAGCACGCCGTCGGGCAGGCCGGCCTCGACCATGAGCTGCGCGAACAGCAGCGACGTCAGGGGCGTGAGCCGGGCCGGCTTGAGCACCATGGTGCAGCCGGCGGCGACGGCGGGCGCCACCTTGCGGGTGGCCATCGCGAGCGGGAAGTTCCACGGCGTGATGAGCAGGCACGGGCCCACCGGGCGGCGCTGCACCAGCATCCGGAGCGACCCCTCGGGGGTGTGCGCGTATCGGCTGTCGTCGTGCGTGGCCTGCTCCGCGAACCAGCGCAGGAACTCGCCGCCGTAGGTGACCTCGCCACGCGCCTCGGCCAGCGGCTTGCCCATCTCGAGGGTCATGAGCAGGGCCAGGTCCTCGCGGCGCTCCTGCACGAGGGCGAACGCGCGGCGCAGGATCTCGGCGCGCTCGCGCGCCGGGGTCGCGCCCCACGAGGCCTGGGCGGCCGCGGCGGCGTCCAGCGCGGCCCGCGCGTCGTCGCCGGTCGCGGAGGCGACGCGCGTCAGCGTCTCCCCGGTGGCCGGGTTCTCGACGGCGAACGTGCCGCCGTCGGACGCCTCGCGCCACGTGCCGCCGATCAGCAGCCCCGTCGGAGTGGCGGGCAGGAGCTCGGCCGCGCGCTCGCGACGCTCGCTGGTTGAGCTTGTCGAGACAGTCGTCATCGGTGTCCACCGTCCTTCGGCTGTGCGGTCGTGGGGGTGCGAGAGGCGACGCGGGCGGCGAGCTCCCCGGCCCCGCGGGCGATCAGGGTGACGTCGGCGCCGACGACGACGTACGACGCCCCGGCGTCAAGGTAGCGGTCGGCCATGGCCGGGTCGAAGGCGTTGACGCCCGCGGGCGTCCCGGCCTCCCGGCACGCCGCCAGGGCCGTGACCACCGCGTCGACGACCTCCGGGTGGTCCTGCTGCCCGAGGTGGCCGAGCGACGCGGCCAGGTCGGCGGGCCCGATCAGGACGGCGTCGACGCCGTCCGTGCCGGCGATGGCCGCGGCGTCGTCGATCGCCGCGCGGGTCTCGAGCTGCACGACGAGCGTGATGCCCTCGTCCGCGCCGGCGAGGTAGCCGGGCACGCCGTTCCAGCGCGAGGAGCGCGCGAGCGCGCTGCCGACGCCGCGGATCCCGGCGGGCGGGTAGCGCACGGCGCGCACGGCGGCGTCCGCCTCGGCGGCGGAGTCGACCATGGGCACCAGCACGTTGGTGGCGCCCAGGTCGAGCACGCGCTTGAGGCCCACCGGGTCGCCGGACGGTACCCGCACGAGCGTCGCGACCGGGTAGGCGGCCGTGGCCTGGAGCTGCGCGAGGACCGTGGTGAGGTCGTTGGGTCCGTGCTCGCCGTCGACCAGCACGACGTCCAGGCCGCTGCCGGCGAGGATCTCCGCGGCCACGGGGCTGCCCATCGACGACCAGGCGCCGACGGCGGCGCGGCCCTCGGCGGCCGTGTCGGCCAGGACGGCCGAGAGCGAGCGGTCGGTCGTCAGACGAAGCGGCATGTCACGGCCCCCAGGGTCCCGTAGTCGGCGTGCACGGTGTCGCCGGGGTGCACCCACGTGGGGCGGGTGAACGACCCGGCCAGGACGGTCTCGCCGGCGGCGAGCGAGTCGCCGTGCGCCGCCAGCTTGTTCGCGAGCCAGGCGACGCCCGCGGCGGGGTGCCCGAGCACCCCGGCGGCCACGCCTGTCTCCTCGATCGTCTCGTTGCGGTACAGCAGGGCGGACACCCATCGGAGGTCGACGTCGTCGACCCGGACGGGCCGCCCGCCCACCACCATGGCACCCATGGCGGCGTTGTCGCTGATCGTGTCGACGATGGTGCGGCCCGGCATCTCGACGCGGGCGTCGAGGATCTCCAGGGCGGGCACGACGCGATCGGTGGCGCGCAGCACGTCGGTCACGGTGACGCCGGGCCCGGCCAGCGGCTCGGCGAGCACGAACGCCAGCTCCACCTCGACGCGCACGTTCGAGTACGCGGCGTGCTCGACGACGCTGCCCGACTCGATCACCATGTCGTCGAAGATGACGCCGTAGTCGGGCTCGGTGATGCCGGTCGCGGCCTGCATGGCCTTCGACGTCAGGCCGATCTTGTGCCCGACGACGCGGCGCCCGCGCGCCTCCCCGCGCTCGCGCCACGTGCGCTGCACGGCGTACGCGTCGGCCACCGTCATGCCCGCGTGCCGCGCGGTGAGCAGCG
Source organism: Krasilnikoviella flava (assembly GCF_900167525.1). Classification (GTDB taxonomy): domain Bacteria; phylum Actinomycetota; class Actinomycetes; order Actinomycetales; family Cellulomonadaceae; genus Isoptericola; species Isoptericola flavus. Next base: position 41,835 of record NZ_FUZQ01000008.1, on the reverse strand, counting down.
GGACGGGTGTGCGGGTGCGGTCGGCCTCGGCGAGCTCGTCGGCGATGGCGACGACGGCGTCGTCGTCGAGGGTGCGCTCCCCGTCTGGCGCGCTCGGGGCGGCCGTCACAGCGTGGCCCCGAGCTTGAACCCCTGTACCCCGCCGCCGTCGACGTCGTCCCGGCGGGTGTAGGAGAAGCCGTCGGCGCCCACGGTCACCTCCATCTCGGAGTCGTCGGTGCGCGCGACCACCGGCTGCGGGACGCCGTCGAGGTCCAGCACGAGGGACGCCTCGGTGTACCAGCTCGGCACCACGGGGTTGCCCCACCAGTCGCGGCGCTGGTTGTCGTGCACGTCCCAGGTGACGACGGGGTTGTCCGGGTCGCCGGTGTAGTAGTCCTGCGTGTAGATCTCGACGCGGTGCCCGTCCGGGTCGCGCAGGTACAGGTAGAACGCGTTGGACACGCCGTGCCGGCCCGGGCCGCGCTCGATGCAGTCGGAGCGGCGCAGCGCCCCGAGCTTGTCGCAGATGGCGAGGATGTTGTGCTTCTCGTGGGTCGAGAACGCCACGTGGTGCATGCGCGGCCCGTCGCCGCCGGTCATCGCCGTGTCGTGCACGGTGGGCTTGCGGCGCATCCACGCCGCGTACACGGTGCCCTCGTCGTCCTGGATGTCCTCGGTGACGCGGAAGCCCAGGTCCTGCATGAACTTCACGGCCCGCGGCACGTCCGGGGTCACCTGGTTGAAGTGGTCCAGGCGCACCAGCTCGCCGGGAGTGTGCAGGTCGTAGCGCCACGACAGCCGCTCGACGTGCGTGGTGGCGTGGAAGAACTCGTACGGGAAGCCGAGCGGGTCGACCACGCGCACCGAGTCGCCGATGCCGCGGGTGAAGCCGCCCGGCTCGCGCCGCACCTCGCAGCCGAGCTCGGTGTAGAACGCGACGGCCTTGTCGAGGTCCTCCGGCGTGCGCACGCGGTAGGAGAACGCGGCGACGGCGGCGACGTTGCCCTGCCGCAGCACCAGGTTGTGGTGGATGAACTCCTCGGTGGAGCGCAGGTAGACGCTGCGGGAGTCCTCCGTGGTGACGTACAGGCCGAGCACGTCGACGTAGAACGCGCGGGAGGCGGCGAGGTCCGTGACGACGAGCTCCATGTACGCGCAGCGCAGGATGTCCGGCGCGGGGCTCGACGGCGTCGCCACCGGGTCGTCCGAGTGGATCGGGGCCTCCTGCGACACGTAGAAGCCCGAGGAGGTGAGGGTGCGGTCGTTCTTGTGGGTCATGTCAGGCGTCCTTGCCGTCGGGGCCGGTCAGCTCTTGCCGAATGTCGGGTTGTGGACCTTGCCGAGCGTGATGTGCACGGCCTGCTGGTCGGTGTAGAAGTCGATCGAGCGGTAGCCGCCCTCGTGGCCCAGGCCGGACGCCTTGACGCCGCCGAACGGGGTGCGCAGGTCGCGCACGTTGTTCGAGTTCAGCCACACCATCCCGGCCTCGACGGCCTGGGAGAAGTTGTGGGCCCGCTTGAGGTCGTTGGTCCACACGTAGGCCGCGAGGCCGTACTTCACGCCGTTGGCCAGCTCGAGCGCCTCGGCCTCGGTGTCGAAGGGCGTGATCGCGACGACGGGCCCGAAGATCTCCTCCTGGAAGATGCGGGCGTCGGGCTTGACGTCGGCGAACACCGTGGGGGCCACGAAGTTGCCCGTCTCGAAGCCCTCGGGGCGGCCGCCGCCGGCGACCAGACGGCCCTCGGTCCTGCCCAGCTCGACGTAGCTCATGACCTTCTCGAAGTGCTCGGGGTGCACGAGGGCGCCCACCTCGGTGGTCTTCTCGTGCGGGTAGCCGACGCGCACGCGCTTCGCCTGGGCGGCGTAACGCTCGACGAACTCGTCGTACACCGGGCGCTCCACGAGGATGCGGGAGCCGGCCGTGCAGCGCTCGCCGTTGAGGGAGAAGACGCCGAAGATCGTCGCGTCGATCGCGGCGTCGAGGTCGGCGTCGGCGAAGACGACGGCGGGGGACTTGCCGCCGAGCTCCATCGACAGGCCCTTGAGGTGCGGGGCGGCGTTGCCGAAGATCAGCCGGCCCGTGCTGCTCTCGCCGGTGAACGAGATCAGCGGCACGTCCGGGTGCTTGACCAGCGCGTCGCCGGCCTCCTCGCCGAGCCCGTTGACCAGGTTGAACACGCCCTGGGGCAGCCCGGCCTCCTCGAAGATCCCGGCCCACAGCGACGCCGACAGCGGCGTGAACTCGGCCGGCTTGAGCACCACGGTGTTCCCGGTGGCCAGCGCGGGCGCGAGCTTCCACGACTCGAGCATGAACGGCGTGTTCCACGGCGTGATGAGCCCGGCGACGCCGATCGGCTTGCGGTTGACGTAGTTGATCTGGCGGCCGGGCACCTTGTAGGTGTCGTCGGCCTGCGCCACGATCAGGTCCGCGAAGAAGCGGAAGTTCTCGGCGGCGCGGCGCGCCTGGCCCAGCGCCTGCGTGATCGGCAGGCCGGAGTCGAAGGACTCGAGCTCGGCGAGGCGGGCGTCGCGCGACTCCACGAGGTCGGCGATCGTGTGCAGCACCCGCGACCGCTCGCGGGGCAGCATCCTCGGCCACGGGCCCTCGGTGAACGCGCGGCGGGCGGACGCGACGGCCGCGTCGACGTCGGCCTGCTTGCCCGCGGCGGCCTGCAGGTAGGTCTCGTTCGAGACCGGGTCCAGCACGTCGAAGGTGGCGCCGTCGACCGAGTCGACGAAGCGGCCGTCGATGTAGTGCCGGATCGCGGTGGGCAGGTCGTCGGGGCGGTGCGCCTGCGGGGTGCTCTGGTCGGTCATCACGTCTCCGAAAGGTGGGGCCGGTGGGACGCCTGGCGGGCGAGCACGGCGTCGAGGGTGGTGGTGCGGTGGCGGCGGGCGGCGAGCTCGACCTCGGTGGCGTCGGCGTCCCCGGCCTGCAGGGCGACGACGAGGTCGAGGATCCGGTCGTGCTCCGCGACGGACTCCTTGGCACGGCCGGGCACGAACGCGAACGAGGAGTCGCGCAGCACGGTCATGCGCCGCCAGCCGCGGTGGACGAGGTCGAGCACGTGCGGGTTGGGGCACGGCTCGAACAGCACCGCGTGGAACTCGAGGTTGAGCTCGGTGAAGCGGTGCGGGTCGAAGTCGGCGAGGCAGCGGCGCATCCGCTCGTTGACCTCGCGCGCGGCGTCGAGCTGGGCGGCGGACAGGTGCGGCGCCGACAGCGCGGTGGCGAAGCCCTCGACCAGCGCCAGCGTCTCCATCGTGTGCTGGTACTCGGTCTCCTTGATGAGGGCGACCTGGGCGCCGACGTTGCGCTCGAACGTCACCAGCCCCTCGGCCTCCAGGCGGCGGATGGCCTCCCGCACCGGCACCACGGACATGTCCAGCTCGCCGGCGAGCTGGGCCAGCACGAGCCGGAAGCCCGGCACGTAGCGGCCGTCCTCGATCCGCTCGCGCAGGAAGACGTACGCCCGCTGCGACTTGCTCATGGTGGTTGAGCCTGCCGAAACCCGGGTCTCGACAGGCTCGACCAGCGGGGGCTTCGTCGTCATCGGGCCCCCCCGGCGGTCTCGCGCTCGTAGCGGGCCCGCCACTCGGCGTTCATCGGGAACAGGCCGTCGACGGGGGCGCCGGCGGCGACCTGCGTCGCGACCCACGCGTCGGCGGCCTCCTGGGCCTCGGCCTCGGCGAGCACCTCCTCGACGAGAGCGGGCGGGATGACGAGGACGCCGTCGCCGTCGCCCACGACGACGTCGCCCGGCTGCACGGACGCTCCGCCGCATGCGACGGTCACGTCCGTCTCCCAGGGCACGTGCTTGCGGCCGAGGACGGACGGGTGCGGGCCCTGGGAGAAGACGGGGATCCCGATCTCGGCGACGGCGTCCGAGTCGCGCACGCCGCCGTCCGTGACGATCGCCGCGGCGCCGCGCACGTGGGCGCGCAGGGCGAGCACGTCGCCCACGGTGCCCGTGCCGCGCTCGCCGCGCGCCTCGACCACGATCACCTCGCCCGGTGCGACGGTGTCGAACGCCCGCTTCTGCGCGTTGAACCCGCCGCCGTGGGAGGCGAACAGGTCGGGCCGGAACGGGATCAGGCGCAGCGTGCGCGCCGTGCCGACGAACCGGTCGCCGGGGTGGTTGCCGTGCACGCCCTCGACGAAGACGTCGGTGTAGCCGCGCTTGCGCAGCGCGGCCGACAGCGTGGCGACGGCGACGCCGGCGAACCGCTCGCGCAGCGCGTCGGGGAGGGTGAACCCGTCGGTCGAGGCTGTCGAATCCTGGGTCTCGACAAGCTCGACCGACGATCGGCCCCACGCCTCGGCGCGCTGCTTCTCGTCGACGGCGGGCTTCGCTCCGAAGTCGCCGAACGCGCGCGTGCCGGCGGTGACGGTGGTGACGAGGCGGCCGCTGGTCGGCGCGCCGGGTGCGTCGGGGGCGTCCACCTCGACCTCGACGACCTGCCCCGGCCCGACGACGGACGAGCCCGCGGGGGTGCCGGTGAGGATCACGTCGCCGGGCTCGAGCGTGAGGTGCTGGGAGAGGTCGGCGACGAGGCGGCCGAAGTCGAACAGCAGCGTGCTGGTGGAGTCGTCCTGGACGAGCTCGCCGTCCACCCAGGTGCGCACGCGCAGGCCGCCGGGGTCGACGTCGGCCGCCGGGATCCAGGACGGGCCGAGCGGGGTGAAGCCGTCGCCGCCCTTGTTGCGCAGGTTGGAGCCCTTGTCGGCGACGCGCAGGTCGTAGAGGCCGAGGTCGTTCGCCGCGGTGACGGCGTCGACGTGCGACCAGCCGTCCGCGGGGGAGACCCAGCGGGCGGCGGTGCCGATGCGGATCGCGACCTCGCCCTCGAACGCGAGCAGCTCCGTGCCGAGCGGCCGCTCGATCGTGCCGCCGGTCGCGGCGAGCGAGGACGCGGGCTTGAGGAAGTAGGACGGTTGGTCCGGCGTCCGGCCCCGCTGCGCTGCGCGGGACGGGTAGTTCAGGTGGACGGCGATGATCTTGCCGGGCTCGGTCTGGTCGTCGGTGACCACAGGCACCCCATTGTCAGGTCGAGGCTGTCTTGTCGTATCCCAGATGATATACGATCTCGCGCACCGCACCACGTACGGACTGACAGAGAGGTCTTCCGGCCATGTCCACGAACGGGACCATCGGCACCGCAGCCGTCCCCAGCGACACCGAGCGTCGCGAGCTCCGTCGCGTCGCCTTCGCGACCGTCATCGGTACCACCATCGAGTGGTACGACTTCTTCCTCTACGCCAGCGCCGCCGGCCTGGTGTTCGGCGCGCTCTTCTTCGAGCCCGCCGGTTCCTCGATCGGGACCCTGCTGGCGTTCGCGACCGTCGGCATCAGCTTCCTGTTCCGGCCGCTCGGCGCCTTCCTTGCCGGGCACTTCGGCGACCGGATCGGCCGCAAGGCGATGCTCGTCGTCACCCTGATCCTCATGGGCGGCGCCACCACCCTCATCGGCCTGCTGCCCACCTACGACCAGATCGGCATCCTGGCCCCGATCCTGCTGGTGCTGCTGCGCATCCTGCAGGGGCTGTCGACCGGCGGCGAGTGGGGCGGCGCGGTCCTCATGGCCGTGGAGCACGCCCCCGACGGGCGGCGCGGGCGCATGGGCGCCTTCCCTCAGATCGGTGTGCCGATCGGCCTGCTGCTCGCCTCCGGCGTGCTCGCCCTCATGACCGGCGTGATCTCCCCGGGGGACGCGTTCGTGCAGTGGGGCTGGCGCATCCCGTTCCTGCTGAGCGTCGTGCTCATCGTCGTCGGCATCGTCGTGCGCCGGTCGGTCGAGGAGAGCCCGGTCTTCCTCGAGATCGCCGAGAAGAAGGCGGCCGCGAAGACGCCGGTCCTCACGCTGTTCCGCAAGCACTGGCTGCTCGTGCTGCTCGCCGCGCTCACGTTCGCGGGCAACAACGCCGCGGGCTACATGACCACCGGCGGCTACCTGCAGAACTACGCGACGACGCCGCTCGCCGACGGCGGCCTCGTCGGCATGGACCGCACGCCCGTGCTGCTCGCCGTCGCCGGCGCGTCCGTCGTCTGGCTGGTGTGCACGTTCGCCGCGGGCACCGTGTCCGACCGGATCGGGCGTCGGAACACCTACATCATCGGTTGGCTGGCGTTCCTCGCCACCGTGTTCCTGCTGTTCCCGCTCGTGAACGCGGGAAACCCCTGGATGCTGTTCCTCGGCGTCTCCCTGTTCGCCGTCGGCAACGGGTTCACCTACGGCCAGCAGGCGGCCTACTTCGCCGAGCTCTTCCCCGCGTCGATCCGCTACTCCGGCGTGTCCATCACGTACGCGATCGGCGCCATCCTGGGCGGCGCGTTCGCCCCGACCATCGCGGCCTGGCTCGTGCAGACCACCGGGACCGCGACGTCCGTCGCGTCCTACATCGCCGGCGTCATGGTGGTCGCCTTCGCCGCCACGCTGCTGCTGCGAGACCGCACCGGCATCCCGCTCGGTCCGGAGCACGAGGACGAGCAGGCCGTCAGCCCGATCTACGGGGTCTCGAAGGTCTGAACCCGCGCCGTCGACCGGGGGTGACCGGGGCCGCCCGGCCCCGGTCAGCGCAGCTTGTTGCGCAGGCTCGTGTAGGCGCGCTCGGTGGCCGGGCCCCAGGTGCCCGTGTCGGACACGGAGACCACGCGCTGCAGGGCCGCGACGGCCTTGTCGTGGGCCGCGCGCGACTTCGGTCCCCACTTGCCGTCGGCCGTGACGCCCACGGCGCGCTGCGCCGTCTTCACGCCGTACGGGAACTTCGTGCCGTGCATGCGGGACGCTGCGCGGATCGACTGCAGCCGCTGATCGGTGTTCGGGCCCCACAGGTTGTCCCGCTGGGCCAGCGGGAAGTGGGCTACCTTCTGCAGCTGCTGGGTCTTGCGCGTGCCGACCGGTGCCGGCACGCGGCCCCGGCCGTAGTTGGACGTCGTGCCGACGTCGACGTGCAGGTGGCTGCGGTGGCTCCCGGCCGAGCCGACCGTGCCGTCGCGCGCGTAGATCACGCCGAGGCCCATCGAGTCGGCCACCTTGATCGCGAACCTCGCGCGGGTCCGTTCCGAGGCGGGCGCGCCGGCCGGGCCCCAATTGAGGTCAGCGGCCAGGCCGTCGTAGTGCCAGGAGTTCGACGAGTGCGCCCCGCGGGTCACGCCGCCGTACGACGGGTGCTCGGAGACCCGGAACCCGTAGGCGCGCGCCCAGCTCAGGTACGCCTTCAGCGTCGTGGACGAGCTCTTCTGCCTGCCGATCCGCAGGGGCAGGGGGGCTTCGGCGGGCCGGGCCGCGGGACCCGACCGGGCGGGCGCCGCCTCCGGGACGGCGCCCGCGGGCGGCGTCCAGAGGGTGACGAGGAGGGCGGCGCAGACCCCGGCGGCCGCGAGGCGTCCGCGAGGCCGGGGCGCGCGGGCAGGAACGGACGGACGTGAGCTCATGGGCACCTCGCTCCTCGACGTGACGGCGGTGACCGCGACCTGCACGGACGCTCCGGGCCACCCCAGACACCATGCACAGGAGTTGACGGTTCTGCCAGGCGACCGTTGCCGCTGCGACGTCCTCGGTGCGCCGCGCGACGCGTCCCGGCGGCCGTGCGCCCCGCGGACGGCGGAAGCGGTTCCCCGTGCGTCGCCGCCCGCACGACGCACCACTGCCGCCCCTTGCCCTCGCGCCGGCCGGAGCGTGGGCCTAGCCGCCGAGGGCCTCGCGGACGGCGCTCGCGGACCGGGCGAGGCGGGCGGCGATCTGCTCGTGGTCGACGGGGCTGGCCACGTGCACGACGGCGACGGCGGCCGGCCCGCGCCCGCGGAGCTCGAGCGGGACGGCGACGGACTCGAGGCTGGGGATGACCTCGTCGTGGCTGGTGGCGAAGCCGCGGCGGGCGGCCTCTGCGACGGTCTCGTGCAGGTCGGCCGGTGCGTCGGCGGGCCACCGGGCCGGGGGCAGCAGCGTGAGGATGGCCTTGCCGGGCGCGCCCGCGGTGACGGGATGGCGCGTGCCCGGGCGCTGCGCCACGGGCGCGACGGCGTGGCGCGGCTCGACGCTGACCAGCGTCACGCACTCGTCGTGGTCGAGGACGGCGAGGAAGCAGGTCATGCCCAGCTCGTTCGCGACGGCGGTGAGCTCGGGCAGGGCCTCGGCCTGCAGGTCGTGGGCGACTCCCGCGGCCAGGGCGGCCATGCGGGCGCCGAGCGCGACGTGCCCGTTCGCGTCGCGTGTCACCAGCCCGTGGTGCTCCAGCGTGCGCAGCAGCCGGTACGCGATGGAGCGGTGCACCCCGAGGCGCGCGGCGACGTCGTCGATGGTGAGGGGCGCGCGGGCGTCGGCGAGGGTCTCGAGGATGCGGATGCCGCGGCTGAGGGTCTGCGACGGTGGTGTGGCGGCGTCGGGCATCGTCGTCCTCCGGTGGGTTAGGCTGCATTCAATAGTAGAACTACGTGTTCGAATATAGAACGCTCCTGGCTCCGGAGGCAACACCGGGCAGGCGAGGTCCCGACACGGCCGTCGGGAGCGCATCGACGACGATGAGGAGAGCTCGTGCAGTTCCACCACCACGGTTACGTCTCCGGCGACCCGCGGGTGCTGCCGCCCGCCGGCACCGGCGTGAACCGGCCCGACGAGCTGCCCGACGTCGTCGACGTCCTCGTCGTGGGGTCCGGTCCGGCGGGCATGCTGCTGGCCGCGCAGATGTCGCAGTACCCGGACGTCACGACGCGGGTCATCGAGCGCCGCGAGGGGCGCCTCGTGCTCGGCCAGGCCGACGGCATCCAGCCGCGCAGCGTCGAGACCTTCCAGGCGTTCGGGTTCGCGGAACGCATCGTGGCCGAGGCGTACAACATCGGCTGGATGAACTTCTGGGGCCCCGACCCGGAGAACCCCGAGAACATCGTTCGCACGACGCGCACCGAGGACTACGGCCTCAAGATCAGCGAGTTCCCGCACCTCATCGTCAACCAGGCGCGCGTGCTCGACTACTTCGCCGAGGCCGCCGCGCACGGGCCCGGCCGCGTCGTGCCGGACTACGGCGTCGAGTTCCTCGGCCTCACGGTGCACGACGGCGACGAGCACCCCGTCGAGGTGCGCGTGCGCCACGTCGCGGGCGACCGCGCCGGCGAGGAGCGCACCGTGCGGGCCAAGTACGTCGCCGGGTGCGACGGTGCCCGCAGCGCCGTGCGCGAGGCGATCGGCCGCAAGCACGTCGGCGAGCTCGCGGCGCACGCCTGGGGCGTCATGGACGTGCTGGTCAACACCGACTTCCCCGACTGGCGCACCAAGTGCGCCATCAACTCGGAGGCCGGGAACATCCTGCTCATCCCGCGCGAGGGCGGGTACCTCTGTCGCGTGTACGTGGACCTCGGCGAGGTCGCCGCGGACGACCACCACCGGGTCCGCAAGACGCCGATCGAGGAGATCGTCCGCCGGGCCAACGAGATCATCACGCCCTACACGCTCGACGTGAAGGAGGTGGCCTGGCACAGCGTGTACGAGGTCGGTCACCGCGTGACCGACAAGTTCGACGACGTGCCCGACGGCGAGGAGCACCGCACCCCGCGCGTCTTCCTCACCGGCGACGCCTGCCACACCCACAGCGCGAAGGCCGGGCAGGGGATGAACGTGTCGATGCAGGACGGGTTCAACCTGGGCTGGAAGCTCGGTTCCGTGCTGACCGGGCTCAGCCCCGAGAGCCTCCTGGCCACCTACTCGGCCGAGCGGCAGCCCGTGGCGCAGCAGCTCATCGACTTCGACCGGGAGTGGTCGAGCCTCATGGCCCGCAAGCCCGAGGAGATCTCGGACCCGCAGGAGCTGGCCGACTACTACCTCGCGACGTCGGAGTTCCCCTCCGGGTTCATGACCCGGTACGGGCCGTCGGCGATCGTCGGCGGCAGCGCGCGGCAGGAGCTCGCCACCGGGTTCCCGGTCGGCAAGCGGTTCAAGTCGGCGCAGGTGACGCGCGTGTGCGACGGCAACGCCGTGCACCTCGGCCACCACGCCAAGGCCGACGGCCGCTGGCGGGTCTACGCGTTCGCCGACGCGGCCGCGCCGGGCGAGGGTTCGCTGCTCGACGCCTGGGCGGACTGGCTCGCGTCACCCGCCTCGCCCCTGGCGCGGTGCACGCCGGCAGGCGCCGACATCGACGCCGTCCTCGACGTGAAGGTCGTCTACCAGCAGGCCTTCCAGGACGTCGACCTCGCCCACGTCCCCGAGGTGTTCAAGCCGCGGACCGGCCCGCTCGGCCTTACCGACTGGGAGAAGGTGTACGCGGCCGGCCCGACGGTCTGGAACGCGGACGACATCTTCGCCGAGCGCGAGCTGTCCCGCGACGGGGTGGTCGTGGTGGTGCGCCCCGACCAGTACGTGGCGCACGTGCTGCCGCTGGACGCCACCGACGAGCTGGCCGAGTTCTTCGCGGGGGTTTTCGCAGGCTGAGATAGCGTCCGCACCCGACCGCGTACGTCGCGCCGACGGCGGTGGTCGTCGGCGACGTGCACGTCGCGGCAGGAGCCCGGATCCTGCACGGCGCCGTCCTGACGGCGGAGGACGGCGTCGTCGTCGTGGGGCAGGACTCCGTCGTCATGGAGCAGGCGCTCGTGCGTGGCCGCAGCGGCCACGACACGCGGATCGGCGCCGCCGTGATGGTGGGCCCGCATGCCCACGTGAACGGCAGCACGGTCGAGGACGAGGCGTTCGTCGCGACACAGATCCTGCCGCCCGACCGCCACGACGAGATCGGGGCCGTGCAGCGTGAGCTCGACTTCCCGGGCACGGTCTACGGGGTGGGGCGGGACGTCCCGATGCGGGAGCTGGTGCGTCGCCAGTCGGAGCTCTACGGCGCGCACCGGGACGACGAGGTGGTGCCGGAGCCGGACGGCACGGCGTGAATGTCCTGGAGGCCGAGCGTGCGATGGGCGATCATCGTCCGATGCCGCTGACGCTCCGACCGCCGCGCTCGCACGACGAGACCGCGCTGCTCCGCATGCACGACCAGCTCGCGGAGGACGGCTTCGCGCTCCTGCAGCACGACGGGACGTGGGACCAGGTGCTCGCGGCGGTGCGTCGGGAGTCGCTCGGCGTCGACCTGCCCCCGGACCGCGTCCGCTGCGACTTCCTCGTCGCCGACGTGGACGGCGTCCCCGTGGGCCGCGTCTCCGTGCGGCACGAGCTCAACGCGTACCTGCACGAGATCGGCGGCCATGTGGGCTACGCCGTCGCGCCCGAGCACCGTCGTCGTGGGTACGCGACGGAGATGCTGCGACAGTCGGTCGCCCTTCTCGCCGCGGGTGGGGTCGAGCAGGTGCTCGTCACCTGCGACGGCGACAACGCGGGCTCGGCGGCCGTGATCGAGGCGTGCGGGGGCGTGCTGGAGGACGTGCGCACGCGCGGGGACGAGACCAAGCGGCGATACTGGATCGCGACCGGGAGCGACGAGCGGCCCTGAAGGGATCTGCGATGGCGCAGCTGACGATCGACTACATCACCTCGCTCGACGGATTCGGCTCGGCCGAGGGGTGGCCCGGCCTGTGGGGGATGGGCGGCCCGGACTACTTCGCGTTCCTCGAGGAGGACGGGCGACAGGAGTACACGACGCTGCTGGGCGCCACGACCTACCGGCTCTTCGCCGGCTTCGCCGAGACCGGCGAGGAGGGGATGGCGGAGGTCACCGCCCGCCCCAAGGTCGTGTTCTCCCGCACCCTCACGGAGCCGCTGGAGTGGGCGAACACCACCCTGGTCGCGGGAGACGCCGTCGAGGCCGTGCGCGCGATGAAGGCCGGCGACGTCCCCCTGCGCACGATCGGCAGCCCGAGCCTGTGCCGCTCGCTCCTGCGGGCCGGCCTGGTCGACCGCGTGCGCGTGGTCGTGTTCCCCGTCGTCAACGGCGCCACCGGCGGCGACCGTCTGTACGACGGCTGGCCCGACGTCCGCCTGGAGCTCCTCGACCACCGGACGCTCGACGGACGCCTCACCCTGCTGGAGTACGCGCCCACCGTGCTCGACGGACCGCCCGGCGTGGGCTGAGGACACGCTCGTCGGATCACCGCCTCGCACGTGCCGTCGTCGTCTCGAGGGATTCGGCTGGAACGACCGGACCCGTGGCGCCTAGGTTCGGGGCATGCGCCTCGACGACGCCCCGCTGACCGGCCGGACCGCTCTCGTCACCGGGGTGTCCCGGCGGCAGGGGATCGGCCATGCCGTGGCCTGCGAGCTGGCTCGGCTCGGCGCCAGCGTCTTCACCCACCACTACGCGCCGCACGACGTCGGGCGGCCGTGGGGTGCCGACGACCTGGACGCCGTGCACGACAGCGTCCGGTCGGCCGCGCACGAAGGTGCCCGCACCGGGTCCGGCGGCGCCGACCTGCGCGACCCTGCACAGGTCGACGGCCTGTTCGACGAGGCCCTGGCACTCACCGGACGGCTCGACGTGCTGGTGTGCAACCACGCGCGCAGCGGCGGCGACGGCTCCATCGTCGACATGACGCCCGAGGCCCTGGACGCGTTCTGGGCCACCAACACGCGCTCGACGCTGCTGCTGACGCGCCGGTTCGCCCGCCAGTTCGTCGCCGATGACGCCGCGCCCGCCCGGCCAGGGGACCGCGTCGAGCGTCGGGCGGCAGCCGATCCCGCCACGGCGCCGAAGGTCGTGTGGATGACGTCGGGACAGCAGGGCGGTCCCATGCGCGGCGAGGTCGCCTACGCCACGTCGAAGGCAGCGCTCGCCGGAGTGACCGCGACCGTCGCCGCCGAGCTGCTCGACCGCGGGATCGTGCTCAACACGATCAACCCGGGCCCGGTGAACACGGGGTACCTGAACCCGGAGTCGACCGACCGCTCGCTCGAGGAGCTCGACCAGGTCCGCGCGGCGCTGCCCTTCGGGCGCTGGGGGGAGCCGGCCGACCCGGCGCGCCTCATCGGGTGGCTCGTCAGCCCGGCCGGGTCGTGGGTCGTGGGCCAGGTGATCAACTCCGACGGAGGCTTCGGCCTGCAATGAGCTCCGCCTATCGTGTGCGGTTCACCCGCAGGATCTCTTCCTGGTAGGGCGCGACGACGGTGGGCGACACGCGGCAGTCGAGCATGAGGAACGGTCGTTCGCCCGCGGGCTCGGCGGCCCACGACGCGAGCCGGTCGAGGTCGGCGAGCGACCGCACGACGACCCCCTCTGCGCCGACGGCGGCGGCGAGCGCGGCGAAGTCGGTCTCGGGGATGCGCATGGGCTCCTCGGCGAGGCCCTGCCGCCCGTAGACGTGCACCTCGGCGCCGTAGACGGCGTCGTTCCACACCACGCCGACGCCGCGCCCTGCGGCGGTGCGCACGGCGGTCTCGAGGTCGGCCAGGGCCATGAGCCCGCCGCCGTCGCCGGTGGTCAGCACGACCGTCGCGTCGGGCAGGGCCGCGGCGGCGCCCGCGACGCTGGGGAAGCCGAGGCCGATGGACTGGAAAGCGGTGCCGACCATCATCATCCGGTCGGGGGAGGCCACCGGCCAGTACATGTTGGCCCAGCCGATGAAGTGGCCGCCGTCGGAGACGACCACGCGGTCGGCGGGCAGCAGCGCGCCGATCCGGTGCGCGACGGCGCGCGGGTCGAGGCGCCCGTCCGCGGCGAGGCCGTCGGCGGGCCCGGCGTCGTATGCGCGGGCCGTCAGGACGTCGACGGACTCGCGCCACCCGGACGGCGCGGCGTCGAGCGCGCGCAGCTCGTCCACGAGGTCGCGGGCCACCAGCGCGGCGTCGCCGCGCACGAAGCCGCCGACGTGGCGGTGCGTCGCGGCGGGCGCGACGTCGACCTGCACGACGCGGGTGCCGGGGGAGAAGAGGTCGCCGAAGCGCATCGTGAACTGGTTGAGCGACGCGCCGAGCACGACGGCGACGTCCGCCTCGCGCACCAGAGCCATGGCGCCCTCGGCGCCGAACCCGCCCGCGACGCCGAGGTCGTACCGGTCGTCGGGGAACACGCCGCGGCCGAGTGCCGTCGTCGCCGTGAGCGCGCCGGTCGTCTCCGCGAGCGCGCCCAGCGCGGCGCCGGCTCCGGCGAGCCAGGCGCCGCGGCCCGCGAGCAGCAGCGGCCGCTCAGCACCGGCGAGGGTGCGCGCGAGGTCGGCGAGCGCGGCGGCGTCGAACGGGCCGGCGGGGGCGAGGGGGCCGGGCAGGGCGGGCTCGGGGGCCGCGGGGACGGGGCCGGCCTCGAGCGCGGCGACGTCGTAGGGGATGGCCAGCACGACGGGCACGCGGTAGGTGAGCGAGTGCTCGACCGCGATGACGGTGGTCGCGGCGGCGTCCGCGCGGCCGACGGTATACGTGCGCGCGCCGACGGCCGCGGCCAGGGCGATCTGGTCGACGTCCCAGGGCCGCGGGCCCGACGTCGGCTCGTCGCCGGCGAGCAGCACCAGCGGCACGCGGGCCTGCGCGGCCTCGGCCAGCGCGGTGAGGGTGTTCGTGAAGCCGGCGCCGTAGGTGACGGTCGCGGCGGCGATGCGGCCGGACGCCCGGAAGTACGCGTCCGCCGCGACGACACCCCCGGCCTCGTGCCGGACGGCGGTGAACCGGGCGGACGTCGTGCGCTCGACGTCGTCGAGGAACCAGGCGTTGCCGTTGCCCATCACGCCGAAGACGTGGTCGACGTGCAGGGCGAGAGTGCGGGCGACGTGCGCGGACACGGTGGGCACGAGGGCCTCCAGGGAACAGTGACGGATGTGGTGCGGTCCGTATGTGTCCCGTGCGGGCCCCGGCACCGGTCACCTGTGACCGGAAGGTCCGCCGCGCGCCCCTTTTTCGAGCGCAGGCGGCGCATGTCCGCCTCGACGCGGCGAGTATAGCGGCGGCCGCGGAAATGCCGTGGCCTCCGGTGCGTCGGGTACCTAGCCTCGAGGGAGGCTCGCCCTGAGCCCCGCTCGCCGTCGGCGAGCGGACGACCGCAGAAAGACGTGATGCTCGATGACCGTCCCGGTGCCGGTGAGCGGCCCTGCCCGCTCCCACACGACCACCCACCGGAACCTCTGCAAGGAGCATCACCGTGTTCGACCTTCGTCTCTTCTCCATCCGTGAGTCCCGCCACCGCATCCACAACCCGCTGACCGAGCGACAGCTCGGCGACCTCGGGGAGAGGCTCGACCTTCCCGCCGGCGCGCGCTTCCTCGACCTGGCCTGCGGGTCGGGCGAGATGCTGTCCACCTGGGCACGCGACCACGGCGTCACCGGGGTGGGGGTGGACCTCAACCCCGACTTCGTCGCGGCCGCACGGGCGCGCGCCGACGAGCTCGGCACGAGCGACGCCGTGCGCTTCGTCGAGGCCGACGCCGCTGGCTACGTGGCCGACGAGGCCGTCGACGTGGCGGCGTGCGTGGGCGCCACCTGGATCGGCGACGGGGTGCCCGGCACCCTGGACCTGCTGAGCCGGAGCGTCCGGCCCGGCGGGATGCTGCTGGTCGGCGAGCCGTACTGGCGCACGAGCCCCGCCACCCCGGAGGCCCTCGCCGCGTGCGGCGTGGAGTCCGCGGACGCCTACCTGCCGCTGCCCGACCTGCTGGCGTCGTTCGGCGCCCAGGGGTACGACGTGGTGGAGATGGTCTGCGCGACCGAGGAGTCCTGGGACCGCTATATGGCGCCGCAATGGCTGGCCATGCGCCGCTGGGCCGACACCCACCCCGGGCACGAGCTGCACGACGAGGTCCGCCGCCTGCTGGCGACCGAGCCGCAGCAGTACGCGGCCGGCGCGCGCATGCACTTCGGGTGGGGTGTGTTCGCGCTGATCGCCCGCTAGCCGGGACGCGTGGGCGGCGGGTGGGCCCAGGGCCTACCCGCCGCCCACGTGCCTATCGCGTGAGGAACAGCTCGACCACGGGGACGGCGACGTCCGGGCGCACCGTCGGCAGGTGCAGCGTGACCGTGCCGGGCGGCTGGCCGCCGGGGTTGGTGTTCCACGCCTTCTGGTCGGGGTCGGAGACCGAGGTGCGCAGCTCGGAGCCGTCGTGCAGCAGCTGGGCGTACCGCACCCGGTCGGCCAGGCCGCGCAGGTGCACGTGCCCGAAGGGCCACGCGAACAGGTGCAGGTAGAGGCGGTCGTCGCGCTGCGTGAGCACGACGCCGGGCGGCAGGCCGGGCGCGACGGCGGCGGCCAGCTCCGGGTCGGCCGGGCCGGCGCCCGTGATCGCCCGGTCGTGCAGCCGCGTCCACTCCCCGAGGGCGGCGAGCGTGGCGGCGTCGCGTGCGGGGGTCGCGCCCCGGCCGTCGGGGCCGATGTTGAGCAGCAGGTTGCCGCCCTTCGACACCGTGTCGACGAGCATGCGCACCAGCAGGTCCGGGTCCTTGAACTGCGTGTTGTCGCGGTCGTAGCCCCAGCTGCCGTTGAGGGTCTGGCAGGCCTCCCACACGACGAGCTCCCCCGCCTCGTCGCGCATCGGCGCGTCCGGCTGGTACTGCTCGGGCGTCACCAGGTCGCCCGGGATGCCCAGCCGGTCGTTGACCACGGCCTGGGGCTGCAGCTCGCGGACCATGGCGAGCAGGGCCTCGGCGTCCCAGTCCTCCGGGTACTTGCCCCGCCAGCCGTCCTTGTCCTCGGCGAACGTGAAGTCGAAGAACACGTAGTCCACCGGCCCGTACCCCGTGAGCAGCTCCCGCACCTGGGCGTGCAGGTACTCCCGGTAGCGGGCCATGTCCCGGCCCTCGTCGAGGGCGTGCGCGTCCGGGTCGTCGCGACGCGGGTGCACGTGGTCCACCGTGAAGTCCGGGTGGTGCCAGTCGATCAGCGAGTGGTACATGCCGAGGTGCAGCCCTTCCGCGCGCACCGCCTCGGCGAGCTCCGCCACGAGGTCGCGGCCGCGGGTGCGGGCGATGCTGTAGTCGCTGACGGCGGAGTCCCACAGCGCGAAGCCGTCGTGGTGCTTGGTGGTCAGCACCACGTACTTCATCCCGGCGTCCTTGGCGGCGCGCACGAGGGCGCGCGCGTCGAACAGGTCCGGGTCGAACACCTCGGCGTACCGTGCGTACTGCTCGACGGTCATGCGCTCGTTGCTCATCACCCACTCGTGCCGGGCCGCGGCGGAGTAGAGGCCGAAGTGCACGAAGAGGCCGAAGCGGGCCTCGGTGAACCACGCCTGCTCGGGGCGCAGGGGCGGGGCGGCCGGGGTCATGGGGATCACTCCTCGTCGAGCGGGCTGACCGGGCGGAAGACCCGGTAGAGATATGACGTATCGGTCGTGCGTTCCGAGACTACTCGCCGCGGTCGGGGCTGGCGCAAGCGGATCACGCCCCTATACATTGGATGAATCAGTCCGCAGGTCGAGGGAGTCCGGATGTCCGACGTCGTCGTCGACGCGCACCACCACCTGTGGGTCCGCGCGCGGCACCCGCAGGACTGGATCGACCCCGTGACCATGGCAGCCATCGACGCCGACTTCACCCCGGCAGACCTCCCCGCCCGCGAGCACGGCGTCGACGCCACCGTCGTCGTGCAGAGCGTGAGCAGCTGGAGCGAGACGCGGGACCTGCTCGACGTCGCCGCGTCGCCGGAGGGGCGTGCTGCGCGCGTTACGGGGGTCGTCGGGTGGGCCGACCTGTGCGACGCGGCGCTCGAGGACCGCCTCGCCGCCCTCCGGGAAGCGCCTGGCGGCCAGCACCTCGTCGGTATCCGCACGATGGTGCAGGCCGAGCCGGACCCCGACTATCTCGACCGCCCCGACGTGCACGCCGGCGTCGTCGCCGTCGGCGCCGCGGGCCTGCCCTTCGACCTCGTGGTCCGCGCCGACCAGCTCGCGTCGTGCGCGCGGCTCGCGGCGGCGCTGCCCGACACGAGGTTCGTGCTCGACCACCTGGCGAAGCCGCCGATCGCCGCGACGACGCCCGATGCCGCCGGCCGCCCCGGCGACCCCGCCGCCCTCGACGCCTGGCGGCGGGACCTCACGGCGCTCGCGGCACGACCGAACGTCGTCGCGAAGCTGTCCGGTCTGGTCACCGAGGCGCGGTGGGACGCCTGGACCACCGCCGACCTGCGCCCGGCCGCCGACCACGCGCTCGACGTCTTCGGTCCCGACCGCCTCATGCTCGGCAGCGACTGGCCGGTCTGCCTGCTGGCCTCCGGCTACGGCCGCTGGCTCGCCGCCGCCGACGAGCTGCTCGCGGCCCTGTCGGCCGACGAGCGCGCCGCCGTGCGCGGGCGCACCGCCGTCACCACCTACGGGCTCGACGTCGGCGTGCGCGCCGGCGCCGTGCCGGTCCCCGTCCCGAACGAGAAGGAGCAGCAGTGACCGCCGCCATCGAGACCCCGCCGGAGTTCGCCGGCATCCGCGCGATCGTGACGGGGGGAGCGTCCGGCATCGGCGCGTCCGTCGTGCGCGCCCTGCTCGCGCGCGGCGCGCAGGTGGTCGCGATCGACCGCACGCGCGACGGCGTCCCCGAGGGCGCGGGCTCCCAGGTCGCCGAGGTCACCGACGACGTCGCCGTCCGCGCGGCAGTCGCGGGGGCCGCCGCCGAGATGGGCGGCATCGACGTCGTCGTGAACAACGCCGGGATCGGCGCGCAGGGCACGGTCGCGGACAACGACGACGCCGAGTGGCTGCGGGTGCTCGACGTCAACGTGCTCGGCATCGTGCGCGTGACGCGCGCGGCGCTGCCGCACCTGCGGGCGTCGGAGCACGCGGCCGTCGTGAACACCGCGTCCATCGCGTCGTGGTCGGGACTGCCGCAGCGCGCGCTGTACTCCGCGAGCAAGGGCGCCGTGCAGGCCCTGACCCTCGCGATGGCGGCCGACCACGTGCGCGAGGGCATCCGCGTGACCTGCGTGAACCCGGGCACGGTCGACACCCCGTGGGTGGGCCGGCTGCTGGACGCCGCGCCCGACCCGGCGGCGGAGCGCGCGGCGCTCGAGGCCCGCCAGCCCACCGGGAAGCTCGTCAGCCCGGAAGCCGTGGCGCACGCCGTCTGCTACCTGGCGAGCCCGCTCGCGACGGCGACCACCGGCACGGCGCTCGCCGTCGACGGGGGCATGCACGAGCTGCGGGTGCGTCAGCCGGAGCAGGCGTGAGCGCGCTGTCGGCCCGGGAGGTGCGCGACACCGGGGTGCGTCTGACCAGCCTCGGCTACGGGGCGGCCCAGGCAGGCAACCTCTACCGGCCGACGACGGACGCCGAGACCCAGGAGGCGGTCGACGTCGCGTGGGACGCCGGCGTGCGGTACTTCGACACCGCGCCGCACTACGGGCTGGGCCTGTCCGAGCGGCGGCTCGGGGCGAGCCTGGCCGCCCGCCCGCGCGAGGAGTACGTCGTGTCGACGAAGGTCGGCCGCCTGCTCGTGCCGTCCCCCGAGACCGCGCACCTGACGGACCCGGACATGTTCGACGTGCCCGCCGACGTGCGGCGGGAGTGGGACTTCTCGCGCGACGGGGTCCTGCGGTCGCTCGAGGCGAGCCTCGAGCGCACCGGCCTGGACCGGGTCGACGTCGTGTACCTGCACGACCCGGACGACCACGAGGAGCAGGCGTTCGCCGAGGCCGTCCCCGCCCTGGTGGAGCTGCGCGAGCAGGGCGTCGTCGGCGCGATCGGCGCCGGCATGAACCAGTCCGCGATGCTCGCCCGGTTCGTCGCCGAGGCCGACGTGGACGTGGTGATGTGCGCCGGCCGGTTCACCCTGCTGGAGCAGCCCGCGCTGACCGACCTGCTGCCCGCGGCCGCCGCGCGGGGGGCGGCCGTCGTCGTCGCCGGCGTCTACAACTCGGGGCTGCTGGCCCGCGACGTCGTGCCCGACGACGCGACCTACGACTACGCGCAGGCGCCTCTCGCGCTGCTCGACCGCACCCGTCGCATCGCCGCCGCGTGCGCCGAGCACGGGGTGACCCTGCCGCAGGCCGCGCTCGCGTACGTGCGCACGCATCCCGCGGTGGCGAGCACCGTCGTCGGGCTGCGCACCGCGGACCAGGTGCGGCAGGCCGTCGAGCGGCACGCCGCCGTCGTCCCGGCCGACCTGTGGACCGACCTGGTGGACCAAGGGCTGCTCGCCCCGGACGCCCACCCCGACGTCTTCGCCTAGAGGCGGGCGTCGCCGGCGCCCGCATGGCGGGACGGAGGTGACCGCACCGCGACACGGGGCGATGATCGACACGCCCCCAGAGAGAACAGAGGACACCGATGCAGCTGCTCCGCCTGGGCCCGGTGGGCCAGGAGATCCCCGCCGTCACCAACGACGGCGTCACCTACGACCTGCGACCGCTGACGGCCGACGTCGACGGCGCGTTCCTCGCGGCCGACGGGATCGGCCGCACCCGGGCCGCCCTCGCCGCCGGCGAGCTGCCCGTGCTCGACGGCGCGGACGCGCTGCGCCGCGGCGCGCCGATCGCGCGGCCCACCGCCGTCGTCTGCGTGGGCCAGAACTACGCGGCGCACGCGCGCGAGTCCGGCGCCGAGCCGCCGCGCCTGCCGATCATCTTCTTCAAGCACCCCAACACGATGGTCGGCCCCGACGACACCGTGCCGATCCCGCCCGGCGCCGAGAAGGTCGACTGGGAGGTCGAGCTCGCGATCGTCGTCGGCAAGCGGGCCGGCTACCTGGCGTCCGTCGAGGACGCGCTCGGGCATGTCGCG
Source organism: Krasilnikoviella flava (assembly GCF_900167525.1). Lineage (GTDB taxonomy): Bacteria > Actinomycetota > Actinomycetes > Actinomycetales > Cellulomonadaceae > Isoptericola > Isoptericola flavus. The sequence continues at coordinate 21,295 of NZ_FUZQ01000008.1, read as the reverse complement.
GGGTACACGGTGGTGGACGACGTGAGCGAGCGGTCGTGGCAGATCGACGACTCGCTCGGCCAGTGGTCGAAGGGCAAGTGCGGCCCCGCGTTCCTGCCCGCCGGGCCGGCGCTGGTGCCTGCGGACGAGGTGGACACCCGCGACCTGCGGCTGCGCTCGTTCGTCAACGGCGAGCCCCGCCAGGACTCCTCGACCACGGACATGATCTTCGGCGTCGCGGAGATCGTGCACCACCTGTCGCAGTACATGACGCTCGAGCCGGGCGACCTGATCTGCACCGGCACGCCCGAGGGGGTCGCGCTGTCCGGCCGCTTCCCGTACCTGGCCGACGGCGACGTCGTCGAGGTCGAGATCGAGGGCCTCGGCCGCCAGCGGCACGCCTTCGCCGACGCGCGCGTCCCGGCCGCCTCCGGCGCGGCCTGACGTGCTGCGCTACGAGCTGCTGCACCCGGGCCTCGTCGCGGCACTGGCCGCGGCGGGGCACGGGTCGCGGGTGCTGCTCGCCGACGCGAACTACCCGCACTCCACGGGCGCCCGTCTCGGTGCCGCGCGGGTGCACCTCAACCTTCGTCCCGGCCTGCTGACCGTGGACCAGGTGCTCGAGGTGCTGCTCGACGCGGTGCCGGTCGAGTCCGCCGCCGTCATGGTGCCCGGCGGCGTGGCGGGCGACGTCGTCGCCGCGGGGGAGGAGATCCCCGCCCACACCGGCTACCGGGAGCTGCTCGGCGGCGACGTCGGCTGGCAGGAGCTGGACCGCTTCGCGTTCTACGACGCCGCCCGGTCCGACGACGTCGCGCTGCTCGTGGCGACGGGCGACCAGCGCGTGTACGCCAACCTGCTGCTTACCTTGGGCGTCCGCACCCCTGCGACGTAGCGTCGGGGAGATCCCTGTCCGTCTCGCGGTGCCCCGATTCGTCAGAGGAATCGGGGCACCGCGTCGTCGTGCGCCGATGCTCCTCGGTGCATGGGCGCCCGGGTTCAACCACCAGATCGACGGCACCGGGCTCCAGCGCGGAGGGGCTCTCACCTGCGGACTCGTCATTCGCGACCCCTCCGCGGATCACCTGCCGACGACGATCATCGGATCTTTCGGGGGTTGAGGGGTATGCGGGGCGTTAATCATCAGGTAGCCTGGCTAAAAGTATCCACCGCGGCCACCCGGCCGCCCGGACGAGATGGTCGCGATGATGCGGAAGTCCCTGTCGGTGAACGAGCGGATGGTCCTCGACCTCCTCCTCGAGCGCCAGTCGGCCTCTCGGGCCACGATCAGCAAGGCCACAGGCCTGTCGAAGCCGTCCACCGGCGATCTCGTCGTCCGGCTCGTCGAGGCCGGTCTCGTCACGCCCGTCGGCGAGGTCTCGTCGGCCCAGCGAGGACCGAACGCGGTGCACTTCCGCGCGGTGACCGACCTCTGCCACGTCGCCGGCGTCGAGATGCAGCCGGGCCGGTTCGTGCACGCCGTCGTCTCCGACCTCTCCGGCGCCGCGCTCTCCGACGTCCGAATCCCGCAGCGCGGCGACGACCCGGTCGAGACCGTGGCCGAGGCGGTCGCCGCCGCCTGCGCGGAGGCGGGCATCGAGCCGTCCAGGCTGTGGCAGGTGCTCGCGGGCACGCCCGGCGTCGTGAACCCCCAGGGGGACATGGACTTCGTCTCCGGGCACCCGGCGTGGCGCGCGGGCCAGCGGGGCCGGCTCGCCGCCCGGCTCGGCTGCCCCGTCGCGCTCGAGAACGACGTCAACCTCGCTGCCCTCGCCGAGGCCGAGAGCGGCAACGCGGCCGGTATCGAGAGCTTCACCCTCCTGCGCCTGGACGAGGGCATCGGCGCCGCGACCGTCGTCAACCGCACGCTGCTGCGTGGTGCGCACGGGTACGCGGGCGAGATCGGCCTCGCGCCGACGACGGGCGGCGGCCCGCTGGGCTCGTCGTCCGCTGGGTTCCAGAGCCTCGTCGGCTCGGCGGCGCTCCAGGAGGTGCTCGACGGGCTGGGGCTCGACGGGACCTCGCCGGAGCAGGCGCTCCGCGACGACGACCCGGGCGATGGCCTCCGCGCGTTCCGTCGCGAGGCAGCGCGACGGGTCGCCGTCGTCGTCACCACGATCGCCACCGTCGTCGACCCGCACCGCGTCGTCCTGGCGGGGACCGTCGGCACGGCGGGGGCCGAGCGGTTTGCCGCGGAGGTCGAAGAGCTCCTCCGCGCGGAGTCCCCGCTGCGGACCGAGGTGGTCGCGTCGTCGTTCGGCCCGGGCGGCGTGGTCCGCGGCGCGCTGACCCTCCTGCGCGAGGCCGCGCGGGAGTCCGTCTACGGGATCGGCGCTGTCGCCGCTCCCGTCCGGACCTGGCCGGAGCTGCGCGGGCCCTGACACCCACCCACCACGCGACCCACCACGCACGAGAACGACCTCGTGCGACGGCCAGCCGTAGAGAGGCGCCTGGACCAGACCGGGCGCCAGTGACGGCACCCACCGCCACAACTGTGGAACACCACGGACCGCATCGAGGTCCGGCCCACCGTCGGGTAGACACTTCACGAGGAACGGTTGAACACCATGAGCACTCATACCCTCACGCCTCGACCGCGCCGCCGCGCCCGCACGCTCACGGGCGGCATCGCCGGGGTCGTCGTCGCATCCCTCGCCTTGTCGGCGTGCGGTATCGGCGGCAGTTCCGACGCGGTCGGCGCCAACGGCAAGCCGACCACGGCGGGCAAGTGCGAGCTCTCGGAGGAGGTGACCTCGGACCAGCGACTGTCGGGTGAGCCGTCCGGCGAGATCACCTTCCAGACCACGGCGCTCAAGCAGGACTTCAGCCCGTACTTCGAGAAGCTCATCGCGGCCTTCGAGAAGAAGTACCCGGACGTCACGGTGAAGTGGCAGGACGACCCGGGCGACGCCGAGTTCACGCAGCGCCTCGTGACCAACGCGCAGTCGTGCGACCTGCCCGACGTCGTCAACCTCAACCAGACGACGGCCTACGCGCTCTACCGCGAGAATTTCCTGCTCGACCTCACCACGAAGGGCCCGGAGGACATCGGCGAGCCCTTCATCCCGTCGGTGTGGGAGTCGCAGAAGTTCCCCGGCGACGACGACCACTACGTCCTCCCGTGGTACTGGGGCCTGAACGGTCTGCAGACGTTCAACAAGGACCTCATGAAGGACGCCGGCCTCGACCCGCAGGCCCCGCCGTCGACCGTCATGGAGCAGCTCGACATGGCGAGCCAGATCGCCGAGAAGTCGGGCGGCGAGTACTACGCGTTCCCGGCGAACCCGTACACGCACGTGCCGAACGACTGGCAGCTCATGAACGCCGCGATCACGAACGCGGACGAGACCGAGTTCACGTTCGCGGACGACCCGAAGATCCAGGAGTGGCTGACGAAGTACGCGGAGCTGTACGCGGAGGGCGCGCTGCCGAAGGACACCCTCTCGAGCGACGTGGACGTCACGCAGCTCTACTCCGCCGGCGACGTCGTGTGGGGCTCCACCAACGCCTCGTTCCTGCGCTACGTGAAGGACACCAACGAGGCCACCTACGACGTCACGGGCGTCGCCACGCTGTTCGACGCCCGCGGCCACGCGTTCCAGGACGGCCAGCTCATCGGCGTCCCGTCCACGTCGAAAAACCCCGTCGCGGCGGTCGCCTTCGCGCAGTTCCTGCTGAGCCCGGAGTGGCAGACGGAGTTCGTGTCCAGCCCGCTGGTCTCCAACTTCCCCTCGACCGAGGAGTCGCTGGACATCCCCAAGTTCACGGACATCACCGGCGACTCGCCGCTCGACGAGGCCAACCGCCTGTCGGTCGAGGCTGCGACGGACGCCGAGAACGTCTTCATCTTCGCGTGGTCGGACGCCGTGCAGACCGCGGTCGTCTCCGAGCTCCAGCTCGCGATCTCGGGCAAGAAGCCGGTCGACGAGGCGCTCCAGGCCGCCGAGGACGCCGCGAACCGCATCCTCGAGCAGCAGGGCTGACCGATGGCGACCGACGTCTACGCGGGGACCCTGGCCGCCGGTGAGCCGGCGGCCAAGGTCACCCGGCCCAGCCGGACGCGCTCCCGCCGTCCGCGTCCGACCTCGGGAGCGGCGCTCTACCGGCCCTGGTGGACCCCGTGGCTGTGGGTCGCGCCGGCGATCATCGTCATCGGGGTGTTCGGGGTCTTCCCGTTCCTCAACACCATCGTGCTGTCCTTCACGGACGCCCGGCCGCTCGGTGGCGGTGGCGACTGGGTCGGCCTGGACAACTACTCGCGCATGGTCGCGGACCCGGCGTTCTGGCTCGCCGTGCGCAACTCCGTGCTCTACGCGGTCGTCGCGGTCCCGCTGCTCGTGGTGCTGCCGCTGATGCTCGCGCAGCTCGTGTACAAGAAGGTCCCCGCCATCGGGTTCTTCCGGACGGCGTTCTACGCACCCGTGGTCGCGTCGATGGTCGCGGTCGCGCTGGTGTGGCAGAACCTCGTCTCCGAGAACGGGCCGGTCAACACCGCGCTCATGCAGGTCGGGATCATCCACTCCCCGATCCCCTTCCTGTCGGACACGACGCTGCTGCTCCTCACGGCCGTCGCGCTGACCGTCTGGAAAGGCCTCGGGTGGTACATGATCTTCTACCTCTCCGCCCTGGCCAGCGTGCCCAAGGACCTCTACGAGGCCGCGTCGCTCGACGGCGCCGGCACGTTCCGCCAGTTCGTCCACGTCACCGTCCCTGGCGTCCGCCTCACGATGCTGCTCGTCGGCATCATGTCGGGCATCGGCTCCCTGCGGGTGTTCACCGAGATCTACATCCTCGGTGGCGCGACGGGCGGCGTCGGCGGCCAGGCACGGACCCTGCCGTTCTACATCCGGGACGTCGCGCTCGACCCGATCTCGGGGAACGTCGGCTACGGCGCGGCGATCTCCGTCGCCCTGTTCGTCCTCACGATCGGTCTCGCGGTCGCGTCGCACAAGCTCGGCTCCAAGGAGGAGGACTGATGACCTGGTGGCGCACGCACGGGCGCACCCGCGCGCTCGTGACGCGGTACGTCCTCCTGCTGGTCGTGCTCGCGATCTCCGTGGGCCCGCTCCTGTGGCAGTTCTTCTCGTCCCTCAAGGGACCGCAGGACGCCCTGTACGGGAGCAGCGCGACCTTCTTCCCGGCGAACCCGACGTTCGCGGCCTACCAGACCGTGTTCGAGCAGGTGCCGATGGGCATGTACATCCGCAACAGCCTGATCATGTGCCTGCTCACGGTCTTCTCGCAGGTCGTCTTCCCGACGCTCGCTGGCTACATGCTCTCGCGCCAGGGGTGGCGGGGCCGCGGCGTCTTCTACTGGGTGCTCATCATCTCGATGATGTTCCCGTTCGAGTCGATCATGGTCTCGCTGTACACCCAGATCACCGACCTCGGCCTCGACGACTCGTTCATCGGCGTCTGGCTGCCCGGCGCGATCGCGGCGGTCAACGTCCTCATCACGAGGGCCGCGTTCAGCGCCGTGCCGAACGAGGTCGAGGACGCCGCGATGCTCGACGGCGCCGGCGAGGTGCGCCGGTTCTGGAAGATCTACCTCCCCGCGGCGCGGGGCGCGATGGTCGTCGTCGTCATCAACTCGTTCATCGCCGCGTGGGACGACTTCCTGTGGCCGTTCATCGTGCTGCGGTCGGAAGAGCTGTACACGCTCTCCCTCGGCCTGTCGCGCCTCGCGTCCTCGTCCCTCTCGTACGACCCGCGCGTCACCATGGCCGGGTCCATCATCGCCATCGTGCCGATCCTCGTGCTCTTCGTCGCACTGCAGCGGTACTTCTTCAAGGGTGTGGAATCAGGAGCAGTGAAGTGACCTCGAACCAGGGCGTCGTCCAGGACGTCGCGGCCCAGGACGTCATCGTGCCGACGGCGGAGCAGCTGCACTGGCAGCGGCTCGAGGTGGGCATGTTCTTCCACTTCGGCATCAACACGTTCCACGCCAAGGAGTGGAGCGACGGCTCCCTGCCGGCGTCGTCGTTCGACCCGACCGAGCTCGACGCCGACGAGTGGGTGGCGCTGGCCGTGGCCGCGGGCGCGACGTACGTGGTGCTCACCGCGAAGCACCACGACGGGTTCTGCCTGTGGCCCACCGCGACCACCGACTACTCCGTCGCCTCGTCCCCGTGGCGCGACGGGAAGGGCGACGTGGTGGCCGAGGTCGCCGCGGCGTGCCGCGCCGCGGGGATCGGCCTCGGCCTGTACCTGTCCCCCTGGGACCGGAACCACCCGGCCTACCAGGACCCGGAGGCGTACGCCGACGTCTACGTCGCCCAGCTCACCGAGCTCTGCACCCGGTACGGGCCGCTCGTCGAGCTGTGGTTCGACGGCGCGGGCTCCGAGGGGTACTCCTACGACTGGGCGCGCACCATGGAGGTCGCGCACACGCACCAGCCGCAGGCGATGGTGTTCAACATGGGCGCCCCGACGATCCGGTGGGTCGGCAACGAGGACGGGCTCGCGAGCGACCCCGTCGAGTACGTCGTGCACCACACGCAGATGAGCAACTACACGGTCGTCTCGACGCAGTTCGCGGAGGCGCTGTACCTGCCCCCGGAGTGCGACGTGTCCGTGCGCCGCGGCTGGTTCTGGGCCGAGGACGACGAGCCCAAGTCGCTGGAGCACCTGCTGGCGATCTACTACCGGTCCGTCGGCCTGGGCGCGAACCTGCTGCTCAACGTCCCGCCGGACCGTCGCGGGCGCATCGACGCGGCGGACGCCGCGGTGGTCACGGCGTTCGGCGACGAGGTGCGTGCGCGGTTCGGGGACCCCGTCGCGGCGGCCGTCACCCGCACCGGGGACACCACGTGGCGCGCCGACCTCGGCGACGAGCCCGTCAAGCTCGACCACGTGCTGGTCCGGGAGGACCTCACGGCCGGCCAGCGGGTCGCACGGCACGAGGTCCGACTCGGCGGGACCCTGGTGGCCGCGGGCGGCACGGTCGGCGCGGGGCGGCTGCACGTCGTCGACGCACCCGCCACGCGGGAGCTCGAGATCGAGCTGGAGGGCCCGGACGCCCGCCTCGCGGAGGTGCTGGTGTACCGGACCGGCCACCGGACCGCCCCGGTGGTCCCGGAGGACTACACCGCGCCGACCGACTACCCGGAGGACTGAGCACGTGCACGACCGGAACACGCAGGGCACGACCGCCGCCGGGACCGTCCACCGGGTGGACCTGGGCGGCCCGGGCTGGACCGTGCGGTGGGGGGGAGGCCTCCCCGCCGGTGGCGCCGGGCCTTCCGGCGACGTCGTCGCGCGCCTGCGAGACGGGATCCCGGCGTCGGTCCCGGGGTGCGTCCACGACGACCTGCTCGCCGCGGGCGTCATCGCGGACCCGTACGTCGACGACAACGCCGCGGCGGTGCGCTGGGTGGGCGAGAGCGACTGGGTGTACGAGGCGGACGTCGAGCTGACGGACGCCCTCACGGCGGGCCGGGCCGAGCTCGTCCTCGACGGCCTCGCGACCGTCGCCACGGTCCGCGTCAACGGCCGTGAGGCCGTGGCCACGGCGAACATGCACCGCTCGTACGCGGTCGACGTGTCGGCGCTCGTGGGCCCCGGCGTGAACCGGCTCGCCGTCGAGCTCTCCTCGGCCGCGCGGGCGATGCTCGACGCCGACGACGGCACCCTGCCGTACGACTGGGCCTACCCGTACAACCGGCTGCGCGTCATGGCGTCGAGCGTGGGGTGGGACTGGGCGCCCCCGCTGGTGTCGGCCGGCCTGTGGCGCCCCGCCCGGATCGAGGCGTGGAGCGGCGTGCGGCTGCGTTCGCACGCGCGCGGCGAGGTCTCGGCGGACCTCGCCGGCCGCCGGGTCGTGGTCGCCGTCGAGCTCGACGGGCAGGACGGCGACGTCGCCACGGGCGAGGTCGAGGTCGGGTTCGGCGAGCACCGGTCGCGGCACGTGGTGGCCGGCCGCGACGAGATCGTCCTCGACGTGCCGGACGCCGAGCTGTGGTGGCCGCGCGGGTACGGCCCCCCGACGCTCCACGAGGTCACCGTCGCGCTCGTCGGGACGGACCAGGAGCAGACCCACCGGGTCGGGCTGCGCCGCGTCGACCTCGACACGACGCCGGACGCGCACGGGCGCCGGTTCGTCGTCGTGATCAACGGGCGCGAGGTCTTCGCGCTCGGCGCGAACTGGATCCCCGACGACCTGCTGGTCTCGCGCACGACGGCCGGGCGCTACGCGGAGCGCGTGGACCAGGCGGTCGCGGCGAACATGAACATGCTGCGCGTGTGGGGCGGCGGCGTCTACGAGGCCGACGCGTTCTACGCGGCCTGCGACGCCGCGGGGATGCTGGTCTGGCAGGACTTCGCGTTCGCCTGCGCCGCCTATCCCGAGGAGGAGCCGCTGCGCTCCGAGGTCGAGGCGGAGGCGCGGGAGCAGGTGCGCCGCCTCGCCGCGCACCCGAGCGTCGTCGTGTGGAACGGCTCCAACGAGAACCTCCAGGGCTGGAGCGACTGGGGCTGGCCCGACCAGGTCGGGTCCAACACGTGGGGCGAGGGGTACTACCGCGAGCTCCTGCCGCGCGTCGTCGCCGAGGAGGCCCCCGGCACCCCGTACGTGCCGTCGAGCCCGTTCTCCTCGACCGACGGCGTCGGGCCGAACGTCGACGGGGAGGGCACGAGCCACCTCTGGGACCAGTGGAACCTGTACGACCACACGACGTACCGCCACCACGTCCCGCGCTTCGCCGCCGAGCTCGGCTTCCAGGCCCCGCCCACGTGGGCGACGCTCTCGGCCGCGCTCACCGAGCGCCCGGTCGACGTCCGGGGCGACGCCCTCGCGACCCGCCAGCGGCAGGTCGGCGGGATGCGCCACCTCGTGCGCCGGCTCGACGGGCACGTCCCCGACCCCGACCGCCTGCTCGACGACGTCGACGACTGGTCCTGGGCGACCCAGCTCAACCAGGCCGACGCCCTGCGCACCGCCGCCGACCACCTGCGCGGCTCGTGGCCACGCACCGCCGGGATGCTCGTGTGGCAGCTCAACGACGCGTGGCCGGGGATCTCGTGGTCGGTGGTCGATCACGGCGGGCGGCCCAAGCCCGGGTGGCACGCGCTGCGCCGGGCGTACGCGCCGCGCACCCTCGCGATCCAGCCGCACGACGGCGCGCCCCGGGTGACCCTCGTCAACGACACCGACGCGGTGTGGCAGGCGCGCGTCGTCGTGCGGCGCGTGCACGTCGTGGGCGGCCCGCTCCGCTTGCCGGCGGAGGTGGAGCACACCGTCGAGGTCGCGCCCCGCTCGGTCGCACGGTGGGACCTGCCGCCGCAGGTCGCGCTCGCCGGCTCGCGCCGCGACGAGGTGCTCGTGGCGGACTGCGACGGCCTGCGGGCCTGGTCCGCGCTGTGCCGCGAGGACGGCGTGCGCTGGGCCCGGCCGGCACCGGCGGTCGAGGCCGAGAGGACCCCGCAGGGCTGGCGCGTGCGGATCACGGCGGACGTCGTGACCTGCGACGTCGCGCTGCTCGTCGACCGGCTCGACCCGGCGGCGCGGGTCGACGACCTGCTGACGCTCCTGCTCCCCGGCGAGACCGTCGAGCTCGACGTGACCGGAGCCGAGGCCGCCGACCCAGCGGCGTTCGGCGCACGCCCCGTACTGAGGACGAGGAACGACCTGTGGCACCGATGACGCACGACGCCCCCGCACCCCGCGTGCACGGCGGCGGGACCGACCCGGCACGGCGGCGCGCCGCCGAGGTGATGGCGGGCATGTCCCTGCGCGAGCGGGTCGGCCAGCTCAACCAGCGGCTGCTCGGGTGGCAGGCCGTCGAGCGCACCGCCCAGGGGGCGTGGCGCACCACCGACCTGCTGCGCGCGGAGGTCGACCGGTGGGGCGGGCTGGGCGCGCTGTACGGCCTCTTCCGCGCCGACGCGTGGTCCGGGCGGGGATGGGCCGACGGGATCCGGCCCCAGGAGCGGGCCGAGGTCGCCGCGCTCGTCGTCGACGAGGTGCGTGCCGCGTCCGGGCAGGACGTCGGGCCGCTGCTCGTCGAGGAGGCCCCCCACGGGCACCAGGCGCTCGGCGCCGAGCTGCTGCCCGTGAACCTGGCGGTGGGCGCCACGTGGGACGCCGAGCTGTACCGGCAGGCGTGCGCGTCGGTCGCCTCGTCGCTGCGCGCCGACGGCGTGCACCTCGCGCTGCTGTCCACCCTCGACCTGCTCCAGGACCCCCGCTGGGGCCGCTCCGAGGAGTGCTACGGCGAGGTCCCCGCGCTGGCGGCGCGGATGACCGAGGCCGCGGTCGTGGGGATGCAGGGGCGGGACCGCTCGCGCCTGGCCGATGGCACGGGTGTCGGCGTCGTCCTCAAGCACTTCGCCGCGCAGGGCGCCGGCGCCGGTGGCCGCAACGGGCACTCCGCGGCGCTGGGCCCGCGGGACCTCGCCGAGCTGCACCTGCCCGCCGCGCGCGCAGGCGTCGCGGCGGGGGCTCTCGGCCTCATGGCCGCGTACAACGACGTCGACGGCGTCCCGTGCGTCGCGAACCGTGCGCTCCTGACCGACCTCCTCCGGGGGGAGTGGGGCTTCGACGGCCTGGTCATGGCCGACGGGCTCGCCGTCGACCGGATCGCCGAGCAGGTCGGGGACCTGGTGGCGGCGGCCGCCACGGCGCTCCACGCGGGCGTCGACCTGTCTCTGTGGGACCGGTCGTTCACGATGCTGGAGGAGGCGGTGGCGCAGTCGCCCGACGTCCTGTCCTGCGCCGTCGACGAGGCGTGCCTGCGCGTGCTCACGGTCAAGGCGCGGTCGGGTCTCCTCGGGCCGGTCGACGACGCGCGACCGGGCCCCGGCGGACGTCCGGAGGGGCGGCCCTCCGGACGTCCGGCCACCGGCGACCTCTCCCTCGAGATCGCCGCCCGCTCCGTCGTCCTGCTCCGCAACGGGCCCGCCGCGGGCGCGGACCGTCCGGCGCTGCCCGTCGCCCCCGGGGGGCGGTGGGTGGTCACCGGACCGCGCGCCGACGACGTCGACGCCATGCTCGGCGACTACGTCGCCCCGCTCGCCCCGGACCGCCGTGCGTCGGTCGCGGATGCGCTGACGGCGTCGGCCGGCGCGCACGGCGTGGTCGTCGAGCGCGCGGACGCCGAGGACGTCACCGCGGTCGCCGCGGCGGACGGGGTCGTCGTCGTGCTGGGCGGGTCGAGCCACCGCGCCTACACGGACGAGTTCGCGGACAACGGCGCGAACGCCGGCCAGACCGCCGCGGACTGCGGCGAGGGCGTCGATATCGCCTCCCCGGTCCTGCCCGCCGGGCAGGTCGAGACGCTCGCCGCGGTGCGCGCGGCCGCGCGCGGACCCGTCGTCGCCGTCGTCCTCGCCGGACGTCCGTACGTGCTCACGGACGTCGTCGCGCACGCCGACGCGCTCCTCCTCGCCTTCTACCCGGGGCCGGGCGGGGGCCGCGTGATCGCCGACCTGCTGCTCGGGGAGCGCCAGCCCGTCGGCCACCTGCCGGTGACGCTGCCCGCGCACCCGGGCGCGATCCCGGTGCGCGACGACGAGCGGATGCCCGCCGACGGCGTCTACCGCGACGTCCCGGAACCGGTGCTGGCACGCGTCGGGGACGGGATCGGCTACGGCGGCCTCGACGTCCAGGGGGTCGCTCTCACGGTGAGCGGCGAGGATCTGGTGGTCGAGGCGGACGTGCGTGCCGCCACGGGGGACTGGGACGGCGAGGGGCTGCTGCTCGTCCGCTCGCGGCGGGTCGGCGGCCTGGACTGGGCACGCTCCGTCGTCGTGGGGTGGCACCGCGTGAGCGTCGCCCCGGGGAGCGGGTCGCGGGTGTCCGTGCGCGTCCCGGCGGACGACGTCCTCCGCCCCGACCTGCCGCTCGCGGTCCTCGCGGACCGACGCGCGCGCGTCGAGGTGGCCCTCGCCGGGCGGCGGTGGTCGTTCGACCTCGTGCAGGACGGCGCCGGGGAGGTGACCGTCGATGGGGCTCGAGCCTGACGACGTCACCCTCGGTCGCGTCCGGCGCTTCGTCGACGAGCGGCTCACCCCCGCGCTGGACGCCGCGCGCGCGCCGATCACCGTGACGGCCTGGTCGCAGCCGGGGGAGCCCGTGCGCCCCGACGTGGTCCTGGCACTGCCGGACGACGCGTTCCACCCCGTGGCCCCGGGCGAGCCCTGGGGCGAGCCCTGGTCGACGACGTGGCTGCGGCTGCGCGGCGAGGTGCCCGCCGCGTGGGCGGGCGAGGAGTCGCGCGTCGACCTGGAGGTCGACCTCGGGTTCACGCGCGACACCCCCGGCTTCCAGGCCGAGGGCACGGCGCGCGCCCACGACGGCCGGGTGCTCAAGGGCATCTCGCCGTACAACAGGCGCGTGCCCCTCCCGCTCCTCCTGCGCGCCGACCGCACCGGAGTGGAGGCGTGGTCCGCCGGGGCAGCCGCCCTGCCCGTGGACGTGTGGGTGGAGGCCGCGGCCAACCCGGTCATGGACCCGGACTTCACCTTCGCGCCGACGCCGCTCGGCGACCCCGCGACCCTGCCCGCCGTCCCCCAGTACGCGTGGGGCGAGATCGGCCTGCGGCTGCGGGACGACGCCACGTGGGGGCTGTGGCGCGACGTGCGCGTCCTGCGCGAGCAGCTCGAGGTGCTGCCCGGTCCCGGGCTGCGTCGCGGCCGGGTCCTGCGGGCGCTGGCGCGCATGCTCGACGTCGTGCAGGTCGCCACGCCCGAGGCGCTCCGCGCGTCGGCCCCCGCGGCGCGCGCGGAGCTCGCCGGGGTGCTGGCGGAGGGCAACGGGGACGGCGGGCACGAGGTCGTGGCCGTCGGCCACGCGCACATCGACTCCGCGTGGCTGTGGCCCTTCCGGGAGACGCGCCGCAAGGTCGTGCGGACGTACTCCAACGCCCTCGCCCTGCTGGAGGAGTACCCCGAGACGACGTTCGTGACCTCCTCCGCGCAGCACCTCGCGTGGGTGCAGGAGAGCGAGCCGGAGCTGTTCGAGCGGATCCGGTCGGCCGTCGACGCGGGCCGGTTCGTCCCGGTCGGCGGGATGTGGGTCGAGTCCGACACCATGCTGCTGTCGGGGGAGTCCATGGTCCGCCAGCTCCTGGAGGGGACCACCTGGTTCTCCGACGAGCTCGGGGTGCGCTGCCGCGAGGTGTGGCTGCCCGACTCGTTCGGCTACTCCGCCGCCCTGCCGCAGATCTTCCGTGCCGCGGGCATGCGCCGCTTCCTGTCGCAGAAGATGTCGTGGAACGACACCAACCGGATGCCGCACCACACGTTCACCTGGGAGGGGATCGACGGCTCGCGCGTGCTCGCGCACTTCCCGCCGGTCGACAACTACAACAGCGACCTCACCCCGCGCCAGCTCGCGCACGCGGAGGCGAACGTCGCGGACTCCGACACGGTGTCCGCCGAGCTCTCGCTCGCACCGAGCGGGTGGGGCGACGGCGGGGGCGGCCCGACGCGCGAGCACGCCGAGACGGCGCGGCGCGTGCGCGACCTCGCCGGTTCGGCCCGCGTCGCCTGGGGCACGCCCGACGACTTCTTCGCCCGGTCGGAGGCGCTCGCCGCCGCCGCGCAGGAGCGGGGCGAGGCCTCGCCCGTGTGGGTCGGCGAGATGCCGCTCGAGCTGCACCGCGGCGTGTCGACGTCGCAGCAGCGGCTCAAGGCGGACAACCGGCGGAGCGAGTCGGCGCTGCGCGAGGCCGAGCTGTGGTGCGCGACGGCGACGCGGCGCACCGGGGCCGCCTACCCGCTCGACGAGCTGCGCGGCCTGTGGCGCACCGTGCTGGTGCACCAGTTCCACGACGTCCTGCCGGGCTCGTCCATCGCCTGGGTGTACCAGGACTCCGCGCGCGACCACGAGTGGGTCCAGCGGCGGTGCGCCGAGCTGGTCGCGGACGCGCTGGACGTTCTCGCCGGCGCAGGGGCGCAGGGCGCTCCGGCAGCGGGCCGGGACGAGCTGTGGGCGAACCCGAGCCCCGTCGTCCTCGACGGCATCCAGCCGCTGTCCGTGGGCCCGCGTCGCGTGGCGGGGTCTCCGCCTGCGCAGGCGGACGGCGCGACGTGGATCCTCCAGGACGACGCGCTGCGCGTCGTCGTCGACGGCTCCGGCCACGTGGTCTCCCTCGTCGACCGCGCGACCGGGCGCGACGCGGTCGCCGGGGCGGGGCCGGCCAACGTCGCGCGCCTGTTCCGCGATCTGCCCAACCGCTGGGACGCGTGGGACATCGACGCGCACGCGCACCGCGTGTCCCGGGACGTCCCCGAGGCCCGCGTCGGGGTCGAGGACGGCACGATCGTCGTCGAGCGCGTGCTCGGGCCCGGTGGCAGCACCCTGGCGCAGCGGCTCGAGCTGGTGGACGGCGCGCTCGAGGTCACGACGGCCGTGGACTGGAACGAGCGCGAGGAGCTCCTCGTGCTGTCGTGGCCGCTCGACGTGCGCGCGCACGAGGTGGCGGCCGAGACGCAGTTCGGCCACGTCCGCCGCCCCACGCACCGCAACACGAGCTGGCAGTCGGCGCGGTTCGTCGACGTCGCCCACCGCTGGGTCCACGTGGGGGACGCCGGCTTCGGCGTCGGCATCGCCAACCGCACGACCCAGGGATACGACGCGGCGAGCGAGGTCCGCCCCGACGGGGGGACCACCACGACCGTCAACCTGCACCTGCTGCGGGGGCCGCGGTACCCCGACCCGGGGGCCGACCTCGGCCGGCACACGTTCGTCCACCGCGTACGCCCGGGGGCCGCCGTCGTCGACGCCGTGCGGGACGGCTACGCCCTGTCGCTCCCGCCGCGCCAGGTGTCGTCCGGCCGCGCAGCCGTCGAGCCCTTGGTGCGGGTCGACGGGCCGGGCCTGCTCGTGGAGTCGGTCAAGCTCGCGCACGACGGGAGCGGGGATCTGGTCGTCCGGCTGTACGAGCCGCACGGCGCGCAGGCGAGCGTCGGGGTCGCGTTCGACGGGCCCGGGACGGTCGCGCGCGTCGACCTGCTCGAGGAGCCGCTCGGGGACGAGACCGACGGCGCCCGCAGCTTCGAGGGATGGACGGAGGACGACGCATGCGGTGCCGCGCTGGTCGTGCGGCCCTTCGGGATCGTCACCCTCCGGCACGTCCCTGGTACACGAGTCGAGCCGGCGCAGCACGTCGAGGTCCCGCGCACAACCCCACGAAGGGAATCATGATGACGAGGTCGCGACAGGGCGTTCCAGGTACCACGGTGGGTATCGACGTGGGGGGAACGATGCTCCGCGGAGGGTTGGTCGGGCCCGACGGTTCCCTGCGGGACGTCGTGCGCCGACCGTTGCCCCACGGCCCCGAGGCTCGGCACGCCGCGGTGCTCGAGCTGGCGCGAGACCTCGGGCAGGACGCCGTCGCCGTCGGCGTCGCCGTCGCCGGTGTCGTCGACGACGGTCGCCTCCTGCTCAGCGCGAACCTGGGGCTCGGGGACATCGACCTGCGTACGGCTCTCGTCGAGTCCACGGGGCTGCCCTCCGAGGTCGTCAACGACGCACAGGCCGCGGCTCTTGCCGAGGTCCGAGGGGGCTCGGCGCAAGGCCTCGTCCTCGTCGTCACGGTCGGCACCGGGATCGGTGGCGCGGTCGTCCTGGACGGCAAGCTCGTCCGAGGGCGCGGCTTCGCCGGCGAGATCGGCCACGTGGTGGTCGACCGCGGCGGCCTGCCCTGTGGTTGTGGCGCCGCCGGCTGCTGGGAGGGCCTCGCGTCCGGGGAGTCGCTGCGCCGCGCAGCCGAGCGGGTGCTGCCGGGTCCGGACCGCACGGTCGACCGCCTCGTCGCCGCCGCCGACTCCGGAGACCCGGGAGCCGTCGGTGCCTTGATGGAGGCCGCCGAGGCCTTCGCCGACGGGCTCAACGGCATGTGCGCGGTCCTCGCACCGCACCGCATCGTGCTCGGGGGCGGCGTGTTCGCCCGAGGCGGCCTCGTCGCCGACGTCTACCGGTCTCAGGCCTCTACGAGGCGGTGGGTCCGAGGGGCTGAGATCACGATGGCCGCCCAGGGCGACCATGCCGGTCTGCTCGGAGCCGGGCTGGCGGCCCGTGATCTCGTGGCCGGCCCGCCGACGGGCGTCCTCGCCGCACTCTGACCAGGAAGACGCACCATGGCTCAGCAGATGACTCCTCGACTCGACCCGGCGATCGACGCGACGCTGCGAACGGCGGCCGACCGCGTGCGAAGGGTCGCCGGCGAGCGCATCGGCACGATGGTCGACGACGCGCTGCGGCGCACCCTCACCGACACCATGACCGTGGGAGCGGACGGCAGCACGTTCGTCATCACCGGCGACATCCCCGCGATGTGGCTGCGGGACTCGACCGTCCAGCTCACGCCCTACCTGCGATTCCTGGCCGACTGTCCACCGTTGGCCACGCTCGTGGCCGGTGTCGTGCGGCGCCAGTTCGCGTGCCTGGACCACGACTCGTACGCCAACGCGTTCAACGACGGCCCCACCGGGGCGAGATACGACCTCGACGACATCTGCGCCGACCCTCACGTGTGGGAACAGAAGTACGAGGTCGACAGCCTGGCGTACCCGGTGACGCTCGCGCACCGACTCTGGCGTACCGACCCGGGCCAGGCGGCGAGCCTCTTCGACGAGCGCGCGCACCGGGTCCTCCGGGTGGTCGTCGACCAGCTGCGCACCGAGCAACGGCACGACAGCTCGACCTACCGCTTCGCCCGCGACACCACGATTCCCACCGAGACGCTCGCCCGTGGCGGCCGAGGCACGCCCGTGGGAGCCACCGGGATGACATGGAGCGCGTTCCGCCCGTCCGACGACGCATGCACGTATGGCTACAACGTGCCGGCCAACCTGTTCGCCGCGCAGGCGCTCCTCGACCTGGCCGAGATCGCGGGCGAGGTCTACGGCGACGTCGTGCTGGCGCACGACGCGCGCACGCTCTCCCGCGAGCTGGTCGACGGCGTCGCTACCCACGGGGTCGTGACCGCTCCGGGCGACGAAGCACAGATCTATGCCTACGAGGTCGACGGTCTCGGCGGTGTCCTGTGCATGGACGACGCCAACACCCCGTCGCTCCTGTCGCTCCCGCTCGTCGCACCGGACGTGATCGACGCGGAGGTCTGGCAGGCGACGCGCCGGTTCGTGCTCAGCCCTGCCAACCCGTACTTCTTCACCGGGACTCTCGTGAGCGGCATCGGCAGCCCGCACACGGCACCAGGCTTCGTCTGGCCGATCGCCCTCGCCGTCGAAGGGCTGACCGGCACGCCAGACGACCGCAGACGCGTGCTCGAGCTGATCGCGCGGGCGGACGGCGGCACTGGGCAGGTCCACGAGAGCTTCGATCCCTCCGACCCGACGCGGTACTCACGACCCTGGTTCTCCTGGGCCGACTCGATGTTCTGTGAGCTCGCGCTCGCCGTGGTCGACGACGCCTCGCCCTGAGCCTCGATGCACCGACGGCCGGTGGTGCGTCATCGGCGCGGTCTGGCATCGCGCCCGTGGATCGGGGCTCAGTGCGGCGCGGTCATTCCGCGGCGTCGGGTGCGTCGGCCGGGACGAGAGGCAGCGTCTCCTCGACGTCGAGGAGGTGCGCGGCCATACGCACGCGCGCCGCCTCGGCGTCGCCGGCGGCCAGCGCCCGCCAGACGGCCTCGTGGTCCCTCTGGGTGCGCGCCTCGGCGCCCTCCTCGTGCAGCCCGCGCCAGAGGCGCTCGCGCGCGGTGCGGCCGGCGATGGCCTCGACGAGCGCGGTGATCACGGGGTTGCCGCCCTGGTCGGCGACGATGCGGTGGAACTCGGTGTCCGCCTCGATGAAGGCGGGGTGGTCCACCGGCTGCTGCGCGAGGGTGCGTGCCGCCTGGTCGAGGACGGTCCGGGCCTGCTCGAGCGCCTCGGGCGTGATGCGGTGGGCGGCGAGCCCGGCGGCCTCGGTCTCCAGCACCCGGCGCACGGCGTGGAACGGGCGGGCGCTGGTGTCGCCGTGCAGGTCCACGACGAACTGCAGCGAGGACATCAGCCGCGCGGGGTCGAGGCTGGTCACGTACGTGCCGTCGCCCTGCCGGGTGTCGAGCACGCCGAGCACGGTGAGGGCGCGCACCCCCTCGCGCAGCGACCCGCGGGACACCCCGAGCCGCTCGGCGAGGTCCTTCTCCACGGGGAGCCGGTCGCCGGGGCCGAGCTCCCCGCCGGTGATCATGCGGCGGACGCCGTCGACGACCTCATCGGTGCGGGACATGCCGTGGATTATTGCCCAGTTCGCATCCCCGGCGCACCGATTCCTCCGATGAATCCCTGCGCGCCGTCGTCAGAGGCCGTCGAAGAACGCGGTGACGTCGGCCGCGGTCTGCGCCGGCTCGAGGTGGGCGGCGAAGTGGCCCCCGCGCTCGTAGATCGTCCAGGCGCGGATGTCGGCGTGGTCGCGCTCGGCGAACCGGCGGATCGACGCGAAGTCGCCCTTCGCCTGCGCCAGGGCCAGCGGGACCGTCGTCGGCGCCGGCCGGGCGCCGGACTCCTGCGCGCGCTTCTGGGCGAGCGTGTTCTCGCGGTACCTCCGCAAGGCGGAGCCCTGCGTCCCGGTGAGCCAGTACACCGCGGCGTTCGCCACCACGAACTCGGGGTCGGTCGTGGCCAGGTCGCCCATCAGCTGGGCATGCCACCCCAGCAGCCCGGACGGGGAGTCCGCGAGCGCGTGGGCGAGCGTCTGCGGCTGCTGCGACTGCAGGGTGTTGAACGCGCCCAGGTTCTCCCAGAACCAGCCCAGGTGCGCCAGCGCCGCCTGCTCCTCGTCGGTGAGGTCGTGCATCTCGCCGGGGGCGCCGGAGGGGAAGGAGAAGACCTGCGCCACGTGCACGCCCACGACGTGCTCCGGGTCGAGCCTGCCGACCTCGGGGGAGATCATCGCCCCGGCGTCGTTGCCGACGGTGCCGTAGCGCTCGTAGCCCAGCCGTCGCATGAGCTCGACCCACGCCCGTGCGACGCGCGCGTCGTCCCAGCCGGGCTCGGTGGTGCGACCCGAGAAGCCGATGCCGGGGATCGACGGGATCACGACGTCGTACCCGGCCGCGTTGAGGGGCTCCAGGAGGTCGAGGTACTCCAGCGCTGTGCCCGGCCACCCGTGCGTGAGGACGAGCCCGACGGCGTCCGGTCGGCCCGAGCGAGCGTGGAAGGCGTGGACCCGCTGGCCGTCGATAGTGGTCTCGATCTGGGGGATCGCGTTGAGACGGGACTCGAGCGCGCGCCAGTCGAAGTCCTCCAGCCAGTACCGGACGAGCTCGCGGACGGAGCCGACCGGGGTGCCGTACGCGCCCTCGGTGTCGATCTCGTCGGTGAAGCGGGTGCGCGCGAGGCGCTCGCGGAGGTCGTCCAGGTCGGCCTGCGGGACGTCGATCCGGGCGGGGGTGAGCTGCTCGAGCATCGCATTCTCCTCGACATCGGGGAACGGAACGAACCGTTCCGTTGAAAATGAGCGTAGCGGAATGATCCGTTCCGTACAAGAGGTATCGTCGTGCCCGTGGTCCGGGGCGCGTCCGCTGCGTGCGGCGAGCGACGGGACCGAGCGACGAAGGACGTAACACGAGGAGGCCGTGATGCCCGACCCCGTTCCTCCGCTGAGCGGCCGCCGCGCACAGGCGGCCCGCAACGACGGCGTGATCCTCGCCGCCGCCCGCGACGTGTTCGTCGCCCGGCCCGACGCGCCGGTGGCGACGGTCGCCCAGGCGGCCGGCGTCGGCATCAGCGCCCTGTACCGCCGGTATCCGAGCAAGGAGGCGCTGCTCGCCACCCTCTGCCTCGACGGCCTCGAGCGCTTCGTGGCGGTCGCGCGCCGGGCGCTGGAGACGGACGACCCGTGGGACTCCTTCGAGGCGTTCCTGCGCGGCATCGTCGACGCCGACGTGCACTCCCTGACGGTGCGGCTCGCCGGTCTGTTTCCCCCGTCCCCCGAGCATGACGCGCTCGCGCGGGAAGCCGGGGGGCTCGCCGCCCGGATCCTGCACCGCGCCCAGGAGGCCGGCAGCGTGCGGGCGGACCTCGCCGAGACCGACCTGCCGCTGATCTACGAGCAGCTGGCTGCGATCCGGCTCGGCGACCCCGAGCGGACGGCCGGCCTGCGCCGGCGCTGCCTGGACGTGCAGCTCGGCGGGCTGCGGGCCCGCGCGGCCGAGGACGGCCCTCTCGACGGGACACCGCCGGAGCCGGCGGAGCTCGGCGCTCGATGGATCCCGAAGGGATGAGCGGCGCGTTCATGGCCACGGCGACGACGGCGTGACCCCCGGTGTCCCCGGCGTGCGGGCCGCCCGGCCCTGTCCCTAGCCTGGCGCGATGGTGGACCTCACGCTCGACCGGCTGCTAGACCTGGAGCGCCAGGGGTGGGACGCGCTGTGCCGGAGCACCGGGGGTGCGCACTACGGCGACCTCATGACGCGCGTGGCGCTCATGGTGCTCGTGGACGGCTCGGTGCTCGACCGCGACGCCGTCGTCGCCTCGCTCGACGGCGCCCCGCCGTGGGACTCCTACGAGCTGCACGACGTGCGCCGCGTCGGCCTCGGTGAGGGCGCCGCCGCGCTCGTCTACCGCGCGCGGGCCGTGCGCGGCGATGAGGCGCCGTTCGTCGCGCTCATGGCGAGCACGTACGTCGTCGTCGACGGCGAGCCCCGCCTGGCGCTGTACCAGCAGACCACCGCCACGCACGGGTCATGAGACGACGCGGCCGCCCCGCCCGACGGCGTGCGTCGGGCGGGGCGGCCGCGGCGGGGCGGGGCGGGCGTCAGGCGGGGATGAT
The DNA here is from genome assembly GCF_900167525.1 of Krasilnikoviella flava. Taxonomy (GTDB): domain Bacteria; phylum Actinomycetota; class Actinomycetes; order Actinomycetales; family Cellulomonadaceae; genus Isoptericola; species Isoptericola flavus. Next base: position 594 of record NZ_FUZQ01000008.1, on the reverse strand, counting down.
GAGCCCGGCGGTCTGGGTGCGGGCGCGCTGCAGGCGGGCGGCGACGTCCTGCCAGTGGGCGATGTTCCACACGGCCTTGACGTAGTCGGCCTTGACGTTGAGGTAGTCGAGGTAGAAGGCGTGCTCCCACATGTCCAGCATGAACAGCGGGGTGATGCCGACGGGCACGTTGGCCTGCTGGTCGAAGAGCTGGAAGATGGCGAGGCGCTGGCCGATGGAGTCCCAGCCGAGCACGGCCCAGCCGGAGCCCTGGATGCCGGTGGCGACGGCGGTGAACTGCGCCTGGAACGTCGAGAAGGAGCCGAAGGCGTCCTTGACGGCCTCGGCGAGCTCGCCCTCGGGCTGGCCGCCGCCCTCGGGGGACAGGTTGTGCCAGAAGACGGTGTGGTTGGTGTGGCCGCCGAGGTTGAACGCGAGGTTCTTCTCGTGCAGGTTCACCGCGGCGAGGTCGCCGGACTCGCGGGCCTCGGCGAGCTTGTCCAGGGCGGTGTTGGCGCCGGTGACGTAGGCGGCGTGGTGCTTGTCGTGGTGCAGCTCCATGATCTTGCCGCTGATGTGCGGCTCCAGGGCGCTGTAGTCGTACGGCAGGTCGGG
>NZ_FUZQ01000010.1 GCF_900167525.1 Krasilnikoviella flava | reverse complement strand
CCCCCTGGTTTGCCCGCGCACTGGTGGTGCGCGGGGGTGGGGGTGGTGCCCGTTTCTCGGGAACCGCACAGTGGACGCGTAGCATGTATTGATCAACAGTGTTGATGTGTGTGTGAAGTTGTTGGCTTATTAGTACCGGTCAGCTCCGACAGTCTTGAGTCCTGTCTTCCACATCCGGCCTATCTACCCAGTGGTCTAGCTGGGTGCCTTCACCCCTTGCGGGGATGGAAACCTCATCTTGAAGCAGGCTTCCCGCTTAGATGCTTTCAGCGGTTATCCCTTCCGAACGTAGCTAACCAGCCGTGCTCCTGGCGGAACAACTGGCACACCAGAGGTTCGTCCGTCCCGGTCCTCTCGTACTAGGGACAGCCCTTCTCAAGTTTCCTGCGCGCGCAGCGGATAGGGACCGAACTGTCTCACGACGTTCTAAACCCAGCTCGCGTACCGCTTTAATGGGCGAACAGCCCAACCCTTGGGACCTACTCCAGCCCCAGGATGCGACGAGCCGACATCGAGGTGCCAAACCATGCCGTCGATATGGACTCTTGGGCAAGATCAGCCTGTTATCCCCGGGGTACCTTTTATCCGTTGAGCGACGGCGCTTCCACAAGCCACCGCCGGATCACTAGTTCCGACTTTCGTCCCTGCTCGACCTGTCGGTCTCACAGTCAAGCTCCCTTGTGCACTTGCACTCGACACCTGATTGCCAACCAGGCTGAGGGAACCTTTGAGCGCCTCCGTTACATTTTGGGAGGCAACCGCCCCAGTTAAACTACCCACCAGGCACTGTCCCTGATCCGGATTACGGACCGAGGTTAGATGGTCGATGCGGCCAGAGTGGTATTTCAACGATGACTCCTCCCGACCTGGCGGCCGGGTATCACAGTCTCCCACCTATCCTACACAAGCCGCACCGAACACCAATACCAAGCTATAGTAAAGGTCCCGGGGTCTTTCCGTCCTGCTGCGCGTAACGAGCATCTTTACTCGTAGTGCAATTTCGCCGAGCTCGCGGTTGAGACAGCGGAGAAGTCGTTACGCCATTCGTGCAGGTCGGAACTTACCCGACAAGGAATTTCGCTACCTTAGGATGGTTATAGTTACCACCGCCGTTTACTGGGGCTTAAATTCTGGGCTTCACCGAAGTTGACCCGTCCTCTTAACCTTCCAGCACCGGGCAGGCGTCAGTCCGTATACATCGTCTTGCGACTTCGCACGGACCTGTGTTTTTAGTAAACAGTCGCTTCTCCCTGGTCTCTGCGGCCCTCCCCGCCTCCCCGGAGCAAGTCCGGTTCACGGTTGGGGCCCCCCTTCTCCCGAAGTTACGGGGGCATTTTGCCGAGTTCCTTAACCACGATTCGCTCGATCGCCTTGGTATTCTCTACCTGACCACCTGAGTCGGTTTGGGGTACGGGCGGCTAGAACCTCGCGTCGAGGCTTTTCTTGGCAGCAGAGGATCACCCGTTTCCCGCATAAGCGGTCACTATCAGTTCTCACCCTTGATGCTTGGCGGATTTGCCTACCAAGCGGGCTACAACCTTGGACGTGGACTACCATCGCCACGCCGGGCTACCTTCCTGCGTCACCCCTGTTAACACGCTTACCTACTACCGGTTCGGGTCCCACGCCGCCGGCAACGGCGCGACCCGAAGGTCGCTGTGTTGCCATTGGGATGGTTAGCATCACCGGGCTCGGTATGGGCGGTTCTTCGCCGGTAGGAGAATATCAACTCCTTGTCCATCGACTACGCCTGTCGGCCTCGCCTTAGGTCCCGACTTACCCAGGGCGGATTAACCTGGCCCTGGAACCCTTGGTCATTCGGCGGACGGGTTTCTCACCCGTCATTCGCTACTCATGCCTGCATTCTCACTCGTGTGGGCTCCACCACTAGGTCACCCTGCAGCTTCACTGCCCACACGACGCTCCCCTACCCACCCACACACCTGAACACCGATCAAGTCGATGCTGGGTTATTGTGTGAGTGCCACGGCTTCGGCGGTGTACTTGAGCCCCGCTACATTGTCGGCGCGGAATCACTTGACCAGTGAGCTATTACGCACTCTTTCAAGGGTGGCTGCTTCTAAGCCAACCTCCTGGTTGTCTGTGCAACTCCACATCCTTTCCCACTGAGCACACGCTTAGGGGCCTTAGCCGATGATCTGGGCTGTTTCCCTCTCGACTACGAAGCTTATCCCCCGCAGTCTCACTGCCACGCTATGTCTTACCGGCATTCGGAGTTTGGCTGACGTCAGTAACCTGGTAGGGCCCATTAGCCATCCAGTAGCTCTACCTCCGGCAAGAAACACGTGACGCTGCACCTAAATGCATTTCGGGGAGAACCAGCTATCACGAAGTTTGATTGGCCTTTCACCCCTAACCACAGGTCATCCCCTCAGTTTTCAACCTAAGTGGGTTCGGTCCTCCACGCCGTCTTACCGGCGCTTCAACCTGCCCATGGCTAGATCACTTCGCTTCGGGTCTAGACCCGGCGACTGAATCGCCCTATTCGGACTCGCTTTCGCTACGGCTTCCCCACACGGGTTAACCTCGCCACCGAGCACTAACTCGCAGGCTCATTCTTCAAAAGGCACGCCGTCACCCCTGCTAGGGAGGCTCCGACGGATTGTAGGCACACGGTTTCAGGTACTATTTCACTCCCCTCCCGGGGTACTTTTCACCTTTCCCTCACGGTACTTGTCCGCTATCGGTCACTAGGTAGTATTTAGGCTTAGCAAGTGGTCTTGCCAGATTCACACGAGATTTCTCGGGCCCCGTGCTACTTGGGATCCCCTCAACCAGGCCGCACCATTTCGTCTACGGGACTCACACCCACTACGGTCCGCCTTTCAATGCGGTTCGACTATGACACGGCTTTCTTACTGGCTACCAGACTGTCAGATCTGGTCAGAAGGTCCCACAACCCCGCATGTGCAACGCCTGACAGCTTGACACACACACGGTTTGGCCTCATCCGCTTTCGCTCGCCACTACTCACGGAATATCTCTTCCTGTCGGTACTGAGATGTTTCACTTCCCGACGTTCCCCCCTACACCCTATGTATTCAGATGCAGGTGACCAGGCATGACCCTGGCCGGGTTCCCCCATTCGGACATCCTCGGATCACAGCTCGTTTGCCAACTCCCCGAGGCTTATCGCAGGCTACAACGTCCTTCTTCGGCTCCTAGTGCCAAGGCATCCACCCTGTGCCCTTAAAAACTTCGACACACTACAATATTTCACAGAGATCAGAAAACCAGCCAACACACGATCAAAGACCATGAGCAGGCCGGCACTGAACATCTGGGATGCTCGCGTCCACTGTGCAGTTCTCAAGCAACGGACGACCCGCAGACACCCGGCACGCCTACCCCCGAGACGCCCTCGAACACTCGAAGACCCCCAGGAGCGGTTCACACCAGCCCACGACCCGTATCCATCAAGACCACCAACCCCTCCCGCAGGAGAGCCGATTGCCTCAGGACCCAACAGTGTGCTTGCGAACCAGACCAACCCCCACCACCAGCGTTCCGCCACCCACCCCCGAAGAGGCAACCCCCGAAGAGGCGGTGTGTACTAGCCGGCGAACAAGCGCCGAACCGATCCTTCTAGTCAATGTTCCACCCGTGAGCAACCACCAGACGCTCAAACGGCGCCTCAGATGGTCTGCCTGACCCCCACCCCCGAAAGCCACCCCACCAGGACAACCCCGGCAAGACGACCCCGAAAGCTACACGGGGGTATCAGATGCTCCTTAGAAAGGAGGTGATCCAGCCGCACCTTCCGGTACGGCTACCTTGTTACGACTTAGTCCCAATCGCCAGTCCCACCTTCGACCACTCCCCCCGGAAAACCGGTTGGGCCATGAGCTTCGGGTGTTACCAACTTTCGTGACTTGACGGGCGGTGTGTACAAGGCCCGGGAACGTATTCACCGCAGCGTTGCTGATCTGCGATTACTAGCGACTCCGACTTCATGGGGTCGAGTTGCAGACCCCAATCCGAACTGAGACCGGCTTTTTGGGATTCGCTCCACCTTACGGTATCGCAGCCCTCTGTACCGGCCATTGTAGCATGCGTGAAGCCCAAGACATAAGGGGCATGATGATTTGACGTCATCCCCACCTTCCTCCGAGTTGACCCCGGCAGTCTCCCATGAGTCCCCGGCATAACCCGCTGGCAACATAGGACGAGGGTTGCGCTCGTTGCGGGACTTAACCCAACATCTCACGACACGAGCTGACGACAACCATGCACCACCTGTATACGAGTGTCCAAAGAGTCCGCTATCTCTAGCGTGTTCTCGTACATGTCAAGCCTTGGTAAGGTTCTTCGCGTTGCATCGAATTAATCCGCATGCTCCGCCGCTTGTGCGGGCCCCCGTCAATTCCTTTGAGTTTTAGCCTTGCGGCCGTACTCCCCAGGCGGGGCACTTAATGCGTTAGCTGCGGCACGGAACTCGTGGAATGAGCCCCACACCTAGTGCCCAACGTTTACGGCATGGACTACCAGGGTATCTAATCCTGTTCGCTCCCCATGCTTTCGCTCCTCAGCGTCAGTTGCGGCCCAGAGACCTGCCTTCGCCATCGGTGTTCCTCCTGATATCTGCGCATTCCACCGCTACACCAGGAATTCCAGTCTCCCCTACCGCACTCTAGTCTGCCCGTACCCGATGCAAGCCCGAGGTTGAGCCTCGGGATTTCACACCAGACGCGACAGACCGCCTACGAGCTCTTTACGCCCAATAATTCCGGACAACGCTTGCGCCCTACGTATTACCGCGGCTGCTGGCACGTAGTTAGCCGGCGCTTCTTCTGCAGGTACCGTCACTTGCGCTTCTTCCCTGCTGAAAGAGGTTTACAACCCGAAGGCCGTCATCCCTCACGTGGCGTCGCTGCATCAGGCTTTCGCCCATTGTGCAATATTCCCCACTGCTGCCTCCCGTAGGAGTCTGGGCCGTGTCTCAGTCCCAGTGTGGCCGGTCGCCCTCTCAGGCCGGCTACCCGTCGAAGCCTTGGTAGGCCATCACCCCACCAACAAGCTGATAGGCCGCGAGCCCATCCCCCACCGAAAAACTTTCCAACACCCACCATGCGATGAGTGCTCATATCCGGTATTAGACCCCGTTTCCAAGGCTTATCCCGAAGTGGAGGGCAGGTTGCTCACGTGTTACTCACCCGTTCGCCACTGATCCACCCAGCAAGCTGGGCTTCACCGTTCGACTTGCATGTGTTAAGCACGCCACCAGCGTTCGTCCTGAGCCAGGATCAAACTCTCCGTAAAAGAAGAGAAACACCACGAACCCCCAAAAGAGCCCGCAGCATTCAACGATACTGGCCAGACCAAGCTGAACTGCTCAGTCCGATCCAAAGGAACCAAAAAGGTTCAAAAATACTTGGCATTGACTATCAAACACACTGTTGAGTTCTCAAACAACCGACGCACACCGCGCAACCAGAACCCCTTTCCAGGATCCCAGCCCCGCCGGGGCAACCCCTCAAACTTAC